>NZ_CP172346.1:370000-5170000 GCF_044336245.1 Schlesneria sphaerica | reverse complement strand
GTTCGGAATCGAGCCGGACAATTTTCCCGCCTGGGCTGCTGTCCCGCACGAACTGAGTATTACCGATCCCATTCTCGGTAACCGGCTGCGGATTCTGCGCGCATTTGAGTCTGCATCTCCCCCGCGAATGATCGTGACCACGATTCACGCGCTGCTTCAGCCGGTCCTCACCCGCGAAGCACGTTCTGTCGCTTCTCGGACAGTTAAGGTCGGGGACGAGCTCGATCTGGACGAACTCACCACCTGGCTTGTTCGTCATGGATTCGAAAGAACAACGGCCCTGGAACTCCCGGGCGAGTTCAGCATCCACGGGGGGATCGTCGATGTTTATTCCCCCGATGCAAGCGACCCGGTGCGCATCGAGTTGTTCGGTGACGAAATCGAATCGATCCGCCTGTTCGACGTCGAGACGCAACGAAAGGTCAAGGACCTGACCGAAGTCGATCTGGCCATCGTCACGCAACTCGGCCACGAAGGGGATGCTGCACCACACACCCCTGAGCCGCAGGAGGGGGGGACGGTCAATGACACGGTCGCTCTTTCGAACCTGAACGCCTCGGCACTGGACTCACTTCCTGAAGATGCCTGGATTGTTCTTTACGACCTGTCCGAGATTGTCATGGAAGGGGGGCGATACCTTGACCGGATGTCGGAACCTCGCGGCCTCTTCAGCGTTGCATCGACCTTGGAACGATGCACCCGACGGCCCTATGTGACGATCGCTCCCTTGCTTGCAGAAACCACGTCCCCAACCTGCCATTTACAGGTCGAATCGATTGAGCGCGTAGGGGGAATCAAAGGTGAAGCACTCAAGTCGCTGGTCGAAGTCCTGAGGGACGACGAGTCGGTGCTGATCGCCTGCCATAACGAAGCCGCACGGACTCGATTGAGCGAACTGCTGACCGAGGTTTTCCCTGACCCGGCGACCGTCGAGGCTCAATCCTCGTCCGATGAGGGCGCTGCGGGACGTGGCACCACGGAAAGGGATCCAGCGTCACCCCCCTCCCCTCATGCGGAACCACAAAGTCCTGTTTCCAGGAAAAAAGGGACCGACGAGAAACCATCCATCGCCAGAGAGTCCACGCCGATCAGCCGCGCAAAAATGGATAATGCGGCCGGCGGAGGCTTGAAGAGGTTTTTGCGCAACGCGGCGAAAGACGCCACACCCGCTAGCGCCAGCGACAAAACTAACACGGAAGCGGCGCCCGCTCAGAAAACACCTTCCACCCATACAACGTCCTACATTCCGGAACTGAGTGCCACGAGCCTGGCCGCAGATCCGATCAGCACTCATCCGATACTTTCGCGGATCCGTCTTTGCGTCGGTCATGTAGGCCGCGGGTTTCGACTGCGATCAGATCACCTGATCGTGCTGGGTGACAATGAACTGTTTGGCCGGTCCGAAGTCCGACGTACCACGAAGAAAAGCAAAATCGAATCGCGAGCGATCGACAGCTTCCTGGATCTCAGCCCCGGAGATCTGGTCGTACATCTCTCGCACGGGATCGCCCGTTTCCGGGGGATGGAGATTCAGCAGAAGGGAGATCACACCGAGGACCACCTGGCGCTGGAGTTCGGTGGCGGCGTAAAAATGTACGTCCCGGTGTCGCTGATCCATCTGGTTCAGAAATACATCGGCGGTGGGAAAGCTTCACCTGAGCTTTCGAAACTTGGAGGATCCAGCTGGGCGACCAAGAAGAAACGCGTCGCAGAAGCGGTCTGCGACATGGCTGCCGATATGATCAAGTTGCAGGCCGAACGTGACATGAAGCCGGGCCTGCAATGTCCGCCCGACAGTCACTGGGTCGAAGAGTTTGATGCAGCCTTCCCTTACACCGAAACCGTGGACCAGTTGCTGGCGATATCAGATCTGAAGAAAGACATGGAGCAGTTACGCCCCATGGATCGACTGATCTGCGGTGACGTCGGTTATGGCAAGACCGAAGTCGCCATGCGCGCGGCCTTTAAAGCCGTCGATGCCGGTCGTCAGGTCGCGATCCTGGTTCCCACAACTGTCCTCTGTGAACAGCACTTCCGCAGTTTCAGCGAGCGAATGGCCGAGTTTCCGGTCAACATTGCGTCACTCAATCGTTTCAAGTCTGCCAAAGAAGTCCGTGATACCCTGGCCGGCCTCGCGGATGGCACGATCGATATCTGCATTGGGACCCATCGCCTGGTCAGCAAAGACGTCCGCTTCAAAGATCTGGGGCTGCTGATCATTGATGAAGAGCAGCGGTTCGGCGTTGAGGTCAAAGAACTGCTCAAGCATCTGCGACTGGAAGTCGATGTGTTGACCCTCTCCGCGACCCCGATTCCGCGCACACTGCATATGTCACTGGTCGGCGTGCGAGACATCTCGAGCCTGGAGACCCCTCCTCAAGACCGGCAGGCGGTCGAAACCCATATCTGCCGCTGGGATCGGGAATTGATCCGGTCTGCGATCGTTCGTGAACTGAACCGTGACGGACAGATCTACTTCGTTCACAATCGCATTTACAACATCGAATCGATTGCAGATCAGATCCGCAGCATCGTCCCCGAAGCCAAAGTCGACATCGTTCATGGGCAGATGAGCGAAGATCCGATGGAACTGGCGATGTGGAAGTTCGTCCAGGGTGAGACTGACGTTCTCGTCGCGACCACGATCATCGAAAGTGGACTGGATATCCCGAACGCGAACACGATCTTCATTCATCAGGCCAACAACTACGGCCTCGCAGAACTGCATCAGCTACGCGGTCGCGTCGGTCGGTATAAGCACCGGGCTTACTGCTATCTGGTGCTCGAAGAGGGAAAGACCCTGACGCCTCAGGCTTCGCGAAGACTGAAAGCGATCGAAGAATTCAGCGAACTGGGGGCCGGTTTCAAAATCGCCATGCGCGATCTGGAAATCCGCGGTGCGGGAAACATTCTTGGAACCGAGCAATCCGGACACATCGCCTCCGTTGGTTATGAGCTCTACTGTCAGTTGCTGGAAAACGCGGTTCGTGCAGCCAAACGACAGCCGCTGCGTGAACATCGACACGTGGAAGTGAATCTCCCCGTTACAGCATTCCTTCCGTCCGAGTACATCCCCGAGGGGCGTCCCAAGATCGAGATGTACCGCAAGTTTTCAACCGTTGCGACGCTGGAACTGCTGGAAGAATTGAAGACCGAACTTCGCGACCGATATGGGCCGTTGCCCGAGCCCGTTGAAAAGATGATTCAGATCCGCGAACTGCAAATCCTGGCGGTCCAGTGGCAGATCGATGACATTCATCTGGAGCCGGGGTACGTCGTCTTCGGATACCGTAATCCGAAAAAGATCGCCAAGCTGGCACGACTGAGCTTCGACCCCATCCGCATCGTGGACGAACGCGAAGCCTGTCTCGTCCTGCCGCCCAAGCCACCTGAACCGGAAGAACTGCTCGGGCTTCTCAAGCGAGTCCTTCAGTCGGAACTCCCCAAGTTCGCGGACAAAGGCTACCACAGCGACTGACCAACGGACGAACAGCCACGCACGACTAATCGAGACTTTCCAGGTCGTAGACCTGGAAAGTCTCGTTCTTGTAGGCGGGGGTCAGTTCCATCGGACCCAGTCGGTCCGTCAGCAGGTGCGTCGCACCGGTCCGGGCTCGCAGATCCTTGAGTTCTGCGTTCGAGTACAGTCCATCCGCGTAGTTTTCTTCAAACCACTTCTGCAGGAAGTTCAGCCGGCGATTCCATTCGACGATCCCCGCGGCATCCTGTGGACAGTCCTTGAAAGAAACATATTCCGCACGACGTGCAAACCACTTGAATGCCCATCCGTTACTGGGCGATAGAACCAACGCGTCCTGCTTGAGATGGGTGTCGATCCAGCCACAGGCATCCAGCCAGTCGTGGCGATTCTCGCGCGAGTAGCGGTTCTGGTCCGTCCGGGAATGGGCCAGCAAGGCGGCTCCCAGAAAGCAAACCAGCAGCAGCCACTGCGGTTTCCAGATCAGACCAGCAAGACCGGGTGAGCGTGGTGCCACCAGCAGAGTTCGTTCAAGCACACTGACCAGACTGATGCTGAAAGCAACGGGCAACAACACGTCGGCCAGCCGAAAGGGATAGAATTTCAGCAGGTTCATTCGTTCGGCAAAGTACGGCATCAGTTTCGCCGGACGAGGTCCCCAGCCGATCAGAATGCCGACGAACGCGAAGACGACCGCCCACAGCACGATTCCATCCAGGCGGATTTTCGCCAAGGTGCGCCCACCCCATGCCACGCTGCAGACCCAAAGAATCAGCAGAATTGCGTAGCCGACATACGACTGGGCGGAAAACATCATCGGATCAAGATGATGGGCGAGGCGGAAATAGACCTGCAGGTAAGTCCCGGCGTAACGCGTCTGGGCCGGTACCGTTTCGGTCAACAAACGGAAGACCGGGATCAGTCCCGGTAGCGAGACAACCGTGAAGATGGCTACTGCAATCCACGCCTGACGGGCTGAGTGGCCTGTTGCTGTCGAGGCCTGCGGATTTCCCATTTCGGCCGCAGCGGCATCTTGCCGCTGATAAAGCAAGCTGGACGTGAATGACCGGCGGTACCGGCGGGAATCCATCACGAAACTGACGATGCGACTCAAGGCATACGCCAGAACACCCCAGACACCGACGACAGGGTGAAAACTGATCGCCAGGCCCGCCCAGAGAGCCGCGCATCGGGGTCGCTGCTGAAGCGTCTCGGCAAAGGCCAGCAGCAGGAACCCATAGCAGGGAACTTTTCCCTCTACGCCGCCAACAAGCCACTCACCCGAAAAATTGCCGATCGAGGCCAGAGTCAGATAGACCCAGGCGACCCACAGACTGGACCACTGCGAGCAGAAGATTTGCGAGAGGCTTCGGGTCCAGCCCAAGGCGAGCAGAAAATAGACGATGCCCCGCCCCGCCCACGCCGCCTGATCCAGCGAGAGAACCTGGGTCAATGCCCCGATCGTCGCATAGAACACCGTATGAGCATTCGGAGAGGTTAGAAAGAAATCCGGTGCACACCAGTCGGGCTGCCAGTAATGGAGTGATTTGCAAAGATAATGAGGCTCGTTCGCGCCGGGAACCGGCGCGGCCAGAGCGCTATAAAGAAGAAATGTTGCCCATACTGCGATGAGTACGGGCCACATTGGTTTTTTGTGCGCTTCACTCATGACGGGCGGGCAATCAGACATCGGCTAAAACCCCAGGCGGGCCATTCGCCGATGATACGGCAATACACAGGCAATGA
Organism: Schlesneria sphaerica; assembly: GCF_044336245.1. Taxonomy (NCBI): domain Bacteria; kingdom Pseudomonadati; phylum Planctomycetota; class Planctomycetia; order Planctomycetales; family Planctomycetaceae; genus Schlesneria; species Schlesneria sphaerica. Next base: position 5,164,776 of record NZ_CP172346.1, on the reverse strand, counting down.
CCGCTTCACCGCTCACGTAACGCGGTGGCCGGCTGCAACGGAGACAGGCGACCTGCGGAATGAGACTGATACTCGTCACCGAATCGACAGGACACATTCGATTCAGAGGGGCGCAGATCGCGATGGCCAGGTCTGCGGCAGAGTCCAGGACCGCATCCGCAAGCAGGATTATTTCTTCTTGGTGGCGGCCTTCTTCAGGGCGCTCTTCTTGGCAACAGCCTTTTCGGCTTTTACAGCCGTCTTCTCAACCTTCGCAGCGGCGACCTTCTTGGCGGCGACCTTCTTAGCAGAGGCAGCTTTCTTTGTCGCTGTGCCACCGAAAATACGGTCATAGTTCTCCCAGAACTTTGGTGTTGTACCAGTACGAACAATTGGACCGCCCATTAAATACTCCTCGTATGATGAATCAAGATTGCGGCCGGCATCCCGCGATAGGTTGATAACATTGCCGTAGAACAGTTTGCGCTATCAGACGCGCGACGATTCTTCAATCGATAGACTCGACTGTCAAGCGAACCGCGCGTTGTTCACTTGAAATTACTCAGCTCGTTCGACCGATTCCGGTGTCCCCAGCTTCAGCGGGATCGTAATCCGTCTCCCTTCGCGTACGATTGTCAGCATCACTCCATCACCCGGTTGCTTCCCTTCGATGTACCCGAGGAAATCGTCGGCAGTCACGACTTTCTGATCATCAATGGCCACGATCAGATCTGCGGCCGATCGATCTTCGCGGTTCAATGTAAAGGGACCTCGCCGCGTCTTGGTAATCTTGGGACCACGTAATCCTGCTCGCTCGGCCGGCCCGTTGGGTCGCATCTCGGCGATCAAGAGACCCTTCTCGGTTTGATAGACTTTATCAATCCCACTTTCCGGTCGGATGACCCGCCCATTCTTGAGAAGTTGCGGAACCACTCGCGAGATCAGGCTGACAGGAATTGCAAAACCGACTCCCGAACTTTGCCCCGATGTCGTGGCAATGGCCGTGTTGATCCCAATCAAACGTCCGTGTGAATCGAGCAAAGGCCCCCCCGAACTTCCCGGATTGATGGCCGCATCAATCTGGATGATCGATTTGATCTTCCAGTTCCCGTGGATCTGCAGAGACCGATTGAGGCTCGAGATGATTCCCGTGGTAAGCGTTCGCTCGAGACCAAAGGGATTCCCCAGGGCAAAGACCCGCATGCCGACGCGCAGGACGCGTGAATCCCCGAACTGCACGGGAAATAACTCACCTTCGATGTTCTCGATCTGGATCACGGCCAGATCATTTAGTGGGTCTGCCCCGATCATGGTTGCCGTGTAGCTGGTTCCGTCGTAAAGGGTCACATTGATTTCACGAGCCCCTGTCACGACGTGGTAGTTCGTAAGGATATGTCCTTCGTGATCGATGATCGCTCCTGAGCCTGTCCCCTCGGAGTGTTCGGTCAGTAAGAGTCGCTCGGTCTTCACCGATTTGGCGGTGATGTTCACGACGCTCCGATTGACCGCTTCGTATACGGCAACAGAGATCGCCTCTTCAGGAGAGAAGCCATCTTCGTCGTAGATTCGCGAGGTACTCGGGCGGACTCGCTCGACAGGAGATTCCATCCGCGTTCGCCGATCTTGTGCCGTCAATACCCCGTCCACAGGCCCTTGAGTCATCCAGATTGTAAACAGACTTGCCAGCACGGCGGATAACAGACAGCCCAGAAAAAACCGCATGATGCACCTCGTTGATCTGGCGAATGACTGAAGAGACCTGCGAGTCTGTTGCCATCCCGGCGGCACACTTCAGTGCGCGCCCGCCAGCACTCTCAATACTGATGGATTGAAACATTCCGAAACTCGCCCGCCCGCCAATGTTCTCGACAGGCAATCACGGTTCGTCCTGACATCTGGTGATACCCTCGAATGAATCCACGAAGCAGACTGCCGTAACCCTGCGCCGTCCCGTGCGTCACTCACCGAATCACAGGTTCCGCATGCATCTGACCAGACGCAAACACTCCATCATGGCATCCTGTGATACTTCGTGGTGTTCTAGGAGAAAACGGGCAACAGCGGAAGATGAAGTCATACCGGAACCGCTTCATGCGCGACCAGAACCGACTGCCGCTGGAGTTTGCCACTTACCGTTCACTCGAAAGTTCGTCGTCCAGACCAGATCTGGCTCTGGAAATTGGGGGACGGACAGAGCACTCCTTTCCCCCGCGCCGAGTTGTTACCCGTTACCCGTTACCCGTTACCCGTTACCCGTTACCCGTTACCCGTTACCCGTTACCCGGCGCTAAGCTGAAAATGCAATCAGCCGATTTGTAAGTGCTCAGATGATACCGGCGGGCCGGAATATCATCCCCTGAGCGCAGGACGCGAAGTACCGAGAAAGCCGATCGGCAGCGAGGTGGTTCCTTCGAGTGCCAGATCCGCCAACGCTTCGCCGACGACCGGACAGAATTTGAAACCATGTCCCGAGAACCCTGCCCCCACGACGATGTTCCTCCAGACGGGATGAGTATCAATCACAAAGTGCTGATCGGGAGTCACCGTGTACAGACAGACCGAATGGCGAACCGGATCCGGCAGCGCGTCGGGGATGAATTGCTCGACGAACGACTGGAGCCGGACCAGGTCTGAGGGATGCAGTTCGCGATCGACTGTGGCGGGATCGTCAACGGGGTCCCCTCCGGAATGTTCTGCCACTTTGATCGTGGTTCCGTCCAGGCTGGGAAATCCATAGAACGTCCCGTGCGGCAGTTCATAGAAGTAGGTCGGGGCTCCCTGGTCTGCCGCCAGTCGGGGCTGACGAAGGGGGAACCAGCAGACAGTCTTGCGAAGCACACGGAGTGGCAGATTTGCTTGCTTGAGCAAGTCTTTTGCCCAGGCCCCCGCAGTCACGACAAGTGATCGAGCCTGATACTGACGGCCACTCGTCCGCACCTGCACCGTGGTGCCGTCCGTCGACCAATCCAGTACCGGCTCACTCTCGCGGATGAGAGCGCCGTGACGAACGGCCTCGTCGATGTGGGCTCGCACGCAATCATCGACGAGCAGCGTCCCCGCGCCTGATTCAAAGGCGACCGCGTGTTCCGGGGGAAAAACTAATCCTGAAAATCGCCGTTGAGCCTCTTCGGGGGACAGATTCTCCAGTTGCAGTCGATGGAGTTCCGCCGATTGCCGAGCCCCGCGGATCGTCTCTCCTTCAGGGGGGCCTGATAACACGAGCCCCGTCGGCAGCAAGAGCTTTCGTCCCGTAGCGGACTCTAACTGGCTCCACAGGTCATAGGCCCGATGCAGCAGGGGAACATAGTCGGGATGTTCGAAGTAAGCTTTCCGGATAATCCGCGATTCGCCGTGCGAGCTACCGCGATTATGGCAGAGCGGATACTGCTCCAGTCCCAGTACTCGGACACCACGGCGCGCCAGTTCAAGACACGCGGCCGAACCCATTCCTCCGACGCCCAGCACGATGGCATCGAACATCCGGTCATCGTCAGTTGGCGATTGCATAGGCGATCTCGTTCTCATCCGCTGCTCTAACACTGCATCGTCAAGCAGTGTCTCACGAAACTCAACTGGTGGGAAGTTCACCGCGGCTGCTACCGGATGCTGATGGTCAGCAGGATCAGGGATCCAGTCGCGGCGGCCCCGCTTGACGCCCTGAGGAACGTCGAGCGGGTGGAGCAATCCACTTCCAGCAATTTCGGGAAGCCACCGCATGAGTCCGCCGGAGTGACCTTGCACGGTTCAGCCGAAGTTGGTTGGATCGATGCCACAACTTCAGTCCCTCACACCCGGAACATGTTTTCATCGAAGTCCGCTGTCGATTTCACAGCTCTCGGAGAATGTGGCATGGGTGACTACTTCCAGTACCGGCGTCGATGGATCGGTATCCCGATCCTGTTCGTGACTTGCCTGATGGCCGGGGCTCTGGTCGATAGTTATCTTCGCTTTCGACTGATTCAGGTCTATGAAAACCCGCGTGAATTTGTTTACTGGTCACTCTTGTCACAACGAGGCAAACTGACGCTGACAAGGCATGCGACAGGTATCTGGTTCGGCCTTCCAATTCAGTTCCATCGAACGGGTCGTCTGACGAATTGCGAAGACATCGATGGGATTCCCTACTGGTATATCGTGTCGCCTCTTACCGTGCTCTCCGCCTGCCTGCTGCTAACTCGTCCAGCCTCATTCAGAAAGAGAACCCCGACTCCGAACAGCCGCAACCGGCTGATGGGGACGCCCGTTTTCGGCGTGCGCCCTTCGTAGTCACCGCCCCCCTGAACGTGTTGTCGATGGAAAGAAGATCGGATACTTCTGCCTCGTGTCCCTTCGTGCCAAGCGACCGCACTACGGACGCGGACCGAGTTCCGGAAAGAAACTTCCTCCAGCATGTTGTGCAGCGACATCTCCCAGCAAGTCGCGCCACATCCGGTACGGGTCGCCGAACACGTCCTGCCCCAACTCAAGATCCGCGATCGAGGCGGCGAGTTGTCTGATCCCATCCGGGATTGTAAACGCATTCTCGAGGTACAGCAGGCGAACCCCCACAGCCTCGCGCCCCATCACCTCCATGCCCGCTGCAATCTCGATGCTGTCGCGCCGCGCAAAACCGACACCACACACGCCGATCAGACAGCGGTCCCATTCCTGTCGAGTGCTTTCTTCCGCAAAACGGCGCAGTCCCGTGACAACCGATTCGTAGACCGCTTCGCCGACGGCGGTGACGACCTGATCAAGATCAGGCTTAACCCGGTTCATGGCGGTCGAAAAAATGTCGGCACTCACCGGCTGACCTGCGACCCAGCCTTCGGCCAGTCCCCGCAGCGTCTGCATCACGGCCGATGCCGCAGGAACGATGGCTGCAGGAAGTGTTTGAGGGATCATCATCTCGGCCCCCTTGACTGACTGGGCCAGGAGTGCGGCATCCGACTCGGCCGACTTCCGATCACGCGAGCGAACCAGCCGGGCCGCCGTCGCCTGGGCTGCAATGACGGCGTGCATCAAACCTTTGACATCACGAAGCCACGCAGGAGGTGCATACGAACGTACGGGAACACCAAACTCCACGCGCCAGATCTCACCCGTCCCGATCAAGGTGAGCCCAGCCAGGGGCGTGGAGGGCATGAGCTCGTCTCGATTTTTGCGATAGAGATCGCGAAATGTCATATTCAGGCGATCTGCGGGAGTAGCTGGCTCCTGGGCTCCTCCGGGTGCGCCGTTCGCTGCTTCAGGATCCAGCGCCGCCGCGGCCGCAACGACACCACCTGCATTGAGTACGAACATTCGACGATCCATCTGGGACATCATGAGGCCACTCCGCAAAAGGAACGAATTCGATCTGCGGAGTGTAACCCTCCGGTGTTTCACGAGTGAACCACTCTGCAGGATTTATCTGGGCGAAACCGCCTGTCTGCTCTCGGCCTGCCAGGTTCTCCTCCCGTGAAGAACAAGCTCTGGTCTAGAAGACTCAAGCTAGCCTGGGGGGAAGTGGACCGAGCGGACCACGGGTGCCATTCAATGAGCGTCTGAGCTGGACGAGTCTTCACCGAGCTTCCGCAGCATCTCTTTCAGGAATCGCGAGGGCTTGGTGTTGTAACGCTTGCCCCACTTCATACGTGTCTGGGCATAGCTGATCGTCAGCAAATCCTTCGCCCGCGTGATACCGACATAGGCGAGTCGCCGTTCCTCTTCGATGGCCGAAGGATTGTTTTCCAGCTCATCCGTGATTGACCTCTTGTGAGGCAACAGCCCCTCTTCGAGCCCCACCAGATAGACATGAGGAAACTCCAGTCCCTTGGCACTGTGCAGCGTCATCAGTTTGACGGACGTCTGCTCCATCGAGTCGTCTTCGCCAAAGTTGCGGTCGTTGCCGTTCAATGAGGACTGTTCAAGGAAATCGGAAAGTCCAGGATTTGGCGTACGTTCCTGGTACTCCTGAAGGGCAGAAATACATTCGTCGAGCACCGCGGATCGAGCCAACTGCTGGTCGGCCGCCGAATACTGCTTCTGGATTTCCCCTTCGTAATCGATATCGTGAATCAGCGAGCGTAGCGTCTCAGCGAGATTGGCACCTGGGGCTTCGAAGCGCTGCTGATAGTCGGCCAGCATTCGACGGAAGTTATCGATCGCCGTCGCGGTCTTGGGCGAAATCTCTTTTTCCGCGACCGCGTCTGGAATGACCTGCCAGATTTTTCGTCCGCACTTCACAGCGCGTGCCAGCACACGCTCGATCGATGTTTCGCCAATGCCCCGGCTGGGTGTGTTGATGATTCGCAGTAGTGACGTCTCGTCCGCAGGATTCGACAGCAGCTTGAGGTAGGCCATGATGTCCCGGACCTCTTTCCGGTCGAAGAACGACTGGCCGCCGATCAACTGATAAGGGACGCGCACGCGTCGCAGTTCCGATTCAAACAAACGTGGCTGTTCGTTCGTCCGGAACAGGATGGCGATATCTTGCGGTGGAACCTTCAGATGGTTCACCAGATAGCTGATGTCCCGCACGACACCTTCGGCTTCGGTCTGTTCGTCGGCGTAGGGCTTAATCAGGGGAGTGGGCCCCTCCTTGTGTGCAACCAGCGTCTTGTCGTGGCGGCCCTGGTTGTGTTTCACCAGTTGATTGGCCAGTCGAATGATTTCGCTCGTGCAGCGGTAGTTGTCCTGCAAACGGACGATTTTTGCCCCGGGGAACTGATTCTGAAAGTTGAGGATGTGTTTGACCTCGGCACCGCGCCAGCCGTAGATCGATTGGTCATCATCCCCCACCACGCAGATATTGCGGTGCGGCTTCACCAGTGCCGACACGATTTGAAACTGCATTTCATTCGTGTCCTGGTATTCGTCAATTTGAACCTGTTCGAACTTTGCCTGCTGGCGCTGCAGGACCTCGGGAAACTGCTCAAACAACTGCGAAGTCAGCAGCAACAGATCGTCGAAATCGACCGCACCGGAGGCACGCAGGCTGAGCTGATAACGCCGATAAGCCGACGCGGCGAGGAACCCTCGATCGTCATCGGAGTACTCGGTCGCCAGTTCGGGCAGCACCCCTACCATCTTCCACCGGCTGATCTGGGCCAGCAGATCCGCAGGCCGCAGCGCGGTTTCTGCGACCTTGATGTCCCGCAGCGCCCGGCGCGCAGCAGACTCCTGATCACCACGATCGTAAATCACGAACTTACTGGGATAGCCGAGGGCTTCGATCTCTTCGCGCAGGATTCGCACGCAAAGAGAGTGAAACGTCGAGATCACCGGTCGACTGCTCGGCCGCCGTCCCATGAAATGGGACATACGCTCGGCCATTTCCTTCGCCGCTTTATTCGTAAAGGTCACTGACAGGATCCGGCTGGCCTCGACCCCGTTGCGAATCAGCTCGGCCATGCGGAAGGTAATCACGCGGGTCTTACCCGTTCCAGCCCCCGCCAGTACCAGCAGCGGGCCACTCAAAGTCACCGCCGCATCCAGTTGCGACGCATTCAACTCCTTCAGAGTGGCCCCTGTGTACAGCTGTCGACTTTGCGCAGGGGGACTGCTCGGCTTGGGCGGTGACGAGAAATTCCCCGGTTTCGGAGCTGCGGTACTGAGAAAAGGCGAATACGGTAACTGCGAAGACACAGCCCATCCTTGAAAGAAAATTCAGACGAATCCAGCGACATGGCCGGGCCCCTGCCTCGGTCCGCCGAGCGGTCCATGCGACACGCGGCGTCACCGGCAGAACGCGTCAGAGTACATCTATCCCGTACTGACTGTCCAGCACATCGTTTCACATCCTGTTTCGTCCTTCCGGTCGATGCAGCTTTTCTCAATCGCGCTGAATGAGCGAGTTCCCTCTGAAGTCGCAATGCCACTTCCAGGGCAGCAGCGGACCAGCCAGCATTTTCCTCGATTTCAAGGAAACTCCCTGACGAATTTGCCGTACACCCCTTCACCTCCCGCCCTTGAACAGCCTGAATCTCAATTCAGAAAGAGAGAAAAATCCTCGGGTTGCCGAGCTCGGAACCGCGGGAAGAGCCGGATGTCCGGGATGACGGAAGCTACCGCTTATTTCATGATCACTGATCGATCAGAGTCTCGCTCCAGCCAGTCAGCGAAAACCCGGCCAGCGAACCCAGGCACTGGTACGCAGGGATGCAACCTCAGCGGCCGCCCCCTGCCCTGATCCACGTGTTCTGCATTCCGTGTTCTGCTGTAGACCGGGACCGAACGGGCTCTTCTTTTGTCGATCGAACAGTCCTCTTCAGGCCCACGAGCCTGACGCCTGTTCTGTTGATCGAACTGAAATCCACCTCAGATCAAGAGACGCACGGTCGGGCAATACGGGAGTCCCGGACGGGCTCTTCAACAATCTTGGGCCTGTCGGCAAAGTTTACCCGAGAGGGGCTTTCGTCGCGGATCGGCGGTCCTTCTGAATTCGTGCGCATGAAACGATCAAACCAGGACCTGAAACCGTCGAGAAATTGTAATGAGAATTGTAAACGGTGCACAAAACGGAACATCGCCACCGTGCTGCCAGAGGCTGATCTGGTCATTACCCCTGTGACGCCCAGATCAAAAAATACGCGTGCTGCGAATTGCGAGTCATCGCAATCGCTCCCGGAAATTGTCAAGGATTCGACACCTGAACCATCATTGGAAGATTACCTCGCTTTCCGGCCTATACGACAAACGCTGCTCGTTGCTTAGCCAGAAAGAGACGTCGCACTAGATGATATCCCAATTCTATCGACGATACAGCGTCACAATCCTTTGGCTGGTAGGATTGAGCTTTCCGTGGCTGTGGTACCAGGCCGAACAGATGCCGGCCAACAACGACATCGAAACCTGGCTTCCGCGCGAAACGCCAGTCCGCTTGCTCTATGAAGAGTTCAAGCAGGATTTCGGTGCGGAAGAGGTTCTGGTCATCGGCATCCCGCAAGAGCTGGTGACATCCAAGCTCGTGGAAGCATTCGCCAGCCGTATGGAACGGCTCGAGGGAATCCGCCACTGCTGGACACCCGACCGGATGACGGCGCGGATGCAGGAATTCGGCGTCGATGAAAAAGACGCACGCGAACGCCTGGACGGCCTTCTCACGTCCAAATCAGGCGAGCTGATCGGCATTGTCGCTCAATTGACTGACTGGGGGATCAAGAACCGGGCCCAGGTCGTTGAAGACACCAAAGAGACACTCACCTACTGTCAACTTCCCCTCGAATCGGTGGCTCTGACAGGTGCCCCCGTGATCGTGACGGAACTTGATCGACTCGGCAGTCAGAAGACCAGTCGTCAGTTCTTTTTGCTCACCATCGGTATCAGCCTCGGCCTGCTGTACTACTCGTTTGGCCACTGGGGATTGTCGCTCGCGGTGCTGGGAACAGCGCTGTGGGGGATCTTCCTGAACCAGACCATCATGTGCTTCATGGGCGGCGAGATGAATTTCATCATGGGCTCGCTGTCCGTGATGGTCATGATCTTCACCTTGTCGATCTCGGTTCACGTTGTCAGCTACTACGATTCCGCCCATAAAGAGGGCCATCCCGAGCCGCTGACCGCCGCGATCGTCGAATCATTCAATCCCTGTATGCTGTCGACGCTCACGACCCTGATGGGCCTGATCTCGCTCAACGTCAGCACCATCCTTCCGGTCAGCCAGTTCGGCTACGCAGCCGCCTGCGGCGCGGTTGTCGCGCTGATCGTGGGGCTGGGGATCACCCCGGCACTGCTGACGGTCATGCCCCATTGCATGGTCCGCTCCGTGCGGTACCGAATCAATTTCCGCTGGTGGGGTTCACAAGTGGCCGCCCATCGCGGACTCGCCCTCGGCGGAGCTGCCGTACTGCTTGGCATCACGTTTCTGGGCATCCTCAAGTTGGAACCCAGCATCAATCCGACGGAGTTTTTACCTCGTAACAGCAAGATATTGTCTGACCTCCACCGTATCCAATCCGACTTGACCAACGTCGATTCGATCGAAGCTGTTGTTGACCTGGGAGGCGAAAAGCTCGCCTTCATGGACCAGCTCCAGAAGATTCGTACAATTGAAGCCAAGATTGCCGCCCACCCCGGTGTCCGGCATACGCTGTCACTGGCGACGTTCTTCCCCGAAGAAATGCCAGACAGCACCATGGCGGCCGCGCGAATTCTGGGTCACGCCAAGTCGTACTCTGGCGAAGAGGGCTTTGTCGCCGCCCGCCAGAGACTCTGGAGAATCTCAGCCCGAATTCGCCATGACTCGGGCCTCAATCCGGTCGAAGTCCTGAATCAATTGACCGAGCAACTCGCCGACGAGCCGCTCCATTTCACAGGACTGACCCCGCTGCTCAAGAATGCTCAGCAGGAAATTTTCGACGGGTTCTGGGAAAGCTTTACCGCCGCCTGTCTCACCATTTCGATCGTGATGATTCTTTCCTTGCGTTCTGTGGTCGCCGGCATCGTCGCCATGATTCCGAATATTATTCCGATCTGGCTGGTGTTCGGGAGCGTCGGTTTCCTGGGAATGCCCGTGGATATCGGCATGATGATGACCGGCAGTATCGCGTTGGGAATCTCTGTCGACTGCACCTTCCACTTCCTCGTGAAATACCAGGCAGCATACCGGAATGGAGCCAGCTCAAAAGAAGCCGTGCTGCAATCGCTTGAGCACTCCGGCGAACCGATGCTGGATTCCACCTTGATCTCGGCACTGGGTATGCTGGCCCTCTGTTTCAGCAGCTTCGCACCAACGGCCCGATTCGGCTGTCTGATGGCCTCGCAGATGCTGGCTTCCCTCTTGGGCGAACTCGTCATTCTGCCTGCGATGCTGTGCTGTCGCCCCGGCCTGCGACGGCAAACCGCTCCCGAAGCGGCAAATGAACCTGTCACCGCCAGCAAGCTGGAATCGGTTCCGCAGATTCACCCGTTTCCTGCAGAACTGCCTGCCCCATCTCGCCGAGCCCGAGCGGTGGCACGCTAATCCCCTTCGACGCTGTCACGACTCCGTTCCCTCTCCTCGCGATGACCGAGTGAGGGAACAGAGTCGTCAGGTGTGCTCAGGTCCCTCGCCCCTCTCTTCACGGGCGAGTCGAACCAGGCGCTGACCGAACGAGTCGCCGTCGAGGTTTCCTCCCGACCGACGCGCAATCGGGCTCAACGTTCTCCGGACCGTTCCTCGCGCCGAATCCTGACGGAGGTAACGACGCCCTCTCTCACAGTCAGTGGCCTGCAGCGCGTCAAAGTTCAGGCCGGCTTGCTGGTCACTTGAACGGCTCAGCGGTGCGCTGACTAACACATTCGTCTGCTTGCATGCGTCGAATCGTCACCCTCTTAATGAGCGGCCCATGGCCTTACGCTCAAAAACAAGACACCACTCGCCGGCACGCCGCCTGCCCCATCTCCAGTCCCACGAAGAGGATATGGCGTCCAGAGAACGGACGGATCAAAACTGTCGCCGACTTGCGCAGCTCTTTAAGCGACTCACTTCGCATCTGCTGATCGCTTAATTTTTCAATATGATTGTCGCTGGAAGCGACAAACATATTGGACACCCGTCCTTTTTGTCAGAGAATCAATGTTGAGCAAACCGAAGTTCAGGAATTTTCCCCTTTCGATTCGCTTCATTTTTTATAACCTCACGCATAAAACCAAAAAGTAGGTGACAAAGGCGCACGCCTGACCAGTTTCCTCTAAAATCTCACAGACATCGCGACAGGAGCTCAGTCACGACGTCTCAATTCACACTTATCCTCAGGCTTCGATTCCGATGACCCCGGTCGCCAGCTTTTCGTCCCTCCCAGTCCTTAATGAACTCGTCACCAAGGTGAGGTGGCGTCCCGAGATCGGAGATCCGGACCTCTTGAGCTGGACCATCACCATCAGCCATCTGGTCGCAGGATTAATCTGCCTGAGAATCGGCTTTCAGCGTTTCCAAGGGACGCCCCTTAAGGGCCAGTCTGCTTTGCAGTGGGTTTGGCTGATGCTGGGCTTCAGTCTGATCTTTTTTGGATTGAACAAACAACTGGATCTACAAATACTTCTGACAGAGGTCGGACGCATTCTCGCCAGAGATGCGGGCTTCTTCGAGAAGCGAAAAACCATTCAGGCGATCTTCGTTGCCGTGTTTGCCACAGCCTCGACGATCTTCGTGTTTGGACAACTGTACTTCACGCGACATCGCCTGCATGAGTTCGGATTCGCGCTGCTGGGGATGATGTGCCTCGTCGCGTTCGCCATTATTCGTGCCGCCACGTTCTACCATCTGGAAAGATATGTGAACCGTCTGCCATTTAACGGCTCCTATTTGAACGCGGCGCTCGAACTGGGTGGCTCGCTTCTTGTCTCGCTCGGCGCTGTCCTCGCCCTGCGTCGCACCGCCAACGGGTCGAACGCCCCCTCTACTGCCACCGCGCGCTAAACACGCCTCATTTGCGGCGGAAATCATGCTGACGGGCTCTCGTTCTTTGGCTCGACAGGCATTTCCACTCCCGTTCCGCGTGGCATGAGCTATTCCGAACGGAACTAAAACGAGGGTACATGCGGGCTGCAGACAGTATCGTCAGGTTCCATTTGATGCCTTCCGTCGGTTCAGCAGGCCGCCTCAGACAGCAATTCCGTTTGGACAGCAATCGTCAAGACACGGCACCTGGAATTACTTCCTGCAGTAAGCCACTTCACTGATAGATTTGCTCACCGCGAAAGTCGTAGCAAAAAATTCAATTTCCGCTTCAGTCGCGACCATTCAGAACAAAGAAGGGTGGCGCATCGAAAACCCGGCCGGCGTTACTGCGGAAAAGGATAACACCGACCGGGTCTCATTGGGGTTTCCCCCGCAGATGATGCTGCTGCAGTCCGCGGCCAAAGCAGCGCGCGACTCGAAAGCCCACCGTCATCGGTGACCGCAGAACAGAGAGACGTATTCGGTCAACCGACAGAAAGCACTTCCGCGCGGCAGGCGGCCTGCGCCTCGGCCAGGAACTCGCTGACCAGGAGATAGGGAGCGATGGCGGTTGGGGGGATGGAGTCAGCGGGCAGGTTATCCATTCGCACCCGACAGGCATGCGCTCGCACAGGATCGACGCCAGCCTCGTAGAGAAAGGCGAGTCGCTCTAAACAGCACCGGCACTCGATCTGGTCCAGTTGCGACGCAGACAAATGACGAACCCAGTCCAGCGCCCGGGAAAGATCGCCCGTCTCGGCGACGATCTTCGCAAGCCCCAGTCGATAGATCGCCTTTTCGGGTGCCAGCGAGATTGCCCGTTTCATGACCGACATCACCAGCGATGCCGTCGCACCGCTTCGAGCCAGATAGTAGCCAAATTCATAGACAGATTGGGCATGGTCGGACTGCATCGCGACCACGCGACGGGCGACTTCCAGGGCCCGAGGCGATTCGTTCAGCGAATCCAGCCGCGAAGCACAATAACGAAGTATATCCGCAGGGACTTCCGGACCGTTGGCGACAGACGCATAAATATCGCGTGCATCACGGTACAAGCCCGACTGCAGGTAGCAATCCGCGAGAGCACACCAGGTTGACGGGCGAAGCGGTACAAAGAGCATCGCTCGCTCCAGCCGACGACGCCCGGCAAAATAGTTCTGGGCTGCGCGTTCGAACAGGCCCGCCACCTCACACAGCCTGCCGTTCTCGGTATCAGCAGCCCAAGCCTCTCCCGCCAGACGGGCCGCTTCGCCCCACTGACGAGCCCTCGCCAGTGCGATCAACTGCTCCAGCAATCCAATTCCAATCTTCGCCGTCTCAGCTTTCATGGTACATTTCCCACGCTTGATTTGAGGCACTTGCGAGAAAACTGACGAATGCTGACCGGCGGTCAGCATGGTTTGAGGTGAGGGCTGGCTCGCATCGGTCAAAGCTGGCTGGCATAATCTGAGACTGAGTCTCAGTGTCAATATATTAACCTTCGAGCCACCGATTGCAAGCGGAAAATGCGATTCGCCCCTGACCAGCGATGGCAGACCCCCATCAGACAGTAACTGCGGCGTGAGTCAGGACAAGAACCTCACAGACTGCCTGACCGAGCCGAACAGCTCACAGCAAGAACCACCCCTCGCCCGGTGCTATGCGCAAAGGAATCCCTGATGGAAGCAGCCTGGACCTGCATAGATCTGCAGGAGAGAGAGACTCAAGGTCGGTAAGAGATGACCTGATCGAAGGGGGGGGGATGAGAGCACCCCACCTGTCAAACAACTGTTGGCTCGCGCGGGCGAACAGCAGTCCCGCTGATCAACACCACAACGCGACGAAGCTCACAATACACCCCGATACTTCATCGGACGTAAAAAATGTTCCCGGCTGGAGTCGAACCAGCAACCTTCGGCTTCGGAGGCCGACGCTCTATCCAATTGAGCTACGGAAACTTGCAGGATTTGCCCGCATCAAGCGCGAGCGGCGGGTGGCATGAGCCACTGAAGACGGCCGCCCCCTCGCATCTGCGATCCCCAGATTATGCGGCTTTCGCGATTGAAAACAAGCGCTCCGGGGAAATCGGAGGTTTGCTTGTATCTACAGGGTGAACTGCAATACTGCACGCGCCGTTATTGAACACCCCTTTCCCGTTGAAACAAGGACAGAGACATGAAGCGAATCGGTGCGACGAAGCTCAAAGGAAATCCCGTCGACCTCAAGGGGCGCGCGCTCGTCGTGGGGGACCAGGCTCCCGATTTCTGCCTGCAGGACAACACGCTGGCCAACGTCACTCTCGCATCCAGTGCCGGCAAGACACGAATCATTGCCACGATTCCCTCGCTCGACACCCCTGTCTGCCACCTCGAAACCAAGCGGTTCAACGAAGAAGCCAAGAAACTCACAAACACGGAAGTGCTGGTGGTTTCAATGGATCTTCCGTTCGGTGCAAAACGCTGGTGTGGCGCGGAAGGGATCGACACGGTCAAAACACTGAGCGCTCACCGCTGCACAGAGTTCGGCAGTGACTACGGCGTACTGATTTCCGGCGGCCCACTGGATCGCTGCTTCGCTCGAGCAATTTTCGTGATCAATTCCGCAGACAAAATTGCCTACGTCGAATACGTCAGCGAAATCTCCGAGCACCCCAACTACGAAGCAGCGCTCGCCGCAGCCAAAGGCTGATCCGACAGGCTTCAGTACCGCGCCCCCCTCGCCGCAGCGCCCGCTCAGGGTGCTATCAAGCGAGACAAGGAGGAATCCGCCGAAGCAAAAACGACTCCCGAAGATTTGGCTCTGTCCGATGTGATGAAGTCCCGCTGAATCCGTATTTGCGCAGAGACAGACTTCGGGTAAGTTTTCGCCCAGAATCACTGGAGTGGCTCTGCAGCGGGTGGAACCCGCCTGCAGCCATTCCGGAGCATAATGCAGAAATCACGAAAGGATTTGCGATGCACCTGCGTTTTCTGGGGATGTCGACGTTATCCGTCCTGGCAGTCGTTTCAACCGTGGTTGTGTTGAGTGCTGCGGACGCCCCAAAAGGAAAATCGAAAGAGGCGAAGGACACCAAGGCAGCTAAACCTGCCAAGACTCAGGCTCAAGCTCAGACACAGGCTCAGGAAGATCCGGGCATCATCAAGTTTTCAACCGCCCCAGCCGCGGTCCAGAAAACCTTCAAGGAAGAGGCCAAAGGGGCCAATATGGAATTGCTCGGCACCGCCGCTAATGATCAGGGAGCTTTCTACAAAGCGACATTGATCTTCGGTGCGGCCAGCTATGAAGTTGCCGTCGCTGAATCCGGCCTGTTGCTGGAAAAAATTCTGCAAGTCACCACCACCGAAGTGAGCCTGGATGACTGCCCCGCCCCGGTGAAGAAAACCCTGGGTGAAGAAGCCAAGGGCGCAAAAGTCGAAGGGGTTGAAAAGCTCTCCGAAGGAAAACGCGACCATTATGTATTTGATGTCGCCTCCTCCAAAAATGCTTACCAGATCGTTATCATGGACGACGGCACCTTGATTTCGAAAGTTGTCGACCTTTCAGGTAGCGATCCGGTCCCTGCACCGGCTGAAGCAAAGGCCAAATCGAAAGAGACCGGTACCCGAAAGAACTAATTGTGTCGATTCCGGCACAATTTCGACTGCAAGTGGTACTTTAGTCTTAAGGAAGTGGCATGCTGAAGCGTCTCGGTTGGATTGGCCTGGTCGTCGCACTGTTTGCGAACCTGGCAAGTGTCACAGAAGCCGGTTCGATCTCAAGTATTATTGCCTTCGGCGATAGTCTGACCGACACCGGAAACGTCTTCCTCGCCTCTGGCGGCACTGTTCCAGCATCACCTCCGTATGCTGCGGGACGCTTCTCAAACGCTGCGATCTGGATCGACTGGCTTTCCAGTTCCAGGGGGCTGGGTGTGCTTACCCCCAGCCTCGCAGGGGGCACCAACTACGCAGTGGGAGGGGCCGAATCGGGATCAGGATTCAATCCACCCTTCATCCCCAACCTGTTGTCACAGGTTGGAGGATACCTCTCCAGCGCAGGGGGGACTGCGGATCCCAACGCTGTTTATGTCATCTGGTCAGGCAGCAATGATTACATTAACGGCGAGACGAACCCGAACGTCCCCGCCTCCAACATCGCTTCGGCCGTCTCTGCACTGGCCTCCGCCGGGGCAACTCGATTTATCGTGCCCAACATCGTACCAATCGGGAGTACGCCGCGCGCCCTGGCGACCCTGACGGGGCTGGAACAAGCACAGCTTAACGCATTAGTAGCCCAGACGAATCTGCTACTGAAAGATGCGCTCGACGCATTGGCGCTGGCGAATCAAATTCAGATCCATCAGCCTGACATTCATGGTTTGTTCCTCGATGCTCAGGCAAATCCGGCTGCCTACGGCTTTACCAACACGACCTCAGCAGCTCTTGCCGACGGTGTCCTGGATGCAAAAGGATATCTTTTCTGGGACGATCTCCACCCCACCGGTGCCGCACACGCGCTGATTGCGTCCGCTTCATTCGCGGTCCCAGAACCGTCAACCGGCGCGTTGAGCGTTCTGGCCGTGACCTGCATTGGCTGTTACTACCGCAGCCGACGCAGCCAGGCAGCATAAGCCTTAGATCGAATGCATCTCAGTATTCAAGTCGGCTTGATCAACTTCGATCAAGCCGACTTCGTTTCGCCTGGTCGCATTCGCGGGACTGCATGGCAGGCGTCACGGGAAGGACTCGCCGCTGGCGGCGGCCATCGCCCGGCCCCCTGCTCTCACTGCCGCTTCCGATGACAAGCAATCCGCTCCTGTGCCTGTCTCCAGCGAACTGGATACCGCCCCCCCACTCTATTTCGCGATCAATTTCTGAAGCGATTCCTGAGCGACCCTCGCGACTTCCGAATCTTCGTCTTTCGCCGCAGTTTCCAGACCCTCAATAATTCGCGGGTCGGAATTACCCGCCTTTCCCAGTGCGACAGCAATTCGTTCGCGGACGATCGGTTCGCTATCGTCAAGGAGTGGCAGCAGCTTCTCGATGACTTTCTCACAAAGTCCCGGCCAGCGAACAAACGCCGCAGCCACGGCTTCGCGCACCTCACCCCGTTCTGTCTCGAAGCGGCTTTCGAGCAACGGCAGAAACCGCTCCAGATCCGACGCGCTCAACTCATCCGCTTCCACCAGCGCATCCACCGTCGCTGCGACCATCAAAGGCTGCGTTTCCTCTTCGCCGAGGAACGAGAACAGCGTCTGAACCGCTTTCTCCTGTTGAGGGGATTTGCGACGAACAAGTGCCCGGGCCGCTTCAAATCGCGTGTCCGGATCTTCATCTTCAAGCAGCATCGTCAAAGGAGTCTCTGCGGCACCCGCGTCGAGTGGACCTGGTGTTCCGAGCAACTTGGCAGCAGCGGCCCGTACAGTTGAATCAGCGTCGGTCAGCCCTTGTTGTGCCAGCCGATTGACTTCTTCTGCAGACCCCAGCAGTCCGATAGCCTGGAGGGCTCGCAGACGTTCTTCTGCAGACTCGGCATCTGAAAACAAGGCAATCCAATGCGTCACAGGCTGATTGGAAAAGGGGTGTGGAATTACGGCCATGATCGTACTTTCCTGTCAAAGAGATGGATGTCACATCTCGGAATTTCGAGATTCTGGCAATCTCATTACCGAATCGGTTCATTTTGAGATGCACTCTACCCAATCATGTCGGCCCTCGCATAGAATTGGGGTCCGCCGAAGTCCGGCTGGCCCCTCCGAATGATGTCCCGTCGGAGCGGTTTCTGCATGATTTTCATAATCTTCTCCGACTTGCACGGATGCGATTTTGGCCAAAAAGTCCGCTCGAAAACTCACTGAAAATGAAGCGCCGCAGCCCGCGGTGACAAAGCTGTCGTCCGACGAGCAGCCTGCCGTTCCCGCTTCAGCATGGGATGTGGAAGCCGTCGAAGCCGAGACGCACCGTCTTGGTACGTACATCTGGGAACACCTTTCCCGTCGACGCCCGTCCATGTTTGAACGTCGCTGGTGGGATGACCGCATCCTCGGCGCGGCGATGGCCGATGAATCGCTGAAAGTTCAGATGTTCCGGTTTGTCGACGTCCTTCCGCGACTGAAGACGCACCGCGACGTGACGCGACATCTGCAGGAATATTTTCAGGAGGTCAAAGAACACCTTCCCATCGCGATTGAGATGGTCCGCTTTGGCGTTGAGCACCTGTCGCCCGAATCCGTTCTGTCGCGCGCACTGGCTTACAATGCACGCAACAACGCGGCACGAATGGCCCGACGATTCATCGCAGGCTCGAATGTCAGCGAAGTGCTGACCGCAGTGACCAGTCTGCGCAAGCAGGGTTTCGCCTTCTCGCTCGATCTGCTGGGAGAAGCGGTCATCAGCGAACCCGAAGCCGAAGCCTACCAGCAGTCGTACCTCGAACTGATCGATGGTCTGGCGCCTGTCGTAAACGCCTGGCCGGAAAATGCGCAGACCGATTACGACCATATCGGTGCCATTCCCCGTGTGAACGTTTCCATCAAGTTGTCGGCACTCGTCAGCCGCTTCCGCCCGGTCGACGGGGCAGGGACTGCAGCAGCGGTCAAAGAGCGTCTTCGCCCGCTGCTGCGAAAGGTGCGAGAGCAGCAGGCGTTTCTCAACGTCGACATGGAACAGTACGCGTATAAAGACCTGACTCTCGAGATTTTTAAGCAGACGTTGCTCGAGGACGAATTCCGGGACTGGTCTGACGTCGGCATTGTCATTCAGGCTTACCTCCCTGACGCCGAGCGAGACCTCGCCGGACTGCTGGAATGGTCAGTGAAACGGCAGACCCCCGTCTGGGTTCGCCTCGTCAAAGGGGCTTACTGGGACTACGAAACAGTGGTCTCCCACAGCCAGAACTGGCCGACCCCGGTCTTCGAAGAGAAATGGCAATCGGACGATTCTTACGAACGCCTGACGAAACGGCTGCTGGAAAACTACACCGTTCTTCGACCTGCCTTCGGCAGCCATAACCTGCGGAGCCTGTCCCATACAATCGCCTGTGCGAAACAGTTGAACGTGCCGGAAGGGGCGTTCGAACTTCAGATGTTGTACGGCATGGCCGAGGAGCAGGCCCGGGCGTTCAGTGAGATCGGACATCGCGTCCGTATCTACACTCCATTCGGACAACTGATGCCGGGAATGGCCTATCTCGTACGACGACTTCTCGAAAACACGTCGAACGATTCGTTCCTGCGTCACAGCTATGATGAAAATGTGAAGATCGAGGATTTGCTGATGAAACCTGCCCACGTTGGTGCCACGACGTCGCCGAAGAAGAAACCACCTCGACCTGCATTTGCGAATGAACCCGTCGCCGACTTTTCTCGCGAAGAGGTCCGCGAGGCCATGCAGGAAGCCATCGACGAAGTTTCGTCGGATCTGGGTGGCGATTATCCCATCGTCATCGGGGGCAAGGCGATCCACGCGCGGCCGATGCTCCTTTCTCGCAATCCCTCGCATAAGCAGCAGGTGGTCGGTAAGGTCGCCGCAGCCACGGCCGACGATGCCATTCTGGCGATCGATACCGCACGCCGGGCATTCCAGAGCTGGTCGCGGACAGAAGTCCAATACCGGGCTGAGTACCTGGAGCTGATGGCCAATGAAATGCGGCAACGGCGGTATGAGCTGGCCGCGTGGGAAGTCGTGGAATGCGGTAAGCCGTGGGCAGAAGCGGACGCCGATGTCTGCGAAGCGATCGACTTCTGCATGTACTATGCACAGCAAATGCGCGAGCTCGACGCTCCGCAAAACGTCGACCTGCCGGGGGAAGAGAACCGCTATTTCTACCGCCCGCGAGGTGTCGTGGCGGTGATCGCACCGTGGAACTTCCCGCTGGCCATCCTGACCGGGATGACGGCCGCAGCCATGGTGACAGGCAATACGGTCATCATGAAGCCGGCAGAACAATCCTCTGTCGTGGCAGCCAAACTGCTGGAAATCATTCAGGCTGCAGGTGTCCCCGATGGAGTGCTCAGCTTCCTGCCGGGATCGGGTGAAGACGTGGGACCCGAACTGGTCGGCAGCCCCAACGTCGACTGCATTGCCTTTACCGGCTCACGCCAGGTCGGCCTGATGATCAACGAGCAGGCTGCAGCGCCCCACGTTTCGCAGCTCGGTGTCAAGCACGTCATCGCCGAGATGGGCGGCAAAAATGCGATCATCGTCGACAACGATGCTGACCTGGATGAAGCGGTCGTGGGTGTCGTGCAAAGTGCGTTTGGCTATGCCGGTCAGAAGTGTTCGGCTTGCTCGCGAGCGATCGTGCTGGAAGATGCGTACGACGAATTCCTCGCTCGACTGATCGAAGCAACGAAATCGCTGAAGGTCGGTCCCGCCGAGGATCCTGCGACCGACATTGGTCCCGTTATTGACGAAGAAGCCGCAACACGCATCCTGAAGTTCATCGAACAGGGCGAAACCGAAGGACGTCTGGTGCTGGGAGAAGTCGATCCCGCCCTTTCGTCAGAAGGTTTCTACATCAGCCCGCATATTT
Organism: Schlesneria sphaerica; assembly: GCF_044336245.1. NCBI lineage: Bacteria > Pseudomonadati > Planctomycetota > Planctomycetia > Planctomycetales > Planctomycetaceae > Schlesneria > Schlesneria sphaerica. The sequence goes on along the minus strand of NZ_CP172346.1, from coordinate 5,143,922 downwards.
TCGTGGACGTTCCTTCCGATGCCAAGATCGCCCAGGAGGAGATCTTCGGCCCGGTTCTGGTCGTCTTCAAAGCGAAAGACCTGACCGAAGCACTGACGATTGCCAACGGAACGGACTACGCGCTGACCGGGGGATGCTACAGCCGCAGCCCCGCGAACCTGAAGCGGGTTCGGCTGGAATTCGCGGTTGGTAACCTGTATCTCAACCGTCCGATCACCGGGGCACTCGTCGGTCGCCAGCCATTCGGCGGATTCAAGCTCAGCGGGATCGGCAGCAAGGCGGGTGGTCCCGACTACCTGAAACATTTCCTGATCCCGATCAACGTGACAGAAAACACGCTCCGACGGGGCTTCGCCCCCGCCGCGGAATCGGAAGGGGAATAAAACGAATCATCATGGGAGTCTGCCAGCAAGCAGACTCCCTTTTTCTTTTCCGCTGAAACCGGAATGTGATTTCTCCGTGGCGTGTCGGTCGAAATACGTCGCAGCCACGTCCGCGTTAGAAAGTCATTCTGGTCAGCGACGGTGCGGCAGTGATTCCACGATCCGCATCGCGCGCGAGAACTCTTCCAGACGCCCCACGGGGTTTAAGCCCCCGACTGCCCGACGACAGAACTGATCAATCAGGATTTCAATCTCTGACCGTTCGTCATGGAGATGCTCCTCTGCCGCCTGCTCGGCTGCTTCCCAGCGAATATAAGCGCGATCCCGCAGAACGGCTCGTCCGCGGACACACGTGACTTCGCAATTCAACCCACCTGACGACTGATGCAGTCTGGCCGTGCGATGACGTGGACTGTTTCCCGATGGAGCAAACTCGAAACGGATCGACTCGCATCCATCGCTAGCCTGTGTGACGACCTGCGTCTGCCCCATCAGATCCGCACACCAGTCGACGATGTGAGCAATCTCAAGTGCATCGGCGTCAAGATTACAGCCCACCTGGATCTCTTTCACCGGGCCCAGCCTCGTGGCGATCAACTCACGCAAACGGCAACTGGCAGGAGTGAATCGGAGTCGAAGTTCCGGCATCCAGCGATCATCGGGAATGACTGCATAGCTGCCCAAGTCCGCTGAGGGAGACTGTTCTCGCAGCAGGCGGTGCAGTTCCGCGGCCCGGCGCAAGATGGGTGAAGCCAGGTAGACAGGCTTGCCGCTCCGCGCGATAGAGTCGAGGGCCCCTGCCCCCAGCCAGCCGGGATCAAGAATGAGCAGTCCCTGCAGCATGGAGCGATTCAGCATCTGATGCAGACTGCCGACAGGCTCCGCTTCAAAATCGGCCGCAACCGAGCGCGCCCGGGCTTCAACCGTGTCGTAGGTAAGTCGAATTGTTAACCGTTTTTGCAATCGCTCGATCGCGGGTCGATACAGCAGTTCCCAGCTTGGCCCGAGGCCAATCAAACCGAGACCAACTCGATCACGTCGCGACGGGTCGACCATTCACATCATTCGCCATGGAAGCAAAGGGATACGCGCTAGACCTGATCGCGCACTGGAAGCAGATATCTTAAACCGCTCCCAGGGAGAATGACAGTTCGGAACGCCAGCTGCTGATTGTCTGGATGAGAATCAGCTCCACACGAAGGATCTCCATCCGGCTCATCTCCTGGTCCCCACAACGGCTCGTGACAGATTTCCAGACGACGGTCCTCGATTGCAGAGTGAGTTGCCCTGAGCAGGGCCCGATTGGGGCCGTCCCGTCACGCCTTGGGTCGGTTTCGAGCACGTTTTACGGACTGGCGATCACTTCCTTCGTACACCGCACTCGGCGGCACCACGTCACAGGCAACTGCCATCTGGCAAGTTGCCGGCGGAAACAAATCACGGGGAACCACGTAGCACTGACAAAAGAAATACCAGCAAATCACCGACCGTCGCCCCAGGACGAATTATCTCCTCCCACATCCTGTCAGAATCGACGCGAACTCGGAATCTCCTCTGAAATTCCAGCTTGAAGATTAAAGGAGTCAGGTCATCGACACCCCACATCAAGAGCCCCAACGGATCATCAAGGTAAATCGGCGGTACGGTTGGAATCCCCTTCTCGTCCTTCACGGAGTTCGCAAGGATTTGCAGGATTTTACGTTGCACCGACGTCAGGTGAGCCATATCTGGCGGAGGCCGATTCACGATTTGAACAATCAGTTCGTTCTCAATCGACGTCAAACATCCATATCGAAACTCATTGGTGCGACACCACTGCTGAAACCACCTGACAATTGTAAATCGTGATAGAGAAAAGCGGGCCTGATACTCAGTGACCCATGTTTCGTAGTCGGGAGGCGGCCAGAGCGAGGGTGGTACGAGCATGACTCTCCAGGTTTCAGATCACAGGATCTGCTACGATCGTCTTCGCCACGACTGTGCTGCGACGGTTGTGAGCAAGCAGGCACCTGCCAACTCAAATGGTCATCATTGCACAGGGACTGCTGGGGATTCGGCCTGCGGCATCAGGTTTCCTTTCGAGTCGATCAGCAGCGGGCGAGACTCTGCGTCTACCAGCCGGAAATAAAGTGCCCAGCCTCCAGTCGCTTGAGAGACCTCAACCAGGAACAGATTGGCTCCCTTCCGCAATTCAATCGATGCTTCATCGTCATCGGGTCTCGCAGAGCGGAGCGCCAATTTTTCCTGGACGATGTGACCGTTGAGCCAGATCCGCAGGCCGTCGTCGCTGCCGGTCAGCAGTTTGACCGTCTGGCGTTCCGGCGAATTGAATCTCAGCGCCGCATAGCCCGCCACGTTGACACGATTTTCCTTGGGAAAGTGAGGCTCGAAATCGATCAATGCCTCGTCGCTCTCCACAACCGGGGCGGCCAGTGCCTTTCGTTGGATTTCAGTCAGCGTAGACGATGTTGCGGCTGGAAATTGCTGATGATCGGTCCAGGGGAGCCACTTTTTCGCGAAACGCCAACTGCGGATGAAGTTTCCTGCCTGCTGGAGTTGTGAGAGACTTTGAGAACGACTTTCCCCCTCATCATCGATGGCATTCACCGTCCAATCTTTTCCCGGGGCCAGTTGCCTGATCTCGTCGGCACTGAGCACAACTTCTTTCGGGGGTGACGTCCCCTCTGACCAGAAGTCGCGGAACCCACGAGCATCATCGTTGACCGAGAACGAGACGTACCTCACCCCCCGCTCCGCTCGAACCCGCAAGTCACCTGTGGACCGATCCAGACGGAACGTCGGCCATTTTTGTTCGGTCCCGTACCGACGTTCATCGAGCTGAAACCACCGACTCGCGCGCAGAGATGCGGCACTGACCGGTGCAAAGTAAGCGACATCACGCTCTGCGATGGGGATCGGTTGTTCGTTGTGCTGACTGCGTGGTTCAATCAGCGTGAATGCCCGATTCAGATGGTCGAAGCCGCGTGTCATGATGCACAGGTTGTCGGTGCAGTGCGGCAGTCCAAATGCATGCCCCATTTCATGCAGGGTCGCTCCCATCGTGGTGGCAGCAGTGGCCCACACGGTCTTGCGTCCGGCACTGTCTTCGTGAACTTTTTGTGCGTCGATCGGGGTCTCATCGCCGAAGACACGGAAAGTGTCCTGCAAGGTACTCGGCCACGTGAAGATACTTCCACCACCGAACAACCCCAGCTTGCCTCCCCCGAGCGCCGTATGCGCAAAGACTTTCTTCTGGACCGGATCGAACCGAGTGTACGCTGCGATCACAATGTTCTTGGAATGGGAATCAGGAAATTGATGGCCAACCCACTCGTTGACGTGGCCGTACCAGTCGTTGTCGCTCATCCCGTAGTAATAGGACGCAGGCTTTTCTCCCTTGAGAGTATGAATCTTGATCCGACCACTTTTATCAAACTCAAGATTGAATGTATGTCGCCCCAGGCCGATGTCGTTCAGCCGCTCTGCGGTGAACGTCTGCAGCAGCTTGATCGCGGTATCGAGTTTATCGGTATAGTTCTGCGGATCCCCGTCGAACTGAGACTGGTAGTCAGTTTCCCCGCTGCTGTCGGTCATGTAGATGACTCGCACAAAATAGGGGTTCGTCTGAGGCTTGTAGTGCAGCACAAGTTCGATCGCGTTCGCTCCAGCACTCAATCGCAATCGGTTTTCACCCGGGACCAGTTCTGCGAGTGCTCGAAAATTCCCATCCAGGGCAACACCAGTGATTTGACGTGAAGGTCTTTGAGACGACCTGTTCTCAACGACGACCTCTTGCGCCGATCGATCTTTCAGTTCCCCGCGCAGTAGCGCCACAGGATACCGAATTGTCGAACCCGACTCGTGATTGGTGACCTTGATTTCCTCTCCCTGCACCGGTGCAGCCAGCAGAGCCGCGAACGCACATCGCAGCAAGAACCAACGTGTCGTTGTCATCAACAGCCCCCCAATTGTCCGCTTTCCGATCGAATGATAGTCGCGTTATTCGGAACACTCTAATCTTTTCGAACGACGGAATGACAGGGGCGTGCGACAATGTCGCAAAGCACTCGTGTCGTCAAAGCATCCGTCCCGGCGGATTCACCATTTGAGTCGCACGATAGCCCGACGAGAGACCGGAGCCGCTGCTTTTCCGAGGGAAATTCAAGATGGCGCCGGGTGTGGATCGAAAACATTCACCACTTGGGCAGTTCATCGGCTGTCATTGAAAGACTCACCGGCGTCAGCGGCCACGCTCTCATTGAGCCACCTGTCGCGGCTGGAATCCACTTATGCAAATCGGATCGCCTCACGCTGATTTGTTGTTTGGAAATAGTCCATCTCGACGTATTCCCCCTTAAACCGTAGAATTTAATCAATGCCGTCTACCAATCCTTTTGGACACTCGTCCGATGCCCGTTGACACCAGATTCACTGCCGATCACGAATTCTGCAAGCTGTTGGCACGCCGACAGGATGTGGATCTGATACGCGTGTCGCTCGAGTTGGCGCGAGACGCCCAACCGAACCTGAACTTTGACCATACCCTGGAATGGATCAACCGGCGTTCAAGTGAGCTCCGTAGCCACATCACTCGCTTGAGATCCGACCGGGATGTGCTGAATGAACTCGTACGTTGCCTGGCGGGTACCCACGGGTTGCACGGGGACAAAGACGCTTACTTACGTGCCGAAAGCAGTTATATCAACAGGGTGATCGAGACGGGGGTCGGCATTCCGATCAGCCTGTCGATGGTCTACGTGGCAGTCGCGCAAGGTGCCGGAATCGAACTGAACGGCGTTGCCGCCCCCATGCACTTTCTGACCCGCATTGACACCATTCAAGGTCCGTTCTTCATCAACGCGTTCCACGCGGGTGAGGTCCTTAACTACGACGACTGCATCGAATGGATCGAATCGCTGAGTGGTCTGAGCAGCGAAGAAATTGAACGATCGCTGGAACCAGCCCGCCCTCGCGAAGTGGTTATTCGAATGTTGAATAACCTGAAGGCGCTGCATGTGACGCAAGAATGCTGGGAACAGGCATGGCGTGTCCAGTGTCGGTTACTGGCACTGCATAACGAGGCGTTCGATCAGCGACGTGACCTGGCCCTGATTGCAATTAAAGCAAACCGTCCCGGGGTGGCGGTCGATCTCTTGCAGAGGTGCTTGAAGGACTGTCTGAACAAAGATCGTCCGATGCTCCTGCAACAGTTGCGGACCGCTGAGCACAATCTGTCGAAGTGGAATTGATCAACGCACAATTGAAGGGTCTGCGAATTTGTGTCTGCTTATTGCCATCGAGGGAATCGATGGGTCCGGCAAAGGGACCCAGGCCGCGAAACTCCATGCTTATCTGCTTGCCAGGGGCCGCAAAAGCGCGCTGCTCAGTTTCCCACGCTATCAACAGACCCAGTTCGGACTGAAGATCGGTGAGTTTCTCAACGGCAAATTCGGGACCCTCGAAACCGTCCACCCGCTGCTCGCGTCACTCCTCTTCGCGGGGGACCGCTTCGAATCGCGGGAACTGATCGAGCAGACCATCGCCAGTCACGAGATCGTCGTTTTCGATCGCTACGTCGCGTCGAATGTGGCTCATCAGGGAGCGAAGTCGAAGGGACAAGAGCGAACAAAGTTGATCGAGTGGATCCTGCATCTCGAACACACGATCTATCAACTTCCCCACGCTCATCGAAATCTCTTTCTGGACATCAATGTCCCGCTGGCCCAGCAACTGATTGCGGCCAAATCAAAACGGGACTACACCGAGAAAAGCGCCGATCTCCAGGAAGCGGATACCGACTACCTGCACCAGGTTCGTTCGGTCTATCTGGAACTGGCGACGGGGCCGAACTGGACCACGATTCCCTGCGAATCGCCGCATGGCCTGCGAACAATCGACGAGATTGCAGCGGATATCGTGGCAACCGTGGAATCGCTCGCCGGAGCCCTCTAGACCTTCTCCGGAAGGCGACCGAGGTTTGGGGAAGCAGGTCGATTCGGCCCAGTAGTCTACTCTCTGTGTCCGTCTTGCTTTAGGATGTCAGAGGTCGATTCACCTCACGCATCCCCCCTGCTCAGGAGCCCGGTCGTGATCCGAATTTCTCACCGTAGTGGTATTCTGCAACTTGCTCTCGTGGCGCTCTTCGTCAGCTCCTCGGTCGACCCGTTGCAGGCCCAGTCAGCTCCCGCCGAACAACGGGAACAACAGGCCGCACTGACGATTGCACGGTGCGGACAGGGGTGGCTGGAAACCATCGACGGATACCCGGTGCTTCACCTGAAGGGAACCCCTTACGAGATGGGGTTTCAGCACGGGGCATTACTGCGGGAACATTGCCGCCAGAATATGAAGGCAATTCTTGTTGATAAGGCAGAGGAGGTCAAACTGGTTGACTTCGGGCCGATTAAGGTCACGCCACGCACGGCGATCGACATGATCGTGGCGTTTCAACAACCTCATGTAGCCCCCCGCTACTTTGAAGAGATGGACGGGCTGGCGGCCGGATCCGGCCTTCCCGTAGCGGACGTGCGCGCGGGGAATTTCATTCCAGAACTGTTTCATTGCAGCGGCTTCGCACTCGCCAAGTCAGCCACGCAGAACGGGAACCTGCTGCACGGGCGGGTGCTCGACTACGCCATCGACTGGGGACTGCAGGACCATGCCGTGATTGTCGTCTATGAACCGGATGGTCGGTTGCCATGGGTCAATGTGAGTTATGCGGGTTTCATCGGCTCGGTCACCGGGATGAATATCGAACAGATCTCCGTGGGGGAAATGGGAGGCGGGGGACTGGGACACTGGAATGGCCGGCCGATGGCCCTGCTCGTACGCGATGCCCTGGAGACAGCCAGTTCGCTCGAAGAGGCGATTGCGACATTTCGGGATGGCCCCCGCACTTGCCAGTACTACTACGTGATTGCGGATGGCCAGACGAATGAAGCAGTCGGGATGGAAGCCTCATGGGATGTCTTCTCGGTCATTAAGCCGGGGGAATCACATCCCCTGCTACCCAATCCGGTCAAGGATTGTGTGCTGCTCTCTGCTGGCGACCGCTACCAGGAACTGACTCGACAGGCACAAACGGGCTACGGAACCTTTACCGCAGAAAGTGCACTCCGTTTGATGGACCGCCCCATCGCGATGAAGTCGAACTTGCACAATGTTCTGTTCGAACCGGCGACATCGAAATTCTGGGTTGCCAACGCGACATCCGACAAAAAGCCTGCCGCAGAACAACCGTATGCAAAGTTCCAGCTCTCGGAACTGCTCAAGCGGCGCCCCGACCCGAACAGTCGCGAGCTCCCCAAGCCCGACCGGATCAGCCAGCGCCCCGTGAGCTCACAACCAAACTGACTCGCACAACTCAAGCGGACAGCACGGTGCAGACCGTGCTGTCCGGGTCAAAGATCGGCTGAACTGAAGAAACGGCTTCATCGACCGTTCCACAGAATCTCGCAGCCACTTTCACATTGTTCGGGGTCGCGCTCGCCTGAACTTCAAGTGGTGAGGACTTAAGAACGAGTCGTCGTCTCGGGGACCGCCGGCCTTTCGCGCGGGGCGTTGAATCTCCATTCCTTGGTCACGATCAGACGGGCACCGCGGCGGAATGACAAATACGACCAGGCCCACTTCGAAACAACCAGAAACCGGTTCTGGAACCCGGTCAGGTAATAGATGTGAACGACCAGCCAGATCACCCAGGCAAAGAAGCCAGCCAGTTTGTAACCGCCCACCTCCACAACAGCGCGACTGCGTCCAATCGTCGCCATCTGCCCTTTATCCACGAACTGAAATGGCTTTCGCGTTCGTCCCGCAAGATCATCACGAATCAGTTGAGCGAGATAGCGTCCCTGCTGCATGGCAACGGGCGCTGTTCCGGGTAACGGCCGCCCTGTCTGATGCGTGAAACTCGCCTGGTCACCCGCAATGAAGACTCGTGGATGCCCTTTGACGCTCAGGTCCGGTTCCACGACGACACGCCCCTGCCGGTCGACTTCAAACCCCGCCGCCTGCCCGAGTGACGAGGCTTTCACCCCTGCGGCCCAGAGGACGGTAGCTGACGAAATTCTTTCGTTGCCAATTTCTACCCCGTCTTCGTCGATTTTGGTGACAGCACTTCCGGTCCAGATCTGAACCCCGAGTTGCTCCAGATCGCGCGCCGCTCGCGACGACGACTTCTCGCTGAACATATTCAGAATGCGGGGCCCGGCTTCCAGTAGAACGACACGGGCCGAAGCGGCGTCGATGTTGCGAAAGTCTCGAGCGAGAGTAAATCGGCTCATTTCACCAATCGCCCCAGCCAGTTCCACGCCGGTCGGGCCTCCACCGACAACCACGAACGTCAACAACCGCTTGCGAGCTTCCGGCGAAGTGCTGCATTCCGCCTCTTCATAGGCAGACAGCACCCGTCGCCGAATCTCGGTCGCCTGCTCAAGCGTTTTCAGTCCTGGTGCGTTCTCTTCCCATTCGTCATGACCGAAATAGCTGTGTCGTGAGCCGCACGCGAGCACGAGGTAGTCATATCCGACTTCTCCAAAGTCCGCGCAGACGCATTGTCGCTGCACGTCAACGGACTGGACTTCCCCTTGAAGGACACGGACGTTGCGGTACCGGGCGAGCACGCTGCGAATCGGCGCAGCGATCTCTGCAGGGCTCAGCCCCGCCATGGCAACCTGGTACAGGAGTGGCTGAAAAAGATGATGGTTGGTTCGATCAAGCAATGTCACATCGAGATCGGCAACGTTGCCCAGTCCCTTGGCGAGATTCAGACCCGCGAAACCACCTCCAACGATCACAACACGTGGCATGAAACGAGATCCATTCGAATTAAAGAGCAAGTACAGGCAACCTGACTAAACCGCCGGAGCCGGGCGTGCTGAAGTTGAGGTTGATTTCCCTGCCCCTAAATGTCAATGCCTGAAACGAAACATGCGGAACTAAATCGTCTTACATGTTAATGGCCTGATATGAATCAATTTAAAAGTCTTATCACAACAAAAAACAATGATATGACGGTGCTAACATTCCGGCGTGAATTCCAGCTTGTCGAGCGTTTCTTCACTCGGTTTGAGCAGATGCGATGTTTCAAATCGATGCGGCAGCCAATCGCAAGGAAGCAGTTTCGGACAGACCCTTCGGTACCCCACATAGGATGTAGTCAGACGTGGGTTTATCTCGATGAGAATCGGTTCCCCCTCCGGGGTCAGTACCAGGTCCATCCCCACATACCCTGCCAGGCCGTCGATCGCACGATAGACGCGAACCACCAGTTCGTGAATGGCCTCTCTCGATGCATCAGGTAAGACTGCAGGAATCAGGCCACCCCGATATTGAAACCGTCCATCGTCTGACAGTCGCTGCTCGGCAATCGGCAGAGACTCCACGTGACGCCCCTCGAGGCTGATGTTGAAGCCCATCGAGAGTGCACGCCCCGCGAGATAAGGTTGCCAGAGGCAGTGGTCTGTTTGGCCTGCAAGTTCATACTCGGCCGCTGCCTGCCGGAACTCATCCCGGTTGCGGACCAGAAACGTCAGGCAAGACCCTGCACCGTCGAGTGGCTTGAGCACGATCGGCCCCGCATCGAGTTGCGGCTCTTGCGCAAAATCGACGAGATGCGTCCGTGGAGTGGGAATCCCCAGAGCCTGCAGAAAGTGAGACAACCGAAGTTTGTCTCCACACAGTTCAATCGCCTCGGGCGTGCAGTTCCACGAAACCGCCTGTGAGGCTCGCACAATTCGGCATCGCTCGGCAAGCATGCCATCGGTCTCGGGCGCGATAACGAGGACATGGTCTACGTCATGAATCAATCTGGCAAACCACTTCGCTTCCTCCGCGGCACTTTCGACGATGATTGTCTGAATCGGCTCAGGAAGCGCCAGACCGCGTTCTAAAGTTGTCACCACAACCGTCCCGGGAAGCCTCGCAATGTCCACAGCGACAGCCCGCAGCATGGCGAGCCCTTCTCGTCGCATCGACGCCGACACACGTGCGCCCGCGCACGCTCCACCCACGAGATATTCAGAAACAAAGACGCGCACGATGACTCCGCTCAGGATTCTTCTCCATCGCCAGCCGATCATAGCCGCTGAATCGCGCTCACGTCAGCGGGAAATCAAGCAACTGGCCGGGGCCGGCAACGGGGAACTTCGTGCGGAGAACAGCCCTGAGCTCGAAGAGATCGAATAATTGGCCTTACAAGTGAGCTGGGAGTCACCGCCCCAAAGAGGCTGAGATCCTGCAATCGATGGCAAACTGCGGACCGAGCCGATATGCTCCAAATTCATTCGAAAGGGGTTTCTGACAGGCATTTCAACCCCTTTCGAACTCTCCCACACTCCTGATTCGGCATTCTTGAGGAACATATCATGGAAACGACCAATGGCTCTCTCAACCGCAAACTGCGAATGGCGCTCGTCGGCGGGGGGCAGGGTTCGTTCATTGGCCGCGTTCACGCAACCGCAGCCGTGCTAGACAATCGAGCGGCACTCGTCGCTGGTGCGCTCTCTTCGGATCCCGCCCGCGCCAAGGCGTCGGCTCCGGCCTATGACATCGCCGAAGACCGCGCATACACCTCGTTTGATGAACTCTGCAAGAAAGAAGCAGCGCTGTCGGCCGACAAGCGAATTGATTTCGTGACCGTCGCCACGCCCAACCACACCCACTTCGCCGTGGCCAAGGCAGCGCTGTCAGCCGGGTTCAACGTCATCTGCGACAAACCAATGACGTTTGATCTGGTGCAGGCCGAAGAATTGCTAACTCTTGTTGAAAAATCCGGTGCGGTCTTCGCTGTCAGCCATAACTACACAGGTTACCCACTCGTCCGACAGGCACGCGAGATGATTCTCGCGGGGGAACTGGGCGAGATTCAGGCTGTTCGATCGAACTACATTCAGGGCTGGCTGCGCACCCGGCTGGAGGAATCCGATCAAAAGCAGGCCGCCTGGCGCACGGATCCATCCAAGTCAGGCGCCGCAGGCTGCTTCGGCGATATTGGAACTCACGCTTACAATCTGGCTCGCTTCATGACCGGGCTGCTGCCCGATAAGGTCTCGTGCCACCTGAAAGCCTTCGAACAGGGCCGGTTACTGGACGACTACGGCCACGCAATCATCCGTATGGAAAACGGCGGACTGTGTACCGTGACCGCCAGCCAGATTTCGCATGGTCGTGAAAATGACCTCTTCATCGAAATCGACGGTACCAAAGGGGCACTCTCGTGGCGGCAGGAAAATCCGAACGAGATGATCGTCCGCCAGAACGGAAAGCCACACTCGATCTACACACGCGATCCGAATGCCCCCTACATGACGGGTTCCGGAAAGGCGGCCTGCCGGTTGCCGAGCGGACATCCCGAGGCCTTCTTCGAAGCGTTTGCCAACGTCTACCGGTTCGCCTATGACGACATGGTCAAACGGGACGCAGGTCAATCATTCGATCGACAAAACAGCATCTACCCCAACATTTATGACGGTGTCGAGGGGATGTATTTCATTCAGCAGTGCGTCGCAAGCAGTGCTCATGACGGTGCATGGCTGCCGCTGAAACACCCCGCAGCACGAAGATAGTCGGTATGACTGTCACCGAAACCTTTGAGTTACTCAGCTACGTCGTCACGGTCATTGGTTTGCCCATGGCGATCTGTATTTTTATTTATGAGCAACGCAAGGAACGTGACAACGAAGAGGAAGAAGCGTATCAACTGCTCGCAGATGCCTACAACGACTTTCTGCGACTGGTGATTGCCAATCCCGATCTGAAACTCCGATCCCAGACTGCCTGTGGTGAACTGACCGAAGAACAACAAGAACGTCAGCAAGTCATCTTCGAGATGCTGATTTCGTTGTTCGAGCGGGCTTACCTGACTGCTTATGAGGAACGAATGAACCTCAAGCAGCAGCGCCGCTGGCATTCCTGGGACGATTTTATGCGAGAATGGTGCCGTCGAGACGACTTCCGTGCGTGTCTGCCCAGACTGCTGCACGGCGAAGACCCCGATTTCGCAGACTACATCCGGAAGTTAGCGGAGGAAGAGAGCCCTTCTGTCCACTGATCGGCATTCGGGAACAGATTCACCCTGCGTGCCGCAGGTTTCGGCACGATTGTGACGAACACCTCTGATCAACCCTGCCTACTCTGAGTCAGAACGGCTGATCGTGCCTCGTCGGGATTCCTGGCTGGGGTAGATCACGAACCGGCCCCGCTCCCGGTGGGAAAACGAAAGAGCCGCCAGAAGGTGCGACACAACTTCTGGCGGCCCGTCCTCATTCGAAGCGATTGCGATTGTTTCACGGCGAATGAGGTACAGGATTATCGTCATTATTGTTGTTATTGTTCAGGGCAATCACGAGAGCGGCGATCGCAATCCCCGCAACGATGATCCCCGCAGCACACAACAAGACTCCTGTACCATCATCACAACATGTTCCGCACTGGCCACGGGCCCCGTTCTCACCCAGAACGAGCAGACCTTGCGTGCGGGAAGAAGGTGGAGCCGCTTTCTCAGTCCAGAAGCGATAACTCCCCTGGGTGGCACCGCAACTCACCTGATAGACACCTGATTTGACATTCTTGATTGCAAACCGGCCTTCGCTGTCCGTCACGGATTGGCCGATCACGGCCGAACCCCGCTTGACGATGACTTTCTGACCTTCCACCGGAGTTCCGCTCTGATCAACGGCCCGACCATTGAAGACGTTACCCTGCCCGAGCGTGACATCGAGAGTGGCATTTTCTGCCACAATCTTCACAGCTGGCTTCGCGGGGACCCGTTGTTCTGCCAGCAGACGAGTTTGAGGAAAAACCACTCCTGTCGCGGCCAGAGTGACAAAAGCATACTTAATGAAGGCCAATCCCTTGCTCATGTCCGGGCTCCTAATGTTTGTCTTAAGAACGTTTGGTCACCGCCCAATCGGACGGTTCCAGGGTCATGCTCTGCAGGTACTAAGCCGTAGAAAAAATGCCCCTCATGAGTAAAAATCGGAATTCTGCCCCTCGAACTTCTGTGAAAAACCCGAAAATTCCGAAAATTCTTCGTAATCGACAAAGTTTAACATCGCAAAAACTGCCGAAATGCGAATACGCAGCCGGTTCGCATTCAGAAAGGGCGATACGAAAACCTTGAACAGAGCGATCGCCGAGGTAGTGGTTCCTTACGAGGAACGAGAGGGGTGACGGGCGAAGAGAGAAATCCACGAAAAAGGAGCGAGACACCGACGGCCCCTGGAGAATCCAGGCTGCGAGTCGGGAACCAGTTTTCGTCCTGAGAGTGGCCAAGGTCCGTTCGGGGACGATCGGCATTGCGACAACAAGGTCGCTACCCTGCGTCAGGCAAAGGCCCGGCGAGTAGCGCAGCAGAGATCATGAGTCAAAACAAACGCAAAGCGTCCCCAAGCCACCTCGTCATTCGAGATCGCTTGGGGACGGCAAGTGAAAAAAGGCGAGACTACCGGACCGGTGCGGTCACCAGTTGGTCGAGGATCTTTGCATAATCACCGACGCCATGGCCATTGCCGGTGATTCGGACCGATCCCGAATTCAGCCCCTGTCGCCATGTCGTACGTCCCTGAACCAGATCAGCAAACGTGTTGATGTCCAGATGACAGGTCGCGGCACGGTCGGCGTGAATACCCAGTTCGACCGAGATCAGTTCATGACCACGTGCGATCAGTTGCCATTGCCCGCCACCGTGTCCGGCGATGTCCAGTCCAAGCACTCGCTCTTCAGCTTCGGTCTGGAGGGGAACGCCGGCCTGATCGATCAGCGGTTTCAAATGCGTGGCCGCATCGAATTCCGGTTCGATTGGCTTCTTACTCGGGGTGGGGAAGCCGTTCTCGATGGCGATTCGAGACAACTTCATCAGCAACTGCCGATCGACGTGCGGACAGGGCAGTTGAGGCATCGCCAGATCCGTGTTCGTTGTGTCGAACTCGGGATCCATTTTCCAGTACGAGTTGTAGACGCGAATGTGTTCGTAGAACAGCATTTCCGACTCAGACGCATCGTCAGGACGTTCGCCCGCCCCATAGAACGACGCGCCGTAAAATCCGGTCGCCTGTTCCAGTACGTCACGAATGAGTCGTACAGTAACGGGATGCTTGGGCGTTAAGTGATAGGTCTTTCCGTGCCAGCGAGCGTGTGTGATGACGTGCGCCATGACGGCAGAGACCCAGTCCACCGGCACCAGGTGCTTGGTTTCATTCCCTGTCAATGTCAGACGAACTTGGTCCCCCCCCACGAGGCCGGTTTCGTTCGGGGAGTAGGCACGGACAATCGTGTGGACCAGCTGCAAGGCTGCGTAGTAACCGTGGTAGGTTGTCGTCTGTCCGGTCTGGGAATCACCGATAATGATTCCCGGTCGAAACACGGTCGGTTCATCCAGGAAGTCCGCTTGCCGAACAAGCGTTTCCGATTGAAGTTTGCTGCATTCGTAATCGTTTGAAAACTGCTGCCCGACGTTCAGTTCTGTTTCCAGAACCTTCCCCTGCCTCAGCCCCGCGACGTACGCGGTTGAGACATGGTGGAATTTACGAATTCCCGCATTGCGGCAGAATTCGAGGACGTTGTGAGTCCCTTCGATATTGGACTTCCAGGGCTCGCCCTCTTTACTGGTCGAGTGAAATGTCAGACTCGCCGCATTGTGAATCACTGCGGTGCAGTGTTCTGCCGCCCAGCGCACATCGACTGCATCCATCCCCAGATCGGGCTGGGAGATATCCCCCTCAATCACGACAGGTCGCGAGAGTGGCTTCCCCAGCTCTGCATCCCAGGCACAAAGGGCCGTTTCGATACGCTGGCGTGCGGTCTGCTTTCGATTGGGTCGAACCACCACCGCTACAGGAACGTCACGAAGAAGCAAATCGCGAAGCAAATAGTTACCGAGCAGCCCGGTCGCCCCGGTTAACAGGTGATAACTCATAAAGTGCGGTTCCACGGAGAATTCAAATGTCCTGCATTGGGCCGTGCGGGACCAGGATCGTGATTCAAAAGCCAGAACTGATGTTCGTCGGTGCTTCGAGTTCCACGAAATCGTGGGCTGCCTCGCGAACTGGCTAGCGTCGCATATCCTGTGCGACAACGTTCTCCAGCGGACGCTCCTGTCCATCGATCGGGGACACGGCCATGTCACCCAATCTGTCCGTCAGAGTCTAGCTCGTCCTACAAGGCTATTTCAATCGTCTGCGCGCCGACCAAAACCGCACGCATCCTCCCGCCGCTGAAAAAGTTTCACCACGAGGACCATTGAGAACACTGAGTGCAACCGCTTCGGTGAGATAATCCGGCAGCCGTAACTGCCGATGTGACTGGCGTTTGCCGCAAAACGCAACGCACAGTCTCGCAAATCGCTTCTTGAGCTGAAGTTTTCCCTTCCGTGAAATCCCCTGATTTTTTCCTCCATCGCCTCGACAATACTTACGGGAGTGTAATTTTCCTTCCGAAAGCTGACTGTACGCGGCCATGGGAACACCGGCTGCGATATCGTATGGAGAGTTGCTCAAGAAATTGCCAAGCCGAAGCGGGGAAACCTTCTGCTGGAAAGCATTTCTGCCGAGGCTTCCCCAGTGAGCACGAACGAGGTGCGGGCCTGCTAACGCTCCTATTGAATGCCTTCGCGCAGGGTTCTCTGGAATCGACGGGCATCATTCCACTTGGGAAGGAGAGGGACTGCTCCGACTATGCCGTGGACGATATCCATAGAGACGCCCATTCCGACCATAAGAGGGAATCACCGGTTCATTGAAGTCGAGAACCCTTTTCAACAGGTCAGACCATTCTCTCATCCCAGCGATTGAACGAGAGAGAGCTCTCGAAAAAGTCCACTTGGACAAGGCATTCATAATAACCTCCCGCAGTACCTTCGATTCGGAACGACTGGCGATGACGTTGGTGTCACCTGCCTGAAGTCATGCTAGGACAGCGGGATAAGGCCATCGTGAAGCGACTTTAAATTCCCCTTTATTCTTCACCCTTTGAACAATTCCTCTCACGTCGACCGGTCTGTCATGGTGGAAGACGAACTCGGAAGGTACTCCCCTTCCCCGGTTGACTTTCGCATTCCAGCCGCGCGTTGAGGGATCCTGCAAGTCGCTGGGCGAGAGCCAGTCCGAGCCCCTCTCCCCGTTCTCCAGAATGGCGTGCCGCTCGCGTTCGATAGAACGGATCAAAGATGGCCGAAAGATCCTCGGTCGCAATTCCCTGGCCACGGTCAGCAACTTCCAGCACACACTCAGAACCGCTGCGAAATCCATTCACACGAATCTCTGAGCCCGGTGGACTGTACTTCATCGCATTAGTCATCAGGATCTCCAGAATCTGCTCCAGCAGATCCGGCCGGGTCTCACAAATCAGGGGTGATTCGCAATTCACCTGAATATCCGTCCGACGCACATGGCAGGACCATTTCGTCAGATCCTGATGGAGCCACTCGCACAAGTCGACCTCCTGCGTGGGGGTCAGCATCGATTCCTCATCAGGACGAGCCAATCGCAGTAACGTTTCCACGGTTCGGTTCAGCCTGAGAACCTCTTCTTGAACGATCGACAGCGTCTGGCGATACTCTTCACTTGAGCGTGTTCGACGCAAGGCTAACTCTGCATGCCCCTGAAGGATTGTCAGGGGGGTCCGCAGCTGATGCGCCGCATCACCCGCGAACTGCCGTTGCCGTTCGTAGGCCAGAAAGATGGTATCCAGCAATTCATTAAACGACTGCCCCAATTCCTGCAGTTCGTCATTGGTTTCGGCCACCGTCAGTCGTGCCTGCGTGTCGTCGCTGCGGATCTGGCGAAGGTCCTGCGCCATCATTCGAACAGGATCAATCGCCCGTCCCACAAACCAGCGTCCGAGCACAGCGGCAACCAGCCAGCAGAGGATGGGAAGGACAACCAGCACCAGTGCGAGCAGCCGCAGAAGTCCCCACAATCGGGCAAAGTCACGTGCGACGACGATCGTGACATGACTTTGTTCAAGTGGCGTCCTCTCAACAAGCGGCTTTGGATTCGGCGCACTCAAGTCCTGCTGCAGGAATTTCCAGTTCGCTCTGTCTCCGGTTGATGTCGACTGCCGGGCCATCAGCCAGGCGGCATCGCTCGGAGTCAAATTGCGTGACTGGTCGAGAACTCGCCCGTCGTCCCCGACAACAATCCAGCGAATTTCGTCACCACCCCGGTCCGCTCCTAACATGACCGTATGATCTGACGGTTCCCACTTCACATCGTCATCTTCGACCTCAACAGCCGCTACGAGGGTCTGCAGGGCTGTTTCCAGTTGCTCGTCGAATCGTTCGGTGAGATATCCCCGCGCCGCACCGTAAATCAAGAGCGAGTTTCCGAGCAGAATCATGGCGAGAGCAGCGAGAAAGAAGAACGAAACCCGGCTGACCAGTTTCATGGGTACGACTCGCTGTTTGAGGAATGTTCGAGAAAATAGCCCATTCCCCGGCGAGTCTGGATTACCCGAGGGCCGTACGCCTCAAGCTTCTGCCGTAGCTCTTTGACGTGAACTTCCAGCGTATTCGATAATCCGTCGAAGTTTTCGTCCCACACCGATTCGTAGATGCGAGTCCGAGTCAGCACCTTTCGCGGATTTCGCAGAAAGAAACTGAGCAGGGCCAGTTCTTTCGTGGTCAGATTCAGCGCATGCCCGTCACGAGAAGCGCGCTGAGTGGCCAGGTCGATCCGGATATCCTCGAACTCCATGGTTAAACTGTCGGACTGATCGTGACGGCGAAGCAGCGCCCGCACGCGTGCCAGCAGTTCTTCAAACGCAAATGGCTTCGTCAGGTAGTCGTCCGCACCGGCATCCAGGCCGGTGACACGTTCCGAAATCGCATCGCGCGCCGTAAGGAACAACACAGGCGTCGACCGATTCTTCTGACGAAATCGCCGCAGAACCTGGACCCCGTCCTCGACCGGTAACCACCAGTCGAGCAGCACGAGATCCCACGTGTCCCCCTGAAGCCGGTCCCATGCGGCCCGACCATCTTCCGCATGCTCAACAGAGTACCCCTCTTCGGTCAGCCCCCGAACCAGAAAGTCGGCGATTCGCCGTTCATCTTCGACCACCAGGATGCGACTGCTCATGCCGGGTTCCCACAGGACACAAAAATTCCACATCCCATCTTAGGGTCCGTTGGGGTCTGCGTGACGGCTTCAACAGAAAGATAAAGACGAATTTAGAATTCGCTCAGCTTCACCTTATGAGCCACTTCTAGGATGCCCCTGCAATGAACGGTTTTGCCCCGGCAAGTCTCTGACAAATGAAAGTGAATTCCATGATGACCCTGCAATCCTGCTTTCTGAACGTGTCATCCACCCTGCGCGACATCCTGTTCTCTCGTCCCGACGGCGAGTGGACGATGCATGACACGCTGCGAATGCATCATCCCCTGGCGTCCGAGACTTCACGCCACACAACACGGGTCAGTCTGTGCGGCTATGACTCGGAATATGATTTCGAACAGCAGTGGAGCAGTTGGGATCAATCTCGCTCATCAAGGGGCTTGAACGCACTGGTCATCCTGAACCAGCAAATTCAGTCGGACTTGAGTGAGGTGATCTGCAGACGGCACCCCGCGCGCCGATTGATCCTGACCCCGACTCTGGGACATTGGCCTGGCACCGACAGTGCCGCGGATCTCGCACTGTCGCACAATGCACTCGGATGGAGGTCCATCGAAGTCTGCCGAGATACGAGACTGGCTCTGCAAACGGCGACCAGGCAAACCGAACCGGACGAACGACTGGTCATCTTCTGGCCCGCGCCACTGGAATTCGCGGGGTTGCTGGCAATCGGGCACGACGAAGGGGTCCTCCGCCCCGTGATGTAATCCCCGTCCGTGATACCAACTCGAAAGGGTCGTCAGAAACAAGATGACAGTCTGTGGCCACTTCGAGCTCGAGGCGCTAAAACAGCGTTCCTTCGACGGCGTCATTGAATTGATCCGGGGCGAGAGGTGTTTCTTCGCCAGCATCTGCTCGCATAAAGGGTTGGGAGGGCAACTCGAGTTTCTGTTCCAGTGAAAACTGCGAGACATCCGCCGGTGCGGTGGTCAGTGGAGAATCATCCCCTCCCCCGACTAATTTTGAGGATGCGCCGGCGCGGATCTGGCTCAGCCAGACGGCGGCCTGGCTGCCGAAAAACCGTAACAGCACTCCTTCTGCCGCACGGCGCTGCTGTATATCTAGATGACGCCACAATCGTCGGGTCCCGTCAATGAGTCGCGGATCGGCGGGATGGATCGACAATCCCTCGATCAGTCGCGCCCAGGCTTTGGGCAGGTCACCCTGCTGCTCCGCATTCTTTGACCAGGTCAACCACGCCCCACTCAATGTCGGGTCGAACAGGACAGCCTGTTCCAACCGCTCGTCAGCAAGGTCCAAATTGGCCGTCTGAGTCGCCCGATACCATTGATACCGGCCGACCCAGAAAGGATGCGCAGCCAGCATCAGGGCGGGCAGCATCCAGAAATGAGCCAGCACGACTGCCGCTCGCACAATCGTCAGGTGCCCCACCGGGCCGGACATCAGCCAGGCAATGCAGGCCCCGTAACAGAACCCCGCCAGATGAGCAGCGTTCGGACAGTCCCAGATTCCCGCGATCGAAGCGAGCCACCCTAAACCGATCAGACAAACCCCGGCAACACCTGCGTCTGCGGGGAAGATCTCCGCAACGTCGCCATGAAACCGACGCAGCACGACGAGAGCACCAAGAATCGCACAAATGACACCCGACAAGCCGGTGATAGCCTGCCCGAGACAAAGCTGTGCCATGACAGGAATACAGAATGCCGGGAACAGAAACAGCAAGACTCGAAAGCTGCCCCATCGCTGTTCCAGTCGATGCCCTGCGTACCACATCCCAAAGAAACAGAGCACCAGGTGGACTGTATCTTCATGGTGAAGCGGCGTAACGGGAATCCGCCACCAGTCCCCATTCCAGACATCCAGCGGACCGGACAGTTCTGTATCACCAGCACTCCGCACACCATCCTGCAGAACAGACTGGTGCAGCATTTGAATCGCGCCCCAGTTCCGCTGGACGTCCCGCAGTATCTGCTGCTCCGAAATGGCCTCGAACTGACAACTGAGGAACAGTGTGATACAGAGGACCAGCGATTCTGCGGTCACTGGACCGAGTCGAATCCAGTTCATGGTGACAATTCCTCTCCCTGACGAAAATCGACATCCGTGCCCCTCAATTCCACCGTGTGACTGACCTCACTCCCTGATTCATCCGACTGCTCTCCTGTTTTTCGGACCGAGCATCGAAGTCGAATTGCAAATTGAGATCGGAAGAGGTCAATCGACGGAACGGCATTCTGTTCTCTCGCCCCGACTCCGAAATCGGCATGGTCTGCAAATGAACAGATCTGCGAATCACCATTCAGCGATACGATGCGTCTTCGTCAGTCTCATGTCACTGATTTTGCAGGACCGACTCACTTTTCGCCAGCAATTTCGTAGATCGCGACCTCTTTCAAACGACCGGCAATATCCGCAAGGGTTGATTTTTGACGGGTTGGTCGGACCGGCAGGTCTGCTGAGATTCGCACAGACGTTCACTTAAGACCCTTATCTGCACATTTTCAGTCTCTCCCGGCAGGGCTCGCTGAAACGAGAAAGTCACCAAAATCGTTAAACTTCCCCACGGCGAGTTCCGAAAAACAAACGTGATTCCACTGAATTATTTCTGCAGGTGAGTACCACCGCACCCGCAGGTCCTGGCGACCGATTTGAGTATCGAAGTCGTTTGTGATGGTTACCTAAACCCTGACAGAAAGATTGCGTGCTGTCATACGCCTGATCGCTGTTCCGCGCAACCTCGTCAGAGTGAACCGGGAATGCGGACTGGATGCCAACAATACTCCTCAAACGTGTGACATCTGGCTATGCGTTGGGCAGCACTTGTTTCACTGACGGCGATGCTTCTCGCTGTATCGGGATGTCGAGCCCTCGGCCCGTTCTCCCCGTTCCGGCCGCTGGAGCAGTTGCTGGTTTATCCTCAGTCAGTCGCCCCATTCTCTCCCTTCTACGAAGACGCCGGGGGTCAGCCGGTCTGGATCAATTCGGGAACGAACGATCGAATCGATGCCCGGTATTTCGCTCATCCCAATCCTCAGGCCGTTGTCCTGTACTGCCACGGAAATGTGGGGACCGTCGACAAGTGGGCCATCCTTGTCGGACGCCTGTCCAAATTGCACCGCGTCTCGATTCTCGTATTCGACTACCGCGGATACGGCCGGAGTTCGGGAATCGCGCATGAACGCGCGGTCTTCGAAGACGCGCAGGCGGCGCGGAACTGGCTGGCGAATGAGAATGGAATTCATCCCAGCGATGTCGTGCTCATGGGCCGGTCGTTGGGCGGAGCCGTCGCTGTAGATCTCGCGGCGAACGGAGGGGCTCGCGGCCTGATCCTCGAAAGCACGTTCTCGTCATTGCCTGACGTCGCTCGCCAGCATGTTCCGCTCCTCTTTCCCGACTGGAACATGACGCAGCGGATGAACTCAGTCGAGAAAATCAGAAACTACCAAGGTCCTGTTTTCCAGAGTCATGGCGATACAGATCGGCTGATACCGCTGGCGCTCGGCAAGGAATTATACGCCGCCGCACCGGGTCCCAAGCGGTTTGTGATTGTCCCGGACGCGACTCATAATGACGATCACATCCGTGACTGTGCCGTCGAACGGGAACAGTTTCTCCGCAATCTCCCCCCGCCGATGTCGCAGACCGTTATGCTGCCACCGCGCGAATTCATCCTGACGTCCTACCACGAGTGAATCCGTGCACGCCAGCTCTGCCGATGCAGCCGTTGAGGACGTTACGGGGACGCGTATCACGCTCGTTGGAAAATCTGGCGTCAGCCGACGCGGGTCTCGGGCTGCTATCGAAGCCACTGGAGAAGAAGTGACCGCCCGGAAAACCGCCACCGATTGATCCGACGATCGTTCCCCTCCTGATCGCGGCCCGTACCGAAGGAGCAACCGCGACAAACTGATCTTGCCGAAGTTCGTTTCAAATCGGATAACGACCTCCGTTTCCAACAGGGATGGACTTGTTCGAAGTCGCATCGAGCATCGGGAGATCAGGAGGAACTCGCGTGTCGACAGTGGAATTGCTCAGGCGTGTCCCCTGGCTGGTGGGCCTCTGCGCCGTGGCGCTGCTGATGATCGGGCTATCCGGGATTGCACGTGCCGATCAATTAAACGAAGGACCGAATCTCTTTCCCAAACAGGTGACGTGGGCTTTTGTGGCACTTCCCGCACTCGCCCTGGCACTGGCCGTCCCCTACCGAACCTGGAAACCCGTCGGTCATCTGCTCTTCGCCGCTTCCCTCCCTCTCCTGGTCATTGTGCTATTTATGGAGAAACGAGGGGGAGCCCGCTGCTGGATCCAGCTCGGTTTCTTCGACCTGCAGCCCTCGGAAATCGTCAAACTGACATTCATCCTGGCAATGGCTCAGTATCTGATGTACCGGGACAACTTTCTGCGCGTCAGCGGGCTGGTCGCTCCCTTCGCTCTGACACTGGTCCCCCTCGCTCTCATCCTGCTCGAACCAGACTTGGGATCGGCTCTACTCTTCGTGCCAGTCCTCTTCGGGATGCTGTTCGCTGCGGGAGCCCGCTGGCGGCATCTGGCCTGCGTTTGTCTGCTCGGAGTGGCAGTCTCACCCCTTTTCTGGGCAAAGATGAGTGCCGAACAAAAGTCACGTATCACAGCCCTGTTCACTCAGGTCGACGGTGGTCCCAACCCGGGTGGCGACCGCTGGCACCAGCACCAGTCAAAGGTTGTCTTGTCACTGGGTGGACTGCAGGGAAGCGAATTCGGCGGGGCTCGGATCGACGATCCAGACGCCTACCGCTTATTCGCCGCCCAAACAGACTTTGTCTTTTGTCTGATCGGAGAACGCTGGGGATTTATCGGAGCCGCAACCACGTTGTTGCTTTACCTGACCTTCTTCGCCCTGGGACTGCGCGTCGCTGCGCGGACGCGCGAGCCCTTCGGTCGACTGATCGCCGTCGGCATCGTCACCCTCTGGGCCACGCAGACGATTATCAACACAGGAATGACCGTCGGACTCTTGCCGGTCATCGGCATCACCCTTCCCCTGATGAGCTATGGAGGCTCGAGCCTTCTGATGACGGCGATCAGCCTCGGATTGTTACTGAACGTCGGGGCTCGGCCGGGTTACGAAGTGGCGGGAGAGCCGTTTCAGTTTGATTGACGCACCCTTTCCTCTGGGGTGCCGTTCCTCTGTTACGCTCATCGATGTCACGCGTGTCGACGAGTTCTCTACGGAATGGGTTCGCTACGGCACGCTGCCATTCACTCAAGCCGCACATGTACATGCTCACACCATCAGCGACTACATCAGAAAAATCGGGTTGTTCGCATCGGACTTCTCCGATATCGTGACCAGTTACTCCCCGCCCAACTTGATCCCACCCACTGGAGACTCCTGCGTTGTTAACGCTTCTGGACGCGCATCCGCGCTATGGTCGTCGAGAGATGTTAAGCATCGGAGCACGCGGGCTGGCGGGACTCGGTGCGGCGAACTGGTTGGCCAGTTCCGCCCTGGCCACTCCTAAATCGCTCCCCATCTCTGACAAGTCGGTCATTCTTCTGTTTCTGCATGGCGGGCCCAGCCAGTTCGAGACATTCGACCCCAAGATGACGGCACCAGTCGGAATTCAGAGTGTCACGGGGGAAATCCAGACGGCCCTTCCCGGTATCACGTTCGGCTCGTCATTTCCTCAACTGGCCCAGCGTGCTGACCGCCTCACCATTGTGCGATCATTCGCCACAGGCGACGGCAATCACGACATCAAACCGGTCGTGAGCAAAGAGACCTCAGGGGCAAACGTTGGTTCGATGTATGCCCGAGTTGCGGGTGCCAATCGTCCCGAGTCAGGCATGCCGACCAATGCCATGTTGTTTCCCCGTTCGGTGGATGCATCCACCGGCCCCGAAGTCACGGCCTTTGGGAAAATGGATTCACCGGGTCCTCTGGGTGCCGGCTTTGCTCCGTTCGTTCCCGGTGCGGGTGGTGACCTGCAACAGAATCTGGAACTGAAAGTCTCGATCGACCGACTCGGTGATCGACGTACGTTGCTGACGGAACTCGATCGTCAGCGGTTTCAACGGGACGAACGTGGTGGCATCAGCACAACAGACCCGCTCCAGATGCAGGCCTTCAGCACGCTGCTCGGTGGCGTCGCAGGGGCCTTTGATTTGTCCAAAGAAGACCCCCGCACGATCGCTCGCTATGACACGGCGCCGCTGGTCAGACCCGATCAGATTGACCGGAAGTGGAACAACTACAACCACTACGTCGATAACGCCAAGTCACTGGGCAAACTGCTGCTGCTGGCGCGGCGTCTGTGTGAAGCCGGTTGCGGATTCGTTACGGTCACGACCAGCTTTGTCTGGGACATGCACGCCGATGTGAATAACGCAACCATGGAAGAAGGGATGCGTTACATGGCCCCGCCGCTCGACCACGCTGTCGCGGCGTTCCTCGACGATGTCGAAGCACGAGGACTCAGTGAAAAGATCATGCTGGTCGCGACGGGTGAAATGGGACGCACTCCCCGCATCAATCAGAATGGGGGACGAGATCACTGGGGCAACCTCTCACCCCTGCTCATGGCCGGGGGAGGACTCCGAGCCGGTCAGGTGATCGGGCAATCCAATCGCGATGGAAGTGAACCGTCCTCCCAGCCGATCAGGATCAAAAACCTGGTGTCGACCATGCTGCAAACACTGATCGACCCCGCTGAACTCAGGCTGATGCCGGGAATTCCAAGGGAAGTCCTTGCTGCCACCAGCGAACCTCCAGTGGAAGAGGTCTAACCTGCGCTCACTTTCGCGTTTGCGACGACCGACGCCATTGCCGAAAACCCGTTCCGTCTACGCCAGCAGGACGACAGTGGCCGTTGCAATCATGGGCCCCACCACCGAGACCATCGCAATATCACCGTATGACTGCCTATGAGTCGCACCGCAGATCAGCAGCAACGTGATGACAGCTCCATTATGCGGCAACGTATCGAGGCCTCCGCACGAGAGCGACGCCACCCGATGAAGTACTCCCGGATCCAGTCCCGCTGCTAATCCCCGTTCGTAAAATGTCTCCCCCAGCGCTTCCAGAGCGATACTCAGTCCTCCGGAAGCCGAACCGGTAATCCCCGCCAGGACGTTGACACTGATCGCTTCGGAAACCAGCGGCCTCGCAGGCGCGATCCCCACCATCCACTCTTTGATCAGCGTGAATCCCCCCAGCGCGGCGATGATAGATCCATAGCCGAATTCTGAACCGGCGTTGAAGACAGGCATGAGCGAGCTTTGTGCTCCTGCTGACAGAATTTCCTTGAGGTCACGTCCTCGCTTCCAATGGAGTGCCATGAGACACAGGATGGCTCCTGACATGGCCAGAATGGTGGACCAGATCCCCTGCACTTTCCCGAGTGTTGTCGCTCCGAACCGCTTCTCCCCCAGGTAGTCGGCCTTCCAGCCCGGAACGAGGTACTGAGAACAGACCAGGTTTAACACGAACAGGCAAACCAGGGGTGCCAGTGCAATGAACAGAGGGGGCGGAGTGATCGAAGGCTCGGACGGCGCCGACTCCGTTACCACTGCCCCGTGGTCACCATACCCTTCGTTATGCTCGTGAGCCTGCCTGGCTCGCCAGTTCAACCAGAGCATCCCCAACCCAAACATGATCGCCGCCGCAAGGCAGCCCATGCCGGGAGCGGCAAACGAGGTGGTCTTGAAGAATGGCATCGGAATCAGATTCTGGATCTGAACTGACCCCGGTAAAGCGGTCATCGTGAAAGTAAATGCCCCCAGGGCGATCGACGCCGGAATCAGTCGCTTCGGCAGATCCGCTTGCTGGAACAGGGCCACGGCGAGCGGAAATACGGTAAAGACCACCACAAACAGTGAGACCCCACCATACGTCAGAATGGTGCACGTCAGCACCAGTGCCAGAACGGCCCGTCGTGCCCCCACCCACCGCACGATCGCTTCCGCAATGGACGTGGCACTGCCCGTTGCCTCCATCAGCTTGCCGAAAATGGCACCAAGTAGAAACAGGGGGAAATAACGGACAATGAACAGGCCCACACTGTCCAGAAAGATCTGTGTATACGTCGCCAGCAAAGGGAGTTCCCCGTCGAAAGCCACCGCCAGCAGAGCACACAGCGGAGCGATCACAATCACGCTGTGATTGCGATAGGCCAGAATCATCAACAGGCCCAACGAAACGAGAATTCCAACGACACTCTGCATCCCATCGTTCCCTTTGACGCGAACACCCGGGTCAGGCGATGCTGGCAAAACACCGCTGACAAACTGCGAGGAAAGCCTTCCGCACGGCCACCATCCCGATCAACAGATCACTCGAAAAGAGAAGCGTAGGAGTCTACGCCCGCTGAGCCGAATTGCAAATCGCTCAACCGGCCCGAATCAGGCCCTGTGCGCATCAACTGGTCGCAATCACACCCGCCAGTCCGTTGTCCGGTCGAGCCGTCTGGAGTCCCTCTGCACTTGGGAAAAAGAGGGAGAGTACCCGAGATTACGGCAGCGTTCCGACGAACTCCCACCCCAAGACCTATCAACGCACCTCAATACCGCCTCTCTTTCAGAGGTCACTGCCGCACGGGCAGACCGGGTGGCATACAACGCCCGGACAGAAGGAGTCTCACCCTCATCGTTACGCGTGAGCAGACGCGATGTTTCCTACGTGAGCAATGTCAGCGGATTCACTCTTGTCCTGACCGGCAGATCGACGGGTCGACCGAGTCGGTGCGACTCGAATACGGAGACGATCATTTCAGTGATCTGGCGGGAGTCCTCCGCCGAACAGAGGGTCTCTTTATCGTGCTCGATGCAGTCCAGCAGATCGTTGATCGCAGCGAGATGCCCCCCCTCGTACGATCCGTCTGTCCGCGTTTCCGGCTTTCCGATCCCCGCGGACGTGACCGGTTCCCACGACTTGCCCGAACGCCCTGGCGACCAGGATGGATCCCTGAGAATCTGTGCTTTTGCCAGATACCCACTCTCCATCTCGATGATCCCTTTGGAACCAAAGACCTGAATCGCGAACCGCGACGGATTGAGCCCCATTCCCTTGCGCGAGGCAAAGTGCCCGAAAACGCCACCGGGAAAGGTGTACGTCGCCTGGATGTTGTCACCCGCCAGCGGCCCGATCCCTTCTGCCCCGGCAACGACGTCGGACTTCGTAACTTTGTGCCCCTCTTTCAACACCGTCGCCGAACACGAAGTGGCGTTCTCGCCCGCCAGCGAGCGCATCAGTCCCAGCATGTGAGACCCCAGAACCCACAAGTCCTCACCACCCCCACGCTGGTCCTCTTTTCCTCTCGCCCGCAGCTCCAGCACGTCGCCAATCTCGCCATTCTTGATGAGCGACTGAACCACACCAAGGACGGGTGAGTACTGACTAACGTGAGCAATCCCCAGTTTGAGGTTTTTCTTCTTGAGTGCCTCGACCGCCGAATCGCACTCTGCGAGTGTCGGGCAGAATGGCTTTTCCATATAGACATGGCAGCCCGCTTCGGCCGCCGCAACGAGCATGTCGTGATGCTGGTCAATCCACCGGGGGCAGATTGCCACGACATCCATCGGAACCTTCTCCAGCATCTCGTGGTAGTCGGCAAAGGTCTTCGCCGGATTCGTCCGCTTGCTCGCCTTCTCACGCCCCGCCGGATCCGCATCCGCTAAAGCCACGATTTCAACATGGGGCAACTTCGTGAACGCGACATCGACTCCATGCCCGTAGTCCCCCTTCCCGGTAGCTCCGATGATCCCCACGCGAACCCGCTTCCCCTGCGCTGCACGGGCGATGGAGCCTCTTCCGGAAGCCAGTAGCGAAGACGCGACGATGGCAGAAGTGCCTCGCAGGAAGGTACGGCGCGATTGCGATTGCATGTGATGCACTCCATAGGCCTCGACGAGGGACAGTCTCCAACGAACTGTCGACAGGCAATGAGCAACTGACGCTATCACGTTGACGACCGAAATCAAAATCTGCACGGATTTCAAATCCCTCTCTCGGAGACGATCCGACAAGCGACCGTGCTTCACTCGCGATCAGGCAGAAGTCTGGAGGGTCCGCATCAGAAAGTGAGATTCCTCTTCGGTGGATTTTTCCCGGCCCGGCTCAGTCGTATTCACCCTCCAAAGCATCGTTGATTGCAACGGGAAACAGCAGAGTGCGGCCCGGTTGGACCGCCCTCGTCGTTCTGGCGTGATTCGTGACGTGACTCTGATCGGAAGAGTCTGGTTACTTCACGAGTTTCTTGTACTTGATCCGATGAGGTTGTTCGGCCTCCGCACCGAGTCGTTGCTTCTTCACGAGTTCGTAGCTTTCGTAGTTCCCCTCGTGGAAGTAGACCTCACTGTTACCTTCAAACGCGAGAATGTGTGTGGCGATACGGTCCAGGAACCACCGGTCGTGGCTGATCACGACGGCACACCCACTGAAACTCTGAATCCCGTCTTCCAGCGATCGCAGCGTTTCGATGTCCAGGTCGTTGGTCGGTTCGTCCAGCAGCAGAAGATTGCCACCGACCGTCACGGTCTTGGCGAGCAACAGTCGATTGCGTTCCCCCCCGGAGAGGAACTTGACCTGCTTCTGCTGGTCAGGACCTTTGAAGTTGAACTTGCCGCAGTATGCGCGGGTGTTAATACGAACGTTGCCGTAATGCAGGAAGTCCGCGCCACCCGAGATATTGTCGTAGACAGTTTTCTCGCCATCGAGCGTCGTACGGTTCTGCTCGGCGTAAGCAATCTTGACCGTTTTCCCGAGCGTTACGGTTCCGGAATCGGGCAATTCCTGGCCCACGATCAGCTTGAACAGCGTCGTCTTACCCGCACCGTTCGGGCCGACTACGCCGACGATCCCGGCCGGTGGCAGCGAGAACGAGAGGTCACTGATCAGCAGGCGATCGCCAAAGCTTTTTGAGACCTTGTCGAACACCACCACCTGCTCACCCAAACGAGGACCGGGCGGAATCCGCAGTTCGATCGATTCGTCGCGTGACTCCTGCTCTTCAGCAACCAGTTTCTCGTACGCTTCGAGTCGAGCCTTGCTCTTTGCCTGACGGGCTTTGGGCGAAGACCGGACCCATTCCAGTTCCCGCAGCATCATCTTGTCACGAACGGATGCTGCCTTCTCTTCTTTACGCAACCGTTCGGTCTTCTGTTCCAGCCAGGTCGTGTAGTTCCCGTGCCAGGGGAAACCGCGTCCCTGATCCAGTTCGAGAATCCACTCGCAACTGTTGTCGAGGAAGTACCGATCGTGCGTCACAGCGACGATGGTCCCCTTGTAGTCATGCAGGTGGCGTTCGAGCCATGCGACCGACTCGGCATCCAGGTGGTTTGTCGGTTCGTCCAGCAACAGCATGTCAGGGTGCTGCAGCAGCGCTTTACACAGGGCCACACGCCGTTTTTCGCCACCAGACAGCGGACCAATTTTTGACTCGAGCGGAGGAAGCCGCATCGCGTCGGCAGCGATTTCAAGTTCTCGATCAAGTTCCCAAAGGTTCTGGGCGTCGATCTGTTCCTGCACCTTCCCCTGCTCTTCGATCAGCTTGTCCATTTCCTCAGGCGACAGTTCTTCGCCGAATTTGGCATTGATTTCATCGTAACGAGCCAGCAGGGCTCGCTTGGCTTTGACCGCTTCGTTCAGTTCGTCCATCACCGTGTGTTCGGGGTCGAGCACCGGTTCCTGCGGGACGTAGATACAGTCGAAGCCGGGGGTCAGCTTCGCTGTCCCCATGAAATCCTTGTCCTGGCCGGCCATAATTTTGAGGAGCGTCGATTTACCCGCACCGTTCGGGCCGAGAACCCCGATCTTGGCACCTGGGTAAAAAGAAAGATTGATCCCCTTCAGGATCTCATTCTTACCGTGGAACTTTCGGAGATCCTCCATCGTAAAGATGTACTGTTCGCCCATGGACTTTCGTGTGCTCCTGTCTGTTTCGTGCTCGCGGCGTTCACCCAGCCTGAACGGCCGACTCTCCGCGTAAGAATTCGGAAATCTGATCCAGTATTCTAGACATGCCGCGCCAAAACAGAAGCATCGCTCTGTTTATTCCCTTTTCTGCAAGATGACACCCCCTGTCACGCCGTCCGCAGGGGCCCTTTGATGAGCTGCGAACCAATCGGAAGGGCCTTGAAATTCCTGAGGTACTCACGTAGTCCCCTTTTGCGTAGAATCAGTCACACGCAGGCCACTGGCCAGGGCGCCAACCCGACCAGGGTTTTCGACGCTAAGTCCTGCCACAATAACGACTAGCAAATTGATGTCTGACGAATTGGAAATGCCATGAATCTTGAACAGTTCGCCCGCCAGCCAAGCACCCGTCGTGAATTTCTCGCTCGTTCGGGAACCGGACTCGGCGTTTTGGGACTGGCAGGGATGCTCACCAACGGACAAGCAGCCGCCGCTGCAACCGCCCCGGCGGCAGCGGGCTTGTCTCCGATGACGGCCAAGCCGGCTCATTTCCAGGGAAAAGCCAAGCACGTCATTCATATTTTCCTGAATGGCGGCCCGTCGCACGTCGACACGTTCGACCCGAAACCCTCCCTGACGAAGTACGCGGGGCAAGTGCTGCCCATGCCCAACCTTCCGACGGAACGTAAGACCGGTGCGGCACTTGCGTCCCCCTTCAAGTTTCAGAAATACGGCGAGGCAGGGATCGAAGTCAGTGAACTGTTTCACCACACCGCCCAGCACATCGACGATATCTGCGTGATCCGGTCGATGCACGCGGAAGTCCCCAATCACGAGCCCTCACTGATGCTCATGAACTGCGGCGACGGTCGACTTCCCCGGCCCAGCTTCGGTTCGTGGGTCACTTACGGGCTCGGAACGGAAAACCAGAACCTGCCTGGCTTTGTTGCGATGTGCCCCAACGGATTGCCGATCACAGGGGCCCAGAACTGGCGTTCCGCATTCCTTCCCGGCGTCTTCCAGGGAACGTATATCGATACCCGCCATCAGGCGATCGAGCGGCTAATCGAAAATATCCGTAACGACCAGCTCGGTCGAGGCGAACAGCGTCGACAGCTTGATCTGCTGCAGGAACTGAACCGGAAACACGCCGAGAAACGAGCCAACGAAGCGGTGCTGGAATCCCGCATCCACTCGTTCGAGCTCGCCTACCGGATGCAGATGGAAGCAACCGACGCCTTTGACGTCCAGCAGGAGCCCAAACATGTCCTGGAAGCCTATGGGTCCAGCGTTCAGGCGCGGCAACTGCTGATCGCACGCCGTTTGATTGAACGGGGTGTCCGCTTCGTCCAGCTCTGGCATGGCGAAGGACAGCCGTGGGACAATCATGACGACCTCGAAGTGAACCACCGCCGGCTGGCCGGAGAATGCGACAAGGCCATCGGCGCACTATTGACGGACCTCAAGGAACGAGGCCTGCTGGACGAAACACTCGTCCTGTGGGGCGGTGAATTCGGTCGCACGCCCACCGTGGAACTTCCGACCCCCGGTTCGAATGCGGGTAAGATCAACGGGCGTGACCACAACCATCACGGCTTCACCGTCTGGATGGCGGGGGGTGGCGTGAAGGGTGGTTATGTCCATGGTGCGACCGATGAATTCGGCTTCCGCGCTGTCGAAAAGAAAGTCTCTGTTCACGACCTGCACGCAACGATGCTGCATCAGCTCGGTTTTGATCATACCCAATTGACGTATCGCTACGCCGCGCGGGATTTCCGGCTGACGGACGTTCACGGGGAAGTCGTGCGGGACCTGCTTGCATGAGTGCCACGGTAACCGAGGCAATCGATCGTTCTGTCGCTGATCGCACCACGCAAACCCGGTTTGCCAAAGTGGTGCGATCATTGCGTTGGTTCGTGGCCCTGGTGATCTGGGGCCTGATCGCTGCGAGTCTGCTGCTGCGTTTCACCGTTCAGGATCAGTACCACCGACTGGCGGTCCTCTACTACCTCACGCCGCTTCCAACGCTTCCCTTCCTGTTTTTCATGGCCGGGTGTCTGTGGGGAGCCCCCGTTGACGTCAAACCGGCTCGATTTCAGATGACACGCAGGCGACTGAGCTTGATCGCCAGTCTGGTTTGCGCTCTCTGGGTCGTCCGTTCCGAGATTGTCGTCCGTGCCGCCCCCCCCGGCGAAGCCGAATCCACCGTCGTCTTCTGGAACACCGCTCATCTGGGACGAAGTGTCGATGACCTGGCAGAGAAGCTGATGAGCTGGCAGCCCGCCGTGATCGGCCTCGTCGAAGCCGAGGGTTACTACCCGAAAACGGTGGCCAAATGGCGGAAGGCGCTACCGGATTATCAGATTGCTCCTACCCATTTCGGCGGCCTGCTCGCCGTCAAAGGGACGATTGTCCGCCAGATGAACCACAAGCTGACCCCGTGTTCATGGTGCGACCAGTTCGACCTGATCGTCGGGAGCGACAGTTTCACTCTGCTGCTGGTGGATATCTCGGCCAATCTGAATCTGCCGCGCAATCAACCCCTGCGGGACCTGGCAGACCTGGCCAGAAGTCTCGACGACCGGCCGCTGATCATCATGGGCGACTTCAATACACCCGACGATTCCCCGTTGCTGAATCCTCTACGGAAGACCTGTCAACAGGCATTTCGCGAACGTGGCTCGGGCTATGCCGCCACCTGGCCGATGCCGTTCCCCGTGCTGACGCTGGATCAGGTCTGGTTCAACAGGCAGGTCAATGTGTCTCGGTGCGACGCTCACTGGTCCGTCTACAGCGACCACCGCCCGCTCGTGAGCAGTGTCTCATTCCTGCGCGAACCCGACGCCCGAGCAACAGCCGAGTGACGGCTCGCATTCCACCCTGAGAGCCTGTCCCACACCCTCACGAGTCAGTTCGCCCCGGCATGCCGTTGGTAGACGGATCTTGAAACACCAGATCCATTCCCACGTCCATCAATGAGACACAGAATTCAGTCTTTCAAGGATCGAATCTCGATATTTCGGAACTCAACCTTGAGCGGTCCGCCGCTGTGGACCTGCAGGCCGATCACCCCTTTACGGGCGATCTGAGGATCTTTTTCGTGGTAGTCGACGGTGGTGACACCGTTGATTTTGAGGACGATGTGATCCCCCTTGGCACGGATCAGGTAGGTGTTCCAGTCCCCTTTCTTGAGTGATTTCTCAAACCCTGCAGGGGGCTTCACCAGAACTTTGTTCCTGCGGGATTCGTCATACAGACAGCCCCAGTAGTTTTCGCCAATGTCGGCCTGATATCCAGAGACTTCGGTACTGTTCTCGACTCGCTTCGATCGGAACTGGATGCCGGAATTTCCGACTCCCTCCTTCAACCGAAACTCCAGCTTCAGCTCGAAATCGTCGAATTCATGCTTCGTGACAAGAAACTGATTGTGCTCGATTCCGGGTGAGTCACCGACAATCGCATTGTCGGCAACCTTCCACAGTTTCATGTCCCCTTCCCAGCCCGTCAGATCTTTTCCGTTGAAGAGAGGACAGGATTCCGCCTCTGCCCCCAGCACATACGGACTAAGCAACAGCGCGCCGAAAAGCAGGGCCACGCAGGACTGGGCAAACGAACCTAGAAGGAAGAATCGCATAGTAGCGCTACTTTCTGTTCAAGCGACTCGGTGTGGGTACAGACCCGGCTTGCCGACGACCGATGATCAATCGTGTGTTCCTCGGTCGAGTTATTCTGGTCGAATCGCCCTGCAAATGGCAGTCTGATTCCCGGTCGGCGTCATCAACGCCTCTGTACTCGCCGTCCGTTCAGAGGACGCTCCGTACGTTCAGAAATCTCCCAGAGCATCATTGCCGCTGATCGTCGTCATCGACTTCAGCGTTTGAGGGTCAATCTTTTCCGAGATGAACCGCACCGACCCATCTGCCAGAAGAACTTGCACCCCACCCCGATGATGCGACGAAGCCCAGCCAGGGGACAGCCCCGGCGTAGGACTCGGCAGATTAATCCCTGCAGGTTGTGTCTCGACATTCACATCCCGCGGTTCGGTCCAGACGATGTCGAGACCGCAAGCTTCGACAATCAGCATTGTGGAACTGGTTCCGTCGTCAATCTCCCCACTGCGGACCCCTGTCCCAACCGTTCCCGGCCCGTCAATCATGGCACAATGGCTGTAGTAGCGTCCCTGCTCGTCCCGGGTCAGCTTATTGACATGCAAATGCTCTCGCGAGGGACATTGATAGAAGCGAACGGGAGTTCGGGCAACCGGCTCGTTTCCGGTCGAATCCCAATCAGTCGTGAAATCGTACTTTTCGTAGAGTTCCGATTGGTCCAGGTAGGGAAGAATGGCCGTTCGCCAACTGTGCGGCGGATCACCATTCCTTGATCCTGGAAACGTCGACTTGGCCTCTTCGAAATTTCGAAAGGCGAGACCAATTTTCTTGAGACGATTACGACATTCAGTACGCCGGGCAGCCTCCCCCGCGTGCGGCACCGCAGGAAGGAGCAGAGCGATAACAAGTCCCAGCGACAATACCATTCCCAGTGCAGCGAAGACTTGCCGCCCGATACCCCTCGATTCTAACTGATCCGAAGGAATTCGCCCCCGCATGAAGGTGAGACAGACGCCGAAAGCCAGAACCGCCCAAATGAAAGCAATGTAGCCGTAGATAAAAGGGCGAGCCGTCGCCGGAAACTGTCCCCCCTTTATCACAGCGAACAGTGTGAGAACACCTGTCCCCAGGAACCAGATTGCCAGAGCGAGCGGCCTCGCCGGGCGATACGATTGCCGATAGGCAGTGACCATCGCCCCGACGGCGAGCGTCAACAGCACCAGATGGACTCCGATAACCCCTGCCCTGGGAACAGAACTATACTCGTGCAAGTAATACATGCCGTCATCCGGGAACAGTCGAATTCAACCGCTTGAAGCCTACCATTTCCCAACGAAGCTCGCTAATCGTGAGACGAACAAGCCTGTTTGCAATCAGAAAGCTCGTCTGGAACAATTCGCCCCCGTCGGAGTCCGCCGTTACGTCAAGCCCGGGTCTGGTGTGTCATTCACTAATCCAGGCCTCGGTCGGCCCGCATGAAATCCGATCGACAACCGGACGGCGTAAACCCGGGAGTCGATCAGTCGCCACATCCGCCGCACGCGTTCTCAACTGCTTATTGAATACGGAAAGATCGAAATGGCCAACGAAAAAGTCCGCATCGCGATTATCGGAGCCGGTCTGGTTTCCGACTTTCATCATGTACCGGGGATCCGTGTTGATTCCCGCTGCGAACTGGCAGCCGTCTGCGACCCAAACGAACAATTGCTGAACCAGCGCAAGAACGAGTGGGGGCCTGCTAAGTACACCACCGACTACCAGGCCATCGCCGACGACAAAGACATTGATGCCGTCATCATCGCGACCCCAAACTTCACTCATAAAGACATCGCCCTCGCCTGTATCGCAGGCGGAAAGCATGTCATGTGCGAAAAACCGCTCGGCGTCAGCTATGAAGAAGCCGCCGAAATGTACCAGGCCGCCAAGGCGAAAGGAGTTCGCCACATGACGGCGTTCACCTACCGCTTCGCCCCTTCCATGCGTTACCTCCGGCACCTGGTCAAAAGCGGCTCGCTGGGTGAGCCCCGGCATTTCCGCAGCCAGCGATTTCTGGATCTCCCCGAGACGAGTTGGGGCTGGCGGCAGTACAAGAAACTCGCGGGAGCTGGCGATCTGTACGACATGACCATCCACCGGATCGACTTCGCCCAGGATCTGATGGGACCCATCCAAAGTGTCTGCGGTGCTGTCAAAACATTCGTCCCTCGCGACAAAACCGTCGATGGAAAAGCCTGCGAGCCGTCTGAAGTCGACGACTGGTCAGCACTCATCGGAACCTTCCAGTCAGGCGCTGTCGGCGTCTGGGAAGGGAGCACCCTGATGAAGGGACACCACAACAGTGGCGTCGGGTTCGAGTGGGCTGAAGTCAACGGCAGCGAAGGTTCCGCCGTCTATCAACTGGTCGACCCCAACTACATCCTCGTCGGCAAGCACGGGGGAACGATGGAAAAATCCCTCGTCCCGGCCGAATTCATGAAGCCAGAAAACAGCCCACGAAATCCCGCCGAAGGAAAGCCAAGTACGGTATTCCGCTACGACCTGGTTTACGAACTGGTCAGCGCGATCGTCGAAGGCCGCGATGCCGTCCCCGGATTCGATGACGGAGCCAGCGCACAAGCCGTCGCCGACGCCGTTCTGCAATCCTACGCCGAACGCCGCTGGATCGACGTCCCTCCGACGAAATAGAAAGCTCATTACTCGTTCCCCGGCTCCGGCTTGGGAACGAATTTCCTCATCACTCCGCGACTCACAACTTGGCACCAAGCTGAGACGGGGCACCAAGCCAAACTGATGAGTCCCATGCTGGCCTCACACTCATGTTGAACAGCCGTCAGCGCGCGTGCGGGGTAAAAGCCCCGCACGCAGCAGCACGGTTGATGGGCACAAGCGAGGCGAAATCCCCCCGCTCGTGCCCATCAACTACGTCAGCCCCCGGCGATTCGCCAGCGAGCGCTCCCCTCTGGGCCGCAGCCGCGATCGCGACCGCCTCCGCAGGAGACGGAAGCGACACGTTTTCCCATATTGTCAAATAACAGTCATTCGATGAGCAAACCAAAGTCCCCTGGCCAGCCCGGCCAGTCGCTCAGGTTCGCTTAAACCGTGAACTCGCCAGCACATGGGACTGGCCACCGACTGGCCAAGGTTTGGCCAACTGGCCACCCCGCCTCCCTCTCCACAATGTTGCGTCCTCTCATCCATACCTGGAACACGCTCCGCCTCCCAAAGAAAACGTCCAACCCGCCAAAAGCTCTCCACCGACCCCGTGTCTCATCGTACCACACAAGTCTGCCTTAACGGGTTCGTGAAACGCGATGTCGGTGGCATCCTGACCTTTGTTTCTGGGGGCGAATGAGGTTCAACGATGGAGAATGATTGGAGACGGGGTCCACCCGAGCGAGGAGCCGGATGAGAGAGAGCACGAGAGTGGGGAACGATGCTCTTGTGTGGCTGCTGGCGGGTTGCCAGAGCGTACATCAGCGAGCGAGCTCGTCTTGAGCGTGGTTACTCGTCGACGGTTCCGACCGTTGGAGAGACCTGCGGGAAGTCGGTGGGCTGGCGGTGCTCAGGAACAGTTGATGACGTCCTGTGTCATACTCTGCCTCGACCCCGATCGGATCTGCGGGAGGGGTCGTCATTGCAGAGCTGGTCACCACCGCGGGGCATTCTTGCAGAAGCCTCGGGTCCAAAAGAATTCCAGGCCTGGGAGAGGTCATGCAGACGTTGAAGACCCAGCCACAGCGTTTGGGAGCCCGGTTGAGTTTTCGGACGCATCACGTAACCACCCAACGAGGCAATCATCCGGACCATTTCGTTCAGCGTCGGGGGGCTCTGGGGGAGTACGTTGTTGTGCGTGACCATGTAAACGGGTTTCCATTCACAAGGCTCGAAGATGACTTCGCAGTCCGGGTCGGGACACTGCTGGCTGAGCCGACACAGATATAAGATTTTCCACGCAACGATCGAGTACACCGCAACGCAATTCAGCAGTCGATCCATCTCCTCGAAGTACCGTTCTTCAATGCGGCAACCTGATTTCAATGTTTTGAAATAAACTTCGATCTGCCAGCGGATGCCGTAGTATTTCACAATCAATTGAACCTGTTCGAGGTTATCGATCGGCAATGTTGTCAGAAGAATCCATTGGATTGGCTGTTGTCCTTCTGGAGGACTTGGTTCTTCTATCAGGACAACATTCAACGTCGCTTCAAGGAGTTTGCGGTCGGGGCGGTGAGGTGGTCGAAGTGTGACCGTCGCCGTGCGAATTTCCACTGCCGCGACCCGAGCATCTCGTTCTAGTGTGCGCTTTCGTTTATTCGCCTTCACCTTGGGAGTCCGACGGCTCACTTTGACGCTACACGACAACAAACTGGGTGACGCCCGCAGTGTTTCCACCAAATTCTTGGGGTGATTGCTCAGAACCCTGTTGTCGTGGCAGGCGCGTACCAGTAACTGCAATTCCTGTCCTTCACCCGTGTTTCGCGGCTCGGCGAACAGTTCGTAGATATCTGCTTCACTATCTCCCACACAGATGCACTGGGTGTCAGGGCAGACTTTGGCGACCTCTCTCGCCGCTCGAAGGCCTTCCAGCCAGCGGAAACTCTCTTTGTCTTCGATCGGAGTCGCCATGCGTCTATCTCGCTTTTCCGAACGAGGGACCTGCGTCTCAATCGATTTGCGAACCCAGGTCTTATTCCAGGTTTCGCCCAGAGGAATCCCGTTGGTATCAAAGGCAATCAACGGATGAACGAACGCGCCAAAGCGTGTTTTAAACTCGAGCGGGCCGCTTTCTCTGACTTGCTGCCTGGGGCGAGTGACATCCAGTTGGGTCGTGTCTTGAACCAAGACGACCACGTCTGTTTGGCGAATTCGCTCATACGTGGCGGCGACATGGGGAGAGCGGATCGCCTCGGGGGACACCTTCGGATTATCGCAGAACCGATAGGCCCCTTCCATTTCGGCGCGCCCCTTCATCGCGGCAGGAATACTCATGTTCGGCTTCTCAGAGACGCGTTCCATGATCCTGACAAATCGCTTCGTCAACCGCTTGTCACCGAATTGGGCGGTGTCCAACTGATCAAGGATCATCTCCGGCATGGCAAGGACTTTCACGAGAGAATTGAAACCAATCCTCACGCAATCCTTGCGTGAACACGTCCTATGATGACTCGCTGTCCAGGTCACACACAAAAACGGACCACGAAAATCGCTTCTATTCAAATAAAAACAACTCACGACAAACCAACATCGGCAATAACCGCCGGAGGACCGAGAAGACAAAGATGTGTGGTACGATGAGACCCCGCGTCGGTCGGAAGCAACGACTGGCCAGCTAAGGAGCTCGAAGTCACGACGTGTGGCCGAGGAAAAAAAGTCAGGCCGCTCTGGTTTCCGTTCGTCCATGTCCACCAGACCAGCGTTCGTCGAACCGAACTACCCCAACGAATGCCGAGTCCAGCCGCGCGAGGAAGAAGCCGTGTGATGTGAAACTCCTCGCTCGACATTGCTCATCTTTCGACAACAAACATTCCAAGCACGTAGTGTGATCAACGGCCAGCAACGCGGCGAGCCCGACCATCCAGACGTTTGGAAGCGAGTACGTCAGCGCGTCGGTCGACATCTGCGCGGCTTAAAAACGGGAGCACGGACTACCACCAGAGGTATCGTTGCACGAACTCAATCACGTCGCCGAACAGGACGTCGCCCAGGCTGGATTCGCCGCAACTGATGCGGGCCCTGACGTCGGCGCCGATGGCTCGAGACGGAAGCTGGTTGGAGTCGAGTGAGGCTCGTGCCTCGAGTACCGTTCCTTTCTCTTCGTCCGTCACGATTCGAGTACCGAGGGAGGTGAGCGTCGCTTGAAAGCTGGATTCGGGACTGGTCAACATCCGGTACTCGATCGGCAGGTTCGGCCCGGAGGCCTCCTGAGCTTTCAGAATGCGACCGACACGGTGTTCTGCGATTTCCAGTTCGAGCTGCCAGTCTCCCTGATCGTCCATCACTTGCAGCAATAGCTCGCCGCGTCGTACAGGCCGGTTTTCCAGTAGCTGCTGCACCTGGAATGTGGTCACAGTCCCCGTGATCGGCGCCAGAATGGTCAGTCGTTTCAGACGCTCTTTGAGGATTTTTTCCTGTTCGAGGGCTCCGTCGATTTCGACTTGCGTCTCCAGCGCTTTTCCCTTCGCCCGCAGCTTCTCTTCGGTTTTGACCTGCCGCTCAGCCTCGTCGGCTTGTGCTTTCAAGGTATGCAGCAGCTTTTGCTTTTCCTGCAGTTCACTACGAACCTTGACCAGTTCCGCACTCAGATCATCGTTGTGCAGGATGATCAGCGGTTGGTCTTTCTCGACGTGCTCTCCCCCTTCCACCATCAGTTCCTGGACTTGGCCGTCCCACGGAGCGAAGACTTCGCGCTGGGTCACCGGCATCAGTCGTCCCTTCCCTTCAACGCGGTATTCCCAGGGGACAAGGATCAGAGCTGAAGTCGCCACCAACAGAAGTCCCACGAGCACCACCGCGATCGCCAGTCGACGCCCTCGCAGCCATTCCATGCAGCGCCCCGCCCAGCGCCATAACGGCAACAGGAAGATCGTGCTGTGGGAGCGAGCGTTATAGCTTGCTGCCGCGATGTGATCGGAAACCGAGTCGAGTGTGTGCTTGAGCTGTGTCGACGGTGTGCTGCTCGACATCTGTTCGATGATGAGGGCACCAATGGCAGGTCGTACAACCGGCTTGGGCTTCCCGTTGCCGGGAGGTTCGTCGGGCTTCACCAGTCGCTCGGGCTCCAGGAGAGGGGCGATCATCAGAAACCGCGTCCCCGATTCCTGAATGAAATCGGCCAGGGGTTCTTCGAGTTGCTGGGGAACATTCTGGATCGAACCGTCGTAACGGAACGGCTCGCCCGAGGCGAGCACCAGTTGCGTCAATCGCCGCATGGCGCGGATCAGGTTCCCTCGCGGATGGACGGATTCCTGCCCGCTTACCGCCGTGATCACAGTGCGTCGACCTCGTACCATCGCCAGACTGACCCGATCAACAGCGAACAGCAGTCGACCATCGTTCACCACCACGTTCGCCACTTCATTCAGATCCAGACTGCGCTGCAACGACAACACATAATCCAGCACAGGCTGAGAATCGATGAGCGGTCGTTTTGACACCGATGCACGGCTGGCCGTCATCGGGGATCCCGCCAGCACGGGCGCGGCAGCAGCAGCAGGCCCTGCACTCGCGACTTCCAGGCTCGGTTCAGCCCCCCCCGCCGTCTGACGGACGTTCGGAGACGTCTCCGTGGAACTTGTCAGCAGCGGGCTAAGCTCTCGACCGCGCACGGAAATATGCTGCATCCACCCCATCCGCTGTTGTTGCGGCAGATTAGGGCGTTCCGCAATCAGAATGACCCCCACGTAACCGGGAGGAATCGAGAGGGGGACGAGGAATAACGTCGCGTGTCCGGTGGGTCCCGCAGGAAATGTCCCCGCCGTATCAACAGACAGGGGACGCCCCTGCTTCAGAACTTCGGCCAGAATCTGCTGGAGCAGCGTTTTCTCGGTATCGCCACGGAAGAAGCCACTTTCCTCAAAGCCGCTGGCGGCGACGAGATTGAGCTGCCCGGTGCTCCCGAACCAGAGCGCCCCCACCGTCGCACCCAGCTCGCCGAGCAATCGACGCAGGAACTCACCCGCATTTGTTGGGGGGTTGCCTGAAAACTGCTCGTCATTCGACATAGGAAAAGCCCTGGCTAAAAATTCGCCGATCGGAATCGGCAGAGTATCTTTTCAGAGGCCTGTTTTCTGCAAGAGCGATGCAAAGAGACATGAGCGGAACGAGTCTTCCTTTCCGCTGAATTCCGTCAAAGTCGAGTTTTTGACACTTTTTTTCTCTCAATCGGTTTGGTATCACTTTAGACCGATTGTCTCAAACACGGCGAGAACGCTCGTTCACTTCGCATCTATTCATTCGCCGTAAACAACTGGGTGGCAAACCGAAAATTTCGGGATTTGATCAGGGGAATGGATTGATGACAAATTCGTCCAGTTCGGTGCCCACAACGGATCTCAGCGACAACGATGTCGGCGCGATTGATCGGCTCCGTCAGCTCTACATGCGACTCAAGAAGGAGTTAGGGCGCGTTATCATCGGCCAGAATGACGTGATCGAGCGACTGGCGATCTGTATGTTCGCTCGCGGACATGGACTGCTGATGGGCGTTCCCGGACTCGCCAAGACATTGCTGGTCAGTAAACTGGCCGAAACGATGTCGCTCGATTTCAGCCGCATCCAGTTCACCCCCGACCTGATGCCGATGGATATCACGGGGACCGACATTCTGCAGGATAATGCGGAAGGACGGCGCGAATTTACCTTCGTACGGGGCCCCGTGTTCGCGAACATCGTGCTGGCGGATGAAATCAACCGCGCTCCACCAAAGACACAAGCCGCCATGCTCGAGGCGATGCAGGAGCAGAAGGTGACCGTGGTCGGCAAGACGTTCAAACTCGATTCCCCCTTCTTCGTGCTCGCTACGCAGAACCCGGTGGAACAGGAAGGAACGTATCCCCTGCCCGAGGCTCAACTGGACCGCTTCATGTTTCTGATCGAACTGGATTACCCTTCGGAAGAAGAGGAAATACAGATCGCCCGGACGACGACCGGTGCGGCACTGCCGGAACTTGAGCACCTGATGACGGCGGCGGAAATTATCGAGCATCAGCAACTGGTTCGACGTGTTCCTGTTCCAGACCACATCTACCAGTATGCCGCCCGACTGGTCCGCAAGACACGTCCACGAGGGACCTCGGCCCCGGCGTGGCTGAAGCCGCTGGTCGCCTGGGGAGCGGGACCGCGAGCCGTCCAGTTCCTGATCCTCGGTGCCAAGGCACGTGCCGCCCTGCACGGAAGCTATATGGTCCGGCTGGAAGACATTCAGGAAGTCGCGGTCCCCGTGCTGACGCACCGCGTCATTACGACCTTCGCCGCTCAGGCCGAGGGCCTCGATGCCAAACAGATTGTCAAACGCCTGATCAGCGAAACAATCGAAGAACAGTCAAGGTAAAGACGATCAGTCGCTTCGCAACTTCAAGGCGGGTCGGGCCGCCCGTTCCGTCGATCACGGGACGTGAGGCCCTGTCGACCCGTGTCGTGTCCGCAACGGCGACTCATGAAGTCGGAAGCAGCCTTTGTCTGCAGCCTGATGCCATAACGAAATGATTTCGTCCCCGCAGCCTGTCTTTATCCGCCCACAACCCTTGAGGACTAAGTCATTCAGATTTGCATTCGTCTCCTGTCCTCACAACTCACCGTGTGAGGCCGAGAAGGGGAACAAGTCAGCGTCGCTGACGGACTGGTCGCGCAGTCGGGTTCGATGATCAATTAGGACATCTCCCCACTCTGACCTCCAGGTGTTCTGCCTACCAGGAGACGCAATTCTTTCAGTGAATGTCATTGCACGGAGCGCCCATGCTTTCGGATCGACAGCCTCGAAGTTTTCTGGACGCCCAGGTGCTCTCGCGGCTGTCCGGGATTCCGTTGTTCGCACGTCGGCCCATGCAGGGGAATGTCTCGGGCCGTCACGCCAGCCCGCATCGCGGTTCCAGCGTTGAATTTGCGGAGTACCGGAAATATGTCCCGGGCGATGATCTCCGGCGACTCGACTGGCGTGCCTACGGACGTTCCGATCGGTTCTATGTCAAAGAGTTCGAGGCCGACACCAACCTGCGCTGTTGCTTCGTCCTCGACACCAGTGGTTCCATGAACTTTGGCTCGACCGGTGTCACGAAGATCGAGTATGCCCGGCGGATCGCGGGAACTCTGAGCTATCTTGCCAGCCAGCAGGGGGACGCCGTGGGACTGGCCTGTGTGGCGGATGGTGTCACCCAGAACCTGCCCCCCAAACGAAATGCCGCACACCTGCGACTGGTCCTCGATCAACTGGAGCAGGCAAAACCCAAAGGAGATACCCAGTTGGCGGCCGTCCTGCACGAACTGGCTGAAACGATCCGGCAGCGGGCACTGATCATCATTCTGTCAGATCTGTTTATCGAACCTGCATTGCTTCAAAGCTGTTTCCAGCACCTGCGGTTTCGACACCATGATGCTGCGGTGTTTCATCTGCTCGACCCGCTCGAGCTCAACTTTCAATTCCGTCGGCCCATGCGGTTTCTGGATATGGAAGGGGGCCCCGCCATCTTTGCGGAACCGAATGACATCGCTGACCGCTATGACAAGGCACTTCAGCTCTATCTGAAGGACCTCAAGCAGGTGGTCCTTGAATCCGCGATCGACTATCACAGGATCAGTATCGACGAAGACTACGAACAGGTTCTCGTCCGGTTTCTGGTCAGTCGCGCCCAAGTCAAGGGGATGAGATGAGTTTCCTGCAACCCTGGTTGCTGTGGGGGCTTCCACTGATCGCCCTGCCGATCGTGATTCACCTGATCAATCAGCGTCGTTTCCAGACCATTCAGTGGGCGGCCATGATGTTCCTGCTGGCCGCACATCGGATGGCACGCGGCTATTCGCGTCTGCGGCAATGGCTGATCATGCTGTTCCGCATGCTGGCCGTCGCTGGTCTGATCTTTGCCGTGTCTCGCCCCCTCGCCAGCGGATGGCTCGGGCTGGCAGCCGGAGGAAAGCCCGATACCACCATAGTGCTGCTCGATCGGTCCCCCAGCATGCA
The DNA here is from genome assembly GCF_044336245.1 of Schlesneria sphaerica. Lineage (NCBI taxonomy): Bacteria > Pseudomonadati > Planctomycetota > Planctomycetia > Planctomycetales > Planctomycetaceae > Schlesneria > Schlesneria sphaerica. The sequence goes on along the minus strand of NZ_CP172346.1, from coordinate 5,099,292 downwards.
GCAGCGGGGCGTCGGGACGGGCGATTCCAAGCTGGAAACGGGCAAGCAGCAACTGGTGCAGACGCTGCAGACACTCGGTTCAACACGCTGGATCTACATCGACAGCACCGCCCACGAAGCTCAGGAGATTGAATCTCCTGAGGCCATCCTGAACCTTCCCTCGGCCAGTCCGGCCAGCGCCCCGGCAGATCTGCCTCTGATGCTGCAGTCCGCGCACGACTACATTCGCGACAACCGCACGGGCCGCACCGAAATCTGGATCTGTTCCGATCTGCGCGAAAATGACTGGACGGCCGAAAGCAGTCGCTGGTCCACACTGCGCGATGCGTTTCTGGAATTTCCACAGGGTGTGCGCTTTCATCTGCTGGCGTACCCTCAGTTGCCTGCGACCAACACATCGATCCGCGTGACCGAAGTGAAACGACAGATGACCAGTGACGGTGCGGAACTGCTGGTGTCGCTCAAAATTTCGCGTGGAGGAGCGGACTCGGAAAAACTGACCGTCCCCGTGCAATTCGATATTGAAGGGGCAAGGTCCCTGCTGAATGTCGAACTGACCGGGACGGGCACGGAGATCAAAGATCATCGGATCCCTGTGGAAAAGAAGCAGGAACGGGGCTGGGGCCGTGTCTCGATTCCTGCCGATGCGAACCCCTCTGACGACGACTTCTACTTCGTTTTCGACAATCCTCCCCCCCGCAAGACGCTGATCGTCGCCGAGGACCCGCAAGTGGAACGGCCGCTTCAGCTCGCGGCGTCGATTCCTCCCGAGCCCTCGTTCGTCTGTGAAGCGAATGTGATCGGGATCGAACAACTTCCGCTCACCGAATGGGATCAAGTATCCCTTCTACTCTGGCAGGCGACTCTTCCCAAGGGTGCGGAGGCCGAATTAGTTCAGTCGTTCGTCGATCGCGGCGGGCAGGTCGTGTTCATGCCGCCGAGAAATCCCGGAAGTGAAGAGTTTTCCGGAATTCGCTGGAACGAATGGACCATCTCAAACGACAGTATCCCGATCGAAACCTGGCGAGGTGACGAAGATCTGCTCAGCCGGACACTCAACGGAGCCGCGTTACCCGTGGGTCAACTGGAAATCCACCAGTACTGCAGCCTGTCAGGTGAACAGACCCCGCTGGCCACGCTGAAAGGAGGTGCCCCTCTGCTGGCACGTGTTCCCTCGAAACGAGGCGGTATCTATTTCTGGGCAACGACCCCCGCTCCTCGTGATTCCTCATTGGCGACCGACGGCGTCGTGCTGTACGCCTTCGTTCAACGAGCAGTCTCGGCCGGCGCGGCAGTCCTGAACAAAGCACGCCAGCTGGATGCGGGGGACGCAGCGGGGGAAACCCCTTCGACCTGGACAACGATTGTCGAAGGGGATCAGGGGCTTTCGACCGAGTCCCTGTATCACCGTGGAGTCTACTCCGCGGCCGATCGACTGATCGCGGTCAACAGACCCGAGACTGAGGAGGAATCCCGTGTTCTCGCAGAATCCCGCCTGACGGAACGTTTTCGTGGATTAAACTTTGTCCGTGTCGATGATCAGGCCGGCAGCCTGAATTCACTCATCCAGGAAATCTGGCGGGTATTTCTGATTACCATGCTGATTTCCCTGATCGTCGAAGCGGCTTTGTGTCTGCCCAAAGTCCCCCGGAAACAGGACGCAGCTCGCACAGTAGGGGCCACGGCATGAACACGGTCCGCTCATTGACCTTCGCATGGGCTCCCTGGTCCGTGATCCTCTCCCTCGTCATCCTGACGATCACGGCGGGATTGTGTTACCTCGCCTGGAGCCGCACCGGTTACCGACGCTCGATCGGATTGCTGGAACTGATCCGATTTCTGCTCGTCGCGATCGGTGTCGTGCTGTTCAATCAGCCGGAATGGGTGGAAGAATTTCGCCCCGACGAGAAACCGACCGTTGCGGTCCTGTGGGATGATTCCGCCAGTATGGGAACGATGGACGTTACCAACCGCGAAACGGCCTCGACCACCGTCAAAACGCGAAGGGAAGCCATCCAGAAGCTGACCGAAGAATCGTTCTGGACCTCGGTGCAGGAACGGCTGACGGTCGTCGTGCAACCGATCAGTTCCACCGAGCCGACATCAGAAGAGGCGACCAGCCGCGGAACCAATTTGTACGAGCCGCTCGCCACAGCACCTCGCCGGTTCAAAAACCTGCACGCCGTGGTATTAGCCTCAGATGGTGACTGGAACGAGGGGGAGCCTCCGGTTCAGGCTGCGGCCGCCCTGCGATTACGGGGTGTTCCCGTCTTCAGCGTCCCGGTCGGCAGTTCATCCCGCTTACCCGACGTGGAATTGTTGAGCCTCGATTCGCCCACGTTCGGTATCACGGGCAAGTCGGTACGAATTCCCTTTACCATCGAAAGCACCCTGCCCCGCGAACATGTGGCGACGATCAAACTGAAGGTCTCGGACGGAGAGGAAATCACCAAGGAAGTCCGGATCTCGCCCATGGGCCGCACCAGTGATTTTGTTATCTGGAAGCCGAAAGAGATTGGCGACTATACCCTTACACTCGACGTTCCCAAGCACGCAGAAGAGCTCATCGCCGATAACAACCGGCTCTCGACCCCCATCGCAATCCGGGAAGAGAAACTCCGCGTGCTGGTTGTGGAATCGATTCCTCGCTGGGAGTATCGCTATCTCCGCAACGCTCTCTCCCGCGATCCGGGGGTGGAAGTCTCGTGCCTGCTCTTTCATCCTGGCCTCGATAAACCGGGGGGCGGAAATAAAGACTACATCAAACGGTTTCCTCAGGGATTAGAGGAACTTTCCAAGTATGACGTCGTCTTTTTAGGGGACGTCGGACTGGAAGATGGTCAGCTTACCGCCGAAGACTGCCGCCTGCTGAAGGGTCTCGTTGAACACCAAGCGAGTGGTCTGGTCTTTATGCCCGGGTGGCAGGGAAGGCATACGTCGCTGATTGAGACCGAGCTGGGAGACTTGTGCCCCGTCATTTTCGATCCCTCTCAGCCCGGAGGATGGGGTTCGCGCACGCCCAGCCATTTTGAACTGACCGAGTCGGGTCGCCGCAGCCTGCTCACCAAGCTGGCCGATACTCAGGACGACAACATGGAAGTCTGGGAAGGTCTGCCCGGTTTCCAGTGGTACGCCCCTGCCCTGCGTGCGAAGGCCGGGTCAGAGGTGCTGGCGGTCCACAAGGACGTCGCGAATGAGTTCGGCCGCATTCCCCTGCTCGCCACTCGAACATTCGGGGCGGGCAAAGTGCTGTTCATGGGAACCGATGGGGCCTGGCGCTGGCGAAAAGGGGTCGAAGACAAGTACCACTACCGCTTCTGGGGACAAGTCGTCCGCTGGATGGCCTATCAACGAAATATGGCCAAAGGTGAATCCATGCGGATGTACTATTCCCCCGAGCAACCCCAAGTACGCCAGACGATCGCCCTCAGTGCAAACGTGATGGAAAAAAGTGGTGAACCGTTACCCAAAGGGGACGTGACCGCACGAATCGTCGCCCCTTCAGGAAAAGCAGAAACCGTCCGTTTCACCTCGTCAGGCGATGAGTGGGGCGCCTTCACGTCCCGTTTCACTGCTGATGAACCGGGCAAGCACGACGTCATCCTGAGCTGTAAGCAGACAGATGCGACGCTCGAAACATCATTTTTTGTCCAGGGAACGGCCGTCGAGAGACTGGGCAGAGCGGCCCGGCCTGAAGTGCTGGAAGAAGTCTCTCGCGTCACGAGGGGAGAAGTGATCAGCCTTGATCGACTGGAACAGGTCCTCAAATCACTCGCGGCACTCCCGGAACCACCCCCAACCGTTCGACGCGTTCAGCTCTGGTGTCACCCGCTCATCGCGTCACTGATCGTGGTGCTGCTGGGGGTCTTCTGGGTAGGTCGAAAAATTGTGGGATTAATTTAACGATCGGAGAATCAGGCGTTGACTGACGAGGCCATGCAGCCACAGAGGAAGACAGCCGGAACTGTGATGGTCACCCCGAGGAGAGGTCGTCCGTTTATTCGTGGTGCCATATATGGGCTGATTAATCAACTAAGTTTCGAAGCATGCAACAGTTAAACCTGATCCGATAAATTAGCGATTGTCCGAGGAAGCCTTCTCAACCTCTGACATAGCGATACTGCCTCGTTTGATACTGTATAGAGACATTTGCCCCCAGTGATGAGATGTCTTTGAGCTTCCCATGAAATTCTTTTGACATCACCCCGTACGCTGTAAGATAAGTCACTCGGCCGCTTGCACCCGCTACGAATCAGTCCGTGTTCCAGGAGATTGCCGAAATGAGCGTTTCACAGCCCCATGCCGGTCTGAAACTGCCATCATCGTTAAAGAACCAGCTCGATGACTTTCGGCGGCGCGTCTGGACGATCAAGACGATTGAAGCCGCGGGCGGGGCGCTGTTCGGGGTCTTCGTCTCTTACCTGATTGTTTTCGGACTCGACCGTCTCATCGATACACCGCAGTGGGCTCGAACAGCAATTTTCATTGTGGCTGTCGCTGGCTGTGCGTATGTCCCAATCTACCTGCATCGCTGGATCTGGGGCCATCGCCGTATGGAGCAACTCGCCAGACTACTCTGCGTCCGCCACCCCAGCATCGGTGATCAGATGCTGGGCGTGATCGAACTTGTTCGGAACGAATTTGAGCAGAACCGGTCGCGGGCGCTGTGCGAAGCCGCGATTGAACAGGTCGCCGACGTTGCCAGCAAACGCGATTTCAGCAATGCGGTCCCCAACCCGCGACATCGCATGTGGGCCTGGATGGCCGCCGTTCCCGCTTCGGTCGCCCTGCTTGTCCTGGCGCTGTTCCCTTCCGCCGCGTCGAATGCCTGGGCCCGGTTTGCGGCCCCGTGGCGGCCCACACCACGGTACACATTCACCAATGTCGAACGCCTTTCCGACCATCTGGTCGTACCGCATGGTGAAGCGGTCACCGTGCCGGTGAAACTGCTGGAAACGACGAGCTGGCATCCCGCGAAAGGGACCGTGAAACTCGGAAGCCAGCTCCCTTTGACCGCAGAACTGAAAGACGGACGCTATGAATTTGCTCTGCCTGCTCAGATCGATCCCACTCGACTCGACCTGCGAATCGGGGACGCTCGACAGCAGACGCGAGTCGAGCCGATGCTGCGTCCGGAACTGACGCACATCCTGGCCAATATCAAGCTCCCCGCTTACCTGAACCGCCCGCAACCGATTCAGAAGGACATTCGGGGTGGTTCCGTAACCGTGGTCGCTGGCAGCTCCACTTCATTCGCCGTGACGGCCACTCGGCCACTGGTACAGGGAGAATGGCTGCAACTCGATCACCCCGAGTCCGCCGCGACGACATCACACATCGAAGGCTCGGCCGACACCGTGACCAGCCCGGTCTTCGCCATCGACTCTTCTCGCAAGCTGCAGTTCCAGTGGAAAGATGAGCACGGCCTGCAAGGGAAAGAGCCACTCACCATTTCCGTCAATGCCCGCGAGGACGAAGCTCCTTCGATCTCTTGCGAAGACCTGCCGCGACAACGGGTTGTCATTGATTCTGAAACCCTCTCGTTCAAGGTCCGCGCCCAGGACGACTATGGCATCAAGGTCGTGGGGATCGAATGGAAGGGGGCCGACAAGACGCTGGTCCTGAAACCCGCCGCCGGCGAACGAATCCTCGCCGCAGGTGACAGTGAAAAGGAGCTGCTGGAGCTCACGGGGACCTTTTGTGCCGAGACGCTGGGAATCGAACCGCAGCCGGTGAACGTTCGACTGTTTGTCGAGGACTTTTTCCCAGGACGAACCCGCACCTACTCTGTACCCTTCGTTCTGTATGTCCTCAGCGCCGAACAACACTCCATCTGGTTGACAGAACAGCTCAGTAAATGGCATCGACAGTCTCTGGAAGTGCGAGATCGTGAGATGCAGCTGCACCACACGAACCAGGAACTGAGGATGCTCTCGTCCGAGGAACTGGATCAACCTGAAAACCGCCGACGCGTCGAAGTGCAATCCACGGCCGAACGGGCCAACGGACGCCGCCTGACGGGATTGGTGACCAGTGGTGAAGATCTGGTCCGACAGGCGATGCGCAATCCGGAATTCGGAGTGGGACATATCGAAAAATGGGCCGAGATGCTTCAGATCCTGAAGGACATCTCGGGAAATCGCATGCCCAACGTGGCCGACCTGCTGAAGCAGTCGTCGCAAGCCCCTACCCTGGCTAGCGCTCAACCACCCAAACCCTCAGGCCCCATGGCAGGACAGAATCGTGCGAATGGTTCTGGTGGCCAGCAAAAGCCCGGCGAAAGTCCACCGAAGCCCCCTGTCCCTACAGTAGCGGACGGCGAATCAACGCAGAATCCCGGACCGAAGAATCCGGGTGAGCCTGAAGAGCCGGGCAAGAGCAACTCCAATCCACGGCTGACACTTCCCGTGACCACGGTCATGTCGCCAGGCAATTCCAAGCCCAAGCCCCCTGCTCCCGCCGGTCAAAAGCTGGAGGAAGCGGTGAAGGCGCAGCAGGACCTGCTGGCCGAGTTCGACAAGATCGCGGACGAACTCAATAAGGTACTTGCCAATCTGGAAGGAAGCACACTCGTCAAACGACTGAAGGCCGCCTCACGCAAACAATACGTCATCGCGGGGAAGATCGGGGATCAGGTCAGCGGTGCATTCGGACAGAAAGTCAAAACCGCAGGCCCCCTGAAACAAATGGTTGAGGAAATGTCGAAGCAGGAAGCAGACAGCAGCCAGGATCTTTCGATGATCATGGACGATATGCAGTCGTACTTCGAACGTCGCCGTTTCCAGCGTTTTAAGACCGTCCTGGAAGAAATGCGAACTCAGGACGCCGTCGGCAGCCTGCGTCAGATCGGCGATGACATCAAGACCGAGACCGGCATGTCGATCGCCCAGTGCGAGTTCTGGTCAGACACCTTCGATCGATGGGCCGATGATCTGGTCGACCCGGCCTGCAACGGGAAGTGTCCTGGCGGCAAGTCCAAGGCGAGCCTCCCGCCGTCAATCGTCCTGGAAGCCATGCAGATCCTGGAGGCCGAGGTCAATCTGAGGGAAGAAACCCGCGTCGCCGAACAGGCCCGCCCTGCTATGGCAAAGACCGAGTACCACGATCGTGCAAAACAACTTTCGACCACACAGGATGAACTGTCTGAGCGAGTCGCCCAGTTAACGGTCCGCATTCGAGAATTGCCGGATGGTGAAGAAGAGTTCGGAAAAGAAATCGCTTTGTTGAATCGAGTCGAACTGGTCATGGATGAAGCCACCCAACTGTTGAGCGAACCGAACACCGGCGCAGCTCCCATTGGTGCCGAAACCGAGGCGATCGAACTGCTGCTTCAGTCAAAGAAGATTAATCCCAAAGGTGGCGGCGGAGGTGGATCGTCACCCGGTGGCGGTGGTGAAGGGACGACAAGTGATACGGCCATTGCACTGGTCGGTGCCGGCGTGAACGAGAAGGAAGTTCGCGAAGACCGGGGAGTCTCCCAGTCCACCGGAGAATCAGGAGCCTCACTTCCCGAAGAGTTCCGTGCCGGACTGGATGAATACTTCAATCGCCTGGAACGAGATAGCTCAAAATAAACTTGTGAATCGAGGATATCGGAGCGGGCATGACGATTTCTGAGCGGACGTGCACTTCAGATCCTGGAAAGCTGGATTCAGGCACTTCCCGCTTCGAATTGGGAACACCGATTCTGATTGGAGAACAAAATGACTGACGCGAAGCGGTCACTATACATTGTACCGCTGCTATTTTCGGTCGCTCTCGCTGGTCTCGCTGAGGGAGACGACGGCATCACGGTCGTGATCGAAGCAGGTGAGGCTGCTGCGGTTGAGGCCGAGGAGACACCGCTCATCGAGAAACTGGCCGCTCCCCTGCAGCTCTTGTTTGGAGGGAATGTCGGTAACGTGATAGCGCCCGTCCTCGAACTCGCCCCCGGTGTGGACGGGGCTCAGAATGAAGCCATGCTGCAGCAGTATCAGGCCCAGTTTCGTCCCTACGTGCTGGAAGAGCTTGCTTTTGTTCGCCTGGTTTGTAGCCAGCTGACCGTGGAACAACGGAAAAAGATTAAATCCGCCAGCGACGAAGCTCTCAAGAGCGCAGCAAAGCAACTTGCTCAGGCCAACTCAGGTCGGAATGGGCCCTTCGCCAGACCGGTCGATCCGCGTACGATTATCGTCGAGGGAATCCAAAAGGCTTTGAAAGAGAATCTCCCCACAGACCTGCTGGAACGCTATACCCGTGAATCAGGCGATCGAAAAACCGTGAGACAGCAAGCGGCCATTCTCTCGACCATTTCACGGTTGGACGGCGCCCTTTATCTCACATCCGAGCAGCGAGAAACGCTCGCCGGGAACTTCCGCTCACACTGGCAGGAAAGCTGGGAAAACTGGCTGATGATCAGTATGTACGGGCCGGAATATCTGCCCAATGTTCCTGCAGAGGTGATTAACCCCTCTCTCAGCGACGAACAGAAGGCGGTCTACAACACCGTTCAAAAGATCGACGTGGGAATGTGGTGGGGCTGGCAGCAGCCACCGGATGACCCGTGGTGGGGCGAACCTCAAGGAGGTGATGCGAATGGTGCCGTCAACGTAATCATCAATCAGCTACCCATGATCATTCAGGGGAACGCCGTCGACGTGATCGCCGTCGAAGTCGAGATGAACGAAGTTGTCGCCCCTGCGAATGCGGACGGTGAAGAAGTGAAGGAGGGTGACAGTGACCAGCCGCGATGACCACCCTGCCTGCCAGGGGCATAATACTGGCGGGATGCGCCCCCACGGATCCGGGGGGAATCAGATGCTTCTCGACACAGCCGCACGATTGATTCGCAATTGCGCGCTGCGACGTTCGTTTCTGCTCTCAGTTGTGTGTTCTCTGGCCTGCGCAGGGATGTTCATGGGAACTGCCCTCCCTTTGTTCGCAGCCCCCGATGATATCGAGCAGAAGCAGGAAGCAGTCCCCGTCGAAATCGGCGTCTTTCAAATGGACGAGAACAATTTTGACGCAAACGTCTTCCAGCCGAGCGGCAACCCCAAGCAGGCCCGCCAGTTGATGGAACAAAGGTTTAATCTGCAACTGGATGAGCTGAATCGAGTTTGCCAATTGACGGAAGCTCAAAAGCAGAAGTTTAAACTGGCAGCCGGCGCCGACCTGCAACGGTTTTTCAACGAAGTCGACGTACTGCGAAAGAAAGTGACAAGCGGCAAGCTGAACCAGAATGACTGGAACAATTTCTGGCAGGAAGTTCAGCCACTGCGGAACCGCCAGATGACCGGATTATTCGGTGAAACGTCGTTCTTCTCCAAGACGATTCGTAAGACACTGACTGAGGATCAGCTGTCGAAATACGACGCTGTCATGAATGACCGAAGACGCTTCCGTTATCGGGCCGCAATTGAAGTGGCGCTGACGAATATGGAACGGGTCATTCCTCTTAATCAGGCACAACATAATGAAATCGCGAAGATACTGCTCGACGAGACCCGACCGCCCGAAGTGTTCGGGCAGTACGACCAGTACGTGGTGACATATTATCTCGCAAATCTTCCAGAAGCCCGCCTGAAAGGACTGCTGGAGGACCATCAATGGAAATTGATGAAGAACCAGCTTGACCAGAATCGGGGCATGGAACAGTTTCTCATTCAAAACGGCATTCTTCCCAAGGAGAAAGAGCGTCCCAAATTGTTGAGAGCCCGGGTTCGACAAATGGTTCTCCACGACTCCACCGCCGCCGATGCAGAAGTCCCGGCAAACAAGCCCGACACCCATTGAGAAATCACCCGTGATTGCAGAGCGATTTCATTGCTGGGAGGAAGCAGCTCTTCTGTTCGCTCACGGAAGTTTCCCTTCCTCATCGACCACGATGACCCTTGATACGCGACGGCGGAATGAGACGACAGACCGCTTCGCAGCTTGAGACTTTCCGATAAGATTCCCTGCATCCCAATTGTATGACGGGCACTCATACGCTCCGACCAGTCAGGAAGACCTATGATTCAACCCAATCGCCCCTGCCTCGTCGCACTGATCATGACCATCGTGGCAGGTCTTAGCGCCACGCCCGCACAGGCACAAGCCCCCTCGATCCGGATTGGCGAGGTCGTTCCACGTGATGTGAGGGAGATCTACGAGAAGGGGCTGCAATACTTAGTCGCCAACCAGACCGAAGCGGGTGACTGGAAGGGGGGCGGAGAACAGGGTCCCGGTGTTACCGGTCTGTGTTTGATGGTCCTGCTGGCCAGCGGCGAAGATCCGAACTTCGGGCTGTACAGCAACAACGTCCGTCGTGCTTTGCGAAGTATTATTTCCGGCCAGGATGGGTCGACCGGCTTCTATGGCGGACAAGGACATAGCAGTATGTATAACCACGGCTTCGCCATGCTGGCGCTCGCCGAAGCCTACGGCGCGGTCGATGATCGGAACCTGTGGACAGGGAACGAAGCCAACCGTCGTACCATCGGACAATCGCTGGAACTTGCCGTCCGGGCTGCCGTCACGTCCCAGAAGAAAAATTCGTTCGGTGGATGGCGGTACTCGCCCGATGCCACCGATGCCGACACATCGGTCAGTGGAGCCGTCCTGGTGGGGTTGCTCGCAGCAAGAAACGCAGGAATCGAAGTCCCGGACGAAGTGATCGACAAGTCACTCAACTACTTCACCAAAATGACATCCCCTTCCGGACAAGTCGGATACTCGGGCGGCTTCGGGGGCTTCGACGAATCATTCGCCCGGATCTCGATCGCCACCCTGGTTTATTCTGTCGGTCGACGAAAAGACCTGTCGCAGTTCAAGGCCACCCTCAATTATCTGGTCCAGCGACTGGACAATGTCACTCAACAGAACTGGCCAGAATACACCCGCTACTATCAGGCTCAGGCCTTGTTCCAGGGCGATGTCGAAGCCTGGGAAAAATGGAACAAGCTCCTCGTCAGACATCTCAAACAAATTCAAGCCGTCGACGGCAGTATCCAGGGTCAAATGGGCACAACGCTCGGCACTTCGATGTCCTGTCTGGCACTTGCTCTGAACTATCGCTTCTTGCCCATTTACGAACGATAAACCAGAGATGGATTGATGTTCCTCACCGACGCGACGAAGCGGCGGACTGTGCCAATCGGACTGGTTTGAAACATTCACGCGTGACCAATTGAGGAACCGCCTACTGTGATCGATCTCACTTCCTCCCTCGAGATAGCTGGTCTGCGACGAATGGGCATGCCACTTCGACGGGTGACGTTTTTGCTGATCTCCAGTCTGGTCGCAGCTGCGTCCGTCTCGGCTGAGACACCGGCAAACGTCAGCCCTCAAGCCGTCCTGCATTTGACGAATGGTGACTACATTACGGGGTCCCTGACGCCGTCGGCCAACCCGGAGACATTCGGCTGGCTGTCCCCGATCTTCACCCAGCCGCTCGCCTTCGAACTGGCGGGTGTTCAATCGATTCACTTTCCGATGCCGGACAAGCTGCCGACTCACGCCGGCGATTACTGCGTTACCCGCACTGGTTCCGATGTCCTTTTCGGCAGTCTCGTCGGCATGGACCCCCAATCTGTTGTCCTCGACGTCAACCATCTCGGCCGCGTGACGATCGACCGATCCACGGTGCTGCGATTGTTCCGAATCAAAGGAAATGCCGAACTGTTCTTTGTCGGCCCGAACGGACTGAATGGCTGGAAGGCATCGGGAGCCGAAGAAGGCTGGCGGGAAGATGCCGGAAGCCTGGTCGCCGAGAAAGCGGGAGCGACCTTGTACCGCGACTTCGGCATGCCAAGTCTGGCGAGAATCGAATTTGAACTCTCGTGGTCCTCGCAACCCAGTTTTGAATTCGCCATCGGGGTGAACGATGAGGCTCGAACGGTCATGCGGGCGTTCAGCTTTGAAGCCTGGGAAAACGACATCATCGTCAAACGCGAAGGAGAGAAACTGGCCGACATTGCCAGCCTTCAATCCAATATCGGCAAATCCGGGCGGATCCATTTTCAAGCATTTCTCGACCAGCAGAATGGCCGATTGCTCGTCTATTCTTCGGACGGAAAAGATCTGGGTGAATTGAACGTCCCGTTAGCAGAGCCCAAAACTTACGGCGGTTTGCAGCTCACGAATCGCAGTGGGAATATCCGCCTGGAAAGTCTCCGCATCAGTCGCTGGAACGGCGACCTTCCACTTCAAGTTGCCAACGATCAGTCACGCATCCATTTTCGGGATGGAAAAATTGTTTATGGGTCCATCGCGTCGTTTGATGCGGCCGCGCGCGAGTTCATCGTCGGCGAAGGGGCCGATGCCACCAGAATCCCCGAAGATCAAATTCAGGACGTATTCCTGTCACAAGCAGAAGAAGTCCCACCGCCCCCCCTGCGGGTCGCCTTCTTCGAGGGTCACAAGCTCAGCGGCAGCCTGATCGATACGAGTGAAGGGAAAATACGACTGAAGGTGCCCGGCATCCAGGAAATCGTGACCGTCCCCACCGAGCAGTTGCAGTCTCTGTTCGCTGTGGCACCGCAAACCGAACAGACAGGGACACAGGATTCGGCACATCCACGAGGACGACTGGAGGCCAAGGGGACACGCCTGCATGGCTCACTGGTCGACACTCCCGAGAACACGTCTCAGCCCCTGGTCTGGCTGGCGAGTCGAAGCAACACCCCGGTCCCGTTCAAGCTGGGATTGTCCGCACGAATCGTCTACCGCGAACCACCTCCGTCAGTCGCATCAGAGACGATTGAGATGCAGCAACAAGTCGCTCAAGCTCGCATCCGTGCCCGTCGCGGAGGAGGGATCGTTGGTCAGATTCAGTCGCTGTTTACGGACGGAGACCCAGGCAACAAGAAAAAGAAATCGTCCAAGACATCGGAAGCCGTATTACACTTACGAACTGGCGACAAGCTGCCATGCAAAATGGTCAATGTCGACGAAAAAGGAGTCCTCCTTGAGTCAGACGTCTCTGAGATCAAGTTCGTTCCAAACGAAGAGGTTCAGGCACTGGAACTGATCCCCGATGCGCCGGCCACACAAATTCAGTCACTGAAGCGTCAGCGTTTACTCACCCTTCCCAGGATGCAGCGAGACAACCCTCCCACGCATCTGATCCGTTCTGTTGATGGAGACTACCTGCGTGGTCGCCTGATCTCACTGGATGCTGAACAGCTGCAGATCGAACTGAGGCTGGACCCCAAAATCATCCGGCGTGATCGGATTGTTCGCATTCTGTGGCTTCATCCCGACTCGGCCGAGGATGGCGACGACCCGAAAGGACAGGAGAGTACGGCTGAAGTAAACGCCGAAGAGGGATACATTCAAGCCTTGCAAAACGACGGCAACCGGTTGACGTTCACTCCGGAAAAACTGTCCGGAGAGATCCTCACGGGTCGGAGCGCCGTGCTGGGAACTTGCCGCGTCAACCTGCAGCAGGTGGATCAGATCTTGTCAGGTGATGCTGTAAAACTGGCTGCCGCCGGTCTCCCCTTCCACGACTGGAAACTGAAGCCGGCGGCGGAACCGCTCGCCCCGAGTGAAGGCTCGGAAGAAAGCGGTGAGGGGCAGGATTCGTCATTGGTCGGCAAACCAGCACCAGACATCAATCTGAACATGCTGGATGGAACCAAATTCAAACTTGCGGACCACAAGCAGAAAGTTGTCGTACTCGACTTCTGGGCCTCCTGGTGCGGTCCCTGTCTGCAGGTCATGCCCCAGATCGACAAAGTCGCTCACGAGTTCGCCGACCAGGGTGTTGAACTGTTCGCTGTGAACCTCGAAGAATCTCCAGACAAAATCAAGGGGGCACTTGAGCGACTGAAGCTGTCGACAACAGTGGTTATGGACAGCAACGGTCGCATCGCCGAGAGATACGGTGCCACATCAATTCCGCAGACCGTTATCATCGACCGTGAAGGGAACGTTGCCCGTGTTTTCGTCGGCGGCGGAGCCCGGTTTGATGAACGACTTCGATCGGCTCTGACGGCCGTCCTCGCAGGTGAAGCGCCCAAGTCTCCGGCCGCGGCCGAATGACCTCTGCGGAGGAATCGGGGGCTTATCAAGCGGTCACGACAAACGTTCGGGGGGCCAGTTCGAACGCGTCAGCCCACTTGCCGTTGAAACCGTTCAACGCCGGGTGGGGACGTTGACCGCCCCCCTCTGACCAGTATGGTCCCGACTGTTACGTTTTCTCTGCCGACAGTAATCCGCAATGAATCAACGTCGGCACCACCTCCCCTGTCACCAGTCCGGCGTTCTGCATCCACGTCCGGTACTCTTTTGCACTGTAGGCCCTTCCTTCGGTCAGCGTAAATAACGCGGCAGAATACAGTGCGATCGGCAGCGGTCCATCCAGTTCGTCGTTCAGGAAGACATCGTGAATCACCAACCGCCCTCCCCTGGCCAGGGAACAGGCGGACTTTCTGACAAGCTGCTCGCATTCGGGCTCATCCCAATCGTGCAGAATATTCGACAGCAGAATGACATCCGCAGCGGGAAATGGATCCGCGAACATATCTCCTTCGATCAGTTGCAGGCGATCCGATACACCGTACTGCTCTGCAAACTCCCCGGCGACTTTGAGCACCTCTGGCCGGTCGAACACGATCGCACTCAGGCGCGGATTTTTCTGCAGACAGGCGATGCTGTAGATTCCCGTCCCGCCCCCGACATCGAGCAGAACGCCCTCGGTCATATTCAGTTTTTCAGCCAGAACCGGTGCGACGTTCTTGGCCCGGCCTGCCAATGCGAGCGTCAGGCGACGGGCAGACGCTTCCTGCTCCATGGCCGACTCCAGTCCGTCCCGATAGATGAAGGCAGCTCCTTCGTCGCCACTTTTTGCGTGAGCGGGTCGGTTGGTCCGCAGCCGCGCGACCATCTCGGTCACACCGGGACTTTCTGCTGCCAGTCCGATGTAGTCTCCGACAAAATGATCCTTTCCGGGAATCAGATGATTCTCAGCAAGTGCGGAAAGGGAGAAGGTTCCACTCCGGTCGACGTCCAGTAACTGCATGGCGCGCAGGGCCGTCAGCAGAACAAGCGCGGGTCGCTGCTCGAGCTGCAGTTCCTGCTTTAGCTCGTTGAGGTTCATCGGGCGCGCAGCCAGGCGCTCGAAAAGTCCAAAGTGAGCCACCGCGGCGGTGAGTAACTCGCTGCCATAGCTCCCCCGAAAATGGACGAATAACGAAGTGGGGTCGAGGGACGGAGATACGGCTTGTTTCATCGGGCGATGTCTCGTCGAAGTAGCGAATGCGGCGGGTACCTACCTTGGATCCGTAGCCGTGGTGGCGTTCCAGCACACAGTGCCAAAAGGTGATTTCTGTGAAAGATTCAGCAGGCGAATGCCTGGTGAAACGGGCTTCGCCTCATGGTAGCCCTTTTCGTCAGGCATGACAGCGATGTACAGAGTGAGTGTCGCTGATCACCACTGGATACCCGTTTCCGACGTGTGGACGCGAACACCTCTCTCACTGATCTTCTGCAGCGGGAAGATCGAGCAATGTGCTGCTGCGGGACAGTCATCGCCTGCCTGATGGCAGAAACTGCCGATCGCAAGCCGGTCGATACAGAAGGACTTTTCGCGCAAGTCGTTATTTCACGCAAGATCCTCACAGTCCGTACAGTTTCACTCATCAGACTGCGTGACAAAAGCCGAATAACGATGAGACGCGATAAATTCGTCACAGTCCGCGCACCCGTTGCGGGCTGAAGTTGGGAAGTATAGGTCGACCCAGTTCGACTTTCGGCTGGAAATGCGGATTCACGGATCCTGCTGGAGAGAGACGTCCATGCAACGTGTGAACATTGGCTTCGTGTGCCTGTCGTGGCTCGTTTTGGCCAGCGCAGTCTCCGCGCAAACGGCAGTCGATACCTATTCCGATTCAGGGGTCGCTGAAGTTCAGAACTTCAGTGGAGGCGGCGTGCTGCAAGGCACCTACTTCGACATCCGGCACATGACGGGTGACGGGGTGGGTTACCGTGACAGCTATAGCCAGATTGGCGTGTTCACGCCCATCTGGGTCAATGAAGACGCCTTCATTGCTCCCAACGCCCGGCTGATCATTACGAACAGCTCACAGATCGGTGTGAACGCCGGTCTCGTGGGTCGTAAGTATGTCGACAGCCTGGACCGGATCTTCGGTGTCTACGGCTACTACGACGACGACGAGAACTACCTCAACAATCGGTATAGCCAGTTCAACGTGGGTGCGGAAACCCTCGGCGAATGGTGGGACCTGCGAGGGAACGGGTATTTCGTCAACGGGAGCAACGATAACTTCGTCGCCCCGCTCGGAATCAGCGGAAACCCCTACTTCGTCGGCAAC
The DNA here is from genome assembly GCF_044336245.1 of Schlesneria sphaerica. Taxonomy (NCBI): domain Bacteria; kingdom Pseudomonadati; phylum Planctomycetota; class Planctomycetia; order Planctomycetales; family Planctomycetaceae; genus Schlesneria; species Schlesneria sphaerica. The sequence goes on along the minus strand of NZ_CP172346.1, from coordinate 5,082,997 downwards.
TCGCTCGCCTTCAACGGATTGCAGCTTCGCGATCAGTCGATGAGCGGGGGTGATATGGAGTTTGGTGTCCCCGTCTCGGCATCAGCTCAATGGCTGCGAGCCTACTCCGGCTTCTATGCTTATCGCACCTCAGAACAGAACACCTTCGGTTACCGTGGACGAGTCGAAGCGATGATCAGCAACGACCTGACGGTCGGTCTGGTCATCAACCAGGACCGCCTGTGGGGTACCAACCTGAACGCCACAGTCGATTTCCGTTTTTCGGGTTTCCAGCCCACCCGCTACTTCCCCAATCTCTCTGTCCGCGAACGCATGCTGAACCCCGTTCAGCGAAACTGGCGTGTTGCCACCCACACCTACAATCAGCAGGTTGACATCGCTGCGATCAACCCTGAAACCAACAAGCCTTACTTCATTACACACGTTAATAACAGCAACACCAGCGGCGGCGACGGAACCTTCCAGAACCCATTCAAAAATCTGCCAGGCAATGCTCCCGGCGATATCATTCTGGTGCATAACGGCAATTCCAGCGAAGCCAATCCTGTCACCGGATCAATCATCCTCTCGGACAACCAGCGACTGCTGGGTACGGGCCGACTCTCGACTGTTGACCTCTACGCCCGTTACGGAAATACGATCTACGGCAACTTCGATTTGCCCGGGACCAGCAATTCGGGGATCTACCCCTATATGAGAAACGACAATGCCAGCCTGAATGGTGGCAGTGTTGTGACTCTTGCCAACAACAACGAAGTTCGCGCCCTCAATTTCACCAATTCGGCCGGGGACGCAATTCGTAATACCAGTGCAGGGTCACGCAACTTCCTGCTGCACAACCTGGAAATCAGCGGCAATGGTGGTCGTGGAATTGCCCTCACCAATGCTTCGGGCGGCGGTGTGATTCGTGACATCAACGTCGGCACAGCCAACCACGCCAATCCGTTCGGCTACGGCCGAAACGCAGGGGGCGGGATTCAGATCGATACGGCTGTGCCAGGTCTTGACCTGTTCATGTCCAACGTTCAAATGAACGCCGACGCCAGCCAGCCACAGCCCTTCGGCGTGAAGCTGAACGCAGACGATTCCTATCTGAACGTGATGATGAAGAATGTCTTCACGAACGGTAACGGAACCGGTATCCAGTTGAGCGAAACCAGCCAGCAGCTCACCGCTTACATGGACAACGTACGCTCCAACAACAACTCCAATGCCGGTATTCAGATCGACGGCACCGGCGGTTCTATCACGGTCTTCGGAACCAATGTTGCAGCCATGCAGAACGGCTCCAACAACCTGCAGATCGGTACGCAAGCGGCTCCAATCAAGACCTCGACAGTCGGCGTCACGTTCTCAGAATCCAACTTCAGCAACAGCGTGGGTGGATCGGGTATCGTCTTCAGCCAACTGGGCGGTGCCGGCACTCTTAACCTGACCAACGTCAACGCGATTGGAAATGCGGTCGACGGCCTGGGAATCTACGCCACAAACAACACGTTGATGAACGCCAACGTCCGCGACAGCCAGTTCCAGAATAACGTGCGTGACGCCTTCCATGTCGAAGGAACCCTCGGCTCGACGGTCAACCTGTTCGTAGACCCAACCGACGCCTCGGGAAGTGGCCGCGATGCTCTCCACTATCGTTTGAATGATTCGCGACTCAATGTCGCCTTCCTGGAAAACAACCTCAACAACAGCGGTCGCAGTGCGGTCCACGGGGAACTGTCTCAGAACTCGGTCGTGAACCTCTTCTTCGACTACAACACCGCTCGGAACTCGGGTGGCGATGGCTTCTACCTGAACGCCACTGGCAACTCGTTTGCAAACCTGGAATTCAGCCACGGAACACTTGCTAACAGTGGTCGCCTGGTGAACGGATCCAGTGCCTTCAACATTATCTCTGACAACTCGACCATTAACCTCTTGTCGAACCTGTCGCCTGCAAACAACATCGCTCCCAACGGATCGGTCAGCAACCAGGCTTACGGTTTGAAACTCGACCTGAAAAATGCCAGCCTCTTCAACGGCAACATCTACAATGGCGACTTCTCGGACACGCTGGTGAACGCTGTCCGCATCGATGCCACAACGGGATCTGACGCCGCTCTGACCCTGCTCAATACCTCGGGCAGCCGCAGCGGATCTGACGGATTCGTCGCCAATGTCGACTACTCTCGCGTGATGACCGACTTCACCAACAGTGACTTCAATAACAGCGGCCGTGACGGGATGAACTTCAAAGTCTCTAACGGCGGAATCCTGAACTCACGCTTCAACAACAGCAGCCTCAGCAACAGCGAAAGAAGCGGTATCTACGGTGACGTCAGTGGCGCCGCCTCAGTCGCCTCGATCTCGATGCTGAACGGCAGCAATATCAACAACAGTGGTGCGAACGGCGTCGAATACATCATGAATGATGGTGAATTCAACTTCGCGTCGCGCAGCTCGTCGATTTCGAACAACGGTCAGAACGGTGCCGGCAGCGGTGTGCTGGGTGTGATCAACAACGGTGCGGTGAATCGCCTCGATTTCGCCAACGCCACGATCAACAACAACGCTGACAACGGGATCTTCGTCACCAGCCGCAACGATTCGATCGTTCAGGCGTCGGTCAACCTGGGCTCGGTTGATAACAATGGCACGAGCCTGATGTCACTCCGTGGAAACGACGGTATCCGTCTTGATATCGAACGATCACCATTCAGCTTCCTGCAGGTCTATAACGGTGCCAGTGTCAGTGGCAATGGTAACGACGGAATCTCGATTCGAGCTGACCAGGGAACCAACTTTGTCGGAGCCATCGGCACCGACATCTACGGTCGGGCTGGCCAGGGAGTCCGGATTGTCAACAACGGCGTTGCACTGCCTCCCTTCGTCAACAGCCGAACCGGCCTGGAAGTCGTCGCCACCTCCAACTCGCAAGTTGGCCTCAGCTTGAACTCGGTCACACTGGGGAACACCTTCCCATTCGGTTCACAGCAAATCGGCATGAACCTCTTCGCGAGCGGCAACAGCCATATCGATGCTTCGGTGGTCTCAAGCAACCTGTCGAACAACGCTGCGAATGCAGTGAACACGACCGTGACCGGTCCAAGTTCCGAGATCAATCTGGCGATGGCGAACGTTCAGGCCGACCGCAGTGGTTCAATCGGTGGTCTGTTCAATGCCCTCAACGGCGGTTCCTTGAATGTGTATACCTCGGCGAATACCTCGTTCTCACAAAGCGGTGGTGCGGGGATGTTTGTACGGGCTGATGGAGCCAACAGTGTCGCCAACTTCAACCTGGTTTCGACCAGCCTCGACGCGAACGGTACCTTCTTCGGTGGTCAGGGCTTCTTCGGAGTCGCATCCAACGGCGGCAACCTGAACACCGCCATGGTGACCTCGTCGGTCTCCAGCAACGCCAACCAGGGTATCCAGCTCACAACCAACAACCCAGGTTCGCTCACCCGGATGAACGTGGTTGGATCCACTGTCGACTTCAACGGATCGGAAGGCCTGTTGATCAACGTGGGTGACGAGGGCGAAGTTCAGTATCGCTCGATCGGCAACTCGTACAACGGCAACGGCAACAACGGAGGACTTGATGGTGTGAACGTCACCGCCGTCGGCAATGGTGCCTCTGATTCGGCCAAGGCCCTGCTGCTGTTCTATGGTGACACCATGGACTTCAACGCAGGCGACGGGATTTCGCTCACGGCCCTCGATGGTGCGACTCTGACCACCTCGATCGAAGCCGGAACATCGGCCTCGAGCAACGGTCGCTACGGAATCCAGGTCGACGCATCCGGTACCAACACCAAATTCAACCTGTTGATGACGGGCTTGAACACCTTCGAAGGGAACGTCCTGGGCCCGATCGCAGGATTGGACTTCTCGTTCATGGATCAGGCTGTGGTTTCTCTGACAGGCTCCTATGACACGACTGGCGTCCAGGCAACCTACACCAACGTCAACAACGGTCTGTTTGCTCTGTCGGGTCCCGGAACGGTGAACTCGGCAACCGGCGACGGCGTCAACGTCCAGATGACCAATGTCACCAACGGCTCGGTACTGATCAATGGGGTTTCGAGCATCAACGATAGCGTGGGTGACGGCATCCAGATCGGAATGAACAATGTCGCAAACGGTGCCATCAACCTGTTTGGCCCCACCGAAATCGCTCGAAGTGGCGGTCGCGGAATCGACATTTCTCTGACCGACACGACTCTGGTCAGCAACCTCGGCCTGAATGTGGCTTTGGCTCCTGTCGAAGTTCTGACGGTTACCGACAACCTGAGCAGCCCGCTGAACAACCAACTTCCTGTCCCTGTCGTCAAGGAACTGCTGTCGCTGGGAACCGTGGCCAACACCGCTCTGATTGTCCAGGGCCAGACCGTGACCAACAGTGGTGCTGAGGGAATCGCTGTAACCCTCAACAATTCGTTGATTGAAGCGGGTGAGACCTACTTCTCGCAGAACTCTGTGTCGCAGTCCACGGGGGACGGAATCCTGATCACTGTGAACAACTCCATCGCAGACGGGATCAAGATCGTGGGAACCTCCAGCAATTCAAACACCGGCAACGGTCTGAACATTGTTGGAAACGGCGCTTCACTGCGTGACCTGACCATCAGCAGTGGTGGCACCGGGGTTAACACAGGACTCGACTTCACGATCACGGGCAACACGTTCCCCGCCGGTGGGGGTACCTTCAACCTGATCAACACCTCGGGGACATCCACGGCTGACGTGACCGGGTTCACCCTGGACACTTCAACCTCTGTCTCCGGAGCAATCTTCAATACACAAGGTGGGGCCAATTACCCCTTCACACCTTACAATGGCACCGACGTCACCACGGGTCTGGCTACTGTGAATGGAACCGTGGTTCCAGTCCCCGGAGCTGACCCCTATCCTCCAACCCTGGTTGACGATTTCAGCCAGCTGCTGGAACTCACCTTCACCAGCTTTGCTCCCGGTGAAAACTTCCAGTGGGACAACGACTTTGACCTGACGCCCGGTGGAGACGAAACTGTCTACGGCAGCGACCTGATTGGTTCGACGATTCAAGTTGACTACACCGGTGGACTGACCCTGGGTGGCACGCTGGTGGCTCTGCCTGGAAACCCCGAAGGATCGCACTTCGTGGCCACCACGGGGAATATCGGACAGAGCTCCTTCTCAAGCAACGGTGCTGACGGGATCCAGTTCAACCTGAACAACACGGATCTGTCAAACCTGACGGTGGCGGGAGCTGTGATTCAGTCCAACGGCACCAGCCAGGTCGGACACGGGATCGAATTCACCGGTAACGGTGGGACGGTCACGAACAGCACGCTCGATAACATCACGCTGGTTGGTAACACCGTCTCGCTGAATACCGGTGATGGGGTGCGACTGGTCAATGCTCAGACGGTCAACTCGACGATCAACATGATTATCAACGAGAACTCGATCAGCCAGAACACCGGTTCCGGACTGAATATGACTCTCGTCAACGGCGGTCAGGATCTGCGAGCCAGCATCGCCCGCAACATGATTACCGAGAACGGACTGAACGCTGCGAACCCTGCCCTGAACGCTGCCGGAATCAACGTGGTGCTCGGCGACAATGCCAACTACACGGGTGGATTTGACAGCAACACCATCAGCGGAAACGGCACTCAAGGTGTCAATCTCCAGATGGGTCTGAACGGTCAGATTACCAGCAACTTCACCAACAACGTGATCAATGGCAACCTGGCTGAAGGGATCAACCTGGCTCTCAAGAATGGTGGTCACTTCGAAGGGGCCCAGTTCTACGGCAACCAGATCGGTACCGCAGCGGAGCGTAACGGTGGCATGGGTGTGAAGCTGGTTGTGCCTGATCAGGCCAGCTTTAACTGGAACCTGGGTGATACAACCCGTGCCGGGAACGAAATCACCGGTAATACAGACGCCGGTGTGGGAATCCTGATGACGGGTGGTTCAACGGGTGTCCTGAATGTCGCAAACTCGACCTTCAGCAACACGGTTAACGGACCAGACCAGAACTTCAACGGCGACGGCCTGCGAACCTTCCAGCAGGGTGCCTCATCCCTGACCGGAACCATGGTTCAGTCGACCTTTACCAACAACGTGGGCAACGGTGCTCAGATGACCGTGACAGGGAACAACCTGGGTGTCTTCGCCTCTCTGAACAACTTTGTTGTCGGTGGTGCGACAGCGGACCTCGGCAACACCTTCACCAACAACGGAGCGAACGGACTGGAATTCTCGCGAACGGCTGATGGTCAGATCAACAACATGACCATCCAGCACAACCAGTTCCTGACCAACTCGGGCAACGGTCTGGCTGTCCTTGCAGCGAACGAGTTCCGCACCGACACCTACACGATCAACGATAACCGTTTCGTAGCGAACAGCCTGAACGGCATCCTGTTCGACGAACGTGCAGATGCCAATATCCGAGCTGACATCGCACGTAATACTATCACCAATAACGGGGCCAACGGAATTCAGTTGATTGAACAAGTCAACAATGCTTCCGACCTGCGTGGCACGACCGGCACCTGGACGCAAAACCTGATTGCGAATAACGCAGGGGATGGTATCGCCCTGAATGGACGGACTGTCGGTCTGGTGATCTCGAATAGCCAGATTACCCTCAACCAGCAGAATGGTATTGAAGTGACAGGTGCTGGTTCGTTAACCATCGACCAGAACGAAATCACCTACAACGGAACCTTGGCGAACCTGAATACCGCTGCCTTGAACGCAGGTATCAAGATGGACGTGGCACCTACCAGTTCCATCGTTGTTACAAACAACCTGGTTGACAACAACTTTGGCGACGCGATTCAGTACCAGATTTCCGCAGGCTACAGTGGTTTCACGAGTAACGTTGCGATCGTGAACAACGAAGTGACCAACAACCATGGTCGTGGTATTAACATGATCAACCGTGGGTATAACACCACCAACGCGACAATTTCCAACAACTATGTTGCAGCGAACAGGCTGGAAGGTGTCTACATCGTCAACACCGCCTCGACAACCCAGGCCATCTGGGCATCGAGCACCACACCGCTGGTGGCGGACGGGAGTGTCTTCTCAAGTCCAAACCTCAATCTCGTGATGGACGGAAACACGGTCATCGGCAATGGTCTTAACAGCGACCTGACCGGTACCGGCCTGGTCATCCGAATTGGTACCAGTGACGGTGGCTATGGCTCAACCTTCGCCGGTGGATTTGCGAGCCAGGGTTACGGTGGGGTCGTTGCGAGAATCGATAACAACTTCCTCGGGGGTAACTTCGGTGATGACGTCCTGTTCCACTCGTTCGTCTCTACCGTTACACCAGTAACCTCAGCCGGAACATGGAGCCCGACCGAATTCCAACTGGATGCTTACCAAAGCGATCCACTGTCGCGATTTGACCTGACCTATCGCAACAACACGACGGATCCAGGTTCATTCGATCAGTTCGGAACGTCGCTGGGTGGATTCGCCTCGCGTAATCAGGCTCTGGTTGCCTTCTACAACAATGCCGAAGGCGTCTTCAAATCCCGTCAGTTTGATGCTGACCCAGCCGGGCCGTTTGTCGGTGCAGAAAGAGCTCGTAACGCGACCCGACTGGCTGCTCGAATTCCGTTCTACAACGCACCCATCGGAAGCGCGGACTTCTTCCTCTATCCCGGTATGGGCCAGAGCGTCTGGCGTGCCAGTGCGGACAGCGATCCTGTGTTCGTTCGCGATGGCTTCCCATACACCAACACGGGCGACGCGAACGGTTTCTTCCTGAACGGGGTTGGAAACAACGGCGAACTGCCTTACGGATGGGGAACATTCTAACGACCCTGACCTGACGGTTTAGCTCCTGCGGGCTGAATCCTCAGAATCAACGACGAGCACCGTCCTCACACCCCAGGACGGTGCTTTTTTGTTTCCCGCTCATCCCCCTGCCCCGACCTCCACGGGCGCTGCGAGTTCGGATCACCGTCAAATTGGTCCCGATTCCCATATCTGTATGTAAAGCGGTCCTTAGAGCGGCGATCACCGTGGCAAGCCCTGATTCAGCACTCATTTCAGCGGCAGCAGTTTGATATTCCGGTACCAGCAGTCGCTTCCGTGATCCTGCAAACCCAAATAGCCCTTGCGAGGATGCTGCTTGTAAGCGACATCAAATTTGTGCATCGTTCCATCAGGACGCCGGTTCGGCTCAGGCCACTCATCCAGATCGATTCGATTGACATGCTCACCGTTCAGGACAATTTCCAGGATATTCCGGTTGCTGGTAATCACCATCTGATTCCACTCCCCGGCAGGCTTCATCGCGTTCTTCGCTGGCTTGACCAGATCATAGAAGGCCCCCGTGTCGTGGAATCCCGCTGTCGTCGTGTCATCAATGGCGACTTCAATTCCATTAAAGCCGACATCCTTGTCGGGGCGTGGCGTCAGCGGAAACGTTCGTACAAAGATCCCGCTGTTGCACTTTTTCGAAATCTTGAATTCCAATGAAAGCCGGTAGTTCTCCCAGACTTTCTCGTGCACCAGCATGTAATCGCAGGGATGAGGATTCAGACTCCCCTCCTGGACATGCGTTTGAGGCAGTGGCTTTTCCTTGGGACTTATCCAGCCTTTGGTGGAGTGACCATCGAACAACAGGATCCAGCCTTCCGCTTTCTCCTGCTCCGTCAGAGTGTTCTCCTCGGCGAGTATCGTTCCCGCACCGGCGATCAAAACCACTGCCAACATCAGAAAGAGGCGCATCGATCCTCTCCTTCGAATATGAGGTGATATCAGAAGCAAGTCTCTTACTCCCGTAAACGACAGCCGCAGAAGCAGAACACCGCCAGAGATAGAACCGTCAGGTACGACGAGGACACCCGGCGAAAGCGACGGATGGCGGGGCCCTGGTCAAGTCTGTCACAATCCGAGCACACCACAGCACCGGCGGTCACAACGTCCAGTCCGTTCTGTACTCGGTCTTCACGAACTGGTTCAGTTCCGGCACATTCTTGACGCGGAGGTTCTCACTGTCCCACTCCAGCCGGGTCCCAGGTGCGCGCAGTGATAACACACCGAGCAGGACCGTCTCGGTCATCGGGCCCGCATAGTCGAAGTTGTCCACTGGACGCTTTCCCCCTCGGATCGCCTGGTACCATTCTTCGTAGTGCCCGGGGGAGCGGTCGAATGTCTTCGGTACCGCCGCCGCTTCCTCCTGCAATTTGGCAGGCAGCACGTGAGGCATCCCGCCGTGTGACGAATGGAACAGCTTCCCGCGGGTACCGACATAAAGGACACCGTTGTCAGGCAGTTTCTGTCCAGGTCCCATTTCGGCCGGGGTCGGTGGCATCAGTCCGCCGTCATACCAGGTCATTCGGACAGGTGGCAGTTTTCCTCGCGCAGGAAACTCGTACGTGATGATGGCGGCAATCGGATAGGTCTCGAAGTTGGGCTGATTCTTCTCCAGCACAGATCCGTCGAGTGTCGTTCGGGACTCGACGGATGTCGGGGCTCCCAGATTCAAGGCCCATACCGGATGATCAATGATGTGGCACCCCATGTCACCCAAGGCACCTGTCCCAAAATCCCACCACCCCCGCCAGTTGTGAGGTGCGTAGGCCGGGCTGTAAGGCCGCTCGCGCGCGGGTCCCAGCCACAAATTCCAGTCCAGCGTCGCAGGAACCGGGGGCGTCTCGGCAGGTCGACCAATCCCCTGCTTCCAAAGCTTGCCCGCACGATCAGACCAGGCGTGAACCTCCGCCACGTCACCGATGATCCCCGCCTGAATCCATTCATTGGTGAGTCGAGATCCCTCTGAAGCGTGTCCCTGATTTCCCATCGAGGTGATCACGCCCGCCTGCTGAGCTGCCCGGGTCAGCGCACGACATTCATGAAGAGTATGGGTCAGGGGCTTCTGGACGTAGACGTGTTTCCCCGCCTTGATCGCCGCCATCGCGGCCACACCATGGATGTGGTCCGGCGTCCCCACCGTCACCGCGTCGATATTTTTCGCCTCGCGGTCCATCATCTCGCGAAAATCCTGATACCGGCGTGCTTCCGGGTGAGCATGAAACGTCCCGGCTGCGCGGGTCTCGTCCACATCGCACAGGGCCACAAACCGGGCTCCGAGTTTCGTGAACGTGGCAATGTCACCTCCCCCCATGCCGCCACACCCGATCCCCGCCATCAGGGGGCGTTCCGACGGAGGAGTTTGACCGGGACCACCGAGTACGTGTCTCGGCACAATCGTAAACCCAAACGCGGTCGACGCGGCGGCAGCTTTTAAGAACCCGCGACGAGAAGAACCCGCTGCGCTACGGGACGAACTCGGCAGATTGGTCATGGGTGTTCCTGCATCTCGAATGACGTGGGAGCCAGAAAAGAGAGGATTCCGGTTCACAGCAGACCGCTGAGGACCGATCGAATCACACCATACCGAGATCGCCCGGAAACTATCAACCAGTGCTGATACGAAATCAGTCCTCCCTTTGATCGCTCATCAGTCCCCCCGTTGAAGGAGCGAAGTGAGGCCGCAGAGCGAACGACTCACTACTCAGGTTCCGCTTGCCACGACCACAGTGAGGCTTTGTTCGAAACGAAGCGTCAGTTCGCGGATCGCTTGCCGAACGAACGGGGCATGAATGTGAAAGAGAAGTCAGGCCGGCGGTGAGCTCGCCCTGCGGGATTGGCCTGCTGCAGACGGAACGGAGAGGACCGCGCTCATTTGTCAGCCGGGAGGTCATTCTGCACAAAAAGAGACTGAGTCTTCACGATGGCGCTGTGCTCGGGAAACGTATGGAACGCATACACCAGAATGCTGTCGCGTGCCACTTCCATGCGGATCAGACTGAGCGGACCGGGCAAGATTCGATTGGCGGCCGGCAGGCGAATGGACAAATCCGCACGGTTCAGATCCTGCTCAAGCTCTTCATTCATTCGCAAAAAGATATCCAGGTGGAGTCGCTCTAATTGGCAACTGACGTCATAGCGCAGCCCCGTTTCAAACTGGACCGATTCGGTTTTACAACCACGCAATCGATAGTCGATGATTCGACTGAACGTCGGCACCACTTCCCGATGATCGACGATGACTTCGGTCAGCGAGTGACTGGCGGTCTGCAAGGCGAGTACGTGTCCCGAGGCATTCAGCCGTACGTCCAACTGCATTACGGAGTTCGACAATGTGAGACTGGTACCCCGTTCAAACAATTCGGGATGGAGTGCGCGACAGAATGTCCGCAAAGTTAGGTCTGAGACGTCGGGTCGAATCACCTGAGCTGACATGATACCCCTCTCCAAGCCAATCACAGCGGATGATTGTACGGCCCGCCGCCCGGGCTTTGCCATGCCCAACCTGAATGGAATTTCCCTCACCCAAAACCTCCCTCGATAATTCAGGATCAGGGCGACAGTTCAAGTTTCTGTGATTGGGAGCAATTTCAGCAGAGACCCCCTGCGACCAAACGAAACTGCCGCAACCGAACAGCACGTTCAATTGCGGCAGTTTTCAATCAGTCGTCCCGACAGCGAAACGGTCTCGGGATCAGAGATCGGGAGTACCGTCCTTCACGAGGCAACACCGCTTTTAGAGTGTTGCCACCTCGAGAGCCTGCATGGCGGCCTGCCCCTGTCGGTGACAGAAATCGCCGAAGCTTTCACCATTGATCCGATTGGCTTTGTAATGACGGAGCGTCACAGCCAGAGTCGAAGCGACCTTTTCCTGTGGGACAGAGTCTTTGTAGATGTAGGCCAGGCGGGTCCCCTCGGCGTTTCCACCCAGGTAGATCGTGTACTTGCCTGCGGCTCCCCCCACGCCAGCCTGCTTCCCGACCAGACCAATATCCGGTGTGTAGGGTCGGGCACATCCGTTGGGACACCCGGTCATGTGCACCGCGATTCGGTCGTGCTGAATTCCGAGCTTCGCCATTTCGACTTCCAGTTCGTCGATAATGCCTGGCAGCGCCCGCTCGGATTCCGTAATCGACAGACCACATGTGGGAAAAGCGGGACAGGCGATCGAGTATCGTCGCAGCAGGGTCAGTTCATGATCCTGCTTGATCCCGTGCTCGAACAGGATCCGCACGATATCGGCCTGGTCTTCCGGACGAATATCGCAAAGGATCACCGACTGAAGCGCCGTTAACCGCGTGGGCATGCGATACTTCTCAATCAGCGTCCGCAGCCCGGTCTTGATCCGGCGCTCTCCCTCGTCCTTGATCCGTCCACACTCGATATTGATACCGAGGAACAGTTTGCCATCTCCCTGCTCGTGCCAGCCGATGTGGTCATCGACATCAGTCACTTCCACAGGATGCGGCGCGGGGAGCTTCTGCCCGTAGTACTCTTCAACTTTGGCTTTGAACCATTCCAATCCGTAGTTGTTGAGCGTGTATTTCAACCGGGCAACCTTGCGGTCTTCACGGTTGCCGAAGTCTCGCTGCACCTTGACGATCGCTTCCGCAACGCCCACCACTTGCTCGGGCAGCACAAAAGCGAGCTTCTGGGCAATCGCGACGAACGTCTTCTCGGCACTCGGAGTTTTCCCCTGTCCTCCGCCGACCAGAACGTTGTAACCAACAATCCGATCTCCCGCGACCACAGCGAGGAAGCCAAGATCATTCGTATAAACGTCGATGCAATTGTCTTCGGGCAGCGCGATCGCCGTTTTGAACTTCCGCGGGAGATACACCTTTCCGTAAATCGGTTCATCCACAGGGGTGAACTCGGCGACATTCGTCTTCTCGCCCGATTCATCCGTCAACCAGATCTCATGGTAGGCGGTCGTCCGCGGCTTGAGGTGCTCGGCAATCGCATCGGCCATTGCCTGCATCTGATCATGAACGGGGCTGTTCTTGATCGGTGCGGGACAGCACATCACATTTCGCTCAACATCACCGCAGGCCGCGAGCGTGGTGAGCAGGGTCTGATTAATTCTTTTGACTGCTGCTTTCAGATTTTTCTTGATCACACCGTGGAGCTGAAAGCCCTGACGAGTGGTCACGCGGAGCGTTCCGTTCCCCAGTTCGTCACAGATGTCGAGATGATCCAGGAACTGCTGGGCCGAAACCTTCCCCCCCGGAATTCGGGTTCGCACCATAAAGATGTACTGCTTGCCCTTCGCCGTCCCGTCAGGATTCTTGGCTTTCCGGGAATCGCGGTCGTCCTGCTGATAGATGCCGTGATTCTTCATCACCTGCTCGGAATCTTTCCCGAACTCGCGATCGTGCAGCAATTCCTCAGCCAGAGTCCCTCTTAACTGACGGCTCCCTTCCTTGATCTCTTCAATATGGCTTCGCTTCACCGGTTCCGACATCTCGCAACGCTCCAACTCTATTCTAAAAGACCCGCAAAGGGTGATCCGCCGACAGGAGGACACACCCTTGTCATCTCTGGTTCAAGTGCAACGGAAGTATAGAGAAGCAATCCACTTCCCCCAAGATGGGAAGAATGCATTTCTCATTCAGCGGAACCCGGAAAACACCCGGCAAACACCCGGAAAACGGTATCCCGCCGAAACGGATCCCCCGCCCCAGACGCTAACTGGACTCTCGCGGCTTGACGGTTTCAATCCGAGGTCACAATTCAGAGTCCCTCGTCACCAAACTCAGAAGGTCGGCACCCGTTCCAGCGACCGGGCAAGAACCTTGCCAGCCATCGAAAAACCAAAGGTGGAAGCTCTCTGACACCGAAAAACCCATCCTATGCACCGAACCTCTCCGCTCCCCTTTCGTTCCAGCCGTCGAGGTATGCCAACAGCGGGCAACGGAATTTGTGCAGGTACGTAAAAAAAGACCCACGAGCAAGCTCATGGGTCTTTTTCTTGTAAAACGCCCGGCAATAACCTACTTTCACGCTTGTAAGCACTATCATCGGCCACAAGAGCTTAACGGTCGTGTTCGGAATGGGAACGTGTGTTTCCTCTTGCGTATGGTCACCGGACTTTATTTCTCAGAGGCTTTCACCTCAGTGATAACAAAGTTTATGCGATAAGAGCTGGCAAGATTCTAGAACAAAGTGGTCAAGTTGTCGTCCATTAGTATCGGTCAACTGAGACGATTACTCGCCTTACATCTCCGACCTATCAACCTGGTCGTCTTCCAGGGGACTTCAGGATTTCTCCATCGAAACCTAATCTTGGGAGAGGCTTCGCGCTTATATGCTTTCAGCGCTTATCCCGACCGAACTTAGCTACCCTGCAGTGCCACTAGCGTGACAGCAGAAACACCAGAGGTTCGTCCCTCCAAATCCTCTCGTACTAAAGAGAAAACCCCTCAAGTTTCGTACGCCCACAGCAGATAGGGACCAACCTGTCTCACGACGGTTTAAACCCAGCTCACGTACCACTTTAATCGGCGAACAGCCGAACCCTTGGGAGCTTCTCCACCCCCAGGATGTGATGAGCCGACATCGAGGTGCCAAACCACGCCGCCGCTATGGACGCTCGGGCGTGATCAGCCTGTTATCCCCAGAGTACCTTTTATCTGTTGAGCGACGGCCCTTCCATTCGGAACCGCCGGATCACTAGGTCCGACTTTCGTCTCTGCTCGACTTATAGGTCTCGCAGTCAAGCACACTTCTACCCTTGCGCTCTTCGCCTGATTGCCAACCAGGCTGAGTGTACCTTTGAACTCCTCCGTTACTCTTTGGGAGGAGACCGCCCCAGTCAAACTGCCCAACTGACACTGTTCACCATCCAGATTCATGGATCAGTGTTAGACTCCAAACAGGCCCAGGGTGGTATTTCAACGTTGGCTCCACCGACACTAGCGTGCCGGCCTCATCGCCTCCCACCTATCCTACACAAGAACTGTCTAAAGCCAATATCAGCCTACAGTAAAGGTTCATGGGGTCTTTCCGTCTAGCTGCGGGTACGTGGTATCCTCACCACAACTGCAATTTCACCGGGTTGCTGGTTGAGACAGTGCTCCAGTCGTTACGCTATTCATGCAGGTCGGAACTTACCCGACAAGGAATTTCGCTACCTTAGGACCGTCATAGTTACGGCCGCCGTTTATCGGGGCTTCGGTTGCGGGCTTCAGGCAAAACCTTGACCCTCTTCCTTAACCTACCGACACCGAGCAAGCGTCAGACTCTATACGTCCTCTTACGAGTTAGCAGAGTCCTGTGTTTTTAGTAAACAGTCGCTAGAGCCGATTATCTGTGGCCCACCGAAATGGGCACCCCTTCTCGCGAACTTACGGGGTCAATTTGCAGAGTTCCTTAACCAGCATTCTCCCGAGCGCCTGAGGCTACTCGCCTCGCCTACCTGTGTCAGTTTTAGTACGGTCGTGTGCTTTGATCTTAGTGGCTTTTCTTGATTGTGCTTCAGTTCGCTTCGTCAACAAGGACTCGGGGTTTCCCCACGGGCACTTCTAACCGCCCGACGCCCATTCACACAACGTCCCCACATCGCCCACACATCGGTGCAGGAATATTAACCTGCTCTCCATCGTCTACGCCTTTCGGCCTGAACTAAGGGGCCGACTAACCCTGGGCGGAATTACCTTCCCCAGGAAACCTTAGGCTTTCGGCGAACAGGATTCTCACCTGTTTTATCGTTACTCATCCCAGCATAAACACTTCCAACACCCGCTACTGCTCCTCTCGGTACAGCTTGAACTGTGTTGGAACGCTCTCCTACCACTCGCTTACGCGAATCCGCTGCTTCGGCGTTTTGCTTAACTCCCGATCATTGTCGGCACTAGAACACTCGACCGGTAAGCTATTACGCACTTTTTAAATGGTGGCTGCTTCTAAGCCAACATCCCGGCTGTCACAGTATCCTAATGTCCTTTGTGACTTAGCAAAACTTTGGGACCTTAGCAGGCGATCTGGGTTGTTTCCCTCTCGACCGTGAAGCTTCTCCCTCACGGACTAACTGCCGGGTATTCGATATGGTATTCGGAGTTTGGTTAGGCTGGGTAGGCGGGTAGCCCCCCATGCCAATTCAGTCTCTCTACCCCCACATCGAAAAATACCGACGCTAACCCTAAAGTTATTTCGGAGAGAACGAGCTATCTCCAGGTTTGATTAGACTTTTACTCCTCCCCACAGGTCATCCCCTAATTTTTCAACATTAGTGGGTTCGGTCCTCCACGCAGTATTACCCGCGCTTCAACCTGCCCATGGGTAGTTCACCTGGGTTCGCGTCTACCGCCACCGACAAATACGCCCTATTCAGACTCGGTTTCCCTGAGACTACGGCCCTGAAGGCCTTAATCGAGCCGATGACAGTAACTCGCTGGGTCATTATTCAATAGGCACGCCGTCACCCACGTAAGGGGCTCCGACAGCTTGTAAGTGTGTGGTTTCAGGTTCACCATCCTCCCCTACAGGGGTTCTTCTCATCTTTCGCTCGCGCTACTTGTTAACTATCGGTTGCCAAGGAGTATTTAGCCTTGGGAGATGGGCCTCCCGGATTCAGTCCAGGTTCCACGTGACTGGACCTACTTGGGTACCAGACAAAAAACTGAATTACTTTCGAATACGGGGCTGTCACCCTCTGTGGCCTCGCTTTCCAGCAAGTTCTTCTAGCATTCAATTCTCGAAAGTCTGGCCCCGCAACCCCACAAACCGAAGTTCATGGTTTGGGCTATTTCCGTTTCGCTCGCCGCTACTCAGGAAATCGAAATTTCTTTCTTTTCCACCAGGTACTTAGATGTTTCAGTTCCCTGGGTTTGCCTTGCATGCCTATGAATTCAGCATGCAATCATTCAGGAATCCCGGGATCAGAGCTTGTTTGACAGCTTCCCCAGGCTTATCGCAGTCTTCCACGCCTTTCATCGCCTCTTGGCACCGAGACATCCTCCACACACCCTTAATAACTTGACCACTTGGTTTTAGAATCTTGAAATTTGTGTCGCCCGCACACCATTCGTGCGTGAGAAACAACACAACAAGAACACCAAGCTCTTATCGCTTAAACCGAGTTGTCAAATATCGTTGCGTCGTTTTCAGCATTTGCTGTCGGCGTCGCGGGAGGGAGATCTTATTCTCGTTTCGACTTGCCGTCAACTGTCCGGCTCATCTTTTTTCGAGTTTTTTATTTCCCTGGGAGACTCACTCATTTCTGTCGAAATGAGACCCATCCCACTGCCTCACAACAGTCCTGGCAGCTTTCGCTGCCGGAAGTTGTAAGATGGAGACGACCGGGGTCGAACCGGCAACCTCCGGCTTGCAAAGCCGGCGCTCTCCCAATTGAGCTACATCCCCTTCAGTGGGCGTACGTGGATTCGAACCACGGACCTCAGCTTTATCAGAGCTGCGCTCTAACCAACTGAGCTATACGCCCTCAGCGAAACCGCATGTAGGTTTCGTCTTTGGAGGGAAGGATGCTAGAGACTTTCTCGCGCAGTTTCAAGTCGTTTTTCAAATCCACCCGTACGAATATTTTTCGCCTCGCTTTTCTGCCTACCCCTTCACCTCTTAGATGCAGGTCGATGCACGTCACCCCTTCCTTGATTCATCTGGACCTGATTACGAGTTTGTGAAAAAATTCCGTCACCGCGGAAACTCTCTGCGGCTTCTTGATGTGACGTGAGTCGCCACCTCTTCGCTCAACATGGGATCGGTTCGTCGATTGAGCACACGGAATCTCGCAACTGCGAAATCCCTCTCGCAATTGTGACGTAGGCAAGGAAGGCCCGCATGAGCGTGTCTGTGATTGTGCCCATTTATAATGAGGCCGACAATATTCCCCTGTTGTATGAGGCCGTGACGAAGGTCATGCGGCAACTGGCTCGCCCCTACGAGCTGATCCTCGTCAACGACGGCTCAAAGGACGGCTCTGCCCAGCGGCTGGAGCAACTGGCACTCAAAGACGCCGCCGTGAAAGTCATCGAGTTTCGGAAGAACTACGGGCAAACAGCGGCCATGGAGGCGGGGATGCAAGCCGCATCCATGGAGAACGTGGTACTGCTCGACGGGGACCTGCAAAACGACCCCACCGATATTCCCATGATGCTCGAGAAGCTCGACGAAGGCTACGATCTGGTCCACGGCTGGCGAAAGAACCGGCAGGACGCCTTCCTGAACCGGAAACTCCCCTCGCGAATCGCCAACTGGCTGATTTCCCGTGTCACCGGCTTCCCCGTCCACGACCTGGGATGTTCCCTGAAAGCCATGAAGCGTGAAATCGCTCATGAATTGCACCTCTATGGAGAGATGCACCGCTTCATCCCGATTCTGGCCCATTGGCGCGGCGCCCGCTGCGTGGAAGTTGTGACGACACATCACCCCCGCCGGTTCGGTGTCTCCAAATACGGCATTTCCCGCACCACCCGGGTCCTGCTCGACCTGATGACGGTGAAGTATTTCATCCAGTTCGCGGTCAGCCCGATGAAATTGTTCGGTACAATGGGCCTCGTCTGCTGGCTCGTCAGCATCATGGCCGGTATGGCGACCATCGGCATGAAGCTGCGGGCAGACGTCGACATGACCGGCAACCCCCTGTTCCTGCTGACGGCCATGTCGGCCATGATGGGGATGCAGTTCCTGTTCTTCGGGATGCTGGGAGAACTTTGCTCACGTATCTACTTCGCGGCCCAGAACCAGACCAGTTACGCCATCCGCCGAACCTGGAACTTCGATACCCCGACGTATCCGATCGAACAGCGACGAGCGGCCTGATCAGCCGAGCAGACACCCGGTCCTGACATCACCTTCCCTCTTGACTTCGGATTGACCGAATTACGATGTGTGGTCTCACCGGGTTTCTCACCTCACCAAACCACCTGTCTGCCAACAGAATGCAGGCGATCGTCGGCACCATGGCCGAAACCCTGCATCATCGCGGACCTGACGATCAAGGAACCTGGTGCGACCCCGCTGCCGGGGTCGCCCTGGGGTTTCGCCGCCTCTCCATCGTCGATCTTTCTCCCTGCGGTCGTCAGCCGATGACCTCCTCATGCGGGCGATTCATCATCGCCTTTAATGGAGAAATCTATAACCACGACGAACTACGGGCCGAACTGACCACGTGTGGCCGCACCTTCCGAGGCCGGTCCGACACCGAAGTGCTCTTGGAAGGAATCGCGGCGTGGGGAATCCGCCCCACGATCGAGCGCTCCGTCGGCATGTTCGCGATCTCCCTCTGGGACACTCAATCGGGCGAATTGACCCTGATCCGGGATCGCCTGGGAAAGAAGCCCCTCTACTACGGCCGGTTTCCACAACGTCCGACGCCCCGAATCGCGGATAGACCGACGG
The DNA here is from genome assembly GCF_044336245.1 of Schlesneria sphaerica. Taxonomy (NCBI): domain Bacteria; kingdom Pseudomonadati; phylum Planctomycetota; class Planctomycetia; order Planctomycetales; family Planctomycetaceae; genus Schlesneria; species Schlesneria sphaerica. The sequence continues at coordinate 5,063,821 of NZ_CP172346.1, read as the reverse complement.
CGACAACGGCAGAAACCTCAGCGAAACCTGCTGGTTTTTCGATTCTGTTCGGCTCGGAACTGAAGGCCCTGCGGGCGCACCCTGACTTTCAGGCCTCCGTGAACCGCGAGGCACTGAACGAATTTCTGCGACAGTCGTACCTTTCGAACCAGTCGATCTACGAGGACGTGATCCCCCTTCCACCGGGGACCCTGCTGACTCTCCGGCCAGACCGCGACACGCTCCCCTCCGCAACTCTGCCCGAACCGACACGGTACTGGGACTTCCGACAGGTGCGAAGCCAGGGGCAGAGTCACCCCTTCACGGGTTCTTATGCGGAGGCGGTCGACAAACTGGATGAACTGCTGACCGACGCCGTCCAGCGACGCATGGTCGCTGACGTCCCGCTGGGTGCATTCCTTTCGGGCGGCATTGATTCCTCGCTGGTCGTCGCGTTGATGCAGAAGTGCTCGTCCCGGCCCATCAAGACGTTCACGATCGGTTTTGACGTCGAATCCTACAATGAAGCCCCCTACGCTGCCGCAGTCGCGCGGCATCTCAAGACCGACCACACGGAAATGATGGTCACCTCGACCGCAGCGCGCGACGTCATCCCCCTCTTACCGAAACTGTACGACGAACCGTTCGGCGACTCCTCCGAAATTCCGACCTATCTCGTCAGCCGCCTCGCACGACAGCATGTCACTGTCGCGCTGACGGGGGACGGCGGAGACGAGTTATTCTGCGGTTACCGCCGCTACTTCGAAGCGCTCGACGACTTTTCGGCTCAGTCGACTGGTTCACGCAGTCGGGCAGCCCGGATCGCAGAGAGATTACGGAAACTTCCTCCCTGGGTCCGTGCGAGTCTCAGCCACACGGGACGAGTCGCCGCGAACCTCTCCTGGGGACGAGTGCAGCGACTGCTTTCAAGAACGGTCGATGTCCTTTCCGAGACCGGCCCCCACGACCGCTACCTGCGAAACATGTCGCACTGGCGGGATGCCGACGGTGCCGTCAGAGGAATCTCCCGACAAGTCCCCTCCCCTTCCTCCCGGTCGATCATTCGTGATGAACCTGACAATCCCCCCTTTCCTGCCGAATCGCCTGCACAGCTGCAGCAGGACTGGCAGGCTTATGACACTCTCACCTATCTCCCCGGCGACATCCTGACGAAAGTCGATCGTGCCAGCATGGGGGTCTCACTCGAAGCACGCACCCCGTTGCTCGACCACCGCGTCGTCGAGTTTGCCTGGACGCTCCCCCACGAATTCAAGGTGCAAGCCGGTCAGGGAAAACGGATCTTGCGGGATGTGCTGGCGAAATACGTCCCTCGCGAACTGTTCGAACGCCCCAAAGTCGGCTTCGGTGTCCCGATCGGCGACTGGCTACGTGGTCCCCTGCGCGACTGGGTCGAAAAGCTGATCAACGAAACCCGCTTAAGCGAGGAAGGTTTCCTTAACCCGCGAGTGATCCGGGAACGCTGGGAAGATCATCTCCGTGGGGCCGACTGGAGTTATCTCCTTTGGGACGTCCTGATGTTCCAGGCCTGGCTGGACGAGTATTCCCACCGTTAATCAGCGCCAGATCCCTCGCAATGCCCGGGGAACGCTTCCCGATTCGCTGTAGACATGCGGCCGGTAAACTTCGTAGGCTGTCACTTCGGTCATTGTTGATATGTTGAGCGAGGAAGCCCGCCCTATGTTGAACCTACTGGGAAAACAGCACCGTTTGTGTGACGGCCTCAGTCGTCGGTCGCTTCTCAAGATTGGCGGACTGGCCATGGGGGGCATCAGCCTTCCCGATCTCTTGCGTGCCGAGTCGCTCAGCGGAAAACGCTCACACAAATCGGTCATCATGGTCTTCCTCTCGGGCGGTCCGCCACATCAGGACATGGTCGACCTGAAAACGGATGCTCCCGTCGAGATTCGGGGCGAGTTCAAACCGATCGCCACCAATGTCCCCGGCATCGAAGTCTGTGAACTCCTTCCGATGCTGGCTCAGCGGCAGGATCGGATGTCGATCATTCGCTCGCTGGTCGGTTCCGAAGGGAGACACGCTGCCTTTCAGTGTATGACCGGACATAGCGTTCTCGGACAACCGGCCGGGGGATGGCCGTCGTTTGGATCAGCCGTCTCCCGCATTCAAGGCCCCGTCGAACCGGGGACCCTCCCCTTCGTCGGGCTGTCGACACGGATGCGGAACGCACCGTGGGGGGACCCCGGCCAGGCAGGCTTCGCCGGACAGGCCCATGCCCCGTTCGCTCCGAATGCCGAACAGGCACAGCTCGGCTTGGCAGGGATCAGCGTCGAGAGTCTGCGTAACCGCAAACTCCTGCTGAATGAACTCGACCGCCTCAAGCACGAAGCAGAAACCAGCGGCGCACTGGATGGACTCGAAGCCCAGTACCAGGCCGCGTTTGGCATCCTGACCTCCAGCAAACTGGTCGATGCCCTTGATCTGGAACAGGAAGATCCCGAAATTCGAGATCGCTACGGTCGAGGCGCACCGGAAAACGCGGGCTACGGCGATGCCGGGCCACTCATGAACGACTATCTGCTGGCGGCACGCCGACTGGTCGAAGCAGGAGCCCGTGTCGTGACGCTCGCCTACGGCCGCTGGGACTGGCACGGTCGCCCTCATGGAACAAATTTTGAAAATGCCCGTGACCATCTGCCCGTTTTTGATCAGGGTCTGAGTGCCCTGCTCGACGACCTTCACGAGCGCGGCCTCGATCAGGACGTCTCCGTGATTGTCTGGGGCGAGTTTGGCCGAACACCCGTCATCAATAAAAACGGGGGACGGGATCACTGGCCGCAAGTCAACTGCGCCTGGCTGGCCGGGGGCGGCATGCGCACGGGACAGGTCATCGGTTCAACCAACCGGCTGGGCGAGCACCCCAAGGAACGCCCCGTCCATTTCCAGGAAGTCTTTGCCACGCTCTACCGCAACCTGGGAATCGATACGACACAGACGCTATTGCCCGACCTGACCGGCCGCCCGCAGTATCTGGTCGACCCGATCTACGAACCATTGCCCGAGCTTCTTTGATAGCAACATTCCAATAACACTCTTCGGCAATCAGGCAGGGCTCCCAGCCAGCAACAGGATGTGGAACGGACTGAAGGAGTGGTCATGTCAAAGATCGTCGTCTTGCTGGACCCCACTGCAAACCACGCTGACGTGATTTTTCGTCTCCACAAGGCGACGGGGCGAAGCATAGGTGACGTTCGCAACTCCATTTCAAGCAACTCCCCAATTCTCGAGAAGGAATTGTATGAGGGCGAAATTGATTCACACGCCGCCATGATTCGTGCATTCGTTGCCCTGACCGAAGAGCACTCCCTTCCGTGTAAAATCTACGAATTGCCAGAACACGAGGAAGACAACGTGTTCGTTTGTTGAGAAGCACAGAATTGATCCAACCATCGCTCAACACGTTAGATGCAGAAGATAAGACCAGGACACAGCGACCTGCCTCTCCAAACGAATGGAATTGACTGATGCAGGCATCTGGTTGTGCGTGGGTCTCTTGAGCACGCTTTACGAAAACGTTCTGGCATCTCGCTCACAAAGATCGATTCCGACACCGTCGAGGCAACGCTTTATCCCACTGAGCAGAACCACGAGCGAGGATGAGGTAGAAGCAGTTTCAAATCCCGATACACGATTACTGCTGCATCTGGCTCTTCAAACAGAATTCAATCGGCAAATTTTGCAGAAGGGGGTTTTGAAACTGTTTCTAAGGTCGAAAGAGGCACCGCATGAAAGACGTCCATTTGTCCCACGTGTCTCTCCCATGCTGGTGACTTCATGTGACCCCGGTATCATTTCGCGACTTCACTCAACGCCGCCCGATTCTGGACCAAATCTCTAAGATCGCACAAAAGAATATTATTGCCGATGCGACGACAGCCATTGCGATTTGACGAAACTGTAAGAAGAAATGCCCGAGAACCGTGCAGATTAGAACAATAAACAGTATTTCTGTATTGACGTATCGTCTTCCACTCATTTTCTAACGCGCCTTATATGCCCGGTATAAATCCTGTGATAACATGTATAACTCGTAGGCAACCCGAGTTGTGAAGTACCCGGCACCACCCCAGATCGTTGGGAACGGCGGCACTGGGGAAACAGCAGATATGGTTCTCTACGCGCGATTTCTCCACGTCTCGCTTGTCACCTTCGAAGTCTGCGCCGGCACCTTTATCAACTGATCGGGAGCGAATACACTGGATCCACAACTGATTTGCCCACCGGACACAGTGTCACATAACCAGGAACAATCGGTCGCCACCACGATCCACGCCACTTCGGCACATAATCGGGCCGACATTGCTTTGGGCCGCTTTCTGCGCAACTAAATAAACTGCATTCGGTTATAAGATATAGACAATCACATGGAGGACGCGTGGACACGCAAACGTACCCGTAGTCGGACCATCCAAAGACATTAAACTCAGCATTCAAGATATCCTTCTCAATGTGCAGCCACTCAGCAGCGCCTTTCTCAGTCACGCAAAAATGAATGCTCTCCTCGGTGGACCAGTCTTGCGGTAAATTGAGTACTCCTTCCTCGTCAGGGATTGGATCGGGACGACCTACGCGAATAAGACCTTCGACCTCCAATTCTCGCACGCATCCTCGCACGGCGTCAGGTCCTTCCCAGTCTCTTTCCAAATAAAGCGGCGGATCATCCACATACACCGTCCCTGGGATGGTGCAGTACGACTGCAAGTTTCCCTCGAAAGCCCCAACTTCGGGCGTCCCAAGCGCGATTAATCTTAGGGCGACGAATCTCAATAACGTTGTCTCTGTCGCAGCGAGATAGGCATACAGACGGGGGACAATTTCCGTTCCGTCAGCAAAATCCTGCTCAGCCGCTCCCTCCGGAACCAACACCCGTTCAGAGCCATGTGTTGCGTAACTCCAGATCCTCGCATTGTCCGGGCGTTGCATGAGGCGATCCTTTTGATGAATGGGTCCCTGATTCGTATCCATTCCGCTGGGCAGGTCCATTGCTCTACCGGGAAGACTATCTATTCCATTGGGTACTCTTTCCGTACGAGAAGCTGCTGTGCGAACCAGACTCGAAATTCCAGGCCCGCAATGTCAACACAATGAGGGGTTCGTCCAACTTGACGTTATCCATCGATGCTTCCTGCGATCGAAGAGATTACCTCCGTTTGCCTTGATCCGCGATGACTTTCACCGTTGCCCGAGCGACGAAGTTGCCGCCACCAAACCATTCTGCTTCGAGTCGATAGGTGCCCGGTTCTAAAGGTGCGTTGGTAAAAATCTGGACCTCCCCCGAGGGTTCTTCCGGCGTCCCCATACCTGATGCGCAAATGACCGGAGGCTTTCCGTGACGATCCTGATACATCGAAAGAATGATTGGCAGCAGGGGCGCATTCGGCTCTCGCTCGACGGTTCCTTGAAAACAGAGCCTCGTTCCTGGAACAAAACTCTGCGGGATTTCTGTTTCAGGAACGAGGCTGCGGTCCTGTGTTGGCAGGCAGAACACAAGATCGACGTCAATCGCGCTGTCGTTTTCGTCCGCAGCCGAATAATCGACTTGTGGCAGCGGAGGACGGAGCAAATAGATAACGAGCAGGACCACCATCCCGATCACAATCATGGCGGTGGAGAGAGCCCGCCTGGACAGCATGTTTTCTCGACCTGTCATCCTGAAGTGCACTCTCGCCAAGGGGTCGGCATCCTCATCTCCTGTAGCGGCGCCTAAAGATCCGGGGCTGCGAAAAGATCCTGGGTTTCGAAATCGTTCCGGGAACCCGCCTGCCGCCACAACGCGGCGTCGACGGCGGGTGAAACAGTCCCCACGTGGCCATCACAGTAGACGACGTGGACGCTCGACCGATGGTGGCTGGCTGCCGTATAGATTCCCGTCTGGACATCGCTTCGGTTGAAACAGCTTGGCTGCATCGGGGGCAAGGCGTGGTTATAGGTGGAATACCCAATACTCCCCTGCGTCCACCGCCAGCCATGCGCAAGATTCGATCCACGCCATCCCTGCTGCCACGCATTCGCAGGAATCGAAGCACATTCCGCGAGAAATGCCTCTCGTTCCTCGAACGGATATCGCTGCGGTGTGTTGAAGACCATCCGGATCGCTTCCGTCGAGTTTCCGCCCAGCGAGTGAAGGACTTCCGATACCAGGGCCGTACTGGAGGCCCCGTCGGTAATCTCAGCGAATCCGACTGGACCATCCGGGAACTGGGGAAAAATCGTCTCCAGATGCCGGAACACGCCGTCATAATTCAATTTTGACGTGCCACTTCCTGAATTCCCCAGATAACTGGTGGCTGCGTAATCGACATCCCCTTTGAACACACGTGGAGCGGCATCGGCCGGACAGAAGTAGATCTCGATCGGTATGTGGTTGATCGCGGCCGTCGGATCACTCGCCGACGTATTCACCAGATTGTAAAGAGGCGTCTGATCGATGAAGGGCAGAATCGAAACGTGCCAGCTTCCGCTGTCAGAAACACAGGGGGGAAACACGCCATGAATCGACTCGTAATTGTGGAGTGCAGCACCAATCTGTTTCAGATGCGAACGGCACTGAGTTGACCGAGCGGCCTTACGTGACGCCTGGATGGCAGGCAGCGCGATGGCCAGCAGCAATCCCATAATGACGATTGCCACCAGCAGCTCAATCAGGCTGAAACCACCGCGTCTCATACCAGGGACCTCGTCTGGTAAAACGAAAATCATCGCTCGATCTCAAGGGGACTCTTCCACGCGTCGAGCAAACGACAAGTCATCTTCGCCAAAACCAAAATCGCAGATGCGAAAACAAAAAGCGAGGCCGACACCGACATCCCGCGCTACCGATGAAAGTCAAATGCCACTGTATGACCGTCCTCGGGCATGCAGTGCTCGTCGTCCCATGTCCTCCAGTATCAGGCGGCGTGAAGACACTGCTTCTCCAGATACTCCGACATTTCTTCCGGAAACGCTCCTGATGTCAGTCGGATGCGACACCTCAATCTTCGCTGGATTTCGGCCGGAGAATCACAGTTGTTTGCTGAGTTCGTTCGTCGCGGGACACGTCAATCTCAATCCCCATCATCCGTCGAATGACTTCCATATGAGTCGTCGAGTGCCGGGTCAGCGGACTTGTGCGGAACGATCCACCACGGCGGTGCGTCCCTGATTGCCAGGCACTGATGGCGAGAGGCAGCAAAAGCTGATCTGCCAGATGCTCACCGACCGGGGCTTCATTCTTGAGATAGTTCCGGGTATCGCGGATCACTTCGCTGGCGACATTTTCCGCGCTCGATCCGATGCGGCCGAATCCCGTCGTCACTTCTGTCACCTGTTCGTATTCCAGCATCGTGTAGACGATATTCCCAGGACCGTGCGCGGTGACCTCGAGCACCTGAGCCGAGTCAGCGGGCCAGTTCATCTTTTTCAGGATGGTCTGTGTTTCTCGTTCAGCAATATGTCGAGGCAGATTGGAGACCAGCCCCATCGCCGATCGCTTTTTGAGTTCGCCCCGCTCCATCAGGTCAAAGCCATTCAAGCTGCCGGAGGGCTGGATCGAGACCGTCAAACGCCCGCCTCCTGCGGGGTAGAACCCATAGCGTTCCAGTTCCACAGACACTCGGGGCCCCATGCGGTTGATCAGAGGGAGATACGCGTGCTGCAGGAAGTCGAACGGTGGAGCCCACTGATTGTGCGTTCCCCCTTCCAGAGTCACGGTAGAAGGGCCGTCTGCAATGATCAGGGCCGGTAGGATCGTCTGCAGTACGAGTGTCGTGCTTCCTGCGGTCCCAATGCTGAAGTGATAGTTTCCGGGTGTGATCCGTTGAGGGGAAAACCGGATCGAGCGAGACCGCACTTCGGCTCCTGTCACTTCGGCATTCCCGATGCGGGCTGCAGCCTGAACGGCGGTCAGGTGCTGACGCATCAATCCCGGTTTCGCTCGCCCGGCGCGAATGTTCTCAATGACAACAGGTTGGCCGGTCACCAGCGACAATGTCAGGGATGACCGGACGATCTGCCCGCCCCCCTCCCCCAGAGAACCGTCAATACAAATTGCCTCGGTCATTTAATCATCCGCCTTATCGCCGTCCTTGATCACGAACCGTGCTTTCAGCCGGGCGACTTCCGTTGCCAGTCCCGCCATTTTCACAGACTCGATCACTTCGTCAAAGTTCTTATACGCCGCCGGAGCTTCGTCTTTGGGATAAAGACGGCAGTTCGTCAGGATATCTTCGTTGTCAAACGACTGATCAATACTTTGCTGGTCCAGTTCGCGGATGGCTCGCTTACGTCCCAGTACCCGTCCTGCTCCATGATTCACGCTGTAACAACTCAACGCCGCTCCTTGTTCCGCAACCATGACACTGGAACCGGCCTGCGGGTTCCCCGGTAACAGGATAGGATGACCCGTTGATTCATACATCGTCCCCTTCAGTGCATGATGTCCCGCCGGAAAGGCCCGAGTCGCTCCTTTCCGGTGAACCCAGGAGAGGCGGTTGTTCACAACTTCCTGTCGAACAATGTTATGACTGATGAAATAGACAAGCTGTCCGGTCACGCCCGGAATCACTTCCTGGAACGCCTCCAGCACCAGCGCGTTGATCAACAGGTGGTTCAGTGTGGCAAAGTTGGCTCCCAGAGCCATGTCATCCAGGTACGCGTTCGCTTCGGGAGTTCCCAGTGGAGCGTAAACCAGTTCCCGATCCTGTCCGGGGAGCGGGATATTCCAGCTTTCAAATTTCCTCTGCAGCGTCTTGAACTGGCCACTGGCGAGAGTGTGCCCGATCCCGCGCGATCCGCAATGAGAGAGGAATGCGACATGCTGATCCTTCAGGCCAAACACGTCGGCGGCCTGTCGGGCGCGGTCATGGTCTTCCACCTGAACGACTTCACATTCACCAAAATGATTCCCGCCACCATACGAACCTAACTGATGAATCTGCCTCTCGAACGTGGGGAGGCCGCCGGAGTCAAGGTGCGTTTGCAGACGCTCGCCCAGAGCGGAAGCGGTTCCGTCATGTCCAAAGTGCTGAGCGTCTTCACAACGCCGAGCCCACTCGGCAGGAATTCCAAGCTGCTGACAGACCGACTCGGAAGCCCCTTCGACCAGCAGTTGCTTGCCGAGCTGTTCATAGACGATGCGGGATTTCTTCACATGTCGTTGTCCCCGCCCGGTTCCCGTCGGCGTCCGTTCACAAATCGCATTGATCAGGGCGCGACGGGTGGATCGATCAACGATCTGATCCGCAGGAAGACTCAGTTGCAGCAGGCTCATCGAACACTTGATGTCCACACCGACCGGCCCCGGATAAACATGTGTCGGCGACACCAGCACGCATCCGATGGGGGCTCCATAGCCCACATGGGCGTCTGGATTCAAGACGAGGTCCGTCACTCCAGGAGCCAGCCGCGAGTTCACCGCCTGTTGCAGGCATCCCTCGTCAAATGTCTGCCGGATCGCGTCCGTCCCGATCACCGTAATGGGGGGTGTCTGCGTCCCCGTCGGAAGAATCGCGGTCGCCTCGGAAGTGGGAATGAGCGTGTGAATGATGAAATTCCTTTCAGCTTCCGGAAGCGGTGGCACTTGCTGAGCCCCCGTGGAAGTAGGGTCGTGAAGTGGATGTCCTGTATCTGGAACGGTTTGACTTCCGATTGTGGAAGAGACCCCGGGCCGTTGGCAGGATGCGAATGGATATTTATGGAATGCGGGACACTTGCTACGGGAATAAAAAGACCCCTCATCACGACGAGAGTTTGATGAAACGTTGACGCGCTCTGCCAGACTGAGCTACGGCCCCGGACCCGTCCCTGCGGGTGCAGGAATGATCTACATGTGTCAGTGATGTGACCTATGTCCGAGTGGAGCCGATGGGATTCGAACCCACGACCTCGGGTGCTTAAAACCTTGTAGTTTCATCTGCATTCGTGATGAGGAGTCTCACTCGTCGGGCTGCCGTTGCGGCAACCCTGTTCGTGTCAGGTCACGCGACCTGAGTCTTTCTCTGAGCGGGACGGGGGCGAGAACGGGACGCTCTGCGATATCAAGAGCAATGACGTCGATTTCATAGGAGATTCCGTTTTCGTTTGACCAAAGGGAGACGACCTGAAGTTCGTCGAGAAGACTCACCGTGTGACGAGTTGATGCTGAGATGTGTTACATGGGTGAATGTAATCCCAGCGGCATTCGAACTGCGAGTTGTCTTCACAGGATCACTGAATCCAGGCGGACAAGATCGGCGAGACATGAGTCAAGTGCTCTACCGGGCTGAGCTACGCGCTGATGAGTCAGCACGGCAGGATTCGAACCTGCGACCGTTTGATTAAATGTAGTCTCATCAGCATTCCGCATGGATTCAGTAATCCTGTTGTGTTTCAAAGGGGGCGGACGAAACTCGTGCTCAACCACACACGTTAGTTCCGTGTTGGGGCGGATGTGGCTTGGTGGGAGCTTCGTCTCCCGTGGCGCTTTCGCTTCGGATCAAAGTATTATTTACTCTCCTGACATTGGATTGGATTCTGCACAAGATCAGCGGCAGGATGCCGCTGCCACGAGAGATATTCATGCCGCAACGCTTAGAGCGTCATCTGTTCAATCTGGTTCATCCAGTAATTGTCACCCGCGCGATTACTGGCGACATCCGCGATCAGTTGGAACACCTGATCGCTAAACCCTCCGACGTTAAAAATATCGGCTCGCTCGACCACTTGCGTTGTGGCATAGGGCTGAATGTCGATACAGATCATCTTCGCTTGAGGGCTTCTCGATTTAAACTGGTTCCACTGTTTCATCGTTTCTGTCGCCCGGGCTCCGTTAAACCGCCCGTAGTGAGGGGAGTCCAGCCATGACTCGTTATCCGACACGTAAACAATCAGATCACCGGACGCACGGCTGGCATTCAAGTACGTAAGCGGAGCACTGCAGTTCGTCCCTCCTGCCGGCAACGACGACAGCTTTTGAGCGTTCGTCATGACCGAGTCTCGAGGGTTCAAGTGACATTTCACGACATCCGATTCAAACGGAATCACTTCTGCTGTCGGGTTGTGTCGCAGGATCGCCGCAGCCACCAGAGCAGCCACATCGACGCAGCGAACCTGGGTTGTCGATCCCGCTCGTTCTCCCGTGACAGGTGAGTGCATGGATCCCGAAACGTCCGGGAGGACATACACCTTTCCGTCAATCCGGGGAATATTGCTGATGGCGATTTCCATGGCACTCTGCAACCCGTCGGCAATGGAGGGGGGAATCGAATCTGAGATATTCCGGTAGGCGGCCAGCAACTGATACGGAAAGACTTTCGCTTGCTTGATCAGGTGAGGGTCGCTCAACCGCGTGGCAATGAGGTTGGTCAGTTCGGGGCTATTGAAGACCCCGTGTCGCGAAAAGGTATTCAGGTTCATGCGAGTCATCTGCCAGGAACCATTCCGGGCAATCTGCTGCCAGTCCTTCTCGGTCAAAGGAAGGCTGGCCAGCATTTGAAAGGGGACATCCGGAACAGCCACCTTTCCGGGGTTGGTATTTCGCTTGAACTTCTCGTACTGCCGAACCAGCGGCGGCAAGGCAGCAGCGTCATGCTCCCGACCGATCAGGTAACCCAGTAATGCCGCTCGTGATGGGGTTTCCGGTTTGGGGTGGACCATCTTGATGATGTCTGCCAGCGAAGGGTCGTTACCGATCGATCCCGTAAATAATTGCGCGTCGGTTCGAGAGGCAATCCACTGCACGATCAATCGCTTGGGAAGCGTTCCCAGGCTCTTTCGTCCAATGACGCCCGACCGCATGATCTGCACGAAGTTCCGCAACATCTTTGGATTATCGATCACGCGATCGAAAATCTCTGCCAGAAGTCCCGGTGATTTGACCGAGAGCACCGCACACAGCAAAGCAGGCAGGTCTTTCATTGCCCCTTTGGTCCGCGCATACAGGGCCACGCGGGCGATCAACTCGGGCTCGACCTGATGACACAGTCCCAAGACCTGCGACAACTGGTCTTCCGCCGTCGCATAGAAGGTCTGGTTCAGGCATCCCGTCGACGCATACTGAGCCAGGGCCTGCTGCGGGGACCGCCGATAAGCAGCCCCCCCAGCTTCGTTTGCGGCGTTCGTCTGAGGCAGTAATGCTCCCCGAACCGATTGAAATAAGGTCTTGCTCGCCATTTCGTCTCTCCGTCCCAACGAGTTTTTGGTTTGGCGGCAGAAGCAGATAGCTTTTGGCGTGCCATTCAACATGCAGACGGAAATAGAACGTTGTAAGCCATACTCATCAAACGGGATAAAACTTTCTTTCACCTAGGGCGGAACTGTGCTAACGTGGCGACACGACATCTTTTTCGATAGAAAATTATCTTTTTGGATAGTGTTATGCGAACAGTCGTCATCGGGATCGTGGGAACCGTCATCGATTCAGGGTCGGCCGAGGATCGCTGGCAGAAGTGGCGTCCCACGATTGGAATCTGTCAGCAAGAAGAGCTGCTGATTGATCGCATTGAATTGCTGCACGAAGCGCGAGATGTCGGGCTGGCGGGACAGGTTTCTGCCGATATTGGAATCGTCTCTCCCGAGACCGAAGTTCGAATGCATCTGCTGGAACTCGATGATCCGTGGGATTTCGATCATGTCTTCACGCGACTGCTCGACTTTTCGCAGAACTATTCGTTTCGCCCCGATGACGAGCGCTATCTGCTGCACATCACCACAGGAACGCACGTCGAGCAGATCTGCCTGTTCCTACTGGCTGAGTCGCGGCACATCCCCGGCCAACTGCTGCAGACCTCGCCTCCTCCACGCAATACGATCGGCGCGGGACGATACCGCATCATTGACCTCGACCTCTCGCGCTATGACGCTCTGGCCACTCGGTTCCACCGGCAGCAGCGGGAAGCTCGATCCTTTCTCAAGTCGGGGATCGAAACACGGAATGTCCGGTTTAACAAACTGATCGAGAAAATTGAAAGCGTCTCGATCGCCAGCACGGCCCCGCTGTTGATCACCGGCCCGACCGGCGCCGGAAAGTCACAACTGGCCCGAAAGATTTATGAGCTGAAGCGCCAGCGAGGACAGTTACCGGGTGACATGGTCGAAGTGAATTGCGCCACACTGCGAGGTGATCAGGCGATGTCTGCCCTGTTCGGCCATGTGAAAGGCTCCTTCACCGGTGCCACCGGCCCCAGGCCTGGCCTGTTAAAATCTGCTCATGGAGGACTGCTGTTCCTCGATGAAATCGGAGAACTGGGGCTCGATGAACAGGCGATGCTCCTGCGGGCAATCGAACAGAAACGGTTTCTCCCTGTCGGATCCGACAAGGAAGTGGAAAGCGACTTTCAGTTGATTGCGGGAACCAATTGCGACTTGAAGGACTGCGTCGAACAAAAGCGTTTCCGCGAAGATCTTCTGGCCAGAATTAACTTATGGACGTTCTGCCTTCCTGGACTCAAGGACCGCCGCGAAGATATCGAACCAAACCTGGACTATGAGCTGGAACGACTGACCGCATCCCAGGGGCGAAAAATCACCCTCAACAAAGAGGCTCGGCAACGGTTCCTTGCGTTCGCTGAATCACCGGCCGCCACGTGGAACGCAAACTTCCGCGACCTCAACGCCGCCGTCATCCGCATGGCGACACTGGCCCCCAGCGGACGAATTACGGTCAACGAAGTCGAGGCCGAGATCGAACGACTGCAAGACGCCTGGTCCCATTCTGGAGCGTCCCGGCCGCGATCCCCCAGCGCACTACCACCGTTAAATTCCATCTTGAGCGACGAACAGCTGGTTGCGATCGACCCATTCGATCAATTTCAACTGGCACACGTTCTGGAGGTCTGTCAGTCATCCCGCTCACTCTCGGACGCCGGCCGGAAACTGTTTGCCGTCTCACGCCTCGACAAAAAGATCCCTAACGATGCCGACCGTCTCAGAAAATACCTCGCCCGTTTCAACCTCACATGGAAGGATGTGGGAGAATAGCTGATCGTTCTGTCTTACCCCTTCTTCGCATCCGTCTCCGGTCTTCGCTCGTCGCTCGTCGCTCGCGGTTGTCGCTCGCGGTTGTCGCATTCGTTGTGGACGCGGCCCGCCACATGTGGGATCCCCGCGACTCAGCCGCGAAATATCGAATTGGGCTGCTCAAGTGAAGTCGATTCATGCTGAGCTACGGCGGGCTTACGTGACTTCCCAAGCAGAAGCCACGCGGAAAGCAGGGTAGGAGGAAGAACGACAGACCAGTAAGGGACGATCCAGACTCTCAAATCATAACCGTCGGTTTGCGATCGACCGTAAACAAAGCCTCCGGCAGCCATTTCCCGCATGGGGCAGTCCAATGGATAGGACGAGTCCCAGCCGTCGACGGTAGGATACTTCCTGAAGCGAGGATGGAGCCGAGCATACAACCACCCGTCATGAATCCCCGCTGGGGGACGCGGCACTTCTCTCGCCCAAACGATCCCCCCCATGGTCAGGACTAATCGTTGGTAGGAGTTCTCTCGAATGAATCCGATCTCATCTAAGATCACCAGACTTCGGATCCATCCCACCATCAGCACGCACGAGATCGCCAAGGCAACGAGGCCTATCTTGCGTCGACGTGGTGCGAAGAACTCTCGCATGCTTCCCCCAGCCTTATTGGACCCGCGTGACCCCTTCCGCTGCACTCCCCTTCGTTCCACGTGGCTCAGTCAGTCATGTGATCATGGTCACGTGACCATGCTAGTCAAGATGATTTGCGAGTGACACTGACGGATGATGCTCGATTCAAGAGCAGTTGACGGGGACGGTCACGGTCGGCTCGGCGGGGAGATCCCAAAGTCGCTTTGGAGGGCCGACTTCGGGCATGCAGATCGCGTTCCTTAATCACACATTGAGCAGAGACACCCTTCTCTAAGGGACTGACGGATCCCAGGCAGTGGCACAAAATCGGAGCCGCTGAGCTCAACTTAACAACGCGTTCGTTAGTTCACGCCATGCAGCCCATCTGCCGCGTGAAGTTACATCCGATGCCTCTGGTGCCTCACGCTCGATATGAGACACCGTCGAAGGAGTACCTCGACTCTGGCTCCACAGCACAGCCTTCATGATCCCATTGTAAACCAAACGCAATCGTTTTTTTGCTTGACCCTCGACTACCTGCAATTCATTCTAATACACCCTCTTGAGCAACCTGCTGCAATACTCTACAGTAGAACTGACACTTCGGAGTCGAATCATGGCTCGCTTGAATGCCCCTCGCATCAGAGAAGGTTCGCTTCAATATGGCCTTGTATATATCGGTATGGTCGTACTTCTGCCCGCTGCCTCGATCGCGGAACAACCCACTCTTGATGAAGCGATGAGTGCACTGGAGCGCTGGCGAGCTTCGTTTACCAGCATTCATATCACCTACGAGATCGATGCGGGTGTCATCGAGAATTCAGTGCCACGCCCGATAATCACGCTGGGTGAGTATTACTGGTCAAAAGCGAAGCGATTCTACTGGCACGAACGAGTGCTCGAGAACGGAAAGCTACTCCATCAACGACTTGACTGGGGGGACGGTACTACAGGTGGCCGGGCAATCTATCCGTTGGGCGAAGATCAGGCCGACGTCCCCCCGACGATGATCGATTATGGCCGGACCGTAGCGGGAGGCTATAACGGGGTGCAGGGAAGAATCGTGACTCCGCTTGACGGGATCTGGCAACCACAAAGCTGTCGCTGGTTGCCGGAAGTCCTCAGGGAGCAGCAAATCACATCTCGCGCTGTATCGAAGGACGGAGTGGAACTTCTCGAAATCACTTACCACAAGCCGATGGACAATGCCCCGATAACAATGCTGCTGGACCCGCGCCACAGCTATCTGCCGAGAAGCACACTTTGGGGATGGGAGGGTCATGTGAGTGAATACAAACAGTTTCCCCCGGGGATCTGGATAGCCACGATGGGCGTGTTCGACATGCAAGAGAGAAAACAATCCTGGAAAATGACCAGTGTCGTCTTCAACGAGGATATCGCGGACGAAAAAGTGCGTCCCCCGAAGCCGGGCGATGGAACCCGAATCACGGATATGACCCAGCGGAAAACCTGGTTTCATGGATCGCCACCTCCGATTCCAGACCCGATTCAGGAGAACGAGACTTCACCCGTGCAAGGAGATGGGTCCCCCATCGTCGCCAGGCCACTCACTGGAATTTGGAACTGGTTACCGTTGTGGCTCAGTCTTTTGGGAATCTTAGCATTAGCAATTTCGTTTTTTGCAAGAAAGCCAGACCGGACTTAAACGTGGTTTCAGAACCGTATTTTACACGATCAGACGATCACCCATTCTCATCAGTCGATGCAGCAGAACCTGATTATTGCATACAGGCTCAGGGCCATCGCAGATGATTTCGTCATGCATACTGAAGACCGCTGTTGCTTGGCACATCATCAGACGGGCTTTCTTACAAAAGATCTCCTTGGCCAGATTACAGTAATCTTCCATTCCAGCATTGTCTTCTGGGGGACAAATCATGGCTCGCCCGAAAGTTCTCTGCATTCAAGAACATTCGCTTCGGCGTGGCCTTGCATACATCTGCCTGACCTTACTTATGCCCGTTGCCGCCATCGCGGAAGAACCAACTCTTGATGAAGCGATGAGTGCACTGGAGAGCTGGCGAGCTTCGTTTACCAGCATTCATATCACCTATGAGATTGATGAAGGGATCCTCGAAAATTCCTCGGCTGAATCCGCCATGACAACCGGCGAATACTACTGGTCGGAAGCGAAGCGATTCTATTGGTACGAGCGATTTACCGAAGACGGAAAGCAACTAAGTCAATATCTCGACTGGGGGGATGGCCGAATCAGCGGCCGGGCGTTTTATCCCCGAGGGGCAGGACTGGAAAAGGAGCGACCATCTACGTTAGTCTACGGACGAATTGATCCGCAGTCACCTAACGGAGCCGTTGGAAGAGCAGTGACTGCACTCTATGGGCTCTGGCAGGCCCCCACTTGTCGCTGGTTACCGGAGATTCTTCGCGAGAAGCACGTGACATCTCACGTGGTCTCTTTAGACGGTATTCAGTGCTTGGAAATTGCCTACCAGGACGATCACGACAAACCGCACATCACTCTGGTCCTGGACCCCCGTTATAGCTATTTGCCGAGAAGCATGCTCACGAGTTGGCACTATGAGGTGAGTCAATTTAAGCGTTTTGCACCGGGAATCTGGATGCCTGTCGCCGGCGTTCTCGACTTGAGAGAGAGGAAACAAGCCTGGGAAATCACCAGTGTTGTTTTCAACCAGGATATTGCCGATGAAAAGGTTCGGACCCCGCTTCCCGGCGATGGAGCACGGATCACAGACATGATTCAGGGCAAAATCTGGTATCATGGAACTCCTCCGCCGCGCCAAGGTCAAAGCGAAGAGACCGAACCGTCCGCCATTCCCGGCACAGGGAACCCAATTGTCGCCCAGCCACATCGGTCGACCGAGAATTTATTACCTGTGTGGTTGACCCTGATTGGGGGTCTGGCACTTGGAATTTCCGCCTTCCTCGGCCTCCGGCGTGGGAACTCGTCTTAGAGGTTCCTGTCATTCCCCATCTGAGTTTTCTCGATCACGGAAACGGAAATCCGGTTTGCACCATGAAAAAGCGGGAAATGATCGCTGATGCCGGGCGGCAGGGTTTCTCTCTGGTGGAACTGCTCGTTTCCATTGGGGTGATCAGCCTGCTCTTGGCGATCGCCATGCCTGCCGTTCAACACTCGCGCGAGGCTGCGCGTGCGACGGTCTGCAGAAATCATTTGCGGCAACTAGGGATTGCGATCCACGAACATGAAAGCGCGAAACAGGCCTATCCACTGACGCGGACCCATTGGGCGACGGACCCAATCACCCCAGGAAGATCTCTGCATGTCGAACTGCTTCCGTACCTGGATTTCGCCACGGCCTACCACAAGGTCGATTTTGATGAGATCTATTCTGATTATGAAAGTGCACCGACTGCGTTTGTCGCCTCCAACCAGGAATTGCTCAGCGTGACGGTGCCCGTTTTTCTTTGTCCATCAGACCGACAACGCGTGGGAGCCTGTAATTATCGATGTTCGATGGGAACTGCAGAGTCCATTGAGATCGCTGACGGCTTCTTTGTGAACAACGTCGTCACGCGGCCAGCCGATATCACCGACGGTCTTTCCAACACGGTCATGATGGGGGAGCGCGTCCTGGGAAGCTTTTCACCAACCGTCGATTACTGGCGAGACATTCTCCTCGTGCGAGGCGGAATCCCGTCGAACGATGCTGACGGCTGGACAGAAGGCTGCACTGATGCGGCACTCAACGCCAGCTATGTTGGCAGTGACAACTATTCAGGGGGAACGTGGCTTCGCGGAGGGTGGCGCAACACGTGGTACCACCACGGATTTCCGCCGAACCATTCCGTCCCCGATTGCGCCTTCGCCGGCCCCAACTCAGGCGGAGGTTCCGGCCAGTACTCGGCGCGCAGTTATCATTCGCAGACGGTGAATGTGGTGTTCGGCGACGGGGCAGTACGGGCCATCTCGCAAAACATTGCCGTCCCGCTGTGGCGTGCACTCGCCACCCGGAGCGGTGGCGAAAACGTTTCCGATTTCTGATCGGACGATGGCCGTTCCCGGAATCTGATTGACACGATGCGCTCGAAACTGCACTTTGGTGCAGTCCATTTCGTCGCGTTCGCAAATACTGCCTGATTGATTGTTTCCAACAGAACATGCCTGCCCCTCGTCACATTACAAGAGGCACCAGCGATGGCTCGTTCGATGGTCCAACATGCCTGTCTGCGGGGGCCGGGAAGTCTTCTTTATATCGGCCTGCTGTTGCTTCCACGTTCCGTCTGTCAGGCAGAACCACCTGCACTTGCTGAAGCGATCACAGCACTGGACAACTGGCGTGCGGCGTTCAACAGCATTCATATCAATTATGAAATCGACGAAGGGGTCATCGAGGAACCACCACGGGGCCCGCTGTTGACGGTCGGCGAATACTACTGGTCAGACGCAAGGCGGTTTTACTGGCACGACCAACAGTTCCGGGATCGAAAGATGCTCGGTCAGAATCTCATCTGGAGAGACAGTTTTATCAGCGGATGGGCGAGGTTTCCTTCTGGGGAGGACCAGGAAAAAGTCCCACCTACCTCCATCGAATTCGGCCGAACTATCAACGGCGGTTTCAATGGCATTCAGGGGCTCATCGTCACGACTCTTCACGGACTTTGGCAACCACAGACCTGTTGCTGGTTACCGGAACTTCTCAAAAAGCAGCAGCTAAGCAGTCGTGTGATTACCGCAGAGGGTGCCCCATGCCTGGAAGTGACGTACCAGAATGAGATGGATACAGGCCCGACAACACTCGTGCTCGATCCGCGCTATGGGTACCTCCCGAGAAGCGTCACGGGCGGTTGGGAGACTCAGATCAGTGAATTCCAGCAGTTTCCCCCAGGAATCTGGATGCCGACGGCGGGTGTATTCGACATCATTGAACAAAAGAAATCCTGGAAACTCACCAGCGTCGTTTTCAACCAGAACATCGAGGACGAGAAAGTTTCGATCGCGGAACCGGGGGAAGGTACGCTCATGATCGATCGGGTCCAGGGGAGTGTCTGGATCCATGGAACACCTCCCATTGTTCTTGAGCCAAAAGAGGAGGATGAAAATGACCACCGACAGGGCGACGGCAGGTGCGGCGGACCGGGGTTATTAGTGAACGGAGTCGGAAAACCGCTACCAGTTTGGCTGGTCGTTCTGGGGTCGTTGAGCCTGTTCGTGGGCACCCTCGTCAGCCGCGCGCGTGAGCTTTTCTAACGTCCGCAACCTGCTTGTCGGGCGATCTCGAAGCTCACGGACTGTGTAAGTTGCGGCTCACCTTTGGCCGGCCCGCCCACAGAACATCTCCACTCCGTTGTCTCTTGCCCCTGATTTTGTTCTTCTCTTGAGAGGATCAGAAGTCGGACCCAAGGTGGGAAGATCGCCGGAACAGAAATTTTCTTGTAACGCGGATTATGAGATGACACAGACGTTGAGACTCGAGCCGGTACGGACGCTGACGCATGGCAACGCCGTATTTTCTGCCGCGTTCTCTCCCAACGGGAAGCAGATCGCAACGGCGAGTCTCGACAATACCGTCCGCCTGTGGAACCTCTCCGATGGCGAAGTGCTCACCACGCTGAAGGGGCACGGTGACGGGGTCTGTTTCGTCGATTTCCATTCCGACGGCCGCATCGTGACTGCCAGTCTCGACCGAACCTTGCGCATCTGGTCGGCTGACGGAAGTCAGGTCCTGACGACCTTCATCGGGCACCAGGATTACCTCACCTGTGCTGCGATCGCGCGCAATGGGACACTGCTGGTGTCGGGCGGATTCGACAAGACGGTCCGTGTCTGGGACAGCCAAACGGAACTGAATGTCGTCGTCTGGACCGGCCATACCGAGAACGTGCAGTGTGTCGCAATCAGTGGCGACGGAAAGACGGTCGCTTCGGGAGGAGACGATCAGACGATCCGATTGTGGAATGTCGAATCACAGTCAGTCAGCAAGGTGGTCATGGGACATTCCAAGGGAGTCGAGGGACTCGCCTTTTCCCCCGATGGAACCCTGCTCGCCTCTGCCAGCGTGGACGGGAGCGTCCGATTGTGGTCCCGTACCGGCGAACCGGTCGCCACACTTGAGCAGATCCCGGTGCTCGTGAAATCCGTGGTCTTCTCACCGGACGGACGCTGGCTGGTTTCGGGTGACGGAATCGGAACAATGCGAGTCTGGGACACGGCCACTCTGCAACTTGTGCTGACGACTCCGGCTCACAAAAACTCGATCCACAGTCTGACATTCAGCCGAGATGGGACGCACTTCGCCTCGGCCGGATTCGACCGGACGATTCATGTCTGGAACGTCGTCGAGAAACAGGACTGACGCCACCCGATTCTCATCCATCATTCTCATCCATCCCCTCCGGAGAGCACCGGTTGACCGGTCTGCCGGTGTGCGCAGCACAAGAGGTCTCTGCCACAATCCATGCGACATGACGGTCGATTCAAGATGGACGGCATCTTTACCGAACAAACCTCTTGCGGCTGACGCCGCCCCGGTAGCCGCGATGACGCGACAACCGGGGCTACCCGTGAGGAATTCAGTCTGGATCGACGGAGATCTGCTACGCCGGACTAATTCTTTTCTGACGAAGATTCTTTCAACAACTCGGATTCTCGCGGGACGGCGACGTCGAAGTAGCCGAGCAACATTTCATCCCAGGACTGCTCGCCCCACTTCACGGTCTTGGACGGGTCGGGATTCGCCAGGTTTCGGGCCGAATTGTCAAACGCGGCGAAGGACTGGATCTTCGAACCGCGAGGGATCAAACGGGGTTCAATCAGCTTGTAGGCCGTCTGCCAGTTGAAGTCGTAATGGGGCACATCCAGCAGCACTTCCTTCGTTCCGTCATTGTGGGTGAGTTCGTAACGAAATGACTTCCCTCGCAGATGCATGTGCGGCGAAAGGGACAGGAGCTGCAAATCCTGCGGGGCGGTGACGACACTGGAGGAGAACGCCTGATTGTCCAGTTCCGGCTGGATCTTGAACTTTGTATTCACGGTCGAAACCGTCCGGATTTCGTGTGTCACCTCGGCAGGATCGGCGAACAGCAATCCGATCTGCGTCCGATCTTCCCGGGCAACTCCGTTCGGCGTGTAGTGCATCTGGAAGATGAACTTCGCACCAGCCGGGATCCGTTTCGCCATCCCTTGAGGGTACTCACCCACGCGCAGGCCTGGAACGAATGCCGTCAGCATCTGCCGGTCACCGTCACGGACTTCTCCATCGGTGGAAATGAAGACAATCACATGATGCACAACCGCGCGGCTTCCTGGAATGATTTCCGCCCCCGTAATCCACTTGTCTTCCGTCAGTCCGGGATCGACCGAAAAATACTGGTAGTCAACCGTCCCTTCGGCAGGAACCGTGAAGGGAGTCTCTGACATCCAGACAACGTGGTCAGGCTGCCGGGGAAGCTGCCAGCCTTCTGTGTAGGTTGGTGGAGGAGGAAGTTCCGCTGGATCACCTTCGGGGCTCCCGGCGGCGACCCACTGCTGCAGAAGCGAGAGTTCTTCCGGAGTCAGTCGCCGTTCGTTGGCGAAATGTCCGTGTTCGGGTGAGGCGTGCCAGGGGGGCATCTGACCGGTCTGAGTGACTTCCAAGATCATGTCAGCCCATCCCGCGACTTCGTGGTAGTCCGTCAGACTGAATGGAGCGATCTCGCCGGGGCGATGACATTCGACGCAGTGTTTCTGCAAGAGGCGCGCGATCTGATTGGAATAGGTCACGGCACTGTCCGCAGTACCAGTTTTGACCGGTCGTGACCGCCCGATCAGGCAGCCGACCGCCGTCGTCTCAGTCACGCTGACCGGCGTTCCCGCAAGAACTTCGTCGATCGCCAGTTTCAGATCCTCGCGCGTCGGGGCCGGCCGGGACTTCCCCCCGACGGAATACTGATCGTCGACTCGGCCCCGGTATCGGACGACGCGTTTGGCATCCAGCACGAAGACTTCCGGCGTGCGCGTCGCCTGCAGATCGTCTACGACTTCCTGGTTCAGGTCTTTGAGAATCGGATACGTCAGACCGTTCGTGCGAGCGAACGCGGCGATTTCCGTCAACGAGTCCTGTCGATTGGCATCGATGCCTAGAAACGTGACCCCCTGCCCGGCATAGCTCTCAGCCAGCTTCTGCAGTTTGAGGGAATATTGCTTGGCCAGCGGGCACTCCGTCCCGAGCACGGCGAGCACCAGGACGGGACTCGACTGGTAGTCATCCAGCGAGTGAGCCTTGCCACGGTAATCGATGAGCGAGAACGGCGCGACGGACTTTCCGAGCAGGAATGGGCCATCCTCGGCCGCGGCAAGTGGTAAATTGCGACTCAGCACCAGCATGACAAGGCAGACCAGCCCCGCATTGACGAGCCTGTGCGACGACCGAGTGGCCCCCGTCTCGCAGTGTGACGCCAGAGGCCCGACCGTTCCTGTCACTTGCGGGCTGGCCTGAGAACTCTGTCGGGCATAACAATCCAGATCGCGCATCAATCCAAATCCTTATTCTGACCAAAGCCGAAACTTGCGACGGGTTGACCACCGCCATTCCGATTCGGCTCTCAACAATCCGATGCAAAAGTCTTACCGCTGTGACACACTTCAGGGAAACTCAGGAAAACGCCGTCATTTCCGCTTTCGATACCCGTGCGGACAGCACGAACGAACGGTGACACAACAGGAGATACTCTACCCCGCCAGAACGCCTGTGGTTTCAACCCGCCCCATCGCCACTCGTCCCCAGACCCGCTCCTCAAACATGGCTCAGATGGCATACTGAGAGATCGTCGCGCGGCGGGGATGGAATGCATTCTCTTTTCGCCGCCAGCTTTTGACAGAATCACGGGGTGTCGGAAGCTGGGGAACCAGCCATTCTGGGCGGATCGGAGGTCTCAGGACACGCGGAGAGTACCATCGCCGCAACCTTTTCCACATTAAGACGTTGCACCACCCCACCCCGACCCATTTCCACTCCAAAAGAAGGATTTCCACTTTTCGTCACGAAATTCCCGGATTTCTCCCAAGATTCGAATCCCGCCAGCGAATGACTGAGCAACACGGCAGGAAACACGCCGTTCGCTGTCGAAATTTCGCAAGTGAGACGTTCAGGGGGATTCGCGATGATTAAGAAAGGTTTACTGGGACTGGCTGTAGCGGGGTTGCTCGGCACCTTCGTGTTCGGGACCGAAGCGGTCAGCTACCTTCGCGCCGGTTGCCGCAATGTCAAGAACGCCGTCAAAGCGGAAGTCCCGATCGAGTTTGAAGCCGAGCGAGCACAGACGCTGGTCGAACGTCTGGTGCCGGACATTCGGCAATGCATGCATGTCGTCGCCGAACAGCAGGTCGATCTCGAAAATCTGCAGACCCTGCTGACTCAGAAGGAAGCCGATCTCACGAAGCAGAAAGAGGCGATCTTGGCGTTGCGAACCGACTTGGGAACAGGCAAGGGTTCTTTCGTCTACGCACGTCACTCGTACACCGCCAGCGATGTCCGACGGGATCTCGCGTCCCGGTTTGAGCGATTCAAAGCAGCGGAAGAAATCCTGGCAGCAGACCGCAAGATCCTGACCGCTCGCGAACAGGCCCTGGCCGCCAACCGGGAAAAGCTCGAAAGCATGATGCAGGCGAAAAAAGAACTGGAAGTGAAACTCGAACAGCTTCAGGCCCGCATCCACACAGTCAAGGCGGCAGAGACTGTCAGCCAACTGGCCATTGATGACTCGAACCTCAGCAACGCACGCAAGCTGATCAGTGAATTGAACAAACAGCTTGACGTGAAGCAGAGAATTCTCGATGTGGAAGGGAAGTTTGTCGGCCTGATTCCAGTCGAGACACCGACTCCCGCTGCTCCTGCCGACCTGGACCGACAGATCGACGCCTACTTCAGCACACCACAGGCTGACGATACGTTTGCCGCCAGAGACTGATCCGAAGTCAGTTTCGTCAAAGTAACGGGTTTTGAATGATCTGAATGTGCGTCGATATCGTTAAACTGGCGGTGACTGCAAAGTGACCGCCAGTGAGTGACCGTGTCCCACTTCCGATACCCCCACGTATGCGATTCACCTACCAGTCCGGAGCTCAGCCCCTCGCGGGCTTCACCATCCAACGCGGTATTCACCGCGGCGGGTTTGGCGAGGTGTATTACGCGCGCAGCGACGGTGGCAAGGACGTCGCACTGAAACTGCTGCATCAACAGGATCAGGATATTGAAATCCGTGGAGTCACCCAGTGTCTGAATCTCAAGCATTCCAATCTGATCACACTGTTTGACGTCAAAACGGACGAGCACGGCGATTACTGGGTCGTGATGGAGTACGTGGCGGGTTCCAGTCTGGAAGACGTTCTGGCTTCGTTTCCGGATGGTTTGCCCTTAGCAGAAGTTGCGGCCTGGCTGGACGGATTGGTCGCCGGAGTGGCTCATCTGCATGACCGCGGGATTGTGCACCGGGACCTGAAACCCGGCAACGTCTACCGCGAGAACGGCGTCGTCAAAGTGGGGGACGTGGGGCTGTCGAAACGACTCGGCAGCGATCATCGGCGACAGCATACGCAAAGCGTCGGAACCGTCTATTATATGGCACCTGAAGTCGCCAGAGGCCAGTACGGTCCCGAGGTGGACGTTTACTCGCTGGGTGTGATGCTCTACGAGATGATTACGGGTCGCTTGCCGTTTACCGGAGAAACGACGGCCGAGATCCTGATGAAGCATCTCACGGCTCAGCCGGATCTCACCCCCGTCCCGCGTGAGCTACGTCCAACCGTCGCGCGTGCGCTGGAAAAAGACCCCACCCGACGGACGGCGACCGTTCGCGAGCTGGGGCAGGATTTCTTGCGAGCGACGCAGCAGCACCGTTTGCCAATGGCTTCTGGCGCCGAAGTCTCTTCCGCCCCCCCTCTGTCCGGGCAACGATTCCCACAGCGGACAGCCGACGTTGTCTCGTCAGAACCGACCACGATTCCGGCGAACTCATTTCTGCCCCCCCTTCCTCGGGGTTCTCAGTCTGCCAATTCCCCTGCTGGCGCCTCCAGCGAGGCTCCCTGGCGACGCCAGCACGCAGACTTGGAACGAAAGCGTCAGCCCGGTGGAGGCGGAACGTCGAACAGTCGATTTACCCGATCGGAACCATGGCTCCAACCCGAGCAGTGGCTGCAGCTGTGCATCGTGCTGGGAATGGTGTTGCTTCTGACAGGCTCTCTCCGGGGTGCGTTCCCGCTGGGAGGCGTCCGGATTACCCCGGTCCTGGGGTTTGTGATCATCGCGTTGCTGGTCGTGCCCACGGCGGGCATCGCCGCGTTGCATTCGCTGAAGTTGCTGCTCTATCGGATCGCCGATGTCGACCCAAGGCAAAAACGCTCACCCCGTCCCGGAACAGCCCCCTACTCTGCCCCCGCGCCGTCGTATCCCGAAGTTCGTGCGGAATTCGTGAGTCCTGCCCCTGCGCGGCGTGCTGCCGCCGCCGTCGCAGTCGAGCCGAGGTTCCAATTTGACGATCGCCCCTGGTGGGAACGACTGCCGGAACTCGCCAACTCACTGGGCTATGCGGGACTGGTCGCCAGCCTGCTTTCCGCCGGTGTCTACGCGGCACTGTCCATTCCGCTCAGGCAGGACCAGCCGATTCCGTTTATGCCGCGTCCCGAATCGGCGATTCTGTTTCTGGCCACGGCCATTATCGGCTCATGGCTGATCCTGATCGGACACACCCTGTCATCCGGTTCTCACTGGACGAATCGCCAGCGCTGGCTGTTGCGACTGACCACAGGTGCCGTCATTGGTTCGATCGCGTACGCCCTGGATGAGTTCCTGCTCGTGAATTATTCCCCTTCTGCCTACAGTGCACGATCCCTCTTCAGGTCCCTGGGGGGCCACCCACTGATTGAGGGAGGTTCGAATCCGACGTGGCTGGCCTACGCCTGGTTCTTCGCTGGCTGGCTGGGTCTGCGGCGCTGGTCGCAGGAGATGGACCTGCACCGGAAGGTGCCGTTCCGGATAGGAACGGTGGTGACCGCCATCCTGACCGCATTCCTCATGTCGTGGGTCTTCCGGTTCCCTCAGGTCTATGCCATGCTCTGGGCCGGGACCATTTCCATGACGGTGCAACTCGCCTCCCGCTGGTCTCCCCTTCGCTCCGTTAAAACAGGAGCCACTCGATGAGTTTCATCCTGTTACTTGGACTGGGGGCGCTGGCCGTTGCGGGCATACGTCTCATTAAAAACCTTGTTCGCCGAATCACGCAAGCCCCTTCGTGGCCTGCGAACTTCGCTCGGCAAGGAACATCCGAGCTCAATCCCTTACGAGTGTTGATCTCAACCTGGTTCGGACCGACCGCGGTGCTGATCCTGTTCGTCGTCATCAGTGGGCTGCACGAGCGGAAGCTCGCCCGCTTTTACACCCCCTCGCACCGCTCATCGATAACCCCCACGCAAGTCACAACATCCGCGGCAGAAGGAATTTCTGCACTTCCTGCACCAGGCACGCAGGCCGTTCACGGCGAGGATGAGGATGATGACGACGAGGACACGGCCGTCACGAATCCTCCGAATGGAAAACCAGCCCCTCTGAACTGGATGGAAGTGGGAGACACGACCGTCGGCGAAGTCCGGCAAATCGTCCTTGCGAGCAAGCTCTGGAGCACCGCCGAAGAGGCGGCCCGCGAGATTGAACCACGCGCCGCCGCACTTGTTCGCGCAGACTTCCAAAGCCGACACCCCTCGGCTTTCTCGACGAGCAGTTCGCTGCTGCTGCCGGATGATGGAATCCTGCAATCCGCTGTGAAGAAACGCTACGTGGAAACGGTCGAACAGAACTTTGGTACGTTTTCGGCCCCGATGTACCGCTTGTGGCTGCAAATCGAGATCTCGCCGGTTGTCCGGACCGAGATCTACCCGCTGTGGAAAATAGCCGCTGTCGACAGTCGGATCATCGCACTGGGAACGCTGATCGCCACGCTGACACTGCTGGCGAATAGTGCGGCCGCCTTCTCGCTGCTGTTGAGAAAAACACCACAGCGATGGTTGAGATCGGGGGTGCTCATCGGAATGTCGTCTACCGCGTGGATCGTGGCCGAACTCTTGCTGATCAACCGACTGCACCATTGATAGTGTTGAGGGTGTCTGCATCACGCTTGCTGCATTCCCCTCGCAAACCAAGTCGAGGATCTCGCGTTGCCGATTGCGACAGCGAGAAATTCGGAATGCCTCACGCGCAGCGTGCCTCATGCTGCCTCGTTATGCTGAGTCGTTGTCGACGAAGGCCGGGCGAGCGACACCAGCTCAATAGAAAACGGCCAGCCAGACGGTGGGCTCATCGGGAGTCGTCCAGTCGACCCGATGTCGCCGGTGAGCGGGTATCGTCAGAGAATCTCCTGGAATGAGTTCCACAAGCTCATCCTCGAACATGATTCGGGCGGCCCCTTTCACGAGCATGATCCATTCGTTCTCGGACTGGTCGTACCAGAAATCCGAAGGGGAGGCATGCCCGTGTGAGACAATCTGTTCGATACGCAAGCCCGTCGCCTGCACAAGCGTCGTGAAGACCTCCTCGGCCATGCCGGCGGGAAGATTGTCCAGCAGATTCCGTTTCATGCGTGCAGCCTCGAATTCACAAACGTGGCCAGTTCGTGAGGCTGATCGGTCCCCACCCGCAACACTTCGCCGTCCGACTTCCGGAACACGACGCAGTCTCGTCCCCACAGATTCCAGACCCAGCCCCCGCGTGGGCTGAGATGAATTCCCCAGCCGTCCAGGACCAGTGTCCGCCCCACCTCAGCCGATTCAATATCAGCATACTTCAGCCGCGTCTGGAACAAGGGGATCGGTCCGAACCGGATGAGCAACTCATCTCCCTCATCCTCGACACGCAGGTAGTGAAACGACCCCGCCAGCAGCAGCACAAAGGCGCCCGTCAGCGGAAAGGTCCAGGAAATCGCTGGGTCATGGCGTAGCACGACCCCCAGAACGAAGAGCAGGCAAGCCGACCCATAGAGCAGGATGCACAGGGGTGCCCGCTGCTGGTGTGAATAACGGCTGTTGTCGTTCATGGAGGGACCCCGTTCCGAGGGAAACTGTTGCGAAGGACCGCCGTTCTGTGCAGACCGTGACGGCATGAAAGTAACGGTGTCCTGAAAAAATCGGATCACGGGATTTCTCTTCGGATCTCCGCCCGTGAGAATTTCGGAAAAAACTCGCCCGCTCAGCACGGTCACCCTCAAAAGCACCCCATGCATCAACGAACAAGTGGATGAAGATCATAAAGTGAACCCAAATGGGGGTGGCCCCCTCTTCAAGCAGATTGACACAATCGTCCGACATGATTGCCTGCTCAATTCAAGGGTCCGGGCAAGTCGGCCGGAAGAGAGCATTTCCGAGCTCCGTTCACCCAATCCAGATCACTCACGAGGGAAGATTTCCAGCATGAATGCAGTGGATGTAATCAAGCGGCTTCATCAACATCGGGCCTGGTCAAACGCCAACCTCCTGAGCACCGCCCGGGAATTGACGGATGAGCAACTCCATTCCATCTATCCCATTGGTCAGGGATCGATCTGGAAGTCGTTGACTCATTTGTTCGGTGCCGAACACGTCTGGCTGGGTGCTCTTTCAGGGGATGATGCGGCGGTCGCACCCGGTGACGTGGCTGGACAACTCCCCGGAAATCAGCTGGGTGAAGGACGCATGACACGGCTCGATGATCTGGTTGCCCGCTGGCAGGACCTGGATCGGCGCTGGGACAGTTATCTCGCGACACTGACTCCCGAATCGCTGGACGAAACTGTCTATCGCAAGGTTTCGACGACGGGGGTTCGCTTTGGAACGCGTTGCAGCGACATTCTGTTGCACGTCTGCACGCACGCTCATTACACGACCGCTCAGATCATGAATATGCTGCGGCAGACAGGCCTGGAAAAGCTGCCGGAAACCATGTTGATCAGTCTGGCTCGACTTGAATCAAAATGCTGACATTCGATTTTTGCGGGAATGATTGAAGAATTGGGTTGAATTGCTCGATTCGGGCTCGCACGCTTACAATATCGCCCCTCAACCGTCCAGAAAATCTTTCCAGTGTGCATGGATCGGACGAGTTGTTTCATCCCGTGGATTGGAATTATCGCAGCATGTCTCAGCATGATATCGGTCTGATCGGCCTGGCCGTGATGGGTCAGAATCTCGTTCTCAATATGGCCAATAACGGTTTCTCCGTCGGGGTTTACAACCGAACGACCACGACCACGGATGAATTTGTCGGGGGTCTGAAAGACGAGCCCGCCGACAAGGTACATGCCGGGACCGCCGATCGCATTAAGGGCTACCACACGCTCGAATCATTCGTGAGCAGCCTCAAGGCCCCCCGCCGGATCATGATCATGGTCAAGGCGGGTGCTCCCGTCGACGGCGTCATTGAACAGCTCAAACCGCTGCTCTCTCCCGGCGATATCATCATCGACGGCGGAAACTCGGACTTCGTCGACACCAACCGCCGCGACAAGGAACTGCGCGAAGCCGGCTTGCGGTTTATCGGAACCGGTGTTTCCGGCGGAGAAGAAGGAGCCCTCAAGGGCCCCAGCATCATGCCGGGGGGACACCACGACGCCTGGCCGTTCGTCAAGGAAATCTTCCAGAAGATCTCGGCCAAGGTCGGCCCCAACAACGACATTCCCTGCTGCGACTGGGTCGGCGACGCCGGTGCCGGCCATTACGTCAAGATGGTTCACAACGGGATCGAATACGGCGACATGCAGTTGATCTGCGAAGCCTATCAGATTCTGAAGAATGGCCTGGGGCTCACCAACGAAGAACTCTACCAGGTCTTCAAGACGTGGAATGAAGGGGAACTCGAAAGCTACCTGATCGAAATCACGCGTGACATCTTCACGGTGAAAGACAAAGAAACGGGTGAGTTCCTGGTCGACAAGATCCTCGACACGGCTCAGCAGAAGGGGACGGGCAAGTGGATGAGCCAGCACGCGCTCGACCTGGGTGTCCCCACCACACTCATCACCGAAGCGGTCTACGCGCGTTGCCTGTCGGCTCAAAAGGACGCTCGCGTCCGCGCCAGCGCAATTCTCAAGGGTCCCGAAGACGCCAAGTTCACGGGTGACAAGGCTCAGTTCATCGAAGACGTCCGCCAGGCCCTCTACGCCTCAAAGCTTTGCAGCTACGCCCAGGGCTATGTCCAGCTTGACGCTGCCGCGAAAGAGTTTGGCTGGAAGCTCAACAATGGCAACATCGCCCTCTTGTGGCGCGGCGGCTGCATCATCCGTTCTCGCTTCCTGGGCGATATCAAAGCCGCCTTCGACAAGAACCCGAATCTTGAAAACCTGCTGCTGGATGATTTCTTCCGTAACGCCGTCCAGAAGGCTCAGCCAAGCTGGCGCCGCGTCCTTTCGACCGCCGTTCAGCTCGGTCTGCCGGTTCCCGTCTTCAGCGCCGCTTTGAACTACTTCGACGGCTACCGACAGGCCCGGCTTCCCGCCAACCTGCTGCAGGCCCAGCGCGATTACTTCGGGGCTCACACCTACGAGCGAACCGACAAACCACGCGGCCAAATGTTCCACTCGGAATGGATCCAGGAACGCAAGCTCAGCTAGTCCGGTCTGGGCTCAACGGAGAAACACCACAGCATGATCGGCCCCGGTCATGCTGTGCGTTTTCCCGTACCAGAACATCGACAAGAGCATGGCTTCTACCAAGACTTCGAAGCAGTGGCATTCTGATCGTTTATTTTCGTCGGGACGATCAAGACAATCGCGCTGGGACTGGTTTTGCACACGCGAACGCGACAGGTGTGAATCCCGTGGGAAAAAGTTTCAACCTCGCTCATCCAGTTTGAGCCCCCTTTTCCCAAGTGCTTCCGCCACCGATCGCGAACGCTAACGTATCTTCGCAAACTATTACGGGGTCTTGACCTCAATCCTTTGGACTACGCCGAAAGCAACGGAGTTCTCTGAATTGGAGTTTCGAATTCGGCTCTGGGAAAGACGATCTGTGAGGTAAATGGGTCTTGCCCTGCTACTCACATTTGACCACTAGGCTTCGCGCCGACGCCCACATCGGCTACACCCCCTGAATTCGTCATTAAATATTGAGTGGCTCCGGAGCTGGTTTGGATGCGTTGCGACTTTATTGGGCCTGATTCAAGTTTGTGGGGTCGGTTTCTTGCCGACTGCACACACGACTTCTATCACCTCCCCCAATATGTCACAATAAGTGCCCAGGACCGGATGTGTGCGCCCAATGGTGATGGCTCTCCGCTGGCCTTTCACGCTGAAGACGACCACGGCCGTCGTTTTCTTTTGACGTTCATCGTTCGCCCCGTCCCCGCATCGTGCTCCGCCACCGAGGCACTCTACGACGCCATCACTCCCTACGGCTATGCCTGTCCCCTGGTCATCAATCCCGACCAGGGCCCCATCGAGCCCTTCCTGCAGCAGGCTATCAGCCGCCTGAAAGAGTGCCTCTCCGAGCGACGGATTATTGCGGCCTTCTCGAGGTCACACCCGAATATTCCCCTGCCACTGGAACCGCTTCGCCAGACGGGGACCGTGGTCGAGCACGGCCAGACAGTCTCCATCGACCTGACGCTGCCGCTGGAAGAACTCTGGCATCAGACGCGAGCCGGTCACCGCAGCGAGATCAATCGCGCGAGAAAAAAGGGATTCACCGTCGAGATTCAGTCGGACTGGCGAGACTTCGACGAGTTTTTCCGCGCCTATACCGAAACCATGCAGCGCGTTAACGCGAACGAGCACTATTTCTTCTCACGCGAGTATTTCGCGCAACTGAGGGCCTCCATCGGTGACGTGCTGCATCTGGCGATCTGCCACAAGGAGGGGGCGGTCACATGTGGAGCACTGTTTTCAGAAGTCTGCGGTATTGTTCAATACCACCTGAGTGGAACGACCGAAGAATTCCACAGCCAGTACCCCACGAAAGTGATGCTCGATTCCGTCCGGACCTGGGCCAAAGAACGAGGCAATCACACAATGCATCTGGGAGGCGGCTACGGTGGATCCGAAGATTCGCTGTTTCAGTTCAAAGCGGGATTCTCACATCTTCGCTCACCGTTCTACACCTGGCGGCTGATCGCGGACCCCGTCACCTATCAAGACCTGTGCCGGCAATGGGAAGCCCGATCCGGCAAGACGGCAAGTCCCCCCGACGCATTCTTTCCTGCCTATCGAGCACCGTGAACTCTTCTATTCACGCGAGTCGGCGGAGGCTGGTTGAGTAGGCCCCGCGCTGGCAGTCCTTTGGGGGGTCCCTATCCCCGGTGAAATTGGTCCACCGTCTCGCCTCGGTCGTCGCCAGAGACTTGGTCAAACCGCCCCGCCTCAACGAGCCTCCGCAACGGCTCTGGCCAGGAAATCGATCACTCTGGGAGCCATGGCGTTGGCGTAGTTCCACCCGTAGCCGCCGTGAGTCGTGACGAAGTCGTCTTCGAACGCGATGCCCGTCGACGACAACTTGCTGGCCAGCGTGAGCACTCCGTCAAAACAGTACGGGTCGGCCGGATCGCAAAGCAACAGTTGCCGCCGGGGGTAGTTCAGCGGATGCAGGTGCAGGATGGAAGTCCGCTGTCGTGCGGCTTCCGCATTCTCAAAAAGTGTGTCGAGCGACGTGCCATGTCCCCACCAGGTTTCGAAATCGATCTTCGGCGAGATCGCGACGACAGCAGGAAACTTCCGGGCGTGACGGTAAGCCAGTTGCAAGGCCCCCTGCCCCCCCATCTCGACGCCGCAGACACCAATCCGCGGGGGTTCGATCTGCCATTGCTCTGCACAGTATTTCGGGATGTGTTCCGACAGGTAGTCCAGAGGACTGGTCAGCGGGTCGTAAGGGGGATAAACGACGTCGGTCCACCAGCAGTGCTCACCGAGGGGGCAAAGGCCGATCAGATTGTGCTTGGCGAGTTCGCTCGAGTAGGTCGGATTGTCCTTGATCGTGACACCGTCGTAGCCGTGCAGAAACAGGACAATCCCTGCGGGCTTGAGGTCCTCACCCGGCACAAAAACGTCGACGGACTTACCCGAAACCTGCGTCGTTGACCAATTCATGAACGACTCCCGCAAGATTGCTTCGCCTGCCGACGATCTTCACAATGACTGAGCACATCCATCACGCGTCTGCCGGTCGCTTGTCCGCACCACCGTGATCGATCAGGCAGAAGACAAACACGCACGGCTGAATCACTGCACCCTGACTTTTGGGAATGAACGACGACGGATGGTTACATTACTGACAGAGCAACAAATTGCCGAGCGAGTCGCAGAATTAGGACGGAAATTCACGGAGATCTATCGAGGACGACCATTAACTGTTCTCGGCGTATTGAACGGCAGCGTCATTCTGGTCGCGGACCTCATTCGAGCGATCAACATTCCCCACCAGATCGGTTTTATCCGCGCGTCCAGTTATCGGGGCGAAACGACAGTCCCCGGTCAGCTAACCATCAGCACGGACCTGATGCCCATGATCGAAGGACGCGATGTCCTGCTGGTGGACGATATCTTCGATACCGGGAAGACACTGGTCCGCCTGGTCGAGGAACTGAAGCGGCACCATCCTGCGAGCATCGCTACGGCGGTCCTGCTGTGGAAAGAGGGACGCAGTTGTGTCGACATCACGCCCGACTTTCACGGCTTTGTGATTCCCGACGCGTTCGTCGTCGGATACGGCCTGGATTACGATGACAACTACCGGCAT
Source organism: Schlesneria sphaerica (assembly GCF_044336245.1). Classification (NCBI taxonomy): domain Bacteria; kingdom Pseudomonadati; phylum Planctomycetota; class Planctomycetia; order Planctomycetales; family Planctomycetaceae; genus Schlesneria; species Schlesneria sphaerica. The sequence goes on along the minus strand of NZ_CP172346.1, from coordinate 5,029,572 downwards.
CTGCCCCGCATCGAAGTTCTCGAACCTCACGACTTGTGATCCCCGTTGATCTGAATTGTCCTGCCGCTGTTTCGCGATCGATCGGGTTTCCCCCGATTCGATTTCCCCGCGATCCGATTTGCTCTCGATCCGATTAGACGCTGAACTCGGAAATTTGTTGCTGTTCGCTGTTCGGGAATGAGGATAAAATTGGCTCACCGAAAACAAGGGACCTGACGGGGTTCGCGGTGGGTATTGAACGGGACGGAGAAATGACCGATGGACGCTGTTCGTCAGACGCCGGACCCGCGAAGCCTCACTGCCACGTACCTTCGCGTGGCCTCGTCACGTTCACCCATCCCCTGTCCCGCAAACAGGGAGTTGTCTCGCCATCGCATCAGCCTCTGGTCCCTGCTCGGACTGCTCGTGATGGCCGCAGCGACCCCTGCTGGCGTTGCGGCGGCGGAAACGGTCTGGACCGTCGAGAAATTGAACGACACCAAGCCATGGGACAGATTCCTCGACTCTCCTTTGGCGATTCGCGTCGAAGGGAGAGTCGGTGGGTTCGGCGGTGGTCAACTTCGACTGCTGCGGTGTGATGCCAAGTTCATTGTCGATAGTCAGAAGCTGCGGAACGTCATTCCGAAAAGCACGATCGAACTCACGGGACGCTTTCGCAAGGTCGACTCCAAGCTGGAATTTGCCGTTGAAGAGCTTCGCGTGGTTCCCGGCTATGTCGAACAGTTCGAATCCCGTGCCGCACGACTGAAACGCGCCACCTCTGCCGAATGGAATGAGCTGGGAGACTGGATCGCCGCCCTCGGTCGCTTCTACGAAGATGCAGACCTGCTGAAAAAAGGGGACGAAGCCTACCTCAAGGCGATCGAAACGGACCACGCCAGCCTGAAACCGGATGATGCCGCAGGACGATTCGAACTGGCGGCCAAAGTCGACGAACGGAAACTGCCAGCCCGCCGCAAAATGGAACTGCTGCATGAAGGGCTGCAGATTCAATGGCAGACCATGCAGAAGGCCACCCCCGTCGATCTGGCCACATGGCAGGACTTTGCCGAGAAACTGGGGGACCCGCTCCCCGGCACGACCACTCCGCTGACCAGCCCCAATCGAGACCTGCAAAAGCGATATGAACTCGACCCGGTGGCCACCTACCGCAAAGCAACGGATGAGCAGAGAAGCCAGCTGCACCGCTTCTTCTTCATCTCCGCCACCCGCAAACGACTGCTGCACGACGCGTCACTCGATGGGCGTGATGGCGAACGAATCGCGGAGCAGATTCTCGAGTTGATTCCCGAAGAATCCGAACTGGCAGAAGTCCATCGCCGACAGAGTCTGGCGTATCGGGTACTTCACGTCGAATCGGCGACCCGATCCGAGATCGAAGATCTCGCCACCCAGCTTCGCGAAAGAAAGCAGCAGGAAACGGCGGATCAGGCGCTCCTCAAATGGGTCAAATCGCACGAATCGCGGCTGAAGGGGGACGGAATCGTCGGCCTGCTGCAACTGTCCGAAGAGTACCTCACGCTGCTTCGGAAGGAATCTGAAGCCGTGGAATACCTGTCCGACGCACATCGGATCGACCCCGGATACGAAGAAGTGAAATCACGCCTCGCCGCCTTGGGCTACGAATGGCGGAACAGTCGCTGGGTCAAGTCCGTACCGGGAAGGCCTGCCGGCGTTACGACACCCGAGGCCTCGCCCACAGGGATCTATCTCGGCATGACCTCAACCGCTCTTCGCGAGATGCTGGGTGAGCCACGTTCCCTGACGCGAGCGATTACCTCGCGGGGAATCACCGAAGTCTGGAGCTACGGTCCCCCCGGAAATTCGCGTCTGGTGATTCGACTGGAAAAGAAAAGTAACAGCCAGGAACCCAAGGTGACGAATTTTTAAATTACCGACAACGGCACACTGCCGGGTCCAGACTCAGGTCCAGTCCCAGGTCCAGGTCCAGTCCCAGCGGGTAGCCACGGTTGACGCGTCTTCGCGGCTACCGTGGCGGCGACAGCCGCAAGAGGTTTTCCTCCACTCAATCGCCCCTCCCGCCGAGAGGTCCGCCATTCACCGTTCGCGCGATCACACAAATCCCTGTCCGGCCTCAAGAATCTGCCTGACTGTTGAGAATTGCTTGAAGATCCCCGTGCAATCCTTCAATTCGATCGCAGTCTCAAGGAGATCACGGCGTTTTCAAGTACAGTCATCGAGGGGCAACGCCCCGACGGAAACCACCTGATGTGATCCTGCACCCCATTCCCGGCGTTTCCATTCTCGACGTTTCCATTATCGACGGTGACAGAGACTGGGAACAAGGTGCGTCGGTATACTCCACGAGCCCCCGTCGTCACAATTTGAACAGGCGTTCCCGCTGGACTCGAACCGATTACAATGAGTCGCCCGTGCGAGTCGGCGCGCTTCGCCCGTCAAGAAACAACGAAAGGTGATTGTGAATGCCTCAGCCAACCGATCGTCGTGACTTCCTGTCGTGGTCGACGCATGGGCTGACCTCAACGGCTGTCTGGCATGTTCTCAATCAGAACCAACGTGCCGGGGCCGCGACAGTGACGGGAGAAGCCCATGACCCGCCACCGCACCTTCCCCCCAAGTCCAAACGAGTCATCCATCTCTACATGTGTGGGGGACTGAGTCACCTCGATTCGTTCGACTACAAACCCGCGCTGGAAAAATATCACGGTCAGCCGCTCCCCTCGTCCGAGAAACCCGAAACGTTCTTCGGGAAGGTCGGTCCGCTGCGGAAGAACGACTGGAACTTTCAGCGGCGCGGCGAAAGTGGACTGTGGGTGTCGGAACTGTTTCCGCACATTGCTGAAGTGGCGGATGAACTGACCGTCATTCGCAGCATGGTCGCGGACTCGGCCAATCATACTCCGGCCACCTTCCAGGCCAACACCGGCTTTCGTTTGAATGGCTTCCCCGTGCTGGGCTCGTGGCTCTCGTACGGCCTGGGCTGCGAAACCGATGAACTTCCCGCTTACGTCGTCTTGCCGGATCCACGCGGACTTCCGGCGGGGGGAACGATCAACTGGTCGAACGGGTTTCTTCCAGCTCGCTATCAGGGGGTCGCGTTCCGGACCAAAGGGCAGCCGATCGACGATCTGTTTCCTGCGACCCCGGCAGGAAGTGAGACTCCCCGCTCGTTCTCGGCCAGCAGCGAAGCGAAAACGCGAGAGTTCATCGCGGCACTCAATCGACACCATCAGCAGACCAGGCCCGAATCCGATCTGGTCGCGCGCATGAAAAGTTATGAACTTGCCGCGAAGATGCAGCTCTCTGTTCCTCATGTCACCGATCTGGCCGGGGAAACCGCACAGACGCAATCCGACTACGGACTGGATCGCGAAGAGACGAAGGACTTTGGACGAAGCTGTCTCCTGGCCCGCCGACTGCTGGAACAGGGGGTCCGATTCGTACAGCTATTTGCCGGTGGCTCATTTGGTTCGCCCCGGATCAACTGGGACGGACATGAAAGTGTGAAGGAAAATCACTCACAGGAAGCCCTTCGCGTTGATCAGCCGATTGCGGCCCTGCTGCGGGATCTGCGTCAACGGGGAATGCTCGACGACACCCTGGTCGTCTTCACCACCGAATTCGGACGTACTCCCTTCACCCAGTCTGAAGCGAGTATCCTTGGGGCCGGCCGTGATCATAACATGTATGGCTTCAGCGTCTGGATGGCCGGAGGGGGACTGAAGCCGGGGATCAGTTACGGAGCCACTGACGAGGTGGGCTGGAAATCCGTCGATCGACCCGTGACGTGGCCCGATTTCCATGCCACACTACTGCATCTGCTGGGGATCGATCACGAACGGTTAACTTACTATCACAACGGAATTGAACGACGACTGACGAATGTCCATGGGGAAGTGATCCATGACATCCTGAGCTGACGAGGGGCCCCGGCCAACCGATCGACCAGTCGTCGATCATGACTCCATCACGCATAACGGAAACGCGGACGGTTCTATGGCGAAGTGCGAACTTGGATATCTTTGCGAAGTCTGTGGAGCGGAAGTCGAAGACATCACGCAAAGCGATCTGTATCTCCGGTACATCCTCGGTGAAGTCGAGGCCCGCTACCTGATGACGGCCAAAGAACGGCACTTGCGCTGTAACCCCGTCGCAGCTCAGTTCATCGTCGATCCCGAATTTGAACCGGTCAGCGTGGAAGGACCATTCGACAAGCGACTGCTCGACCCGGCCGAAGTGACCAATCGGGAAGAACGAACAACGCGCGCCTGGCGACGCCTGCAAGAGGTGCGCAGCCTGGGAATCCCGATCAGCGAATACCCCCTGGACCGGATGGAAGAATCACCATGAGTCCCCCTTCCCACTTCGTGATGATGCCGCCAGCGAACTGGAATCAGCCCTTTGTGAAATTGCTCGCAGGCGTCTTCGTCAGCCAGCCTTCGTCGGAGAACAGACCCATTTTCAGAAACCTCGCCGGGGATGACTGCCGCGATCAGTAGCCTCCTGCCAATGGGGCGAATGAACTGCCCGTAGACTGACTTTTCCAACCTGTTTCCTACGGATCCTTATGCCGCTCTGGCCAGAACAGACTGTTACCCAGAACCTGCTGGTGAATGCCAGACAGGGAGATCGCGTCGCGGTGAACCGGCTGCTGGAACGGCACCGGAATTCACTCAGAAAATTGATCCAGTTGCGACTGGACCGGAAGATCGCGCAGCGAGTTGATGCCAGCGATGTTGTCCAGGATGTTCTGATGGAAGCCAATACGCGACTTCAGGAATATCTGTCAGATCCGCGGTTACCGTTTCATCTCTGGTTGCGGCAACTGGCCAAAGACCGGATGATCGACATGCACCGTCGACACCGGGGAGCGCAGCGTCGCAGCCTGGACCGCGAACAGTCGATGACGTCCCCCCAGTTCGCAGATCAATCAGGGCTGGATCTGATGGGTCAGCTTGCCGATCAGGAACTGACTCCCGCCGCCGCCAGCATCCGCAAGGAACTGGAATCCCGATTCCTGATCGCCCTTGATCAGCTCGACGACGAAGACCGTGAGATTGTCGTGATGCGGCATTTTGAGCAACTGGGGAACAGCGAGGTGGCCGAGGCGTTGGGACTGTCGGCAGCGGCGGCCGGGATGAGGCATCTCCGGGCTCTTCGTAAGCTGCGAGCGATCCTGGGGGATCGGCCCTCTCAAACGGAACAGCCCCATGAATAGCCTGACCACGTCTTCGACGGAACAGGTCATCCGGCCCGTTGCGGCAATGCACAGCGACCTTCGGTACCGGCTTCCCACGGAATAACTCCATGTCACTCAGTCATGATGATCTGCTGGCATCCCTGCTGGACCGCCTCCTTGAGTCGTCCCGTCAGGGAAACTCACGCGAAGTCGAAGCGATCATTCAGGAACATCCCGAACTGGCGACCGAACTGCGTGAACTCTGGGCGACCATGCAGATTGCGGATGACTTCGCCAGCATCTCGGAAATTCTCGACGATAAAGCTCAAGAGCCCGAACACAAAGACGGGGAGAACCCGCCGCTCGACTTTGGTGACTACGAACTGATCGGGGAACTGGGTCGCGGCGGGATGGGGGTCGTCTATCGGGCCCGTCAGAAAAGCCTCGACCGGATCGTGGCACTGAAGATGATTCTGCGAGGGGACCATGCTTCCTCATCCGACATCGCCCGATTCCGCGCCGAAGCGGAATCTGCTGCACAGCTTCATCACCCGAACATCGTCAATGTCTACGAAGGGGGGGAAGTGGACGGGCGGCCGTACTTCAGTATGAAGCTGATCGAAGGGACAACGCTGACAAAACTTCTGGCGGATGGCCCCCTCCCTTCGCGCCAGGCCGCCGAGATGCTGGCACCGATCTGCCGGGCGATTGCCGATGCCCACCGTCGTGGGGTACTGCACCGGGATTTGAAGCCTTCGAACATCCTGATCGATCTGCAGGGACAAAGTTACGTCAGCGATTTCGGCCTGGCCAAGCGGCTGTCGGGTGACTCTGTCGACGGCGAGAATGGTCTTACTGCCGATGCGAACCTGACGATGACCGGCGCAATCCTGGGAACGCCGGGGTATATGGCACCGGAACAGGCCGCAGGACGCCGGAGCGAAATCAGTGCCGCGACGGACATTTATTCGCTGGGTGCAATTCTTTACGCCATGCTGACGGGACGGCCTCCCTTTCAGGCGGCGTCCGCCGTCGACACGGTGTTGATGGTCCGGGAACAGGACCCTCTGCCTCCGCGAATGCTGAATCCGAAAGCGGACGCCGACCTGGAAATGATCTGCCTCAAGTGCCTGCAGAAGCCGGCGGATCTACGTTATCGAACGGCCGATGCCCTGGCCGATGATCTGGAAGCCTATCTCAACAGTGAACCGATTTCGGCCCGTTCGACGCAGATCTCTCAGATGATCGCGCTAGCCTTCCGCGAAACGCACCATGCGGCCATTCTGGAGAACTGGGGCCTGTTATGGATGTGGCATAGTCTGGTCGTCATGCTGATCTGCTTCATCACGAACGGCATGCACTACCAGGGGGTCGAATCCCGCTGGCCATACGCCACGTTCTGGTCGGTCTGTTCGACCGGTTGGGCCTTCATCTTCTGGGAACTGCGCCGCCGGTCAGGCCCGATCACATTCGTGGAACGGCAGATTGCGCACGTCTGGGCAGGGAGCGTCGGCTCCAGCATGTTTCTGTTCGGTCTGGAATGGATTTTGAACCTACCCGTGCTGTCGCTCTCCCCCGTTCTCGCACTGATCGGGGGAAACATCTTCTTCGCCAAGGCCGGCATCCTGTCCGGAAAGTTCTACGTCCAGGGAGTGGTCCTTTACCTGACATCGATTCTGATGGCCCTGCTGCAACGCAATCCTTCGATCGATTTCGGAGTGTCGCTGTTCGGCGTCGTCCTGGGCGGCTCATTCTTTCTCCCGGGGTTGAAATACCATCGGCAAAGAACGCAAAACTCGCGCGGATTGTGACGGTTGCCGCGATCGGTGATGACAGCATGCGCTGGTCCGCATTTCGGCGTTCCTGTCATGGACGAGCTGATTTAAACTCGCATCTTTAACTCGCGTCGTTGCGATTGGAGGAGGGTGGGCCTCGTCGGTTCTCTTCCGTTGCACCGATCAGTTGTGTTTCCATCCAACGAGTGCCGCAGCCGGGGATCTCTTTCATGAATTCATTGTTTTTGAGTGGTTCCTTGTTGTTGCTGGCAGCAGCCGATCCCTCCGACAGCATTACCATTGAAGGGGCACAGCTCACTCTGATTGAACATGCCGAACTCTCCGCGCGGGAGTCTGGCGTTCTGAGCGAGATCATCGTGTCAGAAGGAAAGACGATTGAGGCCGACGCCCCTCTGGCGATACTCGACGATCAGGACGCGAAGCTGCTGAAAGCCCGTGCGGAAACCGAGGTCGAGATTGCCCGGACACATGCCGAAAACGATCTGCGGATCCGCTTTGCCAAAAAGTCGCTGGACGTAGCGCGGGCGGAGTTGAAACGATCACTCGACTCGTTCAACAGGTTCCCCAACAGTGTCTCGCAAACTGAACTCGATCGACTCAAGTTGCTGGCCGACAAAGCAGAACTCGACGTCGGACTGGCTGACATTGAAGTGGCTCAGGCCAAATTGACTCTCAAGCTGAAGCAACATGATCTCGACCGGGCGACGCTGCAGCTCGATCGGCGAACGATCAAGGCCCCCTTCCCCGGAATCGTCGTGCAGTGGAAGCGGCAGCGCGGTGAATGGGTCGATGCTGCGACCCCGGTCGCCCGGTTCATCCGATTGAATCGACTCCGCGCCGAAGGGTTTCTGGCATCAAAGCAGGCGACCGGTTCACTCGTCGGCCGTGAAGTGACATTCGTCGTCGACGGCAAGAAGCACCAGGGGAAGTTGAACTTCGTCCACCCGGAAATCGACCCCGCGAACCAGCAAGTCCGACTCTGGGCGGAAATCCAGAACGACGATCTGTCACTTCGCCCCGGCCAAATCGGCACGCTCGAAATCAGCAATACCGAGCCAAGCCGCTGATCCCCTGCGGGCTCACCCTCACACAGGATCAAAGAATGAATGACTGTCGCGCAACTGCAATGGACTCGACTCAGAAAAAGAGGGGAACACCGCTACTACGACAGTCATTGATACACCACCTCGTTTAAGTCATGAGCAATTTGTGAACGCCTTCATCGCCGCAAGCTGGTTGCCATAGAATACGCGCAAGTCATTCTTCCACCGCTTCATAGTACCGATGGTGTGCCAAATCTTATTCCATTCAGAGAACTGAGTTTTCTTGCGTACGTTCTTAAAGGTACGGCAAGTAGTAAATACGTCGTTAGAACGGTCGCGGGAATGGAGATTGACCAGTAAGGAACTCGGTAACACGCTCGTTTCGTTTTCGTCTTTGAACCATCTGACGCTGTCGAGGTCACTTCACGCACTCCAACTGCGAATCCCAGCGTTCGCCAGTGCCAGAAGTTTCTCCACACCGGGTCACGATAGACGTCTGTTACGTTTTCAAAATCACTTTTCGATGTGAAAGTTAAGTTGGCATTGAACGGATTAGCGTCTTTTTCCCAGAATACACCTCCGTGACTTGACGCCATTTGAAACCCTTTCGACCAGACAAGATATTCAATCCGGTAGCTGCCCACCCACGCGGCCATCAGCGCTAATGACACAGCCAACATCATCAAGCCGACTCTGCGTTTCCAACTGTGAAAGAAACAACGGATAAATGAAAAGAATTCGCCCATATATCTGCTCTCGCTTGTCAGAAAAGGGGTCAAGACTTTCCTGAGTCTACGAGTCAGTGCTGAGACGTCAAGCTTCAGACAAAAAGTCTCTATTTTTCTCCAGGACGTTCGCCTGTTGCGCACACGTTCGCCCACCGACGTGCCACGGTGCCCTCCGACAGAACGGGGGATGCGGGCGCCACCGCGCAACTCTGAGTGCCGGTCGCCCAGGCATCGGTTTGCCAGCATCGGTTTGGTCGTGCAGAGACAAGATCGGATTCTGACCTTGTTCAGTTCGCTCACTTTTCACTGAGGTCGCCAGATTGTTGAGACAAACTCGTCAACCGATAAGCAACACTCCGGTCCGTCGTTCCCTACAGGTTGGGCGCGAATCGTTCGCATCAAAGTCCGACGGATGAAGCTACCCAACTCTGCCTTTCATCCCATTGCGACTATTTCGCGATTTCTGCTAAATTTTGAGGTTGCAGTCCGTGAAGCCGTATGGTGACAGATGCACAGAAAATTTGTGCCGGATAGACGCAAGACATTGATTTCATTCCACGTAGCCTGACCTGTTGAGGACAGCCGTTGGATTGAGTTGGTTGGTGGGTACGCAGACATCGTACCGAGAGGAACAGCGGATTCATGGCGAGACTTACGCAGAGCGACCTGAATGAACTCAATCAGTCTTTTGAACAAGATTCTGCCATCGATCTGCTTCGCTGGACAAAAGAGATCTTCGGAGATCGAGTCGCAGCACTCTCGGCCATGCAGCGCGCGGGAAGCGTCGTCTGTCACATGATCGGACAGCAGAAAGTCAACATTCCCGTCCTGTTCGTGGACACGGGTGTCAACTTCCAGGAAACACTCGAGACGCGAGACCGGATCGCGAAAGACTATCACCTGAATGTCATCACGCTGAAACCTGAACAGACGATGGAAGAGCAGACCGCACAGTACGGGATTCTCTACCTGACCCCCGAAGGCCAGAAGCAGTGCTGCGCAATGCGCAAGACTCAACCGCTCCTCCAGGCCAAAGGGCAGTACGATTGTCTTGTCGGCAGTCTGCGCCGTGCGGAAGGGGGCCGGCGGGGTAACATCCCGATCCTTTCGATCGATACCGAGATGAACTGCGTCCGGATCAACATTCTCGCCAACTTCACCGATGAGCAGCTCGAAGAATACCTGGTCAAACACAACGTCGTGGTGAACCCGCTGCACTCGCAAGGCTTTACCACGATCGGATGTAATCGCTGCACGACTCCCGTCCTGCCGAATGAACCCAAGCGGGCAGGACGTTGGCGGCACTTGGGAACCTGGTCGGCCTACTGCGAAATCAACCCGACGGACCGAAAGGGAGGACTCTCGAAAGCGATTGACCTTCCCCAGGATCTGATCGACCGCCTGCTCGGCACAAAGACAGACTTCGCAATCTAGGTCGAGATTCTGTGAGTATCTTCGAATCCAACAGATTGGCGACAAACCATGAAGCTGGCGACTGCGACGACTCACCTGATTTTCGGATCGACCTTCCTCTTCCTGAATTCCGCGAACACCGCCAGCGGGGGGGACGCCCCCCCTCGCAAAGTGGATTTTTCGCGCGACGTACGGCCGCTCCTTTCCCGGCACTGCTTTCAGTGTCATGGCCCCGACGAACAGGCTCGTCAAGCAGACCTGCGGCTTGACGAGCGTTCTGATGCAACGGGTGAACTTCCCGGCGGGAGCCGAGCCATCGTTCCGGGCGACCCCGCTGCCAGTAGTCTGATCGAGCGGATCACGACCCCGGATGCCTCGCGGGTGATGCCTCCCCCTGAGATCGGCAAGCCCCTCGCCCCTGCAGACATCGAGATCCTGCGTCAGTGGATCCAGCAAGAGGCCGAATACGCCCGCCACTGGTCCTACATTCCTCCGCGTCGCTCACCCGTTCCTGTCAAATCGACTTCCGAACGGCCGGACAATCCTTCGCAAAACGAAATTGATGCCTTCGTTTTCAGCCGCCTGCATCAGGAAGGACTTGCCCCCGCCGGTCCCACCGAACCGGAACTGCTCCTGCGCCGTGTTTCGCTCGATCTGACCGGACTACCCCCCTCTCTGGAAGAAGCCAACCAGTTCCAGGCCGATGATCGGCCGGATGCCTATGAACGAGCGGTCGATCGGATTCTGGCGAGCCCCCTCTACGGCGAACGGTGGGGGGCCATGTGGCTGGACTTGGCACGCTACGGCGATTCACAGGGATACATCCATGACCCGCCACGATCCATCTGGCGCTGGCGCGACTGGCTGATCGAAGCACTGAATGCCAACCTGCCCTATGACCGCTTCACGATTGAGATGCTCGCCGGCGACCTGCTGCCCGATGCAACAGATTCCCAACGCATCGCCACGGGCTTTCATCGAAATACGACCAACAATACCGAAGGGGGCTCTAACGCCGAGGAGTATCGCCATGCGTCGGTTGTCGACCGGGTCAATACGACCATGCAGGTCTGGATGGGAACGACGTTCGGCTGCGCCCAGTGTCACACCCACAAGTACGACCCGTTCTCGCATAAAGAGTACTACGAGGTCTTCGCGGTCTTCAATTCGACCGAAGACAGCAACAGCGAACCGCCCCTCCTCGAAATCGCGCATGTCGGCCGCGAGAAAGAACGTGAACGGAATCGGCAGATCGTGGCGGAAGCCCGGAAACGTCATGAGGAACAGACGGTCCTCACCGATTCGAAAGAGCCAGACTGGGAGCAATCCGTCGATCGTGCCACGCTGCCTGCCGACCTAATGGAGGTGATCACCCGCAGCACAGAACAGCGTTCCGAGGAACAGCAAAGGAAACTGCGTGACCACCATCGAACCACGGTCCCCGAATGGATGGCCAGCCAGGCCGCACTGGCGGCAGCGCAGGGAGAACTCGACAAGGTCGAGACCACGACACCGGTTTTCAAGGAAGGGGCCGAGCGTCCCACCTACGTCGCCATTCGGGGTGAATTCCAGAACCGGGGCGAACAGGTCCGGCCCGGGGTTCCCGCCGTGCTGCATCCCCTTCCCCCCGAAGCAAAGCTGGATCGGCTGCGATTTGCCGAGTGGCTGATGGATTCCGCAAACCCGCTGACCGGTCGCGTGACGGTGAATCGGCTCTGGCAGGAACTGTTCGGAATTGGACTGGTCGAATCGAGCGAAGAATTCGGCAATCAGGGGGAACCTCCGTCGCACCCTGAACTGCTCGACTGGCTGGCCACCGAAATGATTCGAACCGGCTGGGATACCAAGAACATGCTGCGGAGGATCGTCTCTTCGGCCGCTTACCGACAGTCCTCGTACGTCAGCGATGAACTGGCCCTTCGTGATCCGAACAACCGTTTGATCAGTCGAGGTCCCCGCGTTCGCCTCCCGGCAGAGACCGTGCGAGATCAGGCCTTGTTCGTCGCCGGGTTGCTCAGTCCGAAATTGTACGGCCCACCCGTTCATCCTCCGCAGCCCGTCAACGGACTGGCAGCGGCCTTCGGGCAAAGCACCGACTGGGAAACGAGTCGCGGCGAAGACCGGCACCGACGTGCTCTCTACACCCGCTGGCGGCGAAACCTTCCCTACCCGTCAATGATCACCTTCGACGCTCCGGAACGAAGTGTCTGCAGCCTGCGACGAACTCGCACCAACACGCCGTTGCAGGCGCTCGTGACGCTGAACGATCAGGTCTACGTCGAAGCGGCTCAGGCACTGGCTCGCCGAATCATGACGGAAGGGGGCGACACCACAGCCAGCCGCGCGGCCTACGGGCTGCGACTGGTTCTCACCCGATCCCCGGCCGAACAGGAAACGAACCGGCTGGTCCAACTTCATCAGACAGTCCATGCGACGCTGGAGACCGATCTGGCGAAGGCCACTCCTCTGGCGACCAAGCCGCTAGGTCCGCTGCCTCTGGCGTCGGATACGGTCGAGGCTGCCACCTGGACGGTCGTCGGCAATGTCCTGCTGAACCTGGACGAGTTCCTGTCGAAACCCTGAGATCCGAACGGGCCCCGATTGCCCCCCCACGCTGCTGCCAATCGAATCGACCTCGTGACTTGTGCCCGATCTGCCCGGCAGAGACTCAACCCTTACTCTCAAGGGACCCCAAATGAATCCACTCGCGACGTCTTCGATCGAGGCTCTCGCCCATGTCACTCGCCGACATTTTCTCGGCAGCGGATCCCTGGGGCTGGGGGGATTGGCGCTCAGCTCATTGCTCGGACATTCCCTCGAAGGGGCCTCATCCGCCGAAGAACCGTTCGCACCGACAGCGTCTCATTACCCGGCCCGGGTCAAGAACGTCATCCTGCTGAGTGTGTCGGGAGGACCTTCGCACCTGGATCTGTTCGACTATAAGCCCGAGTTGGTGAAGCGCGACGGTCAGGACTGTCCGGCATCGCTGACGGACGGCAAGCCCTTCGCCTTCACGAGCGGCACCCCCAAGCTGCTGGGGACACCCCAAAAGTTTGCTCAGTACGGGCAGTCTGGTGCGTGGGTCTCGGCGGCAATGCCGAACGTAGCAGCGATTGCCGATGAGCTGACCTTCATCAAATCGCTGCACACGGACCAGTTTAATCATGGCCCGGCGGAACTCTTGCTGCTGACGGGTATCCCACGCACGGCCGGTCGACCCTCAATCGGTTCATGGGTCACCTATGGACTGGGCTCTGAAAGTCAGGATGTCCCGGGGTTCATCGTCTTTACCTCCGGGGGATCACTCCCCAGTTCCGGAAAAGCCGGCTGGGGAAGCGGGTTTCTCCCTTCGGTCTATCAAGGGGTTCAATGTCGTACCGGAGGGGATCCGGTCCTTTATCTTTCGGACCCGGAAGGGATGGATCGTTCCCTCCGAAGACAGAGCCTCGACGCGCTCAACGATCTGAATCGAATCCACGCCCAGCAACTCAAGCAGGCCGAAACCGCGACCCGGATTGCTCAATACGAGATGGCTTTTCGAATGCAGGCGGTCGTTCCAGAGCTGATGGATCTTTCGCATGAACCGACAGGGTTGCTGGAAGATTATGGAGCACAGCCGGGTGCAGCCAGCTTCGCCAATAACTGCCTGCTCGCACGCCGCCTCGTCGAAAAGGGAGTTCGGTTTGTCCAGCTCTCGGACTGGGGTTGGGACTTCCATGGTACGAATCCCAACGAAGACCTGCGTGATAATCTTGTGAAACGGTGCACGCTGATGGATCGTCCGGTCGCGGCACTCATCCGGGACCTGAAGAATCGCGGACTGCTGGACGAGACGCTGGTCATCTGGATCGGTGAATTCGGACGAACACCATTCCGCGAAGGACGAACGGCCGCCGGGCCCTACGTCGGACGGGATCACCATCCGTTCTCGAACACCATGTTCATGGCGGGAGGAGGTCTGAAGCGAGGCTATACGCATGGCGCCACGGACGAGTTGGGATTCAACGTTGTAGAAAATCCGGTCCATATCCACGACATCCAGGCAACGATCCTGCATTTACTGGGCCTGGACCATACGAAGCTAACATATCGCTTTCAGGGACGGGATTACCGACTGACCGATGTCGGTGGAAAGGTCGTCCAGGAGGTACTGGCCTGATGACCAACGGCCGAGTTGCGGGCGCGAAGTCAATATCGCCCCAAGCTGAGAGGGCCGTCGAGTTACTGAAGAACAGGGCTGCATCCGGTCACGGTGTCTTTGCAGCGACGACTTCAGCCTGTCGCATCACCCGGAGAATATTGCCGCTCATGACCTGATGGACTTGGGAGGCCGAGTAGCCCCGATTCAGCATTTCCTGAGTGATCAGCGGGTAGGTAGAGACATCATCAAGCTGCACGGGAAGTAACGTGATGCCATCGTAGTCGGATCCGATGCCGACGTGATCGATCCCCGCCAATTTGACGATGTGGTCAATATGGTCAACCACATCATGAAGACTCCCTCGCTGGATGGGATTCTCGAGGTCCCAGCGTTGCCGGGCAATCTTGTACTCGGACTCGTTGGGATACTTCTCGCGAAGTTCCCGATTGACCTGAAACATATTGGCTCGTTTGCGAGCCGAGTCGGGATGAACGAATCCCGAAAAGAAATTCACCATGACAACTCCACCGTTTTCTCTAGTCAGCAGCAGCACATCGTCCGGAACATTTCGAGGATGGTCTGCGACAGCGCGGGCGGAAGAATGCGAAAAAATGACGGGAGCTTTCGTAATGCGGAGCGCGTCTTTCATCGTCTCTGCCGAGACGTGCGAGAGATCGATCAACATGCCCAGACGGTTCATCTCGCGGACGACTTCTTCGCCGAATTCCGTCAGGCCACCATGCTTTTCCTCATCGGTCGCGGCATCCGCCCAGGCGAGTGTGTCCGAATGGGTCAGCGTCATGTACCCTGCCCCCAGCTTGTGCAGTCGACGAAGATTTTCGATCGAATCTTCGATGCAGTGGCCCCCTTCCACTCCCATCAGCGACGCAATTTTTCCGCTCTTCTGGATCCGTTCGACATCCGACGCCGTACGGGCCAGCTCGAACGTCTCGGGGTATCGTTTGACGATCGCCCGGACGAGTTCGATTTGCTCGAGCGTCTTAAGAAGAGCCGTTCCGTCTTCCGAAGCGGAGGCGGGTACATAGACAGACCAGAACTGAGCCCCCACGTTCCCCTGTCGTAAGCGAGGGATATCGGTATGCAGCTTGGGAACATGCTGTGAAAGATCAGCACGATCCAGCGAGGACGCAAAGTCGGTTCGTATCGCCCAGGGGAGATCATTATGACCATCGAAGACAAAGCCTGCGGAATGGATTCGCTTCGCTTCCTCCGTCAGCACAACCCGAGGTCGCTCGTCTCCCCACACGACGGACGTGAGGCCTCGCAGCGGCAACGACGAACTGGCAACGCTGAGCAGCAACACCAAAGTCTGGACGGTTCGAAGACGCATCGGGCTCATCTCAGTTCAGCTCCTGCATTTTCTGTGGTGACACACCTTGATAGGGAATCGCATTGCAGCGGAAGCTGCTGGCCAGCTTCTCGACCGCTGCCCGGTCGGGGTACTGATTCACCGTCCGTTTGCCCGTCCACCGGTTGGCCGGACCTTCGATCACGACACTTATCCTGTTCAGGCCGAACTGTTCACAGATCGCCAGCGCAACCCCGACTTGAAACCGATCCTGCGGGTAAATGGGAGCCCGTACGGCATCCAGTGACCAGCGATCGATCCGGATCGAATACCACTCGTCATTGCTCCAATGTGGGGCGAGATACTGATCCAGTGCAGGACGGACTTTCGCAATTTCATCGACAGGGACCAGCACCGTAACTCGCTCAGGATGTGATGCATAGACGGCCCATGCCGGCCAGTGATCACAGTAGCCGAACGATTCGAATGCAGGCCACAGCATCGCCGCTGCCACGATCACGGTCGCCAGTCGATTCCCCCGAACAACGGGGCTTGCAACAGGATCAGAGGGAGCGACAGGCTCGCTGGAATCGCGGTTCTGGTCCGGGAGTTCGGCCCTCGCTTTCGCAAACAGGCATCCATTCTGAATAAGAAAGAACAGATTCCAGATCAACACCCCCGGCTGATGGCCGTGTCCCAGCGGCCCCAGCGCGAGTATCAAGCCGACATGCATGACGGTCGCACCAATCAGGGCGACTCGGCGAGTTGATCGGAAAGCGAGACCGAATGCGATCAGAAACTCGACCAGCGGAATGAGGGCGGGCAGCGTGGTGATGACCTGCTTCGGCAAGCCCTCACACAGCGACAGCAGCCCCAATGATTTACAGAACCCCGCCAGCATGAAGTAGCCATGCGTGGCACTGAATGCGACATCGACCTTCGACCAGGCAGACCAGAAATAAATGCTGATGACCAGCCATTGCCAGGCCCGTCGTGCCGTCTGCCCATCCGCCGCCGCAAGGATGAGCGACAGCAAAACGAACTGCCAGGCCCACGGCTGAAGCCGATGCTGGTTGATAACGATCAACGCAAGCGTACTGACACCAAGACCGACAGAAGCAACCCGCTGCACAGGCGGGTTTGCCCCGAACATCATCCCCGTCAACGAGGCGAGCAGAATTGCGAGACACAGCCACTCAACAGAGGCCCCTCCGTGTCCGGCGGCTTCGATCAGTGCAACCCGTGGAAAGGCCGCTGTGGGGATCCACAGCGGCCAGGTCGCCACAATCAGCGACATATGTCCCAGGGCGAGCACTTGGACGAATCGACGCCATTTCACCGGACTCTCTCGATCATACTGAGACAAGATGGAGATCCGCTGCGGGGAATCGACTACGACATCCGTGCCATACTGCACGAGACACCGCCGGCCGCGGGAATGTAGGCGTGATTGACGTAGTCCATCACCATGCGGTCGGCATTAAATCGCCATCCCAGAGTTCGAACCGACCGCTTCATGCGGGCAATCCATTCCTCGGGCAATCCATCTTCCTGATTCCGGTCGAAGTAGAGCGGGATCACCTGATCCAGCAAGACTCGGGTCAACGACTTGGCATCGCGATCATCCTGAATCGAATCATCAACATGTGTATGACCGTTGCCGATGGCGAACCCGTTCTGACCGTCGTACGCTTCGGCCCACCAGCCGTCAAGGATCGAGCAGTTGAGACCACCGTTCAATACGACCTTCTGACCACTCGTCCCCGATGCTTCCAGCGGACGACGAGGATTGTTCAGCCAGACGTCAACACCTTGAACAAGATGACGCGCCAGGTTGATGTCGTAATCCTCCAGCAACACAATCTTGCCCTTGAAGGCAGGGTCTTGCGTCAACTGGAAAATCCGCTGAAGAATGGCCTTACCGTAGTCATCAGCCGGGTGAGATTTACCCGCAAAGATGAACTGCACCGGATGAGCGGAATCGCAAATGATCTTTCCAAGGGTTTCCACGTCCCTCAAGACAAGGTCCGCTCGTTTATACGGAGCGAACCGACGAGCGAAGCCGATCGTCAACGCTTCCGGATCCAGCAACGTCGACATTTCCTGCTTTTCCGAATCAGGAAGACCAAGACGTTCCGCCCGTCGCAACATGCGATTTCGTGCGAACTGGATCAAACGGTTCTTGAGCGACTGATGGGTTTCCCACAGTTCACCGGGGGTCACATTCTCAAACCCCGCCCAAACTTCAGGTTCACCGGAACGAACGTGCCATTCCAGCGGCAGGACTCGGTCGTACAGGTTTCGCATCTGCGGGGCCAGCCAGCTCGAAACGTGAACCCCGTTGGTAATGTGACCGATCGGAATTTCTTCTTCGCTGCGGTTGGGCCACAGACCCGTCCACATCCGGCGACTGACGACGCCGTGCAGGTTCGATACGGCATTGGCGCGACGGCTGCACTTGAATGCCAGAACCGTCATGCAGAACGTTTCGTTCGGATTGTTGGGATCGACACGTCCCAGCCCCACCAGTCCGCCAGGTCCGATTCCCAACTGGTCGGCGATCGGACCGAGATGCTCTTCAAACAAACCCCAGTCGAAGCGGTCATGACCGGCAGGGACGGGAGTGTGAGTGGTGAAGCAGCAGCGCCAGGCCGTCATGAGCAGGGCTTCATCAAACGAATGACCGTCATTGACCATTCGCATGCGGATGAATTCCAGCGGAGCGAACGCCGAATGTCCTTCGTTCATGTGAAGCGCACAAGGCTGATACCCCATCGCCGTCAGTGCGCGGGTTCCACCGATTCCGAGGACCAGTTCCTGGCGAATTCGAATCCGTTGATCCCCACCGTAAAGCCGTGCGGTAAGCTTGCGATCTTCCGGAGTGTTCTGCTCAACATTGCAGTCCAGCAGGAACAACTTGACCCGGCCGACGTCGACCTGCCAGACCTGGGCGTAGATGGGGCCGTTACGAGTTTCCACCTGAACCAGCACATGGTTTCCGTCAGGTGTCTTGGCCGGCTTGATCGCCAGACGACTGCTCTGCACGTAAGGATAGACCTCACGCTGCCAACCTGTCGCATCGATCTGCTGAGAGAAGTAACCTTCCTGATAGAAGAGTCCAACTGCGACGAGAGGAACTCCCAGGTCGGATGCACTCTTCAGATGATCCCCTGCCAGAACACCCAGACCGCCCGAGTAGTTCGGCAGCGATTCGTGAATACCGAACTCAGCCGAGAAATACGCAATCGGGTTATGCCCCAGTACGCCGGCATGTGTGTCACCCCAGGTATGCTTGGACGACATGTATTCCTGCCAGCGGCGGTAGGCATAGTTTACGCGAGAATGCAGGACGACTTCGCGGCCCCGGTTCTCGAGTTGCTCGGGTGTGAACTCGCGCAGAAACACGATCGGGTTATGGTCCAAGTCAGCCCAGCGGACGGGATCGATGTCACGGAAGATGGAAACGACTTCCGGTTGCCAGCACCACCACAGATTGCGAGCGAGCGCGTCCAGCTTTTCATACAAACTGAGCTGACAAGTTTGCGACAGAGCCATGGATTCTAATTTCCCTATGAGAAGATGTCTTTCCCGCACCGATGCCGGCCGACGTCAAGAACTGACCGCCGCGTTCGCTGCTGCCGAATCCCGAATGGTCAAGTTAACACCAACCAGGCATGGCGGATTTCCCTGCCTCTTCTTGCGTTGCAAATCCAGACGTCCAGTGGCACGTCCGGGTTCTCCGGTGACGCAATTTGCGTTTCAGGATGACCTGACCAACGAACCTCCAAATTGTCGCTGGGCAGGCGTCGGAAGTCGTAATCATGACGAACGCCCCCCAGATTGCCAACCGAGTGACGCAAATGGCAAGCCAGATGAACAATCGTCCCGTGACGTTCTGCAATCGTGTTCTTCGATGTCAGACCCAGCAGGATCGCGGGAGAGAAATAATAGCACTCATGCCACTGCTTCGAGCTCTTCGCAGAAGCAGTGCTTCTTCATTGTTTGGATACCGAAAGACAGCACTGCATGACCGAGGACGGTCATACAGTGGCATTCTCATTTTTACCCGCACCACCGAATCAAGCACGTTGTCATGAGGAGATCTCCCGCCATGCCACTGCTTCGGAGTCTTCGCAGAAGCAGTGCTTCTTCTTCGTTTGGATACCCAAAGTCAGCACTGCATGACCGAGAACGGTCATACAGGGGCATTCTCATTTTTACCCGCACCACCGGGGAAGAGGGTTACAGGGAACGCTCCTTACAGACGTTCCTCACAACCGTGACGCCATGCAGATCGAGAACATGCTGAACGATCAGGCATCCCTGCCTTGCGTGTAACAGTCGATCTTGGTGGACTGCTGGATTTCCATCGACCGCTCATTCCTTCATCGCGAATTGATACACAATGACAATCACGGTTTCACGGGTCGCCGAAGAGGATCGCGAGACTGCGCTGCGACTGCTGTTCGCTCGATTCCCCCAGGAAGAGCATTCGTTACGCATTGAGGAAGCTCTTAAATCGGCACAGCAGGGAAGTCTCGACCTGAGTGGATTGCTGCTGGCCCGCGAGGACGATGCTCCGGCAGGAGCTGCGTTGATGATGAAGCAGGCAGACTGCGTCGCTCTCGTCTGGCCTCCTGTCATCAGTGACCAATCGATCGATGCCGCAGAAGTGGAACAGGCATTGATGGGAAAGCTCTGCGAAGAGATTGAGAGCTCAGAGGCCAAGCTGGCGCAGTGTCTGATCAATCCCGAGGACACATCCGAGACCGAGTTGCTTCGCAGCGCTGGCTTCATTCACAGCGCGGACCTGTTCTTCATGGCTCGTCATCTCTCACAGGAGGATAGGGATGATGCCGGGTTGCAGCAGGAGACCGATCAGAACGAACTTCAGAGTATTGCCTTCAGCGCATCCACTTCAGACCGATTCGAAGGTGTGATCGAGCAGACCTACCATCAGAGCCTTGACTGCCAATTCCTCAATGGACTGAGGACTGGTAAAGACGCTGTGACCAGTCACAAACTCTCTGGCCAATTCGATCCGCAACACTGGCAACTTTATTCGGCAGGGCCGACGGATGTGGGTGTGCTGTTGATGAACCCCCACTTCGATCAAAACGGAATGGAGCTAGTTTATTTAGGCGTTATTCCCGGATTTCGTGGCCGCGGAATTGGAAGACGCATGTTGCAGGCAGGGATTCGCACTGCCGCCAGGGCGGGACTGAGCATGATCTTCGTGGCAGTGGACTGTGGAAACGCCTACGCAAACAATCTTTACAGCGAAATGGGGTTTGTGGAACTGGCGCGCCGACGTGTTCTTGTCAGACCTTCTGTGGAAGTGGCACGGAAGTAATCCACACGGTTTGAACAATGCGGTGTAGACATGCGAAGCCCCGAATTCTCCCTATTCAAAGTGGCAAGTTCGTTCTAATCAGGGACTTTCGTATCTGTCGGAAAGGTCAATGAAGAATGTGTGAAAAAACTCTCTCTGAATGATTTGACTCCCGCTTCCGACGAGATAGGATCGTGCCCACTTGGTGACTTCACGACGAGGCTGATGAATGGCTCACACCAACCATCGGTCTCTCATTTCTGGTTAGCTCTACCGCTCTCAATCTCCAACTTTTGCCGATGCGTCGGTGAAGTTGGCGCGTTGTGTTCGCACTGTCAGATGGATCTGGGGCGCATATTTTGTGCGCCGACGGAAGACTGGCAGCGGTCTGGCTTGTTAAGGGGGTGCAAGATGCAACCCGGCATGACGCCGACCGTCCGCGCAGAGGTGAGCTCTGCGATTAACGACGACATAGACACGACATTGACACAGGCAGTACTGCATGAAATACAAGAACGACTGGGAGCGAAACGCTTCGCACTCTGGTTCGACGGTAAGGTCCGATTATCAATCTCGGACGATTGCCTGACAGTCGCAGTAGGAAGCCCTTTCCTGCTGAACTGGATGCAACGGCAATTCCAGTCTGAACTGACCGGTGCAGCTCAGTCGGTATTGGGACATTCCGCCCAGTCGCGGTTTACTGTCGACGCCAGCCTTGCCGTGGCACGGCCGGCGGCACCGGTACAGGCTCCCCCCGCCGCGAGTTCCGCAAAGTCGGCATCCGCCCCTGCGGCGAAAGCTCGATCTGCATCGGATCCCGTGACGGTCGTCGTCCCGGCCCAGAGTGTCGTCGCAAGCGCGACGTCTCCGTTATTGCCCAGCCGCAGTCGGCGACTGGCCGATCTGAGTGACTTCATTCCCGGCCCCCAGACGGAACTGGCACTGACAGCCGCCCGTCAATTGGCCAGCGGACAGCAGGTCCCGTTCAACCCACTCTATGTTTGTGGGCCCGTCGGTACGGGTAAGACGCATCTGCTGGAGGGCATCTGCCGGCAGCTCAAACGCGCGCAGCCTATGGCAAATGTCGTTCTGATCACTGCAGAGGCCTTTGGTAACTACTTCACGCAGGCCTTGCGAGATCATTCACTTCCCGGCTTCCGGCAACGGTTCCGCGGGGTGGATGTGCTGATCGTCGACAACGTCGAATTCTTCGAATCGAAGCGAGTCTTCCAGGAAGAGTTCCTGCATACGATCACAGACCTTACTGATCATGGACGCCCGATCGTTCTGAGCGGAACTCGACACCCCCGACTGCTGAACAAATTGAGCGACGAGCTGGTCTCGCGTTTTCAATCAGGTCTCGTCTGCCGTCTGGAAGCGCCTGACCTCGCGACGCGGGTGAAGATCGTCAACGCCAAAGCAACACGGATGAAGGGGAGCATCTCTCCGGAAGCGTTGCAGTACATTGCTCAGCGATTCCAGTCCAACGTGCGGGAACTGGAAGGGGCACTCAACTGCCTTCAGACGTACTACACGATGATTCACAAGACGGTCACGCTCGCCTCCGCTCGGGAAATCCTGGCGGATCTGGAACGTGACTGTCTGCGGCTCATCCGAGTCACCGACATTGAGCGAGTCGTCTGCAGCCTGTTTGGGGTCAAGCCGAAGGACCTGCAGTCCATGAGTCGAGTCCGTACCCTCAGCCAGCCTCGTATGCTCGCGATGTTCCTGGCTCGCAAGCATACCCCTTCGGCCTATGCCGAGATCGGTCAGCATTTTGGCGGACGAAACCACAGTACAGTCATGTCGGCCGAACGAAAGGTCAAACAATGGCTGGAACAGAACGAGAAGATCAAAGTCGCTGCCCAGAGCTGGTCGGTGGGCGAACTGGTGCAAACGCTGGAACAGCAGTTGATGGCAGGCTGAGCAGGTAAACCGGCGCAGATTAAATCTGACGCCGGAAGTCCCGCAAAGAGACCCAGGGAATGCTGGTCTCAACCCCGGATGGGGACGAATGGGGCGTCGGGTTCGAGCAGGACAAGAACTCGGCCCCGGTGATCCCGCCAGACCCTCCGACGGAAGCAACTTTAAGGCGTGGCTAATTCAGCCCCGCTGCCGCGAGCCATCGGGTGACGTCTCTCAGATCGTCCAGCAGCAAGTCCGGTTGATGAGGCTCCAGTTCGTCGACAGAGAAGATCCCTGTCGCCACCGCCAGGACTTTCGCACCTATCGCTCGAGCACACCGGATGTCCGATGGGGTATCACCGATCACCCAGACTCGATCGGGTTCGACATGCGGATGTCGAGACTGTACCTGCTGCCACGCCGTTCGTGCGACGTCGTCACGATCCAGATGCAGGTCGCCGTACCCGCCGACCGAGAAATGGTGCGACAAACCATAGTGGGCCAGCTTGAGCTTCGCCCCCTCAGCAAAATTCCCCGTGAGCAACCCTAAATGCAGGTTATCGCGAGTACTCAGCGATTGCAGCAGTTCAGGAACGCCGGGCAGAATTGTTCCCGGCCGCGTCTTCAGTGAATTCGGCAGTAGCCGAAAATACGACTTCAGATAGCGATCCCAGTGATCGTCATTAACGTCAATTCCATGGAACTTGAACAGATCCATGGCGATAGCGCGATCGGTTCTTCCAGCTGTCGGAATCCCCGACACCGGTCCGGCAGCACCGAATTCTTCCGCCAGCGACTGTTCCATTGCCGCCTGCCCTGCCCCACCCGCATCAATCAACGTTCCGTCGATATCGAAGAGAAAAACGTTCATCCCTAACAAGACCCCGGTTTAATTCGAAACCCATTTCATAGTTTTAGCGTCGGCAGATCGCCGTTATTCGCAGACACAACTTTACACAACCGGCCTCCGGGTGGCGATCTCGACGTGAGACCCATCAGGTCGACCGAGTTCATCGTATGCCAGATAAGTCTCGGGTTAGCAGAAAAGCGAACTCGAAAGATCGTCGCTGTTCCCATGCGATTCCGCTAACCAAATCGATTCGGACTTGCGAACCAGGAAAAAACGAAGTAGGTTCGAGTCAACCTTTCACAAATAGACAGCGTCAACCGAGCCCTGATTCCCAATCAATGATGCGCAGGCATGCACGCCATGACACACAGGCGCTCTAGTCCTTGTGTCTAATGCACAGAAGTTGGACTCACACGACGACGAAGTGAAGACGAATACCATGTGCGGCAGAGCAACAACGGGCAATGATGATTCTGGACGATCCGTCCAGCGTATCGTCCGCTGTTCGTGCGGGCTGCTCATCGTGCTTCTGTTCATTCAGGCTTCCGCCAGCACTGCGATCGCATCATGCGGTGATTACCTGCACCGCGGGCCCGAATCGCACGACCAACTGATGCTGCAGATCATGCTCTCCGACGAGGGACTTCGGTCGGAAGCTCCGATGCCGTCAGATCCCAGGACACCCTGTCACGGACCTCGATGTCGCAGCACCCCAATCCCTGCAGCGCCCTCGGTGCCCACCAGCTTGATCGAGCGGCAGTCCGAAACGGCAGCCCTGCTGACGAGCGAACCAGCCATGCTGGTGGAGTGGTCCGCACCGATTTTTCCTCTCTCTTCTGCGAAGCTCACTTCACGTGAGTGTTCGATCTTTCGCCCCCCCTGCAACTAATCTGACAGGTGCACGAAATGGCTCAAGGCAAGCGGTATTCCCCTTGCGCAGCCAGCGATTGGATACCGGCCTCCTCAGACCATAGTGTTGCCAGCCTCATGAAGTTCTGCTTCTCGGGACTGCCAACGAATGTCATCGCTTGAGGGGTCCAATCCGGTCGTCGATTTCCGCAGACTTCACTCGCTGAGAATCTGCTTTTCGATCGACGTGGCCCTCGCCTGCGGACTAAGGATGGGAACCTCGCATCCGGAAACCGTAAAGGCGATTCCGCTCGAAGGAGCCTTGGGCTGAAGTCGAGACTGTTGCCGCTCTCTTGCGCCTGGATAAGGACAAAGACAGAGCGACCCTCGTGCATCGTCGTTGTCATGTGATCGGGGAAGCCGATCTGCCGGATGGGCAGGTCAGCCCCCATGGGCCTCATCGCGAAACCGCTATATCTGGCCACTTGAGGTGATGGGTAGCGAAGCCTTGCTCGCACTCCGCACGACGTGAGTTGCCTTCCGTTGTTATTTCCGTTGCTTTTTTCAACCTGCTTGTCTTTTTGTTTCACTACAAAGGTTTCAACATGAAAAAGTCGTTTCTCCGTCGCCACGGATTTACACTGATCGAACTGCTGGTGGTGATTGCCATCATTGCCGTATTGATCGCCTTGCTCCTGCCCGCTGTTCAGCAGGCGCGCGAAGCCGCTCGACGCACCCAATGCAAGAACAACCTCAAGCAGTTGGGTCTGGCAATTCACAACTATCATGACACGTTTGGCTGTCTCCCCATTGCGGACGTCAATGGTGCGGTCAACCCGGTTTCGGCTCACGCACGACTCCTGCCTTACTTTGAGCAAGTCAATCTCTACAACATGATTGACTTCAATGTCCCCTATGATCATCCCAACAATGCCGTCGCGCGAAGCAAGGAAGTCCCTGTATTCCGCTGCCCGTCAGACCCGACTCCGCTGCCTGCGTCGATCGGTGGAAGAAACAACTACTACTGGAATGCTGGCTCGGGAATCGTGATGTACTCTTCGGGAGCAACTGGACAACCCCCGTCAAACGGCATCGTTTTCC
Source organism: Schlesneria sphaerica (assembly GCF_044336245.1). NCBI lineage: Bacteria > Pseudomonadati > Planctomycetota > Planctomycetia > Planctomycetales > Planctomycetaceae > Schlesneria > Schlesneria sphaerica. The sequence goes on along the minus strand of NZ_CP172346.1, from coordinate 5,003,944 downwards.
ACAATCGCATGTTCCGTTTTTCGGACATTACGGACGGCTTGAGCAACACTGCCGCCATGTCGGAAAAATTGACCGGGGACGGCAGCAATGCTGTGGCGAGCCCCAAGACGGATACCTTTCAGCCCGGAACCTATCCCACCACGCCAGACGAAGCCCTTCAGGACTGTAACGCCGTCAACGTGCAGGATCTGGCGCGGCAAGGATATTCGAACGTCGGCGGCCCCTGGATTCAGCAGTATCACTCGACGAACCAGTACAACCACGTACTGCAGCCGAATGGACGTTCATGCATGTTCCCCCCAGGCCGAATTGCCACGACAGCAAACAGTCAACACACGGGCGGAGTTCATTTGCTGCTCTGCGATGGCTCAGTCAAGTTTGTGAGCGAAAACCTCGCCCTTCAAACATGGCGTGCACTGGGAAGCATCAACGGGGGCGAGAATCTGGGAGAGTTCTAGAACCTCCTGCTGCTGGCTAAACACTCGATTATCTCTGCCCTGCGATCGATTGATCCCGCTTAACGAGCGTCCCCGCAGCATCAGGCTCTTTGCGATTACGAACCACGCTCCAGTTTCCTGACGATGACTGACAGTCAGGATTTCCGTCCTGGCAGATCACTTTCTTTACAAGGTGACAATCGTAGACCTTTCGAGACGGATTGAGATTCATGAGACAGCGACTAAACAAATATGGGGGCCTCGGATGGGTGCTGCTTGTCTGTGCCGCCGTTGGATGCGGCCAGTCGGGCCGCACCTACGTCCTCGATGAAGAGCTTGCACGGTCTTCGCTTGAAGATGCCCTGCAGGCGTGGGTCGATGGACAGACCCCGGAAGACCTTCAACCGACGATTATCATGGGTGATCAAGGTTGGGCAGAAGGTCGAAAGCTGGGATCGTTTGAGATCCTGCCCGATGAAGAGACCACGGATGGATCCAATCTCTACATCCGGGTGAAACGCAAGTTTGCAGACGATAACCGCACCATGGAATCGAAGGTGACCTACATCGTTGGCACCTCCCCCGCGATTACGATTTTTCCCCAATGAAGAAGAGGTCCTCAATGCTGATCAAAAAATGGTGGCTCTGCCTACTGATTCCGATTGCCAGCACATCAATGGCACTGGCCGACTCCGACCTGGCTCCCACACGCCCGGAAATGAAGAAGCGGATTCAGGCTCTGAAAGAGCGAACTTCGCGTCTGCCATTACCACCACCGACCGAACAGGAAATCGCATCAGGACGACCGCTGGTCAACAATGGACGTCTTCGCGCACTGTATCTCCCTCCCGCCTGGCAGTCATTTCTCGTTCCCGGGTGGGGAAGCAGTTCGGCCACTCGCCCCAGCGGAGGAACCGCCGCACTCCTGAAAAGGATGGAAGCCGATCCCTCTTATGGGTTCAAGACTCGTCTGTTCTGGATTGTTTCACGTGCCAATGACTGTCAGTATTGCCTAGGACACCAGGAACTGAAGCTGAAGCGAGTCGGCATGACTGATGACCAGGTCGCTTCGCTGGATGCCCGCTGGGACCTGTTTCCCGCCAGGGAACAGGCCGCGATGAAGGCCACGCGAAAGCTGACACTCACCCCGCACCTGTTTACTCAACAGGACCTCGCTGAACTCAAGCAGCAGTTCCCTGACCCGGAAGTGATCGACATCATTTACACCGTCAGCCGGTACAACGCAGTCAATCGCTGGACGGCCTCAACGGGGATCCCCCAGGACCAGTCCTTCGGTGGCGAAGAGCACAGCGAACTGGACACTCCCACATCCCCCGAGTTCTCGAACCTTCCCTCGAAGGTGATTCCCACGGAACTGAAGCCGCGGCCAGAGTGGGAAAGCCGTGACGATGTCGAGGCAGCGATTAAGAAGGCTCACGGAAGAAAGCCCGGCGTCGAACTCCCCAAAATGGAGAACGCCAAGAAGGTCCTCGCTCGACTCAGCCCCGGCGTCACCCCTCCAGTCTGGTTCCAGGCTCTGTCCGACCTCTCTGTTGCACTCGACGCGTGGGGGCAGAAACAGGCTATGGCACGTGAAGGAAAAACGTCTCCGGAACTCCGCATTCTGATCGCCTGGGTCACCTCACGGGAGAATCGAGCCTGGTACGCCGCAGAACATGCACGAGCCCGCTACCTGGCTTCATGTGGGGATGAAGGAGTTTTGTATTCGTTCAAACAACTGGAAGGGGCTGCAAGCCCCGCAAACGCCGAAGCCCTGCGCTTTGCCCGCAAGCTGACGACGCTGCCGCAGACGATCGTTGACGAAGACATCAGTCGCTTGAAAGAACATTTCAACGATTACGAAGTGGCGGAAATCATTCAGACGACCTGCGACGCCAACGCGTTTGACCGCTTCACCGAAGCGCTCTGGCTGCCGCTGGAAGACTGATTTGGAGGTGTTGGCTGCTGTCAGCCATTGCCTGCCCGGACCACCGCAGATGGTTTGAATGCCCTGTGCCGACTCACACTTTCCGTAGAGCGGCACAGGGATTTTTTACGGCCAACGACAGAGAACTCATGAGCGAGTAGGGAGTGGTGTGACGCATCCTCAGCGATTTATTCCGCACCGACGCGGTCACGACGTCACCAGCTTCTTCAGATTGGGCCGCAACCGTTTACGAATCTCGGGCATCAGCCCATAAGCGAGTGCCAGAACTTTCAATGGGTGCAGCGTCGGCGTAGGCGACTGCTGTTCCATCTGAAATTTGCAACTGCTGCATTCGGTCATGCCAAATTCGATTTGGTCCGATCGCATTTGCTCGATCAGGTTATGTCCGATTGCGAGCGATTCCTCAAAGTTTTCACGCGACAGCCCAAACGTGCCAGCCATTCCCGAGCAACCATGATCGGTATCAGTGATCACGAGTTGGGGAATCAAACGACAAATTTGTAGCAGAGGGGTATCCTTTCCCAGCGCACGCAGATGACAAGGCGTGTGATACGCAGCGGTCAACGGCAGTGATTGAAAATCGGTCCGCATCTCTCCACGGGCCTGAAGATCCGCCAGAAAGTGGCCCGCTTCCACAACATGGTCCGCAACCAGCTGGACGTCGGGATGATCCAGTAGCCGTGGATACTCGACCTTGAGGCACAACGCCGCAGCCGGCTCGGTACAGATGATCGGACAACCCTCGCGTGCAAACTCCGCCAGCAGGCGGATGTTATCCGTCGCCAATTGGCGGGCAGTTTCGACGTCACCGATCGATATGTGTGCCATACCCGATCGGTGTTGTGACGCGGGGACATGGATCCGGAAACCCTGATGCTCCAGTATTCGCCCGAGGGCAAACGCCAACTCAGGATCGTGCGCATTCGCGTAATGATCAACGAAGTACACGACCGGAATGGGATCTCGCAATGACACGGGAGGTGCCAGCCACTCGCGTGGTGCGCTGCTCAGAAATGTCTTATGAGCAAATGCCGGTAACTTCCTCTGACGAGCTACCCCCAGACCACGCTCCAACAGCCACCGCACAGTCCGGTTGGCAATTAATGGATTGATGAACCACGCCATCCGGCAGAGTGACTCGCTCCATCCATGGACCCGCGACAGAAACCATTCGGACATCCGCGGACCGTTCGCCGCCACGTACTGGGCTTTGGCCTCGAGCATCAGGTGCGGAATATTGACTTCCGTAGGACATTCCAGTTCACACTGCTTACAGTTGAAACAGAAGTCGGACAAGCGACGCATGTCACTCGAAGCGAGTTCGTGTGCGGCAAGTCGTCCATCGACGATGGCCCGCAGGGCGTTCGCCTTGGCGCGAGGAGTCCGCGCCTCGGATGTCTCGCGACGGAAGAAGGGACACATCCGTGAATTGGGTTCCTGCGTCCGACATCCCCCGCAACCGTGACAGGCGGTCACCGTTGCCCCGAGTTCTCCCGCACTCCAGTTCAACTGCAACTCGATCGGAGTAGACGTTGGCTTGATCTCCGGGCGAAGATGATTGACCGTAAGATGCGGATCGTCACTCAGGATCTTATCGGGATTCAGCAATCGATCCGGATCGAAAAGGGACTTAAGTTGCTGGAAGACCCGATAGAGTTCGCCGTACTGCGACGGAAGGAACGCGGTCCGAGAGTAACCCAGTCCGTGCTCGCCACTAATCGATCCGCCAACGGAAATCGCAGCGTGATAGAGATCCCGTGCAAGGTCTTCGAGCAGCAACGGATCGAGAGGCGACCTGAGGAACGGTCGCATGTGGACCTGCCCGACGGCCGCATGGGCGTAGAGCGACGCCGTCAATTCATGCTTCTGCCAGATCCGTCTGGATCGCGCGATGAACTCGAGCAACATCTCGGGGGGAACAGCAATGTCCTCCACAAGTGGAACCGGAGACGTCTCACCCCGTGCCCGATTCAATAACGGAATGACCGCACCAGGCAACGACCACAGAAATTCGACCTCATCGAAGGTGGTCGCCTCGTACAACATCCGGCCGGGATCGGGCAAATCCTTGATGACCAATTGAACGTCGTGAATGCCTCCAGCGGCTTCTGGGTGGCTGAATCCCGTCATCTCGACGATCAACGCGGCTTCGGCATTCGCCGGAATCAAGGAAGCGAACCGCGCGTCCAGATCGCGCGCCATGGACAACAGCCGGCGGTCGATCAGGTCGCAGGCACTGGGCTGCAGTGCAGAGATCGGTTGCACGGCCTGAATCGCCGAATCCAATGTTTCGAAACCGATCAGAAGCGCACTACGCCAGGCCGGTAGAGCAGACGTCCGTAGTGTCGCGGCAGTGAAGAGCCCCAGAGTTCCTTCCGAGCCCACCAGAAGTCGTGGCAGCAGGATCCCGGAATCTGTCAGAACGCCACGCAGCAGATAGCCGGCTCGATTACGGACTTGTCGTTCCGGCTGCTTTTCCAGGATTAGTTTCGCATTGCGGACGAGCAGTCCTTCAATCCGCTCGAGCAGATGACTTTTCCACTTCGTCGCCTCATCGACGTTTGACTCCTCTGTGAAACGTTCATGAGTCGGCAGGGGTTCATTCCCTGCCTCAAAGCGAACGCCGTTCGCCGTCACCAGTTCAATACTATTAACATGGTCGCGGGTCGACCCGACGCGAATGGAGTGAGAGCCTGCCGCATCCAGGGCGAGCATACTTCCGATGGTAGTAGTATCACTGTTGGCGGGGTCTGGCGGAAAATAGCGCCCCGACTCTCGCAGCACATGGTTGAGCCGACTCAGCACAACACCGGGCTGAACACGGACAGTCTGCTGTCCCACCTCCTCAACCGCGTGCATATGGCGAGAGAAATCGACAATGATTCCCGCCCCTAACGCCTCCCCTGCAACGCTGGTTCCTGCTCCGCGGGGGATGAGAGGTAACTTTTGTTCGGCGGCGTAACGGACCAGCGTCTGGACATCGTCGCGGTCATGCGGGAATGCCACGCCGAGCGGAGTTTCCTGATGCAAACTTCCATCACTGGCGTAGATCGATTGCGCAAGAGGATGACAGACAATCTCCCCTCGGAAGATTCCCGCCAGGTCTTCGATGAGTCGTAACTGTCGAACGTCCACAGGTAGGTTCGGCCTTTGCCCGTATAGAAATCCGTCCTGCAAACCTTAGTTTGCCGAGGGATCCTTGACCCGATGAGGCAACAGGTGGTTGGATTCGTAGAACTTCTGCAGAAGAGTTTCGTAGACTGAATAGGGATCTTCGTGAAATACCATTTCCCGATTGCCGGGATAGGTTAACCAGTCCCCCCGCTCGATCTCTCCTTCCAATTGTCCGGGCCCCCAGCCAGAGTAACCCGAGAAGACACGGAACGAGTGAGACGGTGGCGTACTGGCGACCGCTTCTCCGATGACCCGTTCAAAAGCTTCGGGGCTTCCGCCGACGAACAATCCCGGCAGGATCGCGGGCCCGGTGTCTTCAAAGCTGGCGTCGTCATGAAGTATGACAAGAGCCGTAGGTTCCACAGGCCCTCCCCCAAAGACGACGTCATCCATTTCCGGCAAATCAAAGTGCCCGGACAGAGCGTCGGAGACCTTGACGGAAAGAGGTCGATTGATGACCAGACCCATCGCACCATGCTCGCCATGTTCGAGCATCAAGACGACCGTCTTATAAAAATTATCATCCCGCAGCCGTTTAGAGGCGATCAAAAACCGACCTCGGAGCGATTCGGCCATACTGGCACCGTCTGTGTAGCGATTTGGAAAGTGAGTCAAAATGGTAGATCGGGTACCCTCAGGGCGATTCTACTCTCCCCAGGTCACCAGCGAAACCTGAAGCAGAATCTTACTGTCACGGAGCCACACCACGGACGATCGTCTCTGCTAAAACAGTTCCCCGATTTGAATGCTCACTGTTCCGGTGGCAACAAACTGAAATTGTTTGCCGCGTGAAATATCAGCATCAAGATGATGCCACGGCAGACAGATCCCATCTGGAGTCGCGTCCGGCTTCGGTCGTCGTCCGAACGCGAGAGATTTTGCCCGCTGGCGTCAGTCATTCACCGATTCCGATCGATTGAGTGATTCGCTGCGGAGTTCTTCGTTCCCCGCCCCGATCAGCACGGGAAGATCCGCTTCTTCTGAGACTTCCTGCCCCTCGCCACTTCCTTGACCGCGGGGCCAGATGTGGAACCCTCCTTTGTGGGCCAGGCTGAGCTCCCAGACGCCCCAGATTCCTCTCCCCTCGTTGTACCCCTGATACGCAACATCATGCGCGCCAATGTACCGTTTGGTCCACCAGCATTTGCCAGACTCTTTTTCATAAGTTCCTTTAAAGAGAAACTCGCCGACGGAATCACGTCCATCTCCCCGGAGTGTCCCGTCGCGAAAGACCAGATGAAGTTCCATCTGGAAACGCTTCGACGATCCGGGCTCAAGGTAATACCCTTCCCATGCCCCGGACGGAAACCGATCATCCTGCTCCAGTGTCGGATCAGTTACATCATCAATTGGTCGTGACATGGAAGGTACCCTGATTGTCAAAATTGCAAAGTTGCTCAGTCGCCTCGCGATTTTTCGAGGGTGACCAGACCGGGTCAATGGATATTCCCCGCGGAGCAATTCTCGTCCCCATTTCACGTCCGAGGCGAGATTTTCAACCGAACTTTCACGGAGTGAATGAGTTATATTGGCGACCTCTCGGCGGAGGTCGCTATAGTGAGGGGGTCTCGAAAGATTCGAGCCAATTCCTCCCCACTTTTCCTGTGGTTTATTTTCAGGGCGAAACCGATTTCGACTCGCCATGAATGACGCTGTTTTCCGAAAAAAGAGATTCGCCTGCTGTCCTGATTCGAACAAAGCCTGAATCCAGAGTTTGTGGAGTGAACTGATTGAACCCAAGGTTTCAGGAAGGTCTTGCCTCCCTTGAAATCAAGCTTCCCAGACTCTGAATGGAATTTTGCCTGAATGCGCGTCCCCTGTCCCGCCGGGGGTGTGCGGACCGAAGGATGTTGAGATGCCTCGACTTATCGTGGTGGAACGCGATTCAGGGCGCCGTGATTCGCTCCAGTTCGTGCTGAACCGAGCAGGTTACGAGGTGCTGGCAGTCCCCGCGGAAGAGGCGCCGTCGCGGTGGAAAGAGGCCGATCTTCTCATCATCGGTGATTCCGACCTGCAGATCCTCAACAGTCTTCCAAGGACAGATTCAAAACCGGTTCGCCCGGTTCTGGCTCTGATCGATCCCGGGAACTGTGAATCAATTCTCGCCTGCCTTCATGCGCGAGTTGCGGGCATGATCTCACGGCTGCGAACTCCTGACGAAATTCTTGCCGAAGTCCGCAGGTTCACGAATCCGTTGAAATCATCAGCGACGGAGGATTCGCCCCCGAGTCCTGCAACGGCAATCCCCCGCTTTGATCCCGAACTTCCTCGCGAAAGTCTCGTAAAAGCCTTGCAGTCGGCCTGCAATGACATCGTCTGGTTGCAGGACCGTTACGAGAATGAACTCTCGCATCGGCACAAAGTCGAACAGGCTCTTATGGAGTCGGAGGTCTTCTACCAGTCTCTGGTCGAGACTCTGCCTCTGGCGATGCTCAGAAAGGATCTGAACGGGCGGTTCACCTTCGCCAATCGATTGCTGTGCGAAGCCTTCAATCGGCCGCCCGAAGCGATTATCGGACATGTCGACTACGACTTTTTTCCGCGTGAACTGGCGGATAAATACCGTGCCGATGACCGAAAAGTGCTCGAACAGCGGAGTACTCTCGAAACCATCGAAGAGTTCCAGACGCCGAACGGGGATCGGCGTTATACGCACGTGGTCAAAAGCCCGGTCTACGACGCTGCAGGGAATCTGGCCGGGATTCAGGGAATCTTTTCCGACGTGACGGAAAAGGAATGCGCCGAAAGGGAACTCGTACAGACCCAGGCACGACTTCAAGCGGTGCTGGATGCAGCGACCCAGGTGGCGATTATCTCGTCAGATCTGGACGGGAAAATCAATCTCTTCAATACCGGTGCCGAACGGATGCTCGGATACACCAAGGAAGAGATGCTTGGCAAGACACCAGAGATCTTTCATCTGGGATCAGAAATCGAGGCCCGTGCGGCCGAGATGTCACGCGAATTTGGTCGGCCGATCCAGGGGATGGACGTCTTTGTGGAACATGCACGACGTGGAGAGCACGACGAGCGGGAATGGACGTACGTTCGGAAGGATGGCAGCCACATCCGAGTCGCGCTCTCGGTCACAGCCAAGCGAGACTCCGATGGCAACGTCTCTGGCTTCCTGGGAATTGCCCTCGACATCACAACCCGTCACCTCGCCGAAGCCGAACTCCTGAAGGCGAAGGAAGCGGCAGAATCGGCGAACCGTGCGAAGAGTGACTTCCTGGCCAATATGAGCCACGAAATCCGCACGCCGCTTAACGCGATCATCGGCATGACGGAACTCGTCCGAGACACGGAACTCGACGTGACCCAGCGTGAGTACCTTGCTCTGGTGCAGGAGTCAGGCGAGTCACTTCTTTCGGTCATCAACGACATCCTCGACTTCTCCAAAATTGAAGCGGGCAAGCTCAGCCTCGAATGCGTCCCCTTCGACCTTCGTGAACTGCTGGGCGATACCGCGAAATCCCTCGCGCTCCGCGCCCACCGGAAGGACCTGGAACTTGCTTGCCACGTCGCGACCGGGGTTCCCGCAATCGTCGAAGGAGATCCCCACCGTCTGCGGCAGATCGTCATGAACCTGGTGGGCAACGCCATCAAGTTCACCGAAAAAGGGGAAGTGGTCCTGCACGTCGATGTGGAAAGCAGCACCGACCACGACTTGTACCTGCATTTTCGTGTGACAGATACCGGCATTGGCATTTCCGCCGATCAGTTGCATACGATCTTTGAAGCCTTCGAACAGGCCGACACATCGACGACGCGACGCTACGGGGGCACAGGACTGGGTCTGGCGATCTCGTCGCGACTGGTAGAACTGATGCAAGGGCGCGTCTGGGTTGATAGTGCGCTGAATCAGGGAAGCACGTTTCACTTTCTGGCCCGTTTCGGCGTCTCGTCCGACGAGGCCCTCGCCAGCAATTCAACCATCTATCCTCCGATGCTGCAGGGACTTCCTGTACTGGTCGTTGACGACAACGCCACAAACCGCCGGATTCTGATCGAAATTCTCAACAACTGGTCGATGAAACCGACGGCCGTGTCGAGTGTCGCAGAGGCTGTCGATGAACTGAAAAGAATGGCCGATGCGGGAAATCCCTACGGTCTGATTCTGACAGATGCCAGCATGCCGGATGTTGATGGCTTCACGCTGGCTCGCCGGATCCAGGAAAATCGCGTTCTGTGCCGGTCGATGGTCATGATGCTGACGTCCGCGGATCGCCCGGGAGATCTGCGACGCTGTGAAGAACTGGGTGTCGCAGCCTACCTCGTGAAACCGATCAAGCAATCCGAACTCCTCGATGCCATCCTTGTGGCTGTTGGCGGGCAGTCGCCCTTAAGCGGAGCACAAGAAACCCCCGCATCTTCTGCGAGGAAATCGGGAGCCCCCAAGTCGATCCTGCTGGCAGAAGACAGCCTGATCAATCAGAAGCTGGCTATCGGATTGCTCGAGAAGTGGGGACATCGCGTTACGGTTGCGAACGACGGCCGCGAAGCAGTGGAACTTTCTCAGCGGGGTGCTTTCGATCTGGTTCTGATGGACGTCCAGATGCCCGAACTGGATGGGCTGGATGCGACCCGGGAAATCCGGCGCAGGGAACTGCTCACCGGAGAACATATCCCCATCGTCGCAATGACCGCCCACGCGATGAAAGGTGACCGCGAGTTGTGCCTGGAATCAGGTATGGACGACTACCTGATGAAACCGATCAGGGCCGAACAACTGTTCCAGGTACTGGAGCGGATCGGGGCTGGTCAAGTGCTGGTCGGAGCCGCAGCCAGCAACACCACCGCCAGCGATCGCATCGACTGGGATCTGGCACGGCGGGCCGTCAATCACGACGAGGATCTCCTGCGGCAAGTCGTCGAGGCATTTCTGGAGGAAGGCCCTCATCTGCTCCAGACGATGCGATCATCCAGCAGTGAGGGAGAGTGGAAGCAGTTTCAGCGAGCCGCACATACCCTGAAGAGCGGCCTGCGAATGTTCGGAATCAACTCGCTCGCCGACGAGGTCGAACGATTGGAACTGGCTGCGAAGACGGGGGAGTTGACAAGCGCCTCCGGCACACGCATGGACCAGATCACCAGCCGTTCACGCGGCATGCTGTCTGAACTTCAAGCGTTCTCTGCAAGCACGACGACATAATCACGGCTCAACACAACTAGACGAAGCCCAAGCCCACCCGTCTGGCCACAGTCAAATCCCCACGGAGTGAGCGTTTGCAGGAGCACTCGGCATGAACACGTAGAGGCTCCATTCATCCATCTGTTGTCAAACAGCCGGATGAGCACTTGCAAATAATCTACGATCTCAAAAGACGATACACGAAATCGATAAGGCAGTATCCAAGCATCCAAAGACACAATAGACCTGGTAACCCAACGGTTACGAACTGCCCCAGAATCTGCCAGCGCGAGAAACGCCCGCCAGGATTACCACGAAACGCCCACTGGCAAAGGTTCACGTAAAACGGGCCGTATATGATTGCACCGAGCATAAAACAGACTACGACGAGCAGTAGGAGGTATCCCATCACTGTTTTCTCTCAGCGTGAAGCCACATCATTTGTACGAGTGACTCAACGATGGAAAGTATGGGTTCGATTCAGCGGACACGGATCACTCATTTGAAGCCGATTTGAGATTAACAAGTGAATCTTCGCCTGAATTCAGGGCGGACTGGAGCAGCCCCAGCGGAGAGCAGCTCAGAGGGATCCTCTTTAAGAGACTGCCGAAGATGTGAGTCGCGATCCGAAGCTGGCATGAAATCTGGTGCGAAGTCAAAAAGGAAACGACGGCACATTGTGACGAGTCAGGATTTACGGAATCAAGGTTGAGGAACTGGAGATTTGTCTTGGGAATTTTCCTTTAATTTCCTCGGAGCCAGATTAATTGGCATTCTGAACTATCGTCGAATCAACGAAAGCGCCCCTATCGACAGCAAATATTCCTTGGATGGACGTCCCCCAGGTAGACACCGTGCTCTTCGAGCTGCCAGATTGCGATTTTTACGCGGGGCCAGTCGTCCTCGAAAATTTCTGCCAGAGCGGTAATTTGATCTTCGTCCCGTTCAATTGGGCGTTCAATCAACGCATCAACGAAGTCTAGAATATACGGAGGCATGACAACTGACATTTCGATCACTTGTTGACTCCTGTCAAAATCAATCAACTCGGGGATGTGAAATCCAGCAACTTCGAAAACGCCCCAACGTTTTAGATATTCGTAGATTTCGAGTTCGGACTCGAATGGGGCTTCGTAGTAGAATGCTTTGACGGCAGACGCTCGGGACGTCTGCATGACGTATCCGTCTTTGCCAAACCCGAACACGTTCTCCGTTGTTAGACCTCTTGTTTTAAGGTATCGTTGCGCATTGAGTTCCGCCTTTTTCATGTTGTGATTGTTCATGTCATCTACAGCACCTCTACCGACGTACTCCGCGCGAGTCAGACTCGAACTGCGCGTCGGTGACCGTACATTCGAGCTGGCGAGCGTGGCACCTTCGAAATGCGTTCTGAGGGAACCGTTGGAACTTCCCGCCTGCACCGCAGAAATTGCGATGTTCGTCGATGACACGCTTTCAATTTGGCCTGTCAGAATACCGAATGGTGTCGTTCCGTTCGACAGGCATGTCACAACTCAATTGATGGGAAAAATGCAGCGAGTGAGCCCAATCCCGAAACGGCTTGACGATTGATCGGAGCGATAATAGAAGCCCCCCTGTTTCGCTCACCTGACTGTAATTCCGCCAAAGAGAAATCTGAACCTTACGCCGACTGATCTCAGATATGCCGGCCCGAAGCGGCGGGCGCGATCGAGTCACCATTCACACCCTCAAAGCATCCTAACCGACCCGTTTCAACCGAAAGGGTCGGTTAGGAGTAGTCAATCAATCGACGCATCGAAAGAAGTGATCTGATGCGTTTGATTGGGGTTCAGTCGACGAACATGAACTCATTGGTCATGAGCAGGACCTGAGCCAGCCTGTCCCAGGGTGAAAGTTTCTCGCTGTCCGACGTCTCCGCCGTGCCCAGGAACTGCAGCGCGACACTCCGTTCGTCCACTGTTGGCTGACGTCCGAAAACGCGTTGATACAGATGCTCAAGACGCTCGGGATCATTGCTGGCCATCGCTACACAATCGGCCGCCAGCCGCCTTGATTGCTCCTGCATGAACGGGGAATTCATCGCGAACAACGACTGTTGCGGCACTGTCGTCTGAGGACGATCCGATGCCGATGCATCAGTGTCCGCAAAGTCGAACGCTCGGAAAATCCCGGGCAAATCATTGCGGTTAATCAAGGTGTAGAGCGTCCGTCGCGTCGTGGCTGGGTTCATCACACCATCAAATGGTTGTCCCCCGATGCGATCATCAAGTTTCCCAGAAACGGCCAGCAGGGAATCGCGGAAGGATTCGAAGTCCAGTCGCTGTCGCGGCATTCGCCACAGCAAACGGTTCTCGGGATCGACCCCACGTGCAACCGGGTTTTCCGCAGCGGACTGCTGAAAGACGGCCGAGGCCATGATCAGCCGGTGCAACTTCTTTAGCGACCAGTTCATGGGCGACTCGGGATGGTCGAGACCGCTGAGTTCCGCTGATAACCAGTCGAGCAATTCAGGATGTGAAGGAGGGAGCCCGCGAGTTCCGAAATCGCTCGGAGTCGCGACGATCCCCGTCCCGAAGTGGTGCTGCCAGACACGGTTCGTAATGACTCGTGCTGTCAGGGGATTTTGCGTATCAACAATCGCTTCCGCCAGATCCAGGCGCCCACTGCCTCGCGCAAATGGTTTGCGCTCGGGCATCGAAACGACCTCAAGGAACTGCCGTGGAACCGGCTTGCCGCGCCGTCCCGGGTTACCGCGCACAAAAATGACGGGATCATTCAGGGCCCCATCACGGACAATCATCGCGCGAGGGGGAGCCCCAGGCGACGTCACCTTCAGTGCATCAACATTTCTCTTCAGATTCGTGATCTGATCAACAATATCGCGACTGAACGCGGGACGGGCTTCGTCGAGAGTCAGATTTGCTGGAGACTTCTCGCCATACAGCAGTTGGCGAACTTGCTCCGCATTGGGGTCGGCAAGTCCAGCGGCCTCGGGGGTCGCTTTTTGCAGTTCCGTCCACTGAGAGCGAAGATCGTCAAACAGGTTGCCGTAAAGACGAGCAAGCTCCAAAAGCGTCGTTGGCTTCTGAGCGACGATTGTTTGCCGGACGAGAGGATTAACCCGTGCGGCTTCCTCATCGTTGGCCCATGAGTCCACCATCTGCGTTACCGCAGCGGAAAAATCTTCGGGCTTCTCCACTTTTGAAAGGACAAACCAGGGAACCAGGGCCGGATGTGGCTGTGCGACATTGCGATTGAGCAAGTCTTTCCAGCGCTGCACGACGGGTCGACGAGGTTCGTTAGCGCCGTTGAACGCGACAGGAGTCTGATTCCAGGCTGGGATCTCCTTGGCGATCTGCTGCAATGAATCACCTGCAACGACACGAATCTCTTCGGCCAGTTTTGGAATGCTCTCTTTCTCATAGGCCAGCACGTCGGCTTGCCGCTTTTCCAATTCGGCAAGGAACTGGCGATAGGCGGCCTGATCTTTCGGCAGACCGATGACAGGCAACTCCTCGGGTTCCGTGGTCGAAGCAAAAACTCCGTACAGCGAGTAATAGTCTGCAGTCGGGATCGGGTCGAACTTGTGATCGTGACATCGCGCACAGCCGACGGTCATCCCCAACAGTCCTCGCGTTACAACGTCGATACGATCGTCGATAATGTCGTTCTGGTTGTTCAGATACCGCCGGCCGACGGTCAGAAACCCGAGTGCCGCCAGACGCGAATCTTGTGACTCGGCGATTCCCTGCTCGCCCTTCTCGTTGAGGACAACCAGGTCAGCCGCAATCTGCTCAACCACGAACCTGTCGTAAGGAAGGTCCGAATTCATCGCTTCGACCACGTAGTCGCGGTAAGTGTACGAATAGGGATAGCGGGGCTCTGCCGTGAAAACATAACCCTTGGAGTCAGCATAACGAGCCACGTCGAGCCAGTGTCGGCCCCAACGCTGTCCGTAGTACGGCGAAGCCAGCAGACGATCAATTAACCGCTCGGCCGCGTCAGGTGACTGATCCGCCAGGAACTCCTGCACCTGATCGAATGTGGGCGGAACACCCCACAAGTCCAGCGTCGCACGGCGGATGAATTCATAACGGCTCGCCGGTGGCGAGAGCGTGATGTCCTTTTCAGCCAATGATTGGGTGATGAACGCGTCTACCGGGGTTTGAACCTGGGACACCGGCACCGCTTGCGAATGCGGGTTCCCGGGAAGCGAAGTCAAATGAGGAATCGCGGGACGCTTGACGGACTTGAACGCCCAGTGATCCTTTGGATCGGCGGCATCGACCACCGACTCGGCGGGCCACGGCGCTCCCATGGACAGCCACTGCTGGAAGTCCGCAATTTGCTCGGCGGGCAGTTTTCCTTTGGGAGGCATCTGCGTATCGCCATCGGCATACTCAAGTACCTTCAGCAGGCGGCTTCCTTCGGCGTTCCCCGAAAAAACGGGGCCGCCGTCGGTACCCTTCAAGAACCCCGCGTGAGTATCGAGCCGCAGCCCCGCTTCCTGCTTTTTAGAACCATGGCATTCGAGGCAATGCTCGACGAGAAGTGGGCGAACCCGCTTTTCAAAGAAATCCAATTGCTCGGGCGTGGGGGCCCCTGCCGCACTCGCAGCGGAAAGGGCAACGAGCCACACCGAACAGTGGGCGATTCGAAGGAGATTTTTCATCGTGGCAAGTTTCCAAAGGCTGGAAGACACCTGCGTCTGCTGAAGATCAGCGACATTGATTGCCGGGCTTCAGTAATCGTATTCAGACGGACCAGGGGAATATTCGACGGTGAACCGACGACATTCCGTGATCATCAGGTGAAATCGGTGTCGTTTTACTGGCGGGGGTGGAGTGCAGTTTTTAGCAGTGAATTCTTGAGCAAGTGGCTCAGCGGTGCGGTAAGCGAATCAATGACCTGAAACCTGTAGCCAGTGTTCAAGATCAGCGAGGGAATGAAAATCCAGCAGTGCTTCCCCCAGTTGGTGGCTCTGCTCCAGTGAAAGTCGGTGAATCTTCTGCCTCAAATCATCCGGTACGTCCCCGCACACTCGGACCAGTTGCCGCAAAAGCAGTTCCTCGCTTCCTTTGAGGAAACCTTCTTCTCGTCCTTCTTCTTTTGCTAATCGTTCTACCGAGGTCACGTACGGCATACGTAACTCCTCTTCATAAGCGATCAAATCTGAGCGGAATCGGCGGTCCAAATCAGCTCTCAAACGCATCATCCAGTCAATCAGCCGAAAGAGCTCTCTTATTCTATCGGAAGAGTACCCCAGCGTGTAGAGGTTTCGTACCAACTCCGTCTTCGCACTGAATCGCGACTCTGGGTCACCCGTCGTCCTGAGGGCGGCAATTTGAGCTCTCGAAACCTGAGCGACCAGTGACACATTGTCCACCCAGTCTGATTCGAGTCGTTCCACGATTTTGCAGACGGGAAACTGGCGATGGCTCAGGAAGCCACCCATTTCAAAGCGATGTTCACGGGGCATCCAGCTTTTTCGTAAATCGGCCAAAATCACCAGCGTCAAAATCTCCTGGCGAAACATCCACTTGAGCCCAGAATGGTAAAGATCGAGCCGAAAGGCGAAATCCGCCTCGTACGAGGTCTGAATCTCCAGATGACACAAAATCCACTGCTCGTCGCCAGTTTTCAGACGAACTTTAAACAGAACATCAACTTCACTGTTCTTTTGACCAGACTGACCGACGATCTGGCTGATTTCTTTGTCCAGCCACTGCGGTTCAAAGCTCCAGTCAACCAATTCTGCCAGCGCGGGAAAACAATTCTCGACCGAATCTCGCAAGTGCGAGCGCAGTAACTCTTTCCACGCCCCGTCATAATCACTTTCCGGCGTCTCGCTCTGCGATCCAGAAATGGAGTCATTCGTCATAAATCGAACTTCATCGAGAGAGGGACTGCACCAGAAGTCACTGTTTTTCCGCCTTGATGACCCAGATGTCCGTCACGTAGTGTCGCTGTCGCCAGTTCAGTTCGGATTCGTCCATCTCTTCCCATGTGAGGGTGATTCGGCCATCGGCCAGCGTCTCCGCAGGAACCTCAAAGATCTGTTCAGTCACCTGGTCGAACGTCTCGCCGGTTCTCAACAACTTCGCCTTGACGCCATCGATCACCAATGGGGACGACCGCTGAGCAAAAAGTTTTACGATGTAAGCTGAGGAACTGTCGAGATTGTTGTAGGTGATGCCTTGCGGGATGCGGAACAGGTAAGCGTGCCAGGCCTGTCGCAATCGATTTCGCTTTTCCCCCACCCATCGCTGGTTGGGCCGGGGATGGTCATCCTGATGGCGAAGCGCGTCTCCTGCCAGCAAGAGTTTCGGGATACGAGGGGAACGACCAACGTGACCGACGACGTCGTAGTAACCTTGGTCGCCCGGATTCTCCCAATTGATGATGACCTCAATCCGTTTCCGCTGCGTCGCCACGTCGGACAGTCTGACGACCGCTTCTAACTGATCTTCCAGCCACCAGCGGTTATTGAGCGGGTAGTTCACAAAATCGAGGACCGCTCCTCGCTCGTAGCCCGAAGCCTGGTACCGGGGAACGCTGGTCTGCAGTCCAATTTCTTCAAAAAGTGTCTCACCGAATTTGTTGAGCTTTTCCAGCCCCTCTACGTCGACAGGTTCGGTCGCGGCCCGTTCGAGAATCTGACGTGCGGCACTGATCGTAGAGAGGACATCGGAATGACTCGACTCGGCCAGTTTGGCCAAGGTCTGACGTTCGAGATCCGTCTCATAGAGAAGTCGCTTTCGGGTGTAAGCATCGTAATAGGCTCGGAACAAGTGCATCTGAAAACGCCACGGACTTCCCGCAGTGACGATGCGTCTTTCAAGTTCCTGCCACAATCGCAACGCCCCTTCGATGGAGCCGTTCTCCGCAAGGGCTCCGCGCAAATTCGTCTCCAGTGAGAACAAACCGTCTGCCCCGACCTGGGCAAGGTCACTGCGGAAAAAGAACCGGGCGTACTCCTCTGCCACATGGCGCGGATCGACCTGAGGATTCCAGCCAAGCTGTGACCACAGGTTCTTGTTGAAGTCATCGTGCACGCCGTCGGAATAAGAAAGAAAGCCGTTTGTGAAGGAATAGTCCATCCGGTAAACGGCGGTGTAATCGACAGGGCGAGGGTTAACGCACTCACGGCCCAGGGTCATACCCAGCGCCGGATCGAGCCACGGGACAGGATACTGACATCGCACGGTGTGCGTGATGTCCGGGTACCAACGGAGTTGATACGCATCGGCAAGTCGGCGACGTGTCGCCTCCATCGGAGGACTTCCCGGCCCCATCACCAGCCCACCAAACCAGACCGGCTTATGTTCATCGAGATAGTGGAAGAGGAAGTCCACGTCATCCGGTTTGAAATGCTGTAGCGACAGCCAGATCTTCGCTTGGGGATGATACTTATTTACCAGTGATGCCATCCGCTGTAAGAACGGCACCAGATGCTCTGCTTTATTCTCCCCCGGATCTCCCCCCGGAACGAAGATGGCATCCAGCCGCTTGACCTGCTGGTAGTATGCCTCCTGCTGCTCGAGGAATGCCGCTTCCTCCGTCGCGTTCGGCAGCTTCACGAGCACCGGTACCCAGATCCAGTGATCGAGATCATACCGATCACACAACTCTGCAAATTTGATATTCATTTCCGGGCGGGAATATTTCATCAATGGACTGAGTTTTCCTCCTTGCCAGGGAATGTTCTCAACTGCATTGGCTCCGAAAATGACGAGTTCGCGAAAGTACTGATCAAATTGATCAATGCTCCACGCATCCCAACTATTCGCTGTATCCCGATATCCCAGCTGATGACCACGCAGGGGCCTGTCGGGTGACTCACTTGCCTGAAACCCGAACGACAACGTGATGCGCCCGTCATGCCAGTTCAGGTTCCGCAGCAGCTTGCCAACGCCGAATAAGGCTCCTCGCGAATCACGGCCCGTCACGAAGACGATCGCGGGCCCCTGTTCATTTGCCGGAGTCAACCGAATTGAGAACGATTCCGCCGGTTCGGGAACGGTGGCAACGACAGAATTCGCCCGCTCTGACCACGCCGGTGGTGCCACTCTGGTTGAGATGGCGATGATGGCTTTTGCGTCAACGGGCCATTCGGTCGTGACCGGCAGCTGGATCCCAGTTCGACGCTGCAACTCTTCAACGAGAACTGTCGGGGCGATTCGTTCTGCGGCAGGTAATTCGCCCCCCCGCGTGACGACGATCGCCTTCGAGAGATCGATCTCGTGAGCCCAAACTGAAGAGGTCATCGTCAGTACGAGGACGACGATACAGCCGAGGGATTGACGGACCATGAAGGAGCCTTTTCACGGGAAATTTCCGCAGACTGACTGCTGGCGCGCCTCCAGACACAGGCGCACAGGTCGATTGAAACGCGTGAGTGAGAAAGACAACCACTGCAGAGGTCCGACATCAAAATCGGACGACGCCGAGCTTACCACTGGGTCTATTCGCAAGCAATTAACGCAGTCCGGCCCTCGGAGCGTCCGTCGTCATCCAGTCACTGTGTGATGCGACCGCTTACCACGGGCGAGTTCTGACATCGTCCGCAGCAAAGCAGAAACCCCGGTCGTCGCAAACATGCGACCACCGGGGTGACGTGTGAAACAACTTTTCTTCCGATCGCACTGATTGTCAGCATGTCAGGGGGAGGTCTTGATTGGGAGCAGCGTTTGCCCGTCGATGGGAGGAACGATGGTCTCCACTCAGATCAAAAGTCGAACCAGATCCCCGCCCCGATCATCCGATCTGATTGTCCCACGAATGACCACTGCATCGAGGGCCCCTCGTAATAACTGACACCCGTTCGCAGCGTATGATTCGATACCCCACGCCATTGCCATCCAGCTTGGACGGTAATGCTGGTGGTATAGTTGAACTCCTGTCGAGTGTGACCATTGATCGCTGCGAACGGTGCCCCATGCAGACCGAAAACCAACGGGGAGTACTGAATACCATACTGCAGTTCCAGAGGTTGAGCACCGTCCTGAGCAAACACGGCCCAGGCAATCTCACCATAGACTTGCAGATTGGGACTCATGACGTCGCGTGTCCATCCAATGATCAGCGAATCTCGAACATAGTTAAGACGTTCAAAACCGATGTTTCGAATCAGGTACTCGTCCCCCACATGCGAACTGAGATGGTAGTAGCCTGCTTTGAACGCGTTGGGACCTCGACGATGAGTGATCAACCATCCCGCGCGGAAGTCAACCGCCTCAAGGTCATCCTCGTGTCCCATGTCCACACGGGGCATCGCCGCCCCTTCGAGGTCGAACTGCCAGCCCTGGGGGTTCACCGAGTTCGTCGTTCCGTAACGCAAAAGGCCGACGTGAGCACCGAGAGTGTTCTCCCAGATCGCTCCTTTACGCCCATTTGCCGCGTAGAAGACAGACGCCATTCGAGACTCTTTTTCACCCGCCAGATAGGCCTTGTACATCAGCCCCACAGGAAGCACCTGCCACTCGTAGCCAGGTCCGTCGAAAATTTCATCGAAATTCGACGAGGCGACAGGAGCCGCTGGCGCGGCGGGTGTGACCTGTGACAGCGGAGGCAAACCTTCCGGAGTCAGATAGGCGGGTGAATCCCCCCCCACAGCCTGCTCCGTCAATCCCGGTGACTCTGTAGCCGAAAAATTGACTTGCCTGACTTCCGATTTTTCTTTTATGGGGACGACACTTGCGAGGTTGTAAGGGGGGGCCGGATGACCCTCACTACCTCCCCAGGCCATCGTCGTCAGGCATGCACTAAAGATCAGAGTGCTCACTTGGATTTTGTATGTCCGCACGTCTTGTCCAGTCCTGCTCTCAGTTCAAGTTCGAAACCGTATTAGGTGGTCGGTGACCTTCGAGGTTCTGCTTTAAAAGCAGATCGGCTTCCTACGCTTGGCAAGAACGCTTTCACTGGCTCAGTACGAATCTCTTGTCTGAAAACTACACCCGACAAACCCCATACAACTGGTACGACTGGTCCCGTCTATTCCACACGTTCGACAAGTCCGCTTCACACGTGATGCTCCGTTGATGCGGCACACATTGCACAATCAACGACAGCGAGCAGACCTGCGTCATCCCCACAGCAAAACGACTCAAGCCAGTCAGAGGAATACCACGTCAACACGTACCAGTGAGAGGACTGATCCCAGATGTAAGGGAGCTGCTGATTTGGGAAACTTTTCCGAGACTGTGGCCTTTAAGGCGGCCAACCTGGAAATATCAAAACAGAGTCAATTGCAGGTCGTATCGATTCGCAAAACAGGCTCATGAAACCTTGCACAAAAGCAATGAAATAAGCAGCGGTCAGAAGAAAATGGGACTTCGGGTCCTGAAGAAAATGAACCGCGATGGTTCCTTGAATCATGAACGTTGAACATCTTGATGTCCCGGAAGCCCGCACGCGGCGGCAGGCCGTCGCTCCCCTGCGCGATGCCGAAGGAAAGGACGAACCATCACCCCAAAGCCCGAGCAATCGCTACAACCCAAACAACCCACACAAGCAGTCCCGGCAACGGAAATTGAGCTGACGGCACGACCTTTCACGCACCTGCACGCCGGGTTCCGACTGGACAAGAGTAGGCTGATCCGGGCTCCGACCAATCCCAGATTTCAGGGGACACGATGGCAGCCGGTGCGTCGCAAAAGGATGCTTATCGTGTCGCCAATCCCCTCGGTTTCCTCATTGGGAAATCCCCTCTCCCATGTCGGGTGGGTCTTCGAATGATCGAGGCTGAGCGTAGAACTCGCTGAGGTCGAGTTTTCCTTTCGCCTCCGCTTCCAGCAACTGGATCCGCTTTTCCATGCGTTGTAACCGCATTTCGAGGTGGGGCGGCAACTTCAAATCGCGGGAGGATTGAGAACGAGGGACCGCAGGATATCCCAGCTGACGCTGCAATGCGGCGAACAGTAAAAGCGGGTCTTTCCCACGGTTCGCCTTGGCAATCCGCCCCTCCTGCCGGCTGAACAGTAACGGGACGGTGGGGACTTCATGGGGGTCGACCAGCTTCCGCCGCTCTTCCAGATAGAATTCCGATCGAAAGTAGATCAGGTCCGCGAACTCGACAGTCCCCAGCTGCAGTCGAGACCTCAGAATCCACTCGCGCCAATCGGCATTGTAGACAGGATCTTCCGAGATCGCGGTCATTCCCCGATCATAGCCCAATCGGTTTCGCGAAATGCATTCGAACTGATAGACAAACAGTCCGGCGGGGTTCCCGTTCCCGGCCCGATAGCGAGCTTCCCGTTCCAGAATTTGCAGCGCGACACGTTGATCGAACTTGGTGCGGTCTTCTTCAGCCTGCTTCATGACGAACGTCTGAAACGGCGCGAAGTAATGCTTCAGCAGTGCCATCCCCTCGCAGAGACGCCCTTTCAGCAGCATCTCTCCTCTCAGGACATCGAGAGCGAGCGGCAGCTTCGTCGTCCCCAGGATCTCTTCCTTGATGCTCGTGAGGATTTCCTGGGACGGCAGGTCTTCGTCGAGTCGTTCCAGGAACGTCTTAAAAAAATATGCCTGCTCGATGTATTCCTCACGATCGAGGATTGCCATTGGTGTCTCTCAAGTCCGTCAAGATCAGGGGGTGATTCGCCAACCTTACCGCGGCAGTCGTCCAAACCGGGGCGAATCCGCCGGAGGATTGTCGTCAATCCCATACTTTTTCAGCTTGCTGAAATACGTGCTGCGGGGCAAGCCGAGGCGGCGCGCGGCCTTGGTTTTGTTCCCATCGCAAGCGTGCAGCGCTTCCACAAGGATTCGCCGCTCAGACGCGGGATCGTCCGCCGCGAACGTCTGGCTTGCAATGGTCTCTGTCGTACTCAGATCCCAGTTGGGCGACCCTTTGTTCACCGTCGAAGTTGTCTTCTGAATGTCGGCAGGCAAATCGCTAAGTTCGATTACCTCATCGTCGCACAGGACCACGGCCCGTTCGATGACGTTCTGAAGTTCACGAATGTTACCAGGCCATGAGTACTGCATCAGGGCATTCAAGGCGTCATCGTCAAAGCGGGTGACTCGTCGCCCCCCTCGGACCGCTGCCGATTTGAGGAAGTAAGCCGCCAGATCGAGAATGTCGTCCGGTCGCTCTCGCAGCGGCGGCAAATGAATGCTGATGACGTTCAGGCGGTAGTATAAGTCCTCGCGAAATTTGCCTTCGGCGATCAGCCGTTCCAGGTTCTGATGTGTCGCCGCGATCATGCGGACGTCGACCTGAATCGTTTTGGTCCCCCCCACGGGCTCGAACTCACGCTGCTGAAGCACACGCAGCAGTTTGATCTGCGTCTCGGCGGAAATATCGCCGATTTCATCCAGAAACAGCGTTCCCCGATGAGCCAATTCAAATCGACCTGGTTTATTCTCATGAGCTCCCGTGAATGACCCGCGTACATGTCCGAATAATTCGCTTTCGAGCAAGCCGGACGAGAATGCGGCACAGTTCACACTGATCAGCGGTCCGCTCCGCCGTGAACTGTTCTCATGGATCGCTTTCGCCAGCAATTCCTTCCCTGTCCCGCTCTCGCCACGAACTAGAACACTCGTTTCACTCGGCGCGACTTTGCGAACCATCTCCAGCACCTGGTTCAAAGCCGGGCTGCGTCCAATGATCGAGTCGCGACGGAACTCGGTCCCGGTTGCAGTGACAGGTTCAGACCGTGTCGTCGCGATCTCGGCCTCCAGCATGGCGATTCGCTGACGTTGCTGCGCCAACTGATCCACTTTGGTTCGCAGTTCTTCGTTCAGATGTTTTAGGTTCTGATGCACGTTGGCGCAATGAAGCGCGATCCCGGTGATCTGTCCCAGCGCCGTAAGGAAGGTCAGATCTTCGGCCGAATACATCAACCCATTCTGCTTGCCTCCCAGAACGACGATCCCGGTAATTTCGCCATTGGTTTCCAAGCCGTGGACGAGATCCGCTTTCACCAGCCTTAACAGACTTTGCGTCGGCGACAGATCATCGCGCGACACGGACGTGACGCGCTGAAGAGTCGGATCGGTCTGAAGCGCCTGGCAAAATTCCTCCGGTGCGGAAAACTGCATGGGAAGACCGGCGGAAACTCCTTGAGCACCCGCGAGTCGAAAAGTCGAAGTTTGCGAATCGCGAAGATAAAGTGCCGTCAATTCGGACTGCAGAACGTCTCGACAGGACATCAGCATTCGTTCGGCGAGAAAGTCGACATCAGCCAATCGCCCCGCCGCCTGATTCATCCGCTGGAGCGCCTTGTCCAGCCGATACTTTTCGCGAAAGAAGCGTCGATCGACAAACGTCTGCCAGGAATCCCTCAACCAGATCAGCAGCACGACAGCGAGCATGAGAATGCCCGCAATGATCCAGGAAGGCTGCTCCAGAGCCTGGGCTTTGCGGATCGTCATCGCCAGGGTTCCGCAGGAAATGACAAAAGCGACGGTTGCTGTCGCGGCATAACTGAGGACGTAGTACCACATCCCGCGGTTGACGATCTGATCAATCAGCATGAGTTTGTACCGGACAATCCCGACTGCGTATGCGAACATAAACAGCAGACTGGCCAGGAACATGGGAATTCGCCCTCCCCCCAGCGCAAATTCGGCCCGGTAGAAGAAGGCGAGATAGAGTGCATAGCCAATAAAGAACGAGGCGGCACAACCAGCGCGCAGGATCCAGCGAACCTGGTTCTTCTCAATGGGATTACGGGCCGTAAACCAACTGTGCGTCAGAGCCCCCAAAGCGATCAGAAAGTACACCGCAGCCACGGCAAAGTAGCTGTAGACACCGATTCTCAACCAGTTCAACAGCATCGAGACAAGTTGCGAATTGAATTCCGCCTGTGGGCCCATCGAATGAGGCAGAAACCACAAGCCGCCGTCCACGGCGAGAAACGCCATGATCGTCAGAAGTGGAATGGCGTAGATGGCAGCGACAGTGGCAATCGGCCACTGAATCAGCGGTCGCTTCGAACGGGGGTAAACGAGAAAAAAGTGAAGAATGACGGCCGGGAGCAAGATTGCGCAGACAGCGAAGGGAAGATTCAGCCAGAAGTTGCTGCCGACCGTCCACCAGTGAAAGCCCCCCACGAAAGCGGCCAACGTCACGGTGCACATCACAAAGAAGAGTCGCGCGGCGTCATCGAACGGCCGACTCCAGAAGCCGACCGCCCCCACTGAAAAAATAATCAGTTCGAGCAGGAACCAGACGAGAGTCAGACCCACTTCCCGCATCGGGACCGCTTGGATCTTGATCGCTGTGGAGACTGGCTGAGCGTCCGTCGATCGGACAAATTTAATCGGAACGTAGTTTTGCGCATCCTGCCGGTGCGGACCCGGAGTGTTCGGGCGAAGCTGAAGATCCCGATTTCGGATGGCGAACTGTTCTCGCATAAAATCGAGACTGGTTTTAACCGGTTGACCATCCAACTCAATCAAGACGTCCTGGGGCTGCGGTACCGGTTGCCCATCCAGGGCTTCGACCCCGATTGTATCTTCGATGATGATGCCGGAGGTAAGGCCGGTAGGCCCGACGAGAAGAAAACGAAGGCGAAGGTCGGGGGCTGTGGCGACAACCACCATCACCACAACGCAGTAGGCGACGATGGCGCCAGCAAAAACCGCCAAACTCCCCCTAACCATCCAATTTGTGCGATCCATCGTCTGTCCGATCTGGTTTCGAGGGGGCTTTCGGCGCCGAAAGCAAACGCTTCGGCGCTCATTTGGAAAGGTTTATTCTTCGGCGCGCGCCGAAAATCGTCCTCTGCCACAACCATCTTGCCCCGTTGGAGCCTGAAAATCAATGAAATATTGAATGAGATTCAAAACTTTGTGCGCCGAAACATCTTTGGCACAAGGTTAGCTTTGCATTTCTCACGTGACGAGCAACCGCCACATGATCTTTCCCAGCCCGAACCCCCAGCGAACAACGAACCCGTTGGCTGTGAACTGCATGGCCCCCTCTGAGCAGTCTCTGACCCACTCTGCTCCCCGGAACCCAATCGCCAGTACACCCAACATAGTTGACGGACGCAGTTCTCTGGGGGTTCTTTTTCTTATACTGAGGCGGAGCTGTCACCAGCACGTCTCTTCCGGTCAACGGATGGAGCAGGATGCAGTCGCCCTCACGGATGGGGGCGTTTTTCTTTTTGTACGTGCTAGTCCGGCCGTGCCCGTGTGGAATCCCCGAATCAAGACCGAGGGTTTCTGCGATACGTACCTGGAACTCTTAAGAGCATATTCTCGCTTGGGAGTAGAAACTCCCAGCGGCTCTGCACGGATTCTGCTGCGGGCATCCCGGTCCGGGGGGATCAAGCATCCCGCTAAAGTGAAATCCACATCCGCAACGGATACCTGATTCGGATTCCTCTTTTCTAATGATCCGCGTGACAAAGCTCTGCAAGCGTCGTTCATTGCGAAGAATTGCCCACTTCCCAGTTCATCCAACTCCGGTAAGCCAGCCCCACCCCCACCGTCGAGGAAACCAAGAACGTGGAAAAGGTTGCGGCCAGGATCACGGCGGGTTTCAACGTTGTCAGATCGAGCGGGAATAGAATAGGAGCGATGATTCCTGATACCACTGCAATCCATCCAAGCACCGCAATCAGAACCACCACCCTCTGCGATTGCACTGTCATCGCCCAAACTCCGATGACATAGACAGCGACCAGCACGGTCACGATCACGGCATTCACACTGAGAATTGCCGGGATCGTCCACTGACCGAAACGCCCGGTGCAGAGCAGCCAGTTCCCATACACGCCTGAAACCGCGGCGATAGGCCAGAGGTCACTCAGCAGCCCGCGGAAATTTGTTAGAACCCAGTCTCGGCGTGAACTTGGTCGCAAGAGTTCGAGGGACATCATCGGGCGGCGATACCAGGCAAAGCACAACGGAAAAAGAAGTCCCGAGCCAAGGAGTTGTAG
Organism: Schlesneria sphaerica; assembly: GCF_044336245.1. Lineage (NCBI taxonomy): Bacteria > Pseudomonadati > Planctomycetota > Planctomycetia > Planctomycetales > Planctomycetaceae > Schlesneria > Schlesneria sphaerica. The sequence continues at coordinate 4,977,376 of NZ_CP172346.1, read as the reverse complement.
ACACCCGAAATCGATCACCGGGGCTTGGGATAGCCATTCAGTGGGCATTAACAGGGCCTCCCCCACCTTCGCAATCACGACCATCACAATCATGTTGGTGATCCACCCATTCGTTGTCAGGATAGCCGCCGCTTTCCACTGACTAAGCGGCGTCACGAGGTAGCGACCGCGGATTCGTTCCGCGAACTGTTCCATGCGCGCATCTACCAACCTGTATAAGCGCTGCTCTCGTTTCGCCGACGTAGACTGTAGAGACGCTTGGGTTCTTACCCAGCCCTGCCAGCCCGGCACATCCACGCAGCTCAGCGGGACATCCCCCCCGCCTGACTCTTCCAGCCCTCGCAGCAGCCCAGCGTACCACCGCGCCAGGTCGTACGCCCCCCAGCAAGTCGCTGCCATGAGGAAGAACGCGGACCCAACCTGCTCCCCTCGCAGGAACCAATCCAGTTCCAGACGATTTCCGTTTGTCAGCAACAGACAGAAGGAGAGCCCGAGTGCCATAGATTGAACCGCGACCCAGTTCGCCACGCCGGGGACCGGGACGCCCGAGAGGCCACCAATCCACCGAGAAAAGCGGATCAGTACTGCAAGGAGTACAATTGGCAGGCCGCTCAGGGCCACGCTGGCTAGGTAAGCACTTCCGGCTTTGTGAAACAGAAGGCACGACAGTCCCCCCGTACAGAAAACGATCGCTCCGGCAGCACTGAAGTGACTTCTTGCGAAACGGGGTGTCAAAAGGCGATGAGATGACACAAACTGGGGGGATAATTGGATCGAAAGACCGACGTAAACCAGAAACCCGAAGACCAGGATCAGATTCACTCTTTCAAGCCGAACGGGGTCGTACGCATGCGGCCGGACACGAATCCGGGGTAGAGCCTGTTGCAGTTCGGACAGGACATTGGGGAACGCCGGTGGTAATTCCACCAGGAAGAGTCGCTTCAATCGCGGGAATTGCCTGAGTTCGTCGATAACCTCTGGAGAAACTCCCGCCGTCGAGGGGACGATACGCGTAGACACAGTCTCTAGCTGATGCAGGCCTCGCCATTCTCGCAACCGCAACAGGCTGACTCCTCGTGGGTCGTCGCAAATCAAGGTCCTCAAATTGGGAGGCCAATCGAGCTTCACATTGGCCTGGACCTGCTCGAAGCTTGTGAATCTGAGAAAATCCAGACGAGTCTGGTTTTGCCAGGCACGTGTTCCTGCCGGGGTCAGATGCCGCGTATCATGAAGAGTTAAAGAGACAAAACGATGACGCTGGCAAAGTTCCGTCAATTCATCATCGGTGACACCTTTGTAGACGGTTAGCGATTCCAGGCGCGGCATGGCACCATCAGTCCACAACGGTGCGCATTGCGAAAGATCCATCACCTTCAGTGTGCGTACCTGGGACCAATTGATCGAGCGTGACGCGTCTTTCCCAAATGTCATGTCGACGACTGGATCGGGTGCTGCTGCCGTAGGATTTGCCGAATTGAGAGTCCTGGATCGGGCCACGTCCTCCGGATCCCTTGCAACCGCCACTGCGATCCCTGCCCCCACCAGCCCGGCCACTAATGCGAATCCCCACATGAGCGGACGAGTGCAATACGACAACCAGACGGCCCTCCATCGACGGGGACGGGCAATGACGGAATTTCGAGGAAGATCAGACATGGTGATACTCCAGAAAAATCTCTTCGAGATTCAGGTCTTCCACCACCACGTCTGCTTGCCACTGCCGTTTTAATTCGGACACAAGCTGATCATCAACCCGTGTGACCGCCGCCACGGCCTGCTTCCCGTCCACAGCACAACGCAAGGCTCCCGGGATTGTAAAATCCGCCGGAAGTGAGGATGCCGCCTTAATCCGAAATCGCTTCACCTGATCCTTGACGTTATCAAGCTCGTCAAACAGAGCGATTTGCCCCTCTTTCAGAATTGCCAGATGGGAGGCAACCCGCTCCAGATCCGAAGTGATATGTGTCGAGAACAGGATGGTGTGCTCGTTCTCCTGACAGAGTTCGAGCAACGACCGCAGAAATCCGCGTCGTGCGACAGGATCCAGACTCGCCACCGGCTCATCAAGAATCAGAAGCTCAGGTCGATATCCCAAGGCGAGCACTAGCGCCAGTTTCTGCAACTGACCGGGGGACAAAGGGCCGATTCGATGTTCCAGCGGAAGCTCCCATCGATCGAGCAGTGTCGCTGTCCACTCTTCATCCCAGTCCTCGTAGAACGAGGAGGTGTAAGCAACGATGTGCTTCACCTTCATCCACGGATAAAGCCGGACGGTCTGAGGAACATATCCCAGTCGACTTTTTGCCGAGGCACTGAGGTTCCAGGAATCCTCTCCAAAGAGATTGACTGTCCCCGAGGTCTTTCTCAGCAGGCCAAGCAAACACTTGATGAGAGTGGATTTGCCCGAGCCGTTCGTCCCCACCAACCCCACCATGGCCCCTGCCGGTACGTCGAGATCAACGCCAGTGAGCACCTGCCTCGAACCAAAGGTCTTCTTCAGGGAATTGATTGTAATGACGGAATCAGCCATCGGGAGGTCCCCTTCCTTCACAAGTTCCGCTCTTTGAACACCGCTTCGACAACGGAAATCGCCTGCTCCTCAGTCAACTTCAGTTGCCACGCCCGCGTCGCCAGCTCTTCGGCGACCGGCCGCAACTCTTTCTGCCGTTCAGAAATCGTCGTCCGCGCTCCGGAATTTGTCCCAGGCTCCGAGGCGAGGGGGACCCGCATTCCCACCCCTCTCTCTCGCTCGATCACACCGTCTGCTTCCAGACGGGCGTATGCCTTCGAGACTGTCATCATGTTGACCTCGAGTGTCGCGGCCAATTGCCGCACACTGGGCAGCCTGTCCCCTGCCACCAGCCTGCCACTGGAGATCATGGAACGAACCTGATCCATGAGTTGCCGGTAGATCGGCACTCCAGATGTAGGCTGCACAGCGAATTCGAGAGGGTTTTGTTGCATTTGTGTATCACGACAGTAATACACTTTGAGATGAAAGTCAATTTCGAATTTCGACTTGGACCGGGACTTGCTTGGAACGCCTGCCTGGATCGGAAACCGCCGCGACACCCGTTTGATCGATCTGCCGCATCGATCGGTCGCGAAGGTCAAATGAGAGCAGCGGAAGACAGCCTCCAGGTGCTTCAAAACAGCACACTGAGCAGGCGGTGTGGGGAGGCCCTGTAGCCTTCAATCGCCTTAAAAACAGGGCTCATCAACAACACAAAGAAAAACGTGATGGCTACTGTAAGAACGTTCGCGTCATCGACCAGAACCAACCGATGTTAGTTCCAGAAGTCGAACAAGCCCTGCCTTCAGGCCAAAAAACTCATTGGATGAGATCGACCGCAAAGGAGTAATGCACCATGGCACTGATTGAGCTGACCGCCACGCCTGATGCGTCTAATCAGAATCCATACTCCGATGACGTCAAGCAGATCTTCGAGGCCCTCCTCCGAGCGCTGCAGGCAGGAAACGGTTCAGCAGCAGAGGCCGCCTTCGCCCAACTGAAGCGAAGCTTTCAAAAAGGTCAGCGTCCCGCCAGCCGGAAGAATCGCCGGAAGGTTGTGCAAAAGCGACCTAAAACTCCCCCGACGCTCGTCAACAATACCCCCGCGTGAAGTCTTGTCAAAGAAACGGATCCTCGATTCGACGATTGTCGAAATTTCCAATCATCCGCCTGATCCCTGAAAACATGACAAACGATCCGGCGTGCGGACTCCTTTAACAGGGTCTTTGCCTTGTTCACCTGACGCGGATCGAACAAAACAACACGAAGCTACACAACGAAGTCGCGACCCGTAATGTAGCCAGCGCCTGCCACCACTCTTGTGGCGACAGGCACTGGCTGCAATCGAGATGTTCTCGGATGGGAAATCCCACTCATCAAAGAGCGCTCAGGCCGCGTTACTCCGGTGGGGCCGGAAGTTCCTGATAACCACGATTACGTGGATTTCGCGAAATCGGTTCAATCGTGGAATAGGGAACGGGGCTGCCATTTGCATCTAGGTCCACGCCATTCTCTCCCTCACCCGCACCGAGAGGTCGCCCAACCACTGCAGCCAGCACCTGCGATTGAACCTGGGTCCAAGCCTGCTGCCAGTCGTTGCCAACGCTGACCTTGAGCGACAGAACGGCAGCCTCCAACGTTCCGTCAGAGAAGTCTTCCAGCGAACCAGGACTGAGTTCAGGATCCAGCAGCACAGGTTTCAACTTCGCATTACGCTCAAGCTCAAGTGCCAGGGGTTTTCCGGATCGGTTGTAGAGGACCTGCGACGGACCTGTTGTCGAAGTGAGGTGAATCACACGACGCGGACGAAACGTGTACAGCGTGTCCAGGATCACACGTGTCTCAACTTCGCTGGCAGGGACAGCAAACGAAGGGACGCCGACCACCTGCCGATATCCTCGGCTGGGGAAATTACGGTTGAGTGGCACACCGCGAGAGTTCGTCTTCACTTTCCGAACCAGACCATCCGGGTTACCAGCCCGGAAGAACACGACTTCGACGTTCTTTGTGAGGTCCGGCCGGCTGGCCATTGCATCCGCCAGCAACTCGAGCCAGCGCACAGCAACTCGATCCTCGCCATTTAAACCGGCGATCACCAGTATCCGAGTCCCCGTCGACCCGAATTGGGTGGAATGCATTTTCCGACCTTCGGTCGTCTTGCCAATTACCTTCCACTCATACCCCACGATTGGCTTCGACGTCTGAGGCGCTGTCGCCGGCTGCGCAGGAGCGGTCATCGTCTTCACCACAGGCGTAGCCTCCTGCCGCGAAACGTTTGTAATTTCCGATCCTGTGACAGCAGGAGCCTCGGCCGCACTCTCCGCAGGCCCTGACTGAGCCACCTGGGGCACCGCTGCGGGAGCTTCCTGAGCCTGTTCGGCGACCGTCGCGACGGGGGCTGGTTCGGGTTCTTTCTCCGTTTTCAGAGCTTCAGTCTGTACCGATTCAACCTCTGCTGCAGGGGAACTTGCAGCGATATTTGCAGCCTCTTCCTGCTGAATACTTTCCTCGTGCTGGATGAGAATCTGTTCAACAACCTGATCGATCGCCGCTCCGGGATCGAAGGCAATCCGCTGCAGATCATCCAGTCGCGTCGGCGGAAGTCGCGTTGGCTTGGATTTGGCCACTTCTTCCGCGGGAGTCTTATCCGCGGCGTAGGTGTCGATGGCCGACTGGGTGACTTGCCTCAATCGCTGAAAGGCATCGTCGAGCGGCGCATCGGAATGACCACCATGCTGGTTCGCGAAGTCATCGAGCACCGACTTCGTGTGCAGGTGCACGCGATTCACGAGTTCCTTCACAGAGCCTCGCGAGACTTCAGACAGACGCAGGTACTCGCGCTGCGCCTCTTCCTGAAGCCGCGCTGCGGCCGAAGGAGCTTCGTAAGGCTCACCTACCGAGGGTGTTCCCTGAAGATAAAAATACCCTGCCGTGGCGGCAGAAAGAGTCGCAAGCGTCATCAAAGTTCGCACGGTTGTCATCTCCAGACAGAGAATGGGGGCACTCCGTCGTGCGAGGCAGGTTGCATTCAAGTATACGCGGGCAGATCAAGGAGGCGGGGGTCGTCTTCCGACCGACATGCGAATCTCAGTCCAAGTCGATTCCCAGTCGCGTTCTCATTTCTTCAAACCGCCGCGCGAACTCATCCGTGGACGAGTGAATATGTTCGGCTTCGGTAATGAACTTGATCTTTTCCATTCGGGGCAGGCCGTAGTCATCGAGGATGTCTTCGAACTCGACAAGTTCCTGGCCATAGATGATCAACAGCTTATGTTCATCAAGTTGGATCTCCCTTGGGATTTCAGGATTAAGAACAGCGACGCCGGTACATCCATCCCCCAGCAGCAAATCTTCAAACTCGTAAAAACTGCTCTTCAGCACCGGCAGATCAATATCTTCTCGATACAAGTCGTGATGACTTCCCCGGCGACGATCGTGGCTCGTTTCCAGGACGACATCGACTTCGTGCCCAAGCGGTTCCAACAAGTCGAGGAACAGCTCCAGGAGGATTTCGCTACTGGCGGCAGCCATTATGACCGGGATCCGGATCCCCGATTCCTGGTCATGGTAGAAGTCGTGGCGATATCCGGCCTGAGGCACGATTTGCAGATCGTATGAGGGCCGAACTGCGTCTGTCAGCGAAAAGTTGCCGTATCGTCCTACCTTCAGATGAGCCTCGAGTTGCTCGTCACTCAAATTCTCGAAGCTGCTGCGTCCCTGCTTCGACTCACCGTCGCGATACGTGTTCTTGAAAAAATGCTTCAAGAACCCCATGACATTCCCCTCTCGCCTACGGTTTGGATCGACGCGACATCTCGCAGCGAACCCAGACGTGGATTTTCAATGCTTCAGAGACCGCCATTCGATCCCGTCATTGAATGAAATCTAGCACCCGTTTTGAGATTTCAGCGGAATCAGTCTTGTTCTGACGAGTGGAATTCCTAGGTAAATGTGCCACTCAATCCGACGATACCGGTCGAAGAGCTTCTGACATCAGACGGAAATTTTCTCGAGCGAAAACCTGGTCGAGTCGACGCTGGGGCGCAATTCCATGGGGCATCTCCTCCGCAGCGTAACAATTTGACGGGAAACCGCTTATGCCAGGAACACATCCCCCAAATGCGATGCATCGATCTTGTCCGACCAGCGGTCCTCGCACCACATACAGTCCCCACCCCTTAGACCAACGCGGCAGAGTTCCGGAGACAGGCTCTCCCACAAGCCACGCAGGCCGGTCGCATTGACAGGCAGCTTCATCGAGTCCCTTCGCGTGACTGCTCGCTGCCCCCTGCTTGACGCTCCCCGCAATAGTAGCCCCTGCACCACAACCAAGTCTCAATCGATCAGTCAGTCATCTCCTGGAGCCGAGAAACCTTGGTCCATGAAACAACGAAAGAACCCCGCCGGGGACTGAGCCTGACAGGGTTCTCTGTTTGCACTGACTTTACTGCTTATACCGGACAGATTACAGACCGGCAGCCTTCTTGAGGTCAGCAGCCTTGTTGGTGGCTTCCCACGTGAAGTCGGCATCGTTACGACCGAAGTGTCCACCGCTGGCGGTCTTGCGGTAAACAGGTCGACGCAGCTTGAGGTACTCGATGATCGAGAGCGGAGTCATCTTGAAGTGCTCGCGAACCAGTTCGACGATCTCGTCTTCGGGAATGACATTGGTGCCACTCGTGTCGACGTGAACGCTGACCGGTTCGGCAACGCCGATGGCGTAGGCGAGCTGAACTTCGCACTCGCTGGCCAAACCAGCGGCAACGATATTCTTGGCGACGTGGCGTGCCATGTAAGCGGCAGAACGGTCCACCTTCGTGGGATCCTTGCCACTGAATGCACCACCGCCGTGACGGCCCCAGCCACCGTACGTATCCACAATGATCTTGCGACCTGTCAAACCGGTATCACCGTGCGGACCACCAACAACAAAGCGACCCGTTGGATTGATGTGGTACTTGGTGTTCTTGGTCAGCAGTTCAGGCGAGATCGACTTCTTAATGACTTCATCGATCACGAAGTTCGAGATATCTTCCTGACTGACGCTGTCCGAATGCTGTGTCGAGACAACAACCGCGGAAATTCCGACGGGTTTGTTGTTGGCATCGTATTCCACCGAGACCTGGCTCTTGGCATCAGGACGCAACCAGTCGACTTCCGTCTTCTGACGGGCTTCGGTCAGACGGTTAATGATGCGGTGCGACAGGGCGATCGGCAGCGGCATCAGTTCTGGGGTCTGGTTACAGGCATAACCGAACATCAAACCCTGGTCGCCGGCGCCTTCGCGATCGACACCCATGGCAATGTCTGGGCTCTGGCTATGAAGTGCAACGAAGACCTTGCAGGTCTCGTATGAGAAACCGATATCATCGCTAATGTAACCGATATCTTTGACAACGTCGCGAGCGATCTGCACGTAGTCGAGCTTGGCCTGGGTGGTAATTTCACCGGAAAGAACCACGAGGTCCGTCGTGCACAGCGTTTCGCAGGCCACGCGAGAACGGGGATCTTGAGCCAGAATCGCGTCGAGCACGCCGTCAGAAATCTGATCTGCGACTTTGTCAGGGTGACCCATGCTGACAGATTCGCTGGTAAAGAAATAATTCGTCATCTGGCTTCGAAACTCCGATCAAACGCATTAATGGATCGTGAAATTGATAGGGGGACAGTGAATTTCGACATCAGCATGCATAAGCATGCCCCGGCGGTCCTGCCCACGGACTTTTAAACTCTTGGCCACCTAACTCGAGGGACGATTCTACGAGGACACTGTCAAACTCTCAACCCGGCCGATTCGGCCCCCCGAAGTGACTCTGCTTTTCCTTCGATAAATTTCAAGTGATGCGTGATGTGGCCCGTCACCCGCTGCAGCAGCACAAGTAATGAAACGGGGCCGTCCGTCGAGTGCTGGCCGGTCCGGTCGAAGTCGCTCGACTTCAAGGTTCTCAAAATTCGAGCCACCTGACGCCGAACAGAAGCAATCAACTCCAGCTCTTCTCGAACGTCACGCTGGTCATAGGCGAGTTTCGCTGCAAACAGGTCCGGATCACCGCTCAACATTGTCGGATTATCTTCGGCCACGACTCGCTTCATCCGGTCGGCGTAGACAATCTCAAAATCGGAAAGGTGACAAACAATCTGCAATACGCTCCAGACCCCCGGAGGAGCAGGCGTCTTGAGCTGCATCGAGGGAAATCCCGCGACAGCCGCAGACAGCTCCCCAGCACCCCGTTCGTATCGGGCGACCAGGTCCTTCAACGTATCTGGCCAGCTCGCAACATTCGGGGGGACACTCAACGCGATGAATGCTTCCTCGCGCGACTCCATGATGGGCCAGATCTGATGAAACTTGGCGACCTCCAGAACCTCCCGGCCAACAGGCGAGGGATTACAGATGACAAGTCGCCCCCCTTGGCGCGAAATGTCATTCCACAGAACCCGGATCAGCTCCAGCAGGCTCGACCCGAAGAAGGGAGCTTCAGCCAGATCCACGATCAGCTTGCTGCACCCCATGCAGCGTCGCTGCTCTCGAATTTCATCGAGTTCATTCAGAATATTGTGATCGGCCAGGCTGCTGACACTGGAAGCCAGCTCCAGAACCATGATGTCGCCGGCAGACTGCGTTTGAATCAACTGACGAAGAGCCATTTCTTCATTCCTTCAGTCCTGTGAAGACAGAACCGCTGGCAGAGTGTTTTCCCGACTGAGCACCACTGGAGCTGTCGTCACCAGCCTCGGTCGACGGAGCCTCCTCCGGAATCACGATTTTGCGCCGTTTGATCAGCCGCACTTCATTTCCAACCGAGTTGTAATGCACCTCGTCCATGAAGGTATGCATCAGCAGCAACCCACGCCCGCAAGGACGTTCGAGATTTTCAGGATCCGTCGGATCAAGTAGACAGCTCCGGTCAAAGCCAAAGCCATCATCCCGAATCACAAACTCGACTTCGTCCCGCGTAAAGCGGCCCGTGACGTGAATCCGCCGAGCCGACCAGGGAAGCGACTTGACTCGCTCAAGCGCCAGATCGTAGTACGCCCGATGATCCGTTTCCCGCAGCGACGAGCAGAGCTCCAGATTCCCGTGAAAGCAGGCATTCGTCAGTGCTTCCTGTAGCGAAACACCGATCCGGACCCGATCCGATTCGTCACAGACCCCCATCTCCATCACCTGATCCTGGAGATACTGCACCATCGACGAAATCAGTTCCTGGTCGTTCTCCAGACTGAACTCCACCTCTTTTCGACTGAGTCGCTGCTTGAGCCGCAACTGCGCCCGGTTATGTTGAGCCGCCTGCAGAACCTGAGTCGCTGTCTCCGCCAGATGAAGATTCAACTTCCGCTTGGAGACATAACTCGCGGCACCCGCTTTCAATGCTCTCACGGCAATTTCTTCACTTCCCCGGGCTGTCATCAGGATGACGGGAACAAACGGATGGATTTCACCAATGACCTTCACCAGCTCCAGGCCATTGATCGCAGGCATGTCGAGATCCGTCACGACCAGATCGGGAACGTGCGCCCCCATCTTAGTCAGCGCATCGTTTCCATCGGTGGCGTACTCCACACTCACTCCGTCAACTTGAGTGAGCAGTCCTCCCGCGCGGAGACGATCAGTCGTAGAATCGTCAACAACCAGGATGGTAGGCATAATCAAAACTCGGTGAGTGCCATGAAAAAGTGACGGCGGGCCATCATCAAACCGGCAGGAAGCCCACCCGGTCGCTGATTGATCAGGACCTCGACGTATTCGATCGAGATGGTGTCATTCTATACACCCTGACTGCGGTACGAGCGGCACACCTCGTCCGCCCCCTAAGATGCTGCCACCCCTCGTAACCGTCCGCAAGTGTACGACCCTCTCGATCCCTATTTCCAGACGACCGTCTTCGTACAGCCGCCAGACGATTCCCCGGCAGTTCCCCATCCCCTGACCGCGGGTCTGCTGACACGAGACAGGCACCCCGCCCACTCGCATCGACCACCTCATCAGCGACCGCGCGACCAGACGGATCAGCAATCTCAGAGCCATCAGGTCGCCTCGTCACGCCGACGCGAATTACCGTGCGCGAATGCGGACGCGCATTTCCTGCGAGAGTCGGCTTGACGTGTGAACACAACGAGCTACGATGGATTGAGACTGAGTCTCAGTATGAGGAGCGCCAGTGATCAGTTCCGCCGAGTCTACCACAGTAACCCAGAATCACGCCTGCGAAGGGACGTGCTCCAGTTGCAGCATGGTCGGGAGTTGCGCTGTCCGCACAGTCTGCCGATGTCTGAAAGTCGCTGAAGATACCATTATCGAAGCGATTCGCACCGGCGGTGCCACCTCTGTCCGAGACCTGAAACTGATGACAGGGGCAGGCGACGGTTGCGCCGCCTGCCACAGACATCTCAAGCAGTATCTGGCCATCTATCTGCCGCCCGTGGCGGATCACTCGACCTCTTCACCCAGCATGTGCTGAGCGAGATAGTTTTCCAGCCCGATCTTCTCGATCAACCCTAACTGGGTTTCCAGCCAGTCAACGTGCTCCTCGGAATCCGTGAGAATCTCGAGCGCGATGGCGTGGGTTCCGTTGTCCTTAATCTTGATGCACAGGTCGACCAGTTCGTTGTAGGCCGCGACCCCACTGGTTTCGAGCTTCAGATCATTCTCGAACTGCTCTTTGACGTCGCTTCCGACGCGGATCACGTCATAGCGGGCAATCTCAGGAGTTCCTTCCAGGAACAGCACCCGGTCAATGATCTTGTCGGCGTGCTTCATCTCGCCGATCGATTCTTCATAGTGCTTTTTCGCCAGCTTCATCAAGCCCCAGTTTTTGCACATCTTCGACTGGCAGAAGTACTGGTTGATCGCCGTCAATTCGATTGTCAGAGCGCGATTGAGAGCGTCAATGACCTGAGTGTTGCCTTGCATGGAATACCTCAACCTGAAATTGTGTTGTGGAGAAATCGTGTTGTGAATTTGTAAAACGACGCACGGCCTGATCAACTCCGTTCGCCCCCTGAACGAATCGCCCCGTGCGAGCCATTCCTCCGGTTTTCGCAGCCTGGTTTTTCGCCGCCAGGTAAAGTTCTGCAGCAGGACGGATCGAGTCGAAGATGAGACCGAAAGCGTTGAGGTCGCTGTGACGACGGCTTGCACGAACAGCCAATTCGCCGCATCGCTGTGACTGGTAACTCCCTCAAAAGTCGAATCACGAATCATACGGCTTTAGATGGGGAATGCAACCAATTGCTGGCCGCCTGACAGCCCCTCAAGCTGTCTAAATCTTGAATTCGCCAGTAATTGCGAGTCTTCCACCGAGACGATACCTTGACCTCCGAGACCACCGCCGGTGGGTCCCCAGAGCACACCAGCATCCCGGCACGGATGAGCCCGGTCCACTGGTGTTCGCGAACCGCTGTCACGTGCCGGACGACTGAATCCCCATGCCTGCTGAACCATCCCCGCCCAAATCCACCGTGAACCATCAGTTTTCGCGTTCGCACATTGGACGTGCTTCGCGTCTATTCACTAGCGACACGAAACTGCAGGCGACCGGGCGATTCCTGCGACGGGAAATCTGGGCCTGGCCCCTGATCGCCGCAGTCCTTTTCGGAGGTTTGGGTTATTGGATCTCCGGAGCCGTCGAAGCGGTCATGCATCAGGAACGGTCGGAAGAACTGAGCGTCATCGCCGACGCTACCGTCAACGCTCTTGAGATCTGGATCGATGACCAGCGGACGATCGCCCGGTTGTTCGCCGAAGACCGCGAATTGCGCCCGCTGGTCGCCGAACTCCTCGCCAAACTCGATTTACCCGTGGCCGATCGAAAACTGCTGCAGGCCCCTGCCCAGGATGCCTTGCGACAGCGACTGGAAAATCGCCTCACCCAGTCCGGTTTCATCGGTTACTTCATCGTCGCGCCGGGGGGAACCATCCTCGCCGCCGATCATGACGCACCGGTCGGAAAACCAGTCGATCAGTACCGCAAACATCTTTACGACCAGGCTCTTTCAGGCGAAATCGTCGTCTCCAAACCCTTTCGCAGCCCGCTTCTGCTGGACGACGAGAACGGACAATTGCAGCAGAACCTTCCGACGATGATCGTGATCGCCCCCATCGGAAATGACGCGGGAGAACCCCTCGCCGCACTGGGAATACGCATCCGGCCGGAAAATCAGTTCAGCCGCATCCTGCAGGTCGGCCGATCAGGTCAATCGGGCGAGACCCTTGCCTTCGACAGCAACGGCCTGCTGCTCAGCCAGAGTCGCTTTGACGAACAACTGAAGCAGATCGGCCTGTTACTCGATCAGCCCGAAGCTCATTCCACCCTCAGCGTCGAGCTGCGTGATCCCGGGGTCAACATGGTTAAAGGAGGTCGCCCGCAAACACGGCGGCCCGAACAGCCCCTCACCCGCGACGTTGCCGACGCCGTACAAGGAAATTCCGGAAGCGATGCCGATGGCTTCCGGGATTATCGGGGAGTCATGAAGGTCGCCGCCTGGCGCTGGCTCCCAAACCACGATTTCGGTGTGACAACGGAGATGGATGTTGCCGAAGCATTCCTCCCCGTTTACCTGCTGCGCCGCTCATTCCGGGCTCTGATGGCCCTGCTGACTCTCTCGGCCATCGCCATCTTCATCGCCATGCTCTACGCAGCCCGCCAGCAACGGTCGCTGCAGGATGTCACGATCGCGGCCATGCAACTGGGCCAATACGCCCTGGAAGAGAAACTGGGATCCGGCGGCATGGGGACCGTTTACAAAGCCCGGCATGCCCTGCTCCGCCGCCCCACCGCTGTGAAGCTCCTCAGCCTGGAACAGATGTCGGAGTCTGCTGTCGCTCGCTTTGAACGGGAAGTTCAACTGACCAGTTCGCTCAGCCATCCCAACACCGTCAGCATCTTTGACTACGGCCGGACACCCGACGGTATTTTCTATTATGTCATGGAATATCTCGACGGCATGAATCTGGACGACCTGGTCCGAAGATTCGGTCCCGTCCCCGAGGCACGGCTGGTCTATTTGCTGAAGCAGGCGTGTGGAGCGCTGGGCGAGGCGCACGCGGCGGGGCTAGTCCATCGCGATATCAAACCGGCGAATATCTTTCTGACGTCACGCGGCGGCCTGTTCGACTTTGTCAAAGTCCTCGATTTCGGATTGGTGAAGACATTGACCGCCGCCTCGGAGGCCAACCTGACCAACCCCAACTCGGTCACCGGCACCCCCTACTATCTTTCCCCCGAAGGAGTCAATCGCCCCGATCAGGTGGATACGCGGTCAGACGTCTATGCGTTAGGTGCTGTGGCCTATTACCTCCTGACCGGGACTCATGTCTTTGAAGGAGGTACGGTGGTCGAGATCTGCCTGAAGCACACGCGGGAAACGCCGGAAACGCCATCCCAGCGGCGCGGCCAACCGGTTTCTCCTCAACTGGAATCGCTCATCATGAAGTGTCTGGCGAAATCGCCCGACGAAAGGCCCAAAGACGCGAGCGATCTGCTCCGGACACTCGAATCGCTCGAAGTGACTGGAACCTGGACCGAGACTCACGCTCAGTTGTGGTGGGAAAGCCACGCCAGCCAGAACCTGACCAGTGCCTCCACAACGGTCCTCTTGCCGAACTCCCTCCCCACCGAGGACGGCGCGTCCGACCAGACACGCTGAGCCTCCCCCGGTAACCTTGCCCCCCCGCTCATCCTGCGGCGAATGACCGGGAATCACGACATTCCTGCCACCATCTTTTCCGCCACCGTCATCCTGACACCGTCCTGACGAGTCCCGGCGGAGCCACGATGACGTCCCGAATTGTCAAAGAACAAAAAAACCATCGACTCAGCTTGAGGCCCGTCACGAAGCCACGGCAAGAAACCAGCAGTGACAGGGAATCGCGAACGGAAAAACGCCATTCCCAAAATTCGCGGGCCAGCCGGGCCAGTCGGCCCAAATGACTTAACTCTCAACTAATACAACACATGGGACTGGCCACCGGCTGGCCAGGATTTGGCCAGCCGGCCAGCCCGATTCACTGAAATCCGTGAACCCGCCCCCGTAGCAGCGGCATCCTGCCGCTGGCCTTCCTTCCCCAATAACCCCGCACACGCGCACTCCTTCCCGCAACCAACTGAAACCACCAACAGAAAGCAGAGTCACAAGCCCCTCCCGCCGACTCAACACCAGCCCCGTACCTCCCCCCCAGCCACCTGAACCACACCCCCAAAAAGAACAGCTCGCCACAAAAAGGTCGTCCCGTTCACTGAGCCAGGTAGCTAGTCAACTCGACCTCTCCATCCGTGTTCTCTCACCGGCCGACAGATGATTTTCCAAAGTCAGCAGTGTCGACAACAAACTACATCACCGCGAGTCCAAACATCCAAACCTCTGGAACACGACTCCCAGCTCGATGCCAAGGGGAAGAAAAGGAGATCAATCCAATCTCTACGATCTCCTCGCTGGAAAATCAGCAGCCTGCCCGGTGAACTGCGTTCCGTTCCTGACATGGCAACGGACGCATCGTCCGCGCGAGATCTATTGCGCGAGTTCCCGTCAACCAACGAGGGAAGACATCCCCACTTCCATTCGGCGTCAGTCGCTGCGGTCCCCGTTCGGCAGATCAATCGATCCGGGTGGAAATACCGTTGAGCGGGCGGGAAGTGGCTCACCACAGTAGAGGCACTTACTGCGTCGCGCCGAATTGGCGTGGCGACATTTCGCACATTGACTCACAGGCGCCGGCTGCCGCAAACGACCATCAAGCGTGCCGTCTCGCAAATCAATTTCTTCGATTTTCGCTTCAACTTCCTCTTCCGTGAGCTGGCCTTGCTCGCAGAGGATCTCGGCAATGGCCATTGTCGACATCGTCAAGCGATCGAAAGCTTCCTCGAGTTTCTGCAGGCGGATTTTGAGCAGTCGGATTTCCGCGTGTGCGTCCGCAGCGGCAGCCTCCGCATGTTGACTCTGAAATTTCGCCTGACTGATCTGAGACTGTTGAATGAGATCCCAAAGCATACCGATCACTCACCAGGAGCCAGAAAAGGGGATGACGTGCAGCCTGATTCTACAAACACATCACAGCCCAGGTAATGACCCAGCAACCTCATCCCGTGCGTTTCCCCGATTTCAAAACTGCGAAACCCGTCCACACCAGTCCCTTCGCCGAATTCCCTCCCCACTGAGGACGGCTCGTCCGACGAGAGTCGCTGAGCCTTCACCGCGAAGCCCCCCAAACCTAAGGCCAGCACCATTCAACCTGAATCTGCGTTTGCTCTCTTCGGTGGAAAATCACTTCACCCGTGCACTGAACTCAATGAATTCCGCCCCCAGCCAACCGCCATTGCCTCAGCAAACAACGTCCGCGCCCCCCTCCCCGTTCCCACACGGCCTGAAAGGCCAGTACATATCAGCCCGGGGCAAAGCGCCGCGGCGAAAGCCGCGCAGCGACGCCCCGGGGTAGAATGATCGTTGCCATCGCCCTGATAAGGGCGCCACAAGACCACCAAAAGGGACATCGCCGAATTCCACACCCGATTCGCCAGCCTCACCCGTTCCGGTAGAATATGTGAGGCCCTTAGTTGGAAGGCGAAATAGTGAACCAGTCACCTTGAAGACGTTGAGTCTCTCGTTGTCCCTGAGCGTCTTCAGTGCCAACCCTCGGTATTCAACAGCAAACATGCCTCAAGAGCGAGATTCCTACGAGGTAAGGAGCCACCTCGTGGTGGGATACTGCCAAACAGCATCATTCCGGCAACTGACTCGATCCGAAGGAAATGCTCAACATGATTTGCTGCACGGTTCCCATGCACACGGTCCTGGCCGCACTCACGCACTACTTTTTCCTGGACAATTACCGTGTCGCTGCATTGTTCATCGCGTCAACGATCTGCGGTATTGTCGTCGCTTTGATTTTGAGGAGAAAGATTCCGCCATACAGTCTCGCAACCGCATTTGTTGCGGGTACGATCTTTCTTATCCTTCTTCTCCAAAATGAAGAATTCTTCCGACTCCTGTCCGACAAGAACGCGGTCCAATACCTGCTGTTTCATACTTGCCTCCTCTTCTCTGTCGCAACGTCGCTCACGTGGCTCATTTCCTGGGATTCAGAGCGATTAAAGAACAAGAAATCTGGACGCAATAAATCACCCGGGTCCATGAAACGAACCCCCTCCTCGCCATAAATGCGGACACCTTGAACCAGTAGAGGGCGCTGTACCCCCACATCCGAAAACCGGGGGCTGAAGATCGATAATCATCTGTCAGAGCCGAAGATGAAGCCTCCCGCCATCCTGCGGAAGAACATGCTGTTCGTCCGCAGCGAACAGGGAGGTCATCGCGCTGCGACCCTGCTTAGTCTGGTTGGCAGTGCCAAGTACTGCGAGGTAGAACCGTGGCACTGGCTGCGGGCGGCCTTGGAGGCCCCCCCCAACGACTACGCACTGGAGCAGCCCCACCCGACCGGACAGACCAGCTCCCCGATCACTGGCTGAAGGCCATCTCGAGCACCGCTGGCAGATCGAAACGATCCGCAAAAAAGAACGCCAAAGATCAAAACAACAAAAAGCCAACAATAGAAAGAAACGCTGAACCCCCGATCTCATCCGCGGGGGCCTACCTCGCCGTGCGCTTACTGTTTTCAAGGTACGAAGCGATGTGATTCACCGCAACGCCGAGTACGCGCGTAGTTTCGTTCGCATCCGTGAGCCACGCTTCCGTCGCTTTGTTGACGATGGCCTGACGAACCAAGCGATTTGGCGGCAGCTGCTGGTCCAGATGAATCCTAGCCTTGAATCAGGCGGGTGGATTGACGAATTGGTCGGTTGTACTTTCTCTGAAGTATCGATAGCGTGCAGCATTACGCAACACCTCTTGTTCAGACGGTAAGTGGGTTGTGAGCGCAGGGTGCAAGTAACAGCTACGATTGACATGATTTCAGCACGAGCGCGGGCCACCATTCTATGACGAAAGATATTTCCCTCCTTGAACCTGGGCGCATTGCTCGGGTTCACCAGCGAACCTACCTAGTAGAAGAAGTAGTATTCCCACCCCGCCGTTCATCTGACTCCACACGCGTTCGATTGTCATGCGTCGATGACGACAACCAAGGGCATCCGCTCGAAGTCCTTTGGCAAAAAGAACTTAATCCCACGGTCGTGACGAGCGAAGCATGGGAAGATGTCGCTTCAAAAAAATTTGATGACTCACGAATTTTTGCGGTGTACCTCAACACGTTGAAAAGGAACTGCATCACTTTTACTGATCCCAAATTGTTTCAGTCGCCATTTCGTGCCGGAATCCGGCTGGATGCCTATCAATTAGAGCCGCTCCGCAAAGCTCTCCGACTTCCCCGTGTGACCCTGTTCATCGCCGATGACGTCGGGCTCGGCAAAACGATGGAAGCAGGTCTCATCGCTGGAAAACTCCTTCTGCGGAAAAAGGTCAAGGAGATCGTCGTTTCCTGCCCGCCATCGAGGTTGTTGCAGTGGAAGGAAGAGTTGGCGGCGCGTTTCGGACTGACGTTTGAGATTCTCGACAAGGATTACATGAAGGACGTCCGCCGTGAGCGAGGCTTCGGGGCCAACCCGTGGAGCACGCACACGCGGTGCGTGATTTCGCATCGTCTGTTGAGCGATGAGTCATACGCCACACCTCTCCGCGACCTACTGGGAACATTCCGCAGCGGATCGATGCTGATTCTCGACGAGGCCCATCACGCGGCACCATCCAGCGGGCAGAAGTACGCGATTGATTCGCAGATCACTCGCGCCGTGCGTAACTTGGCCCCCCGTTTCGAGCATCGCCTGTTTCTCTCGGCCACGCCCCATAACGGTCACTCGAACAGCTTCTCCGCCCTGTTGGAATTCCTCGACCCGCAGCGATTCTGCCGTGGCGTTCGTGCCACCGCGAAGCATCGTGATGAGGTCAATGTCCGACGGATCAGAGAAGACTTTCGCGAAGTCCAGGGAGGGTTTTCCAAGCGAAAGGTGGTCCAGGTGAGGATCACTGGGTTGCCGCCCGAAGCGCCGGAACTGAAGCTCTCGCGGCTGCTGGATGAATACCGGGAGCCCCGTGAGGAACGTCTCAAGAACGAGTCCAAGCGAAAACAGTCCGCCTCGGGACTGCTCATCACCGGCCTGCAACAGCGGTGGCTCTCGTCCATCGAAGCGTTTGCTCGTACACTGAAAGTGCATCGGAACACCGTCAAGCGGCAGTGGGAGAAGTTGCAGGGCGCAGCCCAGAGGGATGAGGATTCGACTCCATCACTCGATCTGCTGACCGACAGCATCGATTACGACGACCGAGCCACGCTGGGGGAGGAGCAACTTCGAGCCGAAGAAGACGCCCAGTTCGAGGCTGCATCTGCGGCCTCTTTGGAGGCGCTCGATGACATCTCATCCCAGCAGTTGTTTACTCACGAACAAAAGCGGCTCGATGAAATGACGGATATCGCCGAACAGGCGCGAGGCACGTCCGATGCCCGCAAGGTGAAGTTGATCGAGTGGATTCGCGCCCAGATATGCCCCCACCTTGGGAAGCCGGGGGCTACCTGGAACGACACCCGTGTCCTGATCTTCACGGAATACGACGACCCCAAACGCTATCTACTCAGTCGTCTGGAAACCCCGATCAAGGACAGCGACCGCGCCGCCAATCGCCTCCTAGTCTTTCATGGCTCCACTGGAAGCCTACGGCTGGCACGACCTCGCCCAGACCGACCGCTGCGAGTTCCTGCTCGATTACGAGGAAGACGACGAAGAGACCGGCAAGAAAGTCAAAAAAGAAAAAGCCCTGCCGACTCCGCTGGCCCGACGACTTCCGCGACGAAGTCCCCGCCCGCCTCCTCGAACTCAACGAACAACGCCACAAGGAAGAACTCCACGCAGGCAAACAGCTCGACAAGACCGAGAAGCCCCCGAATCCCAAACGTGGCCGATTCTGATCAGGCGGAGATGTTCTGAAGTAAAAATGGACTTTTTGTTGCCAGCTTCAGTGTCGGACCCCCGAAAACTCCTACCGGAAGGACAACATGACAGACGCCAAGATCAAACCGGGTCTGCTCACGTCGTTGCAGATAGACGATTCACTTTTTGCTGATCTTCAGTCTCGCGACGTAGCACTCTGGCTCGGCACAGGCGTAGGGACGGACGA
This sequence comes from Schlesneria sphaerica, assembly GCF_044336245.1. Lineage (NCBI taxonomy): Bacteria > Pseudomonadati > Planctomycetota > Planctomycetia > Planctomycetales > Planctomycetaceae > Schlesneria > Schlesneria sphaerica. The sequence goes on along the minus strand of NZ_CP172346.1, from coordinate 4,957,740 downwards.
GGAAGGGCAAGAGGCCATTGCGTCACTCGCATCCCTGCCGTGGCTGCTTGTACTGTGCGAAAGTTCAAGCGGTGGCCTCGCGAAACGATTGGATTATCACAAGAACGATCCACGCCTCACGGCACACCGAGGATTTTTGGATGTCGTTGCGGCAAATCCCGAGGACATTTCGCTGCCGACCAGAACACTTCCGGTCTTCATGTTGAACGGTCGCGACGACTCCGACGATCCCTCAGAGAAGCCATCACTGACCCGCCAGAAGCAACAACTTCGGCGGCTGAATATGCTGAAGCGCCTTCAGGATGAGAGGCCGCGACATCTGATTGTCGTCTCGTCCGGTGACGGCTCAATCATCGAGGAATTGGCAGACCTCTGGGACGAAGGCTTTCGTGCTCGGCTCACGTTTGTCTCATCGGCAGTTGATGAAGCCGAAAAACTTAGTAGTGCAGTCGTAGCAGCGTTTCGCCTTGGTTCCGCAACGGTAATTCAGCAGGGCGCAGCTGCTTTTGCCAATGACATTGTCTCTCGAAGTCAGCGTTACATTGAGACGGAGAGCATCCTAGTCCGAATTCATGATTCGGAAGAACGTACTCGTGTCATTGATGTTACTTCCTGTGAGCGTCCCGACCAGCCTCTTCTTGATCGGTACGATCTGATTCAGGAACGACATCTCGTAAGCCTACAACCTGACGAACTTTCCGAAGAAGAACTGGACGCATTTTTTCATCGCTCGTCGGAGAGTTGGCGCCCATATGCTGCGGGTGTGCCTTGGATCGCGAATTTCTATCCTGAACGACAATTGCTGAAAGCGCTGAAGAAGGCTCAATCGGCCGCTGGCGAGGAAAATCGGATCGTGCTGCTGCAAAGCGAGGCCGGAGCAGGCGGCACGACACTAATGAAGCATCTTGCATACGTTGCTGCAACTAACGGCTACCCGACTCTGGTCGCGCGTCAGTTAGACTTCCTGCCTGAGCCTCAAGAGCTGACTGGGTTCCTGCATTCCTTTCACATGGTGCATAGTGAAGCAGCGTGTGAAACGTCCTCCGAGACCGCTGTCTGCATCGCGTTTGACGCCCAGCACTGGTTCGGGCGAGAGAATGAGGCTGCTGCGTTTTTCAAAGCCTTTGAGCGAGCCGGGCGGTCCGTTGTCATTCTGTTGGTTGCAAATGAAGATGGTGCCGCTCGGATTCCATCTGAAGCAGTCATCACTTTGGAAACGAATCTCAGTCATCGTCTTTCAGAAGACGACGCTGTCGATCTCGGGAAGCATCTCAACAGATTCCTAGGGCCGAAAGGAAAATCGCGCTCCGAGTCGGAATGGAGGCAGTTTCATCACGCCAACGCTCCAATCATCGGTGACTTTGGTGCATCGAATGTAAGTTTCTGGATCGCACTGGAATTCTGGCTCAAACGTCAGATGAACTTGGGCGACTCGATTCAGGAGTGGCTTTACAGCCAGTTCTCCGGCGCTCCGGTTTCGCTCGCAGTCAAGCGTCTCATCTTGCAGATCGCAGCACTGACAGTCGAACGCGTGGCTGTGCCGGAAGAGTTCATGCAGATGCCGACCGGTTCATCGCTTCCGGCTACGTTACAACTTGAAGACGCGAGAACACACTGTCCTGCGCTCGGGCTGACGAGGAACCAGTCTGCGACGCAACGTCAGTGGAGTCTCGGCCATCCCCAGATCGCCCGATATCTCTTGAACATTGCATTTCGTGATCGTCAGCTACTCACAGCCTTGGGCCTTCCAGAAGCCGAGACGCCAATCGTCTTCAGGTTAGAATTGCTGCGATCGATTGCATGTCATCCACTTTTGGGTAGCATTCGTTACAAGTCTCTTGCCGTCGAGTTCGCGCAGTCCGTATTCAAACTTGATCGCGATGGCAACAGGGAGTTTTTCGCAGAATGGAGTCGGGTTCTCGGAATTCTAGAGTCAATTCCTGAACGAGTGTGGGAGACGAGCCGTGTCTTCAATCACCACGTCGCGATCTCTCGTCGCCGCATTGCAATTGATGAAGAGTTCTTTCCTCTCACTGCTGCGCAGAAATACGAACAGCTTGAAGCCGCTGCCGAGCACATCACATTCGCGTTGGAACATATTGACTCCAGCGATGATGACGACAGCGATCTGAATCTGCTCAATTCTTTGGCTCGCTGCTATCAGGACCTAGCCCAGTTAGTGCTGACGACGGACGGTTCCCCTGACCGAGTAACAGCGTTTCGCAATCTAGCCTCGGATTGCATCCGGCGCGCCAAAGAACTCAATGCCTCAAATTCCTATGTGTTGGAAACACTCGCGAAGGATCTTATCCAAAAAGCACAGTCGATCAAGGCGTCTGACCCCGCGAATGCAGCCACGGCCGCTTGCGAGGCTCTTACTCACGTTCGTCAAGCGCTGGCTCTTGAAAGCGGGTTGAGCCGCCAAAGCCGGCTCCGGAACCTCCTGTCACAGAGTTTCGCCTTGCTTTGCCACGACACGGTGAGCACACAGATTCAGACAATGAGATCGAGGGGCGACACGATCGGTATCGTAGCTGCCGCATGGCTCGAATTGCGACGTGGTGTTGATCCATGGACGCCGTTGCAACTCGACTCAATCGACAATGAGCGGATCGATCTTGCATTGGCAATACTCGATGAGGTTCCGGCTGGGAAGCAGACGGAAATGGACTTACGCCTGACATACGATCTCGTATCGCAGCGCGAGCCATACAACTTCAGTCGGCAACATGACATTCTCGACGCCTTTGTTCAGGAAACCGCTCGAACCGACTACCAGACACGGCTTGAATACGCAATCCTCCTGTTTCAGACGGGAAGAATCGCTGTCGGTAAGCAGTTGTATGACGATCTCAGGCATGATCTGCGCCGGTCCGATTTATTCGTGACGATTCCGAACCGATTGAAGATTCTTTGTCGTCAGGGCAGCAGTGAGCCGCAGGTCTGTACTGCTACCGTCGTTGAAGAACGTGACACAAGATCATGGGCTGCCGTCCAAGATCTAAAGAGGGAGCGAGTTCCTTTCAACCCCAAGGAATTCGATCGGAAGAGGATGCCCGTCGGACAGAGGTTTCAGTGTTACATAACGTTTGGCCCAAACGGTCCATTCATCAAGCCGGTGAAAGGGGCCAGCAAATGAGAAGACGACACACAACATCGAGCGAGCTTGTTGTCGAGCCGCACGTCTTTCGCCCGGGGCAGCTTGTTAGGGAGACGGCTCGTCGCTACGGATGGTCAATTGGTCTGAATAACTTAATGGTCGAGGGCACCACGGATGAATCGTACCTGCGAATGGCGAACCAGCGATATGTTGAGTCTTGCGGCCTTAGCCTAATCGGGAGTGACTTTCACGTATTTGCAGTTGGAAAACTTGGCAACGGCGGTACCGACGCAATCAATGAGAAGTTCAACAATCTTTCAGAGCAACTCCGCAATGATCCCGTAGATGGCAATGGTAATCGGATTAGAGTTGTCGCGTTGTTTGACGATGATCCGCCGGGAAGGGGAATGTTTAGTCGAATGAGAACGCGGTACATGCCGTGGAGTGATATTTTTCTTCTTCGAAGACATTTTCCGCGAGATACGCGGGACTCGAAGGAATTCGAGGCAAAGACAAATGCACTCAACGCGGAATACTTTGGAGACAAGCAATTCTTTTGTGAAATTGAAGATTTGATACATCGATCACTAATTGACCTGTTCGTTGAATCAGAAAAAGGGTGTCTACAAAGGGAGATTCGCTCGATTGGCAATGGATTCCATTGCGATTTGCACGGATGGGCGAAAGGCAAGCTTGCCGAGTTTGTTAAGCAGGAGGCAGGATTGGCTGAACTTGGCGGACTTGTCGAACTGCTGAAGACGTTTCGGTATTTATTCGATCTCCCTGTGGAGGGGAGTTCAGGCGATCCGGTCACTTGAAGTGGCGGCGTAAAGGTCATTCCAGTTCTGCTGGTCGAGGCAGTCATTATGCGAACACCTAGAGCAATACGAGGCAATCTTGTTGACGCCTTGCAGATCGACGAGTGACACGTGCGACAAAAGTCTTGGTAGAAAACGGCGTGTCTTCTTCGTTTAGCCTATCGGTCTGCGTTTGTTCGTGCTACTTACCACGCTTCTTGCTTATGGAGCGATGTGGTACGGTATCTGGAAGACCCTCGACAAACTCCGCTGTTTGATGTTTTCGCCAACATCCTGTCGCCGACGGCTTATCAAAAGCTGCGTCGCGGCTGGCAGCACTTCTTCCGTTCCGCCATCTTGAAGCGCATGCCCGTGGACAAGCTGGCTGATCATTGTCATCCCGGATTGGGGCGTCCGACGAAAGAACTCTATTCGATGGAGGGCCTGCCGGATGAGCATATCCTCTGACGTCGGACCGTAACTGTTAAGTCATTTTGGGCTTTTCCAGTGGCCAGGGTTTGGTAAATTTTGAGCATCCTGGATGATGTTGCGTTACTCAAAGAGCAGGTAGCGGCTTTGCTGCATCGCGTGGCGAAGTTGGAAGCCCAGGTTGCGGAGCGTGATGCTCGGATCTCGGAATTGGAAGCGGAGCTGGAACGGGTTCGCCGTCAGGGTTACAAGCCACAATCCAATCGCAAGCCGCCTGCGGGAAGTGAGAAGCAGGATCGTCGCAAGAAGCCATTTCGGCAGCATCCCGGCGTGTTTCGTGATCCTCCGAAACTTGACGACATCTCCCCTGATCAAGTCGAATGCCACGAGGTGGTGATCGACTCGTGCCCCTGCTGCGGCAGTCGCCGAATCAAGCCGACGGGCCGTTTTGATGATCATCTTGTCACTGATATTCCTGAGCCGAAACCTGTCTACCATCGCTATCGGCGACTTGAGTATCAGTGTCAGGACGGTGGAAAAACCAGCCAGGGTCGTGCGGAACTGGAACTGCCGGGCAGTCATCTGCGACCTCGCGCACGGCTGCTGAATCTGTATTGCCGGGCTCATCTGGGGATCTCGCTGGGCAAAAGCTGCGATCTGTTGTCGCCGTGGTCGGGAATTCCGTTGAGTCGGGCGGGAGCGCTGGGACATCTCGCTTGGGGCGGCAAGCTGTTCGCTCCCGTTGTGACCGATCTGCTCGATCTGTTGCGGCAGCAAAACTTGATTCACGCCGATGAAACGGGCTGGCGCATCAATGGCAAAAACGTCTGGGCCTGGTGCTTCTCGAATCCCCAAATTGCCATCTACCTGATTCGGCATTCTCGAAGCGGTGCCGTAATTCGCGAGGCACTGGGAGACTCGCTGCCCGGTGTCTTGGTGACGGACTTCTACGCCGCCTACAACGCGATGGAAGCGACCAAGCAGCGCTGCCTGGTCCATCTGCTGCGAGAACTGCACAGCCTGCGCCAGAAAGTCCCTGCGATCTGCGTCAAGCGGATCATCGAACCACTGATCACCTTGTTTCAAGACGCCATCGCACTCGGCAAACGGCGTGAAGAACTGTCGCCGAAGGCTTATACTCAACAAATTGATGCGATTTCAGACCGCTTCGGGGAACTGGCAACGACGATCAGCACAAACACCCATGTTAAACGCATACTCAAGCGATTGCGGACGTATGCAGATGAACTCTTTACCTTTTTAGATCATCCACACATCCCCCCAGATAACACACCAGCCGAACGAGACATTCGAAGTGTCGCCGCCACGCGTGCCGACGGCGGAGTGAATCGGACGGATTGGGGTGCGACAGCCTTTGCAAATATCAAATCAATCGTTCAGAGATGTCACAAGCAAGGCCGTCAGTTCCTTCAATACGGACTCGAGTTGATCAGTGCTGTCCAAGCCGGGCAACCCACCCCACTGCCGCTCAGTCAGAATACCTCTTGAACCACCCACATCCCTCGAAAACAACGTAACTCGCATTCGAAATCGCCCCCAAAAATGAGGCGAAGGGGCTCGGCGCGCTTAACAGTTACTTTCAGGAAGCTTCAATACCGGTCGAATCAAATTTACGGCAAACTTTCCGTGCTCTCCTCCCGCTTCGCCATGTGCCAACAATCCAGATCGTCCAGCACCACGAGATCGCGTTCGCAACGAGCGGCGTGATGGAAGACCTCGTAGAGACTAACTTTATGAATAGAGGTAAGTAAAATGCGCAACGCAATTACGGTATCTTGGCTATGCTTGGCGATCTTTCAGATCGCAGGATGCGGGAAAATTCCATTGATATCCGAAAATCGAAAGAATTTCCCCCCTTGGGAAAAGTGTCCTGAGCAAGGCGGGCTTCGCTATGTCGAAAAATTTGTGAGAGATCCTGGGCACGACCCTATTTACCTTGCCCTAATGTCTTATGAGTCTGATACAGACCTAGAACTAGTCGTAAATACATTTGGTTTGATTCAAAGCTCGCTTGACAAGGAATCAGAGTCGCGTGCGAATAATCTGACGCCGAAACCTTCATGGTTTCCTTTAAAGAATGCTAAGACTCTTTATGTTTTCCCTGAAAGTTTTGGGCAAGGCTACTCATCGAATCTGTGGGTCGACCCAGACAGCAAAATGATGCTACTTGAACGGACTTGGTGGTAACCCCGGATAGCAAGGCCAGCGCATATCAAACATATTGACGAGTAATAACTTGTGTAAGGAAGTCTGTGTTCATTGAGCATCGGATCATCTTTCCGCGGAGGCTGTCTTTGATGGGATGGCTCTTGAGCAGCGTGACCGCGAAACGCCTGAGCCAGCTGAGGTTGTTTCCCAGCGTCCGTTCGCGCGTGCGGCTATCGTCTTCGCGGAAGGTCACATCAAGCACCCAGTGCATCGATTCGATACTCCAGTGGCCGCGGACAGCCTCACTGAAGCGTTTGCCGCTGAAATAATGACTGCTGATGTAGTAACGAACCTCGCAACTTTGTGGTCCGTTCCCCTGTTGTGACAACCGCAATGAATAACCGATGGCCTTCACCCAAGGCCACTCTTTCTTCAGCGGGAAGTCTCCCGGGACTACGGTCAAGTAATAAGAGCGTTCATCGAATCGACCGTGCCCCTTCTCGTTTGTCTCATGACTGTGATACTTCAAATCGTCTAGGTCAGTCTCAAGATGTTTCGCAAAGTAGTCTTCTATCGCCTGGCTCAGTGTCGGTTGGTTGTCTTTCACTGCGATGACAAAATCGCCCCCGCCATCGACGATCTGTTTTGCAATCTCTTTCTGACAGCCCATCGCATCGATCGTAATCAACGAATTGGTGAGACCAATTTGGCGGAGAAGTTCAGGGATTGCTGTGATTTCATTCGATTTTGCCTCCGTGGCCACTTGTCCCAGGGCGATCCCTTCTTCGCTTGCCCAGGCGCTGACGATGTGCAGCGCACTCAGTCCCTCAGCAACAGAACGCGAACCTCGACACGTCTTCCCATCGATCGCAATCAAGCGTTTCTTATTCTCTTTACCATCCTCTTCGGAGGATATCAGCTGGCTGGCAATCCATTGCTGAAAGCACTTCTGAAACGCTTCGGGGCTAAGCACCATCAGCAAACGTCGAATGCAATCGCGCGAGGGGATGCCGTTGGGCAGCGGCAAGAATTCCGACAACCATTCCTGACGATTTGCTGCCCAGCGATGAATGGCTGTGGGACCGTCGCTTCCGCAGAGGATTCCGCAGACGGCGATCACGATAATGTCTCCCAACAGGTGCTTCCGATTCCGTTCATGCCGAGGATCCGAAAGCGACTCGAAGTAAGATCCAATCGACTCGACATTCACCAGCTTTTCCGCCATGAAAGGATGCCCCGCTCCCGAGCGGCTCATCTCGTCCTGTGTCGATCAACAGAGAGTCCCACGAGAAGTGCCATGTCTAACATGTACCAGCGCAAAGGTCTTTGCGCCAGTCTTCCCAAATCGCCTATCTATGCGCGCTGGCCGTGCCCCGGATAGATGGGGAAAGGAGACGGGGGCAGGTCTCATTTAGTGGCGTCGCAAGTTGTTAGACTTTTTGATGGCATGCACGAAACGCATTTGTCCGGCAGGTGAAGTCTTCCAGGCTAGAAGCAGTTTCAAAACCCTCGTCTGCAAAACTTGCCGATTGAATTCTGCGTGAAAAGCCAGATGCAACAGTAATTACCTATCGGGTTTTGAAACTACTTCTAGGCGTACTTTGGCTTTCCTGTCGCGGAACGACAGGGCTACTTGGGTTGAGCCAGCCTTGATTGCCTGAACCCTCTACTGGGCTGATGAAATACTGCCTACCGTGCCGATGGACTACTGTGCTAACGAGCCTCGAAGTGGGGCGGCAGGTTGTTCTGGGGTGTTGTTCTGAGGGAGTTGAACGCGTTGCTGACGCGCTGCTGGACCTTGGCCCAGCGGGTGTCGGACCATTCGAGGGTGATTCGGCGAACTTGGGGTCGGAATACGACGAGTGACACTTCGTGCGGTCGTACTCCGAACCATTGCTGCACGGCGTAGGCGTACAGCCGCATCTGGATTTCATACGGGGCCAGCAGTTGTTCGACTGGGACCTCGAGCGGAAATTCTCCTGTCTTGTAGTCGATGACGTGCCAGCCCTGATCGGCCTGAATTAGCAGATCGATGACACCGGCAATCATCGGATCGGGTCGCGGAACAGGCCGCGCACCGGCCTCCGCAGCCTCGGACTTGCCCTCCTTGGGCCTGTCCTCCTTCAGGTTCGATGGCCAGGGGAGGAAGAATTCCACCTCTCGCTGAGTTGATTTGTAGCCGGCGAGTTCCTGCGCCAGTGGTGAACTGAAAAATTTCGTCAGCATCATCTCGGCCTGACGAACGACTCTTTGTGGGATCGCATCGGGGCTCCGCTGCACGGCTTGGGTGAGCAATTCTTCCCAGCCGTCGGGCTCGTCAAAGCGGGCCACTTCCAGCACTGCGTGAACCAGCGTTCCCAAGGCGGTCGCCTGATCGGGATCAATGAACGATTCGGCATCCTGTCCCCGTTCCCGTTCCTGCCCCCTTTCCTGTCCCGGATGCGGCGTGATCTGGTGAGGTGCCCGTAGCGTCGCGTCGATCTCTTCGAGACGTGACACGCTGAGAACCGCCAGATCGTTTCGATCCGGTCCATACACGCGGGAGGTGACGGGGAACTCGCCGGGCTCTGCGTGCAGCACACGTCCGGGAATTTCTCCGACCGCGATGTGTTTTTCGTGATGCAGATGGAAGCGAGGCACCTGACACGCTTCACGATGAATGAAGACTTCCGGAACGGTGTCGCGTCCTCCGGTCCCAAACTCCGAAGTCCCCAGCAGGGGATCCATTTTCAGCAGGCCGGTACTGACATCAAACCGGGACTCAAGCAGGATTCGCCAAGGGGATTGAGCGGGCTTCTCAGGCTCGATTCCGGCGGACAGAATCAGGTAGTCGGCCGCTCGCGTGCAGGCGACATAAAACAGGCGAATCGTTTCCGCCGCATCCGCTTCATCCTCGTCCAGCTTGTACATCTTCAGGCCGAGGTTATCGACCTGACGTCCGAATTGTTCCGGCTGCTTGATCAGTGGCCCCAGCTCGGGATGCAGGATGGCTGAGCCGCCTCGCGGTGGCCCCTTCCGATCGATGTCGGCCACAATCACCACGGGAAACTCCAGCCCCTTGGATTGATGGATTGACATCAACCGAATGACATCTCCCGACTCGGGCTGCGTGGTGGCGAATTCCTCACTCGACTCTTCCAGCACCGAAGTCTGCAGACGGGTGACGAAATCCTTGAGGGTGTAAGCGTTGCCGCGATCGAACTGCCGCGCCATGTCGATCAACTTTCGCAGATTGGCGAGTTTACGTTCCCCGAGAAACTCGGCCAGCAGAGAAGCGTCGTAACCGGTCCGCTCAACCCCTTGATTCAGCAGATCGGCAAGCGGAATTCGGTCCTTCAAATTACGAAGATCGCTCAGAACTTCGTTTGCAAACCGAATCCGGGACTTTTGATCGTCGGGTAGAAATGCGGGTGGTTCCTGCTGCAGTGCGTGGTGAAGCGAAGGCTTGTTTCGGGACAGGGAACGGTGACCTGGCCCCTGCTCTTTTCCCTCTGCGGCAATCTGTTGCGAGGAGGCAGCGACCTCCTCTGCCCCTTTCGCCCCGGAATCCGAACTAGTGGCCAGTGCCTGGATCGCGTCGTCGCTCAGATTGAAGAACGGCGACCGGAGCACGCCGACCAGCCCGATCAGATCATCAGGATCATCGAGATAACGACACAGGTTCAGCAGGTCGAAGACTTCCTGCTGCGCGAAAAATGCCTTGCCGCCGACGAGGTAGTATTCGAGTCCATAACGACGGAGAGCCGCTTCGTAGTCCTGGACGTTCGACAAGGCACGAAACAGGATGACGATATCACCCGGTTCGGTCCGGCGCAGAATCGGATTCCCCTGCGCGTCCCTGGCATGACTTCGAATCCGCGGCGTGGGGTCGTCCAGCAATGCAAAGATTCGCCGCGCGATCCAGTCTGCTTCCCGTCTTCGCAACTGGGGCGCGTTGGCGCGAGTCTCCTCGTCCTCCTCTGCCGTTATCGCTTCGCCGACACCCGATTCCTCTTCCTGCTGACGGGTCTCGACGACGTCGTACCAGGCGAAGAGAAACTCCACGGCCGGTGTCGGCGAATGCTGGACCTTCTGGAACGGGTCGAGCGGCTCGTACTCCTCCAGTGACGCAGAAAAGAGGTGATTCACGAAATTCAGCACTGCAGGCTGACTGCGAAAGTTCACATTGAGGGGCAACCGCCCGTGCGGGGGGAGCTCGGCACTCATCGACGTGAAGACGGTCGGGTCGGCTCGGCGGAAGCGATAGATCGACTGCTTGCGGTCACCGACCATGAACAGCTTACCGGCGGTCAATGCGGCACCGCACAGGCTGCGAACGACGTCGGCCTGAACGGGATCGGTGTCTTGAAACTCATCGACCATCAGCAGACGAATGCTGGAAGCGACTCGCTGACGCACGGCTTCGTGATCCCGAAGCAGATCCCGTGCATGCAGCAGCAGATCGTCGAAGTCGAGCACCCCCTGAGCCCGTTTGGCAGCGGCATACTCGGCGGCGGTCAGTTGGGTCAGACGGACGGCACGGCAGGCTAGTTCCGCAGAGATGGCGACGTGCTGCGGGTCAAATTCCAGTTGCTCCCGCAATTTGTCGACAGCCTTGCGCATTTTCTCCAAGACTAATTTGGCCTCTTCCTGCCGTTCGTCCGAGACCCAGTCCTTTTTTCCGCCCCCTCCTTGGACGCGGCACTGATCACGAATGTCTGCCAGCGTTTGCTCGACATTTGCCCAGGGGGTCTCGGGATGCAGCAGCGTGCTCAGGATGCCAATCCGCTCAATCATCGTCGGGTTCTTTGACGGCGATCCGGATAAGGCTTCCCGCAACCGCTCTACGAGAGGGGCTTTACGGAAGTTGTCGACCAGGCGGGGCACATAATCAGTCTGCCACTTCTGCAACCACTGGGTTGCTAGTAACTCGGGCGTGACCTCGCTGAAAGCCGCAAAATCTATCTGGAAACGCTGCAGGGTGAAAGCTCGCAGATGCTCCCGAACCCGTTCGAGACCGAACTGCACAGTGAACGCGACGGCATCCTCATCCCCCTGCTCCAGCAGTCGGTGGAGTGTATCCCGGGCGACGCGTCGTAACAGCGTGTCGGCCAGGGCCGGTTCGAGGACTGTGAACTGGGGATCGAGTCCCGCTTCGACAGCTTGCGACCGCAACAGACTGGTGCAGAACGAGTGAATCGTGCTGATGCGTGCCCCGTCCAGTCCCCGCAAAATTTCCAGCCAATGGTCAACGTGATCGGCTGTGCAGGTTTGCAATTGATGATGACAGGCTGCACGAATCCGGTTTCGCATTTCGCGAGCGGCGCGATCGGTGAAGGTGATCGCCACCAGTTGATGCAGATCGATGGGCGATTCGGCACTGGTCCCCGCGGGCTGCAGACCTGCCAGAAAACGCTGTGTCAGCACGAATGTCTTGCCGCATCCGGCCCCCGCAGAAAGGGCAATGGAAACCCCGCGGCGGTGAATGGCATCACTTTGTTGGGGGGTGAACGAGGGGGATTTTCCCACGGATCGACCAGCTTCGTCACTCATAACCGATTATTCCAAAAAGGCTTACATCCACGAGCAGCGTGAAGAGAGTTCCGGGGTTGTGTGGTATTCTCGACACACTATAGAATGAACTATTTATGGTCGCTCGTGTGTGAGTAGGATTCTTGCAAACCCGACCTGCAGTAGCACGCGTTGCCTGAGTTCACGATCAGTGCGACGGTGCGGAAATGGACGTAGTTGAATGCGATTTTTGCTGATTGACCGCATTACGGAGTTGGAACCGCAGAAGTCCATCACGGCACTCAAAAACCTGTCCTTGGCCGAGGAATACCTGGCGGATCACTTTCCCGGGTTTCCCGTCATGCCAGGCGTGCTGATGCTGGAGACGCTGATTCAGGCTGGCGGCTGGCTGATGAGGCACGCGGACAATTTTGCTTACAGCACCGTCATGCTGAAGGAAGTGCGTGCCATCCGTTACAATAACTTTGTGACCCCGGGAAACACGTTGATCGTGAAGATGGCGGTTCGCAAGCAGGCAGGCACAACCTGGGAGTTTAACGGGTCCGGAACGGTGAACGGTGATTCGGCGGTCTCCGCGAAGCTCACCCTCGAAGCATTTAATCTGCGTGATCAAAATCCATCACTGGCAGACTCTGATGCGCTTCGAATTCAAACTTACCGGGACATATTTCAACAGATCTGGACACCCCCGCAAGCCTGACGCGTTTTCGCGGCGCCGGATAAATTCGCAATGGAACTGAGACGTATCTGACGCTGGTCGGCAAGATACGGCGATTTTTGAGGATCTACTACGATGAATGTCTCTGAACGTGTCGCACTCGTTACTGGTGGAAGTCGCGGGATCGGAAAAGCAATCGTCTTCGCACTCGCCAAAGCCGGCGCGAAAGTGGCTTTCGTCTATCAGTCCAACCAGGAGGCCGCTGACCAGATCGTGACCGATCTAACGTCGCAAGGTCATGAAGTGTACGCGATTAAGGCTGATGTGTCGCAAAAATCGGAAGCGGACGCCGCCATCGAGAACGTGGTGTCAAAATGGGGGCGCCTGGATATCCTCGTCAACAATGCGGGCATTATTCGCGACAAACTGGTGCTCGCGATGTCTGCCGAAGAATGGCATGAAGTCATCAATACGAATCTGTCGAGTGTCTTTAATTTTTGTCAGGCCGCAATACGTCCGATGATGAGTAACAGGTTTGGTCGAATTGTGAATATGTCGAGCGTCGCCGCTGACTTTTCCAATCCCGGCCAGGCCAACTATGCGGCGAGCAAGGCGGGGATCGAAGGATTTTCTCGTTGTCTCGCCACCGAGTACGCCAAGCGGGGCATCACAGTGAACTGTGTCGCTCCCGGATTCATCGAGACGGACATGACAGTCGCGGTTGTGAATGCTGCAGGAGACAAAGTAAAGAACTCCATTCCCGTCAAGCGATTGGGGAAGCCAGAAGATATTGCCAACGCGGTGTTGTTTCTGGCGAGCGAAGAATCCAGCTACATCACAGGCCAGGTGTTGAAAGTCGATGGAGGACTGACACTTGGTGGTATGGGTTAATTTTTGTCAGGAACATGATTTGACCGATTGATGACTCACTCCATCCGTCGGGATAAATCGATTTATTTGAATTTGGGTGAAAATTAGAAATGAACTGCCGGAAGCCAATGTGGTCCGGCACGGCAGTTCTCAGGAGAATCTTGGATGCCATCTCACGACGAAATCTACGAAAAAGTAAAAGCGACACTGATCGACGCCCTGGGGGTCGATGACGACGATGTCACGCCCGCGTCACGCTTGAAAGCCGACCTGGGAGCGGAATCGATCGACTTCCTCGATATCGTCTTCCGTCTCGAAAAGAACTTCGGGATCAAGATTCCCCGCAACGAACTGTTCCCTGAAAGTCTGTTCGCCGCGGATTCCGGCTTCGCCGAAAACGGGAAAGTCACCGAAAAGGGTCTCAGCGAACTGCGAACCAAGCTGCCCCACGCGGACTCGGCCGCCATCGACAAGCTGGCTCAAGATCCCAAGGTTGAAAACGTCGAAGACCTGTTCACCGTCAACATGGTTGTGAACTTCCTCGCTTCGAAGCTGAACTAGTTCACGAGCATTCCAATGAGAACTGCTCTCATTGAACAAGCGATACCTCGCTGCTTCGGAGAAATCGACGAAGCAGCGAGATCCCTTTTTGCGCCGGTCTGACGGGCACGGGGATCAACGACCTTCTGCGTTCAGTGCCCTGGTCACGGCAATCTGCCCGCCCCAGTGCTCTGCGGAATGTCGCTCGCGCGCGGGATGACCAGCAGAAATAGACATTTACACGGAATTAGCCACACTGTCAGGAAAGACCGTTTTGGACATTGAGGGCTCTGGCCCGTCCAAAATCGTGGCGACCCGACTGTCCGAGATGGATCAATAACATCATGCGCTGGATCTGGATTGACCGGTTTGTTGAATTTGCAGATGGCTCTCATGCCAAAGCGATCAAGAACATCACTTTGGCGGAAGATCATTTGCACGACCACTTTCCGGGCTTTCCCGTGATGCCTCCGTCACTGATGCTGGAAGGAATGGCACAGACCGGCGGCATCCTTCTCGGAAAAGTGAATGATTTCAACAAGGTTGTCATTCTGGCGAAGGTGCCAAGAATGACATACCACAGCTGGGCCATTCCCGGCGACACCCTGACCTATACCGCGAAGTTGATCGATGTGCGGGACGAAGGGGGCATGGTCGAAGCGACAGCCCACGTCGGCGATCGACTGGTGGCGGAAGGCGAAATCGTCTTCGCTCATGTCAGCGAGAATGTCGCTGGCGGAGTCCGAATCGATCAGAAGAATTTCGTTTTTTCCATGCGATTGCTGGGAGTGATGGATGTTGGAAAAGCGGGTGACGGAGGCAAAGAAGATTCCACGTCAGGGAATCCGTAACTCCGTCGCAGTGCTCGCTTCCACGAGAATCAGCTAATCACGTCAGAGACATCCATCAAAGAATTTATTCTTGGAGTTCAACATGAGACGGCGAGTTGTCGTCACCGGTATCGGAGCTATCACCCCGATCGGTAATACTGTCGAAGAGATGTGGAAGTCACTCCAGGAAGCCAAGAGCGGAATCGGTCCGATTACGCACTTTGATGCTTCGCACTTCCCGACGACATTCGCCGCCGAAGTCAAAAACTTCGACCTCAAGAACTACGTCGATGATCCGCGACGGTTCGAGCATTGCGGCCTGAACATCCGGTTCGCCATTGGCGCAGCCCGTCAAGCGGTCGATGATTCCGGTGTCCTCGACAGCGTCGACCCGTCACGGTTCGGAATCTATCTGGGTGCGGGCGAAGGTCAGCAGGATTTTGCCCGCGTGATGAGCCTGATTGCCGAGTCGCAGCACGACGGTCATGTCGACCTCGAAGCGTTCACTCGCGTCGGACTCACCCGCCTGCACGCGCAGCAGGAACTGGAGCAGGAACCGAATATGCCGGCAGGCCATCTGGCCAGCCTGTTCGATGCACAGGGACCGAACCTGAACTGTCTGACCGCTTGTGCGGCATCCAGTCAGGCAATCGGCGAAGCGACCGAAATCATTCGCCGTGGTGACGCCGACGTCATGCTTTCGGGCGGTGCCCACAGCATGATTCACCCCTTCGGTGTCACGGGCTTCAACCTGTTAACCGCGCTGTCGACCCACAACAACGAGCCTCAGCGTGCCTCGCGTCCGTTCGACCGCGACCGGGACGGATTCGTGCTGGGCGAAGGTGCGGGGATGGTGATTCTCGAAGAGCTCGAACACGCGAAGAAGCGCGGTGCCCGGATCTATGCAGAACTGGTCGGCTATGGTTCCACGGCGGACGCCTACCGCATCACCGACATTCATCCTGAAGGTCGGGGTGCTGTCGCCTGCATTAATATGGCTTTGCGCGACGCCAAGCTGAATGCCGAAGATATTCAGTATATCAATGCTCACGGCACCAGCACAGAAGTTAATGATAAGGTCGAAACCGCGGCGATCAAAACATCGTTCGGTCCCTCCGCGTACAAGACGCCCGTTTCCAGCATCAAGAGCATGATGGGCCACCTGATCGCCGCTGCTGGAAGCGTTGAAGCGATCACCTGCCTGTTGTCGATGCGAGACAACGTCTTGCCACCGACAATCAACTACGAGACTCCCGACCCTGACTGCGATCTGGACTACGTCCCCAATCAGGCTCGCGAGGCTCAGGTCCGTCGTACATTGTCGAACAGCTTCGGATTCGGTGGTCAGAACTGCTCATTGATATTCGCGGAATTTGAGAGTTAGTTCTGTCAGAGGAAATGACAATTGTTCTGGCTGTCAATTCTCGTGGCCAGCGTGGTCGCAGTGGATGTTATTGTCCAGTGCATCTATGTTCGTCTCGTGCTGCGGATCTTCGAAACGAAGCCTCCTTTCTCTGTCCCGCCTGTACCACGGGATCCGGCTGCGGAAGAGGTCTCGTTTCAAACTCGCGATGGAATTACTCTCCGGGGAAGTATCCACTTTAACGGCCAGAGCGTCCCTCGGGGTGTCATCCTTTTCTGCCCCGAACTCGAAGGAAGCCACTGGTCGGCATCGATCTACGCCCGCGGGTTACTGGAAGCGGGCTTCAAGGTCGTCGCCTTTGACTTCCGAAATCAGGGTGAAAGCGAGTCCCTGCAGGGGTATTCCCCGCTGCACTGGGCCACGGAGTTTGAAGTGGAAGATGCCCTTTCGGCCCTCCGCTTCATCGCCAGCCGACCAGACCTCAATCACCTGCCGCTGGGAGTGATGGGGGTCAGTCGTGGATCGACTCCCGCATTGATCGCTGCTGCCCGGTCAGAACGTGTGAAGGCCGTCTTCTGCGAGGGTGCCTATTCCACCGATGCCCTGCTGGTACACTTTATTTCCCGCTGGGCAACCCTCTACGTTCCCCGTGTCTTCCTGCCGCTGTTGCCAATGTGGCACATCCGCCTGACATCGGTCCTGGTTCGCTGGACCAGTCAACTTCTGCGGAAACGCCCCTATGTGGTTCTGGAGAACTGGCTGCAGCTGCTCAGAAATCGTTCTGTACTGCTGGTCGCTGGGGAACGTGACAACTACGTCCACCCGGATGTCGGGCGTCACTTGTACCGCCGTCTGGATTCTCCGAGGGCGAAACTGTGGCTGGTCCCCGCCGCCAAGCACAACCGCGCCCGGCACGTGGCCCCGATCGAATACGATCGACGTATCAGTGATTTTTTCGATTCGTCGCTCGACCCGCGCGAGACGCTGTCGAATCAACGCCCGCACCTGAAAGTTACTGGTGCAGCGATCGGCGGGGATCTGTTGCTGAAATAATCTCGTTAATTCCGGTTTGATTGAACCCCTTATATCCGTCATCCCGCTGCAGAATCTCGAGGTGCGACCCTAAGGCCCCCTGAGAGAGAAACTGGTTGGCCTGAGCGTCAGTGATTCGACCCGCCGCACGAAGCCGCTCGACTCGTTCAGGCCTGACCTTCCACTGCTCGCCTCGCGTAAACGCCTGACGCAGATACGGGAAATCCGTGAACGGCGGCATCGTATCGATCCCAGCCTCTTTCAACTGATCGCGCGTTGCAGAGAAGTCGAACTGGCATTCGAGATGGTGCATCCCGGCCTGCAGAAATGCTTCGCCATGCAGGGCACACCACAGCCCGACTGTCCCCAACTGGGCTCGGGCGGGAAGCGGTTCGTGTGAGAAGTCCTGGGCCAGTTCCTCAGGAGAAAGATCAACGTCCGCAAAGATGGTGACACCCGTCACAGGGTGTTCAATGACCTGGGCTCCCCAGCCCGCTTCGCGGCCCGCGTAGAAGCGCTCGCGACACACAAAGCCCAGCTTTTCCAGAAATGCGATCAGCAGCACAAAGGTCTCACGGCTGGAACGATAGGTGTGATGGTCGTGGTTCGCCCACCCCAGCCCCAGGACTGCTTGCCGGGCAAGTTGGATTCGCCCCGCTCGATTCCGCTGCTGCCAGTACTGTCGCTCGGCTTTGAAGAACAGTTCACAGGCCCGGTCGCGTCCGAGGTCCTTCATCGCCGCATCAGCAAGCTCTCCCGCCGCAGCAAAGCCTTCCGCGTCCTGTTCAAAGTCACGCCGGCGAAGCAGAAATCGTTCGTAGTGCAGCGCGACGAGAGCCGTGATGAGGGAATCGGCCGCTGAGGGTTCAAACGCCAGGGTTCCATGCCGTTCAACGACGATCACATCGACACCTGCATCGCTGGCGACGCGAGCTCGCCGCAGTGCAGACCAGGGTTCCCCTTCAATCGCAACATCAGTCATTTCGTGAGCAAACAGAAAATCCGCCACGGACTCGACCTTGATCGCCAATTCGCGCCTTTTCCCCTCGATCACTCGAATCCGGGGAAAGAGTCCCTCAGGATGATGCCAGGCAGCTTCGCCGCCCTCTGACTTCGTCTCGACATATCCTACGCCGGGCAATTCGCCGAGTATCGGGTCGACGTGGGGAATCCCAAAGTGGTCGATCCAATCGAGCAGGCGAGTCCCCGTTTCGTCCAGCATCCGCTGTGACAGCGCTGCCCCGAACGGGCTCTGCTGCAGGCATTCATTCAGAAGTTGATGGACAAAGCGTGCCGGCGCGGGCTGAGGCTTCCAGGAGTGTTCGGTCAACTTGGCGAGAGAATCGTTTGCTGTCTGCAGGACGGTAGCCATGTCTGAATCTCCTGAAAGAAATGTGCGGATCCACAGACCCGACATCCGTGCCGAGGATACTCCAACGCATTCCAGCAGTTCGGTCCTCGTCACTGAGCTGGCGTGAGACAGCGACGGAGGTCAAAACATGCAGGATTTGACTGACGATGGAATTGTAGGGATGTTCGTCCAGCGGCGGCGAGGCTGCCGTGACGCGAGAACCGGAAATGTCTCGCCACACCGAATGTTCGTCTTACCCCGTTTTCCAGACATCGGTCCGGCGAAAGCCGACAACTTTTGTCCGAGAGACTCGTGATAACGGCGAATCCCGCCGATTTATATTGTGCGTGAAACAGTTCACGAAACGTCAGTTACACTTGTAAAAAGGCAACGAGCGATCCTCCTTCGACAATACCGCCCCGCACCATACAAGACCTCGCGGTCGACTGTGATGTGAATTGTGTTGCGACTGGATCACCCTGAAATGCGTCCCGGCCGTGGTTCCCTTGCAATTCTGGCGGGAAGAGCAAGGCGACACTTCCACGGTCTCTCAAAAAACCGCAGTCACAGTAATGTGGCTGCGGTTTTTGTTTTTACGAATCGAATTGAGACAGTCGCTCGACCATTCCCCCCGTGCATCCTAGAATCGATCCGCTGCTCGAGATGATCCGGATCAGGATCGGACCACGGAATCAGAGACTGCCTCCCATCACCGCTGTCTCCTCCCACAGAATCCGATTCTGGCGATCCAGTCAAAGCGGCAGTAACGGAGTTGACCATCTGACCGGGGTCGCGCATCCCGTAGTGAATCCCCTCGCGTAGTGAATCAGGTTACGACAGGCACCACTGCTCTCGTTCAGGAACGACTTCGATGAGTAAAGAGACGATCCAAGCCCTGATGATCATCGTAATTGGCGCTGGTGTTCTCCTTGTCGTGGTGGGTCTTGCTATCTTCGCAGCCTACTTCAGACTCTGGCTGCGAGCCTTCGTCACGCGGGCGAAAATCAGCCCGCTTGCACTCTTCTTCATGTCGCTGCGTAAGGTGAACCCGACCGCCATCGTCGACGCCAAAATCATGGCCGTGCAGGCCGGTCTGAAAGAGGTGACGACCGAGCGGCTGGAAGGGCATTATCTGGCCGACGGAAATATCAAAACGGTGGTCCGGGCACTGATCGTCGCTCATCGTGCCCGTATCAATCTGAATTGGGATACCGCCGCCGCTATCGACCTGGCAGGACGAAACGTCCTGGAAGCCGTTCAGACCAGCGTCGATCCTAAGGTGATCGATTGCCCGGACCCGAAATCATTCGGCCGGACCACGCTCGACGGTGTCGCCAAGAACGGGATTCAGTTGAAAGCACGTGCGCGTGTGACGGTTCGCACCAACCTCGCACAGCTCGTCGGCGGAGCCACCGAGGACACGATTGTCGCTCGCGTCGGCGAAGGGATCGTCTCGGCCATCGGCTCGTGTAACACGCATAACGAAGTTCTCGCCAATCCCACGCTGATCGCCAGAACGGTGCTCGCCAAGGGACTTGATTCCCAGACCGCCTACGCCATCGTTTCGATCGATATCGCGGACATCGATGTGGGTGACAACATTGGCGCCCGCCTGCAGGCCGATCAGGCGGAAGCCGACATGCGAATTGCCCGCGCTAAGGCCGAAGAACGACGGGCCCGGGCCGTGGCTGCCGAACAGGAAATGAAAGCACTCACCGTCGAGAATCAGTCGAAGGTCGTTCTGGCCGAGGCGGAAATCCCCCTTGCCATGGCGGATGCCTACCGATCGGGTTGCCTGCGAGCCCAGGACAACCACAACGGTGCGGCATAACGTTTTTCAAGCATTGTGGTTCACAACCGTCGCCTTGTGAGACATCAGGGCCCTCGCGAGGTCAAGCCGTATTCATTGAATGAAGGAACTGCGCTGATGCGTCTCTCCAACCTGCTGGCGGTCATCGTCACCTGCCTCGGTCACCTGACTTGCACTGCCGGTGAATTCAATGAAGTTCTGAGCATCGGTCAGGTGGCCCCCGCATGGGAAAAACTGCCCGGCTCCGACGGAAACCCTCATTCGACCGGCGACCTCAAGGAAAAGCAGGTCCTCGTCGTCTCGTTCACCTGTCTCAGTTGCCCGACCGCTATCGACTACGAGGCCCGATTCGACGCCCTGTCAAAGCAATACGGCGGTCCCGACGGCAAGGTGGGGTTCGTTGCCATTTGTGTTAACCAGATTGCACCCGACCGCCTCGACAAGCTGACACAACGGGCCAAACAACAAAAGCTCTCCTTCCCTTACCTGTATGACGAATCGCAAAAAATCGCCAGGGACTTCGGGGCCACGTTCACCCCTGAATACTTTGTGCTGGACCAGGACCGCAAGGTCGTCTACATGGGAGCACTCGACGATTCGACCGACGCGGAAAAGGTCACCAGACGATACGTCGAGGAAGCCATCAACACGTCCCTCAAAGGCGAAACCCCCGAGGTCAAGGAAACAATTGGTCGAGGCTGCCGGGTACGCTACGCCCGCGAACGTAAATAACCGCAGATCGCGGACGGGTCTTCGGATCCCCCCTGCTCTTCCTGAACGAACCCCGCAATGTCGTCCGGCCCCCCTCCCCTCGACGTGATTCAGAGCTGGCTGCAATCCGTCATCACGGATCCGCTGGGGATCGAAGCAGGAATCGCATCCTCTCCGGCGATGGAACGATTCGCGACCAGCGTCTCCGATGTTGAGTCAGTCATACTCCCCTCGCAGCGCCTGAGCAGTCTCGATCGGCTGCGCATTTACGGCAACGCTTACTTCGGACGCCTGCTGGACTGCCTGCGTTCTCAGTTCCCTGCAGTACGGCAGGCGGCGGGTGACGACGCCTTCGATGGCCTGGCATTCGGCTATCTCGTCAGCCACCCGTCGAAGAGCTACACCCTGGCGGAACTGGGTACCTCGTTCGAGTCCTACCTCCGGTCGACCCGCCCCCCTCGCGAGAGCAATCCCGGGAGTGCTGAGTTCGATTTCGCCGACTTTCTGATCGACCTCACACGCCTGGAAGCCGTTTACAACGACGTTTTTGACGGTCCCGGCCCGGAGCGAGTCCCGTCACTCAGCGCGGATTCTCTCGCCGGTTTATCGCCCGAAAAATTTGCGGCATCGGTGCTCCGGTTTCATGCGTCTGTGCGACTGAGGGAGTTCGGATTCCCGGTTCACGAATACGCCACCGCCGTTCGCCGCGGAACGCCACCCACTCTTCCGAACCCCCGCCCCGTGTATCTGGTGATTACGCGCCGTGATTACATCGTTCGCCGGTTCGAAGTGACTCGCTCCCAGTACCATCTCTTGTCGGCACTTTACCAGCAACAGCCCGTCGGCGTGGCTCTGCAGACTTTGTGCGGCATTCCCGAATTCGATCTCGATTCTCTGAAGAACGACTTGCAGCATTGGTTTCGTGAATGGACCGCAGCACCGCTATTTGCCGAAGTCCTTGAAGTGACGCCCGCGAACGCCATCCAACGACGCTAAAACCCGCCCCCATTGACGAGTGAATTTGCGATTAAGCAGGCTGTCGTCCTGTCGCACCGCTGGAACAGCGACCTCAATTGAACCGGCGTGACAGGTAGAGGAATTCAATTTGACATCAGACTATCGGTCATGAAGCCCGGACCGCAGGCGATATATTTCTAACTAAACCAGATCGCACCCTGGTTTCCGTCAGCATCGAAAAAAAGACTGGCGGTTAAGTACGCCGTTCCGAACAGACAGGCGAACAAGGCAACAATACAAGCGATTGCCGTGACGAGAGATCGCCATTCGCGCATGCCGCGTGTTCGAATCAGGTAGACGAAAATCCCGAAGATGAAGAAGAAAATCAGAAACAGCTTCATCACGGGACCCAGACGAAAAGATCGTTCCGCCGCATCCGTGAAGCACCAGGCCACACCCAGGATGGTCACTGGCAATCCTAGAATCAAATCGATCAGCAGGTCATCTTCTGGAGTGAAACAAAGAGCGATTCCCAGGAATCCGACGTACAGGAACAGCCACTCCAGAAGACGCTTTTTCTTTCCTCGATACAGATAATCGGCTGCAAGTTGCCTACGCCGCCCGAATTCGGTTTCTCCTGCATCGAGCACTTAAGAACTCCGAATCTGAATGTGCTTGCTTGGACGCCACTCTCCCGGATGAATTGTCGGGGTAGATCTGGGCGAACCAGTGCGTCTAGTCAAACTTCCAATCTCGGTGGATTCGACTCACCGAATGTTGCAATTCTGCGATTCTCCTCCGGCGAATTCCAGAGAAGGACGAGGAAAATCGCTGCTTGTATCAACACCGACTCTCAAAAATGCCCTGACGGATGCATTTGCATCTGATTATTGGATCGATCATGATGGCTCCTCCATCCGGCTGATCTCCTGATCGGCCTGAAGCCCTGCCGAATGTCTGGAGCCCGCCAATGCTATTCCGTCTGTTGCTGGCTTTACTGGTTTCCACTGTCTACGGAATGAAGCCGGTCTTCTCTGCGGACGCTCTGTCAGTCATCCCCCGCGAAGTCGTTCTCAAAGGCAATTTCGCTCAGACTCAGTTGCTGGTTACCCATCCGGGCGCCGAAGCGACGCGCGCAGCAGACCTGACTTCTCAAGCGGAGTTCGCCACTTCCAACGAGCAGGTGGCCGTCGTGACAGCGGCGGGACGTGTCATTCCGCGGGGCGATGGCACGGCGACCATCACCGTCAAAGTGGGTGAACGGGTCCAGTCGGTAAATGTCGTCGTCACGGACGTCGTGGCAGAGCCGGTGGTTAACTATCTCGAACAGGTCCGACCGGCACTCTACAAAGCCGGCTGCAACATGGGTGCCTGTCACGCAGCCCAGCATGGACAGGGTGGATTTAAACTGTCTGTCTTCGGCTTTGATCCCGCCGAAGATCGAACCGCAATGGTGCGGGAAGCTGTTGGCCGGCGAGTCAATCTGCTCGAACCGACAGCGAGTCTGCTGCTACAGAAACCGACCATGCAAATCCCCCATGGGGGAGGACGCCGGCTGGATCGGGGATCCCGCGACTATGAAATGCTCGTCGCCTGGATCCGCGGGGGGGCTCCCGGCCCAGGAACGGAGCGTCCCGTGTCACGGTTGATTGTGACCCCCGCCCAGCGAAATGGCGAACCGGGCCTGACACAGCAGTTGCGAGTGGAAGCGGTTTACTCCGACGGCCAGACACGCGACGTCACTGCCTGGGCCAAGTTCGATTCGATGGACGAAGGGCTCGTCAATGTCTCTCGCGAGGGATTCTGCAAGGTCACCGGACGAGGCCAGGCCCCGGTCATGGTCCGCTTTGAAGGCCAGGCCGAAATCGCGATGTTCGTGATTCCCTACGGTCCCCCGGCCCAGCTTGAAGGCTGGGTCGACCATAACGCGATCGATACCCTTGCAGCGAATAAGTTCCGGGAACTGGGGATTGAACCCTCACCGCTTTGCGACGACACGACTTTTCTGCGCCGCATCTTCCTGGACGCCACGGGCACCTTACCGACGCGGGCCGAGATTGAAGAGTTCCTGGCCAGCGCGAACGATACGACATCCGTCCTTGAGCGACGGACGCACTGGATTGATCGTGTCCTGGGTCTGGTTGATTCGCCACGCAGGGGACTCTACACCGAACGCTATGCCGCCTACTGGACACTGAAGTGGTCCGACCTGCTCCGTAACAGCAGCCGTGAACTGCAGGAAACGGGAATGTGGGCCCTGCATAACTGGATCAAGGGGGCCTTTCGGGCCAACGTCCCGTTTGACAAATTTGTCTCGGAACTGGTGCAGGGAAAGGGTTCGAGTTACTCCAATGGCCCCGCCAATTATTTCATCGTGAACAGCACCCCGCAGGTGCTGGCCGAGTCGACGTCCCAACTGTTTCTGGGAACGCGACTGACGTGTGCGCAGTGTCATCATCACCCGTTTGAAAAATACAGCCAGGACGACTACTACAGCTTTGCCGCGTTCTTTGCACGCACCGGCCTGAAGTCGAGCCAGGAATTCGGTTTGTTCGGACTCGAACGGGTCGTCGTGATTCGCACGGGAGGTGAAGTCCATCAACCACGCACGGGACAGCGAATGGCTCCCAAGCCGCTCGACGCCGGACCGGTGGATCATCCGCTCGATCGGCGCATCGCTCTGGCCCAGTGGATGACCTCACCAAAGAATGCCGCGTTCTCTCGCGCGACCGTCAATCGCTACGTCGGCTTTCTGCTGGGACGGGGACTCGTGGAACCCGTGGATGATCTGCGAGCTTCCAATCCCCCCACCAACCCGGCCCTGCTCCAGTTACTGGCCGACGATTTCGTCGCACACAACTTCGATCTCAAGCACCTGATCCGAACCATCATGGTATCCCGGCTTTATCAACTCGATTCCCAGCCCACGCCCCAAAACGTCGCGGATTCCCGCTTCTACAGTCACTTCGAAGTCAAACGTCTGGCGGCCGAGCCCCTGCTGGACGCCATCGACGACGCTGCAGGGACACAGACCAAGTTTCAGAGTCTGCCACTGGGGACCCGAGCGATCGAAATCCCTGATGCCGAGTATCCCGACTATTTCCTCAATACGTTCGCCAAACCGCGCCGTGTGAGTGTCTGCGAATGCGAACGGTCGCCCGACGCCAATCTGGCTCAGGCGCTGCATACACTCAATGGGGATGTCATTGCCACCAAGATTGCCGCCAGCACGGGACGAGTGGAAAAGTTGCTGAGCGAGAAAAAGTCGCACGCAGAAATCGTGACCGACCTGTATTTCGCCACGCTAAGTCGCCCACCCTCTTCGGCGGAACTCAGTGCTACCGAACGCCTGCTGACGGAATACACGACGCCAAAAGAATGCTACGAAGACCTCCTGTGGGCTTTGATTAACTCGAAAGGATTTTTGTTCGTTCGCTAGAACGTCGCCGTTCCAGTCGTGTCCGCACTTTGTTCGACTCAAGACAGCGTTCGACGCAAGACAGCAGAATGGCTCGAAGAGAGCGAAAGGGCCGGTACGATACTCTTCGGAAGTGTCATGCAGCACTTGATAACAGCGTTCCTGACAGAGCATCAAAAAAACTCTGTCGCATCGCAGGGGAGATTAACCTGATGGAATATCGACAACTGGGCGGCTCGGGTTTCAAGGTGCCGGTACTGAGCCTGGGGACAGGAACCTTTGGGGGTGGCGGCCCGCTGTTCAAAGCCTGGGGGGCGACCGATGTCGCCGAGGCCCGGCAGCTTGTTGACATCTGCCTGGCCGCCGACCTGACCATGTTCGACACGGCCGATGTGTACTCACAAGGGATGGCAGAAGAAATCCTGGGTGAGGCGATCAAGGGGCGAAGAGACAAGCTCATCATTTCGACCAAGGGGACGTTTCGCACGGGTGTCGGTCCCAACAACCTGGGATCCTCGCGGCAATATCTGATCCGGGCCGTTGAAGCGAGCCTCAAGCGATTGGGGACCGATTACATCGACCTGTATCAGCTCCACGGTTTCGACGCGATCACCCCCATCGATGAAGTCCTGCAAACGCTCGACGGATTGGTCAAAGCCGGAAAAATTCGCTACATCGGCTGCTCGAACTTTTCCGGCTGGCACCTCATGAAGTCTCTGGCCCTCTCGGAAAAATATGGCCTCACCCGATACGTGGCCCATCAGGCCTACTACTCGCTGGTCGGTCGCGACTACGAATGGGAACTGATGCCGCTGGCTCTCGATCAGAAGGTCGGAGCGGTGGTCTGGAGTCCCCTCGGTTGGGGACGCCTCACCGGAAAAATCCGACGAGGAAACCCGCTCCCCGCATCCAGCCGACTCACCAGCAAAGTCGCGCTCGACGCCGGACCGCAGGTGCCCGAGGAATATCTCTACACGGTCGTCGACGCACTGCAGGAAGTCGCGAATGAAACGGGAAAAACAATCCCCCAGATCGCACTCAACTGGCTGCTCCAGCGTCCTACGGTCGCCACGATCATCGTCGGCGCACGAAACGAAGAACAACTGAAGGAGAATCTCGGTGCGGTCGGCTGGAACCTGACACAGGAACAGGTCGCGCGACTCGACGCCGCCAGCCAGACACCACTGGCTTATCCTTACTGGCATCAACGCGGTTTCGCGGAACGAAATCCACCTCCCGTGTAATCGCAACGGTATAATATCCCGGAAGCACTGTCTGGTTTATCACGCCCGGCAGTGCTCTGCTTCCCGCATCAAGGAGATGAAAAAGGGCGCTGAGAAAGCCCCCGCCTCGACCGCAACCGATTGACAGCTCCCGGTCGGTTCGATGACAGGTCGTGTTGACCATGAGGAGCTGTCCCGTAACCCCGCCAACGTCCTGCCTGAACGATGCCGCTTTTGCCTCACAAAAACTTGAAATTTGACATCCCAAAACTTTCGACTTTCAAGGCTGAAACAGCGATGTGAACATGAGAGCACGCAAACTCAGGTCATTTAGACGGAAATGCCCCAACCTGCCTGAACAACATACGAACCGCTGCCAGTTTCCGGATTCCGAACAACAGATCAGTGACTCTTGATCCCCATTGTTGCCTGGAATGCCGATAAACTATGATTGTGATTGGCTTGCTTTTGTTTTGATCGACTGCGGAGACACGACCTGTGAACCATCCACCCTATTCCGACCATCACCGCAATGTCGGGGAGTTGACTGCCACACGCCGGGGATTTCTCGGTGCCACAGGAGGCGTCGCGGCAACGGCGCTCTGGTCAGGACTTTCTCAGGCGGCCCTCGCACAGCCGGAAGCATTCGGCAAAGCCAAGTCTGTGATCATGATTTTCAACTGCGGTGGTCCCAGTCACATCGATTTGTGGGATCCGAAGCCGAACGCGGGTGACTCGGTCCGGGGACCGTTCCAGACGATTGATACGAATGTGCCGGGAATCCATGTGACGGAAATGCTTCCACGCATGGCCAAAATGGTCGACAAGCTCGCCATCCTGCGAACCGTCAACCACACGCAGGCGGGACACAACTCGGGGATGTACTATTCGACGGTCGGACGGCCCTACCGGATCGACAGCACCCTGATCAATCCCAGCCCCGCCGACTACCCCAGTCTGGGAACCCTCGTCGGCTGGCTGGCACGACGTGACGGCTACAGCAGCGGCATTCCGCCGTATGTCATCGCGCCGTACCCTCACTGCGATAGTACCGTCTACATCACCCCCGGCCAGTATGGTGGCTGCCTCGGCATGCACTACGATCCGCTGGTGCTCGACGCCGATCCGAACGACAAAGACTTCAAGGTGCGCAACCTGAAGCTTGATCCCAGCCTCACCCCCGACAAGTTCCGGGAACGATTGAGCCTGCTGAATCAGATGAACCAGAAGGGGATCGCGATCGCCTCCCCCTCGGCCACGGACATCGACCTCTATCAGTCCCAGGCTGCGAGTATCGTCTCGACCGACAAGGCGTCGGAAGCGTTCGATCTCTCGAAAGAGACCACAGAACTGCGAGACCGCTATGGGCGTCACACTTGGGGACAGTCTCACCTGCTCGCCCGACGGCTGGTGGAATCCGGCGTCCGCTTCGTCTCGGCCGTCAACGGCCGCAGCATCATCTGGGACACCCACCTGAATAACTTTGACCGGATGAAAAAGAGCCTCGTTCCACCGATGGAACAGGCCTATGCGACGCTGCTGGAAGACCTGGAAGATCGAGGTCTGCTCGACACCACCCTCGTCATCTGGACCGGTGACTTCGGCCGAACCCCCATCATCAACAAAGACGCCGGACGGGACCACTGGCCGCAATGCTACACCGTCGTGCTGGCGGGGGCAGGAATTCGTGGAGGGCAAGTCGTGGGTGAATCGGACAAGACCGGTGCCTTCCCCCACTCACGCCCCATCTCACCTGCCGACATCAACGCCACTGTCTTCACAGCGATGGGCTACGACCCGCGTTCGATCACGTACAGGATGCTGGACGGCCGCCCCATCCCCCTCTCGGAAGGGGCGCCAATCCGGGAAGTCCTCTAACGCAGAGTGGTGCTCTAACGCTGAGCGGATCAAGCGATCCATTGATTGCTCCGACAGCAGGCAATTGATTTGCTGATTTATGGATGCGATTCACTGGTAAGAGCCAGTTCGATAACGCCGCCGTGCGCTCTCGAACCAGAACATCCCGCGACGAATTGGGAACCGGTACTCCGACCGCTCACCAAGCGCACTTCCCCGTGATTTGCAGGGTTTTCACAACCGAAGACTCACCCCCTAAACCCCGTTTTCAACTCGAATAATAGTGAGCATGCCACTGTATGACCGTCTTCGGTCATGCAGTGCCCTGTCTCACAGCCAGGAAAGAAGCACTGCTTCTACGAAGACTCCGAAGCAGTGGCATCAGCCCAACGATTAAACCTGGACATGCACTAATTGGTTTTAGGCTGTCGCCACTGATCCAGTGCCACGGCAATAATGATGATGATCCCCAGCAGCATGTCCTGAATCGGATTCGTCACCCCGAGCGCTGTACAGCCACTGGTAATCGCCGACATGATCAGGGCTCCGGTCAGCGTCCCCAGGACGGAAGCGCGCGCCCCCTTCAGGCTGCCGCCGCCAATGATCACCGAGGCAATCACCTTGAGTTCCAGCCCCAGCCCCGAGGTCGGATTGCCAACCGACAAACGGGAAAACTGGCACAGCCCCGCGATCCCTGCGAACAGCCCCCCCAGCACATAGATCGCAATCTTGTTGCGGCGAACATCGATCCCACACAGGCGGGCTGTCGCTTCGTTGGAACCAATCGCGAAGACATATCGCCCGAAGACGGTGAAGTGCAACACAGCCGCCAGGATCGCCGTCAGCACCAGCGTCCACCAGATCCCGACGGGCAATCCGTAGACCAGCGCCGTCGGACGGTTGCTGAGGAGATTCTGCAGCCAGACGGGCACCTGCGACGCGATGTCAGGCCGAACCGTGGTATTGTCGGCCACCCACTTCGCCCATCCGAGATAGATCTGCATCGTGCCTAATGTCACGATGAACGGAACCATCTTCAGATAACTGATCAGCAGGCCATTGATCAGTCCGCACAGACAACCCGTGCCAATGCCGATGAACAGAGACAACCAGGGGGTCCAGGGTGACCAGCGGACAGATGCCGCAGTGACTGTTTCGCGAAGTGACGTGAGCGATTCGATCCTCGATTTCGCCTCAGCGACGACCGCGTCTTCTTTCGCTCGTTTGAGATCGTCTTCCGCCACTTTCAGCTTCTGGTTCACTCCCGCCAGATTCTCACCCACGGCCAGCCGCAAAGCCAGATCTTCCTTTAAGCTCCAGGCAAGCATCGTAGCGGCGAGCGCAATCGCGGTTCCGACCGACAGATCGATGCCACCGGCGATGATCACCACGGTCATCCCCAGTGCGGCGACAGCGACAATCGCGGTTTGAGTCGCGACGTTTCGCATATTCTGTTCGGTCGCAAACATGGCCTTGGGACCATGCGTCCATCGGTCGGCAATGGTGAACAGCAGGATCACCGCAAATAGAGCAAGAAAAGGTCGCAGGAGACTGACAATCCAGTTCCACGAACTTCCGACCACGGAACTGGAAGCACTCAGTTGACTGGCCATGTTACAGTAATTTCCCCAATTGCACGTGATGACCTACTTCGAGACGGGCCGCTTCGGATCCTTCAGCAGCGGCAGCGAGACCCGTTTTCCGGTCCAGGCCGACTGATAGATCGCCAGCACAATCTCCACCGCCTTGCGGCCCTCATCCCCGGTGATCTTCGGTTTCTTACCGAGCTGGATGGCTTTGATGAAATCCTTGATCTGTTCCATATGCCCCAGGCAACTGATCGCCTTGGGATCGCTCGCTCCCCCCTGGCTTTCCTGACGGTTCATCAGCTTGTCTG
The DNA here is from genome assembly GCF_044336245.1 of Schlesneria sphaerica. Classification (NCBI taxonomy): domain Bacteria; kingdom Pseudomonadati; phylum Planctomycetota; class Planctomycetia; order Planctomycetales; family Planctomycetaceae; genus Schlesneria; species Schlesneria sphaerica. The sequence continues at coordinate 4,927,217 of NZ_CP172346.1, read as the reverse complement.
TAATGGCTCGATCTTTGGGCTTGGGCTTTTCGAACTTCCACAGCAGGACATCATCCTGTTCGACAATCACCGATCCCGCCGTTCCATGGATTTCCGTCTTCTTCAGCAATCCGGGCCAGGCAGTCGTGCTCGCGGTGATCGTCCCGACAGCGCCGTTCTTGAACTTCAACGCGGCAACACCGACATCTTCCACTTCGATGCGGTCATGCCCCAACGTGGAAGTGACGGCGCTCACTTCACTGACCTCCCCCATCAACCAGTACAGCAGATCGACGTTGTGGATCGCCTGGTTCATGTAGGCCCCCCCGCCGTCCAGGTTCCACGTTCCTCGCCAGCCCGTCTTGACGGGAGTCTTGGCTCCCTTCGGTTGAGGGCCGTCGTAGTATTCCTGTGACCGCCACCACTTGACGAACGTATCTCCCAGCACCAGCTTGCCGAATCGTCCCTCGGAAATCGCTTCTTTCAGAGCGATGTTGGCGGGACTGAAGCGGGACTGGAAGATCGGGCAGAGCATCACGCCGTTCCGCCGGCAGGCTTCCAGAATGGTGTCGCACCGTTTGAGCGTAATCTCCATCGGCTTTTCGATGACGATATGCTTTTTGGCTTCGGCCGCTTGGACGGCCGGTTCCATGTGAGCCCCGCTGGGCGTACAGATCGAAACAATCTGAATCGCCGGATCCGCCAGCATCTCGTCCAGGTCGTAGTATGCTTTCACGCCGGGATAACTGGCTGCAAAGGCGTCTGCCGAAGCGGGAGTCTGACTGTAGCACCCAACGAGCTTTGTCCCCTTAATCCGCTTGATCGCTTCGGCATGGAAATTGGCAATCATTCCACAACCGATTATCCCGAATCCGACTTGAGACATGATGAGCCTTAATCTGGGTGCAGTAAGCCCCATGCGTCATCGGTCAGAAACAGGGTTGAGCCAGGATTGTGCAGGCATGCTCGACAGATCGGCGTCAAATCCCGAGGCACATCACAATTCCCATCGCCCAACGCCGCCCGCTCAAGGACAAGATCACGCACGGAGGTTTGGTGGAGCCCCCGATTCTACCGCCCTCGTGCTCCGAGTTCGATCGTACGATCATGTTTCCCTGTAAGCGTGCCATTTCCAAGCCGCAGGCCAGCCAACACCGTGCAGCCCAATGAATGGGATCCTCCTCATTGGATAGCCCTGGTTGTCGCATCCTCGCGGCTACAGGGGCGGCGCGAGCCGCAAGAGGTTTTTCGTAAGCGCCTCCCTCCACCCAATGATCGCTCGCCTCGCAAGCCGTGACGTATTAGTCTCGGCCACCCCGACATTAGCAGCGTGCAAAAGCATCTGCTCTGTTCCCAGTGTTTCTATTGAAAGCGAAGCCATGACAATCATCGGCATGTTCTGCCGTTCCGTACGGAAGTGGCCGACTTTTACCTGAATTCCCATTCGTCCTGCGGCAATCCTCTGAATTGCCACGATCCTGGAACGCATTGAAATTCTGGGCAGATTCTTAGTGCCTGAGTGACGCGGAACGGGATTGGAGCGTCCGAGAGTTCCGCTTGAGTCTCCAGACAAATCCAATCTACAAACGGTGCATCCAGTCCAGGACACCGAATTCATCTGCAGGATGGGTGACCATGTCGAGATCAATGCCGTCGGCCTATCTCCAGATTGTTGTTCTGGGACTTGTTTCCGGTTGTGCAGTCTGGTCGCCCGTCACGATTGTGACCGACGATTCCCATCCTGAGCCTCTGGTTGCTTCGTTAAGAGAATCGGACGGCACAAATGAGATCGTTCGATTGATCCGAGAACCCGGTGATGGAGGGGAACTGAAAGTCAGCGGAGTTCCTCTGGGTGATCTTGAATCCGCTCTCTCCAGCCAAAATCAGGTCTCTACGCAATCCCTGTTGCAGCAGTTTGAGTACTGCAAGCTCGTCGCGGTTTCGACATTTCCAGACCTGAACACGAACGCCTCGACAGGAGATGACGAAACGACAGCGGCACATCAACCGACTCAGCCGGAAAAACGGACCCTCGCGGGACGAGTCGTCTCTGTCGACGAAGATTCCATCGTGTTGGACGAGGTCGTTCTGATTGACGAATCCGCAAGACACACGTCAGGCATTCCGATCGTCCAGAAAGTTCCATACGTCAATCGCCTATTCAAAAACACGGGCGTGTCGGTGCAGCCTGTGGCGATCCCGGGCCAGGTCCATGTCCCCCTTCGCGATGTCCAGCAGGTCGAAAGTGTCGCCGCGACAAGTTGGCCATCCGTGCAGCAGAACGGCTTTCAACGGATCGGAATCGACTTCGACTTCACGATCCCGTCACAGCGCTGATCTTCGCGTTCTCACGGTTTCCTCGTTCACGAGCTGGAGCTTAGGAGAGACGAGAGGGCGATTAGGTATTGAAATCATGGCCTGATTCTTGAATCCTGGATCAGCCAGGAAATCCCCGCGTTTCTGGGTCTCAGATATCGCTGGTCACAAGCAATGGAGTCGAGTCGATCCGGAGTCGGGGGAGCCAGTATCTTGCAATGCGGCGGGGTGCAAGCCATGGCGACCCCAATTGTGATTCAAAAAAGACTGCAGCAACCCGCGACTCACGACAGAATACCACGCGTCCAAGCCATTACACGCGCATCCTCACAGGCGGTGCCATGCCTTAGGTTCGAGAGAAGCGCCGTTCGTGACGCGTCCGAAAGCTGCATTGCCGTCGCACTCAATCTTGGGACCGTATCGTCGCCGCCGGCACTTCGACCGGGGATGGGCACGCCCTTCGAGTCAAACTGAATGGACACGTCCGTCTCCTGATCAATTCCCGCCAATTGCCACCCATCAATGGGAGTCGGCAACTCAGGCCGTCCCAGCCATTCGTGAGCATCAGCCGTTTCCTCGAGCCGGGCTTGAAAGTCGTCCCGTACATCTGGATCGGGATGAGCGTTCGCCGCGACCAGCCCCGGTGGTCTGGTCGCGTTTAAGTACAAACCGGCGTGCGTCGTCCCGTTGTTCAACGCAGCATGCCAGTGCTGGCTGTTGTCCGGAGGAAAGTATCTCGTCGGCAGTAGTTGCACGCCGCCCGGCAGGCCGCTCATATTCCCGACAAACCCAGCCCGGCTGTTACCAAGAATGAGCCGAAACGTTCGGTCCGCGACCCCGTTGCCACCGTCTAACCCCCGCACTAACCCGGTAAACAGACGCCGATACAGCACCACCGCTCCCGCCGCGGGCTGACACACGAACAGCACGCGTTCAACGGCCCCGCTAAGATCAGGGCTCGCTTGCAACGCCGCCCGGAGGACCAGCCCGCCCATGCTGTGCCCAACCAGAGTTACCTTCGGTGCGCCGGTCGCCTCCAGTGCCCGCCGGATTTTGTCGGCTGCGAACTCGCCGAGGGAACGCAGGTCCTGCCGCCAGTCGTAGCCGACGGCATACACTCGACCGTTGTCGGCCAATTCCCGAAGTCCCTTCAGGTATTTCCCATAAAATGACCAAACCACCCCGCCCCAACCCAATTCAAGACTTTGAGCCTCGCCCGGGACCGCCTCTACGATCACCCCCGCCGGTTCCGTGAAGTGCAGTTGTTTCCGGTTGTCGTCGTCCGACCGGAACGGCCATAACGGCGCCCACCACACCATCCGAAGTGTTGAATCCGGGTCCCAGTATTGGCGGCTGTTCGGGAAGTACAACCGCGATCCCATGATGCCGGGGAAGAACAAAATCGGTGTGCTTGGCATGTTCGTCTTCGTTACGGATTCGGGGGAAGGGTTAAGTTCAGTTCGTGTTTTCGAGTTGCCGAAGCAGTTGCTCCGCTTTCTCCGGAGTGGCTGCCGTTCCAGTGGGATGAATCTGGAGGGGGACGCCGCGGAAGGTGCCGGTGACGGCGTCAGCACTGGTCGCTGCCCGACCGACGCTCGCCCCTTTTAATGTGGACTCTAGTTCGAGGGACGCTGCTTTCGGGACTCGCTTGGCAAACATGCGTGGGGAAGCCATCTCAAATTGCACAGCACGGCCATCAGACCCCACCCCACTCCCGGTACTGCCAGCAAGGTGCGGGGCGGCAAGTCCGGCTTTCGTCGACACCGGCTCATGATCGGCCGAACGGCTGATCTGATACCGTTCAAGCCCGTCGAGCGTTTCAAGTGCGAATTCCGCGTTCGCCGTATAGCCGGAGAGGTCGAGCAACAGCGGCCCGGCAGGGTGTGTAGCAGTTCCCGCGTCGGCCGCAGTCAGCCCGCGCGCCACGCCTTGGGCGGGAGTGGCGTGCGAAGGTTTCGCGGAGGCCAGCAGGCGATCAAATTCGGCATCTGCCGCAGAGTCTTCATGCGGCGTCGTGAGAGTCAATTCAACCAGCGGCCCGTTGCCGAACCGCAGGAGAGCAGCTTTCAACCGACCGTCTGGAAGCGTCGCCGACACGGTGACTACTTCAGCCCCGTTTGCAGCACGGGCTGGTTCGGATACGGAGGTGTCGGTGGCGTTGAGGAACAATTCACACCGATCGCGGTAATCCTCCCCGGCTTTCACCAGATTGATTACGGCCCCGGAAGGAGCCGCAGCGCGAACAGTGACCCGTCGCTCCCCGGCCAGGAACCGATATTCGCTCGCGTCTCGCATTACCTGTCCCCCATTTGTTGTCGAAGCAGTTGCTGGTACTTATGTGCCTCGGGGTATCCACGATTCGTTGCTTCGCGTGCGGCCCACGTCAGTAGTTCGACAATCTCCGTTTGGTCATCCGGCCTTCCACGAGCTACAAGAATCAGGGCGAGGGTGGCACGACCGCCGATCAAGGACCACATGTCCCAAAGCCGTTCGTATACCGGAAGTACATCATGTCGGTAGACTCTTAAAGCCTCGTCCAATTCCCCCCGAGCATGCAGGATATCGGCGATCTTCCCCATAGTCACCGCTTTCTCCTGCACGGCTGTGAGTTGCTCGAACACGGGCAGCAGTTCCTGTCTGAGAATTTGCAACGCTTCGTCCAACTGCCCCTTCGCCCGCAGGACGTCAGCAATTTTCCCCATCGTCACCGCTTTCTCCCGCAAGTCCCCCAGCCGCTCAAACACCGGCAGTTCTTCCTCCAAGCGGATCTTCAACACGTCGTCCAACTTCCCTTGCTTGTAAAGAATGTCGGCAATTCTTCCCATCGCCAAAGCCTTGGACCGCACGTCTCCAAGCTGCACGAACACTGGCACCAGCTCCGTCCTGAAGATCTGTAACGCGTCATCTAATTGCCCCTGAGCCTGCAGGATCTCTGCGATTTTCCCCATCGTCCAAGCCTTGTTCCCAACATCACCAAGACGATCGAACACTGGCAACTGCTCCTCCCGGCGAATCCGCAACGCTTCCTCCCACTGTCCCTGCGCCTGGAGGACGTCTGCGATCTTCGACATAGTCACGGCCTTACTCCGCACGTCACCAAGCTGATCGAACACCGGCAACTGTTCTTGTCGGCGAATCCGCACCGCTTCTTCCCACTGCCCCTGCGCTTGGAGGATGTCAGCGATCCTTCCCATCGCCACGGCCTTGTTCCGCACGTCCCCGAACTTCTCATATACCGGCAGTTGCTCCTCCCGGCGAATCCGCAACGCTTCATCCATATTCCCCTGTGCGTTAAGGAGGTCGGCGATCTGCCCCATCGTGACCGCCTTGCGCTGCTCGTCCCCGAGTACATCGAGCATCGGGAGGAGTTGTGCCTGGATGACCGTCATTGCTTGGTCCAACTGTCCGCGTCCGATGAGCTGATTGGAATACTGGAATAGTACAGATGCGACATCCGTATCTGGCGTTGCGCGGCATCGTTCGATAGCTTCTTCGATAGTGGCGAAGGCTACGTCGCCCTCACCGTGGAGTTGCAGGACGTTCGATAGACCACTGAGAAGGCGGAAGTCACGACCAACAGAGGCGATCGCCTCCTCGTAAACGCTGCGGGCTTCCTGGTATCTATTCGATTGATGGAAGATGAAGCCGATTCGATCCGCAACGGGGACTGCCACGTCCGCCCGTCCAGCGAGGCATGCCAATCGCAACAACTCCAGCGCTTCTTCCTCCGAAGTTGGTTTGCTATCCCACCACAGCGTCTTTAGAGCGACCGCGGCGAGTTCTGCCGTCTTGACTGGATCGGGACGAAGATCGGTCGCAATTTCCGACTCCAACAACTGCGGAGTGCGATACGCATCGCCGTTGGACTCGCGCTCGCAGAGCCCAACGGCGACCGCGGCGTCCAAGTCCTTCTGCACCTCGGCCTCCGGCCGACCGCCCGCGACCATTGCGATCGCACCGAGCGGAACTGGCAATCGGTACACCAGTGCCGCCCCAAGCAATCGGCGGGCCGACTCCGGCAAACCATTCAGCAGTTCGCTTAAACAGACTTGCTCACGAAATTCGGCCGCAACCTTCTCCATCGATTTCAGGAGAGCGTCGAAATCGATGTCCGACGTTGCCAGCAGTTGGTCCAGTCGTTCCAATAGTCGGGGATTGCCGTCGGCAACGGCTTCCACGCGCTTGCGAATTCCGTTGGGAGACTTGGATAAATTTTGCAGGAAACGCCGCTTCCGCTCCACCTCGCCAGCCGACATGGCAAGCATCGATTCCTGGTAGAAGAAATTCTTGTGTGACGTGTTCAACTGGAACCGGCTGGTAATCAGACATCGCCCATATTCGAGCTGATCGAATGCTGCCACGATCCCATCCAGCACGGCCACCGCCTCGGAACTGATCTTCGGCGTCCCCCCCTCGGTCTGATAGTTCTGCTCAAAGTCGTCCAGGATCAGTAACGGTGGCGGGCCGCCGTCGTCTCGCCGTCTTTCGAGGAACCTTCGGAAGCGAAGAGTGAGCGGCGAGTGAGAACCTTGCAATTCATTCCTCTGCTCGTCCGTCAATTCCTTGACACTTTCCATCACACGCAATAGCGCCGGTTCGTCCAGAACCCCGACCAGGACGATGGGGTCGAATGTGGTGAGGCGGTCGCACACCCGCAAAGCGACCGAGCTCTTGCCCACCCCACCGGTACCGAACACGACGACCCCAACACGGCGCTCGATGGGCATACGCAGGTGACGGATGACCCGCTGAAGAGGACGCCGACGACCGACGAATTCGGTGCGACTGACAACGGCATTACCCACGTTCAGCGACTTCGTCAGGAATCGGCGACCGTGACTGGGGAGAAGAGCGGGCTTTCGCTTTGGTGTGTTCGGCGCGGTCACCACCGGACCGAGTGTCTCACCGGAGGCGAATAGCCGCAGCAGGTGCCAGTGCTTCGCATTCCTGTCCGCGAGGTCGCGGTGAACGTGAGCCAGCGCTTCAACGACAGACACCCCCTGGCCCAATCGCTCGTACAGGGACCCAGCCGCCATCGTGGCATCAATGTCGTATACGGGCCGCCCCCAGCCGAGAACCGCCGGGAATTTTCGGTCGAGAAGTTCCTCCGCAAGTGATCGCATGGCTCCCCCGTTGGGGGACTGCGCCGTCCGGCATCCCGACAAGAAAGCCAGCCGGGGGATATGCGGTATTGCTCGGGCGATCTGTTCCGCAGACACCCACTTGGGCTTACCCGTATCATCTTCGGTCAAAAACTTAGGCCCATCGCCATGGTGATCGGCGTGGCCGGTCAGGTGGACCACATCGATCGCATTCTCGCCGAAGCCCGCCGCCAGGACTTCGAGTTCATCGAGAGAACCCGTTTCTTCAACAGATAAAGTGATGCGGTGCCGATCCGTCGACCGGAGGATGGTCGCCTCTTCAGCCTCGAAGTTGAGCTCGTTTACCCCGAGTGGACTGCTTGCCATGAACAGGACATGCAGCGCGCGATTGTGAGGTTCAGGTGCGGACGGCCCTTTCGTTCGCCAGCGGATGGGAATGATAGTGGGATTGGCCGCGCGGACAAGAAAGGAAACGCCGTCGTGCAGAGTTTCCCACGGCAACGGAGCAAGGACGGGATTCGCATCGATCAGTAACGCGACGGTAGAACCACGCAACTGATCGAGTTCTCGGGCCAGCCAACGGTCGGAGCCGTCAAGCCAGTCATACAGCCGCTTCCCGACGGTTACGAGGTCCGGATCAGAGAAAGCGTAATAGTCTGCTTCTGCACGATCCAGCAGGCCTTTCAGGTCCGCCGACGTCACCTCCCGTTCGGTGAACTTGTTAGGGTCGTCCCGCCAATATCGCAGCGTGTAACGCTCGGCCCCCGCGGGCTTAATCGTGATATGGAGCGTGCGAACAGCCATCTCGACTTTCGGTATTTGTGTAAAGTTCTCATCGAAGGGAATCTGATTACTTCGCCAGAGTCATGCCGAAAAGTGGTTTTGCCCCAATCAGTCGGGATCACAGAACCTGAACGTGTGACCTCGTGCATCCAAAATCGATGTTCTAACCAACCTTTGCGACATGTCGCTGTCAATTTTTGCTCGAGACGGAGGAGCATATCCCGAGGCTCGGATGCAGCCAAGTGCATCACTGGTTTTCAGGATTGGAGGAACAAGTATCCTTTAAAGTCGACATATTAGATTAGAGCGATTTCACGTGATGTTGCTGGGAGAACTTAGCGATATCGATGAATTAGCGTTCTGTCTCACGAGAGGCCTTCGTTGTAAACTCGACATCAGCATCCTTGGACAGCCCGATAACGGCTGGCACACTGATGCATATGCGTAAAGATCAGGCTAGTAAATTGAATATTCCGAATAGACTTCATGAACACGGTAACGCGTTTGCGGTTCTTCGCGAACCCAACTGCAGGCCATGGGACATCGCACACTTGACGATTTCCATTGTGACCCCGCAGACTTCGCGATGATCGTAATCGTTGAGCCAGCATTGCTGAATCATGCCCAGGTGACTCACGATCGCTCGGAAGCTTCGACCGATTTGTCTTGTCGTATTTGTCTTGCAGCAAACGTCGGACTGACCGGCAATTCGATAGAACTGCTTGAGACCTCTTGTTGCTCTGCAACCCAGGCGTCCAAAGCGACGTCTGGGCCACCCGGTCACCGACTGGGCTACTCGGCCCATTTCTGTCGAGAGACCGTTTTATTCCAGGTCAGCTGAGTCCGCGCATCGTGTGGCTACGCCGTTCGCGGTATGATGCCAATCTCGCCCACTGGGTGTGCCTTGCTTGAGAACAATTGATTTCCCCGCAACGTCCACAGGAACAGGAAGCTGATGACTGCTATTTTTCGATTTGCATTGATCCTCTCTGCCATGTTCGCCGCATTGCCCATCCCTGCCTTCGCGCAGGAGGTGAAGTGGCATGATGCTGCGTCGTTTGAGATCGAAGGGCGAGGTTGGACTCAGACGGAAGGGATATATGACCGCCTTCCTGATTCCGCCAAAAGCAAGGTTTCGCAGCAAGTCTGGGGTTTGAGCAAGAATAACGCGGGGGTCTGCATTCGCTTTGTCACCGACGCGGCAGTCGTTAATGCCCGGTGGTCGGTCACCAGCGATACGCTCGGGATGCCTCACATGCCCGCGACCGGTGTCAGTGGTATCGACCTGTATGCCCGAGCGGACGATGGCAAATGGCTGTTTGTCGGTAACGGCAGGCCTCATCATCAGGATAACAACCACGCCGCATTCACGTTCCGCGGGGGTGCAAAAGCGGGACGGGAGTGCCTGCTGTATCTGCCTGCGTACAACGGCATCAAGTCACTGGAGATCGCCGTGGCGCCGGGGGCTCACCTGGAGAAGCCGCAGCCCCGTCCGGAAGAGTTACGCAAGCCGATTGTCGTGTACGGCACCTCGATCGCTCAGGGAGGCTGTGCTTCGCGACCGGGCATGGTCTGGACCTCGATCCTGGGCCGGATGCTCGACCGGCCCGTCATCAACCTGGGCTTTTCAGGCTCGGGAACGATGGAACACCCCGTTGGAGAAGTGCTTGCCGAGATCGACGCGGCCGCGTTCGTCATCGACTGCATCTGGAACATAAGCGATGATCCTGCGATCTATCAAGAGCGAGTACGAAAGCTGGTGCACGCCATTCGCCAGCGGCACCCCGACGTGCCAATCCTGTTCGTCGGCCAGTCGGAAATTCACCCCGAGTCGCATCCGACAAAATCCACTCAAGGCCAGGAGGCGGCGGTGCACGCCTTACAGGCAGAAGGGATCAAAGGGCTCAGCACCTTCCCCGGCACGGACCTCGTCGGCGACGACGGCGAAGGGACCGTCGACGGTGTTCACCTCACCGACCTCGGCATGCTCCGGCAGGCACAGGCATTGTTCCCCATCGTCCAGGAAACGGTTCAGGGAAATTCCGGGAAAGGAAAATAATCGCCCTCCGGTGGGTCCCCGTACCCTAGCCGCATTCATCTTGCTGGCCTGAAAGGCCAACACAGATCAGCCCGGGGCAAAGCGCCGCGGCGAACGCCGCAAAGCGACGCCCCGGGTAGGCAAACCGGGTATCGACGCCCTGTAAGGGCATAAGAGACCCAAGAACGCCGCAACGGATCGAATTCGGTCCACAATACGTTTCGGGGTTCAACACATCGATCCAGATAACCCAACCACGTCGCAATCAATTCTGTCGCCCTTACAGGGCTGGAATCCATCGATCCCAACGAACCCGGGGCGACGCTTTGCGGTTGGCACCGCGTCGCTCTGCCCCGGGCTGGTTTGTTGATGCCTTTCAGGCATTCGAGAAAACCCCACTGCACAATGGGCCGGGGAGACCATGCACATTGGGGTGGGGTCACCAGACGTCGGTGACATCGCATGTCCGGCTGAATCCCTGCCGGCCCGACAGACCTGCTGGCAACAAGATAAAAGCCCATTCAGTTGCAGGAAACGGCTGCGTGGTTCAGACTGTGCCTTGATCGTGCCGCACTGTCATGTGAAGGCACTCGGACCTGGAATTTTCCACACGGAAGGACGTTTTAATATGGCTCGATTCAAGCTGCTCGCCTGCCTGGCGATTGTGTTGTCCTGTGCAGGATTGGGATGTAACCCGCAATCCGATTACAAGTCGGTCGATGAAGCCAAGAAGGCTCCTCCCCTTCCCGATCATGACCACGGTCATGGGGCCAAGGGTCCTCACGGTGGGGGGCTGGTCGAACTGGGTGCGGAAGAATATCACGCCGAAATCCTGGTCGATCATGACACGGAATCGGTCGTCGTCTACGTGCTCGGCAAAGACGCGAAGACCGATGAGTTTGTTGCTGCTCAGGACGTGACCATCGCCCTGGAAGGGAAAGAGCCTCTGACGCTGAAGGCCGCACCAAAGCCTGATTCCCCCGAAGGCAAGACCTCGAAATTCGCCCTCGAAGACCACGACCTGGTCCATGCGTTGATGGATGCCGGGTTCCTGCATGGCGACCTGCGGATCACCATCGGCGACAAGCCCTACATCGGTCACATTGACTACCATCTTGACGGCTCGTCCCACGACGAACATGGCCATGATGAACATGGTCACGACGAGAAAAAGCCGGAAGAAACGAAATAACTTCCTGCCTCCGAATGAAAAGCACTGTCTGACCGACCTCGATCAGACGGTGCTTTTTCTTGCCGGTCGACGGAATCGAAAGAAGAATGAAACGATGACTTCAATCAGGACGCCACGCGGGATACCGTCGTCGTCAGAACTTTGATGCATCGGTCGGTTCGCCCGCCCCAGTTGCCCAAACCTGCAGTTGTTCTCGTCCAGTAACCCCGCCCTTTCCCCGCGACGATGGGGGTCAGGGCCTGATCAGATTGGCTTGGAACATGCCGACTTGGCCCAATCAACTTTACATTGACGGAACCTGGGTCGATGGTGCTGAGGGTCGCACCTGGACTGTCGTAAACCCGGCAAACGGCTCGACACTCGCCGAAGTCGCTCTGGCGAGTCCCGCAGATGTCGACCGAGCTGTCCGGGCCGCTCGCCAGGCCTTTGACGAAGGCCCCTGGCCCCGACTCGATCCGCTCGTGCGGGGGCGGATGCTGTTCCGCCTGTCGGAAAAAATCCGGGCGAAGATCGACGAGTTGGCGCTGACCGACACCTTGAACGTGGGGAAGCCAATCCGCGATACGACCGGCTTTGATATCCCTTGTGCCGCAGACCTGTTCGAAAGCTACGCGGGGCTGCCCGACAAGATCGCCGGGAAGTGCTATGGCACCCTGCCCGACAACGTCACCATGCAGTTCCGCGAACCGATGGGGGTCATCGCGGCGATTGTCCCCTGGAACTTTCCGCTCACGAATGCGGCCATCAAACTGGCCCCGATTCTGGCGTGCGGCAACACCGTCGTCCTGAAACCGTCAGAAGTGTCTCCCCTGTCGGCACTCATGCTGGCCGAACTGGCTCACGAAGTCGGCATCCCGGCCGGTGTGCTGAATGTCATCCATGGCACCGGTGCGGAAGCGGGTTCTGCGCTCGTCAGTCATCCTCTGGTCGACAAGATCACCTTTACCGGTCGGCACCAGACAGGGGTGCAGATGCTGGAAGCGGCCAAGATCGGCATGAAGGGAGTAATGCTGGAACTGGGAGGGAAAACTCCGAGTCTCGTATTCCCCGACGCACCGATCGACCATGTCGTCAACGGAGTCATCACGGGGATTTTCTACAACCTGGGCCAGGTCTGTGTGGCGGGTTCTCGTCTGCTGGTCCATGAAGATCTGCATGATGATCTGCTGGAACGGATCGTCGCCAAGGTGCAGAACCTGCGGCAGGGTGACCCCACGGACCCGAGCAACCACCTCGGCTGCCTCGCCACGCCGCAACATCTGGCGACCGTCGATCAGTTCGTCGAAGGTGCGAAACTCGAAGGAGCTCGTTGCGTGCAGACGGGCACACGCTCATCCGACCCCAGGAACTGCTTCTATCCTCCGACGATCTTCGATCGCGTGACCTCGCAGATGAAGATTGCCCGGGAAGAAGTCTTCGGCCCGGTCCTCAGCGTGCTCACCTTCCGCAACGAAGAAGAAGCTGTACGACTGGCCAACGATTGCGATTTCGGCCTGATGGCCAACTTGTGGACCGCCGACGGAACACGGGCACTCCGCATTGCCCGTCACTTGAAGGCGGGACGGGTTGCCATCAATGGCGGCGGGGCCTTGCGTCCCAATGTCCCCGTCTTCGGCTACAAGCTGAGCGGCATCGGTGCGGAACTGGGTTACGAAGAAGCGGCACACGAATACATGAATTCGAAAGCCGTCATTTACTCTCTCGGAACGGAAAAATCTCCATGGCCGGAATAGGGGCTGATTCAGGACAGGACACACGAATTGGACTGCCGGTCACGGAACTCGACACACCGACTCTGCTGCTGGACCGGGCCGCCTCTGATCGGAACCTGGCGACGATGGCCGCCTATTTCCGGGATCGGCCTGCAAAGCTGCGTCCGCACTTCAAGAATCACAAGTGCGTGACACTCGCCAAACGCCAGATCGCCTCCGGGGCAATCGGGATGACCTGCGCCAAGCTGGCCGAAGCCGAGATCCTGGTGGAGCACGGGATTGAGAATGTCTTGATCGCCAACCAGATCGTGGGGACTGCCAAGACCAATCGCCTGGCCCAACTGGCAAAAAAGGCTCACGTCGCCGCCGCCGTCGATGACTTCGAGCAGGCCGTGGCAATTTCCCGTGCGGCGACCGCCGCCAGCTCTGTCGTCAACCTGCTCATTGAAGTCGACATCGGAATGGGTCGCTGTGGAGTTTCCCCCGGTGAACCCGCGCTGGAACTGGCACGACGCCTGACCGATCTGCCCGGCATTCGTTTCGCTGGAATTCAGGCTTATGAAGGGCATCTGGTCAATGTATTGGATCGGGCCGAGCGGACCACGCGCGCTCGTGCGGCGATGCAGCAGGCGGTCGATACGCGCCGTCTGATGGAAGGGGCGGGAATCCCCGTCGGCTGCATCAGCGGTTGCTCCAGTGCCACCTACAATTCCACCGGAGCACTGGAGGGTGTGGATGAAGTCCAGGCGGGAACGTATGCCACGATGGACGCCCAGTACCACCGGCTCGCACCCGAATTCGACATTGCCATGTCCCTGCTAGTCCGAGTCATCAGTCGGCCGGCCCCCGGCAAGGCGGTGCTGGATATCGGCGTGAAGGGGGCAGGCTGTGAGTTTGGCGTTCCGAAGATCCGGGATTACCCGGACGTCGAAATCCCGTTCTTTCTGGCCGAAGAGCACACCGTTGTGAACAACGCTCCCGACTGGAAGATCGGTGAGGTCATCCAGTTGATTCCGACCCACGCCTGCACGACGTGCAACCTGCATCGCGAGCTTGTTGTCCATGAGAACAACATCGTCGTCGACATCTGGCAGATCGAAGCGTCGGGTGAACTTCGCTGAGGAGGCGACGGTAACGCCCGGGTGACGCCCCAGCGAGGGGTCGCGGCCCCTGCGGAGCTCCGCTGACACCGCGACAACACCCTCACAACTTGCGATATTGACTTTAATCGCACTTATGAGTAACATCAAGACTCGTCGTGAGTCCCCCTGCGCCGAGATCGTTGATGAACGGGGATCAGGTTCAGTCGAAGTTGTTCAACCTGCTCAATTTGAGCAACTTCGAACCCATCGTTTCTCCCTGAAAACAGGGATGTTGCTCAACTTGTTCAACTTGCTCAAGGTTTTTTTCCGGCCGAGAATGATCGCGCGGGGGGCGGCAGGGCGAGTACAAGCGTCATGACGCCCGCAGTCCGGGGAAGATCCGGGATGGCGCAGCCTCGCACATTGCCCGCATATTCAAAGTACGGTGCGACACCGAGCCGATCCTGTTCTTTGACAATCAACAGACCCATCATCTGAAGAAGACCGGCGTCTCGTCACGATCGAATCTTCGTCTTGATGCCACGGCTTCGGAGTCTTCGAAGATGCCAAGTATGACCGTCCCTGAAACACGCCAGAGCACTGCATGACCGGGGACGGTCATACAGTGGCATTTGAGATCTCTCGACAGTACAGGAGAGCGTTTTCTCGATCGCGCCTTCATGCCACTGCTTCGCAGTCTTCATTCAAGCAGGTTTACCCTGCTTCTGATGCAAACCAGTTCTGAAACAAGCCAGAGCACTGCATGACCGAGGACGGTCATACAGTGGCATATTCCGCAATCTTATGGGGTTGTCTGGCCATCGGTTGCCTGATGACCTGTCATACTCTCAATCACAACGCGATAAAAAATCGGTGTCAGGTGCGACTTGTCGACCTGCCCATGGCGTGACTTCCAGACACTGCACCCCGGTTCCCACCATTCGGGGTGTGCCTGAAGTATCTGCCATGCACGTTGACGTTCATCCGACATATTGACGGGGTGTGAATCTTGCTCACGGATTTGCACCCCGGCACCTGAGACAGAACGCTCTGGCCGCCGCTGGGATGCATCATTCGGCTCAGGAATTTCTCCGAGTTCCTCAAACCGCCCCGTGATGATGACACTCGTCCAATCATAGACCCCGTTGATCTCATCGGCTTCGACACAAACACGAGGATTACCCCGCATCCATTCGATTTTTTGCCCCAGAGTCGTGAATCCATAAAGCGAATGAGTGGATTCATGCAGCCCAAGATAGACCGGAACGAGATAGGGTTGATTCTCATGAGCGCAGGCCAGCCGTACGAGGCGATTGCGGCGGAGCACTCGAAAGCATTCCTCCTGAGACAATTCGCGAATCAGCATTACCAATCCCCTTTCCACTTCCGGTCAGCGTGAAGGTGAAATTCGGTCCCGATCGATCTGGCGAGGCATCTCAGCAGTACGTCGCCTCCCACAAATGGGGGTCCTACTCGACGGATCTCTGTTTCGTCGATCAGCAAACCAGAGAACCGTGACCAGAGCGGGGCAACGAACCTGTAGAGGAGAAGCCATTTCGCATCATACGACTCCGCAGCCCGACATGGGTAGCCTCTTTCCCCACTCGAAGCGAAGAGATCGGCGAGGAAAGCCACGTGACATCTGGACGAGATACTGTGGAGTCAACTGCGGAGGCCAGTCTCACGTCTCATATTCCGCAGGGGACGCCGTTATGAGCCTGAGTTTTGTTTGATTCCCGTCACGTTGACGCCGCTGCCGATCAGCAGATTCTGGTTGTAGACCCAGCGATAGATCGCCCCTGTTTTTTCGGGGGGCAGCAATCGCAAGTCCGTAAAGCCAGCGGCCTCAAACCATGACAGGAGTTCCGCTTCGGTGTGGTGGTACTGGTACTGGGGAGCAAACCAGTCGAAGGTATCGCAGACACGGTTTTCCCGGTTGGGATGAGCACTGAAATTCACGACCTTGTTCAGGACTTTATTGACCACTGGAATTCCTCCCAGCCAGCCTCCCCATTCGCACCACCGTTCCAGTTTTTCCGGTGCCATTTGCGTGGTATGACGACGAAGACTTGTATTGAGCCGCTCCTGCCACCACTGATTGCGGCGGTAGAGCCAGACGGAATAGCGTCCTCCCGGTTTCACGAGTTTCGCGACCGCGTCAAACACCGACCGTGTGTCGGCATCATGATGCATGACCCCAATCGAAAACACAAAGTCGAACGAAGCAGGCTCAAGCGGCAGTTGCTTGAGATCCGCCTGCAGAAACGAAACGTTCGGCAGATGAGCGCAAAGTTGTTTTGCCTTGGAGACGGCCCGACTGTGATCGGCGCCGATCACGGTCGCACCGGCTTCTCCGCAGACTTTGCTGTAGCGTCCTCCGCCACAACCGGCATCGAGCACTTTCAGCCCATGAAGGTCCTCCAGGCGAACGCCTGTCTTCGCCTGAAATGTGGCACGGTCCTCATCGTCATGGGCAACTTCGTATTTCGTCCACTGCCGACCGAAACTGGCCAGATGCTGATCCTGAATGAAGCGGGGAATCCCCTCCTCAAGCGGGACACACATCCCGCAGCCGCTGCACTGAAGGGAGTCGCTGCCCGCTTGAAATGCCGCTCCACAACCAGTGCAGCGCAGAAGTTCCACAAGGCCGGGCGAAATCTCGCCACGGGTCGATCGATGAGCCGATTCCAAAGGAGTGTCCTGACTGCAACAAATAGATAACGGCAACCTGTTCGCCAGTCAAAAGTGTCATCCACTTGTGTCGCGGGAGCAACATCACCGCAAATTTTTCCCTCACCCTGCGCGACAGAAAGTCCCGGTCGCACAACGATCTGCAGTCGCACAGAGCGACGTTCGCGCCAGAGCGAAGATGAAGCACTTCGGCGGCACTCACCACGGCCCGACAGCGCTCAGATGTCGAGCAGGACGGTAACAGGTGGCGCCTACGAATTCCGGTTCACGGGGGTGCTGCCCCCGCCACCAGTTTGAAATCGCTATCTGGAAGACTATCATTCGGAAACGTTTGCTTTCCTCCCACCGCAAAGGAAATCCCGCCCGTGAGTTCACTTGCCATCCTCGCTTCGAACGCCAAGTCACAGCTCGATGCCCACACCTACGAAACGGTGCAATGGCATTTCCACGAATCAACCGGGAGCCCGTTCTGGCTCGAAAAAGCAAAGACCTACAATTTTAACCCGCTCAAAGAGGTCAACTGCTTCGACGATCTGAAGAAGTTTCCTCTGTTTGAAGATGAGTGGCTGCGCGGTGGGCCCATCAGCCGCTGGATCCCGAAAGGCCTGGCCGGAAAACCTGCCTATGTCTTCGAGACCGGTGGAACGACCGGCATTCCCAAAAGCCGAATGGTCATCGAAGACCATTGGATCGATTACGAGAACTTCAGTCACACGCTGCCCGACGAATATTTCCCGAAAGGGGCGAACTGGCTGATGCTGGGCCCTTCCGGCCCACGTCGTCTCCGTCTGGCCGTTGAACACCTCGCTCAATACCGTGGTGGCATCTGCTTCTGTGTCGACCTTGATCCTCGCTGGGTCGTCAAGCTGCTGAAGAAGGGAAAGATCAAGGAAGCCGAAGACTACAAAGAGCACGTCATCGATCAGGCCCTGACCATCCTTTCGGCAAACCACAACATCCAGTGCGCCTTCATGACGCCCAAGCTGCTGGAAGCACTGGCCATGCGGCTGATTGATGAAGGGTCGAGCATTGCCGAGAAAGGGATCAAGGGGATCTTTGCGGGTGGTACCGAGTTCACCCCACAGTGGTACCGAACCTGTCGCGAAGAGTTGCTTGGTCCCGATGTCTACATCACCCCGACCTACGGGAACACGTTGATGGGTCTGGCCTGCGGCAAGCCCTTCGATCCTGCGGACAACTACAAGATTACCTATTACGCTCCGCAGCCTCGCGCGGTCATCGAAACGGTCGACTTCAAAGACTACAACCAGCTTGTCGGCTATGGAGAGACCGGACGCGTGAAGCTCTACACGATGACGAAAGAGCTGTTCATTCCTGGCTTCATGGAACGGGATGAAGGGGAACGCGAGATGCCCCACGAGAAATATCCCTGGGACGGCATCAGCGGCACCCGCCCCTTCCACGAGTACGCGAAGACCACCACCGTCGGTGTCTATTAATCGCGTCAGGCATCGAGAAAACCAGAGTCCGCGGGCCGATCATGCTGTATGAAGGCCCGCGACTTCGTGCATTCACTGGCGGCATCTTTCTGTGAGGGCTGAGTCATGTTTGATATTCCCATTCTTCGCTTCGGTCAGACCTACGAGTCAATGGAAAAACAACCGGTCGTGCACTTCGACACGGGGGAACCAGTGGCGCAGCTCCATCAGGCCACCGGAGCCATGGTCAAACTGGACCTGAAGAAATCACAGAAAGCCCGCGAGGCCCTGCGATCACTGTCGATCGCGCAACTGATCGGCATTTGCAAGTCCGCAGCAAAGCTCTATCTGGAAGAAACTCTTCCGTGCGGCAATGGGTCGCTCTCACCCGAAGAGTTCTGTCGAATGCAGTCCGCGACGACCGGACTTCCCGAACATATGTGCGCGACGAACATGCGCAAGAACGCATTCGTCCTCGGACACATGGACGAAGTTCTCGACGCACTGACACGCGGCCTTCCCTACGAGATTCTCGAAAAGGGATACGGAAAAGAATCACGGGGTGTCATGGTTTCCTTCCAGGCGACCACTCCCGTTTTCGGTATGGTGCTGCCGAATAATTCACCCGGAGTTCACACGCTGTGGCTGCCTGCGATTCCGATGCAGATCGGACTGTGCATCAAGCCCGGCTCACAAGAATTCTGGACCCCTTATCGAATCACTGAAGCCTTCTTCAAAGCGGGACTGCCGCGCGAAGCCATTTCGGTCTATCCCGGTGGCCATGATGTCGGGGGGGCGGTCATGACCGACTGCCAGCGAGCCATGATTTTCGGTGGCCAGAACACCGTCGATCAGCACGCGGGAAATCCTCGCATTTCCGTCCACGGCCCCGGCTTTTCCAAGATCATTCTCGGCGACGACGTCGTGGACCGTTGGGAAGAGTACATCGATCTGATGGTCGACAGCGTCATCGCCAACAGCGGTCGAGGCTGTATCAATGCCAGCGGAATCTGGGCTTCGCGCCATACCCGTGAGATTGCCGACGCGGTCGCACAGCGTCTGGGCCCCATCGCACCACTCCCCCCGAACGACCCGAAATCGGCTCTCGCCGCATTCACCACTCCTGGTGTAGCTGACGCGATGAATGCTCAGATTGACGAAGGTTGCCAGGCCGAGGGTGTCACGGAAGTCACCGCCAAGTATCGTCAGGGAAGCCGACTCGAAAAGCGAGAACGGTGCGACTACCTCCGTCCTACCGTTGTGCATTGCACCGGCCCCGATGTCCCTCTGGCGAATACCGAGTATATGTTCCCGTTCGTCTCGGTTGTTGAATGCCCGCAGAACAAGATGCTCAGCCAGATCAAGCAGACTCTGGTCTGTACCGCACTGACCGAAGATCCCAAGTTCAAGCAGCAGTTGCTCGACGCGACCAACATTGACCGCTTGAACATTGGCAAGGTGAAGACCATGCAACTGAACTGGCTTCAGCCGCATGAAGGGAACATTGTCGACTTTCTCTTCCGGAATCGCGCGTTCCAGGATACTCCACCCGCTGCACACTGATGCGGGCGAAGTCAGTCGTCTAACGTCACTGTCTCATAACAGGATTCCCGTGAGAACCACAGAATTTTGTCGCGTCTGCTGGTGTGCCCTGTTCTGTTGTCTGAGCATGGCGCTGGCGTCGATGGCCAGCGCCGGGGAAAAAGGGATTGCCGACTTTCCCCGGCTCTCGGCAGAGAATGACTGGCCCTGGTGGCGAGGTCCACAGCGGAACGGGATCGCCAGTAGCGCACCGGTTCCGACAACATTCAGTGAAACGCAGAACCTGGCCTGGAAAGTCCCCGTACCCGGCCGGGGACATGCATCGCCCACAGTCGTCGGGACCCGCATTTTTCTCGCTACGGCCGACGACAAACAGCAAGTGCACTCGATCCTGCGGTTTGATCGGAAAACAGGGAAGCAGCTTTGGAAGACAGACGTCAACCAGGGTGGTTTCCCCGAGAAAAATCACGAGAAGAACACCGAAGCGACACCTACCATCGCCAGTGATGGCGAGCGGGTGTTCGCAACGTTCTACCATCATGACAAGATCGAGTTACTGGCTCTCGATTTCGAGGGTCAGTTGATCTGGAAGAAGGATGTCGGCCCGTTCTATCCGAAGATGTACGAATACGGATACGCCCCTTCACCCATCCTCTATCAGGACACGGTGATCGTCGCAGCCGAATATGATGGTGATGATTCGTTTCTCACGGCCTTCGACCGGAAGACCGGCGAACGACGCTGGCGAACCGCTCGACCACGAATGGTGTCGTATTCGTCCCCGGTCATTGGCAATGTCGCGGGCAAGGATCAACTGCTGATCAGCGGAGCGCTGAAAGTCAGTTCCTACGATCCCGTCGATGGCAAGGCCCTGTGGTCGATCGAAGGGACGACCGCCGCAACGTGCGGGACAATGGTCTGGGAGGGAGACACCGTGTTCGCCAGTGGCGGATACCCAAAATCCGAGACCATCGCCGTGAAAGCGGACGGCAGCGGCAAGGTCGTCTGGAAAAACAACCAGAAATGCTACGAGCAATCGATGCTCGCGCATAAGGGGTATCTCTACGCTCTGACCGACAACGGCATTCTATATTGCTGGCGGGCGTCTGACGGCAAGGAGATGTGGAAAGAGCGGCTGAAAGGTCCGATCAGTGCTTCTCCCGTGCTGGCGGGGGATCACATCTATTGGGCAAATGAACTCGGCACGATGTACGTCTTCCGTGCCAACCCCGACAAGTTCGAACTGGTAGCTGAGAATCAGATCGGCACAGACTCGTTCCCCAGCCCGGCAATCTGTGGCGGTCAGATCTTCCTGCGAGTCGCCACCGGGACGGGGACGGAACGTCAGGAATGGCTCTATTGCTTCGGCGGACAGGACTGAACGCCCGCAAGGCCACTACCGATCGGTCGCTGTCAGCAGGCACCCAGTGTGATTTCCTCGCCACAGTGAAACTCACTCGCCACAGTGAAACTCACTCGCCACAGTGAAACTCAGGAGTCCAGCGACGTTCAGCAGGTAGCATCACGGACAGCATCAGGTGCGGGAGTAACACTTCTGTCGTGGATCAGGCCACACGGGCCGCCTGGTTCAGTCGGTTCATTGCAGAGCTTTCGACTGAGACGGGGGCCGCATCCTGATCAAACTCCGTGTCGAGCACACCTTCTCCACGAGACCCCTTCGTCGACAGGCCTCGATGACGTGAGAACAGGCACAGAATCGAAGGGAGCATAATCAGCGACACAAACATGCACGATCCCACCCCAATCGTGAGAACGGCTCCCAGACTGTACAGACCGCGGTGGGCCGAGATCATCATGCTTCCGAAACCGACCATCGTCGTTGTGGACGTCATCACGATGGCGTTAATCGTACTCGGCGACGGACAGTACACTTCATTCGGCTTCGAATGAAAGTCATGCATGATATGCACCCCATTATCCACGCCAATTCCCAGAATGAGCGGCAGGATGATGAGGTTCGCCGGGTTGAGGGGAATGTCGAGGATCACCAGCACACCACAACTGATTCCCAGCCCCACCACGGGAGGAAACATCGCCAGGATCGTATCCATGACGGCCGTCCGCCCGAGGAAGAGCGACAGGACCAGGGTCATCACAGTAAAGACCGCCAGAAGGAGACCGGGGTTGTACTGCAACTGCCCCGTCACCATCAGAATTCCCGCGATGAGGGCCATCACCGCAGGGGGGAAGAATGTCCAGAACAATTGATTTCGGGTAGAAAAGTCCATGACCAGCGTGACGAGAATCACACCGAGTGCATATAACGCACAGATCTCATAGCTTCGCTTGATCTGACGAGCTGCTTCGTAATTCTGCAGCGGCGTTCCTGTCGCGTCGGCATCCACTGTCCGAACGTCGTGCACGAATCGCTGCAGCGGTTCCATATCCCAGATCTGATCCTTGGGGAAAATCTGCAACAGCCATTTTCCCTGCGGACTGACAAATCGCGACCTCAGTTCGATCGGCAGATCGTCTGCCGTCACAGGCTCGGGATTCGAAGCCGAAGCGATGGCCTGAAACTGTGCCAGAAGTGCGTAGGCCATGCGATACTGGAATTCGCCCAGGAACTCCATTTGTCGCTGTAGCGACTCTTCATCCAGTGCATTCAAGATCGAGTCGATCGAACTGGCAATCCGTTGCGATTCCGGGTCACGACGCGACTTGAGCAGATCATAGAGTTTTTCCAGGGCCCGACCATTCGCGGCGGGCATAGCCGCCTGGGGCTCGGGAGGTGCCGCAGGAAGCTGAGACAACTGCGCATGGTAGCCCTGAATGAGCAGCCGTTTGGCCTCGGGCAGGGATTCTGGGATGCGTGTCGCAAGTTCCTGTACTTCGCGAACAGTCGGCAGCTTTTCAAACTTCTTTTTGAGTTCTCTCGCCTCCTCTGGAGAGTCAGCAATGGAAAGGGCATAGAGCAGCGAATGCTTGGAAGACTCGAAAATGTGGTTCTGTGCTTCGACCGATTCCAGTCCTTCAGCCTGAAGGTGCAGGAGATTATGATCATAAACGACGAGTGGCTTCGGCACTGGCCCTGACCAGTCGAAGCTCCGATAACCGATGAAACCCAGGAAAACCGCGGACGCCGTGAGGATGACCCAGGGATAATTCAAAATGGCGGCACGCAGAGTTCGCGCTTCGAAGGGTTTGGGCAGTTCCAGCAGTTCTGTCCGACGATCCGCCACGGCGATGGCGGCGGGAAGAACGGTGAACGCCGCCAGTGCACACAGCAGAATGCCTCCCCCGGCGATCACTCCCAGTTCCGCAACCCCCAGGAAATCAGTCATCGTGGCGCAGAAAAACGCCAGCGATGTGGTCACGGCCCCTGTCACGACTCCAACGCCGACACCCTCGGTCGTCGCCACAATCGCCTCGATCAGACCCATTCCCTGATGCCGTAGCTCCAGATAGCGGGACAGGATATGCACGGCGAAGTCGATTCCAAGCCCCATCAACATCGCGGCGAACGACACTGACAGGATGTTCAGGTGGCCAATCATCAGCGTCGTGTAGCCGAATGACCAGGCCATCCCGACCGCAAGCATAAACAGTCCGAGGAATGGATGTAGAAATCCACGGAAGCCGAGAAACAGCAGAATGGCGACACCCACGAACGAAATGACCGAGGCGGTGGTCGAGTCAGCCATCGACCGCCGCATTTCGTCATTCTCGAGAACCGAGATCCCGGTCAGCAGGAACTTCACGTCCGGGAACTTCTGCTGGGCGTCAGCCAGCAATTTCCGGACAGCGTCGATGGCAAGAGTCGGTCCCTCAAAGGACCCCTTGTCCTGCACGGCCGAAGCCATGACGAACCCCATCGTCCCTGTCTCATTCAACATATAATCAGACTGCTTCCCCTGCTCTTCCATCTCGTCCGGCACGGACAGAATTTCAGGCCAGGGATTCGTAAAGCGGTCACCGTCCTGCATCGTGTTCTGCAAACTTGTGATGAGCAGGTCCGTATGATGCAGGAGTTGTTTTTCCATTTCCGGATCGTTTTTGACCCGAGACAATTGGCTTTGAAGGCGTGTGACGACACCATCAAGCGTAATCAGACCCCAGTTGCCATTGAGAATGGGTCGGAACGACTCCAATCGTTCTAGTCCATTGGCGAGGGTCTTCGCGGGCAGGTACTGCAGCCCCTTCTCCGGAAGTTTCCCCGGATCAATCCGATAGAGTACGTTGCTGAACAACTTCGGTTGACCGGCCAGACGGGAACCGACATCGTCGATGGCTTCCTTCAGCGCCTCGCTGCGATTGCTTTCGATGACAACGATGATGTCGTCGAATTGACCGAAGTCCTTGGTGTAATTAATCCAGCGCTGATAGAAACCCGCCTCGGGATTGATCAGATCGGACCGGTCTGTCTTGAAATTCAGTCGCTGCGTCGTGAGATAGACGCAAAACACGGCCGACAGGACGACGATCCCGATTGTCCACCAGGCGCGACGAGCACACAAACCGGTCAAGGAACCAAGCGATTCCGTGAGAACGGATTTTGAAGGGGGTTCTTTGACTTCTTCCGACATTCAAACGTCTCGGCAATCTGGTTCAATTGTGGCGACAGGAATGATATCGGTAATTTTCCGATCATCGCAAGCGGTCTCATCACCAGATAGGTAAACCAGATAACCTGGAACATCAGTTTCAAATCGCGAAAGTGGGAAACCGGCAATTTTCGGCGAGAGAGGCTCCCCCCATTGGGGCCAGTGACCGCCCCCGCAACCTCGTCCACGGCCACCAATCTCGCTGAGAAATTTCTCCTGGACCGATGCATCAGCAGAGGGATTTCTCAGAAAAGCAACTACTCCGTACCGAGCGAGGTGCATGAAGAATTCTCGGGGCGACCTCAATAGACTACCCAGTCACCCTGATAAAACCACATGGTTTACGAAGCACAGCCCCTATCACAGGTAACTTGCCTGAACGGGTGGATTCGTTCGGGATGCCGCCCGATAACTCCTCAGCCCGGGAACGATGCGAAAGCTGACTCACCGGGAGAGATTGATTCGGCGGTCCGCGTGGATCTGCTCACTGGGAGACGAGGTTCCCGGCAGACCAGCCTGCCCCGCGCAGCACCCGAGACTTTCCACCATGACCATCATGTGGGGAGACGGCTGGCAATCCTTGCAGAAGAGCTACCCAACTACTGACGTATTCAAACAGACTGCAAGGTTTCCCTGGACTGCTGGATCGAATTCTCACTCGCCGTCGTTGAACCACTCTCGGTTCGACGACGGCGATTTTTTTATACTGCTGCAAGACTCTGCAGGTATGCGGCAACATCGCCCAAGGTTAGTGAAGCTCTGCCCGCGATCAGCGCATTATCCCACCGCCACCAACTTCGGCTTCCCGCAGAGAACATTTTCTACCGCTGATTCTGCCTAGACATTACGTTGCGAAACGGGATTCGTGAGACGACAGGTTCAGCGGCATGCCGATTGCTATCCTCGGTTCTGTGATGTCAAAAAACACTGACTTACAGAATAAATCTCATGATCGCAGCTTCCCCCCAATACGAATTCACGCACGTGGAGCACCGCGAGCTTGAGTATCTCTTGCTGGGGGATCTCAGGCAGATCCTGGAAGAGCCTGAAGGGCCACATACCGCCTGCTGGCTGTTGGCCATTCTCGACATGATTCTCGTGGGACGTCCTCGGCTTCGCCGGGCGGTCTACCTTCCAGTGCGAGTTCCGGAAGATCCCTACCAGCCACGCACTATGGAAACGAGATCACTGATCGAAAAGCTGAGACGCCTACGCGATCGGGTGGCTCATCGTGCAGGGCACGCGGCACTGGCCAATGAAATCCGCGATGAACTTCGAGAAGTCATGCTCGACCGCATGAGCTCCGCCGGCTGTTTGTTTGACGCCTGAGACGGCCCAGCGAACATCCCGTCGGTCCGCCCCCGGGGGTTCTTTCGCCAGACTGCCGCATTCGCTCGGGATTCTTCTCAGCCCACAAAGCGCCGGCCGGCCACACCTCCCTGCACATCTCTCCAAAGAACAGACCGACGCAGCGAAGGTAACTCAGAAGCCCCCTCACTACGTCGTGAAATGCCCGTTCAGTAAGCTCAGTCTGCCAGAGCGTTTGTGAAATCGGCAATCAGATCGTCAGGATGTTCGATCCCCACGGAAACACGCAGCGTCGAATCGGTGATTCCCGCTTCCCGGCGTGCGGCTTCTGACATGGAAGCATGGCTCATCGAGTCTGGGTATTCGATGAGTGACTCCACACCGCCCAGGGATTCAGCCAGTTGGAACAATTTCAGACGTTCGACGACCCGCTCAACGGCAGGACGTCCGCCGTCGATTTCGAAACTCAGCATCGCGCCGAAACCTGACTGCTGACGCTTGGCCAGTTCGTGCTGTGGATGATCCTCGAGACCGGGATAGTAGACGTGCTTGATCCGGGCGTGTCCGTCGAGGAACCTCGCCAGGGCCATTGCACCTCGCTGGTGAGCTTCCATACGGGGACCCAGGGTTTTCACGCCGCGGAGCACCAGCCAGGCATCGAAGGGGGAACAACCGAGGCCCAACGCATTGACGACATAGCTGATTTTTTCAGCATGCTCTTTGGACTTCGTAACGACGCAGCCACCCACCACGTCCGAATGGCCATTCAGGTATTTCGTCGTTGAATGCACAACGATATCAACCCCATGGTCGAAGGGTCGCTGGAAATAGGGAGAAAGGAACGTGTTATCGGCGATCGTGATCGCCCCGGCTTCCCTGGCGACTTTCGCGATTGCCGACATATCGACGATGTTCAGCAGGGGATTGCTTGGGGTTTCGATCCAGACACATTTGGTTTTCGGAGTGATCGCCTTGCGAACTTCCTCGGGATCGCCCATCCGGACGAAGACGAAATCGATTCCCATGCTGCGGAAAACCGCGTCGAACAGACGGTACGTACCGCCGTAAATATCGTGACCGGCGATAATCTGATCACCGGGCTTGAAAAGGTGCATCGTCGCCGTGATCGCCGACATCCCGGTACAGGTGGCTCGGCAGTCGATTCCACCTTCCAGGGCGATAATGTTTTCTTCGAGAGCACGTCGCGTCGGATTGCCACTGCGCGTGTAGTCAAATCCGCGATGCGTTTTCAGATCGTCCCAGCGAAACGTTGAGGACGGATAGATCGGAGTGGTGGCACTATTGAAAGTTGAGTCTTTATCCACACCTACGTGGACACACCGGGTCTCAAACTGCATGTATACAATCCTTCAACGGTTCGACGGCACAATTTGGCCGATATGGTAAGGCCGAACTTCGGGAACAACAATCCCGGGGCTGACAATCATCGACACACAGGCATTCGAGATGGTTCATCGCGTCCGATTGCGCGTTCAATGCCTGATCAACCTGGAAAATCGGCTCGGGTGACTCAAAACATCGTGTGACAGTCGCCTCTGATCCGCCGCCACGCTAATCTAGGCACACGAATACTACTCTTTTGACTGATTCTGGAATCTGCTTGTGACAACGCCGACTGCATCGCTTCCGCCGTCATCTGAAATGCAATCACGCCTCGAGTTTGGAATCCGCGTCGCACGCGAGGCCAGCGAACTTATCCTGCGGTACTACCAAGCCACCGATCTGGCCGTGGAGCGTAAGGGGGATTCTAGTCCCGTCACAGAAGCCGACAAGGGAGCCGAACTGCTAATTCGTAAGGAATTGGAGCTCGCCTTTCCAAACGACGCGATCCTTGGCGAAGAGTTTCCCGACAAGGTCGGCACGAGCGGATTTCGCTGGATTCTGGACCCCATCGATGGAACCAAATCCTTCATCCACGGTGTTCCGCTGTTCGGGACACTCATTGGGGTTGAATACGATTCGCGCTGCGTCATCGGTGTCGTTCGCTTCCCTGCCCTCAACGAAGTCGTCTATGCCGCGAAAGGGTCAGGCGCCTGGTGGCAGATCGGCGATCGGGAACCCAGACGGGTGCGCGCCTCTGACGTCAACACCTTTGACGAAGCGACGTTCTGTACGACGAACATTACCCGCTGGCAGAAAATCGGCCGTGCCGACACCCTTCAGACGCTGCTGGATTCGGTCAAGCTCGCCCGGGGATGGGGTGACTGTTTCGGTCACATGCTGGTGGCAACCGGCCGTGCTGAACTGATGATCGACCCCTCGATGAATCCCTGGGATGCCGCGGCGCTGCTGCCGATCGTGGAAGAAGCGGGGGCGTGCTTCGTCGACTGGAAGGGCGATTCGACGATTTACGGCGGAAACGGCCTTTCCGTGGTGAACGGCCTCAAGGATCAGGTCCTGGGCCTGCTGAGAAAAACGTACGAGATCGACGGTGAGAACTTCAACACCCTGGAAGAATTCTACGACGAGATCGAGCGGGTCCTGATTCCGGGGGTGGCATGGGGTCGTAATCTCGACGCTTTCAACGATCTCCTGCGAGGGGGTATGGGAACTCCTCCCGGCGGGTTTATCCTTCGTTGGAAGAATGCCGCCAAATCCAAGGTTCGACTCGGATTTGTCGAGACAATCCGTCAGCTGGAAGCGCGACTGAAGAATTGTCACCCCGCCAATCGCTCGGTCGTACAGCAGGACCTGAAACTTGCCCGTTCCGGGCACGGAGCCACCGTCTTCGACTGGCTGGTCGAAGCCATCCGGGATCATGGAGCCGACGGAAAAGAACCTGACGATGGCGTGGAACTCATTCTTGAGTAAATGAACCGAAATTGTCCGACAGGAGTCCGAGCATGGCAGGATGCCAGCGACGCAATTTGGCCACGCTCATTCTGGTGACATTCATTTGTCGCGTGGCATGGGCGGCCAGCCTTGAAACGGGACAGGACGAGGCCTACCACTACCTCTACACGGTTTATCCTGACTGGAGCTACTTCGACCACCCTCCCATGCTGATGGTGGTCGCTCGACTGGGAATTGCTGCTTGCGGAGGATGGCTGCATCCCGTCTCCATTCGGCTTGGCTTTATTCTGCTGTTTGCAGGCTCAACCTGGGTCATGTACCAGTGGACCAGGCGCTTCTATGGCGAACGCGCGGGGTTCTACGCCGCGCTCGCTCTCAACCTGAGTGCATACTACACGGCCGCAGCAGGAGCGTTCGTACTCCCAGACGGACCGCTCCTGTTCTTCGCATTACTGACGATGTGGGCTGTCAGCGAAGCTCTGATTACCTCTCCGGGCAAACTCCTTCCCTGGGTCTGGGTGGGGCTCGCCTGTGCGGGAGCCATGCTCAGCAAATACCACTCGGTCTTCCTTCCCCTCGGAACACTGGCTTACGTCCTGGCAACCCCTTCCGCACGCGGGAACCTCCGAACTCCCGGTCCCTACCTTGCCGCGGCCATTGGTTTTCTCGGACTTGTTCCGGTCCTGATCTGGAACTCGCAACATGACTGGGCGTCGTTCGCATTCCAGAGCTCACGTGCCGTAGGACTTCAGTTCCGGCCCGAGGGCCTAGCTCTGATGCTCTTCGGTCCGATGGGATTTCTGTTCCCCTGGATCTGGTACTCATTCGCGCTGATACTGGTGACACGGATCCCCCGACTGAGAAGCGCAACGGGAATCGACCGACTTTTACTGTTCATGGCTCTGCTTCCTCTCGTTCTCTTTACGGCGGTCGCCTGTATCCGACCGATCCTTCCACACTGGCCCCTGTTCGGTTTTCTGCCACTGTACCCCCTGGTCGGTGCGGCCTGGGCCGAAAAATCCCTGAGCCAACCGGTCGTGGTTCGTCGCTGGATCATCTTCATGTCGACCGCATTGATCCTCATCGCGGGAGCCTTCCTGACACAAGCCCGCTTCGGACTCGTCCAGTTCCCGTTTCGCGATCCCTGCATCGAAATCAGCGGCTGGGAATCCGTGGGTGAGGAACTGCGAACCCGAGGAATCGTCGATCGCCCCGACACATTCCTGTTTACCGATCGGTGGTACGAGAGTGGCGAGCTGGCATTCGCCGTCCGCAATCGAATTCCCGTCACCTGCTATAAAAAGGGAGACGCACGCGGCTTTGCTTTCTGGAGTCGTCCCGAAGACTGGCTGCACAAGGATGGAATCCTGATTGATTCAGATCGGCGTCCAGACCTGATCGAGGAATACCGCCCCTACTTCCGCGAAGTCGAAGCACTGCCCTCCATTGAAATGAAACGAGGTGGCCGACTTTTCCGCGTCCTCAATGCCTATCTGTGCCGCGATCAGATCCGGCCCTATCCGTACACCTATGTCCGCAAATCTCCAGAGAACTTTGAGCAACGCTTGCCGTAGACTCCACCTCTCCTGTTAGAATTCAATGGCTCTGTGTGCGAGCACTCTCGATCATCGGGTGTTGTGAACACCCCCCATTGGAAGTGACTCAACAGCATCGGCGATTCTTGACCCTCTTTCAGCAGAAGAGCACCACGAGTCCCTGATGAGTTCGAGTAGCAATCGATCACGGACGCCCATCAATCAAGTCTTAGTCATTCGCAGGTTTCAAGAGAGACTGTCTGGAGTTTGCTCATGAGTGGTCACGAAGAAGCAACGAGTTCAAAAGCGGGCGCCGGGATTCGTCTGGGCACGAAGCGAGAAGACCTGCCTGTGAACAAACTGTTTCGGGCGCTAATCGAATTTAAAGGTTCCGACTTGCACCTTCAGGTCGGTAAGCCGGCCATTCTTCGCGTCAAAGGGACCCTTCAGGCACTCGATATGCCGCCCATTGACGAAGAGAAAATGCGCGAGCTCTGCTGGCCCCTGATGGACGAACGAAACCAGGAAATTTTCAACAACACAGGGGGTGCCGACTTTGCTCACGTCGTCGAGCACAAAGGCGAATCCTGGCGATTCCGCGTGAACCTGTTCATTCAGATGAGCAAAATGGGAATGGTGACTCGTAAGGTCGAGCGCAGCATTCCCAACTTCGAAGGTCTGTTCCTTCCCCCCGTTCTTGAACAACTCTGTGTCTACGACCAGGGGATGGTTCTGCTGGCCGGGGTGACGGGTTCCGGTAAATCGACCACCATCGCGTCGATGCTCGACTGGGTGAATCGCAACCACCGCAAGCACATTCTGACCATCGAAGACCCTGTCGAATTCGTCTATCAGGCCGACAAGTGTCTGATCAATCAGCGAGAGCTCGGTCAGGACGTTTCAGACTTCCATACGGCAATGAAACACGCGGTGCGAGAAGACCCCGATATCATGCTGGTGGGGGAAATGCGAGACCGTGAAACCTTCGAAACGGCAATGCACGCTGCCGAAACCGGGCACCTTGTGTTCGGTACGATTCACGCGTCGTCCGCACCTTCAACCATCGGCCGTATCCTGGACTTGTTCCCCCAGGCCATGCACCGCGCGCTGCGATCGTCCATGGGCTTCAACATGAAGGCGATCGTTGCTCAGAAGCTGCTGCCAACGATCATGGAAAAGCCAACTCGTGTTCCGATCATCGAGATCATGATCTTCAACGGCACGATCCGCAAATTGATCCTGGAAGAACAGGACGAAAAACTTCCCGCGGCGATTCGAATCGGCAAGGACGAAGGGATGCAGCAGTTTAACGACAGCTTGTATCACTTCGTGACGAAAGAGTTTGTCAGCCGCGCGGCCGCCTTCGAAATCAGCCCCAACGTGGAAGAATTGAAGATGATGCTCAAGGGGATCAACGTCAAATCGGCCGGTATTCTCTAGACCGTTGCTGATTGCCATCTCGACCTCGTCACTCTCATCGTGGCGAGGTCTTTTTTTTGACTGGATCAGAACGGAATGAGATCGCGCCTCAGCCACCGCTCGAATCCTCAGACACCCGGGACCTAGAAAGAGTGGTCCCACTGGTCGCCGATCCCTTTAATGCGGATGGGCGAAAATTGAAATTGAACCCGTCCCAGCACCTCAGCAGGCCTGTCAAAGTATTCCTGCAAGAGCTTTTCGAGCGCAGGATCGACTTCACCTTCTGAACGTGGCTGAAAGTGAGATAGGATCAGTAACTGGTAGGTTCCCGCCTCAACCTCCACGCGAAATTCCCCCCGCTCGTCCGTGGTCGCCGCGGTTCCTCCCAGCGCCTTGATCGCCGCATCTGCAACCCCTTGATCGGCCGGACTGTCGGCGGGCCGAAACCCGACGGACGAGAGTTTGACGGTCCCCACCCGTTCAGCAGGAAAGAGAATCAGCCGCGCTCCCCGATCCGGCTGACTGCCTCCTTCGGGGGTCTTATACAGAATGCGTCCGGTCAACTCGCTTACGGGGAGCGGGTCCGTCTGCGATGTCACAACTCCCTGCGAAGTTGGCCAGCCCACTTCAAGGATTCTTACGAACCGCTCCGTCAACATTCCCGCCACGAACAGCGCGGCACAGATCACCACCGACCTCAGCGGAGCTGCATTCGGCCGCGACGTAAGTGGCAATGTCCGGTGTTCGTCCGAAGACAGGCCGGGCTGTCCCGTAGACGCACCGGCCTGAGCTGACAGGACCGCCAGTTCTTCCAGTAGCCCTCGTTCACTGCCGACATCCACTGCCGAGCCGGGCGAAAGTGACGCATTGACGGGAGGAACAATCACGACCGGCGTCGGAGGGAGTGGAACTTCGATTGGAATCGGTTCGGGCAGCGGCTGGGGAATCTGATGCTCAGCAGAGCCATCATCCAGTGGATCCGCTGAGGCCGAACGTACCGGAACATCCTGCTCGGCAGGAAGGTCAACCAGTCTCGCCAACTCGTCGAGTGCCCGTGCCAGATGAGCATCTTCCTGATCGAGGACAGGCGCCTCGACCGGGGCAACGGTCCCCTCCGCCACGGGAACGCGGATGGACTGGCCGCACGTCGGACAGTCGACGAGCCCCCCTGCCTGGGCTCGAGAGATTCCCAGAAACTGATGACAGTAGTTACAGCGGAATTTGATCGGCACGGTGACTCACTATCGCAAGAGGCCCGCGTGCCTCCTCACGGGTCGCCCACGGACTTCAATCACAATTGGCGGCCGTCTTACAAGACCGCTGGCAGATCATCAGAACTCGAGAGAACCACAAGCCGTCTTCGGTGATCTCACGATTTAGGAGGCAGAGGAACACGGTACTCTGATCTCTGACCGTCTTCAATCCGCACAGGAAGCAGCCGCTTGGGAACAAGTGGTCTTCCGGCACATCGTGCAGCGCCGCCTCCCTTTGTTCACCGTTTCTACGAAGACTGACTGATGACCACAGACTTACTTCCTGCATCTCACCTGCGGGACAGGCAAATCCATCTGCCCCCCGCCTTCCCGAGGGCGAGCCAGACCGCAGACATCATGGCGTGTCGGCACCACAGGATCAGCAACTCATGCAAAGCTCGGCAAATCGTCACGTCCCTGCGATCAGCCGCTCAATCGGTCGTCCCGAGCAAAGCTTCATGGGACGCCCAATGGGAGTAATGACTTCCTTTTCATAATCGACACCCAGACGTCCAAGAATCGTCGCGTAAAGGTCTGCAACTTCAATCGGGTCTTCTGGACGCGTTTCATCGCCATGGGGGTCAGTTGCTCCGATCAGCCCTCCCTTGCGGAGTCCTCCCCCGCCGACCAGACACGAAAATCCACTCGGCCAGTGGTCTCGTCCGCCCAGCGGGTTGATCGTCGGAGTCCGACCAAACTCGCCGGTCACGAGTACAATCGTCGACTGGAGCAGATCCCGCTCGACAAGGTCCTTCAGCAAAGTCGCAAGTGCGGGATCGAGAGTCCGGGCCCGAGCCGCCTGTACCTCGTGATTATTCGCATGAGAATCGAACCCTGACAGTGAAACTTCGATCGACCGAACACCGACTTCCAGCAGTCGACGTGCAACCAGACAGCCACGTCCGAACGGGGAATCGCCGTAGGCAGCGCGCAGTTCCGCCGGTTCAGACTCGATGGAAAAGGCTTTGAGCTGTTCTGAGGTCATCATGCGCAGCGCCGCATCAACGGTGTGCTGGTGCAGCGTCTGCTCGGCCTTCGCCCTGCGACCTCGCTCGAAGGATTTTGAAATCAGTTCGAGATTGGCCAGTCGCCGCCCCTGACGTTCCTGACTGACGAGCGGCTTGATATTCTGGCCCGTTTCACCCGGGTTGAAGACACGGTAAGCGTCGAACCTGTCTCCGAGGAAACCACCGCGCGGAGGAAATTCGGCCGCACCGAGGGCCACGAACTGCGGAATCTCAACCCCATCACTGGGCCGTTCATGGATGGCGATCGAGCCGATACTCGGATGGACGAGCGTCGGTTCCGGTCGATATCCCGTGTGAAGCATGTACGACGCCCGCTCGTGGTCACCTTCATTGGAGACGAGCGACCGGATCAACGAGACGTGGTGCAGTTGTTCCGCCACCTGAGGATACAGATTCGCGATTTCGACACCCGGAATGGTCGTCGGTATGGCGGTGACATCCCCGCCGATTCGCGTCCCCGGGTGAGGATCCCATGTCTCCAGTTGACTTGGCCCACCCCCCAGCCAGATCGTGAGAAAGGATTTCGCCCGCTCATCCCCCCGCTGGTCCGCCGCACGCAAATCCAATCCCGGCACGGCGAACGACAGCCCGCAGGCGGATGCCATCAGCCGCAAAAAGTGCCGTCGAGAAGGTTGGTCAGACATTCGAAATGATCCTGTTCCTTCCCTCGTGTCAGAGGTCCGGATGTGGGTAAAGGGATTCGCCGTGAAAGCAGACAGTTCGGACGAACAAAGCCTCCATTCCGACCGCTCGATTCGCCGAAGCCACACAGACCTGCCTCAGTGCCCCCAGCAGAACTCAGGCGAATTGAACAGTGTCCAGAAGAGATCCTCTACGACATAGGCGCGGTCGTCACCTTTGGTTCCTTCCAGTTGCGGGATCAATGTGGCCCGTTCTTCGGCCGTGGGATGACGCGTTAAGCAAATCAGAAAACAGTTATCCAAACAGGATTCGTCATTGGGGGCCATGCCCGCAATCCGACCTGCGGCACTAAAGATCGTGCTCTTGGACCACTCAGCCGCAAACTCACTATTCATGCGCAGCAGCGCCTGAGGAATCGTTCCCGCTCGCTCGGTCAGTTCTTCATCACCAAGATCACCATACTCTTTAACGAAATTGAGTTCTTTGAAGAACCGAATGGCACGCATCGTCCAGTGTGAGTTGTGGTCCAGCGTCTTGATGGACGAGGCCTGCAGCATCGCGCCAATCACCTGTTCAGGACGTAACCGGCTGATCGGAAACGCTCCCCAGACCTGCTCGATGAGTTCGACATTTTCCCCTGTTTCAAACGAAGGGTGTTGCGAGGAAAGTCGAAACGGACGCGATGCAGCGATGACAGTAATCAGACGTTTCAAGTCGCAGCCGTGGACGCGGAAGTCGGCCCCGAGCACGTCGAGCAAGTCCGTCGGGACAGGATGCTCATCACCGGGATCAGGCAGATCATCGACTGGCTGAATCCACGGCTTGCCAAACATCAGCCCCCAGACGCGGTTCACAATGGCGCGGTCGAATCGACGATTCGCTGGATGAGTCACCCAGGCGGCGAGCCGTGCTCGCGTCGTCCCCTCTGATGGCATCCACTCTTCGTGATAGGGGACAGCGGGTACCACGTCCCTGTCGTTTAATGTGACTCGATCCTGCAAGCGATAGGGTGCCACCGTCTTGTCGACCTGATTATCCTCGACGCCCACAGGCGAGATATTCAGCTCACCATAGCACGCTGCGAGACCTTCAAACTGCGACTGCTTCCAGTTGGCAAACGGATGGTTGTGACACTCAGCACAGTCGATTCGCTGCCCCAGGAAAGCACGCGCCGTTCGTCCAGCCAGTTTGTTGTGGTCGACGACACCTTCATTCACGACCGCCGCCACGAAGTTGACTTCCGGCTTGTCCGTCCAGAGACCTCGTTCCGAGATCATGGCCCGCACAATCTCGTCGTAGGGGCGATTCGCATGCAGTTGATCGCTCATCCATGCCCAGAAGCGGTCTCGACGAAAGACAAGCACCTGCCCCTCTTCCGCCCCCACCAGAAACCGCGAGAACCTTCGCGTGAAATAGTTTGCGAAGCGTCGGTCGGCCAGCATTTCCGCCGTCCATCGCGCAATCCGGTCACTCCCATAATCGGTCTCAAATCGCCGGATTTCCTCGAGTGACGGGGCCGTTCCGTGCAGCACCAGCGACAGTCGTCGAAAGAGAGCCAACTCGTCCGCCGGCAGCGCGGGTTCAATCTTCGCTTCACGCCATTGATCCGCGAAGAGCTGGTCGACTTGCGCCACGATGGAACTGATATCCGACGTCACCGCCGCAGGCATCGTGGGCCGTGCCGGAATACTCGAACTTCTGGCAGCCGAGACAACAAGCACAACAAGGCCGGCGACCACCATCAGCGGCGCCAGCGTCGGTCCCCAGTTTGAGCGAACGTTCGTCACGATATTCGTCTCACGTTAGGCGTCTGTGTCTGGCTTTAGCCGGCCATCTCGATCAGTCGAACTCGTCGCGCAACGAGATCCCATCATCACCAGTTCAACAACATGAGTTCCTGACAGACGCTTTGTGGTTGGTCCCAGACCTCGTCGTCCTTTCTGAAATACCTTTGGCCCCATCGGAAAGTTTCACGCCCCCCATGCAACCGTTCCCATTCTAACAGGGTAGAATCTGTCGCCCGCAGAAAAACCTTGAGGATGTCGTTGTGCATGAATCCGCACCCCACGTACTGGAACAGGTCGGTGCTCCACTCGAGGAGTTCACGAGCGACACCGCTGAGCACACGACCGTACCGAGCGAATTGGCTCCGGCACCCGCTGATCCATCCCCTGACTTTCATCATTTGCGGCCCTTCCCTCATCCCCTGAGACACCCGCTGAAAGCGGCGTATTGGGTCTGGGAACTCGGATTCGGCCTGGTCAGCCTCGTTCTGTTCCTGGCCGCTCTGGCGGCGATTCCGATCGTGAATTTTCTGGCGCTGGGATATCTGCTCGACGCCGAAGGGCGTGTCGCGAGAACGGGTAAGCTAAGGAACGCGTTCCCCTTGCTCCCCTTAGCGCCGAAACTCGGCTCCATCGCCGCGGGCCTCGGGTTCTGGTGGTGGGCGGTTCGCTTCGTCGGGGATGCCGCAAGTGATGCCAGGCTGATCGCCCCCGCTTCACCGGTCGCTGCCGCCTGGCAGATCGGTCTGGTCGCCTTCTCTGCGTTTGTGTCAGTTCATCTGACACTGGCAATCGCTCGTGGTGGGCGTTTGTCGCTCTTCTTCTGGCCTACCCCCCTGAACGGACTGTGGCTCTGGAAACGGTGGCGGCAGGGTGATTATCTTCGCCTGGCCGGAAATACGGTGTACGAATTCATCGCAGCTCTTGGGCTACGGTATCACTTCTGGCTGGGGGCAAGAGGATTTGCTCTGGCATTCGCATGGCTGGCCGTTCCCACAGCACTCTTTGCATCGCTGCGTGACACATCCAAGCCCGGACAAGTCATCCTCATGCTGTTGGGAGGTCTCATCCTGCTCGTCGTGCTGAGCTGGGTACCGTTTCTGCAAGCGCGCTTTGCAGCAGAAAACCGCTCACGTGCCATGTTCGAACTGCGTGCAATTCGCGAACTTTACCGCCATGCACCACTCGTCATGTTTCTCTCCATCGTGATGCTGTACGCTCTTTCCCTGCCGCTGTATCTCTTCAAGATCGCCGCACTTCCCCAGGACGTTTACTGGCTGCTGACGCCCATCTTCATCGCGACAATTTATCCGGCGAAGATCCTGATCGGCTGGGCCTACGCTCGAGCGACACAAGTCCAGCAACGTGCCTGGCTCGTTCTGCGATGGAGCCTCTCCCTGTTGCTCATCCCTCTGCTGGGATTCTACGTCTTCGTTCTCTTCTTTACCCCGGCCATCGGAGCCGCGGGCCGAGCCGTACTCTTCCAACATCACGGCATCCTTCTCCCCTGGCCCTTCTAACCGTATCCATTTCACTCACCGGCGAGTTCCCCCATCTCGTCTGACCACCACATCGACACTTGCGGACATTCGTGTGCAATATCCGCGATTGCTCTGCAACGCTTGTCCTGCGTTACAGACCACGGGACGAGCAGGTGGCCAAATCTAAAATTGTGAAGAGAAGAATGGTTCGAGACGATTAGGGATGAGACCCCGGCCCCCTTGAGTGTCATGCTCCAGTTCACGCAGGCGGCGGTGGTTGAAGCAAAGCTGACCATGGTCCGGCCTGTCGGCAGGCCGCTTCTCCCTCTGTCCAGCCACGTCGGGGTCAAGTGATATGATCGGCCAGTTGCCGTTCCCGGTTCTCATTCCGGTGGAGCGAACTCCAGAAACGGTGATTCATCAAACGGTGTTTCGATCTTCATCTGTGACAGCATGAGGGCGGCATCGGGGTCGGGGAAGTCCGTGGTGATCCGAAACTGAATCCTTCCCGCCTTTTCGTTCGATGCCACCTTCGCTCGAAGTGCCGCCACCGCCTGCACGATCATCGAATAGACCACCAGCATATCGGTGAATGGCAGATCGGTCAGGTTCGTCCCGAATCCGACCGCAAAGTACTGATGACGCAGTTCCGACAGCGGGAGACCCGCGATTGGTTCCGTCGCCCGGATCGTGCAATCCAGGACAGTTGTCTCTTGCCAGTTCGACAAAATTTCCTGCTGAATACGAATGCATCGATTCATTCGTGACTGACTAAATGACTCGCGCATCGTCCGCCTTCCTCTGGCCAGGTTGAAAGCCCCCACGTGGGAATAACACGCTGCGGGAATTTATTCAATCCCCGTGCAAACCGGCAAATTGTGCCGCTTCCATCATCTTCCACGACGCCGATTTGTCGGAAATTCAGCACTCGCGGACCTCAATCACGCATTCAATCGAGGGATTTTTCAACTTTGGATGATCTTGACACTGTGGGAGGCCACTCTTACATTCCGCAGCCGACTTGTCTCGGGGAAATTGTCAAAACGACAATCGTGAGACATCCTGGTCCAGATTCATTGATGAATCTGATCCGCTCCCAAATGGATTTGTACGGGGCAAATAATGCGAGTCGTGATTCTCGCCGGAGGTATGGGGACTCGTCTTCAAGAGGAAACGACGACCCGTCCAAAACCGATGGTCGAAATTGGTGGTAAGCCAATTCTCTGGCACATCATGAAGCACTACGCCCACTTTGGGTGCAATGACTTCTATCTTGCCCTGGGTTATATGGGCGACTTCATCAAGAACTACTTTCTTGATCGCTATAATCTCGCGGGAAACCTCTCGATCGACTTCATGAAAAGTTCCGTCAAACGGTCCGAAGTCGAAGTTGACCGCTGGTGCGTGAATCTGATCGATACCGGCATCCAGACAATGACCGGCGGACGAATTCTTCGTTTACGTCGCTGGCTGGCCGACGACACCTTCATGATGACTTACGGCGACGGGGTCTGTAACGTCGACATTAACGAGCTTCTCGCCTTTCATCGCCGCATGGGGAAAATCGCCACTGTGACCGCGGTTCGCCCCCCCGCTCGGTTTGGCGGACTGACCATCGAAGATGGTGTCGTCAACTGCTTCACCGAGAAATCGGTCAAAGGGGAAGGCTGGATCAACGGTGGCTTTCTGGTCTTTGAACCGGCCATTTTCGAGTACCTGTCGAACGACTCAGAAAGCCTGGAAATCGACGCTCTCAATCGCGTGGCGGCGGACGGGCAACTGGCGGCGTTCGAGCACGAAGGTTTCTGGCAGTGCATGGATACGCTGCGAGACAAGCACTACCTCGAGCAACTCTGGCAAAGCGGTAATCCGCCGTGGAATACCTGGGATCAGGCAACCCCGCCTCCCGTGATCAAACTACACCCGAAAGCGGCGTGATCGGACAATCTCATGATGCATAGCGTCAACCGTTTTGACAAATCATTCTGGCGAGATCGACGCGTCTTCGTGACGGGTGCGACAGGACTCGTCGGCGGCTGGCTGATTCGGCGGTTGCTGGAAGCCGAGGCGGATGTCGTCTGTCTGGTCCGTGACTGGACTCCGCATTCCGAGCTCTATCAAAGTCGCATGATCGATCGCGTGACCGTCGTCAGCGGCGATCTGTGCGACCAGTCGCTGATCGAACGGGCTCTCGGGGAATTTGAAATCAGCACGGTGATCCATCTGGCTGCCCAGACGATCGTCGGAATCGCGAACCGCAATCCCGTCTCGACATTCGAGGCCAACATTGGTGGGACCTGGAAGCTGCTGGAAGCCTGCCGCCGCTCACCCAGGGTGAACCAGATTATCGTCGCCTCTTCAGACAAGGCGTACGGTGAAGCCAGGACACTTCCCTACACGGAAGAGACCCCGCTTGAAGGACGCCACCCCTACGATGTCAGCAAGTCCTGCAGCGATCTGATCGCTCAGTCGTATGCTGTCACCTACGGGCTGCCGGTGATCATCACGCGCTGCGGCAATTTCTATGGCGGCGGCGACCTGAACTGGAATCGCATTATCCCCGGAACGATCCGGTCGGTCTTCCGCAATCAACGTCCCGTCATCCGCTCCGACGGCTCATTCGTTCGCGACTATTTCTATGTCGAAGACGGTGCTGCCGCATACATGTTTCTCACCGAGCAACTCGCACGTCGCCCGGAACTGGCGGGGTCGGCATTCAATCTGTCGACCGAGATTCAACTGTCGGTGCTGGAAATTGTTCAGATGGTCCTGCAGCAGATGGGATCGGACCTGGAACCTGAGGTGCTGGGCGAAGCCTGTCACGAGATTCCTCATCAATACCTGAGTGCCCGCAAAGCGCGAGAACTCTTGAATTGGCAACCTTTGTTCACATTGGAGGAAGGCCTCCGCAGGACAATCGAATGGTACACGAATTATCTTCAGCCAACGGCAAAGCCCACCACACCGACGCGGAGTGTCGAATCTGTGGCCAGATCGGCCTAAACTCGATCCTCTCCCTCGGTCACACGCCGCTGGCCAACGCACTGCTGCGGGAAGATCAACTGAATCAGGCCGAGTCCTGCTGGCCACTCGAACTGGCCTGGTGCCCCGATTGCTCTCTCGCGCAAATCACCGAGACCGTTCCGCCGGAAATTCTGTTTCGGGAATATGCTTACTTCTCGTCGTTCTCCGACACCATGGTCGCGCACGCGCGGACCATTGCTGACCGGATTCGAACAGAGCGAAAGCTCGGTCCCCAGAGTCTGGCCGTCGAAATCGCCAGCAACGACGGGTATCTCCTGCAGTGGTATCACAAAGCGGGAGTCCCGGTCCTGGGCATTGAACCCGCACAGAACATCGCCAGGGTCGCCCAGGCCGAGCGTGGGGTCCGGACCATCAGCGAATTCTTCGGGCGCCAGATCGCCGAAGACCTTGTCCGATCCGGGCACAGGGCCGATGTCATTCATGCGAACAACGTGCTGGCTCACGTCGCCGATCTGAACGGTGTCGTCGCCGGGTTTGCCACCCTGCTGAAACCGGACGGCATCGTTGTCGTTGAAGCTCCGTATCTGAAAGATCTGATCGACCACGTCGAATTCGACACGATCTATCATGAACATCTCTGTTACTTCTCGCTCACAGCGTTAGCGCGGCTGTTCCAGCAGCATGGCCT
The DNA here is from genome assembly GCF_044336245.1 of Schlesneria sphaerica. Taxonomy (NCBI): domain Bacteria; kingdom Pseudomonadati; phylum Planctomycetota; class Planctomycetia; order Planctomycetales; family Planctomycetaceae; genus Schlesneria; species Schlesneria sphaerica. The sequence continues at coordinate 4,885,839 of NZ_CP172346.1, read as the reverse complement.
GACGATCGTGAATGTCGAACGTCTGGCCATTCACGGCGGGTCGTTGCGAATCTTCGCCGCTCACTCTGCCTCCGCGCAGGTACAGCCGTCCGTGACCAAACTGCTCCAGGAAGAAGCGGCCTGGGTCCGAAACAACGACATCTACGGTCAATTCGGGGCTCGCGTCGAGTCTCTGCGTCAGAGCCTGACGGGGCTGCTGACAGATCTGAAGTCGCAGGGGAAAAGCATCGCCGTATATGGGGCATCGGCAAAGGGAAGCACCCTGCTGAATTACTTTGGAATCGGCGCGGATGTCCTCGATTACGTGGTGGACAGAAGCACGATCAAACAGGGACTTTACACCCCCGGGACGCGACTGAAGATCTGTGACCCCGCGCGGCTTGTCGAAGATCAACCAGACTATTGCCTGCTGCTGACGTGGAACTTCGCAGACGAAATCCTGAAGCAGCAATCAGCCTATCGTCAGCAGGGGGGTAAATTCATCATCCCGATTCCTGAGGTTCGGGTCGCTTGAAGTGCGTGTCACCCTTGAGCCAGGTGGCACCCCGGGAAGGTCAGACATTGCCCCCCCCCTTCCCTCTGCTCGAAAAACACGAAAGCCGCAGGAAGAGCCTTAGAACGTCCGTCAGTTTTGATTCGTACCGCGGGATTGCTCAAAGAGATTATGAAATTCCAGGAAACATTGATCCAGGGTGCCTACGTGATCGAGCCTGAACGGCTCGAGGACGAACGGGGATTCTTCGCCCGTACCTGGTGTCAGCAGGAACTGGAACAGCAGGGTCTGGAGACCGGCATCTCGCAGTGCAACCTGTCGTTTAACCATCGCAGCGGCACACTCAGAGGAATGCACTATCAGGCCGCCCCGCATGGTGAAACGAAGATCGTCCGCTGTACGAGGGGGGCCATCTTCGATGTGATCGTCGATCTGCGTCCCGATTCCCCCAGCTACCTCCGCTGGTTCGGCATCGAGTTGACCGCCGAGAATCGACTCATGCTATATATTCCGCCGTCCATCGCTCACGGATTTCTGACGCGCGCCGATTCCACAGAAGTCTTCTATCAGATGTCGGTTCCATTTCATCCGGCGAGCGCTCGTGGCGTTCGCTGGGATGATCCCGCGCTCGGGATCGAGTGGCCGCAATTGCCCGCCGTGATCTCCGAACGAGATCGTTTGTACCCCGATTTTGATGTGCCATCCGTTTCGTAGCTTCTTTTGAGGTCGATCCGCAATGAAACGGGTTCTGGTTACCGCTGGCAGTGGCTTCGTAGGTCGCCACTGTCTTCCAGCTTTGAGTCAGCGAGGCTACGAGATTCACGTCATCTCGTCCCGGCCTGCGTCAGGCTCCCTGGGAGATTGGCATCAGGTTGATCTCATGGACCCGGTGAGTGTCAAGGGCCTGATTCGCGAGGTACAACCAACGCACCTGTTGCATCTCGCCTGGATCACAGAACCCAGACGCTATCTGACGGCCCACGAGAACTTCGATTGGCTGATCGCCAGCCAGTCGCTGCTGCGGGCGTTTCATGACCACGGCGGCCAGCGAGTCGTCATGTCCGGCAGTTGCGCCGAGTATGACTGGAAGGACGGAGTCTGTCGGGAAGAGACGACGCCGCTCACCCCTGCTTCGTTCTACGGTCAATGCAAACATCTGCTGCAGATGTCGCTGGCGAGTTACGCGCGACAGACAGGTCTGAGCTGGGGTTGGGGACGACTGTTCTTCCTGTATGGCCCTTACGGTCACACATCCCGCATCCCCGGTGTGGTGATTGACGCGCTGCTGCGAAATCAGCCCGCCCGCTGCTCCCACGGACTGCAGCAGCGTGACTTCCTTCATATCGCCGACGCCGCAGACGCACTCGTCACACTGCTGGAGAGTGACGTACAGGGTCCAATCAACATCGGCTCGGGCGAGCCCGTTGCGATTCGCGAGATCGTGCTCCAGCTTGCCGACCGGATGGGCCGCCGGGATTTGATTCAACTGGGTGCGATCGAGTCGGCGCCGGGCGACCCTCCGCTGGTCGTCGCTGACGTGAACCGTCTTTGCAATACCCTTGGCTGGAAACCCGCCCACAGTCTGGCAACAGGACTGGACGCGACACTGGAATGGTACAGAGGAGAATCCCATGACATTGCCTGCTGAGAATTGTCCGGTCTGTGATTCCCCGTCGACCAGTTTATTTCTGGATCGTCCCTCGGTCCCGGTCCACCAGAACCTGCTGATGGCCAGCCCCGAAGAGGCTTCACAGATCAAACGTGGCCGCCTCGCTATGCATGTCTGCTCCACATGCGGTTTCGTTTTCAACCGTGCCTTCGACGACCGGTTGATGAGCTACAACCAGAACTACGAAAACACACAAGTCCATTCCCCCGCATTCAATGAATACGTCGATCAGCTTGTGGGCACAGTCCTGCGTGATTCCGGCATGCGCGGTGCAACGATTGTCGAGGTGGGCTGCGGAAAAGGGGATTTCATCAAGCGTCTGTTGCGAACGGATCCCCGTGCCCGCGGGTACGGTTTCGATCCCAGCTATCTGGGCCCCGATGTCGTTCTTGACGGACGATTGAAGTTCGAGAAGCGGTTCTACGATGCCAGCAGCGCTGACCTCAAAGCCGATATCGTCATCTGTCGACACGTGATCGAACACATTACCCGACCGAATGAAATCGTTCGCGCGGTGCGCAGTGCCGTCGAGTCCAACCCCGAAGCGCATGTGTTTTTCGAAACTCCCTCCGTCGACTGGATTCTGGAGAACGAAGTGACATGGGATTTCTTCTATGAACATTGCTCTCTCTTCACCGCGGCATCGCTTTCGACTCTGTTCACACGAAATCGCTTTCACGTGGAATCGGTGCGTCACGTCTTTGGTGAGCAGTACCTGTGGCTGCACGCGCGGCCCACGGCAGTCACCCCACAAGTGACGCTGCAGCCGGGAACGACTCCGGAAAACGCCCGCAGGTTCAAGGACGTCGAAGCAAGACGAAACCGAGTCTGGCGGGAACTCATTCAGGCCGAGTCTGCAAGAGGCCCGCTGGTCGTCTGGGGGGCGGGGGCGAAAGCGGTCACGTTTGCGAATCTGGTGGACCCCGATCATCACTGGATCGAAGCGATCGTCGATGTGAACCCCAGCAAGCAGGGGAAATACCTCGCAGGGAGTCAGCACCCGATTATTGCCCCGGACAGCCTGCAGGAACTGCAACCTACCTGTGTGCTCGTCCTGAACCCCAATTATCGAGACGAAATCTCGCAACGTCTGTCGAGTCTGGGCCTGTCCACGGAAATCATCGACTTGATGCACGATGGCGTTCTGTCCGAGTCGGGCCAGCTCGAGGCTCCAACAATCTGAGCCGCGCTGCAAGTACACTCTGGCCCGCTGTGTCCCGCCGGGGACAAGTGTTGAGGACCCATTGATGCCAAATCCACTGATCTCGATCGGAATGCCCGTCTACAACGGAGGCGAGTTCCTTCCTCGCGCCCTCGATGCCCTCCTTGCTCAGACGCATACCAATTTTGAGCTGATCATCTCGGACAACGCGTCCACTGATGACGCAACCAGACGTGTGACTGAAGAATACGCCCGTCGCGATTCCCGCATTCGACTGACACGGCAGCCGGTCAACATCGGCGCTGTCGCCAACTTTATCTGGGTTACGCAGCAGGCCCGAGGAGCCTACTTCATGTGGGCGGCTCACGACGACTGCTGGTCCCCCATTTACCTGGAAGTCCTCGCTCGCAAGCTCGACGAATGCCCCGCGGCCGTGCTGGCAACGCCCCTCTGCCAGGTCGAAACGACGCTGCGGGATGGTAGTACGCAGCAGGAGCGAATCCCCGCTGCTCCAAATCAGAATCCAGACAAGACACTTCAGGTCTATACAGAACACTTCAAAGCCTGTCTGTGGCTCTACGGTCTTTACCGCACGAACTGGATCCAGCAAACGGCACCCGAGTGGAAGCAGTATCCCATGCTCTCAGGAGATGTGATCTGGCTATGGGGCGTCCTGCTGACCAATCGGGTTGTGGGTGACGAAGCGGCGATCTTCTATTACACGTCAGACCACCGTGCACGTCGCCGGCTGACCTATCGACAGACCATGCAGATGTGGGGCATCGATGCCTGCCACATGACGCGACTCAGTTGGCAACGACTTCCTCCCGGCCAGCGCGTCGGTGGTGTCCTGAAAGCATGGAAGTACGTCTATCTCCATCATCTTCGCCGCAAGAACATTGTTCAGACCGCAATTCGGATTGCCAAAATTTCGCTCCTGTGGTGCTGGATCGGACTCGAAACGGGAATCCGCCAGGTCCTGGGAATGGGTGCCCAGACGATTCGCTGCCGAGCCCTGACCGAGCCCTCGAAAGAGACCGTCCCCATGAATACTTCACGCGACAACGAAGTGAAGCAGGAGTCACTGAATGCCGCCTGAAGCCATACGCGACATGCCCCACCCCGTCGGGGGACGGTCGGGGACCATTTCAATCGCCCTGTGTACGTATAACGGCGAGCGATACCTGCCCGCCCAACTGGACAGCTACCTTTCTCAGTCGCGACTTCCCGACGAACTGGTTGTCGGTGATGATGGATCGACCGACTCAACAGCCCGACTGATAGAGGACTTCGCACGCGTCGCGCCGTTCCCCGTTCGGTTCTTCCAGAATCCACAGCGACTGGGTGTCGGAGCAAACTTTGATCAGACCCTGCAGCGCTGTGCGGGTGAATTCATCGCGCTATCCGATCAGGACGATGAATGGAGACCAGACAAACTGGCACGTCTTGCTGCATTGCTGGGGCAGCACCCGCAGGCAGGCTACGCGTGTTCCGATGCAGAGATGATCGGCAATGATGGCCAGCCGCAGCATCATCGACTTTGGGAACAGTACCGCTGCACGCCGCACGAGTTTCTGCAACAGGGCGACTCCAGCGCCCGCCACCTGCTGCTCCAGTCCGATCGGATTCTCGGTGCGACGATGCTCTTGAGGGCCAACTGCATCCGCGCGCTGTCACCCATTCCTCAATCCTGGGTCCATGACCACTGGCTGTCCGTCATGTGTGAACTGATGGGCTATCATGGCGTTGCTTCACCAGAACTGTTGACCCGCTATCGTCTGCATCCCGGCCAGACATGCGGAGTGCGTCGGCCGGTCGGACGCTATCGCCAGAAGCGGCTCGGCTTTTCACGTCGGTGCGAACAGCGACTTCGACGGCGCGAACGCCTGTCGGACCTCCGCCTGTTTCTGGAAGAGCGGCTGATACCCGTTCATCCGGAACTGACGCGCTGGCAGCCCGTCATCGCCCAGGCCGAAGAACTTGCCGATCAAGCCATCTGGCGAGACAGTCTTCCCTGGTGGCGCCGAAAGCTCATCCGACTCCAGCAATGGTGGCAAGTCAAACCCACACCCTCACGCGTCTGATCGCATCACGGAACCGACCCAGCATGAAGCCCTTTGTCTCCATCATTGTCCCCCACTTTCAGACGCCCGAACTGGCGAAGCTCTGCCTGCGCAGTATCCGGAAGTTTACCCACGACTACGACTATGAGGTGATCTTGGTGGATAACGCATCGAAAGGAGCCGCCTCGCTCGACTACTTGCGCAGTGTCGAATGGATCCGATTGATTGAACGGACGGGAGACATTGCGACCGGAAGCCTGGCCCATCGCGAGGCTGTCGCCATCGGATTTCAGGAAGCGCGCGCTCCGTTTGTGCTGACCGTTCATACGGACACCATCCCCATTCGGGAAGACTGGTTGAAGTTCCATCTCGACCCGATGCTGGCCGACGACTCAATTGCCGCTATCGGAACCGATAAGCTGGTGCTCCGTTCCCCCCTTCAGGAATCGCTGAGACAAGTCGAAGACATGCTCACATGGTGGAAGCGGTTTCGGCCCGTGCGAAAGAACAATCGACAGCCCTATATTCGCAGCCATTGTGCGCTCTACCGTCGCCGCATCATGGATCAGCACGGATTGACGTACACCGATCACGCCACTCTGACCGCCGGTCAGGGGTTGCACCACGACCTCGTCAAACTCGGTTATGAATGTCGCCTGCTCGACCCACGCGATGTCTCGCAACGGGTCGTCCATCTGAACCATGCGACTGAATTGCTGTTACCGGAACTGCAAGCCGAAAGCCGGCTGCTGCACCTGTGGCGAGGAAAGTCACGTCTGCGTCGGTTCTTCCAGCAAGCAGAAATCCAGCAACTTCTCGAAGATGCCTCATTGGATAAAAATATGAACACACGGAAGTCACTGAAGGTCGCCAGTTGACACGCGCCACACGGCCGGACTCGGTTGGGGACAAGGAGACAGTGTTCGATTTTGGGAGCAGACCCGGCAGACGAAGTTCGCGGACCTGTGGCCTTTTCGCTGCACAATCCGCTATGGTAATCGTGCCTCATCTGATGAGGATGTTTCATGGAATGAAATGAGCGAGGTCAGGTCACCACGTTTCTGCAGAACCAGCTGCTGGACGCCCCGTGAAGGATCTGACCACCACAAGGAAGTGCTCACGTTATGCTTTCTCTGCGTCATCGACTTGAATATCTCGTCTTTCAGACATTCGTTTGTGTGATTGACTCCCTTTCACCTGCGGCGACCGCCTGGGTGGCAAGGTGCCTGGCGACAGTGATCCATTACTGGCTGCCCCGGAAATGGACGAGATACAAGGTTGCCTCTGAAAATCTCGTGCGCGCCTTCGGTGACCGCTATTCCGAGAAAGAGATCGAAAATCTCGTTTACGAAATGTGGGTTCATCTGTTCCGGACGATTGCCGAGACCGTACAGTGCCCCCGCAAGCTGCATCTGCACTCGTACCGGAAGATCGTCGACTTCGCCGACTTTACTAGCACCAATGAAGCGATCTGTTCCGGACGGCGTGTGCTGATGCTCGGCGGCCACTTCGGAAACTGGGAGATTGGAACGGCCCTGTTCGGTCTATGGGGGTTCCCCATGGGAATCGTCGCGCGCGAGATGGATAACCCCTACCTGCATGACTGGTTCCGTCGCCAGCGAGAAACTACCGGTCACCGGATGCTGCTGAAATCGGGCGATTTCGATGAAATGGTGGCCCTCTTGTCTAAGGGAGGAAACCTGGGTCTGCTGTGCGATCAGGATGCCGGTCCGAGAGGTGTCTTCGTGGATTTCTTCGGCACGCCCGCTTCCACCTTCAAATCGATCGCTCTGCTGGCGCTGGAGTACGACGCTCTAGTGATGGTGGGCTATTCGATTCGGCTGAAGGACGAACCGGGCAGTCAGCCCTGGTCCCGCTTTGAAGTCGGTTGCGAAGCCGTTATCGACCCGCGTGAACTGAAAACCGATGACCCGGTGGGTGAGATTACGCAGCAATTCACCTCCGCACTGGAACGGGCAATCCGGCGAGCCCCCGAACAATACTTCTGGATCCATCGCCGCTGGAAAAGCGAACCTCGCTCGAATAAACGAGCGAAACCCGTGCAACAGCGTCTGGCTGGCTGAGTCCTGCCGGAATCATTCAACTTATCCAAGAGGTCATCTTACCTGTCGAGTGCTGCGGGCGAGACCATTACTAAAGAGAGCTAGGAACAGACCGAATTCAGGTTGAGATACCGGCAGAACCTGCCGAAAGCCGTGCCGAGTCGGGAAAGCCGCCTGTTCCTGTTTCGTCGTTACAATTATTATTCTCCCACGACTAACAGGTTGGCACCACGATTGAAGTTTGCGTCTGTATTGGTCGAAGTTGAAAAAAACGCGTTCGCGAAACGATTCGACAATTTATGGGAGCCAGCCATGGATCGGCGGCAGTTCTTTCACCAATTCAGTATCTCGCTTGCGAGTCTCGTCGCAGTGACCTCGATCGGTTGCAAGGGGACTCAATACGCTCATGTGCTCAGCCCCACCGACACCAACATGGTCGGAAGCCATACTGCGGGTGCAGAGACATGGGAGCCACTGATTCAGCAATCCGTCGGTCAACTGCTCGCTCGAGAGCAAAGCTCTGTCACACTGGCCTCGCACAACGGCGAGCCCTGCAAGAAGCGCATCTGTTTCCTGCACGTGGACAATCGCAGCTCGGAAGAGATCGGTGACTTTGGCGATCAGATCTATCAAAAGATCGACACGATTATTAACGGATCAGAAACGTTTGAACTGGTCAATATCCGTGCGGTGAAAGCAGCCCTTCAGCAGGCAAATCTGCGTCCTGATGACCTCTATACTCCCAGTGCGCGACGGAAACTGGCCGGGGTGATGGAGCAGGAACGCGAGCCGATCGATTACTTTCTGTACGCGACGATTACCTCGGGCACGACGCGCAGCAATGGCAAGGACTACCAGCGCGACTACCTGTTGACGCTGGAACTGGTCAACTTCGAAACCGGTCATACAGAAAAAGAATCGGCCGAATTGCGCAAGGGATATCATAAGTCCAAACTTGGTAAACTTCGGAACTATGGACAGGGTTGAAACGAGCATTGGTAACCCCGTCCAACCCCGAGTCCATTCGTCTGAAATTGGACGAGAGACTTCATTCCGGATCCGATGACGTTGACGAAGTGACACAGAGGGGGAGCAGTAGACTCTCCCCCACGTCTCACCGTGAACGAAGGCCGGGAGTCGAATCTGCCGAGGTCGACATGAACATTCCATCGCCTGAATGTCGCAGCGCTGTTGCAAGCGGTTCGAAGCGACGGGCGTTTTCCTGCTGCTCGCGGATTGCCGTGCTGCTGCTGCTGTTCAACTGCGGTTGCAGTACGCATTTTGACCGACTTCAACCGATCCGGACTGCTTTCTTCGACGGCAATCTGCCGATGGCGCAAGAAGCCCTCGCCAAAGAACTCAAGAAGCGGAAGGGCGAGCAGGATGTCCTGATGCTGGATCAGGCTGTCATCGAACTCGCTTCAGGCCGCCCCAAAGATGCAGAACGGATCCTGCGCCAGGTTCGCGACCGCTTTGATGAACTTGAGGGGCTCGACGCGGGCAAGGAAATCGCCTCGATGCTGACGGACGATCAAGTGCGTCCCTATGCCGGGGAAGATTATGAGAAGGTGCTGATCCGCGCGATGCTCTCGCTCTCGAACCTGATGTCGGGCGGGGGTGATGCCGGTGCTTACGCGCTGCAGATGGTGGATAAACAACAGCAGATCATGCTGGCCGTAGAGGAAAAGTATAAAGAAGAAGATCAGTCCGCCGTACTCGCTTACAAGCAGGTGGCACTAGGTCCGTATATCCGCGGAATGCTCGCCGAGGAATCTCCGCTGACACTCAATGATGCGTTACGGGCACGGGTGCAAGTCGCAAAATGGGAACCGAATTTCCGCGACGCCAAGGTCGATATTCACCGCTGCGAGCACGAAGTTGCCATGCATAGCGGGCATGGTGCCCTGTATGTCTTCGCACTGGTCGGCCGAGGCCCGATCAAGCAGGAAACGGCCGAGGTTCCGACGCAGGCGGCGTTACTCGTGGCAGATCGAATCTTCGACGCACTGGGAAAACGGAACGTGACCCCGACGCTCGCCCCTGTCAAGATTCCCCGCGTCGTCAACTTTGTTCCCGTGGCCGACTGTGTCTCCGTTCAGATCAATGGCGAAATGGCCGGAAAGACGGCCACACTGGTCGACATCGGAGAAATGGCCGTGCAACAGCAGCAGGCTCATTTTCCTGCGATCATCGGACGAGCCGTGGCCCGCCGCGTCATCAAGAAAGGCATCCTGTACGGTGCTCAGGAGATGGCCGATGTTCAGAAAGGTTCGCTCCTCAGCCTTGGCGTCCTCGCTGCGGGTGTCGCCTGGGAAGCGACGGAGTCTGCCGATACGCGATGCTGGGGTCTGTTGCCCGACACGATTCAGGTTTTCCGGGTCGAACTGCCGGTCGGTGAGCACACGATCACGCTCCGTCCGTCGCAACGTCAGGGGGACTTCGGGACGCCAGCACAAACCAAAGTGAGAATCAGAGAAGGACGTCATACCTACCTGCTGGGGAATCTGCCAACGTCCCGGTTCGTAGGAGAACTGCTGACATCGTCCCGTGAATATGACGAAGAATGACGGGCTTTCTCAAACTTCGTGTGGCTGATTCAACAGAGCACAATTCGAGGGTGGGGAGAACGCTTTGGATACTTCTATCCCTGATATTCTATCTCCGTTATTTGAAGTGCAGTTTCATCCCTTGGACGACAATAATCCCACCTGCAGTGGTAAACGGTAATGAGTAGATCAGCCAGTCAAACCGCTTGAGTTGTGCCAGCGGGGATTCTGCTCGATTCAGTCCTTGCCCTCCAGCAGCGCTGGCCTCACCGCCACGATTATCAGTGCGTTTCCCGTGGAACCGACCGCTGCCCGATTCCATGGCAGCAATTCCTGCCCCCACAGCGTGAGAAGGCATTGTCACTTTCTCGTCTTCAATATCTTCGTTAAAGACGAGGCGATCGACTCTCCAGCGACTTTGCATGGCGTTTCCGTCGCCGAAATCATAGGTCCCCTGCTCGGGCATCCAGATCCCCGGCTCGAACAATTTGAAGTGGGTGACCTCATAGCGCTGTCCCGCTTCGTAGATTCTGGGCTGATAACTGTATCGAGGATCCAGAACCATGCGATTGCATACCGCACTCTGAGGGAGTCTGAATGAGATCTCCAGACACTCTGCTCCCTCACAGTCGACGACTTGGTGCTCGATATCACACGGTGGAACGGGAACTGTAAACCAATCCAATTCGGTGCAGTTCCACAGAGCGGCCAGGGGGGTGACAACCGCGTTGTAGACACCTCTTCGTTGCCCTGGAGGAATGGGAACCGCCATTACAGTTCCCTGCGGCCAAACCCATCCCGCCAGTGCACCATCGCAGAAGTATTTTCGACGACCGCTGGGCCGTCCATTCTGAAACGACTCCTCTCGCCACAAGAATCGGTCGTACTGAGTCCAGTAGTATTCGCCCGACGTCGTCAATTGTCCGTGATCCGGCTCTGCTCGATTGGATTGCTCCATTTCGTAGTGCATGTGCAGACTGTCAAACGACGAACGCCACTCGACCAGTGCTTGAATGGCGGCATCCAAAGTCGGCGGAGTGGCTCGGCCCGTCGCGGGAACCAGGAAGAAAACCACGATAATGAAGCATGAATCGATATAGAACCGTGATCGCCGCAGCGTTGAAGCCGCCCGTAGTCGCCCCATGTTGTGACCCTTCTGAGAAGAGCAGCCGAAGACATGAAGAAGCAGGGACTAACACAGATAAGCGGAAATTATAACGATGCGTTTCCAGAACCTCATCTAAAAAACAAGAATCTTGCCGCAGTCGGTTCAGACTTTGATGGATCACTTGATGAACGAAGAGACCGTTGATTCCGTCGTCAGAGCGGGAGGCCGCAGGTACCACCCCTCGCCAGGAAAGAACGGGGTCGACCTCGGCGGACGGGCGACAGAGAGAACTTGCCGACCCGGACGTGCCAGCCATGCTGCATGGCACCGGACGTAAAAAAGCCCCGAAAATTCGGGGCTGAGGGTGACTAACCGGGCTCGAACCGGCGACATCCAGAACCACAATCTGGCGCTCTACCAACTGAGCTATAGCCACCATGCAAATTTCAGAGACAAGATTGTAACCACACTCGCCAACGATGCAAGCTCGATTGTTGACGATTTACCGGACAAAATTGGCCCCGTACGGGGGGGTTAATGAGGAAACGGCAAAGTCGCTTCCTGATACTCTTTCGTATCCAGCAGTTTCATGGATTCGCCCAGAAAGCGGAACTTCACTTCGTCCAGATTTTCTTTCAGGTACAGCCGTTCAAAAAAAGCACCACGTTCAACCAGGTCTCTCCCTCCGTGACGCGTTAATGAATCCAGACGCTCATTGTTGATGACCACCAGGGAGTGCAGTGCCTGCGTACGGGCATCGACGGCACTGTTGATTTCTTCCTGAGCCCATTTCAGCGTGACTTCAGACGTGCTTCCCGCGGTGCGAGAAAGTCGTCCAATATTCTTTACGAGATGAGTCGCCAACATCATCAACCGTGGATGCATTCCGATCGCAACGTGGTCCAGTTCGTGACGACCCAGCACCGATGTGTGCCACTGGTCCCGCTCTATATTTTCGGGAAGCTTGATCATGTGCGAAATGGAAGGCTTGATCGTCGTGAAAGCGGGAACAATCGAGACATCCAGAACCTTCCCCTTGGTCCCCTTCCAGCGGACGTTGTGATTGTATTTGTATTCCAGTGAGAGATGGAAATCAGTCCAGCCATCAAACGGCTTTGGCCGCTTGTTCGCCGGGTAAAACTCGACGTCCAGACAGCCCGAGTTTCTCGCTTTCTCAATCCAGACTGCAACTTCCTGTTCTCGAGTGTTGCACGTCGATGAAGGTTCAGGGGATTCTTCCGAGCATACGAACTCGCCTGCCAGGCAAAGCAAGAGAAAGAGGCACAACATGCGACAGGCGATACGGCGCCCGTGAGACGAGACAATCGACAATAGCATCCAGAGGCGATCCAAATTGACAGGACGGTACGAAGTGGGCCATGACCGTACCTTCGCCCCTTACGACGGTCAATTGGCTACTTACCCCAAATTCTCAAATATTCGGTTAAACCTTGGCCGAGTTTACGACAGCCCACGCGAGATGACTCGAAACACTACAGTCACTTAAACTTTGTGACGTCGTAGTAGCGATATGTGCCATCGTTCTGACGCGCCAGCTTTCGCAGGAAGTTCTTCGCCCCGCTCGCCTCAGAGACTTCCGGCCCGACCCCAAACTCGATGCTGTGAATACGCGTCTTATTCAGGTTCATCCTTTTGAGAGAAGCGAGATCTCCCTCATAGATGGGTGGCTCCTGTCCATCCGTCAGAAAGAAGATCACATCCGGTGCCAGCCGCAGTGCCAGTTCCAGTGCGGGAACATGTTGCGTTCCCGTACCGGGTTGAATCCCCGCAATCTTCTGTTTTGCCAGGGTCTTGTGAAGTTCTGTCGCGGCATAAAGCTCGGGCTTGTGGGCATCCCTCAGATGAAGCACGACCGGTTTGTCGTCGTAGAAAATGATGAGAAACTGCTGATCCCCTTCTAGCGCCTGCAGACTCGACACCAATGCCGCCTTGGCCACTTGCATCGAATTGTTGCTGGTCATACTGCCGGACGCATCAATGACGAACACCACCTTGGAACCTTCATCGCGAGTCCCCATGAAAGCCGCTCCAGGTGCCCCACCCTGGGTCCCCGTCGCCGCCGGCCGTTTTCCCCCTCCTGACCTTACCGGCTGACGCGGATCGGTAACGGTTGCTCCGGCAGGCAAGTTCACACCCGGACCAATCAGCATTTGACCGTCATCCTGAGGCAGAGACGTTTCCACCGGTGGCTGATCCGGAGTGACCTGAGTCGGAGCAAACGTATCCCGATTCGCGGGAACATCCGGTTGAGTCTCCACCAGTTCCCCGTCTCGCGCTTCACCCGGAATCAGCGCGTCGGGGTGAGCGCCCCGATCCTTGACCACGATCCCCACTTCACGTGACTCTTCCTCGGAAAATCCTACGGGAGGCCTGTCACAGCCGCGCAGGGAAATCGCAAAGAGGCCGAGGAAGGCCACGTGCGCGACGAACGATAAAACAGTCGACATGAACAGAGCGTGAGGAATCCAGTCAGGCAGCCCTCTCCCTGTCGAACCGCTCGATGGGGGATGGGCGGCCCTCTGGCCTGCTTTCACCAGCGAAGGCTCAAATCGATTCGCTGGCTTCACGTCTGTCTCCTGATCTGTGTCCGTTAAGGAGTCCCCTTCAGGACCTCCGCGTCCCTCGTTTCTCATCCTATCACCCGACGCTGGGCGTGGGAATTTCAAGTCTGGGCGTCTCAGCAGTGAGACCACGCCCGGGGCATCCGATGAATTGCAAGCGGACCGCCTGAGCTTCTGAGCATCCCCCAAAGCGGGTATCGTGGCCGATCGCGCCACACAGACATAGAATACCGTGAACCTGAAAACTCCTCGAATCGTGTCTCGACATCAACGAAGAGACTCAGCGGTCCCCTCTGACACTCTCTCCTCAAGACAGGTTGATCCATGTCCCGCTCGTTGACTCTCATGCCGGCCTGGGTCCCTGGGGTTCTCAGATTTGCCGGGGTTTACAATCTGGCATGGGGAATCTTTGTCATCCTTTTTCCGCAGCTTCCGTTTCGCTGGCTGGGACTCCCTGACCCAAACTATCCCTCACTGATCCAGTGTCTGGGTATGGTCATTGGTGTCTATGGAATCGGTTACTGGATTGCTGCCCGCGATGCTGCCACGCATTGGCCCATCGTTCTGGTGGGACTACTCGGCAAAATTTTCGGACCAATTGGCTTTGTTTACACGGCCCTGCGAGGTGAACTTCCCTGGAACTTCGGCGCGACCATATTGACGAACGATCTGGCATGGTGGATCCCCTTCACTGCCATTCTGTTTCATGCCGCGCGGATCAACGAAGCCCGTCGCACCACGACCGAAGGTCTCACACTCGAACAGGCGCTCCGGGCTGCTGAGACCCCCGATCATCGAAATCTTTTTGACCTCTCCTTCGAAGTACCGCTTTTACTCGTGTGCGTCCGCCACCTGGGGTGCACTTACTGCCGCGAAACGCTGTCTGACTTGGCGAGACAACGAGCCCAAGTGGATCAGGCAGCCCTGCGTCCTGTCATCATTCACATGGGTTCTCCTGAACAGGGTCGCGAGATGCTCTCCCGGTTTGGCCTGGACGATGTCGCCGCAGTGAGCGACCCGGACCGCCGACTCTTCCGAGCCCTCGAACTTCCCTTCGGGACGCTCGGTCAACTGATCAGCGTGAAAACCTTCTGGCGAGCGTTGGTCGACGGAGTTGTCTTTCGGTATGGATTTGGTCGTTTTGTCGGGCACGGCCTTCAGCTTTCCGGTGCTTTCGTGATCAAGAATGGCCGGATCGAACGAGCCCTTCGCCACAGCTCCCCAGCGGATCGAACCGACTTCTCACAGTTCAGTTGCCCGGTGAGATGACGCTCCTCTCTCGGACAATCGTCACCTGCAGATTCGAATTGGGGAATCGACATCCCCTGTGACGAAGTAAAGGTTGAAACAAAACAGACAGTCCAACACAGAGCGAGCCACAGGTAAAACTACCTGTGGCTCGCTCGTTGATCAGAGGCCCGCTTGCGTCACGCAGGCGGTGCCATCGGAATGCCGGCTTATGGGCGGAAAGCCCACTCGACGTGCATTGCTTTACTTACGCTTTTCGATCGCGGCCTTAACGGCGGCCCCCATGTCTGCAGGGCTCTTGGCGACGACGACACCAGCGGCTTCCAGTGCCGCCTGCTTTTCAGCAGCAGTACCACTTCCACCCGAGATGATGGCACCGGCGTGGCCCATTCGTTTTCCTGGAGGAGCTGTCGAACCGGCGATGAAGGCAGCAACGGGCTTGGTCACGTGCTGCTTGATGTATTCGGCCGCTTGAATTTCTGCGTTTCCACCGATTTCACCGATCATCAGGATCGATTCGGTCTTGGGATCCGCTTCGAACATGGCAAGCAGATCGATGTAGGTGGTCCCGATGATTGGGTCCCCACCGATACCGACGGCGGTGGTCTGACCCATGCCGATATTGCCCATCTGCCAGGCCGCTTCGTACGTCAGCGTACCGCTCTTGCTGATCAGTCCGACGGAGCCCTTCTTGTGGATGTAGCCCGGCATGATGCCGATCTTGGCCACACCGGGGGTGATGATCCCGGGGCAGTTGGGGCCGATCAGACGGCTGCGGCTGTTGACCATCGCCCGCTTGACGCGAGCCATGTCCAGCACAGGAATCCCTTCGGTGATGCAGACGATCAGATCGATCCCCGCGTCAGCCGCTTCCAGAATCGCGTCACCGGCGAACGGAGGTGGCACGAAGATCAACGAGCAGTTCGCGCCCGTCTTCTTCACAGCCTGCTCAACAGTGTTGAAGACGGGGAAACCATCGATTTCCGTCCCACCCTTGCCCGGGGTACATCCACCAACGAAGACGTCTTCGCCGGGACGGTGCTCTTGGGCATAGGCTCGGCACTGCTGGGAATGGAACAACCCGGACTTCCCGGTAATCCCCTGGCAAATGATCTTGGTATTTTTATCGACAAGAATGCTCATAGTGTTTGTCGCTGGCCTTCAGAAAGAACGAATAGGAATTTGTTGTCTGCTCAATTGTGGTTCTGGTGACGCGAGAAATCCGAGAAGTGACGTCGCCCGTCACTCCTCGATTCTCAACTTCACGCACCCAGCGACTTGACCGCCTTCTGAGCGGCGTCGGTCAGATCCGTTCCCACGATGATTGGCTTGCCGCTCTCGGCCAGCATCTTGCGAGCGAGATCCACATTGGTTCCTTCCAGTCGAACCACCAGCGGAACCTTGATTCCGATCTTGTCGTAGGCGGTCAACAGTGCGGTCACGATCGTGTCACACTTCATGATGCCACCGAAGATGTTGACCAGAATCCCCTTCACGTTGGGATCGGCGAGAATGATGCGGAATGCTTCCGTCACCTGGTCAACATTGGCGCCACCACCCACGTCGAGGAAGTTCGCGGGTGCTCCCCCGTGATACTTGATGATGTCCATGGTGCTCATCGCCAGTCCCGCACCGTTCACCAGACAGCCGAGGTTTCCGTCCAGCTTCACATAGCTCAGGCCGGAAGACTGAGCCTGCACTTCCATCGGCTCTTCTTCGGACAGATCGCGATGAACGAGCAGATCCTGGTGCCGGAACATGGCATTCTCGTCGAAGGCCACCTTCGCATCACCAACAACCAGATCCCCTTCCGCGGTCACGACCAGCGGATTGATTTCGACCATGCTGCAGTCACGGTCAATGAAGAACTGGGCCAGCTGTGTCAGCAACTTCTCGGCAGCGCGGACGGAAGGACCTTCCAGTCCGAGGCGATAAGCCAGATTGCGTGCCTGATATCCACGAAGACCTGCTTCGACGTCGAACGGCTCGTGCAGGATCTTTTCAGGAGTGTTGTGGGCGACGACTTCGATGTCCATCCCCCCTTCGGTCGATGCGATCAGAATCGGGCCACCGGTTTCACGATCAACGACAACGCCCAGGTACAGTTCCCGGGCGATCTTGAGGCCTTCTTCGACCAGCAGCGTACTGACCAGCTTACCTTCTTCACCCGTCTGGATCGTGACCAGCGTGCTGCCGAGCATGCGTGAGGCGTTATCCTTCGCCGCCTCGGCCGACTTCACCAGAACGACACCGCGCTGTTCGGGGTGCTCTTTGAAAGTTCCTTTACCCCGGCCCCCGGCGTGGATCTGCGATTTGACGACAGAGATTTCGCCACCCAGAGTGGTATAGGCGGCAGCCGCTTCTTCGGCGGTCTTGGCCACAATGCCTCGAGGAACCTTAACTCCGGCAGCAGCCAGCAGCTGCTTGGCCTGATATTCGTGAATCTTCATTGTTTGTCCTGTGGATGCGACGGCCAAAAACTGCCAGTCGGGGTTTTCTACCGACCGGGCGTCCCCGCATGATAACTCCCCAGATGCGATTGTTCCACAAGACCGCGAATGGACGAAAAACTCCCTCTCCACCCCAGATTCGCCACGCCCGCAGGGATCTTGCGGCAATGCCCCACCAACAACGCCCCACCAGAAACGGGGTTCGCGAAGATCAGCCAGGCCGCATCAGGGGAACCAATCGGAAATGCCTCCCCGCTCTGCCCGTTTTTCCGCTCATTCGCCCCTGAGCATCGGATCAGTCCTGTGAATCCCCGTCGTTTCCCCCGAATGAACTCCGCTCGAACCAGAGCCCTGATGGACATCGGGAGCCACGGATTCGGGATGTCGCTAGTGCCACCACCATCCTTGATCGGTTTTTCGATAGAGCGGAACTGGTCCAGATCACAGTCAAAAACGTCTGTCTGGAGAAAACCGAAGAATGTCGAAACGATACCAATGCGCCCACCGGGTCCAGCGCCACGGAATTACGGGCCAGACCGAACCATTCAAGACAATCACACTGAAACTGGTCTCGTTTGAAGCGCCCATCGGCAGGCAGACGACGAGCAACAATTCCGCACGACGTGAGCAGGTATGGCGTCTGAGCAATTCGCCATTTCCGCACGCCATCGGATCCGAGAACCGACATCGCCAGCCCATCCCCGCCCCCAGCCCGGAAATGCAGAAGGATTGTTCTTACCCCAACCTCTCAGAAATACGACGGGGGACCGCAGGACGCTTCGCGAGGGGAAAGATCGACCAGGTCACGCTGCGCATTGTCGGCAACCACCCCTCTCGCACCCGGCCTATTCGCACCCGGCACGAGCCAGAGACGGCGGCGGCGAGACTTGTTTCCCGAGTTTTCAAATAACGGCTGTACCAATCGTTCAGTCTGCAGCGGTCAGAAACCGCACTGCATCAAAGTTCCGCCCAACGAACGTCCGCCAAGGGAAAAGAGGCCCCCCGTGCCGCAGATGCTGGCCAGCCAGGCCAGTCCCCGAAAAACACCTAACTCCCGATCGATGCAGCAGATGCGACTGGCCACCGACTGGCCAAAGTTTGGCCAGCTGGCCAGTCGCTCCCCGGTGTCACCCGAAATCCCGAATGCGTGTCCCGGCCACCGTCGATCCCCCGTCCAGGCTTCAGTCGAGACGGGATCAGTGAAGCGCCGCTCTTGCCCAAGCCGCTGCTGTTTGAGGCGGCGGCTGTCTCACATTCGGCCAAAAGGTACCTCCCGCCCAAAGACTGGCCCCGCAAGTAGGCCCATCCTGAAATTGCAGCCCCCACTGCGGCCCTGCCGAGCAACTGATCACGCTCCAATGGAAGCGAAGCAACCGAAGTCTTCCGACCGCGAACGAACCCAGCCCAGGACGCAAACGCCCCAACCCCAAAAGCTCTCCACCGACCCCGAGTCGGTTGGAAGCAGCGACTGAACCGCTAAACAAGCAAAACCACCCAACCCAAAAAGCTCTCCACCGACCCTGCGTCGGTTGGAAGCAACGACTGAACCGCTAAGCAAACAAAAACGCCCAACCCAAAAAAGCTCTCCACCGACCCCGTGTCGGTTGGAAGCAACGACTGAACCGCTAAGCAAACAAAAACGCCCAACCCAAAAAAGCTCTCCACCGACCCTGCGTCGGTTGGGAGCAACGACTGAGCCGCTAAACAAGCAAAACCACCCAACCCAAAAAGCTCTCCACCGACCCTGTGTCGGTTGGGAGCAGCGAATGAACCGCTAAACAAACAAAACCACCCAACCCAAAAAGCTCTCCACCGACCCCCGTTTCAGTCGGAAGCAACGACTGAAAGCTGCCACGTGAGCAGTGTCGGCCACAACAACCGACACCGCGAGCCCAAACAGCCAGACATTTGGAAGAGGGCTCGCGCAGGATCGTCGAGCGAACAAGCGGCCCCGGATCAGATCAGCATCGACGCCACGGACAACTGTCGATGCGAATCAGGCTCAAACCCGGGCGCGGGCTTGCGCACGTTCTTGCAACCGACTCTGGACTCCTCAACGCAAAGCAGACTCGCTTTTCCCTGCGTCTCCATTTCAGGGGCGAGTCGTCACCGAAGCAGAGTCCCCGGCCGCTCATCCCCGGAATTGACAGAGAGCTGGGTTCACAACAGCGGGACGATTACTGACCAGCAATCCGGAGCCCTCTTACGAACTTATGGCATTCGATGCACTTCAGCGTCGTATCCATCCATTTCAGGGCGACTCCGTCGTAGTTCCGCTTTTCGGCTTCTTCGAGCAACTGGGTCGCACTGCGTTGAAACTCTGTGCTGAACTGCCGATACATGACATCGTTCTTGACCTGCCATTTCTCCGCCTTGCTCATTTCGACCAGTGACTTGGCACCACGGACAATACTCTCGGCGTCTTCGGAGACGAGTCCCTCCAGAATGGAACTTGATGCTTCCAGCTTCTTTCGCATGAACTTCGAGAGGTCGAGGTCTTCCTTCGCCTCCGGAACCGCTTTCTTAGGTTCGTCCGACTTATTTTGAGCCGTTGCCACGACGACAAAGAATGCCGTTGCGATTACGGGCAAGCACCAGATTAAGGCGACGTTCAGTTTTTTCAGCATCGTGGATTCTATTCCTGTCATTGGAGTTGAGAGAACACTCGTCTTCGTTGCCGTGTGAACCGGCCCCCGTCTCACGGGTTGGGAAATCCATTCAAATCATTTCGACGGTTGACTCGCCCCCCGGACATCCCGATGGCATTCGATGCAGCTCTTCGTGGCATCGAACCACTGCAGCGCGGCATTGTCAAAGTTGTTTTTCTCGGCCGCTTCCAGCAGCTTCCGTACGGCCCCGTTGAATTCCACAGAGTGTGCCCGGAATTTCGAGTCGATCAGGAATTTCCATCGTTCAGCCTTGCTCATCTCAAGCAATGACTTGGCCCCTCGTTGAATCATTTCGGAATCCTCGACGGTCAGTCCTTCCAGGATCTCCGACGACGCATCGAGCTTCTTGCGCATGAACGCACTGAGCGAGACGTCGGGTTCATCATCCTTAGCCTTATCCGCCCCTTGAGCAGTCCCCTCTGAGTGCCAGGCGAATCCCGCCATCACCAGAGCACCTGTGAAAGCAACACCCAGGACCGAACGCAGCAGTAACGTCAATGTGGCTCGCATACGAAAATCCATTTCTACTTAGTCGTCAATCATCAGGGGACAAGTCGCCGTAGAGTTCGCTTGAACGCTCTGAAAAACGGAACGGGCTCCGATGTCGTCATACCCTCAACGTGAAGCTCGCACAAGACGAGGTACCTCTCCCACCGTTTCACCAGGCATTCAAAGCAACACCCCCAGCACGAATGTGAACGACCGGCTTCAATGCACGCAGTGTGCCGTGAACCGCCATTCCTTCTGATTCACGATAAACCTGTGTATCGTGAATCAGAAGGAATTTGTAATTGACGATTTCCGGCATCTCAGAGTGGCGGAAAGTTTCCAGGTGACCAAAATTCAGACAGGCCATTGATGGTCCAACCGGACAGAAATCCAGCGCCGCAGCCCGATCGAGGAAGTCGTGTCAATCCGACAGAATCTTCGAAAAGCCTCCCCGCAGTTCACGTGCGAATGATTCTCGAGAGCGCCATGGATGGCATCATCTCCGTGAATGCGCGGCAGGAAATTATTCTTTTCAACCCCGCCGCTGAAGCCATTTTTGGCTGGAGCAGCGACGAGGTCCTCGGTCGACCAATCGACCTCTTAATTCCCCTGCGTTACCAGTCCCAGCATCGATCGTACGTCGAGCAGTTCGGCAAAGACCTCATCCAGAGCCGGCGGATGGGGGTGCAGCGGACGGTGATGGCCCTGCATCGTTCCGGGGTCGAGTTTCCGATCGAAGCCTCCATCTCGCACACGATCCTCGACGACGAGCAGGTGTATACGGTCATCCTTCGAGACGTGACCGACGCGGTTCGTCGGCGGCAGCAGATTGAACAGCAATCCCAAATGCTGGATCAGGTCTCGGACGCGGTCAATGTCGTCGACCCAACCGGTAAGATCACCTATTGGAACCACGGAGCGACCAATCTGTTCGGCTGGTCCGCTCAAGAAGCCATCGGTCAGAACGCCAGTGAACTCTTTTTCCGAGATAGCTCTGAACTCTGGCAGACGATCCTGCGAGAGACCAACAAACGAGGATCCTGGACGGGTGAACTGACCAAGATGACTCGCACCGGAAAATCCGTGATTGTGGATCACCGGCGCACCATCCTGAAGGAGGGGAACGAACTCAAGGGGTATCTGTGTATCGACATCGATATCACCGACCGCAAAAAACACGAGCGGATTTCGCTGCGCAGCCAGCGATTGGAAAGCATCGGAACCCTGGCCGGTGGAATCGCACATGACCTGAACAATGTCCTGACCCCGATCCTCATGGGGGCCAAACTCCTCTCCTCCGACCGCGCGCCGGCTAACCGTCAAGGACTACTCGACACGATGGTCGCC
The DNA here is from genome assembly GCF_044336245.1 of Schlesneria sphaerica. Taxonomy (NCBI): domain Bacteria; kingdom Pseudomonadati; phylum Planctomycetota; class Planctomycetia; order Planctomycetales; family Planctomycetaceae; genus Schlesneria; species Schlesneria sphaerica. The sequence goes on along the minus strand of NZ_CP172346.1, from coordinate 4,863,950 downwards.
AGCGCTCGGCGGGGTGCCGCTCTGATTCAACAGTTACTGGCGTTTGCCGGCGGGATTCAGGGCGAACGGCAACCCATCCACATTGGCCAGCTCATCCATGAAACTCGCGGACTGCTGGAGCATACTCTCCCGAAATCCATTCAGATCATCACGAAAATTGCTTCGAACGTCCCCCCCGTCATGGGTGACGCGACGGAACTCTCGCAAATCCTGATGAACTTATGCATCAACGCGCGCGATGCCATGCCTCAGGGTGGCGAACTGACCATCGAAGCCGAACCGATTCATTTCTCCCGAAATACGCCACTCCCCCACCCGGATGCCCATGACGGAACCTACCTGCACCTGAAAGTTGCTGACACCGGTTGCGGGATGACATCAGAAGTCCTCGATCGAATTTTCGACCCGTTCTTCACAACCAAAGATCTGGGCAAAGGGACCGGCCTGGGACTCGCCACAGTCCAGGGGATCGTCAAAAGTCACGGCGGATTCATCCTGGTCTACAGTGAGCCCGGTGATGGATCTTCCTTCTCCATCTATCTGCCGACCGCGACAACCTTGCCGACCTCGACGAGTGAGACATCCAGCAAAGAGCCCATTAGAACGGGTGATGGTCGCTGGATACTACTGGTCGATGATGAGGCGATAATTCTTCAGATGACAGAGGCTGTTCTGGAAGCGAACGGCTATCACGTGATCACCGCCAGCGACGGTCCCTCGGCCGTGCAGAAGTTTTCGGAAGACCCCGGCAAGATCTCTGCCGTCTTGCTGGACATGATGATGCCCGGCATGGATGGTTTTCAGACGCTGGAAAAACTGCTTCAGATTGACCCGAATGTCAAAGTCATTGCCTGCAGTGGACTGGGAACGGCCCAGCGCGAACGAAAGGCCGTCGCGGCAGGTGCCAAGATTTTCCTGTCAAAGCCCCACTCAGACGACCAGTTGCTCGACGCTCTTCTACGCCTTTCGCAAGTGGAAGCCGCGCCGTGATGAGCATGTGAATTGTCGAATCGCCGCGATAAAATCAACGAAACCATGTTCCGCTCGCACAGGAGCAGGCGAATGTGAACTTACCGATTGCACAAAATTATGCCGAAACTCTTAGTGGTGGATGATGACAATCTGATTCTGGATTGCTTTCGTTACGCATTTCCAGAGGAACAGATCACAATCCTGACGGCCGCATCGGCAGCCGAGGCACTTTCTCAATTTCGCCAGCAGTCGTTCGATGCCGTCATCACGGATATCCGATTGCCAGACGGTTCTGGCCTGAAGCTGATGGAAGAATTTCAGCGATTGGACCACAAAGTGCCTGTGATCCTGATGACCGGACACGGGACGGCAAGCACCGCGATTGAAGCGATGCGAAGTGGAGCGTTCGAGTACCTGCTGAAACCGCTGGATGTCGACCATCTCCAGTCCGTGATCGACCGGGCGATGGAAGCTTCTCGTATGACTCGCACACCAGCCAAAATCGCCACCGACCCTGAAGTCGATGAGACGGAAGGAGATCTGCTGGTCGGTGAATGCCCCGCCATGCAGGAAGTCTATCGTCAGATCGGTCGAGTCGCAGGACAGGACGTCACGGTGCTGATCCTGGGGGAAAGCGGTACGGGGAAGGAAGTCGTCGCGCGTGCGATCTATCAGTACAGCAAGCGTGCCAGCAGGCCCTTCCTGGCGATTAACTGCGCTGCCATTCCCGAAACCCTGCTGGAAAGCGAACTGTTCGGCCACGAAAAGGGAGCGTTCACCGGCGCCGATCGCAAGCGAATCGGAAAATTCGAACAATGTGACGGCGGCACGTTGTTCATGGACGAGATCGGTGACATGACTCCCCTGACCCAGACCAAGATCCTGCGCGTCCTGCAGGATCAACAGTTTGAACGAGTCGGCGGTACCGAACAGGTCCACACCAACGTGCGACTGATCGCGGCAACCAATCGCAATCTGGCCGAGATGATGGCCAGGGAAACATTTCGCTCCGATCTATTCTATCGGTTGAATGTTTATACGATTCATCTGCCACCACTGCGCGAGCGGAGCGGTGACATCCCCCTGCTGGCCAGGTATTTCCTGAAGCGGTTCAGCCGCGAGCTCGGCAAGAACATCAGCGTAATCGCCCCGTCCGCGATGAATCTTCTGACGACCTACACCTGGCCCGGCAATCTGCGAGAACTGCAAAGCGCCCTGAAACATGCCGTCGTTGAAGCAACCGGCCCGTTGATTCTGCCGGAGTTCCTTCCTCCAACGGTACGCCCAACCCGTGCGGACTCACCCCCGACGATCGAACTGAGTTCCTCCGCGGGTAACTGGGACTCCGTTTCGGAAGAGGGTTTGGTCCAGTTTATTCAACAACAGATTCAATCACACACAGAAACCCTCTACGACGACGTCATCCGAAGAGTCGAGCGGGTCATGCTGCTGGAACTGTTAAAACACGTCGACGGAAACCTCAGCCGCGCCGCCGCCACCCTCGGAATCTCCCGCTCCACCCTAAGAACAAAACTCGCAGCCCTCGGCCTGAACCTCGACCGATCCGTCCGCCTGTCGGAAGGATGAGTACGGCTGCTAAAAATGTTGTCGTGCCGATCGCAGCGTAACTCGTCACATCTCCAACACTGAAACCGCGAGAGTTTAGTTGAGCTGTTCACGTGCACCAATTCTCGCTCCTTCAAGCCCATACAATCTCAGAATCTGCCCTATGGAACTTCGTTTCTACGATTCGAAACTTGAACCCACGCCTTTCTCCAAAGCCCTTCTGCGAAAACGGAACACGTCCGATAGCTCCTTCTGCCGATGAAAGTGCGTGGTAGATCTGAGAGGCTATTGCTGACTGTGCCCCGAAAGAGTTTCCAGAACCAGATTGCTTCGGTGGCGTAGAGTTCCCGCTATTTCCTGTCTAACATTGCGTAATTCGAGGCTGAAACGGAGGCTGCATCCGACAACCTGCGGGAACGAATTGAGAACACATTCGCTGTGGTGGGACAGGCTTCCGCTGCGGGTGGATGCGTTGGCAATTGGTAAGTTGACGAGCAAACAATGCCTGAACAAGCAAAAGACCGGAGCCGCCGACCGTTCGTGTTGACAATGGACTGCTTGCGGCGCCCACAATCACCGCAGGCGTTTTGCATGAAAATGGGAACCGGTGTATCGCAGAACGCCCACGGACGGGACGAGAGCATTCGCAAACTTCGGATGTCTGATTGTCTTAATGCTCGTGACAGTTATCCTCGATGTTCTGTTAGTTGGGATTCGTTGGGCTCGAAATCGCGGTGCATCTCCGGTTGCGGCACTTTCCTGGGGCTTCGCGAGCGTCGCGTCATTCGTCGGAGTGCTAATGTCGGCCCGGCACGACAATGTTGTAGCGGAGTTCTCGCAGTTCGAGTTTCTCCAGGATCTGAACATAGGTTTCTTCGTCCATCCATTTCGGAAGCGGTGGACGGACCCATTCGATCAAATGATCGTACTTGCTCAAGCGTTTGCCGCGTCGAAAATTGGAATGACGCAGCTGATGTTTCCGAGCGCAGGTCTGCACCCCTCGTTGAAACAAGAGCGCAATCATCATGAACGAACAGGAGTACCGGTCCATCACGGCGATCTCACCCGGCGCCATCGTTTCGAACATCGATCGTAACAACGCGGATTCCCCGGTTTCTTTCCCCGAATAGGGACCGATCGCGAGATTCATGACAGCTGCCATCGCCAACGAAATGTTGGCCACACTGCGTGCAATCGGAAACCCGACTCCAGGCTTCTGTGCCTTCTGCTGTGGGTACTGAGCTTGATTCGCGGGAGTGCCAGGCATCGTGAACGTGCAGCCATCAATCAGCTTGGCCTGCCGACCTTTCCAGAACCACCCCGGGTCGGCTTGAGATTGGGTCTGGGCGGCCCCCCCCCTGCTTAAGTCACGCAGGGCCGCCTCGGAAAGCTTGCCTCGCGCTCGACAATAGTCCCTCGTGTCAGACGTGGGGACAGGAGCACCGTGCCGCTGCTGAAACGCCACGATGCGAGCCACGGTGGCCTGGCAAGAGGACTCCTTGCCGTCACGCAAGACCTGGCGCAAGAATGACCACAGCACGACGGCCGTGGAATAGATCCGACCGACCCCAAACAGATTGTCGTGCTTTCGAAAGATCCGTTCGATCCGCTCTGCCGAAAGCACACTGGCAAAGAGCACGTCCGGTTGCGAGCGAAAGCTGGCGACGATTCTTCGAAAATCGCTGCTGCGACGGCTTGGAAATTTTGGTAAGCCATCCATGAAAAAACCCGCCTTGGATCTTGTGCGGCAAACACACCAAGGAGGGCCATGGTCTTAGTACCAAGGAAGGCATCTTCATTCAATACCATCCTCAGCAAAGTGATTCTTATCGAATTTAATCACTTTGTTCCAGACGAGCTTGCGCGCAGGCCAACGCGCGACTGTGCCATTCGGACCTGCCCCCCTTTTTCTTCTCGCGAAACAGATGAGCAGACAAGATTTGAACTGAACGGCTTGATACTTCGTCGTGTATCCTGGCCCGAAATGGAGTGGCTGCTGCATTTGAGCATTCACTTCGAACAGGGTGATATGGCCAACGTCGGTATGTCGCGTCAATGCGAATAGAATCGATTCCAGTTCTTTCGGTTGTCTGGCATTCGCACTTAGCCTGTTAGAGTCTTTCGTTTCTACATGAAGAGTCGGAAATCGTACGATTTCGGATTAAAAGACGATAGAAGTGAGCCAATCCTTGCGATCTCATTTGAAGACTGCACGGTAGCTGGAAGCTTTGTGTACAAATCAAAGGTGTTCCAGTTCATCTTTGACAAACCAAGTATCTGTTCAGCCATTTCTCGCAAGTCCGAACTTCCCCCGTGCCTCCTCAGCACCAGTGGTGCAGGAATTCGCCGCTTCCCTTGATAGTAGCGACGCCCCCCGCTGACTGCTGAAGTAACTCCATGCACCCAAAGCAATGCGGTGAAATCGTCCAGACGCACGACGCTTCCTCGTCGGACGGGGTAATTATCTTCCCTTAAATTGCCACCGGAATCTACGTGCGATGCGATATAGCGGAGCGACTCGTCGATCACGACTTCCAGCATCTCGATTTGAGACACACCGCTCAATCCCTCTCTAAGTCCGATCTGTTCCTCAGGTGTGAATCTGGTTCGTTTGTGGATTACAACCCGCGTGGGAAGTTTGGACCGCGATTCGAAGAAAAGCTCTCTGACTTGCTCGCCAATTCGCCGCGCGTCTTCGCGGGAGAGAAACGGATTGCGGCCATAGAAAATCGGGTTTTCGACTTGGCTCAGCCGATACTGAAGTCCTTCACCACGCGAGCTGTAGATGTGGCTGCAACCCATCACCACATGCTTGCCACGTTCGCGTGTGCTGTCGACGCTCGTCCCCAAGCCAACAAATGCTGTGTCGCGATCCAGGCCCTCGAGCACCCAAGGGGTTCGCATCGCCTTGACGTAAAATGCCAGTGAAAGCCACCACCAGACCCGGCATTGGAGCGAGTCCGACACCGTGCTCTGATCCAGGAACTGGGTGCCGATGCCACGCTGAACGCTGCTCGCCTTTACGAAGTCGTGCACATCGAATTTCTCCGTCTCAGTCGAATAGCTACGCAGTTTGGCCCAGCGTTCAGGGAAGAATATCAGAATCACGTTTGGTGCATGCGACGCTTGCAAGCCGTCGATGCAGCGATTGATGTTGCGGGCTACTTCAAGCGTCATCGCACGCTCGTCACTACCAGTCGGTTCTGGGCATATTGCCCATCCATTCGAGTTTGGCTCGGCGACAAGGAGATCGACTCCGAACGCCCGACGAAAACCAGGGTATTCAGGCAAGTAGTCTGCTTCGTACCTCCCTGGGGTGATGCTTCTGGAAGAGCTTTGCAGATAACTCTGCAACTGCCTTGACTCTGCCTTCGGGCAAACAATCCCCAGGCGAATATCCGAACTGAGTTGCTGCTTCGTTAGCGAAAAATCAAACGGTCGATTCGTCAACACTCCTCGGACTGGATGGGCATCACTTCCAGTGCCATTGCCTGCTCGATTCGAAAACAGTAAAGCTGGCTCGTTGATCTCAACGCCTCGCTGTTTGAGAAACACTCGAAGACGAGGTTGTACTTGGATTCTGGGTGCGTCTCGCCCACCGAACATCTCGGCGAAAGCGGGAGCCTTGCGAATCAGATATCGAAAGCCGGAACCTGTGCCAGGGGGATACTCATACTCCTTTTGTGCTGCATCGGTTGAGAAGAGCGACTGGCGCCAGAAGTTCACTGCCTCGTTGAATTCCTTGTTGTGCTGGTATCCCAGAACACGCAGCTTAATCGGATTCGCGATCTCTTTGGGGGCGACTTCGCCGGAAAGGGTAAACACTTTGACTGAGGGCTTGAGTACCAGGTAAGCCCGGTTCTCGATTTGCCTTAACGAAATAAACACCGATTCACAGACGGTGTAGACAGTACCTTGTGAATGCTCACGCTTTGACCTTTGCGGTGCCCATAATTCTCTGGTTCCATCGGTCTGAAACTGTGTGCCAGTGACCATCCTGCGAACCAACGCCGTTCGCAAAAGCGAAGTGATTGCTCCATCCTCATTGCGCAAGTAGTTGCCATAGAGCGGCGTTCGCTTTGGACGGTCTTTGACGTTATCGCCAAAGCATGACGTGATGTCATCGAGAGTGCCGAAGGCCAGAATCTGTCCCTTGAACGGAACGGCGACCACGTTCTTGCCTGCCGTTTGATCGCGAACCCACTGCCAGACTGCTTCTGTCGGCATCTCCTTCAGCTCGACAGTGATTGCCTCTGAGGGACACTCAATTTCGAATGCATTGCTTTTCAAGACGGCGGTCGGGTGATCGCCGTCGATCTGGAATGGCAGTCGACTCACCGATGTGCCACCAGCATTCTCAGCTACCAACTTCGATACCTGCTCTTGCCCATTGGAATCTAAGCAATGAAGGGCCAGGCGAGACATTAGGTCATCGAATCCCTGCGTCGGAACGATGTAGGCTGCGCGCCCGTGAGTGCGTGCATGCCGAACAAGGTCAACGACTCCTGGAGCAACATGGTTCGGGTCCTGAACGCACCAATAAAGGGTACCTGATCCGGTTCGACCGAAGCCCTCGTTAAAAGCTCGCATCACGGACGCATCTCGGCCACTGTATCCGCACACAATCGTTGGCGTGTTGGTCAGTTCCTGGACGAGAGCTTGTTCGAGTTCCCGCTCCTGGTCCTGTAACTCCTGCTGTGTGTTTTTCAATGCGTCGTAGCGGTAGTCCCCGTGGAGTGAAACGATCAGCACTTCACCTGAGCTTGCGGGCCTGATGATGCGGTGCCTCGAGTCAATTCCAACCTCTACAGGCGTGAGCTGGCACTCCCCAATCGCCCGACTTGCGAGTTGGTCGAAATTCGTAGTCCAGACGGAGCGGATCAGCCCTTGCTTAGCAAGTATGCCGTTAATGCGGTATCCGATATGCGGATTCGCGAGACGTACTTTCTCCTGAAAGAATGCACGGCGACTGTCGGGGATTGGGTAGCACGATTCGATGTAGACACCGTATTCGTCGGGGTCGCCCGCTTTGGGGTACAGCCCTTGCCTATCGAGCCATCGCTGAATGCGCGCCTGAACGCTTGCAAGAGTCAGTTCAGAGAACTGTGATTCGAGCCCGATATTGTTCGTGAGAAAGATGCTTCGCTTCCAATCCCAAATGCACATCTGGGCTGAAGGCATTCCGGACGAAATCGACGCGCCCGCCCCCAAGAACAGCGCATGAGGTGTAAGTCGAGCGGCTCCAATCGCCCGAACAAACGCATCAAGAGGAATGATCTCATCGGGCATCAAGAATCCTCTCCAGCAACATCCACCGCCCGCATGGCATCTGCCGCGCTTTGTGAAAGCATCGCGTTCAATTGATGCGGTGCAATGTTTGCAGCCTTGAGACGCGCAACGGCTGAAGTGCGCCAGGCGAGATTTCCTACACCTGGAAACGTTCTTCTGAGGTCACGTAATGTTCGGAGCGCCTCTTGCGCCCAAGTACAGAAATGATCACGGGACCAATATCGCACTTTGCGCAACGTAGGGACCGCGCCTTTGGAAGCCTTCGTGCACGGCGTGATCACGACAGGAATAATCTCGATGCTGTCCGGCAACGTTAGATTCTCGCGGAGCCAGTCTGGATGTGAGGCGGCTTGCCGCGCTTTCCTTGCCGGAAAGACAGTCCCACTGTTGGCTTCGGCATGGTCTTCGAAAACGAAAACGGTGTCATCAGCCATCCACCACGGATCAGGAGCAGCTTCGTCAGTTGAATTGCCAGCAGTGAATCCGAGCATCTTCCCCAAACGCTCGTGGCCACCTTCAAAAAGAATGCCATCATCCGTCTGAAGGATGGCGTCAAGGATTGCTCGTTCTTCGGCGTCGTACTTCCGATCGTGGATTGTTCCAAGTTCGTCGAAGGTTAGTTCAATGCGTTCGACTAACGCAGTTACCCCTACATCTTCATCCTCAGCCACTGTTTCTGTCGGCGATGCGCTAGCGTGGCTGAGGCCCACGAGCCAGCGCAACACAGGGGCAGCAGCTTGGGCCTTTCTGAAGTATTCCTTGACCAAGCTGTCGTCCGGCAGTTGGCCTGCCTTAAACGCAAGCCAAGCAGCGGAGCCAGCGAGATACAGCCACAGTGCGCGGTAACCTCGGAGATCTGCATGATTGAGTTTTCCAAGTACCGTCCGACAATGTTGCAACGCAGAAGAGTAATCTGCACTCCAAAGTGCGTACTGATACTCCAACTCCGCAGGCACGGCGTTCGCCAAATCTTCCGTTGCCCCGAGCGTGCGTTGAGTAAGCCCAGCGCGAAGTCCAAGGATCGCTTGATCAGCCCCCTCCCAATCCGAATCTTGCTTCAGAAAATGGTCAAGATTGAGCAGCATTTCATGCGCAGTGGAGTCTCGTGATTGTTCGATACCAAACTCAAGTTCCGCCTGAATTTCCGGATGGAAAAATTCGCGATTCTCCTTTTTGAAGAGGTAGTTGTTCAGAGTCTCTCCAAGAATCACGATTGCGGCATAATCGTTTGGAGACCGCGTACACCGACCAAAGCCCTGCACAAGTCGCGTAAGAATACGGTCATCAAGCAGCAATTGTGCGGTGACGCGGAGCACAAAAAAACGTTCCTGCAGATTCGCGCCCCCCGGAAGCCCATCAGTCGCGAGCAGACGGCAATCTTCGTCGATCAGATCAATCCCGTCGTAACGATTGGCGATTACGGCAACAGCGTTTTCGCGTTCTACGAAAGGTTTCTTCGAAACCTCAAGCTGCGACGCGTCAAACACCGTGCAGTCCAAGTCAGATTCAATCTGCTTAGTGGCTTTTTGGGCCGATGCGTCGTCAGGCACAAGATACAGCGCCCTGCCAGCTCTCTTGATCGCTTGGCTTGTGAGTGACGCCGTTTCAACGTCATCAAGTGATCGCTTTGGAAAGATGAAAAATCTCCGCCCAATTCCTTGTATGTCCCAGCCAGCGGGAACTGGGATCTTGTGGATCGGATAGCGCCCAGTGACGCGTTCCAAATCACCTCCTGATCCCAAAGTGGCTGACATGTACAGTCGCTGACGTGCTCCGGCGAACGGTGCATGCGCGTTTGATGGCGGGATCAACGGGCGAATCAGGATCGCTCGTCGCGACAGGTACAAGTGACACGCCTGAAGCGAGTCTCTGAGAATACTCCAAGTGTATCGCAGATTCGTGTTCTTCGTATGCTCATCCAATAGTGCCACAAGTTCAGGCACCAACGATTGAAACGCCGGAGTAGGAAGTTTTTCCACCCACTGTGGATCTTCAGCATCTCCCTCGGTTGGAGCGAATTTGCACTGATCAGCATGTGGAAGCACTGATCTCAATAGACCGATCAACGCTGAGAAGATCCCCGCGTGCGTTGAATCTGAGCGGTCAATTTGGAGCGACCAAAAATTAGCTACGTAGTTTTCAGCCGAGTGCGCATCGTCGAGGATGATCACATTGGGGTCGGAAAAGAACGGGTTCGTATTGAAGAGGCTGCTGTAAGTGGTAACCGCTAACACTTCGCTATTTTGCCAATCGGCAGCTTTTTTGGAATCGTACTGTGACCGCTTCCCGGTGAAAGCATGGAGATCCATCCCATACTTTTGTACTGCCTGTTCCGCCACTTGATTGACCAGTTGGCGTGTCGGACACAAATAGACGACACGCTCTCCGTATTTTCGGCGTCGCCATTCCCCAATTAGGAGGCCGACGAGTGTTTTACCACTTCCAGTTGGAAGCTGCAGTGCAATGTCCGCATACTGCAAATGGACGTCCATGTAACTTCGTAAGAGGTCCGCTTGATGTGACAACGGTCCTGGCACCGTGCGTTTACGCAAATCGCGAAACATCGATTCAGGATCGTCAGCGGTAGGCGGGTTTTGTTTGGGAAGCTTGAATGCCATTCAGTGCCGCCTGTTTCCTCTGTTTCTGTTAACATGTGCCGCTGAATAACATGTGCCGCTGAATTTGTCATTGCCGGGGCGGAGAACGTATCATCTTGCAATCAGGTCGTTTCGGAAAGCGAACACAACAACATATTGGTGTCTGCAACGCGCGTCAAACCATAGTGTTCAGATCGATTCCATTTCGAAGACGCAGTTCGGCTGATCTTCGCCAACAAGCCCAGCCCCGTTGGTTCTCATGCTGCCGCAACTTTCGCAGATGCGTTCAACCTCTCGGTGCGCGGCGACTAAGGCTTAGCGGATTTTCACCGCTACGGGACCTAGCAGGAGCTTATCTTCCTTCAAACTACGCGAATATGCAGCATTAACTCAACGAGCGATGGCTGAAATACGAGCGTTGCTTCGGCATAAGGGAACTTCGAACATCACACGCATGCCAGGCATTTCATGAAACCTACCAATCTCGACTGCCACTGCCATCCTGACCGATTCGAGAATCCGATTGCAATCGAGAAGGAGGCAGAACACCGTCGCACATCCATCATTGCCGTAACAAATCTGCCCAGCCACTTCCGCGTACGACTTCCGAATGTTCACGGATTGTCTCAGGTGAGACTGTCACTCAGATTGCATTCTCTCGTTGGGTGGTCCGACCGGCTTTGCCCTAAAACTCCCTCTTGCCCCATAAGTATCTAGCCTACCCCAAAAAGGGCGAAGACACAAAGAGTCAACGAGAAGCCGACCGCCACTTGGTGAGTCGGCTTCTTTCGTTTACTTCGAGAAACTCGTGAGAAATGATATGTGTGTACCGATTGATAATCGAGCACATTGACTCCCGTCCCGGCCAATGAAATCGGTTCGACAATCGTTCGCAATGGCTGTGAATTCACATGAGATGGCTTCGGGGGTGTGCGTTTATTTTCACTGTGGAGCAATCCTCTATTGCGTCTTTTCTGTCGAGGGATATATTGGAGAAACAGCCATTTACTCCAAGACGAACCAGAAAGCCGTAGTGGCAACCGCAATTGTGTCAATTACTGGAACGCTGGTCGTTCAAAGGTTAATTGCTAGATTTGCTCAGCATGAAACGAACGCGTCTCTCAGAAGAAGTCTTCAAACCCAATTTTGGTTAGCAAGCCTTCGGGTCATGAGTCCGATCATGGAGATCTGAATCATGGCTTCGCTGGTCTCGGGGTTATGCTCATAGTCCTTGCTATGCCGTCGGTGCCGAGCCAGCCAGGCAAAGGTTCGCTCCACAATCCATCGCTTTGGCAAGACGACGAATCCGCTGGTGTTCGGCGGCCGTAAGATCGTCTGCAAGATCCATCCGAATGGCTCTTTGACCCACTTCGGTAGTCCATCTCGTCCATGGGCGCTATCCGCAAAGATTCGGCGCAATCGACCGAACGGCTCAAGTTTGTGCAGAAGGTAGCAAGCGCCGTCCTGATCCTGCCAGGAGGCGGCATGGACGACGACTCCCCAGATGAGCCCCAGCGAATCAACGGCGATGTGCCGCTTACCACCAGTCCCCTTTTTCCCTGCATCGTAGCCTCTTTCCGCTCCTCCTTCCGCGGTACGAATCGATTGGCTGTCGATGATGGCCACGCTCGGCGTTGGTTTCTTGCCAGCCGCCTGACGAACCTTTCGACAAAGGGCTTCGTGGAGCGAATTCCAGACTCCGTCTTGACGCCAGCGCCAGAAAACGGTGTAAACCGTCTTCCATTGAGGGAATTCGCGAGGCAAGGAACGCCACTGGCAACCGGTTCGATTCAGGTACAGGATCGCATCCAGAATGGTTCTTCGGTCCACAGGCGGTCGCCCCACTTTGGCCCGCTTAGGCAATAGTTTTTTTTCAATGACGTTCCATTGCTCATCCGTGAGGCTGCGGGGACAATCCTTCATGATCGCTACGGCTCCGACTTCCTTGACCTGAGAATCCATGGATGCGGAGTCGTAGCGTTTTTTTACGCTTCAGGCAATTTGAAGACCTTCTCCGAGTATCCAACATGCCCTGCTATTCTGCATGGAATGAGTATCTAACACCCGATACCCCTGAATATCTCAGAGCAGAAGAGGCGGTGCGGGCGAAACTCGGCGCCGTTAAACACATTGTAAACTACTACTACAGGGCGCATGAACATACGTTGCCGTGTTTGCAAGCGGGAACCGCTATTGATCCACTTCGACAACCGCGGTCACGCAAAGAAATGGCCATTCGAGAGGCGATTTGTCATCACTTTGCATGCGACGGAATTCATTTCTGCACTCTATACGATGTGTGCTCCCTATTGGACGGAGAACAGAAAGATGACCGGGCTTACCTGGCAGTGATCCTGCCTTGTGCGACGCTAATGAGAACTCAAACCAGCAGATTCAAGGTGAGCTACGCTTCGGATGACGAGAGCTGACAGAATCGGTTCACGGAGCGGCAGGGATTAATGGCGTTATTCAGACACAGAGGCTTGATTCCACAGTGGCGGTGAGCCACGGGTACACGGATCGATTTTGAAGTCGGTAGGCTTCGGAGACCGTCTGCGTTCTCTCAATGAAACGACTGCCTGCTTCGCTTTGGGTAACGAAAGAGAGCTTTCGATAACTCACGGCGGGGCGCCGTGCGCGTTCGCCGTCTAATTCGTCGGCTCAATTTCTGGAGCCTCCGTGAACGTCCAGAGCCACTCCTGAAGTTGTACAATTCCTCCCACTTTCCCACGAGTCGCTTGTTCCCGCTGAAGTCACGACGCAATAACAGGCGTGCGACCCTTTCAGCAGTTTTCGCTGATCGATGAACTTGAGTATCGTTTTGGCGAAGCTTGCCTGCGAGCTTCGTTTTCGCCGATCCGCGAGCATATCGTTCATCCGCAGATTGCGCAGAGTTACGCAGATTTGAAGTCAGGGACACTGATCTGCGAAAATCAGCGTCCTCTGCGGATCAGTGGGTGATGAGGAAAGCTTGTGCCCGTTTTTAGTAGCAGGCTCAAGACCATGGGCGGTTGGGATTGGTAAACTGAAACAGTATTGGAAATTCCGGGGGCGAGTCGATTGAATCTGGTGATCGTCTCTCGCCTTTTCTGGAAAGCGCTCGCTCGTGAAACACCTCTTTTTCCCGGTGATCGGCCTTGGGTCCTTCCCCTGTCGGGCGGGCTAGTGGAAAGCGAAACGGCTCTTTCTCGTGTGATCGGACTGGTGGGCTGTTTTTCGGACGTGCAGTCTTTCCATGGACTCGCGATGATCGTGGATCTGACCACCATCTTTCGGAACATGATTCCTCATGGCGAGACAACATCGACTATTGATCGGCGGATTGTTCCTGATTGTGATCCTGGCTTCGATTTGGCTGAGCCTCTCGCGCGATGAGTTTGTTCCAGCTCTGACGGAGACGCTCCCTTATCCGGTTGTCGTGCAGAGCGTCGCGCCGGAACTTGTCTCGTCCAGACAGCTTCCCCCCGGCCCGGGCTTTCAATCGCCGAAGCCGGTGATTGCCGCTGATCGCAGCGGCGGCGTCGTAGTCCTGTCGTACGGACTTGTGAACGATCCGCTGGCCAGCGACATTCTTGCCTGGAGATCGATTGACCGCGGCGAGACGTGGGGGTTGCCGGAAAATCTGACCGCTCGATCGACAGCAGGGGAGCTTCGATTTGATCCGTGGGTCGAGACGGATCGTCGCGGGCACTACTATGCCGTTTACGCTTTGCGTTCCGCCGGGCAGACCCTCTTTCGACGGTCTGACAACGGCGGTGCTTCATGGTCGCATGAGATGCCCATCCGCTGGCGGCATGGTGACCGACCCGTTCTCGCTGTCAGCCCCAACGGCCGACGAATTGTGATTGCCGCCAGCATGAGTGAACCCGTCCCCGGCGCAGCGACGACGCCGCTCGATGGAAATGCTCCGAATGTGCATGAGCTTCTGAGAGCTCGGATTCGCCATTATTCCGGCGTTTTCCTCTCGAACAATTTCGGCAAGTCCTGGCACCGCCTTCCACCCCCGTTTGGAGAGTCGACCCAGGCGATCCCCTTCTCGGTGGTGATCGACGATGATCGACAGATCGCCGCCTCGTGGATTGTGGACGGGGATGGCTCGACGAGCCAACTCAGCGTGACCGACGATGATGGAGAGACATGGCGCAACACGGTTCTGGTCGAGTCCCTGCAGCCGGATCGACCGCACCCTTTCAACGGTGAGCGATTTCCGGTTGTGGCGCGAGATGGTTCCGGCCGGTTTCATACGGCGTTCATTACAGCCAGAGCCGAGAAACTGTTGACTCGCTCCAGTTCTGACGGACGCGAATGGGGCGACGCAACTCAGCACTCGCATCGCTCCGCCGAAGAAGTTCGATTGGCCGCGATCGACGCGATCGGCCCCATGGTGCACGTGGCGTGGATCGAACGGCAGGGGGAGACCTGGCAAGCCTACTATCGAGGATCATCGGATCAGGGGAAAACATGGATTGATTCGATCTGCTTATCGAACTCCATTCAACTTAAGAACGGTACGATTGTCGACGGATTCCAGATCTACGGCGACGATGATCAATCCTCCCTGCGGGACGATGGACAAGGGCGAGTGCATGCGGTGTGGAGCGTGCAAGGGGGGATCGTCATCCATTCGGTCATTGACTGGCAGACGGAATCGCCAATCGGAAAATCGCTGACCAACTAAGCGAGACACCACTACACGAAGTGCAAGTCGCTGTGCAGGAACGTTTGCGGTGAGGGTCCGGGGGCCCCTCGGCTCTACAGGGCCATGATGGACTGCCTTGCGTACCCGGATTGGCCGCTCATGTGAATCCTTCATCCGCAGATTGCGCAGAGGGACGCAGATTCTGGAGACAGGACAAGCCAATCTGCGAAAATCAGCGCAATCTGCGGATTAGGGGGCGATGAGGAAAGCCTGTTCCCGTTTTTCGCAGTGGGCTCAATAACAGGGGCGGTTGGGATTGGCAAACTGAGACGGTGCTGGAAATTCTGGGGGCGAGTCGTTTGAATCTGGGGATTGTCTCTCACCTTTTCCGGAAAGCGCTCGCTCATGAAACACCTCTTTCTCTTGGTGATCGGCCTGTGGTCCCTCCCCTGTGTGGCGGGTGAGTGGAAAGCGAAATCGGCTCCGCTCATGACGAAGTGGGCGGCGGAGGTTTCACCTGCGAATGCGCATCCGGAATACCCTCGTCCGCAACTGGTTCGTAAAGACTGGCTCAACCTGAACGGCTTGTGGGATTACTCCATTGAGCCGAAAGAGGCCGCCCGGCCGGGCCGGTGGCAGACGGAAGCGATTCTGGTCCCCTTCCCTGTGGAATCGGCTCTGTCAGGCGTGATGGAACTGGTGGGACCCGAGCAGAAGCTCTGGTATCGCCGTACCTTCCAGATCCCGCGAAAGGACGATGCGGTCGACCCCGCCTGGGTAAATCAGCGGGTGCTGCTGCACTTTGGCGCGGTGGACTGGGAAACTACCGTTTTCGTCAACGGACATGAGGTGGGAGGCCATCGCGGCGGCTTCGATCCCTTCAGCTTTGATATTACTTCGGTCCTCAAACCGGACGCCGAGAATGAACTGATTGTCGCCGTCTGGGATCCCAGCGACGCAGGCTATCAGGGTCGAGGTAAACAGGTCCAGAAACCGGGTGGAATCTTCTACACCCCCACCACTGGAATCTGGCAGACAGTCTGGCTGGAACCCGTCCCCCAAACGTATATCCGTGATGTCACCATCGCTGCGGATCTGGACCAGCGACAACTGACCATTCAGACCGACGTCGTGAACCCGCAGCCGGGATGGAAACTGGGGATTGTCGTCCGGTCGCAAACCGCCACGGGAGGGATCACACACCGACGCTGGCAGACCGATCTGAAGGCCCCTGCGCGGATCACACTCAGCGATCAGGATCCGAACTTTTCCTCTTACATCTGGTCCCCCTCGAACCCGCATCTGATCGATGTCCATGTGGCACTCGTCGAGGATGAATCTGCCGATCTGCTGGGCTTCGGGCAGGAGTGGTTGCCGAAGGATCCGGCTGTGATTGAGGCCGTCGATCCTGTTCCGCTGGCCGACCTTGTCAGTGCCTACACCGCTCTGCGGAAGATTTCTGTGGGAAAAGACGCTCAGGGAATCACGCGGATTCTGCTCAATGACAAGCCCCTGTTTCAGGTGGGGCCGCTCGATCAGGGGTTCTGGCCCGACGGTCTGTATACCGCACCGACGGACGAAGCAATGAAATTTGACATCGATCAGACGCGGGCGTACGGGTTCAACCTGATCCGTAAGCACGTCAAAGTGGAACCGGCCACCTGGTACCACCACTGCGACAAAACGGGAATGCTGGTCTGGCAGGACATGCCCAGCGGAGATCGCTCGGCCCCATGGGACCCGTTCGGCAAGTTCGACAGTCAGGAGCTGACTCGTTCAGCCGAATCGGCAGCTGACTATCGGCGGGAATGGAAGTCGATTATCGGCGCGCGCCGCGCATTCCCCTGCATCGTCATGTGGGTTCCCTTCAATGAGGGGTGGGGGCAATCGGATACGGTGGCGATTACGAAGTGGACGAAAGAGTACGACCCTGGCCGACTGGTCAACTGCGCCTCGGGAGGAAACGACTTTCCCGTGGGGGATGTGATTGACGTGCATCGGTACCCGGGGCCAGTGGCCCCGATTCCGACAGCCGACCGGGCTGCTGTCCTGGGGGAATTCGGGGGACTTGGCCTCCCTCTGGACCATCACACATGGCAATCTCGTGAGAACTGGGGATACCGCAGCTTTGAAGACCAGGCGTCCCTGACCGCTGCATATCTGGATCTGTTTGATCAGCTTCATCCGCTGATCGAAAAACCGGGGCTGTCGGCCGCGATCTACACTCAAACGACAGACGTCGAAACTGAGGTCAACGGCCTGATGACCTACGACCGCAAAGTCCTCAAGATTCCCGTGGAGGCGGCGGCGAAAGCGCATGCGGCCTTGTTTCAGCCCGCCCGGCAGCTCAGCACGGTTGTCCCCACGTCCAGAGAAGAAGCGGTCACGTGGCAATATACGCTGGAGAAGCCGAACGACGGCTGGGAAAAACCGGCATTCGATGCCACTGCCTGGAAGTCCGCGCCGGGTGGCTTCGGTGAAAAGTCGACACCCGGTTCCGTCGTCAGAACAGAATGGAAGTCGAATGATATCTGGCTGCGGCGGACGTTTGATCTGAAGACCAATCCCAAGGGGGAACTTCGGCTGATCATGCACCATGACGAGGACGCAGAAGTCTACCTGAACGGCGAATTGCTGAAGAAAGTCAGTGGCTATTCGACCGACTATCGGCAGTTTCGTCTCAGTCCTCAGGCTCAGAAAGCACTCACCAGGGGAACCAACACGCTGGCTGTCCATTGCAAACAAACGGGGGGCGGCCAATACATCGATGTGGGACTCGTCGAACTTGCCGAATGAGCGGTCCCCCCTCGTTAAATTGTAACGGTTATCGAGGCAGAGCCGGGCGGCACCGCATGTTAAAGTTTAACGAATTGGCTGGCTGTTCAGGGCCACAACAGCAGAAGTGCTGCCAGGAAGTCGTCTCGACGATACATCCGGCATGGATGACTTCGAGCTAGAACAGTTGAGAAAACACCCGCAGTGGACTCTGGTACTGCAACAGTATCAGCAACTCCATACGCAGGGACGCAACGATTCGCCCGAGTTTGATGGATGGACTCCCAGGATCTTCCACGTGGAAGAGGTCCCTGTGGAAGAGCTATCCGGCATCCACGGGAAGCTGATCGCGTACGGATTTCTCAAGTTCGACCTGGCAGGCCGTGACGGTGGTCTGCGGTACCAGTTGACTCCGCTGGGCAAGCAGGGAATCCAGGGACGCATCAGCGAAGACGAGGACGGTGACGACGTGGCAGTCCCTTCTGCGACCGACTCCGTAATTGCCGAACCCGAACTCGCCGAGCCTGTACTGACTGGCCCCGTGCTGGCTGAACAGGGCGAACTGGTCGAGGCCTGAGAACTACTCGAGATAGGTCCCTTTTCCGGCACCGCTTTCATAGTCCTTCGCGAGTTGCTCTGCCGTCTCTTTTGACAGAGCACCGGCATCGACGCGTGCGGCCAACTGCTTCTTGTACGATTCCAGGAGCTGCAGTCTGTCATAGCGGGCGAACTGCAGCATGTCGTTGATGCGGCTCCCTGGGACCAGTTTGGTCACGTGGTATCGGCCGTCGGCGTCGATCACCACCTGAGCTTCGTTGGGATTGCCGAACAGGTTGTGGTGACTTCCCATCACCTCCTGATACGCCCCGGTGAGGAAGATTCCCAGGTAATAGTCCTCACCATCCTGCCAGCGGTGCAGTTCGAGCGTCTCTTTCACATCCTTCAGATCGATGAACTTGTCGATCTTTCCATCGCTGTCGCAGGTGACGTCGACCAGCGTCGCGAAGTCTGACGGAATCTCGTTCAGGCGGTGGATCGGAACGATGGGAAACAATTGCTTGATCGCCCAGCTGTCCGGGGCTGAGCGGAACAGAGAGAAGTTGCACAGGTACTTCTGAGCCAGAATTTTCTTCAGTGCTTCAAACTCATCATCGGGGAACTTGTCCTCTTCGGATTCTTTCAGAGCCCGGGCACAGACTTCCCAGAACAGCACTTCCCCTTTCGCCCGATCTTCGAGACTGATTAACCCCAGATTGAACTGCGTATGCAGTTCGTCTTTGTGTTCGAGGGCATCGTGGTAGTACTCATTATAGTTCTTGCCGTTGATCCCGTCGCACAGGTCTTTGAGTTCCGTGATGACTTGAGGATCGTCGTTGTCGATGGTCACGACAGGGACATCGTCGGCGAAGGTTTCGATCTCATCGCGAATCGACGTGATGAAGACCGTGTGATAAGCCGTCATGAACCGACCGCTCTCCGTCACCAGATGCGGATGGGGGACATGCTCTTCATCACAGACAGACTTGATGGTATAGACGACGTCGTTCGCGAACTCCTGCACGGTGTAGTTGACGCTCGAGTCATAGCGCGTCTGTGAGCCATCGTAGTCCACGCCCAGACCGCCGCCGATGTCGAGGAACTCGATCTCGCAGCCGATCTGCCGCAGTTTTGAGTAAACGCGTGCAGCCTCTTTCATCGCGTTCTTCACACGTTTGATGTCCGTGATCTGCGACCCGATATGGAAATGCAGCAGCTTCAGGCGATGGTCGAGTTTGTTTTCCCGCAGCAGACGAACACAATCAAGCAGTTCTGATGTCGTCAGTCCGAACTTGGCGGCGTCACCCCCGGACGAAGCCCACTTCCCCGACCCGCGTGAATAGAGCTTGGCGCGCAGGCCGATCCAGGGAGCCACCCCGGTCTGCTGGGCCAGCTTGACGACCATCTTGAGCTCGTTCATCTTCTCGACGATGATGACGACCCGTTTTCCTGCCTGCACAGCCAGCAGCGCCGTGCGAATGAACGCTTCGTCCTTGAAGCCGTTACACAACAGCAGCGATTCGGCATTCTGCTCTTGTGCCACCGCCGCGTAGAGTTCTGCTTTTGAACCACACTCCAGCCCGACTCGGTAACGATTGCTGTCCCGTAGGAACTCTTCGACCACTTCACGTCGGGGATTCACCTTCATCGGAAAGACCGGATAGTGCAGCCCGTGGAAGCCGTACTGGGTGATGGCCGAATGGTAGGCCGTGGAAAGCCGTCGCAACTGGCTGGTCAGGATCTGGGGGAATCGCAGCAGCAGGGGTGACTGCTGCTTCTGTTTTGACAGCAGATCATCGACGAGATCCTTCAAATCGACTGACCGCGAATCACCTTGGACGGGACGGACAACGACGTGCCCCTTGCCATTGATATCGAAATATCCGGCTGACCAGTTCTCGACGCCATACGCCTGTTGGATTCGCTGCAGAGTTTCGTCATTCATGACGGATCGATTCCCGATTGAGTAGGAATTGAGAGTGATTGCTTACTGACCGACGTACTGAGCTCAAACTGCTGAATCTCACGGACTGGCCTGGCATGTTCCTGCATACTGTGCAACACGAAGCAGGATGGCACCAGCGAAGCCGCAGCGGAGCGGATCTCCGCGTCGGGAAACGGCTAAACGGCCCATGGCAAGGGGCTGGACTTCAGACCTGCCTGCAGGTTTTCGACCGTCATCTGCATCATGCGGTGACGCGTGCGATTGGACGCACTTCCCAGGTGAGGCGTGATCACAATATTCGTCAGCGACAGTAACGGATGGTTGCGCGGAAGGGGTTCGGGATTGGTCACATCCAGCCCCGCTCCGGCGATGCGTCGAGAGTTAAGTGCCGCGAACAGGGCGTCATGATCAACGACCGCCCCGCGTGCCATATTCAGCAGGATCCCCGTCGGTTTCATCAGCCCGAGTTCACGCGTACCGATCAGATTGGTCGTTTCGGGGGTCAGAGGGCAATTGAGCGCCACAAAGTCCGACTGTTTCAGCAGATCATCGAACGCTGCGTACTCGACGCCGAGGTCCCGTTCCGCCTCAGTGTCGCGGTTACGGTTGTGATAGAGCACCCGCATATCGAAGGCCCGGGCACGGCGAGCGACCTGGCGGCCGATCCGTCCCAGTCCGACAATCCCCAGCGTGCTGCCCGAGACTTCGTAGCCGATCAACTGAGCCGGATCGTAATGAGTGAATTCGGCAGAACGTGCGAACTGATCCCCGACGACGACGTTGCGGGCGGTCGCCAGCAGAAGTGCCATCGTCATGTCGGCCGTCGATGCGTCGAGACAGCCGGGTGTGTTCCCGACGGGAATCTTCCGTTCCCGAGCCGCTGCCACGTCAATGTGATCGACTCCGACACCATGATTGCTGATCACCTTCAGGTTTGGCATCCGATCCATCAGCGGTCCATCGACGCGGGGATGTCCGAATGTCAGGACGCCCACAGCACGGGCCAGACTCGGCGATTGCGGCGACTCGTCCCACTCAAGGATCTCAATATCCGGACCGAGCATCTCACGCAGGACTGGCGGAAGTCCATCACCCATGATGGGAACTGGCGTCGTAGCGGATGTCATTGAGAGTTCTTTCGGATTGACGGAAATTCGAAATCGAACATCGCTGAATGGGGGACGGGGACCTCTGCCTGTGTTGCTCAGCAATTCCGTGAAGGGGAGTTCCCGCCACGTCGTCGCCACCAGGAAATCAGGGCTCCCTTCGCCTTTATCAAACGTTGTTCAGGACTACATCGCAGCTCGTCGACCCGGCTTCTGCTTGAGTGGAGCCTCGTTTCCACACCCTGCGGAGGTGGGGAGCATTTTCCCGGGACTGCAGCGACCCGAGGGATTGAAACAGTCGCGAATGGACCGCATGACGTTCAGGTCTTCAGGAGCGAACAGTTTGTCCATGAAGCTGATTTTTTCGACGCCGATGCCGTGTTCCCCCGTGACGCTTCCCCCCAGTTCAATGCACTTGCTGAGGATCTCGTCGCTTGCTTTGAGAACTCGTTCCACCTGTTCGGCATCCCGTTCATCGAATAGTAGAATCGGGTGGATGTTGCCGTCTCCCGCGTGGAAAACGTTCACGATTCGCAGTCCGTGCCGGATCCCGCAATCGATGATGTGTTCGAGAATCTGCGGCAGCTTGGTGCGGGGCACAACGCCGTCCTGCGTGCAGTAACTGGGACTCAGTCGCCCAATCGCACCGAACGCCTGCTTGCGGCACTTCCACAGCAGGAGTCGCTCTTTCGTCGAATTCGCCTGCCGAACTTCACGTGCCCCGTTTGACGTACAGAGGTTGATGATGCGTTGCGCTTCTTCGTCGACCGCGACTTCCAGGCCATCCACTTCAATCAGCAGGACCGCACCGGCATCGAGCGGAAATCCAAAATGGAACGCCTGCTCGACGGCACTGACAATCCCCTGATCCATCATCTCAAGTGCCGCGGGAACGATCCCGGCCCCGATGATTTCGCTGATCGCTTTCGTGGCGTCGGAAACCGTTTCGAAGATTCCGAGCATCGTGCGGTACGCAGCGGGATCGCGTGTCAGTCGGACGATGACTTTTGTCGCGATACCGAGGGTTCCTTCGTTGCCGACGAACAGACCGGTCAGATCGTAGCCGGGCGTTTCTTCTGTCGGTCCACCTAACTGGACGACTTCACCACTGGGCAGCACGACTTCCGCCCCGAGTACGTGGTTCACGGTCACGCCGTACTTGAGCGTGTGGGGTCCCCCGGAGTTCGTGGCGAAGTTTCCGCCGATCGTGCAGGCTCCCTGACTCGAAGGGTCCGGGGCAAAGTGATAACCACTCCCCTTCAAGTGCTGTGTCAGGTGCACATTGACGAGTCCCGGTTCGACCACGGCATAGCGATCGCGGTAGTTGACTTCCAGAATCTTCCGCATCCGGGTGAGCGCGATCATGACGCCCCCCCCCACGGGCAGGCATCCCCCGGCGAGACTGGTTCCCGCCCCGCGGGGAACGAAGGGGACATCGAACTCGTTGCAGATTTGCACGATCGCAACGACTTGTTCGGTCGTTGTCGGAAAGACGACCACATCGGGCGATTTCTTATCGACGACGAATCCATCGCACTCGTAAACCAGCAGTTCTTCGGGATTGAAAAGCAACGACTCTTCGCCCACCACGGCCCTTAACCGTTCGAGAAGCTGCTGAGGTCGATGAGTCGTCCGAACGGGTTGAGCCAGGGATGTGGTCATGAGGATCGATTTGTTTCCAAAGGCGCAGTGGTTGTCGAGAACTGCACGAGAAAAACCAGGAGAAAATTACCTTAGACAGTGCTGTTAGAAATGGGAAGACACAGGCCCGGATCACGGGCGACTTTCTCTTGCGTGTGCAAGACCGAGCCTGCTCCTTACGATTTCTGGCACGGGAGCCCATAGGCGGGATTTCCGACGGAATCATACGGGGCGGCTTCGCTAACGAGAAATCTGCCCTGTCTTCGACCTGACCGAACCCCCTGGCCACTCGGGTTGTCCTCATTTTTTTGTGCCTGCGTACGTCAATTGCTCAACGATGCCAGGACGGCGGATGTGGTTTTCACGTCTGCATGCAGTTACAATTCCATCCATTGAAGAAAACTCATCCGGCAGACGGGGCAGTCGTGTCCGAGGTGGATGAGCGAGAGGGTTCGACATGATGAGGGCGGGGTCGACATCGCCGCCGACATTTGCCGATCTGCCGCTGTTCGCATGAACCGATGCCGGTTTCCACGCTGATTCTCGTTTTGTTCTGTGAAAGTTGACTATGTCTGTTGTTTCCTCCACGGTTCCATCCTCAGCATACGACCCGGCAACGTCACAGGTTCCGGATGCGGAAGGCCGCTTCGGTGAATTCGGTCGGCGGTTCGTCCCCGAGACGCTGATGCATGCGCTCGAAGAACTGACGGTCGAATACACCCGAGCCAAGGCCGATCCCGCCTTTCATAAGCAACTCGATTCCCTGTTGCGTACCTTTGTCGGCCGTCCGAATCCACTGTACTTCGCTGAACGACTGACGAAGGAATGCGGTGGAGCCCAGATCTATTTCAAGCGAGAAGATCTGAATCACACCGGCGCTCACAAGATCAATAACACGATTGGACAGGCGCTGCTGACCCTGAGAATGGGGAAGAAACGGGTCATCGCCGAGACCGGAGCCGGTCAGCATGGCGTTGCCACAGCGACCGCGTGTGCCCGCTTCGGCCTGCCCTGCGTCGTCTACATGGGCGAAGAAGATATCCGCCGACAGAAACTCAACGTCTTCATCATGCGAACCATGGGGGCCGAAGTCCGCCCGGTGACCAGTGGCTCACGCACTCTCCGCGATGCCATCAACGAAGCGATGCGCGACTGGATGGCATCCGTCGCCGATACCCATTACATCCTTGGTTCCGTCGTGGGCCCTCACCCCTTCCCGATGATCGTCCGTGACTTCCAGTCCGTCATTGGGAAAGAAGCCCGCTCGCAATGCCTCGAAGCGACCGGAAAACTCCCTGAGGAAGTCGTCGCCTGCGTGGGGGGCGGTTCGAACTCGGCCGGTATGTTCTATCCCTTCGTCGACGACACGACTGTCGAACTGAGCGGTGTGGAACCGGGCGGACGGGGTCCGAATCCCGGAGATCATGCCAGCACCCTCTCGTACGGTAACAAAGGGATCCTCCACGGAACCTATAGCTATGTCCTGCAGGATGAGGATGGGCAGACGTCGGACGTCCATTCGATTTCGGCCGGTCTCGACTACCCCGGCGTCGGCCCTGAACATGCCTACTGGAAAGACACTGGCCGTGTGAATTACGTGAATATCGGTGATGACCTGGCACTCAAGACCCTCCAGCATGTGGCTCGTACAGAAGGGATCCTGCCCGCGCTCGAAAGCTCACACGCAATCGCTTACGCGTTGCAGCGAGCCAAACAGCGCAAGCCGTCGGACGTGATTGTCGTCTGCCTGTCGGGACGTGGGGACAAAGACGTCAATGAAGTCGCTCGACTGACCGGCAAGGACCTGTAATGCCCTTGCGGGAATTCTCGCAGGAACCTTGCAGGGAGACTGCCAGCTCGCTCCCGCGCTAAATCGATGAAAGCCAATGAAGAGGCCCCTGGCGCTGAGTTCAGCGTCAGGGGCCTCGTGTTTTTCAAACTGCCGCTCAGTTGGACATCATCGGGCACTCGACCGGAGTCGGGCCGCCGTCAGCGTATTCTCAAGCAGCATGGCGATCGTCATCGGGCCAACTCCGCCGGGAACGGGGGTGATTGCGGAGGCGACTTCCGACACCGGTCCGAAGGCCACATCCCCCACCAGTTTGTCACCAACCCGGTTAATGCCGACGTCGATCACGACGGCCCCCGGCTTGACCATATCGGCCGTGACAAACTCTGGTTTTCCGATCGCCGCGATCAGGACGTCGGCGGTACGGGTCAGTTCGGGCAGGTTTTTCGTGCGACTATGGCAGATCGTGACCGTCGCGTTCGCCGTCTCCCCTTTCTGAACAAGCATCATCGCCACAGGCTTACCGACAATCTCACTTCGCCCCAGCACCACGACATGCGCCCCATCCAGCCGAGTCCCCGACTCCCTCAGCAGCACCTGAACACCGTGCGGGGTACAGGGGAGAAATCGAGGACGCCCCTGAGCCATTCGACCGACGTTCTCGGGGTGAAAGCAATCCACGTCCTTCGCGGCCGACACCGCGTCCAGTACGGTGGTTTCGTGAATCTGATCAGGCAACGGCAACTGCACGAGGATTCCATGCACCGTCGAATCTTCATTCAGTCGGGCAACCAGCGCAAGGAGTTCCGCCTGGGTCGTCGTCGCAGGGAGGCGGAAGACATCACTATCGATTCCGACCTTCGCACAGGCGTTTTCTTTATTTCGGACATAAACCTGGCTGGCAGGATCATCGCCGACGAGGATGGCGGCCAGCTTCGGCGTGATGTGAGTCTTCTGGCGGAACTCGGCAACGTCTTGCGTCAATCGCTCACGGATCGCAGCAGCGATTGCCTTTCCGTCGATTAACTGAGCGGGCATTTGATGAACTTTCGTTTCAGGATTCTACCGCGAAAAGGGTAGTTTAATTGAGAAGACCGTAAACAACGATTGGATTCAGACTCTCAGGGGGTCGCTCGTCGTTCGATGCGAGCACCCGTTCGTGCTTGTTGAACGGTCTGGGTCCACATCTGTTGAGACAGCCGCCCCATGATAACAGGTCGGACATCCTCAAGACTGAAATCTCCCACCTGACGTTCTGTGACCTGGATCAGGTGCACGCCGACCGGTGAGACGATCGGTTCGCTGATCTCACCGATTTTGAGGGCGAACGCCGCATGAGAGACCGCCGCGGGTAGTTTTCCCTGCCAGCCGAACAGTCCCACATCCCCTCCACGCGCGCGAGTCGGCGATTCCGAATACTTCATCGCTGCTTCCGCGAAGGTCAATTTCTTCACCATCAAATCATTTCGGACTTCGGCCAGCACCTTCTTCTTTGCTTCCACCACGTCAGCGTCTAAAGGCATGGGCAGCTTCAACACGATCTGGTTGGCACGAAGCTGAGTTCCATCCAGTTCCTGCTTATGCTGCTCGAAATAGTCTTTGACCTGTTCGGCAGTCACCGTCTTCCGGACATAGACCTGCCAGGCAAGGGGCAGGCCGAGTTCCGCTTTCAGTCGGCTGGACGAATATCCCAGTTTCGCCAGGACAACGGCCGGATCTTCCCCTCCCTTGCGAATGTAGGCTTCCGCTTTCGAAATCTGAAACTGCACTTCCTCTTCGGGGGGCTCAATTTTCTGAGACGCCAGGAACTCCCGAATGAGCTGTCGATCAATCAATCGCTCGATCACTTTGGGCATTTCTTTACCGCGCTGGTCCGGCGCGACACCTTGCTGCGACAGAGCGAAATCGACATCCCCTTGCGTAATCGACGCTCCATTCACACTGGCGACGGTGGCAGGCGCATCGTCAGCAGCGGCCAAGGCCGTAAAACAGCACAACCAGACCAGTCCTATGGCGGCCATATTCGAGACTCTCCCGGGCTTCAAAATCAGAACCGGGGACATGGTAGAGGATCGACCCGTTCTCTGAGAACAGCGCAATTACCGCGTTCCCCGCCAACGGTCACTGTGCAATCGACTCTGCCCCGCTGCCACCCCCGGCCAGGGAGTATCGCACCTTCGCTTGCTGTCAAAGAACGAAAGCTGATCGGCCGATGTCCATTCTTCGATGATCAATGGTTCCTCGCGAAACCCAAGCTGCTGTTTGACAAATCGCGTCAACACCAGCAGCGGGGCGAACAGCAACCCCATCAGTAAAAAGACAATCGGTAGTAGCGGGCCGCGGCTGAAGAATGTCTCGAACTTCGAGAAGTAGTGATTCCAGCCGAGCAGGACCATCATGGCCGCAACACTCAAGTAAGGCCCGAACGGGATTTCTCGCGAGGACCGCAGCGTGAACGTAATTGAGGTGGCAATCAGGGCACACAGCGGTGCCACGAGGAAGAACACGATGAGAGACGCCTGCCAGCCCATGAAGCTGCCAATCATCGCCATCAGAATCACATCCCCGAACCCCATCGCTTCCCGCTGAAAGGCCCAGTGCCCCAGAATCCGCACGATCCAGACTGTTCCCCCACCCACAATCAGGCCGAGCACGCTCGAGAAGAGACCGTGTAGATGCGGATGCGCGTTAAAGAACGGAATCTGCTCGGGCAGGTAAAGCATCCAGTGCAGCCACACGGGCAACACAGGCTGTAGTCCATTCAGCTCGTAAGCAGAGAAGAACCACGCGGGCCACAGCGCGGGAGCCCCCAGAATTCCCGCACCGACGATCCCGGCAACGGTGGCAGGGACCGTCACCCCGTCGGGAATGATCATCAGGTCGAAATCGATGAATGTCGCCACCAGCAGTGCTTCTGCCAGAATCAGGAAGTAGACGTACTGCGCATTCACCAGCCAGACCTGCATCGGTTGGGTCAGCCCCGGCTGTGCCAGAGCGCCGAGCGGAGAATAGAGAGCACTCCATTCAATCCGCGCATTAAACCCGGCGGGAACGATCGCCAGATAAAGGACAACCCACAGCAGTCCGTTAAAGAGTTCGATCAACGCGTAACGCATTGAGATTGCATGTCGACAGAAACGACATCTCCCCCCCAGCCGCAACCAGCCGAGAATCGGGACATTATCGACGGCCAGAATCCGCTTTTTGCAGTACGGACATGACGAGGGAGGATGGTTCAATCCAGTCAACTGATCCCACAGCCGTTCATGCTGCGGAATGCGATAGATGCAGACGTTGAGGAAGCTCCCCACCACCGCCCCGAAGATAAACAGCCAGCTCAGGACAATAATGAGCGGGATATCGCCGGGAATCATGTGGTCGCCTGCTGTCGGAATTCTGGAGGAAGTTGGGTCAGGATTCGCTGAACGAGACCTTCGATTGAAGTCCCCTCCGACATGACGGTCACTGTTGCGCACGACTGGTACAACGGTTCCCGCTGGGAGACAAGAGCTCGAATCTCTTCGACCCCTCCCATCGCTGTCAGATTCGGTCGGTGGTTGGACGGCGAGCCATTCCGCAGGATGCGCCGGGCGATCGTCGCGACGCTCGCCTGAAGCCAGACGACCGGCCCGGCATTTCGCATGTCCTGTCGCGTCGCTTCATTCAGGATGGCCCCCCCACCGGCGGCAATCACCAGACGATCCCGCTTCAGTAACCGAACCAGGACTTCACGCTCAAGCCGCCGGAACTCGGGCTCACCATCCGTCGCGAAGATCTCGCGAATCGACCGGCCCGTCGTATTTTCGAGTTCAACATCGGCATCCACCCAGTCAAAACCGAGTTTCGCGGCCAGACGCGGAGCGACGGTGCTTTTTCCTGTGCCACGATAACCGATGAGAGTGATAAGCATTTCTGCAGGGGGTCAATCACGAAAAACAGTCGACGTAAAGGGCTGCCACAGACCACACTCTAACAATTCCTGAGGGCGATTTGAAACGCGTCGACGGGACCTTTCGCGAGTCGTTCGTCCTGGTCGAAGCTGAGCACGACGGGCCGCCGCAGCCCCTGCTGAAAAAACAAAAGCACCCCGTCAGATCTCATCAGAAAGACCGGACGAGGTGCCATATCTACGTCGTAATCACCGAAGATGCTGGACGCAAACCGCTGAAAACGAGCTGACAACCGCTATTAGCGACTGGCCGGACGTCAGGTCACGGACGAACAGACGTCATCCATCAGCCAGTGATTGATGTCACTCAGCATCTTGACGGTGGGAGCCGTGCCGTAGTCCTGGTAAAAGCGGGTGCCGATCCGCACACCAGAAGCATTCAGCAGGCGTCCTGCGGCGATCAGGCCACGGGCATTGCCGGATCGGGCATTCGTCGTTGCGGCAAGCAGAACCCGCTTATCACGCAGTTCATGAGCCTGTCGCTGCGAGAAGGGGACGAGTGGCAGCGATCCGTAGAAACAGGCCGCCCCGCCAAACCATTCCGGCTTGTGGATAAGCAGTTCCATCGCCGCTGAGGCGCCGCTCCCAAAGCCAGCCAGATAGATTCGCTCGCTGTGGATGTGACGTTCCCGACGCAGAGACAACACGAGTGACTCGACATCGTCGATCAGTTCCCGGACAGCCTCATCCGTCGTTGACCAGCGGTATCCGTCACCCGATCGAACGTTCCCACGCAGGGCCAGACCGATGTAGTTCCGCTCACTGATGTTCGGCATCACCGAGGCCAGTTCTTCCTCAGACGAGCCATCGCCATGGAACCAGACGACGAGCGGATAGGCGTACCGCGCCTCGTAGTGTTCCGGCAGATGAACCGAGTGGGGACGATCCGATTTCGGACGTGGCAGAAACGGGCTCGATTCGCCGGCATGCAGCGTCTCGATCAGTTCGATGATCTCGCTGTGCGTGGGAAGCTGATCCTCATCGAACGTTCCGTCCAGGACAGAATCTTCAACGGGGGGCGTCAAATCATGGAACCTGCGGCCCCACGGCGTCGGATCGAGACGATCAGAGTCTCCGGACTCCCAATCGAAGTTGAAAAAGGAGCGTTCGGTCATTTCCGCAGTTCTCCTGGGGACACTTTCAGTCCGACCGGGTCGAGTTTTGTAATGATTTGTCGAGAGACTGTCCGGATGGGGATCGAGGGTCGAGGCGAATCCTGCAGACTGACTTCTTCGCCAGTGAACGCAATGCTGTCACGAACGTCGCTCATGGGAAAATACTTCCCCGGGCATTCCGTCGCTTTCACATCGCTATGCCCCACAATCTTGTTTCCTACGATGCGGTAGTCTCTTTTCAGGATTCCCACCAGCTTTTTGACCGCAGCTACCTGGGCTTTTGTCGGTGGTGATTCTTCGAAATTTCCAATCAGAACGATGCCAATCCCAAGCTGGTTATAATCCGCCACTCCGGCATGGGCACCCTGCATTTGCTGTCTCCAGCGAAATGTGGGCTCGATTTCTCCGTCGCCCATCCCCTTACCGTTGCCAATGACAAAGTGGTAACCGACGCCCAGCCATTGTTTGCCATTCTTGTCTTTGCGCTTCAGATGCTCTTCGTGAATACTTTCCACACTTCCGCTTTCGGCAGCCGTGTGATGCAGAACGATGTAACTCCAGTCGCGTGATTCGATGTCCGGCTTCCAGGGGTTCTTCTTCGTGATCGGGTCGATCGGATGCATTGTGGGAGGACTGAATGACTCCACGGGTGGCGTCTGAATCGGGTTTGGACGCATCGAGGATGGAATCGAAGCGGTTGGCGGGACAACAGTCGATTGATAACAGCCCGTCCCTCCGACACTACAAACAATCAGACACGTCGCCACCAGAGACTTCACAACCAGCCATGCTGTCCCGCTCGTGAACCAGGGAGTCCCTTCGACACGTCGAGCCTCTCGTTCATTCAGCGCGTGCTTCTTGCTGCGGTTCATGCCCCATCCATTGGGTAGTATCAACTCGCTCGACCGGGGTGTTCCAAGCGGTCAGGACTGTAGTTTTCTCGTGAAATCATGTCAACGTAGAGTGTTTTGCGGACAGGGTTTCAGACCATCGGAGACAGGGCGAGACCGTTAAAGCTGGTCGGATTTGCCGGCTTTTCACGCACTTTTGAGGGCCGGTAACTTCTCGCAGCCCACCTGAATCACCTAATTGTCACGCTAGACGCGAAATTCATCGGTTTTGGGCCGCGTACGCGAATCCTCTCAAGTTGAGCGAGAAACCAGCCTGCCGCTCACCCCCGGCGGGCCCCCTGGTCCGCGTCCTCTGTGACGGAAATCGGGTGACAATAAAGAGTGATTCGGGCGGGCGATTTCCTATTGACGCTGACTCCGGTTACAGGTCTGCTAGTATCTGAAGACTGCGAGTCCCGAAAGAGAACCTGCTCGCACGATCCACTCGACCACGCCGAACCGATTGTAGCGATTTGATTCGAACGCCCCGTCTCGAAGCGGATCGCTTCTTGAACGGCTGGTTAAGTCCCGATAAGATCCGTCCGGGCGTCAGTTATCCATTAATCCACCCTCTATCGAAAAAGTTGCGAGGATATGTCGAAAGCGACGGACATCCGCATTAAGAGTGCCGCTTGCGCCGTTGAAACCATCCCGTTCCGGGCACCGCTGAAATTTGGCGGTCGCGTCATCGAAAAAACACTTCAGCTGAATGTCGATGTTGAAGTCGAGTCGCGCGATGGAAAGCGCCACTCCAGCGGTTTCGGTAGCATGCCCCTGGGTAATGTCTGGTCATGGCCGTCTGACAAAGTGACGCCCGATCAGAGCGAAGCACTGATGCTGCGATTCGCAGAAGAAGTGGTCGAACTCGCAGGAAACTGCACGGAATATGGCCACCCCATCGACCTGGTCTATCATCTGTCTGGTGAATATGACCATCTCGCAAAGCGCCTGGCTCAGCAAATGAAGCTGGCCGAGCCGATGCCCGAACTGGCCCAGCTTGTGGCAGCCAGTCCGTTCGATGCTGCATTGCACGACGCTTATGGTCAAATCCATAATCGTAATAGCTTCGACACACTGACGTCGAAATTCATGAACTATGATCTGGCTTACTATCTGGATGCCACCTTCAAAGGGGAATATCTCGATAAGTACACGCTGCGTGAACCCAAAGAGCGTCTGCCGCTGTATCACCTTGTCGGAGCCCTCGACCCGTTGACCGACGGGGAAGTCACCAAGAAGATTGGCGACGGTCTGCCTGAAACGCTCGAACAGTGGATCGCCTACAATGGCCTGACCCACCTCAAGATCAAGCTGGCAGGCGATAACTTCGACTGGGACGTCGCCCGCACACTCGCCGTCAATGCCTGTGCCGAACAAGCCCAGGCGAAACGGGGCTGCACGCAATGGTTCTACTCGGTCGACTTCAATGAGAAGTGTCAGAATGCGGCCTACGTCGTTGATTTCCTCAACAAGGTGAAATCGGCATCGCCCGCTGCCTTCGACCGGATCCAGTACGTTGAACAGCCCACACACCGGGACTTGCGCGCCAATCCCGACAACAAGATGCATGAAGCGGCCAAGCTCAAGCCGATCGTCATCGATGAATCGCTCGTCGATTACGACAGCCTGCTGCTGGCTCGCGAGCAAGGCTATACCGGCGCCGCCCTCAAGGCATGTAAAGGACAGACCGAAACACTGCTGCTGAGCGCTGCCGCTCAGAAGTTTGACATGTTCCTGTGTGTCCAGGACCTGACCTGCCCTGGGTACTCATTCCTGCACTCCGCCAGTATTGCAGCACACCTTCCCGGCATCGCCGCGATCGAAGGAAATGCCCGACAGTACTGCCCTGCCGGAAACAAACCCTGGGCCAAGCGATTCCCAACCATGTTTGAAATCACCGACGGAACGGTCGGCACCGGCGTCCTCAATGGAGTGGGATTGGGGATCTAACCTCAATACTTAACCCTTGATGGCACCTGCAACCCCCGTCCGTGCTGGCGGGGTTTGCATCTCGTCGGCCTCGCCCCCTGGATCAAACGTACAAGAAAGCCCCCCCGACGAATCACTCGTCGGGGGGCTTTTATTTCATCACGGTCGCCGAGAGAGATGATCAGCTCACTCGCCACCTCCATGTGCAGGCGTCAGACCGCAAGCGGCATCAGAGCAGAATGGTCTGCTCGCGATCGGGGCCAATGCTGATAAATTTGGCCGGCACCTCCAGCAATTCGCTGACCGTATCCACGTACTGCCGTGCCCCTGCCGGAAGATCGCTCAACTTGCGAGCGCCGGTAATATCCTTCTTCCAGCCTGGAATCTTGCGGAAGATAGGTTTCGCCACTTCCAGGTCTTCGACGTGCGACGGGAAGTCCGTCGTCCGCTCACCCCGGATGTCGTACGCCTCACAGATATTCAATTCGTCGAGCTGCGCCAGGACGTCAAGCAGCATAACAGCGATCTGATCGACACCACAAACGCGAGCTCCGTAGGCCGTCGCCACGGCATCGAACCAGCCGCAACGGCGAGGACGTCCGGTGACCGTACCATACTCATGCCCCACGTCACGAATGTGCTGTCCAATCTCGTCGTTGAGTTCCGTCGGGAAAGGACCGCCACCGACCCGCGTCGTGTACGCCTTGACGACACCAATCATCCGCGTGATCGCACGCTGGGGAACTCCGCTGCCGCTGTGAATCCCGGCCGCCGAGCTGTTGGAGCTGGTGACGAACGGGAACGTTCCATGATCGACGTCCAGCAGGCTTCCCTGAGCCCCTTCGAACAGGACATTCTTCTTCTGCTTCAAAGCCTTATGCAACCAGGCCGTGGTATCAACGACGTGTGGCGCCAGCTTTTCGGCAAATGCGACGTAGGCCTCATAGATCGCATCGGCGTCCAGCGGAGTGATTGATGGATCAAGCGATTTCAGCGTCAGATTCTTGAACGCCACAATCTCGGCCAGCTTGGCACGGAATGTTTCGCGATGATAGAGGTCGCCAACGCGGATCGCGTGACTGCGACCTGCTTTGTCGCGATAGCAGGTTCCGATTCCACGTCCGGTCGTTCCGATGGCGTTATCGCCCCGTCGTTTTTCGAAGACAGCGTCTTCGATGATGTGGTATGGCAGAATGACGTGAGCACGATCGCTCACGAGCAGATTTCCGCCGTCGACGCGTACACCACGGTCGGTCAGCGACTTCATCTCTTTGAGGAGCGCGTCGGGATTCACGACCAGGCCATTGCCAATGACGGCGGTGACACCGGGACGCAGAATGCCTGTTGGCAGCAGGGACAACTTATAGGTTTGGCCGTCAAATTTGACCGTATGGCCGGCGTTATTGCCCCCCTGGTACCGCACGACAACTTCATGCGAATCCGTCAGGAAATCGACGATCTTTCCCTTGGCTTCATCGCCCCATTGCAGACCTACGACTGACGTCACTGACACAATACGAACCTTCAATGAAAATACGGATCGAGAGGCGATTACGGCTGCCGCTCAAAACAAACTTCGTACCAGCGGAGACCCGACATGAATTCTTGAATCCCTCATCGAGCTACCGGATCATCATTCCCGACTCATCGGACCGCTTCGTACTTCGCTTCTGCAAATGTCGCGTCCCCAAGGATTCTCCGGGCGCGAAAAACGCGAGACAGACATCGGTGTCCGCCCCGCGAGTCCCACCTAGTCTATCGCACCGGCTCGGTAATGTGGAGCGTCACACGGTCCTCGTTAAAAAACCGTCCGAACAACCGTACAGACATCCTTTTGCCGGATTTTCAGGTGCAGAGAGGATTAGCCACAAAGTCTGCCATCCCACCACGATTGGAGATTCTCTCGCCGCGAGCGGACCGCGTTCACCCCCCGCGCTGCTCTCCCCCGTCCCGAGATTCCAGCAGACGTTACTCTTGCGCTCCCCCGGCAGACGACTCGTCCACTGTCCTGAGAAGTTCAATCCGATCAAAGAAAGCGGGCCCACCAATCGCCGTGGGCGCAATTCCAGTGAGGGTAAAATCACCGAAGTCCTGCCACAAATCGCGCGTGATGACGACCCAGTCACCGGGAGGACGGGGTGCCAGTCCCACCGCCTGCCATGCGGTCAGATTCTTTCCCGCGAAGTACCGGCGCAGCGGCTCTTCAGCCGGGGGCCACATCCCCTCATCGGCCAGTTCCAGCATGACCCCTGAGGCCTGAGGGGATTTCCAGGCAAACCGCAGATAACGATATTCCCCCACCACGGGCTTCTCGCGAATTCGAAACTCCCAACCTTTGATCCGGGCTGAATACCGCTGCGGAGGGGTAATTCTGAGGCACGATTCCCCAGCGAATTTCTCGGTCGTCACGAACTCGGCCGTCCCCTCCCCTTCTGACAGCGACATCGCCATGCTCGGGTTGTCATCGAGTAGCACCACACGCTGCTGAGGCTGCCTCAACCAGGCAATCGCGTCTGCCACATCCTTTGGCTTCAGCGACTTAACGAGGTCCTCTGGCATCAGTGAAATCGACGAGACCCGCAGCTCATCGATCTCGTTCCTCAGAATCACCTGCTGCTTCCCCTCCGGTTGCTTCAAAGTCACGCTGGTGGGGGATTCGGACCCCAGTAGCCCGGTGAAGACTTGCCCGGCGGTTGTGGAAATCGTGTACGTCATATAACCGGGCGAAATCGTTTCGCTCGGCGACAGAATGTCCTTGATAATGGTCTCTTCCGCCCGCTGAAATTCAGAACTCAAATCGGGCCCGACAGCAAAACCGACACCGTGCGCCTGATGGCATTTACCGCACACGTCCCGAAAAACCTGATGCCCATGAACCGGATCACGGGTTTCCTGCAGCGCTGCCGTGAAACGAGGATACGCTTCGAGCGCGGCCGAATTCGTTACCGTCAACAGGCTACCGGCACGTTGACGGACGGCGTCGTCTTTATCGTCCAGCAGGACCGCCCGATGGACGGCCGACACCAGCGATGCCGGCACGATTTTCTGCTCAATCGCGTCCAGCAGGACAGGGATGCGGTCTCGTCGCGAGAAGACCGCGCCCAGGATCGCTTCACTCACACGTGGCGTTGCGGACGGCAGTGCATTCACCAAAGTCTGTGCGATCGAATCCTCATTTTCTGATGCAAGCTCACCGATCGCGGCCAGCCGATGGTCCACGTTCAAGGTTACGTCCTGCGTCTGTTCCTGCAAGCGGGCCAGGCGCGCGGAACGCTCTTCCTCAGTTTCGAGCTTCATCAGACGAACAAGTTCTTTCGCCAGCGATTGCACTTCGAGGTTGTCACTTCCGGTGAGCGACTTGACCTCGTCCCTTGCTTCGCTCGTCAGCGTCAGATCCGTGGCAATCTCAAAACTGGACCGGATTCCGCGCAGGCCCACGACCTGCACGTCAGGATTCTCAAGACGGCAGATCCGCTTGAGCGACTGACTCAGTTCTGCTTCGTTTCGCCGAGCCCCAATTGCAAAGCAAAGTGGTTTCAGGAAGCCGCGTGCCTCACCCAGAGTCTCGGGATGGTCAAGCAGTACCGTCAAAAACTCACCTCCTCGATTCGCCAGCGAACTGAGAATCGCGGTCGACACCCACGGATCGCTTCCCCTCTGCCGCGCCAATTTAGCCAGGGCTGGCAACACACGCGCATCCGGGCTGACGCCCAGCGACAATGCCAGTTGCAACTGAACATATCCCTCGGGGTTTTCCGCCAGTTCCAGCGCCCGATTGAACAGTACAGGTGAGTCTGCAAATCGGCTTTCCGCAAGCTGAAGCACTTGTCGCCGCACACCCCCGTCCGGATGGGACAGCAGCGTTTCGAGCAATTCAGGGGAAAGTTCCTCAAGACCATCCAGCGTATGAATGGCGTTGATCACCGCCGCAGGTTGATGGCTCTCGCGCGCCAATCGAACCAGAGCGGGTGCAGCTAGCTTCCCCTTTCGCTCAATCAATAATCGTCGAGCGGTTTCACGCCTCCAGAACAATTCCGAGCCTACTTCTGCGGCAAGTTCGTCCGCAGTCAGTCGGCTCATGTCGGCCGACGGGACCGGGTGCGTCTGGTCAGAGGTGATTTTCCAGATTCGTCCGCGATCCTTCCCGTTCGTCACACCATACTGCTGCTGCAGATACCGAGGAATGGCCGAGTAATCCTCGATAATTTCGCGGTAGAAGTCCGTCACCCAGACACTTCCGTCAGGTCCGTGTGACAGTGCGATCGGATGGAACCAGGAATCGACCGTCGTGAGGAACTCCGACGATTCCTCGCCCGGGGCGCGGTGCAATTTCAGTTTCAGACCGTCCCGTTCTACCACAGATCGGTGGATCAAATTCTGCGCCGGTTCACACGCCAGCAGGTGTCCCTTAAGTCCGGGCAACACGGAATCCTGGTAGACCAGCGGACCGCAACACGAGGTGAAGTAGCCGTTCGGTGCGGACTCGGCAATTCCGTAACCATCCGTATAGAACTTCGAGAAACCAGGGTCATCCGCTCGTTTGGTTCTCCAGGGGTGAGCTTTGCTGGTCGGATACACCCGACGATCGGGAAAGACTTGCATCGAAAGCGATGGGGTCACGACATACGGATTACGTGCGAGAGAATGCCACGGCAGCGGTACAACAAAGTGCGCAGGCCAGCCGATGGAACTGATAAAGCGGTCTCCCCCTTCGGTGAAGGTGTGCCCCAAACCGCCGACCGCCCCACTGACCGGCTCGATCGCGGAACCGTCCGCCTTGATGCGGAAATCCGTGTCAGGAAGCGGGACGGGCGCCGGGAGATGCGGGCCGGTAATCGTGGCGTCCCGGTGCGGACGGCCCACATAGATCCAGTCGTCCAATCCCCATTGCGGATTACCCATACGACGGTCCAGGACGCCGGTAGCAAATCCAGTGAAAAGGACTTCACGCACCTCAGCGGTTCCGTCTCCATCCCGATCCGCCAGAAAAATAATGTCCGGAGCGCAGACAACGATCACACCACCACGCGCCGGACAGATTCCAAAACAGGCGGGCAACCGATCAGCCCAGACGTCAGCCCGGTCCATCTGGCCATCACCATCGGTATCCACTAATTGTTTGACGGTACCATAGG
Organism: Schlesneria sphaerica; assembly: GCF_044336245.1. Lineage (NCBI taxonomy): Bacteria > Pseudomonadati > Planctomycetota > Planctomycetia > Planctomycetales > Planctomycetaceae > Schlesneria > Schlesneria sphaerica. The sequence continues at coordinate 4,826,076 of NZ_CP172346.1, read as the reverse complement.
TTCCGGCTTTGGCCGCTTCTTCGACGTGTTCGGGGACAAAAAAGCGCCGTACGACCTTATCGAGCTTCCCGGTCTGATTGAGTTCGTCGATGTCGATCTGACCGTCGAGGTTAAATCCGTGCAGCTCGCAGACGAACAGGCGTCCCTGCTCGTCAAAGCAGACCCCCGACGGTTCGCGGATCAGCGGTTCGCTGGCGACAAGCTGCATTCGCATCCCGGCGGGAAGTCGGAACAGTTCGGCCGCTGCTTGCGGCGCCTGGGGCTGCGGAGCATCGTCGGGAGTGGGCATTTGCCCCAGCAGTAGTGATGAACTGTGTGCCACCAGAAACGCCAGCGTCGTCAACATCCGCATGACTGCACATCTCCTTGACATCGTCAGAAACTCACGACTGTTCGCCAATCGACGTGGAACCGGAGGCTTTGAGAATGCAGACTCACAGAGGGAAACCCACATCCTGAAATCGAGGCCTGATTTATTCGGACGGAAAAAGCTACACTGAGCCGAGTCGAAAACAAAGTGCGAGAATCACCCGAGCTGGCGGTCGAGCGACCATCGTTCACTGGCGCGGGAAAGCTCTCGCCGAGCGACCGGATCGCGTCCTTCTTTCGTGGACGACTCAGCAGAGCCTTCGCCCTCGGGCATCTGACCGTCGTTTCCGATAAGAATGTCCGTGTCTTGCCTGCATTCGGTCGCAGGTTGGTTTTACATATTGTCATTCTCACGAACTGCCGTCACGTCGTTCGTGATCAAGAGAGCTGCCTGCTGGATTGTTCATGAAGCTTAAAAGTTTGCCTGAAGACTTCGAGGTCGAAGAACTCAGTGATTTCCCGATGGATGGCGGCCCGTTTGCCGTCTACCTGTTGACCAAGCGGTCGCTGGGCACCCCGGAAGCGATAACGGCCATCTGTCACCGCTGGAATTTCCCCCGTAAAGTCATCAGCTATGGCGGCCTGAAGGACAAGCACGCCGTCACCCGACAGTGGGTCACGATCCTGCGGGGTCCCCGCCGCGACTTCCGCGAGGAAAACTTTTCACTGACCTACCAGGGCCAGGCGAGTCGCCCATTTGAGCCGCATGATATTGCCGCCAACCGATTTCATATCGTGATGCGAAACCTGACCGCCGCTGCCGCTCAGCGAATCCTGAGCTGCCGTGAATCACTCGAACGGTACGGTGTTCCCAATTACTACGATGATCAACGATTCGGTTCCCTGGGGGAATCGGGTGAATTCATCGCGCAGCCTTGGTGTCAGGGAAATTACGAACGAGCTCTCTGGCTGGCGATCGCGGAACCGAATACACATGACCGGCCGAACGACCGCGACGAGAAAGAAATCATTCGTCATTTCTGGGGCGACTGGGTCGCGTGCAAAAACGCCCTCCGAAAATCCTCCGCGCGCAGCATCATCACGTACCTTGTCGACCATCCAGACCGATTTCGAGAAGCCCTGGCCCTGCTCCGTCAGGATATGCGTAGTCTCTGGCTGGCCGCCTTTCAAAGTGACATCTGGAATCGCTGTCTGGCAGCCACGTTGCAACAGCATGTCTCGCCGGAACACTGCTTCCCTGTTTCACTCGCAACGGCCGATGTCCCCTTCTTTACAGAACTGAGCGACACCGCGAATGAGGAACTCAGCAACCTCCAACTCCCTCTACCATCAGCGCGTTTGCATCTGGAACCGGGTCCCCTGCTGGATCTGTACGAACGGGTCCTCAGTCCGCTGGGTCTCGCCCTGCGCGAACTTCGCGTCAAGTATCCTCGCGACAGTTTTTTCTCCAAAGGAGAACGACAAGCGGTCATCAAACCGCAAAAACTGAGGATGCATCAGGCAGACCAGGACGACCAGAACGAAGGCCGCCAGCGTCTCACGCTGGAGTTCATCCTTCCCCGAGGCGCCTACGCCACGATCATCGTGAAAAGACTGACGTTGTTTCCGTGACCCTCACTCCTGCGGTTCCAGGCGCTGCAGTCGAGTGCCAGATGCACACACCACCTTCCCGTTATCACGCGCCTGATCATCGACGAAACCTGCACCGAACATAGCTTAAAGGCTATTGACAAAACCGGTCGCGGGGATATGGTGCATTCCTGTGGAATGTGGCAACGACCAACGAATTCGACACGTGGTTCAGGACGCTGGAGAGCGATGCTCAGGCGGAAGTCATCGCCAAAGTTGAACTGTTGAAACTATTCGGACAAAGACTGGCGAGGCCGCATGCAGACACTCTTAAAGGTTCAAAGCATGTAAAGGTTCAAGCATGCCAATTTGAAGGAACTTCGAGCGGACACGTCAGACAAGGTCATTCGTGTTGCGTTTGCCTTTGATCCCGAACGGACGGGAATTTTGCTCGTCGCAGGGGACAAATCGGGCGTCAGTCAAAAACGTTTTTACAAACAATTGATCGCCAAAGCGGACCAGCTATTTGATGCGCATCTGGAGGCAATCAAACGAATCAACCCAACAGGAAACATAGACGATGGCTAAGTCATTCGACGAACTCGTCCGGCAAACAACGACGAAGAAAACACAAGCGAATGCGGCTCGCCGAACCCAGGAGTTGCTAGGCGAATTGCTTCTGAGCGAAGTCAGACGCCTGACTGGCAAGAGTCAGCAGCAGGTCGCCGATTTGCTGGGAATTAAGCAACCGAGCCTGTCGAAACTCGAGAAGCAGTCGGACATGCACATTTCAACGCTCCAAAAAATCGTGGCAGCCCTGGGGGGCGAATTAGAAGTTCTCGCAAAATTTCCCAACGGCACTGTCAGAATCGATCAGTTCGATCAACCACGCCAGCCAGGCGACGTTCGTTCCTCAAAAAGCAGCGGCTGAGCAGAACGATTTTTGGTTAATCCACGTCGCACCCGCCCTTTTCCGTTGACGCGATTTCGCAGTTAAACTCGTGGCACAGACCACTGGGTCAATCAACTGGATGAACCGCTCGCGATAAGTCGTACAGACTCACCCCGGCCACAAACAGCGAGCCTGCGCACAGAGTTCCGCCAATCCAAAAAAAGGGGAAGAACCCGGGGTCAGAAATGTCGCAATGGAAAAATCCCCAGCCGGTGATCCCGCAGACCACCCCCGACCACAGGAGCATTCCAAACCTGACAGCGATGCGTTGAGTGCTCGCGTGGTTGGACAGGATTAATCCCGTCGCACCGAACAGGACCCCAGCCGCCCCCACGACGACCACGTGCATCCCCGAGAACCACCCGAAGATTGCCGGCGCGGAGAACAGCAACAGTAGGAACAAGCTCATCACCCCCATGATCTGTCCGGACAGTTGGATGAACGGCACTGCAACGTTTCTTTGCATGAACCAACGTCCTCAAAGCGGAGGCGGGCAGCGTCAATCGAAAACGGCAAGCATCCCATTTCGTGATAACGCCATTTCGTGGTCAGCCGCGCCGCGAAATTCATTTCCCATATCGGTACGGCGGCCATGGCTCACCAGACTTCGCCAAGTCACGGATTTTCTGCGAGCTAAGACCTCGTCCGACTTTGACCTTACAGTCAGGCCTTTGATCCATGAATTCCACCACGGCCTTGGCTGAAAAACGATATGAATCACGCGAAGAGGCACCAATTTCCACCAATTCCAGGTTGGGGAGTTTGGCGAGAAAACCCCAACCTGCGTCTCCGAAGTGTGCCGAATAGAGTTCTATATCCTTGAGTCGACTGCTACGGGACAGAATTTCCAGACCGTGATTTGTCGTCGCCCGCCCCCCTACTTTGATTTCCTCTAAATCAGGCAAGCCCTCAATCAATCGAAGACCGCTGTCGGTCAGGGAGTTTCCAACGTCGAGCAACCGTAGGGATGGGTATGATTTGAGGACTTGCGCCGGTCCATCCAGAACCGCTGGCAACGAGCTATCCCAAAACGGCTTGGAATCATAAATCCAGGCTCGCACAATTTCCCTCGACTCATTCTGAACTCCGATGATGCCGTCACTCCCCTCCGTGTCACTCCACAAGCTCACTAATGGTTCAGAGAGACGATAGACCCCCGCCGGTTTGGAGACATCCGGGGCCGTATGATCCCATTTTGCGTTGACGCCGCGCAACTTGAGAAACAAATCCCGATCGCTGTGATGACTGAATTCGCGAACACTTCCGTCGGCCAGCAGCATCTGAGTGATCTCACGTACGGGGCTGCCAAAACCTTCTTCGGTCGTATTCAGTCCCAAGGCTACACTTCGCCATTCGTAGGGGTAACCGAATGGCTGAAACAATCCCTTCGCATCCCCCACCAGCAGCGTGTGGGCCGTTCCGTTCGTCAGATCAGAGAACGAGGTCGAACTATTGCGATAGAAGACCAGATCACTTCCGGAATAGTGAATGCGTGCCAACCCGTCATCGAGACGATCAGATCCAATCGAAGGATTGAGATAGCCGACACCGATATGGCGTTGAAAATACTGGAGTTGGTCAGGATGGTCCCACGGGATGTTGAAGTTCACACCACTGTAAAATGGGCTGGCATCCATATAAGGAGCAATGGATGTCGTCCACCCGTGAAATGCACGTCCTTCCGCGTTGAATACGCCACCAGGTGGTAACATGTTGCACGTATCCGCATAGTTATGAAGCGCCAGTCCGAGCTGCTTCAAATTGTTCTTCGACTGCGTGCGACGTGCCGACTCGCGAGCCTGCTGAATGGCGGGCAGTGCCACTGCGGCCAGAAGCACGAGCATCAGCAACGAGACGATTGCACCAATCCAGCGGCCTGACCACATGGTATTTCGCCCTTTCACAGTGAATCTTCGTATTGGTGCCCCGAACGGGGAGGCGTTGACAGAATTGCAATACCAACGGCTCCGGCCCCCCAGTCACCATCTCCCTGCCCCGTTACTTTTCACGTCGAGAGGGCCGCCGCTACAAGCTTCCAACATGAGAACACAAACGAGACATCTTGTCTATATTTTAAATCTGAAAGAGTCTCTCTCATCGACGGAAAAGCAGCTCTGGGGGTGTCGCCCTGCATCGGCCAGGACATCAAAGACTTGGCGCCACGGTGATCACTCGATGAATCATCGCAGCGGGAGAACCGCGTCCCCTATGCGAATCCGGTGATTGCAAGTCGAAAGGGGGATCACTATTGTCAGCCTGAGCCGACTTGTCTCTCGAAGCAACGGGATTGCCCGGAGATTGGATCGATCCACTGGATCTGGATTTGGGGACATGCGAACAAACTCATTCACGAACTTACTGACTCTCAGCCTCGTCGCGTCACTGGCCATCACGACGACGCCGGCGAAGAGTGCCGAGCCCACACCGATGCGATTTTCTTCCCCGCTCCAGTCGTACCTGGAATCCCGTGCAAGCGAGTTTGATCAGATTTCTGATGATCGAAAGGCTTTGCTCAATAAGCTGGCCCTGCATGTGCAGAAAAGAATTCAAGCCGATCAACCGGCCCGGTTGACCTTTATCTGCACGCACAACTCGCGGCGCAGCCAGATCTCCCAGGTCTGGGCGGCCACCGCCGCTCGCTACTACGGCATCAAAGGGGTCGAAACCTTTTCCGGTGGAACAGAGACGACCGCCTTCAACCCCCGAGCGGTGGCAGCAATGCAGCGAACGGGCCTCGAAATCCGGACCCGGAATGAGCCCCCCGCCGCTGGCGAGGAGACCAACCCGCGTTATGAGATTCACTTCCCGCAGGAGGAGCAGCCACTGATCTGCTTCTCCAAAGTCTACAACCAAGCTCCCAACCCGCAGAAAGACTTCTGCGCCGTGATGTGCTGCTCTCACGCGGACATGAACTGCCCCGTTGTTGCGGGCTGTACGCTCCGTGTTTCGCTTCCCTACGAAGACCCCAAGGAATCGGATGGCCGCCCTGATGAAGGGGCGACATACGATGAGCGTTGCGAGCAGATCTGCCGTGAGATGATGTACGTCTTCTCGCAGGTCACGCGATAACGCATCATTTCGATGATTTTTTCGATGGCGACCCCACCCCGTCAGCAGGCTTCGTGCAGCGGCGTCATGAGATTTTCTCCTGACAACTGGGCAGGTCCTTCAGGACGGCAGAGGACATTCCGCGCGAGCTCGGGAACGTGCGGCCATGGCAATCGAAATCCTTCAAACAAGCCGTAGTCTCTCCAGGCCGTCAGGTCCCATCATTTGCACGACTTCTGATCTGTCTGAAAATCCGCGAATCGCGGGGGTTGAGTTGCGTTCAACCTGCGACTTCCGCCAAGATTGCCATTGTTTTTCGATGGACAGCGATCTTCTGGAACTGCGGTGGTGATGTTCGGACTGTTTCCTCTAATTGCCTTCGGATTCGGCAGCCCCTTGATGTTGTGGGGACTGGCGGCCGGCAGCATTCCGATTCTCATCCACCTGCTGCATCGCAGGCGGTATCAGACGGTTCCCTGGGCGGCCATGCGATTTTTGCTCGCCGCCACCAAAAAGCAATCTCGTCGCCTCAAGCTGGAACAGCTACTGCTTCTGTTAGTCCGCACCATGATCGTGGTCTGCCTGGCACTGGCACTCGCGCGGCCAACGGCCGAAACGCTCGGACAATACTTCCAGTCCGAAGGCCCCAAGCATCGGATTATTGTGATCGACGCGACACTCAGCATGGGCAGCACGACCACCGGTCGAACCCGGTTTGATCGCGCCCGCGAGCTGGCCCGTCAGATTGTCGCCGGCTCCCGACAGGGGGACGCCATCAATCTTGTCCGCATCAGCGAATCAACGCCCCACGTCATCATCGCCCGCCCGGCCTACCAGTCGATGGCGGTCATCGAAGAGATCGAACAACTGCTTCTATACGACGAGCGCGTCGATGCGTCGATCGTTTTGAAGGAAGTGCAGGACCTGCTGTCACTCGCACCCGAAATTCGCCGGAAAGAAGTCTACCTGATCACCGACCTGCAGGCGTCAACCTGGGCGCCGGCCAATTCTGTCGAAGCCTCGCGCATCCGGGAAACGCTCAAGACGATCGGTTCCCGCTCACAGGTCGTCTGGCTGGATGTGGGTGATTCCAACGCGAGCAACACGGCCGTCACCGGGCTCAGGATCGATAACGATTTCGTTCTCTCCGGTCGCCCGGTCCGCGTAGCGGCCAGTCTCAAAAACTTCAGTTCGATCGGAGCGTCGAATCAGCTTGTCGAGCTCATGGTGGACGGCCAGTTGACCGACACCCAACGGGCCGACCTCCCTGCCGGACAGGAAGTTTCCGTCGATTTTTCGCCGACATTCAGCGACGGAGAACATCGGCTGAATGTCCGGATCGCGCCTGATGCGCTTCCCGTGGACGATGTGAGATCACTGGTCATTCCCGTTCGAAGTGAACTGCAGGTGCTGCTCATCAACGGCAAGCCTTCCGGCGAACCAATGGGCAACGCGACCGACTTCCTGAAACTGGCTCTTGCCCCCGAACTCCCCAACCGGGCCTTCTCCAGCCCGATGCGTCCCACGGTCATTCGAGAAAGCGAACTGCTCGGAACCGACCTCAGCCGGTATGACTGCGTCTTCGCCTGTAACATCGCGATGTTCACCGAACGCGAAGCCGAAGTCTTGCGCAGTTATCTGGAGGCCGGTGGCGGAGTGGTCTTCTGCCTGGGTGATCAGGTCCGCCCCGACAGCTACAATCAAATTCTGCATGCAGAGAAACAGCCGATCCTTCCCGCCCGGTTGATCGAGCGAACGGGTGATCCCCGCAAAAAAGAGGTGGCATTCACCTTCGACCCGGGAGAGTTCAACCATCCCATCCTGCAACCGTTTGCGGGAAATGCCAATGCCGGTCTGGAACTGACGAAAACGTTTGTGTACTTCAAAGCCGAAGTCGACGCGGACCGAGGGGCCGAAGTGGCCCTGGGGTTTAGCTCCGGCGACCCCGCGATTGTCGATGCCCCTTACGGCCGAGGCCGCGTGGTGCTGGTGACCACATCGGTCGACCGGGAATGGAGTACGTGGGCCGTCTGGGGCCATAGCCTGATTCCGCTGATGCACGAGACCGTGAACTATGCCGTCTCGGGACGGTGGAAAGACAGGGACGTCCTCGTCGGTCAGCCGTTGCAGTGTCACGTCGGGCTGCGCGCCATGGACACTCCCGCGGTCCTGCACCTTCCCAATGGTGATACCAAACAACTTCAGCCCTCGGCGGACGGGCGCAATATCACGTCAGAACCGACCGCGACCAGTGGATTTCACAAAATTGTGCTGGGGCCACCTGCAAATCGGACGGACTGGTTCGCCGTGAACGTCGATACCCAGGAAAGCGACCTCACCTCACTGCAAAGCGAAGACCTGCGGACCGAATTGATGCCGGGAATCGAGTTTCGTTACCTCACCGAATGGGAAGAAGCGACAGCGAGCAACGGAGAACAGGTGCGGGTGATTTCGACCGGGACGGGCTTCTCGCGGTCACTGCTGTTCGCGGCCATGGCCTTGTTACTGGTCGAACAACTGATGGCGTGGAACTTTGTTGCCGGGGCGGGCCTGCTGCTCGCATTCGCAATGGGATCGTTGACATTGAATGCCTACCAGTGGGATTCCTGGGTCGGCGCGGGGCTGGCGGCGGTCATCATCGTCAGTCTGGTGGCGCTGGTCCTGAAATTTCGCCCCGTCCTCCGATTAGGCTGAGACGCCAGAAACTTGAACTCTCTGCAAGTACGCGAAGAAAGAATCTTCCATCCACGAGCGCTCAGATGGCAATGAGAGATCACTGGCGGAGCCAGTGACAGGTATTCCAAGTTTCATGACGGATCGTTTTCCTTATTCATTCCGGCTTCGATGCAGGCGTGAGCCATCGCCATCGAACACCTATTCAGACATCCCATGAAATCTGCCCGTCGTCCACTGCTCTCAAATCACAATCGCTGCTGGATCTGGGGCCGAAATTCGGTTCTTGAAACCTTGCGAGCGAACTACTGGACGATTCTGGAATTGCTCTACAGTGACCGCTGCGAAGAAGCCGCACTGCGCGAGGCCTTTGATCTCGCCACTCGGTTCGATGTGGTCATCACGTACGTCCGAGACGCCGACATCACGAAGCAGTGCCGGTCTGAAGACCATCAGGGGCTTGCGGCCCGGATGCCTCCCTTCCCTTATGGAAACGTGGCAAATCTCTGGAAGCAATTACCTGCTAACCCGGTCCTGGTGTTGCTCGACCGTATCCAGGACTCGCACAATTTCGGCGCGATCGTCCGTTCGGTCGATGTCCTCGGAATGCACGGCGTGATCGTCGGCACGCAGGAACAATCCCCCGTGAACAGCCTGGTGGCCCGCAGTTCCGCCGGCGCCGTGAACTTCGTTCCCATCGTCCAGACCGAAAGCCTGACAGCGACTGCCGAAGAAATGAAGGAACGAGGCTTCCAGATCGTGGGTGCCTCTGACCACGCCACGCAGCCGATCTACGCGACCGATTTCCGCGGTCCCACGGTTCTGATCATTGGAAACGAAGGACGTGGAATTCATCCGACTCTCAAATCGCTCTGCAATCACTTTGTGCAGATCCCCGTTCTGGGACGAGTGAGCTCACTGAATGCGGCGGTGTCAGCCGGGATCTTGTTTTACGAGGTTCTGCGGCAACGCCGCGATGGAATTTAATCTGATCGGGTCGACGAACTGAATCCGTCCACCTGGAAGACTCTTTAGAAAGACATGGCATGTCTCTGGTTTTGAAGAATCCACATAGCGTCCTCGCAGCACTCAAGTGCCGCCCGCACGATGTCGTGGATATCCGCCTCCCAGCCGGGAAGCCCTCCCCCGCCTGGAACGAAGTGATTGAACTGGCACGACAGCACCAGATTCCGATCCGTACAAACCTTGCCGAAGAACCTCGACGGAACGCGAAGGAAGGAAAGTTCGAGCGCACTGGCGCGGCGCAGGCCACCGTCCGTGAACGAAATGGACTGCTGGTCGAAGAACTCTTCGCCGAGGCCTCAGCCAGCCCCGGACTGTGGCTGGCTCTCGATTGCCTGCAGGATCCGCACAACGTCGGTGCCCTGTTCCGCACGGCCTCGTTTTACGGAATCAAGGGAATCATCCTGACGCGGGACCGATCGGCCCCGCTGACGTCCACCGTCTATGATGTCGCCGCCGGTGGGCTCGAGTACGTCCCTTTCGGCGAACCGACCAATATGGCCCGCGCAATGAACATCGCCAAGGCAGCCGGGGTCTGGCTGCTGGGTGCATCCGAGCACGCGGAACAGGACGTCTCGCAGATCCCGCGTGACCGTTCGTGGATGCTGATTCTCGGGAATGAGGAACTCGGCCTGCGTCGATTGACCCTGGAAAAGTGCGACCAGGTCTGCAAGCTGACCGCACGGGGTGATGTCCCTTCGCTGAATGTTTCCGTTGCCGGCGGTATCCTGATGGCTGAACTATCGCGCGCGGTTTAAGATCGTGAGTGACGGCTTTCCCCTCGGCCTCCGTCCGTCAATCCGACGCGGCCCTATCGGACCACGACATTGTCCGGTCCTGCGACAAACCAGAAGACGACCGAAATGCATGCTGTTGAGTTTCTCAAACAATCCTCCGGTGACATCGCTCCTGTCGTCGTCCTGTCGGGTGGACAGCGGCATTTGAAACAAGCCGCGATGGCGAACTTGCGGAAGCGCGTGATCGACGATGACGAGACCTGCCTGACCCGATTTCCCGCGAAAGAAGCGACACTGCAAGCGGTCTCAGACGAACTCCATACCGTGTCGATGTGGGGTGATCGCCGTCTGGTGGTCGTGGATGATGCAGACGAATTCGTCACGAAAAATCGTGCAGGTCTGGAGAAACTGGTCGAAAAGCCCGCCAGGAAGTCGGTACTGGCCCTCGTTCTCGATTCGTTCCCGAAGTCGACAAAGCTCTACAAACTGGTCGCCGCGAAGGGGTTGGAGATCGAGTGTTCCGAGCTGAAAGGCCCGCAACTACAGAAATGGCTCCAGGAGACGTCCAAGGAGACGTACGGCCAATCGATTAGCCGGGACGCCGCCGTGTTGCTGATCGAACTGGTGGGCGACGAACTGGGGATGCTCGATTCCGAGCTGGCGAAGCTGGCGTCGTATGTGGGGTCGAAAGGAAAAATCGAAATCGAGGACGTCAAATCGCTCGTCGGCGGATGGCGGACCGAGACGACCTGGGCCATGACCGATGCGACCCGCGACAATGATCTTGATTTCGCCCTGACTGCACTCGATCAGTTGCTCACGTCAGGTGAACCACCCATGAAGCTGCTGGGGGGAATCTCGTACACCTTCAAAAAGTACGCCGTCGCAACCGATCTTTCACGGACGATCGCTCTCGATCAGGCGCTGCGACAAGCAGGGGTCTTTCCGATGGCCGTGAATGCCGGTCAGTCCTATCTTCGCCGGCTGGGCCGAACGAAGGCCGAGCAGATCCTGCAGCGACTGGTCCAGGTTGATGCGGGTCTGAAGGGCGCAAACCCTCTTCCCGAGCGGATTCAGCTCGAGCGTCTGCTGGTCGAGCTGTCCGGGCATGACCTTTCCTGAAACCAGCCGCGTGACTGCTTGCTAGGCAGCCTTCTTCAGAACGAGGCAGGTGTTGTTGCCGCCAAACCCGAACGAGTTCGAGACGGTGACATCAATCTCCCGTTCCTGTGGTTCATTGCGGACATGATGGAGCATCGCGCATTCGGGGTCCGTGTTGTCGAGATTGACGGTCGGCGGAATGAGCTGCTTTTCGAGCGAGACGAGGCAGGTCACGGCTTCAATGGCCGCCGCTGCACTGAGCAGATGACCGGTCAGCGATTTGGTCGAACTGATGGGGACATGGGAGACTTCGTCGCCGAGGACGGCTTGTAGAATTTTTGCTTCACAGATATCGCCGACCGGCGTTCCTGTGGCGTGCGCATTGATGTAATCAATCTCGTGCGGTTCCACCTTGGAGTTCACGAGCGCCTGCCGCATGGCGGCAATTCCCTGCTGCGGTTCAGGACACGGAATCACCATGTGATGGGCGTCACTGGTGGCACCAAAGCCGGCGACTTCGGCATATCGACGAGCCCCTCGCTTCACGGCAGCAGAAGTCTTTTCCAGCAGGAAGACCGCTCCCCCTTCTCCGAGGACCATCCCATCGCGATCCCGGTCGAAGGGACGCAGGGCTCCGTGCGGCGCATCATTCTTCCGTGACAATGCTCGCAGGTTGCCGAAACCAGCCAGTGAGAGCGGGGTAACACCAATATCACACGCGCCGGCGATGCAGAGATCGACCCAGCCCAGGTCGAGCCATCGTTTCCCCTGTGAAATCGCCCAGTTTCCGCTCGCACAGGCGGCAGAGATTGTTAACTGGGGACCATTCAGATTCAGCAGTTGATGGATCTTCGTCGTGACGCCGGCAGGTTCTTCCATCGGATCGAAAGCCCGACGGCCCCCGCGCCGGTAATCCATCTCCCAGCTCTGCATCCACTCGGCACCCATTCCCAGAACCAGTCCGATCCGCAGATGTTCGGGGCGTTTGTCCCAGCCCGCATCTCGCAAGGCCGATTCGACACACCAGATGCCGCACTGTTCGATCCGCAGTCGCGAACGAAAATCGACCTCGTCATACCCTTCCGGACAAGGGATTTCGCCAATCAGACTGGCGATCTGACTCGGATGATCCGTCACCTCAAATGCCGAGACACGCTCAATCCCCGATCGACCTGCCAGGAGACTCGATGCGAATTGTTCGTATCCGTGACCGATCGAGGAGGTCAATCCGACGCCTGTAATACAAACCGAATCTCGCTGATCCATCGCTGTCTCACTTTCTCAAATCATGTTGATTCTGTGTCGGCCGCCCCCGTGCCCCTGCCGGTTAACGGACCGAGGTGCGGAATGTTGATCGCTTACTCCCGACCACTCATGGCTCACCCTGAAATTGCCAGATGTGCTACGGTTTCCAACCCCCTCGATCAGGCAGCCCGTTTCTGACCTGGTGCCACGGGATTGACCAGAGGAATCGTGGTGGTGACCGCTGGCGACCAGTCCATTTCCACCCGTAGACCGCCGCCGAGATTCGTGGTCATCGTCTGTCCCTTCATTCCGCCAGCGACGAAGTTCTCAAACTGATTGAGCGCCGTCACCTGCGCAGGCACCGACAGCGGAACAACATTCTGCGAGTCGTAAACAATCGTCAGCCTGCCAGCGCCCGGCTGTGAGGTTGCAGGCTGGAGCGCCAGGGCCAAAGCTGTGCAGGAGGGATTGTTCAGAGACACTCCTTCGAGGTCGATCCGTTCGTCCGGTTCCCACCCCGAGAAAATGAGCCAGATTCCGGGAAGTTGATGCTGATCCAGCAGTGACGTGGCCGTCAGCCAGGCATCTGGTTCCCCGTCCAGTCCCCCTCCCACGCCGACACAGGGTCCATGGCAACCCAGAGCAAGCCCCACCATGCTGGCGGGCGAGTGCAGCGAGCGATTCGGAACGACTTGCACCGAGACATTCCACGGACCATCGACGGCATACTTGTTCAAGGCCTGCGCAAATGCCGTCCGCCCCAGATAGCGGGATGATGTCACGACGCCCCAGTCCTCGTACGATTCGGGGGGAGTCTCAAAGTTGCTGATCGCATCCCTGACTGCCACCAGGGACGTCAGAGTCTGCTCGTCAGAGTGTCTGAGAACGCTGTTTCCCAGATCACCGGGCAGGCTGCTGGACTGTTTTCTCAGGGCGTTTACCGCATCGTTCTGCAATCGCGCTATCGCGTACGAGGCAACGACACATTCAAGGGAACTGGTGTTGTTGGCACTCGGCTCTCGTTGAGGACTGGCGATTGATGACACTGGTGCCCCTCTATAAACACGATGAAAGTTTGAGTGGGATGAAATTCGAAGTGGCCCGGACGAATAAAAAACAGGCTTCCGTCGACTGGACAGGAAATTGCGTTACTACATGACTCTTATTCTTTAGACACGCGAATCTGTTTCAGCCGCAGTTCCATGTGGTGCCCCTGTTCAATCGACTTCTGACACGCAAGCCGCTCTTGCTCGTCAAACCATAGTTCCGCAGGTGACGGCCCGTCGATCTTGAAATGACGGCAGTTGAGCGTCCGGCCCGCACACGTAATCGTTTCAGTTCCGACATATTCGAGCGTCGCCGCCTGAGCGCGACCGTTATCCACGTCAATAATCGTTAGAGTGCTGTCGCGAACGTCCTGAGGTGGCAACCTCCAGTACGCCGTGGTCATCAGACACGGTGAGGAACAGGAAATCGGCTTTCCGTTGAAGGCGATTTCCTGATGACAGCCGTCGGTCTTGAGAGTGAATGAGCGTTTCTTGCCACCATCTTCACACCGCACACTGGCCGTTTCGACACGTCCTTCCCGCCAGACTTCTTTACCCTCAAGCTTGAAGGTGTAGGCGTAGACAATGACGTCGATCTTGACGTCGGTCTGAAACGAAACTTGCTGAGTATCGCCGACGGACTTGATCGTCAGCAGATGGGTTCCGACCGGCTTGTTATCGACGCGAACTTCAAATTCACGGACTTCGCCGGGTTCAGGCTTGCTCCGGGAGATCGTCGCGGAAACAGGAGTGATCTCACCAGCGAATACCCCGGTCTCGACCGCCACCCCCAAGACACACAAGAAGACAATTGACCAGTAGAAGTTTGACTGTCGCATCGCTCCCTCCCTGGAGCATCGTCAACGTTGAACCGAAGCCGCAAGCTCCGATCGTTCAATTCACCCGCTGTATTCTTCCACTGAGCGGCCCATCATCCTGATAGTCCTTATCAGTCATACAAGCGGGGTCCGCAGTCTAGCGACTTCTCGTTTTGCCACTAGATCTTTTACGAGGAAAAAATGACCTCTTCAGGGAATTTTCCGAAAAATCGGTATTGTAGCGTCTTGCAAAAGTTGTTTTGATCTCTCGGCATCCGACACTTTGGGCTTCTCCAGTACGGCGTTCGTCAGTTTGTCGGATCAATGGATCGTCGCTTGAACCAGCTCCGCTTGCGACGCGATCAGGTGAGCTTCCCATCATGGATGACTTCGGGAGAAATCGTGGTTACACGCGACCAAATTCGTGAGACGCTGTTAGAGTTGTTTGAGGCTGAAACCGGCGAACCACTCGATGCGTTGTCGGATGACCAGCATCTCGCCGAACAACTGGGGCTCGATTCCGTCGACATGGTCAGCCTGATCATGCAACTGGAACGACACTTCAAGATCCGGCTGACACACGAAGAACTGGCAGACGCGGTCTACGTCGGTCAACTGCTGGACATCGTTCTTGAGAAAGCCAATGCACCGAAGGAAGCCACCGGCTCGGACTCGGGCGAACCTCAAAGAATGGCTGCGTAACTCACTGACCGATCGCAAGGAAGAACATGTCGGCAACAATCACACCGCGTGGTGCTTCTCCGGAAGCCATTCGAAGTCATTACGATGTTGCCAACGAGTTCTACGAGCTCTGGCTGGACCCCACCCTTTGCTATTCATGTGCCCTCTGGGAAGGTGACGAACCCGATTCTGCACTGGAAACAGCTCAGTTAAGAAAGCTGGACTTCCACGCAAATCAGATTCGAGCAAAAGGTGCGGCCCGGGTTCTCGATGTCGGTTGCGGATGGGGGTCGCTCGTGCGACGCCTGGTCGAAACACACGGCGTACAGCATGCCACTGGATTGACACTCAGCGATGCGCAGGCCGCCTGGAGTGCCCAGCGGCCTGACCCGCGTGTCGACATCCGGATCGAAAGCTGGGTGGATCACCAGCCCGAATCCCCGTATGACGGGATCATCTCGGTCGGTGCCTTCGAACATTTCGCTAAGGCGGAGTTTTCGGATGAGCAGCGAATTGCCGCCTACCGCGCCTTCTTCCAACGATGCCATCAATGGCTGAAGCCGGGCGGACGGCTCTCGCTGCAGACAATTTCCTACGGAAATGTCGATGTGGCAACCGTCAAAGAACAGCCTGACACCAAGTTCTTCTTTGACGTCATCTTCCCCGAGTCAGTCTTGCCCACGATCTCGGACATCATCACTGCCAGTAACGGTCTGTTCGAAGTGGAACTCCTTCGCAACGACCGCGAACACTACGGTCGCACCTGCCAGATCTGGTACCGCACGCTCGTCGCCCGCAAGGCCGAAGCTCTGAAAATCGTCGACCAGGAAACGTACAACCGGTTCGTGCGCTATCTGAAACTCAGCGCCTTCGTCTTCAACGCCAGCTACACCGGCCTGCTGCGAATCGGTTTTCGCAAGTGGGACGAATCACGCATGGGCTAACGCCCGGCTTGGCCTGAGCAGGGCATGAGCGGTGAGACACGTCGTCGCTCGCGCATTCCGATTACCGCCTTGGGCCGCGGCATGTCCACTGGCTTGCCGCGAGCTAATTAAGGCTGGTGGATACCCGGACTGACGATCACCATCGCGCCGTGGCCCATCGATGACGATCCATCAGCCCTCTTCGCGCTGGCTAGGTTGACTCTGTACCGGACCGCGTGGTCCCCGGCAGTTCTTCTTTCGCAGACCATCGCTGCAGGATGAGGATCAACGCGCCCAGCCCTATGCAGCAAGGGCCTTCCAGCGCCGTCCACCACACGGGCATCCCTTCGGCCCAGTCGATCCCCATGACGATGCCCCCTTGCACCATCATCAGCCACGCAATCAAGGCGATGATGCGCGAACAGGCCTGAACGTCCGCGGCCAGATACCACAGCAGCAGCCCATAGCCGACATACCATAACGATGTGGATCGAGCGAGGTAGCCCGCAATGGGGTCGCTGGGAAAGTCTCCCATTCCCAGCGACTGATGACTGGCGTTAATCCAGCTTCGCGGCGCGACAACGGCGAGAAACGCGAACAGGTCGAGCACACCGATGGCTCGCAGCGTTGCAACCAGGTATCGACTTCGATTCGCCAAATGCAGAATCCCATTCGAAATTCAGTTTGCTTCCGAGTCACGGGCAACGGATCGACCTGCAGCGCCGCCAGACCTGTTACATCTGATCCGCGACACCGATGCCCAACAGGTCAAGCCCCTGCTTGAGAACCCGGGCCGTCGCGTCGCACAAGAGAAGTCGACTGGTGCGCAGCTCGGCCGGCTCGGCACTCAGCACAGGACACTCGTTATAGAACGACGCGAAGCAGTTCGCCGTGTCGTACAGGTACTGTGTCAGCAGGTTAGGACGGTAGTCGACCGCCACATCGGCCACCGCGTTGGCAAAGCGATTGAGCTGCAGAGCGAGCGCCCGTTCTGCGGCAGTCCCCAGAATGACCGGGTGGCCCCCCTGCCGTAAGGCCGACACATCCACTTCACCTTTCCGCAGAATCCCGCAGACGCGTGCGTAAGCGTACTGGTTATACGTGGCGGTATCCCCCGTGGTGGCCAGCATCTTTTCCCAACTGAAGACGTAGTCACTGTCACGGTTGTGATGCAGGTCGACGTAGATGATCGCTCCCATCCCGACAAGCACCGCGACATTCGCCCGTTCTGCCTCAGACAAGTGTGCACTGTTCTCATCAACGATCTTGCGAGCGTTCTGGATCGCCTCGTCCAGGAGACTTTCCAGTCCAATCGTATCGCCAGAGCGGGTTTTGTACGGACGGCGGTCTTCACCCAGCACCGTACCAAAGCTGACATGCCGGAACTCGGTCTTGTCGTAGCCCATCTTCTTCGCGGTCGCGAACAGCAACTGGAAATGCTCGCTCTGGCGTGAATCCACGACATACAGACAGGCATCGGCGGCCAGGGTATCGACACGGTAGCGGATTGTTGCCAGATCGCTGGTCGCGTAGGTAAACGCACCATCCGCCTTCTGAACAATAAACGGAGCCTCATTGCCGTCGACAAAGACGCACGTTGCCCCCTCACTGACGACGGCAAGATTCGCTCGCTTCAGTTCCTCAACAATCCCCGCCAGCATCGGGTTGTACCAGCTTTCACCCAGGGCCATATCAAAGGTGATACCAAACCGCTGATACATCACTTCCAGGGCGGCCATGCACTTGGGGACGAATTCATCCCAGAGCTGTTTATTCTCGGGATCGCCTGCATGCAGCTTCGCGGTTTCCCGCCGTGCCAGTTCGCCAATCTTCGGATGGGCATCCGCAAGTGACTTCAGTCGCTCATCCGCCGCAACAGCGCTGATCTTCTTTTCTGTCGAAGCGATTTCGGCTTTGAGGTCATTCAGCTCTTGCTCGGATCTCTTGGCGTACCGGGCCGCATCTTTGTCTGCAGGATTGGCCGCAGCAGCCTGACGAGTCGTCGTGACTGCGGCTTCTTTCACGGGCACGTCGGCGACCAGTTTCGGCAGATTCGCCACCATTTCGTGATAGTCGGAGAGCTGATTGACCAGACGGTAGAGCCGGGCCAGTTCCGGCACGGCATCACGCTGGTAGGCGGCATCGTCACGGAAGTTCTTGTATCCGTAAATAATCATCCCGAACTGGGTCCCCCAGTCCCCGACGTGGTTGTCTGAGAGGACGCGGTGCCCCAGGAATCGCAATACTCGGCAGAGAGCATTCCCGATCACCGTGCTTCGCAGGTGGCCGACATGCATCGGCTTCGCGACGTTGGGAGACGAATAATCGACGATCATCGTGCGCGGGCTCGTCGTCGCTGCCACACCCAGCCGATCGTCGCTGGCCAGTCTGGCCGTCTCTTCAGCCAGCCGTTCGGTCTTCAGACGGAAGTTGATGAATCCGGGTCCGGCAATCTCGGGAGGCTCGCAAAGATCCAGTACGTCCAGTTTTTCGACTAAAGCCGCAGCGACATCGCGAGGAGGCCGCTTCAGTTGCTTCGCCAGGGGCATCGCGCAATTTGCCTGAAAGTCCCCAAACTTCACGTCCTGAGAAGGCTTCAGCATCTCGACATACGATTCGGGCGAATCGGTCAATGACGCCAGGGAAGCCCGCAGGCGAGACCGCAACTCTGACAGAAAATCCATGAACAAAACCCATTGAAAGCCGGTGACCACATCCCATTGCCACAGAGCGCGCGTGGCTGAAGCGCCAAATTCTAGCGGCGATGATCGGCCGATACACCTGTCCGCCCTTCCGGAAGAGGGGTCCGTGGACTGGAGCGAGTCCCGTCACAACGGCCGGAACCTTTGTGGCTCCTGCGGGAATTGTCGAAAGGGGACTCTCTCCAGCCAGAACCAGCCACCGAGGCGCGGCTGATCGATTCATCGGTGCCCGATCGCATCAGCACTCTTCGATCGCCGCAGCGATGGGTTCGCTGGCATCGACGGTCGCTTCCGCTGCTGCTCCGAGGCTGATCGTCTCCGCCAACCCGGGGGTGACCTCCAGCGACCGGATTCGCCCCGCCAGCCAGAGACTGATCAACGTCGAGCCGGCAGCAATCCAGCCGACGAGACCAAACCGTTCCAGCAGTCCGTTTTCTGACTCCGAAATAATGATCCCACCGACGTAGGCCCCCATCCCGCTCGCAATGTGCTGCACGGAAGAGTTGGCACTGAGGAAGCCGCCACGGCGATGACGCTCGACACTGCTGGTAATCATGGTCATGGCGGCAATCATCCGCCCCACGTTACTCACCATGAGACTCCCAAACACGACGACCGCCACCGAAACAGCGACATGGGGAAGGTGCGTGATCGCCAGTAACAGCAATGCAGAAATCGGACTGATTGTCCTGAACACCGTCAGTGCTCCCCAGTGATCGGTCAGCTTGCCGATGGCCGACGCGGTGAACAGAGTCAGTCCACCACCTACCACATAGATCAACGGAAGCTGTTGCTCCGTCAGCCCCACGTTGGAAACGAAATAGGTGCTGACGTAGGGGAAGACAGTAAAGCTTCCCATCATCAGGGCCACGGTCAACGCAAAAGCATTCAGATGACTGGCGAACGAGAACGTTTCGGTCAGCGAACGAAGCGGGTGGGCATGCACCTGGTGGACGTGCCCATCCAGTCGCGGCATCGCAAACGGTGCCAGAAACAGAATGGGAACCCCCGCGATGACCAGAGCAATGAACGGAACCTGCCAACCATAGTTCGTGCCGAGAAACAGCCCGAGCGGCACGCCGGCGACGGAGGCCAGCGCAAACCCGGTCATGAGTGAGCCCGTCGCCCGGCCCCGCCGTTCCTCAGGAACGACGTCACCGATAATCGTCATCGCCATCCCTCCCAGCACACCGCCGAAGGCACCGGTGGCAATGCGAGCCGCGACAAGCGTGTGATAAGTCGGCGAAATGGCGCAAAGCAGGGTCCCCAGCAAAAACCCGGAATAAAGCACGAGAAATGAGGTCCGGCGGGGAAAGCGATCCACGATCGAAGAGGCGACGAGGCCCGACAGTCCTGCCGCAAAGGTATATGACGATACGATCAACCCGAATTCGGCCGGACCGATCTGGAGAGTTCGCATCAATTGGGGCCCCAGCGGCATCACGATCATGAAGTCGACGATCGTGGTGAACTGGACCGCCGCCAGGATCAGGAGAATCAACCGCTCTCGGCGCACAGCGGCCCGAGAATCCCCATCCGATATCCCAGCCATTTGCTCTCCCTCTTCCCGCTTCACAAAGATCCATCCTCACAACCACAGCTCAGGTGACGGGACGCCGCTGGAGTGTAGAAGGTTCGGAAGTGTCCAGCATTGCGAAACTCTTTCAACTTCGAAAGAAATAGCGAAGCCAGAAACAGGTGTCGAAAACTCACCCAAAGCTATGGACTACGCGGGTTTGTTACGCCCATCGGGGAGATTACTCAGGAAGGTGACAGTTGCACAGGCGCATTTGGACAAACGAATCCACGACGGCCGTTTTGAGCAGAGTCCTCTCCCGGCCGGACTGCCCGCTCGACCGGACTCCATCGACAGCCGCCACTTCGTTTATCGAGACTCGTCAATGCGATAGAGGTGCGTGGCGGTCCGAATATACAACGAGTCACCTGCGACGGCCGGGGTCGCCATCAGTTCTTCATGATCCATCACATTGACCGCCAGCTTAGAGAACTGACGACCGACTTCGATCACCGTCGTGACTGAGTTTTCGTCGAAGAAGTAGACCCGTCCTCGGGCGTAGAGGGGCGAGGCGGAAAACTTACCGCTGATCCGTTCCTGCCAGACCACCTTTCCGGAGGTCGCTTCCAGGCATGTGGCAACTCCGTCCGAACTGATCAGGTACAGCAGGTCATCTACCAGCAGCGGCGAGGGGCGCGACGGCATAGTCTTGGTGTGCTTCCAGGCGATGTGGGTCTCCGTGATATCCCCTGCCCCTCCCAGCTTCACCGCCCAGAGTTCGGGGTTGATGTAGGCGTTGATCAGGTAGACCATCCCGTGCCCGTAGACAGGTCGAGGAGCGATCGACCAGCCACCGTAGGTCACCTTCCAGAGTTCCTTTCCAGTACCGATGTCATAAGCCATCGTCCCCCGCGCTCCCACGCTGACCAGTTGCCGCTGCCCCTCTGATTCAACGACGATCGGAGTTCCGTAGCACTTGCGCAGGTCAGGTCGAACATCCTGAAAGTCGGCGGAGCGATCCGTCTTCCAGACGGTGCTTCCAGTGAACTTGTCGAGAGCTACGACATACTGCACATCCCGGCCGTCGACATTGAAGATCAGCAGATTATCGACCAGCATGGGCGAGCTGCCCGCTCCTTCGTGGTGATCACAGTTCAAATCCCGCCGCGTCCAGAGGACTTCGCCCGATTCCGTTTGAATGCAAGCAGTACCATAGGTGCCGAAATGCACATAGACTCGCCCCTCCTCAATGACCGACGTCGGCGAGGCGTAGCTGTTCATGGCAGCAATGGGCTGCGGGGTTTCGACATCGAATAAGTGCAAGTCGTGAATGACCCGACCGGACGCACGATCGACACAGACTGCATAGCACTTGTGCCCATCCGCCGTAGCCGTAGTCAACCAGATCTGATCCTTCCAGACGACGGGTGAAGACCAGCCGCGATCATGGATCGGCGTTTTCCAGACAACATTCTGCTGGCCGTCCCAAGTCAGAGCCAATTTCTGTGAGTCGCTGTGACCATCTCCCAACGGCCCGCGAAACTGCGGCCAGTTGTCCGCCCCCTGCGAAATCGATGAAGAAAGCAGGAACACGAACATCGCAAACAATCGACGCATCGTTGGCTTCTCCGGTCTTGGAGTCAAAACTTTCCATTGCGTTGCCGCGGTGGCGGGGCAGGCGGCGCGATATCAAATGTGAAGAGTCGGGGGACCTGTAACAGCAGCGTCGCATTCACACGGTCAATCTCGTCGCAGGGCCGTTTCGCCAACCAAATTAACAGTCCCTGAGCGTTGTGCAACTCGCCGTCTAATTCCTGCCCCCGCGGATCTTTCACAATGATGTAGGGAAACCGGTCCCCGGCCCCTGTCACTGAAAGTACGAAATGTGGTCGTGGAAGAGTTAAATTCAAACTGACTTTGACGGGGGACTGAAGTGGTCGACTGACGGGACCGTTATTCAGTGTCCCACCGGCAGCGAACGATTGCGGCCCGGCCGGGGCTACTAGAAACGTCCCTTCCAATGCTCCCTTCGTCATGTGTTTCAGTTTCCACGGCAGGGTGAAGGGAAAAGGTGCCTCCCCCGGTCCCTGGTAGGAATAAGACCCAGCGCGGCCAGCCCCCATTAGCTTCACGACCAGCGTTGAATCACCGTCTGTTTCCGTCAATTCAATTCTTGAATCAGAACTGGTGCTGCTCTTCCCGTTGAACGAAATCCCAGGAATTTCTACGACGTCTGCGGACGCGAGAGTGGCAGGATTACGGCAGATCAGGGAAAGCCCCAGTCTCCAGGTCTCGTTGAATGGCGAAATCGTGCAGTGTTGCAGTGGTGCGACAACACCGATGTTCGATTCGACGTACGCCTCGGCTTGGCTGACGACCAGCACCGACTCCAGTAAAGGTGCCCCACCTGTATAAGGGATCCAGTCGTTCGATACCCTTCCATCCACGGTCACGGTGTATTCCGGATCCACCTTGAGAGCATCGCCGGGCCACGAATTGGTAAATTCCTGGTCCGGCCATTCCGCTTTCACCCGAAACAATTCAACGGTCATATTGCCGTCTTGTTCTTTCGCTGGCAGTTGGCGGGGACTCCAGCTCTGCAATCGGTCCTTGGGAACAGTATAGAAAATCTGCGAGCTTCCGAGCGTGCTCTTGTTACTGTTTAAAAGATCAACTTTCAGCGTCCCGGAGGATGACGGCATTTCCACGGCAAAACATGGCGGCAGGTCCAATGGTCTAAAGCCGGCAGGCAGGCGTCCGGAAGAACCGTGCATATGAGTTAAGTCACCAGCCGTCCGCCACCCTCGTTCGTCAGTCAGAATCATCCAGAAGGGAGTTGCCTCTGATACCTGGCGTGACCAATCAAAAGTGTGCCAGAAAAGGATCATTGGCAAGGTTGTGCGAGACACAATATTGCGATTCGACACAGCAATTTGTCGATTAACCCGCGTCAGCCACTTATTGGCCCAGATTTCGGCCGACGTCAAGCCCCACGGTGCTTTGTAGTAGGAATGTTCTTTACCGACTGTCGTCTTGTGAATTGTAAACTGACTTCCCTCGGGAAGTCTGATTATGGCGAGCGGCCTTTCCCACATCATCTCTCTTCCGAGCAGCAGCAGACAGCCGCACCCGACGATCAGGAAAATTCGCTTTCGCCAACGGCGCCGAGTTCCTGAAGCGACTCCAGTTCCGTCATCCGTCATTGAGAATCCTTTCTTCTCGCCGTTGCGCCTCGGCCGGCCAGACACAGGGGAGATCCATTCGAATGACCCGAAGAGAGTGATTAACCAGCGTTACTTCGACTGCGGTGAGATTCCGTTTCGATGACTAATGGCCACAACTAATCCCAAGCGTGATCCGCACCTGGTAGAACACCACGGACGGCATATCGCTGAACTCACTCAAATTGACGTCCTTGCCTCTGCGGACGGGGTGGAACAGCCGGGGGGGCCACTTCGAAGGTAAAGTATCGAGCGTCCTGCAGAACGACCGTGGCATCGATCCGATCAATTTCGGGATAGGGGAGCTTCGCCACCCAAATGAGCAGGCCCTGGATGTGATAGAGATCCCCTTCCAACTCTTGACCGTTGCTTGATTTGATCATCACGCAGGGTGACCGTACTC
The DNA here is from genome assembly GCF_044336245.1 of Schlesneria sphaerica. NCBI lineage: Bacteria > Pseudomonadati > Planctomycetota > Planctomycetia > Planctomycetales > Planctomycetaceae > Schlesneria > Schlesneria sphaerica. Next base: position 4,802,088 of record NZ_CP172346.1, on the reverse strand, counting down.
CCATGTCCGTTACTGACATGACCAGATGGGGACACTGCGCTGTCAGATTGAGATTCACGGTCACGGGATTAAGAGAAGACCACGCGGAAACGGTACCGGGTGCCCGTGGGACGAAGGTTGACTGGATCGTGCCGTCGAGTCGGTTTCGTGTCAAAAGCGATAAAGGTACCGTGTTGGGGTATGCAGTAATTGCTTCGCTCTCCGCAGCGTAAACAAAGGAACCATCCCTCCCGGCACCGAGAAATTTCAGACTCGGGGTGCCAGCAGGTGGAGGATCGGTTGATTCTGCAATTGCAGCAATTCCCCCTTCGATTGAAATGTCTGAAAACACCTGAACGTACGCAGAGTCATCTTTTCCGGGATTGCGACAAACCAGCGGAAGACGCAACTTCCAGGCGGACTGATAGGGCGAAACAGTGCACGAGTCCAAGGGGGCCACTCCCCCCAGGACCGATTCAACCGACGCGACAAGCGGCTTTCCCGCGTACCCGGACTCCAGCGTAGAAAGCTTTGTGGTGACGTACGTCCAATCCCTGGACTCAACGCCATTCACCTTGACGACGATTTCAGGAGTCACCGTCAGACTGTCGCCAAACCAGAGATCATTTTCGTCGCCAGACCAGTCGGCTTTCAGTCCTACCAGGGTGACAGTCAGATCCACGTCTTCCGCGACCGCGGGTAATGCCCTCGTCGTTCGAGGCTCGTAGAACTCTGCGGGGACGGAATAGGCGAGTGAAGTACTGCCAAGAGTTCTTCCTGTCGAATTCAATAGCTCCAGTTTCACCTGAGGACCTGTGACAGGAGCTTCCATTGCAAATTGATAAGGCTCCACCCGCTGGTGAGATGACACGGACGCAGTTTCCGGCTGATTGCGTAAATATTCGAAACCAGACAGGTTCACAGACGTCCGCCAGCCATTCTGGTCCGACAAGATCGCCCACGCGGGAGTCGCATCCGAGTCGTCTGCAGCCCAGTCGAATTCATGCCAGACACAGACGGTGGTTGACTGACTGTGAACGGTCACGCCACGTTGATTTACCGGCAAAATTTCTCGACCGATGCGTGCCAACCATCCGTTTAAACGGACCTCTAACGAAGTCAGACCACTTGCAGCAGTCGAGTTGTAAGAGTGCAACGTCCCAACCGTTAGTTTGTGAATGCGGAAAGCCTTCCCATCGGGAAGGTCAACCTTCCCGATGATGGCTTCGCTGGATGGCCACATGCCGAACCACAGCAGAAGCCCGCCCATCGCGACGAGCAAGATCCAGCGTTTCCGGAAGCGGCGTTCCGACGGGGCCTTTTCCGAACCCATATTTTCGTCGTCGCTAGCCATCGAGACTCCTTCCCCGACTTTGTCACGCCGCTGCTAACGTGCAAGAACTGACCCGCATGATCCATCGTGCAGTCGATATCAACGTTACCTTGAATCATGCCACCTGGCAATGACACGCCGTCTTTAGTCTTTTCACACACCATCTCATCGCTGCGAGTGCCACTGGTTCCATTTCCGCCCCGAGTGTCATTTTCTGCAAACAGACTATTCCAATTCTGTCTTATTTCAGATATTTTGTCTCTACCCATTCCGGGCAGATCGTTCTACTCGATTCGCCTCACTCACCTCTCAGGAGCTCTTATCATGTTTCGCTCCGCTGGCATTCGCCCTCCGCAGACCGTGACACAGTATTGCTTTGCAGGCATCGCGATGGGTGCCATCTGGCTGGCCGAAAGTGCGGTTGTCGCCTGGTACTGCCAACCTACTGAAGCACAGATTGCGCAGGGACGGGCACTCTTTGAACACAAATGGACCGAGAACGACCCCCTGTCGGGACAGGGGGACGGATTGGGGCCCGTTTTTAACGCCACGTCGTGCGTCGAATGCCACTTTCAGGGAACGGTCGGAGGAGCGGGTCCTAACAAGCTCAACGTCAAAACCTTCGAAATCCTGCCGACGAAGAAGGAACCACTCCCTCTGTCAGGCGTCGTACATGCCTCAGCCGTTCGCCCCGATCTGCTGGAATCCGCCTCCACAGTGCGTCGCCACAATCCCATCGTCAAAAATGGCATGAAGGTGATCGGCGGCTGTCGGATCGACATTGTTGATTTCGATCCAATTCACTACGACACCAGTAATACGCCCGCGTTATTCGGAGCCGGGCAGATTGACAAGATTCGAGAAGTCGCCATTCGCGGGCAATCGCTGCGTCGATCCGTGACCAGTTTGACTCGGGAATTTGATCTCGACTTCAAATCAACCCCGACGGGTCGTGTGCGGATCCTTCCTGACGGGCGGATCGGAAAGTTCGGCTGGAAAGCCCAGTTTGCCACACTGAAGGAATTCGTCGCGGCCGCCTGTGCGGGAGAACTGGGGCTCTCGAACCATCTCCGGAAGCAACACGTGGCGCAGGAGTATCGCGAAGACACGGATGCCGAACTCGATATGACCCGCCAGCAGTTCGCGGCCCTTGTGGCCTACGTCGAAACAATCCCTGCACCTCGACGGGAACGACCGGGCGATGTGACGCAGACGACGGTTGTTGAAAGGGGTGAAGCCCTGTTTTCGTCAGTGGGTTGCGCCGACTGTCACATCCCCGATCTGGATGGCATCCAGGGGATTTACAGTGACTTCAGCCTGCACAGCCTGACAGACGAAGCGAATGACGGTTACTCCAAAGTCCCCGATGTTCCATTGCCCGACGATCATCCGAAACTCAACGAATGGAAGACGCCGGCCCTGTGGGGTGTCGCCGACTCGGCCCCGTATTTTCACGACGGAGGCTCGCCTGATCTGCCGAGTGCGATTGAGCGGCATGGCGGAGCAGCACGCCATGTTCGCGAGAAATATCGCGCACTGCCTCAACCCGATCAGCAGGCACTTGTCTCATTCCTGAAGACGCTCAGGGCTCCTCTTCCCTGATCCATTCCAGCGATGGCGGCCGCACGTTGTCGATCGGACAACCCTTTCTGCGGGATTGCGGCGTGCGGTCGATATCAGCCTGACGTGAATATCCAGACGTGAATACGAAGCGAAGGAAATGCCGGAGCTCCCGCGGTTCCGTTCGAATCACCTCCCCCGCAAAGTCGGGGCGAGGTGATTTCGTCCTGGAAGAGGCTGTCAGTTGCCGGAAATGAGACGTGATGCTCGGCACCGGCCGGAACGGACTCAGTTCAATTCACTTGCTGGCAGCCTGCCCACGCTGTCTCGCTCAGAGGTTATCTCGCTTGATCAGATCAGGGCCATCCCCCAGCACCTTCTCATAGCTTCCAGTCGATGACTTCTGATACTTGGTGAAACCGAGTTTTTCCAGGTTTCGGTTGCTGATGTCCCCTTTGATGGGGCCGCCCATCGGCCGAGGCACGCTGGCGGCCGAGATGATCCGTTCCACGGGCTGCCCCGTCTCCGGATGCGTAGTCAGCGCGGGCTCACCGATTTTCTGAAGAACTTCGAAGACCTGGCCATGCGAGCCATCGTCATTCACTACAGCATACTCATACAGCGGCATTTCTCTTCCTTGGGTTCATCGTTCGCAAGTCAAAACAGGATCGACCGTATCAAAGGTTGAGCGACGAATCTCGATCAGGGGTCTGACCGGAACGGTCGAGTTCCATCTGGTCTACTCAACCGAAACGCGTCTTCTGCAGTCTGACAGAGGACGCGCTGTGCATGTCGAACGCGTTGCACAGCGGTCCCGCCGGTCAGCAGAGGAATTATTTGGTACCAGGAGCAGCGGGCTTCTTGACGATCGTCGGTGGGATTTTGGCCCCCTCGGGATAAAACTTCATGGAAAGGGAGTTCACGCAGTGACGAGTATTCTTCTTCGTCATCCCTTCACCGAGAAAGACGTGTCCCAGATGTCCGCCGCAGTTTTTGCAGAGGATTTCGGTCCGATCTCCATCGGCATCCAGCACCCGCTTAACGGCTTTGGGAATCTCATCATCGAAACTGGGCCAGCCGCAGTGGCTCTCAAACTTGTCTTTGGAATGATAGAGCGGTGCATTGCAGCGGCGGCAGACGTAGGTGCCGGGATCCTTTTTGTCCGTGTACTCGCCCGTAAAAGCGCGCTCGGTCCCTTTTCTCAGGATGATCCGTTGCTCTTCCCGCGTGAGCAGGTTGTATTCGGTTTGAACTTTTGGTTCTTCAGCGGTTTCGTCGTCCTGGTTTGCGTCCACAGTCTTAACCTTCTTTTCGGGCGTGGCGGAAGAAGTCGCTGAACCGGATTCCGCCCCTTTTTCGGGCGGAGCTCCGTTCACATTGTATCCCACACTCAACAGCCCGATGACGACCGCGACAAGCCCCACGGCCTGCACGAACTTCTGACTTCGCATTGGCATCGAAATGACTCCCTCTCCAGAACATACCACTCGATCCTCCAACTCGACAGGAGAACTCTTTTCAGAATCCCCCTCTCACCACACGACCGATCATCGATCCCGGGCGAGCCACCCTCCAGTTGGCGTCATTCGTTCCGTCTCGTGAATGATCCACCTGCCGCGATCACCTGGAAGTGTGATTCTCTGGTGAACCCTTCCGGCGTTCCGCAGCAGGGGACTGACACTTCTTCATTGCCCTCTATTCACAGCCCTCTTTCACTGACCTCTTTCACTGACCTCTTTCACTGACCTCTTTCACTGACCTCTGACATATCAGGATAATTCTACTCGATCCTTCCCTCATTGAATTGTATTCGAGTCCCTTTTTGTGGAAATGCATGTTCGACAGGTCTTCCCACATTTCCCCTGACGAAGAGGATTCCTCGCGTGCTCGTGTCGATGATGTCCATTCTACCGATTCACGTCACATCCCTTGTAGAAAGGGGTCCTTCTCCACCTCCCGGCAGCCCGCCCGATCACAACAAATCAACTCAACCCATTTACGCACAACAGGTTGCGTGACCGCTACACCAAACCCCGAACACCTGTAACCGTCACATTCCCACAACCGTTTCGGGCATACGCCCTTGCCGATTGTGCGAGGCTCAGGAACACTTCTCCGCCAGCCGCCCCTGACCGCCTCGCTAACGCGAAGTCCCCTGCACGAGACTGATCCATGCCCCGATTTGCGATCCTGATCCACGATCATCCGTTCCTGCACTGGGATTTTCTGCTGGAAGGGGACGAGGAGTGTCGGACGTGGAGGTTGCTGTCACCCCCGGATGGATCCTCTGATGAGATCCCGGCGGAAGCCCTGCCCGCCCATCGGCTGCTCTATCTGGACTACGAAGGTCCGGTGAGTGGTGGACGAGGGACGGTCACCCTCTGGGACCGGGGCGTGTTCACTTGGCAGATCAATGAGCCAGACCACTGTGAAGTATGCCTGTCTGGCCACAGGTGCCGGGGTCTCGTTCGTCTGGAAAAAAAAGAGGGCGACTCGTGGAGCGTGATTTTTGACCAGGAAATTGACGGGCTGCGACACTAACCGCCCGCACGTCGCCGTCTGTCTCATTCCCCTTCCATAAGCGGCAAATGCGAGTGGAAATCGGGGGATCGGGCGATTTCCCGCAGTCATCAGCAAGCGTTGCTGGTTTGGGAATCACCCACCGCATATGTTATGTAGAGAGTCGCCTGTCAGTCGCGGTCGCGGAATCCCACGCACCCGTTCGCCTTTCGTCAACCGGACGGCGGGGCGATCACGGCGTTCACCGGGCGCGTCGTCAGGAAAAATCACAAGCCTCAGCGTGCGATCCGCTCGCCCCGTCCACAACCAGAATCAGCCCTCATGCCGAAGTTGCCGCCTGATATCCGAATGATGATCGATCAACTCTGCCAGAAGGGGGATAAGTTCGCGCAGATCGATCAACTTCATGACGCCCTCGATCAATACGAGGCGGCCTGGGAGCTGCTGCCAAACCCCAAGCAGCAGTGGCCGGCGGCCACGTGGATCCTGATGGCGGCTGGCGACATCTATTTCGCACACCGGCATTTCGGACCGGCGAGAGACGCACTTCAAGAAGCCCTCGACGCACCGGGGGGAGAAGACAACGAATTTCTCTGGCTGCGGCTGGGCCAGAGCCTGTTCGAGCTGGGCGACCTGAACGGTGCCGCGGCGGCTCTGGAGACAGCGTGGCGTCTGAACGGTGAAGAACTGTTCGTCGACGAAGACCCCAAATACCTCACTTTTCTGAAAACGCAACTGGGACATCTCAGAAGTCAGTCGGGGCCAAAATCGAGTCGATTCAACCGGCCATTACAGTAAATTGCCAATTGACGACGTGAAGCAGGCGCGGCTACAAGTCTGTCAGATCTGTTGCTGATTTCATCCTAGTCTGCATGCCTCATGATCGCCCGCGGTGAGGTCTGCCGAGTTCCAGAAGAAACGATTCGTCATGTCCACGGAAGAGAATTCCTCCTCAACGACGCCGACCAATTTTATTCGCGACCTGATCGATGCCGACAACGCGTCAGGACGGTTCGGCGGACGAGTCCATACCCGCTTTCCTCCCGAGCCGAACGGTTATCTGCATATCGGCCACGCCAAATCCATCTGTCTGAATTTCGGGCTGGCCATCAAGTACGGCGGTCAGTGCAACCTTCGTTTCGATGACACTAATCCCACGAAGGAAGATGTCGAGTACGTCGAATCGATTCAGGACGACGTTCGCTGGCTCGGTTTTCAGTGGGACAACCTGTTCTACGCCTCCGATTACTTCGAAACGATCTACCAGTACGCCGAAAAACTGATCGAGAAGGGCCTCGCCTACGTCGACAGTTGCTCGACCGAAGAAATTCGCCAGATGCGCGGCTCGCTGACGCAGCCGGGAACGCCCGGGCCGTACCGTGATCGGACCGTGGAGGAAAACCTGGACCTGTTCCGACGGATGCGAGCGGGCGAATTTCCGGACGGAGCACATGTGCTGCGAGCCAAAATCGACCTGGCGCACACGAACCTCAATATGCGGGACCCCCTGCTCTACCGGATTCGGCACGCCGAACACCATCGGACCGGGAAGGCGTGGTGCATCTATCCGTTGTACGACTTCACCCACGGCTACAGTGATTCGCTGGAGCAGATCACCCACTCGATCTGCACGCTGGAATTCGAGAACCATCGTCCGCTGTACGACTGGCTGATTGATGTGCTGGACCTGTACCACCCACAGCAGATCGAGTTTGCCCGACTCAACCTGACTCACATGATGATGAGTAAGCGGAAGCTGCTGGAACTCGTCGAAACCAATGCGGTTTCCGGCTGGGACGATCCCCGCATGCCGACCATCGCGGGGATTCGCCGACGGGGCTACACCCCCGCCGCCATGCGGGCCTTCTGCGAAGAAATCGGGGTGACCAAGTTCAACGGCCTGACCGAGATCGTCGTCCTCGAAAACGCCGTCCGGGCGGATTTGAACAAGACATCCAACCGCGTCATGGCGGTTATCAATCCGCTGAAAGTCGTCATCGATAACTATCCGGATGACCTAGTTGAAGAAATGGAAGCGATCAACAACCCGGAAGATCCTTCCGCTGGAAGTCGCCTGGTGCCGTTCTCGAAGACGCTCTACATCGAGCGGGACGACTTCATGGAAGACCCGCCGAAGCAGTTTTTCCGGTTGTCACCCGGCCGCGAAGTTCGATTGCGCTGGGGCTATCTTGTCACCTGCACGAGTGTGGTGAAAGATCCCGCCACGGGCGAGGTCACCGAAGTTCACTGCACCTACGACCCAGCCACCCGCGGAGGGAACGCGCCGGACAACCGCAAGGTGAAATCGACCATTCACTGGGTCTCTGCAGCGCACGCGGTGAGCGCCGAAGTCCGGCTTTACGACCACTTGTTCTCGATTGCGAATGTTGCCGACATCCCCGAGGACGAAGACTGGAAGGACTACCTCAACCCCAAATCGCTGGTGGTCGTTCCTGATGCCAAGCTGGAACGTTCCCTCGCAACGGCGAAACCCCTCGACCGGTGCCAGTTCGAGCGGATCGGCTACTTCTGTGTCGACAAGGAATCGACGCCGGACAAACTGATCTTCAACCGCACGGTCACCCTGAAAGACGACTGGGCCAAGATCCAGAAGAAGCAGGGTAAATGAAGTTTCAGCCCCAAGGCTGAACTTCCGATTCGATTTCAACGGGGAGTGGCGGTGGAAGACAATTCTTCCCGCCACTCCCTTTCTTTACGCGTCGATTGCATGGCAATACATCAGGCTCCGCGGCATTCCAGTAACCTGATAAACAAGCCACCATCGACGCGGAGATTCCTGAAGCAGGAACTTCGACGGCAACACCGGCACGGCGTGTCCTGTCGCGGCCCACTCAGCTGAGTCGATTGTCGATTCGATCCCGCCAGTCACTGCTCTCAGCCACGGAAGAACAGGAACGTGACGGCGACAAAAATGGGAATCAGGATCCCGCCTGAATACAGCATGTATCCGAAGAAGCTGGGCATTCTCACGTTATTTTCTTCGGCAATCGCTTTTACCATGAAGTTAGGGCCGTTACCGATATAGGTATTCGCTCCCATAAAGACCGCACCACACGAAATCGCTGCCAGAATCTTTGCCGTCTCAGCCGCTTCCGGCAGATTCAGGAAGTGGTACAGATAACGTCCCTGCTCGGCATCGACGCCATACATCCCGCAGGCGGTCACCGCAAAGGTCAGATAGGTTGGTGCATTGTCCAGGAAGCTCGACAACGCACCTGTCGCCCAGAAGAACTCGGCAGGGGAATCGACGCCTAATGTCTTCCCTTTGACATTTAATATTGCCAATGCAGGAATCATCGTAATGAAGATCCCCGCGAACACGACGGCGACTTCAATGATAGGTCCCAGACCGAACCGATTCTTCTCGCGAGTGGCCGACGAAGTCATCAAATAGCAAAGTAAGGTGGTCAGAGTCATGAGAATCTCTTGCACGCCAAACGGCCAGCCGTCACCGCTTCCCGGCAGGAACTTCTCGAAGAACTCTTTCCCATAGCCCTGACCCGAACAGAAGATGATCGCGACGATTGCCGCGAGCCCCAGGAAGTTATGGGCTCCTTCAATACCGAACGGCTCTTTCTCAACGGGCGTCTCTAAATCTGCCTGCTGTTCCGGTGAAGGGGCTTCGAGTCGAATCGCAATGGAGTCCCATAAAAAGAAGATGACAAGCAGCACCGCATTCACAAAGGCCCACTCCGGTAACAGTCGGAACGTCCAGGTGAAAGGGACGCCTTTGAGGAACCCGAGAAACAGCGGAGGGTCACCCAGAGGAGTCAGCAAGCCGCCGCAGTTGGAGACAACGAAGATGAAGAACACGACAATATGAGTGACGCGGGTCCGTCGCTCATTCGCTCGCAGCAAGGGACGAATCAGCAGCATCGAAGCCCCGGTCGTTCCCACAAAACTGGCGATCACCGCCCCCAGTCCCAGGAACAACGTGTTCACGAAAGGAGCCCCTTTCAGGGATCCCTTCACATAGACGCCGCCGCTGATCACAAACAGCGCCCCCAGCAGAACCAGGAATGAGAGATATTCCTTACCCGAATGCTCCATCGCCTCAAGACCGCTATGACCGAACGTCATCAGGTAGGCGATCACCGGCAATCCCAGGACGGCAACAATGATTCCCTTGTTTCGATTGTGTTCCCACCAATGAGGATTCATGAGCGGGAACAAGGCAATACATAACAGCAATAATGCGAATGGCGCGACCGCTGCCACATTCATCAGTTCGCCCAGCTTTTGAGGTGGGTGATCACCCGCCGGGGTTTCGGCCGCCAGGGCGGAACTGAAGCTCATGGAAAGAACCAGCAACAGAGTGATCAGGAATCTCATGGGCGGTGAATTCATTAAAGTGCACGAAAGAATCAGTCGGTATTCCGGCGAGCGCATCACATTCAATCCGAAGACTTCGCTCGTGTCGAGTCCGGTTAGCCGCGCCTCGAGAGGATATGAAGAGAAGACCTCGCTCGGGGGGCTCCACGGGTCAGCCCGACCCCCGAAGGCCCCCGCATAATTGAAAATCGTCAGGAGCAAGGAACGAGGATTGTTGGTAACTTAGCTGCCCGCCAATAGCGTGGATGGAACTGTCTGCCACGAACTGACCACAGACGAAAGAATTCATTCTTCATGAAAAAGCGATCCTGTCCGACGCCTGAAGCGCGAGTTCGATTTGGCTTGGGCGTCGTTGATATCACCCCTCCGATCGGAATCTATCATCGGATGTTCGGAGCGGCAGCACATGATCGCGCCACCGGAATCCATCGCCCGCTGCAGGCTGACGTCATCGCCATCGGTGGAGTCGATCAGGGTCGTCCCGATTTTATCCGCGTCGTCCTCGATCACTGTGGCTTCGTCGGCAGACAGCACCGGGAGTTCATTCGCCGTGTCAGCGAGGCGGCGAATCTTCCTGCCGAACAGGTCGTCGTGGGTTACTCGCACACCCACTCCGGCGGCTGGTACATGCCCGACCGCTTCGGCCTGGAAGGGGGTGAACTCATTCCCGCCTACCTGAGTAATATCGGCGATCAGTTGGCAGCAGCAACCCGATCAGCAATCGCGGACATGAAAGTCAGTCATCTCTCGTACGCAACCTCACGCTGCACGCTCGCGGCCAATCGGGACTACTGGGACGAAGACTTTGGCCGCTTTGTCTGTGGTTACAATCCCGAGGGAGTCGCTGACGACACGGTGACCGTTGCTCGGATTTCGACTGACGAAGGCTCGCTTCGCGCGGTGCTGGTTCACTATGCCTGTCACCCGACGACGCTCGGCTGGGAAAACAGCCTGATCAGCCCGGACTACGTTGGAGCCTTACGCGAAACCGTCAGCCAGGCGACCGGCGTCCCCTGCGTCTACTGGCAAGGGGCCTTGGGAGACCTTGGGCCGCGTGTCGGTTTCGTTGGTGACGTCTCGGTCGCAGACCGAAACGGCCGATTACTGGGATTTGCCGCATTGTCCGCCCTGGAGTCCCTGGGACCTTGTGAAACGGAGTTCCAGTACGCAGGCCCCGTCATCTCGGGAGCCACTCTCGGGACGTGGAAATATGCCCCCACAGACCCGTCACGCCGCGAGCGCCAGGCCCGTGTGAGCGGTACTCGTCTTGCCATTCCGTTTCCACTGAAACCGCACGACGACCCGGAAACGCTAGAGCGGGAACGGGTGAAAATGGAGGACCTCGCTGCACAGGCCCACCAACGAGGTGACGTGGTCGCCGCACGCGACTGTCGAGCTAAAGCGGAACGTGCCAAGCGAGCTCTTGGACGGTTGGCCAATCTTCCTCCCGGCGATACCTATCCTCTTTCGGTATCAGTCCATGTCGTCGGTGAATCGGTCTGGATCACTTCGGGAGGCGAACCGTATCAGGTGCTGGCGAAAGAATTGAGAACCCGCTTTCCCCACCTGACCGTCCTGTACTCTCCTCTGGCGGATGGGGTGGAAGTGGGATACCTGCTGCCGGAAGGGGAATATGGAAAAGGGCTCTATCAGGAAGAGCCGACAATCCTCCCTCGGGGCAGTCTCGAAGTCCTCCGCGACACACTCATTCAAAAGGTCGAGAAGTTGCTCGAAGAGAGTTCCCCTCAGACCTCCTGTGCAAAGCCCTGACGTCACCGAAATAATCGGCCGTGACAATCGGGTTCGAGTCCCCGGTGCCGTCATGGAGTCACTGGCGCAGTCGCGTCCGTGGCTGCAGACGGCAGGACCGAAGTCGTTCTTCGGAAAGCCGGAGGCCGATTCGCTGAGCTGAACCACGTCAGCGAATGCACGATGACAATCTTACAGACCACGCGGGATGACGAATCCGTATTCCGCCCAGTGTCGCGGAAGTGGGGCCTCCAGACGAATGTCGTCATAGCGAACGGGGTGCTTCAGAACGAGGCGCCACGCGTGCAACCCGATGGGCGAGACCTGGGGGTTGTAGTCTCGACCAGCCTCGTCAGTCAGCACCGCACCGTATTGTTTGTCTCCCACAATGGGCCACCCGCGTGAGCCAAACTGGACGCGGATCTGATGCATCCGGCCCGTGTGCAGTTCGATCTGCACCAGGGCCCGCTTTCCCTTGACGGCGATGACTTCATAGTCCAGCACCGCCTGCTTGCTCCCCTCTGTCCCTCTTGAGACGACCGAGACGTGTGCCGCCGTGGCATCTTTTAATAACCAGTCGGTCAAAGTTCCTTCCGTTGGCAAAGGAACCGACTCGACGACGGCGAGATACGTTTTACGGATGGATCGATTTCGAAACTGCTCCGCCAATCGGTCGGCCGCTTTGGAGTTTTTCGCGAACACAACCACTCCCGAGACAGGCCTGTCCAGCCGGTGCGGAACCCCCAGATACACGTTTCCCGGTTTGTGATGCTGCTCCTTCAGATACTGCTTGACCAGCCCTTCCAGGGATGCCTGGGCATGCGGTACCCCCTGCGTGAGCAATCCTGAGGGTTTATTCAGCGCAATCAGAGGACCATCTTCGCGCAGAATCTCGAGCCTGGGGACACGTGCGCCACTGCCAGAATCAGATGAGGGGAGATCAGAGGACATCAGTGGCACCTTGCAGACGAGTTCAGGGGTAAGACGCTTTTCCCGCTGAGTTCGTCAAAATCGGATGGAGATCACAGGAATCGGTCGTCGCAAATAATCGGCAGAGTGTATGTGACCCGTTGCCGAAGACAACTCCACTTGCCGAAGACAACGCCATGGGGTGACGTCACCAATTCGTATGGTCATCGGGGTCGAATCCTGAGACGATAAATCGAGCAGGACGTTTTCCGCCCTCAACACCGACTCCATCGAGACAATCTCTGTTGCTTTTCAAACGGGATTTACGGAGATTCTCGGAGTCCGGTTTGAATTGACCATTCACCAATTTGCAGCCCACGAGCTTGAAGGAAGGCGTTTGTGAACCTGAAAGAGTACATTCGGAACGTGCCAGATTTTCCTAAGCCCGGAATCATGTTCCGCGACATTACCCCCCTTCTTTCGGCACCGGCTGCGTTTCAGTATGCCATCAAGCAATTTGCTGACAAATTCCGCGAGGCGAAGCCCACCGCAATTCTGGCGGCCGAGTCGCGAGGTTTCATCTTCGCCGCACCGCTCGCCGTAGAACTGGGAGCCGCATTCGTCCCCGTCCGGAAACCGGGCAAACTTCCGTTTAAGACCCGCAAGTTTCAATACGATCTGGAATACGGCAGCGACTCGCTCGAAATGCACGTAGATGCCATCGAACCCGGTAGCCGCGTTCTGCTGGTCGACGATCTGCTTGCCACCGGTGGTACGATCGAAGCCTGTGTCCGTCTGGCCGAAGAAAGCAAAGCCTCTGTGATTGGCTGCGCGTTTCTCATCGAACTGACATTCCTGAATGGTCGCGACAAGCTGAAAAACCAGGATGTCTTCAGTCTGCTGAAGTACGATGGCGAACTCTGATCATCAGGCCCGCGATTACAGGAACGGAGTCGGGTGACAGGATTTTCGAATCGGCAGGCAAGTTGACCCGTTCGCGGAATGAAACCTGAAGACCCTTCTCGATGTTTAATCACCCGACCCGGGCCATGGGGCCAGTCGATTACTCTTCGTCGGAGACGAACATGCCACCCCTCACCACGGCGCGCAACGGATTCTGGCTGACCGCGAAGGTGCCTGGGTGGCTCTCTGCCCTGCGATCGCGCTTCATCACGCTGAGCCTGTTCCTGGGGACGCTGATTCCCGTTAATCACGCCTGGGCACAGGTTCGTGAGAAGGGACTGCGGCCAAACCCTCCCGCCTCCGTCACCTCCCGCTTACCGGCTCCCAAAAAGCCCGCTCCGAAAAACACCATCGTTGAGATGGAGCTATTACAGGACGCAGACGGCGGGGGATTACACGCGCAGAAGTGGCTGAAAGTTCTTGAGCCGCTCGACGTTTCTCTGAGGGTGCATCGCCCGATTGGTGCGGACAAACCGGAAATCAAGGAACGGGAAGTCGGGAACACGCGTTACGTCACGGCCATCGGGACACTCGATCGATCAGGAAACATCTTCTTTCCCGATCGATCATTCTCGCTCAGTGAAACAACCAAACTGGCCGAATGGATTCAGGAACTCCGTACCTACGGCATGAAGGGAACTCCTGTCGGACAACCCCTCTGGGGATTGTCTGAAGAACAGTTCGCCAAGCTGTACGACAAACTCGTCAAGCCAATCGATTTCAATACAGAGGAGATGCTGCTGAAGGATCTGATTTCGAAGCTGCCGCTCCCACCAGACGTTCCCGTACGCTGGAGTTCCGACGCCAAAGAACGGCTCGAACGACGGGGCGCACAAGCCCAGGCGCGGCACGAATTGAACGGTTTCAGCACAGGTCTTGTGCTTGCCGTGGCACTGAACGAAAACGGACTCGGCTATCGCCCCAATCGGACATCCGCGGGATCGATCGAATTACTGATCGAGACACGCGACACCAAATCCGATCAATGGCCGATTGGCTGGCCGGTGAAGCAGCAAATCTTCAAAGCCGTTCCCAAACTCTTCGAGATGGCTCCGATCGAGTTGTCGGATGTGGAGTTGGCAGATGTGATCGGCGCGATCTCTGACCTTTCCGAGACCCCCATCCTGATCGACTACGCCGAGCTGGAATCCAGACAGATCGATCTGGAAAAAATCAAAGTTTCGTTCCCGCGAAAGATGACCAGTTGGGGGCTTGCGCTGCGGCAGGTGGTCGTTCCACAACGTCTGACACGTGAGTTCTGGCAGGACGAAGCGGGCCGCGTGTTTGTCTGGATTACGACCACGCGTGCAGGTCGCGCAAGGGACGAGCGATGAACGGACGACTCGGCTTCAAGAACCTCGGACTGGGTGTCGGACTCAGGACGGTCCATTTCGACCATATCCTGACGGAAGAGCCCCAGGTCGACTGGTTCGAAGTCATTTCTGAAAACTTCATGGACTCGCAGGGGCGACCTCGTTATGTGCTTGAGCAGATTGCCGAACGTTACCCGGTTGTCATGCACGGAGTCTCGCTGTCGATTGGAAGCACGGATCCCCTGAACTTTGATTATCTGGATCGCTTGAAGCGACTGGCTGCGGACGTACAGCCTCACTGGATTTCGGATCACCTCTGCTGGACCGGAGTGGCGGGAATCAACACCCATGACCTTCTGCCCTTGCCCTACACGGAAGCGTCACTTCGGCACGTGGTTGAGCGAATCCGGATCGTGCAGGACGTGCTGGAGCGACCGCTGATTCTCGAGAATCCCAGCAGCTATGTCACGTTTGCCGCGTCGACACTGCGCGAGTCCGAGTTTATCGCTCGCATGGCAGAGGAATCGGGATGTGGCCTGCTGCTCGATGTCAACAATGTTTTCGTCTCATCACAAAATCATGACTTCGATCCGTTCGAATATCTGAATGAGATTCCCTGCGAGCGCGTGGTTCAAATGCATCTGGCGGGGCATACCAACTGCGGTACGCATCTGATCGACACCCACGACGGCCCGGTTATCGACCCCGTGTGGGAACTGTTTCGTCGGGCGTACACCGCCACGGGAGGTGTCGCTACGCTGCTGGAATGGGACGCGCAGATCCCCCCCTTCCCTGTCGTGCATCAGGAAGTTTTGAAAGCAAAGCAGATCTTGTCCTCTTCGCCAGCGAAAGACGGCGGAAAAAATTCATTCGATCATGCGGGTGAGCAGCCGACTTCTGCTCATGAGACGGTGCCCCATCCGGCCCTCGTCGTCGTTGCGGAAACCGACTAAACTCGACGAGGTCCCCCGCGGGAGAGACGGGCGATTGCAGGACCTGCCAGCACGATCCCCCGGTGGGTGCAACCCCTGATTGTGCAGACTGCAGCGGCCAACTGCAGCCCCCTGCACTCATCCCGCGTAGGGCATTTGAACGATTAAGATGCCGTCCTCTTCGACGTTACCCCATTTGATCGAATGTTGGAGTTCGTGAATGAGTTTCCATGGAAGTCCAGGCCCGGTTCAGTTTCCTCAGACTCGCATGCGACGCCCGCGCCGATTTGACTGGTCCCGCCGAATGGTGCGAGAGAACCAGGTCACCGTCGATGACCTGATCTGGCCCGTCTTTGTTCAGTCGGGAAAAAATCAGCGTACGCCCATCGCATCCATGCCGGGTGTCGAACGGCTGTCGATCGACCTTCTCGTCGATGCGGTCTCTCGCGCAGCAGACCTGGGAATTCCCGCCATCGCACTCTTCCCTGCGACCGAGCCCGAACTCAAAAATGAAGAAGCGACCGAAGCGGTCAATCCCGACAATCTCGTCTGCCGCGCAGTCCGCGCCATCAAAGAGCGAAACCTGAATCTGGGCATCATCTGCGACGTGGCGCTCGATCCTTATACGTCACATGGTCAGGACGGTCTGGTGCGAGATGGCTATGTCGTCAACGACGAGACTCTGGAGATGCTTTGCCGGCAGGCGACCGTTCAAGCACAGGCTGGCTGCGATACTATCGCCCCGTCGGACATGATGGATGGCCGCATCGGTGCCGTTCGAAAAGCACTCGACAAGGCTGGCTTTGATCACGTGCAGATCATGGCTTATGCGGCAAAGTATGCCTCAGCATTTTACGGCCCGTTCCGCGACGCCGTCGGCTCAGCGACCAGCCTGGGACAGGGAGACAAGCGAACGTATCAGATGGATCCTGCCAACGGCGATGAAGCACTTCGGGAAGTGGCACTCGACATCTCGGAAGGCGCCGACATGGTGATGGTGAAGCCGGGGATGCCGTATCTGGATATCGTTCAACGGATCAAAGCCAGCTTTGGTGTCCCCACGTTTGCATATCAGGTGAGCGGCGAATATGCGATGATTGCGGCGGCTTCACAGAACGGCTGGCTCGATCGCTCGAAGGCCATGCTGGAAAGCCTGCTGGCGTTCAAACGCGCCGGAGCGGACGGAGTGCTGACGTATTTCGCCGTCGAAGTCGCGGAGGGACTGAGGTCCCCGTCAAGGTCATAATCAGAACCTGTATGACAGGAAGGTAGCGGCGACACATCCGGGGCGGGATCAGGGTTTTCTCGCTTCTCACATCTGGTATGTTCTCGCGATGACAATACACACCGACAGGAGTTTGAACAGCATGATGCGAGTGGCGGTTATTGGGGCCAGGGGGCAATTAGGAAGCGATCTGGTTGCTCGCCTGGGAGCGCAAGCGATCCCGCTGGGGCACGCCGATATCGACATCTCGGATGCGGCGAGCGTCACCAGCGTCCTGGACCGCGAACGTCCCAACGCTGTGATCAACTGCGCGGCTTACAACTTCGTCGACAAGGCAGAAACCGAACGGGAAGCGGCCATGTTGACCAACCGTCGCGGCCCCGGACTGCTCGCCGACTATTGCCGTGAGCACGACCTGAAACTGGTCCATGTCGGAACTGACTATGTCTATGACGGCCGCACGGGGAACCGCCCCTGGAAAGAAGAAGACGAGCCGCTGCCGATCAGCACCTATGCCGCCAGCAAATATGCAGGCGAACAGCTTGTCAGAGCACACTGCCCCCGGCACTTCGTCGTCAGGACCTGCGGTCTTTACGGGCGAAACGCCATGCACGGCAAAGGGAACTTCGTCGAAACGATGCTGCGACTGGGACGGGAACGTCCCGAGTTGAAAGTGGTCGAAGACCAGCGCTGCACCCCGACCGCAACCGCCAATCTCGCTTCCGCCATCCTTGACCTGGTCAAAACAGAAGAGTACGGCCTTTATCACGCGACGAATGCAGGGAGTTGCTCATGGTACGAATTTGCCAAAGAGATCATGCGACAATCGCACCTTCCGACGAACGTCATTCCGATTACCACGGCAGAGTACGGTGCACGGGCACGACGTCCCCACTACAGCGTACTGGATTGCTCAAAACTGGAGCGGGTCCTGGGCTGGAACATGCCTACATGGCAGGAAGCATTAGCCACCTATCTCATCGAGCGTCAACGCCCCATCTGACATAATCAGAACAGTCGCTGCATCAGAAATCTTCCTTCAACTCGAATGCAAAGGCTCCAGTTTCGGCAAATCTTACCTAAGCCAATCAAGCAGCTCGCGCTGTCAGGTCGATAGTCGTGGTCATCCTCCGATCACTCACTCTCTACTGGCCTACCTGACAGGAGCTTTATCTGATGTTCGCCCTGACGGAATCCGATCGCACCAACTTTTCGAACGTCCGCCTGATCGAACAAGCCGTCACCCGCATGAAACAAACTGTCGCACAGCAGTTTGAACGGGAATCCCAGATGCAGCGGCTGTTTACGACCAGCCACGAGCGCTGGATGTCGCAGTACGATCAACTCCGCAGCCGCATCGAGACGCTCGAAGCACGCCTGGCTCCCTGGATGACAGAACGAGTCGAAGGACCGCGGCTGGCCGTGGTCGATCACGAGGAAGTCGGTGAACAACGGGAAGATGCCGCCTGAGAGGCGCGCTGATCAGCAGTGTGGCTGGTCATCCCGTTCCGGGAGGATACACTACACGGTATGTCGTGTGTGACGAGTTTCCCAATCGTGCGGCCCATGCGGGTCGTCGGCTCGTCCACATCAGCATCCTGCCCAGGAGTACCTCCCGATGAGACTGCTCGCCCTGACGTTTTTTGCCGCTGTCGCTGTCGCAATGACTTCGGCCCCGGCCCAGGCCGAAGAAAAGGGTTCTAAAGTGCTCAACCACAAGATGAAGTCGATCGACGGCAAAGAAGTCAACCTTGCTGAAAAGTACAAGGGGAAAGTTCTGCTGGTCGTTAACGTCGCCAGTGCCTGTGGTGCCACTCCTCAGTACAAGCAACTCGAAGCCCTCCAAGACAAATACCACGAAAAGGGTTTGGAAGTTGTCGGCTTCCCCTGCAACCAGTTCGGCGCTCAGGAACCGGGGACGGAAGAAGAGATCGTCAAATTCTGTAAGTCGAAGTATGACGTCTCGTTCGACCTCTTTTCCAAGATTGACGTGAACGGCGAAGACGCCGCACCGCTCTACAAGCAACTGACCGCCAAAGATGGTCCGATCAAGTGGAACTTCGAAAAGTTCGTCATCGGCCGCAATGGTGAGATCGTTGCGCGGTTCCCCACCGCCACCAAGCCAGACGCTCCCGAAGTGGTCAAAACCCTGGAAGCGGAACTCGCGAAAGCCGCCAAGTAGTTCTGAAATAACGCTGGCTTTGGCCCTCCCTCGGTCGGGTAAGTATCCACCCGGCAACTGACCCGAGACCCGCAGGCCGGACTGAAAACTTTCTGCAGAACCCCTGTCACAGTCTGTGTCAGGGGTTCTGTCATTGATGACGTCCTGCAAATAATACCGCAGACTTTCGCTCTTCCCGTCCGCTGAGAGAGAGACGCCGGAGGATCCGCAAAACCCACCTGGGATCCCCTCATCGACGCCCCCCCACGATGAGCATAACCACGATGAGCATAACCACGATGAGCATAACAAAGGTGCAAACACCGGGTTCGGGGAATTCGAGCACTTGGCAGCCGGCGCTTTACACCCGAGAATGGTTTTGTCGGGCGAAGGATTGTCGACCAACGAAGGGACAACGCTTATGGACGCTATTCAGACGGTGCTGCGGCGGCTGGGACTGAATCAAAACCTGTCCGCCATCGGGATCGGCAACTGCAATCGTGCCGGATCTGCAGGCCCTGTCTCGAGCCGCTCTCCCATTGATGGAACAATCCTGGGAACTCTGCAGGCCGCTTCCGCCGATGACGTGACCCCGGTTCTCGAGGCCGCCACGGATGCGTTCCGCCGCTGGCGAGTGATCCCCGCCCCTTCCAGGGGCGAGTTCGTTCGTCGTGTCGGAAATCGATTTCGCGAACTGAAACCCGATGTCGCTGCCGTGATCACCTGGGAAGCAGGAAAGATCACTCAGGAAGCCCTGGGCGAGGTGCAGGAAGTCATTGATATCTGCGATTTTGCCGTAGGACTGAGTCGTCAGCTCTATGGCCTGACAATCGCCAGCGAACGTCCCCTGCACCGACTCGCCGAGCAATGGCATCCCTTGGGGCCTGTCGGTGTGATCACCGCATTCAACTTCCCGATGGCCGTCTGGGCCTGGAACGCGGCACTCGCCTGGGTCTGTGGTGATCCCGTCATCTGGAAACCCTCGGAAAAGACGCCCCTGTGTGCGCTCGCCTGTCAGGCAGTTGTCGCTTCGGTACTTCAGGAAATGTCAGACATCCCCCCTGCGGTCTCTTCCGTCATCGTGGGAATGAGAGACGTCGGCGAGCGACTGGCGGACGCTCCTGAGATCCCACTGGTGTCGGCGACTGGTTCTACGGCGATGGGGCGTGCTGTCGCGCAGCGGGTGGCGGCGAGGCTGGGCCGCTCATTGCTGGAACTGGGGGGGAACAACGGGATGATCGTCACCCCCAGCGCCGATCTGGAGCTGACGCTTCGTGCAATTGTCTTTTCTGCCGTCGGAACCTGTGGACAACGCTGCACGACGCTGCGGAGATTGATTGTCCATGAGGACCTCGCTGACAAAGTCATTGACCGTCTGGTCCCCATTTACGACCGTCTTCCGATTGGAAATCCCGCCCAGCCTGGCACACTCGTCGGCCCCCTGATCGACGAAGCAGCGTGGCACGCGATGGAAGCCGCACTCCAACGAGCTTCCGCCGAACGAGCGACTGTGCATGGGGGACGGCGCCTGAAAGAGAATGTTCCTCAGGGGGGAACTTACGTGCAACCTGCGATTGCCAGCTTCCCTTTCCGGGGTTCCGCGGCGACTTCACTCCCCGGCACGCCGACCGGAAGTATCGTTCACGAAGAAAC
This sequence comes from Schlesneria sphaerica, assembly GCF_044336245.1. Classification (NCBI taxonomy): domain Bacteria; kingdom Pseudomonadati; phylum Planctomycetota; class Planctomycetia; order Planctomycetales; family Planctomycetaceae; genus Schlesneria; species Schlesneria sphaerica. The sequence continues at coordinate 4,781,438 of NZ_CP172346.1, read as the reverse complement.
GTTTGCTCCCATCCTTTACGTGCAACGATATCGGACCTTTGACGAGGCAATCGAGCTTCATAACAGCGTTCCCCAGGGCTTGGCCTCGTCCATCATGACAACGGACATGCGCGAGGCGGAAGCCTTCTGTTCGGCCGCCGGATCTGATTGTGGAATCGTCAACGTCAATGTCGGCCCCAGTGGGGCGGAAATTGGCGGAGCCTTTGGAGGCGAGAAAGCAACGGGTGGCGGGCGCGAGTCCGGATCCGATAGTTGGAAAAACTACATGCGCCGGGCGACCAACACGATTAACTACTCAACACAGCTCCCACTTGCTCAGGGCATTCAGTTCGACGTATGAGACCCACGCGTCACGGAATCAGCCCGCGGGGACTGCGAGAGAACCGAAATGAAAAATGCCCCTGATGGTCTCAAGAGGACCACCAGGGGCATCTCAATTTTATTGGAATCGAGCGACGCTAGTTCCCGGCGAGCGCCGTGACCAGTCGATCAATCTCTTCCTTCGTTCGCGACTCGGTGACTGCGACCAGCAGACAGTTGTCACGATCTGCCTCGGGAATCCAGTCCAGGCCTGAAATCCGACTCAGCGCTGGACCGATATCAATGTTCGCGCTGGCGGCCTTACGAATTGCCACGTCGGCGCTGTGCTTATACTTCAGCACAAATTCCTTGAAGAATGGCCGACCAAACAGCAACTCGCATCCGTCGATCACCTTAAGCCGATCGGCCGCATAGTGAGCTTTGCGACAACTGAGTTCTGCGACTTCCTTCAAACCGTGCGGCCCGAGCAACGAGAGATAGACCGTCGCTCGCAATGCCATGAGTCCCTGGTTCGTGCAGATGTTGCTCATCGCACCGGCGCGGCGGATGTGCTGCTCACGAGCCTGCAGATTCAGGAAGAAGCACCGCTTGCCAGTTCGATCAACGGTCTGTCCGATCAATCGTCCCGGCATCTTCCGGACGAACTGCTGACGACAGGCCAGAATTCCCAGGAAGGGCCCCCCAAACTGCAGCGGGATTCCGAGCGACTGGCCTTCGGCGACCGCGATGTCGGCTCCCACATCTCCGGGACGCTTCAGAATTCCCAAACTGAGAGGGTCGAACGAAACCACGAACAGGGCGCCTGACTGGTGAGCCAGCTTCCCGACAGCTTCCAGATCTTCAAGGCAGCCAAAGAAGTTCGGCTGCTGAATGATGACGCAGGCCGTCTGGTCGTTGATTTCTTTTTCCAACTGATCCAGATCGACAGAGCCGCCCGGTGTCGGAACGACCACCAGTTCGGTCGTCTTGTTGACAAGGTACGTCTTCAGCGTTTCGACGTATTCCGGATTCAAAGATCCGGCGACGACGATTCGCCCGGTTCGATTCGTGCATCGCATCGCCATCAGGGCCGCTTCGGCAACGCCGCTTCCACCGTCGTAGAGACTGGAGTTCGCAACGTCCAAGCCGGTCAACTGAGCGATCATTGACTGGAATTCGAAGAACGCCTGTAGCGTTCCCTGACTCGCTTCCGCCTGGTAGGGCGTGTAAGCCGTATAGAACTCCCCTCGTGACGCGATTTCATCGACGACACTCGGGATGTAGTGATCGTACGCGCCACCACCCATGAAGCAGGCCCGCGCTGAAGCGCCGATATTACGCGATGCCAACCGGGCGAGATGCTGTTCCAGCTCCAGTTCCGTCAGGGCAGGCGGCAGGTTCAGCGGACCGCGAAGCTGCAGCTCTGCGGGAATTTGATCGATCAGAGTCTGCAGGGAATCAACACCGATCCGATCGAGCATCTGCTGTTGCTCGTCGGGTGTACAAAACAGGTAAGACACTTAAAAAACCTTTGGAAATGGTCAATGACCCGATTGCTCGCAGTGTGACTTGTATTGAGACTGATCGAGCAACGACGCCAGCTCTGCGGGATTTGCGACTTTTGCCTTGATCATCCAGCCTTCTTCGAACGGGCTGTTGGTCAGCAGATCCAACTCGGCAGAGAGCGCCTTGCCGTCGGCACCAGTCCGTTCGGTCAGCCGCTCGTTCGTTGCAATCACTTCCCCCGTCACGGGAGAATAAAGGTCACTCACCGCCTTGACGCTTTCGACTTCGCCGAACGGCTGTCCCTGAACCAGCTTCTTGCCGACCGCAGGAAGATCAGCAAAGACCAGGTCGCTCAGAAGCTGGGCAGCAAAGTCGGTGATACCGATCGTAGCGATATCACCTTCGATCGCGACCCATTCGTGAGTCGTGGAATACTTCAATTGTTCGGGACTCATTCAGCAAAGACTCCGTTCGCATCAGCGAAAGTTTTGTTGGTACTGTTTGGTAATGAATTGATCAACGCGATGCCGCCGGGGTCGACGAACACTTCACGCCTATTCTGATTTGCGAGAGCTCAGATCGCAATCCGGACCGCACCCTAGCTACATGGTGTACAGTCCGCCGCAGGAAGATCGTCCGGTGTTTCCAGGTCAGCAATCTTGCCGATGCGGCGGGCGTGTCGCCCCCCTTCAAACTCTGTGCCGAGCCAGATCTCGATCATCCGGGATGTCAGTCGTTCCCCCAACAGATCGGCCGACAGGCACAGGACATTTGCGTCGTTATGACGACGACTCATCTCGGCGGTCAATTCGTCATGACACAAAGCGGCCCGCACGCGGGGAAACTTGTTGGCGACGATGCTCATCCCGATTCCACTGCCGCAGATGAGAATCGCTCGATCAGCTTCGTTGTCGGAAACGGCGCGGGCACCCTGAGCCCCAAAGTCCGGATAATCCACGATATCCGCGTTCACCGGCCCCATATCGATCGTCTCATGGCCCAGCTCGGCGACCTGGGCAAGAATCCTGCCCTTCACCTGAAAGCCACGATGATCACTGGCGACAACAATTTTCATAAAGAGCGACTCGAATCTCTGGACGGTCGGGAATTCAGGATGCTTCACTGCGACCGAATCATAACAAAAATCTCGGCCCGCGAAGAGTTTACGATCTGAGAGGGACGAGCTGCGAAATTAACATTTTCAGATTTTTCTCGATGCTCTCCTTGCATTCCGCGTAGTCACGCGGACCACCACCATAAGGGTCGGCAATGTCGCCCTGCTCTGACGAAAGCAGTCGAACTCGGTCAGCCAGATCCGGATACAGGTTCAAAATGGATTGACGATGGCCGCGAGTCATCGTCAGGACATGATCGGCGTGTAGCAGAAGTCGTTCCGTGAGTGGCTGGCTTTCGTGATTTCGAAGGTCAATTCCGTCTTCCGCCAGCACATTGACCGCCTCGCGACTGGCCGGCGAACCGCTTCCCGCCGACATTCCCGCTGACAGAACATTAAATCCCAGGTCGATCAATTCTTCGTCCTGACACTTTAATTGTTTGGCCAGCAGTCGGCGAAATAAGGCTTCCGCCATAGGGCTTCGACAGGTATTTCCGGTGCAGATGAAGAGGTAAACCTCACTGCAAAGCCGCTTGAGGGTACATTCCGAAACGACCCCCTGCTCTGAGACGTTCCATTCCTTTTCCGACACGTTCACGACGGTGGAAGGGTCGCCGTATCGACAGGGGCCGTCATCAATAATCATCGATACCCGATCGCCATACCGCGCAGCGACTTCTGCTGCGTTTCTTGGCATGGGACCGTGAAGGGCCGAGACTTCCGAGCTGGCAATCAGCGGGGTCGGGCAAAGCCGAAGTGTATCAATTAACAGGGGATGAGCCGAAACTCGAAACCGAATGCCTTTGTCGTCGGCAAGCAGCGCACGCCGCGCATGTTCCGCCAGATCGTTAAACAAGCCGCTCACCAGCGACTGATTCAGCCCGAGTGTCAGCGGCCCCGGCCAGCCCCGCCGCGCGAGCTTATCGGCATTCGCAGGCAACTTGGGGACATAGTCCCACAACTCGAAATGAGACTTGAGCAGCAACGTGCGAGGAGCTGGTGACTCGAGAGAAACAAGTTTTTCGACACCCTCGGGGCTCTGCGGATTCGCGACAATCAGATAAACTGTCTCGGTCGGGAACGCGACAAGATCACCTTCTGCCAGGCGATGACACGCCCGGTGGATGGCGTCACGGGGATCGTCGCTTCGGCGAATTTCGACAATTTGCGACATCAAGGGGTTTCCAGAGTCGATGAGTTTCTTCGTCACGACGTTCGTGATGCAAACCAGGATGCAACCAATGCGGTGCTCATGACGATCACCCCAGACGCCAGCGGGCGGCTTCACTCAGACAGCAGTTTATCCAGTAAACGTCTTGGGATCAACCAACCGAGCCCTTCTGATAGTGACAAGTCGTTCACTCACCGCACCTTACGAATATTGAATTCGACAACTTCCGGACGAAAAAACGGACCTTTGCGACCGGGGTGAGCCTGCCACTTCTCACTCCTCCGGGAACACTAAATCGGATTTCCATGAACAGCGATTCCCCTGCATCGGCTCACCTTGTCGGCATTTGCGGAAGCGGCATGCGCGCATTGGCGGAAGTTCTGATGGATCAGGGTTGGTCGCTGTCCGGGTCTGACTTACAACCTGCCCCCCCCGCGATCCAGAAGTTAATGAACCGAGGCCTGTTGTTTCGCCACGGGCACGCAGCTCAGAATATTCCGCCCCGGACTGCCCAACTTGTCTACAGCCCGGCAATCCGTCCCGATAACGTCGAACGAAAAGAGGCGGAACGGCGAGGAATTCCCCAGCGATCGTACAGTCAGGGGGTGAGCCAACTGGCCCGGACTGGAGCAGCCGTCTGCATCGCCGGAACGCACGGGAAAAGCACATCCACAGCCATGACGGCAAAAATTCTGGAGAGGGCGAACCGCCTCTCGGGTGTTGTCCTCGGCGCGGAAATGTGCGATTCAGGCCGCAGTGGCTGGACCGGCCGGGGAGATTTGTTCGTCGCCGAAAGCTGCGAATTTCAGCAGAGCTTTCTCGACTTTCACCCCAGATACAACGTCATCCTGTCCGTCGAGCCTGACCACTTCGACTGTTACCCGACCCTGCCAGCCCTTGAAACCGCCTTCACCCGGTTTGCCTCGCAAACCTGCAGTGACGGTGTGCTGTTGTTTAATGCGGACTCAGAAACCTCCACCTCTGTCGCCAGGCACGCTTCGACATCCGCCCGGCGGACGTCGTTCGGGACTTCGCTCGCTGCTGACTGGCGGGCGACGGACATCACCCCGACCTCGGTGGGAACAGAATTTCAGCTCTTACATCACGGTCATCCCATCAGTCGGATCAATCTGCCCCTGCACGGCCTTCATAACGTCGGGAATGCGCTGGCTGCCGCCGCGATCACGGCCGAAATCGGCGTTTCCGTGGAAACGATTCAGCAGGGACTGACTGATTTCCCCGGTATACGGCGTCGGCTGGAGCGCGTGGGGGAATGCCGCGGAGCACGGCTGTTTGATGACTACGCCCATCACCCCACGGCGGTCAAAATCACCCTGCAAACCCTGCGCGACATCGCAGGGGGTGCCCGCCTGTGGTGCGTGTTTCAACCACATCAGGTTCTGCGGACAGTCACGTTGATGAACGAGTTTGCCGCAAGTTTCGCCATGGCCGACGAAGTGATCATCGCCCCTGTGTATGCGGCGAGGGAATCCGTGAATCAGGAACCTCACGCCATCGCCGGGCAGCTTGCAGAACGGATCTCAGCCAATGGCGTGAAGGCCAGGTTCTATCCGTCGCTTGACCAGATCGTGAACACATTAGAGGATGCAATGCGCCCCGGAGATTTCATCGTGACCATGGGGGCTGGCGACATCGACCGGATACATTATGAGTTCACTCGACGCGTTCAATGAAATTCTGCAACGGGACGAACCGTTGGCACCCTACACCTGGTTGCGACTTGGGGGTCCCGCCCAATATCTGGTCACACCCCGATCTGTGGAGGAGTTAAAGCAATTCGTGACTGTCTGTCATGAAGAACAGATCCCCATCCACATTCTGGGGGGCGGATCGAATCTGCTCGTCAAAGATGAAGGGGTCAGTGGAGCCGTCATTCGACTGACCTCCCCGGTCTTTGCAGAAGTGCATATCGAAGGAAACAAGGTACGGGCCGGCTCCGGTGCGCTCCTTTCACGCGTGATTTCGGAGACAGTCCGTGCCGGCCTGTCAGGTTTCGAGAATCTGGCGGGGATCCCCGGAACGATCGGCGGCGCCTTGTGCGGAAACTCCGGGGGCCGACAGGGAGAAATCTCGCAACTGGTCACCCGCGTGACGGGCCTGACCTCCCTGGGCGAAGTCGTCGTCCGCAGTCAGGATGAACTCTCGTTCGATTATCGACAAAGCAACCTGAATGAACTTCTGATTCTCGAAGGAGAGTTTGAGCTTCGCTCCGACGATCCTGAAGCCATCTCACAGAAGCTCAAGATGAACTGGATTGCCAAAAAAGCTGTTCAGCCACTCAGCTCGCAGTCTGCGGGCTGCATCTTCAAGAACCCTCGCGGTCAGCGGGCCGGTATGCTGATCGAGCAGGCGGGACTGAAAGGGACGCGGATTGGCGGTGCCGAGATCAGCGAACGTCACGCCAACTTCATCGTGACGTACCCCGGTGCCAAGTCCAGCGACGTGTTACGTTTGATCGACCTGGTCCGATCGAAGATTTCCGAGCAGTTCGGAGTCCATCTAGAGCCGGAAATCAAAATCTGGTAGCGTTCGCGCGCGTCGAGAGCTGGATTCAGACGCGGGATGCCGTTCGCGCCTTTTGCGGCTTCGGTCGTCGGATCTTGTGATATTAACCGTGTGAGCCGCTTTCGGCGGGAGAGCCTTCCTGTCGTCGAACTGGGTGCGCGCTAGTTGATTCATTGGGCCAGTTTGTCTTCCTCAAAGACGAATTCATCGGATAGGTGATGGGACAATCCTTGTCCCGTAGTCTTCCGCGACAAGGATTGTCGCGGATTTGCCGTTCGAGACTGAAAACACAATCGCAAGGATGCGGTCTATGTCTCCCAAAACAACTCCACTGCGTGTCGCTGTCCTCGCTGGCGGGGATTCGGAAGAGCGGGAAATCAGCCTGAAAAGCGGTCAGGCAGTCGCCGACGCCCTGACCGAGACCGGGCATCAGGTGCTGCAGCTTGATCCCGCCATCGTCGATGTGGCAGGGATCGACTGGTCGCAGTTTGATGTCGCCTTCGTGGCTCTGCACGGCTCTTTCGGTGAGGACGGTCAAGTCCAGCATATTCTCGACGAAGCGGGTGTTCGCTATACCGGAAGCGGCGCCGTGGCATCGCGACTGGCATTCAGCAAGTCAGCAGCAAAAGAGCAGTTTGAACTGTTCGGTGTCCCCACCCCCGCTTTTACAACCATTCACTACAACGATGATCTCAACGAGATTCGCAAAAAAGCAGAGGAAATCGGATACCCTCTCGTCGTGAAACCCGACACCCAGGGCTCCAGCCTCGGCGTCAGCATCGTTCGAAATCCGGCTCAACTGACAGGGGCTCTCCGGACGTGTTTTCAATTCGATTCCGTCGGCATTATCGAAGCGATGATCGAAGGGACCGAATGGACCGTGGGACTGATCGACCTGCAAGTCTTGCCCGCCATCAAGATCGAAACCGATCGCCCTTTCTACGACTGGCAGGCGAAGTACGAGGATAATCAGACGCGGTACGTCTTCGACTCGGGAGTTCCCGCAGACGTGGTCGAGTCACTGGAACGAGTGGCCTGGAATGCCTGCTCGGCCATTGGGACGAGTGGTCTGGCGCGAGTCGATCTACGACTCGACGCACAGAATCAGGCGTGGGTTCTGGAAATCAACACGATCCCTGGATTCACGGATCACAGCCTGCTCCCGAAAGCGGCGGCCAGAGTCGGCATCGATTTTCCGGTACTCTGTGACCGAATTGTCCGCTCGTGCCTGCGAAAGTCGATCACCGCTCACAGGCACGAGGTTCAGCTTCGCCCTCATGTTCTGCTGACCCCACGTGAGCGAGCACACCACTAAGCGTTCAGATTAAGCGTTCAGATCACAATTAGCATTCAGATCACAACCGCACCGGAATCAGACCGGTGCGGTTGTGATCATTCTGGTTCAGAGTGAAACGCAGCATCGCAGCCGTCCCGCTGGAAGGACCGGCTGAATGGGGGAATCGCATCCGATGTCCCATCGTGGTCGCCCCTATCGGAGTGGTCGCCCCTCTGCAGTGACAAAAAAACCACCGCCGGTCACGAAAGGTGAAGAGGATCTGTGAGGGCGATCCCCTGTCCACGATGCACTTCGGGCATGAGGCCGCTATGCCGCTCGGGCATGCGAAATGTCATTCGTGAGACGCTCATCAGACCCCTTCTCACTCGTGCGCCCCGAAGCGGCGGTGATCTCGCTCAGAAGCCGTCCCACGAGATAGCCCGACACACCGATGCAGACGAGAGGAGAGATCCAGATCGCTCGATCGCGCGGCGTAAACAGCACACCGAGTTCGTAGTTGGACAAGGTGAGAACCACTGCGGCAATCATCCATGCGGTGGCTCGCCTGTCCTTCCGGACCAGAGCGGCTTCCGCGAGCAATGCGCCGTAAACGGGTCCCACCATCGTGTAGGTATTCCCCTCGGTACGGGAGTTAAACAGCATCAGGTAACAGGCCGTAAACGAAAAGAGATACAAGGCTGCGCGCTGTGGCGACAAATGTCGTGCCGCCTGCCAGCAGGCCAGCAGTGTCGAAGCAGCCGCAACGAGCCGGATTCCTGTTCGAAGTGGGGATGGCAGGTCCACACCCGCAACCTGCAGCATGCCGAAGAACTGGGCCCAGTATCCCGTTTCCCCCACCTTGAACGTCACATCGAGATTCTGCACGCACGCTTGATATTGCGAGATCACATAGTCGGGCCGCTGAGTTGCGAAAGGGACCAGCCCGACGATGATCAGGCCGATCACCAGACGCCACGACGTTTTTGGATAGACCACTGCGGCCAGCATGATCATAACGAGCGCCAAGGGTTTGAAGGCGAAGGCCAGTGACAGCAACGCCGTGGCGCGCCACCACCGCTGTTCGCTCAAGTCCGCAGCGGCGTAGATCATCAACCCGGTAATCAACAGTGTCGACTGGCCATTACGGGCGCAACCCCAGGCGAGCACGACAGAGGCAGCTGTGGCCATCAAAAACCAGCGACCGTCGCCCCCCAGGAGCTTCGTCATCCGACTCAAGCTTCCCGCGAGCACAGCGATCATGCACATCCGCCAGACAAGCTCGCTGGCCGTGTGCGGCAGAAAGGCCCAGGGTGCATACGTCAGCGCCGCCTGAGGCAGGTACAGGAACCCGTGCCCTTGCATGTTGTATAAGGGTTCGCCGGCAAACCAGTGGACGACGGCGGACTGATATGCGGCCGTCACCGACCGTTCCTGACCATTGCGAATCGACAGTCCCACAACGGAGCAGACAATCACGGTCAGCGTCAACCAGAGCCACCAGCCGGCTCGACGATATTGCGGCGACGAAGTCGTTTCGACCGACATGAGCTTCTTCCCTGAATTTCGCGCGGTGACCAGCCAGGCCCTTCTCCAAAGGGCTTCCCAGCGGGATGCAGCCCGGAGAATACGCGGCTTTTCGAAAATCGGTCAATGTCAGTCCCTCATCACGTGATTTCCCGCTCGTTTGTCTCAAATTACCCATCACTTCGCCCCGTTCCGATCGGAGATGAACCGGGTGACAGCGAGGGGTGTCCCTTCCGAACACCTCCACGGCGAGTAGGGTTAACGGCAGTCGGACGAACTGCTAACTTGTGGAAGCGCAAAACGTGATACTTTCCCGGAGCGACCCGAAAGGACTCGATGCCAGCATCTGAAACGCCGCCCATCTACATCCCCGCCCCACCGCGTAAGCGAGGCCTGCAGCGGGTGCTCTCGATCATTGCCATCGTCGTCTGCTGCAGTTTTTTTGCTTGCGCCGGATGTTGTTTTTTGGGTTTGCTGTTCTTCGGCCCCAACGTCGTCGACACCCCTGCTGGTGCCGAGGAAGCCGCCTCGCAGATCGTCGACTGGACGCTACCCGATCAATTCGTCGGGAAAACCGGCAGCACCATCGACAACGCCCTCCTCCGCATGGATGTCGCGAAGTTCGTGCATCAGGAAGGTCGTGGCGTGATGGTGGTCGGTCAGTTGTACTTCAAGCTGATGCCCTATCAGGGACAGTATGAACAGCTTCAAGACGTCCTGGAAAAGATGATCCCTGAACTTCGCAAGCTCGATCTGACAGAACAGACGACTCGGACCGTTGTCATCCGGAACAGCAATGCCACTTTCTACATCGAACGAGGAGAAGACCGGGCCTCGACGACTCGCTACCGCCGCGTGACGGGCCATTTCCGCGGCAAACGAGACCGAGCGGTCGTCATTCTGGAAGTCGAAGAAGCCTTTATGACCGACGAAGAACTCGAAAAGTTCATCGATTCAATCAAGTAGCCCGGAAACCGAGATAGCATCGCCAGCGCCGCTCTCACAGCCTGGGACGCGTGGCGACGCTGCCGCTGAACTGATTGAACATCACGCGGACGTGCCCCGTGATCACTCTGACCGTTGATGAAGAAGCGGGACTGGGTCGCAGGGCTGAGATTTCGTAGCAGCCACCCCAATGCAGACTTCGTTCCTGCATGCGGAGTTTGAGCTGCAAGATATTGGCAATTCAGCTTGCCGTGGCCTCGCCGATTCGGCTGATCTAACGACGAACACTCATCCCGCAAGAGCAGGATGAGTGTTCTGAATCGGGCGTTCGCCAGAGGCCCCGGATAACAAGGACCTGCTGGCAACGCATACCGCATCGAATTGAAAGAGCGATCCCCGGTCCCGACGGGATCCTGGGATCGCCGACGATCAGTATGCGCGGGGTCTGACGCGTCCCTGAACGCGACCGGGCAAGCCCATCAGCCGCAGGAACCCTTCGGCGTCGTTCTGGTTGTACGAACCACCCGCTTCCATGCTGGCAATCTTGTCGTCGTAAAGACTGTTCGGGCTGGTTCGACTCGTGACGGTGATATTTCCTTTGTACAGCCGCAGACCGACTTCACCCGTCACCACGGACTGGGTCTGCTTGTTGAACGCCATCAGGGCATCCATTTTCGCCGTGTACCAGAAACCGTAGTAGACCATCTCGGCCACTTCGGGCGACAGGCGATCACGCAGGTGCAGCAGGTCCCGGTCGAGCGTCAATTGCTCAACGTAGCGATGGGCTTCGTAGAGCAACGTCATTCCGGGGGCTTCGTACACACCGCGGCTCTTCATCCCGACAAACCGGTTCTCGATCATGTCGAGCCGCCCGATTCCGTTGCGGCCACCGATCTTGTTCAGCTCGAGCACCATCGTCAGCGGGCTGACCTTCTTGCCGTTCAAGGTCACGGGGACGCCCTGTTCAAATCCGATCGTCACTTCTTCGCTCTTATCAGGAGCTTCCTGCGGTGACACGGTCATGCCGTAGTCAGGAACATCGACTCCGGTCACCTTCGGATCTTCCAGAACACCCGCTTCATAACTGATGTGCAGGCAGTTTTCGTCCGAGCTGTACGGCTTGGCGACCGAAGCTTTGACCGGAATCCCCTTTTCCTGGCAGAACGCGATCATCTCAGTCCGGCCGGGGAACTTGTTACGATACTTATCAATTCGCCAGGGAGCGATGATTTTCACGCCTGGCTCGAGTGCTTCCGCCGCCAACTGGAAGCGACACTGATCGTTCCCTTTTCCCGTGGCACCGTGAGCGTAAGCTTCGGCCCCGACTTCACGAGCAACCTGCAGGCAGATCTTGGAAATCAGCGGACGGGCGATCGATGTCCCCAGCAAGTACACCCCTTCGTATTTGGCCTGCCACTGCATGACCGGGAAGGCGAAATCGCGGCAGAGTTCTTCCTGAACGTCGACAATTCGAGCGGACTTGGCGCCGCAGGCATACGCTTTTTTCAGCACCGCGTCACGATCTTCACCCGGTTGTCCCAGATCGACATAGACGCAGTGAACGTCATAGCCTTCGTCCTGCAACCAGCCGAGAATCACCGATGTATCCAAACCGCCTGAATAGGCGAGTACGCAACTCGACATAACCAAGGTTCCAAAAAAGTGAATGAGTCAAACTGCGACAAGCGCCGCCCAACCTGGCCAGCCAGCGGCCCGGCTTTCACTGCCACTCCCTCTGTGGGCAATCGGCTCCCATCAGGGGCAATCACGCGGAAGGAAAAGCGATTCAAGCCGCAGCAAGGCCGACACGCTCTCGTCGCCGGCAGGTCCGTGATCGCCTCGCCTGCTTGAATCTGAACGTCGCGAGGACTTGTGCGCTGTCAGCAGTGTAATCGATCACGCTGCACAGTGGCAGCGTAATCGCCGCAGCGCGTCATGACCGCCCCGGGTGACAGTTTGACGTTTTCCCCCTGTCTGTTTATGATTCCCGCTCGTCAAGACTGAGCTGCCTGCAATTGCCCGATTGCTTCACAAGGCGATTTTGATGCCTCTCCCACCGGTAATTCGACTTCGATGTGCTTCTCAGGCGTTCATCGCCGGGATGATTGTCGTATCGATTATTGGAGACCTGTAACAGGCCTTTGGGTGTTCTTGCGAATACAACACTAGTAAAACACTAGCCCTCAGGTCAGACCTGAGGGCTTTTTTCTTGATGTGATACTGAAAGCAGACCTATGTCGAGAATCCAGATCTACGATACGACGTTACGCGACGGCAGCCAGGGCGAAGGTGTCAACTTCTCGCTTCAGGACAAACTGCTGATCACACAAAAACTCGACGAGGTCGGCATCGACTTTATTGAAGGGGGATATCCTCTTTCGAATCCCAAGGATGCGGAATACTTTCACCGCGTGCGGGACCTGACACTGAAGCACGCGAAAATCGTTGCATTCGGAATGACCCGACGGCGAGGTTGCGCAGCGGAAGACGACATCGGCATGATCGCCCTGCGCGACGCCAGATCCCCTGTCGTCACGATTGTCGGCAAGACCTGGGACCTGCATGTCCGCGAGGTGCTCAACATCGACGAGGCGGAAAATCTGGCCATGATCCGCGATTCGATCGCCTTCCTCAAAGCCGAAGGCCGCCAGGTCTTTTATGACGCTGAACACTTTTTCGATGGATTCCGTGCCAACCCTGACTTCGCACTCAGGACCGTTTCGGCCGCACAGGAAGCCGGGGCCGACACGATTGTCCTTTGCGACACGAATGGGGGTCGCCTGCCCGAAGAAATTGCAGCCGCCGTCGATGCCGTCCGGAAAGTTCTCAAGGTCCCCGTCGGGATTCATTGCCACAACGACTGTGAACTGGCCGTCGCCAATTCACTCGCCGCTGTCGATCACGGTGCCGTCCAGGTCCAGGGGACCATCAATGGGATTGGTGAACGTTGCGGCAATGTCGACTTGATCAGCGTCGTCGGCAATCTGGGCCTGAAAAAGGGATACGACGTCCTGCTCGAAGGGGGCATGATCCACCTGACCGAGCTTTCACGGTACGTTTACGAAATTGCGAATATGAACTTCAGGTCGGGGCAGGCGTTTGTCGGCTCAAGCGCCTTCGCACACAAGGGAGGGATGCACGTCCATGCCGTCAATCGACTGGCCTCCAGTTACGAACATATCCCGCCGGAAACCGTCGGCAACCAGCGGCGGGTTCTAGTCAGTGAACTCTCGGGGCGTTCAAACATCATCGCCAAGACGACGAAGTTTGAAATCGAGAATGACAAGGAACTGATGGCGCGGATTCTCGAACGCGTTGTGGACCTCGAGAATGAGGGATACCAGTTCGAAGCGGCCGAAGCCTCATTCGACCTGCTGGTCCGCAAAGAAGCGGGAGTCTACGAACCGAAGTTTCAGCCATTGCAGTATCGTGTCAATGTCGAAACGACGGCAGGCCGGGGAACGATTACCGAGGCCACGATCAAACTGCGAGTCAATTCCCGTACCGAGCACGTGGTCGCAGAAGGGGACGGTCCTGTAAACGCCCTCGACACGGCTCTGCGTAAGGCCCTCTCCGCCGCCTATCCGAACCTCGCCCAGATGCAGCTTGTCGACTACAAGGTCCGCGTCATTAACTCCACCGAAGGAACTGCCGCGAGAGTTCGTGTCGTGATCGAAAGTCGAGACCACACCGATGTCTGGAGCACCGTCGGGGTCAGCGAAAACGTGATCGAAGCGAGCTGGCTGGCTCTGATCGATAGTGTGGAATACAAGCTTTACAAGGATGCAGAAGCGAAAGCCGAGTGAATTTCCAACGTCAACTTCAAGCGAAGCGGGCCTGCCCACACATCCCATTAAGCAGGACCGAATCCCTGATTGGTAATCGGTTGAAGCAGCGGCCTGTTTCGCTCGCCACGGGTCGTTGCCTCAAGCACGAGCTGGACGGGAGATAACCGATTCCCGACGACTGTGATCATCGACATTCCGGAGTTGGTTCGAAGGCAAGCACGCGTCTTCTGCCAATGACTCAGCAAATGATTTATCATCCGTCAGCCAGACAATCCGATTGTCCGTCGATGACCCCGACAGATCTGTGATACGCAGCATCTAACAACAATCTCTCCTCATACTCATACGGCACCGTAAGTATCTATGACGACTGAAATCCCCAAACAATACGAACCTGCTGCCGCAGAAGCCAAATGGACTCCCTTCTGGGAAGAGCGTGGCGATTGTGATGCCAATCCGCCACTGCCGGGTGATCCCACCCCCAAACCGCCCCATGTCATCATGATCCCGCTGCCGAACGTGACCGGCGCACTTCACATGGGTCACGCGTTGAACGGCACGCTGCAGGACCTGCTGACCCGTTGGCGCCGCATGCAGGGCTACGAAGCCCTCTGGATGCCGGGGACCGATCACGCGGGGATCGCCACGCAATCCGTCGTCGAAAAGCGAATGCTGGAAGAAGAGGGCCTGACACGACACGACATCGGCCGCGAGGCCCTCGTGAAGCGTATCTGGAACTGGAAGGATTCCTACGAAAAGCGAATCCTCAGCCAGTTGAAAAGCCTGGGAGCCAGTTGCGACTGGCGGCGCGTTCGGTTCACGCTGGACGAAGTCTGCTCGCGTGCCGTGCGGCAGACCTTCTTCAAAATGTTCAAAGATGGCTTGATCTACCGTGGAAAGCGTCTCGTCAACTGGGACACGTATCTGCAGACTGCCGTCGCGGATGATGAAGTCTACGACGAAGAAATTGACGGGCATTTCTGGACGATGAACTACCCTGTCGTCGACGAAGCCGGTCAGCCAACGGGCGAACGAATCTCGTTCAGTACGACGCGGCCGGAAACCATGCTGGGCGATACGGCGGTTTGCGTGCATCCGACTGACGAGCGATACACGCATCTCATCGGCAAACGGGTGCGCATTCCGCTGAACGGACGCCTGATTCCCATCGTCGCCGACGGGTTGCTGGCCGACAAAACGCTGGGGACCGGTTGCGTCAAAGTGACCCCCGCCCACGACCCCAACGACTATGCCTGCTGGTCGCGTAACAAAGACGCCATGGGCGAGCCAATTAATATCTTGAACCCCGACGGAACCCTCAATGAGCAGGGAGGAATCTGGCAGGGGCAGGACCGACTTGCAGCTCGACAGGCTGTGGTCGCCGAAATGGAAAAGCTCGGCCACTTCGAAAAGGTCGAGGATCGCAAGATTCCGATGAAGCACAGCGATCGCTCGAAGACCCCCATCGAACCGTATCTTTCTGAACAATGGTTCGTGAAGATGGACACCCTGGCGCAGGCTGCCATCGATGTGGTGAATCAGAACCGGGTGACGTTCTACCCTGAACGCTATCGTACGTCGTACCTGGACTGGCTCGCCGAAAAGCGTGACTGGTGCATCAGCCGCCAACTCTGGTGGGGACATCGGATTCCCATCTGGTCGAAAACCTACTCGAAAGACGAGTTCGAAAAGGCTTTCCCGGAAGGTTATCGATTTGATTCGGAACTGGAGCAGGCCCCGTGGTTCCACGGAGCGGTTTCGTTCGATGACGCGAACTACGCCATCCGAGTCTGTTTCGACGAAGGGCACCGCGACATCGAGCAACGTTTCGAACAGGACGGGTTCGCGCAGGAAGAAGACGTCCTCGACACGTGGTTCAGTTCAGCGCTGTGGCCCCACGCAACGCTTGGCTGGCCCGACAGAGAGCACAATCCCCCGCTGATTGGCGAGTCGCCACAGCCTGCCTCAGGCCGGAACGAAGTCCTTCCGTACTTCTACCCCGGCAGCGTACTCGTCACCTCCCGCGACATCATCACGTTGTGGGTGGCGAGGATGGTGCTGACCGGGCTTTACAACATGGGCGACATCCCCTTCAGGCATGTCTGCATCCATCCAAAAATTCAGGATGGTTTCGGGCAGACCATGTCCAAATCCAAGGGGAACGGCGTCGATCCGCTCGAACTCATCGAGAAGTACGGCTGTGACGGAATGCGGTTCACAATCGCCTCGTTCGCGGGCGAGACCCAGGATGTGCGACTGCCGGTGGGATACGAGTGCCCCCACTGCCAGGGAGTAATTCCTCAGGAACAGCACCATCTGAAATTCAAACCGGGTAAGCCCCGCATCAAGTGCGTGAAATGCAAGAAAGAATCACAGTATGCCACACCGAACTACGTTCCCGATGAAGGGGAACCGGTCGCACGCATCGTGATCGAACGGTTTGAATACGGCCGTAACTTCTGCAACAAGCTGTGGAACGCCGCTCGATTCGCCATGCTGAATCTGGAGGGCTACGTCGCTGGCGTGGTTGACCTTTCCACTCCCGACGCAGCGCTCGCGAACGATTCTCCAGAAGCGGAAAATGGCCTGGCGATCGAAGACCGCTGGATCCTGTCCCGACTGGCAACGGTCACAGACGAACTGACATCACTGCTCAGCGTCTACAAGTTCGACGCAGCAACACGCTCTCTGCGAGATTTCGTGTGGAACGAGTTCTGTGACTGGTACCTTGAGATGATCAAGCCACGTCTGAGAGACGAACAGCGCAAGCCGACCGCACAACGTGTCCTCGTGGCCGTCCTCGATACGACACTCCGACTGCTGCATCCGTTTACCCCCTTTATCACAGAAGAACTCTGGCAGCGACTGCGTGAGATCGCCCCGACGCGCGGACTTCCTGTCCCCGCCCCCGCATCCGAAGCGATCATCGTCGCCCCGTGGCCGACCGGTCTGGAAGCTCTCCGCGATCCGATTCTTGAATCCCGCTTCCAACGGCTGCAGGAACTGATTATTGCCGTCCGTAACGTCCGCGGAACGTACAACATCAGCCCGGCGATTGCGGTGTCAATTTCCGTTCGCTGTTCCCAGGAAATTGCTCGCGATCTCGCCCAGGTGAAACCTCAGTTCGAAATGCTGGCCAAGGCGACACTCACCGCGGCGGGCCCCGAGGTGACTCGCCCCAACGCCAGCGCCAGCTTCTCCCTGGGGGATGCAGACGGATACCTGCCCCTGGAAGGACTGGTCGACCTTCAGGCCGAGGTCGCCCGCCTCGGCAAGGAAGCAGACAAGTTGCGGGGCTTTATTTCTGGACACCAGAAGAAATTAAGCAACGCCAGCTTCGTCGACCGAGCTCCCGCAGAGGTCGTGAATGAGGTTCGCGAGACGCTCGCAGGACTGCAGAAACAGCTCCGGAGCCTCGAAGAAGCAATTCAGCAACTCTCTGCTTCGAACTAGAGAGACAAACTGGCGCGGGACCGGGGGGAGGCCCCGGTCCCTGCAGCCGGCGTTAATTTCATCAACACTTGAGGGCTGCGCGCTAAACTTGCAGACTTCCAATTCTGAAATAATCCTGAATTCAGGTTTTCGGCCGCGGAATTGCATCTCTTACCTGCGCGTCAACGTGGGTGAACAACACCACTTAGGAAAACTCTATCAACTTTGCTCGATCCAACTTCCTGCGGTCCGGGACCGTCAGGGAAATGGAAAAATCTCAATATCAGTCCTTGCATGGCAGAGTCCAGACCGTAAGATAGTCAAGTACATTTGGCGACATTTTCCCGCGGCGGGAGGTCGCATTTGGCCGTCATAGGACTTGATAAAGAGTTGCCGAGCCTCCGCAGGAAACTTGTTACTGAGTAAGCTGGTGTGACCGGACTAACGGTGTTCGGGAACACTGGTTTTTTTTTTGCACGCTTGAACCAATTGTCATTGTGTACACGACGGCGAATTCTTGAGTAGGGGCGGATCGGTCGCAGCCGATCATGACAGGGGTTTTCACAAGATGGCAATGTTGATCACAGGATTGGGAACAGCGGTACCCGCAGGTAGTGTCACGCAGACACTGGCATACGATGTCATGCATCAGTTGTGCTGTGACTCCGACGAACACCGCCGCGTCATGCAGATGATTTACCAGGGTGCCGGCGTCAATGAACGAGGCACCGTGCTGCTGCAAGAGCCGAACGGAGTGCCAACGGACTCTGAGGGCTTCTTCTGGCCTCGCAGCAACGAAGAGGACCGCGGCCCGACAACTCAGGCCCGTATGGAGAAGTACGAAGAGCATTCTCTCGAACTGGCCCTGGAATCATGTGAAGCGGCCCTCGCCCACGCAGACCAGGACGTTTCCGAAATCACCCATCTGGTGACGGTTTCCTGCAGTGGCTTCAGCGCTCCCGGATTCGATATCGGCCTGATTCAGAAACTCGGTCTTTCCCCTGACACCGCACGCACGCACGTCGGATTCATGGGCTGCCACGGCTCATTCAACGCACTGCGCGTCGCAAAAGGATTCATCGAAGCAGACCCGAATGCCGTCGTGCTGGTTTGCTCGGTCGAACTTTGCAGCCTGCACCACCACTACGGCTGGTCGACTGAGAAAGTCATCGCAAACGCTTTGTTCGCAGACGGTTCAGCAGCCGTTGTCTGCCGCTCAGCCGCAACCAACAATATCCCCATCCAGTCGAAATTCAAACTCATCCGTAACGGTTCCCACCTGCTCGCAGGAACGACGGGAGCGATGAGCTGGCGGATCGGTGATCACGGCTTTGAAATGACCTTGTCCCAGAAGGTCCCGGCCCTGATCGAAAAGAATCTCGGCCCCTGGATGCAGAGCTTCCTCGCGAAAGAAGGCCTGACCATTCAGGACGTCGCAGGATGGGCCATCCATCCCGGTGGTCCCCGAATTCTCGACGCCTGCCTGGCCGCCCTGTCACTCTCCAGCGAGGACGTTGCTCCCGCACGAGAGATCCTGGCGCAGTACGGCAACATGTCCTCCGCAACGGTCCTCTTCCTGCTCAACCGTCTTCAGGAAGAACCACGACGCGGCCCCGTCGTTGCCCTCGGCTTCGGCCCCGGCCTGACAATCGAAGCCATGATTCTCAATTCGGAAATCTGACGCAGCGAGTCAGCCAGGAGCGAAGCAACCGCTTCTCACGCTAATCACGACAAGCAATCAGCCGGTTGGGCAAGTACCAACCGGCTGATTTCGTTTCTTCAGTGCTGCCTGATCAGGATGCCTGCAGCCAGCGCACCGGCATCCGTTTGCTGAGGCGATCGGTCTGAACGATACCCCCGAGGTCCCCCGTGCGGGGGAAAGCCGGGTCCCAGGTGTCCACCTGCGGGCGGGAGCGTGACTGCAAAAATTCGGCCAAGCAAAACTACTTCGCGGCAATCTTCCAGAGCGTCTGGTCGCTGCGGATGTAGAGTGCACCGTTGCTCACGGCAGGTGTACAAAGAAACCGTTCGCCATTGAGATCACCTGTTGAAACCAGCTCTCCGCGAGACTCATCCAGTTTCACGCAGTGCCCTTCCCCCTTCTCATTGAAGATAAACAGGTGCCCTCCCGCAGCAACAGCGGAACCGCTAAACGGTCCGGGAATACGAAGTTGCCACTTGGTGTCGCCCGTCTTCAGATCAGCCGCCAGCAGTACCCCGGCATTATTGATCGAATACAATCGACCGTTGTAAACGAGGGGACTTCCGGTCCCGGGGCCCAGCTTTGGTGCTCGCCATAACTGTTCAACACTGGCACTGTCCGTTGGCGGCTTGAGTGCCGTGATCCCGTGCGAGACGGCATAGACAATTCCGTCGGCGACCACGGATGAGGGAATTGTCGATGCCCCGTCGGTGTATTTCCAGACGACCTCCCCCGTCATCGGCTTGATCGCGGCGATTCCCTCGGAAGACTGCAGCAGCGCAAGATCCTCGGTCCCCCCAAACCGTTTTGGCCAGAGAACAGCAGAGGACCAGTTCGCCTTCTTCGGACGGACTGAAGTCCAGCGAGAAACCCCGTTGGTCACATCGATTCCGGTCGCCAGCGACTCACTATCGTTTTCGATTTGCGCAATCACGGTGGTACCAACGACGATGGGTGACGAAGCCATCCCCAGACTGTTTGAAGCGTTGGGATGATCGTAGGTCAAACCACGAAACCACTGCAAATTGCCATCCAGATCCAGACAGGCGAGGTCATTGCTGGAGAATAATGCGAAGACGCGCTGACCGTCACTCGCAGGAGTGGATGACGCCACACTCGATGTCGGATAAGTCGTGGTACGCCCCGTCGCTGAAAACTGCCGCTCCCAAAGCAGCTTGCCCTCCTGTGCCGAGAAGCAGAGCACATGCAGACGGTCCTGGCGGAATCCACTCGCACAGGTCAGAAAAACCTTGTCTCCCACGACGATTGGTGACGAAAGTCCCCGGCCGGGAAGTGTCGCCTTCCACGCGATGTTTTCGGTCGCTGAGAAGTTCGTAGGGGGCGCAATATCGTCACCCAGACCATTCGATTCATTCCCGCGAAACTGACGCCAGTCTCCTGCCTGACAAAGTGTCCCCAATCCCAGCCAAACGCACAGAAAAACTCCGTATCGCATCTCGATTTCCCTTTGGAAGAACTTGCGAGGCTGCACCTGGGTGCTTCGTTCAAGGCCCGACCGGGGACCACATCCTGAAAGTTTACGACAGACGGACTCAACCCGGATCGCACACTGCTGCTGTGGACAAAAATCGTCGCTGCAGAAACGGTGACGGCCCCCTGCCAGCGAACTGGAATACCGTCATTACACTATGATCGGTTAACGGGCGAAACTCAATCATCGGGGATCCCTGATGATTCGCTCCTCCACCCCTGTCGCGCTGACATCGCTCGTCAGCGGGAGGCTTCGTCCAGCACATCTTTAGCCACGTAGATGGGAAGATGAGGCTCGAAATGAACTGCGAGAGCGACCGCATCACTCGGGCGACTGTCAATCTCAACCAGTTCCCCGTCCTGCCGGATTCGGATCGAAGCGAAATAGGTGTGCTCTTCGAGTTTGTGGATCAGCACATCCTGCGCTTCACCCCCCAGCGCCTCGATCGTGTTTTTCAACAGATCGTGTGTCAGCGGTCGCTGAGGTTCTTCCCCCTGAACGCATCGATCGATACTCGTCGCCTCGAAGAGTCCGATCAGAATCGGAAACTCCCGGTCCCCTTCGACTTCGCGCAGAAAGATGACCTGCTGGTCATTGATCTCACTGATGATGATGCGGGCCAATTCCATCTGCACAAGCACAAGTAGGACTCCCAATTGAATTGCGACGCGACCCTGCGGCCCGGTCGTCAAAGTTGCTCACCGGTCAGACCCAGACAACTCCGCTCGGAAGAAGGTCAATCAAGTCGACAGTGGTGCCCTAAGTATATTCGTACGACGGCCAAATGAAACTCGTTCTGACTCGTCAGCATCGTACGGCAAGCGGGATGGGAAACGCCAGCATCTCTTCAGTGCCCCTCGCCCCAGGAGAACGATCCGGGCGGACGGATCAAACCGAGCAGGGGCGCATCAATCACGCAAGAACCGGCGAATGGCCTGGTTGACCGCGACCGGGTTTTCCATGGGTGCCATATGTCCGGCATCCGGAATCTGTTCATAGCGCGCATTCGGAAGGGCCTCCGCCACGCTCTTCATCTCGGCGGCGGGAGTAATCAAGTCCTGCTCCCCGACAATGACCAGAGTTGGCAGATGCAAATTGGGAAGCATCCCTGTCATGTCCTCACGAATCGCCATCCCCCGGTGTGCCGCCGCGATCGCCACGGGCGAGGTCGCCATGACGGTACTGCGAACTTCGTCCACCAGAGCCGGTCGCTGCTGAGCCGACTGCGGCGCAAACAACTTTGGCATCATCGCCCAGACCACCGGCTCAGGTCCTTGCTTCGTCACAATATCGGCCATTTTCAAGCGGTTTGCAGCCGCTTCCGGAGCGTCGGCAGCGGCGCGCGTATCACACAGGATAAGCCGACTGAGCCACCGTGGATGCCGCAGCGCAAATTGAAAAGCGATGTATCCCCCCATGGAAAGGCCGCAAAACGTGATTGGCCGGTCGGCGTTCAATCCTTCGAGCAGGTCCGCCAGGTCATCCGCGAACTGAGCCATCGAAACAGAATACAGGTGCCCATCACTTCCCCCGAAACCACGCAGATCCGGAGCGATGACACGATGAGTCTTCGAAAACTCGTCGATCTGAGCCTTCCACATGGTGTGATCCAGAGGAAACCCGTGGACCAGTAGCAGCACCGGCCCCGTCCCTTCGTCCGACACGCGATAGCGGACACCCGCAACGTCGATTGTTCTCAACATGGTTCGAATTCCGACAACAATACCGTGAAGTGATCGACCAGCAGGCACCCCTTGCGGGTCGACTTGCCTCTTCCGCAAAGCACGACCGAACGTGCATAACCCGTTCCGGGAATCGCCCTGATACCGCCCAGGTCTCTGAGACTTATCAAACGACGGGCCGCAGGGCGCAACACGTATCGAGCGAGGCCAGATACCGGTAACGCCCCGTCACCACGACGAAGCGATCTTCGCCCTGCTAAGGCTTTTCACTCAAATCACATTGACACAGAAACTGACCACACCCGGGACAGCCCGAACCATATTTCTTGCGCACAGCGGCATCCAGATCCACCCCGGCGACGTTGGCAATCGTCGCCAGCCACGCCAGAACATCGGCGAATTCCAGAGCCAGTTCCTCGGGGGTCCCCTCACGCAAGGCAGAGGCGAGTTCCCCCACCTCTTCCATCAACCACATAAACGTGCCGTCGACGCCCCGAGCCTCATCCTTCGATCCATACATCTTCTGGATCAGGGACTGAAGGTCCCGTAGCGTCAGTGGAGCTGCCTCTGTCATCCCTTAACCCCGCTTTTCCGTAGCGTGCATCAAGCCGCGCATATAGCCGTAAGCGAACAGTCGCCCCAGCATGGTGTATCCCGGTTCCCCGTCATCTTCTCCGTAACATTGAGGGACATGATCCGGACGAATGGGGCCCGAGAAACCGATCTCCTGATAGGCCCGCATGGCCTCGGCCATATCCGTCGGACCGTTGTCATGAAACGTTTCCGTGAACGATTCCCGGTTTCCTTTCACGTCGCGAAAGTGGACGTATTGAATATGGGAACCGAGTCGGCGAATCGTGGCGGGAATATCGACCCCCATCGCGGCAAAGGTCCCCTGGCAGAAACAGATTGCATTCGAGGGACTCGGCACCAGGTCCACCAGACGTTCGAAATTTTCGACCGAATTCATGATTCGCCCCTTCCCCAGAAGTTCGGGAAGCGGGGGATCATCGGGATGCATACACATCGTCACCCCCGCCGCTTCCGCTGCGGGAACCAGCACGGTCAGGAAGTGCTTCAGGTTCTGCCACAACTGTTCGGTCGTGATCGGTTCGCTCGTGATGGTCGAGGCACTGGCGCTCAGTGACATCGCGCGGTGTACATCCTCAAGGTGAAAGCCGGTCACCTTCGCCCCGCCTCGTTCCGGCGCATCAAGAACCGTGCGGACCCAGTCAGTCCCTGCCATAAAGTTGTAACAGAGCCAGCGGATCCCCACCTTCTGCATATTCGACATCAGTTGTTTCATGGCAGCGACTTCGGTGCCGTCGTCCTGTCCAATCTTCAACTTCTCGATCGGAAGATACCCTTCGATCGCTGCCAGGTTCATACCGAAATATTCGATTCGGTCACGCAGTCGCAGAAGCTCATCCAGATCGGTCCCGGGATACCGAGCCACCACGTCGGTGACGCCGCACTGAGCGGCCAGAGTCAGATTTTCATCCGACATGGGAGTCAAGACTGTTGCCAGTCGCATCATTTCTTCGGGTCCTCAACGATGTTTCTGTGAACTTCCGGCGAAGAGACGGGATCGAACAGCGGGGAACGCCAGAGACCTGTCTTCCGCGCCCAGAACTTGCCGAGGACGCTCAGGGTCGCGAACCCGTATGTCACACTACGGCGGAAGTTGATGCTGGAAGCCTCATCAAAGTAGCGAACAGGGACAGGAATATCTCCCAGCTTGAATCCGAAATGGACCGCCTGAGCCAGAAATTCGCTGTCGAAGACAAAATCGTTCGAGTTGGTCTCGTACGGAATCGTCTCGAGCACTTCGCGACGATAGGCTCGAAATCCGCTGTGGAAATCCCCCAGATTCTGTCCCAGAGCGATGTTCTCAACCAGCGTCAAACACCGGTTGGCAATGTACTTCCACGGAGGCATCCCCCCCGACAAGGCCTCGCGCCGTGTCCGGATTCGCGACCCCATGATGAAGTCACAGATCCCCAACCGGATGAACTCGATCGCTGCAGGAATCACACGACTGTCGTATTGATAGTCAGGGTGAATCATCACGACGTAGTCAGCACCGTTGTCGAGAGCTCGTCGGTAACAAGTCTTCTGGTTGCCACCGTAACCCAGGTTCTTCTCATGGCGGATGACGGTCAGCCCCAGCCGCTCGGCAATCTCGACGGTGTTATCCGAACTGCAATCGTCAACGAGAATGATCTCATCAACAGACCCGGGCGGAATATCAGCAACCGTCCGCTCCAAAGTCCGCGCCGCATTGTAAGCGGGCATCACTGCAATCGTCTTTCCGGGCTTCTGAACAGTGAAAGGCAACGACTTCGACAAAGCTCAACTTCCCGGAAAGAACCGCGTTTAAACCTGATCCAGATATCACCCAAGCAACCACTTGAGCAAGATTATGGCATTATGAGCCCGCCAGACGCCACGGTCGACCGCCAGGAGTCACCGATTTCGGTGTCCAGCAGGCAAGAAATGCAACCCGACATCGAAATGGGTACAGCCCCGCTGTTCCGGCTGTGCTCTTCATCTTTCTCTCAAACTGAACGGCGTCGATGGGATCAGAAATCCGAGGAACGTTTTGAGCATTTCTCTAAGTAAGTGGAAAAGGAACCGAGGTCTTACTACGAACCACAACGTATTCTAAAACACAACACACCGCAGCGAATTGACTCATTTCGAAACCAATGTAAAACAATCATCCAGTAAAATGCGCCTCAAGAGCTGATTGCGACTCCTAGCGCGCAAGCAAAAATGCTCGTGACTCCAGGCCCCTTTCAGAAAGACTCTTTCATGAAGCTCCTGCCTCGATCCAGCTATCTCCTTGCGGCCGTGACGCTCCTCGGACTTTTCGGCGGGCAGTCTGCCTCGGCAGGAATCTTCACGATTGACTTCGACAACCTTCCGACGCTCGGCCCCACCACACAGCAGCAGTCGCTTGCGGACGCCAACGGAGGGAGCAGCACAATCGATGGTGTCACTTTCGCGAGCAACTTCGGCGTGGCGGGAAGCGAGTACCGGGTCGGCGGTGCGGCGCCGAACCCAACCTTCGGAATTCCACACTCCGGAGACTACTTCCTCATCAACGGCAACACCCCCAACAACGACCTCCTCATCAGCACCACCAGCGTCCTGCTTGAGGCCTGGTTTGGCCGCGTTGAGTACTATGGCTACGGAGGGGGTGCCATCTCGGTTACCGTGACCGCATTCGGCGCGGGGGGCGATCTGGGTTCTGAATCGATCAACCTTCCCGATACCAACCCGTACACAGGCAATCTGCCAGCCCCCAACGACGGCATCGGCAACGGGCTTGCCGACCCCATGCTACGACTCGACACGAGCAGCTTCCTCAGCCTGGTCGGCATCACGGGCTATCGCATCAGTCGCGTAGACCCCGAGCCCTTGAATGGAAACTGGGCCGCCGACGACTTCACCTTCTCAACCACGTCAGCCGTCCCCGAACCCAGCACATTGACCGGCTTCGGCATCGGACTCGTCGCGCTGGGGTATTACCGCCGACGCAGCCTTACCCGTTAAACCACGCAGGGCCGGCAATCACCCCGCTCGTCGCACGGCATCTCTGACCAGAGCCGCGCGAGCGGGGCACTTCCGGGGAGAGACACTGAAAAGCGTGGAAACGGGCTCCTGAACGAGCCCCACCGGGAGCAGATGATTGACGTTGCCGCTGCCGGAGTGGGCGTCAGCTTGGCCTGCCCAAGCGAGTCAGCAGCTCTGCGACAACTTCCGACTGCTGTGAAGAAATGTCATTGATGTCCCACAAGTCTTCAGGCTTAACATACAGCGCGACGCGCGAAGAGGCACCTTCCGCGACAGATTCATTACCCTGCTCATCACCCTGCTGACCAACATGCCGCTGAGAAATGCAGAGCCATTCTGGTGTTCTCACCGCGACCAAGTCGGCGCCGTCTCCATATGCCAGATCTTCACGAGGTGGAACCTCATCCAGCACCTCACGCAACCAACTTTGCCCGGCGAGCTGAATCGAGGAAGGATCCTGGGGAACCTGAAACCAGTCGAGCAGTGTCGGCATCAGATCGCAGGTTTGCACCAGCCGATCTGATCGAACGCAGATCAGATCACCGAACCGGGGATCCCGCTGCACACGTAGAACGAGAGGGGTCCGCGCAACCTGATCGCCGAGCACCTCTGCCAGCGACTGCGATGCATTCGCGCGGGATGCGCGAACGGGCTTCCAGATGGCCCCCTTCGCAGCCATGACAATCACAAGCATCGGCTCGCTCGAAGCCTGCTCATCGAGATGCTTCAGCAGCTCACCCAGCCAATGATCCATCAGCGAGACGGATCCCGCGTAGACGGCCGGGTGACACGCGCGCTCGGCATCCGTCAGCTCCGCCGTCTGCTGCCCTCGTTCGTCGAAGTCTTCGAAATACAGGGCATCAAACCCTTCGGGTGGTGCACCGGGCCCGGGCGCGTGCAGCCACAGCAACTCATGAGCGTGCGCATCCTCGCCATCTGCTCTCTCTGTGATTGCCTGCTTCACAACTTCGGCAAACGGTGTCTGGTCGGGCTTCGCATCGAAGCCTTCGCGGCCATCGACGTGCTGCATCCCGTCAAACTGAAAGTGACGCTGCCAATCCTGCACCGCCCCGGCGGCAATTAGACGCGAGCGAATCCCGTTCGCTCGCAGCAGAGCCCCCAGGCAGGGCGAGGGACTGACGTCATTCGCCCGCATCGCGGGTCGACCGGTGGCCCAGGCGAGGCCTGCGAGAGAGCTCACGGTATCGACGAAGTGATTGTCGAAAACAGCCCCTGTCGCGGCGAGTCGATCCCAGTTCGGCGTCTCGATCCACTCGTTACCAAAGCACCCCAACGAGGTGGCGGCCAGTGAGTCAAAGGAAACGATGACAGCCTGCATCGCGACGATACGTCCCTTCGGACGAGAAGGAAATCCAAGGAAAGAGACCACCGTGCGAATCATCAGCGACTGATGAACTCACAACGCTGATCCACTTCCCCCCGATTCCGTTTTATAGGTTCAAGGCGACCGCAGTGCTCGACGCCACTGAGGGCTGACCAGGATCCGTTCAATTTGCATTTCGTGAAGTTGATCGAACCAGGTCCCATCGAATTCGAAAACTTCGTACATTCGTTGTGACTGGTCGAAGCGAGGATCTGTCGTGCCTCCTCCTTCATCCATCCCTGCAAACTGACTGGGTACAATTAAAACCCAGGTTCGGTCTCCGGCTCGCTCCCAGGTAGGTTTCGTCCAACGAAAACCGACGTCCTGCAAATCTGCCTGTAACATGCAACGGCCTCCTTGCCAGTCAACACGGTTCCATCCGCCTCGCGGATTATTCAATGGCCTGTGCAGTTGGTCAAGCGACTGTCGACAAGTTATTATCGAGATTCCTCTGTAGTCCTTCCTCATTCAACCTCGTTACGTTGGGATTAAGTCATGATCCCGCTGCCATTACTCCCTCCGGAATCGTGCGAGGGATGCGGGTTGTGCTGTGAAGGGATTGGATCGCCGGTCGTTCTCTATGCCTCTCGTCCGGGGCTTCCCTCCCCCCATCCATTTCGACCACCCAACCTCCCCGCGCCTCTCATCGACGAAATCAACGAACACTTTGCAGGGCTGACCCGTGGCCAGGAGCCGCAGTCGAGGTGCCTCTGGTTCGACCCCATTCAGCGCGCCTGCTCGCACTATGAATACCGACCTCAAATCTGTCGGGACTATGAACTGGGTGGTCGTGCCTGCCTGCAGCGGCGACGCGATGAACTGATGTCGGCTCAAGGAAAAGACGATTAGGGGCCGTCAATTCTCGGTGGTCGGCGACGCTCTTTGACGAGGGATCGATCCCTTTTCGCTGCGACGCGTCGGCGTTTGGACGCCTTTGTCGGTTTCACCGGCCGACGGGGCTTGGGGGCGATGGCGATGGAAGCCAGCAGTGCGTGCAGCTTCTCCAGACAGTCGGCGACATTCTTCGGCTGATCGCGGTAACGCTCACTGCTGAGAATGAAATCCCCTTCGGTGGTCAGCCTGCTGCGGTAAGCGGCGATAAACCGTTCGCGCACATCAGCGGGCAACGATTCTGAACACTGAAAGCTCCATCGCATGATCACTTTGGAGTTCACTTTGTTGACGTTCTGTCCTCCGGGCCCCGAACTGCGCGCCGTCGACCACGAGAACTCGCGGCACGAAACGCGAATTCGAGGACTTACATCGAGAACATCAGCATCGGAAGGAAACATGGTGATTCGATTATACGCGATACCGCCGACGGAAGCGGAACATTTTTCAGCTTCGACGAGCGCCTGCGCCCGCACTTGGGGCAGACCTGAGCTGTTCACCTGTGGCAGTCCGCCATGCGCCAACGCGACGGAGGGAATGCAATACTCCTGCGCGCGAAGGCACAAGAGACATCGCGAACGGGATTGTCCCCGCCTGCAGGCGGTCGCCTTGTCACTCTCCCATCCGTCGGGACCGGGATGAGACACCCGCACGCGGATTTGGTTCGCGGCTTCAGGTGCTTCTTTGCGCACTCACTTCCGGGCCGAGCCAGAGTTTACGCCGCGATCGTCGAGCGGGTGATTTCGGAATGGACCCCTTCGATCTGATCGGCAGTGATCTGCTGCATCTGGTTGGCATACCCGACCAGCAACGCAAAATCGCAAAGGCGGTTAATCCGTCGGGGAATTCCCCCTGTGAGCTCAAAAATGCATCTCAGTGCCGAATCATCAAAGATCGGTTCTTCCCGTCCGACGGCCTGAAGCCGGCGCAGGATATACTGGGTCGTTTCCTCTTCCGACAGTGCCTGCAGCAGACAATGAAATGCGATCCGTTCCGAAATCTGATTGGACATCTGCAGTGTCCCGATCAGTTCGGGCTGCCCCGACAGGATGAGCGAGAAATTCGATCGACCCGGTTGCTGGAAGTTCATCAACTGATGCAATGTCTGGAACACGCGGCGATCTTCGATCAGATGAGCGTCATCGATCATGATCACGGGAGAGCGTCCCGCTTCCGTCAGTTCCTGCAGTCGACGCCCGAATGAACGCAGCAGGACATCCAGTCCGGGTATACCCATGGATGTGCTGAGTTCGGCACCACCAAGCTCATGAGTGATCATTGCCACCAGTTCATGGGGTGCCAACTGCGGGTACACGACCTGAACCACTGGAACGCCGCTGGGAACCTGCTGGCGAACCAGCTCCAGTACGTGCGTCTTGCCCGTGCCACTCGCACCGACCAGAGCGGCAGCCCCTTTGCCATGCTCGGTCAGATAGTTTAGCTTCACAATCGCTTCTTTATGAAGCCGACCGGCGTAGAAGGACTCGGACCTTCGGTCATGATCGAAGGGAGCGTTTTCGAGGTTCCAGTATCGTTCGTACATTGCGGCGTCCTTGCCTCTCCGTTTGCGGTCGTGTCGTCACCGCTGGACCGAAGCATCGGGCTTATCCGCGATCTGCTCGGGCACAGTTGAGTCGCTGTTGGATTCCATGGGCTCGATTTTACCGGTCAGCCACACTCCCGAAAAGCTCCGTTTTTGAACATTGGAACCGGAGCTCTCGGCCGTCTCTTGACCGCTCTCCCGCTTTGCACCGCCACGACTCGGCTTTTTGGAGCTGGCGAGCTGCACCTCAAAACGTTTGGGATTGTTGAACCCCGGGCTGCCAAAGTTCATGTCGTCCAGATCGGCAATCGAGTCATTACTCTCGACCAGGGCGGCAGCAGACCAGAGATGCGTCGCCCCCCAGGCACCTGCAACAAACACCACCAGGCCAACGATACCCATCGCGACCCGCCACGGACGTTTTCCTTTTTTGCGGTGACTGGATGACCGCACTGCCGGAATGTCCGATTTGGACGACTTGGACACTGGCATGCGGATCGTGGTCTGATCTGATTCGCTCATGGCGGCCCCAGTTTTACACCGACGAGAGTCTCGTCACCTGAACCACCCGTTTCCATTCCGAAGTGGCATGCAAAGGCGCACGGACGAACCGCTCGCGGATCGCTCAAGTCAGGTATCGTCCGCAACCGTCGTCAACTTGAAACAACTTCACCGTCTGGATCCGGTCGTGGTCCCGACTTCACTCCCCGACTTCACTCGCGACGTGCAGAGAAGTGCGGATGGGATCGCACTCGACCTGACTCGGATCGACCTTCATTTCTGGAAAATGATCTTTCAGCCGTTTCGCAAGTGCTTCCATCGAAAAGCGTTCTGTCGCATAGTGTCCGGGCAGAATCATCCCGACTCCCAGATCACGCGCCTCCAGGCACGAATGGAAGCGGGCTTCCCCGGTGAGAAACGCCTGGCATCCGACTCGGTGAGCGTCCCGCAGGAATTCGCCCGCAGCACCACAAGCAATTCCCAGACGGGTGATCTGCATTCCGGGATCGCCCACGAACTGAATCTCTGGCTGCTTCAGTCGCTGGGCGAGAAGACGCGTCAACTGTCCCAGTGTGACGGGTTCTGGGAAGGTTCCATACCGCCCCGCCCCCGTTCCATCAGGAACCGGTTTGAGCGGAAAGACATCCACAGCCGGCTCTTCATACGGATGAGCTTTTCGCAAGGCGGCCAAGACCCTGTCCAATTCATTCGCGCGACAGACAACCTCGACACGGGTTTCTTCGACCTGTTCCAGCTGACCCGATTTCCCTATGGCAGGATTGGTTGAATCCAGCCCAAAAAATGTCCCGGTCCCCTGCAGATTAAAACTGCACTGCTGGTAGTTCCCAATCACACCCGCCCCGGCGTTCCACAGCGCCTGACGGACTGGTTCGACATCCGAAGGGGGCACGAACGTCACGACCTTGACCTGTTCAGGTCCGGTACGGGGACGCAGCGGTGCAATCTGAGTCAGTTCCAGTAACTCGGCGAGCTGCTGATTGATACCGGTCGTCGCATTATCCCAGGCGGTGTGGGGTGAATAGACGGCGATCCCATTCTGCAGCAGCGTCAGCAGCAACCGTCCCTCGGGCCTGGCCATCGTGATTTGCTTCACCGGCTTGAACATGATGGGATGATGCGTCACCACCAGTTGAGCCCCCGCACTGACCGCCTCGTCCGCGACATCATGGGTGAGTGTCAAACAGGTGATCGCACGGCTGACGGGTTGAGACTCATCACCAAGCAGCAGCCCGACATTGTCCCACTCTTCCGCCAATGACAGGGGCGCGATCTGCTTCAACACTTTGCAGACATCGTGAACAGTCGTCATCGAATTCCTCTATCAATCCCTTCAAACAGTCCCGGGGTGTTCCAGGCAGAACAACCCCGCCGTCGCAAACCCTGTCAACGCGAAAGCCAGCCACCGTCGATGGCGACGGTGCTTCCGTGCATGTAGTTCGAGGCGTCGGATGCGAGAAACACGCAGAGCCCTGCCAATTCATCGGGCTGCCCCCACCGCCCTGCCGGAATACGGTCAAGAATTTGCGGGCCGCGAATCGGATCGTCCTGCAGGACGTGAGAGAGTGTCGTCTCAAAGTATCCGGGACAGATGCAATTGACGTTAATCCCCTGCCGTGACCACGAGTTGGCCAGAGACTTGGTCAGCCCGGCCAGAGCATGCTTGGCCGCGGCATAGGCTGGAATGTTCAGACCTCCCTGAAAAGTCATGACAGAGCCGATGTTGATGATCTTTCCCCGGCCCCGGGCCAGCATCGGCTTGGAGGCTTGCTGTGCCAGATCGAATGAGGCATGAAGATGCACTTCCAGAAGCTGGTGCCATTCGGAAAGTGGATACTCTTCGGGGGGGTGTCGGTGTGAGTTTCCAGCGTTATTGACGAGAATATCGAGTCGTCCCGTTTTTTCGATGATTCGGTCAATCAGCCCCACTCGATCGGCAGGCTGCCCAAGATCCGCGGGAACTGACCAGAACTGTCGCCCCGCATCGCGAACCAGCTTTTCTGTCTCGGGCAGTTCACCGGATCGGCTAACGCCGACGATGTCGGCCCCCGCTTCTGCGAGCCCCAGCGCCATCGCCTGTCCCAGCCCCCTGCTGGCTCCCGTGACCAGTGCGACTCGCCCATCCAGTTTGAATAAATCGAGGATCATTGGTGTCTCAGTTCCTGAAAAGTCTGGCTCAATCGCGTTATGTCGTCTGACCGAGAGACTGCGGCTGACTGGTTCCACGCGGGAACTGCCCGCAACAGGTCCGGACTGTAACGATTGCGACGTCGTTATACAGCGCCCGCTGAGACATCAGCCGCTTTGCGGCGAATCGAACTTTCCCAGATCGAAGCAATTATCCCATACACCAGCACAATCCCCGCCTCCATCGCAAAGACAGGGAGGGTGAGATCCTGATTCATCTGCTCCGGTGCCTGATTCATGTGCGTCAGCCCCCATGCAAAACCAAGGATAAATCCTGACACCAGAGTCAGCGGCAGCGCCGTGAGCAAGAAGCCACCTAACCATCGATATTGCGGATGAACCACCCCCTTCTTGCCCAGCCCTTTTCCCCGCACGAGAAAGAGAATTCCAACAACGAATATGGCAACCTGAGCACCCAGAAGCATGTCAGACCTTTCGTTTCGAGCCCGATTTCCTGAGCCGGGATGAGATGAGCCAGCACTCCGCCAGAACTGTACGAGTGTGCGGCGACAGCAGTGCCCCGTCAATTGAGCCACATCCAACCAGGCCTGCCGGCGGGAATCGCGTTCCCGCCATAACCTGGTTGGAGCGACTGAAAGAATCGGTGCGATCGACAGGTTCAGCATGCGACGCCTGTCCGCCGGTCACTTGCGTCCCCACGGCCTTGCAAGTCAGGAACGACGGGTCAGCACTCCGTCGCCGTGCCGATGAATGTGATGCCGTATCTCTCTACCCCGTTCGGCGGTACATTATCATTCGGAAGCAGAAGCATGATCGCTTTTTGGAACTGGGGCCGGAAAAGGAAAACTCGCATGTCAACGACCGAAAACAGCACCGACATCGACGGTGTTTCGCGTCGTGATTTCCTGCGCGCAGGAGGATTGGGTGTGGTCGGGCTCTCAGGCGCTTCACTGGCCGCCTCTTTCACCGCCGCTTCCAACCGCCGGGCCATCCTGATCATGATGACCGGCGGAGTCAGCCAACTCGAGACATTCGATCCCAAGCCCGAAGCCCCTGCGTCCGTCCGGGGACCGTTTAAATCAATCGAAACAGCAGTGCCGGGTCTTCGTTTTAGTGAATCCCTGCCAGGATTGGCCCAGCGTGCCAACCGCCTGACGGTCATTCGATCACTGACTCACGACGCCGCCCCCATTCACGAGACGGGGATGCAGATTCTGCAGACGGGCCGCCTGTCGATGAACGGCCTCGTGTTTCCTCACTGGGGAAGTCTCGTCGCAAGTCGAATTCCAGGTCGTAACGGTGTTTCAACGAACGTCATCCTGCCGGGCCTGATCTCCGAAACGGGTGTGTCGGCTTACCGGGGCCAACAGTCAGGAATCCTGGGGACGGAATGGGAACCGGATCTCGTCACCAGTGACCCGGCCGATGAACCCGAGTCGATCCGCCGGATGTACGGCCATTCCGAGTTCGGCAATCTGCTGCTGAAAGCCCGGCAGCAGATTGAACAGGGAACCCGCTGCGTCACCGTGAATCTGTTTGATTCGCTCAAAGACCGAATCACATGGGACTGCCATGGTGACAAACGCTGCAGCCCGGCGACTTTGTTCGACTATCAGGCCAAACTTTGTCCCGAGTTCGATCAGGCGATGTCAGGCCTGCTGGACGACCTGGCGCAGCGAGGTCTCCTGGATGACACCCTCGTCATCGCCACGGGTGAGTTCGGTCGAACGCCTTACGTGAACGAAAACATGGGTCGCGACCACTGGACCGGTTGCTGGTCGGGAATCGTGGCTGGTGGAAAGGTCTCTGGCGGAAAAGTAATCGGTAGCAGCAATGCATCTGCTGCCGAACCGACCGAACGTCCCGTCGACCCCGGCGAGTTAACGGCTACGTTGCTGCAATGGTGTGGAGTCGACGGAATGTCGCATCACTTCCAGGCGGGTGGCCAGGAACTGCATCTGGTTCCCCACGCCCCCCTGACTGAGCTTTGGAACTAAATTCTCGTTGCCGCTCATGGGGCTTCATTTCTCATCCCGAGAGATCAGCCCTGCCGGCCCGCAGAGTTCCCCCTTCAGCCCTATTCATCAAAGAACGGAAACAACTGCTTCAATTCCGCCGCAGTCGGTTTTCGCCCGTACTCACACAGTTCAAACGTCTCGGCGTACTTGACCGCTTTACCCTTCTCTTCTCCATAAAGCTGAACCAGCACATCACGGTATCGATCGGCCTCTCGAGTCTGGCGATCGTGCCAGCGTTGTTTGAGCCAACCTTTCCGGCCGGCAACGTCATTGGCAGGAGGAACTGACCGAACGAACTCTTCACTGCCGCTGGCTCCTCCTTCGTAGACCTGTGACTCCAGTTCATGCAGCGAGTCAATCTTCAGACTGAAAACATCATCGATGGCCACCGCAACGTCGGGCCGAAACGGGTATGGCTTTTGAAAGCCGTCACTGGAATAAAGGAAAACGGGGTTCTTCGTCAGATGGGGCGTGTCAGGACAGAAAAAGGGAACAGTGACCATGAAGGCGGCATCCTGAACGAGAATTCCGACATAACGATGGTCAGGGTGGTAGTCCCACGGCCGATGCGAAATGACAATATCCGCCTTCCATTCGCGAATGATCCGGGTGATCAGACGGCGGTTCTCAAGAGTCGGCTCGAGTTCCCCATCGTGAATATCCAAAACCTGTGAAGTGACGCCAAGCTTCTTCGCAGCAGCAGCGGACTCGGCAGCACGGCGCAGTGCCAGCGGCCCCCCGGCCATCTGCCAGTGCCCGATGTCTCCGTTGGTGACAGAGCAGAGCTTCACATGATGACCTGACTTAGCCCACTTCGCCGCCGTTCCCCCTGTCTTGAACTCGGCATCGTCAGGGTGCGCACCGAAGACCACGATCCGCAGCTTGCCATCTTCGGGGGGCAAACCACGCTCGCCGCCGAATGATGCCGATACGAAGCAAAGGACAATCCCGAGCAGCATTGCGAGACGACCTGAGCGCGATGGAGGAAACGTGGAATACTGCTTAGCCATCAGAGTTCTCCCAGATGCGAAGTGCGAGTGCAGGGTTTCGTCATTCCCGGTTTCGTCGAGAGACCGCAAAAATCAGCGTGCCAGTCATGCGGTGAAAACGTGAGATTGCGGCTGTCACGCAGCGTCAGGTGACCACGGCGTTATCGTAGACTTGTGATTCCCTGACGGGATCTCGAATTTCGCCCACAAGCCGCTTCTCAACCCGTTCATCACCTTGTTGATCATCGGAAACCTTGAAAAGGCATTTCTAAGTGCCCGACCACGCTTTGACATCGTCCACGAGAGGGACGCCGCGCTGCTCATCCGTCTGGCCCTTGTCCCTTTGCGTCAAGGCGATGATCGCTTCGACGAGCATCGCCAACGCCAGGAAGAGCAGCAGCGTGGAAATACCGAGCAGGATATAAGTCGTCTGTTGAGGAGCCTGGGGACCGCTGAGTTGCCGCACGTATGCGTAGATCATACGTCCCAGCGCCCAGATGCTCATCGTATACATGAACACGGTTGGCAGTCCGACGGCAAACAGTACCCAGATCTCCCGCCGCGTCCGCCACAGCCACACCGTCACGCCGAGCAGTGACAGCGCCGCCAGCAACTGGTTACTGGCTCCAAACAAGGACCAGAAGATGCGCCACAGCGGTGCCGGTTTACCGTCCATTCCGTGGATGGTCTGCATGACGAAAAAGGCGGGGACCCCTGCCGTCAGAAGCGTACCCAACCAGCGGCCCTTTGCATCGTGCCAGCCAGTCAGCTCTTGAATAATGTACCGCCCCAGTCGAGTGCAGACATCGAGCGTGTCATAGACGAAGGTCGTAAACGCCATCAGTGCGAACGAGACGGTTAATTGACTCGAAAGATGGAAACCGGACCAACCCGTACGCCGCACGAATTCAGAAAATTGTTCCAGCAGGGCCCCGATCCCCTGGGCGTAAATCAGGTTTGGCTGCGGATTTTTCAGCAGCGACGCATCGCGTGAAAGAATCATGACACAACTGAGCGACACGATCGCCACCATCGCTTCCAGCAACATCGCACCATAGCCAATCAGTTTGGCATCGGTTTCGTATCTCAATTGTTTCGATGTCGTCCCCGAGGCAATTAGGGAGTGGAAACCAGAACAGGCGCCGCACGCGATCGTGATGAACAGGACGGGAAACAGGGTCTGCCCGTCAGGCGTGGTCCATGAGTTAAACATGGGATATTCGACCTTCGCCCCGCCGAACAGTAGTCCAATCGCTCCCGCCGCCAGCGCGACGTAGAGGAAATAGCCTCCCAGGTGTCCACGCGGTTGCAGCAGCAGCCACATGGGCACCACCGAGGCAATACAGCAGTAGACCAGCAGCAGAATATCCCACGTCTTGTGCGCCATCCGATCGTCGGCAGTGGGGACAAAGATACGCAGGATGTCCGTCATACTGACAGGCAGGTATTGTCCGGCCCAGATTGATACACCGACGAGCGGCAGAAAGATCAGCGTCGCCCAGCCAACCGAAAGCTTGGCATAGCGCATCAAAATCCCCATCACGATGGGAAGTGCCAGATACATTAATGACGACGAGGCGATCCCGGCTCCGGTAACCACATCTCCGTTCTCCAGCGTCTGTTCACCTATGAATGACGCCGCAGTGATGTCGGTGAAGGCGATAATGATGTAAACGAGCGCCAGCCAGACAAAACTGAGGAACAGCAGGAACGCGCGACGACTCATGTGGTCCCGCACTACTTCAGCAATGGATCTCGCCTTGTGGCGAATCGACGCGACCAGCGACGTGATGTCGTGCACACCGCCGATGAAGATCGAACCGACCAGAATCCAGATCAGTGCCGGCAGCCAGCCGAACCAGACTCCTGCCAGAATCGGTCCCACAATCGGCCCCGCGGCAGCGATGGCCGAAAAGTGTTGACTGAGCAGTTCATTCGGAGCCAGCGGCGCGTAGTCCAGATCGTCCTGCAGCTCGTACGCTGGCGTCGTGGCTTTGGGATCCAGTCGCAGCCACCGAACCAGGATGGGGCCGTAGGTCCAGTAAGCGAGTGAAAGAATCGCTGCACAAGCCAACACGATTACGAGCATACTCACGTCGTTGTCTCCACTTGTCACACGCAACCGCGTCTCAATCCCCACGACAGGATTGGCACCGGACTTCCTGTTATCCCTGTCGTGCAGTTTCTACCGAACTCAACCGTTACCGTGTTGCGAAATCTCTGGCCGTCACTCAGCCATCGCCCCATCCCGGCGGCGAATGAAAATCATCACTGCAATGCGCATGTGACAAAAGTCATTTCAAGCCAGTCCGTTCCGCAGTCCCGACGAAAACCGAGCGGTGAATTTCGAACAGTCAAGTAGATTAACACGACACGCGCCCACTCGCATCCGATTTTCACAGTTCGCCTTACGAGAAAATTGCCGCTGCTGTTCCCACCATCTCTACACTTCATTCACCGCCAGTTTCCTCCGGACCTGGTTCATTCGTGGGCCCAATTCATCAACCCCGGCTTACACGACAGCGGACGTTTGGTAGACTATCAGCCACAGTCCTGGTGGATTTGGAGAGCGATGGCATGAGATACGGTTTACTCGTCGGTTTGTTAGCGGTCGTGCTTCCTGCAGCCGGTGTAGCAGGGTCAGAAGAAATCCGTGACGAACGGGCGTTGGGTGAGTTCTTCGAGAAGTCGATTCGCCCACTTTTTGCCAAGCACTGTTACGACTGCCACTCGGTCGACACGGCAGCCGACAATGGCGAGTTGGCGCTGGACGGGCGTGTTGGCCTGACGGCGGGGGGCTCACGAGGTCTGCTTTTCGTTCCGGGCAAACCTGAAGAGAGTCTCCTGGTCACCGCACTCCGCTATTCCGATCCCCAGCTGCGAATGCCGCCCGAAGGAAAAATCTCGAGTGAAGAGATCGATCAGGTCGTCAAGTGGATCCAGATGGGGGCCTATATCCCTGACTACGGTTCTGCGGTCGCCATGAAAGAGAAACAGATTGATTGGGAGTCCGCGCGCAGCTTCTGGGCATTCCAGCCATTGTCGCGGCAGACTGCTCCTGCAATCGATTCGACCACCGACCTGCATCAGCCGATTGATGCATTCATCCGTTCCAGCCTGGCCTCGCAAAATCTGCAACCCAGCCCGGAAGCCGACAAACGGACCTTGATCCGCCGTCTCTGGTTCGATCTGCTCGGACTTCCCCCCACGCCGGAAGACGTTGCCGAGTTCGTTGCTGATGACCGTGTCGACGCGTACGAACGTCTCGTCGACCGCTTGCTGGCGTCGCCTCACTTCGGAGAACGCTGGGCACGTTACTGGCTGGATCTGGCCCGTTACACGGATGTTACCCCCTCGTGGCTGAAGAATGCCGACCAGGCGTGGCTCTATCGCGACTGGGTCGTTCAGGCACTCAACGCGGATCTTCCCTACGATCAGTTCGTCAAGCAGCAACTCGCCGCAGACCTGTATGAAGAAACTCCTCCTGAGGACTATGCTGCACTCGGTCTGCTCGGACTCAGCCCGACCTACTGGAAAGAACTGCAACTCGCCCCGGGAGTCATCGAAGTCATCGTTGCCGACGAATGGGACGAGCGGATTGATGCCGTGACTCGTACATTCCTGGGCCTGACTGTGGCCTGTGCCCGTTGTCACGATCATAAATTCGACCCAATCTCAGCTCGCGACTACTACGCCCTCGCCGGAGTCTTCGCCAGCACGCAACTGACAGATCGCCCCTTGCTCCCTTCACCCTTTGCGGAACAGGTGATCGCCGCCCGTGTCAAAGTGGGTGAACTGGAAGATCGCTTGAAAGCCGTCAAAGATAAGGAATCAGAGGAAGCGAAAAATCTGACCGCCGAAATCGAAGCGATCAGAAAATCAACGCCCCAATTCGACGCCCGCATGGCGCATACGGTTGAAGAGGCCAGCCTGTATGTCATGCCCGACGGACCGGACCGAACGAAGCTGGATGTCCGGAAAGGGCAACCTCGCGACCTGCCCGTATTCCGCCGGGGCAATCCCGGAAATCCCGGCGAGATCGTCCCCCGGCGCTTCCTGGAAGTCCTTTCCCCTTCCACCCCCACCCCATTCGTCAAAGGGAGCGGGCGACGTGAATTCGCCGAAGCATTGTTTCACGAATCACAGGCACTGACGGCTCGCGTCATCACAAACCGTCTCTGGGCACACCACTTCGGACGTGGGATCGTTAAGACCCCCAGCGACTTTGGTACGCAGGGAGAACGCCCTTCACACCCGGAACTTCTGGAATGGTTAGCAACTCATCTCGCCAGCGATGTCACTCCACCTACTTCACGTAACTGGTCGATGAAGCGTCTGCATCGAACGATGATCACCTCCACCACCTATCGCCAGGCCAGCGAAGCTCGGAGTAACCCTCAGGGGGCAGAGGCGATCGCGCTGTCCGTCCAGCTTGACCCCGAGAACCACTTCCTGGCGAGAATGAGCCGTCGAAGGCTGGACATCGAACCGTGGCGAGACGAAATCCTGGCGGTCGCGGATAATCTCGACAATACCCTGGGAGGGCCTGCCGTCGAACTGGACCTGCCAACAAACCGCCGACGGACGCTCTATGGGAAAGTCGGCCGGGATGAACAGCATGATATGCTGCGACTCTACGATTTCCCTCCTCCGACCTCGCACAGTCCCTCGCGCGATGCCACGACGACCCCACTGCAGCAACTCTTCGTCCTGAACAGTGAATTCATCGAGACGCAAGCGGTGAAGCTCAGCGCGAAGCTGCACGAAGGTCACCCCGCAGGGACGACGCGAGACAGGATCATCGCCTGCTACGAACAACTGTTTCAGCGCAAACCGAGCGATGAAGAAATCCGCATCGGCGAGAACTTTCTTCGCCCCGCCGCGAATTCCCCCGTTCCGGAATCAGGTCGTTGGCCAGTCTACATCCAGTCGCTGTTTGGCTTGAACGAGCTGATGTTCATCGACTGACACTCGCGGGTCATTCAAACGGGCACTGCGGTCCTGGGACCTCAGTGCCCGTTTTCCATTATCTCTTTAACACTGATACGTCACCGGGTCGGGGTCGCCGGACTACGAGTTCGACACGAGCCATTCCTGCAGAGCGGCCTGCAATTGCACTAGCGCCTGCTGAGCCGTCGACTTTGCTTCGACCAGCGGCATGTCGGCGGGAGTATTCGCGAACAGATAGAACTTGATCTTGGGTTCTGTCCCGGAAGGTCGCCCCGCCAGCGAGACCTGACAGGGACCGAGCTTCCCTTCGAGAATCAGTAAGTCTCCCGAAGGCTGCGGCAACTCGGAAAGGAGGGTGTTCGCGGGAAGTGATTTGATCACGTGTCGCTTGTAGTCGCGCACCGACTGAAACTCGAGCTGCCCCAGAGTCGCCGGTGTCTGCTCGCGCAGCGCCTGCATCATCCGCGCGATCTGATCACTCCCTTCGGCACCGGGACAGACCTGAACGAACTGAGTTTCATGGAAGTACCCGTGCTTTTGGTACAGTTCGTCGAGTCGCTCAACGAGAGTTTTACCAGCCGCCTCAAGTTCACTGGCCAGTTCCGCGCCGAACAACGCAGCGACACAGGCGTCCTTATCACGACAATACTCGCCGGCCAGATAGCCGACGGATTCCTCGGCCGCAAACACGAACTCAGCCGGCCCGTTTTCATCGATCGTGGCGGCAATGTGCTTGAAGCCCACGAGCAAATCGCGGAAGACGCGGACACCGTAGGATTGTCCAATCGTCGCCAGCATCGGGGTCGTCACCAGCGTCTCAACAAGATAGTGCTTTGGTGACAAAGTGCCGTTCGCGGCTCGCTTGCTCAAGACAAAATCTGCCAGCAAGGCCCCCAGTTGATTTCCCGTCAGACAGACGAACTGATCTCCCGCAGTCCGTACGGCGACAGCCAGGCGGTCCGCGTCAGGATCTGACGCCATCACCAGCGCATGCCCATGCTGTTTTGCATAGTCGATCGCGGGCTGAAGCGCCTGGGAACGCTCTGGGTTCGGTAAATGGTCGGGGACGTTAGGAAAACTGCCGTCCTGTGCCCGCTGCGGTTCGTACAGTTCGATGTTCGTAAAACCGGTCTGAATCAACGACCGATAGATCGATGACTCGCCAACACCGTGCATCGGTGAATACAGAATACGAATCTGCCGCGCCTGCGACAGACTCAGCGCACACACGGCGTTGATGTAGTCCCGATCGACATCGAGACCACTTTGAGGAGAAAGGATAACAATCTTCCCTTCCTTCACAGCCGTATCAAAGTCGATCGAAGGGATCTCTTCTGTCGCATCGACACAATTGATGATCCCCTTATCGTGTGGAGGAAGCACCTGCCCACCTGTGCTCCAGTACGCTTTAAAGCCATTGTCGGCAGGGGGATTGTGGGAAGCCGAAATCATGACTCCCGTATCACATTTCAGATGCCGCACAGCAAACGACAGCTCAGGTGTGGCTCGTGGTTCCGGGAAGAAGTAAACCTGAATGCCATGCGCGGCAAGAATCGAGGCAGTCAGCCGTGCGAACTCGGTCGACCGATGCCGTGTGTCGCGAGCAATCACGGCCCGCAGCGGAACATCGCCGGGGGCGCCCTGCCCTTCAGGTCGAGCGCTCTTCTTGACATAGACGGCCAGTCCGTTCGCAGACTCGGCAATGGTGCGAGCGTTGATCGTAGCCGATCCAAATTCGCTCATGGGACCGCGACGTCCCCCCGTGCCAAACGGAATCCGCTCCCAGAACAGGTTATTGAGAACGTCGAATGCTTCACGCTCGACGAGTTCGAGCAGCTGACTTCGATATTCCGAATAGTAAGATTCCGTCAACCAGCGATCGAGATTTTGCCCGGTTGCAGGGGTGAGTTTTTCACTTTGAACTGCAGCTTTGACCACCTGTCGGGCAGCCTCACATCGGCGATTCACGTCAATTGACATCTGATGCTTCCTGTATTAATGATGTCCGCGCGATGAGGTTCGGTACTGGACCTCAGTTTGATGGCGAAAATCAACGGCGGAATATAGCAAGTCAGGCACGAGAGGAAACCTGCGGTGCAGTTTTCCCGCAGCTGACATGTCGAGAACGAAATACGATCCGTTCGAATTTCGAAGCCTCACCGACCCGGCCATGAAATGCTCTGCAGCAGCCCGCTGAATCAAGCACATTTTGCAGGAACGACGAAAATGTTACATGCAGTGATCATGGCCGGAGGATCCGGCACGCGATTCTGGCCCCAAAGCCGCCGACAGTTACCCAAGCAGTTCCTGCGGATGACGGGAGATCAAACGCTGATCCAGCAGGCCACAGGTCGCTGCCAACCCGTGATCTCACCCGAGCGAACCTGGATCGTCACCGGGGCCGCCCATGCGGTGGAAACCGCCCGGCAATTGCCACAGGTCCCCTCGAATCAGATTCTCGTCGAACCGTGCGGCCGTAACACCGCCCCCTGCATCGGCCTGGCAGCCATCGCAATGCTGGCTGCTGATCCGGATGCCATCATGCTGGTGACTCCCGCCGACCACGTCATCAGCCCCAACGAAAAATTCCAGCAAGCCGTCCAGCAGG
Source organism: Schlesneria sphaerica (assembly GCF_044336245.1). Taxonomy (NCBI): domain Bacteria; kingdom Pseudomonadati; phylum Planctomycetota; class Planctomycetia; order Planctomycetales; family Planctomycetaceae; genus Schlesneria; species Schlesneria sphaerica. Next base: position 4,738,351 of record NZ_CP172346.1, on the reverse strand, counting down.
CCGTGGAACTGATTGAACAAAATCCCTCCACACTCGTCCTGTTCGGTATCGAGCCTACCTATCCGTCCACGGGATTCGGATACATCCAGCGCGGGGAACGTCTCACCGCGACTTCCCCGGCGTTCCATGTGAAGAGCTTCCACGAGAAGCCCAACCTTCTGACGGCCGCTCAGTTCATGGCGACCAGCGAGTACTACTGGAACTGCGGCATCTTTGTCTGGCGTGCTCAGGCGATTCTGGATGCACTCAAGGAATTTGCCCCGGAAATCGCTGCCTGCCTGGAACGAATCCAGCCCGGAATCGGCAGCGACGAACTGCACCAGCTTCTAGAAACCGAATTCCCCCAGATGCCGTCGATCTCAATCGACTACGCAGTCCTCGAGAAAGCGGCCGGACAGGTCTGCGTACTCGAAGCGCCGTTCCAATGGGATGACGTCGGAAGCTGGCAGGCCTTGCCCCGTCTGCTCGGGGCCGACCAGAACGGAAATACGCTCGACGGAGTCGCCTGTGCCGTCGATACCAAAGGCTGCATCGTGCGCACAGACAATGATCACCTGATCGCGACAATTGGTGTGTCAGATCTGATCATCGTTCACACCCCGACCGCAACGCTTGTCGCAGATAAGCGGGACGAAAACGCCATCAAGATCCTGCTGGCGGAAGTCGAAAAGCGAGGCCTGGAACGCTTCCTCTGATCGACACCGGCTCGATCACAAGCGGATCAATTGCCACGTCGCGTGAACACTGAAACGGCAGTCACGCGACGTGGCACGATCCCCGTGCACGGCGCGCAGACCGTGTTTGATCGAGACGAACTTTGATCGAGACGAACATAGTCACGACATCATTGCCCCGGCTCGCACGGCGAACTGCCGGACCAGCCCCGTAAACTGATCTCCCCGATCAGCGAAATTACGGAACCAGTCATAGCTGGCGCAACCCGGGGAAAGTAGCACGATATCCCCCGGCGCGGACTGCCCCACGGCCCACTCAAAGGCCGCTTCGAGGGAGGACTGCGGTTCTGAAACGATGCACATCGTTGAGGGGACCGCGTTCAACAGGCTATTTAATGGCGCCGCCGTCTGTCCCATCAGAGAGACGGCTTTCGCCCGGGCGGCAATCGCCGCCGACATCCCGCTCAAGTCGACCTGCTTGTCGTATCCTCCCGCCAGCAGCACGATCGGCTCATCAAACGCCCGCAGCGCCACCTCGGTCGACTCGGGCGTTGTGGCAAGCGAGTCATTATAGAATTTGCGGCCTTCCACTTCGGCAATCAGTTGCAGGCGATGCGGCAGTGGTTTGTACGAGGAAATCCCTTCCCGGACACTCGTCTCGTTCGCCCCCATCGTGATCGCGGCAGTGATCGCGGCTAACGCATTCGCCACGTTGTGGTCTCCGGGCAGTGTCAACCACTCCCTCAGGGGCCAGCGCATCACAGAATTGCCCGAACGAACGACTGCCATCGGATGCTCATAATAGATCGCGGGCGAATCCCCCTGTTGCAGGCTGAACTCCCGGCGAATACCCCGCGTGCCCCACTGTTTGACGTCCAGGTCATCCCCATTCACGACTGCGACATCACTCTCACCTTGCCAGCGGAGCATTGTCTGCTTTGCAGAGCGGTAGTGATCGAGTCCGGGATGCCAGTCCAGATGGTTCGGAGCAAAATTTGTAATCACCGCCACATGGGGACTCACCTGCAACCGGTCCAGATCGGTCAGTTGAAAGCTGCTGAGCTCCAGTACAACCAGATCTGTTGGCTGGATCTGGTCGACCAGGGGCAGCAGACTCTTGCCGATATTCCCTCCCAGCCAGACTCGACGGCCGGACCGAGAAGACAGCGACTTTTCCAGAATCGCGTAAATCAGTGCCGTCGTCGTCGACTTTCCATTGCTGCCGGTTACGGCAATGACAGGTGCTCGGTTCCATTTCCAGAACAGATTCATCTCACTTGTCAGCGGAACTCCGGCACCCAGGGCCGCGTTGAGATAGGGACAGTCGCGTTTGACGGCTGGATTCACCACCACCAGATCGGCAGAGGTGAAGTCGTCTTCGCGATGCTGCCCCAGGACCAGTCGCTCGGGAGGGGTGTCCTTCAGTTCGTTTAATGCCTCGGCGAGAGTGTCGGCGGAACGACGATCCGTCACTGTGACTGATGCGCCACGTGAGACAAGAAAGCGAACCGCGCCGATGCCCCCGCCAAACGAGCCGAGACCCATGACGAGAACTCGCCGACCCCGGTAATCGTCAAAGGGGTGATCTGGAATCATGGGGACCGTGCCGACTGGACGTTCAGCAGCGTTGCTGCATCACGAAAATCCTTCAGGACGATGTCAGCCAGATGGGCGTAATCGGGGATTTCCTGCGGAGCGAACAACACACTCCGCATTCCGGCTCGACGCCCCGCTTCGATGTCGAAAAGGTAATCACCCACCATCACGATCTGCGTGACGGGGATCCCCCATTTCCGGGCGATCATGATCGGCCCTGCAGGATCAGGCTTGGGTGGAGCATCCTCACGCGTTACGACCTGTGAGAAGGTGAGATTCCACCGCCCCAGAGTCCGTTCGGCCGCCTCGCGCGAATTTCGCGTCAGCACGGCTGAGGGGATGCCCAGGTCGCGAATCTGGGCCAGGAACTGTGTCACGCCCGAAAAGAGGATCGCCTCATCCGCCCCTCGCAGCTCGTGGGCTCTCATGATGGCCACCATGCGGTCGCGCTGCGGACCTGCCGGAGTCTGTTCCAACCCTTCCAGAATGGGCATCCCCTGCGGCAAACCCATCTCGAGACGCATCGCATCGAAATCGAGTCGCGAATCGACCAGGGTCCCATCCAGATCGAAAATCACACCACGTACTTCAGTCATCGGAACGATCAAGCCCCTTTCGAAAACTCCGTCATCGCCGTAAAGGACCCGATCCGGATCGACTCACGACTGGCAAAGGGCTCACCAAACTTGCGACTGATGGACCAACCCCAGTAACGGGCACGATCTCGGATATCATCCAGCGGCGAAGGAAACTCCTGACTGCGACCAGCAAAGAACTGACTTTCGTAACAACGAACCGAGGCCATTTTCTCGTCGATCGCATCACTGATATCAAAGACAAACGCAGGCTGAGGATGAATTCGCAAGTGAATACTGAAGTAGTAAAGGATCTGCGGTGGGTGAAATGGTTCACCGGGCATGTCCGTGCGCGATAGCTTCGACCAGAACCGGGCTGCTTCGATCAGACTGGTCGCCGCGACGTGATCGGGATGACTGTCTTCCCAGTAAGGGGCGAGCAGGATCCGGGGTCGCACCTGTCGAAAGACACTTGCCAGTTTTCGACGGGCCGCCAACGTCGGTTCCAGCGAGCGGTTCGCCAGCCCCAGATTGTGCCTCCAATCCAGTTGCAGAATTTTTGTCGCCGCAGCAGTCTCTCGAGCACGAATCTCGGGCGAGCCGAAGGGGGTTGGTTCCCCATTGGTCAGATCCAGAACCCCGACACGCAGCCCCTGGCGACGACACTGGATCAAGGTCCCCCCCACGCTGATCTCAGCGTCATCGGGGTGCGGTGCAATCGCCAGAATGTCCAGCGGCGAGTCCAGTTGTTCCATAAGAAGTCGTCTCGACACAAGGAGAGGATTCTGGGATAAGCCGCGCGAGGTTTCTCCCAAACTCACGCTCGCCCAATTTACGTCCAAGCTTAACTCCGCAACCCCGTGGAGCCTAGTCATGCTGCGCCCCCGTCATTCGCTTGTCCTGCTGGTCGCCGGAATCAGCAGCCTGTCCGCCGGCTGTGCCTCAGTCGGAATCAAAAACGGCATCCCTTACTTCGCCAAGCACGAGCAGTGGGAACCGGAGACGGAAGAAGAAGACAAATGGGCATCAGTGGGAAAGATCGGACGGGGCAACCGACCCCTGGAAGACGAGCGAGATCCCGTTAAAGGGATGATCATGTCCAAACAGGCTCAAGACATCGAACGAAACCTGGGGTATAAGTGACCCTCGCCATCCGGGGCAATTCTTGCAATGTTTGAGAGGTCGGCCCACATTCGATTGAGTCGCTCCACGCAGACCAAATCGGCGGGGCGTCACCTCACAGGCGGGCTCACGCCGCACCTCCGCGCGTGCGACAGCCGCCCAAGACTCAAATCCCGAAAAAGCCTGCGACAAAATTCTTACAAAAGAGAAATATTAAACACTCTTGAAGTGTACGTTTGAACGCAACCCGCAACTTGGCGAGAGATTGTTGGGAACGTGTTCGAAAATCAAATCCCCAAATGACCAGTACCCCTGAAGCATTTATCTTAGCTCACCGCCACAGCGGGTTTCTCTAAGCAACGCATTTTCCGCATTCTTCAAGAAATCCAACAGCCCAGCTTACATTTCTGAGGAAATTGAGAAATCGCGTGGTATGAACAATCCTGAATTCGTGAACCCCCGCGCGAAAGCCATTCACTTTGAGGCTGGTAATGTAAAAATGGTAGCTACAATACAAGCGGTTGGCATTTTTCAACGCCCCGGCCAAGCGACTTGGCCAGTTGACGTTCAGTTTTGGAAGTAAAATTCTCCACGGTGTGGAGATTGGAGTGCCATCTTGCATGCCAGACCGGGGACTGGCATGATGTTCAAGTACCGGTTGCGACAGTGAATTACGAGGAGATTCGATCAGACCTGAGATCGACTTCCCTCTTAACCTCATCCAAACTCCCTGGGGACCAGGGAACGAGTCGGTCCGATTTTATCAGGCAGGCGGTTAGAAAAAGAGCAAAGCTTTGTTGCGGCTACGAGAGAACCCTGGTTGTTTTAAACCAACTCAGGCGCGCGTCGGATTCACCCTTATTGAGCTGTTGGTCGTGATTGCGATCATTTCCTTGCTGGTCAGTTTGTTGCTGCCGGCTGTTCAGCAGGCACGCGAAGCCGCAAATCGGATCCGCTGTCAGAATAACCTGAAGCAGCTTGGCCTCGCAATCCACAATTATCACGACACTCACAGCACCTTTCCTATCGGTGGGTTCGTGCAGCCACGGATCATGTCCAGCGGAGCACAATTTCCGCAGGCCGGCCCGTCGTTTTTTGTGGGCCTGCTTCCTCACCTCGATCAACAGGTCTTGTATAGCAAGCTCAACCTCTCCGCACCTGGAAGTGGCGATGTCTCGCTGGGACCAAACGGTCCGGCCGTCCGGGGTGCTTACATCCCAGCGTATCGCTGCCCCAGCTCCACTCTTGCCGAATTCTATCCTGTCGTTGCGATTCCCGTCCTCATGCCCTCGTATGTCGGCATTTCCGGGGCGACTGCGACTTCCCCAGGCAATCCTGATTTCCCGGAAACACGTGTGAAAAATTTCGCCGTGTGCTCTGGTGTGGTCGGCCAGATGTCCTGGGGGGGAGTCCTGCTCGCGAATGAAGTTAGGTCGATGCGCGATGTCCAGGACGGTAGCAGCAGCACCATTGTGATTGCTGAGTCCTCGGCACCCGTGACTGACGCCACCGGCCGAAAGCTCCGCATGGACGGCGGTTATCCAGTCAGTTGGTTGCGCAGCACCGACAGTTTTGGGACAGGCGCAAGCTACCAGAACCCCAACTCAAGGTTAGCTACCCGATGCTACAACCTGACCACGGTTCGTCACCCGGTCGGTATGCGTGAAGCCCCTGTTGAGGGAAGTGCATGCCAGGCGGGCACTCCGAATCGTCCGATCAACTCAGAACATGCTGGTGGCGCCGGAGCGCTTCAGTGTGATGGGTCAGTCAGGTTTCTGAGCAGCAGTATGGATATGTACCTGCTCAAGGCCCTGGCGACGCGGGACGACGGAGCCGCGATCAGTCTCGACTGACCACGGACAAGTCGCTCTCGCGAGTTTTGCTGCGTGTCGAATGGTTTCGAGTCACAAAGTATTGAAGGAGTAAGTACTGTGCGGCATTTTCTACTCAGCTTGGCGATTTGCCTCAGTTCAAGTGTCAGCCTGATGGCGGAGGAATTACGTTACTGTCTTTACTGGCCAGTCTACATCGATGGCGGGACGGCCCTTTATGTATCAGACATGATTGACATTTCGAACGCCTACCCCTGCAGCGACGCCTACTTCTGCTACTACTGGGCTGACTCTGACGATCCAAACGTGCCGGAAAACTGCCCTAACTGCGTCCACACACTGTTCGCCCGAGCAGCAAATGTCAGCTCCAAGGACCAGCCTGCGAAGAATGATCCTTTTGCCGGGCTCCGGAAGCCTTTTTCAAGCAAATCGGAATTTGCCCAACTGGTCCCCACGAAATGGCAGCGAATCGATGCCGATGCCGAAGGAACCTATACATGGAATCCCCGTGATGGTGTGACCTGCCAGAACAGTCGCGTAGTGACTGTGAAAACCGAATTGGGTGAGAAGGTTCAGGTCAAAATCTTTGACCTCAAGTTCAGCCCAGGCCGCGCAGGTGTCATCCAAAGTTCCGCTCCGTCCAAGACAGCCAAACTTGGTTATGAGATCACTGATGCATCGCAATCCAATGTTTCGACTTACGTACCTAAGAAGATGCCGAACGTCGATTCGGCCTACCAGGGCGTGATCAATGTCGATGGCGCTAATTACACTATCATTTCAAAAGCACCACTGTTCCGCGAATAAGACACTCAGTCTTGCTGTTCGGAACAGCGGAAGTCTCAACTGCCGCTGACATCAGAAACTCCCTCACTTCGCCCGTGAGGGAGTTTTCTTTTGGTAAGACATAAAATCAGCAGCGGATCGATGCGGTCGTGCACTCCGAACAGTTCTGACCCCGGTCCACCCTTCCGTGAAGTACTCGATCTGAACCTTGGAATGCGAAGTTGCTTCTGACGCTTCAGACAATGGACCGTTTCGAATAATGCGTGTCCTCGACTCAAGATCGCCGAGCGAGGCCCGTTTTCCCTGAAGCGTACCAGCTGCTGCGGGACGAGTCGCCGTCCACTCCCACAGGCCCGAGTGAACACCGGAAATTCTGGCATTTTCCAGCCGCCCGTCACGGTCCGCAGCCGCCTCCAGGGCCGCAAGTTCCGCAGCAAACGGCACTCGCTTCCCCGTCCGTTCTGCATGTGAAAGAGCCTCGTCATACCTGACTGAAGCCAAGGGCGGCATATCCGATACCTTGGCCCTGTTTGGCGAGAACTGCTCAATCAAATCCACCTGGACTTCGTTCAGGTCAGCGTAAAACGCGGGAACGACCACCATGTCAGGGGCCGTATTCGTATCCGGAGACATCAGCACGGGCGACTCAACCAGCGAGTCTTCCACGTAGAACATCGGGGTAGTCGTGTCCGCCGGAGGAATCACGATCCTCGGCAGCACCACCCGGCCAGAACTGTCTTTCTTCCAGAAGTTATGGTTACGAGCAAACGAGGCCCCTTCTTCGGCTTCAGGAACGCGCCGGAACACTTCGTGGAATCGAGCCGTGCCGTCGCGACCTCCGCTTCCATTCAACACAGCGACGATGAAGTAGTCACCTGGTGGCAATTTGGCGCGAAGCGGAGTGACACCGCGTAAATTGTGGATCTTTTCAGGGTCTGGCTCACCCGTAACGGGGTCAAGTTCGACCGCAGTGATGGAGCAGCCGGGTGGATCTGTCTGAAAGACAACTTGTTGTCGGAACGGGGCAGGCAACGATGCCCACCAGAAGGTGGCAATCACCCCGACTCCCGCAATCATGCCTAGCCACCAGTGGCGTGCGCGGTGATAGTGCTTCGTCAGCCGTTTGGTCATATGGTAATGCCATGGCCGCGTCACCCCCTGAATCACCTCACCATCCAGATATCGTTCGAGATCGTTTTGCAGATCCCGCGCATGAGCATATCGGTCTTCGGGAGACTTCTTCAGACACTTTAGGCAGATATCTGCCAGGTCGGGGGGAATCCTGGGATTGATCGCCCTGGGATGCACAGGCTCTTCATGAAGAACCTGCGAAATCACCATCAACTCTTCGCCACGGAACGGCAACTGTCCCGTCAGCAGTTCGTAAAGAATGACCCCGAGGGAGTAAATGTCACTGCGACGATCCACCGCGTCATGGTCCGCACGCGCCTGCTCGGGCGACATATATTCAATCGTGCCCATGACTTTGCCAGGCGTTGCCAGTGCATCGTCACCGAATTCATGCTTCGCGAGACCAAAATCGGCAATCAGCGGTTCCCCCGCCAGATTCATCAGCACATTCGACGGCTTCAAATCGCGGTGGATCACGCCATTGGTATGAGCGAACTGGACGGCATTCGCGAGCTTCTTCACCAATTGGGCAGCCGAGATGGGGTCAACGACGCGATCGCGACGCCATTCTTTCAGATTACAGCCCTCAATGTAGTGCGTTACAATGGCAAACGCGTCTTCATCAATATCGTAAACTTCGACGATATTGGGATGATGCAGTTTCGCATTGGTCTGGGCCTCATGCATGATGGCAGAGAAGTTTCGCGTTGCCGCAGCGCCTTTGTTGGCCAGCTTGACGGCGACTTCTCGTGTCAACTTGAGATCATAAGCTTTCCAGACCGTTCCAAAGCCCCCCTCTCCGGCTTTCTTGATCAACTGGAAACGCTTCAGTTGTGGCAAGACTTTCGAGTCAGTTTCTGCATCGGGATTCATCTTAGTTTTGGTGAGCCCCGCCCCTCCCTTTCCCTCGACCAGTTCTTCATAGAGTGGCTGCAACACGTCGATCGATTCAGGGAAACGCTCGAAGTAGGCCGAGAAATCGGCCGTTCCGCAATGGCGCGCGTACTGGTACTCGATTTCAACAAGCTTGCGCAGCAGGGGACGTCGCTCTGCCGTCTTGATACGATCGAGGTAGTCTTCGATCTTCGGATTGGCGTTGCTCCAGACTCGCGCATCAAACTCATCGCAGATTTTCGCAACCAGATCGTGGGGTGAATAGATCTGCGTCTCTTTATCGGTTAAGACAGTTTTACTCACGTGGAGCTTGCGCGACATGACTCTTCCAATCGGGGACAGCCCCACCACCAGACTCGGGGCACTTTTCGATCCGGACAGTTTCGGCGTTTAACTGGTTCATTGTGGGGTTCTCGCGGCCTGTTCCGCAAGTCGCCACCACATCAAATCGGTCAAATCAGATACTAGAGAGTGCGTCAAACCGAAAAACAGGCTTGACAAATCAGACGTTTCGTCTGTTAATAGTTATTGCCTTCTCCGCTCCCGCAACAAATGTGCAAAATCACGTCGAATCCCTGGGGCGGCCGAGTCATCTGATCACTCGCATGTACAGAATTCACAACACGATTTACAGCCTCGAGATCCGTTTGATCGACCCGTCAACCGTTCTATTTGAGACGTCCTCTCCATAGCCCACAGCCAATGAGAGTGCCTGACCATGATCCTCAAGAACTGCATCCGCCCCGGGTCGCACTCTCACCCCTTGAGGATGTCCGAAGCAGCATCCGTGCCCCCCTTGAAGCAGCTCCGCGGTGCCACGGCTTGCCCCCTCTCTGGCGCCCTGTGGGGGATCCTTTTCCTCGGCGCTCTGATTCTATCACGTCCGGTCAAGGCCGACGACGCGCAGCACCTGGCAGACCTGATTGATCGCCGCATCGAAGCTCGCTGGGAATCAGATGGGGTGACCCCTGCACCGATTGCGGACGACGCAGAATACCTGCGCCGGGTATATCTGCACATCGGCGGGACGATCCCCACCGTGGCACAGACTCGCCGTTTTCTCGCCAGTGAGTCTCCCCAAAACCGCCGACTCGAGGTCGAAGATCTGCTGGAAGGTCCGCAATATATCACGAACTTCAGCAACTTCTGGACACGGGTCCTGATGCCCGAATCCGGAACGGACATTCAGAACAGGGCTCAGCGGCCCGGTTTTCAGGCCTGGCTCCGTCAGCATCTGGCGCGAAACACCCACTACAACGCAATCGTCTACGAACTCCTGACGACTCCACTCGCGGGAGATCGTTCCATGAATGTCGCGATGCAATCGACCGGGCCACTTACCCCCATTGCCTTTTTTACCACCAAGCAGATCAAACCAGAGAATCTGGCTGCCGCCACTTCGCGGATGTTCATGGGGATTCGGATCGAATGTGCTCAATGTCACAATCATCCCCACGACGACTGGAAACAAGAGCAATTCTGGGGCTATGCCGCGTTCTTTGCCGGGATCGAACGCACCAGCCGGGACGAGAACGCCCTCGGTCAGGTCAAAGAAGTCTTCGATCGGCGCGAATTGACGATTCCCGAACAGGAAACCGTTGTCCAGGCGATGTATCTCGACGGAAGCCAGCCCCAATGGCGATCAAAGGTCAGCTCCCGTCGGACACTCGCCGACTGGCTCACAACCAAACAAAATCCTTACTTCTCAAAAGCCGTGGTGAACCGGCTGTGGGGACACTTCTTCGGCGTCGGAATTGTTGATCCCATCGATGATTTCGGCGGACCGAATCAGCCCAGCCATCCCGAACTGCTCGAAGCGCTCGCCTTGGATTTTGCCGAACATGATTTTGATTTGAAGTACTTTATCCGGGGCCTGACGGCGTCGAAGACCTACCAGCGATCAAGCCGGATGACACATGCATCACAAGGCGAACCACAGCAGTTCGCAAGGATGACGGTTCAGGGACTGACGGGTGAGCAGCTATTTGATTCCATGGCTGTCGCGGTCGGATATCTCGAACCCTTCCAGCCGATACAGCCATTTCAGCTCGATCGCCCCGGACCTCGAACGGAATTTCTGGAACTGTTCGATTCGAACAGTGATTCCCCGACCGAGCGTCAGACATCAATCCTGCAGGCACTGGCAATGATGAACGGTCAGTTTTCGACCTCTGTCACCAGCCTGGAACAAAGTTCGACACTATCCGCCGTTGCGGAATTTCCCTGGATGAAGACAGCGGACCGGATTGATGCCCTGTATCTGGCCACCCTGACTCGCAAACCGCGACCTGAAGAACGAGAGCGATTAACTCAATACGTCGACTCTGGCGGCCCTGCGGAAAATCCCAAGCAGGCTCTGGCCGACGTCTTCTGGGCCCTGCTGAACAGCTCGGAATTTCTCTTCAACCACTAATGACGTCAGTCTTATCGAGCCAACCCGGAATCAGAAGGCGGAAAGGAACGATGGCCTGAAACTGTGCTCTGGTGTCACGCAGTCTCATGTCCTTCGGTCTCTTGCAAGCCGCCACCGCGAAACATCCCAACCTCAGACCGGAGCATGACCATGGCTGCTGAGTCTTCCCTTTCCCGTCGCGACATGATGAAACGGCTGTCCGCCTATGGAGCCTTCGGCGCTTCCATGTCGGGCTGGCTTCCCGCATTCGCGAACAACACCGCCGGTCAAACAACGGAACGTCAGCGATCCGTGATCCTGTTGTGGATGACTGGTGGCCCCCCCCAGACAGACACGTTCGACATGAAACCGGGCCACGCGAACGGAGGACAATTCAAACCGATCGAGACCTCGGTTCCTGGGGTTCAGATCTGCGAGCATCTTCCGCAAGTCGCGCGGCTGATGCAGTACTGTGCCCCCATCCGTTCGATGAGCACCAAGGAAGGAGACCACACGCGGGCCACCTACCTGCTCCGTACCGGCAATCTGCCGCAAGGTCCCATTGATTATCCCACGCTTGGATCGCTCTTCAGCAAGGAACTGGGGCAAGAAGACTCGGATCTCCCGAATTTTGTCGCGGTCGCACCCTACACACAGTTCAGCCCGGCAGCCTACGGGCCAGGGTTTCTCGGTCCCAAGTTCGCCCCCCTCATCGTGGGCGATGCCAACCCGCTCGGGAACGCGAACCAGATGAACTACGACCGGTCACTGGCCGTCAAGAACCTGTCGCTACCCCAGGGAATCGACATCGCACGGGCGGATGCACGGTTATCTCTCCTGGCGGACATGGAAATGGACTTTGCAAGTACCCGGCCGGGACTCACGGCCGAAAGCCACCAATCAGCCTACTCCGCAGCGGTTCGTATGATGCGTTCAGAAGCGGTTAAAGCCTTTAATCTCGATGACGAAAACGCGAAGCTTCGTGACGCCTACGGCCGTAATCAGTTCGGCCAGGCCTGCCTGCTTGCGCGAAGACTCGTGGAACGAGGCGTCCCGTTCGTGGAGGTTTCGCTAAATGGCCTGGGTAATGGCCAGTCATTCGCGTGGGACACTCACTTGCAAAACTTCACATCCGTCAAGGGTCTGCTGGAGGCCCTGGACCCCGCCTGGGCGACGCTGATGACCGACCTGAAGGATCGCGGGCTCCTTGATTCAACCATGATTGTGTGGATGGGAGAATTCGGACGCACCCCCCGCATCAATGAACAGGCGGGTCGCGATCACTTCCCCAATGCCTGGTCGACCGTGCTCTGCGGTGGAGGGATACGGGGTGGACAAGTTGTCGGGAAAACGAGCGAGGATGGAATGAAGGTCGAAGAGCGTCCCGTTTCCGTCCAGGATCTTTTCGCGACTCTGTGCAAAGGGCTGGGGCTGGATTCGATGAAGCAGAACATCTCGAACGTGGGTCGCCCCATTCGACTTGCAGATCCGACTGCCAAACCGATCGAAGAAATCGTCGGCTGAACCACCCTGCAAGACGGCTGAAATGGAATCGCCTTTCGGGTGAAGTTGCAGCGAGACCGCACTTCGAAAACTCATCTGACCGCACCAACCCCAACATCAGAAGTGCCTCGGTGTCATTATGAAACGGCTATTCTGCCTGCTGAATCTCCTGGCGATGCCGCTCTGGGCCAGTGACGCCCCCGATGAAGCCGCCTACACGGTCTACCTGGGTGAGAACGGTGTGCTCGTCCTCAAACTGATCATCGAGGTCGAAGGATCGACACCCCGCGGTGCGTTCGAGCATTACATTGATCATCTGATGAAATCGCTGGACAGCAACGGTGACGGCACGATCACTACGGAGGAAGCGAACGGTAAATACCTGACGGACAACGACGCTCGACAAGCTCAATTGACGCCCTCGAGTGAAACCGTCGCCCGGAATCTCGTTCCTGATACCAGCCCTGCCGACGGCAAGATTTCCCGTCAGGAGTTTCTCGCGTACTATCGACGCATCGGCCTGAATCCCTTCGTCGCCTTTTTCCAGCCGAATGCAGAACCGCAGAATGGGAATCGGCAACCACGTCGAGGGACAAGTACGTCGGAGACCTCACTTTTTCTGCAACTGGACACGAATCGCGATGGCAAGCTCTCGGCCGATGAGTTGACCGGCGCGCTGCAGACACTACGAAAACTCGACCTGGATCATGACGAAACCATCAGCGCTGCGGAACTCAATCCCCTCACCGATACGGTCGTCAACCAGCAGCGACTCCCGCAGACTCAGGATCGAATGGGGTCGACGAGCCCTTTCCTGGGTGCGGGCTTCGATGAATCCCTGCAGAAGCAAGTCCGTCGCCTGATCGAGAAATATGACACGACCGACCCACTCAAGTCGGGATTACCTGGTTCCAGGGTCCGCAATCAGAAACTCAGTCCCCAGGAAATCGGGCTGTCACAAACCGCGTTCACCCGCTACGACGGCGATGGGGACGGCCAGCTTGACTTTGATGAACTCCGTCAGTTTCTGACACACCCGGAACCAACGATCATCATCACATTCAATCTAGGCGAAGATAGCCCCTTAAGCACTCATACAGTGACGGACGAACTTCAGGATAAAGTCAAAATCAGCCCTGACGGCTCTGCCAATATTAACTTGGGAAGCACCCAACTATGCCTGGTCAAGAACAACGTTTCGCGGGTGCCATCGGCGGACCAATTTCTGAAGCCCCAGTTCATGGCAGCGGATGCGGATGCAAACGGGTACCTGGAGAAAAGCGAGGCCGATCGTGCCTTCTTCTTCGGCGCAACATTCCAGGACCTGGATGCGGACAAGAATGAAAAGCTATTCCTTGAAGAAGTCGTCGCCTACTTTCAGCTCCGATTCGGCGTTGCCCGCAGCCGCGTCGTCCTGAATATCAATGAGCAGGGCCGCACCTTGTTCGAGATCCTGGATACAGATCGAGACCGTCGTCTCTCGTTCCGTGAACTGAAGTCGGCGGCAGAGAAACTCGCCCTCTGGGACAAAGACGGAGATGGTCTCTTATCCGACTCAGAAGTCCCGCTGCAGTATCGTCTGATTGTGGCACAAGGGACGCTTCCCGCCCTGGAAGGCAACGTCGATCGCGGTAACCAGACAGGAACGCTGGCAGAACGGGCCACGGGACCGCTCTGGTTTCGTAAAATGGACAAAAACCGCGACGGTGAAGTATCACAACGTGAGTTCCTGGGCGATCTCTCGCTTTTTGAGCAATTCGACCAGAACAAGGACCAGTACATCGACGTAACAGAAGCCCTTTCCGCTCCCGTTGAATCGTTAAAGTGACCGCAATCCAGGTCCCCGCTCATCGTGTCGACGGCCAGAGCAATGTCCTGAGAGGCTTCAGCCGTATTGCGACATCCCTTCTCACATGTCGACCTGCTTCACAGGTGAGTACGGTCCGCCGATCGATCTCGCGCACAGCTCTCTAAATCACGTTGCCGCTTAGGTACCGATGTGACGAGCCCCTCATCGCGGGGCTCGTCCTCCGCAATGTAGAGCTTTTCTCAAATGACAATTCACCCGCGTGGCCGACAGAGCCAATGCGTGTATGGTGCACTAACATCTCTGGGGAAATCGAAGTATAAGATCGAATGTAGCATTACTATGGAAACAGAGAGACGGAAATCAATTGACGACTCTCTCCGCGCCGCGCATGAGGTCGACCGAGGTTTACGATTGACGTTTGAGTACTAATCCGCATTCGCGGATACGACCACCCGCTTACACGACGAATCGCGAAAACTGCGAGTTCGTTATTCTCGCCGGGGAAAACACATGAATTCGCTCAATGACGAGGCGACCCGTTTGGAAGAGGATGATTTTATCCCACGAACGGCAGGTCCACCCCTCTATCGGCGTCAAGATTACGTCGGAGCAACTCGACACGCCCTCATCTTTGCCATCGACGGATTTATTCTTCAACTGATATGCCTGATCTTACTTGACATTGACGCGGCGATTTTCAACTCGTCTAAGACGGCTCCCGCAAACGCATATAACGTGGTGGGACTGAGTGCCTGTCTCGTCGTCTGCTGGTTTTATCTCGCGGTTCTTAAACCCTCGCGATTCCGTTCGCCTGGTTACTGGATCACAGACGCCCGGATCGTGACGATTCATGGCCAGCCCCCCTCTCCCTGGCGGATGACCAAACGGCTAATCTGGTCCGTGCTCAGCATTTGCTGCTACTACCCGGTCAGCATCGTCACCGACCTCCTGTGGACGGCTGTTGAGGACGAACGGCAGATGCTCCGGGATCTGGTATTCGAGACTCGACTCATTCGCAACAAGGCCGTCCCCACGGGAACCGGCAGAATCTCGCGCCGATTCGTGACCGCGATGGGAATCGTGATCTCTTACCCATGCGTCTGCGAAAGAGTAAAAGCTCCGCCCAAAACCTGACCCAGCAAGCGAAATCCTCATTCCTGAAATCTGTAGGCCTGATCAACCGGCAAGTCGTAGCGAAAGGGATTGATCCGGGCAGAGACCTTGCCATTTGCATTGAATGGTCGAGCCTGACATCTTGCGGTGTGGTCCTCGTGACGATGCCTGCCTGATCAGTTTGCCGTGCAAATTGATTGGGAAGTCGGGACAATCACGTTAAAGTCATTTCAGATTCCCGCGTCACGAACGGTCACTGGAAAAGTTTTCCAGGGGATTCCAAAACAGGCGGGATCGTTTCACATCTCACGAAGGGGCAGCATGTTCGATACCTTGAAGCAGGCTGTGTTCGCCAGTATCGGTTTGGCAGATTTGACACGAGAGAAAGTGGAAGGAGTCGTTGCGGAGGTTGCGCGACGGGCAAAACTATCCGAGGCAGACGCTGCGGAATTTCAAGCGGAACTGAACGAACGCGTCGAGAAGGCACGAGCGGAACTCGGTGCGGAGATCGATCGCAGGATCGATCAGGCATTCATTCAGTTAGGACTTCTGAAAGCGAACGTAAAGCACGAAGCGGAAAGTGTCGGCAGTACCGTCCAGAAGCTGACAGATCAAAGCCTCGATGCTGTCCTCTCAAGAGCGGGAGTGGCGCGTCAGGAGGACATCGATTCTCTCACACAGCGGATTGAACTGCTGGAAAAGAAACTGGCCGAAAAGACGTCCTGAGAGTCCGTTCCGCGAACACCTTGCCGAACCTCTTTCGAGAAACAAATTGCACGCGTAGTCTGACTGCCAGACTACGCGTGCTTGCTTCACGGACCGGTGGACCTGTTTTGCGATGAAACGAAGGCCATCCTCGTTCAGCAGAAACTCAATCTTCGAGTTTGACAAAGGCGACTGCATTGTTGTTGTTCATGGGAATAATGAGCTGCTTCTGCTTTGAATCGTAGCCCATCGAAGCTGCACTGGGGATCCCTGCGGCAATCAGCTTGGCAGGCTGGCCGGAACGAATTTCCGAGATGCTTCCGAAGCGGACGCTGCTGACATACTTCGTCCCATCCGGAAGGATAACCAGCCCATCGTTGCCTCCTTCCGCCGAGTGTTCGGTGCGGATCAACCTGGCTGATGCCGGATCAAACGTCAGCACGGCACTGTTTCCCACGTTCACGACAACAACGTAACCGTCCTGATCAATCGCCACGCCGTTGGGACTGACCAGGGGTTCGCCTTCCACAAACGTCGTCACCACACCGTCGCGGGTGATTTTATAGACACGGCTTTCTGGCCGGGTGTTCGAAACGAAGATGGTCCCCTCTTTGGTCACAGCAATCCCGTTAAGAAACGTAGCCCCTTCGACGGGATAGGCACGGCCCGGCTTCCCCGTCGCCAGATCAAACGTGCGCACGACATCAATGTCTGCGGCGTAAAGGACTCCGTTCTGGATGGCACTGCCGAGCGGATGATTGAGCGTCAGTCCGTCGCGAGTGGCACCGATCCACTTGGCCGTGTGGACGGACCCATCCGGGTTCAGCAGCGAGACGTACCCGTCGTTGGGTTCCTGAGCCTGAGGGACACCTGCGTTCATGACCACAATCAGATTTCGACCGGGATCATACGTGCAACTTTCCGCAAAGCGAAAACTTCCGTAGACTTTGACGTTGCTGGTCATCTTTACAAATTGACCAGCTTCATTGACGGAACCCAGGGGCTGGCCCGCCTGAAACTCGTTGGAAGCCCCAGCGGGTGCTTGTGCAAAAGCACCACACGTGGCCAGCATCCATACACACGCAGACAATGCGAAAGTAACCTTCATGCATACGACTCCTCAGTTGATGTCACTCATCAGCAGAAATTCGACCAGCCCATTAGGCCCCGAGGCCCTGGACGAGTAAACTCGACACCGTGACGGACAGCTTACCGCATCACCCCCGCACGTGAAGGAACATTCCGACAAACGTCGGAACGTTCGGCGATGATGAAAATGCCTCCCCTTTTCGCAGCGGAACTCTCGTTGAACCGTTGGGGTTCTTCGGATTCCCGTTGCAGCGATCGATTGAACAGGAAATTGATGAAATGCCAAGTCTACGCTGGTTGAGCATCGCGCTCCTCTCCCTGCTGGTCCTCCAGCCCTCTCTCACATCGGCCGCCGATGCCCGGGCGGAAGGGGTGGTAGTCCCCAAGGAGACGATTCAACTCTTCCCCTGCAAAGAGCTGACGAAGGACTGGTACACGTGGCTGACAGACGACCTTCATGAAGACCCGCGAGGCGTATTCACGCTTCAGCCCGACGGAACCCTTCGGATTTCCGGAGACGGCTACGGCGGCGTGATCACACGAAAAGAATATGCCGACTACCACCTGGTGCTCGAATACCGCTGGGGAACGAAGACTTGGCAGAATCGCGTCAAAGCGGCTCGTGACGGCGGCCTGCTGCTCCACTGCAAAGGACCTGACGGCAACTTTGGCGGCAGTGGGGACAAGCCCGGCCCGTGGATGACGTCCGTCGAATGCCAGATCATCGAAGGGGGCGTCGGCGATATCCTGGTCCTCCAGGGAAAAGACGAAAATGGAAAGCTCATCGAAGCCAGCGCATCGGCCACGGTCTCGTACGATCGCGATGGCGAACCGGTCTGGGATCCAAAGGGAGAGAAGAAGAAATTCACTTCCGGCCGCATCAACTGGTTTGGCCGTGATCCAGACTGGAAAGACGTCGTCGGATTCCGCGGAGCCAAAGACCCGGACAGCCCCGGACAGGAATGGACCACCCTCGAATGCTTTGTCAAAGGGGACAAACTGGTCTACCGCGTCAATGGTGTCATCGTGAACCGGGCCGAAGATGTCTACCCCACCAACGGCAAGCTGCTGCTCCAGACCGAAGGAGCCGAGATGTATGTTCGTCGCCTGGAACTGCGCCCGCTGCCGAAGCAGATTCCCTGAGCTAAACAACCTCAACTGAGAAGCAACTTCTCAAGAGAGATCCCGTTTGCTGCCCAACCTGGCGGTAGACGGGATTTTTTTGTGCAGTGCGTCACACCGGTTCTCGCAAGGTAACGCGGCCTGATTGAGGCCCCGCGCAGATGAACCAGAATTTCACCCGGGTGCAAGCATCCGCTCGAGTCAATCAGAGCGTCGTCGTCTCACACAAGTATAAGAAGAGTGCCCCGCCCCAGGTCTCCGATGAGGTCACGTTGCGATCCCTCCAGCAGTTCGGTCCGATCTCCTGGCCGATACGATTTGCCCCAAGAGAATTCTCACAGCCAGGATGCGCCTTTTCTCTATCGCCCCTCCCCCTTCCTGATTACTCTATCTTGACCCTTGCATTCTAGAAGCTGAAGACAGAAGGATGGAATTCATGCTGACATATCCCTCTCGCTGGGTTGCGCTGATCGCTCTGATCGGAGCACTGGCCGGAACGGCTTCTGCCCAGGAATCCGAACTCGCGAAGTACTACGGATTTCGGCCGCTGGAAGTTTTCAAACTGGCTGAGAGATCGGGAAATCTGCTGACTGGCGATCTCAATCATGACGGTCTGACAGACATGATTCTCGTTGACAACAGCCATAGTCGTCTCGACCTGTTGCTGCAGCGCGGCAAGCAACCTGCAACCAAAGAGACCCGGGCCGGTCGGGATGATGTCAATCTGATCGACAACGACTGGCGGTATGAACACAAGAAGCTTCCCGTTGATCACGATGTCGCGGCTTTGACTTTGGGTGATTTCAACGGGGATGGGCGAGTCGACATCGTCTATTTCGGATTGCCCGATCAACTCGTGATCCGCTATCAGCCTGTCACCGGTGATTGGACCGAGAAAAAGCAGCAGCGAATTCCCGACGTGGCTCCCACGCAATGGTTCTTGACGGCGGGTGACCTGGATGCGAATGGCCTGGATGATCTGGTGATCCTGGGGAAGCATGAAACGATCCTTCTCTACCAGAATGAAAAAGGAACGCTCAGCGCACCCAAGCGGCTGATGAATACGTCCGACAAGCTGGGTCTGGCTCAAATCGCAGACCTGGACGGTGACGGACGCCTCGACTTGTGCTACCTCGCCGGAGATGGCTTAAACCGCGTCCTCGGCGCGCGACTGCAACAGTCGAACGGTCAGCTTGGACCGGAATATGTATTCGATCTCGAACGCCCCCGCGCCGTGTCACTTCGCGATGTCGACGGAAAGCCGGGACACGAGATCCTGACGATCGATTCCCGAACCGGGCGGCTGAAGCTGCTGAATGTCGAACAGAAAAAGCTGTCGGAAAATGAACTGCCCGAACGGTTGATTCAATTCGGTTTCGGCAAGCTTGGTTCCGGCAACAACCGTGACCTGGCGATCGGCGACTTCAACGGGGATGGGCTGAGCGACCTGGTGGTAACCGATCCTGATGCCTCGCGCGTGCTCCTGTTTACGCAGCACAAAGGACAGGGACTGGACATGGGAACCCCCTACTCCAGCTTGACCGGCACTGATCAGATCCGTGCGGCAGATCTGGATGGAGACGGCACCGCCGATCTGGTCGTTCATAGTAACACAGAAAAAACACTGGGCGTCAGCCAGTTTGCCGAAGATCGACTGACGTTTCCTCAGTCCATTCCCACCGAGGCGGATCCCTCCGTTATCGAACTCGTCGACCTGGATGGGGACGGCAAAGTGGAAGTCATCTTCATCGCCAAAACCAAGAAGGACCGAACCACCGAGTACTCACTTCAGGCGATGAAGCGTCTGGGGAAAGACGAATGGCAGGCCGTGAAATTTGGCGACAAGACCTCGTTCCCGCTCGACCTGAAGGGGACGCCCGAGCGACTGTTGCTGGCGGATGTTTTTGGAGACGAACGCCCCGAATTCCTCATCCTGCAAGGTTCCAAGCCGCCTCAGTTGTTCGGCTTCACCACTGAGGGAATTCCGATTGAACTCGTCACGACCGGCAATCTGGGTGCGGGAACCGTCGCAGCAGGGGCTGTCAGCCTTTGCTCGCTGGGCGGGAAAAAGGGCCTGCTGGTCACGCAGGAAAACTTCGCCCGGCATATGGTTCTCAGCCCGCAGAAGCGTTGGGAAGTGGCAGATCAGTTCAACGTGACGGAATCCAATGCCCGGATGGTGGCCGGAGCCATCGTTGACTTGAACGGGGAAGGTGAACCCGAAATCGCACTGGTCGATGGCGGACTGCGCAAGCTGAGAATCCTCAAGAAGGCCGAATCCGGATACGAGCCCTGGAAGGAAATTGATATCGGCGAGTTTCCTTTGAAGTCGTTGAAGGTCGCCGATTTGAATGGCGACAAGCATGACGATCTGGTCCTGTTCGGGACTGACAAATTCGCCGTGCTGTTCGCTGGGGGAACCTCCCCCGCGCTGAAAGAACTGGCCGCATTCGAAAGTCAGCTCGACAAGGTCTTCCCTACCGACGTGGTCGCGGGAGACCTGAATGGTGACGGACACATCGACCTGGCCATGACCGACACCCGCAGTCATTTCATCGAGATCATCCAGTATCGGCCCGAAACAGGTCTCCAGCACGCCCTCTATTTCCGGGTGTACGAACAGAAGTCATTTCGGGGCGATGACGACGCCAAGGACGCAGAACCCCGCGAAGCGATGATTGCCGATGTCACCGGGGATGGCCTTCCCGATCTGATCCTCCTGGCGCACGACAGGTTGCTCGTCTACCCTCAGGATGACGGCAGATCCCAGGTTACCACGCCCGCCAAATAACGCCTTGCGGCAGATCACAGCGTCGACTGCGGCGTCCCGTTTTGGATTGTACGGCCCAGCAAAGCTACGATCGCTACAACAAGAATAATATTCACCATCTAAACCGCATTTTCACACGTCCGGATTGACGTATCGTCGCTTGTGGCGTGGAAAATACAGGAGCGTTATATTCGATCTTTCGCCCGGTCAGTTCATGACGACTTCCTTCACAACGAGGAGCTTTCCAATGAGCGACAGTATTCATGATGAAGATGAAGCCACGGCTGGCGACTCTGTAGTGAAAACACGTGAACTAAAAGACCCAAATATCCTCAAGGTCTACCAGACCGGTGAGTTGACGGTCGTGGGCTTCGGGGGACAAGACGTTCCCGACGAAGTCTGTATCGCCGCCTATCGCGAACAGCTCTTTAAGCTGGTGGAAGAGTCCCAGTGTAAGGTGCTGGCATTTGATCTGACTGGAGTCACGCTCGTCCCCAGCGGAATGCTGGGGGTGTTGATGTCGCTGCGGAACAGAGTCGGTCGGGTCGAACTGTACAACCCATCGGACGACGTCCGCGAGGTCCTGCGTATGACGCGGCTGGAAACGTTGTTTGATATCAAACAGGTTGATCTGTAGTGCGTCCAGATCGGCACCGTTCCACCAATCCGACTTCGCGTTCTTGAGAGCTCATCAAGACTCAAAAACCGTCAACATCATCGAAGCTGAGTACGGGAGCACGGATCGACCAGCTCGGTCAGGATATCACGGGGGGCATCGACCGGCTTGATTACCTCTGCTGAAAACTCAGATTGGCAATCTGATTCCCTTCTTCTGTAACAACTGATTGATCTGCACAATCCGGCAGGGAAGAAGTTAATCAAAAAAATCCGATGCTTCTTTCCAAGCCTTGTCCAACGAAGTCAATCAGAGGAGCCATAAGAACAGCACCGTGTCGGACATCCGGGAAGATTGTGGATAGAATCAGTAATGCACTTTTCGAGCCTTCAGAACTTTCAGAACTACCTGCTGAAAACCAAACTGGTTGACCCGACGCAACTGCAACAGTGTATGGTTCGCTTGCAGTCGCGCGGACAAAGCATTGACGGCCTGATCCGGGAACTGGAAGCCGCCCATGCGCTGACACCTTACCAGGTCGCAAAGCTGCTGAAGCGCGACCTCGAAGGACTCTTACTGGGCAAGTTCAAACTGCTCTATCGCAACGCATCAGGCAGCTTCGCGAGGGTATTTCGCGGATGCAATGTCGAAGACGGACAAATGGTGGGAATCAAGGTCCTCCGGTCCCGCTGGGCCGAAGACCCCAAGAAGGTGACGTTGTTCAAACGGGAAGGGGAACTGGGCAAGCGACTGAAGCATAAGAACATTGTTCCCATCTTCGACGTCGGATCCGATGGAAATCAGCACTTTCTGACGATGGAGTTCGTGGAAGGTGGCAACTTCCGTGAATTGCTCAAAGCTCGCTCGAAATTCTCTCCGGAAGAAGCAACTCGCTACGCACTCGATATCGCTGAAGGACTCGACTACGCGGCGGGATTCGGAATCACACACCGAGATCTGAAGCTGACGAACGTCCTGCTGAGCGCTCAAGGGGTTGCCAAGCTCGTCGACTTCGGACTGGCCGGACAAGATGCCTCCCTCCAGTCTTTCGAGGACGAAGTCGATCGCGCGATCGAGTATGCCACGCTCGAACGTGGAAGCGGAGCACCGGATAACGATCCCCGCAGCGATCTCTATTTCCTGGGTGCGATGTATTACGAATTACTGACGGGGACGGCCCCCTACCCTCCCACCAAGAATAAGGATGAACGTCGCCAGTTCAGCCGCTATCGGGATGTTCAGTCAATTCAGGAAGTGGATCCATCACTCCCTTCCAGCATTGTTCGCATTGTGGACAAACTGATGCAGATCAGTCCTTCACAGCGGTATCAGACCCCCGCCGCCGTTGCTGTCGATCTGCGACTGGCGCTCTCCGAACTCAACCCTGCCGCCTACGAAGCCCCTGCCCCTCCTGCTCCACCCAAACCGGTTGCTCCCGCCGTCCTTTGCGTTGAGGACCGACCGCGGCAGCAGGACTCGCTACGGCAGTACTTTTCCAAACACGGCTACCGCGTGCTGCTTCTGCGTGACTTCGACCGGGCCTTGAACCGCCTCCGCGCCGATCCTCCCAAGGGCCTGGTGTTGATGGGCGAGTCCCTGGGCCCCGATATTGCTGCCTGTTATGACAAGGCAATCGCCACCTGCAAAACGTCTGGGACTGCGATTGCGCTGGTCCTGTCTAAAGGCCAGGTCAGCATGAAAGACAGCCTCGCCGAGACGGAATGCTCACGCGTGCTGTCTGAACAACCCGTCACGCTGCGAAGCATTCGTAAGGCACTGGAAGACGTCTGGAACGTCTCGGCTGATCAGAAAAAAGAATAAGTCTGAGCGACATCGCACAGCCATGCCGTATTGCGACGGGCGTCGCCCGGACATGAACTTGCCTGGACGATCAAACCTCAATAAAAAGCATCGACGGTCCCGGCAAGGACACCGTCGATGCTCTAGCGAAAGCACTCACCGAGATCCCCGTGTCGTGTGCCGAACACCGGGATCTCTTCCATTCCACTACACTGTTTCGATGCGGATCGAGACTTTGACATCTCCCACCGTCACGGGCGAAACCTCGGCGGGAAGGGTTTCCGTCCGATCGAGGCTGTCCGCCAGCGTCTCTCCGCGAATCAGATCACCCCACTCAACCAGAGCCTCGGCGACCTGTTGGTCGTCGCTGGCGTACTGCACGCGGATACGACTTTCGATTTCGAGATTCGCATCTTTGCGCAGTTGCTGTACCTGACGAATGAAGTCGCGAGCCATCCCCTCTCGGATCAGGGCCGGTGTCAATTCGGTCGACAGGGCGAGCTGGATTCCACGGTCATCGGCACACACCCATCCGGTGGCCTGCTCGGTCCCGACCTGAACGTCTTCCGGGTTGAGCGTGATTTCATGCCCATCGAGTGTCAACGTAATTGTCTGCCCCGAGCGAAGCGGAGCCAGAGTCTCGGAATCGACCGTTGGCAGTTTCTCCTTCAGGAAGTTCAGCAACTTGCCGTAGCGTGGCCCCAGCGTCTTCAGGTTGACCTTGTAAACGTACTTAACGATGTCAGCCAGCGATTCACAGATCGAGACCACCTTCACGTTCAGCTCATCACGAATCAGATCCGTCAGTCGCTTGATCGCTTCCTGTTGATCAGGACTACTGGTCGAGACGCGCAGTTCCTGAAGCGGTTGCCGAACTCGCTGATCGGCCTCGTCACGCAGTTTGTGTCCGAGTCGCACCACAGTCTGCGCGGCCGCCATCCGCTTATTCAGCTCCAGATCCAGCTTGGAAGCGTCCTGTTGAGGATACTCGCACAAGTGTACCGAATCAGGGACCGACGAACTCGTTGCACCGTCCCCATTCGAGACACCTGCCAGGTTCTGGTACATCCGTTCGGACAAGAACGGAATCAGCGGGGCCAGCAGCTTGGTCAGTGTCGTCAGCACTTCATACAGCGTCTGGTAGGCGGCGAGTTTGTCGTTGTCTCCTGCGTCTTTCGACCGCCAGAAACGACGTCGGTTCAAGCGGATATACCACGACGAAAGATCGTCGATGAATGCCGCCGCCTGTCGTGCCGCTTCGGGGGTGTTGTAGTCTTCCAGTGCGGCTCGCATCCCGCCAATCAGGGCCTGCAGGTTCGACAAGAGCCAGCGATCGATTTCCGGCCGCTCGCTAACAGGGACAAGAGGGGCCTGTGGATTGAACTCGTCCAGCCGGGCATAGTTCACGAAAAATGCGTAGCTGTTCCACAGTGGGATCAGCACCATTCGCCGCGTCTCATCCGCGGGAGCACTCGTGACGAGATGCGTTTTGACACCGTCAATGGTCACATCCGTAGTCCCCACGGGCGTTTCCAGCGTCACAGGCTGATCGGGATGCCTTGTTCCGAACCGCAGATCGGAAGCGGGATTCTGCGCCAGATACATCCAGCGCATGGTATCAACGCCAATCTGCTCGGCCGCTTCCTCGAACCAGATCGCGGTTCCGTCCGACTTGTGCATCGGTTTGCCCGCTTCGTTCATGACCAGCCGGTGCCCCAGCAGGGTCTTGAACGGCCGCTTCTCTTCCGGATCCTGCGTACGATCCCAGTTCATCATCGTTCCCATGGAAAGGAGCGAATAGAACCAGTTACGGAACTGGCCGGGGAAGCATTCTGTCACAAAGTCAGCGGGGTACCACTTCCGCCAGTACTCGGGATGAGTGTTGAAACCCAACGTACTGAACGACACGATTCCCGCGTCCAGCCAGGGATTCCCCACGTCCGGAATTCGTGACAACGTCGCGCCGGTTTTCTGGCTACGGATTTTGACCAGGTCGATCCACGGCTTGTGCGGGGTGTGCCCCTCGAATTCGTCCCAGCCTTCGACGGCGCGCTCTTTCAGCTCTGCCAGGGATCCAATGACTTCGAAATCAGTTGGATCTTCGGGATTGATCCAGATCGGCAGCGCCAGACCCCAGAACCGCTTCTTGGAAATCATCCAGTCGCGCATGTTCGTGAGCCATTCACGTTCACGCTCGCCCCCCTGGATACTGTCGGGAAGCCAGCGGATCTTGTCCGTGACCTGCATGATCTCGTCACGCCAGTCCATATCAATGAACCACTCATCGACCAGACGAAACACCAGTTCATCACCGGTTCGCCAGCAGAACGGATAAATGTGCGGATACTTTTCGTCCGCAACCAGCAAGTGCCTTTCTTTCAATCGCGTCAGTACCAGATCAATCGTGGCGGGATCGGTCGCTTCGCGTCCGGTGTACTCGCCAAAGCCTTCGATAAAGCGACCGTCTTCGCCCAGGGGCGCAATCCCGACGAGTCCCGTCGCCACGCCGAGCTGATGGTCGACATCACCGCAACCGGGAGCGATATGAACAATGCCTGTTCCCTCACCCGCGACAACGTTTGCATTCCCCTTGAAGTCGCGTCCGCCATCGATGACTCGGTGACAGATGACGCCCGACTTATCGGCCAGCTTAGGATCGAACGGGACACCCCCCGAGGCGGACTGCGCAGGGAGATCATCGAACGGACCGGCATATTGCCAGCCGATCATCTCCGCCCCCTTGATCGTCCCTTCGATCTCGTACCCGCCGATCTCTTTGAAGAACTGACCGATCGTCTTGAGCTTGGGAACTCCCTGCGGCCACGTCCACTCGGGTCGTCCGAAACCTTCCTTGAACTCTTTCGCCAGACGCTGGAAATCGAGGTTATCCTTGGCGAAGTAGTAAATTCCGCCGTCCCGTTTGGATCGCAGCTTCACGTAGTCCAGATCGGGATTCACGGCCGCCGCGACATTGCTGGTCAACGTCCAGGGGGTCGTCGTCCAGATCAGCAGGTATTCCTGGTCTTTTTCGCCCACTGCGGGAGCCGCCCCGTTGCGCAGCACCGGGAACCGGACGAAGCAACTGCGATGGACCGTCAGCTTGCGGCCGTCGGCGACTTCCATCTGGCTGTAGGCACTACCGCCCCGACCAGACCAGGGCATCACATCGTGTCCGCGATAGACCTTACCACGTTCGAAACATTTCTTGAGGAACGTCCAGATCGTCTCATTATTCTCGGTTGAGAACGTGAAGTAGCTCCCCCCCCAGTCGGGATTTCCCAGTTTGGCAACAATCGCCTCGGCGTGATCCTTGATGACGGCAGCCGGCTGTTTTGGCGGAGTGAACTCCACCACCTGGTCCGTACCGATCGCTTCGGCCAGTTTTCGTAACTGGTCAGGATCGTCCCATTCCATCCAGTAACCAAGGCGGATTGATTGCTCGGTCTGGATCGCGGCGTACTTCAGGACCCGCTGCTTACAGGCCTGCACGAACTTATCAATTCCGAACGATTCGATCTGGCTTTTCGCGCCGAGACCCAGCTGCTTCTCCACTTCGACTTCGACCCAGAGTCCCTGACAGTCGAAACCGTTCTGGTAGCGCAGATCACGGCCGTTCATCGCCCAGTAACGCTGAAACGTGTCTTTATATGTTCGTCCCCAGGCGTGGTGCACACCCATGGGGTTATTGGCAGTGATCGGCCCATCCAGAAAGCTCCAGGGAGTTTTGCCGGCGATCTGGCGTCTCAATCTGGCGAAAATCGATCGTTCGTTCCAAAGCTTGAGAACTTCATGCTCACCTCGAACAAACTCCGCGTCGCCTACTTTTTGAAACATGATCTTCAAAATCCTTTGCCGTCACAAAAAACCGATAACCAGGATGATCGGTCTGGAACCAGAGTTGTATCCGCACCACGACCGCTTCACAAAGTCAGCCGAATCCGGACCGATCGCGGAAAATCGGAAAAATGCGGCTCCCTAGCCCATTTCCGCCTCCAACCGTCGCAATGGCCGACAGTTCCCAGCGTGAGAATTTTCTGCGAAGGGCATCTCTTGCCGGGCCAGACTGGGATCGACCTTCTACCTGCATCCCGCCTGTCACATCTTCATGCGACGGAAATCCGACGGGGAAACTCCCTCTTTCCGTTTGAATGCGGCACTGAAGTAATCAACGGTCGAATATCCACAACGTCGGGCGACATCCGCGATCGGAAGTTCGCTCTCGGCGAGCATTCGACGGGCTCGTTCCATCCGGATTCGGGTGATCTCGTGATGGGGACTGCGGCCAATAAATTCACGAAATGCCGTCTCCAGAGCGGTTCGTGACATGGGTACCAGTTTCAGCACATCCTCGACGTTAATACCATCACAGGCATGCTGCTGGATAAAGCGGAAGGCGAGACCCACGAAGGGATCCGCTCCCGCTGCGCTGTTGGTCGAGCGACGGGATTCGATCCCCAGTGGTTCCACCCGAACGGGCTTTGACGATCCGTTTTTCCCGGACATCAACTGGCTCAGAATCTCGGCAGACTCGTAACCGATTTTCTCGGTGTTGGTCGAGACGCTCGTCAACGTGGGATAGCTCAACTCACACAGCAATTCGTCATTGTTCACCCCGATCACGGCAACCTGATTGGGAACGGAAAGCCCTGCTGCATGGCAGCATCGGAGCAGCAGATTTCCGCAGACGTCGTTGGCCGACATGATGGCCACAGGATGGGGAAGACTGGTGATCCAATCCTGAATCCGCTGTAACTCCGCTTCATCCCCGGCTTTCTCGGGATGAGTCAAAAACGTGCCGCAATAGGCGAGGTCTTTCTCGGCAATCAGTTTTTGAAAGCAGGTCTCACGCTGGCAGCTCCAGGCGCGTCGAACTGGTCCGAAAAAGGCGAAGTGGGTATGGCCATTGTTACGAAACTCCTGGACCACCAGTCGAACCACCGACTCATGATTGATCGTGACCCAGGGGACCTGAGGGTCAAAATTGGTGCCGCTGACATTTACGAAGGGGAGTGACGACGCCTTGATTCGCTGATGGATGTCCCCACACTCGATTCGCGCAATCACACCATCGTAGGAGGACAGATCGTCCAGCAGCGGCAGCAGGTCGGACGAACGGCCTTCCCGAAGCGTCATCATCCAGTGTCCGTGCGACTGACTGTATGAGGTCACCCCCCGAATCAGCTTCAATGTAAATGCAGTGGGCGCTTCAATTAAGAGAAGCACTCGACGAAGAACTCTTTGATTGGCCATAACACCAGGTCACGAGGACGGAGAGCCAGCGCACGATCCAAACGTCAAAGCCGATCGTTCCCAACGCCGCAAGCCCCGGAGTCGAATTTGAAAGCAGCCAGAAACGCCCGAGCGATTCACTCCGAACTTTGGTCCGCGGCAAATACTCACGTCCTGAGACTTCAGGACATGAACATCAGAAACAACCCGGCAGCAGCAATACCCGCACCGGAAACCCGTGCCATGTTTGCCACAAGCGTGTTCTGACTTTGCTTAAAAACAACTCCGATTGCCAACCCGACTGCATGAAGTGCGGCCGACCCAGCGACAAAACCGACCATGTAATCCATATCTTGCCCAGTCACAAATTTCCCTTCTCCATGGGCAATCCCGTGAAAAGCACCAAAAAAGGCGAACACGGCAAACAGATACACGTGCGGAGGAACCCGTCTGAATGCGAGTGCCATTCCCATACAAATGAGTGAGACGCAAATCGCCGCCTGCGCGCCCGGTGAAAGATGAAACAACGATCCGAGCAACCCTCCCAGCGAAACACCGCCGAGAAAACTCAACGGTCCCCAGAATAGCGCCCGTCCTCCAACCTGAACGGAGAGGACACCGACTGCCACCATCGCCAGCATGTGGTCAATCCCTGTAAACGGATGGACCGCTCCGGACCAGAAACCATGATCGGGAACCGTTTGTGAGAAGCTTTGAAAATTCGTGTGACTGTGGTGGGGATGAGCCTGAACTGGTGTCGCGTACATCGCCAGCAACAACGCGAGTGCAAAAATTCTCAAACGGCAAAACATGGCGGGCCCCTGGAAAGCGACTATGAACTCATGCAAATTGCGGCCTCAGCTCGATTCCTTGACGCAAACTTGCGTCAAAATGCGGTTATGAGGCGGCATTCCAGCTAGATTGTGCCAAAGATTATTGCCGTTTCAACAGTTGATGCGGCATTGTGAAAAAACACAAATGATTCTGCAAAAAATCACATTCAATGTGTCATACGGCCGCGGTAACGTACTACGCGCCTGGCTAACCCGATGGCAGACGCTTCGGTCGATGTCAATGAAACCAAATCCGTGAGTTGCGACGTGGCTGCCGGTTTTTCACCGATGTAATTTGAGCAATAAATGGATGCCTTATGGCGACACTCGTTAGATAGATCACACCAATCGAATTCACATTCGCATAGCATCAGCAAGGTTGCCATGAGTCCACGCCAGCAGGCCGGAAAATCGATAAAATCAGGATTTACCCTGATTGAGTTGTTAGTCGTCATCGCCATTATCGCCGTGCTGATCGCTCTGCTGCTTCCCGCAGTGCAGCAGGCTCGTGAAGCGGCTCGTCGGGCTCAGTGCAAGAACAATCTGAAGCAGATCGGCCTGGCCCTGCATAACTATGAATCGACATGGAAGGTCTTCCCAACCCATTCGCTGCAGCCGTATGCCGGTCCCCACTGGAAGGACCGCCGCTATAGCTGGTATACCGCGATTCTCCCGCACATCGATCAGGCGAACGTCTACAACTTGTACAATGTCAGCCTCGATTGGCATGACGATGACAATATTCTTGCAGTGGAGTCGAACATTCCCGCGTTTCGCTGCCCCTCTGCGATGACTCGGACCGGGTTTGAATGGACATCGCTGATCTATTACCCGGATGCCAGCCCAACTGCGACCTTCGCCACATCCCCGCGCAATTTTTATTACGGAGGGGTCACCGACTACGCCAACATTGCAGGTGTCAGCTCGGCTCTGAACAACACACTGAATCCCAAGTTTTCCGACAATACCAACCTTGGAGTTCTCCGCAGGGATGTCTCACCACTTTCCTCGGTCACGGATGGGCTCTCCAATACCGTCATGGTCTCGGAATGCGGTAGTCGTCCTCAGCTTTACCAGAAAGGTGTCCTGGTACCAGAGGGGTCGCCAAAAACGTGGGGGACCACCGCCACCAAACCTTTCCCCACGGGGGGAGTTTGGGCCAGCCATAACAAAGGCTTCCTGATCGATGGCGCCCAACCTAACGGTTACACCAATTCGCTCGGTCCTTGCGCAATTAACTGTTCCAATGACAGTGAGATCTACTCATTCCATACCGGGATAGCCAATGCGCTCATGGGAGATGGCTCTGTCCGCAGTCTGGGTGCATCGACCTCGCTACCGATGCTCATTAGTCTGATCACCAGCAACGGTGGAGAAGTCATCTCAGAATTCTAAGGATGACGCTGGGGGGTTCGTTTTCAGGAATTCTGGAAAAATATGTTCGACACGATTCAGGCCGTTATCTACCAGTTCTCGAACTTCTTACTCTGGCCATGCTGCGTTCTGTTAATCCTCGGGGTGATTCACACGCTGTTTCTGTTCGGCGGGTTTGTCGTCGAAGGTCTGCAGCGGCGAGGTGCAGCGAAAGCCCTGTCAGACCCGCTCGAGCCTCCTCCCGTGATGAAACGACGCACCGGGATTGCCCAATACATTCGGCAGCGAAACAGCGACCCTGATTGCTCGGCCTGGCTGGCCCTGGACCGAACCGAATCCGCCTTGGCGGCAACCGTCGACAAGGCTCGCTTCTGGATCCGCGTCGGCCCAGCCCTCGGTCTTGCCGGTACGCTGATCCCGCTCGGTCCGGCACTGATGGCCCTGGCAGAGAATAATCTCAAGGCGCTCTCGGCCGGGTTGATTCTGGCGTTCGGAACAACAGTACTGGGGCTCTTTTCGGGTTCACTCGGTTGGATTATTTCCAGCGCGCAGGAACGCTGGTATCGCCTCGATCTGGCCGAGATCCGCCATGCTTTGGAGCAACACGATGCGTAGAAATTCCCGCTCGGGACTGGGACTGCTGCGAGGTGGCGGCGAAGATGACCCGCTGGCGGGGGTCGCCAATCTGTTCGACACCGGAATCGTATTCGCCCTGGGTTTTCTGGTCGCACTGATCAGCGCTCTCAACCTGCTCGCCATGTTCGATCCCGACAGTAAGGTCACCATCACCACTGAACAGGCGGATGGAAGCCTTGAGGTGGTCGTGAAGGATGGCCAGAAAACGACTGTCAGACGAGTGACGAAACAAGTCGGCTCCGGTGACGGAACCCGCCTCGGTGTTGCCTATCGCCTGGCGGATGGCACAGTGATTTACGTACCCGAGAGTAAAGAGTGAGCGACGCCCCCTCAGACGGAAAGCCTTTTGACCGCTCGTGGACTCAGTTCGCTGCCGGTGGCTTTCTGGTAACGCTGTTCCTGAGTGCCGGAATCTGGTTCGGGCTGGAAGTCCGTTCGCGGCCTGCACCCCGCTCGGTTTCCATCCTCATCATCTGTTCTGACCCGGCAGTGGAAAGCCTCAACCGGGGAATCGACCGTCTGCTCTCCAGCGATCCTGGTCTGGCCCGCGAAGTCAGTTTTCAAGTTCGCTCGCCGGGGAACACTGTCGCCGACGCGGAAGTTCCTCAAACCGATCTGCTGCTGGTGGAATTACTCGAAGCGAAGTGGGTCACGGCCAACGAGCCGATCATTCAGGAATCGCACGCGCGGACGCGGCTGGCTTTTGGTCCCAGCGGTCCAGCCATCAACGAAAGTACGCTGACGCAGTTCGGTCTGAAGCAGGACGATCTCGTCGAACCCTACTGGTCAGAAGGGGGACCATCCGACGTTGAGCAAATGCTGCGGCTGGTTCTCAAGCGGTATGCGGGCTATCTCGATCTGGAAGTGGCTCCTCCGGTGAAACGGCCGGAGCAAGGCTATGTCGCCTGGATCGAGGGGGAACCTCGACTGGTCGAAACATGGTCCGAGTGGCAGGTGCTCACGAAGTTCGACCCCACCCGGCCATCTGTCGCCATTCTCGACTTTGCCACGCGAGCCCGTCGTGAAGTCCTGGCCGTTCCGAAAGCGATCGCCGATGCGTGCCAGCAGCAGGGAATTCAGCCGGTCGTCTGTTTTGGTCAACCTGCCAGCAAGGCCATTCGACAGCTCTTGCTCGACGAAGCGGGCAAACCTCGAATTGATGCCATCATCTCGTTGCATCTGAAGTTCACCGATAAAGAGGCCGAGGCGACCCTGTCGCAACTGGATGTCCCGATCATCAACGCGATCCGCATCTATGGCCGAACGGTCGACGAGTGGCGTGACAGCTCGCAAGGTCTGACCACAGGGGAAGTCGCGTGGCAACTAGCCGTCCCGGAACTGCTCGGTCTGGCGCCACACAATGTCGTCGCCGGACTTGAGCCGACTCGCAGTGGGGTCGAGGCCCAGCCGATTGCCGAACGTGTCACTCGTGTGGCAGCGCGCGCCCGGGCTCTCAGCGAATTGCGTCGGACGCCACCCGCTGAGAGCCGCGTTGCTCTGATGTACTGGAACTACCCGCCGGGCAAGCAGAACGTCGGAGCCAGTTACCTGAATGTTGTCCGTAGCATTCCAGTCATGCTGCAGTCGATGCGGGATGCCGGCTATCAAGTCGAGAACTTTTCCGACGCCGTTGAGATCGAAAAACGGGTCGTTGATCGGGGACGTAATATCGCGCGCTGGGCACCGGGTGAACTTGAACGGCTCATCGACGCAGGTGGTGTGGTGACGATCCCTGTCTCAACCTATCAGACCTGGTTCGACGCGTTGCCACGCCGCTTTCGTGACGACGTGACCAAGCATTGGGGACGCCCCGAAACAGCCGACATCATGACCACCCGGCTCGGTGGTGAACTTCATCTGGTGCTGCCGACGATTGAACTGGGAAACATTGTTCTGCTGGTTCAGCCTGACCGGGGTCGAACACAGGACCTCGCCGCACTCTACCAGACGCAGGACCTGCCACCCCACCACCAGTACATCGCGGCGTACTTGTGGTTGCAGAAGGAATTCAAAGCGCATGCCGTCATTCATACCGGCACTCATGGAACGCACGAGTGGCTGAGCGGTAAGGAATCAGGTCTGGCCGGATTCGACGCGGGAGAAGTCCTCGCGGGGGATTTGCCAATCCTCTATCCCTACATCATGGACGACATCGGGGAAGGAATCGTGGCCAAGCGACGAGGTGCCGCGACCATTATTGATCATCTGACCCCTGCCTTGGGGACAAGTTCCCTTCCCCCGGAACTGCAGTCACTTAAGGAACTCATTCAACGCTGGCGAGATGCGCGCGCAACCGGTGGCGAAACGGTCGCTCAGGCGCAAGCCAGCATCGACGCTGAAGTCGTCCTCCGCGGGCTCGATAAGGATCTTGCCGATCGCGGGTGGAGCGAAGCGGATCGCAGTCATCCCGACGCAGAACGGCGCATCAGCACGCTGGAGGATTATCTGGAACAGATTCAGGCCCAGAGCATTCCTTTCGGCATGCACACGTTCGGGGTTTCTCCCATCGACGAGCGGTTGAATGGATTTGTCGATCTGATCCGTGAAGCACACGACGAGAAAACGGCCTCCACGGGCCGACAAAACCTGACCGACAGCGGCCCTGCCGAGCTGGCCGCCCTGCTCCATGGACTGGGCGGGGGATACATCCGCCCCGGTCCCGGTAACGACCCCGTCCGCAATCCCGCAGCCCTGCCCACCGGACGGGATTTCTACGCATTTGACCCTCGGACCATTCCCGCAGTCACGGCAGAAACGCTGGGAAATCAGCTCGCCGCCAGACTCGTCGATGAATTTCATTCCAGCGAAGGTCAGTGGCCGAAGAAGTTTGCGCTGCAGGTCTGGGGGGTCGAAACCATCCGCCATGCCGGCGTTCAGGAAGCCCAGGCTCTGGCGTTGGTGGGTGTGCGGGCCAAACGGGACAAGCAGGGACGAGTTTCCGGTCTGGAACTGATTCCCCGCGAAGAACTCGGGCGTCCGCGTGTCGATGTCGTCATGCACGGAACCAGCCTCTATCGCGACACGTTTCCCGTGCTGGTGGAACTGTTTGATCAAGCCGTGCAACTGGCGGCAGATTCCCCCGAGACCGACAACCCGATCCGCGCACACATCGAACAACTGACCGCCGAACTCGTAGCAGGTGGGATGAGCGGTGACGAAGCCCGAACCAGAGCCCGCATTCGCTTCTTCGCAGAACCGAGCGGCATGCATGACAGCAAGCTGGCCGCAATGGCATCCGCCAGCGGTTCGTGGGACACGGAAGACCAAGTTGCCGACAACTACATCCGGCGGATGGGGCATGGCTACGGACAAGGGACTTGGGGGCAGAGTATGGAGACCGAGTTTCGTGCCGCACTGGCCGGCACGCAGCGGATCGTCCATACACGTTCAAGCAAACTCTATGCGACACTGGATAACGATGACTATTTCGGCTACGGCGGCAGTATCGCGCTGGGGGTCCGCCGAGTCGATGGCGGCAAGAGTCCCCCGATGCTGGTGACGGATCTGAGGACACCCGGTCGGGAACGACATGAACCGATTGAACGCTTTCTCGGACAGGAATTTCGCTCGCGTTTGCTGAACCCCGAGTACATCAAAGGGATGCAGCAGGAAGGATACGCCGGGGCACGCGAAGTCTGGAAAAGTACGGAATACCTGTGGGGCTGGCAGGTAGTCTACCCCGAGACAGTCGGGCCGCAGAAGTGGCAGGAACTGCACGAAGTCTGGCTGAAAGATCGCTACGATCTCAAACTCGAAGACTTCTTTCACGCTCACAATCCCCATGCCCGCGAGGGGATGGCGGGACGCTTACTGGAAGTTGTTCGCAAGGGATACTGGGATCCCGACCAGAAAACACGTGAGGAACTGGCCGAAATCTATGTCACCAGTGTCGTCGAAAATGGCGTCGCCTGTGACACGCTCACCTGCGACAACCCCGAACTTCAGACGTTCACAAAGGGGATCGCGGAGACTGCCGACGGACTTGATCCGGAACTGATCGCTCAATGGTTGCGTCAGGTCGAAACGGCGACCGGGAAACAACTCGAACAGCGACTGACAGAACGGCAAACCGACAAAGCCGCCTGGCACGACCCGGCCAACCGCGACAAGTCCAATGACGGCAGCTCACCCGAGAACTCACAGGTGAGCGGCTATCTGATGGAAGAGACGCAGTCTGAAATCCAGATCCAGAGTGATCCTTCCCCTGTGCCAGCTACCCCCTGGGCGCTGATTCTCTCGCTCACCCTGTCCCCCGTCATGACAGGGGCCGTCGCGCGGCTGAAGCGGGCCGGCTGAAACTCCCGCATCCCGAAAGTGGATCCGTGAAATGACGGGACTCAGTGCATTGAATGCGTGCAATAAACGGCTGCAGGGGCTCGCGTCCCTGTTGAACGGCACTCGCGGCTTCCTCAATCCTGCCTCGATGCGATAAGTGCCGAAATCGGCGGACGAGACTGCTGCTCACGAATCCTGATTGTCCGTCATTTTCCAAACCACCGGGAAAGCGTCACAATCGGACGCCGGCTCGCAAGCAGACCGTGAATCGAGCCGTCAGGCTCTTTCGCTTCTTCCGCACAAAGGCCCTGTCATGTCTGCAACGCTGAAAGAACGGATTGCTCAAGTCGTCGTGCAAGCGGGCGATGACGACGGTTGTTCGTCCATCCCCTCCGAACTGATCGCTGCCGCGGCGAAGCTCGCGATGCAATTGACGCCAGAAGACCTCAGTCGATTTCCCGAGTGGTGGTATCCCCCTCTCTCTGCCAAATCCGCTGGCGCACTCAAGTGGAAGGAGGGCTGGGAGCGGTTGTGGTTCGAGGCACTCGTCGAGATCCTCTATCAATCCGGTGAATCTGGACTACCAGTGCTATTCGAATTCCTCGATCGCGATCTGAAGACCTACCACGGGATGGTCGTCGTACGCCTGCTGCGGTTTGCCGCGAATGGCACGAGAAAGAAAGAAATTCTCGATCGACTCAAAACCCGGCTTCCCGCACTCAACCACCCGGCCGGCACGGAATCTGTCGATGAAGTCATGCTCTGGGCGTCGTACGGCGATTCACGGCTGACTAAACTTCTCCGTTCGATGTCGAAACTCAGCCTCAAGGGAATTGGCCAGGTCACCGTCGGGTCAGCGATGAAAGAATGGGTCGAATCCCGTTCACCCTGACTTGGAGAGAGCAGCAGACCTTTGACGGATGTACTGTGCTTCACGGCAGAACCAACGCGACAGCGGTACCAAAACGATCCTTTCCTCACCCGCAATCAGAACGTCTGGTCTCCAGGTTTTGTCCACGATCGCAATTTTCCACTTCTGAACGATGGTAACTTTCAGCAATGACCGACATGGCAGAAAAGGGCATTCGTGCTGCCCAGTTGGGGATCCTCATTAATACGCTGCTCGCCATGGCGAAACTGCTGGCGGGCGTGATCGGTAACTCCTACGCCCTGATTGCAGACGCGGTCGAATCGGGCAGTGATGTCTTTTCATCGATCATTGTGATGAGCGGATTAAAGATCGCCCGGCGTGATCCCACGGACGAATTTC
Organism: Schlesneria sphaerica; assembly: GCF_044336245.1. NCBI lineage: Bacteria > Pseudomonadati > Planctomycetota > Planctomycetia > Planctomycetales > Planctomycetaceae > Schlesneria > Schlesneria sphaerica. Next base: position 4,701,204 of record NZ_CP172346.1, on the reverse strand, counting down.
CGTTCGGTTTCGGACGTGCGGAAACGCTGGCGACGGCTGTGGTGGCTCTCATGTTGATCGGTACCGCGATTGGGATTGCGATTGAAGCAGTGCGGGAAATCCGTACGCCGCACCACATGCCAGCCCCCTGGACTCTATTCGTCCTGGCCGTCGTGGTGACAGTCAAATGGCTGGTCTCCCGGCGGGTCCACGCGGTGGGTGTCGAAACAGGAAGCGGAGCCATCGAGGCGGATGCCTGGCACCACCTGAGTGACGCCATCACATCCACGGCGGCGTTCTTTGGTATTTCAATCGCCTTATTGGGTGGACCCGGTTGGGAACACGCCGATGACTGGGCGGCCCTGCTCGCCACATCCGTCATTGCGTTCAATGGCGTCCGAATTCTTCGTTCGGCTCTGCGTGACCTGATGGACGCGTCCCCTGGCGACGAGATCGTCCAGTCGGTTCGAACGGTGTCAGAGCGGGTGCCGGAGGTGCTGGCGATCGAGAAACTGCTGGTTCGCCGTTCGGGAATGTTCTATCTGGTCGATATCCACGTGCAGGCAGCCCCCTCCATGCCCCTGAGCAATGCCCATAGCCTGGGAGGACGAGTGAAGGCCGAAATCCTGCAGGCCCTCCCCCAGGTTCGCCATGTGCTGGTGCATATGGAACCCTTCACCAGTCCCGGTTAGCCAAAAACGGGGAACCGGCGCGCGGCGTTTGTCACTGCCGAACGGAACTCGTTCGTACATACTGACCAGGATCGCTTCCTCCTTATTCACATCACGCCCCGGCCACCTTTCTTCCCGGCGGCTCGGCCGTTCCGCCCTCTTGTGCAGGAACCTGGTGACCACTCGCAGGGCGGAAGTGAGAAACGGCATGATTCGGCGGCCGTTCGGGGTGGTGGATAAAGCCAGTTTACTTTTGCTTACAGATTCGTTTGACTTGGTACATCTTTTGTCTTGTTCGTCATCCCATCTATGCTCATCTCCTGAAGGAATGCTGACGATGCGCGGTTCATTTTTACTTACCGTTCTCTCTGCCTGCTTAACGGCAGGACTGGCTGGTTGCGGAAAAATTCCCACCTGGGGAGAACTCACCGGCCAGCAGCAACCCCAGGCCGCCCCTACCACCTCGGTCCAGCCCGCTCCACCCGTGATCCCGGTTCAGCCAGCACCGCAGGAACCAAGCCCTGACGAAATCATCGCGAAGTTCTATGCCCTGCAGCCCACCGAGGTGACGGATGCCGCGATTACTCAGCTCACGTCGCTGAAAGAGGGAACCGACCGCATCACCGAGATCAATGCGGACAACAGCGCGGTCACCAAGAATGCCTTCGGGGCGATTGAGCGCCTGACGAATCTGCGACAATTACGACTCAACCGGACTCAGATCGATGACGAAGTTTGCCAGAAACTGGGGAACCTGTCGTCACTGGAAGTGCTGGCACTGGCGGATACCCGTGTCACCGACGTCGGCGTGGCCGCTCTTTCTGGACTACAGAACCTCAAGCATCTGGAACTGACCCGCTGTGCCCTTTCGATGAACGGGTTTCGGGCGATCGGGAATCTCCCTTCGCTGAAGGCCATCCATATCGACTCAACGAATCTGAACGACGCGGCGCTGGATCTGGTCTGCAACGCGAAAACGCTGACGGAACTGACACTGTCACGCAACGCCATTACCGACTACGGCCTGATGTCGCTCAGTAAGGTTGAACCGCTGGAATACCTGGAGATTGGGCATACGCGGATTACCTGTGAAGCGCTTTCCAAAGTCACCAAAGGGGGCGGGTTGAAGAATCTGCTGTATCTGGGCGTCTATGCCTGCCCGATCACCGAGAAAGGGGCTGTCGCGATCGGCTCCATCAAATCGCTTGAGCGGCTGAATATCGGGGAAATGCCTCACATGAACGACATCGGGTTCGCGACAATCACGCGAGGGATGAAGAACCTGAAATACATCAACCTTTCACGCTGTTCCGGCATCGATGGTTCCGGTTTCAAAGTTCTGCAGGGCTCGAAATCGATGGAGGTCCTGTTGATCGACCAGTGCCCGAAGATTGGCGATCCCGCCATCAAGATTCTGAAGACGATGAAGAATCTCAAGCAAATCAGCGTGGGGGCGACGGCGATCACCCCTCGCGGAATCGAAGAACTGAAATCCGCCCTGCCCGACCTCAGGGTCAATTGATCTCTTTGCAAGCGCCTCTCCTGTCAGAAGCCGCTGCGGCCGCAGATGAGGACCTGGAGACCTGACTTCCGTGTTGCCCCCGCAGCAGGGAAGCTTTCTTTGCAGTTAAGAATCAGCGCAAGCCGTCGCCGTGCGGGTTCGGTGAACTTTCCCTATCGGATTCTGAAAGAAGTACGATAATGGAAAACAACCCTGTGTATTTTTCCTATTCCCGAGGTTGCATCGTCGGTTTCTGGAGCGCTGTCGGTCGAGGAACGCTCCCAGCCCTCCGCAACCCGTTCTCCTTTTAACTGGCTCAGGCACTGCATGTCCCAATTGCCCCGAATGATTCGCGTTCGACAGACGTTTGATGCCCGCCGTGTAGAAGATGTTACGACGGAAGTCACCCGTCAGCTCCTGACGCTCAAACTACATGAGCGAATCCGTCCGGATCAGACGGTGGCCGTCACCGCGGGGAGTCGCGGTATCGCTCACATCGGCACGATGACCCGGGCCGTGATCGACCATTTGAAGAGCATCGGGGCCCGACCCTTCATCGTTCCCGCGATGGGAAGTCACGGCGGGGGGACTGCTGCCGGGCAGGCCCAGTTGCTTGAGCACTACGGCATCACGCCCGAACTGATGGGCTGCGAGATTCGCGCGTCGATGGAAACCATCATCGTCGACAAGACCCCGCAGGGAATTCCTGTCCACTTTGACAAACACGCTTCCCAGGCCGATCACGTCTTGATTGTCGGCCGGGTGAAACCGCACACCGGGTTTGTCGGTGAGGTCGAGTCGGGCCTGCACAAGATGATGCTGATCGGTCTGGGGAAGCACGAAGGGGCCAAGATCTACCATCGAGCGATCGCCGATTACAGCTTCATGGAAATTATCACTGCCGTCGCCGCGTCAGTGATTTCCAAGTGTCGCGTCGTCGGTGGGCTGGCCATCGTCGAAAATGCCTACGACGAAACGGCACTGATCGAAGCCGTTCCACCGTCGAAGTTCCTCGAGCGTGAGAAGGAACTGCTCAAGCTCGCGACTCAGTGGCTTCCGCGACTCCCGTTCCCGACGACTGATCTGCTCATCATCGATCGTATCGGCAAGAATATCAGCGGAACCGGACTGGATACGAACGTCGTCGGACGCAAGTTCAACGACCATGCCGGAACCGACCGTGACACCGTCCGCTGCAAACGGATCTTCGTCCGGGGACTGACCGAAGAGACCCATGGGAACGCAACAGGCATCGGCCTGTCAGAATTCACCAACCAGCGCACGGCGGATGCGATTGACCGAAAGATTACCGCGATCAACTGTGTCACCGGCCTGCATCCGACAGCCGCCATGATTCCGATCGCGTACGAGACCGACCGTGAGGTGGTTGAACAGGCGCTGCACACGTGCGGTCTGGTAGAACCCCCGGATGCAAAGATCGTTCAGATTCAGGATACGCTGCACCTGGCCGAAGTCCTTGTCAGTGAGGCCTACCTCCCCGAGATTTCCCGTCGCCCGGACCTTGAACAGATGAGCGAACCGCAGGAAATGGCATTCGATGCCGCTGGCAACCTACTTCCGGTAAATGAACGTGTCTGAAATTTATCTCGACAACAATGCGACGACACAGCCCTTGCCCGAGGTGGTCGAGACGGTCGCGCGGCACTTGCGCGAAACGTACGGCAACCCCAGCAGTCGACACAGCCTCGGCCGCAAGGCACGTCGTGTCCTGGAAGACAGCCGCGAACAGATTGCTTCGATCCTGGGTGCACGCCCGGATGAACTGCTCTTCACCAGCGGAGGAACCGAAGCCAACAATCTGGCCGTGTTCGGACTGACGTCCCATGGATCAGGAACGATTTTGATCTCGCCGGGCGAACATCCCTCCAATCTCGAAGCCTGTCGGCTGCGGGAACGTCAGGGCTGGCAGATCAGACCGCTTGCGGTCGAACGCTCGGGGCTCTTCTCAACCGCGAGCCTGCAATCGACGATCGCGGATTCAACCCATGTCCGACTGGCTGCCGTCATCCTCGCTCATAACGAGACCGGAGTCATTCAGCAGGTGGAACCACTTCTCCAGGGGGCCGCGCAACAAGGCTTTGCGGTTCACCTGGATGGGGTCCAGGCGGTGGGCAAGCTGCCCGTCAACTTCCGCCAACTCGGCGCAACAACCCTCAGTTTCGGAGCGCACAAGTTTCACGGACCACGAGGAGTCGGGGGACTGCTGATTCGTGAGGGAGTCCGTCTGACCCCCGGATTCGCGATGGGGGGCCGTCAGGAATCCGGACGTCGGGCGGGAACGGAACCTGTCGCGTTAATCGCGGGAATGGCGAAGGCGCTGGAACTGTGGAATCAGGAGTGCCAGGAACGAACAGCGTACGTCCGCAATCTGCGGGACACACTGCAATCCCGTCTGCTGGAACTGGCCGCTCCGGCCGTCGTCAACGGATTGGAGGCAGAACGGTTGCCCAACACGCTGAATATCTCGTTCCCCGGCGTTGACGGCGAAGCATTGCTCGTGGCACTCGACCTGGAGGGAATCGCGTGCTCGCTGGGGAGTGCCTGCGCCAGCGGTTCCATCGAACCGACGCCGGTCCTCGTGGCCATGGGATTGGAACCCGATCTCTACCGATCCGCGGTGCGACTGACACTTAGCCGCCTCAACACGTTCGACGAAATCGAAGCGGCCGCGAATAAGATCGCGGAAGTGGTGAAGTACCTGCGCTGACCGGCCAAAGCGAATCGGCCGGTCCTGATTCAGCGATCTGAAACAGAACCGGCCGCAAGATTGTCTGTGCCTGCCTCGGCGCACCCGGGAGGCCTGACGGAAGCCACGCGATGCACCTGACTGGTTGCAGGATCGCGATACCCTTATGTCGCGTGCGTCGGGATCTTCGCTTTGGCGGCCCAGCGATCAAACATCTGAACGTCACGTTGCAGGTACTCAAGTGTCTGGAACTCGGATGCCAGTTCGCTGACGACCAGCTTGCTGAAGCCATGGGCGTTCAGTCGCGAGATCACTTCAAACGCAAGTTCTTCATTGAAATGAATCGGCTGGTGCTCGTCCTGCCCCGGCGTGTATCCGGGCATGTGAACATGCTGAAGCTTGCTGGCGAAGCGGTTCAGAAAACGATCCACGTGCTCCAGCAAGGTCGAAAAGGGGGCGTCGTGCAAGGTGAACTTCCACAAGTGCTCGACATCCAGCGTCAGCCCGGGACTGCGCTCGGCCCATTGATCGAACTGATTGAGATCCAGCACGTGATTCTCAATCGCCAGGTCCAGATCGGGTGACAGATCGAGCAGCGCCTTGGCGTACCGGTCGAACATCGGCTGGTGGATGATGATCGCCGTCGCATTCAATCGCTGGTAGAGATTCACCGTCGCCTGCAGCGTCTCGGCTGAGAGGGGACCGCTGTTGGGGAAATGCAGTGCGTAGCGAAAGGGGTACTCGCGGGCCACCTGGGAGATCTCATCCGCTTGGGCGAGGACTGCGGAGTCGAGCCAGAATTCAGCCGCTTTGAACCCCGATGCGAGGGTCGTTTCAAAGGCCGATCGGATCGGGATAAACTTCGTCGCCAATGTCGGCATTGGGATTCCAGATAATGGAGGAATAATAGGGGGAATATCGTGCGGCAGGGTGACAAAGCAAGGTAAACAGACTGGCCCATGATGACCGTCATGAAGAGTCTACTTTAACATAATGAGGCCATCAGGCAGAAGGAGCAGGACCGAAGTCTGCCCCCCTGTCTTGTGCCGGGAACCCGAACCTCCACCTTCGTACAGCAGCGGGTGAGATTCGGAAAACCGAGCCCCCATCCGGCCAAATTTTCTTCCGCAATTCGACTAGCGTCCAACTTTGACATCGGCTATTTTGCGACCCCGCGCATGCATTCTGTAGGGGAAGTGTGCGGCCCCAGCAATCAGTAGGACAAGGAGGTCCGCATGAGCTCAGGGAATACGTCGAAAACAGATTCGCGTCGGCCGCAATGCGACGTTCAGATTCGTTGGATGATCCGTCGGGACATGCCCGAAGTTCTGGATATTGAACGACTGAGCTTTGAATTTGCCTGGAGCGAAGAAGATTTCCTGTGTTGTCTTCGCCAACGCAACTGCATCGGGATGGTTGCCGAACGGCAGGAACGCATCGTTGGCTTTATGATCTATGAACTGCTGAAGTCGCAGCTTCACGTCCTCAATTTTGCCGTCGCCCCCTGGGCTCGCCGACAAGGAGTCGGGACGCAGATGGTCGCGAAGCTGGTGACGAAGCTGTCGCAGCAACGTCGGCAGGAAATCACGCTGGAAGTGCGTGAAACAAACCTCCCTGCTCAGTTGTTTTTCAAGAGACAGGGACTGTCGGCAAACTCAGTGCTTCGTGGTCACTACGAAGACACCGATGAGGATGCCTACGTGATGAACTATCAATTGTACCCCTGCGAAGACCAGATCATTCCCTTCACGCTGCGGAAACAGGCCTTCGGGTTTGACTCCGACGCGGAAGCAGCCTGATCACGCGAGAAGGGGATGACCACTGTCATCCCCTCTCTCCACAATCGCCTCAACGCCCCTTCGATCCGCCACGGAAGTGCGGACGAAATTCGGGGCGTTGTGTCGTTTCTACGCCCTCAACTCTACGCCCTGCACCTTCGCCGGCCAGACCCATAGCCGACCAGTGCTACCGTCCGCAGGGGAGCAGGCCCATCGTTTCAGGGAACCCGGCCATCAGGTTGAAGTTCTGGATCGCAACGCCCGAGGCCCCTTTGATGAGGTTGTCGAGACAGGCAACGATGATGACTCGCCCCTTTGTGACGCGGACCGTGATATCGCAGAAATTCGTGTACGCGCTATCTTTCGTGGCAGGAAGATGGTCGACGACACGAATGAAGGGTTTGCCCGCATAGAACTTGCGGTACTCGTTCAACAATTCTTCCTGCGTGACGGGTCGCGTCGGTGTCGCGTAGATCGTCGCCAGGATCCCTCGATCCATCGGGACCAGATGGGGAGTAAACAGTACCTCGACACTCTTGCCCGAAGCGTCCGACAGAACCTGTTCGATTTCTGGCATGTGCCGATGCGTCCCCACGGCGTATGCCGAGAAGCTCTCATTGCACTCGGCAAACAGGGTATTCAGCTTGGGCGTCCGGCCAGCCCCACTGACGCCGCTTTTGGCATCGATGATGATACCGGTCGGCTCGACGAATCCGCCGCAGATGGCCGGAGCCAGCCCGAGAATCGACGTGCTGGTGTAACACCCGGGATTAGCGACCAGGACGGCCGACTTGATCCGGTCTGCAAACAGTTCGGGCAGTCCATAGGGAGTCGTCCCCAGTCGCGTCGGGTCGGTATGCACATGGCCATACCACTTTGCATAGACCGCCGGGTCGGTCAGTCGATAATCGGCACTCAGGTCGATCACCCGACACCCCGCCGCGACGTACTCGGGCACCACCGCCATGCTGGCAACGTGAGGCAGTGCACAGAACACGTACTTGGCCCGCTCGGCCACTTCCGCAGGCTTCAGGTCTTCGCAGCAGATATCCACTCGCCCGGTAAGACTGGGGTGCACCGTGGAGACATGGGGCGAGCCTTCTTGACGGGAGGTCAACGCCGTCAACTTCACTTCGGGGTGATTGACCAAAATCTTAATCAGTTCGAGGGCGGTGTAGCCGGTCGCCCCGAGGATGCCGACATTGATCATCTGAGAACAGTCCTTTTTGGAAATGAATACTGCGAGCGGTCGAGAGGGCTGATTCTGGCGGACACTCTGCCGTGAGGCAAGGTTCGATCCCGGCCACTACGATTCGACCCACCCCCTCACAGCGGTTCTCATTCCTTTTCGACCGTAATAAACAGCGGAGGACTCGAATACGTCGCTTTCATCACGAAGTTCAGCGAGAAGTTGGCCATGATGGCCGTCACCTGACGCTCCACCGGCGGGGCCGTTTTCTCTGCCTTGAGCGTGATGAACCCGTCACAGTCGGCTCCCGTCAGCAACAGCTTGCTCTGGCTGTCGTCCATCACCACCCCTTCCGGCAAACTGTTGGCGTAAACCTGTTCGAGATGCCGGTTCATGAAATCGAGAGTCACATTGGCATTAACGTCCTTGGCTCTGACCAGGGTGACCGCAATTTTCCTGGATGCACCCGGCTTCAGACGAATTTCCGTCTCGCTCAGATTTACCGCCAGCAGATCGGAACTGGCTCCGACCGCAACCGTATGATTTGTAACGGGATAGTGACCACGGCCACCCCCCGGAGAGTAGTACTCCTGATACGGGACCGCCACCGCAGTCAGTTCCAGTGCAGCAGGAGATGCCTCGGGTGCGCCCGCGGGGGCCGCAGACGGCGCGGGGAGAGGATGCGTCGCGGTCCCCCAGATGCGAACATCGCTCGCTGCGAGTTTCAGCTCTGCAGGAGCGTAAAGAACGATGCATCCATCGAGTCCCTTCCCCGCCAGGATCCGTCCGCAGGTAGCGACGACTCCTTCGGGAAGCCCCTCGATATGCAGTTGAATTTCTCCCGTGAATCCGTGCTTACGAACGGCCCTGACGAAGATCGCTCCGTACGTCCCGGGGGTCAACTGCGTCTTGTCCGTATCGATTTCCAGTTCAAAGCTGGGGAGTGTCCGGGTGATCTGCAGGGCGTATTCGTACCCCGCCCCCCCTCGCAGCAGACCGTCGCGAATCTCCACGAAGTACTTCCCTGTGGCGGGTGCTTCCCACCCTTCCAGCCGCGTGTCGGCGAAGACGAGTCTGCCGAATCGACCATCATCGTCTTCCCGCAGCGGTTGCCCCTGCTCGTTCAGGATTCTGATGAATGAATCGAGATTCGACATCTGGCGACGGGAGATCACTTCGAACGAAAACCGTTCTCCCTGCGTGGCCGTGAAGGCGTAACAGTCCAGGTCGGAAGTCGCTTCGATCCGTCCCGCGATGACTTGGGGAACTTCCACAGGAACCGCGGTCGCCGGTGAATCATTGTCCCCTGCCGGTTCCACCAGAATGGGCAAATCGGTCACGACAAATCCCACCGGGTTGGAAACCTGATTCGGCAACTGAACAGGGAGTGAAGCAATCCCCACTGCCGTCGTTGACGGAACTTCGACCCGGCCACGGAAATCATCCGGAAGATTCACGCCGCTTAACTCCACATCGGTCGCGACCCCGGCCTTCACCGCGTTCGGAAATGCGCCTCCTACATGGGCTCGTGAACTGGCTTCGATACAGTACGACCAATCTTCATTCCCCTGATAACGAACATCGCGGATTTCCAGCAGATATTCGCCCGACTGCGAGAACCGGTGCGTCAGAAACGGATCGGCAAAAAAGCCGTTATCCGACATGGCCAGGACCGCTCCCGTGGAATCCCGCAGGAACAGGATGGGGTCGGCGTGGACCTGTAAATCGTGGATCTTGTCCTGGAGCCGTTGGCAACGGACCTGAAAGTGGATGGTCTGCCCCGCCTCGGCCGAGAACTTCCAGAAGTCGGCATCCTCGGCTTTTTCAATCAGTCCGCATAGCGTCGCAGGCAATTTCACTGACTGGGCTTTATCAGCGGTGTTGTTGTCGGGGACTTCCGCGACAACCGGATCTGCGACGACGACCAGTTGCCCCACAGTACTGGCCCCGTTGGGCGTAGCGAGACGGAACTCGCGCACTCCCGGTAGTGCGTCGGCTGCGACAGTGAAGCGGACCTTCAGGCGATTGACCTCTTTCTGCTTCTCACCGGGATTCAGTGGCGGCAGTTCGGGAGCCACGATCTCTGCGGTGACGCCCGTCCCTCCGACGGTGCACTGGAACGCCCCCAGCATGGTATAGCGGGCGTGAACCTCGCATTCCGTCGTTGTCCCCACCTGCACACCCACGGGATGAAGACTCATCACCATCGGATAGCCGGTCTGAGCCACGACGACCGCCCCGGTGCTGAGGCAGAAACCCAGAGCCAGCGTAAAATGGGTCACCCCCTGCCACAGGAATCCGCGTAACCGGGAACTGACCCGAACAGGATTGAAACTGGCGCTGAACCGAAGTCGCATGTTGACCCTTTGCGCTGACATCGACAAACTTTGACGCGTGTGCAGGATATCAATTTTGGGTTACGAAAAACCAGACGACAACAGTGCCGGGGCAATCACCGCCCCTTTCACAGGCTTGAGTTTTCGCAGCGAATCCGTCAAATCTCGGTCATGAAGCCTCTCGACGTCTTGCAGCAGTATTTCGGTTATGACTCGTTCCGCCCCTTGCAGGAAATGGTGATTCACCACGTCCTGAGCCACCAGCATGCCCTGGTGATGATGCCGACCGGGGGTGGCAAATCATTGTGCTATCAGATTCCCGCGCTGATTCCGCCTTCCCCCGAAACGAGTGGTCCGACACGGACACCCCTGACACTCGTCCTGTCACCGCTGATTGCGTTGATGAAGGACCAGGTCGATTCACTGCGGAACCGTGGAATCTCCGCCACCTATATCAACTCGTCGCTCAATCGGCAGGAACGCGAACGGCGCTACAAGGGGGTCGCAAAAGGAGATTACCAACTGCTGTACGTCACGCCCGAGCGATTTCGAAAAGAGGAGTTCCTGCAGGCGCTCCAGCAACGCCGGGTCCATTTGCTGGCCGTGGATGAAGCCCATTGCATCAGTGAATGGGGACACGATTTCCGTCCCGACTACACCCGGTTGGCCGAGTTCCGCGAGCGACTCGGGAATCCGACGACGATCGCCCTGACGGCAACCGCAACTCCGGAAGTGCAGCAGGATATCGTCCGGCAACTCGGCCTTTCGCCCGACGAAATCAAAACCTTCGACGCCGGAATTGAGCGTCCTAACCTGACCCTCGCGGTGAACGAGGTTTGGGGCGAAGACGAAAAAATCGACCGGATCCTGCACATTCGGCAGCAACATTCTCATACCCCCGGCAGCGGGATCATCTATTTCACCCTGATCCGGTCACTGGAACGCTTCAGTGAACGCCTGCAATCGCTCAAGGTCCCGCACGTCTGCTACCACGGCGATCTGGAACGGAACTACCGTCGCAAGATTCAGAACGAGTTCATGGAGGGGCGTTGTCCCCTGGTTCTCGCCACACCCGCCTTCGGCATGGGGATCGACAAAAACGATATTCGGTTTGTCATTCACGCCGAGGTTCCCGGCTCGATGGAGGCCTGGTATCAGGAAATTGGACGGGCTGGACGTGACGGTCTGCCGGCAGACTGCGTCCTGCTTTACGAAGAATCCGATCTGCTGACACAGATGGAGTTTCTTCGATGGAGCAATCCGGACGCCGAGTTCTATCAGCGAGTGTACGATCTGCTGGTCCACAACGAAGAACAAATCTCGGCGTTTGGTCTGGAATGGATGCGGGAAAAGCTGCATGCCCGACAGAAACATGACCACCGGCTGGAAACAGTCCTCGGCATGCTCGAACGGTACGGCGTCATTGAAGGGACCTGGGATCCGATGCAGATCACCGTTCTCGGTCCGCTGGCTCCGGAGTTACGCGACGAACAGCGGCTGGCCGACAAACTCCGTCGCGACCAGCAGAAGCTGCTCGCGCTGGTCCAGTTCATCCGCAGCGAGGGGGACCGGAAGTCGTACCTCAACGACTACTTCGGAATCACCCCTCACGACTGACAGCAGCCGGGTGCAGGCAGCGCAGATAAAGCGTTCGTGCTTCACGCTGAGTTCCTGCTTCACGACTGGACCCCTGCACCAGGATCATTCAGCGGGCAGGAATCGACACGGCGTCGACGAATCGACCTGGATTGAGGAGCCCGTGCGGATCAAGCTGCTGCTTCAATCGCTGCATCAACCCCCAGCTCGGCTCGGGATCCCCGCACATCGGCATCCGATTTTTCCATTCCGGATCGCAGTGCAGGACAACCAGGTTCCCTCGGCCCGAACGGGCGAGCTGTCGCAGTTCGTTCAGAATGGTCATCGTCTTTTCAATCGATACGGCTTCATCGGGAAGCTGACCGACCACGATTCCATTGCCGGCGTGAACTTGAATAGCGACCCCCAGCTGGGTGGCCCGGCTGGCAAATTCCATCGCTTTCGAGGGGAGCAGATTCGCCTGGAAGGTGAGTGGATCGTCAGCACACGTCGGGAATTCCGTCAGTGCTTCCCACAGTCGCGCCGCGTCCGGTTCGTGAATCCGCTCTTCCGACTGGACATCCCCCTCGGCCAGTTCGCGATGAAGGGTCTCAAGCTGCCATTCGACTTCTTTCTTTGACCCTTCAACACCCAGACATAGAGTGACGGGAGCATGCTGGGCAGAAGTACGAGCAGCCGTACTGATCAGCCGTGTGGCGGGAGGATTCAACACATCGACGGCGACCGGACGGGCGTCCGATTTCAGCAGTCGCTGAAGAGCCAGCTCAACCCGCTCAAATGACTTGAAGCCGAAACAGGCCAAGGCGGTCGTCTCGGGCATGGGACGCAGTTTCAGCGTCACCTGGGTCACAATCCCTAACGTGCCGCGCGAACCGACCAGCAACTTGCAGATATCGTAGCCCGCCACGTTTTTGACAACCCGTCCGCCCGCTTTGAAAAGCTGGCCCGCAGCGTCCACGGCCGAAATACCGATGACATAGTCGCGGAATGTCCCATGTCCAAACCGGCGCGAGCCACTGGTATTCGTCGCGATTGCACCACCGAGCGTGGCCCGGGTCGGCTGCGCGATATCGATCGGAAGCCGCTGTCGTTCGGCCGCCAGCCGCGACTGGAGCTCATCAATCCGCATTCCGGCTTCAACCGTGATCGTCATATCACGGGCGGGGTAGTCGATCACGCGAGTCAGTTCGGCGAGCGAGACATTCAGATCCGCTGTCGCTGCCGCTCCGTAGTGCAGTGCCGTCCGCCCCCCCACGGGACAGATTGTTTTTCGAGGTCCCGCCACGTTTTCGGCCATGAATCGAGCGAGTTCCGCCTGTGTCGCAGGCACGAATTCTGCCGGAGTGGATGTCGTTGTCATATCCAGAAAAGCTCGAATAATAAAAGGAATAACAGCCGGAATGGGAACTGCTCAACTCGCAGGACCAGTCAGCCACCCCCCTGCATCAACGATGAAAGTCGCCATCACACGGGTCATTGTCACATTCAAGGGTGTCGGAGTTGAAGCGGAGCATAAAGTCGTACGTCCCGAAAGAAAAGGCGGCTGTGCGCCGGTTCCCCGGGCCGCTCGACTCCCCTGTGAGATTTGCACGGAATTTCATTGCCGTACCTCCCCCACTGACCAGATTGAAACCAGAGAGATTTTCGAGTCGATTGAAACGCGATCGAACACTCCTGAAGAAGGCTGAGAATGCTCGAAATCGATCCCCCAGACCTGGAACATCCTGCCCGGATTCCTGTGGAAACACTGCTACGGGACTGCGATGTCCGCCACGAACGGCGACGGGGCCCGGGAGGACAGCATCGGAACAAGACCGAATCCGCCGTGGTCATTCGACATCGGCCGACGGGAATTGAGGGCCAGGCGGCCGAACGACGAAGCCAGTTCGATAATCACCGCAATGCGGTCAAACGGCTGCGGCTGAATCTCGCTTTAGCCGTCCGAACCCATGCACTGGCGGAAGCTGCGCCGACGGAATTGTGGCGGTCACGGTGCGCCGGCGGACGAATTGGAATCAACGAAGAACACGAAGATTTTCCGCAGGTTCTGGCGGAAGCCCTGGACGTCCTCAACGCACGGAACAGCCATCTCCACGGTTCCGCCGAACAACTGGGGTGTACTCCGTCCCAATTGATTAAGCTGCTGAAGAAGGAGCCCCGCGCGTTCCTGTGGCTGAATGAGTCCCGCCGCAGGCATGGCCTGTCTCAGCTCGACTAGACGACACGGGCCAATCGCCCCCGCAACCCCCGGTCGTCCAGCAACCTGGTGTCCTGCCGAGTCCCCCAAGTTCTCGAGCCCCCCAGCCCGAGCCACCCGAGCCCCATCGTAAGAGGAACTCCGATTGACCCGTTAATCTAATTCTGTTAAGCCAAGTGTCTCGGTGAGGCAAGATGTGATGCGAAAATTTTCGAGTTCTGCGGTGTAACTTCATGATTGTCGAGCAGTACCAGTTGTTAATCGCCGACGACGATGACGCCTTTCGTAGCACTCTTTGCGAAATCTTCGAACCATTCTTTCGCCTGATCGAAGCAGAATCCGGGGAAGAAGCACTCGAACGAGCGGCCCACGAAAAAGTGCATCTGGCCCTCTTTGACATGCACATGCAATGTCTGACCGGACTGGAAGCACTGCGCCGCCTGAAAGAGATTCATACTCTCGCACCTTGTATCCTGATTACCGGCGACTACTCGGCGGAACTTTGTGATCACGCAGCAGAGGCACAGGCGTTCTCTGTCCTGAAAAAGCCGACGACGAAAAAAGAACTGGTCAGGACCGTGGCGACGGCAGTCGCAACCACCTACCACGATAACGAGCTGACCCATCAACTTCTGAGCACATGATGTCAGGCCTCGGTGAAATCCACTGAGAATCCGCCGGGCATCGGGTCCGATCCAGATGTTGAGTGAGCGATCTGGACAAGCTCTAACGACCTGTTGGTCGAATTCCGAAGGCCGCTGGAAATGTTTTAAGGAACTCATTGTTCCCGCATGCGGATCAGCTAGACTATTCGCGTGTCCGATGGATTGAGTTACTCCATATACTTCGGTCGGTTTCACTGGCTTGTTTCATGCGGTGACGTCATGCCCACACTGACACCGTTGCGGTTCGGCTATAACTTTGGCAATCACGAGCTGCCGCCTGAGTTCGCTTATCCACCCCTGATCGAAACCTGGTTAGGGGTCGATTTCGCACCGCCCGCCAGTTTTCTCGCTGTTTCCGCCGGGGAATGGCGTCAACGACTCGGACCGGAATGGCCCGCGGCCTGGCAATCGATCGGCCCTGCCGAGCGTCACGCCCCCGGCCGACCCGAAATCGAGCAGCAACTTCGGAATGTCATGGGCGACCGGGCGATCCGCTTCCATCAGAACGGATTCTGCTTCGGCTGGCTCGGCTACGAAGGGAACCTTTATGCGCGCTACGAAGCGATCCGTGACGGCTTCGTCGCAACACTCGACAGCGTTCAGGATGTCATGCCGAAACTGGGCCAGCCCCACCGCTGGAACGTGACTTACGTCAACCGGATTCCGCAAGGCTCTGTCTGGTCAAGTCCCGCAGACTGGTCATTCTTTCGCCTCTGGCAACCGAATCCCCTGAAGAAGCTGAAAATCGAGCCCGAAGGTTTCGTCGGCCAGTGGCAATTTCCTCTCGACGCGGAACGAGGGACCCTCTGCATCGAACTGACACACGAACCGATCGTCGACTCGGGATCCGAACTCGAATACCTCTGGTTAAGACTGACCGCATCCGGCGTGATCGAGTCACACGAAGCCGCCTTGTTCGATGGACTCGACTACGGCCGGGAAATCTGCGTTCGCGCCTTTAACGAACTCGTCACGACCGACGCGAAACAGTTCTGGGGCGAACGCGAACTTCCGACAAAACGAGACCTTCCTTCGAAGAAGTAACACGGGCAGGGTCTGTCGCGTTAATCCCTTCCTACGGGACCCGTCAGCGTGTCAGGCTGCGTCACGCGGACTTCGACTGCTGGCACCTGATCCATGGCCACCATGAATCCTTCGGGGTTTGCCTCTGGGACAGAACTGTCAGAGAGGCTGTGCCATTTTGGGGTGCGGAACAGCGCACTGCATGACCGAGGACGGTCATACAGTGGCATTCGGACTTGGATCCGTGACGGAACACTAGTCGCGCACGCTCAGACCTTTCAGGCCACAGGCCTTGCGGACGCGTTCGAGAACTTCTTTCCCCTTCGCGCGGGCTTTCTTGGCGCCAGCCCGCAGCACGTCTTCAACATAGTCCGGGTCAGCGACAAGCTCGGCCCGCTTCGTTCGTGCCGCACTGAAGTACTTCATCGATGCATCGAACACGGCTTGCTTCGCTTCACCATACCCCATGCCGCCAGCCCGGTATTTCTGAGCCAGCGCTGCCTGCTCTTCAGCAGTGGCGAAAAGCTGATAGAGCGCAAAGACGGAACAGTGATCGGGGTCTTTGGGAGCTTCGAGCGGAAGTGAGTCCGTTTTGATCGACATGATCTTTTTCCGCAGCGGCTTTTCGGCATCGAAGATCTCGATCGTGTTGCCGTAGCTTTTGGACATTTTTTCGCCGTCCGTTCCCGGCACTTTCGCCCCTTCCTTCAGGACGCGGGCTGTCGGCAGATGAAGCGTCTCGGCTCCATAGATGCTGTTGAATCGCTGAGCGATGTCACGCGTTACTTCGAGATGCTGGACCTGATCCGCCCCCACCGGCACCACGTCGCTGTCATATAGCAGAATGTCGGCGGCCATCAGAACGGGGTAGGTGAAAAGACCCGCGTCAGCCGCAATCCCTTTCGCGGCCTTGTCTTTGAACGAGGTGCATTTCTCCAGCAGGCTGAACTGAGTAATACTCATCAGCAGCCACATCAGTTCCGTCACTTCCGGAACATCGGATTGCCGAAAGAGCGACGCCTGGCTCGGATCGAGCCCCAGCGCCAGCAGGTCCAGGGCCGCATCATTCACGTTCTGCTCAAGCACCTTGGCGTCGCGGACGGTTGTCAACGCATGGAGGTCGGCAATGAAGTAGAACGACTGTTCGTTCCCCTGAAGCGCTATGTATTGCTGGATCGCGCCGAAATAGTTACCCCAATGAAATCGACCGGTCGGCTGGATACCTGACAAAACACGCATGAAACACCAGTTTGTTCGAAACGAAATTAACGACGATTTGATCGCGACACGGCTGCACAACCCCTGTGCCACGGCATGAAGATATCAAATTGCCGACCTGATTAGCCATCATCGTGAACCGGCAGCCACCCCGAATCACCCGATGCAGTCAGGGGAACGGCGCGATTCCCTGCCCGTCAGATTCCCGAACGTGCGTTCATGGTCGCACAGACGAGAACCCGACATCAGTCCGTCGAAGGGCAGCGAAATCGCTTCAGATCTTGAAGGCTCCCCTGCCCGGACGGGCTTCACCTCCCGCGGTCACAGTTGTTTGACATTTGGCAATCACGTAAAGTTCGCGCAAGGCTTCTGCGCCAGCCTGGGATGATGGACCGCCAATGGCGTGTGAGTTAAGGAACGACTGCATGACTGTTTTGTTGCGCCACCAAGCGCTGCTCGCCCTGATGGCGGTCGTGATCTTCTTCACCAATCTCGGCAGTTACGCCCTCTTCAACGAAGACGAGCCCAAGAACGCCAGTTGCGGGGCTGAAATGTTTCGGCGTGGGGATGTCATCGTCCCGACCTTTAACGAAGCATTGCGAACCGACAAGCCAATCCTGATCTACTGGCTGATGCTGACTTCGTACAAGTTCTTCGGGATCTCCGAATTTTCGGCCCGATTCGCATCGGCCCTGTTGTCGGTCGGTACAACACTTCTGACCTACCATCTGGGCCGCAAGCTCTACTCTGCCGAAATCGGAATTCTGGCCAGTTGCATTCTCTGCACCTGCCTGCTGTTCACGGCAGTCGGTCGTGCGGTTACTCCCGACGCGACATTGATTTTCTTTGTGACGCTCACCTTCACCTGCTATGTCTGGGTCGTCGCCCGGCAGCGCGGGGGCAACTTCAGCGGCGACAGTGCTGCGGAAACCGATTCCGAAGAAGACGCCGATGAGGCCCCATCCGAACTGAACCAGACAGCTCTCGCCGAGAGCGACTCGAACGCGGCCTCGACCGTACAGCAACCTGACACACTGCTGCCATCCGACTGGAAGTGGGCCGCCCCTCTGTTCGCAGCCATGGGTTTCGCCGTGCTCGCCAAGGGACCGGTGGGGGTTGTCCTTCCGAGTGGGATCCTGATCCTTTTTCTGCTGATTTCGTGGCGCGAACGGGATATCGAAAGTGAAGTCCTGACCGCTCCGACGGGCCCCTGGTGGAAACGCTGGTGGCGCATCGCCCTTCAGACATTGCGCCCCCGACAAATCCTGCAGACACTTCGTGGAATGCACTTCCTGATCGGGCTCGGCATCGTCATTGCCATCGCCTTACCCTGGTATCTGGTGGTCGGCTATAAAACGAACGGCGAGTGGTTACGGGGCTTCTTCCTCGATCACAACCTGAATCGGGCACTGACCGCGAAGGAAAACCACAATGGCTTTCCGTTCTATCAGTTGTATTACGTCGTCGCGATTCTGGTCTCGTGTTTCCCCTGGTCGGTCTTCCTCCCCGTAGCGGTCTTCCGCATGGGCGAACGGTTCATCGACGGTGCTCGCTGGCGCGACAGTGATCGTCTCGTCGCCTGCTGGGCCGGAACCTGGTTCATTTTCTTCTCACTCGCCAGCACCCGGCTCCCCAACTACCTGCTTCCCATGTATCCCGCCGTGGCTTTGATCCTCGGTCGGTACCTGCATGACTGGCGACGGGACGAGGTGGACGAAGGTGTCTATTCATTCAATCTCTGCTGCCGCGCCCTCGGACTGGTCGGCATTCTGATGGTCATCGGCGTCTACATCGCCGCCTATGTCCTGTTCTCCAGTGAACAGTGGCTGGCCCTGATTGGCCTGGTCCCGATTGCCGGTGCCTATATCGCGATGAAGTTCCTCGACCAGGAACTCCGTACCCGCGTCATCCAGACGCTAGTCGCTATGTCCATTCTGCTGGCGGTTCTCGTGGTCGGGGTCGCCCCGGTCCGCGTTAACAACTATCAGGACACTCCCAAATTCATCGCCGATGCCCGACGTCTCTCGAATGACGGTGAGGTTGAGATTGGCACCTTCCGTTACTTCCAGCCCAGCGTCGTCTACTACGCCGGTTATGCTGGAAAACGAGTCACCGTCTTACACACGCCGCGCGATGCCGCCGACTTTATCGCAGGGGGACCGCACCGATTCATCATTACCCCCGTCAGTAAGCACAATGAACTGCGGGATGAGCTTCCCGGAAATATCGCCGAACTCTCACGACACCGGAACTTTTTGCGGCGAACAGAACTGATTCTGCTCGGTCGACAATAAGCGGGCAGAGCGGGGTCGAAATGGGAACGACGGCAGGGTGCTCTCGCCAGTCGTCTCGGCTGCGCGCCCCGAAACCCGTCATTGGATCGGCCACGTTCAGAGCGGCGCTTCGGTCCACGTCCTGTGAACCAGGTCGAATCACGAGGTTGCGACTGATTCCTCCGCACCTTATCGTGAGTCCGGTCCCGATTTGCACAACCCCTCTCCCTGCTGGCATCGGAGCAACGGCATGTCGTCGCTCAATTTCACCGCCGAGATGGCTTCGTTCCCAACTCGTCCCGAACACTTCGTTGTTTACGCCGTCTGCACCTGCGTGTTTCTGGGCTCGATCTGGCTGCTGAACTCAGGCCAGTCTACAGGATCGCGGCTGGTACTGTGGGGAGTTCTGGTCACCGTCCTGTCATGCGGGTATGGACTGATCGGAATTCCGACGATGGTGCTCGCAATTCCGGGAATGCAGAAACTTGGTGTCCTGCTGGTGCTGGGAGGAATCGCTCATTCCCTGATCAGTTCTGTTCCCGCGAAACCGGTGAAGGAGGTCGACCATGACTGACCGGCAGCGACACATCGTTGTCCTGGTGATCAGCGTCATCGCTTACTTTGTAATCTATCCAGATGACATCACCCGCTTCACCGCGCCGGTCAGCGACGTTTTAACGCTGACGTTCTCAATCTCTCCCTGGATGTATGGACTGGCCGCGGTGGCCGTGATTATCTACGGCGCAATGAAGATCCACGGCCGAGCCTCGCTGGATCGATCGCAACGCCCTTTATCACACTGATTGAACCATGTCCCTGCTACTTGCGGATCTCGTCTGGCGCCCCATTACTGGAACACGCTGGGGGCTGGCCATTTCTGCCGCACACCTGCTCGCCGCCCTGCTCTGTTTCCGGGCCGCCACCGTACAGCCAGCCGTGCAACCGACCGCAGAGACGCCTGAAGGACCGGGCGATCAGAAGTCGACTCGTTCCCTCTACTGGATCGGGCTCGCATTGATCATGGTCCTGTTGAGCCTGAACAAGTTATTCGACCTGCAATCACTGATAACGATTTACGGGCGCGGGCTGGCGAAGGACCAGGGCTGGTACAGCGACCGAAGGACGCTGCAGGTTGCCCTCGTCGCCGGGGCGGCCGCCGTCAGTCTCGTCGGTTTGCTTGTCAGTCTGTATCTGCTCCGCGGGCATTGGCGGGAACGGACTCTGGCCCACTTCTCGCTCGCGTTCCTGCTGACACTCGTCACGATCCGCACGACCTCGTACGGGCCTCTCGATGCTTTTCTGTACGGTCTGCCGACAGTCGGTAACCGAATGAACGCGGGACTTGAGCTTGCCGGAGCCGTGCTGGTCAGCATCGGCGCACTACAAGCGCTTCAAAGCAGGAATAATAGTTCTGCCAGAAATCGCGCAGCGTGACATCGAGCGGGCGATCCTCCAGACCCGTACACCAAACAGCGCGGCTACCGTCATTCCCCAATGACCACAACGTCACAGAGCCTGATTAGAAGCAATGCCAGATCGGACGGAGGAAATGGCTCAGAAACGGGACGAGGAATCGTCACATTTCCTTAGTGTCGGCCGTGGAGAGCGTGCTGGGGCTATAGCACTTCAGCAGCACTTCGATCGCCTGAGAATCGGTAAGAGTTTCACTGGCGAAGATACGTATTCTTCCGTCAGCGTCCTCGGCCAGGACTCGCTCCAGGTAGACTTCTTCATCCCACTCGTCCAGCGAAAAGGGATTCTTGAACGGCATACGGACACACGTCGTCTCTGGAGATATCTGCATCCACTCACCATCAGCGTAACCGCCAACGAATAGTGTTCTCAACTCATCCACGTCGAATCTTCCTACCGCATCTCGCTAAGTGCAGCAGCTACACCGAATTCCGTTTATAGCTGTGTGCTAATCACTTGCTGAGTCATCCTGACAATTCTTCTGACAACGGAATTGTTATATCCGGAAACTCATTTTTAGCGACCATGTTTGTGCAAAAAGTTCGATTGTGGCTGACAAATAAATACAGCCGCTGAACGTCGTGGCAGAGTACATGCGACGAAAACCTGGGCAGCCTGCGCGCAACCCAGGCAGATTCTGCGTCGGAAACCAGACCATCCCCTGAACTTGCGATTCAGACAAGATTGGGGGCTTGTTCCTCCGCGGGGCTTTTCCTGATCAGCCGCTTTAACACGTGCCCCTGCCAGAGCCACAGCCCTGTCACGATCAGCGCCGGCAGAAAGAAATAGCGGACAGCGGGGGCCTGAGCGGGAATTTCTTCAAACGGACTGTAGACATACCCCATAATGGGAAAACTGAAGACGATGTGAGTCCATCGGAGAATTGATCGCTTGGTGCTGGCTTTCATTCGGTTTTCCGCAAGTCTTGAGTTATTTGAACTGAGTCCGCGTCGCCAGACAAATTTGGTCAACGCCTGGATTGCCGGAACTTCTTCTGACAAACTTCGTAAAAAATCAGGGGGCTCGCTCAGACGCGACTTTCGCTGAGCCCGCAAACCGACAGGGTGCCAGAACGAGGCACTTACGCGACATAAAGGAACTGCTTGCTAAGAGACGCGTGCCAGTAACGCAGCAAGCTGCTTCTCAAGCATTTTCGCCCAGCCATACTGCGCCCCTTCGAAAGCCCGATCCGCATACGGACGACTTAAATCGAAGCCGGAATGCTCGAAGTAGACCTGCGTCCCCTCGTTGAGTGACTCCAGTCGGAACGAGACGTGAGTATCCACAATGGGCTCACCAGCATTCCACGAAAATTTCAGCAGGTGCGGTGGCTCGCATTCCGTGACTTCGCACTCCACCACCAGGCCATCAAAGCCAATCTGCGGCTTGGGAGGGACATGGAACTGGAAACGGTGCCCGACACTCGGCTCGAAATTATTCGGATACATCCATTCGGCAAGAGCGGCACGGTCCGTGATCGCCTTCCAGACCCGCTCCCGCGACTGAGGGAAATAAAGTTCCCGTCGAATACTTTCCGTCACTGCTCAGTCCCCTTTCGCAAGATGCTTCTGAAGACGTTCCAGATGGTCGTCCCAGAATCGTTCGTAATAAGCGAGCCACTGCCGTGCTTCCTTCATCGGTTCCGCGTTGATCCGCACGAACTGAAACGAACCCCGTTTCTCACGACCAATCAGCCCGGCACGCTCTAAAACTTTCAAATGCTTCGAGACGGCCGCCAGCGACATCTGATACGGCAGCGCGATTTCGCTCACCGACATCTCCCGCTCGGCAACGTCCTGCAGAATCGACCGGCGCGTCGAGTCAGACAAAGCGTGGAACACACGATCCAGTCGCGAAGCACTGGCCGAAACGCGATCAACCACAGCGAGCCTCCTTACCAACAACACTCAACCACTTGGTTAAATGATATCGCCTATACCGCAAAGAGTCAACCATTTGGTTAAATCGCAGCCAAGTCATCGAACGGCTTCCCACCTCCACCCGGAGCGACACCCCCGGAACAGCGCAACGCCCCCGAACAATGCCGCAGGCCCCGATGTTCCGCGAACACCGGGGCCTGCAACAGAGAACGACTGTCATGGGAAATGGCATTACCAAAGCATCTTGCCGTGAAACAAACGAACCGGAAGACCGCCTTGATCAGTGCCGCACGAGATCGAAGCGATCGAGTTCCATCACTTTCACCCAGGCGGCCACAAAGTCATCGACGAACTTCTTTTCGGCGTCCGCACTGGCATAAACCTCAGCGAGGGCGCGCAACTCGGAGTTTGACCCGAAGACCAGATCGACACGAGTTCCATTCCACTTCAAGGCCCGCGACTTGCGATCGCGACCTTCGTACAGGTCCCCTGAAATCAGTTTCCATTCCGTCCCCATATCCAGCAGATTGACAAAGAAGTCATTCGTCAGAGCTCCAGGCCGCTCGGTCAACACCCCCGCCCGGGACTGGCCGACATTCGTCTCCAGCACGCGCATCCCGGCGACCAGGACTGCCATCTCCGGGGCCGTCAGAGTCAGTAGCTGAGCCTTGTCGACCAGCAACGCCTCGGCAGGAAGCGAATAGGCCCCCTTCAAGTAGTTACGGAAGCCGTCCGCAATCGGCTCCAGTGCCTCGAACGATTCAATATCGGTCTGCTCTTGCAGAGCGTCCATGCGCCCCGGCGTAAACGGAACGACAATCGTATGCCCTCCCTTTTTCGCCCCCTGCTCGATTCCGACTCC
This sequence comes from Schlesneria sphaerica, assembly GCF_044336245.1. NCBI lineage: Bacteria > Pseudomonadati > Planctomycetota > Planctomycetia > Planctomycetales > Planctomycetaceae > Schlesneria > Schlesneria sphaerica. Next base: position 4,677,856 of record NZ_CP172346.1, on the reverse strand, counting down.
TCCCGTCAGCACGATCAGATCCGCCAGCGAGACCTTCTTCCCGTTGGGGGCCTGCTGATTAAAGGCGGACTGAATTTCCTCCAGCTTCTTCAGGACGACAGCCAGTTCGGCGGGTGAGTTCGCTTCCCAGTCCTTCTGGGGTGCCAGTCGAATCCGTGCACCGTTCGCACCGCCCCGCATGTCGGAGCCGCGGAATGTCGCAGCCGAAGCCCAGGCCGTCGACACCAACTGCGAAACCGTCAGCCCTGACGTCTGAATCTGCGCTTTGAGCGACGTGATATCCGCGGCATCGATCAGCGGATGATCGACGGCAGGGATCGGGTCCTGCCAGATCAGGTCTTCCTGAGGCACCTCGGGACCCAGATAGCGAATTTTCGGGCCCATATCGCGGTGTGTCAGCTTGAACCAGGCCCGTGCGAACGCGTCGGTAAACTCTCCGGGATTTGCAAGAAAACGGCGAGCAATCTTCTCATAGGCCGGATCGAATCGCAGCGCCAAGTCGGTCGTCAGCATTGTGGGCGAGATCCGCCGGGACGGATCATGCGCGTGCGGCACCGTCTCGGCACCGGCGTTATTTTTGGGACGCCACTGATGAGCCCCCGCCGGGCTCTTCGTCAGCTCCCACTCGAACTGAAAGAGATTCTCGAGGAAGTTGACGCTCCAGTGGGTCGGCGTGGTTGTCCAGGTCACCTCAAGTCCACTGGTGATCGCATCTTCCCCCTTGCCGGTGCGGAAGCTGTTCCTCCAGCCCAGCCCCTGCTCTTCAAGACCAGCCGCTTCAGGCTCGGGCCCCACGTGAGAAGCGGGTGCAGCCCCGTGCGTTTTCCCAAAACTATGACCGCCCGCTATCAAGGCCACCGTCTCTTCATCGTTCATCGCCATGCGCTTGAACGTCTCGCGGATATCAAACGCGGCCGCCAGGGGATCAGGATTGCCATCGGGGCCTTCGGGATTCACGTAAATCAATCCCATCTGGACGGCGGCGAGTGGATTCTCAAGCTGGCGGTCATGAACCTGACCATCAGCGTTGTCGTCCGATGACACCACGCCCCCCGGCTTCTCAACCCCTTCCGATCCTCGTGCGTACCGGACATCTCCCCCCAGCCACGTCTTTTCTGCGCCCCAGTAGACATCCTGATCGGGTTCCCAGACATCCTTGCGGCCTCCCCCGAATCCGAACGTCGGAAATCCCATCGTCTCCAGCGCCACGTTGCCGGTGAGAATGATCAGGTCGGCCCAGGAGATCTTCCGGCCGTACTTCTGCTTGACGGGCCAGATCAGCCGCCGCGCCTTGTCCAGGCTGACGTTATCGGGCCAGCTGTTGAGCGGGGCGAATCGCTGCTGTCCCCGTCCTGCTCCACCACGCCCGTCACCCGTGCGGTACGTCCCGGCACTGTGCCAGGCCATGCGGATGAACAACGGCCCGTAGTGGCCAAAGTCTGCCGGCCACCAATCCTGTGAATTGGTCATCACCTCGGCCAGATCCCGTTTCACCGCTGCCAGATCGAGACTGTTAAACTCCTCGGCATAGTCGAAGCCCTGTCCCATGGGATCGGACTTTGAGGAGTGCTGGCGCAGCAGGTCCAGCTTCAACTGGTTCGGCCACCAGTCGGAATTCGACGGCGCCGCCGCCACGGTATGCGTACGAACCGCGCCGGAAAACGGACATTTGCCGTTGTCGTCTGTCATCGGAGGCCCCCTCATTCAGAATTGATACGCGTGAGATGATTCAGCTCAGTGCCATCGCAACGTCGACTGGACTCACCGATACACTAGACCCCTCACGAAAACCGCCGTCAACCGCAACGCGCCCCACCCTCTTAGACAGACCCGAGCCGCGGACTATCTGTCTGAGCGAAAGGACTGGACAGAAACATCTTCGCGATTCGCCCTGACGGACAAACGCCGCATTCGAAACCTCGATTCACCCGCCGCCCTACTCACTCCACCGCAGCGATCACCGGCCATGGGCCTACTGCTCACCGGGGCTCTGCAGACGGTGGCGAGAAGATTGAGCCAGTACGAGCCAAGCTCCCCGCATCGGAGCTTAGACCAATGGGCGCTCTGCCGCTGACCGCCTCTTATGCACTGCCCCACTACAGATGCAAAAGCCCGACACCACTCCCGCTAGAGGGAGTTGGCACTGCTGCTGGGAGGAAACACAGATTCCGCCACGATTCGCGAACGAGACCCACGGCAGATCCGATTCGATCGGCACCGCAGAAAAAAAGCCTTGTCCACAAAAACTTGTGAACAAGGCTTTTCAGCGAGGTCGACGGGGCTCGAACCCGCAACCACCGGATCGACAGTCCAGAGATGTAGGCTCGGCAGTGCTACACCACTATGCCTTCAATCTAGTTGCGCCACAGCGGAATCCCTATTTTTTTACGGCGCGATCGCGGAGGGGGTAGCTGACGTTGGCATAGACCAGAAAGATGTCTTGCTTGGTCTTTCGTCGCAGGATATCGTTCACCTACCATGTTCAGCTCAGCACTAAAAATCTTGGTTTTCCTTTGTGGCGTGACGATCGCGCTACCGCAGTGCTGGTGTTGCGCACTCCTCGATCAAACGCTCCCAAGGGAGGCAGAAGGATCAAAATGGGATTGTGCACCTTGCGGTTCACATGGGTGTTGTCCCATGGACATCAACTCGTCGACTCAAGAGTCGGGAGACGCCCCAACGTTTCCGGCGCCGGATCAGCTGTGTCCGTGCGTTGAGCGGATGGTGACGCTAACGGACTATTTCGAGTCCCTCGCCTTTTCTTCGGTCTTTGTCCTGGCGCCGATCTATGTCTGGATCGAACGTCCAGCCCTGGACGGAAATCTGGAGTCGTTGTTTTCGAGCGACCCGTTCATCACTCAACCGAGCCGAAACGTACTTTACTGCCGTTGGCTTTGTTGACAGTCGTTGTTCAAATGCTGGATCCGCATTTCTTTGCGAATCCCCTTCTATTCGAGTCCGCTCCAGTTTCTGCGGTGCGGACGGCTTCAGTCTACGTAAAATTTCTCAATCAATAGAAGTGTTCCGGTTACGCGAGTTCTACAAGCGCGTCCACCGTGAATCATTGAGCAACAAAAGGAAACTGTAAGATGAAATTTGGAATTCTGTTTTCGTGTCTGTTCTGCCTGGTTGTTTGCGGGTCGGCTTGGGCTTTTAACGCTTCTAACCGTTTTGCAGAGGTTTCACCGTCGAATAATTTGGCGAATGGTGAAGTCCTGACCTGTTGCTCAATTGGGGCATGTTCCTCAACCGACGGTTGCTGCGAAGACGACGATTGCTGTGAAACCGGTGGTTGCTGCGAAGACGACGATTGCTGTGAAACCGGTGGTTGTTGCGAGCCAGGCGGTTGCTGTGAAACCAGTACATGCTGCGAGCCAGGCGGCGTGTGCGAACTCTTAGGGTGTTGCTCTGACGGCTGCATGAGTTCAAGGAAGGGACTAGCTGTCGCCGAAGAGTGATCCTCAATTTAAGCCCAGCCACTTTAGGTTGGTAACATTTACGGATCGAGACGGGGCGTCTGAGGAAACTCAGACGCCCTATTTCATGGGGTGGGAGGAAATGAGGACGCGTCAAAAGTTAAAGAAAGGGACTTCGCACTAGTGGCTGCCCCCAAAGGGGGCAGGAGACGAACGAGTCCAGGAAGGACCCGTTCGACTCAAAGCAGGGTCAGCAAAACTCGGAATTGTGATTCGTCTGTTCTCAGATCTGTGAACGCAATTAATCGGTTTCCGAGTTCCGATTTGAACCGTTCCAACCAATCCGGCAGATTGAGATTCAGGCCGACCTGACTGGGCGTTCCCGCCTTGTTCCATGACCTGGCCTTCATGCGGTTGATGGTCTCAGCTGGGTTGAGGTGGTTGATGTAGCGGCTGGTGATTGCCACGTTGCTGTGCCCCAGTTGCTGCTGAATGAGGTGGACGGGCACGCCCTCTGTTACGAGCTCGAAGGCCATCGTGTGACGCAGGCCGTGGAAATGGCATCGCTTATTCACGTTCGCGTGAGCGGCGAGCCTGGGCAGCAGCTCGCGCACGTAACGTGAATCCAGCCGTCCGCCGGTCTCTGTGCAGAACAAGGTTTCGGCCGCATCCAGGCCTGCCGCTTTGCGGGCGGTCATCCAGTTCGAGATGACAGCCCACGATTGCCGATCCATGCCCACGGTCCGGGCCTTGTTGCCTTTGCCATGCAAGACCCGGATGGCGTGGTTCGTTTCGTCCAGGTCTGCCGGCCGGATCGACAGAGCCTCGCCGATCCGCACGCCCGAGCGCCAGCCAACCACGATCAGAGCCCGGTTTCGCGTTCCCGTCAGCCCCTTATTGTTCGCCTCGAGAACGGCCTGCAGCTCGTCAGGCGTCAGGAACTGAGGAGGCAGCTTCTTTCCCCTGTTCCCCCCACCCTTCGAGCTCAACGGTTCATTCACAGCCAGCTCATTCGACCAGCCACGTTCCCTCGATGTCCGCAGGTGATCCAGGCCAGAGTGTCCAGCTCGTACCGGTCGCAGCCTTCGCACGTGACTGCCTTCGTCACGCGCGAGGCCTACAGGTCAGGGCCGCCGCGTAGCTGCTGCAATCACGAAGGTGACTGCGGGACTTCGCCGGGTTGCTCCACTCTTTTGACGTGACCCACGGGTCATGCAAAAGCCCGACAACACTCCCGCTAGAGGGAGAGGGAGCTATTGCGGGGAGGAAACGCCGATTGCCCCACGATCAGCCCCGCCACGGATCGCGGACACGAACGAGACCCACGGCCGATCCGATTCGAGCGGCACCGCATGAAAAAAGCCTTGTCCACAAAAACTTGTGAACAAGGCTTTTAAGCGAGGTCGACGGGGCTCGAACCCGCAACCACCGGATCGACAGTCCGGTACTCTAACCAATTGAGCTACGACCCCTCGCATTTCTGCAGCCCCCACACTGCGGTGCAGATGGGGAGGCCGATTCTATCATCCGTTTTCTGGTCGTCAAGTTGTCGAGGCTTCCAAATTTCTTTGGGACCAGTTCTGCTATGCCAACATTGTGTCGACCATCTGCCCGTCGTCTCTCCAGTTGGAAAGTCCTCGCATGGATACTTTGCTCAATCGTTTCCTCCGCTACGTCCAGATCGACACTCAGTCCGACGAGACCAGTAGCTCTTACCCCAGCACTGCCAAGCAGTTAAATCTCAGCAAGCTGCTTGCCGACGAGTGCCGCAAAATGGGACTGGCGGATGTCACCTGCGACGAATTCGGAATCGTCATGGCGTCTGTCCCCGCCACGGTCCCGCATGACGTTCCCGTCATTGCCTGGGTGGCTCACGTCGACACCTCGCCCGAATTTACGGCAGAAAATGTCAAACCTGTCCTCCACGAGAATTATCAGGGGGGCGATCTGGTCCTTCCCGGTGACCCCACCAAAGTCATCCGGGTGGACGAAAACCCGGATCTCACGAAGTGCCATGGTCACACATTGATCACCACTGATGGAACAACCCTGCTCGGAGCCGACGATAAATCGGGTGTCGCAGTCATTATGTCCGCCGCAGCCGAATTGCTGAAACAGGGATCAAAGCTCCCGCATGGCCTGGTACGACTCTGCTTCACCTGTGACGAAGAGATCGGGCGTGGGACCGACAAGGTCGATCTGAAAAAACTTGGCGCAGTAGTGGCTTATACGCTCGATGGCGCCGGGACCAACGAAATCGATACGGAAACCTTTTCCGCAGACGGGGCCGTCGTCACCGTCAAAGGTATCAACACGCACACCTCCGTCGCCAAAGGGGCCATGGTCAACGCCGTACGGATCCTCAGCCAGTTTCTTGCGCGTCTGCCCACCGCAACGCTCAGCCCCGAGACCACCGAGGGACGGCAGGGCTTCATCCATCCCTATCATATTGAAGGAAGTGTCGTGGAAGCTTCAGCACGCCTGATTCTGCGGGACTTTGAAGCGCCACAACTGGCCGAACAGGCCCGGCTGCTGGAGTCCATCGCGATTTCGCTGCGTGCGGAGCATCCCCGGGCCGAGATCACGATCGAAACTCGCCCCCAGTACCGCAACATGCGCGACAATCTGGCCAAAGAGCCGCGTGCGATTTCCAAGGCGATCGACGCCTTCCGCTCATTAGGCCGTGAGCCCCGAACGACGATCGTGCGCGGAGGAACCGATGGTTCCTTACTGACAGCCATGGGGTTACCCACCCCGAATCTGTCGACGGGCGAACACAATCCGCACTCACCACTGGAATGGACCAGCCTTCAGGAAATGCAGGCGGCAACAGAAGTCCTGGTCCAACTGGCTCAGGAATGGGCGAAGTAACGGGCAGAATCCAAATGGATTTGCTGCCCGCCGATGCGAGCAACTCGCGGCTGCGCCGTGAAATGAGCCCTGAAAGAGGACCAGCATCATGCAGAAGTGACCGAGGTAGCCTCTCTGCGAGGAACCTCGGTCACTCTGTATTGAGACCAGCATCGCCCTGATGAGCACCCTGTCGCATCGAGCTGGCCGCCCCTACCCAGTGCAAGACACGACGACACCGACGCGTGCTGCGACACCGGCGTGATGTCCGAGAACGGGGTCGGCAACCCGCTTGACCCCGTTCGAGGCTCACACTCTGCTCTCGCGGAAGACCGCTCAACCGGGGACACCCGCTCGTGGCCTCATGAGGCAGGCCCCCGCGACTGGCGAAGCAGTGGGAATTCGGCGTTGTTCGCGTTGGTTGACGAGGGCGCTTTCAGCGACCCCGGCCCCGGCCGCCACCCGTGTTGCCGCCACCACCGCCGAAGTTGCCACCGCCTCCCCCTCCGAAGTTACCCCCACCTCGTCCACCCTGGAACCCACCAGGGCCGCCGCCGCGCCCCCCCTGGAATCCACCACCCGGTCCGCCGCCGGGAAAGCCTCCCCCTTGAGGACCGCCACCGGGGAATGGTCCCCCACCGAATGGATTGCCTCCGCCAGACTGTCGTCCGCCGGGCTGGCGTCCGCCTCCCTGCGAACCCATGCGGCGCATCATGTCGGCATCAGGTGCGGGTGGTGCACCGTTTCCGGAACTTGTGGGGCGAGTGCGGGTGGCACTCACGTTGACCTTGGGCATGAGCGATGTCAGCGTCGACTGCACGACCATTGGATCGGCCGTCTTCAGCGGCACGACCCGGACCGTTCTTCTAGCTTCCTTGGCTCGTTCGTCAGTCGCCTGAACCAGAGCCTCGACGCGGCGGAACATGCTGTCATTGCAGGAAACGATCAGATGACTGGTCCGGCGATCCACGCCCAGTGACAGCTCCGGCCCCTGAGGCTTGCGCCCGGCCGTCGCATTCCGATTTCCGCCACCCATCATCGCCATAAACGGATTGAAACCGGGCCCCCCCTGCTGTTGTGGCTGTTCCGATGTCATCGAGTCCTTGAATACGCTCTCGATCATCTCGGCCACTTCGTCGATGTCGGCGTATTCCACCGGGATGGATCGTGGCAAACGGTCCCGCAAAGATTGAGGAAGCTCGCTGGCGTCGAGTAATTCCAGCATCGATTCCACATCCTGAATGACATCGGGTGGTCCCGTCACAAACAGAGCATTCGACCGAACGTCGGTGATGATCCGCAGATTCTGTGATCCCCCCAGCGTCTGGCCGAGTCCCGTCGCGTTCAGCATGCCGGAACCGAATCGAGACAACCCGCCCCCAAATCCGCCGAAGAAGTCGTTCGTCGGGGCGGGTGAAGAGACCGAACTTTGCGGAAACAACCGCTCGATCATCTGCGCCGTTTCCGTGGCATCCGCTGTCTTCAGATAGAAAACCGTCCACCGTGGCCGTGCGGGCGTACCATCAACCAGCGCGGTGATCAATTCTTCCAGTTCATCCAGCGTCTGACTGTCTGGCCCCGTCAGGATCAATTCATTTCCAAGAACGGTGACTCCGACCGGCTCATCCGGTTCCCCGAACTCGGATTGGTGATCCCGAATGTCCCGAGGGTTCGGCGGCTGCCGACGACTTCTTCTCCTTCCACGCACACCCGAATCGGGTTCGCCCTCCTCGTCGGCCGGCGCCATGTCCTCCCCATCCCCCTCATCGGGGGCCGAGGTTGTGGAGTCCTCGATCGGTGCCTCATCCTCTTCGGCGGAGGCGACTTGCGTTGCCGCCGTTTTGTGGACCACCTGCGCTGCAGGCACGACACGCACCTCATTCTGAGAGGCCGTCGGTCGTGGAATCAGTTGTGTTGTGGCGGGACGAACTCGCTGACGCGGAGCCGGTTCCTGGGCCTTTCCTGGAACTGCTTCAGACCGTTCTAGAGGATGTTGCGGGACCAGCTTCTGAGGTGGTGCCTCGGTCGAGCGCCCCGTATCCCGTGGAGGTCGGCGTGGCATCGGCTGATCGAATGCTTCCTCGTCCCGGAAGAAGGGAGGCGACCCAGGGACGCGGCGATCCCGAATGGGACTCGGTTGTGAAGGGACGACAACGCGGATCGGTGACCGACCCGCAGCGCCCCAGCTTCGCTGGACCATGTTCAGGATTTCAGCCGGATCATGATTTCGCAGATTCAGATGTCGCAGGTTCCCCCGATCGGCCCCTTTTGCGGAATCCTCTTCCTCTTCAAAATCCATCGTTTCCCCCATCCCGCGCAGCAGGTCCCTGACCTGCATCAACTGGTCTGCGGTGCCGCGAACCATGATTCGTCGACCGCTGGCATCGTGCTCGATCGAAGGAGGGCGAGCGGCATCATTCAGAAACAGGTTCCGCAGCGAATTTGCGACCTGGGCGGGATCGAGTTTCTTCAAGTTGATGACCGCGACCGAGCCACTCGCTTCACCCGAGAACTCTTTAATGTGACGTTCAACGGCGGCGTGTTCTTCCTTGGTCCCCAGAATGTGAACCTTGCCGGAACGGGAATCTTCACCGATCACAATTCCCGGCATGATATTATTCAATGTCTGGGCGACAGAGGACGAGTCGCCCCCTCGAACGGTGTACGATTTGACGAACGTGGGGTTCTCAGACTTTCCGAGTGCGTTCCCCGCCGCATCCACGTTTGTGTCCAGCGCCTTGATAACGTCTTCCACCACTTTCAACAAAGTCGAACTGGTCGCCACCAGCAGGTGATTCGTGCGAGGATCCGCCGTGACCTGAATTTTTCCCAGGTACTGCGAGGCCGACCCTCCGGCAGGTGCCGCAGGAGCTGGTGCCCCCCCGGGAGGCCCACCGGGGAACCCTCCCCCTGGAAAGCCGCCGCCCCCCGGGAACCCGCCACCGGGAAATCCACCACCCGGGAAGCCGCCCCCGCCTCGCTCGCGTCCACCGCCGAACCCGCCCCGGGCGGGTGCCGCCGCCGATGCCGAAGAAGTCACGGGAGGATTCAGCCCGAACAGACGACGCACCGTCCGTTCTGCCTCGGCCGCTGAAATGTGTTTCAACGCGATCGACTTGAAGGCGGTGTCTTTATTCCCGACCGGCGTTCCCGTTTTCAGCAGCATCTGAATCCGCTGAAGATTCCCCCCCGTATCGGTCAGCACGAGCGAGTTCGTCGACTTCAGGGCCACCGCCTTGCCGTAGGGTCCGAGCAGCTCTTTCACTTCTAAGACAACCAAGTCAGCGTCCGCAGTCCCCTCCAAAGGGAGGATCAGATTCAGCAGTTCGTTCTTGCCGCGAGAAAAAAGCTCATCCGTAGTGACGTTCGGAATCACATTGGGAGGAATCGGGCTATCCGTACTGAGACAGACAAGGAACCGATCCCGCCGAATCAGGATGTAACCCTTCTGCAGCAGGTATCCGTTCAGAATATCCAGCGCCTCGGTCATCGTGTGGCGTTTGTTGTCGTAATAACTGAAGGTTCCCGGAGGAACGTCGTTCAAGTCGAGCGTCAGATCGTTGGCGTCCGCAAACAGCTTGAGCACACTTTCCCAGGGAGCGTACCGGAACTCGAAGGACAGAAGAGCTTCTTCGTCACCCATCTCTCTCGGGGGTGTTGCTTCAGGAGACGTCCGCCGCGAATCGCCCGGCTTTCCCGGATCGGATTCCGCCTCCTCAGCGAAATCCGCCTGTGCTTCCAGTGCCTCCCTGGCGGCTTCCTTTTCTGCCGCTTCGTGTTGTGCGGCCTTCAAATCTGCTTCCGGTCCAAAAGAAATGACCGTTTTGGCTCCGGGGGGCGGTCCATTGTCGGGAACGGCAGCCTTCGCATTTGGCAGATCACTTTCGACGCTCGTCGAACCGCCCGAGGGGGCGCTGCTGTTTTCCGAGCCACCGCTGCCGGGAGCACCTCCGGGAATTCCGGCGGGTGGCGTGCCGGTGGCTTGCTCGACATGTTTCTGCCACGTCGCTTTCTGCTCATCGGTCAGCAGATTGAGCACTTTGTCTTCGTTGGCCTTTTTCGCCGCCTGAAACTCGGCAGTGCTCATCCCCCGATAGCTGCGTGTCGCGGCCTGGCGGATCTCGTCAATCTGGGATTGCTGCTCAGGAGTCAGCCCCAGTTTTTCCACCAGCTCTTTATTGCGGAGCGAATTGATCAAACTTGTGGAATCGTCACGCGACGAACGTGTCCGTTCGCCGCCACCGCGACTGGAACGCTGAGACCAGGCGGTCTCGGGAAACGCGACAGCGACGGCTACGACGGAATAGAGGGTCCATCGTAAATAGGGTGACATTCCTGAGTTTCGCATTCCGACTCCCAATCGTTGAACTCCGTCATCAACAGAACCTTCGCGTTGGCTATGAGAAATAACGGTTGGATTGTGTTGAAACATCGATATCCGTGATGCCGTCGTTACAATTGTTGCTATTGGGCGCAATGAGGCCCCACAGCAGGAAGGATAGAGCCCGGCAAACCGCGACGAGAACTAGATTTTTCGAATTCAGGTCGGTTTCATGTATTTGGACTGTAGAATTTTGCGTCCATGCGGAACGAACACACCCCCAGGTGACGCTGATACGTTTCGGCCCTTTCCTATCATCGTTTCCCGGTGCATACAGCAACCTGACGGAAATCGCGAAAAGTTCGGCAATTCAACGCGAGTTTGACGGAAAAAAAGAAACGGACCCCAAGCGTGATGAAGTTCGCAGGCAAGAACCAAGCGTTCTTCACAAAACATGTCAAGACCGAATCCTGAAAAGACGATTCAAATAGCTAGACGGTTTGCAGCAGTGCGAACGACCACACGACGGATGGCGATTGATCCGGAATGTGCGACTCGCACAGTGAAGACGTCTGGGGGGTAGGACAATCAGGGTTTTCTGAACACAGAGCTAAAGACTCTGCGAAGGCGAACACGTAATTCCCCGCCCTCCACGGGTATTTCGACCAAGGGATCGAGTCGAAATGCCCGCCGATGCCCGACGCGTAAAGACTTGTCGGATGGAACTATGAGTCTCGAATGAGTCGGGATGCATGGTTCTCTCCGAAAGACACCGACTCCGAGCAATCGGCGGTTTTCCTGCCGCTCGTAAAGCAAGCGGCGGAAAAACCTCGTCAACACGTTTGAGGGTGAAGATCCGGAGGGTCGCGACGCCCTTCTGTGTGAGCAAAATCTAGTGATTGGAGAGCCCGCGATGAGAACGATCTTCACTACTGGACAGGTAGCAAAGATCTGCAAGGTTGCACCCCGCACAGTGAGCAAATGGTTCGACTCCGGCCGTCTGCGCGGTTACCGCATTCCCGGATCACAGGACCGTCGCATCCCACGCGAGCACTTGATTCGGTTCCTTAAGGAACACGGGATGCCTTTGGGGGAACTGGAAGACGAAGCGATGGGCAAATTGCTCCTCGTCGGAGTCGACCAGAACGTCCGAGGACAGATTCTCGACCTGATGCCTCCCATGGATTACAAAATTGAATCCGCGGCGAGTGGCTTTGAAGCCGGCATTCAGGCCGAATCTCTGCATCCTGACTGCGTGGTAATCGACTTCGGCATGGGTCGACATGAAGCAACATTGATTGCGCAGAACCTGCGCAAAAACAATGAGTATGCTGACGCTGTACTGGTAGCGCTACTGAGCGATGACGACACGGCCAGCGGTTTTGACCGTACCCCGTTCAACGAGACGTTCCGGAAACCATTCGACTCAGCCCTGCTGGCCGAACGGATCCGCACCCTCGTCGGTCGGAAAAAACAATTGGCCTGAAGAACATAGATGAATCGTCCGGATAAGCATCTGTTGTGACCAGGGACGGGTCCACAGCAGATTCGCGTTACCCGACTGATGAGCGGCAGGAGTCGATGATCGACACCTGCCGCTTTTGTGCTTTTTCACCTCGGACTCACCTCGGACCAGTGTACTCGCCGCAGATCAAAGCCCCGCACAAGCCGTACGCGCCGCAGCGACATCGGCCTGCAACTGCTGAAGCAAGTCGTTCGCAGAAGCAAACTTGCAAATATCACGCAGTCGCGACACAAACGAAATCGCGATGCGGCGCCCGTACAGGTCACCACTGAAGTCGAGCAAATGGACCTCGATCTTCCGGGCCGCTTCGCCAAACGTCGGATTGGGGCCGATGTTGACCGCCGCCGCCCAGCTCGTGCCGTCGATCGTCGTGGTGGCCGCGTAGACCCCGTTTGCCGGGGCGAGGGTTTCCAGTTCAGCAAGATTGGCCGTCGGAAAACCGAGTGTCCGGCCCCGCTGTGCACCGGTCACAACGGTTCCCTCCATGCGGTAAAGATGCCCCAGCAGCCGCCCCGCTTCCGCGACATTTCCGTCGTTCACCAGACCTCGAATGACACTCGACGAAACCAGCTTGTCATTCACAATTTCCGGCTCAACGACTTCCAGAGTCAACTGGTGCCGGGAACAGAGCTGACGCAGAACATCGATATTCCCCTCACGATTGCGACCGAAATAGAAATTCGGCCCCTCGACCAGGCCGCACGCCTGGAGCTGTGTCTGGACAATCGAGTGAAAAAACTCTTCTGCGGTGAGCGTCAGGAATTGCCGGGTCGTCGGCAGCACGATGACCGTGTCCACCCCAAACTTCTGCAGCAGTTCCGCCCGGTACGACATCGAGGTCAGTCGTGGGGGTGCCGCTTCCGGACGTAACAGTTCGATCGGATGCGGATCAAACGTCAGCACCACGGCAGGAACGCCTGCAGCGCGGGCCTGACTGACGAGCGTCCGCAACATCAGTTGATGCCCGCGATGAACCCCGTCAAAGTTTCCTATGGAAACGATCCCTCCGCGATAACACTCGGGAGATTCAAACCCAAACAAAACGGTCATGAAACCGATTCTTCTTCGAAAAGTGCAATGCTGGCGGTAAAACCGTGAATGTAGTTTTTTCCGCCCACCGGTCCCAGCTCTCCCTGGGCAAAAAAACCGGCCAGTGGCAAAGGCCCCAGATGTCGCTGGATCAGTGTCGCGTCGTGATCTGGTGAAGAAAACATCCGCGAGCCACGCCCATTGCAACTGAACAGCAGGCTCGCCGCGGGGAGACGTGGGTGCGTCGACGAGTGTCTTTCCAGCAGACGAATCAGGTCGGCGTCCGCCGCCTCACCGTCCCGGATCTGGAACTGAACTGTCTGACCAACCCGAATCGGTCCACCCGCTTTCAAGGCACCCGACTTCTTGTCGACCCCCATCACGTTCAAGATCAGGAAGTCACCTCGGTGAAATGACTCCTGATACTCGTTGAGCGCGATCCCGATATGGACCCCTTCCTCGACCAGCGACTGATCTCGCGGCGGCAGCAGGTGGTACATTTCCTGCAGCCGCTGCATCGGCGCCACCCCGCCAAGTTCATACACGACATTTCGATCGGCCTTCGTCACAACGAATGGGGTCCCGATCGGCCGGCATCCCTGAGAAACGACAGAACGGACCTGAGGCCCCCCTCGCAGGACGACCCCGACCGCCCCCTGATCAATCTCGCGACCGTTCAGGAACAACCGATTCTCGGTCGGGTTGCCACCGCTCGCCTGCCCCCCGAACAGCGGGACATTCGGCAGTTCGTCCGCCAGCAGATCGATCACCGACTGCGGCATTGCGGAAAAGGGTTCGCTCAGCAGGAACACGGCACGCGTATCGTCGGTCCGGTCCCCCAGATCGTCGGGCAAACCGCTGCACATGATGCCGTCGGGCGTTTCGGCGAATTCCATCTGAAACGGGACAAGATCCGCACCCGGCAAGACGCCTGACCAAAGTGACAGGGCCGGTCCGTTTTCGTATTCGCGCGTACCATTGATAACGGTCTCGCCCGTACATCCCAGTAACAGCCCGCCGCCAATCCGATCGAGAATCGACTCGGCCAGCATGGGGAAATTCTTTGCATGGTGATGTGTCACAAACACGAACGTCAGGTCGGGTTTGCGACCCAATTCACCCGCCACCACATGCACGGTTTCTTGAATTGCCGCACTGAGGCTGGACTTTTCGGACACTGCACTTGCAAACGGCATTTCCTGATCCGATCCTTCGCTGAACTGCACTTCCTTCTGAATGGGCGAGGGCGACGTTACCGACACTAACGCGAACTCGCACCAACCTTCAAGCGACGCACCACCAAAGCCCCATCAGGACCAATCAGGCTTCGCTTGTGGAAGGCCTCAGAGCAACAGTTTCAGGAACTTTGCGGAAAACAACGCCCCCGTCCCTGCTGTCGCGTTGTGCACGACGGCGGTGGCCCATCCGAGGCCAAGTCCTTCCGTTGACCCGTCCTCGCGCCCGCCCCTTTTGGGGGTGAATCTGAGAGATGTTGGGTGTCGCCCCCCAGGGCGAGCATATTCGTCCCTTCCCCAGGAATGAAGTCAGTCGCCCGACTTTCACGCATTTTGTGCGGCGGAATCTTCGGCGGCGATTTTGGCACGGGCCTTCCACAACGACTCCAGAACTGCCTCGACATAGCGTTCTTCGGCGAAAGGACTGAGGAGATAACTTTTCAGAGCCACGATCGGCTCACCATATTCACTTTCGCAGTAGCAGTCGGTCAGCGAAATGACGACCCCTTCGCCGTTGAGCGCGTCTGCCTGGACAAGGTGATAAATGCGGCGATTGTATTCGTTGTGCGCCCGCAACTGGTCGCGGCAGGATTCGTCCTTCTGTTCCTCCTCGGTCACGCTGAACGTGTCGACACCATCCGGATAAACCCGGAACAACGTCACCGGACCGAAGTTCCCCCGGTTGACCACGGTCGTCGCTGCATGTCCTTCCAGGTGCTCCCGCAGTTCTTCCGCCATGGAAACCGCATGGCCCAGCAGCGACCGCAGACCGTCCTTACCAAACAGCCGCAGATTCGCCAGAGCGGCCATCGGCGGACTTCCACCCCGTGTCGTCTCAAGCGTGTACCGCCCGGGGTGATAGTGTCCGTCATGAAACAGGTAGGGGGTGTCAGACTGTTTCCGCGTGATCAATTCCAGATCGGCCGAATTCTTCACCAGAAACAGACTGGAGATGTAGGGGGTGAACCCCGTCTTGTGGAAGTCGATTCCGACTGAATCCGCCAGCGGAAGTTCCTGAATCCGCCGACGTGTCCCCGCCAGGGCCCGCACCGTTCGATGCCGAAAGCCCAGTGGATTGACCGAAAAATTGTAATCGTTGAACACCGACCAGGCCCAACCAATCACCGCATCGGCATGAATATGCGGGTGGTAGTCGAGTTGAAATTCCTTGACGAGACCTTCACGAATCTCGTGAAGAGCTTTCAGATCATCCAGACCAAAGTGGTCGGTCGTCCCCATTGTCGCGATGATCGCTGCAATTTTTCCTCCGCTGGCGAGGATCTCGCGAGCCTTGTCTTCCAGTAACTCAGGAAGGATCTCATTTTCCGCTGAACAGGGAATCTTGATCACACTCTCACGCCCCATCCCCAGCCAGTTCGCCACGGTGAGACAGGCATAGTGGGCTCGCTCTGAACAGATGATATAAGCTCGTTCGCGGATCCCCTGCTGGGCTGTCCCCGGACAGGCTTTTTCCAGACCAAGCTTGATCCCGTACAGGAGCGTTCCGGTCCCGCCAAAGGTGAACAGTCCGGCCGAGACAGCGGGGTCGTAACCAATCAGATCGGCCGTCATCGATGAGACCTCGACCTCCGCCACAGCGACCTGACGCGACGATTCTTCGCTCACCAGATTCGGGTTATAGATCGACGGCAACAGACCCCCGATGATACTGGCAATCGTGGGGGGCGGGATGACATTGATCTGAGCCCGCGGGTGGCCCCAGATGAACATGCCGGACAGGTGCTCGACGAGTGTCTGAGTGACCTGTTCCAGCGGCACCGGACCGTCAGCGACCCGCGACCGCTTGGCCTCGTCGTAGTCGAGAATCTCAGACTTGCCCAGTAACGGAGAAACCGATTTCATCTCATCCAGTTGATCCAGCGCCCTGAGGAACGAGAACACAAAATAGGCATCGTGGACCCGATCAGAAACGGGCTGGGGAAAAGCCTGCCGCAACGACGTGACCAGATCCAGATAGCTTGCTGTCATCAGTCTGTTTCCTGAAGAGGCTGGTTTGTCGTCGAATGAGCCAGACTCGAATTTCCACTTTTGTCCCGTCAGACACAGTTGGGCTGCCCGATGCGGGTGCATCGCGATGATGGGCGGGCCACATCGCCGGAAGGCCTGGCATGCCTTCGAATCATTCGAACTGCATGTGTGTAAACTCGTTCTGCTTCGAAGGATTTATATGATAGACACCCAGGGCTGCAAAGGATTGATCGTGCCTGCGTCGCCCCTGATGTAAAAGAGGCTTTGCGTCATCGCGAAGGGGGGACTTGGCCCGGCCGCTCCGATACGGGATAACACTGCCCAGCAAAGCATTCCTGCGACACGGCACCAGCGATCGTGCATGCCCTTCTCCTTTTGATTGAACGTCATCCACGCAAAGAGCCTCTGATATGCCGCGTCTGTTCTATGGAAACTTCGACTTCGAACATCGGCTGGCCGATCCGCGGCGGGAACCGACAAAACTTCTCAAGCGGCTGAACGCGGAGCTGGCGACCTCGTGGCTGGCCATTGCTGACGATGACGACATGATCTGGACCCCTGCTGCAATCGATGACGAGTTCTTCCGCCAGGCCCTCGCAGCGGGCTTGCCATGCGTTGTGCCCATAGAGAGCTGGGACCAGATCCCCCGTGGTGTGGAACTCGTCCCCTGGGGTTGGTCCCGCGATGCCCTTGCCCTGGTCGAACGACTTGAAGCGTCCGGAAAGGTCCCACCGCACGACGCTGTCCGTCAGGCAAACTCACGTGCCACGTCTCACCGTCTTGAACAGGACTGGAAGGTCGGTCTGCAGGGGGCACGACGCATCAGCAATCTGCACGAACTCGAAGACATCATCGGAACCAGCTCCGAACAGCCCTGGGTCATTAAATCGGAGTACGGGATGTCGGGCCGGGAACGGATCCGGGGACGCGGGGCACCGACGGAAGCCGACCTGCAATGGCTGCGGCGAAGACTGGGGCCGGGAAACTCGGTCTTCTATGAGCCCTGGGTCGAACGTGTCGCCGAAGTCGGCATCCAGATCGAGATCCCCCCGGCCGGATCCCCCCGTCTGGCAGGACTCGCCACCATGTTCACCGACGAACGGGGACAGTACGCCGGAAGCCTGATTCCATCACCCTCGCCGCAATCCGTCCCCGAAAACTCCGTGTGGCAGGAGGCGATCGAAGTCACCCTGAGCGCGGCGAACGAGCTTCAGTCGCTGGGTTATTTCGGTCCCGTGGGAATTGATGCCATGCAGTACCGAGACCGCGATAGTAGTCTGAAATTTCGCCCACTGCAGGACATCAATGCCCGCTGGACGATGGGGCGGCTGAGTCTGGGCTTTGGCAAATTACTCGCGCCGGACGAAGTGGGATTGTGGGTTCATGGTTCTCAAAGCATGCTCGACGCCGAAATCGCAGCCAGGAGTGGCCTGATCGGACAACGCTCGATCGCCACTTCTCCCGAAAACGTCGGCGGCACCCCGTGTTTCCACCACTCCCGACTCGTAATCGGGCAGCGGCTCATCTGAGCTCAGCAGCAAACCGACGATGTCTCGCCAACGTGGTGCGACGGAATGCATGATTCGTAGACTTACCAGTACCCTCACCCACCAGGGAGGCGGAACAAGAAATTCTCCACTTCGCCAACGCCAGCAATTCCGCCCGTGCCCGCGTGAGCAGTTGTGGGGCGCGTTGATGACACATTCCTCACCTGCAAAATCAGCCCACCTGCCCCTCAAGCACTTTCTTCAAGGACTGCAGATCGGCGGCGACCATGTCGGCATCTCTGGCAAACTGCTCGTCGGACATGCCGGGCTGTTGGAACAGTGTGAACATCACTTCGCTGCCGCCACCCTTGTCGACCACACGCATCGGATTGACGACGGCTTGACCGTCTGGCAATGTGACAATGTGATCCAGGATTCCCGCTTCATCGCGAGGAACAAAACGAATCTGCACCCAGCCCGTCGGCGTCTCCATTTCCCACTGCTCCCCTGACTTTCTGACCGACAGGCAGAACGACATCACCCAGCGGGGAAGATTCTCAGGATTCGAGGCGAACTCGTAGACGGCGTTCACGGGTCGGTGAATCGAGCAACGGATAATCCGGCAGTTCATCATGGGGCACCTCGTTCCGATTCCTTCACGGCCACTTCTAACAAGCACCTCAGCCAGCACCACGGCTCACGCGTTCAGCAGCGACGAACGACTCACCACCGAAATGAACCCAGGCCCGATCGTGGCACAGCTTACTCTACCGCCAGGCTTTTTCCGTGAGAACGTGACGAAGATGGGCTCAGCGAGCCGAAAGCCCCGTCCGGAGTTCCTGCGGCGCGACGTGATCTCTGTGGTCCATCCGTCCCTTTCCGGCGCTCCCGATCCCCCGAAAATCCGTCGCTGCGATGGCTGAAAAGGGAAGCCTGTTCGGCCTGCCGAACTCACTGAATCCATCCACGGACTCTGTTGAAACTCCTTGCATTAGGCTTACAGAAATGGCATAGTCAAAGACCATTCGCAATCTGGTTGTCGGTCGTTCTGGCGGGCGAACCTGCAGGCGAACTCACATCACTGGATTGGTTGTCTCAAGGTTAACATTATGCGTTCCAACCGCTTTTCGGTTTGGCATCAGGGCCTGTGCCTGATTGTCTCGTCCGGCTTGATTGGCTGCGGATCAGGAAACAACACCGCACCAACGACCTCTGTTGGTCCTGCCAACACCGCCCCGGTTGCAGGAGCGGTCCCCGGAATGCCCGGTGCTCCTGGAATGCCGGGAGCGGGACATGCTCCACCCGGAATGCCCGGCATGGGTCACGCCCCTCCGGGTGGGCCGTCGATGGCAGGGGGACCTCCGCAAGGTGGAGTTGGTAACCCAGCCATGATGGCTCAGATGGCCGGAAACGCAGCCCCCAACCCCGCTCAGGCGGCGGCTCATATGGCGAATCGTCCCGGCGGACCTGCGGCTGGTCCCAGTGGTGGTCCCTCAGCCACACCCGGGGTCGGAAGTGCCCCTGGAATGCCCGCCGGTGCCGCAGCGACCGCCCCCCCCGGGGCACCCGGCGCTTCGGGTGCTCCCGTGGGATACACTGGAAACCGCCCTGGACCTGGAGGACACGCCCCACCAGGAGGCCCCTCTGCAGGAGCGGCTCCCGGAATGCCACCCGGTGCTGCTGGCGCCCCCGTCGGCTACACCGGAAATATGCCAGGTCGCCCCGGCCCAGGGGGACATGCTCCCCCTGGTGCACCCGCCGGTGCCACCACTCCCGGGCTCCCCCCCGGTGCCGCAGCCACCGCTCCCGCCGGTGCTGCCGTTGGTTATGCAGGAGCCGGCCCTGGTGGCGCAGCTTCACTTCCGGGTGCTGGGCATGCACCTCCCGGCGCCGGTGCCGCCGTCGGGATGCCCCCCGGAGCCGGACCTGCGGGCGCAGCCGGATTCGCGGGTGCCCGGGGTCCTGCGGGTGCCCCCGGGATGATGCCGGGCGGAGCCGGACCGGCCGGAGCCATGCCCGGTGGTGCAGGAGGTGCCGGAGGGTCGGGAAGCAGTTTCCCGGAAGGAAGCATCGACGACACACTTCAGCGATTCTGCATGGCACTCGTGGACGGTGATACCGCCGCCGCGGGCGAATACGTCAGCTCGAAAGCGACCGGGATGGTTAGTCAGCTGCGGGACGGAAACCTCTCTGAAGAGAAAATCGAAGAGATTTCCGACGCACTGAACCCGCTCAGTGATCTGCAGCCGAACGCCAAGCAGAAGAACAATAAGCGAGTGCTGCGAAACAAGAAGAATCAGGTCCTTTCCTTCACACTCAAAAAGGACAAAGAGGACGAGACCTACCGGATCGTCGAATTCTCTGTCAGCAAACCAAAGAAGTAACATCCGGTGCTGACGTAAAGTCATTTGCCAGTCTTCTCAAGCTGCCCCCGGCCCAACCCCGGGGGCAACTTCGCGCGCCCGTAACGGATCTCAATCACAGTTAAGTGGCAGGCGCGACTGGCACTATGTACACTCCGCGCCAATCTGCGATCCGCCGAATTGACGGCACCGCAGGGGAACCAACCACGGATGGCTGGTCGACGAAATCGCGGTCCGACGCTCGCCACATGCGGTCAGTCACCGCATCCCATGATCTGCCACTCTCTTTTGTATTTAACAAGGATGTTCCATGCTCACGGTTCTGTTGCTGACAATTTCCAATGTGTTCATGACCTTTGCCTGGTATGGGCACCTGAAACACAAGGAATCACCGATTTTCGTCGCGATCATCGTCAGTTGGCTGATTGCCTTCTTCGAGTACTGTTTTCAAGTCCCCGCGAACCGCTGGGGTTCGTCACAGTTCACTCCTGTGCAACTGAAGATCATGCAGGAAGTCATCACGCTGGTTGTCTTCAGCATCTTCGCCGTCACCTATCTGAACCAGAAACTCGGCTGGAACCATCTTGTCGCGTTTCTGCTGATCGTCGGAGCCGTCTTCTTCGTGCGGATGGACAAAGTGACTGCAGAAGATCCCCCGAGCACGCTTCAAGCTGCGAAGATCGAACCACCGCACGAGTCCCCCTGAAGCCGCTCACGGCTGGCGTTGCGGACAAAGCATGTCACGTTCGCCAACACTTCTTCTCAGCCAGAGACCGGTTGATTGGACCGAGCCATCCTCACAGGTCACTCTGCGGGTCAGCCAGACGATCTCCGTGGAGGATGTTTCGCTGCCCGATCAGTATGCCCTGGATTGAGTAGCCAGAGCGAAGCGATGAACCTTGCAACGCGCCCATCGCCAGTTTTGCAAACGACGCTTCCTTAAGCAGGCGTGTCACTGCATCACGATTTGAGATTGAAACAAATCGGAAATATGACCGACGTCAAAATTGGCACCGAAGGAACGCATTGGTAGAATTTCATACGATGATTAATCGGTGCGGGTGTCCGGTGTGGATGGCGCGGACGGGTCGCATCACCGAATAGGCCTTTCCTGTGGGAATTCCCTTCGGTGGGACACGATGCGCGACGGAAAAACGTGCGACACCTGCACTGCGGACGTGGCGTATTAAAGCAAGGGTTACGAGTCTGGATCCTATTTGATCGCACGCCACCTGACTTAGCTTCGGACTCATACTCAGCGGGGCCGCTCATGTTACTGCCGATGATTCTGCTTTCTTTGATTGGATCGGGAGACTGGCCGAAATTCCGAGGTCCCAATGCGGACGCCCACGTCGTCGGGATGACGGTCCCGCTCGAATGGTCTGACACAAAGAACGTCGAATGGAAATCGGATCTGCCCGGTCTGGGATGGTCCTCCCCTGTCATCGTGGACGGCAGGATTTACCTGACGACGGCAGTGGTGAAAGACCCGGACATGTCGCTGCGCACGATGGCCATTGATGCCGCAGATGGAAAAGTGATCTGGGATCGGGAAGTCCGATCAGTGCCTCAGATCCCCTCCATTCATGTGAAAAACAGCCACGCCAGTCCCACCCCAATCGTGCACGAAGGAGCGGTCTTCGTCCATTTCGGTAACTACGGGATGGCCAGACTGAAAGCGGCGGATGGAACGATCGAATGGACCTGTTTCGACATCGATTACAACCCTGTCCACGGTTCCGGGGGCACACCTGTCCTTTGCCGTGGAAAGCTCGTCGTCTCGTGTGACGGCAGCAAGGACCCCTTCGTCATCGGGGTGGACGCGAACACCGGAAAGATCGCATGGCAGACCCCCAGATCCACGGTCGGAAGTCCATCCCACTCCTTCGGAACATCTACCGTCGCCGAAGTGGACGGAAAGTCCCAGGTGCTTTCTCCTGGTCCAGGAATGTTCGCGGCATACGACCCTGACACAGGTGCCGAATTATGGAAGATCCTGACCCCCGGCTGGTCCATCGTGCCCCAGCCCGCCGTCGGTTTCGGGATGGTGTTCTATAACCATGACTACGATCACCCGGAGGTCCTCGCTGTGAAACTCGGCGGCAAGGGGGACGTCACCGACAAGAGTATCGTCTGGCGGATGAAGCCGGGCGCACCCAGCACCCCGTCCCCTCTGCTCGTCGGTGAAGAACTTTACACCGTCTCGGACCGAGGCGTCGCCACCTGCGTCAACGCGAAAACAGGGGAACGCTACTGGACGGGTCGCTTGGGAGGAAACTATTCGTCTTCACCGGTCTACGTGAATGACCGGATTTTGTTCATGGACGAAGACGGGACCGCCACCTGGATCAAGCGCGGAACAGAGTTCGAAGTCCTCGGCCAGAACACAGTCCCCGGTCGGACGTTCGCAACCCCCGCCTTTTCAAAGGGGGCCATGTATCTTCGAACCGATACAGCGGTTTATAAGATCGCTGAGAAGTAAGGCAGGCCCTTAAACAATGCACCACCTTCCCCGTTGATGGCGTCTGGGGATTAACCAAGCGTGAACTCCCCAGACCGTCTCAGAACACGAATAGGAACTCGTTGGAATTGAGAATCGCTCGGCAGAATGATTCCAGGCCATGTTGCTGAATGAGCTCGATGGAGTCAGCCAGTTCTTCGCTGGAAGGTTCCCGCTGGTAGGCCAGCAGAAACGCCTGCCTGACCTGTGCGGTCGGGTCCTTGCTCATCTCGTTCGCTAACCGGTTCGAAAACTGCCGGGCCTGCTGAATGGCGAATCGGCTGTTCAGCAGGTTCAGTGCCTGCAGTGCTGTGATGGAAGAAGTCCGTTTCGGCGCGATCTGACCGGCATCGGGACAGTCGAACTGTCCAAAAACTTCATCGAGCTGCATTCGCGGCTTCGACTGATAGACCATTCTTCGCCACTCTGCCGGACCGAATTCCTGCTTCGTGTTGTAGACTTTGACGTAATTGGTATTGGCCTCGAACAGGTCAAACCCCGGACCGA
Organism: Schlesneria sphaerica; assembly: GCF_044336245.1. NCBI lineage: Bacteria > Pseudomonadati > Planctomycetota > Planctomycetia > Planctomycetales > Planctomycetaceae > Schlesneria > Schlesneria sphaerica. The sequence goes on along the minus strand of NZ_CP172346.1, from coordinate 4,654,634 downwards.
ACATGCGGTCGTCGAGATTACCGGCCGCCGCCAGAATCGCATCCCGCAGTGGTTCAGCTTCCAGTCGCCGCGGCGGATACCGCCACAGCAACCGGGTCGCGGCATCCGCCTGCAACCCTTCCGGACGCGCATGGCTCGATTGCCGATAGGTCGACGAGGTCAACATCTGTCGATGAATCCGCTTCGGCGAAGCCATCACCCGGGCCTCGCTGGCCATCCAGTCCAGTAACTGCGGGTGCGACGGAGACGTTCCGTTTCTCCCGAAATCGCTGGGAGTCTGCACCAGTCCCTGCCCGAAGTGATACTGCCAAAGTCTGTTGACCATCACACGCATCGTTAACGGGTGATCCGGATCATTGATCCAGTTCGCCAGAGCCCGTCGACGTTCCGGACTCGTCGCCTCTTCATTGAGTTGCCATTTCTTACCGAATGAGGCGAGCCCCGCAGGCTGCATCCGTTCCTTGGGCTGCATGGGATCACCTCGATGCAGCCGGTAGATCGGTTCTGGCGTAGTGAATTGACCAGCATAGGCGATCGGCCGAGCCGACAACTTCTGCAACCGGCTGCGTAGCGATTCCCCCTGCACCTGCAGCTTGCGAGCCAACTGAAACTCGGCCTCACTTAACGCGGGGTTCACATGCACCTTACCCGCGCCGTTGTCCGCCGGTATTCGGTCTTCCGATGAGGCGACCAGTTGCAGCGAGTCCCGCGCCATCCCGGCTTCGATCCGGTACTTCGACGGGATTCGGTCCTGAAACTGTCCATTCTCGGGCCGATCACGGCTCCACACGATCCGGTCGATGACGACCGGTTCCGGAAACTCCAGCATGACCCAGCCTTGCCCCGGTTCATTAGAAATCCAACTGGCCGAGTTCCCGTAGCGACCGTCGTTCACGTTGGCCAACCGGTGAATGTCGTAACCGGGCAGGCTTGATGAGGCGGTCGCAATCGTCCCAACGCTCGCCAGGGCGACATTATTCGAACCTGTCTGAGAACCGTTATCGGCTTCAAACACCTCAAGCTCGTCCAGACATGGCTCGCCACCGGTCGTGGCTTCGATCGTCAATTTTACGAACCGGGACCGGATGGGAGGAAAGCGTTCGCTGTTGGCTCGTCGCTGCACCGCAGACCGCAGGCGGGGCAACGAGGTATGAGCGAGCGGACTGTCTGTCATCGCTCGCTGAAAACAGACAACATCGGCCGTGACGTACGCCGATCCTTCCCCGCCGCGCAGCACCACCCGCGCCGTCGGAGTGAATTCATGGACGCCCGCGTCATAGAGTCCACTCCAGAGGGGCTGACTCTGTTCGCCCCCTGTTCCGTCAGCAAACTTCCGCTGATCGACGCGGGCAATCTCGGTCTGATCGTCCTTCGTCCCGAGATCTCCGTCCCGATCAAGCACGTACGTTGCATCGGCGGCGTGCGTGTTCCATCCACAACCCCAGGACAACCAGAGACGCCAGCGCCCACTCAGCCCGGGGTTCCACGTGAAGACATCCCGATTAGCGACCTGGTTCCAGTACGAATAACTGCGACCGAGGTTCGGGTACCGCTGCATGTCACCCGAATCGTTCAACTCACCGCGGGCCTTTCCGGCCCGGTAAGGCTCGGAACCAATCGGCGGGACGAGGACCGTGACGCTGGCGCCGGAACCCGTCGCGACGGCCAGATCATCCAGCAGCAGTGTGGAAACGGCTTCATGAGGGAACGACTGCTTGCCCTGCAATTGTGCAGAGTCATCTCCGATAAAAGCCAGCGGCTCAAACTGTCCGAGCTGGCGATCGAGATTCGCGAGTTCGCCACGAAGTTCCTCGATCAGTGGCTGCGGGTCCTCAAAACCGGGTGGAGTGTAGGGACGATTACCGTGGACCACACCGGCAAACACCCCCTTCATCGCATGGTAGTCACTGTGCGAGATCGGATCGAATTTGTGATTGTGACAGCGGGCACAACCGACCGTCAGTCCGAAAAAGGCACTGCCGGTCGTGCTGACCATATCGTGCAGTTCGTCAGCTCGCTGCTGAGAAGTCAGGGTCGGGTCCGGGCTCTTCACCTGATCCCACGCCCCCGCCACCAGGAAGCCGGTCGCTTCATGAATCCCGACCGTGTCACCCGCCAGTTGCTCGAACAGAAATTGATCGAACGGCTTATCTTCGTTGAACGCACGAATGACGTAGTCACGGTAGGGCCAGGCAGCGGGACGGGGCTGATTCGTTTCAAACCCGTTACTTTCGGCGAACTTGACTGTGTCGAGCCAGTGTCGGGCCCAGCGTTCCCCAAAATGGGGCGACGCCAGCAACCGGTCAATCAAACGTTCGAACGCGTCAGGACTCTGATCGCCAACAAAGTCCATCACCTCTGCAGGAGTCGGAGGCAGCCCGGTGATATCGAACGTGGCACGTCGAATGAACGTGATGCGGTCAGTATCAGGTGAAGGCTTCAGCCCGGGAGTGACGCTCTCAGACGGCGTGAGCGGGACCTGTTCCAGCTTCTGTGCGATGAACGCATCAACGGGACTTCGTGTCCAGTCCCTGTTCCCCGGAGCGACTTCCGGAATCTCAGGACGCACGACCGGCTGAAAGGACCAGTGAGGAGCGCTTTCCTGCTTTTTCCCCGGCTCATCAGGCCATTTGGCTCCCTGATCAATCCAGGCCCGCAGCAGGCTGACCTCATCCCGCGAGAGAGCCCGCTCCCCTTCCGGGGGCATTTCCATTCCTTCAACAGCCCCGGCGGTGAAGCGGACAAGGGGGCTCGCAGCACCGTCACCGGGGATGATCGCGGGAGCGAAACTTTCCCCCCCTTTCAGGGCCGCTCCCTTGTCGTCCAGCCGAAAGTCGCCCCGTTGCCGGTTCTCGCCATGACACTTCAGGCAATGCTCTTTGAACAGCGGCTGGATGTCTTTGACGAAATCGACGTCCCGCTTCACGGCGGGGGGAATCTTCGCGTTGTCCTCTCCCCGGACACTGTTCCAGGGCAACAGCAGGACCAGCGCGACCGGGAAGGTTCGCACCAGTATTCGTCGCACGTCGAGCGTGGCTTCTGCCGCACAGGGTTTGAATTTCAGATTCCGAACGCTCTTACTCTTCATTTCACCACCTCGAGACACGTCTCAGCGGATTGACTCCAGCCAGTTCAACATCTGTAGAGTCGTCTGTTGCCAGTCCGATTCGAAAAACAATTCGTGAATGTGATCAGGTAACAGGAGCAGTTGTTTGGGTTGGGACCGAGCGCGTTCAAACCACTTCGCCAATGCCTCTGGATCCGTGGTCCGATCGTTCCCCCCCTGCAGTGCCAGCAAGGGAAGGGAAACCCTGGCTGCATCCCGAATCGCTGCGTCCTTCGCCTTCTGCATAGCAAAAAACCAGCCCGCCGTCACGGTCTTATTGATCAAAGGATCGCTTCGACGCGCGGCAGCGAACTCAGAATCCGTTGTCATATTGGCGGGATCGATGCCATTGGAAAAGCGCAGCGTGGGCAGGAACCGGACGACCGCGCGCCCCAACAGCTCTGCGACGGGATTCACTCGCAACTTCAACCCCAGCAACGGCGACGAAAGAACCAGGGATGCAGGGGCCACCTTGCCCGTCTGAACGGCCCTCACCACGACCAGCCCACCCATGCTGTGCCCCAGCAGTGTGGGGGGTGATGCGGTAAGCCCCAGTCTTTCCCAGATCAAGACGATGTCATCGACATACTGATCAAAACTGGCAACATGAGTCCGTGTACCGCCGGAACCGCCGTGCCCCCGCAGGTCAGCCACGATCATGCTCCATCCCCGCTCGGTCAAACATTTGGCAACGTGCTCATGCCGCCCCCCATGCTCGCCGAGACCGTGCACCCAGTAAAGCACACGCCGGGGATCACGCTGGTCGGGAAGATAACTTCGAACGAAAAGCTCAACGGCATCTGTCGCCGTTACGACCTGCGTCTCCAGTCGCATCCATTTCCTTTCAATGTCGCCCCATCACAGACTAACGTCTTTCGAGGGACCAGGCCTTCACGAGTCGTCGCCAGATCTGAAACCGTAAATCATCCCCCACAGCCGGTCACTTTCACCCCGGTCGATGACCTCGATCGGCATCAATCCGTCAAAGGCGGAATTCGGCGTCTGTAGCCAGTCTCCCAGAGAGTCGGATTCTACGACCTTCGACAGGGCATTGGTCAATCGAGTCAACTCCGTCAACCGTCGAGAGACAACACTGGTCGGCAGACCTCCCTGCTCCAGCGTGGCCAGGGATCTGACCGAAATCGGTAACAGCCGGGCAAAGTCTTTCTGCCTCAGTTGCAGCTGTTTCCGTAAGTCGGCAACGCGGTTCCCAGCGAGGGCTCTTCCCGCCGGTCCCCCTTTCGCGTCCCGCTCTTTCACAGCTTTGGTCCTCGCAGTGGCCCTGCGACGGTTACTTGCCGACATTCGTATTTTCGTCCTCGTCTCAGATTCCCGTGAACACAGAATTCTGAAGCACACCTGTACTGTCCGAAAAAGAGTTCTCTTCAATCTTCATCGACCGAAGGATGCTCAGGTAAAGATTGGAAAGGGGAGTCTTGGGCTGATTCCAATGAGCACCATGTCTCAGCCCCATATTTGCGCCCCCTGCGACAAGAGTCGGCAGATTCAGCGGATTGTGCGTCGTGCTGGCGCCACTGCCGAACAGCACGATCGTATTGTCGAGCACGTTGCCGTTCACATCCTGGTACTGCCGCAACCGCTGCATGAAATACGCCAGTTGCTCACTCAGGAACAAGTCGTATCGTGCGAAGCTCATCTGCCCGTTCTTGTCCTCGGCATGTGACAAACTGTGGTGGGTCGCCTTGAGTCCCAGTTTCACAGGGAAGGTATCACTGACCCCCATCCCGTCTTCACGGTTCAGCATGAAGGCGACCGAACGAGTGATATCCGCGTCGAACGCCAGAGCGATCAGATCGAACATGTTGCGGTAATACTCACGCGGTTCCCCCTCGGACGTTGCGTCGAGATTCAGATGGGAGTAATCCTGCGGCTTGATCGGGATGTCGATCCACTTTTCGGACGCGACCAGTCTCGCCTCAATCTCATCGAGTGCCGTCAGGTACTGATCCATTTTTTCCCGGTCGGACTGGCCAAGTTGCTTGTTGAGCGTTTTCGCATTCTCAAGCACCGCATCCACCAGCTTGATCCGTCGCTGAAGCTGAGCACGTTGCGTGGCGAGCGACGCCCGGTCACCCCGAAACAGACGATCAAACACGCGACGCGGATTGTTCTCGGCCGGGATCGGTTTTCCTTCGAGGTTGTAGGAAATCGTGCCGGTCCGCGAGAGGAAGCCGACACCCGCATCAATCGACAGCACCAGCGACGGCTGACGACAGTACTGTTTCGTGTGCAGCGCAACGACCTGATCCAGCGCCACGGAGTTGTAGGTTCCCGGCTTTGGATTGTGCAGCGGCGCCCCGGTCAGCCACATGTCCGAACAGAGATGCGGGTCCGCCTTGGTTCCATTCGGATGGTACAGCCCGCTGATAAAGCTGAGCTGTTCGCGGAAGGGACGAAGCGGCTCCGTCGACTTTCCAAACTCGAAGTCGCGTCCTGTCTGTTTGGGAAACCAGCTCCACTCATCAATTCCGTGCGAGGGATTGGGAAGTGACATCCCGTTGGCGGTGTAGATGGCGCAAAACCGGCGAGGAATCTCCTGGGCCGCTTCCTTGCCCATCGCCTCCAGTAACGGAAGTGACAACGTCACTCCGGCAAGTCCCTTAAGCACCGCGCGACGATTCAGTTGTACTGCTGAGCCCATGTTCTGCATCCGGTTTTGTAAGGAGACTGCCAGCCTGTTGTTTTATTTTTTGAGAAACAGATCACTCTTCACGATCAGGCGGATCATATCGTGCATCCGATAGTCGTTGGACCTTAACTTTTTCCCATGTTCCCGAATCGATTCGGTTTCGTTGTACGTCAGACTGCGTCCCACGGCATAGCACGCCAGGTGCCGCATGAATCCAAAGGCAATCTGATCAATTCGGTCCGTTGCGAAATAGTCCTTGAGTCCATTCAGGTCAGACACTTCGGTCCCGTCAGGAAGTGTCGAACGGGGGTCACTTTTTCCCGAAGACTTGAGCAGGCCTGCGGCGTCAAACTGCTCAAAGGGGAATCCCCACGGATCGATCCCTTCGTGACACTTCGCACACCCCTGCTGGTTGCGATGCCGCTCCAGCTTCTCACGCAGCGTGAGCGGGCTCCCCTCGTCTTCCGGTAGTTGCGGAACATTCGGTGGTGGATCAGCCGGTGGTTCGCTGATGATCTTCCGCGCAACCCAGGCCCCTCGTTTGATCGGGTTCGACTCACGACCATTACTGAGTCCTGCCAGAATCCCCGCATTCGTCAGGACCCCTCCCAGATCCGTTCGTCCGTGCGGGACCGGGACAAACTGAAAACCGCTTTCTGTGGAACCACCCAGACCGTAATAGCTCGCCACGACTTCGTTCGCCACGATGAAATCCGACTTCACGAGCTGACGGAGCGGCAGATTATTCTCAATCAGATACGCCACAAATCGCACTGGCTCCTGCCTGAGGTGCGTCTTCACGTCCCGCGTTAATCGTGGAAACTGCTGCGAATCCACTGCCACCACATCCAGCTTGTCCAGGCTGAGCCACTGAGAAACAAACTCGCTGAGGAACTGCTCGAAGCGCGGATCACGGATCATCCGATCGAGCTGGTCATCGAGCAATCCCGGCAACGTCCCGTCCGCAGCCCGCTCCAGTAACTCCGCATCCGGAGCCGTGTTCCACAGGAAATACGAAAGCTTCGAGGCAAGCTCGTACGGATCCAGATCCTCTGGTTCGGGACTGGCACTGTTCTCGATCAGAAACAGGAACTGCGGCGACGTCAGGACGATCGTCAGCGCATCCTTGATGGACTGCCGCGCGTCCCCGGTCGCATCGAACGAACCCTGCCAGACGTTCAGGATCGCTGCTTCTTCTGCATGGGTCACAGGTCGCCGGAAGGCCTTCGTCGCGAATGAGCGAATCACCCCCCGGGCCTGATCCATCGGCGGGTCCAGAGTGTTCACAGATGAGAAGATCCGTTGATGAGTCGCAGGTGGCCAGCTTTCAAAATACGGACCTTCGAACTCGATCGACTTCACGAGCAACCGAGGCATGTCACGTCCGTCGGTGTACTCACTGCGCACGCCGATTTCGCGGATCCCTGCCAGATAGTTCACGTTATCTTTTTCGACATCGGGACTGGGAAAGTCGTTGATCGCCCCTTCGAAAACGTAGGTTTGAAGTTCATCGGACTGAACTCGCTGTGGTGCGCCGACAGACGTCAATGTGCTGCCGCAGTCACGGCGCAGACCAAGATAAACGCCGAGGGAAGGAGATCGGTTCTCAAACTGCGAGAAACGCCTGGTTCGCTCACCCTGATCGTCCAGTCGATTCCAGACCAGCCGCTTCAATCGCGCCGGATCCCGATACCGCGCGTTGATCTTCAACTCGCCCGCAGGAAGACGCGCCAGCAGAAATGCGGCAGCAACCTCGTCTGCGTTCCCGTCCCCCTTCAGGTCGATTTTCCGTTCGTCCAGGTGTCCCGCCACCTGCCGATCACCGAACTGCAGTTGTAATTCGCCCGCTGAGCCCCCTGGAGCACAGTAGACATCAAGTTGGTAGACTCCCGGCTCGGGGATGACAATCGTCGTTTCCGGTGACATCGAAACATCGGCGGTGACCGCGCTGGTCCCGGCCGGTTCAACAGGCGACCCCGCATCCAGCAGCAGGGCATCCCGATACCGTGCGGCACGGACCGTCAACCGAAAGTTACCGGAGTCAGGCAATTCCCGCAGTGAGATTTTGAAATTCGCCATCGGGCCATAGGTATTCGACTGGCCAAAGATTTCGGGACTGGGGATCGCAGGACGCAGAAGCAGCCCCTCGGGCACAGCCTGATGTGCCCGCCCTTTCGGATAACCCGGTGTCCCCCGGACGCAGGCGAAAACAGCGTGGTAGATGCTGTCAAATTTTCGCCATTCACGAATCGTGTCGTTACCGACGTAACCTTCAATAAAGTCGAATGTCGTCCGCATGGCGAAAGGCTCAAACACGAACGGCTTGGCCGGCGTTAGCTCTGTGACCGTGAAGTCTGCATTGTTCAGCAAGTCGCTGTTGGCCCCCAGTACAAGATTGTCAGGACAAGGGCTGGGATTGATCGCCGCCCCCAGATCCATGCGAAAGTTCTGAATCACGGGCGGTCTGTTTTCATCGACAATGCAAAGGTCGAGTCCCTTTTGTGCAATTTCGAAGTACGTTTCCACCTGCAAGGGAGACAACACCATCGTGTGACTCTGATTGGTGAAACCTTCCTTGGAAATCCCATCCGGGGGCAAGGAATCGGTCAGATCCTCCTGCAAACCCAGCAGGTCTTTGAGCGTGTTGCGATACTGCGAGACCGTCAACCGGCGAATGGAACCATTCTTCGCGATGTCGCGCGCCCGGGCCGCGGAAACGGCCGCATCAATCCATTTGCTGACGCTCCGCCGCTCCGTGTCGCTCAATTGAGGCTCGTCCGCAGGAGGCATCTCCTGATCGTCAATCAACTTTCGGATGGCGAGCCAGAACGGGATCTGTCGATCCTCGACTCCCCCCGTCAGGTGATCAACACGAACCCCCGATTTCATCGTCTCGGCATCGTGACAACGATAGCAGTATTTCTGCAGCAGCGGCTGGACCTGCTCCCGGAAAAGGACGTCCTCGTTCGACACGACCGTTGTCGCATCCCCGGACTTGTCGTCCCCCGTCGCCAGATCGCTCCAACCTAAGCATATGACTCCCAGCGCCAGAAACGACAGGAAAAGACTCGCGATGCAGGTCCGGGTAATTTTTACAGGCATGCGGTTTCCAGCAAATTGCGGATTGCTGAGGCAATTCAGGCGGGGATGAAGGCGGGAACGGTCCATTTCAAACGGCAAACACATCAGCGCCGACTGAAGTGTACGCTCAAAATGCGTTCATACGCAATCAACCATCGACCGCCCGGTAATGGGAAGCAAGAAGCCTACCGCTATTATTGGCCTGAGACGAGATTCAAAGTGGCGAGTTAGATCTTGAGGCGCGTCTCGAAGACAAATTCATATTGGCTATTAGTCTCTCTCCGCAATCGTTCAATCTGAAGCGATCGGTAGTCCAGCCTCCGAATTTGCACTTTCAGGTTCTTAACATCTTCGGCCAATCGAAATTCTCTTTGAGCAACGCCAATCTCGAGTCCGCGTCGTTCGAGATCAGGGAATCTTCATCAATGGATTCACTGAGGATCGACGCCAGACAGGGCTGAGCGGAACATCTATTTTGTTCTGCGGCCGGAAGAATCAGTTCGACTTGAGACGTTTCAGTTCGGCTTTCGTCCGCTCGATTTCTTCAGTGGCTTTGCGTTCAACTGGCTTGAGTCCTTCAAGCTCTCTCAGCTTCAACTCAAGTGTAATTGATCCACTGTCCAATTGCAGAAGATCCTCTTCCGCATTCTCCATCACTTCAAGCAGGAGGGACTCGTGTGTGGACAGTATTTCCAGCTTACGTGTCAAAAATTTCTGGGTCCTGGTTGCAGGCGGACTTAAAGGCTGCGGCGCATTCGGTTTTTCCTCGGCCCCAGGGGCTGTACTGGTCAGGCCCTTCAATCGCAATTCAACCTCTGATCGCTCCTCGCGAACTCGGGAAAGCTCTGATCTTAGCTCCGCATAGAGTTCGATTGTCTCCTGCTGCTCTGGACCCAACTTTCTGTTGCCGTCTGTCCCCAATTTCTTGAGGATGACCCCCAACTCTTCGCGTTTCCCGTCAATCTTGACTTTCACATCGTCCAGAATCGACTTGAGTTGTCCTAGTCGCCTGAGTTGCTCCTGACCACGACTTTCAGCACGCCGAGCGCGAGCATCGGGATCTGTCGCATCCGACGCGAAAACCATTGCACCAATGCCGAAGAGTGGAAACCACAAAATCGAATGGGCCAAAACAGTTCTTCGCATCGCGTTCATCCTTTACGAGTCTTCTAGAAACTGACACCCGCGTCGACGAGCGATCACGACACTTTACAACGCAAAGTGAGTTACGCCAAGCGCCGATGTCAACAAAAACCTGCTGACGCGGCCGCGCAGTCAGAACCGGATGCCGGACGATCCTGACCAGATTCGCGGTGCAGCGAGTGGCCTCTGGAGCCAGGTATGAAGGCGCCGACTCGGATCGATTGAGCAAACGTTCGAAGACTCTCGACATTCCTCAGGTGACCGGCGAGAATGCGGCTTGGTGGTCGGCCTGCCCGGCACACATTCATTGCTTCGGAGTTGCCAATATGAACAGATCACTGTGGATCCGGAACGCCCTCGTGGTGTTCGTGCTGTGTTGGCAGCCGCATCTGGCCATGGCACAGGGTCGTGATCCCGACTTATCCGGCCGTGCGGACGAACCTGCACCGGGTTCCCGCCGCCCGTTGACCGAAGAGGAAATGGTCCTCAAGCGGAAACGGGAACTGTTGCTCGATTTCGCAGACCCCACCAGTCTCGATCGGGGTGCCTCCGTTCATCCCCGGCTGATGGAAACCGTCAAAGACAACACGATCGGCGTTCGCTATGAAGAGCGGGAAGCCTACCTGCGAATTCTGAAACTCGCCTCCGAAGTTCCGCTCAGTCGGCAAGAGAGTCTGGCGGCCGAACTGCGCGCCGAACGACGCCTGCTGAACCCCAACTACTCGCGCCGAAAGGAATATGACTTTCCCCAGTTCGTCGACCTGTTCACGCATCCCGAAATTTATCGGGGACGCCCCGTCAGTCTGCATGGCGTCATGCGCAAGCTGACCAAGTTCGAACTGGGCAAAAACTCGCTGGGAATGGACGAAGCCTACGAAGGCTGGGTCTACACTGGGGATTCTCAGGGGAACCCGGCAGTCGTCATCTTTACTAACAAGCCGGAAGGCCTGCCCGTCAGTGGTGATATCCAGGAAGAGGTCGAATTCACCGGCTACTACTTCAAGATGTACGGCTACGATGCGCAAGACGTCACCCGTAAGGCCCCCCTGATCCTGGCGGGCGAAGTGAAGTGGCTACCCCGCCCCTACAAGCAGGTCTACCAGCCGTGGGGGTTAAAATGGTATGTGCTGACGACCCTCGTGTTTCTGTTTGGCGGTTACTTGATCTGGCAGACCAACCGACGGGAAATGCCGCCGCTGCCGCCGTCACAGATCGAACCTGATTTTTCGCAGTTCCCGCCGAGAGAATTTCCTGCCCCGGATCCGCTCGCGCCCCAGTCCCCCTCTGAAACCGAGGACGCCTGATTTGTCTCGTTATCGACCGCTCCCGGCTGCGCTCAATCGCCCCATTCGTCTCGCCGTCCTGATCTCGGGGGGCGGCACGACACTGGTCAATCTGGCCGAAAAGATCCGCAACGGAACTCTGAATGCTCAGATACCGCTGGTGGTCTCCAGCCGCGCGGACTGCGGAGGGATCCAGCGAGCGGCGGAATGGGACCTTCCCTGCGAAGTGATCCAGCGCAAAGCCTTCGCTTCGCTCGACGATTTCAGCAGCGCTATCTTTGACCATTGTCGCAAGGCAGATGTCGATCTCGTGATCTGCGGCGGATTTCTCGCATTACTGAAAGTCCCCGACGACTTTCACGGCCGGATCATGAATATCCACCCCTCCCTGATCCCCGCCTTCTGCGGCCAGGGATTCCACGGCACCAAAGTCCATCAGGCGGCATTGGATCGGGGCGCCAAGGTCAGCGGCTGCACGGTTCATTTCGTCGACGACGAATTTGATCACGGCCCGATTATCGTCCAGAAGACCGTCCCCGTTCTCGACGACGACTCCGCATCAACCCTCGCTGCCAGAGTCTTCGAGCAGGAGTGCGAGGCGTTACCGGAAGCAATCCGCCTGTTCGCCTCGGGCAAACTGGAAGTCGAAGGCTCACGCGTCCGGGTCCTGCCGTAGGACACACTTCCGGGGCTCCTGGAGTGAACGAATCAGGTCACCACAGCAGGGCCTCTGTGCCCAGGTATGCAGTGTGCCCGTATCCTCGTTTCTCTCCGTGTCCCTTGTTTCTCTAGGTAGCGCGGGTTGCCCGGTCCGCCGGGCTACCCGTGTGCGAAGCACAAGAGGTCTCCCCCCGAAACTCACAATTGCCCCACCAGAAGGCAACCTCCCCCCGAACAGGATTTCTCCAGATCGCATCCGGGTGATCGAGCACGAGGAACGGTGCCCCTCATCGGCGTGCCCAGACATGCAGTGTCCCGTGTCCGTGACCCCTGGTCGCTTTTCCCGGTGCTCTGTCCGACGATCCCCCTCGGGAACAGGGGGATTTTCGCTTCATGAACGACACTGAACGGCTGGAAAACAGTTCGAGATGGACACCCTGATCGCCCGAAAGGAGGCCGACGGGGACGTCGGCGATCCCGGGACCGCCGACGTCCCCGTCGGCACCCACGGATGTGGGTCTCCAACCCCACTCGAACGTCGAAGGGCCGGTCGTCGAGACACATGAACGAATGTGCGACGAGTTTCTGGCAACGCGAAACATCTGCCGTTGCGCCGACATTCATGGCTTTGCCAACAGGCTCGCAGGATCCGACGCAGTGACTCCTTCAGGAGAATCCGTGCAGACTGAAGCGATTTCCTGACAGACTGCAAAACCGCCACCTCAACCAGAACAACCCCTAAAGCCAACCCATTCCCCTGCCGATAACATGACTGGAGGATTGCCTTGCCCAAGAAGCTGACTGCGCGATCGGCACTCCCCAAAATTCTCGAGGACCACTTCTAAGCTGAGAATGGTTGTGCAGCTTCTTGCCTCTCTTCTCGCTCGATGCAGCCGGCCGCAACAGATCGTCCAGATCGTCATTCTGCTGCTGTGGGCGTCTCTCCCCTCCCTGGTCCTCGCCGAGTCGGTCGCCCCAACGACGAACTTCACCGCAAAGACCAAGCCGGCCGAGACGCAACCAGCCGAATCTCGCTCAGCAGAATCCCCTGTGGAAGTGCCCATCAACACGCCCATGGGCGCGTCCCCTCTGTTCACGCTGGAGGACCCGTTAGAGTCGGCCCCCGCCCCGCTCATGACGCCCGAGACGGTCGGTTCGCCAGACCGGCATTTTCCGCAGGAAGAACCGAGCTTCCTTGAGAGACACTCCGAATCCGCGATTCCTCTGCAGGCGGTGTTCGACGAGGGATTCGGACTTAAGTCATTTGATGACCAGTTCCAGTTGCGGATTCGGACGCTGACTCAGATCGACGGAAAGGTTTTCACCCCCGGTGATCAGGAGCCCGCCCGGAGTGGGATCTATATCCCCCGCTTTCGAATTTACTTTGAAGGGCAACTGACGGACCTGTTCGAGTACGAACTCTCTCTGCAGCGCAGCGTCGAAGGAACGTTTGATGTCCTCGACGCGAACGTCAACTTCGTGCAGTCAGAAGCGTTTCAAGTTCGGGTCGGCCGTGCGCTCGTCCCGTACAGCTATGCGTGGTACGACCACCTGGAACAATACTATATCACCCCGGAACGGGGACTCTTTGCCCTGAATTATGGACTCGCTCGCCAGGCGGGCGTCTTCGCGCATGGCAAGGTCCTGGAAAAACAGCTCGGCTATGCGGTAGGTGCCACATTCGGACAGCTTTCCGGACTCGCCGACACCAATACCACCCGCGATGGCGTGGGCTATCTGAATGTTAAGCCGTTCCTGCATTCGGACCGCTTCTCGTGGCTTCGTTTTCTGAACGTCGGTGGATCACTCGCCATCGGTCAGCAGGCTTACGAATCGGCTCCTTTGCCACTGCGGACATCGATCCAGACCTCCGAAAACGATGAAGCAGCACAGGCGGCTTCGGCGATCCTGCTGGAATATGAGGAAGGGGTCGTCGCAAAAGGGGAACGGGTCCAGGGGGCGCTCCATGCCGCTTTGTACTCCGGCCCGGTCTCGATCGAAGCCGAGTGTTATGCCGCCCGGTTCGGCATGGCGGCTCATTCCGGCGGCCCTGTCGTCGGTGTCCCCATCTTCGGCTATGACGTCACCCTGGCGAGTTTTCTCACCGGAGAACGAATCGAAAAGCGAGAGACCGTCGCACCGCTCCGCCCAATCACCCGCTCCGGAACTGGCCATGGAGCGGTCGAAGTGTTCGGCCGGTATTCGAACCTGAAACTCGGCCAGCAGGTCTTTTCCGCCGACCTCGCCAACCCGAACGACTGGACAAACAACGCCGGAATCACCGACATCGGATTCAACTGGTACCTCAATCGTTACGTCCGCATGACGTTCGACTGGCAGCATTCCATGTTCGCCTCGCCCGTGCTGCTCAATAAAGAGAAAGACCTGCGGTCGAAAACCGACGACCTGTTCTGGATCCGCTGTCAGCTCTACTTCTAAACCGCCACCTAAAGCAGTACCGTCGCCCCGCCCTTCCCCTGAAGTGGCGACGAGGTTCAAACAGGGCATTCCAGCTTCAATTCGCGGGGAAGTCCGAGCCCAAACGTTTGGAAGTTTGGGCTCGCCAGAGTGCAGCCTCTTGCTGACACTACTCAAGCGGTCCCCCTGACGAACCAGGATTAATTCAACTCGGGGCGATGGCAAGTCCGTTCCGCGCTCCCTCAGGGTAGAACGGGTTGCCCGGTCCGCCGGGCTACCCGTGTGCGAAGCACAAGAGGCTTCCACCCGGAACTCACAAATGTCCCGCCAGACGACAACTTGCCCCGCGATCAAGACCTCTCCAGCTCGCATCCGGCCGATCAAGCCAGGGGGGGGGGCCCTCGTCGGAGCAACATATTTCAGGAGGTCTGTTGAATTGAATAGCCAGTCCGAGACCTGCGTCACTGCGAAGATCCCCTTGATGACAAAGAACTTAGGAACCACTCCGCAATGTTCGAGCGGTGGATCGGGCTGGCCAACGGGCCAGCCCCTGGCCAGCCGGTGGCCAGTCCCATGTAGTTCAGAAATCAAGAGTTGTGTCGTTTCGAGGGGCTGGCCCGGCTGGCCAGAAGATTCCGGGCAGGAAGAAGAAGACCATCTGCCACACGGCGAAGCAACAGTGCGCATCCCAAGATTGAATCATGCCAGTAGAGTTTGACCAACAACCGATGATCACGGGTGAACGATGATCACAGGTGAAGAGGAGCAACTTTTCCGGCTGGGTCTTCGGGGGGAGCAGAACTTTGAGGAAATCTTTCAAATAGGGTCATCTTTCACGCGTCATTCGGTCGACTGGATGCGCGGGGGATGGTGTGTACCTCGCCATCTTCGGTGCTCGCAACAGGTAGAGGCGGCACAACTGACGGAAATGACAGAACTCAATAACTGATTTTGACAGATTTTGATTGATAGCCGTCAGACCGAAAGATAGAATAGGAAAACTACATGTCCTTGTGAGGGAAACAACCAACGTTTTTCAAGGAAGAGACCATTGGTTATGATCCTCGATCAACGACGTGGCGAAATACTTCAACTTATTGAACAGCAAGGATTTGTGTCTTTACACGAGCTTGTCAACAAGCTCGGCGCAAGTGAATCTACTGTTCGACGGGATTTGGAGTATCTTGACGGAATCGGTCAGATTCGACGAACGCGGGGGGGTGCCGCCTATACGGGTGAGTCACTGACACCGTTCGAAGAACGGCGAAGTCGGGAAACGACGGAAAAAGAAAAGATTGGGAAGGCTGTTGCGGACCTGATCCAGCCGGGTGAGACGATCTTGCTGGATGGGGGAACCACAACGCTGGAAGTGGCTAGGTCGCTGGTCGGCAAACGGTTGCAAGTTGTCACGAACTCGCTGCCGATTGCCAATCTATTAGCGCAGCAGTCGAGTGTCGAATTGATTCTGATCGGTGGATACCTCTATCCGCGTACCGGGGTGGCTCTCGGGCCGCTGGCAGAAGCCTCCTTGGGAGAATTGAACGTCCCTCGCGTGATCATGAGTGCCGGCGGCATCACAGAAAAGGGTCTGTTCAACAGCAACTCGCTGCTGGTTGAGTGCGAGCGGCGAATGATCAAGGCGGCCAAAGAAGTTTGGGTGGTAGCAGACAGCAGCAAGTTTGGTCGGTCGGCCCTGACCTTCCTGTGTGAACTGTCCAGCGTAACGCGAATGATTGTCGATTCAGGTTTGAGTGACGCCTGGCGACGGGTGGTGGAATCAGCGGGCGTTGAGTTGACGGTCATCGACGTATAGGTCAACGGAGAATTTTGCATGGCGACGAATTTGAGTCGGGCGGACATTGAGCAAGTCGTTCGTTCCGTACTTGAGAAGCAGTTGGGCGGATCCTCTTCGGCGAAACCGGTTTCTGCCCCTGCACGGAACCCGCTGCTGGTCAACATTTCGGCCCGGCACGTTCACCTCTCACAAGAACATGTCGAGATCCTCTACGGCCCCGGGGCTCAACTCGAGCCGATGAAGTGGCTGTACCAGGATGGTTTTTTTGCCGCGAAGCAGACCGTGATGGTGGTGGGACCGCGCAAGCGAATGCTGCCGGATGTCCGTGTGCTGGGCCCCTGCCGCCCTTCACAGGTCGAACTGGCCTTCACCGATTCGATTTCTCTGGGAATTGATGCTCCGGTCCGCATCAGTGGCGACCACCACAATACACCCGGTTGCGTGCTGGTCGGTCCTGTCGGCGTCGTGGAACTGAAAGCGGGCGTCATCCGCGCCATGCGGCACGTCCATATGGGCCCTGCTGACATGGAGTATTACGGCGTCAAGAATGGCGACATGATGCACCTGCGAGTCGTCTCGCCCGGTTGCACCACGACACTCGAGGAACTCGTCGTCCGTGGCGATCCCAAAGTCAAACTCGAAGTCCACCTCGACACCGACGAGGGGAACGCAGTCAACCTCACCGCGGCAACCTCAGTGGAACTGATCAAGCCGCACTCCTGTGCGTGTCAGACCCACTAATCCTTGAACTTGTGATTTGTTTCTCTCCCTGAACTGCAAAGGTTATTGACGATGGCTAAGCCAATGGAAGCGCTGGGAATGTTGGAATGCAAAGGTCTCGTCTGCTTGATTGAAGGCGTCGATGCGATGCTGAAATCCGCAAACGTGCAAATGGTCGGCTGGGAAAAGGTCGGCAGCGGGCTGGTCACGGCGTTCGTCGTCGGTGACGTCGCCGCTGTCAAAGCCGCGATTGACGCCGGTGCCAGCGCTGCCAGCAAGATCGGCGAAGTCGTCAGCGTCCAGGTCATTCCTCGTCCTCACGAAGAACTGGCCGGGGTTCTGCCCAAGTCCAAGACAACCACCGCTGACTCAGCGAGCTGAAGCATGGCGAAAGCTGCTTCCGCCAAGTCATCGGCCCGTTCGTCTCGACGGACGGTCAGGTCCAACTCTGCCGCGCTGGCGATGCCGCCAGCTTCGGTTTCCGCTACTCCTCTTCCGCAGAACGGTAAGCCTTCCATGAACGAAGCAATTGGTTTGATTGAAACTAAGGGACTCGTCGCCCAGATCGAAGCTGCGGACGCGATGCTCAAGGCCGCCAACGTGACGCTGGTCAAGCAGATCCAGATCGGCGGGGCCTACATTACGACCGTGATCCGTGGCGATGTCGGTTCGGTTCGTGCCGCTGTCGACGCTGGTTCGGCTGCCGCCTCGAAGATTGGCGAACTCGTCAGCGCCCACATCATCGCCCGGCCGGAAAAAAGTCTGATGGACGCGTTTGTCTAACGCTCCCGGGACGACGGCCTACGATCGGTGGCGCTTCACGACTGACCTCAGGCAACGGACGAAACGGATGCGTTTGACCGCCTTCGATTCCACGTTGCCCGGTTCAGTGCCCCGACGCCACCTGTCTCCATCGAACAGGTTTTCTGCAGGTTCACTGCATCGACAAGGGTTTTCATGAAAGTACTCGTCGCGAATCTGGGTTCGACCAGCTTCAAGTACCGGCTGTATGATCTGCCGAGTGAAGTTCAACTGGCACGTGGAGGCATTGATCGAATCGGTCAATCGGCCAGCGCCTGCTTTGTCGAAATCAACGGCAAGAAACGGGAATCGACGCTTCCCGTCGCTGACCATGCGGCCGCCGTGGGGATGTGTCTGGACCAGTTGACCGACCCGGAACATGGATGCCTGAAATCCGTGAGCGAAGTGGCGGCGATCGGCTTCAAGGCGGTCTTTGCCGGCAACCTCAGCGGCGTGCGTGTTGTCGATGACGCACTTCTGCAGAAGATGGAAGACCTGTCCGATATCGCTCCCGCGCACAATCCGATGTACGCGAAAGCGATGCGTCAGTTGCGGTCAGCCTTCCCGAACATTCCCCTCGTCGCTGCACTCGAAACCGCGTTCCACGACACGATTCCGGACGCGAACCGGCTCTACGCCATTCCTTACGAATGGTCTCAGGATTACGAGATTCGCCGCTGGGGCTATCATGGCGCCAGCCATCGCTATCTCAACACCCGCATGGTCCAGTTACTGGGCCGTAGCGACCTGAAGATCATCACCTGCCACCTCGGCGGCAGTAACTCTCTGTGCGCGGCTCGCGACGGCAAGTCGCTGGCAACCAGCATGGGAATGAGTCCTCAAACCGGCCTGCTGCACAACAACCGCGTCGGCGATTTCGATCCGTTCGCCCTGCCCATCCTGCTTCGCAAGACGGGCAAGACGCTTGAACAGATTCTGGAAGACCTGTCGAGCAAAGGGGGCATGCTGGGCCTCAGCGGGATCAGCCAGGATGCCCGAGACATTGAAGAAGCGGCCGCGAAAGGACACGCCCGGGCTCAACTGGCACTCGACGTCTTCATCGCGTCGATCCGGCAATACCTGGGTTCCTACCTGACCGTGCTGGGTGGCGCCGACGCAATCGTCTTTAGCGCGGGGATTGGCGAAAACTCGTCGATCATCCGGGCCGGTGTCTGCAAAAACATGGAATGGGCGGGGATCGAACTGGATACCGCCAAAAATGACTCACTGCCACGCGGAAGCGAAAGCCGTATCTCGACGGACAGCAGCCGGGTGCAGGTATGGGTCGTCCCCACGAATGAAGAAATTGTGGTCGCTCGACAAACGGTCGAGGCCATCAGTGCCAAAGGATAAGGACTTCCGACAGGACAAAGAGATCAAACCGGAAGAGCACGTCACCTGACTTCCCTTCCGACGTGATCTCTTCGCAGAAGACCAAATCCGTGAAGAGTCATCATGAAAGTTTGACCCGATCGACGACATTCCCTTCCTTCATGTGACCGTTACCCCGATGGTCGCAGGAAGGAAACTGGCTGCGGATGGACCTGGCAAAGTCAGTCAAAAGTAGGACGAATCATGTTTCTCGCACGTGTGACAGGCAGTGTGGTTTCGACGCAGAAGGTTGACGCCATGGTCGGCCAGAAACTGCTGGTCGTTGAACCCCTGCGCGTGAATGAGAAGGACCAGTCGGGACTAGTCTCCACCGGCCGCACCTTCATCTGTGTCGACACCGTCGGCGCGGGAGAAGGCGAAGTGGTCCTGATCGTCCAGGGCTCCAGTGCCCGCTTTACTCCTCAGACGAAGCCATTGCCCATCGATTGTGCCATCATCGGACTCATTGACTCAGTTCACTTGGGAGCCAAATCGATCTACGACGCCAAAGGGGAAGCTGCTCAGGAAAACTAGCCTTCGCAATGATCGATTCCAGCCGCTGCGAGGCAGCCGCAAGGGCTGCTATCCAAACCGTGAAATTTGCCGAGCTCCCGAAGACAACGCCCGCCGACAACACCGAAATTTGTTTGTGACAACGTTCTAAATTTTCATAGTACATCACCGCGACCTTCCAGCGGTTCCTGCACGAAAAACGAGACGAGACTATGCAAGCTAACGCAGAAACGATTCGCAACGTCGTTCAAGAAGTCCTGGCTCAACTGGGGAAAGCCCCCAAGCAATCCACCCCTTACCGCGACGGCGACCTGGGGGTCTTTCAGACGGTTGATCAGGCCGTTGCAGCGGCGACCGATGGCTTCAAGAAGCTGAGCGCCGCCCCGATTGCGGCTCGCAAGACCGTCATTGAAATCGTCCGCAGCATGTGTGACGAGCAAGCCGAGGAACTCGGCCGCCTCGAATTCGAAGAGACGAAGATTGGTCGTCTCGATCATAAGATCGAAAAGCTGAAGATCATCAAGCTGGTTCCCGGCGTGGAATTTCTGCGGACCGATGCACTCAGCGGGGACCACGGTCTCTCACTGACCGAGTACGCCCCCTTCGGCGTCATTGGTGCCATCACGCCCGTCACGCACTCATTGCCGACACTTGCTGGCAACATCGTCAACATGATCGCTGGCGGGAACACGATGGTCGTGAACCCTCACCCCGGTGGTGCTCGCATCGCCTGTGAAGGGGTTCGCCGCTTTAACAAGGCCATCTACAAAGCGACCGGCCTCGAAAATCTGGTGACGATTATCGAGAAGCCCACACTGGAAACTGCCGGGGCCATTTTCGGTCATCGCGGCGTTCGCCTGCTCTGCGTGACCGGTGGTCCTGCCGTCGCTCGTGCCGCTCTGGAAAGCCGTAAGAAAGCCATCGTCGCCGGCCCCGGTAACCCACCCGTCGTCGTGGACGAAACCGCCTGCCTCGAGAACACTGCGGCTTCGATCGTCAAAGGTGCTTCATACGACAACAACCTGTTGTGCATCGGTGAGAAGGAAGTCTTCGCCGTCGATCAGATTTTTGATTCCCTGCTCGACACGATGACCCGACATGGCGGATATCGCCTCAACAGTTCACAGATCGAAGAATTGACCAAGCTGGCGTTTACGCCGCCGACCAAGCCCGGGGATCACTTCCACCTGAACCGTGACCTGGTGGGGCTGGATGCGTCGAAACTGGCAGAACTGATTGGTGTCCGTGTTCCCGCAGGAACTCAGTTGCTGTTCGGCGAAACCGATACTTCGAACGCCTTTGTTCCTGAAGAACAGATGATGCCGTTCCTGCCATTCGTTCGCTGCCGCAACTTCTCGCACGGTGTCGAACTGGCTCTGGAATTCGAACACGGCTACCGGCACACCAGCCTGATTCACACCCGCAACGTCCGTCACATGACTC
Source organism: Schlesneria sphaerica (assembly GCF_044336245.1). Lineage (NCBI taxonomy): Bacteria > Pseudomonadati > Planctomycetota > Planctomycetia > Planctomycetales > Planctomycetaceae > Schlesneria > Schlesneria sphaerica. The sequence goes on along the minus strand of NZ_CP172346.1, from coordinate 4,633,650 downwards.
AGATGGGTCGTGAAATGGATACCACACTGTTCGTCAAGAACGGTCCTTCGATGGCGGGCCTGGGACTGGGTGGCGAAGGCTACCTGAGCTTCAGCATTGCGACCCCGACCGGTGAAGGGGTCACCAACCCGATGACCTTCACACGACAGCGTCGTTGTGTGCTGGTCGACGATCTGCGTGTGATCTAAGGATCGGAAATTATGCAGTTGGGAAAAGTGATTGGCCGGGCAACATCGACAGTCAAGCACCCCACGCTGAAGGGTTGGCGGATGCTGCTGATACAACCACTCGGCCCGAACGGAACTCCGGATGGGGCGCCGCAACTCGTGATCGACAATCAGGGTGGCGGCAAGGGTGATACGGTAATCATCTCCTCCGACGGCAAGACGGCGAAAGAAATGGTAGGAGCGGACACCACACCCGCTCGATGGCATGTTTTAGGTATTGTCGACTGACGTCGCGAACAGCAGGACTCGTCACAGGTCTCAGCAGTCACAAGGACCTGAGATCGGTCCCCTGTGGTTCTGAGACCACAGAGATAGTACTGCGACGTTCGTGAGTCTGACTTGCAACATTGGACAGAACTGTGAATCAGGCCCTTATTGACGAGATCGTGTCGGGCGTGCTGGCTCAGCTCAAACCAGCACCAGCACCCTCACGTCCCCTCAATTCGGGGACGACTCAGACAAATGCGGCCTCCGCCCCTGCACCACTCGCAGCTCGCAGTGTCGCAACTTCGTCAACGGCAGCTCCTGTGGTTTCCCCGGCTCCAGCGTCGACGCCCCTTCCTGCAGTGGCACTTTCCTCTCCGGTCCCAGCTCCCGCCGCAACACCAGCGTCGAAGCCGATCGTGGTCGAACTGACAGTGCCGGTCATTACCGCCGACATTCTTGAGCAGTCGGTTCGGGCTGGTCAGTCGGTCCGCTTCGGCCGCAGTTCAATCATCACCCCTGCTGCACGTGACTGGCTGAACTCAAAGCGAACCTCCTGGTCACGACAGGATAAGAATTCCGCATCCGCAAACGGCGGTGCACCAATCAAGTGGCAGGTAATTCTGCAAACGATGACCCCGACCGTGCGGTCTCTGCAGGAAGGCCTGCGTCGGATGACTGACGGCTGGAAGATCGAGGTGGTGGGACAGCCGCTGGAAGCAGCGGACCTGGCAACGAGCCTGGTCAGCACGGCGGAATGCGATGGCGTCGTCATCTTCACCGAACAGGCCGAGTTGATCGTCTGCAAGGCGAACCGGAACGATCGCGTCCGCGCTGCGGTGATGCAGAACACGAAGCAGTGGGAACAGGTGATGCGAACATTGAGTGCCAATGTCGTCTGCATCAGTCCCGTCGGAAAGACATTCGTTGAACTGAGAAACCTGCTGAAGGATTGTGCCACCACACGGCCACGGCCTCCGGCAGGATTATGAATTCAGGGCTCTTGCCCCCTCTCAGACGGACTCGAAATCGAGTCGCCTGGGCGGCGGAACAAGAGTCGAAAGGGAAACAATGCGAGTCGGCGAGGTGATCGGTAAGGTGACGCTCTCCAAATGCAACCCGATGGTGTCGGGCGGCACGTGGCTCGTCGTCGTACCACTGAATGCCGCTGGCCTGGCGGGTGATCCGAATGGTCGCGACGAAGCCTTGATCGTCTATGACGAACTCGGTGCCTCACCCGGAGCCAAAATCGGATTCAGTGAAGGAGGAGAGGCGGCAAACCCGTTCGCTCCGAATTACAAGCCACTCGATGCGTACAACGCCTGTATTCTTGACACGATTGAAGTGAATTAGCCAGACATCGCAGTGAAAAGGAACTGTAGCCAATGACCAGCCAATGGAATTCCGGAATCAATGACCGGAAGCTCAAAGAAGAGATCTGTGAGATCGGACGCCGTGTCTACAACAAGGGATTCGCGGCGGCGAACGACGGCAATATCTCGATCCGTGTCGGCGAGAACGAAGTCCTTTGCTCACCCACGATGATCTGCAAAGGCTTCATGACTCCTGAAGACATCTGCGCGGTCGATATGGAAGGTGTGCAGATCGCGGGCAAGCGAAAGCGAACCAGCGAAGTTCTGCTGCACCTGGCGATCATGAAGCACCGCCCTGACGTCAAGGCTGTCGTTCACTGCCATCCACCTCATGCCACGGCCTTCGCTGTCGCTCGCGAACCGATTCCGCAGTGTATTCTGCCCGAAATCGAAGTCTTCATGGGCGAAGTCCCCATCGCTCCTTACGAGACTCCGGGTGGTCACGCGTTTGCAAACACGGTCGTCCCGTTCCTGGGTAACGGCACCAACACGATCATCCTGACGAACCACGGCACCGTGACGTTCGGGAAGACGCTGGAAGATGCCTACTGGAAGACGGAAATCCTCGACGCCTACTGTCGAATTCTGTTGCTGTCGAAACAACTCGGTAAGGTCACCTACCTGAACGAGCGGGAATCCGTCGAGCTTCTCGACCTCAAGAAGAAACTCGGCTTCGACGATCCACGGTTCCATGTCGAGAACTGCGACCTGTGCGGTAACACAGCGTTCCGCGAAGGCTACAAAGAGAACAAACTCGAGCCCATCGCCTTCGAGCCACCTCCACAATACAAAGGCTATCTGGAGCGACAGAAGGAAGCGTCGTCAGCCCCGCAGCCGAAGGCCTCAAGCAGCGCCGACATCGATACCGAATCGCTGATCAAGCTGATCACCGAACAAGTCGTTTCGGCTCTCAACAAGTAATTTTGACTTTTGACAGGCGCCGCGACCCCCTCGCTGGCGTCTGTCCTTGCTGGCAGCAGCCGAAGTCAAGTCCCCACCCGACGGAGCGGCGGGGGGTTCTCAGTCAGTCAGGATACTGGTGACTCACGTCACCTCTAATGAGAGAAATCCAATGAAAGTCAGCATCATCGGCGGTGGCGGTCTGGTCGGTTCCTGTGCCGGATTCGCTCTTCAGGCAGGCAAGATCGTACGCCACATTCACCTGGTCGATGTGAACCAGGAAGCTTGCGAAGGTCAGGCTCTCGACCTGCTGCATGGTGCCAGCATTCTGGCCGATCAGAAGATTACCTCAGGCGACATGAAGTCTTGCTCTGACAGCGACTGCATCGTGATCACGGCCGGACTTCGCCGCAAGCCGGAAGAAAGCCGACTGGACCTGATCAATCGCAACGTCGCCCTGTTCCGAGGCATTCTGGGCGAGCTGAAGTCGAGCGGTCTGCGGAAAGACGCCATCATCTTCGTCGTCTCGAATCCTGTGGACGTGCTGACCTATCTGGCGATCAAGGAACTGGGTCTGCCCGCATCGCAGGTCATCGGCCTGGGAACGGTGCTCGATACCACCCGACTCCGCAGCATGCTGGCCCAGCGGCTGGACGTACCACCAACACAGGTCGACGTGACGATCTACGGGGAACATGGCGACAGCATGGTTCCCATCTGGTCGGCCGCCCAGATTGCCGGTCTGCCCCTCGAAAAGTACCCCGGTGTCAACAATCAGTTGATCGCCGAAGTCGAGAAAAAGACCCGCGGCAGTGGTGCCGAAGTGATCAAGAAGAAAGGGGGAGCCGGCTTCGCAGTCGGCGTTTCGATCGCCGACGTTGTCCACGCGATCGCTTTGGATCAGCGCCGCATTCTGCCTGTTTCCTCGCTGCAATCGGGGGCATTCGGACTGCGGGACGTGGCGATCTCGGTTCCGACCGTCGTCGGCCGCAAGGGTGTTCTAGGAGTGATCGAAGTCGAACTTTGGCCAAAAGAAAAGATGGCTCTCCAAAAATCAGGCAACGTTCTGCGTGAAACGATCGATAAAGTCCTGTAAAAAGGAAGCCGCATTCAGGAGCATGCTGATGCTGGTGAGTCATTGAGAACCATATCGCTGACGACATCGTCGGCTTGAGGCCAACGATCGTGGTATTGTTTCGAACCTTTCGCCGAAATCGATCAACCGTCGGACGGGACGAGCAGATCGTCTTGTACCCGTCCTTCGGTTCACGGACCGAAGATGGAAAAGGATGGACACTGCTGATTCAGGGCAGTGTCTTTGATCCCCGGATCTCCTGGATTCATCGTTCTCCCGTCATGAGCCTGATCAAACGGGCCATGCGTTTTGATCGATCGGCGGAAGACTTCTTTCGTCAGCGAATGCGACAGTTTCTGATGCCGGGACTGCGCGGTCGTGCGGTCACGATCGCGATTGGTGATCGCGAATTTCAGGTCGCTGAATCCGACTACATGGGATTGTTCCGCGGAACAGTCGAACTGGATGACGAGAGTGTTTCGAAACTGATTGAGCCGATCGAGTTTGGCGGTCGTTCGATCGGCTGCCAGGTGGTGCTGGCTCGAACTGACCAGCGCAAGTTTTCGGGTCGCCTTCAATTGATCGAGCCCACTGGCGTTTCCATCATTTCCGATGTCGACGACACGATCAAACACAGCAATGTCAGTAATCGACGTGACTTGTTCCGCAATACGTTCACGCGGCGTTTCGTCCCCGTGACCGGGATGCCTGAACTCTATCGCGACTGTGCGATTGCCGGTGCCGCATTCCATTTTGTCTCGGGCAGTCCTTGGCAACTTTACGAACCGCTGCATGAGTTCTGTCGTGCCGAGGGTTACCCGTTTGGCTCGTTCCATCTGAAGCGGTTCCGTTTCCGGGAAGCCGCTCGCAAGCTGAGGCGATCACCGCAGAAAGCGTACAAGCAATTGGCCATTGAACCAATTCTGCGGGCCTTCCCCAAGCGGCACTTCGTCCTGATTGGGGACTCGGGTGAACAGGATGCCGACATCTACGGTCACTTTTTAAGAGAGCTTCCCGACCAGATCGTGGGTGTCTTTATCCGTGCGATTCGAGGCGAGTCACGTAATACCGAACGAATCCAGGCAGCCTTCGAAGGGACCGACCCGACGAAATGGACACTCTATACAGAACCGGCAGAGATCCAGACAAAAGTTGCTCAACTCGTCGCACGTGTCAGTAGCTGACAACCCGCCAATCAGCGGCGCAGCGAATGGACAACATGGAATCATCCGGCCGTGCGGACCCCGTTCAGTCACTCCCTGTTGATCGAAGACTCTTGAAACCGCATCAATTTACGATAGGTGACGTATTCATCCTGATGGGGAACAATTACCACCAGAATCCATTCATCAGGATCGGTACAGTCCATTAACGCAAGGTCGTCGCAGTACGCTCCCCCCTTGGGAGCCGTCTGTTTGACGAGCGAGAATGCCCCTCTCTGAACCGGGGCGACAGACGCGTAATACATCCAGCGAAAGAGATCAGCTTCGTTTATCATCTGAATTCGCTGGTTATAGTCATCGTACCCCGATGCCTGCATCGAATAGAATTGACGCTGAGCCGGAGCATCACTCTCGCGGGTTGAACGCCATCCAGGTGCTCGGTCCGACGCCCAGCCACCATGGCCAGTAAAGCAGGCAACCAGAGCATCCTTTCCAAACGTCTCGTGAACGCGTGCGAGTAGCTCTCCGGGAACTTCATGGGCAAGGATTCTCACGGCATCGCTTTTTTTCAGATCGAACTGGCTCCAGTCCACATCAGGTGCCGTTGCCAGTTGAGAGAGCGACATGATTCGATTGATCTGCGGAGTCCATTTCGAGAGGTTCTGGACGGTTGAGGATTGTGTGGGAATCCGTCCCTGGAACTGCGACGTCAGTCGCTCGGCAGTGACTGAACCGCTGATCCCCCCCCCACTGGGAACCAGCGTCATTTGACCGTTGATTGACGTGTAGACGAAACCGGGTGGAATGCCGGCAATGTCATTCATACTGGAATTTGTCTTAAGAGGTGTCAGCAATCCCTTCTCGACCTCCGTGGTGACCTGATGAGTTGAGGCCACAAAGAGCAACTCGAACCGGTTCGTACGAACAATGTCGTTGCGAGGCCCGATGTCATGAACAACGAGTGCCCGGCGCGCTTCCGACGTGCTCATGTAACTGTTCGAGATCAGCACAGTCAGGGCAGTGACCGCCAGTGTCGTGACAGGAAACGTCAGCCAGGTGAACTTGCGTGCTTTCAGCCATCCCAGAACGTAGTAGTCACCGGGACCAATGATCAGGATGAACGTCGTCAGAATGAGGGCGAGCAGTGGCAACGGAACCATCCGTACGCCATCAGGCAATAACCGATCGAGCAACTCGAACGTATGGAGCGGGTGGCGGTTCAACATCCCCAGGGAAAAGTTCCATGGGTCCGGATTAGGACGCACCACCTGTGTGGGTTGACCGTCAAGCCCCACCACGTGTTCCATCACGAGAAGTTGATGATGGGGCTCAGAGCGCCATTTCCAAAGGGGTCCGGCAATCTTCCGCCAGTCCTCGATGGAAAGGGTGATGGGACGTTCGGGATCCTCGGTACGGATCACAACATTCCCTAGACCACTCTTCAAAGATATCGCGACCTGATCCGGCGGAACCGTATCTTGAGGAATCTTGCCCCTGCTGTCAGGGAGGAAAACCAGGCCCTTGGAATCGTCACGAATCAGGTCTTGCAGAAACTGAAGATGATAGGGCTCCAGAACGCCGTTCGGTTCCAGATACAGGCTCCCACCTGCACGAACCCAGGCCAGTAGACCCTCCAGTTGCGCCTTCCGCAGATGCCGGAACTCCTCACGCATCAGCAGAACAAGATCGTAGTTGCAATACGATATGGGTTCAGCAGGAAAATCGACGGGGTCAACGGATGCAAAAATGGTCTGCACGCCGTCGGGCTCTTCGACCTGTCCCGTGCTATTCACCGGCATGGGAACAAGAGATTCGAATTTGAGACGCTCCATCAGCTTCTCACGTTCAGGGGTCCGTTTACGTGCAATGCGTGATTCGCCGACGAGAATGTTGAACACGCATTTCATCGCAAACGGGACGCGAAGAATCTGCTGCCCGAGGTCGCCTGAATACTTATCACCTTCAAACGAAATATCGACGAGAAGCCGATCGACAGGTTGTGGACTGTCGATCGCGGGAAGCAAAACTCGTATTCGTTGTTCGGGACCGTTCAGCGTCAGAACTTCGGTTTCCAGCGATGCGAACTGATATCCTTCTGAATGGACTTGGAAGCGCAATTTGCCCGTCAGCAAACCAGCCCCCGGGATTTTGACATCCCACCACGTGAGAATCGGCCGCCCTAACACAACCGAGGGCTGCATATTGGAAGCCTCAATGGAGATCGGCTTCTGCTGACCGAATGCCGTAGACGTGATCGACAAGCACGACAGCAGCGTCAGCCAAATCACTATCGCGAGGGACTTTGAAGCAAGCTGCTGCATGACGGAAGTCACCATGTGGCCCTCTTTCCAAGCCGGGTACTGCCCAAGATCATTTCCCTTCCCCCTGAGCAGAGTTTTGATGATGGATTTGTCGATCCGTGTACATCGCGATTTGGCTTCCCAGCAATTCCTACCTGGAGAGCGCAGAGAACCCCGCAGATCCCGCGCAGAGAAGCGAGGTCCCACCGCGATGGTCGCTCAGGTGGGAACTCCGGAGGGACGTTTCTGGAAGTACCACCATTCGACCAGCAGGAAACATAGCCCCCCCAGTGCGAACCATCTCCACAGGGGTTGGTCTGTCTTCAACACCGTAGCCGCCGCGTGGACGGGGACTTCAGGAAACTTCAGCACATCGACTGTGCTTAGTCCGGTTTCACTGGAGGACAGCAGGCTAACCCCCAGTTTCAGGGGCGTTTCCGCTCCCGTCATTTCGTATGTTCCCACATACGGCGCCCCGAGCCCGGAGACAAAGCCATTCTTGTCGCTCGTGGCCGACTCCGTATATCCGTTCGGTCCGGTGACTTGAACCGCCGTATCCGGGGTAATCCGCTGCGGGGGGAGCGTTCCTGTCCCGTGTGCCTTCGCGTCCAACAGTCCGGCCCGTTGTGCAGCGATCTGGATGACGTTCTGGACAAGGATCGGGAATCCCACTCGATACACCAGCGACGATCGATCGGTGTGAAAGAGAAAGTGATAGTCGAGACGGCCATCCCTGTCCCGCTCCAGAATCAACGGGCCGGAACGGGACTGCGCCAGGATTTCGTAACCAGCCACTTCGAAGTCACGCTCTCCGACACCTTTCTCCAGTTTGGGGTCGTCTGCAATCTGCACATCGAGCAGTTGCACGTGCTGCAGCAGCGGCGCGGTCCGCCGCCAATCAACGACTTCGGACTGACCCGAGACCAGTTCCACCAGCTTTGAAAGTTCGTCCGGGACAAAGCCGACATGAAAAGTGACCCGCGACTCGGGACCAATTTCGATCGGCCCTTCCGCGAACTTCACATCAACGGCTTTCGGCTCATCCGAGTCCCCGGGGAACAGCAGAATGTCGGGAAGGTTTTCCAATGCGTTGCGGTAGGTTTCCATTGAACGGGGACAGAAGACGGTGAGCTGTCGCGGCGCAGGAAGTTCCAAGTACGCCACATTGTCCGTGGTCATCGAGTCGAATCCGTCCGGTTTGATCCGCAGTTCCAGGGATGCAGCAATCGTGGTAGGGACCTTAAACACCAGCCGCTCTGCCCGTCCCCCGTCGATGCTCACTGACTCTTGCTTGATCGACTGTCCGTTCTGGAGCAGTTCGTATTCACACAACGATCGCGCGGTTGGTGGCCCGTTTCTGGAATCGTCTTTCTGCTGGGTTGCTTCGATCCGCGCGAACACGTCCCAACCCGTTCTTGATCGCCGGGCATTGAAATCAACGATCCCGATATTGGCTCCCCCCGGCCCCAGTTTTTGAAAGTTCAGTTTGAACGGAAGCTCGAATTCGATGTCTGCTGGGACATTTCCATCAGAAATCAGGACCACCGTTTCGATCGGCTGGACGCGAGACATGGCCTGCGCCAACCTCAATCCATCCTCCAGGCGACTGGGGACCTGTGTGACATCTAATTGTGCCAGAGCATCCTTGAGCACCCGTTTGTTGTCCGTGAAGTCCGTCAGTTTCCGGGCCGTTGAATTGACCGAGATCAGGCAGAGACGCTGGTCCGCCAGCAAGTCATCAATCAGCTTCGAGACCTTTTCCTTGGCATCGTCGAGTCTCGATTTGCCATTGGGGCCATCCAGCGCAGCCATACTGGCTGAGTTATCGATCAGCACGGGCAGGAACCGGGCTTGTTCTGCTCCTCGTGAAAGATAGGGCTGCATCGCCCCGATAATCAGCGAACAGAGCAGCAGAATCTGGAACAACAGCAACAGATTGCGTTTGAACTTCTGGAAGGGTGAGTTCACCCGCTGATCATTAACAACCTGACGCCACAACGCGAGCGAGGGAACGTCAAAGCGAGGGCGTCTCAACTTGAGGAAATAGAAGATAACCAGCGGCACCAGCAGCAGGAACCACCATGCATTCATCAGTGCGGAAAAGCCGGGCCAGCTCATATCGCAACGCCTCTTTCCAACCGACGGAATTCTTCACGACCGCATCGCCACGCCATTACTGCACCCATCCTTTTCGCTTCAAGGTGTCGAACAGCATGGTTTCCAGCGGCAGCCCCGAATCGAGACAGAGAAATCGACCGCTGCGTTGCCGACACAGCGTTGCCAGGTGTTCCTGCAGACCTGCCAGATGTTCGTGATAGAAACCAATCAGGTCCCCCACGGACGAGACATCCAGCGTCATCCCGTTCTCGGAATCGACGAACCTCAAATCGCCCGTCAGTTCGGGGTTCAATTCCAGCGAACACAAAAGCTGAATACCAAACACTTCCAACCCGGCACTGAAGAGCTGGTTCATGGGGCGTTCCATCGCGCCGAAGGTGAGGAAGTCAGACAGAATCACACATACACCACGACCCCGGTGCTGCTTCAGAACCGCTTCGACCGCTTCATCGATCGGGAAATCGCCCCCGGGCGGCAGGTCCTCAAGAAACGAGAAGATCCGTTTCATGCTCATCCTGCCCGAACAGGGAGGCAGGATCTGCGGAGTCTGACCGGCGTGCTGGCAGGCAAAGACACTGACCTTTTCCAGATTCATGAGACCCATGATGGCGAAGCACGCGGCAAGCTGTTTCGCCTTCTCGAACTTCTCGCCGAATCGCATCGACGCAGAGGCGTCGACCAGCACGACGACGTGCATCTCTTCTTCGTGACGATAGAGTTTGACGTAGGGCCGATTGAGTCGTGAGAAGATGTTCCAGTCGACATACCGCATGTCGTCGCCGGCGGAGTAATCCCGGTAGTCGTTGAACTCGGTGCTGGTCCCCCCCTTGCCGGCCAGATGTTCGCCGCGGCTGCGGTTGGTTCGACGTCGCATCGGCAACAAACGCATCCGCTCCACCCGAGACAAGGTCGAGTTGTCGAGCAGCGCGGTGAATTGCTTCCTGGCTTCCATGAATTTCCTGTCAGTCCGAACGAAGGGCTTCTGCGGAACCGTTACCCGGCATTCCTGCCGGACGAGCTCTTTAAAGCAATGTCGAAGTGATCACATGGTCTCGGCGAGTGAGTTAATGCATTCCTGCACGACCTCGTTCACATCGAGATTTTCTGCCTGGCCATCGTAGTTGAGCAGCATCCGGTGCCCCAGCACTTCCGCCGCGAAGTGGCGGATATCCTCGAAGGCGACGTGGACTCGTCCTTCCGCAAGGGCACGGACGCGGGCCGCGCGAATCAGTGCCTGTGCCGCCCGTGGACTGGCTCCCCACTTGATGAACTGCCTTACCCGCTGCGGTGCAAAGTCGGTAATCGGATGGGTGGCCAGCACGAGCCGAACTGCGTAGTCACGCAGAGCATCCGTCACCACGACCTTATCGAGGATCTTGCGCAAGGCCATGATGCGATCCGAATCGAGCAACTTGGGGATCTCGACGGGCGTTTTGAGGATCGTACGGCTTACCACCTCATTCAGTTCCTCCCGGTTCAGAAAAGGAACTACGACCTTAAACATGAATCGATCGAGTTGTGCTTCAGGAAGTGGATAGGTCCCTTCCTGCTCGATCGGGTTCTGCGTCGCCAGAACAAAGAAGGGTTCTTTCAACTGATAGATGTTCCCGGCCGTCGTGACGGAATGTTCCTGCATCGTCTCGAGCAAGGCGGACTGCGTCTTGGGAGATGCACGGTTGATTTCATCAGCCAGCAGCAGTTGCGTGAAAATCGGACCCTTACGGAATTCAAAGCGGTACTGGCCGTTCTCGTCACTGGACATGACGTTCGTTCCGACGATGTCCGCGGGCATCAGGTCGGGAGTAAACTGGATGCGACGGAACTCCAGGTCCAATACTCGTGACAGTGCTTTCACGAGTTCGGTTTTACCCAGTCCCGGCACACCTTCCAGCAAGACGTTACCGCCGCACATGATTGCCGTGAGAGCCGCTTCGACCGTTCGCGACTGACCAACGATGACTTTTCCAATCGCCTCTCGCGCGTCCGAGAACTGGCGTTTGAAATGAGCGGCTTCCGCCTCCAGAGAAACCAGATCACTAACTTCAGCAGCACTCATCTTTGAAACCTTCTGGTATTAAAAATGTGTTTTGAACTATTTTTCTTCGTCGCGTTTGCGTTTCATCGCCAGCAGGCGTTCGGTTGTTGAGACCGCAGGTCGGTCGGAGGTTTCGGCCGGTGCATCCGGCGGTTTCGGACTGCCCGCATTTGGCGGAGTGGCGGGCTTTTGCGAAGGACGAGGGAGAACTGTGCCTGCGGTGGGGGGTGGGAGTGGACGTTCTTCGCGGCGCGACTTGAGTGCCGCCGTCGCCGACTCCTTCGCCTGCAGCAACGCTCCCATCGTCGCCGTTGATGCTGTACGGCGACCGAATCCCAGAGCGGCTTTGATTGCCCCTAGATCAAGCTGGATCCGCCGCATCGCCACATCGAGTGGCACGAGGATGGCCAGTGCAATCAGAAACCAGTCAAAGATGGGTTTTGTACTGCGTTTCGCCGCACGACCATGACGGTAAATATCGTCCTTTTCGGGATCACCCGACAAGACTCGGCCATTCGTTCGATCAGCCACTTCCTGAAGTGTCTGACGATTCGATCGGAAGCGGAGGTATTCGGGTGAGTAGGGAACGATGAATCCACCAAATGCGACGTCCTTGCGTTCACCCGCCGTCCCCTGCCCGATCGCGTGATAACGACCATGCCCCCAGAGCGGGACAGTCGCCTGATAACGGCGAGGGGCAACCTGCTTGAGCGTGACAATCTCGGACTTCTCATTCGGACCAGCCAGCTTCGCGGTGACTTCCAGAAAGCCTTCTTCGGGATGGAAATCTTCCACCACGATGACGGCATCGCCTCCAGACGTATGCGTCGACATCCGCAGGTGACCATCCTTTTTCACACGGCTCACGTCTGTCAGCAGTTGTTTGACGAACGGCTGAAAACGATCCCATTTCTGCCAGTGCTCGCCCCAGTTGGTACTGAAATCGGATGTGAACGCAGCAGTCTTCCCCAGTCCGTGCTGCCAGACTGACAGAACCGGGTCTTGTGAATCGGCGTCATCCGCATCTGGAGGGGCCGTAAGGATCGTCATCGCGGGATGACCTTTGGCCGTCGTAATCACATAGCCTTTCAGTTCCGGCAGCCCATCGATTCCTTTCAGGATGGGAGACGGAAAGGCGACTTCCGGGGTAAAGACCTTGTTCTGCAGCATGCTCCGTTTGAGCGTCTTCGATTCCTTGATGAAAATTGCGGGAAGCTGGTTGGGATCTTCCGGAAAGTAGTATCTCCCTCCGGTCACTTCAGCGACGGATTGCATTTTCGAAATTTCCAGACCACCGTGCGGGAAGATCGCCACCATCGAGACACTGATTTTTTTGTCGATAAATTCCTTAATGAGAGCCGGAGTCGGTGGCTGGGGATCGCCGTCGGAGAGAATGATCATGTGGCGAGTCGCCGCATCAACCTTCAGCAACCCTTTCAGGCCGATCTGCATGGTGTTCTGAAAACTGGGCATATCGCCGATGGTGGCGCCGTTGATGATCGGTACGAGCTGCTCATAGTTCGCCGCGGGTGTCGGTTCGAACAACCACTTCTCGCCGGTTTCCGTATATGCAAGCACCCCCACTTCGTCCTGGGCACCCAGCACTTTGATCGCCTGTTTGGTGATCCGCTTGCCCCAGGTGTTCCCTTCAGGGAACTCACACGAATGCAAGATGATTGCGAGTGCCCCTTTGGGGAGCACCTTCTTCTGTGAGACATCCATAGTCACGGGCAGAATTTCTTCAATCACTGTTCGGTGGTAACCGCCCGGCCCGAAGCTGTTTGCCCCTCCGACCATGACGAAGCCCGCACCCAGGTTGTAGACGGCGTCGCGAACTGCCTGAAGCTGCTGAACGTCGAACTCGTCGTGCGGGACATTGACGAAGATGATGCAGTCGTAGGGCATCAGCGACGTTGCATCACGGGGCATGTCCACACCGTCAATCCGTTCAACCACTCGTTCACCATCGCGGATCGCTTTTTCCAGCAGTTCCCAGTCCCGGCGATCTCCCGATCCGTCTGTGACCAGAAGAACTTTTCCTTCCCCTTCGACGAAGACGTAATTCAGGACCGTGTTGTTCTGAGGAAGACTGTCCTGCGCCTTGGGAACTTCAATACTGGCCGTGTATTCGTAGTAGCCTGCCGTTCTGAGCGTAATCGGAACGGTGTAACGATTAGTCCCTTCCTTATACTCGACCTCCTGCTCGGCAATGACGTTTCCGTTTTCACGCAGAACCAGCTTCCCTTTGCCATCGTTGAGCGACTTGACCAGCATCCCGGCTTCGTACGTCTCGCCCAGTTTGACCCCTTGAGGCAAGTCCAGTCGTTCCAGCCAGACCTCGTTGCTGTAGGAGTAATCGATGGGAAGAACATCAACGACGACGCCACGCCCTTTCAAATCGTCCAGAATACGGGAGAGGTTCCCCTCCGTCTGAACTCCGTCACTGATCAGGACCACTTTGCCCTGATAGTCTTCCGGCAGGAGCGCCCCGGCATAGGACAAGGTCTGCTCGATGTTGGTCGCACCACGATCGACTTGCGAATTGAACGCTTCGAAGGGGAAGCTCATGCTGGGTGAAAGCTCACACGCTGGCGTCTTGCCAAAGATGATGAGGCCCGCTTGATCCGACTTCCCTTTAGGTCGCTGGTTTTGCACTGTTTGAACGACGTAGTTCAGCGCGTCGTCGGGGCTGTAGATGGAGTCGCTCACGTCCAGAGCGAAGACGATCGACATGACGTCCATTGTCTTAACGGACCGTGGCTCTGCCAGCACCATGGACAATAAACCGAGCAGCGTGAGCCGCGTTAACAGAGCAACAGTCGCACGCCCGCGGGGAAGCCCGGCATATCCCGCCACGTGCATCCACCAGATCCACGGAGCAAAGACAATCAGCCCCAGCATCAGGGGGCGAGCGAACATCAGGTAGTGCCCGTACTCCAGTCCGAAACAGGCAACTCCGAAGACGATCAGAAAGACGATGAGCGGCCAGATATCCCGCCAGCGGATCGCCCGCCGAGACATTGGAAAGAAGCTGGTGAAGATCCGGCGCAGTTTATTCATCATCTCAAAGGTCCAACTCCACGATCCGTCGATTGCCGGTATCGCAAACGTAGATTCTGCCCCGCCGGTCGATGCTGATACCCCAAGGGGTTGAGAACTGTGCTTCCTGCTGACCGGGGCCCGATCGTCCGTAACGACCTAACAAACGACCGGACCGGCTAAACTTGGAAACACGCCCTGCTCCATATTCCACGACCAACAGATCCCCCTTCTGGTCCACGGCGATGTCATAGGGATAATGAACTTCAGCTATTCTGTCTGAATCTGCCAGAATTGCAACCGGATTCCCTTCGTCCGTGTAAACCTGAATCCGATTATTGAACGCGTCAACGATATAGAGGTGGTGATCATACCAGACAATTCCGCTCGGTCGCTGAAACTGCCCCAGCCCGGTTCCCGGCCCTCCGAACTGCAGGAGAAACGTTCCGTCAGGACGAAACTTCTGGACCCGGTCGTTCTGCCCGTACTCACAAACATAAAGGTTTTCGTCGGGGTCCTGAGTGATCGAAACAGGATACACAAAATCGCCCGGTTCGCTCCCTCGCTGTCCGAACATTCCAGTCACTTCGCCCTCATGATCGAAGAGCACGATTCGATGATAGTGCGTATCGGCCACGGCGATGCGCCCATCCTTGAGGACGCAGATCCCTTCGGCCTTACCAATCGCGTACTCCGGCATCCACCATTGTCGCTGGAGATCCCCCTCGCCATCGAACACCAGTACGCGCCCCGCATTATCGAGCACCAGATATTCGTCCTGCGGAGAAACGGTCATCCCTCGTGGAGCGGGAACCCGCGCACCGTCAGGGGGCATCTGCCAGGTTGACTCGGCTTTCACCGGCAAGATCGGCGACGTATCAAACAGACAACCAGGCAAGAACAGCAGCAGTAACAGAACCTGCAACAGTTGCAGAACCACTCGCTGCCCCGGTTGAATGTCGGTACTTCCCTGAAACCGCACGACAAAAGGGTGCACAGTCCCCGATCGCTCGTCCCGGATGTCGACCTCTGTGGAAGCACCCGCAAACCGCGATCGCTCGACAATCAACGCACTGTCGTCGTGAGGTTGAACCGTGATCCGTTCGGGCCGAATGCAGACGTGCAGCGAGCGTTCCGTTTCCCCCTCAGTCTGCCGTGGTCCCTCGCAGTTCAGCCATCGTTGCGAGTCTTCCGACGCGAGCCAGTTGCAGGGCCCCAGCAGTTCGGCCAATTCTCGAGTAGGTGGCTTGTGATAGAGCGACATCACGTCACCCGCATAAGTGACGACTCCTTTTCCCAGGCAAATCACGTGCTGGGCCTCGCGCAGGACCACATCCGGCAGGTGTGTCGCCAGCACCAGCGACGTCCCTCGTCCCTGGCAATGTTCGCGGATTGCGTCCCAGTAGCGGCCACACCGAGCGGAGTCTACGTGAGCCAACGGTTCGTCCATCACGAGAACCTTTGCCTCGGACGCCAGACCGCGCGCCACATTGAGTCGTGACCGCTCCCCTTGCGAGAGCGATCCGGGAGTCGCATCACTTTGCTCTGTTAAATCAAACCGGGCGAGCAGTTCGTCTGCTCGTCGCGAGGGGTCCCGTTGCGTGGCTGGCATCACGGTCAGCAGGTGATCTCGCGCACTCAGATGAGGCCACAAGCCATGATTGGCGGGTACCCAGAAGAGGGGAAGTTCTGCCGCGGGAACGTCCGCCTGAAAAAGCACCTTCCCGGAAGAGGGTGTCTCAAACCCGACAAGAAGGTTCAGAAGCGACGTCTTGCCCACCCCTGAATGCCCCAGCACAGCCGTGATTCCTTCCGGAATCGCTAGCGAGACACGGTCCAGTCGCGGAGACCGACGCCCTGATAGCGATACTGTCTCAAGGGACCATAACACGGCGGATCCTGGCGGAAATCGGTTAGACATGACCACAAAAAAGACGGAATGACATAATCCTAACCAGCACTTCCCGGGAAAGCCAATCGCATTCCGCGGATTTTTGCCGACACGACCGAAAGAGAGCATCTACTCGCATCGCCACCGCTGCTGGTCAAGGCAGGAAGAAGAACAGAATCGCCAGGATCAGATAGACCGAAAGCAACTGCACTCCTTCGAGCCAATTGCATTCACCATCACCACTGATCACCGATACGATCCAGACGGCGAGTGTCACGGCGACGATCTCGGGCATGGAGAATTCCAGATTCATCGGCTTCGCAAAAAAGTACGAAGCAAACACCAGCACGGGCGTGACGAAGAGCGCGATCTGAATACTGGCACCAACGGCAATCCCCAGGCTCAGGTCCATATTGTTCTTGAAGGCGGCCAGGATGGCCGTCGAATGTTCTGCGGCGTTGCCGATGATCGCCACGATGATGACCCCGACAAAGACCTCGGTCACTCCCCACGATTCGCGTGCCGCTTCAACCGAGCCAACCAGAAACTCGCTCATGATCGCCACGAACAGTGTGGAAACCGCCAGCACGGCGATCGACTTGCGCAGCGACCACGGCTTTTCTGACTCTTCATTCGCTGCTTCATCACCGTGGTGCTCGGGCGAAAAGAGCCCGCGGTGCGTGACCAGCAGAAAGACCAGCCATAAAATGTAGGTGAGCGCCAACACAGACGCGATCGCCAGAGACAACTTTTGCTCTGCCTCAGGGGTCCAGCCGCCGGGATGCTGGGCAGCGGCGATGTGAAAGACCGACGGTATGATCAGACCGATGGCCGCCAGTGCGAGCGACGTCGTCGAGATGCGCGCCCCTGCACGGTTAAACGTCTGTCGTTCGTAACGTAAGCCCCCCGCCAGCGTCGCCGCCCCGAGAACGAGCAGAATGTTGCCGATAATCGATCCCGTGATCGACGCTTTCACGACATCGATATAGCCCTTCGAGAGGGCGATCAAAGCGATAATCAGTTCCGCCGCGTTGCCGAATGTAGCATTCAATAGCCCCCCCACGCCGTGTCCGGCGCGATGACTTAAATGCTCTGTCGCGCGCCCCATCCAGCCTGCCAGAGGAATAATGGCGACGCACGTCACCACAAACAGCAGCGTCTCGTTCTTGAGCGAAGGGACGAACCGAAGCAAGAAGGCGATCGGCACCGCCAGCAGCATCCCGTCGAGGGCGTGCATTTCCAGAAAGGTTGTCCAGCGGTTCGGCTTTTGTTCGATCTGTAAATCCGTCACGGGTCGTTGACTCCAGACTGGAAGGTCTCACTTCAGACGGTTCAGAACCACTTGCTACGACGAAAATAATAAATCATTCCCAGGGGAATGACCGCGCAACTGACCAGCATGAAGTTCATCATCGAATTCGACTTCGTCGGCAGCCCCTCAAAATTCTGCCCCCAGAAGCCGGTAATGAAAGAAAGCGGCATGAAGATCGCGCTCAACAGCGTCAACCGTTTCATGATCTCATTCGTCCGCTGCGACGCAGACCAGAGATACGCATCGAGCGCGTTTCCCAGCAGATCGCGTGTCCCTTCCACCCGTTCATGGATGCGCAGGACATGGTCATACACGTCACGGAAATAGAGCGCCGTGGACGAGCCAATGCGACCGTCACCCCGCTTCGCGAGCAGCGCAAACACATCCCGCTGGGGGGACAGAACCTTCCGCAATTCCACCAGCAGCCGTTTCAGGCGAAAGATGTCAGCCATTTCCACTTTGTGACTCCCCCCCAGCACCTGATCCTCCACCTCTTCCACCTGGGCCGCCACATCATCCAGCAACGGAAAAAAACCGTCGACAATCGCATCGGCGACGAGATAGCTGACGAAATCGGCCCCTCGTTTGAAGAGCGCCCCATCCCCTTTCAGTCGGCACCAGACTGTTTCCAGGGGTGCGATATGCTCGACATGGACCGTAACGATGTAGTCTCTGTTCAGAAATGTGTGCAGTTCCAGGGTATCCAGCGGCTCTGAAATCGAATCCGTCAGACGAAAGCCATGGGTAACAAGAAACAGATAATCGCCGTACTCCTCCATTTTCGGCCGCTGATCGAAATGGGAACAGTCTTCGATGGTGAGTGGATGGAAGTGGAAACGCTGTGCGAGCACCCCGAGCTGCGCTTCATCCTGCTTTTCCAGATCGATCCAGCGCAAGACACCGGGCGGAGGGGGACCGACCTTGTCGATCCCTTCGGTGACCGATACCTGTCCCTCCGCTGTGACTTCGAGCACACGAAACATTCGGGAACTCTCTTCTTTCGGTGGCGTGATTCACCGCAACCAACGGATGACTTTCCGTCCGGGGCCTGCGGGTTCGAACGGGACGATCAGGCTGCTGGAATTCATACCGTCTGGCCATATCGATTACCACCGGGACCGACACAGATCATCACCGCGGATCCGTATGACTTCCATCGGGGGCCCTGGAACGAGCGGATCCTCAGGGAAACGATTGGACTCAGCAGGCTACTTCCCCTCTTGTCTCCAGGCTTTCATCAGCTCGATATTCTTTCGCAGGAGTTGTCGCTGAGGGGTCTCCCGGGCTCCCTCCCCGCCCAGGTAACTCGCCATATCGCTGTCGTACATCGCTTCGGTTTCGGGCGTACGTCCGAGATCATTTGTCCCGGTCATCCAGAGTTCCAGTCGCAGTCTGAGATCCGTCAGTGTTTGAGCGTAAGCAGGATCGTCCGCCAGATTGCGGAGTTCATGGGGATCTGCAGCCAGATCATAAAGTTCTTCAGCAGGCCTGGTGGGGGCGAACAGCAGCGATTCTGTCAGCGCATCGAGTTGCTGGTTTTCGTGCAGTTCGCGCAACTTCTGGACAATCGGCTTGTTGTCCTTATACCGGTTCGGCTGCAGATGAGGCCGCTGCGGCAGGAAGTTGCGGATGTACTTGAACCGCTCCGTTCTCACTGCCCGTATGTGATCGACAGTTTCGTCACAGCGATCTCGCGCACTGAAGACGGCCTGACGCGGAGCATAGTTCTTCGCAAGAAGATCCTTCGACTGCATTGTCGCGGGGATCGCAAGTCCGGCAAGAGCGAGGGAAGTGGCGACGAGATCGATGTGCTCTACCAGGTCTTCTCGCACTTTGCCCTTCTCGATGCCAGGCCCCCGGATGACCAGAGGGACGTGAATCCCTTCGTCGTAGAGGAACTGCTTACCTCGCGCATGACTGATACCGTGATCTGTCATAAAGAAGATGATTGTATTGTCGAGCAGCCCCTCGCGCGTCAGTCGCTCAATCACCTGACCGACCTGCTTATCCGTATGCCGGCAGGCATCCAGATACTGTGCCCAATCATCAAGGAGAACCTGATCACGAGGATAATAAGGTGGCAGTTTGACAGCCTGCGGGGATGTCAAACTGCCCAGTTCCTGCTGTGCGATTTCGTTCCAGCGTTGATTATGACGAAGCTTGCCACCCTGCAGTTGAATCTGAGCGAAGAACGGCTGCCCCTTGGCACGGCCGCTCCAGTCGTTTCCGTTGTAAATTCCCCGATCCCACTCGAAGTTGTAGTCCGTCTTGCCAAGTCCCTGGTCTTTTTGCGGCCAACTGCTGATCGTCGTGAAATAACCCGCTCGCTGAAAGATCAGCGGTGCTGGCTCAACGCCTGCAGGGAGAAGAATCTTCTCGACCCCTCGGCCGCTGCGGTGATGGTGCGCTCCGATCGATGTCTGATACATGCCGGTAATCAAGGCCGAGCGACACGGAGAACAGACGGGGGCGGTCACGAAGCAGCGTTCGAACTTGGTCCCCTGCGAAACCAGGCGGTCAACATGAGGTGTCTCGATCAGTTTCTCGCCAAACGAGGAAAAGTTTGCCGACATGTCGTCGACAATAATCCAGACAATGTTCGGGCGAGGATCCGGTTCCGCATCGGCGGCGTGCAGCCAACCCGGGTTTAAGAACAGGACAGTCAGACACATCATCGCCGACAAGATCGACTTCATCTAATCGCCCTTCTTTACAGTTCCGCCTTATGTCGTCGTTGTTGCCCAGTTCGGATCCCATAGATCGCTTGGATCCCGCAGATTAGATCCTTTGCGAGACCAACGGGTCACCCTGTGCAAAAAGCAGACCGTCGCTGTCAGGATGTCACATCGAGTGGATTGGCAATCCAGGCAACCTCAAGTTCCTTCGCTCCCGACTCGCACGATATTCGCCGAGCACCCCGGAAGGCAACGCAGCCCGCAGGAGCCGCGCACGCATCCATCGCTGGAAAACCAGTTCGTCTGGGCGGTAGGACTCCACCCAGCGTCATGCCTCAACAAATACTTCAACTGACGTGTCGATTGAGATACTCTGTCGTGGCCTGTTGTGACTCTTATTCGAGTCGGTCAGAACCGCGTGCCTTCAGCCGAGATTCGCACTCATGCAACGACGTACTTTCCTTCAGTCGGTCGCACTGTCATCCCTTCCCCTCTTGAGCGGTTCGCTGGCGAACTCGTGCAAGGCGGAAGAGAAAGAACAGCGATTCGGTGATCTGCTGATCCGGCCCCAATCCACGGATCAGCTCGACATTCTCTTCACCCCCAGCAGACCACGGACCGTCCGACTGCTCCAACTGGCAGACACGCATTTCCATCCCGGCGACGGAACCAACAAGGCAACGGAGGAATTGCTGCGGGGACTGGTCGACCGCGTAAAGCCCGACTTCATCATTCACACCGGCGACTTCGTCAACAACGATTCATCGAAACCGGTGGAATGGACCGGGATGGACATTCTCAACGGCCTGCAGGTTCCCTGGACCCTCTGCTTTGGAAACCATGACTACCCGGTCAAACAGGCAGAAGGCTCCCTTCCGCTCGACGAAATCCGGCAGAGAATGGAACGGGGATTTCAGGGCTACCACGACGCAGCCACCGGACGCCATTACTGCTACCGCTACGACATCATGGACAAGGACAACCCTCAACCGCGAGCGTCCCTGTTCTTCTTTCAGGTCGGCTACGCACCCGGTGATCGCCGGATCTCTGACCCGCAGCTGGCGTGGTTCCGAGCTCAGCTGGAACGAGACGCCCAGCGACAGGTCAAATCTCCGATCACGGTCTTCGTTCATATTCCGTTGAAGGAGTATCACGACTTGTTCGAGTCGGGACAGGCAGAGGGGGACAAGGCAGAGAAGGTTTGCTTCGACAGTGACACCGGCCAGTCCTTTCAGGACTTTTCGGCCTCAGGCCGGGTGGTGGGGGTCTTCTGCGGCCATGACCACGTCAACAATTATCATGGCAAATGGGAGGGTATCGAATTGGCTTACGGACGTGTCAGCGGTTGGGGCGGTTATGGCCCCCCCGCCTGGAAACGGGGAGGCCGGCTGATCGAACTCGACCTTCAGTCGCCAGAACCCCGCCCGCAGCATACCGAAGTATTCTGATCGTCAGGCGGACCGGCGCAGCGCACGCTTACGCACGTGTGCTGCGTCTGTTCGGTGTTCACCTCCCGTGTTCACCTCCCGTGTTCACCTCCCGTGGTCACCTCCCGTGGTCACCTCCCGTGGTCACCTCCCGTGGTCACCTCCCGTGGTCACCTCCCGCACCCGATGTCGCGGGAGTCTGTCCGCTACGATCGAAACAGTCGCATGATGCCGATCGCCAGACACAGCAAGGCGATCGGCATCCCGAAGAATGCGAACGCTTCGGCAGACAGCGCCGCTGACCGTCCGAAGTGCATGAAGTTATAAAGCCTTACCAGGCCCGAGGGCATTCCGGTCGGAGCGAGTAGATACGCGGTCGACAGGTCGAGATAGGCCCAATAGCACAGCAGGCCAATCGCCAGCAAACGGGGTTGATCACGCAGTCGGAACGCTAAACTTCCCGCCAGTCTCGTCGGACGTGGAATCTCGGCCTGAGCTGCCGCAAGGGACTCCATGGATTCTTTCGTTCGCCCCGCTCCGTTCGTCAACAGGCTCGCAAGGTAAAGCCCCTCACCCGACTGAGTCGCTTCCAGCCAGAGTCGCACCAGTACCGCTCGAGGGAACAACCACACCGTCACAGCGATCACCCAGGGAATCGGCGTATCATAGAACGGGCGAAACCAGGGCTGCTGAAACAAGCGCGAGACCGCAAGACTCAGCAGCAGCGAACCCGCCAGCCCCGGCAACAGCACCCCCTGCAATCCGATCCGAACGAACCGCGACCCCTGTTGTGAACGCAGAAACCGGCCACTCATCCCCCAGGTCGCTAATCCTGCAGTCAGGCTGATCGCCACCGCGATCACAACTTCATGACTCAGTCCCAGCAACTGCGTGCGCTGGACCAGCATCAGTCTTAACCCGCTCAGCAGATTTGATCCCAGAAAAATGAGGGGAATCAGACAGCCTCCCGTCAGTGCCACAGCAAGATAGAGCCATGCCATTCCGTGGTTCCGGGCCGAGAGACGTAACTCGTGATTCGCTTCCACGTGGGGTGTCTGCCGGTAGACGGCCCAGTTCACGATTCCCAGAACAAGCGGCAATTGCATCACGACGGGCCAGGACGAATGAGCCAGCATCTCGTTTCGGTCGAGTCCGACGCGCTGGGCAGCGATGAACCAGTCCGTCCAACTCGCCGTCTGCAGCAGCGCCGCCAGTTCAAACTCCTGGAACGCAACCAGGGCCATGAGCCCCAAGGCGGGCAGAACTCGCCGCACCGGGTCGTTCCAGATGCAGGCGAGCAGACGTGCCAGCTCTCTCAGCGAGAACCCGCTCTGTCGAACGAGCATCCATCGGCAATAAAGGGCCGAAGCACTGGCCAGTCCCGGGGGTGAGGCAAGCAGCGTCACCACGCCGATCGGAACAATCCGCAGCAGCAACAGCACCGTACAAAGCCATTCCGCCACGCGCGACGACGAGAGTGCCGGCCCCCGGTACGTGTAACCCACCAGCAGTTCCGGAAAGAGAAATGGTGCGAGCAACAGGCCGAAAGCCAGGGGCCGCCACCGATCCGACACCTGACGCAGCCAGCGTTCAACGCCGATGCAGATGGGCCATGCACACAAGCAAAGCACGCATGTCCGAACCAGTGTCCACCAGCAGGCCCACCCGAGACTCATGCAGCACCCTGTTTCACTTCAGGTACTCCGCTTTCAACCACTCAAGACATTCCCGTCGGGCGGGAAGCAGGCCTCGCAGATCGACCCCGTCGCGAGCCCACTCCGTCAACTTCTGCACCTCTGCGGGAATCAGTTCGGCATTTACTTCGCCCAGAGGAATCTGCCGTGCTTTTGATTTGGCGAGTGCCAATTCGGTTTCGGCAGACGCCAGAAAATCAACCAGTCGCTGCGCGGCGGTCAGCCGGCGGGTTCCTTTAATGATTCCGACCGTGTTCGGAATACAGACCGTGCGGTACTGTGTCGCCGTCGGCGAATTCTCGGCAGGAACGGCCTGGTGATCCGATTGAGGCGGGACGGCAGAGATGCGAACGGGAAGCATCTCGACGGGTAACCCGTCATCCAGCGCCACGAACACGTCATCGGTGTCTGTTAATCCGGCATCGCAAGTCCCTCGGGCGACGATGTCTTTGACAGCCGCATTCCCATCGACTTCGCGCAGGCCCCGCATCCGCAAATCACGGTGCCAGTCTTTGAGACGTTCGCCCCCCCACAAGTGCCAGAGTACGGTGTAATGAGTGAGCGTCGTACCGAACAGCGGCTTCGCCATCGCGACGCGAGCCGGTTCCAGCCCCAGCAGCGTACTGAAGGTCTCTTCTGATGAGGCGACCTGACTCGTGTTGAAGATGATGACACGCAATCGGGCAGCGAATCCGACCCAATAACCCTCAGGGTCGCGAAACTGCTCGGGAATACGGCTCCACGCGGCCCCTCGATGAGCCTCAAGCAAGCCCTGCTGCTGCAACTCGACCATCCCCAGCAGTTCGTTGTTCCAGAAAACATCGCAGCGAGGCTGCGCCGCTTCCTGGACAATCAGATTGATTAACCCGAGCGATTTTGTCGCTTCTGTGTCATATCGCGTCTGAACTTGAATTCCTGTCTGGCGGGAGAACTCGTTCAGAACATCTTCGGCAAAGATCCGGTCGTGGGCACAGTAGACGACCAGCGTGTCTGCGTCAGCCCCCGACCGTGGCAATACACCCAGCCAGACACCCGCCAGCAACAGGACCGCGAGCACGGGAAGCAAAACCGCTGAACGGTTCATTCGATTGACGACCATCGTAGTTCCACCAGAGGAATCAAGGGAATTTTGAACGGGTACGGTACGATGCCTGTCCGCCTTCGATCAACCGAACTCAGAAAGAGTTTCGCAGAGAATGTCCGACTTCGACGATTTCTTCGTCGCGTGTCAATGGCTCCGTCTCATCGGCGCAGATATTATCATGATTGGAACCCTCTGAACGAGGTCGTGTCGAAACCACCCATCTGTGAGGCGACGCTTGACGGACAATACTTCGGATTCCCCGCAGTCGCACAGACTCGCCGAGTCTGAGGGATCACTTGGCGCCGTGGCCCCTCCTTCCCGAATTCTGGTCGAAGCGATCAAACTGCAGAAGCAGTTCGGAACGCACGTTGCCGTCAAGGACGTCAGCTTCTCGATCCGGGGTGGGGAAGTCCTCGGACTGCTGGGTCCCAATGGAGCGGGCAAAAGCACGTCCATGATGATGATGGCGGGGCTGCTGACCCCGACCAGTGGCGAAGTCCGAATCAATGGAAAACACTTCGACGGGAAAGATCTTTCCCTGCGTCGGGTCTTTGGCCTGGTTCCCCAGGAATATGCCATCTATCAGGAACTCAGCGGTCTGGACAATTTGAAGTTCTTCGGAAATCTCTACGGAATTCGAGGCGAAGAACTGGACCAGCGCTGCAGCGAAGTTCTGGAAGAGATTGGTCTGACAGAGAGCGCTCGCCGGAAAGCGGGAAACTACTCTGGCGGCATGAAGCGCCGGCTCAATTTTGGCATCGCACTGATGCAGAGGCCGCAGATCCTGATCCTGGATGAACCGACTCTGGGGGTCGATCCCCAATCGCGTGCGCGACTGATGGACTGTATTCGTAAACAGACGGCCGCCGGCGTGGGCGTGATCTACGCCAGTCACTATATGGAAGAAGTCCAGTCGATTTGCGAACGGGTCGCGATCATCGATCAAGGGGTGGTGCTGGTGAACGACTCGATTCACAGCCTGCTGTCGGGGATGTCCGCCGATGTTTTCCTGTACGTGGATCGGACGGACGGGGTTGCTGCCGAACTCGGGGATTTAGCACGCGTGGGCGTCAGTAACGACAATGAACCCGCCGTCATTGTCTCGGGCGGGACATCTGTCGGGAACCTCGCAAAAACAAACGGACAAAATCCCACGGCCCGCGACGGAAGCCACCCGATGACCAACCCTCATTCACCCCATGACGAACACGATCTGGGAACACGGTTGCGCGCCACCCTGGACAAGCTCGAAAAATCAGGCGTTCAAGTCTTGCGGGTGGAAACTCAGCAATCGAATCTGGAAGGACTATTCCTCAAACTCACCGGGAAACGCCTGCGGGATTGACGGACCACGTCGTCGACAAAAAACTCACTAGATTCCGCAGCTTCGACAAGATCTTCCAGACCTTACCAAACGGCACGTCCAATCCGACAGTACACAGATAATCACAGCAACAGCGGGCAATTTTCGACGTTCAACCGAATATGCGATAGGTTCTAATGTATGGCTGCCTGGTATATCACCGCAAAAGATCTGTTTCTGCTCTCGCAGGACCGTCAAGCACTCGTGTTGCTGCTCGTACTGCCGTTGCTGTTTATTTCGATTGTCGGCATGTCAACCGGCCAGTTCCTCACCCGTGACGATAATACCGAACGTTTCCGGATCGCTCTGATCGATCGCAGTCAAAGCGAGACCTCGAAAGAACTGATCAGCAGCCTCGGTCAGCAACCCGAACTGTTGATTACTCCTGTCGACTCGGAAGAAGCGGCCACCGAACTCGCCCGCAGTGGCGATGCAATCATGCTGATGCAGATTGGACCACGGTTTGAGGAACTTGTTGACGAAGTGAGGATGACGGACATCTTCAATCCCAAGATCGGTCTGGCGGTCTCAGGAGTTTCGTCCCTCGACGTGACACTGGACGCAAAAGTATCGGCGGGGGGTGTCGGTAAGCTGCTGGAAGGAGTCGTCACATCACTGATCATCAAGTTCGTCGCTCCGATTGCTGCACGAAAGAATCCCGTGACCCGGGGTTGGGTCCGTACTGACGAAGAAGAAACAACGGAGCTTCAAACTGCGGCAAAGTTGTCCCTGCCGGATCAAACGGAAGAACCCAAGTCCAACGCGGTCTTCCTCTGGGTTGTTCCCGGTTTCACCGTGATGTTCGCATTTTTTCTGGTCAACATCATGGCGCGGTCATTCATGATCGAACGGGATCAGGGAACACTGCGGCGTCTGCTGATGGCCCCCATCGGCACCGCCTCGCTGCTGATCGGCAAAACGATTCCGTTCTACCTGACATCGATTCTGCAATGCGGACTGCTGTTCCTGTGTGGCCGACTCCTCTTCGGCATGCCCTGGGGATCACAGCCGGCTTACCTGATTCCGGTGATCCTCTGTACGTCCGCCGCCGCCGCGTCGCTAGGGCTGCTTCTGGCCACGCTGGTTCAGACGGATCAGCAGATTTCTTCTTATGGAACGACGCTGATTCTGGTACTGAGCAGCGTCAGTGGCTGCTTCTTCCCCAGAGAACTCTTTCCCAAGTTGATGAAGCAGATCAGCCTGATCACGCCGCACGCCTGGTCCCTGAAAGCCTTCGATGCGGTTCTGACCCAACCCGTTGTCGATCCACAACTGGTCGCCACCTGCTGTGGCATGCTGCTGTTCTTCGCTGCGATTTGTTTCACCACCGGCTGGTGGCGTTTCAGATCGACCGCACAGGGCTGACGGGCCGGTCGGGGTCCTTCCCCTGACAGGGCCGATCTCTGTCGCTGCGAACGTCACAAGGTCCAGAACGAGAGCAGTGTGTACTTCGCACGAGTCAGGTCGATCGCGAACAGATTTCACCACATCTGACCAGCGAGCCTCTTTCCCCTGCGACGCGTTGGAACGACCTGATTCGGGCAAAGTTTCCCTCTCCCTTCGCCTCACGCCTCTGGATCGTTACGTTAGCATGTCGTGAAGACAATCTCGAAAGTTCACCGTGACAGGCAGAAAAGAAGTCTCGGCGAACGGATGCCTACCATTGGTCGACAAGGATATCCCGATGAGTTCCTTGAGGCAGCGCTATTTACCCCTGTTTCTGCGAGTGACGGGATGGTGGTTGATCGCGACAGGGATCACCTCTGCCCAGGACCGGCCGGCCCCCGTCGATTCCGTGCAAGCAGTGACGCTGGGGCAGCTCGCTGCAGGAGAGACCGAGTTACTCGACCTGACTCATTCGCTGGACGAAAAAAGCCCCTTCTGGCCGGGGGATGACTACCAGCCCTTTGAACTGAAAACGATCGCCACCCTGGAGAAGAACGGGGTTTCCTCAAAAGCGTTCAGCATGCCCGAACATTTCGGCACGCACATTGACGCTCCGTGTCACTTCGAGCGAGGGCAATTGACCCTGGACGAAATTGCCAGCGAAGATTTATTCGCCCCCGGGGTCGTGGTGGATATTTCCCTGAAGGGAGAAAGCGACGCCGACTATCGGCTGACGGTTGCAGACCTGACGGACTGGGAAAGGACCCATGGCCCCATTCCCCGCCGGGCGATCGTACTGCTGAACACCGGATGGGCGCGCTTCTGGAAGAGCAATGTCCGTTATCGCAATCAGGATGCGCAGGGAAGAATGCACTTCCCCGGCTTTTCTGCGGAAGCAGCAAGCTGGCTCATCAAGGAACGCAACATTCGCGGGATTGGAATCGATACACTGAGCATCGATTATGGTCCGTCCAAAGACTTCACCGTGCATCATCAGATTAATGGTGCCGGTCGTTATGGACTCGAGAATGTTGCGAATCTCGATCAGCTTCCGGCAAGGAACTTTTTCCTGATCGTTGCGCCGATCAAGATTACATCAGGAACAGGAGGCCCCACACGGATGTTCGCCATTCAGCCTCGCACCAGCAAATAACGTTGCCTCCATCCGCGATCAGAGCTACGGGAGAAATCATGCGTCCAGGATTCCTGCTCACTGTCTGCACCGTCGTGCTCAGCTTCTTCTTCTGCCCTGCCAGCGAAGCTCAGGAACTGCGACTGGTCACATTCCAGTTGGACGTGACACCTCCGATCGGTTCACCGTTGTGCGAAGGCTTCATTCCCCCCGCCTCCAAAATTGATGATCCCCTCTCCGCTCGCGGCATCATCATCCTGGGCGTTGAGCAACCGATTGTCCTGTGTGCGGTCGACTTTGTCGGCATTGGTAATGGCGGGTACGACGCCTGGAAGGAAGCCCTCGCATCCGCGGCAGAGACGATTCCGTCCCGCGTCGCCGTGCATGTCCTGCATCAGCACGATGCCCCTGCGTGCGATCTCAGCGAAGCGGAACTTCTTGCTCCGTACGGCATCGAGAGTAAAGCCTTCGATGTTCCCTTTCTCAGGGATGTACTGAAGCGCCTGAAGCTCACGGTCAAAGCGGCATTGCCTTCCGCTCGCCCCTTCACGCATCTCGGGACAGGTCAGGCCACTGTGGACCGGGTTGCATCCAATCGACGCATTCTTGGTGAAGATGGCAAGGTGAAAATTGTCCGCTACAGCTCCACCGTCGATCCCGAAGCGATCGCGGCTCCCGAGGGGGTCATCGATCCCCAATTGAAACTGCTCAGCTTCTGGAATGGTGATACCCCTCTGGTCTCAATCACCTATTACGCGACGCACCCCCAAAGCCACTACGGCAAAGGTGCGGTCAGTGCCGACTTCGTCGGTCTGGCGCGAGCCGTTCGTGACCGGGCCGAACCCAAACTGTTCCACATGCACTTCAACGGAGCCGGCGGGAATCTTGCTGCGGGAAAATATAACAATGGCTCGCAAGAGGCCCGGATCGAACTGACAGAAAGACTTGCCGCCGGAATGGAACAAGCCTGGACCAGTACCACCCGCGTTCCGGTGGCTGCGAACGACATCGAATGGCGTGTCGAACCGGTTACCCTTCCGCTGCGGGAACCGCTGCAAAACCTGACAGCGCTTGAGGACATGCTCAAGAATGATAAAGCCCACCTGCTGGAACGGATTCGCGCTGCGAAAGACCTTGCCTATGCAAAACGCGTTCTGGCCAAACAGACAATCGAATTGAGCTCGCTGCGATTGGGACAGGCGGTCATCCTGAATCTGCCGGGAGAAATCTTCGTCGAATACCAGTTAGCCGCACAGAAAATGCGTCCTGATCGCTTCATTTGCACGGCTGGCTACGGCGACTGTGGCCCCGGCTATATTGGTACCGCGATTGCCTATTCGGAAGGGGGCTACGAGACCAGTTGGGTCTCCCGCACCGCACCCGAATCCGAAGAGATCCTCCTGGCGGCCATCGCCAGGCTGCTGAAATAGGGATCCGAAACAGAGAGATCGAGAGTCCTGTCTCCCCCGCCTCTCGATCACTCGTTGGCAGGAGGCTGAGAAAGCCCGTCATCGCAGCAGAAAACCCTCTTTTGCGCCGATTCTGCCGCAGTTGGGCTCGCTTCGCGGAATCTGGTTCTTTCCGAACTTCAGGGCGGATACGTGATATTGACCTGAAATCTGGAATCTGAGAGAAGCCTGTCCTCCCATTTTCCCATTTCCGTTTTTGTCAGACTTTTGAGTCCGCGCGACCTTTGCGCCAACTCAGCCAAGGATGGCACGCATGTCCCGAGCTGTTCGCTCCGTTGTGTGGTCAGTCGGTCTCGCCCTGAGCGTTGCCGGGGCTGGCTGCGCCCATATGATTGAGAACCGAGCCATCACGACGTTCGCCAAAAATCTCGAGGCACAAAACCTCGAAGGTTTGAAGGTCGCCTCGTCTGATGACTTCAATAAGCGAGCGCTGCGCACTGCGACGGCGTTGGAAGATATTAAGATCTTGCGCATCCCCGATGGCAAGACGTCGATCATGAACGTCGAAAAGGTTTCTGAAACCAAAAAGCGAGTCACCGTCCAGGTGGGCGAAGACAAGAAAGAAGTCTTCTACGAATTGACACTCGATGACTCGGGTAAGTGGGTCATCGATGACATCTACCTCAAGCAGAAGAAAAAAGGAATTGAAGCGTACAAGTCGGTGACCGAGCAGATGGACCTGCTGCTCACCGTACGCGAATTCCTGGATGCCTGGAACCATGGTGACCGCGAGCAGGTTCTCTCCGTCGCCACGCCGAAGCTGCGGACGGCACTCGAAGAACTGCCTCCTCCCTTCCTGGCCCAGGTGACACGTCAGGTCACGTCGAACAAACCAGCCAGTGGAAAATTCCGCCCGTCGGCATCAATGGACGAAAAACTGGCCGTCGTCAGACTTCCCCGGAAATCCGGAGAGACCGTGCTCTCGATGGAGCTGCGGAAAGGAAAATGGCAGGTCGCCGACATCGCCATTTTGTGTAAGGACGAAGAAGAAAAACTTCCCTCCGTGCTGAACCTCGCTCATGCCGTGAATCGGTGTGTCGGATTCCTCGCCGCATACCAGGCGGACGATAAAACCAGGCTGGAAACTCTCTGCGAAAACGACTTCTTCCAGGGAAGCTTGTCGTTCGCCGATCTGTCGCAGGCCCGGCTCCCCGATCCGCACTTGCCCGAACACGAACTTCAGGTCCGGCTGCGTGGTAACCGCGCCGACTTCACACTTCGCAGCGAAGCGGAGTTCATTCAGATCGACATGCAGCGTGAACCCGACATCACCTCGGATGCACTTCCCGCTTACGTTGTCTCTGACGTCACCATCTACGAAGTGGATACCAAGCAGGAAAAACGACTTTCCGCCCTGTTCACCGCTCAGGGGATGCTGGAAGTGTTCGTCGATGCTCTGTCCCATCGTAAACTCGATCAGATCAAGCACTGTTCCACTCGCGACTTCTCCAGCCGTGTCTGGGACAAAATGTCGGAAGCAACCGTCCCGTCGATGCCGCTCGAAGGATTCGATTCGCCTGAAGTTGAATACGTTTCCGCAACCTTCCAGGGAGCGCTCACGAAAATCGAAGTCCGCCAGGGTGGCCGCCCCTACACCTACCTGCTGCGAGACGAACGCGGAAAGTTCCTGGTGGACGACGTGCAGTGGCAGGTCACGGGGGTTCCCGCATCCGTGAAATCAACGCTGGAAATCCTGATTCCGATTCAAGACTTTGCTGCCGGAATCACACTCGGCCGCAACGCCGAGCAGCAGGAGCAGGCACTGGACTTGATCAGGGGCAACTGCACCAACGACTTCAACCGCATGGTCTGGAGTCAGTCGGACTTTGTGCCGAACTCGGGCATGTCAGCAGACACATTCCTTCAGGCCCCTGTCAAATCGATGGCGTTCGGCGACAAGGAAGTGGTTGTCAACTTTGGGGACCAGAAGTACGGAGCCAAGGTCACGCTGCGGCATGAGTACGATCGCTATATCGTGGACGACATCATGCTGATCGCGGGACCCGAAGAGTCGCAGCGTCTGGCATTGCGGCAAACGCTGCGAACACAACTGGCGAACGGCAAGGCCCGCGGCCCCCAGACGGTCGTACAGGCGAGCTTTTCTCCGAAAGAAGATCCGCAAGTCGAACGTGCTGTGCATCAGACGTCGGAAGAGACGGACGACATCAGTCCCGCCGCAGTCAATCCCCCTCGTGAACTCGAGCCTGAAGACGCCGAACCGCTCGATCCGTTCGCGGACGAATTCCAGCAGGAACCGTGAACGAACGCGACCTGGCGGATTCAGGATCACGTCCTGTCCGCCGGTTACACAGGTCGTCGTTTAGCGAGAATGCGGTCGAGCTGATTGGCAAATGCCTGCCGATCATTTCCCCCGAACGGGGCAGGACCGCCTCCCACAACTCCTTCACCTCGCAGGCCATCCAGCAGGTTTCGCATCGCCAGTCGCTCGCCAATATTCTCTTCCGTATAGAGATGGCCACGCGGGTCCAGAGCGGTTCCCCCTTTCTCGACGACGTACGCCGCGAGCGGGATGTCCGCCGTGATCACCAGATCACCCGGATTCAGTAGTTCAACAATCTGCTGATCCGCAACATTCAGTCCGGCGGGAACCGTCAATTGACTGATGAACTCCGAACGTGGAAGCCTCATTGGTTGATTCGCCACCACCGTCAGCGGAATCCGGATCCGATTCGCCGCACGGAACACAATTTCTTTGATGACTGCAGGGCAGGCATCGCCATCCACCCAGATTCGCATGACAGACCTTTCCAATTCGACCTGACCTATCCTGATGATCTCGCTGGCGGGTCAGGTTCCATTTCCAACCGGGGAGCGTAGATCATCCCCTCTGCGTCTTGCAGGGTGCCCGTTCGGAATTTTGGCCCCGAAACCCCGGCTGCACCCGTTCAGCGCAAGAATCGTCCCCCATTGAGGTCGATCACGCCACCTGTCATGAAGCTCGACGCATCCGACGCCAGGAACAGAACCGCCTGGGCAATTTCACTCGACTGAGAGTTCCGTCCCAGCGGTGTCTGCCGACGATAATCTTCCATCTTCTCTGGCGTCGTGAAGATTTCATGATGACGCGTTTCGACAACACCCGGCATGATGCAATTCGCTCGGACATCCGGAGCCAGCTCTCTCGACAACGTTCGCGTAAAGACCTGTAACGCACCTTTTGCCGCGGCGTATGGACCTGCACCCCCTGATCCCCCCGTCTGCACAGACAGGGAAAGGTTGTTAATAATACTTGCGTGTCCCGCACTTTTTCTCAGGTGCGGTATCGCACGGCGTGTGATCAGGAACGCGGAGTGGACATTGACCTGAAAAGCCTGCATCCAGAGATCGGTCGGACATTGCTCGATGGAAGATCGTGAGAGGGGATTACCGGCATTGTTGAACAGAATGTCCAGCCGACCGGTTTGCGATACGAAGTGATCCACCACGCGATTGGCGTCGACTTCCGACGTCAGGCCTCCCTGCAGCAACACGCCGCGACCACCGGCCTTTTCAATCTCGGCCAGTGTTTCATGAGCCCCTTTCGCATCGGTGTTGTAATGAATCCCGACCATCGCCCCCGCTTGTGCCAGTGTGATGGCGGCAGCCTGGCCGATGCCGCCCCCTGCTCCCGTCACCAAGGCAGCTCGGCCAGTCAGGTCAAATTGCGTCTGTTCAAATGAGGACAAGGTTTGGGCAACTTTCAATTTTGCGAAATGATTGGACCTGCGACACCGTTGCGAGCATGATACGACGTCTGCCTCGGCCCGTCCAAACTTGGCGGATGATGACCTGCACTCCCCGAGCGCACCGGACCAGGAAGCTCCATCCCGTCGCGGGGAGTTGGGGTGAGGTTCCTGCGGTGACCGCTACCAGAGACGGCCCACAGGGCTGAGGGAACCGGGGGGGAATGAGGATGGTTTCAGAACATGGACTGATTGGAGCGGGATCACTTCGTGACGCTAGCGGAACAGATTGAGATCGCCTGCCTGATGGAAGCCACCGCCCGCAAGCCTGGCAACGTCCATCCCGCGGCGGCATTCAGCGACCTGACCTACAACGATTTTGTTTGTGCGGCAAAAGCGGTAGCAGCACCGCTCGCCGCCCTGGCCCCCTCTTCTGCAGACACTACTGACGTCGGTCCGGGCGGGAGCGTTCGTACCTCATCCCCCGTTCCTCCTCGTTTGGGAGCAGCAATTTTCAACGCCGTCAGAGCCACGCGCGATGCGACGGGCACGAACGTGAACCTGGGAATCATCCTGCTGCTGGCTCCGCTCGTCGCCGTTCCCCACGACGTCCCACTGGAAGAGGGAATCGGCGCCGTCCTGGACGATACGACTACGGAAGATGCCGGGGAGGTCTACGCGGCGATCCGACTGGCTCTGCCGGGGGGAATGGGCGAAGCCTCGTCCCAGGACATTCGCGAGCAACCCACGGTCACGTTGCGGGAGGCAATGCACCTGGCCGTCGATCGAGACCGCATCGCAGAGCAGTACTGCACCAACTACCGGCTGGTGTTTGCAGCACGCCGAAAGCTGGCTGATCTGTTCTTAACCACGACCGACTGGGAACAGGCCGTCGTCCTGCTGCATGTCTGGATGATGGCCGAATGGCCCGACACGCTGATTGCCCGCAAATGTGGCTGGGACATCGCCCGGGAATCCGCCACGCGAGCCGCTGCCGTTCTGACCACTGCGGTCGGTTCGTCGCTTCCCGACCGGTCGCGGCTGGCAGAACTGGATTGCTGGCTGCGTGCCGATGGGCATCGCCGAAATCCGGGAACGACGGCCGATCTGGTGGCTGCGGCCTTGTTTGCCGCCGTGCGAGATGGTCTGATCCCATCTCCGCCCCGGTCCGCGATCACTGACCGGGCAAACCTGATTCTGACTGCTACTGCCGAGACGACGATATGACAACCGAGCGATATCACGTGCGTGTGACGAAAGACCACCTCGTCTTCAGTGCCGCGCACTTCATCACGTTCAACGGAAACATCTGCGAACGTCTGCATGGACACAACTGGCGAGTCGCCGTCGAAGTTGCCGGGCCACTGGACGAGAACCACTATGTGTTCGACTTTATCGCGCTGAGAGACGCCACACAGAAGCTGGTCAATGAGCTTGACCATCATGTTCTTTTACCGACGCAGCACGAGGCGATCCACGTCACGACCACCGATCGCGAGGTAACCGCGACCTTTGCGGAGCGCCGCTGGGTCTTCCCGCTGGAAGATTGTGTCCTGTTACCCGTCGCCAACACGACGGCCGAACTGATTGGGCACTGGCTGGCACTTCGGTTGAAGGAAGTCTTCCTGAATCACCCGGGAGGCAAGAATCTCGAAACTCTGAGAGTTGAGGTCGAAGAGAACTTCGGACAATGGGCCGTCTGCCAGATGGACCTCACCTCGCACTAGCCTCTCCCGCATTGACCCCGCCCGGTTAGACGGACGGCAACTGCCGCAAGCGCCCCGCAAACCCCCGAAAACCCCCGAAAAGTCGAACCGGGATCGTTCAGACAGACCTGACTCCGCCCCCAAGGACCTCCCTGGATCGACAATGAAGGCAATCGTCGTGCAACCACAACGTCGAATACCGCTCTGGATCACGCTCATCGGGGTCGCTCTTGCTGTGGCAATCGGTTGGTCTGTTTTCTTCTTAGAACCTCGCCAGCCGTGGAACGTGATCGTCATCACGCTCGACACAACCCGTGCCGATCATCTTGGCTGCTATGGTGCGGAAGACGTCCATACGCCGATGATCGATGAACTGGCCAGCCGAGGCGTCCTTTTCGAGCGAGCGTATGCCCCGGCCCCACTCACGCTGACCTCGCATTCCACCATGTTCACCGGGCTTCATCCTCCTGAACATGGCCTGATCACCAACGGAAAGGGCCGATTGCCGGACGAGATCGAGACCTTCGCGGAGGTGCTCTCTCGTGCGGGCTACGCCACCGGGGCCTTCGTTGCGTCATTCGTGCTCGACTCGCGTTTCGGCCTCAATCAGGGGTTTGAAACCTATGACGATGACCTGAGTGGTACCGTACGGCCGCATGACGTTCTGCACCGTGAGCGAAGTGGCTCTGTTGTCGTCGATTCGGCACTCAAGTGGCTGGCGAGCCACAAGCAGGAAAAATTTCACTGCTGGATCCACTTGTATGACCCACACTTCCCCTATCAGCCCCATGAAGTCCTGTTCGGCGACAAGTTCCAGGAACGACTCTACGATGGCGAAATTGGGTTCGTCGATCGACAGATTGCCAGGATCACGAAATTCCTGCGAGAGGAAAAACTGACTGACAACACCTGCATTGTGATCGTCGGTGACCACGGTGAAGGATTGAACGAACATCAGGAACCCACGCACGGCTATCTGCTGTATCGCTCCACGCTGCATGTCCCGCTGATCATCGTCCCTCCCCCCTCATCCCCGTTCCCCACCGCCCCCCCGCCTCCCGTTCGCGTCACACAGCCGGTCCCGCTGGTGGATCTGATGCCGACGATGCTCGATCTGTTACGACTTCCCATCCCTAAACCGCTCAGCGGCCAGAGTCTGGCGGGCCTGTGGCGCGGGGAACCGGTCAGTCCCCGAGACTGCTTTTCGATGACCGACGAGCCCTTCCTGGATAATGGCTGGGCTCCCCTGCGCAGTCTGACGACAAGCGAATGGAAGTACATCCGATCTCCCAAAGCAGAACTCTACAGGATCTCGGATGACCCGGACGAACTGACAAACCTGGCCGAGTCGCAGCCGGACATCGTGAATGATCTTGAACAGCGGCTGATGGCGATCGAAGACAGACTGCGAATACGCGAAGTGAACCCCGCCGAGCTTTCTGCGAAGGAACGGAAGACCCTGGCGAGCCTGGGCTATACCGGCGGCCTTTCCGGACGCACCTCCCACGGCCCCCCGTCAGAGATCGACGTGAAAGACATGTTGCCACTCTACAACCAGCTCTCCGAGGCGATTGAGTTGTTAGAACATGGTGACCTGAAAGCGGCCGAAACGTCACTTCGGCAGATCGTTGAGACGAACCCTCGTTACCTGAAAGCAATGGGAAACCTGGGTATCTGTCTGGCGCAGCAGCAGAAGTGGGATGAAGCGATCGAATGCTATCAGAATGTGCTGAAGATCGACCCTGATGACTTCAGTGCCCTGATGAATCTGGCGGCGGCCGACGCTGTTCACGGCCGAATTGATGAGGCCATCTCGAACTACCATCGGGCTCAGACAGCCGACCCCAAATCCCCGGCGCCCCCCTTTCACCTGGCCCAGCTCGCAGTCGAGAACGGAGGCTGGCCGCAGGCACTCGAACTGTTTGCCAAAGCGGTCAAACTTGACCCCGAATTTGACGAAGCCCATCGTGCGTGGGGCGATCTGCTGGTGGAACTGGGAGACCATGATGGAGCGGCCAAACATTACGATGCGGCCCTGGCGATCAATCCCGAATCGCTGACGGCCATCGTGAATCGAGGGATTCTGGATGCTCGCCGGGGTGAGACCGAAGCGGCCGAGCAGCAATTCCGCCGAGCTCTCGAATTGGCCCCCGACAACCTGCTCTGCCGACGAAACCTGGGACTGATTCATCAGCAGCGGGGACGAATGGCCGACGCCATCAACGAGTTCGAGCAGTCACTGAAGCTGGCACCTGACCATATTCCTACGCTGCTGTCGCTCGGCTGGATCCGAGCTTCGCACCCCGACTCGCAATGGAGAAATGCGGCCGAGGGACTCAAACTGGCAGAACAGGCATGCGCGGGTTCCCAGCGTCAATCCGCCGATTCCCTGGACCTGCTGGCTGCCGCTTACGCAGAATCGGAACGATTCGATGAAGCGGTCTCGGCAGCGACAGAAGCGTTAGAGAAAATTCCGCCTCAGCAACCAAGTCTGGGGGACGAGCTGAAAAGACGCCGGGAACTCTACCGCCAGAAGAAACCCTACCGCCAACCCGCTCCATGAAGGAATCGGGATGACGCCAATACCTGCCCCGCAGCAAAGAGTCGGGAACGAACGAGGGAGGGAGAGAAAATCAGATCCCCGCCAGAGGACGGTCGCGTTGGACGATGTCGTTGTTTACTGGACAGAAGCGATCTGACTCTCACCATTCGGTGAGAGTCAGATCCCAGGCAAGCCCGCTCGTACTTCAATCGCGCGGAAATCAACTACTTCGAGGCGTTGAGGTAGGCCAACAAGTCCGCCATCGCCGCGACATCGAGTTGCTTCTCCAGACCTTCCGGCATAAACGAAAGTCCCGTACTGACGATCTCTTCGATATCCACCCGCAGAATTGTCTCGGTGGTGTTATCCGACTTTCTGAGTGTCAGGCTGTTTGCCGTCTCGGCGGCGATCATACCGGTGACCGTACGACCACTTTCCAAAGCCACGACATACGTAAAGAACTGCGGCTTAACTTCGCGGTTCGGATCGAGAATATTCAGCATCACCGCCGCCATGCCCCGGTCTTTGATCGCATTCAGATCCGCCCCGATCGACTCGCCAACTCCCTCCAGCTTGTGGCAGGCCGCACAAGTCTTGCGGAACAGAGCGCGGCCTCGTTCGACGTCGCCCGCTTTTTCCAGTGATGACTGATAGGCGGCTACGACATCCGCACGGCGGTCGATCGTCGCCCCGGCGAACAGCTTTTCAGCTCGCTCACGAATTTTTGCATCCTGATGCTTCTTGAGCAGAGCGATCCTGGCGGGATCGAGTTCCGCGGTCGCAATCCGATTGTCACTGACGGCGTCCAGAAATTGTCCAATCCATTGAGGTCGCGAGAAGAGCGTTTCAACCGACGTGGCACGCAGCGGTGGTGTCTGAGATTTCCAGACATCGATCATCATGGCTGCGACGTTATCACTGTCATACCGTGAAAGCGTCTCCAGTGCAGCCGCCTGAATCGGCTGCGGCTCGCGAGGTGTAATCAAATTGGCAAGCGTGGCCTGAACGCGATCAAAGGGCATCACCCCCAGTGTTCGGATTGCGTTGACCCGTGCATCCGTGGCCTGAGATTCGTTCTGAGCGGTCGCCTCAGCCTCGTCCGCCATGGTGGCCAGGATGGAGTGAACTTTTCCACCCGCAGTTCCATCAAGTAGCTCTCCCAGCGAGGAGTGCTTGTTGACCACATTTCGCACAAGCTCAACCGCGAGAGAATGATCTGCCGGAGATTCGGATAACGAATTCAATTCTTTCAGGAACTGCGTCAGTTCCGTCTTGGAGTTGGCGGCCCCCATCTGCTCGGCGAGGATTACCAGCAGCTTTCGAATCTGTGGTTCCTGCCGGGTCTGCGGGTTCTTCAGCAACTGCGTGAAGAACTCGCCCCGACGATCCCCTACGGAACTGAGGATTGCGAGTTGCATCCACGCGTCTGCACCATCCTTAAGTGCCAGTTGACTCAGGGCTGTCGTCGCGGCCTGAGCGGGAAATGCCCCAAGTGTGAAGGCCGCCTGGTAACGAACGCTCAGTTCATTGTCCTGGGCAACCGCGACCACCGCTTCGGCGACATCGGGTCGATCAACGAACGATTCAGCCAGCCTGAGAGCGTGCTGCCGTGCACGAGGGTCGTCTGACCGCAGTTCAGAAATAACAAGCGACGGTTCTAGAGCCGACAATCCCTGAAGCGAGTACAGCGCCATAATCCGTGCGAGGGGTGATGACGACGACTTTGCCATGGCGTTCAGCGGTGCGATTGCAGCCGAGTCCTGACGTTCATAGATCAGTCGCGATGCCGTCAGCCTGTGCCACCCGTTCGTGTGTTCCAGCAATTTGACCAGTTCGACCGTCGGCAGATCGCCGAGACGAGCTACCGGCTTCGGCTGAAAACCATCCGGAGCGATCCGATAGATACGTCCCTGATTGGCTCCTGCACTCGTATCCATATGCTTCAGGATCTGGGGTGCGAGAAACGCCGCCCCTTCAATCAGCTGACGGTACATATCGATCACATACAGCGTCCCGTCGGGCGCGTTGGCAAACTGAACTGGTCGAAACCAGTTATCCGACGACGCGAGAAATTCAGCCTCGGCATCCGCGCGGTGTGCGGTCAGACCGACTCCGGCGGGTTCCAGTCGAGCTCGATAGACGAGGTTATTCGCGACTTCCCCTACGAAGACATTGTCCAGAAATTCATTCGGCCAGGCATCTCCCTGATAGGACGTGATGCCCGTTGCGCCGGTAAAGAATCCCGATGCGCTGCCACCCTCGTCAGAACCCGGGATGGCTCCCTGACTCCGCAAGCGGGTCCGCAGAATTCGCCATGGTTCGACGGGACTGATTCGCATCAGTTTCGTGAACTTCCCCTCGGGTGCGATATTGATCGCTGCAGCCGGAGCCTGCAGATAAGGATTACGCGACAGATATCGTCCGTCGTACATAATCATGTGCACCGGTTCGCTGTTGCCACAGACAAATCCCCGCAGTTGCCAGCGATCGAGACTCATCCCGTGCTGACCACCGCCGCTGGTTGCGGTAAGCGTCATCTGCCGTGGTTCCAGCAGCAGGTGCTGGCCGCGCACATTGATCGGCTTATCGATTTTCTGATCCGCCTGAGAAGGATCCGCTACGGCAACGATCTCGCCACCATCCAGTCCTGTCGGAATATGAAACCGATTATCGAAACGCCACTGAAAGGAGTTGAACATCCCTTCACCCGCTTTATCCTGCCCGAAGCCAGTGAACAGCCTCTGCTGAATATCTGCTATTCCGTCTCCATCGGTGTCCTTGCAGAACAGGATATCGGGTGCAACCCCCACCAGAATCCCCCCATTCCAGCACGCCACGGCCGTCGGATAGTCCAGGTCATCGACGTAAACGGTCGCCTGATCGAATCGACCGTCCCCGTCGGTATCGACCAGTCGCCGGATGGAGCCTTTTCCGTGGGGAGCAGGACTGGCGTACTGGTTGTACTCGGGCAACTCAACGACGAACGCCCGACCGTATTCGTCAAACGTCATTCCCATGGGCGATCGGATCAGCGGCTCCGCGGCAACAAGTTCAGCGTGGAAGCCCCCCTTCAACCGGATCGCCTTCAGAGATTCGTCGGGAGATTTACCGGGAATACTGGGAAGTTCTCCGCTGAAGTCCGATTCTTCCCCGCACAGAGGGTTAAAGCCCGCCAGTAGCGTCATTCCGGCCGTCAGCAAACAACGGACAAACCACTTCGGAGCGCATTGCATAGTTCGTTAATCCCGTACTTGTTCGACCAGTTTCTTAACCGAAGCGGCAATTCGATCTTCCACATCGCCTGCCCAGCGAAGGGCGGGACGACCGTACTCGTACAGACTGGATCCCCCTTCGTAACCCCCTTCTTCCCAGACCCGGCGCGAAGGGATGTACGAGATCATGTCGTCGGTATAACCACAGACCCACGTTCCGGGCCCGTACTCGTGCTTGAATCTCAGAGCATAGTCAACAACCGTCTCAGCCCCTTGACCGATCACCAGCATCTCTTTCCCTAATTGCCAGGCATGGACCGGGTACGGGTAGGAATTTGAGAAGGTTTCCCCTGCGTCAAGCTTGGCGAGCATTCGACGGGCCCACCGCGCTCGAATCTCGTGATTCTCGGCCGCGAACTTGTTGAGGTCTTCCCGGGTGACCGTCTTCAGATAGGGGAGCTCGACCAGTTCAAAGGCTGTCCGCAACCCTCCCGATACCGTCGTCAGCGGTTGCACGAGTGCCTCTTCCACGCCGACGGCCAGCATGTGACCATACTTTTCACAAAGCTGGACCGTACGTCGGGGCAAGGGGTTCTGATCCCCCCCGCACGTGTTGACGAACATGGCTGTCGTACCGGGATGATTCTTTTCAATCTCGACTTGTGCAAAGCCGGGATAGTCCCCGCACCAGGTCATGAAGCTGAGAGTCGTCGGATGGCAGGCATAGCCGAACAGCACGGCCTCCAGCATTCCATCGGGTCGCGTGACCGTGAGAATCGGGACCGAATGATCGACGGGCCCCAGCAGAGGGATCCCCTTTTCCAGCATATTGGCCACGTCGGCTTCACGATTGTTTCGGCGGTTCACGGCAAACGTCGCGTGCCCTTCCCCCATCTTCAGGGTTGCCGGAGCAAGGTTTGCCAGTGCTTCACCCACCAGATCCACCGTCGCGGTGACCATCTCGGCCGTGTACTCGTCAACAAGTTTGACCTGCTCAGGGTCGACGATGTAGTAATCAACAAGATCATCGCCCAGACGAGGCCCGCAATGATTGTGAGAGAAGGTGAACATGATCTGCTTACGATCAAGGTCATATTTCTCTTTGACCCGCTGGAACACGATATCACTCATGATTTTCGGCACCCCCTGAAAATCACTGGTAATCAGCACGGCACGATTCCCCTTCGTGTCTTCCAGTGCCACGGCCTTCATCCACAGATCGTGCAGCTTACCGTCAGGTGCACGTTTGGACCCGTACCCCGCCAGCCAGACCGCAGTCTTGGGAGTAATGACGGTCCGTGCGACCCCCGCCTTCCACTCGGTCGCGGCGGCGTCTCCCTTCGCACCTTCTGCTGCCGTGACGTCTGACCCAGCCATCGCGCTGATCGCCAGCAGGAAAATACCGAGAACGCAATTCATCAGCGCCCCCTGACAAACCTGAAACGTCGCTGTCCGAGATTGAGAGAATCCCCAAGATCTTCGATTACTCAGCATGTTTGTGTCCTGATCACAGTGAATCACTTTGTCGGGATGCATTCGGGCCGCAAGTCGCGTCCCATGGTCGACCACACCTGCCGGGTGGTGCTAATTGGCGAGGTGGAATTCGCTGGCAGTCATAAGAAACAGGGAGTGAGCAGTCAGGGACCAGTCGATCGTGAAACCCGTCATCGATTCCGGTCCAGCATAGTGCACTCATAGATCGCAACAATCAAGCAGCAGCAATTGACGAGAGCTACTCGGTTCCCGTGGGAACCTCGGCGACACTCCGCGCGACTCGCAACCCGACATAGTTTTTCGGGAAGCCGACGGGTTCGCCATTGCGAGCGGCGCAACGGGCCAGCAGCGGGCCGTTGAACCAGGACCCTCCGCGGATCACCCGGTGCGTCGCCGGAACGGACTCATCCGTCTCTTGCGACGTGCGGTAGGCCTCTTCGCTATAGGCATTGGAACAGAATTCCGCCACGTTTCCGTGAATATCGAACAAACCCAGGGGATTGGGTTTGCGCTCTCCCTTCTCGTGGGCACGTTGTCCCGAGTTGAGATAGCCCGTGACAGCGTATTCATCCAGGGCCGCATCGGTATCCCCAAAGCACCAGGCGGTTTCGGTACCGGCGCGGCAGGCATACTCCCACTCTTCTTCGGTCGGCAACCGATAGCCCGGCCCTCCGTTAATCGTCACCTTCGCTGAAGCAATCGCCAGCTTCGGTTCTTCGATGTTCTCGCGAGGATATTCCCGCAGTTCGATCTCCTCGAGCGTGTAGTAAGGGGGTAAACCCTCGACTCGACTGAGACCATTCAGATACTCGAGCGCTTCGTACCAGGAAAGAGATTCCACCGGGAACTGGCTGGTGTCGATGCCCTCGACTTCTTTCTTTCCGGTCCCTTCGGCACTAAACCAGCTGGGATTCTTTCCCATGACGGACCGGTACTGATCCTGAGTGACCTCGTACTTCCCCAGATAAAACGGAGCCTTAATCTCGACAATGTGGATGGGGTGCTCTTGTGGTTGCGACCGGTTATCACCTTCGGACGACCCCATCAGGAATTTTCCCGGCTGAATCAAAATCAGTTCCAGGTTACTGGAACTGGTTTCTGATGAGACGGCTGGTACGACCACTTCCAGTTCGGGCCGTGGTGTCACCGCGGCAGCGACGGAAGTCGCCTGGGAAGATGCCGGGGTCGACGCATCGCCGGAACCGCATCCTCCCGTTACAGAACAGGCCAAGAGCCACCCCATGCCCGCAGCGATGCGTATCCCGCAATCCCGCACAAAGCACCCCCTCTTCTCGGTGAAACTATTTATTGTTCAGCCGTATGTCGTAAATATTTTCACCAGAGAGAACTTCAAATTCCAATCCGCTCGTCTTGGAAGCGGTATACTTCTTCGGAACGAGACTCTTTCCCGGAACAATTTCTTCGGTACGGATCCCGGTCACGGATCCTCCGACCTCTTTCTCATCGGGGTCATCGTGATAGTCGATCGCGATCTTCTGCAGGCCGACCACGACGCGCGCTTTGTAATTCCCTTCTTCATCGATGTTTGCCGACGCAATCGGCCCTTCGACGTGGTCGAAGATCACACGTCCACCCGGAATCGGTTCGTCACCGATGCTGACCGTCCCCGCGATCGTCGCATATTCCCGTTTCGAACCGCCGCCACAACCGGATGTGATGAGTAGCGTCAGAACCATTCCTGCACAACAAATCTCACGCAAGCAGCGAGCGTTATACTGCCAAACGTCCAACATAGGTCAGAACCTCTCTTTCAATGACGGCGTGGTACATTGGCGGCGCAACGCAAAACGACGAGAAGTGCCGGCCTACAGGGCAAGCACTCCTCGCGACGTTGCGCCACAACGCGATCCACTGAAGACAAACCGAGTCACTGCAACACGCATCAGCAGGCGTTTTAGAACTCGCCCAGTGCGTTCCCGTCGGCCCGGTCGGCCAGATTCTTGTAGGTCGTCAGGTCGATCGAATCGCTGATAAAGCGGACTGACCCATCACACAAGAGCGTGTGCACACCACCGACGTGACCGCTTTTCAGAGCGGCTTTCGTGATCGTGTTGTGAACAGGGACCTCGGTCCATGCGTACTGTCGGTAAGCACGACTATTCGGTGGATAGGCAATCACGCGCAGTCCATATGCGTAGTCTCCACCCCTGCCGGTGCAGTTGTAGAAAGTATAGCCCATCGCCCAGGCATGGGTTGCGTCGTGATGACTCCCCAACGAACCATAATTCTG
Organism: Schlesneria sphaerica; assembly: GCF_044336245.1. Lineage (NCBI taxonomy): Bacteria > Pseudomonadati > Planctomycetota > Planctomycetia > Planctomycetales > Planctomycetaceae > Schlesneria > Schlesneria sphaerica. Next base: position 4,588,895 of record NZ_CP172346.1, on the reverse strand, counting down.
ACCGGGGGCTTTGTGCGAGTACTCGCCGAATGCCATCGTGTTGGAACTACCGTCCGTGCAATCACGCAGAGAATATTTGATATTGAAGTTGAACATACCCCCGATCGACTTCTGCTCTTCATCCCGACCATTGCTGGGAGGGCAGCGGTGTGGATAGCGGTCCGAACCCATAATGGCCTCGTATTCCGCGATCCCCTGCTTGTTCAGTTCGGGCGTACCAGCCGAGTACATTGCACCGGGCGCATGAGTCGACGAAGGGCACAGAAACGCGGGAATCTTGGTCTGGATCGCGGCGGCGTGCACTGGGTCAGTGATCCCGCAGCAGAGCCATGTCGAGTGACTGAAGTTGAAGCGGTTGTAGATGTTCGCCAGATCCATATAGGGAAGGATCTCGACATGCACGGAATGGCCGGTGAGAGGATCATCCGCCTGAGTCGTGGTTTCGCCCATGGGGAAGCAGTCATGGGTATCGTGATAGTTATGAAGCGCCAGACCAATCTGCTTCATATTGTTCTTGCACTGCGTCCGGCGTGCGGCTTCACGAGCCTGCTGCACCGCGGGAAGCAGGAGCGCAATCAGAACGGCAATGATCGCGATCACGACCAGCAGTTCAATCAGCGTAAACCCTTGTAACGGGCGGCAGCCTTGTGGGCGCCTGAAGCAAGACCTGGAATCTTTCAGCAGCATGACAAATACCCCCGATTAAAACTGTGTAAAAAGAACACATCGTCGAAGCCTGTCAAAAACAGAGAAGGAGATTCTAGAATTGCATTCGGCGTGCCGGAAAACGATACTCCTCGCGATCAATCAAACTCAATAAACCTGCCGAGAGATTCCCGCATTCTCAAAGGGCTCTCACCGAAGAAAAGAGGCCTGAATACAGGAGATGCGACACCAGAAACCTTCTCGTTGCCTCTCTCATGGTTGTCGTTTTTTGTATACAAAGCAAGCAGATTAGCTGAAAAAAGAGGCGATCACATCAAATTTCTTTGATTCTTCTGAAGGCAATCACTTGTGGGTGACTGCAGCGACTTAAATGCATTTAAAACCAACAACCCCAGCCAATCAGTGCCCCATTTACAGGCAATGATTATTATAACTCCATAAACACTTCAGGAGTCGTCAGCATGCCCTGGTCCTCCTTATACCCAAAGCATTTCATTTGTCTCAGGGGGACGAGGACACTGACCGCTCTCGTCCTTCTTTCGTGCCTGATGACGCCCCCTTCCTGGGGACAGACATGGCCTGCACTACCCGAACGTAACGCTGCCGTGAACCTTCCCGCGCAGGAATGGCCTCTTCGCCCGGGACCACGCGAGGTGAAGGTGCTGGTCCATTATCCGCAGGGCGAACTTGCCCGCGTCGATGCCAGCACCGGACTGATGCTCACCCTTCACAACTGGGGAGGTGTCGACTGCGTCGGGACTGCCGCCCCTCAAGAACTCGCCGACCGGCTGAATGTCATCGCGCTGTGCGTGAACTCTCTGCAAAGCGGACCTCAGGACTCCATCCACGGGCCCGAGCCTTATGATTTCGGCTATCTGCAGGGACTCGACGCCTTACGTTCGCTCTGGTGGATCCGCGATCAACTGAAAGCCGCGAATCGCTCTTACGACGACAGCCGTATTTATTCCACGGGCGGATCAGGTGGGGGCAATGTGACGCTGATGGCCAACAAGCTGGCTCCACGCACATTCACCTGTCTCATCGATCTGTGCGGGATGAAGAAATTATCGAATGACATTGCGTTCAACATCAGCGGCGGGAGTGACCTCAACGCCCGCTGGTCCCCTGCGCCGGAACACCCCTACTATCTCCACCCGTGGGAACAGGAATTGCGCTTTGTAGGTTGCCCCGAGCACCTGTGGACAATGCGGAAAATGGATAGCACCTCGAAGATCATCGTCGTGCATGGTGTTGATGACACGACCTGCCCTTTCGAAGACGCCGTCGCAATGGTCAACGAGATGACACGAGCCCAACTGGATGTAGAGCCTCATTTCATCTCAAAAGCTGACCTGGACGGAAAGATCTTCACCTCGTCGGGGCACGCACTGGGAAATCGGACAGAAATTGTCTTTCGCGTCGCCGACAAGTATCTCAACCCGCAAAGCCATCAGTTGCTTCGCCGAACCACGCCACCTGACTTCGATCGGAAAGACGCGGTACGGTATCGAACGTCTGATGGTGAGGTCGTCATTTCCTATGCGCAGGGATTCCCCGTGGGGCGATTCGAACCCAAGGCGGCCCCTGTGCAATACCCCAATCACCAGCAGTTGACGACTTACATCGCACCCGACGGTGCTTCTCATCCGATCCAGACTCCCCAGGACTGGGACGCGCGGCGACGGCAGATTCAAGCTCAGTTCGAGCTGGCTGCGGGCCCTCTGCCCGGGCCGGATTTCCGAGTTCCCCTCGACGTCCAGATCCAGGAGACAACCCAACTCGGAACTGTCACACGTATCAAGCTGACCTACCAGTCCGATCCCTTTGATCGAGTCCCGGCATACCTGTTCCTGCCCGGGAACGGAGCAACAGAAAAATCCCCCGCCATGCTCTGCCTGCATCAGACGTTCCGGGGAGGGAAGGACGAACCAGGGGGCGTGGACGGGAGCCCTTCGCTCAATTATGCACTGGAGCTTGCCCGACGCGGCTACGTGACGCTGGCTCCCGACTACCCGTCGTTCGGAGAGCACCGCTACGAATTTGGTAAGCAATCGCCTTACGACAGCGGAACCATGAAAGCCATCTGGGATAACATTCGCGCCGTCGATCTGCTGGAGTCCCGTCCGGAAGTCGATCGCCAGCGCATCGGCACCATCGGACACTCCCTCGGCGGACACAACTCCCTGTTCACAGCCTTGTTCGAACCCCGACTGCAGGTGGTCGTGACCAGTTGCGGGTTCTGTCGGTTTCACAAGGACGATGTCCCCAGTTGGACCGGCCCCAATTACATGCCCCTGATCGCTTCGAAATTCGGAAACGACCCGAACCAGGTCCCGTTTGATTTCCCGGAATTGATCGCCGCGATCGCGCCTCGTGCCTGTTTCGTCAGCGCCGCCGAAAACGATGATGATTTTGATGCTAATGGCGTCCGCGAAACAATCGAGTTCGCCCGGCCCATTTTTGAACTGCATCAGGTCGCCGACCAACTCGTTGCGATTTATCCCCCGACGGAACATTCTTTCCCGGACAGCGCCCGGCGTTCCGCCTATGAATTTATCGATCAAGTTCTGCATCACACTCCCGCTGACCGCGACATTCCTCCCACGTCGAAATAACTCAGAAAGGCCTGGCTGATATGCTGCTTCGAAGTCTGATGCTGAGTGCATTCGTTGCCCTTCTCGCCAATCACGTCCCCCTGCTCGCTCAAGAGGTCGGTCCCGACTGGGTAAAAGTCACTCCTCACGCAGAGTGGAATGCACGCGACTCCAGCGGCGAACTGGTCTTTAAGGACCAACTCTGGCTGTTCGGGGGTTGGTTCAATTCTTTCCAGTCCCCGCCGCGGGATACGTGGAGTTCTTCCGACGGCAAGACCTGGAAGCTCGTTCAACAGGAAGCTCCGTGGAAATACAGCGACCTGCCGATGACTCTGACCTTCGCTGACCGAATGTGGTTCATGGGGGGCTGGACGAACGGCCGTCTGGAGGGTCACGGTGCCACCAACGAAGTCTGGTCAACCAACGATGGGACGAACTGGGAACTCACCTCGAAAGCAGGGTGGACTCCTCGTATCGCTTCCGCAGCCGTCACGTTCAAGGGCCGCATGTGGATCCTGGGAGGAACCGAGAATTACTACTTCGGCGATGACTCAAACCTGAAGAATGACGTCTGGTCGTCCGCCGATGGGAAGGAATGGACGTTGGAAACGGAACACGCCGGCTGGTCACCCCGCTCGTACCACCAGGCCGCCGTACTCAACGACAAGATCTATGTGTTCGGCGGAGGAAACTATGTCCCCAGCTATCACGCCCTGAATGATGTCTGGTCATCCCGTGATGGGAAGACGTGGGAACGCGAGACCGAACACGCTGGCTGGACACCCCGACTGTGGTTCTCGTCCGTCGTCTATCGCGACAGGATGTGGGTCCTGGGGGGCTGGTCGAATAACCCCTCGCGAAACTGGGGCGATGTCTGGCACTCCAGGGACGGTAAAAACTGGAAAGAACTGAAGTCGAATGTGATCTGGAAGGAACGGCACGAACATTCCACCTACGTTTTCAAGGATAAAATCTGGGTGGCGGGAGGACATGCAATGCCTCTCAGCAACGAAGTCTGGTCCCTTGAACTGCCAAAGGACTTTCAGGACTGATCCGCCGGGACTTGCCCGAGCCAGTCCAACGGAATCCTGGACGCATCCTGCTCGCGCCAGTTCTCTCTGATCGGTCTGTGAACGGAGGGAAACTTTCCTGTATGATTCAGAGGCCCTCGCACGTCGTTCCAGAGAGCGTCTTCATACAGGAATCAGTTCATCCTTCATGATGCAACGATTGCTAACTGCTGTTGTGGCCTGTCTGATTCTGCTGGCTCTCCCCCGACCGGCCGAGGCCTATGTCGGTCCCGGAGCGGGATTCGCGCTGGCAAGTTCCTTCTTCGCTGTATTTGCGGCCATGTTTTCGGCATTCGTCATGCTGTTTACATGGCCGTTTCGACTGCTGATCCGTCACTTCTTCCGCAAGCGCCCGCCGGGGAAAATGCGATTTCAGCGCGTTGTCATCCTAGGCCTCGACGGACTGGACCATGGCCTGACCACCCGGATGCTGGCGGAGAACAAACTGCCGAACCTGGCACGCCTGCGCGACCAGGGGGGATTCCAACGTCTGGGAAGCACCCTGCCCCCCATTTCCCCGGTCGCCTGGTCCTCGTTTCAAACGGGCGTCAATCCGGGCAAACATAACATCTTCGACTTCCTGGTTCCGGACGAACAAACCTACCGTCCCCGCATGAGTTCCGTCGAAATCCATCCTCCCCGGCCCCTGTTTCGACTGGGGAAATGGGCATTCCCCTTCTCTCGCCCGGATATCCGCCTGCTGCGCAAAAGCCGCCCGTTCTGGAGCGTGCTGAGTGAATATGGCATCTTCAATTGCATCATTCGGGTCCCCGTGAGTTTCCCTCCGGAAAAGCTGAACGGAGTCCAGTTATCCGCCATGTGCGTTCCCGACTTGCGAGGCACGCAGGGCGAGTTCACCCACTTTACCACCGGCCTGCCGGAACCCTTGGATGGAAACACCCCGCAGAGCGCCAACGGACCAAATCGGATTCGCCTGACTCGAGCCGGGAACATCATCACGGCCGAGCTGCCCGGCCCGCCACACCCGCGCGGCCCGGAACAGGGGGCACTGAAACTGCCGTTTCGCGTCACACTTCACGATGCAGAGACCGCGTACCTGAAAATTGGTCGGGAAAAGCGGCTTCTCAGACGGGGGGAATACACCGACTGGATCCCTCTGGAATTCAAAAGCGGGCTGTCGACGACGATCTCGGGTGTCTGCAAGTTTCTTCTGCTGGCGACGACCCCGGAAATCGAGCTGTATGTCACCCCGATTAATATCGCCCCCCAGCGACCCGCAATGCCGATCGGTTACCCTAAGGTCTACCCGGTTTATCTCGCAAAACGGCAAGGCCCGTATGCCACGTTGGGCCTGGCCGAAGATACCTGGGGGCTCAACGAAAGTGTGCTGAGCGACGACCAGTTCCATCAGCAGTGCCTGGAGACCGATCAGGAACGGGAGGCGATGTTTTTCGACGCATTGGACCAGGTTCCCCGAGGTCTTTGCGTTTGCGTCTTCGATGGGACCGACCGCATGCAGCACATGTTCTGGCGATATCACGACGACCAGCATCCGGCCCGTCCGGCAGAGGTTCCCCCTACTTACGAACAGGCGATTGAAAAGCTCTACGCGAGAATGGACGAACTGGTCGGCCGCACGATGGCGAAGTGCGCGCAGAAAGAGACGCTGCTGATGGTGCTGTCTGACCACGGCTTCAATTCGTTTCGCCGGGGGATCGACCTGAACCGCTGGCTCGAACTCGAAGGCTACCTGACCGTTAATGACGATCGACGTGACGAGGAATACCTTGCCGGGATCGACTGGTCCAGGACCCGTGCGTTTGCGATCGGCCTGACAGGCATCTTCCTTAATCTGAAGAGCCGATTCTCGCAGGGAATTATCGAAGACGAGGGTGAGGCGGATCGACTGCGAACCGAAATCACCGAGCGACTGAGTGCTCTCGTGGATCCCGAGAATGGCAGACCGCCGATCCGGCGAATCTACCAGGCACTGCAAGTCTATCACGGGCCCTACAAGTCGCAGGCCCCCGACTTAATCATCGGATATGAGGAAGGCTATCGGGTTTCGTGGGAGGCGGCCAACGGACAAACCAGCCGTGACGTATTTCACGCGAATACGCGGGCCTGGAGCGGCGACCACTGCGTGGATCCCACTGTCGTTCCGGGAGTCCTCTTCTGTAATCACTCACTCCTGACCGAGTCACCTCGATTGCTGGATATCGGCCCCACCGTGCTCGACCTGTTTGGCGTCCCGACCCCCGGGTATATGGATGGACAGGTCCTGTCGATCGGGGAACGCACCCCGAACGGGTCTCCCTCCACCGCTGCAACCTCCACCGCTGCAACCCCCGTGGAGGCAATCTAGTATGACGGACACGGGCCCCCGCAAACCAAGTCGACGTACCGTCCTGAAAACCGCCGCTGCGGCCACGCTGGGAGCGGCCAGCCTGGGGGCCGCCTCGTACTGGCTGGGAAGCGTCAGCCGCGTCTCACGGAGTGTCGGAAAGAAGGTGATCGTCATCGGGATCGACGGAATGGATCCCCGCCTGACCGCACAAATGATGAAAGAAGGCCAGCTCCCTCATCTGGCTCGAATGAGTTCCCGAGGTGGCTTCAGTAAGCTGGGAACCAGCGTTCCCCCTCAAAGTCCTGTCGCCTGGGCCAACTTCATCAATGGGGCCGGTCCCGGTTCCCACGGAATCTTCGACTTTATCCACCGGCATCCGCATGAGCAGTGCGCCCCCTACTATTCAGCCGCCGACACCGTTCCGGCAGTGGGTGGCTGGGAGGTGGGTGAGCACCAGTTGCAACTCGATTTCTGGCCGTTCCTGCACAAGCCGGCGGAAACCGTGCTGCAGCGACAGGGGACGCCCTTCTGGGATTACCTCGACAAGGCGGGAATCGCGACGACGTTTTACGACTTGCCGGCAAACTATCCCCCCAGCCCCTCACAGTATGGCCACCACCGCTGCCTGAGTGGTATGGGAACTCCCGACATGCTGGGGAGCTACGGGACTTACCAATACTTCAGTGAAGATGGTCCGCAGCGTCCTCTCGACGAGGCGGGGGGGAAGCGGTCGAAGCTCAGGTTCATCACCGACACCGCCAACTGCAAGCTCGTCGGTCCTGACAATACGTTGCTCAAACGCCCCCTGCCCGTCACGATCGAGTTCCAGGTCCATCGGGATCGTTCCGCCAATGCGGTCGTCATCGAAATTCAGGGACAGAAGATTCTGCTGAAACCGGGTCAGTGGAGTTCGTGGACGCGCGTCGATTTTCCGCTCGCCGGCCCCTCGTTCGTGCCGACTCAACACGCCAGTGGCATCTGTCGGTTCCTGCTGCTGGAGGCCACCCCCAACTGCCGGCTCTATGTTAGCCCGATCAACATTGATCCTGCGAATCCTGCCGTCAAAATTTCCGAACCGCCTGAGTTCATCAGTCAGGTCTCCAAAGACCTGGGGCTGTTCTACACGGCCGGTTTTCAGGAAGACCACAAAGCCCGCACGAACGGAGTGTTCCGCGATGACGAATTTCTGAAGCAGGCCAGCCTGGTCCTGGAAGAACGACTGGCGCTGCTGGAATACGCCGTCGAGAACTACGACGACGGACTGCTGTTTTTCTATTTCTCCAGCAGTGACTTGCAGTCCCACATGTTCTGGTGGGACTCCGACGAACGGCATCCGACTCGATCCGCCCCGGAAGCCCAGTCGATGTACGCTCATGTCAAACACCTCTACCGCAAACTCGACGAAGTGATTGGCGACCTGGAAGAGCGATACGGGGGCCGCGCCACCATCATGGTGATGAGCGACCATGGCTTTGCGAACTTCGGTCGTCAATTCAACTTGAACTCATGGCTGCGGGAGTTTGGATACCTCAATCCGGCCGAATGCACGTCCATCATGGAAGACGTCGACTGGTCGCAGACCCGCGCTTACGGACTCGGAATTAACGGACTGTATCTCAACCTGAAAGGACGGGAGCGTGACGGAATCGTGGAACCCGGCGAAGAGCGCGAGACCCTGCTGAAGGAACTGGTGACTCGCCTGGAAGCGGTCAAGGACTTCGACGGTACCCCGGTGATTCGGGGAGTCTACCGCAGCGATCAGATCTATTCGGGTGATGCGACGGCGATGGCACCGGACCTGATCATCGGCTATCACCGCGGCTATCGCGCGTCGTGGGACACGTGTTTGGGAGGCCTGACGAAGGATGTCCTGCTCGACAATGACTCCGCCTGGAGCGCCGACCACTGCACTGACGCTCTGGAAGTTCCCGGCTTACTCTGCTGTAACCAGACGATCCGCTCCGCAGACCCCTCGCTGATTGATCTGGCCCCCTCGATTCTGGAAGAATTCGGATTACCCACCCCCACCCCGATGACAGGACGCAGTATCTTCACTCGCTAAATCCCCCCCCTTTCACCGGAATACCGGACACAGGCGGCGAACTCGCGACAGACCGCAAGCGGCGACAGACCGGTCGATGACACCAGCAACCCATCACGGAGAGTTTCCCATGTCAAAAATCACACTCGACGCGCAATTACTTGACCGCGCCAAACAGGCTGCCGAAAAAGCGGGGTACAGCAGTGTGGAAGAGTTCATCGCGCACTGCATCGAAAATGAAATCAAACGGATGAAGGTCGAGTCTGCAGAGAACCAGGTTGCCAATCAGCTCCGCGGGCTGGGATACCTCAAGTGACCGACGCCGGACTGCAGGTCGTACTGAAACTGAACCAGATCGCAAACACCTGCGGTCAGGTGCTGCTTGCCCCTTTGCACGTGCTGTCCGAACTGACCGGGATGGTCCTTGTTTCCGTCGTATCAGGCCTGCTGCTACTGATTGCCTTCAAATACACATCGAATCAATCGGCGATCAAACGAGTGCGGGACGGTATCAAGGCTGACATGCTGGCGCTCTCTCTGTTCAAAGACAGCATGTTCGTCAGTCTGCGATCCCAGTTCAGAATCGTGCTGGGGGCCTTCAAGTTGATCGCGCTGTCGCTCGTCCCGATTCTCTGCATGGCTGTCCCGGTCACGCTGCTGCTGGGACAGCTATCACTCTGGTGGCAGCATCGCCCACTGCTCCGCGGAGAAGAAGCCGTTGTCACCTTGCGACTCAAGCCCCTGGCAAGCAGTGTCGATTCCAGGCCCCCCTGGCCGTCCGTCGAGTTCGACCCTGCCCCCGCAGCGGTCGTTACGGTGGGGCCTGTCCGGATCCCGAGTAAGCGAGAGATCTGCTGGAACGTCCAGGCGAATGCCGACGGCGATCATCCACTGCAGTTCCACGTCGATGGGCATATGTTTTCAAAAGAGATTGCCATCGGCGAAAGAGTCATGCGGGTGAGTCAGCAGCGGCCGCAACAAACGTGGATGGCGATGCTCACCCACCCGGCAGAAGCCCCCTTTGACGCCTCATCTCCCGTTCAGTCGATCGAAATTCAGTATCCGACGAGAACCTCCCGGGGTACGGGGGGACAACTCTGGCCGGTCTACTGGTTCATCGCCTCGTCCATCGTCGCCTTCTCCCTCCGCGGAGTTTTCCGAGTTCAAATGTAGTCGCCTGTCGTCGTCACCCATTATTTGTTATTTGCAGTCGCTCTCAGGAACACGTCTGTGAATCTGCCACAAGAGATTATTGTCGTATCCGGGCTTCCCCGTTCCGGCACCTCGCTGATGATGCAGATGTTGAGCCAAGGAGGAGTCGAGATCGTGACGGATCACCTGCGGTCCCCCGACCCCGACAACCCGCGGGGGTACTTCGAGTATGAAGCGGCGAAAGACATTGAAGACGATGCCTCGTGGCTTCCGACCGCACGGGGCAAAGCGGTCAAGATGATTTCCATGCTGCTGTATCACCTGCCCCCCACCGAACGGTACCGGGTTCTGTTCCTGGAACGTGACCTGGAAGAGGTCCTGCAGTCTCAGGAAACGATGCTGCGAAGGATGAATCGCCCTTCGGCCGCTCCCTCGGCTGAGATGCTCAGTGCCTACCAGACCCATCTGGAACGCCTGCACGAGTGGCTCGCGGGTCGGACCGAAATTTCGCTTCTGCGAGTCGGATACCGAAATTTGCTCAACGAGCCAGCCACCGAGGCACGACGGATTGCCCATTTTCTCGGCCGGAACCTGGATCTCGCGGCCATGACCACCGCGATCGATCCAGCTCTTTATCGCAACCGCAAACCCTGACTGAAACCCATCACCACAACACTTTTCACAGACAGCACTTACAGCTCTTTTCAGGGAACGGACTTACTCAACTTGGGCAGGGCAGCCGATAAAGACGTCATGACCGCCTCGGATCCGGCCCTGGTCTGGCTGATCTCGATTTGATCTTCTGTACACTTTCTCCACCCGCAAGCCTTCGCCTGAAAGTTCAATTTAACATGTTGCGAATTGGCGACAGGTCCTTTATGATGCTTGGCCCGTTCCGGCTCCTGGGCTGAACTGCCTGGATCGTCGTTCGCTCGACGCCGTATGCTTGTCGTACGCTCCGGATCTTTTTAACTCGAGATTGTTACATATGTTTGAAGGTATTGCACAAAGCCTGAAGTCTGCGCTCTCGGTCTTGGGACGCGGCGGTAAGCTGACCGAAGCGAATATTCGCGATGGGATGGCTCAGGTCCGAAAAGCGTTGCTCGAAGCAGACGTCCATTACGACGTCGCCACCAACTTCATTAAACGGTGTACCGAGCTCGCTGTTGGCGATGCAGTACTGAAATCTCTTCGTCCCGATCAACAGATTGTCGGGATTGTCCATCAGCAACTTGTCGAGCTGATGGGGCCCACGGATCATTCGCTGCATCTGCGTAAAGATTCGCTCGGCAAAATCATGATGTGCGGTCTGCAGGGAAGTGGTAAAACGACCACCTGCGGCAAACTGGCCCGCATGCTGAAGGAACAAGGCAAGCGACCGATGCTGGTTGCCGCCGACTTGCAGCGTCCCGCCGCTATCGAACAGCTCAAGATCATCGGCCAGCAACTGGGTGTGCCGGTCCACAGCGAAAATCCCGCTGAAACAACGCCTCTCAAAGTCTGTGCCAACGCCCTCACCGCTGCCAAAGGGGCCGGCGTTGACGTCATCATCTTCGATACCGCAGGCCGCTTGCACGTCGACCAGCAGCTCATGAAAGAGCTTGAGCAGATCGATCGCAAGGTCCAGCCAGATCAGATTTTGCTCGTCTGCGACGCCATGACTGGCCAGGACGCCGTCAACAGCGCCCGGGCTTTCAACGAAGCACTGGAACTCGACGGCGTGATTCTGACGAAGCTCGATGGCGATACCCGCGGGGGTGCCGCGATCAGCGTGAAGGAAGTTACCGGGGTCCCGATCAAGTTCATCGGGATGGGCGAACAGCTCGACAAGCTCGAACCGTTCCATCCGGATCGTATGGCTGGCCGAATTCTCGGGATGGGTGACATCGTCACTCTGTTCGAGAAGGCGGCAGAGCAGATGGACGAAGCCGAAGTGGCTCGCCAGCAGGCGAAAATGGCCGCCGGCAAGTTCACACTCGAAGACTTCCGCGATCAGATGAAGATGATCCGACGGATGGGCTCACTGAAGGATCTGATGAAGATGATCCCGGGGCTGGGCGGGCTGCTGGCTTCCAATCCGGATATCGATGCGGAAGGGGACATGAACCGCATCGAAGCGGTGATCAGCTCGATGACCCCCTACGAACGGACCCATCCTGACAAGATCGACCGCAGCCGCCGACACCGCATCGCACGCGGAGCCGGCACGGACCCGGCCGACGTCAATCGGATCCTCAAAGACTTCCACAACATGGCGAACATGGCCCAGAAGATGTCTGGCCTGGGATCGATGGATCGAATGAAGGCTGTTCGCGACCTGGCACAAGGAGGGATGGTGAATCCCGCCGGGGGACTGCGAGTCCCCAAAGAGCGATCCAAACGGGGTCCTGCAGATCAGGCACTGGCCGACGAAAAACGCAAAAAAGCGCGCAAAGAAGCCAAGAAACAGAAGAAGCGAAATCGGTAGGTGCAAGAGTCACGGCCACTCCGGCACGTGGGGTCCGCAGTTCGATCGCTGCGTTCCTGTTTCGGTGTGGAAGGGACGACGGAGATGTTGATGGGTACTGCTGCCAGCATCATCGACCTGAAATGAGCAGCAACACGGAATGAAAAACCTGGATCGTATGGATTGAAATCCCGGCAAGCCGGAACTTTAGTTCCTTCTCTGACTGTTCACATCCTCCTCGTGATTTTGTGGTCAGCCCGATGCGGTCGAACAGTTTTGAGCGATAACCAACTTAGAAATAAGGAGCATTGAGTGGCAGTTCGTATTCGAATGAAGAAGATTGGACGAAAGCACCGACCGTTCTACCGAATCTGCGTGATGGATTCTCGCGTTCATCGTGAAGGTAAAGCCATCGAAGAAGTGGGCTGGTACGACACCTCCGTCGCCGACAAGTCAAAGCGCGTCAAAGTCAACATGGAACGCGTTGAGTACTGGGTCTCGGTCGGCGCCAGCATGTCGGACCGCGTGGCCACGCTGGTCAAGAAGGTCAAGACGAACAGCTACACGACGGCTGCTGCTCCTGCTCCCATGCAGGCTCCCAAGGTCAAAGAAGCTCCTGCTCCCGCAGCAGCGGAAGCGACCGAAGGGGATGCAGCTCCAGCGGAAGCCGCTGCTGAGTAGTGAATCGTTGATGGTTGAATCCCCCGGCATGGCGGTCAGCTGATTTGCCACGCACTGAATCGATCTCAACACAGACTGTTCATGCGGAACGTCCGATGGTGATTTCGTACTTGTTATTTCTCACTTGGGTTAGCTGGCGGCATCATGCGATTCGATGTTTTGACTTTGTTTCCGGAACTGTTCCACAGTTACCTGCAACAAAGTCTGCTGAAGCTGGCCATTGAGAAATCTCTGGTTGACGTCCGACTGTGGAACATTCGGGACTGGACCAGGGACAAGCACAAATCGGTTGACGACACGCCCTATGGCGGCGGCCCGGGAATGCTGCTCGCCTGTCCCCCGGTTTTCGACTGCGTTGAGGCCGTCCAGGCAGACGCGGCCGGGCCGGGACAACTGGTGATGCTGACACCGCAAGGTCGGAAGCTTGACCAGACGCTGGTGAAAGAACTCTCGTCGTACTCACGATTGCTCCTGTTGTGTGGTCGGTACGAAGGGTTTGACGAACGCATTAGCCTGGGACTGAAGCCACTGGAAATCTCGGCGGGCGACTTCATCTGCAACGGCGGTGAAGTTCCTGCGATGCTCATCATCGATACGGTCATCCGACTGGTGCCCGGGGTCCTCGGCGACGAAACCAGCAGCAAATACGACTCGTTTGGAGAAAGTGGACTGCTCGAATACCCGCAATACACTCGACCTCGCGAATTTCGTGGGATGTCAGTTCCCGAAATTCTATTGAGCGGCAATCACCAGCGGATCGCGGAGTGGCGGCAGCAGCAAAGCCTCGAGAGAACACGTCGCAGACGGGGCGATTTAATCGACTGAGAATGTAAAATTTGACCAGAGCAATCGCTTCGAGCCGCCACTCGGCCGAACGTGAGCCAACGGCGAGATTGATCGCCATAGAAGATGGGAATGAATCATGATTAAAGAATTGATTAAACAGGTCGAAGAGCAGTACATCCGCAAAGAACCGCTCGTCTTCGAAATCGGTGACACGGTCGACGTCCACCAGCGAATTCTCGAAGGGGACAAAGAGCGAGTCCAGATTTTCAACGGCGTCGTGATCGCACGCCGCGGTGGCGGAACCCGCGAAAAGTTCACCGTCCGCCGAATCGTTTCCGGTGAAGGTGTGGAACGTACCTTCCCGCTCAATTCGCCCAAGATTGCGAAGATCGAAGTGAAGCGACACGGTAAAGTCCGTCGCGCGAAGCTGTTCTTCCTGCGTGACCGCGTTGGTAAGGCCACCAAGCTGGTCGAACGCGTTGACAAGGCTGAAAAGGACGCCGCTCGCGCCGCCAAGGCCCAGGCCAAGTCGGCCGCCGCCGCCAAGGCGAAGGAAACGACCTGATCTCATTCGATCAGGCTTTTCGTCAGCACATGATCTGGGAGGGTAAGACTTCCGACGAACTCGCTGCTGTGCGGTCTCGACCGCACGCCGGATTCGCTGAAAGTCTTGCCCTCCCATTTCGCATTTATCCTCCTCAAAGGGGGTGACGACGATGCTGGGCTGGTTTCGCCGCTACGTGAAAAAAAGCCTCGAGCCCCGTAAGCAGTTTGGTAATCAGGGCGAAGCCGAAGCAGCCCGCTTTCTGACGGGACTCGGCTACGAAGTCCTGCAGCGACAGCTCCGGGGGCGATTTGGGGAACTCGACCTGGTCGCGATCGACCGCGGGACAATCGTCTTCGTGGAAGTCAAAACCCGCTCTTCAACGGCGGCGGGGCACCCCACCGAATCGGTCAATCTGACCAAACAGCGCAAGATCACCCGCTCTGCACTCGCCTTTCTCAAACAGCGACGGTGGCTCAACAAAAGTGCCCGGTTCGACGTCGTCTCCATCATCTGGCCCGCGGACGACCAGCCACCCCAGATACAGCACTACATCAATGCATTTGAACCTGTAGGGTTCGGTCAGATGTATTCCTGAACTGCACTCACTCTGAAGCTCCCTGCTGAGCCTGCGAACGCAACCCCGCAGCAGACCTGCTCATTCCCGGAAGGCGCCTGGGATCCACGTCAGACGGGTGCGCGAAACAGCCCGAACGCACTCCCATTGCTCGTGCGTGCCCGACGCGGACCGCGAGCCAACCTTAAGTAATGTTCAGCTGAAGCCCCGTCAAATCGCCTTGGCGCGCCCCGTGCCTATGGATACGCTTTATTAAAGATTTTGATCACTCAAAACATCCTACCAGCAGCACAATAAACTTTGTTTATTTCGAGTCCAAAAATGCTTCCGAGTCGGCGAGTTCGTCGTGGTTTTACCCTTATCGAGTTACTGGTCGTGATCGCGATCATTGCCGTTCTGATTTCGCTGCTGCTGCCTGCAGTACAGCAGGCGCGCGAGGCCGCACGCCGGACTCAATGCAAGAACAACCTCAAGCAGATCGGGCTTGCGCTGCACAATTACGAAAGCTCGCACGCGATCTTTCCCCCGTCCTGCATCGTGAACCCGCACAACGACGGCACGGCCTACGGCGTCACCTATGGGGACGCCAGTCGCATCGGACCTCCGGGATTCGGCTGGGGGGTCTGTTTGCTTCCGGAGTTGGAACAGGCGAATCTGTATCACTCGTTCGACACGAATCTGCCCGTATGGGCACCTGCCAACGGGGCGGCCGCCAGGACAAAAGTCCCCGCTTTCCTCTGCCCTTCCGCGACGGGGGGGAGTGACGGATTCAACATTCAGAAAGAGGGTGTGGACAACCGGCACGGCGTAGCCATGACACGTGATGACGGCAGCACCATCTTCTTTGCGCACAGCCACTTCGTCACCAATGCCGGCATCAATCAACCCTGGGGCCGCTCGACGGCGTACTGCTACAACTACGACCTTCCCGAACCTGTCCCCGGGGCCCCCGACGGCAAGATTGATGGCCCCTTTTACCCGAACTCGCATACCCGTATCGCGGACGTCACCGACGGACTGTCCAATACCGTCTTCGTCGGTGAACGAAGTTCGTACCTGAGTAACAACACATGGGTCGGGATCGTCCCGAACGCCGTCGTCTCTCCCCGCACCGATATCCGACCGTGGCCCTCAGACAACAACGCGGCAGCGGACCTGGTCGGATGTCATAGCGGACCGGATGTGCATGACCACCCCCAGGTGGTGATCCACGCTCCCAATAATCCCTTTGGCCATACCGACGAAATGTGGGGGGAACACGGGCCCGGCTGCAATGTCTTGTTCGGCGACGGTTCGGTCCGGTTCTACACCGCCTTCACCGACGGCAATGTCTGGGTCGCCATCTCGACTCGTAACGGGGGAGAGGTGAACCATGGAGATCATTGAACGTATCGATCGCAACCGGCCAACCACAATAGCCTTGGCCATTTTCGGACTCGCCCTATCCGGAATCTTGATCCAGTACCTGCGGGCCCAACCTCAAATTGGCGAAGAGGAGCAGGTCATCACGACGGTCGATGCGCTCTTCACCGCACTGACGACGCGCGATCTGCAGCGGTTGGAAGACTGCGAATCACGTCTGCAGTCGTATCGAGAAAATGGCGAGTTGCCCGAGGTGGCCGCCGCCAAACTACAAAAAATCATCGGGCGTGCTCGCGAGGGTGAATGGGAGCCTTCCGCCAGAACGCTCTACGACTTCATTCTCGCACAACGTGGAGCCCCCTGACCGAGCCCTTTCGGGCAGAGTTCGGTCCATCCGCGCTATCGTCAGATGAGTGTGTCCCGCTGACAGGCCCCGTGCGCCCCGTCTGCTTCAGGGCTCACGCGAAGGATCAGCAGCCCTGGCACCGGGTGAGGTCAACGCCACTTCTCGGCGAGTTTATTCGCTGATATCGCTTTCAAACCCCTCAGATTCATTCTCAGGCTGTGGCTCGACGGGCTTCTTTTTTGGTTTGGATTTTGCTTTCGGGGCCTTATTCTGAGCGGGCACGGCAGCAGCGAGTTCCTCTTTTTTCTGGGCCCGGTAGGTCCATGGTTCAACGGGGGATTCATCAGCCCATAAGCCTCGATGGGCGTCTTGAGCGTCCTTTTGCAGCTCTTTCAGTTTCGTGTCAGGAGTCCCCTCCTCCACACACCAGGCCCAGCCTTCCTGCACCATTTCCGCATTGACGCTCGTTCCGTCGGTTTCTACCGTCACCAGGATTTTCTTGTCGCGGGGATCGCTTCCCACCTTCCTGATGACGAGATCTTTGCGAGCCAGAATTTCCTTCAACGCATTGTGCGCTTGCGTCGCGAAAGGTTGGCCACGTTCCGGAGCGTCGATTCCTGCCAGTCGCACACTGGTCAGCGTCTTACCATCCCGAATGAAAAACGTGTCTCCATCGATCACCCGGGTGACACTTCCTTTGATTTCTTCCGGCGATGTCGTCTCAGCGGCAACCAGTCCACACGAGAGACTCACGAAACTCAGGATGATCAAGCGGTGCATAGCGTTTCAATTCGTCAGAATTCGGAGATTGAAGCGAACTCCACAGAAACTCGTCCGCAGGCCGCTTCTGAAACGCTACCGGTTCAGCCTGCGCGGGTCAACGACCTGCTCGATCTGCCGCCGTAATGAATCCCAGAATGCGATTTCTCACATGTATCATGAAAACATTGTTGGCCACACCGGCAGGCCCGGCTTGAAGGGATCGTGGAATCACACCCCACTCGATCGCCCTCAATCGCCGCCCAGCGAAATGGTCTGCCACCCGGGGTATTCCGTCCCCTTTCCCGGCCACTGATTCCCTCCCCCCGACGAAGCGGTATACTTTGTGAATCAGGTCGCCTCGTCGTCTTCCACGGAAACTGTGCCACATGTCGCTGAAATCGGGCCAGAAGTTTTATCGAATCAGCCTCTGTGCGGTGGTCATCCTGTTATGGTCGCTGGGGACGTCTGCGGCCGCCGACAAACAGAAAATCCAGCAAGCGATCTCCAAAGCGCAGGCCTATCTGCTGCAGGGCCGCTTCTCTGGCGGAAGTGGTTCGATCGCCGCGGTGGCGTACATTAAATCCGGCGGCGATAAGAAATCCCCCAAGCTCCAGCCGATCATCGACGAGATTCTACGGAAGGCCCCCGTCGACAGCCGCTACCGCCCTACGTCTAACCATAACTATGAAGCCAGCGTTGACCTGATGCTGCTGGAGGCCATTGACCCTGAGGGCTACCGGATCCAGATTCAAATGATTGTGGACTATCTGCTGCAGTCGCAGCAGCCCAACGGGGCCTGGTTCTATGACCGTCAGATCGAAGCGGATTGCGGTGACACCAGCATCACTCAATATGCGATCATGGCTCTGTGGGCCGCGTCGCGCATGGGAATCGACGTTCCCACGGAGGTCTGGGAAAAGGCCGCTCGCTGGCACATTGACCGACAGCAGGCTGACGGAGGATTCGTCTATCACCCGTTCGATCGCAAGCTTTACCACGACCCCGAGCATCATCGGACGACCGATACCATGACCACGGCCGGAACGAGCAGCCTGCTGATCATCCGCCGAATGCTCTTTGACGATTTCGAACTCGACCCGGAAGTCCGTCCCCCGGACGCGACGAAACGGTTCGGCGTGCTCGAGCGATTCGTCGATGGCTCCCCACCAACGCCCAAAGGAGTGGTCAAGCGTGCTCCCACCATGAAGCCCGCCTCCATCGATAACAGCCTGAAAGAAAGCATTCGCTGGATGGGGGCTCACTTTGGAGAAAAGAACAGCAATCACGAACGATGGTTTGCTTACCACCTCTATTCCATCGAACGCGTCGCCGCACTGATGGACGTTGCCAAGTTCGGCAGCCACGACTGGTACGACGAGGGTGCCGACGAACTACTCAAGCGTCAGGCCGCCGACGGTAGCTGGACCGACCACTGTGGAGCCCAGGCGGCAACGGCGATGGGGTTGATGTTTCTTTCCAAGGCGACCACGACCATCGTGGCTCCGCGCAAGAAAACCGTGACAGTTGGTGGCGGGTTGCAGGCGGGGGGACGGGGCCTGCCCGATCAACTCGACGCAGTCACCATGAATGCCGGTGTCGTTTCCGCCCGAAAGATCGCCGGACCCGTCGACCAGCTACTGATCGAACTGGAAAAATCGTCGGACGCCAAAGTGGAAGATGTGCAAGCGGCGATTGTTGAGACAGTGCAGCTTTCCAACCCGGAAGAGTTAATCGGCCAGACCGAGCGACTGCTGAAGCTGACCTCTGACCCTCGTGTCGAAGTCCGAAGAACGGTCCTGTGGGCACTCGGACGATCGGGAAACTTCTCGGCCGCCAAACAACTCATCGCGGCCCTGACAGACCCGGAACCGACCGTGGTCCGCGAAGCCAGTCTCGCGCTGTGCGTTCTCACCCGCAGATTCGATGGGTGTGGCACAGCGGTCGATCCCTTAGACGACGATCAGATGGGGCTGAAAGAGGATTCCTCAGAACAGGAACGTAAGGCCGCGCTTGACGCCTGGAAGGCGGAAACATCACGGCGATGGACGGAGTGGTATGAAAAAAATCGACCGTACGACGAACGGGACGACCGCAAATATTTGAAGAAGAACAATCGATGACACGCTCATGCGTGGTGCCACGCTCGCAGGGTCCTGCACGGGAATTTCCCTTCCCTCCGAAGTGCTCTGCGATCAGACTCACCATCGTCAGGACTGCGGCCGTGTGAGCCACATCAAGTCGAAGCAATTGAATCGGTGAGACAATGCCAGCCAGATCGTCAATGACGCCCCCACCCGTGATGCGTGTGACCCTGTACGACTGGGTCAGCTCGTGGGCCATTGCCTTATTCATCGGCTTGCTGATGACGTGCGGGGCTGTCGTCACCGTATGGCTGACAACTCGCTTACCCAAGCCCCCGGAAGCAGTTCCTGTCGAACTGGTCGAACTGCCGGGGGGATTCGAAGACGGGTCTCCTGATGAGACACTTCGCGTCGATTCTCCCGATCCGGAAGTCCGCGACGCGGTCCCCGCAGACGCTGTCGCTGAACAGGTGGAAATTGCGGAAGCGATCGAAGCGGTCGTCGAAATGTCGGAAACCGCGACTCAACAGGTCCAGCAGCAGTTCGATACGGGGATTCAAAATACCGGCAAGGTGGGAAGCGCCAAAGGGACTGGCCGCAAAGCACTGGGAATGGGTCCCGGTACAGGAGGCCTGCCGCGAGAGCAACGCTGGTTCGTCAAGTTTGGTGAGCGTGCATCCCTCGATGAATACGCTAAGCAGCTCGACTTCTTCGGGATCGAACTCGGCGCGCTGCTGCCCGATGGTCGTCTGGCTTACATCTCGCATCTTCAGAAACCGATCCCTGACGTCCGGTACATCAACAGTGGTTCCGACGAAGCGCGGCTTTATATGACGTGGCAAGGGGGCGAACGTCGCGCATTGGACATTCAGCTCTTCGCCCGCGCCAACGTGAACGTCCGGGGAGATACCCTGATTTTCCATTTCTATCCGAAGGAAACAGAGAACACGCTTGCGCGACTGGAACTCGAATTTCGCAACCGCACCGTCAGGCAGATCCGCAGAACGTACTACATCGTCGAACCGGATGGCCCCGGCTACAGGTTCAACGTCTTTCGTCAGATTCTTTTCTGAGCAATGAAGAGGCAGTCATGAAAACGTGGAAATGGATCCGCAGCTTCGGCATCCGTGCCCTCCTCTTCATGGTGTTCAATACCATGCTCACGGGAGTTCCCATTCCACTCTGGAGCATTGAATACCTCGACCATCCCCAGAAACTCCACTCCGTCACCAGGACGCATCTGGTGCTGGAAGACGGTCAGCAAGTGACACTCCCTTACATCAAGGAATTGCCTGAGAATTCCTCTCTCTTCATGGCCGCCCTCTCCAACGGAGTGGAAACAAGCCCGGACGGAACGGCGTGGGGGCTGATCTGGTCTGATCGGCTCTGCGGCAATGATTTTGTTGTGTGGCGAAGACGTCGAGTCGACCTATGCCTGCTCGCCGCTACACTTCACCCTGAGGGAATCGATGCGACTCTTGTCAGCCCAGACGACATGGCCTTCATTCTCGAGACTTGCAGGATCAATACGAACTCGAATGGTGTCAGCCACCGAAGAAATCGCCTCGCCGGGTACGACTGGATCTACATGAGGCGCGTTGAAAAGGTTTTTCAGGAGACTCATGCAAAAATCGAGGTTAGACCCGGCAAAGCAGAGGAGGAAGCCGCAAAGCGCCCCCCTGGGTAAGCGATTAGTGAAGTCTTCTCCGCCCTGTTAAGGGCATAACAAAAGCTATTCAAAAGACACGCCACCGAATCCCACGAAACAGGACGTTCGGGGTGAAACACCCTGCTCCGGTTACGCAGACACGTAGCCAAAGTAGCCAGAGAACGTGTCGCCCTTAACAGGGCTGGCAACAAATAATATCACCGACCCAGGGCGGCGCTTGCGGCTCTCGCCCCGGCGCTCTGCCCTGGGCTGGCTTGTCGATGCCTTTCAGGCATAAGAATCAAACACGGAACCACTTTGTGTTCAGGCGTCTGACTCGAATCGATGTGAGGCGCTCAAAGCAAGTTGGGTCACGCTCGGATGATTCGATCTTTCGATCCCGAAATGCCTCCATTCGAGGACCATCGATAACCGAACAAGTCCATGAGTAACCCCATCTCCCCGGCCTGAAAGGCCATCAGAGATCAGCCAGGGCAGTGCGACGCGGCGAAGCCGCAAAGCGCCGCCTTGGGTAGGTGATGAGTGAAGTCTTCTCCGCCCTGTTAAGGGCACAACAAAAGCTATTCAAAAGACACGCCACCGAAACCCACGAAACAAGACGTTCGGGATGAAACACCCCGCTCCGGTTACGCAGACACGTAGCCAAAGAATGTGTCGCCCTTAACAGGGCTGGCAACAAATAATATCACCGACCCAGGGCGGCGCTTTGCGGCTTCGCCCCGGCGCTCTGCCCTGGGCTGGTTTGTGGATGCCTTTCAGGCATAAGATATCGGACACGGAACCGCATTGTGAATTCAGATACCCGATCGAGCGCAACAGGATATGCTGCGTCTCCCCGCCCCCGTGTCTCCTCGATCTCACTGAAACGCCCCGCCACTGCGACAACAAATCTTGACAACACCTTATCGCACAAGTAAAATAAAATGAAGTTAAGATTCGCGGAAGAAGGCTGAGACTGATCGAGAAATGAATCCCTTGTGAGGCCAGTAATGGCTCCGAGTGCGTTCGAACGGATCATTTGGGCCGGATTCGCGATCGGCTGATGAGACCACAGGAAACGGATCGTCGTTCAATTGGTTGCTGTGGTCTCAGGCGTCACACGACTTAGTGCGGGGATCCTGGCGGGCACTTGATCGACGGTTCTCAGGGCTCATTCCGATCACGAGCCCGATTCTGGATGTGAAGTGTGATTGAAGTTGCTCAACTTGTTCAATTTGAGCAACTTCAAAACATCACTGGAGTCTATCAAACAGGGATGTTGCTCAACTCGTTCAACTTGCTCAAGGTCAATTTTTTCCCCGAGACCGGCAGACCAGGGGGCCACCCCTTCAAAGTTTGAGCGTTCAACGGTGCGTAGCGGAGCAGGAAGACGACGTGCACGAAGCGCGACGGAGCTGGTGACCGAACCGAGCTGCCTCGGCTCGATATTTCCAAGACAGCATTGATCGTTTCTGGCTTCACCCATGTGGTGTGGGCATCAGCCGCCCGCACAGAACCGGTAGTAGATCTCGGCGGCGTGATCGAGTTGGGCGATTTCGATCCATTCGTCCTTGGTGTGCGCCTGCGCGATGTCACCGGGACCGAAGACGACGGCGGCGATCCCTTCCCGCGCGAATCGCGAGGCATGTGTTCCATACGGGACACCGAGCGCCTTACGAGGTCCCACCACACTCGTGATGACACGCATCAACTGTTCGGACAGGGCTCCGTTCAGATCATCCCCCAGCGATGGACTCGCGCAGTAGGGAGCTTCATGCGTCACTTCAAAATCGAGTTTGGACCGGAGGTAATCGGCCAGTTCATCAATCACCCCGAAACGATCTTCACCGGGAATCAACCGTCGGTCGACTTCGATATGACAGTGATCCGGGACGATGTTCACGCTGCTTCCGCCGTCGATTCGGCCCACGCTCAGTGTCGCGGGACCGCACAGGGGGTGTGCCGGACGTTGTGTGGGAAGTTTGGCGGCGAATTCCTCCAGGGCCAGCACAACCTTGGCCATCCGGTAAATCGCATTGATTCCTTCCTCGGGTCGCGAACTATGACAGGCTCGGCCGGCGGTGTGCAATTTCCAGCGTGTCGCGCCGCGATGAGCGACGACGATATCCAGTTGCGTTGGTTCCGCGACGATCGCCACGTCAGGCCGCGTCGGGCACAGCCGATAGGGGGGGACCGGTTCCGACCAGCTATCGGTCAGATGGTTAATCCCGATACTTGTGGCCTCTTCGTCACACGTCAGCGAGAGAACCACATTCGACATTCCGGCAGGCCGTTCCTTCGCCAGGCGGGTGAAGGCAGCCAGCATGGCGGCCATTCCCCCCTTCACATCGCAGGAACCGCGACCGTACAGCCGACCGTTTTGTTCCACTGGCTCGAACGGGGGGATCGTCATTCCATCGACAGGGACGGTGTCCTGATGTGCGTCCAGCAGAACAGTTTTCGTGGCCCCGGGAGCATCCAGCCGGGCCAGCACATTCGACCGGCCGGGAGCGATCTCGACCTGCTCGAACGGAACGTCAAGTCGCTTCAAATACTGCAACAGATACTCTGTCACACGCGTCTCGAAATACTCTGGACCACTCACGTCGCGTCCCATCGGGTTGACGCTGGGGATGGAAACCAGATCTTTGAGAATCGTTAAGGGAGCCGACATGGGTCACTACTGCTCACGGAAGGAATTGTCGAAAAATCTTACGCTACAGCAACATGTAGTCAGCCGTCAACATTCACAGAGACCCCCGTATTGCCGTTTACCGAAGGATTACAGATCTCGGTCGTAATTCCGTAAGGGATTTCTCCGAAAGGGCCTGATCGACCATCCACGCCCCTGCCGCTCGGCGTTTCCCCGCACCCTGATCGGGAGCGACTTTTCGGCCGGCACAGGGACCGGCCGTTGGACTGCACTGACAGTTAAACCACGCGTGATTGCGAAGCGTGATGAAACGAAGCGACTCCGGCAACGGGGGTCACCGGAGTCGCTTTCAGTTCCCATCCACGAGGAGTGCGATCAGGCCTTGGCGAGTGCCACGGTGACCGTCTTGGTTTCCGTATAGTGATCCAGCGCGGCTTCGCCGTTCTCACGCCCCTGGCCGGAGTTCTTGAATCCACCAAACGGAGTTGTCGTATCGACAATATGGTAGCAGTTGACCCAGACGGTTCCGGCCTTCACATGCTTGGCGTACCAGTGAGCCTTATCGATATTCTTCGTCCAGATCGCGGCCGCCAGCCCGTATTGAGTATTGTTTGCCCGCTCCAGCATTTCATCGGCATCCTTGAAGGAAAGGACGCTGACGACCGGGCCGAAGATCTCGTCCGTGGCAATCGCCATTTCGTCTTTGACATTGTCGAAAATCGTCGGCTCAACAAAGAAGCCCTTTCCGTCGTTGCCACGTTTCCCACCGGTGACGAGTTTGGCCCCCTGCTTCTGCCCCAGTTCCACATAGCCCAGGATCTTGTCGAGTTGCTCCTGCGAGACTTGAGGTCCTTGCTCGGTCTGCTCGTCCAACTGGTTCCCGATTCGGCGTTTCTTCGCCTTTTCAGCCAGCTTGGCGACGAACTCTTCGCGAATCGATTCTTCCACAAACAGGCGGCTGCCGGCAGTACAACATTGTCCTCCGTGGAAATAAATCGCGTGGAAGGAACCCGCCACAGCCTGATCGATATCACAGTCGGCGAAAATGACGTTGGGGCTCTTCCCACCCAGTTCAAACGTCGTCCGCTTCAGTGTTTCGGCGGCTCGCCTGGTGATCAGCTTGGCGGTATCGACGTGACCGGTGAAGGCAATCTTGTCGATGCCGGGGTGCGTCACCATCGCGTCGCCGGTGGTTTCCCCCATCCCGTTCAGCAGATTGATGACGCCCGGCGGGAACCCGGCTTCCAGTGCCAGTTCACACACACGCAGGATCGAAAGAGGCGTCTGCTCGGCCGCCTTCATCACAATCGTGTTGCCGCAGGCGAGTGCCGGTCCCCACTTCCAGGCGGCCATCAGCAGAGGAAAGTTCCACGGAATGATCTGGCCAACAACCCCGACTGGCTGACGCAGGGTGTACGAGAGAAAGTTGCCGCGAACGGGAACCGTCTTGCCTTCGATCTTGTCTGCCCAGCCGGCGTAGTAACGAATGGTATTGATCACGCCGTTCAGATCGCCGCGAGAATCGGTGATCGTCTTGCCGCAATTCAAGGCCTCGAGACGAGCCAGTTCCTCTGCGTTCGACTCGATCAGATCGGCCAGCTTGAACATCAGCTTGCCCCGGTCGCAGGCATCGATGCGACTCCAGGGACCCTTGTCGAGAGCTTTCCGAGCGGCCTTCACCGCCAGATCGACGTCATGAGGCGTCGCATGGGCAACCTGGGCAATCACCTCGCCTGTCGCAGGATTATACGTGTCGAACGTCCCACCATCAGAGGCATCGCACCATTCATTATTGATGAAAAGCTTTGTCTTTCCCGAAAACTTGGTCGCTGCCGGCGGAGCCGAAAGAGTTGCCGTCATGGTGATGACTTCCTTATTCCTGAATCAGGACTCGAGAGAGGGACAGGACACGTTCCAACATGGTAGCCCCCCAGTCCCGACCACTCAACCAGCCCCCTTCGTTATCCGAAGCCTACCGAAACGGACTGTTTCGGTGTCCCGCAGGCCGATGAGCGAGGAACAAATCAGCCAACTCCGGGGTGACTCTCGCCGATTGCAACTTTTTCAATCGTTTCTGCTTGTAACGCTTACAAACGGCGGGCATGCCAAAACCAAGCCGCCAGTCAGATGAGAGGGCGACCCCATTGAAAACCCCTTCTTTTCAGGGACTTCACGACAATTCGAAAAAAATCTTTCGACAGAATTCGCCTTTGGCACATAGCCTGCTTAAGGGGGAGATGGAGTGAACAATCACCCAAATGATTCACGCAATCATCCTTCGATGATTCGAGATTCATACATCCTGCCGGCCTGAGGGAGACAGGCCAAGCACCCGCCTACAACACACCTCGACTTTCCGCCTACACAGCCCGGTACGTTGCCCGCAACGTACCGGGTTCTCGCCTTTTATAGGCACCCATTTCTCTGATTCTGCCAGCGACGAACACCAGGCTCTACCACGCCATGAGCCCTTCGGTCGCACTGTTCATGGGGCTGAAGGAGCTGAGACCAAGGCGCGCGAACCCCCGTGTCCGACACAGCTCTCAGCTGCGCAGAACAGGCCAGGAGTTGTCATCCTGACGTATTGGAAAGAGTTCCTGCCGAGTCGAAACCTCAGGGGATGCGTCGCGAAAGCAGTTCGGTGAAGCGCTTGTACGCTTCATCCCACTGAGCCGTATGCTCTGGCTCGTAACGCTGCATGCTTGACGAGGCCCGGACGATATCGCGGATCTGAGACAATGACCCCACCGAACCGCTGGTACGAGCCTGCATGAGGACGTTCCCCAGAGCCGTCGCTTCGACAGGCCCCGTAATCACAGGGCGTCCCGTCGCATTCGCGGTAAATTGATTGAGCAGATCGTTCTGCGTTCCCCCGCCGACGATATGAATGACCTCGACCCGTTCGCCGGAAAGTTCTTCCAGCCAGCTCAAGACCAGACGGTACTTCAGAGCCAGACTCTCCAGAGCACAGCGGATCAGGCCCCCGTCCGTGTCGGGAATCTCCTGATTCGTCTTTCGACACCAGTCCCGAATCGCCTCGGGCATATCATGCGGAGCCAGGAAGGCGGATGAATCAGGATCAACGAACGCGCGGAAAGGTCGTGCATCGCTCGCCACTTGCGCCAGTAAGCCATAGTCGTAAGGGGACCCGTTACGCTCGAATGACTTGCGACACTCTTGCACCAGCCACAGCCCCATGATGTTCTTCAGCAGTCGGTACGTTCCATCGATACCCCCTTCATTGGTCACATTCAGTTCCAGTGCCCGCGGCGTGAGGACCGCATGAGGCAATTCCAGTCCCATCAGCGACCAGGTTCCCGAACTGATGTAGGCCCAGTTCGCCGAACCGGTTCGCTCTGTGGGAACAGCCGCGATCGCGGCCCCGGTATCATGCGTTGCGGGTGCGACAACCTCGAGGCGAGACAGTCCGGATCGTCGCGCAACATCCTCACGCAACCGCCCCAGCTTCGTCCCGGGGCTGACCACTTCCGGCAACATGTGAGTCGGCAAGCCGAGCTTCCGAAGCATATCGAGCGACCAGTTCTGATTGGTCGGATGATACATTTGCGACGTCGTTGCATTCGTGAATTCCACGACGCGACTTCCCGACAGCAGCCAGTGGAAGAAGTCGGGGATCATCAGGAATTTATCGGCCAGTTCCACCAGCGCCGGATTCGACTCATTCATCGCCAGCAATTGGTAAAGAGAGTTAATCTCCATGAACTGGAGACCTGTATTCGCAAAAATTTCCGGGCGAGGTACCCGCTGAAACGCATGTTCCATCACCCCACGCGTACGGGCATCGCGATAGTGGTACGGTTGGCCCAGCATCTCGCCCGTTTTCGACAAGAGCACAAAGTCGACCCCCCAGGTGTCGACCCCCACTGAGACAATGCTTTGTCCGAACCGCGCCGCGGCCTTCTGAAGCCCCACCTGAATTTGCGACCACAACCGCAGCAGGTCCCACCGCATGGTGTCAGCAAGATTGACAGGTCCATTGGAAAATCGGTGCAGTTCTTCCAGACGAATCCTCTGCCCATCGAACAAGCCGGCCATCACGCGACCGCTTTCAGCACCCAGATCGATTGCCAGATATACCTGTTCCGCCATCTCCGCTCTCTCCTGCCGAGTGATGCTCACTGACTGCTGTTTGTTGATGGATTCAATCGCGATTGCGTTCGACGCCAACGCCACACTGTGCCACGATTCGACTTAGGTAGATGCACAACGCACATCCTCTGTCGATGACGCTCGTTCGACGCTCACAAGCGCAGGAAACTCCTGCACGGTTCACAAGAAGCCGAATACCCGCGCGGCTGACGTGAAGTGAATGGATCTCTCCACGCTGGCCGAGCCCGCCATGATAGCGGTCCCTGCGCACGGGGGGGAGCGTCGTTCGACGATGCAAATCCTTCCCATCCGGTGAAGTCCACCCCTCCAGACCACCCAAACGGAAAATCCACACATCCCACGGAAACCAACCAACACGTGAACTTGACTCTATTTCGTAAAATCAGTCGCCAGTCTCCATGGAATCTATTGTAATGGTGTCAAAGACTGATTGACGGTGCGCGATTCTGCTCGGAATCCTGTTAACGCTGCGTTTTCAGGGACCGTTCCGTGGGAATCACCCTCTCGCGGGACAACCTCCTCCCTCCGATGGCGGCAGCGCTCAGTAATTCAGCCATTGGCTATACTCCTTCACCTCAATTCATCCACGCACGGGGCGCCGCAAACCCCACGTGGATTCGAAGAGTCACCATGCCCTCATTTGATCTCC
This sequence comes from Schlesneria sphaerica, assembly GCF_044336245.1. Lineage (NCBI taxonomy): Bacteria > Pseudomonadati > Planctomycetota > Planctomycetia > Planctomycetales > Planctomycetaceae > Schlesneria > Schlesneria sphaerica. The sequence goes on along the minus strand of NZ_CP172346.1, from coordinate 4,560,398 downwards.
CCTCGCTCTCGATCATCCAGGATGAGCCGCCAGAATCCTTTGAGATCGATCCGATCTGTGGAATGAAGGTCGATCCCAAGACGGCGATCTGGTGCGACCGGGATGGCCAGCGATGGTACTTCTGTGCCGAGTACTGCCGAACAAAGTTTCTCAACCCCACAACAGCACCGCAGGGGCCCCCTCCCCCGGGAACAAAATACTTCTGTCCGATGTGCCCCGAGGTAACGAGCGACCATCCCGCAAGTTGCCCCATCTGCGGCATGCCACTGGAACCTGATCTCACGACAGGAAACGGAGTAGGCGATGACGCCGGGCAGCAAGACCTGTGGCGTCGATTTATCGTCGCGCTCATTTGCACTGTCCCACTCTTTATCCTTGCGATGGGCCCCATGGTGGGCATCCCACTGGATCGGATGATCTCTCCATCCACGTCGGGAATCGTGCAACTGGTACTGACACTCCCTGTCGTGACCTGGTGCGGCTGGCCCTTCTGGATCATCGGTGCCAAGTCCCTTTTTACACGCCAGTGGAACATGTTCACCCTGATCCTGCTGGGAGTCGGCGCCGCCTTCGGCTTCAGTCTGGGAATGCTGCTCACCGGAGGTGACCATCATCACGGCTACTATTTCGAATCGGCGGCGGTCATCACAACTCTGGTCCTGCTTGGGCAGATTCTGGAAGGGAGCGCCCGGCGACGCACGGGAGAAGCCATCCGGGAACTGATGGAACTGGTTCCGCCGACTGCACACGTCATTCGCGACGGAATGGAATTGGACCTTCCCCTTGCCGAAGTCAGTATCCACGACCTGTTGAGAATCCGCCCCGGAGAACGAGTCCCCGTTGACGGGAAGATTGTGCCGCCCAACACAGAAAACGCCCATCAAGCCATACCTGCCCCCTCAGCGGCGGCGGTCTCACTCGTTGCTGCTGAGACGGTTCTCACAACCATCGATGAGTCAATGCTCACTGGGGAACCGACTCCGGCAGCAAAGCGGTTGGGCGATACCGTGGTCGGGGGGACGATGAACCAGACGGGTTCATTCCTGATGCAGGCCGAACGGGTCGGTCGATCCACGGTTCTCTCTCAAATCGTCGACATGGTGGCGAAAGCGCAGCGAAGCCGAGCTCCGGTGCAAAGCGTGGTCGACCGGGTCGCAGGCTGGTTTGTCCCGACCGTCGTCGTCGTCGCGCTGCTGACCTTCGCCGGATGGTTAGTTCTCGGCCCCGCACCGCGGTGGAACCACGCACTGACGAACGCCGTTGCCGTGCTGATTATCGCCTGCCCCTGTGCGCTGGGACTTGCCACCCCGATGGCGATTACGGTCGGAATGGGACGCGGGGCACGCGAAGGCATCCTGTTTCGAGACGCCGAATCGCTGGAGACGATGTCACGCATCCACCGCTTGTACATCGACAAAACGGGAACGTTGACGGAAGGCCGCCCCTCGGTCGCCGCTCTTTATCCGGCCCCCGGGATCTCAAACGACGAACTGTTGACCCTGGCCGCCTCGGTCGAGCAGTACAGTGAGCATCCCGTCGCTCATGCCATCATGCAGGCGGCAGAGGACGCCAATCTGAAACCCCTCCCGGTGACAGAGTTCCAGACGAACCCCGGATCCGGCGTCCGCGGAATGGTCGACGGCAAGACGATTGAGGTCGGATCGACAGGAATTTCTGCGCCCCGACGCACGGCCATGATGACTTCACAAGTGACTGCCGACGGAAAAGTCCTGGGCGAAATCGATTTTACGGACGCGGTTCGACAGTCGGCACGGCAGGGGATTGACGATCTGCGTTCCCGCAACGTCGACACCCACATCCTGACAGGTGACCATCCCGAGGTCGCGGCGGTGATCGCGGACGGATTGGGAATTCCTCGATCCGGAACATTCGCCAACCTGAAGCCGCAGGAAAAGCTGTCGCTGATCGAACAAGCCAGAAAAGAGGGGCTTTGTGTCGCGATGGCGGGGGACGGAATCAACGATGCCCCTGCACTGGCTGCCGCCAATGTCGGCGTCTCGCTTGGCACAGGAACCGATATCGCCAAACAATCCGCCAGTGTGATCCTCGTCAATCCCGACCTGCGAGGAATCGCGAAAGCCGTTGAGCTGGGACGCCACGTCTCGGCCAACATCCGGCAGAACCTGATCTTTGCCTTTGCCTACAATGCTCTGGGAATCCCGGTCGCTGCGGGAGTGCTTTACCCCCTCTGGGGAATCACATTGAATCCCATGTTCGCAGCGGCGGCAATGAGCCTCAGTTCCTTTTCAGTCATTGTCAACGCTCTGCGCCTGCGAAGCGTTCGCCTTGATTCCCCGGGAAGCGACCACTCCGCTTCCCGCCACTGATTCATAATGCCCGTTGATCATGCCAGGCATTCAGGACGCCATCGAAGTGACACACTACTCTGAAAGCACCGGTGACGTCGGATTGCCAATAAATGGCATCTGACACGGCACGAGATTTCCCACTGAGTTTCGCACTGGAAGTCGGTTTCTTTCACAGTGAGCAAAGCAAATCGAGACCCGCGATCGAGCGGCACGCCACTCAGTCGAAGCGTGCCGCGATTTCAGCCTGAAATGTCAGGAACGAACGGATCAGACATTTCCTGAACCGAGCGATTCCGAACGGGATTCGGGGTTCGCGGGCACAGACTTTCGCTTCGATTCGGGGACGAGTTTGTCGAGGATCCCGTTCACGAACGAGGCCGACTGCGCCGACCCAAAACTCTTAGCTAGCTCGAGCGCTTCGTCAATCACGACGGGATGGGGGGTGTCCGTATAGAGCAGTTCGAAGGCTCCCAGACGGATCGCGTTTCGATCCGTGGGCGGCATTCGGCTCAGCTTCCAGTTGGCAGCGACAGACTCAATTTTCTTGTCGATGGCTTTGAGTGACTCAACCGTCCCTGCAAAGAGACTCCAGGCAAAACGGCACAATTGCTCATTATTGTCCAGCAATTCCTGAATCTGATCGCGGATCATTCCGGCAGAAACGTCAGGATTCAGATCCTTCTGAAACAGCATTTGCAGAACGACTTCTCGGGCTTGATGACGGCGGGATGACATACGGATGCTCAAAGGGGTGCAAATGCGGGCTCAGCGAAACAGGGGTCCCATTATAGTGGACCGCCGCTGTCCGGCTGGAACTCTTTTCTTGAAATTAGGGTTTAGCAGGTCGATTCGAGAAATCTACAACCCCTGCGATTTCATCTGTGACAGCAAGTTCATCATTTCGATCGCGGCGAGCGAGGCTTCAATCCCCTTGTTGCCCGCCTTACCGCCCGCCCGATCCAGCGCTTGTTCCATCGACTGGCAGGTCAGAACGCCAAACGTAACGGGGACCCCGCTCGACAGCGAGGCCTGCATGATGGCCGACGCCATCGGGTGGTTAATGTATTCGTGGTGAGTCGTTTCCCCCTGGATGACGGCCCCCAGGCAGACGACCGCCGCAAACTGACCACTTTCTGCCAGCCGCTTTGCGGGCAACGGAATTTCAAATGAACCCGGGACCCGGACCACCGTAATCTGGTCGTCCGACAGACCGTGCCTTCGAAACGTATCGAGTGCACCCGACAACAGACGATCTGTTACCAGATCGTTGAAACGAGAAACAACGATTGCCACGCGGACGGGAGCCGCAAGCAGATTTCCTTCCAGAACAGACGGCATTCAATACTTTCAGAAGAAGAAAGACAGCTGACGAACTTGATCAACTCGACTTTTTACAGGATCACGTTCGTCACACGTGGTCAGTTTTCGGGTTTCGGCACCGTGGTTTCGGCACCGTGGTTTCAACTGGGGGCCTCCCCGGGCGGGCTTTGCCGGGAGTGCCGCAGCCTGGCAACCGAAACCGGCGGTCGCTTGCTGCGGGACTTGCCCCGGTTTCGGGACGCTCTCGGCGCCTAGTTCAGGTTCATTGTCATCAGGAATTCATCGTTGGACTTGGTCCTGCGCATCCGGCTGGTCAGCAGTTCCATCGCTTCGACTGGATTCATGTCATTCAGAATTCGCCTGAGCAGCCAGACACGACGCAGCTCTTCCTCCGACATCAGCAACTCTTCGCGACGTGTTCCTGAACGATTGACATCGATGGCAGGCCAGACTCGCTTCTCGACCATACGGCGGTCGAGATGAAGCTCTGTATTCCCTGTCCCTTTGAACTCTTCGAAGATCACATCATCCATCTTGCTCCCCGTGTCGACCAGAGCCGTGGCGACGATGGTGAGGCTACCCCCTTCTTCGACATTACGAGCAGCCCCGAAGAATCGCTTGGGATGCTGCAAGGCGTTCGCGTCGACCCCCCCGGTCAGGATCTTGCCCGAGTGTGGACATTCCGTGTTCCAGGCGCGCGCCAGTCGCGTGATCGAATCGAGGAAGATCACGACGTGCTGACCGTACTCGACCATCCGTTTGGCCTTCTCGATCACCATCTCGGACACTTGGATATGTCGGCTGGGAGGCTCATCAAAAGTACTGCTGATGACTTCGCAGTTCTTGCCTTTGACCTGCCGCTCCATGTCGGTCACTTCTTCAGGACGCTCGTCGATCAGCAGCACGATCACGTAGACGTCCGGATCGGAGCTCAGTACGGCTTTCGCCATTTTCTGAAGCAGGATGGTCTTACCCGCTTTCGGCGGGGAAACGATCAGACCTCGCTGTCCCATACCGATCGGCGAAATCATATCGACCACGCGGGTGCTGAGTTCATTGGGGTCGCTGCACAGCTTGAGTCGCCGCGTGGGGTGAAGCGGAGTCAGGTCGTCAAAGAAGACCTTTTCCGTAAGGAGGTTCGGGTCCTCATTATTGATGGCTTCGACACGCAGCAGGGCGAAGTATCGCTCATTCTCTTTCGGTGGGCGGATCTGCCCGGCGACCATCGCACCGTTGCGAAGCCCGAATCGACGGATCTGGCTGGGCGATACATAGATGTCGTCAGGACAAGGCAGATAGTGATAATCGGCCGCTCGCAGGAACCCGAAACCGTCTGGCAGGATCTCCAGCGTCCCCTCGCCAAACATCAGGCCATTCATCTTCGTCCGCTCTTTGAGGATCTTGAAGATGAGGTCCTGTTTCTTGAGTCCCGTGTATTCTGAAATGTTTTCGCGTTTCGCGAGAACAATCAGGTCTTTCATCGTCAGGCGCTGAAGTTCCGCAATATGAATATCAGACGAGCCCCGTTTGATCTCTTCATAACGCTCGTCCGCCACGAAGTGGTTCGCGTCATCATCCTCTTCCACATCGACAATTTTGGCTGGTGCCGCCGGAGCAGCAGGAGGTGTCTCGCGCGGCTCCCGCTGCAGAGCCGGCTCGCGAGAGACAGCCTCTCGTGAAATGGGCGTGTCGCGTCCCAGCGATGCCGACAACGGTCCCTCAGAAGGGACATCCCAACCGGCAGCAGGTGTTGCAGGAGTAGTACGAGGATACGAGGGGCGGGGTTTCATAGTCATTTTCGTTTTTGGAAACTAATTCGCAGCGGGATGTGAACGTAACGCGAGTTCGGTCGCAGAACCGTTTCGGCGGATAACGCTTTATGGGGGAGGCAAGACGTTCAATTTGTTCGGACAGGAGATTTCAAAGTCAAGACGTTAGTCAGAGATTTGCAATGAAAAGGGCCCGCACCAAGCACGACTGTTCGTACAGGTTTCCGCAAGGGGATATGGAATTCGCAGACGAGCAGTTCAGGAGGGTGTCAATCAGCAGTACAACTGTTGTGGCGATTTTACCAGCGGATTGCAACTCAAAAATCGACAGTTTTACCAGAATCTTTCATACCGATTGTCTGTATCCAAATCGATTTTTTCGATGAGATTGTTCTTGCCGTTTCACAACGTCAGAGATAGTCTGTCAGACGCTTTGTCTTTGAATCTTGCGACCCTAACCTTTCTGCGATTCTGAAGCCCCCTTCCGGGAGACGCATTGTGACTGAAGAACTTCGCTCCAAGCTTCAACCTGTACAGCGTCGACAGCTATTTCAATCCATGTCCACGTGGGTGATTACGGGCTTACTCTGCGGTGCAGCAATCGGTATCGGGTGCGCTCTGGCACGTCTTGCCGTTCACTGGCTCGACGGCAGCTGGATGGCAGCGGCCGCCCTGATCGCCGGACCCGCCCTGGCGGGTCTCGCAGCAATCGTTTTGCTGATGCCACGGCCTAACTGGGTCGCTGCGGCTCGCGCCGTCGATCACCACTACGGCCTGAAGGACCGCACCGAATCGGCTCTCGATTTTGCCAGCCGTCATATCCCCGCGGATAAACAGGCTTTCGCGGAATTGCAACTGGCCGATGCGATGCGCCACCTGGATACGGTTGAACCGGAAGTCGTCGCCCCGTTTAAAGCTCCCCGACTTCTGACCGGTGCCCTGGTCGCCACGGCGGCTGCCGTTATTTTTTCCCTGATCCCATTGAAACAGGAAGAACTCGTCGCAGGACCCACTGTTCCGGACGAGCAAATCGTGGCGGAAGCCCTGGCGATTGAAGAAAGCATCAAGGAACTTGAAGAGGAATTTCAGAACGATTCGGACCCCGGCCTGGAGCAACTTCTCAAGGAACTCAAGCAGAAGACGGAAGAACTCAAAGACCCCGGCGTTGACGTGAAAGAGGCTCTCGCCAAGATCTCCGAGATGCAAGCCGCCATCCAGTCCGCCCAAAGCCAGTCGAGCCTGGAACAAGTCGATCAGCAACTGCAGGAAGTGGGCGAGGCCATGGCTTCCGCCAAAGCACTGGAGGGTGCAGGCCAGGCGCTTGCCGAGGGGAAGTACGACAAGGCGATGAAAGAGCTGGCAGAACTGAGCGAACTGGAATTCGATCGCAACGAAGCCCGCACCACCGCTGAAAAACTGAAAAAGGCGGCCAAGCGTTCCAGTAACGGAGCCGATGGGGCCATCAGCGATGCGGCCAAAGATCTGGCTGATGGCATCGAAGAGGACGACGACGACAAAGCACTCGCCGGAGCCCGGAAGCTCGGTGAAAAAGCAGGCAAACAGGCACGCAAGAAGCGAATCAACGATCTCTTGAATGCAGAACTGGCCGAATTGAGCGATCGCAAATGTAACTGCCAGCAAAACAGTACTGCGAAAGGGAAGAAGAAGCAAAAATCAACCAGTTCCTCGTCCAACTGGGGAATGTCGGAAAGCGGCAACATTGATGGCGATGCCACGAGTCTGAATTCCGAAGTCAATCGTGAACAGGTCGCCGGGATGGCCGGTGAAGGTGATTCCGACTTCGAAACCAGTTCGTCGTCGGAAGGTCGCCAGGAAGCCCAGCGGGGATACAAAGACGTCTATCAGCAGTACAAAAAGATGAGCGAAGCCGTGCTCGAGAACGAACAAATTCCACTCGGCCACCGCCAGACAATCCGCCGCTACTTCGAATCGATTCGCCCACAGCAGAGCGAAGAGCCAGAGAAGAACTAGGGCTGCTTATCGAATGCGACCAAGGTCGCACCCGCCTTCGTAAGCCCCTTCACACGGGCCGCCTCGCAAATTCAAAACCTGCCGAGAAAACGCCCCTCACTGGCTCGTCCGGTGGGGGGTGAACTAATACGGAGCCTGTTCTTCAAAAGAAAAGCCACCGCAGGGAAGCATGTTCGAGCGGCAAGGCTCCGCGTGAGCAAAACTATCGTCCACTCTGCCCTTGAGGCTTTGACCACAGCCCGAGCCGCTGAAATCAAAAAGCCCCTGCTCAACTTTCAAAACGTGGCGTCTTCCGTTGGTGTCACGAGAAAGAACGGATCGACCTGCCGGGGTGCCGGCTGGATCATTTCTTCGGGAGAAGGGACAAATACGTGCTGTTCCCACTCTTCCAGCGGGACAGTCCAGGGTTCGCGTCTCAAAGGTTCAGTCAGCGGAAGAATCCACGGCTGAGGGAACCAGGTCCGCTCGACCCGGGCGTAGTCGAGGTCGGGATCCATCATCAGTTGAGGTCGGCGACCATTTAAAGAGACGAGCGCCAGAACCCGGATCTGAAGCGTCCCCTTTCCGTGGGCCCGAAAATGGTCCCGCAGAAAATGGACGAATGTCAGAATCATGTCGCTGTCTTTACTCATCCGACTCAACTGGCGGGACGTCAGGAACGTACGCAAATCAGCGACTCCCCCTTCCCCAGTGCGGGGATCGCGGATGTAAAACCGTAGTCCCACATCCTTCTCCCGCAGCATCATGTGCCAGGCAAAGTGGTGCCCCTCCTCAGACCAGGTAGCAGGCTGGGTATAGAAGAGACCCCGAAATGGAAAAAGCAACTGCCAGACAACATAGACACCCAATAGACCGAGCGTCATGTTCTGCCGGAAGGGGGAAACAGGCTGAAGAAGACCCGCCTCAGGCGTCAATCGGGATCGCAAAACGAAGCGCCGAGGCCAGTCGGGGGGGAAGAAGAGTAATGTTGCACCGATCATCAACCACGGGAAGATTCCGATCTCGAACAGGACCGAATTCATCAGATGGAATAGAACACCGACGGCGAGGGCGGTCCAGCGTGTCCGTTTCCACAGCAGCAACGGCACAATCAACAGATCCAGCAGCATTCCGCCCCATGCGAATGCGATCCCCGCATACTCGTGCGCCAGCGACGCGCCGACCCAGGGCAGGTCCGAGCGGCGTTTCAGCCACATGCCGAGGGGATACCCCTGCAGCCAGTCACTGTCCAGCTTCGCGAGACCTCCGTAAAAATACGGGATGCCGATCTGTAATCGAAGCAGCCAGAGTGTCCACGCGGAGACAACTTGAGACCGCAGTGAAGACCTTAACCAGGCATCGACTGACAGGGCATGATGGGCTGGCAAGAAGACCAGCAATCCACTGAGCAGCACAATCAGGTAGTAATGATTGAGGTAAAACGCCTTCTCGATCAAAAAAACATGCGCCATCCCCACCGCGAAGACCAGCGCAGACAAACGATAGAACGCCCCCAGCAGAATTCCCGTCGCCGCGACGCCCATCACGCCGAAATGCCAGTACATCCCTGACCCAGGCCAGGGATGTACCCAGCCAAACCCTGGATAGGTGAAATGCATCACCGGGCGAATATAGAGCTGATCGATCCAGCCACTCTTTATGGTCGACACCACATGGTAAACCATGATGGCACCGAACAGGATGCGGAAGTAGACCAGACTGGCGATGTCCACTGGAGCGAACAGCCACGCGCGGCAATCCTTGTTGCAGGATGATGCGTCAGCAGGCGGCACGTCACGGGGACAGTGGGTTTCGGCGATCGACATAGAAAAGCGAGCGTCTCAGGGGGACTTACCAACCTTGAATTTCAGGACACGCCCGACTGCCTGAAAGAACTGCGTCCAGGAACGATCTGGGTTCTCGATTCAGAACAGAACACTTTCTTATAAAGCATGATACGCTGCTATCGCGACTTCGATGTTTTCGATGGCGGCGGCGGGGTCAGCTCAAGCTCAAAGTAGTTGTCTCCAGGCCCCACAGTTTCTTCCAGCGGTGTCTTTCCGCACGCGAAACGATTGGTGTCTGTAATCGGAGCGTCATCATCTATGGGAGGAGGTGCAAATACGCTAATTGTGTGCGTACCTACGATGGCACCATCTCCTCTGCGGTAGGTCGTCAGTTCGAAGGACCCATCCTCCTGAATCAGGCCGGAAGCAGAGCGTCCCGTGTCGTGCGTTTTTTTCTCGCCCGTTCCGATGGGTGTGAAAACAACCATCCCCTCAGTCAGAGTCTGGCCTCCACAGGTTACCGTTCCACTGACACGCGCCACCTGAAATTCCTGCTTGCTACACCCTGCTCCGACGAGAGCGCCGATCGCCAGAAGTATGGCGGGGTGAATCGGTGATTGCATGACCGTAGCCTCTGCTTAAAAAACGTATTGGATCCGACATTTCAAAAGGCGGTCGTGGGCCCAGTGATGGACGTCAGCGCTTCGATGGGACCGCTTCCCCCGGACGGCTCCCCCTTCGGCACCAACTCTCTCATCAGTGATTCCACAGACGAAGAAGGTCGAAAGGCGTTGCCCGACTGAAACCAGTCAGGCAACGACACAACATCAATATTCCTCGAGTCACCGCCAGGGTGAGTTCAGCGGTTACCGGCGGATGGAACCTTGATTACTCGACACTGACAGGATTTCCGTCGGCTTTGTCACCCAGATAGCTGTAGGTCCTCATGTCGATATTGTCCGAGATAAACCGAACCGATCCATCAGCGAACAGGAAGGTAACCCCACCGGTGTGCAAGCTGGCAAAGCAATCGTCGAACTGGTTCAACGTATCGATCGGCAAAGCATTTCCACCGTTCGGAATGTGGTTCATGCCCGTTTCGGCGACAACGTTCTGATGCTGGTTGTTGGTTCCCAGCCAGATCGGGAAGTCACCGACGTTGGGGTGCGTCGGCCCGGAGATAGCGCGAGCAAACCGGGTATAACCTTCGCCAACAGCAAAGGTATTGCTGGTCCCGTCAAGAACGTCACGAATCTTCGTGGGGCTGTAGGTCGCTTTGATCTTCCCAAACATCCCGGTAATCGAACCACCGCCAGACCCCAAACACCCTTTGTAGTCGGAACGACCAAAGCCACCGAGTGATGCACCGCTGGGAGAACCAGCCCCGGGGCGGACGGGCGACCGGGTTATCATGCTGTTCGAAGGACACAGGAAGGCTGGCAAGACCACGTCTGTCACACCGGGAATCAGCGGCAATGAACGCTCGGTGTAGACAGAGTTATTCGTGATAATGCTGCCGTAGTTCGTGAAATTCAGCTGATTGTAGATATTGGCCTGATCAAGCCCCGGCAGCAGGAATGTTGCCCAGCCATAGTCCTGATCCCCGAAGACGGTCCCCGGGGGAAAGCAGTTGTGGACTTCGTGGTAGTTATGCAGAGCGATACCGATCTGCTTCAGATTATTGCGACACTGAGTTCGTCGGGCGGCCTCGCGCGCTTGCTGGACGGCAGGCAACAGCAGTGCAATTAACACGGCGATGATGGCGATCACAACCAGCAGCTCAATCAATGTGAATCCGAGACGCTTTCGACAAGTCTTCATGGGCGAAATCTCCAGTAGAGAGTCATGACTGCTCGAGGCAATCAAAAAGGAAAAGAAAGAGAAATGCACTGCGTTGGACTCAATTGAAGTCAGACGTACTGCACAGTGTGCGCGGTGACAATAATTACAAAAAGACTTTTTTGGTGTCTAGGATTCTGGACGGGGTTCGCCGACCACCAAATCCCTTTTAACACAAAATTAACTGAACGTTCACATAGTGCATACGGTGGGAGCGAATGCTTGTGACGATACCCCGCAAGAACAGAAAAACAACATTTTTATTACCTCTTTTCGAAGAAATTCTGCAAACTTGCGCGAATTGCTTCACCGGCAACCAGATACCGATTAGGTTGCTCAACACACCCCTACGAACTAAGGTGGAATCAGCTCGCAGAGTGATTTTCTGCGTCACGGCTGGCAATCTTTTGGTGGCATTTTCATAAAAAAGCCACATGTATTATTTCACCACCTTCTCAGAATGCGTGCGATTTCATCACATGGCATTCCACAACACGGCCGAATCTCGCAGCCAAACAGGACATCGCAGAATGCGTCAGCCAACCTGGTTTATGATCGCCACTTCATTGACACTGTGCCTCACGATCGGGTGCAGTCCGCAAGCATCGCCGGAGTCCACCGTGCTGACGGCACTCCAGGCGGACGGCAGCCTCAAGTCTGCCACCAACGCACAGGGGAACGTCATCTCGATCTCGTCCCGAGCGATTTCGAACGAATCCGCTCCCAAGCTCGAGTCCTTCCCTTCTCTTCAGATACTCGCACTTGCCGGCAGCCCGATCGGGGACGGGGGACTTGCATCCATTTCCCGCCTGTCGCATCTCGAATCACTCTCGCTGGAAAATTCCCAGGTGACAGACGCAGGACTGGCACACCTCAGCGGACTCAAGCAGTTAAGCGACCTGAATCTCTCTGGATGTCAGATCACTGACGCCGGCCTGATCCCCCTTTCGGAACTGACCGGACTGACGACGCTCAACCTGAACGAGACTCAGATCAGCGGCTCGGGACTTTCCCAATTAACCAAGCTGACTCACCTGGAAGCTCTCTATCTGCAGCGCACACCGCTCAACTTCGAGAATGCGGCCCCCTTAACCGGATTGCAGAACCTGAAAATTCTCCACATGGCAGGAACCAACACGGGCCGCGGAATCGAAAAAGCCATCACCGGACTTCCCAGTCTCGAGCGACTGTATATCAATGAGACACGGATCGCAGACGACGATATCCCTGCGCTGGCGACGGCACTGGCAGAGCACTGCCCGCGGCTGAAAGGCCTGTTCATTGAGCAGACATCCGTTTCAGACGACATTATCGACTCGCTGGCGCCGCTCAAAGACCTGCCCGACTTTGCATTGCTGCATGTTCAACGAACGCAGATCACGAAAGACGGTGTTGTACGATTGCGAAAACTGCTGCCAGAGGTCAATGTGATCAGTCATCATTAGAGCATTCGGCACACCCGCTCGCTGGCGTGCTGCGTTGGGTAGCGCGCCGTCGCGATCACGTTGCCTCTCATTCGGTGGCACCACAGATCGCCACGGGGCGACGTCGACGTTGCCGCACTTACTCGCAGTCAATTCAGCGCCTCATCGAATCGATCAGGCGAAACTATCCTCAACGGAGGTCTCATGGCGGAAGAACGCACGTCGCTCGACACGCGAGTCTACCAACATTTGCTCGGACAGATTTCTGCTCGCCAAGTCGAGTTGGGCAGCTTTCTGAAAGCAGGCAAACTGGCCGTCGAGATGAACGTCAGCCGCACCACGGTTCGCAAGGCCCTGTCTCGATTGATTGATGACGGCTGGGTGAAACAGACGCCGGCTGGACACACTTACGTCGCGAAATGGCCCCCGAAAGCCGCCGCTGCGGCCGTCGAAGTCATTGAGGTCGAACAACAGTCGCAGATCAAGTCGGTCTACTGGCTGATCTTCGACTGGATCCTGCAGGGAAATTGTCAGTTCGGCGCGGAAGTCAATCCACGCACCTTTGTCGACCTCTTCGGCGCCAGCATGGGAACGGTTCGTCATGCACTCGATGCACTGACCCGGGATGGAATTCTGATCAAGGCGCCACGGCGTGGCTGGCGCTATGGAACCCTCACCTGGCAGGACATCATCGATACGATTGAGATCCGGACGATGTTCGAGTCCGAAGTCCTCCGTCGCGCGGGCCATCAGATTCCTCAGGCTTCTCTCGAAGAACTCAAGGCCGAGACCGAGAACGTCCTGCAGTCCATCGACACCCTGTCCGAGAGAGATCGACGACAGGCTGACTACCATTTCCACACCACTCTGGTGGAACAAACCACCAGCCTTGTCCTCATCGGATTGGTCAAACCACTCATCCGGCGCAGTATGTATTGCAGCCTCACCTCTCCTTCCGACCGTCGCCATCAGGCCAAATCGTTTCGCGAGCATCTCGGAATCATTGATGCTTTGCAGAAGGGGGATGTGGCCTCCGCAGTGGACGTTTTTCAGGCTCACATGAGCCGCAGCCTGCTGGACGGACTACGGACGAAGCTGCCTCATCTGAATTCGAACGAAGGGATCGACCTCGCCCGCAACGAGCTTGCGAGCATGTTGACCCCTGCCGCAGAACCGCAGCCCTGACAATGCACTTGGTCGAGCAACCAGGAACCTGGCCCTTTCCGTAAAAAAGGAGCCTTCCAGGGCTCGACGCAGCACGAGTCCTTCCGCCATCCTGTTACTCCCCTGCACCTCAGCCTGATTCTGACCTCTGATCCCAACGGAAGCGTCGTACATGAAAGCCCTGCTCCGTAATGCTGCCGCAGTGTTTGTCGGATTGCTTGTCCTGTTCGTTCTGGTGACAGCCGTCGAAGTCGTCACCCTGGCCCTGCACCCCTATCCTGAAAACTTCACCCACACCATGGAAGAAGTCTGCCAGCACGTCGAGCGTTTCCCGGCGTGGATACTGGGTTTGGCGGCAGGCGCCTGGGCCATCTCCGCTTATCTCAGTACCTGGGCCACACGAAGAATGGGCAGTCCTTACTCCGCAGGTGTTGTGGGGGTATTACTGCTGGCAGCTCTCTTCGGTAACCTCGCCATGCTCCCCTATCCCGAATGGTTTAAGGCGACGGCCGGTATCGCGGTCTTCGTCGCGACCGCTTTCGCAATTTTCTCACGCACGAACAGAAGTTCCCCCGTCGTGGAAACCGCGCTGCCATGCGAGCAAACTCCGCCTGCCTGATGGCATCAACGGAGATCGGCCCCGTCGACAAATCATACTGCGACCACTGTCGCCCTCCCTCCTTGTCAGCACCGACGTCATTGCAACGGCCGCCGACAGCCGACCGTCTTTCGAGACGCGTGCCTGATCGGTAAGATCCGGGCTCCCTCGAAATCCAATTTGTACATGCTCAACCTGAGCATCACGAAGTCCCACCCTGGGTCACGCTGGATTGTTTTTCATTCAATGAAAGGGCTGCAGTCTCATGGTCAAGAGCGAACGTCGTGTCCCGTTTTTACGATGGGCGTCGTCCCTGATGCTGATGTTAGCGATCGTCGCTGATACGGTTTCCGGGCAGGATCTCAAAACGAAAAACGTGATTCTAATCACGACAGACGGACTTCGATGGCAGGAAGTCTTCACGGGAGCCGAAGAGGCCCTCATCAATAAGGAACATGGGGGAGTGACCGACGTCCAGAACATCAAATCGAAGTTCTGGAAAGAGACGCCAGAAGAGCGGCGTGCTGCCCTGTTGCCTTTTTTCTGGACCAAGATCGCCAAAGAGGGTCAACTTTACGGCAATCTTCCCGCAGGCAGTTCATCGCAAATCACCAACACGATGAAATTTTCGTACCCCGGCTACAACGAGATCCTGACGGGTTTCGCCGACCCCCGGATCGACAGCAATGCGAAAAAACCAAACGAAAATTTCACAGTGCTGGAATGGCTGCATCGCCAGCCCGAGTTTAACGGGAAAGTTGCCGCCTTCAGCGGTTGGGACGTCATTCCTTACATCATTAATCGCGAACGATGCGGCTTCCCCGTCATGGGAGGATGGGAGCGAGTTCCCGAAGAGAACCCCAGTTCTCAGCAGCAGATTCTGAACGAACTGATCGAAGACACAATCCATCGGCCCAACGCGGCTGAACTCAACGACACGTTCATCTTTCAGGCCGCCCGCGAGCACCTGAAACGGCACCAGCCGCGCGTCCTGTTCGTCAGCTTCCTCGAAACCGACCATTGGGGACATGCCGGTCGATACGATCACCTGCTGGAATCCGCACACGTCGTGGACGACTACGTCCGTCGACTGTGGGAACTGGTTCAGTCACTCGATCAATACCGTGACAAGACCACAATCATCCTGACGACCGACCACGGCCGCGGCTCAGGCCTCGAAAACTGGAAGCACCACGGGGCGAAATACGAAGGGGCGGAAGACATGTGGATGGCCTTCCTTGGCCCCGATACACCCCCACTGGGCGAACGCACCAAGTGTGACCGAGTGACCCAAAGTCAGGTTGCCGCGACACTGGCGGCGCTCCTGGGCAAAGACTATTGCGCCGCAGTCCCCAATGCAGGCAAGCCGGTCGCCGACGCACTGCCGAAAAAGCCATAAAAGAGTGAAGCGGAAACGGGACTCCGAGTCCCGCTTTGACCCGCAGACATTTAAGAAGGGCGTGTCGAACCTCGGCACGCCCTTCGTTCATTTCGCGATGCAATTCCAGTCTGCCGTGAGAATTGAACCTGCCGACGATCGCCCAACCCTGACCGTTCCGCCTGCCCGAGACCCGTTCGGGTTGGATGGCTGAGGAGGAGGCTGTTTGTCGATGGCCAATCGAGCGGATCAGTTCATGCTGAACACAGGAGGAAAGGTGCGTCCCGCGGAGCCGACTTGTCCTTCCAGCGCCTCCTGCAGCAGATCCATCAGCATCTCGCTGCGGGTATCGATATTCAGCTCTTCCTGAAACTGTTGAGAAATCTTGGCAGGGAGCGGTACGGATCCGAGCAGAACATCGGTCACGGTCCCCAGGGGCAGGTCCAGGAAATCATGAGCGAACAATTGGTTCAACTTGATCTTGGGAAAGAGTTGAGCGAAGGCGGTGACAAGGTGCTTGATGCGTTCCTGTCGGTCGTACGACAGGGATTCGTCCTGTGCTTCGAGGCAGATCTCCAGTTGCCCGACGCGGTAAGGGAGGTCCAGCTTTTCTTCCCGCAGGAGATTGGCCCGAGCAAGACCGCGCAGCACCAGGTAGTAGCGTCCGTCCGCCAGTTTCTCGTGAGCGATGATTTTTCCCAATCCGACCACGCGATGCACGGGAGCCACTTCCCCCTTCGCGACCCCTTCCCATCCCGGCCGCAGCAGGCTCATCGCGATGAGACGCTCGCCATCCAGCGTATCCGCCATCATCCGGCGATACCGGTCTTCAAAAATGTGAAGCGGAAGCAGAGCGTGGGGAAAAAGCACAATGTTGGGCAGCGGAAAAAGCGGCGCCCGTCCTGAGAAATTTTTCAAGGCAGTATCAAGTTCTGGCAAGTCGCTCATCCGATCGCTCCTTGCGAAACATACTCGATTTTGGGGACCAGTTCGTCGCGAATCGCGACCGTTGTCGGATAGGCTTCGGTGTTGTCGATCAACTCCTGAAAACAGGCGCGGAAGTCCTGCAGGAAGTTCGACAGCTTGATTCCCATGTACTCGTCGCCATAGGGATCCAGTTTGGTCGTCGCGGCGAAGAACAGCTTTTTCGCCCCGCCGAAGTTTTCGTTCCCGAAATGAAAAAGTGCGATGGAGGCCTGAATCAATCCCTGAATAAACTTTCGCTCGTCACCAACCGTTTCCGCCCACAATTCTTCGAGCACGTCATGACACTCAAAGAATTCCTCTTCATTGAAGAGGCGTACGCCTTCGCGATACTGTGCCGGAAGATCATCAATCACGGTCCTGATTCCCACCAAAAACAGCCTCGACAACAGAAACAACACAGCCAGTCTGACTCGTTAAGCGAACCTGTCAGCGGCAAAGTCGATCCAGTTTCAAATTTCTCAGGCTGAATTCTAGGCGCGTCACCTCGCCAATTTCCACGACGAACTTTCGCACGGCGGCATTTGTAGAGCGGTTTTCCATGACAAAAAGACTTTCCGGACAAATCACCCCTACTGAACAACGACGTGTCCAACAGATTATCCGGACGCTGGCCAAAACCTACCCCGTGGCACTTTGTGCGTTAAACCACGCCTCTCCCTTCCAGTTGCTGGTGGCCACGATCCTGTCGGCGCAGTGTACAGACGAGAGAGTTAACCTGGTGACACCCGGCCTGTTCGCCCGCTACCCGTCGGCCGAAGACCTGGCGCAGGCCCGCCAGGACGAACTTGAGGCTCTCATTCATTCGACGGGCTTCTACCGGAACAAGGCGAAAAACCTGATTGGAATGGCTCAGGCCGTGGTGGAAAATTACGGGGGTGAATTACCGCAGAGCCTGCCAGAACTGATCGCCCTGCCCGGAGTGGGCCGAAAAACGGCAAATGTCCTGTTGGGAACAGCGTTTGGAATTCCCAGCGGAATCGTGGTCGACACCCATGTGGCGAGAATCAGTTACCTGCTGGGACTGACCTCCAATAAAGGGGCCGAACAAATCGAACGGGATCTGATGGAATTCGTTCCGCAGAAAGAGTGGATCAACTTCTCGCATCGGCTGATCCATCACGGGCGACGAATCTGCATTGCCCGCCGACCGAAGTGTCTGGAGTGCCCGCTGTTGAAAAACTGTCCGCGGGTTGGCCTGCCTGAACTACCAGATTGACACGTTTCGTGAAGCGGGTAGAATCTGGCGTACCGCTCATCCCTCCTGCTCTCTCGCGGGCGAACCGAGTGGAAACACGTGATTGCAAATCGATTCCTGAGAGGATCGATTACGGAACGTGCCCGGTTCGTCATGATCGAACTCGAAGACTGTTTCCGATAATGAATTTCCACCCTGGAAATCACGGCAAAATGTTTCCGAGCGAGAAATAGCCCCTAAAAGTGCATACGTGATATTGTATTGCACATGCGGATACGCGAGATACGAGCTTTCTACCGCCTTCGCGGTGGCTCACCGATTAGACTGAATAAGGTCGTGCTTTTTCGAGGAGACTGATGATGGTGCCTACTCTTGCCTTACTGGGACCCGGAGAGATGATTTTCTTCGGAATTATCGTCCTGGTGCTGTTCGGTAGCCGCTTGCCGTCGGTGATGAAGTCGCTCGGCCAAAGCGTGACCTCCTTCAAAACCGGACTCAAGGATGATGAAGAGAACACCGAGAACCTCGACAACAAGAAGTAGGCCCGGTTTCATCCTCGTTCCAGACTTTTCTGTATTTGCGGCTTCGAGAAGAAGGAAAAACTGACATGTTTCCACTCGCATTCATTGGTAGCCTTGGTCCCGCTGAAATGTTGTTTGTGGGAGTGATCGCACTCCTGCTGTTCGGCAAGAAGCTGCCCGAAGTGGCACGCAGCCTGGGCAAGGGCGTTGTCGAGTTCAAGAAGGGGCTGCGCGGGATCGAAGACGATGTCGAAGCAAACCTCTACTCGAATCGCACCGATACCAGCAACATCACACGACCTGCTCCGCGTGACGAAAGCGTCGAAACGACTGCTCCGAAGTTTGAACCACCCAAGTCAGAACCCACAGGCAGCGAAGTCTAAGCTCTCCTGCCTCGCGTTCGACACCAATCTGCCGGCACCCACTGCGCTACGACCCATCACCAGCGTTCTGGCGATTTCGCAGAACACGTGGTAAAAGTCACAGGCCATCTGAGTGTGATGATTCATTGACGGGAGCTTCCGCATGGGACTGTTTGGCGGGAAAGACTGGAACGTAATCGCGATCATCTTCGAGAGCCGAGTGATGTATCGCGTGAATGGCCAGCGAGGCAAAGGAAGTGAAGCGACGAAGTGTCGTGACGGGGCGAAAAACCATGATCGCACCATCTACTGGGCCGTCTTCAATCAGAAGCGAGGCTTCATTGAAGGGGGCGGCGGTAATGGAGAACGGATGGTCTCGAGCGATGTGATCGCCAGACTTAAAAAAGAGTTCTCGACCAATCCGACTGTCACCGGAATTCTGGGGACCCTCGAACGAGGGGAATTGACGAAGGTGTCAAAGCCACTCGCCTTCACTGGCTACCCAAAACCCGAACAGGGCCCGCCGGACGAGTAACGACCGTCCCCTTCTTCCAACCTCTACATTCGAGAAAGTTGTTCGTGAATCGACCGTCACCGTCACACGCTGCATTGCCTGAACCGTCTGCAAAACTGATTGATGGCTGGCACTGCCTGCACATCTATTACCGCGTTGATCAGGCGGCCCTGCAAGGCCTTTCTGCCAGCGACATTGCTGAAGGGCGTGAGGCACTGGTCCACCTGCTGGACCCCGAACGTCCCGGTGCACCCGCTCGACTCCAGACTTCAGTTGTCTCAGGACACAAAGCCGATCTGGGCCTCATGATCATGGACGCAGATCCACTGCTGATCGACGGGGTCTGCCAAGGCGTGCGAGCATCGAAACTCGGTTCTGTCCTGCAGCCGACCTATTCGTTCGTGTCGATCACAGAAGTCTCGGAATATGTACCGACGGTCGAGCAATACGGAACCAAATTGCGACAAACCGAAGGGCTGTCGGTGGAAGATCCCGCCTATAACGCGAAGCTCAATGCTTACGCTCAGCGTTTGCCGATGATGAACAAGCAGCGCCTGTTCCCGGACTTCCCGGCCTGGCCCGTCACCTGCTTCTACCCGATGAACAAGATCCGCCACCCCTCCGCCAACTGGTATATGGAACCGTTCAGCAGCCGGTCGGCAATGATGTCGGAACATGCGACAAGCGGGATCAAGTTTGCCGGCCGCGTCAGCCAGCTCATCACAGCCTCAACCGGATTCGATGACTGGGAATGGGGTGTCACGCTGTGGGGACGAAATCCTGAGTACATCAAGGAGATCGTCTACACGATGCGATTCGACACCGCATCAGCCAAATACGCCGAGTTCGGTCCATTCTACATCAGCTACCTGAAGTCACCCGTCGATGCCCTGGAGCATCTGCAAATCTGAGATTTGGCTTGATGGGACGTGTCCTGAAGCGAGACTTTCATCGGCAGGATGAAAGCTGTATTCCTGCCGGAATCTCCCCAGTCCTTCCGGGACTCAGTGGACTCAGTGGACTCCGCGAATCGAAATCCCTGGCGAACGACCGGTAGCCCACCCTTACGGGCTACCGGAGTACCCGGTAGCTGAGATTCCGCATCCCAGCCACAATAAGAGTGGCCGTGTCCGCAATCCTCCGCAATTCATCTGGCACCTGCAGACGCCACGACGAGTCCTGTGATCGGCAATGCAGAAGACTCGTCCTGCCAGGCGTGACCACCCGCCCACCGTGGCAGAGGGGCGAGACTCGCCACTTGATTGCAGGGTTCCGCCCCAGCGACTCAGACGTCGATCGTGGCCGTTTCTTCTTCCGGCAGCCGGCTGGGATAACCGTACCGCTCGAAAGACGACTTCCAGCGGTTGTAAACCTTGCGCATCAGGTTCACATCCATATTGAACGAGTTCTTACGGTACCGGGTCAGTTCGGGTAACTGCTTTCTGATGGCCCCTTCGAGGTTGGGCCAACCATCCAGGTTCAACCCCTCGTAGACGCGCCGCATTTCGCCCAGAGGATCAACTTCCAGGTCCTCAAAACGCATCTCGTGGAGATTGCCGGGAGGAATGAGCTTTCGGCCCCGCTCGTAAGCGTCCATACAATGGACGTACAAATTCAGGGCATCTTCCTGCATTGCCTCATCCATCTTGATTTGGGCCAGGCCGTTCTCGGCAAAGAGCGTCCTGCGAAGATGCATACTGGAATTATAGACGGCGTACGGGTCTCGATAGATGTAGACGAACTTGGCGTCCGGGAACATTTCGAGCAGCACCGGGATGCGGAACGTATGCGTCGGCGACTTGAAGACAATCGGCTTGTTCTGCTTGATTGTCAGTTTCTTCATAAAGTAGAGGAACCGCTCCTTCCACCGCTCGAATTCTTCCTTGGGAAGATCATTCAACTCGAAGAAACGCTCATACTTTGACGGATTGTTCGGATGGGCCAGCATGAGGTAAGGCGACAGGCCCGACATCAGAACCAGCGCAACTTCGTCTTCCTGCGGCATATGGAAGCCCGCTTCGACGTTATCCATCGGGCGAGTCTTCGGAATCATACGACTGGTCAGAGACGTAACGACCCGTTCGGTCAGCAGAAAGTTTCCCGGAAACATCACCTCATACAGGTTGGGGAACGTGAACTGAGGATCCAGCGTCATCAGGTTATGCAGCAGCGTCGTCCCGCTTCGCCAGTGCCCCAGAATGAAAACGGGAGGGTGATCGATTGTCTGGCGTGCGATCTGGCGTCCGTAGATCGCTGATTCCAGCAGGTTGTTGCCCGAGTTGATGGCACTCAGGGCCGTGATGGAAATCAGCTTGTGAAGCCGACTCCAGTGCAAGGGAGGGCGTGAGGCCAGGACCTTCAGCCAATTGCCAAACGACGAACCGTGCCACATGCAGAAGAACCCCTGAGGTTCAAACTTGGCACCGGCATTCCCCACTTTCGGAGAGGGGGAAGGAGGCTGCAGTTTCGTTGGTTTGGTCACTCGGTCGTGTTCCGTCTGAACATCAGTACTGGCCAATGGTTCCGTGTAAGTTAGCACGGCATCTCCACGTTCGCGAGTAAAAAAATGTGCACCATCGCAGTTTGACTGTACGAGATTGCATTGGCCCTTGTGCGTAATCTAACTGTCGGCCAGTTGCGAGACATTCCTTGACATTCTTGTCTCGCACAGGAACAGGGAGCGGAGTCGATCTCGTTGTCGTCCGGTGGAACGGGAACTCCCATTGCGCTTCAGGTTCTCCCTGTCACCATACCCATCGTCCTGCGCGGGAAGAAGTTCCATCATCGGGTGCCCGTACCGACGACATACCCGCAGGCCTCTCGAAAGACGACTCAATCCTCTATTTCAATCCGCAGCCCCCGAGCCTGACCGAAAGAGCATTCGCCGGACGAAAAACCCCAATCCACAAACTCACCCAGAACGCCCCGTTTCAACACGGAGAGGGAAATTAAGCTCACCTGATTGCCCCGACCTGACGACTCCGAATGCCCCGCTTTCCTCGACGATATTTCTGACGGGACACAATTCGCGTCCCTGATCGAGCGAGCCGGATCGAACCCCCGCCCCGCGCTTCCTCTGCTCGACAGGGTCCCCGTCTTAGATCAGTCCCCTGCCTGAAAAGCCGCTCGGCGGGATCGACCGGGAAGTGATTCACGTGTTGACGGGAGCCTCCCAGCGGTATAATCGCGCGCCCCGTCCCAATCTGAGACCACACAATCACCTCATTCCAAAGCTCAGGTCTCTCATCTTCTGAAGGAAGAACATATGCGCTCTATCACATGCCTGACGTTCATTGCCTGTCAGTTAGTACTGGGAGTCTGTCGCGCTGAAGAGACAACAGCGAACATGGCCAATCGGACTCTGGCCGATATTCGCAAACGGGCACATGAGCAGGAGCATCAGGTGCTCAAGTCTCTCTCACGTCGAATCACACTCGACGTGAAAGACGAACCCCTGGTCGACGTCATTCGCCGAATTTCACGGCATCTCGATCGCGACATTCTCCTTCACAGCGAATCTCTCGCCGATGCCGGAATCGACGCCGACCAAAGCGTTGATCTTCACCTGGGAGAACTGACCACATGGCAAGCACTGCATTTCCTGCTGGAACCACTCGCGCTCAGTTGGACAGCCAAGGATGGTGTGATTGAAGTTTCCTCGAGAGATAAGATCGAGGAAACCCGAATTACACGCGTCTACGACGTTCGCCGTCTTTCAGGATTACTCGATCCGATCTCAAAGGAACTCCCCTGGAGAAATCGAGCCCGACACCGCGGTGTTGGAAACCCGGTCGCAGAGATGGGAGGCTTTGGTGGTGGAGCTATCGGGGGTGGTGGGGGCATGTTCAATATTCCCTCCGCAGCCATCCATTTCATCACGCTCGCCCAGGTGGGAATGGGCGGAGGAGTTACGAACGGAGCAAATTCCGGGATTTATGGCGTCGAAGATATCGTACCGATGAGTCCCCGGTCGGTTGAGTCGCTGCTGGCCAAGGTCATCAGCCAGTTTCCCGGTATGAAATGGGAGGACATCGACGGAGAAGGGGGAACGGTCGAAACCAGTCCCGGCTTCCTCATCGTGACTCAGCACTACCACGCTCAGTTCGTGATCGAAGCGTTTCTGAAGACACTGGAACAAAGTCTCGAAGGGTCAGTCGCCGGCCAGTCGATACCGATTCACCGATCCGGTTATCCAATTGAAGATGACAACTCCATCTTCGCGGCCCTCTCCAGACGACAGGTTCTGGAAATCGATCACAGTGATCTGAATTCCGTTCTCGAGATGATTACCCAGGAAGCGGGAATTCGTATTCGACTCGACCGGCCCGCCCTGGCAAACGAGGGGATTTCGGCCGATCAGGAAGTGAATATCATGCTCAACGATCTGCCACTGGGAATCGGACTGAGCAAGATCCTCGACCCACTTCGCCTTGCCTATTTCGTCGAGGAGGGGGTGGTTGTCATCAGCACAAAAGATGTGGCAGTGAATCACCTCACTCTGCGATTGCATGATATTTCAAACATTCCACCCGCCCTGCTCGTGGACTCCGAAAAAGGATTGGGGGCAATCCTCATCCACTCCACGACGGGGCGCTGGTACGAGACTTCAGGAGAGGGTGGTTTCGCCGCCCTCCTCTCGTCAAAACATCTTCTGGTGTCACAGACGCAAGACGTGCAAACCGAGATCGAACTCCTGGTGCGAAGCCTCAACGTCGGGGACCAGAATCCACCGAGTGAACCGGAACTATCCCTTCGGGTGTACACCACTGCCGATATGCAGACAGCCGATGACCTGGTCGATCTGCTGCCCCGGATTATCGGCAATACCTGGTCTGGAAACGGTGAGATCCATCGAACCGGTCGGTCGCTTCTGATTAAACAAACGACCTTGGCCCACGAAAAGATTCATACCATCATCCAGACGCTGAACCGTTCACAGGAGAGAACCCCGGCTTCCCGGTTCGGCCCCGTCACCGCACCCGCAGCGGTCGTTCGCCCCCCTGTACCGCCTTCCGCCAGCGGCGAGTAACTCTGTTGAGCAACAGTGCGATGTAAAAGTGACGGCGAACTGCAAACGTCGACAAGATGGCTTCTCGCCAGAAGCGGGTCAGTCACGAAATGGTTCCCGCGGTTATCGGTACTCGTCCACTGGTGAGAATCGGTAACCGCAGTCGACTCATCTCAACACCCAAACAGTTGGGAAGCAATTGTGACCGTCTGAAAATGACAGTCCACAATTTGACTGATGTCGGGACAGTAACCACCGGCCATGGAAATCGCGACAGGGACGGACCGCTCGCGGCAGGCCTCAAGCAGCATCCGGTCACGTTGACCCAGGCCGTCCAGTGACAACGCGAGTCGACCAAGTCGATCGCCGTGATAGGGATCCGCACCTGCCAGATAGATCGCCATGTCCGGCGCGAATTCCCTGAAAATGGTCTTCAGACCGTACTGCAGGGCTGCAAGATATTCAGCATCCTCCGTTCCGTCCGGAAGCCCGATATCCAGATCACTCACCTCTTTGGGCTGAGGATAATTCCGCTCACTATGGATTGAAAAGGCGTAGATCGTGGGATCATCCCGCACTAGTGAGGCCGTGCCGTTCCCTTGATGAACATCACAGTCAATCACCAGCACGTTCGAAACCAACCCGCTCGCCTGCAGTTCACGAGCTGCGACGACGCTATCATTAAACAGACAAAATCCTTCACAGCGGTCGCGGTAAGCATGATGAGTCCCTCCTGCGAGGTTTACAGCACACCCTTCGCTGAGCGCAGCGCGAGAGGCTTCGATTGTGGCTCCGGACGATCGGCGAGATCGCTCGACCAGTTCAGGCGACCAGGGGAAGCCCAGCCGTCTCAGATCCCGCTCGGTCAGCTCACCTGTCACGACGCGACGAAGGTATTCAGGAGAGTGAACTCGCAATAGCTGTTCGTCGGTTGCCGCAGCGGGCCGAATCAGCTGTGGGTGCGTGATCACTCCGCTCGTCATGATCCGTTCCCGCAGCAGAGTGTACTTCTGCATGGGAAACCGATGAGTCGGCGGCAACGGCAGAACAAACTCGTCCGTGTAATAGAATCGCATGAAGCCTGTTGCACCCGTCCCTTGCCCCTCAGACAGCCGCGTTTCACCTGCTCAGCGCTGCCTGAGTTTTGCCCCGATCACATCATGGATGTCAAACGAGACCCGTCGTACACTTTTGTAAATCTTGTTCGCCTCTCCGATGAATCACGTGCGCCGTGACGTTTCCGGCCTGGATCTGTCGGTAGCGGGAAGCCGCCAAACGATAAAATTCGAGCCGGGCCTGTCAGACCAGTTCGGGCATGGCCCTCCAGTTATCGACCAGATTGTGCGGTCGAGAGGACAGGTCGTGCAGGTGGATGGCCAGCGGATCGATGCCGAAGTGATGATACAGCGTGGCGTGCACTTCGCCGAAGTGAATCGGTCGATCCGCGATTTTGGCCCCGATACGGTCCGTGGCTCCGATGACTTGTCCCGTGCGGAAGCCACCGCCCGCAATCAAGCCGTTACCAACATCAGGCCAGTGATCCCGACCGGCTTCGGGATTGATTCGCGGCGTCCGTCCGAATTCACCCCAGGCCACCACGGCCACATCCTTATCCATTCCCCGTTCGTGCAGGTCGGTGATTAAGGCGTGCATTCCCTGATCGAACATGGGGAAGTGGGTATTCTTACATTCACTGAAATTGCTGGAATGGAAATCCCAGCGTCCGAAGTTCAGCGTCACCACGCGCGCTCCCGCTTCGACCAGCCGCCGCGCCATCAGGAAGTGTTCGAGATTTCGCGGAGCACCGTCGCCATAGTTATTGGGATCACCCTTTCCATAGCGAGCGATTACGGCAGGATCTTCCCGTGAGATATCGAGAGCCTCTGACAAACGACTCGACGTCAGGATTCCCATCGCCTGCTGGTTGAGAGCATCGAGACCGGTCATCATCCCTTTCGCATCCGCATCTCGACGGAACTGATCGAAGCTGGCGAGCAGTTGCTGACGATTCGCCAGCCGCGCCAGATCCATGCCGTTCAGCTTCATATCTTCGCGGGAAGGCCCTGACGGACGGAACGCACTGTGGGTCACACCCAGAAAGCCGGGGTGTCCGGGCGAGCCATAAGGAGGATGTCCGGCATTCGGCGAAAGGCCGAAGAACGGCGGTACGGACGGATTCACAGGCCCGAGTACTTTGGAGACCGTCGAACCGATGGAAGGCCAGCCCCCGGGCGGCTGATTCAGAACTGTCCGTCCGGTGTAGCAGATAAACGAATCATGATCGCCGCTGGGGGAACCATAGACCGACCGGAGCGGAACCAGTTTGTCCATGATCGTGGCGAGCTTCGGCAGGTGCTCGCAAATCTGAATTCCCGGAACATTCGTATCAATCGGCCGGAACTCTCCACGAATTTCCGCAGGAGCGTCCGGCTTCAGGTCGTACATGTCCTGGTGCGGCGGTGCCCCGACCATATAGATCATGATTACCGCTTTGTGCGATTTCGTGATCCCGGCAGCCTGTTCGGCTCGTAACAAACCGGGTAGCGAAAGTCCCCCCAGTCCCAGTGCGCCAATCCGCAGGGCATCGCGTCGAGTGACTCCGTCGCATAACCGATGGGCTTTTCCGGGAATCGTCAGCATGGAGAATCCTCTGGAGGTCTCGAGCACCCCTGCGGGGTGGATGGCAGTCGGGCAGGAATTCAGGCAGGACGGTCATGGCGATCCGAAAGCACTCGGGCACACGCGCAGGAACTTTCCGATCGGTGGATCGATCGTATACCAACATCGGCACAGCCGCCAAGCGACAATCAGTAGAAACGGCCGATTTGCGACTGCGGCAATCCGTAAGTCCCGACGGGCTTTACGTAATTCGCCTGCCGATGGTTTCCTGAAGAGAGGTGCTGTTCCAGAGAAAATCCGCTCTCGAACCAGAAATCACGATGGGGATCACTGGTGGGGCGATTCGGAAAAGTTGGTTTGGTTAGACCACGTGACTTCAGTTTTCAGGCCTTCACCCGATCAATCGGGCAGGCAGGCACAACCGCTACCAGAGTCCCCGAGTCCGTCAGCGACTGCAGCGACTGCAACAAAACCATTCCCTCGAAGTCACCGGAACTCTCTCGAAGGAATGGTCTGCCGTTAGTTTACTACTCTGACATACGACCATGACAAGTCAGTCCGTCCGGGCTTGTCATGGCGACGCCCGTTTTACTTCTTTTCCGCAATGTCGTAGCACATCAGCGTATTTTGCTCACGCAGATACAGCTTCCCATCCACAACGACGGGCTGTGCCCAGGACTCCCGCTCCTGATAGACAGGCATGAAGCTTCCTTTGAGCTTGTATTCGTTAGGCGTCGCTTCAATCAGAGCCACCTCACCACTTTGATAGCGGAAGATCAGATGGCCATCGACGGCGGTAATGGCGGCAGAACCCTGCCCTACGCCACGCAGTTTCCCGCCCCACTTCACGTCACCCGAAATCAAATCCACACAGATTGGGAAGCCATTATTGTGGCCGTTTCCAAAGTAAAGATGCTCACCCATCAGGACCATTCCGCCGTGATGATTTTGAAGTTGTTTCGCAGCGCGTGAGTACTGTTCGACAGCTTCCACACCATTCCCTGAACGTTTCAATTTCAACAGCGCCGATCCACCATCGTCGTACCCTGTTGAGCCGAACACGTAATCGCCCGAGACGATCGGAGTCGGAATGTCCGCCACACCGTTGGCGATCTTGTTGTAGCTCCACAGATGCTTCCCGTCGCTGGCACGAACACCGATCAAGCCACGGCCGATGAGCTGCACGTACTGCTTGACGCCAGCTCCGTTACTGATCGTCATGACCGAGTATCCCGCTCCGGGACTCCCTTTTTCGCCCGCGTCAGGAACGGCCGACCGCCAGACTTCCTTACCATTCACTTTGTTCAGACAGACAATCATGGCCTCTTCGCTGCCGGGCGTACACAAGACGTGTTTCCCGTCGACGAGCGGAGATTCAGAGAATCCCCAGCCGGACATCATCCGGCCGTTCCATTCCTTTTCAAAATTCTTACTCCAGACGACACTCCCGTCGGCCACCTTGAGGCACGAGATCTGGCCGTTCGATGTGATCACGTAGAGCCGATCTCCGTCAACAGTCGGAGTGCAGCGGGATCCGTCGTAGCCGTGCTTGGGGACCGAATCGGTCAGTGGAGCAGTCCAGGCCACCGCACGCGTTTTCAGGTCGACCGCGACGACAGCCTGAGAATCACCGATGTTCCCCGTGGTATAAAGCCGGTCACCGACGATGGAAACGCTGGCGTAACCCTGCCCCATCCCTTCCAACTGCCACAACAGTTCCGGCGGTGTCGCTTCCCAGTCTTTGGCGATCCCTTTGAAGGGGCTAATATTATCCCCTTTCTCTCCGCGCCATTGCGGCCAATCTTTTGAGGATTTGGGTTCCGCAGCATCACTCGCCGAGTGCAGCAGCCCACAAAAGACCAGTAAACTGAACGCGACGAGCAACCGGGGCATCAGATCTCTCCTGAAAAGCACAATGAATCCTGCATTCGAGCTTCAGCTCAATCAATTCGATGATGGAAACAACGTACCGCTGGTCATAGTCCAAAAACAGAATGAACACAACAACAGCGGAACGGACTTCCCTCGCGCGAAGCAGGCGAGAGCATCTTGCTGAACCTTTGATTGATCACCCAGGCGTGACACACGCAGGGCCGTAACGCCACCATCGAGGGGACCGAACTCACTCGTACCGCGCAGTGACTGAATGCTGCCTCAACGCTTTCGGCAGGTACGGACTCTTTTCAATTAGGCTCGGGGCTCGATCAGGACTCCATCATGAGTTGTCAGCCTGATGTTTGGCCGCTTTCAGATCGTCAATTAGCCATTTACGCAGAGACTCAGACTGCAGGCTTCTGAGGATGGCAGAAGGGTGATACGTTGCGAGAGTGTGTTCACACCACTCCGTTCGGACGAACTGGCCTCGCTGGCGGGTCACGCTGAATCCCGGGCCGATCAACGAATGAGCGGCGGTCGCACCCAGACAGACCAGGACTTTAGGTTTGATCAGCCTCAGTTCGGCATCGACCCACGGCCTGCAGGCGGAGGACTCACGCGCTGACGGCTTTTTGTGCAGACGTCTCTTCTCGGTCGGTTCAAACTTGAAATGCTTCACCGCGTTGGTGAGGTAGACTTCCGATCTGTCCATTCCCGCCTGCTGCAGAGCGTCGTCCAGTACATGCCCCGCTGGCCCCACGAAGGGCCGTCCGGCGAGGTCCTCCTGATCACCAGGCTGTTCGCCAACCAGTACGATACGGGCGTCAGCCGGCCCCTCTCCGAAGACTGTTTGAGTTGCCTCGCAGTACAAATCGCAGCCGCGACAGGTCTTGGCAGCCTCTCGCAATGACTTCAGCGTCTGGTGCGCAGGAAGATAGTCACGCGCGGATCGCGCATGGCCTTCCTGACGAGCGATCATCTCGGCGACTCGACGAGGGGCATCGTTCAGCAGGTCATCGATGATCGTCGCCTCGGGCAGCGTGGCCCAGTGTCGAACGGGCATTTCCCTGATCATGGTCTTCACCTTGATTCGCGCGGGATTGAAAATCGATCCGTAATACGTCAGCCACAAATCTTCCAGTTCATCCCCGTCCGGTGCGTGATCGCGCGAGCACCCCGGGCCATATCGCAGTTCTTTCTGGTCCCACGAGACAGACTCGTCCGGGGTCAGAATCGTCCAGTTCATCGCGGGAAATCTCCGCGAGAAAAAGGGCGAGACGAGTTGCACAACCCGATGGTCAGGCCGATGCCAGGCAACGAACTGCTCACCCTCTGGTGTCACCAGCTTTCGGAAGCGGACGAAGGCTTTCATCTTGTGCGAGTCACCGCGAACCGCTTTCTCCATCTGATGCAGCCGATGAACATCATCATCCGTGATCACTTCCATCAAGCGAGGCTCGTTCGTCGTCAGTCGCCAGAGCAGACGGTACAGCAGCTGAAAGCGATCCGTGTCCCGATGACAACTGACGGCATAGGCCAAATCGAGAAAGGCCTGCGGCACTTTATGTCCCCGCGCGGGCACTCGCACCAGAGCGCTCCACGACTGTTCCCCGGATGACTCGTCATCGAACAGGGTCGCCTCGACAGGACTGTCACGAAAAATGACCTGATCCGGCAGGACCTGAGCATTCAGTAATGCTCGGGAGCAACTTCTCCACTCTGCGAAACTCTGAACAACGAACGAGTACATTTAGAACTCACCATCCAACGCCGATTGCCCGGTATCAAACAGGAGTAGCTGCTTCTCCTGTGGCTTAAAACGGTCTTTCAGTCCCTGCGCATCCAGTTGCTTCAGTGCCGGATTGTGGTCGATGGTCTGTACGAACGGAGCGGTCCTGTTCCACGCGACTCGCAGCTTCTTCAGATCACTGACGCGAATCGCATGGTGCCTGCGGAGCCGCAGGATTCGATCCACGTTGCGAGCACCGATTCCGGGAATCCGCAGTAATATCTCCCGCTCTGCTCGGTTTACGTCGATCGGATACATTTCCCGGTGCGCGAGTGCCCACGCGAGCTTGGGATCGATCTCTAACGAGAGATTCCCGTCTGATTCCGCCACCAGCTCTGACGAACCAAACCCGTAGAACCGCATCAGCCAGTCGGCCTGGTAGAGTCGATGCTCCCGGACCAGGGGAGGACTCATCCCCGGCAACCGGGCGTCGGCGTGGGGGATCGGGCTATATGCCGAATAGTAAACTCGGCGGAGCTTCTGCTGGTTGTACAAACCTGACGCCGTTTTCAGGATTTCGAGATCCGGAGTCGCCGTGGCCCCGACAATCATTTGAGTGCTCTGCCCCGCAGGTGCAAAACGAGCCACCTTGAAGCCCGCCTGGCGATCAGACTGGTACTGATCCAAACGCTGCTTGATCGCATCCATCGCGTCGGTAATTTCAGGCGGTTTCTTCTCTGGAGCGAGGGCCTGCAGATCGGCGGGGGTCGGCAACTCGATATTCACACTTAAGCGGTCCGCCCAACGCCCCGCTTCTTCGAGCAGATTTTCCGACGCTCCCGGGATCGATTTCAGGTGAATGTATCCACCAAACTGATGCTCGACCCGGAGCGACTTGGCAACCAGCGCCAGTTGCTCCATCGTGTAATCCGGATTCTGGATAATCCCAGAACTCAGGAAGAGCCCTTCGATGTAATTCCGTTGATAGAATTCGATCGTCAGACGGACAATTTCGTCCACGGTAAAACGAGCCCGCCGCGTCTCGCTCGTCACCCGATTCACGCAGTACTGACAGTCGTAGATACAGTAATTGGTCAGCAGAATCTTCAGCAACGAGACACAGCGACCGTCCGGCGTATAGCTGTGACAAATCCCCATCCCCTCAGTGCTGCCCAGCCGACTTCCCGCGCGCATTCCCTTCGATCCACTGCTCGCGCAGGACGCATCATACTTGGCCGCATCAGCCAGGATCGAAAGTTTTTCCTGTATATCCATAAACCGATTAACCGCCAGAAACTCGCCGAATTAACAGGAAACAAACGCTCATTTTCGGGACACTTCTAGAGATTTCTGTGCGATCCCTCAAGGAGCAATTCATGATCCAAGACTGCACACCGGGACTGGAGCCAGCCTGAAAGCCACTGGCGCAAATGAGACTCATCCCCCCGGAAAAACTTTCCAAGGAGAAACTTTCTGCCAGCATTCGCCCGGTGGAACCGTATTTGCAAGCAACGGGTTAAACCTCAGAAGATGCATTTTCAGAATCGGACCATGGCGAACCTGATATCAGTGACCGATCGGGGTCTGTATTGTGAACAGGGCGATTTTTTCATCGACCCCTGGCAGCCCGTCGTGCGTGCAGTCATTACGCACGCGCACGGAGATCATGCTCGACCAGGGAGTGAGCGATACCTGACCACCTCTCAGGGACGCCAGGTCCTCCAAACCCGCATGCAGCCCGGCGCCCCCATCGACACCCTCGCTTATGGCGAAGAGCTCTCTGTGAATGGAGTCAAGCTCTCGCTTCATCCAGCGGGTCATATCCTGGGATCCGCTCAGGTGCGATTGGAATTTCAGGGACAAGTCTGGGTGGTATCGGGCGACTACAAGGTCACACCCGATTCCACCTGCGAGCCGTTTACTCCCGTACGCTGCCACACGTTTATTACCGAGTGCACGTTTGGACTGCCCATCTATCGCTGGCCAGCAGACAGCATCGTGACCGACGAATTGAATCAATGGTGGCGTACGAATCGTGACGAGGGACGGGCTTCCATGATCTTCGCGTATTCGCTCGGGAAAGCACAGCGCGTCGTCTCCTGTGTCGACCCGGCGATCGGCCCCATCTTCTGCCACGGCGCGGTTCAACGGGTGAACCGCGATTACATCGCCTCCGGAATCCCACTCCCTCCCACCACCTACGCGGGCGCCGCCTACGGGCGCAAGGACTGGAAAGGCGCCCTGATTCTCGCCCCACCGTCCGCGAATGGTACCCCCTGGATGAGGCGCTTTGGTGAGATTTCCACCGCGTTCGCCTCTGGCTGGATGCAGGTTCGGGGTGCTCGACGACGACGCGCGGTCAATCGAGGCTTCGTCATCTCGGACCACGCCGACTGGCCCGGACTGCTGGGAGCCATCCAAGCCACAGGTGCCGAACGAGTCCTCGCCACTCACGGCCGCACCGGGCCCATGGTGCAGTGGCTACGGGAAGCCGGATACGACGCCCTCTCGCTGCACACCGAATTCGTAGGGGAAAGGGACGATGTCGACATTGACGCCGTCGACATCGATAGTGCCGGGGACGAGGAGACCCAGACGTGAACGAGTTCGCGCAACTCTACCGGGCACTCGACGAGACGACAAAAACCAGCCGCAAGATTACGGCGATGCGAGAATACTTCTCCACCTGCACCGCCAGCGACGGCGCGTGGGCGATCTACTTCCTCAGTGGGCGACGCTTCAAACGCCTGATCTCGACCGGTCGACTGCGCGAGTGGTGTGCCAGCGCAAGCCAGGTCCCCGACTGGATGTTCGATGAATGCTATGGGGCCGTCGGCGATCTGGCAGAAACCATGGCCCTGCTCATGCCGGAAGAGTCTACCGGCTCGACAACCTCACTGACGGACTGGATCGAAAATCGCATTCGCCCCCTCAGCCAGATGTCCGACGCCGACTGCCGCGAAGCCATGATCACAGCCTGGGGGGACCTTTCCGCTTATGAACGGTTTGTCTTCAACAAACTCGTCACTGGAGGCTTTCGCGTTGGGGTCGCACAGCAGATGGTGATTCGTGCGCTGGCCGAAACCAGCGGAGTGGATGCGGCGGTCATCGCACACCGGCTCATGGGAACCTGGGAGCCCGTGCCCGACTTCTTCACATGGTTGCTGGCTCCTGACAGCGGAGAAAGCGATTCCAGTAAGCCCTACCCCTTCTGTCTGGCTCATCCCACCGACGGTGATGAAGCAACCTTGGGGAACATTGACGACTGGATCGTCGAATGGAAGTGGGATGGTATCCGCGGACAGGTAATTCGCCGGGGTGGCCAATCCTTCGTCTGGTCGCGAGGTGAAGAACCGATGCTGGAACGCTTTCCCGAACTGGTTCAGCCCGTCGCGGCGTTACCGGATGGAACAGTCCTGGATGGCGAAATTCTCGGCTGGAACGAGGGGGGAGTCCTGCCGTTCAGCGAGATGCAGCGACGGATTGGTCGTAAGACGATTGGAAAGAAGCTACTGGCCGAGGTTCCCGTCCGGTTTGTCGCCTTTGACCTGCTGGAAGAAAACGGGCAAGACCTCCGGAAGCTCCCACTTTCCGAACGCCGGCAGCGCCTCGACGCAATGATTGCGGCACAGCCATCGAACTCCTCCATCATGGCCTCACCACTCATCGAAAGTGATTCCTGGGAAGATCTGCGTCGTATCAGAGAGTCGAGTCGCGAAACCAAAGTCGAAGGGTTAATGCTCAAGCGAGCCAGTTCCGAGTACGGAGTCGGACGCGTAACGGGACTCTGGTGGAAATGGAAAATTGAGCCCTACACATGTGATGCCGTCCTGGTTTATGCGCAACGCGGTAACGGCCGGCGAGCCAGTCTGTATACCGATTATACCTTTGCCGCCTGGGACGGTGGCTCGCTGGTGCCCTTCGCCAAAGCCTATTCGGGACTGACGGATGCGGAAATTCGCGAAGTCGACCGCTACATCCGCGAACACACGCTTGAAAAGTTCGGTCCCGTTCGAGCGGTCACCGCGGAACTCGTCTTCGAACTGGCCTTTGAAGATATCCAGGTCTCGAAGCGTCACAAATCGGGTATCGCTGTCCGCTTTCCTCGCATCGCACGCTGGCGGCGAGACAAAAAACCTGAGCAGGCCGATTCAATCGAAACCATTCGGGGCATGATGCGACAAGCGACATCACCCGGCGGCTAGAACCCTCAACGAACATTCAACTTAACATTCAGCGAATTCCGCCATCGAAATTTCCCGCCCTTCTGCTAAGAGTCAACGGCCCTCTACCCTCTCTCTTCTTCGAGCCCAATAATGCCCTCGTCCGCAGACACTGATATACGCATTAAAGCGTAAGCAAAAAAACAAAAAGTTCTTGCAATGAAAGATGACCGCGGCAATGGTAATCATCTAGTTCATTGGACGAGCGAGTTAGCTTCAAACCCAAACGAAAATCACAGACCGACGAACAGCCACGCTGGTCGCCGCCGGTCGCTGAGAGATTCCTTTCTCTCGCCCTGCGTCAGACGACCTTTTGCGACTGTTTCTCGCCGCTTTCGTTCGCCGTGCGCATAAATACAGGAATATTTTTTGAACCCGTCCGACACATCTGGCGGTTCAATCTGCAAGTACGATGGTGACCACACTAGCGTTCGCGGCACTCCGTAAGCGAAGCTCCCGATGTAAGGTTTCCAGTACGTCGCGTCGCATCGTAAATTACAGCCACACAACAATCTTCCCCACTTGCGTACCGCTTCGAATTCGCTGTCCAGTCCGCCGTGAACACGACTGCAACAACCCTTGAGCAAACTTTAACGACTGTAATTTTCCGACCTTGAGATCCGCCCCGCTCCGTACTCCGTAGGCCAGGTGCCACGTGGGCCACGAATTAATTTGCTTGCGGAGGTTTCTACAGCACGATATTCTGATTGCTCAGTTCATAAAGCAGAGTATGACACTCTGTAACAACTCATAAGATGACTTGAGCGTCGCCGACGATCGGCAACGGAAGCACCTCGTTCTTGCACTAAGCCTTCGGACAGCCCTGTCCAATATTCCGGGATCTTACTGCGCATTCGCCCGCAATTTTTGGCCACACTCGAACCACTGCCCCCGCTCCAAGGAGCACTCTCGATGAGCTTGCTACAGAAAGTGCAAAACCGGCTTACCCGGCTTGCAGGATTCGGTGATTACTCGCCTTGCTCTTTCTACTCTCCCATCCCCTCAATCCAAGAAGTCCGCCGAGATGTCGATCGCATCTTCGATCGCTCGCTCCGCGAACTTGGGGGTGTCGACCTGAACGCATCAGGACAACTCGCCTTACTCAACGAACTGAAGCAGTTCTATGCCGAACAACCCTTTGCCGAAGAAGCACAACCCGAATTACGATACTTTTTCAATAATCCGTTCTACTCATATGCCGACGCCCTCTTCCTTTACAGCATGATTCGCCATGCCAGGCCGAAGCGAATTATCGAAGTCGGGTCGGGCTACTCCTCGTTCGTAATGCTCGACACCAACCAGCAATTTTTTGATAACTCAATCCGCATGACGTTCATCGATCCCTATCCGCAACGACTGCAGTCGCGGTTTAAAGAGGCGGATCACCGCGTCGCAGAGGTCATCCCCAAGCGGGTACAGGACGTCGAACTGAGCCGGTTTGATCAACTGGAGGCCAATGACATCCTGTTCATCGATTCGTCACATGTGGCCAAAGTGGGCAGTGACATCAATTTCATCCTGTTCGACATCCTTCCTCGCCTTCCGCCGGGGGTCTTCATCCACTTCCATGACATCCACTACCCATTTCAATACCCCGAGAAATGGGTTCTTAATCGACGCTGGTTCTGGAACGAAGCTTACATCCTGCGATCGTTTCTGCAGTACAACTCCGCCTTCAAGGTTCGTATCTGGAACCATTTCCTGGGCCTGTTTCACCCCGAGAAACTCGAGGAATTCATGCCTCTGAGCATGAAAAACATCGGGGGCAGCATCTGGCTGCAACGCGTGTAAAGACCAGCAGCAACGGGCGACAAACCAGCCAGTCAACCTCAGTCTCGCTACCTCGTGGCATCCTGGCGCTCACGAAACTCCCCGCCATCAGACAGAAACGGAGGTAGTGACTGCCGGCCGGCAGAGCAAGCACATTGATTCCGCGCACAAAGAGGTAAGCCGTGCGAAATGCGACTGCCGACGGCATGCCTCCACCCGGCGCGGCGATGATCACCACCTGACTCAAATCCGCCAGCCGATACGGTTCACGCGTAGACTTTGCAGTCAGTCCGCGCCAACCACAGAGCCCCCGAGCCGTAAACCCTGCCGAGAGGCAGATAAAGAAACCATCGCGAGAAACAAAAAGAGGGAAGGGACACCACTTCGGGCACCCTTCCCTCTTTGTTGCAACAGTGAGCCCGCTGGGACTCGAACCCAGGACCTACGGATTAAAAGTCCGTTGCTCTACCAACTGAGCTACGAGCTCAAATCTCACTGTAACACTGCAAAAACAGGCTTTTCTTGCAGTTCTCAATTTTGGTTGATAGTGTGTTCTACACCAGTTTCTACACCACAACCACATTTGATTGCAAGGCAACCGATGGCAAAACCGTTGGGACCGAAGCCAACAAAGCCCTACAAGGATTTTCCGTTATTCCCGCACGCTGCTGGCGTTTGGGCGAAAAAGATCAAAGGAAAGCTCTTTTATTTCGGACCATGGAGTGATCCAGACGGCGCACTCGCCAAATATAAACGAGAAGTGGACGACAGGCAAGCAGGTCGGGTACCTCGCCCGCATACACCCGACGGCTACACCCTGCTCTCCCTGGCGAACCAGTTCATGAAGGAAAAAAAGATCAAATCTGATGAGGGCGGATTGTCCCTACGGTTGATGCTCGACTACCAGAAGACTTGCGCCATGCTGCTGGAACACTTCGGACGAGACCGACTGGTAGACGACATTCGACCGGAAGACTTTAGAGACCTTCGAGCCAAGATCGGTACAGGCCCCAGGAAAAAACGCGGCACAGTGACGATTGCCAATATCATTCGAATCGTTCGGATTATCTTCAAATTCGCCAGTGACAATGAGGCGATTGACCGGCCAATCAATTTCGGAACCGCATTCAAGCTGCCAACCAAAACTGAAATGCGACGATCAAGGGCTTTGCGAGAGAAGCGGCTTTTCTCGGCTGATGAAATACGGCTTCTTCTGGCTGAAGCTGGCGTCAACATGCGGGCAATGATCCTCCTGGGGATCAACGCGGGCATGGGACCGACAGACATTTCTCAGCTACCAATAACGGCACTCGACCTAAAGAACGGGTGGCTGGAGTTCCCGAGGCCCAAAACCGCCGTCAATCGTCGGGCGAAGCTTTGGCCGGAAACAGTCGAAGCCCTGAAGGCGGTGATAGAGTCGAGGCCAGCCCCAAAGAATGAATCAGATTCGAACCTTGTATTCCTGACTCGCCACGGTCACCCCTGGGTCCGCTGCAAGGGGTGGACAACAATGGAAGAGGATCGCGAACACCTCCACTACACGTTCTCAGACGCTGTCGGGAAGGAGTTCAAGAAGGTTCTGCGCAGGGTGAAGCTGGAGCGGGACAACGCAAACTTCTACGGACTTCGGCACACATTCCTGACCGTCGCCGATGGAGCAAAGGACAAGCCTGCAACGGACATGGTGATGGGCCACGTCACACCCGGGATTGATACCGAGTATCGAGAACACATTGAGGACGCCCGGCTTCTGGCGGTGGTCAACCACGTTCACGCCTGGCTGTGGCCGAAGCCAGTGAAAAGGGCAGCGAAGAAGGTTTCGAAGAAGGCGAAAAGCAAAAATGAATGAAAATGATCTGACAGCCGAAGTGGCTGAATTCCTTGAAGCTTGCGAGAAAGAGGATAAGCAGCGCCTGCACTTCGAAGCTGAAATTTGTTCCGCTGCATTCGCGTCCAACATCTGGGGCATCGGGGATGATGACCGCCCTCGATACGACTGCGGAAACGGACAACTGAGTTTCAACCCGGCAGATGCAATTCCTCGCCTGCATCGCGAACTTGGAATTGACGATACTCTATCCGGGATGGATTGGCGGGACGTTGCCAACTGCGAATTCAATCTTGGGATCATTGACGGCGATGTGATGGATTCCAACATGGCGCACCGGATCGGCCGCTTGCTTCGATGGCGGATTAGCAAACGGAAACCCATTCAGCCAGTCGAGATAACGAAAACGGAGAAGAAGACGAAGTCAACTCCCAACGAACTCATGATAGCTGTATTTGCCGCTAATCCCGCGGCGGCGGAAGCATGGACAGCCCGCGAATGGGCGTCAAGGATCGGCTACTCAGCGGCTACGGTGACGGGAACGCAGGTATGGAAGCGACTGTCGCAACTGAGGCATTCAGCGAAGTTTGACCGACCGAAAGGCAATGATTTCGGGGAGTAGTTTGTTCAGACTGAACAAGCAAAATTTTTCTTGAGCCGTTTTCCACTTGGAAAACGGCTTTTTTCGTTTGTTCGGGGCTGAACAACGACCGGAACTGTAGAGGGCCACAACAAAACCAAACCGAAAGGAAGCCGATGAGCAAAAACCCAATGACGAATGTGAACGGCCTGCCGGAACTGATTGTGATCTGCCGGGCCGCCCACTTGATGCGGAACTTCGCGATGCGGGCCGAGGCGTTGCGGCGACTTCGGACTGAATTCGGGATCAAGCTTTCCTTCGTCCGATCCCCGAAGAATCTGGGGGTGACTTCATGCTGAGCACCCACTACACGCCCAAAGAAGTGGCTGCACGGTTCAGGTGCAAGGTTGAGAAAATTTTAGCTTGGATCGCAAGCAGAGAATTGATCGCGATTCAAGCCGGATCCAACCAGAACGGCGGCAAACCCCGCTGGCTGATCTCACCCGAAGCCCTGGAAGACTTCGAGCGGGCGCGAACAACCGTTCCAGCGCCGAAGCCAGTGCCAAGACGAAGGCGAAATCCCGCACCAGTGAAGTCTTATTTCTGAAATCTCACTATCAACCAGGACCCCCTAAATGCTGAAGAAACCCACAGCGATACCACTCAGTACACTGCCCCAACTGGCAACGACAGCAAATACGTGCCACCAACATTTTGAACGACTGGCGAGCGACGCCCTTGATTTTGCGTATCGTGCCGGGAAGGCACTGCAGGACGCCAAGAGAATGCTCCCTCATGGTGGCTTTGAAGTCTGGGTCCAAGAGAATGTTTCATTCTCGCCACGGACAGCACGGTCATATATGCGGATCGCAAGCAACTGGTCAACGATCAGAGCGAAAAGAGATCTGAATCCGTCACTCAGTCTTCGGGATGCTATCGGTTTATTGACGACTTCCAAACCCCAGGAACCGCAAAATGGCAACGCGCTGCCGTTTTGCTTGTCTACCCGAGCGACACTTAGAGCGCGAGAAGCTCGAATGGACGCCGATTTTGAGGCCGCTATGCGACACGCAGAATCAATAGGGATCGCGGATATAGATGGTGTAACAATCGCCTGAAGCAATCGTCCTGGCGGAAGCGATATCCCGCGCCCGTGAAGTCTTACTTCTGACACTTTTTTCTAAATCTAACACCTTTGCGGTTAGATTCGAACCAGGAGGTCTAGGCATCACTACATTCATCGGGGAAAAGGGGCCGTATGGACGCGTGCGGATTCTATTGTGTGTGAAGCAACACTAACGAAAGGAATGCTATGGGCACAGCAGCGATACCAACTGAAGGGAAGACGCTATTCACGATTGAGGAGTTAACCAGCCGGTGGTCACTGTCGAGATCAAAGATTTACGAGCTTCTTGATGATAACCGAATTGCGGCGGTCAAGATTGGTTCAGCGAGACGAGTTCACCTGAACGAGGTTCTCCGGTTTGAGGCAAGCCTTACCTGAGAACAATAAGGCAATCGGATGTTCCGGTTGCCAGCAGAGAGACAGGACGGCAAATAAGCCGTCCACATCGAAAGGAATCGAATGTACTTTGAACAGTTCCCGGGGATCACAATTCACCCACTGGCGAGCGACGAAACGAAAACGAAGGCCGCAGAGATCGCTGCCGACAGAAAGAAACGCGACGAGCGGAAGAAAAAGTGGTCTGCCTCTTTCGCCAAGGTGGAACAGACCGACGATGATGTCCTGGCAGCGAAAGTAAAAGCTGAATGGAAGTCCATTCAGAAAGACGACGAAGCCGAATTCACTTCATTTGCTAAATGGATTGAGTCGCACTGCATTCCAGAGCTTCAGGCCATCCACGAAGTGGAGTTCACTCGGCTGGCGGAGATTGAAGCGGCTGTTGTTGAAAAGCTCGTTTCGATCGGCTTTGCGAACTCACTTGAGGGCCGCGGGGCTTACCCGCGATCTGCAGTAAACCAGCATGTTACCGTTCGGGACCAAAAAGACTTGATCACTGAAATTGAGGGCTTCCAGAGCACTCTTCAAGAGCTTGTGAAGAGCTGCACTGCCGCCTCGCATCGTATCAATGAGCGGCTTGCAATTGCTCGCAAAAAAACGTTAGCGATGTTTTGATCTCTCACACAGCCAGCCGTTCTCGTGGGGGCGGGATCACTCGCCCCTTCTTCTAAAACAAACCTCGAAAAGCAATGGTAGTCCTTATGAAAAGATTTAGCCCTAGGGTGATGACTGAGATGCTGAACGATGCAGAACGTGCGGTTAGCCGGTCATCTTCGACGAATTTCGGAAGGGGTAAGGCCAGTCGCGTTCGTGTTGCACTGGACGCACTGAAGAAGCACCACGCGACGAAGCCCGCCCCAAACGCGGACGGGACGGTTGTGTTCAAGGCGGGCACCTGGAAACCATTCAGTGAAACTGAGTACCGGCTTGGAGCCCGTCTGTTCGAAGCTGTGTATGACTGCCCGGGACTAAGCACGGAGCCGAGCAAGCCGGAATCCGCACCCGCAGCCAATCCGAAGCCATCACAGCGTGGGGGCATCAATGGCCGATCGGAAGGTATGAATCGATTCGCTAATCAGATTGAAAAGCAACTCGATGCGTTGCGACGGCGATAAGAAGCGAAAAAGGCGGTTGTGGGGACCAATCCACAACCGCCCGTGTCTCGAATCCACACGAACTTCACTCGCATGGAAGCAACGATTATGACCCAAAACAACGTTATCGGCAAGACGAAAATTTCGCACGATGGGCAAGAATATTTGGATACCCGTAATCGTGCAGCACATCAGGCGGCGGCACTAAAGGCACGGGCTGCTGAGATCGAAGCGGGAGTGTCGATCTGCGATCAGGTGTATTGCCAGCTGCTAGCAAGCGATTGTGGTAATAACGCGTGGCTCGCTCTGAGTGTCGCGGTGAACAGCCTTCAGTCCAAGTTGGAGGCTTGACCCGATGGAACTGACCGACATTCAACGAACCCTGCAACTCTTCTCGACCGACGGCGGGTTAATAGAGATTCGGGCGATTGACTGCTGGGACTGGAAGCCCGATGTCCTATCCACGCAGAGCGGATATTTCGATGTCCAGCACTTAGCGGAGGCCAAACAAGCTGCCCTTCACCTGGAGACTTCGTTTCACGCGGCGGGCGTCTATATCACCCTGAATCCCACCTCACCTGACTTGCTGGCCCGGTCAGCCAATCGCGTGAAGAAGGCCCAGCGGGATGGCACGACGAAGGACGGAGAAATTGTTTCCCGTCGATGGATGCTGATCGACATTGACCCCGCGCGACCTGCCGGGGTGTCGTCGACCGATGCCGAACTTGCCGCCGCTCAAGCTCAGGCAACGGAGTGCCAAGGGTGGCTTCACGAGAACGGCTGGCCCTCGCCCGTAGTTGCGATGAGTGGAAACGGCTGGCACTTGCTCTACCGCGTGGATCTGCCCGCAGATGATAAGACGGTGGAAAACTGCCTGAAGGCCCTCGCGGCGAAGTTTTCCCAGGTCGACACATCGACGTTCAACGCTGCTCGAATCACGAAGCTGTATGGCACGATGGCCCGAAAGGGTGATTCCACCAACGACCGGCCGCATCGTCGAAGTAGACTGGTCGAGGTTCCCGACAATCTCCAAGTCGTTCACCCCGATTGCCTGGAATGGCTGGCCCGACAGGCCCCGCGGAAGCCCGGAACGAGCGGTCCCCAAGGTGGGGGGGATTCGGTCGACCTCGCCTCCTATCTTCGAAATCGTGGCGTGTCGGTCATCCGTGAGGATGACTGGAATGGATCACGGCGATTCTTTATTCGATGCCCAGGGATCGAATCCCATTCGTCGAAGAATGCGGATTCCGATTGCTCAATCTGGCAAGACGCGTCAGGCATGCTCGCGGGAAAATGTTTCCATGATAGCTGTGGTTTCAAATCTTGGAGCGATTTCACGGGATACTTTGGACAGGTGAAGCCCGAGGACTTCCCGAATCCCGTACCCGCCGTGGCCGGAGATATCCCGGCAGTTGATCCGATGGGGGAGGAACCAACCCCAGCCCCCACGGTCACTATTACAGCCGTGAATCGACCCGCGGTCAGGAAGACGCCGGTTGATCCCAACAAGATGACAGATGATTTTTATGAGATCCCAGGCGTGATCGGGGAGATGGTCAAGTTCCACAAGCTATTCGCCCCGCGCCCACAACCAGCACTCTCGTTGATCGCGTCCGAGGTTCTGGTTGGAGCCTTTTCAGGGCGCAAAATTCAAACCGAATCTGGACTTCGAACCAATATCTATGGCATTGGCCTGGCCCCGTCGGGAAGCGGAAAGGAAC
Source organism: Schlesneria sphaerica (assembly GCF_044336245.1). Taxonomy (NCBI): domain Bacteria; kingdom Pseudomonadati; phylum Planctomycetota; class Planctomycetia; order Planctomycetales; family Planctomycetaceae; genus Schlesneria; species Schlesneria sphaerica. The sequence goes on along the minus strand of NZ_CP172346.1, from coordinate 4,517,270 downwards.
GGCCGAGGGCTGACAATATCGCTGCCGTCACCCAGGCGGGTTGCACTCAGTATCTTGGAGCCGAAAACCCATCATCGGACGTGGCGCTAATTGGAGAGCTGGAAGACCAGCCGAGTTTGCTTATGCAGATTGACGAAGTGGCAAAATTCTTCGCCACGACGCGGGGGCCGTCCGCGAACGTCAGTAGTCACCTGAAGGCCCTGAACACCAAATTCCTTGAACTGACGGGAGCAGCGCAAAATCCGGCTTGGGTTCCGAAGAGTTGGGCGGATCGAAGCAAGAAAAAAACGATCGCCTTTCCGCATCTCTGCATCTACGGGACATCGACGATCGAAGGCTTCTGGAATTGCGTTACGAATGCTGACGCGGCCGATGGGTTCCTGGCCCGAATGCTCGTTGTTGAAGCGGAGGAACACCATCCAAGGCTTCGTATGGTGAAAAGCAGTCCCGTTCCTCAAATGATCGTCGACATCCTCAAGGATTGGGACCGGTTTGTCGCGGGGAAAGGGGACATGAGCGACAAGGAACCGTCCGCCGTGATTGTCCCGAATGATCCCGACGCATTCGACCGCCTGTCTGATCACATGAACGCGATCGAGGACCAGTTGCCGAAAGACCCAAAAGAGCATCGCCCAATCTGGTCGCGATGTTCTGCATCCGCTCAGAAGCTGGCCCTGATCTTCGCTGCCAGTCGCGGGCCGTTCGGTATTCGAGTCACCCTGGCCGATGCAGAAGCGGCCATACGGCAGGCCAATTGGTCAACCCGCCTAATGATTAATCGAATTTTCTCCCAGGTCGCAGACAACGACGAAGATCGGAACAAAAAGAAACTGCTCAAGATCATTCGAGACCATGGACCAGCCCCGCTTTCAGTCATCACCCGGAAGACGCAGTTCCTCACCAAGTATGTCCGGGACGGAATGCTGAAGGATCTGGTTGCGGCAGAGCTGATAGAAGAGGCCACTTTACCCGCTTCAAAACGGGGTGGGCAAGATACCACCGTCTACAGTTCCATCGCTTGAAACGTCCCCTTGAAGTGACTTGTCGGGCGAGATGCTTCAGGGTGGAGTCAACAGTCACTCTTGAAGCGTCTTCCCCTTACGGCCACAAGGACTTAAGTAGTTGCTTCAATAATATATATGAATTGTATTTTCTCTCTTTTCCTCATGCTTTTCAGGTGTTTTAAGGGCACCCCCTTGAAATTGAAGCAACTGTCAGACGGAATGTCTGAAACACGGAAGGCAATGGTGGTGTAAATCACATCGCGTCTAAGCCACTGCCCTTCGTGCCCGATGACTGGCTCACGGAAGCACGGGGGACAGCGGCTAACGCGATCCTCGCGAAGAGAATCGAATGCTGATGGGGAAGCTGAATGGGTCCTCCCGACGAAATGGAAAAGTCTCCTCTTACTCTGTGCCATACTGACTAAACAAAGACACTTTTTCGCCAGTTTTTTTCGCCTTCTGCTGCATGAAAACACGGGGATTTCGCGCAAACAAAAAGTCTGTGTTTAGCCAGGACGGCCCATCGTAAGAGGAGCTTCACCCAAACCAGCAAGAGGACCCATGAACAACTGACACCTGATCGATTTCCGACCAACACGTCGTTGGTCAACCGAATGCCCGTCAGTGTTTGGCGGGCGAATTTTCTGAACTAGAAATTTTTGCAAGGACGCGCACATGCCAGCACTCAGAATCGACCTCGACGACCAAGCAACGGACGGCCTTGATGTGATCAATGCCAAGCTCGAAGAAATGGCGATCGCTTCACAGAACGCGGCCGATGGGGCCGACATTCTCACCGAAGCCCAGGAACGACAGGTTGTCGTCATCAATGAACAGAAGGATGGGCTTTCAGAACTGGGTCAAACCGGGCTCCGAGTCTTCGGGGATCTGTCAGTCGCCGCCATCAAGGGCTATACCGACATCAAGGTTGCCTCCCAGCAGGCATTCACCAGCATTGTCAACGGGACGATTTCGGCCGCCGCATCGGTTGCCAAATACGCCATCGTCACTTCTGGCGCGCTGAAGGGCATTAAGACGCTGTGGGGGCAAAACACCGAAGCGGTTCAGGTTCATGAAGAGATTGTTGGCAAAGCATACGAGGCCGAACACAATGCCCTTGGTGGCATCGCGAACGACCTTTTGTTCGTCGGTTCATCCGCGACGGCTGCGGGACTTGGTTTGGGTACTGTCGGCAAGGCTGCGGAAGTCGCTGGAAAGGCCGCCATCGGGCTGGGGACGGGACTTGGCCCCGTTCTGGTTGGGGCTGGCTTAGGGTTGAAGGGTTTCGAGGTTGCCCTAGATTCGACTGGCCGCAAGTTCAAGGAATTCGCCGAAGACACCAGCAAACAGACCAAGTCGCAGGCCGAGGCTTTTGATAAGTTCACGGCCAAGGCGAATGAACTCGGGGTCACCCTGGACGATCTGGTTCAGTCTGAAGGTATCACGGACGTCAACGCCCACCTTGAAAAAACCTTCGGGGTGAAGACGATCGAGGTTTATGAATCGAATCTCACCCGGTTCAACGAAGCGCTTCGCAGTCTTCAATCGGAACTCGTTCGCCCCATTGGTGACGTGGGGGGCGGGATTGTCGGGGCACTGTCGGCCGTCAATGAAGCTTGGAGCCCGATCCCCGACATCCTGAAGGAGTTCGACGCGTCGATGACGCGGACGACGAATATCAGCGTCGAGAACATGGGACTTCTGAAGTCCCTCGCCCAGCAAACTTCGGATTCCATCTCTGACGTTCTGGCCATCCTGACAGGTGACACGAAGACACTGACTGACGTCATTCGTTTGAACATGGATCAGTATTTGAAGTGGGATGGTGTCTTCAATGCCGATGCCAAGTATCGGTCGGCAGCAGAAGCCGCCCGTGAATTTGCAGCAGAGCAAAAGAGGGTTTCAGACGCACAAGCCGCTTCCGTGGATGACTTCGCCCGTATTCGCGTGATGAATGCCGAAATCACCAAATCCGATGCAGCCCGTGCGGAGGCCGCCCGCATCGCGTCCATTACGACGGTCGAGGGGATTCAGGCTGAGCTTCGCGCCTGGAATGAACGCCGGTCAAAACTGGCGAACGATAATCAGCTTGATGACTCGACAGCAAAGAAGATGCTTGCTGAGCGGGAAACGCTGGTCACTAAACTGGCAAATCTCGAAGCTGGCTTGCGCGAGAAGGCCCGAGCCCAGGAGGCGGAATTCGCCGCCCAGGTCAAAGCCCGAAGGCTTGAGGAAACGGATTGGGTTAACACCCAGGTGGCGAAGTCGAAAGAGTTGTACGAACTGGAGATGAAGCGCGTTCAAGCGAGATCAGGTTTTCAGAAGGATCTGAACTCCACGGCGCGGGATCAGGATTCACAATCCGGGATGGAAGGGGCCCGCGCACGGTTCGAAGCTGAAAGAGACGCGGCAATATCCCGAATGCGAGCCACAGGGGCGACTGAGATTCAGGTGAAGAGTCAAGTTGCCGAGATGGAGCAGAAATTCGCGGCGGCGGCCCACAATGTCAAACTCCAGCAGATTGCGGATGAGTTCAACGCTCGCCGGGCAGAACTCGAAAAAGAAGAACTGGAACTCGAACGCTCCGGCATCACGGGAATCGAGAAAGAGCGACGGCTGGCCAAGATCCGGCTGGATCTCGATAAAGCCCAGTTCGAGGCCCGCAAAAAGGGAATCGAAGAATCCGGCCGGGCAGAACGCGAGCAGGCGTCGTTGATTTCGCGGCAACGGCTCGCGGAACAGGAAGCCCTGTTCGCCGCTGAACAGGAACGGCGGGACAAAGCCAAAGCCGACCGGGATGAGGCACTGAAGAAGGCGTTCCCAACGCAAGACGTTCTCAATTCAACCGACCCCCGGAAGGTCCTCGAACAACTTCGAGCTGACCGGGCCCTGAAGGAGCAACAAGCCCAGGCAGAACGGGATTCCGCTCTTGGCCAGCAAGCAATGGCGGGGGACAAGGCTGCGATCGCCAAATGGAACAAAAATCAGCAGGCCGCCATTAACCGGGGCCGCAACTCCGCGAACCGCGACTTTGAGAATGGCAACGTCGGTGAAGCAGAGCTTCAGCAGGCGCAAGGAGAAGTAGCCCAGCAGAATCTAGCAGCCCTTCAGGCTCAGGGCCGGATCACCCAGGAAGTTGCTATCGGCTTAGCGGAAACCCTCAACGCCGTAACGTCCGAGGCAGCCAAAAACGCTGCACTTCAGCAGACGGTTGAACGGTTGGTTGTTGCTGCCAAGGGGATCAGTCAGAGTGCCAAACGTGCCAATGACAGTTACAGGTCACAGATGGGATCATTGAACTGACGGGACGGGATTTCAGGGGCTTGTCATTGTGGCGAGCCTCTTTTCCTTTGTGGGTTGGGTTTGCTGAGCAGGAGCCATGCGGAAATGGCCGTGAGTGGGAGGACGATTGACCAATAAGGTATTGAAACACATGACATCCGCATCGGTGGCGAGGTGCAATTGGTGGAGCAATACCAAAACCCCATCCGGGTAAAGTCGTTGTCGAATTTATCATCTTGCTCAACTGTAGCGATCCCACCATTACTGATTGATGCAGTCAGTTTTTGTGAGAAATCGATCGCGTTCACCATTCGAAGCATAGCGAGCGAATCGCTGTCTCTACTTGGTTCGCTCTGCCATTCTAAAGCTTCGTCCGAAAGCATTAATTCAGTTTCTGGCGAGATCTGTGTCAGCGAATGGAGTTCACCTTTAACTGATTCGAATAGGCGCCGAGAACTCGTCTGGGCGACTCCGAACCGATCAGTGGTACCCCAACTCCGAATCCACCCGGCAGTGAACAGACAGGCCAATACCAGCGCCACACACCCGAGCTTCCGTTTCCATCCAGTGAAGAACACCCACACGATTTCATTCCTTTGCCCGCGCCGTGATCAAACCTCGCCCGCAGTGTCACCCGCCCAGTCGATTGCGGCAAGAGATCCTGTCTGTTATCCATAATTCGATTCCGTGTCCCATAATTGCAGCGAATCGAAATGGCAAACCAGACCCCGACGTCATTTCTTTTTCGATGCGACCGCTGCATCCCCTGGAAGCCGATCGGATCGCTTCGAGCTTGCCCGCTAATCGACTGGCTCGCCCTGGCGGGATTGCTCCCATGCTGGGCCTGCTCTGAGCGGATCGTTCTTGACGCCCCCGCGCTGGACGATTCCCACGCCGGGCATTTCTTCATCTGCACCGGCTGCGGTCGGCACTGGTTGATTGAACGCGGCGGGAACCCCGAAACCCTGGTTCTGAGAATCAGCATTCCCGCCCCGGATTCCACACGATCCTGGCAGTGGTCACGTCGCCGGGAAGTGTCGGATGAGGCTTGGGAATCCTACGTTGGCGACATGCTCAAAATTGGCGAGGAGCCTTGCCCGCGTGAGAAATGGGAGAAACGGCAGTGATTGGCGGGAACTGGATTTGCTGCGCAAACCCCCAATGACAAACCGTATTGGATTGTGAGACAGGGGCAGCGGACATGAGCCAACAACACCCCTCCGGGATCGACCCGCCCGGAAGACGAACGCTCGTCGTTGATGATCACGTAGATTCAGCAAATGCACTTGGTATGCTGCTCAAAATGCACGGCCAAGACGTTCAAGTGGCTTACAGTGGACGAAAAGCCTTAGAGGTTACGCAGTCGTTTAGCCCTGAAGTCGCGATAATTGACCTGCAAATGCCCGGCATCAATGGTTTCGAATTGATCAGTCTGTTGCGACAGAAATCAGAGTTTCAAGAAATAATAATTGTTGCTGTCAGCGTATTGCCAGAAGAGGAAGCTCGAAAAAAGGCATTTGACGCCGGTTGCAACGTCGTTCTCTTGAAGCCACTCAGGCCGGAGTCGATTGAGATTCTGGTCAACATCTGATCATCGGTTTTGCTGAATTCGTCGAAACCGCTCCATCCGAGACAACCGCGAGTACCGGGCCGACTACGCCACCTTCGAGGAGTATTGCAAGAAGCGGTGGAATCGCTCGAAGGGACACGTGAACTTGCTAATCCAGTCCGTCGAGGTTGTGAACAACTTGGCATCCATTGGATGCCAAGTTGAATCCCTGCCAGTAAACGAGCGACAGGCGAGAGCGATCTCAAAAGCCACCGACACGCCAGAACAACAGGTCGAAGTCTGGAAAGCCGTTGTCGAATCGGGGAAGCCGATCACCGCTTCCACGGACGAACAAAGATAAGCGTCGTTCCGTTGAAATGCTGCTGAGTGACCCGGAATGGTCGCAGTGGTCCGCTTACAAGATCGCCGAAGCATGTTGCGTCGGACACAACCTAGTTAGCGTTATGAAAAAGGAGTACTCAGAGTACGCCTTTTCGGAGCAAAAGGAAGTTAAGTACGAAACTAAGACCGGCAAAGTAGCAACTATGCCAGTCAAGCCCCGCGAACCAAAGTTCGTAGAGCCCGCTCCTGAGCCGGAGCCGCGAAAGACGCCGCCCAGGACTCGCGAGCCGCCTAAGGGGCTTTCTTCTTGGCGGACTTCAGTTTCTGTGCCGCATTGAGCCTGCGCCTAATCTCAACAGGAGAATCAACCCCGGCGAGGTAAGCCCTGACCTGATCCCGTGCGTCCACTTCCGACTTCTCGGACCAACGGACCACTTCGGGGATGTGCTTGTTAAGCTGTGATGCACTCTGAAGCAGTACGTGAGGCGCGCCAGACTTTCTCATTGAGTCTGCGATGACGCGAAGTCGATCACAGACGGCAGTGAGTTCGCCGATGATCCGGTCAATGTCTTCGGGGGTGTGTTCCTGTCTGGCCATGCAGTATTTGAATCACGTTTCTCATTTGGCGTAAACCATGGTTATTTATTTGTCCAACAATTTGGCCAAAAGAGTAGCCAACTTGTTGACAGCCGATTTTGCCGACTGTAATCTTTCCCCTACCACAACACTGACAGCGTCGACAGCGACGCCGCACTTTTCAAAAATCTTGATGTTTCCAATCCCTCGCCGGGGCTCAGTGTTGTGGTGACCTGTCCTTGCGAGGGATTTTTCATTTCCTGACCCGGCAAGCCGTCACGCTGCCAAGTGGTCAACGTCGAAACTTCGCACCAGTCCTGAACGCTCTTCCGGGCTCCCGGTGCGCCCACAACCAAACGGAGTTTTCGCCCAATGCTCTGCGCTACCGGTACGCCCACACGTAACCCCGAGGCCCAACCCCTGGCTCGCGACGGACGCCCATCAAGCTTCATCCCTTCACCTGATGAGATCGCGGCCCATTGCCTCGTCATTCAGGGTGAATGGTCGGATGAGGAACGAATGCGACGGGAACGGGGTGAAATGGTCGGCAATTTCACCGGCAAGTCATCGAAGTCGAAGTAGCCCCGATCCCGCACAGGAATTAGCCGCCAACCCAGCAACTACCACGAAAAGTGAGTCCCAAATGACAGGCTACGTGATTCAATCCACCCCAGGAACGAAGGTTTTCAACACCCGCGAAGCAGAGCAAAAGGAGATCTGGCAAGAGTACGCCAAAACGAACGCTTTCGGGCTCGTGACGCTCGACGTCCTGAACTGGCAGCCGAAGAAACGAACGTCTTTCCCGCCCTCGCTCACCGACGATATGGAGGAAGCAATCGCGATCGAATTCGCGATCACCTTCAATCGATCCCAGCAAGCCAAGACGCGGGGCCGATGGGCAGTGGTCATGACGAACGGTCACATCCTGATTCTGACCGGTATCCCCGATGAGGACCGACCGAGCGACCCGACAGCATTTCCGCCATGCGTCCGTGTTGGCTACACACTCGAAGGGGCAGAATTCTTGATGAAGTCGGAGAACGAAGAGCGACACAGGGTCGCACACGTTCCCAGGTCGTGGACCGTTGCCGTTCGTCCACTGACAACAGACGGGATGGTGCCTCAATGCTGAAAACCAAACCCGTCTACGTTTCCTTCACGCCACCCCCCGCAAAACAGTACACACCCGAGAGCCCGCGAGCCGAACGGAAGCGGGAACTTCTGGCCGCTGATCCCACCTGTAAGGGTTGCGGGCTCCACCTGACGGACGTTTCGCTTCGAGACGATTCCGCCCATCTGGTTGGCGACACTCTCAGTTGCCAGAACTGCATCGGCAAAATCAAGAAGCGGAACGGGCTCGATATCGCTGAAATCCGTCCTGAACTGACTGCCCGGGGCCGGGCCCAGGTGAATCGCTTCCGCTACGAGAAGCAGCAGGACCAATTGAAAGCCCGGCTGATGGCCGAGAATCCCGCTTGCTGCCGGTGTGGCAAGTGGCTTGAGACGGCAATCACAGAGAACCAAGCCCATCTGATTGTCGACCGTCTGGCGTGCAGGGAATGCCGGAAACCCGTCCGTGAAACCATCAAGGCTGAAGCCAGCAACACGAAGGCAGGTGAAGTATGAGCCGAGGCGGGCACGGATCGAAGACAGTTACAGGGCTCAGGATCGCAAACGCTCTCACAGCCCAATGGCAACGACGGCAGAAGGCCCAGCGCGTCACCACGTCAACCATCTTCCCGCCGTCATTCATTGGCGGCATGGTCCGACGTTCAACCAACCGAACGGAATCAAAATGAAGCACCACGCAACTTCACCCAAGCACCGCGAGCCAAGACGGTTCACCGGCAAGCAACTGAAACGGATCGCGAAGAACCAACTGATGTTCGACAACCCGCACTGCACGACGTGCGAAATCCGCCTTGTGGAAAAATCCCAGCTGCCGAATTCGGCGTGCTGCTGCCGGAACAAGCTGTACTGCCCCAAGTGTGTGAATGCAGTTCGGCAGGGTGGATGGAAGCGGCTGGAACAGCCCGATAGGAGGATTGCACGATGAAGGGTAAGAAGGAGATCGCCAAGCGAAAGGCCAAAGCGGAATTGGAACGGCAGCAGGAAGCCGACTCCAAGGCCGAGGCTGAGCGCGAGATGTTCTGGAAGGATCTGATCCGGTGGGACCCTCGATGTTCACACTGCGGAAAGGAACTGACGACCCGCCGAAGTGAATCCGTACTCGTGATTGACCGGCTGTCGTGTCTCGACCACGTCGAGGCCGTGCGGACGGTTGCCATATCCGACAACGAGAAAGGGCTTGGAGCATGACGATTGAAGAAGTCGAAGCCAGCTTGGCCGAGCAGATCGAACGCCATCGGGTCTTGAAGCTAATCGTTCAGGCCCTGGAGGAACTGCGGGAGAACGACGAGGATGGGGCTGAATGGGTTTTGGATAAGCTGAATGAGTGATCAGATTGGCGGCAAAAGCCCTGTTTGCCATGTGGTGGACGGGGCTTTTTTAGTTTGAACCCCCTCGAAAAAAACCGGGTGTAGTCTACACCCGCAACGAGGGGTTTCGACCGATTTCGAGGGGTTTTCGCGAAATCGGGAGAAGTGGATTCGAGCCTATAAAACAGGGGATTTCTCGTGAAATCAGGCGAATCTCAAAGAGGGTGAGGAGCGATTAAAAGTCCGTTGCTCTACCAACTGAGCTACGAGCTCAAATCTCACTGCGATGTCAGTTGTATCGAGCAGGGACGAATCACGCTTCCGAAACGGTGCGAGAAAAAAGCCCAACCGAGTAGTTTTCGACCGATTGCTCGGACGGAAAAACTCCTTCGAACGCCGTCCACAAGGCCAACCAAACCAACGGGACGCTTTCTATGGCTCGAAGTCGCGGAATTCTCGTCGTTCGTACTGCTGCCGTCAAGTCTGGGCCGCGATCCCACAGACAAAGTGACCCGCCCCCGATTCTGCAATGGGATTAATCGTTGCAAACGCCGGAATCACCTCGCGTTAGCAGCGTGACGCTGACGCGGTTGAGGACAAAACGTGAGCTTGATAGCACCGATCTCCTTGCCGTTGAATTCGCTCCCTTGAATTGACGATCGCCCCTGCGGATCGCCACGATACACGGCGACACGTTCACCAAATTCACTTGCAAAAAACAGAGATCGAAGCAGATGCCAAAGAAAAAAGCGGGTAAGAAAGAAGCCGTCAGCAAAGTGCGGGCGTCAGAGAGAATCGTCATGCGAACCGGCGAAGCTCTGGTCGAAGCCGAACCAGCCTATTCGGCCGCAGAACCCGAAGTGGTGATCGGCGAACTCGATGGTCCCGTCGGTTATGCGATCGCCAACCTGATCGGCGATCAGACCAAAGGCCATTCCCGCGTATTCGCCATTCTGAACTGTGATGTTCAGGTACGACCTGTCACCTTGATGGTCAGCAAGGTCACCGTCAAAGACACCAAGTACACCAACATCCTGATGGGAACGGTCCAGGCGGGCATCGCCAACGGGGTTCTCGACGCCGTCCGGGCCGGCGATATTCCCAAGGAAAAGGCGAACGATCTCGGAATCATCATCTCTGTCTGGCTCGACCCCAGCGTGACGGAAGTCGAAGTGGATCACAACATCCTTTTCGAAACGAATCGGCAGGCGACTGCAAAGGCGATTCACAAAGCCATGCACAACGAACCCGGAATCGACTGGCTGCTGAAGAATCAGGCCAAGGTGACGCACTACTTCCATCAGCTCGGACTGGAACGGAAACTCGGCTGAAACCTGTCGCGCGGGCATTCTGCCCGCGTCCTTTTTATTTCCTCCACTTTTTTATCTCCTCCACTCTGGCGCCGGACTGCATCCATCATGACTCTGGGGAATCTGACAGACGGCGCCGGTCAGCTAAAAATGGCCGGTGACAAACTCACCGCCGCCTGGGACGCCGCACGCCAGGACTGGAACGACGTCGTGAGCCGCACGATGGAAGAAGAGCAACTCGCCCCGCTGCTCCAGCAGTTACGCAGCACTCTCGACGCAGTCACGCGGACCAGTACGGTCCTGGCAAAGGCGGTGCGAGAGTGCGAAGATGAGTGGCGGACCTGACGAAACAACGATTCTCCGTCTCTCCTTGAACCATTAGTGAACTTCCTTCATCCTATGCCTGTCATCGCATCTCTCGATGCCACGCATCGAGCTTTGGATGCCGATGCCGTTTCCGGTTGCAGCAAGGTTGATTGAAAATGGTTGAAGTCAGTCCGTTTCGTGGTTGGCGTTACGATGTCTCTCAGGTAGGTGACCTCTCGGATGTGGTAACACCACCCTATGATGTCATCGACAGCAAATTTCAGGATCAGCTCTACAAAAAGCACCCCTGCAACTTCATTCGACTGGAACTGAATCGCGTCGAGCCAGCGGATCCCGACCCCAACGCCCGGTACGATCGCGCTGCCGAGTTTATCAAGCACTGGATGATTGACGGGGTACTGCTGCAAGAGCAGGAAGACGCCATCTACGTCTACTCGCAGGAATTCAAGTGGGAAGGCAAGACGTTCGTCCGGGGCGGTTTTCTGGCGCGCGTCCGGCTGGAAGAGTTTGGAACCGGAAACGTTTATCCCCATGAACAGACTCTGTCGGGCCCCAAGCAGGACCGACTCAGCCTGATTCGTGCGACTCGGGCCAACCTCTCTCCGATTTTCGGACTCTATCCCGATGAAACAGGCTCACTGCAAAAGGGACTCGACGATGCCTGTATCAAGTTGACGCCGTCACTCGCCAAAGACCATCTCGGCGTCATCCACCGCGTGTGGGTCATCAAGGATCACGCGCTGATTGGAAAGGTCAAAGCCGAACTGCGTGACAAGCCAGTCTTTATCGCAGACGGGCATCACCGCTATGAAACCGCACTCAACTATCGCAAGGAACTGACCGCCGCCGGTGAGCTGACGGACGATCTTGCGGCCCCGAACTTCGTCCTGATGCAGCTCGTGGGAATGCAGGATCCTGGACTGCAGATTCTTCCTACGCACCGAATTGTCTCGGGACTGCCTGCCGACCTCACGTCGCAGCAAGTCGTGGATGCACTGAAATCCTGCTGCGAAATTGATGTCCTCGAACAGGGTGACAAAGGGGCGCAAGAGGCGTGGGAACTGATCGAAGCCGACGGGGGACAGGATGTCTTCGGCTTTGGCACCGCCGCCGATGGGAAATGGCTGTTCGTCCGAGTGACCGACCCCAGCCTTATGGAATCACTTGCCGCCGACCACAGCGAAGACTGGCAATCGCTGGGGGTCAGCCTGCTGCACAAACTGCTGCTGGAAGAGCTGCTGTTCAAGAAGCTCGGTGGCACTCCTCAATTCGAATACGTTCATCGACTGGAGGAAACAACGGCCGCGCTGAACGCGAAGACCCATCAGCTTGGATGCCTGGTTGCCCCCGCCTCCATTGAGCATGTTCAGACGATCGCGGCCAATCGAGAAACGATGCCGCCCAAGAGTACCTACTTCTACCCCAAGCTCCTGTCGGGGCTCGTCGTCCACTCACTCTCCTGACCCACGGGTGGCGCCCCACCACAGTGGGGCGCCACCGTCTCACTTCGATCTGTTCTGTGTCACGTGACTTTCCACCCCGCAACGGAAGAACCGAACATGGTGTCTGTCGTCCATCGTGCGTCATCGATCGCGTTTATCGCCATCCTTTCCTGCATCGGGTGGGCAACACATTCACTGCTCGCCGATGGTCCGGCCGACAACCAGGTGGATCAGGTCCGGCGGATTCCGAAGCTCGGTGTGGAAGTCCCCGAGGCAGACCGTCAGGAACTGACCGAAGGACTGACCTCACTGCAAGCCAAAATCGAGCGACTTAGCCAATCCGCCTCGCCGACAGTGAAGGGCTTGTTGCCGGACATTCTGATCTTCCATCGAGCCGTCGATCAGGCACTACGGTACCAGGAGTTTTTTGACGCCAAAGAGATCCCCGTCGGCAAGAGTCTCTTGCAACAGGGACATCAGCGAGCGGATCAGTTGCTGGCGGGCGAAGCCCCTTGGACCAGGCAGACCGGTTTAGTCGTGCGAGGATACATTTCCCGCATTGACCGCACGGTCCAGCCGTATGGGCTGGTTATTCCCGCGACTTACCAGTTCGACGGATTGGAAGCCCACCGTCTCGACTTCTGGTTTCACGGACGTGGCGAAGTTCTCAGCGAAGTCAATTTCCTCAACGACCGTTCGCGCAATGTGGGTCCCATTTCTCCCGAGAATACCATCGTTGCTCATCCGTATGGTCGCTATTGCAATGCGAACAAGCTGGCAGGGGAAATCGACACTCTGGAAGTGCTGGAAGCCGTCAAGCAGCAATATCGGATCGATCCCGATCGAATTGCCGTTCGCGGTTTTTCCATGGGAGGAGCAGCCTGCTGGCAATTCGCCGTCCACTATCCCGATCAATGGTTCGCGGCAAATCCCGGTGCCGGTTTTTCCGAGACACCCGAATTCCTGAAGTTCTTTCAGAAGGAAACCCTGAATCCCACTCCTTGCGAGCGGGCGCTCTGGCACATGTATGACTGCCCGGATGTGGCAGCCAACCTGGCTCATCTTCCGACCGTCGCTTACAGCGGTGACATGGATTCCCAGAAGCAGGCCGCCGACATCATGGAAGTGGCTTTTGAACGGGAAGGCATGAAGCTACTGCACATCATCGGCCCCATGACGGCCCACAGCATTCATCCGGAATCGGCCAAACAGATCGAAGCGAAACTCGCCGAGTGGGCTCGCAAGGGGATTGACCGCAAACCGTCACAAGTTCAGCTTGTCACCTACACCCTGAAATACAACCGGATGCACTGGTTGACCGTTGACGGACTGAATCAGCACTGGGAAGAAGCGCGCGTGGTTGTCAAACCGGTCGGCGACGAACTTCACATTACGGCCCGGAATGTCACGGCACTGACCGTGAACCCTCCGCAAGGTCATCCACGCAAGGTTCGGATCAATGACAGTGCTCCGTTCGACCTTCCCGCGACCGGCTCGTTGATTCACGATGGAACAAACTGGAAAGCAGGACAACCCAGTGGCCTTCGCAAGAAGCATGGACTGCAAGGTCCCATCGACGACGCGCTGATGGACTCATTCATCTTCGTCAAACCGAGTCAACCTTGCCGCAACCCGGCAGTGCAGCAATGGGTGGATGCCGAACTGGAACATGCTGTGACGCACTGGCGCAGGCAAATGCGTGGCGATGCCATCGTGAAACAGGACACCGAGATCACCGATCAGGATCTGGCCCAGTCGAACCTGATCCTGTGGGGTGACTCTCAAGCCAATCAGATTCTGTCTCGAATCGCCGGCAAATTGCCCATTCAATGGACCGACTCTGAAATTCGCGTGGGAGGACAGACATTCGATGCCGCGCACCATGCCCCCGTGCTCGTCTATCCGAACCCCTTGAACCCCGAAAAGTATGTGGTGCTGAACAGCAGCTTTACCTACCGGGAATACGACTATTTGAATAACGCACGTCAGGTTCCAAAGCTTCCCGACTGGGCCATCATCGACCTCCGCACCCCGCCCAGTCCCCGCTACCCGGGAAAAATCGTCGCGGCAGACTTCTTCGACGAAAAATGGGGACTCAAATCACGCCCTAGATAGGGTGACGCCGCCTAAAAGGGAGTTGGGCCTCTCTCCAGATGCCCAACCCCTCGGCGCAACACAGCACACGCAGGCCACTCCGCGTATCACCCCTGTTGATCATCGATGAAAGGTCATGATGACGGTGGCTGCGGCAAGATACAGCCGGGCGAGTCCATCGGGACTGTCACACGTGTGGAGTACGAATCGCCGCATCCCTGCTATGACAGCCCGTGTTTGTTGACGAGGTCCATCAGCGCGTACCAAAACTTGTTCATGTCGATCGGCCGGCCATTTCCGAGCATCACCGTCGTTAGCCCGGTCAGAATGTCGTGGTAGTAGTAGGTGCCGAAACCGCCCCAACCTCCCCCGTGTCCAAAGCCGTTCAATTGTTTTGGATTGTTGTAGTAAAGTTCCCACCCGTAGCCGTAGGGATTAGTTCGGCCATCTCGCGTACGTGAGGGAACGACCGCCAGCTTCGCCGTATCGGGCTTCATCAGTTTTTTGGCCCGAAGTGCCCTGTCCCAGGCCAGCATATCTTCCAGACTGCACCACACTGCGCCATCGCCGCAGGTGAGAAGTTTTTCCTGCCGGGCGGGTGGCACCCCCCAGAGTGGTTTCCACTCCCCCTCTTCCTGACCGTAGCCGATCGCATCCACACGGCCCGCGACGACAGGAACGCTTCCTGGCCCCTCGCTGACAAACGCGGTCTTCATTCCGGCAGGATCAAAGATCGCATCACGTAAATGCTGGCCGTAGGTGGTGCCGGTGACCCGGGCAATAATCTCGGCCAGCAGAAGATAGTTCGTGTTGTTATAGGCATACTTCTGACCGGTGGGAAAATCGAGTGGTACGTTCTGGCGTGCGAATTCTCCAACATAGTCAGAATTCAGCGTATAGTCAGGGTGCTTTGACAGAACATCCGGAATGTCCATGTAAGAGGCCAGTCCCGATGTGTGCTGTGCCAGATGCCGGATCTGGATCGGGTTCTTCTTGTCATACTCTGGCAACTCGGGAATATACTTCCTGACATCATCAGTGACCTTCAGTTGCTGACGGTCCTGCAGCATCAAAATTGCCGTTGCGGTGATCGACTTTGTGACCGACGCGAGCTCAAACATCGTGGCCGTCGTCACCGGCTGACGGTCCTTGATGGTTGCGAGTCCGACGCACCGCATGTACTCGGGCTGCCCGCTCTGATGGACGAGTACTGCCAGCCCAGGTCCTTCATTGTCGTAACCGAACGACTGGACGAGCCGGTCGAATGGAACATCCAACCTGCGCTCTGCAGCCTGCATCTCTCGAGGTCGCCCCACCAGACCGATGCATGAGGCAAACCCCAGCCGTTTCAACATTTCTCGACGTGAAGTGGCGACGTGCGACCCAAAGAGACTGATATTCATGTGGCACCTTGCAGAGGAGGTTCACCTCGGCTGGGAGAGCTTTCCAACCCGAATCGCGCACTCTCTCCAACCAGAATAACCACTAGCCATGCGTACACATTTAATGTGTCGCTGCTGCTTCAAAAACGCAAGTTCAGGCGTGGCGTGCACTGCCCCTCCGCCGACGTTCCGCCAACCTGTGTGCCCCCCGTCTCGTGAACCGGCTCACACAAAAACGGACTACCGTCTCGGCACTTCAATTGCAGAACTGGCGCACCGGGGGAAGGGACTCCCCCGCTCTCCACAAATAGAACCCGGCCATCCGTTCGTTGTTCGACGGGAAGGCCGCCATGCCACCAGGGAGACCCCAAGGGAGAAGTTGTGTGGTAATAAAACTGATGTCGCGAGAAGCCTGGAATTTACTCCGTCAAACCGCGAGTGACTGGAGCGAAGACAACGTCCCTCGACTGGGGGCGGCACTCTCTTTCTATACCGCCCTGTCGATCGCCCCACTGCTCGTCCTGTCCCTCCGTGTCGCAGCCTCCGTTTTCGGCGAAGAAGCGGCCCGTGGTGAAATCGAATCGCAGATTCAATCGATGATTGGTGAGCAGGGAGCCGAGGCGATCCAATCCATGCTGCAAAGTGCGAATCAGCCCGAGACCGGGACGTGGGCGACGATTCTGGGGCTCGTCACCCTGCTGTTCGGTGCCTCTGGCGTGTTCGGTCAACTGCAGGAGAGCCTGAATACCATCTGGGATGTGACCCCCAAACCGGGCCAGGGTCTCTGGTCTTTCATTCGGTACCGGTTTTTCAGCATGGCGATGGTGATGAGTTTCGCTTTCCTGCTGCTGGTCTCCTTAATTATCAGCGCGGGGTTGTCGTTTGCCGGAGGGTATCTTTTCAATTGGCTGAGTCAATTCGAGGGACTCACGCAGGCGGCAAACTTCGTCGCATCGCTTCTCGTATTCACGCTCTTGTTCGCGATGATGTTTAAATACGTGCCCGATGCCGAAATCAAATGGAAGGACGTCTGGCTGGGAGCTTTCATGACAGCCGTCCTTTTCAACATAGGCAAATTTGTCATCGGCCTTTATCTGGGTCGAACGACGTTCGCCTCGTCGTATGGAGTCGCGGGATCACTGATTGTCCTGCTGGTGTGGGTTTACTATTCGGCCCAGATCATCTTTTTCGGTGCCGAGTTCACCCAGGTCTACGCCAACCGATACGGAGGCAAGATTGTTCCGGCCGAGAATGCAGAACTTGTCCCAGACCAGAAGCATCCTCAGAATAACCACAAACCGGACTCACGTCGGAATTCGTCTCCAGCCTCTGCGAGAACATCCTGATGGCATCAAAACAGCGTGCTTCCGCGTGGGCTCCTTCAACGCCTTTCGAGTGCGTTGAAATCTACATTCCCAAGAAGATCGAGACACTCGCCAAACTCTACACCTTCCTGCAATCCAAGCTGATTGAGCGTAGCGCAAAAGCGCCCGCCGACGCCATCGACGGTTTCTCTCTTTACGAAGTCGATGGAGCCTTTGCCGGTCGCGAGATTTACCAGGAACGAACGATCGTCCTGCGTATTCTGTTTAAGCGAGATCAGTCACAGACCGAGAAATCGATCAGTAAGAAGATTCAACTTCTGGGGCGCGAAGTGGCCGCCAGTGTCGCCATGAAAGAGGAAGAACTCTGGATCTGTCATTTCCCGCAAGGTGTGATCATCTTTCGCCCACTGGACGAAACAGGGGCCTCAAACAAGGAATAAGGTTATCGGGGACCCGACTTGAGACGAAGCGAAAAAATCCTGCTGAGACCCCGGCCCACCCCCACTACCAACCCAACCAACAGCAGCATCTCCCCTCCCCCATTTCGACTTCCATTTCAGATCTGTTGTCGCCCTGCAATTCGCAGACACCTAACCCTGTAGCGGCCGCACTGAAATCAGAACCGCTGCTGGGTCAGGCTGTCGCTGTTCAGCTTCACTTCACGAGTGGTCAGGGCTTCAAGACCACCTTGATGCACCCGTCTTTCTTATCTCGGAACGTCTTGTAAGCTTCTGGAGCGTCCGCCAGGCTGACCCGATGAGTAATGATCCTCGACGGATCGATCAGCCCTGCCGCAATCTTCTCGAACAGCGGCTTCATATAACGCTGCATGTGCGTCTGGCCCGTTCTCATCGTGAGGCCTTTATTCATGAACGCGCCGAAGGGAAGTTTGTCCGGGTAGCCGGCATAGGCTCCGGGGACAGAGATCGTGCCACCTTTGCGACAGGCCATAATTGCTTCCTGCAACACATATCCCCGATCGGGCGTCACAGAGACAGTCGAGCGAACCTTGTCGTAGACCGCCCCTGCCATTCCTGCGGCGTGAGCCTCGCAACCGACGGCGTCGATGCACCGATCCGGGCCTCTTCCTTTGGTCATTTCATCCAGGCGCTCCAGCACGTTCTCCTTCTCGAAATTGATGGTCTCGGCCTTACCATATTTCTGCGCTAATTCGAGACGTTCTGGCACCCGATCGATCGCAATGACACGTTCGGCACCGAACAGCCAGGCGCTTTGAATCGAGAACTGGGCCACCGGACCGCAACCCCACACGGCAACGGTGTCGCCAGGTTCGATCTCGCAGTTTTCAGCCGCCATGTAACCCGTCGGAAAAATGTCTGATAAAAACAGGACCATCTCGTCAGGCAGGTCTGATTCGATCTTGAGAGGTCCGACATCCGCATACGGGACGCGCAGATACTCTGCCTGTCCCCCCGCAAATCCACCAAACAAGTGAGAGAATCCAAACAGCCCCGCCGGAGAATGCCCCATGGCCTTCTTCGCCATTTCCGCGTTCGGGTTGGAAACGTCGCAACACGAATAAAGTTGTTTCTGACAGAAGAAACAACTGCCGCACGAGATCGTGAACGGAATGACGACCCGATCACCCGCCTTGAGATTGCGGACCTCGCTTCCCACTTCTTCCACGATCCCCATCGGTTCATGTCCCAGCACATCGCCGCTCTTCATCGTCGGGACAAACCCGTTCAGCAGATGCAGGTCCGACCCGCAGATCCCGCTGGCCGTGATTCTGACGATCGCGTCGCGTGGATCTTCAATGCGGGGATCCGGAACCGTGTCGACGCGGACATCTCCGGTGCCATGCCAGCAGAGTGCTTTCATAGGTCAATCCTTTCTTTCGTGCATGTGAAGCGACCAGCCCTCATCCGATCGGGGACCGGTACACCGTTGAATTGAGATCCAGCCGGAAGTGCTCAAGCGCAGCAGAAATCGCTGCACAGCGTTTCTGTCAGTTAACCGCTCTCACGGCGCGGAGAGTGATCCCTCCCGAGCGGGAGTTATCTTCTGAGTTCCGTCCCGTTGAGCCGCGCGGCGGTCAGTTTTTCCGAGTCGTTTCCACTGCCAGCAAAAGAGCCCGATGCGGGGCCAGACGCGGCAAGCGGAAGACAACTCACCCGAAACAGTTGGCAAATGGGGTGCCGCAGCGTGACCACATCGTGAAACTTCCTGACGCGGAATCACGGGACGCTGGCGGGACAGACGTGGGCAATGGTAATCAGGCAACGTACCACTGGAACTGTATGTCTGCTTAGCGCCCGGGGCCCGCTCTGCCCACCCTTCCCAGAGGCTTCAACAAGTTCCCCGCCCCCTTCTTATCAAGAGCCTCCGCAGAGAAATTTGCCCTCTTTCGAAGGGGCAATGAGAACCTGAATTCGGGGTGAAGTTGAATCTCAGTCGCATTGATGCAATTCACAACCGCAGGATCAAGCTGCATACTGGCTCTTATCGACGGCTGTCGAATCCGGGCCATGCAGCCGTGTGTTTTGTCTGCAGTCTCTCTTCAAGGAGCTTTCAATGCGCCATGGAATGTTCTACTACTGCGCGGCTTTGATCTGGCTGTCTTCGGTGACCATCGGACAAGCGGCAGATTGGGGATTGAAGGAAGGGACACCCGACATCAAGTCCGCGGGAACCCTGGCCTTCGGTCCGGATGGAATCCTCTTCGTGGGCGACAGCAAAGGTGCTGCGATCTTTGCCATTGGCACCGGCGATACCAAAGGAGACCCCTCCAGTGCCAAGCCGCAGATCGCCGGTCTGAACAAGCAGATCGCTTCGCTTCTGGAATCGACCGTGGAAAACATCACCGTCAATGACCTCGCCACGAACCCACTGACCGGAACGGTCTATCTGTCGGTGACCAAGGGCAAAGGAGAACACGCCTCGCCTGCGATCGTCCGCATCGGCGAATCCAATCAGTTATCAGAGCTGTCGCTGAAGAAAGTCCCCTTCCAGAAAGCGGTCCTGCCAGACGCTCCTGAAGATAAAGAAGTGACGGTCAACGGCCGTACTCGTAACCCTCGCAATGACGCGATCACCGACCTGGCCTACGCCGAAGGGAAAGTCTTCGCTTCCGGATTGGCAGCCGGCGCATCCCCCTCAAGCGTTCATCAGATCCCCTTCCCGTTCGCCGATGGCCTGACCGGGACCAGTGTCGAGATCTACCACGGGGCTCACGGTCGGGTGGAAGACTATGCTGCCATCCGGACCTTCGTCCCCATGAACATTAACGGAGAGCCGAGTCTGCTGGCAGGATTCGTCTGCACGCCTCTGGTTCGTTTTCCGATCAACGACCTGAAGCCCGCCGAAAAAGCCCGTGGAACCACCGTGGCTGAACTCGGTAACAGAAATCAGCCGCTGGACATGATCGCCTACAAGCAGAATGGCCGTGACTACTTGCTGTTGTCCAACTCGGCACGGGGTGTGATGAAAATCAGCACCGAGAACATTGCCACGACGGAAGGGATCACCAGCCGTGTTGCTGACACCGCTGGTCAATCCTATGAGACAGTGAAGGAACTGAACGGTGTGGTCCAGCTCGATCGCCTCAACGAAGACAACGTCGTGGTCTTGATCCAGTCGACCGATGGATCGCAAGATCTGCGTACTGTTCCGCTTCCCTGAACTCTCATCACCACGGCTGCTCAACCCTTTTGAGCAGCCGCACGACAGTGAGGCGACGAGACCTGACCGACGATAACCCGGAAACCAGGACGAGTACTCCAGCTCCCTTCCGCGACGATTTCGAGTGCCCCCCGGTGCATCGAAGTCGTCGCCTGTTTCCGGGGGTTCTCCGGGACTGGGAGTCGCAGACGAAGCAGTTCCCTCGCTGCATCTTCGCCACTTAATGACGTCGTCGAATCACCAGGTTTGCCGTATCAGAGTCGACCGTTGCGGCAAACCTGCATTGGGGGATGCGTTCCCGCCCGCCTGAATTCCCACCGTTTGAACGCCTGCCCGACGGATTTGAAAACGTCACAGGGCAGGACGAGTACGACCCAGACCGCCACCCCGACTTCGACACACTCCCCCGCTACCACTTTCAGAGCCATCATGCGACGTAGTGGCCTCGTTCCCAAGCGAAGCATCACGAATGACGGATCCTCGGCTCACGGATCGCAGGATCCCGCTGTCATGCACGGAGATCAGGTCTTTCCTGAACCGGCGTTGCACGAACCCGAAGAGAACTGCACACGTGCCTATAATTAGAAAAATCCGAAAGATTCATCACTCGCGAACAAAGATCTTTCGAGACGGAAACAATTGAAACGATACGATTGATCGAACGCGACGTAACTTCGATCATATCGTGCGGTCCTGATGGATCGCTCGATATCTCCGCAATCCCCCGACCCACGAAGCCCACCATCGAACGAGTCGATGCCCTCGTCGTTCGGCTGCCTGACGGACTGCAGGCCAGCCCCCTGAGCAAAAGTTGAGGTAACTTGATGATCTCCAACCCGCCTGTCGTCAAGCCCCCACAGCTCTCAGACACCGTCAAAGACCGACCCGTCACATCATTTGACCGTTCTGGGGACTTGGACCCGGCGATTCCCTCGAAACCAGTACCTGAGTCGACTGGTCCCTACCCGCATGATCCAAGCCCCTCCCCGAGTGGATCCCGGGCCCGTTCCCTTTTCTGGACGATCTTCTGGATCTGTCTGATCGCAGGGTGTGCTGCTGCATGGCACTACCGCGACGTCGTTCAGCCCTGGGTCGCGGAAAATCTTGGGATTGGTCACTCGCCCCCGCCGAAGGCGCCTCCTCCACGGATCGTCCCTGTCGTCACTGCGCCCGTCGAAAAGAGCGATTTGAATGTTTATCTGAATGGGTTGGGTACGGTGACCGCATTTAAAACCGTCACCATTCGCAGCCGTGTCGAAGGGGAACTGGTCAACGTCGCCTTTACCGAAGGACAGATGGTCAAAGAAGGTGATTTGCTCGCCGAGATTGACCGCCGTCCCTTTGAAGTTCAACTGCAACAGGCAGAGGGACAGTTGGCTCGTGACCAGGCCACATTGAAGTCAGCCGACTTCACCTACAAGCGATACCAGGAACTGATTCAGTCTCGCTCGATCTCGCCACAGCAGATCGACGAACAACGAGCTCTGGTTCAGCAGACAGCGGGAGCGATCCAGTCCGATCTCGCAGCGGTCGAGAACGCCAAACTGCAACTGGATTATTGTCGTATCACAGCCCCGATCGGCGGCCGCATCGGACTCCGTCTGGTGGATCAGGGAAATATCGTACGGGCCAATGATCCCAGCGGACTCGCCGTCATTACGCAACTGCAACCGATCGCCCTGGTCTTCACGATTCCCCAGGACGACATCTTCCGCGTACAGAAGCCGCAAAGTGAAGGACGCACTCTGGTTGTTGACGCTTTCGACCGCGACTTCAAAGTGAAGCTGGCAACAGGCAAGTTGCTCGCCATCGATAACCAGGTCGATTCCACCACGGGAACTGTCCGCTTGAAGGCCGAATTCGACAACGAAGACGGGATGTTGTTTCCCAATCAGTTCGTGAATGCCCGCTTACTCGTCGACACCAGGCGGGATGCCGTCGTGGTTCCGACCGCCGCCGTCCAGCGCGGCCCCTCCTCCACCTTCGTCTATGTCGTCCAGCCGGACGATACGGTCGAACTGCGGAATGTGACTGTCTCGATGACAGAAGGAACACGGACGGCCGTCGAATCGGGATTGGAAGTCGGCGAAATCGTCGTCACCGAGGGTCTCGACAAGCTGCAACCCAAGACGAAGATCACCACCAGGGAAAAGGAGCAGGCACGTGAGAGCGGGAAACCGCCGCAAGAGGGACCAACTCCCCCAGGCCGCGAGCAATCCGCCGAGGGTCAGTCGACCGGAAAGCACGCCGATGCCAGCCCACGTGGTAAAAAGGAATCACGATGAATCCGTCCCGGCCCTTCATTCTGCGGCCGGTCGCTACGGTGCTGCTGATGGTCGCGATTCTCCTCGCCGGTCTCGTAGCCTATCGCGAACTTCCGGTCTCCGCGTTGCCTCAAGTCGACTATCCGACCATTCAAGTCGTCACCTTCTATCCGGGAGCCGGACCTGATGTGATGACATCGTCGGTGACTGCGCCGCTGGAACGTCAGTTCGGTCAGGTCCCCGGACTGACGCAGATGACATCGACCAGTTCCGAAGGCTGTTCGGTGATCACACTTCGTTTCGCGCTGGAACTGAACATCGATGTGGCAGCGCAGCAGGTCCAGGCGGCGATCAATGTCGCAACCACGTTCCTCCCCCGCGATCTGCCGAACCCGCCGATCTACACGAAGACGAACCCCGCTGACGCACCCATCCTGACACTCGCCCTGACATCCGAGACGCTTCCACTTTCCAAAGTGGAAGACTTGGCCGATACGCGGCTGGCCCAGAAGATCTCGCAGTTGTCCGGTGTGGGCATGGTGAGTATCAGCGGAGGACAGAAACCCGCCATCCGTATCCAGGCGAATCCCCGTGCCTTGTCAGCGCTCGGCATGAACATGGCCGACTTGAGAAGCGCTCTGGTCGCCGCCAACATCAATCAGGCGAAGGGAAGCTTCGACGGAACACGACAGGCCTATACGATCGGTGCCAATGACCAGTTGCTTTCCAGCGATCAATACCGGGAACTGATTATCGCTTATCGCGCCGGCGGTCCCGTCAAGCTGACCGATGTCGCCGAAGTGACAGACGGAATTGAGAACATCCGGCAGGCCGCCTGGATGAACGACACCCCTGCCGTCGTGCTGAATATCCAGCGACAACCGGGTGCGAACATCATCGACGTCGTCGACCGCGTGAAGGCACTGCTTCCGCAACTGGGGGACACTCTTCCCCCCTCGGTCAAAACACACATCCTGACCGACCGCACCGTCACGATCCGTGCCTCTGTCGAAGACGTCCAGCGAGAACTGATGATGACGATCGGACTGGTCGTCTTTGTGATCTTCGTCTTCCTGCGAAACGTCCCTGCCACGATTATCCCGAGCGTGGCCGTGCCGCTGTCACTCGTCGGCACCTTCGGCGTGATGTACCTGCTGAACTACAGCCTGAATAACCTGACGCTGATGGCGCTGACGATTTCCACCGGTTTCGTCGTTGATGACGCCATCGTGATGGTCGAGAACATCATCCGTTATATCGAAGAGGGCGAATCTCCACTGCAGGCGGCACTAAAGGGATCCGAACAGATCGGCTTCACGATTGTGTCGCTCAGCGTCTCGTTGATCGCCGTTCTGATTCCGCTGCTGTTCATGGGGGATATCGTCGGGCGACTGTTCCGCGAATTTGCCGTCACTCTCAGTGTGACCATTCTGATTTCGGCGGTCGTTTCGCTGACACTCACCCCGATGATGTGCGCAAAGCTGCTGCGTCACACTCCCCACGATCAGCACGGTCGCTTGTATCTGCTCTCTGAGGCGGCATTTGACGGCGTGGTCTGGTTCTATGGAAAAACGCTGAACGTCGTTTTGCGGCATCAGACACTCACGCAGTTTGTCTCGTTCGCGACGATCGTCGCCACGGTTTATCTCTATCTTCTGGTTCCCAAAGGCTTCTTTCCCGTGCAAGACACGGGGGTGATCCTCGGAATTTCCGAAGCACCGCAAAGCATTTCGTTCCAGGCCATGGCCCACCGGCAGCAGGAACTCAACCGTGCCATCCTGGAAGATCCGGCTGTTGAAAGTCTGTCCAGTTTTATCGGCATTGATGGGACGAATACGACCATCAACAGCGGACGAATTCAGATCAACCTGAAGCCACTGGAAGAGCGTAAGATCAGCGCGATGGAAGTCATTCAGCGTCTGCAGCCGAAGCTGGAATCCGTCACGGGAATCACGCTGTACATGCAGCCGATTCAGGACCTGACCGTGGAAACGCGAGTCAGCCGTACCCAGTATCAATACAGTCTCGAGGACCCCAGCCCGAAAGAGCTGGATGAATGGGCGCCGAAGTTTGTCGAGCGTCTGCAACAACTTCCCCAGCTTCGCGACGTCACGAGTGACCAGCAGAACGACGGCCTGCAGGCGAAGGTCGTCATCAACCGGGATACCGCGTCACGGCTGGGGATCACTCCTCAGATGATTGACGACGCCCTGTATGATGCGTTCGGTCAGCGTCAGATTTCGATCATGTTCACTCAACTGAACCAATACCGACTGATTCTGGAAGTCAAACCCGAGTACCGGAACGAACCACGAGACCTGAAAGAACTTTACTTGAGTTCGCCCGAAGGAGGGATGGTCCCGCTGGAAAGCTTCACGCGAATCGAAGAATCGACCACCCCGTTGACGATCAATCACCAGGGACAGTTTCCTGTGGTCACCGTCTCGTTCAATCTCGCCCCCGGCGTTTCCCTTGGCGATGCCGTGACGGCGATCGCTGAAGCCAAAAAGGACCTCGATCTTCCCCCCAGTATTGTCGCGGGCTTTCAGGGGACCGCCGAAGCGTTCCAGGCCTCAATTAAAAACACACCGATCCTCATTCTGGCCGCGCTCGTCACGGTCTATATCGTGCTCGGCGTTCTGTACGAAAGTTACATTCATCCCATCACCATTCTCTCGACGCTGCCCTCTGCAGGCGTGGGGGCACTGGTCGCCATGTTAATGAGCAAGACAGACCTCAGCGTCATCGCTCTCATCGGCATCATCCTGCTGATCGGCATCGTCAAAAAGAACGCGATCATGATGATCGACTTTGCTCTGGATGCGCAACGGGAACGGGGCATGTCTCCGCACGATGCCATTTACGAGGCGTGCCTGCTCCGTTTTCGCCCGATCATGATGACCACGATGGCAGCCCTGCTGGGGGCGGTTCCTCTCGCCATGGGGACCGGGGTCGGATCGGAATTGCGCCGTCCGCTGGGAATCACGATTATCGGCGGTCTGGTTTTCAGTCAGCTGCTCACGCTGTACACAACGCCGGTCATCTATTTGTGGTTCGACTGGCTGGCCACCCGGATCGGGTTCGGTTCATCCGCTGATAACATCGCCACGGAGGAAGGATGAGTCTCTCTTCGCCCTTCGTCCATAAGCCCGTGGGAACCACCCTGCTGACGGTGGCCATCGTCCTGTCCGGCGCCATCGGTTACTTCATGTTGCCGGTGTCGCCGTTACCGCAGATCGATTTTCCGACCATCTCCGTCAGTGCCGGTCTTCCGGGAGCCAGCCCCGAGACGATGGCCTCGGCGGTCGCAACGCCACTCGAACGGCAGTTCGGACGCATCGCGGGAATCACCGAAATGACGTCGGCCAGCTCGCTCGGGTCCACGTCCATCACGATGCAGTTCGATCTGGATCGGGACATCAACGCCGCCGCGCGCGATGTTCAGGCCGCGATCAACGCCGCGCGAGGCCAGCTTCCCGCCAACCTTCCGAACAATCCCTCGTATCGGAAGGTTAACCCGGCCGATGCGCCGATCATGATGCTCGCCCTGACATCGGATACCTACACCAAAGCCCAGATGTACGACGCCGCGTCGACCATCTTGCAGCAGCGACTTTCACAGGTTCCCGGTGTCGGTCAGGTGTTTGTCGGAGGAGGCTCTGCGCCTGCCGTACGGGTCGACTTGAACCCCACAGTCCTGAACCACTTTTCGATCGGATTGGAAGATGTGCGGGCGGCACTGAGTTCCGCCAACGCGAATCGTCCTAAAGGGTCGATCTCTGACGACCAGAGATCCTGGACCATCGCGGCGACGGATCAGTTGATGACGGCCAGCGAGTACGAGTCGCTGATGGTCACTTATCGAAACGGAGCCCCCGTTCGTCTGCGTGATGTCGCAAAGGTCTCTGATTCCGTTCAGGACATT
Organism: Schlesneria sphaerica; assembly: GCF_044336245.1. Lineage (NCBI taxonomy): Bacteria > Pseudomonadati > Planctomycetota > Planctomycetia > Planctomycetales > Planctomycetaceae > Schlesneria > Schlesneria sphaerica. Next base: position 4,490,368 of record NZ_CP172346.1, on the reverse strand, counting down.
CGGGCGTTTGGACTCTCCGACGATAAACGAGATGGGCAACCCAACGGCAAGCCCGCGATCACGATCATCATCTTCCGCCAGCCGGGCGGGAACATGATTGAGACCGTCGATCGAATTATCGACCTGCTGCCGCAGCTTAGCGCCCAGATCCCGGCAGATATGCAGCTTTCGATTGCGATGGACCGGACTGCCACCATCCGTGCGTCGCTGCACGATGTGCAGTTCACGCTGTTCATCTCAATCGCGCTGGTCATTCTGGTGGTCTTTATCTTCCTTCGCGATTTCCGTTCAACTCTGATCCCTGCCGTGGCAGTCCCGGTTTCACTCATCGGAACGTTTGGGGTGATGTATTTACTCGGATACAGTCTCGACAATCTCTCGCTGATGGCGCTGACCATCGCGACCGGCTTCGTCGTCGACGATGTGATCGTGGTAATTGAGAATATCTCGCGACACCTGGAAGAGGGCCTGTCTCCCCTGGAAGCCTCGTTACTCGGGGCGAAGGAAATCGGCTTCACCGTCTTGTCGATCAGCGTTTCCCTGATTGCGGTCTTTATCCCCATCCTTCTGATGAGCGGGATTATCGGCCGGCTGTTTCGCGAGTTTGCCGTCACCCTTTCTGTCGCGATCGCCATTTCGCTGGTGATCTCGCTGACGACGACGCCGATGATGTGCGCCTTCCTGCTGAAGCACAAAACCCGGCAGCAGCGAGGTCGACTCTACGCGTTCAGCGAAGCGATTTTCGACGGGATCCTCTACCTCTACAGAATCTCGCTGGCGTGGGTCCTGCGTCATCACCGATTGACGATGGCCGTCGCCATCTCAACGTTGGGTTTAACGGCGTACCTTTACATCGACGCTCAGAAGGGCTTTTTCCCTCAACAGGATACAGGCCGGCTGACTGGCATTCTGATCGCGGATCAGGACACATCGTTTCAGTCCATCTCGCGGCTCCTCAGTCAGTTCGTACAGACCGTCAGTGAGGACCCCGCTGTCGAAAGCCTTGTCTGCTACGCCGGCGGTCAGGGAAGCGCGTCGAACACCGGTCGTATGTTCGTAACACTCAAGTCGATCGACAAGAGAAAATTGAGTGCCGATGAAGTGATCAGCCGCATCCGCAAGAAGGCTGCAACAATCCCCGGGGCCACTCTGGTCCTGCAGTCGGTGCAGGATCTTCGCATTGGCGGTCGAACGAGCAGCGCGCTTTATCAGTACACGATTAAAGGGGACAGCCTGGAAGAGCTCAACACCTGGGGGGCCAAGCTGCTGCGGGAGATGCGAAACGTCAAAGGATTGGTGGACGTCACAAGCGACCAGCAGAACAAAGGACTGCAGACCCGTTTGAACATCGATCGCCCGACCGCGACACGGCTGGGAATCGACATGGCGACCATCGACAACACTCTGTACGACGCGTTCGGCCAGAGACAGGTTTCGACCATCTACCGGTCCATGAATCAGTACTATGTCGTCATGCAGGTGGAATCAGAATTTTCGCAAAGCCCTGACTCCCTCAAGCACATTTTTGTCAAAGGGGCCAACGACGCTCAGATTCCGCTGAGTTCGCTCTACCGACAGACATCCAGAAACTCGGCGTTGTCCGCCAACCATTCCGGCCAGTTCCCTTCCGTCACGATCTCGTTCAACCTCGCAAAAGACACCGCGCTGGGGGATGTTGTCCCTCGAATTGAGCAGGCGTTCCGCGAACTGGGAATTCCACAAAGTATTCAGGGTCAGTTCCAGGGAACGGCCCAGGCCTTCCAGGAATCGCAGCAGAATCAGGTGCTGCTGATCATCGCAGCAATTGTCTGCGTCTATATCGTTCTGGGTGTCCTCTACGAGAGTTACATTCACCCGATCACCATTCTCTCGACACTTCCTTCCGCAGGCGTGGGAGCTTTCCTGGCACTCAGGATCTGCGGGATGGAACTGAACGTCATGGGCATGATCGGCATCCTGCTGCTGATTGGAATCGTCAAGAAGAACGCCATCATGATGATCGACTTTGCGCTCGAACTCGAACGCAACTCGGGCAAGTCCTCTGAAGAGGCGATCTTCGAAGCCTGCCTGCTTCGTTTCCGCCCGATCACGATGACCACGCTGGCGGCACTGCTCGGTGGACTCCCTCTGGCCATGGGGACGGGCAACGGGGCAGAGCTGAGAAAACCTCTCGGCGTGGCGATCGTCGGAGGACTGATCTTCAGCCAGATGCTGACGCTCTACACAACGCCGGTCGTGTACCTCTATCTCGACTGGTTCTGCCACTGGTGGAACCGATTCCGCAAGCGAACGCCCGAAATCATCCCGGTCGATCGTCACCTCAATCCGTTGCCGTCCCCGCGGGAGCAGATCGCGGCGAATCAGTCACAGTTCTGACGAAGAAGTCGCTGACTGCCGTTCGGCCGTCGAAGGACGCGTCAGCGGCAGCAGAATCTGGACGATCAGAAACAGGACCAGCGGTGCAAAGATCAGCATTCGCAAGCCAATCAAAACCGATGAAGGGAGGGGGATCAGACTCGCAATCCCCAGGTAGCAGAGCGTCAACGGCAGCGTCGCAACCAGCAGTCCACAACCGAGCGCGGTCATCTGGGTTTTGAAGATAGCTCGCTCCGACATCGGCTCAAAATGCAGCTCGATCGTGCGGCGCCGCTTCACTGACCGATGAGTCGCATCGATCGTCTCGAACGTCTTGACCAGCTCCCCCCAGCAATCGTCATCCGCAGAGACCGTTTTCTCGCCCCCTGCCTCGTGAAGTGCCGTGCTGATCGCGGCCAGTGCCTGACGCGCCGTCTCAGGCTCATTTCCTTCGACGATCTCGCTCTCAATCTCACACCGCCACGATCCACTGGAGCCGCTACGTGACAGGCGGGCCGTCCCCCGTTCTCCCTTGACCGTCAGATTCCAGTCGTCCCTCCCGACAGTCGGTTGAATCTGCCAGTTGAACTCGGGCAGCGAGCCTCGTGACAAGACCACGTTCTGCATGAGAACCCCGGCGTCCGTCGTGCCGGACCGCAACGCCGTAATCTGGTTGTAGTCGCCCATCAGCCACCGCGCCAGATCCACATCGTGCAGCAAGCGGGCATCAATCTCCTGCTGAGGAATCGCCATCCCCTCCTGCGGCTGCGAAAGGGTGTGATGCAGTTGCAGAAACTGAATGCGTCCCAGCCTGCCCGTCTGGATTGCCGTCTTCAGGGCGATGACAGCGTTATCAAAGCGGTGCCAGAGCAGCGGGTACAGAAACACATGATTGTCGTCACGAATCAGACTCAGTTCATAGGCCAGAGTCGACCCTTGATCCGCTCGTGGAATAAAAACCAGCGGGACGTTCGCCGTGGCGAGTTGCTTTACCCCGTCCAGGACATGCTGTCCTGCACCGTCGACAATCACGGCGTCAATTTCTTTTGACACCAGCAGCTCTTCCCACGAATCACTGTGATTGACCTCTGGAAACAATGCCCCCTTCGTGGAGGGTGTTCCGACCGTAACGATGCGGGACAAACGGTGTCCATCGACACCCTTTCGCAACGCGTCGATCAGAGGGCTGGCGAAGGGGTGGTCGCACAGAACAGCAAACCGCATGAGGTCACTTCCTGAATCTGGTCAGCGTTTGGCAACGTCGAAACAGGACAAGGTTCGTTCGTTACGGATGTAGAACCGACCGTTTGCCAGGGCGGGCAGTGCTCGCGTTGTGCCGGACAGCAGTTCGGCCGACGCCAGTTCCTCGTATCCGGTCTTCGATAGTCGAACCAGTTTCAGGACCCCGTCCGTCTGCATTACCAGCAATTTGCCATCAGCAGCGATCAGCGTCGCGTAGCCAAATCCAGACTTTGACCAGTGTTCCTTGCGTGTAACGGGATCAAAACACTTCAGCGTAATTTCTCCGCCATCCTGCCGGCCATCAATTCCATAGATTGCCCCGTCAATGTGAATGGGCGTGGTGTACTGGCTGGAAAGAAGCTCATCGCTCCAGACGACTTCAACCCCCTTCGACTTCAGTTCCAGAAACTGAGCTCCGATCCCGTAGCTCGCGGTCAGCAGCGCGTGCTTTCCCGAGATCACAGGAAGTGCCCCATTCACCGTGGGGCCCCGCTGGCCGAAGGGAGTGCGGAATCGTTCTTCCCCTGTCTCGGGGTCGAGCGAAACCAGATTCAGTCGCGTGATACAAAGCAGGTGCGAAGTACCGTCGACGACGGCCAGAACCGGTGCCGAATAACTCGCCTGGTCGTTAATCGCCGTCCACAGGGTGGCTCCCGATTCTAAATCGAAAGCCACGACTCCGGCTCGCTTCTTATCACCACCAACAATCGCGAAGACCCGCTTGCCGACGACGAGCGGCGAAGAACCTGCACCGAAGTAGCCACCATTCGCGCCGAAGTCTTCGTGCGTCTGTCGTTCCCAACGCTTCTCACCCGTTTTCAGATCAACGCAGTAAAGCCCCCCTTGTGGCGAATAGGCCAGGACAGCATCCTGATCGATCGTCGGCATGGCGCGAGGACCGTTGTCCTCGACAATCTGAGGCCGAAATGTGGACGGAAAGCTCGTTGTCCATCGCGGCGTTCCCTCTGCGGCATCGAAGGCCGTCAGCTTGTCGTTTCCTTTCTCGCGATGAAACAGCACCACGGTCTCGCCACGGACTGAGACGCCGGCAAACCCCGCCCCGATCCGGGCCTCCCACAGTTGCGGGGGCTTTCCCCCCTGCCATTCGTCAGCGATTTGCTCGGCGTCAGCGATACCGTTCCGATGAGGTCCCAGAATCTGAGGCCAGTCGCCCGCATGGGCCAGCGACGTCCCGGACAGAATCAGACCGCACAGACACACCACCTGAAAGAATCGATTGAGCATAAGTCCATTCCTGACCAAATCGAAGACAAGCAGTCCATTACGGGAAGCCGAGCTCACCAGGAGACCCGGTGAGGATTCACATCACCGGGTCTCTCGATCCGTTATCAGCGGAGCGACTTGATCTGCAAATGACGGAACTCAACCCGGTCACCATGCCCCAGCAGTCCAATGTAGCCGCTGGCCCGTGCGAGACCCGGGTGGGCCTGCTTATCCAGCGTTCCGTCTTTCGTGACTGCGTCCAGATCAGCGTCAACGATCGTGACATCGTTCACAATGATCTTGATATGCCGACCCTTCAAAATCACCTGCTGTCGATTCCATTCACCGACCGGCTTCAACGAACCACGCTTCGCCGCGACAACGCCATAGACAGAACCGTGGTACTGATAGTTCTGCAGATCTTTGTACTTCTCGTCGGAATCGTCGAGGATCTGCAGCTCTGTCCCGTCCAGATGCAGAGCACCCTTCGCCAGTTCCGGGCACCGGATGCCCAAACCGTTGTTGGCTCCCTTCGTCAGTTTGAATTCAAACTTGATGTCAAAGTCCGAGTACTCTTTCTCTGTCAGCAGGTTACCACCACCGCCGGCCACGCAAACCAGATTGCCATTTTCCACGGCATAACTTTCGAGAGATCCCTTCCACCCTTTCAGAGTCTTACCGTCGAACAGCGAGGTATACCCGGCATCAGGAACGAAGGGCTTGTCTTCCGCCTGAAGGGAAGTTGCAGACAGACAAACGAGGGCCGCCACGGCACACAAAGAAATTCGAATCATTCAGAATAAACCTTGTTAAAAGAGTTGGTTTCACGTGCCGCCGATTGTAGTCGAAGGCCCGCGCTGCTGCACTTTCGTCGTCATTTTTGCAGCGAAGTTGAGTCTGCCTGACCCCTTGCAGGTCGAGTAATCCGCGCCGTCAGAAACCCTTCCTTCGTATCCCTGCAGCAATCTGTGCAGCCATGACCAAGACTGTTCCCTGTCGCCGCGTGGCCATTCCTCGGTCCCAATGTTACGCTACGAAATTGTTCAGTGCCCGTGAGCGATGGTGCGCAGGTCGGTTCTGATCCGGATCGGAGAGGAAAATGGTGCGCAAGCGATCGGGTCCCCCCGGGATCCAGCGCCGAAAATCGCCATCCGCGGGTCCGTTTTGAAACGCGCTCGTGCACTGTTTTGTCGTCATTGCGAATATCGGGAATCGCCACAATGTCGGATGCCACGTTCACTCAACTTCAAGACCAATGCCGTCAGGGGGGTGCTGCCGCCGTCTTCGAGCAACTCGCGCAGACCCTTCGCGACAAACGAGACTTTCACAAACTGTTTGATGCCCTCTGCCTGAAGAAGAAGTACGAGCTCGGCGCCCCACTGCATCGCCCGACCTCATTCGACGACGTCCCGGCTGAAAAGCGTGATGAGTTCGAAGCGGCCTACATCGCCGCCGCCCGCGAAGTGGCCAACCTGCTGCTGAAAGACAACAAGCTGGGCCAGTCATTCGTCTACTTCCACGCTCTCCGCGAAACACAGCCCTTGCGGGATGCCATCGAAGCGATTGAGCTGCCGCAGGAAACCTCCGAGCAATCCGAAGAGTTAATTGATCTGGCCTTCTACAAGCTGCTCCATCCCGTGAAAGGGATGCAGATCATGCTGAGGACCCATGGCACATGCAGTACGATTACATCCCTGGATCAGGCTTACATGAGCCTCACTCCTGAACAGCGATCTGCCTGTGCGGCCCTGCTGGTCAGAACACTGCACGCGGACCTGCTGCAATCCCTTCAGCGGGAAGTCCAGCAGAAAATCCCCGTCGCCGCACCGGTCACCACGCTGAAGGAACTGACCGCCGGACGGGAGTGGCTGTTCGCGGAGAACAATTACCACATCGACGTATCGCACCTGCACTCCACGGTCCGCTTTGCCCGATCCTTGTCACCGACTCACCCGGATCTGCCCCTCGCCCTGGACCTGGCCGAATACGGTGTCCAGCTCTCCCCTCAGTTCCAATATCCGGGCGAGCCACCCTTCACCGAGTTCTACGCGGCTCATATTCAGTTCTTTAAGTATCTGCTCAACGACAATCGCGACGAGGCACTCGCCTACTTCCAGCGTCAGCTTGAGAACGAGGCGGATAGCCCCAGCCAGGCCATGATCGCCTATGTCATGGTCGACCTGCTGGCACGCACAGAACAACTCGACAAGGCACTGCCGATCGCCGAGAAATATCTTGTGAGTGCAGACCACGATTTCGCCGCAGCCTTCGCCGAACTTTGCGAAAAAGCGGGGCGTTTTGATGTTCTCCTGCGCAACGCGGAACAGCGAAGTGATCTGGTCACCTACGCCGCAGCCCTCGTCCAGCAGAAGTAATACTCATTTCCCGGCCGTAATAACGATTCCCTGGCCAGGGCAGACTCCCGTAGCGGCACTGCGCGGAAAAGTGATACCCGTCCGCAACGCGCCGTCGGCAGATCCAATTGCCATGGATCTTGCCCGACGGCGGTTCCTTCACGGAAGCGCAGTCATCCAGCCACCTCGCGGGGCGCAGTATGCCCCGCGTGATGGGCCGACTCATTCCCTGTGCCTGTGCCTGCCGCCTGCCGCCTGCCGCAGTTGATTCCCACGCGTTATCGATGCGCAGCAACCTGAGATCGCCCTGCCGCCGCCTGCAGTTCCTGCGACTGACCCCAGAAGTACAGGATCACTCCGACGATGAAACCGACGACCGTCGCGGAAATCACCGCGAAAGGGCTCTGCGTGAAGGTCGAGTTCTCAGCGGCCGCCTGGGTGGTCAGCACCAGGCCAAACACGCTGATCGCTAAACCGACGGCGTCAGACGTAATTTCCTTAAAGCTGAAGCCCAATCGCGTCAACACGATCAGCTTTCCAAGGACAAGCTGAAGCGTGTAACTTACGACACCGCTCACCATCAGGGCAAAAGCCACCCAGTGGAAAGACCGGAAGGCCAGTTTCTCTGCCAGTGCATAAATCGGCTGCAGAATACCCGCAGAGACCGTCCGGGCGATCGGTTCCTGATCCACTTGCTTCGCCAGCTTGGCCACTTCCTCAGCCGTTTTTTCTTCCCAATCAGCCGCCGTTTCCTTCGCAGTCTCCAGAGGCGATTTGGAGTCCTGATCTTCTCGGGGCGACTCGGCCGCTTCCGCAGGAGCCCGATCCACGGGCGAAGACGAGTTCGAATCGTCCTGCGCCTGAGCGATACCAAGGCAACTGAAAACCAGGATCAATCGAAGTGCGAACGATACCATTTTTTGGATTCCCGAGTCGGCGAGCTGAGGATTAACGGCTTGGAGCATAACTCTCTGGCTCTGTTTTGGGTACATTTACTCCCCGAACGCCCGCCCTTAGAAAAGAAAATGCCCACATGCGACGCTGGACCACGATTTTAAGTTGTCTTTTGCTGGCGACACTGATTTCTGTCGTGACCGGCTGGCAACAAGTTCGACCGATGGCCGTGGCACAAGTCCCCCGGAACAACAAAAGCCAGAATGGGACAATCAGCGACAAAGGGGCCACGTCCCCTGTGGCCGACGCCGACTCGGTAGAGGACTATCCCGAGTTCCTGGTCGACGAAATCATTGTCCGCCTGACGACCGCAACAATGGATTTGATCGAACAGAAAAAGTCACGCACGACGAAAGAGCTGCGCCCCGAACTGGATCGAACCCACATCCCCCTGAATCTTCCCGCGCCAGCAACAACTCCCCTCAGTACCGTTGAGCTTTACCGACGTGCCACGCAAAGCGTGTTTCTTGTGGCGGGAATTACCCGGCCCACGGAAGAGGAAACGTCCTGGCAGACCTCCTTCTCAACCGCGTTCGCCGTTCATCCGGATGGAATCCTGGCGACAAGTGCGCATGTTTTCGATCATGAAGATCCGGACGACGCCGTCGTTGTGATGGACATCCACGGGACGATCTATCCTGTCCTGGAACTGCTCGCCGCAGATCGCGACACCGACACGTGCATCTTCCGTATTGAAAAGAAAAACCTGACGCCACTGCCACTGAAGTCGAAGACTCCTCCGGGAAGTGCCATTCGAGTCATCGGGCATCCCGGTGACAGCTTCTTCTACTTCTCCGCAGGCTACATCGCCAATTACGAGCGGGACGAGAATGAAATCCTCTGGATGAACGTCACCGCCGATTTCGGTCAGGGCTCCAGCGGCGGTCCCGTTATGGACGAGGCAGGGAATGTGGTTGGCCAGGTCAGCCGCACATTTACCCTTTACGCCGGGGGTGACACATCCACACGGGGAATTCGCCGAGCGCATCCTTCCCGGCAGAAGACTGAGACCGAAACAGCGCCAGGGGACGCAGATACCCCTGATCATCAGGAACAGCCCGACCGGGCCGACCCGCAGATGGTCTTCAAAGCCTGCACACCGGCAGCATCCATTCGCTCACTCACGAAATAAGCCGTGACCGGATGACGGGTCTCGCGCAAGTTCTGCACGAAAATCACATCGTCCGACCACGGCTCCGTACGGCAATATCATCGCCGAGTCATCCGCGGGTTATTTGCCCAGCGTTGTTTTGAACAGCGCCTGCATATCGGCCCAACTCTTCTCATCAGCGTCTTTGTTGTAACGCAAACCGTCCAGGTTGAACTTCTTCGCAGTTGCATCCGCCTCGGGAACCGTGAAGCTGTGTCGAGCCCCTTCATACGATTTGAAGGTGTATTTTCCACCGTTGGAATCGAGTGCGTTCTTGAAGTCGCGAATCGTTTCAGGCTTAATGAACGAGTCATCTGCTCCATGGCAGATCAACACGGCGGACTTGATCGACTTGACCTGTTCAGGAGTCGGCACCACCAGAGCACCATGAAAGCTGACAACGGCTTTCAGATCCGTTCCTGCGAAAGCCAACTGCTGAACGGTCGACCCACCCAGACAATAGCCAATCGCCGCCAGTTTGGTCTTGTCGACTTGCGGCTGGGACTTCAGCACTTCCAGGGCTTCCAGTCCTCGCTTCCGCCAGTCCTCGACGTTGGAACGGATTTGCCCGGCCATCGCCCCGGCGTCCTTGGGATGATCGACCAGTTTCCCTTCGCCGTACAAATCGGCCGCAAAGGCGACGTAACCCAGCTTCGCCAACTGCTCAGCCCGCCGCTTCGCATAGGCATCCAGCCCGAAGAACTCATGGAACACCAGCACACCCGGACGAGGCCCTTCAATGGCATCGTCCCACGCCAGAAATCCGTGGCAGTCTGTGTCGCCATGTTTGTAGGTGACCTTCTTAGTCTGAATCGCGGCATCCGCCGAAGCGGCCATTACCAGGAACCCCAAAACGATGATCAGTGAACGCGTCATGTTTTCTCCTTAAAGACTTGAACAGAGTCGATTTGCTCCTGCGGCGATCATAACTCACCCCTGCCAGGTTTTCATCCGCCTCGAACCATCGGAACAGCTCTCCCCCCCCCTTTCCTTCAGAGAGGTCGTCACCTTAGACTCAGTCGCATGGACCACGCGGCGGATCAACCTCGGATGCACAACGAACAGTTAACGGCAGCAGTCAAACAAGCGGCCCGTGAAGCCGGCTTCGATCTGGTCGGAATCGCCCCCGCGATCACTCCCCCGGGTTACGAGCGGCTGACGGAGTGGATCGAACAGGGATTCGCTGGCGAGATGGGCTACATCGCACGACGAGCACATGCCTACGAGCACCCTCGACACGTGATGCCAGACGTCCGCAGCATCGTGATGCTGGGCATCAACTACAACACCCTCGACGACAGGAAGCCTCAAGAACCACACCCGTCGGGACGGGCCTCGGCGCGCGTTGCGCGGTATGCCCACGGCACCGCAGACTACCATGACGCGCTACGAGAAAAACTGAAGCAACTGGCCGATCGCGTTCATCAACTGCGACCTGGCTCGCGAACACGTGGCGTCGTCGATACGGCCCCCCTGCTGGAACGGGATTTCGCCCGACTCGCCGGGCTGGGCTGGTTCGGCAAAAACACCATGCTGATCAACAGGAAAGCTGGAAGCTGGCTGCTGCTGGCGGCCCTGCTGACGGACTTCGAACTTGAACCCGACCGACCGCACGAAACGTCCCATTGTGGCACGTGCACCCGTTGTCTGGACGTCTGCCCGACGGATGCCTTCGTGGGGCCGCATGTGCTCGACGCACGGCGCTGCATTTCCTATCTCACAATCGAACTCCGCAGCCCGATCCCGACCGAGCTGCGCGATGGCGTGGGAGACTGGCTGTTCGGATGTGATTTGTGTCAGCAGGTCTGCCCCTGGAACCGTAAGTCACCACTAACGAGTGACCCGATCTTCCAGCCCCTGCCTGATCTGCAACCCGCCAGCGCACTCGACATTCTCAAGCTGAGTGAGGCAGAGTTCCAGACCCGTTTTCAAACGACGCCCCTTTCACGCCCCGGCTGGGATGGACTGCGACGCAATGCCGCGATCGTACTGGGCAACTCGGGCGACGCCTCCCTCATTCCCGAACTGACGGACTGCCTCAACGAAGCGTCCGCTCTGGTCCAGGAAGCCATTCAGTGGGCTCTGGAAAAACTGCAGAAGACCTCCTGCAGTTCCGCCACAGAAGATTAACTTCGTCACCATCAGGCCATATCAGGCCATGGATCTCAGTGCGGATGCGGGACAGATTGCACCCGTTCGCGGTGAGTCGCTTTGAGCCTCACTTTAAGAATCCAGTTTCAGTTGATTCCAGTCGACATCTCTCAGCCGAGCCGCCGCGGCGGCCTCCTTCAGCTTCCGGACAGTGAAATCCTTGTGGTTCGCGACGGCCTGTTCGCTGATTCCCAACTTCTCGGCGACCCTCTTGTTGGACCATCCGAGGACGAACAGGAGCTCGACGCACTCCAGTCTTTCAAACTCCCCCCGGCTTAACCAGGAATGGATCAGTCCTTTCAGACAGTCGGAAAGGACCCGCCGCTGAGCGACCGACCGTTCCTGAGACCGGGCCATGCTCGACACTTTTCGCCCTCGATCGGCCGGTTCATTCCCCGCTTGCGACTCGCTGCTGTGAATGAGAGGCAGCAGTGGCCGACGCCCGTTTCGCCGCAAGACATCGGTCAATTTATGAGCCGTAATCGAAAACAGAAACGCTTCCAGCGGCGTGGACTCATTGTAGTTGGGCAACGAGACCAGAAAGCCGAGAAACGCTTCCTGCACCACATCCTCGGCCGCCGTGTCGTCCTGCAAGCGACTGCGAACGAATGCCAGCAGTCGTCCCTCATAGCGGGCAATCAACTGTTCCCAGGCCGCAGCAGTCCCCTGCCGCACCTCCTGCACCAGACTGGCCTCATCATCCGACATCAGCACAATCCCCACCGCCCCGCAACACCACCCGCACCGATCATAGCGTCCGCATCAACCAGCCGTCCAAACCAACCCCCTCGCCCTCAGATTCATGCAATTCATCGGCCCTGAATCCCCACACGCCCCGTGAAATCAACGCCACTTCGGCCTTTGCCCCTGCAGCCCCGAATCTGGTACGCCTCAACAGCCCGCCACTCGGTATTACAGGAGACGGAACGCATAGAAATGGCATGTGGCCGCAATGTTCGGTGAAAGCACGGGCCACAACCCACACATCGCAATTGACGCGCTGGGGCTCAACCGTGGCCCATCATGCAGACTGCGTCCCCACATGACCAGAATGGAGCTGATGACCAGCTGCACAAGCCAGAGCCACTAAGTCGAAATCGGTGTGTCAACAGCAAATGCTGTGTCCCTGTTGTGTTCTTTTGAAACTCCTAAGAGTGATAATTCAGCAGATGATCTTTTGAGTTTTCGTTTGATTTGATATCTAGTTGGAACTATTCAACTGGATTTCATTGTGATTAAATACATCATGTTGCGACCCGTACTGTATTTCCTCCTGTGTGCCGTCGTGGGTTCTATTCCCGGTTGTTCATCTGTCAATTGGACTTATACACCCGGAGTGGGATGGTCGCCGGGAGTAAATGAAAATAAGTCTGACACCTTCGTTGACAAAGCGTGGAGAGCAGGCGGTGGATTCAACAACCCGAATCCTGAACGTATTCGAAAAGGGAAGCCGCCTCTCAACTTGGATGGTTCCGTTTACAAACCGTGATTGCTTCAGGCAGCGACTTCCACTATCTCATCAACCATGTGCTGGCAATTCCCAATTGTCGATGGGCGCTTGGGAAAACACAGAGGGACACAGCCAATACCGTTCGGCACGAGATTTGATACGGCTCGTCTGTTTTTTGGGTTCGTTCTTTTTGCGGCTGTTCACGCCCGGTCAATTCCGCGAAGCAAGGAGTTCGGCGCGACGCGAGACTACAAAGTTAGGGTTGTCGCTTTGTATGTTTATATAGGCTCGCACCCGTTCTCATTGCGGAATATAGTTCACGCGGAACGGATCTATTGTTAAAGACTCACGTCAGGAAATCGCAGTCTTAAGCTTATCGATGTGGCCTTGGATCTCATCGAATTCAACCCAGCCGATCAGGTAAAAGCACATCAGCTCAAACGTCCGCTTAGTTGGCATGCGTCCGGTATAAAGCAAGATCAAGAGGCATGCGATGAGTGCGGAATAGACCTGAATCTCGACACCTTGCTGTCGTGTGCTCAACAGGTGGCGGCAGCCGAGCAGGTGCTTGAACATGCGGAAGAAGAGTTCGATCGTCCAGCGAAGCTGATACATCTCTGCAATCAGTTCTGCGGGGACGTCCAGCAGATCCGTGGCGATTCTCAGGGTTCCATCGCTGCTGGGGGCTGTACTGGAGAACTTGCGTCCCCGGCGTCGACCGCGGCTGGTATGGGCGGGGCAGCGGACAGAGATTAGCCTCAGGGGATGATTGGTTCGAGTTTTCTTGTGTCGCAATTCGATGACTTGGTCAGCCTGAACTCCAGCAGCCGTCGCTTCGGGCGTGAGTGGCCGTTCCTCAATTGTCTCATACGCCAGCCTGTCACGGACTCGACAGAGATAACTGCTTCCAGCGTCATGGATCTTATTCCAGAGTCGGAACGTCATGTAACCACGATCGATAACATAGCAGTGGTCTGGTTCGATCGTCCGCTCCAGGACCTTCCGTTCGTCCGCATCTCCCGTGGGGTTGGCGGATGTGGCTTCAATCCGCTTCGGAAGACCACGCAGGATTTCAAAATGCGTATGCAGTCGATAGCCGCACGTCGGCTTCTCGGAACAGTTGGTGATCCAGGCGAGTCGGGCGATCCGTGCCAAGATGGGAATCACTGAACCATCCACAGCGACCAGGGTCTTACCCAGCCCTCGGAAGCGTTCCGGGGCAGGCGCGTCGGGCAACTGGTCGGCCAGCTCGCGAGCAATCTTTTTGAGCGGCTCAGGATCAAAGAGCTTCACCGACTCGGAGAGGGAGCCCAATGACGTTCGAGGAATCTTGAGTCTCTGCTGGACCTTCTTCAGTTGCGAAACCTGCTGCAGGCCACGCAGTGAGTCGACGATGGGGGAAAAGAACCATAACAGCACCAGCGTGCAATACTGGTCCATGTGTAGCTGCCGATTCCCTGCTGTATCCCGCGCAGTTCCAACCGCATGTAAACGCTACAGGAAGGGACGCAGCACACGAAAGTACTTCAGGCCATGAATATTCTTGGCCGAGATCTTTGGCGCTGGTTCGTCATTCGATTCGGGAGCTTGCTCTTTCGGCATCCGGGCACGCTGACATGGCAGATAAATTGACTAAATTACAAGCAAAACCGCCTCTCTGGCACCTTGTTGTTAGTATCGTGGCCATGCGCAAATGCCGTGCCGAACAGTATTGGGACACTGCACTTCTTGATACAAGACACAGAGGGAAGTCAGTGACAACATCCGCAGATGGCGGAGATCCCAAGAACAAAAATTTCATCTGCGAGAATCCGCGAAATCTGCGGACCAGACTCACTCAAAGTCATTCACATCGGTGAGACCGAGGCGCGGAGGGATCCGAGTATTCCCACGGTGCATGGTGTGGTTCGGCCAATTATACTGTAACGCCAAGGTAGGTAACCCAAGGCAGTTCCCTGTCTTCATGTGAAACGACCAGATAAAGCCGCTTCTTTCCGACTGTCCAGATGGCGTACCGTACAACCCCGTTGATCGGGATCGACTTATGTTCCTTGGAGCCAACCTCGGCCGGCGTACCGAACTTCACGCTGAGGGCTTTCTCGTAGAATGCCATGTTGGCTAGGAAGTCCGACTGCAATTGACCTTGTAATTCGTCGTCGTGCGCCTCGTCGTCGTCGTGCAGTTCACGATAGTCAACATCCTGGACCTTGCTGTTGCGGCTTTGCAGTAATGTGTCGGACTTCGCCAGTATCGACTTCGCCGACTGCTTCCGGATTGTCACCGGCGGTCGGGGCCGGAACTGATCTTCGTGAGTCAACCGGCAATCCCGGAATGGGATCTGCCTCGCCCCCAGGACAACAACGCCGTTGGGGGTGAGCGTCCCGAACTCGTGATTCGTTTCGCGGCAGAAATCCTCGAACATCTGTCGCGAGTTTCGCAGCCAGTTGACCCAACTGAAAATCAGAAGCCGTTCGCCACTCGGTGTGACGATTTGCCAGGCATTCCCGCATGGCACGTGCGCATCGTTGAATCGCGGCTTCCAATGTTTTTGACGGAATCGGCTACATAGGTCGAGACTGGTCTTGTCGGCCGGAAGGGCTTGAACGATGACAATCGGACTGGACTCATAAGCCTGAGCTGGAAGGCTCCGTTTGGACATCGTGCGCCGGCTCGGGACAATCTCAATCCACGGTAGCGTGAGCTTCGCCAGTATTTCATCGTGCGTGATGGCCATAATCACGACGAAGCCTCCTACGGACGAACGACTGCCATCACCCGGCACGCGCGGGAGATGCTCCATTTCAAACCCGCCCGACCGCGTGCTCGGTGTGCATGGCTTTGTTCGCCGGAATCTTCAAGGTCAACAAATATTTCATCGCTGATATTCAGGATTCTGAATCGTTCGTTCGACGGTTGCAATCGTATCTGGAACTAACGTCGGTAAGTCAATGATTTCTCCTCTGCGCGCCCTTTTTTCAATCATTGCGATCGGCAGAAGACACAGACACACTGCATAACTCGGTACACGCACACATCGCCACCCCTCAAGTCGATAACAACATCCGCAGATAGCGCAGATTCCAGGAACAAAAATTTCATCTGCGAAAATCCGCGAAATCCGCGGACCAAACTCACTCAAAGTCATTCAAACCGGTGAGACCGAGGCGCGGAGGGACCCGAGTATCTCCACAGGCTGAAGGGCCCATTGTGATTGCCGGCCACCTTGAAATTCAGGAACTCCCGTCGAGCTGCCCTGAAAGTGGATCGTCACGCGGCTTTAGCGCAATGGGTATGGTCTCTTCCGCGCAGCGGCCAACAACCGCATCCACCAGCCAATGTCCGACAACCTGAGGCGTATGAGTTCCAGCTTACGAGCATCGTTCTGGATGAAGACCGCGACGACGACAATAGCCCCGAATCGACTCCAGACGACGACTGACGCTCACCGTGCAAACGCCAGTAAGACACCTTCTCCCGACTCCGTGAACCAACCGGCGATATCTCGCCATCTCCAATCTCAATGCGTCACAAAACCCACTCAGACGAAAGCATGGCTCAAGATGCACTTCACCGGACGCTTACCCGCAACAACAGCATGCAACGACAACACATCTTGACGCCCGCTACAACAACAACTAAACTATCGTGCAGGCCCCTGAAGGTCGCTTTATGACAAGCACGCCCCCTGACTCCTCTTAGCTGAGAGAGCGTGCTCCTCCGAAGTACTCAAGGCACCTCACTCGATTGAAAAGATCCTTAACAACCCGCGACAGTCCTCCTTTCATACCGGACGACAAAGGCGGCTCGTGGATTGCCCCGGTGTGATCGTCTGATCGATGGCCACTGCACGGGAATTCTCGAAGAGAGAGTCTCTTTCTGATTCTGGTGCGGGACAGAACAAAAGCATGGCCGACGATGGCCACTCAGGGGCAGGTACGCTTGGATTTGCCAAGCAGCACGATCTTCATCGTGGGCACCAAATTTTTCCAAACCGCCTTTACGGAAAAGACTTATGCCTACATGAACCTCTTCTCGATTAGTTACTCAAGATGCTCAAGGTGCTCACGCTGAGCAACTAATCAAAGTGCCTGTAAAACAGGGGTTTGATCAATAAGGTGCTCAAGATGCTCAACGTCGTGCAGCGTGCACTTCGTTCTGGTGAATTTCGTCCCGAGCGGCATGGGACGGGATGAGGGCAAACCCGCGGAGCCCTCACCCAAGAGAGCACGAGATCGGGGACACCCGCGCGACCACCCGAGAAACCCCTGGCTGCGGCCACCTGCAGGCTTTTGGATCCTTGGCAGCTTCACTGGAAATTAGCGGGCCCTCTGGCAGAGCGCCCCTCAGCGGGGATCTGGTATTTCGGTGCTTCCCCGAAACATCGTGAGGATGTGGAGGCAGAGAAACACCTGTTCGTGTGGGACTGCTGCTCCCATGGAAACGAGTCGTGCGAATCGAGTGTGAGGTTCGCCGACAGTGACTGGACTTTCAACGAAAAATCCCCGGACGAGTGCTTCCCGGGGATTTTCCTTACGACAAGGGTTTCAGAGAAACCAGCTCCCTGAACCGATCAAGCCTGGGCCCGCTTGGCGGCAAGTCGCACGTAGGTGGGCAGTTCACCAATCAGTGGCTTCACATAGTCGATGAACGCGTCCGTGACGCCGAAGCCGTCAGCCGTAATGTATTCATCGGGCATGGGTCGCTCATGATTCGCAACTTCGCTCAGCGAAATCGTGCCGAAGTCGATTTCGTACTTTTCGCCGGGCTGGTTACGACGCTGCATCGTCACCATGACTCCGCCCGTCCCGTGCGTTGCCAGTTTGACGGCCTGTTGACCACAGGCATACGCTTCGTCGAAGTCGAGCTGGACACCACGGTCGGCGGCACACATCGGCAGCGATTCCGTAACCTGGAATTCACCTCGCCACCCGAACTCGTCCGCGATCATCCGATGCAGCATCATGGCCGCACTGGTTCCCCCCATCGCACCAAATTCGACGTTGCCGAACTTGTCTTTGGTCTGCGAAACGCTGACGGGAGAACCGTCCTTGTTGGTGATCCCCTCACCACAGACGATGCTGACGAACCCGTAGTTCTTGTGCGCGTCTGCGACGGCGGCGAGGAACTTATCCCGATCGAACGACCGTTCAGGCAGCAGCAGCAGGTGCGGAGGCAGATCGGCTGCACTACGGGCGTAGGCTGAGGCGGCAGGCAGCCAACCGGCACTCCGGCCAATCGACTGGAAGATAACGAACTGGTCAACCTTCTGCATGTCGCGAGCGAGGACACCGGCCTGCTGGACGCTGAGCGCAACGTAGCGTGCGGCACTGGGATAGCCCGGCGTGTGATCGGTTCCGTGCAGGTCGTTGTCGACCGTCTTGGGAACACCGACCCCGATCATCTCATGACCATTCTCATTGGCGTACTTCGTCACGCGATGGATGGTGTCCATCGTGTCGTTACCACCGATCATGAAGTAGTAGCGAATATCGTACTTTTTGAGTTGCTTCAGAACTTCGGGGAAATGCTCGTCTTTCAGTTTCAGACGGCTCGACCCCAGTGCGCTTCCGGGGGTGGAACGGAGACCGGAACGGACTTCTGGCGATTCACTTCCCAGATCGATCAGGTAGTCTCCCAAGACCCCTTCGATGCCATATCGCATCCCGAAGACGCGACCGATCCCGTTCTGGAGAGCGGCATCCACCACTCCGGCGAGTGATGAATTGATTACGGATGTCGGTCCACCAGACTGGCCGACAAGCACATTACCTTTCGACATAGAAAAACCCATACTCTCAAATGAAACAGAAACAATTTACGGATGCCGCCTGTCGGACGGCGTATTGCGAAAAGAGCCCGGCTTCGTTGGAAACCGGGCTCTCATACTGCATGCGGACTGCTATTTATTAGTAGCGTCGACCACCACCGCCGCCGCCGTAATCACTACGACCGCGGCCACCACCACCACCTTCTGCTTTGGGTCGAGCTTCATTAACGGTCATTGCTCGGCCGTCTTTTTCGACGCCATTCAGCGCGCCAATTGCGGCTTCTGCTTCGGACGAGTTGCTCATCTCAACGAATCCGAATCCCTTGGATCGACCTGTATCGCGATCCATGATCACTTGTGCAGACTGCACGGCACCGTGTGCCGAGAACAGCTGTTCCAACTGGCTGTCGGTAACTCCGTAGGACAAATTGCCGACGTACAGTTTCTTGCCCATGAAGGGGCCTCCTGAAAAAACCTCTAGCACTGCATCACTCGATGCAGCCACCCGCCACCGCAGCGGCGGGAAAGTTGCCGCAACTGCGCCGCAACCAAGCGCAGATCATACGCTGGTGTCTCCAGAACCACAATTCGACCAGCCTGCGATTATTGCATTTCGTATGATTATTGCCTTTGGAGTCTGCATTAAATTGGGACTCTGATCTTGACACTCGTGACGGGGCTCAGCAGGAAATGTCTCTGGAATCGAAGTAATGACGCCATTCGGATAGATTCTGTGACGCTCGCGTAAGATGATTGCACAAGCCATTTGCGTTCACACTGCGGACACCGAACCTGTTGAAACCTATGCAAGTTTTCTTCGAGCCCATCTGGTCCTGGCCACTGGTGATACTCACCAGCCTGGGACTGGTTGTACTCGTCTACGTGACTTACCAGGCGCAGCTGAAACGACTTCCGCGCCGGCAGGCTCAACTGCTGTTGACGCTGCGAATGCTCGCGGTCCTCGTCCTGACGTTTGCCATTTTCAGGCCAGCGATCCAGACTTCTGACACCGACGACAACCCCGTTCAGTTGCTCATTCTTGCTGACACCAGCCGCAGCATGAACACCTCAGACATGCCCGGGGGGACATCCCGCTTCAGCGCGGTCCGCGCTGACTTGTCCCGGTACGAGGCGAAATGGAAAGAACTCGGAAACCAGGTCACGGTTCGCCAGTTCGATTTTGATCGAGGACTCGCCCCCCACAATCCCGCTGCCACAGAAGGAACAGGTGATCAGACGGCGTTCGGGGCTGTCCTGGAGGATGTAATTCGGGAGACACGCGATCACCGTTCGCTGGGCCTTCTGCTACTGACCGATGGTGCTCAACGCGCAATTCCCCCATACGACGCTGACCCGCTGACCGCTGCCCGAAAGCTGGGGGACAGCCAGGTTCCGATCTATGCCGTCGTCTATGGAACGTCCTCACTTTCGACTGCGTCACTCGATCTGGCGGTCGAAGACCTGCGAATTGATCCCATCGTCTTCGAAAAGAAACTGGTTCCCATTTCCTGCAAGGTGCGGGCGATGGGCGCCCGAGGGAAAAAAATTCGAGTTCGGGTCCTGCTCGAAGACCGCACCGGAAAGCGGATGAATGAGTCGGGCGAATTCAAACCCGCCCCCGCAACATACCAGGCTCAGACCGTCAAGGAGTTCGAGGTTCAGGGGGATGCGGAAACGCTGGCCGTCGACCTTTCGTTCGTGCCACAAACCGCAGGCGAACTGAAAGTCGCCATCCAGGTGGAGTCGGACGAGACCGAACTGCTGACTCGCAACAATCGCCGGGAAACCATTGTCTCCGTCAAAAAGGGAGGCCTGAACGTTGCGTACTTCGATCAGTTGCGCCCCGAGCAGTCACGCATCCGCATGGTCAACGGAGCCGACAAAATCCAGTTGGAATTCCAGGAAGTCCGAGCGGGACGATCTGCCAGCCAGACGAAACTGGATCGATCCTGGTTCGAACCCGGCCGGTTCGATGTTTACCTGATCGGTGATGTGCGGGCAGAGTGGTTCGGCAACGAAATCCTCGAAAAACTCGCCGCACGAGTCGAGGATGGAGCCGGGCTGCTGATGATCGGAGGGCTGCAGAATTTTGCCACCGGCGGGTACGCGCTGACCCCCCTCGCGGACCTCCTGCCCGTCAAGATGGATGCCGCCGACTATCGCCCAATCGGGAAACTTAACCCGAATACTCAGTATATGGGCGACGTCAAACTGGTGCCGACGGAACGGGGATTAAAAGAGTTTGTGATGCAACTGGGAAGCAGCGACAAGAATCGATCGCTCTGGACGAACCTCCCGACACTGGAAGGGGCAACGCGACTTCGGCCCGTGAATGACCTCGTCCGAATCTGGGCCGAGACTGCGGACAAACAACCGCTGCTGCTGGTCAACGACGTCGGAAAGGCCCGCGTTGCGGCCTTCGGCGGAGACTCGACGTGGCTCTGGTGTCTCGACGGAAAAGCTGACTTACATCAACGGTTCTGGCGGCAGATGATTCTGTGGCTGGCAAAAAAAGAAGCCGACACCGACCAGCCCGTATGGGTGAATGTCGATCCCCGCAATTTTGCACCAGGATCAATCGCGTCCATCCTGTTTGGTGCACGAACCGCAGATGGACGGCCCGCGAAAGAGACTGGCTTCGAAATTGAAGTGACCAAACCCGACGGCCAGATCGAAAGGCCCAGTCCCAGACAATTAAACGATGAGCATTCCGCTGAATTCTCGGCCACGTCGGAACCGGGTGATTACTGGGTCCGCGTCTCTGCCCGCCGATCGGGGGACTCAATCCCCGAGATGGCCTACACCCGCTTCATTGTGGATGCACGCGATCTCGAACTTGACTATCCAAGCGCCGACCATGACTTTTTGAAGGAACTTGCCTCTGTCACGGGCGGGACGTCTCTCAAGCCAGAAGAGCTCGGAAGCCTCATCGAGCGACTGAAGCAAACGAAGTATGACGCTCTGACCCGAATTCAGATTACCACCCTGTGGGATAACTGGTGGCTGCTGCTGACCTTCGTGGGACTGATGAGCTGCGAATGGTTCCTGCGAAAGAAAGCCGGACTCGTTTGATGAACCAGGGACGCGATTAGCGAGTGGCGTCCGACGGTAGCACTTTCCGACCCTCACGAAGCTCATACCGGACCAGTTCGGCAGTGGAATGCGTCTGACGGTCAACCAGCTGATAACCCGCCTCACTTAACAGGAGATGCATCGCGGGCAGGGAATTCCGGCATAAATCCGTATCCGTCGCACAGGCGACCCAGACTGCCCGCGACTGATCGCCGTGCTGCCGAATCAGCGTCCGATAGTAATCGATTAACGGAGCTCCGCCGTTCCACAGGAAGGGTAATGCGTATCGGGGGTGGAACGACGGCAGGTAGAACTTACTCACACGACAGGCCACATAGTCCATGAAGAGAGGATCATTGAAAAACTGGGGAACAAGAAACCCCTCCATCAATCCGCTTTGAACGAATACCGGTTCACCGGGCTGCGCATCGCGTTCGATGGTGAGAGCGATCTCACGCCAGTGAAATCGCTCAACCCCCGATACGCGACCTGGCTGCCAGACGCGATGTGTTTCCAGACTCCATGCGGCAACTAAAAGTGCAACAGCGCCGACGGCCGCGCCGACCGGCGAATGATATCGGACGAGCAACAACGCCAGACAACACGCCCCGGGAACAGCGAACGCCACTCGGTAACGAGGATTGTTGAGACCTGGCATCCCCAGATGCGTGACCACGGCCATCATGACTAGAGGAGCCAGCCCCCACACGAGCAGCACAACCAATGCGTGGCGGGAGTTAACTTCGTACGGCTTTGAGAGTGACCGCCCCGTGACCAGCTTCGCCATGACCAGCCCCACAACCAGGCCCACAACCCAGATCGGGCCAAACAATTCCCACAGGGGTGTCGGCTGTTGCCCGAATCCGAAAGCAGAATTCCACTCCGCCATCCGAATCACCGAGGGAACTAGAGGCACGCCAAACGCCACGACGATCAGAACCCCCGCAGCCAGATGCATCAGCGGGGGGCGACTTGCCGTGGAGCCGATTCGAAACAAGCCCAATAGAACGACAAGCTGAACAGCCAAAACCGGGGCCGTGAGATAATGAGTCCACAACAGGGCACCACCAATCAGACCCCAGAGGATCGCGTAACTCCAGCGGGAAGGAGATTTCAGCCACCTGACTGTGACGAGAAAACTCACGGCCGAAAGCAGGATCATCAGCCCGTAACAGCGTCCAATTCGAACCTCGTCCATTGCCTCGGGATGCCACGCCAGGATCAGGCAAGAGATCCCCCCTACCATACTTCCGCCCAGATCTTTACCCAGGCGAAACATGACAGGAATCGCCAGCACATACGGGATTGCCGAGCCCAAACGGAGCATCAGCTCATTTCGCCCCCCAATCTGAATGAGGCACCACTGAAACCAGGCAGACAACGGCGGAATCGCTGCCTCTGTGAGACTCCGTTCGAGAATCGTCGAAGGGACATCGGATTCGATCAGCCAATAAGAGCAGTGCTCGTCAAGAGTAAGCGGACCAGCACTGAGAAACGGAATCATCAGCGCAATGGCACTGAGAACGGCAACAGCGAGAAGAAGAATGCCCCATCGACTCTCAGCAGGTTTCGGCATCGGATCAACCAAGGTGGGGTCTCTTCAGGGCGACGGGACGGAAATCTTCAGTCAGGCACCACTGTCGGGTGTAACGAATCTCACCACAACACACTATTTGAGGGACTTGCCTTTTTTTCTGTTAACGCGTCCGCGTTCAAGTCGAGATGATCTTCTGAAACGAGCCCGAAACCCAAACCCTAGGCTGATTGACGCGATCGAAGCCGCTTCTCTTACGCCACAATCGTTCCCACGGAGCAGGTGTACACAATCAACCCAACCCCTACTGCCTGGAGGATGGATACAATAGAACATCGTTTCGACTTGCGCACCCGGGAACACCGGACACGCAACCACTGACAAAATAGAAATCCGGGATTAGCTCACCAGAGTCGGACATTCTGAACCACCAGGGGCAACCCCGTACGAGTGAGAAAACAATGAGCATTGAGTTCTCTGTGGCTGGGAAAAAACTGACAGCCCGTAGCGGCATCCTAGAACTCATGGATGACCTCGGTCGGGCAATGACCGAACATCCCGACATGCTCATGCTCGGGGGAGGAAACCCTGCCGCCGTTCCCTCGATTCAAAAAATCTGGAGGGACCGGATGCAAGATCTGGTCAATGAAGAACCCGCGTTCGACCGAATGCTGGGAAACTATGATCCTCCCCAGGGTAACCCCATTTTCCTCCGGGCGATGACGAAGCTCCTGCGACAGCAGTTCGGCTGGGAGATCGGCCCCGAAAATCTCGCCGTGACCAATGGCGGCCAAAGTGCCTTCTTCTTCCTCTTCAATCTGCTGGCGGGCCGGTTCGAGAACAACAAACACCGTAAAATCCTGCTCCCGCTGACACCGGAATATATAGGGTACGCGGATCAAGGGATCGATGAATCACTCTTCGTCGCCTGTAAACCCGAAATCAGCTGGCCCGACGGACCTGAATCCCGGATCTTCAAATATCGCATCGACTTCGCCGCGGTCGAAAAGCGACTGGCGGAACAGGACATCGCCGCAATCGCTGTTTCGCGTCCGACAAACCCCACCGGAAACGTGCTGACCGACGAGGAAATCCGGCGTTTGTCCGATCTGGCGGCTCGCCAAGGAATTCCGTTCATTATCGACAATGCATACGGAACTCCGTTCCCGGGAGTCATCTTTGCCGACGCAAGTCCGTTCTGGGCCCCGCATGTCATCCTGACGCTGAGTCTTTCCAAGCTGGGACTGCCCGGAACGAGAACCGCCATCGTAATTGGCCCGGAACGAATCACCAAAGCCGTCGCCGCGATGACCGCCATCGCCGGCCTGGCGAACGGCAATATTGGACAACAACTGGTGCTTCCGCTGATTGAGTCAGGAGAAATCCTGAACCTGGGTCCGCAGCACCTCATCCCCTTCTACTCCGAAAAAAGCCGACTTGCGCAGGGGTGGATTCGGGAGTTCTTCGAGGGAACGGGTGTTGACTGGGCTCTCCACACCAGCGAGGGGGCCTTCTTTCACTGGCTCTGGCTCCGCAACCTCAATTGCTCCACCAAAGAACTCTACTCCCGCCTGAAAGCTCGCAACGTACTAGTCGTCCCCGGGGAATATTTCTACTTCGGGCTGGAAGACGATTGGGCGCAACGTGAGCAATGTCTCAGACTTAACTTCTCGCAGCCTGCCGAAGTCGTGCGGGAAGGAATTCGCATTATCGCCGACGAAGCAGCAAAGTCGCTTCGCTAACCGCAAAGCCTAAAGCCCCGAGAACTTGCATTAAATGACGATTGACGACGGCGAAACCGCACGATAACAATGACACTTCAATTCTCGCTTACCCAAGCTTCGATCGAACCTGACCAAGCCATTCAGCAATTGTGAGACGTTTCCATGTCTGAAGATTATTTGAATAAACTCGTCGAAGATGGTGTCATCAGCGGGGACCAACTCGGCGAAGCCGAGGACATGGCAAACAGCATCGGAACTTCGGTTGCTGATGCGCTCGTCCGGCTAGGCTACGTCAGTAGCGGCGAAATGGGCCAGCTCCAGGCGGCCCAGTACGGACACGAATACGTCAACCTTGACGCAATGGAGATCCCCGCGAGTGTAATCGCGTTGATCCCTGAGTCAGTCGCCCGCGAGAATATTGTAATCCCATTGGGACTTGATGACGAACGCCTCCGAGTCGCAATGATGAACGCCAACGACTTGGATGTCATCGATAAGATTCGGTTCATGGTAAACCGCGACATCGAACCCGTCGGCGCCCCCCGCGAGTCTATCCAGAACGCGATCAACCGCTACTACGGCGGATCAGAAACGGAGTCCGTCGACTCCATGCTGACGGAATTCACCGAAACCGCCATCGACTTTACAGAGACCGAAAGTCCGCAGTCGAAACAAGATAAGGAAGAAGAGAACGCACCAGTCGTCCGCCTGTGTAACCTGATCATCTCTGAAGCGGTGAACATGCGGGCGAGCGATATTCACATTGAGCCATTCGAGGACCGAATTCGCGTCCGGTACCGGATCGACGGGGTGCTCGTGGAACGCGACAGCCCTCCCCGCCGACTCCTCGCAGCGCTCACATCTCGCTTTAAGATCATGGCCCGCATGGATATTGCGGAAAAACGCCGCCCTCAGGACGGCCGAATCAAGACCCGTGCCGGCGGAAAAGACTTCGACCTCCGCGTGAGTATCCTGCCAACCAACCATGGACAGGCAATCGTCATGCGTATTCTCGACCGCGATAACATCAAGGTCGGCATTCGCAGCCTGGGGTTCAGCGAAGATAACTACCGCCGCTTTCAGAATATCATCCGCCGCCCCAACGGAATCTTCCTCGTAACCGGCCCCACCGGCAGCGGCAAGACCACTACTCTTTATAGCGCCCTCGGAGAGCTGAACCGCCCCGACAGGAAGATCATCACGGCCGAAGACCCCGTGGAGTACTACCTCCCGGGCATCAACCAGGTCGAGGTCAAGCATGATATCGGACTGGATTTTTCGCGAATTATTCGTGCCATGCTGCGACAGGCCCCTAACGTCATTCTGGTGGGGGAAATTCGCGATACCGAGACGGCCGAGATGGCTATTCAGGCTTCGCTGACTGGACACTTGGTTTTCAGTACGCTACATACGAACGATGCGCCCAGTTCTATTACACGTCTGATTGACATGGGCGTCGAGCCGTTTCTGGTCGCATCCAGCGTGATGGCGATTATGGCACAGCGTTTGATCCGGGTGGTTTGCGCGAAATGCAAGGAGCCCTACACGCCCGAGCCGTCCGAAATCCAGCACTTTGGAATCACGCCAGACCAGCTCGAAGAGGCAACCTTCATGCGTGGAAAAGGCTGTAACAACTGCCAGCACACGGGTTACCGTGGTCGCAACGCCGTTTTCGAACTCATGCTCATGAACTCGACCTTGCGAGAAATGACCTTCAAGAGCGAGCCTGCTCAGTCCATTCGTCGCCAAGCGCGGCTGTTCGGCATGAAAACCCTCGTCGAAGATGCTTTGTCCCGCTCGCTGATGGGAAAGACGACTCTCGTCGAGGTGTACCGACTCGACAAAGGGGGCCACTAAACCCGGACAACTTTGAGAGTCCCCGAGCAACCAGCAACAATAGCCATGCCAGGAACGACACGGGAGCGACATTTCATCCCACAAGACAGCCGGAAATCACCTCCGACGTCGGCGGGCTCAAGTCACTCCTGCTCGCGATTGGCCATCACAGATCTGAGAACCGGACATTTCACCATCCGGTCAAAATACGACATCCCCAATTCGATTTGCGACTCCGTCGGCTTCCGACAAACCAGTGTCGCACTTTTGAGACAATACCGCTGAAGGAAGTCAATGGCAGCCACACTTCAGATCGACAAGATGCTCGAAACCGTTGTCCGTGAGCGTGCGAGCGATTTGCACATCACGACCGGGCAGCCTCCCGTATTGCGACTGGGCGGGCACATGGTGCGTCTGGAGACCAAGACCTTAACCCCGGAAGACACCGTCGGGTTGATGAAAAGTATCTGCCCTGAACGAAACCAGCAGGAACTCCAGGAAGTCGGGGGGACCGACTTTGGATTCGCGTTCGGCGACAAGGCCCGCTTTCGCGTTGCTGTCTTCAAGCAGCGCGGGCACATCGGCATGGTGCTGCGGCGAGTCCCCAACGAATTCCTGTCGTTCGAACAATTGGGACTCCCCCTCGTCATCCGCGACCTGATCATGCGTCCCAGAGGCCTCTTCCTGGTAACAGGCCCGACGGGTAGCGGCAAGACAACCAGTCTCGCCAGCATGATCAACTACATGAACGACACAGTCGACCATCACATCATCACCCTCGAAGACCCGATCGAGTACTACCACCAGCACAAAAAATCGACCATCAACCAGCGTGAGATCGGGGTGGATGTTCCCGACTTCCCCGAAGCACTGCGTCGCGCCCTGCGTATGGACCCTGACGTGATTCTCGTGGGTGAAATGCGAGACCTCGCCACAATCTCCTCCGCAATCACGGCGGCCGAAACAGGCCACGTGGTATTCGGTACCCTGCACACCACAGGGGCTCAGGGTACCGTGGACCGAATCATCGACGTCTTCCCGACGAACCAGCAGGAACAGATTCGAACCCAGCTTTCCGTGGCCATCATCGGGATCCTCTCACAGGCTCTTCTGTCGAGAAAACCCAAAGGGGTGGTCGCTGCCTACGAACTGCTTGTGGTAACGCCGGCAATCGCGAACCTGATTCGCGAAGCCAAAACCTACCGAATCAACTCTTCCATCCAGACCGGACGCAAGTTCGGTATGCAACTGCTGGACGACGCTTTGTTCAGCCTCTGGAAGAACAACATTTGTGAAGAAGACACGGTCATCATCCGGTCCAATCAACCGGGTGAACTCAAAGCCCGCATCGCGCGAGCGAAAAAAGGACTGCTTGACGAAGAAGAGGAAGAAGATGACGAAGACGGTGGCGGCAACGAGTAACCATTCACCGGTCACTCAATCGCCACCATACATCAGCAGGAACATCACAACTAAACCACAACCGCTTCCAATAAATCACGGTGAAAGTCACTGCCGACCTTGGCGCCCCAACTTGATCAAGATCGAACCGGGACGACACATCCAAACGGCTTTACCTAATCACCCGCGACGAGAGGATGCGATCCCCCCCCATTGACCGGGTCCTGGGGCACTAAGCCACTTGTTTAGTTATTGAAGTTAATCGATCAGGTTTTAAGTTCGCCTTTCAGCGAGATGGATAATGTCACATCGGCGGTTTGGACAGATTCTAGTTGATCTCGGGTACCTCACAGAAGATCAGTTGTGGGACGTACTCGAAGCGAAGAAGCAGGGTCAAGGCGAACTGACCGGCCAAATCGCAATCAGCATGGGCTTTGTAACAGAAGCTCAGGTCACCGAGGCGTTGGCCGAACAGTGGGGAATGCCGGTCGTCAATCTGGCCGAGACCACGATTCCTGCAAAGGCCCTGGAGCTTGTCCCGCAGACGATGGCCGATGTTTACAAGATCGTTCCCATCTCTCTAAAGGACAATGTCCTGACCGTGGCGATGGCAGACCCTCAGAACCTCGGCGCTCTCGATGACCTGAGAAGCATGCTGGGGGTCGAAGTTCGCGGAGCCGTCTCGAACGCGCGCGATGTCGATGCCGCTATTGCGCGACAGTATGCAGGGCGCGAAGAGAGCATTGAAGACATCATCTCCCAACTGGAGGAAGACGCCCCGTCGACCACTGATCGAGCCGGACGGGTTCACGATCTCTCGCCGGATGGCGATGAAGCCCCCATCCGCAAACTGCTGAACATGATCCTGCTGCTGGCGATCAAGGATCAGGCGAGCGATATCCACTTCGAGCCGTTTGAAGATGAATTCCGCGTTCGCATCAAAGCGGACGGAATGCTCTACGAACTGGTTCCGCCACCACGCCACCTGGCAAATGCAATCGTTTCTCGAATCAAAATCATGTCCGAACTGGACATCGCTGAACGACGACTCCCTCAGGACGGTCGCATCGAACTGAGCGTCGGGGGACACCAGGTCGACTTGCGGGTCAGCGTGCTGCCCACCCTGTTCGGCGAAGCGGTCGTTATGCGAGTGCTCGACCGAACCGTCGTGCAACTGGACCTGAATAAGATTGGAATGGACGCCAACACCCTCAGTCGATTCCGATCCGTCATCTCGCGACCAAACGGAATCGTGCTGGTGACAGGCCCGACGGGTAGTGGAAAAACCACCACGCTCTACTCGGCTCTGAATGAACTCAACGACATCGAAACCAAGATCATCACAACGGAAGACCCGATCGAATACGACATCGACGGACTGATTCAGGTCCCCGTTAATCCCGACATTCAAGTGACATTTGCCACGGTGCTTCGCGCCATCCTCCGGCACGATCCCGATACGATTCTCGTGGGCGAGATCCGTGACTTTGAAACGGCCGAAGTCGCTATCCAAAGCGCTCTTACCGGCCACCTTGTGTTCAGCACACTCCACACCAACGACGCTCCCAGTACGATCACCCGACTCCGTGACATGGGGATTGAACCGTTCCTTATCACGGCAACCGTGGAATCCGTGCTGGCTCAGCGACTGGTGCGAAAGATCTGTACTGAATGCCGTACACAGTTCGACCCGAGTGATGAACTGCTGATGGAATTGCAACTGCCGATCGCACAGGCTCGACAGTACAAGTTCTACTACGGCAAAGGATGCCAGCGATGCAACAACTCTGGCTACAAGGGACGATGCGGTATCTATGAATTGCTCGACGTCACCGACGACATTCGCGACCTCATTTCGTCTAACGCGAACGTGGACGAGATTCGGAATTTCGCCCGCGGCCAGGGCATGACAACGCTGCGCGAAGCAGGATTGAAGCTGATCTTCGACGGCGTCACCACGATTGACGAAGTCGTCCGCGAAACCGTGATGGAAGATGCAGGTTGAGAGCAGGCTATATAATTCAGACACTAACCACTAAACAGGCAACTTTTGTATTCCCTTCTCGCCGAGCTTCTCTGCTTTCGCGAAGGGACGCGAAGTAAGCGACCGTAGCAACGATCAAGGAAACGAACGCCGCCAACACCAGGGTCCAATCCTTAAGAGTTGATAGCGCAGAGCAAGGTCAAAGATGGCATGAGCCTCTTGTACACTGCATTCGATCAACAATAGCTCAGTCACAATCCCTCTTAAGCAGTCCTGTCTTATGGCTTTTCGACGATTATCGTTGCTTACTAGATTACCGGAAAATGGCACAGTTAATGTATTAACTCATTCCTCAGCCCGTCATGAAGCTGTCGAGGGCAGAGGTAGACAAAACAGGATGTGTGACAAAACAAAGAACGCTTGGGACTTCTGTTACAGAGTGAACTGCAACAGCGAATCAAACCACCACCAAGATTCTGGTCACTGGACTATTTAGCAACACTATTCTGCCTCAATGCGAGTGAAATTGATCGGAGACGGGCGATGCCGACATTCCAGTACGAAGCAATGGACAACACGGGCCTCGAGGTCAAGGACACGATCGACGCCGCCTCCGAACAAGAGGCCCAGTCGCGAATCCGTGAGAAAGGCTTTTTCGTAACGAAGATCACCGAGAAGGGTCGTGCGAAGAAGACTAAGGCGGAGTCCGGTAAGACTAAGGGGGATGGCAAGACTCAGGCGGACGCCAAGAAGAAGGCCCCTCCCAAGCGCAAGAAGGCGGGTGGGGGATTCTCGATTGGAGGCGTCAGCGGGAAAAAGCTGTGTACGTTCACGCGACAACTCTCGACGCTGCAGGACGCAGGACTTCCGATTCTCCGCAGCCTGCGAATTCTGGAAAACCAGGCACGCCCCGGACCACTCAAAGGCTCGCTCATCGGGGTCATTGATGACATCGAGTCAGGCAGCACGTTGTCGGAAGCGATGGCCAAGCAGCCGAAGGCGTTCGACAATCTGTACGTGAACATGGTGAAAGCCGGTGAAGCGGGGGGTGCTCTTGAAGTCATTCTCCAGCGACTGGCCGAGTTCAAGGAACGATCCGAAAGTCTGAAGCGAAAAGTCAAAGGGGCCATGATCTATCCGTGTGCGGTCATCACGGTCGCCACGCTGATCGTCGGCTTCATCATGTATTACATCATTCCGAAGTTTAAAAAGATCTTCGACGACTTCGGTACGGAGCTTCCCGGCATTACGGTGGTCCTGATCCAGTGCAGCGACAATGTCGTCAACTACTGGTACCTCGGCCCCGTCATCCCGTTTGCGTTATGGCTGATGATAAAAATCATCAAAAAGAACAAAACCGGGGCCTATATCGTCGACTGGGTCTCACTTCGAATACCGCTACTGGGGCTGATATTCCGTAAATCGATTATCGCCAGAACGTGTCGAACACTCGGCACACTGGTCGCTTCCGGGGTTCCGATCCTCGAGGCACTCGCCATCACAAGGGACACTGCCGGTAACGCGGTCTTCTACAAGGCCTATGAACATATCATCGCGGCGATTCGCGAAGGGGAATCGATGGCAGTGCCATTACGCGAAACCAGAACCGTAGACGAGATCGTGGTCAACATGGTCGACGTGGGTGAAGAAACGGGGGCACTCGACACCATGCTTTACAAGGTGTCCGATGTGTTCGACGAAGAGGTCGGCGTGCTGGTGGAAGGCTTGGTCAACCTGCTGGAACCACTGATGGTGGTGGTGCTGGGTCTGATCGTCGGCTTCATCGTCATCGCCCTCTTCATGCCCCTGATCAAGTTGCTCAACGACCTGTCGTAAGGTCAGACGAGACGAGGCCACCAGGCACAGCGATTTCCGGCCACCCGGCCTGAGTCGCTGTGCCAAAATCCTCTCTCCACTTCAATCTGCTGCGATGACCTGACTACTGACTCGACCGCATTTTCAATATCGCCAAATTCAAGTTAGGAACGAATCATGACAGGGCCTTCTCAGCACACGCCTGGCCTGCGGCGAAACGGATTCACATTGATCGAAGTCATGATCGTGATCGTGATCCTGGCAATCCTGACGGCACTTTTGCTGCCCGCCCTCAACGCCGCACGAAATCGGGTCATTATCGCCCAGGTCCGATCCGAAATTTCCAATCTTGAAAACGCGATTGGCGCCTTCAAGTCGCGATTCGGGATTGAACCC
This sequence comes from Schlesneria sphaerica, assembly GCF_044336245.1. NCBI lineage: Bacteria > Pseudomonadati > Planctomycetota > Planctomycetia > Planctomycetales > Planctomycetaceae > Schlesneria > Schlesneria sphaerica. Next base: position 4,457,959 of record NZ_CP172346.1, on the reverse strand, counting down.
CCAAGTCGCATTACACTGTGGGAAGACCCCTCGACGAATAATGGCTGGAGTAGCGGATCGGCGAATCAGGCGGCAATCAACAGCTTGTCGATTCTGCGCCAGATGTGGCCCAACTTTGACCATACGAAGGCTCGCGATCTCGACAACGACGGAACAACGACAGGTGGCCCCTTCACTCTCACACAGGGGGAATGCCTCGTCTTTTTCCTGGGAGGGATGCCCAATGGCACGGTGGTCGGCGGCCAGAAACAGTTTGCCCCCTCAGGCTTTTCCAAGAACCCGGCAGATCCATTCTCACTGGGCGGGACACGTGAAGGACCATTTTTTGAATTCAACACCGGCCGTTTCACTGACTATGGCGTAGAGGGATTCCCGGAGTACAAAGACACCTTCCCCGCTCAGTCAAAGCCCTACTTGTACTTCAGTTCGTATGACGGGTCAGGTTATCGGGAACATCTCACTGGAATTTCGAATGAGTATGCCGACACCTACACCCAGGCGGCCGATATTCCCGTGCTGGCCTATCGGCAGGGTTCGTTATTGTCAGCCACCCCGTTCAAACAGAAGTCTTTCCAGATTATCTCACCAGGCCGCGATCAGAAGTACGGCCCGGGTGGACCTTACGTGTCCGGCAACACGGACCCCCTGCCTGCGTGGGACACCACCGCTTTGCCCAGTTGGGCCGGTTCCACATTGACGGTGACGACCTCCGATCGGGATGCCGAGCGAGACAACATTACCAACTTTTCAACAGGCGTGCTTGCCCAATAGCCTGAACCCAACCCTGTATTAAGTGAGCAACTTCCGATTGTGATCGGCCGAGAGGTGTAAGATGAAGACGACAACAGTGACACCAGCCACGAGACGCCACACCGCCCTGCGGTTCGGCTTCACGCTGGTCGAAATTTTGATCGTCATCATGATCATGGTCCTGCTGATGGCAATTGCCGCCGCTGCATTCGGCAATTTCATCGGGACGTCGAAAGAGAAGGCCACGCTCGCGACGATCGCCAAAATCGATAAGATCCTTCAGCAGCGAAGAGAAGCCTTCGACCGGATGGACTTTTCCGACGCGGCCCGGAGACTGCTAACCGTTGATTTGACGAATATCGGGCTCACCTCTCCTGAGAGCCAGATTCCTAACCGCCAGGTGGCGGAGATCATCGTTCGTAAGCAACGCTTTCAAATGGCTTTCCCCCAGCGTGTGGAAGAGCGTTCCGTTTTCAATGGCGTGAATTACTACTCCTACTTCACGGGGTTAGCGCAACGTCCTAATTATGAGAGTGCGGCACTCCTTTATCTCGCCATTACACAGGGCGAGTCATTCGGTGCCCCCACGGTGGACGACGATGCATTTTCTGCTGCGGAAGTCGCCTCAATTCCCATCGACATCGGCGGATCGACGATCGACTTGAAATATTTCATTGACGCCTGGGGCCAACCGCTCCGCTTCTATCGCTGGCCGACGAGTCTCATCAAACCGCAGGAAGGGGCAACCGCGAGTTCGTTCCGAGTCCAGGTGCCAACTCGAGAATTTTCCTCGATGCTGATTCCCTCACTGCCGGACTTTGACCAGGAATCACTACGAAGTTCACCCTCGATTGCCAACTTCGAACCGGCCTCGTTCGGCAAAGACGGCTCGGCAGGGGTCGCAGGTGCAGACGATGACAACAACGGTACGACCGATGATGTGACGGAAATGGGTTGGCCAGGTAGCGACGATCCGGAACCGTTGAACCGCGATCCGGATGATCCCTCGTTCCGATTTGCGGTTTATTTATTCGGAATGACTGCTGCCGAAAGAGCTACGTTCCGTGCGGGATTTCGACTTTACTTCCCGGAAGCCACTTACCACACGCCGTTGATTCTTTCGGCGGGCCCTGATCGGGCACTGGGCCTGCACGAACCCAACGATACGACATCCGTCACCCACCGGCTGGCTCGCCCCTTGTCGCTGACGGCACCAGACTCGATCGCTCCTCTGGTGGACAACATCACGAACCTCAATCAACGAACCAGGGGGAACTGATCCATGCGAAGTCACCCCAGCGTCGTCAAACCCGTTCGCCGATCCGGCTTCACCCTGGTGGAACTGTTGATAGTCGTCAGCATCATGCTGATTCTCGCGACCATCACCATTACGTCGATCAACTTTAATATGAGTCGCGACCGTGTGCGTGAGGCGGGCCGTCAACTCCAATCCTTTATCGCCGGGGCGCGCGATCGGGCCATTTTTGCCAAAGAAATCCGTGGAGTCCGCCTGATCCTCGATCCGCTCAATCGCCATACGGCCGTCGCGGTCCAGTATGTCGGTGCGGCCGAACGGTGGTCGGACGGGGAGATCCGGTTCGACGGCGCCGGAGATAAAATACAGTTCCTCATTGTCGACCCGATCCAGCTACAGAATCTGGGACTCCTCCATGTCGGGTCTCAGATTGAAATCCCTAAGAACAGTGGAAACTATTGCTCTATCGCCAGTCGAGTACTAACGGGAGGAGGGAATTGGATCCAGTTAAGCAAGTCCTTTCCCCAATATGCAGGGATGTCTGTCAGCTATGCACTTTTGATGCCCCCGACGCCGCTCCCTGGTTCGAATCCTGTCCCCTTGCCGACGGGCGTGGTCATTGATCTGGATGGATCCAGCGTGCCGTTTTCGTGGCGTCCGTCGCTGGCAAATACGGCACTCGGTTATTCCTCGAATATGGACATTCTATTCAATCCGCGCGGCGCCGTTGCTGGTGACGTGGCCGGGAATGGAATCCTGCATTTGCATCTGGCGGACTCGGCCGATGTGGTGTTGTGGCAGACAGTACCGGGACGGATTCAGAAGACCAACCCGAGCACAACCGAATGGTCCCCACCCATCGTTCCCGCCAACGGGACCGCGGGGACGCCGATTGTGACACGCGACCAGATTCTGGTGAGCCTCAATGGTCGTACCGGAAACGTGAGTGTGCATCACGTCAATCCGACCAACGTCAGCCCTGCGGATCAGGTTGCCGACGACCCCTATAGCTTTGCTGAGACGGGACAGGTGTCAAACTAATGAACCGTTACCCCTCCCATTCATGCTCGACTGTCGTGCGTCCGCGTAGCGGCGTGACGATCAGCGAAGTGCTGATTTCCATGGTCATTATGGCGGTGGGAGTCGTCTCGCTGGCCACGCTGTTTCCGATCTCGATTTTGCGAGCCATGCAGGCATCACAACTGACCAACTCGGCCATCGTCTGCAAAAACGCCCGTGCAAGACTCGTCTACGACGGGTCGATCATGAGCAACGCCACGATTTCCTTCCCGAATGTGGCCAGTCTCGACCCGACCAATGCCCCCGTGAGAGGGATCGTCGATCCGTTCGGCTCCCTCTCGCTGTACGGCTTACCCAATAACATCGCGGGTGTTCAGCGACGGTCCGGCGGACCTGTGACACTGGAGCATGCCGAAAGCGCCGCACTGCTTCCTGATAGCTGGTCTCTGGTACGGCAAGACACGGTCGCGGGGGGATACTCCAACGGTTCGTTCCTGGTGACACTCGCCTCCCCCGCCTCCAATTTTGCGGATATTGCCCCCCGGACCTTGACGGGCGCCGGAACCTCGCTCCCCCTTTACCGCATGGTCTTACTTGACCCCACAGGTCGGTATGCCGTTCGGCGAACGATCCGCGAAGTGGTGAGTGGAAATCAGATGAGCTGGCAGGACCCGAGTGGCGGCCCCGCCTATGACCTGCCATCCAATTTCATTCCAGCTAAAGCTCGAATTGAAGTGCGTGATAATCGCTATACATGGTTATTGACCGTACGGAAGCGACCCATGGACTCCTCGTTGACGAGCTGGAAGGCAGATGCCGATCTTGTCGTCTTCTTCAACCGTACTTTCGTTGCCGCAGATGAAGGGATTGACTCTGCTTCCGGAAATGCCCTGCATCAGATGTCCACCATCGGTGCCTCGGGTGGATTCGATGGTGCTCCCGGTATCGCCGGGGTCGATGATGATCTGGATGGAACACTGGATAACGCCAGCGAGCGGGGCTGGCCAGGATCGGATGATCTGCGTTCACTCTCCATCGGAACCCCCGCTCCTCTGTATCTGAAGAAGGGTGGCTTCATTTTCGAGCCGTCACAGGCCCGCTGGTACCGTGTCGTTGACCTCGATCTGACGAACGGGAGAGTTCTGCTCGACAAGGATCTGGTCGATCCACCGGCGAATCCTTTGGATGTGGTCGTGATGAAAAGCATCGTTAACGTCTACGAACTTGGGACCTTTACAGGTTCGCAATGACGCTCGTGTAACACATAGCTGCGAGCAATCGAATCGTCGGCGGTGACGGCTCCACATCATGTTTAAAGATAATGCCATGACACGTAATTCCAACATCCGCAACCCCGCACTGAAGCGCAGCCGTTTGGCTCGGGGTTCCCAGCCGACAGCGGGCGATCGCACTGCTCGCGGGTTTACGCTGGTTGAGATGCTGATCGCTGTCGGTCTGATTCTGCTGATCATGTCGATGTTCGCAACGATCTTCGAGATTGCCGCAGGGTCGTTGTCCAAGCAGAGAGGACTCGCGGAGAACGATCAAAAAGCCCGCATGCTCACATCGGTCATCCGTGGTGATCTGGAGAAGCGGACTTTCCGTGACATCATCCCCTTCACTCCAGGCCAGGATACTGGGGCACTGGGAGGTCTGCTGCTTCGCCGATCGGGGTACTGGTATTATGCCGAGAATGACCCGACCGATGAAACCGATGACGTGCTGCAGTTCACCACCAAGGTCACATTGAAATCGCAAAACTCGGACACCGCTCCGTTTCTGGGGGTGGCCGTCCCCTTCTCGGGTGCCACACGAACGATCGCGAGCCAGGATGACAGCGGCCTGCAGGGGATCTTTACCATTACGGGGAATGTCACAGGGTACTTCCCTTCCGGCGCACCATTTGGCCACATCTGGGTTTCCGGAAGTCGCAGCTCGAACGGCCTCCAGTCGAACGACGGTCGCTATCGCGTGACCAATATCTCGCTTCCAGGGGGAAATACACAGATCGAGGTGGACCGTCCTATTCTTCCGATGTCGACTCTGGGGACGATCTATCTGGCGGAAGACCAGCCGGAACTCGACGACGGCATCGCTGGAAACATGATGGGACAATCGGGTGCAGCCGAGATCTCGTATTTTCTGCGAGGGGGGAACCTCTATCGTCGGGTGCTGCTGATTCGGGACACCGACCCTTCCGACAGCCAACCCCGCGCCAACAATGGTGGCCCACTGATCTCAACTGGGAATCCTGACTACACCAGTGAATACCTGCCGAGCGGGGGATCGTTCTGGCGGGACCTTGATTACTCGGCCTTCAACTTCCGCGGCAATTCCACAGGCACCAACCTGATAGGAGGGGGAGTTCGTTTTCATAACGTGGGCGAATCCCTCAGCAACGATGCAAACGGGCCCAAGGAGGTGGCTTTCAGTACCCCGCTTCCTTTGCCAAACCCCCTTCAGCCACAAGACCAGTTCCGCATTCTCAGTCTGGGGATTCCACAGACACGGTTTGGACATGATCCGTGGACGGGGCTTCCTCGTGAATTCGCCATGGCTGGAACAGACGGCCAGCTTGGTACCGCCGACGATACGGGATTCATTGGTCGGTACACCACATCGGAATGTTCCGATTCGGCCTTCTACTACCCGGGGGCGATGACGACGATTCCGGACCGACAGAACCCCGCGCTCGACACGAATCCCATGTCCATGAATACCCCAGTCACACTCGACCTGAATGGAGCGGTGACCAACTATTCCAGCAGCCCCATCCAGCGTCGCGGTACGGACATCCTGATGGCCAACGCGTTGAGCTTTGACGTGAAAGTCTGGGACCCGGCCGCGAATGGTGGCTATGGTCAGTTCGTCGATCTGGGAGACAACACGATTACAGGTGGTTCGTTCATTCCTGGCAATTCACAAAACTTCTATTACTCGCCGTCGACGGCCGGAAACGGCAAATATCGTTATGACACCTGGCACCCCAGGGCAGAAATTGCGCAACCGGGCAGCCCCGCTAATCGTAATTCGAACCCACCTTTCGCCACCGCGGTAAGTGCGGTTCAAATTACGATTAATTACCGCGACATCGCCAGTGAGCAGATTCGCCAGGTCACGATCGTCCAATCGCTTGTGGACCCTTATTGACAGTTTCCTGACCAAGACACGTCAAATCTTTCAGCGTGCGGGCCGTGTTGCACACGGAACAATTGTGAGGTCTATCATGAATCGCATCTCCCTGAACACCAAGTCGCCACAACGGCATCGTCGTCGAGGTTCGACGATGATTGTCGTGCTGGCACTGCTGGGATTGCTGGCACTACTGGGCTTCACCTTCTTTACATTGGCCAATCAGGATCGCCAGGCAGCGGAATACTTCACAAGTGAAGCGCGCACTGTCGGTACGACCAGCCAGCCCGATGGGATTTTTGACTGGCCCCTGCGCCAATTGATCCTCGGCCCTGACGACAGCAACTACAACAGTATCCTGTGGGGCGGACGCTTCTCTCTGGTACCGGGTCTGCTGGGTCGCGACGGAATCCCCTTCAATGGGGAAGGTGTCAACCTTGCCATCGATGCGTCTGGCAACGCCACCGTCGATATGGACTTTGACGGAACCGGAGACAACCCGAACTTCCTCAACATTGTCGACTCGCCCGTCGCGAATAATGGACTGCTCTGGGGTACAGGGAAATCGCTGGCAACGCTTCCTGCACCGGACATCGATTACACATCGCCTGATATCAACAACATGGCACTCTCCTATGATGCCGTCGCGTATGACAATTTAAACGACCCCGCAACCTCAAAGCGGGTGATCATCCCCTCGTTCTTACGACCGCAATATCTGCGCAGCGCCGGAGCCGCAATTCAGGACTGGTATGACAATCCGACCGCAGTCCCCGCGTCCCGGAGTTTTCGACCACACTCTGACCATTACTACATCGACTCAAGTGGCAACTCGACCAATATCAAACGCTTCGTACTCCCTTCCGAAGCGGCAGGGTTGGGCCTGAGCACCGGGTTTTCGTTCCAGCCCCTGGATAGCTCTGGATCTCCGACGAACGGAGGACGGCTAGGTGTATGGACATCCCGCCCTCTGATCGAAGTTCACGCCCCGCACGAAGTGAACCTCGATGTCGACACGGACGGGGATGGGATCCGCGACGCCATCCTGCTGGACCTGGGATACGCTCCCGTTCGCCGGGGGGATGGGAAGCTAGTCATTCCTCTGTTTGCGTTTCAGGTGCGTGATCTGAATGGCTTGCTGAACCTGAACACGACCACTTCCACACTCACGAAAGAACTCATCCCCGCGGATCTGACAACGCAGGAGTTCGGTGCGGATGTGATGGGGGTGGGGCGATATCTTGGCAGTTCCAATCAGGGACACGCCGCCTCCGAAATCAATGCCGCTTACGGGATGACCACCGATCCAACAGATCCTCTGGCCGTCTCCGTCGCGGACACCCATCAGTACCGGTGCTTTCTGAAGTCGCTGGGTGCCGACCGAGCCCCGATGAATATGCGGGAAGTGGCGAATCTGGAATGGTTCTTCCTGAACTACGGACGCCCCCACTACAACGTCGAAATCGGTTTGTCTGCTTCGGCAACGGCAGCAGCCATGGCCCCGGCGATTGAATCGGTGACGCCCGGCTTGCTGGGGGACGTGGACGTATTACTGAATCTGATTGCCACGGGATCGGGATCACTGCCCCAAGCGGGCATGATCAACTTTAACGACAATCTCGACGCGTCCAACAATTATCCCTACTTGTGGACGAGCAATTCCGTCGTGCCGTATCTGGGTACTCCGCTCGACTTGATCGGTAACGGTAGCATTCTGCAATCCAACCTGGGAGGCCTTAACCCGCTGGGGAAGAAGCTGAACCTGATCGACCGCTCCATCCAGCCGGGAATTGGCCCCAATCGTTGGCTCGCCTTTCAGGGATATCACGCGAACGCGGACGTCAATCTGGCGAATTCGACGTTCGCCGGACAGTTGCTGCCTGTCGCTTCAACCAGAAATCAACTGACCGACGATGCGACAGAAATCATCGTCGATCCGGATGCCATCACCTATGCGAAGACCCCCGCCATCTCCGGCACCCAGACGGGGAGCGCCGTAAGTAGCGATGCGGCCTTCGGCGCGCTGGAGACCGCCTTTCTTCAGCAGTCAACCGCCGACGGGGCAACCGTCCGCTCGTCCTCGCGCATCTCCAGCCTGATCCCCATGAATTCGACTGCCAGTTCTTACGCGGCCCGAATTCGTTCGCAATACACGACCGTCAGTTCTGACCGTCGCGAATACAGCAAGCTCAACCCTGATCCGTCTGCGTCCACCGTGCAGATGCGAGCGTGGGAGAATAACTACATGAGTTCGGTCGGCCCCTTCCGAACCGTGGTCTGGTACCACCTGAGCGGAATTTCGCCCCTGAGCACCAAACAGTTCCGGCTGAGCGCCAACCAGTTGCTGGTGGATGGAACAGGAGAGGCGTTTTCCGCCGGGGCCCCCACCTCGCTGATGTTCCGTGATTTGACCGCACACCCCGCGAACGTCCCGAGCGCTGCCATTCCTACCGGACCGCTGCCGTATCCCGGCCCGACGATCGCTTCTCCATCGCAACAGGAGTACTTCGCTCGGCGAGACCGTCAGGCAATGGCCCGGGATATCTACACCTTGCTGTACCTTTACTGCGGTGGCTTGAACGTCGATCCGCTGACAACAGCCAACACGCCTCCCGGTGCTGTCTACACATCGCAGCAACTGAAAGAGATGGCGCAGTTCGCGGTGAACTATGTTGACGCGATGGATCGTGATAACGTGATCACCCGGTTTGAGTACGACACAGACCTGAGCGACGGCTGGGGCATGGATGATAATCCCTACACCACCGTCGAGCCGAACCGCAAGGAAGTCTGGGGTGTCGAAGCTCAGCAACTGACCATCAGCGAAGCGCTGGTGATCAAGACGAATCAATTGACCGGCAACAATCCGACAACCGCTTTCGATGACGGGACAGCCCGCTTCTTCACCTACATCGATCTGCAGAGCACGTCGCCCTACCCCATCGACTTCACCACGAACAATGCGTGGCAGATCCGTGTGCTCCCCGCGGGACCGGGAACCGGTTCCGCCGATGAGCGGCGCCTGACCCCGTTGATCGGCTCCATTCCTGCCGGAGGTGCATTCACGATCCTGAGTGCCGGTGATGGATCCACTCACGACACCTCAGGCAATCCGAGCAGTAACTTCGTCGTCAACGGCACGACGGTCGCCCCTGCTGCCACTCTCGCACCGACCAGTCGACTGGATCTGATCGTCGATCCACCGGCCAATTTTCGTTTGACCGATGGTGCTACGCCTCCTGTGGACAAACCAACGCGAGGAGAATTGCTCGGTCAGAACAACACGCCACCTGACCCCATGACCGACAGACTGCCTGTCGTTTTCCAATTGATGCGGCGAGCCAACCCCTATCGCCAGCCCCCCACGACACCGGCCGACGAAGCGGACAACCCCTGGATTGAAGTCGACCGGTTTCAGACCGGGAACATGCTGACTCCCGAAAGCGGTATCAAGATCTTTAATACGACCAATACGACGGATGCCACGACCGTCGTGCCACTGCTGCAGGCATTGAACAGCCGGTACCGACCAGAGCCGCTGGCCGCCGACAATGAGGTCGAATTCCCCATCAGCAATGAGTGGGGCAACACCACAACCGCCCCCCTGCGTAACTTCATCGGCACGGGAAAGTACAATCAAAGTAGTCCTCCACCGGTCCCACTGGTCTCACAATTCCACTTTGACCGACCGTTCGCATCGCTCGGCGAACTGCTGGAACTTCCTCTGGTGGGGCCCGGACTCTATGCCGCCAGCGACCTCTGGTACGACATGACAGAAACCTGGTACCTGACGCGCGCACTGGCTTACGCCAATCACAGCCCCGTCAACCAGCTCAACCTTTCGGGTACGAACCGAGCGTTAACGGCCAATACCAAGTTCATGCTGGCGGACTACCCGGATTCACTCGACTTGAACCCTCAGTTCGACAATCGGTGGTATCGTTTGCTCGAATTCCTGGAAGTCCCCTCCCCCATGCACCGTCATCCCGAACTGCGTGACTACTCGGTCAACCAGCTTGGGCTGCCGACGAACTTTGGGTGGCCGCGAGTCCATGGACAGCTCAACCTGAACATGGTTCGTCATTCGAACGTCCTGGCGGGACTGCTGGACGACAACCTCGTCTTGAACATCCTGCCCAATTCGATCCCCAGTCGTGACACATTAGACACGGTCGCATCGACCGGGACCACGCGCGACTGGTGGTACGAATTCCTGCGATCCCGGGATGGAATTTTCCTGCCGGGGATTACTCCGCCCCAGGCGAGTGCAGATCCCGTCACAGGACTGTTTATTCCCGGGTTGGCTGGATCACGGCCGTTCCGCAGTTTCAGCTTCACGGCGCGGGGCCAGACCAGCCAGCGTCAGGACACCTTATTCCGCATCCTGGACGGGGACGCCACCCTGCCCGACCCGCGCGGCTTATTCGAAGTCGGTCAACAGGCCGAACATATCGGTGGATCGGCGCCGCTGGACTCACTGGCGAAGAATCGCCTGTTGTCCAAGATCATGAATAACGTAACGACGCGATCCAACTCGTTCGGTGTCTTCATCGCCGTGCAATACTTTGAAGCGGTCGAGGAAACCTCGGGAGGCAATACGGCCATTCGCATCGGCGGACGTCTGGAAGATTCGCCAACGCAGCGGGCGTTTTTCGTCATCGATCGTACTGGCGCGGTGGAACAATGGAAAAATCTTGCCGCCCAGGGAATCACACCGATCAACAGCACCTTCAGCATTCTCCCGGACACATCAACATCAGGTATTCCCAACGGCATTAACTGGAAGCAACTGGTGCTCTACCGCCAAATCCTGAATTGATGTTGATCGTGAGGCACGCGGGCAGAACGCAGCAAAAGAAACACAAAGCAGCAAAACAAAACACACAGAGGAGACAGACGAAGCACAATCAAACACAGAACAAAATTCCGCAAAACTGACAGGTAACCACACAAGTCATTTACAGCAAGCAACTTAAAAAAACATTGGATCTGTGGCTTCCGATTTGCTAAGATGCCATTCGGTTGCGCGTTGCAGTCGAACGGCGAGTTCGACGGAAACAGGCACATATCTTTTCGATCGAACCCTTCTCAACTTTCAATTCCTTGGAGAATGCAAGATGACTCGCCTTCGCCTCAAAAAACAACGCCAGCCGCGACGCGGCTTCACGCTGATCGAACTTCTGGTGGTGATCTCCATCATCGCCGTACTGGCCTCCCTGATCGCACCCGCCGTGCAATCAGCTCGCCGTGCTGCACGCAGAATGGAATGCTCGAACAATCTCCGGCAAGTGGGGATTGCGATCATCAATTTTTCTTCGGGAAACAACGGTACTTTTCCCGCCCTTTCCTCGACAATTAGTGTTACCAATGGTAACGGCACTGGCACAATGGCTATTGGTTGGCCCATCCAGATTCTGCCACTCCTCGATAACGCAGCACTTCTCAAAAACATTAAGAATGATGCCTTCATCAATGCTGGTGTAGCGACAATCAACGGAGCCGATGCTACTGACACCATCGACGACACAGGCTGGATCCAGGTTTTCACTTGCCCGGACGACGTTGATTCGCACCGACGCCCAGGGGGACTGAGCTACGTCGTTAACGCTGGATTTATCTCAAGTGCCAACTTTGGTGTCGCTGAAGTTTTCACCAGCGACGCCACTGCCAGCGGATATCACCAAGTTGGGTCCATCAGCTGGGACGGTGACAGCAGCTTGTTTAGTCCAACTGATATTAAAACTCATTCAGGTACCGGAGTAATCTGGCGCTCGACGAGTGGCTTTCAGTCCTCGCTTGACTTCGTAGGCGCAGGTGATGGAACCTCGACAACCCTTCTTCTCTCCGAGAATATCCAAGCTGGAAACTGGTACGATATCGACGTTAATGCGCTCGGCTTCGGTCCACGAATTTACACCAATAGTAATCAGCCTACTTCAGACGAATTTGTATTCGTCGGTTCTGTCCCAACATTGAACACTGACGGAACCAATTTCGGGACTCCAGATGCCGCCACAAGACCTGATGGCTGGTTCATCAACCGAGATATCGCTGCTGCCCCCCTGTCTCGTCCTCGGCCCAGCTCCAATCATGCTGGCGGCGTGAACGCGATGATGTGCGATGGATCCGTTAAATTCATCAATGAAACGATTGATAAGAATGTGTATGCCAAACTCTGCACGTCAGATGGCGTAAATCGAGGGGAACGATCGCTGAATCAAGCGTCGTTCTGATCTTGCTGATCACTGGCTTGCATCTGTGCCCATCGAGCGATCTAAACTCGATGGGCATTTTTGTTTATCCGAAGCCGTATTCGATCTGTAACTCGCTCCATTCAACAATTTTCTAAGCTGCCCACGAACATAGGGCCACTCGTCCCGTTTCCACTGTTGGAATCGGGCCTCATCCAGATGGGAAGGCTGACGCCCTGCCGCGTAGGTTGTGTCCATCGGTGCGGATTCGTCCCATGTGTTGATGTGAGTCGTCAGCACGTCGCGGCAGTACCGACGTAATCCAAATTCCTTGGCGATCAACTGCCACGTGTTGTCGAAAAAACAGTGCCATAACCCCGGCAATGGCCACCAGCCGACAGCTCGCACGAGATCACCGCCGTAGGTCGCGAACGTGTGCAGCCATTCTTCTGGGCGATCCGTCATCTGCCGGTCGTTGCCGTGTGAGATTCCCCAGCGTCCCGCCGCTTCAATCAGTCGCACGTCAAACCCGGGTGTTTCGACGAACTCATCGTCACAGACCAGCGAATAGCAGTCTTCGGTGGGGTAGTCGCGGAACATTTTCGCCATCGCCCCGCACACGCCGAGATTCTGCGGCAGGACTTCGATGTTCCAGTTGTTCGGAAGTTCGATCTGTCTGTACGCGGCCTCGTCAGCAGTCCCGTTGACCACGAGTCTCCCCGGAGTCGAGAGCCCGCAGTTCATCATCGACCGGATCACGCGGCCACACTGCTCGGGACGCCCCATTGAGATCAGGAACCACATGCAGCGGTCCTCGCGTTTCGCCCCTGGGAACGCCAATCCTCAAGCCACATCTTCATCCGTTCCACTTCCCCGGTCTCGTACAGGTGACCACAGTTCTGGCCGAATAGAATCCCGATCTCGTTTCGGTCATAGTGCTGTCCCGGCCAGAGTTCCGCCCCCCAGTAGTCTCTGCGAATCGACGTCGCCTCTGGCTTCTTCAGAATATCCCCAGTGAACCAGTAGAAGCCGCCCGAATAGTACCAGCCGAACCTGTTCCCGCCCGGCCATCGGTTATCGACGCAAAACGGGCCTGCTACCGGAAACTGATCCAGCGTTGCGGAAACGTGCTCAGAATCGTCGAGGCAGATTTCGTAAAGCATCTCTGTCCAGTCCCGGCAGGTCAGCGGGTCGTCGTATTTGACCCCCTTCGCATGACCACGGAACGTGATCGAGCCGTCGCCGACGGGAAGCGTGTTCAGCAGCTTAACGAACGTCTGAGCCTCGCCCATGTTCGGATCGTTCGGAAACTCAATCCAGTTGTCGATCCTCACGCCGTCGAAGGCTCGCTGGACATCGACCAGAGCGTCGGCCTCGGGAGACGTGGCCACGCCGATTGAGCGAACCCCGTCGAATTGCTCGATCCGCTTCAGCAGTTGCTCGACGTTCCATCGCCAGACGCCGTTCCCCTTGCGTGGCCAGATGTGATAGATCAGGTTTCGGCGTGGCGGTGCTGAATCTGCTACGGCCTCGGTCAACTTGAACAGAACTTCGGCCAGTTGCCGTTCTGCTTCCTCAGGATGATCGGCTGTAATGCGATGAAAGCGGGCGAAGTTGAGTGATTCGACGCAAGGCCAGTTCAGCGAGGGGTGGAACAAGCAGATACAGGATTTCCCTTCACGAACCGCTTCGGGCATGACGACCTTGTACCACTGCTCCAGATCCGCATGGATCTTCATCCCGGCCATCGCCGCACAGACTCCCCGGTCTAGCCTCTGCTCATTCTGCCAGTGGCCGCGGTGCCAGCCACGCCGCTCCAATTCCACTGCGACGTCGATTGTGGATTCCAGAAAAATGGCAGGCACGGGACGAACTTCTCTTTTCCCCTCCACGATGGCCAGACGCTCGGGATCGGTAAAGTACGTCGCAGCGTTATTATTGCCACTAATGTTCGATGGACCGCTGTCCTGGCCCACCAGCCACCGGGAAGGACAGTAGACCTTAAGCCTTCCTGACTCGTGCAAGCGCCCCAGATGATGATCGATGTGTTCGTGTGGAGCAAAGGGGATCTGGTGGAGGTGCCTGTAGAGCAGCTCATAACCTCGGCGATGAACGGCAAAGGCGTGGGTCCGGTTCACATTGAAGGGGACGAAGACCGATTCGGTTACTTTGCCGGGTGGGTGAGCCGCTTCGTGCAGCAACTGTCCGCCGAGATAAAGCTGTTGCCAATCGCAGGGAAGTTCAGCCAGCACCCTGGGCAGTCTCTCGTCAAAATCAGGCCGGAAGATCGCGTCATCCTCGAACACAATGTAAGACTCGATGCCCGCGTTATAGCAATGTTCGAGAATCTGAAGGTGACTTCGGTAGCAGCCCCATGCACCGTTTCCTGCTGTCCACCAGTCTGGTGGCGTGACGGAATCCCCATGCAGGGCGTGCCAGACTTCTGCCTTCGGCAGGCAGCTCGGATAGCGTGCCTGGAACGCGTGCAGTCGGTCGGTTTTGAAGGGAAGATTAATCACAAAAGCGCGGTCAAACATGGGCGGTTCCCGAGAAAACGCAATTTCTATATAAGGGGTGACACACCGCGAGGCCCATAACGAGGCACCTTGCAACGGCTGGAGACACGTTGCCGCACGGAGCGATGTTGCGGGCCGCGGATGATCCTGATCGCCTGCGTCTCACATCTCACCCACGAACAGCGTCGAGGTCGACCAGGCCTGGCATTCCTTGATGAAGTCCCTTCCCCGCACATTCCATCCAGACAAGATCGAATGAAGTCCCTCACGGAAGCCGCGGGCTCATCTTCCTGTGAGGAGTGATCGAGCCGGGTCATGACTTCGCCGAGAACGGGACCGGGCCGGGCCTATCGCTAATGGGAGAACTCGTCATGTGCGAGCCGCAGGAGCCCCCCGTCTGGCATCGGATCACTTTTTCAGATCGTTAAGACTCTCGACGAAGAGTCGACAGGCCAGGTCGAGATCGGCCCTAGGAAAATTTTGAGCCGTTCGGTCGAGTTGCAGTTGATCACCATCCACTCGAAAGACCGCAATCAGCCATTTTCCTGCAAGCGTCGCTTCCGTCAGGCTATCGACGACGGGGGACGGCCAGCGACAGGGATCAGGGGAGGCGGCCGGCGGAGCGGCATGTTTTTCTTGTCGAGATTCATGGGTCTTCAGCTTCGACTGACGCACCTGGCGACTTGCGGATTGGCTGGCAGAGGTTTTTCTCATTTCCACTTCCCCAGCGGGCATGATTCGGACGCGAGGGCCAGTTTGTTCAAGAGCTGGTTCTCGGCAATACAGGGGCATCCACACAACTGGCAATGCTGATCCACCAGATGAGGGCAGCGCTGACAGATAGAAAGGCGCTCTTCGATGACCGTGTCTGCGGCACGCGAGAATCCCGTTGCGGCGTGCCGAGCCATTGCATTCGCAAAATTCCAACCGCGAATCCATACAGATGGATAGTGCATTCCATATTCGTGTTGGCGCACCCGAGCAGCGATAACTCTAGATCGAGCGGAGGGAAACTGCTTAACAACCTCAACGAGTTCTGACGCCAGTTCAATCCGGCCGAGTGAACGGCAGCAATCAGCTATATCTAGGGCACGCGACAATGAGTCAACAGTGTCGTTGCAGGGATTGGTACCACGAATTGCTATTGCAGTTTCTAACAGAGTCGAACAGTGGCTCACCAACTCACCTCCACATTGTAGGTTGGACATCCCGGGCCTGCTAAAGTGAGTTCCATTCCATTTGAAGGTGTGAAGGTGGAAGCCACGGAACTGCACCCCGGCGTCGAAGTGGCGACAGAGGCTAAGACCAAACACGAATTGCTTCTACACACAAAAGTTAGCGCTATCGTTCCGAAGAATGAATAACTCATCATCCATGAATCCGACCCAGAGTTATAGAGCAGGGTTCTGGAGGTAAATCCACCTGGAAACAGGGTTCCGGATACAATTTTAAAATTCACCGACGAGGTACCAATCGACGGGCAACCAGGGCAAAGGGCTCCACCTCCACCGTAACTGCTGCTCGACCCACTCGAGGAACCACAACACGGGCAGTTAGGGATAACGACGACATCACCTGGGTTTGGCATCAGCAGCATCCTCGGGCTTGGCCGTACGTGACAGACAACGATCCGCCTGAGCAACTCACACCGGTAACCACCGTGACACAACCGCAAGCACCGCTGCTGCTGCTCGATCCACTGACGTGACTGCTGGATCCGCTCGACGCGCTAGACCCACTGGACTGGCTACTCGCGGAACTGCTCGACGAATAGCAGACCGTCGCGGGTGCTCGCTCGTAGGTTCGTAAGAACAACGACCGCTTCGGGACCCCGCCGTTCTGGCTATGCCCCTGGGCGAAGAATCCCCTGGTCAGACTGTTCCGAGTCAGTACCCAGCTTCCCTCCGACGGCCCCCACTCTTCTCCCGGTGCGGGATCACTGACGGACGGGTCAATGCAGACATAGAGGAAGGGGTCATAAAAACCTAGTCCTCTGGCTCCGACACCAATCGCGGTGTTTCCGGTCACCATGACATTTCCCGGCTTGCCGCAGCCGTACTGATCAACGTGAGTCACCGTAATCGGTTCGCGACCACCGTCCGAACTGGTCGTCTCCACAGCAACGGCGACGACCACCGACCTTGCCGGAATGATCATTCCGGAATCGTTCTGAATCACGACGCTCATGACGGGCGATAGGGCGGTCATGTGTTGATACTTCCTGAAAACGCAGTTCGTCGAGTGATTTCATTTTTGACCGCGTTCAACTTGTCGGAGATTCCCTCTCGGGCAACCTGCTGACGCCGCTGCTCATGGTCGGGCGTGTACCAGCTATGTTCAGTCCCCCTGCTCGCGATGGTTGACGCACCCTGCCTGCTGATCGAGTAAGTGACCTGACAGATCGCTCCATCCAGATCAATGGGATAGAGTCCGATATAGGTGCGATGCTGGCTTGTCACCGTCGCGTACCTCCGAGCGAGGGCCTGAGCGGCAGATCGGCATTGCGTCTGCACCTCGTGGAAATTCGTTCGGTATCCCGTCGGAATACGTCCCTGATAGTCGACGATGACAGCAGGTCGAATGTCGTCCCGCATTACCGTTTGAGTGAATGATTCGTCGGTCCCCTCCCCGACCTGAAGCAGGTACTCGTAACGCTGTGGCTGCCATGTATGGGGGTTCCGAATCTGAAATGCCGACACGAACTGCAAGTCTGCCTCTTGCCATTCCAGCACGAACGGAACCAGCCCAATCACGCCCGTCAGCGGAGGGATCTGCCTCACCATTTTCGGACTGAGTGTCATGATCGAACGATCGGTATCGACGGGATCCAGGCCAAGGGAGAACGACATCCGCTGGTCGGCGATGGTGGTCGCGTCAACTGTCTGACTTTCGATACGCGTTCCATCGGCGTGATTGGCAAGCGGGCCCTCGGTCAGTTCACCAGAGAAGACTCCACAAATGTACGCAGGTTGCTGATGTGAGGTACCGGCAGAATCGGTCCAGGTTTCGACCAGTGAATTTGCGAGCATCATCTGCCGGCGCGTAACGACACTCGACCAGGTCGGTACCGGCATGCCCCATTCCCCGTGGCTATTGACGGCACAGCCGGGCTGATTTTCGAATTCAATCCGATAGCATCGAAACACAGTGTCGCGAGCCAATCCTTGAGGGTTCACAATCGACCCATCGGATAACGGGATCGCTTGCGAGTCGATCTGGCGAAACTCGCGCCAGTCATTCGCACCGAACCCGCCTGATGGCAGGCTGGGGAACGGAGCGTAAGAGAGTTCGCTTAAACGCTTCCAGGCTCGATCGACTTCCTTCCCAACGGCCCCCAGGGGCAACTTCATCTGGTAGCGAATCGGGGCCGTTACGATCTTGATGTAATCGGGAATTTCCTGCGGGTCGATCCCCTCTCCCACATCTTCAGCGGGGTAATCAGGAAGATCATCTCCCTCGCCCGTGACGACAATCTTCCAGCCCCCGACCGAACGGACGGGCACGATGCGGCAGCCGAGTTCGTGGCAGATTCGATCGAGTTCTTGAGCGGGACTGGCGTGGTCCCAATCAACCTCGAGGCGGATCTCGTTGGGCAGTGCCGAGACATCAAAGACCGTTTCCCCCAAGGCGGTAAAGCACATCGCAGCCAGTTCCTGTGGCGTTTTCTCATGCCCAGGCGGAACACGATTGTCGGGGAGCCGAAAATTGTAGCGGCCCGAGATCGAGCGATGAGCCCATTTCCAGCGAGAGTCGAGAAAGCGAACTTCAACAATCCGTCCTCCTCCCCCAACCTCGTACCGCACCGAATCGATATGAAGATCCTTCAGCGTGATCGCCTGGTCATTGTAAGTCAGCACGAGATCGCCATCCCGGGCGGGAAATCCGTATTGAGGAAAGACGGTCATTCTGCCGACCGAAGGCTGAGTCCCGCTGCAGTCGCAGAACTCAAAGCTTTCATAAGCAACAATCCCCGGATAAGAGGCTTCACCATGATTTGAAAGTGGCATTCGAGGCCCCCTCAGGTAAATAGCATCGTTGTGTTCGCACCATGTTCAACATGGACCGAAACCGCCCCGTGTGTATTCAACGACAGGGTCCCCGAATTGATCACCTTCTGATTGTCCCGGATGGTGACGTCCCGGGAAAAGACATTGATGGGATTTGTGACCGTTCTGGGGCGAGGATCCTGATCGACGTCCAGAACGGAGTTGCCATAAAGATTGATCGTTCCAATCGTCCCCGTCGTTGAAAGGACTACGGTCCCCGCGAATGCATTCAGCGTGGTCACCGTCGCGGCATCAGACAGGGTGATGACTCCTCCCATCAATTCCTGACGAACGGTTGAAACCGCTGCACGACAGACGACGTTGCCTCCGTTTTTCGTCAGCGTAGTGACATCGGCTCCCGTCCCGATCACAAGGTTGACATCGGACAACGGCTGCGACGTGTACGCAGTTCGTACGAGTGGCATCGTGGCGGTCTCGCCTTGAAAAAAGGCCAGACCAACGTCGCCACGATTCATGCTCAGTTCACTTGTCGCGTCCCCTCCTGTGATTAACACGACGGGTGTTTCCGGATCGATTCGCTGACCTGTATTACGCACACGAACGGTTGCAGGGTGGGAACCAAAAGCCAGATTGCAGCGTCCCACCTGGCCACTGTTCACCTCGACCGTTCCTCCTGCCAGCGTCAGGCTGGTCGTGCGATATTCGTGATAGGGCGCGCCGGAGTTGTCGCGATTCGTCATGGGCAGCCCGATTTGACCCGCATAGCCCGGATCGACTGCAACGGTGACTCCCTCGAGTGTGGTCCCCAGATTGTACTTGCAGGGGATGCTGCCGCTGTCGAAGACCAGCGTATCGAGATCTTCCGGCGTCGCTCCATCCGACCAGTTGAGAGGGTTAGCGAAGTCATTCGGGCCGGTCGCGGTCACAGTATTGACGATTGCGAACGTCGCATCTCCGGTCGTACCGACAGAGAGGACAGTGGGTCGCCCTGCCAGATCCTGAGTCAGGCGAATCGAAGTCAACGGCCCCGCCCCTGGAAGCCCTGTAGCCGTGAGTTCCTGGAATTCAGCAGGAGGGGGCGACGTCAGCGAATTCCAGGCAGCGACCAGCCCGCGAAGTACGGAATCGACGGTCTCGTCGATTCCTGCAACGTAGGTGATGTCCTTGGAATTGATCGTCGCCGTATAAGTTTGGCTGGCGATGGTCCCTGAAAGGGTGATCGTCCAGACATCCACCGTGGCGGGGGCGTTCCCAATCCAGCGTTTGATTGCCATCGAGAGTTATCCTCGTGAATGAACCTGTCCGTTGAACGGGGCAACAGATCGAAACTTGTAGACCCAGTTGACGGTGTATTCCGTCGGCACCCCGCGCTGCATCGGCGGACTGGACCATGTCACAATGCGAGAATGGGGATCCCCCATCAGGGCACCGGGAAACAGCATCGCTTCCGGCTGAGGCTGCGGAGTTCGTGTCGTCAATGAGCCTGATTGCGTGGCGTAGTAGAATGAATTCGTGGTCACGTTCTGAACGATGGGGAGTCCACTCACAGGAACACGGCCGACCTGCAGCGGTCCTCCCCGGTTATCCGAGAACGTCACCTGTTCTGAATACGCGAGCAGCGTGTCTGGCCCGGAAACGAAGGACTCCATCTGCAATCCGAATGTGTAATGGAGGTACGTGACCGTTTCCGAGCCAGAAAGTTCTCCATGAGAGACCGGGTTCGTCACGATGACTCCGCCAATCGCTTTCGAATTATCCAGCAGGAATGGCGTCTGATTTCCTTCAGGATCCAGGAGACCGGCTGACTGACCGTGGCGCGAATAGGCCTGCCGAATCTCGTCGAGCGCTGCCAGGACGAGACGCTGGGAGTTTGGTCCCTGCCTAACAATTTTCCCGCGCAGCTGCCACGACTCACGCAGAATGTTCTCCCGCTGTGTTTCAGAAAATCGGATCGTCCGCTGGATTCCCGCAAACGCGACCTCTGCATGAGGATGCGAGAATCCTCCGTAATAGAAGACTGTCATAGTTTCCTACTTCACCCAGAAGGTCAGGTTCTTGATCAGGGACTTGAGACGTTCTTCCTGAGCTCTACAAATCGAATCGAGCCGTGTTTCGATCTCATCCACGCCCGAGTTAAGTCCGATGCCAGCGACGTGTCCCCCGACCGCAAGGGGATCCTCAGCGATGGCATTCCTTTCCCTGCTCTGTCCTGGCGAGTTGTCAGACTCAGCAGTGACGTGAGGAATGCCCGAAGTCGTTCCCGTAGCGATCTGCCTCGCCGGGATCGGGCGAACGCCGAATCCCGCAGATGCAGTCGCCTCGGAAGTTGACTCGTCGTGAAGTCGATTCAGCGGCTTCAATGCAAAGGCCATGTCTCCATCGAACTCGGTGATCCGGGACAGTGCGGACGCGAGAGTTCCGTCAGGCTCCAAAACAGTAAACGGGTCTGCAGTTCTCGGGGGAGCCAGATTGGTTTGGGAAGGGCCTCCACCTCCATCGCTTTCGAACGAGCCTGTATTCACCGGCCGGGGGGTTCGCGTGAGGCTGAGTGAGTTGGATTTGCCAATGTCCCCGAATCCCTTCGATACGTCGAAATGACGCAATGTTCTGTTCCGAATAAGAGGCTGCGTCACCGTGTAAACTGGGCCGCGCCCCAGAGTAGTCTCCTCACCTCGATCGCTTAGGAACGAATCGCGTCTTGCGGTAACAACGGAAACGCTTTGCGTCCGGTCTGCCACGACAGGAGCATCTCGGCCAATAGCACCTGGGCTTGTGCGAGAATGTTGACGCGGGAGCACCCGCGAGCCAGCCCCGGCTGCACGGGGTACTGTCTCAGCCCCGTTTACCATTCCGCTGATCGGGGTGGGCTCTAAATTCTCTGTCAATGCGTGTGTTCCAACTGTCGCAGGATGCCCCGGGTCCAGCACGGAAGACTTCTGATGAGCGAACAGAGGACTCTGTCGCACCACAGGAACAAGCAACGGCGCTCGTGGAGAACTCGGTTCCATCGGGGAAGGAAGCGGGCGGCTGTTCACCTGAGATCCTTCGTCGATCAACCAATTTTCCATCGGGGATGCGACTTCCGGGGCGTCGGTGAAATCGAATAAACCGTCAAACGAATGCGACGACTGAGCCACACCAGGCCAGCTCTTCGCGCCGCCAGCATTGAGCGCAGCACCAACGGAGGGGACCAGGCTCCAGGGTCTACGCGACACACGAGCCCATCCCGATTGGGTGGAACGTTGCCGAATGCTCTCTATTCCGGATCGAGCGACACCAACCCCCTCGAGAGCCGATTGAATGATCATCCGTTGAACTACATCACGCATGTTTCCCGCACGGCTTTCAAGAGGGAGTTATGACGTTCGACTTCTCTCAGCTTTTCCACTGTGTCCAATACACCTTGAATCACAGCCGCGTTTCGGCGAACCACGGGATCATCGGGAAAGGAACCCGTAGAAACGCATTCGCAATAGTGCTGATAGCAGAGCTGGTTCTCAGCAGTCAGCGAGTTTGGCAGTTCTGGCGTCCCCTTGGGACAACCTCGCGCCGGATCTCGACACGCGGCGAGAAACGAAGGGCCCAGATGCTTCAGCCGCTCAACAGGCTGACCATCTCGACCTTGTTCCAGTTGCCACGTTGATTCGTTGACTACGTACTTTTCACAGACCTGGCAATTCATCCGGGCAATGCGGGGATATTTCCTCAGCAGAAACACCCCCTGCTTCAGTTTTTTAGCTGGTCATCCTCGCTCGGAGGTGGCACCTGATTTGGCCTCAGGTCGTTCGCCTGAACCCCGCGGATGATGTTGTAAAGCCTGCTGAACAAAAACGGCTGCATCCGTTCGCACGCTTCGGCCGACACACGAACAGGAGACTCCCCCTGGTCTCTGAGAGACCAGGCAATGACTCGATCCGCCACGAATTTACAGGCCAGTTGCTCTGCCCGAACGGCACACAGTGGATCGAAATCCTGGTTCCGAACGGCAATCCGGATCTCGGCATCGATCTTGACGACGTCAAGTCGAGTAGCAGGTCGGTAAGTGAAATCGAGTTCGCCATGCAGCGATTCGGCATCCGCCTCGTGGACGGACGGGGCGATATAGCCGTCTCTGGTATAACCATCGGGCACATACGAACACACAGGCTCTTCCTTTATGAAATCAGACGAGGACGGGAACGGTTTCGAGCGTCGTTCCGACTTTGTAGCAGTGATAATTCAATGGTAGTCTCAACTTGGTTCGCTTGCCGTTGTTCACCACGGATTCAGATTTCGCCACAATCGCACCGAACGAAAATGACATCGAGTGATCGCCGTTCGTGAACGCGATCGACGCGGCCAGGGGAGCTTCTGCGTCAGGACCTCCCGTCGCCAGAACGAGAAGCGGGTCTTCGGTCGCCGTGTACTTCGTCTGCACCCCCAGCGACACCGTGCGGTCGGTCGGCTCGAGGTCGGTGGCGACTTGCCCCTGCATGAATGTCGGTTCAATATGATTGTCGATGGTGAGTTCGAACTTATCGATTGAATACGTTGCTTCACCGATCGTGATCCCGCTTCCCATGTCGTAAAACATATAGGGCCGTGCGGTGATATCGGGAACTCCCGAGAGCGAACCTCCAGCGGACGTCGCACGGGTCTTGCCGACGAAATCGACGGTCAATTGAATCTTCTGCCCCGACGAGCCTGAGAAGGTTCCTTTTGTGAACCGGCCGACGAATGTGTCGGTTTTGGTACCGTTGTCGATGACAATCGTCACGTCCGCCAGTGCGTCCGTCAGGACGGTCTCTGTCGTCGAGTAACTGACGATCAAGGGAAGCAGAATCGCCACTTCCGCTGGCGTGGGCTCGAATTCCACTTGCCCCGAAACATGAATCAGGCCCTGGGCAACCCGTTCCAATACGCGAGAGCGGCTTCCCCGAAGTCCATCATCCTCACTCAACTCGATGACTTGCTTGATCGAGTGAGTCTTGAACTCCATGGGGTGCCCTGCAATCGTCATTCTCGATGCATAGGCCATTTGTTCTGTCATAGTAAAGCAATTCCTTATTCGGCCGTTACAGACGGTCTCGGGAGATAGTTGCAGACGATCCGTTGAGTAGTGTGATGCCGCTGATCAGATCCAGAGAGTCCTCGGATGGAGAGCCTGAACAGGCATCGTGCAGCAGCAGGTTAGGGGTCATGCACGAGGTTCTTGAAAGAACGCACGCACTACCATTCCACTGACAAAAGCGTTCCTGTCGAACCAGGCCTGCGGCTCGACCGTGTTCCCCGGTTCGACTGCCAGCTTGTAATTTTGACCGAGTTGATCGATCGACCGGTTGTTCAGGTTTCGCCGCAGTGTCTGTCGCCATCCCAGCCGTGTTTCCAGATTGTTCACAGAGGGCTTAGCGACAATCGAGACCAGAACTCCGTAGTACGCACCGTCGCGATCATTCAGTTCGTCATCGAGCGTCTCGGGGCCATAAGGAGAGATACTGATGAAAGGGAGTGCGACGGTTCCGTCGTGGTACGTCGCGACTTCTTGAATGAGAGTTCCCCCTGTCAGTCCCTCCAGCGGAAGACCGTCGATGATCTCTTTGATCGCCGTCATGGCATCAAAGTGGTTCGAGATTCCCGGCATCAGTTCAACTCCTTTCGAACAACGCACTCCCAGACAGTCCGCACGGACATGAGTCGTGCAGAGAGAACCCGGTAAGCAGTCCCCGCGACGACGATTCGGTCGCGAGGGCGGATTTCCCGTCCATTACCTGCCGGATTCAGTTCGTGATCGGGCACTTTGATCAGGGTCTCATCACCTTGAAGATTCAGGTTTCCGTAGTTGGAGAGGGTGACATCAAGTGACTTGAACCAGGCCTGAGCGACATTCGTGGTCACGGGCAGTGGGCCATCGGGAAGCAGCGTCACTTCAGCAGCAAACCGTCCGGGAACCAGATTCATCAGCGATCGTGCAATTGATTGGTTTAACAAAGGGACTCTCGTCTTTCTTGACCATACCGTCAGCCTGCTTGAGCAGGCGCAGAGGCGACTTGTCTAGATGAGGCGGCCAGCGTGGGCCGTTCAAACCGGAATCGATCGATAAGTTGCCAGGACCGATTCAATGCTTCCCAGCACCTGACGCGCGTCGTGAGAATCGAAATAGCTGACTCTGGCGTCTTCGTAGCTCATCGACGCCACTGCCCCCCCCATCGCAGCCATTGACGCCTGCTTCAGTACCAGAGCGTTCACGGCCATCGAAATCGCCGGAGGGATATCCAGATAGCCGGCGGTGTACCGGACCTTGATGTTGCCCCCGGCCGCACCGGGCAGCGTGCCGAGCACGCCATTCTGCCGGGACAGCGGCCTCAGCCAGTGAGCACCAATGCGTCTGAGAAAGCCCGCAGATCCATTTCCCTTTGCCCCTGACATCAGCGCGTAGTCGACACCGTTAACGAGATTCAGGGTAGGAGGAAAACTGTTTGGACCTGCACCGAAATTTCCCGACTCATCGACGCAGACCAGCGAGACCGCCGTCACCGGATACTGATTGAGCATCAGGACGGGCGTCCCGTTACCCGAGTAGTACTCGACATACTCTTGAGACTCGAGATCACGATTCAGTAGCTGCTTGACGTATGACGTCACGCCATCGATCAGGATTCGAAGTTGAGCGTCGCGACTGGTGTCTCCTTGCAGGATTCCTCCCTGTGCTTTCACCGATGCCAAAGTCGTTAGTGCCATATGAGACTCAATTCGTGTGAAAAACTTCCCCTCCGTGGAGCAGGAAGAGGTCAATCGAGCGGCCTTGCTGAGAGGCCGAATCCGGCCCCACAGCACTCAGATTGTTCTGCCGCTCGCGGTATTTCGAATCCGCCTTGTCATACGATTTCTGGCGGCATCGCTTCATCGAGATCGTCCTCGCCTTCAAGCGGTTCGCCACATTGGGCGGACGGCAGGACGGCCATCGCAACCGCCTGGGCGGCCGCTTCCCACGCGAGCCGTTTTTCGTGAGTCAAACCCGCCCAGGGAGGGAGTCGCCGGTGACCGGATTCCGTGTGGATTCGGACATATGACTGATATGCGGTGGAACCGAAGCTCATGAGACCTCACTTTCCAGACGTCATCTGTTTCAAGCGGTTTACGACGGTGGGGAACAGAGCGCGGGCCTGATTGACTTCGGGCTTACTCCAGCTGTAGGGCTCGTAGTAGTCCGCCCCCGGGTTCGCATCGAGATCGGCCAGGGCTTCCTGGACCTTCCTCAAGTCACCCCAGACGCGGGACATGAGATTGATCGGATGAGTCCGCTTCAGATTGGGGGCGAACGCGGGATCAAGTGGCGATTCGTCCGCAGACAGGTCTGCCCTGCCGGACTGAATCTCATACGCAGCCTCTAGAAAAACCATCGCATCGCGGAAGCAACTGATGGCCAGTTGTCGGGGACTCCCTCCCCCACTCACTGAGCGGGCCTTGAACAGTTCCAGCGCGACCATCGAGCGATTCAGACTTTCCGTATTCTTTTCTGTGACAGGCATCGCAAATCCTTTGACGAGACATGACTTTCAGACTCAGATCAAAAAGCGGTGGGTGAGCGGGCCACCGCAAGTCAGCAACCAAGTGCTACGAGAGTGCCGAGGTGAGTTCCGCCTGGGGGAATCTCACGCTATAGGCGATGTAGAATGCCGCCCCCAGTTGCGCGTTCGTCCCCGTGTCGGGGACCTGCACCTGCACGAAGCCGAAGCCATTGTTCAAATCGAGATCTGTTGGCGTGACATCGACCGCCATCAATGCCGGTGACGCGGCGCTGACCGGTGAATACGTATTCGCAGCCGACTGGGTCACAAGGGACCACTGCAGCGTCGCCCCGATGGCCCCAATCTTCGTTCGAACCCTGGTAAAGGACAACGGCTTCGCATTGGCACCCGTGTTGGATGTCGCCTGCCTGAGCGTGAACACAGGATCGTCACCCGCAGTCCCTGCAGCCTTATAAAGCACACACAGCAGCCGGCCGATGTTCCGCATCGAGACCCACTGACCGTTGTTCGCAGCAGTTTGCAAATCGACCGGAACAAAAGCGGGGACGATATCAGCAATTTCAAGAAACTCGTGGTTGAAGTCGGACATTGAAGCCTTTCCGTTCAGCGATGAGAAAGTGGAGGAAATCCGCTCATGAGCGAATTTCCGGATTGCCAACCAGAACCTGGCAAGACGTCCGCAGCGCAATTCCTTGCCGGGTTCCGGTCGGAGTCAGAAAGTGGTTGGAAGACTGAGACGAACGATCACCGTGCCGCGATACAGACGAAACTGGATTGCGTGTTCGTCCCCTTGAACGGGGTGATCGGACTGTTCTCCCACGGAGCGGCATTCATCCGCATGGTGAATCGCAGAGCCAACTGATCCGTCAGGAACTCAACGTGCATCGACACGGCTTGAGCGACCCCTCCCTTGCTGATCGACAGCACCTGACCAAGATCCGCCAGCGTGACGTCTCCCTGTGAACCAAGCGTTCCGGCGAACTCGATTGGCTTCAAAGGGCGACCGCCCAGGGACCCGTACGGCGAAGCGGACAACCCGGTCGGGGGCATATAGACAAGCTGTCCCGACGAAGTTCCGGTCGGCAGTGACAACTGCATCAATTGCTGCAGACAGTCCTGATTCAGGTACCAGTTCGCGTTCCCAAAGTTTGGGGCAAAGAAGCGGTTCTGCATCTTGATGATGTTTGCGGCGACGATCGTCGCAGGGGACTGTCCCCCCTCCGCAGCGATCGCGAGCAGACTTGGAGAGTTCAAAATCCCCAGCGGCTTTCCGATCCCATCGCCATTGAACAGCGCGTCGCCGATCATGAAGTTGAATTCTTCCGCCGCCTTGCGAGTCACGAACTGTTCCAACGCCTGAGCGCCGTCAGAGATCAGTTCATCGGTCAGATAGACCACCACAGCCAGCTTCTGAAGCTTCATCTGGACTTCACGCACAGTCGGCTTACTGGCCGTGATCGACTGTCCTTCGCCCGTCCAGTAGCCTCGAAGACCTCCATGACGACTCCCATTGGCACGAGAGGTTTCCGCGTTCGCCAGGAATGTCATGTTGTTGCCACCGACGGTGTAGTTGTCGGTCGACGCGAACAGGTCGTTGGCATACACGTGCTCGAAGATCTTGCTATTGAACTCGGGCATGACGGTAAAACCACCGTCTGAGCCGACCGTCTCGGACATCCCCTGGATCGCCTTAAAGTGCGATCGGCAGCGGTCGTGGAAGGCGGAACCCTGGTGCCCATCAAACCCGCTGCGGACGAAGTCCCCCAGTGACTTGAATTCGCCCCAGGGCTGGTACCCTCGTCGAATCAGACTCTTCATTGCCGTATGCGACTTCATACGGCGGCCTGCGCGCGGCCCGTCCAGATCTTCACGTCCGGTCACGATTGTGACGGACTCATCCGTATCAGACCATTCACCCGTGACACGCCCTTCCAGATCTCTGTGAATACCGCTGTAGTCTGGCTTCTCTGCAAGACTTTTGACAGTCCCTGTCAGCTCCGACACCTGCTTAGTCAACTCTTCAATCGTCGGCATAAATCTGCTCCTCAGATTACTACTCTTCACTATTCTTATCCGCCCGTCGTAATACGACCGGCACTATGCAACTGATCCTCTTCGCCACGTCAGCTAATTACTTCAGTTGGGCGACGGCTATTTGATTCCACCGCAGAGTCGAGTCAGCTCATCAATCGAACTCTGCAACGCCGCGAGCCTGGCGTTATCACCTTCGGTGTGATGAGCCTTCGATTGCGAGACAAGGCGGCTCATCTGCTTTGCGACCCCCGTCAGGGTCCGTCGCTGATGGGGCGTCAGATTTTTTGCTCCAATCAAACCCTTGAGGCGTGTTCCCAGACCAATCACCTGCAAGAACGGAACTCGTCCTGCGGCCAGAAACGCCTTCAAAGATTCGAGGTCCGAACCCTCATCCCTCTCACACTTGAGGGACGGCTGATCCGGGTAACTCGAAGCATGCAACCCTTCGAGTGCTGTGGCCTGCTCCTGGAGATTGACGAGGATGGCACTCAGTCCCTCCTTAACCGCAGGATTCTCCAACGGCAACATCGCGTCTTCGATACTCTGACAGACGCCTGCAATCGAGGCATAGGCCGCAGCGACAACGGACGAGCCGTAGGGCTGTGTCTCGTCCAATTCCTCGATGTCATCCAATTCTGACGACGAATTCTCAACCAGTTCTTCGCTCACTTTTTCCAATTCGAGAGGGACTGTCATGCATTTCTCCGTTGAAAAACCAATACCGAACTTCTTGACGGGGGGTGCCACAGCAATCAGCGACTTGAGAACGGAAGGTGTGATCGGTTGTCCGCCCAACCTGTTTCGATTCAGGGTCTTCGCAACAGCGTCGGGGTTAACGCCAATGGCGCACCAAGACCATTCTTCAAGCTCCCACTCCTCGACCACCAGCACGTCCCTGCCGTCCGGAGCAGCCCGGATGCGCGACCGAAGAGGCGTCTCGCGGACTGATGTTGCTCGGACGATTCCTTCGTCGATGAGTTCAAAAATCTGAGCGGCCTCCAAGGATTTTTGTGAGAACCAGGATGTCGCCTGCACTTGATCGTCGGTGACACTCACCGCCAGCTTTCCTTCTGGAGAAAGCGAAGTCCCGATCGGCTGAGCAATCCCTTCAAGTCCATGAGCCCACAGAACCACAGGATTCTTGGCGTAGTTTTCGAGTCGACATCCCCGCGGAATCAGTTGATCCCCAACACGATCAATCGCGTCAGTCGAAATAACAGCACGAGCAGACATCGCTGTGCGATCAACATAAGGTTGACTCAGACAGTCCAGTACGAGCGATTTGCTTTCGCTACTAATTTTAAAGTGACGTCCAGAAGCCCGCGTCTCTTTGTTACTAATGACATTCTCAATCACATTATCACCGCGAGTTATATTAAATGGTGTTGCTCTCATGAAGACTATTAAACAGATCGCCAGCTTAACTGCATAGACGGATGCAGGCCTTGTTTCCAATCCTTTGGAAGGCACTCAGTCTCCGCCGCTCCGGAACGCAAACGCTCAACTGAAGCACGTCAAACACCGATTCGAACGGCCGCCTTGATCAGAGCGAAAGACCACGGCGGAGCACATCAATCTGCGTCGCCTCAAATTAGCCATCTCGCCTTCGAGATTTCGGCAAATGCTGCGCAGGACAAAGGACTGACAGCTCGGAGCGCTGCTCCTCGCCGCTTAAGCCCTGCTGGGGCTTGGGAGAATCTCCCCTCACCGCTAGGATCATCGCGATGTCAGCCGATCTCTGTGAGAATCTCTTTCTTCCACCGAAACGGCTACGATTTCCACTACCGACAGAAAGAAGTTTCCGATGTCCAATCCGCCATATCCACAGAAATGGGAACTGGCATCACTTGCCCCCGTTCCTTCGACTCAGGAATTCCGCAAGCAGTTCGACGACTTTAAACAGCGACTGAAGGCTCTGGCGGAAGCGACGAATCAGCTACCTCCGGTGGACACCGACTCCCGCAATCTCGCGCGCTGGTCCCAACTGATTACCGAGTACGAGTTCGTCGATGCAACGGCAGTGGATCTGCGCTCACTTGCCGATTGTTATGCCGCAGCCGACGCTGAAAACAAGGCTTATCGTCAGTTGCAAGCCGAGCTTGCAGCCACCACGCCAGACCGTGAGCAGATTGCGACGAACATCGAATTTGCATTCCGGGATGCAACGGAAGCAGAGTTTGCCTCCTTTGTTTCTGCGGCCTCTGAGCTCAAGAAGAACGAATACTTCCTGGTAACACGCCGTAGAAACGCGAAGCTGCGACTCCCCAAATCACAGGAAATCCTCGCAGCAGAACTCGCCGTCGATGGACTGCATGGCTGGGGACGTCTGTATGATCGCATTTCATCATCACTGAAGGTTCAAGTACAGGAGAAAGGCCAGCTTGTCTCTCGTTCACCGGGACAAGTTCAGTTTGATTCGCCGCAAAGAACGATTCGCGAGAACAACTTCTTTGCACTCGATGCGGCGTGGGAAACGATCGCGGACTCTTGCGCAGATGCCATCAATCATATCGCCGGAACTCGCCTGACAACCTACCGTCATATTGGCCTCACCGACCACCTCGAGGCCCCGCTGCGGGTCAACCGTATGACGCGAGAGACACTCGACACAATGTGGTCCACGATCACTTCCAGCAAGCACGTCCTGAAGGGCTATCTCGCCAAGAAGGCCCAACTGCTGGGAATTGATCGCCTCGCCTGGTTCGACCAGTTTGCTCCCTTGCCACAATTGCCCGGAGCTGGAAACGTGGACGACATTCCCTACGACCAGGCATGCGAATGGATCATCGATGCGTTTGAATCCTTTAGTTCTGACCTGGGCGACTTCGCAAAAATGTCGCTCAGCGAAAACTGGGTGGAAGCCGAGAATCGGTCAGGAAAGCAGCAAGGAGGATTCTGCACAGGCTTCCCGACCAGAGGCCAGTCGCGAATCTTCATGACCTATACGAACAGTGCGGACAGCATGAGCACCCTGGCGCACGAGTTGGGCCATGCCTATCACTCGTGGGTTCTGAGAGAGGAACCCGTCTTCCTTCAGGATTACCCCATGAATCTTGCGGAAACGGCATCCACGTTTGCAGAAGCGGTTCTGGGAGAAAAGCGACTGGAGCGTGCGTCCTCTGATTACGAACGCCTGCAAATTCTCGACGGTATGCTGGGTGACGCCGTGGCATTTTTAATGAATATTCATGCCAGATTCCTGTTTGAAGATGAATTCCACAAACAGCGCGCGGGGGGTGAACTGACGGCCGATCAGCTGAACGCAATCATGCTGGCAGCCCAGAAAGCAGCCTACCTCGACGCCCTGTCCGATGATGGCTGGAATCCTCGATTCTGGGTCTCGAAACTGCATTTCTACATCACGTCGATTCCGTTCTATAATTTTCCATATACGTTCGGCTATTTGCTTTCACTCGGCGTCTATGCCATTGGCAAGGAAGCGGGTGGGAACTTCCCTGAGTCGTACCGCCGACTGCTGCTTGCCACTGGCTCACACGATGCGGAAGAGGCGGTCCTGTCCACCATGGGCTTTGACCTGAGAAAACCGGACTTCTGGCAGCGCAGCCTGAAAATCATTGCTGACCGTGTCGAGCAGTTCACGGAGCTCGCGGATCGAATTCTTTCGAAGACGAAGACGGTTTAGCCTATTTCCCGGGTCGGGAAATAGATCGGGACGAGCGGTTAACATTCCAGGGCTGCAGGCAGGAACACTGCCCGCAGCCCTCGTTTTTGATTTTGTTCGCCGTCAACCCGCTACAGGAACGAAGGCGAGAACCGTCCTCGCGTCAATCGTTCCCTGTGATTGAGAAGACCGACGGGTATTTACGCCAACCTACTTGCGCTCTTTTATGGCCTGCCATTTGGCAAGGCCTTCGTCGAGGAAACGAGCGAAATCCCCGTCGCGCTCCTCCAGACCCAGGTAGCTGGAAAGAAGCGTCTTCCCATCCGGAGTGACGACCGCATAGGCGGGAAGTGTGACATCGCCAAACCAGTTTTCCTGCAATGCGACATTGCGAGCGAGAAGCCGCTCTGCCTCTTGGGGATCTTCGATATCAGGTACTTTGTCCGTATAGACCTGAACCTGCACAAATTGCTCGAGCCGACGGTGATTCTTGGGACGTGCCATTCGAACTTCCATCAGTCGGCAGTTGACGCAGAACACCCCGGTAAAATCAACAAACAGAGGTCGATTCTGAGCAACCGCGCTCAGTACGGCTTTGTCGAAATCTTTCTCGTGCTCTTCACCTACAAGGCGTGCGGGAGCGAATGCCACCAACTGATTTACCACCCACGATTCTCGATCGGGCTGCATCACTCCGATCCCAAACAGTCCTCCGAGAACAAGGAATGCAATGGCAAGCAGCACCCGAACGGGAGACAAGGCCTGAACGATCGTGTCGTGAGATAACCTGAACTGCCCCAGCAGATAAAGTCCGGTGCACAGAGCAATGATTCCCCACAGCGTCATTACGTTTGTGAAATCAAACAACCAGGGAACCGAGTTCCACTGTTGATCCACGACGCTGATGTACTTGACTGCCACACCCAGTTCGACGAAGCCCATCACCACCTTGACCGCGTTCAGCCATCCACCACTTTTGGGCAGGGCCTTCAACGTCCCGGGCATCATCGCCAACGCGAAAAACGGTGCGGCGAACGTGGACCCGAATGCCAGCATCCCCAGAATCGGCCAGTAGTATTCTCCCTGGGCCGCAGCGGCCAGCAGCGAACCGACGAATGCGAAGGTACAACTGAATGATGTGAGAACGAACGTCAACGCCATAAAGATGACGCCGACAAACCCACCCGTCTGCTCACCGGTGGCAGTAAATGAAACCAACCAGGAAGGGACTTGAATTTCGAAAAGCCCCAGCATGTTCAGGGCGAAAGCGAAGAAGATTGAGGCGAGGAAAAAATTCAGAATCCAGTTGTTGGCAAGCTGATTGGGCTTGGTCGCACCGAAGATTGCGGCAATCCCCACACCGATGATCACGAACGAGGCAACAATCGCAGTCGAGAAAACCCAGGCCAGCACAACGGGGCGACCTCCACGACTTTCATTCTGCTTCAAAAAGAAACTGACCGTAATGGGGACCATCGGGAAAACACACGGCGTGAAGAGAGCGACGAGCGCGGCCCCTACTGCCGTCGCCAGAAATACCAGCAGCCCCTTATCCTGCGGTCGCGATGGATGGACTGAAACGCCTGCCTCGGGTTCAACAAAATACTCGATGTGTTCTGGAGGGATGACGTCATCGCTTGTCACCCCCAGGACGAACTCCTGACTGCGGGGAGGCAGACAGCTTTCCTTACACGTCTGGTAAACGATCGACGCTTCGACGCCGAACGCACGAGGCCGTGCGTCTGGCAAGACCTCAAATTCTCGAGTCCAAGTCACCCTGTCATGATAGACTTCCTGTCGCAATCCAAGCTCGGGAATCTCCTTGATTTCAGGAGGTCGACTCGGAACGAAACCTTCCCCTAAAGGCTTCATCCCATAGATCTTGTCGAGCGTAATCTCAGTTTTTGTTCCCCCTTCGCCTTCAAACGTCGAAGAGAAGATATGCCATTCGGGATCCAATGCTGCCGTGACCGACAGTCTTACAACTTTGCCACCTGATGATTTTGTCGGCGCTAATTGAAACCGGAACTCGACCGGATTGATTTTGCCCCGTTTCGGCTGGATCGTGATGTCATAGGGGACAGCAGGCATTTCGGTGGCTGCACTGGGACTCTCTTCCCCCAGTGACGCTCGCAGTTTCACAGGAGGTCGAATCGTGGTGCACCTACCACCGCTCCCCTCGCTGCAATACTGCCCCTGAATCTGAACTTCCACGGCAACGTTTTTAGGGTCGGCCGTTGGACTGATTCGAAATTTTTTCGTCCACGAAACTTCGCCGTAGAACTTTTCGATCTGCCGATTGAACAAGGGCTCGAACTTCGGTTCCGGCTTTCGGTCCGCTTGGAAATCACCGCCAATTGCTTCCAACCCCTCTGTGGAGGTGGGCGTGATCTGAGTGCGAGTTTCGATATCGACGGTCGTGGAGTAGATATAGGTTTGGGGGGGCAGCTTGACTGTGACTGTCAGGGAGACCTCGTCCCCCGGCTTTGCGGACGCGGGACTCAACTTCGCGCTGAATTCCGGTTTCCCCACGGGTTTAGAAACCAATGCCCCATCGAGGAGATCCTTAAATCCCGAAGGCTGAGCAACCGCAGAAGCTGCGATCAAGACCAAGGTGACCAGCGTCCAACAGGTACGGCTCACGAGACGAAACGAGGATCGACAGTCATGGAATAAATTCTTCATTAGATGCATCCTGCGTTGCTTCGTAGAGACCCGCTGTGGGCGCAATATCAACAGAGTCATTACGACTAAAAGTCAGCGACCGTTGGTTTGCATCTTAACGGTTGACGGCTGTTTTGCCCAACAGAAGTTGCCGGGCAGAGACCTGACGGGCTCAACACAGCCTGGCTAGTCCCCTGGACAGATAAAGCAACCCACCGAAGAGTGAGCACGTTTTAGGGGATTCAAGGTTCCCGACGGAACCCGGGGAATCGAAAGCAACCTCATCGCTTGAACGTCGATTGACCCCAAGTCACATGCAGAGTTCAGGGCCACCCAGGCGAAGAATTAAGGGCAACTCAAGCGTCGGTGGCACAACGAGATCAGGGAGCCGACAAGCATCAGCCCAAATCCAAACCAGTTCAAGGGAGACGGAAGCAGGCAAAACCCAATACCCCCGAGAATAGCTGCGGCCATAGACATTGACCCTGCAAGTCTCGGCAAGATGGAGGTCCTACTCAAAATGCGAAGGATGGCGACCAGGCTTGCCAGACAGACCAGCGCCCAGACGACACCCGCTACCCACTGCAGCGATTGACGGGAGTGAACCGCCAGCCCCAACTTGGCATCTCCACCCGATTTTGAGAAGACAAGCTTTCGTCCTGCAACTGGTAGATTGATGTCTAATGACAAACCTGCGCCTTGCCTGACTGCGGGCAACGCACTGCCGGGTTGATTCACGCCGTCCTGTCCCCCCTGCTTTCTCCCATCGATTGGCATTTGATTCGCCAGCCCCCAGGGTGGCATCTCCTCTGCAGCTTTGGGGGGTACGTCGCCCCCTATCGGCCTTCTACCAAAGAGACGTTGTTCGGGCTCGTTCCCTGTATCGCTATCGAACCGAGAAAGTCCGCCTCCCATCATTCCCGCTCCGCCAGGAAGAGGCTCACCGTCAGTCCCGGTGGCGCGATCGTAATTCCAGAGAGTCCTGTTCTCCCTGAATCCACCCATCATCCCCCCCTGTGGTGACGCCCCGCTGCCACTGAAATCGGATTGACCTGCTGGGGTCGCAGACTGCGGAAGAACGGATCCATTCGTCGGCCCCGTAATGGCGTTGGATGAAACCCCCGCCTGGGACTGCTGATTGGATTCCTGTGCTCGATTTTTCAGGACATGCGAATGGAGTTCAGTGATATTCGCTTCATTCGACATCCTTAATCGAGACCGAAGATCGCCTGCCTCTACGCCTTGAACAGGATGGCCGGCGCTTGATTTCTGACTGGCCTCAAGCGATTTGGAGTCCGCTACGCTCTCTCCTTTGACCGACAGGCCGAACGAGATGCGATCGTCTCCCAGCTGACTTCCATCCCCATGCCCAGAAATCGTATTCGAGAGAATCAACGCATTTTGCTGCCCATTAGCGATCGCGACCCCTTCAGCGAGCCCCTCTGCCTGGAAGGAATTTCCTCCCTTCTGAAGACCAGAATTCGCTGCGGCAGTGAAATAGGCGTCTGTCTTTTTTGCTTCTTCCGTTGCAAGTCGGTCAATCTCCGACAAACGCTTCAGCACATCCGCCTTGTTCCTGGAAAAGGAAGAGTCCCCCTCGGTATCGGTGTAACTACTGAGTGCTCGTCCCAGCACCTTCAGGTTATTTGCAGCGACACCAATCTGCCTCAGATTATCACGCGTCTGGACCCGACTATTACTTTCACGGATCTTCTCAAAGTATCCGAGCAACTCTCCTGCCTCCTGCAGAACAGCGTTTCCGTAGAGGTTTTCCGAATCATCGGAGACGTTCAGGTTATGCAGTAATGCTGAGGCGAGCGGCTTTGCCTCCAGGTCTTCCGGAAGGTACACCGTCCAACGGGTTCTTGCGACCGGGATTCCGAACTCAGGATCATCGTTCTGACTCAGGATTCTCGGCGCGGGTATCGAAAGTTCTTCGCGTGTTAAACGAGCCGCTTTCGGAAGCTCTTTCCCCAGGCTTCCTCGCCAGACGATCTTCACCGGAAACGAGAGGTCGACGGCACTCGTTTTCGGAAGCGCAATCAATTGGACGGACTCGCCCCTGAGTGAATCGAGCTTGGTCGTGACAGCGCGTGCCGGCTGTCCCGCTACGAAGACAGATAAGAGTTCTGTTCTTTCGGGTAGCACGATCGCGAGAAACTGACGGGTATGATTCTTCATCGTGTAAATCGCCTGGGCTCGATAAGTCCCGTCGCGACTGAGAACGGTCGTCAGGTCGGCCACATTGACCGATGCGGGAGCGATGACCTGCTGGGCGAAGCGGTTGAGGCCCCAACTGGGAGCGGTCTTCAGCTCTTTAACTCGAACCAGTTCAGTGGCTTGATTGATGAACTCCTGATTAACAACGACGGGAAGTTCATCTCGCTGAACAGGTTCGGTCAGCGAAGGGTTGAGTGACGACAGTTGACTGAGTGATGAATTGATCAACAAGACGTACTGTCGTTGCCGGTCAACGGGACGCTGGCTGTGCTCGAAGACCAGCGCTGGAGCCGACAGTTCACCCGTGACGGGCGGTAGAGTGGCCGTCGCCGTGATGAAGATGCTGCCGCTCTGAGGGGTTCGCAGATGGACGGTCCATCGTGTTGTCTTTTCTCCCGCGTCAGAGAATGTGGTGTCACGGACGTTGGGACCTTGAAACTCAAGTTTGCCAGCGAGCCAATCGGGGGTCGTCAGCGTGAGAGTGTCAACGCGTGAGGCATCGATCTGCCATTGCAGTGCAAGCAGATACACAACCGCGACATCCGTCACCGTCACCATCGTCAGGCCATTGGCAGTGATCTTCGGGACTGACTGGACTGTCGACAATGAAATGGGGGATGGTTGGGTGCTGGATGAGGTGAAGGCAAACTGAGCCGTCTTCCCCGGACGAACGGCTCGAAGTTCACCAGACACCGCCGATGCATCAGTTGAGCGCCAACCTTCAAGACTGTCGAGAGTCCCGGCAAAGCCCTCATCGAGCCACACCGCGACCGATGTATCCAGACGGGTCGGTTCTATTGGCTGTGGGAAGACAATCGAAGCAACCGCGACATCGTCACGCGGGACGAACCCTGTCATCACCAGTTCGACCCTTCCCAGCATGGGCTTGTTCAGTTCAATGGTGAGAGTCGCTTCCTCATCTTCCTTCGTCACGTAGTAGTCACGGAGTTCTGTCGCCTGCACGTCGAGCAGTACAAAGTTCTCGGGCAACGCTACAGAGAGCGAAGAGAGAGGTGCACCCGTCAGTTGATAAAGAAACCTGGTCGTCAAATGCTGTTTTCGCAGTGTGACTAACGCCCCTTGCTGAGATGTCACGTGCACCTGCGGTTCCTGGCGAGTCGCCCGCAGGACGAGTTGAAATGGTCGCTTCGAGAAGCGATAGGCTAACAGTGGCTGTGACTCGGGCCGTTTGACAGGGATCGGTGTCGAGAACTTGCCGCCATCGGTCTGAGTTAAAGCTTCAACCTGCTCGGCCCGGACCGTAAACTGCTCTCCCGCAAAAACGGCAATCTGCCCGATCTCGTTCGTGGCATCGCGTGGAACAACCTGCGGAACCGAGATGGAAACGGCAGCCACATCGACTTTGCGATTGAAAAATGTTTCGATCGAAACCTGCGTCTGATCCGTCACATTCCGACGAAAAATGACTCGTAACTTTCGATTGTCGCCATCGCCCTGAATCTCCCAGCCACCTACATCCGGTCCATTCACAGCCTGTAGCTTGAGAGACTCGGGCAAGTCGAAGGTGGTGTCGGCAATTCCCCCCTGGCGCACTCGAATTGCGAATCCGTAGCCGAGGTGAACTCCCGCATCCGAAATCGTCATCGCTTCGACCGAATCAACGTGGACGACAGCACTCGCTGTTCCCTGGGCCTGCTGAGGCTGCCACGAGATCGCGAGTTCCCCACCCTTATCGATCGGTAGCTCCATCACGTTCCGATCGTCTTGATTAACCAGACGGAAGATCGTGGAAGAACCGTTTACCCGGACCGAGAGATTCTCACCGGGAAGTTCGAACGCCAGCTTACCGGAAGGGACCGGAATCAGGGGCAGAACGAATGACCCGGTATTTCCCGAGATCTTTGCCGGAACTTCAAACACGAGGTCGACAACATGTAACCCCGGCTTGGGAATGGCCACTTTCAGCGCCCCCCCATCCGTAATGAGGGCCGTCGCTTGCCCGTCCAGCGTCGCCTCGACGGCCACAGTTTTGCCCAAAGGAAGATCAACGAGAAATTGGCCATCCACGAAGCTCTTAACCACATAGCGGGCCGTGACACGGGCCACCGACTCGGCGGACTGTTCTTCGTTCTGCACCACTTTCGCCGCATAAAGTGCTTCAATAACTGCCCCTGGCTGGGGTGCCGCATTCTTCAAAACCTGGTCAGGATTCGCCAATCGATAGAGCTGACGGAATTGTTCGTACGAAAGAAAGACTCGTTCTGAAGCAAGGGGTTCTGTTCCAGCGTCGAACGGAACAATCAGCGTCGCAGGGCTTGCTGGACTTGATACGTCATCCGCACGGACGGCGTCAGAAGCTCCCATCGTTAACAAAACGAGCGCCAGACCCGCCACAGAGCGTGGCAGCAATCGCGTCCTCAACCACCGGAGACTTCCGCATAAAATCCAGATCACAGCAGAAACAATCGAACCGATCACAAGACCGTCGATTGCCCCCTGCCAGCTCATTGGCGCCAGCGGAAGTGCGGCCAGAGGAAGCGCCAGACAGATCGCCAGAAGTCTCAACTTCAGGTTCAGCGACGTCCCGCGCAGGATCCACGCAGAGGTTGCCAGGAGCGCGACGAGAAAGAGACGGAACGAACCGAGAGAACGGCGATCAACATAGTCCACGATCAACGGGATTCCACTCAAAGCGGTTTCGGCACCGGTATACCGAAATGATTTCTGGTGACTTCCCGCAGGAGGAACAAAATCCATTGCCAGCGACAAAAGAGCGAAACGCGCCGTTCCCCGCGTCCCCGATGCCGTCGGAGTCTTGCTGGCAGCGGGAAGATTGCCATCTCTCTCAGGCTGCGGCGGACCAGCTTGAGAGAGTGCCGGAGCATGTTCCGGGGCAGCCTGAGGCGGAGCCGGCGGGAACTCGGCCGCATTAAACTGACGTTTAACATGCTCCGCTTCGTCATACATTCCAAGAAATGCGTCCTGAGGATGTACCACAGAATCGTCCATATGCCGCACGGGCTTGGGGACAAGCTTGTCACTTGCCAACTCAGACTTTTCTCCCGAGGTCAACTGAGGGATCCCGACACGGCTTCTTGCCCGAGACAGTGGCATTGCCAGTACCACGAAAAGGATCGCGCAGACGGTAACCAGTAAGCCCACTTTGGCGATTGTGGCGAGAAGCCCCTGCTTCTTCATTCCCGAGTTAATCAGTGCCACGATCCCGATCGTTAAAAGAACAATAAAAATGCGTATCCCCAGCCTGCCCGGCTCTGGCGCTTTCAGCTCAGAAGCCCAGTTCGCTAATAAGCTGGTCCTGTCGAGTGGCTGACTCGGTTCAAGAGGGCTTTTGCTCTCAATCACGCGTGTCTCTTGCGGGTAATAGAGTGTCCATTTCTGTTCCAGTACTTCGACGGACAGGGCTGTTCTTTGGCCGGATTCCACCGTCAGCAGCGGAGGATTCTGCGAAAGCTTTCCAGACCTTGAGTCCCCCCCCACGGCGGAACGATAGAAGAGCTGCAGAACGTGCTGTCGAGTTGCACCGGAGGCTGGAAGAGTCTTTGCTGCCAGAGAGGTCGCTGCGGTCAGGGGGATGAGATAGATATCACCACTGCGACGAACTTCAACAGGTTGGCCATCCAGCAGCGCAGCCCACAATTGGGTATCAATGGGTAGAGTGACGTGCAGCCCCTGAACTCCCACGACGTTCAAGTGAAACGTCGCGCGATGCTGTAGTTCGCCGGTTCCACCGAGAATTGTGGCAATGTCCAGTAACGGACAAATCGCCGTCATCACGGGAATTTTTTCAAATCGCTGCTCCGCCAAAGTCAGTAAGGCCCCTGGAACGGGCGATCGGTAAACTTCGACAATCCTCTCTCGGGGTTGATACTGCACCGGAGGAAGCACGAGCGGATCCACAACAGCAAGAGGTTGATTGTCAGAGTCCGTTGCTACCACCGACAGCCGTTGTTCACCACCTGCCTCAATCGCATAGAAGTGCGTCTGTCGCTCGGCATCAATAAACCGGAATTGGGGAAGAACAAACGACCTGGCATCTCCGCGGGGCAACTCAATATCACACTTGAGCACGGCTTGGCCGGTTAAGCGCTGGTCAAACTTAAGAAGCCAGACACGCTCATCATCCTGCGGAGGAAGCGAAGTCTGCTCGACGATGCGCGGCCCGGTACATTCAAACCGGAGCGTTGTCCCAGCACTCTCGGACACAGCCACTTTCAGGGTACGGACACCTCCCCCCTGAACCTCGACGAGACTCTGGATAAAGGCATGAAAAGTCTGTGGATCAATCCTTCCGAACGTCACAGTCTGCGTCGCAACTCTCGATGGACGGCGAGTGATCTTCAACTTTCCGGAAAAGCGTGTGTCCTGCGACTGAAATCGAAGTCGTTCGTATTCCTCTCGCAGCGGAACGGGATCCAGGCCATTGACCTCAGATGCCTCCAGTTCCAGATCCACATCACCGCGAACGACAAACGCCCCCTCAGAGAGACTGGACTGAGGAAGGTAGAGTTCAGGGAGGCTAATGGTGACCGGTTGTGCTTCAACGGGCCAGATTTCGGGCTCGTGGCGCAAAGACAACCGTATCTGACTGCTGCTGCCTGCGGCGACTGGGGGATCCAGCAGGATCCGTAGCTGGTTTGTCCCGACTTCATCGAGTGAATCCAACTGCCACTTCAGCGCCTGGTTCTCGCGAGTGACACTCAGGACCTGCCATTCCGCAGGGACCTGGATATCCAGTTCAAACAGGGGTGCAAACTGCGTCTGAACGGTCAAAGCGGCCTGCAGTTCAAGACCTGTTGCATTGACATCCAGAACTGTCGCCACCGCCGCCTGTACAGCTCGTTCCTTAGGTTGCGTCGACATCTGCAGCAGGAAATCAGGTTCCCAGATATCGAAACGAAGCGTCTCTGCGGATGTTGTCCCCGGCGTGTCGACAGAAGAACTTTCCGAAGCAGTCGTCCGCCTGATTCCCGCAGTTGCTTCCACGCGAACGCGCACTCCCGTCGGATGTTGTATACGGAGATGTCCGACGTGGGAGCTGACGTTGTCGATCCGCAGTGACGGAACCATCCACGAATCACCGGGGTCGGCAGCCATCACACCCTTGAAGGAAATCTTGCGGCTCCCTTCGAACGCCTGGCCGAATGTCAGTGTCAGATTGGTCCGCTGAGCGTCCTCAGGATCATCGAGCAGCTCCCAGTCCTCCAGGCCAGTGGCGCTGACATCCGAAATTTCGAGCCTGCGAGGAACAGAGAACGACAGTCTCTCGACCGGCTTTCCAAAAATCTGGAGCGAAGTCAGGGCGTGCCAGGTCACCTCACCCGGAGTCACATGCAGGCCGTAGCCCGTCGAAGCGAACATCAGTGAATCAGCCGCATTTTCGGTCGCTCGATCTGTGATCCTCAACTGCAATCCGGCCGTTCCGCCAACCGGAATTTGATACTCCGCAGCCACATCCAGAGGTGCGGGACGCTCGAGCTGAATGTTACCAATGAAAAGTCTTTTTCCGGCAGGAAGCGTCAGCGTAAAGGCTCCACCAGGAGCCTGAAGCAGCGGAAACGCGGCAATCTGGTCACTGCCAAGTGACGACAGTTCGGTGACCATTTGCAGTTTGACAGAGTGCTTTCCCCGTGTATCGGTGAACAGGGAAATCGAGCCGTCTGAGTTGCGACCAATCATTGCAGGCACATCGTCCACGAGTGCCTGCTCGAGTGAAAGTCGCTGAAAAGCAAATCGCGATTCGATCCAGTCATTCTCAAACTGCATCAGGTCTGCGGTGACAGTGATGAGTAACTGGTCACCAGAGATCTGCGCTTTATAGTCCGCTGACGTCAAGATCAGGGAGGTTGCCGCCGGCACGGCATTCTTCTCTGAATTGGCTCGAGCCTGGGTCAGCAATACGTCAAACTTTGCACGGGGAAGGATCACCCCCTGCTTATCCCGCTCGATAATGACATCCAGATCCTCGACGGGAACGTAGATACGACGAGCCTCATTCAGGTCAGAGACCAGATCGCCTGACTGTGCCTCAAGAAGCAACGGTGAGGAAACGACTAGCAGCAGCACCAGCAAAAGCCGACGATCAGCGTTTAACATTGTGAATCACCTCGTAACCGAGGAATGGAATACTTGTGTGTGGATCACGATCTCAATCGCGCCGATCTGTTGCTGGCCCATGCCCTGCTCGCCCCCGTGATGGGGCATTCCTGGAGACTGACTATGTCGCGGAGGCCGTGGGCTGTGGTTCCAACGGGGGAGTTAAAGGCGGTTTGCGAACTTCGACACGCGTCCCACGGAAGAGACTGTGAATCAGCCAGATCGCAACCGCAGCGATGAGGCCGTACGCAGAGACCTGCAACCCGTGAAAGACGAGATCGTGATCTTTGAGTGCGTAAGCACAAGCCGCAAAGGCCCCCAGGATCAGCAGCGTGATCTTGTTGTCCCACGATGTGTTTCGCAGAACCAAAGCAATCGCGGCCAGAGCCCCGCTGACGACGAAGGTGTAAAAGGGAAGATGCCACCATGAGACCTCGATCTGGCGGGTTCCCCCCAGGTTCATGTACTGGAACCATTTTCCTTCGGTCGGGAAATCAAAGATTCCCCCCGTATCGTGTCCGATCCATTGATCCAGATCCTTTTCACCAAACACGGCACTCTTTCTGCCGAAGAAGAATTGGCCCAATTGTGTTCTCGTCTGAACACTGAAGTTCTGCTGAACCCGGCCTCCGTCCCTGGTCGTAGGGTTACCGATCAACGAGTATTCGGGGGGTACCCAGACCTTGACGTACAGTTGCTGCACCGCCACGTTCGCGTTCGACGCTCCACCAATGAGAGGCAGGCGGGCAACCAGTTTCCCCCCCGCGTTCTGCAGTGGGGTCGGTCGAAATGCATGGCGGAAGATGACCGAAAGCGTGAACGATTCGTCGGAAGGCTTCGTTCTCGCAACGTTGACGTAATAAGACTCCCAACCCTTGTCCGCGGGCAGTTCCGCCTTTTCCAGCAC
This sequence comes from Schlesneria sphaerica, assembly GCF_044336245.1. Classification (NCBI taxonomy): domain Bacteria; kingdom Pseudomonadati; phylum Planctomycetota; class Planctomycetia; order Planctomycetales; family Planctomycetaceae; genus Schlesneria; species Schlesneria sphaerica. The sequence goes on along the minus strand of NZ_CP172346.1, from coordinate 4,414,058 downwards.
CGCAGGTTTGCGATCAACAAGAACCCCTAACGTTTCCACGTTTTCGGGCAGGTCCAGCCGCAGACGCTGACGCTCACTCGATTTCAAAACGTACCGACACCGGTTCGTCCCGACTCCGGCTCGATCCAGCACGATCTCAACAAGTGCTTTGCTGACGACTGTCTCGACCACGTCCTGCACGTCGTACCGACTTGCGACAACATCAAGCTTTGCTGGTTGTTTGAAATACCGGTACGCGACAAATCCGTCCTGCGGGGAATGCTCAAGTTCCCGAACATCGATCGGCTCTACATCTCCCCCCGTTGCAGTGGCCTGCACGGACAAGGCCCTTTCTTTGACGACCGTCATTTCTCCGACGATTCGCGAAACTGACACATCCCGCTTACCCTGAGGAGTGTCATCCGAGTCGAACGGATCCAGCACTCGAATGGGTTCGATTGTCGTCGATTCCTGTCCCGCCCCTTCGCCAGAATTGGGAACGAGGTCGTATTTGACTTCGAATGGTTGCGAGCCCACTACGTCGCGCTGCATGACGACGGTCCAGGTGACCCAGCCATCTTCGGCTTCCGCCGCCCTTGTCTGCTGCTTGATCGCCGGTGCGGCGCCACCTGCCGTAGAAGCAATTTGCAGTTTGTCAGCAATCGCTTCTGGAACCGCGAAGCGAAACGTATCGACACCGGCATACTCGACGAAGTAATTCAATAACGTGCTTACCTGAACCTGATGTTGTTTGACGTCGGCGCGGGTAACAATCACTGCGGTCAGACGAGTTGGCTTCTGAACTGTCTGAATCGGAATCTCCGCCGGCCGCCGGTTATAGATCCACGAGGAAACGAGTCTCGCATTGGGCAATGACTCTGGCCGGGGCGACGGATCGGGTTGAACGTTTACAAGACGTTCCACATCCGAGATGACATCGATGGCTTCGGGCGCATAAATCAGAACTCGGCCCACCTCAACCTCGACCTTTTCCGGCTCGAGAAGTGGTGCAACCTGATCTTCTTCCTGCCCCGTCGCGTCCCATTCACGCACGGCCGTCACCGTGAGGGTGATTGTTCCCTGAGTCTTTTCCCGCAACCCGACCGTCAGCACTGACTTATCAGGCGAAACATCAAACTGCTTCATCTGATCGCAGATGACATTTTCGATCGTCAGACCTTCCGGAAGTTTGAAATTCAGTTCGAAGACCCCGGCCCGGTCGATCGAGTAATTAAGGATCGATTTCAGTCGCAACTGGTCGTCACGGAAGACGAGCTGTGACTGATGATCAACGACCATCCGCGGTTCGACCGGCTTCGCCAGCACGCGTAAGCGAAACTGGGGGCTGTAGTATTTGTAGTAGAGCGAGCCTGGATGCCTGAGCTTCTGATCAATGTCATTTTCGTCAACACGCAGCAATCCTCGCTGCTCTTCGACAGTGAGCGTGAGGTCGCTGGACGACTTCACCGAGATTGCTCCGCTTTCGCGGATGACGTCCAGCGCGTGAATTCCGTATGCGGTCGCTCCATCCTGACCGGCAATATCTAAAGCGTCGTCGGGCAATGCGCGTTCAGTGTGAATCTCGAGAACAATCTTCCCTTCCGCACGGCTGAGCAATTCCACGCTGACGATCTGACGATCGTCCTCTTCGCTCGCATTCCATTCCTTCACACGGGCATCTGAGGTGATGTCGAGTACTCGATGGCCTTTGGGAACGACCAGCTTCAACTTGTCGAGTTGGCCACGCAGGACCTCGTAGGTCAGCCACGCATCCGTATGCACCAGGCCGTCGGCCACGGTAACCTGAGTCAGATTGGTGGCACTGGCGAGAAGTTCCATCTCTGGCTTGGTTCCAATTCGGGGATGCCAGCGCACAGAAATTTTGTCAGTGGAACCGACGGACGCCTTAATACCAGACTGCTTTTCCGCGAGCTCCATGGGCTGTGTGGCCAGGCGGGGCTTCAATTCAAATGCCTGATCTGCCTCTGGAACAAGCAGTTCAAATTCGGTGATGCCGACGGGAGGAACTTCCAGCTCAATACTCTTGCCTTCAGGGGCCGATCGAACTCGAGCAGTCAGCTCAAGCTCGACCTTGTGCTCTCCCGCTGTCGGAAACAAGAGAGAATAAGTCCCATTTCCCGTCCCGCGAAGCAGGACCTTTCCGGAATCGGAGGTCAACTTCCCAATTGCGGCTTCTCCAAACCTGACCGGAACTTCCGCCCACCCCTTCTCCAACACCTGCACCTTGAACACTGCCGAGATCTGGGCGACATCCTTTTCAACGGTCGCCGAGTAGCTGGCGGACGAGATTACCGCTGCGACAGGAGCCTGCTCAGCCTTTCGCAGTCCGTCGCCAAACGCTTTTTCCCACATGCGGATGTAGTCGGCGTACGGAATCAGAACCGACCCTTCGGGCTTTTCCAGGACCGACTTCAAGCTCTTAAATGGCATATAGATCAGACGTTCTGGCGATTTCTCTTTCTCAGTAGCGGGACTTCCAGCATTTTGAGCCGACGCGGGTGCGATACCTGAGAACCAGACGCACAGTGTTATTACCAGATGTAAATACCGTGTCGTTTGCATGAGCCTGTCCTTGCGTTCCCTGGGGCGCGAGCTGCTATGCAGCACCGTCAATTTAGGTAACGCCCCATTACCAGGGTAAGTTCAGCAGAAGGGGAGAATGATGTCGAGTCTGCGGATTCGGAAAAGCAGCCAAAATGCACTCTGAACAACGATCAGTCAATTCAGTTCGTTCCTGCAATGCTCTTCGACGTTCGCGACAACGATAAAACTCCCGCCTTTTATCCACATGAATCAGAATGCAACAGCAATCACCTGGCTTGCATCAGTTCGATCGTCTCGTGCAGAAACGCCGCTTGCGTCACAATGGACAGCCCCAGCGGCGTGTGAAGCGTGCGTTCTTCAAAAGGGAGTACTGAACGATCCGTCTGCCTGTGCATGCCATGGACGACCCCCACGACCAGGGGTCGGTTGTCGACAACCATCACCACGGGCGCCCCGCTGTCACCACCGAAAGCCTGATAATCGACGAGCAGAGTCTTCGCCGATTTAACAGGACTGAGCGGATGTGAGGCAATGGAGCCCCGACGCAGGACTGGCCAGCCCGCCTCATTCGCCTCCAGTTTCGCCGGGAAACAGGGAATCCACGTTTCTGCAGCGACGCGCACGGTCCGATCGTGGACTCGCGAGGCATCGGCAATCTGTTCGAGGGAAAACGGCTTCGCATAGACTCCTTCGGGCAAGTCAAACTGCAAGGTGGCAATATCCACGTCGGGGTGGCGAGTCCAAAGCGGCTCTCCCTGGTTCCGAATGGCCAGGCGATGGGGACTTCGCAAATAGGAATCTTCCTGGGCTTTTGTCCGCAACATAATCTGGCATTCGTTGCCCGACATCTGCTCGAAGACATGAGCCGCCGTTGCAAGAATCACTCGCCGGGGCCGATCAGGGTCTGTGTCACTTGAGGCAATCAGAAAGCCGGTCCCGGAATGATCGTCGTCGGTGACCCGAAAGGTTGCTTCCAGCAACTCTTCAATCGGCTCCGTGGCGTCAGCTCTGTACGCGAACGAGACCAGGAGCAGTACCACGAGCCGTCGTGCCATCCGTGCAGCCATCGTCAGAACCTCCACTTCCTGGAAGGAGCGTCTGCCAGCGTCATAGAGACGCCTCCGAACGTGTACTCACATTACTTTTATGAGACAGGATTATTCAAGTGACACCCGTTGGGATTGTGAACTTGCTCCATGACAAGTGGCTCTTTACCCCATTCTCCCTCCCCTCACCGGCCATGACGATCAAGAAATGTGACCGGCAGGGCCGATGCGATCACTTGCATCGACTCTGCAACTTGTGATAGCGTCGAAGGTTGGTCTGATAAGCCTTCACGTTCGTGTCGAAACACGCGACAGCAACTCGCATTTCCTGTTAGATTTGGTACTGCCATTTCACGGAACGGGTGTCGCAAAGGATGCGGATTGACCGGCCTTTCGCAAACGTTTGTCCTTCTGAGAAAGAATCACCAGGTACTATGCATAACGTCACTCTCATCCCAGGCGATGGTGTCGGTCCAGAAATTGCCGAAGCGACTCGCAAGTGTGTGGAAGCCACAGGCGTCAAGATCAACTGGGACGTGCAAGACTGTGGTATTGAAGTTATTGAAAAGGTCGGAAAAGTACCCGACTCGGTTCTCGCCTCAATTCGCAAGAATAAAGTCGCCCTGAAGGCGCCGATCACCACCCCCATCGGCAAGGGATTCCGTTCGGTTAACGTCTTCCTGCGTCAGGAACTGGGCCTGTTCGCCTGCCTGCGCCCCTGTAAAAGCTTCCCCGGTGTTCGCACCTACTTCAGTGATTCGAATGTCGACCTCGTCGTGGTCCGGGAAAACACCGAAGACCTTTACGCCGGCGTCGAATTTCAGTCTGGCCTTCCTGCTACCGCTGAATTGATTCAGGCAATCAACAAGGCCACGACGGGCCGCAAGATCAGCACCGGACTGGACACCACCGGTGTGAGCATCAAGCCGATCTCGGTCGAAGGCACCCGGAACATCTCGAAGTTCGCTTTCGACTACGCTGTCAAGCACAACCGCAAATCGGTCACCTCGGTTTGCAAAGCGAACATTATGAAGTTCACCGATGGCCTCTGGTACGATGAATCTCGTGCCGTTGCCGCATCGTTCAACGCCAAGTTCGAACAGCCAGAACTGAAGTCGAAGAGCGACCCAACCCTCGATGGCAAGGTTCCAGACGGTAGCAAGGTTACCTACATGGAGCGCCTGATCGACAACATGTGTATGCAGCTCGTGCAGAAGCCCGAACTCTACGACGTCATTCTGCTTCCCAACCTGTACGGCGACATCCTCAGCGACCTGTGTGCTGGTCTCGTCGGCGGTCTCGGCGTTGCCCCGGGTGCCAACTACGGTGCAGATGCGGCTATCTTCGAAGCAACCCACGGCAGTGCTCCCAAGTACAAGGGCCAGAACAAGGTCAATCCAACCGCCTTGATTTTGTCCGCCAAACTGATGCTCGATCACCTCGGAGAAACCAAGGCTGCCGACCGACTCGAAAAAGCCGTCGCCCAGGTCATCGCCGAAGGCAAGGACGTCACCTACGACCTCAAGGCAAGCCGGACCGATCCTACCGCCGTTGGCACCAGCCAGATGGCCGATGCGATCTGCCGGAAGATCGCTGAATTGGCCTGACAGGACGCACCCGTCAGTCCAGAATATTGAGTGTCACTGGCGTGCGATTTCGCACGCCAGTGCTCTTTCTGGCTCATCACAGGATCCTTAGCTGGCAGGATTCGAGAATTTTCATGGATGAAGCCGCGCTGCACGAATTGCTCTCCGGCCGCCGTGCTGGCCCTGGCGCCTCCCTCCTTCGGGGTGGATTAACACTCGCTTCATCGGCGTACTCCGCAGTGATGACCCTGCGTAATACAGCGTACGACCAAGGCTGGCTCAAGACCCATCGCGTCTCTGTCCCGGTCATCAGTCTGGGCAATATCACCACAGGCGGAACGGGAAAGACCCCCACCGCAGCCTGGCTTGCGAATTGGCTGCGTGCCTGCGGTCGTCGCCCGGGATTGCTCAGCCGTGGGTATCGTGCACTCAGCCCCACCGACCAAAGCAACACAGGCGAGCAGCCCCAGTGCGGGAATGATGAGAAACTTGTCCTCGACCGCCTTTGCCCGGAAGTCCCTCACCTACAGCAGAAGGACCGTGTGGGATCCGCCAGGCGAGCCGTTCAGGAATTCGGCTGTGACGTCCTCTTGCTTGACGACGGATTCCAGCACCGGCGGCTCGATCGCGACCTGGACCTCGTCCTCATCGATGCCCTGCAGCCTTGGGGCTACGGATATCCGTTACCCCGTGGACTCCTGCGAGAACGGCAAACCGGCTTATCACGAGCGGATTTGATCCTGATTACCAGAGCGAATCAGTGTTCGAAACACGATCTCGCAACTCTTCGATCCGAACTGCAGCGCCTGTGCCCCGGTACTGCTTGCATCGATCTGGCCTTCAAGCCAACGCAAGCGGTGGATCTCCACTGGCAGGCCCATCCGTTGAGCACACTTAAGGACAAGAACTGCATCGCATTTTGCGGGATTGGCAACCCCAAAGGGTTCGAGCAGACAGTCTCGTCGATTGAAACGAACTGCAAACAGTTCCGTCACTTCGCAGACCACCACCACTACTCGCGAAACGACCACCTTGAACTCGAACAACTGGCGGCCACTGTCGGTGCAGATGTCGTGCTGACGACGCAGAAAGACCTTGTGAAGATTGCTGCGGACCAGTGGAAGGGCCCTCCATTACTTGCCATCGAAATCGGACTTGAGTTTCTTGCTGGCCAGGACCTTCTGGAAACGCGATTGCGGCAAATCCTCCCCTCGACTTAATGATCGCAACCCCGAAGAGTGTCTAGGTAAAACCTTCGGATACACGTACAATCGGGAACACCGGTTTGATTTCAATTGCCCTACGAGGAGCCACACCATGTTGTCACAACTCAGTCGTCGCGATTGCCTGAAATGGGGAAGCACCGGCATCGGCCTGTACCTGATTGGACCCAACTCTCCGCAGTGGCTTGCGGCACAGCAGGCCCCTCCTGACCACCAGTTGATCGTCAGGACGGAAACGCCCCTCAATGCAGAGCCTTCACTGGATAAATTGCTCGAACACTGGATCACCCCGACAGCGGCCTTCTTCATCCGCAACCACGGGACTGCCCCCAAAATCGATGCGAAGGGATACAAACTGACCATCGACGGTCTGGTTGAGAAGCCTCTCACCCTCGGACTGTCAGAACTGACTGAACAATTCGGACTGCACTCGGTCACAGCGACACTGACTTGCTCGGGGAATCGGAGAACCGAGTTCAATCGAGTCAAGAAGGTTCCTGGCGTACAGTGGGATGCTGGTGCCATCGGCAACGCCGAATGGCGCGGATCACGCTTGTCAGACGTACTGAAAAAAGCAGGAATCAAGCCCGGAGCCAAACACGTCTGGTTCGAAGGCCTGGACGAGATTACCGAGAAGGGAGAGACCTTCCCATTCGGTGGCTCGATTCCTCTCGAGAAAGCTCTGGCAGACACACCCGCAGCTCCAGGCTGCCTGCTGGCCACAATGATGAACGGAAAGCCTCTCACCACCGAACACGGCTACCCGCTTCGCACAATTGTTCCGGGCTTTATTGGCGCCCGTAGCGTCAAATGGCTCTCCAAAATCACCGTTAGCGATCAGCCTTCGCCCAACCACTATCTGGCCCACGCGTACAAGGTGATCACGGAAGACACCCCCGCAGCAGTCGACGCGGCGCCTCCGATCTACGAATACCCGCTGAACTCGATCATCTGCTCTCCCGCGCCGAACGCGATGGTTTCCGGAGAGCGTCTGACCGTTCGCGGCGTTGCACTATCCAGCGGCCGTACCGGCACCCGGATTAAGACGGTTGAAGTTTCGGCAGACGGCGGTAACACCTGGCAGTCGACCAGGATCACCTCGCCCATCCGTGACTTCTGCTGGCTGCACTGGTCCGTCGAAGTTCCTCTGACCCCACAGACGCAAAGCCTCCTCGTTCGTGCGGTGACGACTGACGACGAATCACAACCGCAGGAGACTCCCTGGAACATGAAAGGTTATCAGTACAACGGTTGGCACAAGGTCGACCTCAAAGTGAGCTGACCTGCAGTTGGCTACCCTCGCTTGGGTTGCTGACTCAGCCCCGCCGCATCGTTCCCATACCGATGTCGCGGGGCTGTGTTCATTTCCGGGCAGCTAAGCCCACTGATCAACCCGAAAGACATTCTCACCCACGCGACCAGACTACGCGTCACTCAACGCAAACGTTCGTCGGAACCATCGCTGAAACCGGGCCAGCAGCGGCTGCGGTTCAATCTGGATGCGGGCGCGACTCACCATTCCGGGCAGGGGTAGATTCTCTTGTTTGGGCAATTGAACTCGAGCCTGATACCACGTCCCGTAGGGCCTGATCGTTCCGCTGGATGCTAGACGAGTCGGCAGGTTCGCCCGCTGGACGAGATTTTGCGGAACACGGTCAAGATCCAGTTCCGCCAACTCCGTGATTTCCCCGTTGAGTGTTGCTGCCGGCGATGACGCTGACTCGATTCGCACTTGCTGCCCCACGCGTACGAAGGGAAAGTCTTCCTGACTGACCAGCAGCATCGCCACCAGGTCCGTACGGTCCCCGATCAGACAGACAGTCGTTCCCGCTCGTAAAAAACAGTGACGATTGCGATCATCAAGGGGAGAACCAGACCAGAAAGGGAGGGCATCGGAGGTTACTCGAGGTGCCGGGGAGGGTGCTATCACAGACCCCGCTCGCGGTGCACGAAGGACAAGTCGCTCAGCATCCTTCGTTCTGCGATCGTACTGCTGTTTCAGATCCTGATAGGCTTCGCGAACGATCGGAATTTGAGCGGCAATGGTCGCATCCTGGACTCGACGGCGTTCCAGTTGTTCCAGTCGGACTCGACATTCCTCGCTCTCACCATGTAGTCGTGCGAGCTCTCGTTCCAACCTCGGGTCAACCAGCCGCGCGACCTCCTGCCCCGTCCCAACCTCTGTACCGACGGCGATGCTGTCTACCAGAGTTCCTTCCGCCGTGACGTAAACCCGCGCTGCGTCATTCATTTCACAGGAAGCGAACGAATTGATCCACGCAGGCAGGGGCATCAGAAGCAGCCAGGCGAAAGCCAGGGCCGTCGCACCGGTCCTGGCAACAAAACGTCCCCAATGAACTCGGACCCGTTGCGCCGGTTGCTGAATCCATCGCAGCAACTGAAGTGGGGGCAAAAGAAACGCCATGCCCAGCATCAGTCCCCCAAGCACGTGCACCACGGGGGCGAGCCCGTGTGGTTTTAACCAACTCTGTAGAAACCAGAGAATCGAAAACGTCAGAAAGAGGCGGTAAGCAATCGATGCCGCTCCATAAATGAATAGCCCCCACTCCTGCGCAGTCGATGCATTCCGTGGAGGGTGATCACAGAGTCCCAAGTACCAGTTTCCTAAACGACGGCGAACCGTTTCGGCCGCTCGCTGGTAGAGATTCGGGAATTCCAGCAGGTCGGAGAGTATGAAATAGCCATCGTACCTCAAGAGTGGATTGCCATTGAACAAGAGGGTACTGATACCGCATACAAACATCAGATTTAAGCAAATGGAGTGAAACAATCCCGGCTCGCTCAGCCACCACAAGAATGTGCACATTGCCGCGATCGTGGCCTCAATCGCAATTCCTGCCCCACTGACCGCGGCTCGCTGCCAGCGGCTTTGCAGCATCCAGCTATCAGTCACGTTGCAATACAGGCACGGTGTGAACACGAGCAACATAAAGCCCATTTCATGACATTCGCCGCCGAACTTCTTGCAGACCAATCCGTGACCAAATTCATGCAGCACCTTCACACAGCCAAGCAAGCCTGCCATCAACAGCAAATTTCCTGAACTCAGCCAAGCCCTCGCCTCGGGCAATCTTTCCGAGACCTGTTCATGCCGAATGACCAAGAGCAGGATTGCAGCCGCAATCAAAATCCCTGCCGGAACCATCGTCCAGCACGATATGAGCCAGCCAAAGCGAGCAACCAGCCAGCCCAGAAGCCTGTCGGGGTCAAATCCACGAAATCGAAGTGAGAGTACATTCGCAAGACCCGACCACCGCCGAGAGCTTTCGATGCGTGCATTTCGTGCTGCCAGCGAACGACCATATCCCGGCTGTTGAGCGACCAGCAGTCCCTGTTGCACGAGTTGTGCGATAAACCTCACCAGTTCCTCCGGCGAGAGTGTTTGCGGCCGGAACTGCTGATGAAATGATTCACAGAGTTCGAGGGTTGAGACGGGATGAAGAAGCTGATTCAGGACAAACGCTTCCTCATCCCGCAGTTCATAGTAAGAGAGCGAAACAGGATCCTTCACGTCATGGACGCGAACACCATTCCGGGTCGAGATCTTGCTCTGGAGGTCTTTTCGACTGCGCCAGGGAATTGCTGCTTTAAGGTCCACGCTTCACCAAGCTTGTGTCGACGCATCCACATTATCGATATCATCTAAGGAATGCTTTATCAGATCATCGCCAGCAAACAAAGTGCGAACTGCTCGCGATTGCGTTGAACTGATATCCGCTTGCGAAATCGATTCAGGAAGCGGATGTCAACTACTCAAGTGGCCCCATTCCCTCAGATACGATTCTGTCGCAGTACTTCCTCGGGTAGGATCTGCGCGGAATTCGTTACCAACCGATCCTTCAGTGGTCACTTCGCCCCATGTCCGACTCTTTCGCATTTCACAGTATTGTGGAGCTCGGCGTTCGCTTGAGGACCAGACAAACGTCAGCCATAGAGCTGGCCGAGTTTTATCTCGATCGCCTGAAGCAATTCGGACCGCGCTATAACGCCATCGTACGAGTGACGTCTGAGCTCGCCCTGGCACAGGCTCGACAGGCCGATGCAGAAATGCAGGCCGGTTATGACCGGGGTCCACTGCACGGCATCCCCTTTGGTGTTAAAGATCTTCTGGCAACGAAGGGAATACCCACAACGTGGGGGGCAGCTCCTCTGCAGGACCAGGTATTCGACGAAGACGCCACAGTCATCGTCCGGCTGAGAGAAGCCGGCGCAGTGCTGTGCGCCAAGTTGGCGATGGTCGAACTGGCGGGGGGATTCGGCTACAAGCAGGCAGACGCCACATTCTCAGGTCCGGGCCTGAACCCATGGGACAAATCACGGTGGGCGGGAGGATCCTCCTCGGGTTCCGCTTCAGCAGTAGGTGCCGGACTGGTCCCCTTTGCGATCGGCTCAGAAACTCTCGGGTCCATCGTGACTCCCGCATGCTATTGTGGTGTGACGGGCTTAAGACCCACTTATGGACGCGTCAGCCGCCACGGAGCCATGGCACTTAGTTGGACCCTCGACAAGTTGGGGCCGCTTTGCCGCACTTCGGAAGATTGTGGTCTGGTTCTAGACGCGATTGCCGGTGCAGACCCGTTAGACGACACTTGCATAGTCTCTTCGTGGACCTTCGAGCATCCTCAGGTCAAACGCTCATTTCGCTTTGCCGTGCTGGACGTCGATCCCGGCGAAGTCCAGCCAGAAGTATTCCAGAACTATGAACAATCACTGAAGGTCCTGGAAAAGCTCGGCTCGGTCGAGACAATTGAACTTCCCGATCTCCCCTACTCGATCGTCGCAAGCACGATTATTTCGAGTGAGATGTCTGCAGCGTTTGAAACCTTCATGGCCGAGGGAGGATCGTGGGAACTCACCGCGCCGGAAGATCGCTGGGGCGGCTTTTCTAACCTGTTTATCCCTGCAAAAGACTACATCAATGCAATGAGGATTCGACGGCAGATCCAGCGGGAGATCAATGGGGTCCTGGCAAATTATGATGCGATCGTCACCCCCACGCTGAACACGGAAGCAGGCCCGATCATTCAGCGTTTTACTGAATGGTCGCGTGGGTTCGTCTGCTCCGAACTGGGGAGTGCCGCGAACTTATGTGGTCTACCAGCCCTGACTCTCCCCAACGGATTTGGGAAGGACGGTTTGCCCACGGGAATTGAGTTCACGGGTCGGGCTCTCGATGAGAATACGATCCTGTCAATCGGCTGCGCCTATCAGGAAGCAACCGACTGGCACAAGAATTTTCCCAGCATCGCTGAATGAAGGGGGGTTAGCGAGAGCCTCGCAGCCGCGGATCAGAAGCGTCGCGAAGTGCTTCTCCCATCAGGTTATAAGCCGTGATGGTGAGGAAAATCGCCAGACCCGGAAAGTGAATGAGCCACGGAGCATGCTGCAGGGAATCACGACCATCTGCCAGCAATCCCCCCCAGGACGGCGTTGGCTTGGAAATCCCCAAGCCCAGAAATGACAAACCACTTTCTGTCAGGATTGCACCAGCAATTCCGAACGTGGCAGAGACCAGTACGGGTGCCATGGCGTTGGGTAAGACATGGCGGAAGATAATTCTCATCGGCGTATAGCCTAGTGCGCGGCCAGCGACCACGAACTCCTGATCGACCAGTCGCAGAAACTCACCGCGCACCAGCCGCGCAATACCCGTCCAACCGGTCAATCCAATAACGATCATGATGTTGACGATGTTCTGACCGACCAGAGCCACGATCGTCAGAATCAGGAAGAACGTGGGGAAGCAGATCATGACCTCAATGATGCGGGAGATCAGAAGATCACACCATCCACGGTAGTACCCCGCCAGGGCACCGACGATGATTCCAATTGTCACGTAGATAGCGACGGCCACCAGTCCGACGGAAAGACTGACTCGACCTCCCCAGATCATTCTGCAAAGCACGTCACGACCGGATGCATCGGTACCAAGCCAGTGCGGTCCACTCCATTGCGAGGCCAGCTTGATCGAAGCGGCGTCTTTCCCCGGCGGACACCACTTAGCAGGGTACCACGCCGGTGCGGCTGATTTTCCGGCCAGGTCATATTCATCGATGCCATAGGCAATTGGAGGCCACATGACAGATTCGTAGACCACAGGTGCTTTGGCAGCATCGGGATCCGCGGCCAGAACTCCCGATTTATACTCAGTCCGATCAACGCGATAAGGAACCTGCCACCACCACAACATCCCCGCAATGAGAGGTAACCCCATTACGAGAAAGGAATACACCCTCCGACGAATATGATCATTCTCGACTGGAACCAGCCTGCGGAGCAGCCAGATCCACAAGGGCGTGAGTAGAAACAGGATATTCGCAACCTGAAAGCCAACATCTGCGGCGTTGAGCGAGGCAAACACAGGCCAGTGTGACTTCGAGACAAGTGTGACGCTGCTGGCGTCGAAGCTGGAACGAAGTTCTCGCTGCAGTTGTCTAAGAGCATCACTTCTCCCCTCCATGCCGGACGAGCGAAGGATATTGAGGATCTTGTTCTCAAGCTCGCTGAGCTCAGCCGACTTTTCCGGAGACAGAGCACTTTCCATGAGATCCATCTGCAGGGCGATCGTCTTGATCGTCGCATCAGGAATCGAAAGAGCCGAATCTTTCGCCAGGGCTTCAATCTGCTGCGACATGGCACCACGAAGTGTCCTCGCCGCTTCCTGATATTCGAACCGATTAATCCCGACGTAAAAAATCGGTCGGGCGTTCGCCAGGAAAGGAGCAAAAACACTGGTCGTAATTAATGCCAGAACGAGTGCTGCGGCGGCCACTGCGAGTCGACGTTTCTTAAATTCGTTCCAGATCAATGCCCACTGGCTTTTGCTCTGAACCGTCGCTGCATTCGATATCTTCGATTGAGTAGCTGTCACAAATGCCCTTCCCGCTCCATCCCTGCTCGACACTCGTTTTCATGGCTCGTGCATCTCAAAAGAGAGTTCTCCACGAGATTCTGAACAACCCTGCTCACGTCCGGTTCGGTGCCTCACCCCAACGCCACTGGAAAGGGCTGAAAACACAGTCTTCTCCCGATGGGTCGGTTCCGAGCATAATTGCGCAAGGCAATTTAGCAAAGCGACACTTTGAATCGAGCGCCCCTCATCCTTCCACACTGGAGAGTGGAATTCAGGACGCGGCCCTGATTCTGGCAAGTAAGACAACCGCGTCAGCGTCGATCGCCTCCTGCCGTCCAATCGGCCCCACCCTCTCGCCCGTTTTGGCTTTCACGTTAACCTGAGTGGCATCGATCTTCATCAGTTCAGCGATGCGGGCGGCGATCGCCTTTTTGTAGCTCGACAGCTTCGGACGCTCCGCGTGAATCGTGCAGTCGACGTTGCCGATCTCCCAGCCTCGCTCGCGGACAGCCGCTACGGCTTGCTCCAGAAAAATGGCCGAATCCGCGTTGGTCCATTGGGCATCTGTATTGGGAAACCATTCACCGATATCCCCCAGGCCGACGGCCCCCAGCACAGCATCTGTCAGCGCGTGCAGTAGCACATCAGCGTCGCTGTGTCCGTCCAGGCCAAACTCGTAGTCAATTACGACTCCGCCAAGAATCAATCGACGACCAGGAACGAGTCGGTGCCTGTCGTGTCCCAGCCCCACTCGAAATCCACAATCAAACATCCTGTTACTCTCGTTTTAAATCCAGTTCGCTGAAATCGTTCTAGCAAACGGAAGAATGAGCGAAGCGGATCGAAAAGAAAAGCCTCGCTGCCTCGATGCTCGCTGCCCCGGCCAAGAACTCAAATTGACACGTTTGGCCAAACCGGGGTAGATTCCCGCTGCTCCCTCCTTTCATACATCAAATCGAAGAAAAGCAATCCTTTTCACGGACTTGCACGTGTCCCGGTACATCCTGCCATTCGCGAGGACCAATCGACTACCTTTTCTGGTGGTGACAGTCAGCGTCTTTGCATTTTTAGGATGTTCGATCTTCCCGACCGGTTCGACTTCGACCCAGTTTTCGTCCGGACGACCGATTCTTCCTCCGATTCAGGCTGCGCCTGACACCATACTGCTCGAAGTTTTCTTCATTGAACGCCCGCAGGAAGATCCGCTCCTCTCCACAAGCCTCTGGAAAGATGTGGATCAGATTGGAGCCGTGCCAACGACTGAAACTCGGCAAATTCTGCGTGAAAATGGTTTTCGTGTCGGAAATGCGAGTTCACACCCTCCGGCCTCAGTCCAGAAGTTACTGGGTATGGTCGCGGAAATCCCCCTGAACTCGTCCGAGAATTCGGGGCCGCTGTTGGGTCGACACCAGTTCCTGGCCCCCGGCGTCGAAACGGAAATCCCCACCGGCATCATTCATGACGAATGTGAGTTCCTGTTTCACGAGGCGGGAGGAAAAAAGTCCGCCTCCTACGAGAATGTCAACTGCGTTCTTCGCATGAAGGCCAATCGACTGCAGGAAGGCTGGATCAGAATCGACTTCCAGCCCGAAATTCATCATGGCGAAAACCAGCTTCGACGCACAGCTGCCGGGGAAGCCTGGTCACTCAAAATGAGTCAAAAAATCGACGTGCGCGTGGCTCAACGATTTAGTATGACCTTGAATGTGGGAGAACTGGCGCTGATTACGGCGATCCCTCACGAAGAGGGAACCTTAGGCGATCGATTCTTCTGCCGTGATGATCAAGGAACAAAAAAACAACGCGTTCTCTGTATACGCGTTGTGGAGGCCGGAAGCCCTGCTGCCGCTTTAGCAAGATGAATTAGCCCCGGCGCAGCGGGCAGTGACTGCCATCGAACTAAGGCTCGAATCGCCTGATCGCCTTTTCTGTAACGTCATTCCGATTGGCTTGACGGGTCAGCGCCGTCGTCATCCGCTCGAGACTTTCGCTTGCGAAAACAGAACCATGACATGCTGTCTGGTTTTGGTCGCGACAGATGGTTAGGATCTTGGTCGCAACTTCGACCGACTGATTTCTGTCCGAATTCACTTGGGTCTCTTAGCAGGTTGACCTCTCCCATGACGTTTGATTCGCCAGGTTCCCTGTTCTGGTTTGGACTCGCTGTTCCAATCGTCGTCTTCTACATTCTCAAAATTCGATTACGGCGACAGCCGGTTTCCACGATCCTGTTCTGGAATCAAGTTCTTAATGAGCAGAACCCACGGTCGATCTGGCAACGGCTTAAGCACCTCGTCTCGCTCTTGCTGCAACTCGCGATGCTATCATTGCTGGTTCTGGCCTTAGCTGACCCGTATTTCTTCTGGGAGGTTCGATCTGCACGGCGTATCGTGCTGGTCGTTGATAATTCGGCCAGCATGAACGCAACGGACGTCAAACCGTCCCGTCTGAGCGAAGCTCGTCGCCACGCGCGACTGTTGGTATCAGGAATGCGGCACCGCGACGAAGTGGCGCTCGTCGCTGCGGGGACTCAACCACAGGTCATCGTCGGATTCACTGGCCGACAACGGACATTGACGGACGCGATCAATTCGCTGCCGGCGACCGACGGTCCTACGCGCGTCGCTGAAGCAATTTCTCTTGCGCAACGCCTGCTTGGCGAGCGACCTGATGGAAAGCAGGCCGAAGTCATCGTCCTGACAGACGGTTGCTTCGAAGGGGCCGAAACGCGGATGAGTGATCAAGTCCAGACCAACGACACATCCGAAAAGGCGCCTCTCCCCGTCGCTTCGGCGAATGGGGACGCTCCTGCAGTTCAGGCCCCGAATGACATCGGCGGACCGGGAAAGCTTACCTTACAAATCATCGGCGAGCGTTCAGGCAATGTCGGTATCACCCAGTTTCAAGTTCGGCGAAGTCTGGTCGATCCCCTGGGATATGAAATTCTCGCCGAAGTCTCCAATGTGTCAGATGATCCTGTGGAGTGTCGCTTCGAGATTGATCTGCTCATACCCGGCACGGGGACCACAGAACCGATCGATGTCGTACCCCTGAAGCTGGAGCCAGGTGCAAAATGGACCCAGGTCTTTGATAAAGCTTCTGCCAACGGCGGCCATCTGGTCGCGAACATCAAGCACGATGACGCACTGGCCGCAGACAACACTGCCTGGGCGGTCCTGCCACGTCGCGAAATTCAGTCTGTCATTCTCGTCACGACAGGCAATCTCTTTCTGCAGAAAGTCTTCGAAGCGAATCCCCTGGTCAAATTGACCGTCGTTGATCAACCCCCTGCCAGCGTTCCCCTGGAATCTGTAGTCGTCTACCACCGCGGTCTCCCTGCGACACTCCCTGCAGGAAATGTCTTTATCATCGATCCCGCAAATTCCAGTGACCTCTTTACAGTCGGCGAACAACTTGAAAGCGCGATCGTAACAAAGCAGGACAAGGACTCGCCGCTAATGGCGCACGTCAGCCTCGACAACGTCGTCATGCCCGAAGCTCGTAAAATCACGCCAACAGAACCTGAGCAAGTGCAGATTCTCGCAACAGCGATCACAGGGGACCCGCTCTTTTTTGCTATCAACCGCCCCGAAGGGAAGGTCCTGGTCCTGACAGTAAATCTCGACAAAGGGGATCTTCCATTGAGGACAGCTTTTCCCATTTCCGTGGGGAACGCCCTGCATTGGTTCGCGGGAAACAAGAGCGACCTGCGTGAGTCTCTTGCGGCAGGTTCCATCGCGACGGTGACGATCAGCGATTTCCTGACCCCACCCAAGGGTCAGGAACTGACTCTGGTGAGCCCCACTGGTCAGAGGAAACCGCTGACCTTGAGTGCGGACAAGGCCACGGTTGGCCCACTGGATCAATGCGGAATCTGGCAAGTTTCGGATGTCGTCCCAACCTCCCTGACCGCAACGACGCAAGTCGCACAAGAGGCCCCGCCGCCGCCACTGCTCGAGATCGCATGCAATCTCGCCAGCTCTGCAGAGTCTGATCTGCGTCCCACAGAGGACCTTCTGCTGAAGAGAAGCTCTCCGTCCCCGGTCCTCGCGGGACTGGGATCGCGTCCGGTCTGGTTCTGGCTGCTCTTGATCGCGCTGGCACTGACCACCATCGAATGGTGCCTCTATCAACGGCGTGTCATCAGTTAAGAACGAGAACGTCAATTGATCGTCCTCGACTGCGGGACAATCGCAATGGAAACGAGATCCCTGATGATTGATTCCTTTTCATTCGAAGTGCCTCATCCCTGGTGGCTGGCCTCGCTCATTCTGATCGTACCCCTGCTCGCCTACTACTACTGGCGTTCGTTATCTGATTTTCCCTTGCGACAACGTGTCATCTCGTTAGCCACGCGGACAGCCATCACGATCCTGCTGGCATTTGCACTTGCCGGACTGGCTCTGCTACGTCCGACTCAGCAAAAGTTCGTCATTTTTGCGATCGACCAAAGCCTGAGCGTCGATTCAGCCAATGACGAGCAACTCCGTGGAGATGGTTCGAAACCTTCTGCAAAATCGTCCCAGGTTGACGAGTATCTGGATCGCGTTTTTTCCCAATCAACCAATCCCGGCGACCATAAAGTCATGTACCTGCCGTTCGCTGCTCAAGCGGGGACGCTGACAACCGAACGACCAAAGTCTTCAACAGAACAGCCTTCGACGAGCCCAGCAGCCGGGTCATCTACCCCCGCACTGCCCCCCGCTCTGGATCGAAACGCCACGGACATCGCGGCCGCCATTCGATCTGCGGCGGGAGCGATGCCGCCCGACTATGTACCGAGAATTGTGCTTCTCACGGACGGCAATCAGACAGCCGGCGACGTACTTCAAGCAGCGCTCGGCACTGCTTCACTCGTCACGACGGATCGAAAAACGATGTCCGGAAACATCACACCGGGATCTGCTCGAGACGTACAACTCATTCCAATCGACACAGTTCCGTTGAAAGTACGGGATGAAAACGAAGTACAGGTCGCCGCAGTCGATGTGCCTGCTCAAGTGCGCGAAGGTGAGCCGTTCTACGTCGAAGTCGTCATCAATTCGAACCATGAAGATGAAGGGTTGGTCGAGGTCTTTCGGGGTGCCCACAAGGTGCTGAGTGAGACGCGAAAACTGAAGGCAGGCGAAAACCGGTTTCGCTTTCAGCAGTCGATCACGGGTGAACGGCTGGCCCAGTACACCGTCAAAGTCGGCGGACTGTCACAAGATACGTTGCTCGACAACAACACCGAGTCGGGTCTGGTGTTTACCACCGGCAAACCTCGTGTCCTGCTGATTGAAAGCGAACCCAAACTGGCACAGCAACTTGTCTGGGCTCTCCAGCAGGAGGAAATCGAATGCGACGTTCGGCCTGTCGAAGGAATGCCCGAGTCACTGGCGGACCTTCAGAATTATGAACTGCTGGTCCTGTCCAACATCCCCGCTACCAGCCTGTCACAGCGGCAAATGGAACTCGCCCGGACCTATGTTCAGGATCTGGGAGGTGGCTTCATGATGCTGGGGGGCGACCAGTCGTTCGGCTTGGGAGGTTACTACAAAACAGTTCTCGAAGAGATCCTGCCCGTTCGATCCGACTTTGAAAAGGAAAAAGAGAAACCCTCCCTGGGAATGGTCCTCGTCATCGACAAATCCGGCTCAATGGGGGGAGAAAAGATCGAGATGGCCAAAGAGGCGGCCAAGAGTGCTGCCGAATTGCTGGGCCCCCGGGACCAGCTCGGGGTCATCGCCTTTGACGGAGATTTCTATTGGGTGAGTGAACTCCAATCCGCAGGTAACAAAGGCCGCATCATTGATGACATCAGCCGCATCGAAGCGGGTGGCGGAACCACGATGTATCCCGCCATGGAAGAAGCCTACAACTCTCTCCAAGCGGCCACCGCAAAGCTCAAGCACGTCATCGTGCTGACAGACGGAATCTCTTCTCCTGGGGACTTCGAAGGGATTGCCCAGAGTATGGCTTCTTCCCGTATCACATGTTCGACGGTCGCCGTGGGTGAAGGGTGTGATTCGAAGCTGCTGGAAGAGATCGCGAGGATCGGCCAGGGACGTTACTTTGAGGCCATGGAGGCCAGCACACTTCCCCAGATTTTTGCTAAAGAAACCATGACCGCCAGCAAATCGGCGATCAATGAACAGCCGTTCGTTCCGCAACTGCTTCGACCGACGCCTGTCCTCGCCGACATCGACTTTGAAACAGCCCCGTTTCTGCTTGGGTACGTTGTCACCAGACCTAAGGCCACCTGCGAATTTATCCTGGCGACAGAATCGGGAGACCCGCTGCTGGCATGGTGGCGATACGGACTGGGAACCACTGTCGCGTTTACTTCTGATGCGAAAAGTCGCTGGGGAGCAGAATGGCTCACATGGCCAGGTTTCAGCAAATTCTGGGCTCAAGTAGTTCGCCAGTCGATGCGTAAAAATGACGTGAAAGGGGTCGTCGTCGACGTGAAGCAGGAACGTCGTCGGGCCACGGTCAGCCTCGACGCGATTGACCCTTCCGGCCGATTCTTGAATCGAGCGGAAACGGAAGTCACGGTGATCGACCCTCAGTTGGGCCAGCACAAGCTCGAAATGAAACAAACCAGCCCCGGTCGCTACGTTGCCGAGTTTGATACCCCGTTGTCCGGGGCGTATCACCTGAACATGACCCAGAAGACATCGGGGGGAACACTGCTGCATCAGCAGACACGGGGCCTGATTGTGGGCTATCCTGACGAACTCAGGCTCCACCCCACGAATGAAGACCTGTTAAAGACCCTTGCCAGTACATCAGGCGGCCGATTTTCGCCCGCCCCTGACGAGATCTTTCCCACAGACACGGGAGACCGACAGAGTGAAGGCCAGCCAGTAGTGCGCCCGCGAACGGTCCAGAGAACCACTCCGCTTTGGCCGCCACTGGTGACAATCGCCTCTCTTCTGTTCTTGCTGGATGTCGCATTGAGAAGGATCGACTTCAGTCTCTGGTGGCCCTGGCGGGGCCGATTTCGCTGAAGCAGGCCGTTTCCACGTCCCCCATTCAGAGGCCGGAGATTGGCCGTCTTCCGCCGCTCAAAGATCGGATAGGGAAGAATCCGGAATCTCACCGTCCCCGAGCGACTGTCGTAGCCCATCAAGAATGGGCGACTCGTTCCGGCATGCGGGAAGATTCTGTCCGTGCGATACGGGCTCGATGAGAACTCCGGGTGGAGCGTAAACACGGCATCGCTTTCCCTTTCCAAAAACGTGCTCGACACGAATTTGCTTATCGTCAACAATAATGGTAAATGCCGCTCCTTTAACGGTTCGTTCCGGCATAAATGGCGATCTTTCTTGTGTGAGGGATTGAAAGGGATGATCGAGAGACACGGCGAGTTCGACTGAGATGAAAATTCAGAAACCCGGTTACATTTCTTGAATCTCATAGACTGTTGAGACCAGCTCCATGTGGTACTTCCTTCCCTTGGCGGAAAAAGTAAACGAACAGGGGATGAAATCTTCTCCCCCCAGTGCGGCGTTGATCTGCGACTTTATCAACCGCCCGTCATCATTCGCCGCATTGTCCACCAGCCAATCGGCCAGTTCCTGCTGGTACCGTTGCAGCCGTTTCCATTCCCGAGCTCCCAACTCCCAGTCAGCTCGCTGTTTTGCCACCTGACGTTCGAGCTGCTGACAACGATTCTCCATTTCGCCGGTCGCCTGGAAATGGAGGTCTCTTTCGCTGGAATCGAGAGCCGACATAGTGCACCCTGCAGATTAACCGAATCATATTGCGTCGCAGCCACAGCAACACAACCTCACGACAAGATACCGACAAAGATTTATGACGTCAAGAATGCAGTTGTGATTTTCTTTTGACGGACTTACGTTTTTGCTTTACCGATGACAAAAGGTAATGACGCGTCAAGCGTTAGGTTTTCATTTCATTTTTCAGGAGAGATTTGCGTGCCATTGAAATACGAATCCAAAAGCGCAGAAATGGTGGCCAGCACGGCAGAGTCACTGAAGAAGGCGACGGAACAACTGACCCAGGTTGCGATGGAAATGCAGCAGCACAAGCTGACCCATGCTCTCTTTCCCTGGACGCAGCGACAATGGGATTGCCTGGATGTCATCATTACCATGGCCAATCAGTGTGTCGCCGTCCTGCCGGCCCAGATTGTTGCAAAGAATCAAGGTCGACCTTCTCAGTATGAAATTATGCAGAAGCGTTCCAAACGCGATGTCGCTGCACGGAAGGCTCGGATGGCAGCAACGACTTCAGCCACGGATGCTACACCCAAGAAGCGAGGTCGCCCGGTCAAGAAGAAGGCCTGACGCCTGCGCACAGCGGGGTTTCGACAGTTCGATCCAAGATTGTCCGAGAGTCGTAACGCTTGAAGGATGCGATGTCGCGTGCCAGAAACTTTTCGCCGATGGCGACTACTCATTTCTTCGAGTCGATGCCAACGTCGACAGAGAGGGATTTGCTGTCACTGACGCCGTTCCTGTACGATGTTTCCGGGGTTTCAGTCAACCAATCCTAGAGCGGAGGGCGTCATGAGCAGTGTACCAGTCGCACTCAGCGGGACAGGCGAAATTCCGATCCCCGTGGACGTCCGTGAGACCGAAGGTGTGCGACGAATCTTGTTTTTTGACGGCGTGTGTGGCCTGTGCAACTGGTCCATCGACTTCGTCATGAAACGTGATTATCGGAAGCAGTTCCAGTTTGCCCCGCTGCAAGGTGATACCGCGAAGTCACTGTTATCCCCAGCAGATGTCAACAACCTCGACACCATGGTGCTGTGGGTCGCAGGGCGTACCTACAGGAAATCGGCGGCGGTGATCAGAATACTCTGGCAACTGGGGCCCGGTTGGCGCGTTCTGGGGGTACTGCTGTGGCTCATTCCGCTTCCTCTGCGGAATCTTGGATACACGATCGTCGCAAAGAATCGATATCGCGTGTTTGGTAAGAAAGAGTCGTGTCGCCTGCCAACCCCCGAAGAACGAACTCGCTTTCTTCCTTAGTCCCCAGAGAAAAGGAAGAGTGCTCATCTGACGCAGCAGCTCGAGCGGCTGAATGCGTGTGATTTCGACAACGGCCGCAAGAATTTGCCCGCAAAGCTTTTGACGGAAGATTCC
Source organism: Schlesneria sphaerica (assembly GCF_044336245.1). NCBI lineage: Bacteria > Pseudomonadati > Planctomycetota > Planctomycetia > Planctomycetales > Planctomycetaceae > Schlesneria > Schlesneria sphaerica. Next base: position 4,391,687 of record NZ_CP172346.1, on the reverse strand, counting down.
AGAATGCACGAGTCCCGGGACGCCGCTGCACTGTCGGGCGCCCTGGGACTTCGAGACCGTCAACAACTTCGTTCAGACGTCCAGGTCTTTCACGTCGAGTGCATGCTTTTCGATGAATTCGCGGCGCGGCTCAACGGCATCGCCCATTAATACCCGAAACATCTCGTCCGCAGCGGCAGCGTCAACCATCGTGACCTTTAACAGCGTTCTTGCGGCGGGGTCCATCGTGGTATCCCACAACTCTTCAGCGTCCATTTCACCCAGTCCCTTAAAGCGGGTGACCTTCATTCCTCGCTCGCCCAGATCCCGAAGCTCACGCAGCAATTCCCGGAGGCTGGTCAGGCGTACGGTATGGTCTTCCTGCTGGATTCGGAACGGATAGAAGGTTTCACCGTCTTTGGCCCCAGGGGGATAAAGATCGGGTAGACGAATTCCATAACCTTTCAGCTCACGCAGCGCATCGTTGATCGTTCGCATCTCGTGCAGATCGACAATCTGAAGCAAACCATCTTTCGCAGCTCCCGGTGTGGCGGGTGCCACGTTTTTGCTCGGAGCAGGCGTACCGTTGGCTTCACCGGCAATCTCCAGCTCCTGCCCCCGCTTCTTCTCTTCCTCCTGGACGAATTGTTCGACCTCATCCCGCGTATGGAACCACTGTTCTCGCTTACCCAGAAAGACTCGATACTGCGGCAATGGCTTTTCAGGGTCAGGCGATTGCTGGTGTAGATATTTCAGAGTGAGTCCGCGACGTTCCAGAAGCTCGATTGGCTCTTCGATCCGGCCGAGCAGGGTGACGATTCGCCGGAGATGATCTCCTTCGATTTCGACTCCGTCAGAGAAGACAACCCGACTTCCATTCAGCCCCAACTCCATCAGCTCAGACACCATCTTTTCGTGCGTTTGCACGTAGCGGCTCTTGTTCCGCTGAGTGACTTTGTAGAGTGGGGGCTGGGCGATGTAGATACACCCATTCTCCACAAGGGGCTTCATGTGACGGAACATGAACGTCAGCAACAGAGTGCGAATATGGCTTCCGTCGATATCGGCATCGGTCATGAGAATGATTTTGCCGTAGCGCCGCTTGGTCACATCCTCAAACTCTGCCATCGGTGGAATACCGATCGCCTTAAACAGATTCGAGATTTCCGCGTTATCCAGGATCTTGATCAGTTGAGCTTTCTCAACGTTCAGGATCTTTCCTCGTAGCGGAAGGATCGCCTGGACGTTCGAATCACGTCCGGTATCGGCCGAACCACCGGCCGAGTCCCCTTCCACGAGGTACAGCTCGGTGATATCGAGCTCGCGACTGCGACAGTCACGCAGTTTTTCGGGTAGTCCACCCGAGGTGAGAGCCCCTTTCCGCCGCACCATTTCGCGAGACTTGCGAGCCGCTTCGCGCGCTTCCGCAGCCATCAGCCCTTTCTGCGCGATGCGTTTGGCGATGTTCGGGTTCTCTTCCATGAACTTGGTCAATTGCTCGAAGACGATCGAGTTGACAATCCCTTCGACGGAGGCGTTGACCAGCTTTTCCTTGGTCTGCCCCTGAAACTGGGGATCAGGAACGCGAACAGCCACAACCGCCACAAGACCTTCACGGAAGTCGTCACCTGAAGGAACGATTTCTTCAAACAGCTTTTCGCGTTTTCCGTAGTTGTTGATTGCGCGCGTCACTGCGGCCCGGAAACCACTGAGGTGCGTCCCCCCGAGGAAGTTATTGACGCAGTTTCCGAACGTCCGGACGTTCTCATTGAAGCCATCGTTGTGCTGGATTGTGACAGCGACTTCAATGCCGTCCTGCAGTCCATTGATACGGATAATCGGATCGTACAGGGGCGTTTCTGTCCGATTCAGCCAGCGAACAAATTCCACAATTCCATCGGGGTAACAGAATTCATCCTGCTCCCCCGATCGTTCATCCAGAATTCGAATGCGGACCCCGGCATTCAAAAACGCCAATTCCTGCAATCGCTTGGCGAGGGGCTCAAAGTTGTACCGAGTGTCCGGAAAGATGTCGGGATCGGCCTTAAAGGTGATCTTGGTCCCCGTCGTATCACTCTTGCCCAGCTTCTTGAGCTCAGTTGTCGGCTTACCTCGAGCAAAATCCATCGTCCAGACATGACCCTCGCGGCGAACTTCCGCTTCAAGCCATTCGGCAAGCGCATTCACCGCCTTGATACCGACTCCGTGAAGCCCCCCGGTACCGACCTTGTAACCACCGTCGCGGTTGAACTTTCCACCAGCGTGAATGTTGGTCAGCACGACCTCGAGGGCCGATTTATTGTCTTCTTCCGGCATCGGACCGACAGGAATCCCGCGGCCGTCGTCAGAAACTGAAACGCTTCCGTCTGCATGAATCACCACGGAGAGGTGAGTCGCATGTCCGTTCGCACATTCATCAATGCAGTTATCTACCAGTTCATAGACGAGATGATGCAAACCCAGCGTTGTCGTGTCACCGATGTACATCGCAGGACGGTGCCGAATCCCCTCAAGCCCCTTCAGCGCCTGAAGATGTTCAGGACCGTATTCACTGCTGGCTGAAACAGACCCGGTTGCCGCGGATTGCGAAACGTCGGAGGACTCATTCATCGGTGGATTATTCGGGTCAGACAAAACAGTTCTCCATCTCAAAATTGAATGCTGATGCAGGATTGATTCGTGCGAAAAGCAATTCGGTTCAAATCAGGTTCCGCTCAGCTTGAATTTCAATGTTCGAATGTTCAAATGCGGGTAGCGCTGCCTGATGACTTGCAGCAGTTCAGGCCCCTGAAACGAGGCAAGCTCACTCAGCAGTGGCGCGTTGTCGACCGCGACCGTCAACGTCCCCCGACTCAACTTCGCCGGGCGAGTTTGAGCAGCCAGATCGGGCCCAGCCACCTGCTTCCATGCGGCCTCAAGCTCGTTTTCGCTGCGAACTCTCGCAAAACCACGAAGGGCAATGAGTTCGCTGAGGGCGATGGATAAAGGAAGTGGATCACGAGCGGCCATGCGTGCGATCTTGCGTTTCAGGTGAACTTTTAATTGTACAGCTCGAACAATTCGAACTACCGTCAGGTGCTGCGTCCCTGCTGAGACACCTCAGGCTGGTTTAGCGATCCCGTGCCAGCGGCATCACAACGTAGGTGTAGTTATCGTCGGTCACCAGCGCGGCCCGGTCGTCATGACTGATCAGTTTCAAATGAAACTGCGAACTGGAATCGAGAACTTTCAGGAAATCGGCCACGTAACGAGGGTCGAATGTGATCGTCAGTTCTGGCCCGTCATAAGCGATCGGCATTTCAATTTTCGACTGCCCAATGTCCGCAGCCTGACTGTTCAACCGCAACGTACCCGCTCCGAACTCGAAGTCGACACCGCGACTTTCCTCGCTCGTTACGATCATCGCCTGTCGCACTGCCGAGTAGAACGGTGCCACGACCAGGTCAATCGTCGAGTTGTAAGTATCTGGTACCACTTTGCGGTAATCGGGGAACCGCCCCTGAACCAACTGACTGGTAATGGTGGTCCCGCCACATCGAACCACGATGTCGTTCTGGTGCAAGGCGATGTGAACTTCTCCCGATCCATCGCCGAGACTTTTCTCTATCAATCCCATGGCCTTGGACGGGACAACGGGGGGAGTGGCCGGAAGCTCTGGACGTCCCACCATACTGGATGCCGCGCTCACAACCGCCAGCCGCCGACTGTCAGTGGCGGCCAGAGTCAGTTGCTCAGCTCCCAGTTCCGTCTGGATCCCGCCCAGTGCATAGCGAGTGCTCTCACTGTCCGTCGCGAAGATCGTTCGACGAATCATCATGCGAAGAGCCATTGCTGGCACGACAAAGTAGTCTGATTCTTCAAACGCAGCGACAGGAGGGAAATCAGCAGGATCTTCCGCAGAAAGCCTAAACTCGCTGTAACCGCACCGAATCCACGTCGCATCGCCAGTGACTTCGAGTTTAACAACATCGTCACTCAGCTCGCGCAGCACTGACAGCACCCGCGACGTCGGCAGCAGCGCCTCTCCACGCGAGTCTGACTCGACATCAGGAACCTCGCAGCGAATTCCGATTTCACTGTCACTTCCGATCAGCACGGCTTTGCCGCCACCCACCTGAATCTTGACGTTCTTAAGGATATCTTTGGTGGTGCGAGACGGAACCACGCCAGAAACCGTTTGAAATGCGGCTGTTAAGGAGTTTCGCTGGCACGTCAGATGCATAGTGGACACATATTTTAAAAGGACGATTGACGAGTCGGAAACGAAGGCCGCCTGACTCGATTTCTGTTTACAAAACGCCGACATTCGCCGGGCTGTAAAGTATAACAGAAACACGGATTATCCGCACGCGAATTAACCGTTCTGGCCCCTCTTTCCCGCCCAGATTTCCACCTGTGCGGAAGTGACAAAAACCGGCCGCCAGCGCCGATGAAAATGCCTCGACGACTTAAACCGGCGCTCCCCACCCTGGGTCGCCGAACCGTGACTTCCTTTTTTCCGGGCGACCAGCGCGAACGTACTCTCTCACCTCCGCCGCCGCGCCGAATTACGGGAACACATCCGTCTGGAGTGATTTCAACACGACCGACCGCAGCGACTCAATCTGCCCGCACAGTGCGCGACAACCGGTCACCGTAACCGGCTGCACGATAGGCCTGTTCCGTGCGACCAAATGCTTCCGACTCCGCATCGATCAAAGTGGCGTGGCGGGGAGCGAGCAATCCAATGGCGTCCGGCACATCAAGCACCCGCAGCACATTAAGCAGTGCTGGCCCCTGACGGTGCGATGCAGGAGGGTCCACGACCAGGACTTCGCTGATACAGGACTCGAGTAGTGCGGCATACACCCCCAACACCCCCGCCGTACCGCGTCCTGCAACACCAATCGTCAATTCATTACCGTCAGCCTCGTGCAACCAGCGAGCGACAGACTGAATGTCATAGACGCGACCTGCGTCGACCGTGCGACCAACCAGAGCGTGGGCTCGCTCAACATAGCTGGGGGGATTTTTTCGTGTCCATGCCAGCGATTGCCCTGCACCTCTGGGACTGATAACAACAACGGACTGATTTGCCAGGTCCGTCGCTGCAACCCAGGCCGGAAGCGTTCCTTCGAGATCCTCCGTATCCAGTACCACAAGCCAGATTCGTTCCCGATGTTCCGGCGATCGGGGTCGCGCTTGTTTCGCTTCGTGCCGGGCAGCAATCACCAGTATGTCGTCTTCAGTCCCCAGAATCATTTGACCATCAGGTCTCGTTTCCCTCACGACGGCAGCAGGAACTTGCTCGGGCCACTCACGAAAGACACGCTCCTGCAGGCCGTCTCGCAAATTGCTGGACCACGCCAGGAACTCGTCCCTGCTGGTCGGAGGGACGGGGTTTGCCCGGGGAACGAAGGTTTCATCGATCACCGCATTAAGGCGATCAGAAGGCAAATCACTGTCCTCAGGGAAGACTCGCAGAAGTTTCCCCTCGATTGCAGCCAGCTTCGGCTCGTCAACATCGGCATTGTCATTCTTCAAATGTCGATTGATCCAGCGATAGGCCATCAGCCTCAGTTCCTGATTGTCCAGATGTCCTCCTGGCGTGACGCCCACATCAAACAGTTCCCCCTTGGACTTTTCATACCACCCATAGATCTGAGCGAGGCGTTCACGAATTCGCTCATTACCGGGCATCGGGAAAATCGGGTCATACCCCGAGTTCTCAAACAACATGGGACGCGGCGCAATCAAGGCCGCCAGGGTCGTCCATTCCCATCTGTAAGTGTTGTACATGAACATGCAGTCGCAGTGACCGTCGCAGACCTTTTCGCTGACATAGGTTTGCAGATCGCTCAACCCGCTGACCGGCACGCAGACTTTCACCCGGTCGTCTGCTGCGGTAATCCATAGCGTAGCAGCCCCCCCACCGCTGCGTCCGGTGACGGCCAGCTTATCGGCGTCGACATCCGCTCGCGAAGTGAGGTAGTCCAGTGCTCGAATGCCGTTCCAGCACTCCACTCCTGCGGGAGTATACCCAGCAGAATGCCACCACCAACGTTGCTCACGGTACGTTCCATGGTGAAGCCCAGCGATCTCGCCCAACTGCAGCGTGTCGATCATCAGACAGATGTAGCCATGTGAGGCGAACCACCGCCCATGGTGCTGGTAGCCGGTCTTGTTGCCATCGCGACCCCGATTGGCGTGCCCGCAGACGTACAGGACAGCAGGAAGCTTCCCCTCGACCTTGGCGGGTCGATACAGATTCCCCGTTACGTACAGGCCGGGACTGCTCTGAAAATGAAGCTTCTCAACATGGACATCATCCAGCTCCAAGGTCCCCGTCACCGTGGCATTGAGCGGGGTTCGCTCGGGAAGCGGCCACAACCCAAGCATATCGAGATACCGACGTTTCAATTCGTCGCGTTGAGCTTCCCATTCTTCCCGGGACTGGGCTCCTTCCAGGACGCGGCTGCTCAGCCGGGCCGTCTCAAGGATCAGGTGACTTTCCATCATCGCATCACCGGGCTTGGCAGAGGGCGTCTCCTGCGCCCATAACCCTATTGATGACAGCGCCACGATGCAAACGACACTCAAATTCCGAGACATACGGCATCGCCCTTTCGTCAGTAGTTCACTACGACTTGCGTCCCACCCATCTGCTCAAGGGCCGCGACGTCCGTTCTACCGACCCTCGCCCCCAAGTTCCACTGTCACTCAATTCATGGCCGGCCATGATCACAGGCATTCCCTCGACAAGCGAGGGTCTCTGCCAGAGAACAATCACGCGACGTGGTAGAACCACGTGGGCAGCCTCTATTGCGCGAGGGCCCCCCACGAAGAGAAACCTTTTCGGGCCAGTGCCGGGGGAGCGATGGTCAGACCGCTCTACAATGAGTCATCTGAGTCCAGCAGGTTATAGCGTTTCGGACGATCGGAATCGTCATCCTCGAGCTCCACTCCTCCAAGGCGACCATCTGTCAGATCCATGCCAAAGCCAGCTTTTTCCAGCAGACTCTGCGAGAAAAGCTGTCGAACAATGGGAGGGGGCGCATCGCTGGCAGGGACGTACTCAACCTTGTAGTGATGTTTATGGAGCGTCAGTGTGCTTCCCGGCATCAAGACGTCAAAAAGACAGCGTTCGCCGTCGACCGAAGTGCCGTTTGTGCTGTTCAGGTCCTCGACATGCCAATACCCGTCTTTCAAGATCAGCTTGCAGTGACGTGAAGAGATCGAGGGAAGCCGAATCGGGATATCACAACCTCGCCCCCGTCCAATCGTCATCTCCGGTGAAGTGAGCACGATGGGGTCACCTCCCTCTTCCGGAATGAGCCTCCCCAGTTCGACCGGAGGAAGTGGACGCGGGCCGGGCTCCGCTATGTGAGCAGGAACCGGCGCAGGAGCGGCGGTCACAACTTCGGCATCAGGCATTACGGGCGAAGGCGAAACATTCGAGACGGGTTCTGAAGAAACAACATTCTCTGATGGCAGGTTCGTATCTTGCTGGTCTTCCGGACGCGATAGATTGAGGAATGCCAGCGCGATTTCATCATCGGCGCTTAGACTTGAAGCCCGGGTTTTTGAGAGCTTTCTCCGAGTCGACTTTTTTTCTGATGACTTGGCAGATGGATTCGTCCTGGAATGCTTCGCAGCCTGATAGTCAACGACCAGTTTTTGACGGCCGAGCGTCAGGACATCTCGAGGAGAAATTCGCTGTTCCGTGATGCGACGACCATTGATGGATGTACCATTCCGGCTGTCCAGATCCAGCACCCACCAGGAACCGTCCTTAAATTCCAACCGACAGTGATGGCCGGATACCGAGGAACAGGCAATCGGAATATCGCAATCCGACTTACGCCCCAGCAGCAGACTTGGCTTCAGCAACGGAATCGACGCTCCGCCGTCACTTGGCAACAGTTTCCCCAGCACTCTTCAGATCTCCTCCATCCGTTGTCCAAGCACAGGAGTTTGGACTGAGCGGCGCACATCTGCCAGTGCCCGCGATTGCCGCCTTATTCGCATGAGATACTTCCCTCACGCGTCATGTCATCCAGGATGGAATGCGCTCACCCGATGCACGGCGTTCCTGCTTTGATGCTGGCCGGTGGCAAACAAGACAGTCGCAATCAAAGCCAGCACCCTTTCGCGATTGTGTCCTGCCCGAACAGTTCTATCAACCGACTCTCCCATGTTTAGCCAGTTTACACCGCATGTTCAGTGGGGTTACAAGAACATTTACGACAGATCAGTGAATTTCCCCGTCTAATTCAACCGGCAAACCTGTTCCATCGACCAAAAACCGGAACTTTCATACAGAACAATCACCATACGTTCACTTTCCGATGGCACTTTCCGGTTGAAAGTCTCCTTGAACAAACCCCTGCAAAAGTTCACACACTCTGCCAAGCTCTCGCTCAAACTCGACAAAGCAGATGTGCGCCATTTCAATCTCGCCCTGCTTACCCAGAGATTCCAGCCGTTCTGCCAGACAGCGACAGCCCTGCGCACCAATTGCCCCCACAGCCCCCTTCAGCGTATGTCCCAATTGCTGTACAGAGGTTGCATCACCGGAGGCCAGCGCAGCGGCCAGTCGCAGTTTCAGCGAATCGACCTCCTCCAGAAGAGCACCGGCTACGACCTTCAGCAGCTCGCAATCCCCATCAACAGCGGAAAGCGCCTCGGACCAGTCGATGAGGGTTGTGATGTTCGCATCGGTTTTCGCCTCATCATCATCCGAAAAATTCCTCGAGAGAATCTCGTCGAGTTCGTGGGTCCGAATCGGCTTGGAAAGGTAATCGTCCATGCCGCTCTCGAGACAGCGTTCGCGATCCCCCTTCATCGCGTGGGCGGTCATGGCAACGACAATCAGCGGATTCCGGTTGAGAGGATGCAACTTCTCGCGACCTTCAAGCTTGCGAATCACGCGCGTCGCCTCCAGTCCGTCCATGACGGGCATCTGGACATCCATCAGAACCAGATCGAATCCTTCCGACTGCAGAATATCAATCGCTTCTTCACCATGATTCGCGACCGAAACGATGTGGCCCCGTTTCCGAAGAAGTCCACAGGCAAGTACCTGGTTCGGGTATGAATCTTCCGCCAGCAGAATACGCAAAGGTCGAACTGCGGAGGGCGCCGCGTGCGTGCGGACCGGTTGATCATTTTCAGGCCGGACAGTTCCGAGCGCCATCGCAATCGATTGTACGAGTTCGGATTGCTTGATCGGCTTTCGCAAATGCGAGACCACATTCAGCTTTTGACACCGATCCCGGTCGCCGAGGCGGTCGCCGGAAGTGAGCACGATGACCGCCAGATCCCGCAACACTTCATTCTTGCGGACGTGATCAACGAGAGTAAACCCGTCGATATCAGGCATATTGACATCTGTCAGCAGCAATGAAAATGGCTCACCCGACTCTTGAGCGGAGAGCAGCATCTCGATCGCCTGCGCTGCGTTACCGGCTGATTGTGGCTCCAGTTTGTGGTTTTCCAGAATCTCGGTGAGAATTAGCCGGTTTGTCGCGTTGTCATCCACGACAAGAACACGAAGTCCTTCAAGCTGAGCCACCGCCAGCCCGATATGACTTCCCGCCGTTTCGACCCCGACATCAAATTGAGTGGTGAAGTAGAATGTGCTTCCTTGCCCTGGGTTGCTTTCGACCCAGATCGATCCCCCCATTAAATCAACCAGACGTGAGGTGATTGTCAGCCCCAGCCCGGTTCCTCCGTAGCGGCGCGTCGTCGAGGTATCGGCCTGCTCAAATGCCTGAAAGATGCGGTCCATCTGATCTCGGGAGATTCCGATTCCCGTATCGCGAACCAGAAACAACAGTTCAACTTTTCCTTCGATGTGGGACTGGCAACTGACGTCAAGAATCACTTCTCCTTTCTCGGTGAACTTGACCGCATTTCCCACCAGGTTCATGACGATTTGCCGCAGTCGACCGGGGTCACCGACCAGAACGCATGGGACGTCGCTTGCAACATGGACCGCGAGTTCCAGATCTTTGTGCGACGCACGAACGGCGAGGGTCTTCATCGTATCGCCCAGCAGCTCACGCAGAGCGAACTCGGTACGATCCAGGTTGAACTTGCCAGACTCGATCTTTGAGAAATCGAGAATGTCATTGATGAGTCCCAGGAGAGCTTCCCCTGATTCGTGAACCATCTTGACGTACTCGCGCTGCGTTCGATCCAGCGGGGTATCCATCAGCAGCTCGGTCATGCCCAGGACGGCATTCATCGGAGTGCGAATCTCGTGGCTCATATTGGCCAGAAAATCACTTTTGGCACGGCTCGCGGATTCGGCCGCCTCTTTGGCTTCTTTCAAGGCGAGTTCCGTGAGTCTCTTCTCAGTGACATCTTCGGAAATCCCCAACAGGAAGCGAGGTTTCCCCTCTGAGTCCATGACCGGAATCTTTTTCGTACGCAGAATCCGCCGCCCGTGATTTGGCGTATCCAGAGTCTCTTCGGGAATTTCGACCATGACGCCGTTGGCCAATACGGCACGATCCTTTTGAGTGAAGAATTCCGCCAGTTCCTTCGGGAAAAGATCGAAGTCACATTTCCCCAGAACATCTTCACGAGACAGGCCGACGAGTTCTTCACTGGCGCGATTGAATTTTACAAATCGCAGCTCTTCCGCCTCTTTGACAAACAGCATGATGGGGACATTGTCAACGATCGAGTCGAGAAACCCATGAGCTTCAATGAGCTGGTTTTCCGTTGCCTGTCGATCCGTGATGTCCCAGAACATCCCCTGGACGCCGACGATTGCACCCTGGCTATCACGAATGGGGGCTTTCAGTACCTGGATGTGAATTCGCTTTCCGTCGCTGGCGGAGATTTCTTCCACGGCCTCCAGCAATTCCCCGGTCTCTATGACGTGCATGTCGTCGCTGCGATACTTCTCGGCCAGGTCAGCAGGAAAGACCTCAAAATCGTTCTTTCCCTGTATCTGAGGCAGTGTCACCCCCAGCGCATCGCACATCCGCTGGTTCACGAACAGAATCCGAAATTGCCTGTCCTTCTGGAAAATACAAAGGGGCAAACTTTCCACCAGGGAGTGATAGAGCGATTCCGCAGAATGCTGTGTCAGCTCTGAAGCCACAATCATCACCTCAATCTTGCCCGTCATTTCACCGAAGAACACTCAAGCTGCGAGAGCTGGAACCGAATAGGCCAATGACTGGATTCGATTGCCACGCGCAAAATCGAACTCCCCCGGTTTCTTGTCAGCTCTGCACCTTCAGCATTGTGACCTCTCCAACGTATCTGTCCGCCCTCTGTACGCCGCAATCTGCAAATCCGCAAACTCGTTTCTCACCAGTCTACTCAAGTGAATCAAGTCCGACTGCCATCACGGACCAGGATACACCCAATGACGTGAAGACATTTGTCCTCTTGATTCACGTTCCGCTTGGGCCATGGTAACCTGACACTCCCGCCGTTCGCTCAGACGGCAACGAGCCGGACACTTTAACTCGGCTTGTGACTGCCGCGGGTCTCGCATTAGGATGTTGAGTACCCCGCTGATGTTATTTCCTCCCGGCCGAGGTTGATCGAATGCCCGCTGAACCGACAGAGAAAACGATTCTGATTATCGATGACGATCGTGAGATTGCGTCGATGCTGCACGGAGTCCTCACGGGAAATGGATATCGTGTTTTTCTCGCGCCGAACGGAATCGAAGGTCAGCGACAGATCGAATCTCTCAACCCTGACCTCGTCATCACGGATATGATGATGCCACGAATGGGAGGTTTCCCTGTCCTCGAATTCCTCAAGACTCTAACGGCTCCCCCGGCAGTGATCATGATCACTGCCAACGAAGGGGGCCGACACAAAGCCTATGCAGAGATGCTGGGTGTGGCGGACTACTTGCGCAAGCCTTTCCCCATGGAAGTGCTGCTGGAATCAGTTCGCAAGATCTTTGACGCACGAGCGGCCGCAGCCGAACGAGAGAAACCATCCCCGTTGAAACGAGCCAGTCGTAAGAAATCAGCCAAACCCGATACCGATGGAGAATCGTCAAGCGACGAATAGCGGTGACCGAAGTTGCGCATCGAGGGGAGTCGACCAACAGTTTCGGGCAACTGCCGACATTCGGTCACGACACCAGGTAATGAGAAATGTTTCGCACGGGACACTAAGACTTCTCGACAAGTCCACTTTGACCGCGTGACGAAATAGGGCCTTTCGGAACAGAACGGCGGCCTCGGGCCCTTCAGCAGAACCCAGCTAGCGGTCAGGCTGACATTGAAATTTCGGCTGGCATTCACAGCAGGTAAAGACCTGACTCTGTGAATGAAAAACCTCGCTCCACACGTCAGCTCTCACAGCTTCAACCCCTAATCAGGATGTTTCGTCCTGGTTGACTGCGGGCTTCCTCTGCCCCACCCTTCTCGGCCGGTGTCCGCGAAGGCGGTGAAGCGAGGGGATTCTGGGAGCGATGAAAAGAAGCCGCGATGATCAAAAGAACATCGCGGCTTCAATCTGTTCGGTGCGACATCGGGATTGCGACGGTGGAGTCGCAGGCGAATAGGGTGGAATCCAGTAGTGTCTAGCACTCACTGTTGAATCGATTCAAACCCTCGCAAAAGGTTTGGCACCTCCGACGGAATCGTATGATGTCCACCGAACGAAGGGGTTATAGGAGCGACTCGATTCTACGACAAGACCGAGATCTCACGGAAATGAGATTCGTGCGTCTGGAAATACTGATGTCGACCTGATCGCAAAAAATAAAATATGATTCCGCCAGCAACTTGTCTCATTCCTTCTAGCTACTGGTCGTGAATCATGGATGAACACACGGCACCGGCCCCTTTGCCCCACGTTGATCATACGCCGACGCGAGCACCCCGCCGAAAACGGAACCCGTGGCTGAAAATCGGCGGCTGCATGCTGCTGCTGCTCTGCGCCGTTGTCTGGTTTGCCCCGTCGATCATTGCGACGACCGTCCTGGGAAAAGGTGTTCCCAAGGCCTTTACACCTGGATTTCAGGGGCAGATCACCTTTGGTGGAATCTCGCTAGGGTGGTTCTCGCCAGTTGTCATCAAGGACCTGAAGGTCGACGACGAACAGGGGCAGCCATTGGTGGTGGCCCAGCAGATTTCAACGTCCAACACCCTCTGGCAGTTGGCAACGAATTCCAGCGATCTGGGAACACTTACCATCCAGGATCCGGTCGTTCACGTTTCCCTACGGAACGAAGGTTCAAATATCGAAGACCAACTCGCTCAATTCACCAGCGGTGAGAGCACAACATCCACCACACCTGCCCCCGATATCACAGTCGAAATTGAGAACGCACGAATCGTCCTTGAGAACAAAGATTCGAACCAGCAATCAACATTCGACCAGATCAGCGTACGTGCCGTGACCCGACAAGGTGCAGTGGACGAGGTCGACCTGTCGATCGGAATTCCCACGGCAACCCTCGCCAAGGCACCCCCACACGAATCGGACATCACCGACTGGCTGATTGCCCATTACGGCAGTCCCTCCCTCACGACGGACTCCAGTGTTCAGGAAACTTCGGCAGTAAAAACGGCGGTGCTCCGCGCATCGCAATGGAACACGGCCCGACTGGCTCCGGGAATTGCTCGCTTCCTACCGGGTGCGCAAGTCGGCGGTGAGCTGAACGCAGATGCTTCAATCAAGCTCTCGCCCAATTCCAATGGATACGATTTTGACTGGAATGGAACAGTCTCGATTGAGAAGCTGATTGTCGCCGGGATCCAGGCATTGCAGCAGGATCGCCTGGCACTTGACCGGCTCGAACTCTCCGGCCGAGCTGCAACGATGCAGGGCCGACTGGCAATGAACAATTTGAAACTTGTCGCCGATGTCGGAGAATTCTCCGCGACGGGTGATATCCCACTTGAAGGCAGTTCTCACAAATCCTCAATCGAACTCGTTCAGTCTCTGCTGAGTGACGAAGATTACCACATCGCCGGCAATGTCAACCTCAAGAAATTGGCGGCGATGCTGCCGCAGACACTGCGAATTCGCGATGGCATCGAGATCACAGGGGGCGATGTCAAAATTGAGCTCGTCGGGGCAGATTCCGATGGTGTTCGCCATTGGTCAGGCGCGGCTGGCATCGTAGGCCTGACAGCGGTCAATCAAGGACAGACGATCCCCTGGAACAAACCTCTTATTGTGAAGATGAATGCTCACCGGAAAAGTGAAGCTGTCGTTGTGGACCTGTTGGAGTGCAAGTCCGACTTCCTTCAAGTGAAGGGAAGCGGAACCCTGGAAGATGCTCGCTTTACAGCGACGGGCGACCTGACGCGGCTGCTTGAGAACCTGGAGCAGTTTGTCGACCTTGGCATCCAGCAGATGGCGGGTGAAATGTCGATTGACGGTGAACTGCGCCGCACGGATGAAAATCACGTCGGGCTATCTTCCCGCATCCTGCTCGACAATTTCGTCTTCGCCGTCTCGAAGGATCAGGTTTGGCGGGAAAATCACCTCGAGCTTTCTGTCGTCGCCGACGGCTTGGCAAGCCCCGAATCCGGGTTAACACGAATCGACAAAGGTGAAGTGCATCTGACGAGTGGTTCTGATGCATTCGACGCACGGCTCAAAAAACCAGTGGACCTGACTTCAAAGTCTCCGAGTTATGATGCGACTGCATCAGTTAAGGGAAATCTGGCGAGCTGGCAAAACCGCCTGCGGCCATTCGTCGCTGTTGATGACTGGAAGCTGGCGGGAACGCTCGACCTGCAAACGACGGTTGCTGCCACCCCCGAAAAGATCGATGTGAGTCGTCTCACACTCGGGATGCAGAAGTTCGAGGCGGCGGGCCCCGACTGGGTCATTCAAGAGCCCGAACTGAAACTGGCCACAGCGGGTCAATGGGCCGTGGCTTCCCAGAGATGGACCTCACCAAAAACGTCGCTGGCTGGAAGTTCGCTGTCGGTGGAAATTGATGGCCTGGATTGTGCCCTCGGCCCGCAGGGACTGACTCGCCTGGTAGGAACAGCGACCTATCAAGCAGACTTGAAACAGATCACTCACTGGAAAAATCTCGCACTGGAGAATCCTGAGTACTACTTGATTGGTTCGCTGAGTGGTAAAGCCGATCTCCAGCAGAACGAGGGTGCCATCACCGCCAACCTCGTTACGCAAATCGACAAGCTGGTCGTCGCAGGATTGAGCACTCCACCAGGTGGCCCCCCCGCATGGGTCGCACTCTGGAAAGAACCTCAGCTCAAAGCGGCGGCTCGAGGCACCTACAATGTCGCTGCTGACAAGTTGGTTCTCGAATCGTCAACCCTTGATGTCGATGGAGTTTCTGTCAGTGCGAACGGCAAGTTAGACGCATGCCTGACCACACAGTCGATCGATCTGAGCGGCGAACTGGGCTATGACTGGGAACGCTTGGTGAGACGATTTGGTGAGCAACTCGGTAAAAACATCCAGCTCACTGGCAAGGACCGTCGTCCCTTCTCCATCAAAGGATCGCTCGCCAGCGCGTCGCCCCCCCCGGCAACAACACCTCCAGGCAAGACGAAAGCCTCGACAGTTTCGTTTCGCCCCGGTTCGAACGCTGCGGGACCTGCACCGTTGCCCGGTACAAGTAGCTTGTCAGACCTGACCGCTCAGGCGGGTGTGGGATGGTCAACGGCCAACGTCTATGGAATCGTCGCCGGCCCCGGTGACGTTTCCATGAAAATGGAACAGGGCATCTGCCAATTCGCTCCACTCGATCTGGTGGTCAACGAAGGCAAGCTGCATCTTACCCCCACGGTACACCTCGAAACGAATCCGATGCTGCTCACCCTGCCGAAGGAAAAGGTGATCGATCAGATTCGGCTGTCACCTGAGTTGTGCCATGGATGGTTGAAGTTCGTCGTTCCAACTCTGGCAGACAGCGCAGAAGTCGAAGGAAAGCTTTCACTGGATGTGGCCGGAGCTTCCTTGCCGCTGCTTGATCCGGCTACCGGCAGCATTGCGGGGTCCCTCGCCGTGCACACAGCTCAGGTCCGTCCGGGTCCATTGGCACTTCAGATTGTGGGAGCCATCGACCAGATCCAGGCTCTTCTGCTGCGTCGTCAGGCAGGGGAACTGAGTAAGGAACGGGTCTGGTTGCAGATGCCAGAACAGCAGATTCCGTTCAAGTTGGAACAGGGGCGAGTTTACCACGAAGGCATGACCTTCATGGTAAAGAACGTCTCGGTTAAGACGAGGGGCTCGGTCGGGACCGATGAGACAATTCAACTTGTTGCCGAGATCGCAATCCGGGATGAATGGCTGGGCGACAACAAGATTTTTGCGGGCCTGAAAGGACAGTCCGTTCAGATTCCAATCAATGGGACACTGACGCGTCCTCAACTGGATTCGCGTGTTCTGGGGAATCTGACGAAGCAATTCGGCAATTCCGCATTGGAAGGATTGATTCAGGATAAGGTTGGCGACAAACTCGACGACGCCGTGAAAAATGGCCTCGACAAACTCTTCCGCAACAAAAAATAATCCGACACTCCGTCGGACGTTAGAACCAGAGAAATGCAGCAATGAAGCTTGGACTGATCAACTCAGCGTGGGCTCAGGCGGGACGTGAAACCGCCTGGGGAATTGAACAAACCAAAAAGCTGGGCTTTGATACGATCGATATCTTCGCCGATCCGCTCGACATCGATGTGCGGGAACGTCAACTGATCCGACGCGAGTGCGATCGTCACGGCTTGCCGATCGTCTCGATCTGCTGCGTCGCAACCGGGCTTATCGATTTCAATCCAAGTGTGCAGCGGTTTCACGTTGACCGCGTGGCGAAGTACCTTGATCTCGCTTACGAATTCTCCGCAAGCAACGTGTTGCTGGTTCTGGGCGAGTACATCTGGAATCGCGAAGTCATTCCGGCAGAAGAGCAATGGGGTTTCGCAGTCGAGAACTGCCAGCGCCTGGGTGATTACGCAGCGGAACTCGGCCTGAAAATCGCCTTGGAACTCGAACCGTTCCCACTCTCGCTTCTCAACAACATCGACAACATGGTCCGTTTCATTGACGATGTGGATCATGATGCGGTGCGAGCCAACATCGATATCTCGCACCTTGTCCTGGCGAATGTTCCCTCAACAGACATCGGAAAGCTTGCCGGCAAAGCGATTCATGTCCACATCTCTGACTGCGACGGCAAAGTGCATGGAGACCTCCCTCCCGGTCGCGGTGTCGTTCAGTTTGAGCCCTACCTCAAAGAAATTGCGAAGCTCAAAATCGATGGCGCGGTCTCGATCGAACTCGAATACAGCCCCGAGCCCGATCAGATCGAAGCGTGGGTGGAAGAAGCGTATCGAGAAACTCGGAAGCTGATGTCTTCCGCCGGACTGCGATCGTAGTGTGACTCATTCCGGGCAAAGTGCGTGTTTGGCTGCGATTCGAACTGACAAACACGCACTGTCATTATGAGCAGGCCTCGAAAGCGAAGGAGTCCTGCCAGGAAGCACGGACACTTCGCCCTACGGCAATGCGGAAAGTGGGATCATATGCTGGCGATCAGGAAGTGTACTGGCGGAAGGGCATTCATCGTTGCCCTCCGCACATCCTGCCACCCCTTCAGTCGACGAATTCAGTCAACGAACAGGAATTCGTTCGCGTTGAGGAGAGCGTGGCAGAAGTCCACGAGAGCTTCGTGCTCGGTATTTCGCCCCGGGGTCTCTCCTATTGTCGGCTCAGCAGCGTCCGTCACCAGTTGATACTGGTCGGCAATGAACTTGAGGGCCGAACGAACTTCACTTTCTGTCGGAGTGCGGCTGAATGCGATCTGCCAGGCTCGTTCGACCGTCGCCGCCGGGTCAGCCGAAGTGGCTTCCAAGCGTGCTCGAGATGCCAGCTGTCGCGCCGCGTTAAGAATGATTCGGTCATTGAGGAGCATTAAAGCTTGTGGAGCAATCGTCGTCTTGGTTCGACAACCGCAGGCTTCGTGCATATCCGGAAAATCGAATGCAGCCATCATCGGGTACGGGAGGTTCCGTTTTGCGAACAGATAAACGGAACGCCGCACCTGCTGGGCCGGCTCGCTCACTTTCCATTCCAGGCTGGTGAAGTTCGGAGGAAGCTCCGGTCGGGTGCCCGGTCCGTACATGGAATCGTTGAGCTGTCCCGAAGCGACCAGCCACGCATCACGGATTCGCTCGGAGGAAAGCCTGTGACGAGGAAACGCCGAATAAGGTGAGGCGACTTCGTGAGACTCCTTGATTCCAGACTGCGAGTCCGAATCTGATTTCAGCGAGGAAGCCTGACGGTAAGTCGCCGATGAAACGATCCGTCGGTGAAGCGGCTTGGAATGGAACCCCTGCCGAATCGATTCGCTCGCCAACCAGTCCAACAGGTCCTGATGCACTGGCGCAGGCGTCTGCGTACCGAAGTCGTTGGCGTTAGCAATCAACCCCTGTCCGAAATGCCCCTGCCACAGCCGATTCACCCAGACGCGGTGCGTCAATGGGTGATCCGCAGATACGAGCCAGCGAGCCAACTCGGAGCGGCGTCCTGACGTTCGATTGGTAGGGGGCGCGATGGAAGGAGCAGCGGCCGTTTTTTCGGTTCTTAATACGACGGGAAAATGAGGCTCCAGTTGCTCTCGCGGTTGATCATAGCTCCCCGATTCCATCCGGAAGGTTGCAGGAGGAATCGACGTCAGCTCTGCAACAGCCATCAGATTGGATTCACGAGGCGGCCGCGGCTGCCTTTGCCTGGCCGTAGCGAGACTCGCCAGCACCTGTTCCCGGCGTTCCCGTGCCGCTTCGTCGAGATGTTTCGGAATGTCTTCTTCCTTCACACCCATTTGCCTCGCGCTCCAGAACGCCAGTTGCCTCTGCATCGTCGTTCTGTCTTCCAGCGGAGTATCCAATGCCTCGAGCACTTCGGCAGGAAACTTCATTCGCCGCTCACCTTGCAGCTTCACGCGCGCTGGTTGCTCGAGGAGAGCCAGTTCCCGACGCAGTTCTGCCGTCTCTGCCAGCCAGGCGCTTTCCTCCTGACGATATGCGGCCAGTTGATCCCGTGTTCCGAGCGGAACCTGATCTTCCAGCACAATTCCAGAAAAGAAGGCCTGCAATTGATAGAAGTCGGTCTGAAGCAGCGGGTCAAACTTGTGATCGTGACACTGCGCACATCCAATCGATAACCCCAGAAACACAGCTCCGACATTCCCGGTCAAGTCGTCCAGCGCCGTCTGTCGAGCCAACAGAATGTCCGAGGCGTTACTTTCATCCGGCCACATGCGACAGTAGCCAGTCGCTGCGAGGGATTCTGTGTCATCCGGAAACAGCTCGTCCCCGGCCAGTTGGTCCATCACAAACCGGTCAAAGGGCAGATCGCGGTTGTACGAGCGAATGACATAATCCCTGTACGTATAAGCGTAAGGACGGAGAGGATCCTCCCGGAACCCCGCAGTCTCCGCAAAGCGAACGACATCCAGCCAGTTCCGGCCCCATGTCTCGCCGTAGTGCGGGTGACTCAAAAGCCGATCGACGACTCGTTCGAATGCGTCAGGAGAATCGTCCGCCAGAAATGCGGCCACGTCTTCTGGAGAGGGGGGAAGACCGACAAGATCAAACGTGACTCGGCGCAGCAAGGTCGCGCGATCTGCCGGCTCAGAAAGATGCTGCCCCTGAGACTCGAGCGAAGCAGCAATGAAAGCATCGATTTCATTTTCGAGCTTCGAGACCCTCTTCACCGCATGATCAGGAGCGGTGTGTCGTCCTACTGGCTGGAACGCCCAGTGGCGGGATCTCGCCGCCGTTTCCGGCGTCGCATCGGCACATACTCCAAGTCTGTTGGGCAGGACAAGTACGGCGTTTAAGAGCAAAAGCTGAAAACAAGTACCGCGGAAGTGGCGGCTCGCTGTGTGACGGAGTGATCCGAACCAGAAACCGACATGAATGCGAAGGCCAGCCATCAGCCTGCGCGGCAGGTAACATTGCATGAAGATCATTCTCCCGCAGAGGATGCTCAATGTTCACTCTGTATCCGGCAATGGTTAGTCGGACCGCTCCTTGTCACTATATCGGCCTGAATCGCCCACGAGAACCATTGAGTCCGCTGATACAAAAAAAGCTCCAGCGCGACACCGTGCATACAACCGCTACAAACCCACAGCGGCGGTAGTACCATGAAAACAAAGAACAGAACACGACCTGCTGCGGGGGTGCTCAGTGAGTAACACGATCGCAATCGGCACTTGCATTGATGGTTGCTCAACGCTCCCTCATCCCGGCCTTCCGTCCTGGGGGCGTCGTAGCGATCGAGAAGTGGTCGCTCTTGCGTCATCGGTGGCCAACCGCCGCGGTGCGACAACACGAACTACTTGCGAGCCGGGTGTCGTTCTGCGATCTTCTGCAGCCTGACATTTCCACTGAAAGCTCGTCCCTAAGGGTATCCTCATGCGTCTCGCCAAGCTGCGTCTGGCTGATGGTTCCACTCGAGTTGCGATGGTCGAAGATGACGGACAGTTCCGGCTGCTGGACTTGACTCAAGTCGACCATGCCCGCACCTTAATGGACATCGTGAACTCTCCCGACCCGATCGGTCTGGCTCGATTCCTGATCGACCCCAAGGCGCCGCTGCTCGATCCACGACTCGTGACCATTGCCGCGCCGATTGACCGACAGGAAGTCTGGGCCGCTGGCGTGACGTACAAACGGAGCCAGGTTGCTCGAATGCAGGAGTCGGAGACGGGTGCGTCTCACTATGACCGCGTCTACACCGCACCACGTCCCGAGATCTTCTTCAAATCCACCCCGAACCGAGTCTCCGGGCCAGGCGAGCCATTGCGAGTGCGTGCCGACAGTAACTGGAGTGTCCCTGAACCGGAATTGGCGCTGGTGATTTCGCCTGCCAAACGGCTCGTTGGATTCACCGTCGGAAACGACATGTCCGCACGAGACATCGAGGGAGAGAATCCTCTCTATCTCCCCCAGGCCAAAGTTTACAATCAGTGTTGCGGCCTCGGCCCCTTCATCCTCATCCCCGAGAAGCCACTCGATCGGACCGCAACAAAGATTCGACTGACCATAGAGCGCGATGGCAGCACCGTGTTCAGCGGCGAAACCGACTTGGGACAGATGAAACGGGAGTTCGACGAACTGGTCGATTGGCTGACACGCGAGAATGACCTCGCCACCGGTGCTTTCCTGCTGACAGGTACCGGAATCGTCCCGCCCGATAATTTCACGCTCCTCAATGGTGATACGTCGAGCATTGAAATTCTGGGAATTGGGACGCTCACCAACCCCATCGTAAAAGCAAGCTGAACCCTGAGGGATGGCTTCTGGGGCCGGTTCCCTGGCCCCAGAATGCCATCTTCTTGCGCATCTCCATATCAGTGCCGACTTTTCCGAGGAAGAAAGGGAGCTTCCCGCTTCCTCGTCGTAGCCCCCTGTCCCCATGTCTGAGCGACGACGGCCACATTGATCAATCGGCTCGTTTCATGAGGACAGCCATAGCCCAATGAAGATAAAATCGGCACACCTTCCACGGTAGCGAGATCTTCAGCGGGTTGATCTGCACGCTACGGAGTACTCACGCGGGTGAGTTACTCCAATGCAGAAGACTCTCTATTCCAAATTCCAATTCATCTGCCGACGACCGCCTGTATTCAGTTTGAGACGGGAAACACCATGCTGCTTGTTGAAACTCAATCGGGTGTCACGAGATTGACCCTGAATCGCCCCGAGCGACGTAACGCACTCTCAGAGGCCATGCTGACTGAACTTGGCCAGGCGTTGACCCAGATTGCCAGCGACCCTCAAACACGAGTCGTCGTTCTTGCTGCCGCGGGGCCTGTTTTTTGTTCAGGTCATGATCTGGGAGAGATGGTCGGGCGATCCGAAAGTGAGTACGGAGCCTTGTTCGCACGCTGCTCGAGTGTGATGCAACAAATCCGACGACTTCCCCAGCCCGTGATCGCACAGGTCCAGGGACTTGCGACTGCTGCCGGCTGCCAGCTCGTCGCGGCTTGCGATCTCGCGGTGGCCGCAGCGGAAGCCAAATTTGCCACCCCGGGCGTCAAGATCGGACTGTTCTGCTCGACCCCGATGGTGCCCCTTGTACGAGCCGTTCCGGCCAAAGTTGCAATGGAGATGCTGCTCACAGGAATTCCCATCAGCGCCGATCGAGCGCTCGAAGTCGGGCTCGTGAACCGGGTCGTGCCTGCCGCGGAACTCGACACCACAGTCAAGGAGTTGACCGACGCGATGGTCGCCAGCAGCCCCATGACCCTCCAACTTGGCAAGCGTGCGTTTTATGATCAACTGAATCTGGACGAATCCACGGCGTACGACCGAGCGACTAACATCATGACAGATAACGCGTTAAAGCATGACGCCCAAGAGGGAATCTCGGCGTTTCTGCAAAAACGCGTCCCTCAGTGGAAAGGTGAGTGATCCTCTCGAGCCACATTGCGTTTCTTACTTGGACGCATTCATTCCAGGGCTCGGAGCCGAATCGATTGGCACAACCCCATCCCTACCAATAGAAACCCTTTCCTTCGCTGCGTTTATGTCCGAGCCCTCAAACCGAAGGAAGAAGATTCTCGGGTTTACGAGAACCTTGCACTCGTTGCGGAACGGTATTTTCTGTGTTCCGCTTTTGTGTTAGTGGTTTGTATCAGGAGATAGCAGGGATGGAGTCACCCGATCGCAACGCACCCAACAATGACGACGACGCGACTGAGAAAGCGGATTTTCAGGTCACAGAGCCGTCGGGATTCCGTGTCTGGCTTTGGAAACAGGCACGGAAAATCGTGGTGTTCGTCCTGGGGTCGACCGTCTTGTTGATCGGCATCGCGATGATCGTGTTTCCTGGCCCCGCAGTGCTGGTGATTCCGCTTGGCCTGGCGATTCTCGCCACTGAATTCGTCTGGGCTCGCGATTGGCTGGAGTATGCCAAGCGACACCTGCACTACCTCTCATCGCAGGTGCAAAGCAGAACAAAGAAGGAACCGACGGACAGTTCTGCCTAGACATCGGGATCACCCGCCGGGCGTAAACCTCACCGACTGAGGCAATTGTGCAAGGCACGACGGGCCCGCTGACGGTCAGGCCCCTGAAGTGCTGCCCGAGCTCGCAAAACCACTGCGGTTGTCGAGCCGCCTGGTCCCTGCACTTCCCTTGGGCGCTTGAGCTTGTGGGGGCAATTTGCGCTCCCCGATTCAGAGAACCGCCGCAGTAGAATGCATCAGAAATTGCGCACGGAAATCGAGTCATTGAAATGGCCGGTAGTTTTATTCCAATCGGGGGTCTAAACTAGACAACGCAAGCTCCTGACCAGAAACTCAACTACTGAATTTCGATCGATCTCACAGATTTAACAAGGCATTCCGCATGTCGGGGAAGGAAGGTACTCAGGTCGATCTCTCCGGGATCTCGATCCGCGTACTGATTGTCGATGATGACGAGGCTCACGCTCAAGCGGTCGCGGAGAGCCTGCAACGGGTGGGGTACGATTGTACTGTCGCTGCTTCTGGTAAACGGGCGGTCGCGCTGATCGAGAGCCAGACTTATGACGTCATCGTCACCGATCTGATGATGGATGAAATCGATGGTCTCGAAGTTCTCCGCAAGTCCAAAGAAGAGCTCCCCGACGCGGAAGTCATTCTGCTGACAGGCCACGCGTCCATCAAGACAGCAGTCGCCGCCGGCCAGCACGGTGTCCATACCTACCTCACCAAGCCCCTGGACATCACCGAACTGCGACATGCGGTCGAGAAGGCATCCAGCCGGGTGCGACTCCTGCGGAGCAATGCGGAACTCAGCCGCAGACTCGACGAAAAATTTGGCTATGAAGGGGTCATTGGCAACAGCCCGGCCATGCAGCGGGTCATGGAAAAGCTGCGCAGCGTCGCCTCCACCGACAGCACGGTCCTGATTCTGGGCGAAAGCGGAACGGGCAAGGAACTGGCCGCACGGGCCCTGCACCAGAATAGCGAACGCAAGAATAAACCCTTTGTCCCCCTGAACATTTCCGCCCTGCCGGAAAGCCTGCTCGAAGGAGAACTGTTCGGACACGAGCAGGGAGCTTTCACTGGCGCGGTGGGAAAACGAATTGGAAAATTCGAATACGCCAACGGAGGAACGCTCTTCCTCGACGAAGTCGGTGAAATGCCGATGGCGACCCAGATCAAGCTGCTGCGAGTTCTGGAAGACCGTAAAGTGTCACGCATTGGCGCCAATGAAGAGATGGACGTCAACGTTCGTGTCGTTGCCGCCACCAACGCCGACATGCAGGAAGGGATCCGAAAAGGGACCTTCCGCAAAGACCTCTACTTCCGGTTGGCAGTCGTCACGATCGAGCTTCCACCACTACGTGAGCGTCGCAGCGATATACCGCTGCTGGTTGATTACTTCCTTAAACAACTCTCGGCGCGTCATCATCGCCCGTTGCCGATCGTCACGCGTCAGGCCCAACAGGCATTGATCGCTTACGAATGGCCCGGCAACGTTCGCGAACTTCGAAATGCGCTCGAAGGGATGATCATTCTGGACAAGGATGGACGTCTTGATATCGACGACCTTCCCCCCGACATTGCCCCACTCGGATTAAATGCGGAAAATCAGGATGGACAGGGGCATGTCCACGGTGCGGATTCCCTGATCGGCCGCCCCTTTACCGAGGTCGAAAAGTACTACATCCAGTGTGCATTGGAACTGACAGGGGGAAAACGCGAAGAGGCGGCGCATATGCTGGGCATCGGTGAACGCACGATGTATCGGAAGATAAAAGAGTTTGACATCAAAGGATGAGCCACCTAACTGGAACGGAGTTTGTTGACGTGCCGTCAGCCACACTCGACCTCGCGACGCAGCTGTTTACCCAATCACAACTCGAACAATTTCGACGAGATGGATTTATCGTCGTGCGCGGATTGGCGGCGGCAGACGATGTCGCTGCAATGCGTCGTGTGACAGACTATGGCCTCAGGGAAAGCGTTGAGCCGATCGAGTACGAGGCGGATCTGCACTACCCTGGCGCCCCCGAATCACGGGAGGCGGAAGGAGGCCGGACGGTTCGACGTCTCAAGCAGGCACACAGCCGCAGCTTTCTGTTCACGGAATGGATGATTCGACCTGAAGTGCTGGGACGACTCAAACAGCTACTCGGTCCCCGAGTCGTCTGTCCTCTCGCACATCACAACTGCATCATGACCAAGCAACCCCAGTTCAGCAGCGAGACGGGCTGGCACCAGGATATCCGCTACTGGTCGTTTCAACGTCCAGAGCTCATCAATACATGGATCGCGCTGGGAACAGAGCAACCTGAGAATGGCTGCCTGCAGGTCATTCCCCATTCACATACACTGACGCTCGATCGCCGCCGCCTGGATGAAGAACTCTTTTTCCGAAGCGACCTTGAAGAGAATGCAGACCTGATCAGCACGAAGCAGTTCGTCTCACTCGACCCCGGCGACGTCCTCTTTTTCCACTGCCGGACGCTTCACGCCGCCAGCCGGAATTCGTCCAATCAGACAAAGTATTCGGTCGTCTTCACATTTCGATCAGCGGACAACCCTCCGCTTCCCGGCAGTCGATCTGCCAACCTTCCCGAATTGCTGCTACCGTAGGACGACGTCGGTCGCTCGTCCCATTTGGTCGTCTGACGGAAAACTTGCCGCGAGGTTGAGAGCACCATGCAAAAACCAGCGTCCTCTGTTTCACGAAGGCTTACCTGTCATTGAGAGCCACGACAATGAGGCGTCGGCTGAAGGAGTTGGCTGAAGAATGACGAACTTCTGGATCGGGGTTTTGCGGATCGCCTTTCTGTGCCTCGTGGTGCTCATTCCATCGACAGCCGTCTTCGCGGAAGAACCCACCGCTGCGGTAGCACGCCCACCCGTCCCCACAATCGATGTCCGACAGATGTTCGCCGACGGCGGCGCGATTGGTTACATCATCGTGGCTCTCAGCCTCGCCATGCTGGCGCTGATCTTCGAACACTTGCTGACGATTCGTCGGCGGACACTCATGCCCGAGGGGCTGAGCGAGGATATTCAGAAGCTGATTGCCCAAGGTCAGATTAAAGTCGCTGAGGAGCGGAGTGTCGCCAGCCATAGCTTTCTGGGGTACCTACTCGCCGCAGGACTGAGGGAAATTGAACTCGGTTATTCAGCAGTCGAGAAAGCCATGGAGGACGCCGCCGCCCAGCAGGCCGCGCGGCTGATGCGGAAAATTGAGTACCTCTCCATGATCAGCACCGTTGCTCCGATGCTCGGCCTGATGGGAACCGTCTGGGGAATGATCCTGGCGTTCATGGAGTTCGAACGCAAAGCGAATCCGCAGGTCAGTGAACTGGCACCTGGGATTTACAAGGCCCTGGTGACCACGCTGTTCGGATTGATTGTCGCGATTCCCGCCATCGCCGCTTTTGGTTTTTTCCGCAACCGAATCGACGAACTGGTGGCTCAGACGGCACTGACAGTCGAGCAAGTTTTTGCCGATTTCAAGCGATCATCCGCAAGACGGCGCGACGAACGGAGGACGAGCGCGGCAGCCGACCCCGCAAGTGCGACACCAGCTCGGCGGGAGACTCGTGGATGAGAATCCCCTCGCGGACGCAAGATCGGGGCTTCACATTCAACATTACACCACTGATCGATGTCGTGTTCCTGTTGATCATCTTTTTCCTTGTCGCGAGTCATTTCATTCGAAATGAACATCTGGAACGGATTGATCTTCCACTGGCATCACAAGGAAAAGACGAAGCCGAATCGCCAAGTCGCCTGGTGGTTACCGTCACACCTACGGGCCTGTTGTTCATGGGAACAACTCCCATTCTTGAAGCAGAAGTCGAACAGCGTCTGCAGCAACTGATCGCCAGGCATGGGGCGACCGCCACGGAACTACGCATCCGGGCTGACCGAACGGTTCCCTACAGTAAAGTCGAACCGCTGCTCCTCACTGCCGCACGCAACAACGTCACCCGGGTTCGATTCTCTGTCCTGACAGAATGACACAACCAGCCAGAACCGTTCATCGAGAGCAGGCGGGCGAAAGGGTTCTTTGCCAAAATTGCGGGTAAATAACCGCACTTCACTCGCCGTGTTCCACGGAATACACTCCTGGCTCCATTAACTGATCGATTAATCTGAAAGGAATCTGCCTTGCGCTGGTCACAAACATTTATCCCGACGATGAAGGAAATCCCGTCGGACGCCGAGGTCCCCAGTCATCAGCTGATGCTACGTGCGGGACTGATCCGACAACTGATGGCGGGAGCCTATACGTACCTACCGCTGGGTGTCCGCGCCCTGAAAAAGGCTGAAGCGATCGTCCGGGAAGAAATGGACGCGGCGGGAGCGCTGGAAATCCTCATGCCGGCACTGCAACCGATTGACCTGTTCGAAAGAACCGGCCGCAAGGAAGCTTTCGGCAACGTGCTGATCAACTTCAACGTCCGGCGAGGTGATCGGAACGTCCATATGGCACTTGGTCCGACTCATGAAGAAGTCGTGACCGATTTGATGTCACGCCACCTCAGCAGCCACCGCCAGATGCCGCTGACGGTCTATCAGATTCAGACGAAGTTCCGAAACGAAGAGCGTCCCCGCTTTGGAATCCTGCGAACCAGCGAATTCCTGATGAAGGATGCTTACAGCTTCCACTCATCGATTGAGTCGCTTAACGAAGTTTACCAGAAGATGTACCGCGCATATTGCCGGATCTTCGCCCGCTGTGGACTCGATTACATCCCAGTTGAAGCCGAAAGCGGTCCGATTGGTGGCGATGCTTCGCATGAATTCATGATCCCGGCCTCTAACGGTGAAGACCAGATCGTTTTCTGCAAGAAAACCAATTACGCGGCCAATCTGGAACGGGCAGAAACCGGTCGCAAGCCACCCGAGATCACTACGTCACCCGACGCCAAGCCATTAACAAAGCTTCACACACCCGATGTCGGCAGCATCGAGTCGCTGTGCAAGTTTCTCAAGTGCAAACCAGAGAAGACGATCAAAACGCTCGTCTACCTTGCGGATGGCAAGCCTGTCGCGGTCCTTCTGCGAGGCGATCATGAAGCAAATGAGGGAAAGATCCGGCGCGCACTGGCCGCCGCGACACTGGAACTCGCAGACCCTGACACGATCGCGCAAGTGACTGGTGCTCCGGTTGGATTTGCCGGGCCCGTCGGCATTAAATGCCCTGTCTATGCCGACCACGACGTACCTCTCGTCGTCAATGCCATCGTCGGGGCAAACGAAGGGGACCATCACCTGGTCAACGTCAACGTCGCGCGTGACTACCAACTAACGACGACGTTTGATCTTCGTAATGCGGCTGCAGGGGATCCCAGTCCGCGGGGTGAAGGAACGCTCGAACTGGTGCATGGAATCGAAGTCGGACACGTCTTCAAACTCGGCACCAAGTACAGTGTCTCCATGGGTGCCCTATACGATGACGAAACCGAGAATCGCCAGCCCATCATCATGGGGTGCTATGGAATTGGCGTGAACCGGATTCTCGCGGGCCTGGCGGAGACAAAGCACGACGAGCAAGGCCTGATCTGGCCACTTTCGATTGCTCCATACGAAGTCATTCTCAGCGTGATCGGCGCAAATGAACCTGAGACGTTTGCAGCCGCCGAAAAGATGTACGCCGAACTCCGGTCTCAAGGGGTCGACGTCCTCTTCGATGATCGCGATCTGCGCCCCGGTGTGAAGTTCAAGGATGCGGACTTGATTGGTATCCCTCTGCGTGTGAACTTTGGCGGCAAAGGCCTCAAGGAAGGGATCGTTGAACTCAAGTGGAGAAACGCTGCCGAGTCTGAACGGGTACCACTCACAGATGCCGTAAAGGCTGTCGTCGATCAGATTGCTGCTAAGCGGAAAGCCGAATTGGCAGCCCTGCCAAACTAGCTATTCCTTCCGCAGCAACGAAAACGGGAGTGTCGGCAGATTGCCGACACTCCCGGACGGAAACGGAAGATCCCCACCGCCTGGCGAGCAAATGAAGCTGCCAGGCGGGTTCTGTTCTACCTAGTTCTGATCGTCGCTCGTGCGGCGACCAGACGATTTCGATACATGAAAAATCGGCGCAATAATCAACTTTGCACCAACCGGAACATCATCCGGCATGTCCAGGGCGGCAGCGGTCTCGTCGGCCAGTTGGATTTGGCCATCGTGTCGATAGCAGTTGCTGAGTGCCAGAAGAGCACGCTGATTGAACGGCGACGGGAACATTTGCGCCGCCCGGTTCAACGGTTCGATGGCATCAGCATATTTTTCTTGAGCTTGCAGAGCCTCGCCCCGAAACAACTCGGCGATTGGTGCGAACGGGCCAGGGTCCGTCACAGTATTCAATTCAGCCAGAGCGTAATTCGGGAGGCCCAGTTCAAGATATCCCTCGGCAGCCGCAAGCCGCCGAACCACAATTTGAGGACTCAAACTGTTCACAGTTCCAGCATCTTCAGTTGTCATCACAGCCTCCGTCCCATTGGGTAGAAGACCAAAATTCCAGTGCAGCAAGTTGTCCGCCAACATGGCGACAGCGTTTTATAGATGCACCCAGCGTGCCAAAAGTTTCAGCACTTCTTCAAAAATCGTCATAACCAACGATAGACGCCAAATAAGACTCGTCAAGTGCGCCAAGGTTCGTTTTCTACATTGTCAAATTGACAAAACTGTCGCAGGAAAATGTTCCAGAAAGCTACCCTTAGAATCACATCAACCACACTTTGAATGATTGTGGCAGCAGCTTACGCGGACGTTGGCAAACACCGGGTCCGTACAGGAATGAATACAGTGCCCGCAAATTGGGAGAGGGTTGCCGCCATCCAGGGCAAATCGGACTTGGATTGGAGTTCAGACTGACGATTGTGCTGCTGCGGGACGTTCGGTTCAGGTTCTGACGGGGATATCACTGATGAATAAACCGAGAAATCATCGCCCATGAAGCGGCTGAACCTTTACCCAGACCGCTCAACAACGCATCGAATTTCTCACTTGTCAGCTCTGGCTCTCTATGCCAAACTCATTTTGTCACATGTTGATCAGAACAAAGGGTGCGACTTATGCGGGGTTTTCTCACAACGGCCGTCGCGGGAATCGCCTGCATGATGGGGGGGCTCTGTTGGGGCCAGGGAATCGTCAGTCAATTGCCAGCCGATGGCACCTGGGTCCGGTATGAAGGGGTCTATTCTCAAATCGAGTTCCGTCCCGAAACTGCGGCCGGAAAGCTCGAAATCGAGCCCTGGATTGAACATGTTACAATCAAATCCGTCGGCGAGGAGAGGGCAGAGTACCGGGGCGAATCCGTCCCCTGCCGCTGGGTCGAAATTAAGATCGAAAGAGGGCGTGAACGGGACGGAAAGGTCGATACCGGGCTGACCGGCCTTGAGATCTATAAAGTCCTGATCCCCGAAATGGCGGTCGTGGCGGACAGCGTGGACGATCAAGGCGTCCCGATTAGCTTTCTGCCCCTCGTCAAGGGTTTCCGCAAAGTCGGTAAGTCTGAACCCAAGCCGTTGACCGAACCGGCATTACAGCTTTACCCGCTGGGCATCCTGATTGGCTACTATCGCGAACTTGAAGTCGTCGCGGAAGACGTCGATGCGGAAGTCGGAATTGGCTCCTTCAAAACAACCCAGTTCCAGGGTGAGATCACGATTGAGCGTGCGATCAGCCGTACCATTCAGGAATCGACGATCTGGAAAAGCCCGGAAGCTCCGTTTGGCGTTGCCCGCTGGGCTACGAAGCTCACCCGTGAAGTCAAAGATGGTCAGGCACCTCGAAGCGACTTCAAACCTGTATCACAGGTGACCGTTGAGATGCGAGCGAAGGAAACCGGACAGGACGCCAAGAGCGACCTGAATCTCCCGTAACGACGCCACTGTGATGAATGAGCATTGGTGACAGACCTCTCTGCTTCTGACGGCCGAGGCGAATGTGAACCAGAAATCGCTGGCCATACTTTTTGTGACGGTTACTCTGTTCTCACTGCGAGGACAGAGTCCAGCGGACGAACCAGCGACGCCCGTCGCTATAGACTCAGTCACGAATAGCCCGATCGATTTCGTTCGCGATGTTCAACCTCTGTTGGAAAAGTCCTGCATCCGGTGTCACGGGCCCGATAAACAAAAAGGGGGCCTTCGACTGGATGTCCGCGAATCGGCTTTCACCCAGGGAGAAGCCTTTGCTCCCAATATCATTGCAGGAAAGAGCGACGAAAGCCCTTTAATCTCCTTTGTCACTGGGACCGGCGACCTGACGATGCCCCCCGACGGAGAGTGGCTTTCGGCCATCGAGATCGCCACGTTGAAAAGCTGGATCGATCAGGGAGCAAACTGGCCGGACTCTGCCGCCGGACGTCTCGCGAACAAATCTGATCTGTGGTCTCTCAAGGCACTCATCTCTCCGCCGGTCCCTCTGCGTGACCAAGGGGCCAAGAGCGGATCTAACGCCATCGACTCGTTCATCCAGCAGAAGCGGACGGAGCTCAAACTTCCTTCGAATCCTGAGGCAGACCGCCGAACGTTGATTCGCCGTGTCTATCTGACTCTCACGGGACTTCCTCCCGAACCTGCCGAAGTCGATCAATTCGTCTCCGACACTGATCCCAAAGCCTACGAAACATTGGTCGATCGATTGCTGGACTCTCCTCGCTACGGCGAGCGTTGGGCTCGCCACTGGCTGGACGCAGTGCACTTTGCCGAAACACACGGCAACGACCAAGACCGTATCCGCGAACATGCCTGGCCGTACCGTGACTATCTGATTCAGGCATTCAACGACGACAAACCCTATTCTCAGTTTGTGCAGGAGCAAATCGCGGGGGATGCATTGTTTCCCGACGACCCGCGGAAGACTGCCGCCCTGGGATTCCTGGCGGCAGGCCCTTGGGACGAAAGTTCTCTGCGCGACATCCGCGAGGACACCCTCGACCGGCAAATCGCCCGCTATCTCGACCGGGACGATATGCTGGCCAATGTCATCAACAATTTCTGCAGCCTGACTGTCCAATGCGCGCGCTGTCACGACCACAAATTCGACCCGATCACCCAGCACGACTACTACGCGTTGCAAGCCGTGTTTTCCGGGGTTGAACGTGCCAATCGGCAATATGATCTCGATCCTGCTGTCCATCAGCAACGAAAGTCGCTGACCCGCACAAAACGCGAACTGGAACAGCGATCTGCCGAACAACTCGCCCGTCTGAAGACGCCAGAGGTTCAGCAGGAAGTCGCAGCATGGGAGGCAGGTCTCCAATCTCGCGAAGCCCGTTGGGTGGTTGTGGAGGGCGAATCGTTCACGTCATCTGACGGAGCCTCCTTATCAAGACAGGGGGACGGTTCAATCCTCTCCAGTGGCCCTCGCCCCGACAAAGACACTGTTACCGTCGTCTGGACCCCCTCCAGCATTGCTGGATCAACGGAGAGTCCGCCCCTACTGGAAGTGGATTCACATCATGTTGACAGCAGCACAAACAAGTTCGCATCACTTCAACGGATCACCGCCATCCGGCTCGAAGTTCTGACGGACGACAGCCTGCCGCATACAGGCCCCGGTCGCCAGGACAACGGCAATCTACATCTGTCGGAGTTCGAGCTGTTCGTCGATGACCAGCCCGTCCCATTGATCAATCCCTCGGCCGATTTCAATCAGCAGGATTGGGACATCTCGAAAGCGATTGACCAGAATGAATCGACCGCCTGGGGGATTCACCCCAGACAAGGCTCGCCACATCACGCGGTCTTCGAACTCAGAACCCCGATCGAAGTGCACAAGCCTGACAATTTCGGCCCCATCAAGTTTGAGTCACTACCGTCTGATCAGCCTCTCGCCACCCCCACATCGCTCCGATTTGTTCTCAAGCAACGACATGGAATGGGCCATTTAATTGGACGCTTCCGCTTGCTCGTTACCGACGCTTCTCCGCCCGTTCGAGCGTCCGAGTTCCCGATTGAGATCACAACCATACTCTCCATTTCCAACGACCAGCGGAGTGAAGCCCAGCGAACGGAGCTCGCGCTATATCAGCAGCTCGAACTGGTGAATCGCAGTCTCGCCGCCCTTCCCTCGCCTCATTTCATTTATGCGGCCGCAGCCGATTTTGAGCCGGACGGAGCACTTCGACCTCCGCCGGGTCCCAGGCCTGTCCACGTCTTACACCGCGGGGATATTCGTCACCCCCGCGCTGAAGCGCTGCCGGGGGGACTTTCGTGTCTCACGGGACTCACGTCTCGATTCGAGCTTGCTGAAAACGCCCCTGAATCCGCACGACGAGCCGCTCTCGCGAATTGGATTGTCTCCCGGGAGAATGTCCTTACCTGGCGATCGATCGTTAATCGTGTCTGGCACCATCATTTCGGACGAGGGCTCGTCCCCACGCTCAATGACTTCGGGCATATGGGAGAGCGGCCCTCTCATCCCGAGTTACTCGACTGGCTGGCCATTCAATTCCGGGACAGAGGACAGTCGCTCAAGCAACTGCACCGCATGATCCTGACCAGCCAGACATACCGGCAAAGTTCTGCAGTTACACTGCCCACCGCACAGGATGCCGATGTTGATGTCGATCGAGCGGACATTGCCACCACCATCGATGCCGACAACCGGTTCCTCTGGAGGATGAACCGCACTCGACTCGACGCGGAATCACTCAGAGACTCAATCCTTGCGATCTCGGGACGGCTGGACCTGCGGATGGGGGGCCCGTCCGATCGCCATTTCGACCTTCAACCAGGAATCCATGTCACCCCTCATGTCGACTACGTGAAGTTTGATCCTGCGAGTGATCAAGGACGGCGACGAAGCATCTACCGCTTTCTCTTCCGAACACTGCCTGATCCTTTTATGGAATCGCTGGACTGTCCCTCGGGTGACCAGATCACCCCCGCAAGAACGACCAGCGTCACGATTCAGCAGGCGTTATCCCTTTGGAATGACCCCTTCGTCACACGTCATTGCGAATTCATGGAAGCACGGATCAATGACCTTGTGTCAAAGCAATTCCCTCTTGAAGCCGATGCCGACAAACGCGTCGATGCCTGCATCCCACTGGCGTTTCGCATGATTCTCCTGCGACGCCCGACTGAAGCTGAGACGAAAGATGTCGCCGTCTACATTCGAAAACACGGCGTCGCCAATCTCTGCCGGCTGCTGATCAACTCCAACGAATTCATGTTCGTCGACTGAGCCTGCAATCGCATGCCATTGGAGGCCGTCAAACGACAAGGGGCTGG
Source organism: Schlesneria sphaerica (assembly GCF_044336245.1). Lineage (NCBI taxonomy): Bacteria > Pseudomonadati > Planctomycetota > Planctomycetia > Planctomycetales > Planctomycetaceae > Schlesneria > Schlesneria sphaerica. The sequence continues at coordinate 4,357,544 of NZ_CP172346.1, read as the reverse complement.
CTACAGCAGCCTTGAATCAGGCCTGATTAAAAGCGGCAGCGGCCGTTTCCGCATCGTCGAAAAGGGGCCACAACCGATCGAGGTGTGTCACTTCAAGAACCTCGCGACAGTAAGGCTGTAATCCGGCCAGTCCAAACTTGGCAGCAGGCTTTCGATTGAGCTGTTTCCAGACGCGGAAGAGTGACTCAATGAACGACGATCCAAAAAACTCCGTTGCGTGCAGGTCCAGCACGAGCAAAGGATGAGTCACCGATTCTACGATCTGCAACAGCTTCTTGCCGATTTCGACGACGTTCACTTCATCGAGATGCTTGAGGTCTTCACCGAAGACGATGATCGTCACTTTGCCATCTCGATATTCCGTCAGAGGCCCATTAGTTTGCATGATCGTCTTCCTGGTCACTCCTCACACACGCGTATCAGTATTCTTGTCCGTTCATCGAAACATCATACCAAAAACTGACGAGAACTTCTTTCAGGAGCATTCAACGTCACGACTGGTACAATTCGCGAGAGAGTTCCTCCATGCCACACAAAACGCGTGCCTAACACGATTATTTTTTTGAGCATTCAATTTCCGGAACGCGATCGCCGATAACTTTGGGTGTCGGGCAGATTCGGGCCGACTTGACGATCCATTTGACGGATCCCAACAGAAATTCAGCAGCAAGTGTTTACGAACCCGTTTCGTGACGCCTTACGCCGGGAAAGATGACGTTCCCCCAGACCTCCCGTTCGTCCGGAACTCTGTTTCCGCACGCATCAATTTAGGGGAATGCAATGTCTCGTCGATCACAGTACCGGTTGAATCGTTTGGCATGCGTCAGTTATGATCCTATCCAGCCGATTATCAGTTTTCCTGTCTTGCGGATTCGCTTTAATCGGCTCATCAAGGAGGGACAGACTAACATGGACGTCTCAGGAGTCGGATCAGCTTCCGGAGCGACACCCGCTCGTGCGGTAGCTCCTATCACCAATGTTCCACAGCCCACATCAGCGTCGCCTGTGCTGGCGCCGCAAGATGAACTTGAAATCTCCTCGGCGGGTAAAATGTTGGATCGACTCAGCGAAAGCCCAGAGATCCGGGCACAACGTTTAGCGCAAATCCAGGAAGCGATCGAAAACGGTGCCTATGACACCGATGAAAAACTGGAAGCCGCGTTGTCAAAGATGTTTGATTCTCTCGGTCTCGACCTTGACGAGTGACACCTCTTCAGCCACTGGCTGAATCGCCCCCTTCGGGCGTTCGGTATCGCATTAGTCATTGATCTTGAAGAGAGGTCGATACAAAATAGAAATAGTGCGCTACTGAATTATCTCGTGTGAGATGGGAGAGTGTTTCGTGTCGGATCTGGCCACGATGAACGTGACCGTTGCCCCGGTTGATAAGTTCCGTGAATTCCTTTTGACAAAGAAAATGCGGCTGACCCCCGAACGGGAAGCTGTTGTGACCGCGATCTACTCCACGCACGACCATTTCGATGCCGATCAGTGGATTGACAGCCTTGCTGGCCGTAAAGGATCCATGCAAGCCAGCCGCAGCACCGTCTACCGGACATTGAATCTTTTACAAGAGGCAGGTCTGATCCGAAAGGTGGCTCGCGCCAACGATCGGGAAGTTTACGAACACGACTACGGCTACCCGCAACACGATCACCTCATCTGCAAAAAGTGCGGTGAGATGATCGAGTTTCCGAACGAGATGATCTCTGACGTACTCGAGACCGTGGCCGCCACGCATGGTTTTCGCATGTCAGGACACCGCCTCGAAGTCGACGGCATCTGCGCCACCTGCTCCCGTCCACCTCAGCGATCCCATCGCAGGCTGGACATGATCTAGATTGCTATTTTTACAATCTTGCTCTGCTCTGCAGGGTCTCGAGTGACCGCCAAACGAACAGCGGGGTCGATCTTACTCGCGTTTGTCATCCCGCCTGGCAGCGAAAGTGACGCAGCCGAGATTCACCAGCCCTCATCGACGCAAGTCGATGAGGGCTGTTTGCTGGAATCAACGCCACACGCCTACTGCGTCACGGACGGCTCTTTCCTTTCCCGCAGGCTCCACCATGCGGATTTGGGTAACATTCCGATCCCGATGATCACCAGGTTGAAGAGAATAAACAGCCCGAGGTTGCGGATCGTTCCCTGCTTGAATCCATAGGAATGCAGACCCGCTCCCAAAGCGTTGACCCCCCACCATGACCAGCTCACAAAGATGTTGCCGGCAACGGCAAGCACAGCCAGACCACGTTCCTTCACCATCCCGCCCCAGCGAGCGTGCAGAGCAATCGCATTCCATAGCACGATGATCAGAGCGGCATTTTCTTTGGGATCCCATCCCCAGAAGCGTCCCCACGAGTCATCGGCCCAGAGACCTCCGAGCACCGTACCAACGAAACTGAAGAAGATCGAGAAGCACAGCGTTCCGTAGATCATCCGGTGAATGTCGCGGCCTTCTTTGGCTGACAGCGACGGTGTGCAGACACCGCGAATGATGTAGGCAATCGCGAAAAGCCCCGCCAGATACGTCGTCGCATAGCCAAGTGTGATACAGGTCACGTGCGTTGCAAGCCAGAACTGCGTATCGAGCACCGCCTGCAACACAGTAAACGTATCACCGTCGGAAGCAAGACCGTCTGCAATCAACAATGTCGCGTACCCGGCCGCGGCAGCGACGAGATTACCAATCCCGATACGGTAGATCAGTTCGAAGATCAGCCCCATCACAACGCATCCCCAGCCGATGAAGACGGCCGAAGAATAGAGATTGGTCACAGGCGGCCGACCCGAAATAATCAGTCGAGCAACGATGGCCGCAGTGTGCACCACCAGCGTCACCAGCAGTACATAGAAGGCAGCCCGGTTAAAGCCTCGTGGCCAGAACAACCAGCCGAGTGCGCTCAGCACGAACGCCAAAATGTAGATTCGACTGGCGTGCGTGAATGGCTGAGCGTAATTGAAGTACGACTCCAGTCGAATGATCGAAGGATTCACGTCGCTGGGACGGTCCTTCGACACCAGTTCGAGCACCCGATCCACAGCCTGATTGAACATGGCTGGCTTCTCATCGGAATACGCCTTAAGAACCTGCTCCCAGGCGGCGACCACCTGATCTTCTTCACCGTTCTTTTTCATCCGGTTAGGAATATCGAGCAACCAGGCGCGTGACAGAATATGCCAATTGTCGTCGGCATCCTTCGGCCAGACAGAGAACACGGGCTGACCTTCTTCTTCCAGTGCCTCTGCAAACTGGCTGACCATCTGGAATGACCTGAGGACTTCCTGCTGTGTTTCACCACGAATGCGGTGCTGCAGCCCGAATGCAAATACCAGGTTATCGAACGTGGAAACCTTCTCAGCCAGTTCCAGGATCTTCTTCTGGTAAACGCTGATCTCCTTGCGTTCCTTGGCCTGGCTTCGAGCCAGCCGGACCTGCTTTTCAAACTCTTCGCCGTTCTTGCGAATGTCGCTGCGAGAGTACCGCATGCCTTCGCGTTTCTTGACACCAATCGTTTCCTGGACTTCCAGATTCTCGACACGGAAGATCTCGCGCTCATCGGCGACCTTGGCTTCCGAGATGACTTCCAGCAGCCATTGAATGGCGGGAATTCGTTGCTTGGCACCTTCCTCACCGACGGTCACACGGGTTCGCCCCGAAATTGCCAGCAGCGCAGACGTCGCAGCCGTATCGAGCGGCTTCGTACGCCCCTCTGACAACACAGGGATCTGCCCGAACCGATACAAATCCATCGAAAGTGTTTTTGGCTTCGGCGGTGCAGCCACGCTGCCGAAATAGGTGATTGCGCAGATTGCCAGAGCAGAAGCAAACAACCACGACGCCCATTCTTTCGGTGCATCCGCCTGAGGACTTTCCGGCTGAGCGGAAACGGGAAGCGTCGGTTTCATCCCCAGCTTGCTGGCCAGCCGCGCTGCGCGCTCAGCCTCTTCCGCAGACAAGTTGACCGATTCACCTCGGGTGAGGAAGTTGATCAGCAATGTCATGAAATGGGTCAGCATTCCGATTCCGACGAGCATGCAGCCGACGTAGGGCATCATCCAGCCCGTATTGGCCACCACCGAGAGAGTGGCATGCTCAATGCCCGAACTTGGCTCGCGGAAGTAACCACTCTGATAGAAGGTCTCATCCGCAAACCGCAGAGGATTGTTCATCCAGATCGTTTTGACCTCGTCCACGTTGCGATCTGAATCCTGGATATGGACGGTTGATGCGTAGCTGCGGGGCGTATTGGTGCCGAGGTAGTCTTTCTTGCTGACGTCCTTGAGCTCGAAGACGTAGCTTTTGTAGTAGCGTTTGGGACGAAGAGCGATCTGGTAAACCTTATCCCCGACGCGGACCTCATCGACTTCATCACTCATCGACAACGTCCAACTGACCAGATAGGTCCCCAGCGGTGTTCCGTCCGCCTTCGATTCCAGGGTCACGTACGCGGCGGGCGAATCGACTTTGCTGTCACTATCGGTTCCGGTGCTTGCCCTGATTTCGTCAGCCATCCAGACCAGCCCCGCGCCGGCCGTGGCGGGGTTTTTGTCCTTGGACGTGACACCACGAATCCTCGCGTTTTTCAGATATCCTGACACGGTCATCCGGAACGGCAAATCGGGGTGGTCGATTGGCTTGGTGTCCAGAACAAGTGATTTCGGAATCGCGATGACCTTATCCGCTTGCGGATCGGTGACATCGCTGACGGCAAGTTCGATCGTACGAATATCGTGTACGTAGTTTGTCCGCTCCCCTTCAACCAGATTCATCTGGGTTTCAACGGCCGTCAGTGCCACGTGCAATTCGTAGAACATCATGAGACCGATACCGCCATGCAGTAGCACGATCCCGGCCCGTTTGCCGAAGACCGCCCAGCAGCCCCCGAGCAGAGCCAGCGACGCAACGGTCCCCTGAGTCAATTGCCACAGAATTCGGAGCGATGCATCCGTCGGCCGCCCTGCTTGACCGCGTGAAATGAACCAGAACATCAGCACCAGCAGGCCGATCCCCGTCCCCCCTGTCGTGACACGCAGGAACATCTGGCGACTCCAGACATCGCTGGCTTTTGACAACGGTTGTTGAAGCAGCATCCAGAATCCAAATCCCGCCGCGATCGCGGCCAGGCCCAGGAACCCCTGATACCCGATCCATTGCGTCGAGTAAGGAACTAAAGGCTCACCCTGGATACCTCGGGAATTTCCACCGGCCGCGACGATCGCCCAGGTAACCAGACAACCCAGCGCGATACTGACCAGCCCTGCAAACAGCCGCTGCCCCCGGGCGACGGCTTTGAACCGCACCAGATGTGCGGAAAGCAAGTTGATGGCTAACAGCAGACCGAGCAACTTTCCGCCGGGGAAGTAGATTCCGCCAGGAACAATCCAGGGATCTTCCGAAAAGAAGGATGCGGGGAAAAAGACCTGAAACGGCACCCAGGCAAACCAGCACCGGAAGTAAAGTCCGATGACTTCCCAGATATCCATATCAACCTGAGCGAACGTCCCCGCCAGGATGAGAAAAATGGATAAGGCGAACAGCACGACCGTCAACTTCAATGACGCCGCAGGCTCCAGAACCGTTTTGATTCCACGCCACAGCGCACTGCCAGTTGCTACCGAGCTCGATTTTTCACCGGTCAGCGTTCCATCTGTTGCCATTAAACACCTCGCCGTCAGCTACAGGACCATCTCGATCGAAGTCCGCAGTTAGTTATTGCAGTCACTCGTTTCGAGGTTTTCGAAACGAGCATTAATCACAACTTGAGTCCACTTACCGCTGCGTCATTGCCCCGGTCCCGCAGACCAGAGGCTTCACGATCCACTTTTCAAATTGAGAGACTTCAGGAATTCCTCGAATCGAATCCGTTCCCGTTCGACGAGCGGTGCATCACCCATCAGCTTGATGAACCACATCTGTCCCTGCTCTTCGACGATTACACCGAAAATCGACCGGTCCCCCTCGGTCATCTCGTACAGGCTTCCTTTGAGCCCCCCGACGCTTACCTGACGTGCTGATTGCGCCAGCTCCTCTTCTGTCAGCGGCCCCAGCCCAACCTGACCACGCCACCGGTTCACATTCAGCAGCGGATTTCCACCCGCACGCGTGACTGTCACCGAGGCCTTCTGCTCGCCATCGGCAACCTGCAGCGAGACGACCGCAAACGCTGCAGGAGGTCCTTCAGTCCATCCTTCGGGTTTGTCGAACGGAAGCGACGGCTTGTCAGCCCCCCCTTCCGTGGCCGCGGGTTGGTTACGTGCCGTCTGGGCAGGAGGCAGACTCATACTCGCCGGCTTTGGTTGCGGGCGACCGACGATGTTGAGCCAGTAAGCGACTCCATCGCCGACGGGCAGCTTTTCGGCCTGCTGATCCAGATCCTCACTCTCAATCGGAGGAAGCGATAACTGGCCTCGCCAGCGGTTGATATTCATGACCACCTGGTCTGTCACTGGAAGATCCTGCCGGGAAGCAAATTTCGTCACCGACATCTCGATCGGTGGTTCTCCGCTCAGCAGAATCGTCGCATGTCGCATCTCGTTCCCGGGCTGCTGGCGCCAACCTTCGGGAAGGGTCCACTGCAGATCGTCGGCAGGCCCGAACTTTAATCCCTTGAAGAACTCTCGAAGCTCGCTCTCCCGTGCCGCAATCGCGTCCATGTTTCCCTGCAGTTTGAAGAACCACAGCAGAGAGCTTCGCGGAATGACGAGACCAATCATCCGCTCGGGCTTGGGATGCGTCCGCTCATACTCTGCGAGAAACTCGGACGATTGCAGGGTTTCATGTTTGGGAACCGTATACTCCGAGATCGTCTCTGACTGTTCGCAACCTGTCAGAAACAGAAAGCTCAGGGCACAGATGCCCACCATCCCGCTCCACAACTCTCCCCGAGTTGCCGACGTTTTCAGGCGGCATCCGTCAGGAGCGACGCCAAGGCCTGCCGCAAGGGATCTCGAACTTGCCCAACAAACCGGAAGCGTTTCGGCCAGTCGCGAAACAAATACGGACGTTGATTTGATCACGTCAAACAGGTGAAGGTGGGACACAGCGATCCTCTGTCATGCGAGCGAGGTACGAACTGTTCTCGTACCGATGGGTTGATCAAGTCAGGCGGGCAAACGGGGCGGGACCATTCGGCGGCTCCGGTTTATTATAACCTTACAACTGGCAGAAAGCACCACAGTGCCCCGCCGCGACAGCCGGATGCGACAAAACGTCATCCCTCGCCCCTCGGAGGGACCCGCGATTTCAAACAGGCGAATCCGCCCGACACACAGGGATTTCATGCCTGCGACCGGAACAGCTCTCCCGCTTTGATAATTCCCCCCTGCATCACGGCAATAAACCGCTTCCGGTCTTCGAGAAGCGAAATATTGCCAATCACATCGCCATCCACGATCAGGACATCGGCCAGTTTGCCCGCTTCCAGCGTGCCCAGTTCGTGTTCGCGGCCCAGGATTTCCGCACCCGTCTTCGTGGCGCACGTCAGCACTTCGAGGGGTGTCAGACCAACGTAGTTGACGAAAAAGGACAGTTCACGGGCGTACTGGCCATGTGGGTTCCAACCAAAACCGTAATCCCCCCCCATCCCCAGGCGGCCCCCTGCCCTCAGGATGCGCCGGGCACTCTCCGCCCCACCCTCCAGGGTCTCCTGGTGACCGTCGATTACTCGTTGCGACAGGCCAAATTCCGGTCCACGTTCGATGCTGGCCAGCTCAAAGTACAAGGCGGGCACGACAGGGGTGTTTCGTTCCAGAATCATCTCGAGCGCCTCATCGTCGACGAAGGTGCCGTGTTCGAGAGTGTCGTAACCCGCTCGCAGGGCATTCTTAATCCCCTCGGTCGCGCGACAATGTCCCGTCACTTTGAGGCCATGGTTATGAGCCGTCGCGACAACAGCGTGCATCTCTTCGAATGTCATACATAACGTGTGATGATCATTGACATCCGGTGAGGCGGCGTCGCCGGTCGGGTAGGTCTTCACCCACTCCACACCATCTTTCACGAGTTTTCGCACGGCAGCACGCGCCTCATCCGGCCCATTCACCAGCAGCACCAGCCCATCCATACCGATCTTGCGATAGTCGGGGTTCCAATCCATCAGCCCCCCGACACCACAAATTTCCCGACCACTGGCGGCCAGTCGGGGCCCCGGCACCAGATCGCACTCCAGGGCCTTTTTCAGCCAGACGTCGATATTGAACAGACTGCCACCGCTACGTGCCGAGGTGTAGCCACACTCCAGAGCCAGCTTGGCATTGCTCGCCGCCAGCAGCGTCACATATTCAACGGGATACTTGATATCGAGGTCTTCCAGTGCCTCGACGTTGAAGTACGTCGGATGGAAGTGTGCTTCGATCAGACCGGGAAGAATCGTGCCTCCTCGTGCATCAATCACGGTCGCGTCCGGCTCAACCTCGGGGGCCTGCGCAACGGGTCCTGCGTAGGCAATTTTCCCATCGCGGATCACGATCGTGGCGTCCTTTATCGGCGCAGCGCCGGTTCCGATGACCGCGGTCCCGTTGGAAATGACAGTACAGCCGGTGGCGGTCTTCATAGATGCAGTCCCTCAAAAACACCTGCGAGGCGTCGAAAAACGGGTGTCGTACTTTAGGAGAATGAGAGCCTTTGGTAAGAAAGACTCGATCGCCGATCATAGCATATTAACAAGAACTGTCCGAACGTGGTTGCCAGCCTCAACCTGCATGAACTATAAGATCAATCCCATTTCCCGGCACACCCTTCAGTCAAGTCTGCAAGTGGAGATATCACATTGGATTTTGGTGACCTGGTAAGCGCAATTCGGATTGTCGAGCTGACCGTGAAACAGCGGCCTGCCGCCATTCGAGCGCTCGTCCAGGCCGCCAACTGGGAAGATGAAGGGATCGCGCCGGACACCGTTCTCCAGGCTATCGAAGAACGAGAAGCGGCCGCACAAACTCTTGTTTCCAGCGACTTTGCCCTTCCACATGCCTTTGTCGACTGGGATGGTGATTTCCGAGTCGTGCTCGGCCGCAGCCGTACCGGTATCGATTATGGTGTCCCGAGCGGCCAAAGCGTCAAACTGGTGGTCCTGCTGGTCATCGGACGGAAACTGCTGCAAACGCACGTCGAGGTGCTGGCCGGTCTCGCCGAACTGCTGAAGCTGCCTGAGTTCCGGCAGCAGTTGATCGAAGCCAAAGACACGCGCACGATTGACGCGTTGCTACTGGCCAAAGCGGGGGTTCAACCCGACCAGCGCCCCGCCCGACTGCCGGGCATTCCGCGACTGACGCAACTCATCATCAAGCAGGCCATGCAACTGGTCGAATCACTCGGTGCTCAGGCACTTCTGATCGCGATCGACCGCGTGGAAAGCGTCCCCTGGGACACCCTGTCCCAATGGAAGGGTCGGCTGCTGATCGTCACCACGGAACACAGCGAAGATTTCCACATTGAGCGAGAAGACACGCATGTCTTCGAAGGCCTGCATGCCTCGCTGTCACGGATGGACCGGGCGAATCTGGGTCAGCTGCTGGCCTCGTCCCAAAACCTGCTGCACGAAAAGACCAGCGTCATCTGTGTGACCGGCCCCGACGGTCGACGCCTCGACAGCATCACGGTCACCAAACCCGAAGCCCACTTCCGGGCCATGCTGTCAGAAAAGAATCGCCGCGGCGTCGACGTCGTCCGCCCCGCCGTCATGCTCCGCATCCTCTCGCTTGCGGTTGAGATTGCCGCAGAAGGGCGTGAAGCACACCCGGTCGGTGCCATGTTCGTCGTCGGTGACGCCCGGAACGTGTTGAGGAATGCCCAACAACTGGTGCTCAACCCGTTCCACGGTTACTCGAAACAGCTCCGCAATGTCTTGGACCCCAGTCTTTCGGAGACGATGAAAGAGTACGCGCTGATCGACGGCGCCTTCATCATTCAGGGAGACGGAACCGTCCTGAGTGCCGGTACCTACCTGATGCCCAAGTCATCTCCGCCTGGCCTGCCGCAGGGACTCGGCGCACGGCACCAGACCGCTGCCGCGATCTCTGCCCATACCCTTGCCATGGCCATTACGGTCAGTCAGTCCACCGGGACGGTCACACTCTTCCGAAACGGAACCGCCGTCTTCACACTGGAACGCGCAGCCACCACCAAGTGGTGATGCCCGCCTGACGGATCCAGCACGCGGCCCCATCAAAGCCATCTCAAGGAGGGATTTCGGTTGATTACTCGCATTACAGGTAAACTCGTCCGCTTGGGCGAAGCCGAAGCCCGGATTGATGTCGGCCCCTTCGAATACGAAGTCTTCGTGCCCGAATTTGTTCGCCGCCAGCTCCAGTCGCTGCTGGGCGATACCGTCAGCCTGAAGACCATCGAATACCTGGAAGGAAATCCGCAGCAGGGGCGACTGACTCCCCGGCTGGTCGGCTTCCTCAGCGAAGCGGAACTCGAATTCTTCGAGCTGGTCTGCTCAGTCGACGGCATGGGAGTAAAAAAGACGCTCCGCTCGATGGTCCGGCCTGTCCGGGAAGTCGCCGAAGCCATTGAAGAACAGAATGTCAAAGAACTGAGCCTGCTTCCGGGGATTGGCCCGGCGATGAGCGAGCGGATCGTGGCGAAACTCCGTCGGCGAATGGCCAAGTTCGCCTTGATGGTCGCCAAGGAATTTCCCGAAGCCAAGACAGCCGAAAAAGGTGTCCTGGGTGAGGCGATGGAAGCCCTGATCAGCCTCGGCTTCAATTCCGTCGAAGCCCGCGAAAAAATCGACGCGGTCGCCGGCGGCAAAACGAAATTCAAAACGGTCGAAGACGTCATCCTGGCGATTTACCAGCAGGAAAAATCCTGACGGGCGTTTTAGAAGATCCGCCCTCGCAAACCCTGTCGCCAACCCAGCGCCTGATTTCGTCCCCGCACCTCCATCGTCCCGCGTCCCGGGATCCGGGACCGCTCCACACCCGGGGTGTTGGCCCGCCGCGGCGTCACTTTTCCGATCCACTGACCTCGCAGAAAAAAATGTGTTGAGCAAGTTGAACAAGTTGAGCAACTTCGACACAAACCCCTATTTTTCAGGCACCTGCCGCCGTTATTGAAGTTGCTCAATTTGAGCAACATGAGCAACTTCCAAATATCGGAAACGAGCCGGAATCAACCCGGATCCGTCGCTCCTGTCGCCGTGAATCGTTCTCCTCAGACACAGGTCCCATTGCTCCAAAACGAAACGGGTGACCATCGTTCGTATTCGCGGCTGGTGATCATACGAGACACGCAACAACACGTCAAGATTTTTTGTCGCAGAAACGCGTTTCCGGCTCTTCGGCGAGACCGGAGCCCCTGGCCTCACCAGTCTCCCCGTGAGACCTGGAACACTCGAGTCCCGGGCGAGGACAGCTTTGCCACAGGTTTCGTATCGCGTCCGTCGATCGACCCAGGTCGGTACGTCATTTGCCAACATATCCATCCTGACTGGGTCTCCGCGTGTCAGGCCGTGGCTGACGGTCTTTCATCGGAAATTTGGCTCAGCGACTGGGGCAGGCCCACTCGCTTGTAACGCTTTTTCAGGGAAACCCGGTCTGACGCGGGCGTAAGCGCGCTGGCGTAAGCGGAGTTTCCGCTCTTTGATCAGGTTTCCACAGGTACCAAATTCCGCCGAAGGAGGAGAGATCAAAATGAAAGCCGACTCGTGCCTCACAACGTCGTTACTCGAAGGAGCGGTTTCTGGACTGATTGCGACGGCCCCGATGACCGGGGTGATGGTTGCTTGCAAGCAAATCCTCCCGCCGCAGGACCAGTACCCATTGCCGCCTCAGGAGATCGTTGAAGACGTCGCTCAAGGGGCGCAGGTCCGGGAGGTTCTCGAAACGGACTTGAAGCAACCGACGGTCTGGACAGCGCACTACGGCTACGGTTCGTTGATGGGGCTGCTCTATGGAGCGGTCACTCACGGAGATCGCACGCGATCAATCCCCCGGGGAATGGCATACGGGATGGCGGTTTGGGCGGCCAATTACCTTGCAGCGCTCCCGGCCGCCAACAGTAAGGCCAGCGCACCGCAGGAATCGCTCGCCCGAAACGCGATGATGATTGTCAGCCACCTCGCCTGGGGGGCTGCCCTGGATTACTGCTATTCCTACTCCTCGACCCAGCAGGATCAGACCGGGACTCGTCAGCACGGCGAAAATGAAGCAGTTCTCGTCTGAAGAGCGGTTGAGACGCAGCTGGCTTAATGGCCCAACGGATGTTTCATGATCGTCTGGATGAACTGCTCATTGTGAAGCAATTCATGGAGATCCTGCGACAAATCATCGACAATTGCCCCGTACTGTCGCCGCAGTTCCTCGGGATCCCCTGCCGAACCGGGTAACGGAAGACGCTGACGCCACAAGAGGGATCGGGAGAGAAGAGGCCGCAGAAGTTCATAGACATCCATCGCCGTGGCAGCCCGGATTCCGACGGACAGGGAACAGGAATCGGTTTCAGCGCTCGTCCGATGCCAGTATCCACTCGGGATGTAAAGCCAGTCACCCTCATGAAGCTCGTACTTGACTGCCCCCATCACTTCCCGTTCGAATCGCTGATCCTGGGGAATCGCGTCCATTAAAGGCCACGGATTCACTGTGTTCTTTTTGAGCCACCAGGTTTTCGCACCACCCGTCTGCAGCACGAAGACTTCTTCCGCGTCATAATGCCAATCAAATCCCCTGTTTCCGGCCGGGGTCGCATAAAAATGAATGTCGACGGGCCCCTTGAGAAGTTCTTCAAAACCCCTCGCCAGATTGGCCAGACCTTGATCATGCTGCTGGGCGTGGCGGACGCCCACCGTATAACCGTCTGCCCGCAGAGCTTCGTAATCTGTGGAATGGGAGATGTGCCCCTGTCGGGTGGTAATGACGTCCGCCCCTGCGGTGGCCAGCAATCGTGCGAGAACGGTTGTACTCCCCAGAGGACCAAGCGAGAGACATCCATCCCGTTTCAAAAAGGGAAGCCGCAGATAAAAGTCTTGAAGAAAGGAAAGATCCAGTCCCAATGGGAGTGCACACGCCACGACCGGTGAGTTCTCAAGCATGGCGGTCCCTTGGAATGAAACAGGGCACTTCCGGGTGATGACGCCATGCGTCAGTCAGAGAGACTCTTTCTCAAGCAGTTTGACGGAAAAAGGCCCGGTCCGGGTCTTCGATCTCGTTTCCCGCAGGAACGATAGAAAGAGCGGGATCGACAGTCGCCGATCCCGCTCTGTGTTAAGACTATCGATCGTCGCGAGACCCGCCCAACAGGCCTGAGCGGAAAAGATAGTAGAGGATCACAGACAGCGTACTCACGGCAGCAGCAACATAGGTGAGCGCAGCGGCATCCAGAACCTTATCCATCCCTTCGCGCTCTTGCGGCAGGATGATGCCGGCATCGACGACCAGTTGTTTCGCTCGAGCAGACGCATCAAACTCCACTGGCAGCGTCACGATCTGAAACAGCAGCGTCATGGAAAAGATGGCGACTCCGATCAGAAAAACCCACGGATGCACGAACAGGCCGATTGCCATGACCATGTAACCCAGGCTCGACCCGATGCCGGCGACCGGGACCAGCATCGACCGGAGTCCGAGCGGCCCGTAATTGGTCGCGTGCTGAATGGCATGTCCCGCTTCGTGCGTCGCCACACCGATCGACGCAACTGACCGGCCATGGTAGACCTCGTGTGACAGCGCCAGACGCCGCAGTTGGGGGTCATAGTGATCCGAAAGCTGACCTTCTGTCTCCACAATCCCGACGGAGTTCAGACCGGCATCGTTCAGCAGTTGCCGCGCAGCCTCAGCCCCCGACAGCCCCCGTGCTGTACCGACCTGCGAATAGTGTCCAAAGGCAGTACGGACCCGGTAACTGGCCCACAAGGATAGGAGAAACCCCGGGGCGATGAACAGGAAGTACATTGGATCAAACATCGGCATATGCATTGGCTTCAAATCCCCTTACGCAAACATCTTCAGCAAGCTGGCCAATATCGGTGAACGAATGAAGGCGGGAACTGGATCACAGAATTGCGTTCTGAAGCTGACAAAGTGACTGTCAAAACACTCACAAAGCAATTTCCGTTCCAAACCCTTGGCGAGAAGTGCGGCCTGAGTGTCAGGGCAGTCCTGGCAGCGATCGAGAACAGGCAATGCCCGAACTGCTGGCTCGGTTCTCGTCAGGCGTTTCGGAGAAGGCCTTTGAAGTCGTTGATCGACCGGGTATTCGCGACATCATCCCTGGTCAACCCCGCCCGCCGGGCTTGATCCACGCCATATCGCAAAGTCGCAAATCCGCTGGGGCTATGCGAGTCCGTGTTGATGATGATCTTGATTCCGTGCGTCTTGGCGGCGGCTGCTTGAACATCGTCCAGATCAAGGCGGTAGGGGCTGGCATTGATCTCTAACAGGACACCGTGATCGGCAGCGGCCTGAAAGAAGGTCGTATAATCGATATCCGCCCCGACCCGATTCACCACCATTCGCCCCGAGGGATGTCCGATCGCATCCACATGGGGATTGCGAATTGCGGCCAGCAGGCGCTTCATGATCATTTCACGGGGTTGCTTCAGACCATAGTGCAGGACGGCAATGACCCAGTCGGCCTCCGACAGAACCTCGTCATCCAGATCGAGCGTTGCGTCTTCCAGAATATCACATTCGATCCCGCACAGGATTTCGATTCCCTCCACTTCCTCGCGAACCTTGCGAATCTCGGCCCAGTGTTCGCGCAGCCGAGTCGCATCCAGTCCGTTGGCCATACTGACGCGCTTCGAGTGGTCGGTGATGGCGATATATTTCAGGCCACGGGCTTTGGCCGCCTCGGCCATCTCGCGAATGGTTGCCGTACCGTCAGACGCCGTCGTGTGCATGTGCAGATCGCCCTGAATATCTTCCAGTTCGATCAGTCGAGGCAACTGCCCCGCCTCGGCCAGTTCGATCTCGCCCCGATTTTCTCGCAGCTCTGGAGGAATCAACGGCAAGTCGAGCGCCGCGTAGACCTCTTCTTCTGTTCGCCCGGCGACGTAGGTGTCATCCCGGAACAGGCCGTATTCGTTCAACTTGAATCCACGTTCAATCGCCCGTCGGCGAATGACGATGTTGTGCTCTTTCGACCCGGTAAAGTACTGCATCGCGGCACCGTACGATTCGTCCGGCACGACACGCAGATCCAGCTCTATTCCCGAGCGAAGACGAACACGTTGCTTGGTCTCCCCGCGCGCCAAAACCTTCTCGACCAGCGGATGTACAGCCAGTCGATCCATCGCAGCGACAGAATCATCGGATGTCGCCAGAATGTCCAGATCGCCGCAGGTTTCCTTCCGACGGCGACACGACCCCGCCACGGAAACCTGCCGGATTGAGGGGAGCTGCTTCAAATCGGCAACGATCTCTTCGGCGGATTCTCTCGCAACGCTGATCAGGAACCGCTTGCCGGCCTCCAGAGCCAGCGGAATCCCTTCAAGAATGGCCTGTTCGGTTTTCTTGCCGAATCCTTTTCGTTCGGAAATCTTTCCCGCCTCGCACGCTTCCTTGAGCTGTTCGAGAGAGATAATGCCGAGTTCGCTGAACAGGACCGCCACCTTCTTGGGGCCCAGCCCCGGAATGCGCAGCATATCGACGACGCCGCGCGGAACCTGCTGTCTCAATTCCTCGAGTTGGGGAAGCGCGCCCGTGTCGATGACGACTTTAATCTTGGCAGCCAGATCCTTCCCGATTCCGTCCAGTCGCTCAAGACCTCCCCCCGGCAGATGCACCAGATCAGCGACCGACTCAGACAGATTCTCCAGCGTTCGAGCTCCATTTCGGTAAGCACGGACGCGAAACGAGTTTGCCCCCTGAAGCTCAAGCAGGTCCGCAAGCTCGGTGAACATCTCGGCGATCTGTTGATTCTGCATGCAGGGTCGCGGACCTCGGATCCGCCCTCGTGAGTACCGTGTGAATACAGTTGTACGTGACAAACGACTATGCCACGGTCATCGGATCACGGGCCGGGGCACCACAGTCCATTCAGCCGGACGAAACGTCGAGCCTCACTCAAACTTCAGCAGCCCGAACGAAGAGGGCTGAATCCGTGCCGTGGCGGGCTGCGTCCAGCTTTGCAGGCCGACCGAGGGGGTCGTCCGCAACACGGACAACCCATAGATCGTACTGCGCTGCGGGGGCGTCGGGGAGAGATCCTTCCAGGGGATCGCGGCTTCGATTCTCCAGTCAGTCTCGTCCATCTCAGCAGCGACATACCAGGTCGGATTCCAATTGCGGTCTTCCCAGCAGCTTTCCGCCGTCCAGCCCCGCTGGTCGATCTGGAACTCGTACCACGTGGAATAGTCGCGGTCGATATCCAGTCGCACGCTCACCCGGTCATGTCGTGAAAGATCTGCGTCATGATAGCGTCCGTTGGTCTGGGGGCGATCCTGAGGAGCGGCCGCTTCACGCGGTACACGCAAAGCGATAAAGAGGAACTGGGTATCATAAGCCAGCATCATCATCGACCGTCTTCGAGCACCCGTTTCCTCGACATCGTCACCCGCTGTCGGCGATTCAGTGAGGAAGATTTCCTGTGCCTCGACCCAGCAGGGATCTGACAGCAACCCGTCAAGCACAGGTCGTTCGAGGACTCGCTCACAATGAGCCAGCCACGTCGGAGTTTCGGGAGTGGCAAACGAGGCCCACAGATCCCGTTCTGCCAGTTGCCTGATCTCGGGATTGATCGCGTTCGTAACGAAGTTCCGCATGATGGCATCACCCGCACGCACGGTTCCTTCGCTGCGTCGCAGGGCCGCCAGTGGAAACTGAATCTCGGGCGATCCATAGAGCGTCGGGGAAGCCGTTTGCAGTTTTTTAGCCAGCGCTCCTGCACGGGAACGCCATTCCGCCACGGCGCCCGTCCTCCAGTCAACGTCAGGATCGATCTTCAGTCGCCCTGGCTGCGTGCTCTTGTTATCTCGCGAGTGCGTCGCATCGAGATCGAGTTTCGTATTCAGACGAATCGGACTACCGATATTGGACTGGGTCACGGCATCCAGACTTCCATCGACCAGATTAGCATTTCGCGTTCTCTGGGTTCCGTCGTCGACTTGTGCGCCGACCTGCTGGATGACGCTCCCTCGAAGTGGATTCGACTGCGCCACTGAACTGCCCGATTTCATGGCCTGTGTCCGCTGCCACGCGGTTTCACTGCTTGACCAGAACTGCAACAGCCACCGCATGGCGTCGAGCGAGCCAGGCTCGTTGGGGTATCGACGAATCAACTCGACATAAGTCGATTCGACCAGTTCAAACTGCGACCGCTTGCGATACTCGTTAGCCAGATCCCTCAGCAGCCCCACCCCCTGCTCCGGCGCCATTCCGTCCACGATGCCGTTGAGCTGGCCAATCAACTGATTTGCCACTCGCGGGTCATCGAGCGATCTTTGAAAGAGACCGGTATAGTTTCGTTGCTTCTGAACGAGTTTCTGGTTTCGTTCCAGATTCTCTTCATCCAGCGGACTTGAATCACGCCGCCCCGCCGATCCGGGTGTGAGGGACAACCCCACGAAGAAATCGCGCGACGTCACTCCGCGAACGCTCGTCCCGTCTGCTGGCTTGCCATCCAATCCGATCCAGCGGTACGCGATTCGGGGAGCTTCGACCGTATCGATGGAAGGAGCTCTTTCCCCCTGCAGCAGTGATATCGCGGGCCCCGCTGCCGTGCGCGTCGACGACTTCAAATGAGGCAGAAACTCGTCCAGTTCCACATGGGCATCGCCTGAGGCACCGGGCGCCAGTCGCATGTAAACCCGGTCCACCCGCCAGGACTCAAGGCCCGTCACTTCCGTCTGCTCCTGATACCGATTGGTATCTGCGGCGAGTTTCACCGCTTTCAGGGTCGCATTGAATAGCAGTTGTCCGACGGCATCGTCAGCGGGGGGCTGGTCGACCACCAGAATGTTGGGACGCCATGTCCGAATCTGTCGCACAATCGTGCCCATGAGCGTCTGCGGCAACCGACCTTCTGTCTGCTTCTGCCATTCTGCGAGAAGTTGCTGGGCCGAGAATTCGATCCCCGGCAGCGTGAGGGGCAGTTGCCAATGAACATCAGCCGCGTTGCCACCGCACAACTGAACGGCCGACCGGAGCACGGATTCGCTTTCGGTCATCAAGGCCATCGGGCCGAGATCATCCCGTTGCGCAATCCAGACGGCACTGCGATAGCCCTGTTCACCCGACAGCTTTGTCAGCAGCGCAGGACTCGTTCCCCCCGGTCGGGCATGAACCGAGAGCACGGCCGCTCGACGACCACCCCCGCGTACCGACTGCCACGACTGGCCCCCGTCTTCCGTTCGCAGGATGACCCCGAAAGCGCCGACGGCCACGCCGAGCTGGTCCTTCGTGAAGCGAATTGCCGACAGCGGAGCGGTATGTCCGGTCAACTGCTTCTTCCACTCGCGGCCACCATCAGAACTATGCCACACGGCCGATCCCGGAGAGCCAGCCAGCCAGACGTTCTGTCCCCGAACCTCGACCGCCCGAAAGTCCATGACGTCGCGCATTTCCTCCGGCAGTGAACCTTCGGGAACTTCCCAGGCAACCCCTTCGGTCGTTGTTTTCAGCACCAGACCGCCATCTCCCGCGAGCCAGCCCACGTTATCGGCAGCGAGTGTGATGGCGCGGACCGATCGAAATCCCTGGGGCTGCAATTTGGACGGAAAAAGCTGCTCTCCCCCCATAATGTTGACGCGGCCTTCGGCCCCCCCAACGAGACCCATTTCCGGCTCCAGAAAACACATGGCTTTCCAGCTATGCGGCGCCTCACCCTGCACGCCTCGCCACGTCTTGCCGCCGTCGCTGGTTTTATAGATACCGGTGGGGGACTGCTGAGTGGGCCGACCGACGACAATACCGTCATCCATCCCGAAGAAGCGGACGTAATTGAGCCCCGGAAGCTGCTCACAATCAAGAGGTTGCCAGGTGGCCCCGCCGTCCTGTGTGGACAGCACCACACCTTTCTCTGTCCCGGAATAGGCTGACTGCTGATGGCCGGCAATCCACCCGGTTTGATCATCGAAGAAGCAAAGACTTCGCAGCGAAACGTTTTGTCCCAGGTGCGCAGCAGTCCAGGTGCGCCCCCCGTCAGACGATTTCCAGATGGCGCCATGTTCCCCGACAGCCATCGCGAACTGAGTTCCCACGATTCTCACGTCGTGTAACTGCGCATCGTCGACCCACGGTGGTGGGATCTCGGCGGCGTCACACAGCCCGCAGATCGCCAGCAGCGGAACGAGCCACAGTCGCAGCACCCAACCAGCCGAGTGCTCGATCGAGCGTTCGCCCTCACCGGTGCCGGAGCAGGGTAAGCAGCCTTCCGCGTGTGCGGATCGCCATCGTCGGGTACCGCTTGCACACAGTGATTTCGCTTTGAATCGCGGTAAGCTTCCTTGCATCCCCGCCTCCTTATCCATCGGTCGCACTCAAGGCCTGACCGCGAATTCTAGGACTTTTCCCAATTCACAGAAGGCCGAGTTGGCGTTGTCACAGTTAAGTTCGCAAAGAGGGGGCTCCTGGAACGACGGCGGAGGAAACAAAATGGGGAACGAAGGGGAAGTCGAATCTCTGCATCTCTTGACCGAACCACCAGTTCCGCAGCATCGCCGATGTGGTCAGTCCTTTTCTTCAAGGCGAATCAATCGCGTTCCGGTTTCGGACTCTTCGACAAGATAAAGTTCGATATACATTTCATTCGGATCCTCAGCATCCGACGCCCTGGATCCGGGACTGAAAAGTTGAAACTCATGCTGATCAAATTCGCGCCAGGATGTCCGGCCGGAATCGACGATCACGCCATTGATGGCCAGAACCACGTCGGTCTGCACCGCGGGCAAGTCACCTGACCTGACCAGGCCACTCACTAACCTAGACACCAGAAGTTGCGAATCGGCCGTCCGCAACGTCGGATTGGGATCACTCAGATCACGTAGCGTGACAGCAATCGTCTCGTCATCAACCGGGAACTGCTCAACCCTCAAACCGTGCCACTCGGGATGGGTGGTCGCGGACAGCGGCAGGTGGTCAAGTCCCGACGGGTCCGTGTCGGACCTGGCCTTTGTTGGCCATTTCCTCACCAGCAGGTCTGGCTCACACACGGTCATGTCCGACTTGTAAAAGAAAGATTTTCGCGGTTGCCGACGCGATTCTGAGAGCGGTATCCCCTCCACTGACTCAGGAATGGTGATGCCCACCGTCTGCAGAATCGTCGGCATGAGATCGACAGACTCAACATTCTGGTCGTTGATCGCCCCCTGCAACTGGCCCGGCAATTTGACGAACAGCGGTACGGACAGGATGTCGGGCAATGTTTCCGCATCCGGAAGTCGTCGCGAGTGCCCCGGACGAAACGAAACGCCGTGATCGGCGGTCACAATCAAGAGACAGGATTCCAGCAAATGGTTCTCTTCCAGTCGGTCGAGCACCTGACCAATGAAGCGATCGACATAGCCCACCTGCAGTCGGTAGCGATATTCGTTCCGCGCCACGGTGATCGGATCATCGTCCCAGAACTCACCCAGTTCCCCACGGGCGCCGAACGGTTGGTCGAACGATTGAAGCTCGGACTCGTACTGGTCCCCAGAGGGAAGAAACGTCCACGGAAAATGGGGCAAAACGACGTGCAGAAAGCGGAAGCCAGGTAACGCCGAAGGGGTCAGACATCGCAGGAAGTGCTCCAGTTGCCGTCCACGGTATTCGCCTCCGCCGTAATGGAACTGCCCCGTCGTGGCATCCCTGGACATCCCCTCCTGGCCAACGGGAATGGCAGGCAGACCAAACCAGGGACGGGGAATCAGCGGAAACACGACGGGAGTATCCGTCGTAAAGATCAACCGGGGGTAGACCGCCCCGAGAGTCACCAGCAGATGGGTGCACTTCTCATTGGGCGTCAGAGAGACAGGGCGATCCCGACGAATCGAGGGGGGACTCAAGCGTGAAATGGGCTCGAAGACCGTCATCTCAAACGACTTTGAACCCGCGATCAATTCAAACAGATTGCCGGGGTATTCGTCGGCAAGGGGAGACCGATCGACCACCGGATACTGACCTGAAAGGATTGCGGGGACAGCAATGTCGGTGCGAGGACTGACGGTCGAAGCGTTACGATACCAGGTCGAGATGTCCGCCAGTCGTGCAAACTGCGGAAAACAGTGCCGATCCACTTGCATGTCACCGTTCAGCAGCGTTCTGCCACTAAACTCGTCAAACACAATTAAGACGACAGGCAATGGAGATTCCGCGGTCACCCCCTTCGACGCAGTGGTTCTCGTGACCGAATAGGGTTCGAAGTTCCAGGCAAAAGAGAGTGGAAAAACCACGATCCCCACAGACATCCACGAGATCCAGGATCGTAGCAACGGTCGCTTTTCATATTGTGCGATGAAATACCACGCCGCAGTCATGGCGAGGGGCGGCATGAACAACCCCACGGGAAGCATCAGAAAGTGCTGGGCGTAAACCAGATAAGGCCTCAGCAGTGACAGTACGACGACTGTCAGCAAGACGATCGGAATCAGGTTCTGCCCGTAACACCCTATCTGTGTCGATAGGCCCCGAACGACGACATCGAGCAGCACAAAGCCCAACGGCAGCACGATGACAAGCAACAGCAGCAGGACTGCGACTTCACGCCATTCGACCTGCTGATCGTGTAAATAGATGGTTTGCTTTGCCAGTGCCGTCAACACCGGTTGTGTGATCCCGAACGCGCAGAGCGTGCAGAGATCGACAGCACGTTTCATCGTCACGACCGACTTGATTTCGATTCGAGCCATGAATGCAGACCTCGACCTTGGATGTCACAGCCGCAGTGTCGTCCTCGGGTAGTGGCGCAGATTGATCGGGGAATCCTTGTCACGAACCACTTCCGGCCAGCAGATTTCTTCCACGACGACCCTGCTCTGGTGAAACGATCCCCTTTGTCACACCCTGTGTCACCCACTTGAAACATCGAGGCCTTTCAAGGGAATGGCGTGGTAGAGCGTCCTCTCACCGGATGGCAGCTTTACACGCTGCTCTAACTGGAAGTGTCGACAGAGTTCAGCCTCCAGGCACTCAACAGAATAGTCGGTGTACTGATCTCGCTTGTTACGCAGGAGCGCACGGACCATGGCGTCCTGTTTGGAAGGAAACTCCAGTACAAGTTCGGCCTGGAAGCTGGCCAGCCAGTCGACCACATCCGGTAGCGGAACATTGGCGGCAATCACCAGATGATGGATGAGTCCCAGGCACAACAAAAGATCCGGACGGCCTCGATCTTCCAGCCGTGTTCTCTCACGCCCCCGCCAGCCTTGTGAAGGTGACGGATTGGCCAGATCGACCCGCAGTGGCAGGACGGTCGTCTGCCGCGCATCGAGAGACCTGAAAAGATTCTCAACACAGGCGTGATCGTGGTCCATGGCCACGACGGTCGAAGCGAACTCGGCGGCGATTTTTGAGTAACGCCCGTCGTTGCAGCCGAGGTCCCAGACCAGCGTCCGCTGCTGCTGCTGACAGATGGCGTGGACAAACTCCGATTTTGAACGCAGATCCTCAGCCACGTGCGGCAAGGAGGAATCGTATAGGGTCCACTGCGTCCGTTGTGGCACCCAGCGGAGACCGCTCACCAGTTTCTGCAGCTTCTGTAGCAGCTTCGTGATGAGTTTCGAATCAAATCCGCTCGACTGCAGATCACGCACCGTGCTCGTCGAGGTCGCCTGCGCGTTTCTTTCTAATAAGGCATGGAGCCACCCGTGCGAGAAAACTCCCGGTCGAAACAGATCCCGACCACGCATCCACTGTAGAAACTGGGCAGCAGAGATCCCTTCCAGTTGAGAACGCAACAACGGCTGAAAATCGACGCCACGATAAGACTGCAGCAGCAGCGGAAACAGTATCAATTCACAGAATTGCCGATAGGCCAGCCAGGGTTCACCGGGATGCAGCCTTGTGAATGAACCGATGTCAATCAACATGGCCTGTGAACCGTGGAACTGAATGTTATACGGAGATGCATCCTTGAGAGTCAGTCCACTATTTACGGCCTCGAACATCAGCTCCAGATGCAGCAATGCCGCCTGTTGCAGCATCACGAATGGCCACTCATAAGCATAGCTGATAAAGGGGACTCGCTGATGCTGGAGTATTGCCGCGGCAAGTTCCGGACGAGAAAACGACAACGCTTCTGTCGGAAGAATTTCGCGGGTGGGAACAATCTGTCCCTGTTGCATCCGCCGCTGGAAGAACGGAACCTCCGAAACAAGTTTCCAGTCTTTATATGCGTCTGCTGTCAGTGCCCGAAAGACATCATCACCCGAATAGAAGACGCGTGCAGAACGATCCCTGAAAGAACTCACCTCGTAATTCACTGTGCTTCGACCTGGGCCGAACTCGACAACTCCTGTGAATCGGTGAACAGCAGTTGCTCTTCGTGTCTTCCGCGAACCTGCATCCACAGGTATCGACCCACGACAGCGATCCCGCCAAACCCACCAACGAGGGCCTGCAACAACAGACTTCCCGCGCTGGGATCGAAATAGGCAATTAGATAACTCATCGACGATCTACTCGAGAAAAAGGATTAGTAACCAGACTTCACTAGTTGATCACATACAGAACACACACATCCGCATGTACACGAACATTCACTCCATGCGCCCCTTCTCATCCTCCGCTAGACTCCTCACTCGGAGTGAGCACGCCGGTCCGAGCATGGTAGTTCAGGAACATTAAGAGAACCTTGAAGTGTCTCGTATTTCACCCCGATTTCAGCAAGCCGCCTGCACGGCCGCGTAGACGTTCGCAACTCTCATACCCCCGCATCACATTCAACTCCATTCGATGAAAAAGAGGCCCAATTGGACTCACATTGGTCAGATGCTCGTGGATGCCACATCAGAAACGTGGAGTCGATCTACACTAACATTCCCCTCGCCTATTGCTGTCGCCAGTGCGTGAAGTGGTTTCCACGAGCGCTCATCTCGTGCAGGGAAAGTGCGTTGGCGAGTCCGCGCTCGACACGAGGCGATGTCTCTTGCGAATCCGCTTGAGGGCCAGGGGCGCCGCTGAGTCAGTCCTCTTTCGGGGGGCCAGTGCGCGAATTCTGTCCTTCCCTGGCTATAATTTGGAAAACATTTTTTCCAATCGAGATTTCGTGATGCGGCGCATATGTTCTTTACTGGCCCTGGTCGGCCTGGCGGCGGCCATCGTTCCGGCTGATGGTCTGGCTCAATCCGCGAAAGGTTCTGCGAAGAAGATCAAACCGAAGACCAGCGTGGCTGCCACCGCGACCTATGCCGGGGTGAGTGAGTACACCTCGGACAACTTTCTGTTGCGAACTGACATGCCCGCCGAGGAAGCGGGTGAGTTGCTGGATCGACTCGAAAAAATGCTCCTGCTGGTGGCCCGATACTATGGTCGCCCGAACGCCAGAACCATTGAGATGAATGTCGTACGCGACAGGGATCGGTGGCCTGCGGGATCCATTCCCGCAACGGCTCTTCCGAGCATTGAAAGCAGTGGCGGGATCACGCTCAATGTCACCAGTTCTCTGCAAAACGAACTGGGAGAACGGCAGATCACGGCTGCGAAATCCGTGGTCTGGGCCGTTCCCCAGCGAGGGATTCCCCAGCACGAGGCCGTCCATGCATACTGTCATCAGACGTTCGGCACGACCGGTCCCACCTGGTACGCGGAAGGGATGGCAGAACTCGGTGCACATTGGCGAGAAAACGATGACAGCTTGCGAATTTCTGACGAGATGATGGCCTATCTCAAACAGAGTGAACCCAAAAGTCTGACAGAAATTACGGCCCCCGGACAGAAAACCGGAGACAGTTGGCAGAACTACACCTGGCGCTGGGCTCTGTGCCATCTTCTCTCAACCAACCCCAACTATGCACCCCGGTTCAAACCACTCGGAATGGCCCTGATGAGTCAGCGACGGACGAGTTTCGAGGATGTCTATGGTTCAATGTCGAGAGAAATCGAGTTCGAATATCTGTTGTTCCTGAAGCACATGGACCAGGGTTACCGGAATGATCTTTGTGCCTGGGATTGGAAGACAAAATTTCAGCGAAGCCGGGGCCCTGCGGGGGTTCAGGTCAAAGTGGCGGCGAATCGCGGCTGGCAGGCATCGCGCCTTCAGGTCAAAAAGGGAGACACCGTTTCCTATGTGGCGACCGGCCAGTGGCAGCTTGGTAAAAGTGAGTCCGCAGTCAGTGCCGATGGAGGACCTGACGGGCTGGGACGACTGACAGCGGTGATTTTTGCCGATTATGAACTTTCGGAAGAGGTGGAACTGGGGGCCGAAGGAGGGTTTGAAGCAAAAATCGACGGAAATTTATTCGTTCGATGTCGTGATGCCTGGTGTGAAATTGCCGATAATTCTGGTGTTGTCTCCGCGAAATTCAAAATCGCACCTTGAAGTTCAGAGCAATCGAAGGGGAGAAAGGCCACGGACCACCGTGCGTCACCTCCTGCAGGTTGCCTGAAAGGAGCGTCATCCCGATCCCGGAGGACGTTTCCGGCTTGAGGCGCGTGCCATTGAATGGCGCATCGCATTGATCCCCTGACCGCATTCGTCCCCGGCCCGTGAACCGTTACGAGGGTGCCGAAAGTAACAAGGAACTCACTTTTGGCACGATCGTGGCTAGCTCGACTGAACCCTTTCGCCTGGATCCAACGCTGGTTCACGACCGCCGTGATCTTGTGGCTGGCAGGGACGTCGATTCTGCTGGTATTGGCCCTGGCTCGCGAAGGAGCAAAGGTCACCCCGTTCGTGGCCATCTACCTCTTGCTGACAGTCGCCTGCAGCGTGGCCGCGTTCGTGCTGTATGGAATTGATAAGCGAAGGTCTATCAAAAACCTGCCACGCGTTTCGGAAAACACTCTGCACCTGCTCAGCATCCTCGGTGGTTGGCCCGGCGCCCATCTGGCTCAACAATTATTCCGTCATAAGACGCTGAAAGTCAGTTTCCGCGTGATCTTCTGGCTGACCGTTTTCGTTCATCTCACCGTCATTGGCCTGGGAATCTGGGCCGGATGGCCCTTCACGGCGGTCCGCAATCTGATCGGGATCTAAGTTCCGCAAGGCGGTGTGTTCACGGCATTCTTCCAGAGAGTCAAGGAAGACGCCTGTGGACGGCTCTGATACACTTGAGAAGGGCGGAACGTCCTCTACAGGTGTCGCTACGCCGCTGTTCGTATGGTGCAATTCCGAAAGATTGGCCACAATCCAAGGGAGGTCCCGCCGACGGAAAATCTCTCATGCCCTGTTTGGACCGGAGACAAGGGCAACAGGGGCGTTGGCTCCCCGGCGGCCCAACGGGCGTCGCCACCTCGGGTGCTTCACTCAACGGAAGTCATTGACCATGGCCGAACCTGAACATGATGAGGTTTCACACCCTGCTGACGCGAACGAGAATGCGCCATCATCGGATTCGTCGAGCGTTCTTCCCCGCCAACTGGGTGAATTCAAACTGCTCAGAAAGCTTGGCAAAGGGGGAATGGCAGAGGTCTATCTGGCAGAACAGACGTCCCTTCGTCGGCAGGTGGCCGTCAAGATATTGCTCCCCGAGTTTGTCACGGACGAGCGATACGTTCAGCGATTTCGGCACGAAGCGGCGGCAGCAGGAACGCTCAACCACCCCAACATCGTCCAGGTTTACATGGTGGGTGAGGATCAAGGAGTCAACTTCATCGCGCAGGAGTACGTTCAGGGTCGCACACTGAAAGACTATATCAATCGCAAGGGGGCCATGGAGACGAAGGTCGCTCTGCACATTCTGCGGCAAGTCGCATCCGCCCTGCTCGTGGCCAGCGAAAATGGAATCGTTCATCGCGACATCAAGCCGGAAAATATCCTGCTGACGAGCAAGCTTGAGGCAAAAGTCGCGGACTTCGGCCTGGCACAACTCACTCTACAAGGCGAACGTCTTTCGCTCACCCAACCGGGAATGACGCTGGGAACACCGCTTTACATGAGTCCCGAACAGGTCAATGGCCAACCGTTGGATTCACGCAGCGACATCTATTCTTTTGGCATCATGGCCTGGCACATGCTGGTCGGAAAGCCCCCCTTCCGTGGCGAAACAGCGATCTCAGTGGCAATGAAGCACTTGAATGACAAGGCTCCTTCACTTTCAGCCACCCGTGCAGACTTGCCTTTTCAACTGCAGGAACTGATCGAAAAGCTGATCAGCAAAAAGAAAGAAGACCGGCCCCCCTCGTTCCGGCTGGTGGTGAATGAGCTGAAGCAAATTATCCGCCAGCTCTCGGGGCGAGAAGAACCGACCGTCGCCCTGAAATCTCCGTCCAAACCCCCGTTGATCTTTGACAGACCGATTCGAAAGCAACTCGGCTGGCTGACATTCTTGTGCCTGATTGCCATGGCGATCTCCAGTGGCGTGGGATGGAGCATGCGCACCCCGGATCTGCTGCTGGTCGAATCAACGGGTGACGTCAGGAATCAGGCCATGCAAACTGCCGATGCGCAGCTCTACTGGGCCATGTCGAATCCACACGACGAGCGTGCCTGGGTGACACTGAAAACCTTTCCGGGTGTCTCCGACGAGATGATCGCACGCGCGAACGCCGCACTGGGATTGATCTATCTCAAATCCAACCGCATGGCACTGGCTCAGACAACTTTTAATGACTTGGCGTCACAATCCGGCTATAAGGCAAATGGACTGGTGGGACAGGCGCTTTACGCCAAGTTAACGGGAGACACCCAGCTCGCCAGAACACTCGTCACACAGATCGACGAGGATCAACCAAAACTGTTTCCCGAAATCAGCGGGGCATTGAACGACCTTCGTAAGCGACTCGACGCAGCGAAGTGATGGCGTGAACCAGGTCGCCCATCGGCCTGATTCCGAGAATAGAGAGAATTGAAAAGAAGAGGATCTCAATGACCGAGTCGATTCAGGAATATGATGTCGTTGTGATCGGAACCGGGCCGGGCGGCGAAGGGGCTGCCATGCAAGCGATCAAGAATGGACGAAGCGTGGTCGTCGTCGAGCGAGAAATCTCAGTCGGCGGCAACTGTACGCATCGAGGCACCATCCCAAGCAAGGCCCTGCGATTCGCCATCTTTCAGATGACTGAAGTCAACAACAACATCCTGTTCCGTGAACATGGTGTCACCGCCAACTTCATGCTGCCCGCATTACGGCGTCGTGCGAAGACCGTGATCGAAGCTCAGGTCAAGATGCGGACCGCATTCTATGACCGCAACGACATTCCCATCGTGCGCGGCCAGGCCCGGTTTCTCGACCCGCATACCATTGAAGCGGTGGAAGAGGATGGATCGCGGGCCACTGTTCGGGGCAAGTACATCGTCATTGCGACCGGTGCCCGTCCTTACCGACCTGCAGACGTCGACTTCGATCACCCTCGTATTTTTGACAGCGACACGATCCTGAAGGCCGATCTTCACTTCAAGTCGATCACCATTTTTGGAGCGGGTGTCATCGGGTGTGAATACGCTTCGATGTTTCGGAACCTTGAAATCAAAGTCAATCTGATCAACAACCGTGATCGACTGCTGGATTTCCTGGACGAAGAAATCGTCGATGCACTCAGTTATCACCTGCGAGAACGCGGGGTCATCGTCCGACACAGGGAAATTTGTGACCGGGTCGAGGCCTGCGACGATGGTGTGATCCTGCATTTGAAATCTGGAAAGCAGCTCAAGACAGACGTGCTGCTCTGGGCGGCGGGACGGACCGGCAATTCCGATCACCTTGGCCTCGAAGAAGTCGGCATAATCCCTGATCAGCGAGGGAACATCCCGGTCAACGGAAATCTGCAAACCATCGTCCCGCATATTTACGCAGTGGGTGATGTCATCGGCCCCCCTGCCCTCGCCAGTGCCGCCTACAATCAGGGACGCTTTGCCGCCAGCCACCTGCTTTGTGAGTCCGGCAGCAAAGAGTCTTGTGGCCCCGCTCCGTCACTGGACATCCCCGCCGGGATCTACACCAGCCCGGAAATCAGTGCCATAGGGAAGACGGAGCGAGAGCTAACGGAGGCGTCGGTCCCCTATGAAGTCGGGCATGCTCATTTCAAGAGTATCGCCCGTGCACAAATCACGGGGCAGACCACCGGGATGCTCAAGATCCTGTTCCACCGCGAATCGCTGGAAGTTCTGGGGGTCCATTGCTTCGGCGCGAACGCCGCGGAAATCATTCACATCGGCCAGGCGATCATGTCTCAGCCCAAGCCGAACAATAGCCTGATGTACTTCATCAACACTACGTTCAACTACCCCACCATGGCAGAAGCCTACCGGGTCGCAGCTCTGAACGGATACAACAGGTTGTTCTGAACGCGAAATCTCGAACCGCCTCTCGTCGCACCGGCCTCTGGCGAAGGATGAGAAGCCGAATTTCGCCGGGGTCTCCCAATCGATTTCCGCGTCTGGTCCGGGACGCGGAAATCACAGGGCTCCCGCCGGTCACCAATCGGTAATCTGGGCCTTCCGCTCGATCGGCTGACCACCGGCCCCCCGTAGCTGCACATCTTCTTTGCGATAGCCTCGTTTCTTTACCGAGAACAAGGTTTCGCTGAGCACGCCGTCTGCCTTTTTGTCCTCTTTAAGCCGTTCATAGACGTCCTTGGGAACCTGTTCAGCCCACCGCTCGACGACGGAAGTTTGCCGGGTTTCTGCGTTCTCGATTTTCCGCCGGATGCTTTGCCCCTGTTCATTTTGTGCGTAGACGATCACGTAATACGCGGTTGGCCGATTGTCAGCCTCTTCAAAGTAGCGGTCAAATCCACTCTTCGCCTTGGGATCCGCGAGTATCCGTACCTCGTATGCTTCATTCAATTCGCTGATCAATTCCGAGAGCTTCTTGCCCAAGGTGTCGAGCGTCTGCACATCCTGCTGGTCTCGCGCCACAGCCAATTCCTGCTGCCATTGTTTGAGCTCTTCCTGAACCTCGGGTTCACGAGCCAATGCCTGGGCTCGAACCAGGTTCGCGGAGACGGAGGTATTGAGCCGACTGACCTGACGCGTCAGTCGCGCTGCTGGCGAGAATCGATCGGAGGCGATCCGCATGGCCAACCACCCCGTCACGAGTAGAACGACGGCCAGCAACCCAACGATCATCACATGTCCACGGCGGACGTAGAACCGGGCCAGCGTCACAGCGAGGCCACTCGACGGTTCCTGGAACGTATAGAGCGTGCGGAAGTAGGACTCGATTGCCGCATCAACTTCGGC
This sequence comes from Schlesneria sphaerica, assembly GCF_044336245.1. NCBI lineage: Bacteria > Pseudomonadati > Planctomycetota > Planctomycetia > Planctomycetales > Planctomycetaceae > Schlesneria > Schlesneria sphaerica. Next base: position 4,327,345 of record NZ_CP172346.1, on the reverse strand, counting down.
TTCGGTCACACGTTCACCTGTGATCGCCGTCGTCTGAAGCAGTTTCTCGCGCAGGATTCGTTTCGTGTCGTCGATCGCGAACTCTTTCTCGACGGTCTCACGCCGCGAACGCATTTCGGTTGCGACATCCATAATGCGCAGCATTTCCGCCAGGCTGAGCGATTCGGTTTGTGCGCGAGCAGGAGGCGTTTCCGACATAGTGCCGATCCAGCAAGTTTTTGTGAAACGACCGAGCCAAGCAAGAATCACATCGGGGCATCCCGTCCCATGCACCGAGCTGGCAGTGTACTTGACGCCGAGCGACATTTCCTGATGCAATCCCACCCATCAGTCGATTTTCATCAGAGACGGGACCGGTAATCGATCGGTCAGTCCCTCTGGCCGTGTGCTGCCCTCCCATTTGTGACGCCTCTTGCTGGAATGATCCATGAAACTGCTGGAAAATCAGGTCGCGGTTATCACCGGGGCCAACCGGGGAATCGGAAAGGCGATTGCATCCGCCTTCGCGGCTCAGGGCGCATCCGTGGCACTGTGCGCCCGCAATGGTGATTCGCTGCAACAGACCGCCACCGAATTGCAGGCGACGGGAGCTGACGTACTCGCACGCGTCTGCGACGTCTCTCAGGAAAGTCAGGTCGAACAACTTTTCGCCGCCGTGACTGAGCGATTCGGGCGGGTCGATATCCTCGTCAATAACGCAGGGGCATTCGACGGCGGCCCGCTGGACGAGTTGTCGCTCGAAGCATGGAACAATGTCATCGATTCCTGCCTGACCGGAACATTTCTCTGCAGCCGGGCCGCGTTTCGCCTGATGAAGCCACGCCGGTCAGGACGGATCCTGAATATTGGTTCCATCAGCGCGCAGAGGCCCCGCGAGGGAAGTTGTCCCTATGCGGCAGCCAAGTTCGGCGTGTGGGGTTTAACACAGGCCACCGCACTGGACGGCCGCCCCTATGGCATCACCTGTTCGTGCCTGCACCCCGGAAACGTCCTGGTGGAACGCCGGATCGAGTCGGGATTGAAATCCGATGACGAACCGATGATGCAGCCCGAGTCCATCGCACGCGCAGCATTGGCGATGGTGACACTTCCCGCCGACGTCAATTTTCTGGAGGCAATCGTGCTGCCTCGTGATCAGGCCTATCTGGGACGGGGCTAAGTATTCGATCGTCTGCACCGGCCCCCGCTTCAATGGACATTCGGTCGAATACTGGCCGCACCCGGTTATCACGACGGACACGTCGTGCAGTATGAACGGTCAGTGGGGCGGTGGCTGAGCTGCGCACCGACACTGCTGTGGCAAGTTACTGAGAGGTGACTTCTGCATCCCAGGGTGTGGAGAGTTTTGGAACCACTTTCGAAATGCCAAAGCGATTGAGATCGGCAATGAGGGGAGGCTGAATCAGGTTTGCCAGAGCGATGAACTCTGCTTGCGGATGTCGCGTTCTCAGTTCCGTAAGAGCTGCGGTACGGACTGCCCCCCATGGATCGACATCGAATAAAACCATTGACGGTTGATCCGTGTCGACAATCTGGTTGCCATCTCGGAGTCGTTCAATCAGGTACTGCACGTACCACGGATCGGGTGAATCGATCAGAATCCTTTGCGGTTCGGACGCGTTCAGGAATGGAGGATGGTCTGCGGCAAAGATTTCTTCTCGCGAAGCCGACCAGGGAAGCGGATCGACTTCCCCCGAGGACTCAATCAGTTGCCATTCTCGGCGGATTCGTGAAACCGCCCCCCAAAGGGGAATACGGACGGAAAGAGGCCAGATCGAATGATTCCGACCATCCGATTCGCACCACGCTCCGCAACACACCACAATGCGTGCCAAGGGTGCGAATGCGAAGAGGTCATGCACATCCGCGCGCGAAAATTCTTCCGGCCAGCTTTGCAGCACGACGATCAGATCGGGAAACTGATCGTGGTCAAAAACGGTTCTCGCTGCAGCTACATCCGTCTGGATCATGAACCGACAAGTCCTGCCGATCGACTCGGTGAGCCAGCGCAGCAGCGGCTGGAACTCGTGTCGGTCGGACTGCCCCAGAACGAGAACCGTTTTGGGTGTGAGCGATACCGGGTGATCAATCACCATGTTTCTGACGAAGCCGAGGTGAAAGTCGGAGCATCAACTGCACACGTTCAAATTGCTCGAGCCATTCCTGAATCACGGCGGCCTGAAGATTCGATTCCACAGCAACCAGGCCGGTTGGGCACGCCGCGCCTGTCAGGGATGAAGCGGCATCACGGTACTTGGCCAGGGTCCGATCGCCATAGCGACCGCACGGTGCTCCATCTTCGGACATGAACAGGACCGAAGGAACCCGACGACCGCCACAAATGGACAGCTCGTCGGCGAGATCGCTGTGGTCATCACGATCGAAATAGCGAATCTTCAATCGTCCTGTCTGCTGAGCGAAGGCCTCGAAAATGGGGCACTGCTGGACGCAATCACCACACCAGGCCCCTGACACGACAGCGACACACATGTCCCGCTGGAACCCTTGCAGCAGGCTCACCTGCGCAGGCGTCAGCTTGATCTCCTGAAAGGTCGCATTCCAGCGCCGTAGTTGGTCCGGCGAGGCATATTTTTTCAGGAACTCGTCGTAGCTCAGCCCCGCGTTCCATTTTGTTGTGAAGTCCATGCCGTTCCGTTTTCCGTTGAGATGTGCTTGTAAGACATCGTCTGATGTCGTGAGAGGACTTTCTTGTGATGACACCTCGGTAGAAGCTTCGTCCCGGCGGTTTTCAAAAGAGTTGCTCACTCAAGTAAGTTAAAGCATGCCGCCGCGATGAGCAATTCTCTCGTCTCTCTTCACTGCTCGGCACGGTTTACTATGGGAATCAGCCTGAAAATGGGTATACAGATCGCATGTCCAAGCATGCCCCCCCTTCCTCAACTGGCCCCGCCTCCGTTGAAACACGACGACGGATGGAAGAGTGCATCGATCATCTGGCCGAACTGGCACGGGGAGAAATCGATGGGGGCCAGTTCATCGCCGAAGTCCTGACGAGACTCACCGAGGTGACGCACTCCTTGCGTACTCGATGCTGGAGGAAGTCATCACAGAATCAATGGGAAGTCGCTGGGGAACGCCCCCAACCGACGACTGTGACGAAGCCTTCCAGCGATGACGAAGCACAACTCAATCAAACTGCGGAGTCGCGTCAGCTTTCGACACACGCATCGGCGGTCAGCGGTGAGACGACGACGCAGACCGCGGTGCGGACTTGCTGCCCTGTCGTTTATGGGGGACAGACCGTCGCGGTGCTGGACGTGCTTCACGCAGCGGAAACCGAGGACGGTCGTACAACCGATCTGGCACCGTTTCTCCATGCGATTGCCGAAATCACCGCAGACTTTCTTTCTCAGCTTGAACTGAGGCAATTGAGACGGGCTCGCAGTGAGTGGCAGCAGTGGGATCAGCTCAACCTGAATCTGATGAAGTCGCACGATCTTCCTGCACTTGCCGCAACGATCGTCAACGACGGTCGGATTGTCGCCGGGTGTGACAGGCTGACGCTGATGCGCCGACGGGGCTCACGGTATATCGCCGTCGCCGTTTCTGGAGCCGACCGAATCGAACCCCGGGCCAACACGGTTCACTCACTGGAAGCCGTAGCATCCATCGCAGCCCGAAATGGCCATGCCATTTGGTTTCACCTGGCATCCGCCGACGCCAACACGCCTGACGCACTCGCTCAGCACGCGAAGCTGACAGGAGCACACTCCGTCGGGCTGATCCCGATCCCCGGCCCGAGTTCCCGCACAGAAGCCTCAGTGAACTCGCCCTCCCCCTCTTCCCGTTATCGGCCCGACGCGATTCTGGTTGTCGAACAGTTTGACAATGTGGCAGATTCTGCAACGTGGCAGTCACGCGGAGAACACTTGGCGAACCGGCTTGAACCGACGCTGCTCGCAACACTGGAGCAAGAGTCCATTCTCTTCGCGAGGACGCTGCGGACATTACAGCGGTTGCCCGAATGGCTGCGACGCCCCGGTCCCCTCATGGCACTGCTCGCACTCTTGGTAGCAGTTGGTTTCCTCACGTTCTATCCGGCCGAGTTTACGGTGACCGGCCCGGCCGAGCTGGTTCCTGTCAACCGCCGTGAAGTCTTCGCCAGCAGTTCCGGCATTGTTGAAAAGCTGCTCGTATCGCACGGGGAAGAAGTCGCTGCCGACCAGCCCTTAATTGTCTTGCACGATCCGCAGCTTGCACTGGAACTTCCACGGGTGATGGGCGAAATCGAAGTTGTACGCGAGCGTTTGAAAGGTGTCCTCGCCGCGAGGCTTTCGGGAGGGGCCACCGCCGACGCTTCCAACCGGGCCCGCCAGCTTGCCTCCGAGGAAGAAGAGCTCAAAGAACGGCAACAGTCACTGATCCGGCAAAAGGAACTGATCGAGCGACAACAGGAAGCACTCACCCTGCGAAGCCCCATCCGCGGACGGATTCTTACCTGGGATGTCGCCACAACACTCGCAGCCCGCCCTGTGGAACGTGGACAGGCACTGCTGACCGTGGGAGAGACTGACGGCCCCTGGATGATCGAGATGCGCGTCGCTGACAAGGAGTTTGGACACATTCGACGGGCACAATCACAGCTTGGCCCGAATCTGGCGGTCCATTTTCTGCTCCCCTCAGACCCCACCCAGACACGCCGTGGCGCCATTCGCGACGTCGCGGGAACGACTCAGTGGGATGAACAACATGGCAGCTACGTCCTGGTGACCATCGACGTTGAGCCAGGTCAGGTATCGCAACCCCGTTCCGGCATGACTGCAGTGCCTCGTATCCTGTGTGGAAAGTATCCGATTGGGTACGTCTGGCTACACGATCTGATTGATACCGTCCGCCTGAGGTGGATGCTGTAACCAGTCCGTTCGTGCATCCGAAACGGGCCAAAACGAGATAGCCGTCGGCGGCCCCTGTCGGATATGCTGAGGGCGTTCAAACTCGTAGACACAATCGTGGAAGAGACCATGCTGAATCGACGTCGATTTCTAGCCGCCCTCTCTGTGCCGATGCTGATGGGAACCGAGTGGAACACCCGCCGCGCCTGGGCCAACCCACAGGTCCACGGTGTCGAGGTGGAAGCTCCCGTCGGTCAGGAAGGTCTGTTTGCCTACATCCAGCGGCAAAATGGTCGCTTCGACACCGAACTCTATAAGAAACTCCTGGGTGCCGCGAACGAGTTCAAAGAAGGAGACGCCATCGTTGGTGTCGCCGCTGCCAACGAGCCCTCGCGAGCCCATGCACGGCAACTGCTGGCCAACACGCGGATCGCTGATCTTCTGGCGAACCCACCCTGGCGCGACCGTCTCCTGGTCTGGAACGACACGTTCATCAATCGGGACCGCCTGCGAGACTGGGAACAGCGAACCGTGGGTGAGCTGAAGGATCACCTGCTGTCGTCCAGTGCGGCGGACATCCATCAACTGATGCCGGGACTATCGAGCGACCTGATCGCGTGTCTGGTGCGGCTGATGTCGAACGCCGAACTGATCCGAATCGGCCAGACGGTGTTTAACCCTCTGGCGGGATCTCATCTGGGTGATCAAGGGTATCTGGGAGCCCGAATCCAGCCTAACTCGCCCACGGATCACGTTGACGACATCCGTTTTCAGGTATTCGACGCATTTGCTTACGCCGTGGGGGACGTGCTGCTGGGGACCAACCCCGTCTCGAGCGACCCTCAATCCGTCGCGGCCGTCGAGCTCGCTTTACAAGACATCCTGAAAACATTCGAGCTGGATCACATCATTCCCCACTGCGTCCTGTCACATATCGACGTGCAGGCGGAAGTGGAACAGCTTTATCCCGGCTCAACGGAATTCTGGTTTCAAAGTATCGCAGGCAACGATCAGGCCAACGCCACGTTCGACATCACCGTGGAGAAGATGGCCCGCTATGCAGCAGAGCGGACCGGCCCCTTCGGGCTCTACCTGGAAACCGGCCAGGGGGCTGATTTCACGAATGGACATGGCCACGGATGTGACATGGTCCTGCATGAGTCACGCAAGTACGGGTTCGCACGCGGAATGTCGCACACGATTGCTGCGGCGAAGAACATCCCCCCCGAACAGGCATGGCTGCACCTGAACGACGTCGCCGGCTTTATTGGCCCCGAAGTCTTCCGAACGCGCGAGCAACTCGTTCGGTGCTGCCTCGAAGACATCGCCATGGGGAAACTGCATGGGCTCATGATCGGGCTCGATGTCTGTTCGACGCTGCATATGGAGGTCTCTCTGGATGATCTCGACTGGTGCTTGGAGCAAATTGCCCCCGCCAACCCCGGATACCTGATGGCGCTTCCGACCAAGATCGACCCCATGCTCGGGTATCTCACCACGGGTTATCAGGACCATGTCCGGCTGCGTGAGAAGTTCGGCTTCCGCGTCGATGATCGAATGTGGTCCTTCTTCAAGAAATTAGGCGTCATCGACGATCAGGGGAAGCCGACAGAGCACTTTGGCGACCCTCATTGGGTCTATCTGCAGTACCGGCGATGCAAACAGGACCCGCGAACCGATCAGCAGATTCTTGCCGAGTCGGCACAAATCGTGACGGAAGTTCGACAGCGCGGCGTCTTTATCGCAGAAGGCTTCGGTCGGCGTCCGTCGGAACTGGCACCTCAGCTTCGCTCCGAAATTCAGACCGTCTATGAAGATGCCAAGAAGTGCATCTGGAAAGAATGGGACCCGGATTTCATCAAACGGATTCCGAACGCGCTCCCTCTGACGACGCGTTCGTCGGACAGAAACGACTACATTTTGCACCCCACCACGGGTGAGCACCTTTCTGATGAATCGTTGATCAAAGTCCAGGACGTCCGGACCCGAGATCAGGGAAAGTCCGACACAGCGCTGGTGATCTCGGAAGGCTTGAATGCCTATGCCATGCTCGACGATGGGAACCTGCTGCCATCGCTGGACGCGCTTTATCCCCTGCTGGAAAAATCTGGCTACCACGTCGCGTCGGCACCCTTCGTCGTGAACAGCGGCAGGGTCCGGGCGGGATACCGCATCGGTGAAATCCTGTTCGGCGGGCTCACGGGTTCACGCACGATTGTCCATCTGATCGGCGAACGCCCTGGCACGGGTCACCACACGATGTCGGCCTATCTCACCACAGCAGACGGAGCGACATGGAGATCCCCGAACAAAGTGGATCACAATATCACGAAAGTCGTATCGGGAATCGGAGTGACCGCACTCACCCCCGATCGAGCAGCGCAAGCCATTATTGCCGCCCTGTCCCGTTAGTGTGAACCGCTCGGAGCGACCGGTGCCGTGAACACGGTGAGGGCCCTACCGGGAATACCAGTAACACAATCGCGTGAGGTCCCCCAGTTCGACGAGGGATCGGACACGCCGGCGAGCGGCGTACTGAGCCAGCGCGGGCGAATAACCATGATGATGATCGGCCATCGCCAGTCCCCTGGAGACATCCGCGGCGGTAATCCGGTCGCGTCCGTCACTCACGGCATGCCACCGTGCCAGCCACAGCGTCACTGGCAACATCAGTGCCAGACTGTGAAAGCCCTCGGCAAAGGGAATGTCGTAGTAGGCGGATCCAAAGAAGTGCATCCCCGTCGTTTTAACCCGGAAATAACGGGTCAGGATTTCTTCCGCCTCGGCGTCGATCGGACCGAAGGAAGGTTCCAGAGCACTGAAAGGGACCTCTTTCAGGCCCGTCTGTAACGAGGGGATATTTCCGCTTCCCTTGGTGAAACGAACGATGGCTCGTAATAACCGCCAACGTCCCCAGACGCCGGACGAAAGGTCTGCGACTGTGTCTTTCCTCGCGTATTGGGCAACGAGCGTTCGAAAGTAGAGGCGGCCAACACGACTGGGTTCTTCTGGCGATTCGGGTACGTGGGGATTCTCGAGCCGGGCTGCTTCCATCAGCAGGGCGATCAGTTCACGAATCCGTGGACCTCGAATCTTCTCGAACGAAGCCTGCCCTACCAGGGTGGTCCAGGCGATGGCACGGACAACTTTGACGACGATCGGCGTAGAGAGATCCGCCAGCGTGTGATCCAGGGCCTCGACAAAGGGTTGCAGGTCAGTCCAGTCAACCCGGTCGTTGGGTGTCAGCAAGGGGGCAGGTGAATTGATGGCGCTGGCGGGAATGACTTCCTCTGCCATTCGGCGAAGTTCATTCGATCGCTTGCTGGTCGGTGTACCGAGATTTGCCACAACGGAGGGGCAACTGTACCGCAGGCTGACGGTGAACGATTTTCCGGAGGGATGGAAGGCGAAAGGATAGATGCGGCAAGGTAGAGGCTTCGCTGCTTCACCAAACTTGGCATGGATGCGGCACAGACCTTTGTCATCCAGAAAAACGCACCCGCCGTCGGACCTATGTGTGAGCCGGTAACGCTTCTTCCACGGGGGCCCCGCATGCCAGGCGAGCACGGGTTGATCGACCCCGTCTGCTGCAGTCCAGTTTTGTCCGATGATCCGCTGTCGCTCGGCTTCAGTCACCTCAATCAGATGCTGGCGGCAACAGCCACCGCAATTGTGACAGCTCCAGTTTTGCAGTACCGGCAGTTCCAGTCGCAGGTTGGCCATTCTGTTCTTAGACCCATCTCAGGCGACACGTCGCGCGGTACCGGATTTGTGAACGAGTCGCTGGAGACCGGCCCAGACCCGTTCCACGTCCAGTTCGTTCAGACAAGCAAGATGATTCTCGCCACGGTGTGGACATATTTTATGGTAACCGGCCGCGCAGGAAACGGCGGTCGAAATCATTTCATGCTGGTCCCCGGGTGGCCCAGAGCGTAAGGCCGACGTGCAGGTGAAAATCCCCAGCGTAGGAATCCCCAGTCCGGCAGCCAGATGCATCGGCCCCGAGTCGTTACTGATGGCGAAATCCACGCGACTAAGCAAGGCGGACAGTTGTTTCAGTGTGGATTGTCCCGCCAGATTTCTGACGGTCGGGGTGTGCCCCGGTGTGGACAATTCCTGAAGTCGCTGGTGCACCCGATCAGCGTCGTGCCGTTCGGCCTTGCTCCCCAGGATCAGCAGGCTCCCCCCCCACAGATGATCGGCACGCCGCATCAGCTCGGCAAATTTCTCGACCGGCCAGCGTTTTGTTTCCCAGCGGGCCCCCGGATGAACAGCGATGATGGGGCGGGGAAGATCCTTCAGTTGAAGCTCGGACCAGTCGCAGTCCGCTGCGGAAGTCGCGATCAACGTCTCACGCGACATCTGGCCCAGTCCCAGGCATTCGGCCACGCGCCAGTAGCGCGCATGAGCGGCCATCTGACGGGACGTTTCCGGCAGCAGACAGTTCAACGTCAGATGCGATCCTTCTCTCGCAGTCTCCAGCCCCACACGGACGGGGGCCCCGGTCGCCAGCGTCATGACGCCCGTACGAAGTAACCCCTGAAGATCGATCACCAGATCAAATCGCCGTTTGCGCAGCGTCCCGAGCAAGTTGCCCCATGCGGACCAGCCCCCACGGCGTTCGAAGGAGATTGCATCCGACAAAGCGGGATGCCCTTCCACAAGATCCTTCAATTCCCGATTCACCACCCAGCTGATTTCTGCCCCCGGATAGCGATGCTTCAGTACGGGAAGCAAGGGCAACGTCTGCACGACATCGCCGAGTGCGCTCGGCTTGATGAGACAAATGCGCCGTGGCTGAAGCTGAACGAGTTCGGAAACTGGAATCCGCCGGAACATCCGTTTTCCTGCGTGAAATTGTTTGAAGGAATTCTCTTGCCTGAGTTTAGTGCGATTTCCGGAAATTCAACAAGAGGAATGGCGTTCGTCGCGGCGCAATGGGTGCATGCCAGCTTTTGTTATGCCTCTATCGTGTGCGCGAAATCGCCCGAGAACGTCAATTCCAAGATTTTGTGGTTTTTTGTTAAGCTGAGATGGGTTTGGAGGATTGGGGCTTGATGGGACTTAGCCTGGAGGCGTTGCCATGGATGGCGATCAAAGTGCGTTGCGAACGGAATTCGAATTGGCCTTTAAGCGGGTCACGGAACTGAAAGTGGCGTTAGATCAAGCGGAGGGCCGTCTTCCGAGGACGGAAATTCCTCATTACTCCGTGATCGAAAATGCCGCCCATGAAGTCGGGCAAATGTTGAGCCGTATGGTCCAGGAGAGGATGCTCAACGAACTGGTGGCCGCCCAGCCATCTGCGGGGAAGTGTCCCACCTGCGGGACGCGGTGTTCATTGAAGCCGCGTCGCCGCAAAGTGCTTTCCGGCGATGGACGAGTGGAACTTCAAGAGTTGGTCGGTTCTTGTCCTGCCTGTCGGCGGGACTTTTTCCCCCTTACGTGAGCGATTGGGATTTCATGCACGCGAGTTGACTCCGATCGTCGTGCGGAAAATCGCCGTTCTTGCAGGGGAGGCACGTTCCTACAAACGAGGGGTCATCGCCCTGAAGGAAGCGGACGTTGCTGTCTCGACCAAGACGGTGGAACGGGTTGTTCACGACATCGGTGGCGAGTTGGCCGCACGCCGAGATTCTGATCCGAAAACGGATGATGCATTGGCATTGAAGAGTGACCGCCCTCCTGAATTGGCGATCATCGAGTGCGACGGTGGTTGGATTCGCTGTCGTCATCCGGACCGAGGACCCGGCGTGCATCCCGTTGGGGAGGGCTGGCGAGAGACGAAGGTCGCTTGCCTGATTCGAGCTCAGCACCAGACGTTTGAAGAGGATCCCCAACCCGAACCACCTGAGTGCTTCTGTGATCCACATCACGTCGCAAAACTGGCGGAAACCGAGGCCTTACCGGTGGCCGCGCCCGTTCCCCAAGATCCCCCAGCGAGTCCCGACGCCACCGACAAGACACTCGAAGAGGCCCTGACGAAACAACCCATTGACTGGCGTCCGAAGCGTCTGGTCCGCACAGTTCTGGCCAGCATGGCCGAGGCCAAAGAGTTTGGCAAACAGATGCAGCGAGAGGCAAAGCGACGCCTGTTTTTCGACTCGCAGGATAAAGCCTTTTTGGGAGATGGCCTCCCCTGGAACTGGTCTCTCTGGAAAGAACGGTTCTCCGAATTCACGCCGATCCTCGACTTTATCCATGCGCTCAGTTACGTCTTCCTGGCGGCAAAAGCCGTCTTTCCTGATAGCCCCGCGAACGCTTGGAGCCAATATCTGGTTTGGATGCGTGGCTGCTGGCAGGGCGAAGTGAATCAGGTGCTGGAGGAACTTCGAACATGGCAACAGAAATTCGGACAACCGCCAGCCGATGCCGCCGATCAAGACCCACGAAAGATTCTAGCGCGGACGATCACTTATCTTGAGAACAATCATGCCAGGATGAAGTATGACGAGTACCGCCGACAAGGCCTGCCGGTGACGACAGCTTGGATGGAATCGCTCGTTAAGGAAATGAACTATCGCGTCAAAGGAACCGAGATGTGGTGGAATGATCCCGAAGGAGCTGAAGCGATTCTTCAAATCCGCGCCGCCGGACTCTCCGAAGATGAACGACTCGCTCGACACCTTGATACGCGACCCGGATCGCCGTTCATCAGGCCGCCTAAAACTCCGAGAGTCGCAGACAAAAAAATCAAAAGCTGACATGCACCCCGGCGCAATCACCTCGGAGGGGGGGGGACATGGGCGAGCAGGACGGGGCCGATCAGCAGGTGACCCTGACGGTCACTTGCTCGAACCTGCCTTGCAATTCGTTTATTCTCCTGTTCACGTGAACGATGACTTTCTCTCCGAAAGAACACGAAAAATGCCCGAACCCAAGGCAACTGAATTGAGCGAATCCTCTCCGTCCAATCGCATGCCTCCGGGAATTCCCTACATCGTCGGTAATGAGGCAGCCGAACGGTTCAGTTTCTACGGGATGAAGGCGATTCTCTTCGTCTACATGACGAAGTATCTGCTCGATGGGGCGGGACAACCCGATCCGATGTCGACGGAAGATGCCCGCGCCGCGGTTCACTGGTTCGTTGCTTCCGCTTACTTTTTCCCGATTGCAGGGGCCATTCTTTCCGACTGGTTGCTCGGGAAATACCGCACCATCTTCTGGTTGTCGCTGGTGTACTGTCTGGGACATCTGGCCCTCGCCGCGATCCCTGGCCGCTGGGGTCTCCTGTCGGGTCTCACCCTGATTGCCATCGGATCCGGAGGAATAAAACCGTGCGTTTCGGCACACGTAGGTGATCAGTTCACGGAGCAAAACCAGCACCTGTTGCCGCGTGTCTTCAGCTGGTTTTACTTTTCGATCAATTTCGGAGCCTTCATCTCGACGATCATCACTCCGATTCTCCTGCAACGATTCGGGCCGCACTGGGGGCCCCATCTTGCCTTCGGCCTGCCCGGCTTGCTGATGTTCTTCGCGACCTTTGTCTTCTGGTTGGGCCGGAAAAAGTTCGTCCACGTCAAACCGGGAGGTGCAGCGTTTATCCGTGAGATATTCAGCATCGAAGGCTTACGCGCCGTGGGGCGGCTGATTCCCCTTTACCTGTTCGTCGCAGTCTTCTGGGCACTTTACGACCAGACGGCGTCGGCCTGGGTGGAACAGGCCGAGGGAATGGACCGCAACTGGTTGGGCGTTGAGTGGCTGCCATCCCAGATTCAAGCCATCAATCCAATTCTGGTACTCGTCCTGATTCCGCTCTGCACGTACGGTCTCTACCCGCTTCTTAACAAACTGTTTCCCCTGACTTCGCTCGGCAAGATTGCGATCGGATTCTTTCTCACATCTCTGGCATTCGGGGTGAGCGGATGGATCGAGTCGCAGATCGTCGGCGGCAAAGTCGTCCGCAGCGCCAATGTGGAAACAGCCCCTGCTACGGGAATCCTGGCGGAACGAGAACTGATCATCCGCCTGCGCGAAAATCGTGCCTGGAACATCAAGTCCGTCAGTTGGCAGCAGCGCGATGCCCAGGCGAATTCCGCGTCTACCGGTGAACCGACAGTTCCTTTCACTCTGCGAGTCGACGTCGGCCCCACACCAAAAGGCCCCTGGACCGAGGCGGCATCGCAACAATTCGAAGCCGACCCGTCCCAGGCTCAAGTGGTCAACCTGAACGAACCGGTCTCGACTCCCTATATCCGTCTGGCAATCGCGATTCCTTCAACCTTCACAGGAGATGTGAAGAATCACATCGACTGGAGCAAGTCGCACGTGGAAGTGCATGCAGCAGAATCCCAGCCTCCAGCGGACGCGCATTCCCTGGCATCACCGGTGTGGCCGGATGTCGCCGCCGAAGGCTACAAGCCCCATATCGTCTGGCAGTTAGTCGCTTACCTGATCCTCACGCTCGGCGAGATTCTGGTTTCAATCACGTTCCTTGAGTTCTCATATACGCAGGCGCCCAACAAGCTGAAATCACTCGTCATGTCTTTGTACTTGCTGTCGGTTTCGCTGGGGAATGCCTTAACGGCACTGGTCAACGTCTTCATTCAAAACGCAGACGGTTCGAGCAAGCTGCCCGGGGCCAGTTATTACTGGTTCTTCACGGGACTCATGCTGGTGGCCGCTTTAGGGTTCCTCGTGGTCGTGGCCACGTTCCGCGAGAAAACCTACCTGCAGTCAGAGGCCGATGTCGAATAGTCCTGCCGGAACGTGTTGTCAGGCGGTCGATCATGCGCCCCCTCCGATGCGCGGGGTGGACAGGCGCAGGAACTCGTCGGACCAGGCTTCAATCGACAGGAGGCTGCCAGTCACCCCAGTGTGACAGATAGTGCTTGTAGACCGGAATCGATTCGCTCTTCTCTTCCAGCCAGGCCTTTGCCTCGGCGACGAGACGATGTTCGTCTTCGACAGTCAGCTTTCCGAGCAAGACACGTGTGCGAAGGAACACAAAATACGTATCCAGTACGTCGCAACGGCAATAGTCGTTGATCGCCGCGACTTCACCGGCCTCATACATTCCCTGGACCTGAGAGCCATCAACGCCGGATTTCCCCGGCTTGCCGATCATATTGGCCAGCAGGTTCAGCCCGCCGCTGATCCGGAACGCTCCGAAATTTGAAAGCAGGTCGAGCAGATCCAGATGCGACTGCGAGTTATACCGATTGCGGGACTGTTCATAGGTGCGGGCTTCGACGTTGAACCACGCCGGGACGGTGTATCCGTAGCGATAGGCAGCCAGTTCCAGCACCGGGATATCGTAGGTGCGGCCGTTAAAGCTGACCAGTGTCGGCCGACCGTACGCGCTCCACCCCTGCCAGAAGTGGCGTGTAATGACATGCGGACGAAAATTCGGAGCGTCCAGCACGGCGACATCCAGCAACCGATAGTCCGCATCCACCTTCGCCACCGCCACAGAAATCGGCAGCACGAACGTCACCGGCAGGACATCTCTTCCCGTTTCTTCCATCAATTGTGCGCGGTACCGGGTAAGTGCCTCGGCCGGACTGAGATTTTCCTTTGGGTAGCGAATCTTGGAAACGAGATCTCCGTCAGCGATGGTTTCGATGTCAAAAATGAAATAGCTTACGTGCTGCTTGCTCTCACTTGTTGACATTCAGAAATTTCCTTCACGAAGTGCGACGGCTTGTTGTCTCGTGATGTCGTCCTCAAGAAGGCATCACGGTTGTGCAACTTGGGCGAAATCGAATGCCACACGATATCCCACCGACTCAAATCCCGAAATCCAATCCTCACCTTTTGAGAACTGACGTGTCCGAACAGAATCCTTCCCCCATCACACTCGATCAATTTCTCAAGCAGTCCGGCATCGTTGTGACCGGGGGTCAGGCAAAAATTCTGATTCAGACGGGTGAAGTCCGTCTGAATGGAGTCGTTGAAACGCGAAGAGGGAAAAAGCTATCGCCCGGAGACATCGTCGAGATCGGGGATGAGCGACTGATCGTTTCGTGATCGATCCCAAATCCAACGCGACGATTCCCACCTCAGCCGATTCCGAAATGGCTGAACAGACCAGCACATCCTTTGCGGGACAGCACAGACCGCGCAGAGAATTGCTGTAACGGACTCCCACGTCGGCAACTCCCCCCATTTCAGGCTTGTTCCGAGGGCCGCTGACACCAGGGCTCCTCGCCTACTTCTCGCGCCAGAACCCTCCTCCTCTCTCTTCCCTTCAGTAGCCTCAACAGCAAACTCAGAGGGACGTGCATCACCCGGGACGTGACCCCAACGAACATTTCGATGCGTCGGGATCGCATGATTTCATCGGTAGCAAGAGTGCAAATTTTCTTAGCAGCAAGAACGTCAGGGCCATTGAACCTCCCGTCCTGCGACAGGAATTTCCGCTGTTTCTTTGCTGCTTTTCAGCAACATTGGCGTTCATTAGGCGAGAAACAGTCGATTGGAACGCCGGTTGCTTAATGCTGTTTTTATTATGATCGCACTCAACGACTACACTACCGATGTTGCTCCTTTGTCTTCGCGACACCCTTCACTGCATGTGATTGGTGGAGATGCGACGACCAGGGGCTATGTTCTTAATCAACTGTCACGCGTGGGCCTGGTCGCCCAGGAAGCCGCCACGCCTGCAGCATTGCTGGTGCACGAATCAGAGCAAGAGCTGCATCGTCGGCGGGTTTACTGGGCCGCCGTTGAGCAACGGGTTGCAAAGCTCACGACGAAAGACCGCGAGGTTCTCGATCTGTTGATGGAGTGCCTGCCGAACAAGGTTCTGGCAATGCGTCTCGGCATTACCGAACGGGCTGTCGAAATGCGGCGAGCTTCGCTGATGAAGAAGCTGGAAGTCCGCTCGCTGACAGAACTTGTTCGCCTGGTCACTCGATTCGCCATCGTACAGCAGTACGGGATTTTGCTCTCGATCTATTAATTCCTGCGGCATGGGGTCGGATCACTTCAGAAATGGGGTGACGTTCGGTTAATGTCGAGGGATGAGAGACCACTTGAACCCTCAGCGATTTCGGGTGCCGCGTGAGAACAACTCACTGCTGAGTATCCCCGATTTAGACGAAGCCGATCGCCTCGTCGACGAGAATCGCCGCCTCTTCAGTGAGACGCGAACGACACTGAACGGCCGCCCGTTAACTGAACTACGGGCGGCTGCCCGACGTGAAGCCGTCGCACAGGGACTCGACTACACCCAGTCCCTGCTGCAGCGAGAAATTCCTGCCCCGCCATCCGAGTCCTGCGTGGTCAGTGGCCACCAGCCCGAGCTATTCCACGTGGGAGTGTGGGCCAAGAACTTTGCACTGGCCGGGATTGCGCGACGCAACCAGGCAACCGCAATCAATCTGGTCATCGACAATGACACCCTCAACTCCACGACGTTGAGAATCCCCACTGGAGATCGCGCGAAACTCTCCATCGACCGTTTGCCGTTCGATACTCCACGGCCCACTCTTCCCTGGGAAGAGGCAACGGTCCTGGACGCCGACCTGTATCGCGAGTTCGGTCCGCTTATCGACAAGCAACTGCGCGCCAACTGGGGCTTTCGGCCGTTGATCGGGTCTGCGTGGGACGCCGCTGTCCAGTCGCTATCAGTCTCTCAGCGACTTTGCGACGGATTGACCGCGTTGCGAGCCCATGTGGAGCGGGACTGGGGACTGCAGAATCTTGAACTCCCCATGTCGCGACTTTGCCAGACAGATTCGTTCCTGTGGTTCTTCGCGCACCTGCTGACCCGACTGCCGGAACTGCACCAGGCTTACAACGAAGTCGTGGGAGACTATCGTCGCGCCCATCGACTGCGGAATCTCATGCAGCCGATCCCCGATCTCGAATCGACTGATGGCTGGCTCGAAGCCCCGTTCTGGATCTGGCGTGCAGGGGAAACGCAACGGGGCCGGTTGTTCGCTCGTCGCATCGGCGCTGAATGTGAGCTGAGACACCAGAACGAAGTCGTGGCCCGATTCCCTGTTTCCGATAACGAATCGCTTCAGGAAGCGGTGGAACTGCTGAAGACGCTCCCCGCGCGCGGAATTCGCATCCGGACGCGGGCCCTGACGACGACCTTATTCTCGCGAATGTGCCTGGCCGATTTGTTCGTTCACGGAATCGGCGGTGCCAAGTACGATGCCATGACAGACCAACTTTGCGCCCGACTGTTTGGCATGGTCGCCCCGGAGTTCCTGACGGTATCTGCCACGCTCTACCTGCCTCTCGGTGAGCCATTTCCAGCAACCCAGTCTGACTTGATCGACATCAATCACCGCCTGAGGGACTTGAACTACAATCCCGACCGGCATCTCGAACACTCTACCCAGGTCGACCCTTTGATTGCCGAGAAAACGGCAATCCTGGAGGAAGCCCGGCGTCTGCGCGAGCAGAACCAGCTACGGGGGCATCTCACACCCGCGCAGCACCAGCGATTAGCAGAAATCCGATCGCAGCTGCTGCTGCAGGCAGAGCAAGCCCGGGCTGCATACGACGAGACACGGGCGAAACTTCGCTCACAACTCGCCACGAACGCACTCGTCCGAAATCGCGAATATGCCTTCGTTCTGTCACCCGAAGATCAGCTCCGTCAGTTCCTGATTCCCCTGGCGACCCGATAAGCAGAAATCCGCCCCCTTGGGGAGGGCTGGGGAAGGGAATCAGGGCGCCTTGTGAGACGAACTGCCGGACCAATGAGCCGTATCAAAAACCGTTACGGCAGCGTCACATTGGAATGGCGCATGCGATGACCGACCTGATCGAGCAGGGCCAGTTTTCCACCGTAGGTTCGCCGAAGGTTTTCTGTCGTAAAGGCCTGTTCCACGGGGCCGCTCGCCACCAGCCGCATGTTCAGCAGCAACACTTCATCAAAGTACTCTGCAACGGTTTGAAGGTCGTGGTGCACCACGAGAGCCGTCTTCCCCGCCGATCGCAGTTCTCGCAACAGTTCCACGATGGCCCGTTCGGTCGCCGCATCGACCCCCGCAAACGGTTCGTCCATCAGGTACAGATCGGCATTCTGGACGAGGGCCCGCGCCAGAAACACACGCTGCTGCTGACCGCCGGACAGTTCGCTGATCTGTCGCCCCGCGAACTCAGCCAGCCCGACTCGCTCTAACGCAGCGAGTGCCTGCTGCCGAAACGCCTTGCTCACGGGACGAAACCACCCGATCTGACGATACAGTCCCATCACGACCACATCGAGGGCATTCACCGGGAAGTCCCAGTCGACGCTTGTCCGTTGCGGCACATACCCGATGCGCCCACGCTGTTGCTGGTAGGTCTTTCCGAAGAAGCGCACTTCCCCGTCCGTTCGCGGAATCAGTTCGAGAACCGCCTTAATCAAGGTGCTTTTGCCGGCACCATTGGGTCCTACAATGGCCACCAGCTTCCCGGGAGGAGCGTCGTAGTCAATATCCCATAAGACCGGCCGCCCCTGATAGGCAACGGTCATATCATGGATCGAGAGTGGCGATGTCGTCGGATGAATGGCAGACATGGGAACTTCAAATGGAGGGAATACTTTTACTCTAGCGGACAGATACCCCGACGTGGGAACAGGGAAAAACAAGAGACAAAAGAGACCGACAGACGTCCAGATCCCCTGCGGCAGGCAACGAGCAGAGAAATCAGCAGGACAGCCAGCAGGCCCGGTGTAATTGCTCCGGGAAGGACCAGCCACATCCCGCCCCCTCGTTTCGCGTCGTCGGACTCAGGGGCCAGCCGCCCATTCAGCCCTGTCTCGGGAGCCGTCCCACCCAGGGCTCGCGCGATCCGGGTCGCATTATGGTCGATCATCCCAATGTACGTTCCCTCATACGTCCCTTCTGCCCCCATCGCGTCAGAGAAGAGCTCCGCCCCGATCCGGACAGCGACGTTTCGGGACTGCGTCCCTTCGATGACGGCTCGAATGTTTTTCTCGTTGACGCTGCTTTCCACGAAGATCGCCGGAATCTTTCGTTCCGCCAGGAAATCGACGAGCCGATTCACATCATGCACTCCCGCCTCGGATTCCGTCGTGACTCCTTGCACTGAACGGACTTCAATTCCGTAAGCACGCCCGAAATAGCCGAATGCGTCATGAGCCGTTACCAGCACTCGCTGTGATTCCGGGATCGAAGCCACCACCTCCCGAACGTAGCGATCGAGCTTTTCCAACTCGGCCTGATAGCTTCTGGCGTTCTGTTGAAACTCGTCTGCGTGAGCAGGATCGCGTTTCGACAGGGTCTCGACAATCACATCGATGCACTGGCTCCACGCGGTCACATCCATCCAGACATGGGGATCAAAATGCCCTTCGAATTCGGGGGGTGATCGCAAGTAACTTTTGTCGAGCGACGAAGTAATCGCCACCACAGGCCGGTTTGCCCGATCCACCTGCTGCAAGGCGTCCTGCATCCGCCCTTCGAGCAACAGGCCTGAGTAAAAGACGACGTCCGCTTCCTGTAACTGCTTGACGTCACGACGAGTGGCCCGAAACAGATGAGGATCGACCCCGGAACCGATCAGCTTCACTACGTCGGCGTGCGAACCCGCAACTTGTTGAGCCAGATCAGCGACCATTCCTGTAGTGGCCACAATCTTGATACGCTGGCCCTGCGGAGTCGTCTCCGTCGAAGTTCCAAGACACCCCGAGCAAATCAGAAGTCCAAGGCAAGCAAGCGTCTTCAATGGCAAACGAACAAACAGAGACAAAGTGAATCTTCTCCCCCGATGGCTGTTTACCCGGATGCGTGTGCGAATCCCGTAATCCTGAATTCCCAACAGGATCAGAGGTCACTTCGCGATTTCGGCGAGCAATCTCTTTCCGCGCGCCCGTGAGCTGCCATCCGTTCCAACTTCAAAGCAGAAGGATCTTACTCTGAGGAAGCTGGAAAGTAAAGTTTTGACACCTCAAAACACGGCCGCAAATCGACGCCGTAATACGGATCCCGTCGCTTAAACCGGCTGCAATCGTGTCTTGCGTCACACGCCACCGCACACCAGTCGCACAGAACCATTGCGGCAGTAGGATCGACAACCGCCTGACGGTCAGAACCGACGACGTCCGCGGGCGGCATCAGTGATGTTTGGAGACACGGCGGGGGGGCTTGGTTCGGTACTGCCGAATGGCTTCCAGCGCCTTCGTGAAATCGTCCGGCAGCGGTGCTTCAAACTCCATCCGCTTCCCTGTGACCGGATGATCGAACCCCAGCTTCAGCGCGTGCAGCGCCTGACGGCTGATCAGCACTTCATCCTCGGCTTCCGGCAATTCTTCCACCAGATCAGAACGCTTCAGCGAGGCGTGACCTTCATAAAGTCGATCGGCGACGATCGGGTTCCCCAGATGGTGCATATGCACGCGCAACTGGTGAGTTCGCCCCGTCTGCGGACAAAGGCGAACGAACGTAAAACCCTGGAACCGCTCCAGCACTTCGTAGAACGTCGCGGCATGACGCGAATTGCCTCCCTCAGGGCAAACCATCATTCGTTCACGGTTGCGATTGCTGACGCGTACGTGCGTTTCGATGTAGTCACGATCAAACGCGATCTCACCCCAGGTGATCGCGCGATACTCTTTCTCAACGGTCCGTTCTTCGAACTGCCGACTGAGATGGTGATGGACCGTATTGTCCTTAGCGACCACCAGCACACCGCTCGTGTCACGATCGAGACGATGCACGATCCCGGCTCGCAGTTTACCCGCCACATCGCTCAGCTTGTCAAAATGAAACTGCAGCGCTCCGGCCAGCGTACCGAGATAGTGCCCTCGACCGGGGTGAACGATCATATTGGCTGATTTATTGATCACGATCAGCGAATCGTCGTCATACAGGATATCGAGAGGAATATCTTCGGCAGGAAGAGTTCGATCAGGAATCTGCGGCAGGTGGAACTCGACGCAGTCGTTGACGCGCAGT
The DNA here is from genome assembly GCF_044336245.1 of Schlesneria sphaerica. Lineage (NCBI taxonomy): Bacteria > Pseudomonadati > Planctomycetota > Planctomycetia > Planctomycetales > Planctomycetaceae > Schlesneria > Schlesneria sphaerica. The sequence goes on along the minus strand of NZ_CP172346.1, from coordinate 4,306,629 downwards.
CGGCGGGCCCCCTTCACAGGCAGTCCGTTGATCAGGACACCGTTGTCCTCGAGCACGCGTTGAAACGCTGCGCGGCTGAAATTCGAGTAGACTCGTGCCAGATAATGATCGACGCGCCAGCCATGAGCCCGCGCTTCGACAATCAACTTGATCGGGGCCCCGGGAATCTCGACAGGAACGTCTTCGTTGTGATCCAGTTCCTGCTCGGCTTCGAACTCGTTGTCGCTCATGATGCAAATCAGGGTCAGGGCTCTCTACAATTCTGCCTGGCAAGACCGGTCCGGAGATCCGATTGGCTCCATGCCGATCGCGAAATTCAAACGCCTGACCCAGACTGTTGCAGACCCGAACTCACTCTTTCTCGGTTGGCTTCTCTTCTTCAGAAGAAGGTGCGGGATCGGTCGGCGTTTCGTCAGTCTTTTCCGGCGCGGCAGGTGCTTCGGGAACCGCTGGCGTTTCGGGCGCGGCGGGCGTCTCAGCAGACTTTTCCTCGGTCGTGGCTTCGGTCTTTTCACTCGCGGCTTCCGGAGTGATTACGGGATCTGCGGCCGCGTCTTTGAACAGGTCTTTATCTTTGCTGAGACCTTTGAAAATCGCCCCCGAATCGTCCGACCCACGGATCAGGAAGTCGTCAGGCTCTGCAGTTGACGATTCACTGCCCGACTTTTCATTCTTGAAATCGCGAGGACGTGCGTCGGGTGGTTTGGGATTTTCACGACTGAACCACGTGTAGAATTCCTTGGCGGTGTCACGCTTCAGTGATGCAGCACGATCTTCTGCAACAGCCTTGAAAATCGATTCGGGGAACTCCTGAACCAGCTTTTCGTAGGCTTCGACCGCCTTGGAGGTATTGCCGTCGGAAGCAGCTTCCAGACAAATGGCATAACCCCACAATGCCCGTTCACGAATCGTCGGAGCGACGCCGTTCTGCTGCAGAAGTGACTCGAAGCCTTCTCGGGCCGACTTTAGGTCAACGAGAGCGATTTCACGGTTCGTAAACATCAAAGGGAGAGCGGTCTTCAGGTTTGTCTCAGCGACAAACAGCTCTGCCCACTGGCCCGGCGGCTTTCCCTTGAACTTATCAACAACGTCGCCAAATTCTTCCAGGTTCTGAGCCGAGTCGAGCAAGGTCCAGCCGGTCGCAGCCTCGGAATCATTGGTCCGCGTCCACCAGAAGATTCCACCCGCCAGCAGCGCCAGCAGAGCGACGCCACCAATCAGCGTTCCGATATGACGCTCAAGAACTCCGACGGTTCGCGTGGTCACAACGCCGAGATCGTTCGTCAGAAGTTGATGTCGTTCTTCGCTTTTCATGCTGGAATTTCATTCAATTTGGCGGGCAATCTTGATCGCAAGGAATCGAGTGTAGGTCGACCTCGAAAGAGCGTCAAGGAAGGTATCCGATCAGCAAGTGCAGACGACGACGCCACAAACGCCGTTTTTGCCCGGAAAGGAAACGACCGGTCCGTCATGCGTTGCGATGGGCCAACACATCCTGTGCGCCTGGATAGGATGAACGAAACTCGCTCTTCTGCCAAGTTCAAACAGCCGTCAAAATGGCAAATCATCGAGCACGCACAGAGACGGATCACGCTTCCCGCGAGGTTTTGAGCCCCTCACCGGGACAGGTCCAACGAACTCACTTCGCCCGGCCGAAATTTCCCGCGGCTGCGGCAGTCGACCCAGGGACAAGACCCGGGACAAGAAGTCGCTTCGGATTCATCTCTACCTTTTTAAGTGTATTCAGATCATAAATGTGGGAAGTCGGTCCGCACGATTAACCCACCTTTTGAGACCCACCTGTTCGAAAGCAAACCTGAATGCTCATCTTTGACGCTCACCTGGACATGGCCTGGAATGCACTGGAGTGGAACCGTGATCTGATGCTTCCCGTGGCGAAGATCCGCGAGTTTGAGCAGCACTTCGACAAGATCATCCCGGGCCCCTGTACCGTTTCCTGGGACGAGCTTCGCCGGGGTCGTGTCGGGCTGATGATCGCCACCCTGCTTCCTCGATTTCACCGAAAAGACAAGCCACTCACCTTCCCCCAGTCGCGAGAAGCCGCCTACGGAATGTCGATGGGCCAGCTTGCTTACTACCGGGCCATGGTGGAACGGGGCGTTCTGCGGGAAATCTCTGATAAAGCAGCTCTCGACGCGCACGTCGCAGAATGGAATTCACTTCCCGCCGGCACCCCTGAAGTGGGACAGCCGCCCCTCGGATTCATCCTCAGCATGGAGGGCAGCCCCCCCATCCTGTATCCAGAACAGATTGAACACTGGTACAAGGCAGGACTTCGCCTTTTGGGCCCCGCGCACTATGGACCCAGCCCCTACTGTTTTGGAACTGGCAGCCAGGGGGGCTTTAACGAAGACGGCAAGAAGCTGCTGCGTGAAATGGACCGCGTGGGCATGCTGCTCGACGTGACTCACCTCGCCGACGAGTCCTTCTGGGATGCCATGGAGGTCTATCAGGGGCCCTGCATCGCCAGCCACCATAACTGCCGGTCGCTGGTTCCCGCCGATCGCCAACTGACGGATGAGCAGATCCAGGAACTGATTCGCAGAGGTTCTGTGATCGGTGCCGCGTTTGATAACTGGATGCTCAAACCGGGTTGGGTCATTGGGGTTTCAGACCCGGCAACCGTGAAGCTGGATGACGTCATCAACCATATCGACCACATCTGTCAATTGGCCGGCAACGCCAACCATTGCGGCATGGGCACCGACCTGGACGGCGGCTTCGGTAAAGAGCAGTCCCCGTCTGACCTCGACACGATCGCCGACCTGGGACGCGTCGGAGAACTGCTGTCCAAGCGCGGCTATTCTTCCGATGACGTTGAACGGATTATGTGGCGGAACTTCGTGGAATTCTTCCAGCGGGCATGGGCTTGATCCACTCCCCGGCTTGAACCTGAAGAGGGGGGAACCTGCCAGGGCTCCCCTCTTCTCTCTGTTCACGGAAACCATTCGTTTCCCACGGGAACCCGGAACGCTTCGATCCGCCCCTTCACCGCGAATCGACATTTTCGTGGATTGGTGTATAACCCTTCCCTGGCGAGTTGGCCGAACCGGGAACCCCTTGCAACCGTAACCTTGCGGGCAAACGGGTTTTCCGTTCCGCAGAGCGCTGACGGGGTATGAGGATCGATCTCTCAGGCTTCGGGTTCCCCGCGGAAAACGAGCCTTTACTTGCTCCGTCAGGCCGCCCACGCCATCATCAGCCCTTCGCAGCCTCTGGAAACGACGTCTTTTGTTACTCATACCTGGATGATTTAAGGATTCCCATATGCAGCGTTCTGTCTTCTTGAAACTCAGCGTGATGATGTTTCTCCAGTTTTTCATCTGGGGAGCATGGTTACCGTCGAGCTTCGGATTCTTCGGTGACGGGGCGCTTGGCTTCGACGCGTGGCAGCAATTCGGCCTCAATATCGCCTTCCCGATTTCGGCGATCATCGGCATGTTCTTCGGAAATCAGTTCGTCGACCGAAACTTCGCTGCGGAAAAGTTTCTCGCCGTCAGCCATTTCATCGGTGGAACGGCCATGCTGGTCTTCGGTTACATGGCGTGGAAACACTTCCAGGGAGAGCCCGCGGCAGCACCGAACTACTGGATCTACTTTGCCTGTATGGCCATCCACTGCTTCTTCTATGTCCCGACGATCTCGGTGACCAACGCGATTGCGTTCTCGAACATCACCGATCCGCAGAAAGATTTCGGCCCCGTTCGCTTGTGGGGGACGATTGGCTGGATCGCGGCAAGCTGGCCATTCATTTTCATCCTGGCAGACTGGTCCAAGATTCCTGCTTTAAGTGAAGTCGGATTCGTAACCTGGCTTGGGAAGGCGCTGGGAACGCCACTCACAGGACAGCCACTGAACCAGGGCAAAAGCTGGGCATTCATTACCGCCGGAATTGCCTCGCTAATACTTGCCGCATTCAGCCTGACACTGCCTCACACCCCACCCAAGCCCTCAACCGACGAGAAAAAATCCCTGGCCTGGCTGGAAGCGATGCGGTTGCTCAAGCACCCATTCCTGCTGGTGCTGTTCGTCGTCACCTTCATCGATGCCACCGTGCACGACGGCTTCTTCTTCTTCGCATTTACGTACCTCGAAAAAGTGGGCGTCCCTTCCAACTGGATTCAGCCCGCCATGAGCGTTGGTCAAATTGCGGAAATCGGGACGATGGCCGTCCTTGGCTATGTCCTGAAGAGCCTCGGCTGGCGTTGGACCATGATTATTGGTGTTCTCGGCCATACCGTGCGATTCGGTGTCTGGGCTCTGGCACCGGACCCCTACTTTGCCGTTGCGGTCAACGTCCTGCACGGCGTCTGCTACGCCTTCTTCTTTGCCACGCTCTACATTCTGGTCGACGAAGTCTTTCCGAAAGACGCCCGAACCAGTGCACAGGGGTTGTTCAACTTCCTGATTCTGGGACTCGGCCCCATCACAGCACGTTATCTCTGGCCGGAACTCCAAAAGGCCTACACCGTCGACAATGGGGTTCAATACCGCCAGTTGCTGCTGTATCCAGCCGGTGCTGGCTTGCTCGCTGCAATCCTGCTGCTGCTGTTCTTCCACCCGCCGAAGACCGGCACTGAAAAAGCAGAGCCCGCCAGCGCCTGATCGGCCTGACAATTAAAACCGAGCGACCACGGACATCCTTGCCCGTGGTCGTTTTTGTTTCCGACGTACTTGTTTCGGACGTTCGTAGACCAGACCCCGCCAACAGGAGACCGACGCTCCGCAACGACACATCACCGCCCGTAGCGGCGAGACTTCTCGGCTTTCACAGACCTGATCAGCTTGACTCATGCCGGGAGAAATTCTGGTGGAACCACCAGCTCTTTGAATTGCTCTGCAGTTCGGACCGAGACTGCTTCGAGATGACAGACGGAAGAGATCGCGATTCTTGTTGCCAGTCCAAAGGGCTCGCCTGCAGGATAACTTGCGACATCCTGAGGCGAGCCGATCGTGGGATGGGACTGGCCGATTCGACGTTACACAGGTGTTACAGACTTTCAGTCGTTGCGGCTTGACGCTGCCAGCATCGCCAGGAGTCGCAGGATTTCGATGTAAAGCCAGACGATCGTGACCATCAGGCCGAAAGCCGAATACCATTCGTAGTACTTGGGGGCCCCCTGCTCGGCGGCCTGCTGGATGGCTGCGAAATCGATAATCAGGTTCAGTGCGGCGACGATCACGATGACGGCGCTGATTCCAATCCCGAGCATGGTGGGCTGGTAGAGGAAGGACATCCGGATGCCGAACATCGACAGCACCATTGCTGCGAGGTACATCAGTGCGATCCCGCCGGTCGCCGCTCCGACCCCCATTACAAACCCGCGCGTGGCCTTGATGAGTCCCGTTTTGTAGGCGAACAGCATGGCGGCCATTGTTCCCAGCGTCGCCAGAGCGGCCTGAGGCACAATCCCGTTAAACATCCGTTCGTAACCACCCGAAATTGCCCCCAGCAGCAATCCTTCCGCCAACGCATAAAGGGGAGCTGTCACGGGTGCCCAGTTTGGCTTGAAGCTGGTGGCGATCGAGAACACCAGTGCACCGACGAACCCCCCGATCATCCACGGCATGGCCGCAGCGGAATTCCCGCCGTGGGTCATCGCGAATGTCATTGACGCGGTTCCAAAGCACAGCCCCAGCAGGATGAGTGCCTTCGTGGCAGCACCTTGAATCGTCATGCTCTGACTGGCGGAGAAAAACTCGCCCTGGAACGAATCCATTGACGCGGCGCTCAGTACAGGATTGCTACTTCTCATATTGTCTATCCTTTGGAATCTCTCAAAAGCGGACTAGCGGCTCCGGCTTAAACGTCCCGGTATGGCGGAGGTGATCCGCAACAAGCATACGCGAAAACGTGCGATACGGATCAAAATCCGAACGACCAGAGATGTCGTTTTTCGTCAGAGGTTTCCAGAAAAGTATATGCAGAATACGGGTTCAGGGCGAGACGTCCTCCGGAATGTGCTTTTCAACCGCTTTCGGATCGATTCACAAAACGCTACGATTCTGAAGGTGTTGCTGAAGGATTTGTTTGGTCTGTCGTCATTCTGCCAATGCGTCTGGCTCGGTTTGTGACGGTATCGAGGTCTCCCTTCTTGTTGCCATCGCATTGGCACGAAGACATAGTGGCACACTACGCTTTCTTAAGAGCAGACGCACTCATGTTTTACGAATCGCGGAAATGACTCGACGGCTGGAATTGATTGCGACGGCGGCGTTTGGGCTCGAGGCAGTTGTTGCGCGCGAACTGCACGACCTGGGATACACTGAGCAGCAGATTGAAGACGGACGTGTCACGTTCATTGGAGATGAACTGGCCATCTGCCGCTGCAACATGTGGCTGCGATCTGCCGATCGAGTGCTCGTCAAAATCGGCCAGTTTCCAGCTTATGATTTCGGTCAATTCTTTGATCAGATCGAGGCGCTTCCCTGGCACGAGTGGCTGCCTGTCGATGCCAAGTTCCCCGTCTCCGGTAAATCGGTTCGTTCGCAACTCCACAACGAACCAACGATTCAAGCCGTCACCAAGAAAGCCATCGTCGAGAGCTTGAAGCGGAGCTATGACCGCCACTGGTTCCAGGAAACCGGAACGGAATACCAGGTCGAAGTTTCGATCCTGAAAGATCAGGTCCTGCTCGCCCTCGACACATCCGGGCCGGGGCTGCACAAGCGCGGATATCGCGCGAATTCGGGGGTTGCCCCGTTGCGTGAGACGACTGCGGCTGCGCTGGTGCTGCTGAGCTACTGGAACCGCGACCGGCCATTCCTCGATCCGTTCTGCGGATCCGGAACGATCGCCATCGAAGCAGCCATGATCGGACGCAACCGCGCTCCTGGCCTCAGTCGAAACTTCCTGTGCGAACAGTGGCCCCAACTGACACGCCAGCACTGGAAGCAGGCCCGCGAAGAAGCACGCGACAAAGTCAGTGTCAAACCAAAGTTCTCACTGCAGGCCAGCGATATCGACGATCGTGTACTGCGAGTTGCTCAGAACAATGCCATCCAGTCCGGAGTCGGTGGTGACATCGAGTTCAAACAAATGGACGTTCTGGAACTGAAGACATCCCTCGAATATGGCGTCATCATCACGAACCCCCCGTACGGAGAGCGAATCGGGGACAGCGAATCGGCCGCCGATATCTATGACGACATGGCAGACGCGTTCGAGCCGCTGAACACCTGGTCGATCTACGTCCTGACATCACACCCGGGCTTTGAACGCCTCTTCCGACGCCGGGCGACACGTCGCCGAAAGCTCTATAACGGTCGGATTGAGTGTCACTACTATCAGTATCTCGGCCCACGTCCGCCGTGGGAAATTCCGGCCGGCCCGGCAGATTCTGACCAGGACCAACAGTCCAGCCCAGATCACTAAGTCGCCCATCCAGAGAGAGGCAGCCCACTCTTTCTACGCTTAGCGACAGGGCCGGCCCATCCGCAGGCCGAACCTGCTGAAGTGAGATTGACTGGCTTGCCATTCTGACCCGAGCCCAGAAGAATTCCTCACGCCAATTCTCAATCATGCCCGTATACCCCCTCATGGGACGCATTGGAGGGGATGGAGTTCGATACCGCACCAGACGCATCTCGGATGCCAGCGGGGCCTTCCCATGCGCCAGCGGGTCTACCAGATCAGCACTCTTCTCAGCCTGACCGCCGTCAGTTTTGTCGTCATCGGGTGGATCACGGCACTCGTGCGGCACACGGAGTTTTCACGATTCGGCACCGTGACTGGACTCGCGCTCGCCTGGCTCTTCGCCTTGTGCCACTGCTTGACGAGGCCCATTACTGAAACAATTCATCCGCCCCGGACAAAGATAAAGCCCATTCTCCATCGCGTGAGCTTCGTGCTGGGGCTCGTCTGCATCACGATGATTCCCGTTGGCTTGATTATCCGAGGAACCGAACGTGGTGATTGACCCGAACACTTCTACAGCGCCTACGGTGGCTGGGCAGTTCACTTTTTCTTGATCCACTACTTCACGCAGCCTGCATTAGACAATAAAAAACGCAGACCCGACGGCAACCGTCATTAGCGTCAAAGATTGCCAGTCACGTATTGCAGTTGGCTGCTTCGACGAACACAATGCCCTTCCATTTCTCGCCGCGCTGACTGAATTGCACACAAATGAAAGTTTAAGATGGACGTCATTTACCGATACGATCCGTTTGCGCCGATTGTGGCTCGACAGATCCCCGATGCGGATGCCGCGATCAGCGAACTGGTGCAAGGTAATGATCGCTTCAAAAGTATCGTCGATCGAATGCAGCAGCATACGCTGGGAGAATCGACGGGCGAGCCTATGATTCTTCCGATGAGTCCCATGACCTGGGGCCTCCCGCTGTTCCCCGGTGCCGTCCCGACGCAGGCCCCCTTCGCCGCCGTCCTTGGCTGCTCTGACGCGCGTGTGCCGACCGAAGCGGTATTTGATCAAACCTTTAACAATCTCTTCGTCCTGCGTATCGCCGGTAATGTCCTCGGGTCCGAATGTCTTGGCTCGCTGCACTACGCACTCAGGAACCTGAAGGAAAGCTTGAAGCTGGTTGTCGTGCTGGGTCATGCCAAGTGCGGTGCCGTGACAGCCGCAGTCGACACGAATCTGTCACCGGACGCCTATGCCAACATCGCCTGCACCTTCCCTCTGCGTTCACTCGTGGATCAGATCCAGATCGCCGTCAGAGGCGCCACGCACGCCCTGGAAACATACCTGGGTTCGCCGATCACGGACAAAGCCGCATTCCGATCGACTCTGGTTGCAGTCACCTCCTACGTCAACGCCGCCGTCTCGGCACTGGAACTCCAGCGTGAACTGGACCTTTATGACAAAGAGGGACCTCGCGTCGTCTTCGGCGTCTACGAATTCGAATCCCTGCGCGTCCAAAGCAGCCCCGAGTTCCGCCCCGAAGAGCCACGACTGCGTTCCGCCCCCCGGAACGCCAAAGAGCTGGCCGACTATGCCTTCGAAGTCGTAACAGAAGTGATGTCGCTGGATAACCGGGACCTTGAGTCCGGATCTCTGATGGCCTCACAAAGTTAGTTCAATCACCCTGGCAACGGGCACCCCCAATCGATGCTCGTCGAGGGCTTCCGCACTGGGTCAACTCTGCTGATTGGGAAAGGCACATGCGCATGGCCGAACGACTGGTCATTCTGGCGATCCAGGTCTATCTGACATGCCTGATTCCACTGGTATTTTTTCAGCGATCACTGATTTACCACCCCTCACGTTCAGCCAGCCTTCCTGCTGCACAGGCAATTTCGCGGACATCGGTGATCGACATCCGGGTGAAGTCTCACGACGGTTTGACTCTGAATGGCTGGTTACTGATCGCGGGGAATCGGACCGGAAAGAATGAGAGCGAGGCCCTGAACCTGCTGGAGAAGGAAGGGAACCCGGTCATCCTCTATTTTCCGGGAAATGCCGGACAACGTTCCCGGCGGCTTGTGCCGATGGAGGTGCTGACATCCCTGAATGCGCATGTGTTGCTCGTTGACTACCGCGGTTACGGGGACAATCCGGGCACTCCCTCCGAAGCCAACTTTGCGAACGACGCCCGATTGATCTGGAATTATCTGACCGAAGAGCTGAACGTCTCACCCCGCCGGATTGTGATCTACGGTGAATCGCTGGGGGGTGGGGTCGCGACGCGATTAGCGAGCGAACTCTGCAAATCGGGGATTGAGCCTGGAGGTCTGATTGTGCAATCCACCTTCAACTCGCTGGTCTCGGTCGCTCAAAAGCACTTCCCGGTGCTTCCCGTCTCCCTGCTGCTCGTGGACCGTTACCCATCGGATCGCAGGATTAACTCGGTGACGTGTCCGATTCTTCAGATTCACGGCCAGCAAGACCAGATCGTTCCGCTCGAGAACGGGCAGAGATTGTTCGATGCCGCTCCCGCCGCATCAACGTCGGGGATCGCCAAGCAGCAGATCGTCATGCCTACCACCGATCATAACGATGTGTACGACTCGCAGAGAGATTCGGCACTGCTGCAGGAAGGGTTACGGGACTTCCTCGAACAGGTCCAATCACATCTTTCTACCCGGCCTCCTGCCCCCCCGGCTGAGGCCGAACCAGATTCTCCTCTCTCTAATGTCACGTCCCCTGCTCGAGCGGGCCAGAGCGTAAATCTTCTTGACCGACGAGTTGTCATGGCGGGTCTGTTACTCGCCTTTGTGGCTGCCCTCGAATTACTGAAGCGGCAACGCAGCCCACGTACACCGACTGGCGGCGATCATGGGCCCCCGACAAAGTAATCCCTCACGACCCTTCTTGTGTGCGGTAGGCCCGTCCCCTGACCGCAACTACGCGAGCCGTGATAGGCAGCCTCGTTATTGCTTCAATTGGGAGTGCAGACGATGAAGCTCCTGCAGAGCGGCCATCGGAGTCATCTCGTCGACATTTAACTGGCGCAGTTTATCGATGATGGGATGTTCTTCTTCTTCAAACAGCGCGAGCTGACGTTCCATCTTCCGTTTTGTTCGACGTTCCGGAACCCGGGTTCGCCCCGATTCGTCGACGTGGTCACTTTCCAGTGTCTTGAGAATCACTCGCGCCCGATCCAGAACCAGGCGGGGAACGCCGGCCAACTGAGCGACGTGGATTCCGTAGCTTTTATCTGCGGAACCCGGAACGATCTTATGCAGGAAGATGACATCATCGGCGTCTTCGCGGACAGCGACGTTCCAGTTGACGCATTCCTTCATTGACTGGGCCAGTTGAGTCAATTCGTGGTAGTGCGTCGCAAACATGGTGCGACACCCCGTGACGTCATGCAGGTATTCCGTGATCGCCCATGCGAGCGAGATGCCATCGTAGGTGCTGGTTCCACGGCCAATCTCGTCGAGGATCACCAGGCTCTGCTTCGTTGCGGCGTTGAGAATTCTTGCCGTTTCCGTCATCTCGACCATGAAGGTACTTTGCCCCTTGCCCAGTTCATCACTGGCGCCAACACGGGCAAAGACACGATCTGCGATCCCGATCCGGGCGGAACTCGCGGGAACGAAACTGCCCATTTGAGCCAGAATCGTGATCAGGGCCGCCTGTCGAATATAAGTACTCTTTCCCGCCATGTTCGGACCGGTAATGAGCTGGACAAGTCCCTCAGGAAGTGGGTCGGCCGGTGCATCGGGTGGTGCGGACTGCGTTTCGGACGCCTCTGCTTCCCCGCTGGAATCGGAGGCCGGAATCGACCGGGTCAAACTTCCTTTTTTGCCCATGCGGACATCATTCGGCACGAATTCGCCACTTGGCTTCAATCGATCAAGGACAGGATGTCGCCCTTCCCGGATATCCAGTACGGGGTCCAGCGTGATCTCTGGCCGGCAATAGCGGGCACTGATCGCGAGCGTGGCAAGTCCCGCCAGAGTGTCGATCTCTGCCAGAATTTCGGCAATCTCTTTCAGCCGGGCGGATTGCTGAGCGACACGTTCCCGCAGTGCGTTAAACAGTTCCTGCTCGAGCTGGATCGCCTGGCCTTCTGCCCGCAGAACCTTGTCTTCGTACTCTTTGAGCTGCGGGGTAATAAACCGCTCATAGTTTTTGAGCGTCTGTTTACGGATGTAATCCGCAGGGACCTTATCCGACTGAGCCGCCGTACATTCGAGGTAGTACCCGAAGACGCGATTGAAACCGACTTTCAGATTCGGGATTCCTGTCCGCTCAATTTCTTCGGCCTGGTAGCGCGTGATCCAGTCTTTGCCGCCACGGGCCAGGTCCCGCCATTCGTCCAGTTGCGCGTTGTAGCCCTCCCGTATCATCCCCCCATCACTCGTCAGCATCGGGGGTTCGTCGACCAGAGAGGCCTCGATATCCGCCCGCAGTTCCGGACAAAGGTCCAGACGGCCTTCGAGTTCCATCAGCCGACGAGACTTTCGACCCGACAGCTTGGCTTTCAGCCGGGGCAACAGTGCGAGTGTTCTCGCCAGGCAAGACAAATCACGCGGAGAACAGCGGCCCGTTGCCACGCGGGCAGTCAAACGCTGGAGGTCATACGCTTCCTGAAGCTGCTCACGCAGTTCACGGCAGAAAACCGGTTCTGCCATCAGTTCTTCAATCGCATCCAGACGCAGATTGATGCGGGCAACATCGGTGAGGGGATTCGACAACCATTCCCCCAGCAAACGGGCTCCCATCGGCGTCACCGTCTCATCGATGACCGCCAGCAGACTTCCTTCGCGCTGTCCTTCCCGCAATGTCCGCGTCAGTTCCAGGCTGCGTCTTGTCGCTTCATCGATCAGCAGACAGGTCCCTCGCCGGTAAGGCTCCAGGCGCGTGATATGCCCCAGTCCGCTTTTCTGGGTTTCTCTGACATATTCGAGCAGTGCACCGGCCGCCGTGACGCCGGGCGTATCCTCGTCGATATCGAACCCGGACAATGTGCGCGTCTGGAAATGTTCCAGCAAAGTTCGCTTGCACTGATCAGCGGCGAACGACCAGGGGGCCCGATCACTGAGCAGCATTCCATTCATCTGGTTCAGCATCTGGACCAGGGGAAGCGATTCAGACTTTTCGGGGATGAGGCATTCTGCAGGCCGGATTCGAGCGATCTCGTCGACGACGTGTTCCGGCGCCAGATCCGCCATCACGAACCGCCCGGTCGAGACCTCAAGCCATGCCAGCCCGCACAGATCTTTCGCGGGGAAGACACAGGCCAGGAAATTGCTTTCCCGGGGGTCGAGCATGGAATCTTCAGTCAGGGTCCCGGGAGTGACAACGCGGGTCACATCTCGTTTGACCGGCCCCTTGGCCTGCTTGGGATCTTCCATCTGTTCGCAGATCGCCGCCCGGAAACCTCCGCGTACGAGTTTCTGCAGATAGCCGTCAAGTTGATGGTAAGGGAATCCCGCCATCGGAATGGGGTTGGTTGAACCTTTATCGCGACTGGTCAGCGTCAGCCCGATCACTTTCGAAGCAACCACAGCGTCTTCGTAGAACAGCTCGTAAAAATCCCCCATGCGAAAAAGCAGAATGGCATTGGGATGCTGCGCCTTCACCTCAAGATACCGTTGCATGGCAGGGGTGGGGGCACGTTCGGGAGTTGTCGTCATGGATGGATCAGGTTGAATCGATAGAGGAAAGCCGGTAATTCCCCTGCACTCTAACGAGCGGCGGGGGCCTCGCCCACCTCAGCACCCCTTCCGCGACCGGATGGTCAGCTTCGTCGAACGGATTTGCGGTCAGAAGCGATCGTGCCACCAACTGTGCGACGTCCTCAAGTCGGGGATTGCCTGTTGAACTTTCGCACAGGTACAATCGGAGTCCCTTCTTCGCTCGTGGTTTCTCTCAAGGAAACTCCCATGGTTCGCCAATCTGTCTGCTCGCTTGTTGCCATTCTTGTGACTGCCGCTTCACTGGGACTCGTGATCGCTTCTCCGCCCGAGGTCGTCGGCGCGGAGAAGAATAAAACAACGTTCCGGAAGCCGATCAAGAACCCTCCCTTCGATCCTGACGCTACGCAGGTGAACCTCTTCGAGGCGGTCGATTCCGGCAAAGTCACCGTCCGCCTGATCCCGAAGAATGCCCGGGGTGGCAAAGTGCTGATCGAGAACAAACTGGACCAACCCCTGACCGTCAAAATCCCCGAGGCGGTCGCCGCCGTATCGATTCACTCGCAATTCGCAAACGCGCAAATGGACAACAACGCACAGGCGGCTTTCGGGTTTGGCAAAGCTGCCGCCGGCGACAACGCCGGTCCGCAGAACCTCGGGGGCGGCATCATGCCGCTCCTGCAAAATAAGCAGGCTGCCGGAAATGAACCGGGGAAGCCCAATGTCGACGAGCTGGGACAAGGCCTGTTCTCGATTCCTGCCGAATCCGTCATCTCGCTTCCGTTCAGCTCGGTCTGCCTGGAACATGGCAAGCCCGAACCGACCACGGGCAGTAAATATACCCTCGTTCCCATCAACAGAATCAGCCGCGATCCGGTGCTGCATCAACTGATCGCCACCGTGGGTCGAGGGGGTGTCGACCAACAAGCTGCCCAGGCGGCGGCATGGCACGTCGCAAACGGAAAAAGCTTTCAGGAATTGAGCGAAATGATCACAACTCCGATCGATCTGCTCACCCAGACACCTCACTTCAGCGTGGACCAGATCATCAAAGCCGAACAACTTGTGGCGCGCGCTCGTGAACGATCGGAAGAGTTATCCGTTATCGAGGCAACTGCGAAGGTGACATCCAACAAGTAGTGACAGCGAGCCCGATGTGTTGATGTCGTCCCCGGCCCGTTTTCACACGACGCGTCAGTCCACTCTCTCAGTCCCGGTTTGCGGAAGTGAGCTTCTGCTGCCGTTCATCGTCTCGCTGTGCTGCAGAAGAGGGCTCGACGAATACTCGTTGCAGACTTTTCGGGGGGGATGTAGGGTATCTTTCTCCAGAGGGTAAGTCCGTAACGTCCGAGGAATGACCAGATGCGAATGGCCAGGGATTGTGTGCGCTGGGTCGACAGCATTCTGGCATTCACCTGGCTATTGCTGACCTTGGGATCGAGTGTTGCTGCCGAGACGCAGCCAACCGAGTCGATTCGGTCGCTCCTCATTCAGAAATGTATCGCCTGCCATAGCGGCGACGAACCCCAGGGAGGGCTCGATCTCACCACGCGGGAACACCTGCTGATGGGTGGTGAATCCGGTTCTGCATTCGACGAATCGCAGCCACTTTCCAGCCTGATCTGGCAACGGGTCGAGCAAGGGGATATGCCCCCCAAACACCCGCTGACAGACGAGGAAAAACAAACCGTCAGACTCTGGCTCGAAGGGGGAGCGACGTGGTCCGGCGGGGCACTCGATCCGCTGGCAGTCACTACCCCACATCGCGCAGGCTTCGACTGGTGGTCGCTGCGACCCCTGAGACAAGTCACGATTCCCTCAAACAGCATGACGGAAATCTGCACGCAGCCGATTGACGATTTCGTACTGGACGAATTAGCCAGGCATCAGCTTTCGATGTCCGCTGCGGCAGACGCCTCGACACTGATTCGGCGAATCTCCTATGACCTGCTCGGGTTGCCCCCCCTGCCCCAGGAGGTGGCCGAGTTCGCTGCGGACTCGCGTCCCGATGCCATCGAACGACTGATTGACCGGTTGCTCGCATCCCCCCATTACGGAGAGCGATGGGCACGACACTGGCTGGATGTCGTCCGATTTGGCGAGAGCAATGGATTCGAGCGAGATCTGCCACGACCGAACGCCTGGCATTACCGGGACTGGGTCATCAGTGCACTCAATCGAGACATGGCGTACGACGATTTCGTCCGCTGGCAACTCGCCGGAGATGTGCTGGGCCAAGACGAGGCGGAATCAATCAAGGCGATGGGATTTCTGGTCGCCGGGGCGCATGATACGGTCATTCCCGTCGTCGACACCATGCGGGCAACCATGCGCCAGGATGAACTCGAGGATCTGGTCGGAACAGTCACACAGACGTTCCTGGGTCTGACCGTGAACTGCGCCCGATGCCACGACCACAAATTCGATCCCATCACCGCGCGAGAGTACTATCAGATCGCATCTTCGCTGGCCGGGATCAATCACGGCGATCGCGAGTACATCCCACCCGAGGTTGTCCGCCAGCTCGCGGCGTGGCAGACGGAAATCGAACAACTCACCCGGCAACTGAAAGAGGAAGAGACTCCCCTTCGCGAGCTCATCCTGTCGGCACGGAGTGCCCCGGAAAAGCGATCCTCAGTCACTCACCGGGAACCAAAGCCATTCGCAGCCTGGGACTTTACCCGGGATCTGCGGGATCAGGCAGGCAACCTGCAACTGACGTTAGTGGGGTCGGCAGAGCGAACTCCGAACGGTCTCATCCTTGATGGAAAGTCGTTCGCCCGATCGTCCCCCCTGCCCATCGCCTTGGCGGAAAAGACGCTGGAAGTGCGGGTTCAACTGAAAACACTGCACCAGTCAGGAGGGGGCGCGATCAGCCTCCAGACACTCGATGGCCAGACATTTGATGCGATTGTCTACGCGGAAAACGAAGCCGCACGGTGGATGGCGGGAAGTGAAGGTTTTCAGCGCACCCTTTCCTATCAGGGGGCAGCCGAAGAACGGGCCGAGCAAGAGGCGATTGTCTTCACACAAGTTTATCACGCCGACGGAATCATTACCGGTTACCGGAACGGCCAGCCCTACGGGATCTCAATCCGAAAATCGGCCGCCATGGCGTTCGAAGCGGGGCAATCCCAGATTCTGCTCGGACTGCGACACGGAACCGAAGCGGGTGGTAACCGAATTCTGACGGGAACTATCCTCACCGCCAAACTTTTTGACAAAGCTCTCACGCCGGACGAAGTCGCCGCCTCGGCCGATGTCACCAACACGTACGTCTCAGAAGATGAGATCCTGTCGCGACTGACTCCCGAACGGCAGACATCGCGTATCGCGACAAAAGAGCGACTGAATCGCCTGAAGCAGAGCCATGCAGAACTGGCGAAGAATGGTCCGCAGACGGTTTATACAGCGATACTGACCCAACCCCCGGCAATGAGGGTTCATAAGCGAGGCAGTGTTCTTGCACTGGGAGAAGAGGTCGAGCCTGCGGGATTGATGGCCATCAAGGGACTGGACCCTTCCTTTGAGCTTCGACCTGACTCCATCGAATCGCATCGGCGAAGCAAGCTCGCAGAATGGATCACCGATGCCCGTAATCCACTCTTCGCCCGGGTCATGGCAAACCGCGTCTGGCATTACCACTTTGGACAGGGACTGGTGGAATCACCGAATGACTTTGGTTTTCATGCGGGGATGCCCAGCCACCCGGACTTACTGGAATGGCTGGCCCAAGAGTTCAGGAATGGGGGTGCGAGATCAGCTGCGCCAAACGAAGCCACCGGAACGAACGGGATGTCTGCATCGCGTTTTTCGCTGAAACGACTGCACCGGCTGATGCTGAGCTCCACCACTTGCCGACAATCGTCCGCCTTCAATTCCGAAGCCGCTCGCCAGGATGCCAGCAACCGGTTCCTCTGGCGAATGAATCCCCGTCGATTAGAAGCAGAAGCGGTCCGGGATACGATGCTGTCCGTGTCCGGATCACTCAATACCGAACTCGGAGGGAAGGGCTATTCGGATGTAAACTCGTACTTTTTCAAAGGGACGCAGTTCTACGATCCGATCGACCCCGTCGGCCACTCCTCTCACCGACGCACTTTGTACCGGATGGGAGCGCGCGGCGGACGGAGTCCCTTCCTGGATAACTTTGACTGCCCGGACCCTTCGACGACGACGCCCCGCCGGTCATCGACGGTGACACCCCTCCAGGCGCTTTCACTCTTGAATCACTCATTCAGCCTGCGAATGGCTGACCAATTCGCTGAACGGCTTCGGCAGATCAGTAACCAACCGGACAGCCAGGCGAAAGCCGCGTTTGAGTTGCTTTACTGCCGGATCGCTGACGAACAGGAAATCGAACTCAGCAGGGCCTTCATCGCGGACCAGGGATTGTCGGAATTCTGCCGGGCGCTGTGGAATTCGTCCGAATTTCTGTTCGTTGACTGACTTCACGACTCGATCGGCCGACGCATGACTAAGGGGGGTCGAATCCGCCGGGGTGAAACGGATGACACCGGAGGATTCTCCAGATCCCTTTCCACGCCCCCACGATCGGGCCGTATTTCTCGACAGCTTCGATGAAGTAATTGCTGCACGACGGGTAGAACCGACAATTGCTGCCCAGTAAGGGACTGATCAGCAGTTGGTAAAGACGAACGACGCGGATCAGTACGACCGCCAGAAATCCTCGCAACAAGCGAACGATAATCATTGCGGCATCCGGGAAGACGGCGAATTTCGGCTCGGCTCGGCGGAATTCTGGTCCAGCCGCCGCTGCAAACGGCGGGACACATTCACCAGTGAGTGCTGATAAGCGTCGAGACTTGCCTTCTCTTTGGCCAGCGGGATGGCGATCAGGTCGACGCCCTGAGGGATCTCGAACTGTTTCAAGCGGAACGCTTCTCGAAGCAGCCGCTTCAAGCGATTCCTGACAATGGCACCACCATGCTTGCGCGAAACACTGAGCCCGATCCGCGTGACGGGACTGGAACTTCGAGCGGCGAACAGCAGCAGCACGCCATCCGCCGCTTTGCACTTGAGCGCGTAAACGCGTTCAAAGTCTGCTTTCGCTCGAAGATGTTGGGCTTTGGTGAAGGTGAACCGAGTCATGGTTAGTCATCTCTTTGATCACCTCGTCGATTACGATCCGGGTCGTCGAGTGGGGATTCAGTGACAGTGGGCTTTGCGGGTTTCAGGAACCAGAAGTCATCACAGATCGTTCGTTGCGGAGGCCCCACATTCCTTGCCAGGCGCCTCAGTCTTCTGGCCCAGACCATCGTCGCTGCAATGATCCCCACACCTAAGATGGCAATTCCACCCACGGCAGCCAAGGCGATCGAGGCTTTCCGTTTCTTCTCATCAGCCGTGAGTACGCCCGCTTCCGGGGCATCAATCTGGTCCGTTCGTCCGACAGCATCCACAGACGGGGCCAGATCCCCCGCCAGCGGCAGTCGCTCGTGATCCTGAGCCAGCAGGACCTGTGACACCAACACCGGCAAAACAAAGACCCAACTGCCGCAAGAGTAGCCCACCGCTGGCACGAAGGAACCAACGATTGATTTCACCATAGCCCCTCACGAACAGACGCTTCTCCTTCGGCGATTTGCTCGTAGAGCGTTTTCTCACGTTCCGTGATTTTCTTGGGCAGGACGATTTTCACCACGACAAACTGGTCACCCGGTTGTTTTGTGGCGGAATCGATGACTCCCTTGCCCCGAAGTCTGAGCTTCATCCCACTGGACGTTCCAGGCGGGACCTTGACCACAACAGGCCCTTCACTGAGCGTGGGAACGTCCACCTTTGTCCCCAGCACGGCTTCGCTGGGAGAGACGGGAACGTCGACCAGCAGATTAGCACCTTCCCGTCGGAAGTAGGGATGTGGCTTAACTTCAACCTTCAGCAGCAAATCGCCCGGGATACCACTGGAAGAACCTCCGCCCCCCTGACCCGCCAGTCGAATGACTTGCCCGTCGTTGACCCCCGCCGGGATCTTGACCCCCAAAGTTTCGATGGAGCCGCTTCGATCAATTCGCACATCAACCATTCCCCCCTTGACGGCTGTCTCAAAGGGAACCTGAACCGTCGCGCGGATGTCCTCACCTTTGAACGCACTCGCCCGTTTGCCTCGCGGCGAACTCGTCCGGGACGTGCCACGGTTCATGGAGCTGTTGAAAAGATCGCCCAGATCGATTCCCCCGCTACCGAAGAAATCACCCAGATCGATCGGGCCTGTTCCGTGTGCCGTATACCCACCCGGCCCCCCCGGACCGAAGGGCGAACCACCGGCCGAAGCTCTCCGCTGAAAATCGGCGCCGAACTGATCGTACTGCTGTCGTTTTTCTGTATCGTTCAGGACGTCATAGGCTTCCTGAATCTTCTTGAAAGTCTCGGCGGCCTTCGGATCGTTTGGCTTTGCATCCGGGTGATTGACCCGCGCGAGCTTGCGATAGGCTTTGCGGATCTCGTCCGCACTCGCTGTTTTCGAAACGCCCAGTGTTTTGTAGTAGTCGTCTGCCATGAGTGGTTGATGTCTCACAGTGAGTTCAAGGTCCGATCGGAAAATTCTAAGATTGTGTCTGAGATCGAACAAGGAGCATCTGTTGTTTTGCGAATAACCCCAGGCAGCCAGTTGACGATTCCACGAGTTCCACCGAAGATCGACTCAGAACGTCGTTGCGGCTTGTTTGGTTACGTTTGAGGATTATTCCGTGAGTTCCCCCCTTCCCCCCGACGTGCCTCACCAGACGAACCTTGCCTCAACCGGGTCCTTAAACGGCCGCTGGCGCTGGGGGGCCGCCATCCTGACTGTTGCGCTCGTCGCTCAGGCCGTACTTCTCACCTACTGGTGGGGAGACCCGACCCACT
Source organism: Schlesneria sphaerica (assembly GCF_044336245.1). Classification (NCBI taxonomy): domain Bacteria; kingdom Pseudomonadati; phylum Planctomycetota; class Planctomycetia; order Planctomycetales; family Planctomycetaceae; genus Schlesneria; species Schlesneria sphaerica. The sequence goes on along the minus strand of NZ_CP172346.1, from coordinate 4,286,690 downwards.
CCAAGATGTCGGTGCTGTTCGTGTGGCCCGCCGCACTCTTCGCCCTCACCATTTGGTGGGCGTTTTTTTCGGGCTGGTCACGAGGCGTTCGCTTCGGAACTTTGACTGCCATCGCGGCGTTGACGGTCGCCTTCTTCAGCCTTTACCGATTGGAATGGGATGGCGCGATGGTTCCGCGCCGGTTTGTGTTGCGGTCCAAACCGAGCGGAGAGGAGATCGCACGCCAATATCTGAAAGACCGACCCTCGAAAAGCGTCCCTGCACCGGATGCCGCCAACGCGCCCGAACAGGCCCCCCTGGTACTCACACCCGGCGACTGGCCAGGCTACCGGGGTCCGAACCGCGACGGCGTCATCACAGGGGGAGACCTTCGCCTTAACTGGAACGTCCAACCCCCGCGCGAAGTCTGGCGACACCCCGTCGGCCGTGCCTGGTCCTCTTTCGCAGTGATTGGAAACCATGCTTTTACTCAAGAACAACGGGACGACAAGGAATGCGTCGTTGCCTATCACGTCGAGACCGGCAACGAATTGTGGGTGCATGAGGACACGACCATCCTTTCGATCGTGGACGCTAACGGTGGCCCGGGACCCCACGCCACGCCGCAGTTCGATTCGGGATTGCTCTACTCGCTCGGCGGCACAGGAATCCTGAACTGCCTCGACGCGGCGTCCGGCAAACGAATCTGGACTGTCAATATCCTCGCCGACGCCGGCAAAGAGAATTCCCCTGTCCCCAACATTGAGTGGGGAATGTCATGCTCTCCTCTGGTGGTGGATGACCTGGTCATTGTCATTCCGGGCGGATCGGACGTGTCCGGTGGTGTGGGATTTGACCGGGGAGTTGCTGCATATCACAAAATTTCGGGACAACTCGTCTGGTCGGCCGGAAAACATAAATCCAGTTACGGCAGCCCGCGACTCGCCGAACTGGCTGGTGTCCGACAATTAATGATCCCAAATGCGGTTGGGCTCTCGGGCCACGACAGCGATACGGGCCGTGAACTCTGGTTCTTTCCACTGGAAAACGGGTCACACGTGAATTCCACGATGCCCTGGGTGATCGACGAACAGTCGCTGATTTTTGGAACCGGATACGGAGTTGGCTCGGTTCGCCTGCAGATTTCCCAGACCGGTGACAAATGGTCGGCGGAGCAGATGTGGAAGACAAACCGATTCCGCCCTAAGTTCAACGAATTCGTCGTCCATGAGGGACACGCCTATGGACTGGATGACGGTACCCTGGCATGCCTCGACATCGAAACTGGAAAAATCAAATGGAGACAAGGCCGGTACGGATACGGCCAACTCCTGCTTGTGGATTCAACATTGCTGATCATCACGGAGGACGGCGAGCTACTTCTGCTCCCCGCGGAACCAGTCAAACCCGAGGTCATTGCCAGTATGAAAGTGCTCGACAGCGGTTTCTGCTGGAATCATCCCGTCCTCGTCCGGGGCAAACTTCTGTTGCGAAACGCTGTGGAGGCGGTTTGCTTCGACGTCAGCAAACCCCAGAACGATGAGTGAAAAAGCGATGATGAAAGATCATCGGGGTCGTCCAACATCAATCCGTCCGCGGCATACTCTCCTCGCGAACTGGTCCGCGAAGCGACTTTATGGAGCAGCAGATTTCTCTCCCTGCAAGGCATTCCACGCCTTCTCGGCCACCGGCCCATAAGGGGTATCACCGTATCGGAAGACGACTTCACTGTAGAGATTCGTCGCCTGAATCGGGTCGCCGGCCTTTTCCAGAGACACTGCCGCTTCATAGCAGGCTCGGCTGCTAAGCCATCGATCTGAATCGTAGACCAGGGGCAGCCAGAGGTAAGCGCGAGCAGCCCGTTCGTACTCATGACGCTTCTGCCATGCTCGACCGATCACAAAGTAGACGCCGCTTCGCAGCTCCGTGGGATAAGCTTCAACGGCCTTGTGCCACCGCAAAATTTCATCAGGGTCAACGAGAACTTCGCCTCTCAACCTGACGCGCCACAACTGCATCTGAGCCCGCCGCTGAATCGCAATATCTGCCTCACGGGCGAGCCGCTGAAGAGTCTTCTCGGCATCGGCCCCCAGCTCGGCATCGGTCAGTAACCAGCTCGCTCCGACAAGTCGGGACAACGGCGTCGACGACAGTTCCATCCAGCGAGTGGCTTCTGATCTCAGCCTCCCTGCGGGGACCTCATCCGTCCAGTTAAGAGGGACCAGACCGTAATGAAACGTCTCGGGATCGGACTGCACGATCGACGAGAAACGGGACATCGCAGTGACATAATCGCCGCTCCACAGACTGCATCGAACCTGACCGGCCAGGATTTCCCGCCGGACCCATGGCCGATCTTCCTCCGGCAACGCAGCCGTAAATTCGGCGTTCGCAGCATCGGCCTTACCCGCGGCCAACAGTTTGCGAGCCTCCTCGTGGCGAGGCGTGTATTCCGTCGTGACCTCCACGATCTCAGCACGGGGAAAGTGACGGGCGCGAACATTGGGCCTCACCTTCAAGATCAATTCCCGCCCTGTGTAGTCTTCCACGTATCCGGTGATCGTGAAACGACTTCCTCCCGGCTGCTGAATCACGACTCGATCCTGGGCCACGAGCGGCGCAGCAGTCCTGAGAAACAGTGAGGCGATTGCACCAAAGATGAGTGGGTGAGCTATCCTGGTAAGCACTGTACTCAACGGGGCCCCCTCGGTTGCGACGGTATTTCGAATCTCAGGGGTTGCCAAATCTCAGGGTTGCTGAAGAGGCGCATTGGGTCGTGCAGGTCGAGTCCAACCCGAAAGCTTGGCGACGACTCTGCGAGTTTCTTCGCCTCTGCGAAAAACGATCGGAACCTGTTCACCCGGCTCTTTTTCGCCGATGATTCCGATAAGATCCTCAAAAGATTCCACGGGCCGATCGTCGATTTCAATCACTTCGTCACGGATCTTCATCCCTGCCAGCTCCGCTGCGGACCCTGGATCAATCCCGATGACAATACAGCCATCGTTGAGGTGACTTCCACGGATTCCCAGTCGGGCCGGCCCCCGGTGTTCAATCTTCAGAAAAGGGAGTTCCGCGAGCAGGTCGAGCTTCGTTTCTTCGGAAATGTTGATGCCGCGAATGATGTAGAGCTGGGTGATTGACGTCCGCAGATCCTCGATCCGCCCCAGCAACCGGAGCCCTTCTTCGCCCCCCGTCCAGTCCCGACCGAGCATGACGTATTCGATCGTGGGACGCCCGAGCGCCAGTCGCTCTGAGGAGGGTCGTTCCGAGAAATGAACGATTCCCCCCAACTTCTCGAACTTCGCGATGGCTCGCTTCTGACGGGTCTCAGAACCCGTATCGAACGCCCGTTCGGCACGCGAAGCCACGGCGAGATGCTCGTCAACTTTCAATCGCTGAAAAACCTGCTCTACCGCCTCGAAGGTTGCCTCATCCTCGCCGTTGTACAGTTTTTGTAAGACGTCGAAGGCGCGAACCGAAGCTTCCGGAGATCCTGATTCGGCGGCCCGTGCGAGCCCTGGAATTGCAACAACCCCTTGTCCCGTCAGACTTTTCGCCGCCAGCTCACGCCGCTGGAATTGCGGATGATCCAGTTCAGCAATCAGGGATTGAACGTGCTCAGGCAATGCTGCGTCAGCGACGTCTTCCTGGGCCGCTCTCACCAGTTGACACGAAAGCGTGAGAACGAGGAGAATCCGGAGGAAATGCATGTGACAGAACCTCGTCAGCGAAGCGACGTTGCAGAATGGCACCTTAACGATATAATGCACGATTCGTTGTTGAGGGCAAGTTCAATCATGGGTCGCAAGCGACATTTGACCTGACTTTGACAAATGGCGACGGTGTCAAGCAGTCATCGGTCGAAGATAAAGTACCCATGATTGACACGCGATTCGTCAAACCACACCCGGATCGACGTTCCCCTCGAAAGTATTGCGGGACTGCCAGTCCCCCCCAGAAAGGGTTGAACAGACTGTGATCAAGACGGCTGAACCAGTTAATATTCGTGGAATTCTGCAATCCAAGGGTCATATGACGGCTGACGAGTTCAGCCAGTTGAGGCGAGCAGTCGCCTCTGACCAGGTGGCTGCAACGCGACAAGAAATCGAGGCCTTGCTGCGCGACGTTGAGAGCGGTGCGGCCTCCAGCCAGGCGGTTCGCGCGGGAATCGGTGCTTACCTGCTCGCCCAGCATGCGATCGCCGAACGTTTGCTCTCTGGCGCCAGCAACGACGGCGTTGCCCTGTATGTTTTGGGTATGGTTTACCTGTCGCTGGAACGGTGGGACGAAGCCGACGAGAAGTTCGCCGCTGCAGCCAAAGCTGGCTACGACCCCGTTGAGTGCACAATGAAGCGGGCTGGGGCGATCCGACTGCAGGGGCGCCTCGAGGAAGCGGAAAGCACGCTGAAGCAGGCTGGGATGGAAGGCGCTCGACGAGCCGATTACTCCTATCAGATGGGCTGTATTCTGGCTGATCGCGGCGACACCTACGGTGCGATCGAGTACTTCGAACGCGCCGTCGACATGGATCCACACCATTCCCAGGCGCTGTTCCGACTGGCCGGTGAGAATGCACTTTACGGAAATGACAACGAAGCCATCCGGCTTTACGAGCAGGGTCTCAGCAAGGCACCGTTCTATCTCGGCGCTCTGCTGAATCTTGGTTTGCTGTACGAAGACAAGGGGAACTACTCCGCGGCAGCTTTCTGCTTCCGCCGCGTCCTGCAGCACGACCAGAACCACCCGCGGGCTCTGATGTACATGAAGGACATCGAAGCCACAAGTGAAATGTATTACGACGATGACATGGCGAAGAACGAGGCTCGGCTCGAGCAGCTGCTCAGCCGCCCCGTCACCGATTTCGAGTTGTCGGTTCGCAGCCGCAACTGTCTGGCGAGCATGGACATCCAGACGCTGGGCGATCTCACCAAGATCACCGAACCAGAACTGCTTCAGGGCAAGAACTTCGGCGAAACGTCGCTCGTGGAAATTCGCGAGTTGATGGCAGCACACGGGTTGCGCGTCGGCCAGAACCTCGCTCCCGCAAAGCCCAAAGAGAGCGGGGCCTGGCAAGGTGCTGGAAACTACGCGATCCTGCCAACCGACCTGTCCCCGCAGGAACAGGCAATGCTGGCCCGTTCTGTCTCCGACCTCAACCTTTCCGTTCGTGCCCGCAAGTGCATGGCCCGCCTGGGAATCACCAGCCTTGCTGAACTGGTACAACGAACCCCGGACGAGCTTCTGGCGACGAAGAACTTTGGGGTCACGTCGCTGAACGAAATCCGGCAGCAATTGGGCGAGATCGGGTTGAAGCTTCGCAACGACTGACAGTAGTCATTGCTCACTGTGGCGCGTGTTTTTCGAGTCGAAACCGTAACGCCGCGTCATCCCACAGCACGCTAGCAACGCCCTATCGGCAACCTTGTCGCCGTGCCCGGAAGCGCGAGAATGGTGGATCAAAAGCGACAGGCTGACAGCAAACTTGCTCGTCAGCCTGTCGCTTTTTTGCGCGCCGAACAGATCCGCAAATCCTCCTCCGCGCCGCACGCTCTCAAACTTGTTGGCCTCTCGCTGCTGGTCCTGCTGGCAGGCTTCGTCGCGATACAACTGCAGACCATCCCCCCTGCACTTCCTCCCCAGCTTCAGGTGGCCAAAAGCGCGCGTCTTCCTGCGCCCGCGAGGTTGCTGAAACAGGACGGAAAGACACCCGAAACAACCGAGCCATTAATCCGAGTCAATGTGACGCCGGGTGGGACCGATTCGTTCCGATTGGAAATTCGGGGTCAGTACAAATTGAGCGGGCTGGAGGCGAACCCGAATTCCGAGGTTTCCCTGAAGCTTCCCCCGGGCCCGATGACCGTCGAAGCGACGAAGACGGGGATGAAGCTGGGCACCGCCGAGACCTCCCTGACCCAGATCGAGATCGTCCCGGTGGAATCTCCTGCCATTCGGGTCGACGGCCATCTTTACCGCGGCCGCATGCGACTCTTCCGCCGCACTGATGGGAAAGTTTCTGCCGTCAACGTACTTCCCATCGAAGAATACCTTGCGAGCGTGGTCGACTCAGAGATGCCCGCGAAGTTTCCTGCAGCCGCCCGTGAGGCACAGGCAATCGTTGCACGCACGTACGCTCTCTATCAGGCCCAGCACGCCGATCCGAAGTCTGTGTTTGACCTCTTTTCGTCCCAGCGAAGCCAGAAGTACCTGGGGGTCGAATATGTGGATAAGAATAATCGCCGACTGGCAGGAGAGAGCGAGAGCAGCCGCCGTGCCGTCCGCGAAACTCGAGGAATCGTCTGTAAACTCGACGAGGAAATCTTCTGCACCTACTACTCGGCCGTCTGCGGGGGACAGACAATCAACGGGAAGGAAGTATTCAAAGATGCCACTGAGGCGTTGAAGTCCACTCAATGCGAATGGTGTCGTGAGTCGCCGCATTACCGCTGGACGACAGAGTTACCACGGGATGCGTTTGAGGCCCGCGCATTACCCCCTAAAGAGAAACCCAAGCTGCTCACGATCCACTCGATTCAGCAGTTGGTGGAACCCGGTCAGGGTTCCATCTGCCAGTTCAAGCTGAAGACCCCCGCCGACCTGCTCGCCGTCAATGGCATACAACTCCGTGATCGCATGCCGGTCGGAACACTCCCCAGCCCCCATTTTCATGTCGTGCTGCAGAAGGATAAAGTCATCTTCAAAGGACGGGGTCACGGACATGGAGTCGGCTTCTGCCAATGGGGAGCGAAGGGCCAGGCGGAAGCGGGGCGATCCTCTTCCGAGATCATCCGCCACTACTTCGCCGGTGCAAAACTGACGACTCTCAAGTACTAGACAAAGCACTGCGAATCCCCCGACAGAGGTCCCCCTCAAGCCACTTCGGCGATGACATGAGCTGCTCCTTGAATCTTTCTATTACGGTAGAGGCGTCAACCAAGTGACCAGCGATCCGTGTCCGAATCGCCTGATTTTTCGCTCCGGCAAATTCTGCCGGTGTGCGAAGTCCTTAACAAAATCGCATAACAGATTTCTTCGGTAAACGGTGCACGTCAGGTTCAGCACCATCGCGTCAGACGAAGCGGCAAATCTCAACGAAGCCACCCAAGCCACCCACCCCTCGCGAATCAACCCCCAACCGCTGTCAATCTCTTCGCAGCACGCCCATTCCACCGAACCCCTCACCATTACCCCACCAATCAAAATCGTATCTTGAGAATGACAGGTTCACGATTTGAGTTCCCACAGCAAGACAGGTTCAGCTCCCCAGTTGACTGCGAAGTAAAATCTTCGAGGACAGCGGTGAACATCGGGTACGGATTAGTGACGACGTGCACCCCACCCTGTCACCCGTATGTCACCGGGAAAAAGGAATTTTTCCCCGTCCTGACGTGCCAGGAAGGCGCGGCCGACCGGTTTCGTAACCCAGAAATGGAGACGAGGTGGCCATGCCGACCCAGAATCACTTACTCACAACTTCGCCTATGACTCACGACTTCATCCAGAGCGTTTTCTCTCGCGTTACACGCAACCGGGTCGAGCAGGTTAGTTTCACGCGTATCTCAATTCACCTTGTCGCATTGCTGGGCCTGATGCTGGGGTGTGTCACCTCAGCAAAAGCAGAAGAGACAATCACCGATGCACAGCGGCGATCGACAGCCGTAGCCCTCAACTACAGCCGCGCGTCCCTGCACCGCATTCGAAAGAATTCGTCCGTCCGCGTACTGCTTGAGGAACAGGAGAAGATCCTTAACCACCTGGATCTGAATGGCATCGCCGACGAAGAAGTGTTGAAGCTCTACTCGTCGGTTCTCGACGAGATCTCCAATATCCAACTCGCCGATCGTGAACGGATCGTGCTGCGCGAACGGTACTCGCGGGCGTTCCAGCGGGATCTGGGGATCAGCACCTTTGAAATTGCGGCCCAGGTCGCGACTGCGCAGTATGTGTCCGCCGTCCGAACGGGTGCCAACAGTTGGTGGGACCATCGCAACCAGTCGGCAAGCCACGAATTAGACATCTGGCAAGTCGATAAAAAGCAGATGAACCTCGTCGTGGACAAGTCGAGCCAGTTTCTCGATGTATCGTGGAAAATGGCCCGTGCCAAAAAAATTCCCGACCGCTGGCTGATCCGCAGTGATGATCTGGAAAAGCTTGAGCAAGCCCAGCGCGAGACGGATCCGAGTGTGCGTCTGCGCATTCTGAAACGGATGGAAGGCTTCATGGAATGCTATCCTCCCTACTGGTATTACGTCGCAAGAACCCAGCAATCGATGGGACAACTTTTCGCTGCCAATGAGACCTATGAGAAGCTCGTCGCAATCGGAGACGGGCACTTCCGAAAAGATGAAATGCTGGCGGCCGGACTGGCAAACCGGTCCATCATTCAGGCTTTTCTGAGCCAGCCATCTGCAGTCGAAACCGCTCAGAAAGCCATGAGCTATTCAGCCGAAGCATGGGAAGCCAACCTGATCTGCGCCAATGTCCTGCAGCGATCGGGCCGGTTTGACGATGCGGAAGATGCCATTCTCAGGAACCTTGACGTCAACCTTGAGAAAACCCAGAGCCGTGTTGCACTGCTGGGGTTGTACTACTCGTCTGACAACAAGGCGAAGCTTGCCTCGCAGCTCCAGGATCCGGATTGGGTCAAAGACATCCCGGCACAACAATTATTGCTGTGCGCCGCGAAGCTGGGGCCGGGCAATGTTCCAGAAACCGTCATCGATCAGTTAACCACATCTCTGCAGGGGACACCGCGACTCAACATTGGCCGGGACGACTTCGTCGTGGCTGTCAGCCCCACTTGGCATCTCCAGAACGCCGCCGTTTCGCTGCAGTGGGGAGATAAACTCTTCGCGAATCCACGCCTGACCTCAGCGCAAGACTCACTCTTGTTAAGTTTCGATGGCATCGTCGAGATGGGGACCGTTTCAACGGCCGGTCGTGACAATCAACCCGTCGCCCTGATTGTGAAATATCCCGATGCCGCTCCGGTGAAGATCGTTTTAAACTCGCAGGGGGATCCCTATCGAGCCTCAGAGTCCAATATTTCCCTTGTCGCACGCCGACATCCCGTCTATCGAATCACCGCTTTGGAACAGAACGACTTCCGAATGTCGCTGAACTCTGTCGCGTTACTGCCCGATGTCGATGCGCGACCTCTCCGCGGACAGACACCGACCAGACCTCCCTTCAAAACGATCGAAGATCCCATTAGCGACGATACCGACGGTCGATGAACTTTCCGCCGTCGTCATCTCCAGGTGACGACCTGAGGCTGATGGGTTGAACGCCTGATTCCGGGCCCGGGGTGTTGAGTCGCGATCAAGACTCAACACCCCGGGCTCTTCTCACGTCCTCAGAAGGGGCAATACTGGTTCCATGCTTGCCATCTGCGAGCGAATGTAACGACCTCGCCCTCCCCCCCCTAGTCCCGGACACCCCTTAATAAGACCGCGAGAGGTGCAGCAACAGAGGCCACGACTAAACAACCGCCTTAGTCGCCCAGCACCTCCCAACACGTTTGCGACAATTTTTCTTATCTTTTCTATTGACATTTTTTCACGCCGCGACATAATCTCTCACGTCGCCACTCCGGTCATCAGATCGAATCACCGCTGGAGGGTTAATCACGCACCACGCTGACAAAGCAGGTTCGTGGTCAATCTCAGCGGTTTTTCCGTTTTCTGGAGTGGACCATCATGCATTATCGAACCGCGTCCTACCTGATTGCCGCCGCGATCGGCTGTGCAATCATTCTTGTCCTCACCTGCAACGCCACCGTTGTCCCGCTGGTGGCCAGGGGAGCGGGCCCCGACGGAGTGCAGGTAACCTCCTCGGGCTGGCTCGCACTTCTTTTCTCCGCACTCGGTACAGGTGGCTTCACCCTGGCGGGAATCGTCGCCGCCATCCTTTCGGTGCTCACGCGAAGCCTCGGAGGGTCTCTCAGCCAGAATCAGGCGGATGAGTTCGCGACGGAAATTGTGGAGCTGACTTCTGCTTTCGCCGCCCTGATGAAAGACAAAACCAATCGCGCCGCCCAGCGGCGGTTCTTCTTCGCGTTTGTCGACGCGACCAGCCTTATCCATGGGTGCACGGCCACATACGAGAACGGCGTCGTCATCCTGCGATACACCGGACATACGGAGTCTGTGGAAGAAGCCCAGGCGTAATCCGACACCGATCAGCACTCTCAGTTTGCACCACGACAGTCTGAAAGGAGGACAGGATGCGCACGATCGCCATATCGCTTTTACTTTCGTTGCCTGGTTGCGGCCCCTTCACGACGTATCCCCAACCACACGAGCCGGTCCCGGTCCAACCAGCCGTCGTCGAGACAATCTTCACGGTCTTGGCGGACTGCATCGACGATCCGGACACGTACCCGCACAACACGACTCAGTTGGAACTCATGCTGCGGCATCTGCGGACGCGGCAGCAGATCACCGATGAGCAGGTTGCGGCGGTGAAAGCTGTCGTGGATTGCTCGAAGGAAGTGGAGTTGACCAAGGCCGACGCGGAGAAGATTCGGGGGCTGAAATGACCACCAACTTCGGCTGGGTTTACGACGAAGAGCGTATCGCAGCGGCGACGGAGCGGCTTGAGAAGGCTGGTTACACGCTCTCATACGACGCTGACCGTCCTCAGATGCGGGGATTCTGGGAGCGACAGAAGTCTCGCGGGGTGACTCGCGTTCTGGCTCAGGATGATGAGCTGACGCTGAACGGTGCCTGGCGGAAGTCGAATCACCAAGCTCGCGGGACGTGCGTTCAACAGGGAAGCGAGCGGGCCATCGAGGATGTGCAGATCTCGCGGCTGGCCGACAAGGCTTTCATCGGGGTCTATACGCAGATCGCCGGTGAAATCATGTACGGATGGTGCCGGAACAAGAACGGCTGGTCGAAAACTCACGCCTGGGGCTGCAAGTGTGGGAACTGCCCGGATGGGATGACGGGAGTCGAGGCCGCAGAGTTCTTCGCAACCAAGGGAGTGATTCGCCGGGCGAACTACACCGCTGCGGGGATCGACCTGAGTCAGCCACGCGAGGATCTGGCGATTCAGTGGAATAACATCGGTGTTCCCGAAGTGCTGATCGCGGCGGCGGCGTTCCACAAGATCGAATGCCATCGGTCCATGACCTGGACCGACTACGAGGATCCCATTGCGGCGAAGAACTGGGGGCATGTCTGTCTGCCTCAGATCTTCAAGGGGACGCGGATCGATCGATTCGGCTGCTGTGAACCGGATGACAACGGCGGCCACTGTACCGAATGCTGCGGGATCGTTGTTCTGCCCAGCGGCGAGACCGCGTTCATCATGCAGCAGTCCTGGGGCGAGGCGTGCAAGTACCCGGTTGCGGTGCAGACGGTCAGCGGTCCCGTGAAGTTGCGGCCGGGTTCGTACGCGGTCCGCAAGGGGGTCCTGGAAGGGATCGGTCGGCAGGTTGAGTTGATTTCGTGCGATATTCCAAGTCCATCCTCGTTTAGGTGAAGCATGCCGTCGTACATCACGGTCAGGATACAGAAGGATGGATGGGACATTGCGACATCCATTTCAGTCCCTGTGCGGGAAGAGTGGTCGCACGAAGAAGCAGTCCAGCAAATTAAGGATCGGATCGAACGAGAACTCGACAGATACGCAATCGCTGAGGTGCTGAAGAACGTCGGCATTTCCGAAGAGGAGGCGAGAACACAATGAATTACGACTACCAATACGGACGCGACCCATTCGACGACGACGATGCTGAGAAGGAAAAGCACGCTTCCGTGAAGCTGGTTCTGATCGTTGTGATCATCCTGCTGTCGCTGGCCGCGTTCTGCTACGCAGGTCCGAAAGAGCGAGTCGCCATCGCCGAAGCGGCTGTCTGGTGTGCTCAGAACCAGTTCCCTGAGGGCGAGAACGACTACGACGGGAGCAAGGCGGGCAACATTCCGGAAGCTCCGGAGAGTTCAGAGCCTCGCATCGAGTACGCAGCGGGCCTGACGCCGATCACGACGAACGTCGAGGGACTCACCGCCACGATCTACACCGCGGAGTCTCGCAACGGGGACGGCTGGTGTGCTCGTTGCAATACGCTCAAACGAGACTGGGGCAACGGAAACGCCCAGGTGCGGCTTTTATGGTCCCGCGATCCTGTTCCCGAACGTGGAGAAGCGATCTATCCGGCGATCCGGTTCAACGGCGTCGGCGGATATTCCATGCCCACCCAGGGCGGACGATACTTCATCCCCGCATCCCTTGGCGAACTTGAAGCCATCCTCGAAAAGCATTCGGGTGAAGCGTCACAAGCGGTGGCGGCGGTGAGCGGATCAGCCGGGGCGATCCACGCGAAGGATCACGTTCGGGCTGTCTTGGCCTGGTGGCGAGCGAACATCGGCGAGGGTGTCAAAGCCGAAATGCGGTGGGACCGGTCGGGTGCTCAGTCGTTCCCGTTGCTCGCGAAAGCGGATTGGTCCCCCGTCGCAGTGTTCGGGAAATATGGGCACATGGACCTGTCCGCAAAAGGGGCTGTCGGCCTTCCCGTAGATGCGATCGGCTTCGGCTACCGCGTGGACGGCGACGATATCACGATCGACGCAGACCCGCTGACGCTGAAGGGACTGGGGCAGGCGTTCAATCCAGCTGCCAAGCAATCCTTAACAACTGGTCCCAGTCAGATCGGGCCGGGGGCAGTCCTGACGATCGTGTCCGTGGTCCGTGGTCTGTGGAGCCTGCTCAACCCGAGTGCGGATCTGCAGCTCGGCGGCAACGTCTCAGCAACAGCAGCTCTGACCGGTGACACGCTGGCGATCGACTTCCAGCAATGCCCCTCGGTGAAGCTGGTCGCGTTGTTCACGTTCCAGTTGCGAGTCGATCGGGTCGAGATCGTGGAAGACAAGCAAGTGCGGGTCGTGTTCGGTGGCTCGCGGCTGATCAAGGAACGGACTTTCAGTCTGAAGTAACAAAACAACCGGTTAAGCGGTCCCGCATGAATCATGCTCGCATGATCAAGCATGGAATGCCCACAGGCAGGGAGGCTTATACCGAGCCGGAGATTCGTTTCCGGCTGAATTTTCGGAGCCCTTCGCTTCGGGAACTCAGTTCCAACACGGAAAGGGGGGAAGCAATGACGAGGCTTTGGAGGTGGCTGTCGCAGTTGGCAGTCGGTCGTAGTGTGGTTTTTGAGAAAGGAGACAAGATGGCGGAAGAGACGATGACACTGGAGGTCCCGGAAGAACTGGCAATTCAGTTCAAAGAAGCACAAGAGGCCCTGGCTCTGGCTGAGGCGGCAGACGTTGCCGTATCCGAGGCAGAACAGGAACTCGTCGAGGCACAATCCAATCTTGAGTTTGCCGTCAGCGAACAACTGACCGCACATCAGGAGGCGAATGCCCAAGCCCAGGACGTTCTTGAGGTCGTCCGGACACTTCTCAAGATCGCTTGATCCCGATCTTCGCTGAAATGGAACCGCGCCGCGACTGGGAGAGAAGATGCTCCACGGCCCACAGTCGCGGCGCCTTTTGACTCGCTACGAAATGTTAGATCAGCCTTCGCCAAACGACAGGAAGACAGATGTCAGAACCAAGCCAATCCCGTCAGCCCATCACGGTCGATTACTTCAGTCCTTGGGAACGACGCCTGGAAAAGCACGGGTGGCCCACGCTGCTCCTGATTCTTGTCGGTCTGTTCATCTGGCGGTTCTCGGACTGGTTTCAGCCCAAGATCGACGAAGCGATTAATGCCCATTTCCGATTTATGGAAGCAGTAAAATCGACACAGGAACAACAGGCCATTAACGGACACGAGCTGGCCACGCAGCAGACACGAATCAGTCAAATCCTGGATCGGCAGGAACGCCGGGACGAAGAGATGGCAGATCGAATCAAGGACGTTCACAAAGCGGTGATGAATCCGAAGTAACAACGAGGTGCCGAACGCACCTTCCCCAGCAAACGGGTTCAAGAATCAAGCCTCCGAGGCAACGAAACTCCTGTGGGAAATTGCGATCGAATACAACAGACTGCGTAAGCATTTCGCCCGCTGAAGCGATCAACTTTGCTTCACCATCTGAAGCAATTTCATCCACAACAACTGCAACGCAAGTCGACGCTCAGTTGTCCGTGCGATGTGTCGTCCGCCAGAAAAGCGAGCGGCCGCTGAGGCGACGGCAAGACGATTCCATGCGTAATCGATACAAGCCACCCTCGCCTGACAATGAATTCATCACAAATGATCGAGGAAGACTTTTCTCAACCGGAATATCGCATCATAGTGGCATTTTGCGACACAGAGGGACGATCAGCGTTCAAATCACCATCCTGCCTGGAAAAGTCGGAATGAGAACGCGACCACGAAGAACAGTACGACCTACTCAGCACCGATTGAGTATCGGAAGGGAAAATATGCAGCCAGTGGTCCTGATTTGCGGAATCCTGCTCGCTTCAACATTGGCATTTGCTGATGACGCTCCTTCAACTGCCACAGCCAAGCCATCCTCCGGCAGGGGTAAAGTCTGGTACCTGGACCCCGAAAAAGGGAGCACCCCTGTGAACGCCAGAGACCTCAAAAAAGGGGATGGCTCCAAAGAGAACCCCTGGGGCACTTGGGAAAGCGTGGTGAATGCCCGCCTGATCAACGGATCGAACCCGTCCAAAGGAAAAATCCACGCGGGTGACACCATCCGGCTGAGAACGGGAAATCATGGCCGAATCGCGATCCAGGGTGCTGACTATACGGCAACGTCGATGATCACCGTCGAAGCAGACGAAGGGCACAAGCCCGTCGTCACCCAGTTTCTGGGTGGAGCGGGTATCAAGAACTGGACTTTCCGGAACATCGCTTTCCACTGCACCGATGGGGAACTCGTCAAGTACTTCATGATCTTCCGCCTCTCCGATGCGTCGGATGTTGTGATTGAAAAATGTTCGTTCAGAACAGCCGGAGATGCTACGAAGTGGAAGGATAAGGAGTGGGAAACGATGTGTCCCTGGTACGGCCTTTGGGTGAAAGGTCGCAATCTCAGGATCGCCGAGAATCATGTTTTTGGTGTCGAGAACTGCATCGCCGTCGACGGGGATGAAATCGAGATCGACAACAACCACCTTGAGTACTTCATCAACGATGGGATCGAGCACACCGCCAGCAATCTCAAGATCACCCGCAATCGAATCACCGATCTTTACGACCTGAAGTCCAACGAGTTCCACCACGACGGGATGCAGGGTTGGAATTTCAAGAAAGAACCTCTGTCGAACGTCGTGATCGACAGTAACTACGTGGCCTTCTCGACCGGCAAATATGAGGCGGTCCCGCCGATCAGCGAAGCGGTCTTCCAGGGAATTGTGATCTTCGACGGTCAGTTCGAGAACGTGAAGGTTTCGAACAACTTCATCCTGGTCACCGCCTTCCACGGGGTCGGTCTCTACGGCGTGCACGACTGCGTGATTGAGAACAACACTGTCATCTACCAGGGAGACGCCTCGCGGGCTCCGTGCTGGATCGGCGTGTTCTCCCGCCGGGCCACCGAAGGCGCCTCCGAACCAAAGAACGTCCTTGTGAAGAACAATATCGCGCCGACTTACAACCTGTTCGAGCGTGGGATTGAGGTCGAGAATAATTTCTCGTTTCGAGTTCCACCCAAGCCTTGGGACAAGTCAGTCCAGGTCGTGAAACCAGAGAAGACCTTCAAAAAGTTTAATCTTGAAAAGGCGGATTTCGATCTGGATATCCGGGAAGAAAGCCCTGCTGCCGGGAAGGTGAAGACCACCCGGGTCAACCCCGCAGGGGCACGTCAATAGCAGTGCGAACGGTACGGCAAGGTTGCCGGTAATCTCGCACTCCATCTGAAGCGGGCACCCCTCACGGTGCTGAGGACAGCGACGCAAGTCTCGTGAAGACTGTGTGAGGGTGGGTCCGTGCGCGCCTGGCGCACAGTGACCACGGGAACGGCACGGGCCGTGACAATCTGACGTGCGTTTAGAGACAGACATCTCTCCCGAACACTCGCGGGATCGACTCAGTTTTGAGGCAGAGATCGACAACGTTCTCGCTTTCGACAAGGGATTAATCGATGGCAACGGGCAGTATTCTGGGGGTGAATATTCTGACGAATGGAGCATTCGCCGATATCACGATTGAAGGGTTGAGTACGGGGGGGACGTACGATTTCGGTCTCGGCCCTGGCAATCATCCTGCAACGGGTTCCCCGAAGGTGGTGTTTCATGTGGTGTCTCAGGGCTTTACGAACGGCGTGCTGGGAACGCGCACGCGTACGATTTACGGGACATATTGGGTACGCAAACCTTTTTCCGTCTCTGGAAACGAATTCACTGCGCAAGAATCAATGACCGGAACGGACGTCACCGTCCGCATCGCATTGAGTGAGAGTATTTATGACTCGGACAATAACACTGGAGGAACAGGTGGTCATTCCGGGGTGGCACCGACCGTCACCATTGCGTCGGGGTTCTACACCGCTGGCGGAACACCCAACCTTCCGACCACGTCGTTTGCTGTCACGAACAACTCGACACTCGCTTACCCACGAGTCATTGGAAACATTTCACGCCCGATCGCGTATGAAAAGGTGGGTACGACGTGGCGCGTTGCCGTCGCGGTGTTCCATGGTCATGCGATGCAAGGTCAGCAAGTCGACTGCGTCAAATTCACGGCGGCCGATGCCAGTGGACATTCCACTTCAGCCACGGTCAATGCAGCCACAATCGATTCAACATACGGTGACGCGGTTCCCGTGATCGAGCATCTTGCAGACCTGAACACCAGTGGCTTTACGCAAGGTGACATTGGCACCCTTCACTATATCGCCTATCCCTGGATCGGAAACGGCGCAAGTGTTCTGGATACTGCCGGAACGACCAGCGGCAGCATTCCCGGGACTGGCTCGGCAGCCGCGCCGTCTCCTTACTATGGTCCGATATCCTTCGTCTGTGACCCGGCAGGCACCTACTGTCGATCTTACGTCGTGGTCGATGCAGCCAACGGCAATGACGGCACCGGCGCGGTTGGATTGGGGGTACCGGAGTCGACGGCCCCTCCCGCCCCCTACGCGACGATCTCCGGTGCCTATAACGCTCTGCGAACCTACAACAACTCAAACTATGGCAGGAATAACTGCGGGGGCTCGACGATCTATCTGAAGGACAATGCGGGCGAAGTGAACAACTTTGCCTGGCTCGGCGGAACACCGACAATCGGCACCCGTCCCGCCTGTGTCTTGACGATCACGCGGTTCCCGGGACACAGCCGCGACAACGTCGTCGTCTCCAGTTCCAGTGGAGGAAAGAACGCGGGAGAACTGGTGAGCCTGGTGGGAGTGAAGCTCACGGCAACGAATGCTGTCGGAGTCTTCGACCCCTCTACTGCAACGTCGTACATGCTGTTCGACCAATGCGAGTTTAATGTTTCCGTGATCCCGACGATCTATCGAATCGGGGTCTGGCACATGACTCGGTGTCGAATTCTCAATTTCACCCAGGGCTGGACGAACTATGGAGCGGTCAATGCCTCTCCGGGACTCTGTCGCGGCAACACGATCGTCGATAGTTGCACCAGCCTGGGAGCCAACTCTGCCTATACGGTGCTGGGGAATCTGAAAACATCTCCGCTCGCCCACAGCATCGGAGCGGCTCTCACGGGGGCGGCCCCCAACTCACAGAATATTGTCGTCGCCTACAACCGCATTACCGCCGGAAACACAAACGCGGCGATCCTTCGTGGCGGTGAGAACGTCAATCCGCACGGGTCGGCGTTTGTGCAGAACGTCCTTGAAAACTGCAACAACCTGTCCCCTGCTGTTCAGATCGCGGCCGATCGCAGCAACACCCACGCAAATAACATTCTGCTCGTTCACAACGTCGTCGTCGGGCAACGATGCTCACTCGCCTATAACGAGTACGGCGCAGCGGGCTACGACAGGTTGAACTGGTTCATCAAGAACAATGCCGCAGACGACTTCAACATTAAGTCGGACACGTTCCTGGGAGTGAATTCCAGCGGTACACGAACATTCAATGCAGGGACAGTGACAGTCACGGTGACTCAAAGTGGTCATCAATACCTGAATGGAGACCTGCTTTACATCACCTCCGTGGTGCCGGCGGCCTATAAAACAGATGGGGCTGTGATCAGCAATGTGACCGCTAACACGTTCCAGTATTCGTTCGCCTCTGCCAGTGACCCCGGCCCCATCACATCGATTACTGTCGCGCCGCATCCCGCGAGAATCAGGAACTGGCCCGTCGTTTACGGCGTGAACTCAACGGGAAACGTCTGGGCCGAAACGGCAGGAATCGGCGCCGCGACGGACTTCATGCCCAATTTCACTGGACTCAAATGCCAGCCGCCTACGGTCTTCAGTGAGCCCCCCAAGTCCTTACCCAACACCATCACCTACCTCAAATTCGTCAACCGCAGAAGTTTCAACGGAACAACAACCGGCACTGGGGGGGGTGACTATCACCTTCAGCCTGACTCACCCGCAGTCGGAAACACGATCGACTGGGTCCTGCCCTACGGTCTCGACGGCAAGCCAAGAAAACCCAATGGAGCAGCTGGGGCATACGAATACTCTGACTCTGCTGGACTGATGCTTCGTAGAAGGAGAATGAAATGATTTTTGATAGCGGTGCCACGAATCAGTCAATCGATGTTCAGATTGTCGACGACTCGGGCTTGCCTGTGACAGGTCTGCTGGCGGCGGGCTTCCCGACACTGAAGTACTCGACAGCCGGCGCCCATGCGGATGTGACATTTCCGGCACTGACAGACCTGGCCGCAATCACGACCGGATACACTTCCGGGGGAGTGAAGGAACGAGGCGAAGGCGTCTATCGCCTTGATTTGCCCGATGCAATCTTCGCGGCGGCCGGACAGGTCAGAATCCGGGGCGAAGCCAGTGGCAAGCATCTGATTGTCGATACGATCGAGATCGCTCCTCCGGTCAACACGGTCCGACTGAACGGGGCTTCGCAAACGGCGAGAGACATCGGCGCGAGCGTTTTGCTTTCTCCCGGCACAGGAGCAGGCCAGGTATTGCTGACGGCGGGTGCGATCGAGACGACCGATTCGGCCTCGGTCGCAGCGATCAAAGATAAGACCGACAACCTGCCTGCGAATCCTGCAGCAGCAGGTTCACAGATGGATCTCGTCGATGCCCCTAACGCAACCGCGATCGCGTCGATCGTCACCGCCATTATGAATGGAGGATCGATCGACGGAGCCACGCTGCAGGGTGTTTTGCGACTCATCGCCGCTGCCGTGATCGGCAAGGTGGCGGGCCTGCCGGGAACGATCGTGACCCAACGGGCCATCGACGACAGCAAAGTCCGTTTGTCGCTGACGCTCGACAGCAGCGGCAACATCACCTCGGTCATTACCGACGCAACGTGATGAAACCGAACGGGGTCGAAACTCCATCCAGATCAGGCACCAACAAGGTGAAGAGAGGTAGAAGTCAACGTGGTTGCTCGTTTTGCTATTCCACTGGTGTTGTCCAGGCGTCGACTCTCGATACCTAAACCGGTCATCACGCCCGGTTCAGGAATTGTTGACATCATTCGTGTGACAGGGCAGGCGCTGAAATGGTTGCGCCCGGGGGACACCTGTTACGGAGAGTTTCAGATTCGAAACCCGACGACAGGTGTGCTGACATCGCCCGACAATATCGACGAACCGGCAATCGAGGTCTTGCGGAATAACGTGGTCGATATCGGAATCGAAGTCGTCGTGTCGGCGGCGTCAACGGGGCGTTACCGCTATCACTTTACTGTCCCGGGTGACTACCTCGCAGGTGACTTTGTCGCCGGCGTCGCCTCCGCCACGGTGGACGAGCATCTGGACATCGCGACTCTCGTCGACACTCGACTCGTGGGCGTGGATTGGACGAACCCCGGCGGGGGAAGCGGCGGAACCATCCTGAATAACATCACGATTCCTGCTGCGGTCGCCCAGGCATCACTCGTCGCGGCTCAGATCACCATTATTCGAGGAGACACCCTTGCGGTCGTTCTTCCATTGATGGGAGATATCTCCACCCGCACCAAACTTGTCTTCACCGCAAAAGTACGGTCCTCCGATCCGGACATCAAAGCCATCATTCAAGTCTCGGAAGCAGAGGGTCTGGTGCTGCTGAACGGCAGCAGCGACGTCAACCCCGCGCACGCCAGCCTTGAGGTGACAGGTGCTTCAACCGGGCAAGTGCAACTGGTCATTGATGGAGCAGAGACAGCCGAGCTAGCCATTCGAGACCTGATCTGGGATTGCCAGTTTATTACGGCAGCACGAATTTCGACTCCCATCAGCGGTGGCATCAGCATCGTCCCTGATGTGACTCAGGCGACCGCATAGTCACGGTCCTGTCGCTTCACGGATTCTCATCCAGGATTGAATGACGCAGCCCCAGGTCACGAGGCTGCCTGATCGAGACAAGGACTTGTCTGATATGACCGCATCGTCAGATACAGGACGAATGGAACTTGCTGAAGTCTTACAACCCCATCCGGGACCACAAAAGCAGTTCATCGATTCGACAGCCCAGATCGCTGTCTATGGCGGCCAGGCAGGAGGCGGAAAAACATGGGCGTTACTGGCAGAAGCAGCGCGATACATCACCGTCCCCCGCTATGGGGCGGTAATCTTTCGAAGAACATCACCGCAGATCACGAATGAAGGAGGTCTCTGGGACGAATCCATGCTGCTGTACCCTCAGTTGAATGGAATTCCTCGACATACACTCGACTGGCAATTCCCCACGGGTGACTGCAAATTAAAGGGAGTGAATACGAAGGATCTGGCCAATATTGGTTTTCGACACCTGCAGTACGAGAAGGACAAACTCGCCTGGCAAGGTTCACAGATCACCATGCTGGGATTCGATGAGCTGACGCATTTCACGGAATCGCAGTTCTTCTACATGCTTTCGCGAAATCGCTCGACGTGCGGAATCCGGTCATACGTTCGTGCAACAACGAATCCGGTTCCCGAGGATGATCCCATCGGGGGATGGGTACACCGTCTGGTGGCCTGGTGGATCGATCCCATTTCAGGCCTGGCGATTCCCGAGCGTTCGGGGGTCGTCCGGTGGTTCATACGATTGCGGGGTGAGTTTCACTGGAGCGATTCGAGGCGAGACTTAATTGATCGATTCGGTCGGCCTGATCTTTCTGAAGATCATGAAGAACAGCCTGTCCAGCCAAAGTCATTTACGTTTATTCCAGCCAAGTTATCCGACAACCCGGCGCTCCTCAGTAAGGACCCGATGTACCGGGCCAACCTGCTCGCCCTGCCCGAGGTCGAGCGGCAACGCCTGGCAGAAGGAAACTGGAATGCCAAAGCCCGCGCAGGACTATTTTTCAAAGTCGGTCAGATCGAAATCATAGAGGCATTGCCCGTGGGGCTTCGCTATTGCCGGGCCTGGGACCTGGCAGCAACGGACGGATCAGGCGACTACACCGTGGGGGCCAAACTGGGCATCGACTCAACGGGAATTATCTACATTGCCGATATTCGCCGCGGTCAGTGGGAAAGCAGTTATCGCGATCAGGTCATTCGACAGTCGTCGGCTTTAGACGGTGTGTGCCGAATCCGCATCCCGCAGGATCCTGCGGCCGCAGGTAAAAGCGAAGCGAGAAGATTGTCGCTGATGCTCTCGGGGCTTGATGTCAAAGTGGCGGTGGTCAGCGGTGACAAGCCGACCCGCGCGATCGGCTTCGCCGCACAACTGAATGCAGGAAATGTAAAGCTACTGGCGGGGACCTGGAATCAGGGATTGCTGCAGCGACTGGATGCCTTTCCCACCAAAGGGATCCCTGACGACGAAGTCGATGCTCTGGCCGATGCGTTCAATGAACTGACGGCGATGCGGCGACTGTACGTGGGAATCTGATATCGAGAATCGGTCGATCGGAAGTAGCGACGAAGGAACGCCGGACTCGAGCATTCCTGGAATGCTGTATTGAATAAAGGTTTCGAAGCATGAAGTGGATGCGTTGGATTACAGGCCTATTCGGCAGCTCATCAAAGTCCGCAACCCCGCTGGGAGTGGGACTGAGAACCCTCCTCAACGGAAGTGTCCCGGGGGGCTGGGCCTCGGATCATCGTGAAGAGACAGCTCATAACACCGGCTTCAACTACATCGCAATTCACGCGATCGCTTCCCAGGTGGCAAGCGCGACAGTGACTGTTTTTGCCGACGGTGAACAGCAGCCCCAGCGCCGGTCGCAGCGAAAGTCGCTGGCTGCCAGTGCAGGATCATTTCATCGGTGGAAGTCGATTTACGGGCTGGAGGACCGGGAAACAGACCCACTTCCCGTTTCGCACCCTCTGGTCAAGTTGATGAAACGGCCCAACCCATACGAATGCGGTTCCAGCTTCCGCTATCGTCAGGCACAACAGATCCGGCTGACAGGGACTTGCCTTGTCTGGAATGTCCCCAGCTTCTCAGGTCCAACGTGCGAGCGGTATGTCATTCCGACGGCGATGGCGTCGGCAGTCGCACCGTCGCGAGAACTACCACGAGGAGGTTGGAGAATCAGTCCTGTGGCATCGCGGTATACCACGAAGGACGATCATGGCTACTTCGATTGTCCTCACTGGTACCGGATTCTTGGTCAGATCCTGGACGCCAGGCAAGTGCAGGTCATTCGCCTGCCGCACGCCTGGTTTCTGGATGACGGACAAAGCCCGCTTTCTGCCGGCGCGAAATGGATCGATGCCGGCGAAGCCGTGGATGAAGCCCGCTATCACCAGCTACGGAACGGTGTCGATCCCTCGATCGTGTGGAGCCTGCCCCCCGACGTCATGGTCGATCAGGACGAGATTGACCGCACGCAGGCCCGCATCAGTGCCAAGTACGGGGGCGCTCAGAACGTCGGGCGAGTCATGGTCGCCCAGAGTGGAACAACCATCACGCCACTGGGAACCAGCCCGAAAGAGATGTGTTATGGCGAGGGATTTCAGGACTTCAAATCGGCCATCCTGGCACTTCATCAGACCCCTCCCGTGGCTGTGGGCTTACAGGAAGCGGGCGCCTATGCAGCCTATAACGCCAGCATGAAAGCCTGGCGTCATTCCGCGATTCAGCCACTTTGTGACTTGCTCGCCGAATCCGACACCGAAGAGCTCGCTTCTCAGTTTGGCAGCGGACTCACCGTAGAGATCGAATCCAACACCGTCGACGACACTGAACTCATCGAAGAGCAGTTAAAGACCGACCTGGCTGCCAGGACGCGCACCAAAAACGAATGGCGTGCCGTCCGGGGCATGCCCCCTCTCCCCAGTCCGATAGGAGATGTCCTGGTCGGGACCGACTTCGACCCAACCGACTGTTCATCGCCCCAGTCGGAACCTCAGAAAAGCAGCGGGAAAAGCAGTGACGGCCCTTGATCGTCGTCTAACCGTCTCACTGAACTTTGCCTCTGGACCGGACTCAATGAACGAGTACGCCGGCCACGAGAATACCCCCTTAGGGCCCTCAGCCCATGATCGACACTGTCCTCCTCCCCCAAGAAAGGTAACTAAGGCTTATGACTGCCACATCACGACCAAAGCGAAGCTGGCGTCCCTGGTACACGCTTCCCGAGATTCCTCTTTGCGTCGACTGCAAAGTGATCTGTATCGTGAAGCACACGCACACCACTGACGATGGGAAACGAATCCAGCACCGCTACTGCCCCAAGTGTCGCAAACCCTATAAGACCACCTATCGACCGGAACCTGCTTTATCGACCGCGACGGATGATCCAACGAGTGAACCCGCATCCTCTACGGCTGCACGTCCGAGCGACGCAGGGCTTTCCAAGTCGGTCTAAACCTCTCTCATCAGGGAAGAAGCGCGTTCCGTAACCCCATTGCGATAAACACTTCTCATTTCTTTCGCACTCCGCTCCGATCACGAAATGGCGTTTGGTCTCTCGAACGACGCCTGTTGGAGCTCTCTTTGAGTGAAATTCTCTCAAATTTCGCTACAACTGATGACACGGGCTCGTTTTGACTGCGCAGTGAGACGCTGAGTCTTCAAGATCAGTTGGCGCCCTCTTTGAAAAACGGCCGCGATTGAAGACTTGACCAACGACGCGGAACAAGACGTCGTATACAATTCCACCATCCCGGTCAGTGACGGCTTTCATGGGCGAACCATGTCTGCCGAGTCGTTCCTCGGGGTCTTTCGATCTGCAATTCGGATGAATGTGATGTCTGTGGTACGTGAAATGATGAGCGAGCCGTTGAGCCAAACTCAATTTGTCGATGACACATTCCAGTATCAACCGATGCCGCCGCTTGTGCCGATCAGCATGGCGTTTGTCTGCCTTTCGCTGCTCGCCGGACTGTCCGACCTGCTTTTAATTATTCCCATGGTCGGAATTGTCCTTTCCTTCATCGGTTACTATCAGATTTCCCGTTCAAGAGGCGAATTGAGCGGGGGAGTGCTCGCACTGTCGAGCCTGGTGTTGATGCTGCTGATCTTCATCGCATTTGCTTCGCTGCACTTGCACAGCTACGCGACGGAAGTCCCCGTCGGGTATTCCCGGGTGAATTTCAATCAGGATATCTCCCAGAAGGGTTTCCCCACAGAAAACGGCCAGCCCGGCATCCACCCCGATGTTGCAAAACTTGCTGACCAACCGATTTATCTCAAAGGCTACATGTTTCCCTTCAGGGAAACCAGAGGCCTGAAATCGTTTGTCCTGTGTAAGGATTCGGGAGACTGCTGCTTCGGGGGCCAGCCCAAGCCGACCGACATGATCCTGATCAACATGAAGGATGGGCAAACGGTGGATTACCACGAAAAGCAACTTGTCGGGGTAGCCGGAACACTCAAAATTGAACCGACATATGACGAAAGCGGGCTGAACCCCGTCTATCAGCTCGACTGCCAGCATTTTGCCCCGGCGAAAACCTGGTATTGATCTTTACGCCAAAAACCGGGCGCAAGAGAATTCAAGACCTGTACACCGTGAATGCATCCGCCCCTCACTATAGCTGGCGGATGCGTTCCAGTCTTTGAGCCACCGAAAGCACGGGACAGCATTCTGTGCTTCTCGCTCAATCAAGGATGAATGAATGCGTATCCCGGCATTTCCACACTGGACAGCACCACGACTCGGAATTGCGCTGGTCCTCATTTTTCTGACAGGCTGTGACAAGACTGACCTGAGCGAGTATCACCCCGCAGGACAGGAAGACAAATCCAGCGCCGGGCCGAGTGTCAAAGCGGATAACGCTTCACAAACCGAATCCGAAGCCGTGACTGCAACCCCGGCCCCCGAGACCCAGGCGCCGGGGGAATCAGAGGAACCGAGTTCTCCTGTCGTGACCACAGCCACACCTGACGAAGCGGCGACAGACCAGAGCGAAGATGAGGTTATGGACGCTCCTGCCGCGTCGGCCCTCGTTCCTGTCAATGTTGTGGCGAGCGTCCAACAGTTGCTGAGCGTCCCGAACGCCCCCTCCTCACCCACCACAGACCCAGCTGTCGCGGAGAATAGCAGCACGGAGCCGCCGACATCACAGCAGGAGGACCCGCCAGACAAAACGGAGGCGAAAACAGGCCCGGGAAACGAA
Organism: Schlesneria sphaerica; assembly: GCF_044336245.1. Classification (NCBI taxonomy): domain Bacteria; kingdom Pseudomonadati; phylum Planctomycetota; class Planctomycetia; order Planctomycetales; family Planctomycetaceae; genus Schlesneria; species Schlesneria sphaerica. The sequence continues at coordinate 4,261,157 of NZ_CP172346.1, read as the reverse complement.
ATTCAGCTCCTCATCAAAGAAAAGCAGTTTCAGACGGACCCCCGCACGGGAGCTCTTCGCCTGTCATTTGATGACCTGGACCTGCTGAAAGTCCTGAACATGGAACCGGTTGTTGTCAACGCCGTGGATCTGATGCCTGACTGGCTGAAAGGACTCGACGGCAAGCAGGTGAAAGTTCGTGGCTTCATGTATCCGACATACGAGACCGAAGGGATCGAGCGTTTCGTGCTGGCTCGTGATAATCAGATCTGCTGCTTCGGCCGTGACCCAAAGATTTATGACCTGATTCAGATCGACATGAAAGCGGGCAAAACAACCCGCTACATTCCTGCAACACGTTCTTTCGATGTGCTGGGGACGTTGCGAATCAAGATGGTCGCACCGGATGGGACCCCTTACGGGCTCTATTTCATCGAGCATGCAACCGTCATCGATCGGTGATCACCACCCTTCGGACACCTTCCACTCAGCGTCACCTCTTCGCAACCGATTTGAATGTAACTGTTTGAGGAAATTCCTCTCGCGACGGCGCTCGCCCAAGTTGCGCATCTGCCCCTCGACCAGGAGCGTCCACGGTGAACCGTGCCCAGACGGGCTCCGCAGAGGACATACCGTGAAGAAATCGAAGACAGGACTCGCCCAGACGTAGCGGGTGAGTCACATCTTCCCCCTGTCGATGACATCTTGCTGGCAGGCCTGCATCAGGCCATTTCGGGCTCTGGTTCGGTCGTTGCGGGAGCCGGAGTTTCGGTCACCACTAATCGATAAAGCGGCAGATCACCAAATTTCTGCGTGCACTTGGGACACTTCGCCTTGGCAATCCCTTTGCCGTTGGCGCCGCCCAACTTGGCTTCGGTTCTCGCCGCTTCGCTCAGTACGACACCGCATTTGGCACAGCGCCACCCGGTGACTTCGAGCTTGAATCCCGGATCCTTGATGTAGTAGTTGAGCTTGGCCAGTTCCTGCACGGGGGCGCCGCTCATGACGCACTTATGAACGAGATACTCATCCGTCAGTGGGACTTCCGTATTCGTCCCGAAGTCCTGAATGCCGCAGACCGACTGCATTCCCTCAACAAACGCGCGATACTCGGACAGACTGAACGAGAGATACTGCGGGTTCGTCGAATCCGGGGTCTTCGGAAGCTTAACGGCAATCCGGTTGGTCCCGAACACGGGGATATCGGCGAACAGTGACTCAACCCCAATCGCAGCCGGCTGAGCCGCGGTGATTTGTGTGAGCAACTCCTTCGTCAGGAGCTTCTTCGCAGGAATCGCGAGTTGCTCAAACGTCCCCTGCTTCGAGAAGTGCTCGATCATGGCCTGGCGAACCGGCGGGAACTTCTTCGCATTCGCTCCAAATTTGCCGACAACCAGCGTGGCAATCAGCAAATCATCGGCGGAAAAACCGATGTCGACTGCCTGGCATTCATTCAGCAGACTGTCTGCCTTGATTCGCAGCTTAACTGGATCCACGGTGTGCAGGCGAATGTCATTCAGCCATTTCTTGTAACGGCTTGTGAGGACAGGATCCTCTCCGGTGGTGGCGGCTTCAGCTTCGACCTTCTTGGGTGCCGGCTTTCTCGGAACGACAAACTCTGACTGACAGCGGGGACATTTCCCCTTGCGCCCGCGATGACGTTCTTTAACACGAATGCGGCATCCCTGAGGACAGAAGATTACGAACGTGTCCTTGGACCGCATCGATTTTCGGACTTGCTGAATGTCCTGCTCTTCGTCGGCTGCGATTTTTAACAGATCCTCAGCGGCCGCCGCCTCCACTTCCTGTGGGGAGGGAGGAGGTTCGTTCAAGGACTGGATCGGCGGCAGTTCCGCCTCGCTTTGGACCGGCGGTTCGTTGACGTCCATCTCGGCGGGAGAGGTGCTGGCAGCGGGCGTACCGGCGTATGTCGGAATGGAGGGGGCGGGAGTCTCTTCGAGGGGGCGCAAACGGAACGTCTCTTCGTCAGAAGCGACCTCTTGTGCTTCGTCAACGACCTCTCCGAAGACGGTCCCCATGGAAAGATCGAAATCGTCCTCGTCATCTCCCCCCGTGTCGCTCGCCTGGAAATAATTTTCCGGGGCAGAATTGAAGTCTGAATCGAAGCCAGCATCGCGTCGCTGGAGAGAATCTTCTTCCGTTACGAACGAGGCTTCCAGGATCGGGAGATCGATGTGTTCGATCTCGAAGTGCGTGGAGGCCTGCTTTTTACGGTAGGATTCTTCGATTTCGGGACGCAGAAAGGTCCCGCAATTCCAGCAGCGGACCAGTCCTGTCCGGCAGGTTTCCCCACAACTGGGGCATGCTTCCATGTCTTCGGCGACGGCATTGTCGGTGGGCAGAATATGCGCTTGGGGAAGCGCGGCGGCTCGTTTATCAAGAACATGACCGCAAGCGTGACATTCGCAGGTATCGTTCAGCAAGTAGGTTCCGCAATGCGGACAGGAAACAATTTGCATCTTCATGGCAACCAACCGACTCTTTTTATTCGGACGATTCGCCGCGACTTAAGACAATCCATCCCGCGTCGAAGTCACTCAGGAATATTTTGGTCAATAATTCACAGAAGTTTGGCAGGCGTCCCCTGCGTCAAGAAATGTCGAAGATTCTCTTCACGAATAGAATCGGGAGAATGCCAGCCGTCACGCAATCGGAAAAATGGAAAAACGCCATGCTATAGCCGCTTTACTCAAAAATGTACCGTTTTGCGGGGGTGAAATCACCCCAGAATATCAGATCACCGCAAAATTTGCGGATTACACGGATGCTCATCGAATTGATGGCGTCACCGCCGATTCATCGGTAAGATCCGTGATGTCGCTACGTCAATTATTCCCAGCTCGTCAAGTACTGTTCAGGCGACGAGGGTGATTGGCAGGTCAGGTTAAATCAAGGAGTGCCACTGTGTTGTGTCGTTTGCTTTGCTTTGGATTCATCGTATCCACGTCGTTGATCACGGCGACCTTTGCCGCTGACAATGAACCGCCAGCGGGATTCAGGGCGCTCTTCAATGGCAAAGACCTCGCTGGATGGCACGGTCTGGATACCAAGGACCCCCGCACCGTCCAGGCGTTGCCTGCCGCCGAACAGGCCGATGCCCGCAAGGCCAGCCTGGAAGACGTCAATAAACATTGGTCGGTTCAAAAAGGCGAACTGGTTAACGACGGTTATGGATTGTATCTGACTTCGAACGAAAACTTTGGCGATTATGAGTTATTCGTCAGTTACAAGACGGTCCCCAAGGCCGACAGCGGCATCTACCTGAAGGGAACGCCTCAGGTTCAGATCTGGGACTACACCGAAGCCGAAAAGTTCAACATCGGTGCCGACAAAGGTTCAGGCGGTCTCTGGAACAACAGCGCTGGACGACCCGGGAAAGATCCTCTCGTGCGGGCTGACCACCCCTTTGGCGAATGGAATACGTTCCGCATTCGTCAGGTGGGTGCTCGTACCACCGTGTTTCTCAATGGGAAGCTCGTTGTCGACAATGCCATTCTGGAGAACTTCTTCGATCGCAAGAAGCCTCTGATCGCCAAGGGCCCGATCCAACTGCAGACCCATGGTGGCGAGATCCGCTGGAAAGACATCTTCATCCGGGAAATCCCTGCCAGCGAAGCAACCTCGCTTCTCGCGAACGAGGGCTTCACTTCCCTGTTCGACGGCAAGAGCCTGAAGGGTTGGGCTGGTGCAGTGGACAACTACGAAGTGGTTGACGGCGCCATCCGCTGCAAGACGGGTAAAGGTGGAGTTCTTCACACCCCCAACGAGTACGGCGATTTCATCGTTCGACTCGAATTCAAGGTTCCTGCTGGCGGCAACAATGGTTTGGCCATCCGTTACCCCGGCCAGGGTGATGCCGCCTATACCGGCATGTGCGAACTTCAGGTCCTGGACAATGTCGCATCACAGTACGAAAAGCTGGACCCTCGCCAATACCATGGCTCGGCCTATGGAATGGTACCTGCTGCTCGCGGGTATGAGCGTCCCGCCGGAGAATGGAACTTCCAGGAAGTCACCGTCATCGGTTCCACAGTCAAAGTGGAACTGAACGGAAACGTCATTCTGGACGCCGACCTCAGCGAAGTGAAGGACCTGATGGCCAACACTCCTCACCCCGGAAAAGAGCGTACCCAGGGTTTCTTCGGATTTGCTGGCCACAGCGATCCTGTGGAGTTCCGCAATGTGCGAATCAAAGAACTGTCGACAGTGAAGTAAGAATCGACAAGGTTCTCTGACGAAAACCGACTTCGGCGGGATGACGGATACGTTCGCCATCCCGCCGAGTATTTCGTGACAGTCTCAGCTCAAGGCTGACACCGCTGCCGAAAGCAATCAGAGCCTGCTCGTCAGGATGGGATCATCCCGGCAGTGTTGCCCTGCCCTTATCGGAACAGAACAACCTGCTCGCAGCAGGTAAACCTCCACTCAATGCAGGGGCTGACGCGATCCGTATTGCGGCCCGCTTGACTGGAGATGCCATTAAGTCACAGGACGAGATTAAACGGGCCGAACATTCTCAGCGCAGGGCCCTTGCCTTCCCATGGCCTCAGTATACGTCACCTTCTGACCTTCGCGAAGTTCATTAAAGCTCACACCCTGAACGGCGGAATGATGGAAGAACAAATCCTTCGTTCCATCCGTCTTAATGAACCCGAATCCTTTTTCCATCAATTTCTTGATACTACCTTCAGCCATTCTTTATTCCAGCCTTCCGAGATGGATGAAGACCAATCTGCTTACGTTTCAGATAGACATTCACCCTGACGATGACGCTCACTGTAGCACGTTTTATTCATCGCCACCGCACACCAATAAAAACTTGCTCATAATTTTACGTAAGTTAACATTGCTGCCCCAGGATCGAAAACACCCTTTCGACGGAGTGGCGGCAACGCGATGATTCCCTCGAAGACCGAAAACCCCTGTCGAAGTCCTCTGTTTTTCCCGCTTGTGAAAGAGATTTGCCCAGACTCCAATCGCTGTTTGTACCACCTGAAGGCCCCGCAAACCGTCACTTAAAGTGACTCAGGAAGACGAAACATGAAGATTGTCCGCGTTGAATCGATCCCGGTCAGAATCCCGCTGAAGCCGGAGCGGAGGATGATTTCAGCGCTGGGGCACCATAATGTGTCAGAGTATTCCCTCGTCAGGATCTTTACCGACGACGGTCTCGAAGGATGGGGCGAAGCGACTGCAACGCCGCGCTGGAGCGGAGAGACCTGTCGCGGCACAATGGCCATCGTACAGGAAGTTCTGGCCCCTGCGGTCATCGGCTGTCCTGTTGCAGATCTGGTGGAACTCGACAGGCGGATGGACGCCGTCGCCGTCGGTAACTGGTTTGCCAAATCGGCGATCGAAATGGCCTGCTGGGACCTCCTCGGCAAAGCAGCCAACAAGCCGATCTATGAATTACTCGGGGGAGCCTGCAGGCCCCTGACCATTCGAAGCCGCTTCTCCCTGGGGGCCTACGATCCGGAACGGGCCCGGCGACGCGCCAAAGAACTGGTGGACGCCGGATTCACCACCATCAAAGTGAAAGTCGGTATCGATCCAGCCAGGGATGTCGAACGAGTCCGGATTGTGCGAGAGACCATCGGCCCTGACATCGATCTGACCATCGACGCAAACGGGGGCTGGGACGTCAAAACGTCCATTCGTTGCATCCGCGAACTGGAAGACTGCAACCTGGTCCTGGTCGAACAGCCGATCCCTCCTGGTGACTACACAGGACTGGCGCACGTTCGCAATGAAACGGGAGTCAAAATCCTGGCGGACGAAAGCTGTTTTGACCTGATTCACGCTCAGGAATTGATTCAGCACCAGTGCTGCGACGCCATCAGCCTGTACCCCGGCAAGAACGGCGGCATCCGCAAGGCAAAGCAGATCGCTGACGTCGCCGAGGCACACGGGATCGCCTGTTCCATCGGATCTAATCTCGAATGGGATCTGGCAACGGCCGCGATGGCTCACTTCGTCGTGGCCACTCCCAACATGCAAATCGAAAAGTATCCCGGCGACACACTCGGTCCCGACTACCACGAAATCTCGATTGCCCGTAACCCGATCAAGATCGACGGGCCATTTACGACACTCGGCACAGGGCCGGGACTGGGAGTCGAAATCGACATGCACATCATCCAGCAGCACCGAATCAACTGATCACGGTTGGCAATTCCCAACAGGCAGAACCGCTCCGCAGCATCACTCGTCAGCCGAGCTTGCGGAGCAACTGCCTGGCTCGGCTCTTCCATCGGCCATGCTTGCGGGCAATGCTGGTCGGGCTGCCGTTAATATCCATGATCAGACTGGAGAGAAGATTCCGAGCCTCGGAAGCTTGTCCGTTTTCGGCATACAGCTCGGCCAGCAGGTACATCGCTTCGGGGTGTCGCCAGCGGCGAATGTGCCACTCGAACTGCGTTCGAGCCTCGTCCCGCTCCCCGAGTTCCTTCAGGGCACGTCCATTTTCCAGTGAGACGTCGCCAAACTTGTATTGGGGATCCTTATCGAGGATCGCTCGCGTGAATGACCGGACATCCTGATAGCGCTTCTGAGCCGTTGCAATCTGGGCGGATCCCCACAGCGCCTGCAGATCCTGAGGATCTTTCTTGAGTGCCTGAGCATACGCCTCGTTGGCTCGCGACAGGTTTCCGACTTCTCGAAGTGCGTTCCCCCACTGCACGTACTGATGGGAATTGCCGATCTGCCTGGCAGCCGTTTCCAGCCGTGCCAATTGTGGCCCGCGCGTCCACCGTCGCAAGAACGTCAGCTCACCATATTCCCTGGACGGGAGGTAGCGGATGACGAAATAGCCAATTGCTCCAAACGGCTGGATGATCAGCATGATCCAGATCCAGAAAAAGCGATCGGGCTCTGTCCGGTAACAGTGAATCAACATCCAGATCAGGAATACGAAGTACAAGGTCGACATCATGGATGCGACCAGTTCGAAGAGCATCAGCGAACCCCCACCGGCAGGCTCGTCGACCACAATCTCAAACTCACCGGCAGCGAGTAGCAACCACATGCAAGACCTTCCCACGCAAATGACCAGACAAACCCTTGTCCAGCGGGCGCACGATAGTCTTACCCGTCAGGAGCGAAGATGAGCACACGAGGCGCGTGCTCCATGATAGTCTGCACGATCTCGAATCCGAAGCGGGGCGAGATCGTGAAACGGGACTTCGCTCTTTACGAACACCGGAAGATGCTACTTCGTTGGCACATCGCGGTTGGGAGATGACCAGAAAACTCTTCCCAGCCAGGTCGTCCCATCGGCTCCGCGGGGATGAGGTTTGTCACTGACCAGAAATTCCGAATCCGTAACCCACGACTCGTTCGGGGTAATGGCGGCAGCACCAAAATTCCCCAGCATGACGCCCCGCTCGGGCAGGATCGCACGTTCGGTTGCTCGGATCACCTGAAGTGAATCAGGGTCCACTTGAGCAACAAAGATAGGAGCCCGGTGGCGGAAAATATGATCGTTGTCAGCTCCGCGACGGGTGTACGTCAGAAACAAGCCATTGCTGTGAGTCAGCCAGTGCGCCTGTGTGTTGTAGCTCCCCAGATCCTGACCGTCATCGAAGGTCCATGTCTTGACGGGATCAAAATGCAAGCCGTCCCGGCTGGCCGTCACGTAAGCATGTGTGTCGTTTCGAATCGTGAGAAACAGCCGATCCTGATATCGGGTCAGTGACGGCTCATAAAAGCCTCGTCCCTCGGAAAGGGCCAGTTCATCGCCGTGCTTGACGTAGCGCATCTCGCTTCCATCAAAGCTGCAATGCAGAACGGTGGTCGCATATTGAGTTCCCTTCGCATCACGATAGTAGATGGGAACCAGCAGAGATCCGTCCGCCTGCTCCAGCCACTGCACGCAGCCTGGCGCAACGAGAAAAAATTTCTCCTCAGTCTGGGGCAGTGCCAGCATCTTCCAGGGGGACCAGCGATTCGTGACCGGATCGAAGACCGCGTAAGCACACTCGTGCGAGCGAGGCTTGTCGAGCAACTGATCCCCTTGCCGGCTGTAGCGCAGCTTAACGCCAATCGCCAGCACCTTCCGATGGTGTGTCAGCCAACCCGGCGTGACATCACACACGGCGATGGTTTCACCGTTTTCACCCGCTTGCCAGGCCAGTTCAGGAATCTCGGTCGGCCCGGTCCAGGTACGCCCCAGATCATCCGTTCGCAGGTAGTACAATCCAGAATAGTGGTCATTCGCACTGAGATGCTTCTGGATCGTCATGACGACGGCGGGCTGTTCCCCCTTCCCAAACCCCGGCATCGCGGCGACGCGCGGATGAAACCAGCAGAACTTGGAATTGAGTTCCTGAATCACCGGCGCGGCCTGGACACGGTAGGGAAGGATCACGGGAGCGGCGAGTACCAGCAGTGATTGCGCGGCACGAATTCGCACATCTGCCACTCGATCATCCAGCAGTTCGACCAGGCCCTGTCTTAGATTCACTAACCGGGCGTCTGCCGCGAACGTCGCCGCATAAGTTCGAACGATATCCTGATCGCTCTTAAGGTTTCGCTCGAGAGCCTTCTGACCACTTTCGTCACCCAGAATCGCGAGGGCATGCTCCAGATTGGCGCGAGGGACCGGATCCCCCACACGTTCCATCTCTTTCTTCAGTCGCGGGATATCTGTGCTGTCACCGATCTGGCCGAGAACCCAAGCGGCAATCGCGTAGTACTTCGCCTCGGGATGCTGCAGCAGGTCGCGAACGGTCTGTCTGGCAGAGTCATCACCAACTCGCGTCAGGGCGGCTGCGGCCATTAGTTTCAGTATCAGATTTTCATTCTGATCGTACGCACGACGCATCGCCTGACCGTCACCAATATCCGCCACCTTGAAGAGACTCTCGGCGGCGTGGATATGGCCGTGAGGCTTGTCACCCGCAAGGATGCCCCACATCACTTTCAGAGCGGATCGATCTCCCGCCCGCACTAGCTCGCGGGCAATTCCACACCTTCTCTGATCGTCTGTTTCCGAATGCAGTTTCGGGGTCAGGAAAGCAATCACTTCCTGCTGATGCCCGGCGAGGGTGAGTGCTTCGGCGGCATGAATGGCGGGCCAGAACTCTTCACCCGCCATCCCCGCACGCAGCACCTTCAGGCACTTTTCACGGAGAGCGGGATCGAGGGAAATGCGATCATCGGCCCCGCCCGCAAATCCCATGGCGAAGAAGTGGATCAGAATCGCCAGGACACGGCCTGCTCGCGCATACGCTGTCATCTTGCCCCCAGTTTTAACGGAATTGCCTGAAGTCCGTGTCAGCAGCCGCGCGGCACTACCACGCGGTCCATCCCCCATCGACGAGCAGATTCTGGCCCGTGATGTAACTCCCCGCGTCGCTCACCAGCAGAAGTAAGGGTCCTTTCAGTTCGCTGGGAACGCCCATTCGCCGCATTGGATTCTTCGTCTTGAGCCGTTCCACCATGGCTTGCGGAGCCTGCTCCGAAGGGAAAGGTCCCGGGCTGAGACAGTTCACCCGCACGCCGTCCCGCGCCCAGTAGACAGCGAGATGACGGGTCATGTGGACGATCCCCCCCTTCAATGTGTGATATTGAACGGGACTGGCCGGACAAACACCTTCGTAGGCATCCGGGTACGAGCCCACGACGCCATACATCGACCCGATCATCACAATCGATCCCGAGGCACCGCGACTGACCAGATGATCCCGCAGACGCCTTGCCAGCAGAAAGTATCCCGTCGCGTTCTGCAGGTCTTTGTTGAAGGCTTCTGCGGTGACGTTCGTCAGGTCCAGCGCATGGCCCTGTTGCCCGTTGTTGATCAGGATGTCAACTTGGCCCGCTTTCTCGAGTGCCGTTTCAAAGCCGGCGTTCAGCGAGGTCTCGTCCATCTGATCCAGCGTCACGGCATGATGCTTTGCCCCACCCGGAGATGGCAATCCTGCAACGACTTCCTCTGCTCGTGAAAGTTCACGGCTGCCGACAACGACACTGGCGCCGGCTTCTGCCAGTGCTCGCGACATCGACTGTCCCAGAAAGCCCGATCCCCCTGTAATCAGACACACGCGTCCCGACAGGTCAAACAATTCAGAAATCGTAGGTTCGTTCATGCTAATCCTATTTGTCGCTGTGCCTGGCCAACGATGTCGACTCCCACCTGATCACTCCACGCTTTCAGCAATCGTTTCGTGACAGGCCCCACCTTTTCGTCCGCCACCGGAAGCCCGTTGAAACGGGTGGCGGGCATGATGCAGTACGGTGTACTCGTGAAGAAAACTTCGTCTGCGGTCGACAGGTCATACATCTGCAGACGCGTTTCGCGCACACCAATCCTCAGCTCGTGCGCCAGCTCAATGACGGTTTGCCGACTGATTCCGGCCAGGCAATTCTCTGTGGAGGGTGTTCGCAGTTCTCCGTCGATCACGGCGAAGATATTCCCCCCCTTGTTTTCCGAAACGTTGCCATCGATATCGAGAATCACCACCTGGGCATCCGGATCAACCATGCGGGCTTCGGAATCGGCAAGAGTATAAAACAGCCGACTGCGATTCTTGATCCGTGCGTCCAGTGATTGAGCGGGAATGGCCCGACTGAACGAGGTGACTGCATGGCACCCTTCTGTGTAGTAGCGGGCCCAGCCACGAAGATCCATGGGGCTGGTGAAGATCATGACGGTCGCGGGACTCATCTGTGCCGCAGTGGGGCCCGGCTTCATGAGACCCCGCGAGATGTTATGCACGATCCAGCAGTCATCGTCTTCGCCCATCAGCGAGCGATTCGCCTCCAGTACCTGCAGCGTCACGCGTGTCATCTCGTCAGGAGTTAACCCGGGGTTCACCCGGCAGACTTTCAGTGACCGATACAGCCTTGTGATATGGTCTTCGAGGCGAAACGGCTTGTGACGAAAGGTGCGTGTGGATTCTGTCAGGCAATCTCCCAGCATGATCGCACTGTCGAAAATCGAAATTTTCGCTTCCGATTCGGGGACCATTTGTCCCGACAGATAAACCTGGCGTTCCGTCCGAACCTCGTCGTTCATCTTTGGCCCCAAGGAAAAAGCTCTTCTCGTTCGCCGTCACATTCTCGATGACAAATGGCACGCCAGCGGTCTTCACGCGACAGGCAGTTCCATCACAACTCCGACAGATTCCCCCTGCTTCACTCGGGGGAACGTCCGCAAAACGATGACCTGCCCCGCCTGGGTAGAGACAATTTCGCGTGGTTCGCCCCCTTCGAGGGGATACACAGTCCCCATCACGTCGCCCGCAGCGACCATGTCTCCGAGCTTCACCCGCGGATCGAAGTAACCCGTCAGAGGTGACGGATTACAGATCTGCATATGTCCCTGATCAGGTTCCGGATTCTCAACGACCCTTTCCACGCGACTGACCGGACACGGTCGATCAAGCATTCCTAATTCGGCCATCACATTCAGACACCCTGTGAAGTAGGACTCTATTCCTGCCCGATCGCAGGTTGCTGAACCGAGATACTCACAATAAATGGCGGGGACATTCGCATCGCGAGCGACTGACAGGGATCGACCGTTGAGATTGGCTGCCGTCCCCCAGATCAGTGGCAGATTGAAGGCCTTTGCCATTCGTCGCTGCACACCCAGCGTGGCGGGGTCGGCATGCATGACATACCCCGCCAGGGGATAGACAGACAGTTCTGTCCCTCCTGTGTGCAGATCGATGTAATAATCCACCTTCCGGATCAGCTCACTCAACGCAAAGGCTGTCTGCTCTGTGATGCTTCCATCCGGTCGTCCGGGACAGGTACGCGCCAGATCGAGCCCATCGTCGCCGCATCGATGTCCCCGCAAGAACGCCGACTCATTGACGACGGGAACCAGCGTCAGACGTCCCTTGAAGCCGGCGACGTCCGATGACTGGCGGGAAAACAGATCAATCAACCGGCGGATCGCCGCGATCGGTTCAAACTCGTCTCCATGCACCCCACCCGTGATGAGCAGATGAGGCCCGCCGGAGCCCGCTTGAAAGTCGTATTGCCGAAGTGTCGGTTTGGTACCGCTCATGGTTTCAGTTCCGCAGGGGCGACGATGGATTCTGCCTGACAGTCTTTGAACCGAAAACCGCCATCGACAGGAAAGACGACCCCGGTGACATAGTCTGCTTGTTCAGAGACAAGAAACGCGGCCGCGTTTCCGATGTCTTCAGGCAACCCGAGTCTTCCCCAGGGAAGCCGAGCCCCTTCCTCTTCCATCGTCTCGTCCGAGAACGTGACATGCTCTCCCGGGGTATCGATCCAGCCCGGTTCGATGCAGTTCACGTTGATTCGGTGAGGGGCCAGCTCCACAGAAATCGTCCGGGTCAGATGATTCAGTCCCGCCTTCGCTGCACCGTAGGGGGCACAGAGCGCAAACGGCATCTCTGCCTGAACGCTGGAAATGAAAACCATCTTTCCGCGGATTCTCTGTGCGACCATATGGCGAGCCACGAGCTGGCTCATGTGAAAGCCACTGATCAATGTTCCGTTGATCGTCCGTTCAAACTCGTCTGGCGAATATTCCAGAAACTTGCCGCGACGGCTGTAGGCTGGATTGCTGACGAAGATGTCGATCCGGCCTGCAGTTTTGATCGCCTTTTCGACCAGCCCCTCGCACCCCGCGCGAGAAAAGACATCAGCATCCATGGCATGGCAGGTTCGGCCCAGAGCCCGAATCTCTTCTGCTGTCGCAGCGAGATCCGGACTGCCGGGACGATCGTTCAGGATGATGTCCGCACCACAGCGGGCCAGTTGCAAGGCGCAACCTTTTCCTATTCCGCGCCCCGCTCCCGTCACGAGGGCGAACTTTCCAGTCAGATTAATCACGGTGATTCCTCGTTATTGCTCAAAGGCCGCGGCACATTCCTTCAGCATCCTGAGGATGGCGCCGAAATCACCGCCATGATTCAACAGTTGCCCCCCCTGCTGCTGCCGGCGTTTCAGCACTTCCGGAGTCGGTGCGGGAGCCCCCCAGGCCTTGCCGTGCCGCTTGCACGCGTCAGCAACCAGTTCGTACGTCGATTCCATCGTGATTTCGCTGGGTCCCAGCTTGAGTCGCAGACTCATGTCGCCCGGGCCGATGAAGAGCCCATCGACCCCCGGAACGGACGTGATCTCATCCAGATTCTTCAGCGATTGTGGAGTCTCGATCTGCACGACAAGAAACGTTTCCTGATTCGCGTGCTTCACAAACGAATCGACGTCACCGGTGAAGTAGTCAGCATCCAGACCCGCTCCGTCCAGGCCGCGATCGCCCAGAGGAGGAAACTTGACCGCGTCGACCAGCATGCGCGCCTTTTCGGCCGTGTTCACATGCGGAATCATCAGCCCCGCGGCCCCGTCTTCGAGATACCGGTAGAGAGCCGTCTTCTCGAGAGTCGTGGGGCGGACCATGATGTCGATATCGTGAAGATGCGACTGAACCAGCAGCGCCTGCACATCGCGGTCAGTGAAACCGCGGTGTTCCATGTCCAGCCAGATGCAGTCGAACCCGGCGTGGGCTGCATGCTTTACGAAGAAGGGCATGTAATGGCCGAGGCAGCACATCCTGACGGTTTCACCCTTACGGATCCGTGCGAGCGTCTTACTCTTTCTCATCGTCGGAAGGTTCCTGAAATCAGGTAGCGGGGCGGAGGGACTGAGTTAAATCAGCATCAAATCGGCAGATCGACGTATGGGGTAACCATGTCTACTCGATTCGCATCAGAGCCGTTCGAGAACGAACAAACAAGGCACCATCAGCAATTGCGGGCGTTCCCAGAATTGAATCACCCATCTCATTAATCGCCAGGACATCCAGTTCCGGCGCATCTCGCAAGACGACAATCTTGCCGTTCTCTCCTGCGATGTAAATCTTGCCATCGCCATACACGGGAGAGGCAAAATATTCGCCTCCATTATTGATACGGCCCGGGCCGTAAATCCGCTTTCCTTCATTCACGTCAAAGCAGGTGGCGATTCCGCCTCCTTTGATCAGGAGCATGCGGTCCCCGACGACCAGAGGAGAAACAATGTGGTCCGTGTGTTTCGTGGGGTGCTTCCACAGCACGTGCGTCTTAGTGACATCGCCCCGGCCACCACCTTTGACCGCGATGACAAATTCATCCTCTGGCACTTTTGAATCAAAGGCAGCACCTGCCGCATTGCCCGGAGGCAGAAAGGCGACATCCAACTCACGTCCTTCGAGAACACCATCACCGTTCAGGTCGCCCCGTTCAAACGTTTTCTTGTAGAACGCTTCCGGGACAGGACGTTTACCAAAAAATCTCTGCACTTCATCACGGGAAATTTTGTCGTCGTTGTTCCCGGTCTCTGTCTTATCGATCGACGCCAGCCATTGACTGGCGATCCCCTTACTTTGAAGGGAAATGTAAATGATTCCATCTCGCGACACCGGTGTCGTCTTGATATTGCGCAGCAGCGTGCGGGCAGACCACAGACGCTCGCCCGTCGCGGGATCGTATCCAATCAGCAGTCCCGTGCCGGCAACGACGACTTCTTCCCCATGGGGTGTCTCGCAGATCACGGGGTGCGAATAGTTCACCGCCATATCATTGCGGTCGTCCTGCCAGCGGATCTCGCCTGTCTTCTTATCAAAGGCGTACATCGCGGGATGAAGATCATCATCCTGGCAGAAAAGTACCAGGTCTTTGGTGAGCACGGGTGACATACCCGCTCCCCATTTGAAAATGAAGTAGGGGACAGGGAGCGGCCGATGCCAGACATCCTCACCCGTTTTCGCATCCAGCGCCACCATACCGAGCGTCGAAAAGTAGAAGTAGACCCGCTCTTCATCCGCCGCGGGCGTTGTTCCCGCATGACTATTGGTGAGATGAATCTCATCCACGTCACCGATCGGCCACGATCGCGTCCAGAGTTTTTCACCCGTCCTGGCGTCGAGAGCAACCACCCCCACCGTCTGCGGATCGATCATCGCAGAGGTATAAACCCTGCCCGCAACGACGATCGGGCTACCAATTCCATCCCCCAGCTTGGTCGACCACTTCACTTTTTCGGTGTCAGAAAACTCGACAGGCAACGGCGCACTGGTCTGAGAAACCCCTGAACAGTTGGGACCGCGAAACTGTGGCCAGTCATCGGCCACTACTGGAATCGCAAGTAGACAATACAGTCCAACGAGGCCAAACCGCGTCATCGTATCTCTCCAGCAAGATTGAGAGGGGACAGTGTGGTGCGCCATTGTGCCAATCATCCCTGCGTGCGCACAGTCAGCTCTGAACGATTGGTCCGAGATCTTCGAAGTTCGAAGTTGAATTTCGTTCATCTCATTCACCTCAACGACAAAATCGTGATTCAGCGTTTGCAGGCAACGCCCTTCGTAATGTCACGGACTAGACGTCAGTCGAACAATTTTCTCGCTACTTCCGCTAATCCGTATCAAGCAATGACGGACCTCCATGCTGCCGATTTCTCTTCAGTTACAGCATGCTGAGAACGAGAGACACGCCTGTCACCTCACGAACCAGCGAACCCCCTTCCGCAGTACATGGTCGCTAAACTGAAGTGTGTAGGGATCACACCGGCGATAGACCACATGTCCGTCACTTCGCAACATCACCCATCCGAAATCCCAATTTCCGGAACGGTATTCCAAAGGGATCTGTGGAGAGACGCGCACCACGGGGTGAGTGCCGATAATCATCAGCTTCTGATCGGTGTAGTAATAGGCAGAACCGCCCTGTACGTAGACGGTATGCTCCAATACGGCTGAGGCATCGTCGTGAAGATCGTCACACAGACCAACGATTCCGAGCTTGATGGAACAGCCTGTCGAGAAAGCATCCACAAGGTCCGCCAGCGATCCCGCAAGGACTTCCCCTGTGGGCGAGTGGTAGAGAACTTCTCGCCAGGAGTCATTCACGCAGTAACGAAAGTGATCGAAGTCATAAATAAAATTATGAGAGGGGGCGTTGGTCCCCGCGTCCCACTGATCGATCGCATGGTATTTCGGCATCTGCTCGGTCGGAAAAACGGGTGCACTACCCCGTACCCCGTCTCGCGATTGACCATCCAGATAGGGTCGGGCGATCCCCTGCGTGCCGTCCTGGTTGTAAACAAAGAAGGACATCGATGGCCGTGGCCCGAAACCAGCGGGAAGCTCAATGGGCTGCCGTAAATGCATGATCCCGGCGGTCCACCGGTGATCGATTGAGTAGGTCACTCCGAATTCCGCCACCTCGCGAATCCGTTCAGAACTCGCTGAATGAACATCAATATGCTCATTGTGCAGAAACTCGGTCGCGATTCGTAAATCCGCAGCACGGTCGATCGCCTCGAGTAACCCCTGGGTACTTCCGCTGATGCGCTGCCGCCGGGAATCAAGCTCAAGGACACATCGCCAGAGACTCATGACCGCCCTCCGATCGTGTTGACCGATCTCTAACGAACGAACCTCTGTCTGTGACTCAGGAGGCCGGCGACCCCGACTTTGAAAGCAGGAACAGGAAAGCAGAATGCCGTTCTATCACTGGAAGCGATCACAGAACCCTCACCTCTTTTCGCTCATCGCGACCGAGAAACCGGGGCAGGACACTTGATACCGACCGATGTTCAAATCATTGTGTACAAAATCCATCGTGGTCGAAACCGTCAGAGAGCACAAGTTAAGCACCCTGTTGACGAAGGAACCCATTCAGCATGGCCGTCATGATCGCATTCGATCACTGCATCATGGCCCGCCTGGGGCTGACCGCGCCGCAGCCCGGTGCGGTGACCCACCGCAGGCCACCATTTCTGCCACCGGGTCCATCGGACGTGCCCACTTCGACAACAGGCCCTGCACCAAATCGTTCTCGCAATCACAACACAACTTTGATCACCCGACGTGAGAGGCGATCAGACATGCTCTGGCGCAACACTCACTCCGTTCGCACGCCGAATCGCCGCATCTGCCCCCACAGTCCCTCCTGCCGAGCATCTGCACCATGCGACCTTCCAGTCATGTTGCAGACCCACTTTCGTGACCGACACTGCCCACACCTGACACGAGCAAGCCAGACAAGATGAACATCGTTCCGACCGCCAATCAATTTCTCCCTGGATTCGCCCGGGGGAACTCTCAACCCGAATTCGTCCGGTCCGTTTAAGGAACTACAACTTGCCTTCTCTTTCGATACTCGGAACCGGCCGCATCGACGAGCGTGAGTCGGCGTTTCCTCAGGCGGTGCAGCTTCCCGACGGAGATCTCCTCTGCTCTTTCAGCGTCGGCGGTGGTCAGTATGTGCGGGGTGGAACGGATTGGGCTCGATCCCGCGATGGCGGGAAAACCTGGCAACGCGAGGGGGAACTGCTGGCCGCTTCCGATCATCCCCCGTCGGCGAATGCACTGAAGCTCAGTCTGTCCAAAGATGGTAAGACGATCTACGCCTACGGGACGCGGTACTGGGCCAACCAGCAAGACCGATTCGGCGAACGACAGGGCGAATCCGTTTTTTGTCAGTCGACGGATAACGGCCATTCGTGGTCCCCCGCCAGGGCCCTTCCGATGCCCGACTGCCCCGTCGAGGTGTCCCATTCCATCAGGCCCCTCACTTCCGGCCGGCTACTCGCTCCGGGAGCGTTGCTGGCAGATAAAGCACGCCTGGGCGAAGAAGTGTTCGTGGTCATCTCGGATGATGGTGGTCTGACATGGCCTCATCGTCGCACGGTCTTCCGCGACCCTCAGGACCAATTCGGTTTCTGGGAACAGAAGTTCAACGAAGTCTCACCGGGGGTCGTCATGGCGACGGCATGGACCGTAACCCTGGGTGATTACCGTGATCAATGCAACAGTTTTTGTCTTTCACACGACAACGGCTGGACATGGGGCCCGTTTCAGTCGACCGGAATCCGCGGCCAGACGATGTCATTTGTTCCACTGGGAAACGATCGATTGCTGGTGCTCTATAACCGTCGCTACGGACAGCAGGGCGTCGTAATGGCTCTGGTCCGCTTTACGGAAACGTCCTGGACCGTCGTCGAAGAAGGATTGCTCTACGACGCACAGGAGTTCCGCGACCGGCCCGCAGCCGGGGCGACCGGCGTCGACGAATTGGCCAGCTTCCAGTTCGGATTTCCCACGGGAATCCTGCTCAATGATGGGACTGTCCTGGTGACGCACTGGTGTGTGGAACAGGGTGTCTGTGGAATTCGCTGGACCAGGATCAAATTTTCCTGGTAACGACAGCAATGGGTGATTGAGGCAAGTCAGTCGGAGCAATCTCGCATGCGTTTATTAGATTGGATCGTCCTCGCCGGGTACGCTCTCCTTATGCTCGCGGTGGGAGCCTACTACTCGCGCCAAAATAAATCGGCTGACGACTACCTGCTGGGGGGACGACGCATGTCTCCCATTGCGCTGGGGCTGTCACTCTTCGCCACTCTGGTCAGCACGCTGTCGTATCTCGGGACGCCGGGCGAAATGGTCGCTAACGGCCCGATGATGCTCACCCAGCTTGCCAGTCATCCGCTGATCTTCGTCATTGTCGGTTTTGGTTTAATTCCGCTCCTCATGAAGCAGCCTGTCACCAGCGCCTACGAACTGCTGGAGAAGCGATTAGGAACAGGAATCCGCCTGGCAGGAGCCTCGGTGTTTCTTCTGCTGCGACTCGGCTGGATGGCCACGATTCTATATGCCACAACCGAAGTTGTCATTGTTCCGCTGCTCAAGCTGGACCATAACTGGACCCCCTGGTTGTGTGTGGTGCTGGGTGTCATCACCGCGATCTACTCATCGTCGGGCGGCATCAAAGCGGTCGTCATGACAGACGCCATACAGTCGGTCACCATGCTCGCAGGAGCCGTCATCACGGTCGCCGTCATCACGGCCGAAATGGGAGGTGTTGCCGAGTGGTGGCCGAAAGCCTGGCCAGACAACTGGCAGCCGATGAGCTGGGGATTCGACCCCAGCAAACGTGTCTCGTTTGGCATGCTCGTTCTGTCAACCACCTTGTGGTACGTCTGCACTAATGGTTCCGACCAGATGTCCATCCAGCGATTTTTGTCGACCCGTGACGCGGCCGCAGCCAGACGAACCATGGCAATCGCACAACTGACCGACATCACCGTCAGCCTGCTCCTGGGACTCACCGGCGTGGCACTACTGGGTTATTACCGGGCACATGCCTCCGAAATCCCTTCCGGAATGACCATCGCCGCGAACGGTGACAAGCTATTCCCGCATTTCATCATGACAAAAATGCCGGCGGGACTGTCGGGTATCGTCCTCGCCGCGATTCTCTCGGCCGCTCTCTCCAGCCTGTCGTCTGGTGTCAACTCGGCCTGTGCCGTGCTCGAACGGGACTTCGTCTCACGCGGCCGAGGAGCCGATACCTCCGGTGAGGCCGCCGTCCGCCGCCTGAAGTGGCTCACCTGGATTATCGCGACCATTGCCGTGTTATTAAGCCTGCTGAACACGCTGATTGCCGGTAATCTGGTCGAGCGCTCTTATAAAATCGTGAACCTGCTGACCGCACCACTCTTCGTGCTGTTCTTCCTCGCACTGTTTGTGCGATGGTCCAACGCCCCCGGCGCCTGGCTCGGTCTGATCGCGAGCACCGCCACCGCAATTGTCATCGCGTTCGCTGAGGATCTGGGGATCAATTTCGGGACGAAGAGCATTGTCTGGATCGTCCCCAGCTCGCTCGTCGTGGGGATTGTCGTCGGAACGCTCGCCAGCGCCGTGTTCCACCCCTTCATGCGAAAGCCGACAGAATCCTGAGCCCCTTTGCGAGAATCCTCTGCCGATGATGAATTCGACCTGGAAGAACATTTCGCTTTCGCGGCTGATGTTGGGTACGGTTCAGTTCGGGCTCCCGTACGGAGTCGCCAATCGAACCGGGCAGCCGGATTATCGTGACGTCCTCAAGATCCTCACGGCGGCGATCGAAGGGGGTGTCAATTGCTTCGACACCGCCGCCGCGTACGGGAACAGTGAAGAGATCCTTGGGCGCGCGCTCCGCGAATTAAAGGTGACTGACCGGGTGACCGTGGTGACGAAGTTCAAGCCGCTCACCCCCGAAGAGCTGGCCGACCCCGCACTGGCTAAAGCCGCCCTGGAGGCCTCGGTCGAGAGTTCTCGCCGACGACTGCAGCTCGACTGTCTGCCACTCGTCCTGTTTCATCGCGAGACAGACGCCGTTCATCGCCCCGCTCTGGAACCACTGCAGGAATCGGGAAAACTGCGTTATGTCGGGGTCTCGTGTGCTCACTTCCCCGGGCCGCCTCACAGCTATGTCGAATCAGGGCTGATGTCAGCTCTGCAGCTTCCGGCCAATCTGCTTGACCGGCGACACGAGAGTAGCGGCATCTTCCGCGATGCCGCCGCTCGCGAAGTCGCCGTCTTCATTCGCAGCGCGTTTCTCCAAGGGCTGCTGGTGATGCCGGAACGAGATATCCCAGTAGAACTCCAGGCGGTCATCCCGGCACGACGACGACTCGAACAATTGTCGCACGACGCGGGGATCGATCTGGCCGAACTGGCACTGCGATACCTCCTGAGCCAGGACGCGGTCACCAGCGTCCTGATCGGAGTTGAGACTGTCGAGCAGGTCGAGGAGAACCTGGCTCGGTTCGAGAGAGGTCCACTGCCTCCAGACCTGTTCTCTGCAATTCAGGCCGAGTCCTTCGACCTGCCCGAACTGATCGTGACCCCGGGAATGTGGTCACCCCGCTAAGGACAGGCGCAGCAATCATTGTCGGAAGCGGCCAGAGAATGAGCGAAGTTCTGACTTTGCTGATCCCAAGAACACGAGTATTGCTCAGAAGAGCCAAGGGTGGCATCCGCGCTTGGGAAGCGGCACGACACTGAGACCAAAGAGCGCAGGCACGGCTGAGCCGCTAAGACGCCACTACACCACGAACAAACCCGCTCTCCACCGACCCTGCGTCGGTAGGAAGCAACGACTGAGCCGCTAAGAAGTCGGTATACCGTGACCGCCAACGACTTGCCGACGTGACCGGTCTCTCCCTCAACTCGACAACCATCACGCGTTGCTGAGTGAGACGCCCACTACGACATATCAGCACGCGAAACGCCTATTCTTCCTTGGCGACGTCGAGAACCGACAGGAAGGCCTTCTGCGGAATTTCGACCTGGCCGAACTGTTTCATCCGCTTCTTACCCTCTTTCTGCTTCTCGAGCAGCTTCCGCTTACGGGAGATATCCCCACCGTAGCACTTACTGGTCACATCCTTGCGGACAGCCGAGATCGTTTCACGGGCGATAATGCGGGCACTCAGTGCGGCCTGAATCGGAATTTCAAACTGATGGCGTGAGATCTCTTCCTTCAGCTTTTTGCACAGAGCACGACCGCGTCGTTCCGCCTGGGTGCGGTGGACGATACAGGCCAGCGCATCGACCTTCTCGCCCTTCACGAGGATGTCCATCTTCACCAGATCGGCAGATCGGTAGCCGATGACTTCATAGTTCATCGTGCCGTAACCGGCCGTGATGCTTTTCAGCTTGTCGTACATGTCGAACACGATTTCCGCCAAAGGCAGTTCATAGATGAGCTGCGCACGCTGCGGGCCAAGGAATTCGGTCGTGATGTACACACCACGTCGATCGGCACAGAGCTGCATGATCGGGCCGATTCGATCCGACGGCAGAATGAAGACCACCTTCGCAATCGGCTCACCAAATTCTTCGATCTGCCCTGAATCGGGAACCTGCTGCGGGTTATCGACCATCACGACTTCACCCCCGCGCAGCTTCAGCTGGTAGGTCACGTTGGGAGCTGTCTGAATCAGGTCGACGTTGGCTTCTTCTTCCAGACGCTGCTGGATGATCTCCATATGCAGCATTCCGAGGAACCCGCAGCGGAAACCGAATCCCAATGCCTCGGATGTATCAGGCGCGAACGAGAAGCTGGCGTCATTCAGACTCATCTTCTGAAGTTCTTCCCGCAGACGCTCGAAGTCGGTCGCGTCGATGGGATACATCCCGCAGAATACCATCTGCTGTGGCACTTCGTAACCTGGCAAAGCCGTCGGCGTGCGATGATGGAAGTCCGTAACGGTATCTCCCACATGCACGTTACCGAGAACCTTGATTCCCGTGACGATGTAACCGACCTGACCGGGCCCCAGATCATCGCAGGGAACCATATCAGGACGGAACTGACCCAGTTCGAGGACCTCATGAGACGTTCCCGCCTTCATGAAATAAACCTTCTGGCCTTTACGAATGGTTCCTTCTTTGACTCGGACGTACGTCACCACCCCGCGGTAATGGTCATACTTACTGTCGAAGACCAGTGCCTTAAGGGGTGCGCCCGGATCCCCCTTCGGTGCGGGCATGCGTTCGACAATCGCTTTGAAAACGCTTTCGATCCCCAGCCCGGATTTTCCACTGACGCGCAGGCACCCTTCCGTGTCCAGTCCCACCACCGTTTCAATTTCTTCCAGGACCTCGTCCACGCGGGTCACCGGCAGGTCGATCTTATTCAGGACGGGAATGATTTCGAGATCCATGTTGATCGCCGCGTAGGCGTTCGCGACGGTCTGAGCCTGCACCCCTTGAAAGGCATCAACCAGAAGTAACGCCCCTTCACAAGCGGCTAAGCTGCGTGAGACTTCGTAATGGAAGTCGACGTGCCCCGGAGTATCGATCAGGTTCAGCTCGTATTCCTGACCGTCCACCGTGTAGTTGATGGCAACGGCACGCGCTTTGACCGTGATCCCTCGTTCGCGTTCCACCTTCAGGTCGTCGAGAATCTGTTCGCGGAATTGCCGCTGCGTGATGGCTCCACTTTTCAGCAACAACTGGTCAGCCAGAGTGCTCTTGCCGTGATCGATATGAGCGACAATCGAAAAATTGCGAATAAACCGCTGGTCAAACATGGGTTAATCAAAACAACAAGGTGTGAAGGATCCGGCAGAGCCCGCCCAACATGGCGACCCTGAGTCGTTTCGGCCACGTTGCCGAGTTCGCAATTCTATAGGGAAACGACCTTGGCAGGAATAGAGGCCAATTCCCGCGCAAGTCGACTCTCCGCCCCCTCCTTTCCAGCGACATCCGCACGCACAACCCAACCCCAAAACCAGACTCAACCCAATTAGTGAAAAGAACTTACAACAATCAGCACGACGATCACCACGGAAGACACCAATTAAACTTTTCCAACAAGGGCACCGGACTCACCAGCGGGACTTCACTCTCTCGGGAGGGCCAGCCCGGCGAGATCGACCCGTGGATTGTTCTGAAATCCGAATCCTGTCGATTTCGCGATTCGGTTTTCGACTGTAGTGTGAAGACACGTTCGGGCTTTCGACCATGTCGCTCGTTTCGTTACATGTTGGAGAGAAGAATGCCTCAGACGATGGTGACCCCTTATCTATTTTTCGCCGGCCGCTGTGAAGAGGCTCTCGAATTCTATCGCGAAGCGGTGGGTGCCAAGGTCGGCATGGTGATGCGGTTTAGTGATAGTCCGGAACCCCCTCCGCCGGGCGTGCTCCAACCCGGGTTTGAATCGAAGGTCATGCATTGTTCCTTCTCCATTGGCGAAACCTGTTTAATGGCTTCTGACGGATGCGATGACCAGACGAAGTTCACCGGTTTCTCCCTTTCCTTGTCCGTCCCGACCGAGGCCGAAGCCGACCGTGCCTTCGCGGTGCTCTCGGAAGGAGGAACCGTGCAGATGCCCTTGAGTCAAACATTCTGGTCCCCCCGCTACGGAATGCTGACAGACCGCTACGGCGTGAGCTGGATGGTCATGGTTCCCGGTGAATGCTGAAGCATTTCGGCCTCGTTTACACGTCCCCCTGCTCGGAACAATTCTGATCGAGAACCGCGTCTGCAAAGCAGCGACAGGAGCATTCACGCATGGCGAAATCGATAGCGACGTTCCTGATGTTCGAAGGTAAAGCCGAAGAGGCGATGAACTTTTATGTCTCATTGTTCGAGGGGTCCGAAGTCCAGGCAATCGAACGCTATGGCAAAGAAGGCCCCGGAGCAGAGGGAAGTGTTAAAAAAGCAGACTTTCTGCTCGGTGGCCATCCCTTGATGTGCATCGATTCCCCGATCCCGCATGCTTTCAAATTCACACCATCCACATCGCTGTTCGTCGAATGCGCCGATGAGGCTGAGTTCGACAACACGTTTGCGAAATTGTCAGAGGCCGGGCAGATTCTCATGCCACCGGGGAACTACGGCTTCAGTCAGAAGTTCACCTGGCTGAACGACCGTTTTGGTGTGTCGTGGCAGTTGACCCTGCAATAGCCAGAGGCCACTCCCCTCCCCGGCCGGCCAGGAGACAGCGCGATGGCGGGATGTATCGACTTCGATGTGGCAGCAGCACACCGATATTTCGCGGCACACTGCTTCAATCAGGCGTGGGATCTGATCGAAAAGAAGGAGCGCACGCCTGCAGAAGATCAACTGATGGTAGCCTTGAATCAGGCATCAATCTACCACTGGCAGCAACGGGCTGACTGTACGAGTCAGAACATTTCCATCGGCTATTGGCAGGCATCGCGAATCCAGGTCGTTCTGGGGAATGCTGCGGAAGCCATTCGTCATGCCCGGATCTGTCTCTCGTACAGTTCCAGTTTAGCCCCGTTCTATCTCGGCTACGCTCACGAAGCTCTGGCAAGGAGCTATCGAATGGCCGGCGAGCTCGACAACGCTCTGCAGCACCTCGCTCTCGCGACCGCGATGGCTGAGCAGGTGACCGAACGCCACGATCGAGAGCTTCTCGTCGCCGACCTGGCAACCATTCAAACGATGGCGTAATCCATCTACCGAAAGGCGAGACTCAACCTCCACGTCAGAGGATCTTTACATGGAATCAAAGTAAGAACCCAGCCTGACCATAATGGACAGACTGGGCTCTCTGAATCTCTCACCACATGAGTCCCTGAGGACCGCTCCGCTTACGCAATTTCCAGGCGGGCGATTTTCTTTTTTCCCGCCTTAACCAGCATTCCGGTTTTGAGTTCAATCGCGGCCTTCGCATCACTGACGATCGTCGGCTGATCTGCTTCATAAATCGTGACCCCCCCTTGGGCGATCAATCGCATCGCATCACTCGTCGAAGCCACCAGTCCAGCCGCTTTCAGCAACTGCGGAGCGACCAGTTTCCCATTCGCCAGATCGGCCTGACACTGCGGAAGCTGAGCGGCAAGAGCCGCCAGATCCAGCTTCACGACCGGGATGTCGGTCGGCAGTTCACCCCCCCCGACTTCACGCTGCCATCGTTCGGCGGCTTCGTTGGCAAGTTCCTGCGAGTAGTAACCCGCGATCACCGTTTTGGCCAGGCGGACTTTCGCCTCCTTCGGGTGCCCCGCCAGAATCGCGTTCACTTCTTCCAGCGAAATACTCGTCAGCAGGTTGTAGTAAATCTGCATGGTCGCATCAGGAATCTGCATGAACTTCTTCATCATGTCGAACGGCGATTCCGAGATGCCGATGTAGTTGCCGAGACTCTTCCCCATCTTCTGTTCGCCATCGATCCCCACAAGAATGGGAGACATGATGCCGATCTGCTGAGGCATGTTCTGATCTCGCTGGAGATCTCGTGCAAGCATAAAGCTGTAAAGCTGTTCGGTGCCCCCCAGTTCCACATCCGCTCGAATCACCACCGAATCCCACGCCTGCATCATGGGGTAAAGGCATTCATGCAGATAGATCGGCGACTGATTGGCGTATCGCTTGGCGAAATCGTCGCGCGTCAGCAACTGAGCGACAGTGATCTTGCCACACAACTGAAGGATGTCCGCGAAGCTCATCTTCGCGAACCAGTCGCCGTTGCGATGGACTTCTGCCCTGGAAATATCGACCACCTTGCCGACCTGGGTCAGGTAGTCGCGGGCATTCGCTTCGACGTCCGCTTCGCTCAATTTCTTCGCACGGGCCTGATCACGACCACTAGGGTCCCCGACCATCGCCGTGTAGTTGCCGATGATGATGACCGCCTGATGCCCCAGTTCCTGAAACTGTCGCAGCTTGCGCAGGGGAACCGTGTGCCCCAGATGCACGTCGATCCCGGTCGGATCGATCCCGTACTTGATTCGCAGCGGTTGCCCTGTTTCGCGGCTTTTCGTCAACTTCGCGGCGAGTTCCTCTTCGGGAACAATCTTGTCGACACCGCGGCGAAGGATGGCAAGTTGCTCTTCAACGGGAGGGAAATTCATTGTCAATTCCTGGATAAAATCAGGACACGGATTCGCCATGTCCTTTGGATTCACAGACGGTTCCGCTCCATTTCAACCCTTCGCAACCGCGAAGCAGGCCCGGGCAGACAGCGCGTCCGTGACGGTGATTATGATTGAGCGTCAGGGGACAGCAATTGCAAAGTCAGATTCGTGGCATTGAATAGCGCATGGATCACGACGACTGAAATGTAACTGTGTCGGCGGTGAAAAACGTAACCGAGAATGAACGCCAATGGCAATAGCGCCAACCCGTCTCGCCACCCATGGACCAGACAGAACACGATCGCCACGACCGGAATTGCGATCACCGCCGGTAAAAACGACGTGAGCCACCCCTGCAGGATCACCCGGTAAAGAAGTTCTTCCAGCAGAGGTGCCGCCACAACAGCAGACACCACAATCGCCAGAACGGTCCCCAGACCGGGAGATGTCTTGAGCAGCTTTAAGAGCGAGTGCTGATTCTCTACCCCCCGGAAAGGGAGGGTGGCCGCCATCGACACAGCCATCGGAATCACCGCGGCGAGATATCCCTTGATCCCGACCCGTACCTGATCCGTCAGACGCTCTGTTGTCAGCCCCAGTTCCCTCCCCGACGGACCTGACCGCACCAGCACCGACGGCAGGACGACCACAATCGCCACCGCGATCCCCGCAAAAGTCAGGATCGAATCGAGAGTCGGTGACGAGGCCTCGGTTGCCGCCCCCCCCGAAATGCGAGGAAACAAGCTCATGCAAGTAAACAACAAGGCCAGGTAGACAGCCCCGAGGCTTGCGGGACTGTACCAGCGGGCCCGGGAACCCGGCTCAGGCTCCAGCAGCGGCTGGTGACTCCACCAGCGCTGAAGCAGGCCGTACCAGACTATGACGCTGCCCGCGGCGAGAAGCGCAAGTAACGCTCCCATCGCAGCGGCGCGAAACGGGACCTCGGCGATCATCGGCAGCAATGTCATCAGGCTCGCAACGGCTCGTGCGTTGTCACGAATAAAAGTTCGCAGCCACGGTTTCGTAGGCCACGGTTTCGATGCCACTGTATGGCCGTCCGCGATCATGCGGTGCTCGGCCCTGCATTCAAAAGCAAGCCTCCGCTGCATCTTCCAGGAATCCGACGCAGTAACATCCGAAACCAGGATCGAATCGTGGCCCTCTACTAGTACAAGGCGGTTGCAAGTTTGCGTCGGAATTCGCCCGTCAGCTCGGAAGCCGGCCCCAGCATGTCGAAGATCTTGACCATCGTGGTCTTGGCTTCGGCTCGTGCTTCACCGAAATCATTCTGGACGATGCCGAGACAAAGCTCCAGTGCTTTGCGATGCTGTTGCGACGCCGCATAGGCTTCTGCCAGATGGATCTGGAGCGTCAGATTCGTGGGGTCAGCCTCCGCAGCTTTCCGGGCTGCGTCGACGCCCCCACTTTCCGCAGCAGTACGTCGCACGTCGAGTTCCGACTTCACCCGCTCGGCCTCGGGTTCGAGGAAGCCCCGTTTTTCCAGCTCCTCAATGATCGTCGCACACTCGTCAAGTCGCCCTTGCGACAGTACCACGCGAGCCAGCATGATCTTAAGCGAGTCTTCATCGGGTGACAACATGAGCGCTTCACGGAATTTGCTTTCGGCCTCTTTCGGGTCGGATTCGATCAAGCCCATCGCCTCTTGCGCGAGTTGCTGCGTGGGCGAAGGAAGCAATCGGCTGACCCACTCACGCACCTGCTCGGCCGTCAGCGCTCCGGCAAACTGATCGACGGGTTGCCCCTGAATCATCGCGAAGACGGTCGGTAACGATTCGATGCGGAATGCCTGCGCGATCTCGGGCTGTTCGTCGGTGTTCACTTTGGCGAGGATGAACTTCCCCCCCATCTCGTCCGCCAGACCTTCCAGAATCGGTGCCAGTTGCTGACAGGGATTGCACCAGGGAGCCCAGAAATCGATGACGACCGGCACTTCCATCGACTTCTGTACGATGTCCTGCTGGAACGTCTCACGGGTGACATTGACGACATACGGCGAGGCTGGCATGAGCACACTTTCTTTCGAGTTGAGGTTTCCGCCTCAAGTGTAAGTCGGTGGGAAGTGTTCAGCAAACACGCAGCCCCGCGCGAGAAGAATCCCTCTCGGTCCGACACTTCCTCCCCTTCCATGCGAAGGGATTTCCCTACTGTTCGGACGCCGCATCGGCAGAGTGCGAACCGTGCCCCCATTTGCATTCGCTGAACGATGACTCACCCCGGACACGCCGGCCACAGCCACGCGGTCACCGGGGGGGAGATCGAACTCATCGACCGGTTTGTATCTTCAAGTCAGCTTGAAGAGCTTCTTAGAGTTTTCGTACAGGATTTTTCGTTCTGCCTCTTTGTTTGGCGCCAGTTTGCGGATTGCGGCGATGGTCTGAGCCCCCTGGCACGCAGGCCCGGAACCGACTCGGTCATCGCAGTCGCTGCCGTACAGAATCTTTTCCTGATGGCGATCGAGGAAGCCACGGGCGTGCTCTTCATCTCGCGTCAACGCATTCAATCCCGACCCCGCTGACATGTCTGCGAACATATTCGGGTAATCGGCCAGATAACGATCCGTCAGCCCCCCGGGGGTGACTTTCCCTTTCGGGTACAGGTCCTTCTGATTGGTATGATTCTTGTCGATATTGGCCCACCACGTTTGCGCATGACCGATGAAGATCGTCTTGGGAAACTTTTCCAGCATCCTGGGAAGTTTCTCAAAGCCGAGGTTGTATGTTCCATGCTGAAGATGCATCAGGATCGGAACCTGATAGTCCGCAGCGAGAGCATACAGTTCCTGACTTGCGGGCGAGTCAAGTTCGAGCCCGAACTTCTGCTCACCAATGATGATTCCACCCAGATCAAGGTACTTGGCGATCTCGGCCCGGGCTTCCGGCAGATCGGTGACTTCGTTCGCACCGAAATAGAACTCCTTGGGATATTGTCGCGCCATGGTCAGGGCGGTCTCGTTCCCCCCTGCCCCGACACCCCCGAGCGTGTTGTGGATGCCGTCCCCCGTCGAAGGCCGCTTCACCGACGAACCGGCTGGCAACAGAATCGTCTGGGTCACCCCCATGGCCCGTTGATGAGCGGCCAGTTGTGCGTTCGTTCGCTCCCGATAGTTCGTATGCTGATGAATATCGATGATCGGTTCCACCGGTGTTTCCGCTGCAGTGGCAGCAGACGGCAGAAGAGCGACCGCTCCGGCGGCCAGAGAAGTCGACAGAAAATCTCGCCGAGACAGACACCTCATGACAAACTCCAGTCGGGTCACTTTCAACACGGACAATCAACACGGGCCAACGTGTGCGAAGACAGCGAAGCCGACCGGGGGGATAAGACCTCGCTTATGCATGGCTGAGCATTCTGCCACATTGATGCGAGGATGGAAATCGTGCCGCCAACTTGCGTCACCGGGAAAGACGGGACAGCGTCGGACGACCGCAGGGAGCACATCGGATGGAGTGCATCAAACTGAGTGCACGGGTGCGACCGAGTCCCCCCTCCCTCAACCTTCTCGATAGCGCAGTGCGACGAGGATACACGGTCCCCCGTGAATGACATTCAGCCCCGACTGTTCGGCCCGACGGACTGCCGCATCCGATTCGGCGCCGGGCTGAAACCAGACATGCTTGATTCCCAGGCGGACCACATCCTCGATGATCTGCTCGGAAACTTCGGGCGGAGTAATGATACTGACGCCAAAGACAGGCTCTGGCAGCGACGCCAGGTCAGCGTAGGCTTTTTCTCCTTCCACAACATCCGCCACCGGATTGACGGGGAACGCGGGGCGACCGGTCTGCTGGAATGCGCGCAGCACCTTGTTCCCATATTTCGCACGATTCCGCGAGGCCCCCACAATGGCGTGCGGACTGCCCGACAGGAATTGCTGTATCTGCTTGTCAGTACTCATCGAATTCTCTCTGCTCATGACGCCTGATGACCGCCTGACGTGCCGGGACATCTGGCCCCAGTGAATCGCGTCGCTCCACCATACTTCGCCGACCGGCATGCGGGAATCGAAGCGGTGCACCGCCCGACATCCTCAGCGCACCGCATTTGCGGACGGTCAGGAAATCAGCACTCATTGACCCCTTAAAGTGGCCTGCCAGCGTGGGCGGGTGACAGGTGTCACTTGTGCTGTCGGAGGGACACAGGCAAAATCCATTCATGCGCTGGGTGTCGAGACGAGTCACAATCCTCGGATATAGCTGAACGATGAATCCACATGACGAACTGAACTCGCTGACGAACATTTTCCCTGGTTCGGACAAGCTCTTTCTGCGAGTTGAACACACTCCTGCGGCACTCACGCCCGAGCCCTACAAGTCCATGCTGGCGCATGACCACCACATGACGATCGCCATGGAGACCTACCACAATTGTACGGTCGACGTGCGCGTCCTCGACAGCAAACTGGATGGCGACGAATACTCACGAAAAATTCTGTTGCTGAAGCAGGGAACCGAGACCGTGGTCCAGTTCGGTGTCATCCGGTTTCACTTCGAGTACGTCACCCGGGCGGTCCGCGACCAGATCATCGAGGGCAAGATTCCCCTCGGCCGCGTCCTGATCAACCACAACGTCCTGCGGCACATCGACCTGGGCGCCATTCTGAAAATCACCGCAGGGGAGGAACTGGCCAACTACTTCAAAATGCCGGTCGGAGGGGTCACCTACGGCCGACTGGCAACAATCTTCTGCAACCGACAACCCGCCATCGATCTGCTGGAAATCTCGTCGCCCCTCGCCTGAGCCACGCCTCAAAGCCCCCAGGCCGGGTCCGCAGCAGTTCGAGCCGTTCCACACAACTCAACATCCAGCGTGCAGGTCTCAGGATCCCGTCAGCATTCAGTCAACATCGAGCGAGAAGAGCAACTCGATCACAAACAACTGACAAGCGAAGACAACCACCCCCAACCCAAACAAAAAAGCTCTCCACCGAACCCGCTTCGGTGGAGAGCAACGACTGAGCCGCTAAGCCCCCCAACCAACCCCCGGACAAAAAGCTCTCCACCGAACCCGCTTCGGTGAAAGCAACGACTGAGCCGCTAAGCCCCCCCCAACCAACCCCCGAACAAAAAAGCTCTCCACCGAACCCGCTTCGGTGGAAGCAACGACTGAGCCGCTAAGCCCCCCCACCAACCCCCAAACAAAAAAGCTCTCCACCGAACCCGTTTCGGTGGAGAGCAACGACTGAGCCGCTAAGGCAGGACTGGCGAGGAGGGGCTTCGACAGGCGTTGTCTTTATGGATTGCACCAACCGCAGTGCAACTGCGGAGCACTCACAAGTCCATCCCGTCGCTGAATTTCTACCGTATGATTGCACAGGACGCACCCGAATTCTTCGTGCTCAATCATGTCCGTCGGTTGGTCGCAATACTCGCATCGCAAACCTTTTTCGGCGTTTACCAACCCCCAGCCGGGGGCGCGGCAGGCGGGACAACGTGTCGCCAGTCGCTGTGCCAGTTGGCGAGCAAGCTCGGCAATTTCGGACATGCGAGTCGGATTTACATGTGCACGCATGTCGGTCTCGACCCAGACCAAACCGTCCGACGATTGCATTCCTGAGTGAAAAAATGCACGTTCGAGTTCCTCTGGAGTATCAATACCATTGAAGATGAAGTCCCTGGATTTCATCCGGTTTGGCCGAACGATCAGGGCGTGTGACGGGAATTGCGTTTCGGCGGCAAACGTCTGCAATGCTTCGAAAGAATCGATGGTCTTAGCCCGGTAGTTTGTCTTTTCGCACAAGCGGCTCACATGAAGGTGAAAGTTCCGCTCGCGGTCGATGAAATATAGGACCTCACGTCCGGCCGGAATGAAGGGAATGTAGGGATGCGGGCCGAAACTCCCTTCACTCGCGATTCCGAACTTGGCGTTCAGCAGGTTCAATCCCCATTCGCATTTCCGGCGGGCACAGTCGAGCGCACTTCCCCGTCTTTTAACTTCTCCCGAAAACGTACCCAGCGCATCGGTGTCAATTGGATACTCGGCCACCGCCGCCCCAAGGATCTCTTGGAATCCAGGGGCGACGGCGATGGACTTTGCGTGTTTGGTCGTCATCAAAACGCATTTGCCAGTGTAGGGGGATGACTCCATTAGCATGTGCTTGCCCACTTGAGGTCTCGCTGAAGCAGGTGAGCCTGATTGTTGGATGGGTCGATGCAGGCCAGCGTGACCCATCCATTACCGAAGAGTGTCTTCAGGACATCCTGCGTCTGAATGGCCTGATCCAGCATCGCGCGAGGTGCGTAGACGACGGTCAGCAGTCGCAGGGGTTCGTGGTATGGCTCGCCGTCGGCGGCATAGACCGATTGCAGCGGCAGCCCGTGCATCAGGTCACTGGCGTTACCTTGCATTACGCCGAGTTTTCCAGTGACGTTTTGCGTAACCTTGCTTCCACCACCGTAGGCGACGTTGTCCAGCGTCGAGAACAGATACTGGCTGTTGATCCATTGCGCTACCACCATGGGTGCGGTCAGGATGCTGGTCAGGAACTTGCCAGTCGTGTCGGTCTTCCAGTCGTAGGAGTGGAGAAAACAGCGGCCTTCGAGGTTGACGGATTTCGTCAGTCCCCTTGGACCGACGATGAAAGCGGCGTTTCGCGCCAGGCCCCATTCTGGCCGCACTTCCGCCCAGTCACAGCTCCGCCGCTGGGTCTCCTGTACAGCCTTATCGTCCTGCAACATGTGCAGGCCGAAGGTCGCCGTGCGGGCTTTCGCATTCGCGATTCTGGCCTTGGAAAGATCTCTTCGAAGGCTGTTCATCATTCCTTGCTGCTGCTCTGACATGCCGCGCGGCTCGTAGAGTTCGACATGATCCGTGGTCGTATCGTGTTCGGCAGCCACGAACAACGTATCGGACGGTATTGCGAGTCCCCGATCCGAAAGGATGGAACGCACTGGTAGACTGTTCAAGATCGCAGCAAGGATACGGGCGTTGCCACCGCCATGATTGCCACCACAGGCACCGCAATCCAGTGCGGAAGCGTAGGCATTATTGCTTGTGCTGCTACCATGTCCGCAGAGAACCACCAAAGGTGCCAGGTTCTCAGTCAGGCCCATCATCCGCAGCGCGGATTCTCCGAAATCGGCCTGCTCGGAAAGTTCAATACTTTGCAGCGAGGGCTCGCTCGGAATCGGTGGTATGACGGTTACCTGGGTCGTTTCCGCCCATCCTGAGATGAGCGACGGCGCAAAGGTCCGCCCCAGCATCTGCATTCCGAGCCAAGGCCCCACCATTTCGACAAGCGCGAAGGGGGTGGCGAAGTTGTACTTCAGCCATTGGTAGATGGATGTTGGCATTCTCAGCAATGACCGTCCCTGGTCGTGACGCCGGACGCAGGATGCATCCGAATCAACCGCATGGTCACAGACCAGATGTCGCGGTTTGAGCAGGACCGGACACGAATCATGCGGTTGGTCGTCATCGAGCCCCTTCACCTGGACAGGCACGCCAAAAAATCCGGCAAATCCAAGAGTGTCATAGTTCCCTTGCGCTTCCAGCGCTCGCCGAAACGGCTCGGATCGCACGTCGATGCAGAATACCAACTGGACATCGGCCCGGGATGATTGAGGCAAGGCGACAGCCGCCGACTGCTCCAGCAACTTATTGAGCAGTCCCTTGCGGAACTGTGATTCCCTGTCGGGCAGTTCTGACAGGAATGCAGGCGGCGGCGTATTGGCCGATTCTGCAAGGCTGGCCTCTGGCCACAGCAGGCGAGTGAGAACCAAACGCACTGCGACATAGTCCACCAAAGTCGCCGGTCGTTTGGCTTGCTCTGCGGGACTCTGCCAGTTTTCTTTCCATTTCACGTAGCCCGACCAGCCCGGCAACGCCGCAAGTGCCTGCCGAATAAATTCTTCTTTCTGGTCCTCGATAATCTCCATTTGGTCGAGACATGCGACGATCGCATCTTCTGGTTTATCCGGCAATGCTGCCAGCACGATGTTGTCAGAGTGAGACCGGTTCAGCCTTGCGTCGTACAGTGCAAGGTTTGCGAACGCCCGGTAAAGACCACCATCGCGTCCCGGCATACCGATCGTCGATTGACCTTCGTCAAAGTACACGGAACACCATTTGATCAATTCCCTGTTGACCGCTTCGCGCCCGCTGCTGGCATCGCTGATTGCCGCGCGTTGCCGTTCCACTTCGAGTACTGCCAGCTCGAAAGGCAGATGTTCGAGGCCCTGCAAGGGGTTGACGGCGATGAAGGTCTTGAGCGGCCAGACCGGGGCGACAATATTTGCGGCGCTCGCAACCAATTCTTTAATCGAAATCATTTCGATGGGGATGACAGGGGTCTTTCGTTTCTGAGACCTGTTGACAACGTTCATAGACTCTCCTTTCAGGATTGGTAGGCGGTTCGGGATGAGGTAACGGTCTGTGGGTGGGGCTGGCTGGCGTTCAGTGCTTTCATATACAGCCTCTTCCAGGTGGCTCGGGACTGAAGCCTGGCTGGGAGGTTAAGAATCATGGCCATCCACAGCACGACGATCGTGGCAATGCCTGCGAAGTAGACGGCATCCATCGGCTGTGGCTGAATGGTGTGAAGCGAATTGAGCGCAGTTTCCACCAAACGGATACTGAGGCCGTACATCCCACCTGCTCCAGCCCCAACCAGGAAGGTGCCGAGCACACGAGAGACCGCCAGCGATTCGCCAAGCAAACCGACAGCCAGTTGCGTGGCGGCCATGAAGGCCAGAGCAATCATCAGGCTTGAGGTGTCGACGAAGCGGAGGTCAGCCCCGCTCGT
Organism: Schlesneria sphaerica; assembly: GCF_044336245.1. NCBI lineage: Bacteria > Pseudomonadati > Planctomycetota > Planctomycetia > Planctomycetales > Planctomycetaceae > Schlesneria > Schlesneria sphaerica. The sequence goes on along the minus strand of NZ_CP172346.1, from coordinate 4,226,278 downwards.
GAGGGTGAACGCGAAGGCCCCACAAAGACCCGCCGGGCAGGCCATCAGAATCCGAGCGAAAGAGGGTTCTGTCGCGATGCCTGCGCGCTTTTCCTGCACCACCGAACCCGCGCTGAGGAAGAGATAGGCCTTAAAGAGGCCGTGCCAGCAGAGATGCGAAATCGCCGGTGCGAAGAGCCCCATTCCACACTGCAGAAGCATAAACCCCATCTGCCCCATCGTGGAACAAGCCAGCATTCGCTTGATGTCAGTCTGGAGTAGCTTCCAGAAGGTACCGATTACCGCCGTGATGAGGCCGACAAGGAATAACCCATGCAGAATTACAGACTGTGTCGCAAAGAGAGGCGCGAAGCGAACCAGGAGGAATCCGCCCCCGTTGACAAGGCCCGCGTGCATCAGGGCGGAGACAGGCGTTGGAGAGTTCAGTGACGAAGTCAGCCAGCGATGAAAGGGCCAGGCGGCGGATTGGGTCAGTGCGGCAATCGCAATCAGGATCAGAGCCACACGATGCATCGTTGTCCATTCATCAGTGGCCTGAACGATGCTGGCGATGGAAGCGGTCCCTGCGTTTTCCGCCAACAGCCAGAAAGCCACGCCCAGAACCACGGACCCAAAGCCAAATGTCTTGAGGGCCAGCAGGCCAGAATTTCGGGCGGCACGCCAGTGATCCTTGTGAATCATGAGCCTGACCAGCAGCAAGTTGCTCATTACCCAACCCGCAAGCAGCACCAAGAGGTGGTCAGCGAAGACGATCGCCATCACGCTGGTGGCAAGCAGCAAGACATCGCGTCGATGCCGGCGCTGGTTTTTGTCACCGGCCAGATAGCGACTCGAGTAAGCGAGCACATTGATGACGACGAACAGGATCAACCCCGCCATCACCCAAGAAAGGCTGTCAGGCCGGAAGAGCTCAAAATGATCAAACTGAAACAAGGGCATCGAAACTCCTTTCTGGAAAGCGTTGCGTTTACACGACTATCGTGATTGACAGTTTAGCCGCCGCAGTTTAATTTAAAAAATTGATAGTTCTCAACACTTCGATGATCTTTTCACATAGGTCGCAGCATGCCGTTCTTTGTCGATACCATCCAGCTCAAGAGTTTTATTGCGATTGCCGAAACGGGGACGTATGGGCAAGCCGCCGCGACGGTCAACCGGACGCAATCTGCTCTCAGCCTGCAAATCAAAAAGCTGGAGGAGCAACTTGGCTGCGAGCTATTCGACCGAACGAACCGCCGAGTGGTGCTGACGCAACAAGGAGAGATTTTCCTCGGCTACGCCAAGCGAATGATGCAACTTCAGTGGGAAGCGTTCAGTCGCCTCCGGGAGCCGGATGTCGAAGGCGAGATTCGATTCGGAACGCCAGAGGATTTCGCGACGCACTATCTTCCAGATGTGCTCGCGAGCTTCAGGCAGCATCATCCGCGCGTGCAGTTGAATGTCGCTTGCGACTTGACTCTCAACCTGATCGACGGCTTCCATCGCGGGGAGTTCGATGTCATTCTCGCCAAACGGGATCCACAGCGAGTCAAAGGGGGAACAAAGGTCTGGCGGGAACCGCTGGTCTGGGCTGCCGCCGATGGCTATCAACCAGAGGAACGCCTATCGTTAGTGCTTTCCCCACAGCCCTGCATCTACCGCGCTCGCGCGCTGGCAGCACTCGACCGGGCAAAACGGAGCTGGCACATCAGTTTCACCAGCCCGAGTCTGGCGGGTACGATCGCGGCGGTGAAAGCGGGGCTTGGTATAACCGTGCTGCCCGCGCACATGATTCCTGCCGGTATCCACCCGATTCGCAAAGAAACGAAACTGCCTCAATTGGCAGACTCTGAAGTGGCTTTGATGAAAAAGGACGAACTTTCGAAAGTCGCAGAGATTTTTTCCGACCACGTCGTGCAGAGCTTAGAGAACATCAGAACATAGCGACGGGAAGTGGGTTTTCCCGCAAAACTGGCGACGGGATTTGAGCTCAGGAATTCTGGTCCTGATCGAGAGTTATCGCGCATCGTCGGAGAAAGGGTTGGGGTGACAGAAGACCGTTAGAACGTTTTTCGGGGGGGGGGCACGAGCGGAGACATCAGCCTGCGGCGAAGGATGTTACCGATCGAGAAATTCAGGGGACGGTGGGATGCTCAGGTTCAGCTCGCCATCCTGGAAAGGTCCGTCGCCACCAAGTGCCGCCTGGTAGTCTGCCATAGACCGGTAGAACTCGGCCAGGGCATCAACCTCGGCAAACGAGGCTTCTGCGGCCACCAGTTCGCGAATGTTGAGGATCACAATCGTTCCTTGTCCCTGTGTGAAGCGCTCACGCTCACCACTTTCCACCTTCCGGGCCACCGCGACGTTTTCCCGCGCTTTCTTCAGCAGTTCGTAGGAACGTTCCAGGGCCGAGGCGGCGTCCTGAAGCTCGGCCACGATGCGGTCCCGCTGAAACTTCTCCTGAAAGCTAAGCTGAGTAAGTGCAGCTTCGGCCGTCATGGCACGCCCTTTTGCCTCCCGGCGTTGCAGCGGCAGGTCGAATTGCAGCGAGGCGATGTATGTGGCGCGATCCAGCTCCGTGCCGGTGACGAGCGGCGTCTTCGAGAAGTTTGAGGCGTACCCGATATCCTGAGCCCCTTCCAAGCCGAGGTTTAAGCCGGGGAGCATCTGATTTCTCGCCAATTCCAGATCCACGGCGGTCCGTTCACGCTGAAGGCGCAAGCGTGCGAGTTCCGGACGCTGTTGAAGAGCGACTGGGATATCCAGGGCAACATTCGCAGGGTCGAAGGGATCTGGCTCTGGCAGGTTCTTCGGTAGGCGTATCGCCTGCGGAATCAGGGGTTCTCCCTCTGGATTGCGGAGATAGAGTGACAATGCAATGGATGTCTGCTGCCATGCTCGCTCCGCTGTGATCAGCCGGGCCTGCCGCTCCACAATCACCCGCTGGTTGTCTGTTCGCTCAATCTCGGCGAGTGCACCGCGCTCGACCAGTTCCGCAAGCTGTTTGTTCCGGTCCTCAGCGATCTTCAGCACGGATTGGGCAATCAGGTAACGTCGGCCGGCGGCCACCCAGGTCCAGTATGCTCGGGATGCGGCGCGAATGAAGTCGAGCCGCTGCGCCGCGATGACGGGGTCCGCCAAAGCCCGAGTGAGGGCGGCCTGCCGGGCCGTTGCCCGCCGCTTATCAATGGGTCGGCCGGCCAGTAGTGGTATGAGCACACCAGCACGGAACTCGCCCCCGTCGCCGGTTTTGCGATCTCCGTAATAAATGGGAAAGTTGCCGTCGGATTGCCGATAGCCTGTGTAATACGACACACCGTTCCAGGCTGTGTTCTGATCCACGCCGACAGTCATCCGTTGACTGTCGTAAGTGCCGACCTGCCAGAATTCACGGGCCCGCAGATTCAGGTCAAACGCCCCCTGAGCGGCAAGCAACTGGCCGGAAGTGATTCCCTGCTCCTCAACTGCGGCAAGCAGCAGGGGATAATGGGTCTCGACTGAAGCCACAACCTCGCCGAGGTCGAGTTGGTCCTCAGCCAATTCATCTGCAGCGTGAATCGGCGGCGAGAGGAATTCGTAGCTCGCCTTCTGCTGGTCCAAAATATCCGTGTTGTCGTCGTCCATTGCAGAGGATTCCTCCTCGGTCTCACTGAACGCGACAAGCTGAGCGGAGTGCTCGAGAGAATCGGCCTCTGGATCAAGGGCACCCGCAGAATCCAGACTCTCCGTTTGGCCAGATTGCTTCTTTGATATGACCCCAGAACCAGATCCAGTACCCCGATCAGCACCCGCTTTTGAAGGTACGCTCGCACACCCACTCGCGATTGTCAGCAGCAAGCAGCCACAGACGATCGGCATCCTTGCCTGTGGTTTCATTTCAGCTCCTTGCGCTTAACCGGACCAAGCGGCTGACCGCTCTTCGCCTCTTGCGATTCACGAACCGGGGGAAAACCGTTGAGTTGCCGCCAAAACTCCCATCCAAGCGAAACTCTCTCCAGCAGGACCCAACCTTGCGCACGTCCCCCCTGACGGAGATACTGGTTGTTCGGCCAAGGCTGATCGTCAGGGTCTGGCTCGACGAGGATACGGAAGCGTCCCTTGTCATCCGCTGTGGAATCGACCAGGTAAACGCGCCCACCGAATGTGCCCACGGCGACGGAAGGCCAGCCGACGAACTGGGCGGCGGGCCAACCTTCGAACTGCAGCCGGACCCGGTCCTTTTCGTGCACCAAGGGCAAGTCGTTGCCGTCAATATGGAGCTCGGTGACGATACCGGGATAGCCTTTTCGGGTCAATTGCAATCCATCCTCGGACCCATCGTCGGAATCGGCCTCCGCCTTGATATCCGGGACCAGTACCGCCAGCCTTTCCCCAGGGCGGACCAGAATGCCTCCCTGCTCGGAGTTCGCCAGAAGTCGCAGCACTACGCCGTCGACTGGGGCATCGACATACTGGGCGCGTTGACGCGCGATACGCACTTCAATCTGGGCCTTGTCCCGCTTGACGGAAGCAACTTCGGCTTCAGCCGAGCGTTGCGACGCTGTCTCAAGATTGATCATCGCGGCCGTGTCCGAATCAACCTTCCCGAGATTGTCGGTCGCAGCCTTTTCTCCCGCCTTGGCGACTTTGACTCGCGCTTCTGATTGCCGAAGCTTGGCTTTTGCCGTTTCGAGCACCTGCTTTGCAACCTCAACGTCGCGCTGCGATACAAGGCTTCCCTGCTTACTCTTGAACAGTTCCTGCTGGCGCTGAAAGTTCGGCTCCGCCGCATCCAGGGCTGCTCTTGCCTCCAGCTGCTCCTGCTCGGAGGCCTGCACCCGCGCCTGTTCCTGGCGCAGGATGCTTGATTGAACGTCGATGGCAAGCTGGCGTGAATTCTTCAAGTTGCTGATACGGGATTCAATGTCGCGCACGCGCCCCTCGGCGGCGCGGAGGCGGTCCAGGATCGCCCGCTCCTCATCCAGCAGGCGCAGCTCCAGGTTCGGGTCGTTATCGACCATCTCCACAATACGCTCACCCGACTTTACTCGTTGCCCTTCAACGATATACCACTTCTTGATACGTCCCTCGATGGGGGACACCACGAACTGCGGGCGCTGGACCGGGTTGAATGCGATCGCCCGGCCAGTGCCGTGGACGGTCTGAGTCCAGGGTACGAGAGTCAGTGCAAAAGGGAGAGCGAGCAGGCAAAGCAGCACAATCTGCGATAGCCGCCGTGCCATTCGCGGAGGGCGTGCGAGCTGAAGAGCGGGCAAGGCCAGCCGATCACTTCGGACGAACTGTTTCGTTGCAACGACCATAGAACTTTCCACTTAAACGTTGGTCACGTGTTGATGGCTGGAATCGGCGCGGGCGTGGCTCGGCCGGTCCGCTCGCATGAGGGACACCTGGCGCCCGCAGAGCCGCGCAACGTCTTGACTGTGAGTGACGACCAGGAGCGTCCAGCGCGCTTCGGGGCCAAGGATGCCAGGCAAGACTTCCTGGCGAACATCCTGGTCCATATCGTCGAGCACTTCATCGAGCACCAGCAACCGCGGGCTGCCGGCAATCGCCCGTGCGAGCATGAGCCGTTCCGCCTGGCCCAGGGACAGGGGCGCCCCGCCGGTTCCCAATGCGGTGTTCAGCCCGCCGGGCAGGTCGAGAACATCTTCCAGCAGTCGCACTGCCCCCAGCGCCCTGCGCACATCCGCGAGTGACAAATGCTCTCGGCCCATGCGGACATTGTCGAAGATGCTCCCTTCGAAGATCTCGATTCCTTTCACGACCGCAATATGTTCGCGCAGCGACTCAAGGCGAAGGTCCCGCAGGTCCGTCTCGTCAATTTCTATGTGGCCATGGTTGGGCTGCCGCAGACCGAAAAGCAGGTCGACCAGCGTGCTCTTGCCGGCGCCATTCGGGCCCAGTAAGGCAACTCGCTCTCCCGCGTCGATACGAAGGTTCAATCGATCAAGTACCGTCCGATGGCCCTCGCCATAGGCGAAGGTGACGTTGTGAACCCGGATCGCTGCCCCCTGGCTCCGGGCGCGGTGAGACACACCTCCATCACGTTCCAGGGGCAGATCAGTCAAATGACCGAGTTTGTCAACCGCCGCCAGCAGGTCGTAGTAGCTCTCCAGATGTTTGCCAAGCTTGGTAAATGAACTGACAACCGATGCGACCACGATTTCCGCCGCGACGAGCTGGCCAAGGGTCAACTGTCCATTGATCACCAGATAGCCGCCGAGGCCGAGCAACGCGGTGCTGGCGAGCACCTGGAGGCCAAGGGCGAAGACAACTTGGCGCAGGACAATACGGTAGTGGCTTTGCCGGGCCAGAAGGTATTGCCGCGTCAAAACGTCGGCCCGCTCGCGGGCGAAGTTTGGCCCGCCGTTGAATTTGAATGCAACAGGATGCCTCGCCATTTCCTCGACCCATCCTGCGACCACGTATTTTGCTCGCGACTCGCGGATACTGCTGGCAACGGCCCCACGGCCTAAGACGAAGACGAGAAATACCAGACTGGCGATGAGTGCAAGGTCGAACCCCAGCAGGATCTGGTGGTAAAAGGCCAGAAGGGCAAGTCCAATCGCCATTTGCAAGACAACACTCACGCCATCGAGCAGCAATGACGCGCTGGCTTTCTGGACGGTGAGCACGTCGAAAAAACGATTGACCAGTTCGGGGCCGTGGTGTTTATCAAATGCCTTCACGTCGATGCGAGGCAGACGGTGCGACAGGTCTCCGACAACGCGAACGAAAATGCGCTGTTGCAAATACTCCACGACGATTGACTGCAAAACCCGTAAGAGCGCAGCCAGGCAGAGACTGATCAGCAATGCCACGCAGAGGACCAGCAACTGCTGCACCAGTGTCGCCAGCGCGGTCGTGTTCACCACCGCCATCGCCGTAATGGGAACAGCCAGGCTGAGGACACCGACGCCGAGCGCATACACGATCACCATCCAGATGTCGCCGGCTTCGGGCCGAAGTAACCCGAGAAGTCGACGCAGTGGGGGTGGTCCGTGATGTTCCTCGTCATGGGAATGGCCAAGCTCACCAGCGGCCGATGCCTCGGCGAGAGGAGCAGCAGGTTGCGCCGTCATCCACTCAACAACGACATCGGCGTCGGACGCCCCGATACGTTCCGCAATCCTCTCCGCATCGAGCCATTTATTGTCGTCTTCCGGTGCGGTGGAGAGCAGAGACCCTTTTCCACCGCTCGAATCCGTGAGCAGATGCCATCGAGCCGTGCCCGTCGGCGTAACCGCAAAAATGGCCAGAGGAGACTCCGGCTCAACGCTGGCTAAGGCCTCGCGGACAGAAAGCTGTCTGGTCAAGGTTTGTAAGCCGACCGCTTCGGCAGCCTGGGCAAGTCGCAACCGTGCGGCCCGCGCCACTGTAGGCGGAATATCCGCTTCCGCCCTGCGAAGCGCCTTGCCAGCCTGGGTCGGATCGAACGCGAGTCCGGAAGCCTCAGTCAGGTACTTGAGAACGACCAGGCTCTCCGGCACCGGGTCATCAATTCGCGAATCCGTCTCGTTCATGCGCGTCTGGCCCTTGATCCGGGTTCCGGGCGGGCGAAAAACGACACCACCCGCCCTCCTCGCCGGATACTGAATTCTTCGTTAGAATTCTAGGGACGGATTCAAAACCCGGCTACTGCAATAAATGCTCTGGTGAGCATATTTGGATTCAAGGAAGACTGGGGCTGCTCGATGTCAGATCCGATTGACGGCCGACTGGTCGTCGATGCACTGGAGAGGGCGGCCCAGCGAGAACTGCCGCCCACCGCAGGCCCGGTGGAGCACTCGGCCCCCGTGTGGAGCACTCGGACTGCAGGTGTGCAGTATGCCAGCGAACACGACCAGATTCTTCTGAGACGAAATCAGATCACCGACTCGATGAGCCGCCGAGGCAATCGCGGGGATGACGCACCGATGGAGCGTTTCTTCGCCACGCTGAACAAAGAGCTCGTACTGCGAACGGTATCAGACTCACTCGGTTGCTCGTTAAAGCCACTTTGAATCCATCAAACCGTTTTACAACCGTGTCAGAAGGCACTCGACAATCGGGTCTCTCCCATCTGTCAAGTTCGAGCAGGCCCTTTGATCCTAACCTCGCCCCCCCCTTTCATGGCCAAGTCCACAACCACCCCTCAACCCGAACAGAAGACGCTCTCCACCGAACCCGCTTCGGTGGAAGCAACGACTGACAAGCTAAAGCAACCACCACCAACCCCAACAAAAACGCTCTCCACCGAACCCGCTTCGGTGGAAGCAGCGACTGAAAAGCTAAGGCAACCACCACCAACCCCAACAAAAGACGCTCTCCACCGAACCCGTTTCGGTGGAAGCAACGACTCACAAGCTAAAGCAACCACCACCAACCCCAACAAAAACGCTCTCCACCGAACCCGCTTCGGTGGAAGCAACGACTCACAAGCTAAAGCAACCACCACCAACCCCAACAAAAACGCTCTCCACCGAACCCGTTTCGGTGGAAGCAGCGACTGACAAGCTAAGGCAACCACCACCAACCCCAACAGAAGACGCTCTCCACCGAACCCGTTTCGGTGGAAGCAGCGACTGAAAAGCTAAGGCAACCACCACCAACCCCAACAGAAGACGCTCTCCACCGAACCCGTTTCGGTGGAAGCAGCGACTGAAAAGCTAAGGCAACCACCACCAACCCCGACGTTCGAGCAGGAAGTCGTCGATCTGCGACTTCCAGAGAAAATCCATTCGGGAGGCCGGCTGGAGTTCGAAGTCGAACTTGAGTTTGCAAAGGATATGGAATGGGGATCTTTGCTGACGATTGAGTTTCTTGCCCCGTTCGATCGGACCGAGGGGCGCCGATCGTTCGGCGGCGTGACGAGACCCTGGTGCCGAAAGTACGGGCCTGTCGCGACACTGGAACTCGACGCCCCAACGCAAAAAGGAAAGTATCTCGTTGAACTTCAGGCAACCTCATCTGAGTTCGAACCACCAACCCAGCTCCTTGGGCGGGGAGTTATTCTCGTTGAATAAAGACAAACACAGACATTGCGAACCTTAGCGGCTCAGTCGTGGCTCACGACCGGCGCAGGAGGGTCGTGGGGAAGAATCTCCTTCCTTCCGGCGGAATTATTGGTCCCTGTTGTTCAAGGACCAAGTCTCGTCCAAACGTTTGGCTGTTTGGGCTCGCTGGGATCCTGCTTCTTGCTGACACTGCCCGTGTTCAAACATCTTCTGCTGGGACGAGACAATCGAAGAAAGAAATAGTTCAGATCGCAGAGCTTCATCATCCATCGCATGTCATCAGAAATCATCTGCGAGGCACAGGTAGTACGAACGCGGCACGGATGATCGAGACGTAAGCGGGACGTGTTGCGAGTGATCTTGCGAAGCTCGGGACGCGACCGACGGTCTGGTTGTGGCGTGACTCGGTCGCGCCCGGGAAAGTCATGAGTTTGAGTCGTCCAGCCGGTGTGAGATTGTTGTCTCAGACGGTCAATGTCGCTGCGGCCAGGAACCGCGGAATCCTGCATCAGACGGGAGAAAAAGGAATCGTCGCCCGCGTCGGATGGCGACAGGAGGTCATCAGGAAGTGCGGATGAGAGCGGGATTTACAGTCCGTCTCGGCGGGGATGGAGCACGACCGAAGACAGCGGCAAGACGCGCTGCGACGAATTCGAGGTCATCGATCTTGACGTCACGGGCTGGCCAATTGGCCAGTCCGTGGCCAGCCGCTGGCCAGTCCCATGTCTTTGGAGGATCAGGTGTTAAGTAATTTGGACGGGACTGGCCCGGCTGGCCAGGGATTTCTGGCGAGCCTCCCCCTGGGGCCGACTCAGGAAACGTGACGTTTCGGTACAAGCGGTTACTTCAGAACCGCATAACGAATCAACGGCACTATCGTTATTTGACAATTCGGGAGAAGTCGTGCCCCCACCTCTGCTGAAGAGGGGGGGGCACGCAGGCGATTCGTACCAAGAGCGGCTCCGTCGATCGGCTGCTCGCAGCTTTGATTGCTACACCTTCCTCCGAAGAATGTGGGGGAGTGAAAAGCTTCACCAGAAGCCTGGTATTCTCGCAGCGGTTCTCAGAAAGCGTGACACTGATCGGCAAAGTGGTCGTCCGCAATCCGCCTGTCCGACTGCCGACTCGGATGTGGTTGCCGCGCGGAGGTACTTCCGTCGCACCAACATTAAAGTTGAGATTTGGAAACGACAAAGTTAATGGACTGGAAGCGGACTGCGCGACACATGTCATAGACATGGATCACATCTCCCAGGGGGACTTCTGCAGCGACATCCAGATTCACGGGAATCTCGGTCGATGCCCGCGCGAGATCTTTGAGTTTCGCATCCAGCCCGTCCATTTCACGAAACTCCTGTCCTTCCAGAAACGTCACCGTCTCCGTTTCCACGCGTGTCAGTCGGATCGAGACTTCACCCAGCGGTTTCTCGGTCGGTTCCTTCTCGGTGGCACTGATCGCTCCGGCGGCAAAGTCCGTCGTTAGCAGTAGCTCTTTCATATGCCCCGTTGAGGCACAGATGAAAAAGATGAGGAGCTGAAAGACCACGTCAATCAGTGGAGTCATGGCCGTCTGCATATCCACCTGGGACGCTCGTTGTCGCGATGTGGGAATACGCATGCTCAGTGACTCAGAGATTCTCAGAAACCAGACACTCCACTGAGGTTAACGATTTTTCGGGGATCTCCATAGAGGGACACGATCTACCGGCGAGCCACGCCCTCGACCAGTTCAAATTCCCTACTCCACCCATTTCTCGCAAGCGAGAGACAATGTGTCCTCTGCGCACAGGAACGTTGGCCAATTCGCCGTCTGCCGGGAAAGTTGGTTGAGAAGAGATGAAGGCCGGGACGGCAGGTCACCGAAATCAACCACAGCAGCAGTGACTTGATCGTCAGCGACTTGATCCGCTGGCTCCGAAGCTGACGTCAGGTCTCAGTGAGAGGTAGAATCAACAGCCTTTGCGCAAGAGTCGCAACCTTCCAGCGGGACTGCTGCGAGGTCGCTAGTCGGGTTCGTCCATTTGGTGTTCGTTCGTGTCCAAGAGTGAAGATCGTGGTGCTCGAGCTTGTTGCACAGGGTTCAGAGACGGAGCAGCACTGGCGGAAACGGCTGGAGCCGGGTCAGCGTTACTGCATCGGTCGCCATCCCGAGTGTGAACTGAGCGTCAAATGGGACCCGCAGATCTCGCGGCAGCATGTCCAGATTGATGTGCATCCTGACCATCTTCAGCTTTCACGCGTCGAAGCGGCCAGAAACCCGCTGTTTTTCGCGGGGGAAGCGGTAGGAACCTGTCGCGTCGAGGTCGGTCAACACTTCGTGGTCGGTTCGACCTCGTTCCATGTCACACAACCTGAAACCGAAGTGGGAATTGTCGCAGCACCGTTTGAAGAAGTGGCATTCAAACGGGCGGAGCTCCGGAAAATCCGCTACCAGGACCCGGAAAACCGGATCGAGGTCTTAACTCATCTCCCAGAAGTGATCTCGGGTGCTCGCGACGATAGCGAGCTGTACTACCGCCTGGCGAACCTGCTGCTGAAGGGGGTGGTCCATGCAGAGGCGGTCGCGATCGTGACCACATCGGGGACAGAAGAAGTCCAGATGCTGCACTGGGATCGGCGACACGAAACTGCGGGCCCGTTTCGTCCCAGTCGTCGTCTGGTAACGGAAGCAATTGAGCGGCGCCAGTCGAGCGTGCTGCACATCTGGGAAACGGATTCGCCTGTCCCCAGCGACAAGACATTGACGCAAGAGTTCGACTGGGCCTATTGCACACCGGTGCCGGGACTCGCCATGGAACCGGCAGGACTATATGTCGCCGGTCGGATGGGAAAGACCTTCGTTCCCGGAACGACGCTGTCGGACGCCCTGCAACTGGAGGCAGATGTCAAATTCACCGAGCTCGTGGCCGAGATCATCAGTTCGGTCATCCGTGCCCGACGGCTGGAACGGCAGAAGGCGGGACTGCGGCAGTTCTTCGCCCCCCCGATTCTGGCGGCACTGGGGGACGAACTGGATACGACGCTGCTGGAACCCAGTGAGTGCGATGTCACCGTGATGTTCTGCGACCTCCGGGGGTTCAGTCAGCGACTGGAGAACGAAGCGGGCGACCTGATTGGCTTGCTGGAACGAGTCAGCCGGGCTCTGGGTGTGATGACTCATCACATTCTCGAGAATGGGGGTGTCACCGGGGACTTTCAGGGTGACGCCGCACTGGGATTCTGGGGTTGGCCGTTCCCTTCGCCGGACGCGGCCGTTCATGCGTGCCGCGCTGCACTGGGTATTCGGGCCGCTTTCGCCAAAGCGGCCGCAACCCGGAATCATCCCCTCGCCGACTTTGAAATGGGAATCGGGATCGCTCACGGCCGGGCGGTCGCAGGCAAGATTGGAACGGCAGAGCAGGTCAAGGTGACCGTGTTCGGCCCCGTCGTGAATCTGGCAAGTCGATTGGAGTCGATGACCAAACAGTTACGCGTCCCGATTCTGCTGGATGAGGGAGCGGCAAAAATGGTGCGAGATCGCCTGAAGCCGACTGAAGGAAGGCTGCGGCGGCTGGCTCAGATTCTGCCCTACGGCATGGAGACACCGGTGACGGTCAGTGAACTACTGCCACCGGCAAGCGACTTCCCGGAACTGACGGACGCGCACCTCGAGAGCTACGAGGCGGGAGTCGCGGGTTTCATTGCCGGAAACTGGGATGAAGCCTATCGACACCTGCACGCCATGCCGGCGAGCGATCGGGCACAGGATTTTCTGATGCAGCAGATCGTGCTCAACAATCGCACGGCACCTCGAAACTGGGATGGAATCGTACGACTTCCCAGTAAGTGATCTCGGCCGACCAGATGATTGGTCGTTAAACATTGACCGGTTTAGCCAGTCGGCTAGGATATCGGTTCTGGCCTGTGGGTCGCACAAGTTAAGTTTGGCCTTCCCTACCGGGATGAGTCAGACGCTGCGGGGTTACCCCGCAGTCGCAACAATGTTCCACATTCGAGCTGTGAAGAGTCGGCATCGGCAGTCTTAGCCGCAGCGACTCTTCGCCACGGGATCGGTTGTGCGGCCCGCAGGTCAGTAATGTTGCTTCGCAGGCAGTGGCCATACCCCGTTGCGTGCGGCGAACGGCAGGAAAGTTCAGCCAGTCAGGGTCGATTGGTTGGCGGTAACGGCTGCTTGGGAAATCGCTACATGGGCTTATTCAGTTGGCTGCTACAATGGTTTCGACGACGCCCCGAGCCTTCACCCCCCCAGCTCCAACCTTCGCAGAGTTTACCCGCCCCGGATTTCAGCGCGACTCAAATCGCTGTTTCCGACAATTGTCAGCAAAAGAGTCTTTCGGCCGCTGCGGTCGTGACGGAAGAACCTCGGCCTCGGAAGCGGTTGCCAAAATCGGCTCGCATTCGCCTGACACCTAATCGAAGAATCGTCGTCACAGCAGCGGAACGTCGAGCGATTCCCTTCATCGAAGCGAGCGGCGTTCCCCCGTACCGGTATGCTCGTTATGGGTCGCGAACGGATCACTATCTCGACCTCAGCCAGGACGGTAGCGAAGAACGGCTGCAGATATTTGGGCTGCCTGTCTTTCACACTCCTGAACAACTGGCCGAATGGATTGGAATTCCCCTCAACCGGGTTGCGTGGCTCATTCATCGCTTTTCCAATGGTCGACCTGAATCCCAGTCAGCCGCTCACTATCACTTCCACTGGGTCAAAAAACGGGCGGGTGGCTGGCGGCTGATTGAATCACCGAAGGGCTTGCTGAAGCAGGTACAGACAAAGATCCTGCATGAGCTTCTCGATCACGTCCCCGCCCATGCCAACTCACATGGCTTTACGAAGTCTCGTTCGATTCTGACGAACGCCCGGCCACATACCGGCCAGGCAGTGGTCCTGAAGTTCGATCTGTCCAACTTCTACACCACGGTCAGCTTCGCTCGCGTCGTGGCGATCTTCCGCAGCCTTGGCTATTCACGTGAAGTGGCAATCTGGCTCGGCTCACTCGTGACGTCGGCCGTCCCGGGCAATTTGAAGTTTCAGGAACAAGGACCGTACGCGCTGGTTCCTTACCTGCGCCGCCACCTCCCTCAGGGTGCTCCGACATCGCCGGCTCTCGCCAACCTTTCCGCATTTGGTCTCGACGTTCGGTTGTCGGGTCTGGCCAAGTCATACGGAGCAAACTACACCCGCTACGCGGACGACCTGACGATCTCGGGCCCGAAAGAGCTCAACTACGCGATTTCGACGATCATCCCGCTTGTCCAGCAGATTGTGCGGCAGGAACGGTTTCAAACGAATGGGAAGAAGCGGCAGATTCTCAGGTCTCACCAGCGGCAAACCGTAGCCGGGGTCGTCGTCAATCAGCGGCCTAACGTCGCCCGATGCGACTTCGATCAACTCAAGGCGATTTTGACTAACTGTGTCCGACTCGGCCCATCAACGCAGAACCGCGTCGGAGCCACCGACTTTTATCAGCACCTTCGCGGACGCATCGCCCACATTAACATGCTGAATCCCCTAAGGGGCGAACGACTCACGCAGTTATTCCTGGCGATCGATTGGACCAGGTAAGTCACGCAATGCGATCACCATTCCCGGGTCAGCCCCGGGAGCGGCGCACGGTTCATTCCTTCGACCGGGTACGTGGCGGTGTCTCGTGTTAGAGGATGAACTTGCTCAGGTCTTCGTCCTGACTGATCTGTTCCAATTGCTTCGCGACAAAATCACGATCAATGGAAATTTGTGTTCCCTGGGAATCAGGCCCCTGGAAGCTGATTTCTTCCAGAAGTCGTTCCATGATGGTGTGCAGTCGCCGGGCACCGATGTTCTGAGTTGATTGATTCACCCGCCAAGCAATCTCGGCGATCTCGGCCAATCCATCTGCGGTAAACGAAACATGGATACCGTCGACCTCAAGTAACTGCTGGTATTGCCGGGTGACCGAAGCAGAGGGTTCCGTCAAAATTCTCAGGAAGTCCGATTTGGTCAGTTCATCGAGTTCGACGCGAATCGGAAACCGGCCCTGCAGTTCGGGCATCAGGTCGGCAGGCCGGGACGAATGGAACGCCCCTGCGGCGATAAACAGAATGTGATCCGTCTTAAGAGCGCCATACCGTGTATTGACGGTGGCACCTTCCACGATGGGAAGCAAATCCCGCTGGACCCCCTGCCGGCTGACATCGGTCCCACTATGCCCCCCTTCGCTGGAGGTACAGATCTTGTCGATCTCGTCGAGGAAGACAATGCCGCTCTGTTCTGCCAGCCTGAGGGCTTCGTCATGGATGGCATCTTTATCCAGCAGCAACTCGGTTTCCTGCTCCATCAGAAGGCGGCGTGCTTCCACGACCGTCACCTTTCGATTCTTCGACTGTCGCGGCATGACTCGTTCGAACAGTTGCTGGAAATCGACATCCATCTGCTCGAGCCCCATGTTGGAAAACATCTGGACCGGAGCCTTGCGCTGTGGCACTGATAACTCAACCTGACGTTCATCCAGGGTCCCGGCATTCAGCATCTGGCGAAATTTTTCTCGAGTCCGTTCATGCCGAGCCGCATGCTCGTCAGCCGACACTGACTCTTTTTCATCATCTCGGGGCAGAGGCCGCGGTTCATGAGGAACAAGCAGATCGAGCAACCGTTCTTCGACATTCTTGCTGGCTTCGTTTTCGACCTCGCCCCGACGGCGTGCCTTCACCAGGTTGATCGACGCGTCGACCAGTTCACGGATCATGCTTTCGACATCACGACCGACGTAGCCGACTTCCGTGAAGCGGGTCGCTTCGACTTTGACGAAAGGAGAGCCAATCAATGTGGCCAGACGACGCGTGATTTCGGTTTTTCCGACACCTGTCGGACCAATCATGATGATGTTCTTCGGCGTAATCTCGCGCCGGATTGCGTCCGGGAGTTGCTGCCAGCGCCAGCGATTGCGTAACGCAATCGCCACGGAGCGCTTGGCTTTATCCTGCCCGACAATGTGCTGGTCCAACTCGGCAACGATCTGCCGTGGTGTCATGTCTCGCATTGGTCTTTTCCTTCCCCGTCCCTGAACTGGCGAGCCATCGTCGCCGCGACGAGACTTTTGTTCGTCATCTGAATCCTGTCGCAGTAAGCAGTCAGTGTTACAGCGACTGCGGACGTCCCTGAATCAGGATTGAGTTTGAGGAGTTCCAAATTCTTCGACGACAATGTTGTCGTTGGTGTAGATGTCGATCTCGGAGGCGATCTTGAGCGATTCGCGAACAATTTCTGCGGCGGTAAGTGAGGAATGCCGGATCAAACCTCGGGCGGCAGCAACAGCATAGTTTCCACCTGAACCGATCCCCAGGATTCCATCGGCCGGCTGAACGACGTCCCCTTGTCCCGTCACGAGCAGACTGTGATCAGCATCGACGACGATCATCATCGCTTCCAGTTTGCGGAGGACCCGATCGGTCCTCCAGTCGCGTGCCAGTTCCGTGGCGGCCCGCGGAAGATTACCGGGGAAGTTTTTGGCTTTGGCCTCAAATCGTTCGAGCAGTGAGAAGGCGTCCGCAGTTGATCCCGCAAACCCGATCAGCATTTTCTTATCGAGAATCCAGCGCACCTTACGTGTGTCTGACTTCAGAATGGCATTTCCGTAGGTGACTTGTCCGTCACCACCCAAAGCGACTTGTCCACGATGCCGAACAGCCAGAATTGTCGTGGAATGCGTTTCGACCTTTGAAGGTCGAGAATTTGTGCGGGCGTTCATGGTCAGCAGAACCAGTTCAGTTAGATATCAAGGAGGCCCCGCCGGACGCGGACCTGTCGTGCCGCCACCGTCAGCCAGATCGAGGGCCTCAACCAGCCCGCGCGGAAGGGTTTTTATTTCTCGGGCAGGTGGCAGTCGTATTATAGCGATGTCCTGCCATCGCCGATGGCTTCTCGCAGGAAAGTCCCGATCCGGTCCAGAACGACATGCGGAATTTCATGTCCACCGGCGAAGGGAAGAAACTCGACATCCGCCCCGCCGTGATTTAACAGGTCACGTAAAGTTCCTGCGGCAGCAAACGGAAGAATCGGGTCGTTGGTTCCGTGAGACTGGAGTACCCGAAGCGCTTTGTGCCCTGCCACACGCTCGTTCCAGGTATCTTCATTCAGCAACGTGCCGGACAAAATCACCAGACCGGCCGGGTTTTCGTCGAGATGCAAAGTGACATCCGTCGCCAGCATCGCTCCTTGTGAAAAGCCCCCCAGCAGAAAATGACTGAGGGGAACGTTCACTCGCTCGGACCATTTTCGAACCAGGCCCAGCATCATCTCTCGAGCCACCGGAAGTTCATCAGGACAGTCCTTCCGCAGATCACGGAATGTCCCGAGTGCAGCCGCCATTTGCAGTCGCCGCATATCGATGGGCCACCAGGCACGACCGTCGGGCATCCCCAGGTCTTCCAGACTGAGTGGCGCTTCGGGGAAGATAAACTGGACAGAACTGGCCATCCGCGGCTGTCGCAACAACATCTGACCGAGCGGAACCAGGTCCGTGCCGGGTGCACCGTACCCGTGACACAACACGACTACCGCGCGGGGAGTCGCTCCTGCCGGAAGGCTGTCTGCCACGTGACATTTCAAGCCGTTGAGATTCTCTTGGCGAAGTTGCATGGCGGTTTCAGTCTACTGAATTGAGAGGTGAATCTGTCTGTCGTTCACGTTCTTGTGGAGTTCCTGGGGAAGTCCACGAATGATTCAGCGGTTCGTCCATTGTGTCAATCGCTCGCACAGGTCTCTTGCCGCCCCGGAATCGACGACGTCTTTTGCGAGAATGACGGCGGCCTGGATCGAAACCGTTTTCCCTGCAGCCAGAAGTGCGGCTCCCGCATTTGCCACAACCATGTCATACGCCGGCCCTCGCTCACCTGCAAACACGCGACGGATCACATCCGCGCTTTCTGCCGCATTGTCGACGCGTAGAGCCTCTACATGACATTCCGGCAATCCCAGCGTCTCCGCCGTCCATAAGTGCGAAATCACTTCCGTCGGCGTGACTTCGAACACCATCGTGGAACCCCACAGGCTGACCTCATCCAGTTCATTGTTCCCGCAGACGACGAGGGCTCGCTGCGTCCCGAGTTTGAATAGCGACTGAGCCAGTTTCTCGGCAAAGTTGTTCTTGGTCGCGCCCAGTAACTGATACGAAGCCCTCGCCGGGTTGGTGAGCGGCCCCAGCAGGTTAAAGATCGTGCGGAATCCGAGCTGCTTCCGTACGGGCCCTACATGCTTCATGGCACTATGCAGGAGCGGTGCAAAGCAGAATCCGATGCCGACTTCATCAATACAACGACCAACCTGCTCGGCAGACAATTGCAGATTGACCCCCAGAGCCTCCAGCACATCGGCCGATCCGGATTTACTGGTTGCTCCCCGGTTCCCGTGCTTGGCCACCGGTTGCCCCGCGGCAGCTGCTACGAGCGCTGCGGCCGTGCTGATATTGAACGTCGAGAGTTGGTCGCCCCCCGTTCCGCAAGTGTCCAGCAACCCTTCCGCCTGACAGTGAATTGTTGTCGAGCGTTCTCGCATGGCCAGCGCGGCACCGACAAGCTCACCGACGGATTCCCCCCGCAAGCGAAGTGCGGTCAGAAACGCGGCAACCTCGGCCTCGGAACATTCACCATCCATGATGGCGTCGACTGCGGCCTTCATCAGTTCCGCAGGAAGCGGTCGTCCGTCGAGTAATTCGGCGAAAGCCGGCTGGAGAGCATCGTGCATTATTCGTGTTGTTCCAAGGTTCTTTGAGAGATCAATCTGAAGATTCTCGCCACGTCGGCTGCCTGCCCCCGCCCTTTCGGCAAGCTCTGAACGAGGAACGCTGAGTATATCCGCGGGAGATTTCGCGTGCGCGAATCTCCCGTTTGCGATGCGGATAAAAACGGCGGTGATTAGCCCACCTGCAGGTGATCGACGACAAGAGAGATGGCTCGTGACCGTGATCCGTTATTTTCCTGAACTGTCTTGAGATCCGCTTCGACACTCACCCCCAAATTGCAACCTGCCAACGTCGTTCGGCTTCGCCGATGCTGCCAGGAAACGAGACCGGCGATTGTACAGGAACAACAGGAAGTCGAGCGATCCCGGTACCGGTTCAGATTGAGTCAGTGCTGCCTGAATTTGGACGGATCGGAGATGCGATGGCGTGACCGATCCTTGATTTCGAAACAGTGAACCGACACTCTCAGCGTACGAGTGTCGGTTCGTCTCCATTTCGGCACCAGTTTCAGTATCAGACGCTGATATTGATTTCGTAGCCCTTTCGCTGCTCACGCGTGATCCACTTGGCGGCATCTTTGTCGTTGATGATCTGCTCCGTCTTGGGATCCCATTCGATCTTTCGGCCAAGGCGAATAGCGATATTCGCCAGATGGCATGTCGTCATCGCCCGGTGATGCGAATAGACATCACTGACCGGCAAGCCACGATCCTGCACGCAATCGAAGAAGTTTGCCATGTGAGCGTTGCGTCCCCCCTTGGGATCTTTCCCTTTGTAAAGATCTCGCAAGAGAGTCTCGGGAAGCGGATTCTTGGCGAGTTCCTCGACGGGTGCCCCGGTCAGCTTGCCCCGATTGACGAAGATCCGGCCTTCGGTTCCTTCGATGAGGACGCCATTATCCCCTTCGCTGGTGATCAGCATCTCGGCACCGTTCTCGAATCTGGCGGTGACATCGAACTTCGTCGCGACGTTATACCGGTCGGAAACTGTCGGCATCCCATTTTCGAAAGGAACAGGATGTTCCGCCGTTCCTTCGACAGAGATCGGGCCACTGTTATCCATCCCCAGTGCCCACATCCCGACGTCCACATGGTGAGCCCCCCAGTCCGTCATCTTTCCGCCGGAGTACTCGTACCACCAGCGGAATTCATAATGAGTGCGAGATTCCGGATAGTGCTTGTTGTTTCCGAATCCCCCCTGACGATATTCGGTCAGCGGTGCCTGCCCCAGCCACATCTCCCAGTTGAGCTGTGGAGGGATGTCGGCGACCGGAATCGCGCCGCTGACTTCTGCGCGATTAATCCCGCAGGTCACTTTCTTGATCTTACCGAGCCGACCGCTGCGGGCGATGGCGACGGCCTTCAAGAATTGGTTTTGAATCTTGCCGTCGTTCGCAGACATTTCCGAACGCTGCTGCGTTCCCACCTGAAACACACGTTTCGTTTCATTCAGAACCTTGATGATCTGCTTGCCTTCAAGGATCGTCAGTGTCAGTGGCTTTTCGCAGTAGACGTCTTTACCGGCCTGCATCGCTTCAATGGCAATTTTTGAGTGCCAGTGGTCCGTCGTCACGATTGTCACGACATCGATATCTTTGCGATCCAGCAGTTTGCGATAGTCTTCATACATCTCGGGATCGCCGGAAATCCCCTTCTTGCTTTGAATATCCCGGACTCGATTGCGTGCTTTTTCCACATGCTCGCGATCAACGTCACAGACGGCGACGCAATCCGAGAATTCCATTGCATTCGGGCCGACAGCGTTCCAGCGATCTCCCGTCCCCACACACCCTAGAACAGGCCGGCTGTTCACCGTCTGGCGGCCGAGGGCGAGGTTACTTGTAGACGTGAACCAGTAGGGTAGCGTCGCACCCGCCAGCGCGGCGGTTGAAGACTTCAGAAAATCGCGACGATCGGATCGGTAGCTCATCGATGATATTCCTCGCACGAGATCTGGGAGCGAAACAGAGTGATCGGAAGCGACAACCACTCTAGCGGAGCATGTGAACGGATGAAACCCGATCACGCCCCGAAGTGATTCTGGACCAATCCCCGACTTCAGGCCACGGGCTCGATATAGCAGCCCAAGGGAAAGGAGGCAGGCTTGGACGCGTAAATATCAGTCCCGAATCCGATGATCTGATCACGCTTCAGTTCAGCAACTTCCATCGCCCCGGTCCAGACCGCCGCCCGGCCCTTGGAGTCAATCTCGAGAGCCAGTCGGTAAGCCTCTTCTACGGTGTGTCCACAGATACGGCTCAGCGCATCGATCACGTAGGCGAACGTGTGCAGATCATCATCCTCAACGATCACCGAATATTGGGGCTGGCGCCGGGTCCGGGTGACGGGTGCGGGTTTCGCCGTCGACACGATCGTTTCTTCCACAACAATTTCTTCAAGCTCAGTCATCGCTCTGTTCCATCTCGGCAAGTCACCTGGGGAAAGGTAGGTTCAGACTACTCTTCGCTTCCTGTTCCCAACCGTTCGTAGTAACCACGCACCAGATCTCGATAGCGAGTCGGCACGGGGTCGCGATCGACGGGGACCAGTGATTCAGGCGATTCCTGCCTGGCTATTTCATCGGCCAGCCGCTGCTGGAGTTCGATCATGGGCTGATGCACAGAGGAGCGCACAAAATCCCAATTGGGTGTGGTCGTGTGCCGTTTGAATTCGGCTCGGGCACTCCGTGCACGATCACGAACTTTCTGAACTTCAGACTGAAGTCGGGGATCGCCGATCATCGATTCGACATCGCGCAGTCGCTCATTGAATTCCGTGAAGTCACCACCCGTGAGCGGTCCGCCCCCCTGGCTGTTCCCGCCACTGCCTCCACCTTCAGAGTTTTCTCCCCCCTCTTGCGAATTCCCCGGAGCGGGACGTGGACTTCCTGATGGTTTCTGTGACCGCGAATTGGCGGAAGATTGCCGCAGCGAAGGACGTTGACTGTCAGATCCCTTCGGATCAGGTTGCTCACCAGCAGGCCTTCCCCCGCCCTGTCCACCCGGTCGCGACTCCCCTTCACCACTTCCTTGACCTTCTCCCGCTTCACCCTGTGGGCTCTGACTATCACCGCTACTGGCAGCGGGCTGCGCACCGGACTCACCCGGACTCTCTCCTACTCCCTGAGCCCCTTCGCCAGCAGGCTGCTGGCCTTCTCCCGGTTCCGTCCCTTCGCCGGGTTTTGCGTCCGCTCCCGCCCCCTTGCCGCCGTCCGGTCCCCTTTGCCCCGCTGACTCATTCGTCTTCTCGTTCCCATCGTTGTTGCCATCAGCGGTCGAAGACTTGCCCGACGAACCAGCCTCTTGTGACTTGCTGGTATTAGCTCGAATTTCTTCCTCAAGCTGTTGCGAGAGAGCGGCCAGTTCTCTGCGGGCGCGCTTCAGCGAATCGATCTCATTTCCAAGGACCGATTCAGCCGCCTTTTCGATCCCCTTCTTCAGTTGATCGATCCCCGCCTGAGCCTGCATTTCGGCCTTCGCTGCTTCAGGCAGGATTCCCTGCTTTAGCAGTTGCTGCGTGGCTGAGAGCGCCTGGTCCAGTTTCGATTCGCGGGTCGAGCGGAGCATGTCATACAACTGCCTGGATAACAGCGGCTCAGATGTTTCGGACTCCTCGACAACTTGTTTGGCGTGATCCACAATCTCGTTTGCACGGAGCTGCTGTTGCTGAAACTCGGCCTGTAACTGAGACCGCTGCTGCGACTGTCGCAGAGTCCGGCTCGAGTCATCCGACAACTGAGCCAATTCTTGCGCAAGCTCTTTCTCGCGTTCGGCCAATTGTCGAACTTCTTCACGCATCGAACGCATGGCGTCAGCAAACTGAGCCGCTGTCTGCTTGCGAAAATCTTCCTGCATCTGTTTCAGTTCACGCTCGGCCCGCGTCCCGGCGCTGAGAGCCTGAGAGAGCTGCCCCTCACGCAGTTTTTCGGCCGTTTCGACCATCCGCTGGCGAGTCTGTTCCAATTGCTGTTTGGTTTCAGCGACGGTCTCCTGCTGGTTTGAGTGATTCAGCTTGTTTCGCAGTTCGTCTGTGTCATGCAGGATCTGCTGCTGCTCTTCGCGCAATCGCTTGAGTCGTCGTTCGATTTCCTCTCGATCCGCATCAGTCTTGGCCTGTCGCGCCTGGGCATCGAGGTCTTTCAACTGCTGGTTAAGTTCTTCCTGGCGCCGAGCCATTTCCTTCAGTCGGTCCAGAATCGCCAAGGCTTCGCGATTGACGTTGCTTTCCTGTTGCTTTGCAGTTTTTTCCGATTCGTAGCGGTCTTTGGACTGCTTCAACTCCAGATCAAGCCGTTCTTTTTCTTCGTTCTGTTGACCACTTCCTTTGGCCTTGGACTGCATCAGCAGATGTTCTTTGGCGCGCAGCTTAAGCAGCCCCTGGTAGGCGAGTTGTTCCGCGGCAGTCGCGGGAGTCAACGGTTGAACATTCTGCGAAGTCACCGCACGTTCCAGTTCACCGCTCGCCTTTTCCATCCCGTCGGAAATGGTCGAAAAAATCGGCTGCAATTGCGGCTGCGTCATTCGCTCGCGAAGTGCCTGCAGTTTGCGTGCGGCCTGCAACTGACCTTCGTGCAGGGTTTGAACTTCCTGTTCCAGCTTCGGCGACCACGTGGGATCGGGAGTCCTGACGGCTTTCCAGGTACCCACAATGATCTGCTTCTGAAGCTCAAGGAGTTTCGCGAGTGATTCGGGGGGCTTTTGAGAGTTCTGCATCTCTCCCGCCCCCTGCTGATCAACCTGGCGGTAAATCTCGTCGAAGGCCCGAACTTCCGCGAAAAAGACGTCACCATTCGTGCGACGGCGCTGACCATCCGGGCCGAAATCATCCGCGTAGAGGTAGTACGTCATCAACTCGTCAGGCTGCACCCGAAAGTCTTCCAGTCGCTGAAGAGAGGAAAGCTTATGTTGCTGACCGCCGCTGAGTTCACGTCCCAGCGGCAGCGTGACCGGTTCGCGTCCCGGCATCTGCACCACTAAACCGACTTCGAGCAGGCCAAAGTCGTCGATCGCGGTCGCATCCAGAGCAACTTCTTCCAACGGCGAGACTTTGACATCTTTCCCGGGAAAAACCAGTTTGAGATCTGGCGCGCGATTCGGAACGACATCAATCCGAAACTCTTCAGGATCGCGGTTTTTTCGGCCCGCATCGTCGGTCAGTTCCAGCTTCAGCCGCACCCGGCCTTCCGGAATGAAACTGCAACGATAGGATTGCGGCCGATCAGGATCAGCCTCGAGAGTCAATGTTGTTCCATCGGCCGAAACAAGCCGTGCACTGACAAGACTCTTATTCACGTGGCATGTAATCGAGATCCGTGTCCCCTCAACAACAGAGGCGTCGAAAGCATCCTCAAGTGTGTTCGCGGGAAGCTGCGTATAGCTGGGATACTCGAAACTCAGATCCGATCGAACGAGCGCAGGCAAATCGTAGACAGTGATGCGGTAGTCTTTCGTCTGATTGCCATCAAAGTCGATCCGATAAGAGATATCCTCTTTAACGACCGGCAGACGACTGGCAAAAACAGGGTCGTCGAGACTCTTTGCCAGCGCGAGTCTTGTTTCATTTCCATCCTCCCCCTTCCAGATGACGTGCACATCGGCGGGAGGCGTCCCCTGAAAACGTGCCAGAACCAGTAAACTGCTTCCCCGCTCCAGTTCCGCATCACCCGGTTCGACAGTCACCGGCAATTCCCCTGCCACGTTCTCGACGGCACGGTCACTGCTGGAAATCGCTGCCGCGGACCTGTTCGCCCCCTGGGTTGCCATCAAGCCGACGATGACGAACGCCGCCATTGCGGCGGTCTGATTGAGGATGGCTCGGCGCATCTGCCGGGGAGGCACCGCCTCGGTCCAGTCATTCATCCTGGCATGGTGCACCGCTTCGGAGATCACCTGACGCTGCAGCACATTGAGCCGGCCAGTTTGCACTTCCGGGAACTGCTCCAGAGCGGCCAGCAGGCGAGAGTTCAGTTCCGGAAAGGCCTGTTCAATGTTGCGAGCAACTTCAACTTTCGACGTCCCTAAGTAGCGTGACTGAATCCACACGACCGTCGCGACCAGCAGAGCTGCAAAAAACCAGACTGATCCCGGAACGAACGGACGCCCGGCGATCGCCCAAAGTGCAACTAGCACCGCGAATGCAGCCCAGGACCAGGTGAGTCGCCGCCACATCCATAATCGGCCCAGGCGCAGTGCGACCTTCGACAACTGCTGACGAAGTTGGATTTCCAGCATGCGACTCACTTCCAGCCAGATTCTGAGATTTCATGAGCGGAACCACACAGTCAGGATATCGCTTGATTTCCCGGTCGTCACCCCCGACTTTGAGCCACGCGGCCTGAAATTAAGATTCTCTGCCGACCGGAATTGCACTCCTCAACTCACAACGCAACGGGTCGAAGAACTTGTCACGTCCCGCGCCACGTCCGTCCTCATACGCACCCCGCCCTGATGGAGAATTGTCTTCCGCGAAGCGGGAGCGCAGGGACTCGAATTAAACAGTTCGATTCTGCAAACCGCTCCTCAATCCGAGCTCTTCTCCTGCGGGAGCGCGTGTACAGATTTACGCTACGTGCGCGATTGTTGAGTCGCTGTGGTTGGGCAAATCGGCTCGGTTCAATAATATGCCGACTTCATTTGTGTTTGGGTCTGGCGGTCGTTGCCATCCCCGTCCTGTTTGAAAAGACCAGATGAACTATTGCGGCGTACTCAACATTGACAAGCCAGAGGGGCTGACTTCCCGCGAGATTGTGAACCATGTCGATCGACTGGTCAGGCCCGCGAAGGTCGGACATGCAGGAACGCTCGACCCCCTGGCGACGGGCGTTCTCGTGGTCTGTGTCGGACACGCAACTCGCTTGGTGACCCTTGCCCAGGAAGGGCGTAAGCGCTATCTGGCGCGATTTGAGCTCGGCAAAACCAGCGACACCGATGATATCACTGGAACGGTCGACGCCGGGGGCGAATGGACTCATCTCACTGAAGATGACATTACGCGTCTGCTACCCTTGTTCACAGGCCGGATCGCGCAAGTTCCCCCGCAGTTCTCGGCCGTTCATGTGAAGGGAGAACGGGCGTATCACCTGGCACGTCGTGGGGAAACAGTCGAAATCGAAGCCCGGCCCGTCGACGTCTATTCTCTCCGGCTGACGGAATTTCAGTTGCCGGGGATCGAGTTGGAGATTGAGTGCGGCAGCGGAACGTATGTCCGATCGATCGGCCGCGATCTGGGTCATCGCCTTGGCTGTGGTGCGGTGATGACGAAGTTACGTCGCACGGCCGTCGGCCCCTTCGAAGTCAGTGACGCCATCACACTGGACTCTCTGACACCCGAAACGATCGCAGCCAGCCTTCAGCCTGCACTCAGAATCGCTCAGCACTTGCCGCAACGTGTGCTCAGCCCGCAGGAGACCGTGTCTGTTCGGCGAGGCCAGGCGATCCGACTGGGAATCCCCCTCTCGGTATTTGAAGAGGGGGGACCACTTCAGACGAGTGAACCCGCCTGCGTTCCACGCGCTGCACTGGTCGATGCAGATGAAGTGTTGATCGGGATCGGCGAAGTTGACTTTACCACCAGCCGCCTGCATCCACGTATCATTTTCCCGAACTGACGCATCGTTCTCATCAGCCGTTCGTGCAGAGCGGCATTCTCGTCAGTCCACACACGAGCAGCACACCGTGGGCAAAGTCGCTTGTGTCTCGAAACGACTACTGTTGATTTGCAGGCTGAATCGCGGAGGCGGGCTCGTCAGCCAATAGATCAGCAGGCAGAGGCAACTGATTAGGTGCCGCACTACCGCAACCATTCTCCTGCGACAACAGCGGTGGAGCAATAGGACCGACCTGGACCTCACTGCGGACGACGGGAATCTCGAACGATTCGTCATCAGCGACCGAGAAGTTCTGCTGGAGGATCCGGGGAATGGAAACGCGCCGTGCGGTCCATTTGGGGATCTCGTACCTGGACGTTGCCTTGGGTTGGCCTGCCTGGGACGCCGGAGGCTGATCAAGTCCTGCAGCAGCCACCTTCGAGAAACTTCCGGACAGTTTGTCAGAATCAATGGTCGCCTGCGGAGCGTTCGAAGAACCGAGCAATGACGGGGTCAGTGCCAGAGCAGGAAGTCCCGTTTCACTGGTTGCCTGGGTCGACCTTTTCGCTGCTTCTGCGAACGTCAGCTTCGGTTTTGACGCCACTTCGCTGATACTCTTGGGCTCCGTTTCGAGCTTCGGAGTCACTTTCAGACGGGACTCGGAATTCTGACTCGTCTCTGCACGAGGGACTTTTGCTTCCCGCAACAGGGGTGGCGTCTGAATCGTTTCTTCTGCACCCTGATGCTTTGGCGAGATTCGTTCCCGATAAAGAATCAGTGCATTCAGCGAGTGGAACAGCGGACCACAATCAATCTGGGCATCGCGCTGGAGGATCAGTTCACGTGACAGCGTCCAGACGGCGTTACGTACCCAAGGCTCATTGAGTCGTTCTTTGGGCAGGCTTGCAGAAAGGAACTCCATCGTGTGCCCGGTGGTGTTAAACCGCTTGTTCACGTCCGGGGTATAACCAGGTCCTTTGTAGGATTCGCTGGAGAAACTACCGTCCGAGTTCTGTAGCGACCGGGCGATTTCAATGTGCTGCTTGATTCGCTGATCGGCCTGCAACCAGACCCCACGCAACCGTCCGCCATTCTGCAGGTACTTGTCGCGAGCTCGGGTCAAGGCGTAGAGCCGATGATTCCCACCACAAGGAGCCCCTACGACGGGTTGACTGGTTTCAATCTGGACCAGTCGTTCGATGCTCCAGGGTTCATTGTGCTGGTTGTACCAGGTCGCGTCGGGCTTCAGAAAATGTTGCAGTGCCCACAACACCCAGGTCACTTCTTCGTTGGTGTTGACTTCCTTCATCGTATTGTTGACCAGATCATTCAGCGTGACGGTCTTTCCCTGCACGCGAAATTCGTGGTCAAGTGGCAGATTCGAATGAGACAACAGCGCCAGAAACTGCGAGGGATGTCCTTCGAAGGCGTAGATGCGGGTATAGGGATGAAACTTGGCCCCATGACTGGTCAGCAACATCCATGGCTGGTTGTCGAACTGAGGTTCCGTCGTCGACAGCCACTGGATGGCGTTGACTTTCTTGTCACCGAGTCGCAATACGGTGTCATGGCGCAACGCCAGAATGCAGTGAAATATCTGCCAGGGAGAATGCGAATTTGCGACCAAGGTCCGCTTGCTCGTGATTTCGATTGCACGATCAATCAATTGGACAAACTGATCTGACTGCGGCCCGGCGACGGTTGCTTCTGCCACGATTCGCTGAATCTCGGCAGGTGAATCCGCACGCGTGCTGAGGACACTGTTTTCAACCTGGGCTTCCACCTCAACTACAGCGAGCAGGACCATGGCCACGCCGAAGGTGAGCACAGACCGGACAAAACAGAGATCACAGCGATTATGCACAGTTCCTCCCATGAATCTCTCACTCTTCATCTGCAGTTACGTCTTCGGCCAGCGAGCGCAATCAGGATGAGTCGTTCCGTCCATTGAACCACGTTCTGCCCGTCCATCCGTGCTGAACCGGCAGTAATGGCGAATCGATTCCTGTGCGCTCACGAGCGCGGCCTGAGGCGTGCAGTGATCTTCGGCACTTGCGTAACCGGCTGACCACCTGTCAACATGCACGAGGATGAGCCTCCGTAATCGTCATAGCTTGACATTCCCACCTGGCGGGGCCGGTCAAGTCCGATGACACCTATCAGATGAAGACGATGCAGACAACCACGAATATCTCCGCCTACAAATTTGCTCCACTGTCTAACCTGAAGCCTCTGCGTGAACATCTGATCCAGATTTGCGCCGCTGGTAAGCTGAAAGGGACCATCCTGCTCAGCACCGAGGGAATCAATCTGTTTGTCGCTGGCAACCGAAGTGCAATCGACACATTGATTTGTGAATTGCGGCAAGTTCCCGGACTGGAAGATGTTGAGCCAAAAGTGAGTGAGAGTGCGGAACAGCCGTTTCGACGAATGCTGGTGAAAATCAAGAAGGAGATTATCGCCTTCGGCGTCGAAGGGATCGACCCCGCACGCGCCCCCGCTCCCAAGCTCCCCCCTCGCGAGTTGAAACAATGGCTGGATGAAGGACGCCCGCTGACACTGATTGACACGCGCAATGACTACGAAGTGCAGTTGGGGACCTTTCAGCACGCGATGTCGCTGAACATTGACCATTTTCGCCAATTTCCCGAAGCCGTCCGACAGCTTCCGGCAGAAATGAAGAAACAGCCCATTGTCATGTTCTGCACAGGGGGCATTCGCTGTGAAAAAGCGGGCCCGTTCATGCAGCGTGAAGGGTTCGAGCAGATCTTTCAATTGGATGGGGGAATCCTGAAGTACTTCGAGGAATGCGGCGGGGCTCACTACGACGGAGAGTGCTTTGTCTTCGATCAGCGAGTTGGTGTCGACCCGAGTTTGCACGAGTCCGAATCGGCACAATGCTTTGTCTGCCAGTCTCCGCTGACGCCCGAAGAACAGGAAGACCCGCGCTTCGTCGAAGGCCTTTCCTGTCCTTACTGTTACAAAACCACAGAGGAACAGCGAGCGGCAACTCTCGCCGAGCGCCACACCACGCTCCAGCAGGTCGTGAATCCCCTTCCCGGAAGTCAGCCATACGTCAACGAAAGGCCTTTGAACGTTCCGGCCGAGTATGATGGCGTTGCACTGCTCGACTTCCTCTGCGGTATTCTCAGTCACATTCCTCGGGAAGACTGGAAACAGGCGTGCGACGAGGGCCGCATCCGAAAACGGATTCATCCCCCATCACGCAGTCCAGGCCGACGCCCACAGCCTACGGAAGACTCTCCCACAATCGCCGCATCCCACGATGAACTCGTTCGTGCGGGTCAACGATATCTGCACATCATTCCGGGTACTCAAGAACCCGACGTCAACGTCCAGATCCGGATTCTCTACGAAGACGAAGCGATCATCGTCGTCCACAAACCAGCCCCCCTGCCGACACACCCGTCCGGCAGATTCAGCCGCAACACGTTGCAGTCGATCCTTTGTCAGGTCTATTTCCCCCAAAGCCCCCGTCCCTCGCACCGTCTTGATGCGAACACGTCAGGCGTGGTGGTCTTTGCCCGCACACGGCATTTCGCCAAACTCGTTCAACGGCAGTTCGAACAGACCGGCCCCGATGCCGTCTGCAAGCGGTACCTCGCACGAGTCCACGGCATCCCTTCGCAGGATGAGTTCGAATGCACCAGTCCCATCAGTGCGGATGCCGGGCAACTGGGATCACGTCACATCGACGACGAGCATGGCCTGGCGGCCCGAACCGGATTTAAAGTGCTCGAGCGTTTCCCGGATGGAACTTCCCTGCTGGAAGCCATCCCTTACACAGGTCGAACAAACCAGATTCGCGTGCATTTATGGCATCTCGGCCATCCCATCTTTGGAGATGCCACTTACCGCGTCGGGCATCAATTGGGAGACACACAAACCGTTTCGCTGGATGCTCCCCCGTTGTGCCTGCTTGCCCAGCGGATCGAATTCAAGCACCCCTTGACCGGTGAGCGAGTCCACTTCGAAACGGATCTTCCTCCCTGGACCGCCTCCGACTTTGTCATCGATTCAACGAAATGAGCTCCCCGATAACAGCCGGCCGCATCCAGTCTCCCGGACAACCTGGATGCCACCCATCATCGGACGAACATTCCATCGCCTGAAAATGGCTAACACGGCGCGACTGATCCAGTCGCGCCGTGCTTTTATCAAGTCACTGTCACCTGCCCTGCTGATCGAATCGCCATCCATCGGCTCAATCGAATCTGCGAAGGATCAGTTTCCAGCGGACGCAGTTCGGGGATTCGGCGAGATCGGCAGATATCCGAATCGGGTTTCCTGTCCCCGCACGAGGTAAAACTTCATCTGACTCTGTCCATCCGGGCCGGGGGTCTGCGTCATCATCTGATTCATGATCCAGGTGATGTTGTCGACGCTCATGGTTTCCCACTTGTCGAGTCCGACCAGGACGTCACCCTTCTGGATCCCATTAACAGCAGCAGGGCTTTCGGGCTTCACTTCAAGAACCCGCATTCCCCCTCGATACTTGGTCTTCGACAAGTGACTTCGCACTTCGTTCGAGGGCAACAGCGTCAGCCGCAATCCCAACTGCGACCAGAAGCGATCGGAATCATCATTGTTGGCCCGCGATACGACCTGGATATCGTTCGAGACTGAGGACCTGCCGCCGGCGTAGCTGGCCAGAGCGAGTGTCGTTTTGACTTCCCGATCATTCCGCTTGACGGTGATTTCAATTTTGTCTCCGACCGGACGATGAAGCATCGCTCGCTCGAAATCCGCCGCGTCGACAACATCAAGATTACCCGCCTTGACAATCACATCCCCCGATCGCAGCCCCGCCAATGCAGCGGGACTGTCAGGGTGAGCACCGTCAACCCGCAACATCCGTGTCGCACCCGACTTGATGTCCTTGCCGATCAAGCCATGGAAATTACCATCCAGATTCTCCACGCTCATCATCTTCGCAATGATGACTCGTGCGTCATCGATCGGAATTGCGAAACCAATTTTTTGAGCATTGGCGCGGATCGCGACATTGATGCCGATCACTTCGCCATCCATATTGATCAGCGGGCCGCCACTGTTGCCAGGATTGATCGCCGCATCGGTCTGAATCAAGTTCCGATACGATACGGTATCGTTGGCTTCAACATCGCGCCCCAGAGCACTGATGTATCCGAGCGTGACGGTCCCGTCGTAGCCGAAGGCGTTGCCGATGGCAATGACTTTTTCGCAGTACATCAAATCCGATGATGTTCCACAGGGCATCACCTTAAACGGTTTGGCGCCATCGACTTTAATGATGGCCAGGTCATGCTCGCGATCATAGCGAACCTTGCGAGCGACGTAGCTCGAACGGACCCGGTTTTCATCTTCGAATTCGACACGAATGGTGTCGACGTCGGCGATGACGTGGTAATTCGTGACCATATAGCCACGCTCATCCACAACGATCCCGGTACCCATCCCATTGATCTTGCGCGTCTTTTCAGAGGTAAATACGCTATTGGAAGGGTTCGCCGATTTCTCAGTATGGATGTTTCCGACCGACGGAAGTGTCCGCCGGGCGGCCAGTACTTCTGGCGTAACCCGTTCCGATGCACAGACCACCGTTGATCCTGCCAGCAGGATCAAGGCACTCCATAACTTACATGAAAATATGCTTCGTATCATGGAAGGTCTACTCGTGGGCGCTGAGGTTGGACAATAGGTGTTAATCAATGCGTCTGCCACAATCCCTCGCTGCGTCGGAGGACGATCCTTCATCTCCGTGCTTGTCCATCGACGGACAGGCGGGAATCGCTTGAAAGCGGGGGAGTGCGAGACGAACAGATTGCCTAGTCGAACGAAGTAGAAGACAGGAAAACTCTGCCTCCCCCACGCCACGGAGTTCCACCTTTTGGACTTCGACGGACCAGTTCGCTCAAGAAGACAGAGCTCACCCTGCTGCATGAGAGCCGCAGGCCAGAGTGCCCTGCAGAAATGGCCGCAATCGCCTCAAAATCTCCCGTCCGACTCAAGCGACCCCGCCCTCCGTCGCCCGGCAGACAAACCGATCCTCTGCCAACCCGAATTTCACATGTTCAAACCAGCAGTAGATTTCTGTCCAGACGGCTCGTACTTCCAATGCCAGCCCGAAGCGAAAACAACGACCATCCAACAAACGAGCCCTCCGCCAAGAGCTCTCCTCCGACCCTGTGTCGGTGGAAGTAACGACTGAGCCGCTAAGAGCAGAAAGCAGCCCCACTCAAAAGCTCTCCTCCGACCCCGCGTCTCATCGTACCACACAAGTCTGCCGTAACGGGTTCGTGAAACGCGATGTCGGTGGCATCCTGACCTTTGTTTCTGGGGCGAATGAGGTTCAACGATGGAGAATGATTGGAGACGGGGTCCACCCGAGCGAGTAGTCGGATGAAAGAGATCACGAGAGTGGGGAACGATGCTCTTGTATGGCAACTGGCGGGCTGTCAGAGCGTACATCGGCGAGCGAGCTCATCTTGAGCGTGGTTACTCGTCGACGGTTCCGACCGTTGGAGAGACCTGCGGGAAGTCGGTGGGCTGGCGGTGCTCAGGGACAGTTGATGACGTTCTGTGTCATACCCTGCCTCGACCCCGATCGGATCCGCGGGAGGGGCCGTCATTGCAGAGCTGGTCACCACCGCGGGGCATTCTTGCAGAAGCCTCGGGTCCAAATGAATTCCAGGCCTGGGAGAGGTCATGCAGACGTTGAAGACCCAGCCACAGCGTTTGGGAGCCGGGTTGAGTTTTCGAACGCATCACGTAACCACCCAACGAGGCAATCATCCGGACCATTTCGTTCAGCGTCGGGGGGCTCTGAGGGAGCACGTTGTTGTGCGTGACCATGTAAACGGGTTTCCATTCACAAGGCTCGAAGACGACTTCGCAGTCCAGGTCGGGACACTGCTGGCTGAGCCGACACAGATATAAGATTTTCCACGCAACGATCGAGTACACGGCTACGCAATTCAGCAGTCGATCCATCTCCTCGAAGTACCGTTCTTCAATGCGGCAACCTGATTTCAATGTTTTGAAATAAACTTCGATCTGCCAGCGGATGCCGTAGTATTTCACAATCAATTGAACCTGTTCGAGGTTATCGATCGGCAATGTTGTCAGGAGAATCCATTGGATTGGCTGTTGTCCTTCTGGAGGACTTGGTTCTTCTATCAGGACAACATTCAACGTCGCTTCAAGGAGTTTGCGGTCGGGGCGGTGAGGTGGTCGAAGTGTGACCGTCGCCGTGCGAATTTCCACTGCCGCGACCCGAGCATCTCGTTCTAGTGTGCGTTTTCGTTTATTCGCCTTCACCTTGGGAGTCCGACGGCTCACTTTGACGCTACACGACAACAAACTGGGTGACGCCCGCAGTGTTTCCACCAAATTCTTGGGGTGATTGCTCAGAACCCTGTTGTCGTGGCAGGCGCGTACCAGTAACTGCAATTCCTGTCCTTCACCTGTGTTTCGCGGCTCGGCGAACAGTTCGTAGATATCTGCTTCACTATCTCCCACACAGATGCACTGGGTGTCAGGGCAGACTTTGGCGACCTCTCTCGCCGCTCGAAGGCCTTCCAGCCAGCGGAAACTCTCTTTGTCTTCAATCGGAGTCGCCATGCGTCTATCTCGCTTTTCCGAACGAGGGACCTGCGTCTCAATCGATTTGCGAACCCAGGTCTTATTCCAGGTTTCGCCCAGAGGAATCCCGTTGGTATCAAAGGCAATCAACGGATGAACGAACGCGCCAAAGCGTGTTTTAAATTCGAGCGGGCCGCTTTCTCTGACTTGCTGCCTGGGGCGAGTGACATCCAGTTGGGTCGTGTCTTGAACCAACACGACCACGTCTGTTTGGCGAATTCGCTCATACGTGGCGGCGACATGGGGAGAGCGGATCGCCTCGGGGGACACCTTCCGATTATCGCAGAACCGATAGGCCCCTTCCATTTCGGCGCGCCCCTTCATCGCGGCCGGAATACTCATGTTCGGCTTCTCAGAGACGCGTTCCATGATCCTGACAAATCGCTTCGTCAACCGCTTGTCACCGAATTGGGCGGTGTCCAACTGATCAAGGATCATCTCCGGCATGGCAAGGACTTTCACGAGAGAATTGAAACCAATCCTCACGCAATCCTTGCGTGAACACGTCCAATGATGACTCGCTGTCCAGGTCGCACACAAAAACGGACCACGAAAATCGCTTCTATTCAAATAAAAACAACTCACGACAAATCAACATCGGCAATAACCGCCGGAAGACCGAGAAGACAAAGATGTGTGGTACGATGAGACCCTGCGTCGGTGGAAGCAACGACTGAGCCGCTAAGAGCGATCAAGTGCGGCCTTGATCGACCCAGTGTCAAACTCACCCACCGTCCCGACGTAGTAACTGCCGTCCCCACATAGTAACTGAAGGAAAAGATCCGCCTCATTCCGTGAGCCTAGGCCAGGTTGTTCAGGTAGCCGAGTGCGATCTCTTCCGGGGAAGAGGTCGCAGGAAAACCCGCCAAAAGATGCAGGTGGTCAGGCAACAACGCGAGGCGAGAGATCCCATATCCTTTGGCTTGAGCAACCGAAGCACCATATCCCGAGTGCCAGCCAGTGCTTCGTCACGAACCTCATTCCAGCGTCCGGAATGCACCAGCACCAGGTGCATGCTGTAGAGGTACGCTCCATGCGCCGTCGTCTGCCTCTGTGAGAGGTCCACCTCAGGGAAGGCCAGTTGAAATTGCTGCAGAGCGTTCTGAACTCGATCGTCGGCCATGCGATGATGGTCCAGTTGAGATGCCACGTACGCCTCGACCACCTCCCGTTTCGCATTGCCGATCGCCGCCAGCAGAAACTTTCTGCGGAACGCTTTCGGCGTGGTCTCTCGAAGCAGGTGCTGCAGCCGTCCCTTCACAGACTTCACGATGGAAGGGGGAGCCACCTCCGGCCGCGTCGAGAGAAATAACTGACAGGTGGTGTCTCCAGGGAGCAAGCGAGCTTCAAGAATCCGTACCCCATCCGCCTCAACCCGCTCCCTGAGTTCCGGCAACCAACGGTCTGAGGCCGGTAAGGGCTGACTGGCGAACAGCGACAGCGACCACCGTAGCTGGTACCTCCAGAAGATCGAGGACGATTTGATAACGGATCTTCAATTGTCCGTTACGGCATCTCCGCATGTTCTTCAGAATTCGCCGCTTGTCATGACGACTCGGGCTTTGAATAATTCCTTCCATGGGAATCTCTCCTTGAACAATTGGTTCCAAATCACACCCAATTATACCCTTGGAGCGATTCCCTTCTTTTCAACTACTGACCGAGCATATTCGCGCACGGTGATTTAGGACTTGTCCTCATGGGTAGAAAGAAACAGTTGGAAGTCTGGCAAAAGTATCTGCGCAACATAAAAAATGCCTATCGAGGTCGCGAACTGAGTTTTGAAATCTGAGTAATTGACATCGAGTCGACCATTTCTCCAAATAGAATTTGCCATGAGAGGCGGAAAAACTGTGAACTGGAGCACCGGTAAGATCGCTTTCTTAATGTTCCTATTGACGTGTGTCCTGTGGACTTACGTTTTCATAAATGCCGACACTTCGTATAAACGCCATGTTGTGTTGCGGCACATTAAGGCACTGCAGAACGATTTAAGAAAGAACCCAAGCGATCCCACGTCAATTGCAAAGCTCATAAACATTACGAATGGTAATTATTCCTTTGGCGCCACGAAAGCAACAATAGCCTTGGGTGAAATGGCACCGTTCTCCCTTGCAGTACGAAAGCAGATGGTGCTCCTTTTAAACTCGCCAAATTTGTATGTCCAGCGCGAGGCGGCCATCTCACTGGCGAATTGCGGTGCAGGGTCGGTGGATGTAATAGAAGAAATGGTAAACTATTTAGAAACAGAACATTCTTCAAGGGATTCCGTAGGATTCGTCGTGGAAGCGATTGGAAATATAGGGTGTCCAGCTAGTCAGTACATTGCAGTGTTACGATCCCGGCTAGGCCAGGGCAGCGTACTTGATATGCAACTTCTTGAAGCGATAAACAAGCTTGAGAACTGTAGTACTGAATGATGCTCTATTTAATCCGCCGCCAGAAATTCTCGAAATGAGCTTTCTTTGGCGTAATTTTGTTTAAACCAGGTTGCGGGTCAGATGCACGTGGGTGCGGGACTCAACGTGGACACCGCCAATACTGTTCGTCGCGAAGCTAAGACTCATCGACGACACAGCAGGTTGACGGCTAGTAAGCGTAATTCAGTTCGAGCGAGTCGGCATACATTTAGTTTGGGCGATAACGGAACACCCGGATGTGACCACACCCCCGGAGGATTCTGCAGCGATGGCGCACCAGTATTGTCGCGTGGCATTAACAGTCATCGTCTTGCTGTACCCATGAAATCAACGTTCCGCAGCACCCCTGTCGGTAACGATCTGCTCGCTGTCGGGAGGCGACGGCCCCACGACCGTTGAATAGGTAATGCGTCGAGAAAATCGTTATCCTTGTCGGTCAGATGGAACGAGTATTTTGTCGCCCCCCTTCTGGAGAAAAGTATGTTGCTGCGCTTTGCTCTGCAGTCCGTCACTGTGGCCCTCTGCCTGATTGGTGTTCAGGTCCTTGCTGCGGATGCCCCTCCCGAAAAAGAAGGAATGGTGACATGCTTTAACGGCAAAGATTTGAGCGGCTGGGACGGAGACCCGCGCCTGTGGAGTGTGAAGGACGGCGTGATCCGGGGTGAGACGACGCCAGAGAACGCGGCGGATGGAAACACCTTCCTGATCTGGAAAGAAGGTCGCACAAAGGACTTCGAACTGCGACTTTCGTTTCGCTGTAACGCCACCAACAATTCCGGCATTCAATACCGATCCCGTCATATCACCACCTCTGATGTACGGAACAAGTGGGTGGTCAGAGGTTACCAGCATGAACTGCGTAACGAAGTGGCGTTCCCCAATGTGGCTGGATTTATTTATGACGAGGGTGGCAAACGGGGCCGTATCAGCCTTGTGGGTGAACAGGTCAAGTGGGACCAGAATGGAAAGCAGGTCCTTCGCTCCGATCTGATCGATCAAGCCACCTTTGAAAAGTTGTTCAAGCTGGACGATTGGAATGATGTCGTGATCATCGCCAAAGGCCCGCTCATTCGGCACTACCTCAACAACAAGCTGATCATGGAATGTGAGGACCAGGATCCTCAAAATTCCTTTTCGGACGGCATCCTGGCACTGCAACTCCATGCCGGAAAGCCAATGTGGGCCGAGTTCAAAAACATCCGAATCGCAGAAATCAAAGCGGAATAGCTGCCGCTTCGTACGACCGATCCTGTGTCAGTGGATCGACGCAAACTCGTTGGAGTTGAGAAGAGCCCAGAACAGATCCTGATAAGCCGCAGCGGGACTGACGGCACCATTGGCGGACTTGCCCGCAGTGGTCGCAGCGTCCCGCAGCAGTTTCTTCATCGAGCTCAATTCATTGGGTTCGGGCAAGCGGGAAAGGGTCGCCAGACACAGCGATCGAATCTTCTCGGTCTCAGACGATCGTTGACGGACCACCTCCCCCAGGAAGCTGCCGGCGGACAGATCCAGAGCCTTTTCGATCAGCGGCCCATTCATCAGCGACAGTGCATTGCCGATGGATCCGTCGAACGTCATCGCCTCATCATTCTCGTCCGTGTTGTACGACACCACAAACTGACGCAGCCACTGTTGCCGGTTCTGCTCTGCATGCACCCAGTCGACCGCCCCCACCTGGTGCGCTTTCGTCGCAGTCAGGAAGGAATCATAGGTTTGTTCGGCCGTCATCGAGCGGACATACATCCGGCTGAACGCGGGGATGTCACCCAACGACGGATCATCCGACCGATTCGATTCCGAGAATCGGCTGCTCAACTGATACGGCTCGGATCGACAGATCCAGCGAACAAGTTGCTTGATGTCGTATCCACTGCGAATGAACTCGGCCGACAGGACTTCCAGCAGTTCGGGATGGCTAGCAACCTGATGCGGACCCAGGGTGTCTAATTCTCGCGTGAAGCCGATCCCGAAGAAGTGATCCCACATCCGATTGACGAAAGCCGACGCCAGATCCGGCTGCTCTCCTGTCGTCATCAATCGTGCCAGTTCCCGGCGGCGATTCGTCTCGGCCCCCGGATCTACGTCGGTCCCATTAAATCGAGGATAAGCGACGCGCATCAGCCCGGTTCGGGTTTCGAAATACGTAGGTCCACCCGCATCGCGTGTCACCAGTTCGGTGAAAGCCGCCAGTTGTCGGCCGGTCTGCTGGTCCCGACGAATCCGGCGCACGCTGGCGGTCTGCTGGAAAAAACTGTTCAGCTCCCAGAACTCAACCTGCTTCGTTTCATTGAAGGGATGGTTGTGGCACTGGTTGCAATGGAGCTGCCGCCCCAGGAACAGCTTGGAGCAGACCGCGGTCGCAGGTGTTGCCGCGTTATTCAGGTGAGCGATGAGAAAATTCGTGGCCCCATTTTCCGAATTGTTCCCTTCGGCCGAGATCAGATCGGCCACGATCTGATTCCAGGGCCGATTCTCGGCAAAACTCATTCGCAGAAACTTGGCGAATGCTTCGCGATTGACCAGCGGGTTGGAGGCCCGCCCGATCAGCAGGTTTGACCATTTGGTCGTGAAGTTCCGAACGTAGGCTGAATCTTCCAGCAGGACTTCAATGAGTGCCTCTCGTTTGTCGTCACTCTTATCCGCGAGGAATGTCTGACTTTCCGTGACGGTTGGGACACGGCCCGCCAGATCCAGGTAGATCCGGCGCAGCCATTCCGCATCGTCGGCTCGGAGCGAGGGCTGCACCCCGATCTCTGTCCAACGCGATTCG
This sequence comes from Schlesneria sphaerica, assembly GCF_044336245.1. Classification (NCBI taxonomy): domain Bacteria; kingdom Pseudomonadati; phylum Planctomycetota; class Planctomycetia; order Planctomycetales; family Planctomycetaceae; genus Schlesneria; species Schlesneria sphaerica. Next base: position 4,187,166 of record NZ_CP172346.1, on the reverse strand, counting down.
ATCTCTTCGTTGATCCGGGTGACAATGGCCCGAGTCGACATGGGTGGCTGAGCGACCACAGACTCGGTCGAGTTCGGTGCAGCAGGAGTGGCGTTTTCCGGGACCTCAACGCGGGGTGCCGGACTGATGTTCCCCACCGTGACAGGAGCTTTGGGCGAGCGTCGGATTCGGTCGCGAACCGTCCCGGATTGTAACCGGTCCGTACCCCGATCTTCTGGTGCCACCTGGGTGACTTCCGCCGGTGGTTGAGTTCCGGGAAGCCGCCAGAGTCCCCAGGTGACGACACCCAGACAAAGGGCGACCGCTGCCATCATCCCTACCCCGCGACGGTGCGTCTTCGCAGGAGTGACAGCCCGAACGCTTGGTGGGGGCTGGACAGGACCGGCGTAAACCGGCAGCTCCTCCGAGGAAAGTGGTTCAGGTGAACCGGCCCCGGCCGCATCCCAGTACAGGGTGCCATGCAGGTCCATGTATGTGAGGTAAGTCCAGCGGGCTTCGGGGGACGACAGGACGAGTTCTTCCAGTCGCGCAGCGTCGGCCTGGGTCAGGCGGTCCTCACACAGTAGTTCAAGCAGCACTTCCAGTTCGGTGGGATTGTGACGGGGATGAGTCATGACGCCCCCTCTGCCGCGAACTTCTGCTGAATGCAGTCGAGTAGCGATCGACGAATGCGGCCGAGCGACTGATACACGGAATTCGCCGGTCGGCCAATCTGCTCAGCCAGGTGCTTACCACGTTCTCCCGGAGCATACCGCAGCTGAATCAATTCACGATCCTTGGGGCGTAATCGGTTCAAGCAGTCGACAAGCGCCGCCCGACGCGACTCCAGCTCTTCTGATCGTTCCAGACTTTCCTCGGCCACCGACTGAAGAAATTCGTCACTAAAGACCAGTTTTTCCCGACGTTTTCGCGTCCGAAACTTCATCACTTCGAAATTGGCGATCTGGCTGACCCAGGCCAGAAAGTTGGTACCGGGTTGATACTTGGCACTCTTACTCCAGATCACCACGTTCGTCTCCTGCAGGATCTCTTCGGCATCCAGAGGATTCGAGACCTGAGACAGGATATAGAGGAACAGCCGCCGCTGATGGTGAGTAAACAGCTGCACGAACTCACCACTGGGGGCAGAGGCCTGAGGCTCGGTAGTGGCGTCTTCTGTCACGATTTCACCGGAGAACTACGGAAAACTTCCCGCCACACCTCGACAACACCGACGGCAAGTTCCACGGCCGAAGTGGTTGTCGCCTCAGGGATCAACAATCGTCTGTCATACAAGAAACAGACGAGGCCTCGTCTGGAAAATTTGTCCGGGACGCATTCCCCGAATGAGGACCTCGATCTGTTCCTACTCCCGGCACTCAAGAGAAAGAGAAGAAGAGCCGCTTCGTCTTTCCCCTGTCACCAGGATTCTTGTTATCCGATCAGTTCCTGGATGGCTGTACCGCCGTTTGCCAGCTTCATTGGGCGACCATTCTTGGACTTGTGAACCGTATCGAGCGGAATCCCCAAGGCATGGGCTACGGTCGCCCAGACGTCACCGGGCTGGTACGACTTGCTGCTGGCGACAGAGATGCCGTCAGCGTCGGTTTCACCCACAGCCAGTCCCCCCTTCAATCCTCCACCACCGATCATGACTGACCAGCTATTGGCCCAGTGGTCACGACCGACGTCCTGGTTGATGCGAGGAGTTCGTGCGAATTCACCCATCCAGACCAGCACCACGTCATTCAACATGCCACGTTGCTTGAGGTCTGCGGTCAGTGCAGCAATCCCGGCATCCAGTGCAGGAAGCCGCTGCGTCTTCAAGGTCTCGAAGACGTTCGCATGCAGGTCCCAGCCACCAAAATCAACCTCGACGAACGGAACCCCGGCCTCGACAAGTCGTCGTGCCATCAGCAGGCTGCGACCGAACTGTCCGCCGCCTCCCATGGCACCCCCACGTGCGGGGGCTCCCGTGTAGGCGTCGAGAACTTCCTTCTTTTCCTGATCAATCTTGAAGGCATCCATCTGCTGCGACTTCATCAGGTTGACCGCCTTGACGTAAACGTCCTTGTGCGCCTGCCCTGATTCCCCTCGCTGCGACTGAATGAAGTTATCTTCGACCGTATTCAGCATCCGCAGGCGCTGTTCGAGTCTGTCCAGTCCCAATCCACCCAGTCCCGCGTTATCGATCTGCCCGCTGGTGTTAACCAGGAACGGCGAATGGGTCATCCCCAGATAGCCGGGGCTGGAACCACCACCGCCGATCGAAATGAAGGCGGGAATTTCAAGGTCTTTCCGCTTCGTTCCCAGTTCGTAGCTGACGACCGACCCGAACGCAGGATGAATCACCGTCGGAGTGGGTACGTAGGACGTGTGCATATAGTACCGACCTCGGCCGTGATCGGCTTCGCGGGTACTCATGGCACGAATGACCGACAGATTGTCCATCACCTGAGCCGTCTTCGACATGTGCTCACTGATCTCCAAGCCGCCACTGGTGCTGATCGGCTTGAATTCGCCCCCATTTTTGGAATTGGGCTTCAGGTCCCAGATGTCGATCGACGGCGGACCACCGCTCATCCACATCAGGATGCAGGCCTTCTGGCGTTTCTTCAGATCCGCCGCGTTTGCCTTCACGTGAGAAATGAAATTCATCGCGGGCAAGACAGAAGCGCCCGCTGCCAGGTGCCCCAGAAAATGACGTCGCGACATGCCCGAGGGTGTATTCAGATTCATAACGCGTTCCGATGTGAAAAGGGAGACTCGAGAAGAAGTGGAAATGGCCGACGCACGTCAGTGATTGATGATAAACTCGTTCGAATTGAGCAGTGCCCAGAACAGATCCTGATAGACCGTCAGGGGATCCTGGTTACTGTTCAAAAAGCGTTGGGCGGCTGCAATCTCGGCCTTATTTGGCATCCGGCTGAGGGCAGACAGATAAAGCCGCTGGATCTTGTGATTGTCGGTCCCCTTGCCTGTCAGCAACTGATGCAGATAACTGCCCGGTTTCACACTGACGGCGTCCTGGACCAGAGGTCCATTCATCATCATCAGCGCCTGAGGAATCGTGCCGTCGAAGGAAGTCGCTTCGTCCCCTTCATCGGTTCCGAAGGTCTGCACGAACGACTGCAGCCACGCATGTCGCTGGACTTCAGCCTGTTCCCAGCCCGACCGTCCGGATTTGTGAGCATTCGTGGCGACGATCAGCGAGTCATAAAGCTGCTCTGCCGTCATTGGCTTCACATAGACATGAGTAAAGAGGGCCGCTTCGCCAATGGCAGGGTTATCCTGGGCGTTCTTCTTCGTCGTCCGACTTGTCAGGTTGTAGGCTTCGCTGTTCGCGATCCAGCGGATCGCCTGCTTGCAGTTGTATCCACTCTTCACAAATTCATCCGCAAGCCGGTCGAACAGTTCGGGGTGGGTCACCGGAATATGCGACCCGATATCGTCGATCGGGTTGGTAAAGCCATAGCCGAAGAAGTGAGCCCACAAGCGATTGATGTAGGCCAGAGCAATCATCGGGCGATCCCCAACCGTCATCAGTTTGGCCAGTTCGCGACGTCGATCGGTTGTGCTGTCGGGATTGATGTCGACACCGAAATAAGATGGATAAGCCACCTTCATCAGGCCGCTCCGTTTTTCAAAATAGACAGGCCCGGAAAAGTCCCGTTCGACAATTTCCGAGAAGTCGTCGACCATCTGTCCCGTCTTCTGATCGAACCTGCGGTGATCGACCTTGGCGGTCTGGCGAAAGAAACTGTTGAACTGCCAGAACTGATCCTGCTTCCAGTCGTTGAAGGGATGATCATGGCACTGAGTGCACTGAACCTGCATCCCCATGAACAGCCGCGTCGTCTTGGCAGTCATCTGGATGCCGTCGTCCTGATCCTGCATCTGGGCGAGCAGAAAATTCGCTGCACCGTTCTCTTCGTAGTGACCTTCCGCGGTCACCAGATCACTGACGATCTCATTCCAGGGACGATTCTTGCCGAACGCCTCACGAAAGAACTTCTGCATCCCGGTTCGGCTCACACGGCGTGGAGTCTGCTGTCCGATGCACAGATTAGTCCAGATGGTTGTCCAGTTGCGGGTGTATCCCGGATCATCCAGCAACCGGTCGATCAGTTGGGCCCGCTTGGCCTTGTCCTTGTCCGCCAGAAACTTTTCGACGTCTTCGACAGCGGGAATGTGCCCGACAATGTCGAGGTAAACGCGTCGAATCCATTCCGCATCATCCGCCACCGGAGAAGGTTCGACCTCGTTGTCTTTCCAGGTCTCGCGGATCAGGCGATTGATTTCCTGCACCACGATGTCTGCACCGCGCGTCCTGATCGGCTCTTCCGCCGCAGCAACCCGCAGCACCGACGAATCTGCCACGAGTGGCAACAACAGGACAAGCCCCGCCATTGCACGAACGCAACGTCGGATCGAGGGCTGGCCGTTCAATTTCGTCGTCGACAACATCATGGCCTGCAACTCCTGTCTAATTCCGGGCATGGAAGAGGGTGGGTCACAAAGTACCCCCGGGACCGCGCTGCAACTCCAACGCAGCTTTTCCATCAATATAACAACACGAACGAAGAAAACGTTCGTCCAGATCTCTTTTGTTGAACCGACCTGCTCCACAACATGCTTTGTTGTAGAGCCTTGCGATGAAACCGCTCCTTCCGCTCGCCCCCGCAAATCCGTGGTTTCACTGAACCGGTTTGCATCCCCGCTTTTATGGATAACAAGCCTGACTAATGAGGCGAACATGGGTTGACAGTCGATTTCGGATTGGTATCTTACCCCCGTTCGAAGCGACCGTGAACGATTCACGGGTGCCGCGCCGGGGCGATTATTGACGCCCTGCCCGCGATCGCGGCAAGTCTGAAGGATTCTTCCAATGCTCGTGCTCACCCGTAAACTCGACCAGGTGATCAAGCTCGGCGACGACATTACGATCAAGGTTGTGAGAATGTCGAATGGATCTGTGCAACTGGGAGTAGAAGCTCCTCGCAGTCTGAAAATTATGCGAGCCGAATGCCTTGAGCGGAGTCTGGCCCATTCGCCAGAACAGAAGGTCGCCTGACCCCGAAGCGCCGTAAGCCGCTTCCGCTGCATGACGACATGCCGAATCGGGCATGATATGCTGCCCTGCCAACAACCCAACTATGGCATGGCAGCGCACAATGACCACCCCCCCCCGCCCCGACGACAGTCACCGGTACGACATCGCGATCGCTGTTCTGGCAGCAATCTCCATCCTGGTGCACCTCGCGATCCGGTTTGGAGTCGGCACCGCACCCACCGCCGGTCCGCTGCCGATCATGGACTGGCCGCTGGTGATCGCTCTGGTTGTGGGAGGTCTACCGCTGGTCATCGGACTGCTGGGGAATCTGGTGCGCGGCCAATTCGGGTCGGATCTCCTGGCAGGACTTTCGATCATGACCTCGCTGCTGCTGGGAGAATACCTGGCAGGAACGATCGTTGTGTTGATGTTGTCCGGGGGCGAAGCCCTTGAGGCCTGGGCCATTCGCAGTGCTTCGTCCGTCCTGGATGCACTGGCCCGGCGCATGCCTACAAAGGCTCACCGCAAGGAAGCAGACGCCATCGTCGACATCGCCGTCGATCAGGTTTCGGTCGGAGACGTCCTGGTTCTGTTTCCGCATGAAATCTGTCCCGTGGACGGAGTCGTACTGGAAGGTCGAGGTTCGATGGACGAATCGTTCCTCACCGGCGAGCCCTACCTGATGCCCAAATCTGCGGGCTCGACAGTGATGTCGGGGGCCTTGAACGGCGAATCGGCCCTGACCATTCGTTCGCACAAACTGGCTGTCGATTCCCGCTACGCGCAAATTATGAAAGTCATGCAGGTCGCCGACGAAAACCGTCCTCGTATGCGGCGAATCGGCGATCGTCTGGGAGCCTTTTATACTCCACTGGCGATTGCCATTGCGGCCGTCGCCTGGTGGCTTAGTGGCGAGGTCACTCGCTTTCTGGCCGTGCTTGTGATTGCGACGCCGTGTCCATTGTTGATTGCCATCCCCGTCGCGATCATCGGCTCGATTTCTCTGGCGGCACGTCGCGGGATCATCATTCGCGACCCGTCGGTTCTGGAACGAATCGACACCTGTCGCGTCGCCATCTTCGACAAGACGGGTACGCTGACATACGGTCGCCCCGCTCTGACCGAAGTCATCTGCGGCGAAGGAACAACAGAGCAAGAAGCCCTGGCATTCATCGGCAGTATCGAGCGTTATTCCAAGCATCCGCTCGCCTCGGCCATTACGGCTCGGGCTCATGACAAAGGTGCTGCCACGCTGGAAGTGACTCAGGTCCACGAACCTCCCGGACAGGGACTTGTCGGGACCGTTGGCGGCCGACAGATCCGCGTCACCAGTCGCGGCAAACTCACAAAAGAAGCTTCGGACGAGCGCGTGGCCCGCATTCTCGAACAGCTTCCGCCGCAGGTCGCCGGCATGGAATGTATCGGGCTGATCGATGAAACAATCCCTGTCACTTTTCGCTTTCGGGATCAACCGCGGATGGAAGGAGCCCCCTTCATCAAGCACTTGAGTCCCAAGCACCGTTTCCACAAAGTAATGATCGTCTCCGGTGACCGTGAATCGGAAGTCCGTTATCTGGCAGGTCTGATCGGCATTTCGGAGGTTCACTTCAGTCAAACTCCCGAGCAGAAGCTGGCTCTGGTCCGTAACGAGACCAAACAAGCCAACACGGTTTTTGTCGGTGACGGAATCAATGACGCACCGGCACTGACTTCGGCCACCGTCGGGATTGCGATGGGGGGAGCATCCGACATTACCTCTGAAGCCGCTCATGCCGTGATCCTCGACAGCTCACTCAGTAAGGTTGATGAACTGCTGCATATCGGCCAGCAGTTACGCCAGATTGTTCTACAGAGTTCACTCGGCGGCATGCTGCTGAGCATCGGAGGAATGATCCTGGCGGCATTCGGACTGCTGTCGCCTGTCGGCGGCGCAATTGCCCAGGAAGTCATCGATCTGCTCGCAGTACTGAATGCCTTGCGGGCGGCTCGTACTCCCCGGCAGCTCACGGACTTCAATACACCATCAACGGCGCGAGAGGCCGCTGCGTCTTCCCCTCGATGATGCACTGATGAGGCCCTGATGACGACTTACTTCGTGACAGGCAGATAATCCTGGAAGCGAGCAGGAAGTTTGTCTCCCAGCTCCTTCCAGACCACGGGGGTCAATGGAAGTGCGAAATTCACGGGCCAATTGAATTCTTCCTTCAACTTTGCTGCAAGTAACCGAGGTCCCTCAAAGCCCCGAGTCACGCTCAGACCCTGGACCTGATTTTTCTCCTGACGAATTTCCGTGTCGAGTAAGAATTCATTGCTTTCCATTCGATCTTCGAAGAGTTGTTTAGCAGCCATCAGCGATTGATTCTCTGGAATCACAAAGCCGACGACATCGACGATTCGATGGTCATACTCGTGTTGATTCGGGGGCGCACGGTTCGCTAATTGGCGATACGCGAGATCGGTGGGCCTCAGCGCCTCGTCAGAAAGTTGCTGATGATTCTTGAGTGCCGACTCGAATCGAGTGGCCAGGAAATAACGGTGATCTTCATGGTCACGGACAGACCACAGGATCCGTCCACGAAAGTTGCTATTCGAAGTGCGGTCGAACGGCTCAGCCAGATAGGCTTGAACGAGCGCTTCGAGCATATTCTTCGTCTTGGGTTTATTCAGGTTGTACCCGTAGTACACAGCAGCATCACGGAAAGGAAAAGGCCCTCTTGGATCCACGGCCTGGAACATGATCTCGCTCAACATGGGATCAAGGGGCCAGCCTAAGGCGCCCGAGATCCACCCGAACATCTCATTGGGTGTCTGCTTCGATCGCCGGACGCCGCGTCGAAAAAGTCTCAGCAGCTCACGGTCACTCATTTCAAGGCTTTCCTTCTGCTGATAAACCTCATCCAGCTTCCGGCCCGCGTCCTCATCGTCGGCAAAGTAGTTTTCGAAATCCGGGGCAACCCATGTAGTCGCGTTGAAGGCAAAGCTTTCCCCCACTTCCGGACGGGTGTACGTCGGGCGGGCGCGGACCGGGATTCCCCCCGGCAGATATCGTCCAAATTCACGGAGACGACATTCCCGCAGGATGCGAGGCGATAACAGAAAGTTGAAATCCAGCTTCGCAAAAATGTGCTGCTCCAGCCGAGTCACAAACTCATGTCGAGCCTTTTCCCCCTGAAGCAACACAACCGCCGTTTCATAGCCGTCGACGACTCGAGTGACGAAGTCAATCACAAGCGTCTCTTGACCGCGCATCAGCTTGTCAGTCTGTTCCCGTAGAATCTGCGCGGCGTGAGGATGACTGGCCGAGAGATCAGTTCGATGAAAGGCAACGATCCACTTCCCGATGTGATCGAACCGCTGCATCTCAGGTGGCATCGTCTCGAACAGACCCCGATAGGTGTCGATCGCTGCGCAGACGGTTCCTTCATCAAGATCTTCATGCGAGTCGAGCAACTGAAGTAACAGCCTGCGAGTCTCCTCGGCATCACCGTATGTCTTCATCCCCCAAATGATGCGAGACTGGTCGGTCACTCCCCATTCCTGATACTGCTGCATCAGCGTGCGAACGAGGTTGGGCGATCTTTTCAGCACGACCGTCGGGCCATGGTAGAACGCCGTATGAGCAAGCTCGTGCTCTGACAGATCGCTGGCGTGATACAACAATTCGATCGCGCGAGGATCCTGCGGATCTCTATTCCAGACGAACTCATTGCCCAGCGCTCCCAGCAGCCGAGTCTTGTCTCGCTGACAGTTCCGCAATCCCCTGCGAATCAGCGCCAGACGCTGATCAACGTCAATCGGCCACTTGCGAGCCCCTTGCAGACACGCTGCAAGTTCTTCTCCCGCAGTCTTGTCGTCCGGAAAGAATGTCTTGCTGTCAGGTGGCTCGTAGCGGTCTGTCCGGTTCCAGGCGAAAGGTGGTTTGATCAGCCCCGGTACTTCGTCAGGCGCAGAACGAATTTCACCGACCAGCACCGTCTGCATCAGCATCAGGAAGGCGAGAAGGCAGTAACCCCCAGGGCGTCTGTTGGCGGTGATGTTTCTCATCCTGCCCCCTCCATTTCGGCTGATGGCGTAACTCCCTGATACAGCCGCAACCGACCCGCAACGGTCGCGGCTGTCATTCGTCCCCCGTTATTCTAACCCAGTTCCACCTCCACCACATGATTCTGCCGGTCATCTTGCAACGGAATCAGACGATCTTCGCGATCCACTCCATCGACGGTGACGCGTTTGACATTACGGCTCGGCTCGGGTTGAAGAACGGTGATGTGATAGAACGTCTCGCGATAACGGTAATGAATGACGATCGACTTCCACTCGACATTCAGGCAGGGAGCCAGCCGCAGTTTGTCCACTTCAAGACGGAGACCCAGCAGCGATTCGGTAATCAGGCGATACATCCATCCCGCCGAACCGGTGTACCACGTCCATCCACCGCGACCGGTGTGAGGCGACACGGCATACACATCGGCAGCAACGACATAAGGTTCGACCTTGTAGATCGCGATCTGCTGGGGTGTTGTCCCATGATTAATGGGATTGATCATCGAGAAAAGTTCCCAGGCGCGTCGATGATCTCCAAGGGCCGCAAAGGCCATCACCGTCCAGATGGCGGCGTGCGTATACTGTCCCCCGTTCTCGCGAACGCCCGGGACATAGCCCTTGATATAACCCGGATCCAGAGCCGACTTGTCGAACGGAGGATCGAACAACTGGATCAACCCACTTTCGCGGCGGACCAGCCGTCGATAAACAGCTTCCATCCCCATGCGAGATCGTTCAGGATCCCCCGCACCTGACAGGATCGACCAGCTCTGCGGCAGCGAATCGATCTGGCATTCCGCATTCGTGGCGGAACCGAGCGGTTCGCCATTGTCAAAGTAAGCACGGCGGTACCACTCACCGTCCCACGCATTCTTTTCCACGTTTTCTTTCAGCCGGGCCGCTTCCACCTCGCAGCGATCGGCAAAATTCAGATCCCCCCGCATTCGAGCGATCTGCGAAAATTCCACCAGAATTTCGTAGAGGAAGAACGCCAGCCAGACGCTTTCTCCTTTCCCTTTCTCTCCCACCAGATTCATGCCGTCGTTCCAGTCACCGCACCCGATCAGGGGCAGCCCATGGACACCAAACGACAGCCCGTTGACGATGGCCCGAACGCAGTGTTCATAAAGCGATGCTGCCTCTGCGGAATGGGTGGGGAGGTCGTAGTAGGCTTCTTCGTCATGGTTAACGGGGCGACCTTCAATGAAGGGAACAATTTCATCCAGCACTCCCGTATCGCCTGTCCCCAGCACATAACGGCAGGTGACCAGCGGAAGCCATAGGAAGTCGTCGGAAAAGTGCGTTCGCACCCCGCGGCCCTGCGGAGGATGCCACCAGTGCTGGACATCCCCTTCCACGAACTGGCGCGATGCACATACCAGCAGGTGCTCCCGAATGAGCCGAGGCTCGGAATGCAGCAGCGCCGCCACATCCTGCAGCTGATCACGAAATCCGAAAGCGCCGCCAGACTGGTAGTAACCGCTGCGAGCCCAAAAACGGGCGGACAGTGTCTGGTACAACAGCCAGCCATTGGCCATCAGGTTGAGGGATGGATCGGGGGTTTGAACGTGCACGGCCCCCAGAGCCCGGTTCCAGAATCCCCAGACACTTTGAAGCATCTGCTGTGCAGGCTCCAGCCCGCGGAACCGCTGAACGAGCGTCCGAACATCTTCGATATCGCGGCCGACACCAAGCGTAAAGACGATTTCCCGTTCGCGGTTATCGGGAAGATCAAACGTGACCTGCATCGCGCCACAAGGATCAAATCCGGCTCCGACCTTTCCGGACAGTCTCATCCGCGACAAGGCGTCAGGCTTGGAGACGCTGCCGTTTCGCCCCAGAAATTCAGTCCGATCCCCCGTGACACTGCGCATCGGATCGCTGACATCCATGAACGCAATCCGTTCCGAGAATTCGATGCTGTAGGGATTTCTCGCCACTAACGCTCCGCACTTCGGATCGATTTCCGTCACGACGTGCATCTGGGTTCTCGAACGCATTTCTCCCAGAACCCATTCGCAATAGGCCGTCGCTGACAGGCGGCGAGACCGTCCGGAGACATTCTTGATTTTCAGCATGGCAAACTTGATGGGTGCGTCCGTTGCCACATAGACCCAAAGCTCAGAAGCAATGCCATTGTCGGCGTATTCATAGACGCTATACCCGAACCCATGACGACACAGATAGGGTTGGCTGCCACGCGCTGGTTGCGGTGTGGGAGACCAGTACTGCCCGCTCTCTTCATCACGAATATAGAACGCCTCGCCAGTGGAATCCGAGACGGGGTCATTGTTCCACGGGGTAACGCGATACTCGTGTGCGTTCACGCACCACGTGTACGCCCCCCCGCTTTCTGTGATCACTGTCCCGAAGTGCGGATTGGCAAGCACATTCACCCACGGAGCGGGAGTCGACTGATTCGCTTCCACACGAATGACATACTCATGCCCGTCGGCAGTGAATCCCCCGTAACCGTTGAAGTACAAGAGATCGCGACGCGGAGGCGAGGCAAATGACGGTGCTTCCTGTCGACGAGGTCGTGTGGGAACAAGTTCGGCCACTTTCACGTCGGTTCGGGCTCGCCGCTCTATCTGATCAGCCAGTGCCCCTTCGGAATCAACGATGATGGCGCGCGCGACTGTCTGTAGCAGGATTCGATCCTCATCAGACATCTGCTCACCTCGCCGGACGAAGATGCCGCCCGGCCGGTCCATCATATGCGCCCCCATCCCTGACGAGATGACCCCGATGATCAAATCCTGCAGGACCTGCCGGTAGCCTGATGAGTCCTCGTTCCAGATCACCAGATCGACGATCAATCCTTTCAGGCGCCAGTAGGCGTGAGCCTGTACAAGTTGCCGCACCAGCTCAATTTTCTCGGCATTGGAGATCTTCAGCAGCACAATCGGCAGGTCGCCTGAAATACCGTGCCCCCACAGACCTGATTGTCCTCGTTGATTCTTGGCGAGAATCAGCGGATTCGCACGACGCAGGTTCGATGCAAACACAATTGAACTGGCCAGGCGACCATACAGTTGCGCGGCCGCCTCCGTCGCATTCAGTTGGCGAAGCACAACCTGACCGTGGGTCCATGCCATATCGAAGATACGATCCGCCAGATGACGGTCATGGTACTTATCGATCAGCGACATCGCTGTTTCGCGTGATTCGGCCATCCCGATCACAAGGTCAACAATGGTCGCTTCATCGGGTGCAAGCGTCACCCGGCGACGGATGGCGACGATCGGATCGAGCACCGAACCATCGCTGTTGGTCAAGTTTGCCGCCCGTTCGAGTGCCTGGGGATTCGCCGGTGTACGGTTTCGACCAATGAACTTCAAGCGGTCCGTTTCGTATGTCGGTTCTCCTTCTGCAGGTCCCCGCACGTCCAGCAGGTGAATCATCCAGGGAGGATTTTCGTTGCTGGACCGCGGACGGCGAGTGCAGAGGATCGCCTGCCGTGAAGTCAGAATTTCTGTCTGCACGAACAAATTCGAGAATGCCGGATGCGTGGCCTCGGAGTTCGGCGCCGCCAGTACGACTTCCGCGTAACTTGTGAACTCAATCGTCCGGGGGACCTTCGACCGGTTTACAATCGTGGTTCGTCGGATCTCAATGTCATCTTCCGGAGAAACCGCAATTTCCGTGTGCAGTTTGATCTGGCTGTCGCGTCGGCGGAATTCAGCACGCGCCTGTGAGAAAATCGCTTCGTATCGTTTGGTCGGTTGCAGTGTCGGCTGGTGTGATGTGGACCAGACCTCACCGCTGCTCACATCGCGCAGGTAACAGAAGACTCCCGTGTTGTCGCGTGTCGCGTCTTCTCTCCAGCGGTTGACGGTCAGCCCTTTCCAGTGGCTGTATCCTCCACCACTGTTCGTCACCATCACGTGATACCGGCCGTTGGAGAGCAGGTGAACTTCCGGCGCGGGCGTGTTGGGAGTCGTAAAGACGCGAATCAAAGCGGCACTGTCGGCCGAGGGGAGACTTTCCGCAGCCGCCTCGTTGGCGTGCGGATAAAGGGGTGCGGCGTGAGGAATGCGTTCCTGAAGCAGCAGATCGGCGGCCTGGAACTCGGGGTCGCTGTCGAACCGTCTTTGCATTGGTCGATTGAGCAGAACATAGGCGAACGACAGAAACGCCATTCCCTGATGGTGCGCCATGTACGACTGCACCACGGCGTGTGTCTGTCCCCGAGAAAGGCGTGACGGAGTGTAGTCGACAGCTTCATGAAACCCATACGCCCCTTCGAATCCTTTCGCCTTCATGATCTCCAGATTGATGCAGGCCTTCCGCGGGGAGACCATCAGTGCCATCGCCGTTGCGTACGGAGCGATGACCAGATCGTCAGCAAGTCCCCGCTTGTAACCCAGCCCTGGAACACCAAACGCCCGGTACTGGTAGTTCATATTGGCATCGGTAGCGTTGTAACCCGATTCCGAGACCCCCCACGGAACACCGCGCTGCCGTCCATATTGAATCTGGCGGTCAATCACCGTCTGGTACGTCTGATCAAGCAGCGTATCGTCATAAGTGGGCATCACCAGCAGCGGCATCAAATACTCGAACATCGATCCGCTCCACGACAGCAGCGTCAACTGCCCGTGAGATCGGGTAAGCGAACGCCCCAGCGCGAACCAATTCTCTTGCGACAGTCGGCCTTGTGCAATGGCCACGAAGCTTGCCAGCCGTGCTTCCGACGCAAGAAGATCATAGAAGCTGCCGTCGCGTCGCAGTTCACTGACGTTGAAGCCAATCGCGAGCAATCGACGACGAGAATCGTAAAGGAAGTCATACTCAATATCGGCGAACTCGGCACATTGTTCGGACAGTTCCTCGATCTGATGTACGCGTTCACATGCCGTGTGAGTCGACTGTAAGACCAGTTCTCGAAGATGTTCCAGCCATTTCCGCTCTGCCGGTGCCAGAACAGGGCCCGTTTTCTCGAGACTGAGGATCCTGTCAATCCCCGGCAGCAGTTGATGATCGAAATCGCACACCTCTCGGAGAGACGGAATTCGATTCAGCCGGTCGACGATCTCCTGAAGTTCCCTGGACATCGAAGCCGGCTCATGGCTGCCACTCCGATGGACTTCCGGCGGAATCGCTGCGTGCGCCAACCACAACGCAACCGATGACAAGTCGTCAAGAACTCCACGACATTGCTGATTCAGATCCTTCAGAATCTCACGCACAGCCTCCGATTCCCGATTGTGACCCCATTCCACAATGGCAGCCGAAGCGGTTTGCATCTGTTGCAACCATTGCTGGGTTTCCAGCAGAGTCGCTGGACGCGTCTGAGCATCCGCTCCGCGTCGCAGAAGCTGCAGTACACTCTCGAGAGTGGGCAGGTTGTCAGGTGGCTTTGGCCCCGAGGAAATCATCCCCGAGCCCCCCTTCGCTGACGCCCCGTTCAGGGAAGCCTGCGCCCCGTCGCCACCTTCTTGCGCTCTATTCTTTTTCGACTCGACTCGCCCCTGAACTGGCTCTTTGGACGTTACCTCAATCAGACGCTGAGTGACTGCCAACGAGTTGAGGAAACCTGTCGAGATCAGCCGATTGCTGATCAGTTCCTTCAATCCACGCCGCAGGATCAACAGGTGCCCGGCAAGGTTTCCGCTGTCGACAGCCGATACATATTTCGGAAAGAGGGGAGTAAGCGACTGGGTGTCATACCAGTTCAGGAAGTGACCATGAAATCGCTCGAGCGACTCCATAGTCCTCAGAGTATTCCCGGTCCGCTCCAGCAAGCGACCGGTCGAAATATATCCGAAGTCATACGCGGCCAGGTTTGCCAGGAGCGACATCCCGATGTTGGTCGGTGACGTCCGATGAGCCACCACCGGCGCAGGATACTCCTGAAAATTATCGGGGGGCAACCAGTTATCTTCCGGCCCCACAAACGTCTCGAAGAACTTCCATGTCTTACGCGTCAACTGATGCAGAAACAGCTTCTGGTCTTCATCCAGCGATTCAGAGCGTCGCGGAATCTGCTGACTGATTTTCCAGGCGATGTAAGGGGCAGCCGCCCAGAGCATGAGGATCGGGAATGCCACCCATAACGAGACAGGCTGAACCACAGCCAGCCCCAGTGCGATCACCAACGCAAACGCCGGGGAAAACCACATTCGCCGGAAGCTCGATTCGAGATCATCGGTCAACTCACTTTCCGCATCGCTGGCCGTCTTCCACTCCAGCATCTTCCGGTGAGTCCACAAACTGCGGACAATGGTCCTGATGATGGCATCCGCGCAGATGAAAGCATCATACGGCAGGAAAATGAAAATCAGTGCGGCCCGGGCAAGGCTCATTCCGATCGACTTGACGGCGGGGCGCAATGTCGATGCCTGAGGGGACTCCGCTGCTTTCCGAACCAGGGCGACAAGTGACACGCAAACGGACGGAATCACAATAATTCCCAGCACCGTCACGGTCCACAACTGGGCGTGCGGATGCACCAGCCAGCCGAGGACCAGAACCAGCGTCAGCGCGAGGGGTACCAGGCTTCGGCGAAGGTTGTCCAAGATCTTCCAGCGGGACAACAGGCTGATGGGGTTGTCCCGTCCTGGAATCAACCAGCCGGCAATCTGCCAGTCGCCTCGAACCCAGCGATGCCTTCGACTGACATCCGTCTCGAATTTCAGCGGAAAGCTTTCGAATACGGAAATGTCGCTGGCAAGGCCTGATCGGGCATAGCACCCTTCCAGCAGGTCGTGGCTGAGGATGCGATTCTCGGGGAACCTGCCATCCATCGTGCGTGAGAACGCGTCGATATCATAGATCCCCTTGCCGATAAACGATCCTTCCCCGAAAACGTCCTGATAGACATCAGATATCGCCTGAGTATAAGGATCGATCCCCGGCTCGCCCCCGAACAACTTGAGATACCAGGAAGGTCTCGTCTTCTCAAAACTGATCGCCACCCCCGGTTGCAGGATTCCATACCCTTCAACGACGCGGTTTCGCCTGGAATCGATCAGAGCCTGATTGAGCGGATGGGCCATCGTGCCGATTAATTGCCGGGCGGCGTCTCGTGGTAACAGAGTGTCCGTATCCAGCGTGATCACGTACTTCATCTTTGGAAGAGACTTGACGTCCCCCACGATGACGGAAAACGCCTCCGTCGCACCTGTCAATAAGAGTTGATTGAGGTCTCCGAGTTTGCCTCGCTTTCGCTCGTATCCCATCCAGATCTTTTCTTGCTCGTTCCAGCGACGTGGCCGGTGAAAGAGGAAAAAAGATCCGCTGAAGGTCAGTGATTCACTGCCGTTCATGCCGGGTTCGACGGCCCCCCGGTACTTCCAATTGAGTTCCTCGATTCCTGCTGCCGCAGCCGCGATCAACTCTTCATCACCCGGCATCACTTCTTGCTCGGCATCTCTCAGATCCGTCAGCAGGCAGAACCTGAGGTTCGGATCCCGATTCGCCAGATAGCGAACTTCAAGTCCCTCAAGCAGCCGCTTCACCGACTCTTTCGAAACCAGCATCGTCGGAATCGCGACCATCGCACGGTCGCTGTCGGGGATCCCCGCCGAGAAATCCATCCGCGGCAATCGGTGCGGGCGAATCAGCATCGTCGTCAGCCAGTTCACCAGCCCAACCCCCAGATGGCTGCCGCTCAGTGTGAGCAGCGCTGCCAGGAACCAGAACCAGTAAGGATTGGTGCCAACAGCCGGCGACAGATTCAATACCAGTGCGGCCACCGCAATCGAAATCAATCCGATCGAGCCAAGGTAATTCGTCAGCGGGAAGTAACTCGCCACTCTCTTCACGCGCGAGAACAGCGTCCCCTTCATCCGGCATGCGGCTTCGAGATCGTGCAAACCTTTGCCGACGAGGTAGTACCCGACATGCGATTTCCGATTCGTGTGGCCATGCGCCAGTTCGCTGCGTCGGGCCAGCTGAATGGCTTGAAACGCCACCTCTTTTTCCGAGAGATGGCTATATTTGGCGACTTCTTCCACGACATGGCGATACTGGTCCCGTGTGTTGAAATCCATCCGGGCATAAACGCGCGCCGGATCCTGCCGGAGGGCCACTTCGACGACACTCAGCCGCTCGACAAAGTCACGCCAGTCAATCGCCTCGAGTTCCCGCAGACTGTTGATGCTGTTGCCAATTGAAACCTGATCGACGGCCTGCTGATGTCCCTCGGTCTGCACCATCTGTTCGATCGTCTGTCCGTTCTCAGACAATCGTTGCTCGACCCAGGTGAGCGGGAACGCCAGTGACGGACTTTGCCCGCTCAACCGGCGAGCCAGTTCGGCGACGAATGCACTGGAAAGGACCGGGTTAGGCCGGGCCATATCGGCCAGACAGAGAACCAGATCCTTCGGAGTCGTCTCAACGCAGTGGATAAAGCGGCCTGCCCACAGCGTCGCAGCATCCCGGTCGATGCGTCCCGTAGCAATGCGGGCCGCCACACGGCGCAGATTCTCGATCAGCGCCTGTCGCATCATGATCGGGACAGCCCAGAGTTCGCCCAGCTTCAGCGGACGCTCGCGCTGGTAGGCGGCCACGAATGTCCGCAGGCTTTCCGCATCGATGCGACCATCCACATGGGAAATCAGCTCCAGCGCCAAATCGTAGACGCAAGGATAACCTGCAGACGGCCCATTCAAAAGCCGCGGCAAGTCCCGGCTGTACTGACGTGGCAGGTGCCGCCGCGCCGTGCGAATTTGTTCCTCGATAAGGTAGTAGTTGTCCAGCAGCCACTCGCCCGCGGGGACGTTGTGGCGGTCGTTCTGCACCGCTTCGAGAAGCAGCTTATACGTTTGCTTTAGAATATTCTGATTATCAGTCAAACGCAGCAACAGCCGGTCTGGAGCCGGGTTCGGGTCAATCTCGTGCCACGCCGCCAGGGCTTCAGCGTGTTCTTCGAGTTGAGCCAGACTGAAGAGATCCGAGCGAAGCGGCAGATCATTCCCAAATTCGCGGAAAAGACCATCGACTCCGATTCTCGCCTTGAGGCGATCAATCCCTTTACGAATCGTTTTGCTACGTAACTTCAAGGGCATGCTGTCCATCCAAAGAAAAAGGCCGACGCAATCTAACCCCGCTCCAGAGGTCTACCGCGTCGGCCCACTATTCACCTCGCCTACCGTTCAGGTCTGCTACCGAAATTAGTCTTCCGATGTTGTGATCTGAGCAGAGTCTCCGCTCCTGCTGCCAGATCCTGACAACAGTTCTCTTAGCGGAAATCCCCCCCAATCACAACCACCAACGCGTCTCGCGGGTCCATGCAATCGGAGTACCACATCCATGTGCGATCACGATTTACGTCAAATTACATCAATTTCCTGTGACGGCCTGATGCTGACTCAACATTGAAATGAAGCCCTGGAGGACCAGGCTGGTCGATGAGCCGCCATTCTCACTACTTTGATCTGTTCCCTCTCACAGGCCGTGCACGCGGACTCTTGCGACAGCCCGTCACGGGTTGACGGGGATTGCCAAGCAGCTCTACATTTTCAAAGTGGATGATTGCGACTTCAGATCAACTCGTCCGCAAACCGAAGTATCCCGTGTTAAAAGTGTGGTTAACGGGGGACGGGGAAGCCACTTCTTTCCGTCGTCCAAAAATCACAGGGAACGAGATTACGTCGACTCTACCGATTCAGGGGTTGCGGAGTGAGTCTGCATCTGTAGAATCTAGCGTTTCGACGAACCGAGTTCTGTTACTGCGGTCCAACACGTCCGCGGCCTGAACTTCATTGCGAGCAACCTCGTGGTGAGCGTTTCGGCCATAATGTCCCGTGAAAGAGCCTGAGTCATGCCTTTGTCGCGAACTACTCTCGAAAGACAACTTGCAGCCGCCAACGCGGATTTGGCAACTTTCTCCAACTCACTCAAGGAGAAAGGCTTAGGGGAAGCCGAATTCAAGCGAAACACCAAATGGCGCTCGCTGAACGCCACAATCCGTACTGTCCGTCGACGCCTGGCCGCTGTTGGAGTGACTGAAGCCAACACCGCCGCTGTCGCCCAGCGGAAGGCTGAAAAGCTGGCAGCTGCAGAAGCCGAATAGTTCCTTCTGCGCCTCGATCCCAGCCCTGAACCGACGAGCGACAAATCTTCCCGACCGGGAAGCGGAATCAGCCAACGCCGATAAGTCAGTCCCTTCAGGGTTTCCCATCCACCGCCATTGGATGTGAAAGCCAGCACCAAAATACGATCGTTTTCTCGGAGAGGTGGCAGAGCGGCCGATTGTGCAGCACTGGAAATGCTGTGTCTGGGAAACCGGACCGAGGGTTCGAATCCCTCCCTCTCCGCATCTTGAGGGCCTGCAGAACCCGCTAAGGTTTTGCAGGCTCTTTTTCGTTCTGCCTGCCCCCGAGGAACCCGCTTTCTGACAGGATTCGCAATCTGGGAAGCTACGGGAATCATCAGAGACCGAATCGACCCGCAGCTTTTGCCGATCGCTTCTGGAAAGTCGTCCAAAGCGGTCTGACGTGCGGGATTCAAGTGGAATCAGACCTCTGGTTGCTCGATAAAATACCATAGGGGAACTCCCGGCCGAGTCGTTCGTTCGTTGTTTTCGGTGCGGCATACGCTGACTTTCCGATTTTGGCATCCTCCAAGAAGATCGATCTCTCGACGTAACCCCCGGTGAATGTCAATCTGAAGCCTCTCAGGGGTTTTAGTCGACGCCGGACCGTGTCGAGACACCAGCGAGATCAAGGACGAGATTTCCAAAACGGAAAGCAAGCTCGGCAGGATTAGCCAGTCGTTCCCAACAGAGAGGCAGTCATTTCATGCGGATCGTACTCGCCAGTTCCGAGGCAGTCCCTTTTTCCAAAACGGGGGGCCTGGGGGACGTTGCAACTGCCTTACCCAAGGCGTTGGCTCAGGTGGGTCACGATGTTTCATTGTTTACTCCTTTCTACCAGCAGATCATCGCCAAACGAGGATCCAGCGTTCCGGTGATCGAACCTACCGGCTTGACATTCCGCGTTACCGTGGGGTCAAAACACGTCGAAGGCCAGATCCTGAAGTCCTCGCTGCCGGGCTCGCGAGCAACGGTCTACCTGATTGAACAGCCACACTACTTCAACCGCCCTGGACTCTATGTCGAGCAGGAGCAGGACTACCGGGACAACAGCGAACGGTTCATCTTCTTCAGCCGGGCCGTCATGGAAGCGACTCGCCTCCTTAACCTGAAGCCCGACATCATTCACGCCAACGACTGGCAGACAGGGCTGATCCCCGCCCTCTTCAAGATTGAATTCCAGGGTTCTCCGGGCTTCGAACGGACGGCCTCGATCTTCACGATCCACAACATGGCCTTTCAAGGTCAGTTCTGGCACTGGGACATGCTGCTGACCGGGCTCGACTGGAAGTACTTCAACTGGCGTCAAATGGAGTGCTACGGCCATCTGAACCTGCTGAAAACGGGGATCGCCTTTGCCGACCTCGTCACCACGGTCAGCCCGACTTACTCTCGCGAGATCCAGACGCCCGAGTTCGGCTGCGGACTCAACGCCGCTCTTTCCTCCCGGCATGACGACCTGTTCGGCATCCTCAACGGCGTTGATACCGAAGTCTGGAACCCCGCTACCGACCCGCACATCGCCCAGAACTACACCGCGGCCACGGTGGCAGAAGGAAAAGCGGCCTGTAAGGCCGAACTGCAGCGCCGCCTCGGTTTGCCTGTTCGCCCGGACGTCATGCTGCTGGGCAGCATCTCGCGGATGACGCACCAGAAGGGCTTCCAACTGGTCGAACAATGCTCCTCCATGTTGATGGATCAGGACATTCAATTCGTTTTCCTTGGTTCGGGTGAACCTCGTTTTGAGCAACTGCTGACGAAACTTGCCGAAAGCCACCCCGGGAAAGTGGCCACCCGGATCGGCTACGACGAACCCCTGTCGCATCAGATTGAAGCCGGAGCCGACGCGTTCCTCATGCCGAGCGAGTTTGAGCCATGCGGCCTCAACCAGATGTATAGCCTGCTCTATGGAACGGTCCCCATCGTCCGTGCTGTGGGGGGCCTTGCTGATTCCGTTGTCGATTCCTCTGACGAGAACCTCGCCAATCGAACCGCCAACGGCTTTGCCTTCCGTGAATTCCGCAGCGACGTCCTGTTCTGGAACATCTGCCGGGCACGGGCCCTGTTTGCAGACAAGCAGAAGTGGTCCTCCCTCCAGCAGACGGGAATGAAACAGGACTGGTCCTGGACGCATAGCGCCAACGAGTATCAGCGAGTCTACGAACTTGCCCTCGAAAAGCGTCGGAATTCCCGCCCTACCAGTGACTCGACCACCCGAAGTGTCGTGGGAAGCTGAGCGACAGCCCTGCCCCATCACTGATCGAACAGAGGCTCCGGGATGCCCGAACTCCGCAAAGATCCGCTGCTGCAGCGCTGGGTCGTCATGGCACCCGAGCGAGCTCGGCGGCCGATCCAACTGCAACTCCCTGACCCCCTCCCGCCCCCTCATCCCACTAGCCCCAACCCGGAGCACTCCGCCGATCGCGGTACACCCGGCTGTCGCCGTCGCGGTTTCCGCAGCCGCAGCACCGTCCGTCGTCGCCACCCTAAAGTTGATGCCACCGCACCGACCACCGAGCCCCCCTTTGATCCGTTCGCCGAAGGGAATGAGCACGCCACGCCCCCCGAAGTCCTGGCCTACCGCAACCCCGGTTCCCAACCCAACCAGCCGGGCTGGCGAGTCCGCGTCGTCCCGAACAAGTTCCCGGCACT
Source organism: Schlesneria sphaerica (assembly GCF_044336245.1). Lineage (NCBI taxonomy): Bacteria > Pseudomonadati > Planctomycetota > Planctomycetia > Planctomycetales > Planctomycetaceae > Schlesneria > Schlesneria sphaerica. The sequence goes on along the minus strand of NZ_CP172346.1, from coordinate 4,165,396 downwards.
GGAACCGGTGGGCGAACTCCACCCTCTCACCGGCGACCTGTACCAGTCCTTAAACGGGTTCGGACTGCATGAGGTCATCATCGAATGCCCTCATGCGGAAACCAACCTCGCCCGACTCACGCTCGACAACATCCGCGAAGTCCTGTCGGCCTATCAGGACCGCATGAAGGCGATCAGGAACGAGGCTCGACTGGTCCATGTCACCCTCTTCAAGAACAATGGCGTTCGCGCCGGAGCATCCCTGCCCCACTCGCATTCGCAACTGATCGCCAGCCCGGTCGTTCCCGTGACGATTGTCGAAGAGATCGCGGCCGCGCGAGCCTTCTATGACTCCCGTCAGCATTCGATCTTTGACGAGCTCCTCCGGCAGGAACGCCTTACGGGTGAGCGAATCGTCTTCGAAAGCGACCGCTTTATCGCTTTCTGCCCTTATGCCAGCCGATTTCCCTATGAGACCTGCCTGCTGCCCAAGCGGCAGCAGAGTCATTATGAAAACCTGCAGCCGGACGACCTCACGGACCTGGCTTATATTCTCAAGGTAGTGCTATGTAAGCTCGATCAGGGCCTTAGTAATCCACCTTATAACTATGTTATTCACACCGCACCCTTGAATGAGCCGGAACTCCCCTGGTACCGCTGGCACCTGGAGATCTTCCCCCGCCTGACCAGTGTTGCCGGCTTCGAATGGGGCAGCGGCTTTTATATCAATCCGGTCTTTCCCGAGACCGCCGCCGGGCAACTGCGGGAGATTGTCATTTAGCGGGCGATGAGCCACCCCGTCACCCACGCAAGAGCCATTACGATGAGGCTCTGGCGGCAGAACCGTTTCCCTCAGCAGTTGTCAGTAGCGGGGGATCGAGGGATCGATCGTTTGAGACCATTCATCGATTCCACCGGCCATGTTCGAGACCTGTGAGAATCCCTGCTGACGCAACCAGTTGGTCACGCGCATGCTGCGGCCCCCATGGTGACAATGCACGATGATGGGGGAATCGCGATGGATTTCCAGTTCCCCCACCCGCTGCGCGAGCTCGCTCATCGGAATGAGGGTCGTCGATTCAATATGAGCCGTTTCGTATTCGTCACGTTCACGGCAGTCGAGAAACAGGAATGGCTGCTGCGCGTCGAGACGGGCTTTGACGTGCTGACAGTCGACTTCCAGGGGGGCGCTCATTGTTCATCCTTAAACGGCCATCTTCAGCGGGCAATCTGCTCGCGAGCAAACTGACGTGCCATCTTGTAGGCATGACGTAATGCAAAGATCCGGGTTTCCATCTGTTCTTCGGTGTAGTACTTGCCGGGTTCACTGGCGGGCAGCCCGGCGATGGAAATCGTCAGGGGCATCAGATCCAGAAACTCACGATAGCGACGCTGTTGATCGGCTGCTGAGGGGTCGCCACTCGACATGCTCTTACTCCTGAACGATTCTGACCTGATCTCGATCCGAATTGACTGAATGACAAATGTCACATCACATGCGGAAACATCTCCAGGGTCCGTCTATCGCATGCTTCAAGACAGAAGGACCGTCAACTGCGGCGATTCATGTACTGCTTGATGATGTCCGCCGCCGTATTGGAAGGCTTTTCTTCCTGCTTCGCGCCCCCCGCAGGAGCCGCTGCCGGGGCGACGGTTTTAACGCCCGTATCTTCCGGGTTCGGCAATCGCACCGCCAATTCGCCCGAAGGAGCTGCAGCGTCTGGCTCGGGCTCTTCCACCGGAGCCGCGACGGCACCACCAGGATATCCCTGCATGGGCATCATCTGGGGATAACCCATGGGGTAACCCATTTGCGGAGGGTAACCGGGTGGCTGACCGTAGCCGGGTGGATACTGCGGATAGGCCCCTGGCATGTAGCCCGGCGGCATTTGATAGCCGGGAGGAACCATCGGTGGATATCCGGGATACCCCTGCGGATAACCTGGCATCCCCTGTGGTGGATACTGGAGCGGCACCGGGGCACCGATGATCGCGGTGTCCTGAGTGGGCATGCCGGCTGCCGCGGGGTCGACGTAGGCAGGCATCTCGTAGCTGGTCTCGGTCTCTTCCGACGAAGAAGGAAGCTCGGTGGTCGAGAGGCCCGACGACAACTCGGCAACGGGCTCGGGAGCGGCAGCCGGTCGCGGCGACGACTTGGCGGTCGCCTGTCGGATGATGACTTCCAGTTCGAGCTTCCCGATCGAAACCCGGTCACCCGACTTGAGATTCACTTCACCACGCAGGCTGGTGCCGTTCACCAGGGTGCCGTTAGTACTTCCCAGGTCGCGCAGACGAATGGCGTACTCGTCGATCGAAAAGACGCAGTGGTGGCGGCTGACCAGGTCGCTATTGGGCCTCAGATGGCAATCCTGCTCACGGCCAACGAGAAACTTTTTCGTCGCCAGCGGTATTATTTTGCCCTGGTGCTTGCCACCAAGGATTTTCAGTTCGGCCTGCAACATGAATCAGACACTCCCTAAACTCAGAGGTCCATCAATCGAGATGGGCATCCACTCTCGCGATTGTACATCCGCTAACGGACACGTCGTTTTGAAATGACTTTGGCATGACGACCACGCCGGGGATTTGAAGGGAACGCAATGGCCCGTTCGTGGTTACCGGGAACCACTATCACGCTAACGCCTTATCGAAAGACTGTCAACGAGTATTCGCCGCACCACACGCCATGGACTACCTCCCTTTCACACGCGATTCATCCGTCGAACACAATTCTGCAGCAGCCTGTTTTTCCTGTTCCGTCAGCTCACCAAACGTCCAGCTTTCCGCGACCGCTTCTGCCAGCGGAACCGCCAGAACACGGGCCAGATCCGGGGGGACGTCAGCCTCGCAAAGGTCCGCCAGCCCCGCCACCGCCGGCGCCGCCGCAGAGGCGTGCAAAATTAAACTTCCGTGTTGCAAAACGGCTCCCCGCCGGCGACGTTGAGCACTTCCGACCACCTTCTGGCCATGCACGACCAGATCATGCGAATCTCGGCGCTGGAAGCACAACAAAGGCTCTTCACCCAGCTTTGACGAGACCCCGCGAGCGGCAATCGGGAACCCCAGGCGATTCAAACTTGCCACCAGCGACCCGTGCACGATGTCATAAAGTTCTTCAGGCAGACTGAACAGCTTTTGCACGGGGGGAACTGTCAGACTGTAAGTCCATTCGCAATCGTGGAGAATCGCCCCTCCCCCCGACAATCGCCGCACGACAGGGAGCTGCGACAGGACCGAATCCACTTCAAAGTCAGCCGACTTTTGAAAGTATCCCAGCGAGACCGTCGGCTCTTTCCACTGGTACCACCGCAGTGTCGCAACCTCCGACGAAATCGCCGACAGCAGCAGCGCCTCATCCACGGCCATATTCCAGACCCCCGACTGGGGCTCGGTCTCAAGAATGACGCGTAAATGAGTCAGCCGCTGCATCAATGGACAACCTTCCACAGAGGAACCGGATCGCTTCGCAGCCCGGTTTTGGTTCTCAACCCCTTCCAGAACGTCCCTTCGCGAGACGCTCCATCCCGGGAGGAATTCTATACAAAACGATCAGGCTGACGATGCCGATCCGGTGAGGAACCCGAGAAACCGCTCCTCACCTGCTCTCTCGATCGAACGTCGCCCGCCGACCAGCCCCCTGCTGACTCGACAACGACCCTGAAGTCGTCTCAAGCCGCTCTCTATTTTACCAATGTCCACGGCAGAACAGGAAATTGCAATTATTACAAACGTGTTAGTCGCCCGTCCCCCTGCAGAGGGGCCTTACTAACCTACTCCCGGCCACGTTAACCACGGCCGCGCTGCTTCTCACGCTGCTGCCGCTTCAACTCGCGCTTCTGCTTCTTGCTCAGCCCCTTCATCTGGTCTGCGGTGAGGCCCCCACCGGAATCCTCGTCATCCTCTTCACCACCACCGGCATAACCACTGCCGTCATGGACACCACTGTCATGGCCACCACTGTCACTCGATTCATACGACTCCGACGACTGATAGGAACTGTGGTCTGCCGACTCGGAGTAGTCTTCCTCCTGCTGCGAAACCGGTTGCGAGAAGTGAGGTGCGGGAGCTTTATTTCCGTGCGACTTGTGAGACTCCACAAACGCACTGCTTTCCACCTCGGCAGCAGCTTCCGCCTCCTCTTCGACCCACTCTTCCGACTGGTCCGCTTCAGGCTCCGACCACGATTCCTCGGCCGCAGACTCTTCGTACGCTGAACCGTCTCCTTCAGACTCTTCGTACGATTCATAGGCCGACGCGTCGACCTGTTCTTCCTGCTCTTCCACCTCTTCTTCGTATTCCGGCTGTTTCACCTTCGCACGCGTTTTCGGTGCGGCTCGTTTGGCGGGTGCCTTCCTCTTCCGCTTTGGCGCCGTGGCCTCTTCCACCTCGACCTTTTTGCGCCGTCGCTTCGGCTTTTCGACTTCGTCTTCATCAACGGCGGCGACAGCCGATCGCCGCTTCCAGAACTTCAGGCGACTCGCACACCAGACGGCCGCTTTCCAGAGAACCGACCCGGCACTCGGCTCCGCCAGCTCGGGAGGATCAGGACAGACATACGCGACGATGCGAGCATGCAGCCACAGCCCCAGAAACAACGTCCCGCTGGCGAACATCGGCAGAACCTGCCGGACGACACCGAAACCACTGACGTTTGCCAGCTCGCCCCGGAACAGTTCCAGCCACGCGGCCACGTACCACAAGGCCCCTGCCAGCCGGAGCGTATACAGACTCGAACGACTTCGCCGTAATTCCCGATCCAGCAGCAGCGTCATGGGGAGCATGACCACACACAACGGCAGCAGCCAGGCCACGGTTTCGCTTTGCCAGGCAAACCCCAGCATCGGTCCGAACACCTGACCGACCACCCGCTGCAGACCGGTCGCAACCGTCAGCGTCCCCACACCCAACAGCCCGGCCGCCCAGGGCCAGACACGATAACGACCACTGAAATCGAGCTTACACTGTGACCGATACCAGGTAATCAGCAGCCCCAACTGAGTCGATAGCGCCAGAAAGAGGGTGGAAACAACAACCAACAGCCGCGGACGCTCGCCCGACAGCAGCAGCTCCACAAAGGGATTCAGCACCGGACGGAAGGGGAGCGGCCGCGTCATCGCGACCGTCAGCCCCAGCAGCAGCACCCCCACAATCCCCGCATAAATCCAGATCCGCAGTTCAGATACGGGAACCCACGGTGCGGCGGCGGATGAGGCGACGAGCTGTGACTGAATCCGTCCTCGCTCTGCTCCGAGGGAGGTTGTCTCCAGAGAAATACCATCGCCGTTGACAGCCAGCCTGCGCCGTCGACGGTCGCCAGTCGAGCTCGACCCGGCAAACTGAATGGGCATGGTTCTAATTCTTCTCGCGGTGATCAAGCGAACTTTGGGGTAAAGCGCGTCTCCGCGTCACTTATCTCAACACTGATTCAAGACAGATCCGTATCCATGGCATGACTGATAGCGCGATGAACATCACGACCGGACGAAGTTCCAGCCGTCTCTCGATTCGCCTCCAGGCAACTCGACAGGCGTTCGTTCTCCATCGACCCCGCCGAGCTGCAGAAATAAGTTCAAATCACGCGCATCACCCGCACACCCCAAACCCCCAGGTCACCCCGATCAGAATATTTTCCAACGAAGCGACGAGAACGGGCAACGGGCTGGGCATCCGTTAAGGGTAGCACCGGTTGACCGGGTCTTCCCGGGCTACCGGTGTGCGTCGCACAAGAGGTTTCCATGAGCTCGATTCATCACGGCGGGCGGCACGGGGGGAGGGATCAGGTGTCACCTCCTCAACGGGCAGGTGCTCTCGTGTTTGAACCGGGTGAGTGAGCATCCGTGATGAGACTGGAAACGTGAGCAAACCCCTGAGGGGGACGCGGCCCCCGGCGGCCGCGAAGAGGCGTCGACCGGGGGCCGGGGTGGGACCGATCGGGTTGGTGCCTTAACGACCTGCACACCGTTCCGGAGCTCTCTCACGACTTATTTCCGCCCCGAGCCGTGGGTCAGCACTTCCAGCATTCCCTGGCAGAACGCGGGGAGATCGTCCGGACGGCGACTGCTGACGAAGTGGCGATCAATCACGACAGGCGCATCTTCAAATTCCGCCCCGGCATTAACGAGGTCATCTTTAATCCCGGGCGAACCGGTGACGCGCACACCTCGGTAGACCTGCGCCGAAATCGGGATCCAGCCACCGTGACAGATCGCCGCCACCAGTTTCCCCGCTGCGGCAAATTCCTGAGTCAAACTGAGCACCTTGGCTTCGCGTCGCAGCTTGTCGGGCATCCAGCCCCCCGGCAGGATGATCCCATGAAAATCCCCCGCTTCGACTTCGTCAATGGCGACATCGGATCGACAGGGGTAGCCATGCTTGCCGTGATAGACGACGCCCCCCTTCTGACCCGCCACGACCACACTGGCCCCCGCTTCAATCAGACGGAGCTTGGGATACCACAGCTCCAGATCTTCATAGTCATCTCCGACAAGAATCAGAATCCGCTGTCCGGCCAGTTGTGTCGACATTAACGTCTCTCCTCAATTGAGTTTCCGCCACGACGCCCGTCAAAAGCGCCGGCTCCAAACCGAGCTTCCGTACGCTACCAGACGATTGAAAAAGGGGGGGACTGGCTCCGAAGTCCGCTCGAAATCCATGAGGAATCGGTATTGCTCAAGGTCCCTGTCCCCCTATTTCCACAGGCAGTGACGTGCAAATGGCGTATCAGTTCGACAGCAAAGTAACACCAGCCCCCGGGAAAGTCCCCTACCGGCCCCAAACCCCGCCGCCGCCCGACAATTTTGCGACACGGCCCGCTCACGCCACATCCCCGCCCCCAAGCCAGCGAATTTTTTTGTTTGAGCATCTTGGTTGAACACCTTCCTTGAGCATCTTCCTTGAGCATCTTCCTTGAACACCTTCCTTGAGCATCTTCCCTGGGCATCTTCCCTGGGCATCTTCCCTGGGCACCTTGGTTGGGCACCTTGGTTGGGCACCTTGGTTGAGCATCTTCCAAACGGGGCCACCCCATCCCAGATAACCACGTCGCCTCATTCCCCCGCAACAACTCAGCCTACGCGGGTGAATCGCCAATACCGGCCGAAATGCGCGCTGCGCGCGGTTGAGCACCTTGAGCACCTAATCATCCTTTTCCCTGTTTGTCAGGCCCCAGGATTAGTTGCTCACGTTTGAGCAGCTTGAGCACCTTGAGCATCTAATCGCCTCCCCTTCAGACCTCATCCCAACCCAGCCCGTCTCGACCCACCCCGCCCAGGCTCCGCTCGCAGTAACCCCGGCCCCCGCCTCACCAAAATCCTGACCCGGCTCTCCACCGGCGCGACAAGGCCAACCCGCCAGCCAATCCGCCAGAAGCGAGTCCAGGCAGCATGCCAGTCTTTGCGCCGCCAGTTCGTTCGCCCCCCCTCCCTCCGGCCGACTCCGCACGGCGACGGCCACAGCGCGACCAGACGGATTCGCGCGCCCGGCCAGCGCCCCATCTTCCAGATAAAACTTCCAGACAAAGAAACGAACAACAAAACCGCCACGACAAAGTTACCACCCCCGGAAATCCACGCAGCACCAATCCCGCCCCCGCTTCCAAACATCTGGAAAGCCTCCCCCACCGAAAAGCCGCCCGGCCACCCGGGAAATGCAGGTCGACGCGGGGAACCGGTGTGGCTCAGTTGCCTGGGTCGTCTGAAGTACGACATCCGTCACACGGCGTTTCTCAATTTTTTGTCAGGGTATGACAGAAAATGACAAACTCCGTGTGTATCCTCTGAACACCTGGATTGTTTCAGAACAACCTCATGAACAAATGCGGGAAATCTCGATGGACTCCTCAACACCTGTGCAGAGGCAATGGCGGATTCTCATTGCACTGATGCACCGTCGTCAGGGGCAGACCGTCAAGGAGCTGAGTCAGGAGTTTGAGGTCAACACCCGCACCATCCTGCGGGATCTGAACACGCTGCGCCAGGCGGGGTTCCCGTTATCCGAACGAGTATCCGAGTTCGGCCGCAAGCACTGGCGTCTGACCGAAGGAGGCCCCCGGGCCCCGATTCACTTCACCTGGCCCGAAGCAGTCTCGCTTTACCTCGGCCGTCAGTTTCTCGACCCGCTGGCCGGAACGTACTTCTGGAAGTCCGCGCAGACCGCGTTCACCAAGATCCAGTCGATGCTGGGGGAAGCCGCCCTTTCACAGCTCGAAAAAGTCTCACGTCATTTTTTTCAGACGATCCCCGGCCGACCCGACTACAGCGGCAAGGCCGAAGTCATCGACCGGCTGATGCAGGCCGTGGAAGAGCAACGGATCGCCTTTGTCGCCTACCAGAGCGAACGAGCGACGGAACCGGTCTCACTCGAGATGTACCCGTACGGGATCGCTTATCACAAAGGGGCTTTGTATCTGGTCGCCTGGTCCCGCGACCACGACAGCATCCGTCACTTCAAGATTGATCGAGTCAGTGGAGTCGACATTCAGCAACTGCAATTCACACCCGACCCCGACTTCAGTCTGGAAAAACACTTCGCGAACTCGTTCGGTGTCTTCCGCAGCGAAGCTCCCGAACAACCACCACTACAACGAATCCGCATCCGCTTCGCCCCTTCCGTCGCCCGCTACGTGCAGGAAAAGATCTGGCACGCATCACAGCAACTCAAACGGGAAAACGACGGCAGCGTCACGCTGGAACTGCAACTGGAAAACACGCAGGAACTGAAATCCTGGATCCAGAGCTTCGGCCCCAAAGCCACCGTCCTGGAACCCAAATCACTGAAAACAGAAATCATCGACGAACTGAAACAAACACTAGAAAGCTACAACCGCCATAAATCTGTCCCCAACTAAGATCACACTTGTTCAAACCCTACGATCACATCATACTCTCACTGCTACCACTCATCATATGATTCATTTACGGATCATAACCGAGAACAGTGCACAACCCAGCCGAATACAGCCAAGAACAAGTATGTGAACCGCCCACTCAACAACTCTCAGCAAGCAACAACTGCGTAAACTATGTGACGGGAGACATCAACATCGCGCGATCACAACAACCCGGGTACTCGCAACCGGTAGGAGTTCGCTATACAATCACCTTCCTTCGCGGCTACACCTCATCGCCTCCGACAGTTTCCGCCGAAAATCCAGCAATGTAGAATGTAGACCGTGGGCGTAAGGACGAGGAATCGCCGGGTATAACGCAGCTCGACACAGGATACGCTCGTAGGAAAGAAGCGTATTCAGCAATCGTTTCCTCTCCGAATGAGCATGGAGTGGCTGGAACAAACTTTGCGGTGAAGAATTAAACTTATAGAGGACGACGATGCTCGCCAAAACCCTCCGAGAAGTTATCCACGGCAAGGGGACAATATGCGATTACGCAGACGATGGGAGCGAACTACCTGCCGAATGCATTCCTTTCACAAAACCGCCCAGCATCAGCCAGCGATTATCGCTCAACGACAGCGGGATGGGCGGCGCGCACAACTTCAATCCGGCGATGACGAAGTGTAGTGGAATGAACTGGCTCAACTCCGTTGACATCGTCAGCGAACAGCCGGGTTCTGTTCTCTGGGCCCATCGCCGGACGCCCGGACGTACAACCTGCCAGTGTGGAGGGCCCACACAAAGAAGCTCGCTACGAAGCACCACCAATATTGGACGTCCAACAATTCCTGGGTCTTGGTCGAACGGCTCACGTATAGCCGTGGGCTGGCCATCACAATTCGAGGCAGCGCGGCCAGCAATCATTTCCACAACATTGTAAACAAAGACCAGCCCCAGATACCAAGGCCTTTTTCAAGAGTGAACGTTCAGATGATCCAACCTGCAGCCGACGGTTCCAGGTGCTTTAAGGCGACCAGAAGCTCACCACCGCGTATGCGGTGCATAAATTCGTCCTAAATAAAAAGAGATGGAGAAGCGAGGTTGCACTATCTGACACTCCAGCACGGCGGTTTGTCTTCGCCGGGAGTGTTCTTTCCCTACATCGAACCTGCAAGGCAGGGCGAAATGCCAACCGATGAACTACCAGACGAACTATTCGCCGACATACAATCCTTTTTCCGCAAAACGCCAGTACTGCTAATTGGGTCTGGCTTCTCTTGCGGCTATGACCTTCCCGGCATGAAAGAATTAGCAGACCACCTAGCAACAACAGTGCACGATGGACTGAGCACCGATGAAGCGAGGACTGCTTGGACGCAATCTATTGCTGCGGTCAAAGCGAACCTGGAGGCCGGACTCAATAATATTCCACTCGGCGCTGCAGTATGGAATGAGATCATACTATCCATACGCCGAGAAACCGCAAAACTGATTCTCGACAGGACTATCGCCGCCGAAGAAAGAATCCTTGATGAAAAGCCGAATCGAGAACATGCACCGTCACGCCTCTTGAAACACTTGTTCACGGGTTCACCACAAAACGCTGAGTGCATCCACGTTATAACGACCAACTACGACACTTTGCTGGAGCTGTTCTGCGATTTAGCAAATCTTCCACTAGACACAGGTTTCATGGGATTCCGTCGGCGTAGGCCACGCCTCGATTCACTTTTTCAAACGCAATACAATCGAGTTCTGGTTGCAGAGAAGCACCAGCAACAAGTCGATCACAGACTTTGCAAAACCGTTCGTCTATATAAGCCGCATGGCTCGATCAGTTGGTTGGCGACTGAAGAAGGAGCAGTGGAAGTACTCAACGATGTTTCTATCGCTGACAGGGCCATCGTAGTTCCAGGACCTTCAAAATATCAGGATGCATTGGTAAACACGTTGTTCGACGCAATGCGCACTGAAATGAACTACGTACTTTCCGGTACGCAAGCATTGCTCTGCCTCGGCTTCGGTTTTAATGACGACCATCTTCAAGGCGTCATTTCACGTCGTTTATCTGAAGGACTGCCTATCATTCTTATTACACGCAGCCCTACTCCCAATATTGAGCAACTTCTCAACGACCATCCGCACGCAATAGCTGTGTTCAGATCCGACGACGGAGCTATCTTTCACTGGAATGGGAAGACACTGAGATCTCCTGAACCTCTCTGGCAGCTCGATGACTTCCTAAAACGTTTCTTGGAGTGAAGCAACAAATGAGCATTTTTAAATTCAATGAAGAGCAGTCCCTGGGCGAAGTTCGCAGCGTTGAGACCTCACGAATCGCAGTGCGAGTGACGGACGGTCAACGCCTCCAAAAAGCTCGCGTTGGTCGCCTGGTCGCCATCCAGTCGATGGGAGACGAGTGGTTGATCGGCATTATCGAGCGCGTTTGGCGACATCCGGTCGAATTGCCAACATTCTCAGCGGGTGAAGAAATTCCTGACCTGACCGACATATCTCAGGAAGAGAACGGCATTTCAATCAGCCTCGTCGGCACCTATCGTGCCCGAGACGGGCAGCGCAGGAATGCGTTCACTCGAGCTGTCTTCATACTTCCCGAGATAAACCGGCCCGTGTTTCCTATCGAGGAGAAGTCTCTCGAAGAATTCATGGGCATCTTGAGTGCGTCTTCTAAAACCGACGCCGCAGCCCCTCTCAGAGTCGGAACCTATACCCTTGACGGCAAGGCAAGCGCCTACATTGACGGGGACAAGCTATTCCAAAGGCATGCGGCACTACTCGGAAGTACGGGCTCCGGAAAATCTTTCACCGTAGCCTCTATCTTGGAACAGTCCGCTTTACTGCCACACGCGAACATCGTCGTCCTTGATTTGCATGGCGAGTACTCCAGCATGAAGTTTGCCTCACATTACCGGATTGCTGGCATCGGTGACATTAAAGCCGGGAACAAGGACGCTATCTTCCTACCGTTCTGGCTGCTGACGTATGACGAAATGCAATCAGTGTTTGTAGATCGTTCCGGAGACAACGCACCCAACCAGGCTCTTGCACTCATGGATTCCGTCGTGGAGATGAAACATTCAGCCATCGATTTGCTCAAGAAGCCAGAGCTCCTTGAAGGCTTCACTGTAGATACACCAGTTCCATACAAACTGAATGATCTAGTCTGTTCTCTTGATAGAAAGAACGAAGAGGCTATTCCGACGGGTGAAGAATACGTTTCAGGTGCGAAGAAGGGACAACCCAAGACCGAGAAAGGCCCGCTACACGGAAAGCTGTCGCGTTTTCTCATTCGATTGAAGACCAAGATGAACGATCGTCGGTATGCGTTCATGTATCAAGCCCCCGCGGAGTACGAAACTTACGAGGCATTGCATGAACTTGCAAGAAAGCTTCTCGGCACAGGCAGTGCCAAGGCTGACGTCAATCCCGGCATCAAGATCATCGACTTCTCGGAGGTGCCTTCCGATATTCTGCCAGTGGTAGTTGGGCTGGTTGGACGACTCATTTACCAGATTCAGTTCTGGAGCGATCCGGGAGAGGACGGGGATGCGCGGCATCCGATCGTAATCGTTTGCGACGAAGCTCACCTATACTTACCTAGTAGCGCCGCCTCAACGGGCCCGTTGGAGAAGAGAGCATTGGAGAATTATGAGCGGATCGCTAAAGAAGGACGCAAGTACGGCGTAGGCTTGATGGTGGTCAGCCAACGACCTTCAGATGTCAGTACAACGATTCTCAGCCAGTGCAGCAACATCATCAGCTTACGCCTTGCGAACAAAACTGACCAATCGGTGGTGAAGCAACTATTGCCGGAAAGCTTGGAAGGGCTGATGGAAGTGTTACCGACACTGGACGTGGGTGAGGCTGTTGTTGTAGGAGATGCCACCCTACTGCCAACGCGAATCAAGATGTCGAAACCTAAGCACGAACCCCGTAGCGCGACGATCCCCTTTTGGGCGAGGTGGACCGAACGCAAGGCAGAAGTGGATCTTGTTGCTGCGGTAGAAAACATGCGCCGCCAGTCTCGAGATCAAAAGTAATGAGACGAAGTCTTCAAATCGCCGGAACCGTAAAAAATCGCTACGACTCCGCATCCATGGATTCTCAGGTCAAGGAAGACGGAGCCGCAGCGATCATGAAGGATTATCCCAGCAGCCTCACGGATGAGCAATGGAAGGTGATTGAAAAACTGTTACCCAAGCGGGCCAAAGTGGGGCGACCGCCTGTGGACCGCAGAACCATTCTGGATGCGATCCTGTACCTAAATCGAACCGGTTGTCAGTGGCGTTACTTGCCTCTCGAATTCTCTCCTTGGAAAACGGTTTACACCGTTTTCTGGCGCTGGCGTCGATACGGAGTCTGGAATTCGCTCCACGAAACCCTTTGTCGAAAAGTTCGTCAGGCGGCTGGCAAGAAGCCAACGCCGAGCGTGGCCATCATCGACAGCCAATCGATTCGTACCGCGGAAGGAGGAGCGGAAAGAGGCTACGATGCAGGGAAAAAGATTACTGGTCGTAAGCGGCACATCGCCGTTGATTCGTTGGGACTCATCTGGGGAGTCGTCGTTCATGCCGCCTCCTGGCAGGATCAGGACGGCGCTTGCTACCTTCTGCACAAGCTTGAGTCGTTCGGTCGATTACGGCGAATTTTCACGGACAGCGCCTACGGTCGAGGTGGACTGCCGAACACCAGCGGATTCTTCGTCTTGCCGTAGCGATGGATTGTGGAGTGAACCTTCGCCTAGTGCTTTGTCACATCAAAGAACGTGGGTATACGGATTTGAGTTTAGTTCGTGCATCGTCAATCTTCATTTGCCAATTCACCCCTCGTTGTGTTGAGTTCACTTGGTCAGACCAAGCCGTGGCTTCGCTCTGAAGGGTCTTGATATCAGGAAAGCGTCGACCTGAGGCACATTGTCGAGTCAGGGAACTGAGCTCGTTCTCAGCGATGTTCAGCCAACTGCCGTGTTTGGGTGTGTGGTGAAATTCGATGCGTCGGACGTATGAGCGAGCGCGGTCCGGCTCAAATGCCTCGTAGAACGCACCTTTCGTATGTGTGTTCAGATTGTCGCAGACCAGAATAATCTTTTCTGACGTCGCATATCGACCGTCGAGCAAACGAGCCATTTCCAGAGCCCAGTCGATCTTTGTTTTGGTCTGTCTGACGGTCACTTTGCGCCACCCAGCCAGAGGTTCCGTGAACATGAAAATGTTTGCAGTGCCGGCCCGTTCGTACTCGTAGTCAACCCGCTTGGCATGTTTCGTTGTCGCGGGAATCGGTGTCCGTGTTTCTTTCAAAAGTTGGACCGGTTGCTCATCCATACAGATCACCGGGCAGCCTGAATCGTAGGGTCTTGCATAAATATCCAGCACATCCTCCATGCCCGCGACAAATTCGGCGTCGGCTTCGGGAGGGATCACCCAGTACTGAATCTTGCGGTTGGTCATGCCATTTTTTTGAGTGTGCGACGGACAGTTTCGTGACTGATGGAGTCTACAATCTCCAACTCGACGACTTTACGAGCCAACAAACGCAGCGTCCAGTTCGCATAGCCTTTCGGCGGCTGTCCTAAACGCAAGGCGATGATCTTCGCCTCCTGGTTACCATCCAACAACTTCAGCGTCGCTGGCGTCTCACGCTTCGCGCCACACAAAGTTTCTTCGAAACCGCATTCCACTAATCGACGGCGAACATCTTCCACGGTCTGTGTCCGACAGTTGAACGCCTCGGCGATCTTGCGATCAGACCAGCCCGGACCTTCGACATCGGCCTTCAAGAGAATCTGAGCTCGCTTCACCTTCTGGCTCGAGCCTTTCAGCTTACCGACGACTTCTCGAAGGACCTGACGTTCTTCGTCGTTCAACCGAACAATATACTTCTTCTGCATCGCACACCTCCTTGTGCCATACAGATTCTCGCAAAATACGGATTATGGCAATCCCTGTTTCGATGGGTGACAATGCACTAGAGGCAGTTTCAAAACCGGTTCAAGCATATCATCACGCAGGCGAGATGGAAAAAGCCTTCGAAGAGATGCGGGTAGTATTCGTGCCGGACAAGAAGTCTTCTCTGATAGCCTAACCAGCTGATCGTGCGTTCCACTTTCCAGCGGCTCGCATATCTCCTCAGTCTTCGCCCGTCTTGTCGAGACGGCTTCTTCCGGCCTTTTCGGTGGGGTGTGATTTGCTCGATACCTCGCAGTTGGAGTGTGTCACGAACCCAATCCGCATCGGCAGCCTTATCGTAGAGCAGCCTCTCTGGTTTCTGGCCAGCAACTTGAATGTCGACCAGCGTCTCGATCGTGTTGACTTCGGCGACCTGTGCAGAAATGGTGAACCCCGAGATGGGGACGCCGTTACCGTCCGTCATCAGCATGAGTTTCGTTCCTTTGCCTTTCTTGGTCTTGCCAAACTCGGCGCCCCCTTTTTTGCAGGCGAAAAGGTGCCATCACCCATTGCCTGCGACCAGTTCAGCCGTTTCTGTCGATCAAGGGACTTCAGCAGACGCTCCCACGTTTTGACCATGATTCCTCTCTCCGTCCACTCTTTCAGCCTTCGCCAGCATGTTGCAGGAGAGGGGTATCGCTCTGGTAAATCTTGCCATCGTCCTCCGCTCTTCAGGACCCACAAAATTCCCTCCAGACATGGTCGAGGCTCGACTCGCGGTCGGCCTCCCAGTGGGGATGGAAGAGGGTTCGCAAACAGATCTTTGATGGAATTCCACTGGGCATCATCGAGAAAAGGCTTCGGGACCGTCCTGGACCCTGTCGTATTCGGCCGCCGTCGCTGGGGCCACATGGACAGGGTAATTCGCATGTAAGGGACTCCTTTCTCCCTTACCGGTATGCAAATTGACTGCCAGAGTCGTTATTGCAAAACAGGGTCTTGAAACTGCCTCTAGCTGGCTCGGCACCGACGGCACAGTAAGGACTATGAGCTTAACCCAGAACCCAGCGAAGCCATGATTCAGATCTCAATGATCGGACTCATAACCCGAAGGCTTGCTAACCAAAATCGGGCTTGAACTGGACTTACCCATGCAATGTGGGCGCGAGGAAAAGCGAGTATGCTTTCCCTTGAGGAGTCCAGAGTATGTCGAAAGAACGTCGGAAGCACACACCCGAATTTAAGCGTGAAGCA
Source organism: Schlesneria sphaerica (assembly GCF_044336245.1). NCBI lineage: Bacteria > Pseudomonadati > Planctomycetota > Planctomycetia > Planctomycetales > Planctomycetaceae > Schlesneria > Schlesneria sphaerica. Next base: position 4,149,427 of record NZ_CP172346.1, on the reverse strand, counting down.
GTGAGCCTTGTGCTGGATCAGCATTTGTCTGTGGTCGAGGTCTCACGCCGGTTGGGGATCAGTCAGACACTGTTGCACAAGTGGAAGGTGCAGTTTGCCGAGCAAGGGGACCAAGCCTTTCCCGGAAAGGGTCAGCAGACGCCGTAGGAAGCCGAACTGGCGCGATTGCGCCGCGAAGTCGAGCTCCTACGGATGGAACGTGACATTTTAAAAAAAGCGACGCAGTTCTTCGCGAAGGAGTCCAAATGAAATATCAGTTCATTGAAGACCATCGCCGTGTGTGGCCTGCCACAGTTCAATGTCGGGTGTTGGACGTTTCCCGCAGCGGGTACTACGCCTGGCGAAAACGTCCCGTCTGTGAGACTTCACGGCGACGCGAGGAACTGACGCGTCGCATTCAGACCATTCATGCGATGAAGTATCATGATGTTTATGGAGCACCACGACTTCAGGCAGAACTGAAAGCTCAATGCCATCCCTGTAATCGGAAAACCGTTGCGAAATGCATGAAAGAGGCAGGAATCAAGGCCGCGACGGTGAAGAAGTTCCGGGTGAGCACGACGGATTCCAATCATTCTCATCCGGTGGCTGCCAATGTCGTGGATCGTGAGTTTGCTCCTTCTCAAAAGAATCAGACTTGGACTGCAGACATCACGTACATTCCGACGGATGAAGGATGGCTTTATCTGGCGGCCGTCGAAGATTTGTACTCACGCAAGGGTGTGGGATGGTCGATGTCAGATCGGATTGACAGTCGACTGGTCGTCGATGCGCTGGAGATGGCAGTCCAGCGAGAACTTCCTGCCGCAGGCCTGGTGGCGCACTCGGATCGCGGGGTGCAATATGCCAGCGAACACCACCCAACACTTCTGAGACGAAATCTGATCACCTGCTCGATGAGTCGCCGAGGCAACTGCTGGGACAATGCACCGATGGAGAGCTTCTTCGCCACCTTGAAGAAGAAACTGGTCCACCGCGAACGGTATCAGACTCATGCGCAAGCGCGCCAAAGCCTCTTTGAATACATCGAAGCGTTCTACAACCGCGTCAGAAGGCGCTCGACGATCGGGTACCTCCCACCCGTCAAGTTCGAGCAGGCCACTTAATCCTAACCTCGCGCCCACATTTCATGGGCAAGTCCATTGAAGCGATGTTTCGTTAAGTCGGGACGGTGTTTTTATCGGTAGTTCTCCACGCTGAATAAGCGTGGCCTAATTGAAGCGGGTGTGCAAGACAGTGGGATTTACCGACGCTCGCGGGGTTCTCCACGCGGAAACCCAACCGCCCTGAACAGGTGGTCGGGACACCCTGGGTGGTGGACCTACGGGTCGGGCATGCCACTGCTCGGACGTCTTCGCCGAGCAGTGCTCTTTCGGTTCGTCGCCGACTCTGTTGCGGAGTGTTCCTGGGGACATTTTTTCGTTGTGGGCCTTCGGGCAGTGATGTATTGGTGAAGGGTTCTTCGTTCAGCAGAGCACTACGTCAGAGCACACTCTGATGAAGGGGCATGATCTTGAGGGGGGCCGCTGGCGTTGGGGGGACTGGGACGGATCTTTACTGGTTCTGCGGTTGGCTTTCCTGTCGCAGAGCGACAGGGCTCCTTGAGGACAGGACGACATCAGGACGAAACGACTTGATGCACGCTCATGATGCGGAATTGAGGAGGTGCGGATCGATCGTTGTTTTTTGGATGGGGGCCGGGCTGAACTCTTAATTTGGTCGAGAATCCCTCCCTGGTTGATCGGCGCGGCAGATTTCCCGATGATTCCCGTTTGTGGGTGGGACGGGGATCGATCCCCTTCTCTGACCTTCTTCTGAATACGGATCTGACGTCGACTTGCTCGAAGTGAACTGACCATGCCGAAACGTAAACCCGCCCCGAACAAGGACAAGGACAAACCGGAGGCCGTCAAACAGATTGAGCAGCTCGTCGCGGATTTCTGCCGTGAGCATCTGAACGCCGAGTATGCCGAACTTTGTCGTCGTCTGACCGACAAGCTGGCTCGCAAGCGACCGACTCCGCTGATCAGCGGCAAGCCGACGACCTGGGCCTGTGGCATCGTTCGCACCATCGGCTGGGTCAACTTTCTGGACGACCGCTCGAACACGCCGCACATGAAATTGACCGCCATCGACAAGGCGTTTGGCGTCGCCGAAAGTACGGGGCAAGGGAAGTCGATGCTGATCCGCAAGATGTTCAACATCAAATCCATGGACATCAACTGGTCGCTCCGCAGTCAAAACGAATCGAACCCCCTGGCCTGGATGATTGATGTGGGTGGACTCATCATCGACGCCCGGTTCCTCAAGCGGGAAATCCAGGAAGAAGCCGTGAAACAGGGACTCATTCCCTACATCCCCGAACGACCAAAACCGCTGCACCTTGATGACGATGAGGACGACGAGTAACCCTCGGGTCGACCCGGCCAGTCCTCGTCTGATGTCGATCAGATGAACGGAGAACCGTTCCGTTTCGTCGGTCACGGACAAGGGAGCGGGAGCTGAAGAAACGGAGACAGGCACCTCGGATGACCTCGGAGGCAGCCTTCGTTTCTCAACAAGCCGTTCAACCATTCGGAGCCCCTGCGCGGCAGGCAGTCGGCTCTGACTCGGTTGTTAACTGTGGCATTCGCTTTGCGGTCTCCCTAAGATCAGAGCGTTCTGTTGTGACGGATGCCGAACCGACAGGCCGGGGACGCTCGGGGTCTGGAATTGAGATGACAGTTGCCATGCAGGCTTTGTTTGTTCACGGAATGGGGCGTTCTCCGATCACCGCGTTTCCGCTGCTCAGGCAGTTGAAGCAGAACGGATTTTCGCCGTCGTGGTACTTTTACAGTGTCACCTTCCAGAACTTCACCTCCATCAGCCGGCGACTCGAACAGAAGATCGAACGCCTCGCGGCCCAGGGGGATTACGTCCTGATCGGGCATTCCCTGGGGGGAGTCCTGCTCCGGGAGGCCGTCGCGACACTTCCGCCGGGGACGCGGATGCCGACCCGCATCATCCTGCTGGGCTCCCCCGTCCGCCCTTCCCGCATCGCCAAAGCACTGAAACGAAACTGGCTGTTCCGACTGGCGACCAGCGACTGCGGTCAACTGCTCGCCTCGGACGATCGCATGGAACATGTCGCGGCGAGCCAGGTCCCCACCACCAGTATCATCGGTACCAAGTCGCTTGGACCGCTCAAGAAACTCTTCGGCGACGAAGAGAATGACTGCGTGGTGTCATACTCCGAAGTCTGTGCTGACTGGATCACCGAAGAGATTCGCCTGCCGGTTTCGCATACGTTCATGCCGTCCAACTCGCTCGTCGTGAAAACGGTGATTGAGTGTTTGAAGGCGGATCAGCCTGTCTTGAGTCCCGCCCCGGACCAGAATCAATAACTTGTGTCCGCTCAACCCCCGTTGGAGAAACGTACGATGTCTGGAGAACGCCGGATTGTTGCTGCCAAGCTGTTCTCGATCGGCGGGTTTCTGGTGTTACTGCTGGTGACTTACTGGCTGAGGTCGGAAGTGCTGGGACTGAGCCGCATTCGATTTTCCGCCGACGAGAAAAGGGTTGAGCTCGAACAGCAGCGGAACAAAGAGTCGTTTCCCGAGCGGCAGAAGCAGCATGAAATTGCTCTGAAGAATTACGACCTTCAGTTGAAGCACTATGAAAAAGTGCTGGCGATCTACGAACGGGATTTGGATGAGTATGCCAACCTGACGAAATCGGACCTGAAACCCCCACGACTTCCCGATCCGCCCGAGAAGCCGAACTCACCCGAAATCGAAGATCAGTTCCGCCAGATTCAGGCCGAGTTCGTTACACGTCGCTACCGCTACTTCGCCGTCAGTGAATACGGTAACGGAGTGGCCTGTCTTGCTGCCCTGTCGCTGGTCGGTGGCCTGCTCTACCTGCTGATGTTTGATACCAACGGCAATCGACTGTACTACTTCATGCTGCTCATGCTGAGTTTCGTGTTCCTGATCGGTCCCTCGCTGCAGTCACTGATGACCGGGATCATCAGCCTCATGTCGGGACCGCACGGCATGTGATCGGCATGGTAAAATGTGTCGCTACGATGCAGAGGACAGACTTCGCACCAGCAGTTGCTGGTTGCGTCCACAGAGGGGCGAGGCGGGTTGCTGTCGCTGGCGTTGGCGGGTGGACGTGGAAACCTGACCGGTGCTGCGATCGGTTTGCCTGCCGCGGAACGGCAGGACTACTTCGGGGACTGCTTCAAACCGTGGTAGCTGAGCAATCCTCGGTGAGGCTGTTGTTTGGTCGCGGCTTTTCAGTTGCTTGCGTCGGCTGGTCGGCGACGGGGCCTCTTGTTGCATGGCAACCCAGACGTCCAGAGCGACGTCTGGGCCACCCTAATGGAAATGCCACCCCTCTTGGCGGGGTGGAAATACGGGTCGGACATGCCACTGCTTGGACTCTTCGCCGAGCAGTCTTCGTTCGGATTCGTTCGGCAGTACTCGTTCTGGTTCGTTCGGCAGTGCACTGCTTCAGAGAGGACTCTGATGCAGTGGCATAATTTGTGAGGGGTGGCCGCTGGCGTTGCGGGGGCTGGGACGGGTCTTTGCTGGTTCTGCGGTTGGCTTTCCTGTCGCCGAGCGACAGGGCTACTTGAGGGCAGGCCTGCTGAAGACAGGCCTACTTGGGTTGGGCTCACTGACGCTGGCACCTGGGACAGAGACCATGCGGGGCGGGTTACTTTGGTGGTTCTGGCTGGCTGGTTGGGGGGATGTTCTGGGCGGCGAAGTGGATGGCGTCGGCGGGCCACTGGGGGGCGGACTTGATGGCGGGGAGGACTTCTTCTGCTGTCTGGACGACTTGCCACATGGCGCCGTGTCGTTCGGACATGAACCGTTCTTCCACAGCCCGCGACATCATTTCAATCAGGGGATCGAAGTAGCCGCGCGTATTGACCAGGACGATCGGGTTCAGGTACAGACCCAGCCGCTTCAGCGTGATCGCTTCGAACAGTTCCTCCAGCGTCCCCGATCCGCCGGGGAGTGCGACGACCGCCTGACTTTGCGACAGCATGATATGCTTCCGCGTTCGCATGTCTTCGACACGCAATAGCTCCGTAATGCCGGAATGGCCCCACTCCAGCTCCATCATGAAGTGCGGGATGACTCCGACCACCCGTCCGTTACGGCTGAGGGCTCCGTCGGCCACGGCCCCCATCGAACCCGCTCCGCCGCCTCCGTAAATGATCGAGCAACCCCCTTCGGCCAGCAGTTCGCCCAGACGGTAGGCACTGGCGTGGTAGTCGGGATGACAGGCTCGGCTGGAGGCGCAATAGACGCAGACGGTCGGACCGGCATTCGACAGATCGGTCCTGAGAACGGTTTCGGTCGAAACGTAGGAAAACGAAGAGGTTTCCGCTGAGAGATTGGGCGCCGGCATGTGCTCTTTCCGTGAAGGTTTACCTGAGTTGAGTTTGGGCGGGGGGTTCAGGTTCGCGCAGAATACCGGCTGGGGGCGGGTTTGTCTTTGGCCGCGATTGGTGGGGGAACGGGTTGCGGGGGGGGGATTTCCTGTCGCGGGAGCGACAGGTCTACTTTGGGCGAGAGGTGGGGCATGCCACTGCTTGGACTCTTTGCTGAGCCGTGTTCTTTTGGGTTCGGTCAACTCTTTCTGGTTCGGTCGGCGGAGCACTGCGTCAGAGAGGACTCTGACACAGTGGCATGGGACTGTGGACGGGGACAGTGCGACATGCGATTGACGCTTGGGGGGGACGGGGCGATACTTGAGGACTTCATAAGGGGAGTCCGAATGTCAGAGTGGGCAGAGTACGCTGATCAACTTACGAAACAGGCTCGTCAGGCCTCGCGTCAGTTGGCCTTGGTGAGTGGTGCACAGAAGCAGCGGTGGCTGCATCGCGCCGCCGAATTGTTAGTTGTTCGTGCCGAAGAAGTTGTGGCGGCCAATCAGCGGGATCTCGAGGCGGCTCCGGGTTACGGACTGAACGCCGCCGCGATCGACCGGCTGAAGCTGACGCCGCAGCGGTTGAAATCCGTCGCCGCCGCTCTGGCCGATGTCGCGTTGCTGCCGGACCCGATTGGCGAAGTGATCGATTCGACCGTCCGTCCGAACGGGCTGAGTGTCAATCGGGTCCGTGTCCCGCTGGGTGTCGTCTTCTTCATCTACGAGTCTCGTCCCAATGTGACGATCGACGCGGCTTCGCTCTGCCTGAAGAGCGGTAATGCGGTGATCCTGCGGGGTGGGAAAGAGGCACTGCACAGTAACCTGGCGCTGCACCGGATTCTGACCGACGCCCTGATCGAGACAGGGCTGCCCGAGCATGCGGTGCAACTGGTGCAGACGACCGAGCGTGCTGTCGTGGGAGAATTGCTGAAACGGGGCGACCGGATCGACGTGACGATTCCTCGCGGCGGAAAATCGCTGATTGAGCGAGTCGTCAGCGAAGCGACGATGCCCGTGATCAAGCACTTTGACGGGATCTGCCACGTCTACGTCGATGAGTCGGCCAATTTCGACATGGCTCTGGCGATTCTCAAAAACAGCAAGTGTCAGCGTCCCGGTGTCTGCAACGCGGCAGAATGTCTGCTGGTCCATGCGGCGATCGCCGAGACGTTCCTTCCCAAAGCGGCTGCCATGCTGCACGCGGAAAAAGTGGAAATGCGCGGCTGTCCCCGGACCTGCCGTCTGATTCCCACCGCCAAACCGGCGACCGATGCCGATTTCCGGACGGAATATCTGGATCTGATCCTGTCGATCAAGGTTGTCGACGACCTGACCGCCGCGATCGATCACATCGACGCCTATGGATCTCATCACACGGAAACGATCGTCACCACCAATCTCCCCGCCGCCATGCGGTTCACGGCGGAAGTCGATTCCGCTGGAGTGATTGTGAACGCCAGCACCCGTTTCAATGACGGGGGGGAGTTCGGGCTGGGTGCCGAGATTGGCATTTCGACGGATAAGTTCCACGCACGGGGCCCCTGCGGACTGCGTGAGCTGACCAGCTATAAATGGGTGGCGTACGGCACGGGTCAAATTCGGGAATAGGTGCGGCGTGAGGTGCTTCGGGCAAGAAAACGGGGATCAGCCGGAAACAGCGAATCCCCGGGGACTGAGCAGTCGATAACCGGAGTGAACACGCTGTTCGGAGTAAGCTCAGAGCAGAAGTTCACAGAACGGGTCCCACAGGAAAACCGCCTGAAGGACTCGCCAGAACGGATGGAATTCAGAGTCGATTCGCCAACCGGGCTGAGACACCACTTCCTGCTGCGGCAGGCTTTATTCGTGCGAGATTTTTTGTTCGAGCGGTTTTCGATCGAGCTTTCTTCGTTCGAGGGAGTCCAGGGATGGACAACAACGTGAATCACTCGACCGCCTACGTGCCTCGTCCGGGACAGGCGGGGTCTCGGCCCTTTGCCTCCCACCCGCGCGTTTCCGGGCCTGAAGTGGAAACACGTCCCTACGACTTTGAACACCCGGTCCCGCTGAGAGCTCAACAACTGGACGCGTTGCGACTGGCGACGGCCGGGGCCTGTGATTCCCTGCAGCGGGCTCTGACGCAACTGCTGCGGCATCCGGTGGGGATCGAGTTTCTGTCGGTGGAACAGTCGACTTATCGAGACTACCTGACGGCGTCGGACGAACCGACCTGCCTCGGAGTGTTCGCACCGGCGGATTCTGCCGAAGTCTGGTTACTCGACACCAATCGGTGTCTCGCCTTTACGATGATCGACTGCTTACTCGGCGGGGTGGTGTCGGGTGTGACGCTGTCTCGACCGTTTACGGCGGTCGAAACGCACGTGATTCAGAAAGCACTCAGCACCATTCTGCGGGAACTGACGGTGGACTTTCTGCCGACCACCCCGCTGCCGATGACACGACTGATTTCGGACGGCAGCCTGATTGCAGAGGCGGGGTCGAACGCGGCGGTCGCACTGGTCAGCCTGGAGGTGGTGATTGGTCCGAGCCGGGGACTGGTGCAGCTTTGTGTTCCGTGGAAGCGGGTACCGCATGTCTCTGTTTTACTGCAGGAAACGGAGCGCGGCCCGAACGAGCGAATGCGGGTGGCGGCAGGGAAAGTCCGGGTGCAGGTCTCGGCACGACTCGCGCAACTCAAACTGTCCACTCGCGACGTGGCAAATTTGTGTGCTGGCGACTTACTGCTGACCGACAATCCTGTCACGGGGGAAATCAGCCTGATGATCGACGATCACGAGCTGTTTCGAGGGACGTCCGGGCAGAGCCATAACCGCAGAAGTCTGGTAATCACGTCGTCTGTCGGAACAACTCGGGGAGTCAGAACGCCGCCCGAGGGGACTTAGTCGTGTTGACTGAGGAAAACTCGAGCGGCTGAAACGACTTCTTGACGGTTGACGATTATCGGGCTAATACTATGTGATTCCCTAAACTTACGTTCCGGATGCCGCCGGACCATTTCAGAACACTCACAGGAGTACGCAGCAATCGAAACAACGCATCGAATTAACGACCAGATTCGTCTCTCACCGATTCGAGTGGTCGATCAAAATGGAACAATGTTGGGTGTCATTCCCACATCGGAAGCGATGAGAACAGCGATGGACGCTGGCCTGGATCTTGTTGAAGTCGCCCCCAACGAGCGTCCGCCTGTCTGTCGGATTATGGACTACGGCAAGTTCAAGTACGAACAGAAGCGTAAAGCGGCCAACTCTGCGAAGCAGCATCAGGTTCAACTGAAAGAGATCCGCCTTCGCCCGAAGACCGGTGAGCACGACATTGACTTCAAGGTGAAGCAGGCTCGTGAGTTCCTGGTCCACAAAGACAAAGTCAAATTCAACGTCCAGTTCAAGGGACGCGAAAACGCGCACCATGACCGGGGTCGTGAAATGCTGGCGACGATCATTGAGCAGCTTCAGGACGTCAGCAAAGTCGAAAAAACTCCTTCGATGGAAGGGGGCAGAAACATGACTGCCGTCCTTTCACCGAAAGCCTAAGTCGCCGATCCCCGATCGGTCGATTCACAAAAACGGTTCGAAATAAGTGGGTAGACGGCCGGAAAAGGTCGTCTACCAAGAACTTCCGGTCGACGAAAGTGTGCGGATTGGGTAAACCTGACCACACAGTGAAAAAGTCGCTGGAAATTTTTGGCGGAATTCGTCTATACTCCTCGCCCCACTGATTTGGGCAATTCACTGCGCCGGACGGACGCCATGAATTGCAGCTTTGAATTCAAGGAATTACGGCGATGCCGAAGCAAAAAACGCACAAAGGTATGAAGAAACGGTTCAAAGTGACCGCTTCCGGCAAGGCCAAATGTCGTAGCGCCTACCGCGGCCACTTGCTGAGCCACAAGTCCAGCAAGCGGAAACGCCAGAATCGCAACGACGTCGTTCTGATTAAAGCTGACGCGAGAATGATTTGTGACGCACTGCGTCCTGCGGGTTAATCTTCGTCGTCTGCCTACGTCAGTCGACATTGCCGTCGATTGACCTGGTCGATTGCTCTGTTTGTGTTCTAATTCAGCGAATGGCATCATGAGAATTAGTTTTAGCGTCGCTCGTCGTCGATCCCACAAGCGCCTGTTCCGCGAAGTCAAAGGCAGCTATGGCGGTCGCAAGAACCTGCTTCGCCTCGTCAAAGAAACGGTTGTTCGTAACCGTGTCTTCGCTTACCGCGACCGACGTAACCGCAAGCGCGAGTTCCGAGCCCTGTGGATTGTCCGTATCAAGGCAGCAGCCGAAATGCGCGGCATTTCCTACTCACGCTTCATCCACGGACTGACGCTCGCCGAAATCAAGCTGAATCGCAAGATCCTCAGCGAAATGGCGATTCACAGCCCCGAAGTCTTTGACGAAGTCACGACCCTGGTCCGAGAGGGCCTGAAGAAGGCGGGCCAGGCCGTTTGATAACGGCTTGTCAAAAGTGATTGATATAAGACACTGCCCCCGTCGCTGATCGAGGGGGCAGTGTCTTTTTGTATTTACTCCCCATGGCGTTCTCGCACACTCTCGTCGTATCGCACAGAAACCCGATACACGCCTCCCCCGGCAGACTCGCCGGGGCAGCGCGAATCCGGTAACGGGAAGCGGGAACGTACGGCGAGATTTTAAGGCACGTGTGGCAATGGAACTCAGTCAGATATTTGCCAAGTTTCAGCAGGAAGCACTCACCGCGATTTCCGCGGCCACGAACGCCGAGATGCTCGAGCAGGCCCGAATTGAGTTTCTGGGCAAGAAGCAGGGAAAGCTCAAAGAGCTGCAGTCCACACTGGCCACCGTCCCCCCGGAACAGCGCCCCGAGGTCGGTAAACGCTTCAACGAAGTCAAAGAAGCGGTCACCAAGGCCTGGGAAGAGCGACAGCAGCAGCTCAGCCAGACCAAAGTGGCTGCCACCGCGATCGATGTCACCCTGCCGGGAATTCGACCGTCGCTCGGGAAGCTGCACCCCCTGACGCAGACGATCAACGAGTTCCAGGAGATCATGTCGCGGTTCGGGTTTGAAGTGGAAGACGGTCCCGAGATCGAGGACGAATGGCACAACTTCGTCGCTCTGAACATCCCGGATGACCACCCTGCCCGTGACCCGCTGGACAACTTCTATCTCGCCACGGCCGGTGTTGCAGGAGGGGGCCCGCGACTGCTCCGCAGCCAGACCTCGACCATCCAGATTCGGGTGATGGAGAACCGCAAGCCGCCCGTGCGCATCGTCTCGGTCGGACGTGTCTATCGTCCCGACGAGATCGACGATACGCACCACATCATGTTCCATCAGATGGAAGGTCTGGCGGTCGGACCTGACGTGACGATGGCCTCACTGAAGACGCTGCTGCGACTGTTTGCTGCCGCTTATCTGGGTGAAGACGTTCACGTCCGTTTCCGTCCGTCGTTCTTCCCGTTCACCGAGCCGAGCGTCGAGTTTGATGTTCAGCGGGGTGACGGCTGGCTGGAACTGGGGGGAGCGGGAATGGTCGACCCCAACGTCCTGCGGGCGGTCGGATATGATCCGGATGAGGTGAGTGGATTTGCGTTCGGGCTGGGCATCGCACGATTCTGTATGATGCGGCACGGGATCAAGAACATTCGCCACTTCTATTCGAACGACATCCGGTTCCTGCAGCAGTTCTGATTGAACGAGAGCGAGACGGTCGGTTCAGAAGGAGTGGAATCAGGGGGACGGATCGCCCGCAGGTTCCTCAGAACTGGCGAACAATCACGCCTGCCGGCTTGTCCTGACGCGGGGCCTGGCAGCAATTGGTGAGAGAGTCGGACGTTGTGTGGCATCCGATTGACCGGAAACTCTCGATGGGTTTGATGGAATCGAAGGAGAGAGCATGATCTACGTCAACATTGTCTTGACCGTCAAAGAGACCAGTGACGTTGCCGAGATTGAGAGCCTGCTGGCCGAACAGGGGCGATTGTCTCGACAGGAACCCGGTTGCCTTCGGTTTGAAGTCTATCATTCGCAGACCGATCCCCGCGTCTTCCTGCTGAACGAGCACTGGGCCGATCAGGCCGCGATTGATGCTCATCGCAAGGACAAGGCTTACACTACGATCTACGTCCCTAAGGTCTTGCCGCGCGTTGAACGAGTCCCCCACCCATCGACCCTGGTCGAATAACGGAGCCAGCTCCGTGACACAGGCCACGCAGCATTTCTGATCTGTGATGCCCGCAGGTGAAGTGGGCATCCGCTCCCTCTCGAGTGAAGGACGATCTCGACCTGACGCAAGCGGCTGGATGACACCGATAAGTCCCGCGTTCCAGGCCATCTCCAGAATCCACTCGGGGACAGGGATCAGGAATACGTTCGAGCAGCGTACGTCGCCGCTTTGCAGCCTGAAGAATTTCGACAGACAGACGCGACACCCGTTATCAAACGCCAGAACAAGTCCCCTGCTATGCCACTCGCAGGGGATCACAACGAACGCCAGTCATCAGTAACCGATTTCCTTATCTCCTGTAGATAAGACCGTTCAAAACAACTTCTTTTAGTGAACCTCATCATGACGCAAATCAACAAATATAGTTCCCGCATCACGCAGCCACGTTCGCAAGGGGCCTCGCAGGCCATGTTGTACGCGACGGGCATGAAACGTGAAGACATGGATAAGGCTCAGGTCGGTATCGCCAGCGTCTGGTACGACGGCAACCCCTGTAACATGCACCTCAACAAGCTCTCTGAAAAAGTCAAAGAGGGTGTCACTGCCGCCGGCCTGTGGGGAATGCGGTTCAACACGATCGGGGTGAGCGACGGAATCTCGATGGGAACCGACGGGATGTCGTTCTCGCTCCAGTCCCGCGACCTGATTGCCGACAGCATTGAAACGGTCATGTCGGCTCAGTGGTACGACGCCAACATCTCCATCCCCGGCTGTGACAAGAACATGCCCGGCTGTCTGATCGCGATGGGACGCCTGAACCGCCCCTCGCTGATGATCTACGGCGGAACTATCAAGGCGGGTTGTATCCCCCTGCATCCGAAGCTCGACATCGTCTCGGCATTCCAGTGCTATGGCGAATACATCACCGGCAAGATCACCGATGAAGTCCGCCAGTCGATCGTCGAACATAGCTGTCCCGGCGCGGGGGCCTGCGGCGGGATGTACACCGCGAACACGATGGCATCTGCCATTGAAGCCATGGGGATGGCACTCCCTTACAGCTCATCGATTCCTGCCGAAGACCCGCTGAAGCTGGGTGAATGTATGGCTGCCGGAAAAGCCATCCGCACGCTGCTCGAAATGGACCTGAAGCCCCGTGACATCATGACCCGGGCCGCCTTCGAAAACGCGATGGTCGTGATCATGGCGACCGGGGGCTCAACCAACGCCGTGCTGCACCTGATCGCCATGGCGCGTGCTGTAAATGTTCCTCTGACGATCGACGACTTCCAGGCCGTCAGTGACCGTATCCCCTACATCGCCGACCTCAAGCCAAGCGGCAAGTACGTGATGGAAGACCTGCATCATGTCGGCGGCACCCCCGCCGTGATGAAGTACCTGCTCGAGAAGGGTCTGCTCGACGGCAGCTGTATGACAGTGACCGGCAAGTCCCTCGCCGAGAACCTCAAGAACCTGCCGGGACTCGCCGAAGGTCAGCGGATCATTCAGCCGCTGGAAACGCCACTCAAGGAATCCGGGCACATCCGGATCATGCGCGGCAACTTCTGTCCCGAAGGAGCCGTGGCCAAGATCACCGGCAAAGAAGGACTCATCTTCAAGGGTCCGGCTCGCGTGTTCGATTCCGAAGAGCTGATGCTGAAGGGTCTCGAAGACGGCCTGATCCAGAAGGGTGACGTCATCATCATCCGGTACGAAGGCCCCAAGGGTGGCCCCGGTATGCCGGAAATGCTGACACCCACCTCGGCCATTATGGGAGCCGGTCTGGGATCCGACGTCGCACTGATCACCGATGGCCGGTTCTCGGGTGGTTCGCACGGCTTCATCGTCGGACACGTCACACCGGAAGCTCAGGTGGGGGGACCGATCGCCCTGGTTCAGGACGGTGACACGATCACCATCGACGCCAACTCCAACCAGATCGTGCTCTCTCTTTCCGATGAAGAACTCGCCAAACGCCGTTCGACATGGAAAGCCCCGGAACTGAAAGCCAGTCGCGGGACACTCTACAAGTACATCAAGAATGTGAAGAGTGCCTCCGAAGGCTGCGTCACCGACGAGTGACAACTGCTCACAACGCCGCGTGGGTTGAACGCCCACGCGGCGTCGCGTGACCTGCCCGCCCTGCCTTCAGTCCTTTGTTTCACTCATGGGATGCCTGCCGTCTGTGCAGGCATCCCTCATGAAGGCCCCCCCCCCTCGCACCGACGAGACAGTTCTGTTCCACAACTCGCTTTCTCCACGGGAACCCGGCATGAACTCTGATGAGGCTCTCACCATGAATGCCGATGTGAACGAGGATGACACGGGGGCGAGTGGTGAAGAAGCACATCCTGGCTGGATGGGCTGCATCGGTCGATTCCTCGGCCCGCTGGTGTTTCTCGCCGTCGCCACGATGCCTGCTGTTGAAGGACTGAACCCCGCCGCGCAGCGACTGCTGGCCGTTACGCTCTGGATGGCCGTCTGGTGGGTGACTCAGGCCATCCCCATCGCCGCCACCAGCCTCTTGCCGCTGGCCCTGTTTCCTGTGTGCGGTATTCAGTCGGCAAAGACGGTCAGCCAGTCCTATCTCGGCGACAGTTCGTTCCTGTATCTCGGCGGGTTCGTGATCGCGCTGGGGATCGAACGATGGGGACTGCACCGCCGACTCGCGCTCCTCACGGTGAATGCCACCGGGACCAGCCCCGCCCAGATCGTCTTCGGCTTCATGCTGGCCACGTTCTGCCTGTCGATGTGGATCAGCAATACCGCCACCACGGTGCTGATGCTGCCGATCGCGCTCGCGCTGCTCACATCACTGGAACGGCTGCCGACCGACGCCGGAGCGACTGCCAGCACACCCGACCCGCACTTCAACCATCTCGCGCTGGCTCTGACGCTGGGAATCGCCTATTCGGCCAGTATCGGGGGACTTGCCACACTGGTTGGCACCCCGACGAATCTCGCGTTTGTCGACATCTGGAATAAATCGTTCCCGGGCCAGCCCGCCGTCTCTGCCTCGCAATGGATGCTGACCTGGACGCCGTTCGGCTTTGTGATGCTGTTATGCACCTGGCGGATTCTGATCTTCGGCCTGCGAACGCCAGCCGGGTTCGATCGCTTCGACCGGTCCTTCTTCCGTAACAAGCTGCGGGAGCTGGGTCCGATGACGTTCGCCGAAGGAGCCATGCTGACGCTGTTCGCGTCCACCGCCCTCCTCTGGCTGTTTCGCACCGACTTCACGTTTGGCGACTGGGTGCTGATTCGGGGCTGGGGATCGGCGATGGCCACCTGGCTGCAGCACATCGGCGTCCCTGCCGAGAAATCGCTGGAGTTCGTCAGTGACGGAACCGTCGCCATGACCGTGGCGACCCTGATGTTCGTCCTGCCAGCACAGCGCAGCCGCAACGGACAAGTGAAGTACCTGATGGACTGGCAGACGACGGCCAAGATTCCCTGGGGGATCATGCTGTTGTTTGGAGGTGGATTCGCCATCGCAGGCGCGTTTGAATCGACCAAACTTTCGGAGTGGATCGGGGGCATCTTCAAGGTTCTGGCGGATGGCCAGCCGACCTGGGTGCTGGTGATCGCCGTCTGCGTGCTGCTCACGTTTCTGACCGAATTCACGTCCAACGTCGCGACGGTGAATACGGTCCTGCCGATCATCGCGGCGGCGGCCGTCGCACTGGACATTGACCCTCGCATGCTGATGATTCCGGCAACCGTGTCCGCAAGCTGCGCGTTTATGCTGCCGATCGGAACGCCCCCCAACGCCATCGTGTTCGGCACGGGGCGAATTCGGATGAGCCAGATGGCCGGATACGGAATCTTCCTGAACTTTCTGGGCGTCGTGCTGGCCGTGGCCGCCACTTACGGGTTAATGGTTCCTCAACTGGGAATTCAGACTCGCTGACGAGCCGTTTCAATACTGAGCCGCCAAAACCACAAACGACACGGTGGCCGTTGCCGTCGACGAAACACCCAGGGGCAAATAAGATCATTGCTGCGTGGAACAGCGGCTTACACCCTTCATCCCCGCATCTGCCCTTTGAAGAAGGCCAACCGTGAAGCTGCCCATTCGCGATCAGATTCTGTGGCCGCTGATGGGACTGCTGCTGCTCGCGATCCTGGCGAACGTGATCTTCTCGGCGTGGTGGATGTCGACTCGCAGCGCGAAGGCGCTCGACTCGCGGCAACGTCAGATTATCGGCGTGCTGGAAGAATCCAGTTTTCCCTTGCTCCCTACCGTGCTGGAAAAACTGCACCTGCTGACGGGAGATGAACTTCTCGTCTGGGACTCTCACCTCAAGAAAGTCGTCGCGGGAACGCTTCCCACGGATGTCCATCCACTCAAGGATGACCGCTGGATCGAAGAAGAGAACATCTCCCGCCCCGACACACTCCGCCGATGGACCATCAATGGCAAAGAGTATGTCGTCCGTGCCTGTGCGATTCGGGGTTCGCCCGCTCAGACACTTTTCCTGCTGACGTCAGACGAGTCGCGACGACGTGCGACGATGGAAGCTCTCTGGCCACCGCTGGCGGTCGGTGCCGGGACGCTGCTGCTTACCATTCCCCTGACACTGCTGATTGCCTGGAACTGGGCAGGACGCGTCCGTTCGATTGAACAGCATGTGAAGTCCATCGCCCTCGGTCAGTTCGGTCTGGAACGCCCCAAAGGAGTCATCGACGATGAACTTTCCCGCCTGGTCGAAAGCATCAATTCGATGAGTCGGCAACTCGACTCGATGCGGCAGGAACTGATCCGGGGCGAACGAACGCGCCTGGTTGCACAGCTCACCGCCGGCTTTGCTCATCAGTTACGCAATGGTCTGGCGGGAGCCAAACTGGCGATCCAGTTGCATGAAAGCCGCTGTACGTCCAGTGTCGATCACAGCCTGATGGTCGCCCGCCAGCAACTGGCACTGACAGAGGAAGAAGTACGCTCGCTGCTGTCATTGGGCAAAGGGACCGGCCGGCAGCTCAGTCCTGTCGATCTGGGAGAAATCGCTCTCGTCGTTCGCAACCTGGTGACACCGTCATGCGATCACAAGAATGTGCGAATGACTTTGACCCTGCCTGCGGAAATCCCGCTGATCCAGGGATTCGCCGAAGGACTTCGCGCTGCGGTTCTCAACCTGACGCTGAATGCGATCGAGGCAGCGGGACCGGGTGGAAATGTCTGGTTGACCGTGCAGCCTCAGCCGGAAAGTATGGTGCTGTTTATTGACGATGACGGACCGGGCCCCCCAGCGGACGTCGCCGATTCGTTATTTGACCTGTTCGTCACGACGAAACAGGAAGGAATCGGGCTGGGACTGGCCGTCGCTTCGACAGTCGCCCGAGACCACCAGGGTTCGCTCTCCTGGCATCGACTGGGTGAACGGACCCGCTTTGAGTTACGCCTCCCATTCCAGCCCGCGATTGAAGAGAATCATCCTGCATGAGTGCGATCCTGATTATCGACGATGAACCGGCCATCTGCTGGAGCCTGAAAGAACGGCTGGCGGACCAGGGACATCGTGTGCAAACCGCGTCCACGATTGAAGCCGCCAAGGAAATTCTGGCGACCTTCACTCCCGATGTGATCGTGCTGGACGTCCGCTTGCCGGGTGAAGACGGACTCACGGCGATTCCCCGTTTCCAGCAGTCGCATCCCACGGTTCCGATCGTGGTCATGACGGCCTTCGGCGACCTGCAAACGGTGGTCGAAGCGATGAACCGGGGAGCGTTCGAATACCTGGTCAAACCGTTCGAGCTCAGTGACTTCCTCGCCGTCATCGAACGGGCGCTACAGACCGCCAGCCAGCCAACCCCCACAGCGGCAGTCTCGTCCGACGTTCAGCAGCTTGTCGGTCGCGGCGCGGCGATGCAGGCCGTCTTCAAGCAGATCGCGCTCGTCGCTCCGACCGACTTCCCCATACTCATCACAGGAGAAACGGGGACCGGAAAAGAGCTGGTCGCCGACGCCATCCATCGCCACAGTCGCCGGGGAAGCGGTCCGTTCATGCGAGTCAGTCTCGCCAGCCTCTCTCCGACGGTCATCGAAAGTGAACTGTTCGGGCATGTGAAGGGTGCCTTCACGGGAGCCACCCACGACCGGCCGGGCCTGTTCGAACTGGCCGACCAGGGGACAATCTTCCTCGACGAAATTGGGGAAACGCCACTCTCGATCCAGGTGAAACTGCTGCGTGTACTCGAATCACGCTGCTACGCGCCGGTCGGTTCCAGCGAAGAAAAAGCGACCAACGCCCGTCTGATCGCCGCGACCAATCGCGACCTGCACGCGATGATCGCAGAAGGAACTTTCCGGGAAGATCTTTTCCACCGGCTGAAGGTCTTTTCGATCCATCTTCCTCCGTTGAGAACTCATCGTGAGGACGTTCGCCCGCTGGTGGAATATTTTCTGGCCCGGCAGCAGGTCCCCATCAGCCCGACCATCTCTGAGAGCTTCTGGGCCGAGATTGAACGCCGCGAATGGAACGGGAACATCCGCGAACTCCGCAACGCCGTCGACCATGCGGCGGTGATGGCGCGAGGTGGCCCGCTGGCAGCCGAGCATCTTCCCGCCATAGCTGGGTCAAACCGAAACGAGCCGCAGACCGGCCTGCAGCTCGAAGCGGCAATCACCCACTGGGTCCAGCAGCAACTGGCAGAAGTCGGTACCGAGCTTCCGTCTGACCTTCACCGCAAGTTCATGAGCATCGCCGAGAAAACACTGTTCAACGAAGTCCTCAGCTACACCCAGCAAAACCGCAGCCTCGCCGCCAAACTGCTCGGCCTCGACCGCGCCACCCTCCGCACCAAGCTGGGCCCGCCCCCCACCTAGTGGTTTGTCACGATGAAAAATTAGGGTGCCACTGCATGACCGTCCTCGGTCACGCAGTGCTCTGTCAAGCATCAAAAAATGAGAAGACACTGCGTCTCCGAGGACTCCGATGCAGTGGCACACAACCCGACGATTTCATCGTGACAAAGCACTAGTGCCGCGACTCGCGACAACAGCCACGTCACCCCTGAGCGACAACTCTCTCGCGATCGCCCCACGACTTTGGTCCACATGCAGAGCTTTCGGGTTCTTTTCGTCTCCTTCAGGGGGAATTCAGGAAAGAGGACTGGGATCGGGTTGTAGTCTCTGTTGTGGCGGATGATCGCCCGAATCTCGGGTGTGCTGGGCCAGGCGCCGGTGAACCGCTCCGGGTCCGGAGTGGCTCGGGGAGGGTGCCAGAGTGGAACGTGAATTGCTCAGAATGACGATTTCGGTTTATCATTGACCATTGAAACGAGCCCGCGACGCCCCCGCCTCATCGAACCTACCACTCGATCGGAAGAGACTGATGCTTGCCGAACCGACTGCTCCCCTGGAAATTGCTCCTGCGACAACGGAAGTGGGAAGTTATTTCATCTCGAACTATCCACCATTCTCGCTCTGGAATCGTGAGACCGTTCCCGAAATCCGCGCTGCGTTCGCGTCCGAGCCGGACCGCTCAGTCCCCATGGGGCTCTACCTGCACATCCCCTTCTGCCGCAAGCGGTGCAAGTTCTGCTACTTCCGGGTCTATACCAACCAGAACGCGAACGCGATTGCCCGCTATGTCGAAGCACTGGCCAAAGAAGTCGAACTGCTGAGTCAGCAGCCGGCGGTCCCCGGTCGCGACCTCAAGTTTGTGTACTTTGGGGGGGGCACCCCTTCCTACCTCAGCTCCCGCCAGCTGCGGTTCCTGCGTGATGAGCTCAGTCGCTCGGTCTCGTGGGACAACGCCGAAGAAGTCACGTTCGAGTGCGAACCAGGCACGCTGAACCTGGAAAAGCTGCAGACACTTAAGGACATCGGCATCACCCGAATTTCCCTTGGTGTCGAAAACTTCAATGACAAGATTCTGGAAGCCAACGGACGGGCTCACCTGTCACCCGAAATCTTCCGCGCTTACGACTGGATTCAGCAGGTCGGGTTCCCCCAGGTGAATATCGACCTCATCGCGGGAATGATCGGAGAGACCGACGAAAACTGGACGAGCTGCATCGAACAGGCCCGCAAACTCAAGCCGGACAATCTGACCGTCTACCAGATGGAACTTCCCTTCAATACTCTGATCTCGAAGGAGATGAAGGAACTCGGCATCGATTCACCGGTCGCCAACTGGACGACGAAACGACGCTGGGTCGATCAGGCGATGAATGCGTTCCAGGCGGATGGTTACCACATTTCCAGCGGGAATGAACTCGTCAAGAACCCCGCGACCGACCACTTCGTGTATCGCGACAATGTCTGGCGAGGGTGCGATCTGCTCGCGGCAGGGGTTTCGTCCTTCGGTCACTTCCAGGGAGTTCACTACCAGAACCTGGACCAACTGGAAGACTATCTCAAGACGGTCGAAGGGGGATCGCTGCCGATTAATCGAGCCCTGCGTCCGACAGATCATCAACGACTGATCCGCGAATTCATTCTGCAAATGAAGGAAGGCCACCTCTCGGCCGCACCGTTCCGCGACAAGTTTGGCGTCGACGTGCTCAAGGAATTCGCTCAGCCACTCGCTGCTCAGCAAGCCAAGGGATACCTGACGGTCGAAGGGGACGAGATCAAACTGACGCGAAAAGGGATCCTGCAGTCCGACACCCTGCTCCCCGAATATTTCGAGGTCGAACACCGCGAAGTTCGCTACACGTGACCGCATCGCGGCATCGCTCCTGCTGACCGCTCGGCGCAAGTGTCCACTGCGGCCCACTACGAGACGCAAAGTGGAATGCCGCTGTTACTCGACAATCCGGGGAGACTCACCGACACTGTGTCAGTCACCGAACGCGACGGCGCTCGTCCGGAATGGTGGTGAGATCACTGGCGGAACCTCTGCTTGACGGACTGCAGCTTTCGGGCGTCAAGCGTCAAGCTGGGACGCCCCTCACCAGGTTTCGCCGCGTAGTCCGTTGGGCACGATGCAGGGTCCTGCCAGTTTGCTTTCAACTTCCCACTGGGCGATTTTTAATGCGGCAAGTCGGTTTTCTAGCGAATCGGGAACAAGCAGAACGCTTTGCAGATTTCCTGCGTGCTGAAGGGATTCGGTGTTCCGTTGATGTCGAACCCGGCGGCCACCGGATCTGGGTGGAAGACGATGATCTCGTCCCCCGTGCCAAAGAAGAACTTCCGACGTTCCTGGCCGACCCGAACAACGAACGCTACCGCAACGCCGTGCGCGTCGCGAAATCACGCATGGCGGAAGAGCAGCTCCGTCGTGACCAGGCTCGCGCAAACAAGGTGGATCTTTCCGAACGGTGGCAACAGCGGTCCAGTAACAATGGCTTGCCGATTACCTTCGCACTGATCGCGCTTTCGGTATTCGTATCCTTCCAGACAGGGTTTCGGTTGAATGCCCCTCTGACCAGCCAGCTCGCCATCTCGACCGACGGCACGTTTCGACAAATCCTGAATGGGGAAGCATGGAGATTGGTCTCCCCTGCTTTCCTCCATTTCAGCCTGATGCACATCGTGTTCAATCTGCTGTGGATTTACCAATTTGGCATGCAGATCGAGCCTCGACGGGGTTCCGCCCGGTTCCTGTCGATGGTGGTGTTTATCGCTGTCACGTCCAATCTGGCTCAGTTCTGGTTTCGCGGCCCTCTGTTCGGTGGAATGTCCGGCGTAGTGTATGGACTGTTCGGCTATATCTGGATCCGAGGAAAGCTCGACCCCCAAAGTGGCTACTGGTTGCCTCAACAAACGATCGTCATGATGCTGATCTGGCAGGTCCTCTGTACGCTCGAGATCATCCCGAACGTGGCGAACTGGGCACATGGGGTGGGACTGGGAGCCGGGATCTTCCTGGCTCTGATTGATTCGATGATCCGGATGCTGGCGCGACGCAGATGAGCCACCCGACTTCCCCCCTCTCGCTCGAGCAGGCCGCCTCCATCCTGAAATCAGGTGGATTGGTCGGACTTCCCACAGAAACCGTCTATGGACTCGGTGCGAACGCCCTGGACCCGGTGGCGGTCGCGAAGATCTTCGCCGCGAAAGAACGCCCCTTCTTCGACCCGCTGATCGTCCATATCCCCGACATTGACTGGGTCCCTCGCGTGGCCCGCGTATTCCCTCCTCTGGCCCACAAGCTGGCGCAACATTTCTGGCCCGGCCCGCTGACACTCGTTCTGCCCAAGTCAGATATCATCCCCGATCTGGTCACGTCGGGATTGCCCGGTGTCGGCGTCCGCATTCCGGCTCACGACATGACACGTCAGGTGATGCGGCTGGCGGACATTCCTGTCGCGGCCCCCAGCGCAAATCCGTTTGGCAAGCTCAGTCCGACCACCGCGGAGCATGTCTTTCATCAACTTGGGGACCGTGTCGACGCCATCCTGGACGGCGGTCCGTGCCGGATTGGCATCGAGTCCACCGTCCTGCGCGTCGACGATGATCGAGTCACCCTGCTGCGGTATGGCGGCATTTCTCTGGAAGAAATCGAAGACCTGATCGGACCAATCGACCGCCTGGTCGACCAGACGTCTCATGCCCCCGCGGCGGCCCCGGGAATGCTGACAAGTCACTACGCTCCGCGGACACCTCTGATCATCGCAGACGATCTGTCAGCGGAAGTGGGCTCGGGTCCTGTCGGTTTGCTGACGCTCCAGGGGGACGGTGACCTGTCGCGATTCAGTCAGGTCGAGGTTCTCTCGCCGTCTGGCGATCTGGTTACGGCCGCCGCCAATTTCTTTCAGGCGCTGCACCGACTGGACCGGCTGAATCTTCGCCTGATCGTGGCGAGACGCTTCCCGGAAACCGGTCTGGGCCGGGCGTTGAACGATCGCTTGAAACGAGCTGCCCATCAGGAGCCTGTCATCACCGGGCCGTGAAACTTTTTTCACTTTTTCCGGAAAGTCTCCTTGTCGCTAACGAACACTGTTCTTATCGTGTCCGACAGATGTAATCCTGTTTGCTTGGCCAGATGACCCGGGCGGAGCCAGATGAAGCGAGAATATAGGCCAGGCGATCCTGTAGTCTTTCGCGTGACAAAGCAAAGCACCGATCCCGGTCCGCGCGCGGTCGATGTCCATCCCTCGCCTGCCGGTGAAATGTACTCCTACCAAGTCGACAAGTTCTGGACGGTGAGCGAAGTTCTTCCTGACGGACAGCTCAAACTCGTGACTCGCCGAGGAAAACAGCGGTCTGTTTCGATCCACGATTTTCGCTTGCGTCACGCCCGCTGGTGGGAGAAATGGATCTATCGCCATCGCTTCCCCAATCTCCAGGACATTAAAGTCCCGCCCGGCAATTCAGACGCCCCCGCCAGGTAACCTGCTCGCCCCTCCCTTTTCGCCTCACCCGTGCGACCTCATACAAAATCGTGACTGGAGTCGAGTCTATGAATCTCAGCGATCTTACGTGGCCTGAAGTCGATGCCCTGTCTCGCGACATCCCTGTGGTGATCCCCGTCGCCGCGGTCGAACAGCATGGCCACCATCTGCCCGTCTATACCGACAGCATGCTGCTGGGCGAAATCGTTCGTCGCGTCAGTGAATCCATGCACAATCGCATCCTGTTCGCCCCCTTGATGTGGCTGGGAAATTCTCACCACCACATGGACTTCCCCGGAACGCTGTCCGCCTCGCCCCGACTCTACCTCGACCTGCTCAACGACCTGATGGAGAACATGCTGACGCACGGTTTCCGTCGGATCATCCTGATCAACGGGCATGGCGGAAACTGCATCCCGGGCAAGCAGGCCGTCTTCGAAGTCCGGCAGCGGCACCGCCTGCGACGCGACCTGCTGCTGTTGATGGCCACCTACTGGGAGCATGGCCGACCGAACCAGTTGCGGTCTGATCTTGTCCAGACTGCGATGGGACACGCCTGCGAGTGGGAAACGTCGATGATCCTGCGGCTGGCTCCACACCTCGTCAAGGATATTCGTACGGTGGAATCGGTCGAACCGGGCTTTGCGTTCGAACCGGCTTATCGTGGCTGGATCACAAAGGACCGAACCGACGTGGGACACATCGGCCAGTCCTCGGCCGCGACGGCGGAAAAAGGGGAAGCCTTGTTTCAGACCTTCTCGGCAGGTGTGATCAAGTTCCTCGAACAAGTCATCGCATGGGATGGACAGAGCTGGGAGATGCCGCAGTGAACCTGACTGGAACGTCATGCCTTATATCTGGTTCTCGGTAATCTGCCTGATCTGGGGCAGCAGCTTCATCCTGATGAAGCGCGCGATGGAGTATCTTTCGCCGATCGGAGTCGGTGCAGGACGAGCCCTCGGTGGATCGCTCGTCCTGGCACTGATCTTCCTGCTGATGAAACAGCGGCGAACCGTCCGCCGGACCGATTTCCTCCCCCTCCTGGGGGTCGTTGTGCTGGGATTCGTGTGGCCACACTCGATCCAGCCGGAACTCGTCGCCCGGCATGGGGGGGCATTCGTCGGGATGACCGTCGGCTTCACGCCCCTGCTGACGCTGCTCGTTTCCATCCCGATTCTGGGGGCCTGGCCCACGACCCGGCAGACGGTAGGCGTTATCGGAGCCCTGAGCTGCCTGATGGGCCTGATGCTCGACTACGGCACCCGCTCAGTCCCGGTCGTCGACATCCTGCTCGCCTTCAGCGTCCCGTTTACCTACTCGATCGCGAACAGCATCATCCGGCGGTACCTGACACATCTGCCGCCGCTCGAACTGACACTGATTTGTCTGACCGCAGCAGGAGCCGTCATGGTCCCCCTCTCGCTGTCGATCCGCAATCACCGCCCTGTCGACTTTAGCAATCTCGGCTCGGCCCTGGCCGCCGTCGCCATTCTGGGCGTTGTCGGCACCGGGATCGCCACCTTCCTGTTCAATCGACTCGTCCAGCAGGAAGGCCCCCTCTTCGCGGTCATGACCACGAATCTGGTCCCCATCGGTGCCGTGATCTGGGGCGTCGTCGATGGTGAACGAATTACGCTGCTCCAGCTCACCGCCCTGATCGGAGTCCTGGTGATGGTCACCTACGTCCAGACACAAACAGTGACCCGACACACCGCCGCCCGTCCCACGGAATCCTGACGCCCCAGCGCAACCTCCGCAGACCGCGATCTTCGTAGTGGCATCGCCCACTGAGAAGCGTTCTTCAGGAGGGAACCTTCTCTGGAGGCGACGTTCATAACAGAGGGCGACGTTGATCCAAGCCACCCAACGGCCACCCAAATATCACTTCAGCCCCGGCACCCGGTTCGCCACGGCCTGACAAGGGGTGTTGTCGTGGCTCAGAACCAGTTCCTTGCCGACAAAGTACGAGTGGCATTCATCGACGATCAGGTTGTATGTCGCTTCCGGATCCTGCTCCTCGGTAACGGAGTCGACCTTCGCAAATCCCCGAGCGGTGTGCAGGCCCATCCCCGGTGCCAGTAACCGAGCCTTCGTCCAGCCTTTTCCGTTGACCCAGAAGAGATGTCCCCCCGTCGCACGAACGACCTCACCGTTGAACGACAGACGAAGTAACCGTTCCGGTGGCCGCGTGGCTGTCCTCAACACGGGAGCAAACTTCAGTTCACCGCTCTGCAGATTCTGGGTCAGCACAAGATCGCCGGACTTCACCTGATCGACCGCCAGAAATCCTGTTTCCGTCCAGATCGGCGTCCCTGCAGCCAGGCAATCTTGTTGAATGTACTGTCTCGGATCTGACCGTGGCAGTTCCACTTGCTCGCGACTCGTCTCATGCAGATAAGCGACCGACTTCGGTTCCGACGGATAGGACTCTGTCTTGTTGTTCCACCAGTTCCACCAGTCTTCCGGGTTCTTGCTCTCGAGAACTTCGTCGGTCGCTTTTCCGTTCATCGTTGCGGCGAGTAACTGAATAATTCTTTCATTCCGGCTCTTGATACCAGAATTGAGGACATAAAGTTCTGAGTCCGCTTCGATCACAGCGAGTTGCGTCAACTGACGGTTGAGTGGGTTCTCTACATCAATGCGAGTCTGGAACTGGAACGTGCGGTCCAGGTCCGCGATTTTCTGCTCCCTCTGCGACTCTGCCATCAGCCTTCGTCGCCAGACAATCTCGTTCAGGCGAGTTGTCTCGATCGCGTCGGACTTTTCGACCAACATATGCAGGGCCGCCAGGAGTTCCGGGACATAGCTGTATTCGTCCCGCTCTTTCAGCAACTCCGTCGCCTTCGTTCGTACTTTTCGATCCTGATGGTCCATCGCGTGGCGGGCCAGAGAAATCGATGCTTCCGGAGCCGACATCGCTGCGAGCGCCTTTACCGCGCAGAGTCCCCCCGCCTCGCCCGTACTGGAAAACCAGCTTTCCAGCCCCGGAATCACATACGGGCTGTCGAACTCGCGGAGCCCCTTCAAGACAACTTCTTCGGATTTCGTTTTATCCAGCAGTGCTGCCGACAAGGCCATGAGCCGCTTGCCATGTCGACGGAGGTACGTAGACGTCGCCGCCGCTCGCTTCTTCTGCTGCTCAAGCTGTTGACGATCGAGCCAGACTCCCCCCTGTTCGACCTGACCCAGTCGACGACGAGCTTCACGGTGCCCCGGATCAATCGCCACCACGGCGAACAGATGAGCCCGCTCCGCACCCGGCAGCTTGTTGGCACGACAGTACTCGGCTAGTTTCAACTGTTCTGCGACAGTCATCCCCGCAGCAGCCCGCTGTTCCCAGTACTTCATTGTCACCGGTTGAGCCAGCTTCTCAGCCGCAAAATCTTCCAGCGAGACCCATCGCTGTCCCACCCGAACATCACCCCGCGCCCAGTGCGCTTCCGCTGACGAAGGATCCTCACGCAGCGCCGTCTCGACCAGTTCGTTCCGGCGAGTCGCATCCAGATCGACCGCCGCCTTCAGCGCTGCCTGAACATGCCTCGCCGCCGATTCGGCCCCCTGACACGGGAAACTCAATTCCCACAGTCCCAGCATCGAAGCGAACAGACCTGGAACCAACCGCGAAAGCCAACAGACCTGGCGCAGTGCACGCATGAAGGTCTCTCCTCAAGAAAGAGACAGAGGTGAAGTTCGATGCGAAATGACGAGTCGTCTGCAGCCAAAATCAAAGATGAAGTAAAATTAGACGCTCTCTTCGCTTCCCGATCAAGCAGATTCTGACTTTGCGTAAAAAAAGCCTGCTTTCCAACAAGATCCACGCGTCAGCAGCCCCGAAACCCAGCGCGGGGACGGCTCGCCCCCCGTTCCAGAGCCACACTTTCCCGAACCACCGTGTCCCCGAGCTCCCCCGTCTTGCGCCACCCCGTCCGAGGTTTCGCCCCGGTGCGCCCTGAGTGACACGAAACAGGGAACCTCTTCCCGACTCGAAGTGTCCTGATGGACACAAACCGAAAGAGAAGACGGGGTCGCGTCCCCGCAGATTCAAAGAACCACCCAAACCAACACAGACCGGTCCCAGAGTTCCACCAGTCCCCGATCGAATTCACCGACGGTGATTCGAAGGGGACGGATTTCACCCCCCGCGTTGTCCGACGTATCCAACGATCAAAAAACAACTTGCAGCAACCAAGCAAATCCTGAAAGCCCGGTGATAACGGCAGACAACCACCAAAAACCCAAAAATTCCCCAATCCCCAAAACCAGTCACTTGCGTTAACCCCCACATCAGCTAGACTTTTCGCCTACGCACCCCTAGCTCAATTGGATAGAGCATCGGTCTACGGAACCGAAGGTTGCTGGTTCGAACCCAGCGGGGTGTATCTTGGAAGTTTGAAAAAAGGGACAGGCTCCGTCCGCGGTGCCTGTCCCTTTTTCGTCTTCGCATTCTCTTTTACCTCAACTTAACCTCAAGCGTCGCGATCCAGACGCAGCCGCCCCAGCGGAGGCAGAGACGACTCCAAACCCAACCGGCCCGCGGCCTCGACCTGCCAATCCACGCCACCGAACGGCGTCCCCCGCTCAACACTCTGCCGCAGAGCCTTCAGCTCAGCCTCGGTCTCTGCACCATTCACGAACGGCGTCCAGGAATCAGGCTTCACAACAGATCCATCGACAAGCAGCCCTTCCGCCCCACTGCACCCGTCGGCTTCAAACTCGACCACTCCCAACCCTGACCTCGCGGAACCAGATTCCGTCGCAACGGATTCCGCTCAGCATAACGCAGCACGGTGAGGTAGTGCTCATCTTCCTGAATCGGAAAGGCCTTAAACCGTCCCTGCCAGACACGCCCACCCCTTTGTCGTGTCGATAGTAGCGACGCACGTGCGAGGTCATGAGCCACGGCATCCAACGACTCAAGTCACCATCGCCAAAGGGCCACAGCACAAGGTGAAGAACTTGGTCACAAACACTAGAAGCAGGTTCAAACCCCCTACTGCAAACTTTGCCGATTGAATTCTACTTGAAGAGCCAGATGCACCAGTCATCGCGTATCGGGATTTGAAACTGCTTCTAATACGAAAGACCTTTCCAAAGCCTGCAAACTTCCTATGATGGATCCGAAACCGTCGATAAAGGCAAGATCCAAAACAGCCAATCGAAAACACAAGCCTGAAGAAGAATTTGCCGATCTCCCGTTCTGAAAATTGCCCTATAAGTCGCTTCCCACAGTGATCTCAATATCTGGATCAGATTATTCTCACTGAGCCATGCAGACGAAACTTGATGAAGAAAGCCAAACGCACTATCACCGGCACGCATTTTGTCGAACAGCGCCCAAACCGTAAGCTTACCTGGGCCGCTCCGACTAATGAGGTTCCGAAGAATAGACGACATATTCTGCGAATGAGTTTTGGACGCGACGCCGGAGTGCGTCGTCAGGTCTCCGCTGAAGGTATTGCACAGGCGCTCAGGGATGGAGCTCTGGCAGACGCAGTATTCTTTCTTGATACGTGCTTTTTGCGAGCGCCGCTTGATGAGCGCGTATGGCAAGCCCTTCTTTCTAAGCAAATTGCAATTTCGAAAATGGTGAATGAAGAGCTCGAAAGCTGGTTAACTTCTCCAGGAAGTGACGAAACTCTTGCAGAACAAGTTCGAAGCCGAATCGAAGACGCGAGCGATCGGATTATTCGCAACTTCTCGTGGGATGACTATAAGCAGCATGCATATAACTATTACATTTCACTCTTGCTGCTGCGAAAGCTGAAAGGAAAGCAGTGGGCAATTGAGTTTGAACAAATTAACGGCAGGTTGCCTACAAAAGAGGAGTTTTTCCCTGGCTTCAAGCAAACAGATAGAACGTTCGGTGACCGCGCGGCGAGAATGGCGTGGAAAGGATTTTGCGACTATGAAAAAGATAATTATGCAGCCGACGAACAAACAGTCGTCATGGCGGTACTTCATGGGTTGATGACTGGTCGCGAAACTATGATTCTTACGCGCGATCACGATCTGATGGATCAGTTTTACAAATTGATCTTTCTGATCGACACTCACTACCGAAGTATGCTATTCGCGTCAAAGTACGTTGCAGATCCGGAGCAGTATCATACTCAACAAAAGCAAACCGTTTGCGAGGGATACCCAGATTTTTTCAACGATCGCTTCGTCGGCAAGAACGACATTTTCATCAACCCAAACCTACCAACAGAGACCTCATGGAACAGTCTGCTTCCCGCTGAATCTCAAACAGTGATGGTAGGCTGTATCTGGTTCGGTGATGGTCCAAGCTTGTTGCAAGTTGCAGACATGTCGTTTTGTGCAGATCGAGAAATGGCGGAAGTATTAAGGACGAAAGTCAAAACAAGTGGATTGAGTACGGAGGTTTGTCAAGGAAAAAATTGCCACATTTGGCCGAGCCCCGAACTCCAAAAGCAATTAGGACCCTGCGTCGCGATCGCAGAAGACAAATTTGTGAACTACCATCCTGGCATCCCACCATATCGTGTGCTCGACATGATTCATGTGATGCGAAGTAACGAAGGCTTTGACACAGTCAATGTAAAGTAACACAGGAGAGAAAGGGGACATTCTACTTTCTTGGGAAAGCAGAATGTCCCCTTTCTCATTCCCCCGTTCTGACCATGATTTCTCATTCCGTCCAGTCCTTGAGCCTTCGCCAGCATGTTGCAGGAGACGGGTATCGCTCTGGTAAATCTTGCCATCGCCCTCCGCCCTTCAGGACCCACAAAATTCCCTCCAGACACGGTCGAGGCTCGACTCGTGGTCGGCCTCCCAGTGGGGATGGAAGAGGGTTCGCAAACAGATCTTTGATGGAATTCCACTGGGCATCATCGAGAAATGGCTTTCGGACCGTCCTGGACCCTGTCGTATTCGGCGGCCGTC
This sequence comes from Schlesneria sphaerica, assembly GCF_044336245.1. Classification (NCBI taxonomy): domain Bacteria; kingdom Pseudomonadati; phylum Planctomycetota; class Planctomycetia; order Planctomycetales; family Planctomycetaceae; genus Schlesneria; species Schlesneria sphaerica. Next base: position 4,119,678 of record NZ_CP172346.1, on the reverse strand, counting down.
GCTGGGGCCACATGGACAGGGTAATTCGCATGTAAGGGACTCCTTTCTCCCTTACCGGTGTGCAAATTGCTTGCCAGAGTCGTTATTGCAACAAAAGGGTTTTGAAACTGCCTCCAACCAAAATCGGATTTGAAGACTTCTTCTTATGGTTCGATTCAGTCATTGTCTCGTTTGAATGTGTAGAAAGCCTGAGGCATTCCCGGTACAGGGGGCAACGCCCTAAATGCCTTGGGCCGCTTAGCCTTTCCGTCTTTCTGAAAAATGAAGCACAGCTTCAGGTTGTCATCATCCAGTTCATAAATGCCGATCCATTCGACGAGTTTTTCTTGCGGCCCCTTTCCAACCCAATCGAAATCACCGTTTATCGCATCAATCTCAAATTTGCCGACCCAACTTGCTCCAACTCGCTCCATGGTCAAGGAATTGCCTTTGATTGTGAGACGGCGGTTCTCGCGTTTGACCGCACTTCTGTCTTGTGCTTTTCCGTTTTCTTCGCCAGCAACACACTTCCACTCGCCCTGAAGTGCTGGACTTGCCCATGAAATGTGGGCGCGAGGTTAGGATTAAATGGCCTGTTCGAACTTGACGGGTGGGAGATACCCGATCGTCGAGTGCCTTCGTACGCGGTTGTAAAACGCTTCAATGTATTCGAAGAGGCTTTGGCGCGCTTGCGAATGGGTCTGATACCGTTCGCGGTGGACGAGTTCCTTCTTCAAGGTGGCGAAGAAGCTCTCCATCGGTGCGTTATCCCAGCAGTTGCCTCGGCGGCTCATCGAGCAGGTGATCTGATTTCGTCTCAGAAGAGTCTGGTAGTGTTCGCTGGCATATTGCACCCCGCGATCCGAGTGCGCCACCAGGCCTGCTGCAGGAAGTTCTCGCTGGACCGCCATCTCCAGCGCATCAACGACCAGTCGACTGTCAATCCGATCTGACATCGACCAGCCCACGATCTTGCGTGAGTACAAATCTTCGACGGCCGCCAGATACAGCCAGCCTTCCTCCGTCGGAATGTAGGTGATGTCTGCTGTCCATGTCTGATTCTTTTGAGACGGAGCAAACTCACGATCCACAACATTGGCAGCCACCGGATGAGAATGGTTGGAATCCGTCGTGCTCACGCGGAACTTCTTCACCGTCGAGGCCTTGATGCCTGCCTCTTTCATGCAGCGAGCAACGGTCTTCCGATTACAGGGATGGCCTTGAGCTTTCAGTTCTGCCTGAAGTCGTGGCGCTCCATAAACATCATGATACTTCATCGCATGAATGGTCTGAATGCGACGCGTCAGTTCCTCGCGTCGCCGTGAAGATTCACTGGCGGGGCGTTTTCGCCAGGCGTAGTATCCGCTGCGAGAAACGTCCAATACCCGACATTGAACTGTGGCAGGCCACACAGTGCGATGGTCTTCAATGAACTGATATTTCATTTGGACTCCTTCGCGAAGAACTGTGTCGCTTTTTTTAAAATGTCACGTTCCATCCGTAAGAGCTCGACTTCGCGACGCAATCGCGACAGCTCGGCTTCCTGGGCCGTCTGCTGGCCTTGGCCGGGAAAGGCCTGCACGCCCTGCGCCGCGAACTGCGCTTTCCACTTGTAGAGCAGCGTTTGACTGACACCCAGGCGGCGCGACACCTCTGCTACGGACAACTGTTGACTGCTGATCAGACTCAATGCCTCACGCTTAAACTCCGGCGTGTGCTTCCGACGTTATTTCGACATCCTCTGGACTCCTTGAAGAAAAGCATACTCGCTTTTCCTCGCGCCCACATTTCATGGGCAAGTCCATACCGGAACTTCCAAAAAAATCACAACCTCTCCGCAACGGAACTGGCAGAGTGTCCATCCACCAGCAAGGCCACCGCTTCTTTCTTGAACTCCTCCGTGAAGCTCCGACGAGTTCGTTTCGCATTTCTCTTTTCGACTTTCTTAGACATCCAATGATCCTTTCTGGGGCTTCCAGTTTAAGATGTTGAACTGTCCGTGAAATCGTCAGCACCTCATGTTGCTATGAGATCTGGCGGTAACTCACCGAGCAACTTATGGACACGCAGAACTGCTTCTTGATTGTCAGCCAGAAGTTTTCGAACAGCAGCTTCGTATTGGGCACGATTCGCGAAAGAAAGCGTTCTAACGATGGCATCAATCGCGGGTGACTCTCTAATTGGATACCGCTTCAGAACTCCAACAAAGTCGGATGCGTCTATCAACGTTTGTAAGCGGGTGGCTTCTTCTTCTGCGATTTTCTGAAAATCAAGCACAACGGTGCGTTCTCTCCCCGCACCAATTTCGCCCTTCTTTGGGAGAAGCGAAAAAACCTGCGCTCGTGCCGCCTTCTCGGCGATCCGGTTACTGAGATGTCCAGCATTTTGTCGAATCGCTTGCATTGCAGCATCGTTTGCATGCCTGAGTTTCTCAATCACATCGCCACCGATCACGGTTGCGTGTTTTTCGGCGACTAGTCTCTGCACGTCAGGATGGAAATAAATGGATTCTACGGAATAGACATTGAGTGGAATCACACCTTTGGCTTGAAGATCCGCGATCCTCTCAGGTTCGGAAGAATCGTTGTCGACAAGGCCGAATGGCTTCACCCAATGAAGTTCTGACGTGCCTTTGATGCCAACAACCGCGTTTTCCACGTCTCGGCAGCTAGCCTTCGCGACAATTGATGCGTTGGGGAACAGTAGGCTGTAGAGTGGTTTATCGAGACTGTGCTCGACTCCTTCGACGAATACGATTTTTCGGCGTTCTCCAAGAATCGTTCGTTTCAGATCGTCGTCAATTGCGTCGGTGCTGTCCAGCAAGTCGATGTCGTATGAAGTGGCACTGTCGCCCTCATATACACAACCTCGCGTCAACAAGACCCTCGATTTCGGATTATCTACAGGAAGCAGTGGTTCGTGAGTGGACACAACGAAGGCGCAATCTTGTCTTTCTTTAAGCAGAAGCGACAGAAGTGGCGAGACAATTGAGCGATGCAGATGCCGTTCCGGCTCGTCTATTAAAAGAAGCGTTCCCGGAGGTATGGTCAGCACATTTGCGGCAATGAGGATCGCATTGCGCTCACCGTCAGATAGTTTCGCGATACTGTAAGGCTTGCTGTTGCTCCGGACAGCCATGATCTGGTCGTTGGCTTCGACAGATAAAGCGATGCCCAGATTGGCAAGCCGCAACATTCGATTCATCACTTTGAATGCGCCCTCTCGTTCAGCCAAATTGGCGACGTCCTCTTTTCTTCCCTCATCCACGGCGCGTGTAATATCGCGAGCACGCACGTTCTCAGAATTGACCAGATCGTAGATCGCCATCTGAGCGCGTTGCGGTGCGTAATCGTCCATCCACCTTGCGTTTGCATGGCGGTCGTAACTAACAACGCTCCGCTCATAGTCTTGACGCTGCTGGCCGGTAAACTCGGGTGACCCCGATCGAAACCATGTTTGTCGATGCGCGGCGATCCGCCTCGTGTTCTCTGGGCTCGCTGACGAGAATCCCTGCATCAGGCTAGATTTGCCAGTTCCATTCGCACCGAGAATGAACAGCATTTCCCCGACGGCTACGGTCAAGTTTAAAGCCCCGTTCGGTTCACCACGCGGAATCGACAATGAAAATGCCATATAATGATTTCACGACCCTAGACGATTTGGAGAAAGCCACCCCGAAATGCCCTTATAGACTTCTGCCATCTTATGGGCAAACAAATCATCCTCGCCAGTTTGCTAGACGCGGGATTTCCGGACGGGGCTGTTGCAATGACTCGTTCCAAGTTTCGTGACGCAGATGAGAAACCTGTGAGCGTTGTCAGGAGTGACGAAAACCCTGTGAAACAAGATTTTTCTTCGAACTCCTTCGACTTTTGACTACTGGCCTACGGAACAGAAGGTTGCGAGGTCGCACCCAGGTGGAGTCTTCTTAAGAAAACGAAAAAAGGGCTGGCTTCGTCTGCGGAGCTAATCCCTTTTTTTCGTCTTCGCATCAGGCTTCCCGAGTCTTCCCCATTCTACCTCATATTCAGATTACGCTGCCCCTGGGTCCGCAGACTCGACACCAAGCCGTAACGCGTCCGATGTCCTTGCCCGCCAATCCGAGTCGGCAACGACTGCCCGGACTTTGTCATTCCTCGGCTTCCTTCACGAGGCTGTGGGGGTAGTCGGTTACGGTTTCCCAGGCCAGTTCTTGTAATGCGTGGTTGAACTTGTCGTTCCATGCTTCGCGCTTGGCGTTTTTCAGCATTTCCGGCAGGGGCAAGCCTACGGGGCTCTTTCCGTAGAGCACGGCGAAGTGGAGATAGGAATTCAGGGCTTCCAGTGGCGCGGACGGGTGGACCGGGTCTACGAATAGCTCACTTTGTTTGGTCAGGCCGGGCCATTGCTGCTCGGCGATTTTGCTTCGTAGCGTCACCATCGCTTGAACGCTGGGGACGAGGGCGAGAATTTTCTTGCCGTTACCAAACTTCTCGTTGATGGCGTCGGCCTGAGCTTCCCCCGCCTTGATGTTTCTCTGGTTGTATCGCTTGAGCTGCTCCGTTGTTTTTTCTTTGTCGACGTTGTCGAAGGCCCCGTTGGGGAAGTCCTGGTTATCGATGTCGCCACCGCCCCAGGAGAGCTGGACGATGAATCGCATGTGGGGATTATGTTCCAACCCCAGCTTGACGAAATTCTCGATCCCTTCATCGGGGAACGAAATGGGCGACATCACGAAAACATCGACTTCGCCGGTTTTCAGAGCCTTTTTGGCATCATTCTTGTCGTCGGCCAGGTTCCAGTGCTGAAGGGTCCGGGATGCACCGAGGGATTGCAGCCCGACCAGTTGATGGCCCTCGATCCCTGCCGCTTCAGCCATCTCTCCCAGAGGTTTCGGAACGTACCACATCAAGCTGTGCGAAGCATAGAAAACACGCAAGCCCTTCGGTGCCGCCGCTGGCGGATCTTGCTGGGTAACTCGTTCACTGCTTCCCACCTGCGCTGACAGTGGGCCGGGCAGCGTGGCTGTCCACCCGATGAGGGCGAACGCCGCGAAGACGCCCTGAGTGAGTCGGTTGAACTTCTTCATTCCGTTCCCCAATTGTGCAGGTTTCAGGATTGTTGTTCGCTGCTATGCTATGAATCCATCTCACTGAGGAACAGGATTCGGAAGGAATTCGCTGAGACGCATTTTCCCGGTCGGCTGCTGCGGCTCGGATTTCGGCCTGATACCAAAAGTACCCGTACCCCGTGCATTACTCAGGATTTCAGGTCCTCGCGTTGCCGATGGAGTGCGGCAGTGGTCGGTCAAGAAACTTCACAAGGTAGCTGTCTTTGAAAACTGTCGCAGCATCTGGATGGATTTCTCTCAGCGGTGCTGAGAGTTTTGTCGGCGTAAGAACGACACGTTCGAACAAAGCACCCGCAAACTGTCGCTCGAGTTCCCGACTGGACCACTTTTGCTCGCAAGCCATCTGGAGATAAAACTCACGTTCCTCTGCCCGCTTCGACTTTGACAGAATCAACAGATTGTGAGTCCAGGACAATTCTCTCAGCAGTGTCGCAACTTTCGGTCGGTGGCGATATGTCTCATAGAATTGTCGCATTCTCCAAAGATTTTGGGGCGAGTATCCCCGTTGCGTGGGATAGCGTTTCTTGATTGCTTCGGCGAGGTTTTCAACGGTTCCCTTGCCCCAGCCGTCTTCATCAGTTTTGCGACTGATATATTGACCGATCGTCCAGTAGAGTTCGATAAGAGTTGTGTTAACGACGGAAGTTGCACGGAGCCGTGCAGCATCGATCCACTGCATCACCTCATCGAAATCGACAGTGAGGCGAGCGTTGGAATTGGACCCCACCGTGGATTTACGGAGTCGATTCGCGGCCTTCTTCAACTGACCCTCCGTGGCGATGGGGCCTGTCTTGAGCGGGATGGGACAAGCATTTCACGGGGCTCCAAGTGGTGATTCAATAGTGTCTAACTCGACTGCTGCGACACTGTCAACGTTGTGATCAGTGGAAATGGAAGTCACATTCAAGTCAGGTGCCGGGGCCTGAGCCGTTGGTCGTATGGCACGCCCGGTCCAGAATGCTTTTCTACCTCAAGCCACTTTCTTGATCTGAAGGGGTGTGACCGCACTTCCGGAGGGTTATGCAGCGATGGCGCAGTTTTGTCGGAGGAATTTCTGGAAGTCGTCCCCGAGACACCGGCCGGGGGACATCTCAGATCCTGTTGCACTCAATGCGGTTCAGCATTTGATTCTGATGCCTGAAAGGCATCCACAAGCCAGCCCAGGGCAGAGCGCCGCGGCAAAGCCGCAAGCGCCGCCCTGGGTTAGTGGCATGATTTGTTGCCAGCCCTGTTCAGGGTGACACATTCTTTCGCGGCCTGTCTGCGTGTCGGGAGCAGGGGCTTTCAGTCCGAACGTCTTGTTTGTGGGATTCGGTGGCGTGACGTTTGAATGGTTGTTGTGCCCTTAACAGGGCGGAGGAGACGCAACTCTTCGCCAACCCAGGGCGGCGCTTTGCGGCTTCGCCGCAGCGCTCTGCCCTGGGCTGATCTCTGATGGCCTTTCAGGCCGGGGCTAGGCGGTGCGCTCGGGTCCGGGGGACACAGCAGATCCAAGTTCATACGCTCGGGGGTGGGTCCGGCTGGGGTAACCTCTTGCAACTGACGCCGACAAACGGGTTGCACCGGTTGACCGGTCTTCCGGGCTACCAGTGTGCGCAGCACAAGAGGTTTTTCCCAACACGACCGAATGCTGCAGAAAGACATTTCGCTCGGGGGGTGGGTTCGGCTGGGGCAACCTCTTGCGGCTGACGCCGGCAAACGGGTTGCACCGGTTGACCGGTCTTCCGGGCTACCAGTGTGCGCAGCACAAGAGGTTTTTCCCAACACGACCGAATGCTGCAGAAAGACATTTCGCTCGGGGGGTGGGTTCGGCTGGGGCAACCTCTTGCGGCTGACGCCGGCAAACGGGTTGCACCGGTTGACCGGTCTTCCGGGCTACCGGTGTGCGCAGCACAAGAGGTTTTTCCCAACACGACCGAATGCTGCAGAAAGACATTTCGCTCGGGGGTGGGTTCGGCTGGGACAACCTCTTGCGGCTGACGCCGGCGAACGGGTTGCACCGGTTGACCGGTCTTCCGGGCTACCGGGCTACCGGTGTGCGCAGCACAAGAGGTTTTTCCCAACACGACCGAATGCTGCAGAAAGACATTTCGCTCAGGGGTGGGTTCGGCTGGGGCAACCTCTTGCGGCTGACGCCGCCCCGGTAGCCGCGAAGCCCCGGCAACCGGGGCTACCCGGTGCGCTCGGGGCCGGGGAACACAGCAGATCTAGCTCTGGTGGCCTTTCAGGCCGGGAAAGAGGCTGGCAAAGAAGCTGGGGGCGGGTCCATTGTCCGCACTTGTCCCTTATTCCAAACGTCTGGATGTTTGGGCTCGTCGGGTTGCTGTCGGTGATTGAAACTACCCGCATTCCAAATCCGACATGGAATGGCGACGAGACCAGAGCGAGGGGATTCAAAATTGAAGAACTTTTTTCGTCAGCGATTTCGGTCAGCGAATAAGGGCGAAGCCCAGCGAGGCGTGGTTCGTCTGGCGGACGCTGCACCTCGTCGTCGAGACTCGAGTGGCGAGGGTACAGAGCGTCCATTATTGCGCGAGGTCTTGGGGATCTGGGGCAGGGAGACACAATTCTTGCGACAGGGCGACGTGTCTGCGTGCGGAGCGATCGGGACGTGGGATGATTGCAAGATTGCTGGGGACGACTTGTGTCGAAGCGTTGTTTCGAGCAGCGAGGGGACGTTTGCCGCGACGGGAACTTTCAACGGGATTTTTCAACCCTGTTCAGGGCCTGCTGGGGGGCACTCAGGAAGACGATTCGGGGTGCTGCCGGAGGGGGACGGGGGGGGCGGGGCTGGCCAGGCTGGCCAGCCCTTGGCCAGTCGGTGGCCAGTCCCATGTGTTATCGCGATCACGGGTTACGTATTTTTGAGGGACTGGCCAGAGTGGCCAAGGGATTTCTGCTGAGGGCCTTTTCCGCCACTTCACGCGTTGATGAGCGAAAACGCTGAATGAGCGGGGATCACAGCACACAGCGGCATCTTGAGAGCCGCAGGCCGGATCGATGGATTGACTGATCTTTGACAATTCGGAGCAAGAACGCGTCGTACCAAAAGCGGGGCTTCATGTGGAACCGGCATTCTGCCGGTTTCTGGGGACTTTGTGGGTCCGCGTGAAAGGGGGGGGAGCCTTGGAATTGGCCGGACTGGGGAACGGAACCGGCAGGATGCCGGTTCCACGGGAGCTGTCATGCTCATCGTCGGCCTCCTTGCCGTTAATGCCATGGGTCTACTCTCTACCCAAAGCATGGCATAGAGGCCGCTTTCTTGCACCGTCAGTTTCTTACTCAGACAATTCCGGAAGTCCGGTCACACCCGATCTGAAGAGTGCTCTGGGGGGTGAGCACCCAACTTGATATTGCTCAAAATCGGGCGGGGGACTTCAATGCGGCGCCTTGCGAGCGACTGTCTTAACTATTTGAGGCTTGGGCTGGCCGTGGCGGTCTTACTCGACGGGCGATTCCCCTTTCAGGTGTGCGTAACATGAGTTTTCGAATTTCTCGGTGGGCGACGGGTGGCCTGGCCCTCGTGGCTGTCCTGGTGATGGCGGGACTTGGTTGGTCGCATTTTTATGACCTGGGGCCTTCCAAGGACGAGTGGGGGCTGAAGTATGAGGCGGAGGTCGTCCCGCAGGGGGACGTGCTGAATGTCTCGTTCACTCTGGCCGATCAGGGACGGCTGAAACCGATCTACTCCGTCAGCGTGGTGGCGTTCAGCGATCCCAGACCGGGGGGAGGACGAGCTTACCTCTTGAATGCCACGATCGATCTGAAGCCGACCGCAGATGGGAAGCTGGCAGGAACGCTGCAGGTCGATAAGAAATTTGCCGATCGGGCTCTTCTGCGGATCATGACGCTCACCTTCGACGGCAAGCCGCAACGAGATGGGGCGCGGTACTACCAGATGCCGCTGAAACAGTTCACCAAGAAGACACCCGCCTTGGCGATTGGTCCCAAACCGACGGCTCTCGCCGCTCCCATTCCATCGAAGGTTGCGCGGTAAAAGAGACAGGTCGTCCTGCGTCGCTGCGGCCAGCCGCCATGGCGACGTGCACTGCGAAACAGCGGTGACGGGCGGAATGAGAGACGGGCCAGGAAACCGCTGGTGGCGAGCGCCACGCAGTCCCCGCGCGGAGACGTCAATCGGGGATATCGGTTGGCTGGCAGTCTTTAGACGGGCTTCTGATTTTGCGGGTCTGATTCCTTCGGAGGGGCGGACATCAGGTCGGTGGCGTGCTTTGAGAGATGAATTCCTCGTTGCTTTGACGTCTTGACCAGTCCCATTTCTTCGAGCGTGGAGACAAGGGATTCCAGTTTCGGTCCCAGGTCCGCGAGACGAGCTTCCAGATCCTGCAAGGAGAGTGGTGTGTCTGGGTTGTGGGCGAGAAACATCAGCAGATTGAGGCTGTCCACGCGGTTGAAGGTGGGATCGGCTGGCAGGGCGTCCTTCAACGCCTGACGAATTCTGCCCCAATCTCGTTTTCCTGACTTAGCCATTCCGGTTTCCCGCCATCCACGGTGCCTGACGTCTTTCGTATCCCCACTCGGTTCAACTGCGCCCGCAATGTTATGCGAACCCGGAGGAATGTCCACCAGCAATTTGCGAGTGGCAGAATGTGAGGATCGCACTGAGAATTCATTCTGAGAATTCGCTTCACGGACCCAGCCCCTGACCCAGCCCCTGACACAGCCCCTCAAACAGCCCTTGTGCCGAGGTCAGACCGATCAGGCATCGATGTCGGAAACGAGGTAACGAACCGGGCGAACCACTCAGACGGGATCAGGTCAGGTCCTCGCGATGGCATGCGGTGACTTGCCACGTTTTCCGAAACGTGCCACAGTCGAGAGGCTCGACGTGTCCAAATTTCTCGAACGGGTTTCTCTCGCAGTTGGTTTCTCTGTTTAGCGGCACTGTTGAGACGATCGCCGAGAGACGGACGCCGGGCAGATCTGTGAGCGTCGACGCCGTTGCGGGTGACTGGTTTCGGATGGGGTTGCTCGGAGGCTTCTCAAAGCGAGTTCCTCGATGATGTTAACGATGCGAGCCTGGTTCATTGTCTGGATGATTACTTGTTTGAGTTTCATCACAGCCGGGTTCGCTGGGGCAGCGTCGGCCGACGAAGCAGCAGACTCAAGGGGTCTCGCTGCCCCGCTCGCAGATCAGGAAATCGACTTTAACCGGGATATCCGCCCGCTCCTCTCGAAGAACTGCTTTCAATGTCATGGATTTGATGAGCAGGGACGGCAGGGGGGATTGCGACTGGATCGAGCCGACGGAGCGACGGCCGTCACGGATTCCGGGTCCCGGGCGATCGTGCCGGGGAAGCCGGACGAGAGTGTGCTGCTGCAACGGCTGCGGAGCACGGATCCGCAGTTGAGGATGCCACCCGAGTCGAGCGGAAAGAGTCTCTCCGGTGCACAGATCTCCCTGCTACAGCGTTGGATCGAAGCCGGGGGACGCTATGCCGATCACTGGGCGTTTATCCCCCCTGCCCGGCCGAAGGTGCCGGACACGGCACGTGACGACTGGTCGCGGAACGCCATCGATCGATTCGTGCTTCACAGGTTGCGGCAGGAACGGTTGCAGCCGACCGTGGAGGCAGACCCGGCCCGCCTGTTGCGGCGGGTTTCTCTCGATCTGGTAGGACTGCCGCCAACTTCCGAAGAATTGGACGAGTACCTGAATCAGGCTCAGGAGGATCCCGATGCCGCTTATGAGCAAGCGGTGGATCGCTTGTTGAATTCACCTCATTTTGGGGAACGAATGGCGATCGACTGGCTGGATGCGGCGCGGTACGCGGACACCAACGGCTACTTCGGAGATCGACCACGGCAAGCCTGGCCCTGGCGGGACTGGGTGATTGCTGCGTTCAATGCGAATCTTCCGTTTGATCAGTTCACGATCGAGCAATTAGGAGGAGACCTGTTGCCCGCAGCCACGCGCGAGCAGCGCGTTGCGACAGGATTCCACCGTAACTCGATGGCGAACAACGAAACCGGTATCACGGATGAAGAATACCGTGTTGAAGCCGTAGCGGATCGCGTCGAGACTACGGCGAGTGTCTGGCTGGGAATGACGGTCGGGTGTGCTCAGTGCCACGATCATAAGTACGACCCGGTCTCGCAGCAGGAGTATTATCAGCTCTTCGCTTATTTCAATAATTCGGTCGAGCCGGGACTGATCTATGCTGATTCTCCCCCACCGACGGTCGAGGTCCCGACGGTCGAACAGGTCGACGAACTGGCACGCCGGCAGCAACGACTGACCGAACTGGAAGCGAGGTTCTCGAGCTTCGCGAGTAATCTGGAGAGTGAGTTGAACCAATGGCAGCAGTCGGCATTGAACGAGCTGCGTCCGCCGGTTGAAGGTTCGGCTCTGTCCTGCGACTTTGATCAGGCTCACAAGAATGCGCTCTCGATCGGCACAGCGATCAAAAAGCAGCCGGGAATTCGAGGCGAAGCGGGTCAGTTCGACGCCACGCAGCATGTTGAGGTGCCGCTCGACTTTCAGGCCGACGCCCCGTGGACAATCTCTGTCTGGTTTAAGTCGACCGGCTCGGTCGGCTGCCTGATTTCAAAGATTGAACCGGTCGGGCGACGTCGGGGGCTGGAGGTACTCTGGCAGAAGGGACAGCTGCATCTCCACCTGGTCTATCAATGGGGTGTTGATGAGATTGTGGCAGTCACGCAAGAGAAGTTCTCGCAACATGAATGGCACCACGCCGTGATCCAGTATGATGGATCTCATCAATCGACGGGGCTGCGGCTGATTCTCGACGGCCACCCCGCTCCGTTGACGATTCGTCGAGATCACCTGACCGGGAGTATCGAGTGTGCCGAACCTCTGAGGATCGGGCGACGCGATCCGGGTCTGGGATTCTACGGATTACTTGATCAGATCACCGTCGTCCCGTCGCTCGTCAGCGAAGGGGACGCGGAGACGTGGTACGACAACGAACGACTGCGAGGAATTCTCGAACGCCCTGTCGAAAAACGGGTCGCCGCAGAGACGAACTTTCTCAAGCAGTACTACATCGACCATCGAGCGGCTCCGGAAATCAAGACGGCCCATGTCGACTTGCAGCGGGGGCGGGAGAGTGTTGCAGCGCTGCGTCGTCAGATTCCAACAACGCTGGTCATGGAAGACCGCAAGGAACTCCGCCCGACCCACGTCCTGCTGCGAGGTCAATATGATCAGCCGGGAGCGGAAGTGCATGCGGGAGTTCCTGCGATCTTCCCCCCGGTCGAGGCAGACGCGCCACGGAGCCGGCTGACGCTGGCGAAGTGGCTGGTCTCCGGACGGCATCCGCTCACGGCGCGCGTCACGGTGAATCGGCTGTGGCAGCAATTGTTCGGTGAGGGACTGGTGCGGACCGTGAATGATTTCGGCTCACAGGGAGATCTACCGACTCACCCCGAACTGCTGGACTTTCTGGCAGTGGAGTTCGTCGACAGCGGCTGGGACATCAAGCGGATGTTGCGGTTGATCGTGACCAGCGCCACGTATCGGCAGTCGTCGAACGGGACTGAGGAACTGCTGCAGCGTGATCCGGAGAATCGACTGCTGGCGCATGGCCCCCGGTTTCGTCTCCCTGCGGAACTGCTCCGTGATCAGGCTCTGGCAGCCGCAGGACTGCTGACGCGAACGCTGGGTGGCCCCAGCGTCAAGCCGTATCAACCGGAAGGACTGTGGGAGGAAGTCTCTTACAACGGAGACGATTCGTATGTCGAAGAGACCGGCGACAACTTGTGGCGGCGCAGTCTTTATACCTACCACAAACGACAGGCACCGCCCCCGGCGCAGTTAACCTTTGATGCGGGGACGCGGGAGAAGTGTCAGGTGCGACGATTGAGGACCAACACACCGCTGCAGGCGCTGCTCACGTTAAACGATCCGACCTGGATTGAGGCTTCACGGGTGCTGGCGGAAGCGGCGACGGCCAGTTCGCGTGATGACCTGCGACGGCTGAGCTCGCTGTTCCGACGGATTGTTTCCCGGAGCCCGGATTCTCAAGAGATCCCGTTGCTGATCGGCCTGCTGGAACGACAGCGTGCTCGCTTCGGAGATGATCTGCCAGCCGCGGAGCAGCTCGTTCGCGTCGGCACGGCGCCCGGAAATTCCCAGCTTGATGCCCGGGAAGTGGCGGCCTGGACGATCGTGGTACACACACTTTTCAATCTCGATGAAGTGATCACACGCCGATGAACAGACTCGATGAATTCCTGCCACGTCGCGAGCTTCTCAGACGCGCCTGTCTCGGGGCGTGCGGGGTCAACCTGGGTGGAATGGCCCTCGCGTCTCTGTTGGGCAATGAAGCACGGGTGGTCACGGAACGGCAGTCAGGCCCGCACCCGGTCGCAAAAGCCAAACACATCATCTATCTGTTCATGCATGGAGGCCCATCGCAACTGGACCTGTTTGATCACAAGCCGGATCTGAAACAACTGCATGGGCAGGAGCTTCCGGCGTCGGTGCGGGGAACTCAGCGACTGACGGGGATGACCAGTGGTCAGGCGTCGTTTCCTGTGACATCCTCGCTCTTCTCGTTTGAACGTCAGGGTCAATGCGGAATGTGGGTCAGTGATGCCCTGCCCCGCACGGCCCAGATCGTCGACCAGCTTTGCTTTATCCGGTCGATGCATACCGAAGCGATTAATCACGATCCGGCAGTGACGCTGCTTCAAACGGGGCATCAGCAACCGGGCCGCCCGAGTTTTGGTTCCTGGTTAAGCTACGGGCTGGGAAGTGAGAATCAGAATCTTCCCGTGTTCATGGTGCTGCTTTCACGCGGGAGCGCCGCACGTCCAGCAGACCCGCTCTATGCCCGGCTCTGGGGATCTGGCTTCCTTCCCTCCAATCATCAAGGGGTCGCCCTGCGGAGTTCCCGCGATCCGGTGCTGTACCTGAACAACCCGCCGGGAGTCGATCAGGAGGTTCGGCAAGATCAGTTGGAAACGCTGGCGGCACTGAATCGAAAGGCCAACCTGGCCGCCGTCGATCCCGAGATTGACACACGCATCGCTCAATACGAGATGGCGTTTCGGATGCAGTCTTCTGTCCCCGATCTGATCGATCTGAAAGGAGAATCTCAGGAGGTACTGAAGTCCTATGGACCGCAAGTTCACCAGCCAGGCTCATTCGCGGCGAACTGCCTGCTGGCCCGCCGCATGGTGGAACGGGGAGTTCGATTCATCCAGCTCTATCATCGAGGCTGGGACCAGCACTACAACCTTCCCAGCGATCTACGGCTTCAGGCGGGCGATGTCGATCAGCCGTGTGCCGCCTTGATTCAGGACCTGAAGCAACGAGGATCGCTCGACGAGACACTGGTGGTCTGGGGAGGCGAGTTCGGCAGGACGACCTACTCCCAAGGGAGCCTGGAAGCGACGAACTATGGCCGCGATCACCATGGGCGCTGCTTCACCATGTGGCTGGCGGGGGCTGGGATTAAGCCGGGGACCATCTACGGGGCAACCGATGACTTCAGTTACAACGTCGTCGATCGCCCGGTCCACGTGCATGACCTGAATGCGACGCTGCTGCATCTGCTGGGGATCGACCACCAGCGACTGACGTTTCACAATCAGGGTCGAGATTATCGCTTGACCGATGTCAGTGGCGAAGTGGTGTCGGGGATCCTTGCCTAGCGACTGCAGATCACAGCAGCTCACTGGAAGTAATTCCATCGTACCCGGTCCGTGGGGCGCGCCGCTGACGACGGGGATTCACGGCTGACCGGCAGCCGATGACGGTCGCTTTGGAATTCAACAAAAAATTCTGCGAACCTTCTACTGCTCGACGGGTCCTTGTCGATGGCGGTGATCGAGTTGATCATCGTGTCACTGGTGTTCGTGAAGGAACACCGACTCGGTCTGGCGGAAGATCATGCTTTCCACACTGAAGTACGAAATCAACCTCAGCAACCCTTTGGGAGTGGGCGGTTCCATAAGTGGTTCCGTGGCAGGCTCCCTGCATCTTGTGTCCAGCAAGCCCTTTGCCGGCATCGGCCACACCCGTCTGGGAAGGGCGTTGATCAGTATCGAGGAGACCGGATCTCGAAGTAGCGAGTCGTCGTTTCCCTTGCGCACGTGACAGAGGCGGTATGCTGCCATCAGCAGAAAGCCCGGTGTCACACCCAGACACCGGGCTTTCTTTTTTTGAGGGTTCAATTACCCGCGGAAGCCCTCCCGGACGAATTCACGGAGGGCCGAGGTAAGGGCTGGTAGCTGAGACGGTTTAGCGCCTGGCTGAAGACCAGGAGAGAAGGATTCGAGCGCCTTCCAGCCCACATCCTGTCTTGGAGTGTGCCACAAAGACATCTTCATCGAGGACGAAGAGTTGACGTGCTCGTGGGTCGATTTCGGGACGACTTCGCGCCAGTCCCCGTTCTCTAACTAACTATGTAATAACCGGAAGGAAGTCACCCGGCTGGATCAGGGACCTGTCTTGAAAACAGGCGGCGGGGAAACCCGCTTGTGGGTTCGAGTCCCACGGCTTCCGCTGACCATGGAATGACGGAAACAAGTGATCGAGGATTGCGCAAGCGCCCGATCGGTCGCGTGTGAGATGAGGAAGGTAGCCGGATAGGGTTTGCCGGGCCGGTTTGCTAAACCGTGCGGCCTTCGGGTCGTGAGGGTTCGAATCCCTTGCCTTCCGCCTGGAAAAGTTGACTTGGGGTCGGTGCCTGATGTCACCGTTCCAAGATCCGACGGAATTTCTAAACTGGACAAGTCACAAAGGAAGGGCCACCCGAATGGCGACGGGAGCCGGTTGGAAGCCGGTCGAGTATTTTTTGAATGCCTTGCGGGTTCAACTCCCGCCCCTTCCGCTGAGTGAACGAAACGGGATTACACACGGACAGATATCTATGACAGGGAGGTGAATTGCTTGTTTGTGGTATTAAGCGCGCTTCAAAGATAAGAATAAGGGAGACTGAGAAACTCCCCGAGAATAGATTCTCGTGTTCGCCTTTGCTTTCGGCGATGGGGGGTTCGGTCCGGCGGTTGTTGCGGTTGCGGGAAACCTCTTGCGGCTGTTGCCGCCCCGGTAGCCGCGAGGACGCGTCAACCGGGGCTATCAGTGAATGCGTAGCAACTCCTTAAATTCGCTTCTGGTGATTTCGTAATGAATCGGGATGGATTGAGTTGCGACCGAACGTATTGTTTCTTTGAGTGAATTCTTGCTTTTTGCGATTCCTGTGATTTAGTGGATAGATTGTGGCTTAGCTGTCCGGCTTTCCTGCCGTGGTTTGGCGGAGTTACTTTGATGATTCCGTTTACGCTCCCGGATCGAAACGAAGGAGGTTGTTGTGGTCGCTGTGTTGAGTCGGCAAACGCTGGTGCTGAACCGCAACTGGCAGCCGGTGGGCGTGGCTTCGGTCGCTCGTTCACTGACGCTCGTCGTTGCGGAGCGGGCTCGGATTGTCGACCCGGCCAACTTCCAGCTTTACACCTGGTCTGACTGGTCGCGACTGATCCCGCACGACGATGAGCTGTTCGTGCAATCCGTCGCGTTCCGGATTCGCGTTCCTGAGGTGATCACGCTGACGGAATATGACCGCGTTCCCGTGAATGTGGTGACATTCAGTCGACGGAACATTTATAAGCGGGACCGGTACACCTGTCAGTACTGCGGAGTGAAACCCGGAAGCGAGGAACTAACACTCGACCACGTCCTGCCTCGTTCGCGAGGGGGAACCAGCTCCTGGGAGAACTGTGTCCTGGCTTGCCTGGCCTGTAACAACCGGAAGGCGGACCGGACCCCGGGCGAGGCCGCAATGCCTCTGCGAAAAGCCCCGGTCCGGCCGGCCTGGAAGCCTCTGTACGCTCAGCAGGCTGTCCGGATCGAAAACTGGTCTAAGTTCCTCAGCGAAGCCTACTGGACTGTGGAACTCTCCGAATGATGTTCTTGTCCGTCGCTTGAGGAAGTGGCTTCGCAGCGACTCACTCAAGCGACGCTCGTGGATCGAAGATGTTGTCGTTGCTGTCGATAGAGAACAAGGATGGTCTGCGAGGTGGAGGTCAAAATGAAGACGCCGGTCCGGATTCGAACCTATCGGCCCGAGGATGTGGAAGGAATCTACTCGGCCGTGATGGCGTCGCGGCGTGAGCTGTCTGAGTGGATGCCCTGGTGCCATGAGACATATTCCCGTCAGGATACGACGGGGTGGGTGTCGAGCCGTACGTCCGCCTGGGAACGGAATGTAGAATGGAGTTTTCTGATCATTGACGGGGATGAGACGGTCGTGGGGGGCTGCGGCCTTCATCGTCTGGACTTGAAGAATGGAGTTGCTGAACTGGGCTATTGGGTCAGGACGGAATCGACTGGTCAGGGAGTTGCCACGGAAGCAACAAGACAGCTTTGCCAATGGGCATTTCAAGACGGGGGTCTTGAGCGAATCGAGATACTCGCGTCTGTCGACAATCGTGCCAGTCAGCGTGTCGCGGAGAAAGTGGGAGGGGTTCGCGAAGGAGTGCTCAGGCGACGCATCCGACTGGGGGGACGATCGCACGACTGCATTTTGTATTCGATCCTGAAAAAGGATCTACGACACTGATGTCGCTCGGAGTGGCGGCGGCCTGCAAAACCGCCCTCAGTGGGTTCGACTCCCACCAGTGTCACTTTGAAGGAAAGCATTGTTGCCGGGTCCAGCGGCGGTTGGGTCACTCAGTCGAGTTTGGCCTCAACTGTTCCGAACATGGGTTCTGACGAATGGCAATCAATGTCGATAGCTCAACGGACAGAGCACCAGCCTACCAAGCTGGAGGTTGCGGGTTCGATTCCCGTTCCTCGTTGGTCAAACCCAACGCTGGCAGGTCGTCAGACCTGTCCCACATGACCAAGGAAGGTGAGCGATTGTTTGATCGGCCATGGCAGTGGTTTTCCACCGCCATGACAACCTGCGAAGTCACCCTGCAGGACATGGATTCCGCCAAGGTTGCCCACCAGGCAACGGTGCGAGAACAGGAGGACTGAGGAATTCAGAAGTTCGCTTCTGAATGAAGGTCCCCCGTCGCTCGCATCGACGCCCGGCCCGGCCCCTGACGGAAGTGTCTCTCCGTGGCTTTCCGGGTGATCGGCAAACGCTTCACCTTCTGCGGACTTTTTTGTTTTCCGTTTCATTTTTCATTCTGAAGTCATTGCGTCTGCGATGAGCCGGTCGGAAGCCGTCTCTGCGGGGTGACCCGGTGCAGACTGATCTGGTTGATCCTCCAGAAAGGAGGTACGTCGTGTTTCCGTTTAAGCGTTATCAGATTCGTTCCTATGAGGTAGGCCTGCTGTTCCGTGAGGAAGAGTTCCAGGGATTGCTCAAGGCGGGAACTTACACGTTCTTTGACCCGCTGGGAAAAGTCTCCGTGGATGTTGTCTCACAGCGTGAGCCTCGCCTGGACCATGAAAAGCTGGACCTGATGATCCGATCGGGTGCACTGGCCGATCAGGCGATCGTGCTGGACTTGAAGGACAATGAACGGGGACTTGTCTGGATCGAAAACCGGTTCAGTCACATCCTGCCGCCGGGACAGTACGCCTTCTGGACGACACAGAAGCAGGTCCGTGTCGAGATCGTCGATACGCGGACGGTTCGTTTCGAGCACGACCAGTTTAAGACGATCGTCCGTTCCAAACTGGCTCCTCTCACCCTGAATGTCACGACTGTGCGACGTGATCAGGTGGGGGTCCTGTTTATCGACGGTCGGTATGTCGATTCACTGCCACCTGGCGAATACGCCTTCTGGAAGGATGCGGCGGAAGCCAAGGTCGTGGAAGTCGACATGCGTGAAACGATCGTTGATGTGGGTGGTCAGGAAATTATGACGGCCGACAAGGTCACTTTGCGGTTGAACGCCGTGGTGACTTACAAGGTCGTTGACGCACGAAAGACGGTGAGTCAGACGGACGATGTCCGGCAGGCTCTTTACCGAGACACCCAGCTTGTGTTGCGGAGTGTCGTGGGAGCCCGCGAACTTGACGCTTTCCTGACGGACAAGGATGCCGTCGCGAAGGACATCAAGGACAGCGTTCGACGCCGTGCCACGGAACTGGGTCTGGAACTTGCGTCTGTGGGGATCCGCGACGTCATCCTGCCTGGTGACATGAAAGAACTGATGAACAAGGTGACCGAAGCGCATAAGGCGGCCGAGGCCAACCTGATCTCCCGACGTGAAGAGACGGCGGCGATCCGTAGTCAGGCCAACACCGCGAAGTTGCTGGCGGACAACCCGACGCTCATGCGACTGCGTGAGCTCGAAGTCCTGGAAAAGATCGCGGCCTCTGGAAAGCTCAATATCATCGTGGGTGATAAAGGGCTGTCAGACAAAGTGATCAATCTGTTGTAACGCGACCGTGTCCCCTTCCCTCAATCGCGAGGGAAGGGTTTGACCCCGTCATGCTGTGTGGATTCCTCTAGGACTGAAGGCCCCTCACCTGATTTTTCAGGGCGAGGGGCCTTTTGCGTTCAGCCTCTGATCCCGACAGAAGGACCCGTGCGCACCTGCCTGAGGCAGGAGAAAGGGAGATCAATTCCCTTACATCCGACGGGTGACGGTATGGGATTTGGCCGCCCTCAGCGTGGGCCGCTTGGGGAGGGGACCGACCTTGGAATCGAGTTCAAAGTCGACCACAGCCACCTTTCCTTTCACGGTCTTCTTCATGACAGCAGTCTCTTCTGCCTTGTCGTTGTAAGCCGCAGGAACTTTCTCATCGCTGCCCGGGCTGGTGGTCTTTCCGTCATCGACCGGCGGCGACCATGTCGAGATTCGGACCAGGTGATCACCCTCCAGACTTCCGGAACGATCCTGGGTGAACTTCAGACTATAATTCCCACTCGCATCCGTGATGCCATAGGACGGACGGCTGCCGGAAACGGGGTGGAACGTGACCTGCGCCCCCGCTAGCGGCTTGCCGTCGAGTTTGATCGATCCCTTCACATCCGTGAGCGATGGACCGCTTTTCCCGCACCCGGTGACCACAAAGCCGGTCACGAGAAGAGCCATCACTCGTACAGAATTCGTCATTCGCAAAAACTTCATTTCATAAAATCCTTTCGTTTCTGAGCGACGGTCATGGAGGATGCCCCACTGACCTCGGGGAACAGATGACTGCAACACCCGCGGTGACTTCCCAGCAACTGAATTTGCAGTGAGAGATCTCGCTCTGATCATCCAGAGGGGGGTCACAAGAACAACTCTTCACGCAGGGATGCAGCTTGGCCGGGAGGTACGTCCTGCATACGCGCCAATTTCCGATTCAGAACTCGCCCACGGACTGGCGGTCGTCACGGATACCGAGCTTGTTGTAGACACCGAGGTTCTTCCAGATTCGTCCGCAGACGTCGCCACTGTTGAATTCAATATTGTCGCTGATGAATCGGACGGTGCCGTCGCCGAACAGGAAATGAGCACCCCCTGTGTGCTGACTTCCCAACCCTTGCGAGCAGTTGTTCTGGCGCTGTGCGACGGTGGTCCAGGGTGCGTTCAGGGGCGCGGCGTTGCCGGTCGCTCCTCCCCCACAGGTGGTCGCATCACCGACGCGGGCGAGCGTATAGTACTGTCCCCACATCCCCGTTCCCGGTGGATTGCGATTTCCGACCCACGAACCCGCATTGCACAGCCAGGACCGCTCTCCCACGAGGAAGGTATTACTCAGTCCATCGGGGAAGTCCGACATCCGGGTCCCTTCATTGTTCATGAAGGCCCCTTCCTCGACACGATCTCCCGTGCTGAGCCACCAGTTCCAGGCGCGCGACTGCCGGTTCCCATGGATCCCAACATAGTTTGATGTCGCTGTGTATTCGGCGGGCCAGTTTGTGCCCTGGAAGTGGCGGTCGTCCGGGGTCCCCTGCAGAGTGTTCTTCGATCCCGTGTCAGAAGGGCAACGGAAGACTTTCAGTACCGTTCGCGTGAGTGGACGCAAGTTTTCATAGGCCGGAGATCCATACTCACTCAGTCGAATCGTGTTCGGACTAAGCTGATTGAACAGCGGCCCCTGCTCAAGTTGCGGCAGAATGAACGTCGGCCACCCCCATTGAGGTCCAGGGTCGACGAAGGGGACATTATTATTCCAGTTCGCCGAGTAATCCATATTGCCCGGCGGGAACGCATTATAAACATCGTGGTAGTTATGGAGCGCGAGTCCAATCTGTTTGAGATTACTCTTACATTGCGTTCGACGGGCGGCTTCTCGCGCTTGTTGTACGGCGGGTAAAAGCAGCGAGATCAGGATGGCAATAATCGCAATCACCACCAGCAATTCAATAAGTGTAAATCCATAACTGATTCGACGTCTGCGACCTGATTGATTTGGCACGGGACTCCCCTTACGAACAAAACCTTCTCATAGAAACGAACTGTGTACGAAGACACGCCGGGTACGCTGTGCGCAGAGCCTGGGCAGCAGCCCCCCTGCTTGTCCTGAGCGGCAAAATGCGAACTGTGGTGTGTGCAGTAGCAGAGTTGTCACGGTGACAACGGATCACGAGCGCAAGCCGTTCCGCTGCGCTGGTTGACAGTCAGGACTGCGAGCATGCTTCGTTTACGAGCGATGACGTCAACAAACCTGTGTGCGGCCTATGGCCTGCAACTGTTGAAAGAACCGCACAGGGGTCACGACCAAATGCGGTGACATCCGTACGGCGTGCTGCCGCCCCATGCATGAGGTAAACAGCATGATGAGACCGGGCATGCTGTGTGATGCCCTACGCAAGGGTGCAACAGGACACTTGCGTGAGCACACACGGAGATCGCATTCTCCTGTAGGAGCGGAGACCTGATGCCGGTCCAGAGTTTTCGAGAAGCACTTTAGTACGAGTTAGCCACCACAACAGCGCGTCACGACCCTCAGATCCTGAATGAGCATCTGACAACGCTCGCATGGGAATCGGTCAACTGTGCCGTTAAGAGCATTCAACCCGGAGTAGTTCATGAGACCTCCATGGCCTCGGCAGCCGCCTCCAGTGACAAATGGTCAGCGCTGCAATGACAAAACGGTTGATGGGCTTCAGGCCGCATTCATATATCACCTATTCGGTGCGGATTTATCTTCGTCATTCAGGCCGGTTCCGTCAATGGAATTTCAAGGCAACACCTGAATTTCTCATTAACGGGAACTGCGGTGATCGATTCATTGCGGACGAGCGACTTCACCGGGTCTGCGAAGAAGTCCCATGGATGGACGAAGGACGGCAAAAAGGATCGAGGGTCGAAACAAGTCTTTCGGTCACTTCATCAGATGCAATACTTCGGAGACGGTGCCCGGGATTTTCGTCGGTACGGGCATCGTCATTTGCGCATCCGAAATGCCGGGGACGAGTCGATTCATGACCTGCATGCCGCCGGTCAGCAGAACTTCTACGTGTTCTTTCTGGAAAATCCTTTGCGCCCCGAATCTGCGAACAGCCTGTCTCATTCAACACGGCTGACCCGGGGAAAATCACCATTGAGAACGCGCACGGTCAACATGGCGAACCATAACACCGCAGAGAACGAATGCGTGCGTGCCACCCGACGGTGCCGCTTGAGCGACTCATGCAAGCGCATCCTGTTCCAGAAAAGCTCTCGCCCGAATCAGATCGGTCGTGGTGTGCCCTTCTGTGAAAGAAGTGTAAACTGGCGCGAGCATCTGCCGGGCTTCCTCCATATTTCCTTGAGATTTTTTGAGCTCGGCCAGACTGATCGTCGCGCGAAGTTCCCAGGATCGAGTTCCCTGCAGCCGCGCGACGTCCACCGCGTTCTGCAGATACTCTTCGCCCGCAGCAAGGTGATCCTCGGCGATCGCGACCAGTCCCTGCAGTCGATAGAACTCACTCTCTTTACGCCGCAGGTTCAGATCATTGATTAGTTCAAACCCGCGGCGCAGCCATTCATGAGCGTCTTCCAGAAGCCCTGCCTCCAGATAAGCCTGTGCAACCATGCTGAAGGGATGGTCCATCGACAAATGTCCGCCGGTGGTCTTCAGCGTGGCCAGTCCATGTTGAAAATACTTGCGGGCTTCATCGGTTCTCCCTTGTTTCAGTGACCGGATTCCCCGCCCCAGGATGGAATGAACACCCACAAACGTGAAGCCGTTCTCCTGGCACAGTCGGTATTCCTCGTCCAGTGCCCTGTGAGCTTGATCCGTGAATCCGCAGTAATCCAAGACCTGCCTGCGGAAGAAGAGGGCCATCGCGTAAGTGAAGGGGTGGTTCTGGGCCTTTGCTATCCGCACCGCTTCTTCTGAGCGTCGCAGGGCCTGATCGGGGAACCCCAGTTCCCACAGCGCTAAAGCGGAATGGGTACGACACATGGTGCCACAGCGCTGTCCGGTCTTCAGTGAGTGAGTGCGATCCTTCTCCTCGTCGAACAGTTTCAGCCCCTGGTCGAGCATCTTCAGACCGGACTGGGTTTGACCTCGATAGTATGCCGTGCAACCGACCGTCCAGTATGCCTCCGGCAGCAAGCCCGAATCGGCCGGAGCAATCCCTGCCAATTCAACCAGTTCTGCGGCGAGTGGAGTCGCAAAGTCCATCTCTGCTCGAATGAGTCGCCAGCTCCACAAGCCCCACTCAACAAAGAACCGATCTTCGATCGATTCGAACCGGGCTACCAGTTGACTGGCTCGCTGGATCGCGGTGCCGACCTCGGAATTTGACCAGCCGCGTGCCGCCATCAGGACGGGGGCCAGAACCTGCTGGAAGTTCAGTTCCCGCTGATCCCGCTCGGGTGATTCCGGAATCGACGCGAGGACGATTAGTCCACGATTCAAGTGATTAATCGCTTCAATATTGGCGAACTGGGCCTGCGACTTTCTCCCGGCCTTCAGCCAGTACTCCGCCCCCTTTTCCGGCATATCGGCTTCCGTGAAATGGTGAGCGACCAGTTCCGGCTGGTGCTGGGCGAGATCGGGGAAATGGGCTTCAATCGCCGCCCCGATCGACGCGTGAACGGCGCACCGACGTTTTTTAATCATCAAGCTATAAGCGGCATCCTGTAACAAGGCGTGTTTGAAGAGGAAGCTCGCATCCGGAAAATTCCCTTTTTGAAACAGCACTTCGGCCGTGACAAGCTTGATCAGTTCTGCCTGAAGATCCTGTGGCGACATTGACGTCGCCGCGGAAAGTAGTGAGTAGCTGAATTCGCGTCCGATCGCCGCGGCCAGTTGAATGACACTCGGGTCGCTCGCCATGCGGTCCAGCCGCGCCATGAGCAAGTCTTGCAGCGATTCCGGGATGGCCTGACCAAGCGACGATCGGGAGCTGGTGGTCTCCTGCAGCGATCCACTTTCCTCGAGCAGCTTCGAGAATTCTTCGATGAACAGAGGGATGCCGTCCGTTCGCTGGACCAACTGTTCAACAAGACGTGTGGGAAGATCTTGTCGGTGGAGCCGCCGATGAAGCATGTCCCGGATCTGGCGGTGATTCAGGCGATTCAAAGCGATTTGCGTTTGATGCGGCTTACTTCTCCAGGGCGTTTCAAACTCGGGTCGGAACGTAAAGATGCTCAGCGTGCGATGTTGATCAAAATTCTCAACAATGGCTGTCAGCAGATCCAGCAGCGTTGGATCCACCCAGTGCAGGTCCTCAACGATGAACAGCACCGGCCTGAGAATGGCTCTGCTTTTTAACACAGACAGCAGCAAAGCCGTCGTCAGTTCGCGTTTCTTACGACCATTCCCTTCCAAAGGGGCCAGCTGGGGGGCATCAACCTCAAGCAGTCGGGCCAACAGGATTCGGTTCAAGTCCGTCAAGAGGTTCAGAGATTGCAGATAGCGATCAATGGCCTGCAGCCGTGACTCGGCCGAAACGTGTCTGTCGAACTGCAACAGATGCGTCAGATGCTCAATCATCGGGTGCAATCCCGTCGACTGATGATTCTGCGAACAGCGCAATTCAATGATGTCGGGATTCACGCTCAGGGCCGTGACGCCTTCGCGAATTTCGCGAATCAGGCGTGACTTGCCTAATCCTGCCTCACCGATCAGCAGGACGATCTGGCCCATCCCCTCCACCGCCTGTTCCCAGCGGTCTTTCAGAATCGCGACCTCGGTGTCTCTCCCGACGAGCGGTGTCAGATTGACCAGATCGACCAGTTCGACACGATTGAGCGTAACGGGGGCTTCTTTGATGACCCGGTACAGCGAAAGTGGTTCTGCCAGATTCGGGACGGGAACAGCCCCCAGCGAATCCTGCTGGAAGTAGACACGGCTGGATCGGTGCACACCTTCCGTTACCGTCACTTCAGCAGACGGGACCACTTGCAGCAGGCCTTTCAGAATTTTCCCCGGCTCGCCCAGTATCTCGATCCCATCCACCGTTTCTTCCGCCACAGCGAACCCGGAATGAACGGCAATTCGCAGCTGGTGTCGCTGCGGAAACACTTCAATCCCTTCTCCGAGCTTCAGAATCTGCATCCCACAGCGAATCCCCCGTAAGAGACTGTCTTCGTAAGCCACCGGGAACCCGAAACAGAGGATGATTTCGAATTCCGAGCAACTGCTGATGCACCCGCCAGCCTTTTCCGCAACAGCAGCGACAGCGGGGGTAAACCCCCTGAGAAATTCCAGTTGAGTGCCGGGCTTTCGATTCTGCTTTCCGAGACTCAGCCGAACACCGACAAGTGTCACAAGCCGGAACTGGGCTTCCTTCAGGGGGCGTAACGGGGAGGAATCTCGAGCGAAATTGCTGGGAGGAATCAGAGGCGCCGTCAGGGGGCCGCCAGCAGAGGGATTCGTGTCCGGTTTCCGCAGAAGACTCTCTGGTGCGAACACCGCTTTTCTGGTGCCGATAACACTACGCAGCGCTTCTGCCAGTTCGTCCGCCGTCGAAAATCGATCTTCCCGTCTCTTGTTCAGTGCCTTCCGACAAATCGACTCAACCGTGACCGGAACCAGCGGATTCCATCTGCGAATTGGTACGGGGTCTTCTTCCTGGATCTTGCGGAACAAGGCTTTTCGGTCGGGAGAAGTAAATGGCTGTCGACCGGTAAGCAGTTCGTACAGGATCACACCGAGAGAGAAAATATCAGACCTGCCATCAATCTGATGCGACTCACCCCGGATCTGTTCCGGCGACATGTAAGAGGGAGTCCCGGCGATTTCCGATCGACTCGGCTCCAGATCATGTACAGCCAGTCCGAAATCCAGCAGCACGCATCGTCCGTCGACCGTCAGCATGATGTTGGACGGCTTGATGTCGCGGTGCATGATCCCCCGGGAATGGGCATGCCCCAGAGCATCGGCCAGGTGACTGACAATTTCGACACAGCGCTGCCAGGGAGCGGGGCTGCCTCCCGGCTGGACATCAAGGATCTGCCCCTCCAGAAACTCGGTCACGATGTAGCAACGGTCGTCAACTCGCCCGATATCGTAGACTGCGACGATACCCGGATGCTGCAACTGAGCCAGCCGTTGCGCTTCGCCCAGGAACGTCTGAAGAGCGGCCTCAGAGAGCGAGTCTTTGGGATACTTAATCGCTACGAAGCGTTTAAGAGTGGCGTCAAACCCCAGAAAGACGTCACCAAATCCCCCCGTCCCCAATTGTTTGCGAATTTCAAAACGCCCAAGCTGCACCGGAACGGGGGAGGTAGGTTGGGGGGCCGCCTGTGCCAAATTCGCGGGAAGTGACACAACTTCTGAAACGAGATTGCGAGGAGTTCCCTCAACGGATTGCGAAGGGGGCGTCGTGCTCTGAGTGCCATCGATGTCTTTTGCGTTTGACACTTCCTCATCGCCCGCTGAACTATGCTGCTGAAACCTGGCGGTCGAACTTTGCGGCGTCGATCCCGTGAGTCGCTGACTCGTGAATACGGATGCGCCCCAGGCCCTTTTCATCAGACGAAACGAAATCCGTACAGGCCATCAACAGCAGCAAATCGTCGCGTGACGTCCGATCCGTTTTTACTCCATGTGGTGACAGACTTTTGTCACCACGCGGCTGATCAAGAACTACCCGAACTCCAACGACCTCAGATAAATCTGATCCGCGCCTGACGTTCAACCGGTTGCATTGAACTGAAGTCACATTTGAGATCGTTCCAGACGTAAATGCAACCCTGCTAAAATCGTCGAGCCGCCGGGAATTGCTGGGACAGCAGAGACAAAACGGAGAAATCTCGGTCCCTCGGCTCCCACTTCGCGTCCGCAATTAAGGGGCATTCCCCGACATCTGCCGTCGCGAGCAGGGAGATGTCGGTTGCAAAACCGGGCCGCCCATCTACCAAAAAAGCTCGACGAAGTAGCCACTCGCCAACATATTGCAACATTTTCGTACAAACAGATTGACTACCCCAAGCGGGAACAGCCGATAACACCTCGACTGTACACTATTCCCATTCCATGCGATGCATACCGCATCATCCATACATACCCCTGCCCGCTCCACCTTCGCAAACCCATTACCGCTGAACTTTGGGACGTAGCCGTGTCGGCAATCCGCACCCATTAAGGAAGAGAGCCATCAATCGCTACCAGAACAAATCGCTCTCTTGCATTCCCTTAACTTGAGAAGATTTAAGTCAACGTAGCGCGCTGCACTCAACGGTGGGGACTTCCATTTTTCCCTTGATTCTGTGGTCCGAAAGGTCTTCGGGGACGCTCCCTGGCAGCAGGTTCGTCTTTGTCGCCGGCGAAAAAAATTTGTGATTGAAAGTTAGAAGTACCCCGCCTATCATAGAACAGAAGTACACGATACACCCGTATTGTCTGCGGCAAACTTTCGTGTACATGACTTTGTGAACACAGAGCAGCTTCCATGTTAGCTCGATTCTGGCTACCCGGCTCGATGACCCAAATCCTCTTCACCAGCAGAACCGGGTGTCACAATTTGTCACATTGGTTTCTGCCACACATATTCTGGCATTTTCCGGGGCAGGCTCAGCATTCGGAAAGCGTTCGATCTTTCTCCCGTCCCCTAGGCGGACCTGGGCGTCAATGACCCCAGCATTGGGACCAATAAAGATAGCCCAGCAACGCTCAGCCTGGCTGCTTTACCGCAGTACACACACGCACAGATTACGTCCGTACCGGCAGCGGCTTTCTACAGGAGGCATGCCCCATGCTTCACACATTTGACGACTATGACATTACGCAGTTTCTGGACGTTGTTGCCTCTTTCGGCGATAGCCGGTACGGGTTCGTCGTAACCCCCAATACGGATCATCTGATCCGCCTGAATGACGACGAAGCGTTTCTCACGCTTTGCCAGAACGCGACGTACCTGCTGCTTGACAGCCGCTTTCTGTCACTCGCATTCTTCCTGACGAAGGGAATGCACATCCCCGTTTGCCCGGGAAGCGACCTGACCGAATCGCTGTTCGAAAAGGTGATCAAGCCCGACGATCCCGTCCTGATCGTTGGCGCGACCCCTGAACAGGCCCGCTTTCTGGAAAACAAATACAGTCTCACGAATCTGTCACAGTACACCCCCCCAATGGGGTTTATTAAGTCGGAAGAAGAAGTTCTGAAGTGCCTCGAATTCGTCGAAGCACACAGCCCCTTCCGCTACTGCCTTATCGCTCTGGGATCACCCCAGCAGGAAATCCTCGCGAGTCGATTAGCAGAACGGGGGGTTGCCCGAGGACTGGCCCTGTGTATCGGTGCTTCGGTCAACTTCCTCACCGGGACCGAACAACGCGCACCGGTGTGGATGCGGGCCATGTGTTCGGAGTGGATGTACCGCCTGCTTCAGAACCCCCGCCGCATGTGGTGGCGTTATCTTGTCCGCGGCCCCCGAATCTTCTGGCTGATGACAAATCTGCAGATCAAACTTCGGACATCAAGTCCACCGACACCGAAAGTCGCGCGCAGACCTGACTCGGGCAGTATTGCCGTCTACGACCACGTTTGATCGACACACCCGTCTCGACCCCAAGCAGGCTCGGACACCCATCCGCCCGCTCGGCGAGCGAGAACTCGGATGGCGGCGAGAGCTTGAGCAGTTACGTTCAGACACCTGCCAATGCAGGTACCCTCGAGGCCGGATGGGGGTCGCAACGAATCGACAGCCAAAACACCGACTCTTAAGAGAGGGGCCCGCAGGGCTGCCAAGCTGTGATTGCACGGAGATTTGCGGAGGCGAACGCGAGCTTCAGCGTTCAGCCCCGCAGGGGCCGCTGCCTGAGCCGGACCTTCACCCTGTCCTGATTCGCACCGCGTTCATTTTCGGAGTTCCGGCGCGTCCGCAGATTCTTCAAGCCCTTCTCACACCCACACCTCGCCCACATCCCTCTCAGCGCCAACACCTTTCCCGCCGACGCGCCTCGATGAAGGCTCCGGACGGAGCTCACTCACACACGACGGCATGCGGTCACGAGCGATTGTTCGCGTGAAAGCCCCACCACCATTTTCCCGGCATAAAGACGACCGGCGCATAGGCCTCCACGAGATTTCTCGGCCACTTTTTTCCCGTAAAGGGAAAGGCCGCGACCCCAATCGCGACTCGAATCAGTCCATGCAGCCAGGTGAGAAACCCGGCCAGCCAGACTTTGGGAAGCGCCCAATACTTGCGGATGAAATGCATTCGAGAAGTCGTCAGTAACCGGACTCGCCGCGGTGTATTCCCCTGCCCTCCGGCGTCCAGGTGAATCACCTGGGCTTGAGGGGTCATGATAATGGACCAGCCGAGTCCCCGTAGACGATAGCAAAGATCCATTTCCTCGGAATACATAAAGAAGCTGGGATCAAAGCCACCAATCTCTTTCCAGACATCGACCCGGACGAGCATGAATGCGCCGGACAAAGTTTCCACTTCCCGGGCTTTCACTTCCCCCTCTTTCAAAGCACCATTGAGGAACCTCGCCCCTCCCAGAGCGGTCACCAGAATCCGAGAAATTGTCGGTAAAAACTGGCGGCAGCCGGGATCTCGTTGCCCGTTCGGTAACTGATTCCAGCCCCCGACGGCCCCGGCACGGGGCATCGCGATGGCAGTTCGATAAAGCTCACCGACTGCGTCGTCAGAAATGATCACGTCGGGATTCAACAGAAGGATGTACTTGCCGCTCGCATGCGCTGCGAGAACATTGTTCCCCAGTCCATAACCAAGGTTCTGATCATTATCAATAATAATCGCCTTGGGATACTCCTGCCGCACGAGATCCATCGTGCCGTCGTTCGAGCAATCGAGCAGCAGGACCTCGTAGTCGACTCCTGTCGTGTGGTTGTAGACCCCATCCAGACACTGGCGAATGAGGTCCTTCGATTTATAGCACACGATCAGAATGCTCACTTCGGCCATGCAAAATTTCTCCGCAGTTTCAATCGGCTTTGCGCATGCGACCACTGCCGCAGCGATCCACTCCCGGACCTGATGAGAGATGCGTGGCCGGAGCTGGTTGAGAAAACCATGGTCGTATCGTACCCGCCCCTTGAGAGAGGGGTCAACACACTTGTACAGGTCGCCCACGACTGTGAAATCGCAGCCAAAATCATCCCGGAACCGAGCTTCGATTGGGCCTTCATCCCCCTGCCGTTCGGCACCCTGAAGAGCGTGGAGCGGGCCACCCATCGTCGCGGTGTGAAATCGGATTGCTCGCCACTCCGGACAAACTCTCTCATTGCCACCTCCGTCGTAACCGGCAGTTCAGCTCACAGAAACTCTGCGCATCACTGGGGCGTTGACTTTAATTTCTAAACTTTCTTAAATATATCCCTCTTGAGTTTCCCGCACGCTTGATGAGGCTCCCATCATGTCGCCGCTCTCTGATTTTCGTGGGCTTTCGGGCCGTTTCAGGTGGCTCTTCCTGTCTGCCCTCCTGTTCGTGCTGACGGGCTTGAGCGGTCAGGGCGAATTGAAGGGGGCGTCCGAATCGTTTGAGAAAGTCGCGGATGTCCTCGTCCGACGATGTCTCGAATGTCATTCTGATCACGATAGTTCAGGATCGCTCTCGCTGACGAAACTGGGAAACATCGTGAAAGGGGGCGATAGCGGTCCCGCATTCGAACCGGGACTTCCGATTGAAGAGAATCTCATTCTGAGTCGTGTCCGCAGCGGCGAAATGCCTCCTCCCTTAAAAGGTCAGCCCCGCCCGCTGCCGCCGGAGGAAATCGAGATTCTGACCGCCTGGATTTCGTCGGGCGCCGCGTGGCCCGAAGGACGTGTCCTCGACCCGTACGAACGGACGACGGACGTGCGAGGGGGGCGTGACTTCTGGTCACTCCAACCCGTCCGTCGACCGTCAATTCCCGGCGTCAAAGCCCCGCACTGGGTTGCGAATCCCGTCGATGCATTCATCCTGGCCCGCCTGGAGGCAGCCTCCTTCTCTCCCGCTCCCCCTGCGCCGCGTGCCGTTCTGATTCGCCGACTCTACTTCGACCTCATCGGTCTTCCCCCCACGGCGGAAGAAATTACGGACTATGTCGAAGACCCTCGTTCAGACGGGGTCGTTAAAGCCGAGCTTGTCGAACGACTGCTCAACTCGCCCCATTTCGGTGAGCGGTGGGCCCGTCAATGGCTGGATCTGGCCCGCTACGCAGAAACGTCGGGCTACGAACGGGACCAGGAGAAGCCGGGTGCGTGGAAGTACCGGGACTGGGTCGTCAACGCAGCGAACGCAGACATGCCCTACGATCGCTTCATCCTCGAACAGATCGCCGGGGATGAGATTCCCGACCGAACCGAGTCATCGGTTATCGCCACCGGTTTCCTGCGCCTAGGGACCTGGAACGACGAGCCGAATGATCCTGAAGAGTACAAATATGATCGGCTCGAAGACCTGGTCAATGTGACCTGTACCTCGTTCATCGGACTGACGGTCAAGTGTGCCCGCTGCCACGACCACAAGTTTGATCCCATCCTGCAGTCAGACTACTACAAGGTCGCTGCCGCATTCTGGGCAGGGCCAATCGAAGCCCGGCAGCGGGAACTTCTGGGAGGCCCCTCGAAGGAGGAACTGGGGTTTGATGTACTCGGGTGGACCGACGTGACGGCAACGCCGTCTGACTTGTGGATGCTGAAGAAGGGGGACCCCAAGCGGCCCATGGCGGTCGTCAGCCCTGGAACACCCGCTATCGTTGCCTCACTCACTTCAGCAGTTCCGACGCCCCGCCCGACAGAAAACTCATCGCAGCGCCGACGGCAACTGGCCCAGTGGATCACGGATCCAGCGCACCCCTTAACGGCGCGTGTGTTCGTAAATCGCCTCTGGCAGTCTCATTTTGGAAAAGGGCTGGTCCGAACGTCGGACAACTTCGGATTCACCGGCGATCTTCCCAGCCACCCCGAACTGCTGGACTGGTTAGCCAGTGAATTCCAGCAGGAAGGCTGGAGGCCGAAGCACATTCATCGACTGCTGGTCCTGTCGAACACCTATGGACAATCGTCCCTTCATCCAGCAGCCCAACAGATCGAATCAGCTGACGCCGGTAACCGACTCTGGTGGCGGTTCGATCGTCACCGGTTAGACGCGGAACAGATTCGCGACCGAATGCTCGCGGTGAGTGGTGCGATCGACTTGCGAATGGGGGGCCCCAGCTTCAAGCCGACCGTAAGTGCCGAAGCGTTGGAAGGACTTTCGATGAAGTCGAATGCCTGGAACGCGTCCCCCCCGGACGAGCAGCGTCGGCGAAGTCTGTACATGTATTCCAAGCGGGGCCTGCTACCCCCGCTGATGACAACATTCGATTTTGTCGAAACGACGCTTCCCTGTGGCCAGCGAGACGTCAGCACCGTCGCACCACAGGCCCTTGCGCTCATGAACAACGAATTCGTGCACGAGCAAAGTCGCCTGCTGTCCAAACGGATCGAAGGCCTGGCGGGACCGGACGATCAGGCGAGAATCCAAGCCGCCTGGCAGACAACCCTCGGACGGCTCCCCTCCCCCACGGAAATCGCGGCCGCTCAAGCGCATCTGACGAAGCAGCTCGAGCGATTTTCCCATCTGCCGAAACCGAAGAAGACAGAACCGGTCGACATCCAGCAGCGGGGTGTCACCCTGCATTTGCAAGCCAGTGCAGGAATCGAGCGAGATGCAAGTGGACGAGTCATTCGCTGGAAGGACGACTCGGAAGGAAACCACAATGCCACTCAACCAGACCCGGATCGCCGTCCCCAGTGGGTGGCCGATGGGATCAACGGAAAACCCGTAATCCGATTCGA
Organism: Schlesneria sphaerica; assembly: GCF_044336245.1. Classification (NCBI taxonomy): domain Bacteria; kingdom Pseudomonadati; phylum Planctomycetota; class Planctomycetia; order Planctomycetales; family Planctomycetaceae; genus Schlesneria; species Schlesneria sphaerica. Next base: position 4,086,534 of record NZ_CP172346.1, on the reverse strand, counting down.
TGGACGACGGCAGTTCCTGCATCTCGAGGGACAAGTAGTGACGTCACAGCAGTTCACCCTCGTGGCGGTTGCCCGTGACCAGGGGACTGAGGGTCACCGCACGTTATTCTCGAACTGGAACGGGGGTGCCGGCAACTCTGGGACGTCGCTGTTTTTCGGTACCACCTCAAAGTCAGCCGTTCGACTCAGCGATGATTTTTCGGGAGTCGGTCAACTCCGTTCGGGCAAAGAACCCTTCCTGCTGATCGGCCAGTCGAATGCAAACGATGCCCGCATCTTCGAGAATCTGACGGAACTGGCCAGCCGGTCGACTCCCCTCGCCCCGCGCAACCTCGGCACGAACTACGTGCTGGGTCAGCAGGGTAACATCGATGGGGAATACTGGCAGGGGGATCTGGCAGAGATCATCGTCTTCGATCGATCGTTGTCGGATGAAGAACGGATCGCCCTGACACGCGAACTGTCCAAACGGCACGAGATTCCCCTCTCTGCAGCACCGGCAGAGCCTTCGCCCCACGAGCTGGCCCTGGCCTCGCTCTGTCACGTCCTGCTGAACAGTAATGAGTTTATCTATGTGGACTAAAGCAGCTGCACGATGGGCGGCATCTTATCCCGTTGGAGCCCCTCACCCATTCGTGGTTAATCGCAGCGAAATTAAATGAGTGGCACCTGCCTCGTTGCGATCGTCGCTCCCGCAGACAAGTTCGCTCAAACCTTACATTCGATGACAGGTCAATTCGCCCTTCCCGATGTCAGATCCGGAGACACACCGATGACACACCCGCAGAACCCCTTTCCATGCCAACTGACGCGACGCGAGTTTGTCTGGGAGATGGGAGGCGGTTTCGCGGGCCTGGCTCTGGCGGGTCTCATGCACGAGAACCGTGTGTTCGGCAACGGCGCGGTTTTTCCCGCACCGTCGGCCAACCCTCTCTCCCCGCGACCGCAGCAGCTTCCGGCGAAAGCTAAGAGCGTCATTTTTCTGATGATGAACGGGGGGCCCAGTCAGGTCGATACGTTCGACTACAAGCCTGTACTTCAGAAGTACGCGGGCCAGCCACTGCCTGAAGGAAAAACCTTTATTAACTCCGGCGGCCGAAAAGTGGGCTTTCTGACGCCCTCCTTCCGCCCCTTCCGACCAGGTGGCGAAAGCGGGCTTTTGATCTCGGACTTTTTTCCGAAAGTGCGTGAGCACGCAGACAAGCTGGCCGTGATCCGTTCGTGCCATACCGACAGCCATGCGCACGGTTCGGCGCTGGTCGCCATGAACACCGGCAAGACCTTCATCGGACGCCCCTCGCTGGGAAGCTGGGCCGTTTATGGTCTGGGGTCGGAAAACCAGAACATGCCCGGCTATGTCGTGATTCTCGACAAACGGGGCGGTCCGATCGGGGGCCAGCCGAACTGGTCCAGCGGCTTCATCCCCAGTTCTTACGCCGGGACCTTGTTCCGGTCTGTCGGTGACCCCATGTTTGACCTCCGTGGCCCGGGGTACATGGACCTGGCGGCACAGCGTGAGCAACTCGATCTGCTCGCAAAGATCAATCAGGAACACATGGATGCCAGACCGGGTGGACAAGATCTGGCAGCGCGGATCAACTCGTTTGAGCTGGCCTATCGCATGCAGGCAGAAGCACCTGCAGCTGTCGATCTTTCAGAAGAGACGCCCCAGACACTGGCGATGTACGGTGTGGGACAGCATCCGACCGACGAGTACGGCCGCAACTGTCTGGTCGCTCGCCGACTTGTCGAAAGAGGTGTTCGGTTCGTTCAACTTTACTCAGGCGGCGGTCATCTCGAAGAGACCTGGGACGCTCACAAGAGTATCGAGACCAATCATGGGCAGCATGCTGCCGAAGTCGACCAGCCCATCGCCGCCCTGCTGACAGACCTTGAGCAACGCGGTTTGCTCGAATCAACGCTCGTCGTGTGGGGGGGAGAATTTGGGCGAATGCCATTCAGTGAAGGTCCCGGCGAACCGGGACGAAACCATAACCCGTACGGGTTTTCGATGTGGATGGCGGGCGGGGGTGTGAAAGGGGGAACGGCCTATGGCGAGACGGACGACTTCGGGTTTGAGGCGGTCGTTAATAAGGCCCATCTCCACGACATCCACGCGACGATTCTGCACCTGATCGGTCTGGATCACGAGCTGCTGACCTACTTCCACCAGGGCCGCGACGAGAGCCTGACCGACGTCGACGGACATGTCATTCGCGCTATTCTCGCTTAAGCAGGAAACCGACCGAACCGATGTCTCCGCTGATTCAGCCTCAATTATTGCGCCGAATGAATGTCCGTCGGCTGTTGGAACACCTGCAGAAGAGTGGCCCGTCGACACGCGCCGACCTGACGCGACGAACAGGCAGCAGTGGCCCGACCGTTTCCAAAGCGATCGCCGCCCTGCTTGAGTCGGGCCTGGTCGAAGAAGGGGAATCGCACGCCGTGGCCCTCGGCCGCCCCGGAACGGTTCTGAGGCTCGCACGAAATGCCGCGCAAGTCATCGGCGTGGTGATCGACGCCCGGCAATGTCAGGTCGTGGCTGCGGGACTGGATGGCGTTAATCACGATGAGGCGATGGAGACATTCGCGACACCACGCACCTACTCGTTACTCATCGACCAGCTTGCTCACGCCGTCAATCGCCTGATGCGACGGTCCGCCCGGACATTGTCGATCGGCATCAGTGCACCGGGTCTGATCAACCGGCGTGAGCAGAAGTGTACGTTTTCCCCCAACTTTCATGTCACGGATGGCCATTCCCCCACGCGAGATCTTTTCGAACGAGTCGGTGTGGAATGTGTTCTTTATCAGGAAACGCAGGCGCTCTGCCTCAGCGAACGAATGTTTGGCGGGCCGGAATCGCTGGATGACTTCGTCGTGCTGGAGACAAGCACTGGGCTCGGTTTGGGGGTCTACAGTTCCGGCCGTCTGGTGGAAGGGCATAGCGGCCTGGCAGGAGAACTGGGCCACGTGACCGTCGTTCCCGATGGTCGAATCTGTGGTTGCGGCAATCGCGGCTGCCTGGAAACCGTGGCAACCGATTCGTCCTTTGCGCAGTTGATTTCCGAACAGACAGGCCGCGCCGTCGATATCAAAGAGGCGGTCCAGCTGATCCGTAGCGGCCAACTGGAAAGCGAACGGCAGCTTCGCACGACCATCGAGTCGCTGGCGATCGCCATGGCGGCCGCGATCAATATCTTCAACCCCGCCCACCTGTTCGTTCATGGTCGGCTGTTCGATGCTCAGGATGGCCTGTTTGAGCTGACGTGTGAATTAACGCGACGTCGTGCACTGGCCCCCTCACTGGCAGACTGCCACATCCGCCGTTCACGCTTCAGCAAAGCACAAGGAGCGACGGCCGCGGCCATTCATGCTCTTTTTACTTCATTCGGCCCCACTTTCGGGGACTAGCCAACGAAGGGTCATCACTTGCAAGCACCGGGAGGGTGACTCACGGCGCTTCGCCCCGGCACATCTCGAGTGAATCCAGAAAAGCGATTCTCTGATGCCGGCAGAGAACGCCGCGATAGCATTCGACTCTTCTCTCAAACAACGTGCACACACCAACCACGACAAACAGCCCAAAGCATTCCTATCTTCTAACATTCAAATATGCTAACAACATGCTAGCATCCAGACATCCCATCTAATACAATTAGCACTCATTATGACATCGGCAATCTCCGCCGATGGAGTTCCGACTTGTATATAAACAAGTCCAAGGAACGAGGCCAGTCATAGGACGTTCCGCGCCAACAGCTCGCGACAGTGTCACCTGGAGTTGACACCTACATTCCGTCCCGCAGAGCAACGGTTTTTGGTGGGATCGGCAATAGCTGCCGTCAATTCCCGTTGACAGTGTGCAAAAGCGGCACACCGGCAGAGACGACAATTCTGTAGCGCTGCAACTCTTTTTCTGCCAGCAGCTTGGGAGTCGGGCGCGGCTTCCGTTCTCCACTTCCGTGGGTGTGGCACGGTACCTGCGAAACTAGTTCCTCGCATCCGAGTCAGACTTGTGTCGTATCGCGGTCACAAGGAGAAGATCCCCACTATAGCCAGACGGAAGGTATTACTACAATGAGAGCAATCAAATTTAGCAGAACGATCCGTATTGCCGCCGCTGTGGCTCTGGCAACCTCTCTCTTCCCATTAGTTTCTGTTCGAGCGGGCGATTACCGCCGTGTCTATCGAGGACCGGTTCGGACCGTGCAGCAGACTCAACATATTCACTCCGTTCCCGTACAGGCTCAGACTCATATCCAGTCTGTCGTGCCATCAGCGATTCCCGCAGGAACTCCAGTAACCTCACAGGCCCCGCAACCTGTGACAACGCCGGTGGCGCCGTCGAATGTTGTTCCCGGCCCCATTGTGTCCCCGGTGCAGACTGTTCCAAACTCAACGGTGATCGGTACTCCTGTTTCGCCGTCGGGGTCGCACTACCGGGGAACGCTGCGTCACGAGGCCAATCACCCCGTCCCCAACCTGTTCCGTGCGGACAGTAAGATTCGCGGACTTCGACGCAACTAGTTCAGCGAGCCGTGGGCGCGCATTCCATTGCACCCTGCGGTTCTGAATGCCGATAATGCACGAGCCCCCTGCGATCTCGATCGCGGGGGGTTATTTTTTGTTCCCTGCAAGCCCGCCCGCTTCCAGCCCCTGGAACAGTCCACGTGCGGACGAGTTGGCTTCGTCACTCGCGCGGGGAATTTCGCGGGCAGAACGGAACCCAGCAATTCCGATCGTTTATCAACGGCCAGTGAGGCGCTCACGCGCCGGGAACCGGGATCCCCACCCCAACCCCCAACCTGCGCAAGTCCAAGGCCAGTTGCACGACAGCCGGTTCCTTCGCCTTGGCTTCCACTTCCACCGTGATTCGCTGATCTCTCCAGCAGTCGGGGAAATCTTTCACGTCGATGAAGTCGTGGTGACGCTCGGGCTTGGGACCCTCCCAGCCTTCCAGGGGGCTTGAGAGGTGAAACATGGGTTCGCGGTCCCACGTCGCGAGCGCCTGACGGGTCGCTTCTTCCACCGTCAGACCGTCCGGATTGCAACGGTGATGATGCACGTCATAGACCAGTGGGATGCCGGTCGCCCTGCAAACGGGAAGCAGGTCCTGCGGCGTATAGGTGCGATCGTCATTCTCCAGTGTGAGTCGTTTTCTGGCCCTTAATGACAGACGATCGAAGTTCCGTACAAAATCGGCCATCGCTCTGGACTTATCGCCGAAAGCACCACCGCCGTGGATATTGACGACATCCGCAGCAACCCACTCCGCGACCATCGCCTGGTACTCAAGCTCCTGGAGAGAGGCCTCAACCACGTCGGGCCGTTGTGAATTGAGCACCACGAACTGGTCCGGATGGAAACAGGTCCTCAGCCCATGCTGCCGGACAAATTCTCCGCACGCCTGAAACCCGCGAACGATTTCTTCCGCACGGGGAAGTTCCTCAATCTGGTAGCCATAAGTCGGATGCGTTTTCAGAGGGAGGATCTGGCTGTTGACGCGAAAGCACCCGATGCCGGTCTCTGCGCAAAACTGCAGGGCGCGCAATAACGATTCCGCGTTAGAGAGGCAGAGCCCGGCCAACTTCGCCAGAGCCCCGGGCCTGTCCATTTTACCAATCGAAGCGGCGGTCGTCGTCGAGAACTTGATGGGTTGGTCCCGAAAGATACAGCAGAGGCCGAGTCGAATCACGAAGTCGCCTTCATTGAAGTCGTATCGCGATCCCTGTCCCACCGAGGCCACGAAAGCGAACGAAACATTATCCTGCTACAGCATAGGCAGCCATTTCTGATGTGCCAACCACCCCTCCGCAGCTCATTCGCCGAACCCACATTGAAAACACGACTTACGTCTAGACTGCACTTCTCCCTTGGGCAGTGAAGGACGAAGCCGGATGGCGATTCCGACCTCACGAATCCACTCAAGCGGGGGTGTCGAATTCCGCCAAAAATCGGTCTGTTCGCATTCGGAATCTTTCGTTAGGATCCGCCCCTCACCGGGCCGGACAGCTGTCCGATTGCGGTTTGTGCGTCGATCATGGATGACTCACGCTCCCGTTCAGGATGAACGCCCCCATCATGCGACAGATTAATCAATTCACACTCGTGCTGTTGGCTGCATGCCCACTCATGGGTCTTCCCGTGGAAGTGTCAGCTCAGCAATCGAAGCGACCTGCTGCGACGGCACAGACAACTCCACCGGCCAATAAGGCGGGCGCTCCCAGAGAAGCGGGCAAACACGCTCCCGTCGACAATCAGGTACGCCAGGCCTCGGACAAGCGGGCACGCCCCGAGCCGAAAGAGCTGCAACTTGACCCGCTCGACCCTCGACTGGTCGAGATTCTCGACGAGTGGGAAGCACACTCAGCGAAGATCAAATCCCTGCACGGCAAACATACCCGACGGGAATTCAACAAGACGTTCGAAGTCGAAAAAGTCTCTGAGGGTGAGTTCTTCCTGGAAACGCCCGACAAAGGCCGTATCGACATCATGGCCAAACAGATTAAGAAGGGTGAGGTCAGCACGCGGAAAGGCCCGACAGGAACACCGTTTCAACTGCAGCCTGGCGAGTCCGAAAGGTGGGTCTGCACTGGCGAAGAGATTCTCTCGTTCAACATGGAGCGCAAGGAATACACGCGCGACGAAATTCCCGCTTCACTACGAGGCAAGAATATCGTCCACAGTCCTTTGCCGTTTCTTTTCGGGATGAAAGCGGACGAGGCCCGACAGCGCTTTAATCTGACCCTCGAAGGAGAAGGAAAAGACGGGTCCGTCAAAATCAAGGCGATTCCCCGGATGGACACGGACCGCCAGAACTACAGAGAGGCGTGGATCATCCTCGATACCAAACGGTATATCCCCACTCACGTCCGCCTGATTGATCCCAGCGGCCTCGACACGATCTACGCGTTCGAGCAAGTCGAAATCAACGACACCGGCTTCCTGCGAAAACTGAAAGATCGGTTCCAGGACCCGTACCACCCCAGCCTGAAGGGATTCACGTTGGCCATGCCAAATGATATCCAGCAGGAGGGCGCTCGGATCGCTGGAGAAGAAAACCCCGCACGGGCGGGCAATGCAGTGAACCCCGCCAACCACCAGAAGAACACGTCTGGTCTCCGCTCGACCAAACAACCGGCACCATCGCGGACGACCAACTCCCCTTCTTCGACCCGAAAGCAGTAAACTCTCGCTACAACGGCCCCCTGACCTTGGCCATCGTCCGAAAGGCCTCCCTCAACGGTTGACGGTGCGGTCTCGATCGTTAATCTTGCACTCACCGAATCGATCCATCTATTCCCACGGGATTGATTTGAGTGAGCCAAACGCGGGAAAACGTTCACGATCGCGATCGTGTGGAGGCCATGGACATGACGTCTGTCGCACAAGCCTGGGTACGTGTGGGAAAAGTTCCGTTCGGCAAAGGCGTTTTCGCCCGTCGAGACATCCCCAAAGGGACCGTGCTGGGAGAAGTGGACGGACGGGTCATCGATGACGCCAACTACGCCACCTCGTACTGCATCGATCTGGGTGGCACCTTGTCACTCGAACCGCGGGCACCGTTCCGTTTTCTCAACCACTGCTGCACGCCGAACAGCACGCTGTGCATTGCCGACGTGACCTATGAAGATGGCTCGCCCGCACCGTCAGAAGTGACGGTGGAAGCGCTGGAGGACATTCCCAAAGGGGCAGAAGTCACCATCGACTATCGGTGGGCCGCCTATGGAGCCATCAAATGTCTGTGCGGCAGCCCCAAGTGCCGAGGCTGGGTTGTGGCTGAGGAAGAATTGCCCAAGCTGCTTCGATCGCTCAAACGCAAAGCCAAGTAACCTAACCCCCTTGGGTCACACGCGAATCGGGATCGCCTGCTGGTGCGGTTTCGCACGCCCGCAGGCCAGGCAAAAGGGGGCAAACCCACGACCTGATCTGGTCATGGAAGCCTCGTTGCTGACCTCTGCTTCACGCCGCCGTCGGACACCATCAAGCCACGCAACAATCAGACTCCTCTCCCCGCAGCATCGTGAAGCGAGAAGAGGAGTCTAAAATCACCCGACGTCTGCGGCAGATCAGTTCTTGGGATCGAACGGCAAGGCCGACTTGTGAACACACAATCGCAGCTTGCCATCTTTGCCTCGTCGGAAAACGAATGTCTTGTCGACCATGATCTCATTGCCCGTGCTGTCGGTCAGGTAGACATTCCCCATCGTGATGGCGATATCCCCGTGAATCTGCATCCCGTTCTCGGAAGCATTGTTGTCGTAACGAACCTTGGTCCAACCTTTGAGAGCGAACCCGCTGTCATCCGGAAAGTCCTTGCTTCCACCAACAAAGTACGACAACGCCCCTTCCCGGGTCGGGCGGAAGGTGTTCTTACCGAAAGCTAATGTCGGTTTGAAGAACACCTTACCTTCCTTGTAGTCATATAAGTTATCGATGACCTGAATAGCAGCGCTGCGATAATCGCCACCCTCTTTGTGGACCTTTGAGATCTTCACCAGCCCGTCACACCACGCCTGCTGTGCGGCGTCCACTTCAGCTGCGGTGATTGGTTCTGCAGCAAAAGACACGTTCAGACACGCAAGCGACCCCATCAACGCCACCAAGAATCCAGCCAGATGCCGACGCGACGCGAAAGGAAACAAGGACATGATGCAGACTCCAGACAGAGGAACGAACCCGGAACAGGAAAGTGCGATCGAAACGATAACGCGACCAAGACAAGCCTATCAATCAGCTTTCGAACTTTTCCGTAATTTCCATTTTAAATACGAAAACGTCGCAGGAATAACACAACTCACAGGCTCACACTCCAATAACAGCGACGGCAACTAACAAGCGAGGATCCCAGGATGATCCGACAAAGATCTTCATGGAGATCGCCATCATGGACGACATCGGGCGCCTGCGATGCCTCCCGCCAGATCCCTTCCGCACACTCAGAACGAGTACCACGACTTCGGGTAGTAAGGGACTTTCAGCGGGAACCTCTCAAGATGACGTCACCAGCGACGGACGTCGCGAGTTTCGCTACCTGATCTGTTGCTGACGATCGAACAGGGCCTGGATCTGATCCTTCTCGGTCTCCAGAGGCTGATAGCCGAGAGCAAGATAGGCGTCATAGTTCGTCCAGAGGTAAGCAGACCGGCTGTTCAACTGCAGCACGGAAACAGGGGGATCCCCCTTGGGTGGCGAGATCTGCTCTAACTGGGCGGCAAAAATCACGCGAGGTCTCTCGGCCGCCTCTTCAGCCTCCATCGCTCGCTTGAGCACCGCCGAATCAATTTCAATCCGGACGGTCACGCCATCGATCCGCATCGGAGCGTCAAGCATCACTCGGCTGGCCCCCTCCGCAGCAGGGAGCAGGTGCGAGTCAAAAACGACCCATGCGTCTTGATCGAGACTGGCCATGTGCAGCGGATCAGACTGCCCGGGCTTCGCGGATGCGATGGCGGCCTCGAGGATGTCGATCAGAGAACTGGACGCGAGATTCGCGAGGGTCGTTGCCTCCTGACTTCGCCGCCGGATGTTCTCTGCCTCGGGATCCTTCCGTTTCAGCAAATCAACAGCCTGTTGAGCTTTCTTCAGTTCGACCGCGGCCAGTGCGAATTCGCCATTCTTCAGCGCCGTCAGCCCTGCTTCCGCAGCGGTGGCCGCCGTCGCTTTCGCGGCTTCAAACTGCTGGCGATACCACAGCCCCGTCGCGGTCAATCCGCTGATGAGAACAATTGCCACACCGATCAATCGAAGGGGCGTCACCAGCGGCGAGCGAGGCTCTTGCGGCAGTAAGGGCTCGGGCGTCTCTGGCGTGCCAACCTTCCGGTCCCTGCGCCCCCCTTTTTTTGAACCCCCTTTTGATGACGACGCTGCGGTGGAAGTGGAACTGCCAGCCTCGTCGATCACCAGATTCGGTGACGTTCTGCCCCCTTTCGTCTCTTGGGTCGACCGGGGCGTCAACGCCTTTGATTTGGCTCTGACGACAGGGCGAGGGTACACGTTCGCAGGCAGCACGAAGACGGGACGTTCACAGACTGGACAAAGAGGCTTTTGAAAGGTTGGAGTTCGTTGCCCTGTAACTTTGCCACCGCAATCGCATTCCACCTCGAAAGGTTCCGGCTGCGATTGCGGCTTCTTCTGAAAGAGTGACGTCGTTCGACTCAACCATCCAGCCATGCGTCCACCGTACGTACGAAGGTGCCCGGTCCAACCTCACCATTATGGATGCGAGATTAACAAAGTGCAAAGAATCTCCGGCCGGGACACCAGATCCGACATCACCTGTCAGACTTCTTTCTCGACGCGCGCCTCGAGATCAGACAATGCGATCATGGGACAATGTGAGTTCCGGGTCATGGCTTCGAGCGAATTGGGATCCTTGAACGCAGATCCGCTGATCACACAGACAATGTTCGCGTTGGGATCGAGCAGCCCCTCTCGAGCGGCCTTGAGGACTCCGGCCACAGCCGTCGAACCGGCTGGCTCGGCAAAGAGACCTTCTTCCCTGGCCAGACGCGACTGCACCTCATAGATCCACTCATCGGTAACGAGGTGTCCGGTCCCGCCACTTTGACGGCACGCCTCGATCACCAGATCCCCGTCGATCACCTGAGGTACCTGCAGACCACTGATGCGACTGGTGCACTCGACGGGAACCGCCGCTTTCGAACCCGCTTTCAGGGGCCCTGCGATGGTGTCGTTTCCTTCTGGCTGTACACACTCGATGCGAGGAGTTCGCTCGATTCGCCCTGATTTCACAAGCTGCTGAAATCCGCGTGCGATGGCCAGCACGAAGCCCCCACCCCCGGCCATGCAGAAGACATGGTCGATGGGCCCGTCGATCTGCTCGGCCATCTCGTGAGAGATCCCGTACACACCGCTCATGCCGACCGGGCTGAACGCAAATGCGCTGATCTGCATCTGCGCCTGAGGTCGTGAGCTGAGCTTTTTCAAGCAGTCAACCACGCGATCGGACGTCTCGCTGTCGACTCCAAAATTCTTCACGCGGTACAGCTTCGCGCCGTAAGCCAGCATCTGACGCAGCTTACCTTCAGGCGCTTTTTCGACAATCGCAATCTCGCAGGTGATTCCCGCCAATGCACAATAGGCCGCCAGTGCCGCGCCGGTATTCCCGCTCGACGTGGCAATGCATTCGGTCTTGCCGTTAGCCACCATGTCGGAAACAGCCGCACACGCAAATCGGTCTTTGTAAGACCCGGTCGGATTCGTGAACTCCAGTTTGAAGAAAAGATTCTTCAGTCCGGCGGCGGGTCCGAGTCGGCGGGATCGAACGAGCGGCGTCCCCCCTTCGCCCAACGTCAATCGAGCCGCGGGGGGAACGGGTTCCATCCAGTCTGCGTAGCGCCACAATCCCTGATTCATCTTTTCTCCTGTTCGTTTCTCAAGCGGTTGGTTGAAGCCCCTGAATTCGCTTCCCGGTTCACATCCGGGATGAACTTGCAACGAGATCGGAGGCAGGTCTGTGACGCACGTTCAACGGGAAGAAGATCGATTTTTGACAGTGGCCGTCTCAGCAGATGTTGTGAACAGAAGAGTCCGGTCGATTCTGCATTTCTGCCAGCTTTTGCCACAGATTGGCACTCGCCCTGATACCGCGATGGAAGTCCGCAACGGAGAAATGTTCGTCGGGACTATGAAGGTTGTCGGTATTCTGCCCCCATCCCAGCAACAACGTGTCCAGGCCCAGTACGTCTTTGAACGTCTGAACAACCGGGATCGAGCCTCCTTCGCGAATCAGACGAACCTGATCAACGGCCCACGCTTCCTGGATGGCTGACTTCGCGGCTTCAATGTACGGGCTGTTCGGATCGAACACGAAGCCGGGACAGCCATGGTAGCTGGTGAATTCAAACTTCAGCGAAGGTGGGCATTGGGACTTCAAATACTGATGCAGAGCTTCCGTCAGCTTTTCGGGGTTTTGATCCGGAACGAGTCGACAGGTGATCTTCACGGTCGCTTTGGACGGCACGATCGTTTTGGGCCCCGCCCCTGTGTAGCCACTGAACAGACCATTGACCTCGCACGTGGGTCGGGCCCAGCGCCGCTCCAGGGTCGAGAAGCCTTCTTCCCCTGCGACTTCGGTGATCCCCAGTTCTGCCTTGAAGGCCCCTTCATCGAAGTGCAGTTCGCTGAACAACTGCCGTTCCGAGGGCGTCAGCGGTTTGACGTCATCGTAGAATCCGGGAATACGCACTCGCCCCTGATCGTCGTGCAACGAAGCAATCAAACGGGCGATCCCCGTGGCCGGGTTCGCCACAGCCCCTCCGAAGACACCCGAATGCAGGTCTTTTGACGGCCCGGTCAAACTGATCTCGACCGCCACAATCCCTCGCAGACCGTAGGTAATAGCGGGCTGGTTGGGACCGTACTGACTGGTGTCGCTCACCACCGCCACATCGGCCTGAAGCCGGTCGCGGCGTGCATTGAGGAAATCTTCCAGGTTCCGGCTGCCAACCTCTTCTTCCCCCTCGATCACGTACTTCAGATTGACCGGAAGCTTTCCGATGGTTCGCAGCCACGCTTCGGCCGATTTGATGTGAGTAAACATCTGCCCTTTGTCGTCCGTTGCCCCACGTGCATAGAGGCAGCCGTGCCGCAGTGTTGGCTCAAAGGGAGGTGTCGTCCAGAGATCCAGAGGATCTGCTGGCTGAACGTCATAATGCCCGTAGACCAGAACCGTTGGCGCTCCTGGCGACTTGAGCCATTCGCCGTAAACAATGGGATGACCGGCTGTGGGGACAATTTCTGCTGTACAACCGAGATTGGCGAGTTGCCGATGGACGAACTCCGCCCCGCGCTGCAAGTGAGGTTTGCATTCCGGATCAGCGCTCACAGTGGGGATTCGCAGAAATTCCTTCAGCTCTTCGACGAAGCGTTCCTCATTCTGCGTCAAATACTCAGAGACTTGTGCATTTGTTGCCAAAATTCACTCCTTGATAACTGCTGCAGGGTGTCTGCGAATGTCCTGAGAACGGTGCCGTCGACTTCACGAAATTGCCTGCTGCCCAATCCTGGCCGATACGACGACGTGAGCCACGGTGAGTCCATCGAAAACAGAGGAACGATTGAAGACACCTGATCCAGGTGTCTCGAAGAGTTCGGGGGAGGATACAGGGATTAGAGGATTCGAGGAAGGAACGGATTGCGGCATTTTTTCGGCTGATTTAATGCCAATGTTTGTCCCTCCCTTGCGTCTTCCGATAGAATACTGTCTCACACGCGATTCGGAATTGGCAGTAACAACCTTCACTGCTCTAATCCGATTGCCTTCATGATTCACTTCGGTGCATTTCGTCAGCGATCATCCTCGGCAGGAACCAGTGATATGGATTTTCCGGTATGTCCCTCGTGTCGTCAGTCAGTCATTGATGATGATGCTGTGGACTGTCCCTTCTGTGGAGCCTCGATGAAGGCCAAGCCGGGAGCGAAGGCCAGCCCCAAGCCTGCCGCTGCGGCTCCGGCAAAAGGGACTGCTGCGGCACCGAAAGCGGGTGCCGCCAAACCGGCGACCACGAAACCGACCCTGCCTGGTGACGACCTTCCTTTTGAATCGGAGCTGACCGCTGGCGCCACGGCAATCCCGGCATTGCCCAGTCCGACAAAACAGCGGACGCTGAAAGTCATCTGTCCGATGTGCGACACGCCGGGATATCTGCCCCCCTCTGCGGCAGGCAAGGATGTTCGCTGTGCCAACGCCAAGTGCGTGATGCCCGTGTTCACCGCACCTGCAGAAAAGAAAGAAGCCCCACCCCCGCCACCCGCACCTCCCAAGCCCAGCAAGCTCCCTTTGATCGGAGGGATCACGCTGGCGGTCGTGCTGCTGTTTGGAGTCGGCCTGTACTTCGCCTTCTTCTCCACTGGTAAGCCGAAGACCAAAGAACTGACCGAAGAAGAAAAACAGCTCATCGCCGAGATGGCTGCGGGAGGTTCGGCAAAGCTCCCGACCAAGGGGACTTCCCCCGCGAACGTCGGGCCGATTACCGGGCAGAAGAACCCCAAGACCAAAGACCAGAATCAAGCAGCCGCTCTGGGCGCGTCCAGAGACGAACTCATCAATTCAGTACTGAAGCAGATGAAAGATTCGTCGCTGGCCTCGGACCGTCAGCGCAGTAAACCTTTCTGTCGACAGCTTGCCGCCGAAGCGAACGCCGTGACGGGCAACCCCGGCGCGGCCAGCGAACATCTGGACCAGTTGGTCAAGGTCGGTTCCGCTGTCACGTACTATCGCATTATCCCGCTGCTCGACCTCTTCTGGGCCGACTTCGCCGCGGGTGACAAGAAAGCGGCCACGACCCGACTCAACAACGCGCTTTCCGAGGTTCCCAAGATCCCCAAGTTTGGTCGGACCCGACTCGAAATCGTCGGCCGGCTGATTGCCGCTCAGGTGGCTGCAGGGCGAATCCCGGACGCACTGAACATGTTGTCGACATTCCAGTCTTCCGAGAGCGAAGCGCAATTGGCCGCGCGACTGCAAATTGCGATGGACGGACGAGTCTCTCGGTTGTCTGACGCATTCTTCATCCTGCCCTGGGAATTCCCGCAGGCGGTGGCCGCCACCGCGTCGCTGTTGAATCGTGGAGAAATGGATGCTGCGATTGCCTGGGCCAGTGCGCAGAAAACCGACGAAGCCAAAGCCGAATGCCTGGCCATCTGGGCCGAACACATCGCCCGCACCACGGCGTCGAAGGGTGAAGTGGATCCGAACGGAGTAATCGCCAAAGCCATCGAGGGCCTGCCACCTTCGTTTGCAGCCCGCGTCTGGGCACGGGCCGGTTGCGGACGTGTCCTGGCGAAGGATCAGGAAGGGGCCGCGGCAGCCGTGAAGCTGGCTCTGGAAAAACTGTCAACGGTCACGCCACCACCAGAACCGACGATGCCGAATGTGAAAAACACGCAGCGATTTGCTCGCGATCTGCCTCCCCCCGACCCGTTGATTCAGGCAGCGATCGCGGCGACGCAAATCGCATTCGTGCAGGCTCAGTCGGCCGACACCGTTGCGGATGCAGAACAGTCACTCGATCTGGCCCTGACGTACATTCGCGCGACGGCTCCCACGTTCGCCGCAGCACAGCAGCGACAGGAAGAGACCGATCGCATGGGTAATACTGGACTGCAAAGCTTCCTCAAATCGGAACTTCGACTGAAGTCCGATGATGAAGCACGGACAACAGCCAGTAACTACAAGCGTGCACTCGCCGAGATCGTGCGCGCCGCCGAACAGAAACTTCAAACCGAAACAACCCTGCTCTCTCGACTGTGTGGCGCAGGAGTCGGGCTCTATCACAAAGTGTGGGTTGTCGTCAGCACACGGTCGACGGCAGACGATGTGAATCGTCGTGAGAACCTGTTCGCGACCCAACTGCCCGGTGAATTGATCGAAGGGCTGAAGGGGACCCCGGAAGAGAAAGCCATTCTCGGCGCCTGGGGACTCCGTTCCAACCAGCCCGTCCCACCCCGCCCCCCTTTCATTGAGTTCAATGAACTCCTGAAAACGGACGTCAACCGTGCGGTCCAGTTTGTACAAACCATTGATAACCGGAACAGTCGCCGAGAAGACATTCTGCTTCGGACGGCGTCGCTGCTCCCGACAATGGACAACCTGCCTCTCGCTTTCCAGTTTATCTCCAAGCTGGACGATATGGTGATCCGCGAAGAGTGCTACCGCCTGGCAGCCGCACTGGGAGCTCAGAATGGTCAGGCAGATCTGATCTGGAGCCAGATCTCACAGGTGCCCCAGAACACGGAAAAAACTTCGCTCTGCCGCGGCCTGATCGCCGGTCTGGTCAGTTCTCAGAAATCAGAGGCCGAATTCCCGGAACCATCCCCCGGTTCCTGATGGCCCCTGTCCGATTGCCATCGGCAAGCGCATCGGTTACCGCGGAAGTTCAGTCACGCCAGCTTCCGAGAACGGATGCAAAGCGGTAGGGATGCCGTGCGAGGAAGTCTGAGGGGGAATCCTCCGTCTCGAGCGACAGGACGATTCCCCCCTGCGCCGACATATTCGGCGTTGCAGGGGGCCGCCGTCAGAGTTTCATACATCGCCCCCGTCGGACAGTCGCGGCTTCGCGGCGATGGAGCACGCCCGCGTAAAGACCCCTGAAATACGAATGGCAGTGCCAGTCGCACCTTTTCCGCAGACGCGCAACTTTCCCCCAGACGCGTAATGAGAGAGTCAACAGACATGGCCAGCGAGATTCGTCCGGGGTCGGCCTTTGCGAGCTTCTTTCGGCTTCGATACACTGCGGGGCAATTCTCCTGTTTCCAATCAACCTTCCCGATCGAGCGTGTGAAACCATGGCCTATTTTCCAGATGTTCCCAAGATCGAATACGAAGGCCCAACCAGCCGGAACCCGCTCGCTTACAAGCACTACAACCCGGAAGAGGTCGTCGAAGGCCAGAAGCTGGAAGACCTGCTGCGTTATACCGTTTGCTACTGGCATACTTTCCGCGGCACGGGAAGCGATCCGTTCGGCTCGGCCACATTGCAGCGTCCCTGGGACGATGGTTCGGATTCGGTCGAGAACGCCGTGAAGCGGGTCGACGTCGCTTTCGAGTTCATCGAAAAGCTCGGCTGCCCCTTCTATGCCTTCCATGATCGGGACGTCGCACCGGAAGGAGCTACGCTCGCCCAGTCCAACAAGAATCTGGACATCGTTGCCAAGGCACTGAAAGAGGCACAAGAGCGAACCGGCATCAAGCTGTTGTGGGGAACAGCGAACATGTTCTCACACCCGCGCTTCATGCACGGCGCCGCGACCACCTGCAACGCAGACGTCTTCGCCTACGCGGCAGCACAGGTGAAGAAAGCGATGGAAGTCACCCATGAACTGGGTGGTGCGAACTATGTCTTCTGGGGTGGCCGCGAGGGTTACCACAACCTGTTCAACACCGACATGAAGCGAGAACTGGATCACCTGGCCAGATTCATGCACATGGCGGTCGACTACGCCAAACAGATCGGCTTCAAAGGACAGTTCCTGTTCGAGCCCAAGCCGAAAGAGCCGACAAAGCATCAGTACGACTTCGACGCGGCCGCGTGCCTGAACTTCTGTCGTTCGTACGGACTGCTCGATCACGTCAAACTGAACATCGAAACGAACCATGCCACACTGGCTGGCCATACCATGATGCACGAACTCGAATACGCCCGTATTCAGGGTGCACTGGGAAGCATCGATGCCAACACAGGAGATATGCTGCTGGGCTGGGATACCGACCAGTTCCCCACCGATATCTACCTGACAACGCAGTGTATGCTGGTCATTCTGGAGCAAGGTGGAATCGCTCCGGGTGGCGTCAACTTTGATGCCAAAGTCCGGCGGGAAAGCTTCGAACCCGTCGATCTCTTCCACGCTCACATCGGCGCGATCGACGCGTTTGCACGCGGGGCCAAAATTGCGGCAGCGATCCGCAAGGACGGGGCTCTGAAAGACTTCGTCAAGAACCGCTACCGCAGCTTCGATTCAGGAATCGGGGCCGAGATCGAAGCAGGAAAAGCCAGCTTCGAATCGCTCGAAAAATACGTGCTGGGCAAGGACAAGCTCGAACCGAACGAGTCAGGCCGACAGGAACTGCTGGAAAACATCATCAATCAGTTCATCTGATCGAACGAAGCGATTGGCATCACCATTGTAAAACTGCCCCTGTTTCGGAGTCTTCTCCGAAGCAGGGCTCTTTTCCATATGTCCCTCTGGGGGGCTGCCACGAATGAGATCAATCCTTTTCGGGGCACTTCACATCCTGACTCGATAATCCTGAGTTCGGGTTGTGAGCCTCTGGGGCTTCACACACGAGGCCCGGAGAGCTGTGCAACCTATCCGGGCAACCCCTGAAGACTTTGATCACGCTCGTCCTTGCCTGGGATGCAATTCCTCTTTCCGGGCACCCGAGCGCAATCGAGCACGCTCATCTAGAAATCACCGCTGACGACAATCAACGTCTTTCCATCATGCGTCCATGTGGAATCGGTGTTATTCCGGGTTTCATCCTGTCCCTTCACCAGTTGGGGAGGATCGTCCTTCTCGGGATTGAAGTCGTACAGCTGCGTCACGCCCCGTTCGGGGCAGAAGATCGCACAGACGATACGATCCCCTTTCGGATGCCACGCAAAGTCAGGGTGAACTTCCACATTCACGGAATGATGAACTTTCAGGACGGGCTTACCGCCCACGCTTCGTAAGGTCGCGATCTCTTCCGTCCCGTCGGGCTTGACCCCTTTCAGACAGATCTGCTCTGAATCGGGTGACCAGGCCATGTTAAAGAAAACGCGCCGGTAAGGGCTTTGCCCGGCTTCGAGGATCGTTTGAAACTCATCTTTGACGATATCGAAAACTGTTACGGCCGCACCCTCACTGAAGGCGATCTTGCGACCATCCGGAGACCATTGAGCCCCCCATCCCGTGCAGAGATGCTCCCGTTCTTCGCCGTCGATTTCGATGAGCCACACACCGCGAACGGGTTCATACCGTGAGCAAGTCAGAAACCGCCCCTCTTTCGACCACGTCGGCATCATGCCCGAACAGAGTTTCCGGGGTTCCCCCCCTTCCAGTTCCTTAATATAGATGGAAGATTCTCGCATCTTCTCCCCCGGCCAGGAATCGAACGCAATCGCTTTCCCATCTGGTGACACACTGACAGAGCCATTCGCGTTGCCCCCCGGGAATCGATAGAGCGATTTCCAGCCCGTGCCATCTTCGTTCAACACGAAGAATTCGTTGGGAATTTTCTGAGGCTTCTCTTGAGCGACCGCGCTTGTCGCACAGAGCGCGCAGATCAGAAATAAAGTTCCCCGCGACAACAGCTTCGAGCCTGGCGACCAGCGATACATAAGAGCCTCTTGCCGAGTTGAGAATTCGCCCATCGTTTCAACAACTTGATTGACGATGACCCGTCCTGCAAACGTTGTCAATCGCGTATCAGTGGGGTGCTGGAGACGACTAATAATCACCACTAACGACGATCAGCTTCTTTCCGTCGGGCGTCCAGCAACTATCGCTATTATTGCGAGTTTCATCCTGCCCCTTCAGCAGAACCGGAGGATCGTCCTTTCCCGGATTAAATTCATAGAGCTGCGTATGTCCCCGTTCCTTACAGAACATCGCGAAGACAACTCGATCTCCACGCGGGTGCCAGGCGAAATCCGCATTCACAGCGGTCCCTTTCACCGAGTGATGAACTTTGATTGCAGGCTTGTCATCAACGGTGCTGACCGTTGCAACCTCCTGCGTACCATCCGGCTTGACTCCTTTAAAACAGAGCCGCTCACCGTCGGGCGACCAAGCCATATTCCAGTAAATCTGCTGATAGCCGTTCTCCTCACCATTAACGATGTTCCGAAAATCATCCTTAATGATATCGAACGCTTTAATCGTCGTCCCTTCGCTGAAGGCGATCGACTTCCCATCAGGTGACCATTGAGCCCCCCATCCCTGGCAAAGGTGCTCTCGCTGGTCCCCGGTGACCTCAAGAATCCAGACTCCGTAGGTCGGCTCGTTTCGAGAACAGGTGAGAAACCTGCCATCCTTTGACCAGGTCGGCATCATTCCTGAAACGATCATCCGCGGCTCGCCCCCCTGCAGTTCCTTCACAAAGATCGCCGATCCGGCCTGATTAATGTCCGGCCAGGAATCGAAGGCCATCCATTTGCCATCCGGCGAGACTGCAACAGAACCACAGGCAAAATGCCCTTCGAACCGAAAAAGCGACTCCCACCCGGTTCCGTCCTCATTCAACACAAAGAATTCGTCAGGAGTCTTGCGCCGATAGATGTACTCCTTTGGATCCAGTTTTCCGTCCGAGTTCAGGTCCAGCAGATGGAAACAGGTAAACCGCAGCAGCGGGAACTGAGTCTGGTCATAAGCCGGAAAGGTCGCGGGGGCGAATTGAAATTCCGCTAATGACAGGAAGCCGTCTCCGTCCTTGTCATCCATTCCCCAATCCCAGGGAAGGACCATGTTGGCCTGAGGAGTCAATTGATACTCGGAGAGCGAAAGCTGCCCGTCTTTATCCAGATCAAACGCCGGCAAAGCGTTCTCTGCAATTTTCCTCTGCCATTCGGGGGTCCCGACGAGCAACTCTTCTTTGCTCAGCAAGGCATCGAGGTTGGTATCCCACACCCGAAATTCGTAAATCGGATCAAACACTCCCCGACCGGGGACCAGCTTGAATTCGTCAAATGAAAGATGATCGTCTCCATTCTTGTTGGCAGCATCAAACTCTTTGCTCGCAACGTCTGCGGTGACAAACGTCCGCGATACAAACTCGTTTCGCTCGATCCGATCATTCTTGTTTTCGTCAGCATGGAGAAAAAGAATATAGTTAAACAGTCGGCCATCGGGCAGACGCAAGAACTTGCCGTCACCTCGGCGGATTCCCAACTCCATTTCGATAAAGCGGCGCACTTCCGCCCGACTCACTTTACCATTTCGATCTTCATCGAGATTGATCGGGTTTCTCTGCAGGCCCGCCGAAACGAGTTGAGACTGGATGACCTCAGCCATTCGATCCGCTTTAATTTCGACCGTCGGCTGCTCTTTCCACACACCAACCGCTTTATCAATTTTTGAGATAATCTCGTCACAGAGAATCAGCACAGGATGATAATTCGACTCCGGCTCGACCCCCGGGACAATGCCCGGAATCGTCGCGAACTCATCCCGGACCAGACGACCGTCCCGATTGCGGTCGAACAGGCGGAAGTCGCGCTTCGTGACGGCTGAAGCTCCGACAAGCCCCTGAAACTCTTCCAGCGACAACTGGCCATCACCATCCTTGTCCGCATTGGACAAGGTCTCGGCAAACGGATCCTGCTTCACCCCAGGTGACTCGTCCGCAAGCACGATGCGTTGCTGAAAGAGGAAACTGAGAGAGAAGACCGTAGCGAGAACCAGACTTGTCCGACGCAAGTAATAGGAAATCATCTCGCACCCTGATCAATGGAGCCGCGATGGAGTGAACTGGGATAGGAGAGACTCAACAATGGTCCCGGGAAGCAAGAATGTCAACGACTTGCCCGGCAGCGCGGATTACGTCCGCAGATCGGTTTCAGCGAATGGAGGCTCTTCACAGAGGAAGGGACGCAGACTTCGCGGAGTAAGTTCCCCGAAACCTCTCAGATCCAGGTTGATGACGCGGGACGGACTTTCTATCCGCGGTTTTCTCTCCGCAGTGAAGAGAAATCGAAGGAGGAAATTTCTCTCAGTCACATCGATCGAGCACGTCATGAGCAACTCTTGTCGCGCCAAGCCATCAAGGGGACCCAGAAGGTCGCCGCCATCCTTTTTTTCGCGACAGGCCATCGCGGGGGGCCGGATTGCCCCTCATGAGAAATCGAGGCCTCTGTTAATAAGGCGCGACCCGTCAGCCAAAGAGTTCGAGAATGGGCTTTCCATCTTCTACCAGCCCCACCGGACGACCTTGACCATCCGGTAACCGGATTTCGGGATCGATTCCCAGGGCATGGTAAATCGTCGCCGCGAAATCCTCTGGCTTATACGGAGGTGTCAGTGCATAGGCGGCGTCCTTGTCGCTTTGTCCCAGGACAATGCCGCCCCTTACACCTGCACCCGCGACGACGGCGGGAAACAGCGTGCTCCAGTGATCACGGCCCCAGTTGGCGTTCGCGAGAGGGGTCCGCCCCATTTCGCCCAGGCAGACAACCAGCGTTTCGTCGAGTAACCCACGCTCTTCAAGATCGATCAGTAAAGCCGAGAATGTCTGGTCAAAGCCAGGCATGAGATGATCGCCCACGTCTTTGCTGTTGAGATGCGAGTCCCAGCCATATCCGTCGGGCGCATCCCAGTGTACGGTCACATACCGAACCCCGGCCTCGACCAGTCGTCGGGCCATCAGCGTTGATTGACCGAACAGGTGGCGTCCGTAGCGATCCCGGACGTTGTCTGACTCTTGTCGCAAATCCATGGCTTTACGAGTTTTCTCGGATGCGACCAGAGAGAGAGCCCGCTGCTGAAACCGGTCATAGGCCGTCAGGGACTTCTGGGCATCCCGCTGCCGCAACTTCTGATCGAACTGGGCGAGTAGCGATTGTCGCCCTCCCAACCGGTCCAGTGTCATGGCGTCCTGAGAAATCAGTCCGTCGATCTGAAACGTCAGTTCTTCGTCAGAGCAAATGCGGTAGTAGGGATTATCCTTGGCATCCTTCTTATCGACGGATGTCGTGATCGGATCATAACCTCGTCCCAGCCACCCGCCGTACTCACCGGGTCTCTGCAGCAGCACACTATGGGTCTGGATTTTTCCCAGGCTGTTGGGAACAACAACATAGTTAGGCAGACCCTCTTCGCGTGCTCTCGGCTGTGAAAACTGGTGCTGCTTGTGCTGCGAAAGGTACTCCACGACGGAACCGATTGATGGCCAGTCCTGGGGTGTCGCATTAAACCCGGCGCCGATGGGGATATGCCAGCGTTTCCCCGTCTGAACATAATGGCCCCCCCCGCTATGGTCATTGAACGAATGCGACAACGTTCGTACGACCGCAAATTTGTCCGAGATCGCCGCACACTGTTCGAGCTTTTCCGAGATCAACAGGTCAGGAGTGCGTGAGGCAATCGGCAGATAGGGACCCCGAATCTTGTTTGGAGCCTTGGGCTTTAAATCAAACGTTTCCAGTTGGCTCGGGCCGCCAAAAAGATAGAGAAAGATCACACTTTTAGCGCGAGGAGCAACCGGCGAGTGTGACTCCTCCGCATGTAAGAGCCGGGGCAAAGACATCCCGAACAGGCCAGCACCTGCGACTTGCAGAAGTTCCCGACGTGACACGCCTCCACAGACTGTTTGAGGTCGCCCGAGAATGTTCAGCATGCAAACCCTTCCGATACATGAGGACTTGTGAATGAGTGTAGCGAGGAACCCATCGGTCGTGACAGATGGATTCCAGAATTCTCGCTCGAATTCGTCCCTCCGGAGTCCCCCCCCCCTGCCCCGAGTGAAACTCCGTCAACGACATGTTTCCTGGCAACAGCCCCGAAACGTTGGCCCGATCAGACTTGTCATTTGTTCAAAAAAACTGAACAACTAAGACATTGCATTCACGATAAACTGAAATTTCCCTTCGTGTTGCGTGTAGAGTCCCGTGGTCCGTAAGCGACTTCCCTTCCTTAAACCGATCGAAACACGCAGAATTTTCGGGCCGTAGGGCCTGCAGCCGACGTCCTGCGGGGCAGAGATGGTACATACCCCCAGACTCTGTTGCGTTTTGCATCACTACATGTCTATCATCGTTGGGCATCCTCACGCCCGCCGTGACATCCCAGGCAGTGCCGAACTGTCATGAGACTGAAGAATGTCCCGTCGACTAGCACTTATCATTGCGATGGTCTGCCTTTCGTTGTCACTTGCAGTTCCGGCTTTCGGTCAGCATGCGGCAACCCGAAGCTCGCCCACGCCCCCCCCGGAGGCGAACGAACTCAAGCGGCTTTGGAACGAGAAGAAATCCCGCGCCAGTGATCAGTACGCTCAGGCAAAACCCCAGCCGATCGAGCTTGAGGAAGCAGTTCAGGCTTTCCTGAACAAGGACTATGAGCTGGCAACGATCAAGTTCCGGCAGGCCTGGAGCAAGGACCCGGATAACCTCGAGATTGCCCAGGGCCTGATGTATTCACAATTGCGTTCCATCAGACCTCGTCCCTCCGAATCCACCTCAAAGCCGCTCGTCGCTGAATTTGCAACCATTCTCAAACGCTTTCCGGACGACCCGGATCTCAACGTGGGGTATGGGATGGCTCTTGCGTATGCGGGTGATCCCGTGGGGGCACAGCAAGCATTCCATCGCGCGAAGACATTCGGGGCAGACCTGGAGAGAGCCGTCGGACGGAGTCAGCTCGATCGAATTTCCCGCCTCGCCAAGGAGAAGCAAGAGCAGCAGGCGGTTGATGAAAATTTTCGCCTCGGCACGATCCTGGGGGCCGTCCTGCTGGGAGGCCTCGTCCTCTGGATCGTGGTGATGTTTGGCACCGGATGGCTGCTTGCGATCAGTATTCCCAGAACCCCCGAAACGGCCGACGCCTTTGCGACGCTGCGGAGTTCACGCGAAACCTGGATCGAGCGTTTCTATCTGTTCATGTTAAGCGTCAGCCTGATCATCTTTTATCTGTCCGTCCCGTTTGTCATCGCCGGAATCATCGCCGTTTCTCTGCTCTTGTTCGCGATCCTGCTGATGTTACGGGTGCTTCACATCGGCGTCTTATATCGCGGATGCTGGGCGGTCTGGCACATGATACGCCTCGTCTTTTTCGGCTCAGGCGGCGAGCGCGACGGCATTGAGATCACCGCCGAACAGCAACCCAAACTGTTTGGCGAACTCCATTCCGTGGCCAGACAACTCGACACGGAAGTTGTGGACCGGGTCTATCTCGTGCCGGGTCCGCAGGTCTCGGTCAGCCAAAACGGCGCGGGACCGTTTGGGCTTTTCGGACGGCGTGATCGAGTATTGCACCTGGGCATTTCCGTGCTTCCCTGGCTGACCGTCAACGAGTTTCGCTCGATCCTGGCTCATGAATACGCTCACTTCAGTCACCGCGACACGTTCTATGCGCGATTCATCTTTCAGGTGACTGCTTCGCTGGCAAACTCGCTGGCCGTCATGCAGGCGGCAGCGGGGATTTTGAACTACATCAATCCCTTTTACGGCCTTTACTGGCTCTACCTGCGGGGTTACGCCCTGTTGTCCTCGGGCTATTCCCGGTCGCGTGAGTTCCTGGCTGATCGCCGGGCGGTGGTCGCTTATGGACGCCAACCGTTTGTGGCGGGGCTGACCAAGATCTATCAGGAGAGTCCGTTATTCGAACTGTTCGCGGTGCGAAAGACGCAACAACTGCTTAGCAGAGATAATGCGTTTCTGAACGTGTTCGATTCCTATCGCGACTATCGATCGCAACCCGGCGCAGTCGAACTGCGAAGCAAACTGCTGGATGAGGAACGTCACCGAAAGCCCAGTTGGTTCGACTCACATCCGACCTACGAAGAACGACTGGCCGCAGTTGCGTCGTTCCCCCTGGCGCAAGATCCCGCCCACTCCGTCTCCGCTCTCGACCTCATCCACAACTTCAAAGAACTGGAAGAGTCGCTGACCCGAATGCTGACCGATCATATCCGGGAAGTGCTCGGCCCCGCCGAGGTCGTGCCCTCTTCCGATGATGACGAACTCCTTGCTGGCATTTTGAAAGAAGAGAGCAACCGGCAGTAATGCCGTTTCTGACAAGGTCGTCCTCGATCTCGCATCCCAGCAGGCTCTCCAGTTCGCAAGTCCGTGACGTTGCACGTCCGCAGACGGAAGTCACGCAATGCGGTTCACGGCTCGTTACCAGCCTTT
The DNA here is from genome assembly GCF_044336245.1 of Schlesneria sphaerica. Taxonomy (NCBI): domain Bacteria; kingdom Pseudomonadati; phylum Planctomycetota; class Planctomycetia; order Planctomycetales; family Planctomycetaceae; genus Schlesneria; species Schlesneria sphaerica. Next base: position 4,061,185 of record NZ_CP172346.1, on the reverse strand, counting down.
CAGCGAAACACCAGACAGGGGCTGGTGCGGTGGCGGCGGTGACGGGTGCGATTCCCGCTCGTCGGTTCGCACAAAGACTTCGTGGCGGGTCTGGACCATCTCGATGTTCTCTTCCGCAAAGCGGCTCTGAATCGCTGTGTACAGCTCACTGATAATGAGCAATCGACCATCGAGTTGGGGGAGGAAGGCCCGTAGCACGAATGTCAGATTCCCGTTGATCTCATCCAGCGTCGCAAAAGGAGCCGGGTCTTTCAGCAGGCTGGGATGCTTATCCGCGACGTCCAGAAGAATCCGGGTGATTCGTGCCGGATCGTTATGCGGTCCGACAATGACTCGAATGGCGATGCGATTCACCTGATCGCTGAGAGTCCAATTCAACACTTTGCCGGTGATGAACTCTTTGTTCGGAACGATCAGTTCCTTCCGGTCTCCGTCAAGAATGGTGGTCGCCCGTATCTGAATTCGTGACACCTTTCCGGTCGTGTCGCCGACAGTGATCACATCACCAACCCGCATCGGTCGTTCAAACAGCAGAATGATCCCCGATACGAAATTGGCGAAAATCTCCTGCAGGCCAAAACCAAGACCGACGGACGCCGCCGCGACAAGCCATTGGACGTTGTTCCAACCGATACGGATCTGGGCAAATGCCATGCAGACGCCCACGACAAAAATAGTATACCGTACCAGACAGGTCACGGCGAAACGGGCTCCGGCGTCGACGGCGAGATGCTGGTGCAGAACCACTTCCACCAGACCGGGAACATTGCGACCGGCGAGTTGAGCAATAAAGAAAACCACCATCGCCAGGCAGAGATCGGCTGCGGTGACCGGCAGCATCTGTTTGACTGTCTTCCCCGGCGAGCCGACTTGAGAGTCATTTTCCAGTGCCATGACTTCAACACTGGTATTCCACAGGACGTACTGGTCGAGGATGTTCAGCGCGGGTGTCACATCGGCCCAGACAATCCACAGCCCGACCACCAGCAGCGCGATCAACCCGGTATCCAGCAGACTGCGCATCTGCGTCACGATCTGTGTCAGGTTGAGTCGAAAATCGGGCCAGTTCCAGCGGGAAAACAGCGAGCCATGCGTGGAAGCTCCCCCCTGCGGTCGCCCCGGTTCCGACATCTCCGTCGGATCGACTCCCTGTAGCGCGGCCATCCGACGTTGTTCGAGTGCGATCCAGCGTCGCAGGGTCGCCCGCAGCAGCAACAGTCCCACAAGGAACCACATCGTCCGCTGCAGCCGCCACATTAACTGGGTCGCGGTGTAGAAAAATCCCGTCCAGCCCAGTCCCAGCAGAACGAACGACGCCAGCAGCATCAACGAGGGGGCAAATTGCCAGAATCGTTCAGACCACGGATCTTCTTCGGTCGCAGGTTCGTCGACCGAGTCATCAGTGATCGCAAACGCGGGAATCCGCCGGACCGTCAGTCGACAGAAGATCGTCGAAACCGCGGCGAATGTCAGAAAGACAAATCGCCCAAATGTATCCAGTCGCTGCTCGTTCGCCATCGATTCCGTCATCCCGATGAGGGCAATCAGCACTACCCCGAGAGGGATGAACCATGTCAGATGTCGACGCCAGGTATTGACGTATCGTTCAGGCCAGTTGAAATGTTCCTGACCCAGTCCCCCGCGCATGCAGACAATCCGCAGAATCTCCAGCGGAAGTGCGAACACGGCGGCCCTGATCAATCCCGCAGCGACCGCGTGGACGAACGGGTATTGCGAGGCGGTGTGATCCAACTGCCAGCCAGTAAACAGCAGCAGCAAAGGCCAACCGCAGGCGATGGCCAGGGTCAGCGCGAGTGACTGCAGCGTTGGTGCGAGATCGTGGCAACCCGCGGCTTTCGCGACCACTCCTTTCCGTTTCAGCAGGATCTGCATCACGGGCCGCGTACAGAACCACGTCAGAAACAACAAGGTTGCCAGAATCCAGACGAGCGGCGTCCGTTCCATGTTCATGCGGACGGCTTCCAGCACGGGCTGCCACGCAGCCGGGTCGGTCAGCCAGCCCATGGAGGTCGCGGCCTTCTTCACATGTTCGGAACCAAAGGTTTGTCCGGTCCGAATCCACAATACCCGTTCGTCAACGTAGTCGGCGTATCTGGTTGTCAGATTCAGTAACCGACGTTCGACATTATCCATGTCGACCAGTTGCTGGAAATAACGTGTGTAGTCTGCATCGAGACCATTCACCAGTTGACGCCGATCGCTCAATAATTGCTTGAGTCCCGCCAGTGCCGTCTTGCGCTTGCCAGTGACGAGAAGTTCCGCAGCCCGCTTGGCAATCGCCGAGTCGAGATCGATCAGGGCGGCATGTTCAGCATCGAGCTGGAACAGGCGCATGCGGGCTTCGCGGATCACGTCATTACGATGAAGCAGACTGGACTTCATCCCACGGGGATTCTGCAAACGGGCTCGTTGCTGACGCAGCAGCAGGCCGATCGAATCGGTCAGCCCGACATCGTTCACCATCTTCTGCGTGCGGTCGAATTCTTTTTCCAGTTCCCCCAGCAGTGCATTACTCGCCTTCTGACGATGATCCAGATCGACCAGCTTGTCGGTGATATCGTGACGCTCTCTGGCAAATCCCAGATTTTCTTCGGCAAGCGTCTTCAGTTCGGGAATGACATTTTGCAGGGCCTGTTCGGCGAGACGTACCCGCTCGTCGGCTTCATTTCCCCTGCGTTTGGCTTGTTCTTTCTTGAGAATCTCCAGTTCTGCCAGCTTGACGGAAAGCTCCCGGATGCCGAGTTCCCGCTGAAGCTGCAGCAGTTCCGCCGCTTCTGCCGACTGGTACCAGGCCGCTTCCGCGAGCAGCGCCCGGTGTTCAGTTTCTGCCCGTTGATGACGCGCGCGGAGAAAGATCAGGCGCGCCTGCAGCAGTTCTCGCGGATCGTTGGACGTGTCGAGTGATTTGATTTCTTCATCGATCTCTCGAAACCGGTCTTCGACTGCGGCGATCTCGTTGACCAGTTCTTCCGGGCGGACGCGACGCAGCTTCGATTCGGCTTCGAGTCGGGCGACCCGCTCACGCAATCCGTCGCTGGTATCGTCAAGTTGTTTCGTCCGTTGTTCGACCATCTTGTCGAGCACGGCCAGATCATCAACGTCGGCAATCTCGGGATCAGGTCCCTTGGGGAGATCAGCCAGTCGCTCGGCCGTCAGGCGCGCCTGTTCGCCGACCTGTCGCAGGCTCTGTTCGTAATCTTTCGCCTTCTGACTATTCTCTTGAGCGATCTCGAGTCTCTCGGCAGCCTCTTTCAGATATTCGAGGGTTTTCTGCTGAGTTGCATCGGCGGGATTCAGATTGGCTTCGATCTCCTTGATCCGCTTCTGGATATTGCTGATCGTCACCTTTTCCGCCTTGGGGGCGGTCTGAGCCATCGCGGCGGATCCGCACAGCAGGGTGCAGATACCCACGATCATCGAGATTCGCCAAGCCATGATTGCTTCCCTGCTCTTTCACAGACTTTTTGAAATGGAGCCTGTTCTTCAGCCCGCTTTCGGTGCGGTACGACGCCGGAGTGTCGGCATGGTTGTGACGCTCACTTCCCCGAGCGAATTTGGAGACAGAGCCACCGGCCCGCCTGCGATTCATTCTTTGAAACACTCAATCGCTATTGCTCACATCCATTCGGGGAGCACCGGAGTTTCATCACACACCACCTTGAGGACGATCGTTTTGACTTCCCTGTTCGCGCGCATTCTCGCGCAGAGCGGATGTATGGCAGAAATTGCCGATGTGTGTCAACACGATTCGGCGGCCACGGCAAGGTGCAGCAGGGTCAGATAGGAATGTGCCGATTCGTCGATCGATGTATCCGGAACACCGCGTCCCACTCTGGAAACGTGCTCGATCGGGCGGCGTTCTTCTGTACACGGCAGCGTTCCAAAAGGCAGGAAAAATTACGCTTTTCGTGGATTTCATGGGCCGCAAGACATAACTTACATTCTGTTTATTGTTGTTCGCGACCGACATAAGTATTCCGCCCCGTGATCCGCTCGCCCCCCGCTGACCGTAACGGGCGAGTTGTTCGACATGCAGGCGAGACCTAGAATCTGTCTTTGAGCGGCTGTTTACGCCTCTGCCCCTATCCGTCCCTCCGCCGTTCCCTGGAAAGATCCGCCATGCTGGCCCGTCGTGAAGTGTTTCCGCATGTCATCGAGATGAACTATCAGGCCCGACAACGATTGGGTTGCTGTGTCTACCTCGTGCATGACTCCGAAGAATGGATGCTGGTCGACATCGGTTTTGAAGATTCGACCGATGAAATCATTGATATGATTCGGCAGATGGATTTTGCCCTGGCAAAGTGCAAGTACCTCGTCGCGACACACGCAGACGTCGATCACATTCAGGGTTTGAAGCGAGCAAAGGAACTGCTTCCTCAAGCCATCATCGTCGGACACCCCGAATGTCAGCAGTTGCTTGCGTCGCAGGACCGCATCGTGACCTACGCCGAAATCGCCGCGCAAGGCATTTCGATCGATCTTCCCGAAATCAAGGTCGAACAGACAATCAATGAAGGGGATACCCTCAGCGTGGGTGGATTGACGCTGGAGGTCTGGAACACACCCGGACATACTCCCAGCCAGCTCGCATTCCGTCTGGGCGATCTCTTACTGTCGGGGGACAATATCTACCGTGATGGTGGCGTCGGTAATATCGATGCCCACCACGGCTCGGACATCCCCGATTTCATCAAGTCGCTGGAACGAATTCGCGACTCTGACGTGAAATGGCTGCTCCCCAGTCACGGCCCCATCTTCCGCAAGGATAACGCACACATCCAGAAAACCATCGACCGACTCACGCAGTATCTGCATATGGCCGACTTCGGTACGTGCGCAATCGACTGGCCACTGCTGGATGAGTGGGAAGAAGAAATCATCCGGGGCTTTGATCCCGAAAAGGCCTGACGCGGGCTGTTCAACTTCTCGGCCTCTCCGCCGCTCGAACGGATTCCCCCCTGCGGGCCGGACTGCAAGGCCCGCGAACTCGGGGTCGCGGCAGTGCATCCCCCACAGGCCACCTGCGGCGGCGGAATGGCCAGACAAGTGACGTCACGGCATCGCTTTACCTGAAGGGTCGCCCGGCACCGTATGGCCTGCTCCACTGGTGTGCGAGCAGGCTCGGCCGGAATTCGCGGCGAGCGGCGGGGGTTGCCTCATCCCGCCGAAGGGGTGGCGTCCGTCCATGAGGCGTGAGGAAACCCCGATCCCCGTTCAACGCAGGGCCGGGAAACTGGCCGGCCAGTCAAACGCCAGGTCCAGAGCGGGGGCAGAGTGTGTGAGCGCACCCACGCTGATTCGTTCGACACCGGTACTCGCAATCTCGGCGACTGTCGCCAGTGTCACCCCGCCGGACGCCTCCAGTTTGACGGCCGGGGCCAGCGAATTACGCAGCGCCACGGCCTCGCGCAAGGTCTCGACCGACATATTGTCTAGCAGGACGATGTCTGGATTTCCCTTGAGTGCATCCTTGAGTTGCTCAAGCGAATCGACTTCCACTTCGATGGAGACTCCTTCGGGTGACTTCGAGCGGGCTGTCTGCACCGCGGAGGCGATGCTCGACGACTCGGTCCATGCTGCAAGGTGGTTGTCCTTAATCAGCACCCCGTCATACAGCCCCATCCGGTGGTTGGTTCCACCACCACAGCGAACGGCGTATTTCTCAAGAACTCGCCAGCCCGGGAGCGTTTTTCGGGTATCCAGAATCTGAGCCTGCGTCCCTTTGACGGCATCGACAAATTTCCGGGTCAACGTGGCGATGCCGCTGAGGTGCGTCATAAAGTTGAGCATTGTTCGCTCACCAATCAGCAGCGTCGCCAGGGGACCGGTCACGCGAGCCACAATCGTCCCCGCCGAGAGCCGCGTCCCATCCGGCCACAGTTCCTCCCACTGGACCGAGGCATCCAGCTTGGCAAAAACCATGCGACCCACGGTCGCCCCCGCCAGCACGCCCGGCTGCCGGGCCGCCACGAGGACTGTCGCGGTCTGGTCTTCGCTGATGAGCGCCTGACAGGTCAAATCACCGAGCGAGGAAAGGTCTTCCGAAAGCGCCATCTCAATGAGCTGTCGTGCGACCGCCTGTTCGCCACTGGCAAACGTTTCATGCATTATCTTTGTGCCAATCGTGTTTCCGCCCGTTTTGATCCGTATTTCGCCGCCATCTGCCAATGGAGCTTCGCGACCCCTGCCTTACCCGCTTTTTCGGCCTTGATTGCCAAGTCCTCAAACCGGGCCGCCTTCGCAGCCTGATCCACAGAACGATCAGTCGTTGCCGAGGTTGGAACGTGGTCCGCGTCTCGGCGGGCTTTCAGGCGGGTCGCCAGGCTGGACGCGTGCGTCCCTGGTGAAATCGCTGTCTCGGGTGCGACGGGTGAAGAGGAATTGAGAATCGCTTCATCCATGGCCTGCAGGTCGTGGATGAAGACCCTTGCCGACATTGAGGTGGCCTGTCGCGAGAAGCCACGGGAGGTGACCGTCGGCAGGGGTCCGTTCTGGATCCGGCCGGATTGGGCCGAAGAAACCCCGCCCAGAAAAACTTCGCCGCGGTCAGGGACGGAAACGACGGTGCCGACCCCCGTCTCGCTGACGACCGGCTGCTGCACGGCCAGTTGCGCAGAGGCCGTTCGAGCGACGAACAGTCCGATCGCCAGAAAACACCATAAACGCATGAATCGCCCTCCCGTTGCCAGTTTCCAGCAAAATTCTACAGCCATCATTCCTTCGGTGACAATCCACATTCAGTAATCGGCAGAAACGATTCTGCTCGCGAGCTGCCTCCTTGAGGTAATCAGAGGATCTCCGAAGTGCGAAACAGTCCCGCGCGCGGCTCGTGTGGAATGGAAAGGACGTGCCGATGACGGGAGTTTGGTCCGCTCCTGAATCGGTGACGTCGCTCACGATTCCCGCCCTGTTTGGTTATCTTTACGCCACGTTATCCAATCGAAGGCAGCATTCGTCACTTCAACAAGGAATCCACCATGGCTGCGTTTCAATACTGTCTGAATGCCAGCACGATTCGACCGACACCGATTCTGGACAAGATTCGTATCGCCGGAGAGGTGGGCTACTCTGCAATTGAACTCTGGCATGATGACATCGAGTCGTATGTCTCATCTGGCGGGAAACTGTCGGATATCAAAAAGGCACTCGCCGACCAGAATCTCGCACTTCCCACCACGATCTACCTGCGTGGCTGGTGTGATACGACCGGTGCAGAACACGTTGCGGGTCTCGACGAATGTAAAAAGCGTCTTGAGGATGCCGCCGCTCTCGGCGCGATCTATTCGATCGCCAGTCCGGCTGGGGGGAAAGTCGATGTCGCGCTCGCGGCGCGGAACTACGCCGAACTGCTCAACCTGGGCAAATCATTCGGCGTGAAGCCGGCCATGGAATATCTCGGCTTCGTCGAACAGATCAATACGATCGAATCGGCTCTGGAGATCATGACGCTGTCGCAGCATCCAGACGCGACCATCATTGTCGATCCCTTCCACAATTTCCGCGGCGGGGGCGAATTCAGTTCTCTCAGTCTCCTGCGAGGTGATCAGATCGCAATCAGTCACTTCAACGACACCCCCGCCAGCCCACCTCGCGAACAGCAGCATGACCACAGTCGCGTCCTCCCTGGCGAAGGCCATCTCGATCTCAAGCAGTGGCTCAGCCTGCTGAAGCAGCAAGGCTATTCCCGTTGGTTGTCGCTGGAACTCTTCCGGGAAGATCTCTGGACCCGTGATCCGAAAGAAGTCGCGCGGATCGGTCTCGAATCGATGAAGGCCGTCGTGGAAGGTTGATCAAGGTTTGACGGAACCGGCATTCAACGTTGCTGTCACACACTCGAGCCACGGTTCACTTACGCGTCGAACCGTGGCTCGGTGGTAAGCGCACGGGGAAGTAGGGCCACGGGGACACTGCACACAGGCCATTTTTTGAATGAGAAATTGCCAGATCGTGTAAAGAAAGCTGCAGGGTGACAGGGATGTGGAAGAACCTATTCTGGATCTATTTGTGCATGTCATGTCTATTGCTCGGATGCGTAGTGGTCCCAAAGGCGAATCTTGGTAATTTTCCTGCTACAGTGAAGGCTGAAATAACGCCCGGTACCAGCCTAAGCTCTGCAGAATCGCAATTGAAAATGTTAGGATGCAAACTAACCAGAACAACTAGAGGCAGTTTCAAAACCCCTTTATTGCAATAACGATTCTGGCAGGCAATTTGCATACCGGTAAGGGAGAAAGGAGTCCCTTACATGCGAATTACCCTGTCCATGTGGCCCCAGCGACGGCGGCCGAATACGACAGGGTCCAGGACGGTCCCGAAGCCTTTTCTTGATGATGCCCAGTGGAATTCCATCAAAGATCTGTTTGCAAACCCTCTTCCATCCCCACTGGGAGGCCGACCACGAGTCGAGCCTCGACCCTGTCTGGAAGGAATTTTGTGGGTCCTGAAGAGCGGAGGACGATGGCAAGATTTACCAGAGCGATACCCGTCTCCTGCAACATGCTGGCGAAGGCTCAAGGAGTGGACGGAGAGAGGAATCATGGTCAAAACGTGGGAACGTCTCCTGAAGTCCCTTGATCGACAGAAACAGCTGAACTGGTCGCAGGCAATGGGTGATGGCACCTTTTCGCCTGCAAAAAAGGGGGCGCCGAGGTTGGTAAGACCAAGAAAGGTAAAGGAACGAAACTCATGCTGATGACGGACGGTAACGGCGTCCCCATCTCGGGGTTCACCATTTCTGCACAGGTCGCCGAAGTCAACACGATCGAGACGCTGGTCGACATTCAAGTTGCTGGCCAGAAACCCGAGAGGCTGCTGTACGATAAAGCGGCTGATGCCGATTGGATTCGTGATACGCTCAAACTGAGAGGCATTGAGCAAATCACACCCCACCGAAAAGGCCGGAAGAAGCCGTCTCGACAAGACGGGCGAAGCCTGAAGAGATATGCGAGTCGCTGGAAAGTGGAACGCACGATCAGTTGGCTAGGCTATCAAAGAAGGCTTCTTGTCCGGCATGAATACTACCCACATCTCTTCGAAGGCTTTTTCCACCTCGCCTGCGTAATGATATGCTTGAACCGGTTTTGAAACTGCCTCTAGAGAAAGAACAGTTGTAAAAGACAAAAGCGGCGATGAACCGATTACGATTGAATTATTCGGTGACCTGTATCGCACCTACTCCCGGCAAGACAGCGATGCAATCGTCAAGACGATTTCGATAGCAGTGTTAGTAGTTGATGAAAGCGACTGCGTTTCTCATATCTATGCATGGCAAGAGCATGTCGGGCCTTGACGTCTCGCGATGACCAAAGGGGGCACAGCGAATACTGTCCGGCGCGAATAGGCAGGCATGGACACTGCCTATTTCTATTTCGGCGGAGGGCACGAAGCCCAGTCCTACGCTTTCAACCAGAATGGCTCTGTACCCAATTTATCCTCTGAAGTCACCAGCAATATGTGGACGACGACGCTTAATGCGCAGTTCATTTGAGGCTTTGGGAAAGCGCCGACACAGGAACCACAGGGCCATGGGGACACTGCACACAAGGCCATTTTGGGGTGAGTGGCACGCATCCATCGCCACTCCTCAAGTCAATGACAACATCCGCAGATGGCGCAGATTCCAGGAACAGAAATTTCATCTGCGAAAATCCGCGAAATCTGCGGACCAAACTCTGGACACAGCATATTCTGTTGCGGCAATCTGCCTAGAACCTTACGGCCTAACTTAGCGCCATTCATCCATGTCCCCTCAACTTGGGCACACTGGAAAACGTGGCACCGGCTTCCAACCGGTGGGTGCTGGGGTAGATGGGAGTCGGATCGAGCAGCCAACGGTCAGCGGTTGGAAGCCACTGCCACGGAGATTGCGATTTGACGTGGTGCCCATCTGCGGGCAAGAAACAGGGAGAAGTCCAATCTCAACGCTTTTGTTGTTTCGTCATTACTTCCGAGTCGGCCGCGTGCGCGGTGAGCGCTCGGTGATGATTCCCGGCCTCAGCCTTTGGGAATGTAGCGTAATCGACGTCGGCGTCTGTCTCGATCAACGCCGGTGGTCCTGTGCCTGACTCTGTCAGACTTGAACGCGACGCGATTCAGCGCCGTGATGGCGAGAGCCAATAGGGGAAAACCTCAAGACGCTTCGGCAGGCACCTTCCCCCGCCCCGGCCAGCGGGGTGGGGCAACGACGAAGGAAAAGAAGACGAGCAAGCCAAACAGCGAGTAGACCGTCGTGAAGGCCCACTGCGGTGCTTCGTAGAACAGCCAGTTGTGGACAAGATTCGCAATAAAATCGCCCGAGTAGGTTTGTTCCCCGGCCAGCGACCTCAGATTCCGCTCCCAGACCGTCAGCGGGCAGGGAATACCCGCCCAGGCTTCCGCCACCACGATCCCGATCATCGCGAGATGGCCACAGCGCCACCAGAAATTTCGTACCCATTGCTGCCCTCGCAAGATGCCGATCCAGGTCAGCGGCAACCCGAGTACGACAGTCAGCGCGTAGGCCATATGAAACAGCACAACAGCGTCAGCGGCGAATCGATACAAGAGTGACATAAGATTAAAGACGCGCGCCGATGTGACTTTATTCCCGACGACTATTCCCGGCGGTTCAAAACCCGGGGCCGCTTGGGCCAGTCTGGCCCCGCGCCGGCGCCCCGTGATTAAAGCACTTGTCCACCCCTTTCGAGGTTGTCGATTTGCTGGATCCGACGGCCCGATGCAAGCCGTTAGCGACCCACACTCTGTCCGACCGCTTTCTTCTTCAGGTCGGCGACGAAGCGGATGTTCTCTTCCCCCAGTGTCTCGGTCAGTTCCCGACGCATCTCACGGTTCACGCTGATCTTCTGCTCCAGCGGCTTGTGTGTCACGTAGCGGCAGCGACTTTTTCCTTCTTCCTTGGCGTCCACGACCAGCACAATTTCGGCTTTGCCGGGCGTCTTCTGGATGATATCACGAACCCGTTCGATGACGCGGAGATCGTGCAGCCCCTTCTGGAACTTGATCAGAACCTGCTTTGTGAATTCCTTCTCGACTTCTTCGAGTGTCCACATCGCATCCACGATCACGTTCGGTTCACGGCTGCGTTTGTCGACTTTCCCCCGCACGAACCGAACTTGCTCCTGTTCGACTTTTTCCCCCAGTCGGGCAAATTCTTCCGGCCACATAATGCACCGGACCACGCCGGTCGGATCTTCAAAATCGAAGTTCACATACTTGGTGTGACCGTTGCGACTCGGCTTCTTCGTCTGAGCCTTCTTGATTGCCGAAACCATCCCGCCGAGGATCACTTCTTCGTTCTCCCCCGCATCGATCAACTCTTTCACCTGATGAGTCGAGAACTGTTTGATCGTGAACGCCATCTCAGCCAGGGGATGTGATGTCAGGAAGAAACCGAGCGCCTCTTTCTCGAAGGCCAGCATCTCCCGTTTGGACCATTCCGGAACTTCCGGCATCGTCGAAGGTGCCGCACCGGGGGCCGTGACTTCTTCGTCGTCATCTCCGCCGAAGAGGTTTTTCTGTCCTCGCTGCTTGTCACGCTGAATGGCCGCAGCACCCTGGACCGCCCGTTCAATCACCGCAAACTGTTGTGCACGGTGTCCTCCCAGACAATCGAGCGCACCCGCTTTGACAAGAAGTTCCAGCACCCCCTTCGTCACCTGCTTGGAATCACAGCGTTCTGCGATCGAGAAGACGTCTTTGTAGGGGCCATTCTGATTCCGCTCGGCGATAATAGCACCGATCGCCCCTTCCCCGACCCCTTTGATCGCTCCCAGACCGAAGGTGAGCTTGTCCCCCAGCACCGAGAACTCAACGTCACCGACATTAATATCGGGGGGCAGGATGGTGATCCCCATGCGACGGCAGTCATCGACGTGTTCGACCAGCTTGTCGGTTTCGCCCAGTTCGCACGACAGCAGTGCGGCCATGAACTCCTGGGGATAATGTGCTTTCAGATAGGCCGTCTGATAAGCCACCGCCCCGTAGGCCGTACTGTGACTTTTGTTGAAACCGTAGCCGGCGAACTTTTCGATCATTTCGAACAGTTCAACGGCTTTATCTGAGGCCAGATTGTTTTGACTGGCCCCTTCCAGGAACTGGGCGCGATACTTGGCAATCGTTTCCAGCTTTTTCTTACTGATCGCCTTAATACACTGATACGACTGGGGTAGTTCGATGCCCCCCAGTCGGTTCAGGATCCGCATCACCTGCTCCTGGTAAACCATGACGCCATAGGTTTCATCCAGAATGGCGTCGATGATCGGATGCAGTCGAGGCAGTGGTTGCCGTTTGTGCTTGACCTCCACATACGTCATCACCATCCCCCCTTCCAGGGGACCGGGACGATACAGCGCCGAGGTCGCGATGATATCGGCAAACTTATCCGGCTTCATCTTGGTGAGCAGGTCACGCATCCCGCCGGATTCGAGCTGGAAGATCCCTTTGGTTTCTCCCCGCTGCAGCAGGGCAAAGGTCGCCTTGTCATCCAGCGGCAGTTTCACCGGGTCGATCTCGACACCGCGGTGCTTTTTCACATTCTTCACCGCCTTGTCGAGAATGGTCAGGTTCCGCAGACCCAGGAAGTCCATCTTGAGCAGACCGGCCTTTTCGACGGTCGGACCTTCCCACTGCGTAATGACGTCGGTCTTGCCACTGATCGTTTGCAGAGGAATGTACTGGGAAATCGGCTGATCAGAGACCACGACCCCTGCCGCATGGGTTCCCGCACTGCGCGCCAGCCCTTCGATCTGCTTTGCCAGATCCAGTACTTCGCGAATCTTGGGATCGCTGTTGTATAGTTCCTTGAGCTCAGCACTTTCCGCGATGGCTTCATCGAGAGTGATGTTCAGCGTTTCCGGAACCATCTTCGCAATGACGTCAACATCCTTCGGGGGGATGGACAGAACGCGAGCGACGTCGCGGATCGCCGCCTTCGCCTTCAGCGTTCCGAAGGTTCCAATCTGCGAAACGTTGGCCGAACCATACTTTTGTTTGGTGTAGTCGATCACCAGCTGCCGACGATCGCGGCAGAAGTCGATATCGATATCGGGCGGTTCGGTTCGGCTGGGGTCCAGGAATCGTTCAAACAGCAAGTCGTATTCGAGCGGGCAGACGTGGCTCAGCCTGAGTACATACGCGACCAATGCTCCACACGCCGATCCACGGGCACTGCAGGGAATCCCCTGTTCCACGGCGAATCGCACGAAGTCCCAGACGATCAGGAAGTAGCTCGCATAGCCCATCTTCTCGATCACAGCCAACTCGAACTCGGCCCGCTCGCGATGGGCGTCCGTGATCCCATCTTTGCCGTATCGGAACTCCATCCCTTCGTAGACAAGTTCACGCAGGTATTCGATGTCGCGTTTGCCGCCGGGTGGCTGGAAGACCGGATAGTGACGCGACTTCAGGTCGAGCTGAATATCAATTCGATTGGCGATCTCCTGCGAGCGGGCGACCGCATCTTCGAACCCGGGAAACGCCGCGTACATTTCTTCCGGAGTACGGACGAACAACTGGTCGGTGTCCATCTTCATCCTTGAGATGTCAGACCGTTCAACCTTCGTATTGACGCACAGCAGCACGTCGTGCATCGCAGCATCAGACTGGTTCAGATAGTGAGCGTCGTTGGTCGCGACGAGGGGCAGCCCCATCCGGTTCGCGAGATCGACTGTCATATCCATACACTGCTTCTGAATGGCGAAGCCGGCGTTCTGGATCTCCATGTAAAGCCGATCGCCAAAGACCTTGGAGTACCAGGCCGTTAACCGCTCGGCTTCCTCATCCTTACCAGCCAGCAGCAACTGCGAAAGCTCACCTGCGGCGCAACCGGACAGCAGAATCAGTCCTTCGCTGTGCGCTTCGAGAATTTCCTTATCGATACGAGGGCGATGATAAAAGCCTTCGAGGAACGCCGCCGAAGAGAGCTTCACAAGGTTCTGAAACCCCACTGCGTTCATGGCCAGCAGAGTCAAATGGTAACAGGCATCCTTGACCCCTCGCGCCCCCGATTTATCAAAGCGGGACCCTGGAGCGATGTACGCTTCCAGACCCAGGATCGGATTGATACTCGCGCCACGGCACTCGTTATAAAACTCCAGCGCCCCATACAGGTTTCCGTGGTCGGTGATCGCGAGCGCATTCATCCCCGCGTTCTTCACCTTTTTGACCACCTGATCAACACGATTCGCCCCATCCAGCAAGCTGTAGTGAGTATGGCAGTGCAGATGTGCGAACTGTAAAGACGGGGCAGGAGAAGCAAGGGCGGGCGAGGCGTCGGACATGAGGGGCTTTCATTCCGCAGGGCAGAAATCGGAATTCGTGGTCGATCGACACCGGAGTCGTCTCCGGACTGTCGTGTCTAAAACTGTGTTGTCTAAAATCGAGAAGTCGGCAATTGTAACTTGAACCTGCTCAGGACAAAGCGAACGACTTTCGGGTCATTCCGGAAGAATTCTCTCCCCGGAAATTTTCTCGTCGGAGAAGTTGCGGGAAATCGACCGCTCGCGTCATCGCGCGTTCTCAGCGACGCTGAGGGGACGTTCTGCGGTGGCAGCAAATTCAGAGCGTTCCCTGACCTTGCCACACCCTCTCCGAAAATGCAAGCCGGCTCCGAAAATGCAAGCCGGCTGAATTTTCCCATTGCTCCTGCAGCAACGCACAGACGCCTGAACGTCGCCTCTGCCCCTCGCGACGACCGGGACCGGCGGCTCCCAACGAAGTTCATTGATGGAACGGGACACCACCAACGTCTCCGCCCGAAACTGACAGTTCCTTCAAGTCTTTGACTACCCTTGAGTTACCCCAAGGCGCAGTCGATATGATGTAGACGGATGCCCCCTACAGGATCCGCGGAACCTGGCCTCCGACCCTTTCTCCTCCAACCGATTCGAGCATTCTTTTCCATTCACAAAAATTTTTGCGTGAGATTCCGGTTCTAGCGGACATTGTTTCTGTGGGAGGTTTTGTGAATCGGAACGAGGAATTTATCAAACTTCTCACGTCATCTCAGTCGGCGTTGTACGCCTGCATTCTTGCGCTGCTTCCCGACCGGGTCGCCGCTCAGGACATCCTGCAGGAGACCAATCTGACATTGTGGCGAAAGATGGACGAGTTTGAGATCGGCACGAACTTCATGGCATGGGCGACCCGCATTGCGAGATACCATATTCTGAACTACCGCCGCCGGCTCTCTCGTGATCGACGCGTATTTGATGAACCGCTTTTTGAGGACCTGTGTGAGATTCAATCCGATCGGTGCGACGATGCGAACGCGTACTCAGACGCGCTGCGGCGATGCCTGGCGCGACTCCCTGCTGACCAGCGGGAACTTCTGATGAGCCGATATTCATCAGGGGGCTCCGTCAAGCAGATCGCCGAATCGCGTCAACAATCCGTGGGTGCCATATCTCAGGCCCTCTATCGAATCCGGGAAACTCTGGTGAACTGCGTTTCCCAGCAGGTTCAAGGGAGAGAATCGTGACAGACTCCAATTCCACTCCGTTGCGTGAACTTCTGTCAAAATTGACAGACGAATCCCTGGCGGTCGACGAAGTCGAACAGCTCAACACGCTGCTGAAACACGATCCGATCTCACAACAGCAGTACCTGGACCACATGCTCATTCATGGTCTGTTACAACGGGAGTTCCAGCAGCCGGAAACAGGCGTGATTCAGTCTGGTGAGTTCCTCTCCGCCCCTGAGCCACTCCCGGCAGCGACGGACGGGACAACGGTTGTACCTCCTGCCAGACAAATCGCCCGTCCCCTCGGATGGCGACGTGTCGTGGAACTCGGGACGCCGCTCTCACTTGCCGCCATGGTGCTGCTTGTCATCGGCTGGTCCTTCTGGCAGCCGTCCGCCAACACGGATTCGCACCAGTCCCTGCAGATGACCGATCCCGGGTTTGAGCAGGGTCTGGTCTCGGATATTCGTGTGCAGCCGAATATCTGGTATGGAGACGATGTTGACGTCGTCGAACGGCACTCGGACATCGTCCCCCTGGAAGGGAACCAGATGTTGCGCTTCGTAAAATCGACATCCGCACCCGAGCGCGGGTGTGAGATTTATCAGATCATTCCCCTCGACTCGCTCGATCTGAAACGGGAGCCGCGGCTGATTGAAGCCTCGGCATTCTTCAATGCGACCGACGACGATCTCGAAGAGAACAAGTTTGCTTTTGAAATCGCGCTGTTCGCTCTCGCTGCCGATCCATCGCAGCATTCGCATACCTGGCCGATGCAAAAAGGAAATGCATTGATGTTCGGCGGTTCGCAGTTGCCAGCCGACACCGACTCGAAGTCCTGGCAGCAGTTGAAGACCCAGCTCTCATTGCCACCAGAAACGCGGTATCTGGTGGTCCAGCTCGCGGTCATTTGTACGGACGAAGATGAAGAGCTGGGTGAGTTCCCCGGCCAGTTTGTGGATGATGTGAAGGTGAATCTTGTGAGTTTGCGATAGCGTGCGGGTCGTTCCCCCCGCCAGGATGTTGGAGCCGTCTCAGCGTGCAGCACGGTGAAATTCAACCAGAGGTCGAATCAGAGATGAAGTCATTCGTTACAGGGATGGGACTGGGTGCAACACTGGTGGCGGTCGCCCTCGGTGTGGGGATCTCTTTGCATTATGTTCAGTTCTCCGCTGGTCAATCCCACAAGGCAAACCCACACAGCCCGTCGGGTTCACCTCTCCCCACCTCGGAAGAAACCCCTCTGGTGACCAGAACCGGTGCGGATGAACTGCACGTCCCTGCGGAAATCGCGAACAAAATGGGAATGGACACTGCCGTGGTCGCCGATGCCGCAAGTCCCATCGCACTTCCCAGCTTTCAGGGGGTGCTGGCGCTCGACAATGACCATCTCTCACGCGTGCACGCCAGGTTTGGCGGCGAGGTCGTCGAGATTGGCAAATCGACCGATGGCTCTGACCCGACTCTGCGAGTGGGCGAACGAGTCCGCAAGGGTGATCTCCTGGCGGTCGTCTGGAGTACCGACCTGGGCCAGAAGAAAAGTGATCTGGTCGACTCGATGACCAAGCTTCGCGCGGAAGAAGAACTGAGGGACCGACTGAAAAAGCTGTTCGACACCGGTGCCGGTGCCGGACGGAATTACCGCGACGCGGAAAAAGATGTCCAGATTCGGCTGGTCGAAATCGCCAGTCTCGAACGTACGCTGCGAACCTGGCGCGTGACCGACGACGACTTCGCCGAGATTCGTGCAGAGACAAATCGAGTCGCCAAGGCGGACGAACTGCACGAGACGACCATGCCCGTTTCCGAAGCGCGAGAGTGGGCCCGAGTCGAAGTCCGTGCTCCGATCAGTGGCGTCATTCTTGAAAAGAACGCCGTCGTCGGGGATATCGTGGGAACCGACACTGACCTGTTCAAGATCGGCGACATCTCGCACCTGGCCGTCTGGGTCCACGTTTACGAGGAAGATCTGCCCATCCTTGAAAAACTCCCCCGGCCGATCCAGTGGACGGTCGAACTCCCCTCTCAACCCGGCAAGGCGTTCGCGGGAACGCTCGAGAAAGTCGGAGCGGTCATCGACCCTACTCAGCATACGGCACTTGCCACGGGCCGCGTCGAAAACACAGATGGCAAACTGAAGATCGGTCAGTTCGTGACGGTGAAGATCCAGATGCCCGCCCCCGAACATGAACTCGAGCTTCCCTCCACATCGGTCGTCGAAAGTGGACGTGACAGCTTTGTCTTTGTACGCCAGGGAAACAACGACGAACTCTACGCGCGCAAGCCGGTCAGGGTCGTCCGCCGCTTCCGCGACAGGGTCTATATCGATCGTGATGAAAAAGGGATTCAGGATGGCGACATCGTCATCACTTCGGGTGCCCTGATGCTGCAGAACGTGATGGACCAGCTTCCCAATCCCGCCGAGATGCCGTCGCAAGGTCTGGTCATCGCGGCACCCGGGACGGTTCCGGACAGAAAACTGCAGTAACCCGGAAACGAGTCCCTCACACGAGCCGATGAAAAACCGTTCATGATCCAGAAACTACTTGATTGGTCCGTTGCCAATCCCCTGATTGTCATGATTCTGACTGCCGGTCTGATCATCGGCGGGGGTTATGCATTTACGCACGTCAATGTCGAGGCGTACCCTGACCCCACACCGGCCATCATTGACGTCGTCGCGCAATTTCCGGGTGCGGGTGCCGAACTGGTCGAACGACAGGTGACCATCCCCCTCGAAGTGGCCCTCGCCGGGATCCCGGGTCTGGAAACAACCCGCAGCCAGTCACAGTTCGGGCTCTGCTTCATCCGGAACCAGTTCCGCTTCGGCAAAGAATATCACGCAGCCCGACAGGACGTATTGAACCGTCTCTCGACAGTCTCGCTGCCCGCAGGTGTCGAAGCCGGTATTTCGCCCGCGTCCGTGATCGGAGAAGTGCTGCGGTACACACTCCGGGGCCCCGCGGATCCCATCACAGGAGCCCCCGTCTACACGCTGAACGACCTGCAGGCTCTCCAGGACTTTGTCGTTGAACGCGAATTGAAACGGGTTCCCGGTGTCGCTGGCGTTAGCGGCGTCGGGGGCAGTGTGAAGCGTTACGAGGTCCAGCCCGACCCGCAGCGATTGCGACAATACGGGGTCACATTGGAGCAGATCCAGCACGCCCTGGAGCACGCCAACGGCTCAGGAAGCGGCGACAACGTCGTCATGGGCGAACAGACCAGCGTAGTAATGTCGATGGGCCTGCTGGGACAAGGACAGGATCCTCACCAGCGCGTCCTGGAACAGCCCGACCCGACAGTCGCCGCACGGGTTCTCGCCGCGGAAGCGGCACGCCGGTGCCTGGAACTGCGTCAGGTGGTGGTCAAGGCCGTCAATAATGTTCCGGTGCGTATCGATCAGCTGGTCGATGGCGGACCGCTGCTGAACTCGGATGGAACCTCGCGCGTCGACGACCGGATGCTCGCCTCGCGCGGCGTTGTCGTATCACACGTGACGCGACTCGGACAGGCATCGATTAGCTATCCCAAAGTTCACCCCGATGGAAGCCGGGTGGTCAATCAGGACGGGACGCTCGCCTGGCAGGACGAGGACGACGTCATTCAGGGGATCGTCCTGCTGACCAAAGGGGAAGAATCCCTCCCCGCACTGAAACGGGTCTTCGCCAGAATCGATACGCTGCATGAATCAGGCAAGCTGCTGCCGGGAGTCAGGATCGATACGTACTACGACCGCACCACACTCATCGATCGCACGACAAAAACCGTGAATGAGAACCTGCTGGTCGGCATGGCGCTCGTCACGACGATCCTGCTGATGTTTCTGGGGAATGTCCGCGCGGCACTGATCGCCGCGATTAACATCCCTCTGGCGCTGCTGTTCGCCTTCAGCGTCCTGTTCATGCGAGGAAAATCGGCAAACCTCCTCTCGATCGGGGCCGTCGACTTCGGCATCATCGTCGATTCGACGGTGATCATCGTCGAGAGCATCTATCGCCAGCTGTCGCGTGGCGAACATGCGGACCTTCCCCTGGCTCGGCGGATCAGCATGGCAGCGGGAGCCGTCCAGCGCAGCCTGGTCTATGCGACGGCCGTCATGGTCTGTGCCCTGCTCCCCCTGTTTGCAATGACGGGTCCCGAGGGCCAGATTTTTGGTCCCATGGCCGACACCTACGCATTCTCACTCGCCGGAGCCCTGGTGCTGGCGATTACGGTTTCTCCCGTGCTCTGCCTGTTGCTGCTGCGGAACGTGCGTCCCAAACCCGAGAACCGCCTCGCACGTGGACTGCAGTGGCTCTATACGATCCAGCTTCAGGCAGCCCTGAAGTTCCGGTGGCTGGTGCTGGGCGGATTTCTCGCCGCGGCGGGACTGACGGGGATCGTCGCCGCCCAGATGGGACGGGAATTCATGCCCGAACTGGAAGAAGGAAGCATCCTGATTCGAGGAGTCTTCCCGATTAACATTTCCTTCGATGAAGTCGTTTCCCGCAGCCGCAAGGCACGCCAGCTCCTCCAGCGCTTTTCCGAAGTGAGCGTCGTACCGACCACGATCGGTCGACCGAACGACGGGATGGATACCGGGGGGTACTACCTGCTTCAGGCGAACCTCCCCTTGCGGTCCCAGCATGACTGGCCCATCGACCCCGCTCGCGGACGGCACCGCACCAAGCCCGAACTGATCGCCGACATGAAGCAGACACTGGAACAGCACTTCCCCGGTGTCGAGTGGGATTTCTCGCAAATCATCCGTGACAACGTGCTGGAAGCACTCTCGGGAGTCAAAGGGGCAAACTCCATCAAGATCTTCGGTCCCGACCTGGCTTTGCTCGAAGAAACCGCAATGAAGGTCCGGGACAAACTGAATACGGTCCCCGGAGTCGTCAATGCGGGGATCTTCCGAAATCAGGGGCAGTCCAATCTGGAACTGCCCGTTGATCGCCAGAAATGTGCCCGCTGGAATGTCTCTGCCGCCGATGTGCAGGCGGTCATTCAGTCGGCCGTCGGTGGACGGAAGGTAACGGAAATGATCGAGGGGGAAAAAACCTTCGATGTGACAATTCGCTGGCCCGAACAACTCCGTGCGGACGAACAGGCCATTCTGAATATCCCGGTCCCGGTCGGCAACAACATTACCCAGGACCTGCAGATCGCTCTTTCCAAGACCCCCGTCAGTGGAAGCGCCGTTGGCCTGACGGCCATCGGAACGACCATGCCCTTCCCTTCGGCCACCGGCAGCAGCTTTAACGCGGCCTCGGTCGCGGTCGGGGTTCCCACCCGAAGACTCGGAGATCTGGTCACCCCGCGGGATGCTGAAGGACATCTCGACCCCTCGGGTAGCTTCCTGCGGCCCGGCGCTTCGACCATTTACCGCGAACAGGGCGAGCGACTGATTGCGATTAAATTCGACGTGGTCGGAAGAGACCTCGCCAGTGCCGTCGCCGAAGCCCGTCGAGTGGTTGAACCGACAATCCAACGTCCCTACCGTGCAGAGTGGAGCGGCGAATTCCAGCAGATGGAAGCAGCCGAACAGCGAATGCTTCAAATGTTCGCCTTGTCCATGACTCTGATCTGCATCATGCTGTATCTCGCCTTCCGATCGTTCCTCGACGCTGCCGTCGTGCTGGCGAACGTACTTGCGATGGGAGTGGGAGGAGTCTGGGCACTGAAAGTCGCGGGGCTCTATTTCAACATCTCTGCAGCGGTTGGTTTTATCTCGATTCTCGGGGTGGCGGTCATGAACGGCCTGCTGCTGATTTCCACCTTCAACGGGATGCGGTCCCACGGCGTCGAACTGCGTGAGGCTCTCGTAAAAGGGACAGGGCAACTCGTCCGCCCGATTCTCATGACGGCACTGGCTGCCATGCTGGGGTTGCTGCCTGCGGCAATCTCGACCGAGATGGGGTCAGAATGCCAGAAGCCCCTGGCGGTTGTCGTGGTGGGTGGAATGCTGTGTACCATCCTGTGCCTCAACCTCGTCCCGGTTCTCTACAGCTTCTACGGGAATCGGACGCCCCCTGAAGGAGGGGCTTCTGTTAGCCACTAGCGGGCTGAACCACCATCCGGTTCGCCATCGAAACGGGTTTTCCAACTGAGGGCCCTCACGCGCATCGCGTTCCGCGCGGCCCATCCCATTCGCCACAATCTCCTATGTGGCAATACCTTAATGAACCCATCAGCAGAACGCCGATAATACCGACAAGGGAGAATCTTCCCAAATGGAGGCGCATTCTCCCGCTGCCCTACCAAGGAAAGAGACACTCACCCGAACTGCAATCAGCCGAACCGGTTGATGCAGATCCCAGCGCAGTCAAAGTCAAGGAACGACGCGATGCCAAGCCACTTGAACTCATTGACTCGCCTGCCCCTCTTCATCGCCTCGGCCTGCCTCATCGGCTGCCAGAGCGCCCAGAAACCCACGCGACTCGACTACGGAGTGTCGCGCGAAAAACAACGGGGGCGCGTTGAGCAATCATTCGCCGCGACCCCTCCCGGGAAATCAGGCTCCTCAGCCCGTTCGGCAGAATCAGCTGATCGAAAAGGCGCTGCCGGGGAGTCGTCATTGTCCGAGATGGAAGGGGAGGTGTCGGCGGCAGAGGTGAAACCGGTCTCGTGGGAAGAACCTCCCGCCCCCGTCTCCGACAACGACAGGACGAGTCTCGCAGCGGACATTGCTGCCACCACCGGACAGCCCCTGACGCTGGATGAACTGCAGCAACTGGCACTCGCAGGTAACCCGACATTGCGTCAGGCCGGTTCCATGCTGCAGCAGGCTGAAGGAAACTGGTTGCAGGTCGGTCTCTATCCCAACCCGGTCGCCGGATATGACGGCACCGGTAACAACGGGCCGTTTGACCAGCAGGGTGCGTTCCTCTCACAGAACATCGTCACGGCCAACAAGCTGCAACTGAATCGCGCCGTGGCGGCTCACGATATGGAACGAGCTCGCTGGGACGTCGAGACTCAGACGCTGCGCGTGATCAACGAAATTCAGATCCGGTACGTTGCTGCGCTGGCCGCTCAGAAGCAGGTGGCGGTCGCCGAGGAACTGCTGCGAGTTGCCGAAGAGGGAATTCGGATCTCGGAACAGTTACGTGAAGGAGAAGCCGTTTCGCGAGCCGACGTGCTCCAGGCACGTCTGCAGTACAGCCAGACCCAGATCCTGCTTCAGAACGCCCATTATCATGCGGCAGCCACCTGGAAACAGTTGGGCAACGTCATCGGCTGGCCCGACCTGCCACAGCGCCCTCTCGAGGGAAATCTGACCGACGAGGTCCCTGAACTCGATTGGGAGACCGCCTGGTCGCAAACCCTCTGCAACAGCCCGCAACTCCACGCGGCTCAATCTCGAATGGCGGCCGCCGTGGTGCAGGTGCAGCGTGAAAAGGTGCAGATGATTCCCGACCTGCGTGTTTCAGGAAACGCCTGGTACGACACGATCAGCCCCCCGACGCTCATGCTCGGCGTGAATGTCGGCGTCGCCGTCCCCATCTTCGACCGGAATCAGGGAAACATCAACGCCGCCGTCGGCCAGCTGAACGCGGCCCGAGCCGAAGTCACACGGCTGGAACTGGTCTTGCGCGATCGACTGGCCCAAGCCTTCGCCCGCTACGAATCAGCCCGCAACCAGGTGCACACGTACAAAGAAACGATTCTTCCTACCGCCGAAGAGAACCTGTCACTCACCGTCAAAAACTATGAGGAAGGTGAGTTCGACTTCCTTCGCGTGCTGACCGCCCGACGCTATCTGTTCGATGCCAACGTCAACTACGTCTCTGCCCTGTCAGAACTGAAAACCTCGGCCATCGAAATTCAGGGGATGCTGCTGACCGGCGGACTCGATCCCCTCGAATCCGACCCCACCCCGGCCAATCAGGCTGGCCAGACCGGCGGACCCGGAAACTGACGAGATCGTCGGGGAAGCCTGAGGGGGCTCCAACACCGGGAAGCGGCAACGCGCCACACCGCGGCTGAATGGACGCTTACTGCATCCGAAACACGGACCAGACCACCCGAAAAACGGGTCCAGTGCGGTCGCCTCATCTTGTTGACGCACTCTCAAAAACCAAACGGGCGATGAGTCCAGGGGATTCATCGCCCGTTCGCAGGCAATTCGTGCGGTGATCCGTTTTCACGGACAGAGGAACCGCGGCAGCATCGCCACTTTTCTGACTGTGACGGTCAAAACTCAGTGCTGGAACAGGAATTCCTTCGAGTTCAGAATGGCCCAACCCACGTCTTCAAACGCCTGACGCCGATCCTGCTGGCCAGCGATGTGCTGCTTGGAGGCGGCCATCTCTTCCGGAGAAGGAACTCGAGCCAGAGCAGCCAGATACAGCGAGGTGATGATCTCTTCTTCCGACTTGTTCTCTTTCAGCATCGTTGCGATGCGACCATTGTCGGCACGCAGTTTGTTATGGACAACCGGTCCGTTGATCATCTGCAAGGCCTGGGACAGGTTGGATTCGCTGGACCGCTCACACTGGCAAGCCATTTCCCGTTGTGGCTGACCGAACACCTTTAGGAAGTAATGGTCGGTTGGGGGATCAGCCAGTTCGCACGCCCGGGTTCCGAGTGGCATTCCAGGGAACTGTTCGGGAACGCTGGTCACAGCACAGATCCCGTCGAGCAACTGTTCTGCCGACAGCAACCGCGTATTCGCGTGTGAGCAGTAGATCTCGTCGTCTTTATTGAACTGGTTCTTACGTGAGCTGAGCTGATAAGTCCGGCTGTTGCAGATCGTGCGAATGGCCCACTTCTGGCTGAAGTTGTTGGCCGCGAACTGCGTCGACAATTCCTCCAGCAGACGTGCGTTCGACGGTGGGTTCGAATCACGGAAGTCATCGATTGGATCGACAATACCCCGGCCCAGCAGGTGACCCCAGATTCGGTTCGAAACGCTCTTGGCGAAGAAGGGATTTTCCGGTGCCGTCAACCACTCGGCGAAGACCACCCGGCGATCCTGATCCGCAGGAACGTCGACGTCCCCTTTCAGCAGCAGGTGTACCTTCATCTGCTTGTTGGTACGTGGCTGGGTCACTTCCCCGCCATTCTGCGAGAAGATGACTTCTTCTTCGGTATCAACCGAGTTCTTGCGGCCCACACGAACGAACGCGGCGGCAATCCCGTAGTAGTTATCCTGTGTCCATCGTTCGAAGGGATGGTTGTGACATTTCGCACACTGAATTCGCACGCCCAAGAAGAGCTGAGCGGTTGTTTCCGTGGCGTCCTGAGGATCACGGCTGGCACGCCAGAAGTTGGCCGGAGGATTTTCGAAGACACTGCCGTTGGCCGTCAGCAGTTCGCGAGCGAACTGATCGAGCGGCTTATCGTTGAGCATCGCTTCGTAGATCCACTGACGGAATTTATGGACGCCGGCGACCTTCAGCTTTTTGCTGTTGGAGCGAAGCACATCTCCCCACTTCAAGGCCCAGAACGAGGCGTATTCGGGACTGTCGAGCAATTGATCGACCAGAATGGTCCGCTTCGATGGGCTGGTCTCGGCAAGGAAGGCTTTTGCTTCTTCCGCAGTCGGCAGACGCCCGGTCAGATCGAGTGTCACGCGACGCAGAAATTCGTCATCCGTGCAAAGCTCGGATGGCAGAATCTGAAGCTGCTTCAGTTTCTCGAAAACCGCCGTATCAACGAAGTTGTTTTCGGGGGGATTGTTCCAGACAAAGCCGGGAACGTCTTCCAGGAACGTCATGTACGTCGTGGACATCTTATCGAGATAGCGAGCCAGGACGGCGGTTTCACCACGTCCGTTCTTGGTCACCAGGCCCAGCGAGTTGACCGCTCCGACGCTTTCATTCGAAGACGAGAAGTCTGCCAGTTCGGTCAGATCCCGGACAGAGCCATCGCTGAAGTGTCCCAGAACTATGATCTGCTGACGTGCGGCGGGCTGACGCAGGACTCGTTTGGCGGGAACCGTTTCAATCTTGACCAGGTCAGGTTCCGACGGGGCATCCAGTCGCATCCCTTCGGCGATCCATTGTTCGAGAGTCTTATGAGCGGCATCGCCCTTCTTCAGTCGCTTTCCACCACCATGGGCCACTTCCATCAGGGGCTTCTGGAGCAGCAGGCTCTGACCTGGTTCCATGATGTTTGTCCGACGTCCGAAGAATTCGGACCGGACAGTCATGATGTCGAGTTCGGAATCGTACGCCCGCAGCGACAAACGGAAGCCCCCTTTGCC
Source organism: Schlesneria sphaerica (assembly GCF_044336245.1). Lineage (NCBI taxonomy): Bacteria > Pseudomonadati > Planctomycetota > Planctomycetia > Planctomycetales > Planctomycetaceae > Schlesneria > Schlesneria sphaerica. The sequence goes on along the minus strand of NZ_CP172346.1, from coordinate 4,035,512 downwards.
CGAGGGAGACCCGTGACAGGCCCCCATGTTGCAGCCCGCTTTGGTCAGGGCCATCTGAGTTTCATTTTTGAAACTGATCGGTGCAGGTGCCTCGAGGTTTTTCACCACGACGGGAACCGAGAAGGTCTGACCACCGACACTGGCCGTAATTGTTGCTTCACCGTTGGCTCGAGGGTAAGCGATCGAATTCTCGATGGCGACGATTTCGGGATGAGATGACGTGAACGTCGCAGCGGGGGTCAGATCCCGGACGTCATTCCCCGAGTAGTTCCCCGTGACGATCAGTTGCTGTCGAGCACGCTTTCCCAGTAACTCGAACCGGGTAGGTTCCAGCACGATCGAGGAAGGTTGACCGACATCAACCGGCGAATCGGCCCGGACGAAACTCGGGACAACGACGATCGTGCATAGTGAAAGCCAACGGATTACAGCATTCATTCTCATCGTCCTCATTCTCCGTCCGGGTAATCGTCTTCTCGTGGCAATGCTTGTGTCGTTACTTGATGCGTCGATGTCGACTTTCAGTTTTCAGAGTCCAGTCATCTGGACTGCCCTATCCCGGAAACGACGTCAGTCATTCTGCTCGTCGTTCACACTTGTAACCTCATCCACTCAATTCCGTCCACTGCTATTCGACGGCGACGGTGACCGCCGCCGACATTGCTTCCAGCTTCGCAGCCCCGGCCATGGCGTCCGCTTTTGCGGTGACATTGGCGGCACTGGCTGCTGCCGCATCCGCAGCGGCCGTCAATTTGATCTCGACTTCGGATTGCTCTGCCGCGATCGTCGCCGGTGCGGCGGTGACCCCCGCAGGCAAGTTCTGCAGCGTCACGGTGACCGGCCCCATGAAAGCGGGGTTGCGTTCCACGATGGCCTTGACGGTTGCTTCTCCACCTTTGGTCAGTTTCGCATTGGCCGGTTCCAGCTTCAGCGTCATCGGTGCTGTCAGATTCAGCCGGATGGCCATGCCCTGCACTGCAGTCTTGTCACCTTGCTTCAGGGTTCCGGTCAAACCTGCGGTGAACTCGCCCAGGGGAGCCTGATTATTGGCAGAGATCACGATCTCGGCTTCTGTCTGCCCCTTGTCGATGTTCTTGACAGCGACGGTGACTCCGGCGGGAAGTCCGTTCTGCGGGGGCGTGATGGCCACAACCACCCCCTCTTCAAAGCCGGCGGCGCGTGTCGCAATCAGTTTGACCTTGGTCGACAAATCCTTACCGAAGACCGCCACCTCAGGCTCAACCCGCCAGGAAAATCCGGGAGCCGTCGTCGCAGAGGCTGCGACTGATTTGCTGAGGAGCGACGGAGTCCACCGCATTGCATTGTTGCGTGCCTTGAGGACACCGTTGATCTCGGCCGGTACGACAACATTGGCTTCGCCAATCCGGGCGGTCCCGATGACGGAGATCCCATGCAGTTCACCCGGCACGAATTCCGGAGCCGCCTGCAGTGTCAGTACGGCATCGTTACGTCCGACACCAATCACCGACTTGCTGGCCGTAACCCCGGGAGGCAGGTTCGCAACGCCCAGTTCGATCTGACCGCCGTAGCCGGTCCTCACCGCCGTGACCGTCGCCATGACTGAACCGCCGGCAGGAATATTGAACGTATCCAGAGAGGTCGCCAGCGAGAACTGAGGAGGTGTGGTCGTTACCTCGATCCGATAAGCGTGCTCACTGCCGCCACGCTGAGTCAAATCTTCGACAAACAGATAGTAGTCGCCGTCGGCAGGGAACTTGTACGAAACCGAGCCCTCGTTGATACCACTGTCCTCAGCCACGGCAAGCTGACCACCGTCCTTGTTGAGGATCTTGAAGTTGAGGTCGGTCGGCGATCCCTGCTGCCGAGTGATTCCGAAAAAGCTGACCGTCTGGTCCTTCTTGGCTGTGAAAACAAAGCGATCGACATCGCCCGGCTGCTCGAGCCGACCATTGATGTCATGCCCGAGCTCCACCCGATTGGCCTGTTCCGGTGCGTTGTTCGGTTCCTGCTCCAGAAACTGAGGGGTCGAGACGACTTCCACAGTACTGTATCCGCTGGCGCCATTCGGCCGCTTCAGACTCACGTTGAGCCATTCCGTTGTCTGGTCAGGAGCGACGGTCACGGGGACAGGTGTCAATCCGTCAACACCGAAACCCGCCAGCGTGACATTCGTGGTGACGCCCCGCTGAACCGCCAGAGGGTAGGCCACCGTCGCGACGGGGAAATCGCCGATTCGCAAGCGGTAGGCCCCCGCACCGTATTTAATATCTCGCAGTTCGATGACATATTCACCCGCCGCCTTAAAGGTATATACCAGCGACGCGTCGCCGCTCAGTCCTGGTGTATCGTCGTTGTAAGCCAGCTCACGCCCTTTGGCGTCCAGCAGCCGCAGCATGGGATCCAGCGAAGACCCGATCCGGCGAGCCACCACTTCAATCGCCAGTCGCTGACCCGCCTGGGCCGAAAATTTGAAGTACTGCCAGCTCAAGCCCGCCACCGCACCGTCAATCGCGGTCGGTGTCGTGACGACCTGTGCCGACGCAAGCTGCACATTCGAACCGACCGAAGCGATCGAAGGGAGATCGTCAACGAACAGGAACCGCAGGGGCGAAACACCTTTGTCCGTCAGTACGCGCATTCCTTGAATGCCGCAAGGCGTTTCAGGGGGGACGCTGATCCGGTAGGTGACCTGAGCCGGATTCTCGCCATTCTTGTCGATTCCTTCCGCCAGCACCGCTTCCGCCGGAAAGCTGAGCCACAGCTTCTTCGCCGGTGCGAGGTTGCCACCATTAATCTGTAACGGAAGCGAAGTTCCCGGAGCGATCGCCCCTGGAACCGTACCGTTGACCACTGGTTCCTGCGCCGCGGCGTCGTTCGCCGGGGAGGCGTTCAGGCTGGCCAGAGCAATGACAAGTGACAGTCTCTTCGTGAAGCGAGCAACCAGCATGCGGCTTGACTCCATCGGGGGTCATCAGGCGGTGGGACATCAGGCGGGTCAAATATCAGCTTTCGCTGATGGCAACATCATAGGGGTCTCGAATCACGGTCGTCAATTTGAAACCGGATCAATCCCGCGCAATCAAATGTTTTTACGCCAGCATCGGATACTCGACAAAACCTCTCCCCGGGATGATTCCCGCCGCCTAAAATAAAGGGGCGCTGAGAATTCTCGACGGGATGGAGGGATCACGCAGGGAACCCAGACAGGGAATCCGACACGAGACTCAAAGCAAGAACCACCGAAGCAGTCCCTACAATCACCACCTTCTTCATAACGAAAGAGACGGTCGACAAGCTGGGGTTCACTGCTTAATTTTCCGTCTCTCAAACAAGGCAGGTGACAATCCGTATGGTGGGACCACCCCGTGTCAGCACCAGGACGGGCTTGAAACCGGCAACTTCGAACGTAACAAGCGAGCCCTTCACGAAGGGGAACGTCTCTGCCAGGAACAGATCGATGCGAGAACCCAAAGCCCCCATTTCGATGAATCTGGACGAGTTTGAACAGCGCCTGCTGGACGGGGATCGCTGGATTGAACTGGTCGACGGTCGCTTTACCCGTCTCGAGCCGCCCGACGAAGCTCACGGAGATGTCGTAAGAAATCTGTCCAAGTCGCTCGCGACGGTCCTCAAAAAATCGCCTGATACTTACGCCTGCTTTGAGCTGCCGCTGATCCTGAAACGCGAACAGCCGACCGTCCGGTGTCCGGCCATTTCCTGTTTTCGCTTCGAAGAAGGGAATCGCTTCGCCGAAACTGACAAGCTGATGACCGAGACACTGCCGGTCCTGACCGTCGAAGTCGCTTCTACTAACGACCGCCGGGAATCAATGGCCGCACGGGTCGAAGCATATCTTCAGTGGGGCGTCGCGGGGGTCTGGATCATCGACCCCGTGACGCGTCACATCCACCAGTTCATCGGCCGCAGTTCGCGCCAGATGTTGAAGGAGCCACAGGTCATCACCGGTCACCCTCACCTCCCCGGCTTCGCCATGCCCGTCGCAGACATCTTCAATCCCCCGAAATGGGTGAAAACCGAATCCCCGGCGTTCGAGTGAGTGGTACTGTATTCCGTATTAACAGACCGTCCCCGGAGACGCTGGTCCAGGGGAAGGGCGGACTTTGGTTTTCACAGATATTTCCGCTTGACAGCAGAAAATTTACATGTAAACTATTCTCCGTCAGACGACATCCGGGAATGAGATATGACTTCAACGCTTCGCGATGAATTGAAGAAGCGAGGCCCTTTTGCTTCGATCGAGCAGGAAGCCATGCTGGCCATACTGCGAACGAGTGATCTGCTGGAAAACCGCATGGCCCGACTCATGCGCGAGTACGGCCTGACGCTGTCTCAATACAACGTGCTGCGGATTCTTCGTGGCGAGGGCAAACCGATGCCCTGCCTCGAAATCGCCGAGCGAATGATTCAGGTCGCTCCTGCGATTACCCGTGTCATCGATCAATTACTCGCTCTGGACCTCATCACAAAAACTCAGTCCGAAGTCGATCGACGTATCTTCGTCGTGGAACCGAAGCCGGCGGCACTCCAGCTTCTCAATCGTCTCGATCAGCCCGTGCTGGACCTCCACGCCCTCCTCATGAAGGGGGTCAGCAAGTCACAACTGACAGTGCTCGTGCAAACTCTCGATGCAATCCGGGGGGCAATTCCCGGCTGATTTTAAGAATTTTATTTACATGTAAACTGACAGGAGTGATATCATGTCCTCAAGCCTCCCGCCCTCCTGTCATCAGAGCAAAGGGACACCACCGGGTTCAGCTGAATTCCGGCAAGCAGATAAAACAATCATCGGTTCACGGCGGGCGATGTCTCCGCCAAATCAGTCATACCACGCTTCCCGAAGTGACCTTCCCGGCCGCTTCATGAGTCCTCGTTCGATTTCCTGACGCCACTCGCAGCATCCAGAACGGGTGATTCTGCTCATTCCGCAGTGAACGAGAGATCGAGCTTCAGAAAAATTCAGAATCAGAATTGTTCGCGAACACTGACAGTCCTGCGTGGACGTTGGTCTTCCGTGTTGTTGGTTCCGTGGAAACACGGGTTTTATGAGAGGAACAGAAATGCCTTTTAAACACCAATTGACCTCGCTGGGATTGCTAGTCCTACGAGTGGCGATCGGCTGCCTGATGCTAGTTCATGGTTTGCAGAAAATTTCCAATTTCGAGACCCTCAAAACCCAGTTTCCCGATCCACTCGGGATGGGAAATCAACTCAGTCTGATGTCCGCCATTGGTGCAGAAGCAGGTTGCTCTGTCCTCTTGATCCTTGGCCTGGGAACGCGACTGGCGGCGATCCCGCTCGCCTTCACGATGATGGTCGCGTTCTTCATCGTACATGCGAAAGACCCCTGGAACGTCAAGGAACTGGCCTGCGCTTACCTGTTCATCTACATCACGTTGATCCTCACCGGTCCGGGAAGTTTTTCATTAGATCACTTGTGGACAAAACGAAAGAGCTCCTCTCCCAACTGACAAACGTCTGTCACACGTCGGGGTTTTTCTCCCGACGTCACTGCACCAGTACGACGTTCATCAGAAACGCGACTCTCAGATTACTTGTCACCGGCGATTTGCTCGCGGCAGATCGCCGGCATTTCCTGAATAGCCCATCGGCTCACGTCGCATCCCCGTGAGTCATTGCACTCAGCCCGTACTGAGCACGAACTGAGACCGCCCGCCACGTGCCTCATACCGGTTCCGCTGTCTGCTTTGGCAAGCCCCCCCTTCTTTGGGTACCAGAGTCGTCGTCGACGAAGGCGATCCCCTTCTCGCGAACGGCTCGTGATGTCGCTGTTGATTCGCACTCGGCGGGTTGTGGCCAACCCGTCCCCAGGGAAATCTTACGCCTCCGGAGAATCTGACATGGTGCCGCAGCAAGTCCTCTACAACGGCAAAATCACCACTCTTTACTCAAAGAAGCCGGAGGTCACCGCATTATCCGTCACCGACGGCGTCATCTCCGCGATCGGCAGCGACGACGAGATCCTGGCCACCGCCGACCAGCACACGGAAAAAATTGACCTGCAGGGCCGCCGAGTCATTCCGGGACTGAATGATTCTCATCTGCATGTCATTCGCGCCGGACTGTTCTACAACCTGGAACTCCGCTGGGATGGCGTTCCCAGCTTGTCCCAGGCTCTTGCCCAACTCAAGGAGCAGGCAGATAACACGCCGCCCCCGCAGTGGGTTCGCGTCATCGGGGGCTGGAACGAGTTTCAATTCGTCGAAGGTCGCATGCCGACCCTGGACGAAATCAATAAAGCCGCTCCCCACACGCCGGTCTTTGTCCTGCATCTCTACGACTCAGCGTTGCTCAATCAGGCGGCCCTGCGGCAGCTTGGCTTCGACCGCGATACCCCTAACCCACCGGGGGGACTGATTGCGCGCGACAGCCGGGGAAATCCGACAGGACTCCTGATTGCCGAACCGAGCGCGCTGATACTTTATTCCACGATTGCGAACGCCCCGAAACTCTCGTTTGAGGACCAGCTCAATTCGACTCGCTTCTATCTGCGCGAGTTGAACCGCTTTGGGATCACCAGCGTGTCCGATGCCGGGGGTGGCGGTCAGAACTATCCCGAAGACTATGCAGTCGTCAAGAATTTGAATGACAACGGGCAACTGACTGTTCGGATTGCCTACAGCCTTTTTGCGCAAAAGCCCGGACAGGAATTGAACGACTACTCCCGCTGGCTCGGCATGACAGCACCGGGAGACGGGGACCACCTGTTACGGGTGAACGGCGCCGGTGAGAATCTGGTCTGGAGTGCGGCTGACTTCGAAAACTTTCTGCAGCCTCGTCCAGACCTGCGTCCCGTGATGGAGCAGGAACTGGAAGCGGTCGTCAGCAAGCTCGCCGAAGCACGCTGGCCCTGGCGAATCCATGCGACCTACGACGAATCGATCGGACGATTCCTCGACATTTTCGAACGCGTGCACCGACAGCATCCGATTAACGACCTTCGCTGGTTCATCGATCACGCCGAGACCGTCTCCGAGAGGAACCTGGAACGAATTCAGGCACTGGGTGGCGGAATCGCAACTCAGCACCGCATGGCCTATCAGGGGGAATACTACATTCGACGGTACGGCCGGGAATCCGCCCGCCGAAAACCACCTCTGCGACAGATGCTGAAGATGGGACTGCCCGTCGGCGCGGGAACCGACGGGACGCGTGTCGCCAGTTATCACCCCTGGACCTGTCTCTGGTGGATGGTGACGTCGAAAACCGTCGGTGGGACTGTGCTGCACGAGGAAGCCGATCGGCTGACCCGCGAGGAAGCCCTGCGACTGTACACGCACGGAAGTGCCTGGTTCAGTCACGAGGACCACTGCAAGGGGACTCTGGAACCGGGCCGCTTTGCGGATCTGGCAGTCCTGAGCGACGATTACTTCCGCATCGACCCGGATGAAATCCGTGGACTGGAAAGTCTCCTGACGATGGTCGGAGGGAAGGTCGTCTACGGGACGGGCGACTTTGCGAGACTCTCCCCTCCCCTCCCTCCGGTCAGTCCGGACTGGTCCCCGGTGGCACGATTCGGCGGATATGACTCACGCAGTCCCGTTCCCCCGGCTCACCACCACACTCCCATTATGGCAGCAGACGGCCGCGTCTGGGAAACCGGTTGTGGCTGCGGCGTCTGAACTCGATCGACTCCGGTTCGCAGTTGCGTCGTCAGCGCAGTCGTCAGGACCGGCCGCGCTGACGACGCATGATATGAGTCATTGCCGATCAACAGACCAGCGACATTGAACGCCTGCGGCGAACCACTTACGATCAGAACCGTGGCCAACCGCCAGTTGACGACATTGTTAAGGGGTGGAATGCTCGACATGCCGAATGCCCTGACCGAGCGAGTCATCGCATCTCGTGATCTCCGAACGCGACAAGGCCCCATGAACAGCACTTCATTTCCGAGCCCTCTTGTGCATCGTCACTCTCCACTTCGCAGTGTTGGTTTACTGCGGCGGGTCCGCCTGCTTCTGGTTCTCGTCGTTGCCATACTCGCCTCGTCCGCCCGCGTTGATGCCGACGAAGTCGTTCGAGTGATGAGCTTCAACATGTGGGTCGGCGGTGATGCCGGCCGTCAGCCGTTTGAACGGACGGTCGAAGTCGTTCGGGCAGCGAAAGCGGACATCGTCGGCCTGCAGGAAACTGGTGGCATCGCACCGCAGGACCAACCCCGGCCTGACCACGCGAGACGACTCGCGGAAGCACTCGGATGGTCCTACCACGAGCAGGGATCTTCCACCGGGATGGCCCGCATCGGAATCATCAGCCGCTATCCGATCACCGGTTCCGTCGGCAAACCCGCCATCGGTGCGACGGTTTCGCTTCCGTCAGGCCGGACCGTCGATGTCTTTAACATCCACATGGCCCATGCCCCCTATTCAGCCCTATCAGTTGCTCAACATCCCGTATGCCGGTGCCCCCTTTCTGAAGACAGCCGAAGAAGCGGTCGCCTCAGCCAACGAGGCCCGGCGCGCTCAAGTCAACGAGGTCCTGCAGGCCCTGAAAAGCTCGAAGTCCTCGCAGCAATTCATCACGGGGGACTTTAATGAACCCTCTTACCTTGACTGGACCGAGGAAGCGGTGCAGGCACTTCACCATCCGCTCGTCGTGGAATGGCCTGCCACAAAAGCTTTTGCCGAGGCGGGATTCCGCGATTCCTACCGCGTCCTCTTTCCGGACCCGGTCAAGCACCCCGGCTTCACCTGGACGACCCTCACCAAGCGAGACAACCCCAAGGACCACCACGACCGGATCGACTTCGTCCTGTCACACGGCCCGGCCACGATTAAAGCGACAGAAATCGTAGGGGACTCGCAGGAAAGCGCCGACATCGTCGTCACCCCCTACCCGTCCGACCATCGCGCCGTCGTGTCAACATTCGTGCTTGAGGGCAAGTAGCATCATCCATCAACGACGATGACGGTCGCGGGAGCAATGTCGCCCGGCGGTGTAGGTCGATTTCGAAAACTTGAAGCTGTCGGATTGAACCGATTGCACGACGTTGTAAGAGAGGCCCTCGCAACAAGAAACTTCCTTCACGCTCTGGCCGATGCGATTCCGGCCTGATCTCGTCGAGATAACAGGACCTCCTTGGAAATCGCGGGCAAACGGGTTGCGAGTCGACACTCCCTGCGACGAACAGGGGGCGAAGTAACATTGCCAAGGGACTAAAATCAGGTCAAATCAATTCGGCAAATCTTCGTAGACTCGACACGGTTTGTGCCAGTCCCTGAGCTTCGAGTGTGGCGAGGTATTCGCCAACGTTTTTAGAAGGGTTCTTGAGACTTTCCCTGTGCCGCTTGGCGACTGCACAGACGATATTGGGCGCCAAGTCGAGTTGGAATGTCAGGAATTCGTCGGGATGCTGGGCCTGGATGCCGTAGGGCTTCAAGTGCTTCTCGGGAAAATCCTTGAGATTGAACGTTACGATCAGGTCCGCTCCAGCGCGAATTGCCGCCGACAGAACATGTCGATCGTCTGGGTCTGGCAGAGTGACTGCATTAATGAGCGTCTCATAGCCGGTCACGAGGCAGTCTCGAACATGAGCGTTCATCAGGTCACGGGTCCTTTTGAGCTGTTCGGGCCTCAAATCCGGACGGTTTTTAAGGACGTTTCTGATCCACTCGTCGTGAATGGCATCCGTCCATTTGGCGCGGTACAGATCCGTGACCGCGAGATGCATCAGCAAATCGCGCAGTGGCGCGGGATAGAAGACGCATGCGTCAAACAAAACCGTGAAATTGTTCACGTCAATAACCCATGTCGAGTTCCTGAGCCTGGGACGCCAATTCGTCTAGCGCCTTCAACCGGTTGCGATCCATTTCCTCCTTGTAACGCATCAAGTCCTTGAAAAGGATACGGCGATGGGTCCCCACCTTACGGAATGGAATCACATTCTTTTCCAACTGCTCGACGAGGAATGGGCGTGAGACATTCAAAATATCGGCGGCCTGTTGCGTCGTGAGTTCAGCATGAACAGGGATCAACGTGACAGCGTTTCCCTTAGCCATCTGCGTGAGAATATCATTCAGCAGGCGGAATGCGGACTCGGGAATTGAGACAGTTTCTTCAGGCGCGTCTTCAGGTTGAATTCTAAACTGCAGAGGCTTCTTTTGATTCCTTGCGATGAACCGTGTCAGCCGTCGACTGCTCTCCTGGGCGAGAAGTGCATCATCAGGCGTTGGCGTTACGGTTTCCGGAAAATCACTTAATAGTGTCACCATGTCATTTGTTCCCTCCAGCGCAATGATTTCATATAGCCGCAGCAAATGCAACATTCGAAATAAACGAAAATCTATTATCACTGAACAAATCAGCCCTAATTCCCCATCGAAAACCTGGGCGACACGTTCGCTGCCCCTTCACGCTTCGTTCAGAACTCGGCGCGGAGAAATGACGTGAGTTGATCCTTCCCTGGCGCCCCATTTCTGCCCCTTGACCCGCCCCATTTAGTTGCATATACATCTTCATGGCGGGGCTCTGCGACAGGGATTTGGGGATTTCATGGATTCGACGAAACGACGGGTGCACTATGCGTGGATCATTGCGGGACTGACTTTCCTGGTGGTGATCTGTTCGGCCGGTGTCCGTTCCGCCCCCAGTGTGCTGATCGTCCCGCTGGAAACGGAGTTTGGCTGGGATCGCGCGACCATCTCGGCGGCGATTTCCATTAATCTCATGCTGTACGGTCTCATCGGCCCCTTTGCGGCGGCGCTGATGGAATGGATCGGTGTCAAGAAGACCATCCTGATCTCACTGACAATCATTGCGACGGGAGTTGCTCTGACCGCCACCATGTCGGCTCCGTGGCAGTTGATGCTGCTGTGGGGAGTCGTCGTCGGCACCGGATCCGGGATGACGGCTCTGGTGCTCGCCGCGACGGTGGTAAACCGCTGGTTTGTCACGCAGCGCGGTCTGGTGCTGGGGTTGCTGACGGCCGGCACGGCCACCGGTCAACTGATCTTTCTGCCGATCATGGCGTGGATCATCAAACAGTCAGGCTGGCGTCCGGCCGTGTTGCTGATTGCGGGAACGATGGCGCTGCTGATTCCGCTGCTCATGCTGCTGTTCAAGGAACGGCCTTCCGAGGTCGGTCTGCTTCCCGTGGGCGATTTTTTGTCCGAAACCACTTCTGCCGAGGCCGCAGGGTCCTCGACCGTGCGGGTATCGAACCCGGTACAAGAGGCGATTGCGGCACTGCGGGACGGCTTCCGTTCGCGGAACTTCTGGCTGCTGGCGGGGAGTTTCTACGTCTGCGGGGCCAGTACGAATGGACTCGTTGGAACCCATCTGATTCCCGCCTGTCTGGATGTCGGCATGCCGGAAGTCCGCGCGGCAGGCCTCCTGGCGATGATGGGAATTTTTGATCTGGTCGGAACGACCGCTTCGGGCTGGATGTCCGATCGTATGGACAACCGGGTGCTGCTGAGCTGGTACTACGGGCTGCGAGGGTTGTCGCTGATCTTCCTTCCTTTCGCGCTGGTGGAAGGGACGTGGGGTCTGACGCTGTTTGCGGTCTTCTTCGGTCTCGACTGGATCGCCACCGTCCCACCGACGGTGCGACTGACGGCCGATACGTTCGGGCGTGCGCGAGCCGGGATCATGTTCGGCTGGATTGTCGCCGCCCATCAACTGGGTGCCGCCTCGGCCGCGTTTGGAGCAGGTGCCATTCGGTCATGGAGCGGCAGCTACGAACGGGCATTCCTCATTTCCGGAGGTCTGTGCCTGTTGACTGCGGCAATGGTCCTCCAAATCCGGAAGGTCTCGACTCACACACCAAACGAGGACGCAGTGGAAGCCCCCCGTCCCGCACCGGATGCCCACTGGAAACTGGAATCGTCGTCATGAAACACTTCGTTACATGGTGCCTGGTCGTTGGTGGCGTCACAGCACTGGTGGCGGCCGTCGCGATTCCTTTCAAATCCGGACATCCCGTCACGCGCTACATGCAGGATGCGGCCGATGCCGTGGCGGGAAAAACAGTGGTGCCGGCACTCGAATCGGATGACGTTCGACCGCAAGTCATCATCTTCATCCTGCCCGATTGTCCGTGCAGCGAAGACTACGAACCCTTCACCCATGAACTGTTCCGAGCTTACGGCGATCATGTCGATTTCCAGGGAATTGTGGCGGGAACAGACGACGAAGCCCGCGCCTGGCGAGAAAAGCACAAGACCCCCTTCCCTGTTGTGGCGGACCCCGAGGGGGAGATCGCAGCGAAGTACGACGCCAAGCGATCCGCGTACACGGCGCTCGTCGTGGACAGAACTATCGTCCAGAAACTGTGGCCCGGTTATTCGAGCGACATGCTCGAGGAGGTCGGCACGCTTGCCGCAGCGGCGGCGCAGGTTCCGCCTGTCCCGTTTAACACCACCGGAGCCCCCGCGAAACTGACATCCGGCTGCTACATCGGTCCTTGATCTCGTGACCGGCGTGGTAATGATTGATCTCTCATACGGAACTCGGAAGAAGTCTTCTTCACCCACTCAATTGCCGGCAATGTGAGCGACGATACGGATTCTCTGCGTGAGTAAGGCATGCCGGTCCTGTGAGCTGGACGAGTTTCGGACACATTGCGGTGCCGTTTCGATTGAGATGCGCAATGGCGGACCGGCACACGCTTCGCGACAGACCGTCAAAGACAGGTTGATCACAGCCGAAGAGATACTTAAGGCATTCCCATGAAGTCACTTTCACAGATTCCTTTCTCGATCCTCGATCTCGCCCCGATTCGTCTAGGAGGCACGGCGGCCGAATCATTCCGGGAATCACTCGACCTGGCTCAGCACGGCGAACGTTGGGGCTACCACCGCTACTGGCTGGCCGAGCATCACAGTCTGCCCGGGATCGCCAGTGCCGCAACCTCGGTCGTGATTGGCTATATCGCCGGAGGAACATCCCGCATCCGTGTCGGTTCGGGGGGAATCATGCTGCCGAACCATGCGCCGCTGGTCATCGCGGAACAGTTCGGTACGCTCGCTTCGCTTTATCCCGGTCGCATCGACCTGGGGATCGGACGCGCGCCGGGTGGCGATCAGCGAACGGCCCGAGCACTCGGCCGGTCAGCGACTCGGAATGGTGAAACGTTTCCACGGGACCTGGAGGAACTGCGTGGCTACTTCCAGCCGGGGGGGCCCGGAAATGGAGTCCATGCGGTACCAGGTGAAGGTCTCGACGTGCCAATCTGGCTACTGGGTTCCAGCGACTTCAGCGCGCGACTTGCCGGGGAACTGGGGCTCCCCTTTGCTTTCGCCTCGCACTTTGCTCCCGAGTACCTGTTGCCTGCGCTCGCGTTGTATCGCGCCTGTTTCGAACCATCAGATGCGTTGCAGGAACCGCGCGTTGCCGTGGCCGTCAACACGGTCGCGGCAGACACCGATGAGGAAGCAACTCGTCTGTTCACAACACTGCAGCAGGCGTTTCTGAATCTGGTTCGCGGAACACCGGGCCTGTTTCCTCCTGCGGTCGATTCGATGCAGGGTCGCTGGAATCCGCTGGAGCGGGAACAGGTCAAACAAATGACGCGCTACTCAGCCGTCGGGGGGCTCGAACGAGTCACCGACAAATTGAACGAGATTGTTGCCTCGACGGACGCGGACGAACTGATTCTCGTTGGACCGATCGAGAATCATGCCGCCCGTCTGCGGTCGTTCGAGATCGTGGCCGGGTTACAACGTCAGTCGTAACGCGATAGGACGTCTCAACGTGCAGGCGAGGTATTATTCAAACCGCGTGGTCCCGTAGATCTTTTCACTGATCAGGGAACTATCCCCAATTCCTGAGCGGGTGGCAGGCATGTCTGGTTGGCAATATTTTGCGATCGCCTCTGCGTTTTTTGCAGGATTGACGGCCCTGTTCGGCAAGCTGGGCGTCGCACAGATCAACTCCAATCTGGCGACCCTGATTCGGACCGCCGTCATTCTTGGAATGACGACGCTCATCGTTGCCTGGCGGGATGAGTGGGAACCGCTGAGCAAGCTGTCGCTGCGATCGGTGACGTTCCTCGTCCTGTCTGCCGTCGCCACGGGTCTATCGTGGCTGTGTTATTACCGGGCGCTCCAACTGGGCCCCGCATCTCAGGTCGCGCCCGTGGATAAGTTGAGTCTCGTCTTCGTCATCATCCTCGCGTGGTTGTTTCTGGGCGAAGCACTGACGTGGAGAACGGCCGCAGGCGGCCTGCTGGTGCTCAGCGGGGTGCTACTGCTCGCGAAATCGTGACCCCTGATTTCGTGACTCATCCATCCTGACTTTGGGTCACTGCGTTGGACTTCGGAGCAGTGTGCCGGGTTCAATCCAGCTTCTTCCGGTTCGCTCCGGGAACCCACAAGACGTCCCCTTTTCCCTCGTCGTTGGCAGAGCGAGCCAGGACGAACAGCAAGTCCGACAATCGATTGAGGTAAATCAGAATCTGCGTGTTGATCGATTCCACCTCCATCAGTCGCAGGACTTCAATTTCTGCCCGCCGGCAAATCGTGCGCGAGACGTGCAACTGGGCTGACGCGGGTGTTCCCCCGGGCAGGATGAAACTCGTCAATGGTTCCAGTCGGGTATTGGCGCGGTCGATCCAGCTTTCAAGTTGTTCAACCTGGTCCGCTGTGACACGGAGCGGGGTGTAGGCGAGAGGAGTCTCGGATTCGGGGACACACAGGTCCGCCCCGACATCAAACAAGTCGTTCTGAATCAACGTCAGCATCGACGTAATTTCGGTCGACGGACTGGCACACAATGCCACACCGAGCGACGAATTCAGTTCATCAACGGTCCCATAAGCGACGATTCGGGGATCGGTCTTGCGCACCCGGCGACCATCCCCCAGAGAGGTCTCACCAGTGTCGCCCGTTTTCGTATAGATGCGATTCAAATAGACCATGTCAGAGCGTCACTGAAAAAAGGCGTACGGCGAGAATAGACGTAGAGCGAAGTTACTCTTCGCGATCGTAGAGCGGACCGGAGATCCGGATCGGGCGAATATCCAGACGGATATTGACCACCGTGTAATCATCACCGCCGTAACTTTCTGTGTACCACGCGACGCTCTCGTCATCGCGAGAAAACTTGAACTCAAAGCCGTCAACGGGATGTTTGCGAGCGGCATATCCGTCGAAGGCCAGCCCCGTCGCAATGGGACTGACACTCTCCATCAGACGTCCCATCATGTCGATAATGGTCGTGTTCGCCAGAATATCGTTGTAGAACAGCGGACGTCGCAGACCCGGCCGATATTCGGGCGACTTCGGATCCAGCTTTTCATCGTCCAGCTTTTCCTGAGCGGGAATGACTTCCATGGTTTTCAGGTCGAAGCGATCACCCCGATCCAGATACGTCAGTCGCGCGTTTTTCAGATTGAAACGACCTAGTGAGGGATCGTGTTCGGCTTGAGAGAGATCCAGGACAAGTGCCCCCTTGTAGCCAATGACACGAACGTCCTTTCCATTTGTGACGATGATGGCTGAATTCTCGTCGACGCCAATCCCGAACTTGAAACCCTGGTCCTGCATGGCGACCAGCGTCCGCGCGAATCGCCCCCGCACGAACAGGTGCTGATCGACGAACCATTCACCGTCGAGGAACCCCAGTCCCCGGTCGATCTCTTTGCCCCACTGAACCCCTTTCAGCATGGTATCCAGGACCGACTCGGCATCGCGGTACATGACGCGGCTCATCACGGCGGCCCCGGCACTGGTTCCTGCTATGACGCCGCCGCGGCGATAGACTTCCCACATCGCGTCCAGCATCGGGGTGTGCTGACCGTCAGCGGTGAAGAGCGCTTTGACGATCTTGTCCTGCTCTCCCCCAATCAGAAATATGCCGGTCGCCTCGCGGACCTGGGCGACAAGATCGGGATCCGATACGGCTTCAACGGGCTTGATCGGGATCTTTCGCCAGGCGACGGGGACCAGAAAGGCATCGGCACCCGCATTGTTCAGCGCCGTAATGACCCAGCCCCCTTTCTGGACAGGGTCACCGCTCGCGGTCGGAAACACGGCGATCCGTGCCCCGGGCCCGCCCGCCAGTTCCACGATCTCGTCCCAGTACTCGCGGTGATTGAATCGTTCCGATCCCCCCAGGATGACCAGGGAGCCCTTAATCTGCGTTTCGGGGGGACTGCTGACTTCCTCTGACCATCCAGCGCGTGACAAGGTGCACACTGCCAGACAGACGAATGCGATGCATCTCAGCGGCACGCCCAGAAAAGAGAGCGAACATAGAGAAAGTTTGCGGGGGCGAATGGAGACGGATCGCGAGGCCGCAGCTGCAGATCGAAGGAGGGGAGCTACACGTCTGAGTGGCGGGCTCGCCTTCAGGCAGTCCACGAACACAAACCTCCCTGACGTTAGGCAATTGGATGGCGACAGAATAATCCTGCTACTCCTGTGGCTCATGCTCTTCACATCCCTGTGGCTGGCAACCACTCCGCTCGGTGCCCAAGTCCCGCTCAGTCACGACCGGTGCCGAACCTGATTCTCAATCCCGGCGGACACAACTGGATCATTTGAGTCAGTTCATCCTCGATCCAGCCATCTCAAATTATACGCTGCCGGGCCGGAAATCGACTACAGTGGATCGTCAGCCCCTTGTCAATGCAAAGTGATCAGGCGTCACAGGCCCCCAGCAGCGGACAGCTTCTCCCTTTCACCGGGATCATTCATGGAAAAATAGTGCGATCAGGAAGACCCGAAGGTCAGAAGATCGGATTTCCGCAGAACGGAGAATTGTCATTACTCCACCCTTTTTTCCGGGTTGAAGAGATTTTCAGCGACATCGGCCCGTCGAGGAGCTAAAATTGGTGTAGTAGATTTCGGAAGCAGATTG
Source organism: Schlesneria sphaerica (assembly GCF_044336245.1). Lineage (NCBI taxonomy): Bacteria > Pseudomonadati > Planctomycetota > Planctomycetia > Planctomycetales > Planctomycetaceae > Schlesneria > Schlesneria sphaerica. Next base: position 4,018,688 of record NZ_CP172346.1, on the reverse strand, counting down.
CCGTAAAACGGAACACAAGTTTCTGGACAGATGTTATTGAACGTCCTTCCAGCCTCGGGTGACGTTCAACCAGCCGAAAGGTACTCGAGTTTTCGGAGGTTCAGGTTGAGGGACGTAACATGCGCGAATTGAGGAACACGCAACGCCGTCGACGCCTGAGGATTATCAAGGCGAAAGACGCTCGTTCAGAAGAGCGTATCCGCAGCGTCGGCTCGTCATCCGAGAATCCCGCAAACTTAACGAGATCACGCGAGACCGCCGAGCAGAATCGAAAACGACTCGCGGCCGATTGCCAGGCTCAAATTCCCGTTCGGCTGCGCATCGAACACCCTGCGCAGGAGTCGCTGCAAATGCAGATGGGCCGGGCCCATCTGTTGATCGGCAGTGATCCCAGTTGTGACATTCAGCTCGACCACGCGGCCGTTCATCCACAACATGCTGCGCTGCAGTGGATCGACGGGCATCTCTTTTACTTGGATCTTTCCCCAAAAACGGCGAATGACGCACACGCAAGATCTGCGGGGCACTGGGTTGACCACCGTCCCATCTCGATCGGTCCCTTTCAGCTGTTCCGCGAGGATCTTCAGGTTCCGACCCCTCCCGTCGCTTCACCACTGGAGCGTTCTCCGGTTCTGACCTCGCACGTTCCTCAACTCGCATTGCAGTTCCTCGGCGTCGAGCAGAGCGATAACAAGTGGCCCATCAACCGGCTGTTGACCATGGTCGGTCGGGGGTCGCAGTGCAAGCTTCGGCTCAATCACCCGTCCATGCCGCACGTGCAGGCGTGTCTGATCCGCACCGAGCAGAGTTGCTGGCTGATCGATGTTGTGCGCGCCGGTACCACCGGGGTGAATGGTCGAGCCATTCGCCTCGCCCCGATCAGCGTCGGCGATGTACTGCAGCTGGGACCCTTTCGGGTGGAAGTGGTCGAAACGACCTTTGCTCCGCTCCCCGCCCCGCCGCCGCCCGTTGTGAAGGAAGAAACCCCTCCGCGGAACAAAGTAAAGCTCTTCGCTCCAGGTAATTCTGACCTCGCACTCCCGCAGCGTGCGGGTGCCCGCAAAACAGCGACGCCCCCCAAATCCGCTTCCCTGGTCGACTCATCCGATTCCGGTTCGGCAATCACAGAAATCTCGCGGAACAGCTCGCCTGCTAACGGTGCCGCGAAGCGTGCGATTCCGGCCACAACCATCCTGGAAACAGGGCGGTCTGCTCAACTGAAAATGCCCAGCCGTGGGATCGATCCTCCCCACACGCATCACACTCCAGAGAAAACCGAAACAGGGTCATCCGATTCTCTTGAGAATGCGTCGATCCCCTTTCCGCAGGAGTCGCCGCGAGCGGAAGAGAAGTCGGCGTCCAGAATGGAAGAGCGGACAAGTCCACACGTCCTGGACGAGACCCCTTCGGATGTCGGTCCAGCCATCAGCCCGGTCGTCAGTCCCACCGACACCACGTCCCTTACGGACAATGTCGACGAATTCCTGCGGGGACATCTGTCACAACTGGCTCAACTCCAGTCAAACCTGGATCGCCTGAAGCAGGTCTGCACAAGGCCTTCACGCCGCGCCATGTCCAAACGGGTCCGTGCTCAACTGGAAACATCGCTCCAGGAAACCATCCAGACCCAGCAACAGTTGCAGGAATCCGTTTCAAACTTCGCAAAATCGCTGAAGCAGTGATCCTGCCGCAAGTTTGGCAGTCCCCCCGGGTGGCAGACTTCGCCGTAACGCTGAGCGCACTGATTCCTATCGCCGCTCGTTGATTGTGAGCAACGCCCCCTCACGGGCATTCGCGCAAGGGCGAAACACACGTTGGTTGCCGTGCTTATTCAGCGACGCCAAGCGTCGAGTCAGTTCATCCTGACTCGACCGCTTCCGCCATCGATGACCGAGACCTTCGGTTCTGTTGTTCCCCCCTGACCAGCTCAGCCACGCAGGGTGGCGGCGAGTTGGCTGGAACAGGCGGAAATCACCGACTGTTGTGCCGCTTCGATCTCTTCGCTGGTGAGCGTTCGATCAGAGCGATACCCAACCGTGACAACGTAGGACTTTTTCCCTTCGGGAATCTGCTTCCCGCGATACTGTCCCCCGAACGAAACAGACGCGAGCAGTGGTCCCGCCGCCTTGCGGACGGTCTCTTCCAGGTTCGCCCACGTCACCGGTTCATCCAGAACGAAGTTCAGGTCACGCACCGAAAGCTGTTGCGTGGGGAGGTCACGGAACTGGGGAATCAGGTCCGCGTGGGCCTCAAGGACAGCCAGATCCAGTTCCGCAATTGAAACCGTATCACGCAGGTCGAGCTGGTCGGTGACGGAGCGGTCGAGTTCCCCCATCCAACCCCACAAGTCTCCGTTCAGATAAACTTCGGCACCGCGTCCGGGGACGTACTGCGGCCCATCCGTCGGCCGGACAGTCAGATCGATCGAAGGATTCACACGGCTGGCGACCTGTTCGATCACTCCTTTCAATTCCTGGAACGATCGACCACTGACACAGCCCAGCATTCGGGGCTCGGCCTGCTGTTCAGGAATCGACTTATCCGTTGAAAGGTAGACGCGGGCAATCTCGAACAATTGCGCATTGAACTGACCATGACGCTCGTTCTCGCGCCGTGAAACCAGCAGACTGGGAATCAGACTCTGACGCAACCGACTGAACTCGGGGAAGTCCGAATGCTCGATCGTGAGTGAGGGGAGTTCCCCACGCGGAGTGAACAGTTTTCGCTCCGTCTCATTGACGAGTGACACGGTGAGCGCTTCGTAGAATCCCGACGCGGTCAGCGTCTCGCGGACTCGATCACTCACCCGGTCCTGGAATCGCTTTTTGCTGGCACACAGCGGGACAGCCGCATCGGCAGGAATCTGATCGTAGCCGTAGATCCGAATCACTTCCTCGATCAGATCCACTTCCCGGGTCAGATCCAGACGATGCGAGGGAACGTGGAACAAGGCGGACTGATCACCATCTCGCGACTGCAGCTTCAGTCCCAGGTCTTCCAAGATGCGGACTGCTTCCTCAGCAGGGATGTCGATTCCCAGAATGCGCCGCAACTGAGGGAAGCGGAACAACACCGGTTCACGCTGCGCGGCAGGGGCCGTTCCCGCGAAGACCGGTTCCGCAAGCAGTTCACCCCCGGCGAGTTCCAGAATCAGTTCGCAGCAGCGGCGGCTGGCCCAATCGGGTCCGTGCGGATCGAGGGCTCGTTCGAATCGATAAGACGAATCGCTGCGCAGCTTCAATTTGCGGGAAGCGTTGCGGATCGCCAACGGTGAAAACAGAGCCGCCTCAATCAGCACATTGCGAGTCGCCGTCGTAATCTCGGTCTCGGCCCCTCCCATGACTCCCGCGATGGCAACGGGTCGTTCCGCATCGGCAATCACGCACATCTCAGGAGTCAAAACGTACTCTTTGTGATCGATTGCCTGAAGCTTTTCATTGGGACGAGCCCGCCGGACAACGATCTTCTGTCCTTTCAGCTTGTCGAAATCGAATGCATGCAAAGGCTGCCCGCATTCCATCAGGACATAATTGGTAATGTCGACGATGTTGTTGATGGAGGCGATTCCAACGGTCTGCAGCCTCGAAACCAGCCATGCGGGACTGGGACCGACTTTGACTCCCCGGATCACGCGAGCGTGATACTGCGAACAGAGGTCAGCGGCCTCGATGGCGACGGAGGTGACCGATGCGGTCGTGGTGGTCCCAGCGCGTGGCGCGGCGGCGGGTACCTTGAGCGGCTTCTGGTAAAGCACGGCCGCTTCCCGTGCCACACCGAGATGGCCGAGACAGTCAGGACGATTACTGGTTACTTCCAGGTCGATGCAGAAATCTCCGTCCACCTCGTGAAACTCTTCGAGGTTCAGCCCGGACATCGTCAGACGGTCGGACAGTTCCCCAACCGCAACACCAGGCGAGACATATTCCTGCAACCAGTTCCAGCTAATCAGCATTTCTCTTCACCATCTTCCACAACACGGATACCACAATCCGCGAAGGTTCTCAGTTACACAGATCAAACGGGTGCCCAATTTAAGGGGGAAGCGTGTCACATTAGCCACAGACAGTCAAGATGCGCGATTGTTCGAGCAAATTGCCAGACGTGAATGGAGGCCTCGATCGAACCGGAAACTCTCCACCACCCGAGGCCATGTTGACGCACCCTCGCCGACGAGATCCCTCTGCGGCCCGATCGGGTGCCTTGCCAGAAGGAAACCTCTGTGTGTTACCCCTGTCCCCGAACGCCTGTGACCGATGTCTCCGGGGCAGACAGAGGACGGTCATGCAGTGGCATGCGACGTGGATTCTCGACCGATCAGGGGTGGCCCCTCGTCGCGGGGACTGAAATGAAGACCCTCAGAGCTCCGGATCATAGAACCGGGACACCTTAATGTCTGTTAATCATGATCGGCGCCGGCAAACACGTGACTGCCTGCACATTTGCCCCTCCTTGCCCGACAGTTTCTGTTTGGTTATGGTTAACTACATCGCTTGACGCCCCGCCTTGTCGTCCCGCCAGCCGACCCTTGAGTCTGAAGCACAGGATATTCACCATGCCGATGCAATCTTGGTTTGCCTGCCTCTTTGGCCTCTTCTTAGCCATCCCACTGGGACTGTTCGGCCAGGAAAAAAAAGCGGCTGATCCGCTCGACTGGCCTTACTGGCGTGGTCCTGAGATGAACGGCATCTCCCGCGAGAAGGATCTGCCGGATTCGTGGAGTCCCGAAGGGGAAAACTTGCTGTGGAGCAAGGCCGAACTCGGTACCCGTTCGACGCCCATCGTCATGAACGGCAAGCTCTATACACTGGTCCGACACAATCCAGGCACCACCAAAGAAGCGGAAAAAGTCGTCTGTGCCGATGCCGCCACGGGCGAAATCAAGTGGGAAAACGTCTTCAACGTCTTTCTGACAGACGTCCCCGACACACGCGTGGGCTGGTCCAGTGTCGTTGGTGATCCCGCAACCGGAAACGTCATCGCACTCGGTGTCTGCGGCTACTTCGTCTGTATCGACGGCGAAACCGGAAAAACACTCTGGTCCCGCTCGCTGAGCGAAGAATACGGCATGCTCAGCACCTACGGGGGCCGAACAAACTTCCCGATCATTTACGAGAATCTCGCCATCATCAGCGGCGTCGTGATCGGCTGGGGTGAAATGGCTCGCCCTGCTCACCGAATTATCGCGTTCGACAAACGGAATGGTCAGGCCGTGTGGTTCCAGAGTACCCGTCCTGCACCGGAAGATACGACCTATAGCTCTCCGGCACTGACAGTCATCAACGGACAAGCTCAGTTAATCCTGGGCTGCGGAGACGGCAGTGTCTATGGCCTGCAGCCGCGCACCGGCAAGATCATCTGGAGCTATGACGCTTCACTTCGCGGGATTAACACCGCTCCGACGGTTGTCGGCAACACGGTCCTGTGTGGTCACAGTGAAGAAAACCTGGACGACACGGCAATGGGGGCACTCTTCGCGATTGACGCCTCCAAGACAGGAAACATCACCAAGACCGGAGAAATCTGGCGCAACAAGGAACAGTTCGTCGGCAAGACGGCCCCGCTTGTACTGAACGATCGCATTTACTCGATCGACGACGGTGGAGTCTTCTTCGTGAACGACCTGAAGACCGGCGAACAGATCGGGAAGGCCAAGATCGGGACGATCGGTCGAGCCAGTCCCGTTTACGGCGATGGAAAGATCTATGTCGTCGACGGAAATGGTCGGGCATTCATCTTCGCCCCGGACGAGAAAAAAGGCCTGAAGAAGCTTCATCAGTTGCGGTTGGAGCAAGGTGACGTCAATGCGTCGCCCATCATCTCGCACGGTCGCGTTTACATCACCTGTGAAACGATGATGTACTGCATCGGAAAAGCGGACGTAAAACCATCGGCCGATCCGATTCCGAAGATTGAACCTGAAGCCTCAGTTCAAAAGGATCAGACCCCCGCGACAGCACTGGTCGTTCCGGTGGAATCACTGCTGAAACCAACCAACAAACAGCAGTACTCGGTCTATCTGTACAACGCCAACGGACAGTATCTGAAGAAAGCGGATCCGAAAGATGTGAAGTACTCGATCCAGGGTCCAGGAGCGATTGACGCAGCGGGACTTTACGCAGGACCAGGTGGCGCAACGAACGCCCCCGTCATCGTCAACGCGGAAGTGGGCGAACTGAAAGGTCAGGCCCGTATCCGAGTGATCCCCGAAATCACTGCAGAAACTCCGTGGCTCTTCACGTTCGACGATGGCCTGGTTCCCATTACGGGTGTCGGAATTCGCTATCGACACATCGCAGTGGATTATGACTTCTTCAAAGCGTTGAAGGAAAAAGACCCTCTCGCTGCGAAGCTGTATATCTATCTTTCCACACAATTCACAAACGTTCCCGCCCCCAAGGCGACGTATGACGACTCAACCCCGGCTCAGGCCTTTACCGCATTCAAACGATATCTGGGACTGATTGAAGCCATCACCAATCAGGATCAGGGCAAAGAGAAACTCGATGCCTCGTTGAAGTTGCTGCAGGATGAAGGGGTGATCTCGGAGTGGGCCTGGACCGGCAACGACCAGATCCCGATTCAACTGGTCGTGACGAAAGGTCCGCGAAAGGTCACGGGCAATGGCGTGATGTGCAAGATTACCACGATTCCGAAGGGGACCCGCAGTCAGGGCTGGATGGGACACCCGGGCTCAAAGAACTATGTCGTTCAGGCGGACGTCCTGGCGAACCAGGTCGAAGCCGGGGCCGATGCTGATCCGAAAGCCAAAATGCCGGATATCGGCGTCACGAACCAGCGGTACCGTTTTGAGATGATGGGTGCCGCCCAGAAACTGAAAGTCTATTCCTGGGTCCCTCACGATCAGAAGGTGCACGAAGTCGACTTCCAGTGGGAACCGGAAGTCTGGTACACGATGAAGTTCATCGTCAACAACGAAGATCGCGATGGTGAGCGGGTGTCTGTTTGCCGTGGTAAAGCGTGGAAACGTGACGAACCGGAACCCGCGGAATGGTCGATTGAATGGGCGGACAGCCCCTGCAACGAGACCGGCAGCCCAGGCCTGGTCGGTAACGCCAAAGACGCCGAAATCTTCATCGACAACGTCAGGGTTGTACCCCAATAGGGAACGCCCCTGTAGTCTTAGACTCACGGAAGTCGGACGAGTCAGCCTGATGGAGCTCGTCCGATCAAAGTGAGGTTGGCAGACCTGGCACGAACAACAGACGGATCATTGCTGGCAGGTGAGCGACTTGCTTGCGTAAGCCGATCACCCGAACCACTTGAACCAATGAACCATCACTCAACGATGAATTGGCGCTAAGGAACCGAACATGAATTCTCGTTCAATGACGACTGTGATGTCGGCACTCTGGCTGATCTCAGGCCTGGCAGTAGCAGCCGATAAGTTTGATCCAACGGAAGACGCGCTGAACTTCATCAGCAAGATGAAAGTCGGCAAATATGACTGGCCGCAGTGGGGTGGATCGCCTCATCGCAACAACACCCCTCCCGGGAAGAACATCCCTTTCGAATGGAACCTGGAAACGGGCGAGAACGTCCTCTGGGCGGCTCCTCTGGGTTCGCAGACTTACGGCAACCCCGTCATTGCCAACGGTAAAGTGTTCGTCGGCACCAATAATACCCACGGCTACCTGAAGCGTTACCCCTCGAAAATTGACTTAGGTGTGCTGCTCGCGTTTGAAGAAAAGACCGGAAAGTTCCTCTGGCAGGCATCGTCGCCCAAGTTGCCAACAGGCCGCGTTCATGACTGGCCTCAGCAGGGGATCTGCTCAACCGTTTTCTGCGATGACACGCGGTTGTGGTACAACACCAGCCGTGGTGAAGTGGTCTGTCTCGACGTGGAAGGATTTCATGACGGCGAGAATGACGGCCCCTACAAGGCTGAGCCGAACCAGAACAAGGACGAAGCCGACATCATCTGGCGTTACGACATGATGGGCGACCTGGGTGTTTCCCAGCACAACATGTGTTCCTGTTCGATCACCTGCGTCGGCGACAAGTGCTTCGTGATCACTGGCAACGGTGTGGACGAAGGGCATATCAATATCCCTGCCCCGAACGCCCCGAGCTTCATCTGTCTTGATAAGAACACGGGCAAGCTGCTGTGGACGGACAAGTCACCCGGCATCAACGTGCTGCACGGTCAATGGTCCAGCCCCTGCGTGTTTGAAGCAGGTGGTCGTCAGCAAGTTGTCATGGGGGGCGGCGACGGCTGGCTTTACAGTTTCGATCCCGAAGGGGACGGCAAAGGTAACGCCAAGCTGCTCTGGAAGTTCGACGGCAACCCCAAAGAGTCACTCTATGTTCTCGGTGGTCGCTCGACTCGCAACCATCTGATCAGCACTCCCGTGTTCTATGATGGATACGTCTACGTCGGGATGGGGGAAGACCCCGAGCACGGCGAAGGAAACGGACACCTCTACTGTATCGACCCCACCAAGGATGGAGACATCAGTCTTGAACTGGCCGTGGACGACAAAGGAAAAGAAATCCCGCACCGACGCCTGCGAGCTGTCGACACGACCAAGGGTGAGAAAGCCATTCCCAATCCCAACGCGGGAGCGATCTGGCACTATGACGTCGTCGACCGCAACAAGAACGGCAAGAAAGAATTCGAAGAAACCATGCACCGCACGATGGGTAGCGTCGCCATCAAGAACGACCTGCTGTTCGTGACCGATATCGGTGGTCTGGTTCACTGTGTCGATGCGAAGAAGGTCGAAGACGGCAAGCCCGTCGTCTACTGGACCCACGATATGTTCTCTGCCGCCTGGGGATCCGTTCTGATCGTCGATGACAAGGTGTATGTTGGTGACGAAGATGGAGACATCACGGTCTTCGAACTCTCTAACAAGCTGAATGTTCTCGCTGAGAACAATATGATCAACTCGCTCTACACCACTCCCGTGGTTGCGAATGACACCTTGTTCATCGCAAACAAGAGCACCCTGATCGCCATCAAGGAAGGTGCCAAGTTGAAGGGTGGAGTCAAGCAAGGTTCAACCGAAGACGGCGGAAGCGAATAACCCGCTTTCACCCAGAACGCTTTCCTGCAAAACCTGCCTCGCCCACCCGGTGAGGCAGGTTTTTTCGTTGGGTCGCCCCCATGGAGAGTGTCCCCGCTGCACAGGCGAACGAACGTCCGTGCAACTGCCTGGCGCTCGTCCCCGGTGTTTTGGCACGGCCGCGAAAGAGGCGACCTTGAGACGGCGAAAAGAAAACTCCTGCACTGACAGAGTTCTTCGTGCCGTTTCTGAAATAGCGTCGTCTCTGGTTGTGAGCGGTCAGACTTCGTAAATTCGACGTTCGACGCGGGCCCAGTTCAGGCCATTCCGCCCAAGGAGTTCCCATGACGCTTCCATCCGTTCCCGCTGGTCGGCAAACCGTCTCTGCTTACCTGGTCAGCCGAAATGCCCTCAAAGCTCTGGACTACTACCGCGACGTCTTCGGCGCAACGGAAGCCTACCGACTGATGATGCCCGATGGCCGATTGGGTCACGCCGAATTCCGCATCGGTAACAGCACCGTCATGATCTCCGACGAGTTTCTGGAGTACGGCTGCAAGTCCCCTTCAACACTGGGCGGTTCCCCGATCACGATGCACATCTATGTGGACGATGTCGATGCCGTCTTCCAGAAGGCGCTCGACGCCGGAGCGAAAGAGCGCACCCCCGTCATGGATCAGTTCTACGGTGACCGCTCCGGACAGATCGAAGACCCCTTCGGTCATATCTGGTGTATTGCCACCCATAAACAGGACATCAGCCCGGAAGAGATGCAGCGTCACATCAGGGAAAGCTCGGGCCCAAACGAACCTCAGAATCCCTCGTGAAACTCAGGGGGGCTGAACCTGGAGTGACAGGCCAATCAAATGAGTCACGGGTTCTCAGATAACGGGGGGGTTCTGGTCGAAGTTTCGATAAGGTTCGTACCGGTAATACTTGGGGCGATCATCCAACCGGACATGCAACCACGCGATGCCCGCTCCTGCTGTGCTGAGCCAGACGGGGCGGGCGTCGAGACGCTGTTCCATGGCGGTTCCCACCCGTTGCCAAAGGGACTGCCGTTGCGACTCGGGTGCTTCACGAACAAACGCACCCAGGTGGCAGTAGGCCGTCGCGGCAGCAACGGGACGGGGAACGATCAGGACCGCGTCGTGACCCAGGTTCGCAAACTCAACAACATCCTCGTGCCCGCTGCCTCCGAAGTGCTGCTGAAAAGGAGTCGGATCAGGAGTTCGAGCCAGCCCGGGACTTTCAACGAGTACAAACTCAAAGGGCTGAAGCGCTGTCTCTCGGGTCACCGGCGGCGTTTCCCAGCGGAACTCTGGAAAAGGCGACGTGGCCAGAACGTCATTGAAGTACGACCGAAACTCCGAGTCGACCTGCCACGCTCGAATGACAGCAAGGAATGTCATTGGAAGGAGGTCGCCGTCGAGACCGATCCGGACAAGACGACCGCCGTCGAATGATTGGCTTCGATAGGTCCACATGAATCGGATCACCCGATGATCAGAGAACGGACAGACGAAAGCCACGATAACGCCTCACGCAGTGAGGGGCAAAGGGGAAGTTTCACCGCTCATCTGGTGGAAGGCGATTTGAGTAACCGAAGACGCCAACAACTGAACCCATCATCAGTACGAACGTGCGGTACGGCAGGAATTTCAACGTACTGCTACCGCTCGTTCTCGTCTTCGTACTTGGGTGTCCTTTGCAAGGCCTCTCTTCCGCATCATTGCTCTGGGGGAACACCAATCGCCTGCTGAGACGCGTCAAGTCGGACACTTTGCTCGGGCAGTGGTACATTCTCGAAGCGGAAGTTGACTGTCTGCTCCTTCACGTTTTCGTAGAGCTTGAACGCCACTTCGAATTCCTCAGGAAACTTGCCGTCGGGATGTCGCGAATAGAGCCGCTGAATTGTGGCTCCTCGTTCAACTTCTGTCACACTGACGATATCACCGGGCTGACCTTGGACGATACTCAGGAAATGGTCCTTGCCACACTGCAGCTTGATCGTTTGCGGCACCACATCCTTGAGACTTCGGATCATCTTCAATCCTGCCGCCTTGAAATCCGGTTCCGTCAGTGGAGTCTTGGCACGCTGGGGAACATTCTCGATCGTCACCTCTTTCGTACTGTCTGCGGTGAGGTATTTGAACGAGCCCTCAAGAACGTCAATTTGTGCCGGCATCTTGGCAGGGGTATCAACGAACATTCGAACCCGAAGTGTCATCGGAGGATGGCCCGTGGGAAGCGTACTGGTGACGTCAAACGGGAGGAACGTTTTCTGCGGATCGATGCCACTCGGGGGAACTCGCTTGGAACGCTTGAGCGTGCCGCCCCCCTGGGTGGTGATTGTTTTTGAGGTGGCTCCCGTCGCCCCACAAATCCCCTCCAGACCCTCACCCTGCACGTCGATCAGAATTTCAAGGACCTCTGCTCCTGGAGATGAACTTGAAAGAGACGCCGCGCTCCAGGCCGATTTGGCCGTCAGAGTCAGCCCCTCGGGAAGCCCGTCCACGGACGATGCGGAGACCGCTTCGGTCTCACCCAGCAATGCGTCGAGTTCTCCGCCTACAACCGGTGTATTCCCACCGAAAAGGCCGAGATCCATCCCCGTTCCCGGAACACCAGCCCCGCCACTCAATCCCCCCGTCATCGCCATCATCATGACGACTGCCGGCAATTGCTCGAGTTGCTGCTGCGCCGAATCAGGGACGCTGGTCGACACCTTGACCACTGAGTTGTTGACATCCACCTTCAGGTTCGTCAGCAGCATCTCGCCAATCTCGGCAATCAGCGGAGGAGCGAACTGCTTGAACCCGTCAAACTGTGTCCTAAGTTGACCCAACTGTGTGTCGAGGTCTTCCTTGACCTTCTGCGTCCCCTCGGGGGTGCTGCTGAGTGCAGAAACCTGCAAGTCAAAGCCTCCCTTCACCGTCAGACCAAGCCGCCCTCCAATCAGGCCATATCGCTCATTCGCCTTCATTGCCTGAGAAAGAAAATCGGGTGATGAAGGAGCATTTTCCGAAGGGGCCGCGGTCGAAGTTTCGGCGTTCCGATTCAGCCCGGCGATAACCAGCTGCGGGGTTGCATCGATGTCGCTGAACTCTTTCCTCGGGATGACTGTCTCTCCCCGGTCCATCGTGACGAGTAACTCGGCCATGGTTCCTACGATCAGCGTATCTGGAGCAGGTGACCAGCCACCAAAACTCCCCTTCTGCCCCTCCTTGGGTGGAACCTCGAAGTAAGTCTTGCCCGCTTTCTCAACCAGAGTACTCGTCGGTTCTGTCTGAGCGATGGCCTTCAGGTCGATGGGCTTTTTCGACTTAACGACGATGACCAGGTGACCGTCGTCCAGGGACGTCGCAGGAACTGCCGGACCCGGCATCCCCGCTCCCCCCATTCGCGTTGCGGCTTCACGGGCTTTCTGGACGGTCCCCATCAGATCGACCACTCCGATCGAGAGACTCTCGATATCGGCCGGTGCCATCCCCAGTTGCTTCTCAAGATCCTGCAACGCGGTCTGTGCGGCCGGCTGGCGGAGTGGTCCCTGCAGCAAAGGTGCCTGCAGGATGTCAGCGACTTTTGCATGCACCAGCAGATCAATTTCCGCCGGCATCCAGCGTAAGGCCAGGGTCTTCTCAGCAGGCGAAATCTGCTCGGCGACAGCAGGCTGCTGCGCCGGAGGGGGCGTGGGAACATGAGCGGGTGGCATCGCCGACATGGGCATACCATTCATCGGCATCGTGGTCACGGGAGGAGGTGCCGCAGGAGGCTGCTGATTCAGAACGCCCGAAGCGAAAATCCCGACACCGATCAGTGCCACCACGGCGATGGAACCGCCGATGATGAGTGGCAGCGAAGACCCCCCTTCTGCGGAGCTCCCCTTTTTCGCACCCTTCTTCACCCCTTTGGCAGGAGCCCGACCGCTACCCCCACTACCGGAAGAACGCTTTTTACCCGAGGACGACCTGGATCCTTCGTCGACGTCGTCGTCAAAGTCATCGTCGAGTGGCTCTGGCTGGAAGACTTCGGCGCACTTGGGGCACCGGACCTTCTTGCCGAGTTTGTCGTCTGACAAATTCAATTTTGCCGTACAGGCTGGACATTCAACGGCAACTTTTCCGGCCATGAAGCGTCAACTCCAGATAGAGACGAGAAACTATCGCGCCAGCAATGCATCGACGGCAGAACCGATGTCGGGACTCTTCATCAGGGTTTCCCCCACAAGGATGGCCCGGGCTCCACCTGCCTTCACGCGGTCAATGTCAGCTCGCGTTTTTATGCCACTCTCGCTGACCAGAAGGGTCTCGGCGGGAATGTGGCGGGCGAGCGCAGACGTGCGATCAAGATCGGTTACGAAGGTCCGCAAATCACGGTTGTTGATCCCCATTAGTGCTGGCTCGAGCTTGAGCACCCGGTCGAGATTCTCAACATCGTAAAGCTCAATCAGCGATTCCATGCCAAGCTCTGCAGCATAGAAATAGAGGTCTCGCAACTGGCAATCGCCCAGGCATTCCGCAATCAGCAGAATGCAGTCGGCCCCTGCAGCCCGTGCCTCGAGTACCTGATAGCGATCAATCAGGAAGTCTTTCCGCAGCACCGGGATCCCGACGACCGACCGAATGGCCGTCAGATAATCGAGATGCCCGAGAAAGAAATGCTCATCCGTCAGCACACTCAAACACGACGCACCATGTGCCTCATAAATCCGAGCGATCGCAACGGGATCGAAGTCCGCCCGAATCACCCCTGCGGACGGCGACCCTTTCTTTACTTCTGCGATCAGACCGATATCCGACGCGGCCCGCAGAGCCCCTGCAAAATCACGGACAGGTGGCGCCGATTTGACTCGATCAATCAGCAATTCCTCAGGTCGCAGCCGCCGCGCCTCGGCGACTTCGTTCCGCTTGTGATCGATAATCTCGTTCAGAATATTCGGCGATTTTGAGGGCGTCATGGGGCGGTCAGATTCGTTTCATGAAAAGTGTTCTCAGACTCGTATCTTATCGCTGGGCTTGATGACGCGAAACCATGGCCTGGGGTTTCGTCCACTCCTTCACTCCTTGAGGGGCATTCGTCCGGCAAGCACAGAACGGATTGAGACACGGCCAACGAGATTCGTTCACGCTTGGCCCGTCCGGCATGAACGCGAGTTATTCGTCGCAGAGACATGCGGGCAGTTTGCCGGTTCGCTCAAAAGGGGGACCACCCCGCCAGGGATCTGTCTCTCGGTCAGGATGAATCTGCCATCGGCGAATGACGGTAGGGAAACATCTCTCCACGTCCCCCTCTCGTTATCATTCAGTCGTTTCATTCACATGTACAGATGCGTTCTGTTTCGCAGGCCACAGAGGTTTGATACCGTGGGCACTCTTCCTGATCATCCTGTGATGGTTCCGCAAGTTCACGCGGGGCCTTCGTCGTCCCCTTCCAGATTATGGAGCCGCCCATGATTGACCCGATCGCAAACGCACCTGCTGCTGAAGCCTCTTCCCCGCAGTTTGCCCGCCGTTCTTTTCTGGCCGCTGCGGCTGGCGCCGTGGGGCTCGCCGCATCGAAGGGACTCGCCCGTGACTTCGGCCCGCATGCGGCCCCGGTCCGCTATCCTGACCCGGACATCGTCACACTCGACCCCCGGTTCAAAAAGTATGCCCTGGGTAACACCCCCATCCAGCGACTTTACCATAGTCCTGACATGCTGTGGGCCGAAGGGCCGGCATGGAACGGCGTCGGCCGCTACCTGCTCTGGAGCGATATCCCCAATAACGTGCAGATGCGCTGGCTGGAAGAAGATGGCCATGTCACCACCTTCCGCCATCCCGCCGGCAACAGCAACGGGAACACGTTCGATTTTCAAGGACGCCAGATCTCGTTTGAGCACGGCAATCGACGTGTTGTCCGGTACGAGCACGACGGCACCATCACCGTGCTGGCGGACAAGTTCGACGGCAAACCACTCAACGCGCCCAACGACGGTGTCGTCCATCCCAACGGGGATATCTGGTTTACCGATCCCGGCTACGGAGCGCTGATGAACTACGAAGGCGAAAAATCGCCCAACGACTCCAAGCAGCCTAATCAGAAAGAAGCGGTTTACCGGATCGACGGCAAGACATTGAAGATCGAAAAGCTGACGGAGGAAATCTACAAGCCGAACGGAATCTGCTTCTCACCCGACTACAAGAAGGTCTACGTCGCCGACACCGGGGCATCTCATTACGACGAGGCACCGAAGAACATCAAGGTCTGGGACATTATTGATGAAAAGAAACTCGGCAAAGGGAAAGAGTTCGCATCGATGAAATTCAAGCGGCCCAGTCCCGCCAATCCCCAGACAACGGAAGAGCCTGCCGGTTTCGCCGACGGCATCCGGGCAGACATCGACGGGAATATCTGGGCAAGTGCCGGTTGGGTTGGTGATGGCTACGACGGAGTACACGTCTTCGAGCCCAAGGAAGGGGTTCGCATCGGACATATCCGCCTGCCGGAAATCTGCAGCAACGTCTGCTTCGGCGGTTCGAAGAGAAACCGACTCTTCATGACGGCCAGCACCTCCTTGTATGCTGTCTACGTCGAAACCAAAGGTGCCCATATCACCTGATCGGGTTTCGTGTGACCGACGCAGAAGAGACTCGCCCCCGCTTGTCCTGATCCGGCAGGTGGGGGTGCTTTTTTGGATGTTCACGCCGCGGTCCGAGAAATTCGATGACACCTTTCTCCGGAACGGGTGTCACTTCCGGTAACGCCGGATCGAAAGGGACTCAGCCGGTAGAAAGCCCTTCCGGTTTGTGGCACAGCGCATCAACATTTGCGGGGCGATCAGGTATGATCGGCGAGTGTGGGGTCGTGTATTTCAAGTATTGAGCTGGTGAATCAGATATGGCCACTTTGGGTGTAAACATCGATCACGTTGCAACGGTGCGGCAGGCGCGAAGAACGATTGAACCGGACCCTGTCTGGGCGGCGGCGCTCGCGGAGCTCGGGGGTGCCGACGTCATTACCGTTCATCTGCGCGAAGATCGACGGCACATCCAGGACCGCGATGTTCGCGTCCTGAAACAGACCGTCCAGGTGAAGCTCAATCTCGAAATGGCCGCCGAACAAGCCATAACCGACTTTGCTCTGGAAGTCCTTCCGCAACAGGCGACGCTCGTTCCGGAAAAGCGTGAGGAAGTGACGACCGAGGGGGGGCTAGATGTCGTCGGCAACTTCGACCGGGTCCGTCGCTGTGTCGATCAACTGCACGCGGCCGGGATCATCGTCAGCCTGTTCATTGACCCCTCGGAAAAGCAGATTGAAGCGACCAGGTCTCTCGGTTGCGCCGCGGTCGAACTCCACACGGGTCGTTACGCTGACGCTCCCAGCCCCGCCGCACAGGCAGAGGAACTGGAGCAACTTCGTCGTGCCGGTCAATTCGCGCGCGACTGCGGACTGGTCCTGCATTTCGGACACGGCCTGACTTATCGCAACGTCCAACCGGTCGCAGCGATCCCCGGCGCGGGGGAATTGAATATCGGCCACAGCATCGTCGGTCGCGCAATCATGGTCGGCTTCACACAAGCTGTGAGGGAAATGCGAGAGCTCATTGTCACCGCAAAGTGATCACCAGTTCGAAATATGACCGAATTCATGCCACTGCTTCGCAGTCTTCGAAGAAGCAGTGTCTTCAATCCTCAACAACTCAAGCAAAACGGTAGCAGCCTGAACCTGCGGAATCCATTCCGAACCACACCTGAACTGCCAAACCCGCGAGAGCACTGTACGACCGAAGACGGTCGTACAGTGGCATTCGAGTCATTTACTGCGGTGAGATCTGCATTTCGCTGTTGTACTGTTCGTAGTAGTCGTTGATCTCGCCGTCGACGTCGAAGATGTGGGCGACCAGTGCAGCGCGGGCCCACATGCCGTTGCGTGCCTGGCGGAAGTAGAACGCCCGTTCGTCTTCATCGATCGAAGGGGGGATCTCGCCGAACTCTTTGTCGCGGGGGAACGGATGCAGGATCGCCGCGTAGGGCTTCATGCGTGCGACCAGCGACTTCGTCAGTTTGAAGTGCGAATAATCGAGCTCATTCAGTTCCTGTTCCTCGGTACCCGAATTGTGTTCGCGCTGAATGCGGGTCATGTAGAGGGCGTCGAACTGTTCGATGACCGGTTTTCCGTCGAGCTGATCTTCCAGCGAGTGACATTCACGAACATCCACCTTGGCGTCGATCAGTTTGTCTTTCATATCGCGGGGGAGCGCCAGCGCCGGATGCGGCGGCGAAATGAAAACCAGCCGGACCTGTTCGTGCAGCGCCAGCAACTGAGCCAGTGAGCGGACCGTTCGACCACGTCGAATATCTCCACAGAATCCGATCGTCTTCCCGGCAATCCCCTTCCTCAATCCGGGAAACTGCTGACGCAATTCGTCGTAGCGGGTCCACTGACGGGAATCTTTGGGGTGAGTAAAACTGAAAGCGCGCTGAATCGTGTAGATGTCGAGCAGCGCTTGCGTGGGATGTTCGTCTGATCCCGCCCCGGCGTTGATGATGGGGACACTGCGACGCTGGCTGTCGGCCAGGGTATTCATCATGTAGCCGCAGCATTCAGCAAACTTGGGAATGTGACTGCGCATGATGATCAGGTCGAAGTAGCTGCTGAACATCCGGATGGAATCGAAAGGGGATTCCCCCTTTGCCTCGGACGAGACCGACAAGTCGCGCACTTCGTTGCAGGTCATCCCCAAAATCTGACATGCCGCGGCAAACGACATGAATGTTCGGGTTGAGGGCTGCGTGAAGTACAACATTGCTCGCTTGTGTGAGAGCAATGTGTTCAGAAAGCGATGCCCTTCTTTTGATTTCGCCAGCAAACGAATCTTGTCGGCCAGACGACAAAGCTTATCCAGCAGAGGCCGGGTGAACTGGCCCGAGAAAATCAGGTGACGCAGTCGGTCACCCGCGAAGAAATCCGGTGATTTGGCCTTGATCGAGCGATCGAGGCGACTTTCATAATCCGCAAAACTCAGGTCGTCGGACATGCGGTCTTTCAAATTGTAGTCGTGTCATCAGGAATGATCGGACACGGGCCAGCCAGGTAACAGACCGATTTCTACGGCAAAGATCGTTCGCGTTTCACCTGCACGCCCGCAGCCGCCCGTCGCTCCGTAAAAATGGGTCCGTTCCCACCCGTGACCTCAGACCTCAAGGGATCTGCGCAACTGCTATTCTAGCTCACACCTAGAAGTCCGCAATAAGTTTCTCGTCACATGGAGAAACACTTTCCTGTTCCATTCAATCTCCCTGATCCACACAGAACCCCACGACAATAAGATCTTGCACAAACGGAGTTTATTTCACCGATTTCACGCAAGTGCTCCAATTTCAGCCACCGCATCCCCGAACTGAAGGCATACTGAATTGTGCGGCCCCAAGGTTTCCCCACCTTGACCTCACCGGGATAATGTCCTTGCGGGGCGGCACGGGTCCCTTGTAAGCTCCAAAGACAGATTGTCACCCTTCCGTCATTCATCCGGTCCAAAAGATTCAGGTGCAACGTGGCACTCACCGACCGCGATCGTAATCTTCTCGAACGCTGCCTTGCGCGGGACAGCAGTGGCTGGCGTGACTTCGTTGATCGATTCTCTGGCCTGTTTGTCCACGTCATTCATCACACGGCCGAGGCCCGCAGCGTCAAGCTCAGCCCCAGTGATGTGGACGATCTTTGTGCTGAGATCTTCCTGGCTTTTCTCGCGAATGATTTTGCCATTCTGCGGCGATTCAAAGGGGAAAGTTCGCTCGCCACTTATCTGGCGGTGATTTCCCGACGGATCGTCGTTCGCGAAGTGATTTCCCGCCGCATGGCTGAGGCCATGGGACACGTGAAGTCTCAGACGGCCAACGTCGAGATGGCCCATGCCGGCTTGAACGAGTTCACACGAATCGAGAATCGCGAGTTAGTCCAGCGCATGCTCGAGGGACTTCCCGAACGAGAGGCAAACATCATCCGACAGTTTCATCTGGAAGGTCGGACTTATCGTGAAATCGGTGAGCGACTTGGCATTCCGGAAAACTCCATCGGCCCGACTCTGGCCCGCGCACGGGAAAAACTGAGACACAATCTCTCGGGCAGCATCAACTAGATCATCCTGCGCGAATTCCGCCACGGGTGCTGCGTCCCACTTCTCCAGACGATCACTCGAAGCTCCGCATCGGTTAACCGCCTCTCAATCCTGGCAGCGCGTTCGCAGGGAAGATGATCCCGCGACAGCATCTCCGTTCCTCGTTAACCTGTGATCGACACAGACTCGCTTGGCCGCCGCCGTCTCATGCCTGCCCGGCGGCGAGCGACGTTCACCGAGTCAGTCGATCAAGTTGCCCGTCGTTTGAAAGGCGGTGTGGTAGCACACCGGATCCAACAGGTACCTGCTTGTCCCCGTCGCACCACTTCGCTGAGATTATCCCGCTGGGAGACTCTGCCGCGGTTGTGCGATTCGGCGACTCCATCGACCTTTCCACGCACCAATCCGTCCGAGCCCTGTACAACAGCCTGTCCACGTCTCCGCCGCGCGGATCGCTGGAACTGGTCCCCGCGTACGCCACGGTCACTGTCTATTACGATCCACTCAAGAGCACATTTGAAGAAATTCGCCAGGATCTGCAGCGCGCCGTGGAGTTGCTCGAGACCCTGCCGGATTCGCCCCCGGAGACGGTCGAAATTCCCGTCTGCTACGGAGGTGACTTTGGTCCCGATCTGGAGCATGTCGCCGAGTTTAATCGTCTGTCCTGCGACGAGGTGATCGAGATTCATTCGAGTCCCGTGTATCTGGTCTATATGCTCGGCTTCACACCAGGGTTTCCCTACCTGGGCGGGTTGTCCGAGCGAATCGCCACCCCCCGGCGGACGTCACCTCGCCTGCAGATTCCCGCCGGATCGGTGGGGATCGCTGGGAATCAGACGGGCATCTATCCCCTGCAGACACCGGGTGGCTGGCAGTTGATCGGGCGAACTCCCCTCGCTCTGTTCCGTCCTGACAGATCGCCATCGACCATCCTGCGGGCCGGTGATCAGGTGCGGTTCCGTCCCGTGAAGACGTTCTCCGAGGCCCTGGATGGGATGCAAATACCATGAGCGTGCGTGTCATCCACCCCGGCCTCTTAACCACCGTCCAAGACCTGGGACGATTCGGTCACCAGCAGTATGGCGTTAGTGTCGGCGGTGCCATGGACTCGGTCAGCCTGCGGATTGCGAACCTGCTGGTGGGGAATGCATCCGGAAGTGCCGCACTGGAAATCACGCTGGCAGGGCCTGTCCTGTCGTTTGACCATGACGCCCTGATTGCAATCTGCGGCGCCGACCTCTCGCCGCGTGTCGATGGGACCCCGATCGCCTCTTGGCGACCGGTCTGGGTCCGGCAGCAAAGTCGACTTGAATTCGGGCCCCCCGTCCGAGGTTGCCGCGCCTATCTGGCCATCGCAGGGGGCTTCGATGTTCCTTCTGTGCTCAACAGTCAAAGCACCTACCTGCGTGCGAATCTGGGCGGGTTCCAGGGGCGGGCTTTGCAGGCGGGGGACCTGCTCAAGACCGGCCCGATCTCGGACTGGGGTCAAGCAATGATCGCAGAACTCTCGGCCCTGGCGGGAAATCAGGGGCGATCCGAAGCAAACTGGTTTGCGGGAGCGGATCTGTGCGAACTGGACCTCACCCGCCCGGTCCGCGTGCTTGCCGGAGGTCAGTTTGACTGGTTCACACGGGCAAGTCAGCAGGCATTCTTTGGCGAAGTCTTCACCGTGACGAACCAGTCAGATCGCATGGGGTACCGACTGGAGGGTCCGCCGCTGGAACTCGTCCACTCGCGGGAATTGATTTCAGAAGGTGTGACGATGGGATCGATTCAGGTCCCGGCAGGGGGACAGCCGATTGTCCTGATGGCGGACCGACCGACAACCGGTGGCTACCCGAAGATCGCTCAGGTCTCCACCGTCGACCTTGCTCGTCTGGCCCAGGCCCGCCCTCATGACAAAATCCGCTTTACACCCATTTCCGTGGACGAGGCCCAGCAGGCTCTCCGAACACAAGACGCGACGATGCAGAGACTGACGTCCGGCCTTGTTCTCATGGTTCGTTAACACCTTTCGATCGAAAGCCTGATGGGATGAAGCGCCTCGTCGATTTGAACTGCGATATTGGCGAAAGTTTCGGCGCCTATACCCTGGGACAGGACGCCGAAGTCCTTGAGTTCGTGACATCCGCCAGCATCGCCTGCGGCTTCCATGCAGGCGATCCCGCTACGATGCGCCGAACTGTCCGTCTGGCACTCGAGAAAGGGGTTGCAATCGGAGCCCATCCGGGACTGCCTGATCTGGTTGGGTTCGGGCGCCGGGCCATGAAGATTACGCCGCAGGAAGCAAGCGATCTGATCACCTATCAGGTTGGTGCTCTTGCAGCGTTCGTCACGGCGGAAGGTGGCACCATGCAGCACGTCAAACCACATGGTGCCTTGTACAACATGGCAGCGCGAGACCCCGCACTGGCAGATGCCATTGCCCAGGCAATCAGCAGTGTGAACCCGGGCCTGATTCTGTTTGGTCAATCGGGGAGCGAACTGATCGCGGCGGGTTTGCGGGCGGGACTGCGCACGGCGAGTGAAGTATTTGCCGACCGGTCCTATGAAGAAGATGGTTCCCTCACACCGCGAGACCTTCCCGGAGCGGTCATCGCCGATGCGGAAACCGCTGTGCGGCAGGTACTCACGATGCTGCAATCGGGAACGGTGACGTCTCGACAGGGAACCACAGTCCCGGTCGACGCCGAGACTATCTGCCTGCACGGCGACAGCCCAGAGACTCTGGAATTTACCAGACGCATCCGCAACTCGCTGGAAGCCGCTGGCATCACCGTCAGCGCATTCAGCTCAGCGCGAAACTAAGAACTCGCCATGCTGCTTTGTCGGTCCGCTTCGCTTCGTGAAGGGCTGAGCGAAAACCGAACCCTGCCGGAAGAGTTGTCCTTCAGCGGCCCGTTCCTCAGTCTGCAATCGACTTCGTCGAATCGAGGACCAGTGCGCAACACCCAGAAAGGAAGAACATTCCCGCACAGGTGGCGAACAGCCAGTTCCAGTCATTGAGGGCGGGTGACTCACCCAGGACGAAGTTGTAGATCAGCGGAGCGAGTGCGGCTCCAAAGTTTCCGAACATGTTTGACCACCCCATCACCGACGCCGTGTAACGGCCTCCGACATCCTGTGAGTAGGCCCACAGAGCGGGCACACCCAGGTCACAACTGAAGGTCGAAAAGCTCATCCCTGCAATCATGGCCCAAGGCAGCCAGCGGGTCGACGATTCCGGCGAATAGTAAAGGCTGAGAGCCAGACAGAAGACGTAGCCTCCTGCGGCGAGGAAGCGAGTCGACATCACCGGGAGGCGGCGACCCCATTTCACGCCAAAGTGCCGGGCAGCAAAGTCCGTCCAGCCACCGCCACAGAACATGCCGACAATCCCCGCGAAGGTGGGAGCGGCCGTCATCAGCGCCTGCTCGGCCAAGGGAATGCCGTGTACATCCCCCAGATATCGGGGCAGCCATGTGACCACGAATATCCAGCCAATGTTGGTGAACATCTGCGTCAGACAGTTTCCCCAAAGACTGAGATTGGTCAGCACGACCATCCACGGGAACGACTCCCCCGCCCCGTCCGTAAGAACACCAGTCTGTTTCGCATCCGACGCGGGAACCGCCGAAGGAGCAACTTTATGTAAGGAATCTTCGCGAAACTTTGTGCCACGGATGAGGTCTCGTTCGGCAAGATTACACCACGGGTGGCCATAGGGAGTATCCCGGCAGATCCAGGCGAGCGCCACCGCGATGACAACCCCGACGATGCCATAGACCATCAGCACGGGGCGCCAGTTCCCGGAAAACTGCGCCATCAAAGCGGCGGTCAGTATGGGAGCGAGGACGGCTCCTGATCGCCCCCCCAGAGCCACGATCGAACTGGCGGAGCCGCGCTGCTTCTCGGGAAACCACGTCCGGATCAGCCCGGTGCAGACGGGATAGGCCCCCGCTTGCGTCGCTCCGCACCAGAGCCGCAACTGCAGGATCTGCCACACCTGTGTCGCGCCCCCCATCAGGCCGGTGAAGACCGACCATCCCAGAACGTAGGTCGTCAGCATTCGCCGCGGGCCGAAGCGGTCACTGAGCCAGCCAGCGGGAACCTGACAGAGTGCATAAGACCAGAAGAACAGGCTGATGAACCAGCTCATTTGCGTCTGGGTCATCGCGAGATCCGCGCGAATTTGCTCGGCCGCAATTCCCACAGCGTAACGGTCGAGATACAGCAGACACGCCATCAGTGTCAGGATACCCGCCACCCCCAGGCGGACTCGCGTTGGCGGGGCCTCGCTCGCTGGATCGTCCGTCGCTGACTCGATCAAGATGCCTGATCTCCTCTCAACACCTATTCACCTCGCCCCTGTTCAACCGAGTGACGGGTTCGCCCGGATGAGACGAACGCTTCCATCACCGCTAAGTCAACTCTGACGGCCGCAACGCCGTCCCCGCAGAGCTTCTGTGTTCGCTCTATGGATCGGGTCCATCACAGCCCGTTACCTCGCGCCGCAGTCGTGGACATATTCTTCTCTTGCGCGACCGCATGGGACCCAGTGTCCCTGCTTGCAGACAGAAACAGGAACCAGCTTTTGATTCGTGGTTCGCGTCTGACCTTCCGTATCGGTCAGTGTGAATCGTCCCTCTTCGAGTTTCAGCAGCACCACGTCCGCCTGACGACCGACGGCGAGTGTACCGATCCGGTCCTGAACTCGCATGGCAGCTGCCGGTGCAGAAGTCGATGCCCGAATCACCTGCTCCAGCGGCATCCCCAGGTAAAGGAACTTGGTCATCGTCGTGGGCAGATCAACGACTGGTCCATGCAGGTTGAACTGATGAATATCGGTACTGATGGTGTCAGGCCAGAACTCGAACTCGCGGCAGGCAGGTTCGGCAACACGCCAGACGAACGCCCCGACCCCGTGCCCCACATCAAAAATAACGCCCCGATCACGTGCTTCCAGCAGAGCTTCCAGTGGAGCCCCCCGCTCGTCAAACGGATGATCAGGATGAGGGTTATACAGGTGGGTGTAGGTATCCCCGGCTCTCAGAGCCTGCAGGACCGTGTTCGTCGGAATGCGTGACGCGGCATGGTGGATCATGCAGGGGCGCCCGGTCTGATCCGCCGCCTCGAAGACGCCGTGGAATCCGGCCCACTCGTTCTTCTCTTCGAAATTCGCCAGCCCCGAGGTCAGCCTGACCTTCATCCCGACAATCCGCTGCGGAAATCGCTCGACGCAGGCCACAGCCGAAGGAACGTGCGCGTGGCGACCGTCGTTCAAGTCACCCATGAACGGAGGAAATTCGGGATGTCCCTGAATCGCGCCGATCATCGAAATATTCAGCAGCGCGAAGATGTCCTCGTCCGCTCGCGAAAGAATGAACCGGTCGAAGTTGGGATACGTCAGCGAACCGGCCGTCCCCGTGTCGAGCATCGATGTCACTCCGGTACGCAACCCGGCATCCACCGGATCAACCGAGTACAGTCCCACACCGCTGAAGACGTGTGTGTGCAAGTCGATCAGACCGGGGGAAACAATCAGGCCCGTGGCATCAATCACAGTCTCGTCTGTCGCCCGCAGATCCGGACCGATCTCGATGATCTGGCCATCGCGAATTCGCAGATCGACCTGCTGTGGCGCATTTCCCAGACCGTCAAAGACGCGACCATTCCTGACGAGACTGCTGGCATGATTCATCGAGAAACCCGATCAGCATGAGACACGAGAATCTGACGAAGAGAGGCCAGTGTGTATTCCAGGTCCCCCGGTTGGAAGCACTGGGTATACAAGAACGCCCGATCGACAGACTGTTCATCTTCTGCGAGAATGATTTTTCGCGGCAACGCGCGCAGTGCCAGCAGCAATTCACGCACCGACATCGCCCCGGGGCCAGTGCCGGAATCGATCTGCAGCAGTGGGTACGGCTGACCGTTCAGCGCCTGCTTCAAATAAGTTATCTGCAGACCCGGCAGATCCTTCAATCCCTCATACAGCACGTCGGTGCTCTGCTTCCATTGAGCGTACTCGGCAGCATGATCCCGCTGACCATAACGCTCAAGGGCTTTCATCAGCCCGACGATCGACTCTTTGCTGACTTTCATCGAGCGTCCGATTCCGTGCCGGGGTGAGCGGGAAATCCAGCCTGCGTCGACCCAGTGCTGCAGGGACCACGTTCCCGACCGAACGTCCATGTCGACCATCTGCACCCACGCGCTGCGAATCAGATCGGCCCGACCGCACAGGATGCCCGACGCTTGCGGGCCCCCCAGATGTTTACCACCGCTGTAAGCAATCAGATCAAAGCCACAGCGGCTGAAGCGCGTCAGGTTCTCTGCCGGGGGCATCGAGAACGCAGCGTCGATGATCGCCGGAAGATGATGACGATGGGCCAGTTCGACCAGTTTGTTCAGGTCAACGCGATCGTCAAGTCCATACCAGACATAACCAATGGCGGCCGTGCGGGGGTTGATCGCCTTTTCAATTTTCTCCAGGGCGTCTGCGTCCCGGTACTCGATCGAGACCAGCTTTGCCCCGGACAGGCGAATGGCGTGATCGTAGTCAAAGGGACCCGCAGCGGGGTAAATGATCTCGTCGCGCGGACAGTTCGAAACGTCCGGCAACTGATCCATGATTTCCGGCCGGTTTCCCGCCAGACAGGCGGCCGCCGCCAGTGTGAGTGCCGCGCCAGCTCCCGCCGTGATGATCCCCGTCTCAGCGCCGGTGCACTTATGAATCAGCTTACCGGCCGCCTCGATCAGATCATCCAGTTCGACATACTGCGCACTCGCCGCCGCCATCGCAGCGATGACATCGGGATGCGGGGAACTTCCCGTCACGCGAGACGCATACCCCACCGCATTCACAATCGGGGTCACGCCGAAATGTTCGTAGATATTACTTGGCATGAGGTACTTTCCGGGAAAAGACGCGGGCGGGATTGGTCACCAGCACCTGATGGATCTGCTCGTCGGTGATCCCTCGCTCACGCAGCAGGGGGATGAAGACTTCCAGCAGATAACCATACCCTTTACCCCCGACATACTTCAGATGCTTCAGCGTGCAAATGTCTTCGGAAAGCAGAACCCGGTCACCAAACCCGGCCTTGATGAGCTCCGCAGCATTGTCTGCCCGAACGTACTCGGGCTGATAATCGAGGTAACCGATATTATCGATTTCGAGATAGACCCCTTTCTCGGCAATCGGCAGCAGATGATGCACGCCAATTCGATCACCCAGATGACCGATGATGACGCGTGAGAGATCCGCTCCGAACTCTTCCAGCATGGCGATCTGTTCCATCGCCAGCGTTCCCCAGCGGGTGGTATGCGTGGTGATTGCAACGCCGGTTCGCTGTTGAGCCAGTGCTGACGCCCGGAAGACACGCTCTTCGCCCGGCTTGATGAAATGCCGTCCCGTACCGATTTCCCCAATAAAACCCGCCCGGATGCCCGTATCACCAACACCGACTTCGATCTCACGAACCAGCACGTCGGCCAGTTCACGACTGGTTAGCTCTTCGACGATTTTCGGATAGCCGAACTCGCGATACCAGCCACATCCCATCAGGATGTTCATCCCGACCCGTTTGGAAAGCCGGGCCAGCGCCTGCGGATTACGACCAATCTCGTCCAGCGTCACATCACAGATCGTCCGACCACCCCGGCTGAGAAATTCCTGCACTTCCCGAGCGATCAGGTCTTCGTCATCGATCACATATTCGTAACCGAAGTAATGATCCATGGCGTCGAGAAATAAGTGCTCGTGGGTTTGGGTAATTCCCATTTCCTCAGGTCGTATCGTCCCCAGGACGGTAATGACCTCACGCTCTTGCAGGTCGCTGTTCATGAAGCTCTCGCTGATCAGACGGGTGGTGTTGCGGCGCGGTCTCAAACGCGAGCGGAGTATACAGTCGGTGCCATCAACCAGACTCGCGACTTTCGAGAGATGAGAATTCGACGTGGTCGAATTCTCATCTCTCGAATCCCGTCTGATCCCTCAACCCAGCACTGTTACAATCTTGCTTCCGCCGGGCAGACAGGTGGTCGACGCATGCGAAGTGGATGTGTCTTTGATGCCGGGTTTGAGTAAGCTGTGCCGCTGCTTTTGCATCTTTCGCCCCGTATCGCTCGCGGGACGAAAGCCGATGGCGAGGGTCATCATGGCGCTGTTTCGACGAGAGCTGGGGGAGACAGACCCTCCAGTGCGATCGAATTGTTCCGACAGTCCCTTCTTTATTATTGAATTCCCTGAATGGCTCGCACTTACCGATATAAGGATATGCAGCTCGCGCAGCTTCGGAGTTTTTGCCTGACTGCGCGCGAGCGAAATTTCACGCTCGCGGCCCGACAACTTGGTGTATCGGCATCGACCGTCTGGGAACAATTGCGGGCACTGGAACGGACGCTTGATTGTTCGCTGCTGCGGCGCGAAGGGCGTTCGATCGAGCTCACCCCCGAAGGCCATGTCCTGCTGGAAATCATCCAGCCGCACGTCGAAGCGATCGACTCACTCAAACGCCTGTTCGATGTGGGACGTGCCCAGCTTGCTCCCCACCTGTCGATTGCGTCGTCCCAGTACCTGCTGCGTTTCCACTTGCCAGAGCCCATTCAGGAATTTACGACGACGTTCCCAAACGTCCAGCTTCAGATCCAGCTCCCTTCTGCCCAGCATCTGGTCTCGGTCGTGGAACAACGAACGGCGGACATCGCCATCTGTGCCTTTGAACCGGAAGAACCGCGCAGCGATGTGCTGACCTATGAGCCGATTCTGGAACTCCCGCTGCAATTACTGACATCGAAGAAACACCCGCTGGCGCGCAAGAAGGTCGTCGAGTTAGCCGACCTGGCCCAATACCCTGTCATTCTTCCGGCAGGGGGAGCAATCGCGCGGAAGCTTATCGATCGCCTGCTGAGACGTCATAATCTAACGGGACGGCTGCAGATTGTGATGGAAGCCCCCATGTTTGACATCACCCAGCAATATGTCGAAATGGGGGTGGGTGTGGGGCTGATGCACATCAAGGTTCCGCCCAAGACACTCGATCATCTTCACTCACGGGAAATGCACGAGTCTCAAACGCCGTTATCCATCGCAATGGTCGTACGCCGCCACGGAAACCTGCCCCAAACCGTTCTCGACTTCCAGCAGATCGTCCGGAAAACGTTCGCCCGAAACGATCACCCTTAAAAGCCGTCAGTCTCTCGGAATGCTGACGTGGGCGATCACCGACAACCTGTCCTGCATCCTCACGGCCCTGCGCGACCTTCTTGCGTCATCCCGTTCGTGTCGCTGACAAAGTAATCCCGCTACGATCTGAAAAGCCTTGGCCCAAGTTCCTCTGCGTCCGCGGACTCGTCGAGAAGGGGCAAAGCCTGGCGAAATGACTGGAGCGAGCGGCGATGCAGGAATTTACACGGCAACAGAATCCGAAGTTTCTGGCGTTCAAGGAGGAAGCGGCCCGCGCGCTCGCCGTAACTCCGACACTGACCCGTCTCGACTGTCTCAATCCCGTTAAAGCTGTCTCGCACACCTTCGACACATCACCCGTGGGCATTGGAGCGGACGCCGCTTGGGAAGCTTACCTTGGTCACTCGGTTGAGCACCGCATCCATACACGCGGCGTGCGTGACTCTCTTTTTGTTCTGTTTGAATGGCTGGCCGCACATGGTCGCTCGGTGGCCATGCCGTCGGATGTATACCCGGTTTACAGACAAATTGCAGATAAGGCCGGCATCCGTTTCACGACTTACCCTACCTTGCCCCTTTTCAATATCACGTCCGCCCTCGCGTCGGCTGCCGACGATTGCCTGCTGTTGACAGCCCCCCTCTCGCCCCTCGGGCGCGACCTGACGGATACAGAAGTTACAATCCTTGAGGAATGGCTCGGCGAACACCCCGAACGATTTCTGATCCTCGACCGTGTCTACGACTACGGCGGTGGGACGGATCTCCGGCGGTTAATCGCGACCAATCAGGTTGCCGTCTGCTGGTCTCTCTCAAAGTCATTCCTGTCACCCCTTGTGATGGGATTCACCGCAGTCCCTCGACAACTGACCCACCTGCACGGGCAAGAGCCGCAGCTTGAAGAGGCGGCCGCCATTCTCACGAGGCATTGTGATTTCCCTGCAGAACAGACTTCCATCTTCCGGTATCGCTGGCAAAAGCTCACACCACTCTTGTCGTCGCTCGACCCGAACTGGCTGCCGCCGAGAACCGGATATCTCTCCGTGCTGCGGGTCCCCCATTCAGACTTACTCGCGCGCGGGATCCTCGCCGTGCCTGGTCCGATCTACGAAGCAGACGACGAGATTTCTGTTGTCTCGTGCCTGCACGAAACCGTGGCTTTCGACGACCTGAAAACGGTGATCCGATTCCACGCGACTGTACTCTCCAACTTCGCCCGAGGCTACGACAAGTATGCTCGTACCTACGACAAGAACGGCATTCCCGAGTCACGTTTTCCGAACCAGTTTTACCTTTTGAAAGAGGCAGACCTGGGAATAGGAATCGCCAGGGCAAACCAGTTACGGGACAAGCTCGGTGGTGGTCGAATCATTGTCCTGCGGACGTGCGTGACCAATCATGCCCTGCAGCCGAACGAGCGAACCGGACTGGGTGATTGGGTCCCCGGCAGTCGGATCGAGGTGGATGGCGTTTATGATGAGCGACTCAATCCACTGGAGATCGAGGACGTCTACGCCGACTCGCTTGAGGCGCACGGCGGCTTGCGACCGTGGTCCAGCGTCGTGCCGAGATCACTGTCTGTCCTGCCGATCGCGAGCGCCTGCCAGGCGAAGTGTGCGTTCTGTTTTTCACACTCGTCGGTTTCGCTGGATCAGACGCAGGGACTGCTGACGATACCCAGAGTCGCGGAGATGTCCGCGCGGGCGGCAGCAGCGGGTGCGTCCCGGTTTGTTATCACCGGAGGTGGCGAACCGACACTGCTCGCTTCCGGTAAGCTGCTGGATCTGATCCGAGTTGGTGCCCGTCATTTTTCCAAAGTCGTGCTGATCACGAACGGAATGCTTCTCGGAAATTCCTCCGAAGAAGAACGAGTGCGCACCTTACGAGAGTACCGCGACGCAGGACTGGATGTCTTATCCGTTTCTCGGCACGATGCTGATCACAATTTTGCCATCATGGGGGTCGAAACCTGCTCGGAGCGCATCGCAACGTCGATCCGTGACGTAGAGGGACTCACTCTGCGCTGGGTCTGCGTGCTTCAGAAGCAGGGGGTAGGGAACGAAGCACGGTTACGGCGCTACCTTGACTGGGTAACGGAAACGGGAGCCGACGAAGTCTGCTTCAAAGAGCTGTACGTCGCTGTATCGAAGGAGTCGATCTACTCGCACACGGACTACAATTCCTGGAGTCGCGAACAGCAGGTTCCAATGAGCCTTGTGACTCGCTTCCTGGAGCAGCAAGGGGCCGCGCCGCACGGCAAGTTGCCGTGGGGAGCCCCAATCTATCGCCTGCTCTGGAAGGGTCGATCGATCAGAGTCGCAGTCTACACAGAACCCAGCGTCTTCTGGGAAAGAAGTCACGGGATCTGCCGAAGCTGGAATTTAATGGCGGACGGAAGATGCCTGGCCAATCTAGAGACCGCTTCGAGCCTGGTCGTGTAGCGGGCTGCAATTTTCAAAGACCGGCCCCTCGCCTGGAGGGCCATATTGAACGATCGGGCGGTCAAAAAGAGCGACTTTCGCTGGTGTCGAAAGCGACTCTTTCATCTGCCGGTTTCTAGAATCCGATGTTCTCTGATAGTGTATGGAGGTAAACTGAATCCCGTCAGGGTGCTGGCCGGCGCAACCGGAATCCGATGATGAAGAGTTTCTGTCACTGAAGCAGAAATCACTTGAAGGGCTCATGCATGATTCACCGACGTGACGCAATGCTGCGGATGGGAATGGCCGCTGGTGGTGCGCTGACACTTCCGGGATTGCTGGCTCATGAAAAGGCCCAGGCCAGCCAATCACCTTCCCCCTCCGCTCGATCCTGTATTTTCCTGTTCATGT
The DNA here is from genome assembly GCF_044336245.1 of Schlesneria sphaerica. Lineage (NCBI taxonomy): Bacteria > Pseudomonadati > Planctomycetota > Planctomycetia > Planctomycetales > Planctomycetaceae > Schlesneria > Schlesneria sphaerica. Next base: position 3,987,563 of record NZ_CP172346.1, on the reverse strand, counting down.
GGGGCGGACAGCCCCAACAGGATATGTGGGATATGAAGCCTGATGCCCCGTCAGGCGTGCGAAGTCCGTTTCAGCCGATTCCGACCGTAACACCGGGAATCTTTCTCGGCGATCAGTTACCGAATACAGCGCGGCACGCGGACAAGTTTTCGATCGTCCGCTCAATCAACCATACTGCGACGGATCACGGCGTTTCGGTCTTTCACGCGATGACCGGTCGCGCAATGGTTCCTCCCCGCACGTTCCCCGCGAATGACCGCCGCCGCACCGACTTTCCGTCCATCGGTTCGATGTTTTCGTACCTGGGCGAAAAGTCTGCAATTCCCGCCAGCTTCTCGATCCCTCGACCCGTCGCACATGACGGGCTGCGCTATGCGGGGACGCACGCAGGCTTTCTCGGTTCACTTCACGACCCGGTCGAACTTGGCCAGGTCTACAACCACGTCGAAGTCGGCCCACGGCTCGACGAAGCCAAGTCGGCGATCCCCCTGACGCTGCCCGATGATATTTCCGTTGCCCGCCTGCAGGCCCGCACCGGTTTGCTGAAGCTGCTGGAGCAGCAGGACCGGGCCATGCAGCAAAATAGCGGGATGCGAGCTTACGGCGGTGTCTACGAAGACGCCTACCGTCTGCTGAACTCGACGGCGGTGAAACAGGCACTCGATCTGGAACGTGTCCCCGCCGCGACCCGCGATCGCTATGGACGCAATGAGTACGGTGAAAGCTTCCTCACCGCCCGGCGACTTGTCGAAGCGGGTGTCCGCATGGTGACCGTCAACTGGATGTTCATTACCCCCGCCGCCAAAGTCTATAACGTCTGGGACGCACACGGTGGCCTGGGTGACCTGGAATACGGCGCGACCGGCTATGGGATGCTGAAAGCGCATTACTGCCTTCCCGCCTTCGATAAAGCCTATGCGGCCCTGCTGGATGATCTGTCCGAAAGCGGCCTGCTCGACGAAACCCTCGTTTCATGCGTGGGCGAATTCGGCCGCACCCCTCAGATTAACGGCGCGAATGGCCGAGACCACTGGCCGTTCTGCTATTCCGGAGTGCTGGCTGGAGGGGGTATCAAAGGGGGAACGATCTACGGGGCTAGCGATAAGGTCGCCGCTTATGTCAAAGAAAATCCGGTGACTCCCGGTGACTACCTGGCCACGGTCTGCCAAGCGTGTGGTCTGGACCCCGCCCGCGAAGTCCACGATCTCGAAGGCCGCCCCTTCAAAATCTGCGACGGCGAACCGATCACCGACATCCTGAGCTGACGTCGGTTGAGAACAGGATTCTTAAAACTGGGCTGACGGCTGGATGAATTGCTCATCCAACCGGTCTCGCGCCACCGCAATCCCGAAAGGCCCCAGGTTTGAACATCACCGTCGCTGTGAGTTCAAACCGTTATGAGTTCAAACCCGGGTAACGGAAGCGAGTCGGCAGCCCTGTCCGGAATTGACCGACAGGGCTGCGAGAGTCTGGCATTACTTGTCCGACTGCCGCCGTAGCGAACTGAGAGGAACCTCGAAGCTGAACTGGTGCTCGCTGCGGGCGGGCACAATCTTGGTCCCTTCGCACAGTTCTTCCGTTGTCGGGTTGAATGTCATCGCCTCAACCCGATTTTCGGTTGGAAGAAATCGATAGAGTCGCAACCAGCCACTGCCATAGTCCTGTAACAGCTCATGCACCACGTTGCCATGGTCTCCGGCCGTTGCCGCCCGAAAAGCCTGCGTTCGACTCTGGTCTCCCGAAAAGACCGCCACCAGATTGGCGTGCTTGCGATAGCACTTCTCCCAGATCTGCTGCGGTGAGTTCCCCCGCTTGCCGTGAATCTTGCTCCATAGCATACGGCCCTTCTCCGCCGTGAAGTAATCTTCGTCTTTCTTCGGCTTGTCGCGCGGTCCCCAGCCCATGTGACACGTGATCAGAACACGACGATCGGCGTATTTCTCGAGCACGCTGTCGGCCCAGGCCAGCACGTCGTCGGGTGCATTGCACTCCAGGTGCAGGAACACCCAATCGATTCCTCCCGCCGTGAACAACTGAAAACTGTTGGCGTTGTTGCCAGAGATTTGAGGCCCCTGCTCGTTGCCCGAGTAACAGCCGCCGTACCAGTCAAAACCTTCGAATCGCGATTTTGGGAAGAACTGCTGGAAGAGAGTCGAATCCCCGGCACTGGTCATGTCATGATTGCCGACAGAGATTCCGTACGGAACTTTACCATGAATCACATCCATGCAGTCCCGGGCAACCTGCCATTGGCGGGGCTCGTCGATATCGACAATGTCTCCGACGTGACTGACAAAGACAATCTTCTGCTTCTCAAGATTTGCCGCGATCCAGTTGGTATGAGCCCGGAAGATAGAGTTCGTGACGGGGTCCGAATTGGCTTTGGTTCCCTTCGTCCCTTCCCCCTTGTAAGCCTGAGTGTCGGGAATCAGAACGATACTGAAAGAACCGGCCGGCGCCGCTGGCAGAGGTTCTGCCGCAATGGCTGCCGCCCCATTCCCTTGAACCAGTCCAAGACTGAGCAGGGCCATTCGGCAAAGACGGCTGAGTGATTGATGCATAAGGATAGCCCAGTTCAGTTTGCAGGAAGTTTTGGTTGTTCAATCCCGGAAGCGGGAATGGTCAATTCCAGGGTAAGCTCATTAGGACCTCGATCTTCCACGGTGGCAGTCAAGCCGCTCTTCGCCGGATCTCGGTACATGGCGGGAAGATAGTGAGTCTCAGTCACAGACCCGTTGGGATGTTCGATCACGATAAAGTTGGACGCGATTATCTTGTAGCTGCCGGGAACAGCTCCATCGTTGGCAGCGAAGGTCTGCAATTGAAACCGCCCCTCCGCATCGGTCACCCCTGCTGCGGCATACTGGTGGTCGTCCGGAGAGAAAACAACCCTCGTCCCTTCGAGGGGTTCACCGTCAACCAGCACATAGCCTGTCACAGGAACCGGTCGGGGCCGACCGTCACGTGAACCACTGCAACCGGTCAGCAGCAGTACTCCCCAGCACACCAGGGAGACGATTCTCTTCATCGTTATGACCCTCGATTGCGATGGATTCCATAGTCTCAGGATCACTTGTCTCTACTTCCTTTATTAAAACGAATTCACTGTTCCGGTCGTCTCATCGTCACAACCCCCTGTCAGATCGCTGACCAGACTGGACACCGGGTGGCGCGATACCAGCGGGCGTGGTGAGAAACCCGGAAATACACAATTGGTTCGCCCGGGGTTGAAGCTCAGACACACGGTTCGGTGGCGAACGAGGGAACAGAAGGTTCTTTTGTTGTGATCATCGGGCCGTTGGCATCCCATGGGAACGCCACGGCCCGGGTCCTGTTTTTCCGCACGTCACCTGTCAGAATTCGCCGACGGCCTCTCCGCCGATGATCGATCCCAGTGCTCCCCAGACGCCGTACGGACTGGGTCCAGTCCGTACGTCCGGCACGGATTGATTACCGACATCGATATTCTCACTGATGAAACGAGCCGACCCATCTGCCATCAGGACAGAAACGCCGCCGACATGCATACTGCTGGCCGGAGCCTGGCCGTCCGAATGATCATTACTGCTCTGCAGACAGTGGGGCGAGTTGGGTGGCAGTACCGTGCTGACGCCGGTGTAGGCAGTGATCCCGTTAGCCCAGCCGTTTCCTCGGAGGTTGCGGTTGGTCCCCGGAGTCAATTTGCCCGTGGCGCGATTTCCTTCCAACTGGCAGAGGATCGGGCTGTCGTAGGCGGGCCCTGTCCCGCGCGAGTTGGCGACACCCCCGCGAATCGAGTTTCCATCGTTCGATGTTGCGATCTCGGCCATGGCAATCGTATTACTCGAACCATCCGTGAGATCGCGCATGTTACGAGAGGACTGCAATCCGAACATCCCACGCATTTCTCGACGGACTGCCTGTCGCGTACTGACACTTTCCGACCCGGTAATCCGCCGCGTGTTGTCACCCCAGCAGAACGCATAGTTCGTCTGACCACCATACTTATTGGTCGTAATCACTTCGGCACTCGGACACATTAATGTCGGGATTGTCGCCATGAACGGGGGATAGTCGAATGCGGGAGTCGCCGTCGTCACTCCTCGCGGCCGTGGTCCTGCTGGCTGGAACGTCATGCCACCAAATGTCTGCACTGACGAAATCGTGTTCCACAAAGGTCCCTGATCGAGGTAGGGCAACAACAGGATGAAACCACTCGCTCGAGTGTAGTTGTTTGTCAGGGGATCACTGGTCCCCCCATCGGGATGCCCCGTCCCACCACGGCCATAAGGAAAACGATTGAACGCATCATGATAGTTATGAAGAGCCAGTCCGATCTGCTTCAGTGAATTACGGCACTGGACTCGTCGAGCCGCTTCGCGGGCCTGCTGCACCGCGGGAAGCAAGAGAGCAACCAGAACCGCGATGATGGCAATCACCACCAGTAACTCAATCAGCGTAAAACCCCCACGACGAACCTTAAGAAACATGACTTTCAATCCTCTGCGAAATCGGGCGGAACGACCCCACCTCGGCCAACAAAGACAAAGGGGCCAGGCTGTCGTTCCAGGTCGGGAATAATCAATTCGTAGCTGCGGTGGTCAGTAACAAAAGCTTTCCGAATAACACGCGATGAAGGCTGACTACCGTGAAGAGAGATGTAATTTCCGACTGCAAAGAATCGATGAAGAAACTACGAATTCTTCGTAAGACAAGCTTTTAGGAGATTGCGTACGAGCCTCCGAGACGGGGACGCGACAAGGCTCGCACAAGGAAACCAGCGCTGCGCTGAGCGATCAACGGCCTGGCAAGTGCAGGCAGGCGGACCGGGCAAGAGTGAGCTCCGGGGATCGTAAGTTCCTCCTTCTTCGGCGAGCAGCAATGCGACCGGTTGCCATCCCGATCTTGACGAACGCGCTTCCCGACACGATACTTTGCCTTGCAAAGTGAAGGACCGTTCAGCAGGTGAGAGGCGGGAAAATGGAATATCGCGAAGCGGCCGCACAGATCGATCTGATCTGGACACAGATTGTTCGGACGGAACGTTTCCGCGGTTATCGTCCCACCACGGTCGCTGCGACGGGCCTGCTGGGATTGATCGCCGCAGCAGTGCAGCCGTGGCTGGTCCCCGTCCCTGAACAGCATCCTGATGCTTACATTCAGTTGTGGTCTTCCATCGCTGTTGCCAGCCTGTCGCTGATGTTGCTGGAAGTGGGCCTCAGCTACCTGCGGAGCGAATCCCGGATAGAACGTCGGCTGACGTGTCAGGCACTTCAGCAATTCTTTCCCAGCCTGCTGGGTGGCGGCATCATGACTTGGGGGATCTCTCAGTTTCATCCGGAAAGCATTCCGCTGTTACCAGGAATCTGGGCGATCCTCTTCGCGCTCGGTATTTTTGCCTCAATCCCCTTCGTCACATCGTCCGTGATCTGGGTGGCCTGCTATTATCTGGGTGCCGGAATGATGGCACTGATGTCCGGCAGCGACGCTGCTCCATTGAGTCCCTGGCAGATGGGAGCCACCTTCGGCGGCGGGCAACTGCTGATGGCCTGTGTGCTTTATTTTTCGGAGTCACGACGACATGCCGAAGCGTAGTCCCAAATCGAATGAACCTCAGACGGGCCGCTTCGCTTATGAAGGGCTCGAGCGTTCGATGCATGAAAAGGCGAGGTTGGGGATCATGACTTCGCTGCTGACTCATCGTGAAGGTCTGACGTTCGTCGACCTGAAGCAACTGTGTGAACTTACGGATGGAAACCTGAGTCGCCATCTCGATGTGCTGCAGGAAGAAGGCCTGATCATCCAGCAGAAACAAACGGGACCCGGACGCGCTACGACACTTTGCCAGTTGTCTCCGCTGGGCCGCAAACGCTTCCTCGAATATATCGAGGCGCTGCAGCGTGTGGTGGCCGATGCTTCGGAAGCAGCGAAAAAACACGCAGCAACCGCCTCACGCCTTGGCTTCTCGTGAAACGGTTATTTTTTTGCCCCTCCACTTTGCACTGCAAAGTTCAGGAGCACCACAGATGGAAACCAGGAACCTCCCCCGAGATGCCGGGGTCGCCGTGACCGACCCTCGTTTCGGCCAAGGCCGATGGCGCGAGGGATCGTCGCTGGGGTCGAATTCGTTCTCCAAGAAACCTCAGCGAGTGTGAGACAAAAGCGGGAACTGCAACGACACCGCAGGCATCGAATGCGTCTGGAGAAACAGGTCGTCCCGCCACGCACGGAAGCGTCGTGACGTTTGTCGTCTGAATTGAGTGCGAGAATATCAAGGATCGAAAATATGCCAATGGTCGTTACCCAGCTTTGCCATGGCTGCAAAGCAAAGGACTGCGTTGCGGTCTGTCCTGCAGACTGCTTTCACGAAGGTGAGTTCATGCTCTACATCCACCCCGATAAGTGCATCGATTGTGGCCTGTGTGCACCGGAATGCCCGCAGCAGGCAATCTATTACGACGATCGCCTGCCACCCGAGTTCCGGAATGACCTGAGCCTGAATCGCCAGATGAGCCAGTGTTGCCCGGGCATCACGGCTGCCAGTCTGCATCAGGCACATTCGTCCCCGTCCGTTCCACATCCGTCATGATCACCTGACACGACGGAAGAACGGAGCGAGTTCCACTTTCGAAAGGATCATCACATGCAAACTCTGACGACAGTCATCGTGAGTTCGCTACTGATTGCCGCTGCCGGCGCGGGACTGGGATTCATGCTCATTGGCAGCCTCCACGAAGGTGCGTTCCTCATGGTCCTGCTCGGCAGCGTGGGAGCCATCGTCGGAGCCATCGTCGGAGCCGTGGCGGGGGCCGCGCAAGAGATTTCTCACGCGGTCCAGCAAAAGCGCAACTGCGAATGACCTGCTTCGCAACCCGAACCGCCAGACATCCGATCGCGGCTCGCCCCCAATCGCTTCAGCGGTCAGCGAATCCTTACCGGTTCCGGAATCCCCGCTTCACGCAGTCGGGGGGCGGGTTCACTGCGCGGCTTGATTTCCGACCGGGCGGGCTTGGCCGGTTTGACCTGCACCTGTTCAGTACTCAGTCGGCGACGGGAAATTTCCTGCCAATGTCGAATATCAATCTCGTAGGGTCCATTCGGCTGCGCATAGTCGCCGAATTCCGCCAGATACTTTTCGAGACGGCGAATCTTCTGCGATGCTTCCAGTTCGCCGGGATGATCGCTGCCAGGCGGGCGGCCCCAGACGATGTGCGAGCCCCCCTGTCCCACGAGTTCCAGAAGGACGTCGTGAGGTTCCGTCGCAGGATCGACTTCCCGTGGGATCGAGATCGCCTCGAACTTGAGCGACTGCCACTTATCAGCCAAGGTCTCCGCCAGCCGGGCCGCCGCCAGAATCGCAGGATCACTCCAGACCATCCCCGCCCGGACCCTGGGAAGGGCCGACACGCTTCGCAGGATCGGATAGTTCATCGTATCGGTGGGCGAAAAATCGGCCGTCGGAAGGACGATCCCATCGGCATCGAGCGGGACTTGGCCACCGGGGACATTGGCCAGCAGCACCGGTCGGCGGTACTTCAGCTCGATCGTGACCGATGCGGGGAACGATTTTCGGACCTGGACCACTTCGGCGACCCACGGGTGGCGACCAAAGGCCGCGGCCAGATCATCCGTCAGTGAATTCTCCAGCAGAGACAATTCGTCCGGCAGTCCGGACTGCTCGGCAACCTGGTCAATCAGATTCAACGGCACCGGTGCTGCGGGTGGAGGAACGAGCTGAACCTGCGACAACGCGATCCGGTACTCCGAACGCTGGGACAGATCCGGGAGTTTCTCGACGACGTACGGGGACGCCGCTGCAACACCCGCAAGAAGAGCCACCCGCAGCAATCTCAAAGGCTGAAACAGCCACCGAAGCCAGGGCCTGCTGCCGGAGGCGGGCTTAACCTGCGCGTTGTTCGTCTTCCTGGCACGAGCCATTTGATTGCCGCAATTAAACTGATTAACCGACGAACGTTCTCAATCTGCCGGAACTTCTGCACGTCCGTCCCTGAAACAGCGAAGGACGGCATCGCCATTCAAGGAAAGCCCCGTGCTGCGGGAACAAGTATTCGTCTCATCGGATCTCCAGCAAGCGGCAGTTGATGCCGATATCCCCCCTGTGTCTGAGTTTCCGGCGTCTCGAGGTGCACATCCGGCAAATGCGCCACAGCAGGCGCGGCAGCAGCAGGCCCATCGCCGAAGCGCAAGCGACCGAAAGACTGCTCTCTGCATGATCTGCAGCAATAACACTTCGATACAAAACGACTTCAGCCAAAATTCAGTTGACAGCCGGGGTATCATAGAAGTGGTGCAATGGCAGAAATTCTCTGTCAGCGAATCAGTCCCTGCTGTTATTATCCGCAGGAACCGGACGAGGTAGAGCTGCTGGCATCGACACCGTAAGAAGCGAATCAGGTCGACTTCTCCCCTTCTCAAGAGCGGGACAAAGCCGACGGCGAGAGCGCCCCAACTGGTTCTCAGACCCGGTTTCCGGTGATTCTTCTGGCGGCCGGGGAAGTGACTTTGAGGATTGAGGAACAGGCATGTTTCGATTCTGGACATCTGCGGTTCTGTGCACCCTGATCGCAGGGGTGGCCATCGCCAAGGAAGAAATCCCCACCAACGTCATTGCCGGTAAACAGGTCCCCGCCGACGCCAAAGTAAAAGTCGGCACCAGGCTGGTCGGGATCTGGGACAAGAAGAACTACATCGTCGAAGTGATCGAACTGAAACGCGATGGACAGATTCGGATTCACTGGGTCGGCTTCGACAAAAGTGATGATGTCGATGTTTCACCCAATGAGCTCTATTTCATCGCGGACACCACCCCGACACGCAAATCAAAGACGTCCGCGCTTCCCAAAGAGTTTCAGGCGTACGACAAAAACGGCGATGGGCAGATTGGCCTGTACGAATGGGATCGAGCCCGCTTCACCGAATTCCGGAAGCTCGACAAGAACAACGACCACTTCCTGACACCTCAGGAACTTGCCAGTAAGTCGACCCCCGTCAGTACGGAAGCGGTCGCAACCACGAAGGAAGTGACCCCGGCTGCTACCAAACCGACTGCAGCGGGTGCGACCGAGGCGGCAGAAGACCCCGGAAATCTTGAGCAGTATATCGGGATGATTGACCAGACCTTTCAGTTCAATCTCGTCGGCAAAACAGACGGCCGCGTCTTCGGGACCGGCACCTACACCACCAGCAGTGACCTGGCCACCGCCGCAGTCCACGCCGGGGTGCTGAAGGAAGGGGAAAAAGGGACCGTCAGCGTTAGTATTATCAAGTCGCCGGAAATGTTCGAAGGGTCCACCGCCAACGGTGTCACCAGCAGCGATGGTTCGGAATACACCGCTGCCTATACGATCAAGTGACACCGACGGTCAGCCGGATACGGGATTGATTCGCTCCGCTGATCGGCAGCGACATGCTCACGCGGCGACCGGTACCACTCTTCTCGAGTTGTCGTCGGCCGGTGTTCACGCGGCCCCGGGAGCGAACAGAGTCGTCACACATTCGGCGATGATCCGATTCTCGCCATAGGCACTTTCTTTTCGCAGGGCGTTCCAGAGTTCGGCCCCTCGTGCCACGGCCGTCCTTACCCGCTTGGGAAGGTGTTCCAGATCGAACTTACGGGGTGGGAACTGCCGACATTCGGCGTGCAGAGCTGCAGGAATCTCATGAATTTGCTGCACGGAGGTGAAGTCGACCAGGCCCACAAGAAGCGGATTCATGCGGCCTGCGATCATGGACCGCACATCATCCTGATAAGCGATCATCGGCTTACCGAGCGTCCACGCCATCGCCGCTTCAGAGACCGCCCCCTCGTCAGGAACACGTCCATTCAGATTCCAGACAACGGCATCGCAGGCCACGACCAACTGGTAGACATCCAGGGCGAAGATCGCCTCATGCAGGAACTGCCCTGCCAGGGCGGCTTCCCAGCCTTGTTCGATCAAGACTTCACGCACCAGACGAAATTCCATCCCGTCTCGATGAGGCAAATAGACGGAATGCCCCGCTTCCACCAGCACATCGGCAATCGCCGTCATTTCCGTCCGCTCGGATTGGTTGAAAAGAGGTCCGGCACAGTAGACGCAGAGTGATTGCATGCGAGCGAGATTCCGTCAACAAATTGCGGGTGTTACGCCACCGTCCGGCGAAGGGTTAGTCTAGCGAGTCAGCCAGCACGTCGAAAATGTCATGTTCGGACGAAATCCAGCGACTCCGTCAATCTCTTTGTCAGCTTGGACCAGTCATGTGAGTGAGACCGGTTCCCAAGGAGAACGCAAAAAAACTGATCGCCTGTCCGTCGCCTTCCCGTCTCATTCCGTGCTGGCTGACGAAAGCATTCTCAGCGACAAGGCTTCGCTGATCTCCGCGATCAGCAATTCACACAAACATCTATGGTATATGACTTTAAAGCAAATTGCAGAACGCAAAACGGCGTAAACCCATATATACCTGAGACTTACACATACCCCTCAGGTCGCTAGCAGAATTTGCTGAAGAAACAGAAAATGCGCCTGTTTGGACAAGAATACGAATGAGCGGGCCACCACAAAGAATTCCTCTATCTGTCGACACAGGTCTTCGATATCATAACGGAGATCGTTTCTCCGACACTCATCAGGCTGAACGTTTTGATGTGGATCGTGCGACTGGTTTCGATGCTGGCTCTGGCGGTAGCACTGTTGCTGCCGGCACCGCTGTTTCGGGACTGTTGCTGCGCCAAACGGGCCGAATCAACGCACGTCACTCAGCCAAAACTCAGCCCCTGCTGTCAGGCTCGGCTCGCCGCACAGAAAGCGGCAAAGCCCAAGCGTCCAGTCACGCGAGCTGTGACACACACGCCGACCGGAACCGGATTATCTCGCCCCGATTGCCAGTGTCAGTCTGCCGAGGCGGTTCCCGCCATCGTGTCGGCTCATGAGCCGTCGGCACCCCTGGGTTCGAATTCCCTGCTGGTCGGCACCCTTGAGTGGGCCCCTTCTTTCACGGAATCGGGAACTTCTCAGACCGCGCAGCGCGATCTTTCGCGTGCTTCGGGGCCACCGCTCCGTAAGCTGCTCTGCCGTTGGGTGATCTAACACCCTTCTCTCTTCTCTGTGCCTCTGTCTGTTCAGACGTCTTCTGTGTGTCGGTGCGCCAGTCCTGAGACTGGCACGACAAATCCGGTTCAAGTTTTGATTGGTTCACGAACCACATCTCATTGCAAGAAGGAAATTCCATGTCGATCCAAAAACTCGGTACCATGCTCTGCTGTCTGTTGGCCGTTGGTGTGATGGCATTCGCTGCCGATGAAAAAGCCAAGCCATTCAAGGCCACCTGCCCCGTCTCCGGCCAGCCGGCCAAGGAAGACAAGACTGTCGATTACAAAGGTGGCAAGGTTTACTTCTGCTGCGGCGAATGCCCAGGCGCCTTCAAGAAGGACACCGCCAAGTTTGCGACCAAGGCCAATCATCAGCTCGCCGCAACTGGCCAGACCACTCAGACCAAATGCCCGCTGTCCGGTGCAAAGCTCAATCCAAATGCCAATGTCGAAGTTGGCGGTGTGAAGGTCGGATTCTGCTGCGAAAAATGCCAGGCCAAAGTCAGTGAAGCGAAAGGCGATGCCCAGGCGGAACTCGTCTTCGCCGATGCTCCCTTCGCCAAAGGCTTCGAAGTCAAGAAGTAAGATCAACTGAATCAACGGTCGATCGTTCGAAGGCAGGCAGGTCTCACAAAGACCTGTCTGCCTTTTTTCGTTGCCGTGCACTTCCCCCGCGCCAGACAGACTCCCGTCTGTGACTGCATCTTCGCCGTCCGACAGCGAGTGCTCGGTCCCTCGGTTTGTCTGGCTGCACACTTCCCCCGACGGATGCCACCTGGCGGTTTGCGTCATCGCGGCCTGTTACCGCTGAGGGAGTGAGAGAATCGCGTCACATGGTAATGCACTAGCGATCCCGAACCATCTTGGACATAATATTACAGACATCACGTCTACATTGCGGTCAGGGTCAGAGAGAGGCGCGGATCATGAGTACACAGGTTCGGGTTGTCGCGTTTGCCTGTCTGGCATGGATGCATCTGTATCACAGCTCTTTCGCGCAAGAGCCCCCTGCCTCACCGGGGCCTGAAAGCGAGCCCATCGAGTTCATCGATAATTCCCGTCCTCCTCAAACGGAAGTGTCGAATCCTCGACCGACGGAGACCGTCCCCACGGGCTGGGGGTTCGCCACATTCTCACCCGACAGCAAGTCGGTCGCCACGGTCTCAGTGCCCGAGGGTGCCGATGCCAAAGGGGAAGTCCTGATCTGGAATCTTGACGATCTGAAAGCCCCTCTCCGGATCGAGCTTCCCGGTAAGATCGCGATCGTCTCGTTTTCTCCTGATGGAAAGTGGCTGGCCATCGGACCGAATGAGCCCCGGGCGGGTGTCCAACTGGTCGACACCAAAACCGGCAAGGTCGGAATGACGCTGCCCGGTCCCGTGGCCAAAACCAACGTCATCACCTGGTCTCCCGACGGAACAGAACTCGTCCTGGGAAGTACCACCGATAAGACGGTTCGCGTCTGGAATGTCACGAAAAAAGAGTTTGTGCGGACTTACGAGCCGGAGGCATCCAAACTGCTGGCGATTGACCTGTCCGGCTCCGGTCGTCTGCTGGCGGCCATCATTCCCGCCAAAGATCCCGAAGGACTGGCCCTCTATGACGTGTTCGCGGGTACGGTCGAGAAATCGCTGAAAGGCCATAAACAGCAGATCGAGGGGGCTGCTTTCACAGGGGCAGGCAAACAACTGGCAACCGTCGGCTGGGATGCGGTGGTCCGGGTCTGGGACATCGACTCGGGAGAAGAAACGGCCGTGATCAAAGGCCACAAGAAAGGGATTCGCTCGATCGCCACCTCCACCAACGGCAAGCGGCTCGCTTCGTGCAACGATCGCAGCGAGCTGAAGCTGTGGGATGGCGAAAAGCACGAACTGCTGTCCGATCTGGGTGGCGAGAATGGCAGCGCCAAATTTGTCTCGATGTCACCCGATGGGGCGTGGCTGGTTTCGATCACCCGCGACGGCACCGCCACCTTGTGGGACCTCGAAAAGCAATCGGAAAAGGCAACGCTCAATCGTGAGACACAAACGGCTGACACGGTGAATTCCAGTAACGAGTCCACCTCAGCCAGCAACAGCGGTTCGACACCCTCTTCGAGCGATGCACCAGAACCGGAAGCAATTCAGTCCCTTGCGTATTCGCCCGACGGGAAATGGATTGCACTGGCTCGCGAGGATGGACGCATCTCACTGCGCAATGCCGAGGACGGCAAGGTCGTCCGAGAAATGGACGCCTTTCCCGACGTGGCCTCATGCGTCACCTTCAGTCCGGACAGCAAACAGGTCGCCGCGGGGAGTTTTGATAAGACCATCAAGGTCTGGGACGTCGACACGGGAGAACAGTCGGCCGAATTCACGGGCCACACAAACTGGGTTTTCGCCGTCGCCTTTTCTCCTGATGGAAAGACGCTCGCTTCAGGCAGCTATGACAAAGTCATCAAGCTCTGGAATCTTGCGGACAAAAAAGAAGCCGCCACCCTTTCTGGCCATACCGCCGGTGTCCGCTCGGTCGTCTTCACACATGATAGTGCGCTGCTGATTTCGGGAAGTGCCGACCGGACCGCCATTGTCTGGACGCTGGCCGACCTTGAGCCCGTCACCACACTCAAAGGGCATACCGCAGCCATTCGGGCCGTCGCGATCTCACCCGACGGCGGTACCTTGGCGACCGCCAGCGAAGATGCGACGGTGAAGTTATGGAAAACCTCCGACTGGACAGAACGGGCATCGCTGCCGGGGACGGAAGGTGTCATGTTCTGGTCGCTCGCCTTTTCTCCTGCCGGCCGGACGCTGGCGGCGGGGGCGTTTGACGGAACGGTCAAGTTATTTGACCCCCGCGACGGCAAGGAACGTCAGCTGCTGCGGGGTCCGACAGAAGCCATCACGGCGGTGGCATTCGGACCCAACGCCGACGAAGTGATCGCGGGGAGTGTCGACAAGTCACTGCGCCGCTGGAAAGCCAAATCCGCCGTCGCAGCCGCCAGCTCAAACTCCAGTAAACCCATTCGCTCCAGCGAGAAAAGCTCGGAAGGGGATGCGAACGAATCGATCACCGTGGTGACGGCCGCGACTCTCGGTGTGGAACAGGTGGTCTCAAGCCTCTGCTACAGCCGTGACGGAACGCAGCTCGCCGTAGGGGGGGGTGCCTATCGCACTGCCGGAAAGCTGCAGCTCTGGGACGTCACCAGGCGTGAGAGAAAATGGGAAAGCGACGAGTTCCGGTTCGGACTTCCCGCTGTCGCCTTCAGCAGTGACGAAAAGCGAATCGCTGTCGGCAACTTTGCGGACAACTTTCTGCGCACGTTCGACAGCTCCACGGGGAAGCAGCTGAAAGAGATTCGTGGCCACCGTGCCAAGATCCACGGCATCGCCAACTCACCCGACGGCAAGTTCTTCGCCACCGCGTCGCTTGACCGCGACCTGAAGCTTTGGGACGCAACCACCTACAAAGAAGCCCGGACCTACGTTGGGCACAGCGATTTTGTCTTCTCGGTCCAGTTCTCACCCGACGGCCGCCGCTTGCTCAGCGGCAGCGCGGACCGCACGGCCCGGCTGTGGGACGTCACCAGCGGCAAGGAACTGATTCAGCTCAAGGGGCATCAGGGCGCTGTCCAGCAAGCCATCTTCTCGAAAGACGGGCAGCTGATCGCCACTGCCAGCAGCGACGGCACTGTTCGGATTTACCAGAGTCAAACCGGCAACTTCCTGCTCACGCTGCGAGGTCACCGGAACAAAATCGACACCGTCGCCTATTCGCCCGACGGTAAGCTGATCGCCACCGGCTCTGCCGACAAATCCATCCGACTCTGGGACCCCGGCAGCGGGCTGGAGCTGATCAAACTGCAGCAGGAAGGTCCCATCCGGGCACTCGTCTTCTCACCCGACGGAAAGCATCTCGCATCCGGCTGCGACGACAAAACCGTGAGGCTGTGGGAAATCACCCGCTCGGAAGGCAAGAAAACTGTCCTTGAAACGGCCGTGCAATAACGAACGACAAGAAGTCGGGTCATCCATGAGGAATCCCCAAAAGTGAGTTCCTCAATCGTCTGCCACCGCTTGAACGTCCACGGTAGAGCAGTGCTCTTTCAGCAAGAGAAGACGCTGTCGTTCCACGTCAAATGTCATCGAGCGGCTACACCTCGGGCCCCCACGACAGATGAAGCTCGTTCCCTTTCAAGCCGCGGCGACAGGGTCAAAACCTGTGTCTGCAATCACCATAAATCTCAACTGCGAAAAGCATTGCAACACTTCCTCAATTAAGATAAAGCGACTTTACCTCTTTTTGATAAGCTCGCTTTATCTTATGCTGCCGGATGGCAAACTGGAAATTTTACGGACGCACTGAGCAGCTGTCAGATCTGGAGCGAATGCTGTCGCGCCAGCGGTGGTTTTTCGCCCAGGTCACTGGGCGCCGTCGGATCGGAAAGACTGCCCTGATTCAACAGGCCATGCGTGAGGTGGGAATCAAACGGCCTGTTTTCTATGTCCAGATTCCTGACTCGGAATCGGCGGGTGTCCTCTCCGAATGATGCAGTCATCCTTGTTACTTAATCAAATGCCGACGGGGAAGGAGCTCACAACAACGCTGCAGTTGAGGGCACGAACGATATCAAGAAAATCTCCGCCAATCGCGATCGTTCGCGCATAGACATCATGAGAACCGACTGAAGCAGCGATCAGCACAAATCCGGTGATGTCTGCAGTTTCACATAAGTAGGGTTTCAAGTCTGCAGAATGAGTTACCAACTGGTTCAATGATGCCGCTAAGTTCTCACGTGTGTTTTCGATCTCTGACAGTCGTAATTGAATTCTGATTAACCGTCGTCTTCCTCGATTTTCGGGTGCTTTGTCGGCATACACCGAATACACAGTTAGATGCTTTGAAACTGCACGACGAATCTTTGTAAGCGTTGCAGGAGATTCTGATTCAATAACGAGGTCCGTTTCCATCATCAGTGCAGACGCTTTCTTAAAATCGCGGCCGGGTGACTCAGTAACAAGACAAGGGTTGGGTGACCAGCGGTTCGGAAATGTCTTGATCGCTGCGCTATCCTGCGTGATTTCAAGTCAGTTCCTGGAAGGACCAGAGAAGCCATCTCCTGCAAATTCCCTGCTGTAGCCTGACTCACGATGATGCGTCTCGTCGTGCTTAACCTCTTGCTGCATTTGCAACCCAGCGGCCAGGCGACATCGGAGTTATTCCCAGATACGGAATTATCTCTGGAAACTCCATTTCAGTTCGCGGTGGGAAAGCGGGTCAGTTCTTGGGCGTTTGTTTGCCGGATCAGTTCGATGATCTGGGTCGGCAGGGTGGTTTCCTGCAGCTTGAGGACAGCCGATTCGACGTAGAAAAGAGGGGCGTGGGAACCGAGTAGAATTCTCTGAGGGCTGACTTTGCTGGCGAGGGCCCCCAACCGGTCGACCCCTTCTAACATGGCGATGTCAAACCAGACCTGCCCTGCGGCGGCAAGTTTGCCTGCCTCCTCCAGCGACAGTTTGCGAAACGCGTTCAGAACCACCAGACGGAGCGAGGGATGCTGTTTGACGAGGGCCGCCAGCGGAGTGAGATTGACCGACGGTACCTGAAACACGGGATGCTGTGTTCGTTCGTCTTCCATCGTCGCAACGAGCTGCACGATCAGACCTCGCTCCGCCGACTCCTTCAAAAGCTGCTCAAAGGCGGGCAGTCCCAGGTCGTATCCGTGGAAACCGGGGTGCAGGCGGATCCCATGAAACTGATGGATCTCGGCGCAGCGACGTAAGTCTTCCTGCCAGGCAGGGAGCACTGGATTGACCGTGCCGAAAGGGACCAGCAGCCCCGGCGCCGTCTGCCGGCAAGCTGTCGCCAGCCGCTCGTTCACTCCCGCAACATCCCGATCGAACAGGCCCTCCAGACTGCCCGTCCAGGCCTGTGTGATGCCGTTCCGTTGCAGCCGGGCAGTCAATCGGGCAAGGTCAGTTCCTTCGAGTTTGCGGAAGGGCCAGGGACCAATGGAGACGTTCGTGTCGATCATCAGACGAAGAATCCTCTCAATCGAATCGCATCCCTTTGGCTCGCACGATCGGAGCCAGCAGGCGTCGCAGATTTCCCGACAGAATCAGAGCCCGGTCGATATCCGAGATGTCAGCGCCAAGCACTTTGGAAAGCTGGGAAGCGTAACTTCGCCCCCCTGCATCGCTGCCGAAGAGCACTCGTTCGGCACCCAGTTCGCGGACGGCCATCTCGACCATCCCCGCTGTCGGATCGAAACCCGCCGTCTCGACGGACACATTCGGCAGGTCGCGGACGGCGCGAATCCCCAGCTCCCATGTCCCCCCGGTGTGACCACAGACAAAGTTCCCCTCGGGGAATCGGCGGGCCAGAGCGGCCAGCCCTTCGGGTGTCGATTCACCCGCTAACTGGCTTCCGTCGGTTTTGACCCAGGTGTGCTGAAAGACCAGTGCCTTGTGCTTGATCGTCCGTTCGACGATCGCGTTGAGTGCTTCGTCTTCCGCACGTTTGGCGACCCAGAGCTTAATCCCCACCATCGGACCATTTTCGATGCAACGGTCAATCTCGCGCAGGCTGGCTTCGACATGTTCGCCGCTGACGTAACAAAACCCGAAGGCCCGATCGTGGTAATGAGACAATGCGGCAATCACTTCGTCGTTCTGTTGTCGCAGATCGTCTGGTCCGGGGTGATGCAGAAACTGCATTCCCATATAGACGCACACCCTTTCAATGCCCATACGCGAGGCGTACGACAGCAGCGTCGTCATCCGTTCTTCCGGCGTTCGGCCTTCCGTCCCGACCAGGTGACAATGCAGGTCCCAGATGCGGGGCATTACTTGCTCCTCAGCAGATAGGACAGCAGGTCAGCCATCTCTTGCGGCGAGATCTGCTTTTCCAGCCCTTCAGGCATGATCGATTTGCCGGTACTGGAGAGTTCTTCGATATCACTTCGCAGGATCGTTTCCGAAGCCCCCTCGGCCCGTCGCAAGGTAATGCTTGTCGGTGTCTCAGACGCAATCACGCCCGACGTCGTCGTCCCATTCTTCAGGATCACAACATACTCCAGAAAGTTGGGCGAGACTTCGCGATTGGGATCCAGCACATGCAGCAGCACTTCGCCGGGTGAGCGATGCCGGATCGTTTCCAGGGCGGGACCGACATCGCGACCTTGTCCTCCCAGCCGATGACATGTCTGACAAATCTTCTGCGAGACTTTCTGGCCTCGCTCGCGGTCCCCGGCCAGACTGAGGGCCGACTGATACTGTTCGACGACAGACTGCCGACTGCTCAGTGATTCGCGGCTGAAAATCGCCTGCGACCGCTTCCGGACCGCCTCGTCTGCGTGCCGCAAGAGTGTGGCTCGTCGTCCAAACGGGATATCACCGATCGACAGGGTCTTATCGTCAATCGCGTCGAGAATCGACACGACCCAGGCGCCGCGTGACAGCAACTGGTGGACAACTTCATTACGGAGTGCAGGAGTCATTCCCCGGTACTGGGCGAGCAACTTCTGGGGCAGATCCGGCTGACTGTGAAGGACCAGGGCACGCACCGCGGCAAGCTGCACTTCCTGCGGCTCTTTGAGATCCAGTAGACCAAGCAGCACCGGTTCCGCATCTGCCTTGGCTCCCTGCCCCATCAGAGTGATTGCCTGCACGCGAGCGTCCGTCGAAGCAGACTCATTCAGAGCCAGTTCACGCGCCTCCGTGACCAGTTCGGCAATCCATGCCGACGCACCTGGTTCGAGTCTCGCAGCAACTTCGGTAAGGACAAGGTTATGAGCACTGAGACCTTCGCTCAGTCCCAGAACCACTTCTCGCCGGACCAGTCGACGCGAGGCCCCTCCGGGACCGGGATTGGTCTTAGGCGTCAACGCGACGAGGACTCGCCGCAGATCGTCTTCGTGGTTTCGCTTTCCGACCAGCATGGCCAGCGAACGAATGGTGGCCAGTGGCAGGCTTTGCGCCGCGGCATCCGTTCCCGCGGTCTCCGCATTCGCAGACTCGGTTGCGGCAGACGCGCCGGACTGATGTGCGATGACCTGGAATGAGTTTTCTGTAACCGCGATCAACAGATCGTCAGAAATTTCCGGCACGGCACTCAAGACAACTGTTCGCACCCAGGGATCGTGCGGATCACGCATCGCGACATTCGCCAGCAGGGTCACCCCCTCGGGCGCGTGTCCATTTCCGGCGATGAAGGCGGCGCGGCAACGGACGCGCAAATCCGCGTCGGTGGTCATCTCCATGACCTTCCTGGCGAGGGTCTCAGACGATGTAATACGAGACTCAGCCAGTTTGATCGCGTTCTCACGTACACCTGGAACCGCGTCGTTCAGGGCTAGCAGCAGGTCTTCTTCCCGCAGCGCTTTCAGTCCTTCCAGTGACCACAGTGCGTGCAGGCGTCCCAGGGCGGTCACCGGTGGTACCGCCGTAACGCTGTCCGGTGATCGCTTCCGCAAAAGGGCCTGCAACAGAGGAACAGCGGCAGGATCCTGCCGTTCATACAACAGCCGATGTGCCGTTTCACGCCACCACGAGTTCGGATTTTCCAGTGACGCGACCAGTTCGGCTGTGGTGGCCTGGCCAAGTCGCGGAGGCGGGGTCGGTTTGAAATTAGGTGGGGTCAGCCGATAGATCCGGCCCCGATCGCGACCACTTTCCAGATCGAGTCGGGCTTTGATGTCGTCGGGAATCGACCATGGATGCTCGATCGTTTCGCGATACATATCCAGCACGTGCAGCGTGCCATCGGGGGCGTTGACGAAATTGACCGGACGGAACCAGTTGTCGGTCGATGTCAGAAACTCTTCCTGCTCATCAATGCGCTGTGCCCGGAACGTCAGACTGTCGGGAGTCAGTCGCTGACGGTGGATCAGGTTGGCGGCGACTTCGCCGAGGAAGACCGTGCCGTAGTATTCGGGTGGATACGCGGCCCCGCGGTAGACAGTGATGCCGCACGTCGATGTCACGTAACCGGCTGCAACAGATTCACTGCGCGGTGAGATGACAGTCGGGTCCGAAGCGAGTCGCTGAGCATTGATCACGCGCCACGGTTCCGGCGGACTTGTCCGATAGACCGCAAGCGTATCCCCTGCTTCGGCCGCATCGTGCATCGGCGAGACTACCGGATGCAGCGGATTCCGCGACACGTAGCGATCATCGATGACGGCATGCCGTACCGGATTACGGATGTTGCAGATGAAGCGGTTTCCCCAGTCATCGAACGTCTGCCCGAATCGAGCCCCCCCGGAAATCAGTTCAAACTGTTCGTGATGAGGATCGAACCAGAAATCGTTGGTCGCCATCTTGCGCGGCTTCGCCTCGCCATCGGCAACACGGATGATGGAACCACCGTTCGTTCCACCGGCCCCGTAGATTCTGTGGTCAAGTCCCATTCGCAGGTTGTTAATCACCGCCTGAACGTTGAACTTGTGGAACCCTGTGAAGACCTTGCGTCGGATATCTGCCTTGCCGTCACCATCGGTATCCTTGAAGTACCACAGGTCGGGGGTCGCACTGACATAGATTCCTCCCTGCCAGATGGCGAGCCCTGTTGGCCAGGACAAGTCCGCCGCGAAGATCGTACTCTTGTCGAACTTGCCATCCCCATCATGGTCTTCCAGCAGGCGGACCCGGCCAATTGGCAGGTCCGCAGTTTTTTCCGTGAAGGGTTTGTCTTTCGTCTTGTCCGTGTAAGGATAGTCGCTCATCTCAATGACATAGGCCCGTCCGTTCTCATCGTATTCCATCGCGATGGGATCCGTCGTCAGAGGCTCAGCCGCAAGCAGGTCGAGTCGAAATCCGTCGACCGCGCGGAATGTCTGTTGAGCTTCAAACGGTTCGTGAGGGGGGATTCTGAGACTCGGGAGCGTTTCGGCAGGAATGGTTGCCGCCGCGACCACGGTCGACTTGGATTCGGCCGCCGGAGCAGCGTCTTTGACGGGAGGTGTGTCGAGCTTCAGATTGATCCGCTGATCTGGATTGGGCGACTTGGTCGGGGGCTCGGCTTCGTCTCGGGTGGCGGGCCGATGACGCAGGAGCTGGGCTTTGAAATCGCCAATATTCCCCCAGATGGTTGGCTGATCCAGATCCACCTCGGCGATTGCGACGGTTCCCCATTCGGTGGCCTGAGCGAGGATCTCGCCCTCGTGTCCGAAGATGCCTGTGATGATCCAGTTTCGCTTCACATCGCAATAGCAGCTACTGACGATGTAGACGTGATTTTCGCAGGCGCGGGCCGCGACCAGTTTCGGGTTACAGCCAGCTACGGGGAACGCGATGACTTCCGCCCCATTGTTCGACAGTTCACGAGCGACTTCCGGGAAGAATCCGTCGTAGCAGATCATCATCCCGACCTTCCCGAACCGTGTCTGGAAGACAGGGTACTCGGATCCGGGGGTGATCCCCATTTCCACTTCGGTACGGGGCAGACAGACCTTACGGTACTTCCCAAGGATCTCGCCGTCCGGATCAATCAGGACAGCCACGTTGTAGACGACGTGCTCAACACGTTCGAGCAATCCCACGACAAGGTGCACTTTGTGCTCTTTCGCGAGTGTCGAGAAGTAATCAGTCGAGGGACCCGGAATCGGTTCGGCAGCCTCGGCGTAGGTCAGTCCGGTACCCGTATGAGTCAAGGTCTCGGGAAGAACGATCAGGTCGGCCTTCTTACTCGCGGCATCGGCAACCAGAGGAGCGAACTGCCGGCAGTTGTCAGCAGGAGAAACTTTGCCGGTGGGAATGTAGTGAATGGTGGCGAGACGAACTTTGCGGCCGGGGGGAGGTTCGGTCTTCTCGAGTGAAACAGAACTCCATTCGACCTCTCCTTCCGGGGCCCACTCAAGGTGCAGCTCGATCGACATTTTTCGAGCAGAGGCGGGAGCACGGAAGACTCCAGAGACTTCGGTCCATCCGTTTGCGTCCGTTTCGCGATCGGGAGGGAATTCTCCCGTTGAAAGATCAGGCTGACCGGGGGGGTGGTAAGGTCCCACGACCGGTAAGTCCCGTAAGGCAATCTTTCCTTTTTCGTCGAGCCAGTTGAGCCGAACGCTGGCGGCTCGGCGGGGATTCGCGACGTTCTTGCATCTGCGGAACGCCTGAAACTTGTAGTACGTCGCCCCTTCGACGGGGACGGTTTTCTCCCACCAGCCCATCAGGCCTTCGCGTTTATCCCCGTTGATGACCAGCACCCCTGACCCATCCGGGCCGCCACTTTTAACAAGTGAAAAGTCGGGCTGGATTTCATCACGGGGGGCGAGCGTCTTCCAGCCTTCCAGATCGATCAGCCCCTCACGTTCCCTGGCAGAGACCGACGCGGCCATGGCAAGTGACGTAAGCAAGATCAGGACGCAACCGGACCAACGGCGACTGGCAGGAAAGATCATTGTGTAGTCCCACTGAAATGAGAGTCTCGCTGTCTTGTCCGATCATAGTTCCAAGGGGAAGCAAATGTCTAATTCAGCGTCAGTGATCAACACACAGATGTGGCCATCCGAACGGATTCAGTTCATCGATCTGTTCCCCATGGGCCCTGCCACCGATCCACACAGCCTGATCGGTGGAAGAGAACTGCAACCCCTATTTTCAATGCAAATCACCTATGACTCACGGTCCGTCGGGGACCTTGCCGGCCAGCAGCGGATGAGTTTTCCAATTGTGACCGGTTATCCGGCCCACATAAAAAAATGAACCCCCTCACCACCATTTTCTGACAGATTTTCTTGTGTTCAGTCAGGGGACGGGGCATCTTCATTTCATGCTCAAAATCTGCCAATCGCCGCTGCCTCAATCGACGCTCAGTTACGTCGCTTTTCGAGTCGCTTTTCGTCAAACCTTCGACGAAATTCTGGCTCAGCACGAGGCCGTGGGGACGTCAGACAACTCCCGGGGCTACTTGCGGGAAGTCTCGTTTC
Source organism: Schlesneria sphaerica (assembly GCF_044336245.1). Taxonomy (NCBI): domain Bacteria; kingdom Pseudomonadati; phylum Planctomycetota; class Planctomycetia; order Planctomycetales; family Planctomycetaceae; genus Schlesneria; species Schlesneria sphaerica. The sequence goes on along the minus strand of NZ_CP172346.1, from coordinate 3,964,587 downwards.
TTCAGGAAGTGGCTCCCGCCGTTCAGCTGGAACTGCTCGCTTCAACCTGGCACAAACATGTGAGCCGCGAGATCCATCAATCAGATCTGGTGGACGAAAGCGTGATCTATTCCGCCTGTGAAACGACAGCGCGGCTGGTGGAATCTCGACGCGAATATGTGATTGAAGCGCTGGCGGGTGGCCCGCTGGATCTGACCCTGCCGCTGGATGCGTACTTTGCCCGCGAACTGCGACTGCTCTATCTGGAACTGCCCAGTCAGGGGGACTTCCTGCTCGTCAATCAGTTCCTCGATCTCGATCCCGAAATGGCAATCGATTGCAAATTGCAAATGGGAATTGATCCCCAACGGATGACTCCCCTGTTCGATGCGCTGGGACGCTGGCGAATCTCACCACAGATGTCGAAATGGCTACGGGGGCTGCTGACCCAGACGGAGACGGCCCTCGTCACTTCAAACCTGAGTCGCTATCTCGCGCGCTGAACGCTGCAGAGGGTCACTGCTTCAGACCCCGGCATCGAAATCTCGATCGTGTTGGTGCTGATCCGCTTTCTGCGGAAACAGGCGTGGGTGAGATCATCGCGGCCTCTCTGCTCTTCGACGTCAAATACTCTTGACGCATTTTCACGTTCCCGTAAAATAAAAGTGATGAAAAATTCGGCAGGAATTCCAGCCGACTGCTGAACGCCGTACCCCAGTTGGCCCGCTCGGCGGACCTCAAGGTACCCTCCCGTCTCACCGGGCCTGGAAAACACGAAAGAAAATTTCGGGGGTCACCTCTCCGATTCCGCATCAGCACGTGTCAAACTGAACACAAACAGCGAGGTCGTACTGGTGACACTGAAGTTGCTCAACCTGCTCAATTTGCGCAACATGAGCAACTTCGTTTCGTCCCTGTAAAATAGGGGTTTGGCTTGAAGTTGCTCAACTTGCTCAAACAGACAATTTTCCCGCCGCTTCCTCGAATCAGAAGTGGCCAACCACCTTCACAGCGCCTGCAGCGGGATCAGTGTCGGGAGAGGTCAAGGTCGGTCTTGCTGTCAATCGCTGAATTCCGGTAAAAACCGCCGATGGACAACTCGCTGGATGGGATCCGCGCGAGAGAGATCGCCTTACAAATGGCAGGGACGTCATGTTTGCAGGCAAGACTTTGTTGGCGCTGGTAGATACACGACGTGCGGCATTTTCCGCCGTTCGTTTCGCATTAGGGGTGTTCCTGGGGGTCACAGCTGTCTCGATGTGGCAGCAGTTCAGCCTGACCTTCGGTTTCGATCCGGTGGTTCAACTGGCCGTCGGCCTCGTGATGTCCGGCATGTTATGGTACGCCGCCTCATGGCGTCCGGCCCCGGACGATGTCCCTCAAACGGTCACTCTTTCGTCCCTGATCTGGTGTCTGTGTGCGTGGACGATGCTGCATCCGCTGTGGATGGACAGCATGAGCATGCTGATGGGTCATGTCCCGCTCGCCTGGCTCGAATTCTCGCTGACCAAATCCTTCGTCTCGCTGGCTCTTGCCTTGGGTGCGTGGGTGATTCCCGGCATCCTCTGGTCTTCCGTTCTTGTATACACTGCCAGCGAAAACTCCTCTTCCCGACAGTCGCTCCCCCTGGTCTTACTGGGGGTGACCTGCGGATTGCTGCTGAACGGAGTCATGCTGGCTCACTGGCTGGGTGTCTTCGCCCCTGCGATTGCCGCGACGGTGATGGCAGCGGTCATCGGAATCTGCCTGCTGATGATGCCTACCCTTTCGGAGCAATCGACGGCGGGATCCTCCGCGATCACCGCCACCCCGCACGATGCTTCATTCCTGCTGCGAGCGGGAACCTTGTTCGTCCTAGGAATCCTGTTGTCGTGCCATCAGCGACTGGCAAACCAACTGATGCCCCATGGCAGCTACGTCATCATGACTCAGGTGGCGGGGACCATCGCCGGCGTTGCCGGTGGACTTGCGCTGCTGCCGCGTCGTTTTCGGACTTCGGAACGTGTGGCCTGGTGTGGACTTTTTGCGGCGGCGACGGCCAGTCTGCTGCTGGCAGTCCAGCCGCACATCGTTGATCTCTCCCTCTGGATGAACGCCCGTCTGACGAACGTCACCTGGCTGGTGGCCGGTCGAGTCGCACTGCTGGTGCTGCTCGCGGTCCCTTTCGGCACTCTTCTGGGTGTGATGGCCGCTCCGAGCCATCAACCCCGCACCTGTGCGAACATTGGCTGGGGGGCTCCCTTTCTGTGCGGGCACGCCATCGCCGGTTACCTGCTGGGGGGAACCATGAGTGTGTTTGCTCTCATGGGGATTGGGATCATCGCGCTGCTCTGCACCGCCATCGCTTCTCAAATGAAGTCCTGGAGAGAAAGCGTTTCGTGGAGACCCGCCGCAGTCGCGATCAGCCTGACTGCGATCTCCCTGTCGCTTCCTGCCTGGCAAAGCCATGACGATGCCTCACGTACAGCAAAAATCCTGTTCTCGACCCCCGCGTTTGTGGCTTATCGTTCGGGCTGGGACCGGCAACACCTGACGGGTCTGGATGACTTGCGGTTGATTCATCGTCAGGAAGGCCCGTCGGGCTCGCTGACACTCTGGCGCGGACGGGTCGCTGAGCTGTATCTGCGCGAAGCGGGAATCCCGCGATCGATTGTCACCCAGAACGCCGACGTCGTTCCCCAGTTTGCCCCGGAAGTCCTGCAGGCTGTTTATTCGATGGTCCTGTCGGAGCGACCGGGCCGAGTGATGTTTCTTGGACTTTCGTCCGGAGTTCCCCTTGCGACGTGTCTGAATTTCCCAATTCGCGAAGCGGTCTGCGTCGAGGGGAATTCCAGTTTGATTGAACTGGTTCGCGGCCCTCTGGCGAATCAGACAGGAATGAATCCGCTGTCGGATGACCGTGTGGTGGTGCAGAACGTCAGTCCGGAACTGGCACTGATGGCGGATTCTTCGGAACCGTTTGACGTCATTCTCAGTACCCCGTCGTCCTCGTCGCTGGCAGCGTCTGCGGCGGAATTCACGTCTGAGTTCTATCAACGTGCCTCCCACCGTTTGTCCGAAGGAGGACTCTTCTGTCAGCGATTTGAATGTCTCGATTATGGCCCGGAACCACTGCGGATTGTGCTGAAGTCGATGCGTCAGGCGTTTTCCCAGACGATCGCCATTGAGACCGCTGCGGGCGAATTCCTGCTGTTCGGTGCCAACTCGGAAGAGGTCTTCATTCCGGGCGAACTTGCCTCGCGGCTGGAAACTCCGCACGTGCTACGCATTCTCGGACGCAGTGCACTCGACTGGTCTGCACTGCTCAATCAGCCCGCTTACGATCACGATGCGCTGGGAGAAATTTGTGCGGAATCCAACCAATCCGCCAATTCCGCCCTGAACGGCCTGTTGGGATCTCAGACGCCGTTCGAAGTGATGCGGTGGGGTAACAAGCATCAGGAAGTTCAGACCGTCCTGACCCGAACACGATTGACGAAGGCCCCTTTCTGGACACAACCGTCCAGCGAACCACAAGAACTGGATAGCGAGATCGTGCTCAGCCGACGGTCGCGACTGGTCGAATGGCTGGGGGACACCCAAGTCTCACTGGAACTGCTGCGCCGATTGGGGGAAGTTTCGACCCAGCAGAAGCTGGTTCACGAAAATCCTGACGCGCACTGGTGGGAATACCGTAATGTCCTGCGACGGCAACTGCAGGACCGTCCCCGCACGGTGGTGCAGCAGGTGAAGGCCATTGATGAGAAACCAACACTGCATCCCGAAGATGTTCGTCGTCGCGACTACTTCATCGCGCTGGGAAATGCAGTCAACCTGAAGAAGAGGCCCACACGGCAGGAAATCGCCGCTGTCGAAACTTTTCTGGAACCGAATGATCCGCTGCTGAGCTATTTCGCCCGCCAGGAAATCGCTGACCTGTTAGCACGTTGCGATGAAGATGCAGCGCGGGAACTGGCCTATCGTCTCCACGTGATTTACTTCGCTCCGACGCTGGATGCCTCTGTCCGGAACGTCGCTGTCGCCCTGGAAACGACGGTTAAGCACCCCGAGGCGATTCCCGATGCTTCCGTGCGCTATGACGTGCTGAATGGTCTGATCCAGACCCTGCGAACGAGATGGGAAAGCCGTCAATTCATCAACCAGACATCGACAAAAAAGGTGCTGGAAGACGTGGACCAGAGCTTGATCGCGGTCGAGAAAGGGGTCGACGCCATGTCGACAATCGCGGCCGAGGCGGGTGTTTCGGAAACGGACTGGCAGGTTCGCAAGCAGGTCATCGAACGCCTGATGCTGCGACCTTTGCGGTCCTATCGTTCCGAGCTGAAATCCCGCCAGGAACGAAGTCAGATGCAAGCGCGAGCGATTTTCGAGAACCTCGATCGACCTGCCCCCACCTCGAAGTAGGGGCAGATTCGACGGATTGTACAGACTTAAGAACGACGGGATGGTGTGAGCGACGGAGGCGGGACGCGGATCTCCAATTGTCGGCGACAGATTCTGGCCAGGGACTCTCCCCCCACCAGTTCGGGCAGATAAACGGTGACTCCCGCTTCTCGCAGCAGCCATTCCAGCCCACCCGTCTCGGCGGAGCCCAGGGCGATCAGTTGGGTCTCCCGGGGATAGTTGGCGAAGTCCTCGGCCAGCCAGGTGAGGCAATCCGCGAGCCCGGCCGAGAGTTCCAGGATCACCAGTGCCCGTTCGACATCGGAGATGGAAGGAATCAGATCGCGAACCGATCGACATTCTCGCACGGTGACACCGGTGTTCTGAAACTGACGTTGTAGTTCCGGCCCCCAGTAGGGCTGTGCTTCGAAAACGATGATCGCCGTTTCAAGATATTTGTCAGCCATCACGACCACCTTGCAGAGACCCGAATTACAGAGCGGGGCTGGAGTTGACCCTGCGGTCCCGATCCGACCACGTGATCGACGACCGTGCCACGCAGGATGACGGACTTCAGTCATCATCCGTCACCGAGAACGATTCCCCGATCCCTGTTGCTGATCGCCGACATCATTTTCGCTGTCGGGGGCTCGGCGAATCCAGTATCGCAATCGGAAAATTTCCAGACAGCTTGTGATCCCGAACGGAGACCCTCCCTCCAGTGAGGGGGGGCTGGTCAGATCCGTGAGATGGTGAACCGTTCCCCACCGCTGCTTGCAAGTCACAAAAGGTTCGATCTACAACTGGGACAGCGAGAATCCTTGAACGACAGCAGGGCCGCATCGGTCCTTGTTCGCAGTCCGAACAGAGCATTCTGTGAGAGTGCGTTCCGACTGCGGCTAGGGGCATTCACCACGATCCATATTGAGTCTGCTGCCCTATGAGCCTTTCCGCATCGAACTCATCTGCGCCGACTGCTCCTCCGCAGTCTCCAGGCATTCCCGGTGCGGAAACTCGTTCGTCGACGACGGTCCCCACGGAACTGACCCGGATCGGCCGTCGGGATGACGATGACTATCTCGAGACGCGCCCGCTGGATCTTCGTTTGATCTCACGGCTGATGGGTTTCATGCGACCCTACGCCACTCAGCGAAACTGGTTGCTGGTTTCGGCCCTGCTGCGGTCGTTTCAGCTACCCGGGCTGACCTATGTCCTGGCCGCGGTAATCAATGGCCCCATCGAACAGGGCGATCCGAACGGGGTCATGTGGGGAGCGATCGCCTTCGGCGTGCTGGCGATTTTCACTCAAATCACGATGCACTTTCGGCAGCGACTGGCCCTGGAACTGGGTGAGGCCGTCGTCTTCGATTTGCGGAATGCGATTTTCGCTCATCTGCAGCGGATGCCAATGAGCTATTTCCATAAGACCAAGGTCGGCCGCATTATTGGACGAATGGTTTCCGATATCGAAGATGTTCGTATCGGTGTCCAGGAAGTGATGTTCGTCAGCCTGGTGGCCCTGGGGCAGATGCTGGTCGCGGCCATCTGCATGTTGTGGTTTGATGCGGGACTGTTTTTGATTGTGCTGGGGCTGGCTCCCGTGCTGTGGGGAATCAACCGTTACTTTCACAACAAGCTGAGCATCGTCTTGAGGCAGGCGCGTGAGTCCTTCAGTCGAGTCACGGCGACACTGGTTGAATCCGTTATCGGGATCCGCGTGACCCAGGGATTTGTCCGCCAGAAAGAGAACGCGCGGCTGTTCGGAGAACTGGTCAAGGACCATTCTCGCTACAACACTGCAGTCCAGCATACGCACGGCCTCTTCCTTCCTCTGCTGGAACTGAACACACAGGTCTTTATCTCGCTGCTGCTGGTGATTGGTGGATGGCGCGTACTCAACCCGGACAGCAGTACGAACGTAGGAGAGCTGGTCGGGTTCTTCTTTATGGCAAACGTCTTCTTCTCACCACTCACGATCCTCGGAAACCAGTACAACCAGGCGATGACCGCAATGGCGGGTGCCGAACGCCTGTTCGTGCTGTTGGATCTCGAGCCGGAGTGGAAGGATGCCCCGGACGCGGTCGCGCTTTCCGAGATCTCCGGTCGCGTGGTCTTTGAGAATGTGACGTTCGGCTACGATCCCGCTCGCCCTGTCCTGCGCGATATCACGTTCTCTGCGGAACCGGGCCAGACGATTGCACTCGTCGGGCCGACGGGAAGCGGCAAGTCGTCGATCATCAATCTGCTTTCCAAGTTCTACCTGCCGCAAAGTGGTCGAATTCTGATTGACGATCGCGATCTGCTGACGGTTCAGGGGGAATCACTGCATCGCAAGTTTGGCATCGTCCTGCAGCAGAACTTTCTGTTTCAGGGGACCGTCGCCCAGAACATTCGCTTCTCACAACCAGATGCAACCGACGACGATCTCAGAACCGTCTGCCACCGCCTTGACTGCCTCGACCTGATCGAAAGCCTGCCGAAAGGCTTCGAAACGAAAGTGGGTGAGCGAGGCAATCAACTTTCGCTGGGCCAGCGGCAGATGGTCTGCTTTGCGAGAGCCCTGCTCGCCGATCCCCGTCTGCTGATTCTCGACGAAGCAACCAGCAGCATCGACGTGAAGACAGAGCGGCGCTTGCAGACGGCACTGTCTGTTCTCCTGAAAGGGAGAACCAGCTTTGTGGTCGCTCACCGACTCAGCACGATTCGTAACGCGGACCTCGTCCTGGTGCTGGACCACGGCCGCATCATCGAACGCGGAACCCATGACGAACTGATTGCTCAGCACGGCTTTTATGCTCAACTGTTCGAACGATTCTCCCGTGCGAGTAGCGGAGCCCCGCGGCTACCCCGGTAACGTAGCAGCGAACCCGATCCGCCATGACCGTGTGCCATGACGTTGCCTGGCAACCATCAGACAATGGCCGGTTTGACGAACAAACCCGCCAATCCGAGCTTCAAACGCGAACAGAGGACAAAGGTGCCGGGGCCTGCGCGCGCCGTCAGTCGTGTCTGGAAGGATCCTGACGCTGCGAGAGAAAGGTGAGCACGTGGCAAAACGAAATCGGAAAAGCCCCGGTACCAGATTGAGGAAGAATTCAAGAAGCGAATCCCGGTTACCTTTCTGGATCCCTCGGCAGAACACTCACCCTTTGGACGAAGGTTCATCGAATATTACGAGGACACCCGCTTCCAATGCATCGACTGCGGTCTGTTCTCAATCTGGACAGCGAAGCAGCAACAGTGGTGGTATGAAGTTGCCAAGGGCTCCATGTATTCAATCGCGGTCCGGTGCCGGGAGTGTCGCGAGAAGCTTCGAGATCGACACGGAGGGACTCCTCGTCGATCTCATCTGGAACGTCGCCGGACCATTTCCCCCTGACGCAGCATCACTGTGGTCTACGCACAAGACCAGAAGTAAAAGCAGACTCGGTCAGCCGCACACGATGAACACTCCCTGAGTCCGCTCACTTTGGAAGAGAAGAGACCCGATCAGAAGTCTGCACTCTTGGGGGTTCTGGGAAAGGGAATGCAATCGCGGATATTCGTCATCCCTGTCACCAGTTGGACCGTACGCTCCAGGCCTAACCCGAAACCGCTATGGGGGACGGTGCCGTACTGGCGCAGTTCCAGATACCACCAGTAATCTTCGGGGACGAGTCCCGATTCCTTCATTCGCTCGATGAGAACATCGTGACGTTCTTCGCGCTGGCTCCCACCGATGATCTCGCCGATTCGCGGGACGAGTACGTCCATTGCGCGGACGGTCTTCCCATCTTCGTTGCACCGCATGTAGAACGATTTGATCGCCCGGGGATAGTCCGTCAGGATCACGGGTTGTTTAAAGTGCTTTTCCGTCAGGTAGCGTTCGTGTTCCGATTGCATGTCATGGCCCCAGGCAATCGGGAATTCGAACTTCTGCCCGGACTCTTCCAGAATCTTGATCGCTTCGGTGTAGGTCAGACGAATGAAATCGTTTTCGACGATATTCTGCAGCGATGCGAGCAAAGTCGGCTCGATCCGCTCGTTGAAAAACTCCAGATCCTCGCTGCACTTGTTCATCACGTCTTTGATGATCGACCGAACGAACGATTCGGCCAGATCCATGTTTTCTTCAAGTTCATAGAAGGGCATTTCGGGCTCAACCATCCAGAACTCCGCCAGATGGCGCGTGGTATTCGAGTTTTCTGCCCGAAACGTCGGTCCAAACGTGTAAACGTCACCGACGGCTGTGGCAAAGATTTCTCCTTCAAGCTGGCCACTGACCGTGAGTCCCGCCTTCTTGCCAAAGAAGTCTTGCGAGTAATCCAGCGGGCCCTTGCTCTGCTGAAGTCTGGCCAGATCAAGGGTCGTCACCTGAAAGACCTGCCCTGCTCCTTCGCAGTCGCTGGTGGTGATGATCGGCGTCTGAACGTAGAGGAATTCGCGTTCCTGGAAGAAGTTGTGAATCGCCGCACACAGGGCGTTACGAACACGAGCGATAGCGCCGAACGTGTTGGTGCGGGGCCGCAGGTGAGCTTTTTCTCGCAGAAACTCGAAGCTATGCCCCTTTTTCTGCAGTGGGTACGTCGCCGGGTCGGCCGTTCCCAGGACCTTCAGGGATTGGGCGTGAACCTCAACCCGCTGCCCTTTTCCGAGAGACTCTTTGATTGTCCCGATGACTGCGACGCTCGCCCCGGTCTGAATCTGTTTGATCAGGGTCAAGTAATCCGGAATCCTGGCGTCGACCACCACCTGAAGGTTCTTCATGCACGAGCCGTCGTTCAGCTCAAGAAACGCGAAGTCCTGTTTAGACTCACGCTTCGTTCGAACCCAGCCTCGAACATCAACGGTGGTCTCAGGTTGGCCAGTCTTGAGAATATGAGCCACTCGAGTACGAGTCATTTTTCCAATCCGTGGAGATACGGTTTCTCACTGCAACGTGACAATCGACGACCGACTGCGGTTCGCCTCGCTCGTGAGTGCAGCGAGACTCCGCAGGATTGTATAACCGATGCCGCAGAAATCGAAAAGAACGGGTGTCACCCCTCCCTCAGCCGAGACCGTTCAACCCCCCACAGGGCTGGAAGTCAGTTCCGGAAAGGGAGCATGCGGATAGTCGACCGGTGCGTAACGAATTTCAAGTTCGGGCGTCACGAGACGTTCCTGATTGAGGAGCCGGGACGTGAGAGCACGATCGAGGATGCCGCTGGTCAACAGCGTTCGCTCTACGGGATAGCTCGGCTTCCCGGTGTGGATCATTCGCTCGATCCCCTTCAGCAGGTAGGCAAAGTGGGGATGTCGCGGTTGGGTTCGTTCTTCAAATCGCGTTGCCAGCAACTGCTGCTGACCTTTCACCTTGAGAGCGATCGCCGTTCCGGTGGCGAAGCCAGGCAACATGAAGAGCGTTCCCAGCAGGCCGTCCCGATACTGGAACAGGAACAGCGAAGCATCCTTGCTCTGGCGAACCCCCTCGGGGCTGGCCGCAACAAGGGCCAGAGCGGCGTGGAAGATTTCCGAGGAGACTCGACCATCATCAATGGCCTTCCACATGGCGTCCCCTTGCAGGAACTGCACCCATTCCACACCCTTCTCTGCACCTCGACGACGTTCCACCAGGCACTGAAATACTTCCAGTGCGTGTGCCGCGTAGATATCCAGCCCGGAATAGCCGATCGCCACCGCCGCTTCGATGTCACTCCCCATGGGAAGATTCAGTTCAGGATCGCGGTATGTCACGACGAGCGACGACCCGGCCATGAAGGGGACTTTCAGTTCCTGAGCCCGGTCGTACATCCATTTGGCATCGTCCCATTGGGGACCCAGGTGCTTGTCATTAAAGACAGGAACCACGCGACCATATTTACGGAAGGTGTCAGTAATCTCACTGAAAAATCGGCGACGAGGATACAGATGCTGTTCCTTGTCGTTATAGGGATAGTCGCCGTGTTCGCCGACGCTGATCACACCATCAACCGGAATACGGTTTCCGCCGACCGTGACCGCCCCTTCGATGGTATCGAACAGCGGAACGTTGTACTTCTCGGCCAACCCGCGCGCCAGATCACCGGGGCCGTACTGGTCGACGTACATCGAAGCCAGTTTCAGAGCCGGTCCGGTCCCCCCGTCCTGCTTCCACCCTTCCATGATCTTTCCGATCAGGACGTCGGCGTGCAGGCCTTTCTCGTACCGGGTCACAACGGCAGCAACCGACTTGGGAGCAACCGAATCCGCTCCCTGAAGCGACATTGGCAGTGTCAGGCAACCCCCTGCTGCTGCCGCGGCCCCCTTCAACAAGTCACGTCGAGAAATCACTGTTGGTGGATTCAATGTTGAACCTTTCACGTTGCTGTTTCTACCTGGGGGGAAGCTTGTCGAAGCGTTAATCATGATTTTACGACCCGTGGAATAACGTCACTTTATTTCAATGACCCAAGGTATTCCAACAAGTCTGCAACCTGCTGCGCCGTCATGTCACGCAGCAGCAGATCCGGCATCAGCGACTGCTGCTGTGGAACGAGCTGTTCAACATCGGCCATCGGAAGGCGAATCTCATGATCCTGAGCGTCCTTGAGCACCACTTCGCGATCATCGCGACTAATCAAAAGCCCCGTCACGAGCCGCCCGTCGGCTGTCTCGGCCAGGTACGTCACATACTTGGGATCGATCCGCTTGGAAGGTTCCATGAGACTCTCGAGCAGTTGCTCGCGAGTGTGCTTCTTCCCAATCGTGGTCAGTTCGGGCCCAATCTCTTTGCCCACCTTTTCGATCCGGTGGCAGTTCTTGCAGTTGACGCTAGCCGTCTCGAAAAACAGTTGTCGACCGCGATGGACGTCACCGGTGAGCGACAAAATCTGACGCGGCTCAATGACACTTCCTAACCGTTTCACCCGTTGATCAGGACTCACGAAACGTTCGAATAGGTCTCGCACGCTGGCATCCGGATGCATTGTGCCGCGTTCAATCACGAGCGGGGTCAATTCTCGGGGAAGTTCGTGTCGATCGAACGCGTTCAGCAGCATTAACGTTCCACCCGTGGTCGACAGCAATTGATCGACCAGGGCCGTTTCCCTGGTGGCGGTACTCGACTGACGCAGTCGATTGATCGCCTCGCTGTCGTCTTGTTTCTGCTTCAGCGCGGCTTCGTGTCCTGTTTGATCAGGGGCGAGGTCGGGTGAGAGTTGTTCGATCCAGTCATGGATCAACTGGATCCCGGCGCGATCCGGCTCGGAGGAACCGATGTAAGGCATGCGCCCCCCGCCGAGTTTCGACATCCGATAATACAAGACCGAGCGATAAGGGTTCCCGGGGGCAATGACCTGGGCCCCATGAATCCCGAATGTTCCTTGCGTCGGCCGGACACCAAGCATGTTGGTCTTGTCGAGCGTCAAGTCGTAATGCATTTGAGACAGGACCGCTCCGCCGGCATGCATCCGGTGGCAATGAGCGCAATTGACCTGCAAATAAGCCCGCGCCCGCGAATCCAAGCCCGCGTTCACATCGTACGGATTCGCCAGTTCGGGTTGTCCTTCGCTGGGAATCGTACGATCCAGAATGCCGATCGCCGCCAGCGTCTGCAGTTGTGAACTGGGACTGCGATCTCGATCTGCCTTATTCAGTTGAGGGATGTCAAAAGCGAGAGGGGGACCTGACCATCTGTTATGACAGCGCTGACATTCCGCACGACCAGCGAACCGCCAGGTTTGCTGTCGAGTCGTCCCCTCTTCACGGTCGTTGGCCCCCTTCGCATCGACGATTGTGAAGACGCGTTCCGCCCCCGCGGCAGCCACCAGGGTGGCATCCGTCTGTTCGTCGTTCCACTGGTAGGTGTAGGGCATCCATTCAATCCCATCAAAATGCAGGAGCTGCGTTTCGATCGCCTTGCGACTCGAAGGATCGCCTGACTTCAGTTCCAGAGACAGCGTTTTGACGAGAACCGTATTCAGGGGGTATGTCCACGGGGTCGTTGTCGTGGTTACGGCAAGCTGATCGGGGATGGCAATCCATCGTTCAGCAGTCGCGTAGTCAGCCCAAGACTCGGCATTGATCGAGTAAGCGACGACGCCCGATGCGACCTTTCCTTCCTTCACTGATGTAAACAGCCCTGTCTCTTTGAGTGAGCGGGGAAATGATTTTGAGAGGTCTTCCTGCGGATTGGGAACCAGTCGGTGAATTGTCCCGGCGGTGTGATCCAGGATATAGAATTCGCCGGAGTGGTCTTCTCCAAACCCGACGACACGGTGAGTCGTGTCGGCCAGCTCGCGATGATCCACGACCCGCCCGTTCTCATACCGAAAGCCCCAGAACTTCCCGGTGTCGTAGTCACTGTAGATATGAACCCCTTGCAGCTCTTTCAGCCGCGAGCCGTAGTAGGTCAAGCCTTCGGTAATCGACGAAGATTCATTGTGCGAGTGATCGATGACGGGGGGCAGGAACGGCGAGGGTCCGCGGGGCCATTCGGGATGCGTAGACTGACGCCCTTCCATCACTGCCCAGCCGTAGTTGCCACCCCGTTCAATCCGGAAGAGCATCTCCCACAATTCCCACCCGACGTCTCCGACCCACAGGTCTCCCGTCTTTTGATCGAAGCTCATCCGCCAAGGGTTGCGCAGTCCATAGCACCAGACTTCTCCGCGAGCATTGGGCTGTCCCACAAAAGGGTTATCAGCAGGAATGCGATAGTTCCGCCCCTCGTCAGCATGGTCGACATCAATCCGCAGGATGGACGAAAGCAGGTCGCTGATATCCTGACCCGTTTTGAAAATGTCAGGAGGATTGGCGGGACCCGCATCTCCCGTCGAAATGTAAAGGTACCCATCAGGACCAAACTTGAGACAACAGCCGTTATGTCCGCCAGAACGCCAGGTAATCAGCGGGGTTTCGGTGGAAACATCAATCGTCGGAGGATTCGTATCCGAGACCTGAAAGCGTGAGACGTGGGTTCCCTCGGGCAGATCGGGTGCTTCCAGGTAACAGATGTAACAGTAGCGATTCCGTTTGAAATCAGGATGAAACGCCAGAGCATAGCTATCCCTGACACCGGGAATCTGTGCGGCCAGATCCACGACCAGATCCGCTTTGCTGACATCAGGTTGATCGACGAACGAAAAGATCTTCCCCGATTGCTCGACAACGAACAGTCGGTCGGTTCCTGGCGCGGCAACCAGATCGAGCACGTTATTGAATTTCAGTGCCGGAAACGCCCGCTCGGTCACATAGGGCAAAGGTGGTTCGGGCGAGCCCACGACGCGCGAGGTCGTCAACGCCGGTCTCTGTTGGGGACGGGGTGAATCCTCCCGAGCGGACAGCGGATTCAGCAGGACCATGGCGGTGATGGCCAGACTGCTCGAGACAACGCATCTTCGAAATTGATTCGTCACCATGAGGACTGCGATTCCTTCGATCTAAAAATCCGGTCGAACGTGTGGGCCATATCAGGAAACAGTCGTGACTGAGGACTGCGGCGGAGGTGGCTTTGAGGGTCTCAGTTCCACATTCTGAACAGCAGAATAAAAACGTCGCCGGTCTGCCAGGGATTGTTGATCGAGCGGCGATGTTCTTCACGGGGTGGACGGTTTCAGGGGAGTGTCACGTCCCAGATCCTGGTCCGTTTACCTTTGCCTTCGGGACCTTCCACTTTCAGCGTGACGATGAACTCGCCAGGTTCCTTATACCGATGCTGGGGGTGTTGCTCACGGGAATGACTTCCATCACCAAAGTCCCAGTACCAGGAGGTGACTTTGCCGACAGAACGGTCGTGGAAAGCAACGAGCCTTGCGACCGGATCAACAACTTGAAATGACCAGTCGACCTCCAGCGGCTTTCGGATCGTTTTTTCGAGGGGCATCAGTCGAAATGCAATCAGGTCGGAAGCATCGCCGTACATGGTCGTTTTATGCGACAGATTCCAGAATCCGCGGTACTGAGCCGCGTTGACATCGTCGTAATCGAGGATGGCCCACGACATGCCGATGATGGAATCTTCCACCAACCGGGAAGGAATGGCTCGTGCAGGATCTTTCGGAGCGTAGTCGAAGGGTGTAACGAAGAACTCGAGGACCAGCTTACCACCTTCGCCCGGCTTGAAGTTGTACTGATCAGCCGCGTTGGCATACGGAAGGTCTTTAATCCACGGCTGCCCTCCCCAGACCATGCACCAGTCCTTCCCTTCCGCAGGTGTGAAGATGTGATAGTTCTGGGCATGGACGCCGTGAAACTGAAAGTGAGTCTCCAGCTTCTCTCGCAACGTCACGTCGGGATGCATCTGCCGAATGAAGGGCCCCCCCGAACGGTCGGCATCAATCACGACTTCAAAGATGTCATTGTGCAGATCATCGTGGGAGAAGTCCCAGTAGTTGTCGGTCGCTTCGTAGAGAAAATAGAGCTGGTTCAGCCCTTTGACCCAGCCCACTTTCACCGTGACATCGAGATCGGTCGGATCATGTTGATCGATGCCTTTCACCGTTTCGCGAAGCTGATCTGTCCCAATGGCGTAGTCCGCAGGGACAATCGACCAGTCTTCAGACGAACCATCAATTCGAGGTATCTTGTTTGCAGGAAACTGAAAGATTTTGAACTCGACGTCAGGTCGCTCGAGGCCCCGCTTTCCCGCAGACGGCTCCTCATCGGCAGCCTGCAGGAGGGTCGTCGATTCAGGGCCAGACCAGAGGGCGAAGGCCGATAACATCAGCACGATGAGTATGCTGGGCTTGTGTATTTTCTGCATCGGGACGACTCGCTCTTTCCAGAGAGATCGAAAGGGTTCTGCATCGAGTTCGTTCACCTCGCCACCGTCTCACGAGGGAGACTTTGACTCTAGCGTGCCCGGCAGTTGATTCCCATAGAACGGGTCGGCGGGTTTGGGGAGGACGCACTGCTCCTTTCCAGTGGAAACGAACAGGCAGTAGGACAAAGTGAGTAAGTCTCCATCCTCAGCGCGCAGAGACGTTATCGTTGCAGACGAAAGGGGCGATGGAATCACGCTTCGTCGAGTCGTGGCGATTCGCTAAGTATGCGAAGAGGTCTGCTGAAGAAGCAGCTTCTGAAGCTCGTGGCCCGAACAGGTCCCGCAGGCGGCTACCAGTGGAGCCAGATTTAAGGTCGCCACAGACAGGGTGAACTTCTGCACGGTGTCACCCAGTTCGGGACCAGGACGGAGTCCGGCAAACTCACCGACGCAAAAGCCGCATACGAACCAGAACAGACAGAAACCAAAGTGCCGGCGGACGGTCACTCCGCAGACGACGCCAATGAGTGTGGCGAAAACCACAGCCTGCCCGGCAGAGGCAAACGTCAGCTCACTGACGAATTGCCAGGACATGATCTCTCCGCTCACCAGACCCAGCAGCGCCGCTGTCGTGGCCAGCAGCCCATCAGCAAACGAGAAATCAGAGTGGATCCACGCACGGCTGCTCATCTGGCTGGTCCTTACAGAGTGGGCGGCGACCGGCTCGACCTGTGGCATCGGCCAGCGGGTTGCTCGATCGCTCGCCACTGTGAACTCTCCGTAGTCAGTCCCGATCGGAAGTTCTCCGACCTGTTTTTTGAGGATGCTTCACCATGTCCAGCGTCGCCTTTTTGGCTTTCTGAACAGCGGTTGGGGAGTCATTCGATGACGCGGCAGTACTTTTCTTCGAAGCATCGGTGGACTTCTTGGATTGATTACCCATGATCACGTTCCTTAGTGAAAGTCGTTTTCGTGGCCCCTGGGAAAATCCGTCGCAGATCACGTGCCGCAGGAGCGAGACCGAGGAAAGAGCCACGTTCCGTGACCTGTCTCACCCCTTGCTGCTCCCGAGGATCGCGCTGCAAAGCGGATTTGAGAAAACGTTCAGCTCGAACAAGTCGCCTAGTTTCCCCAAGGAATCGCTTCCGTCCCGGCCGACATCGACCCTGATGTGGTCGACGTGAAATTCACTTCCATTCGGTTAGAAATTGTCTTTTGATTTACTGATCATCCATTACACTCGCTGGAAAGAAGAGAGACGCTCATTCGACAGAAGATTCAGAGGCAGTTTGCAGCGTGACCACCCCAGCAGGATCAGGCCACCTCGATCAGAACGAGCGGTGCTTCCAGGAGAATCCTGCCGAAGCAACGACATCCACACTGCACCTGGGGAATCAGGCACGCTTAACATCCCTCAAGCGTGGCCAGGAGAAGACGCTTACAGGCCGCCTGCCATCACATATCGCCATCGGCGGGCTGTGGGGGGAATTAGAAATCTGGAGACTTCAAGCAGCTGTCCGAGTACGAAGATGGCGGCTGGTCGAGAAATTAAACGAACTCTCATTTTCACCTGACGGCGAGTTTCTCGCTGTCGCGGAACGATCGGGCGCGATTCACATCGTGGAATGGAAGAACGCCGATAAGCCCGTGATCAATGAAAACCTTCACGCATAGACTCATTGGGCCGCTCACTCTCGGCCCGCCCGCAGCGTGGTCTTTACCGCCAACAGTCGACACATCATTTCGACAGGTTTCGACGGTCATGTCATCAAATGGCCTCGAGTCCAAAAATCCACAGCCCGAATGACGATTCAGGAGGAACCTCAGAACCTGTTGACCCTGTCGTCGATGAGGGCATTAGCCTCTATCCGTGAAGGGAAATTGCGACTCGATTCACTTGATGACTTGAGACCCGTCACGGAAATCACATTGGCGCAGGAATATGGTCCGATCTTCCAGACAGTGGCGCCCGCGTCGGGAAGCCGGGTGGCAGTCAGCACCCGGTCGAAAGCAATTCTGGCAGGCAAGGCGGAACCCCACCTGAAGCTTCTGCCGATCGCCAATGAGACTTCACAAGGCCAGTATCCCCCCATCCTGTCATTTCTCTCAGACGAGGTGACGCTGGTCGGAATCGATACCATTCCGGAGTTGCGAGTGCGGGCGTGGAACAGTGAGAACCAGCAACCTGCCTTTGCCTATTCTCTTTCAAACATAGTGCCAAACCGCCTCGCGTTCGACACCTGCAACGACACCATGTGGACCGTGACGGGTTCCCGACTGTTACAGATTCAGCTCAGGACAGGCGACATTCTGAGTAAGCATCCGATTCCGGGCCGTGACGTGGGATGCATCGCCGTCTCGAACGATGGGCAAATGCTGGCGGTCGCTTATGGCGACCGACGCATTGAACTCGTTAATGCCCATTCCAACAAACTTCAGTCGACCATCTTCGGACATGTCGGAACGGTGGAAAAACTCCTCTTCACGAATGAAGGGAAAACGCTGATTGCGCTGGATGCCGGTCACAACCTGCGGTTCTGGAATGTCCGCACCGGCACCGAACTATTGAGCTGGCATGTCCCGGTCAAAGCGTTCGATCTGTCTTCTGACAACCAAACCTTCACGATCCACTATGAGGATCAGTTCGAGAGATTCGATCTGACGTCGCGAGAATAGGGAGGGTCCTACCTACCCTCAGACCGTCGATCAGACTCCGCTGACCTCCGGCCTGCCACAGGTCCTGTGACGTTACGTGACATTTCAAATTGGGAATGCCCTGCAATCCACTTTTTACACGACCAGTGACTTTCTGACGTGATCTACCGAATCATGCAGCCCGCTTGAGCGAGGCATTTTCTTTCGGTTGGGATTCTGTGGGATTGGAAGCAACGCGTTTTTTCCGGCGGAAGTGATTGAGAAAATCGAGAAATCCGGGGGCAATCCACTTCATATTCCACAGAAAGTGAGCCAGCAGCCCGACGAGGGGCATGCGGTGATTGTACCTGATCGCTCTGATCGCCTTCCGGGCAACGGCATCCACAGTGGTGCAGACCCACTGGGGTGGTTCGGGAACCGTCTTCCGTTCCTTGCTGGTGGCACACTTACGGTACAGATCTGTTTTGACGGGGCCGGGACACAGCGACGTGACGTGCAGCCCGCGGCGTCCGTACTCGGCTCGCAGCGATTCCGAGAATCCAATCAAACCAAATTTGCTGGTGTGATAGCCGGCGAAGCGGCCTCCTGCCACGAGGCCCGCGATACTGCAAACATTCAGAATATGTCCTTCCGGACGTTCCAGCAAAGACGGCAGTAACTCTCGGGTAATCTGAATCGGAGCGAGCAGATTAATTCCCATTAACCATTCCCACTGCTCGGCGGTCATCGTGTGCGTCGGACCGTAGAAAGCGACGCCCGCGTTGTTCACAAGAATATCGACACCGCCCCACTCTTCTGTCAGTGCCGTGACGGCTGCCGTAATCTCGGCTGGCTTCGTCAGATCGACCTTTCGTGAGGCAGAACTCACACCCAGGGCGCGAATTTCGTCGCCGACGGCGGCCATCCCCTCTGCGTTCACGTCCCACAGGTAGACGTCGGCACCCTCACGAGCCAGCGCGAGTGCGATTCCACGACCGAGGCCCGACGCACCACCCGTGACCAATGCCTGTTTGCCTCGAATTGATTTCATCAATCTCGTTCCGAATGAGGAGCCATGTAAGCCGTTCAACTGCAATTCTTCGACGCTACTCGCGTCTGTCTGCGGACATCCCATGTCCGCCGCCCGGTCTTCCTCACGACAGCAGTTTGAGGATGGCCTGCTTGACGTAGTCTTCCATCTGATCCCATTCCCTGATCATCTTCTGGATCTGCGGCGGCAGATTCGCCGGTACCGTGGGACCGTTCGTCGGCGGTGGATTATCAGGCGTGTTGTTCGCCGGGGGTGGCTGAGTCCCGTGGGGGTATTCGATCGGGCCTTCAGGTCCGTGGACGGCGTTCGAATACATCAACTGAATCGGTGCCGTGCCACTTCCATCCGCCAGGGGGATTTCTCGAAAGGCGACAGCCAGATCGACCGCTTCCGAAATCGGATAGTCGGCGATCTCATCACCATTGTCCGAGGTCCATCCCAGGAAGCCCTTCCCATTGGGACTTTCAAGTGCATCATCGACATCCGGATCGGTTCGTACTTCCTGCAACTGGTGATAGAACGTCGCGACAACATTCTTCCAGCTGGCGTCAAAGACCGGAATTCCGTTGGTTCGACCACCAGAGAGGCGTTCCGAGTAGACACCGACGGCGTAATAGATCGTGTTGTCGTCAGGCCGGACAGAACCGTGGTAGCCCGCCAGCCCCGCTGTGGAATCCTCGGACGATCCACCGTTGGGATCTGCCAGAACACATCCTTTGGGCAACATGAAGTTCACCACAGTGTTGGCAAGATCGCGTCCGTTAAACAGTTTCTGGCGGTAAAGGCTTTCAATCTGCGCTTCCAGTTCGGCCTTCGTTACACGCTGCGGTTTCCAACCTGTCAGAAAGAACGAGCCCACGAACTGTGACGAGATCGGCTTGTTATCAAAGTATTGCACAAGCACATTGTTCAGTCGTCGATCCGCCATCGCTGCAGCCAGCTTTTTGTCGATACTTCGCCAGTCACTGGAATCCCATGCTTCGGAGTCCCCGACATAGATATTCATGTACTTGAGATCGCGGATGGTTCGCCCACCTCGGTACTTCAGGTCCTGGGCGGGAGCCGGTGCGACACCATCCGCGATGGCTGCGGCCGAAGCGGACGAGGCCATCTGGTAAGGAGCTCCCGCGTACCCCATGCCTGGTCGGCCATTCATCACAGGCATTGCCCGACCGTCGAACTGGCCACCAGCACTGGCCAGCAGCGGATAATTCCCCGCTGCGGGTCGCGTATGAGCCATTTGAGAGACCGCGGCACCCGGTAGAATGCCAAACTGGCCCGCTCTGGCAGCTTGAGCAAGCTGCGGCGGTTGACCCGCAATCGGAGGATTGGAGATCGAACGTGTATTGGTCGGCGGGACGACGCGGTCACGATATGACGAACGCAGGCCCATGGGATCACTGCTGGTGCAGCCAGTGACCCAGGTCATCAATATCATCAGAAATACGGACTTCCGTGCCATTTCATGCGTCCTTCGCAAGAACCGTCTCAGAAAGAAACGGCGATTTCGGCCGCTAGATAGCAAAACGGCCAATTTCTGAATAGGCATCTTCTGCCGGAGCAGAAGCCGGGATCATCCGTTCCCTCAACTCAGCAACCGCTGATCAGATGGCACGCACGAGATCCAGAGCCTGCTCGAAGTCCGGAGGAAGAGGGGCCGTGAAGGTGTGCCATTCGCTCGTCATGGGGTGTGCGAACGACAGTTCGGCGGCGTGGAGGGCCTGCCGGGGAATATACGGTGACATGGGGGCAAGTTCGGGCCCGCCGGCGACAGGTCGAACACGATCGGGTTTCAGTTCCCCGAACGGTCCGTAGAAATCGTCCCCGACGACGGGGTGGCCGATGGTCGACAAGTGGACGCGAATCTGGTGCAGCCGCCCCGTGCGGGGCTTAGCCTTCACCAGAGTATGTCGGGAAAACCGCTCAATCACCTCGAAGCTCGTCTTTGACGCCTTGGCATCAATGGCGTCGGCCTGGCAGGACATCAATGCGCTGGCACCGCTGCGAGCACGCCCAATCGGCAGATCGATCGTCCCGGAATCCTCTTTTAGCACTCCGTCTACGAGTGCCAGATACGATTTCGAAATTCGCTCTCGCTGAAACTGCATGGAGAGCAGCCGATGCGAAAGATGATCTTTGGCCAGAGCGACAACACCACTGGTATCCCGATCCAGCCGATGTACGACCCCCGGCTTGAACTGGCCGGGAAACTGGGCATTCTGATCGAGATAATGCTGGACTGCGTTTGTGAGCGTGCCGGAAGGGTTCTGCCCCGTCGGATGGACAATCAAGCCCGCAGGCTTGTTAACGATGAGCAGCCACTGGTCTTCAAACACGACACCGAACGAAATCTCTTCGGCCGGCATCAGGTTGTCGGGGGGCTCGAGCAGCCGAACCGTAACCACTTCATTGGTAAAGACACGACGTTCCGGGGCAGCCACGACCCCTTCCACGGTGACCTGCCCGGCACGGACCATCCGGTGCATTCGCCACGCGGTGTAGCTGCGAAAATGCTTCACCAGAAATGTGTCGACGCGACATCCCGATAAATAACTTTCAACAACCAGTGTCGCAGAGTGCATGCGGCTGCATATCGCCTGTTTACGTTTTCGTGAATCAGCCGTTCCGACGACGGCTCGGAAGGCTATCTTAGCGGTTCTTGCCAAATGTGCTGCACTGCACGCGTCTCGTCAATCCTCATTTCTGGGGCGATTCCGTCTTCTCTTTGCTCTCGGCCGAGTCTGTCGGGGGAGATTCCACGAGATCATCGACTTCTTCCACGTCTGCAGCAGGGGGTTCGAGCTCCACTTGTTCCCCCGTCAGACATTCCAGATAAAACCGCAGAATGGGTCGCAGTGGCGTCGCAGGATTCGTCTGCAATGCCTGACGGATCGACTTGCCAGCATCTTCAACCAGGCCCGCTTCCATCTGCACCAGGGCGATCTGGTAAGTCAGATTGGCCCCTTCGAAACGGAGCCCCTGAACCAGTCCGGCGTTCGCATTGATTGATGACGACGGATAGGAATCGGGTCCCATCCACAGCGGGTTCAGCGTAAGGAACGGGAGCGTGTACAAGGCCAGGGGGACGGGCTGCGTTGCCACGGCGCTCCGCTGATCGGTCCACAGTTTGATCGTACGGACATGATTCGCGAGGCAGAGTGCCGTGATCGCCGCGGAATCACGCCACCCGGTCAGCGACGTATCGGTGGCAAAGCCCTCGAGACTTTCGAGCAGGCCCTCGGCATCCACTCCCTGCCCGACTTCCAGCAACCAACTGGCAAGAGCCAGTTTCGCTGGAGGATTCCGTTCGAGATAGATCGCGTCCTCTTCCAGGATTTTAATCGCACTCAGCAAATACCCCATCTGGTAGGCACCACTGGCGACCTGGAACCGGTCAGAACCGTCGTCCAGTCGCTTCGAGATAGCGGATTCGATCTGCGCCATCGGCTCACTCAACTGATCGATCGCGTCGATAATCGCTTCCCGCTCCTGTCGCTGTTCGGTGGTCATCGACTTCGAGTAGGGTCTTAACACCTTGAGCTTATTCAAGAGATTGAGCTGCACATCTCGCTTATCCATCATCTGGTACTGACGCAGCAGCATCTGCAGCGTTCCCGCGTCATCCGGTTCGAGGGTAGCAGCCTGCCGCAGTGCGACGATCGTCTGGTAGTATCTCAACAGGTTGGAACCGCCCGGGGCGTCTCCCTGATTCACGATCATCGTTTCGAGTTGCCCCAGCAGCGAATAGCTCATCCCCAGGACGCGATAGCCCTCAGCCGAGTTAGGCTCTTCACGCAGACCTTCATTCGCGTGTCGAATCGCCAGCAGCGCACAGGCAGCACGGGCCGAGTTGGGCATCCCCCCCGTCAGTGTTCCCAGTTGGATGAAGTGCTGACCTGCCTGGACCCCGGCCGGAATCGTCGGTCGCCGCAGCGAGAACAGGTTGTCGTAGGTCGTCGCCGGTTTTGACCACTCTCGAGTCAGATCTTCCGTGCTCACCGCGGGGGTACGAAAACCCCACTTTACAAGGTCGAATGGGTGATCTTTGCGATAATTCGTCGTCAAAGGGTCAGTCGTATCGGTCCGAACGAAGATCGCGGTGGCCGACTTCAAACTGGCCAGCTCGAATTCGTCGGACGACAACAGTGAGAAAAATGTGGGATAGTCAGGGGGTGGAACAGGTCCGTTCAGACGTGGCCAGGCCTGGCGAAGTTGATATTTGTCGAACGTCGCTTTCCAGACCTCCGGTTCACCGCTTCCAATCACATTATCCTGCTTCTGTCGCAGTGCCTTACGTGTCCGGTTGTGCAGATCGAGTAAATTGCTGGTTCCCTTGCCGAAATACAGTCCTGCCCGGCTGTCCACGAATGGCTTCACGCCACCCCAGATCATCAGGTCACCCTGCCGCAACGAGAAGTTAAAGGGGGTCTGGTCGACCAGATCCGCAGTGATGTCCTGATACTCGGACATGGCCGCGGCGAGATGGCTGTCGAATCCCATGCCGGTCCGTTTGCCCGCCGGGCCGTCCAGCCGGCCGCTCAGAATCAGCCAGGCAAACGCAAAGAAACTGAGAACGGTTACCGCCCGCCCACCACGAGAAAACAAGAGCTCTCGCCAGTCGATGGAATAGACCTGGCCGAATCGATCGCGGTACCACTCCTGGGCGTTCACCGTACAGATGACGCAGTTGACCAGACTGGCGACGGCCAGCTCGTGCATCGCGAACAGGCTGAGCACATTGACGCTCAGAAACGCCAGATAGTGGGAGACACGCACACGGGACCTGTTCAACAGCATCGTCACGATCGTCATGCCAAACAGCACCAGCGTGGCGATGGAACGGTGATTGATCGTTCGCCAGAAGAAGGGCTTGACGAGGGGATGATAAATCTGATCCGCCACAGAAGGTTGCGGGTAGGCAAACCGGAAGGCGGGATACTCGGTCGAGTACAACCGCAGCGGGGCCAGCCAGACTTCATAGGTGAAGGGATGAACGGCCATCACAATGAAGCTGGCGGCAGTGACCTGCGTGAGTCGACGGCGTAATCCCGTCCCCGAAGCACTATCCGAAAGCCATTCACCCGCCGTCCAGGCAAGAATCAACAGGAATCCAATCCAGGCACGCGGGTCGAGCTGAGCCCAGACCAGCAGCGTTGGCACGAGTAACCAGACGCGGCCTGATTCTTCGCTCTCTTCCGATTTGACCAGTATCCACAGAACCAGACTGACACCCAGCAGGGTGACCAGTTCGGGCTGGATCGTGAACTGGGGATAGCAAACCAGAAGTGCCAGCGCGGCACACAGCGAACCCCACCATGTGCGAATATTCATCCGCAACGCGTGAACCAGCAGACCGAACGTCAAAGCGGCCAGCAGGCCCTGGACGACAGAAAGCCCGATTCCACCACCGATGGCGTAGAAACCGGCACTGACGACGTCGAACAACCACGAGAGATTCACCCAGCGTCGCTCGCTGGCCGTATACGAGAAGACATCTTTGGCCGGCGGCAGCAAACCGTTTTGCAGGAGATACTGACCCGTTTTCAGATGGACCAGCGTCCGGGTCTCGCTGATCTGCGAAATTCCCAAAAGCAGCGCCAAACCGACGACGACCCAGCGCAACACGAAATCGCCACGGATCGCTTCGTCTTCCACAAGTTCCGGCGTTAGCGGTTCCCATTCGGGCAAACCGTCATCGGCTAACGGATCTTCGGGTGACGGGACTGCGGAGGACTCTGCAGGTGAGGTTGCAGTTTCCGGCAAGGGGTCCGGAGTCGATTTAGGATCAATCGTTTCGTCAGATGATTCGATCACGTTGTCACTCTTGGAAGTGTCGCCACGGACGCCGAAAGATATCGATGGTACGCAGACCGTTTTTCGCGGGTCAACCATCGGGTCCAAAGCGGGCCTACGCCGCCCTGATCGAATTCGTTGGAAGCGATTCCCCGCAACCCGAAATCAGTCCCGCAGAAAATGTTGCTGCTTCGTCAAAGACCAAGAATGTGGTCCCTTCGCATCCGCTGCGGCGACGAGTGAGAAGTCACTTCCCCTCACTCCAGATCGCCCCGAATGGGATACTGTCAGAGAGCCACGTCGGCGAGCCCGCGGCATGGCTGACGAAGACCGGAAATCAGTAACGGACGCCCAGCGAAATAATGGCTGAATCGGCCAGCGTGAAGTTGGGAGAGGGTCCGTTGAATTTGGTCTGCCGGTCGAACACATATCCGACCTCGGCATTGAACGAGTATCGCTGGTGGTCCCAGCGGATGCCGGCCGTCAGACGCTGATCGATGAACTGAGCCCGTTCACTGAGCGTCGGGTCCGAAAGGACAGTCTGCCACGATTCGGCCGTGTACTCATACTGACCATAGACCCAGAAATCGGCTCTGGCCCAGTTTCCCAGGAAATAACTGATTTTCGACGTCGGAAACAGAGCTCGTACTTCCCAACGGTCATCCGGGGTCCAGATGAGTCCCGCGTGTGGCACGAACAGGGTATCGACACGGTCCCAGATGGCGAGTCCCAGCACGACTTTCCAGTGTTCACAGGCAGAATAGGTCAGGATCGCTCTTCCGTCGAAGTTGTAGGCGTTGGCATCCAGGGATGCTCCGTAAGTCTTTACGATCTGTGGATGAAAGGCGATCTGGGCACTCCACGGACCGTCATCGTAGAAACCCAGCATCAGATCACTGGAGAGTTGATCGACGTGCGGGGGAAGTGAAATTCCCCCCGGGCCTTCCCACCAGTGCGCACTGAACCACAACGTGGCGTCGAACAGCAGGCCGGGTGTCAGGACCCTCGCGTACTTGGCGTTGGAATTCCACTCGGTCATCTGCATGGCACCGGTCGTTCCAGATGCCGTGGACGAAGGGAGAAAACTGAACTCGTTGAACGTCGTCCAGCCGAGCCGGTAAGGCTGTGGTCCGTAAGATCCCGTCAGCATCTGCCAGCCGTACGGGTCAAAGTAGTTTTCAAGTATCGGATATTTGTACGGGGAAAGCGGATTCATCTCCGACAACCGCTTCTGGATCCAGGGGTCCTGCCAGACAGCATCGATCGGATAGAAGACCGGAGGGCCCTGTGGATAGCCGTAGACCGGTTGGCCGGTATAGATGGGCTGACCGGGCGACACCTGTTGCCCCTGCGGAAACCCATACGACGGATCTGCATAGGCTTCAGGGACCAGCGGCTGCCCCGTCACCGAATCTGCGATCTGGGCGTGCTCGTGCTCAAAGACGACGTAGGGGTCGGCAGCAGAAATTGCAACGGCGAGAATCAGTGACGTGAGCATAACAGGCGATTTGTAACCGGAATCGCAAAACCGGTAGAGATGAATTTTTGGGCTCAACCCTCGCCGTCGGTGAATCCGAATCCATAGAATCGCTGCATTCCATCGCATTCCCGCTCAAACTGCCCTCCAATCCGGGCCACAAGTTATTTAATTAAAATAACTTAATGTAAACCAAATTCAGTGAGATCTGCTGCAATGTCGACTCCCGTTCGAACTCGTTTCGCTCCCAGTCCCACCGGCTACATGCACATTGGAGGGATGCGGACGGCTCTGTTTGCCTGGCTTTGGACTCGTCACACCGGGGGAACGTTCATCCTCAGAATCGATGACACCGACCAGGAACGGAACGTCGAAGCGGCCCTGGGACCGATCTTTCGAGCGTTCGAATGGCTGGGACTGAACTGGGATGAAGGTCCCAAAGCAGGAGGTCCCCACGAGCCTTACTATCAGTCACAACGGAGTCACCTCTACAAGGCCGCAGTCGAACAACTGCTCAAAGAGGGAAAGGCATTCAAGGATTTTGATCCCCCGGAACTGATTGCCGAAGATCGAAAGCAGGCTGAAGCGGCCAAGAAGACTTACATCAATGTCCGACGATCGCTGGAACTGTCAGAAGCCGAACGGCAGGAGTTCGAAGCGAGCGGCAAGCCCTTCACCGTTCGATTCCTGGTTCCACGCGACCAGAAGATCGCCATCGACGACGCAGTTCGAGGCCACGTCGAATGGGACTGCTCACTGATGCCGGACCCGGTCATCATGCGCAGCAATGGCACCTGCCTTTATAACTTTGCAACCGTGGTCGACGACGTCCAGATGGGAATCACACACATCATCCGGGCCGAAGAGCACCTGGCGAATACTCCGGTCCAGGCTTTGATTCATCTGGCTCTGGGAAATCCCTTGCCAGTCTTTGCTCATATCCCCTTCATCACCGCTCCTGGTTCGACGAAGAAGCTAAGTAAACGGGATGTGGAAAAACTGAGAAACAGTCCTCAGTTGAAGAAGATGTTCGACCGTGCCGATGAAGTCTTTCCGCAACTGGGGATCGGCGATTCCAAGTCACTGAACCCTGTGATGGTCGAGTATTACGAGAAACTCGGCTATCTCCCCGCCGGGATTCTGAACGCGCTGTCTCGCCTGGGCTGGTCTCTGGATGGCTCGACCGAGTTCATGTCACTGGAGGAAGTTGTCAAGAACTTCACTCTCGAGCGAATCGTAAAGGCGTCAGCCGGTTTTGATCCGGAGAAACTGCAGAGCTATCAGCAGCACTGGATGAATCAGCTCTCGCTGGAAGAGAAAGTCGCCGGTTCGCTGCCGTTCCTGATCCAGTCAAAGCTGATCTCTGCCGAACCGGATGAGGCGACAAAGCACATGGTGTCTCGGGTGATTGCGGCCCTGGGAGATCGACTGCGCGTCTTCAGTGACATCCTCGATTACAAAGAATTCTTCGTGGCGGATGAAGAACTGGTCTACGAGGACAAACCTTTTCAGCAACGTCTGCGAGACGTTCCCGAATCAGTTGGGTTTGTCCGTTCACTCCGCGAAGAGATTCTCGCGGTGGAACCCTTCGATGCGGCATCGGTCGACAAGCTGGTACATGACTTCGTCGAGAAGCAGGGAATCAAGATTGGGCAGGTGGTGAACGCTCTGCGAGTTGCCATCACGGGCAAGTCGGCGGGGGTGGGCCTGTTCGATGCCTTTGCTCTGCTCGGACGAGACCGCTCGATCCGGCGGATTGACCGGGCCTTGAGTCGAGTGTGAACACACTCCGGGCTCTTCGTCTTTCCTCTTCCTTCTGAAATAGTCTCTCGTATAAGTCTTATTAGAGCACCCGTGATTTTGTGGATTGTTGATTCGCACTTCGACGTAAGTGTTTTTTCTCCAATCGATTGCGTTCCATAATCCACAGAAAACGGATGTTGATAACCTGACGACGGGATATCGAAAACCGTGCGGAAAACCTGCTCAAATTCGGGTGGGTTTTCCACATGGCTTCCGGGAGGGAGGGGCCGATTGTGGATAACTCATTTAAGTCGTTCTTGTTTGTCGCAAGTTATGCACAATCTTCCATGGGGAATTCTTTGAGTCGCCGCCGCAGTTTCTGGATCTGCTGGCGAAGCGAGGGAACGGTCGGTAAGAGCTCTCCCAGTCTCGACAGACTGTGCGAAACGGTCGTGTGCGAGCGATCAAAGTAAGCGCCGATCTGCTCCAGCGGTCGACCGGTGAGGTCACGGACCAGCCACATCGCCGCCTGTCGGGGGATCGCGAGCGACTGCTGGCGCGAGCGTGAACGGAGTTCGTCCGGCTCCACGCCAAACTCATTTGCAACTTGAATCAGGATCGAATCGAACGACAGTTGCGGACCACGGCGCGATTTCGAGAGCCATCTCTGCAGATACGCCACGTCAATGGCAGCGGGCTTCCGCGACTGAAGCTCGGACAGGTCTTGAACAGCGCGCTTCAGGTCACGAGGGGAAACAGGGAGGCGTTCGGCGAGGAACTGGGCCGAAGCGGACATCGGTTTCAGAATCGGCAGCTTCCATTCCTGGAACCAGTGCTGCAGCAGTTTGACCCGGCTGTCGACCCCCGCCAAAGGGAGCAGAACGCAAAGTCCTCCGTGGCAGCGACTGACGATTCGCTGGTCGAGCCACCGGATTTCACCGGGCGATCTCCGTGACGTCATGAGGATCTGGGTCGAGCTCGCTTCAAGGGATTCGATCAGCATCAGGAACCACGGCTGAAGGTGGGGGGCCGTCTCCAGCCAGTGCAGGTCTTCGCAGACAAGGACTTCGAGTTCCTGACACTGTTCAACAAATTCGGCGAGAGACTGGCGTTCATCCGCCAGTTGCATCAGCTCACAGAGATCCTGCACCGTGGTCGAGACGAATCGCAGCCGAGGCCGTGAACGGAGAAGTTCTTTCAATCTCCAGCGGGCAAGATGAGTTTTGCCGGCGCCTGCCGCACCGTAGACGACCGTGATCGTGCCGGAAATGGTTGAGCCAGGCGCGGTGCGAAGACGCGTCACCGCGGCCCGGGCGAGCTGATTTTCATCCAGCGGTAGATACGTATCGACACTGCTGAGTGTCGAGTGGCTCGTGGCGAGCAACTCTTCGAACATCTTGCACCGACCTTACAGGCAGTCATGTTCGCAAGTGTCCATTTGCAGAGAGTCTTCCGTGCCAACGTGATTCAACGCAATTAACCCGATCATATACCGTAATAAGAAAATTATCCCAGGATTATGTAACCAGACTTGATTTTTTCAGCAGAGTTCGCCCACGTGTCCTAAATGTGCTGGTAAAGTCCGGTGAAGTGGAAGTTTACGGGATTGAGGGATTTTACTTACGGCGGGCTGTGTAACAGGAATGTCCGTTACAGGCGGTTGCTCCTGACAGACGGTTGAGGCGGTTTCGAGGCTAATGTCTTCACGTAAGAACACATCTCATCTGATCAGAAGATCGCATGTCGGTAAAACTGGTGTGTTCGCTCTTTAAGATGAATTGATTCGGGTGGAAGATTCGCGCCGTAAGGGTGCTTTGCCCACTCCCATTTTTTGATGGTCGGATGTGATCAGACCGGCGAGCGGACGAAACGAGGAACCTCAGGCTATGCCCGCTGCGCCGGGGACTCTACTATGCTCATCCGAACAGTCTGAACAACGCGTTACCCCGTGCTTCAGATCGAAGATTTCAGCTCCTCACTCAATTGCGGAAAGAGTCCCCATGGTCACAGTTGGAATGAACTATCACGTCCTGCCTGGCAAGCAGCAGGATTTCGAAGAGAAGTTTGCCGCCGTCATCGGTGCGTTGCGGGCGGCCCCCGGACACACGAACTCGACGTTGTGGAAAGATGTCAGCGACGATGCCTCGTACCTGATCACCAGCGAATGGTCGGATGAAGCGGCCTTCCAGACATTCATCCGCAGCGATGAATTTCGCGCTGTCACCACCTGGGGTAAGGAACAGATCCTCTCAGGCCGTCCTCAGCACAAAGTCTACAAGCACTAATCCCACTGGCCGGTCAGGTTTGCCTGTCGGCACGAAGAAGTGTGCGCATCAGTTTTCGGTCCATTCCGGAACCGGAAACTTGCCTCTCTGCCAGAGCCGCCCTGCCTCACTCTCCGGGATGGCGGCTCTGACTTTGATTCGAAACGTCTGTGCCGGACCTCCGGGGCTCCCTTTCATCTCCTTATCCGTCGATTGCCTGGGGAGCGGAGAAATTTTCTGCGGCGGGACATTCGGCAGATACCACTCGGCGTAGGTCCCCGCATTTGTCTCAATCGTGATGAGAAAGCTCATTGGTCGAATCTGTGACATATTGCGCATGCGTCCTTCCACGACGGGGATACTGGATGTGGAATTCGTCAGTGCTGTCATCTCGACCTCAGCCAGATTGAGCTGCGTCAGCGAATGGCCCACGCGAGGTTTTTCATCAAGGAAAACTCGCTGTTTCTTCGCCGTCTGTTCGAGTGCGACGCGAAACTCGGCCTGCAAATCACCTACGGGCTTTCCGAAGGTGTTCGCAAAGTCGGCCAGTCGGGTGGCCGAGTCATCGACCCCGAGTGTCGGTTTCTGGCCCAGCAATTTCAGATACTCGACATACTGCTGCCGATAGCGGGTGACCAGAAACCAGTGGATACTCCAGGCATGAGCGTAGGCTTCTCCCGCGAGCACGTCGCCTCGGAAAGCCTTGTCGTCGGACACGACTTCGTCCCAATCCACCGTCGTGGCTTTGAGGGCCGCTCGCGCATAGCGGGCACTCACCCGCAGGGGGCCACCGTTAATTTTATCGCCGTTTCCTTCGAAGCCGGTCGCGATCCCTTCATTGAACCAGACCGGAGCAGCAGACAGCCGTTGCATCAGCCCACGGTTGTAGACCTGCTGGTGAATCGCCTCGTGCAGCGGAGTCTCAAACGTGTGACATTCGCTCATGCGAATGACCAGGCGATTCGTCAGACCACTGTAGTACCCCAGAATGGATTTCGCCGAGAGGCCCCTGCCCCCGGATTCTTCTGCCGTAAATCGGACAAAGTCGTCGTCGGTTTCAAAGATCAGCAGGACTAAAGGATACCGTGGCTTTTCGGTTTCGATCTTCAGGTCGTTGACGAAATTGAGAAACACACGTTCGACCGTGGACATGAACGCAGCCCCTTTTTTCAGGCAGGCCGCAGCTTTCGCTTCATACTGTTTCGGCAGAGGGGCTGACAGCACCAGTCCGATGACAAACGGGGCGTCCGTGTAGACACGGAACTTGTCGGCACCAAATCTTTCGGTCAGTCGGCGGGCCATTTCGGTGCAGGAGATCGGTTCGGGATCAGGACCCGCTTCACGCTTCAGAATCTGATGCTGCGGGATCACTTCGATCCGGCCATCGGTCCGCTCGATGGCCACAGAGCCCTGTCCTTCACCGACCCAGCGTGCTTCAACCGAAGCCAGATTGCCGTCATCTTCGCGGACTGTGAACGTATCCGCGAACGCCGGATGGACGAGTAGCAGCAAACCGCCGATGTACAGCAGACTTCGGTTTGGCATATCGATTTCACAAGCCGTGGAGTCGAAGAAGGGTTCCCTGTTGATCTACTGAGCGTCACCCGGCATCGACATAGGGTCCTCGGAAGAACCCGCTGTCCTGAGGTGCAGCATATTTTACGCTGAGTGCCGGATCCAGAATCAATCGTCCCCCGGCATGAATCGATTGCATCGCAAGGTCTGTCATGGTGCTGGTGAGCAGCGTTCGCTCAACCGGATAGGGTGGTGTCCCTGACGCGAAAAATTTTTCGATGTTGTACGTGAGCGGATCGAAGAAACGTGCGCCGGGCGGCGAGGGAAGAAAGAAGCAGGACGAAATCGGATCGGACCACCCTTCGATCGTCGCTGCAAAACCGAAGTCAGACGTTTGCTCGTACAGATTCAGGATCGTCCCTTGTGTTCCATCTTCGTATTCGATGAGCATCGCCTGCGGATTGAGGACATTCTCTCGCACGGGTCCCGTATTCCGGCTCGGGCAACGGGCGAGTGCGGCATCCAGCAATCGCCACGACCATCGACCCTCGTCACCGGCGGCCCAGACGGCATCACCTTCGAGGAACTGGATCGATTTGACCCCCGTTTCGCCCCCCTTGCGGCGTTCCAGCATACACTGAAGGACTTCCAGGGCGTGGAAAAGATAGATCTCGACCGTTTTGCGGTCGTAGCCGAAACAGACGAGTGCCTCCTTAAAAGGAGTCCCGACGGTCGGTTCGATTTCAGGACGGCGCCAGGTGACCGGCAGTGAGGAACCGGCCATCAGACCAAACTTCATGTCACGTGCCGCCTGTACCATCCTGGCGGCCAGACGGTGGTCGTACGAAAGATGTTTGTCGACGAAGACCGGCACTGAGCGGCCGGTTTTCTGAAAGACTTCAACAATCTGCTGGAAGAAGTCATACCGTGGATACAGGATCTGATTCCGCTCGTTCTGGGGATAGTCGCCGTGTTCGATAATCAGCAGAATCGCATCGATATCCAGACCCTGTTTTTCGCCAAGTGCCTGCGGAATCGACTTGCAGAGTTCGATGCCATGCTGTTCGCAGACACTGGGACCTAAGTCGGCAGGGGGTTGCTGATGGTTCCACATCCTTACCAGCTCAAACGGGGGCTGATGATGAAACCCGTTCCGCGTGTATCCATGGATGAATCGTCCCGCAATGTGATAAGCGTGGGATCGCAACCGGTAGACGGAATTGATCGCGGCCACACGCGGCTTTCGCTTCAGTCCGGCCTCTGCCGGAGAGCCCGGTTCAGAGGGGCCTTGTCCCCACAGCAGGCTCGAGGACGCGAATCCGGCGGCGGTCGCACCCAGAAAAGAACGCCGGGTGAGCTCGGTTTCGATTCGATTCATTGTTGATGGCTCCGTTTCAGCGGACCTGTTCACGCTATTCGACCCCAGTTCACGTTGTCGACAAGGGGGAACGATGAAGAGCACCTCGTATGAAGAGGTTCGAAGTGGATGAGAATGAAGTTCTTCAAATCACAACGCTTCGAGGGAACAGACTCAAGTCCTAAAGTACGTCAAAATAGGTGATTCGCTGACGAATGTCGCCGCGACACCTGTAAACATGAACATAGTTGGCAAAGGCTTTGAGAAAAGTGTTGCATTTCAGTGCAGTTCTGCGGAAGGCCGACACTGGCGGAGGCTCGTGTTGCCGGTCGATGGACGCCTCCTGTAAACTGAATGAGTCGACGTCCTGTTTTCAGCTGCGGGTTTGATTCGTTTTCATGAATGTTCCATCGACTGATCGCCGCGAGATTCCCGAGAGAATGTCCACTCTGGACGTTTTTCTATTGGGGACGGTCGACCTTGCGTCTGCGATGGAACTACAGGAACGATTGCGGGCCGATGTCGCTGCGGGAACAGGTTCGCGTGGAGCGATTCTGCTCTGCGAGCACCCCCCCTGCGTGACGATCGGTCGCGACGGAAGTTTCGCGGATGTGCTGGTCGAGCGCGAGGAACTGACCGCGCGTCGAATGGACGTCCGCTGGCTCAATCGCGGCGGTGGAACCTTCGTCCATCTTCCCGGTCAACTGGCTGTCTACACGATCTTGCCGCTGGAACGGATGGGGATGGGACTTCTGCAGTTTCGGACGGCACTGGAAAGGAGCCTCATCGCCACGGCCGCCGACCTGAAAGTTCCCGCCGAGCGTGCCTTGGACTCGCCGGGTGCACTGTGTCGCTGCGGGCAGTTTGCCTTCATTGGTGCGGCCGTCCGCGACTGGGTCTCGCATGGTGGGATGTTTATCAACGTCTCGTTGCCGCAGGAAGCACTCGATCTGATCCGCTGGACTCATACAGAGACACGGGTGACGACGCTGGCTGCCCAACGGACGCGTCCGACCGCCATGTCGACCGTGCGGGAAAGCCTGGCCCGGAACCTGGCCACCGCGCTCGGCAGTGACAGCTATCATGTCTACACCGGGCATCCGTTCCTGCACCGGACTACACAGAAGGTTTATGTCTATGCATAGCGTCTTCGCCTCGTCGAGATTCGGGAAACGTCCACCGCTGGTGGTCGTGATCCGAGAAGGTTGAGGCCTGTCGAATGGGTGGGAATTTCGAGACGGTCGGTTTCGCAGAGTGCCGCTCTCAAGAAAACTCCATGGTTATGCCACGATACGTGTTCTAGAATCGAAGGATGGACTGACAAATCAGATGCTGGACTAACTGTCCACAACAGGCCTGAAGCAAAAGTGTCAGACACCGCAACGCGAGAGAATCCTATGTCGACGAATCTTCTGAATATCCTGCCGAACGACGAGCCCGAAGTCAGTCGGGGCCGCCAGCGACTTCCCAAGTGGCTGAAGCGTCCGCTGCCGCAGGCGGGAATGCAGTTCACCACCAACGTCATCGCCGACTTGCGGCTGGAAACCGTTTGTGAAAGCGCCAAGTGCCCCAATCAGACGGAATGCTGGTCGCAGAAGACAGCAACATTCATGATTCTCGGAAACGTCTGTACGCGTCCGTGCGGCTTTTGTTCTGTGCTCAAGGGGAAGACCGAAACAGTGCAGGCGGACGAACCCGCCCGCGTTGCCGAAGCGGCAGAACGGCTCGGACTGAAGTACGTGGTCATCACCTCGGTGACCCGCGACGACCTGCCTGATGGGGGTGCCGAACACTTCTATCAATGTGTGCTGGCCGTGCGCGAGCGAACCGGGGCCCGGGTCGAAGTGCTGACGCCCGATTTCCGGGGTGACCGTGATGCCATCCATCGCGTCATCGAATCACAGCCTGACGTCTTCAATCACAACACGGAAACAGTCCCTCGGCTGTATCATCGGGTCCGTCGCAATGCCAGGTATCAGCGGACCCTGGACCTGCTGAAGCAGATCAAGGACGAAGCACCCCAGATGGTCACGAAAAGCGGTCTCATGCTGGGACTGGGTGAGACACGTGACGAACTGCTCGAAGTCTGTACCGACCTGCGCAATGTCGGTGTCGACATGCTGACGCTGGGTCAGTATCTGCAGCCGACTCCTGAGCATCTTCCGGTTGAACGATATGTTCCGCCCGAAGAATTCGACGAAATCGGACAGCAGATGCGGCAACTGGGCTTCACGATGGTTGCCAGCGGACCATTTGTTCGATCCAGCTATCACGCGGGGGAAATGGCGGACGATCTCCAGGTTCATTAGATCCAGAATCACCGGGTTTTGTTCGCCTGAAACGCTCGCGAACTGCACGAGGGTTGCCGACGGGCATAACCTGTCACGTCGGCAACGGGGCGGAAATGATGTCCTGTGGTGGCAGTCAAAGCCTGCTGAAGGACTGGCGAGTGAGCGCACGCGCCAGTTGAACCCGGCAGAAATCGTCTCGTCGATCTGAAAACAACTTGGCTGGCGTCCCCGTCAGGCAACGCGGCGGATAGCGCTCTGGCCACTCAAACGAGCCCGATAGCCGTTCTGGTGTTGCTGATAGAGGCGGTCCAGGCTTTCATCCAGCAGGGGCATGGGAATGCCGAGTGCCCGACGGATCTTGCGCGTCTGCAGCGACGTTTCTCCGCAACCGAATCCCACGGTCCGGTCGGCCAGCGAACCTGCGATCGGACATGCAGGCGTTGGCAGGCGGAAATGAGCCGCCAGTCGCAGGGCGAACTTGCGAGGGCTGACGCGTTCGGCTCCCGCAATGTGATGGGTGCCGACCAGACCCGACTCCCAGCTCTTGGTCAGAACGTCTGCCAGGTCCGTTGCCAGCATCGGTGTCCCGTGACGGGCAAAGTCGACCGAGCCGACCGAGCCTCGTTCCAGTTCCTGAAGCAGAGTCTCTAACCAGCCGAAAGTCGACCCGGACTGCCAGCCGATGGCATGGGTTCGCACGATCAGCGAGTCCGCAGAGGTGGCAGCCGCGTGCTGTTCAATCTGCTGCAGCAGCACCGATTCAGGACTGGGGCAGATCGAATGGCTGTTCTCTGCATGAAACATCCAGGGACCCGTAAAGATGGCATCCGACGAGATGAGCGTCAGGCGACATCCGGTTGCATGGGCTGCATCAATCCAGGCCTTGGCGCGAGCCAGGTCGGAGGCAACGGGTCGCCGACTTTCGTCCCAGCTTGAATCGGCACCTGCACCGCAAAGAATCACCCGACCCGGTTGCACTCGCTCAAGCAGTTCGCGAATGGCAGCGGGCTTACGGGACGTTTCGGTTTCCACTTCGCAGGAAGGAAGTTGAACCCGGGAATCGAACGAAACACCAACCACGGAGTGCTGTTCTGACAGGGCCTCGGCCAAATTGGCCCCAACTACCGAATTGACCCCAGCCACTAGAATCTTGTCCACGCGGTGCCTCCATGCTCGAGCGTGTAAATAACGAAAGCTAGCCGCAAGCTGCGGCAATGGCCTTATACTTTTCGGAAGATTTTGGGCCAACCCCAATTTCGGTCCGGGCTGTTGCAGTGAACGCATTCTGAACGTCTGTGGGGCGATTGACGGCCAGTCTACCAAGGCAGTTGCGCGGGTAGACTGAATTCGTTTTCGGACCACCGAAGAATGCACGAGATCTGTGTGCGTCCGCTCCCACTTCCGTGAACCGGGGACGACTCCGGAACGGGACACGGACTTGCGGTTGCTGGCTCAGGTCCCGATTGAGACTCCGTGATTGGGAAATGAGTCAGGAGAGGTCGCTGGACGGCAGCAACCCCAGATCTGCGGCGACGGGCTGCAGCGCGGCGATGCAGAACGCAATGTGCTCGTCGAGTTCGACTCCCAGATCGGCCGCGCCGCGGGTGATGTCCTCACGGTGAATCGAGGCGGCAAACGACAACTGCTTCAGTTTCTTCTTGACGCTCGAGGGAGTGAGGCCTTCCAGTCGGCCGGGACGAACGAGTGCACAGGCGGTGATGAACCCGCACAATTCGTCGCAGGCATACAGCGTCTTGTCGAGCAGCGAGACACGGGGGCAGTCGGTCAGATAATCGGCGTGCGATTTGATCGCATAGATGATCTCGTCCGAGTAGCACTGCTCTTTCAGGATGGCGGCTCCCTTGAGCGGATGATCAGGAGGGTCAGGCCAGCGCTGGTAGTCAAAGTCGTGCAGCAGTCCGACGGTACCCCATTTCTCTTCGTCCTCACCGAACTTGCGGGCGTACGCTCGACAGGCGGCTTCGACCGCCAGCATATGTTTGATCAGACTGTCACTGTCTGTGTATTGGTTAAGAAGGGCCAGATCATCTTCGCGTGACATGTGGCGGTCTCCATCAGACTTCGTGATCAAGTTGCTTCAAACGGGGCGATTGCCTGCCTCGCTGACACATTCGCGAGTGGATTGCCACCCGTTGATTCCGGCATTACAAGCCACTGCTTCGGAGTCCCCGGAGTCGCTGTCTCTTCTTGTTTCTGATGCGGGACATGGCACTGCATGACCGGGGACGTTCCTACTGTGACGGCGAATTCTCATTCTTAACGAAGTCCTACGCGGCGTCCGCCTGATTGTTCCGCTTTCCACTCGTTATCAGCGACACGACAATCAGTGTCAGGAAGCCAAGAGGAATGGTGACGATACCTGGCTGACTGAACGGGACGCGGGCCAGGGCGGCGGACTGTTCGGCCGTGTATCCATAGACCTTCTGGAAGGTATCGGCACTCAGAAGAATCCATCCCAGGGAGCTGAATAGCCCGACAAAGATCGCTGCGGTAATCCCCTGCTTGGTGGTGCGGGACCAGAACAGCAACATCACCAGCGAAGGGAGATTCGCGGACGCGGCCACACTGAACGCCCATCCGACCAGGAAGCCCGCGTTCATATCCTTGAACAGGATCCCGAGGACGATCGCGATGATTCCCACGATGACCGCAGCCAGTTTTCCGATTCGAACTTTGTCATGATCGCGCATGTCCCATTGCAGGACACTCGACAACAGATCATGAACAACTGCCCCGCTCGCGGCGACGATCAGGCCGCTGACCGTTCCCAGCACGGTCGTAAAGGCAATGGCCGAGATGACGGCGAAGAGAGTTTCTCCAAAGCTCTTGGCCAGCAAAGGGGCTGCCATGTTGGAATCCGTCAGGTCAAGCGTCCCGCTGGTCATGGCTCCCAGACCCAGGAACAAGGTCAGGACATAAAAGATGCCGATGGTGCCGATCCCGACCACGGTGCTCAGTCGTGCGGCTGCCTGATTCTTGACGGTGTAGTAGCGAATCAGAATATGCGGCAGCGAAGCGGTGCCGCAGAAGAGGGCCAGCATCAGCGAGATAAAGTCGAGTCGGGCGAACAGTTCGTCTTTCTGCAGACCTTTGAACAACGGGCTGTTCCCCGGTCGCAACACTTTGGCACCGGGTGTCGGCTGGGGCGACCAAGTGATCGTCTTGTCACCGTTTTCCGATGTGGATTCTTTCTTCGGCCAGAGCACCACTTCGCTGTGCTGAAGCGTGGCAAGGTATGAAATGGGATTCAGCGGGCCGGTTTCCATTTTCCCGTCGGGAAGCTTGCTGATGTGCCCGACCGGTCGCAGGTCCGCCTGACCTTCTTTCACTCCATGAGGAAGTCCGTTCACCCGCTTTGTGCCATCCGCCTGAATGACCATGGTCTGTGGCGAGTTCGCGGCCTCGCTGTTGTCGACTTTCAAGCCGCGGTTCAGAATCATGACGGTCAGGATGCCACTGAACAGAACCAGCAGCGAACCCTTGATGAACTGCACGTAGGTCGTGCTGACCATACCGGCCGTAGCGACGATCAGTACCACGACGATCCCGACCATGACGACGCCCACTTCGTGCGGGAATCCCAGCAGCGGCTTGATCAGTGAGCCCGCCCCGACCATCTGGGGAATCAGATAGAAGATGCTGACAACGAGCGTACTGATGCCTGCCGCCAGAGTGATTCCACGGGACTGATACTGACTGTTCAGTGCGTCGGCGAAAGTATATTTCCCCAGCCGCTTCAGGGGTTCGGCGACGACAAAGAGCGCCACGGCCCATCCAGCCAGAAAGCCAATCGAGTAGAGAAACCCGTCGTACCCGAAGAAGGCGATTGTCCCGCAAATCCCCAGAAAAGACGCCGCCGACAGGTAGTCACCGGCAAACGCGATCCCGTTCACGAACCAGTGAATCTGGCCTCCTGCGGCGAAGTAACCCGCGGCCGATTTCGTCTTTGCAGCGAAGTAAAAGCTTAATCCCAACGTGACGGCGACAAAGATCCCGAAGACGACGACCGACAGGAAGGACGGATTGTGAATCATGAACGGGCTTTCGCAGAGGAACGACGCTCGTCAGCGCAGGTGTTAAAACAGAACAGAAGCAGCAACGGAGAAGGTCGAGCAGACCGTTTCAGCCGTTGGTGGGCCTGGCGCGACAGAGCCAGCAGTAGGCGAGAGCCAGGATCATCGCGATCACAATCAGAGCCAGACCATACAGGATGGCCAGATTGAGTCCCCATGCAGGGGTCCAGTCCATCAGGTCGGGGCGGAAGGCGTTGAGTCCGACAAATCCTCCATAGATGGCCAGATAAAGCAGGAACAACACCATTCCATAACGCGCGTTCCGCGCGGCGATGGCCGGATCTTCGACTTCTTTCGGGTGCATCGAGCCATGATCGAGACCTGCCATAAACGCAACCCTGTTATAGAGCACAGACCATCCTGTTCAGATGGCCGGTAGGATTTGTGGGGGGATATATGAAGCAGCAGAAATATCACGCGGCTCAAGACGCCGCAACCATCTGTCCTGTCTGAATGGAATTCAGCCAGCTCCCGCGAAACGCCATCCGCTTTGGTGATTCGGGTCGATATTTTGTAGCATGCAGCGATCTCATGTTTCTGGGCCGACAGAGGAACTACCGCGTGCAAAACCACCAACATCGTGCCGGTGTGACACGACGAGAGCTGATTCAGGCTGGTTATTCGGGCCTGCTGGGGGTCGGTTTGACGTCTGTTCTGGGACGTCGAGCTCAGGCGGCTCCCGCTTCGCATACCGAGGCTGGTCGATCACCCAAGTCCATCATCATCGTGTTTCTCACCGGGGCATGCAGTCATCACGATACGTTTGACATGAAGCCGGACGCCCCAGCCGAGATCCGGGGTGAATTCCGGCCGATTGCCACGACGGTCCCCGGTTATTCCATCTGCGAGCACCTGCCGCTACTGGCTGCCCGTGCCGGGAAGTATGCCGTCATCCGGACATTATCACACGAAGACAACAATCATCTGATGTCCACGCATCACGTGCTGACCGGCCAGAAGCAACCGGGCGGCTTCTTCGACAAAGTGGCGTCACGCGATGACTGGCCCTGCTATTCGTCCGCGCTTTCCTTTCTGCGTCGTCGTGATGACGGTCTTCCTTCGGGCGTGAACCTGCCGACATTTCTGCGGGAAGGCCCCTTAACCTGGCCCGGTCAGCATGCCGGCTTTCTCGGTCAAAGCTATGATCCGTGGCAGATCACCGGGGATCCGAACAAACCTGATTTCCGCGTCGACGCGCTCACGCTCGTTCAGGGAATGGACGTTCATCATCTGGGCCAGCGCAAACTCCTGCTGGAAGAACTGAACCGCAAGCAGGAACAGTTTGCAGAGGTCGCTCAGTCGCTGCGGCTGCAGAAGGACCAGCAACTGGCGCTGAACCTGCTGACCTCCAGCCGGCTCGGTCAGGCGTTTGAACTGCACCGCGAAAGCGACGGGGTTCGTGATGCTTATGGCCGGACGACACAGGGGCAGTCGCTGCTGGCCGCACGACGACTTGTCGAGGCCGGTGTCCCGATCGTGCAGGTCAATATGGGCCGCGTTCAGAACTGGGACCATCACGGGGGGATCTTCCCGACTCTGAAACAGCGAATGCTGCCGGCGCTGGATCAATGTGTCTCGGCACTGCTGGACGACCTCGAGTCGCGAGGCATGTTGCAGGAGACGCTGGTGATGATGCTGGGGGAATTCGGTCGGACCCCCAAGATCAACAAAGACGCGGGGCGAGATCATTGGGGCCCCTGCTTTTTTGGTCTGTTTGCCGGCGCCGGTGTTCAAGGGGGACAGGTCATCGGCCGATCAGACGTGACGGGTTCTTATCCGGCGACACGCGGATTTTCTCCAGACGATGTCGGTGCTACGGTGTATCATTTACTGGGGCTGCCCGCAGAGGTCGAAGTGGAAGATCGTCTGGGCCGGCGTGTCTTGCTCAATCGGGGGGACGTTATCGAGTCCTTGTTCAACGGCACTTCCGTCTAGCCTCGTGTCTGGCCCGGCGAGGCCCGCCTGCAGCCCCGACCGCTCCTACCGTGAATCCGTTCTCCTCAGTGGAAATCCCCTTCCGATGACTACTGCTAAACGAATCGGGATCGCCGTCGTCGAACATCATTCCCGTTACCTGGTCGGGATCCGGGGACCCGGATCCGTGCTGGAAGGCTACGCGGAGTTCCCGGGCGGCAAGTGTGAGGAGGATGAGTCTCCCATTGAATGTGCAGTGCGCGAATGTTTTGAAGAGAGCGGTCTGGTCGTAATCCCCGAACGATTGCTCCAGCGACGTCAGTTCGAGTACCCCCATGGGCGCGTCGAGCTCTACTTCGTGCTGTGCCATCCTGTGGGTCTGGTCGATGCACTGGCCCAGCACCAGGGTTT
Organism: Schlesneria sphaerica; assembly: GCF_044336245.1. NCBI lineage: Bacteria > Pseudomonadati > Planctomycetota > Planctomycetia > Planctomycetales > Planctomycetaceae > Schlesneria > Schlesneria sphaerica. The sequence continues at coordinate 3,922,979 of NZ_CP172346.1, read as the reverse complement.
TCGGTGGGAAACACTCGATGACCTTCGGCTGCTCAATTTTCCGGAAGGCAATTCCGAGGTGCTCAACCTGTTGAGCTGAGGCCGTAGCGAATCCTCGTCCGGACTTCGGGGGATGCCAGCGAAATCAGGACTCGGTGGTATTGTCGCACCCGAAGCGGGATCGTCGATGGTCGACGCGGAAACGATCGCTGTTGACAGTGATCGGGCCTGTCGTGCACACTTGCAGAGGTTCTTGAAGGAAAGATTGTGGATCGCTTTGTTGCTGCCTTTTTCGTCCTCAGCTTCCTCTCGCAGCAGTTCGCCTGTTGCGGAGTGGGGATCTGTGCGACGGTATGTGGCAGCGAATCTCAGGCGAGCCAGCAGGCAAAACCTGCGGGACAAGTGGCAAAGAAGCCTGCTTGTCCCTGCCCGCACCACGGGCATCCCTCCCGCGAGAAATCGGGTTCACCAGCCCCGCAGCGAGTGCCCCATCAGCACCACGTCTGTGTCGGGACACATCTTTTTTACGTCACAGCAGATCGCTTCGATCTGGCGGAACTTGCCAGTCAGACTGTCCTGCTGAGTGGACCTCTTTGTAACAGCCTGAACTTTTTGACATCTCACTGCATGCTGGCCGTAACGGCTCTGACACAGGGGGATTCTCTCCAGACGTTGGGCCCAGAGCGGTCTGTGCTGTGCATTTATCGCATCTAACAGCCCAAGTGTCCTCTGAATCCGTGTCCCGAATCGACAGTGTGACTCAGCAGGAACATCGCCCCGGCACGATCAAGCTCGCTGGTGATTGTTCTGCCTTCCTTCCGCGACCGTGTCACAAACCGTGTCACAACGGGAAGGGAATTCCGTTACGGAGCAATCAGCCTGCGGCACATGCCGATCTCCGATGCCAATTTCAGACAGTTGTGGGAAGGACACAGTCGCCCGGTTCTCTAGGCGGCGTGACCAGGGATGAGTCCCCTGCCCGGCGTGAGAGGCAGGTCAAACGCACGATGAAACGAGACGCGCAGCAGCATGAGTTCCTCTGGATCCCGACTTGCTGCGCGGATCGAGTTCTCTATGAGAGGTCTCTATCAAATGATGAAACGATATGGACGAAGTCTGTCCTGGCTGATGGGGCTGGTCCTGCTGGCAGGTCTGGGAGGGATGGCGCTCCTCAACCGGGATGTGCAGGAATGGATTCGCGTTCGGCTCTTGCAGGCGGCGAAGGGTTCTTCCGGGGAAGACGCGAATCACGAATCAGACGCGCATCAGCACGCGGCCGCGAAAGGCCTAATGCTGAGTGATCGAGCGCGACAGAACCTGGGGCTGAAGCTGGGTAAGGTCGAAATGACGGACTGGTGGCGGTCGGTCAACGTTCCCGCAGAAGTGATCGAAGAGCCGGGACACAGCAAGTATGCGGTCCCCTCCACGATCCAGGGAGTTGTTCTGAAGATTCACGCGTTCCCCGGTCAAACCGTCCGGGCAGGAGATCCCCTCGTCGATATTCAGCCGACAGGCGATCTGCTCGCAACGGCGGAATCGACGCTGCTACGGACCATCCAGGAAATTGCACTCGTCAAACTGCAGCTCGAACGGCTGATTCCCACGGTCGATTCGGGTGCCACCCCGATCATGCGCCGCCTGGAAAAAGAGTACGAACTGACCCGCCTCGAATCGCAACGGCTGGTCCAGACCCAGGAGCTGTTGGTGAGGGGACTGACTTCCTCGCAGATCGACGAGATTATCTCGACCAAAACCCTGATTCGCAGCGTCACCATCAGGGCACCTGCCGGAGACCTGCCGGGTGACGATGTTGAACCCGCCGATGCAGCAGAGGAAGGGATAGAGGGGAAAGAGGGAAGCAGCAGCGACCATGACAAGGGGGTGCCGCATGCGAAACACGAACATGGATCGGTTTACACGGTTGAATCGCTGAATACCTACCTCGGTCAGCTTGTGCAGCAGGGGGGCGAGGTCTGCCTGCTGTCGCGTCATTCCCATCTCTTGCTGGCAGGACGGGCCTTCGAGCGGGAAGCTCACCTGATCGCGCGCGCCATCGAGCAGGGCTGGCCCGTCAAAGCGACCTTCGAAACGTCGAGCGATGAACCCCTCATCCGGGACAATCTCTCGATTCTGTACGCGGACAGCGTGATCAATCCCGACACGAATACCATCCGGTTCTATCTCCCGCTGGATAATGAGATCCTGCGGGATAGCACAGGAGCGAATGGATTGGCCTATCGCTCATGGCGTTTCCGGCCGGGTCAGAAAGCCCAGCTTTTCGTTCCGGTACAGCAACTGAGTCGACGGATCGTGCTCCCTGCGGATGCCGTCGTGCGCGAAGGGGCCGAGGCTTACGTATTCCGGGCGAATGGCAACCTGCTGGAACGCGTTGCCGTTCATGTGGAATCACTCGATTCACGCGACGCAGTTCTGGCGAACGATCGAGCTCTGTTTCCCGGCGATGTGGTCGCGTTGAATCAGGCCTACCAACTGGATCTGGCATTCAAAAAGTCGCAGCAAGGTTCCAGCCAGGGACACGGGCACGAAGGTCATAGTCACGAAGGTCACAGTCACTGACACGACCTGTGAACGAGGCTTGTCAGATGTCAGTCGGGGAGGCTGCGCGCTCTGGCTGATCATTGAGGCAGCGACACGAGGTCTCACGCACGACTTCTGACCCATCAGTCCGGGACGCGGACGATCGCACAAAATTCCTACTCACTCACTCGCTGCCGCCCCCGTGCTCGCACGTGTGAATCGGAGAAGACTTGTTATGAACGCACTGATTCGATTTGCCCTTCACAATCGCCTGCTGATCATCTGCCTTTCGCTGGTCACGCTGGTGCTGGGGGCACTGACGATGGCCAATCTTCCGATCGATATTTTTCCGAGTCTGACCAGACCGAGAGTGGTCGTCATGACCGAGTGTCCCGGACTGGCTCCCGAAGAAGTTGAAACGCTGGTCACACTGCCGCTGGAGACCGCGTTGAACGGCTCTACGGGAGTTCAGACCGTCCGGAGCTCGTCCGGGATCGGGTTGTCGGTGATCTATGTCGAGTTCGGCTGGAACTCCGATGTCTATCTGGCGCGGCAGATCGTCAACGAACGCATCGCGACCGTACTGAATCGCATGCCCGCCGGTGTGAAACCGGAACTGGCCCCGATCAGTTCGATCATGGGTCAGATCGTGATGGTGGGACTGTACAGCCGGGATGGCACAACACCACCCATGCAGATCCGCACGTTCGCCGAGTGGGTGGTTCGGCCACGGTTACTGACCATTCCCGGAGTCTCGCAAGTCATTCCGATGGGGGGTGGGCGCAAGCAGTTTCAGGTGCTGGTCGATCCGGTTCGACTGGCGGCGAGGAACGTCACGCTGACAGAAGTCGAGCTGGCTCTGGGCGAGTCGAATCAGAATGCAACCGGGGGTTACCTGGAACGGGGTTCAATGGAGTACCTGGTACGGGGACTGGGCCGGGTCAAAACAAAAGACGATCTGGAACTGTCGGTGATTCGAAGTTCCAGCGAGCGGCCGATTCTGTTGCGGGATGTGGCCGATGTCGAAGAGCGGCCTCAACTGAAACGAGGCGATGCGTCGGTGAATGGACACCCTGCTGTGGTGCTCACGATTGGCAAACAGCCCACGGCAGATACGCGACAACTGACGGAAGAAATCACAAAAACCTTTGAGAGCCTGCGCGGATCGCTGCCCAAAGACGTGGAACTGGTCACCGAGCTCTATCAGCAGCGTGAGTTCATCGATCGGGGCATTCACAACGTGCTGGAAGCCCTGCGTGACGGTGCCATCCTGGTCCTGATCATTCTGTTTCTGTTCCTGATGAACTTTCGTACCACCTTTATCACCCTGACCGCGATTCCACTTTCGATTGTGATTACGGGACTTGTCTTCTACTGGTTTGGCGTCTCGATCAACGTGATGACGCTCGGGGGACTCGCCGTCGCAATGGGCGAACTGGTCGACGATGCGATCGTGGATATCGAGAATGTCTTTCGCCGGCTGAACGAGAACGCACGGCTTTCTCAGCCTAAGCCTGTGCTGGAGGTGGTGTATCACGCGAGTCTCGAGATCCGCAGTTCGATCGTTTTCGGCACGATGCTGGTGATCCTGGTCTTCATCCCGCTGTTTGCACTGTCAGGGATCGAAGGCCGGCTCTTCACGCCACTGGGTCTTGCTTACATTGTTTCCATTCTGGCGTCGCTGCTGGTGTCTCTGACGGTCACGCCCGTGCTGGGAAGTTTGCTGCTGGCGCCAAAGGCCAACGGGCACTCAGATCATGAGGTCGACAGCCCGCTGTTACGATTCCTGAAACGGATGGTCACACCCGTTATCAAGACAAGTCTGTCACGTTCCGGCTTGACGACGATTCTCGCCGTCGTAACCACCGCCATCGCGGCAAGTATCGTGCTGGTCTTCCGCCTTGGAACCGATTTTCTTCCCGCGTTTGACGAGGGGGCCGCCCAGATCAACTTCGTATTGCCACCTGGTTCATCGCTCGAAGCATCCAACCGGGCCAGCACGATGGTGGATGCGGCCCTGGCCCAGCATCTGCGATCGGAAGAGAAGAATCCGCGTGGCTTGGTAACGGGTTTCGTCCGTCGCAGCGGCCGTGCGGAAATGGATGAACATGCTGAAGGAGTGAACGTGACCGAGTACATCGTCTCGATGAATCCGGACAGTGGTCTCTCCCGTGCCCAGGCTCTCGACACGCTCCGCAAGGAACTCGACGAGATCCCCGGGATCGAGTACGAAGTCGAACAACCTCTGGCACACATGATCAGTCACATGCTGTCCGGGGTGACCGCACAGATCGCCATCAAGATCTTCGGCGACGATCTGGATGTGCTCAGGCAGAAGGCAGAACAGATTAAGGTGGCACTCGCCGATGTCCCGGGACTGTTGCCCCCTGTGGTGGAAGCGCAGCAGTTGATTCCTCAACTGCGGATTGAACTGAAGCGGGAGCAACTGGCGCTTTACGGTCTTTCCGTCGGACAGGTGAATGAGTTCATCGAAACGGCGATGAACGGCCGAGTGGTCTCGTCCATCCTGGATGGTCAGCGCACCTTCGATCTGCTCGTCCGGCTGAATGATGTTTCCCGAACGGACCTGGACGCGATTGAACGACTGACTCTGGTCCTGCCGACCGGCGGACGGATTCCTCTCTCGGCGGTGGCCAAAATCTACGAGGCAGGTGGTCCCAACACGATCAATCATGAACGGACGCGGCGTCGAATCGCCATTCGCGCGAACGCTGCGGGTCGAGATCTTGGCAGCGTGGTGGCCGACATTCGTCGAGTCATTTCCGGGATCGACATGCCGGAAGGTTATTTCGTCGAATACGGCGGCCAGTTCGAAGCGCAACAGGAAGCCACACAGCAGATCGCCATCATGAGTATCGTGTCGCTGGTGGGGGTGTTCCTTGTCCTCTACACCTTGTTCCCTTCGACCAAGATCGTCCTGCAGATCATGTTTGCGCTGCCCATCGCGTTTGTGGGGGGAGCATGGGGGTTGTGGATGACCGGTCAGACGTTGACGGTGGCGAGTCTGGTCGGCTTCATCTCGCTGGGGGGGATCGCGGCGCGTAACGGCATTCTGCTCGTTTCTCACTATGTGCATCTCATGCGGGAAGAAGGAGAAGGATTTACCGAAGCGATGATTGTGCGAGGAAGCCTCGAACGGCTGGCGCCGGTGCTGATGACGGCGCTCACGGCGGGGATCGGGCTGGTTCCGCTGGTCCTGGGTGGTCAGCAACCGGGCAAGGAAATTCTCTATCCGGTCGCCACCGTTATTCTCGGCGGGCTGATTACCTCCACCATCTGTGAATATGTTGTGCATCCCGGTCTATTCTGGCGGTTGAGCGGTTCGTCAGCGGAAAAGCTGGCTCATCGCCAGCCCTCAATTCGATCGGAAGAGCAATGACAACCTGAATTGGCAGGGACGGTTCGACGTACGAGACCGTCCCTGCCCGTGGTTTCCTGATCCATCTCAGGGTGTCAGCCCCGCATTCCTGCTCGTCCTGACTTGCCACGTCGCAACGGACGTCTTGCGTTCACCAGGCTCTTCATCCATCTCAAGTTATCACCGGACGAGTGGCCCACCGGCAGATTTGACCGCACATCAAACGCGCAGCCTGCAATTCGCGAGATAATCACCGGGAAACGGGAGTTCGGCAAAAGTTATCTTGTCGCACTTGAACATCTGAACTATGTTGCCCCCCTCCATTCCCCCTATTCAAATCTCGACGACAACGTCACTCCACTCCCTGAATAAACCTTCAGTGGGAGCCTGTGACGATTAATCTCCCGAATATCAGGAGCTGCGGAATCATGTCTAAGGACGGCTTTTTTTCGCCGACCGGCTTGTCTCGCTCTATCTTGCTCGGCCTGATTCTGGCTACGGCAGGTTGCCATGCCACTAGCGGTTACACCCAGAACCGTTCGGGGATGAAGCACTACAACCGTGGAAATTATGCCGAGGCACGGCAGCGGTTCGCACGAGCCGTCGCCGATGATCCGTACAATCCTGACTACAGATACAACCTTGCCATGGCGCTGCAGAAGCAGGGAGACATTGGCGGGGCTGAAAAGATCATGCGTCATAACCTGACAATTGATGCGATGCACCAGCCCACCTATCACTCGCTGGCTCAAGTTCTGAACAATCAGGGACGGGTTGACGAAGCTCAGGATCTGGTCGCCGGGTGGGCTGAAACCCAGCCGTATGTTGCTGAATCCAATCTTGAACTGGCCTTCCTGCAGCGGGAATCGGGTAACGTCACCGGTGCGGAACAGTCCCTCCGCAACGCTTTGCGTGCCCAGCCAACCCACCCCACGGCATTGGCCCATCTGGGACAGATTTACCAGGAATCCGGCCGACCGGATCTGGCTGCGGCTTATTATCAACGTTCTCTCGCTGCGAAGTGGGACCAGCCAGAAGTGAAGTCCCGTCTGGCGACTCTGACTGGATCGACGCCATCACAGCGTGGCAATCGCCGATCAGCCATGATGCAGAATTCACTGGAGTCAACCATGATGGCGGGTGGTCCAGTCATGACGTCGTCACCATCAATGGTGGTCAACGAACGGTTTACCAGTGATGTCCAGGCCCTCACCTATGAAGATGGCGATCAACCTCAACGGTCTCGATCGCGACGGCGCGGCCGGGGTCAGCAGGATGGCCAGGTCATTGCCGCTTATCCGCTTCCCAACTTTGACTCCCCCGAATTTCCGGGTGTCCCCGCGACGACCGTTGTCTCGGGCCAGTCGAATGAGGTCTTCCTGCCCCCGGTTGTCACAAGCGATCCGAACGCGATGCCTCAGATGCCGGTCCCCGACATGTCGACGACGCAGCTTCCGCTGCCAGGAAACGCTCCGCCGTTGATCCCGCAGGCCGATCCCGCGCACGCCATGGAACCAGTTCCAGAGATGACGGCTGCCATCCCGGTGGTGGATCCTCACTAAGGGGGATTGCTGGAGTCCTGCTTGCGTAGAGGTCATTCCGAACCGCGCGGCCGCTTTCTCCCGTCGGTGTGATGCGAGTACGACGTGACACGTTGCAGTCCGGATTGACGCTCCCAAGCTTGTGGTGGTGCGTCTCGCGCAACTAAGTTGAAGGGCCAGCCACAGCGCGCAAGGCCGTTGACGTGGCTGGTTCCTACTTCCTTGAGCTGTTTGGATCCAATGCCCGAATCTGTACCGTCCACTGCGGACATGCGTGAAATTCGCGAACTGCCTCCGGCGATCGTCAATCAACCCGAAGAGTTACCCCGCATTCCCGGAGGCTGGACAGAACGGGAATGGACCATCGAAGGTCAAGTCTTCCGACTGACCCAGCCCGCCGCCCCGGACCTCTTTCTCGAAGATCCCGATGTCCATGCGGCGTTTGATCGGGATGAGTACATGCCGTACTGGGCCTACCTGTGGCCTTCGGCATTGAAGATGGTCGCCACGATCCTGAAGTCGGACTGGCCAGAGAATGCCGAAGTCCTGGAGATCGGGGCCGGAATCGGCATCGTGGGTCTGGCGGGACTGGCTCGTGGCTTGCGCGTGACGATCAGCGACTATGAGCCCAAAGCGGTCGAACTGGCGATGTACAATGCTCGCAAAAGCGGCTACACGAAAGCGAGTGGTCTGGTACTGGATTGGAGAACGCCTCCCGCACGACAGTTCCCCATCCTTTGGGGCTGCGAACTGCTTTACGAGGACCGCCATCACGAACCGCTCCTCGAACTGACGCGCCGCATGCTGACGCAGGATGGTGTCGCCTGGTTCGTCGATGGAGGTCGGATGCGGGCCGAACGCTTCTGCAAAATGATTCCGGAGTACGGGCTAACCGGTCAGCTCTTCGATGAGAATCTGCAACGACTTTCCTCCCCCCGGGTCGGACAGTATCAGTTGATCGAGGTGCGGCACCAGAGTGTCCGGAATCCATCTTGACCCATTTTGCCAGTTCGCCCTACCATCCGCCCCCTAATCAGGTTTCCGGGGGGATTGACCGTCATGGCATGGGCGGCAGGGTGGCATCGCTGGTTGTTCTTGACGCTATTCGTGGCTTTCGGATTGCGTCTTGGATTGGCATTGGCCGTTCAATACGAAGTCTCAAAAACACCGGGACGATTGTGCCTGATCTCCGGGGATGCAGAAGGCTATTGGGAGCTTGCGGGTAAGGTGGCTGCGGGCGAAGCTTATTCCATCTACGACCCGCCACGACGCCTGCTTCGCATGCCCGGCTTCCCTGCGCTTCTGGCCCTTCCTCGTCTCGTGTTTGGAGACAATCCGTTCGCTGCACGACTGCTGCTCGTGGTGGTGGGAACTCTTGCTTGCGGTTTGACCTATTGGCTCGGTTATGAACTGTCTGGCCATGCCGTGGGGTTGCTGGCAGCAATCTACACAGCGGTCTCCCCCACCATGGCGCTGTTCAGTGTCCTGTTCCTGAGTGAAACGGCGTTCGCGGCCACCATGCTGGCCAGCCTGATCGCCGCGGCCAGGTTCTTGCGAAAGTACGAGCAGGCGGCTCCTTCTGATCCGCCGACTGTGGGACATGCCGTGGCTGTCGGGGGGCTCGCGGGACTGGCGACCTACATGAGGCCGACCTGGCTTCTGGTGGGACCGGGACTGGCGATGCTGACATTGATGACCGGCCGAAGTCCCCTCGGGCAACGGGCAATCCTTGCAGGAATCATCTGCCTGTCACTCGCAGTAGTACTGTTTCCGTGGACAGTTCGGAATGCCGCCCTGACGGGGCACTGGATTCCGACGACGCTTTGGGTCGGCCCCAGTCTGTATGACGGACTGAATCCCACCGCCACGGGGGACAGCGATATGGAGTTCTTCGAACAGGACCGGCTGCTTCAGTCGATGAGCGAATACGAGATGGATCGAGAATACCGGCGCCGAGCCTGGAAGTTCGCTGCCGAGAATCCCGCGCGCGTCATCTCACTGGCCCTGGTCAAGCAGAGTCGTTACTGGAGCCCCGCACCGAATACGCCTCAATTCCGTCATCCATTAATCCACCTGGTGGCGTGGCTGTCGTTCGCCCCGCTCATGATCTTCGCCTTGATCGGTGTCTGGCAGGCGCGGAATGATCCTTACCTGATCATTCTGACGGCGGGACCCGTGCTTTACTTTGCTGCTTTGCATTTGTTGTTTGTCGGCTCGCTCCGGTACCGGCTCCCCGCAGAGTTCCCGTTGTCCGTCCTTGCGGCGGTGGGAATGGTACGGCTTTTCGCGGGAAGTCGTGCAGCCCAGCATGCTTCGAGTCCTTCAAGTCAGGTCCTGCTTAACTAACGAGTTCCGCTGTCGTGTTTGCAATCCTCAGATGGATGTTCGTCCTGGTGCTGCTGATCGCAGTTGTGGGGGGCGGTGCGGCCTATTGCCTGTACATGCAGAGCGACGAAGGCTTGCGGCAGATGTCGTTGGCACAGCTCCAGTCTGTTTTTCCCAACGCGAAGCTGGATATCGCGAAGGCCCAGTGGGACCTGATCGGCCGAGTCCATATGCATGGAGTGACGATTCAGCTGCCGGAAGATGATGAAGAACGACCGAGTATCGAAATTCCCGAAGTCATCGCGACACTGGAATCCACCGCCCTCACGGATCTCAAGGATGTCGTGGTACAGAGTCTGCGAGTGATCAATCCCAAGGTGCGGGTCATCCGGCTACCAGCGGGTGAGTGGAATCTTCAGCAACTGAAGTATCAATCGACACCGGGAACCCCACTTCCCGATGTTGAGGTTGTCCACGGCACGATTCATGTCGAAATTCAGCTCACTGACCGACATCCACGGCGTCTGAAGCTGCAGAATTTTAACGTCACCGCGACTCCCCGGGATGCCCGTCGACTTTCCGTTCAGGTTGCGACGCTGCTTGAACCATCCGGCCCGCTGGCACTGGATGTGGAAGTCGATCTTGATGGGCCGAAATGGGAATGTGTCACGCGTGAAGCCTGGCAGGTCCCCGTCGACTCCGCGTTGCTGCACTTGCTGAGCGACATCTCGCCGGCGCTGGAAGGTCAGCTCGACAAGGCCAGCGACTGGATCGCGGGCGTGAAGGCAAAGCAGAAGACGGGGCAGCGAGCCGTTCCACCCGACGACGATCCTGAAGCGAACGATCCGGACTCGGATGACCGTCCGACTCCTCCCGAGTTCGGAGTGAACTTTGATTGTGATCTGACCTTCCGCATCGCGCAGGAAAGGCCCGGTGAAACACCTGTGTTCCGGGTGCTCGCGGCAATTCAGAACGGGCAGATCGAAAATGAACTGCTGCCTGTTCCGGTGCAGGATCTGCGTGGGAAAATTCTGGTCGATAACCGGCAGATTATTGTGAGTGACTTTCAGGGATCCAACGGCGGCATGCAGGTGTCGTTCGACGGCGACATCATTCCCAGCAAGCCGACACAGGGAAGTATCAAGCTGCGAGGGGTCGAACTGACCGAGACGATTAAACAGCGCCTTCCCGAGAATTTGCGTGAGATTATCCAGAAGCTGGGGGTCACCGGGTTTTGCGATATTGATGCGAATCTGTCATTTGAACGTGGTGTGTGGAAACACGATCTCGATCTACGGCTGTTCCGAGGCACCATCACGGACAAACGGTTTCCCGTGACTGTTCGCAATGTCGAAGGAGAGCTCCATTGCCAGAATCATCTGGTGACGTTCAACGGGATGGGGAAATACGCCGGTCAACCGGTCGTTGTAACCGGAACGATCAAAAACCCGGGGCCGGAACACCAGGCCGAGATTATTCTGAAGAGCAAGAATCTGCCCCTCGATGATGAATCGATTGCCGCCTGTCCCCCGGACGTCAAGCGGACGATTGAGGCCCTTAAACTCACCGGGCGTCACGACGTTACGTTGAAGCTGACGAAAGCAGCCGGGGTCGGGCAGAAATACAAACCAGAACTGATCGACCGGATTTACAACGGTAGTTTGAACTTTCGCGGATTCCCCGTCCTGGTGACACAGTTACAGGGAAATCTCAAATGGAATGGCGATGAAGTTGTCTTCACCCAGGTCACAGGTATGCACGAAGGTGCCTCCCTGGCCGCGGAAGGAACTTTCAACTGCCGGCCCGGGGCACGCAAGCTGGATCTCAGGATCGACGCCAAAGACGCCACCTTTTATCGATCTCTGAAGGCGGCCCTTCCCGTACAGCTTCGCAAGGTGTGGGATGACTTCCAGCCGCAGGGTTATTTCGACGCGACCACCAAGGTTTCGTGGGTACCGGGCGGCCAATGCGTCGTCATCCTTCCGACAGTGAAAGTCCGCAATGGCGAAGTCAACATCGCCAGTTTTCCGTGGGCGCTCAAAAATCTGAACGGAGAGTTCTCGTTCAACACCGAGCCCGGGAAGCTGGAGATCAAGAACTTCCAGACTGAACATGATGAAACCCGGATCGCGGGTCAGGGAATGGGCTGGTTCGCGAATCAGAAACCGTGGCAGCTCAAGTTCAATAATCTGACTGTAGATCATCTGATTCCCAACGCAACGTTCCGGAATGCGTTACCGGCAGGCGTTAAAAAGGTCTATGATGTCCTGCGTCCGACGGGTGATTTCTCGTTCTCCGGGCCGGTCGAGTTCTTCTCGCCCCCTCGTGGCGGGGAGGGAATTGGTGCCACGTGGGATCTGACCACGGAACTTTCGAGTTGTGCCATCAATACGGGAACGCGCGTCGATGACATTAGCGGGATCGTTTATCTGAAAGGTCGTTGGGACGGCGTTCAGGCCGATCTGGACGGCGAGCTGGATCTGAATTCAGTATCAGTCTTTCGCCAGGATGCCCGTCGGGCGTACAAAGTCCTGGACGTTCGCGGCCCCTTCGCCTACCACGGCAAAGAGTTCGTGGCAGGCTCAAAACTCGCACTGCCGCGAGGCAAAATTCCACCAGCACCTCAGGACCGCATCCGTGGAAAAGCGATCGGCGGAACCATCTTCGTCGACGCGGCAGTCGATCTCGAAGAGGAAGAGCCGGGATACAAGGTCTACATCGAACTCGACAAAGGTTTGCTCGAGCAGTACGCGAAGCAATACCTTACGGGGAATGCCAGCCTGGCCGGGATGATGAATGGCTGGATCTTCCTGTACGGTCGCGGCACTGATCCGCAGGAAACGATGAAGGGGGAAGGAAAGCTGCGAATCGCCCCGGCAGCTCTTTACGAACTGCCCCTGTTCGTGCAGATGTTCCAGATGCCTCAACTGCGGGTCCCCGACAGAACGGCATTTGCGCAGGCTGACCTGCGATACACCGTCAGTAACGGTCGTTTCGACTTTCAGTCGATCGATCTACTGGGGGATGCGATGAGCCTGCGAGGGCGAGGCTATGTTCGGTTTGATGGCGGACTGGCCCTCGACTTTGGATCTTTGCCGGGGCGTGGACCGCGCAGGATGCTGCAGAGTCTGTTCATGGGAGGAGACTGGGTTGCCATTCGCGTTTCAGGCAACGTAAGCAACCCCACCGTCAAATATGTCCCGTTCCCCGAAGTGGATGAGGCCTGGAGACAGTTTCTCGGCTCGTTCAATCCCCTCCAGGCGACGGGAGGGGGATCGCAACCGATTCCTCGAACGGGTAACAATCCGGGTGAGCCGGTTCGATAAGGTCATTTGAGTCAGACGTATCAGCCCCCGCAGCAGGCCAGTGGTCGATGCCCCGAGGCGGGAGTCGATTCGCAATTGGGCGTCTTGGCCAGCTGTAGTGAGTCCATTTCCCGGTCGAGGACTTCCTGGTAGTAGGCCAGTCGCTTCGCAGCGATGTCCAGAGAACCACCGAAGGATCGTTCTTCTTCCAGATAGACCAGCGGAACGGCGAATTCCACAATCTTCATCTTCTGTGCGGCTGCCTGCACCCACAGTTGCAGCGGCATCGCATAGCCCAGTTCTGTGATCCGGAATCGGGCAAGGCAATCGACTCGATACGCCTTGAACCCGCAGAAGGCGTCCGTCAGATTCAGGCCGAACTGATGATTCAGCCATTCCGTAATCTGAATGTTGATACGTCGGCGTTCAATCGGCGGCTGGCTGGCGCCCTCAAAAACCTTGAGGTATCGACTGCCGGAAACAATGTCTGCGGGGCAGTCCTGCTGATTAAATAACGCCGCCGCGAGTTCAGGGATCAGCACCGGTTGATGCTGGCCATCGCAATCGATTGTGACCAGCGCGTCATATTGACCGGCAAGGGCATAGGTGAATGCGGTTCGAAGTGCGGCGCCGTAGCCCTGATTCTGCTGATGCCGAATGACGTGCACGCCTTCGATCGTTTTCAGCAATTCAGGGGTGTTGTCAGAAGAACCGTCGTCGACGACCAGGATGTCATTGGAGTACTTTCGTACCTCAGCAAGGACTTCCACGACGTGGCGTTCTTCATTGAAAACAGGCAACGCCGTCAAAACACGCAGGGACATATGCGACTCCTCGACAGAACAATTGAGCCTCGGTCAGCTTCCCTGCGCCGGTTGCTGATTCTAGATCGCAGCAACCAAGAGTCAAACCGGAGATCGTCGCCAAACGCTGTCGCACCCCCCTGAGACGTGAGAGCGGGCGGTTCAATGCTTGCAATTCTCAGGCCCATCTGAATCGGAAAACTCGGCCCAATTCCCTTTCCTGCGGACGAAGTCTCGGATGTGGACGATTCTGAGCTTTGCCATAATCCGCAGTCGGGCAACGAGTTCGGCTAACCGTATGCGGGGTTCAATCGAAATTCGTTTCCCGGGGAGAACGAAATTTCCTGAAAAGTGGGCGATTATTGACGTCGTTATGTCGTCGGTGACGGATGGACCCCCGCCTGAACTGCTCGACTGCGGGACCAACCACTGGCGAGCGTTTCGATCAGCAGCAGGACGATCACGGCCAGCAGCACCCGTTGCCAGAGTTTCTGCGAGTTCTCGAGCTCGACCAGTTGCAATTGCTGCTCGCGCTGTCGTCTCGCTGCGGGATCTTCGGAAGGTGAACGGCCGCTGAGTGCCAGTCCGAACCCTTCCAGTTGTTCCACATTCAGGGGGGACGTACGGCTTTCCTCGGGAGCAAGATTCACGGCGACCTGTTCGGCCCGGCCTGGCACGATGAGTGTGTACAGGCCCGGCGTCGGTGTCTCAGAGAATGGTTCTTCCATCGGCAGCGAGTCGATTTCGGTTCCGTCCGGAAGCTGGACTCGCCCACCCGTCGCCGACTCCGCACGTGATGTGCTGGGCCAGGCCAGCGCACTGCCCACAATTTGATTTCCAGACCGTGCGGTGATTCCACCCGAATGCTCAAGTAATCGAAACATGAGCATCGGAAATTTCGACGAACGAGCGAACTGGCTGTCGGCAGGCTGCCATCCCGCAGCAAACACAATTACTTTCCCTTGCTGGGCCGGGAACTCGACGATTGCCGGATCTCCATCATCAAAACGGGCGAGGACCCGGTCACGGTTTTCCGTATCACTCGGATGGTCGTCGCCCGACTTCGGTGCCGCTTCCTTCAGTCCTCTCAGTTGGCGATGCTGCCAGAAGCGAATCCCGGTGAAGTCACTGAACTGTGCTTCGGCAAATGGGGCGAAGAGCGGGTTCTCGAAATCAATCTCACCCAGCATGGCATACTTGGAAACATTCGCTTCAGACACGAGCAGATCGTCTCGCCCGCACAGCGCCAGACACCCACGCATTCCCTCGGACGTCGGTGAAACGATCAGTATAGTCCCACCCTGGCTGAGATGCCGGCTGATCAATCCCTTCGTCTGGGGATCAGGGTCGGTCAAAACGACGAGTGCCGGTTGCGAATCAGCCGAGGCCATATTCGCAGAGTCGGGCTCCCGCAGCTCAATCTGAATTTGCTTTGATGCGGAAAACAGGCGATCGAGGTAGAAGCGGGCCCCCGTGGTGTCGTCCGGCTTTTCCGAGCCGCAGTACAGGACGAGCCGGGTTTCGGGTGTCCGGTTTGCAAAGACCACCCGATTGTCGAAGTCGTCATCGTCACCGGACAGCACGACCGAAGTGGCGGCGATTCCGGCGGGAAGTTTGGGAGGGACGATGATACGACTCTGGCCGGGGGGGACGTAGACCGGAAGTTCGGGGGATTGGGGCGTGTCCCACCTGATCACAAACTGCTCTTTCTGTGAGTCGGTGGCGTTGGTGACCCGGACCCGCAGGACGTCGTCCGCCCCTTCCTGATTCGGTTCCACCACTTGCAATCCAGCATTTGACGGGGATGTCGGGCGGGCAACGATCAGTTCTAACGAGAGATCGTCGGGCCACTCATAACCCTGAAGCGATACGGTCTCGGCACCACTTTGCAGGTCGCTTGCGAGACAGATTTTTTGAGGGACCGGCCGAGAGAATTCGGACTGGAGATCCTGCAAACGGCTGGCGACTTCGACAAGGGCTTCACCCAGACGGGTCGCTTGCCATGTGGGTCTCAGTTCCCTGAGTCGTGCCAGGATCAACTCCCGGGCTGCGGCAGGTTCCAGCGACTTAAGTTCTGCAAAATCGGCGACGGGTACCATGTTCCGGTCGAATCGGTACAGTGCCACGCGCATCTGCGGCGGAACCGTGCTCAGTCGCTCTTCAATCTGCCGGATCAGGTCATTCCAGACCCCTTCCCTGCGCATACTGGCACTGGTGTCGACGAGAATCGCCAGTTGCTGCTCCTGACTCCCTTGCTCGGGTTCGCTGATCGGGACTCGCCACAGCGGTCGAGTGAACGCGAATGCCAGCAGCGCCAGCGCGGCCACACGCAGCAGCATCAGTAACCAGTTCTCGATCCGGCTGCGGCTGGTGATGCGGGGGGGTGAGGGCGAGAGAAACATCAACGTGGAAAAAGGACGCTCACCCCGTGGCATGCGCCGCCACATATGAAAGATCACCGGACCAGCGGCTGCCAGTGCACCCAGCCAATACAACGAATAAAGCCACGTCATGAAAGAACCACCGTCTCAATCCCGTGTTCATACCGGTCCCGAAATCATCCCCCGTCATCATAGCTGGGCCACACGACTCGCCCCAGTCGATGGCCCAAGTTTACGCAAGGAAGAGACGCTAAGTCGCCAGTGGCGGGCTATGCGAGTCGGCGGGACGAAGCGAGCACGCCACAGGTTGGAAAGACCTGCGACGTCGCAGGTCTTATTCCAAAGTCGCTGCCCCTCGCAGCACACGCAGCCCGATTGACGTGGCGGCCATTATTCCGATTGAGGAGCGTCTTTTCCGTGGACTCGCGAGCCACTATTCTGGGCTCGCGAACCTGCCGGGGCGGCTCTCTGTTCCGCCGCACGCTGTCGCTTTTCCCAGCCTTCTCAACATGGGATCCTGCACCATGCGTCTTGGATATAACACGAACGGCACGACCGGACATCGCTGGGAACAGGCCATCGAACTGATGGCCGAAATGGGTTACCGGTCCGTCGCTCTGACGGTCGACCATTACTGCCTCAATCCATTCTCACCGGATCTTGCCGGGGAAATTTCACGGATGCGCACGGTCCTGGACCGATTCGAGATGGCGTCTGTCATCGAAACAGGAGCGAGGTTCCTGCTGGATCCCCGCCAGAAACATGAACCGACACTGGTGTCGGCGGCCCCCGAGGGACGCGCCGTTCGTGTCAACTTTCTCAAGCGGTGTGTCGAGATCGCCAAAGAACTGAATTCCGAAGCGGTCTCGTTCTGGGGTGGTGTGGTGCGCGATGCTGCAGCGCCGGAAGAGACGATGCAGCGGCTGGCGGCGGGATGCCGTCAGGTGCTGGACTTCGCCGAACCGCTCGGGGTGAAGCTGGCGTTTGAACCCGAACCCGGAATGCGAATCCAGACGTTTGATGACTACCGCGAGCTACTGACGCTTGTCGATGGACCCGGTTTCGGTTTGACGGTGGATATTGGTCACGTGCACTGTCTGGAACCTTTGCCGATCTCGAGTTATCTCACAGCCTGGCGCGACCGCATTTATACGATTCACATCGAGGACATGTGCCGGGGAGTGCATGATCACCTTCGCTTCGGCGAAGGGACCATCGACTTTGTTCCCGTGATGAAGACACTGAAGGAAATCGAGTACTCCGGCAGTGTGAACGTCGAACTGAGTCGTCACAGTCACATGGCCCCCGAGGTGATGCGGGAATCGTATGAATTTTTGAGGGACTTTTTCGAGGTCCGCTGAACTGTGTCATAAACTTGAAATGCGGCCCAGTTTCCAAGGACGACGGGACTGTTACTCAGGTGACTGTCTGAAGAGGAGTTTCCGGAGAATCTCCAGTTTGTATCCGCGAAGACTTGGATGGGGGATGGTACGGTCATCCAGCAAGACATTTCCTTCGGGATCAATCAAAACATAACTGGGGAAACCTTCCACGAGTCGATGTGATTGAAACGCCCGGACCGTTCTCCCATCGGGATGATCAACGGCAATCGGATACGGCAGTCCGATCTTCTGGACATGTTGCCGAACTTTTTCTGGTGGATCATTGTTATTGTGGACACCAATGACGATCAGTCCCCTGTCGTGGTAGAGCTCATGCAGCATCTTGACCACAGGAAATTCGGCATGGCACGGGCCGCAGCCGATAAACCAGAAATCAAGCAGAACGTAGTGGCCTCGAAATTTTGCCCGATCGAGTGGTTCGCTATTAATCCATTCGACAAAGTCGAGTTCAGGAATCGGTTGACCGCGGAGTGAGTGGGCGTCGTTTTCCGCGGCTTTTTCTGCAGTGATGTTCCCTCGTTCCCATTCGGAAAGCTCGCCCTCAAACTCTGTCAGCGGCCAATCAAAGTCATGAGGCTCAAGCCACAGCTCGATGGGTTTCGACTCATCCAGCTTCACCTCGGCTCGTCCCGAAAACGGGCGGAATGGGTCAAAGGCCACGACTGAATAATCGAGCTGACGTTGGTTGGTCTGATCATTTCTCAAGACGTACGTAGGCTGAATCTCGAATCGACCCCGGTCATCCGTAAGCACCGGATCTGCGATGTTTTTGCTGCCGCGAACCTGACCCCGGACACGGACGACGACCCGCGCAGCAGGCATGCCATCCTGGTCACGGACGACGCCATGCAGCTTCGGGATAGATCGAACTTTGATATCGGGAATGACCATCGCATGATCGGCAGTAACGTCGAAGTCAATAAACTCCGTATCCGACAGATAGTTGGTCCCGTGGAACTCAATTCGCATTCGTCCTTTCGCGACTGGGACAGTGAATTCACCTTGAGCGTTTGACTCGCCCCAGCCGGTGAAATTGAATTCGGTTTGATCTTGTTCGTCCGAGGAGACGCCTGTCAGAATTTTCCCGATTAACGATTGCTCAGCAACGGGTTCGCTCGATTCCGCGTCGATCACACGACCTTTTGCGACAAGGCGACGGTGAACTTCAAAACGTAGTTCGACATTCCTCCCTGCGTCGAAGTGGAGCGGGTGGTTTGGATTCAGCTTGCCGTGTCGCGCGTGCAACGTCGGTGTCAGATAGAAATCATCGTGCTGCAACCGAAGAAACTCGTAGTCACCAGGCTCAATCGTCACGGAGCCCTTCCCCGACGAATCGAAGTCAACTTCGTACGAAAGTATCGTTGAGGGGGATTCAAAGTTTGAGTGTCGGAGGTCAAGCACGGCGTTTTCGATCCGTTCCTCCGACTCGTCCGCGTGTCGCTGAAATGTCAACACCACTCCAGGCTTCATCACAGCGCTGGCCAAAACTCCGTTCGTGACTTTCAGATCTTCGATCACGATGGGTGCAAAGTTGGGATGCGCAATGGTGAGTCGCAGGGTTTCATTCTGAGGAAAGTCCGCCAGGACGATCCTGCCCTCCTTGTTGCTGGCCGGGACGTTGAAGTTCAAATCACGCAAGAGCATTTGAGTCGCATGAATCGACCCATTCATCCCGCTTCTGTTGAATGAGCGAATCCAGGCTCCTTCAATCGGTTGTCCAGCTTCGTCTTTCAGATCAATGGCAACGGCTACAGGTAACTGCATTCGGACGTCAGCTGTCGAAGTGGTAGGTCCTTCATTGATGGCTCGCGTGGAATGCGAATGTGCGTATCCCTCCGCTTGAACAGCGATGAGGTAGTAACCATCCGCCAGATTTTCAAATCGAAAGATTCCGGACATGTCGGTCGTTGCCGGGGGGGCCGCAGGGACGAAGTGGCCGAATCGCTGACTGGGAGAGTGGAAGCGATACAAAGAGACGACCGCCTCACTCAGAGGTTTGTTCTCGTGATTGAGCACATGACCTGAGATCGTACTCGCCGATTCTTGAGCTTCGGGCTGATCTTCTGACGCGTTCACGTCGCAACTCGCTGACGTACGCGATATCGACTCGATGAATGTCGGCAACAGGAAAACGAGTGCTACCCAGTAGAGGACCGACATGCTCAGACTCTTCATGGATCGCTCCCTGGTACTCGCTGACGGGACGTGATTTGATGCCTGGTCCACCTGGGAGAGAAGACCATTCCCACTCAGAGCCTACCCAGCCCGCCGACCTGGATCAATAGACAAAACGTCTTTGAAGGGGGCGAGCAATTTGAGGGACATCGCGACGAAGGGGGTTCGAATACGAAAACGACGGTGCGGAACTGCGGCACGTGCTACGAACTTTTGCGGACTTGACCTGAATGAAATAGGGGCATCGCAACGATCGCACGATGCCCCTATCCACAAAGTACTTCGTCAGGCCCTCCGTGGCACAGTCGTCGGTGAGGCTGTCACCGGCTGGTCAGATCGATCTTAATCTGATTTGTGTCGTCTTCAGAGAGTGACACGCGAATCGTACCTTTTCTTGCCACCGCCGCCAGAAACTGGTCTCGTTGCAGGAGCGCTTGCCTTTTCTGTTCCCGGATCCGGACAAACAATTCTTCCGAATCGTCTTCGATCGGCTTGAGAATGATTTCATACTCTCCCGGCGGTGGTCCCTGATCCCTGGGAAACTCAAATTCGCCGTCGATGACTTCGGCCGTGTAGGTTCCCCTCATACGGGAGTCGCCGGTTTTGGCCGAAAGGTAGACGACGGCCTCGTCGACGGGCTTGCCGTCCAGAGAGACCTCACCGAATAACTCTGTATGAGGGATTGGCGACGTACCGCATCCCGGCAACAACAACGCCAGGAATCCGAGGCATCCCGCCAGAACGATCTGTAGTTTAGAATTCACCGAGAATCTCCCCCTTGGCCTTGGTGGCCAAAGCCGTGTAGCTGGTGAAGTCGATGTTCTCACTGATGAAGCGAACCGTCCCGTCCATGAGCAGGGCCTGAATTCCGCCGACATGCTGGCTCGAGAAACCTGTCGGCGATCCTGCAAAGTTATTCATTTTCGAAGCAGTATTACCCAGACCTGTGTTGGGGTACCCGACACCCCAGCGAGCGGTACCCCAGCGGATGGTCCCCGCGGCAGAAGCACAGGTGGACGCGGTATAGAGATAGTTTTTGAAGTTGTACGAGGTCTCCGCCGCTGCCAGCGTGTTGGACGTGCCGTCGGTGATATCGCTGAACCGTGTGCAGCGGTTAGGAGAACCATAAGAAGGCAGGACGAGCGGGAACACGCCCTGTGCCGGATACTGGTACGAAGCTGTCCCTTCGGAAAGCAGATAACTGGTGGGACCGCCAATCTCGTTGCAGGGAGTATTCGGAACCGCTCGATTAATGACCATCGAGGGGCATAAGAAGGCGGGGATCTTTTGACTTACGACGGCCTTGTTCTGGGTTGAACCATAGTGCTCGTTAAAGTTATAGGTGTTATAAAGGTTCGATTGTTCGATATAGGGCAGGATTAATGCAAATCCGCTCGCGCCAATCCCGGTTGTACCTGCGTTCGTATCCTCGATACCCCCGGCGGGAAAAACCGAAAACGTGCTTTCGTAGTTATGCAGAGAAAGGCCTAGCTGCTTCAGATTATTCTTGCACTGAGTTCTGCGAGCTGCCTCGCGCGCTTGCTGGACGGCCGGCAGCAGGAGAGCAATCAAAACGGCAATGATTGAGATGACAACCAGCAGCTCGATTAAGGTAAATCCGCGAACGGGTCGACGCGCTTTCTCAGAATGTCTCAGCATGACGATACTCCAGCGAAACCATGGAAGCTGAACCACCACTCGACAGTCGAGTGTTAGTACAAGGCACAGTGCTCGCTGGCTGGAAAGCTGGCTGGCATGCAGCAGAAGCGACTCCAGTCCGCGTCAGTGGCGGAGGGAGGGCAACTCGATTGAGACGATCAGTCCCTTTGAAACACATCCGGTCAGAGCAGCTGCGCGGAGGCTGTCTCGGTGTTGAGACTGAGTCTCAGTGTCATAAGGATACCAGCCACCCGAATGGATGCAAGCGAATTTCATTATTTCTTCCGGGTTCGGGAGACGCTTTGTCGCTTGCGAGAGCGCCTTCGGTTCACTCTGGTTGTCCGGCGAAGAGCGGGGCCGCCGGTAGACAATCGTCTTGGTGGCTGGGTCAGGCGGTGGTTCCGAGTTGACTCTGCAAGAGTGAAATCGTGACCCGTAGATCAGTCACCTTTGTGCTGACATTGCTAAAACTCTCCGACGATTTCTCCGCCCGCGCGAGTGGAAAGATGTTTCAGCACCTCCATGTCGATATTCTCACTCAGGAAGCGGACGCTGCCGTCGACGAGGGCCACATGAGCTCCCCCCGTATGCTGACTGCCGAACGCGTTGAGTCGCTGAATGGACTCCAGCGATGCATCGAATGTGGCAGCACTGCTGATGCTGCCGGGGCGGTTCGTGAAGTCGAACGGGATGCGGTAGTTGACCGGCGCAAAACTGCTGAGTGTGACGTCTGTCAAACCGAGTTGCCCACCTGAAGGTGCCCAGAATCCCCAGCCGTTCATGGGGTTCGTCGCGAAGTCATTGGCGAAGAACGAGTCGTAGTTTCGATCCGTATGACTCCGTTCCCCCAGCAGCAGGGTGCTCGACGTACCATCGGTCGCATCCCGGATCCGCACCACTCCATGCTGGAGGGTCATCGGCGTTGTAATCAATGGGCCGCATCCCGCGAACATGCCGTCTCCACGTGTCGCGGCCGGAGGATGTGACTGAGTTCCCCCGTTTCCACCGTAACTCGTCAGGGCATAGCGCGAACCGCTGGGCTTGGTGTACGGGTTCTGGCTGATGGTGGCGGAAGGACACACAAGTACGGGAAGGACAATCGCCGTGTTTTCTTCGGCCTCGTTTGCGAGAGGATTTGCAAAGTTCCAGTCGTTATAGAGCGGTGCCTGATCAAAGTAGGGAAGAAGCTGGACGAACATCGACCAGCCTCGCACGCGAGGTTGCGATGAGAACGGGATTCGGATCTGGCCCGGCGGAAAGCAGAGGTGGGAACTTTCATAGTTGTGGATGGCCAGCCCGATCTGCTTCAACTGATTCTTGCATTGAGCCCGCCGCGCTGCTTCTCGCGCCTGCTGGACTGCAGGGAGTAACAGGGCAATCAGGACCGCGATAATGGCGATCACGACCAGCAGTTCGATCAATGTGAAGGCACGACGGGGGGACGAGTTCACCGGGTTTCCTTGATTCTTACGACCTGAATGACGTGCAGAAGCTGCGTTCGTGTTCGCGACGGTTGTCTGTGAGCTCTCTGTGTCGAATCTTGAGGGGATTCGCCTGTCCCCTTGAAACAGAGTGGGATGAGCGAGTCGTTCGTGTGCAGGCCAGCGAGATTGCGTCTGGGCATCATTTGGCAAGGTCGATCTGATCGGCGTCGTCGACCTTGATGTAGACGCGGTCTTCTTCGAGGACCACCTCGCCCTGGACGCGAATGGACTTGCCACGGTAGTACTCGGCCGGCAATTCGACCTGACGCTTTTGCTTCAGGTCGTTGATACCGCGCTCTGAGATGGCGATCCCCAGGTTGGCCTCGTCACGGAAATTGTCGGTGGAGTCGAGGTAGGCTATCTTACGTTTCTCGGAGTGCTTCGCCCCCTTGACTTCAAACACGACCGCAACCCTCTTCCCCACATGCTGTCGTGCCACTTCCGGCTTAATCAGCGGCAACGTCTCTTCGGCACCCTCAGCCCACGTTCCCAGAACCAATAAAGACAGCAAAAGGACACCTGCCCGAGCTCGCATGGCGATTCTCCCAAAAGGCACGATCATGACGGTGAAAGGCAGTATCATGCCAGAATGGTTTTGACGCAATGGAATCGTCCGAGGCCGCTTCGATGAGGGCTTGGTATGGTCGTGACATGACGGGAGGGCTTATCCCCTTGACCACTGTTCGCACGCATCTGACTCGAAGCGACGATTCACGCGCTGCGTGACAACGTGAACGAGTCAGCGGACGCACCGCACGGGAAGGTCGGGGCGCAGGGGGAGGAGCGGCGGGGTTCGGTCAATCCGTACCGCATCGGGACGGAGAAGAGAAACTCAGAGGATCAACATCGCGTCGCCATAACTGAAGAAGCGGTATCTCTCCGCAATCGCGACCCGGTAAGCTTCCATGACGAAATCGAACCCGCCGAAGGCAGCGATCAGCATCAGCAGGGTCGATTTGGGTAAGTGGAAGTTCGTCAGCAGCACGTCGGTCGAGAAGAACGTGTAGGGAGGGCGAATAAACAGATTCGTTTCTCCTCGCCATTCGTGAAACGCGGGAGGATGCTCTGGTCCTCGCGCATGGCAGGCCGATTCGAGTGTCCGCAGGCTGGTCGTCCCCACAGCCACGACGCGACCCCCTTCGGCCCGGACGCTGGTGAGTCGCTCTGCCGTACTTGCAGGGAGTTCGCACCATTCCGAGTGCATCCGATGTTCTGCCAGGTTTTCGACCGAGACCGGACGGAATGTTCCGATACCGACGTGCAGTGTGACTTCTGCACGGCGAATCCCCTTTTGCTGACAGCGATCCAGGAGTTCCGGGGTGAAGTGAAGTCCGGCCGTGGGTGCGGCGACAGAACCGGGATGCTGAGCAAACGTCGTCTGGTAACGTTCCCAGTCTGCCTCGGTGGCGACCTTGCGATCCATATAGGGGGGGAGTGGAACAGTGCCGAAACGTGGCAGCGATTCGATGGCACAGCCTGTTGACGCTTCGAACTGGCAGACGCCGTCCGCTTCTTTCTCGATCAGCTTCAGCAGCAGCTTTTCGCCCACGGGATTGGTGATCGTGACTGTCTCACCTGTTCTCAGGTAGCCGCGTGTCTGACCAATCAGTCGCCACAGCCCGTTGGCCGTTGAGCCCAGATAGAGGCCTTCCCACTTTCCCCCTGTCGCCGTCCGCAGGCCGAACAGTCGGGCCGGAAGGACGCGGGTATTGTTCAGTACCAGAGCATCGCCTGTCTTCAGCAGTTCGGGCAGGTCCCGGATCGTTCGATGATCAATCGAACCTTGACGACGGTCAAGCACCATCAAGCGAGATGCATCGCGCGATTCCAGCGGGACTTTCGCGATCAATTCCTCGGGCAAAGGATAGTCGTATGAGGAAAGTTGATCTTCGCGAGACATCAGACTGTTTTCTTCGGGAACGAGGAGAAGTCGATCAGGGGACGGCATCTCAGTGTTGTCTGTGCCACCTGGCGTGCCACAGACGAGTTTCTCTCTTCGAGAGGCACTCATCGTGATGCAGGCCTTCGCACCAAGATTAGGTGCTTTGGTCGGAAGAAGCCAGACGGCTGGAGATTGATTGCAGGAGGGTTCTGACCAGATTGAGCCGCGATCGACGAGGCGGTTCATCGGCACAGACAATCGGACAGGCCAGTTCCGGCGTTTCGATTTCGCTGAGCTTCAGTCCGACTGCCGGGTCAGCAGCTTGTTGCACACAGCAGAGATCACGCCGCAGAGATCTGGGCCCCCTTGGCACAGCGGGGCAGATGGACACGGAACGTGCTTCCCAGCCCTCGTCCTTCGCTGGTGGCTTCGATGCGTCCCCCATGGTCCCTGACGATGCGATGCGTGATCGAAAGGCCCAGACCGGTCCCTTTTCCATTCGACTTTTCGGTGAAGAAGGGTTCGTAAAGGTTCGCGATCATCTCGGCGGTCATTCCGCATCCCTGATCGGCGATGGACAGTACTACCTCATCGACCAGTTCGACAATTTCAATTGTCATCGTTCCCGAACCTTCCATGGCTTCGAGGCCGTTGGCAATCAGGTTCAGTACGACCTGTTTCATTTCGGCGGGATTGATATCCAGCAGGTGCGACTTGCCGCGATCGAAGTTGATGACGTAGTTGTCGAACTTGCTCATGTGCGACACCATGTCCAGAACTTCATTGACGATTTTGGTCAGGTCCTGCCGTGATTTCGGTCCATTGGTGCCGCGGGCGAAATCGAGGACGCGTGACGTGATCTGCTGACAGCGCGTCGATTCCCGTTCGATCATCCCGAGATAGGTCGAGAGTAATTCACGATCCTCGGGGGGCATCTGGCCTCCCAGGGAGCCATCCCGGATGCGATCCGTCAACGATTCTGCCGCCGCTCCGATCGCCTGTAGCGGGTTGTTAATTTCGTGCGAGATTCCCGAGGCGAAGAAGCCGATCCCGGCCAGACGCTCGTTCCGCAGGATCTGGCGACTGCGCTGTTCCACTTCCAGAGCCAGTTTGTCCTTATCCGTTTGGAAGCGATCCGTCATCTTGTTAAACATTTCGGCCAGTTCGACCATTTCGTCCTTGCCGCGCAGCTTCAGGCGATAGGAATAATCGCCATTGGCAACGCGGGAAGCGGCCTCGTGCAGTTTCCTGATCGGAATCAGAATCCAGCGATAGCAGAAGTAGATCAGGCTGAAGAACAACGCGACGACGATCGCCGTCGGGCAGCCGATCAGCCAGAAACGCCAGGTAAGCTCGTTCTGAGAGGCTTGAATGGTTTTTTCAATGCCGCTTTCCAGGTCGGGGATCTGGAGTGCCAGTGACTGAAGATCCATCACCGTCAACAGCAGTTGCTGGTGGAGACGCGAATCCGGGTTGTCCACGGACTGGCTGTTCTTTTCGAGGTAGATCAACTTGTCATTGATCTGGTAAAGCGTGGGCTGAGTGAAAAAGTTCCGGATGCGGGCATCCGACTTGGAAAGATCCGAACAGCGTCGATAGAACTCTTTGTATTCCTCACGAGCCTTATGCCGTCGTTCCTCCCACAGGGGACCGTTGAAAGTTTCGACAACGGTATAGACTCCAGGCCGCATCGGGATCTGAAGCGGATTGACTCGCTCGGGCAGGCGAATGATCAGCGGTTCGGCGAGGCCTTGCAGTGCGGCCGCCAAAGCCGTCTGTTGCGGTTCTTTTTCGCGGGAAAACTGCAAGTCGTCAACGAGACTCCAGTACGCATACAGTGCCGACAGACCTGCCACGGACAGGAAGAGAAGCATGGCGAATACGAGCGATAGCACGATCACCAGTTTGCGTCGAATAGAGCGCGTCAGAAACACTCGACTTCCTTGTCAGCAACCCAACAGCTCAAGACCGGCCATAGGCGGTGCGGAACCCCTCCTCTCAAGCGATCAGTGAAGTTAGCTTGATTCTGTGAATGTCTCAATATCGGACACACAGTATTCCCCCTGATTCTCTGGAGGAATCCCGTTCTGGCGGGTAGCCTGTGTCGGTCCCTCTTTTTCAACGGATGTAGATTTGCTGCAAAGCAGGAGTGCAGGTAATGCTAATTCGACGGTTCGTGGCTGGTCTGGCCCTCTGCTGTCTGGGGATGAATCTGGTCGCGGCTGCTGAGCCTCGCAAGATCGGCTCGGTCGAAGGGTTGACAGAATATCAGCTCGACAACGGCCTGCGAGTGGTCATCTTTCCCGAGCCGTCCAATGAAAAGATCACCGTCAACATGACGGTCCTTGTCGGTTCACGGCACGAAGGATACGGCGAAGCGGGGATGGCTCACCTGCTGGAGCACATGCTGTTCAAGCCGACCAGCAAGCACCCGCGACCGGATCAGGATCTGCAGTCGCGCGGCGCCGACTACAATGGAACGACGTGGTTCGATCGGACGAACTACTACGAGACACTTCCTGCGGGTGACGACAATCTCGAATGGGCGATCGAATATGAAGCCGATCGACTGATCAATTGCCCGATCAACGCGGCGGATCTGACCAGCGAAATGACCGTGGTGCGGAATGAGTTCGAGATGGGGGAAAACAGCCCCAAGTCGATTCTGGAACAACGCGTCTTCGCGTCTGCCTTTGAGTGGCACAACTACGGTAAATCGACGATCGGTAATCGGGCAGATATCGAGCGGGTTCCCGTCGATAATCTCCGAGCCTTCTATAAGAAATACTATCGCCCGGATAACGTCATCCTGTTTATCGGTGGTCGCCTGGACGAAGCCAAAACGCTGGAACTCGTGCAGAAGCACTTCGGTCCCATCGAGCGTCCTGCGGAACCGATTCGTGCCACCTATACTGAAGAACCGGCTCAGGATGGAGAACGCCTCGTCACGCTGAGGCGTGTGGGGAATGTTGCTGTCGTGGGGGTTGCCTATCACATTCCTGCTGCCGCCGATGCCGAGTTCCCCGCAGTCGCACTGCTGGAGGCGATCCTTACCGCTGATAAAACAGGTCGTCTCTACAAGGCTCTTGTCGAACGTCGCCGTGCGGCCAAGGTTCAGGGGATGGCCTATGCCCTGCACGATCCCGGTGCGATCTTCATTTCGGCCGAAGTGGCTCAGGGGAACGAACCTGACAGCGTCGCCGAAGACATGCTCGAGGCGATCAATGAAGTCGTGAAAGATGGAATCACGGAAGTCGAACTGGTCCGGGCGAAACGGCAGTTCCGCAAGTATCTCGACCAGCTCGCCGCAGAGACACCGAAATTACTCATTGAACTGGCGGAGTCGGCTGCCGCCGGTGACTGGCGACTGTTCTTCCTTAACCGGGATCGGCTTGAGGATGTCACCGTCGACGATGTGAATCGAGTCGCTCGGAAGTACCTGGTGCCGAACAACCGGACAGTGGGGATGTATATCCCCAGCCAGCAGCCACAGCGGACTCCGATTGCGGCTGTGCCCGACGTCAGCAAACTGGTCGAAAACTACAAGGGCCGATCCGATTTCTCGACCGGCGAGGCATTTGATCCTTCTCCCGCCGCGATCGAAGCCCGCGTGAAGCGGTCGCAGATCGAAGGGGTGAAAGTGGCCCTGCTGTCGAAAAAGAATCGCGGGGGGATCGTCTCGCTGCAGTTACGACTTCGATACGGTTCGGCAAAGTCGTTGTTCGGGAAAGCCCCCGTCTGCGACGTTCTGCCGAGTCTGATGGCCCGGGCGACACGCCACCTGAACAGTGAGCAACTGGCTGACAAGCTGGACGAATTGCAGAGCACGCTGCATGCGTCGGGTGGACCCGGCGAGGCGGCCTTCGTCATTCAGTCGAAACGCGAACATCTGAGCGAAGTAATTGATGTCTTGCGACAGATTCTGCGTGAGCCCGCTTTTCCCCAGGAAGAACTGGACATTCTGAAGCAGCGCCGTGCTGCAGAGCTGGAAGAACAGATGACGCAGCCGCAGGCGCTGGCCCCCCGGGTGGTCTCGCAGAAGCTGAATCCCTATCCGGTCGGTGACGTGCGGTATCAGCCTAATCTGTCAGACGAACTGAAACAGATTCAGGGATTGGAACTGGCCAGCCTGAAGAAACTTTACGAAGACTTTCTGTCGGCCCAGGCGGGTGAACTGGCGATCGTCGGTGATTTTGACGAGGCTGAGACAGTTGCCGCCCTGCAGAAAGCGTTGAAAGACTGGAAGGCGAAGAGCCCCTACGAGCGAATCAGCCGGTCTGCCGAGAATCCTCCCAAGCCAGAAACGATTCGCATTGAAACTCCGGACAAGGCCAATGCGATGTACTTTGCAGGCCTGCTGCTGGCATTGCGGGATGATCATCCCGACTATCCTGCTCTGGTGGTCGGCAACGAGATCCTCGGTGGCAGCGGCTTCGCATCACGTCTGATGGGCCGCATCCGTGAGAAGGAAGGTCTTTCGTACGGCGTGGGTTCATCATTCCGCTCGAACTCGCTCGACCCCCGTTCGACGTTCTCGATCTACGCCATCTGCAATCCGGAGAATGTCGAGAAGGTGGTGGCACTCGCCAAAGAAGAGGTTGAAATTCTGCTGAAAGAGGGGCTCAAAGAAGAAGAGCTCGCGGAATCGCAGCAGGGCTGGATCAAGGGTCAGGAAGCTGACCGGGGTGAAGACGGCAAACTGGCGTCGATCCTGGCCAATGCGCTGTTCGTCGGAAGAACTTTGGAGTACCAGGCCAAGCTGGAATCCCGCGTCAGCCAACTCACCGCCGATGCGGTCGTGGCAGCACTTCGTCGGCATGTGAATCCCGAACAGCTCGTCAACGCCATCGCTGGCGACTTCCCCGAGAAGCCCGCTCAAGAGAGCAAACAGAAGTAGTCCGGGACCAGCCCGGGACAGAACTTCGATCGACAGAGAAGTTTCCTCGCCCCTGCTTTCCTCGACCGCGAGTTGTTGGAAGCAGGGGTGATCGCTTTAATCCGGTCGTCGCACGAGCTATTCGACGCTTGTTCGCAGTGCCTGATGTTCGACGTGGATGCTCTGACTCAACCGAACTCTGTCGCAACAGGTCAGGACTCAAGTAACGCCTTGGTGGCCAGCAGTTCTCGCGAGAATCCTTCGATCAGATTCGGCTTGCCCCCGTCCGGCAGAACTTCCCAGGTGTAGGTTTCCACCTCCAGATGCGGGGCGTAGTCGAGTTCCGGGATGATCGACAGGGCCGTCTTCAGTTCATTACGGGTCGTTCCCAGGGGACCGAGTTGTTCCGCGTCGACGGGGACGTGAAAGTGGACTCGCCACATCTCCGCGTCTCGAAATTCCGGACTTGGCTGCTGCGTCATCTGCTCATCCAGATCGACGTATTTGGCGATCGATCCGCTGGCGGTTCGGGCGAACGTCTGATGGAGATAACGGGGCTCGACATACCGCGAAAGAGCGACGAGCGCCTCGGGGTTGCTGGCTGGGTTGAGCACTTCGACAGCACACGTGATGTGCAGTTTATTGATTCGAATCCCCGCAGCGGTCAGCGCGCGGATGGACGCGGCGATGTCTTCAAATTCGACGGCCTGATGGCAGACGTCGTAGCAGACACCCAGGTGTTTTTCGACGACTTCGAGTGCTCCGGAGTCCGCAGCACGGCTGCGGAGCCGGCCAAAAAACTCAATCGTCTCACTGGTCGTTTCGAGGACGCAGAACGGTTCTGGTTCGATGGCCAGGCGAATCATGCCGCCGGTTTCGCTCCAGACCCGGTTCAGACTGTGTGCAAGTTCGATGAGCTGGTCGGCACAACGGTCTGCGAAGTCGGCCGGGTGCTCGAACGGTTTGAATCCGAGCGGAACTGTCGAGATGCTCCCCTCGACCCCCCGGGGCAGAAGTGCGGCCAGCAGTCGGGCACAACCAACCGTGTACTCCAGTCGATCCGGTTGCGTCCAGTCAGGCAGGTAGACGTTTTCCTTGACTCGGGCAGAGTGAAAATCGCCATACGGAAAGGCATTGAGCGTGTAGCAACTGAGGCCCCGCAGATGCAGCCGTTCGGCGAACTTCTTCGCTTCGTCCGGCGATGCATTCAGCTCGCGGATGACGCTCGCGGCCAGCCAGAGACCTGCCGCGAGGTCCGAGCCATAGTTCTGCCGGATGGGCAGAGTGAACTGGTCGAGTCCATCTTCGACTTCCGCAACGGTCCGACCGGGATGGACGTTGGTGCAATAGCTCAGTGGCAGCGTACTGATTGTCATCGTAGTGAGATCAGGGGAAGTGCCAGCCGGCCCGTCCCTGCTTCCTCAGGAGTACGATTCAACAGCGTGGCGGGCGATGACCCGCCACGTGGTGTTGAATTCAAGGGGCTTTACTTCTTACGAAAGTAATCTCCTACCATCCAGTCAACAAGCAACTTCAGTTCCTTGTCGCTGATCTTCCCTTCAAAGCCGGGCATCAGGTTTCGCTCGGAACCGTAGAACCCGTCATGGGCAGGGTTCTTGATGAACTCGGTGAGCCAGACCTTGCCGGCGTAGCCGGTCAGAGTCGGATATCCGGGACCGGCCCCTTCACCGACGGAGGCGAGCGTGTGACAGTCCGCACAGTTCGAGGTGAACGAACCGTTCGCGAGTTGACCCGACTTGAAGATTGCCTTTCCGGCTTCGACCAGCGCGGGGTCGAATGGCTGCAGTTCTTCCCGGCCCCCTTCGGCAACCAGAAATTCGACCAGACTCTTCAGGGAGTCGGCGTTTTCGGGTTTCTTCAGTGTCTCCGCATTTTCCTTGACCCATTCGGCCATTTCGCCCTGGAGGAATCGTTCCCCCCGTTCACCCGAGTTCTTCAACGGGGCAAATGTGGTGTGGTAGTCGGTGAGGACCTTCGTGATCCAGTTGCGTGAACCGAACTCACCCAGGTCTGCCGCGGTGGCCAGTTCCTCGACCTGCTTCTTTTCACCGTTCTCTTCGACTTCGCGCATCGGAACCTGGTCGAGCCCATTGTGTCCGTTGTAGCGATGGCAACTGGCACAGTGGCGAGCGAACAGCTTCGGTCCCTGGATCAGGGCATCGTCCTTCAGGAGACTCAGGGCTCCCGTCGAAGGAATCCCGAATTCCCGGGCCAGCTCGACCGCGCGATGGCCCTCGAATTCGGCCATGTGGACGGCTGCCTGATAGTTCTTGTCAGCGCTGTCTTCCTTCAGTGCGATGGCGGTCAGGAACGCCGCTCCGGCAAGAAGTGCGAAGGTGAAGGCGATGTTGAATCGGTGGCCCAGTTTCCATTTACCGATGAAGGGCATCAAAGCGATGACGCCCATGATCGCTCCAGGGACGTAGAGTGCCCCGAAGACCAGTCCGAGTTTGTCGACTTCTTCAAACTTCAGGAACCGGAACAGGAACAGGAAGTACCATTCGGGACGGGCCGCCGAATAGGCTTCGGAAGCGTCCGCAGGCCCCGTCAATTCTGCACCCTTCCAGACGGTGAAGAAGAGGATCGTCGCCAGCACTCCCAGACAGGCCACGGCGTCCATCAGAACCTGATCAGGCCAGAACTTGCCAATCGGCTTTTTCTGATCGGCTTCGGAAACTGTGATGCCATGTCGGCGGAAAACGTAGATGTGCAGAGCAAGGAATCCGACCAGCAATGCGGGCAGGACACCTGCGTGCAGAGCGAAGAAGCGGGTCAGTGTGTGATGGCCGTACGTCGTTCCCCCCTGAGCGATCTGCTGCAGTTGAGGGCCGATGACGGGGGTCACGCCGACGATGTTGGTGGCCACCTTCGTGGCGTAATAGCCCTTCTGGTCCCATGGCAGCAGGTATCCGGTCAGCGAAAGACCCAGCACAATCTGCAGCAGGACCAGTCCCAGCCAGAAGTTGACTTCGCGCGGAGCCCGGTAGGCCCCTGCAATGACGACCTGCATAAAGTGCAGACCGAGCAGTACCATCATGGCCTGTGCGGCGAAGTGGTGGATGCCGCGGACCAGCCAGCCGAAGCTCATGACATGCTGAATGTAGTAAACACTTTCCCAGGCGGTCAGGGTGCTGGGGCTGTAAGCGCTCCACAGGAAGAAACCGGTGATTACCTGGACCGCGAAGACGAAGGTCAGGGTGCTGCCCCAGACGTACTTCCATTTCGCTCCGCCCGGAATCGGTTCGTTCAACGCTTCGTGAACAAGAGCTTTGTAACCCGTGCGAACGTCCAGCCAGTCGAGTAGAGAATTCATAATTAGACGGCCCCCTTCTTCTCAACACCGCACTGAAAGTCCTGGTACTTGACCCAGACTTTTCCGTTCGAATCCGTTTTGACTTCCAGGGTGTCCAGATTTCGAGGAGGAATATGGTTCATCCGCTCGCCATCGAGTTTGAAGGCGCTGGCGTGACAAGGACACAGAAACGTCTGGCTCGCTTCCTGGTAATCCACCTTACATCCCAGGTGCGGACAGGTGTCGTTAAAAGCAATGACCTGATTGCCTTCGAACTTCCGCAGGTAGACCGTGCCGATCGATTGATTCTTGAACTGATTCCAGGCATCGACTTTATCTGCCAGCAGAGCGAACCGCAGCGGAGTTCCGTCGTCAGGAAGTTCGCTCAGAGTGGTGACCGGCAGGAAGCCGTCCGCGTCTCCCCCTTTGAACGTCTCTTTCTTGCGGAGAACCGGGTCGAGGAAGAAGGCCAGCCCCGCCATGAGCGGTGTCAGACTGACAATGGCCCCCGCGACGAGCGAGCCGGCGACTGCCAGAAAGTTTCTTCGAGCTGTGGGCTGATCGGGCGGCAAAGACGAAGAAGGTTCCACAAGCGGGTTCTCCGGGTAGGAAGTCGTATGAGGATGGTTCGCAAGCGAGGCGAAATCTGGGCAGGTTGGTCGATGCGGTATTCCAGGCGGGATAGTCATGGCGATCGAGTCAAACACGCTTCAGCACCACCCGGTGGGTGGAAAACGCAGGATTAAACACGACCTCGATCGCTTTCTTAGCATAATAACCGGCAGCATTTAGGCAAACCAACCAATCTCGTGTAAATCTGTACTTTCCGAAGCAGGGAGGGGCCACCCCGGGGGCTCCCACACACAAACGCTGCTGAATACGTCACTCACTCGTATCGATCGATGTTGAATTGTGCTCGTGTGGTGTCGTCCTGTCATTTTGCGAGCAATGGCAGGGCAATGATCACGGCGTCGTCACATAATTGACACGATTTATGTGTTGCCGACGGGACGCGGCCCTCAAATGGGACGCAGTTCCGTTGTCCCCGTCGGTCCCTGTAGTGCAGCAGGTTGCAGCGTCTGGTCTGAAATCGGATCTGAACAAGCGAATAGTGCTTGTCCCAGAAACGGAATCGCCGGGTATTCGTTCGCTCGAGCGGATTTTTGGGGAAGACCTGCAGAAGAAAACGTACGGCGGAAGGTGAGTCCCTTCCCCAGACCCGCCGTCGTGACGGAGCCTAGCGCGTGTCGGCCCCGGTACCTTTCCGGTCAACTTTCGATGGGGGTGATGGCAGAGACGGGTTTCGGCAGGATTCCTGCCGCTTCGTAAATAGGGCGAACCAGCTTTCTCATGCGAGGAATCTGCAGTCCGAAGGCGATGCCGGCCGCAATACAGCATGTTCCACACAACCGGACCGTGGCGGGGGCACCGATTTGAGCGGCCATGGCTCCTCCGAACAGGCTTCCCAGCGGAGCGACACCCGTGAAGGCCATCGCGTACAGGCTCATCACCCGGCCTCGCTTGTCTTCTTCCGTGATGGTTTGAATCAGCGTGTTCGTCGAGGCCATCTGCAGCATCATGCAAAAGCCAGAGAGCGCCATGATGGGAAGCGACAGTGGCAGCCGATCCGAAAACGAGAATGCGATCTGGCTGACACCGTAACAGACCGTGGCCAGCAGGATGGCACGTCCCAGTCCGAGCACCGACTTTCGTGACGCCAGGTAAAGTGCGGCTGCCAGGGCACCAATCCCGTTAGCGCCCATGAGAAATCCTTGCGTTCGTGCTCCCCCCTGCAGGATATCTCGGGCGAAAACCGGAATCAGCACGCTGGTCGACATGGCCATGAAACTGACGACCGCCAGCAGCATCAGCAGCACGCGCAACGGGGCAAACCGGAAGGCATAGGACATGCCGACCTGCAACCTCTCCAGAGCCGAACCATGATGAACGTGCTGGCGTATCGGCAAGTCACGCATCGCCAGCAGCGCCCCCAGGACCGCGACGTAGCTGACGGCATTCAGCAGAAAGCAGACAGATTCTCCCCAGGCGGCGATGATCAGTCCGGCCAGCGACGGCCCGACCAGACGGGCCCCGTTGACGATTGACGAATTCAAGGCGATCGCGTTGGAGAGATGCTGTCGGTCGGGAACCATTTCGACCAGAAACGATTGCCGCAACGGCATGTCAAAGGCATTGATCACGCCCAGCAGGAAACCCAGGCCGACCAGTTTCCAGACGAGATCTCCCCCGGAATAAACCACGATGACGACCAGAGTCGCCTGAACCATCGCCAGCACCTGTGTCACGAGCAACGCGCGATGACGATTCCAGCGATCGGCCGCGACACCGGCGAGCGGCGACAGAATGAGGCTCGGAATCTGGGTGGTAAAGCTGATCATCCCCAGGAGCGCGGGCGAATCCGTCAGTCGATAAAGCATCCACGACAAAGCCACCTGCTGCATCCACGTCCCGATCAGCGAGATTCCCTGACCGAGCAGGAAGAGGCGGTAATTGCGGTGGACCAACGCTCGACCGAGCGACTCAGCAGCCATCTGACGAAATTCCCTCTGAAGTTCGCGAACGTTCTGGAATGGAGTCGCTCGAACAATAACAGATCCCCTTCAGTCCCCAGTGGGAAACATGACGGAGGCAGGAACGAAGCTGCGAGACGCATTCGCGACAAACCGTGTGCCGCGGAATTGTATCACGTTGATTCCTGCAAAAAATTCAGCCGGACTCAGGTCGGCACGTCTCCGAGGAACGGACGGCCATCGTCCGCGCGTGCCGAAGCGACGAGTGTATCATGCCTGGACGAGAGGAGTTGCAACGCAACCTGGCATCCCGGTGACGAGGGACGGGGAGCCTGTGCCGCCATCGTGAGACTTCCGAATTGTCTCGTGAGCAAGTTGTGACGACGGTCGACCCTTCGACAACCGGCGTCGATTTCGTGTGGCAATCGCGAAAGAGTTGGCCGATAAAATGACGATGGTGATCGTTGAACGAGTAAAGGGTCGAACACGCCAGAAACCGGGCATTGCAGAGAAACTGAAAAGCAATGGTCGGACTTTGCGGATTCCGTAGAAAATTACGCCGCAAAACAGACTGGAAACTTCCTCGTGCTTCGTTTATGCTCTCTCTCCCTTCGCGGGTCGTGGCGCGCGGAAGGGGTTTCTGGTGAACGCTACAGTCAGTCCAACCTTGTGGTTACGATTCAATGCCGAATACAGACAGTGCCAGACGCGCTCTTCGAAAAATGCAAACCCGTCGGTTGAAGAACCGAAATGACCGTTCCGCTCTGCGAACGTCGGTCAAGAAGGTTCGCACCGCCGCTGCTGCGGTTACAACCGGCGCTGTCAAAGTCGAAGACGCACAGGCTGTGCTGAAGCTCGCGATCAAGAAGCTGGATCAATCGGCTGCGAAGCACCTGATCCATCCAAACAAGGCCTCACGCGATAAGTCACGTCTGACCCGCTTGATCAACAAGTTGTCTGCTCCTGCATCCAACTAGTTTTGATCCCGGCAGCCATGTAATGGCGGCCTGTGGTGTCAGTGACTGAAAATACCGAAACCAGCCTCATTCGTGAGAGCTGGTTTTTGGCTTTTGATGTCACCCGACTAGATGGTCGCTGTCGCTCAGCAACAAAGCGGGCCCGGATCCTGCGTCGCAGTCGCAACCGGCATCCCGGACACGTCGCGGGAAGTCCCCTGCATTACCAGTCTTGAGCCGGGTTTCCCGTCCGCTCGAGCGAAGGGTGAATTGAACACCGCAATCGACTTTCGCACTCGCTCGTAGTGTTGAGAGCGGGGCGGATGGTGGTTGGCCCGCACCTGTGGAATATCTCTTGCGGCCGCTTTCAGCCCGGTCCCTGCGATGATGGGTCATCCGGGCTTCCCTTGCGCTGAACCGAGCGGTTCGTGCGAGGTGATTCAGAGCTTGTAGGACAGGATCCAGAGCAGGACAAAGACCGCTCCCATGAACCCCAGGATCTGCAGGAAGAGCCACGTTGCACGACGCAGGATGCGATCCGGCAACTCGAACCGGCTTGTGCTGTAGACCAGGCTGATCACCATCGCCAGCGGAACCAGGTACCAGGTCACGTTGGTCGATTGAGCCAAAAGTAGTGTGGTCAGTGTCATTGAACAGTTTACTCAAGCGGTGGGCGTGGGATTGGTGGCGGGAACAGGAGCTGGTGGACTGGCGGGGTCCTTTTCCGGTTCGTTCTTCGTCCAGGTTTCGTCACCAAAGCCATAAGCGGGTCCCTGAACGCAATCCCAGATGGCCAGTATGTTCAAGAGACCTGCAATCCAGGTGAAGACCAGAGCCAGTTCGTGCTGCTTGCCCAGCCGTCCCGTCACTTCCTGTAACTGGTCCGGGTCGGGAGGGACGCCGTAGGAGTTCACGAGCGAGCGTGGAATAAAACCGGTGATCATCGTACCGGGACTCGATCCGTCTTCTGTCGCGGCAGCGACGTTGCATTTCAGCGTTCTGCGAAAACCAGCCGCAATCGGGGGATCCAGGTAGAAGCTCCCTTCGAGCGGAAGTTCAATCGGTTTACCCTCCAGGGTTCCGGTGAAGACGCCCGCCGTTTCCGCCCCATACTCCCCTTTGGTCGGTTCCAGCTTCACGGTGCCGATCAGATGACCTTCCACTTTTTCGCTGGTCATGTTGATCAGGTGACCCGAGAATTTCGCGGAGAGGGGGCGTTCCAACTGGCGGACCGCATGGTTGTCCTTGGCCATTCGTCTTGTCTGCCACAAAGCCGGATACGAGACGGCCCCTGCTCCCAACTGAGCAGCATAGTGCAGCGTGATCTGACGTGTGGCACCCCGTTCCGGAAGGTTGTAGACGACGATTCCCTCGCCCAGCACAACGCCCCACAGGAACAGGCCCAGGATTCCGAAGAGATAAATCAGACCCTTGATCGTCCGACCCTGGTAGAGATGTCCCAATCCCGGGATCAGAACCGCCAGAACGAGCGACGCGAAGACATTATGTTCTTCCCAGGGTTTGCGACGTTCGTCTTGAGATACAGTCGACATGCGGTGACTTTCGAGGCGAATCAGTGGATACACCGCACGACACGGCACAAGAAGGAATCTCGAGGAGGGCCAGGAGGGAAATCCTGATCCTCTGCGGCCCCGCAAAGGGAGTACGATTGTAGCACAGCACTGACTTCACAGACTAGAGAAGTCTAACAGACCGCCCAGCGCAAATCTTCCCGGTCTCAGGGGAGGGTCCCTGCCCCGCTGCGACATTGGCCCGTCATCGCAAATTACCTCTTCGGCTCCTCTTCCCCATCGCACTCAGCAAGGCAGGACACGTTCGTTGTTTCACGCGTGGAAGGGGGTACGTCCCGGGCCGCTTCGCCGCTGAGCCTACTCGACCGGCTTCGTCGAGTTCTTGAAGATCAGCAGCCCCGCACTGGCGGCCGCGGCATTGCCACCTGACGATCCATTCGAGGGCTGTCCTCCGGTGATGTTGAACATGCTGGAGGCACCGAATCCGGTGGTGGCCGCAGGGGCTGAGGAGGGGTTTGGAATAGGTGACGGAGCGCGTCCTGGCTGAGGCTGGCTCGGTGGAACTGCCGGAGTGAAAAGCGCTGGTGTCGCTTTGTTCTCGGCTTTCTTTTCTGCCAGCAACTTCGGCGACGGTGGAACGACATCCGGATCTTCGTCAAACGTCTGAGCCACGTTGACGGGGATCCCCTTGGCAGGTGGACGCGAGGCAATCGCCTTGTCGGTATTCCACCCGGGGACACGCTGACCGGCAAAACTGGCACCGGCGTAGATGGAACCCCGCTGGAACGGGCCTGTACCAAAAATCCAGGTGTCGCGGGCGTCGGCCGTGATGGGCGTGGCGCCAGACTGCCACAGGGCCTGACCGGTCGTCTGGTTATAGGCAAACACGGCGATCTTCGCGACACCCTTCTGGTGAGTCTTCTTCGCAAAGGGAATTTCGGGGATGACTGAAGGAATCCCCGCCGTCAGGGCACCGGTTG
This sequence comes from Schlesneria sphaerica, assembly GCF_044336245.1. Classification (NCBI taxonomy): domain Bacteria; kingdom Pseudomonadati; phylum Planctomycetota; class Planctomycetia; order Planctomycetales; family Planctomycetaceae; genus Schlesneria; species Schlesneria sphaerica. The sequence goes on along the minus strand of NZ_CP172346.1, from coordinate 3,883,937 downwards.
GAAGGCTGGTCTGTGGGATACCGATCAGGACATCCTGGCGGTTCGTTCCCACGGCCCCCGCCCGTGCTTCAACGACGTAAGTCGCTTCGTCCCTCACCGACTTGAGAAACACCCCCTCGGCAAGCAGCCGTTGTCGGATGGTACTGACGATATACCCCTCATCCGATACACCACGCAGATACTGTGGGTCGAAGTAAACGTCTTTTCCGCTGAGCTCTGAAAAATCCATCTCGCTGATACAGCGGTCGATCGCGGCCGAGAGCAGGATTTGCTCTGTTCCCGTTCGCAGGGTGTCAGACATTCGCGTCGTGCCGCAACCCGTTAACTGAGACAGCACAAGGAAAAGAAAGAATGTCGCACTGACGCATCGAAGCGATGCGCTGGTGCGGAGGGTCCAAACGCAGCGGAAATACCTCAAGCGGAGCATGAATGTTAGCTTGCCAAAAGGCGGACATCATCACGAATGGAACGAGGAGGAGGTCCGAAATGTACAGCATTTGGCGTGATCCACCAAGATGAATTTTCAGTTCTCCCCTTGGCATGAAAACGGTTTGATAGGCTTTCCGCCGTATTTCCCACGCCTTAAGATCATGCGACGTACACGCTACATACGTCGATCGAAGAGACGGAGTGAGTGTGCGAATAGACGAATCGTGATGCGATCGAAATCTTCTGCGCGGGACGGTTGTTTACGACTTCAGATGGATTGAGAACCCAACATGAGCATTATCTGGTCGTTATTGGTCGGGATCGCCGCGGGCTGGCTGAGCGGTCAGATTATGAAGGGCCGGGGCTTTGGAGTCCTTGGTAATCTCATCATCGGAGTCATCGGTTCGTTCGTCGGCAGTGCTCTCTTCGCCGTGGTCGGCCTGTCTGCCTACGGCATCATCGGCAATCTGCTGATGTCGACAGTCGGGGCCGTCGCATTGATCTACATTCTGACACGCATCCGCACCTGAAAGCCTTGGGAGCCAAGTCCCAGCCGCGGGGCCCTAAGTTGTCCGTCCAGGAGGCGGCGTGGGCCGAACGGGCAGTCGTCGGGTGAGCACCCGAAGCCGAACCGGTGCTGTGATCGTGGTGCTGTGATCGTGGTACTGGAGGAACCGACCTGAGCACAAAGGGGATCTCGTTCTACCAGGCTTGTTCCGCATTCCCTTTGCCATCGACGATCCAGGGCGTCCAGCAAAGTGCAAACTGGTCGATAGTGACATCGGTCTTCTTCGGGGCAACGCTGGTCTCCTGCAACTTAATGTTCTCGGGAGCAGCGCTTTCGAGTAGCGCTGTCGCTTCCGCTTCAAACTGTTCGTTCAGTTTGTCGTAGCGTGCCTGAATTGCTTCGACCGACTCTTCCGCTAGAGCGACATCCTGTTTCTGAGCACCCATTCGGCCAGCCGCTCGCGCCCCGGTGGCGATACGGCCCATGTTGGTCACGGATGTCGCCTTTCTCCCGAAGACGGCCCCCAGGATTGAGGTCACCACTGTCACACCTGCCTGCATAGTCTGATTGCGGGATTCCAGTTTCTCTTTCTCGACCTTCTGCAAAGCCTTGCGCAACTGTTCCTGAATGGTCGCGAGTTTCGAGCTGTACTTCGACCGTAGTTTTTCCACCGCTAGGTCTCGCTCTTCTTTCAGGCGATGGGCCATACGGACACGGAAGTCCCCTTCACTTTCCCCTTCTTTCGACGTCTCTTTCAGTTCCGCGAACTTCCACAGGGACAGTTTCTGGGTCTTGTAGATATGGTCCTTCAATGCGGTCTTCAAACCTTCGAACGTCTTCTGCTGATTCAACGCCGTGGGGAGGTCGGCGAATGTCGCCCCGGCTTCGGCCTGCTCCTGCAACGAATATCCTGCGTCGGTCGTGACCTCGGCGGCGTCGTAAATCGTGGGCGAAATCTGTTCGATGGCGGGAAGGAAGACGGTCAGATCCTGTTGAGTGTCGATCCCTGCGGACGCCTGAACGAACCGCACACGGACGCTGGCGTGGATTCCCGGTCGATAGAGCAACTTTGCATCGCCCAGCAGGCTGGTTTCTCCCGTCAGGAAGACTTCCTTGGTCTCTGGGGGGAGGACGGGATGCTGGCCTCCTGCCGCGTTGAGACCCAGGACGGCAACCGCCTGCACCGAAGAGGCCGCTCGCGTTTCTTTCTTTTCGGCCATCAGTTTCGCGATCTGGCTGCGGTCCACCGGGCCTCGCAGGAACGACAGGGCCCAACGGCTCTGGAACACGATGGGGTGCGTTTCGTGGACGTTGTTCATCAGGAACACACGATTCCCCAACCCCGACAGGATCTTTTCCATTTCACGACGATCAAACAATGCTCCCGCCGCGGCCGAGGCTCCTTCCAGGCCTTCAAGGACTCGCGCTTTGTCACGTTCGGTCTGCAGTCGGCCCAGGAACCAGGTTCCGGCATTGGAAAGGCCTTTGTAGTCCAGGTCCACGGGGTTCTGCGTGGCCAGAACCACACCCAGTCCGAACGCGCGAGCCTGCTTCAGCAGCGTCAGCATTGGCGTCTTGGAGGGGGGATTGGTGGTGGGGGGGAAGTAGCCGAAAATTTCATCCATATACAGGATGGCCCGTAGACTCGAGGTTCCGGTCTGCGACCGCATCCAGCTCACCATTTCATTCAGCAGGATGGTCACAAAGAACATTCGCTCGCTGTCGCTCAGGTGAGCGATCGAAATGATGGTCAGACGGGGCTTCCCTTCAGGCGTATAAAGCAGTCGCTGAATATCGAGAGATTCACCTTCGAGCCATGCCTGAAAGCCAGGCGAGGCGATCAGGTTGTTCAGCTTCATGGCGAATGCAATTCGTTCCTTGGCAGGGTAGAAACTTTCGATATCCATCACCCCGACCTTGGTGAAGTTGGGCTTCTGGATCAGGCGGATCAATAACCCCAGGTCGATATCCTTCTTGTCTCTCCAGGAGCGGTCCAGAATGGTTGAAAGCAGGATATGTTCTTTGCTCTGCAGCGGGTCAGCGTCGACGCCCAGCAGGGCGAGCAGACCAGACGCGGCCGAAGCGACCCGTTCGCGCATCGCTTCGGAATCGTCCAGGATCTTGTCATTCGGAACTGCGAACGATTTCATCACGGTCAGCGGCAGACCCGCGTTACTGGCCGGTGTGTAGATCGAGATATCCACGGCATCGCGGAATCGTTTGATCCGTTCGGGGGGTTGTCCCCAGCTTGCCAGTCCCTCTTTCCAGGTCTTCGCCATTTTTGCAGCGTAGTCATCAGGCGAGAGGCCGGCGCGGGTGGCGTCTGCAGGGTCGATCCAGGGCCGGAAGTCTTCGGGCAGCAGGTTGGGAAAGGTGAGCAGCAGGTTGCCCAGATCCCCTTTGGGATCAATGCAGATCGACGGGATATTGTCGATGGCGGCCTCTTCCAGCAGCGACAAACACAGACCCGTTTTTCCGCTGCCGGTCATCCCCACACAGACGGCATGGGTGGTCAGATCCTTCGCGTCATACAGGACGGGGGAATCACTTTTGACCTCACGCGTTTTCATGTTGAACAGTTTGCCGAGATAAAAGACGCCCAGCTTTTCGTAGTCTTGCATCATCCGTCCTTCGAAACTGTTCGCATTGAACTTCGTACTGATCGGGGTGCCGTGAGATTGCGGGAAGCGGCAGGAAATGGGGCGGCACGCGCCGAATTGTCGAGCGACTCGACCGTATGGACCTGAGGCAAAACTATAAGCCAACGCAGACTGATCGAGAAGTCCCCGTCACGCGAAACTGACGCCGCCGGGAGCACGGAAATTCGATGTAGGGACTGAGCCAGTGATGGGACTTCGGGCTCAGACTTCGCAGTGAAGACGGTCAGGACGAGTCTGATGGTCACCCCCGACGGTCTGCTTCATCAGGGAAATTGCCGCGCTGTGAATCGCAGTTCGTACGGGTGTGCCGTGAAGTGTCAGCAGTGAGAAAGCATTCCCGGTCGCGGAGAAAATCTTTCGCCGACAAAATTTTTCTGAGTGAAGTGACTCAGTGAGCCATTCCCACTAATTTCAGTGTCTGAACAGAGGTGACAGGAAGATTTCTTTTTCTCAGGCAGGATGCCAGCAATGCATTCGAATCGTGGAGCTCTGGCAGAATCCGCATCAGACGATGTGCCCGCGAAATCCGCGGTGAGGGATGAGGCTGCTCAACAGATTCTGGATCAGATTCAAACGCTCATCAAACGCCACAGTCGGCGCGCGGAGAAGGCAGGATCTCGCTGGGTCGGTCGGATTGCTGGTCCGACGTACGATCCCGAAATTTCGTTCTTCTATTTTGAATGCTCTGTTCGCGGCGTGATGCGTGCGCTGGTGCTGGTCAAGCAAGAGAGTACGAAAGGCAATCAGTCCCGACTGATCCCGAGTTGCTCGTGCGAGAACTTCAATGGCCTGTTTTGTGAACACACCTTTGCCGCATTGACCGTTCTGCTTCAGAAACTCTCGGAACCTGGTTCGGCGATGCTGAAGGAGGTGCTGAATTCCAGCAAACCTGTGTGGTCCGTCGCCCTTCGCAATCTGGATCAGTTTCTTCACGCCGCTGACGCGCCTAAACCACAAGTCCCCTCGGTCCCCCGATCGCGACTGGCCTGGCGCCTGATGATCGGTCCCTATTCCACGCTCACCATGGAACCGGTGGAACAGACGCCCAGTAAACGGGGAGGATGGAATAAGGGTCGCGCGATCGACTGGGATCAACTTCATTACGACACCAGTATCGAACTGCTTCCCGCGGATCTCGAGGTGCTGCAAGCATCACGATCATCGCGTTTCGCCTACTGGCTTCCGACGACCGACCAGATCGGGACCCTGTGCGAAAAACTAGTGGGGCATCCTCAGGTCTTTTTCGAAACCACGAAAATGGAGGTGGTGAAAGGGCAACTTGGCCTTCGGATCGAGGAGAAGGGTGAAAATTGGGAACTGATTCCCTCGATCAGCGGTCGCGAGGTCTCTCAGTTCGCTCATTTCTATCCCTGCAATCACATTTGCGGGATTGCCATCGATATGGATGCTGCCCAGATCCACGTGATCAGGGCGGAAGTCGAACTCTGGAAGCTGATTCTTTCTCTCTTCGAACACAGTCCGGCGATTCCCCCGGAAGCACAGCCCCATTTTCTGCAAAGGCTCCCCGCACTCGAAGCAAAGCTCCCGGTCGGTCTACCCGTCTCGTTAAAAGGGGAACTGGTCGACGCACAGCAGCGATTGTTTCTCCGTGTGACTCCGCACGCCCTGGTGGGAGCGACGATTCAGTTAGAGGTTCAACCTGCGCCCGAAGGACCTTACTTCACGCCAGGCGAAGGACCTGACGAGGTCGCCGGTCTGATCGAGGAAAAGCGTGTGCAGGTCCAGCGAGATCCCGCAGCAGAACGCCGCGACGCTCAGCAGTTGGCAAACGACCTGTTCCTGAATCGATTCACCGCACAAGGGCTGTTCCACTGGCAGGTCGCAACGGATGATGATGTGCTTGACCTGCTGGATGCGCTTCGCTCCCGCCCCGAGGGTGACCCCACAGTTCTGTGGCCGGACGATTCGCAACGGCAAATGAACGTGGTGGGTGAGATTACGCCCGCTGCTCTGCGAGTCGAGATCAAGGATCATCACGACTGGTTCGGACTATCGGGATCGATCACGCTGGGGGGCCAGCAATTTCCTTTGGCCACACTGCTGACGGCTCTTCGTGGCGGCAGGCGGTATCTGGATCTCGGCAAAGGACAGTTCGCTGTGATCTCCAAGGAGTTTCGAGATCGCCTCGCCAATCTGGCTGACATGGTGCACTCCAACCGGGGAAAGCTGGAGATCAACGCGACAGCCGCTCCTCTGCTGTCAGACGTGCTTGACGATCAGGTGACGCTCAAGGCGAGCAAAAAGTGGAAGGAATCACTGAAACGCCTGCACCTGGCCACGAATCTGGAACCGGTTGTTCCTTCGACCCTGCAGGCCGATCTGCGCGACTATCAGGTCGAAGGCTACAAGTGGCTGAGGCGGCTGGCCGAATGGGGGGTCGGAGGGTGTCTGGCCGACGACATGGGTCTGGGGAAGACTGTTCAGACGGTGGCCGTCCTGCTTGATCGGCGCGAGAAGGGACCGACGTTGATCGTGGCGCCCGTGTCCGTCGGTTTTAACTGGATGCGTGAAGTCGAACGCTTTGCCCCCACCCTGCGACCGATCCTGTATCGCGATACGGACCGGGTCGATTTTCTCAAGACGCTGACCAAGGGTGATCTGCTCATCACCAGCTATCACCTGCTGCAGCAGCATGTTTCCGAACTGAGCACCATTCAGTGGGGGACGCTGGTGCTGGACGAAGCGCAGGCCGTGAAGAATAGCCAGACCAAAACAGCAGCGGCCGTACGCGAGATTCAGGCCGACTGGAAACTGGCTCTGACAGGGACGCCGGCCGAAAATCACCTGGGCGATCTGTGGAGCGTTTTCCGAGCCGTTTCTCCCGGCCTGTTTGGCAGCTGGGAACGTTTTCGTGACGTCTTTGCGGAACCCATTGAGAAGAGCAAAGACCCGGAACGCAAACAGGCGCTCTCGCGTGTCATCCGTCCATTTATCTTGCGGCGGACCAAAAGCGAAGTCCTTTCAGAACTCCCCGCACGGACCGAGATTCAGTTAACGGCGGAACTCTCGTCGGAAGAGCGGCGAATCTACGAAGATGCCCGGCTGTGGGCGGTGAAGAATCTCACGAATCTGATCGATGGCCAGGAGAAAGATCAGCGGTTTGTTGTGCTGGCCGCTCTGACAAGGCTGCGTCAGCTCGCCTGCCACCCCCGCCTGGTCGACAAGAAGTGGAAGCACTCGTCGGCCAAGCTGGATCTGTTTCTGGAAACGGTCGACGAACTGCGCGAGGGACGACACCGGGCGCTGGTCTTCAGTCAGTTCACGCAGCATCTGGCACTGGTGCGCGAGGCACTCGATCTGCGAAAGATTGAGTACCAGTATCTCGATGGATCGACTCCGGCCAAAAAACGTCAGCAGGCGGTTGAGGCGTTTCAGCGGGGCGAGGGTGATTTGTTCCTGATCTCGCTCAAGGCGGGAGGAACAGGACTGAATCTGACCGGTGCCGATTATGTGCTGCACCTGGATCCCTGGTGGAATCCGGCGGTCGAGGACCAGGCCACCGATCGTGCTCACCGGATTGGTCAGACTCGTCCCGTCACGGTCTACCGGTTCGTCTCGAAGGAAACCATCGAAGAGCAGATCTTGAAACTGCACGCCGATAAGCGCGGACTGGTGGCGGGAATTCTGGAAGGGACCGATGCGGCGGCGAAGATGTCGACGGCCGAACTGGTCGACCTGATCCGGCTGGGTGGATCTTCGACGTAATTCGCCCCCGGTCGTTCGCTACGGCCGTGATCAGAGCTCGTTAATCAGGACAATGCCGACGAAGACGTCGTAGGCGGCGTGTGCACCGACCGCAATCCCGAAGCCGCGGAAGAAGTACAATCCTGCAAAGAAGATCCCCGCCAGCGTGCGGAAGACGAATCCGAACCACAGTTCAGGACGGGATTTCACCCGCCCGATGGCGTCGATGACTAACTGCAGCAGGGAACCATCCGTCGAAGGTCCGAGGTAATGCGCCAGTGAAAACACGACGCTCGAGATCACCACGGTTCCGAGCAAAGCCCAGTGACGCGGAATCATCAGCAGTCGGATGGCCCCGTACAGAGCGGGTAGCAGGCAGAGCCGAAACAGAAATTCTTCGTAGATCCCGGCCCCCATATACGTCACCAGCCGGATCAGGAAGCCGTTCGCAACATAATCATCCTCGAGCTGCAGTTGCTGCAGGTCCGGTTGCACGGTGAGCGATGATGCGTATCGAAAACCGTAGTCCGTCAACTGGCCCAGCATGATCAGGACGAACGCGTAGAGCAGGCTTTCCGCCATCATGCCCCCCAGCGTCTCCCACTTCATTCTCCAGGGTTGTCGTACGGTCAGGTGCCAGGCGAGCAGGACGCTCAGCAGCAGCAAAGGCAACAGCCAGAAAAGATCAATTCCCGCTCGCAACAGCCAGTGGCGCATCCAGGCATCGGCGCCATTCCGAATGGAATTTCCGTCGAATCCACCCGTCAGCAGCACGCCCGCTTCGTAAACGACAAGCAGCGGGAAAAGGAAGATCAGGTTGCAGAATGGACGCCGGGTCTCCAGCCAGTAATCCACTGGACGGCCTTCCGAGGGTGCGGTCCGCTCCTGCGAATCGGACAACAGCATGGGGCATCCCTAATTGGTGAGTCAGGAACGAAAGCGTTGCTGCGGCGCTGGTCATCCCAGGCCGCTTTACGTCTTGCAAGAAACGTCCACCGGCACAGCCGCTGAAGGCGGTTTCCCTGAGAGCATCGCTACGTCGCACACAGCAGCTATTGCCGGCAACGTCGACACCTTTCGTCATCGTCGTCATCGTTTGGTCCGCGACACAATTGGGTCTAGAGCCCGCAAAGTCTGGCTGGCGGGAATCCTCGCGCAGCTTCGCCCAAGTGGCTCGGTCATACCTCAACGGCCTGTCGGTCTTCCTCGATCCTGGAAATCCGGCTGAGACTCGTCGGCGGGCGAGGCAACGGCTGAACGGTCTCTTCGCTCGGGCGGAGTTTGGCGTTTGGGCAAAATCGAGAGTCTCTCTTGCGTTGACCGGGTACTTGATAAGCTGGATAGAATCCGGTGACTTTATTCAAAATTCCGTTCGTTGCTTCGTTGCGAATGATTCAATCTGTGCGGAAAGTGGGATTCTGTGAACCGTCTACGAATGATCCGCCGATTCCTGTCACACGGTGTGTGGATCAGCGGAAACAGTCAGCGATCCAGAACGGAATCGATTCGATTGCCGTAACACAATTGCTGCCGGAACCGGATTTGATATTCAGAAATTGGCTCGGGAATCAGCAGTAAATTAAGGAATGGCTTATGGCCACTGACATTCGTCTTAAGGAACGACTTCCCGAGCTGACCGATCGGATCGTGGATACTTATCACGAGATCGAGACGATCAATCATTTGGGTCACTGTCCGCTCCCCAGCGTCGACATGGTGATCGAAATTGCAGAGGACCTGAAAGAGATCCTCTATCCCGGCTACCGGAAACGGCAGAATCTGCATCTGGGCAATGTGACCTATCACATTGGCGACCTGATCGACAGTCTGCACGATCGCTTGACACAGCAGTTTGCCCGCGCGTTGCGGCACGATTATCGACGCAAGAATAAACTGACGTGCGAGGACGTCCAGCCCGATTTCGAGGCGCTGGGACAGGAACGGGCGATCGAATTCCTGTCGGCGCTGCCGTCGATTCGTCGTGTCCTGGCGACCGACGTCCAGGCCGCTTTCGACGGCGATCCGGCGGCCGGAAGTCTCGATGAAATCATCTTCTGCTATCCCGGGCTGGAAGCCATTACGATCTATCGTCTGGCACATGAAATCGACCGTCTGAAGATTCCTCTGATTCCGCGGATGATTTCCGAGTGGGCGCATGGCAGAACGGGGATTGATATTCATCCGAGCGCAACCATCGGCCCGTCGTTCTTCATTGATCACGGCACCGGTGTCGTCATTGGTGCGACCTGTGAGATTGCCAGCCACGTGAAGCTGTACCAGGGAGTGACGCTGGGGGCGTTGAGCTTCGTGCGGGACGACGCGGGAAATCTGGTGCGGACGCTTAAACGTCATCCCACCATCGAAGATCACGTCGTCGTCTATGCCAACGCCACAGTGCTGGGGGGATCGACCACGATCGGGCGAAACTCGGTCATCGGAGCGGGTGCCTCGGTCTATGAAAGCGTGCCCCCGAATACTGTCGTCACACTCGAAAAGCCCACGCTGCGGATGCGCCATGCCTCGTAGTTGAGTGTCCCGGTTCAGCAGCCTGTTCTTTCCGCCACTGTTGGGAGCCACAGACGGAGGCTGCGACTTGCAAGGAAGTCGCGACGCCCGAAAGGAAGCCGACGGGGACGTCGGCGATCCCGGGACCGCCGACGTCCCCGTCGGCACGAACAACCAACCTTGTTGGAACTCGACAGGAACCCATTGAGTTCAGTGTGACCGACGATTGCAACAGAAGGCTCTATCGCTGTTCAAGATGCCTGCCGCTAAGCAGTGCCGCTAAGCAGCGTCTCCGTGCTGTGTCCTTGCGGCGCTGGCAGCACGCCGAAGTGAGGAATGAACACCTGCCCGGAATTGTGGTTACAATTCCGTGGTGACGTTGTATGCTCCGAGAGGTTTCTGCCGTGTAACTCTCTTCCGGTGACGTGGAAATGCTCCGAGCCTTCACACCTCTGTCGCGTCGGACGTGTCTTCAGGTGGGGGGACTGTCGGCATTGGGGCTTTCACTCTCGCAGTTGCGTGCGAATCGGGCTGACGCGAGGGAAACGCAGGTTGCCGCGACGACGCAGCCGAAGGGAGCTGTCAGAACCTCGCCGACTGGAACCGCGCGAGCCTGTATCATGCTCTATATGCTGGGTGGGGCACCCCAGCAGGAAACGTTCGATATGAAGCCGGAAGCACCCGGCCCTGCCCGCAGTCTGTTCCCCACAATTTCGACCAACGTACCGGGGATCGACATTTGTGGATTGCTGCCCAATCTGGCCCACCAGGCCGATCGACTGGCGATCATTCGTTCGGTCTATCACGGGGGTAACGCACTCTTTCATGGGGCCGGGGTCCATTACAACCTCACGGGATTTCCGAACGTCCCCCGTGAAGGTGAGCCGTTTCTGGATCGGCGGGACTATCCGGCTGTAGGCGCTGTGCTCAATCAGTTGCGGGGCTCGCAGCGCGGACTTCCCGCCGCAGTTCAGTTACCGATGTGGATTACACAGGATGGTCCCGGCCGTGAATGGGCCGGCCAGAGCGCCGGTTTCCTCGGCCGAAAGTATGATCCGCTCGTGATGGACTATGGCTATTTCAAGCTCAACGAAGATTTCAATAACTCGCCGGGAAGTGGTGAAGCGAGTCTTCCGGGAATGATGCCCCCCGGTTTCCAGTTGCAGAAGGAACTCCTCGGGGGGCGTCTGGAACAGCGTCTGGAATTACAGAGCCGCCTGGGACAGCAGGAAATCGGCGCTGGTACCCCGTTGTTGCGGGACTGGATGCGGCAGCAAACACAGGCGCTGGATGTGCTGGGGGCCGAATCGACGTGGAAAGGCTTTGATATCGAGCACGAACCGGTGTCTCTCCGCGAGAAATACGGGAGTGACCGTCTGGGGCGCAGTTGCCTTGTTGCACGTCGGCTCGTGGAGGCGGGGGTCTCACTGGTCACCGTCATCTTCGGTGGGTGGGATACGCACTCGCACCACCTCGAACATACGCGAGATCGGTTACTCCCCCCGCTGAACCGGGCGTTCGGTACATTGCTTGACGATCTGGCAGATCGGGGTTTACTCGAGACCACGCTTGTCGCATGGACGGGTGATTTCGGCCGGACACCGGTCATCAACGGGAATAGTCCCCCCGGTCGCGATCACTGGGCGAATGTCTACAGCACTGTCCTGGCAGGGGGAGGGATCCAAGGGGGGCAGGTTTACGGCAAGAGCGACAAACTGGCCGCCGAACCGATTGATAATCCGGTTCCCGTCGGCGATTTCGTGGCGACGATTTATCACGCCCTCGGATACGACGGGGATACGACCGTCGTCGATCCATTCGATCGTCCCCACCATGTGATGCCGGGACGTCCGCTGACCGGGTTGTTTTAGAACGGTGTGAGGCGTCATGGGCGACATCAAAGATCCCCGACTGCTGTACTTCAAGGGCCTGCTGTTTCTCCTGACCGGGCTCTTCGCGGTGACGTTGATTCTCTGGGAACATCGTGACTTGCGTCTGGCACTCCTTCTGGCGATTGCCATCTGGTCCTTCTGTCGAGCCTACTACTTTGCCTTTTACGTGATCGAACATTACGTCGATCCGTCCTTCCGGTTCGCCGGACTGGGTTCGTTTGTCAGTTATCTGTGGCGACGACGCAGGACGAATCCGTAACTCCGTTGCTCCTGCCCCTGCTCCCCCCCGACTCGGAATGCCCAGGCCGTACGCCGTGACTCGGTTCATGGGACGACTCGTTCTGGGACAAATTTTCTGTGCCGGTTGCGTGGTCTCTTTATGGCAGGCTCCCGCCTCGTTACACCAGTAAGAGACTGTACAATCGACAGGCATGCTCAGTTGTGGACACTACTGCCGAAGACGCTTTCATAATTCTGATCGTTCTGTCTCGCATCTTTTTGGGGAAATCACGCTATGCGACGAATGTGGTTGGCTGCGACGTTGGTCATCTGTTGTGTCGCGCTGAGAGAACTGACTGACGCTCCAGTGGTTCATGCGGAAGAGACGGCTGCTGCGGCAACCGTCAAACCCCTGGTCCTCAAGACACGGTCGCGCGTCGGGCAATCTCTGGAGGAACCCCTTTCAAAGGCGGTCGTGAAAGAGGCCACCGTGGAATGGGATCCTCGCAAGACGGCCCTGATCATCTGCGACATGTGGGATCAGCACTGGTGCAAAGGAGCGGCGGCGCGCGTCGAAGAGCTAGCCGGTCCGATGAACAAGGTCGTCCATGCAGCGCGTGATCGGGGTGTTTTCATCATCCACGCACCGAGCACCACAGTCGATTTTTACAAAGGGACGCCGCAGCGCCGGCTGGCTCAAACAGCCCCCTTCGTCAAAACGCGGTTTCCGCTGGCGACCGTCGAACGCTGGGGAACCGCCTGGTGCTACCCCGACGGCAAGCGCGAATCGGAACTGCCGATTGATGACACCGACATGGGCTGCGATTGCGAGACCAAGTGCGAGATCGTCCCTCCCTGGACTCGGCAGATCAATACGATCGACATCCTCGAAGGAGACGCCATCACCGATCACGGTCAGGAAACATTCAATCTGCTGGCGGATCGGGGAATCGATCATGTCATCATCATGGGTGTGCACCTCAACATGTGTGTCCTCGGTCGTCCCTTTGCGATTCGGCAACTGGTGACACAGGGAAAAGACGTGCTGCTGGTCCGGGACATGACCGACACGATGTATTGCTCCAAGAGCAAACCGTTCGTGAGCCATTTCGCGGGAACGGATCTCGTCATTTCGCATGTCGAAAAGCATTGGTGTCCGACCATCCTCAGTTCTGATCTTGTCGGCGGCAAGCCGTTCCGGTTTCGCGAAGACAAGCGTCAAGATGTGGTTGGAAGGTAACGCAGTTTTTGCAAAGGAGGGCTGGGTGGAACGGTCGTCCGACGCGAATGGCAAGCGTTATTTCGTCAGCAACCAGCCAGTCTCAATGGCGGTCTGCAGGAGCCAGACGGCCCGCCCTGTCGGCCGTGTTCAGGCAACGTTCGATGACTGCGGACACTCAAGAAGTACTCGTGGAGCCCATCGTGAAGCAGGTTTTGATCATTGTGGGAGACGCGACGGAAACGGTCGATACGCTTTATCCGTATTATCGATTGGTTGAAGCGGGGATGAGACCGGTGGTGGCGGGACCGGAACGCAAGCTCTATCAAATGGTGCTGCATGAGGTGAAACCGGGTTGGACGATCACCAGGGAGTGGGAAGGCTACTCGATTTTCGCCGAGGTGGCTTTCCGTGACATCGTCCCCGAAGACTATGCAGGGATTCTGTTCTCGGGGGGGCGAGCACCCGAGTATCTCCGTTATGACGAAGATCTGGTCCGGATCACAAAGCACTTCTTCGCAGCAAATAAGCCGATTGCGAGTGTCTGCCACGGAGTGGAAATCCCCGCTTACGCCGGCTGCGTAAAAGGGCGAAGAATGGCCACAGTCCCGAAATGCCGGTTTGACCTGGAGGTCTGTGGCGGTATCTTCGTGGATGAGCCGTGTGTCGTTGACGGAAACCTCGTCAGTGGCCGGACGTTTCATGACAATGGACATTACATCGGTCCCTGGATCCGGTTGTTGGAGGCAACGTGACAGAATCTGACCCGCCCGTTGTCCCCCACATCTCCGAAGCAATCACCCCGCCACCGATTTCCCGTGCAGACGCGAGTGGCCCGCCCAAGCGGACGGCGGTGCGGCCGGTACCACCCATGTCGTTCAGTCTCATAGAAGCGCGGATTCGGGACGAGATCTACTATGCCGATCCACCTCGGTCATGGTTCTGGGGACTTTTCGAAGCCGCAGTCTGGTGGTTTGGAACCCTCTGGGTTCATGTGATTGGCGGGATCGCGGTTGCCATACTGGTGATAACGTACAAAGTTCAGATGCAAGTTCCCAAGCCCTTCGATGTCACCGATCCAGCGTCGATGGCGTATCTGACGGGCGGGGAAATGCTGCTGTTCGTGCTCGCTGCCATCCTGGCGGTGGCCCTCCGTTATTGGGGATCTGCGCTTCGTGAACTGAACTTCAGCAAACCTGATCTTCGTCACATCGTGATTGTACTGGCGATGACCCTTCCTCTTTCGATGGCCGTCTCGGTCTTTAGCCTTCCCATTCAGATGGCCTGGCAGGCGTTGGGTGATGTCTTTCCGGTATTGAAGTTCATCGACGGACTGAACGTCATGGAGGCCGTTCAGGACATGTCCGACAACACCTCTCTGTCGACCATGATTTTCGTCATCGCTGTCCTCCCGGCGATCGGAGAAGAACTGGTCTTCCGCGGTGCCATTGGCCGAATTTTGATCTCGGACCTGGGTTTGTGGGGCGGAGTCCTGGTGACGTCATTCCTGTTCGGCTGGATGCACATTCACCCCGTGCACGCCATGGCCGTGATCCCGCTGGGAATTGTCATTCATGTCGTTTACTTGTGGACTCGCAGTTTCTGGATGCCCATGCTGTTGCACTTCGCCAACAACACGTGGGCCTCTGTTGCTGCCACTCTGAATACGCCTGATCCGATGGGTCAAATGCAGCAACTGGGTTTGTTCGATCTCCTGGAAATGGTGACGGGTGGTGTTGTGATCGGAGCACTGGCGACGTGCCTGTGGCAATCGCGAGTTCAGTTTTATCTTCCCGATGGGCAGATCTACGAGTCGTCTCGCTTCCCCGTCCGCGTCCCTGCGATTCCCGGAATCCAGTCTCTGGCGGGAACAATTTCCCCTGTCGTTTCGATCATCTCGGTCTTAAGCGTCGTCGTCTATTACCTGATCTTCTTCCTGAACTGGCCCGCGTGAAGTCGCCAGACCTGAGGTTGGGAGAACAGTCGATGGCACCAGCGACTCTCTAGTGCGGGTCTGGGGCCTGCCGTCCGATGACACTACGAAAATCAGATGCTCGTCCTGATGGGCAGCGTCGATAGGCGACCCCGTCGAGTTGTATACGCGACGAAAAGGGGGCTTTCATTTCCCTTCGTGTCTCCGAATTCTGTCTCGCAGGCAGGCAGAAGCGTCGTCGTGTGGAGTAGAATTCAGCCCGGAAACGGCTGGCTGAATCGCGGTACGTCCCCGACGACCGAAGAGAACCGAACCGCCATTCCATTTCGCCAGATGTCACACACGTGGAAGTGAGCCCGATGATGATTCGTAATTCCCTCCTGCTGTTGTGCCGCCTGCAGCGTTGTCTGCTACTGGGTTCCTTGTTGCTGGTCCCTGCGGCGAGTCGGGCGGACGAGTCCAAGTCGGCGCCGCTGCCCGAGGGGTTAGTCCTGAAGCAACCGGTGATGCCGGACAGCCTCAACGACACGATGCGATCTGTGAATGAACGACTGTCTCAGGACGTCGCACCAAGTGATAACGCGGCCGTGCTGCTGGTCCAGGTTTGCGGTGAGGATGTGTTCGATCCCGCCTTGAAAGCGGACTCGCTGGCGATGCTGGGAATCGCTTCGCTCGCACCGTCCCCTGCCCCCTTTGTTTATTTCCAGCAGTTCGCAGATTCCCTGGGCCCTGATGAAAAGGCGACTCTCGGCCACGACCTCGATGCCTTGCCTCTTCATCTCGCCACCGCGATTGTGCGACCCTGGAAACAAGACGAGTATCCGGCGCTCCTCCTCTTTCTCGAAGCCAACCGGCAGCCACTCGACATACTCGTCGAAGCGTCCAGAAAACCGAAATACTACGCCCCTATCCTCTCCGAAGCCGAACCACCGCAGCTTCTTTCCATGTCGGTCACGCTCGAACGACGGCTGCCGTTTCTGGTCCGCTGTCTGAGTGCCCGAGCCATGTTGCGAGTGACCGAGCAGAAGGGTGATCAGGCCATCGAAGACCTTGTCGCCTGCCAGCGACTCGCGGTGCTGCTGGCCACCGGTTCGCCCTTCGACGTTTCGGCAATCAAAGCCCATCAGATGGAGGGTGTTGCCTTCCAGGCCTCGACGACGGTGCTGCAGGCCGGTGGTTTTACCGGCGCGGAGGCCAAAAACTACCTGGCGAAGCTGAAGGAGATCAAACCACTTCCACCCGCCGCGATCGCAGCGGATGTCGGTGAGCGAGCGGTCCTGCAGCGACAAATCGAACTGCTCAAGCTCGAGGATTCGACGCTGGGGGCATTCTTCGAATTCCCGGACACTGCGAAGTTTCCAAAGCTGGAGCAGCTTCGTCTGTCTGTGGCGGACTGGGATCAGGTATTCGCTCGCGCCAACGAGGTTCAGGATGAAGTGGTCAAAGCCCTCTCGACAAAGGAGCGGGATGTTCAGAGTCAGTTGTTTATGGCACTCGATGAAGCGTACGCCGCTTGGGACGAACAGAATGCCGCGAATCGGATTACGACTGAGGACTTAAAGAAGCTGAGTCGCTTCATCGGCGAAACGATGGCAATGTCGCTACGTCCACGCTATCGACAACTGCGACAACTGGACGATCGGGCTCAGTTGCGACGTGATCTTCTGCTGCTGAGTCTGTCGGTTGTCAGCTACCGGGCGGATCATCAGGCTTATCCGGCGACACTGGCCGACCTGACTCCCGATTATCTGGAGATCGTCCCTCGCGATGCCAACGGAGAGCCTTTCCGATATGACCGGCTGTCAGCGGGTGGCGTTCGTCTTGTCAGCCTCGGCTCGAACCTCGAGAACGATGCAGGACTTTCCTTCAACGATGATATTGTGATCGCACTGCCGTAAGGATGGCGTTCACACGGACAATGAGGGCCACTGAAATTCGCGAGCAGGTTCCGTCGCTGGCAAGCGGGTGCAGACGGTGGGCAGGCACGGTGCCGCCTCAGGTTTGTGCAGCTGGGGTTCGTGCAGTTTCGGGTTCATGACGGCCAACGCCGCCCATTCCTGATACCGGGCTGACCTCGGTTGTCGGTCAGTTCATCGGGGTCAGTTCAACCAGGAATCAATGCGATTCGGCAGATCGATCGTCATTGAGACCCGCTGGCAGCAGCACTCTTCCACTTTTTGAAGGGGCAGAGTTCGTGGCTTGGCAGGGGGCGGTGGAGCGGGTTCAGAAGTCGAGCGGGTTTGCGTCACGGGTTCGCGTTCACGATCTCGCTTCGGCCGTTCGATCACTTGCAACGAGGTTTGTCCTCGTGCGTCGACTCGTTCCCGCGCATTGACGTGCAGGCGGTTGACAGCCTCCCCGGCTTGAATCGCTGCCAGCCTGACGACCGTCTGCTTTCTGGCATTGACCGGCAGATTTCCCGCTTCAAAGATAACCTTTCGCCCGTCTCGATGCGCCAACTGGTCAGGAACTTCAATCGCGACTTTGACCTGGTGTAAGGTCGTGTTCCCCGTATTGCGAACGACAATCTCGAGATCGATCTCGTCACCCATGTAGATTCGGTCGAGGTGAGCGACATCACATTCCAGTGCGGGAAAGTACTCGACTTGCTCGGGGGGGACCGATGGCATGGGCTGTTCGGCGGGTGGCCGCGTGACGCGGGTTAAGGTCGAGACTTCCGTGTGTGCGATCACTTGTGCCCGGTGGGTCTGCGAGAGGGGACCCTCAGGAACCCAGTCCAGGGTCAGATCGCGTTCTTCACCCGGCAACAGGGGTGGCAGTTCGCGATGAAGTACCTGTCGCCGGGATCCTGTCACAGGATCGACCATCGTTGCTGTCGTGGCATCTGGAGAGGCGCCGACGACGGTTTTCAGTTGGTCCGGGAATTCCCGCACTTCGAGGCGCGAGACCTGATCCTGACCTTCGTTCGTCACGTGCAATCGCGATCGCTGTGGAGCACCGGATGCGGCGAGTTCGGGGGTCTCGAGTTCGACGCGCAAAGCGATGTCCGCAACGGCCCGCAGGTTTTCGTCGTATTCGTCCCCATGGGGATGCTGATGAACATGGGGATCAAAGAGATCGATTCCTTCGTAGGGTCTGAGGCTGGACCCCTGACGCCGCGACGAAGGGCGTGACTCCCGCCACGGAGCAGAATTAAACTCGCTGGAAGCCAGACTGCGCGACGCGGGTTCTTCGATTTCGAACCGGCTGCGGTCCGAAGCTTCGACCATACGCGCGCCAGGTGGTACGGCCCCTTCTACCGAGAAATGGCGGGTCATGGCCATTTCAAAGGCCAGGTCGGGGGCGGTCTGCCGGGCCGGGACAGTAATCGGTTCGGGTTCTGGTTCGGGTTCAGGCAGCGGGACCCGAACCGGTTTGGTTCGCCGTGGTGGAGTGGGGACATATTCCCGGACGTTGCAGTCGGGGCCAAACTCCCACGCCGCCTGCACGAGCAACTGCGGGGCCTGAGCGCGTGTCTGTCCTTCCAGATCGTGGTCTCGACCGGTCATGTTCTGATCAGCGATCAGAAAGCCGGGGTCAAGCACGGTGCCGGCTGCGATGCGATTTCCCTGTTGAGCGATCCTGGGGCGACTCAGATCCAGTCGCACGTCCACGACATCTTTCGGGTTCGATCCATGGGTTGATGACACCTTGGTGGATCGACCGAACATGTCGGGCTGCGCGGCAGGCTCGGGTAGAGCACTCAGTCGACTATCAAGCTGAATGTCTTTGGGGCGCTGTCGGGGTTGATTGGCGACGAAGAAGTGGGCTACGCGCCAGTGATCCTGTGCAGCCCATTCGTTCAGCGCTTCCATGTCCTGGCGGGAAAGATTGGCCGCGGCACGCACCGGCGCAGTGTTCTTGCTGGTGCGTCCTGACGTCTGGTCAGCGACCGAAAGAAACATCATGAAAGTCAGGAAAACGGCGAGACAACCGATGGTGGTCATGAAGTACCAGGCGGGGGACTCGCGCATCCCTCTGGCAATCGCGCCGCCGGTTCGATCGATCCAGTCCAGGAAGTGCAGAATTTCTGCAACAATCCAGCGGAGAGGATTCGGCAATTCCCGCAGAATCAAAGATCGCAGACGAGATCGCACAATTCTGCCTTCCGTTGGCTCCCTGGCGGAATCCTGAGAGTTCCGACCCGCATCCACTTCCTGAAAACTCTGCCCGGCGGACTCTGTTAAGTTGAGTGCCAACCGTAGTTATTCTCCATCGCATTGAAACCATTATCAGATTTCAAAGAGCATTTAAAGAGAGGATTCTTGAGGTAGAGAATTCCCCAACTCATTTCTTGACGCAAATTTTCAGCCGCGCTAAGATTCTCTAACGGAATTGTCTGATATTCTCGACGGAAGTGTAAGAGGCGACCAGTTTTTCTGGCGGGCGACATTTCGTTGCCACCGATCCGCAGAACGTCAATTTCAACATCTATTGGGAAAGTGAGCCTTCGATGACACACGTGGTGGCAGAGCCCTGTTTTAACTGCAAGTACACTGATTGTGTAACCGTGTGCCCCGTAGAATGTTTTTACGAGGGAGAGGCGATGCTGTTCATCCATCCGGAAGAATGCATCGATTGCGAGGCTTGTGTTCCTGAATGTCCTCCCGCCGCCATCTTCCACGAAGATAATCTTCCGGCCGAATGGGCAGACTACACCGTTCTGAATGCGGAAATGGCTCCCACTTGCCCATCGATTACCGAGCGAAAAGACCCCATGGGTCCCCCAATCGAAAAGTAACAGGACCACCGCCGAAAAGTAACAGGACCACAGCGGGACCGCAGACCATCGGCTTCGCCAATCTCCAATTGGGTAGTCCGCTCGGCAAGCGAGTTCCGCTGAACAGCAACTGTCTGAAGAGCAGCTGAAGGACAGTATCTGAGGGACAAGAGTCTCAAAAATTGAAAACGCCGATGCGCCCTCCGGGATGTGTCGGCGTTTTCCTTTGGAATCGAAGATGGGCTGGCACTCCATCCCGTTACGACGCGAAGTGGTCCTCCGCGTTTCCCGTGACCATCGCGCTTCGGAGATGGGAATCTCTCTCGTCCACTCGCTCAGGAAGTACTGCACCGACCGTATGGAGATGCTAACATGCCAGCGTCCCATTTGCTGAACTCTTGATCGGAACGCACCATGCTTGAAACTCTTGACCGACGTGATTTCCTGAACCTTGCCGGTATCGCCGCCGCGACCGGACTTTTGTCGATGCCCTCTCGAGTTGTCGAAGCGGCCGACGAGAAGCTCGTTCTGCGGAAAGCTGTGAAGCTGAGCATGGTCGGCGGTAAAGGAACCCTGGTTGAAAAGTTCAAGATGGCCAAGGCGGCCGGGTTTGAAGGGATCGATGTTGATCAGGATCAACCGGTCGAAGAAGTCAAAAAGGCGATGCACGAATCCGGTTTGATCGTGCACGGCATGGTCGACTACGTTCACTGGGGTCAGCCTCTCAGCAGCGCAGACCCTGCTGTTCGTGCCAAAGGTGTTGAAGTCCTGCAGAAGTGTCTTCGTGAAACGAAGATTTATGGCGGCGACACGGTGCTGCTGGTGCCCGCTGTCGTCAACAAGGAAGTCTCGTACGAAGACGCCTATCACCGGTCACAGGCGGAAATCAAGAAGTGCCTGCCACTCGCCACCGAACTCGGTGTCAAGATTCTGTTCGAAAACGTCTGGAACAACTTCCTGCTCAGCCCGGTCGAGATGGCTCGCTATATCGATGAGTTCCAGAGCCCCATGGTCGGGTCGTACTTCGATGTCGGGAATATCGTCAATATCGGCTGGCCCGAGCACTGGATCGCGACGCTGGGTTCCCGCATCGGCAAGCTGGACATCAAGGAATTCAGCCGGAAACTCGCCGATACGAAAGGCAAAGGAGCCGGTTTCGGCGTCGAAATCGGTGAAGGGGATTGCGACTGGCCTGCCGTTCTCGCCGCTCTCAAGAAGATCAAGTACTCCGGCTGGGCCACGGCTGAAGTCCCCGGTGGTGGGCTTGAGCGTCTGACGGAAATTGCTCAGCGGATGGATCAGCACATCATCCAGCCGTACAGCGCCTGACGCTTTATGGTGGTGTCACGGGGTGTCAGTTGTCGAGCTGGCCCCCCTTGCCTGTGCCAGTTCGACAACCGTTGATGTGGGCTTGTCGTGCCGACATCGACGGGTTGCGTCACCCTGATCACAGGATTGTACTTCGTCGCCTCATGGCCCCGCTGACGTGGGGCCATGAGGCCATCGACGCCAGGTGGACGAGAGAGTCGGAGTCGTAAATCGCATGTCCGAAGAGCTGTTTGACGTTGTTGACCAGGAAGACCGTGTTCTGTTCCAGTCGCCACGATCGGTCGTCCACGCCAATCACTGGTTGCATCGTGCAGTCCATATCTTCGTCTTTAATAGTCGCGGCGAATTACTGATCCATCGGCGGTCGGCCACCAAGGATGAGGCACCCCTGAAGTACACGTCATCGGCATCAGGCCACCTGAGTGCCGGCGAAGACTACGCAACGGCAGCCGTTCGTGAACTGGAAGAAGAATTGGGTCTGAAAGCGGACGTCGAATATCTGGGGATCTTCCCCGCGATGGGAGCCTCCACCTCATACGAGCACAGTGGTTTGTACCGGGCGATAACGGACGAGACACCGACGTTTGATCCCGAAGAAATTCTGTCAGGCGAGTTCCGCCCCCTCAGCGAAATCCAGTCCATGATCGAACGCGATCCGGACGACTTCACTCATTGTTTCCGCGCCCTGTTTCGCTGGTACCTCGAGCGATTCTGAGCAACGTCGGACTGATTGCATGAAGTCTCTTCGTCAGCGTCCCTGCTCTCGCTCGCGAAAGTGATGACGCGTCGAAATCACTCCACCGCAGGGTCGCTCACCCCTTGTACCGGGGGCCCCGGAATGATTGCTGGTGTCAGTGATCCGACCAGCATCCCGAGGACTGCGGCCGCAAGCCCGAGGAAGTGGGTGGGAACCGATCGGAGTGACGGCCAGGGGATTTGCTCGTGGAAGGACTCTGCGGCAATCCAGACCGAGCTGGCCAGGACGATCGAACAAAGCGCCCCCTGCGTTGTCGCGCGGCGCCAGTAGATGCCGCAGCAAAGAGGCACAAAGGCCACGACAAGCGCGGTCCGAACCCCCGCGACGAGGATGTCGGAGGGGGATCCTTTTGCAGCCATCGCCAGCGACGTTGTCACGACCGCGAACGCCAGCAGCACGTAGCGTGCGATCCAGACACGTTCGGATGGGGCGATGTTCCTGGTGAAGGGGAACAGGACATTCTCTGTCAGCAGGCTGGCCGAGGCGAGCAGCGTGCCGCTGGCAGTCGACAGAATCGCGGCCAGGATCGCTCCTGTCAGCAGAACGCGTCCCGCAGCAGGCAACTCATTCAGCAGGCGGGGGACCAGACTCGGTTGAAGTACCGCTCTCGTGTCCGCTGGCGAAGGGGAATGGGAATTATCCAGCAGGTTCTGACCGGCGGCGGCGATCAGGATCAGCAGGTATGCCATGCAGCTGTAGCCGACGGTCCCCGCGAGTGTGCCAATCAGCGCGATCCGCTCGTTTTTCGCGCTGGTGATTCGTTGGAAGGCATCCTGCTGGGGAATGAAGCCAAGGGCTACCGTGATGAACGTCACCAGCGACGTCAGCCACCCGGAGGGACTGGACGGAATCATCAGGCCGAGTGTCTTGCGCGGGTTCGTGTGCAGCGCGAACTCGCTTCCGTCCCCTGCTCTTCCCATCAGAGCCGCGACACCCAGCAGTCCCCCCAGAATGACAAGGGATTGCAGCAGGTTCGTCAGGCTGATCGCCCACATCCCGCCAAAGAGAGTATAGCTGGTGACGATCACGGCCCCGAGCAGGACCGCCTGGTGCAGCATCACGTCGGGGATGAACGCTTCAATGACAATCCCCAGAGCCAGAAACTGAGCGGCCATCCATCCCACATACGATCCTGTCAGGCTGATCGACGTGATCCACTCGACCGTTCTGCCATACCGAATCTTGAAGTAGTCGCCGATGGTCCCGAGCTGCCGCTGGTAGAACGCAGGCCGGAAAAAGAACGCGAACAGCAAGAGCGAGGTGGCGGTCCCCAGTGAGGCCGCTGCAGTCGCCGGAAAGTGGGTCGAAGACGAGGTTGACGAAAACAGACGAACTGCGTCGGTCCCAATCCAGCCCATGAAGACGCAGGCCACGCTCAAGAAAAAGGGAAGCGATCGACCGGCGATCGTAAAGTCTTTCACCTGTTGGACGCGTGTCGAGGCGTAGCCTCCCAGCACGAAAGTAATTGCTGCGAAGGTCAGTAGAGCGACAAGCTGCATTCTCAACTCCATTCCTGTTGACAGCGGATGTCACTGGCCTGTGGCCCTTACTTCATGGGGCATCGCTCACGAGTGATAAACGCTGCCACCAGGGATGCAGAGACAGCGGCATCATTGAGTTGGTGTGACCGTGGGTCCCTGATGGCGTAACAAAGACCAGTTCAGGAGTGGTGGCGCCAGGAACGTTGTCACCATCACCATGACCACGACGGCCGAGTAGACTCCGGCGTCGATGATCGGGATGCCGTTCGAGACCAGTCCTTGACCGATCGCGGCGAAGATCAGTCCGACTTCCCCCCGAGGGATCATGCCGAATCCGACGCTCAGTCGATCGATCCCCCGTTCGAGAACTCCGGCCGCACAGGCCATTTTTCCGAGAATGGCTGCGATCGTGATGCCCGCGGCCAGACCCAGTGTGCCCGGGTTCAGGAAGCTGCGCAGGTCGACTTGAAAACCCATCATCACAAAGAAAATGGGGACCAGAAGCGTGGTCACGGGCAAGACCCATTCTTCCAGCGAACGTTCGTCCGGTCGCTGTAATGCTCGGTAGTGCTTTTCGTCCAGGATCATTCCTGCGGCGAATGCCCCGACAATCGGAGCCAGTCCCATCTGACTGGAAAGCCACGAAAGTCCGAAGCAGAAGGCGAGCCCCGTGATCATCAGCATGCCGTTCACCCGCAGCAAGGCAGCGACCCGGAAAAGATAAGGACTGAGCCAGTCACCCAGAATCACGCTGCCGAACAGGAAAACCAGGGCCTTGCCGACGATCAGAGCGACTTCGGACAGATTGGCCGATCCCTGCACGATCACCGCCTGCACGACAGCCAGCAGGACCAGACCCAGCACGTCGTCGATGACCGCTGCACCCAGTACAACCTTGGCGACCTTCGTGTCACTTTTTCCCAGGTCTTTGAACACCCGCGCCGTAATGCCGACGCTCGTCGCCGACAGGGTCGCTCCCAGAAACATGTGGACGTGCCATGAGTGATCCGGCAGCAGTAGTTGTCCCGCGAACCAGCCGAGTCCAAACGGTGCGACGACACCCAGGACTGCCACGGCCAGAGAGGACCAGCCGACCGTCAGCATCTGACCGACACTCGATTCCAGTCCCACTTCGAACAACAACAGAATCACGCCGATCCGTGCCAGCATGTCCATGGTCGTCGCCACGAGATTGGTTGAGTGTGAATCCCCTGCGTGGACTGCGACCGGGCGCAAGAACTCCAGTTGATCCCAACCGACAAGAATCAGGTTTCCCAGCAGGACCCCGACCAGCAGTTCCCCCAGAACCGCAGGTTGCTTCAGACGTGTTGCCAGCGCTCCCGCCAGTTTGGCGGTGACGAGCACAAGCAACAGACCCAGCAGCATCGGGGTGACGGGGTCTTCGTGTGATGCCCCATGAGCCTGTGCTGCGGTCCCCTCTTCCGTAGCGTGAGTTTCCCCGGATGCTGCCGCCGGCACGGGGACGGAACCTTCCGCCAGACTCGTCCGACCGGCTGCCGCCAGGATCAGTGCACACAACAACAGAAAGACAAAGCTGGAACAGAAACGGGGAAGCATGGGCAGGCTTTCGACGATGGGGCGTGGCAGAGGCAGTCAATCCCGGAACGCAATCACGCTCGGGACGACGTGGGGGGCGGCAGACCTGCGGAGCGAAAAAAATGTCAGGGGTGGTTCTGCTTACAGAATGACACCCCTCCCGGTTGCCCAATGTAAAGAGGGCAACGAAGTGACGTATGCAGGAACCCGACACAGGACCTTCCATTAACGGAGGTGGTTCCCGACCATGTTCGCTAGGATCCAGACGACGACACCACCGGTCAGAAAGCTGAACGAATAAGTTCGTAATTGTGCTTCTGTCGTTGGCTCACCGTTGGAGTTCGACGTATCACCCGCGTTGTAGGTCAACCACCGCGCACCGACCGTCCCTGCCAGGACGATCAGAAACGCGAGATCGGTCCCTGCGATCCAGCCGTCACGTCGCTGCAGGATCGACATGACAAGGAATCCCAGTACGACGGGGCCGGCGAACAGCCAGGCAACGCGGCCAGTCAGCACCCAAAGTGAGGTGATAGGGCGGATCGCGCCATTCGGCGTTTGGATCTTTTCGGCCATTTCTGTGTACCTTGTCTCGAGCAGATGAATGATTTCGCGTTCGACCCAGCGGGATCACTGGGACGAACACGTTCAATGAATGGGATGAGCCGATCGGATGGGAGCGGCCCGGACATGGTTCAGATGCCCTGCAGCGACAACGAATCCGCATCTCAACGTCGCGTCGACGACATTCACCTCGAATCTTATGTTGATTGCAGAAGTAACGTCTAATCGATATGAGTCGATCGAAAGATAGAAAAAATCTATGTAAGCACCGGTGCGATGAATCAGCTTAACTACCAGCATCTGTTCTATTTCTGGACCGTGGCTCGCGAAGGGACCATCTCCAAAGCCTGTAAGGTGCTGTTCCTGACCCAGCCGACGATCAGCGCCCAGCTCAGGTCACTGGAACGTGCAGCAGGTGCCAAGTTGTTCGATCGTGTGGGGCGGCATCTGGTCCTCACCGAAACTGGGCACGTCGTCTACCGTTATGCGGAAGAGATCTTCTCGCTGGGACGCGAACTGCAGGACACACTCAAGGGAAAGGTACCGGGGCAGGCTCGTCGACTAGTGGTCGGCATCGCGGATGTCCTGCCCCGACTGATTGCGTATCAACTGCTCGAACCGGTACTCAGCCTGCCGGAACCTGTGCAGTTGATTTGTCACGATGACAAGACAGAGAAGTTGCTTGCACGCCTGGCGATTAACGAACTCGACGTGGTCCTCTCGGATGTTCCGGCCAGCCCATTTGTGAATGTGCGAGCATTCAATCATTCGCTGGGTGAATGCGGTGTCTCACTGATGGCCTCGGCCGACCTGGCCTCCAGGTTCCGTCGTGGTTTCCCCAGGTCGCTCAACGGTGCGCCGTTCCTGTTGCCGATGGAGGGAAGTTCGCTCCGCCGCTCGCTGGAGCAATGGTTTGATGAACAGGAAATTCGTCCCACGATTCGGGGGCAGTTTGGCGATTGCGACTTATTCGAGGTGTTCGGCGCGGTCGGGATGGGGATCTTTGCGGTCCCGTCGGTGGTGGAAAAGCATGTGATTGAGCAGCACCACGTCAAAGTGCTCGCCCGCATTGCCTCGATCAAGGAGCGATTCTTCGCGATCTCGCTTGAGAAACGGCTGAAACACGCGGCCGTGGTGGCGATCACCGACAGTGCCCGCAGGCGACTGTCGGACTGACGCCCGAGGTCGTTGTCAATTGCGGTACCGCCCGCGCGATTCACGCACCTGGGGGGACTGACTGGCGTTGGCCGGTCCCTGAAACGGAATCCATCCCGTCAGATGTCGTAGTACATGGCGAATTCGAAGGGATGCGGCCGCTGTCGTAGTGCTTCGACTTCTTTCTCTGTCTTGTACCAGATCCAGGTATCGATCACGTCTTCCGTGAAGACATCTCCCCGTAACAGGAATTCGTGGTCGCGGCGCAGGGCGTCCAGAGCCTCTTCCAGAGAAGCCGGTGTTTTCGGCACATCCTTCAGTTCGTCGGGTGCGAGATCGTAGATGTCCTTGTCGAGCGGCCGACCGGGATCAATCCGCCGCTGAATTCCGTCGATCGCCGCCATCAGCATCGCTGACATCGCCAGATAGCCGTTCGAAGAGGAATCCGGACAGCGGAATTCAAATCGCTTGTTTTCGGGACTGGGGGTATGGACGGGGATACGAATCGCGGCCGACCGGTTACGGCTGCTGTAGGTCAGGTTGATCGGCGCTTCAAACCCGGGAATCAGTCGCTTGTAGCTGTTCGTCGTCGGGCAACAGATGGCCATCAGCGCGGCAGCATGCTTCAGGATGCCGCCGATGGCGTGCATGGCGATGTCAGAGAGCCCGGCGTAACCCGATCCAGCGAAAAGGTTTGTGCCGTTCTTCCAGAGTGAGAAGTGCAGATGCAGTCCCGAACCGTTGTCGTTCCAGAGCGGCTTGGGCATGAACGTCGCCGATTTCCCGTGTCGTGCAGCGACATTTTTGACAATGTATTTGTAGAGCAGCAGGTTATCGGCCGTGTTGATGAGCGATGCGTATTTCATGTCGATTTCGCATTGCCCACCCGAGGCGACCTCGTGGTGCTGCGCTTCGACTTCAACGCCGCAATCCTGCAGCATCAGCATCATTTCCGTGCGGACGTTCTGAAGAGTGTCCGTCGGCGGAACGGGAAAATACCCCTCTTTGTGACGGATCTTGTAGCCCTTGTTACCGGACGGCTCCTGCCGCCCCCGGTTCCACTGCCCCTCGATGCTGTCGACGTGGTAGTAGGCTTCGTGTTCGTTCTGGTCAAAGCGAACATCGTCAAAAATAAAGAACTCTGCCTCGGGGCCGAAGAAGGCGGCATCCGCCAGGCCCGTCAGCTTCATGTAGTTTTCTGCTTTTCGGGCAACATTGCGCGGATCTTTGGCATAATCTTCCCGAGTGATCGGATCCTGAATGTTGCAGGTCATGACCAGCGTCTGCGGCATGAACGGATCGACGAATGCGGTCGCTGCTGCTGGAACAACGAGCATGTCGCTTTCGTTGATCGACTGCCAGCCCCGGATGGACGAGCCGTCGAAACTGAACCCCTCTTCGAACGACTTTTCGCTCAGTGCCGTTACGGGAATCGTGAAATGCTTCTGCGTTCCGGGGAAGTCCATGAACCGCAGGTCCACGGCGCGAAGGTCTTTCTGGCGACACAGTGCCAGCACTTCTCGAGGGGTCAACACATGCACGAGGGAAATCTCCGCAGAGCGAGCGCGGGTCTCAAAATCACACTTCCTGCCACACTATGCAAACCCGATGCCGACGGCAAGACGCTTCGTAACACAAATCCCAGAGATGATTTTGGGAAGGACGCCGCGATCGTGCCAAGTTTATGAACACAAGTGCCGCGTTTGCAGTCATTTGCGGACTGAATCGCTAGGCGGCCCGCCGCAAAGCCGTGGCCGTTGCGGTAAATCCGACACAACAGGAACAGGTGCCGTCTGGCGTGAGTGGCCCCGGAGCGTTCAGCGTGCGTCGGACCGTCAGCCGGGCTCCAAACGGAAAGGTGGCAGCGACCCGGATTTCCAGTCCGAGACCATCCAGATCCTCGGTGACCACGTCGGGAACGCCTTGAAATGCGGGGCAGAACGAGAGATGGACGATCACATCCCGCTCGCCCGGTGCGAATTCGACCCGAA
Organism: Schlesneria sphaerica; assembly: GCF_044336245.1. Lineage (NCBI taxonomy): Bacteria > Pseudomonadati > Planctomycetota > Planctomycetia > Planctomycetales > Planctomycetaceae > Schlesneria > Schlesneria sphaerica. The sequence continues at coordinate 3,855,313 of NZ_CP172346.1, read as the reverse complement.
CTCCGCCAGCAATCTGGTCGTAGTCGCTCGTTCGGGATCTCCGGAGCCACTGGACCACGTCCCGCGAGACTTCTTCCTCGCCCATTTCTTCGACTTCCTCGTCATCCAGATCCGGATGGGAGGGAGCCAGAATCGACGGCAGGGTTCCGGCGAACGGGGGCTCGGCCGAACTGTCCGGGGCGACTTCCTCCGCCGTTTTCCGGGTGGCTTCTGCGGGAACAGACGGGGGAGCAGTCATCGGTTTCCCAATCGGGTCTGCCGTGCAGTTCTGATCAGTTTGACCTGCCTGCGTGCTGAGAATCTGAGTGCGGAGATCCTGATCGGCAGGAATCGTGGATCGCCCCTGGAAAGCGAAGCCGGTTCCGCTGGAACGGGCCATCGCCACGAATCCCGGTGCGGTCACACTCACTGCCGCCATCAGCGTTCTGATCGCCGGGGCATCCCACGCGGTCAGCCGCAGCGACCAGAGCAGAGGAATGATCAGCGCGATCGAGATGGCCATGCCGGTGAAGTACGGCGTGGCCGGTACCTGACGGGAGTTCCGCTGGTTGACCAGCAGCAGCATCAGTCCGCTGAGCAGCGAGATGACAATAATCAGGCCGAACGAAACGACGAAAGGGAGCGTCGCGTCGCCCAGACAGATCCCGGCCAGGAGCGACGACCAGACCCCAACGGCCAATGTCCGTCGCGAGTCTTTCTGTCCCAGTCCGCTTGAATCCATTTCCACCTGTCCGATTTCCCCACGTCCCATCCGGAATGTTGCGGCAGGATTCTAGCGGAAAAACGCCTCTTCCGGCGAGATGAGTCTTGGAGAGCGATTCAATGGGTGCTGATGCGGGAACGTCATTTCGAGGCCCCCTTCCCTGTCGCGGTTTATTCTCTTCAGACCGAACGTTTCCCGCATGGAAACGGGGCGGCGACCTGAAAAAAGAGGGGAATCGTGGACCCCTTCCAGCCGTTCCTGTCAGTTTGGGGCTTGTGTGGAAATCTGCCGAGGCGCTATGTGATCGGAAAAGTGTGAGAACTGTGAGAGCGAAACCGTGAGGACAAAGACGCGGACAGGTGGTCCGGCACCGGCAGGCATGGGACGCGATCCGCACAAATCTCGCTGGGGAACCACGCGGGAAAACCGTTCTGAAGAGCGGTTTTGGAAAGAATGGGAGTCCGTCTTTTGGTACAAACGGGTCTGAAAATTGATTGAACTGTCCAAACGAAGGCCTACCGTCACGTGAATTCAGCCGAACCGTCTCAATCCAGCCGCTTTGTCGTCGGGCTCGACCTTGGGACCACGAACTCTGCTCTGGCGTTCGTCGACACACAAGACAAGACTCGACGTATTCAGACACTCCTCGTCCCTCAGGTGGTCGCGCCGGGTGTCATTGAGCCGCGAGAGACTCTGCCGTCTTTCCTCTATCAGCCGGCGACGGGCGAGTTCACGGCCGAATCGCTTCGTCTTCCCTGGGGAGAAAGTCCGGCGGAAATTGTGGGACAGTTTGCACGGGACCATGGGACACTGGTTCCCGGTCGCTTGATTTCGTCGGCCAAGTCGTGGCTGTGTCATAACGGAGTCGATCGGACGGCCGACCTGCTCCCCTGGCAGGGGGCCGAGGACGTCCAGCGAATGTCACCTGTCACGGTGAGTTCCCGGTATCTCGAACATTTCCGTCAGGCCTGGGATGCCCAGTTCCCGGAGTATCCGCTCGCCGATCAGGATTTCGTGCTGACGATTCCCGCTTCGTTTGACGAGGTGGCCCGCGAACTGACGATCCGGGCTGCACGGCAGGCGGGACTGCAGCGCGTCGTGTTGATCGAAGAACCGCAGGCCGCCTTTTATGCATGGATCGACAAAAATTCGCAGACCTGGAATCAGCTTGTCACACCGGGCCAGAACATCCTGATCTGCGACGTGGGTGGGGGGACGACCGACTTCACGTTGATCCGTGTCCGTAGCGGACGAGACGGGCTGGTTCAGTTTCACCGCGTGGCGGTCGGCGAACACCTGATCCTTGGCGGTGACAATTTCGACCTGGCCCTGGCCCATCACCTGGAACAGCGGCTGAAGCCGGGAGGCCAACTGGAACCGCGGCAATGGAGCGTTCTCGTGCGGAGTTGTCGTCAGCTCAAAGAGGTGCTGATGGGTGACAACGCCCCTGACAGTTGGACGCTGACGCTGCCGGGCAGCGGCTCGAAACTCATCGGTGGGTCGATTCAGGTCCCGGTACAACGGAGCGAAGCGGAATCGATTCTGGCAGAGGGTTTCTTTCCCGAAGTTCCCTTCGATGCAAAGCCGGTTGCCTCGGCATCCGGGTTTCAGGAGTTCGGTCTCCCCTACGCTCCCGATCCGGCGATCACCAAGTATCTGGCGACGTTCCTTTCGTCGCACAGGTTTGAGAGCGATGGCGAGTCCCCCCCCACGACGGATGAAGTACCTTCCGGAGGCCAGGCCTCGCACCCACCGGAAGCAGAGCCCCCACTGGCGATTCTCTTCAACGGCGGCGTCTTTGGTTCACCGCTACTCCGTCGACGCCTGATTCAGTCGCTGGAACAGTGGTTCCGTCGGCCCGGTTCCCACTGGTCTCCCACGGAACTTGAGAACGACCGGCTGGACCTGGCCGTCGCGCGGGGGGCTGCGTACTACGGAATGGTTCGCCGCGGCGAAGGGGTTCGCATTGCGGCAGGACTCGCACGCACATACTACATCGGGGTCGAGCGAAGCGTCTCCGCACCAGCAGACGCCGCGCAAGCAAGTTCCAATCGCGAAAGTCCTCTCGCCGCACTCTGTCTGCTCCCTGCGGGCATTGAACCGGGCCAGGAAGTCGATCTGACGCACCACCAGTTTGAACTGCGTGTCTCGCAGCCGATCGAGTTTCCGTTGTACGTATCGAGTACCCGCCTGACGGATCGAGCGGGAGATCTGGTCGCCGTCGATCCCGAGCAGATCAAAGCCTTGCCACCGATTCGCACGGTACTGAAGACGGGGAAATCGAAAGAGGCCGATACGGTCACCGTCATTCTGAAAGCCCGCCTTACCGAGATCGGGACGCTCGATCTGTGGTGCAGCGAAGTCGACGGGAAGCGGACCTGGAAACTGCTGTTCGATGTCCGGTCCACAACCCAGACCGACCTGTCCGCTCACGACGCGGCGGGAGAACGTCAGGGACTGTTCGACGAAGAACTGGTGCAGTCCGCCAAAGCGGTGATCAGAAGCAGTTTCGGTCTCGATGCGTCCGATCAGCCGCGAAAAGACCCACCGGTGTCGAACGTGGCGAAACGTCTGGTCGAAGTCCTGAAACTGGAACGGGAGGAATGGCCGACTTCTCTTTTGCGGCAGCTTTGGGATGCCCTGATCGAAGCAGAAGGAGGTCGGCGGTTGAGTGCCGATCACGAAGCCCGATGGCTCAACCTGACAGGGTACGCTCTCCGTCCGGGATACGGACTGGCCGTGGATGACTGGCGATGTAATGAGACCTGGAAGCTGTTACAGGGAAAGCTCTTCTTCGCGACGACAGCGGTGCGGGCCGAGTGGTATATCCTGTGGCGGCGCGTGGCGGGAGGACTGACGGCCGGCCAGCAGCAATCGCTGGCCGCTCCCTTGATCAGTCAGATCCGACAAGCGGTCCGCAACCCCGCTGCCAAAAGCAAGTCGGCTGGATTCGGCACCAACACGCACGAATCGGCAGAACTGGTCAGACTTCTCGGAGCGTGCGAGTTACTGCCGGTCGCGCACAAGCGTGAACTGGGGGATCTGCTGCTCGAAATGCTCGGACGCCCTCGTTTCGCGGCGCTGGCGTCGGCAACCTACTGGGCGCTGGGACGAATTGGCGCACGTCGACCCGTCTATGGTCCTTTGAACTCGGTCGTTCCAGCGGATGTGGCGGCGCGCTGGTTGAAATCGCTGGCGGAACTCGATCTGACCGATAGTCTCGCGGCCTTTGCCGTGATGCAGATGGGACGCCGGACGGGCGACCGTTACCGAGACATCGACGAAGCGACCAGAACCTCGGTCCTGCAGACGCTGAAGCGAGCCGGAGTCCCACGCCACTATCGGGATCTCATCGCGGAAGTTGGCAATCTCGAGTCGGAAGAACAGGCACTGGTGATGGGCGATTCGCTGCCGAAGGGCCTGCGGATCCTCTAGACTGCACTGTAAACGACATTGTTGAGAACAGGTGTTTGAGTCGACGTACGAGGCGGGTGATGTTACGAGTGAAATTGTTTGCGCAGGCGAAGCAACTGGTGGGGAGTCCCCAGGTGGAACTCCCCTGGACCGATGGTCAGTCAGTAACCGAACTGAAACAGCAACTCGGCGAACAGTACCCTCAGCTTCAGCCGCTGCTCCCCCGCTTGCTGGTTGCGGTCAATAATGAATACGCCGGGAACGAACAGGCGATTACGACACGGGACGAAGTCGCCTGTTTCCCGCCGGTCAGCGGCGGCTAAACTGCAACTCCGCTGCGCCGGTACCGGAACCCCTTGCCACTGACCTCTGGATCGAACAACCCGACATGATCTCACTTACGCACGATCCCATCGATTATCACACTTTGACGGAATCGGTCCGGTCGACTCAATCGGGGGCCGTCGTCCTGTTTCTCGGCACCGTCCGCGAAATGACCCACGGTCGTCGGACGCTCGCGCTCGACTATGAAGGCTATCCCGAAATGGCTGAAGTGAAGCTCGCGGAACTGGAAACGGCAGCCCGGGCGAGATGGCCCGTAGATCGCGTGGCGATCGTTCACCGTCTGGGACGGCTTGAGCTGGGGGATATCAGTGTGGCGGTTGCCGTCAGTTGTCCGCACCGGAAAGCGGCGTTCGAAGCGGGCCAGTTTCTGATCGATGAACTGAAAGTCTCCGTCCCGATCTGGAAGCAGGAAAACTGGAGCGACGGGACGACGGAATGGGTTCATCCCTCCGGCAAGCCCCAGGAGTCCTGACGGACAGGACGCCGACACAAGGGGCGGCCAGCTCTGCGGTTCGGGGACTTCTCAGGAATTTCTTTCTTCCTGACGTAAAGTGGCATCCCAAGCGGTAGACTGGATGTATCCAGATCTCACGGAACGACGCTTTCTCGGTTAGTACGCCAATGTTGCCAGAGCTCCCCTTAATCGATTCCTTTGGCCGGTTGCACAACAACCTGCGGATCAGCGTCACCGATCGATGCAACATTCGCTGCTTCTATTGCATGCCGGCCGAAGACGTGCAGTTCATGGAGAAATCCGAGCTGCTGACGTTCGAAGAAATCGAGCGATTCGTGCGGATCGCCGTTCCCCTGGGGATCGACAAACTTCGTTTGACAGGGGGCGAACCACTCGTCCGGCGCGAACTGAAAGAGCTGGTGTCCCGTCTGGCGGCGATCGACGGGATCAAGGATATTGGTCTCACGACCAATGGGATCCTGCTCGCCGATCAGGCCGAAGGCTTGTACCAGGCGGGGCTCCGCAGGATTAACGTCAGTCTGGATGCCCTGACGCCGGAAAAGTTTAAGAAGTTCACTCGCCGCGAAGGCTTTGAACGAGTCATCGAAGGGATTCAAGCGGCACAGCAGGCCGGTTTCCAGCCGGTCAAGATCAACGCCGTCTCGGTACGGGGCATGACCGAGGAAGAACTGGTTCCGTTCGGGCACTTCGCCCGCGAGATGGGTGTCGAAGTCCGGTTCATCGAATACATGCCGCTCGACGCCGACAACGCCTGGGAACGAGGTAAGGTCCTGTACGCCCACGAAATCGTCGAACGACTGTCGGCGGAAATCATGCCCCTGCGTTCCCTCGATCCCGACGCAGGAGATGGCCATGGTGGACCTGCGACCGATTTCGTGTTCGAAGATGGGATTGGCCGAATCGGGTTCATCTCGTCCGTGAGCCAGCCCTTCTGCATGAGCTGTAACCGCATCCGCATCACGGCCGACGGCAAACTGCGCAACTGCCTGTTCAGTCTGGATGAAACCGACGTCCGGAGCCTGCTGCGGAGCGGTGCGGCCGATCAGCAGATCGTCGACGCCATCCGGGCCAGCGTCGCCGCTAAGAAAGAGGGGCACGAAATCAACACCGCCCGCTTCATCCAGCCAGCTCGCCCGATGCACTCCATCGGCGGTTGAATCTCCAGGATCTCGCTGAGTTCGTGGAGATTCCATTTCACCACTGAAGGAATCGTTCGATCAAAAACACCGTGCGGTGAACCACAACAGAAAGAGCCGTCATGAAGTTCGGAACGGGTTTCTTGATCGCCGGTCAATTCAGACGACGCACTTACTACAGACAACGAGCGGCAAGAGGCCGCTCGTTCGCTCTGAACCGCTGGGCGGCCCTCTACATTGTGGCCGCAGCGGTCTGGCTGTCGGCGGGACAGTTGAACGCTCAAGGCCCAGCAAGCACATCGCAAGCGAAGGCAGAACCGCTCGCTCCTCTGCAGCAGGAGTCCTCGCAAACGCCTGCCGACGATCCTCCCGTTCAGGCAGAAGCACCCGCAAGAGAAACCGATTGCAACGAAAAACCGCTGCCAGAGAAAGATCCATTTGATCGTGGTTTCGGCGAGGTCGAAGTACCGGGACGTGTGATTGATGCTCAGGGAAAACCCGTCGCGAAGGCACAGATTTTCTGGAAGAACTGGGGTGTTCGTGTGCCGGTGCGGAAAGCACTCTCCGATGAAGACGGCCACTTCGTGATCTCGACCTTCCGTCAGAATCCCGCGATCGGGGCGAATCGGCGACTTGATCCGGACGAGATCAACAAGAACAGACTGCTGAAAACGTCCATCATCGCAACGGCTCCAGGGTATGGCTTCGGCACCGTGATCGACGGGGACGGGATCACCATCCAACTCGTGCCCGACGATCCGATCGTGGGACGGGTTCTGAATGAAAGCGGGCAACCGGTCCGAGGAGCCAAAGTACGAGTCCGCGACGTTCTTTGGCCACGTCGAGACAATGATCCGATCGTCCAGTTGGAAAATCGTCAGGGAGACGGATCCGTTGTTCCTGTCCCTGCCGGTGAAGGTCTGGATCCCTGGCTTTCAGCCATTCGTCAAGCCGCGAATATGAACGATTATTTCGTTGCGCGTCAGTATGTGGTGGGACTGATCCAGGCGAATTTTCTGGGAAATCGACCCGCTGTTTACGCTCCGCTCGTCCCCCCGGTCGTCACAGACGACGAGGGCCATTTCGAACTCCGGGGCGTCGGTCGGGAACGAGTCGCCGAGCTCTACATCGATGGAGTGCCGGATCACGCGTCGGTATTGGTCCTGGTTGCCAATCGGTTGCTCGAATCGCCGATCGTTGTCGCTGCGCAAAGCGAGTCCGTGAAGAAACTCATTTCGAATCCCGGTCGTGACCTGACCGTTTTTGGAAGACAGCTCGAGCTGACGCTTCCGGCAGGACGGACGATCCAAGGGGTCGTGACCGACCGGGGAACGGGACTCCCTTTATCGGGGCTGCGCGTCGTCGGGCCGGCCGTGACGCGGATCGAGTATCCCGGCTACGACCGTTTCTTCACCACCACCGATCATGAAGGACGCTACCGAATCGAGAGCTTTCCCCTGACGCAGCAAGCGTTTTTCAAAGTCGAAGCCGGTCAGGACAGGGACCTCGAACCGATCGATCCGGAAGAATTGCCCTACTTCAGTCGTGAGATCACTTTGAACGTGGCCGCAGGCACTGGCGTCATTCAGGCGGATGTGCCGTTATCCCGGGGAATCTGGATCACTGGAAAGGTGGTCGATGATGTCTCTGGCGAGGGGCTGATGGACGCGACCGTCGAGTATCACGTCTTCAACGACAATCCTCATCTCAAAAGTGAGCTGGAACGGAATTCTCCTCCTGAATTCGAGACGGGGGTGCGCACGAAGGAGGATGGTTCATTTCGCTTGCGTGCGTTGCCCGGGCGAGGAATCGTGACGGCGAATGGCTTTCGCTATCTGGAAGGGATCGGTGCTGATGCGATCAAAGGGTTAAAGAACGACGAATATCGTGAAACCCTCTATCAACCGGGGGGATTCAGTCCCTACATCCGCAGTACGACAATCGAGGTCAACATCGACGATGAGACCGCGACGTACGAATGTGAGTTGCGGCTGGTCAAAGGGAAGAGCCGGGTTGTCACGGTCATCGATCCCTCGGGCGAGCCTCTGACGGATCTGGAAGCGAGCGGGTTGAATCATCAGGTCGAGAATCCGATCTCCAAAATCCAAGGCGACATGCTCGACATCACCAATCTCTATCCGGGTGAACGGCGAGAAGTCGTGGCTCGAAGTGTCTCCAGAAAATTGATGGGGATGGCCCTCGTGACGGACGAGGGTGACGATCCCATCACGTTGAAACTCCAGCATTGGGCCAGCGTGTCCGGTCGCCTGGTCGACGACGCAGGCGAACCCCGCTCAAGTGGATTACGCATTCAGCTCGACGACGGCAAACTGCCCATTCATACTCTTAATGGCCTGCAGTACGACAAGCAGGAATTTCTGATTGATGCGGAGGGAAAGTTTGAAATTGTCGGCATGGTACCAGGTGCAGCGTACCGGCTGTCCGTAATCGAGGGAGGAGTTCTCTGGCTTGGGAACGCCACGAACATTTTTAGCTTGAAGCCCGGCGAAGTCCGACAACTGGGTGACGTGAAGGTGATGAAACGAGAATAACGAGTGGTTGAAGCGACAGGGTAAATTGAGGGAGAGTATTTCTTGTTTGAGCGAATCGCGCGAACGTTCGAAGGCACGACAGCCGTCGTGATCGGAGCGGGTGGAATCGGCGCTGAAATTGTGCGTCAGCTGGTCGGCAACGTCGCCAAATTGGTGGTCGCCGACCAGAACGATCAACTGCTGTCATCTCTTCTGAGTCAACAGGGTGAGTCGAAGCTTTTTGTTCATAACCTCGACGTAGGCGACGCCTCTGCTGTGGCAACGTTCTTTGCCGAGTTAGACGCGACCGTGGGGGCACCTGATTTCCTGTTCTATACAGCAGGGATCCTCAATATCGAATCGCTGGCTGAGTTGTCAGCAGAGAAGTGGCAGAAGGCCGTGCAGGTAAACCTGAACGGTGCCTACTTCTGCGTGCAAGCCGCAGCGGATCGAATGCAGAAGCAGAAGCGCGGAAGCATCATCGTGCTTGGTTCGATCGCCGGCACGAAAGCCAGATCCGGCTCCCGCGTGAATCCGGTGTATAATGCAACCAAGGCCGCGCTGGCGGCGTTCGTCAACGGGGCCGCGATGCAGTTCCGTGCAGATGGAGTCAGAATTAACTGCATCTCACCCGGTCCCACGTCGACCCAAATGATGAGCCTGCAGCCAGCCCAAGTGCATTCAGCCGTCAATGAAATGACTCTGGATGGCCGAATGAACGACCCGGCAGAAGTCGCGGAACTGGCCCTCTTCATTGCCGGGCATGGACGATTTACGGGAGAAGAAATCTGTATGGGGGGCGGCGCGGGGTTGGGAGGGTGATCATCAGAAGTCATTTTATTGAAAAGACTTCTGGTGCGCTGATTCGGGGGATTTCGCTGCGTCGGACCGATTTGAGCTGAAATCGTCCGTCCCGCGAATTCTTTCCACATTGACGGGGACTGATGGCTGCCGATAGGGTCTTCGTTGGTCCCGCAATTTGAGATAGACAGGGTTTTTGAATGCTTCGAATCAATCAAGGTCAGTCCCGTCCCTTTTGTGACGGTGTCTCGCGACGACGATTTCTGGAGGTCGGCTCGCTGGGGGTGTTCGGATTGAGCCTGTCGTCGCTGCTGCGGAACGATGCCCGCGCGGCGGATGACTCCAGCCGATTCTCACGAACTTCGAAGCGTTCGGTGATCCTCATCTGGCAGCATGGGGGCCCGTCACAACTCGACACCTTCGATATGAAGCCGCTGGCTCCTGCCGAAATTCGAGGCCCCTATCGGTCGATCGCCTCCTCGTTGCCAGGACTCGATGTCAGCGAGCTTTGCCCCGAACAGGCAAAGGTGATGGATAAGTGCACGGTCATTCGCAGCTTCACTCACGGTGACGGCGATCACTGGGCGGCCGCCCACTGGATGTTGACCGGGCGAACTGGAGCCAACGGTTCGGACCGCGTTCCGCGTCAGCCCTCGATGTCGGCCGTCGCGTCGCACTTGCTGGGACCTCGACGCAGTGGTGTCTTGACGACCGTCAACATGAACGACGGGGGCTTTGGCTTTAACGGCGGGGCCTGGCTCGGCGTGGCGCACAATCCCTTCCGCTATGGGGAATTCAGTTACGGAGACGAAGCGGGTCGCCTCCCCTCGGGCGATCATCGCAGCTTTGCCCTGGTGGATGGTCTGACGGCCGATGCACTCAACGATCGAATCGGACTGCAGAAGCAACTCGACAGCCTGAGGAGGAAATTCGACCAGAACAGCACCTTCCGCCAATTGGATCAAGTCGATCAGCAGGCCCTGGATATTCTGCTGTCGGGACGGACTCGCGAAGCCTTCGACGTGTCGAAAGAGGATGCGAAGACGCGCGAACGGTACGGCGACGGCTGGGGTGAGCAGGCGCTGGTCGCACGACGGTTAATTGAAGCCGGTTCGCGGTTCGTGACCCTGAACACCGGCTACTGGGATGACCATGGACAACTGAAGCACGGTTTAGACTACAAGATGCCGCGCCACGACCGGGCTGTTGGCGTCCTGATCCAGGACCTGGCCGAACGGGGAATGCTCGAAGATACGCTGGTCGTATCGGCAGGTGAGTTTGGCCGCACTCCTGTCATCAATCGGGACGCGGGGCGTGACCATTGGCCGCAGGCCCAAAGCATCCTGATCGCCGGAGGCGGCTACCGCCACGGTCAGATCATCGGCAGTACCGACGCGAAAGCGGCGTATCCCACGTCTCGTCCGGTCGGCGTCGAAGACTTCTGCGCCATCATCTACAACGCGATTGGCCTGTCCGCGAACGACACGATCATCGACCACACCGGTCGCCCGATGCACCTGCTCCCCAGCGGAGAAGTCCCGAAAGAGCTTCTGTAAAGGACAGTCATCACTCAGGAAGCGGAAAGCCCGAAGAAGAGAAGGCCACCGTCTGCAGCGTGACTCTGCGACAAACCGTTGTTCGTCAGGACCATCATTTATCGACAGAAAGCCTTTGTCACTGCAACGGGCGCCTGTGCGAGTTTCCCCAGGGTAGCACGGGTTGCCTGGTCTTCCGGGCTACCCGTGTGCGAAGCACAAGAGGTCTCCCCCGAAACTCACAATCGTCCCGCCAGACGGCAACTTACCCCTGATCCGGAATTCTCCAGCTTGCATCCAGGTGATCGAACCCCGAGGAACTGTGTGGCCCTCGTCGGAGAAACACATTTCAGGAGGTCTGTCGATTGAAAACCGAGTCAGTGACCTGCGCCACCGCCAGTATTCCCTTGAATACAACGGCCCTCGCGCCAGTCCCCAATTCTTCAACACTCTGTCAGTGAGCGCTGAAACGGTACCAGTTGAGACAAAGGGGCTATTGTTTTCTGATCGTGAGATTTTCTGATCAGAAATTCACGAGTGCGACAACAATGGCTTATCAACTGAGTATGGACGAGTCATCATCGATTAAGACGTTTGCGTGAGAGCGGCTTGTCTGAGCGAGCGATTGCGCTGTCGCTTGGCGTATCGTGAAACTCTGTTCGGCGTCGTTTGGCGTTGAAACGGCCAAACGAGACCAAAGCGCCCACGGGTCTGCAGAGGCCGTGGAAGGGCTCGGTTCGTCTGTTTCCCGGAGTCGTTGCGAGCGATTTCGCGACATCATTTTGTCGAAGCTGGAGCAAGGCCTGGATGCGCAGCGGATTTGCCTGAACCTCGTCCAAGAGCACGGATCTGATGAAAAGTACGGGTCTGTTCATCGCTTCGTGAAGAGCCTGGGAATCTGGTATGCCGTGTCCCCGGGGGCGTTTTCCCAGGGGGGCAAGTACCGTCAACAGCAACCCGTTGACGCCGACGGAAATTTTGAGCCGCAGGGGAAGTTGTGCCTGACACAACCTCGTGCGGCTGACGCCGCCCCGGTAGCCGCGATGACGCGACAACCGGGGCTACCCTCCCAAGGGGCGATACCGAGTTGATTGAGGATCGTCGGACGAGGATGGACAGACGTGGCATCGACACTTCCAACTTCGAATTCGCTCAAACGCAGAAGAGTTGAATGGAAAAAACAGGGGATGCCAGATATGCAGTGTCTGCGGGTGCGTTGACTTTATGTAACGCGACTGCTCAGGCTGATCCAGCGCTAATCAATGGAGCGTGTCCCACCGGAACGCAGTCTCCAGCCGGTCGCGGCACTCGCTGGTTCCCTCACGCCCCTTCTGACTCTGGCCACCCCACCACCGACCATGCCCGTGCAACTTGAGTTCACTTCAAGTAACGTTTTACGACGATGTGCTGGGGAAAACGACGTCACTTCCTTCTGAAACAGGTCGTATGAACAGACTTATCGTGATGCTGACCGCAGCCGTTTGCCTTGTCGCGCGAGTCGCCGCGGCGGGGGTGGATTTGAGTCAGTCAACGGTCTCATCCGACTTGAAAACGGTTCCCGCCGGCACGGTGGTGACGGTTAATGTCGTTCTAAGGAACTCGGGCGACACTCCCTCCCGCCAGACCGATGTGCGAGTGCGGTTTCCGCACAATGGATTTCTCATCCGGATTGACGAGTTACCCCAACTGAAACGTGACGACCAAGAACGGGAAGTGACCGCCGTCGTCGAGATTCCCGCCAGGGGCGAGATTCCGTTTACGTTCGACCTGCTGGCCTCTCGCAAGGAGGCCCAGCACACGCTGTCAGCGCAGATCGAAGCCCGCAACTTTCTGGCGGACGCGCGGCTGGATACGGAGTTCTCGATCAAAATCAGCAGCGCCCCTTCGACGGCCGGAGTGGTCATCGGTGGGTTGAGGTTTCATCCGGCGGCGTTCTGGGTTCTGGGATGGATGGTCTGCGGCGGATTGTTCTTCGTCTGGTTGCGACTTCGCCTGCAGTGGCTCAGCGAACATCCGCTGTCTGGCCGCTTGCCATCGCAGATCAATCGCGTCCCGGCGCTGGGGCTGGTGGCCCTGATCATGCTTCCGCTGGCGTTTGTGATGGTCGGGGCGGGACTCGCGTGGCGCGATCTGCAAACACTCACCACCTGGAAAGAGGCGGAAGCCACAATCCTCGGCCGACGCGAAGTCATCAGGACACAGACACGAAACCAGGCCGGACGGCGGCGACAGACGAGTACCACCCGCACACCCGAATTCGCGCTGAAGTATCAGGCAGGCGACCGCGAAATGATCTCCACCGGCTTCGACACCGGCACCTCCCTGCACATCGGCGGCCAGGTGCTCGGGAAGCAGACGATGGACGAGTGGGTCACGGGCAAAACCATTCCCTGCTGGTACGATCCCACCGACCCCGCCAACGTCATCGTCCGCCGCGGCTTCGGCGGAGCCTACTTTTTCTTCCTGCTTCCACTCCCCATTCTCGTATTCGGTCTGTGGCAACTCCGAAAAGTCAGTCAGGCCGTCAGCCAGCTTGACGAACTCGAATGGAAATTGAGCGAGAACGCGACCTGAAGTCGTGATCAAGATCCACTGACAGTCGACCACGTCCGACGAAGGCCCATTTCGGATTACCTTTCTGTTCCAGCCATGTGTCGCAGTAGAATCGCCAAACAGCCTGTTGAAAAACGGGGATTGGCTCCGGACTCACCTTAGATTCACCGAAGAACGAGTATGATACGAGGTGCCTGTTTCGCTGTTTTCAACAAGCTGCTAAGGCCGAACCAGTTCGATGAACTAAACGGAATAACTATCATGTCGCGAACCGCCCGAATCGTCCTTGTCATCATTGCCGCGTTCGCCATTCCGGCTAGCTGCGCATTTGCATTAGGTTTCCGGCTCGGGGAATCAAAAGATGAGCTCAATCTTAAGTATGATCTCTCCGTCTACGACCACGACACGGGCCGCGTTACGGTCAAATTCACGCTCAAGGATGAAGGCCGACTCAAGCCCGTCACTTCTGTTGACTTGCATATCGCCAGCGATGAAAAAAATGAGAGAGGCGGCTTTAAATCTGATCTCACAATGTCGATGTCGCTCCGTGAAGTGGAAGGAAATCGGGTTGCGCAGATTCACATCCGTAAGGACTGGGCAGAAAGAGCCGAAATACAAATCAAAACGGGTCACCTCGACGGAAAGCAGGAGCCCCTCACCTGGTATTACCACGCGGTCCCGCTGAAAGATCTGGTGGCCCGCGCAGAACGATTCAAAACCGTGGAGTAGCAATACCACGAGATGGTGGCGACCGCACAGGGATTGCTCTGACAACGATTCTCGCTTTTCTATGGATTGTCGACGATTTTCTCCCCGGCCTGAAAGGCCGCCACATGTCAGCCCAGGGCACAGCGCCGCGGCGAGAGCCGCAAAGCGCCGCCCTGGGTAAGCAGAAGGGTTTTCTTCGCCCTTCGCCCTGTTAAGGGCACGACAATTCTCCGAAGGAACGGCGTCGAGATCGCCCGACGAGATGTTTGGGAAACGGGGTAGGAAACCAGAAATGCGGTGTCCCCGGGAGCGTTCGCCCGGGTGCGTTCATCCCATCGACTTATCGAATACATCTTCCACATTTGTTCAAGTATGCGAGACGGGGTGTAACTTTTGTTTCGGCTGTCACGTCAGCTTCGTTCTCAAAGCAAAGCAGTTCCGACCGGGATTTACGGCCCGATGGCAAACTGCCAGAAATCGTTTCGCAGTGTGCTAAGTGCTTCGTATACTTCCCACCGCGACGTTTGCGCATGTTTACAATAATTCCCATGGGGTTTGCCTTGAGCCAGTCTTGATACCTCGATTCCTCAAAGACTGTCTTGGTTGTGTCAAAAAACCTTCTCACCAGATTCACCCTTAAACGAACTGTGGGAACAAGAGATATTGACTCGTGGTTCTTGAGTCAACTTGTGGATATGGAGATAATCTGAGCCGTGATCTCAATATCAAGATATTGAAGAGATAAGACCCTCAGGGACACTGCCAAGCACGTTAAGCGGCACAAGTGGCGTCGACTGCAATCCCGTGATGGCGACGAAAACCTTGACCCGTACGGTAAGTCCCGCTGGACGGAAGGCTTGTGCGGCTGACGCCGCCCCGGTAGCCGCGATGACGCGACAACCGGGGCTATCCTTCCCAAGGTTCCCTGCCCCGCCCATGGGCGTCGCCCCCAGGGGGCGGCACCCAGTCGATCGAGAATTGTCGGACGAGGCCGGCCATCCGGTGGCATCCACACTTCCAATCTTAAATCTGCTCAAACAAAAAAGAGTTGTGTGGAGCAACATTGGGAGAACCAGATTTGCAGCGTTCCCCGGTGCCCTTCGAACTGAAGAAGCGATATTGTGTGTGTTGAACTGTCCGTGAAATCGTCAGCATCTCACTTCTGCATCCGTCCGTGCGTTGAGCTCCCTTACAATCATTCCGACGAGATTCGACACCGATTTGCGGTATGGTGTTAGGAGATCATGCAATTCTGACATATCTGGTAATACTTTCGGAGCACCATCGGGTTGGTCCAAGAAGGCGTCAGCAATTACATCTGCGAACTGCTTCATGGCATCACTGAGTTGTGCGAGATGTTGTGGAATATAGAAAGACACATGGCTAAGCGGCAGCAGGAATACCCTGATGGCATCTTGTATATCGTCGAATGTCGTCATCTCCTTCGGGATCGTGAACTGCGGAGCAGATTTCACGTCATGACTGCCTAAACCGATGTAGTTTAAGTGCAATTGAACCTTTGTTTCCAATGCAGTCATGCCATCGATGATGCTATTCAAAACTACCCAGATTCGCTCTCGTCTCTGATCCTCTAAGATACTTTTCTGGAGTCGGAATCCTTCAACAGTCAATCTCGCCTGCTCCAACTGCTGACTTCGCTCCTCGTTTCGTCTCTCACCCGATTCTCGAAGCTCTTTTATTTGCAGCATCAATGCCAGAATTGCCGCGAAAAATGCTAAGCTGGAAAACAGTGCGTTCACCGCACCGAACATATCGCCAATCTGCCCAAGTTTTTCAACTTTGGTGTTTGGGAATAGTTTGTCGACAAAATCCCAGATCGCAATCGGAACGCATAAACCGAAGAAGATCCAAACAAAGCCTGTCACGCTAATGCCCCAAACGATCCCACTCCGGGTGAGAGGAATTTCTATATCATGGTCGTCGTTCAGCATGTCGTCTATTTCCTTGCATCAACCCAAGCATGAAAAGAACTAGAGGTGGTTTCAAAACCTCGATTTGCAGATCACATTCGGCCTGGAAAACCAACTCCGACAGTAATTGCCGACAGGGATTTGAAACCGCCGCTACAATGCCTTCGCACAATCCGAAGAGTTTACGGAGTGTGGTGGAAGATCCGCTCAATGCACACCACTCCTGAATGGGCAACCAAGAGCCCAATCTCGATTAACCGCGGTTGCAAAGGGCTCGCGATGACAGCTAACTACAGGATACCCGGGGCACCTCTCAACCGTCGAGGAATGACCGTTGTTGAGCTGCTGGTCGCGATCGCGATGATTGGCTTGCTGCTCTGTATTCTCCTGCCCGCAGTGCAGATGGCGAGGAGCTCTTCGCGGCGTTTGCACTGTTCGAACAATCTTCGGCAGCTCGTCCTGGGCTGCGCTTTGTATCATGATTCCTTTTCGGTGTTTCCACCACTTCGACGGATCTCATCCGTCACTTCCTGCGGTGAAGCGACCGTCTTTTCGAGGCTTTTCCCCTACGTTGAGGTCCCAGACCTTTGTCAGTTAGAAGAATCGGAGACGCAGCACATTCCGCAGTTCGAATGCCCTGCCGACGGAGACTTGCGCTCTGCGCCGAAACCGCTGAGCTATACCGCGAACGCGAGTCCCGGTGATGGGTCTGGCAGTTCGCTCCGCAGCCCGTTCAACTCCTTTGAACTTGTCTCCGCACGAGACATCACGGATGGACTCAGCTCCACAGCAGGCATCTCGGAAGACATCGTTGTTCGGTCCAAAGGGACAAGATCGGAAGGAACGAGGCAGCCTGTGAAGCATGCCTGGTACGTGTCTGTTCCCGATGTGTCGGATGCAACACGGATGAACCCTGGAAGTCCTGCGGCCATCGCCGAACGAGCTGCTCAAACGGAGAGTTCCGTGCAGGGTTGTGTTTCAGGGCCCCGGGACTTCGTCAATCTGGGCTCACCGTCGATTGGGCGGTGGGCCGGTCATTGGGGAAGCGGCGCTCAATACAGCCATTGGCTGCCACCGAACGCACCCTATTGCATCGTGTCAGACTCGTTAAGCGACCCGAACGTGTTCCTGGTCCATAACCGACGCGCAGCCAGCAGTCATACGGGAGGAGTCAATGTGGGGTACATGGATGGTCACGTTCGGTTCATCAGCGACAAGATTGCTCAGGAGGCATGGCGTTCGATGGGAACTCGCAATGGAAACGAGACTGTGAACATCGATTAGCGGACTCCTCGACGGTCGGAGATTCGCAGTTTCGATGACCTCTCCTGAATTGTCCTGCAAACTTGCGGTCTCCCCGAGGTCGTTACCCGCACGCAAGCGTGCGGGTCTGTAGTCTTCACCCGTGGCCTCTCTTCGCAAACGGATCAGGACCCTCGAAGACCGCTTCGAGGCCTGCTGTCATAACGATGAGCAATCAGGCGGCGAGTAAGGCATGCATGCCGAAACCGAGTGCGGTTGCTAAAACGGCGCTGACCGCCAGTGCGACCAACCCCGCCTTACGAGTCGCCTTGATTTGCCACCACATGAAGAGCCCGGACACGCCCCAGAAACAGAGCGTCAGCGCGATGGCATCCACACCGACGGCCCAGAGCCACTTGATGTTCATTTCGCCGGGGTAGCCCCGAGTGAGGTGCATCCGCAACAGGAATGCTCGGAATGAGAGATCCCCAGACTCCGAACCGGGGACGCCCGAGACGGTGGTGGTGAGAGGGTTGAATGTCGCCGTCCAGATTTTGGCATCCGCTTCGACGGGAAATTTGATGTCGGGAGCCGTGGTCACCGTGACGTCCCCCGCAGGAAATCCCTTGCGTTTCAGCAGAACCGGAATGGCTGACTTGAGACGATCCGTCAATGAGTCGGAGACTTTGACACCGGTGTGATCATGTTTCATCGGCCCCATCATTCCCATCCCCCGCTGGCGGGGCGCATCCCCCTTGCCGGTCGCGAAGGGGGCGGGATCAACGGTCGCCAGCCTGGGGGTGGTTTCTCGGATCACGCCACTCGCCGTTCTGGGATCAAAAGTAACGAAGAAACTCCGCTGATCTGCCTTCACGGTGGCAATGAACGAGTCTCGCGTCGCATAACGGACTGTACCGTCGCCCAGTCGGAACGGGGTCATCGGTTGGTGCCGCTCGTTCAGAGCGGCAATGAGGGCATCAGCCTGTTCCGGGAGCGGTGGCAGCTTCTCCAGTGCTGTTCCTGCCAGATCACTCCGAACATAAGACGTGGTAGGGGCATCGGCCAGAATCGTGGGATGGTTAAACAGGAAGCCGGTGACTCCGTACAGAATCGCCCAGGGAAACAAGAGCAGGCCGACATACAGGTGCGTGCGACGGACAAACTGCATCACACGGCGAAGAATCGGTTTCGGCCTGGGTTGCAATGAAGTTGGCACACGCGGAATCGCTCGCTGAGCGATCGGTTTCTCGACTTTCAGGACAGTGACGGTTGTCATCAAAGAGTCTCACGCAATTGAAGTTTGGGAAGGCCACACGGGAACATCCCTGTTCCCCCGGGAAGAATGGAGAATCAGAACTCACCCTGGACTTCACCGCCGGCGCGGGTCCCCGCCGCTCGCCAGATGTTGAGGTCGACATTCTCACTGACAAAACGGACGGACCCATCGCACATCAACGTGTTGACGCCGCCGACGTGATAGCTGCGGGCTGCAAAGATCCCGTTTCCGCAGGTTCCCATGTCGGGCACGTTGCTGTTCGGGTTGTGGTAGTGATGGTAAGCGGTCCAGTATTCGCGCCCGTGCATCCATCCCGCACCCCGTTGTCCCGCCCAGCCACGGCTGATCGCCACGGCGGCCGCTTCCAACTGAGCCGGGTCATTCGGGGGCTGAAAGCCGTTGGCCAGTCCAGGTGTCGCAGGTGGAACGGTACTCGATGTCCAGACGCACGCCACGTTGATGTAGCTCCGTCGGCGATCATGGTTGCTGGTCGGGGCAGAGACAGTCTGTGCCGGGAATCCGAAGATCGACTCGGAAAAAGCGGCTGTGTTACTCAATCCATCGGTAATGTGGGCAAAGCGGACTTTTGAATTGGTCCAGACGAGGCCATCCGTCGGTGCCCGGCCATCGTAGTTCGTACCGAGTGCCGTGCCTTGATTGACGTGATAGTTCGTCCCTGCATAGGTAAATGTCGTCCCGGTAGCCCCACCCGTCGTCCCCGACGTGACACTGAACGTCACGGGTCCCGGATCGCTGGGACAGAGGTAAACGGAGAGCGGATTTTTGACCAGATTGACCATCGAAGAAGGAACATCACCCGGGCAACAGCCAATCTGGGGCTTTTGACCGAAGTCAATCAGTTGATGCAGCGATGACTGGTCCATGTAGGGGAGCAGTTGGGCCTGCACCGAATAGCTGCCCGAGTTTGCCTTTCCATACGAGTAAAAGCCGGGCAGCGTCGCATGGGTGCTTTCGTAGTTGTGAAGCGCCAACCCAATCTGCTTGAGATTGTTTCGGCACTGGGTCCGACGTGCTGCTTCACGGGCCTGTTGCACGGCGGGCAGCAGCAATGCGATCAGGACGGCGATGATCGCGATCACGACGAGCAATTCAATCAGCGTGAAACCCCTGGGGCGACGCGAAGGGGCGCTGGAAGTAGTCATGGAACTCTCCATTGGAAAATGGTCTGCGATAATGAATGGGGATGCCCTCAGGGCGCACCTTCAGCGCCGAGGTCTTGACCGTTGAGTCGAAGGATTGAGGTTCGCGCACGATGCGATACGTGCGGCGCATGGTGGCACGCTCACCACGGGTCCAATGACCAGCTGTTGTGGAGAGCGAGGCGAGGATCCGAGTGAGCGTGCGGCGATGCGCCGCGCGTTCCACCAGGCAACAATGGTGGCCGCACGTGGCGGGGACCATTGCGCAGTGATCGGCGCGAACCGGGTTTAGAGAACATCGCTCACAGTACGTGGCGGCGGGACCGGCGGTCGATCATTCAAGTCGACCGCGACCTCGGAACCAGGCAGGAGAAATTCACGGTGATGTGCCAGGACGGACGGCAGAATCACCGGATCCGGGAGAATGGACCAGGGGAGCGAGTTCCAGAGAGAACTTTGCCCCTGACATTCCTCCGCCAGCGCGATGATCACCACACCGCTTCGATTCTCGGCAGGAGCATTCGGTCGAGGATCAGGGTGCTTAGGGGTCTTTTCACCACACGAGTGCACTGACTTTGCAGACGTTGCTGGTTGTGTTTTGTCGCTGGCCACGCTGGCTTTCGAGGGCCGCTGGCAGCATGCTGCTGTTCCGCAGTTTTTGCTGGGCTGTTCTTTTTTCGCTGCTGCAACCACGTATTCAGGGGGGTGCACGCCGTTGGCTTTCGCCCACGCCAGTTTCTGAGCATTTGAGAAGCAGCAGCACTTTTTCCAGCACTGGTCGGCGGAGCGGCAGCCACAGGGGCGGTTCTGGCAGGGAAATGGTGCAGACCGATCCTTCTCGACTCCCGTGATCGGCGCAAGTGGGATCGGCAGAATCCGGATGCAAACGAAGAGAAACACGCTCAAAGCCACTGCTCTGCGTGCTTGCCGTCTCCAGATTGTTTTGAGCCGCGAGATCATGTTACCCACTGACGCCCGTAATCGGGCATAGCGACGTACGATGTCCTCGCTCTCCACGGGCCTATGGTAACCTCGTGAAGTCGCCCGCTCAAACGTCCCCGAAAGAATTCCAGGAACAGAGAAGCCGCCTGCTTGTCGGTCTCTTTCCGCACCAAAGCAAGGGGGAGTGAGGGTGGCCATGAGGGGCACAGGGAGGTGGCACCAGAGGCAATCGAGATTCCACCGCTCGGTCGCACGATGCTTCTTCTTCCGGCCCACTTCCAAAGGATTGGGTGTTTGGGCTCGCGGTGTTGCGGGTTGTTGCTGACACTGTCTGGATTCAGAACCATTTCACTCAGTTGATGAAATGCTGCCCCAATCGGGGGAGGAGGTCCCCATGGCAGAGCATCGGGATGCGGTGGGTGGCAGTGAGACTCGCCGGCCGGAAGTTCGTCTGACGAATGCGGGTCAAATGGAACGGGGTGGCCGGCTGGCCAAAGTTTGGCCAGTCGGTGGCCAGTCCCATGTGTTGCAGTGGAAATAGGTTAAGTGTTTTCGGCGGACTGGCCAGGCTGGCCAGCGATTGTGCAGAGTGGCTCACTTCCCCTTCCTGTGAGGTTGTCTGGTTCACGTAAAGGCCGCACCTTGCTCAAGCAAGGTGCTCAAGCATGAAGAATGCGGCGGGACGTCCCTTCTACGACGGTGACCGTGATTTGTGTGGCGATCATGCGCGCGGGATTCGTTCGGAACGGTTGTCGGTGTTCTGAATTTCCGCGATGCTTTTGGCGATGAGCGGGCCCCGTCGGTGTGGGCTGCTCGCGCGGGGATGTCCCGCTTCGGTGACGTAAGCGTTCGAGAAGTTTCAGGAGTTTCCCACCATGAAGTTGTCTCTTGTGTTGGCCTTGTCGGTCGTGGCAGGTGTCCTGTCCGCCGGTCTGGCCTCGGCAGCCGATAAAGCCAAAGTCCTGATGCTGACTCAAAGTCAGGGGTTCGTGCATGGGTCCGTGAATCGGAATCAGAAAGAGCTGGCTCCGGCGGAAATTTCCATGATCCAGCTGGGGAAGAAAACCGGGTTGTTCGACGTCACGTGCACTCAGGATGCGGCTGCGGACTTCACGAAAGAGAACCTGCAGAAGTTTGACATCGTGATGTTCTACACCACCGGAGACCTTCCGATTGCTGATGCCGACAAAGAGTATTTCTTCAAAGAGTGGCTGACGAAGAAAGGCCACGGCTTTGTCGGCTTTCACTCGGCCCTCGACACTTACCACAACTATCAGCCCTACTGGGACATGATTGGTGGTACGTTCGACGGGCATCCGTGGAATGCTGGCGAACTGGTGACGATTACTGTTCACGATCAGCAGCATCCCGCGATGAAACCCTTCGGCAACGAGTTTCAGATCAAAGACGAAATCTACTGGTACAAGAACTGGCAGCCCGAGAAAGTTCGGGTCCTGATGAGTCTGAACATTGAAAAATGTCCCACCAAGGGAGCGCGGACCAAGGTCAAGGAAGGGGATCAGGAAGTCGAAGTCCTGCAGACGCGGCATGTCCCGGTCTCGTGGGTGAAAAACTACGGGGATGGACGGGTCTTCGTGACGAACCTGGGTCACAACGAATCGACCTGGGTTGACCAGCGATTCCTGGACCATGTCACGGGGGGGATCAAGTGGATCCTCGGTCAGGCGGAAGGAGATGCAACTCCGAACCCCGAATTGTCGAAGCAGCAGGAAGCCAAGGCAAAGAAGGATGCCGGTCTGACGAAGTGATGGAGGCAACGACACCGAGTTGACCTTACCGAGTTGACCTTCTCTGCTGACGAGCACTGCTTGAGCCTTGTCGGTCCAGCAGTGCTCGTCCGGAAGTAGACTTGGCGGTGATGTCAAACCGCTGATGAGAAGGCTTCCGGTTCTGGCACGCTGGGCCGATGCGTTGATTTACTTGAATCGAAAAGAACGACTGTGATTGAGATCGAAGCGGACATCGCCGTGATGGGGGCCGGGTTTAGCGGCAGTCTGACGGCGATGCTGGTGCAGCGAATCGGGTTAAGGCCGGTCCTGATTGATCGGGGTGCGCATCCCCGGTTTGCGATCGGGGAATCCTCGACTCCGGTTGCCAATCTGGTGCTGGAGGGACTGGCCGGCCGGTATGATCTTCCCCGCATTGTTCCGCTCTCGAATTACGCGGCCTGGAAGAAAACTTACCCTCAAATTGTTTGTGGGCTGAAACGGGGCTTCAGCTATTTCCATCACCAGCTCGGGCACGACTTTCAGCCTCGATCTAATCGGGCGAATGAACTGCTGGTTGCGGCGAGTCTCACGGACGAAGACGCGGATACCCACTGGTTGAGGGCCGATTTCGACCAGTTTCTGGCAGAAGAAGCGGTCAGATTGGGTGTTCCTTATTTTCCCCATACGTCGATCGATCGACTCGAACCCCGAGGAGCGGGTTGGGAACTGAGCGGGAAGTGTCATGGTTTGCCACAGTGTATGCGAGAGGGTTCGTCGTCAGACTCTGCCGAGATTCGGGTCCGGGCCGACTTCATCATTGATGCTTCGGGAGAAGGTGGATTCCTGGCAAAGCAGCTCGGCATTTTGCCTCACCCTGCGGGATTGAAGACGCGGTCACGCGGGCTGTTCTCGCATTTTAAGAATGTCGCCCGCTGGTCGGATCTGTACGCCAAGCGGGGTGGAGACATTTCCGGTCACCCCTACCCTTGCGATGATGCCGCTCTGCATCATGTGTTTGACGGGGGATGGATGTGGGTCCTTCCGTTCGACAACGGCGTGACCAGTGCCGGTTTCGCACTGGATCCCGAGCGGTTTCCACTGGAATCAAGCGGCACACCTGCGGCGGAGTGGCAAGCCCTGCTGGCTCGATTGCCTGCCGTGGCCGAGCAGTTTGCGAACGCCGAGCCGCTCGTCCCCTGGCGACAATCCGGACGAATGCAGCGACGGGTCAGCCAGTCCGCAGGTCCGAACTGGGTCATGCTGCCGAACACGGCGGCCTTCCACGATCCACTACACAGTACGGGGAATACGTTCACGCTGATGGGGATTGAACGCCTGATCGGCATCCTGGAACGCTGCTGGAGCATTTCCGGCGACCGGGACAGTTCGAGTCCGTTCGGTGAGCTCGCTAACTCGTCAGGGAGGGAATCTTTGACCGCAAAACGGACTCGGGGCAGCTCACCTGAACCCCAGTGGACCAGGCTCGCCGACGAATTGCAGAACTATGATGCTCTGATTCAGCAGGAAGTGGAGTTCATCGATCTGGTGGTGAGTGGCAGTTATGCAGGCTTTCGGGAATTCGAACGCATGATTGCGATGTCAATGTTCTACTTTGCCACCGCGATCTGGTCGGAAGAGGAGCGGCGAGCGGGACGCGTGGCCCAGGGGGCGGCCTACTTGAGTGCCAATAACCCGCAACTCAAGTCGGCACTCAAGCAGGCGTATCGAGATCTGACGGATCCGAACATCTCCGGGGCTGAACTGACAGACAAAGTCCGTGCCGCCATCGCGCCATTCAATCGGGTCGGATTGTGTAACCCCGACCTGTGCAATATGTACCCTTACGAGTTCACTCCAGCCGCAACACCGAACGCGTCCTAAAATTCCGGGAATGGGGATGTCCGTTACCGGACCGCAGGGGGCTCCTTCCCGGCCGAGGTGCTGCACCAGGTGTCTGCTCGGCCCATCGGGCGATCTGGGTCGGCTGCGTCCTGCGACGGAAAGTCATGCAGCAATTGGCCGTTCAATCGGATATGATGGGGCCACGGAAGAAGTACGGCATTTCGGTTCCTGCCAAAGTGTGCCGGATCTCAAACCAGCGGATCGGGTTGAGACACTCGGGAAACGAAACTCGCCGAACATGCGAGGAGGACGATGATGCGGAGCGTGGTTTGGGTCGGGTTCGTGCTCGGGGGAATCCTTTGCCTCAGCTCTTCATTACACGCACAAAATCGTTCCCGGATCCTCTTTAATACAGAGTCTCGCCTCACGGCCGAGATGGATCGAAACGTGCAGCAGGCACTCGAAGAGGCCGGGGATCTGCTGCTCGAGAAGGAGTTTGGCCCCGCCGTGCTCCGGCTTCAATCCGTGCTTGATCATCCCGAAGACTATTTCGTCGAGAAGGATTTTCAATCCGGTGAGCAGCTCACCTCGAAAGGTGTGGCTCTGAAGGTTCTGGCGGATCTCCCTGCCGAGGGACGAGCCGCGTATGAACTTCAGGTGGGGACCGACGCTCGGGCCGAACTGGCCGATGCGATTGCCGCAGAGGACTACCTGCGCGTGTCCGAACTGGTCTCGCGCTATCAGATGACGGCGGCGGGATTCGAGGGGATGCAGCTTCTGGCCGCGCGGGCTCTTGACCGTAACCACCCCATGCAGGCGGCATTGATCTATGAAGCGATGCGTGAGCACCCGAATTCGCAGGGAGAATTCCGTGTCCCCCTGCTGCTTCAGACCGCTCTCGCATGGCATCTGGCCGACCAGCCGGAACGAGCCCGGATTGCTCTGGAAGGACTGGATAAGCTGAAGCAGGCGGGGCCCTGGCAAGTCGCGGGTCGCGCGGTGACGCCGTTTCCGAGCCTCGGTGAAGCACCCGCCTGGCTGCAGACCCAGTTCGGTCCGACAGCCCCGCAACCCCCTGCTGTCGTTGATCGCTGGGAACTCCCTCGAGGGGGCCTGACCGGCAATGAGTCTGCCGCCGCATCGTGTCCGGTGGGAGGTGGAGCGTGGAAAATCTCTTCCCGGCAACACCTGCGCTTGCACATGAGTGACGAAATTAATCAGCAGCGGATCAAAGGTTTCGACCAGATGATGGTGCAAACCGAACAGATGATGCGGGAGGGCAATCGACTTACCCAACCCGCAGCCATTCCGATTGTTGTCGGGGACGTCGTGGTCTACCGGACGATCAATGATCTGACGGCGGTCAGCTTGAAGACGGGCGATCTCTTGTGGCGCTCTGCCAAGACGGACGGAATGCTGACCTGGCTGTTTCAAAGCCCACTGGCTGCATCAGACGCGATTCCCCCGTCGTCACCACTGACGTTTCGTGGATACCTGCAATTCAAGATGTTTCGCGACCAGATCTCGGGATCTCTCTCGAGTGACGGTGACCGCGTCTACGCGGTGGAAGAGTCCGAATCGCAGTTCAGCAGTCTGTTGCCGCGCAGCCGTCTTCCCTTCGGGGCACAGATGATCATGGATCCTGTCAACAAGCTCTCGGCCTACGACGTCGCCGGGGGGCGACTGTTATGGGAAGTGGGGGGGCAGAACGGGACACCCCCGGCAGAGTTATCCGGCATGTACTTTGTCGGACCTCCTGTCCCCTGCGACGGTCGTCTTTACTGCCTTGCTGAGTCCAAGAATGAGCTGCGGCTGCTGTGCCTGATTCCGGAATCGAACACCGCCCGGCTGGAGTGGTACCAGACACTTGTCGCCACCGAGCGAGCCCCGTTTGGGGCGACGTTCCGTTTCGCGGGACTCATCCCGGCGACTGCGGAAGGCCTGATGGTCTGTCCGACGGCGAACGGGGCGATCGTCGCCTATGACATCGTGCGACGTCAGCTGCGCTGGGGCTATTCCTACGATTCCAAGTCACGTCGCAATTTTCAGGATAACTTCGAAAATCCCGTGATGCGTGAGCGTGTCGGCGGGGACGATGAAGAGTCGCGATGGCTGGACAGTGGCCCCGTGATCACGCGAGGCCGAGTCCTCGTGACGCCGCGAGATTCGCATGAGATCCATTGCATCAATCTGGTCGACGGAAGTCTGAACTGGAAGCGTTCGCAGGCACAGGGACTGTACCTGGCCTGTGTGAACGAAGACCAGGTTGTCGTGGTGGGACGCAACCAGATTGCGGCTTACTCTCTGGCCGACGGTTCCGAAGAGTGGACGCAGCCGACGGAGATTCCTGAACCGAGCGGACGGGGTGTCCGGGTGGGGAAGCAGTATCTCCTTCCCCTCTCGACGGGGGATATCGCGACACTCGATTTGACGACCGGCCGAATCCTGGGACGTTCCAAGTTGCCTCAGGCAGGCGTCCCCGGCAATCTGGCCGTTGGTGACGGAGCATTGGTTTCGGTCGGAACCCATGATGTCATTGGATTCCGGTCGCTGGGCGAAGTGGAAGATCAGGTTGCAGAGCAGCTCGCCAAGAATCCGGACGACGCCGAAGCCCTGGCGCTGCGGGGTGAATTGAAGCTGCATCGAGGCCAGGAACTGGAGGCGATCGAGGACCTGAGGAAATCACTCCGACAGCGACCTGATCTTGCGGTCAAACGTGTGCTTGCCGAGACGATGCTGAATCGGCTGAGGAACGATCCCAAGTCGATTCTCGCCGCAGCGACGGAACTCGAGGCATTGACCGAGGACCCGCTTCAACGTGTCGAGTTCCTGCGGTTGTATGCCAATTCGCTGAAAGAATCTGGCGATCGTGTCGGGGCGATTACGGAGTACTTCCGACTCGCTCTGACGACGACAATTCCCGACATGATGATCTCGGCGGGAACGGGACATTTTGTTTCGCTCGAACAGAGTGTCCGGGCTGAGCTGTTTGCGATTTACGATGCGGCCACAGCGAGTGAACGAACGGAGATGGAACGGGTTTTCAGCCGCGAGTTCGAGACGGCCGCGAAGTCGCCTGACCGGAACGATCGAATTCCGCACCTCATCAAACTGACTTCGGGGCATCCTGCGGCAGACGCGTTGCTGCTGAAACTGGCAGAGTCACCCGGTGCCATTGCTGACGAGTTCGCCCGACTCCAGTTGCTGGAACGCATCACGAGCTCTGCCAATCTTTCGGTGGCTGGTTCTGCCGCGGCATCCCTGGCCGCGTTGTACATCGCGGCGAATGCGCCGGAAGAGGCACGTCCCTGGATTGCCGAGCTGGGTGATCGGTTTGCGACGATCGTCTGTCGTGATGGGAAGACGGGACGACAGCTCTCAGACGAATGGTCGACGCAGAGATCGCTGGGCCAGGATGATTCCCGTTTTCAATGGCCGCAAGGGGCAATTGAAGTCGTTCGTACGGATCAGAGCATCACGCAGCCGACCTTTCCGGTTGAGGTGGTGACTCATGTGGGAAGCTTCTACAAAGGATGGTCGTTCGAAGTCGACGCTCTCATTACCACACTCACCGCACGTGATCCCCATTTGAACGTGGTATGGCGTGTGCCGCTGATCAACTCGGCAAATGATCTTCGGGACCAGCCCTGCCAATTGCACATCCGGGGTCGACGGCTCGCGCTGGCTTCGGGAACGTGGCTCGGGGTGATGGAAGCCGTCACAACTCAAATCGCTCCTGAAATCATCTTCGAACAGTCGTTGCGTCCGAACTCGTTTGTGGCTCCCCGATTGAGCACCACGCCGAATGAGCGTCGACTGTTGCCGAACGGACGACTCATTCAACTGAAGTCGGATGGCCGATCGACAGCAGGATACCTGGTTGGTCTTACCGACGATGCCGTGGTGTATCAGTTAGACAATCGGCTTTATGCGGCGGATCCCGAGTCTGGCAAACTGCTGTGGTCTCGCGTTGGGCCGGCGTTCGCCAAAGTCGATGCCACGGTCGACAGCAAGCTGATGCTCGCAACAGCAGGCAACGGTGCTCTGCTGTTGAGGATGCGTGATGGTGCGATCGAGCAGCAGCATAAAGGGAACCCCAACGACGTCCCGTTATGGTTTCGAGGTACGCGGCGGCTGACACAGCGGAATCAAGTTCCGGATCAGCGGGTGTTCGAAATGCATGATTTCGATGGGGATCGCGTCGTCTGGCAATCGCAACATCCTGTCGGCAGCAAGGCCTGTCTCATTCAAGATGAAGAACTGGCAATCCTTGAGCCCACCAGCAAGCTGACGATTCTGAAACTGGCGACGGGAGAGAAACAGCTCGAGACGGAATTACCGCTGAAACGCCCCTTGCGCGGGATGCTGGTTCTGTCGGTTCAGTCCACCCCCGATAACTATATCGTCGTCGCCGGGGTCTCCATCCGTAAGACCGAACTGCGAAGGATTGAGCCCATCAATTTCGGGATGCCCCCCGAGTTTGGTCTCCCTCGTGAACTGGGGACGCCATCGAACTCGGCGTTCTCTCTGGATGGGATGGTGTTCTACATTGACCGCAAAAGTGGTGAGGTGAAATGGTCGGTCCCCGTCAATGAACTGGCCTATGATGCCAATCAGCCTGCCAGTCTTCCGGTGCTGGTACTGGCGGCGTGGAACATTCATTTCGATCCCAATACCGGTTTCCCGCTCGACCCCAAGCTGTCGACGTTGATCCTCGACAAACGGACCGGTGACGTCGTTTACAAAAGTCAGGAACTGGCGACACCCGTGGGGCGAGGGCTTCAGTTCATCCCTTCGCACGAGACCAAGAAGCTGCTGATCGACTTCTACAGCTTTCAGCTCGAACTGAAGTTTCCAAAGCCGAAATAGGGGAGTCGGGTCAGGACTGTGGCACTGATCGCCAGACCACGGACTGCATGGCGCTGGCTCATGTCGAACGAACTGTTTGCTTTGGTTGCACGGACAATACCAGCAGTGTCGTAATGGCCATCTCCACGAAGAACACAGAGGCCACGAAAGGACTCGAAAAGTAGCTCGTAGACGAAATGTTGATTTTGGCTATGCCGCACGCAGTGGCGAGCCAGGTGACTCCAAGGAGGGCCGTCTGGGCCGAGAGCCGCCGGCGAGACTCAGCCCAGACGACGAGGATTACAATCGGTAAGGTGATGATCGCCACGGCGGCCCAGTGGTCATACGTTTTTTCCTGCCAGCCCTTCTCAACGCTCCAGCGAAGGAGGTCACGCAGGAAACCAGCGATCGTCAGACTGAGTGCGACGTGCCAGCTCAGTCGATTTGAAAAGAGCGACAAGAGGATGAGGCCGGCTGCAACAACCGTGAAAGAGGTCCGAATGGGAATCCCGAAATTCAAGAGGATCGCCGTAATTGCGACTGCAAGTCCGACGACTGTCATCAAGGGGTTGGGAAGCGCTGTGAGAGGATCGACGGATGTTCGTTCCGACGCCTGCTGATCTGCCCGTAGTAGATCATGCCTTAAGCTGAAAGCGATCGCGCCCAGTCCAAGTCCATACAGGGCTCCGAAAGTGAACTCCATCATCTTCCACCATTCCCAGCCAAAATAGGGCTTTGGCAGGGTCTGTCCCAACGCGATGAAGAGGCTTCCGAATCCGAATCCCGCAGCGCCGGCGACGAGGCCACCCAGGGCAAATGCGGTGGAGACCTGCTCGCGGTGGAGTCCCCACAGGTAGACCAGCAGACTGAAGGCTCCGAGCGTGATGGCAACCCAGGCTTCTTCGCGAGGTTTCTCCAACGGGTTCGAAAAGTAGAGGTACTTTGGCTTGTCGATCAGTTCACGGCAGAGCAACGTCACCCCGACCATGATCAACAGTCCCAGGGCAAGCTCCCACCAGCGGTATTTCGGATGCATGAATCCCAGACCGACCAGCACACCTCCCGAGATGCCCCACATGGCACCTTTGAGAGTCAGGCCAGACAGCCCCCATAGCACAGTGCCGGGATCGCGCAGGAAACCAATGGTTTGCCCATAGGTCTCTTGCCCTCCCAACCCAATTCCGACAGTCCCGATCGCAGCGACAATCGCCAGTGAACTTGTCCAACCCAGAAGGAGGGCCAGACTGAGCATCACGATCACTCCCGGGATCAATGCTCCGATGGGGCCGCCCCCGATGGTTCCCCGCAGTCCCCAGCCTAAGGACATCGCAATCGCAGGGAGGAGTAGAAACAGGATCAGTGAGTCGGTCGTCGATTGAGGCAGACCGTCCTGCAACGGAGGTACGGTGCTCTCAGTCGATGTCGATGTGCCGCCGGTCGAAGTCGAATGGGACGTCAAGATGGCGATTCCGGTTCTGGATCGAAAATCGGGCCCGTAAAGGAGCCCGACTCTATCCCTCCACCAGATACCAATCAAGACTGCATGCAAGACCTGTTAAGGAGTCGAACGAGTTGGCGTATCCCATCAATAAAAAAAGCGGATGCCGGGAATCAGTTCCTCCTGGCATCCGCCGTCTTCAGCGAGACAGCTTACGTTTCCGAGCGAGTCAGCTTCTGGAATCGTGCGAGCAGATCTTTGGTCACGGGACCTGGTTCACCCGATCCGATCTTGCGACCGTCGAGGCCGACCACAGCCACCACTTCGGCGGCTGTCCCCGTCAGAAACATTTCGTCAGCGATGTACAGGTCGTGCCGGGTGAGGGATGTTTCGCGAACTTCGTATCCCGCTTCGACGGCGAGCTCCATCACTGCGTTACGCGTGATTCCTTCGAGGATCCCGGCGTCCAGGCCGGGTGTCAGGAGCACACGATTCTTGACGATGAAGATGTTGTCGCCGGTGCATTCGGCAACTTCACCTTTGTGGTTCAGCATCAGAGCTTCGACCATGCCCGCATCCGTTCCTTCGATGCGTGCCAGGATGTTGTTCAAATAGTTCAACGACTTGATACGCGAGCTCAGTGCGCCAGGGTGATTGCGAATCGTGCTGGCGGTGACCAGTTGCATCCCCTTCGTGTACGTTTCGGGGGGATAGAGCGAGATCGTGTCGGCGATGATGATCACCTGGGGGTTGCTGGTTTTTCGAATATCCAGTCCCAGACTTCCCGCTCCGCGCGTAACAACCAGCCGCACATAGCCATCGTCGATGTTGTTGGCTTTCACGGTTTGTTCGACGGCCGCTTTCATGTCCGCTGGGGACAGGGGGATGACCAGCCGAATGGCCTTGGCACTCTCGTACAGGCGGTCAATGTGCTGCTGGTGCAGGAAGACGCGACCACTGTAAACGCGGATCCCTTCGAAGACACCGTCCCCGTAGAGGAGTCCGTGGTCGAACACACTTACTTTGGCATCGGCTTCGTCGACGAGTTTGTTGCCGAGAAAAATTTTTAGAGCCATCAGCCGCGGTTCCGGTAAAAGAAGCCCGTCCTCATAACGAGTCGGGCTTTACTCATGTTCATGAAAATCAGGGTAGCAAGAACGGCACGCGGATGTTCAGGCCGCGTCGCTCAGGGACTCAATTCGTCCTTCGCACAACCTGACTGTGCGATGTGCCTCAGCCGCGATGGATTTATCGTGAGTCACCATCATAATAGTCAGCTGTTCCCTCTCATTCAATCGGGACATCAGGTCGATAATCTCGCGGCCCGTTTTTGCGTCGAGGTTCCCGGTCGGTTCATCGGCGAGCAGAATTTCGGGCTGAGCCACCAGGGCGCGGGCGATGGCCGCACGCTGCATCTCGCCACCAGACAGTTCAGACGGTTTGTGAGCCAGACGATGGCCCAGGCCGACGCGGTCGATCATCGATTTCGCACGATCCTGGAATTCACGGCGGCGAGTCCAGTAGTTCCAGATCGAGTGCCGGATCATCAAGGGGGCCAGCACATTTTCCATCAGGCTGAGTTCCGGCAGCAGATGATAGAACTGGAAGACAAACCCGAACACGCGGTTACGCAGTTCATCCCGAGTCCGGGCCGGCAGGTCATCGATCCGCTGACCGTCGAGCTGGACTTCGCCGATATCGGGTGTGTCGAGCAAGCCGATCAGGTGCATCAGCGTGCTTTTTCCCGAACCCGACTGGCCGATGATCGACAGGAACTCACCCTTTCGAACGGAGATATCGACACCGTGCAGAACTGGAACGCTCTGTTCTCCCTTTCGGTAAGACTTCTGGACGGCCAAAGCAGCGACATGAGGCATGGGCATGTCAATGGACTCCGATGTCGTAGCATTCAGCGAAGGAGAGATGAGAGCTGGCATGGCTTCCGTTCCGTGAAAACGATGTTGTTATGTGTTTGCTGCCGTCCGAGCCAGTCGTATTGACGCAGAACCGGTTCCCTCTGTCTGTCGTCGTTAATTTGTTCCGAAGGCCGTATCAGGTTGACGATCACAGTCCGGGTCATTCATACCTGAGTGCCTGCACTGGTCGCAATCGGGCGGCCCGGCGTGCTGGCAGTACACTCGACAGAACGGCAATCGTCACGGCTCCGAAGGCGACCCAGCAAACGGTGAACGGGTCAACGTAGGTGGGAATATCCTTGAAGTAGTAGATCTGTTCGGGGAAGACTTCGCGTCCCGTCAAGAAGGAGATGACCTTTTCGATCTCGTTGATGTAGTGAACGAACAACAAGCCGACCACCACTCCGGCACCGGCACCGACCATCCCCAGCAGCAGGCCATAAGTCAGGAAGATCGACATCACGCCAGAAGAACTGGCCCCCAGTGCTTTCAGGATTCCGATGTCACGCGTCTTTTCCACCACGATCATGAAGAAGATGGCCAGGATTCCGAACCCCGCGACGGTAATGATGAGGAACAGCAGGATGTTCAGAATCGACGATTCCACATCGACCGCCGCCAGCAGCGGACCCTGTCGTTGTTCCCATGTATTCACGTTGAAAAATTCGGGACTGAAGTTCGCTTTCAGAATTTCCAGTACCTTGGGAGCGTCACGATAGTCCTTCAGCTTGATCTGGAGTGAGGTAAACGCCCGTGTCTGAGTACCATCCTCGTTCTGTCGCAGCATCCCCCGGACTTCCTGCAGCTCTTCCAGGTTGCAGTACACAAGATTCGAATCGTATTCGCTCATCTTGGTCTTAAACGTATCGACGACCGTCGCGATGAAGTACTTCGGAGCGGGGGTACCGGCCGAGTAGGTCGTGATCCGCACATCATCGCCCGGCTGAATCATGTTGTAAGTTTTGGGCTCTTTTGTTTCCGGATCGATTCCGAGATAAGTCGCCAGTCCGACACCGACGTAGAGTCGACCTTTCTGCGGCTGGCCAAGCGTGTCCTCTTCGACGGTAGGTTCTTTATCCAGAGCGAAAGGATCCTCGGATGAGGGTTCGTCCATCTCACGCTGTGCCCGCATCTGCGAACTCAGTCGTTTCATCTGACGGTAGTACTCGGCATTGGCTTCCCGGCGCTTCATTGCGGCGGGAGTCAGTTCCCAGCCCAGCGGTTCGTCTTTCGATCGCTCTGCAGGAATCTCTTTGTCATTCTCGACCTGGGCCTGGTAACTCTGAAGATACTCAGCCAGGGGGCTTACTTCCGATTTGCTCTCGGGCTCAATCCCGACCAGATTGACCGGGTGAGGTACGTAGTCTCCCAGCGATTTGTAGCTGAGGATGGCGTGCACTTCGACGGTCGCCGTGACACCCGAAATGTACTTCCCGACCAGCTCACGAACCCGCTGCTTATACCCTTCGGGATCGAACTCGCCGTTCATGCTGCGCGTTTCGATGATGACGTCGGACAGGATCCCCTGGATCCGATTCCGCATCTCACTGCCGAACCCGGCCATGACTGAATTGACCACGATCATCGTCGCCACCCCCAGGGTGACGCTGATGATGCTCGCCAGAGCGATGTAACGAGTCCGAAGGTATCGTTGGCAGAGAATCAGTTTGTACATTGCCAGTCCTTTGGCGTAGTCAGTTGGGATTCAGGCGTTTCGGCTATTGTTCGGGCTTGAGCAATGGGAAGAAGATCACGTCACGAATGCTGTTGGTGTTCGTCAGCAGCATGATCAGGCGGTCGATACCAATTCCCATTCCCCCTGCTGGCGGCATGCCAACCTTCAGGGCGCGAACAAAGTCGTGGTCCATCTTAGCCATTGAATCTTCTTCGGAAAGTCCGGCGAGCTGTGTCCGGAACAGTTCTTCCTGAAGCCGAGGGTCGTTCAGTTCGGTGTAGGCGTTGGCTACTTCCATACCGTCCACGAACATCTCGAACCGTTCTGCGATCGTCGGATCGTTACGCTTCCGCTTCGTCAGCGGGCACATTGAGGCCGGATAGTCGATAACGAAAACGGGTCCGATCAGTTTGTCTTCGACGGTTGCTTCAAACACGTCGTTGACGATGACGTCAGGATGGCGGCCTTCGGTGGGGATATGCAGCTTCTTCGCCACGGCAGCAACCGCTTCAGCGTCGTGCATGTCGCAGCCAGCGTGCTCACGGAACAGATCGCCGTAGCGGGCACGCTGGTAAGGTGGCGTGAAGTCGATGGTCTTTTCGCCCCAAGGGACGACAGCCGATCCATTGGCGGCGATCGCGGCCTGCGAAATCAATTTTTCGGCAAGGTCCATCATCGAGTTGTAGTCGCCATAGGCCTGGTACAACTCGATCATGGTGAATTCGGGGTTGTGAGTGCTGTCGACACCTTCGTTTCGGAAGACGCGGCCAATCTCATAAACGCGTTCAATACCGCCGACCATCAGCCGCTTGAGGTGCAGTTCAAGGGCAATCCGCAGGAAGAGCGGAATGTCGAGGGCATTGTGGTGCGTGATAAAGGGGCGTGCAGCCGCTCCCCCCGCGATCGAATGCAGGACGGGAGTTTCGACTTCGAAGAAGGTTTCGCCGCGCAGCGTCTGACGGATCGAATCGATGATCCGCAGCCGCTTGAACATCCGATCGAGAACGCCTTCCGAGTAGATCAGGTCGACGTAGCGCTGTCGCAGCAGTTGTTCTTTGTCTTGAAGTCCGTGGAACTTTTCCGGTGGCTGAGCGAGCGACTTGCACAGGATCACAAGCTGGGTCACAAAGATCGTCTTCTCGCCAGTATTCGTCAGGCGCAGTCGTCCTTCAACGCCGATCAGATCGCCCAGGTCCAGGCAGTCCAGCAAGGCCCACGTCTCCGGGGACGAGTCTTTCTGGGACAGCATCAATTGGATGCGGCCTGAGTAATCCTGGACGTGCAGAAAGTTCAGTTTGCCCGTCTTTGGCCACTTCATGATTCGGCCAGCTACGCGCACAGTCGCTCCGTCAATGCCACCTTCGGTGGGACATTGTTCCCGCGCTTGCTCGATGGTGATATGACCGTCGAAACGCTGGCCCCACGGATCAAGGCCGAGAGCCTCGATCTTCGCGAGCTTTTCCAATCGAGCGGCTTCCAAACGGTCGGGCGTCTCGGACATCGAGCAAACTTCTCTCTGAAAATGAGAAACAGCGAAAATGAGAAACAGCGGGGTCTAGGAAGGGTCGAACTATGCGGGAATCGGCAAAAAACGTCAATGGCAGCTCAAAACCTGCCGGAAATTGCTCTTGTAGTCCGCGACCGGTCTGAGTGTCCACAGGGGACATCCCGATTGCAATTGGAGGGCGTATTCCTTCCCCAATTTAAATTGGATGCGGACGGAAACCCCTCTCGGACTGGAGTGTTTTTCAACCATGCCGAGGACAATCATCCTCTTGCAGAATTCGTCCTCTCATATTCTAATCAATTTGGCAATGTTAGCGATTATGTCCCGGTGCAGGACGTCGCCCTCGCCCGCAGCGGGGGCACAGGACAGACAGCGCCGGGAACCTGATTGTTCGCAACTTTTAATGCGGTTGTCGGATCAGACCAGTCGCGTCGTGGAACCCGAGTCCTTCACATCGGTGGATAAGGTCGATTCTCGTTGGAAAACGACAACTTTCAATCCAGAGCCTGCGCGGATCAATTGAAGGCCCTCTCCGAGCCGATTCGGTTGAGGATCGTCGATGTTTTGCGCCATGGTGAAATGACTGTCGGGGATATCGCGGCATTTCTGGAAGTCGAACTGGTGACGGTTTCCCACCATCTCAAGATCCTCAAACACGCGGGGTTGCTTGAGGTCGAACGTGACGGTCGATTTATGGTTTACCGACTCCGGAAAGACTTGCTTCAGAAGGTCGCTCAAAGTCGAAAAGAGTTTCTGAACCTGGGGTGCTGTCGAATCGAGGTTCCCCCCGTGAAGAATGACAAGTCGTAACGCGTCGCTGCACGGATGGCGATGGGAAGAGACCTTTTTACATCCCCCTCAGCACTCTCCGGTCAGCCGCGCCGAGTGACTCGACATCGACTTTGGGGCACCTTCAAAACCGGGACTTATTCTGCACCCAGACGTAGTTCTGCAACGACGGGGAGATGGTCTGACGGAAATCGGCCTTCCTTCTGGTCATCAAGAATTCGGATCCGCAATGTTTTCACCGATTCCGTGGTGAAGACAAAATCGATTCGCTGTCCCGGCACGATCGCCGTGAATCCGTTCCAGGTCGAGTCGGGGCCTTCCGGCTTTTGCGCGGCATGGGCGTACGTGTCCCGAAAGACTGAGCGGCCTTCGATTTCTGCCCCGGTTATGGTGCGGTACGGCTCCGAATCGGGAGTGGTATTAAAGTCCCCCGTCAGGATGACGGGAAGGTCAGAAAACTTCGCCCGCACGTATTTCGCAATTAAGGCCGCGCTTTCCGCCCGGGCCTGGACCCCTCGATGATCAAAGTGGGTGTTCAGCACATAGAATTGCTTGCCCGACTGACGATCTTTCAGCTTGACCCAACTGGCGATTCGCGGGAGGGCGGCATCCCAGCCCTTGCTGCCAACTTCATCAGGAGTCGACGAGAGCCAGAATGTCGACTTTACTTGCAGTTCAAAACGGTCCCGGCGGTAGAAGATCGGCGAAAACTCCCCGGCCCCATTGCCGTCATCACGACCCACTCCGTACGCGTCCATGTCCTTGAGTCGTTCTTTCAGGTCCTCAAGCTGCCCGGCCAGAACCTCCTGAAACCCGGCGATATCGGTCTGGTTGTCAGCAACGATCCTGGCCAGCCAGTCCTTGCGGTTCGGCCAGGCGTTCACGCCATCGCGAGGAGTGTTGAGACGGATGTTCCACGACATCACCGTCACTGTTTGAGCGAAGCTCGTTTGCACCATCGTGGTCAGAACGATCAAAGCGAGCAGGAGCGCTTTCATGGAATGGGTTCCTTGTCTGCCCGCCGCGGAACCCAAAAAGGGCCGACGGCTAGTTGGTTTCTACGTCTCAACACTAGCAGATCGTATCGGGAGGACTTGGCGGTGTCGCCCGGGAAACGTGAATCAGAGAGTCGGCTGGAATTTTGGCTGGAGACGGATCGTCTGGCGACCGGTTGAGAACATGTATTTCACGACAAGCTCAATCGTTTGCTCCGTGAACTCGGGTTTGAACTGTTGGTCGGACAGTTGTGCCAGTCCTGCCTCGATTCCGAAACTCGCTGTATTTCACATCACCGTCCCACTTCGAGCGTCGACAGCGTATTCGATGAGTGAAGGATCGGCATCGACATTCTGGCGATAGCGAACCAGGAAAGCATCGATGCAGGCTTGTAGCCAATCCACCAGCTTTGAGTCGTGCTGCCCTTCACCGATTGAAATCCAATGACCAATCCCGTGCAATCCGCTGGTAACGCAAGCAACGCTTTTGCAGTTGATTGCCGCCCAAAGCACGCCGACACAATCGTCTTGGAATTCTGGATACGTCTGCAAAAGACTGATGCCGTCCATGTCCCACATCATGTAGACCGCACGGCAGAGTGGGTCTGTTTCTTGTGCGTCGTCCGACACGAAGATGCACATCGGGTCCAAGAGGTTCGTGTAGAGAGTTCCGATTGCACGTACACAGCGACGGCGAATGGAGTCAGGAACAGATGGGTTCATTGCATCATGCCATGAACCGTGAGGACCACAAATATTCCAGATGCCCGCTGCCAGCTGTTCTCGTGTGAATTTCATGGCCAGAAACTCAGGGGTCTCGAATAGCCGAGCGTAATACTCGGCCAAATCTTGACTGGATAATTGCCAGTCTTCGTCCTCATCCGAGAGCTCTTCACCTGACTCGATAAACCAGGACTCAACCCATTTTTCGAACTCGGGCAACGGACCTGATGCTTCAGTTTCAATCATGGTTGGCCGTCTGGGGTTCGGAGGCAGTATTTGCATTCGAACCGCCAAGAACATGTTTGGGGGAAGCTACCACTTTGAATCGCAGTTGAAGTCCTCGACGAATGTGGACTTGCAGGCGATCACATCGTTTCCAGGAAGTTGACAATTTAGCCACGCGGCTCACTCCCCTGCCACGAAGGACAGCAACTCGTTCTAGGACGACATAGGCGGCACCCGCGGACCCCATCATGGTTATCGTGGTTAATACTGTTGTCATGTCCGTCTGGGTGGGGGCCGCTGCTGAGTAACTGAGGTTGAGCTGTGGGGTCGATTCCAATCGCTTGGAAGTTTGGGATCGCGGTATTGCTGTTTGTTTCTGACACTCCTTGCTTGGGGGAATTTTCCGCAAAAGGTGAGAGAAGAAGTCGAACATGGTCGTCGGACTATCGAACGTCATTCGAGTCGAGTGGGACGGCACTGCGGAGGGGGCCTGCCCCGTTTTTTCAACAAACAGAAACGGGTTGGCCAGCTGGCCAACCCTTGGCCAGCCGGTGGCCAGTCCCATGTGCTGTAGTGGTTACACTTTAAGCGTTTCGAGCGGACTGGCCGGGCTGGCCACCGGATTCCGGCAAGCGGCATTTCCCCATTCGCGACATTGCTGACGCGGCAGATTGCTACTTCGTGGAATTCTGAGGATCAACTGAACCAGGAAGCGTGAAAAGGTCGGACACCCAAACGGGTTGAAACCTGGGACAGGCAACGCGGATGGAGAGAGTCCCCATTGTTCAGGGGGGGCTGTTTCTCCTTCCCGCCCGCCTGAGGCTGGGGAGCGGGGAGCCAAAACTTGAGAACCGTTCAGGGTCTCACGTTCCGCTCTTTAGAGGCGACAAGCGCTTCGATGGAAAAAGGGTTATTTGACAATCCGGAAAGAATCATGCCTCTTCCGTGGCTCATCGTATGGGGCGCGGGAAGAGGCGACCGCTGATGCTCAGCCGCTCGTTGGATTGTCGCGGTCGCTTGGCAGTTTCAGTCGTTCGAAGTGATTCTCACGACGTCGTCATAGACTCTGCGTTCCCAACCGGTGACGTTGCCTTCCGGATTCAACAACGGAAAGATCTGAACGGGTGAGAGTTCTACCTGCCAGCGTCCATTTGAATCGGGGGCCACATTGACCTCAAGGTGTCCGTAATGCTTTCCGCCCGAGATGAGCTGTCTGCCGTTCCAGGACTCTGGGGCATCCTCATGGGCCAGGAACTTCCGGTGCGGATTGTCAAACCCGACGGAAGGTCCGCGAAGACCATCACCGCCAATACCGACATCGTAAAAGTGGATCGTGTGAGGTCTGCTCGTCCCATCGGTCAGGGTTTCCACGCCGTTTGTCTGTGACCGTTCCAGCATTTCGTCATGGCCGGAAAAGACCACATCGACCCCGTAGCGGAAGAACAGTGGCTCGAGGACGCGCATCGGGATCCCTGCCTGACCTGAAAATTTTTCGTTGCCGAACGGGATGCTGTGCGGGCCGGATCCGTACATCGTGTGATGGAACTGCACGAAGGTAAAACGGCTTGTTTTCTGTGTTTCCGCCAGTTGTTGTTCGAGCCAGCGGTATTGTTCGGAGCCCGGATTGAAGTCGGGCGCGTTGCTCCCTTCGAGATTATGGTTCGTATCGGCCGCTGACTTATGCGGAAGGCCGTCGCTCGAATCAAGGGTGATAATCGAAATCGGGCCATAGTCGATACGGTAGTAGCGACCCGTATGTTTCGAGTTCGTCGCCTGATTGGAGGGGGCCTCAAAGTAGGTCAGGAACTTGTCGGTGGCGAAGTTGGCTCCTTCCGCCGAATAGCCTCCACCGGGACCGGCGAAGTTCTCGTGGTTTCCGATGGCGGGGATGAGCGGCACATTCGAAGCAATCGCTCCATAGTCTCCGGCGTTATGTCGCCAGAACTCGTCCCAGTCGCGTTGTTCGCCCCCTGTTTCGACCAGATCCCCTGTGACGAGAATCAGGTCTGGATTTCGGGCGGCCATGATCTGGATGTTCTGGCGATAGCCCGTCGTCTGATCGGTGACGTACTTCAGGATGTCTGTCGGGCGATTGCTGCGAGAGTTCACGGGCCAGTCGACAGGTGGGCTCGATGTTGATTCCGGCTCGGTTTCGGGGTCCGAATAGACCATGAATCGGACGGGATGATCTCTGTCAGGGGCCGTTTGAAACGTACCGGACCGCCGATCCGCTCCTTGAGTCACCTGGTAAGAATAACGGGTTCCCAATTTGAGACCGGTCACGCGAATACGGTGGATCCATGGCAGTCCGGGATGAGGGCCGCCCGGTTCTTCTGCGAAGGGGCTGTACGCGAGGGAATCGGCTTTGGTGGGCTGAGACACAAATCGCTTCAGGCCATCGGGGGTTTCCACCATCAACTCGCCGGGTGTTTCGTCTTCCGACAACCAGCGAATGGTCATGGCGTCCTTCGCAGGATTCTGAAGATACGGACGCACACGAAACGAGTCAGCTCGCAGATCGCCCTGTGTCAGTAATCCCAACGCCATTGCTGCAAGAAATACGTGTTGCTTGAACATCAGGGCGTTCGTCCCCATCTCGAATTGGTAGTAACGACAAAACCAGGGTGTGCTACCCTGGCTTTGATGAGCGTGTCGTGCTGAGCTTCGCGTCAGCGGATGCAGAGCGATGCTCGCCTGGGGGCGAGTATTCGATCAGAGTCAGTCTGCCACCGGTTCAATGAGTGGGAACCAGGGGCAACTTCGCCGTTTCACCGTCTACCCGCAAATGGGGCCCAGGTGGCAACGACCGATTGGACAACCCTACGGGAATGAACGAACGGGTTCTCGTCATTCAAGTGGGATGG
Organism: Schlesneria sphaerica; assembly: GCF_044336245.1. Taxonomy (NCBI): domain Bacteria; kingdom Pseudomonadati; phylum Planctomycetota; class Planctomycetia; order Planctomycetales; family Planctomycetaceae; genus Schlesneria; species Schlesneria sphaerica. Next base: position 3,814,009 of record NZ_CP172346.1, on the reverse strand, counting down.
CTTTCTCGGCTTTCTTCCTCTCTGCTTCGGTGAGCGGCTCCAGTTCGATGTCGAACGGATTGTTCCCTGCGACGACTTCGAGCTTCAGTTCCGAATTGGCCCCCGTATAGCGAGGTGGGATCGGGAACGGTGCTTCGTAGCCGAGAGGCCACTCGAGCAGGACGGTCGTGGGGCCGATTTTGGTTCCCGGCTCGCCTTTGACGTACTCAACTCGATAAAAGCCGTTTACGTCAGTCTTGGCCGTTGCGGCCCGACCAACTTCCGGCTTGAACAGCAGGATCAGGTTTTCGACGGGATCCCCTTCCATGGTCACCGTTCCGGTCACCTTGCCGAGAGGGGGCCGGTCGGCTCCCCCACAGCCGATCGTCGTGATGACACATCCGGCCCAGAGCAAGCCTAAAGCAAAAGTCTTCTGATTGAACATCGATTTTCCGCTGCAAAGTTTCAAAGGGCGGAAAGCACCGACGACGCTGGTCGATGCTTTCCGCCGACAGGACTAGAAGAACATTCGGGTACGAAATCTTTGCCTTAGAAGTCGCCCACGATTTGTCCATCGTTTCGTGCCGCCAGGCGGGCGAACGTCGTGGTCACACAGCCGAAAGGAACCGGCGCTGTGGCGGAGGAGAGCTTCAGGTAGTCGATGTTCTCGCTAATGAGTCGCACAGAACCATCAGCCAGAACGAAATGTGCTCCCCCGACGTGGTTGCTACTGAAACCGCGTCGATCGTGTTGGAGGCCGATGGTGGCATTGATGCCGTTATAGGTCAGCCCCAATACGTTCATGGCTGCCGATTTCACATTAGCGGAAGATCCCTGGTCAACGACGGCGGCCGAGAAGCCAAAGACGTTTGCTGCTCCAACGGTCATGCCCTTGTACTGCCAGGCACGTTCGCCAACCAGCAACGTGTTGCTACTGCCATCGGTGATATCCCGCAGCCCCACATTCCCATTCTGAAAACCGACTCCCAGTGGCTGATTCAACGACTGGGCCGGGTCACGAACTTGTGGAGTCGTACTGTCTCCTGGGCCAGCGACCATCACGTAGTTCGATACTGAAATGGGAACGAGATTGCCGTTCGCGTCTTGCAGGCTGGCGATATACCAGTTCGTCGTCGTTGCTCCCGTGGTCATCGTGTCGACGTAGTTATTCGTCTGTGGTCCAACGTCCGAAGCACATCGAAAAACAGCGAGCTTATTCTGGAGGACACTTGGATTGACCGCCAGTGCCGTTTCCAGCAGGTTGTTGCCGGCATTGAGCTGGCTGTACAGCGGTGCCTGATCGATGTAGGGGAGGATAAACGTACCCCAGCTCCATAGGCTGCGCTCGCCCGATGTAATGTTGAATGCCGTCTTGGCGATGTACCCTGGAGGGAACTGGTTGTAGGCATCGTGATAGTTGTGCATCGCGAGGCCAATTTGCTTGAGACTGTTTTTACACTGGGTTCTACGTGCTGCTTCCCGCGCCTGCTGCACCGCAGGCAGCAGGAGAGCGATCAGGACTGCGATGATCGCAATGACCACCAGCAATTCAATCAGAGTAAAACCATGTCGACCGCGCCGCTTTTCTCTCATCGAAATCTCCAGAACATAAAAGACAGGACTACAAACAGAACAAATTGACATGAATTGGCGACAGCAGGACGCCATCGAATGATTCGTACCGCTTTATGATTGAGATGACGCTGGACCAGAAAACGGACTCGGTCACAGCGTTGATGTATGGCGTTGGGGCTCCCGTTGGGGCTCAGGGACACGACGATGAAAAAGTCTGCTCGATCTCAGTCGCAGCGATGACGCCTTCGACCGCAATGACCGGCCAGGTTTCAAGAATGCAGAAACGATGTGAGTCACCCGATTATACGCATCCGGACTTCAGAAGCGGCAAGGGGGGACACAGTCAGTCGTTCTGCCCCGCAAGGAATTTACGTTCTCGCGATGGGCCACCACGCTGTAAGTGGCAGAAGTGTTGCAGGCTCGTTCATCGCGGAAAAACGGACCAGCGCCTCAGCCTGGAAATTAGAGTCCAGGGTTTGCGAAGGACGCGGCTCCCTAAAAATTAGCAGCATACCAATCCTCAGGCGACATTTGAGAAGCGTATCGGTAATCATCCGGAGTGGCGGATGGGTTGAACTGCAGAATTCCGACTCATTGGAACGGACAAGACAAATGAATTGCGTAAGGCGAAGTGTTTATTCAGCAACGCGCGACGATCAGATGATCGCCTGCAGGTGTAAGCCGACTGGAAATGAATTTCATCGCGAAGACAGGCAGGGAAAGCGATTGCGATACGACCGGCGGAAGAAGAAAACCCGAAAAGGCTCTTGCTCCGCCGCATCCAATTTCTGACCAGTCACTACCAGTCGTCGAATGATTCGAGCGTCTCATTCTCCGATTATCATCTGAACATTCATGGCCCAGTGGAATCGCTGTTCAGTACTATGACGCTAGCATTTTGAAGCTGAGGCCGCAACCCTCATGTTAATTTCTTCACGCGAACTTAATGAAACCCGAAGTTGCACTCGCGCACACTTCCTGTCAGGTAGTAGCCCCGTAATTGAAACGCTGTCACTCCAGGAGAATGGCCCGGTGAGATCAGGTGAAATCAGAGGGGTGACCGATGTCAAGCGATGGCCTCGATACTTCGCCGAGCGAGGAGAACGGGGCCGATCGTTTGAAAAACAGGGCGGGCCGAAGTGATTCTCCCCCAACCGGAGCGTCAGGTGTGGGGACCTTGAGTCAGTGTCGTGGAGCTCTGACCCAAGCCTACCTTAAAGCACGGTGTTATTGAGTTCTAACTGACGCTGAATCTGTTCGAGCGACTGGGGCGATCCGTCGACCGCCAGCACAAACACGTTGTCCCCTTCGTTCCACGCCATCCACACTCGTCGCGGGATATACTGAATCCGGGCGGCGGAAATCGGAGCCACGGGGGTGACTCCCCAGCTTGATTTAGGGACGACCATCAGCCACCCTTCTTCTGACGTGCCGCGCTTGGCACGGATTTCCAGTCGCTTTGCGGGAATCGTCAGCCGGGAGCTCGCCAGATGCACCTGCTGCCACGGGTGGTCGATGATCTGAGTCAGCGATGACCAGCTGCGAGGGAGTCGTGCTTCCGTATTTGACGGGCTTAGACTCTGGCGGTCCAGTTGTTCCCAAAGGGACGTGATATTCGCGGGTGTCAGAATCGGATTCGGGCGCTGTTGCTGACCCCACCAGAAGGCGGCAGCAAAAATGCACAGTGTGCAGACCACGGTGAATGTACGAAGCGGACTGAACCAACGCCGAATAGCTGCTGGGGTTGGTTTGGCCACGGTGGGTTCCGGGCTGTGGTCCTGAAGTACGGAGGTCAGGCGTTGTGCGAAGCCGGTTGGGATTTCGACCTGATTCATCGCAGGCCGAATCTGCGCGTCCCACTGCTCGATCGACTCAAAGGCGTGTCGGCAGGCCGGGCAGGTCGCCAGGTGCTTGTGAAGCTCACCTTGTGAGAAATCGTGTCCCCCATGATCGGGATGCGCGAGCAGATCGAGCAGGGACTCAACCTCGGCGCAGTTCATAGTGCGACCTTCTCTCGATGATTTCTGCCGCCGACTTCCGTCTCTTCCGAAAGACGCCGCCGCAGGAAAGCTTTCGCCCTGGAAAGGCGACTCATCACGGTTCCAATCGGAAGTTGCATCTGTTCCGCGATTTCCTGATAACTAAATTCTTCAAAGTAAAACAGGATCAGCGGAGAACGATGTTCTTCCGGTAATTCCATCAGCGCCCGTTGCAGTTCGTCAGGGTCCACGAGCGAATCGGGGGGATCCTGGAGCGAAAGTGAATCGACGACCCCTTCCAGAGGCTGCGTCCTTCCCCGTTGTCGTCGAGTCGTCAGGAAGGCGTTCCTCAGGATCGAACAGAGCCATCCTTTGGCCGCATTGCAGTCGCGAAGCTGATCGCACTTCTGCTGGGCCGTCAGGAATGTCTGCTGAGTCAAATCTTCTGCGTCGACTGCATTTCCTGTCAGGCGATACGCGTAGCGATAGAGCAATTCTGCGAATTGCTCGACCAACTCGGCAATCTGAACGGGACACGAGCCTTCAGACATAAGGGACCTCAACCTATCAGAGACGCTGTCGTGATCAAAAAATTCCCTGACCAGTTCAAAATTTTTCGCTAAGGGGGATTGATGGGGATGCGCCCTCCCCTTCCCGCGAAACGAGTGTCCGCCCTGACGACTGTATCCTAACACGACACGTTCCCCCGGGTTACCGTCAGCGGGTGGAATTGTACGCGCTTCAGAAACGGTCGTTGCACCCAATCTTGTTGCGGCCTGTTTTCCGACTTAGACTGGGATGCCGTTTGCGAATCGGAACGGGACCTTGGCGCATTGTCGTCGGCGTGACCACTTGTATCGCGGGCGTGTTATCTCGCATCCGGTTTGCGGCTTCCTGTGGAGATCATTCGCGATGTCTTCCGCTCTTATTTCCCGACGTGACCTCCTGTGGCAATACGGTGGTGGTCTGGGCGGAGTTGCTCTCGCCAGCCTGTGTGATCGAGAACTCGCTGCAAACTCCGGAAGTACGTTTGCCGTCACGGGGGCCCGTGCGAACCGGGGCGTTCTGGACGTTTTGCATGTTCCCCCCAAAGCGACTCGCGTTGTTCAGTTTTTTATGGCGGGGGCCGCCAGTCACATTGATCTGTATGACCATAAGCCCGAACTGGAAAAGCGAAACGGCCAGCCGTGGGACCCGGGCGAAAAAGTCGAGCTGTTCCAGAACGGACACGGAGCAACCTTCGCACCACCCTGGAAATGGAATTCCTACGGCGAGTGTGGAAAAGAACTGTCAGAGATCAGTGCGCCCCTGGGATCCGTGGTGGATGAGGTGGCCTTTATCCACAATCTGGTTGGCAAAACAGGAGTTCACAGTTCCGCGACGCTGCTGCAGGCAACAGGCTTTCAGATGCCCGGCTTCCCCGGAATGGGAGCGTGGGTCAGCTATGGCCTGGGAAGTATGAACGACAACCTGCCGACGTTTGTTGTGATGCCGGATCATCGTGGCTTCCCCTCAAACGGTCAGAAGAACTGGGATTCGGCATTCCTTCCCGCGCTGCACCAGGGGACACTGATTCGCCCCGGCGCGGTGAATCCGATCGAGGATCTGTTCCCGATCGAGGGGCTGGTGTCGAAAGAAGCAGACTCGGCTGGCCTGAGTGTCATGAACCGGCTCAATCGACTTCACGCAGAATCCAGGACGGGCGACTCAAGGCTGGAAGCGAGAATCAAGTCCTACGAGCTTGCTGCCCGTATGCAACTGGCCGCGCCCGAAGCTCTGGATATCACCAACGAACCTCAGCACATTCTGAGGATGTATGGTCTGGACCAGGGCGGGGGCGAGTTCCCCAAGGAGATCAACGTTCCGGAAGAGACGGACATCTTTGGGCGGAAATGCCTGATTGCCCGCAGGCTGCTCGAACGGGGTGTTCGGTTCGTTCAGATCTGGTCGGGCTGCGACAATGGATTTCCTCGCCGAAACTGGGATTCACACGAGGACGTCCCCCGAGATCACGGACCGTTGGCTCTGGGAATGTCACGCGGGGCAGCGGCGCTGATCGCCGATCTCAAACAGCGGGGCATGCTGGAAGACACCATCATTCACTGGACCACCGAATTTGGCCGCATGCCCTGTGCCCAGGGAGGTCTGGGACGCGATCACAATCCATTCGTCTTTACGAACTGGCTGGCGGGAGGGGGCATCAAAGGGGGAACCACCTACGGTGAAAGCGACGAATGGGGTTACAAGCCGCTGGACCGGGCGAATCCGACGCAAGTCTACGATATCCATGCCACGATGCTGCATCTGCTGGGGATCGACCATACGCGACTCACCCTTCGCCACAATGGAATCGATCGTCGACTGACCGACGTGCACGGGCACGTCATTCAGGAAATTCTGGCGTGATGCCCTGACGCCCTCCGGCCCCGCCGATCAGAGAACTCGCTGAATGCGTGCAAGCGGGGTTCGTCGTCATCGTCTGGCGGCGACTGTCCTGTGATCCTTGTCCCGCAAGTCATCTGTTTCGACAGGGATCGCCAGCCTTGAGCCCTAGGGATCGAATCTCTTCCAGAACTCGGCATCATCGTCCGGGGCGAGCGGTAGTGATTCCTGTATCTTCCTGGGTGAGCCAGACTTGGCTTGCGGTTGAGTCGGCGGTAGCGGCGGGGGCTTGATCTTCGGCTTCGCAGCCGAGGCAGCGACAGGTTTGTTGCCGTTGGCGATCAGTTCTTTTGAGTCTGCTGTGTCGCGAAGGAAGTCCAGAAGCTCCTGATCTTCCGTCACAGGAACGGCCGCCGACGAATTGCTCGCAGGCTTCGCGACTGCAGTTCCATTGTCGGGACGGGTTGCTGCCGGGGTGACGCTCTTTCTGGGTGCCGCAGTTAGCGGAGGTGCCGCCGGCTTGACCGTCGCCTTCTTATCCACGATTGCCGGAGACTGGCAATGTGGGCACTTGCCACCGGCGTCGATCGGGTCGCCGCACTGATTGCACAGGGGGATCGGGCGACTCGATTCCTCGAGTTTCGTCATGATCGATTCTGCCGGTCTGTTGATCCTCGGAAGTGGTGCAGGGGGCGCAGCGGGTTTTCGTTCTTCCGCGAGGGGACCGATGGGAAAATCGAGATTGATCGATTCGGCCGGGGCCTGATTTGTCGCCGCGACGGCTGTCTTCTCTGGTTCAAGGCGGATGATCTCGTCAACATCCTGATCCGCGTCATGCAGGGCTGATACAACCAGATTCTCGGGTCTGACGATCTCGGTCTGGGCCTCCTGTCCCGTCGCCTGCACCTTGGCGGCAACATGAACCCGGGCTTGCTCATCGTAGGAGATGGTGACTTCGATCTCTGTTCCTTCCGGTAGATTCTCGGGAAGCGGCTCAATCAGACAGTCGCCCAGTTCCACAAAATCGGAATCCGCCGCCGTGCCGCTTTCGACAATTCGCAGATGAACCCGTCGCTGGTTGTCTGACACCGTTCCATACGACTGCTTGACGGATGCGGGGAGTGGTGTGTGTGCCGGAAGAATGTAGTTCGGCACGCGCTGTCCCGTTTCCTGATCCCGAATCAGAACGCCGAGCGCTCGCGCGCTGGAACTTTTCTGTTTGAATTGGGCGAGTCGGTCGAAGGCCTGAGGCTTCAGAATCGATTTGGCGAAGGAATTGTTCGTCAGCAACATGCCTGCGTAGTACGTCGCTCCATGTGCGATGGACTGATCTGGAGACAACGAGGTATTGAGTGTTCGTCCGCTGAGATCCTTCAGCATCTTGCGAACCATCGGCATGCGCGACGACCCGCCTGTTGTCAGGACCACGTCGACCCGGGCCCAACCCATCTTTCGTTCTGCCAGAAGGTCCAGCGTCAGTTGCTTCATCCGTTCAACCAGGTCTTTGGTAAGACGCTCGAACTGTTCCACTTCGACCTGGTACGTTTTCCGCTGTCCTCCGGCGACCACCGTCATCGCGGCTTTCGGCCTCACAGAAAGACTTCTTTTGGTTTGCTCGGCCTCCATCGCCAAGGCCTGAGCACTCTCACGATCCTTCATGGGATCGACGCCGAATTCTTTGTGAAACTGCTTACCGATGGCCGTTTCCAGCGCGCGGTTCCAGTCGAGCCCTCCCAGATGCAAATCCCCGCCGCTGGCGATCACGCTGACTTCGTTCGGCTGATACTTGACCAGCGAAAGATCAAACGTGCCGCCGCCCAGATCGACCACCATGACGGTCTGACTGGTGGCGAGTTCCGTAAACCAGATTCCTTCGGTTCCGAGCACGAAGCACAAGGCGGCTGCAACGGGTTCGTTAATAATGTCGACGTGCGTCAGCCCGGCACGCTTCCCTGCTTCGGCGGTGGCCTGCCTCTGCACATCGCTGAACTGAGCGGGAACCGTAATGACGGCACTCGTGATATTGCCCAGTTTCTCGCGTGCAGCATCGAGCAGTGATTTTAGAATGAGCGTGCTGACATCGACGGGTGAGTAGCTTTTCCCGGCGATCTTCCAGCGGTGAGTGGGGCTGCCCATATACCGTTTGGCATGTACGATCACTCGATCGGGATGCCGGATGGAATTGCGCAGGGCTTCGGTGCCGACGATGGCCTCGTTACCGTCGAAGAAGACCGCCGAAGCAGTCGAAAGTTCGCCATCTTTATTGGGGATCGAAACCGGTTCGCCGTGCTCGTTCAAATAGGCAATACATGAGTATGTTGTACCCAAGTCGATGCCGACGGCGTGTGTCGGATTCATATGTCGCTGCTCTTCAAGATAGGGGCGTTCGGTGCTGGCGAAACTCGTCGGGCCGAGAAGTGCTCGTTCCGCTCAAGGATTTGATTTTACGCTGACCTAAGAGACCTGTTGGAAGGGATGTCGAATTTCAAAGGCTCCTCGCGGAACAGCGGCGCATCGAAATCGTCTGAAGTATGGTAACATTGCATTTTGGCGTCCGCTACAGGGGATTTTTCATGGAACGGCCACCGGAAACGCGAACGCTTCTTCTGATTCTTCCCGTGCTGCTTGTGCTGGTTGCCTCGGCATACGGTGAGACTGATTCGGCCGCGGGACTCACTTCGTCCGTCGAATGGCTCACGGGGGCCCGCTATCGACACGAGCTCGAACAGCCCTTTTCCGGTAGCTGGACGAGTGTGGAATATCGGGCGCTGCTGAAAGATATCGGTGCAGATCGGCAAATCGCCATTGTGATCGATCGCCGCGTCGATCCTTCCGTGGAACTGCCGATCGACGTGACCACCGCTTCTTTGCGAACGGGGCTGCTCAGTATTGCCCGGCACGCTGATGCGGACGTGTCGTTCCCCGATAATGTGGTCTACATCGGTCCCCGGCAGGCTGCCAGAAAGCTAAGAACTCTGATCGAACAGAGAGAACTTGAGGTGCAATCCAGGGAGAGCGGGATTGCTCGTGGGCGACGTTCGGAATTATTGAAACATCAAACCTTCACGTCGCGGGATCTTGAGACTCCGCGTGAGGTGCTCGACCGATTTTCGCAGAGTGCCAGGATCACGGTTTCTAACGCGGATCTGATTCCTCACGACCTGTGGGCCGGGATGACGCTGCCCGATGTCTCGGTTGTTGAGGCTCTCAGCGTCGTGCTGATCCAGTTCGATCTGACCTTCGGATGGCGTGAACAGGGGGCGAGTATCGAACTGTTGCCGGTCCCGGAAACCGTTGCCGTCGAACGCAAGCATCGGTCCCGGCAGAAGCGGGACGAAGCGCTGGAGATGATTCGTTCACAACTGCCGCGTGTCGATGCACAGCTCGTCAAAACGGACATTGTTGTCAAAGGGACTGTTGAGGATCAGGAAGCGGTCGCGGGGCTGCTCCGGGGTGAACCGGTTGGCGGCTCGACTCGCATTGAAGCTCCGAAGCCGCTGCGAGAGCAGCAATTCTCGCTGGAGGCTTCCGGGGTTCCCGTGCTCGCTCTCATGAAGAAGCTCGAGGAATCGGCGGTGACCTTCGAATACGATGAAGGCGAGTTCCTTGCTGCGGGGATTGATCTTCAGCAGAAGGTCGAGATCAAAGTGAGGAAGGTCTCGGCAGACGATTTCTTCAAGCAGATCTTCGAGCCCATCGGGGTGCAATTTCAGATCGAGCAACTCACTGTGAAGCTGAAACCCAAGCCGCCGCAATAAGTGAGCATTGACTGGGGGAGGTAAGCATTGGCTTGCAGACCGGATGAATTGCCGTGAGGGGGTGAACCTCTGGTTCGATTGCCCATCGTGCCCCTGAATGTTCATGGGGCGCTACGGGGAAAACAAAAACCACAGCTCCGGTGAGGGACGCTGTGGTTATGTTGTTCGTATCAGACGGGATCAGGACTTTTCTCGCTTGGCGACCCAGTCGCGCGTCTGGGTGGACCCGTTCCGTTCGTTTTCGGTCTTGCCGGTGATGGTGTCCCCTTCGAGTTTGCCCGAGTACTTCGTGGTGAACGAGTTACCGTTTCTCATTCGGGTCACGGAGAAAGAGACGACGCCGTCTTTGAACTTGCCGTCTTCGATGTTGACTTCGTTGTTGTTACGGCCGGGCATCGATCCGGTCAGCTTGTCTCCTTCGAGCTTCAGCTTCAAAGTCACGTCACGTGACTGATTGTTCTGGGGGTTGGTGAAGGACCATTTCCAGGTACCGGTAGGATCGGCGTCCGCGGCGTTTGCCTGACCCAGAAAGCCAAAAATCGCCAGGCTGAGAATCAGTAGATCACGTCGTTGCATCTGACATTCCTTGAATGGATACACCTGTTGAATCGTCTGCCTCACTAACGGCAGACCGTCATGCGCGGGCAAGAGTTTCGTAATGATTCATTACTTTCTTACCATCGGTTGTCGAGACGCGCATTTCAAGCACTAGTCGGCGGGAACTAGGTGAAATCCAGCTGAAGTCGATGCGATGCGACAGTGTGTATCAACTGGTCAAGGTGACGATCGTTCAGCGTACCCCGACGAGCCACTCGGCCACATTCAACCAGAAGCGGTTGTAATGTTCCCAGAAGACGAAGTTACAGCCCCAGTGCGGGGCTGGATCGGAGGTGTAGGCGATCGACCGACCTTTGCCGATCTGGCCGACGGCGAGCAGCGGGTCGGTCGTGCCGGCCCAGCGGGCGATGACCTGTCCTCCCTCTTTCGGCTTGACCTGATTGTATCCCAGGATCGGTGGGAGGGATGAAAAATCAATTCCTCTCAGGATCGGGTGGTCCGCATCGAGCACTTCCGCCGTGTAGCCTTCAGTGCTCTCGACGAGGTCTTCGTAGTCGAGGCAGGTGACGGGCAGGAGTTCACGCAGCCGGCAGCGTCCCCAGCCCCCCATGCCATGGTCTCCGCTGAAGCTTTGCCAGCCCCCGAGAAACATGACGCCCATCCCCGCTTCCACAGCTTCGATCGTCAGGCGAATCCGATCTGGAAACGTCAGGATCTGTTTGCCGAAGCCTTCCCGCTTGAAGAAGGCGGGGGCCAGTTGAAAGTTTCGAGCCTCGACATCGGAAAAGATCACGGCGTCGTAGGACGCGAGGATCTCTTCGTATTCCCCCGGCTTGAGCATGTAAAAGTCCCAACCGGGGACACTGGTCACCTGGTGCTCGCCGGTCGATTCAATCGCTTCTTTAAGCCACTTGCCATAGTTAAAGATTTCTGTCCCTTTCACGGAGTGGTGAAAAGGAGATTCGGCGTAGACCGGCCCCAGTTGAATGGCCCAGTCGCCCACGTAGTAAATCTTTGCCATGACGGTGTCGTTCCGAAAGCGTGTCTTGTCTGGATGAGTCAGAGAGGGGCGACTGCGGCGAGTTACTGCTCGTTTCCGGTGACCGGAGCTTCCGGCGCATCGGGGTTGAAGTCACCGCCGCTGAGTTTCTTCAGCATGTGCTGAATATCAAACACCCCTTTGTAAGCAACGAACAAAGTGATCGTGCTGTACCAGACGAGGGTAGCGATGGCCAGCAGACTCCAGAACCAGCGATATGTTTCCATGAATGTGCTTTCATCCAGGTTGATGAGCAAGCGAGGCGGCGACATCAGTTCTGTGCAGCGGGACGGGGCTTCAGCAGCGAGAAGAGAACCATGGACACTGCGGAAAGCGCGAAGGCAGAAATTTTGGCCCGGTCCTGCGTGAATCCGTAAGAATCATGCAAAGTCGTAGCCCCGCCGGGAATTGTCTTCTCCAAGACCAGATAACCGATGGGGAATACGGCACCGACGACAATCGCGGCCGCCGCGCCCCAGTTATTGGCCCCTTTCCAGTAACAGCAGGCGATCAGCAGCACTGACATGCTGGAAAGATAAACTGTTCCAGTAGTGGTCAGATAATCCCACAGGCCCCCTTCGAGTTTATAAAAGAGACCGTAGAAGAACAGAAATACCCCGATTGCGGCGACGATCATACGGTTAATCAGCAGACCTGTTGCTTCGGACGTTTTGTTTCGACGGAACGGGGCGAGGATGTCGTTATAGATGACTGCCGCCCAGGTAATCATGTAGGACGAGTCGGTCGACATATCTGCTGCCAGCATGGCCGCCACCAGCAATCCCATGAGACCGATCGGAACGAACGTGCTGAGGTAAATGGGCATCGCCTGCAACGTGGCGTTGGAGGGATCGGTTGCCCGCGACGCAAGAATGTCAGGGCTGAGCATCGCGAGTGCTGCGATCCCCCAGATACCGGGGATCAGAAAGCGGCAGACGAAGAAGAAGCTGGTGCCGATGTAGACCTTCTGTCCCGTCCACGTATCCTTTGCCGCCAGCAGTCTGGCAATTGTCGTTTGCCAGGTCAGCGTGGCTGCAATCTGAACAAACGCCTGAGCCAGCACATATTCAAAGCCGAGTTTGGGATGGATGAAAGGATTAAAGCCCCCTGCTCCGTGTGTCTGTTGCACGGTGTCAATAATCTTTGTCCAGCCGACATTCCACAGAATCAGGTAAGTCACCGCCAGCAGGCCAAGACTCATCACAATGAATTGCAGGAAGTCGGTCACCAGTACAGAGAGCATTCCTCCCAGAATGGTGTAGATCGCCACCATCAGCAGAAGTGCCGTCATTGAGATGACGAGATACTTCTCGTTCAACCCGCTGACAAGGACCAGGAACTCTCCGCCAACTCGCAGGAAGACCCCCATGTTCAGCAGGCCACCCAACACAATCACGACGCCGGAAAGCCAGCGGATGAAGGGTCCATAACGAACTTCGAATAATTCGGGGATCGTCATCACACCAGAGTCGCGCAGCGGCTTGACGCAGAATCCGGTGACACCAATTACCAGCATGGCGAGTGCCTGCAGGATTCCGGGCGTGGACCCTGCAAAGCCGTACTCATACCCCGACTGGGCTGTGTACATGCAGGTCACAATGCCGAACTCTGTGGCCGCCAGTGATGCGATCCCCAGATAGAGGTTCATTTCCCGGCCCGCAACCAGAAAGTGTTCTACCTTGCCGACATATTTCCGGACCATCAATCCGGCCGCCATCGTGACGACCAGATAGAGTCCGACAATGCTGCCATCCACCAACCAGGAAAAGTTAGTCACGTCGAATCCGTTGAAAAGAAAACAACTGAAATAACGAACTGTGGACGGATCGGAACCCGTGAGAACAGGACCAATCTTATAGCGCGCTCATTCGACTTTCGCCATCTTCAGAAGCGTCTCAATCCCCGGACCTGCGTCCTTCCGCAACCGCCTGGCAATCGTGAATCGTTCTGTTCGGATTCGGGTGTTATCTCCCGTGCCGGTGACGGGCTGGCCCGCCGCCACTTGAATGTCGCACTGATTGGAACAGGTCAATCAACAGGACATGACCTCCATGGACCTGTCGCGAGTTGATCGCGTCGATTGCGTTCGAATCACACGCAATGACTGGACGCACTGCACAGGCTCACGATGAATCTTGCCGGAGGTCTGATCGCCGATGGATGTGAGTGAACCGCATTCTGCAGAGGTCACCGGTGTCCGGACAGGGACAACAACTCGATCGAGCGACTCTCTCGCGACGATCTGGCTCGCGACGATACGCGTGTACTGGTTCCGTCGGCAGTGGGCATTTAGAATGCCGGTATGACTCAATTCACTATCATCGCGGGTTGCGCTGGAGCGGGGAAGACCGAGAGGCTGCTGAAGACTTATGGGGCCGCTCTGGAGCGGGCCCGGTCTGAGGGGCGGTTCGGGACCTGCTTGTGGCTTTCGCCGACGCAGCGAATTCAGAAATCGATCGTTCGGCAAGTTGTCGCCCGCCAGGGTGCGGTTTGCTTCTCACCGAATATTCTGACGTTCGATCAGTTCGCACGAAAGATTCTGGAATCGGAAGGCGTGCCGGACTCGCCGATCTCGCCGGTGATGAAGCGGCTCTTGATCCGCCGGATTGCCAGTGGCTTGCAGGATCAGGGCGAACTACGCTACTTCCGCCCGATCGCCGGGACGACCGGTTTTCTGGATATCGTTTCCAACTTCATCAGCGAACTGAAACGGGAAGAAATCTGGCCTGAGGAATTTGTCGCGGCCTGCCGGAAACGGAAATCCAGTTTCGCGCGTCGCGATCTGGAAATTGGACTGATTTACTCCCGCTATCAGGAACAACTTGCACAGCAGAACTGGTACGACAACGAAGGCCGCTTCTGGCTGGCTCGGAATGCGTTGGATCGGGGAGCTCGGGGTGAGTTTGCGAATGTCGGACAGGTGGTCGTCGACGGCTTCGCAGACTTCACGCAGACGCAGTATGAGATCCTGGGAATCCTGTCGAGGTGGATCGATCAGATCATTGTCGCCCTACCCGTCGAACCAACGACAACTCGTCCAAACCTGTTCTCTAAACCCTCTGCGGCAATCCAGCGGATCCGCGAGCAACTCGACGCCCAGGCGAAGTTTCAACTGGAATGGCTGGCTGCTTCAGCAGCCACAGCGGGCACAGTTGGTTCTGAGGTGGGTGCTGCTGATGCAGGAACAGGTCGACTGCAGCGGGCAAAATCGGTTCAAGTCATTGCTGACCGACTGTTCTCGAACCCCCGATTCCTCCAGCCTTCATCTGAAGCGGACGGGCTGGAGATCATCGCGGCGACGGGACCTGCATCGGAATGGGAAGGGGTTGCACACCGGATTAAGGCATTGCTCAGGTCCGGTCGTGAGGAATCGGGAACTGTCATCGATCACGGGGCCAATCCCGGTTCTGTCCAGCCGCAGGACATCGTGATCGGCCTGCGCACCATTACCGACGACGGCCCTCGACTGAGGGACTTCCTTCGGTCGGCAGGGCTTCCCGTCTGGTGTGAGACCGAAGTCCCGTTCACGGCAAGCCCGATGGTCCGCGCCGTCTCCTCGTTGCTTCAGTTAGAACTGGAAGACTGGCCTTACGAACGCCTGTTGTCGGTTTTGGATTCGAGTTTCTTTCAGCCGAACTGGCCTGAGCTGGCCTCGAACCGGGGTGTCCGCGTTGTCGCTGCTGTACTGCGTCAACTGCAGCTTGGTGGAGGACGCGAGACCATCCTGCGCGTGGTGGGACGAGCAGCCGGCGAACCCGCGTCCGACCCGGTTGCCGAAGAGCGCAGTGCCACTGCAGCGGCTCGCGTGGCTCTTCCCCTGCTGACGCGACTGTCACGAAGTCTCGACCAGTTACGGCGCTCGCACACACTTGCCGATTGGGCGGACGTCTTGGCGTCCATCGGTGAAGACCTCGGTTGGACGCGTCGTCACCTCAATGCAGATGACGCGCTTGCGGTGAGCGAATCGCGCGACTGGGACTTGCTCCAGCGGATCCTGCGAACGGCCGCCGAAGCCGATCAGAAGTTGTCAGAGGGAGGACGCGCTCGGTCGATGAAACTTCCTGAGTTCTGCGCGGAAATGAGTGACTTGCTCAGCCATGAGACGTTGAAGGCGGAAATCGAGCCGGGGGGGAGTATCCGGATCCTGGGAATGGAACAGATCCGAAATCTCGATATCCCGCACCTGTTCCTCCTGGGAATGACGGAGAACAGCTTCCCCATGAGTCGCAGCGACGACTGTCTTTTCAGCGAAGCAGAACGTCGCGAATTCAACGAACATGGCGTGATCCTGCGGCACCGGTCGAGTCATCAGGCGGACGAGATGTTCCTGTTCTACAGCGTTGTGACGCGAGCGCGAAAAAGCCTGACGCTGAGTTACCCGGCAGTCAATCTGAAGGGACAACCGGTCTTTTCGAGTCCCTATGTGACGGCGCTCACGACGTTGTTCACGAAAGGGGCGTTTGTCGAAACGTATGAAGGACAGCTGAATCCTGTACCCACCGTCGATCGAGCATTGACTCCGACCGATGTCCGACTGGCGGCGATGGTGCAGGCCCACACAGGGCATCCCGAGCTGTTCCGCGCCGTGCTGGAGTGGGAACCTTTGCGGAAGACCGCATTTAACAGTCTCGCGGCCTGCGATGTGGCCCATCACCGATTCCATCAGCACGGATTCACTCCGTACGAGGGGCGACTGGAGCTTCCCCAAAACCAGGCGCTGCTGCAGCACCGATTCGGGTCGCGACATCAATTCAGTGCAACGGAACTCGAAGCCTACGCGAAATGCCCTTTCCAGTTCTGGCTCTCGACCGTGCTGCGAATCGCGCCGGTCGATTCACCAGAGGAAGGGACCGATTTTGCGGCACGGGGTACCTTGCTCCACGATGTCCTGGCGGAATTGCTGAAAGAAGGATTCGCCGAAGATCGCGATGCCTTGCGCAGCCGATTCCACGAGCTGGTCAGCACACAACTCGATCGACGTATTCCCGATACGGAATTGCAACGGGCTTTGATTGAGGTCGAACGGCTGATTCTGTTGCGGTGGGGAGACGCGTTCGCGGAACAGCACACCAGCTATGCGGAACAGATTGGCAACGTGTTTCGCCGGATTGAATCGCTGCCTCCGGAAATTCCGTTCGGCCGGTTGCCCGATGCCCCTGTCTCAGACGATCAGTCGAACCCTGAAATCCGGTTCGGCAATGAAGAGACTGGCGTCAAGGTACGGGGCCGGATTGACCGAGTCGATTGCGGAACAATCGAAGGGCAGAACGCATTTTTGGTGATCGACTACAAGACCGGACAACGCCCCAGTCTGAAACGAGAAGATATGATCTCGGGGCGCTCGATCCAGCTTGCACTTTATCTGATCGCGGTCAGACGTCTGGGGCTGGTTGCACCGGACGCGGTCCCATTCCAGATGGGATACTGGGCACTCAAGGAAACGGGCTATAAACCGGGCCTCACGAAGAAACTCAAGAATTTCGCACCGCTGGAAGAGGCTGTCGTGAAGTCGCTGGATGTCCTGCTGGACGATCTCTTACCTCGGCTGGCAGAGGGAATCCGCTCAGGAAACTTCATCGTTGAAAACAATGACGATAACTGCACCGGGCACTGCCAGTACCGGACTGTCTGCCGCGTGAACCAGCTTCGTCCACTCGCTGAAGCGCTGGGGAAGCGATCGCCCGCGCCGGTCGATCCATGTCCCATCGCTGACGAATAGCTCGGGCGGTATCAAACGCCGTCGAGAAGTCCCGGATAGACCCGGAGATTGAAGATCATCACAAAGATGCTGACCCCAAGCATCAGGCAACTCGTCAAAGAGTTTGGCATTACCTGGTCAGTACAGCGGCAATAAACAGGGATTGTGACCACCGCAAGTACCGCGACGATTGGCCCCAGCAGTGTTGAGAACAGCACGACCAACGAAAGGAACTCGCAAAGCTCCTTGGTGAAGAACGCATTGAGTCCCAGACGGAAGAACGCGCTCGCAATGATGTTAACGCCACAATAGACCAGTTGAATCCGAATCAACCTGCCGTCAATCGCATTAAATGCAGCGGGCGACGGTTCCCCGTTCTTGATTACTTCTTCAAAAGGAGTCCGTGTCTTAAGCACTTCGTCGCTAATCCTGAAGCTTGAGCGGTCTGACCCGTGCTCGCAGTGACCGCTCCATTATGTTGTCTTAAAGACTTTCGGTAACAGCCGATCGACCGACCCGTCAGGGGGGATCAGTTCAGCCAGTTTTTTAACGATGTCGTCGGGGCGGATTCCCTCGGCCTCGGCGTTGAAGTTGGTCAAAATGCGATGACGCAGCACCGGGGCGGCGACCTTCTGTACGTCTTCAACACTGACGTAAGGACGTCCATGCAGAATCGCGCGGGCCTTGGCTCCCAGGATCAGGTACTGGCTCGCTCGCGGGCCGGCTCCCCAGCTCACGTATTGCTTCACAAAGTCAGGCTGGCCCGATCCGACACGCGTCAGGCGGGCGAACTGCATGGCATAGCGAATGACGGAATCGGCGACGGGAACTCGCCGCACCAGGGCTTGAAGGTTAAGCCACTCGTCGTACGACAGCACCTTTTCGACCGTAGCATGACTGGCGACGGTTGTCTGCCGGACGATCTCGAATTCTTCCTCTTCGGTGGGATAGTCCACGAGGATTTCGAACATGAAGCGGTCGAGCTGGGCTTCAGGGAGGGGATATGTCCCTTCCTGTTCGATGGGATTCTGCGTGGCCAGTACGAAGAACGGATCGGGCAGCTTGTGGCGTTTGCCTCCGGCTGTGACCTGATGTTCCTGCATGGCCTCCAGCAGAGCGGCTTGTGTTTTCGGTGGCGTTCGGTTGATTTCGTCCGCCAGCAGGACATTGGCAAACACGGGACCCGGAATGAACTTGAATTCACGTCCCCCTGTCGCTTTATCTTCCTGAATGACCTCAGTTCCGGTGATGTCCGCAGGCATCAGGTCAGGGGTAAACTGAATGCGGTTAAAGGATAGATTCAGAGTCTCGGACAGCGTTTTGACCATCAAGGTTTTGGCGAGCCCCGGGACGCCGACCAATAGCGCATGCCCCCCCGCCAGCATGGCGATCAGTAACTCTTCGACGACTCCGCGCTGACCGACGATGACTCGCCCTAACTGGTCGACGATCTGTCGGTACGCCACACCCAGTCGCTCGACGGCTGCAAGGTCCCCGTCGTGTGGTGGAAGATCCGAGGCTGGTTGTGTCACGCGTGAAACTCCGGACAGGAATCGCTGATTACAAAGGCCCACTGAACGACATCAATCATCTTCGCGGGAAACGCCATTGTCGATATCAAAGAGCAGCACCGCCCGAAACGAGCGGCGCTGCTTTCAGTACGCCATTTTTTCTGACGATGCCAGGTCATTTCGCAGACTTGAACGTGTAGATGCCACGTCCTGTCGGGCTGACGATGTTGAAGTAGGCTTCTCCCGCTTCGTCTTCCCCGAAGCTGATGACGGGGAGTGCCGCGCCCTGATATTGAATCGCGCGATTGGCGACAACCGCCTTCTTTGCTTCGTCGTATTTCAAGGCCCAGATTCGTCCCGTCACATAGTCGGCGTACAGGTAGTGACCAGCCAGTTCGGGAACTTTCTTGCCACGATAGACGTGTCCACCCGTGATCGACTTGCCGATATCATGGTGATATTCGTAAATCGGATCGATCAGACCCGGACCGGCACTGGTACTGTTCGGGGCGAACTCGTGCTTGGCCTCACGCAGATTCCAGCCATAGTTGCCCCCTTTCGTAATCAGGTTGATTTCTTCCCACAGGTTCTGTCCGACGTCTGCCGCCCAGAAGGCACCGGTCTGGCGATCAAACGACATCCGCCAGACGTTCCGCAACCCGTAGGCATAGATTTCCGGCAAGGCGATCGGCTGCTTGTTGGCGAGTTTGCCGATGAAAGGGTTGTCTTTGGGGATCGCGTAGTTCAGCCCGGGATCCTTGTGATCGACGTCAATTCGCAGGATCTTGCCCAGCAGCGTCTGCAGATTCTGGCCGTTTCCATGTGGATCGTTGCCAGCACCGCCGTCGCCAATGGCGATGTAAAGGAAACCGTCGGGACCGAAGCAGATCGTGCCCCCTTTGTGGTTCCAGTAAGGATGCTTCACGACCAGCAGCTGTTCTTCGCTGTCGGGATCAGCCTTGTTGGGATCGTCTTTGGAGACCTTGAAGCGGGAAACGACGGTGGTATGAGGAGATTCCTGCGTCGTGTAATAGACGAAGAATTCGCCATTGGATTTGTACTTGGGGTGGAAGGCCATCCCCAGGAAGCCTTCTTCGTTTTCTTTATCGATGTAGACAACCTTCTTGGACATATCCAGGAAGACGGTCGTCTCTTTTGAGTCGGGCTTGAAGACGTGAATGATCCCCTGCTGCTGCGGAACGAAGATCCGATTGGATCCGTCGCCAGCGTGCGTCAGCAGGATGGGGCGCAGCGGGCTAGCCAGGCCATCGTCGTTTTCGGGCTGCCAGCCAGTCCACTTGAGGTCACTAAAGGCGACGACGGGTTCGACTTTGAGAGGAGATTCATCAATCTGGGCGTGCAAGTTACCGAGCAGACACGCTTGAATCATTGCGGCAAACAACATGACGCGATTCACAAGGATGCATTTCACGGTGAAGAGATTCCTGCGAGAGTGAACTGCGAACGAAGCACCATCCGGGTTGGATGCCTCTGGAGATTCATTGAGATAACATCAGAACTGTCGGAAACGCAACCGTATTGGGAAAGTTGTATCCTTCCTGCCACACTGTCAAAGTCCCCCTCGACTTTGACTCTGCTGGTGTTCGCACGCTAAACCATCCGTTTCGCAACGTCCCCCTGCCATCCTATTTCTGGACATGCCACCCGAATGCCCGAATTTATCCGTCCGCTTCAGAATCATCGTACTCCGCGAATTGCCGTCATCGACTTTGACGGGACTTTAAGCCTGATTCGATCGGGGTGGGTTGAGATCATGGTCGACCTGATGTTTGCTAAGCTCAGGCCGCTGACTCCTGCCTCGGAATCCGACGCCGATTTGACGGCGTTCATCAGCAACTTCGTTCTGAACCTGAATGGCCGGCCGACAATCTATCAGATGGACTTCTTCGTCAAGACGCTCAAGGAGCGGGGTGGCGACGCGGAATCGCCCGAGTACTACACCCAGCAGTTCCTCGACGCGCTGATCCATAAAGCGGAACAGCGGATGGCGATGCTCGAGGCGGGGGAATGTTCGGCCGATGACCTGCTGGTCCCCGGCGCCCGAGCGTTTCTCGATGACCTTCGCGCACGTGGCGTGCAAATGACGCTCGCCAGCGGTACTGCCGTGGTGAATGTCCGTCACGAAGCAAAGGTTCTGGGAATCGATCACTACTTCGAAGGCCGCATCTACGGTCCCGGGGCCGATTCGCGTGATTTCTCTAAACTGGCAGTGATGAAGCAGGTTCTCGCCGATTCAGGCTCGCATGGTTCGGAACTGCTCGGCCTGGGCGACGGCTTCGTCGAAATCGAAAATGTGAAGGAACTCGGTGGAGTCGCAATCGGCTGTGCGACCGACGAGACTCACCGCAGTGGGCAGGTCGAAGACTGGAAGCGGACTCGACTGATCCAGGCGGGTGCCGACATCATCGTCCCCGACTACCGAAACTGGCACCACCTGACAGAGGTCTTGTTTCCCGCGTCGGCGTGATCGAGGCTATCAACCGTCGCACGCATGCGTCGTCGCCAGGCAGGAGATTCTCAGCAAGTCAGACCCCGGTCGCATTGTCGTCTGACTTTCTGCCGCCTGGCGTGTGGTTCGTGAAGTCTGTCACCCCAAAGTCGACGAAACATCCGGGCCAGTTCTTGTACCAAGGTACAGGAACCGGGCCTTGATGATGTTTATTTTACGTCGGCAACGCTCGCCGGTGCCGGTCGCTGCATCCCTCTCTCAGCCGATCCGCTGGGCTCGAATGGGTCTGGAGAACATGGACGTGGTGCCAGTTGGACCGGTTACCGTTGCGCTGATGAATCCGGCAGCTCGAGGCTGGGGATCGACCAGCCCAGTGATTTTGAACTGGGCATGGCCCCTGGCATCCGTCGTGACCTGCGTCGTACCGAGGGATATCTTTCCGTTACCTGGTTTCGCAGACGGATCAGCAAAAACTTCCACCAGGTAGGTCGTGCGAGGTCGTCCGATCAGCGTTCCGCGGACTTGAGTCGTTCCATTGCTTGCGATTTGGGCGGAGACAAGTCTTGGAGCAGGCGGGTTCGAGATACCGCATCCAATCAAATGGATTCCGAGTCGGCCATTCTGGTAGATCGAATTGCCAATGATGCTGTTCCCCGTTGCCCGATTGACCTGAACCCCATCGTGAGCGTTAAAGGCGATGATGTTTCGATCAAGGTGAGTCACCCCATTACCCGGCGTGGGACCGTTCAACGGCGAGCCAATCTGATTTCCAGAGCTGCCGACAATGTAAATGCCGTTTCGGCCATTGCCTGCCGGGTTGCTTCCGGAAATGTCCGTACCAATGAAACTGTTGATAATGGTCACGTTACTGACGTGCTGGCTGATAGAAATTCCGTTCCACCGATTTCCTGAGATCAGATTCGCTGCTTCGAAGAAGGGTTCTTCACCTTCAGGAAATTCGGATCCTCCGAGGACGGATGGCTCGAATCCTCCGAGGGCGATGTTCGATGCACGACCGCTGATCTCAATTCCATTTTTAAGATTGGGTTGTGCCGTCGCCCCATTGGTTTGCATCCCGATTACCGACTGGCTGATTTGAACGGCCGCAGCGTTACCGCTGATCTCGACGCCGTTAAGATGATTGCCCGAGAGCTGACTGGTAAGGATGATGGTACTGAATTCGGACGAACCGAAGAACTTTCCGCCCCCATTGGTCGTGATGAGGATCCCGTTCCCGTGATTTCCGACTTGAGCGGACGGATTAAAAGCCGCGATGCCGCCGAACGTATTCATCAGCAGCGTTCGCGAGGCGGTATCGCGGACTTCGACTCCGTTCAGGCCGTTAGCGGAGGCGACGTTTCCGAGTGGGATATTCAGTCCGAAGCGCGTCCCGTCAGAGTTTCCTTTGATGAGGACACCATTAAGGCGATTACCGACGGGAGTTCGGTTGTCTGCTCCAAGTCCGAAGAAGTTTGCGTAAATAATTGTGGAATCTGAATCGTCGACAACCAGCCCGTTTCCTTTATTACCGCTGATGACATTGTAGAAGACAAAGGGATTGTCCTGATCCGGCGGAGTTGTTCCGTACAGCTTGTTGTTGTCAGAGTTCTTGATCACCACCCCATCGCCACCGTTGCCACGGGCCTTCGTCCCGTTGATATCAGTACCGATGTAGTTTCCCTGAAACAGATTGTTATTGGCACCGTTCTCGACCAGGACGCCGTGGCGACCATTTCCCGAAATGACATTTCCCTGCGGCGGGCGTACGTATACGGGCGATGTTGTCGCGGGATCGGGCCGTGGTAGCGTGGTAATCCGGCCGGTAGGATTACTTCGCTGATTGTTCGCGTCGTATCCGACCTCGTCTCCACCGATCACATTGTTGGAGGAATGGATCAGGATCCCGTTGCCCGGGAAGTTGACGATCTCGAGCGCCATGATGATCGCATTGCCACCTTCCAGCGTCAGACCATTGGCTTCGCCTCCGAGGTGGCGACCATCCAGGGTCAGCATCAGGCCGGCAAGATTGTCGACTCCACCCGCGGTGGTTCCATCAACGGTGGCGACAGCCGTCAGTGCGGGCAAAGGGACGGCACCTGCGGCACCCCCTCCGACGAAGATGGTATGGTTGCCGGGAGTGAGAGTGACCCCCGAAAACTGAATCACGTCAGGCGTGCTGGGTGTTCCCGTATTGAGTTCATTCGCTCGATTAATGACGTAACGCAGATCTCCGGTGTTGCCGGTACCCACGTTGTTGTCACCCAGGCTGTTCACCGTGTAAGTGGTGAGCAGCATGCGGATTTCAAGCACTTCGGGTGACGTGAGTCTGCTCTGCTTTTTACGGGTCCGAAGACGTTGCCGATGGCGGTGATCCAGAACAAGCTCCCGGCATCGTCTGAACGCATGGGCGAGCACCTGCATATTTAAATTCCCGTAGCGGTGTGAGAGGGAGTATGGAGTGACTCTGTCGCGAAAAAGGAGAAATGTCGGTCACCGGCCCGTCGGGGGCTGACGAGTACTGACTGAATTGCAGCTTCGATAGAGGGTCTCGACGAAAGGCTGTGACCGGACTTGCTGCGGCCTTCAGACAAACTGCGGTGCTCTATTACAATTCTCTGGAGAACGCTTTCGCGATCACGATGGCACCAAACTGCTTGTCGGAGCGGGACGAAGCTCATCAAGAAACACGATGTCGACAGTGCTCTTGCGGCGAGGAGAGTTCGCTTCATGTTCTCACAGCGAGAGAGACGCGTGAAAGAATCGTTTTTCCGGACGATCGACGCCGACCATTCTGCTGAAGCGATACTTCGTGTATTACTCGTCTGGCATTGGGGAGGGGGCCGGGACGTCGGCGGCGTCGTCGGGACCGGCGTCGGCCGTAGCCAATGGCGTTTCGGGGGAGTCCGCGGTTGTGTAGAGGCTCATTCCGCTTTCGGTCTGCTTGAACTTGTAGTGGCCCGAGCCGAGTGTGTACTTGGTGGGCGTTCCATTTCCGAGCGTCACTTCGATGGTCCACGTCCGGTCGTTGGTGAATCGCTGCACCGTCCCGGGCTTCATGGTGTAGGTAGCTCCGTTCAGTGTGTACTGCACTTCCTGTTCGTTCGTTGGTGGACTGAAAATGACAACTTCTCCCTGATCAAAACTGGCATCCGTTTGCCGCAACGCGGTATTCGAAAGTGTCATGTTCTGAGCAGAAAGATTGGGCGTGGTGATTATGGGGGAACTGCCGCTGTAGGTCCGGCTGGGAGAGCCGAATTGTCGCAACAGGATCGCATCACCGTACGCAGGCACGGCCAGTGCGCGATTCGTGTACAGCGGCTGGCGGTAATAGTTGAAGTTGGGCTGATTGAATGACGTGTAAAGCGGTTGGGCGTAGCTGCCGTACCCGAAGTTATTCGTTCCGCTGTAGTAGCCCCCAGAGTATCCGTTGTACCCGCCATAGTAGCCTCCATAGCCACCCATGCCGTAGCCGCCGTAGCCCCCGAACCCGCCTCCGTAACCGGCGTAGTCACCTCCTGGTTGACCTCCACCCCACTGCGCAAATGCGCTTACATGGAGTGTCAGGCAGAAGAAGCACACCAGGACCCACAGGCATGGGTTCGACCGGGGAAATGCAAGCTTGAGCAACATCGAAAGACCTTTTCAACGATCGGCAGCGATTCCGCCGCAGAACTCATCAGATTCGGTCACGGTATGCCGTGCGGGTCAAACCGGAATCTGACACCGCGCGTAATCCGTCCGAACTTGCTCCACGATAGAAGCGAGCGGGGGGCGTCACAAGACGTTACGTTGAAATTTTTGTCGGTAGCCTATCGGGCCGGAATTCCGCCGAACTGGCGTACCGCTTCATAGACGACGGCGCAGACCGTGTTAGCGAGGTTCAAGCTTCGTACTTCGGGATACATCGGAAACTGCAGTGTGTGGCTGCGATACTGGTCCACCAGGCTGAGTGGCAGTCCGTTCGTTTCACGGCCGAACAACAGGATGTCACCGGGGGAGAAACTCGCCTGCCATACCGTCTTGGCGGCGGGATTCTCGATACACCACACCGTTCTGCCGGGAAGTCGCTGAAGAATCTCGTTCCAGCTATCCACGACTTCGTAATCGAGGAAAGGCCAATAGTCGAGACCCGCGCGACGAAGCTGACTTTCGTCGAGACTGAACCCGAGGGGACGGACGAGCCACAACTTCGCTCTCACGGCCACGCAGGTTCGACCGATGTTCCCGGTGTTGGGTGGAATCTCAGGTTGATAGAGGACGATATGCAGCAGCGGTTCGTGAGACATCAGGAGCTCAAGACAGGCAATTGGACCTTACGAATCCGCTCTTCGTCAGAGCCGGGCGTGTTTTCGGGGCCAGGCTCATCGGGAGGAAGTTTTTCCCGACCAGCACCGAGCAACGTCAATTTCACCACTTGTGAGAAGGCTTTGAGAGACCCGAAGGTGTCGGCAACTGCGGTCGCTTCGTAGCCACAGTGGACCATGCAGTCGGCACATTTGGGATTTCCGCTGGCGCGACCATACTGGGACCAGTCGGTCGTATCAAGAAGTTCCTGGAAGGTTTCGCAGTAGCCCTCGTTCAGCAGGTAGCACGGACGCTGCCAGCCGAAGAGGTTGTAGGCGGGCATCCCCCAAGGGGTACATTCGAGGTCCCAGTTTCCTTTGAGAAACTCGACGAACAAGGGAGACAGATTGAATCGCCAGCTTCGCTTGGCGTTTCCGACAATCCGTTTGAACAGGTTGGTGGTCTGGTTACGGTGCAGAAACAGATCCTGGCTCGGTGCTTTTTCGTACTGGTACCCTGGCGAGATCATCATCCCTTCGACACCAAGCCCCATCATGTTGTCGAACATTTCCCGCATCGAATCAGGGTTCGCATTATTGTAAACGGTGGTGTTGGTGGTGACCCGGAACCCCTTGGCAACCGCTGTCTTGATGGCCTGAATGGCAATGTCGTAAACGCCTTCGCGACAAACCGCGAAGTCGTGTTCTTCTTTCGGACCGTCGAGGTGGATCGAAAAGGAGAGGTACTTGGAAGGCTTGAACTGATGGATATGCTTTTCAAGCAGAATGGCGTTCGTGCACAGGTAGACGTACTTCTTGCGCGCCACCAGTCCTTCAACGATCTCGCCGATCTGGGGATGCAGTAGCGGCTCACCACCGGGAATGGAGACCATCGGTGCGCCACATTCGTCAACGGCCTTAAAGCACTGTTCGGGGGTGAGATGGCGTCGGAGAATATCGACGGGGTACTGAATCTTTCCGCAGCCCGCGCAGGCCAGGTTACAGCGAAACAGCGGTTCCAGCATCAGAACCAGGGGATAGCGCTTGACGCCCCGAAGCTTCTTGCCGAGGACATAACTTGCGACCGTCCACATTTGCGAAACCGGCACACCCATTCGAACAACTCCGTCATGCGGCCATCTTGGATCAGCGGCCAATGAAGCGAGAACGAAACCTTTCCCTGGTCTCGCTGGCAGGCAACCGATGGCGGGATTCGTCCGAAACGTCTCTCCACAGTTGACTTATCACTGGCTTATACCGCGAAGGTTTAGCAGTTTTTCCGTTCACTGTCAGCAGTAAACGCTCTTTGAACCGCAAGAAGAGGGGCTTCGGAGCGTCTGCTCAGGTCCGGTTGCCGTCGCAACGACCTTACATCCCGTGAGGCGTCTGACAGGTCAGAGAGCGTTTGCCAGTCGTTTCCGGCAGGCCTTGGTATCTCGAGGTGGGCTGTCAATTTCGGCTCGCAATCGGGGAGAAGGATGAACAGCGATTTCCGCCCTGGAAGGTGTTGATTGGATGGCCACTGCGAATTTGCAGCCTCTGGGTTACAATCCCCGTGACTTTTCTATCACTTTCTGATACGCCCCCCGTTAGTTGGGGCTCTGCCCCTCCCGTTTCCTTCGAAATCGCCCGGCCTCGCCGTTACCGACAACGCTGGCGCAACAGAGGTCCTCGAATTGGAGCCAGATCAATTCCTTATGGATCAAGCAAATAACTCGAGCGAGAGCTCACCGAGCAAAACTGAGTCGCGCTGGAAATGGATTGCGTTGGGCTGCTTCGTCGCGCTGGTGGGATTGATCCTCTGGGACGGCACGGACCGACGTGCGGCCGATGCAACAGCTCCCCTGCCGCACAGCCCCGCCTCGGCTGGGTCTGATCAGGCCCCCGCCACTTTGACGATTGCCAGCTTCAACATCCATGGTGGCAAAGGGACTGACGGTGTGCGCAGCGTGTCTCGCATTGCGGATCTTCTGGGAGGAGTCGACTACGCGGGGTTATATGAAGTTCGGGGAGCGGGGAGCCCCAACGAACCTAATCAGGCCGCCTCGGTGGCCGAACTGAATCGCAGTGGCTGGTTGTTTGCTGCGACCGAGCGGCGGTGGTGGTCTGATCATTTTGGGAATGGTCTCCTCTATCGTATTCCCATTCGCTCTGCCCTGCGAATTCCGCTCGTGAACACGCGGGGGAAAGCCTATCGAAATGCGATTCTGGCGACGGTCCCGCTTCAGCAGGGGGATGTTCGGGTTCTTTCCGTGCACATTGATCGAGAAAAGGACCGGGTACACCAACTCCAGGCGATGATTGACCTGTTTCTGGGCCTGCAACCCCCCTGCATCCTGATGGGGGATCTCAACACAATCGCCGGAGACCCGCTCCTCACGAGTCTGCTGGAACGCCCTGGGGTTCACAGTCCGCTGCACGAATCCTTGCCAGAGCGATTGTCCTCGCAGAATATCGACTGGATCTTCACGAGGGGCCTCGAAACGGTGAACGTCAGCCTTGTGCAGAACACGGCATCGGATCACCCCGTCGTGAAAGCCGAGTTCCGACTGGAAGGAACGAAGAATCAACCTGACTGATCGGACGGTATCGTCCACTGTCTCCACACGGTGGGCAGTTGCCGCCCATTTGAGTACGCTGCCAAGTCCCAGGATCGCCTCTTCCCGCCATCATTGGCTGACGGTGAGAGAGGATACTCTGGCTGCACGTTCTCACTTACGACAACAGGAACCGAGATGTCTCAGATCGTGTCACTTCGTTGGCTGGTGATGTTTCTGGTCGTCGCCTTGCCTCACTTCTCGTTACAGAGTGATTCGCTTTTCGGCGGTCAGTGGGAAGGGTATGAGAAGCGTGACATTCAAGTCGACGGACGAAACGGATTTCTGATCGTGCCCCGGCAGGCCGCGCCAGGGAAACCCTGGATCTGGAGAACGGAATTCTTCGGACACGAGCCACAGGCGGACCTCGCCCTGTTGCAGCATGGCTTTCATGTGGCCTACGTTGATGTGCAGAACCTGTACGGCGCACCCGTCGCCCTGGATGCGATGGACGCTTTCTACAGTCACGTCACGAAAGAATTTGGTCTGGCTCCGAAGACTGTGCTGGAAGGCTTCAGTCGCGGTGGGCTGTTCGCGCTGAACTGGGGGGCTCGGCATCCGGATCGGGTGGCGTGCATCTACAATGACGCCCCGGTGTGTGACTTCAAAAGCTGGCCCGGAGGCAAAGGCAAAAGTCCAGGCTCAACCGCTGACTGGGAGCGTTTGAAACAGGTCTATCAGTTCGCTGATGAAGCTGCTGCGCTGGCATACAAACTGAACCCGGTCGATAACTTGAAACCCCTCGCAGACGCGCGCATTCCTCTGCTGCATGTGTGTGGCGAGACCGATGATGTTGTGCCGATCGAAGAAAATTCTCTGCTGCTGGCCGAGCGATACCGCAAGCTGGGCGGGGCCATCACGCTGATCTCCAAGCCGCATTGCAACCACCACCCGCACAGCCTGAAAGACCCCTCGCACATCGTGAATTTCGTGTTGACGCACACAGGATTTCGCGATCAGGTTCAGCAGGCGGCCACACCCTACGGCTACGATTACTTTGAACTACGGGGAGGCTTAAAGAACAGTCAGGCGAAGTTCCTTAAGGAGAAGCAGGGACGGGTCGCCTTTCTGGGGGGATCGATCACTGCGGCACCGGGGTGGCGGGACAAGGTTTGCGAGGACCTGAAGCAGCGATACCCCGACACGCAGTTTGAGTTCATCAATGCGGGTATTCCGTCGCTCGGTTCGACCCCCGGGGCGTTTCGTTACAGCCGGGATGTTCTTGCAAAAGGTCCCGTGGACTTGCTGTTCGAAGAAGCTGCCGTGAATGATGACACGAACGGCTTCTCTGCCATTGAACAGATTCGGGGGATGGAAGGAATCGTTCGCCAGGCCAAACTTGCTAACCCTCACATCGACATCGCGCTGCTGCACTTCGTTGATCCCGGCAAGATCGATCAAATTCACCAGGGCCAGACTCCGGAAGTGATTGCCAGCCACGAGAAGGTGGCAGCTCACTATGCCCTTCCCTCAATCAATCTGGCCCGCGAAGTCACTGAACGGATTCATGCAGGCGAATTCACCTGGGAGAAAGACTTCCGTGATCTGCACCCGGCTCCGTTTGGGCACGAACTCTACGCCAGTTCCATTCGGCGCCTGCTGAATGCGGCATGGAAAGAGACTCCCACGGCCGACGTTCCCCCTGCGACAGAGTTACCTGCGCCGCTGGACCCCTTCAGCTACTTTCGTGGCCGGCTGGTGAGTCCCGCGGACGCGGTGGCTTCCCAGGCGCTGACGCTGGAGCACGGATGGAAGGTTATTCCCAAGTGGGAACCTGGGGATCGTGCGGGGACCAGACCCGGTTTTGTCAACGTTCCTGCCTTGGTGGCGGAAGAGCCGGGGGCGACATTCAAGTTCAAGTTCCGGGGAACCGGCGTGGGTGTTTTCGTTGCGTCAGGACCCGATACCGGAGCTGTCGAGTTTCGAGTCGATGGGGGGAACTGGAAGACGCAGGAACTCTTCACGCAGTGGAGTCCGCAACTGCATCTTCCGTGGGCAAAAATGCTCGCTGCGGAACTGGACTCGGGCGATCATGTGCTCGAACTGAAGGTAGCACCCGGTTCCAACCCGGCGAGCAAAGGGAGCGCCGTGCGTATCATCCACCTGCTGGTGAATTAACTCGGGGCACAGAGATCTCAGGTCGGATCGATCGGCAGCCATGTCGCGAGCGGAAGTGCTTTCCAGAGGACGTATGCTACGGGGCCGGCATAAAGGACGCTGTCCATCAGGTCGAGCAGTCCGCCAAAGCCCGGCAGCAGGCTGGAGGAATCCTTCTTGCCGACATCGCGTTTGATCAGCGATTCGCAGAGGTCACCGACCAGGCCGGTCGTTCCCAGGATCAGGCCGTAGACGGCAGATGACCACCATGCAGGTGCCTGCCAGGTGGCGCTCCCCGTGGGGGTGAACAACGGCGTGGCAAACGAGAGCCACAGGACGGCACCCAGCGCCGAACCAATCAGCGCACCGACGGCACCGGCCCAGGTCTTGCCCGGGGACAAATGCGGAACGAGTTTACGCCGACCAAAAAGGCGTCCCAGGGTATAGGCGCCGACGTCGCCCCCTTTCGTCACAATGATCAATGACCCAAGCACCAGATATCCGGCAGCACTACCCGCCACCCAGCGAAGTTGTGCGACCACGCCCAGCAGCACGCCGATGTAACTGACGATCATCAGTTCGGCACTGAGTGTCTCCATGCTGGCACCTGGTTCGCGATAGCGGTACGTCGCCAGAAGGAACAGCACCAGGATCGTCATGGCGTAGGCCAGCATGACTTGTGAAAGGGTATTGTCGTCCGAAGGGATCTTGATCGGCATATGACCGAATCGTCCCCACCATGCGGCCGCCGTAACGAGGACGCAGCAGGCAGAGACGATAAGTCGATTCGGCGTGAATGAGCGTGTCCAGAGCAGATCGACCATCTCGCGCGCACCGAAGATGGCGAGGAAGATGAACAAGGCTAAAAGGATCGGTGCGGACGCTCCCAGTCGCGAGTCGAGATAGAAAACTCCTGCGAAGAGAGGAATCAGTATTGCGGATACGAGAAGACGCCAGATGAGCATTCTTGCCTCAGTTTGACAAGCCTCCAAACCTCCGGTGCCGCTGCGCGAACTCACGCAGTGCTGCAAACAGTTCTTCCTGTCCAAAGTCGGGCCAGCATTTTTCGGTGACCCATAACTCTGCGTAACTGATCTGCCAGAGCAGATAATTACTGATCCGCATCTCGCCTGCTGTGCGGATCACCAGATCGGGATCAGGCATCCCCGCCGTATCCAGGTGTGCTTCCACTGTGGCTTCATCAATCGAGGCCGGATCGATCTCGCCTGCTGCGACTCGCCTGGCAATCCGTTGAACGGCATCGGCGATCTCGCCGCGGCTGCCATAGTTGATGGCCAGACACAGTCGCATGCCGGTGTTATCACGCGCACATTCGTAGGTGCGGTCGATTTCTCGATTGACGCTGTCACTCAGTGCGCTACGGCGTCCGATGACAGCAAAGCGAAGGTTCTGTCGTTCGATCTCAGCACGCTCTTCGATCAGATACTGTTCGAGAAGCTGCATCAGAAGCTTTTGTTCAAGCTGAGGGCGCTTCCAGTTTTCACTGCTGAAGCAGTAGAGCGTCAACTGCTGAAGGTTCAACCGTGAGCAACTTTCAATCACGGTTCGAACAGTGGCCACTCCGCGTCGATGTCCTTCGATTCGCGGCAGTCCTCGTGACTGAGCCCATCGACCGTTACCGTCCATGATAACTGCGATGTGCCTGGGCAGTCGATCAACGGTCAACCCGAATTCCGTGATCTGTTCCAGCGTGTAGGGATCATCAGCGGAACGTCTCGGCGGGGACGCTGGTGATTGTGATGTGGATGTCGTTGATACCATCTGCAAGAAACCTCCGCCCGATTGTGGCTGCGCGGTCAAGCGAATGGCAAGTCAACGGCGTTGTTACAGAGGCGCGGCGTAAGAATTGACCGGTTGAAACTCGATGGCTTCGAATTCTTCGTGAGCGACTTCCACCAGAACATCATCGTCTTCAGATTGGACGTAAAGAACTTCTTCGCGGTAACTGGGAGTCGCATGAGGATCGTGAATGCCCAGGAGGACCGAATCGTGCCGAACTTCCAGCACGTTGATAGTAACCGAACCGACAGTCAAACCTTCGTTCTCAGCTCGCATATAGCAACGCATCGAGCGACCTCATGAGGGACATGAATCGAGAGATGCCAGAAGGTTCCAAGGAACCAACACGGGGCGGTATTCTGTCGACAGATCATTCCAAGAGCAAGTCGAAATCACGATGTTTTCTAAAGTTGCAAATGTGCATATCGAGATGCTTGACACCGCTCATCCAATGTTCTCAGTTGAGATGAATTTGACGTCGTTGTTCTCTTTGCATTGAATGAGCCACAACTTGAAGCTGGTCATCTATCCCGCTGTCGATGTGGACCGGTTGTCTCGTATTTGCGAAGCCGCGTTACCGATGGATGTCATCAACGCGGGGACGCTCGAAATCGCGCTGAACGAAATGGAGAATGCTGACGCGTTCTTCGGTAAACTGACACCCGAGCTTCTACAGCGGGCCGCGACACTTCGATGGGTACAATCGCCGACCGCCAGTCTCGAGCACTTCGTCTTTCCGGAACTGATCAGCCATCCTTGTGTGCTAAGTAACATGCGGGGACTGTTCTCCGACGTTGTCGCAGATCATGTCCTGGGATTCATCCTCTGCTTTGCCCGAAACCTGCACATCTACGTTCGTCAGCAGCAACAGGGGCTCTGGTCACCTGTGGGGAATCAGTCCTACGTTGCCAACTTCGTAAATGCGCCGGGCACTGTCCTGCCCATGGATCGTGCGCATCAGCATCTTTCTGACTGCACCCTGGGGGTGATCGGTGTGGGAAGTATTGGCCAGGAAGTTCTCCGACGGGGTGCCGCATTCGGCATGTCGCTGGTGGGTGTGGATGCCCGAACGAAAACCCTTTCCGGAGTGCTGGACGATGTCTGGCCCGTGGAACGACTGCCTGATTTACTGCAGGTCGCCGACTATGTTTTCGTCGCTGCACCATTGACTCCCGTGACGAGGGGGCTGATTCGGCGACCTCAGTTGCGCATGATGAAGAAATCCGCGGTCCTCATTAACGTCGGACGTGGACCGATTGTCGATCTGGATGATCTGGTTCAGTCGCTCCAGGCACACGAGATCGGAGGAGCGGCACTTGATGTCACCGACCCGGAACCGCTACCTGCCGACCACCCGCTCTGGACAATCAGCAACGTGATCATCACACCGCACGTGGCAGCTGCGTCCCCGAAGATTGCGGAACGTCATCTGGAGACGTTGCTCGAGAACATCCGGTTGTTTGTCCAAGGGAAGCACCCGGCCACGCAGGTCGATAAAGCGGCCTGGTATTGAACTGGCCAGCAGCGAAGGGCTGAGATTGCTTCCCCCGGCGTTAATGACGGACTTCGCCGCTTTGCGATGTTTGCCAGACCTGACGTGTGGTTACTTCCATCGCCGTCAGCCACCCACCACGGCAGCAGCCTGTATCCAGACACAGAAGGTGCCCTTCATCGAGCACTTCGGGCTGAGGCGTATGTCCCAGGACGGCGATCTTGCCCGAGAAGTGGGGACCGGGAATCGAGTCACGCAGTGATCTCCAGCGAATGGTTTCGTCGTCCTGTTGATTCAGCGGAAGGTCAGGTCGGTAGTTCGCGTGCAGGAAGAAGTGCGTCTCGGTTTCAAAAGACGATCGGCACCCCTGCAGAAATTCAATGTGTCGGACAGGAATCTGATCAAACGAAAGAGGTAAGCCGTACGACCGCAATGTGGCGTCGCCTCCTTTGCTGAGAAAGCGATCGATGCTGGTCCCTTTCAGAGCTGCGTCGAGCAACATTTCATCGTGATTCCCCAGGATGGGGATCAGGTGGCAGCGCTGCATTGTTGTCAGCAGACAATCGAGGACTCCGTTGGAATCCGGGCCGCGGTTCACGTAGTCGCCCAAGGTGATCAGCGTGTCATCCGGTTGCAGATCAATCTGTTCGAGCAGACGTTGCAGTGCGCGTGCGCAGCCGTGGATGTCTCCGATGGCGATGGTTCTGCCCTGCATGATATGTCCTGAAGCTGAGTCATCCGTATCAGTGAAATCCAGAGAGAGGGCAGTTGTCCGGTAGTGGCGGGTTCGCGTGGTTCATCGAGCTTGAGATCGCGGGACGCTACTGCACCACTGTGGATTTCGTGCCCCATTGATCGCCAAAGACGAACTCGCTGAGCGGGCGTCGCTCGCGGGGTTTCAGGTCTCGTTCTCGAAACGCGGCCGACAGCGCTTCGGGGTCTGCGGCATAACCGATGGCAATTCCGGTCAGTGGCTGAACACCGTCGGGGACGCCGTACAAATCTCGGACCTTGTCTGGCAGAATGCCTCCCATCTGGTGCACTGACAGTCCTCGGGCTGTGGCTTCGCAGGTTAGGTTCGCGCTGGCCAACCCCAGATCGTGCAGAGCCGCCTTATTCGGCTGGCCATTGTGGGGGAAGAAGAGGTTCGCACAGCCGATGGCAAGGACCGGAGCGGAACTGGCCCATGTCTGGTTGCTTTCGACCAGGCACTGCAGCAGACGACTGAACGTTTCCGGCTCTTTTCGAGTCGCGACGATATACGACCAGGGCTGTGCATTGTACGACGAGGCAGCCCAGCGGGCCGCTTCAAAGATCGAGCGTAGATCCGCAGGAGAGACGGGCCGATCAGCGAATCCATAGGGGCTCCAACGTTGCGAGATGAAGTCGTGGACGGGGTGGTCCACGCGAGCTTGCTTCTGAGGATTCATACTGATCGTCCTGATGAAAATGGGATTCCGAATCACTTGGTGTGTGGAGGCACGGCCGAGAGGATTCACTAGAGGCAGTTTCAAAACCCCTTTATTGCAATAACGATTCTGGCAGGCAATTTGCATACCGGTAAGGGAGAAAGGAGTCCCTTACATGCGAATTACCCTGTCCATGTGGCCCCAGCGACGGCGGCCGAATACGACAGGGTCCAGGACGGTCCCGAAGCCTTTTCTTGATGATGCCCAGTGGAATTCCATCAAAGATCTGTTTGCAAACCCTCTTCCATCCCCACTGGGAGGCCGACCACGAGTCGAGCCTCGACCCTGTCTGGAAGGAATTTTGTGGGTCCTGAAGAGCGGAGGACGATGGCAAGATTTACCAGAGCGATACCCGTCTCCTGCAACATGCTGGCGAAGGCTCAAGGAGTGGACGGAGAGAGGAATCATGGTCAAAACGTGGGAACGTCTCCTGAAGTCCCTTGATCGACAGAAACAGCTGAACTGGTCGCAGGCAATGGGTGATGGCACCTTTTCGCCTGCAAAAAAGGGGGCGCCGAGGTTGGTAAGACCAAGAAAGGTAAAGGAACGAAACTCATGCTGATGACGGACGGTAACGGCGTCCCCATCTCGGGGTTCACCATTTCTGCACAGGTCGCCGAAGTCAACACGATCGAGACGCTGGTCGACATTCAAGTTGCTGGCCAGAAACCCGAGAGGCTGCTGTACGATAAAGCGGCTGATGCCGATTGGATTCGTGATACGCTCAAACTGAGAGGCATTGAGCAAATCACACCCCACCGAAAAGGCCGGAAGAAGCCGTCTCGACAAGACGGGCGAAGCCTGAAGAGATATGCGAGTCGCTGGAAAGTGGAACGCACGATCAGTTGGCTAGGCTATCAAAGAAGGCTTCTTGTCCGGCATGAATACTACCCACATCTCTTCGAAGGCTTTTTCCACCTCGCCTGCGTAATGATATGCTTGAACCGGTTTTGAAACTGCCTCTATGAGTTTCGGATCAGACGGAAGCAAGATCGACTTCGAAGTCGGAGGCAGGTCCTTCCTGCCAGCCGTCAACAGGGATCATCCCTCCCGGCGGTGTTCGCCGTGACAATACGAATCGGTGATCGCAGCCAGCCTGCGCAACCGGTCTTTGTGTAGATCGTGCGTTTTCGTGGGCGGAGAGACGGGGATTGCCGCAAGTCGTTGGCGCTGGTTGGGGCATCTGCAATACTCTTGTTTCACTCCCTGCAATTAAGAAGTAACGGAGTCGGATCGCCTTCCCCGTTACTGCTCAGCGTTATTACCAAAGCAGATTCATGACCGGTAACAAAATTGAACAAACGACCCTCAGCAATGGGCTGACGGTCCTCGTCGAGACCATGCCTGCGGTTCAGTCCGCGGCCTTCTCGCTGCTGATCCCCGCAGGGAGTGCTTACGATCCCCCCGGACAGAATGGCATTGCGAATGCGCTGGCCGACTGGATCACTCGGGGTGCCGGGGATCGTTCCAGCCGTGAACTGCTTTCGGCATTGGATCGACTGGGGATCCAGGCACACGAATCTGCGACGCTGAACCACTTGGCAATCGGCAGCACCTGTCTGGCAGGAAACCTCCCCACCTCCCTCAGCATTTACGCCGACGTGGTGAAGCATCCTCACTTCGACGAGGAAGACTTCGATGCGGTCATGGCAGGGGTCGAACAATCCTTGCTCGCGATTGAAGACGATCCGCGACAGAAGGTGATGTTCGAACTCGTTCGCCGCTGCTTTCCCTCACCGTGGGGGCAGTCGTCGGAAGGGACCTTGGAGGACCTGGAGCGGATCACGCCCGAATCGGTTCGCACGCAGTATCGCCGCTGTGTCCGTCCACAAGGAGCGATCCTCGGGATCGCCGGAAACGTGACACTGGAGCAGGTCCTACCGGTTCTGGAAACGGACTATGCCGACTGGTCGGGTGCCAATGAGATCACGCTCACCACGGGAGAACGGGGTGCTTATCGCGAGCATATACCCCATGAATCGACTCAGACACATATTGGTGTGGCCTATCCCGCGATTGCCTATGGTGCTGATGATTACTACCAGGGCTGGGCAGCAGTGAATGTGCTGAGTGGTGGCATGAGCAGTCGTCTGTTCACCGAAGTTCGCGAGAAGCGGGGTCTGTGCTATTCGGTCTACGCCTCGCTGAACGCTCTGAAGGATCAGGGGCAGGTCCTGTGCTACGCCGGAACGACCACAGAGCGGGCTCAGGAAACCCTGGACGTACTGGTCAAGGAACTGAAGCGACTTGGTGACGGGATCGAAGAGGCGGAACTGAACCGCTGCAAAGCACGCGCAAAAAGTTCGCTCATCATCGCTCAGGAATCGACATCGGGACGTGCCGGATCACTGGCCCGAAACTGGTTCTATCTCGGTCGCGTTGTCACGCTGGACGAAGTCCGCAGAAAGATCGAGGCCCTGACCACCAAAAGTGTTCTCGACTACGTCCACGCGCATCCCGCAGACGACCTGACTCTGCTAACGATTGGACAGGAACCTCTTGAGGGCTGACTCGCCAACACAGCGTCTCGTCTGTCTCTGTCTCTGTCTCTGTCTCTGGCTCTGGCTGCAGGGGGGCCCGTGATCGCAACGGATGGCGCCGTTGTGGCGTATGTAGAATCGCCTCTGTTGTTGGATGAGCATCGTCCAGCAACAGGCTCTCCACACCCGATCGCCGAATGGTCCTCTCAGGGTGATCAGTCGTTCGGCAGGTCGAGCTTCGAGTCAGGGTGGTTGGCGAAGGGCCATGCGGTGGGGGAGTAGGCGATGGCCAGCTCAGGCGTTTCGATCCGCTTGCCCTCCCCTGCCAAGCTCTGCATGACGCGATCCAGAATGCCGGTGGTGAGGAGTGTTCTTTCCACAGGATAGGGCGTTTTCTGCTGATGAACCATATCATCAATCGCATTGACCAGATGAGCGAAGTGTCCGAACGGGGGCCCTTCCTGCAGCTTAAACCATGTCACCACCGGTTCCTGCTGACCTTTGAGCTTGATCGCCGTGGCGAAGTAATTGCTCAGCCCGTTCGCCATGACGACGGTCGACTTCAGTCCATCACGATACTCGATGAGATAGGCCGCGGAATCGGTTTGTGGTTGCCATGCCGCTTTGCCGTCGAGCGATTGTGGCTTGGCACGCTGAGCTGCCTCGAAGAGTTCACGTGAAAAAGTTCCTGCCGCTTCTGCCTTCAGGATGGCATCACCGGTGATCGTGCGCACGGCCGCCACACCGGTCTCACCCCCTCGCCGTCGCTCAATCTGACATTGCTGTGCTTCGAGTGCATGAAAGCCATAATCTTCAAAGCCGCCGTAGCCAATCGTCAGCACTTCTTCAATTTCGCACTGATCCGGAAGTTCGTTCGCAGGCTGACGCCAGGCAACGGGAAGTGATGACCCGGCCAGCAGAGGAAACTTCATTGCGCGTGATGTTTCCACCATCGCCAGAGCGTCCTCCCAGCGGTAGTCCAGATGTTTGTCGTTAAACACCGGGACGACCTGGCCGCAGCGTTTGAATGTGGCCACGATCTCGTCGAAGAAACGGCGACGTGGATACATTCGCTGCCGGGTCACGTCCGTCAGTGGATACTCACCATGCTCAGCAATACTCAGCACGCCTGCGACCTGAATCCGATCCGTCCCCAGCGTCAGCGCGTCATCAATGGTCCTGGAAAGGCGAAATCCGTGTTTTCGTGCCAGATCACGACTGAGGTCATTCGCGGCGACCTGATCGGTGAAGAGTGACACGAGGCGCAGACGCGGGCCCGGACCACCGTACTGCTGATACCCCTCGAGAATTTTACCGAGGATGACATCCGCATGGCTGTTCTTCCGGTAAACGGTCGTCACACCAGCGACCGGCAACGGGTCACGAGTGTTGTCGCTGGCCAGACCCGGGACCGGAAGCAGTTTTGGCAAGGCACTTCCGAGAGCCAGCCCGAGACCAGACTTGATCAGTGATCGACGTGAAAAATCCATGGATGTCCTCATTGAGAAACAGGCCTTGCGGGGCAAAGGCCCTTGCGGTCACCGATTGTCGATCGTTGCCAGAAAACGTTCTCTCGCACCCAACGGCTTCGCCTTGCGAAAGGAAAGATGGCGTGGCGCCTGGGGCGACCGTGTTTCCGACACGGAAGAACGAGATCGGACGGCCGGGTGAATCTGAGTGTCACACAGGATGTCCACGGCCGAGGATCCCGTTTGGAACCGCCCGGCCGCGAGGTGCAACCAGATCTATTTCTTTGGCCAGTTCAGATGACGATGGAGGAAGTCATAGGTCCCCTTGCCATTGATCGTATGTGGGCCATTGAAGAACTCGATCTCTGTCTGCTCGGGGATTCCCAGCTTGGAGTAGTGCCGCCGGACTTTGGCATATTCAAAGCCCACCCACTCATCCAGCCCCACTCCGTCGTCATGACCACGTTCAACCATGAACGGACGTGGTGTCATCAGAATTGACAGTTCCGCGTAGTTGGCGACGTGTGCCATATTCCACTCGAAGATCTCGTACTCATTAGTGAAGACATAAGAGAACGGCAGATCGACGCTGGCGTTCTTGGTTACCCATTCATTGAAGTCAGCAGAACAGATCGACAGACAGTAGCCTGGTCGGCCTTCTTTTGATGTCAGCATCGGGGGCACCCGAACGGCCGTTTTCCCGCCGTACGACAGACCGTAAAAAGCCAGCCGGTTGGGATCCACGGCAGGCAGCGAAGCGAGCCATTTCAGCGTGACCTGATGCTGGGGAATGATGTAGCTGAAAAGAGACCGACCCACTGGGTTGGACTTTCTCTGAAGCGTCCGGAATCGGTCTTTTCCCCGGTAAGGATTCTGTGGTGAATAGGCGATGAAGCCACGACGTGCCAGTTCTGCGGCGAAGCCTTTGTAATAGTGGTAACCTTCTGTCCCCGGTCCGCTGATGGTGTCCATGGGGACCCCTTCCAGCCCATGCTGACAGACAACGACCGGGCGCTTTTCGTCTGCTTTGACGCCCTTAGGGTAGAGCAGGATTCCGGCTGCGATGACGTCGGGGTAGGTGTCGAGCACAACTTCGTAGCCGGTGTAGTCATCCGTTTCCAGGACTTTTCGGGTCCGGGGATTGAGCGGGACCGAAGGTTCGGGCAATTTCCCGATCAATTCGTTGTAGACATGGTCTCGCAATGGTTCGGCAGTCGATTCCCATTTCTCGACGGACGATCGATCGGCTTTGGCGAAAAGCTGGTCACGGACCTTGAAAGAATTTCGAAGCAGCTTCTGTGTGAAGTCGATGGCCTCACCGACCTGTCGTCCCTGAACCGAACGCCAATTCACAGCTTCCGTGAGCGGCACCGATTTGCCGCGGGCTTCTGGTTTGAAGTCGCGCCAATCCGACTTTTGGGCCAGCGCCATGATCGCTGCACTGGAAGCCGCTGGACCCCGCCCATCACTTCCGCTTTCCACCAGCACGATGTGGTTGCCAGGTTTCAGCTTTTCGTAGATGGCTTTGGCTCGGTCGAACTCGATTCGGACCTGGGCCAAGTCCGCCGTCTTGATCTGACCGGGGGCGGCGCCACCCCGTCGTCCCGCCTGGACGGGTAGTGGTCCGTCTGTTTCGGGGATCGCACACGCTTCGATGATCAGTGGCCGCGGAGCGATCATCCCGGCGATTTCTGCATCGCCGAACTCAACCAGTTGTCGCCAGACGTTTCGATCAATCGGTTCCTGCCAAACCCCTTCGCGCGGCTGGAAGTAACCACTGACGAGAACTGAAGCAGGTCGAGCATCAATCGCAGCCGAATACAGCGCGATCTGGCCTCCGTCGCCAATACCGACGAGGGAGATCGGCAAGTTCCACTTGGTCGACTGATTCAGGCCGTCGAGGGCATCAATCGCGGCAAGGACCTTTTGAACTTCGTACCCGATCACATGTCGTCCGACTTCGAACGCCGATCGATAGACCCATTCCCGGTTCGTCTGATTGGTCATCGCGATTAAAGGGTTGCCAGCGAATTCGTCGGTGCGATCGATCAGCGTCGGAATCACGACCAGGAAGCCGTTTTCGGCCAGCACCTGCGGGAGCTTCGACGACGGGGTCCCCTGCTCCGTCGCCCCGGCGAATACATCAGGAGACCAGCGGGAATCGGGAATGGCAATCACGATACCGCGTGGACTTTCAGCTCGTTGCGGGACGAGAATCAGTCCTTCGGCCGTCATCCCGGGCAAAACGGGCCAGCGCTGGAATTGGGGCTCATAGTGGGCCTGGGCAGGTTTCGTCTCGGCTGCTCTGAGACCCGTGAACTTGAGGGGGCGTTCAAACTGAATTCCCTGAACCCGTTGATCAACGGCCCCAATGTACGTCCGAAGTTTTTGACGATAAGGTTCCAGACTGCTCTGATAGGCTTGCGGGCTGCTGTAGTCCCTCTTCCAGAGGGATTCACGCTGCTGCCGGGCTTTGTCGAGTTCTTTGAGGCTGAATTGATCGATCCCTTCGACCATCAGGACGTCCAGCGGCTGTTCCGCCTTGAGTGGCTCAGTGCCCGGGAAAGTGGCGGGACTTTCCTGCGCCGCACTCAGCAGGGGAAAAAGGCTAATCGTCAGCAGGAGGAACGGGACACGCATTACAGTCTCCATGAAGTGTTCTCAAATCGCCTCGGTTCCGCGTCAAAAAACCGTCGAGTATCGCTGTCGATCGCGGGGTGTCGTCCTTGTCCCGGACTCGACCTGCAATCCCATGCCCCGGTCGGCTGTTTCCATTGTGTCAGGATCCCCTGAGACGCCCTCTTAAGGGTCCGTTCTCAGCGAGCGATCTCCACGTGCCGCTAACGACATTACTCGAACAGGGCGGGCTGAGCAGAAAGGGGATTTTCATTCCTCTTCTTTAAGTTCAGCAATCCGGTACGAAACGAAGTACAGGCCACAGGGGACGGTCTCTGAACACGCATCAGCAAACTATGATGTCAGGCGCCTCGTTTTGACAAGCCTTGGACGCTGGGAATCGCTCTGTTCGCGGCGAGCCAAATTGTCGTGGAACTATCGGTGACTTGGATTCTTGATTAGAGTCCAAGGACACGGCATCGGCATTGTTTGTCGATGACTTCTTAGATTGCCACAAGTTCATGAGTCATGATGACCGCTTCGACCCCGCCCTGGTTAGTCCGGTTGACAGATCTGTTGCTGGATTATCGTCGGTGGTGGCTCGCATTGGCGATCCTGCTGACTGTTGCGGCCTGGTTTCCCGCTTCACGACTTCAGTTTGAGCAGTCGATCGAATCGCTGTACGCGAAAGAGAATCAGCGACTGGCGGCATGGCGGGAAAGCAAGC
This sequence comes from Schlesneria sphaerica, assembly GCF_044336245.1. Classification (NCBI taxonomy): domain Bacteria; kingdom Pseudomonadati; phylum Planctomycetota; class Planctomycetia; order Planctomycetales; family Planctomycetaceae; genus Schlesneria; species Schlesneria sphaerica. The sequence goes on along the minus strand of NZ_CP172346.1, from coordinate 3,772,030 downwards.
AAACGTTTGGTGGTGATGAATTTGTGGTCGTCGCCTACACGGATCCGGAGCTGTTCGATCCAGATAGCGACCGTCTTTCGGATGCGGCACGAGACCGGATTGAAGCGCTGGTCGAACAGCTTCAGCAAGTGAAAGGTCTTCAGTCAGACAGTATCCAGTACTTGTCGGTTGCGCTCCAGGCACCGATTGGACGGTCGATCATCCGCAAGCTGATGGAAGGTGTGCTGGTCGGCACTGACTCGCAGACGACCGCCATCTTCTGCCGGCTTGAGCCGGAAGGGACGGCCGAGATTCCCCGCGCCAGGACTTATCAGCTCGTTCGCGAGATTGCGGATGCCCACAATCCTCCTGCCGCAGTCGTGGGAGAGCCCGTTCAAGTACACGACATGTTTCGGTACGTCGAGGAGGATGGGGCGACGCTGGGTTGGGCATCGGCCATTCTGCTCATGACTGTGATTTTCGTTCTGTTCCGCAGTATCCGCTGGATGCTGCTGCCGCTGATCGTGGTTCAGGTCACGCTGATCTGGACGAAGGCTATCCTGGTGCTGAGTGGCATGCAGCTCAGCATGGTCAGTTCCATGTTGAACTCGCTGGTCACGATCATCGGCATCGCGACCGTCATGCACATCACGCTGCGTTATCGTGAGTATCGCTTTTCGAAGACCCCGGTCGAAGCGCTCCGTCAGACGATGCTGGATCTGTCGATTCCAATCTTCTGGACGATCGCGACCACGGCCCTGGGTTTTTCTGCGGTCATGATCAGCAATATCGCACCGGTGGTCAGCTTTGGGATCATGATGACCCTGGCCACACTGCTTGTCCTGGTGACGTGTGCCCTGGTGCTGCCAGGCGCGATCCTGCTGGGGGGATCCGAGAAGGTCCCGGGGCGTGCCCCGGCCGAGGACAGCGTGACCAAAGTCCTGGGTGGATTAACCAAGTCGGTCGAGTCGCGTCCCGTGCTGGTCGGAGGGGCGATGTCGCTGCTGACCATCTTCTGTGCGGCTGGATTGTTTCGGCTGCAGGTCGAGACCGATTTCAGTAAGAACTTCCGCAGTTCGAGTCCGATCGTCAAATCACTCAATCTGTTTGAAGAACGTCTGGGGGGTGCAGGAACCTGGGAAGTCAACTTCCCCGCTCCCCCCGAACTGGACAGTGCGTTTCTGGCACAGGTCAGCGAATTCACGGCTCAACTGCGTCAGCTTGAAGATCCCCAGTCACCGGGCCGTCTCACCAAGGTGATTTCCCTTACCGATGGTCTGGATCTCATCGGGTTCCTCCCTTTGTCCTGGCGTATTTCGGCGTTGGAACGGATGCAGCCTGACTTCGTGACGGGGCTCTATAACCCGGAACAGGGGCGGATGCGGATCATGCTGCGTGCCCGCGAACGGCAGCCCTCCGCCTCGAAACTGGAATTGATTGCGAGTGTCGAGCAGCTTGCCGAACAACGATTTCCAGGTGCTCGTTGTACGGGTTTGTTTGTGCTGCTGACCTACCTGATCGAGAGCCTGATGGGGGACCAGTTGACCAGTTTTGTGGTGGCCGCGCTGGCCATCATGGTCTGTGTCTGGATTGCCTTTCGCAGTCTTCCACTGGCCCTGATAATATTAGTCCCCAATCTATTCCCGATTGTGCTGGTGATTGGCACGATGGGCTGGATCGGCTTACCGATCAATATCGCCACCGCGATGATTGCCAGCGTGTCCATGGGCCTGACGGTCGATTCCAGCATTCACTACGTCTCCGGCTATACGGAGGCCCGGCGTCGCGGCCTCTCATTTTCCCAGGCACTGCGGGAGACGCATCAAGGGGTGGGACTCGCGCTGGTCTTTGCCAATGTGGCCCTGGTGGCGGGCTTCTCGGTCCTGGCGCTGTCGCACTTCATTCCGCTGGTCTACTTTGGAATTTTGGTGAGTGTGGCGATGATCGGTGGTTTGCTGGGCAACTTGATCCTGCTCCCCTTGCTTCTTCGGCTGGTTGCTGGGGGGCACACGGTTGCCACAAATTCGGAAGCGATGCCGCAAGTGGTCGGAGAGAATGGCGAAGAGGTTGCTCAGGCTTAGTTTCGGGCTGACCGCAAATTTCGGTGCTCCGAAGTCATGAATCGTCCGCAAATCCGCTCGCCGATCATGAGAGCCGTCAGGCTCGCATTGGGACTTCAATGCAACTGATGACCTGCGTTGAGGTTGCTACCTTAAAATTCTGTCAACCAGGATCCGTGTAAAACACCCAATTGACGAAGCCGAGTTGCAGACTAGACTTATCGGGTCCCACAGGAATACGGCGCGAATGGATTTCCGTTAGGGCGATATCGGCTATCTCATCTTTACGATCGCCAACCCCTCCGACAAAAATAACCTGCGCAGTTGGAGGTTTGATGACGAGTGAAAATCTGGCAGTCCTGGCGACGCTCATCAAACAGCAGCGAAAGACCCTGCTGGCACAGTGGCGACAGCAAGTCCGAAAGCTCCCCTCTGCTCAAGGGTTAGACACCCCCACTCTCAACGATCACATTCCCGATCTGCTGGATGAGTTGGCGGCCGCGTTGATCGTTCAGGCCCGGCAGGGGGTTGGGGAACTGTGCAATGACAGCAGTCCTCGAATTCACGGATTGCAGCGGTTGAACGTCTCCTTCGAGCTCGAAGAGGTCGTGGCCGAGTACAATATTCTGCGAGGATGTCTTCATGATCTGGCCGATCAGAATGGTGTGATCCTGCAGGGAGAGCCATTTCATATCCTCAACCGCGTGTTCGATCGCGCCATTGGACTGGCTTTGTCGACATACACTGCGCAGCAGGCGATGGACGTACAGGAACGGCGACAGGAGTATCTGGCATTCGTGGCGCATGATCTCCGCACTCCGCTCAGTGCGATTTCCACCGCCGGTCGCGTGCTGGAAATGATGTTACCCCAACAGGTAATGAATGATCCCGATCTCGTTCAGTTGTTGAAAGCTCTGAACCGGAACGTGAAGCACCTGGAAAACTTAATCGGTAAAGTCATCGAAGAGAATACGCATTTGCAGACGGAAACAGGGATTCGACTTGAACGACGCGAGTTCGACTTGTGGCCCGTTGTCGAGTCGATCATCCTCGACTTCCGCCCGCTCGTTGAAGAGACCGGCACGAAACTGCTCAATCGTGTGCCCGATGAGACGGTTGTCTTTGCGGATGCCGGGTTGATTCGGCGCATCCTCCAGAACCTGATCGCAAATGCGATTCGCTATACCCCTGGCGGAACGATCGAGATTGGTGCAGAAAGACTGGAGACCTGCCCCGGGATTGCGAATTGCTGGGTCGCCGATAACGGATCAGGAATCCCTGCTGAGCAACTCTCCCAAGTTTTTGACAAGGGGGCAACGGACCCCGAGAACGAAGAGGGAGAAGGTTTGGGACTGGCGATCGTAAAAGCGTTCATTGAGGCTCATCAGGGGACTGTCAGCGTCGACAGCAAAGTTGGCGTCGGTACGACCTTTCGTTTTTCCTTGCCAGACCGGACGAATCCGACCACGACAGGTGCCTGACGTCGGAAGGAACCACTTCGTTGCTGCAACGTCGTCCCAAGGGAGGAACAGGTTACTCGGACGCAATGCGAGGGCGGCGTTGCTTCCTGTCTGCCTCGCCTGGTTGAGATTACTTACTTGCTGGCTTTGGCAATCAGTGACAGGAATTCGAACACCAGGTTGGCCGCGAGGATGGATGTGATGTTGGCGGAGTCGAACGGTGGCGAGACCTCCACCAGATCGAAGCCCACGAGGTTCAGCCCATGCAAGCCTCGCACCAGTTGCAGTATCTCGTAGCTGGTGATGCCCCCGACCTCAGGGGTTCCCGTTCCGGGAGCGAAGGCGGGGTCGACCGCGTCGATGTCCAGCGTCACGTAGGTCGGTCGCGCTCCGATCCGGGATTGGACTTCCGCCAGGACCGTCTCAACCCCGCTGCGACGGAATTCTTCCAGCGTGATCATACGGGTCCCGAGCTTGATCGCATCGAGGTAGTCTTCCGGACCATTGGTGGGGCCCCGAATTCCGATTTGAACGTAGGCGGCAGGATCGATCAATGATTCGTCCAGAGCCCGCCGGAATGGGGTGCCGTGACTGTACTTCTGGCCGGGATATTCCGAGTCCCATGTATCGGGATGAGCATCAAAATGGACAACCGCCACTGGGCCATACTTCTTCGCATGAGCCCGCAACAGGGGTAACGAGATGGAGTGATCGCCCCCCAGCGAGATCAGTTTGGGACCCGCAGCGAGAAACCGGGATGCCGCCCGCTCAATCTCGTGGTGAGTCGCAACGATATCGGGAGGGATCACGTCAATATCCCCCACGTCCGCAATCTTCAACGTCTTGAACGGGGCAACCTGCTGGACATTGTTATAACCCCACAGCAACAGCGACTGCTCGCGAATGGCCCGGGGACCAAAGCGGGTGCCGCTGCGGTACGAGACAGATCCATCATACGGGATCCCTGCGATCGCGACGTCATACCCTTGCGGATCGTTGATGATGGGACATCGACCGAATGAAGCGATCCCGGAATAGGGCTGAGCGGCGAAAGTCGGAGTCGTCATCAGTCTGTACCCCAGGAAGAGACGGTCGTGACAAGGGGGCACCGCCGCAGTGTGAGCGATAAACGTGCGAAATGACATTTGTCTCCGCAGGCTTATCGCGCACTCGACGGTGTTGTTACTCGGCGGTGGTGTTACTGTGGCCTTACTGTCCGTTGCCGGTCAGGACGGCGTGGATTCGTTCTTTCGTGACGGGCTGAATGACCCCTTTTTCCGTAATCAGTGCCGTGATGTGAGTCGCGGGTGCGACATCGAATGCCGGGTTGTAGGTCATGCACTGGTCAGGAGCCGTCTGCTTCCCGAACGCGTGCGTGATCTCGGCAGAGGCACGTTCTTCGATGGGGATCTCTTTTCCGCTTTCGATTGTCAGATCGAACGTGCTGGAGGGAGCCGCAACGTAGAACGGGATGTTGTGGGCCTTCGCCAGGATCGAGAGCGAATACGTACCGATCTTATTGGCAGAGTCACCATTTGCGGCAATGCGGTCTGCCCCGACAATGACAGCCTGGACGCGGCCTTCGTGCATGACCCAGCCGGCCATCGAGTCACAGATCAGCGTGGCAGAGACGCCGCGCTGCATCAGTTCCCACGCCGTCAGTCGAGCCCCTTGCAGCAGCGGCCGGGTTTCATCGGCGTAGACCTGGAGTTCGGGGTTCTGCCGTGCGGCGGCGAAGATCACCGCCAGGGCCGTCCCGTCACCTGCCGTTGCCAGTCCACCGGTATTACAGTGGGTCAAGACCCCCTTGCATTCGCTCAGTAAAGGAAGGCCGTGGCGAGCGATGGATGCACACATCTCTCGATCTTCGAGCTCGATCGCCTTGGCTTCTTCGAGCAGTCGATCGAGCATCTCGGCAGATCCCAGCGACGGCGAGGCATCGGCCACTCGCCGCATGCGATCCAGACCCCAGAAGAGGTTCACGGCAGTGGGACGACTCCCGGCGAGATACTGGACGACCGAGTCCAGCTTTGCGTTGAAATCCGCCCGGGTTGACTGAGCAACGGGCTGGCACCCGACCACGACGCCGTATGCGGCTGCAACACCGATGGCCGGAGCACCACGCACTCGTAGCGACTTGATGGCTTCCCACACCACTTCCGCCGTGGCGCAGCGGATTTCGCGGTATTCTACCGGTAGCAAAGTCTGATCAATCAGTTGAAGAGCGCCCGAAGGCGCGTCTCCTACCCAGGAAACAGCAGGTCGAGGATTATTCATAGTCGTCTCTTGAATCGCACCTTACTTCAAGGGCGAGTAGTCCGTAGGAACGTAGAAGATTGATTCCGGCGCGACAGCCAGAATCTTGCCATCTTTCTCAGACGCTTCGCGTGCGGCTTTCCAGTCAGGATCCTGCCGGAAGCTGTCGAACGAGGCTTTGGCGGCGTCCTGACTCTTGTGAGCCAGCAGATAGACCAGCTTGTTGTCGACCGGTTTTCCATCGGCATCAACGGGGGTCAGGTAAATGACATTTTTCATGCCGTGCTTTTCAAACAGCCGGACCGTGTGGTCGCGGAACCGGGCATGCAATGCCGGCAGTTTTCCTGGCTCGGTCGTGTAGGTCCGCAGTTCGTAGACGTGAGCGGGCTTTTCGGGTTCTGCCAGTACCGGCCGGATTGTCCAGCCGAGACCCATCCCCAAACCGACCAAAGCCAGCGACCCCATCAGAATTTTGAGCGAATTCATCACGATTTTTCCTCTGCTCAACAGGACCTGCCCGCGACGGACGTCACACTGTATGACCCGTTGCGGAATGTTGCGCGCAACGCAGACCTGTTTTATAGACGTAACCACCCACATGCTGCCACTGCTGGGAAGTCAGGGGGACTGACAATTCCGTCGCTCAGGCGGCTTTCCGCATCGCACCCGCGTCTGGCCAGCGAGATCACTGCGCGCTGTCAGAGTCTTTCTCCTGGGCTTGAAGTGCTTCCATTTCCTCGCTGAGTTGCCGAATCTTGTCGTCTGACAGATGCGTCTTGATCAGTGTCACCGCCTCATCACACATGCGGTTGATACGGGCCTGTGCCGATTTGTCCTTATTCGCCTGTGCTGCAGCCACTCCGGCGACACGAACAGCCAGCAGGCGTTCAATCAGTTTCGTCGAGCTCTCCTGCTGTTTGAGGAGTGCCAGTTTCTGATTGACCGTGGCCCAGTCGTCTTTGCTGGCGGCTGCGCGAATTGTGGAGATGGCCGTGTTCCGCAGAGCGACGGCGTCAATCACTTCCCCCTGAAGCATCTGCAGGTCGGCTTCGGCGGCGAACCGCGTGGAGTCGTCAGGAACTTCCAGCCGGGTATGCGCCGCGACTCCAGGAATGAACGGAACACGGGCCAGCAGATTCTGACCACTGTAGACAAACAACCAGACAAGCGTCTTTTCGGGAAAACGTGAAACCTCGAGGTAGCCCTGTCGATTGGTCAGCTCATCGGCCAGTAGAGTCGAACCGGGATCGACATCGGGGTCTTCGGGTGTCGCCCGGGGAATCATCGCCTCACTTCGCACTTCGACACGATGGGCCGCCAGAGGTAAGGGGGTTCGTCCTTGTGTGACCAGTTGAAGCTGCGTCTGTGAGAACTGAGGTCGAACGGCCACGACCAGGGTGTCGATCCGGCCCCGTTTTTTTCCTCCCAGCGCCAGTCTGAGGCCGCTTTCGACGGCCCCCCGGACCACCGAGCCATTAGCGTCCTTAACGGTGATATAAGTCCAGGGGATTGGCTGCAATTTCTCGATCACCTGTTCGCGATTGCGATAAGCCAGAAACGGAACCATGAGGTCACCGGGTTGCAGTTGGGCGAATGAGGGATCTGGAGGATTCAATTCTCCGCCACGCAGTCGAATTCGCACATCCTTGTTATCGACCTGCTCGACGATCCCCATCGGCCGCATCAGGGTCCTGCAGAGTTTCAAGATCTCGATCGGCAAGTCTCGGTCGTCCATGACATCGACCGAAGCAATTTCGGTCTGGAGCTGAACGTCAAACTGCCATGACCGAACACTGACTCGCTTTCCGACTGCCAGAGACTCCACGACGGCCGCGAACCAGACATCCGGGGCCCCCTCAGGGTGGTGTTGCGCCAGTGACCCCTTGTTGATCCGCTCCAACCCCGTCCGGCTGGGAAGGCTCAGCCATGAAACGGGAATCGTGGTCAGAGACCACAGTTCGCCGACACAGCGAAGGGCGGCCTGCTGGATCTCACGGACGGTGGTGTCCTGAACCGTGGCGCTTGCGGACAGAGGATCGCATGCCAGCAGCAGTCGCACCTCATAAGGCCGCCGTTCATATTCGACAGCATCGTGGGCGGATTTGACGGAGGGGCTCTCAGCCGCAGCGACGGAACGGGCGACGATGGCCATGCCGCTGCAGAGCAGGCAGAGAATTCGGCAGAACTGTGTGAGCGGAGCCATCAGGGAGTGTCCTGCGGGTACCAGGATTGAAGCGTCCATCGCTCGACATCCTGGAAGGGATGCATCAACCGCGCGGGCTGACCGTTCAGGTTACGGCGAGTGACGAAGTATTCATCGACTTCCCACAAGGGGATGAATCGGGTTTCGATCAGCAGCTCGGCTTCGATACGGTGTAATAGACCGGTTGCGGAGGTCCAGTCGTTGACACGCTCCAGTTCCAGTAGCTGCCGGCGAACACGTTCGGGAAGAGGCCTGAGCGCATCGACGCGCGTGTCAGAGTGCTGAGTCAGCAGCGGCCACAGATCAATCAGCGGTTCGATCACTCGCTCTGTCCGGTAGATCAGGTCGTAGTCATCGTGAGTTGCCGCGACGGTGCTCTCGTTCAATTGCACCGAGAGACCAACTCGCCGCCAGTGCTCGATCATCGACTGAACGCTGGCACGAATGCGGGAATCCGGAGGAGCCGCGATTCGCAACACGGGAAGCTCACTGCCACCCAGTTGCTTTTTGGCTGTCAGGACGAGCGCCGCAGCGCGCTGGGGATCGTACGGCGGACCTTCGAGTAAGCGATTGTGTCCGTAGCTGACGGTTGGAAACGGGGTCGCCGTTAAACGCGCGAGGCGTGCGTTGACACCGGCCAGAATCGATTGCTCGATTAATTGACTGCGGGGGATCGCCAGCGACATGGCGCGACGAAGCTGTGCATCACGCAGGACGGGTGTTGAGGGATTGAACATGATCATGTGAGAGATCGGCAGGGCATAAGGGGTGACGAGAAAACGATTATCATCCTGCAGCACTCTCACATCCTGCAGATCGGCGAACGGGATCCCGGTAATCTCTCCCCGCATCAGTCCCTGCAGGGCACGTTCCCAGTTGTCGTAGCGAACGTGGACGACCTCTTCCACGTGGCGGGCCTTCAACGTGGCAGGCTGGGGGCGTACCCGACGATAGGTGACCGATCGTGCGTCCCGTTCCGTCTCGAAAAAACGCTGGCGACCCGCCGAGGGGAGCGCCCCTGCGAACAGGTCCGGGTTCAGCGCCTGGGGATCTGCCAGAGAGACCGGGAACTGAAGCAGGGATTCGAGCCGCAGTGGCAGTCGCCGAAAATGGACGGTGAATTGAGAGGGTGACTGGGGAACGGCTTTGACGATCGCCCCAGCGAGCCGCGCGTCAAAGAGGGGGGACTGCGGATCCAGTTTCCGCGACAATTCGTCAACGATATCGAAAGAAGTGATCAGGGGTCGGGCTTCCCAGTCGGCTCGCCGCAGTCGGACCGTAAACTGAACCTGACGTCCCAGATCTTGTGGTTCCCAGGCTTCTACGATTTGCGAGCGGTAGCGGACACCCCGTTCATCAACCCGAGTCGGTTCAAACAGAGGTTGTGCCGTCAGGCTCGTGGCGAGTGTGTCGCTGGCCGTCGGGTAGGGATAGCTGGTGGCCTCACCCGGAAGTCGCAAGACTCCAAGACGGATGATCTGATGTCGCTCCGTCAGTTCTCGATGTGCTTCCCGCAGACCGGGTGTCTCGGGCCAGATCCGGGCAGCCCGATCGACCAGCCGTGCGCCAACGCCCGTGTTTCCTTCGGCGGAAGCTCGTCGAGCCTCTTCCATCATGGCGGTCGTCCGGCTGATCAGTTCCGCCTTCCACTTGAGTGCGATCGGATGCTGTGCTTCACGAGCCGTTAATCGCTTCAGGAAATAGCGGGCTTCGCGATAGCGTTCCTGGTCTCCGAGTTCATTGATCAGCAGATCAATCACCTGACCCAGCCGCAGGGAAAGTTCGGGGTAGGACGAGTTGCGGTCCCACAGGTCTTCTAACAGGCGAACGGCCCCTTCCCGATCCCCTCGCTGGTTCCGCAACTCGGCATCGGTCATCAACAGTTTCTGGTAGAGTTCGTCAAATTTCGGCCAGGTCGCACTGAGCTTTAAGGGGGGCGGTTCCGGGAGCGTAAAGCGTTCGCGTTCGTCGCCGGCCGCGATCTCGGCCTCCTCGCGGCGCATGGCCTGATACGCTTCTTTCAATCGCACGTTGTTCTCGCGATGACGCCTGTCGACCAGCAGCAGCAAGTCGTAGGCGAGTGGAACGTTTCGTTCATCGATGAGAAGACTGGCCCGACGCAGAACCAGATCTTCGAAGTAGTCGATCTTCAGGATTACCTTCGTTTCGAGAAGGTAATCAGGGTCTTGCTCTTCCCCCGGCTCCAGCAGAGTGATCGGCAGAGACTGAAAGCTTCTGCGGCGTTCGCCCAGACGATCATTTCCTTCCCGGAATCCCGCGCGTCCTTTCAGATGACGCTCATATTCCAGATTCATCGATGCGAGCGTGTCGGGGCGAAGCGGGACCGGTTCCACGATGAGGACTTCATTGGATTTCAGCACGATCCAGTCAAAGGGCTTGGATCGCAGCAATTCTTCTGCTGCGGGAAGCTCCATGTCCGTGTAAAGCGGTAGCGTGTCCGCAGTGCCCGGTTCGGCCTGTTGATCCGGCGCGACGGCGGGAGCGGGGGTCGACGGTTTTTTATCTTCTGCAGCCAGACACAACGCGGCGTCACTGCCCGGCAGGCTCAGGGCAACGAACAGCACGTACGCAACGCAGCGAATCACCGGTGTCCCGATTGCGTGCTGACGTTTTGTGTAGCGCGTTCCCGCAGGACCTGAATGTTGCAGACTCATGTACGAGAGACTGCGGTTTGCAGGCCGTACTCTACGCGAATTCATGATTCTCGGCGAAATGCCCATAACCGTCTTTTCGATGTGTGTCGGGGGTCAACAGGCCATCGGCGGCGGGCGCCAGACGAACGAGAGATCATAACCATCTGTGAGACGGAATTTCGACGGTAGAGGCGGAGGTTGAAAAGGATCTTGCTTCGCGAAAAGGAAAGACCCGGGACGTAAACGTCCCGGGTCTTTCTGGCTCAGCTCAATTTTATCGACCACAGGCCTGAGAGAGTTGCCTCAGACCTGTAGCAGTTTCTGCTCAACACCCTACAGAGACCGCGAGTTCACTCTGTGATTCCCGCAGTCGTTCAGGCCTGGCGACGAGGCTTACTTGATGAACAGCATTTCCTGGTAGGTCGGAAGTGGCCAGTAGTCGTCGGCGACGAGGGTTTCGAGTTCGTCGACGACTTCGCGAACGGCCTCCATCGCCGGCTTGACCTTCTTTGCACAACGTTCGGCGGCTTGCTTTGGATTTGCAACGCCGTGTCCACCATGGCAGCCCTCTTCGTTGAGGTGTTCCAAGACGGCGATCTTCTCGTTGAGCGACTTAATCAATCCACTCAGCTTCACCAGTAGCGAGGCATCGAAGTCGACACCCGCAGCCTTACAGTTGGCGGCGGTTGCGGCGAGTTCACTCTGGTAACGGACTGCAGCGGGATAGATGATCGTCTTGGCGATTTCGTGGGAGAGCCGTGCTTCCACGTTCAGCGTCAAGGCGTACTGTTCGAAGTAGATCTCTTCGCGGCTGGCCGCTTCGCGTGCTGAGAGAACCTTGTACTTTTCAAACATTTCGACCGTGGCTGGCAGGGTAATCGCGGGGAGCGCGTCGATCGTCTGCTTAAGGTTGGGCAGGCCTCGGCGGGCGGCTTCCGATTGCCATTCTTCGGAGTACCCATCGCCATTGAAGCAGACAGAGCCGTGTTCGTTAGCAATTGATTTGAGCAGGTTCTGGACAGCCCCGGGGAGCTTGGCTGGATCACCGCCGGTGGTCTTTTCCAATTCGGTGGCGATGTAGTCCAGCGATTCGGCCATGATGGTGTTGAGGGCCACCAGCGGACCGGACAGCGACTGGTTCGAACCAACAGCGCGGAACTCGAACTTGTTTCCGGTGAAGGCGAAGGGGCTGGTTCGGTTACGATCGCCTGCGTCCTTGGGCAGAGCTGGCAGGGTGTCGACACCGACGGTCATGACACCAGGCTGCTTGCTGGAGGAAGCAGAACCACTCTGCTTGATCTGCTCGAAGACGTCAGCAAGCTGCTCGCCGAGGAAGATCGAAATGATGGCGGGGGGAGCTTCGTTGGCACCGAGGCGATGATCGTTGCCAGCGTGAGCGACAACGGCACGCAAGAGTGAACTGTGTTTGTGGACGCCCCGGATGACAGCCGCACAGAACACCAGGAACTGCATGTTTTCGTGCGGTGTCTTGCCAGGTTCCAGCAGGTTCCCCTGAACGGGATTGCCGAGCGACCAGTTGCAGTGCTTGCCCGAACCGTTGACGCCAGCGAAGGGCTTTTCGTGCAGGAGGCACTCGAGACCGTACTTGGCGGCGACTCGCTTCAGCGTCATCATGATGAGCTGCTGATGGTCTGCAGCGACGTTGGCGTTTTCGTAGATCGGGGCGATCTCATACTGGCTTGGCGCCACTTCGTTGTGGCGAGTCTTGACGGGGACGCCGAGCTTGAAGAGTTCTCGCTCGCAGTCGAGCATGAAAGCGAGGACGCGGTCTGGGATGGCACCAAAGTACTGATCGCAGAACTCTTGACCCTTCGGTGGCTTGGCTCCGAACAGAGTGCGGCCGGCGCTGATCAGGTCAGGGCGAGCGAAGAAAAAGTTGCGATCGATCAGGAAGTATTCCTGTTCAGGACCGCACGAGGCGGTGACCAAAGGAACATTCTTGTGACCGAACAGCTTGAGCACACGCTGAGCGTGGATGTTCAGTGCCTTCATCGAACGCAGCAGTGGAGTCTTCTTGTCGAGAGCTTCACCGGTCCATGAGAAGAAGGCGGTCGGGATGACCAGCGTGGTGCCGTTGGGGTTTTCGAGAATGAAGGCAGGGCTGGTAACGTCCCAAGCGGTGTAACCACGGGCTTCGAACGTGGCGCGAATGCCCCCCGATGGGAAGCTGGATGCGTCTGGCTCGCCCTGGGTCAAAGCCGAACCGCTGAATTCGTTAACGGCTCCACCCAGGCCGTCCGGTGCCAGGAAGCTGTCGTGCTTCTCGGCGCTAATCCCGGTCAGGGGGTAGAACATGTGAGCGTAGTGGGTCGCACCCTTCTCGATCGCCCAGTCTTTCATCGCGGCGGCGACGGTATCAGCAACGCTTGGATCGAGTGGCTCGCCCATTTCAATGGTCTTCATCACCGATTTGAAGACGGTCTTTGGCAGGCGGTCTTTCATCACCTTGATGCTGAAGACGTTGGTTCCGAAGAGTTCACCGCTTGGAGTTTCGGCGAAATTCAGCGGGGCTGAAATGGGTTTGTAGTTCGTGACGGCCTGGATGGCCTGATAACGGGCGGTGCTACCACTCATTCGATGTACTTTCAGTCTGGGAACAGAAGAATAAGCGCTGAGAAGCCTCTGCTATGCAAGTTTCGGAAGCAATCAGGATGCCAAGTGAATCGATCTCACTGGGATTCCAACAATCGCCGGCTTTCTGTGGCATTGCCAGACAATCTTCGGAGAACTGAAGCGAAATGCTTGCCTCGTCGTTAGGCATGTTTGCGCGGTATGTGTGCATTTCGTCGTGTGGACGTACTGAGGCCAAAGACGGCTTACCCGACTGGGGGCCGGAGTTTATGGCGAAGCCTGCCGATCGCCGAATCCCGTCGGGAAACGCGTTGCGAACTCATCGCAGGCGGTGTGCCAGTGATTGCCCGGCGGTTGTCGCGCTGCTACAAATGAATGTGATTTCAATTCTTCTGAAGTATTGGGAAGTGGCTATGTTGTCGGAAGCAGAGGTGTTGCAGCGTGTCCGCAGCCTGAAAGACCCGGAAATTGGCCGGACTTTTGGTGAGCTGGACATGGTGAAAGCCGTTCAAACGACGGGATCTACGGTCCACGTCACAATTGAACTTCCGACCCCTGCTTATCCGGGGAAGCACCGGATTTCTGATGCCATCACCGCTGCGGTGAAAGAGGGGCAGCCCGATGTGACGGCGGTCGAGGTGAAATTCACTTCCGTCGTTCAAGGGAAAATGTCCGGTGGTGCGATTGGGCTTCGCGCCAAGAACGTCATCGCTGTCGGAAGCGGTAAAGGGGGCGTCGGCAAAAGTACCGTCGCCACTTCGCTGGCGTATGGTCTGAAGACGCTCGGTTGCAAAGTTGGTTTGATGGATGCGGACGTGTACGGGCCCAGTGTCCCTCACATGGTCGGGTCTGTGGATCGCCCTACCGCCATTAAAGTCAGGACGGAATCGGGTGAGGAGATCGAGCGGATTCAGCCTGTTGACGTTGATGGCCTGAAGGTCATCTCCATGGGCTACTTTCTGAAACCGGATCAGGCGGTGATCTGGCGAGGCCCCCTGCTTCACCGTGCGATCACCCAGTTTCTGAAAGATACCGACTGGGGTGATCTGGACTACCTGATCATCGACCTGCCTCCCGGTACCGGCGACATCTCGCTGACCCTTTCGCAGTTGCTCGGTCTTGCCGGAGCCGTCGTCGTCTGCTCACCTCAACAAGTGGCGCTGCTCGACGCGATCAAGGCGATCAGCATGTTCAATCAGGTCAAGATTCCTATTCTGGGCATTGTCGAAAACATGTCGGGCGAGATCTTCGGTCGAGGCGGAGCCAAGGCCATGGCGGAAGAATTGAACGTGCCGTTTCTGGGCGAACTTCCCATCGATTCAGGGATTCGAATTCGAGGCGACGCGGGGCGGATTTCGACCCTGTTCTCCGAAGAAAATCCGTCACGGGAACCGCTAGTTCAGATTTGCGAGCAGGTCGCCATTCAGGTGGCCAAGCAACTGCTGGTCGCACCCAAGATGCCGACACTGGAAATCCTGTAACGGCTTCAAGTCACGAACAGGACAGCGCTGGAGCGGGTCTCTGACCCGCTCTCAGTCGGTCTCACTCCCTCTATTGCGGCGCGCGGAGGCGTTGCTGGCGAACACTCTTGCTGCTCGTCACGTGCAGCCGTCATCCGAGACTTCGCCGGGCCGATCAATCGAGGCCCAGTTGATCCGTTGGCAGTTCTCGCATGATTTCTTCGGTGCTCGTAATCCCCATCGCGACTTTCACGAGAGCTGAACGTCGGAATTCCAGCATCCCCTGTTGAATGGCGAACGTCTGCAGTTCTTCGCTGCTGCAGCCGTTGGCCACCAGTTGACGCAGTGCCCGGTTGAAGACCATCAACTCGACGACGGCCGTTCGGCCGGCGTAGCCTTGATGCAGGCAGGCTTCGCAGGATCCGGGGCCGAAGATGAACGAGCCAAAGCCGGGTTCGAGGTATGGCTGGATATCGGCAAACGTTTCCGGTGATTCGCTGATGTCGTAAGCCACCCGGCACTTGGGGCAGAGCGTCCGCACCAGTCGCTGCGCGACAACGCCCAGCAGGCAGTTTGACAGGAAGTAGCGATTGACCCCCAGGGCGGCCATGCTTTGGACGGCGGCTGCCGCGACGGGTGAGTGCAGTGTCGACAAGACCACCGTTCCGCTGTTGGCGGCTCGGACGGCGGTCGCGGCCGTTTCTTCGTCTCTGATCTCGCCGATCATAATGACGTCAGGGGACTGTCGCAGTACGTTGCGGAGCAATTCCGGAAAATCCAGTCCAATCCGGGGATTCGCCTGGGACTGTCGCAGCCCTGCGACGGCGTACTCGACAGGATCCTCGAGCGTATTGATCTTTCTCGACCCGTCGTTCAGGCTCTGCACGGCCGCATAAAGTGTTGTTGTTTTCCCAGTTCCGGTCGGGCCGGTCACGAGGATCAGGCCGCTTGGATTGGCGAGCATCGCCTGGATCTTATTCAGTTCGATGCGGGTCAGGCCGATCTGGTCGAGGCTCTTCAGGCCGAACTTCCGGTCGAGCAAACGCGCGGTGACGTCCTCGCCGTGCAGCGTGGGGATGATATTGATTCGCAGGTCGACGACTCGATCACCAACTGTCTGAATCCGCCGACCCTCGTGCGGTCGGCGGCGGTCCCCCAGATCGATTCCCGCTTCTGCTTTGAGCAGAGTGATCACGCTACGTCCCACTTCGAGAGGCAACGCGGCGACTGTTTCCAATCCCCCCATCCGTCGGTAGGCGACGCGCACCCCCCCTTCTTCGCCTAGCAGAAACAAATCGCTGACGTGCAGTTCAGCCGCTCGTTCAATGATGGCTTCAAGGACTTCGGCCGACGATTTTTCAGTGAAAAAGTCGGGTGAGAAACGACCGTCGTAGGCCATCTAAGCCACCTCCCCGCGTGCGAGTTGAAGGGCTTTTTCCGAGTCGTCCGCCATCTGAAAGACGGTGTTCAATCGCAACAGCGAGATCACATTCGCGGCGACGGTGGGGAGTGAGTGGATGACCAGCTTCCCCCCCTGCTCACGAAATCGTTTGTGACAACTCAGCAGCCAACCGATGCAGAGTGAATCCAGATAACTCGAGTCCCGCATATCAAGCAGCACCGTCTTCTGATAGGCGCTGGGACCAAGCAAGGCACGAATGGGATCGATCGGAGGTGCGACGTCCTGCTGATTCAGACAGCCCTCAATCGAAACCTGGACGACGTCGTCTCGGTCTTCCTTGATTTTGAACTTCATGACAATGGGGCCCACGAGAACAACGGGTAACAAATGTGTCAGTGACCGATTGACATTTTTTTACTCTACCCCGTGACACGGACCCTCATCAAGCGCCATATCAAAACACTCTTGTGTTCTTGGTAGACAAATGGTTGCAATTCGATACATCGCCTTCGTTGAACTACGAATTTGGCTTCCTCCCGCGATAATGGGGATGGCAGGAACGTCGTTCCACAGGTCAAGTGAGGTTGCAGATCGAGGTGATGAAAGAGCGAGCGAAGCCCGGCTGGTTTCCTCCTTAAGGTATGTGAAGGAGCAGCTTGCGGGGCTGCAGAAACAAGACCGCAATAAGAGGTGAATACAGGCCTGAGTGTCTCTTGAAGACGAAAGCGTCCTCATAGCGCTCACCCGGACGGGAGCGCGAGACGAGAAAAAGGCCCGCTCGGACCTCGTGGTTCCGATGGGAACGAGTCGAGGTCCTCTGGTGGGAACGTGTGCAGGGAACACGTTTCCGGTCAAAACATGATTGGCGAGTGCGCCCAGGAGCCCCGGGCCGAATTTCGATCCTCCGGCACTGAAGGTCTGCGACTCGTTCCCCTCATTTTGCAGGCTTGGCCTTCGGTTTGGCCGAGGCTCCTTTGGATCCGCTCTTTTCCAGGCTCATCGGTCCTGAACCATTCGCCATGATAAACAGCATCGCACCCATCAAGCCAAGATTCTTCAGGAACTGAACCAGTTGTGACTGTTGATCGGGGCCGCGCAAGTTCCAGAAGTCATGGAAGTAGTATGTGACCGGAACGAGGAACAGGAACAGCATGGCTGCTCCGATCCGGGCCTTGTACCCCAGAATCAATGACACACTCCCCGCGATCATAAACAAGATGGCTCCCGCGAGTTGGACTTGAGGCTGAGGAATTCCACGAGACCCCATCGAGGCTGCGACACCGTCAAAGTCTCGCAGGTGGCCGCTGATGGCAGAGGTCAGGAAGATTGCCGCGATCATGATTCGGCCCAGGACAGTGGTAAGTCCTTGTAAAAGAGCCTTCATGGAAATCCTCGCTTTCGTGAACAATGACTGAGAGTGGTCTATGGAAGGTCGAACAGCATAATTTCGGCATTTTCGGCCGCTTGGATTGCTAATTCAGCTTCGTCACTTACCGCCACACCATCACTGGTTTCGAGATGCTGGCCATTCACTGTGACTGAGCCGCGTAATACTTGCAGCCATGCATGTCGGCCTGACGCGAATTGCTGGTGTATCTGGCTTTCTTTGTCGAGATTGCCCAAATAAATCCGGGCGTCCTGATGAATAAGTAGTGAACCGTGTTCTCCCGATGGCGAGGCAACCAATTGCAGTTTGTTGTGCCGGTCTGATTCCGGGAATCGGCGTTGTTCGTAACTTGGCTCAAGTCCCTTTTCCGAAGGGAACAGCCAAATCTGATAGAGGTGAACTGGTTCCGTTGGGGAGGGATTGAACTCACTGTGGGTAATTCCCGTTCCCGCCGTCATGCGCTGGAACTCACCCGGTCGAAGAACTTCGCCATTTCCCATCGAATCCTTGTGCTCCAGTGCCCCTTCGAGAACGTAGGTCACGATTTCCATATCCTGATGAGGATGTGTGCCAAAGCCCTGGCCGGGAGCGACCCAGTCTTCGTTCATCACGCGCAACGATCGAAATCCCATGTGACGCGGGTCACGGTAAGAAGCGAATGAAAAAGTGTGGTACGTGTTCAGCCAGCCATGATTGGCGTGACCGCGATCGTTGGATTTTCGGATCTGAAGCATGGGACTTCTCCTGACGAAAAGGGTTGTTGAGAGAGAGGCCAGTCGCAGTGATTGTTTACATGTCATGTAAATGGGCGAAGAAACGGTGGTTCGATTGAGAGATTCCTTAAGCTGACTTCCCGGCTCGTTCGATTCGAGCGGGCGCGACAGCCTTCATTCTCTGGTTCGGACGGTAGCCACTTCTGTCTAACCAAGTGATTGCCTCTTTCGGTGGATAGTTTACATGTGAAGTGTTTGGCAGTCAAGGGGCGGAGCCGATTCGCTCAAGTGGACAACCAGCATCACGCGCCTGTTATGCGTCAGGGGGCTGGCTCGATCAATGTTGCAGCGAGCTGAGTGAGTACCGATGAAGAGGTTGCGAACGGAGGCCTGAGCCGGTCAACAGAACGTCTCGTCGGTTCTCGAATGAGTTATCGAACCGAAGTGGTTACGGGGATTCGCTGCGGAAGGTGACAGACCCTTCTGCGCCGCTGGCCGAATGGGACAGCAGCTTGCGGAGGATTGGCGAGGTCGCAATTGTTGTGGCGACGGCCATGATCACCATCATCGCGAACAACTTCGGTGAGATGACTCCCAGCGACAATCCGATGTTCAGCACGATCAGCTCCATCAACCCCCGGGTGTTCATCAGGATTCCGAGCGCGGCGGAAGTGCGCCAGTCGATCCCGACCATTCGCGAAGCTGCGACCGTCCCCCCAAACTTGCCAACCGTGGCGACCAGGATCAGGGCCAGACAGATCAGGATGCCGTCCCAACCATTGATCAGACCGATGCGGGTATTCATCCCTGTCACAGCGAAGAAGGCCGGCAGCAGCAGGATCGTCACGACGTCGGTCAGTTTTGAAGTCAGCTGGTGGGCGATACGGCTGTCGTGAGGGATGATTGCCCCCAGCATGAAGGCTCCGAAAACGGCATGAATTCCAATCGCTTCCGTCGTGAGCGATGCGCAGAGCAGTGCAATCAATAACAGTGGAATCGTCTGTCGCTCTTGCTGATGTTGTTCGGCCCAATGGACCCATTTGACGATCAGCGGCCTGACCAGCAGAAACATCACGGCAATGAAGGCAATCGTGGCCACGGCGACCAGCATGGCTCCCCCCACCTGCGCCTGGACAACTCCCACGACGAAGGCCAGCAGGCACCATGCCGTCACGTCGTCGGTGGCCGCGCAACTCAGAGCGATCACGCCCAGGTCAGACTTCTCAAGTCGCTGGTCTGTCAAAATCCGAGCCAGCACGGGAAAGGCCGTGATCGACATGGCGACACCCAGGAACAAGGCAAAGCTGGTGAAGGGAACGCTGTCGGTGGACAGGATTGGATAGAGCCACAGTGCCGTGAACGATCCCAGCACAAACGGGAAGACGATACTCGCGTGAGAGATAGCGATGGCGGCTTTGGCCTGTCGTCCAACCTTCTGGGCATTCAGTTCCAGCCCCACGACGAACATATACAGAATTACGCCGATCTGCGCGATGGTCTTCAGGGAACCGAGCACCAGTTGATGCGGATCCGCTGACACGTCGGGAATCAGCAAGTGCATCGCCTGTGGAGAAATTGCCCCCAGGACAGAGGGGCCCAGCAGAATTCCGGCGATCACTTCACCAATCACGGCGGGTTGGTGCAGGCGTTTCAATACCCACGAGAGCACGTTTCCCAAGGCGATAACCGCCGCGAGTGTCGCCAGGACATGGACAACGACGTCGACACCCCCGGCATGAGTCCCCTTCGGCGCTGAAACCGTCGCAGTCCCCGGGGGGGCCTTCAGCCCCTGTCCGATCTGGCGGATCAACATAAAAGACGCTACTGCGGCCACGAGCAGCAAAGCATAGAACAGCAGGGAGACGACGGATTCCCGCTGCGTTGGCCGATCAGAAGAGGAAGAGATCGTGCTCATCGGAAACAGTTCATCAAAGTGAAACGGCTCGCCCTGGCCGCACGCTCGCCGGCCGCGTGAACGCCGATCGATAAAATATCTGTTGAAACAAGTGTCGTCAAGACGATTGTTTGGGTTGAGTCATTTTCTGTTGGCATCTTAAGGCTGAGAATCAGTACCCCCCAATCAGTGACTCTCCACCGTGATTTGCAGCAGTTGCTGATTTCCTTCGACGGCGATGAGGGGTTGAGTGGGGTTCTTGAGAGTAAAGGATTGAGTACTTCCCGAGATCCAGTGGATGTCGACGGTGATTTCTCCGGTGTCGTTTCCGAGTCCGAAGTCGAGCAGCCTCTGGTTGGATGCCTGATATCCATCTCCGGCAGTGAGCTGCCGTGTGAGGTGTTTCTGTCCGGCCTGCACGGTGACACGCGTGCCGATGGCGTCGCGTGAACTGTTTGTGGCGACAAGCTGGATCCGCAGTCCCCGCCCTGGTTGTGGAGATTTGTTGGTGAGCAGCGCGGCAGGGTCGCCGATGTGTGAGATGGCGAGGTCATCGAGCCCATCCCTGTTCCAGTCGATTCGTGCGACTCCTCGACCGAGCCTCGGAAGATGGAAGAAGTCGCCGATTTCGTCCGCGAATCGTTCCTGGAAGGAGTGAGCGATGTTGTGGAAGAACTGAGGTCTCATTTTGTAGGGGATCTGTTTGTAGGAGAAGTCGTCGACATGTCCGTTGACGAGAATCAGGTCTTCCAATCCGTCGTGGTCGGCATCGATGAACTGCGTGCCGAACCCGAGAAGAGACCAGCTGGGATCGCGGAGTCTCATGGTTCTGGCTCGGTCGGAGAAGGTACGGGCACCGAGGTTGATGTAGAGCGAGTTGGATTCGTTGTAGAAGTTGGTCACAAACAGATCGAGCCGTCCGTCGTTGTTGGGATCCCCTGCTGCGACCCCCATGCAGGCGAGCGCGGCACCTGCTTCGTCGTAGGCAAGTCCACTGACAAGCCCCAGTTCCTGCCAGGCGAGTTTTCCGTCTGATCGTCTTTGCGGAGCGAAGAAGAAGTTGGGGCGTCCATCGTTGGCAACGAAGAGACTGATGGTTTGCGATTCGTCGAAGTCAGCGGCGACGATCCCGAGTCCATCTCCATTCGGCGCATCAAATCCCCACTCCCGGGTCATCTCAATAAACGTCCCGTCTCCCTGATTCTGATAGACATGGTCCACCGCCGCGGGGAAGAGCGAAGGTGGGCACGACGCCAAAATGGTGTCATCTCCCTGACAGACACGAGTGTAGATCTCATCGCCGGTCAAGTAGGTGACGTCATAGACATCCGGGAGGGAGTCTCCGTCGAGGTCAGCGAGCAAACAGGAGCTCGTCCAGTGGGAATGGCGGGCCAGGCCTGAGCTGGAGGTGATATCAACGAACGTCCCGTCACCCTGGTTTTTGTAGAGCCGATTTCCGTCGATGTTGGCGACATAGAGATCGGGGAAACCATCGTTATCGAAGTCACCTGCAGCGACCCCCTGCCCGAACCCGGCATCATGGATACCGGCCAGATGGCTGACTTCGCTCATGCGAATCCCGGCCATATTCCGGAACAGGGCGTCGAGGAACTGAGAGTTGGCTGTATCCGGAGGCCAGATCGTCCCTTGTGTGAAGTAGAGGTCACACCAGCCGTCGAGGTCATAGTCGAAGGCGGCGACGCCACCCCCTGTGTATTCGAACATCCGTCTGCCGGGACTCGCCGAAATCTCGCCATTGAAGTAAGTGAACTGAAGGCCCAGCGCCGCAGCCTCATCGAGGAAAAGGATGTCGCTTGAGGATGCAGGATGACCTGATCGGGTGTGAGACGGGTCCATGCGCCGAGAGGTCAGATCTGGTAGCGGATAAGACGACAGATCGAACCGCTTTGCCAGATCTGCCTCGGGCAGAAGGGCCGGGGTGTCTTCCCGCAGCAGCTTCCTGACTTGTGTGTTGATTTCCCTGACAACGGTCGGTCGGGCCTCGTCGGGAAGCAACTCGCACCACGCGCGGCATTCAGGAAGGCGACCCAATTCCAGGGTCAGACGAGCGCACGAGGCGATCTCGGTGGCTGAGCCTTTGCGATCGTACAGCTTTGCAGAGTGCTCTGTCAGTTCACTCAGTTTTCGGGCTCGGTCCAAGAACTGTTGTGCCTCATCCCCACGCTGTTCCGCTGCCAGAAGCTGACCAAGTTGATAGGTGGCTCGGTCGTAGTCCGGGCTGCGGCGAAGCGTTTCCCAGTAACACCGGATGGCGGCGCCGCTGTCCGTGGCGCTTTCGGCCCGTGTGGCTAAGAGCAGCCAATAGGCCGGGTGCTGCAATGCGGCGTCCGGAAGCTGCTTGAAGCACTGGAAAAAACTTGCTTCGTCGCCTGCCTCAACAAGCAGCGCGGCGAGTAACAATTGGGCTTCGAGTAGTTCTGGACTGCGAGACAGAGCTTCTCGTAGCAGGCTGGTGGCCTGCTCCTTTCGTCCAACGGACGAAGCGATCTTTGCGCAGCCCAACAGGGCCAGCGGGTCGCGAACCCGTAACATCTGGGCGAAGACAGCCTCGGGCGGAGCGGGCATCTCCGCGGGATTCGCCAGGGAAATGAGGGCCGCCAGATGGTTGCCGGAACCTTTCAGGGACCGATGCAGCGGGAGATTTGCTTCCCATTGACGTCCAGACAGGCTGAGAAGGGTTCCCCACAGGCCGTGCACTTCCGGAGACTGGCTGGTGGGTGCTCGAAGCGACTGTAGTTCGGTTTCGGCATCAGAAAGTCGTCCCTGCCGCATGAAGAGTGAGGCGATCGCGAGGGTCGCGGCGTTCCGGGAATGCGAACCAGCAGAGATCCGTCGGTAAGTATCCAGCGCGTCCGCCGGGCTGCCCAGATGCTCAAGCGCCTCGCCCAGCACAAGCATCATTTCGGAATCGGACGGTCGGGATTCGAGACACGAAACGGCCAGCGCCTCGGCTTCGCTCCATCGCTCTTCTGTTCTGGCAAGCAGGGCCGCAGCACGCATCGCGTTTTGCCTGTATTCAGAGACCTGCCAGGCGGAAACCAGCACCAATACCGAAATCAGAGTTCCGGCGCTGCATCTGGACCCTGTCTGGCGAATGTTTGCTCTCGAGGACACGACTTCACCGGACCCGTCCGTGGTCGCGCATTCTCTCTGCCGACCTCAGACATTTGCTGCTGGAAGTGGACGTGGAAGGGGAAGAAATGGTCATCTGGAATGTCGAATTCGCGTCATTCATTGGGGACCGGAACTCGGCCGCTGACGGAGTCACCCGCGTGCGGCCGGATCGTCCGGAACAACGAATCGTCTGAGTCCTTCCGAATACCGGCCGTCAGCCTCTGGCCCGTGGAGGCTGACGGCGCTCGTTGCGAAGGGAATGGAGTCATCCGGGGACGACTTCAAGTCTCCTCTGCTCAGCATCCTCGGAGTACGCACCCCGAGCCCGGCCGGATTTTGTGAAAAGTCGACCAGAACGGAGTGCGAATGTTCGAGACCTGACCCAGGTTGGACAAACAGGAGAGAGACTTCAGACTTGGCAGGCGAACTTACGTCGGTTCGACGTTCTCAGGGGACGCCGAACGAGGTTACCAATCGCCGATGGATTCGCTGCCGGCACGTGTGCCCACACCACGCCAGATCAGGCGATCAATGCTGCTGCTGGCGTTTCTGACCGATCCGTCGGCCATGAGCACCTGAACCAGCCCCGTGTGTCGGCTCGAGGCGGAGATTATGTTGTGATTACGATCCCACCCGGCATCCATACACGAAGGCCCGTTGGGAGGAATCAACGTGCTGAAACCGACGTAGAAGTACCCGCCATCAACCCAGCGCTGGCCCGGAATTTCAGAGTTGTAGTATGACGTGTAGACCCCATTCGAAACGACCGAATTGCAAATCGTGGCCAATTGGTCCATGTGCGCCTGATTTCCGGGAACTAACGGATCAATTACACCGTCATTCAGGGGAGGGGTTCCGATTCCGCTGATCAACTCGTCCCGGCGATCCTGAATCCCCTGACATCGTTCGGACATCATCACAGTATTCGAAGAGCCATCCAGGACCATTGCCATGCTGATCTTGGAGTCGACTCCGAACATGCCTCGAATCGGATTTTCCCCGCCCCAGTTGAGGGCATCACGAGCCTCACGATGACGTTTTCCAAAGTCGCCAGCACTGAAACGATAATTGTTACGTCCCCCGGCGACGCCGCCAACCGGAATGTCGGACGGACAAATGTAGGCCGGAATATCCTGAGCGTAGAGAATATTTCCGTCCCAGGCGCGGGCGGAAGAGGGGAGTGCCATGATCGCAGTATAACGCGGCGCCTGATCAATAAAGGGCAATAACAGACCCAATCCGCTGAGATTGGAGATGAAGACCTGGTCGAAATTATTGATGTCGTCTGTACCACCACCCGAGCGGAAGGGGAAGACCTTGTGGGTGTCATGATAATTGTGCAGCGACAGGCCAAGCTGCTTCAGATTGTTCTTGCACTGAGTGCGTCGAGCCGATTCGCGGGCCTGCTGTACAGCGGGTAACAGCAGTGCAATCAAGACTGCGATAATCGCAATCACGACCAGGAGTTCAATCAGGGTGAATCCAATCTTTCGCGCAATGTAACGTGGCATTTGATCGTCCTCTGAAGATGGGAGATGGGAAGAGGAAAGACAAGGAAAATGCTCCATCGCTACGAGGTGGGGTGAGACTCGCAAGAAATGACAGACGTGGCCCAGAAAGAGCAAGAATTTTTCTGTCGAGAGATAGGTCAATTACGCAACAGTCAGTCTAGAAGTCTCAGTAGCTTGAATACAAGAAAATTCCTGCTCTTTACCTTAATCTTTGCTGAAATGTTGGAAATCGGATTGGTCCTCTCTATTCGGATCATCACCTCCTGATTCCCGGCGCGTCTCCGATTCAGGATCCAGTGATGGATTTCTGAACGGTATGAGCTTCCACTTTTCCGTACTCTGTAAATGCGTATCGCTTGACATAGAGGACATCATGGGAATGGGGTATCAGATCGCTAATTGACTTTTGCTGATGAATCGGTTGATATTGATCAACGGTACTGTACCGCCCACCGGATCTCCCTCCGCTGTGTTTTCATCCCGCCTGTATTCTCGAGGATCTCCTCGTATGTCCCGCAATGCTCTCTGTGTGGTGACAGTTTCCGCCACGGGTGTAGACGTGAAGCACGACCTCTGTGGTGCATCGCCCCGGCGTCAATCTCATCGACCCGAATATTCTGCGGGGATGGCGCGCTCCGCACGATCTCGCAGTCTCACCACGTTCGTCTGCGCGGCGACGCTCTCAACGTTGGTGCTCGGTTCCGTCTCATCGGTATCGGGGGCCGATCGCAAAATTGAGTTCAATCGAGACATCCGGCCCATTCTGTCGAACAACTGCTACCTCTGCCACGGCCCGGATAAGAACCAGCTCCAGGCCGGTTTGAGGCTCGACAAGCCCGAAACCGCGGTTGCGAAACTGGAATCGGGGAACACCGGGATCGTGCCGGGTGATGTCTCGGCGAGTGCGATCATTGAGCGGATCACGACCAGTGATCCGAATCTGAAGATGCCCCCCGCGGAGAGCGGCAAAAGTGTCTCAGAGAGCGAGATCGAAACGCTGAAGGCCTGGATCCGGCAAGGGGCCGAGTATCAGGGGCATTGGTCGTTTATTACTGCTGTTCGTCCCGAACCTCCCGCCACCCGCTTCTCGAATCATGTGCGCAACGAGATTGATCAGTTCATTCTCAGCCGACTGGAAGCCGAAGGACTGGAACCATCCCCCGAAGCGGACAAGGTGACCTTGATTCGTCGCGCGACGATCGATCTCACCGGGCTTCCACCCACCCCTGCCGAAGTTGACGCCTTTCTTGCTGATGAATCCTCACAAGCATACGAGCGGTTGATTGATCGTCTGCTGATGTCACCCCGTTACGGTGAACACCAGGGACGAATCTGGCTGGATGCCGCACGCTATGGTGATACGCACGGACTGCATCTGGATAACGAGCGATCGATGTGGCCGTACCGCGAGTACGTCATCAATGCGTTCAATCAGAACATGCCCTTCAACCGGTTTACGGTCGAGCAACTGGCGGGCGACCTGATCCCTGACGCGACCGTCGATCAGAAGGTGGCCTCGGGATTCAACCGCTGTAACGTGACGACAGGCGAAGGTGGCTCCATCGACGAAGAGGTTCTGGTCCGTTACGCGGTGGACCGGACGGAGGCTCTTTCGACCGTCTTCCTGGGACTGACACTGCAGTGCGCCGTTTGCCACACGCACAAGTTTGATCCGATTTCGCAGAAGGAATTCTACTCGCTTTATTCGTATTTCTATTCGATGGCCGATGCCGCCATGGACGGCAACGCGCTGTTGCCTCCTCCGATCCTGAAGCTTCCCTCAACCGAACACACCAAACGGCAGCAGGATCTGCTGAACGAGCTGGCCGCGTTGCAGCAATCGTCCGCCACCGCTCTCGCCGCAGCGACGGCCGCTTACGTGGATCCGCTGGCAGGGAAAGACTTGCCCGCTGATGCCCTTTCTGTGCTGCGTCTGGAGACCGTCTGGGTGGATGACGAGCTTCCTCCGGGGGCACAGCCTGCGGGTGATTCCCCCTGGCGGTTGATCACCAAGGGAGAAGGTCCCGTTTTTTCGGGAGAAAAGGCCTCCAGCCGCACCGCGACGGGTCTGTCGCAGCACTTCTTCACAGGCGCGAATCCCCCCTTGAAGATTGGCGAAGGGGACACGCTGTTCGCCTACGTTTATCTCGATCCGGCGAACCCGCCCCGCGCCATCATGCTTCAGTTTAATGATGGTAGCTGGGAACACCGGACCAACTGGGGGGACGAAGACGCCATCGGGTTTGGTGCCAAGAATACTCCAGCCAAACGAATTGCAGGTCCCCTGCCGAAGACGGGAGAATGGGTACGGCTGGAAGTGAATGCGGCCGATGTGGGACTTCCTGCGGGTGCTAATCTCAACGGCTGGGCGTTCACCCAGTTCGGCGGCACCTGCTACTGGGATAAAGCCGGAATCGTGTCCCGGGCCGCCCCCGCTCCTACCGATTTCCAGTCGCAGATTGCCTGGGAACAGGCGCAACAGCCGACGCCAAGCACGACGTATCCCGCGCCGATACAGGAGATTCTGAAGCTCGCTTCCGCTGCGAGAACACCGGAGCAACAGCAACAGTTGCGCGACTACTTCCTGCAGCACGTGAACGTTGACACGCGGGACACGTTTGCGAAGTTGCGAACCAGCATCGCCGAAAATGAAAAGCAGCGTGCCGATCTGGACGCGGCGATTCCGGCAACGATGGTCAGTGCGGACCTGCCGCAGCCACGCGAAGCCTTCATTCTGATCCGGGGTGCTTACGATAAAAAGGGGGAACGGGTCGAACGTGGTGTTCCTGCTGTGTTGCCACCATTACCCGAAGGTGTGCCCAACAATCGACTGGGACTGGCACAATGGCTGGTGGCTCCGGAACATCCACTGACGTCCCGCGTGGTCGTGAATCGCTACTGGCAACAGTTCTTCGGGACCGGCATCGTGAAAACGGCCGAAGACTTTGGGGCTCAGGGGACATGGCCTTCCCATCCTGAACTGCTCGACTGGCTCGCCACCGAGTTCATTCGCACCGGGTGGGATGTCAAACGCATGCACAAACTGATGCTGATGTCGGGCACGTACCGACAGTCGGCAAAGGTCTCGTCCGAACTGCTGAGTCGTGATCCGGAAAACGTCTTGCTGGCACGAGGCCCTCGTTTCCGATTTGATGCGGAAGTGATTCGTGACTCGATCCTGTTCGCCAGCGGCCTGTTGGTCGAGCGGGCCGGCGGAAAGAGTGTCAAACCGTACCAGCCAGAAGGAATCTGGGAGGCGGTGGCCTTTGTGGGCAGCAACACGCGTGAATTCAAACCGGATGCGGGGGAATCCCTGTACCGTCGCAGCCTTTACACATTCTGGAAGCGGACGGCACCACCTCCATCGATGTCGACCTTCGATGCCCCTTCGCGAGAGAACTGTACGGTGCGGCGTCCAAGGACGAATACGCCGCTGCAGGCGCTGGCGCTGATGAATGACAAGCAATACGTCGATGCGGCCCGCAAGCTGGCTGAGCGGATGTTGCGTGAAGGGGGCGAGACGCCTGAAGACCGACTGGTCTATGGCTTCCGCTGGGTGACTGCCCGTCGTCCGTCCGCACGGGAACTCGAAGTTCTCAAGGGGACGCTGGATAAGCAGCGGGCTCAATTCCAGGCCGACACCAAAGCTGCAGAGCAATTGCTTGCCTATGGCGATTCTCCCAGAGATCCCCATCTGGAGACCGCTGAGTACGCTGCCTGGACAATGCTCGCGAACCTGCTGATTAACCTTGATGAAACCATTACGAAGTAGTTTCCGTGGCTTCGACCACGATCCGCTTCCATGAACACCTGTCACGCCGAACTCAAGAGGATTCCATTATGGACCCTTTACTCGAATACAAACTGGCAATGACGCGTCGGCACTTTTTCAGTCGAACAGCAACAGGCTTGGGGGCTGCCGCATTGGCCTCCTGCATGAATCCCAGCATTTTCGCCAGTGATGTGGCCAGCGAGGGTGGTCGTGAGACTTTTGGTGTGATGCCGGCGATGCACCACGCTCCAAAGGCCAAGCGAGTCATCTGGCTGTTCATGGCAGATGGTCCTTCGCAACTGGATCTGTGGGACTACAAGCCGAAACTGGGTGAGTACTTCGATAAGGATCTTCCCGAGTCGGTTCGGAATGGTCAGCGAATCACCACGATGACCTCGGGGCAGACGCGGTTTCCTGTTGCCCCCTCGATGTTCAAGTTTTCCCAGCATGGTCAGAGCGGTGCGTGGATCAGCGAACTGCTGCCAGAAATGGCCACGGTCGCCGACGACATCAGCATCATCAAGTCAATGAATACCGACGCGATTAACCATGATCCGGCGATTACGTTCATGACGACCGGCAGTGAGATTTCAGGCCGTCCATCGCTGGGAGCCTGGTTGTCATACGGCATCGGCAGTCCGAACCAGGATTTGCCTTCGTTCGTCGTGCTGATCTCGCGACTCGCTTCGGGGGGGATGAACCAGGCGTTGTTCTCACGGATGTGGGCTTCGGGCTTTTTGCCCACCAAACATGCGGGGGTTTCGATGCGGTCCTCGGGTGATCCCGTGCTGTATCTGTCCAACCCTCCGGGGGTCAGTGGAGGAATCCGTCGCCAGATGCTGGACGGACTGGGGGAACTGAACCAGGAACGTCTGGCCGACGTGGGTGATCCGGAAATTGCTGCCCGCATCGCCCAGTACGAGATGGCTTACCGCATGCAGACCTCCGTCCCGGAACTGGCCGACATCTCGAAAGAACCGAAGCATGTGCTCGAGATGTACGGGCCTGAAGTCACTCAGCCAGGTTCCTTCGCCTACAACTGTCTGCTGGCCCGACGACTGGCCGAACGAGGCGTTCGGTTTACCCAGGTCTTCCTCCGCGGTTGGGACCATCACGGCAGCTTGCCAGGACAGATTCGCCAACTGACGAAAGTTGCGGACCAACCCTGTGCAGCACTGATTAAGGACCTCAAGCAACGCGGGATGTTGGAAGATACCCTGCTGGTGTGGGGAGGCGAGTTCGGGCGTACCGTTTACAGCCAGGGGACCCTGACGAAAGACAACTACGGCCGCGACCATCACCCGCGAAACTTCACGATGTGGATGGCAGGTGGGGGTGTCA
Source organism: Schlesneria sphaerica (assembly GCF_044336245.1). NCBI lineage: Bacteria > Pseudomonadati > Planctomycetota > Planctomycetia > Planctomycetales > Planctomycetaceae > Schlesneria > Schlesneria sphaerica. The sequence continues at coordinate 3,742,211 of NZ_CP172346.1, read as the reverse complement.
AAGGGGGCCTGGTGCACGGGGAGACCGACGACTTCAGCTACAACATTACGGAAAAACCCGTTCATGTACATGATCTGAATGCCACCATCCTGCACCTGCTGGGCATCAATCACGAGAAGCTGACCTACCGGGCACAGGGGCGGGATTTCCGTCTGACCGATGTCCATGGAAAGATCGTGACCGACATCCTGGCCTGATCCATTGGGGCCTGAAGGACGACAAACTCGGACCTCTCACATACTGAATCAGAAAGACCGGCGTGATGTGGAGTAAGGTCCCCAGTCATGCCGGTCTTTTCGGGCGAGGAATGTTTTTTCAAACGGCGCCGCGAACCGTTCAGTCGAACGTCCCGAGTGTCACCGTTCGACATCACCGCCGAAGGTGCTTGCCCCGCGGCCGGATGACAGGACGTAGGAATGCGAAGGCCCAGTTGGCGATGGTCCGCAAATCATCCGTCAAAGAGCAATCAACAGCGCATTCAACGAAAAGACCCAGGTCCTGCATCATTCCGATGAGGCCTGGGTGTTTTGACTTTAACCAGCCCGATGGTGCTCGGATTCCCCTTCAAATGGCCCGTGCTGAATCGGGTGATCCCTTTCTCGCCTGGACCACCAGAACCAAGTCGTCCGAGGTTGTTCACCTGGAGGAAACGTTTTGCGGCTGACGCCGTCCCGGTCGCTGTGATGACGGGGCAATCGGGGTTCGCCGAGAGCCTGGCCCGAACGTATTCGGACCTGGCGACCGAGCAGCGTGATTGTCTTGCGATGACTACTTGATCCGGGGGATTTCCATGAGTTCGGGAATCGGATCGAAGACCCACGTTTGCAGAGGGGGCAGTTTTGCGTTCGGGCGACTGTTGGGGTTCAGAAGGCTCAGCGACTTGCACTTCAGTTCATATTCGCCCGGGGCTGTTCCTTCATAGGTGGCGTGAAACATTTCGGCGAGGCGGCGAATTTCAGGATCGTTGGGCGAGTCGAAGCCGCCGATCGTCACGATCGACTGAAACTTGTCGTGATAGACATAAGACTCGAAACGTTCCCCCTTCAGGCATTCACGAATGGCATCGTTACTTTGTCGCAAGGCGTAGGTGAGTTGGGCGGCGTCTTCCCCTGCACGGACAAGATTGTAAGGGCCCGACTCTCCAATCATCTTATCGAAGCTGGCTTCCTGCCCTGTGAACTTGCTGTTACCCAGAGGAATGGCGGATTTGCCGGTGAAGGTGGCGACTTTGAGTGTGTACTTGCGGGGGACGTTCACCAGGGCATAGTCGATCCCTGAATTCAGGTACTTGGCCATGCTATCGGGTTTCTGACGGACCACGTCACCGGCCTGGCGAAGTGGGTTGATGGTGAGAAATGCCGAAGCAAAGGGACCTTTTGTTCCATCCGAGATTCGGACGACCGCGCCTGATTTGGGGTCTGACATGAATTTGGGTTTGAATTTCTTGATGTAAGCCAAGGTCTTTTGAGCCGGCTGATCATCGACTTTTTCATAATTACCCGCCAGAACGCAGATCATGTCTCGCTGAGCGGCAAAGACTCGCTTATCGGGATTCCCCAGGCGGTCATGTGTTTCAATTGTCTCTTTCTTGGCATCGCGCGAGAACGAATAGGCGGGGATCCCCTTGTCGCGAAGTTCGTGAACCAGTTTGCTGGCAGCCTCTTCGGCGGTCAGCCCTTCCTTCTTACGGTCTGCGTCATAAACATCGCGGAACGTGGCAACCATCACCATCCACGGGCCGTGTTTTTCCGTCAAGCGGTACTCTTTTGCGGGATCGTTTTCAATCGCGAGCAGGGACGAAAGAGGAACCAGTGTGAGGACAGAAAGGAACAGGATTCGAAGTGGGAATTGGGTAGGCACGACAGACTCCATTCTGACTGGATTGCACGTATCGACTTGAAATGAGAGGTGACAGACCTGATCGCGGTATCGTCGCAGCCCGTCGTATCTACGACACCGATCGTAGTAACAAAGTCCGCGACCAAAGAACTTGAGGGGAGATTTCAAATTCGTGTGGGCGGGAACGTATCAGCAACCATTTTTTGTGTCCAGAGGCAGTTTTTTCCGGTCTTGGCACGCCTCGTGCGTAATCCCCGTTTGACCAGTCTCAGTTGTAAAACGTTCTCATCTGACCTGGGTACAAGACACCATTTTGCCTCGTACCTTTCCGGCCAAATCAGATCGAATCAACTCGACAAAGGGAGAATTCTGCTGCCATGGATGGCTCAGCTCGTCCCTTTGTAAGAATGTCCGTCGGCTGGCGGCAGAAATTGGCAGATTTACAAAAGGCACGGAGGCCGAATACATGCAGCATCGAGTTTCTCTGCGCGGTCGTGCGACCGCTTCGCTCTGGACAATGCTCGTTGCAACTCTCCTGGTGGTGGTCGCGTGCAGTTGGATTACGGCGACCAGCATCTCTGCTCAGGCCGCAGACCCCAACAATATTCTCCTGGACTTCTCGGCCAAGTGGTGTGGCCCGTGTCAGCAGATGAGTCCCATCGTTTCCAAGCTTGAACGTCAGGGTTACTCCATCCGTCAGGTGGATATCGATGTGGAGAAGGGACTCGCAGAGAAATACCACATCGAGAGCATCCCCTGCTTCGTGCTGATTGCCAACGGCCGCGAGATCAGCCGTATCAATGGGATGACTGATGAGAAAAAGCTGAAAAGCATGCTCATGATGTTGCCCAAGCAGAATGGCGATGACGCCATGGCCAGCCTTCCCCCCTCCCGGAAGGGCCAGGCATTGCCCGAAACGAAGGGGGAATCCCGTTCAGGTGACGACAAGAAGCTGTTTCCAAAGATTGCTCCCCTGTTCTCTAAGTCCAAGGGCCCTAAGAAAGCTCCTGCAGATGAGCCCGAAACCTTTCGACTCCAGAACGCCGACGCCTCGCCGAAAATGGATCAGATTTCCCGTGAAGCGTTTGCTGCCAGTACGCGGATTCGGGTCCTGGACGGGTCGCACATCCACTACGGCTCAGGGACGGTGATTGAGAGCAAGCCCGGCCGGGCGATCATTCTTAGCTGCGGTCACATTCTGCGGAACCTGGGAAAGAAGGCGGTCATCGAAGTTGACCTGTTCCCCGAGCCCAACACCAAGCCGCAGGTCGCCGTGGCAGAAATCATAGATTATGACCTCGACGCGGATGTCGGTCTGCTGTCGATTCCCTGCGACAATCGTCTGCCCGTGGTCAAGCTCGGGTTTGGGCCCGGTGTTCCCCAGGTCGAAGACCGTGTCTTCAGCATCGGCTGTGGCGGTGGAAAGCTCCCCTCGCTGGAAGAGCACGTGGTGACCGGGATCAATAGTGTGGTGGGTCCTGACAACATTGAATGCACCGGGATACCAGAACAGGGTCGCTCGGGGGGAGGCTTGTTTCTGGGACGCGAGCAAGTCGGAATCTGTATCTTCGCCGATGCGAATTACAAACGAGGCATCTATGCCGGGATGAAACCGGTTGCCCAGATGCTGGCAAAGGCGAAGCTGGGGCATCTGGTACCGAAAGGCATGGCCAAAGAAGCAGAGGCACAGGAAGAGATCGCTGCCGTCGTTCCGGAAGACGAAGAGCCGCTCCTGGGAAGCCCTGAGGAGATTGAGTCGGAAGGGGCCGAGCACGAGGGGGATGTTGCCGGCGAGATGCTCGCCGAGGCACTGCGCGATTCTGCTCCCGGTTCCTCGTTACCGGGCGCAGCGGGTGACTATGTCGACGCCGAAATCGTATGCATCATTCGTCCCAAGCAGCCGGGAGTCGCCAGTCGGGTCGTCATCGTCAATCAGGCCAGCACCCGCTTCGTTGACGACCTGCTGCACGAATCGACCAGCAACCCCCGTCCGACGGCTGTTGCCGCCAGCAACAAGTCGAAGACCAAGGCCCCCATTCGAAGGACAAACGCTGTCGCTTCGAATACGGCATCGCAGCGTGCGACGACGCGAAAAGGGCCTGTCGCCACAGCAGACATGTCGCGGCCTCAGCGGAATTTTGAAACCTCATTCGAGGCTCGCAGAGGAAGCCGCAACTAAAGGTCGATCGCTCTACAACTCGAGACAACCCAACTCGAGACCGCACACCGACCGGCCACGGGTCTCGTAACGGATCTCTTGGAAGAGTTGGCGGTGACTCATCGGACGATTGACACCGTCTCTTCCGCAGCAGGTCGCTTTGAACGGCAAGTGGTGACACTTCCCCACGAATGTCAGGGTGTAGTGAGCGACGCTTCACACATCCGTGCAGTGAAACAAAACGAAACTCCCGTTCATGACGGACCTGGTTCACGACCGTTGAACGCGGAGAGGAATGGTTCGAACCGACTTTGGTCACGGACCCCGCGTATACGGCATCGCCACTGGCAAGTTGTGGCCTCGCAAATCTCCCGGTCGAAATCGCACCAGGAGATTCGCCACCGGGCTACTCAGCCCGGGCTACTCAGCCCGGGGCACTCAATACCGTGGCGGGGGCAATCGGTGTCGCCCGGGATGCGCGCCCCCCCCGGACGGAAGATGGCCGTTCTGATGTCCGTGTCCCATCCGGCTCACGATCAGGCGATCGGATGGAAGGTCATCGCCACTCTTCAAAGTCCCTCTCGGGATAATTCCGGCCGCTGCTCCCAGGCGGATATCGGAGCCAGGGAATCCCACCTCCACCAGCTCCTCGGCTGCCTCGAATTGACTTCAACCACCATCATGCCTATCGTTAAACGTCGATTTACGATTTAGGAGCGAGGTATGACGGGTCGAGATCTCCAGCGGACTTGTGAAACTGGCGACGTACCCTTGCCGGAGGACGCATCGGCGTCGCAGCTTGCGGGCCTTGCCTGGGCGATCGCTCATCCGGCACGGGTCCGGATTGTGCGATTGCTGGCCAGTCGCAAGTCGTGTGTCTGTGGCGAGATCGTCGATCAGCTTCCCCTCGCACAATCCACTGTGTCGCAGCATTTGAAAATTCTCAAAGCCTCGGGACTGATTGAGGGCGAAGTGGATGGCCCGAAGGTTTGCTACTGTATCAATCCCGCAAAGCTGGAGGAGCTGAAGTCCCTGGTCGGGAACCTTTGATTTCCCCCCGCACGACCTGCCGGTCAGAGGAACATGGCCTGCCGAGGAACATGGCCTGCCGAGGGACGGGGCCTTCCCGCTCGTTCCCTGTGAAAAGCGGGACCTGATGTCGAGTCTTCTTTTTCCTGACAGAAACATCCAACAGAAAGAACATCATGAAGGTCATTCAGGTTTACGACAAGCCGATGTGCTGTTCGACAGGTGTCTGCGGCCCTCAAGTGGACCCGGCACTCGCTCGATTTGCAGCGGATCTGGATTGGCTGAAATCGCAGGGACATCAGGTCGAGCGATTCAATCTGGGGCAGCAACCCCAGGCTTTCATTGATAACCCATCTGTCCATCAGGTTTTGTCGACAGAAGGGACCGAAAGCTTACCTCTGATCCTGATTGACGGACAGATCGTCAGTCGCGCCACCTTCCCCGATCGCCTCGTGCTGGCAGGCTGGACTGATTCCGCTGTGCCGGTAACCCAGTCAGGCAGTTGCTGTGGCGGTGCAGCGGCCTCGTCTGCGAGTTCCTGCTGTTCGGAACCGAAGTCGGCCAACCCATTGAACGTTCTGAGTTGTGGTGATACGGATTCGAAGTGCTGTTAAGGAAGTCAACGAGCATGACATTTCTCCAAGCGCCGACCCGCATCTTATTCTTCACCGGAAAAGGAGGAGTTGGCAAGACCACCTCGGCATGTGCTGCGGCGGTACGACTGGCCGATACAGGGAAACGCGTCCTGCTCGTTTCCACAGACCCGGCCTCCAATCTCGATGATGTGCTGGGCGTGTCCCTTCATCCGCGTCCCACTCCCGTGCCGGAAGTGCCGGGGTTGTCTGCGATGAACCTCGACCCACAGCAGTCCGCTGCCGAATATCGTGAGCGGATGGTGGGGCCCTATCGAAATCTGCTTCCCGCGGCTGCAATTACGAGCATGGAAGAGCAGTTCTCGGGATCATGCACGGTGGAGATTGCCGCCTTCGACGAGTTCGCTCGCCTGTTAGGTGATTCCCGCATGACGGCGGAGTTTGATCACGTCATTTTTGATACGGCCCCGACGGGTCATACGTTGCGATTGCTGACGCTTCCCTCCGCATGGTCTGGTTTCATGGATTCGAGCACGACGGGAACGTCATGCATCGGTCCCCTGGCGGGGCTCCAAGCACAGCAGCAACTTTACCGCGACACGGTCGACGCACTGGGTGACTCGACCACGACGACAATCGTACTGGTGACTCGACCGGAGCAAGCTGCGCTGAAGGAAGCGGCCCGCACGAGTGGGGAACTGGCTGCCCTCGGTGTCAGGAACCAGCGACTGCTGGTTAACGGGCTGTTCCAGGCTTCAGATTCCTCGGATCAACTCGCTCTTGCGTTGCAGCGGCGGGGTGAGTCCGCGATGGAGGAAATGCCTGCGGTCCTGCGCCAGCTACCTCAGACGGTCGTGCCGCTGGGATCGCAAGGGGTACTGGGTGTTGAGGCGCTCCGCCGCTTTGGAACCAGTCATCCGGGAGACGAGCGACTCGACGCACCCCCTGCTCTGGCGAAGGAGGTGCCGGTCGGACTGGGTGCCCTGACAGCGAGCCTGGCAGACGCGGGACATGGCGTCATTCTCACCATGGGAAAAGGGGGCGTCGGAAAAACGACGATTGCGGCGGCGATTGCCGTCAGTCTTGCAGAGCGGGGGCTGCGGGTCCACTTGACGACGACCGATCCCGCAGCCCACATTGCTGCGACGCTGGCCAGCGAATCGCTTGAAAACTTGACTGTCGGCCGGGTCGATCCCACTGCGGAGACTGCGCGTTATCAAGACGAGGTGATGCAGACCGCCGGTTCCAGTCTGGATGAACGAGGGAAAGAACTTCTTGCCGAGGATCTGCGGTCACCCTGTACAGAAGAAATCGCTGTCTTCCGTGCTTTCGCCGCAGCGGTGGCAGAAGGAACCGACCGATTCGTCGTTCTGGACACGGCTCCGACCGGTCACACTGTCTTGTTGCTGGATGCGGCCCTTGCTTACCACCGCGAGGTGCTGCGACAGGCCGATCAAATGCCAGAAGCGGTCCAGCAGCTTTTGCCCCGCTTGAGAGATCCCGCTTTCACGCGAGTCTTGATCGTGACTCTTCCCGAAGCCACGCCCGTGCATGAAGCGGCACAACTCCAGCACGATCTGCAACGCGCCCAGATCGAGCCCTTCGCCTGGGTCATCAATCAAAGCCTGCTGCCCCTCACTGTCACAGACCCGGTTTTGAGTCGTCGGCGGGCACATGAGACGACCTTTGTGAATGAAGTCATCACACGCCATAGCGAACGTGTGGTGCTCGTTCCCTGGCAGCAGCAGCCCCCGGTTGGAATCAGGGCACTCAGGGGACTGGCGGAGATGGGCCGGGTGTCCGCCGACGCCGGGCAACTGAAAGAGTGATGCTGTAGGAAGAACGCGACGGGACCGTTGCCTGGAAATCCTTGTCGGCCGGAGAGCCACTTTAAAAAATGGATGCAGCCATTCGGAGGATCTGAGCGACCGAAACCGTCACCTGACGAACCGACTCGGTGACGTCGATCGGGTCTGACCTCATCAACGAAAAACCCCTCGCTCTCGAGATGAGGAGCGAGGGGAAAGAAGACACCATTAGGGGGGATTGGAGAGCCCCCCCCCGGCAGCCTGTGGGATTCCTGCTGGACGCAGGTGCTGTCCCTCAAGAGCCGCAGTCCGCGTCGACGGAGACTTACTCGGCCTTGGGCTGAGGTCGTTTTGCACGTCCGCCGCCTGGGCCACCAGGTCCACCTGGACCGCGACCGCCAGGTCCACGGCCACCGGGGCCACCGAAGCCGCGGCGCAGGGCTGAAACGTCAAATTCTTTGCCCTTCAGTTTCGCGAACTCTTCCTGCTGGGTTTTGGTCAGGACGCCGAGAATCTTGGCGTCTCGTTCCTTTGTCAGTTCAGTGAATTTTTCGCGACCTTCAGCACCACCGCCACCAGGACCCTGTGAAAAGACTTCACGGAACTTTTCGCCATACTCCCGGTTCAGTTGAGCGATCTTGTCGGTTTCGTCCTTGGTGAGCGCCAGGGCCTTGACGACTTCGGGATCAGCCAGAGCACCGGTACCCATGACCTGCCAGTTGATTTGCTGGAGGCGAGTGTACTGATCCGCCGTCAGCGCTTCTTTCAGTTTGGGAACGTACTTCTCACTAACGGCCTTGCCGGCTTCGGCCATCTTGGCAAATGCCTTGTTGCGATCTTCTTCTGACATTTCACGGAAGTTGGGAGGAGGACCGCCCGACGAGAATGATTCCCGCATCGCGGCGCCGTATTCCTCACCCACTGTTTTCAGCTTCGCGGTGGTTTCGGAGTTGAGGTTCAGGTCCTTCTGGACTTCCTCGTTGTTCACCAGCATGAAAAGTCCGCCACCCCCACCAAACGGACCGCCGCCGCCAAAGCCCGCTCCGAAGCCTCCACCACGTCGTCCACCGCCCGGACCCTGAGCCTGGGCCGCCGTTGCAAATGCGAGGCAGGCCACCAGACATAACATCCATCGATTCGTTCTCATTGTCGTCTTCCTTCGCTGGTTCAATCTGATTCCCGCAAGGCCGAACGGAACATGGACGGCAGACAAGGCTTGCAGGAATCCCCCACCCAGATTCATCAGATTTACTTTGTTACCAAGGCCTCTTCGCATTCGTGGTTGGCCGTTCGGGAAAGGGCAGCAGGCTCGAGGATACGGGGTAATCGCACCTCGATTGTCGTACCCGCCCCGACCTGGCTGATGGCCCTGATCGTTCCCCCGTGTGCGTCGACGATCGTCTTACAGATCGACAAACCCAGACCACTGCTTCCTTCGGCCCGCGATCGCGCTTTATCGACCTGATAGAAACGATCGAAAATCTTCGACAACTGATCCCCGGCAATACCAACCCCGGAATCGATGACCGAGATCACTTCCCATTCCTGTTCGCTGCGTGTCGTCAGTCGCACGCAGCCTCCTTCGACGTTGTAGCGGATCGCATTGGTCAGCAGATTTGTAAAGACCTGTGACAGTCGATCCAGATCGCCACGAACGAAGCACGAGGTCGACAGGCATTCGATATGAATGTTGCGTTCCATCGCGAGCGTTTCGACCATTTCCACGCAGTCACGCAGCAGCGGATCCAGATCGATTCGCTCGAGTTTGATCGACGGAGTCCCTGAATCGAACCGCGCCAGGAGCAGCAGCGAGTCGATCAGCGACCTCATCCGCTGGGCGGCTCGCCGGCAGGTTTCGAGTGCCGTCCGGTAGTCCTCGCTGGAGCGAGGCCGGCATAACGCCAGTTCGGTATGCGCCGAGATGACCGACAGGGGAGTTCTCAATTCATGCGATGCGTCAGCGGTGAACTGGCTCTGCCGTTCGAAGGCCGCCTGCAGTCGATCGAACGTCCGGTTCAGCACGCTTGCCAGTTGCCCCAGTTCGCTGTCCGTTTCCTGGACGTCGATCCGCTGAGACAGATTCTGGGCCGAGATCGATTCCGCTGTCGCTGTCATCGCGGAAATGGGCAGGATGGCCCGGGCCGAAAGCCATCCACCCCCCAGGACCCCACCTGCCAGGATCACGAGACCCGCTACGGCCAGCAGCAGACCCGCTCGATGATGGGCGATGATGTCGTTCTTGAGTGACCGGCCCACCAGCAGGTTCATGTTCCACATGCCGGCATGGACTACCTCGCGGTAAAGGTGATGATCTCCCGGACGTGTGCGGAAAGCCCACCGGGGTAACCCATCGCTACCGACGTGCAGATCGGGGTACGGAATATCGGGGGCGCCTTCTGATTTCTGCAGAAGATCTCCATTTCCCCCCCAGATCACAAAGTACAGCCGCGAATCCTCGGTCCCCTGGAAGAGTTGCTGAAATTCTTCCGGCAGCGGTCCCGGGTCTGGGAAGTTACGTTCGCGGCGTGGTGATGGGGGCGGAGATACTGCAGGTTCGGTCCCGGCACCACGCGGTGACGAATCTGACTGCGTCGTAGCGCTCGGGGGAACTCCGTCTTGCACCTTGGCCACGTTCGCGGCCACCGCTGGATCGGGATTGGTCGCACCTGCAGGAAGCGATCCGGAATTCCCTTCATTGCGGGGTTCCGCTGGCCGATCGACAGGTGAGGGAGGACGTCGTCCTCCCTGCCAACCCCCAGAAGGGCGTGGCAACAGACGCCTGAGCTGTGACAGCACAAGCCCTCCGGTCCGGTCGAGTTCGGCATCGATCTGTTGCAACCGTGTTTGCCAGTGCAGGCTATGGACGATTCCTCCGAAGCTGGTCAAAACGGTCAACAGCACGATTGCGTGCCAGACCTGCAGTCGCCAGCGGAGTGATTTAAACATTGTCTTCTCGTGAATGCGCACGAAGTGATTTCGAAGAATCAATTCAGTCAGATTGGATCGGATTGAATCCGGAACAAGTGAGTTTTCAATAAGAACAATAAGAAACTGGATGAGCACGCATCAGTCGCGGGCGGGACGATTAGCCTTCAATGATGTAACCCATCCCGCGGCGAGTCGTAATCAGATCCCGTCCCACCTTGCGGCGAATGTTGGAGACATAGACGTCGACCAGGTTCGACAGCGACGCGTCGTACTCGTCGAACAGGTGGTCATAGATCTTTGTTCTGGTCACCAGTTCGCCTCGATGGATCGCCAGGAATTCCAGCAGGCAATACTCTTTTGCCGTCAGGGCTACCCCGTTCCCGTCGACGGAGACCGTGCGCGCAGTTGTATCGATCGAGACGTTGCCGATCTCGATCAGCGGTTGGGCCATTCCGGCCGACCGACGGATCAGGGCACGGACCCGAGCAGCGAGCTCTGACAGTTCAAACGGTTTAATCAGATAATCGTCGGCACCTGTATCCAGGCCCCGAACACGATCTTTCACGGCGTCGCGTGCCGTCAGCATCAGTACCGGCGTTGATTTACCCTGGCGACGAAGTTCCGCCAGGACAGACCAACCGTCCCGCTGAGGCAACATGACATCCAGCACAATCGCGTCATAGTCCCAGGTGACGGCCTTGAAGAGGCCGTCTTCGCCATTTTCGGCCGTATCAACGGAATAGCCCGACTCGCGCAGGTACATCGCCACTGCACGAATGACATCCGGTTCGTCTTCGACCACAAGCACTCGCATGCTTTCACTGCTCCGGCCTAAATCGAGCTTGCCAACCGATGCCGTTGTTCGGCCGGTTTCCATCATAGTTCGACTAACACCCAGGAATAGCTCAAAATGCGAATCGCTTGAGCGAGAATGGTGATCAGTCAACACTTACACAAGCCGCCTAGTGTACGGGGTGCACCTTAATCGGCGATGAAGACCTCCGCGAGAATTTCTCGTCGCAAAGTCCTGCCAGCCATCAGCAAAGCGGGCACCGGACGTCTGAAAACAAGAGACCCACCCGGTGGGTAACCAGGAGGAGTACCGCTGCGATCGCAGTCGGTCCTGTACGGCCCTCAGCCACCTGCACTCCGACCAGCGTCGAGACGAAGTCCACGGAGTAAAAAGGGACCCTCTCTGTACGGGGAGAAACGAAGCGCTGGCGTGCTCACTGCGCGTCTTGCTGCACCGGGCTCGAACAGAAAACGGGCCGGGCCGCACCATCAAGCGAGTGTCCCGGAACGCTGCGGCGCCAAGATCTGAGAAGCCTGCAGGAGGGCAAACGCCGAACGCCCATCCAGCAGTCCCGTGGGAAACGTCGGAAAGAGTCCCCCTCCGAACGTGCCGGTCGGCCCCCTCAACAGGAAGCACGGCCCACCCAACCCTCGCCATGCTGCAGAAGGCTTGTTTGTGTCGCGACCAGTCGGTTCGCCCCCCACTCAGCCTTTACGACGGGGGGGATTTCCCGGTGTAATCCCTTGAGCAGATGTCTACGTGCGGTATCTCACGATTTCGCCTCGCAGGCGCCAGCATGGACAAGTCGTCCCGGCGGTAAGGGGGCCGGTTAATTCCCCGACATCCCCCTCAATCTTCCAGAAGATGCTTTTGTCTTGCGGGGGTGGTGCGCTTCTTCGGTTCCTCCCCCTGGTCGTTTCTGGCGGGCGAGTTACGGGCTGTCATCCGAAGCCGGTCTGGTTTTGGTTTCTCGGGCTCGATTTTCTCCATGACGCTCGATAAATCCAGCACCTGAGGTGGAGCCGCTGGTTGAGCAGGAGATTGAGCTGCAGGTTGGGCGGCAGGAACCACCGGGGGGGCTGACTTCTGTTCCATCAACTGCTTGACCATTGCTTCGAGCTGGCGGATCCGCTTGGATTCCGCTGATTCTTTTGGGACCTCGGCCGGGACTTCATGCGACATCAACTGAATGGCACTCGTCGATTCAGGCTTCTTCGCGAGAGCCAGCGAATCGGTGACTTTGGGATTGGCACCCAGGGAGATCGTGGTCGTCCGGTGAAGTCGACTGGCCAGTTCGGCGGCTGCCTCGGTGTTCGTCTCCTCCTCTGAGAAGGGTTTTGCTTCCGGACCGGAAAGTGGCTTCTTGTTACCATTCAGCGGCATGTTGGAGAGGTCCGAGAAGACGAACTGTCCATAACTCGGCTTCAGGCGAACGCGAAGTGCACAGTTCGCGTCTTTCACCCCGCGCCGTACATACGGCACGAAGACGCTGTAAGTCGGTCCGAGCGACGTTTCCGTCAGATGGATTTTCCAGGATCCACTATCGAAATCAAATTGCCGCAGCGGCTTGGTCTGTTCTTCGGGCGTCCCCAGATCATCAAACAGGTAGATGCGGACGTCCCCTTCGCACTGCACGGGGGTTGCCGCTTTACTCGACAGAAACAGGATCTGTCCCGAGAAGCCCTTGCAGGGGTACCCATCGGGGTCGCGACCTTCAGCCTGCTGCCACAGACACAAAATCTGCACGACCGGGTCTGACGCCGAGGCCTTGGGTATCTTCTTGGAGAAAGGGATATGGAAAGTGGCACAGCCAGCGATCTGGCCGAGCATCACACCAAGGCAAACCAGTCGCGAGATGATTCGTGGTAAGCGAGTCATGAACTTCAAACTCCGGGCGAATTTACTGTCATCGCAATTGGGTTGGCTTTACTTGGTCGGCTTGGAAGCCCGCTTCGGGAAGAAGGATTTTTTCTTCGGCGCTGCGGGAGCCTGGTAGCTCGCCTTGGTAACCGTGCTCTCGGACAAATCTTCCTCCGTCGCCCGCAACCGCGAAGAGTTCAACCTTCCCAGTTCGGGGTCGGGTAGTGGCGGTGCGGGAGGGACACCCGGAGCCGGAGGGACGCCGGAACTGTCTCCTGCGGATGGGACGGGGGGAACGGTCGACGAGGGAGACGTGCCGGATGGCGGCGGCGGATAGTTCTCTGGAGTCCGTGCTGGAACCATCATGTATCTTTGTGAACCAGGAGCGGGCGGGATTTCGGTGGGGCCAACATTCTCGGGTGACGAGATGATCGGACGCTGTACCCATGGCAGGTTCTCTTCTTCGATATGGAACTCTTCAGGAGCAGCAATCGCCCGGAGTGGTCCGTGAGCTTCTTCTGCTTCGCTTTCGATAAAGTGAATGCGTCCCATTTCGATTTCCTTGAGACATTCTTCTTCTTCGATTCCGCTGATAATTCGCGGAGTCAGGAAGATCAGCAATTCGGTTCGGATCGATGTTCGCGAGTCAAAGCGGAACAGGCTTCCGACGACAGGAAGATCCCCCAGCAGCGGGGCCTTTCGAGTAAACGATTCGTCGCGGGAACTGATCATCCCCCCGATCACGATCGTACTGTTGGAAGGAACCAGCACGGTCGAACGGACGTTACTGAGGTCGGTGATTCGCTGGCCCACGGCCTGACCACGAGAGTCCGTCGTCACCGTGACGATTTCCTGGCTCAGCTGGCTGCGGTAGGCGTACATCTGGATGACCACGTTGCCGTCGTCATTGATACGTGGCGTCACCTGCATCCCGATCCCTGTTTCGCGCTGAGTGAGGATCGGAGAGAGAACGCCGGTCGTTGCATTCGTGTTAAAGGCTGTCACGGTCGGGATGGTCTGCCCTACGAACACTTCGGCCAACTGGCTGTCGAGTGCTCGAATCTGAGGTCGGCTGAGGATCGTCAGCTTACGATTCGCTGCCAGTGCCCGTAGCAGGACGTTGACCGCTTCCGAGCCGGCGGAAAGAACCAGGCCACCGTACCCGAGCTGGTTGTTGGTACGGCCCAGCGAGAAGTTGCTGAGGCTTTGCCCGCCGACAACACCGGGGCTGGAGGAGATATTATTCCCCAGCGGAAGGCCCGGGTTGTTGAAGTTAAAGCCGGGGGAACCTGTTTGTGACAAAATGGACTGAGTCGTCGTCTGTAAACCGGTGACCGCCGTGGTGGTCGTTGTCAGCACGACTGGATCATCCAGCACACTGCGTTGAAACAGCACGGGGCTTTGCAGACCGAGTTCGATCCCGAACTCGTCGGTATTGTTGAGCTGAACTTCGACAATCAGTGCTTGGATCACGACCTGCTTGGGAACCGCGTCCAGCTTGCGGATCATGGCTAGAATGTCGGGGAAGTAACGCGGAGTCGAACTGACCAGCAGGCTGTTTGAGATCGTGTCGGGGATGACAATGACTTCGCGTTCCAGTTGTTCGACGTTGCTGATCAGGTTGGGATCAGCCATCGCGAGGTCTCGTTGCTGCTGAAAGAACAGCGTCACCGCCTGGGCGATCTGGGCCGCAGGGCTGTTGTTCAAACGTACGACCGTATTTTTACGGGCTCGGAGGTCGCTCTCATCCAGACGCAGCATGATGGCTTCCACCACGCGCAGCGCATCACCACTTCCCACTGCGATTACACTGTTGGTACGCGTATCGACCGAGAACTTGAGTGGTACCAGGCTGCTGCTGGCGTCGTCGGCATTCGCCAGGTTCATTCCCAACTGGGGACGCTGGTTACCACCCAGTCCCTGCTGCTGACTGTTAAACAGTGCGTTTAACTGCTGGACCATCTGCTGGGCATCGGCATTTTCCAGCGTGAACACCTTGATCTCGGAAACCGTGTTCGTCGGTCGGTCGAGGTTCGAAATCAGGGCCTCGATGAGGTCCATGCTTTTTTCGGACGCCGTGACAATCAGCGAGTTTGAGTGTGCTTCTGGCGTGACACGAATTTCCGATAACACACCAGACTGCACTTCACGTGAGCCGTTCTTGTCGACAGAGAGGAACTGCAGGACGGCCGACTTGACGCTCTTGAACTGTTCTTCGACCTGCCCACTGCTCAACCCCTGCTGCTGTCCAAATCCACCCCCGCCCCCACCCGATTGGGTCGGTGGAGAAATCACGGACTGAATGGCCGAGTTGATCACCGCAGCCAGTTCCGCCGCGACCGCATTCTTCAGCGGAAAGATTCGGACCAGGCTGACCGCTTCGCCACCCTCACGATCCAGTCTGCGGATCAGAGACTGAATTTCATCCAGATCTCGTGCACGGGCCCGCACGATCAACGAGTTGGATCGAGGGTCGGCGATCACCATCACCTTGGCACCGAGCGACGTTCGGTCCTTGTAGAATTCGGTAATCAAGACCTCGATCTCGGACGCGATTGCAGCCTTGAGCGAGAAGACCTGAAATTCCGTTTCGGGATCGACCGGCTGGTCGAGTTCTTCGGCCAGGCCGAGGATGTTTTCCAGATCCGCCGCGGGAGCGACAATCAGTAACGAGTTGGGTTTCGTGACGGGAATGATCGCGACACTTTCGCGTGATTGCGTCCCCTTCCCCGGGAACTTCGTCAGCTTGTCGTAAACAGCGGTCAGCAGTTCCGCCAGAGATTCCGAGTCGACGTGCTTCAAATGCAGCAGCTCAACCCGCGGAGCGGTTGCCACCGCCAGTTGCTCAATCTGCTTGATGACCTGTTCGACCTGGGCGATATCCTTGTCGTTTCCTTCGATCAAAATGACATTCAGGTCTTCGATGACCTGAATATTAACCTGACCTTTGAAATTCCCCAGGATGCCGGTCAGCGTCCCCTCCGCATCCTCGTTCGGGGTGACCGGGATCATCTGCATGTCGTCTGATTCAGGATCGGGGGGATTCTGTGAATCGTCGTCCGCCTGGGCGAGACGCGATTGTGCATCCGTGTGTCTGACCTTGCGAATTCGCTCGATCTCCGCGGGCAGCTGTTCTGCGATTCCACAAACGTACTGAGTACTCGCCTTGATGGTCGTCGTCGTTTTTCCGTCCGCCGGTTGATCGAGGGCTTTGAGCAGCTTGATCACGGCTTCCACATTACGGGCATTGCCATCGATGAGCAGTTCGTCGTGGGCCTCATCAATCGAAATCATGAAGTGGACGGGTTCGACGGGATCCTTCTGGGAAGCCGATGAATCGTTGCTTCCCTTTCCTGGTTTGCTGGCGACGCGAAACGCGGGAAGTCCATTGCGACCGGAATCAATCAGTTCGGCCGACGATTTCATCGCTCGGTAAACGCGCTTCGACAAGTCCACCGCGCTGGTGTGGCGTGTTTTGAAGACCACAGCGGGAGCTGGTGCGCCGACGTTTTGAAGTCCCGTTGGAACCTTGGATTCGAAGGGGTGTGGCTGCCGGTTGCGAGCAGGCTGAGCCTCTTCTTCGAGGTCCTCGGTCTCGCCAACCGGCTCTTCATGTGCGGTTTGACGAACGACTCGTTTGGCAGGCGTCTTTTTCGCGGCGGTTTCTTTTTCCGTCGCAGTGGCAGGTTCGGCTTCCATCGGAAGTGGCTTGCCGTCGCGACCGGTGTAGCGGATGGACTTATGGACGATAATTTCTTCGTTCGCCGTGTTCTCACGAGGAGCGGTCATCGAATCGACACGAAAACTCCCTTGCTTCACGACCACGTCTTCTTTGGAATCGTCCGACGAGACGTTCGCATCCTGATGTTTGTCAGAACCGCGTGCGGGAAGAACGGCGGGAGGATACTGCGGTCGGGTGGTCGCGATCTCAAGCAGGATGAGGAACTGCCCCTTTTCAATCAACCGCAGTCCCTGTGGTTCAATCTCCTTATTGACGATGCGCAATGCGTCTTTGCGTGTGTACTCGTTACGATCCAGACGTGAGTACCGACCACGTGGAAGCTGATCGGCAATGATCTCCATGTCGCCTGTGGCTGCAAGGTCCTGGAAGACTTTTGCCCACGAGGCGGAATAGTAGTTCAGCCTGATTTTCTTCTCAGTCGTCTCCGCAACAACGGCCGGCTCGCCTGGCTTCGGTTTCGTCGCAGCCGAAATCATCGGCGTTGAAAGCATTGCAGGCAGACCCACCAGCCATGCCAGCAGCGAAAGACCCGAGGCCAGGGCCAGCCCGTTGCAGGTGTGCCGGAACGAGGAGCGACCGCTGCTGACAGCTCGCAGATCCGCGCGACCGTTCACTGATGAATCGGAATCGTGGGTATTCATGTAGTTTTATCGCCGATGTAAACTATTCAATCGCAGCCACAATCGATGACCAGTCGCGAGTGTGCTCGTCTCCGCTCCCCCCGGTGTCCCGGGAGAATTTTGCGGCATCATCATCCTGAACTTCTTGGCCCCACTTGAGCACAGTTGCGCACAGTCATTTAACCGTCATAATCGACAAGCTTTGACATTTGCTTGAAGTCAAAGCCTCGCCAGATGCTCCAAATTAAGGTTGGCTTAGGAGACGTCCCGGTCGCGCTTCAAACTGGATAAACTATCCCGCCTTTGATCGGCAGATTTTTCACCTGACACAGAAGTGAGGAAAGGAAAAGGAGGGGCTGTGGAGAATGGGGGTAAAGGGCGAAGACAAAAAAGAAAGGGTCGGGTGTTCCCCATTTCAAAATGACCGGGGGGAACAACCTGATATCCCCGGGGCCAGTTGGCCAGATTTGAAATGCGAACGCCCGACCCTGAATGGTCGACGTAAGGGGCCAGAACCCTACCGTGTGATCACGGCGAGTGGGAGCCGGTTCCGATCACCGCGCTGACGTAGTTCTTCAATGACGACTCCCGCATCCGGCTTCAGAAAGATGTTCTCGCTCTTCGACTGATTCCCGAGTTTCATGACGACTTTCTTATCGAAGTCAATCAACTCGGGTGAGAGTCGGACGGTGAACCCGGCCGCTGCCGATTTGACGATCAGTGTGTTACCCGGCGTGATCCGTGCATCGACTTCCATGGGGATCACCCGTTGAGCGGCCCCGGGAGGAGCGGGAAGTATGTAGTCCCGCGCCAGTCCGTTCGCTGTCACCCAGAAGAATCGATTATCCCCTTTTCGCAGCGTGCGAACTTCAAATTCTTTCGGCATGGGTCGACGGACGTGGGTGTCCATCCAGTCGAACAGTTTGCTGCATTCATCAAACAGGTTTTCGCCATTTCGGCCCAGATATTCGACGAGCATGAAATCAAAACGAGATCCACGGATCAACATATTGTCGAAGACCAGGTTACTGGAGGGGTCACGGTTGTCTTTTGAGTCGTAACCTTTTCCGACCACGTACCAGGCCGTATGACTGCCGTTCTGCCAGTTGTAGACGCAGTAATTGACGGCGTTCCCTCCAATCGGCAGAACTCCGGCGAATTCATCGGGATGGGACAGGCCGATATCAAACGCCGCATCGCCTCCCATGCCATGGCCTGTCAGAAAGACGTGGTCGCTGTCGACGGCGAATCGTTTTCTGGCATCGACGAGACAGTCCAGTACATATTGATGGGCGGGCGTTCCATACGTGTACTCATCCTGATTGGCATCAGCGTAGTCCGGGGCAATGACGATGTAGCCCCGCTGGCTCCCCAGATCAGGATCCTGCAAGTCCCCGGTCCAGGCCTGAACCGCCTGTTCAATCGTGCGTTGACGAGCTCGCAGTACAATCAGCAGCGGATAGGTGTGAAGGGGTGAGTATTCAGCGGGAAGAGCGACCGCGTAACTGCGGCCTTCAATTCCCGTTGTGGTGACCTGATGAATCGCGCCTGGCCGGATCTCACTGGCATCCAGAATCGGGGGAAGCTGGGCGACCAGCTTCAGCACTGTTTGAGGGCTGACGCTTTCGAGCTTCTTCAGTTGATCAATCTTATCCGCCTGGATGCCGATGTCGTCACTGCGCAGAGCGTCGATCGCAATATTACGTGCTTCCCAGATCCGTAGCGTCTGAGAGAGGTCTGGAGTGGCATTTGCCGATCCCAGGACCCAGCCTGAGTAGGCCAGGCCCAGACGCTGCGAGGGATCATATTGCTTGTCGTTCTCGGCCTTCAGAAAAGCATCCAGGCGGGGAAGCGTTCCCATGCTGAGTTGTTCGTTGATTTCGGATCGGAGCGGCTGAAGTTTTTCCGCTGTTTCTTCGTCGTTGAGTTTCGCTTGCCATTCGCTGAGTAACAGTTTGGCCTGATCGATCGTACGACGAGCCTGTTCATGCTCCTGGATGGTCTGTCTGACCTTCTGCATAACGGTTCCCGTCAGCGGTTGGCTCAGCAGCTTTCTGGCAAAGGCGTCCGCCAGTTCAAACTGACCCGCCCGTTTA
Organism: Schlesneria sphaerica; assembly: GCF_044336245.1. NCBI lineage: Bacteria > Pseudomonadati > Planctomycetota > Planctomycetia > Planctomycetales > Planctomycetaceae > Schlesneria > Schlesneria sphaerica. Next base: position 3,722,745 of record NZ_CP172346.1, on the reverse strand, counting down.
CGACGTTCGAGGCGGCGGAGAATTCGGTCACCGAAGTAATTCATCAACTCTTCGCGCGATTTGTCGACCAGCTCTTTTCGCTCGGGCAGGTCCTTTTCAATGGCGTCCAGTTCCGCGAATGCCTGGGGATAGTGTTCCGCCTGAGAATAGAACCGGACCAGCGCGAATCGTGCGACCGCATCGTCTCGCTTCACCTGCATCTTCAGCATCGGTTCCAGCGTTTCGATGGGGATGGTTTTGAGTGGAAGTCCAAGCTTCCAGTTGCAGTTCGTACTCTCAACCAGCACATGATCGGGATGAACTTCGGTGATGGACTGGAATACATCCATCATCTTTTTAGGAGTGACGATCTTCAGCCGACGCCGCCCGTATTCATCAAATGGCGTTACATCCGCGATCGAGCCAAACGTCGAAACCACCAGCCCCTGATCGGACCTTCTCGGCGGGGGCATTGGAATGGCCACAGGGTTCTGCGAAGCCAGTCCTGCCGCTTGTCCTCCGCTGGAAACATCTCGTTGCAGCAGGGGAAAATAGATCCGCTGCCAGCCGTTATCGATTCTGCCAATGTTGTGTGGCGTCGGGCCCCGGTCTTTCTCTCGTTTCAACTCCTCTTCGCTGGGGCGAAGCGCTTCCTCTCCGACCGCACGACCCCCGAGCGAACTCATCACCAGAAACTGTCCTCGGAGAGTCGTCCCATTCTTGAGTCGGATTTCGGCTCCGGTGATTGATGATCCAAAGACAGCACTGCCGACCAGTATTGCCAATCCGCCGATCCAGCTTCGCCTGAACATTCGCCACCTCATCTTTTCCTGCGCAACGCTCGAGCGGTTACATCAGCCGGAACCGCTTCACCGCGTCCCGTCCTGTCTCCCCCGCACTTGGCCCCTGTGAAAGTGTTTGCGGGGTGAAAGGTTATTGCTGGTAAGTCACCTCGTCTCACGTAGCGGATTCTCACATCGCTGAATCGGCCCGCTTGCGTGGCCCTCGATCCGCGACATGCTGGAACTGTGATCATTACTCATTGTAATCCGAAACCGGTCAAACGAAGGCCGTTCTATCGACTCTCTCATGTTTTCTGTTCGCGGCAAAGGTCTCACCGTGACGGGGGCCGTTTCGTACCTCATTCTGACGGATTCACCCTGCCTGAGACGCGATGGAGCCACTCGATGGGTCCGATTGCTTGGCGCTTGGCCCCGCGCGTTCTATTGTCTGAATTGTCTGCGGCAGGCCCTTTCGACGTGCAGGAACAGCAGTAAATGCCTCCCTCTCCTCCAAGGGAGAATCGTCCGCTTGGCAGAAACTTCATCACCTCAAACTCTCTCTGGCCCCGTCTCTTTCCCAGGAACCGATTCCTTATCAGGTAAGTGTCTCATGAATTGTCTAATTTCAAAGTGGCTGATCGTCATGACAACAGTTCTGGGTATGACCTCAGTGGCCAATTCTGCCGATCCCGAGAAATTTCGTGTTTACTTCGGCACGTATTCGGGTGAACTCAGCAAGGGGATTTATGTCAGTACCTTCGATGCCGCGACGGGAAAGCTGTCCGCACCCGAACTGGCCGCAGAAGTGAAGAACGCGTCGTTTCTGGCCATTCACCCCAGTCGCAAATACTTGTACGCCGTCAGCGAGATCGCCGACTTCGAGGGCAAGAAACAGGGTGGTGTCAGTGCGTTTGAGATCGATTCCGCCACCGGACGTTTGAAACTGCTGAACCAGCAATCCTCGGGAGGTGGGGGGCCGTGTCATCTGGTGACCGACGCCCAGGGGACGAACGTCCTCGTCGCCAACTATGGCGGAGGGAGTGTTTCCGTCCTGCCGATTCTGGCTGATGGAAGGCTTTCACCCGCGTCCTCCACGATTCAGCATCAGGGTTCCAGCGTAGACAAGCAGCGGCAGGAAGGTCCTCACGCTCATTCGATCAATCTCGATCCTGCGAACAAATTCGCGTTCGCGGCGGACCTGGGCCTGGATAAGGTCCTGGTCTACCGCTTTGACGGCAGCAAAGGGCTGCTGACGGCAAACGATCCTCCCGCCGGTGTGGTCGCACCCGGAAGCGGGCCTCGTCACTTTGCCTTTCATCCCAGCGGCAAGTATGCCTTCGTGAACAATGAAATGACTTCGACCATCACGTCGTTTGCCTACGATCCCGCCAAAGGATCGCTGAAAGAGATTCACACCCTGTCCACGATTCCGGAACCAACCCCGGGAAACTCGACCGCCGAGACGGTCGTTCATCCGTCCGGAAAATTCGTGTATGTTTCCAACCGCGGTCACAACAGCCTGGCGATCTATCAGTGCGATCCCGCGACCGGCCGACTGACGGCTCTGGGGCATCAATCCACCGGCGGCAAGACGCCGCGCAATTTCAACATCGATCCCACGGGAAGCTACGTGCTGGCCGCAAATCAGGACACCAACAATGTCACCGTCCTGAAAATTGATGCCGCGACGGGGAAGCTGTCCCCCACCGGGGCAGCCATCGAAGTCGGCATCCCCGTCTGTGTCAAATTTGTGCCTCTTCCTTGATGGGTTCCTTGATGAGGCGCTTGGATGGACTGCAGAGTTGAAGGGTCCGCAGGTAAGATGCTAAACACAGACACACAGCATTGGCGCAGGAAAGTGGGAATCGGCTGAGACCTTTTCATGTCATCCCGCGTTTCTCCTGTGTGTCTTCGGGATTGTCGGTGCGCGTCCGGTCAATGCCCCAAATGAGTTTCCTCGTCCCAAAGAGTTACTGGCCGCAGCGTCACGGGACGAGGAAACGTCGGAACAGAGTTCCGCATGGTCCCCGGTGCCGTGGCTTTGGGTGACGTGGCTTGGGCAAGATGCGGATCTGCGATTTGGCCCCGTTGAGAGTTCGTATCAAGTGGTTGTTTTTTTCGAAGCTGTCTCAAGGATGAACCCATGGCTCGCCTGATTGGCATGGACGAGGCGGGGCTCGGTCCTAACCTGGGGCCTTTCGTCGTCGCGGTGACCGTCTGGGACGTTCCTGGCTCGCCCACGGAATTTGATTTCTGGAAGACGTTCAAGACGGTTCTGACGAACACTCCCGAAGCGGGAGATGCACGGCTGCACGTCGCCGATTCGAAACAAGTGTTTCAGCCGAAGCGAGGATTTGCGGCGCTGGAGCGCGGGGTATTGGCCGCCCTGAAGATGATCGGTCATGAACCGGATTCCTTCGAAGCTCTGTGCGAGGCGCTCAGCACCCCCTGCCCTCTTATTCCTCCCGCCTCTTCAACCGTCCCGTGGTACTGTCATCTGCCCCAGCAACTCCCGTTTGAGCAGCACGATCTGGATGTGAGCGGCAAATGGCGGACCTGCTGTGAGCGCAAGGGAGTTCGCCTGGTTGCCATCAAGGTGGCCATCGTTGAAGCGCACGACTTTAACCGGCTGCTGCGGCTATACGACAACAAATCGCTGGTCGTCTCACGCGTTGCATTTCAGTTGTTACGCTCAGTCTGGAGTCCGGACGAGACCGAGACCTTCATTGTCGGCGACAAGCACGGGGGTCGGAATCGTTACGACCAGTTACTGTCCGAAGTGCTGGATGGAGACATGATCTTCCGACTGGCCGAGGGGGAAGAGCGGAGTGATTACCGAGTGGGAAAATCACTGCTTCGATTCCAGCCCCGCGCTGAGGAACACGGACCGGTGGCCCTGGCCTCAATGACCGCCAAGTACGTCCGCGAACTGGCGATGGCCCGCTTCAATTCCTTCTGGTCAAACCACCAGACCGGCCTGAAGCCAACCCAGGGCTACCCTCTCGACGCCAGACGCTTCCGCGACGACATCGCCGAAACCCAAAGAAAACTCGCCATCTCCGACGACATCCTCTGGCGCAGCCGCTAGATCAGCAGGTCCTCATGTCAGTCAATCTGTAAAGCCGCTGCTCAAGAGCGACATGTCGTTCAGTTGAGGGACCCGAATCGTCGGGTCTGTTGATCGGAATGTTTCGTTTGACAACCCCACGAGAGCCTGAAGCCTTATTGATTAGCTGCCGAGAGGCGGCCGAGGAGCCTGGTCACTTCCTTCTCAAGGTGAGGGAGCGCTTCTTCGGGTGACGCGCAGTCGATGTCGTGGACTTGCCAGAATTCGACTTTGTGCAACCAGTCGGGGAAGCGGGCTGTCATGAGGGGACGGTGCTCTGTCTCTTTCACTGCGACGACGTGATGAGCGGCCTCGAGGTCCTGGACTGTCAGGTCCTGGGGGAGCCTCTCATACTGAGTAAAAGGAATTTCGAGACGGCCAAGATGTCCGATGGTGTATCGCGACATGTGACCCAGGTTGGCGGAATCGAGGGCAAGTCCGCGAGACTCCGCACGCCAGGCCAGATTGTTCTGAGCCGCATGCCAGTTGAAGTAAATCTCGGCAAACCGGCTGCGGTAATAATTCCCTGTGCAGAGAAACAAAATCGTCTGGTGCGAGATCGCAGACACTCTATGGTCCTTGGGTCGAAAACGAATCGTCAGTTCAAACAGTCATCGATGCGGTGGGCTACCACTGTCGCAACCTTGAATCTAGTGGACGCGATTCGTCATCGCCATGTCTCCTCTGCATTGTCCCTGATTTTTTGGTTTTCTGCCGGTCTGAACTCTCTTGTCCAAGAATTTTCAGGCGAAGGAAGTCGCTCACTCCATCCCGAAATCTATCCTTGGCGGTCGGTTTAGCGCCTGGGAGGGGCTCGAAGCCGAGGCTTGACGTGGGTGCCTCAGCGGGATATTTGTTAAGTTCTTGTGTTGCAAAATAAATCAGTCGTCGGGGCTGAATTTCCCGCAATTCGAGATTAATAGCGGGCCAAAGCGTGCACACTGGCGGCCACCTTTTCCCTACGAACCATCTGTTATGACGACAAAAATTCGCTGTACTGAATGTGATACGTCCCTGCGAGTCGGAGAAAAGCACTACGGCCGGTCCGTCAAATGCCCCCGTTGTGGTGCCACGGTGAAGGTTCCGCAGCCTGAGTTTGCAGAGGGTGAGGATTTCGCACTCGATGATCAGGAGTTGAGTGATTTCGAAGAACAGCCACGTCGCAAGTCCACACGCAGCGCAAATCGACTTCCGTCGAAGTCGGCGCGGCGGGGAAAGAAACCGAACAAGCAATCCAGCAATCATCTGCCAGCAATCGTCGGTGCGGCAGCGATTGCAGGACTCCTGATTGTGGGTGGTATTTACTGGACGACCCGTCGCGGAGGGGACGCGGGAACTGTGAATCCTGGTCAGGTAACTGCCATTGTGCCACCTGTTCCCGCCGGCGTGGGGGCAGCACCGGCAGGTGCTGCTCAAATGACAACCAATTCGGGGCCGCTGGGCGCCGCAACGACTACTGGGGCAATGAACCAGCCCCAACTCGTTCCGGGTGGTACCCATTCATCAGGACCTGGCGTTGGATCCGCGCCCACGGGAGTTCAGCACGCGGTCGCGGGTACGGCACCTCCCCTCAGTGGGGGAGCGTCCCCGGAAGCCATCAATGCGGTCGTCACTTCACCACAGGCCCACGGAGTGGCGCCAGCCGGAAATCTCGATCTGAGCGTTCTAACGGATCGTGCCGGGCGGGGTTTGGTCCTGCTGCGTATCAAAGATAATAATGGTCAGAATCTCGGACTGGGAAGCGGATTTCTGATTAGTCGGGACGGCTTGGTCGCGACCAACTTTCACGTCATGAAAGAAGGGGCGACAGCCGAAGCCGAGTTCCGCGATGGTGTGCGGGTACCTGTCTCGGGGTATCGCGCTTTCGATTCAAAGCGGGATATCGCCATTGTTCAACTGGAATCAGTCCCCCCCGACGCGGTTCCTCTGGAATTAGCTCCGAGCCTGGATGTTCAGCAGGGGGCGTCAGTCGTAGCAATGGGACATCCCAGAGGTCTTCGGTTCACTGCAACAGAAGGGATTGTCAGTGCCATTCACAAGACGTCAGATCTGCCCGCAGATCTACGTCGTCAGATGGAGTGTCCTGACGACCAGATTTGGATTCAGACCAGTGCGACAATCTTCTCGGGAAACAGTGGCGGCCCCTTGCTTTCTCGTTCGGGCAAAGTCATTGGCATTAATTCGTGGATCACGAGGGACGTTGATTTCGGATTCGCGCTGGCGATTCAGCACCTGATCGAACTGACTTCGCAGGTCAAAGATTCTGTTCTGAGTCTTGCGGAAGTAAATCGGCAGGGTCGAGCTGATGACACTGTTTTCAGCTTGGGAGATCTCGATCCCAAAGTCAAAGTCATCCAAGATGAATATCAGCGCAGCTTCGAAGAGTTTGAGGTTCGACTGAAGACGGCTCAGACCGCGGAAGAGGTGCAGAAGATTATCACCTCGAATAACCCGGCGCGCCGAGATGTTCCGAGACTTATCAAGATTGCCAGTGAAAACCCGAAAACACCTGCCGCTTATCAAGCTCTCGTGCTGTCGCTGGCAATGCTGCGGCAATACTTCCCTGAGTCCACGGCCACGTCGCCCATGCAGCAGGTGACGACGCAACTCCTGCGAGATCACCTCGATGAAAAGTCGATTGTCACGGCGGTGGTACTGGCAGGGACGTTTGAGCTGGCCTCGACGAAAGCATTTCTTTCTGAAGTGATCAACCGAAGTACGGACAAAGACGTTCAAGGAATCGCCTGCCTGTTCCTCGCGAAATCTCTGATTGCCTCTGACAAGAGTGCTCCTAAGAAAGAAGGAGTTCGATTGCTGGAGCGAATCGTGAATGAATTCAGCGAGGTCATGATTCGTGACGTTCCGATCGTTGAAGACGCTCAACGAATGCTGTTCGCAGAATTGCATCTGTCGATCGGCGCTGAAGCCCCGGAAATCATCGGGAGGGATGCCGAGGGGAACGAGTTCAAACTGAGTGACTACCGGGGCAAGGTCGTGATGCTCGACTTCTTCGCAGACTGGTGTCCTCATTGCACCAAGATGTACCCTCTGGAACGGATCATGGTCGAGAAGCAGCGAGACAGGCCGTATATTCTGCTCGGCGTCAACTGCGACCGGGACGGTGTACTGCAGAAGTTGATCGAAGAGAAGAAAGTCACTTGGAAATGCTGGGCGGATGGTGAAGACGGCCCCATCGCCACTGAATGGCAACTCTCGGGTTTTCCCATGATTATTTTGATCGATCATCAGGGAATTATCCGGTATCAGTTCAATGGGGCTCCCGATCCCGAAGTGGTCGATCGAGCGCTCGCTCAGCTGGTGGGAAAAGTCGGCAGCGGCAAAACGAATTCGAACTCGAAAAAGCCAATCAGTGGCTCCCGCGCGAAGGGCCGTTCTTCCAGCAATCCTTGAGTTACGTGCTTGCTCGAAAGTTGACGATTCGGTGGGATCGTCAACTGGCTCAATCTGGGATCCGTCTAAAGGGGGGTAGCCGCAATTTTGCGAGTGGAGAGCCTTTGAGTCGCGTGGGGTTTCCTCGCGGCCGGATGCGTCTGTTGGCGAGGACAGGACCGTCACTCCTACTGCTTTCGCGGGTTGCGTCCAGCAAAGTCGATGTCCCGTCGGTGCTTCGTCCCTGTTTTCTGGTATCCCACCCCGTAGGTCCGTGTCCTTTAGGGGGCGGTTTGATCGGAATGGGGTAGCTGGTTCTGCGGAAAGCCGAATCTTCGCGCTGTCCATGACTCAAACGGAATCAGTGCAGGAACGTTGTGGTGATTTGCCGGGAACTGGTCAGGTCGCTACGCTCCCATGTCCTGCTTTTACTGCGTGCTGACTGCTTTTGGTGGTTGCGCGCTTGTTATTAACCCCGCTTTAAAGGAATTTCTTGTGGCCGTTCTCGTCGGTAAGCCAGCTCCAGATTTCACTGCCACCGCAGTGATGGGTAACAACGAAATCCGCGACTACTCCCTGTCCAAAGAGATCAAGGGAAAGTACGCGGTCATTTTCTTCTACCCGCTCGATTTCACCTTCGTCTGCCCTTCGGAACTGATCGCGTTTGATCACCGACTCAACGAGTTCAAGCAGCGTGGTGTCGAAGTCATCGGTGTGTCGATCGATTCTCAGTTCACACACCTCGCGTGGAAGAACACCCCCGTCAATGACGGTGGTATTGGTCAGGTTCAGTATCCGCTGATCGCTGACATCAAGCACGAAATCTGCCGTGCATATGATGTCGAGTTCAGCGATGCCGGTGTTGCCTTCCGCGGCTCGTTCCTGATCGACCAGCAGGGTGTCGTCCGTCACCAGGTCGTGAACGATCTGCCGCTCGGACGAAACGTCGATGAGATGCTGCGCATGATCGACGCGCTGCAGTTCACCGAACAGCATGGCGAAGTCTGCCCGGCGGGCTGGAGCAAGGGGAAACCCGGTATGAAGGCTTCCACCAGCGGAGTCGCTGAATACCTCGCTACACACGGGAAAGACCTGTAAGAATCGACTGACGCTCAAGCAGCGGGCTCTCCTTCACACGATAGCCCGCTGTCTGGGCGATGCCCCCTGTCCTTATGGGACTGCTGAGGGGAAGACGGGGAAACTCGTAGGCCAGTACTTTCGTACCGCGCCTTCAGGGGCCAAAATGCGGGTGGTTCCAGTGGATCCCGCAAACTCCAAGAGCGTGAGTGACGGAGCCTCGATTGCTCTTCACCAGGGTGTGATCCACGCCCAGTTTCCGTAGCTTCTTGGATCTCTCTGGGACGGCGCTTCTCGCCCGGCTCTGAGGGCCTGAGCAGTCCTGCATCGCAGGAGATCCTGCTCACCAAGATCTCACGGGAAGGCGTGTCAGCCGCCGGAACAGCAGCGATCGAACCCGCAACCGAATTCGAGAAGGCCTTGTCGTGAGTGCTACCCAGGCGGTTAAAGAAACACGGGCCAGAATGGCTCCCGGTGTGGACGACTCATCGTCTTGCAGGAGGTGTTTTGACGCTGGATTGCGGTTCCAAACTGAATCGCAGATGAAGGGGATCGAATTCTCGTGGCGACTCGCCGTTGCCGCCGCATTTCGATCTTGCGGGACAACTCGGCTGTTGGTCTATTGACGTTCGGCAGTCGATGCCAGGGATCTCGAGAATCGACCGCGTTTTAAAGAAGTCGTCATTCCATGGCAGAATTTCGCTATATCGCCCGTGAACTTTCAGGGGCCCAGGTCGTCGGGACACTTTCTGCGGCATCTGAGCGCGAGGCGCTGGGATCGCTGGCGGCGAAGAATCTGTTTCCGGTTTCGATTACTCTGGCCGAGGCGGCGCGGGCCCATCAGGCAAATAAGCGAAAGCGAGTCCCCGCGCGCATTCTGACCGTCTTTTACACTCAACTTGCCGACCTGCTGCGAGCGGGTGTTCCATTGCTCCGATCGCTTGATTTGCTCGTTCGGCAGACCCGTCATATGACATTGAAGATGGTGGTGCAGGAAGTGCGCGACCAGGTCGCTGACGGGACTCGTCTGGCGGAAGCCATGCGACAGCATCCCACGGTCTTCAATGATTTGACGATCAGCATGGTGCGCGCGGGTGAGGAAGGGAGCTTCATGGAAGAGTCGCTCCAGCGAATCGCCGACTTCACCGAGCATCAGGAAGAGTTAAAAGGTCGTGTGGTCGGGGCAATGGCCTATCCGGCATTTCTGGTGGTGGTCGGGGGATTGATCCTGGTCGGCATGCTGATCTTCTTTGTCCCCAAATTTGAACCTCTGTTTGAAACCATGCGAACCGAGGGGACGTTGCCCTCCGCCACGATCCTGTTGCTGGCGGCCAGTTCGTTCTTTCAGAAATACATCCTGGTCATGCTGGGAGTGATTGCGGTGGCGTTTCACTTTATTCGGCAGTACTTCTCGAATGACGCCGGAAGACTGCGATTGGACGAGTTCCGGTTGAAGACCGTCGGTGTGGGGCGGGTCATCCGCAGTCTGGCGGTGGCACGGTTCTGCCGCGTGCTGGGGACGCTGCTCAAGAATGGCGTGCCGATCCTGACCGCCCTGCACATCGCTAAAGACGCGACCGGGAATCGCGTGATCAGCACTGCGATTGCTCAGGCGGCGGATCACGTTTCCTCGGGACGTTCTCTGGCACAACCTCTGGCGGAATGTGGTCAGTTTCCACCCGACGTGCTTGAGATGATCGCGGTGGGGGAAGAAGCGAACAATCTGGAGTCAGTGCTGGTGGGGATCGCCGAAAAAATGGAGCGGCAGACCAACCGCCAGCTCGACATGGTGGTTCGACTGCTGGAGCCGCTGATGCTGGTCGTCATGGCGGGGGTCATTCTGTTTGTGTTGATGGCGCTGATGTTGCCGATCTTTAACAGTTCTTCGATGGCGGGTGTGGAATCGGCGATTGGGCAGTTCTTCTGCTGAAAAATTTTCACAGACTGTTCAGCAGGGTTTTCAGTGCATCGGCAGATTTTGCCATTGCTCGATGTCAATCTGCGTTAGATGCGGTTTACCCAGGCTCAACAGCCGATGTATCTCCTAAGTAGAACCACGGACGGTACCGCCGCCTCGGCTGACACGGGCACTCACAACCGATTTCTGCCGAACTCGGCCACTCAGGACGGGACAGTGAGGGAGAACCTTCTTTATGTTAAATAGCAGATTGACGCGACCCGAGAACACGACGGCCAAATCCCGTGGCAAGTTAACGCTGCTGTCCTGGCTGTTGGTTGTGACCTCTGCCGGGCAAGTGATCAACGCCGAGGATGAACTCCGGCCGTCGACTCGCATGCTGGAAGACTTGAAGCAGCGATCGGCGACTGAGCGGTGGCAGCGACTCAAACGGGCCTACCCCGCGGATACTCCGGGTGTTGCGGGGGGGATTCCTTCGCCGTTGCCCAACGAAACACCCCGTTCGGTCACGACTGAAGAAGTCCCACCGCTGACTTCCGAAGGGCAGTTGATCCCCCGTTTGACGGCCGTCCCACTGTCGGATAACTCGGACTGGGTGAAGCCAGGCCGCCCGCAAGAGGTCATTGAAGAAGTCATGGAACTTCCCGAGCTGTCGAATACAGCCCTTCCGGAAGAACGGAGCAAGCTGGTTCCAAGCCCAGCCGCGGATTCTCCCTTGCCCGTACGGATCGCTGTGGTCGATGTCGAAGAAGATCGGGAAATCGATGGGCGATCCTCCGAAGAGGGATCAGAATCGACTCCGAGCCCCAAATCCTCCACGCTTTCGAAGGATGGGGGGGGCTCGCCTCGGACGCCGATTGAGCGGCTGATCGGTTCGATCAATCCTCATTATGACCGTGATGAAGATGCCGATATTCGCAAGTACGCCCGGCAGCAGGCGAAAGAATTCAACATCACATTCACTCCGAAACCGGTTGAAGAGCGTGCATTTCCGCAGATTACACTCGCGTGGGAAGCCTCAAACTACTGGCACTACCCCTTGTATTTCGAAGACCCTGCATTGGAACGAACCGGTCACTCGCACCATCCAATCGTCCAACCCTTCGCATCAATCGGGCGGGCTGCAGTGCAGTTAGGACTGCTGCCATACCAGATGGTCATCGTTCCACCATGCAAGCATGAGTACCCCGTTGGGTGGTACCGACCCGGTGATTGTGCTCCCAAGTTGCACTATCAGATTCCCCTCAACGCCGAAGCGGCTCTCGTCGAGGCGGGTGTCGTGACCGGGTTGTACTTCGTGATTCCGTAATCTCTCTGCGACGAAACGACCATTCGTGGTGAGCGACAGAGAGTTCGTTCTCAAACTGAGCGGGGTGTCAGCAGGCTGACACCCCCGTTTTCCCATTCAAGGTGGCGGCGAATCGGATACTTCGATTCTGAGGAATCCACTTTCCCACGCCCTGCCGATTCTGGGAGGCCGGCCTGCGCGGGCCGTTGACGTCGTGCAGGACCGATTGCCGAATCGCCCGGTGATAACGATGTCTGCGTCGTGTTATCCACTGCTTCGGCCGTCGCAATGGCAGACGACACGCTCGCACCCGGAAGTGAGCCAATTCCAGAGGCGCGAAGACTGATTCCAAGGCGCCCGTCGTGCCAGGCAAGTGCCCAGGAGTGGCCAAGTCTGCCAGCGCCCCCTGCCTCTGCGAGTGGGCCGTTAGACACAGACGATCCCCGGGACAAAAAACCGGAACAAAAACAGAGAGCCGCAGCTCTGTTACCGGAGCTGCGGCTCTCTGTTTGATAGAAAAAGGTCTCGGAGTCGAGAGCTGTTCTTATCGGGTCAGCGCCGCGTAAGTCGCATGGCGGATCGAATGGCGGTGATCTCGACGGAGACCCGGCTTGTGCTGTGTCGGAGACATCTGTTGAGGCCAAAGCTCGGCGACCACAGCTTCAACGCACTCGTGTGTCACGTGAGTCTGGTCCTGACTTCGAGCGGCAAGCAGGCAGTGGCTGGTGAGGCAACAGATCGCCCAGGGGACCCCTTTTGTCAGATGATGGATCATCCTGACAGCATCTTCGCTGAACAGGGCTTGTCCGCAGCCGGCGTGGTGCACGGCTCGATTGATAAACAGCGCGGTGTCAGCGGGTGACCAGGCATTGATTTCGATCCGCAGTTCCACCAGTTCCTGCAGGGGGCCCGTAATCTGCTGTTCGCGCGTGGCGAGCAAGATTGTCAGTTTAAGCCCGACCGCGTCGGCGAGTTGATGCAGGCGCCAGACGGCCTGCTGACAACTCGGTTCGACCAGATCGAAATGATCGATCAGGATCACCATCGGCTGACGGATCAATCCCAGCGCTGCAAAACGGGCACGCAAGCTGTTCCAGATGCGTGCCGGGGGAGCGTCGATGTCCACCGCTGTCTGGCAGGACTGCGCGATCTGTCCGAGCAACTGATTGCCGTCCAATCCAGTGGCATCGCACCGAATTGTGATCCGTCCCAGCCGTTCTGTCCGGTTCTGAAGCAACTTCAGCAGAAAGCTTTTGCCGGTCCCGCCGGGCCCCGACACGATGCCGCAGCGACGCGATTCTTCGACAAGGAACAGCATGCGCGCGAGGGCCTCATCATGCTGCTGGCTGGCGTAGAAGCGATCTGCGGCGAAGGTGCGGTCAAAAGGCCAGTGACGAAAACCCCAAAAGGCAAGATCCATGGCGATAGCTCTCTTCCGTGAGCGGCGATTTGATCAGGTGAATGTCAGCGACAACAAGACAGGTCAAATTGGGAAACGAGATCGCTCGCTTCAGAATTGAGGCGAGAGGCGATCATGATCAAAGGTTGCTGATTCCGCTCCGAATTTCGGCTCATTGCGAGCCGCGTCTGTATTATCGGCAGAATCGAAGAAGTCACTTCACAGAAGTCTGGAGAAGAAAGCGGCAACTTCTGCCGCAGAACAATGGATCGATGTCGCCGTCAGGACAAAGTCGAACTCCGAGGGCAACCCTGTGCTGGGAACTCATGCGATGCCGAAGTCGAGCGGCGGGGCACAGCCGGGATGTGATTTGCTCACGGGTGCACCCCGCTACCGCCCTTTGCCGAGGAACGTGCGGATCGATTCGTAGATCGCTTCTTTGTCTTTGATGTTCGAGAGGATCAGGTTCTCGTACTTGCCAGCTACTTTGCGGAGTTCGCGTATGTAGTCTCCCGATCCGTAGGGACTTTCGACCTGACCGTAACAGAAGAGGTTGCAAATCGGCAGGAAGTCGTCCTGAATCGTCTTCAGGCAACTGGTGTTGTCTTCGCCCCAGTTATCGCCGTCGGAAAACTGAAAGATGTAGATGTTCCAGTCCGCCGGGGGAAAGTCGCGCTCGATGATCTTTTTGGATTCGGCATAGGCAGATGAAATACGTGTCCCGCCACTTTCGCGAACACGGTAGAAGGTCTCTTCATCCACTTCATGCGCAACGGCATCATGAACGACATAGCGTCGCTGCAAACCGTCGTACTGACTCTTCAGCCAGGTGTCGATCCAGAAAGATTCCGTGCGGACAATTTCCTTCTGGTCATCGGTCATGGAGCCTGAGACGTCCATGATGTAGATCACTGCGGCATTGGCATGCGGTAATGGGACCTCGGTCCACGACCGAAACCGTTCGTCCTCGCGCGTCGGAACGACGACAGGGCGGTTCGGGTTGTATTCGCTTGAGGAAATCAGCCGCCGCAACGCGCGCTTATACGTCCGTTTGAAATGCCGCAACGAGTCGGGACCGGTCTGACGAATGCTGTTGTACTTTGTTTTGACGGCCTTGATGGTGCTCTGCCCCTTTGGTTTGATCTCGGGCAGTTGCAGTTCGTCTCCCAGCATCTGAGCCAGTTCTTCGATGGTCAGCTCTGCCTCGCGGATGTGCTGCCCCGGATCTTCACCTGCCTGCCCCTGGCCATCACCTTCGTCTTCCCCTTTGCCAATCGGCTGCCCCGGATCTCCCTCTCCCTGACCCACGCCGCCTGAGCCCTTCTTTCCGTGACGGAAGTGAGGGATCTCGATGTTGGGGACGGGGATGCTGACGGTCTCCCGTCCTTTGCGGCCGAGGACTTCCCCATGCGTGATGTATTTCTTCAGGCCCTGGCGGACTTTGCCGCGGACAATTTCCTTGAATCGTTGATTGTCTCGATCGATGGAACGGGTCACGGCAGTTGTCCTTTACACAAAGGCCCGACGGACACAATTGCCGCGGTGCAGTCGATCTCGATCCAAGGGAAGTCATACCGTGAGGGACGAGCATCCCGGAGGGTTGCTGGGTCACTTCGGTCTAGGTTGTCGCGGTGTTCAGTCGCCGATCAACCCGGCCCAAAATGCACGAACAGGAAAAGATGTCGCAGTGGCGGGTAGAAAAGCCCCGCCACTGCAACGGTCATCAATCTCGTTTTGCATCTCCTCGGGCGAAGATACTGGCGACGTACTGCAGGACATCCGTGGCCGATTCATCGTTGTAGCCAAAGTTCTTGATCAGTCGTCCCTTCACCACATCGATCTTTTCCTGCGTATCCTTGTCGACGACGTTCGAGACCAGGCTCGTGAGCTTGATCGTGTCTTTCTGGTCTTCGAACAACTTCATTTCGAGCGCCTTATGCAATCGCTCGTTCGTTTTGTAGTCGAATTTCTTCCCGTCCAGCGAAAGCGCTCCGATGTAGTTCATGATTTCACGACGGAAATCATCCTTACGCGTTTCAGGAATATCGATTCGTTCTTCGATCGACCGCATCAGGCGTTCGTCCGGTTGCTCATCCTGACCCGTGAACTTGTTGCGGACTTTTTCCCTCTGGGTATAAGCCTTCACGTTGTCGATGTAGTTAGAGCAGAGCCGCATCAACGCTTCTTCGTCGGCGGCAATGGCCCGCTGAACTTCGTTCTTGACGACGTCGGTGTATTCGTCTTTGACCACCGAGATCAGCCGTCGGTAGCTTTCTCGCGTCTCTTCGTTGGGGATCAGCGAGTGATGCTGCAGGCCATTTTCGAGTTCGTTGAGAACCATGAACGGGTTGATGCAGGTCGATTCCGTATTGTTCACGAGCGCGTTGGAGATTTTGTCTTGAACGTATCGGGGTGAGATCCCCTGCAACCCTTCGTGCTTGGCTTCCTTTCTCAGTTGCTCGATGTTTTCTGTCGTGAATCCGGGAAGCGTTTTCCCGTTGTAAAGTTTCAACTTCTGCAGCACCGTGAGTCCGTGGTGCTTGGGTTCCTCGAGCCGGGTGAGTACCGCCCAGGTGGCGGCAACTTCCAGCGTGTGCGGAGCAATGTGTTTCCCGCGGACCCGGCGTTCGTTGTAATCCTTCTCGTAGATCCGCAGTTCATGACCCAGCTTGGTCACGTACGGGATATCAATTTTCACGGTACGGTCGCGGAGTGCCTCCATGAATTCATTCGACTGAAGTTTGCGGAACTCGGGTTCGTTCGTGTGACCGAGGATCACGGTATCGATATCGGTTTGTGCAAACTTCTTCGGCTTGATTTTGTGCTCTTGCGATGCACCCAGCAGGTCGTAGAGGAACGCCACGTCGAGCTTCAGGACTTCGATGAACTCAATCATTCCCCGATTTGCGACGTTGAATTCGCCGTCGAAGTTAAATGCGCGGGGATCGGATTCCGAGCCGAATTCCGCGATTTTGCGATAGTTGATATCCCCCGTCAGCTCGGTGCTGTCCTGGTTCTTTTCGTCCTTGGGCTGGAATGTACCGATGCCAATCCGGTCCTGTTCCGACAGGAAGAACCGTTTGACGACGATCCCCTGAAGGACCTTGGTCCAGTCGCCGTCGCACTTCTCAAGCCGCTGCTTGAAGATGAACCTGCTGAGTGGGCAGACGTCCCCGTGAATTTCGACGGTGTACTGATTGTTTGGATCGCGCCCTTCGTTCAGCGACGAGCAAACTTCATTTCGGAAGGCTTGCGGGATCAGTTGCAGCGGCTCGCTGTTCATGGGATCCCAGGTAATCGAGCCATCGTCTTCTTTCCAGCCAAAGGTGTAGAGGGCTCCTTCCGGCTTACGACTGTACCGTTGCAGCCCCTTCTTCAAGAGGCGGGCGATGGTGCTTTTCGAACTCCCCACGGGTCCGTGCAGCAGCAGCACACGCCGCTCGCTGCCGTACTTGAGTGCCGCAGAACGGAAGACGTGCACAAGTTGAGTTAACGGCTCAGTCAGACCAAAGATGGCATCTTCGCCACCGGTGTCCGGATCGTCGAAGAACCGGTAACGAACTAACCCCTCGCGCCGACCTTCGTCGACGGGGTAAGTTCCGTACGTCATGATCATGTCATACATCCGCTGGTGCGCAGTCCGTGTGACTTCGGGCTGCCTGCGGACGATATCGAGGTACTCGTCGAACGTTCCCTGCCAATGTTCCTGCCGGTAGGCGTCTGCGTTTTGGCGTGAAGAAAATTGCTGTAGCAAACTTTGCCCAGTGCCCATATTCACCGAATCCTTGTGTCAAAATTCGAGCATGAATCGGGCCGTGCGAAGTCGCTCGGATGAGGTTCACGCTCGCGACAGGCATGTGATCTGTTGCACTGCTCGGGACGTCTTGTTCGCGTCCGTCATTCGAGCTGCCAGATGACCGGCCCTGTCCTTGCAATTCAGAAAGTGGTAAAGAACAGCAAATTCATGCCGCCACGGCACCGTGTGCATCGAGGCGCTCGATCTGAGAACCCTGACTTCGCGAGTCATCCAATTCCCACCGCCGCTACCAACCGTTCGAGACTTTGCTCACCAATCCTCGCCCCTTTAAGGCGACCGGAAGTTGGTGACGGACTTCAATTGGGTGAACGCATTGGAATTATCACACCTCGACGGGTTCCGGCAAGACCAATGTTGGTACGTCGTCTTGCTTTGACCGGGATGTCTTCGGTTTTTGGAATTGCCACACGTACGATCTGATGCTCTTCTCGTCTGACCCCCGCCATTGGGAATTCTGTGCTTCATGAACTGGCGAAACGTTTTTCTGATCTTCCATCGTGAGGTACTCGATCAGCTTCGAGATCGGCGAACGTTGTTCATGGTCGCCGTTCTTCCGCTGTTGCTCTACCCCCTGCTGGGGATCGGCACGGCGCAAATGACCACGTTGTTCTCTGAGCAACCCCGACGTGTCGTCGTGCTGGGGGCGGACCAACTTCCGCCCGAATCACTCATCGATCAGGACCGGTTTTCGGTAAGGTGGTTTCGACAGCCGTCCGAGCAAAATACTTTGCACGTCATCACAGAGCCTGCGCTGGCATCGAAGCCCTCCGAAGAGGTTCCGCCCTCGGCGCGCGATGAGAACGAAATCAGTCTGGCCGAGGCCCGGCATCTGCGAGACCTGATTCGGGAACGGCAGGGCATTGAACGAGTACTTGTCGATCGTGATGAGTCCTCCGGTGCTGACGCGCGAACGTCCGACGCCGATCGACTCCGCGAACTGCAATCGCAAATTCGATCTGAGTTTACTCGCAGTGGAATCGATGTGCTGGTTCTGATTCCACCTGATTTCCGCCAGGCGCTGGAACAGCGCAGGCAGCGATTGATCGAGCGAACCGCCGCGATGGACGAGCCGGCCGAGTCGAAGTGCTATCTGGTTCTGGATAGTGCCAGTGACAAGTCACAGATCGCATCGCGGCGGGTTCTGGACGTCATGCAGGCCTGGGAGCAAGCGATCCTGAAACAGCAGCTTGAAGAGAGTCAGCTTCCCCCGGCGCTCACCACACCCCTTCGTCTGAGTGAGCTGGATATCGCTGACCGGAATCTGGTTTCGGCCAGTATCTGGGCCAAAATTTTTCCGGCGCTGCTGGTGATGATGACGCTGACGGGGGCCTTTCATCCGGCCGTCGACATGTGCGCGGGAGAGAAAGAACGGGGGACGATGGAAACCCTGCTGATCTCGCCCGCCCGGCGTACAGAAATTGTGATGGGGAAGTTCCTGTCCGTCCTGCTGTTCAGCATGACGACTGCGGTGTTGAACCTGGCGAGTATCGGGATGACGGCGGCCTACATGGCGTCACTGGCTGTCGGAGGGGCTTCCTCTCGGCTGGGGGGGCTGACATTTCCTCCTGTCAGTTCGCTCGCGTGGTCCGTCGTGGTTCTCATTCCACTGGCCACACTCTTCAGTGCGTTGTGTCTGTCCCTGGCAACGTTCGCTCGCAGCAGTAAGGAGGGGCAGTATTACCTGTCCCCCTTGCTGATGGTGACGCTCGGATTAACGACGTTCTGCATCTCTCCCGGGACGGAAATGCAGCCGTTCTTCAGCGTGATGCCCGTGATTGGTCCCGGGCTTCTGTTGAAAGGTCTGATGCAGGCGAACGGTCCCGACTACCAGACCTATCTGTATGCGGTTCCCGTGCTGGTGACCTCGGCGGGTTACAGTCTACTGGCCTTATGGTGGGCCATCGAACAGTTTCGCAGCGAAGAGATTCTGTTCGGTGAGGCCGAGCAGTTCAGCCTGGATCGCTGGTTCAGACAGGTGCTGCGTGACAGACAGCCCGTCCCGACGTTCTCGCAGGCGGTCATCTGTTTCGTGCTGATGCTGCTGGTTCAGTTTGCTTCGTGGAAAGCCATCCAGTCCACCCTCCTCGGTACCACGATCGAATATCAGGGGATGTTTCAGATTCGAATTCTGATGCTCCAGCAGGTCTTTCTGATTGCCGGGCCACCGTTGGTGATGGGGGGACTGCTGACCACCAGTCTGCGACAGACGTTCTCGTTGCGATGGCCCGGGATGACGCGGCTCGTGCTGGCCGCTGTTCTCGCCGTTTCGTTACATCCCCTTACATTAGAGCTGATGGCCCTGACTCAATGGTTCTTCCCCCCGCCTCCGCCGGGAGTCGTGGAGTTGATGAAGCAGTTGAAGGCGATGAACCCCGGTCTGACCCTGCTGGCTATGGCGGTCACCCCGGCGCTGTGCGAAGAAATTGCCTTTCGGGGTTATCTGCTGTCGGGCTTTCGCCGCAGCCAGCGTGCGGGGCTGGGAATCTTCCTCTCCAGCTTTGCTTTCGGTTTGATTCACATGATTCCTCAGCAGGTCTTCAACGCGTTTCTGCTGGGGCTTGTTCTCGGGCTGACCTGCGTCAGGACAGGCAGCTTGTATCCTGGAGTGGTCTTTCACTTTGTCTACAATTCGCTGGGTGTCCTGCATGATCGATGGGGCAGCAACGTGCCGACAAATCATCTGTGGGGGTACTTCTTTCGTGGGGAAGATCAATTGCTGAGGTACCAGCCGGCTCTGATCTGCCTGCTGGTTCCGACAGCCGCCCTGCTGCTGTACCTGCTGACGAGATCAGGAACGAATTCCGCGCAGGAGATTTCCTCGTGACAGGCATTCCATCAAGTCAGGAGGGGTTGGTACCGGAGTCGCCTGGCGTGAGCGAGTGTCCGGGTTGTCGCGCGAAGTTTGTCTGCGAGCTGACACAGGGCTGTCGCGCCTGCTGGTGTATGCAGCTTCCCGCAGTGATGCCCCTGAATCCGGCAACGAGTTGCTTGTGCCCTGATTGCCTGGGCAGGGCGATCTCGGCCCGGACATCACCCTCCGAGTCACCGCTGGTTGCCTCTCAGGCAGTCCCGTCGTCTCTGCCTCAAAAATGAGGTCGAGCTCTGATGTGCCACAATGGCGGCCCCTCCCGACCCTCGGCCAGTCCACGGAACGACCAGTCCCAAGCCAATCGAGCGAGGATCAGAAACGCGGGTTTGACATCGCACTTGGGGAAATGTCGGACTCACCCGAATCATCGTGATCTGGACGCGGCGATTGTGCGTTTAAATACATGGGTTTGACTGTGGGTACTCAATGGTTCTCTCGCGGGAGATTGTGATGTTGGTTTGTGAGGCTTACGGCAGCTTTGTCGGTTGCTGAGCCTCTTCTGTTCCGTGTCTCCATCCCGGGGGCGGACGGTGCGAAGGTCCTGATCCAGAATTCCCGATGTATAAACCGTGGTCGCCGGGTTGCGGCAGCAGAAATCCTGTTGACGCCGGAAATACCCCGTAATCGGTAGCAAGTCATTTTGAGTCAACGAACTATGTCGTTAATCGTCCTCACGGAAGGGGATTGCCCCCGCAGGTAGAATGGGGGAAACGGCAGAACGAAGGCGATTTGGAATTCGGAGCTTGACTGGTTCAATTTGAGTTTGTTAGGGTTATCGATAAGTCACCTTTGAAATCAAAGCGACCCGCCCTCCCCCCCGCCCGGCTGATTGCTGGCCGAGCGGAGAATCCCACCTAGGCAACAGTGAATTCGCGAAAGGAACGGCGTTATGCTCACACTTTTCGGTAAAACAGCTAAGTACTGTGATGGGGTGACTCGTCGTAGCTTTCTGAAGATTGGCGGTTTTGCGTTCGGTTCGGCCGCCTCGCTCTCTTTGGCAGATGTGCTGCGCGCTGAGCAGTCCAAAGGAACGCATTCCCCTCATAAAGCCGTCATCAACATTTTCCTGGGTGGCGGCGCGCCGCATCAGGACATGTGGGATGTGAAAGTCGATGCACCTCGCGAGATTCGAGGTGAATTCGACCCGATTCGGACGAATGTTCCGGGAATCGAGATTTGTGAGCTCTTCCCCAACATCGCATCGATGATGGACAAGTTCGCGATCATCCGCTCGGTCGTCGGAAACGACGGCGCGCACGATGCCTTCCAATGCAACACCGGTTGGCAGCGTAACAGCATTGCTTCGGTCGGTGGCCGGCCGAACATTGGTGCGGTTGTTGGAAAGCTGTTTGGTCCCACCGACCCCGGTGTTCCCCCCTCGGTGGCGCTGGCTGAAAAGACAGCACACGGGCCCTGGTCTGATCCTGGATCAGCAGGATATCTCGGCGCTGCTTATCAGGCCTTCAAACCACAGGGTGAAGGGACCTCTGATATGCGTCTGAACGGCATGTCTCTTGACCGATTGCAGGACCGCAAGTCGCTGCTGAACGGTCTTGATCTGCTGAAACGTGAAGTTGATGCATCGGGCATGCTGCGCGGGATGGACGCCTTCTCCGAAGCAGCCTTCGGCGTGTTGACGTCGAGCAAACTGGTCGACGCGCTCGATTTGAGTAAGGAAGATCCAAAGATCCGTGCACGCTATGGCGACGGCAAGCCTTACAAGTACCAGTACGACGGATCGCCGACGTGTAACGAACACCTGCTGATCGCCCGCAGACTGGTGGAAGCCGGGGTCCGTTGCGTGACACTTTCGTTTGGACGCTGGGACGCTCACTCGGCGAACTTTGACATGGTTCGCGATCATGGATCAAAGCTTGATCAGTGTGTCAGTGCTTTGGTTCAGGACCTGCACGAACGGGGCATGCTCGAAAATGTCACCGTGCTTGTGTGGGGCGAGTTCGGTCGAACACCACGCATCAATCCGCAGGCAGGTCGCGATCACTGGCCACAGGTGAACAGCGCGTTGCTGGCCGGCGGTGGTATGCGAACCGGACAGGTCATCGGATCGACGAACCGTCTTGGTGAGTACGCCAAGGATCGGCCCGTGGATGTCCAGGAAGTCATCGGGACGGTCTATCGTAATCTGGGGATCGATCCCATGACGACGACTCTGAAAGACCCGACCGGGCGTCCTCAGTTCCTCGTGGACCATCGCGATCCGATTATGGAACTCGTCTGACCTCATCTGGCTCTCGGGCCAGGCTGAGGACGAGCTTCCGCAGTAAACGAGCACCGGCAGTCTTCCCCGCAAGGGAAAGGCTGCCGGTTGCCTTTTCCGGCTGGAAAATGTTGTCCCCCTGCCGTCGATTCCCAACCCTCAGGGGGTGTTCTGATGGTCAGTGACTGCGAGATCTGATCGAGGACGGTTGTTCGAAAATCGAGCTTCCGATTGACAGCCATCCCGGCACGAAATATAGAAGACAAGGAGCTTGAGATCAGGGGTAGTACGGATTTTCTTCCGTCCCACCTCAGATCCCGCGCTGGACGGTATCGTCCGAACCATCCGCGGCGGGGAACATTCATGTCTATTACTTCTATAACTTCTGATTTGGAAGATACGCTTAGCGCTTGTGAAAGAGCCCTCGACTACGAATTTCGGGATCGCTCTTTGTTGCTGAGATGTCTCACACACTCGTCGATTGCCCGCACCCGGCTCGATTCCAACGAGCGACTGGAGTTTCTCGGCGACGCGATTCTGGGGACCGTTGTCTGTGAGCTCTTGTTCCGTCGGTTCCCGGAGAAGACGGAAGGCGAACTGACCCGCATTAAATCGGTGGTCGTTAGCCGAACGATCTGTGCCAAATTGAGTGGTGAGCTGCGGCTGGGTGAGTTTCTGCGCTTGGGGAAAGGGCTGTCGGAGTTCGAGAACATCCCTGTTTCCGTGCAGGCAGCGGTTTTCGAATCGATCGTGGCCGGATTGTATCTCGACGGCGGGATGGATGTCGTCAAACCGTTCCTGATCCGACTGCTTGAGCCTGAAATCGATCGCACGATCGAATCGTCCTACGGGCGCAATTACAAGAGCCTGCTGCAGCAACTGGTTCAGAAGAATCAGCGCGGAACTCCGATGTATCAGCTCCTTGATGAATGCGGTCCTGATCATCTGAAGTGTTTCAAGATTGCGGCCATCGTGGGAACGGACATCTTCCCTCCCGCCTGGGGACCCAACAAGAAAGAAGCCGAGCAGCGCGCGGCCGAGAATGCTTGGTGCCTGCTTCAGGGGGAGTCGGCTCCCTTCGCCGCGGATGACGGGCCCTATACCGTCCAATGAACTCGGTCCAATGAACACGGTTCGATGAAGACAGTTCAATCAAGACGTTCCATGAGCTCATTCCGTCATAAGCCGGGAAGAAAACTCCTTGGGTGCCGCTGATCGGTTCGTTCTTGCGACCGAAAATCGGTAGGCTGTAGCGGGTCGTTGCTTCCCGACGGTTGATGTGGACGGATCAGTCACTGGAGAGTTCGTAATGCATGCTTGTGGGTCATTTTTGATTCGTTGTCTGGTTCCCCTGTTGCTGGTCTCCGTCGCCCAGGCGGAACCGCTCACACCGGCTGAGGCAGCAAAAAAGATCAACGAGAAAGTCGTTCTGCGGATGGAAGTGAAGTCGACAGGAGGGCGTGGTAACCGCTATCTCAACTCGGAAGAGGACTTTAAGAACCCGGCAAACTTCACCATTTTTATCTCCAAAGATGACCTCGAAAAATTCAAGAAAGCGGGCATCGAAAAGCCGGAAGAGCACTTTAAGGGGAAAGTCGTCGAAGTGACGGGCACCGTCGTGCTGGAGATGGGAAAGCCTCAGATCAAGTTGAAGGAGCCTGAGCAGATCAAGGTGGTGGTGAAGGAGAATCCCTGAAGGCTCGTCGGTCGCATCCGGTTTTCCGATAAGAAAAGTAATTGTCCATGGATGCGTCTAAACAGCGTTCCCGCCCCGAAAGGTTGGGGCTCATCCTGCTTCTGATGCTGGCGGCGGGACTGCGTCTCGCCGTGATTTTGATGCATCCGGATGAACTGACACAAGACCGCGATGCCTACCTGGGGATCGCAACCGGCGTCGCACAAGGACGCGGATTCAGCAGTCCCGGTAGCACTCAACCGACAGCCTACCGGCCACCGCTCTACCCGCTGATGCTCGCTGCGGGACTGATGGCATTCCCCGCACCGATCGTAGTTGCCGGAATCAATCTGGTCGCGGGAGTGCTCGGGGTCTGGTTGACCGAGCGACTGGGAAATCTGCTGAAACTTGGTCGCAGTCGCTTCCTCGCCGCTGGGTTGGTGGCCATTGACCCGATGCTGCTGCGTTATGTCAGTCAGCCGATGACAGAATCCGTCTGCACCCTGCTGGCGGTCTTGTGGATGTGGTCTGCTTCTTTGGCTCTCACATCCCCGAAGGACCGAGCCTGCTGCCGTTGGCTCTTCAGCGGCCTGAGTTTTGGGTTGCTCGTCCTGTGCCGTCCGACATTCTGGCCCATCGTCCTCTTCTGGTACGGGGGCAGTTATCTCGTCCATCGACGGCAGCGGTCGGACAATCCTGGTTCCCCCTGGACCAGTCTGGCGTCGCAGTGGATTTGCTGTGCGACGGGAACGGCGCTGGTCGTTGGTCCCTGGCTGGTTCGGAACTGGTGGGTCCTGGGGGTCCCGATTCTGACGACCACCCATGGGGGATACACACTGTTCCTCAGCAACAATCCCGTGTTTTATCACGAAGTCGTTCAGCAGCCTTGGGGAACTGTCTGGCAGAACCAGAGCCTGACCGAATGGCAGGCGGATATCGAATCGCAGATTCAGCAACAACTGGGAGCCGAGGCGTCTGAAGTCGTACGAGACAAGTGGTATTCACAGCAGGGGCGAAAGACGATTGCGGCGGAACCACAATTATTCGCCAAAGCAACACTGCATCGCGTCCGCAGCCTGTGGAATACCGTTCCCCAAGGAGAAGCCGCTGAGCAGGTTTCAGGAAATCTGGTCTTGGCGATCGGCTGGTACTACGGGGCAATTCTGATTCTTGGATTCTGCGGAGCGATCCTGATCGGGGCCAGGCGAGGCTCGACGGCGTGGCTGCCGCTCTACGCGATGATCGTGACCGTGCAGTTGGCGCATCTGGTCTACTGGACGAATGCACGAATGCGTGCTCCGCTGACCCCGGCCATCTCACTCTTCGTTGCAGGAGCGGTGTCGCGGAGCGTTCGTCCTCGCGAAGTTTCGCCTCCCGACCACGGTACCGAATAGGCCCGCGATGGAAGCGAAAGTGGTCAACCTCGGGGGCCTTGATCGGACTCACCGGGGCCTGTTGTTCGGCGGACGAAACTCTCGGACGACGACGACTGGAAAGCAGACATCCTGCTAGAAGCCGGGATTGCTGACCCCGCCGGGGCCCGTGGGTGGAGTGATCTGCTGAACGGGGGGAGCGGGAGTCGAACCGGCTAAATGGTTGCCGATGCGCTCACGACGCTGAGCATAGCGGATGGGAAATGAGGACCAGATGCGGTTCGGATAGGGCCGGGCCGGGTCACCGATCTTTTCGTATCGGCCGTCAAACGCGTGAACGACGACAATGTCCTGGTTGCCGATCTTGTCTTTGAAAATGGCTCGAGCAAGCGGCTTTTCAGAAACGTACTGCACGAACCCCAGCCACTGCCGGTCAGGAGCATTGCCGAAGAAGTTATCCCGCTCTGGTTTGAAACCCAGAAACTCACGTGGAAGAGGGGCGGTGTGCAGGGCGGTCAGGAAGATGGCCACGGTGAGGTATCCGGTGATCGCTCCGAAACCCCACTTTCCCACGGTGTCGAGGATCGGGATGACCTGGATATAGCTGGGTGCCAAATGCTCCGTTCCCATTCGCAGCGCGAAGACGAGCGCCGTGAACAGTCCGAGCAGTGCGACCACATCGGCGTAGTCGTCACCGACGATGCCGCGGATGGCATTCGCCAGCGGTTCGAAAAAATTCATCGCCACAAGGCCTGCCAGCAAGGTACACAAAAAGGTCTGTGCCGCGCCCCAGATCCCTTCGCTCGACACGAGCCAGGTGACGACCCCAACGACAACCAGCAGTGCAATTTCAATCAAAGACATGATGTTTCAGACCTGTTGACGTTGAACAATGTCGCTGAGTTGTCCGGTTGTAACTCTTCGATGTCGCAGGAATTGCACGCGAGCGGTTTACTTGACCACTCGCTGAAGCTCTTCGATGGATGTGGTTCCTTTCACGACCAGTCGCAGACCTTCTTCTTTCATATACAGCATGCCGTTTTTACGGGCTTCGGCCTTGATGGCAGACATGTTAGGGGACTCGCGGATCAAATCCCGCAACCGGTCATTAATTACCAGCAGTTCAAAGACACCGACACGACCGACGTAACCGAGCCCATTGCAGGAAGGACAGGTCACTTGAGAGCGGGTGGGTGGCCGGAAAAACTTATCGACCTTGTCCGCGGGAAGTCCGATCTTCTGAAGCAGGTCGGCGGACGGCTTGTAGGCTTCCTTGCAGTCCTGGCACAGTTTCCGCACCAGTCGCTGACCAAGAATTGCCGAGATCGAACTGGCCAGCAGGAACGGCTCGACTTCAAGATCGATCAATCGGAAAAGTGCGGCAATGGTGTCGTTGGCGTGAATGGTCGAGAAAACCATGTGACCGGTGTTTGCGGCCTGGCACGAGATCTTGGCCGTTTCGCCGTCACGAATTTCCCCGATCATGACCACGTCAGGGTCCTGCCGCAGAATGCTTCTCAGTGCGGTGGCGAATGTCTGGCCCGCCTTGGAATTGATTTCAATCTGCGTGACATTCGGCATTCGGTATTCGACGGGGTCCTCAACCGTGATGATGTTGTTCTCATACGCGTTGATTTCCTGCAGGGCGGCGTAAAGGGTCGTCGACTTACCTGCACCGGTGGGACCACACGTCAGGAACATGCCGTGCGGCTGGCTGACGATGCTTTGCATCTGTTCGACAAGCTGCTTCCGCATTCCCAGGTCGACCAGCGTCTTCGCAGTGGCTCCCTTATCGAGAATACGGATCACCATCTTTTCGCCACCCTGCAGACCCTGGGTAGCGACGCGGAAGTCGATGGTCCGTCCTTCCATCTCGGCACGGAAGCTCCCGTCCTGCGGCTTGCGCCGTTCGGTGATGTCCATTGCGGACAGAACCTTGAAGATGTTGACGAGGGCATCCCCCGTGCTGCGATCGAATGGTTCAGCGGGATACATCACGCCATCGATTCGCAGACGGACGGACATTTCCCCTTCTTTGGGCTCCAGGTGGATGTCCGTGGTGCGACGCAGGATGGCGTCGTAGATCAGTTCTCGAGCCGCGATGTAGCCCGATGAGCTTTCGACCTGCCGCGATCGATCGACTTCGCCAGCCCCTTTTCCTGACTTTCCGATCAGGCGAATCGGCGGTCCTCCCGCAACGCTGCGTGCTTCCTTCGCATTCAGTTTGACCCCCAGTCGCGCCAGGGTTCGCAAGGCGACCGACTTGAGATGCCGTGGGGTCAGGATTTTTGCTGAATCCGGAACCCGTTTGTTTCGCTCAGAAGCGTAAATACCGAGCGGAATCCCGTAACCGGCGGTCATCGCCAGGAAGCTGAGGAGCCCACTGGGGGCACACAGCGCAAGGACGAATCCCGAAACCCCGGACAAGAGGACGACAGAGTTCCAAATGAGAGGACGAACTTTCAGGTCGTGAGCGTCCGTGTCGATCCAGTTCGCCGTCCAGACCCAAAGTACAAACAGCCCCAGCAGATAGACCAGCATCACATTGTGAAAATAGAACCCGCGCAGTTCCGGCCGCGAGGGATGGCTTCCGCGATAAAACCCGCCGGGGACAGGCGGGTAGGCATTCGCGTCTCGAACAGCGGTGCCGACCGGGGAGACGGCGGGTGCAGCTTCGGGCCCCTGAGCGAGCGCCTGACGCGAGCTGGTCAAACCGATCAGTGCTACCAGAATGAACAGGCAGATCGGTAGAAAAGCTGAGGGGGGTTTCATCATGGATCGCTGCTTGAACAGTATTCACTGAAAAACCGGATTCGAACACACCTTCAACGCTGCCACGCCCGTTCGCATCGTGCCCGAGGCCTCGATCACGCGAGCGGAATTTTGACACAAAGTCGTTTTAATATGCATCGAATACGGGAGTCACACCAAAGTTGCAACCCGATGAAGAAAAGTCCAATGTAAATCTCGCGGAATCATTCGGCTTCGCGGTGAAATTCTTCCCAGCGGCTCCAGGCGTAGGTCCACTCCATCCACATTCGCATCAGCGACCACAGCAGACGCATCTTGGACAAGTGAGTCGATGGAATGCGGCCCGTAGATTCCACGGCGCTCCGGGCAGCGTCGGCCAGGCCCCAGCGTGATCCGAGTGTGCGGCAGATACCGTCGGCCGAAAGATCCGGGTCAGAGTCGTCTTCGGTATACCCGGCCCCGTTCGCGGTCACGAACAGTTCGAAGAGCTCCTTCCGCAGCGGGTCGAGTTCCAGCGGCTTCGTTTCGCGTTCCGCCAGGAGGATGATTTCTTCGAGACGGTCGACAATCCTGGTGGCCAGATTGGAGGTTTCATTCAGAGAGGAGGACATGACCCGATCCTTAGCGGTGGAGAGACAAGGAATCCGGAATCGTCAGCTCGGCCTCTGGTCCCGCTCCGGCATGAATGGGGGCGACATTCGTCAGAGAGGTCGCAGAGTGGAAGCTCACGATCCGCAGAAATGCGCCCTTCTTGAGCGAGGGAATGCTCAAGAAGGGCGGAAAAGTGAGCTGGCAGTCATCGCAATGGTTGCGACGTGTCGGAACATTACTCGAGGATAATGTCCTTGACGGTCTTGCCACCGGGGATCATGGGCAGGACGTGCTCCTGGTAGGGGCAGATGACGTCCAGCACATAGGGGCCATCGTAATCCAGCATGGCCTTGAGAGCCGCCGGGAATTCCTTCTTGCTGCGAACCTGTGCGGCACCCAGTCCGAATCCCTTCGCGATCTGGACGAAGTTCGGGTAGGTCTCTTCGTAGTGTCCCCCCTCGCCTGCTCCGACCGCTTCCGGATGATCAACGGGTCCCAGGTAGGTGTGAGCACGATTTCCTTCGAGGAAACGGTCTTCCCACTGCATCACCATCCCCAGGTGCTGGTTGTTCAGCAACAGCGTCTTGACGGGCAGGTTTTCGCATTTCAGCGTCGCCAGTTCCTGCACGTTCATCAGCATGCAGCCATCGCCGTCGATGTCGACCACCAGTGAGTCCGGATGCGCGGCCTGAACACCCATGGCGGCTGGCAAACCGAAGCCCATGGTTCCCAAGCCTGAACTGCTCAGCCAGCGTCGAGGGCGATCAAATTTGTAGAACTGTGCCGCCCACATCTGGTGCTGACCCACGCCCACGGTGATGTACGTGTCGCGATCCTTGGTCTGACGCCACAATTCTTCGATTGCGTACTGAGGGATGATGTAGTCACCGCTGTCTTTCACGCGAAGCGGGTACTGCTTCTTCCAGCCATTGACCTTATCCCACCACTCGTCGATCTTGGGGACGTCATCGTCCGCGATCATCGCGTTCAGTCCCTGCAGCACTTCCTTGATGTTGGCGACCACGCCGATGTCGGCGACTTTGTTCTTGTGCAGTTCTGACGGATCGATATCGACGTGCACCACTTTGCCGTGCTGAGCGAACTCGCTGAGCTTCCCGGTCACGCGGTCATCAAAGCGAACACCAAACGCCAGCAGCAGGTCTGCTTCGTTGATTGCGTAGTTTGAGTACACCGTGCCGTGCATACCAAGCATATGCAGGGATTGGGGGTCGTCGCCGGGGAAACAGCCGATCCCCATCACGGTCGTGGCAACAGGGATTCCGGTCTTGCGAGCAAACTTCGTGAATTCTTCCGACGCGTTGGCCTGGATGATCCCGCCCCCGGCATAGAAGATCGGCTTCTTGGATTCCCGGATCATTTTCAGGATCGCGCGAATCTGGTTGGGATGAGCCCGTCGAACTTCCGGATGGTAGCCGGGCAAGTTCATTTCGGGATCATAGTCCACGTCCCAGGTCACCTTGTTGAGCTGAACGTCCTTGGGGACGTCGATCAACACAGGACCAGGTCGTCCCGTGCGGGCAATGTGGAATGCTTCCTTGATGACCCGGGGGATGTCTTCTGTTCTGGTCAGCAGATAGTGATGCTTGGTGATGGCCCGACAGATTTCGACCATCGGGGTTTCCTGAAAAGCGTCACTCCCGATCAGGTTGGTCGGAACCTGAGCCGAGATGGCCACCATGGGAATGCTGTCCATCTTGGCGTCGGCGATTGCCGTCACCAGATTCGTCGCCCCGGGACCACTGGTCCCCATGCAGACGCCCACGCGATCCGTGGTTCGCGACACGCCTTGTGCGGCGAACGCACCACCTTGTTCATGGCGTGGCAGGATGGTTCGAATCTCGGCGCTGCGATGCGTCAGCGACTGATGCAGAGGCATGCTGCAGCCGCCCGGATAGGCGAAAATGACGTCGGTTCCCTGTCGAATGAGGCACTCGACGAAGACATCGGCCCCGGTCAGCGTTTGCGTGGCGTTTGACAATGGCTGGCTGGCGGAGATAGTCGACACGATCAGTGTTCCTCAAACAAGCAGTTGGACATGGGAAACGTCGTTCCCTGAAGCAATAAAACAGGCCCGGCCGCGACCGCAACCTGACAATCAGTCTATACATGCAAATGGCGAGTTTCGAGTGCTCTTTTAGTGGCAGGGCGTTTTTGTCGGGAGAAAATGCTGTAACTCGTGTTTAATAAGTGACTAAGGGTGATTACGGGAGGCCGTTCAGCGGCTTCCCGCGAGACGGTCGAGTTTGCCCGAACGGAAGTCTTTGTCGCGGTAATGGCGGAGCGGAGTTTCGGAATCCCGTACAGCCGCGATCACGAAGTTGTCCTGACGACCTGAGGCCTGATTCCGCCCCCTCAATGGACGGTTTCAGGGATCTCCGACAGCAGAAAAGACAATCGTCGTACGAATCTTGTTATGATGAGCGTTTTGGGCCAACAAGGTTCGTCTGAGTCAGGTCCTGTCGCTGGCGGCGCACATTCGGATGAGGGTGCGGTACGAAAGAGCAGGTGAAGTATGGTCTGGGTTTGGACGCTGGCATTCCTGCTGTTGTGTCTCGTGGGCTTTGCATTCGCCGCGATCCCCCTGGCGGCACAGTGGCAGCGGCGCGACGCACGTCAGGCGGTTCAGTTGTTCCATCAGCGTCGCGAATTGCTTGAAGCCAAGTTCTTTGACCTGGCTCAGTCGGTGGGAAAGCCCCGCGGTTTACGTTGGGTCGACTGCGAATGGTCCGACGATGTGACGTTCGGTCGAGATAAAACAACTCGCCTGTTGACGGCATTCGTGGGCGTCAACATCCGGTTTGAAGCGATTGAAGGAGGTGATATGGAAGACGTTGCGGCTGTTTCGACAGTGCGTGATGCGACTGCCCTGTTTCACTTCCATCAGGGGGCCTGGGGGACCGGAGGAAAGGCGCTCTTCAATATGAATCCCAAAGACGCGCTGGAAAAGCTGGTCGCTCAGTTTGAGCCCGTCTCGGTGATTTGAAGTCGCTGGAGAGAGGGCAAAAAATAAGCCCTCACGGAAATCGGGTGACCGTGAGGGCTTATTTTTGATTGGGTGGATGGATGTTGTCCATCCCATTTCATCAGTTGTTTTCAGCAGCAGCAACTTCTTCTGGGCTGATGTTGATTCGGCGACCTTCCTGATCGAAGAAGATTCGTCCGCTGACGAGGGCGAACAGAGTGTAGTCGCGGCCCATGCCGACACCCTTGCCGGGGTGCCATTTGGTGCCGTTCTGACGGATCAGAATGTTGCCGGGAATCACGACCTGACCACCGAACTTCTTAACACCAAGTCGTTTTGCCTTGGAATCACGACCGTTACGGCTGGACCCTTGTCCCTTCTTATGTGCCATGCTGAATATCCTCCGATTCGACGAGCCTGTTTATTCCGCCATAGTCTACGAGTCATGCCGAAAGAGGCCGTCGCAGATTGTCTTGATATTTCGCGCTTTCTCGGCGCGGACCCGAATTGTGGTCGAAACAGGTTGAATTCGCAAGGTTATCCCGCAAATTCACTCTGGCGAGGGGGAAGACTCCTCTGATGAGGGAGATTCTTCCGCTTCCGCGGGGACCGAAACCTGGTAATGAGATGTCGAGGGAATCATGTTCCCTTCGCTGACGATGGGACCATGCGTCCAGGGAAGAGGGTGTGCTTCAGGTAGCCCGCGATGAGCTTCCCGATCTGCCGCATCTTCGTAAGCCTTGTCAGGCCAAGGCCCTTCATTCAGCGAGATGGCATTGTAATCCAGCAACGTCCCTTTTTCCAGTTGCACGTTCTTGATCGCCAACTGGTACTCGACCAGCGACCGGTAGAACGCCGTGTCGGCATCTGACTGGCGACGCTGAGCATCCAGGAGCGTATCCAGGGTCGCATTTTCTGCCTCGAACGCCGCTTTGACGGCGGCGAGCTGTTCTGCTGCCGCATTCCGGCGATTGAAGTTCGTTTCGACGACGGTATAGGCCCGTTCAACCTCGGAGATCGAGTTGCTGAGGTCGTAGACGATATATCGCTCCTGCTCGAACAGCAGTTGTCGTTCTCGTGCGAGTTGCAGTTCGGCATGCCGTACTGCGGCATACGCACGGCGGAAGCCGATCGGAAAGGTCAACTCGACCCCGGTCTGCCATTCCTGGAAATCGCCCGTCACGAGGTCGCCGACGGCGTTGTTGAACTGGCCTGATCCGCCGTTGGGGAACAGATCGTTACCAAAACCCCGCCAGCGATAGCGACCGGACAAATTCAGTTGCGGCAGCAGGAAATTCTTGTTGGCTTCCAGTTCCGCTTCTCGCTTTTTGATCTGCCACTTCTGACGGCGGAGTTCTGCACGTCGCGTCAGCGCCTCCATCAGGCTGCAATCCCAGTTGTATTCGATCCGGGCCCGCAGCGGTTCATCGCAGGGACGGATCAGACTTCCGTCGCTGATGGGCAGACCGATCAGCAGACGCAAGCGGCGTTCGGCGACAAAGACACCACCCGTTCCGCGGAAAGTTCCCCCGGAACTTCCGTTCACGTTTCGAGTTCCGTCCATCAGTTTTCCACTGAGGGCGTTCTGGGCATCTTCCTGGAAGCGGTAGTATTGTTCGCGTGCCTGCGCCTCTTTCTGTGCCTCGCCCCCTTTACGCGGACCGAGTGCCTCGATGGTTCGCCACGTCTCCAGGGCGGCATTTCGAGCGGCCACCTTGGCATCGAGATCACGATAGGCGAAGTACAAGTCCCAATAGGCGTTCTCGACATCGCTGATGAAGTTACGAACACCAATTTCGAAATCTGCCAATGCAACGTCGGTATTGATACGGGCAATCACGACCCCGTAGACGAAGCCGGGCACGGCGTTGGGACCTGCAATTCGGTTAAAGCGGGTTCCCGCACCCTGCAGCAGCGGGTGTTTGACTTCCATGTCCATCCAGGTTGTGAATGCACTGGGGAATGCGTTACCGGGGGCGTTGTTGGCGTCGTACTGAGTGTAGTTCTTGACGGCGAACTGAGTACCCGTCGCTGAAGTCTTTGACAGTTGAGTCTGCCAGACGGAAAAATCCTGCCGCAGCAGGCGCGTTCCCCCGCCGAAGAAGACGTTATTCAGTGCCCGGTTGTTGTGTTCGACCGAGGCGTTGGTGGTGAACTGAGCATCGAACGCACTGAGGGCCGCTTCGATACCATAACGTCCATCGGTTTCGACCAGCGAGGGGTCGTTCACAGATCGGGCCGTGTCCGGGGCTCGCAGAACAGTGGCCCCCAGGTCTTTCATTACCTTGGAGTTGGCGAGTGCATGCTGCATTGCCTCTTCGAGCGACATTTCCACATAACTCTGTGTCTCCAGGCTGGTCAGCGAAATCGGCTGAGGAGTGGAGTAGAGCGGATCATTCGTGTCCGTCCCCTCTGGGACTTCAATGTGATGTGCAAGATGAGCGTAGTGGACAGTGTCGACACCGGACGATGCCGCTGGTGTTTTGGCGTGGCGCATGCAGCCGCCGACGATCAGGCTGACACAGGTCAACCCTAAGCACGCTCTCCACGTCAAGCCCGGCCGCATTCTCGTCCTCCTTGACGAGCGAGTCTGATTTCAGACCCGGTCAAACACTTCCTGCTGCTGTTCCGCATCATCTCATCGGCACCCGTCTCGACAAAGAGGGCGTAAAATCGATTCAAACCGGCGGGTTTGAGGCGGTAGTTTCGTCACGAACGCGAATGTTTCTCTGTTTTGCCTATTGTGAATTGGTTCTCACGTGCACACCGCGTGGGACATCGATTCGCTCGGGCCGGCCGAAAGCGGGAATTGAATCAGCGCTGTGGCCTGATTCCTCTCTTATTCTCAAGCGGGAAGGGAATTCCCCAACCGGACGGTCTTGCGCAGCGTATTCCTTTCCCGTCCGCACTCTGGACTGGCTGCCATGCCGAGACTACGCTGCAGGAACCGCTTTGCAGCGGCCAATTGGACATCGGAGAATTTCTGAAACATGAACGACACCACGATCGTGACTCCCCCCGGCAAAGCGGGACAGCCGCAGACCATTCTCGTGCAGACCCAGGCACCGAGCATCTGGAGGGGCTGGCTGATCAAGTTTCTGCTGGCGGCTCTGGTGATGTCGCTGCTGTTCAATTTCGGCCTGTACTCGGCCTACCGCCAATACTTCTCTCAAGTCGATCCTCCCCGCGAACGGTTCCATTCGGGAAGCGAGACTGCCAGAGAGAAAGTGGCTGTCCTCAAGGCGGAAGGGACGATCATGCCTCCCTTCACCGAACGCCTGATCCAGCAGATCGAACATGTCACGAAAGATGACAACGTCAAGGCCGTCCTGCTGGTCATTGATAGCCCGGGGGGGTTGGTGGCTGACAGTCATCAAATTTACCATCGCCTGCAAAAACTGCGGGAAGTGAAGCCCGTTTATGTTCAAATGAAGCGGATGGCGGCTTCGGGCGGTTATTACATCGCGATGGGGGCCGGCCCTGAAGCGAAAATCTTTGCAGAGCCGACAACCTGGACCGGCTCGATCGGCGTCATCCTTCCCCGTTATGACTTCAGTAAGCTGGCGGACAAGTTCGGTGTCACGTCTGATTCCCTGAAGACGGGTCCCTTCAAGGATGCTTTGAACCCTTTCAAGCCGCTGGAGGAACCGGAACGAAAGCTCTGGGCGGATATCATTGATCAGTCCTACCAGAAGTTCATCTCGGTCATTGATGAGAACCGCGAACCGCTGGACCGGCAGGCGGTCGAAACCATTGCCACGGGGCAGATCTTCACCGCCGATGACGCTCTGAAGAACAGGATGATCGACGAGATCGGGTACGAGGAAGATGCACTGGAAGCGCTGCGGGCCAGGATTAATCTAAAGAACCCGCGCATCGTCAGCTACGAAACTCCTTCGTCCGTGGTCGATCTGTTGCTGGGGGGGAAAGCTCAGCAGTCGTCCGACCCGTGGAAGTCCTTCGTCGAATCGACGGTCCCTCGTGCGATGTATTATTGCTCGTGGCTGCCTCCCCTGCCCTGAGCCGATGTGACTGGGTTCAGTGATGTGACTGGGTTCAGTTAAGGAAACGCGTCATCCCCAGGGCGAGGTATCGGTCCCCCCGCGCCGTCAGCGAAGTTCAAAATCGACGATCAGCGGCAAGTGGTCGGACGCGTCCCGGGCGAGTTTCCGATGGGCAATATGGGCCGACAACCGCGCAAACGTCCCGCGCCAGAATACCTTGTCCAGGGCCCCCATCGGCAGGTAAGCCGGAAACGAACGGAAGCGAGACGGGGGCGACGTGAGCTGTTCAAATCGGTGAATCTGGAAGGGGCCTTTTGCCAGGGTATTCCGCCAGTCATTGGTATCCCCGATGATCAGTTGCGGCAGGTTTCCCCCCTCGCGGAACAGGTGATGTTCCAGCAGACGGCGACTCTGCCAGTGCCGTTCACGCTCGGCCAGTCCCAGATGCCAGTTCACCAGATGCAGTAACCCTTGAGGCGTCTCGATCAGGGCCATCTGCGCGCCGCGCGGCTTCTTCGTCTGCAGCGTCAGTTGAACTTGATGATGGCTCTGAAAGGGCCAGCGGGACAGCAGCAGATTACCGTACCCACCCGTCTTCGTATGCACATTCAACTGGTACAGTGAATGCGGAAGTTCCAGTTTCTCGGCGAACAGGGCGGGCTGGTTGTCAAACCGGCTTCGGCCGACGTTCCGATCCACTTCCTGCAGACAGACAATGTCGGGGGCTTCTGCCGCGACAACATCCATAATCCGCTGAATCCGATAGCGGCGATCGCGTCCGCCGATCCCTTTGTGAATGTTATAGCTCAAGACTCGCACGCACTTTGCTCCGCTTGATTGTCGATGTCTGCCCCAATGTATGCGATCGACCACTGGAATCTCAATTTCAACTTGTCACAAGCGACGATCTCCTCCCTCTCCCCAGCGCGGTTGCCCTTTGGCATGCGACGCGAGCATCCTCGCTCTGCTCTTCCCTGTGAGACAAAAAGTCGGCAGTATCTGGATCGCCTGCAGGGGTGTCGAGGTGCTCGATCAGGTCTTTCTTCAGGAGTTGACCCGCGTCCGTTCGGTGAGCCGACAAGAGGCATTCTGATGTCGCAAATCTTTGAACTGCCTGACAAACCGGCCGAGTCTCTGGAACGCCCGCGTGGTCCGGCGATCGTGATTGCTGTCACCGCCTCGCTCGGCATTCTGGCCGACCGTGCTTTTCCTTTGCCGCTCGACCTCTGGCTGGGGCTGACGTCCGCGTGTGCACTCTGCTGGCTCGGTCTGTATCGGGGGAGGTGTCGATGGCCTGCCGTGCTGATGCTCGTGCTGAGCTGGTTCTGTCTGGCCGCTGCCTGGCATCACTACCGATGGAACTGCCGGGCCGAGAATGACATTGCCAATTCCGCCACGAACGAACCGGCCGTGGCGTGTGTCGTGGGAAAGATCATTCAGGCCCCGTGGATTGTGCATCAACCCGCCTCCAATCTGACGAGTTGGCAGAACCCGGACCAGACGTGCTTTCTGCTGGAGTGTCGTTCGCTGGCCCTTAACGTCACCGATTCACTGACGGTATCGGGGACCCTGCGCGTCTCCGTGCAGGGAGCCATCACGACACTGGAACTGGGAGATCTCCTCAGAATGACGGGCAAGCTCGCACTGCCCCTCGAACCGTCCAATCCCGGTGACTTTGACCAGCGAAAATTTCTGCAGTCCCAGGGGGTGTTCAGCGTCTTCCGGACCGATCATGCGGATGGAGTCGAAGTCGTTGGTCGTGAACGCACCGTGTGGGACTGGCTGCTGGTTTTTCGAGGTGGCCTGCGAACGCGTGCCGAGACACTCATTGCCACATGGCTGACACCCGAAACGGCCCCCGTCGCCCAGGCAATGCTGCTAGGCAGTCGAGTTCAGATTGATGAAGAGACTCGTCGTGCCTTCCGGGAAAGCGGGATGCTGCACGTGCTGGCAATCTCGGGGATGAATGTCGGGCTGCTCTGGAGCTGGCTCTGGTCCCTCAGTCGCTGGCTGGGACGATCGGCAGCAACCTCCACATGGATTGTGCTCATCGCGCTTCCGGTCTACGCGATGGTGACCGATGCCAACCCGCCGATCGTTCGAGCCACCGTGGTCGCGGTGATCGTTGCGTTCGGCAAGCTGTTGGGGCGAAGCGGTTCCGTGGGCAATTCCCTGGCGCTGGCCGGGCTTTCGGTACTCGCCTGGAATCCGACCGATCTTTTCAATACCGGCGCCCAGCTTTCCTTCCTGGCGGTGTTTGCCATTCTGCACGCCATGCAGTGGCTCTCGCTGGTTCGGCAGCAGACCGAAGTCCTCAGTGAAGAGGCTCCGCTTCCAGAGTCGTACCTCACGGCGCTCGGAGGCAAGTTCCTGCGAGCGGCGATCGACGCGACGGTTGTGGGATTCGCTGTCTGGGGGCTGACATCACCCCTGATCGCGCGAGAATTCCATCTGGTCTCGCCCGTCGGTTCCCTGTTGACGGTGCTCCTGGTCTTGCCCATGACGATCATGTTCTGGGTCGGCTACTCGTTCCTGTTGTTAGGAGTCGTCTGGTCGAGTCTCTTCGGTTGGCTGGGGGTGATCTTTGATCAGTTCCTGCGTGGTTTCCTCTGGTCCGTTCACACGGGGGCTCGGATTGATGCCGGACACGTCTACGTCCCTTCCCCGCCGCTCTGGTGGCTGACCGGATTTTATGCACTGACACTGCTCCCGCTGGTCGTCATGAAACGATCACGCTGGGGGCCGGCACTCTCCGTGCGAGCCGGCTTGAGCTGGATTGTGATCGGCCTGACGTGGGAACTCGTCCGCCCTCCCGAACGGGGTGTCACCTGCACCTTTATTTCCGTGGGACATGGATTGAGCGTCCTGATCGAATGTCCGAATGGACGAACGGCACTCTACGACGCGGGAAGCATGGTCGGTGGAGCGTCCGTCGCGCGGACCATCTCACAGGCACTCTGGACCACCGGACGCTCGCGGCTGGACGCCATTATCGTCTCACACGCCGATGGAGATCACTGCAACGCGCTGCCGGAACTGAGTCGCATCGTGTCACCCGGAGGACTCTTCGTCCATCGTAGTTTTCTCGACTGGAGTCAGCCACCGGTCGCCGATGCGATCGAACAGACTTCTCGTTCCGGTGCATCCGTACGACTGCTGTCAGAAGGACAGTCTCTCGTTCTGGACCCCACGGTCAGCCTGAACGTCATCCACCCGCCCCGCGACTTTCGTTCATCGCAGGACAATCCCAATAGCATCATCCTGAGCGTCGAATACGCGGGGCGGCGAATTCTGTTAACGGGCGACCTCGAACTGGACGGGCTGGAACGGCTGTTGAGGTCACCACCGCTTCATGCGGACGTCATGCTGTCGCCCCATCATGGCAGCTTGAAAGCAAATCCGACGGACCTGGCGCGCTGGGCCACACCCGACTATCTGGTGATCAGTACCCCTGAGAGCGGCGCGGCTGACCGACTGACACAGCGCTATGGTCCAGAAACCCAGATCCTGACGACAGCCCGTCACGGTTCCATCCGCTTCCGCATCACTCCCGAAGGAGAGCTGGAAGTGGAAACGTTCAAGCAGACCAGACGGCATCGATGAAGTACCGGGGATCAGCGTAAGTAGGCCGAAAAGCTTCTCTGTGTCGAGATCTCACGTCGAAGGTGTCCCGGCGTCGGTCGCAAGCCTTCTCGCGTGGCGGTGGGGTCTGTCAGAACAATCCGGCGATCGGGGCACCCTCGAAGATATGCGTCGGCCGTTCCTGATCGTCATACCAGGCCGCCGTATCGGGAAGTCCCAAGGCAGAATAGATCGTGGCCGCCAGGTTTTCCGGCTTCTGCGCATCGTTGACCGGATAGGCCCCGATCTTGTCCGATGCACCGACGACGCGCCCCCCCTGCGTTCCACCTCCCGCAAAGAAGACCGACTGAACCGGGCCCCAGTGGTCACGCCCCGGCAGCTTGTAGTGCGCCGGCAGGTGCGTCACTTTCGGAGTTCGACCGAACTCTCCCGCCATCACGATCAAAGTCTCGTCCAGCAGACCACGATCCTGCAGATCATCCAGCAGGGCCGACAGTGATTTGTCCGTCGGCGGGAACAGATTGTCTTTCAGATGGGGGAAGGCCTCGCCGTGCGTGTCCCAAGTCTCGTTGTTCCCCAGGTTGACCTGAACGAGATTCACCCCCGCTTCGACCAGATTGCGGGCCATGATCAGAGACCAGCCGAATGAGTTCCGGCCGTAGCGGTCGAGCGTTTCGGGGCTCTCTTGGGTGACGTCCAGAATCTTTTTGACCTTGGGGTCGGTCAGCAGCGAAATGGCTCCTTGCCGCGAACGGTCGAAGGATTCCGAACCAGCGATGCGGTCAAGTTCCTTTCGCTGATTCTCGATCGACTCCAGCAGGCTCATTCGCCGGCCGAAGCGATCAAACGATAGCTCGGCAGGAAGGATCAGATCCGGAATCTGGAATTTGCGATCCTTCGAGAAGACTCCCGGTCGATTCTGATGGTCAAACGCCAGATCAGGATAGGCCCCGTAGCAGTACGGGTCGAACGGCGCTGCTTCGATGAACCAGGGGTCGCGATGACTTCCCATCAGGCCCCCGAACTGACCCGGAAGGACGCGGCGGGAATAATGTACCAGCCGTTCAGGAAGCACCGCTGCGGGAGGAAGATTGTTGCGGGGACGTGTGACCGAACGAGCGACTGCGGCAATCGAAGGCCAGTCTGTGCGTTTGGGGCCGTTCGGATCGAACCCGGGTGGCAGAATCGATTTGCCCGTCAGCATCATCAGATGCCCGGCGGTATGATCGTTCGTAGAGTGGGTGAGCGAACGACAGACCGACCACAGGTGGCTCCGTTGCGCCAGCAGCGGCAAGTGCTCGCAGATCTCCAGGCCCGGCGTCTGTGTGGCAATGGGTCGGAAGTCGCCCCGGATGTTATCAGGTGCCTCTGGCTTCATATCGAAGCTGTCGTGCTGTCCCAGTCCACCGGACAGAAAGATGTAAATCACCGACTTGGCCGTCTTTGGCGCGCGGTAAGTCGTGATGTCCGCAGCCTTCAGCGCCTCAACGTGGTTCATCCCCAGTCCGAGTAAACCAATTCCCCCGGCTTGCAGAGCGGCACGGCGACTGATCGAGGGATGAGAGAATGAGGGGTTCTGTGCAGGCATGTACTTCTCTCCACGCGGTGACTCACCGATCAACATCGATTGAATTGTCATATCGGATTAATCAGTCTGTCGCAATCAGAAACGTTTCCGCTTCAGCCACTTTCAGCCCACCAGATCCGCCGCAAACCGGGACGTTTCTGACGTTTGTAGGAGCTGGTTCGTTTTTGGGAAATTCCGGGAATTTCTGCTCGAATGCAGGCCCCGATGCCCGGGGGTTTCTCTCTTCCCCCCTCGGGGGAAGGCGACGAGTAGAGAGTCCCGCTTTCGGATGAGCGAAGTTCAGTCATCCGCGTCGAGAAATCCCGCTGCCGAACCGTCGAGCCGGTCTCATCGTGGCTGACCCGCAGCGGTCGCTCGTTCCCTTCCATTTTCACTTGATGAGGCACGCTGGCTTACAAGGTTGGCGTCAATGACCGAAGCCGCGCGTCGGAAGTCACTCCGACTCTTGCGATCAAATGCTTGTGGCCGGTTCCAGACGAATCGAATGATCGGCTGCGGCGATCAGTTCAGGGCTGTTGTCCGCCAGCACCACGGTGTGTCCGTTGGCGATCAGTTCGCGGAAGCAGGCGATTAACCGGACCACATCTCTGGGGTGCAATCCCGTCGTCGGTTCGTCACAGACGATCAGCGACGGTCCCTTGTTGGGCATCGCCAGTCGCGCCGCAAGCTTGAGCCGTTGTGCTTCACCCCCCGATAATGTTTCCGAGGGCTGTCCCAGGACGAGGTAGTCCAGGCCAATCTGTTTCAGCAACTGAAACCGATACTGGACCCGTGGTTGACTGCGGAAGAACGCCGCGGCATCCGAGACACTCATCGCCAGTACGTCTGCAATCGAACGTCCGCGATACTTGACCTCCCGGATCTCCCGCCGGTACCTCGTTCCCTGACATTCCGGGCAGGGCAATGTCACATCGGGCAGAAAGTTCATGTCCTGTTTCAGCAGGCCGCTCCCCAGGCAACTGCGGCAACGTCCTCCCTGAGCCGAATTGAAGCTGAAGCTCTGCGCGGTAAAGCCTTTCTGTTTGGCGTCCGCGGTCATGGCAAACGTCTGACGAATTTCATCAAAAACCTCCAGCCAGGTCGCCGGGTTGCTGCGCGATGATTTGGTTAAAGGAGATTGGTCGATCAAGACGGCATCGACCAGCTCGTCCCCCCCCTTCAGCTCGTACGAGTGATCGAGAGCTCCCGCCCCGGCAAGCCCCAGTCGACGACCGACGGCTGGAAACAAGAGCTGCGTGGTCAGTGAGGTCTTGCCACTTCCACCCGGTCCGGATACGACCGTGAGCCGCCGCAGCGGAAATTTGGCTTCCTTCAGTCTCAGATAGGGATGCTGGATTCGGGAGAGCCGTAGCGATCCTGACTTTGCGGAGGTTGGCTGGTGACCCGTGGAGTTCGGCTCCGTTGTGCCGGCGGTTGCGGGGCGTTCCTGGGG
The DNA here is from genome assembly GCF_044336245.1 of Schlesneria sphaerica. Classification (NCBI taxonomy): domain Bacteria; kingdom Pseudomonadati; phylum Planctomycetota; class Planctomycetia; order Planctomycetales; family Planctomycetaceae; genus Schlesneria; species Schlesneria sphaerica. Next base: position 3,680,923 of record NZ_CP172346.1, on the reverse strand, counting down.
AGAACCCTGATAGACGATCGTTCCCCCACCCGGCCCGGCTGCCGGGCCCAGCTCGATGACATGGTCTGCCGCCTGCACGATCAAGGGAGAATGCTCGACAACGACGACGCTGTTCCGCAGCTCCTGCAGCCGACGAAGTGCGGCAATCATCCGCGGGATTTCTTCTTCGGCCAGTCCTGCGGAGAGTTCATCAATCACCATCAGCGTTCCGGTCACACCGGATCCGATTGTCGCCGCCAGCATCAAGCGCCGCGTCTCGCCACCCGACAAAGTGCTCGCGTCCCGGTTGAGCGTGACATATCCCATGCCCAACTGAATGACATCCCCCAGGCGACGAGTGATTTCTCGCCGGACCAGCAGCGTCGCTTGAGCCTCGACGGGACTGAGAGTCTCTCCCAGTCCTTCGATGACATTGATGAGTTCCGACGAAGAGAGCTGACACATGTCGGCAATCGATCGCCCGGCGACCTGCACTGCACGCGCTTCTTCTCGATACCGCGTCCCCAGGCACGCCGGACAGGGGGCCGGCGTCGGACCGTCCCCTGCCGTTCGTCCTGTACCTCGGCAGATGGTGCAGGACCCGGCAGAAAGATGGCTGAATAAACGAGGCTCGGTCGGTAGATAAAGTTTCCCGCAGGAGGTACACGTCAGACTGCGATGAAAGTGCCGCACGGTCCAGTTCCGGCCATCGACGATCTGGACTTCGCCGACTCTGGATTGCGCGTCGCTTTCCGGGAGAGACGTCTCAGACGAAGATGGATCAAGTGCAGATGGATCAGGGGAATTCTTTTCCGGACGGGATACTTCGGTCAGCAACACGCATTGTCCATTCCCTTCCCGATAAGCAACTTCCACGCTTTCCAGTAGCCGCTCTTCGGAAACCTTTCCCACGACGAGGCGATCGCTGATGATCCAGGGAGTCTCCGAGGCGGGCCAGGTTGAGTTTGCTCCCAGGTCCTGCGTGGCGCCACCCCAGATACCGCGAGCGAATCCGCGAGCCAGCCAGGCGGCTGGTGCCGGTCGACCTTGGATCTCGGGAAGAGCAAACCCCAGTTGGCAGCGCGTTCCGACAGGAAGTCCGAGGATCGTCCGGACGACGTCGAGCGTGGAATGGGATTTGACTTCGATCTGGCACTGCGGACAGAGGGTGTGACCCGCTCGGGAAAAGAGCATTCGCAGTCCGTCGAGCAGATCGGCAATAACGGCTACCGTCGTCCGGCTGTCAGCACGCTGACCCCGCGCGGAATCACTGCGAATCGCGATCGCCAGAGGAACATGAGCGATCCGGTCTGCGTCAGGCCGATCGATCCGTTCCAGATGCTGCCGTGCCGAGACCGAGAAGCTCTCGATATACCGCCGCTGTCCTTCGGCGAAGAGAGTGTCGAACGCCAGGCTGCTTTTCCCCGATCCGCTGACCCCCGACAGAACGACGAGTTTTCCGAGGGGAATATCGACATCAATGTTCTTCAAATTGTGAACCCGCACACCGCGCAGTTCCATCTGGCGCGTTGGGGTCTGAACATCCGGCAGCGTCGAAGCAGACATAGGTCGTAAACAGACTCTGAAGAAACAAGGGCGTCAGGCAACTGACGTCAGTGTCTCTGCATCCTCGAAAAAAAGCGACCGAACCCACCCCCTCGCAGCAACGGAGTCGGGAACGGAGCGATGGCGAAAATACAGCCCCGCGGGAAATGTCGTCATGACGCACCAGTAGCCATGCCCAAGTAGCCCTGACGCTCCGCGGCAGGAAAGCCGAATCGCCAATGCACTACAAATGCTCGCAGTCCCAAACAACCAAAACCCACCTGACTCTCCACTCCCCTCGATCCCCCAAAGCATAAGATCCCAGAAGGACCCACCCAATCCGTTCAAACTCCTGGCAAAAGTCAGTCCCCCTCCGTTCGACCAAAAAACGTTCTCAGAATTTCTTCGCGAGTGATCGAGTGATGTCGAATCCCCCCTCTCAGGTTCGACAAAATGACGTGCCGTCCTCCCACTCTCAAAAGGAAAACCATATCCATGGCGAATTCAAAAAACTCTGTGCGACTGCATCGCGTCCTGCGTGCTCCGGCAGAACGCGTCTACAAAGCTTTTCTCGATCCCGACGCTCTGTGCCGCTGGCTCCCACCCTATGGCTATTTAGGAAAGATCGACCGGATCGATCCTAAAGTAGGAGGTGGCTACCACATGTCGTTCACTAATTTCAGTACCGGCCACAGTCATTCGTTTCAGAGCAACTTCCTGGAACTCGTTCCCAGCGAACGAATCCGGATTGCCGACAAATTCGACGATCCGGGGTTTGCCTCTGGGATGACAAAAACCATTACGCTCCGGGAAGTCAGTTGCGGCACGGAGATCGAAGTCCTGCATGACGGACTTCCGTCTGCCATCCCCGCCGAAATGTGCTATCTCGGCTGGCAGGAATCCCTCCTTCAGCTCGCCTGCCTCGTCGAACCGGAGATTCCGGGCGGTCAATAGGCCTGAATGAGGCTTTCAGGATCGTCATTCAGAAGTGATCCGGATCATGCGTCGGGCGGTCGTGCGGCCGCCTATTGAAGCGATACCCCTAGAACCGGACTCTGGTCATGGCGGATCGATCTCGGTGGAATCGCACTGCACCAGCAACGCAAGCAGACATCCGATGCGCGCCGCACGAGATGTCCGCTTACAAATGAACCCCCCTCATTCCAAAGATGGAGTGCGTATGCGACCCCGACCCTGGCGTGACGGCTTCCTGTGAGCTGCCTCCCTGTCAGCTGAGCCAAGGATCAGTCATATTTAGGTGGGGGGCGACGCAGTTCGCTAGCTCGTCCAATCAGACTGACTCAGGTCGGGACCGTACTGTTGGCTGAAGCTCACGCAATGGATTGCCGCCTGCGCCACGAGGCTACAGTAAGCATTGTTCCGCCCAGTCCCGCGATGGCCAGCGTGGATGGTTCAGGCAGGGCCAGCGCGCACTCGGCGGTAAATAGGTAAGATGGGGTAACTTGCGCCAGGGGCTTCATCATCATACCTTGATGCGATTGTTTGCGACAAGAAGCGAGCTGTGGCATTGAGGTGGATCATGGCGAAGAAAGACTCTGGTGGCGTTCGTCTGAGCTTGGAGGAAATCATTCCGTATTTCGCGGAACTCGAGGATCCTCGTTCTTCCATCAATCAGAAGCATCCCCTCGTGAGTGTCATTGTGATCTCCATCATGGCCGTGCTGGGTGGTTGCAGTGGCCCTACGGGAATCGCGGAATGGGCAGAACTGAAGAAAGACTTTCTGCTGGGGTTGCTCGACTTGCCTCAGGGAATTCCTCGCAAGGATGTCTTTCGTCGAGTGCTGATGTCGTTGAACCCCGGCGCCTTTCAGGCGTGCTTCACGCAATGGCTGGAGGCCTTACGGGCCGCAGCGGCGGAGGTTCTGGATCATGATCAATTGCTGCTGGCGATTGACGGGAAAACATTACGCCGCAGCCATGACCGGAAGAAGGGGTTGGGGGCTCTGCATTCTGTCAGCATCTGGGCCAGCGAAATGGGCTTGAGCCTTGGGCAAGTCGCGACTGACGAGAAATCCAATGAAATCACGGCGATTCCCGAGGTTTTGAAACTCGTCGATCTGCGAGGCGCGATCATTACGATCGACGCCATGGGAACCCAGACAGCGATCGCCAAACAGATCATTGAGGCGAAGGCCGACTATGTTCTCGCTCTGAAAGGGAATCAAGGATCCTTGTACCAGGCAGCGACGGATTATCTCGAAGAACAGATGCAAACGGATTTCGCCGATGTGGACGCTCGTCGGCACACAACAACGGAGACCGGACATGGTCGCACCGAGACACGCACCTATGTGCAACTCCCCATTCCAGATGTCCTTGCGGGTGCTGATCGCTGGGCGTCACTGAAGACGTTAGGGGCGGTCATCTCGATGGTCGATCGTGGAGGCAAGGAAACCGTCGACATCCGGTATTTTATCAGTAGCCTCCCCTTGGGAGTGAAGTGCTTTGCCAAGGCCGTTCGCAGTCATTGGTCGATTGAAAACAGTTGCCACTGGACCTTGGATGTCACGTATCGAGAAGACGAGTCCCGCATCCGAGAAAAGCAACTTCGGGAGAACATGGCGTGGCTCAACCGACATACTCTTTCGCTGCTCAAGCAACAGCAAAACAAGAAAAGCGTCGCCATGAACCGCAGAAGATGTGGCTGGGATGATAACGTGATGCTCAAAACACTAATGGGAATCAAGAGTTAGTACGCGCTGGCCCTGATGGTTCAGGTACTGCTCGGATCGTAAGGAATAGAGACCTGCACCCAGGTCCTCGTCGTTGGCAGCAACGACAAGCCCGGCTGCTGTATGAATCGGATAGAGGGCCGAACGGCCATAGTTTTGCGTGAACTGGAGATTGTCTGGAAGAGGTAAGGGAATTGGTTCGCTGAGGTTGCCATTAAACGTCAGCCAGTGCGTAATTCCATTAATGCTCACGCTCAATGGTGGATCCCAGCTAAAATGCTCGATGATCAGATTCCCGTCCACGAACATGAGATTATCTGATCCGTCGATGAAGATATTCACCACCGTCTCTGTGCCCACGGGCTGAAACACATAACCTGGGATTCCTTCAAACTCCATTCTCCCCGGCATTGCAGCGTCCCCTTTGACGTACATCCAATCCGTGGTGTTGGCCTGGGGCTGGTCATAAAAGGCGAAGGTGTAGGCGTCTCCACCGTTAGGGTTATCGGCAATTGCGAGCGAATATCCATTCACATTCTGTACGGCGTAGCCCCCATCACGTCCCGTTGTTTTCTCGATCCAGAAGTCTCCTGAAATAGGGACGGAAATCGGTTGCGACGTATTTCCGTTCCATGAGAGCGGGTAAGCGACGCCATCAACCGTCAGATTGGTCGGAAAGGACCACGATAAATGTTCCACTACCAGCTGACCATCACGGATGTGGATCTCGTCTCGACCGTCAGAGAACAGTGAAACCGTATGTATTGGTCCAGCAAGTCCGGTCTGTTGCGGAACGACCATTAGCACTGCGGCGCAACAGATCAGAAAACGAACGAACGACGGCATGGAAACTCCTGTCTGGAAGGTTAGCCACCCAAAAACAGGCGACGATAAATAACTCGTCTCGATACGAGTTTCCAGTAATCGACGCAGAATTCAGCAACAATCCTAATTGATGAACGCACCGGACATATTTCGCTACTGAGGATCAATCGACCTTAAAAGCCTGTTGAAGAACCCGTCATCCCCGTCGCTGGGCGGACAAACTTGTCGAGCAGCACAGAGCGGTGACAAACAGCCGCCGTCGGCTGAACCGAGTGAAGTTAAAGCGGCTGTAGCGTATTCGCAGCGAGAAGGTGGAGCGGAGCTTCGCCCATGGCTGTCGGACCTGGGGATCTCAAAGGAGATGGCTGCGAGGCCTGACCAATATCAACAAGTGCTATGTAGTGGTGGCCGTCACCCGGAATCTGCAGTCCTGATGCTCAACCTGTTCGGCACGGGTAAACCGAGGAGGTTGCTCACGGCCCGGTCCGCCTCGGCGGCATCATTCGAGTCTATCGCTCGCGCAAAATCCCTCTCTGGAACGATTAAAGTCGGCTGTTTCCTTTGAGAGCTGCTTTACCTGCGTTGCGAATCAGTCCGGAGCCATCTTCCTCCAACGCGAAAATCAACTCAGCAATCCTGGATTGATGGGTCTTCAGCAGGCGGTAGGGCGCCAATGCCACGAGAATTTCTTGCTTACTGACAGGTCATCAATCTCGATCGAAGGTATTACGACAGGGCAACAAGTCTGTGGCCTGCTGCAAAGGAGCAGTCGTCCTGCGGTCGTCCGCCTGAACAGAAGTCCGAATGAGGTTAAGACGTGTCAGGTCCTTAAGGGACTGAGAAATGTACTTCAGGGAGCAATCTGGCGCGATTTTTGCGTGACATTCGTGCCGTTTCGAGAGGACTCTTTTAACCAGTAGTGGAATGCGGAATTTTGCGATGGTGCTCAAGGACATCAACGAGAAATTCCGGGCGTGCAAACGGAGAGCTCAGAGGTCGACCCAAAGGTTAACTGCCTGGTGCGGTGAGCTGATCAACTTTAAACCCGACTGCGGGACCCAGTTGCATTTTGGAAGATCAACGAACGTCGGTCGGCCACGCTTATTGAAATCGTTCAGCAATCGCATACACTTTTGTGTCAATTACATTTGCATTCTCGTTGATTCCATGTGCCAGCAGCAATTCTCCTTGTTCCGCATCGTCCCTCTAGCGCAACGCGTGTTACCCGCGCTCTCCGTGATTTTCGCACTCGATAACGCAAATCTGGAGAAAAGACTCTGTGACCGAGCTGGTTTGAGCAGCAATTTTCTCTCACAGCTGCGAAAACAGGCGAGAGGTTTCTGCGAAAAAATGGGAACGACCATCAACTTCTCGACCAGATTTGACATTGACGCACCGATGGTGGAACCCCTGCTTCGGGTAAACGCATTCCTTTGGATCAAGGAGTGGGTGGCGTGATGAAAGGAATCAGAGTGTCAGAAAATTCACCTCTGATAGAGCCGCAGCTCTCGGACTGTGAACGTGAACTAATCCGTGTCCCTGGAAGCATTCAACCGCACGGCGTCCTGCTGGCTTTGTCCGTGCCGGATCACCGAATTCTCCAGGCGAGCGAAAGCACTCTTCACCTACTGGGAAAACCCGCTGCCGAATTACTCCGTCGGCCGCTCAGTGATGCGATCGGAAACGCCTCCGCTGCTCAGCTTTCCTCAGGACTCGAATCTGCACCCGCGGGAACCCGCCCCGCACTTTTGCGGACGTTGTCCATTGTGACTGAAGGTCGCGAGAGGATGTTTCACGCACTGGCACATCGTGCAGATGGGGTAATCGTTCTCGAACTGGAGCTTTCCCTCGCTGACGATGTTGAAGTGCACCACACCCCTCAGAATTACTCGTTCATCGACGCGTTTACATTACGCGCGGAAGCGGCATGTTCCATCGATGAGTTGAGTCGGCTCACGTGCGAGGAGGTGCGACACTTGACCGACTTTGATCGTGCGCTCATTTATCGATTCGACGAGGAATGGAATGGTACGGTCATCGGCGAAGATGGAAGCGGGAGACTCCCCTCCTACTTGCATCATCGTTTTCCGGCCTCTGACATTCCCGCTCAGGCCCGAGAGCTCTACCGATTGAATCGTCTGCGCCTGATTCCGGATGCAAACTATCGACCTGTTCCCATCACGCCAGCATTGAACCCTATCACTGGCCGGACACTCGATCTGAGTTTTTCGGCACTGCGCAGTGTGTCTCCAGTTCATGTCGAGTACATGAAACACATGGAAACGGCCGCATCCATGTCTGTATCGATCCTCCGGGACGGTCGACTGTGGGGGCTAATTTCATGTCATCATCGCGAGCCAAAGTCGGTTTCCTTTCCGGTTCGCAGTACTTGCGACCTCATCGCGCGGGTATTCTCACTGAGGCTCTCAGCGTTGGAGCACTCCGATGAGTTTCAACGTCGAATCGAGGTTCGACACGTGTTCGCGAATCTCCTGGGGGCGATGGCGGATCGCGGTGATTTTGCACGCGCACTCGCCGAGCGTTCGCCTGACTTGTTGAAGTTTGTGAACGCCAGTGGTGCTGCAGTTCTGACCGACGGCGAGTGTCTCCTTTCTGGTGAGACGCCGAGCGAAGAACAGGTTCGCGAAATCGCAAGTTGGCTTTTCCAGAATGGGGGCAGGGAAGTTTTTCACACTGATAAGCTCGCGAGCGTCTATTCACCTGCACTCCATTTTAAGGACAAGGCAAGCGGCCTGATCGCGATTGCTGTTTCGAAACTACACCCGAGCTATGTCATCTGGTTCCGGCCGGAAGTAATCCAGACGATCCAATGGGGCGGAGACCCGACAAAACCCGCCGAGACGAACGGCGAGCAAATCAGACTTCATCCCCGCCGCTCGTTTGACACTTGGCGAGAGACGGTACGCGACCGCTCCATTTCCTGGCATCCGAGCGAGATTGAAGGGGCCGTTGAGCTTAGAAACGCGATCGTTGGCACAGTGCTCCGCAAAGCAGAAGAACTCGCCGAACTAAACGAAGAACTACTTCGTTCTAATAGCGAGCTTGAGGCGTTCTCGTACTCTGTCAGCCATGATCTCCGCGCACCCCTGCGGCACATCGTCGGCTACGCCGAAATGCTGCGTGAATCGAAGTCAGCTCAACACTCTGAAAAAGATCAACGCTGCATCAGTACGATCATCGAATCAAGTGAGTACGCCGGAAAATTGGTTGACAAACTACTCGGTTATTCGCGGCTCGGTCGTGCGGAGTTACAGCGGTCATGGGTCAACATGAACGCGCTGGTGGGCGAAATTCAGAATGACGTCATGCGGGATGCCGAGAGCCGAGCCATACAATGGAAACTGTCCGATTTGCCGGCGGTCTCGGCTGATTTGCCAATGCTGCGCATGGCAGTGAGGGACCTGCTTTCGAACGCGGTAAAATATACACGGAACTGCGATAACGCGGTCATTCAAGTCGGCTGTTCGGAGGAGCACGGGGAGTTTGTCTTTTTTGTCAAAGACAACGGAGTTGGCTTCGACATGGCTTACAAAGACAAGCTGTTCGGCGTTTTTCAGCGCCTCCACAAATGGGAAGACTACGAAGGGACTGGCATCGGCCTTGCCAATGTCCGACGGGTGATCGAACGTCACGGTGGCCGCACATGGGGGGAGGGAGAAGAAAACAAGGGAGCGACCTTTTACTTCACTCTGCCGAAACCATCGAACTAACTAGTGGAATTAGCGATGCTCAAGCCGATCTTACTCGTCGAAGACAATCCCAAAGACTTGGAACTTGCGCTTCTCGCTCTCGAAAAAAGCAACCTCGCCAACGAGGTCATTACGGTTCGCGATGGTGCTGAAGCCCTCGACTACCTGTTCCGTCGCGGTGCGTACAGCGACCGAGTCCTGGGAAATCCAGCAGTCGTTTTGCTGGACCTCAAGCTACCGAAGGTCGACGGCATCCAGGTTCTTGAGGCCGTGAAGTCCGAGCCATCTCTGCAAGCGGTACCTGTCGTGATGCTGACGACCTCCCGTGAAGAGAAAGACTTACTGAGGAGTTATCAACTTGGAGTGAACGCCTATGTCGTCAAGCCGGTTGCATTCAAGGAGTTCATCGACGCGATTCAGGAATTGGGCGTGTTCTGGGCAGTCCTCAACGAACCGCCACCCGGCTCGTTGAAACCTTCGCAACGCATGACATTTGACTGAACGACTGCCCCCGAGAGACGAGCAAGTGCGACTTTGAACTATGCAAAGATTCTCCATCTCGAAGACAGCTCCATCGATGCCGAGTTCGTGCGTGCACGACTCGAGCAGGCGAGCCTCGTCATCGTTCTCGATCAGGTCAGTGACCGCAAGTCTTATCTTGCCAAGTTACAATCGCAGAGTTACGACCTGATTCTCTCAGATTACCAGGTGCCGATGTTCGACGGTTTGGCCGCTCTCGAAATTGCAAAGGTGCACCTGCCCAACGTGCCATTCATTTTCGTTTCCGGAGCAATGGGTGAAGAGACGGCAGTCGAAGCACTCAGGCATGGTGCTACCGACTACGTCCTCAAGGACCGACTCGCACGGCTACCAGCGGCGATCGAGCGCGCGCTCGCCGAGGCAAAGGAGAAGTCGGAGCGCCAAAAGGCCGAAGCTCGCGCTCGGTCCATCCTTGAGAGCATGAATGAGTCCTTTCTGGTTCTCGATACGGATTGGCGAATCACTTATGTCAATGTGGCTTTCGAACGGATGAATTGCGTCGGTCGCGAGGAAGTCTTAGACCAAGACTTCTGGAAGTACTTCCCCGGGAAACTCGGAACGAGTGCGGAAATCGAATACCGACGCGTTATGTCCGACGGCGTGTCAGTCGAGTTTGAGAATCACGACGCAGAATCGAACCGCTGGTTTGATGTCAAAGCCTACCGCTCACCCGAAGGAGGGATTTGTGTCCAGGCACGAGAGGTCACAGAGCGGAAGCAGGCTGAACTTGCCTACGAGGAGACCAAGCGACGCTTCCGACTTGCACTCCAGGGCAGCCGGATGGGAACGTGGGATGTCGATCTTAACACGGGTGTGATGACGTGCTCCGATACCTGCAAGTTCAATTACGGTAGATCACGACTTGATTCATTCACCTATTCGGATCTGACCGAATCTGTTCATCAGGACGATCTACTTCGATGGCAGGCAATCGTTAACGAGGCAATCACCAACGGTAGTGACTTCGAGGTCGAGTATCGAGTTAACTGGCCGGACCTCTCGATCCACTGGGTAAATGTTCGGGGTGCTTGCATCCGCGACAGATCTGGAACAGTGACCGCCTTGTCAGGGCTTTCCATCGACATTACGGAACGGAAAGAAATTGAAGAATCGCTTCGAGCGAGCGAACGCCGTGTCGCTGAAGATGCGGCAGCACTTGCTCGACTCAACGAAGCAAGCTCTCAACTTTGGCGGAGGCCGAGTCTGGCAGAGGGTTTGGAACAGGTCTTGGATGCGACGATCGATCTGTTGGGCGCGAACATGGGCAACATCCGATTGCTCGAGGGGGGCTCTCTGCGGATGGTGGCCCAGCGAGGATTTCGGCCGGACGTTCTGGATCCCTTTGAAGAGATGACGGCAATCGATGGCTCGGCCTTCGGGCAAACTCTCCTCGCGAGAGTCATCGAAGATATTGAAACCGACCCTCTGTACGAGTCTCTTCGCCCGATGGCACGTTCGGCTGGTTATCGTGCTGTGTATAATACACCAATCATTGGGCGCGGCGGTGAGACCCTGGGGATCATTTCCACCCACTTTAGCGCCCCTCACAAACCAGATGAGCAGGATCTCCGCCGTCTGGACCTCTATGTTCGCCAGTCTGCCGACTTCATCGAACACTACCGAGCTGAGATGGCACTCCGGACGAGCGAAGAACGATTTCGCGCTCTCGTCACGGCCACATCAGACGTCGTTTTCAGGATGAGTCCCGATTGGACGGAAATGCTGCAGTTGAACAGCGGCGAATTTATGGGACAACCCAACCAGACGAGCCGTACATGGTTGGATGATCACCTTCCGCCTGATGACCAAGCCCTCGTGCTGGCAACAGTCAAAGACGCAATTCAAGCGAAAACGGTGTTTCAGTTAGAACACCGTTTTATTCAATCGGACGGAAAGATCAGTTGGGTCTTCTCACGAGCAATTCCGGTTCTGGATGCTGGAGGCAAAATTGCTGAGTGGTTTGGTATGGCCAGTGATGTCACCCGCCGCAAATTGGCGGAGGCGACACTTGAACAACTCTTGGTTGACGAAAAACGGCGTGCCGCACTGCTGGAACGAGTTGCAACTGCCTCGCGGTCTGTGAACGCTGTGCTTTCAGCGGAAAGCATCGCACGAATATTGACGGAAGAGGCACGTGATATCCTTGAGGCGACTCTTGCGGTTACGACGTTCACGACCAGCGAAGGCTGTCAGCAAGACATCCAATCAGCAGCGGTGGATCGAAGTGGCACCACAGTTTCCAACGACGAGCCTGCGATCGACAGAGCACTCGCAGCGAATGTCTGCAAGCAAAACCAGCCGATTCGCATTCCTCGCCGGAGCGATGAACCCCTCAGATGGGGACGGCTTGCTGCTCCCCTCATCGGCCACGGAGGGAAGAATTTGGGCGTTATCCAAGTTGCAGGCAAGTACGAATCTGACTTCACTTCAGCAGACGAGGCGGTTCTCGCCCAACTTGCGACCATCGCCGCGGTTGGGCTGGAAAATGCGCGCCTCTATGAGCAACTTCGAGAACAGGATCGGCGAAAAGATGAGTTTTTAGCAACACTGGCGCATGAACTTCGCAATCCTCTCGCGCCAGTCCGAAACGGCCTGCAAATTCTTCGCTTCTCCAATGACGAAACGACGACCGCGCCAATTAAGCAGATGATTGAGCGGCAAGTCGCGCATATGGTCCGCCTCATTGACGACCTTCTGGACGTCTCTCGCATCACTCGCGACAAGGTCGACCTCAAGAAAGAACTGGTCAATCTACGCGAGATCTTCAACTCGGCTCTAGAAGTCAGCCATCCGCTGATCCAAGCAGGAAGGCATGAGATCATCGTCGCTCACGCCAAGGAGACCCTCCTGCTCGATGCAGACCCGACCCGACTCGCTCAAGTTGTTACGAATCTCCTCAATAACGCCGCCAAGTACACCCCCGAAGGGGGCCGAATTGAATTGACGGCCGAGCGAGAGGGAAGAGAAGCCGTCATACGCGTACGTGATAACGGAGTTGGCATCCCTCGGGAAATGCTCCCGAAGGTCTTTGAAATCTTCACGCAGGTAGGAAGGACGCTCGACCGCTCGCAAGGGGGGCTTGGAATCGGCCTCGCGCTCGTGAATAGGCTGATAGACATGCATGGAGGGAGCATCACTGCCACAAGCGAAGGCCTGGGGCATGGGAGTACGTTTGTCGTCCGTCTGCCGCTTGCGATGAACGTACCTGAGTCGCAGGAGGGCGATCAAAGTGAACTTCCTCCTGTGGAGCGTTCACTCCCACTTCGCATTCTCGTGGTCGACGACAATTTCGACTCCGCAGCGAGTCTTGCAATGTTGTTGAAGCTCAATGGACATACAACTCAGACGGCTCACAACGGCCCGGATGCTCTCGCGGTCGCGGAAAGCTCTCGACCTCAGGTCGTATTTCTGGATATCGGTTTACCAGGAATGAATGGATACGAAGTCGCTCACCGGCTGCGCTCGAATACTGCGCTGGGGAAGCTATTCCTCGTCGCCCTGACGGGATGGGGGACTGAGGACGACAGGAGAATCGCGAAGGAGTCAGGCTTCGACCACCACTTCACCAAGCCAGTCGAAATGACCGCGATCGTCGACCTGCTGAGGGAACTTGGACGTCGTGCCTGACCGGTGGCGAGTGCTCGACCGTCATCGCCGCAATTTCGCTGGATCCGCGGTTCATAAATTGCATCAGGTCCTTCAAGCGATGAATGTTTCATCGCTTGAGTGAAGGTTTGAGAAAAGGAATACGTACGATGCATTACGCTCGAATGATGGCTTGTATCGCTGTACTAGGTTACTCGATGGTCGCATCCGCTGAGGACACGCCGCAAAAAAAAGCAGAGGCCAAATCGGTTGAAGGTTCAATCGTTCGCGCAAGTTCGATTGCCGGGATGGTCGTCCGCGGGCCCGACAACAAAGACTTGGGCAAAGTTGAAGATGTGGTAATTGATACGGAAACAGGCGCGGTTCGCTACGCTGCGATCAGTTTCGGTGGGTTCTTAGGAATTGGTAACAAACTGTTCGCTGTTCCATTCAAGGCTTTGCGAGTCAAACGTGAGCCAGGTTCCAAGGCGCCGCATTTTGAAATCAACATCACGAAGGACGCGCTCGAGAAAGCCGAAGGATTCGATAAGAACCATTGGCCAAATTTCGCGGACGCTGATTACGCCCGACAGAATGACCGACATTTCATCATCATTGAAGTGGAAAAGGTGAAGTGAGACAGGCTTGCCTGTTATCCGTACTGGATGGAGACGAGTGCCATGTCAGACATGGCGAAGTAACTTGAAAGGGCGTTGATTCAGCCGCCAAAAACATGCGCCGAGACCGCGGCGGACAACAGGGCGGCGGCAGGGCAGGAAATTAAGGATGCGGGTGAATAAGGCGAACGAGACTCACATAAAACCACTGGCTGCCCCAGTGGTTTTGTGCACGTTCCCCGCTTGTCTGAAGCGACTCCATTCGAGCAGATTAAAAAAATTGCACTTGTACAGAAGCCGAACGCGATTCATTCATCAAAACTTCTTTGCTAACGAATTGACTTACTGCTTTCTGACCTCACGAGTCACATCCACGTGCTTCGCACGGTAGGAACCGGTTGGTTGTCAATCGCTCGCGCTGCTCATGAACCAACCGACTGGACCGGTGGTGAAGGACTCTTCAGCTGAACACACTCTTCTCAACCCGCTCAATGCTGCAACGTCGCCTCGAACGATCCCTTTGCCCTCGACACATTGGAAAGGGCCATCGCAAGTGTCATCCTGATCGGGGAACAGAATTCTCTTCCTGAGCAGTCGTCCAAATTTGCCACTTACGGTGACAACGCTGCGACCGCGAACATTCAAACTGCGAGTTTGTCGATCGCGCATTGGCATTGGCGGAAGAGGGCCAGGTCGAGCAGGCGGATCGCCCGACATTGAAGCCAGTTTGACGACGCCGAACGGAACGCATGACGTGATGCGAAATCCCCGATGAATCCTTTCACCGACAGTTCAATCTGAAGTTGCTGGACTAATCCTGGTTGCACAGGAAGCGATCAAGCACATGCCGCGCGACAGAGGCGTGATCGTAAATACTGTCTCTGTTGTCAGCACACGCTCTCCACCGGTGATGGCGGTTTATAACGCGACAAAGTCAGCCGTTGACTACCTGACGACGACGTTCGCGAAAGAACCGGCGCCACGCAGCAGTCGCGTGAATTTGGTGAAGATCGGATTCATCGCCAAGGGAGTTGTCTTCCTCGCCTCAGACGACTTAATCAAGATGATCGGCCCGATGCTCTCTCTCACCGTCTCCGCCGGTGAGCATTTTCTTTGAGCTGGGAAGTCGAAAGTAGTAAGTTGGCTGAACATCGATGACGGCTAGCTTATTGTCGAACAATGAAAGATCTGGCCGGGTGATGCCGTGCAGTGCCGCTTGTGATCAGCATTGTTACAAGAGACAAGTTCCAGCGTTGACGAATAGCACTCCCTTATCCACGAGAAGCGGAAGCCAAATGCACCGTCACCAGCAGCGTATGCGACGTCACGATCGTGTTTCCCTCGACTCAGGCGACCCATTAATCCTTGCACGGCGGCGTTATAAGCGGATGAGAGATCGGGCGTTGGCGCGCGTGGCAGGTTGGTCTCGTACTGGCGTGTTGGTTGCGGCGATGATGGCAGGCGTCATCTCATGTGGAGTAAAGGATTCCAACGGAAGTGATTCCCCTGTCGAATCAATAACGTCGAAGCCTGCGGCTCAGGCCACCGCCATTGAGGAAAGTCGCACGATACAAGCAGCAGATCCGTCGGGTGGAACTGCCGGTGAGCTGGAAGTTGAGAAGCCTACCTGGCCTGAAGGTGCGACGGTCGAAGGGAGGGTCATCGATCACCGCGGGAACCCTGTCGCGAATGCCGAGGTGATCTTGCTCGGTGAAGAATGCATCTGTGTCGATTCCAATGCGACGAAGCGTTCCTGGTTCGTCCTGGAGAAGAAAGAGCTGCAGCCTCGATCTGCGATGACAGACGGAGATGGAACATTTTCTGTCAAACGTGAAAAAGGATCTGCCGATCGGATTGCGATCATCGCCGACGACCCCATACTGTGGATCGTCCTTCGCAAAAATCTCACTCGCAACACGGACCTCGAACTTCGGCTGCCGGAATCAGGGTCTGTGGTGATTCGTTACAATCTACCCGGAAAACCTGCGGAACAAAGCACGAGAGTTTGGATGCGTTCTCTGGATGGCGCGACATGGAATCAAGATTTCTTGCGGATTGAAGAATTTCAATTGGCCGTTAAGAACCCGGGTGAAAGAGTTCTCTCGAAGCTGCCACCGGGTCATTATGGTGCACAACGCATTATCATCACTCGGGAGGATGCTTCGTCACGTCTTATGACTCATGCAGATCGCAAGCTGTTTCAGGTTGTTTCCGCCCAGGAAGCAGGCGTTGACTTTGAGAGTAAGCCGGGAAAACGGCTCGAGGGACGGGTGACTGGACTCGAAAATGCAGACCTCAGGTCCGCCCGCCTGACGGTGAAATATCTTGGTCCGGAGGAAATACTCGGGCGAGATGGAAAACCAGGCCGAATGCTGGTTGCGCTAGACGTGCTCCCGATTTCGTCCGACGGACATTTCACGATCGACTCAATACCCCCTGGGAACTATGAAGCGTCCCTGTATGCCGTACTCAGAACGACGCCGCGTCAGTCGTCTCAGTCAGCGGATTTTAGCGGTCAGCTGTCATTCACTGTTCCCGAAGAGGGAGATCCAGCGCCGATTAAAGTCGTGGCGAAGGCGCAGGCCGCGCGAGATCTGGCGAGCGTCAAAGGGCGTCGATTGCGAGTGATTGACGAAGCAGGAAAGCCAGTACCTCAGTTCGACGCAATGGTCTATTCGGAGAAGTCCGGCTCATCGCCGTGGACCGCTGGTGGTAGTGGAATCGTGTTTCTCGACAGTGCGGCTTCCCGTTCCGATGCGGACAAATTTGATGTGACGGTTCATGCCGATGGTTTTGCTCCCAGATTGGTGAGTTTTTCCAGCGAACAGAATGAAAGCCTGGAGAAGGGGGAACAAGTCCTCACGCTTCGTCGCGGCCAGAAAGTTCAGTTGATATTCCATCTTCCTGCTGGGATGGCGCGGCCCAAGGGGATGCTCGCGCAAACTTATTTTGACAATTTCCAGGGAAGGGCGCGATCTCTGCGCCAACCGATGAATCACCAGATCGATCCGATATCAGCGACGGATGCTCTGAAGCTTCGCGAGATCGGGACAGGTCAATTTGAATTCTGGTATGGAGAGGAGTCCCCTCAATTCCACGTCGCGATCCACGAGCCCGGGTTTCTACGATATTTTGAAACAGGACCGTTCACTTACGCCGACTTTAAAGACGGGCAGATCCATATCGATGTGCCCCGCCCCGCAGGCTTCGACGTCTCGTTTGAACCAGGTGACCATGTGGATAAAATCCCTTCCTACAAGACGGTGACATTCAAAATCCATCGGACAATCCTGGGGAATCGGGTCCTGGTAGCCGATTCTCATGAGGTCGAAGGGAGAGCAGCCCAGTGGTCAATCACCGATCTAGCTCCGGGAAATTATACTGCCTATGTTCGAACGCAGCCCGAAAACAAAACCCTAACGAAAGAACCAGCGGTCAAACACGAAGGGAAATATAGTGATCGGAAAAATCTGGACCTGAAGCCGGGCGAGATAGAGCATGTCGTATTTCGATCGACTCCGTATGATCCGAACGCATACAGGGGTGACCGCACGGCAGTCTTACAGATTCTGACCCCTGACCGAACCCCGGCAGCGGCTCGGCAACTGAATGTGACTTACTATGACGGTCACTATGGATCTCTCGAAGTCTTCACAGGCTTGATTCCCGAATCGGGAAAAATTGAACTCGCGGGAATCACTGATCACGTCCCGTCTGGTTCGACGATGAAATCAGCCTACACAGTGCTCGTGGACGGGCGTCGGGTGGGAACGTTCGCGTTCAAGGGAACCTCCCTGGCAGAGACGTTTGAATTCCTGCTGGCTCCCGATGTGGGCGATCTGGCTCCTGACATCGAATTAAAACCCATCTCCTCCGATCAACCGATTCAACTTCACGATTTGCGGGGGAAAGTTGTCTTTCTGGAATTTTGGGCCACGTGGTGCGGTCCCTGCCAGGATCCCATGAGGAAGCTGAATGACATCGCCGCAAAACACCGAGATGCATGGAAGGACAAGATCGCGCTCGTACCGCTGAATGTCGATGACAACCAGGGAGTCGTTAACAAACATATCGCAGCAAACGGCTGGACTCAGCTTGACCATTACTGGGCAGGAGAAGACGGAGTTGGAGATGTTGAAACTCCAGCCGTCAAAGCGTTCGTCGTCTCCAGCTTCCCGACCGCTCTTCTGATCGGAGCAGATGGCCGAATCCTTTGGCGAGGCAGTCCCGCAAGAGAAGACAACATCTCCATCGAAAGCCGAATTGAAGCCGCGTTAAAGTAGGTCCTGAACGTAATAGAAAAATGCGGTATCACCACGCCCGGAAGCCGCGTTTTCTCGTGATATTGAAGTTTCGCGCGGCGCACCCGTCGAAGAGACTCGGTCGCGTCTGGTGAGATCAAAATGTCGTGCGAGAAATGCGATACGAGAGGCGTGTGATGCGAAATTGGGATGTGGTCTTGCGTGGCGCAGGAATCTTGCTGGTCGGGCTCTTGTTTGTAACACGATGGCCGATTCTGTACGCGACTATGTCCCTAATCTTTGCAATTTATGGATGTTACGTTATTAGACTCGGGTTAAAGGCGATGGCAAAGACTGAAGAGAATGACCCTGACCTTCGGGCGAAATACCGTGACTGGGGCACGAAAATAATTGTCCAAGGCTGTTTCTATCTGGTTTTTGCATTGATGTTTCTCGGAAACTATTGCAGTCCACCCGAGAATGTACGTTAAAACGGAAGGCTGGTTCGCAGTCATGAACACGATCTGTGTTCCCCGAGTTCACCCCTCGGAACGCGAAGCAAAAATGCGGCGTCACCACGCCCGGAAGCCTCTATTTGAGTTTTCATTGCCGAGACCAGAGAGATGAAAATTTATACTACAGAACGCTTCTCAGACTACTTTAAGTGGATGATAGGCGCGTTAATCTTTACAGCACTACTTATTCTCTTATCTGCGATCATTTTATTGTCACGCCTTGAGCACATCGCGGTATGGATGTGGTCACCAATTGATTCTGTGCCAGCGGTAGCTTTACGGCCAAGTAGTACTTCGGCTTTAAGCACAGTCACATTCCCTCAGGTTGAGTTTGAAATTCCCTCTCAGGTCGGAGGTCCGACAAATCAAGAGTCAATTGCCAAGGCGGGCTTTGTCGGCGATAGGCTGTCGTGGAGTACCGGAGAGTTAATAATTTCTCGACTCGGGCACAAGGACATCACGAGTTGGGAGTGGAAGCTTCAGGTGAGTGAAGACAAAACCTACGCCGAACGGGTGGCCCATTTGTACGGTTTTTCTTCCAGCAGGTTTAGCTTTTTGTTTAATCGTCAACAGCTTGCCGAGTATCGCTATCTTTACTGGTTGGCGAAGCTGTGCAGATATGGGGAAATTGAAAGAGTTGAAATCCATGACACTCCAGAGTTGAGCGCACTGGTTTGTGTTCCTTCCCAAGATGGTCAAAGGCACTGGGTGGTGGCAACGATGCTCTCGAGGGACGAGGAAATCTTCGAATGCTTGGTGCGGAGCGATAATGTGACGGAATCGGTTGAGATCGTCCGGGCTGTCGTAAGAACCTTCCGCGAAAAGGAAGGGCCACATGAGACAAAAGGCGGAATTTGAAGTTGTCGGGAATGGATGGACTAGAAATAGAGTTATGCAACAAAGTACGCTGTTTTTCCGTTAGTCTTCTCAAGGCCAGCGACCCCAGCCCCACCGCGATCGTCATTTGTTCCGGCCCAACGGGCCACCCGTTTCCCTAGCCCAGCCCATCGGGCTGGGATGTGATCCAACAAATGATCGTCATCCCATCTGGACATGGCAAACCCACATGGCGATGACGGTTTCGATTCAAATGAATGACCGCCCCTTCAGGCCTGAAACCATTGTGGCTTCCCTGAACCCCAGCCCGTTGGGCCGGGCTATGGGAACGGATGGCCCTTTGGGCCGGAAGAGACCGGAACACGCCACAGAGGCCATTGATGTCCATCGCGCGAATGAACGCTGGCCAATTCAAACCGACATTCGCAAATGCCAACATCGATCAAAACCCCACGGCAACCACGACCGCAACCCGCATCGTGACCACGACCACGACCACGACCACGACCACAAATACAAATGCAAGTGCAAATGCTGACCCCATCTCATCCGGCCCAAAGGGCCATCCATTCCCATAGCCCAGCCCATCGGGCTGGGATGTGGTCCGGGTAAAGACGACAAGGCCTGAAGGGCCGACCGTTCGAACGCATACCGAGCCGCAACCGAATCATTTCCAGCCACCGCTGCCCTACCCGTTATTGCGGCCCCTGTCCGGTCCATCGTATCTGGCTCATCTGCCTGCCCCTCAACAGCGTATGCTGCGTCCCAATACTGTTGGGATTGAGATTCTATGTATCCTCTGGCAGCATAAGTCGGGATCTCGTCCGTCATCACAAGAAGAGGTTGAATGAGTCGTCAGAAGCAATTAAAAGAAACAATGTTGACCCTGCCTTCAGTATCCCTTTTGGGCAAGCGATGCTGGTATGTAAGTATTGGGAGTGTCGATTCTACATTTCAATTGGCATTAGGGGAGAAAGTTCGGCGTGCCGAGCCGCTCCTCAACAGATTTCATTCAACAGATTACCGAATCTATGAGGGCGAAACGAATCTGCTGGTCTGGTGCACCTGGAGGTTGCGACAGAATCAGCGTTTGGTGACGAGTTCTGTAGATCTCGAGGATCGAGCGCAACGTCAGTTAAGGAAGCTGGTTGGTTGCCAGGTGCAAGAAGTCCACGTGACTGGCGTCTCATGGGATCTACGCATCGTGTTCGACGATAAACGAGTTCTGGAGGTGTTTTGTGACCGCTTGGCGCACCGTAGGTCTTCGGGTGACGATTGGGAACTCATAACAAAGCAAAAAGCGATGTACGTGGGCTCTGGTGGGAAAGTCACTGTTATGACCAGGGGTCCTGAAACTGGAGAAAATCCTGCGGAATGAACGCAGAGTTACCGTGAACGGTGGGCGGGAAACAGCATGTCATCAACTGGAGGGGCTGTGTCCTCGTGAGTCCGATCCCTTTCGACGGGGCTGCAGTTGATGCTTTCTGAGGACAAAGAATTGAAAGACATTCTTGCGACATTTTCGAGAAAATATGATCAGTTGTTCGACAGGTATAATGACCCGCGAAGCAGCTTAGGTGATGTTAAAGAGATTCAGTCTGAAGCACAGAAACTGGCATCTCAAATTGAGGATTCGCTTAGTGCATGTGACGAAGTTGAGAAGTTGCCACTGACCAGTTCATTGTGGAATTGTCTGAAATTCGCAGCAACGTGCGCGCAAAAGGTTGGAGATTTGAGTGAGTCGGTTTATTTGTACAGAGCCGCGATGGTTCATTTCCCCGAAATCGAAACTCGCGTCTCGTTGGTACTGGTCCTCTGCGAATCGAAACGTTGGACTGAGGCCTGTCTTCTTCTTAATTCGATCGACGGGCGGATTCTGAAATTGTCGGGAATTGTTCGACAAGAAATTGGGGTATGAGAAAGTCCGTGAATCGCTGTAAAGAGCGTTTACCACAACGTTTTTTCAGGGAGCGATTCACGGATGAACGCAGAATATCAACGACTGGAAGCGGAGGCGAGTGTCGTCGAAGCAGAACTGCGGGATTGGGGGATGACTGTCGATCTCCGCTCCGCTGCCGACGTGACGAAGTATGAGCAGCAGTACGCCGCCCTGGGCAGAAAGTTGGCATCGCTCCGCCTGGGTCTTCACTTAATTCGGGCAACTCACTCTTGCGAGCTGCGATTGAAGGAACGGCAGTTTATCAAGTCACTTCCAAGGACCTACCATTCTCAGGGAATACGCCAGAAGAAAGTTCATCTTCCAGGTGACGTCGCCGTAACACTCATGGTGACGTATTACCACCGTTGCCAATCGGGTGGGAACAGTCGTCGGGGTTTGTTTCCGATGCTGATGCTGCTGGGGATTGCCGGTCATTACACCCCACAAATCCGCACGCGGATGGCGAAAGCCGCGGCACTGCTGGGATCCTATGATGAGGCGGTGACGATGCTCGCCGAAGAAGGGATCAGCATCTCCGTCAACCAACTGCGAACGGTGACTGCGGGAATGGGCCAATTACTTCGGCGAATGACCGACCTCGGTTCAATGACCGCGACGGGAACAGTGTCGGGCCGACGGATTGTGGTGTCGATGGATGGGGGGCGTGTCCGTTTGCGGGAGCGACGTCGAGGCAAAACGAAGAAGGGGCGCAAGCGATTCTCACCGAAATGGCGTGAACCACGACTCTTCATCATCTATGCCGTGGATGAAGAGGGCCGGATGGCGAGCGACTTCGCCCCCGTCATTGACGGCACCATGGGTTCGTGTGACCAACTGTTCGCATTACTGCTGGCCTACCTGCGGGGGCTCGACTTGACGGAAGCCGCTCGCATCCTCTTCGTGGCGGATGGCGCCACTTGGATCTGGCGGCGGATCCCCAAGCTGATCAAGTCGCTGGGACTCCTTGAGGAAAAGGTCCAGCAATTGATCGACTTCTGGCACGCGATGGAATACCTGGGCAAGATTGCCGAGAGTAAGTCGCTCACGGGAAGTCGCAAGTCGCGCTGGCTGACGACTCAAAAGAAACGCCTCTGGCGGGGAGAGATCGGGGCAGTGGTCGATGAGATTCGATCGCTACTGGGCTCACACAGGACGAAAGACCAGAAGACCTGGTTGAACTATTTCATCACGAACGGACTGACCAATCGTCGCATGGACTATTCTCATGCGCGCGATCACCAGCTGCCGATCGGCAGTGGTGCCATCGAGAGCGCCGTTCGTCGCGTCATCAACCTGCGTGTCAAAAGCAATGCCGTCTACTGGCTACGGGAGAACGCGGAAACGATCATCCGAATCCGAGCATGGATCAAAGCGGGGAGAGCAGAAGAACTCTTCCATCAAACAACTTGCGTCACGCCCGAACTCGCTGCCTGATGCCTACGATTTTGAAATCCGCCCTCGATCGACGACGAACTCGTAATTAGCCGCATGCCTGAAGCAGCTGCTGAATTGCTTGAGTGGATATGCAGCGAGACGGTGCTCGCATGTGGTGTGAGCGAACGCGTCTTGCGCCTTTGCGTTTTGGCCGTGAATTCTCGCAGTCCTGTAAAAATTGTGTTTTGCGATTCGAGTCCTTAACCAAGCATACTTTCTTGGGTGAATTGCTGTTTTGGACGAAGAGACCGAAATCCTTTTGTGCCGAACAACATCGGCTATGTTCCCAGGCGTAGAACCCAGGGTTCGATCCA
The DNA here is from genome assembly GCF_044336245.1 of Schlesneria sphaerica. Taxonomy (NCBI): domain Bacteria; kingdom Pseudomonadati; phylum Planctomycetota; class Planctomycetia; order Planctomycetales; family Planctomycetaceae; genus Schlesneria; species Schlesneria sphaerica. The sequence goes on along the minus strand of NZ_CP172346.1, from coordinate 3,658,150 downwards.
TAGTTCATTTCTCGTTCAAACCCGTTGTGTTAAAGGCTGCATGGCGGAGTTCCTGGACAGAGCTTCTGATTTCGGTTCATTGCTTTGAGTATAAAAATTGTCGGTTCTCGGGTGCGAGGGGAGGAGATGAGTTTTATAAAACACTTGATGGCAGAGCGCAGGACGCGATTCGGATTAATCGTTGCAGGGTTCGTCCTTGCATACTTCGCGATAATATATTTTGAAGCTACTCGATCTAGGCTAAAAGTCTTCGATATACTTAGCGACTGGGGTACACCAGCGATTACTGTTCCAGAACCGTGGAGATCACTGGTTTCAGACAGGACGGCTTTCGGCCTGGGGTTATGTGGCATCGAGAAGGTTGAAGTCTCCAATGAGGATCTCTGTGGGCTAAAGATTTGGCGCGCGGGTCGGCTGGGCGACGCAACTGAGGTTAGGATGGATAACTGCGGTATCAGTGATTATTGTCTGTCTCAATTTCCCGCGATGCCGAATCTCGTTACCTTAAATCTGTCTTCCAATCCGCTGACGGATGTGGGTAGTAGTCTAATTGTCCTCTCGCAGGCACCAGACATTCGCCTTGTGTCGCTCAGCAACACTCGAATTAAGGATGCGACATCCTCAGTAATTCCGCAGCTGGCAAGAATCCAGTATATCAATTTGTCGGACACAGACGTGACCGCCAATGCCTTTGTTGGCGAGGGCTGGGTTGGAGCCCCTTACTACCTCAACATGTCGGGTATCGACCTGAGCGGAACAGAGATCCAGAACCTCCCTCTGACTCTTCAATCGCTTGAAATTTCGCGTTGCGGGGATATCACGGTTGCACTCCGAGATGTCGGCAAACTCCGACATTTGCGAAATTTTACCGCACGTAACACTCAGATTCGCGTCTCAGAAATCGAGTGGGAAGGGTTTCCTGGTGACCTTACCTCGTTGGATCTTGCCGGTGCAGGATTCGAGAGCACGGTTTTGGATCATGCTTCTGTCTTAAGGAGCATCAATGTGTTGAATGTATCTGAGTGCAAGATTGATGTAGCTGGGTGGCAAGCAATTGGTCGTATGGAAGGCCTGAAAGCATTGGAATGCGTCAGAACAGATGTATCGCCGTTGCTTAGCTCCCAGGTTGCTTGGCTGCCAAAATTGCAGGTAATTGCTCTCAGTGACGACACTCCCGGCCTGGAGGTGGCTCGGAAAATCAAGGAATTGACAAATGCTACCATGGTGATCGCTGTTAATTCGAAGAATGGTCATACCACAATACGAGAGTAATTCTTTAAACTGATCTTCGATCTTCAGCTCCGCTGCCGATGGGGCTGAGGAAGTGCGCAGGGACACTGCATCTGTCGTTGCCCTACTCGTTGAAGCTCACCGACGTCCGACGATTGGTTCGCTTGGAACTTTCCAATGGTTTGGAAGGTTGTGCTGTTCCCGTGGCTGCGTCTCTGGTAGGTAAGTTGGGTGGAGCATCTTGTAGGTGAGTTGAGATCGGCTTGTCTTGAGCAGGGCTACGGATCAGTGGCCGTGCAGTCCGTCGGCCGATGTTCGTCGTGTTGAAGGTACCGCTGTCAACTCCGTGCGGGAGGAGCGTCGTGGAGGTTCCGGGCGCAGAATTTGTTTACGGAGACGGATTGGCCAAGTTGGCCAGCCCCATGTCGTGCATGGATCGTGAGTTACGTGTTTTCGTAGGGGTCTGGCCAACTGGCCAGGCGATTTCGCGTTGAACTGGGATGGTCAAGTGTTTGTTGGTCCTCACATGAAATGCACTGTCCTGATTTCGTTCTGTCGCCCTTCAGGGTGTGAGGGCCGACGGCAACCTGTTCGTCTTTTGGCTGTTCCCGTTCGTGCGATTGCGGGTTGTTATCTTGTGGTGAACGACAAGATGTCGTGACGTTGAGATCTGCTTGCGATACGATCAGCGGCTGTTGATCTTCGCAGGCAGGCTTTTGTGAAGCTTAACCGCCCGTATGGCGGCGGCGAACTGAGAATTCTGCCTGAACCTGGCGGCCGGCTTCGGGGTCGTTGTTTGGTTTAATGGGATGTCTGATTGCTGCCCATGGGTTGCCGGGAGGCGTCACAGAGCGACATTGCATTGAGGCGTGCTGGAGCGGTGATTAGATGCTCAAGATGCTCAAGGTTGAGGAACATGAGCATCTAATCACAACACTGTAAAAACAGGGGTTTCTGCAATTAGGTGCTCAAGGTGCTCAAACGTGTGCAGCGTGCAATTCGGATTCCGGATTTCGAGGTGAGTTTGGTTGATCAGCATCGGATACCTTGGGTCCCAAGCCTGCGTCGAAATGCGTAATCGTGTTGTCAGTGTCCGTGAAGTCAGTGGGTGGCGGCGGGCGGGCGCGGAGGTAGACTGACTGGACTGGCCGGAGTGGTGGCGGAGATCAGGCAGGAACCCCTACCGGAATTTCGGTCCCGGCAGGGGATCATTTCAGCGGTCTTGAACTGGATGACGCTCACGCTGCGGGCGCAGCGTGAGGCGAGTTTACTTTATCAGGATAGAGATAATGGCATCGACGATCAGTGTGTTGTTGGAAGTGATGGATTTTTGTCGGGTTCGCACGCTGATGACGCTCGAAGAAATCGCGAAGCTGCCGGATCCCGCCGCAGTCCTGGGATGGCGGCCGGGGCCGGGGCGAGCGCACATCGGGTGGCAGTTAACTCATATTGGCATCACCGAAGAGCTGACCGCGACGGAGCGGATGCTGGGGACGACTCCCGCCTATGCCGATCTGGTTCCCCGGTTTAAGTTCGGCAGTGTTCCGGACGACGACATTCCGTCCGTCGAACAGATTCGCGAAGTGCTGGCCGAGTCGCGCAAGCACGTGCTGGAATGCTTCGCCCGGTTCAGCGATGCCGATCTGGACACGATCCCTCAGTGGTATCAGGAACGGGGCTGGAACATTCGCCGGATCCTGCAGATTTTGAGCTGGCACGAAGCGCACCATCAGGGGCAGGCACATATCACGTTCAATCTGTGGAAAGCCGCTCAGCCGAAGGCGGGAGCGTAGTTCGGGAACATGGACGACCGGCCTCCCGTGTCTGAGGCCGGTCGTGAAGCAGTGGCCGCTTACCTTCCCGATGTCGTCCCCCCCTGCTCCGCCAGAGGCCAAAGAGAGAATGGAACGTTCGCTGCCTGTCTGTGCATGTCAGATTGTTCTGCGAGCCGGGGCGACCATGATGCGATCAGGGGGTGAAGTCGCTCTTGGAATCGACAGACAGGCAGAACTGGGCGATGAGCTCTGCGGCCTGGTCGAGATCCTGAAGCGAAACGACCTCCACGGGACTGTGCATGTAGCGGTTCGGGATACAAACCAAGCCGGTGGCGACACCGCCGCGAGTCAGTTGAAGTTGTGCTGCGTCGTTGCTGGCGGCGGAGGCGAGGCCATTGACCTGTACCGGAATCGAGTTCTGTGCGGCTTTGGCAACGAGTTGATCGAAGAGGACGGGATTGACGTTGGGGCCACGATAGAGGACGGGGCCCTGACCGACTTTGATGCGGCCGAACTGGTTCTCGTCGATGGTGGGGCAGTCGGTGGCGTGGGTCACATCGACGACGATTCCCAGTTGCGGATCAATCTGGTGGGCACTGGTCTGGACACCACGCAGGCCGATCTCTTCCTGCACGGTCGAGACAGCGAAGACAGCCGCCTTGGGATTTTCCCGGCTGACTCGTTCGGCGGCGGAAATGACGGTCCAGGCACCGACCTTGTTATCCATCCCGGGGGCAGCGGCGAACCCGTTACGGAGTTCGCGGAAGCCGAGCTGGACGGTGATCGGGTCACCAATCGAAACAAGGCTGCGTGCTTCGGCACCGTCGCGGACGGCAATATCGACCCACAAGTTCTTGATTTCGGGGACCACTTTGCGGTCGTCGGGGGTTTGCAAATGAATCGCTTTGCGAGCGATCACACCGGGGATGGGGCCGTTTTTGGTCCAGACCTGAACATCCTGACCGAGCAGAACCTGAGGATCCCAGCCACCGATCGCGTGCACCCATAGGAAACCACGGTCGTCGATATGTTTGACAAGCAGGCCGATCTGGTCGCAGTGGCCCGCCAGCATGATGCGGGGTGAACCGGTCGGGTTGACTCCCACGATTACATTTCCGTGCCAGTCGGTGCGGATCGATTCGGTGAAGCCGCTCGCGTAGCGGCGCACCACATCCTGAACAGGTCGCTCGTATCCCGAGGGGCTGGGGGCGAGCAGCAGATCTTTGAGAAATTGAAGTGAAATACTGTCCATGGGCTGAAGCTTTTCGTTCCAGGGGAAGTGATTCGGTTTTGGGAGGAGGATGCGGTCCCGTCTGCTGAGGCTAAGTCTGCGGTAACTGGTGAGACTGGGCGATTTTTGCAGCAAATTGCTGCGTTTGTTTCCCTGAATTCGACTGAAATATTTGTGAAACCGGCTCGAAACCTTTGACCTTCTGACGGAAGCAGAATAGCGTGGCATTATCAACGACTAAGTCGCCATCCGTCCAGAGTTTAATGGTTGCATTGGGGGCGTGGCAGAGAACAGAAATGGTCTCTTTCAATTATGCAGCCCGTAGCGTCGGCGGACGGTTCGGTGAACTTGTCTTGAAATTGCGGTCGTGGGCCTTCTCTCAGAAAATCATGGAGGATGCACTATGCGTTTGACTCCCATCCCAACTCCGCAACAACTCCGCGAACTTCTCGGTCAGGTTGAGCAGGCCGTCCATGCACGAACCGGCGGACGTATCCGCGGCTTGCAGGTCCGGGTCGATGAAGGTTGCGTCGTCGTCTCGGGCAGCACCTCGACCTACTACAATAAGCAACTCGCCACGCATGCAATCCGCGACACGGTCGAGGACCTTGCGGTCCAGAATGAAGTGGAAGTCTGCTGAACCGAATCGATCATTTGGTTTGGTGGGCCTGGTTGAGTTGTGATATGCCCGAGCAGACGTGAACCGACTTCCACGCAGAAAGTCGGGCGAGGAGAGTTCGTTCTGTCGGTGATGCATATCTGCCCGGGATCGATATAATTGCCGTCGCGCTGTGCGGAACGAGACTTGGTCTCTGCAACGACAGCGCACCTTCAAATCGGCCCTGACAGGGTGCTGGCGGGTGGTGGATGACCTCGTTTCATTTCCCACGAAATGGGGATGTGATCCGTAAATGGGGCCACGGTTGAGAATCAGCCTCCATTCCACCAACATAGGGCGGTCCGTGGTGTGTCTGGTGCGTTCTCGCTCAGGACATCCCGTTCACGTTATGTGCCCGGCGCTTTACGAACATTCCACCAATACGAACAGTCTCCAATATGGTTGTCGAACGTCTCAGTAAGACTTGGTTCAATCTCGTTCATGGACGGAACATCGTCTACAACCAGTGTTGGGAAGATCCCCGACTCGACCGGGTTGCTCTGGAACTGACACCGCAGGACCGCGTCGTCGTCATCACCTCGGCCGGCTGCAACGCGCTGGACTACGCTCTGGCGGGGGCCGGGCACGTGCATGCGGTCGACATGAATTCCAAGCAGAACCACCTGCTCGAATTGAAACTGGCGGGGGTGCGGCACCTCGATTACGACACGTTCTGGAAACTGTTCGGGAATGGATGTCTGCCCGAATGGAATTCCGTCTATGCGAGCCAACTGCGGCCTCACCTCCCTTCCGATGCTCGTCGGTATTGGGATCGCAAGGGAGCCTTGTTCAAGGAAGGCCGTCGCAAGTCGTTCTATTTCCGCTGTACCAGCGGCACCTTCGCGTGGTTCGTCAACTATTACATTGATCGTGTCGCCAAGATGCGCGATGCCGTCAATGCACTGCTTTCCGCCGAGAATGTGGAACAGCAGAAGAGCCTGTTCGAGCAATACGATCTGGCGAAGAAGCTGTGGCGTCCGATGATCAAGTTCGCCATGCGGCGTGACGTGACACTGTCGCTGCTGGGTGTTCCCCGAGCTCAGCGGAAGCAAATCGACGAAGGATACCCCGGTGGAATTCTGCAGTTCGTCGTCGATCGCGTGGAAGCGGTCTTCACCAAGATCCCGCTTAAGGACAACTATGCCTGGCGAGTCTATCTGACCGGCCAGTACTCCCCCGAGGCCTGCCCTGAGTACCTCAAGCCAGAAAACTTTGAGCGTCTGAAGGGGGGTGTGGCTGATCATGTCACGACGCACACCAACACGGTTCAGGGTTTTCTCGAACAAGCGGAAGAACCCGTATCGCGATTGGTTCTACTGGATCACATGGACTGGCTGTCTCGCGACCCGGCCAAGCGGATTCTGACTTCGGAATGGCAGGCCATTCTCGACAAAACCACCCCCAATGCACGCGTGTTATGGAGAAGCGCCGGCCTCGATGGAACGTTCATTAATTCCGTGGAAGTCAATGTCGATGGCCAGAAACGTAAGCTGGCGGACCTGCTCCACTACAATCACGCCCTGGCGACCGAACTGCATGCAAAGGACCGCGTGCATACCTACGGCAGCTTCTGTATCGCGGATATTCACCGGTAACGGTAGCGAGAGAGTCCTTGAGAGGAAACCGAGCCCGCCGCGTGTCGCGCGGCGGTTATTCGGGGACTCGCAACAGACGGAACTGGTCGTCGGCCAGGTTGCCGATCATGACTGTGTACTGCGAGGCCCGATGAAGTGCACCGGGATTGATGTCGCGAGTCGCCCCTTCGATTCGATCCGAAGGGATATGCGTGTGACCGGTAAAGAGGTAGTCGGGGTTGCTCGCTCGCAGCCGCCGGTACTCGCGAGGGATATGACCATGCGTGATGCCGATTCGCTTCCCCGCGAGAGTGACTTCGCCGCCCCATCCCAGGTTGATCGAACCTTGGGCTTTCTCGATCGCAGCTTGAATTAACTCGGCACTACACAGGTCATTGTTCCCGAGGACAAAGTAGCACTGGAGGGCCGAGCAAATCGTCACGATGTCGGGGTCGGTCAGGTCGCCACAATGAATGAGTGCTTCTGCCCCCTCGTCCTGCAGGAGTCGAACGGCTGACTCGGTACGTCTTCGCTGGTTATGCGTGTCTGACAAGATACCGATCAGCATCGAAAATTCTCCTTAGCGTGAAATCAAAGAGGCACTTTCTCAACAGAGTGGACGAAGGATCGCGGTCGAGACTGAAGTGAGTCTCTCTATCGGAACAGACAACGGAAATCCCGCTGACGATCCCGACGAATGGCACTTTCAAGTTTTTGTCGGTCGGACTTCCGACCAAAGATGTCAGATCGTGGAAAGAGTAAGGCGCAGGCTGAGCCGACATAAGGGCCGAAACAAAATGTGGGATGCTTTGGGAGAGGTGCAGTCTAGCAAACTCGCGAAGGAAAAAGCTCTATCGTCAGTGCGATCAAGGCGATATCTTCCCAATTCATGCACCCTGGTTTATGTGGCTGTATCGCCGAAAAGATCGACCCTCAGGCAGGAGCGGCCGGCTCAAGGTGACGTTTTTTGAAGGTTCGCTCGACCCTGTAACTGTGAGTTTCCGCCCGGAAGAGATTGAATCGATCGAGCGAACACTTGTCGTGTGGTTCCTCTATTTTCTGATGAGACCCCTATGCGTGCCATCCAACTCGAAAAGCCACTTCAGTTTCGTTTGATCGATATCCCCGAGCCAGAAGCTCCGCAGGCGGATGAGGCCGTTGTTCGAGTCCATCGAATCGGGATCTGCGGAACCGACCTCAGTGGCTACCTCGGCAAGATGCCGTTCTACTCGTACCCGCGAATTCCCGGTCACGAGCTGGGTGTCGAAGTGGTGGCGGTTGGTTCGGGAGTCACCAACGTCAAAGTGGGAGACCGCTGCTCGGTCGAACCTTACATGAATAACCCCAACAGTTTCGCCAGTCGCCGGGGCCGCCCGAACTGTTGTGAGGACCTGCAAGTGTTGGGGGTGCACACCGACGGCGGAATGAGGCCCCTGTTCAAGGTCCCTGCTCGCAAGCTACATCCCTCCGCAAAGCTCTCGCTGGAGCAGTTGGCGCTGGTGGAGACACTGGCCATTGGGTGCCACGCCGTCGCCCGTTGTGCTCCTCAACCCGGAGAGGATGTTCTGGTGATTGGAGCCGGACCGATCGGCCTGAGCGTCATCGAGTTCGTGAAATTGACCGGCGCAAACCTGATCGTGATGGACATGGTCGCCAGCCGACTGGAGTTCTGTCGCAATACGATGGGTGTCAAGCACACCGTTCAGGCCGGGGACGGTCAAGAGGAAGCGACGCTGCGCAAACTGACCGACGGCCATCTTCCGACAATCGTCATCGACGCCACGGGAAGCTGCAAGTCGATGTCACATGCCCTGAACTATGTCGGCCATACGGGCAAGCTGGTATTTGTAGGGATCACGACCGAGAACGTCTCGTTCGGTCATCCCCTGATGCATCGGCGTGAGATGACTCTTCTGGCAAGTCGCAACGCACTCCCGGAAGACTTCGGCCGGATCATTGGGCTGATCGAGGCGGGGACGATCGACACACGTCCCTGGGTGACGCACAGAACAAGCTTCGACGAATTGATCGCGGAGTTCCCCAGCTACACGAAACCGGAAACGGGGGTCATTAAGGCGATCGTGGAAGTGCCGATGTCCTGATAGCCGCAAGGGACCTCCCGCAGTTAAGAAACGGGCGACGCGGTGGCTTGGTCTGCCGCTCGCCCGGGGCACTTTAATCGACCATAGAAACGCAGGACGTTTGAGAAAAACTGAAGGAGCAGACGCGGGGCCGCTCACACCTGAATCGAGACCGGCTACACGGTCTGGTCTGTGCCCGCTGACGTAGCGGCATCGGCCTGCTGCTTCCGCTGTGCTTCGAACGCTCGCTTCATCGCGGTGTAGCGGCGTTCCAGGAAGAAGATGATGAGCAGAATGATCGGGATACCGCCCCACTTGATCAGGGGCGAGTTTTCGAGGTTATCAGGGAGGCTATCCTTCACGAGAACCGTCAGTGCCAACATGGCGCCGTTTCCGATAACGGCCCCCAGTGTACTCCCCCAGAAAATGGCCCAGCGGGAAAGACCCAGTAGACGACCAAAAATGGCACCACCGGCACTTCCGGTAGCAGCCAGAGGAAATGCGATAAACGCCAGGAGGCCCAGAAACGTCATGCGTTTCATCCAGGGCTGGTGAGCCAGAATGAACTCGCTGTCACTGGACAACGAGGCGATTTTGGGGCCGATCCACGGAAGACGAAACATGAAGCCCACATGGAAGGCAAAGAACAGTGCGACCATCGCATCCTGGTAAGTCACCATCCAGAAGAGGGTCGTCGGGCTGAGACCACTAAAGGGGGTGACGATCGAAAAGCGACCGAGGAAGGCGAATGAGCAGGCGGCAGCAAAGAGAAGCTTTCCGCAGAAGACCGGACCGCTGACGAGATAGACCACGCCGAACAGCAGCATCGTCGTCAGTAGGGGACCAATCAATGTCCCCAGCCAGATCGCAAAGTGATTTTTGTGGAAGTCCTTCTCGAACTTCAGAAACGACTCCACCATCCGCTCGTGTTCCACGGCGTCCGGCAGGGTGTTCTCAGGCGGAGGTGAGTGGTGGTTTTCGAGCATGTGGATATCGGGAGAATTCAGCTCGCATCCGGCCAGTTCCCTTGTTGAGGTCTCTGGTCGGATGCGATTGTCGAGCGTGATCTTCATCATCCCGAAAGATCATAACCAATCAAATTGCGATGCGAGAAGCAGAGGGTCTCGCACTTCACATTCAAGGCATAATGCTTTGGATTGGAGTCCACAGCCAACCGGGCAGGAAGAACAGCCCAATGGTACCAATCAGGCAGAGTCCGGCAGCGATCAGCGAAGGCGTTTCCGGCTGACTATCGTACTCGCTTCGATCAACAGGGTCACGCAGGAACATGACACCGATAATCTTCAGATAGTACCAGGCACCCAGAACCGCGTTGATCGCGAGGATCACGGCCAACTGCTTGCTCCCTTCGCTTCCCTGTGACCAGGCGGCGAAGAAGAGATTAAGCTTACCGAGCAAACCGGCTGTCGGTGGCAACCCGGCGAGACTGAACAGAAAGACCGAGAGGATCAGAGCCAGAGCCGGGCGGTGGTGAGACAACCCGTTCAGGTCATCGTAGGTTTCAATTCGCTTGTTCTTCCGGCTGGCGGCAATCAGAACGGCGAATGTACCCAGTGTCATAGAACCATAGACGGCGAGGTAGAACAGCATAGCGCCGATGCCACTGACGGCATTCCGGGTAACTCCCTCCGCCAGGGTGCCGGTTTCTTTGTGGAACTCGTGCTCCATGCCCACAATCAGACCGACCATCATGTAACCAGCGTGCGACACGCTGGAATAAGCCAACAGTCGGCGAATGTCGGTCTGAAGCAGAGCCATGAGGTTGCCGACAAACATCGTGATGACCGCCAGCCACCACAGGACGGGAACCGCCGCGGGTGTGATCGACCACGCTGTCAGAATCTCATCGGAACCGGTCGCTGGGACGAGAAGCCGGAGCAATGCGACGAGACCCGCCACTTTGGGGATGAACGACAACATCGCAGCCGATGAAGTCGGAGCCCCCTGGAAGACGTCAGGAGCGTAAAAATGGAACGGCACAGCAGTCAATCGAAAGCCGAGACCGGCGATGATCATCACCGTGGCAACCGTCACCAGAGAGTTGATCGGATGAGGTCCTGCAGTGAGGGCGGCGTGGATCGCCGCAAGATTCGTGGTTCCGGTGACTCCGTAGAGATAACTCATTCCGAACAGCACGAAGGCGGACGAGAAGATACTCAGCAGGAAGTACTTCAGCGTTGCCTCTTGAGCAGGGGCGTCACGTCGAGGAAGCAGCAGGAAGAGGTAGGTCGGGACGCTGACCAGTTCCAGAGCAACAAAGAGCTCGACCAGATCATTTGCGGCGGCGATCAAGTTGACGCCCGCAAGAATCGCCAAAAGGCAAGCGTGAGATTCGGCCGACCGCGAGTCGTCAGCCTGATTCCAGTGCAGCAGAACCAGGATGGCACCGAAAACCAGTGTCAGGCCACGGACGTACCAGGTCAATTCGTCAAGAATGAAAGGGCCGAGTGTCCGGGTAACAGGGGTCGACTGCCACCAGGCGCAGCCAGCGATCAGGATGGCCAGCAGGGAAAACATTCCCCAGCGATGTCGAAGACCTGCCGGCGCTTCTCCTCGTTCACTCACGAGAAAAGGAGCGGCAAAGAAGATCAGACATGCGGAGGCCAACAGGATCGCATCTGGGACAACGAGCGAGAATGCCCCATTCAGATGTTGAATGGCTTCGTTCAAGGGAGGACCTCCGAGCCGAGAGCCACGCTCGGCAGATTATTCAAAGTTGTATGAGTTGCGACTTCAGGTTGAGTGGCCTTGAAGTTGCCGTAGAGCTTGGCGACGGCTTCAACATCAGGCCGGATCAGGTTCAGGAGGGGCTGTGGGAACAATCCCAGCACCAGGCACAGCGTCAGCAAGGGAGCCAGTGCGGCGACTTCGCGGACATTCAGGTCGGTAGCAGGCTCATGGTGTCCGTGACTATGGTCTTCAGCGGGCAATCGGACCTTACCGAAGAATGCGTGCTGCACAACACCGAGCAGATACCAGGCACCGAGAACGACACCCACGGCACCAAGTGCGGCGAGGATGACTCCCTGTCCGCCACCTGCCTTGAACATCCCGGCAAGGCACAGGAATTCACCAACGAAGCCGTTCAGGCCGGGCAGGCCGATACTTGCAAAGGAGGTGAAAACCATTGCCACGCCCATCAGCGGGAGCTTGGTGGCAAGGCCACCCAGTTCGGTCAGTTGGCGAGTGTGATAGCGTTCGTAGAACATCCCGACGATACAGAACAACGCCCCGGTCGATAGACCGTGGTTGATCATCTGCAGCACGCCGCCGCTGATCCCTTCAACGTTCAAGGCAAACAAGCCCAGCATGCAGAAGCCAAGGTGAGCGACCGAACTATAGGCGACTAGTTTCTTAATGTCTGTTTGTGACAGAGCACAGAAGGATCCGTAGATGATGCCAATGGCGGCCATGCTTCCGATCAATGGCAGGCCAGTGTTGAGGCATGCATCGGGCAGCATAGGCAGCAAAAGTCGGAGAAAACCGTAGGTTCCAAGCTTGAGGAGGACACCTGCCAGCAGGACCGAACCTGCCGTGGGGGCTTCCACGTGAGCCAGTGGAAGCCACGTGTGGAACGGGAACAAGGGGACCTTCACCATGAATCCGGCTGAGATCATGAGGAATAGTGTGAACTGTGTTGCGGCCGGCAGCGGATTGCGTACGAGAGCCGATGCCAAGTCGGGGATGGAAAACGGGGTAGTCAGACCGGGATTGAGCTGGACTGTCGTCACGACGAGGGAGACAAGTCCGAGCAGCGTGATCAAGCTGCCAGCAAGAGTGTAGACGAAGAACTTGCCTGCGGCGTAACGTCGAAGCGGCCCCCCCCAGATGCCCACGAGGAAGAATAGCGGGATCAGCGTGAACTCGAAGAACACATAGAACAGGATGATGTCGAAGGCGCAGAAGACCCCAATCAGCCCTGTTTCCAGGATCAGCAGGCACGCATAGAACTCGGCAGCACGCTCCTTGATGGCCGTCCAGGAGACGAGCACCGACGAGATGGTCAAGATGGTCGTCAGGACCACCATTGCGGTACTGATTCCATCAAGACCGAGGAAAAATTCCAGCTTGATGTTGGGGCTATGCGGACCTGCTTGTGACAAATCCAGCCAGGTGTGGCGCTGGACAAGTTGTGGATGAACCGGTCCACGCTCGGAAGAGGGGACTTCCGGCAAGGCCAGAAACTGAGCCGCGACACCCCACGAAACGAAGAAGGTGACCAGCGTGGCCAGCAAGGCGACCCAGCGAGCGCGTGATGCAGGAGCCTGTGGATCCAGCAGCAGCAACGCCCCTGCAGCGACTGCCGGTATGAAAATCATGATCACTAATAGACTGGACATCGAAAAAACTTCCTCACATCGTTGCCGCTAACGCTCTGAGCACCGAGACCAAGCACACTACGAGACCAATCATCATGACGGCCCCGTAGTTCTGCACCATGCCGTTCTGGACTGGCCGGATGATGCTTCCCAGCAGGCCGGGAAGAAATCCAAAGCAATCCACCAGCGTATCCACTACCCAGCGATCGAAGAGTTCGCAAATGGTGGCGAAAACTCGAAGCGGAGCGGCGATGATTTTGTAACCCAACCAATCGATATAAAGACCTTCCTGTGAGGCGGCGTAGCCGTAGGAAAGTTTCTGTTTGAGGTTCTCTGCAGTGCGAGGGGAAACAACGTAGAGGAAGTAGGCGATCGCAATGCCGCCGATGGCGAGGACGGAACTGATGCCCATCATTAACCAGTTGAGGGCAAAATCGTGCCCCTCTGGAAGACCGGGGGTGTGATGCAGATAGTGGCTGTAAAGGTGTGTTGGTCCGGTGACGAGACCGATCGCCAGTGCGGCAACAGCGAGAATGGCAAGTGGTCCTGCCATGGCTGGTGGGGCGTCGTGCGGATGATGACCTGCTTCCTCGGGGAACTTCTCTTCGCCCCAGAAGGTCATGAAGTAGGCGCGGAATGTATAGAACGCCGTCATCAGGGAGGTCAGCAACGCGACACCGAGAATGATGCGGTAATAGCCAGGGTTTCGGCCGTGGCTTGAGGCCGAGGCCAGAACCGCCAGGATCTCGTCCTTACTCCAGAAACCGGACAGCAGGGGGACACCGGCGAGAGCGAGTGCTCCGGCGAGGAAGGCCCAATGGGTAATAGGCAAGGCCTTACGCAAGCCGCTGAAACGCCGCATATCGATAATGTCGCCCATCGCGTGCATGACCGAACCTGCTGAGAGGAACAGGACAGCTTTGAAGAACGCGTGTGTGAACATATGGAACATGGCATAAGTGACAGCATGAATCGCCAGGTCTTCGCTACTGCCGGCAGCACCCAGAGACATGAACATATAACCGAGTTGACTGACCGTGGAGTACGCGAGGACGCGTTTCAGGTCGTATTGAGTCAGTGCGGTGATCGCAGCAATCAAAGCCGTTGCGGCACCGATTCCTGAGATACCCATTTGGATGTAGGGGGCATGAACGAAGAACGGAGTACAGCGTGCGACAAGGTAAACGCCTGCGGTGACCATGGTGGCGGCGTGGATGAGTGCCGAAACAGGAGTCGGACCTTCCATCGCGTCGGGAAGCCACACTTGCAGTGGGAACTGAGCCGACTTACCAACGGCTCCGACGAACAGCAACAGGCAAATCCAATGGAAGACCTCTGGCTGGGATTTCAGAACTTCGTTGATCAGATCAGGCGACTCGAACAGCGCGATGAAATCGAGAGTGCCAAAGGTTTGCCAGATCAGGAACATTGCCAGCAGGAAACCGAAGTCGCCGATACGGTTAACGACGAAGGCTTTCTTGGCTGCCGCGGCGGCACTGGGTTTGTGAAACCAGAAGCCAATCAACAGATAACTGCAAAGGCCCACTGCTTCCCAGAACACGAACATCAGCAGAAAATTGCTGGCGAGGACGAGCATGCACATCGAGAAGACGAACAATGACATCGCGGCGAAAAAGCGGGGATAGCCGGGATCACCCTTCATGTAGCTGCTGGCGAAGATCGCAACCAGCAGACTGACCGACGTCACCATGGCAAGCATCAGAGCCGACATGGCATCGGCGCGAAGCGTGACGGGAACATCGAGCGTTCCGACCTGGATCCATTGGTAGATGAAGGTCGTGATGGAATGGCTCGCCTCGTGTGCATCGTGTCCAAACCCCTGCGGCACTACGGCCAGCAGAAGATAGAGCGATGACAGGAAGGAGACCGTCAATCCGAGCACCAGAGGTCGGTGCGCGTATTGTCGGCGGACCACCTGCCCTACCAGCACAATCCACAGGCACGCCAGCAATGGGGCGGCCGGAATCAGCCAGAGCACGTTTTCTTGCAACCAGTTCGTCACGTTGAACTCCGCGTTTTCATTCGCATTAAAACTTAAAATCTGGCGAGCCGGATTTCTTTATGTTCCCGATTCGGTGTGCAGCGTCCATCGGGGTGGTGGGTAGGTCGAGTCACCTCAGCGAGGCCAGTTCCTGTCGAGATCAGGTCCTGGCGTGAGTGCCGGTTGGCGTTTTTGGCATTCGCCCAGCAGGTGTCAGGTGAGGCAAATCCAGGTTCGGGTCTGGTGTCACAGGTGCTTGAGGAGCAGGTGGGGCCGTAAAGACCGGCAAGTCCTCTTCACCCAGCTTGCCCCAAAGATTGACGTCCAGGGATTTCCGGCGCTGATAAAGTGAGAGGATCATGGCGAGGGCGAGGCCTGCTTCACACGCAGCGATCGTTAGCACGAAGATCGTAAAGACATCCCCTTGCGGGTTGCCATGGTAGCGGCTGAATGCGGTGAGGTTGATCGAAACTCCGTGCAGCATGAGTTCTGCAGAGAGCATAATCAGAATGAGATTCCGGCGCGTGAGGAAGCCGATCATTCCCAGAATGAACAGGATCGCGCCGATAACAAGTTGGCTTTCCAGAGCGGTGGCAGTCATAGTGTTCCCTGAGACTTTCGTGGCGCAATAGCGATGGCCCCAATGGTGGCAATCAGCAAAACTGTTCCAGCCATCTCGACGGCGTACAGGTAATCTCCAAACAGCGAGCGACCCAGCACACGCAACGAACCAATTTCGTGCGGATTGTCTACAGGTGCCTGGCTGAGTGGATTTGGGTGAAGTGCTTCAGGAACAGCAATGAACCGCCCCTGTTCTGCAGTAACGTTCTTGACCTTCCAATCCTGGAGCGAGAACAGGAGGGCGCCTAACAGGATGAAAGCACCCAGTGATGCAAAGGCGGGCTGACTCGGGTTGAGATCATAACTGGAGTCGGCACCAGACTGATTCGCGAGCATGATGACGAAGAGGAAGACGACGATGATCGCACCGGCGTAGACAATAATCGTGGAGGCCGCGAGAAACGGCGCCGAACTGAGCACGAATAATCCGCAGACCGCCATCGTCGTGAGCGCAAACCAGAGGGCCGAGTAGACCGGATTCGGATCTGTGACCATCAGACCCGCAGCAATCACTGCGGATGAGGCAAACAGATAGAAGAGAACGTTCCGGACCACATCCCCTGCGGGAGGCAGCAGCATCTGCTGAAGCATGAGGAGTGCAGCAAGTGCGGCAAGCCCGCCGAGGATCCGCGGTCGCTGTCTACCTGCGGGCATCAACCCCCAAACGGAGAGCCACCCCAAACCCAGGGGGATCAGCAGCAATCCGTTGTTGTCGTTCCATTCCATCTCGATCTCTTCCCTATTGCAATTCAGCAGAAGGATACTGGCTTTGATTACCGCCGGGTCGTCCAGTTGCCTGAAAGTTGTCACCGGACTGCATTCAGAAGAATGCTTGTATCACATTCGTGCAGGATTCTTTACTTGATGACCCCTGCCGACTCGGCCTTCGCGGCGCGGTCGTCAGGTCGAACTTCGGTTGCGGGGCCGAGGGTGGGAAGTTCGCTGAAGTCGCTGGCGTGCCCCAGCTTCCCTTTGTGCGTTCGAATTGGGTCTCGTCCCGAATCCTTCGTCTGGTCGAAGACGCTCAGCAGCTTTTCTTTGTCGAACAGCATTTCCTGTCGCGTCATACCGGTCAGGTCGAAAATGTTCGTCAATTCAATCGAATCAACCGGGCAGGCCTCTTCACACATCCCGCAGTAGATACACTTCAGTTCGTCGATGACGAACGACTTGGGGAACTTGTCCCGGTCTGCCCAGTTGGGATCGTCCTTAGGAGCATCCTGAGCGACGATCTCGATGCAGCGAGCCGGACAGGCCGTGGCGCACATCATACATGCAACGCACTTGACTCGCCCCTTGTCATCCCGGTTCAGACGATGAACACCCCGGTAGTGTAACGGGAGGTTCGGCTTCTGTTCAGGATAGAACTCGGTAATTGGATTAAAGTCGACAACGTGCTGACCTGTTGTCCGCAGGCCACTGACAACCGCGGGAAGATACGTCGATTCCCAAAAATTCATCGACGGTTCTTCAACCCACTCGATGTCCTTCGGATCAATTGGCATGGTCGTTCCTCGTTCTTTCCGCGCCGGCGTGTGCCGGAAAATCTCTTCGTGATCTCACACCGTAGTGGGCCACGTCTGTTAATTCGGTTCGTCTTGTCCTGATGTTGCTCGGTCTATCAATGGGCCGGTGCATGATGGGCATGCCCGTGCGGTTCGGGGACAGTGTCGACAACCCGGCGAGCGAAGGGCCGAGTGGCTTGCGTGCCAATCAAACCCGCACCCAGGAACAAGCCGGCTGACATCGGCAGGAGCCACCAGGGATTCAATTGAAACTGCTTTACGAGCATGACGCAGACGACGTTCAAGGTGGCCAGTGGGATCAGCACTTTCCAGGCAAGTCCCATCAGCTGGTCGAACCGGAATCGAGGAATCGTCCAGCGAAGCATTTGAATCACGATGATGAAGGCGAACGATTTCGTCAGCAGGACGAGTACTTTCACCAGTGTCGACCCGAGATAGTTGCTGTTGGCTTCTGCGATGAGGGGGAAATGCCAGCCGCCGAAGAACAGGATGCTCGTCAGGAAGCTAATTGTGATCACGTGCGTGTATTCGCCGAGGAAGAAGAGTCCCCACTTCATTGCGCTATATTCTGTGTGCCATCCGCCCACCAGTTCCTGCTCGCATTCGGAAAGGTCGAAGGGAAGTCGTTGTGCTTCTGCCATCGCGGCCACGAAGAAGATCACGCAGGCCAGGGGTTGATACCAGAAGTACCATCCGAGGACGCCAGCGTTGGCCTGGTTCAGCAGAATCTTTTCCACGTTCATTGATCCCGTCAGCATCGCCAGTCCGACGACAGAGAGACCGAGGGGAATTTCATAGCTGACCACCTGGGCGCTGGCTCGCATGGCGCCGAGTGCACTGTATTTGTTATTCGATGCCCATCCCCCGAGGATGACACCATACACAGCGAGACTGGAGACGGCGAAGATGAAGACGAGTCCCAGATCCACCCCCGGAGCGATGATGAAGGGGAACTGCCCATCGGTGGGGGTCAGGTTCGAAGGGACGGGACCGAAGGGAACGACCGCGAAAGCCAGCATCGTGGTGAAAACAGAGATACCGGGGGCCAGAACGTAAAGGAACTTGTCGACATGCCCGGGGATCACATCTTCCTTCAGCAGCAGCTTCAACATGTCTGCGACTGGCTGGAACAATCCCCATGGTCCGACCCGATTCGGCCCGACACGGTCTTGCATCCATGCGGACAGCTTGCGTTCCAGGAGAATCAGATACGAGCAAACCCCCAGATTCACCTGCAGCACGATGACGATTGTCAGCAACGGCATGATGAATGGGCGAGCCCATTCCGGAAACCAGTTAATCAGTTGTTCAAGCATGACGCAGGTCGACTCTTTAGTTGACGCTCATCCTCATCATGAGGGCGAGATGAGCGAAATTTGTGGTAAAGCTTCGAAGGACACCATCAGGTCATCCCCTCGGTTTCGTAGCGGAAGAGCGTTTTCCACGCGTCCTTCGGGGTGCTGCGGGAGGATCGCTTCCTCCGACGTTCTCGTAAGGATTTACTTGACTTCCTGCAGATCCGCAACAGGAACGGGTGAGTCCAGCATAACACCTTGTTCACCAAGTACACCTACACTCAAAGCTTGCAGTGCAGGGATCTCTGCCGCGATTTCCTTCCGCAAGCTGTCAGCGTGAAACAATTCCTTGCGGCCCAGCAACTCCAGGAGGATTCGGCCATCCGGACGAGATCCATCGGGACCTCGCAGACCGCGATGAATGGCCTGGGCGAGTCCTTTGTGGTTGATGAATGTTCCCTCTTTCTCGGCCCACGCACCCCCCGGCAGGAGGAAATGAGCCTTGTCGCTTGCGGAGCTGGAGAGCAGATCCTGCACAACGAGCAGCGAAAGTTTGTCGAGTACGCTGACGTCGGAATCGCTGATTGAGCCTTCCGGATCACCGCCCAGAACATACAGCGACTTGACTTCGCCACCCTGGACTTGCTTCAGCAGCGTCGAGAATGGGATGACTTCACCCTGGAAGTGCTTGAGTACGGCTTCCACCCCGAGTCGATTGGGACACTTTTCAGCCCGGATCGTAAACTTGGCGGGAGAGACAGCGTTGCCGTGGACGTCCTTCGGATAGTGATCGTCTTCACCGACGACGCGGACCGGACCGAGCGTCAAACGAGCATTCGGATGCTGCTGTCGGGCGAACTTGGCGAGCAGGTAAGCCTCTTCGACAGTCGCCCAGGGAGAGATGGAAACTGCGAAAACTTCTGACTTCTTGGTGGCCAGACTGGCGATCGTGGACTGAAGTGCGGACAGCACTTGATCCCAGTCGTTCGAGACGGTCTTTCCGCCAGAACGATGTTCTGGTGTCGACAGGCGACGATCGGAATGGATGTACTTCCATCCGAACCGTCCTTCGTCACACATGAAGCTGCCTTGAGCCTTGGGATTTTCACGTGGCTTCAAGCGGTAGAGGACATCGTCGTTTTGATCGACGGTGATGCTGCAACCCGTGCTGCAGTTAGGACAGACGCTGTTCTTGGATTTCAGCCACCAGACGCGTTGCTGGTAGAGGAAGTCCTTGCTGCACAGAGCCCCGACCGGACAGAGGTCGACAACGTTTCCTGCGAGTTTGTTGTTACACGGTTCGCCCGGGAAGATATCGATCTCTTCATGCGTGCCGCGGCTGATGACCTGCATTTCGGCCGTTCCGCTGATCTCGCGGGTAAACCGAACGCAGCGGGTGCACATGATGCAGCGATCGGTGAACAGCGTGATCTGATCGCCGATATAGTCCTTGTCCGGCTTAATGTTCTTTGGTTCCTGCAGACGGCTGTAGCCACGCCCGTAGGTGTAGCTGTAGTCCTGCAGACCGCATTCGCCGGCCTGATCACAGACAGGGCAGTCGAGCGGGTGGTTCAGCAGCAGGTACTCAAGTGTCGCCTTCTGTGCAGCGAGCACCTTCTCGCTGTTCGAGACGATGACGGTGCCGTCTTTCACCGGAGTTTGACAGCCGGGCGAGAGTTTTGGCTGCATGACGATGGTGCCGTCAGGCTTTTTCTCTCCGACTTCCACCAGACACATGCGGCAACTGGCCACGACGGAAAGGTCATGGTGCCAGCAGTAACTCGGAATGGTATCCCCTGCCCGCTCAGCCGCTTGAATGCAGTTAAGCTTCTCGGAAGAGCCAATCTCGACAGGCTTATTATTGACGATGACGGTAGGCATGGGAAATTAGTAGATTATCGCTAGTGTTAGGAAACTCTGTCGCGTCGAACCGACCATTTCACGACTCAATGCACTGCCATCAGTGCTTCTGCTGACTTCACCGTCTTGAGGCCCGAGTTGATGTAGTCTTCAAACTCGCCTCTAAACTTCTTGATTGCGTTCTTGATTGGCCATGCGGCACCGTCGGAAAGACCACAGATTGTGGTTCCGGGAATGATCCCCATCGACGAAGCCACTTCGGTCAGGAGATCCAAGTCGCGGATCTGCCCTTCGCCCATACGAATACGGGTTAGAATCTTGTGCATCCAGGCAGTCCCTTCGCGGCACGGCGTACATTGTCCGCACGACTCGTGAGCGAAGAACCGGGCACAGTTGAAGAGCACATCGACCATACTTGTCTGATCATCAATGACCGTGACAGCCGCCGTACCAAGACCAAGACAGCCGGCTTTTCCGGGCCCGTTGAAGTCCAGTGGCAGGTCAAGTTCGTCGGCAGTCATGAAGCCCATGCTGATGCCGCCCGGAACAACGGCCTTCACTTTGCGACCCTTCCAGACACCACCACCTTGCTCTTCAATCAACTGGCGTGAGGTGACGCCCATCGGTAGTTCGTAACACCCCGGTTTGTTGATGTGGCCGCTGATACAGTAGAGCTTCGGACCATAGCTTCCTGCATCGCGAGGGTTATTGGGGTCTGGCGGAACACCCATGCTTTTGAACCACTCGGCGCCACGGTCGAGGATCTGTTTCACACAGGCCATCGTCTCGATGTTGTTAACAATGGTGGGTTTACGGAACAAACCTTCGATTGCAGGGAATGGTGGTTTGATGCGTGGCCAGGCACGCTTCCCCTCGAGGCTTTCGATCAGTCCCGTTTCTTCCCCGCAAATATAGGCTGCAGCACCCCTGTGCAGAACGACATCGAGGTCAAAGCCGGTGCCGTGAATGTTCTTGCCGAACAAGCCAGCGGCATAACACTCTTCAATTGCCTTCTTAAGAGCGCGGTAGCTGCGTCCGTACTCGTAACGCAGATAGATGTAAGCCTTGTTTGAACGAATCGCATGGCAACTGATGGCGATCCCTTCAAGGACCTGATGCGGATCCATTTCCATCAGGATTCGGTTGTTAAACGTGGCCGGTTCCGATTCATCGCCATTGATGGCGAGATAAATGGGACCTTGATGATCCTTGGGCAGAAACGTCCACTTCAGTCCGGTGGGAAAGCCTGCCCCACCACGACCGCGCAGTCCAGAGTCTTTCACCAGATTGATGACGTCGACAGGCGCCATTCCGAGGGCCTTCTTGAAGCCTTCGTATCCGCCGTCTTTCCGGTAGGTTTCGAGCGACTGGCTGTCGGGCTTGCCAATCCGCGCCAGCAGTGTTGGTTCAAAAGTAGCCATGGTGTTTTAAAGGGATTTCCAATCGGGGAACGATGTTGAATTACGATTGCTGCATCGGTTGATCAACTCGATGGATCACCCATTTCTTTATTTAGAGGGACTTCAAAAGTTCATCCGCCTTCTCTGGCGTGATGTTCATGTGAGCTTCGTCGTCGACCAAGATGCACGGGGCACCGTCACACGCACCGAGGCACTCGGCGAATTCCATTGTGACCTTGCCGTCCGCAGAGGTTTCGCCTGGGTGAACGTGCAGCTTCTCGCACATGTGTTGCAGCAGTTCTTCGCCACCTCGCAGCATGCAGCTGATGCTGCGGCAGACCCACACTCGGTGCTTCCCCAGCTTGTGCTTTTCGTCTTTGAAGAACTGATAGAACGTCATCGTGTCGTGGACTTCGGCAGGACGAAGTTCCAGCAGTTCGGCGATCTCGCGAACGGCTTCAATCGAAACGTGTCGCTCTGCATCCTGCACCAGGTGCAGGGCTGGCAGCACAACGGCTCGCTTATTCGGATAGTTGGGAAACAGCGCCCGAATCTGGTTTCGCAGTTCCTCGCTCAACACTCCCATCGTTTCTCTCATTTCGCGAATAAGTGACTTCAGACAAAGCCTGCAACCAGTCCGCTTTTACAGGGGACACCGGCTCGGTTGCTTGATCACGGCTTATCAGGCTCGTAAGTCGGCTCGTAACAAAACATCGTTATAAGTCACCGCACTGGCAGCACGGTGGTGACTGCCGGACCGGGTTCGGGGTTACCGATCCAGTTCAGCAGCGATGATATTCAGGCTACCCAATACCGCAACGACATCACTGAGCTGATGGTTCTTGATGATGTGCGGGAAGGTTGCAAAGTGGATGTAGCTGGGTGGTCGTGTCCGTGCGCGATAGGAACGAGGACTGCCATCGCCAACAATGTAATAACCGAGTTCACCGTTCGGCGATTCGGTCGCTGCGTAGATTTCTTCCTTCGGAGTTGGAAACCCGCGGTTGGGCATCATGACTTCGAAGTGCTGGATCAGGCCTTCGATACTTCGATAGACCGCTGGTTTCGCCGGGATGACAGCCTTGCTTCCGGCGTCGACGTTGACCGGTCCTTCAGGGATGTTCTCGATGCACTGCTCGATGATCTTGATGCTTTCGAGCATTTCCTGCATGCGGACGAGATAACGTGCGTAGCAATCGCCGTCTTTCGAGGCGATAACCTTGAAGTCGAGGTCAGGGTACGCCAGATACGGTTCGTCCTTACGTAAGTCACGCAGGACGCCGCTGGCTCGGGCGAGTGGACCGGTGACGCCCATGTTGATGGCATCTTCGGTGCTCAGGTAACCGATTCCTTTGACTCGCTCGATGAAAATGCGGTTGCGGGTCAGCAGCCGATGGACTTCGTCGTGAACCGCTGCGAAGCCCTTGACGAAGCTGCGAACCTTGTCGACCCAGGCATTATTGACGTCGAAAGCGACGCCACCCACTCGGGTATAGCTCGTGTGGAAGCGCTGGCCCGAGGCAGTTTCGACAATGTCGTAGATCAGTTCGCGCTGACGGAAGAAGTAAAGGAACGCTGTGAAACCACCCAGGTCCAGCGCACAGGTGCCGGTGTTCAGCAGGTGGTCCTGAATTCGCATTAATTCGGCGAGGATCGTTCGCAGATACTTACACCGAGGAGTCAGTTCGATTCCGAGCAGCTTCTCGACAGCGTGGTGCCACGAAATCTCATTGTGAAGCGGAGAAATGTAATTCATCCGGTCCACAATGGTGACGTACTGATTGAAATCGAGATGCTCACCGAGTTTTTCAAACCCGGAGTGGAGATATCCAATGTGTGGCACCGCGTTGACTACGGTCTCACCATCCAGCGTCAGTACCAGACGGAGGGTGGTGTGCGTAGCAGGATGTTGAGGTCCGAAGTTGAGTGTCCAGAGATACTCTTTATCGGGGGCATCCAATTCAGCGAGATCAGAAACTTCAAAAGGCATGATCGTCTCTTGGACGGTTGTTGGAAATCAGACACGCAACAAAGATGCGGCCGTCAGCTTTCGGCGCGAGTGATCACAGGGAAGTTGTGACGCTCGCCGCGGCCTTTCAGCGGGTAGTCTTTTCGCAGCGGATAAGCCGTGAATTCGTCCGGGGTCAGAATTCGCCGCAAATCGGGGTGGCCCGAGAACCGGATTCCGAACATGTCATAAACTTCACGTTCCAGCCAGTCGGCCGATTTCCACAGGGAATAGACCGATGGAAGCAGCGGCTCGGGATCATTCACGTGCGTCTTCAGGATCAGACGTTCGCCCGTTTTCGTGTTGACGAGGACATAGACCACGCCGAACCGGTCTTTCGCTCCCTCGTACTCGAGGTAGTCGACGGCGGTGATCTCTGACAGCATGTCGAAGTGCTGCTCGTTTTTCAGAAAAGCCAGGATTTCAAACAGCTTTCCTGCTGGAACGACCACGCGTCGATTGTCACGAAACTGACTGAAAGTCAGTTCATCGCCGGGATATGTTGCCTTCAAGGCCTCTTCAGCAGACATTGTTTGTCAACCAGACTGAATAAGTGGATCAAGGTTTCAAGACACGGTCAAAAGGCTCTGTGAGAAGCCATTCAGCGGCAGCCCCTGTGGGTCGCCGCGGTGTCATTCAACTCAGTTCAACGCAACAAGTTTTTCGTTCGCTTCGCGGATGCGAATGAGTTCATCCAGATCGAATGGAGCGGGACCTGTTGGCTGGGTTCGTTTGCCAAACTCAGTTCCGTTCAGGGTGCCCCCGTTCTTGATTTTGTCCTGCAAGGCGATGATGCCTGCCATCAATTGCTCAGGACGGGGAGGACAGCCGGGAACGTAAAGATCGACGGGAATGAAGCGGTCGACTCCTTGCACCACGGCATAGGTGTCGAACACACCGCCGGTGCAGGCGCAAGCGCCCATGCTGATGCACCACTTGGGTTCGGGCATCTGCAGCCAGATACGCTGGAGCACGGGAAGCATCTTCATGGCGACGCGTCCCGCGACGATCATGAGATCGCATTGACGTGGACTGAATCGCATGACTTCGGCACCGAACCGGGCGAGGTCGAAGCGGGAAGATGCCGTTGCCATCAGTTCAATACCACAGCAGGCGGTGGCAAACGGCATTGGCCAGAGGCTGTTGGATCGGGCCCAACTTGCTGCCGCATCCAGACTTGTCATAAAGACATTGTCGGGAACGTCTTTCATCGCCATTTGAAGACCCCTTTTCGCCATGCGTAGACGTACGCAATTGCGAGTGTCGACATAAAGACCAGCATGACACCGAACACAGTGCCTCGCAATTCGACAGGAACGCCTACGGGATTAGCGCCTGTCGAGTCGTCGAGGTAACCCGCAACGGCCCATGGGTACAAAAACAAGAGTTCCACGTCAAACACGAGGAACAGAATGGCGACCAGATAAAACTTGACGTCAAAAGGCTGACGTGCATCGCCGACTGGATCCATCCCCGACTCGTACGGCATCTGTTTTACAGCCGTTTTCTTGCGAGGGCCGACGATGTGGATGATGGTCAGGTTCGTGATGACGAACCCCACCAAAACCCCGACGAACAGCAGTATCGGATACGAACTTTCCATGCGTTGCAGCCTTGGTCCTTCGTAAAATGGCTTCCCATAAGGGAAGAGGTTCCACTATGCGGCGGTCGAAATGCAAGATTCGCGCCACATGAGTCGGGTCGATTCGGGATTCTAGGACCGGCCCCGGTAAACTGCAACGCAATCTTTCGCAGGAAACGGGAACCAGCCGCTTTCTTCAGGGAGAATTGGTCTGAGCACGGACCAGTGGATTGAGAAACCACGTTCCTGGGCCGATCGGATCCGCTTCCGGTAAAGGATATTCCTCCCCTGTGAGTTCTTTTAATGCCCACCGCCTTGCGAGTGAAATGGCATCGTTAGAATTCCCTTTTTCGAGAAGGTTCCGAAATTCCGGCGCGTACTCTTGGGCTTTCATCCGCCCCAGCGACACGATGCTCAATTGTTTGATCAGAATGAACTCTGGAGGCATCGTCCCTTCGTCGTTCACGCGATCGATGAGCAGCTCGGCCACGGTGGGATCCGGGGTTCCCGCGTGCAACTTGCCCAAGGCCCAGATCGCCGCTCCTCGCGAACGCTCACCCATGGCTCCGACTTTGGGGATGTACCCGATCATGTCCCGCTCGGCCTGTTTGACCTGCATTTTTCCGCACGCCTCCAGGAGGTGGGCGACTTGCTGATCGAGCCCCGCGGGATAGACGTTCTTGCGCGCGATGGTCTGTCTGCGAATCTTATCCACGATGGCGGAAGCCGTCGCAGGGTCGGCAATCTTGCGTAAGGCCCAGGCGGAGCTCACCATCACCTCGCGCCGCTCTGATTCCAGCAGTTCGACGAATCGAGTTGAGGCAGGCTGGTGTTCGAGGGACCCGAGTAACAAGGCTGATTGTTCCTGTCCCTGCCACTGATCACGCTGCGCGATG
Organism: Schlesneria sphaerica; assembly: GCF_044336245.1. Taxonomy (NCBI): domain Bacteria; kingdom Pseudomonadati; phylum Planctomycetota; class Planctomycetia; order Planctomycetales; family Planctomycetaceae; genus Schlesneria; species Schlesneria sphaerica. The sequence goes on along the minus strand of NZ_CP172346.1, from coordinate 3,632,071 downwards.
GCCATGGCTGCTGATCGAATCGTTTCGTCAAGCGCGGGATCCTGGGCCAGTCGGAGTAGCTCCGTAGACACATGCTGCCGAATTCCCGGATGAAGGTCATTCAGCAGCTCTGCCAGCGCGGGGATTCGGTCGGTCGTCGGCAGCTTGATGTAGGCAATGGCCCCCTGCATCCGGACATCGGCGTCCAGATTTTTCATCGCCCCCTCGGCAAGTGGCAGCACCAGATGAGAGTCGATCTGGTTGAGTCGCTCCAGGGCGGCCGCTGCGAGTGTGGGTTCCTGTTCGGTTGCGAGTTCCAGCAGCGACTTGATTGCGGCTTCACTGGTGTGACGCTGGAGCAGATGGATGGCGCAGCGGCGATTAATAATCGGGGACTTCCGTTTCTCTGCCTGAAGCAACTGCGCGTCGGACTCAAGGCCGGTTTCCGCCAGTGCACCGGCCGCAGCCGCAGCCGCGAGACGAATATCGGGAGATCGAGCGACATCAAGAGCGATGTTTCTAAGCGTTGGCAGGGCGCTCACTTCCTGAACTCGGGCGAGGCCTCGGACCGCCAGCAGCAGTTCGCGACGATGCTGCTTGTTCGATGCGTCCAGTCGTTCCTTCCAGACAGTGCGAATCGGTTCGAAATCCCAGTCCGCCAGCGCCGGCTCAACGAGTTGCCGCAGATCGGATCCCCCCTTCTGGGACCATTCCAGCAGCTTGCTAGCGGAATCGCGTGAATCAAGCGTGATCAAAGCTCGGGCCGCCGCATAGCGAGCCGCGGGATGCGTTGATTCGGTTGTGAGAATGGTTTCGAGAGTAGGAATCGCCTGGAGCAGGTCTGGGACTCCCTTTTTGTGCGCAAGCGAGATCGATTCGGCGGCCATCCGCTGATAGTCCGTCTCGGGCCGCTTCAGAACTTCAAACCACAACTGAAGGTGCTTCGGCATCGGCTGGACTGGGGCCGGCGGCAGCGGTCGGCAATCCGGGTCTGACTCCATCAGGAAATCAGGCACGATTTCAGCGCAGGCCGTCGACACGATTGCGATGGTGAAGACTATTACGTAAGTGAAGATACGATACAACATGGCAAATCGTCTCTTGTCAGTTAACAGCATTCTTGATTCCGTCCGGTGCAGGCATCGAGGTGTAAAGAGGGGCGTGATCTCGTCAGGCCCCCCGCTCTGCCGCTATGAAAACACCAGACACAGGCAGCTTCGGCGCAATGGCCCTGCGTTACTTTGGCCGCGAGATTCGATACGTCTGCATCAGCAGAACGGCCAGCGAAAGGACTGAGCCAATCCCCAGAATCCACCAGTTTGCAGGGATCAATGAATAGTTTTGAAATCCGGGCATCCGTATGACGGACAGAGCTGCTGCGATCGGGTTGACCGTCAGTGCCGTTTCAACAGTTTTGTGGCCGAAAGGAGCATCTCTGCCCAGCCACACGAGCAGCGGCAGCGCGCAAATCGACAGCAGGATGCCATAAGCTCCGGCCGTGGCGGGGGCTGTCTGGGAGAAGAGGCTGCCGACAGCGGCACTTAACAACATGGCGAACACCGCTGTTGCAGCCAGGCAAACCACGACTCGGGTGACCTGTTGACTCATTCCCGGTTCGATGTAAACCATGATCAGATAGCCGGGCAATGTTGCGCACAAGATCAACATCAGCGGCAGCAGAACGCTGAGCAACTTGCCCCAGACGATCCGCGTGATGGACATGGGGGTTGCCTGCAGGAGTTGCCAGCCCCGGCTTTCGCGTTCGCTGCTCAACAGACCAGCGGACATACTGGGAGTGACGAGTACGACCAGTGCCACCTGCATCACAACCATGATTCCACCGATGGTTTCCACGCCCCAGTTGAACGTTCCCGCTGTGGTCGCGTAGGTGAGTGCCAGGGACAAGACGGCACAGAATGCGACGAGACGCAACAGCCAGTGCAGTCTGCCAAAGCGACGGCAACGGAATTCCTTCATCATGACGGGATTTACAAGCCCGGAAATGCCTTTGGAACGGCGCTGTGGATCCACCAGAAAGAAGAGTCGACGGAAGTACTGAACCGCGCCGGGCTGATCATCGCTGATCGTTCCTGCGGCCCGCGCCTTGTCGAAGATGGTGTGATTCAGTCGAGACATCGTCCAGATCGATGCCACCACCGAGATGATCAGTGAGGCGATCGTGAACTGCCCGAGCAGGTCTTTGTGCGACAGCAATCCCTGACTGCCTAAGTCACCCGCTCCTGTCAGTGAGAGCATCACTGCAAACGGAGAGAGGCTGCGCAGTACTTCACCGAGATCTGCCAGTGCCCCCTTGGTTCCCTGAAAGAAATAATGAGGACCAAGCGTCAGAATGCAAAGGCACAGGACGACACCGTAGGTGATCCGGACAGCGGAATCGATCGAACTGGCGTAACTGCTGACCAGCAGGCCCAGCACTGCGTACTGAACGGCGACCAGCACCAGCAGCTGATAGACTTTGCCAATGTCGTTGTAGAGAGACAGTCCCCCCATGGCGTAGCAGGCACTCGCGGCTGGAAGACTCATCACGAGGATGATTCCTGCGAAGGCGAGCACCGCTGCCAGCTTCCCGAAGAAGATTCGAGCCGGGCCGAGGGGTGTATTGAGCAGCAGCGCGAGCGTTCCCTGAATCTTTTCGCGGATGATGCTGGTTGCGGGAAAGACGGGCAGCAGTAGCAGCAGCGTCGCCAGCAGGCCATAAGCAAATAGCTGAAAGACCTGCTGTGATCGGCTTCCCGACAGGGCGACCCGTGCATCCGTGGGCCACCGCAGCGCGACGAGGACGGCGAAGAGGATGACCAGCCCGCATTGCAGTGTCATCATTCGTCGGCGACGCAGCAGTGTCGTGAGTTCTCGTAACACCATCGCTTTAAGCATGAACGGGACCTCCCGCTTTCACTGGCTTGGACGCAACGGCCACGGGGGGGCGTGTGAAGGACATGAAGGCTTCTTCCAGGTCTGTCTGCACTTCGCGGAACTGTGTGACCCGGATCCCCGATTGAACCAGTTGCGCCAGGACCGAACTGAGTTCGGCTTCCGGTAGTGCTGTGCGGAAGCGGACCGTGGCTTCGGCGGGGGACTCAACTACATCAGCACCGGGCTCGATGGCTTGCCGGATGATGTTACCCGCTTGCGGCACTTGTTCTGCCGAGACGAGTTGAGATTCGATGGTTCGTTGCTGGCTGACCTGGCGTCCAATTTCCGCAACAGTTCCAAAGGCACGCAGGGTTCCGTGCGTCATGATGGCGACACGATCACAAATGCGTGTCAGTTCGGGAAGAATGTGGCTGGTCACCATCAAAGTCTTACCCTGACGTGCGAGTTGAATCAGCAAATCTCGCATCTCGATACGGGCCTGGGGATCGAGGCCGTTGACGGGTTCGTCGAGGATCAGAACCTTGGGATCATGCAGCAGCGTGCGGGCGAGACCGACACGCTGTTGCATCCCGTGGCTCAGACTTTCGACAAAGCGATCCTTCATGTACTCGGTTCCGGTTGTCGCCATGACCTCGTTAATTCGTTGGGAGCGAGGTCCGGGCGCGATTCCGAACGCGGCCCCGAAGAAGTCCAGATATTCCCGCACACGCATGTTGTCGTAAGAGCCGAACTTGTCAGGCATATACCCCACGAGACGCTTGATTTTGGCTGACTCACGGACGCAGTCGACACCGGCAATGCTGGCTGTTCCCGACGTCGGTCGAATCAGACCGACGAGAATCTTGATCGCGGTCGTCTTTCCTGCCCCGTTGGGGCCAATCAGACCAAGGATCTGTCCCGCGTTCAGTGTCAGGGTCAGGTCATTCAGTGCTCTGAACGAACCGTACTCTTTCGTCAGGTTCCGCAGTTCTACAACGGGGGTATCATTTGCTGTTTCGGACGGTGGATTCGATTTCATGTGTTCAATCCTTCGCGACTTGTTCTGTTGCTTTGACCCAAAGCTGAAGCGTCATTGATTCGATTCGCCAGTAATTGACTTTTGAGCTTGGATCAAAGGCGTTATCTCCCAATGATTTCTTCCCCCCCGCTGCATCCCCGACCGCTTCTTTACGGCGGGTGTCTCCTGCGATGAGGCCCAGAGTCAGTTCTCCGTCCTCAGCAATTTTCAGGATGTCCGTGTCCGTTACATCAATCGCCAATTCCCCGACAGGGTCATTGACTGCCTGGACTGAGGTCACCTGGCCGTCCTTCAATCCCAGAATTTCAATACGCCCCACGGGACCTGAGACTCGGAAATCGATTCGAGCGCGACTGGCTTGAAGTGGCAGCAGTTCTTTCGGGACCTGAATTTTCAGCCAGCTCGTGCCCGGTTGGGCTCGTTCCTGCCACTCCTGCTGTGTGTAGCTCCACATCGTCGATGCGGGAGTTCCATCCGGGTGGGTCCGGTTGTGCATCGAGAGGAACGGCGAAGGTATAAGGAACTCGGTCCCCTCTTCGGGGCGTTCCAGAATCAACGGGATTGCCACCAGAGTCGCACCACGGGAGTGGAGATTTTCGCCAAAGCGAATCGAGGGAGCCCACTCGTCAGACCAGAACATCAATTGCGGGCGATTCGGGTAGTCTTTGCGTTTCGGGTTCGCGAGAAGTTTTTCGAACGTTCTGCGATGTCGATCCTGTTCATCACTGATGAGGTCGGCGCTCAGGAACTGATTGCTTTTGAAGACGGCTTCCGCTGGTGCGGAAAAGGTTCCATTGGAATTCAGTGTCACACCGAGCCGGCCTTCATGAGTGGCGATCAGTGGGTCGGTACCAGGTTTCAAGATTCCCGTATACTTTCCTGTGACACCGCTGGCATCAAAGGTCGCACGGGCTTCCAGTCGCTGAGGCACCGTCTCTGACCGGAGGAATGGTGCCGTTCGAAGGCCGGCGGGTTGAGGCAGGTTTTCCCAATGCCACGTTCCGAGATCTGTTGAAACCATCCGGCGGGCGGACCCTTCCAGGCCAGCCATATCGGGCATGAACTGCCCCCCCTTGTTGACTTCGATGCGCTCCGTGCTCCCCTCGGGATGGAAGGCTCCAATGATTCCTTCCAGTACGACTTCATCTGTTCCGGGAACGGCTCGGGCCAGCTGCAATGAGGAAACTGTGGGGGGAATCGCGTGTCGGTATGTGCGGCCAATCGAGATCAAGAGGATGCTGGCCAGGATGGCGAATAGCGACCCGATCCAGCCCAGGTGCTCGAGTTGACCCGTCTTGAGCAGCGCCAAGCTGCTTCCCACAAGCAGGACGGAAAATCCAAACAGAATTCCGACGACCAGATTCCAGGACGGAATGGTGTACCCAACGTATTCCCTCATCTGTGGCTCTACGTTGGCGGGGGGAAGCAGGTCCGCCTCACGCCGGCTGAAAAAGTCCGCCGCGATGTCGTACATTGGGGCCGTCGGGACAAATTCGGTCTGGTAGAGCGGGTCAGCGGACTGTTTCTCTGTTTCCGGTCGCGGGACGATCCAGCCCCGTGCTCCTAGTGTCGTGATAAACACGCGACCCTCACCGCACGGTCTCGACATCGCGGCAGGCCAGCCGTTGACTGCATGGGTGACATCGAGATTGGAAGCGTCCATCCGGACAAAATCGACCGGTTCTTCGAACTCACGTGTTTCCCCGACGACCCCCTGGAGGTCTGCGAGCGTCGGAAGCTTATCGACGCGAACCGATGTCAGACCAACCCGGTCAATGACGGCCCCGGCGAAGTCGTCGCCGAGGATCCGCTCAAGAACAACGGGATCGACCTTATCGAGCATAACCCAGAGTCGACCGCCCGAGTTAACCCACGCCCGCAGTGCAGACAGTGCGGCAAAGTCATCGGTAATTCGATTGTCGACAATGACCATCTGATCGAAACCATCCAGCCCACCGATGTCACCCGGGAGAAAGGTGTCGAGCATCAGAACATAGCCATTGGGCAATTGTTGCGAGACGCGACTGGCCCGGATCAGATCGGAAATCGCCTTGGAGGGGATTTCTTCCCCACCGGTGCTTGTTCCGATGACTCCCGTGTTACGAGTGGCGTGCGTGACATTGAGGACGCCGTCGTGCAGATTCTGCCCAGACTGATTTTTGAGGAACACCTCGTCTTTGGATGACGCATCCAGGACCAGTGTATGCAAGCTGACTGCTCGCCCTTTGGCAGGATCCGTCTTGGGGATCACGACCGGATGAGAAATGCTGAGCGTCGACTTGGCGGGGACCCAGACCCGTCTGGAATACTGCAATGTCGGCTGCTCATCGAAGTAGGTCGCACAGACCAGTTCGCGCGGTTCGTTGCGGGAGTTAACGAGGTTGATGTGCAGTTCGCTCCATTTCTCGGGAACGAAAATGTAACTGCCGCCGGTAGAAACCCAGGCGATCGAAAAGCGGAAATCGTTTCCTGATTCGTCTTCTGTCTGTTCCTGTCGCGCCGGAGTCGTCGTTTCGGCCTCTGTTTGCGCACGAACGAATCCGGGTAGAAAAAACGCAATCAGGACCAGCAGGTTCGCGAGTCTGAATCGAACGACGGGTGACTTGTGCCACGAAAGATTCTGCATGGGAAATTGACTTCAGGATGGGGCGACCAGGTTTGCCAGGGTCGGGTTCGAGGCGATTGTTCGGACGACCCTGTTTGAGCTGAGACGGTCACCGTCGGCAATGGGATTGGTAGCTCAAGCGGCTGATGGGACGTGCGTTGCAGTTCCGATCGGCGGACTCGAGGGACGCGGGTGCCCACTTGGTCACGGGGCCGGCAGGGAAGATCGCAGAGTGAATGTCGTCAGGGCGAACGTCGCGGCCGCAGCACTGCGTGAGACCCGGTTTCGAGCACTTACGTACATGGTCGTCTGGTCCCGTAGGAAAAGGGAACGAAGACTGCCACTCGCGCAGGGGCAAGGTGCAGTGCAATCGATTTGAAGTTCAACGGATTCGTGAATGTTGTTGTGAAGGCTGAAAGTGACCTGATGGAGGATACTGTTCTGCCCCAACTTCCGCCACGCAGGCGGTCTTTGAGGCCGTCAGGAGATGTTGAGATTGGTAATTAAGGAAGAACCCGAATTCGCAGGACGAATCTCTGCATGTTACCTAAAGGTTCGTAGATATCCCATGTTACGCTCGATTGGAAAGATGTTCCGCATTTGTCGGCGGTAAAGTCGGGTGCAACTTAGCTGACTGTTATATGCGGTATAACCCGAGCGCAAAATGACGCAACTCCCTTGTGAAATACAGGCTTGTGTTTCTCAAGAGCAGCCGCTCTTCCCGCCGATTCAATTGCCAGACCCGCTCAGAACGACAACCCTGCAAGCAGGATGAAACGATCGCAGCGAGGGCTGTGAAAGCTGCTCAGTCGGTTTTCGACTGAAGCGTCTGATGAATGAGAAGAGACCGTGATGGACCGTGATTGAGACGACTGAGTTCGGTTTTTTGAGAGCCGACAGAACTGCGACGCGCGTCGCGGGCGGATTGCAGACTCCGGGGATAGCGGAGTGCCGCCTGGGGTTCCTAGGCTCGCCAACTCAGTCGGGGATGAGTCAATGAAGACTCATTCATTTTGGGATTCCCAAGGGAAGGAGACGTTGTTCTATGCGATGGATCAAGTTCTGTGGTGCTGTACTCGCCGCCATGAGTATTGCTAACCTGGCGAACGCCGGATTCTGTGGTACCGCTGGAAACTGCGGTGCATCTAAAGGGAGTGGCTGTGCAACAACCTCCGGCCCCGCTTGCTGTAAACCCGTGATCGTTCGCCCTTGTGGCCCAACGGTTCACACGTATCAACGACGATGCTCAGACATTAAGCCACCTTGCTGTGACTCATGTGCTCCTGGTGGGTGTTCAACGACGAATGGTGGATTGTTCGGTTCACATGGTGGCCACGGCCACCACGGTGCCCTGGGTTGTGCTGCTCCTGCTGCCAACTGTGTTGGTGGCGGTGCAGGAAACTACGGCCCCGCTTGTGCCGCTCCTGCCGCTAACTGTGGTCCTGCAGCTGCTCCCGCTTACGCTGGTCCAGCAACCAGCTGTGCTCCTGCCGCCGGTCCCGCTTGTGCTGCTCCTGCAGCGAACTGCGGTCCTGCTGCGGGTCCCGGCTGTGCAGCTCCTGCTGCAACTTGTGTTGCCGCTTCGAACTGCTCAGGAACGCCAGCTTGTGGCAGCCACTTCGGTGGTGGATTCCTGAAGGGATTGTTCGGCAAGCACCACGGTGCTTCCGGCTGTGCCGCAACCTGTGCCGCTCCTGGTGCGACCTCTTGCACCGCGGTTGACACTCGCTGCTGCAACGCAGATCCCTGCGAAATTGCTAAGCTGATCTATACGTCCCAGACCGCTTGCTACGCACGTCAACGGGCTGCAGCTCTTCGCAAGCTTGGCAATCGCTATGATTGCATCTGCAACCCCGAGATCATGAGTGCATTCGTCTACGGGCTGAATGATGCTGACGAACGAGTTCGTGCTACCGCTGCTAAGGAAATTGGCGATCAGACCCGCAAGAACTGCTGCTGCAGCCCAGAAGTTGTCGCAGCTCTGACCTGTGCTCTTGCTGACTGTGATCGTGGTGTCCGACGCAAAGCTGAACGTGCTCTTCGCTCTTGCGGATACGACATCGTCGACGGTAACTGCGACACCTGCGTCGCAACCGGTTGCAGCAACGGTGGCTGTGCACCAGTCGGTGGTTCGGTTCCTTCGCTGAGCCCTTCGTCAGAACCAGTTTCGCCAGCACCTGTTCCTCCGATCGAAAAGACGGGATCTCGCAAGGGCCACCTGTCCAACGTTCTGGGAATGCGGTTCTAAGCCGAACTGAAAGATAGAGAGTCGACTTCTCAGACATCCTGAGAAAACGTACTACAGTGAACAGCGGCCCTCGGATTCGTCCGGGGGCCGTTTTCGTTGTTAGATGGTTCAATTTCGTCGCCGAATCAGCGATTCAGGCGTCGGCCCCCGTCAATCCCGATTTGCGGTCAGGGGGCACGTGACCTGCGCGAAACGGCCCGGCCTGTGCCCATCAATAAAGGCCCGTGTCAGTTTCGGGCCTTTATTGATGGGGAGAACTCTCTCCTTGATCGTTCCGCTTCATCTCTGCCCTGGTCGTCGACATGGCATCGCGTTTCACGCAGTCGGGCCGTAACTGCGAAGGTTCTTGCGGTGCATGCCCCCAAACCAAGTTTCAAGGACCACAGTCATTTCTTCATCAGGGGTGACATCCCCAGGCCTCGTCGATGGGAATCGCGAACCGCTTCGGAACCCAGTCTGTCCACAATGGCGGTGAAAGACTCTTGCAACCGATCTGCGGTAGCTGCTGCATCGAGCTGTCCTTCAAGGAATTGTCCCAGGATCTCGGACGTCACTGCGCGGAAGTCATTTGCTCCGATGACCGGAAGTTCATAAACAAGTTCTGAGTCACGCAGCGACTGAGCGACCGCGTCGACGTATTGGCTCGCCTCTTCTGACTGAAGTGACGGGGTATACCAGTTGGGTGCCAGTTCCAGTTGAGACTCGCGACAGGGGCTTTTGGGCAAATTCGCAAACGCTTCCTCGAAGAGGGGCGACGAATTCAGGCTTTCGATGAACTGGAGAGCTGCGGATTCCTGCGCTCGATCAGGGGGAAGAACCACTCCGGCGATGAGTCCCGAGAATCCGCACAGGGCCGGGGCGTGGACTGACCCTGTTGGAATCGCGTCCCACTTCTTCGAGTTGCGGTTGTAGACACGTCTCGATCCCGGCAGGCGACAGATTCCGATCTCAATTCCCTCAGCTCGAAGGACTGAGGTCTCTTCGGGGGAGGCTGCCTCCGCAGACGAATTCGACGGCTCAAATGTCAGTCCGATTGCGGCTTTTCCGGCCAGAATCTGATTGCGGCAGTCGGCGGGGGAATAAGACGCCACTTCCCGGGGAAGTTTGTTCCAGACTCTGCCCGCGACTTCCAGTGCTTCGATGAAACCGGGGGAATTCAGGGTCGGTTTGGCGGTATCGATATCGAACCAGACCGAATAGTTTTCCGGGTGTTTGCAGTAGGCGAGAGCGCGTGCAAAGAATGTGGTGGCTCGAGAATCCACGCTGAGCGGCTCGACTGCCACCAACCCATTGGCCCACTGATCGAGCGTGTCGATCAATTGGGTGTACTGGTCCCACGTCTCCGGGGCCTTAAGTCCTGCCGTCCTCAAAAGATCGGCGCGGTAATAGACCACAAGCAACGGGGCAGAGACTGGAATCGCAATGACTTCCCGTTCTCGAGACAGGGTACGCTCCCTCAACCCTTTAAAAATATCCCGGGTATCGATTGTCGTCAGTCGCGAAAGGTGGCGATCGGCCAGATTGAACTGGCGAAAGGGGACCAGAACCAGGCGACCGCCCGATTCTGGAGAAAGGTCGGACAGATTGGGGAACCCCTCGGCTTCGTCGTATTCAGAAATGCGAGTCGTTGCTCCGGTTTGGGACGACCATTCCTGAAGCATCACCTCCCATCGGCCGGGGAGATTGAGGGACTGCGGGGTGACGATTTCCAGTTCCTGCCCGCGCAGTTGTTGTGAGACATTTGAGGTCGGCGGGGGATCTGACGGGCAACCTGCCGTCATCGCGAGGAAAAATGGGGTCAAGATTCCCCGGAAAACACGTTTAACAGAATGCCGATCAAAGTTTGTCCTCATCAGTTCACAAATCCCTGTTTTTCGTCCTGTGTCGGAATGGAGTGCGTCCCTTTGTCGGGGCGGTTCCGCCGCGAGAGTTCGATCAAGCGGCGATTCGTCTGTCCGACGGCTGTCTACGTCTACGCCCGACCCTGCCTGTCTGTGTGATTTCTGTGATGAAATCGAAGGTAGAACCGGATTAATTGTTAGACTGGCGCAAAGAATCATCCGTTGCCTGTATTGCAACCGTTTTTGCGAAACGACGCAATCCTCGGCTGCCGACAGTGAAGATTGAGACCGCGCAGGATCAAGATACGTTCGTGCCAGTGCTGTATGTACTGGTTATGTCAGGTTGCGCGATTTCGTCGGAGAGGAAATAGATCTGAGGGTAGGTGAACATAAACTTCTTGACTCGTGCCAGGCGCCCCTTAGACTGAATATAAGTGTGCGCAAAGCGTAGTCACTTCGTTTCTCCGTCCGGCCATTGTCCATTCGTTGTCTGTTTCGCATTGCACGGTTCTCGCCAAAGGGAAGACCATGGCCTCTGCTGCCAATAAACCAGGTCCCGTACACTACTTTCTGGTTGCGTTTGTCGTGTCCTCTGTCGTTCTGGGGATCACTACATACATGTTCCACCGGGATGCATCTGACAAGTATGCAGAGGTGGCGAAGCTGAACGATGAAAATCAGAAGCTGAACCGGGCACAGAAGACGCGGGACGATGAGGTACTGGCACTCAAGAACAAGATTGGGATCAAGCTCGATCAGGTCGAAGACCCCAATAACCCAGAAAACAAAGCGACCGTCATCAAGGGCCTGGACTCGGAACTGCAGGTGAATGGGCTGGATGCTCAGGGACCCACTGTTGTTGAAACCTTGCGTAAGATGCGTGACGCATTGAATGCGACGACGGCTGATCGTGATTCGAAAGTCGCCAAGATCAACGCACTGGAAAAAGAAATCCTGGCACTCAAGGGTCAGTATCAAGGGCAGGTCGATAACTACGGGCAGCAAACCAAAGATGCCGAGCGAGACAAACTGGCTGTGATCAGCGACCGCGATGAGCGGGTGATCGCCAAGGATCGGGAAATCGCCGCCATCAAGGCAAACCTGAATGCGACCAGCGTCGAATTGACTCAGGAGAAAGAGTCGCGTGAGAAAGAACGCAAAGAGCTGAACGACTTGATTGCCAGTCTGGGTGCACGAATCGATTTCTTCAAGGAAAAGATCGACGAACTTGAGAAGCTGAGTTTTGAAGATGTTGACGGAATGATCCGTCGGGTCGAGCACGATACGGGGACTGTCTGGATCAACGTCGGGGAAGCTGACAACCTGAAACCCCGGATGACATTCAGTGTCTACTCAAAGGATAACCTGGGTGTCGGACGTGGCGCTGAAGATATCAAGGGCAAAATTGAAGTGACGCGACTGCTTGGCCCCCACATGGCCGAGGCCAAGGTCATTGATGAGGATCTCTACCGGCCGATGGTCGCTGGCGATCTGATCTACACCCCCATCTGGAGTCCCGGGCTTGTCGAAAAGATCTCTCTGATCGGTACGTTCGATCTGGACGGAGATGGTCGCAGTGACCGGGAAGAACTTCATCGCATGATGGCTTCCGCAGGCTGCATTATTGATAACGAAATTGATGACGACGGGAACCGGATTCCAGAGGACGGCAAGATCACCGTTCATACCCGCTTCCTGGTCAAGGGGGACATCCTCGAACTACCCAATGCTGTCGGTGCCGCAGAAGAAGCGAAAGCGACCAGACTGCAGAATCACTTGAAAGACATGGTTCAGGAAGCGCGTGCTAACGGTGTCCGCGTGATCAAGATGAATGACTTCCTGGCCTACATCGGGTACCACTCCAAGCGGCGAACGTTCCTTCCAGGTCAACCAGGCAACAAGTGGAACCTGAAGGCAGGATCGGCCAGCGAATCGACCAAAGATGTCACCGGAGATCGTACCTCGAGCGGAAACGTCTCTGGCTCATACTCAAAGCTTCGCCAAGCTCCTCAGCAGCAATCCGACGGGAACACCAGCAAAGTGTTTGGCGGATCAGGGCGATAGAGAGTTCAGTTGCTCATTCGCGTATGATCCGTTCATGGACGCTCAACTTGTCTTTCTCTGTAGTGCCGCGCTCGTTGCCGGAGCCATCAATTCGGTAGCGGGAGGCGGCACTTTGCTTACTTTTCCCGCTCTCACCTGGATTCTCGGGCCTTCCGCAGCCAGCGCCGTGATTGCGAGTGCCACCAGCACTGTTGCACTGTTCCCAGGTTCGCTTGCCGCGACCTGGGGATATCGTCGCGAAATCGTCAGCCAGCGCCGCTGGATCATGCCTTTGATGGTTCCTTCGCTGGTGGGAGGATCGCTCGGCACGTGGCTGGTGGTAAGCCAGAAGGATGCGATCTTTCAGGAAATGGTCCCTTGGTTGATTCTGCTGGCCTCGGCGTTGTTCCTGCTTCAGCCCACCATCAGCCGCTGGACGGGGATCGGTGGTCATCACGTAATGCCGACCACGACCACCATGGCGTGCATCATCGCCTTTCAGAGTCTGATCGCACTCTACGGCGGTTATTTCGGAGCGGGGATTGGCATTCTGATGCTCAGTTCGCTGGCTCTCATAGGAATCAGCGACATTCATCACATGAATGCGCTGAAAAGTCTGCTCGCGTCTGCCATCAATGGAACGTCCGTGGCCGTGTTTGTCTATAACGGCAAAGTCGACTGGACGTACGCCGTCCCGATGATCTTTGCGGGGATCGCGGGGGGCTTTCTTGGTGCGAGTATCGCACGTAAGCTCGACCAGAACGCAGTCCGGTGGGTTGTCGTTTGTATCGGGTTCGGATTAGCCACTTACTACTTCACTCGTGTCTATCTCCCTTCTCAATTCAACGCGTGATACGCGCGCATCTTGCTTGAACGACTGGGGCATTGGCAACAGATCCGTTCAAGATACGCCCGAGAATCCTCACTCGGGCTTCGTGTCCCGGGGGGCCTCTTCGCTGTTGGAGCGAAGTAGCGGATCGCGGCGGCGGGAACTCAATTTGCCTTGACCGGGCCTCTGGGCCGCGACTCATGACGGTGATAAGAGCCGGATCCCGATTTGAGCTGATCGCCAAACAGGGACCGGATCCACCCGCAGAGAAGTGCCTGGCCTCGATTCGAAAGGTGAATGCCGTCCACTGTCGCCCCCCGAGTGGTCAGAATGCTGGTGAACTGCCGTTTCGGGATGAGCGAAACGCGATGTCGTTGCGCTTGCCGTCGCTGGGCGAGACCATAACCGCCCGAGAATGGGGGCAGCGGCAGTTCGAGCATGACGATCGATCGTCCGGAGCCGCTCACTTCCGTTAATAACTGATCCAAGTCCCGTTCAAAGGTCTCGACAGGAAGTCCTTCCAGCATGTCATTGCCGCCAATTTCGAGTACGACGAGCCCGTTTTCGTTGGCGAGTTGCTCATTCTGCGTTCGAGCAGACTTCAATGTCGCTCCGGGCTGCGAGGCGTCATGAACCTTCACGCTGGATTCTCGAGCAAGCTTTCGTGGCCAGGTATCTTCGCCATCATTCAGGCCCGCCGTCACTGAGTCACCGATGACCAATAGCTCGTTGATCTCCACCGGAGGTGGAGGAAAGACGAGGTGGGGAATTTCAGGCATGATCCCGCTCAGCAGCCAGATCTGCGATCCGAGCAGCAGGATCGTTCGCCGCAATCCGCGTTGGGAATTCGGAAGACCTGCTTCCGGCGAGGCAGAGCCCGCGTCTCCGCGAGTTCTTAATGACCACACGATGATTGTCAGCCACAGTGCTGACGCGACCATGTATCCAGCGGAGAGAGGTGGGGGACTGCAAAGAGTAAATACACCCCCCATCACGAAAAGAGCCCCGACTACTTTTGGGCGTAGTTGGGGCATCTTTCGTGGCAACAACAGCATAAGCACCAGCGAACCGGTTGCGATGACGGCAAGTCGACCAGCGTCTCCTCCGGCGAAGAGGAAGATCACCCACCGTATTAGCACGCCAGGCTCTTCCATCGGCAGGTTTTGCTCCGGTTGAGAGGCGTTTCAGATCACTCTGGTGCTTTCGCTCGCTGTTCTGCGTCTTACTTACTGAAGGCGTAGACGTCGTCGATCCAGTCTTGGCTGACTTTCTTCATCTGGCCGACAGCATCAGCAAGCGCAACGTCGATAATGCTGGTTCCGGCGAGAGCGACCATTCGGCCGAACTTCTTTTCCTGGACCAGTCGACCTGCTCCGAGTCCCAGGCGAGTTCCCAGAACGCGGTCAAATGCTGTGGGGGACCCACCGCGCTGGATATGGCCCAGCACGACTTCGCGAGTTTCGATTCCGGTTTTCTCAGTGATGAGCTGCGCGACACGTTGTCCAATGCCACCCAATTGCTCGTGACCGAAGGCATCGACACTTGCACTACGGGTAACCGTCTCTGCGCCGAGCAACTTGGCTCCTTCGCTGACGATGATCATACCCCACTGTTTGCCAGCGGCGCGGCGTTTCTTCAGCAGTTCGCACATCTCGTCGATGTTGACGGGGACTTCGGGAAGCAGAACGTAGTCAGCCCCGACGGCCATCGCTACTTCGCAGGCGATCCAGCCGGCGTGACGTCCCATCGTCTCAACAACACCGATCCGGCGATGTGATTCGACCGTGGTGCGGACGCGTTCCACCGCTTCCACGGCGATATTGATTGCCGTGTCAAAACCGAACGTGACATCGGTGCAGCTGAGGTCGTTGTCAATGGTCTTGGGGCAGCCGACGGTGTTCAACTTGTAGTCAGCGTAAAGTTTACTGGCCACGCCGAGGGTATCATCACCGCCGATCGCGACCAGCGCATCCAGACCCACTTTCTTGTAGGTTTCGAGCAGCTTGGGGACGTCGCGATCCTTCTCTTTGTACGGGTTGGTTCGGGACGAACCGAGAATGGTCCCGCCCTTCCAAATGATGTCATCGGTATTTTCGATGGTGAGGGGCATCGTGTCGCCGTTAATGGCGCCCTTCCATCCATTGATGAAACCGACGCATTCGCCGCCAGCATTGTGGATCGAACGAACGACACCGCGGATGACCGGGTTCAAACCTGGGCAGTCGCCCCCGCCAGTCAAGAGACCAACCTTCATAGCATTCAGCCTTTCGTCATGTGGAAATGGCCGCCACAAGAACTTTCGCCACCACCAAAGAAGGTTCAAGGGGGCAGATCACTGCGGCGAGCGCGAATTCTCAGCTCGATTTTACGAGCAGGTTCTGTTCAATAAATGTCGTATCCATCTTGCCTTCGACGAAGGCAGTATGGTTCAGGATCCGTTTGAGAAGCGGAATTGTCGTCTTGATCCCTTCCACAACAAATTCGTCCAGACATCGCTTCATGCAGGCGATGGCTTCCGGACGCGTCGGTTTGTGGACGATCAGTTTCCCGATCATGGAATCGTAGTACGGTCCGACAACATAGCCTTCATGGATATGCGAATCCCAGCGGACACCATGTCCTCCAGGAATACGCAATTTCGTGATCTTTCCGGGGGACGGACGGAAATCGTTGTCGGGGTCTTCCGCATTGATTCGGACTTCGATGGCGGCACCCTGGCAGGGAATGGCCCGCTGTTTCCAGGGAAGCGGTTCGCCTGAAGCGACGCGAATCTGCTGCTGGATCAGGTCAATTCCCGTGACCATTTCGGTCACAGGGTGCTCGACCTGAATTCGTGCGTTGACTTCGATGAAGTAGAACTGGTTGTTCTTGTCGACGATGAATTCGACGGTACCCGCGTTCGTGTACTTGGCCGCCTGAATCAGTCGGACAGCCGCCTTGCAGATATCTTCACGAACCGAAAGAGGAAGATTTGGGGCGGGAGATTCCTCGATCAGCTTCTGGTGTCGTCGCTGGGAAGAACAGTCGCGTTCCCAGAGGTGAACGACTTCGCCGTGTGTGTCGGCAATGATCTGTACTTCAACGTGGCGTGGGTTCTCGATGTACTTCTCGAGGTAGACCCCGGCATTGTTGAAGGCCTTTTCCGCTTCCATCGCGGCGGCCTTCAGTCCCGCCTTCAGCGAGATGTCGTTGCGGGCAACGCGCATCCCTTTACCCCCACCGCCGGCAGTCGCTTTGATCAGGACCGGATAGCCGATCCGTTCGGCGATGACCAGGGCTTCGGCTTCATTGGTGATCAGGCCGTCGCTGCCGGGGACCAGGTTCACCTGAGCCTGTTTGGCGATTTCTTTTGCCGTGACCTTGTCGCCGAGCTTCGACATGGCATCGGCCGAGGGGCCAATGAATTCGATTTTGCACTCGCGGCAGACTTCGGCGAAGTGTTCGTTCTCAGAGAGAAAACCATATCCAGGATGGATTGCCTGGACATTGCCGATCTCGGCCGCTGCGATGATATTCTTGATGACCAGATAGCTCTGGTTAGCGGCAGCGGGACCGATACAGATCGACTCGTTGGCTGCCTTGAGATAGTCGGCGCCGCGATCGGCCGCACTACATACGGCAACAGTTTCAATACCCATCTCACGACAGGCTCGAAAGACTCGCAAAGCGATTTCGCCGCGATTGGCGACCAGGATACGCTGGAACATAGAGTGAAACGATTCCGTGTTCGAGGGTCAGTCAACTCTTGTAACGGAACAGCGGTGTATCGAATTCAACAGCGTCGCCATTCTGGACGAGCACTGCTGTAATCGTCCCGCTGACCCCAGCCTGAATCTGATTGAAGACCTTCATCTGCTCAATCGTGCAGACAACGGTCTCAGGTGTGACCACGGTTCCCACGCTGACGAAGGGGGGATCCGTGGGCGAGGGGGACGAATAGAACGTACCGATGGTCGGACTCTTGATCGAGAGGCCGCCAGCGTTAGCGTCTGCCGCAGCAGGAGATGCCGGCGCAGATGCCTGCACTGCCGGAGCGGCGGCCGCTGCTGGAGGCGGTGGCGGCAGGTATTGGACAGAGGGCTGAGGCACCGTCTGCAAGACTTCCTTCGCCCCACGTCGTAACCGCCACTGTTCATCGCCGCGGCGCAAATGAACTTCGCTCAGCCCGTGCTTTTCCATCATCTCAACGAGCTGTTGCAGCTTTTCGAGATCAAACGGAGCATTCCCGGAGGACTGTGGTTCAGCCATGCGTTTCCTTTTCGTCGGTTTCGGGGGAGTCCCATCCGTTTCCCGTTTCACGTCATCAACCCCCCAACTCACGAGAGACGGACGTTATGACTTCGTACCCGTCTCGCGTTACCACCACATCATCTTCGATTCGAACACCACCAATACCGGGAAGGTATATTCCAGGTTCGACGGTGACTACCATACCAGGCTTTAAAACTTCGCTGGAAATAGGACTCAGTCGAGGGCCTTCATGGATGTCCAGCCCGATACCATGTCCCAGTCCATGGCCAAAGTATTTCGCGTATCCTGCTTCCTCGATCACCGCACGGGCAACCCTGTCAACGTCCTGGCATTTGACGCCGGGACGAATGGCAGCAATCGCCGCTTGCTGTGCGTTTAACACAACTCCATATATCCTGAGGAGTTTGGGCGGGACTTTACCGGTGCTCCAAACTCGCGTCAAGTCACTGTGATAGCCCTGGGGGCTGACCGCACCCCAGTCACAAAGCACAAATGTAGACTCTTCAAATCGTCGCAGTCCAGCCCGATAGTGCGGAAGTGCGGCGTGATCACCCACGGCAATGATCGGTTCGAAGGCCGCTTTGAGAGCTCCGAACCGTCTCATCCCATGTTCGAGGTCGTGTGCGGCCTGGCGTTCGGTCATGGTCGGCATCAGCATCGACTTCATGATCGAGAAGCCTCGTTCGGCCTGATCGACTGCCAGTCGCAGCTCTTCGATCTCGCCCGCATCCTTAATTTGACGCAATTCTTCGACAAGCCCGGTCTTCGCCACCAGCGTCACTGATCCGAGTTTGTCGGCCAGGTTGTCCCTCACATCGACTGTCATCGATGTTGCTTCGATGCCCAGATTTGGAAGCTTGTGCTTGACCAGTTCCTGAGCCAGGAATTCGATCATTGTTGTCTTCGAATTCCGAATCATCGCGGGAACGCCTGGGCATTCCATCTGGAGCTGGGTCTCGAAGCGACTGTCGCTGAAGATCTGGACGTTTGTCGGGCCAATCAGCAGATACGAGTCCTCACCTGTGAATCCCGTCAGGTAAGAGACGTTCTTGGAGTTGGACACCAGCAGACCAGCGATACCCCCCTTGCGGATGGCCTGAATCAATTTCTGGCGGCGGCTGGAATGCCGGTCGTTCGTCATGGGGCAAGTCTCTTACATCGATGAGGGGGTGTCTACGGGGGCTGCAGGCTCTACCGGAGGTCCCCCCAACCAGGTGCCGAATTTTCCGAAACGACCGCTGTGGAGCAGCACGAGATAGGCTGGAACCAGGATCGGACGAACCACGAAGGTGTCGAGCAGAACGCCAAAAGCGAGGGCGAAGCCGAGCTGGATCATCCCTTTGAGCGATCCGGCACAGAGTGATGCAAACGTCCCCGCCATGATAATGCCGCAACTGGAGATGATTCTCCCGGTCTTTGAGAGCGCTTCGATGACCCCCTTCACCGGTCCATGCTTGCGCTGTTCTTCATCAATTCTGGTCATCAGAAAGATGTTGTAGTCTTCTCCCACAGCGATCAGGATTGTGAAGAGGAACATGGGGACCTTCCAGTCCAGTCCGGCGAACTGCGGATCCGTTACCCAGAAGAACGTATAAGTGGCCCCCAGCGCGACCAGATAGCTGAACAGGACTGTCAGAATCAGATACGTGCACAGTGCGACGCGCCGCAGTAACAGGACCAGAATAAAGAAGACGCTGACTACGACGAGTAAATCAATTCGAACTTGATCCTGGTCGGTCACCGATTTCAGGTCGCGAATACTGGCCGTGGATCCGGAAACAAGAATCTCGGTCTTCGACTTCAGTTCGTTGGGCAGGAGGCGCTTGATCTCTTGCTCCAGCCGAGTAAGCTGCTCAATGCTGTCCCGTGCAAATGGATCCAGTTCCGCCGTCATCTCTAACCGTGTGACGTGGGTCGGATGGTTCACGGACGAGACGTAGTACTCAAGCGATTTCTGCATCGCCACGCGTCGTCGACCCCCTGCTGCCATGTCGAGGATTCGCTCTTCTTTTCCCCCCAGCGGGCGGGAAACGGTCCGAATATCAGCCAGCTGAAGTTCGGACCGTTTTTCTTCGGTTGAGATCGCTTCGGTGAGTTCATCAATCCACGCAAAGCCGGTTGCCTCATCAGTAAAATCGACGTCGTCGTTCTTCAGCAGAACCGTAATTGATCCGGTTGCCCCCGCCGGGAAGTGATTGCGGACCGCCTCGGTTCCCTGGACGCTGGGGGAATTGACGCTCAAGTCGGAAAGGAGCCCGTAACTCAGGTGGGAATAGAACAGAACCCCTACAATCGCGAACGGAAGCATCAGCAGCATGCTGGCGACCCAGATGGCCATGGGCATCTTGAGCAACGCGCGGCCGACGATTTCCCAGGTGTTCTGCAGCCAGTGAATTTCGTTTAATCGCGACCAGAGTGAAGTCGACGAGATCCAGCCACCGCTGACTCGTTCCGTCCTCAGTTGAGGCCAGAAGGCCCATTTGCCCGTAAGTCGCAGCAGGGCAGGTGTAAACGTCAGTGACGCAACGAGGACGATGGTCAGTCCGAAAGAGATGGCGACGCCTGCGTCCCGGAACTTGCCGAATTTTGCGAAAATCATCATGCCGATGCCGCAGATGACCGTCCCTGCACTGGCAGCGATGGCGGCGCCGACCTTGGTCACACTATTAGAAACCGCTTCGTCATAGCTGACGCCGGCGTCGATTTCTTCTTTGTAACGCGCGATCAGAAACAGGCAGTAATCGACTCCGGAACCGTACATCAGCACGGCAACGTAGGACTCAATCCCCTGGAACAGAATGACCCACTGGTGGCTCGCCAGCAGTATCAGCAGCGACATTGAGAGCTGCACAGCGACAACAACGGTCACCAGCGGAATAAAAGCGAGTGCGGGGGAGCGGTAGATGGCACCAAGCAGAATCAGTACCAGGATGAAAGTGAGCCACTCAGTCGCTTTCGCGCTGTCCTTGGCTGCGTTGATCATGTCCCGGCCGACCGTTGCTTCGCCGCTTAATTGGACCGTCAAACCCTCGGGGATGGCCTTCGCGAATTCCTCGCTTTTCAGGATCGCTTCGATCTTGCCGACCGGAGTCCGGTTTCGGCCGTCCATGAATTCCGTGGTGAGGTCCACCAGAATCAGGCGCGCTTTGCCATCGTCGCTTTTGAGCAATTCTCCTGCGTTCGGATCACGGAATGTCCGAATTCCCGAGATGATTTTGGCCTCGTCGTGCTCAGGGTTCTCCTGTTCCTGCTGCAGATGGAGGAGCTGTTCGTAGAGTTCAAACTTACGGTCGGGATGAGTTACTTGATGCTCTGCTTCGTCGACCGAGTCGTCCAGAAAATCTTCATCTTCTGGCGTAATCCCACTTTCCCGGGTAGCGATCACCACGATCCGGCTGGGAACAAAGCCGTCAGGGAACGCCTTGCGAAAGAGTTGTTCGGACAGATGGCTGGGGCTGTCTGCCGGAAGGAACGCAAACTCTTCTGTTTGGGCGACGCGTTCCAGTGGTGGCGCAGCGATCGTTGCGCAGACGACGGCCGCGACCCACGCGATGAGAACCGCAGGCCACGCCCGGACGACAAACTCGCCCAACACCGAAAAAATCTTCTCTTCTCGCGACAATCTATCAGACAATTTTCAGTCCCGCTTCCCGGCTGATGTGTTGAAGAGCCCACTGGTCACTTCGACCATCCGGTCGACGATCGAACGAATGAGCTATGCCGGAACTGGTCAGAATTCTGTTCCATTCGCTGTTCATAGAGGGGCGAATAGAAGCGAGGTCATTAGGCCAGCATTCCCGAAAAGACGAGCGACTCAATGGCTGTCATGCGACGCAGCGTGATGCACGGAAGCATGATCGTGATGACCATGCGATTGATCAGCGTGTTCTGCATCGTCCGTCTCTTCCTCTTCGAACTGGGTTAGCGAACTGTACGCTCCCGAGAGCTGGACCGACCCGCATAAGGCCATAATGGTGAAGAGAATGGTGATGTAGACGGTTTTGCCCACGAAATTAGAGGGATGCAGTCCGAAGAGATGATGCACCCCATCGGGAGGTGGAGCGACGAGTCCCCAGACCAGGATCATCATCAGGCCGATCAGGGCAACACCGATCACGGCCCCGTTAGCCAGCACGGAATACAGCCTTTCCCAGTTGACCGCCAGCAGCCAGAAAGCGACCCACGCAATCAGAGGCGTCCACGGGGTCATCACCGCGAGTAACGTTACCAGGACGTCCCATCCCGCGACGAGCAAATTCTGCACGCTGATTAATAGTTGTTCCATTCAGGAAATCTTTCGACAGAATGCGACAATACGAACGGGCGAAACGCCAATTGTCTGTCAAAAGAGATAACACAACGAGCAACATGAAGCCAGCGTCAAGGATTTTGGGCGTGGACGTCAGGACAGTTGCGCCCGCGCGTCCAACTGACCTGGGCGCAGCAGGCGACCTTGCTGTTCGTGATCGAGAACACAGGAATGTGCTCTGATGTCCTGCCGACACCCCGGCATGAAGGGGGCATGGCGTGAGAAATCGAGGCGACAAAAATCGCTTCGAAGGTCGCCCGCTCGGCCAGTATGGCACTCAAGGTCAGGCAGGATCGCTGGCTTCGGATGTGTCGTTTTTGTTCTCAGAGACTTGCTGAATCAGCAGCCGATCGATCTTCGGTCCATCCATGTCCACAATTTCAATTCGCAGATCGTTCCAGTTCAAGACGTCGCCGATGTGAGGGGGACGTTTTAACAGAGCCAGAACCAATCCCGATATCGTGCCAACCCCCCGCGGCACAGGATCGGTCCAGCGGGAAATATCGAGAGCGGTTTCCAGTTCATGCAGGTTGCAGGTGCCGTCGACAGAGAGGCTGCCATCCTCACGATGCACGATATCCGGCTCGTGGCTGTCACCATCACGTCCGTGCCGGTGTTCGTCGTGAATGTCACCGACCAGCATTTCGAGCACATCTTCCAGCGTTACCATTCCCTGTGTTCCGCCGTATTCGTCCAGCACAATTGCGAGCTGAGTCTTGTGTTCACGAAACAGGGCCAGAAGCCGTGTGATCGTAATGGACTTGGGTATGAAAAGAGGTGCCCGAATCATCCGCCGCAAGTCGATGGGCCGACCGAGATACTGCTGAAGGAACACGTCCTTGAGATAGACGAACCCGAGGATGTGATCAATCGTTCCTTCGCAGACCGGGATACGTGAGAAGCCGGACATGGCCATGGCGCCGATGACCTCGTTGGATGGTGTATCGACATCCAGGGCGTCGATGTCGACGCGGGGCCTCAGAATTTCCGTGACGGTGCGATCCCCCAGACGGAGCGCTTCCATCGCGACTTTCTGTTCGGACTCTTCCAATAGTCCCGCTTCAGTCCCCGCGGTGATCAAATGCTGGATATCTTCCACCGAGACAGTGTGTTGCTGATCCGTTTTCTGACCCAGGATCCGCAGGGCCAGATTACTTGTTGCATGCAGGAACCAGATCGCCGGCCGCGTGATTCGCTGCAAGATCATCATGGGGTAGGCCACGATGCGCGCGATCGGCTCGGCATTCTGGAATGCAATCCGCTTGGGAACCAGTTCGCCCAGGATTAACTGAAGGAATGCGACGCCGAAGACCACGATGGTAAAGGAGAGGCTCGACTTGTTCTCGACGATCAACTGCATGGACGAACGAGCGAGCAGTCCTTCCAGTGGTTCTTTCAGGTGAGCGCCGGCAATCGCAGAAGCGAATGTGCCGACCAGGGTGATCCCCACCTGAACCGTCGGGATGAAACGGTCTGCATCGTTGGCGAGCCCCAGGGCGACACTCGACGAGCGATCCCCTTCATCCGCCCATTGTTCCAGTCGCCCTCGACGCGCCGTTAATATCGCAATCTCTGCTGCGGCGAAGAAGCCATTTAACAACGCCAGCAGTACGATTAAACCCAACTCAACAGGCCAAGGCACATTGATCTCCGACAAACATCTTTTCGTCAGCCGATTCGGCGAGCATCGAGATTATGAACACGTCGAATCCGAACAACCAGTCAACGACGTGTACGTAAGGTTAGTTCTTGCTGCGCACGTTCGTTTAGTTTTTTCGGCCTGCGAATGAAAAATGCCTGCAACTCTCGAAGAGTTTGGTTCTCAAAAAAAGAACTAAATTGCCTCAGATAAGACTACTTTTATTGTTCTTCGGTCATGCCGCCGATGATTGTCCGGTCATAGGCGCGTGATTTCTCTGTATTCGCCACAGCGCCGAGGCCTCGCTCATGTCGACTCCACCACGCGTCCGCATCGTCCATTGACCACGTTCCCGCTGTCGGACAACGTCGCAAAAGGTCCGCCAGATCACGGGCCGTGGCCGGACGCCGATTCCGCGATTTTTCCAGACACGCCATGATGGCGTGTTCCAGTTCCTGTGAGACCGGCTTTCCGAGTCGGTCAGAAACCGAACGAGGCACAGTCTCGACGTGTTGCTGGCAGAGTTCAACCAGGCTGGAACTGTCGAAGACCGGCTTGCCTGTCAGCAGGAAGTAGCCGACCGCACCGACCGCATAGAGATCGCTTCGTCCATCGACGGTGTTCGGTGCCTGGATTGCTTCGGGCGCCATGTAAAGAGGCGTTCCGGTGAGGGAGTTCGAGATAGTTGCTTCGACCTGTTTATTCTCGTCGAGTGCTTTGACCAGCCCGAAGTCGAGCACTTTCACCACGTCGGTTTCTCCGCCGCGGCGATTAATCATGATATTGGCCGGCTTGATATCGCGATGCACGAGTCCCAGTAAATGCGCTTCGTAAAGTGACCCGCAGATATGGGTCAAGATATGGATTACGCGTCCTTCCGGCTGGGGGCCGTAGTTTTCAACGAGTGTTTGCAGGTTAATTCCATCCAGGTATTCCATCGCATAGTAGAAGAGACCTTCGGGCGTGCGGCCATAGTCATAAATGGCAACGGTATTAGGATGGTTCAGCTTGCAGGTAATCTGGACTTCCCGTTCGAACCGGATCAGCGAAGCGTCGTTGACCTTGTCGACGTCCAGCATTTTGATCGCGGTCTCGCGTCGCAGCATGGAATGGTGTCCCTTGTAGACAACTCCCATCGCCCCTGCGGCAAGCTTTTTCTCCAGTGTGTACTGGCCCAGTTGCTGCGCTTCGATCTCGGCTTTCTGCGCCTGTCGACGCAGTCGTCGAACCATGACCGTGAAGACAAAAATCGCAATCGAGCAACAGCCGAGAAGTCCGTGCAGTACCCAGAAGGTGGATTGCAGGATGCTCAAAGGCTGAAACGCTTCCGCCGCATCGATCTCGGAGATCACCCCCAGGTTAATCTCAGGCATCCATTTCCACGCCCCGATGACTGTGACACCCCGGTAGTCTCGAAACCCGTCCAGATCGATCCCCGACGATTCCTTCGCGATGGAAGCTGCCGAACGAGTGAGGGGTAACTGAGTCCGTCTTACATTGGGGCGATGTCCTTTCGTGAGATCCCCCTGCGGATCGCGCACCTGAATGTTCACGATGGACCGGATACCCGGCTGGTCTGCCAGAATTCCAATGAGAATCAGAGAATCATCAAAGCGGCTGTTCGAGACCATCAGTCCTGACTTGTTCACGGCATAGGTTTCCCCCGACGTGCCAAAGCGGCCCAACTGAAGGATTCGCGTAAACTCGAACTCGGGTCGAATTCGCAGGGCGACAGCCGCAACAACTTCAAAGTTGCCATCGCGCAGCGGTGCGCAGACATACATTGTCGGAACCCCGGTGCGAGGCACACCGGCATCGTCCTTCATGGTCATCTGACTGGCAAACGGGGCACAGATCGTTGTCTCGCCTGCCATCGCCGGAGCTACAAATGTTTCGAACTCAAGGATGTCTTTCTTCCCTGTCAGCCCTTCAACCGACGAGGCAATGATGTGACGAGATTTGTCGACCACGAAATAGTCGACGAAGTCGTGCAGCGACATCACGGGACTCATCTGCTTCTGCAATTGCTTGTAGAGTTCTGGTAACCGTGTCTGTGGAGTCTGATCGAGGCCCGCTTCGTGGACTTCCAGTATTCCGTAGATTGTTTCCCGGATCCGCGGATCGTTCGCAGCCAGGGTGGCATTGGCCGACTGAGTTTTGATCCAGTTTTCCAGCATCGCGATTTCGACATCCAGCAGGGTCTGCAATTGAGACCGTAGTGACTCCTTCATGGTAAACTCGATCGCGCGATGCACACCGAAGGCAAGGAGCGAAAGCAGAGCAGTCGCAATGATCGGCCAGAGCCAGATCTGCTTTTTCAGGAAGACGCCAGTCCGCGAAACACTTCGCCCAAAGCTGCTCGTGTCCCACGTCATATGGGCGATGGGCGAGCGTGAGCGCGATCCGCTGCTCGGCTGAAGACGTCGAAAATAACTCAGAGGGTTAAACACAGTCCCTTCTCACGAAATCCACCGGGTGGTGGCCACGACTGCGCACCGGCGGTTGCCATCAGAACTCCTTCCAACTCGAGCGAGCTAATCGAGTAAAGGTAGATGAAGGGAAGTATGGGTCGAACCCCGGGGCGCGCGAAACGGGGATCCACACTGAGGCACAGGATCGGAAGCAATTGATGTTAAGAAGGGTGGGTGGTGATGTTCGTGGCGGTTTTAGCGGCTGCTTCGATCTTGCGGCGGACTGTCGAGCCGTCTCAGACGTAGGCTTCTTGTAGGCGATTGTGGCCGCCTGTCATTCGTGGCGCTAATCGGCGTGCTGCAGAGAAATCGCGAGCACCCGTGTTCAAATTCAAAAGAGATTGACAGCCGATCGCAGAATGATGATACCGTTAGCGAGAACTCAGTAATCCTTTGGAGGGATTGTCGATGCCAATGAACTCAGGATCGTATCGTCCTCAGTCCCCTTCGTCGCGGCCCGCGGCCTCCAGTGATTTCGAGGAACCTCCGATCCGGGAGGAATTTCTCGAACCCCCAATCCAGATTGAAGAACCGCCGATGTCGCAGCAGGAAATCGATGCCGCTGCAGCGGATGAGTTGCTGAAGATTGCGGCCGAGGAAGAACGTGCACTCCAGAAGGTCCGTAAGGATTTGCAGGCCAAAGATACGTTCGTCGTCACGTGCCCGAAGGGGTGCAAGATCCGAGTGAAGGAACAGCACCGGGGCCGTGCGGGCAAGTGTCCCCGCTGTCAGTCAGATTTCATCGTGCCGAAGAAGGCCGCCACCGGGAAAGGTTGATACCGCCATGGGAGATCGGTGCACGATCCTGTCATGAATCCTGCACCCGCGCGGGGACGGCTCCTCAGGCTTCAATCGCACCGCCACGTTTCAGGGTGAGGTGCAGCGGAGAGGGCTTACTTGGGCTCTTCTTCGGTCTTTGAACCCAGCGAATACCGGTAGTAGACCTCAAGGCACATGGTGCTGAGAGCCGTCGAATAAAGTCGGCCGCCGATGCCGGCCCACTTGCCGCGAGGATCCCAGCTTCCCGACAGTGGGCCATCATGTCGCTGCAGCGACACCAGCATGTCCCGCAGCGAAGCGTTCCATTGCTGCCAGGCTTCGTCGTCCTGATTGTGCAGAGCTAACGTCCCGTAGTACCAGTAGTATTCGTCGTAGGCTGTCACGCGGGGAAGGTTTTCTTTCAAATACTGGACGGCTTCCTGGCTGGCTTCGTCATTAGGGCGGATGGCAAACATCTGGCGACAATATAAGGCTTCTGCGGTCATGGCGGGGGTGGGGCGGTCAGCAGTACGGTAACCCGCGAGGCCACCAAACTTTCCACGGCCGCGCGCTTCCAGGAACTTGACCATTCCCCGACGTGTCTCTTCGGGAACCGGAATTCCGGCGTTTACAGCGCTCTTGAGTGCCATCAGTTGCCAGCCGAACATGCTCATGTCACTTTCGGAACTCTCGCCCCCTTTGCCATAGCGCCAGCCTCCGTCCTCATTCTGCAGGACGGAGATCATTTTGATCCCTCGCTTCACGGCATCACGCAGGGCGGGAAAATCGGCAGCGTCATTCTGCACTGCGTACGCTTCTGCCAATGCGAATGTCGCGATCGCATGACAGTAGTTCTGGTCGTATCGAGTCGCATTCCCCCCCAGGTAGCCATTGGGCAACTGCTGGGAGATGAGCCAATCGATCGCTCGCTTCATCTGCTCGGTATAGGGACCTTTTTCGTGGGTGTAGCCCGCTCCGAGAAACGAAAGCACGACGAGACCCGTCACACCGGAGTCGGCGAACTTTCCTCCGTCCTGTCGATCCTGACCCTGGGGATCAAACTTGACGGAGCCTCCCCCATGCCGAGCCGAGGACCAGCGACCGTCAGCTTCCTGGATCGAGGCGAACCACTTCAAGCTGTTCTCGACAGCCTTCTCAGACTCCTCGGTTCCCCCGTGCTTGATGACGTTGGCTTTACGCTGGACAGAGGTGCGTGCCTGGTAGGTTTCGGCGGCACGGGCGGGTGCCCGCATCGAAGCAGGTGCGGATGGCCGTACGAACGCCGGTTGCGGCGAATCGTCCAGCGGGGACGACAGGCTCCGGCCGTTGAGCATGCGATCATCCGGCAGGCGACCTGTTCTGGCTGCATTGCTGGCAACCGTCGGTCGCGAAATCGGTTCATCGGGATCCGCTTCGGGGCGAGTCGCCGGGCGACTATTCCGCTCGGTTCGACGTGTCGCTGCGGGAGCCGGTGCGGTGAATGGGTCCTCTGCACTACTCATTTCGAGGTCTTGCAGTTCAGCCGGGCTGGGCAGGTTGGATCGCTGAATGGTATCGCTGTCGGCCATGACAGGCGGGGCAGGCATACTGTCAGGATTGATGTCAGAAGGGAGTGTCATCGAAGAAACATCTTCTGGCAGCGAGCCGCCCCGTGACGGCGCGGTCCGCTGGAACGCCGGACGCGTGAGTCCTTCGCTGGCTGCGGGAGAACGGCTGATTGACGTTCGCGTGGAGGCTGAACTGGTTGCTTCAGGTCGCGATTCGGATGTAGGTTCGTCGAGCATGAATTCGCTTGACGCGGCGGCGGCCGCCGGTGGACTGGCGGACGACTGCTCAAGACCGGGTGCCGATTCTTCAGTGAAGGCAGTGAAGTCCGGGATCTCGGGCGCGATGACCGTCTCAGGGGCCTTGTCGAGTTCAGGAGACTCAATTTCTGCTGCCAGCTCGTCTCGTTCAACGCGTGACATCGTGCGAGGATCACGAGCAATGAGCGGATCCTGGGTGGAGACACCCTGGTTAAAAATGGGAAGGGGGTTCGTCCCTTCGTCCCGGGCAGCGTCGTCAGCATCAATGAAGGTGATCGGCGTCTGGACAGTGTCACCCTGCCGTTTGGTGGGGGTCTTGGGGTACGAGTCCGCGACAGTGACCCAGCCCATGCAGAAGCAAGCGTGCAGAACCAGGGACAGGAACAGCGACTTGCCCAGCGTGTTCTGATCGCCGTAACGGGTTCCCCAAAGGGAGAATAAATGGACGGTGGCGAAAATGGATAGAGCGGCCAGAACTACGCGCAGCAGGACCCCGCTAGCGTTCATCCCCGCCGTGCTCGCTATCAGGATCTCGAGTAATCGTGTCGGCATCAGATCCCTTTCGGTTTGGGGGTATGTGCCACCGATACGTTTCTAATTCCGGCTTCTTTACACGTCGAGAAGACATCCATCACGAGTTGATAGGGGCAGCGACCGTCACCACGGATCACGACCGATTGATTGGGGTAAGCAAAGCGCGCTGCCTCCAGGAGGATTTTCAGCGCGTCGACATCGAGCTCTTCTTCTTTAACCATGACTTTCCCGGCCGCGTCGACGTTGACGATGATCTCATCAGGTTGACCCGACAGGGCAAAATTTTCTGAGACGCTGGGAAGTTGAATGCCTGTCTGTCGCTCATCCTCGGCGAACTGAGTTCCCACCATAAAGAAGATGATCAGCAACATGACGACATCGAGCATCGACGTCAGGTTGATGGACGGTTCTTCCAGGGGTTCAGTCTTCAGAGGCATCCGAATTGCCAGTGCTGGTAAGATTGTTGAGAATTCTCAGGCGGCCTGATCAGGCAATGTATCATAGCAGATCGGCAATTCTGGCAAGAGGGGTGAGTATCCCGGTCGGAATGTCCCCTAATGCCTGCTCGTCCCAGAATCTGCAGGTCTACGCCTCGTTACAGGTTGCCCAGTCGTTCAGGTTCTTGCAGTGAGAACGGGTTCGGGTTTCGTTCAGCTCACCATCCTCAGTGATGCCATGTTTTCCCTGCCGACGTCTCTGCGGCGGGATCTCGACCACCACAGTACAAACTGAAAGGCGGGGTTGTCGAGATTTTCAAGATTCAGTACAGAGCCGTCTATGAGACCATTGGATACAGGCGCCGATTTCGACTCAAACTGGGCGCGAGGCGCCTGGACCTGGATCGTGATTGCGCTCTCTTTATGTCTTTCAGTCGGTTGCGCGACTCCGCATCGATTGTCGTCACCGACGGCTGCGGGGATCAAGCCAGCCGACCTCGTGGACACGACGGCCGATGGGCTCGACGGCACGCCACCGCTCGTGTTCCGACAACTTTTCGCGCAAGGGGAACGAGTTCGCGAATCTCAAAAGCCCAAAGTGCTTCCTCCCAAAAAGACCGCCCTGGTACTGTCAGGTGGAGGTTCTTATGGAGCCTACACAGCGGGGATACTCTGCGGCTGGACCGAATCGGGAACACGTCCTCAGTTCGATGTCGTGACCGGTGTCAGTACGGGAGCACTGATTGCCATTTTCGCCTTTCTTGGTCCCGAATACGATCAGGAGCTTCGTCGCAACTATACCATGGTCAGGTCCAGGGACATTTACCGACGCAAACACCTTCCCTGGGCTCTGTTTACGGACTCGCTCAATGACAGCAAGCCGCTCTTGCGGCAGATTGAAGCCAACGTCACTCCGGAAGTTGTTCAGAAGATTGCGGACTCACATAACTGCGGACGTCGATTATACATCGGGACAACGGATGTTGAGGGACGTCGACCCGTCGTATGGGACTTGGGGGCGATTGCCGCATCCGACAGACCTGATCGTCGGGCCCTGATCTGCAAGCTGCTACTGGCTTCTGCTGCGATCCCCGGGTTCTTTCCGACGGTTGAGATTCCGGTCGTCGTGAATGGAAAGCAATACATCGAAAGGCATGTTGACGGCGGTCTGACTCAGCCCCTGTTCTTCAGGCCGCCGGCGCTTTCCGAAGATCAGTATACGGCCTCGAGTCTCGCCGAATTGCTTTACGGTTCCGATGAATATGTCATTGTTGCCGGGAAGTTGTATGCTGACCCGCACCCTGTCACGACGCGGGTGCTGAATGTTGTCGGGGATAGCGTTTCGATCTTTCTCTATGCACAAACTCGCGACGCATTGGTTAAGCTTTATATGCAAAGCCTGCTCACGGGTATGCAGTACCATCTGGCTGCGGTGCCCGGCGAATTAGAAGTTTCCAAGTCGGCGGCCGACTTTGATTCGGAGATGATGACGACTCTTTTCGAGGAGGGCCGTCGTCAGGTGCTGGCCGGAACCGCCTGGCGCCACACTCCGCCAGGAATGGCCGGTGGAGAAGAGTTACTGCAACGTGCCGGTACCACTCTGGAGATCGTTCCCCAGGCGCTCAGGACTCTGCCGCAGTCGATGCAAACAGAGGAACTTCCCCTGCCCGACGATTTCGATGACGTCCCTCCCCTGCCCGACGAATAGTCTCTTTTCCGTTCGATGGAAGACTTGATCGGGAATCAGGATGCGGCTGCGTCGCCGCTCGCTCTGGATTCCGTCACAGCGTTGTCATGTTCGTTGTCTGACGTCGTTTACGACTGATTCATCGGGCGATGAATGTTGAACCATTTGTGACAGAACGGGCATTTAACGTCACCCAGCGGGGAAACGTCCGCTCCTTTTCCCAGATGTGCACCACAATTGGTACAAGAATAGACCGGGTGAGTTGGAGGACGCTCACTCGTGTTAACCGCCGGGGAGTCCGGTCTCTCTCGGTGCAGGTCTGCGGGGCTCAACATCGATCCCCCCTTGAGAGCCGCCAGGAACGTGGTTCCTCCCATGACGACGAATATCAAAGCGATGAACGAGCCGAAGACTCGGAAGAACAGGGGTGGCGATCCAAAAGTGTTGAATGGTGTCAGCCAGAGAAAAGCAAGAACGGAAATCCCAATTCCTGCGAAGGCAAACCCGAATGTTCCCGCCACCAGTCTTCCCGCCGCGTTGACAGATGTGGTGGGATCAGGAGGGTTTCGCATGCTCACTCGCCTTGTAGAGGGGGTGTGGTGTGGCGGGTTGGTATGTTGACGGTCGAGCCAGCGTCGCGCACGAACCTCGTCCATTCCGGTTGCTGCCGTCTCCCGTTGCTGAGGTAAGGAAGAATACTAACGGCTTTTACCGCATCACGGATCAAGATCAGGCGAAGATTTGTGTTTGCCAGTTCTTTTGGGAGTGCGGACGAGCAGTCCCTCTTCGATCATTTTGACTGCTGTGTCGATATAAGAATCATTGTCAACAGGCTTACCAAACCGCTCAGCGAAATGCAGGCGGTTGTCGAGCCAGAAGAAGACAATCCCCAGAATCATGACGCTGAGCTGCTGGGCATCCAGGTCGTCGCGGATGAGCTTCTTCTGTTGTGCCACTTCGATCCGCTGCCGGATCAGGTTGAGAAGGTCTGGTTCGCCCGGCCAGACCTGGTGGTCTCCATCAACGCGCGTTCGCGCGCAGAGCTTCATGGCGAGTTCATTTTCCCCGACATAGGTCAGAATCCGCTTCATCTCTGCACGCAGATTGATGGGACGATTGATCGCGCGGGCTGCGGCGGGAAATCGCTGCGCGTAGCCCTCTACCACTCTACGCTTCACTGACGAATAGAGTTCTTCCTTGCTACCGAAGTGGTGCAGGATCAGAGGGTGCGAGACCCCTGAATGGCGAGAAATCTCACGCAGCGACGTATCGGCAAAGCCATGTCGTGCGAACAATTCCAGCGCAGAGTCGAGAACGGTCGTGCGGACGGCGTCAGGGTCTCGAACGCGTCGACTCACCTGCGTCATGGGGAACTCCAGTTCGAATCGGGAGACAAATGCTAAAACGACAGGCCAATGGTGTCAAGAAGTGTACACCAATCGTCTCGCCGCAACATATTTTTCCACAGGCGTTTGTGAATTATCAGGGAGGAGTGCGAACCAAGTGCCTGGCGTGACTGTCCCACCCTGGTTTGCATCGTGCACAGTCTTGCGGGGGCTTCACACGTAACCCGTAATTGATGATGCGGCTTGTTGGGGTGCTGACGGTCAAACCAGGATTGACGCACGTTCATCCATGTATAAGATATTGACCGTTCGGTCAATTGTATTGACCGGGCGGTCAATTCTAACTGGGAGACGAATCGTGTCTATACGAAAGACGGGAATGGCCCTTTGGCTGGCGATGGCTGCTGCGGGCTGCGGTGCGCCGAATGCCTATATCGAGCCTCCCCCTCCCGAAGTGACCGTCAGTAATCCGATCAAACGGACGGTGACCGAGTATCTGGAATTCAGCGGTATGACGCAGCCGATGGAGACGGTTGAGATCCGGGCTCGCGTCAAAGGCTTTCTGAAAGAGAAGCACTTCGTGGAAGGTGCCGAAGTGAAGAAAGGCCAACTGCTTCTGGTGATCGACGAAGAGACCTTCCAGATCCAATTGGATGCCGCCCGGACGCGCCTGCGCGAAGCACAAGCGGCCCTGCAGCAGGCCACAGTTTCGAAATCTCGCGAAGTGGCTCGAGCTCGTGTGAATCTGAGTGAATCGGAAGTGCGACTGGCACGCCAGGAAGAACAGCGCGTTCGCGGACTGTTCCAGAAGCAGATCGCAACTGAGTCAGACATGGATCAGGCATCCTCGACACGCAAGTCACGCGATGCCGATCTGGAATCGGCGAAGGCGAATCTGGAGCAGGCACTGGCCACCTACGAGACCACCATTCTGACCTGCGAAGCGCAGGTCGAGTCAGCCAAGATCGCGGTTCAGAATGCGCAGCTGGATCTCAGCTACTGCCGCATGTCGGCACCGATCGATGGTCGGATCAGTCATATCAATGTCGATATCGGAAATCTGGTCGGTGACGGGCAATCATCGGTACTTGCCACCATCGTCAAGATGAATCCCATTTACGCTTACGCGACGATCAGCGAATCCGATGTTCTGCGGACCCCCGCGCTGACAAAATTCGGATCCGAAAGCACCGATTCCGAGGCCGAGCCAGTTCCTGTTGAACTGGGGCTGGCCAGTCAAAACGGGTTCCCTGCACAGGGCCAGATTAACTACACGGATCCCGGTCTTGATGCCGGGACCGGCACGCTACGTGTGCGAGGCGTGTTCCAGAACGATGACCGAACTTTGCTCCCCGGAATGTTCGTGCGGATGCGAATTCCTGTCGTTGAACGAGTGGATGCCCTGCTGGTTCCCGAGCGGGCGCTCGGAACAGATCAGTCGGGCCAGTATCTACTGGTGGTCGCGGCGGATGGGACCGTGGAATACCGCCCCGTGCGAACGGGTGTCTCTGTCGATGGCTTGCGAGTCGTCGAAGGACAGATTTCGTTAAGTGACCAATTGATCGTCGACGGATTATTGCGAGCCCGACCTGGTGCCAAGGTCTCTCCGAAAACAGAGCCCGCGCCCGCGACCGTGTCGTTAACGACAGGTGCTGGTCGACGTTGATCGGGATTTATTCCTGTACCGCCGTCGTTGTCCAGTTCGCAGCATGACCGCGTAATTCTTATGGTCGCCCCGTACCTCTTGCCAGCAGACGATTATGTTCTCGAAGTTCTTTATTGAGCGGCCGATCTTCGCCAATGTGATCGCCATCGTCACGATGCTGGTCGGTATCGTTGCGGGGATCTCGCTGCCGATTGAGCAGTATCCCGAAATTACACCCCCTACCGTGCAAGTGGCGGCGGTCTATCCAGGTGCCAATGCGGAAGTTCTTTCCGATACGGTCGCAGGCCCCATCGAGCAGGAAATTAACGGTGTCGAGAACATGCTTTACATGTCCTCGTCCTGTTCGAGTAACGGCTCTTACACGCTGACCGTCACCTTCGAGGTGGGAACGAACCTCGACGACGCTCAGGTTCTGGTCCAGAACCGTGTTGCCGTCGCGATGCCGCGACTTCCTCAGGAAGTGCAGCGGCAAGGGGTCACGACCAAGAAACAATCGACGAACATCACTCTCGTTGCGTCACTGATTTCGCCAGACGGAACCTATGATGACCTGTATCTGAGTAACTTTGCGACTTTGCGAGTCAAAGACGCGCTGACTCGGCTGGATGGGGTTGGCGATGTGCAGGTCATTGGTGGCGGTACTTACGGCATGCGAATCTGGATCAGCCCGGATTCGCTGAAGGCACGTAACCTGACCACGGAAGACGTTCTGGCTGCGATTCGCGAACAGAATGTGCAGGTTGCGGCGGGGCAGGTAGGCCAGGCGCCCACTCCCCGTGAACAGGGCTTTCAGTACAACGTGATGGTTCAGGGGCGGTTGAGCGATCCGTCTCAGTTTGAAAATATCATCATCAAGTCAGTTTCGGACGATCGCTCCGGGATGCGAGTGACCCGGGTGAAGGACGTCGCCCGCGTCGAACTGGGGGCTCAAACCTACGACCAGTGGTGTGAAATCGGTGGACGTCCGGCCGCCAGCTTGCTCGTCTATCAGTTGCCCGGAGCAAACGCACTTCGCGTGGCCGAGAACGTCAAAGAAGCGATGCATGAACTCGAACGGAACTTCCCCGAGGGGATCAAGTCCGAGATTCCCTTCGATACGACAATCTTCGTCGATGAGTCGATTCATGAGGTTTATAAGACACTGGCCGAAGCAGGCGTGCTGGTGCTGGTGGTGATTCTGGTCTTCCTGCAGGACTGGCGAGCCACGCTGATTCCTGCAACGACCGTCCCGGTGACCTTGATTGGCGCATTTGCCGCCATGGGGGCCCTGGGCTTCTCGATTAACATGCTGACGCTCTTCGGTCTGGTGCTTGCCATTGGTATCGTTGTGGACGACGCCATCGTGATCGTCGAAAACGCAGTGCACCACATTGACCATGATAAACTGAGTCCCAAAAACGCGACGATTGTCGCGATGGGCGAGGTGATCGGGCCGGTGATGGGGATTACGCTTGTGCTGATGGCCGTGTTCCTTCCCACCGCATTCATGGGGGGGATCACTGGTCAGCTCTATCGCCAGTTCGCACTCACCATCGCCGCGACCGCCGTGATCAGCGCGTTAAACGCAGTGACGCTCAAGCCGGCTCAATGTGCCGTGTATCTGCGGCCAACTCCTGAGAAGAAGAATCTCTTCTACCGCGTCTTTAACCGTGTGTACGACTGGACGGAAGGAGTCTACACGGCGATCGTGAAAGTTGCGGTGCGGCAGATCGTACTGATGATGCTCCTCTTTGTCGGGCTGGTCGGGTTGACGGGATGGTGGTTCGTACAGCTTCCGACCGGCTTCGTGCCCACGGAAGATCAGGGCTACGCGATCGTTGCCATCCAGCTTCCTGATGCGGCATCACAAGAGCGTACTCGCGAAGTGACCCGCAAGGTGAACGCGATTCTGGCCGAGACTCCCGGCGTGCGGACCTGGTTCTTGCTGGGGGGGATGTCGCTGCTGGATTCGTCGGTGACTTCGAACGCGGCCACGATGTTCATTACCTTCACCTCCTTTGAAGATCGGGCCCACCATCCGGAACTCAGCCAGGATGCCATTCTTGGCAACCTGATGGGGCAGTTTCAGTCCGTGCGCGAGGCAATGATTCTGGCGTTTCCACCTCCAGGGATCCGTGGTTTGGGGGTCGCCGGGGGATTTGAAATGAAGATCGAAGATCGCGGTGGTGTCGGGCTGCCGGAACTGCAAAGCGTCGTACAGGAAATGGTGCACGCAGCGGGAGGTCAGACCAGCTTAAGCCGTGTTCAATCGACGTTCCGCTCTGGTGTTCCCCAGATCTATGTCGATATCGACCGGGTCAAAGCCAAAAGCCTTGGGGTGCCTCTCGATACGATCTTCGGCACGATGCAGGCGGCACTCGGTTCGGCCTACGTGAACGACTTCAATAAATTTGGAAAGACCTATCAGGTTCGCGTGCAGGCGGATCAGCAGTTCCGCTTACATCCGGAAGACATCGGTCGACTGGAAGTCCGTAACCGCGAAGGTCGGATGATCCCGCTGGGGACACTGGCGACGATTCGCAAGACGCTCGGGCCGCAGATTGTCCCTCGTTACAACCTGTTTCCTTCCGCGACGATTAACGGAGCGGCTGCTCCGGGCGTCAGTTCGGGACAGGCACTGCAACTGATGGAGCAGATGGCCGAAGCCAAACTTCCCTCCTCCATGGGTTACGAATGGACGGGGATGTCGCTCCAGGAAAAACTGGTCGGATCGCAGGCGATCTACGTTTTTGCTCTGGGGGTGCTCATGGTCTATCTCGTACTGGCCGCCCAGTACGAAAGCTGGCTGATGCCGGCGGCGGTCATCATGGTCGTGCCACTGGCGCTGCTGGGGACTGTGATCGCTGTCTGGGTCCGCGGGATGGATAACAATATCTATACGCAGATTGGAATCGTCCTGATTATTGCTCTGGCAAGTAAGAACGCGATTCTGATTGTGGAGTTTGCTCGCGAACTGCGCATGAAAGGCAGATCGATCATCGATGCTGCGGTCGAAGCCAGCCGGATGCGGTTCCGACCGATTCTGATGACTTCGTTTGCGTTCATCCTCGGGATCGTTCCGTTGATCAACGCGACGGGGGCCGGTGCGGCAAGCCGACGGGCATTGGGAACCGCAGTGTTCGGGGGGATGATTGCGGCGACGGTACTGGCAGTCTTCTTCGTTCCTGTGTTCTATGTACTGATGCAGCGAATGGCTGAGTTCCGAAAAAAGGATCAACCCCAAGACGGGGCCTCTGTCCCTCATGATCCCGCTGGCTCACACGCCGAAGTACGCCCGGTGCTCGTTGCGTCGAGCTCTCAGCATTGATTCGCAGGAAGATTGGTCGAACGAGCGAACCAGAACGTAGAAACGTTGGTCAGTGACCTGTGGCGAGCATGGCAATCGGGAACGGTTGCCATGCTCGTTTTGTTTGGGTCAGATGACAAAGCCTGAGTTGTCCCAACCGGAGACTCGGGGCGTAGTCGTTTGCGTCTTGCGCAACGTGCATGACGCGATCCATGCCAGCGATCAGGGGACGACACGTTCTGCTGGGCTGTGCCACTCGGTCGGAATGGCAGATGCAGCAGGAGTGCGAATTTTACGACTGGCAAATCCTGCCGAACCGGTATGGACACGATTGGCTGCATCCTTACAATCCCGGCCGTCCGACGCTGGGGGGCGACGGGTGCGTCGACAGTTCGAAGTCAGTTCCCAAAGGACTGGTCGTATGCATTGCCGTTTGATTATGTCGGTTGGTCTACTCACCCTTATGGCCTCAGGCTGTATGCTTCACGGTTATCCACCGGGGACGTACGGAAGCAGTCCATACGTTGTCCCGGCCCAGCCATCTGGTAGTTACCCGAGTGGTCCGGTCTATCAACCCGGGGGGACATATACGGCTCCCCTGAACGGCGCGCCGTACGTTCCAGGCAATTCGCCAGGCGTCACGACTCCGACCCCTCTGTCGCCACCAGGTTACTCGACGCCGACTCCGACGTATGAGGCACCCACTAACGGGAACTCGCCCACGTTCAGTCCTGAGCCGGAATCGCCTCGCGGGCGAAACGCGGTTCCGCTGCCGGAAGATGATCCGTCAGAACGCGGAACAAATCGCAGCACGCTGACTCCGACCAGCCACTTCGACCCAAGTGAGGACAGCACACCTTTCACTCAGCAGGAAAGCCGACGGCGCACTCAGGCGTACGACGAAGAGTCCACCGTGAATTCGGACGATCAGGAGATCGAGTTCGAAGAACCGGAGATTCGTCA
Source organism: Schlesneria sphaerica (assembly GCF_044336245.1). Taxonomy (NCBI): domain Bacteria; kingdom Pseudomonadati; phylum Planctomycetota; class Planctomycetia; order Planctomycetales; family Planctomycetaceae; genus Schlesneria; species Schlesneria sphaerica. The sequence goes on along the minus strand of NZ_CP172346.1, from coordinate 3,593,460 downwards.
GGCGTCCGGGGAAGAAGATGACGAGACAAGTGGTATTCAATACAGCCGAGAATTCGGTCGGACGGCTCGTAAGCCGGTACGCAATGGGGGACATCATCCTCAATTCCGCTGGGTCGAAGGGTCCGTCGATTACGACGAATCGACGAAAGAGTGGATCGTGATTTACGATAAAAACCCTTCTGCTTCGGATCAGCTCGGGGGAGTGATCACGCTGGCGGACACCCCTGCTCTCGGCCGATTGAGATCTGGCGATCTGATTCGGTGTGAGGGAGAGCTCGACGGGACAACAGGTGACTCGCGGCAGCTTCCCGTTTTTCGGATGAACACGTTTAAGCGAATCTAATCCTTTCCGCAGTCGTGTTTTACGCACGTCCAAAGGGGCTTGTCGACTTCAGTGTGATCAGTCGCCATGCTCCTGCGGCGGCACTTCTCGGGCTCGTCCACCCGTGATGGAGAGTGAAAAAACGGAGCAATTCCAGATCGCCCCGCGCAGAGATATTCGCCGCAATCTCACGGGAAGCTGATCGGCTTGAGTGGCATCATCACCCCCGAATGTTATCATATCGATCTGTCTCTCGTCAGATTATGGAAATATTCGTTTCAATAGCCATCGAATTGACATCAGTCGCTGACTGATGATTTGAGGTTCTGGAGGGATGATCTGAGTGCGGGAATGGGAGCAATTCCCTTACGACCGCTCAACTCAAGTCCTGATGTCTGACTGCGGAACCGGGTTTCGCGAGTTGACGTCCTTCCGGCAGACTCTCTGATCGCTCGATGGGCCTATTGTTTTGCTGGAAAGCGAGCCCGTTCGTGCCCACAAAATGGATTGCGTGGCAACAGGTTTCTCAGTCGATTCAGGCCGACGACGCGATTCGTGTGCTGCAAGCGGTCGAACAGTTCGTAGCTCGTGCAGTACCGGCGAATTCCGCAGCGGAATTCCTGCGGGATCAACTTCCCGAGATTGCGGGTGAACTTGCCGCGAACTCCGTCGGCTTTTTTATGCGCAATCCTGATTGGGTTGCCGTGAGCCAGCATGGCCGCATCGGTCTGGCCGAAATGCCGAAAAGCCTGTTGATGGATGTGCTCGACCGCGATGCGGGAGTAGTCGCCTCGCTGGATAGCGTTCCGGGGACCTACCTTGCTGCGACGCCCGTTCCCAGCCGCAGTCATACCGGCGCCGTGCTGACATTTGCCGGCCGCAGCTTTCCTGATGATGCACTGCCGTCAGCCATGCTAATGGCGAAGGCGATTGGTGCGTGTCTCGACTTTCTCGCTCGTCGCAGTCAGTCCGTGCGGAGAATCGATCAACTTCAGAGCATTCTGCGGATTTCCTTGAATCTGTCTGCCGTTCATGAAACGGAGCCGCTGCTGCAGTTGATTGCCAAAGAGGCGACTCGGCTGCTGGAATGCGATCGTGCCAGTATTTTCATCTGGGACAAAGAGCATCACGAGCTCGTCGCCTGCCCGGCGCTGGGGGTTGAAGGGAACTCGCTCAGGCTTCCTGATAACACCGGAATCGTCGGTGAGGTGATTCATCAAGGGGTGACCTTGAGAATCGACGATGCCTACAACGATCCACGGTTCAGCCGAAAAGTGGACAACGCCAGCGGTTACAAAACGCGTAACCTTTTGTGCGGTCCCCTTTACGGTTCGGACAAGAAACTGCTGGGGGCGTTCGAGGTCATCAACAAAAACTCGGGGTCCTTCACTGAAGAAGACGAAATCACGCTTGCCGACCTGTCGCTTCAGGTTGCGGTGGCGCTCCAGAACACGCGTGAGCGTGAGTCGTTGCTCAGGTCGCATCACCAGTTGACGCAGCAGGTGACCAAGGGGGCGACCATCATCGGCGACAGTCCGGCGATGCAGGCAATGCGAAGTACCATTCGCCGACTTGCTGCTACGGACCTTCCGATTCTTATTCTGGGCGAGAGTGGAACCGGCAAGGAGGTTGTCGCGCAGGCCCTGCATTATCAGGGGCCCCGGTCCGACCGTCCGTTCGTGGCCGTCAACTGTGCGGCGCTGACAGAGACGCTGCTTGAGAGTGAATTGTTCGGCCACGAAAAAGGGGCCTTCACTGACGCGCGCGAGATGCATCGCGGCAAGTTTGAAATCGCCGAGGGGGGAACGATCTTTCTGGATGAGATCGGTGACATGAGTCCCGGTGGGCAGGCCAAACTGCTGCGGGTGCTTGAGCAGAAAGTGATCACCCGCGTCGGGGGATCTCTTTCGATACCGATCAATGCCCGAGTGATCGCCGCCACGAATGCTCATTTGGCCGATGCGGTTCGGGCGAAGAAGTTTCGTGAGGATCTGTATTTCCGCTTAAACGTGGTCACGCTGGATCTTCCGTCGCTGCGAGAGCGGGCGGATGACGTTTTGCCACTTGCCGATCATTTTCTGAATCTGTTCGCTACTCAGGCCCGCCGCCCCAACCTGAAGATGTCGCCTGAGGCACGAAAGCGCCTGCAAGCCCATGCCTGGCCCGGCAATGTGCGAGAATTACGGAACCTGATGGAACGCGTCGCCTTTCTGGCGACAGGCGATACCGTCGAAGTCGACGACCTGGCATTCATTCTCAGTCCCGAACAGTTGAATGTCTTCGAACCCTCTGTGGACATGCGTCTCAACGAAGCCACGAACGGGTTCCAGCAAAATTTCATTCGCAAGGCAATTAAGCGGGTGAAAGGGAATATGAGTGAAGCGGCCAAGTTGCTGGGACTGCATCGATCGAATCTCTACCGCAAGATGCGCCAACTGGGGATGAGCGAGGCTGGGGGGAAGGACGACGATGTCGACTTTCCGGACGACATGGTTTAATGCTGATTCTGGCAAGATGGGCGATTGGCGAAGCTTGTTTTTGTTCTTCTGATCGTGCCACACAATTTGGTGCTGCGAGTTGAATTTCGGATTCAACCCTTGGAACCCTCACACTCCGGCGAGCCGTTGCGACGATCACTATGTCGTCCGTGAATTGTCCGTTGTCGGAAGTCGACCGGCAGAGTCTGCGGATGGATCGCCGGCCAGATGTGAGGAGATGGTAATGCGCAGTCGGATGGATTTCAGCGTGCGAGTCTGCTTGCTCAGCGCGGCGACAGCAGGCCTGCTGTCGCAGTCAATGACGGTGTACGGACAATCCAAAAACCCCGTCTTTACGAACGCAAAGAATCCCCCTCGATCAGGTGCGGGGACAAGTCCAGTGAAAGCGACTGGCGACGGCAAGACCGAGGTTCAGCGACAGCTGGAGATGCTGTACGAAAAAGATGGCCGCGAAATGCCGGAAATGAACGTCCAGCCGATGACTCCCCTGGCGCGAACGCCTCAAGTGGTCCCGGCTGCTCCATCGGAACAGGACGATCTGGGGCCAGCGAACGTCCAGCCGACGCAGTTGTCTTTCGGAGCGAACACCTCCCGCTCGCGATCGACACCGGCACGAAGTTCCTCTTCGGATGAAGCGGACTATGAAGATGATGAAGAGGCCGAAAAGGCACAGGAGCGGCCAAAACCGATCCGCGGTTTCTTCAAAAAGCTGAATCCCTTCTCAAAGAAAAAGTCGAACTCGTCCGCGTCATCCGATTCGCAGGGGACGATTCCGAATGTCCCGCCTGCATCCGGTGATCGGTCACCGTCATCGCGATCGAACTCGACCCGGTATGGATCGTCAGGGGGCAAATCGACAGCCAAACTGTCTACGAACGCACAGAAGACAGGGTCGAAGCCGGTCTTGCTGCCGGTTCCGGAGGACGCGGCCCCCATTCCGCCTGTCCCGCCTCCCCCCTCCTCCTACGAGTTTGGCCTGGATGACGCCGATGAGGACCCTCTCCTAGAGCTGGATCGTGACCTACCTGCTCTGCCGGACCTCTCTGATGACGCAGAACTTCCTCCCTTGCCGCTGGACTCGTCACCGCGCGCACTCTCTTTTGGAACAGAGAAACCTACTCCTTCTCCTGAACGGCTCAACCCCTTCTCACGGCGGGAGCAGGAAGCGGAAGAGACGGAAGATGACGCGGAAGGGGAGGAAATGGGGCAACTCGTTCTTCCAGATCAGCAAGATCTGACGGAGGACCTGGCGGGATCTTCGGAGGAAGAAGATCCGTTTGCCGTGCAGGGCAAGGCTTTCATTGAACCGCCACTGGAAGATATTGGGACTCCACCGTCGCCCCTCGCCCTTCCCGCACCTGATGAGGGGCGTCCGGCACTCATTCCTGCATTCGACAGTCAGGGATCGATCATCCCTGAAGGTTCGAGCGAATCCTATACAGAGAAAATGCGGCGGATTCGGTCCCGTTTTGGAATGAAAGGCCTGAAGGGGTTCTGTCCCGTTACTTTGAAGGATCGCCGGGAACTTCGAGATGCCAAACCTGAATTTCAGGCGACCTTCCGGGGTCAGAAGTTCCACTTCGCCAGCGAGGAAGCACGCGATCGATTTGCAGACAATCCGGCGTTCTACGCTCCTGCGGCTTATGGTGCGGATGTCGTTGCACTCGGACGAGACAAGGACGTCGTGGAGGGGACGCTGGACTATGCAGCCTGGTTCCAGGGACGCCTCTACCTGTTCGGCAACCAGGAAAACTACGCGACGTTCGTGAAGTCCCCTGCGACTTTTGCGACCTCGGTGGGTGAAGAATAGGTGTGATCAGGTGACTGGGAGGTCGCGCATAGCCTTTGAATAAGCGGCATGAGAGAGCTGCTGATCGCACGACTTTTCGCTTGGCGGAAATTCCTCATTCGCCTGCTGTCTGTCAGCGGCGGGTATCGCACCCGCCACCGCTTGCGTCGAGCGGAAAAAGAACCGCAGGGATGCCTGATTTCGCGTGGAGCCAGGGATGGAACGAAAAGACAGCGCGTCAGAGTGGCCTCTCACGCGCTGTCCTCCCGCACTCTTTTGATTCGTCCAGCGATCCGGGGAGATGTACCCTCTCCCCTTTGTGTCAAAACCCTGTCTTGGGCCTATCGGCCGTATTCCGGTCGGCGCTCAACTAGTCCTTCTTTGAACTGGAAGAATCTCGCTTGGAAGAACTGTCCGCATGGGCCAGTTCTTTCATCAGCTCTTCCGCCTTCTTCATGTGGCGTTCGGTGGTTTCGGCACCCTTCGCCAGGACGTCTTTAAGTTCGCTTGAAGCGTGACGTTCAAACACGGTCAGTTTGGTCTTCATTGCGGCGTGGGCGGCAATCTGATGTCCCACGAAGCATTCATCGAACTTGTCTCCCTCTTTTTCGGTCAGCATCTCCTTTGCGTTGCGGACGCATTCTGCCGCGATCTCACGATGCAACTGAATGAAGTTGACTCCATGATGCCGGTCAGCCGTTTCTTCGGTACCTGCGGTCTGCTGAACCTTGCCAGCTGATGCTTTCACGGTCCCGCCTGCCAGACCGACCTTAGCCTCGACCCCCGTGGTCTTGTCTGCGCCAGCGCGGGTTTTATCGTTGGTGGAGGGTTCATGCTTTTCATGCAGAGAGCCGTCTCGAGCGGCTTCCGGGGCAAATTTTTCCAGCTTTTCAAGAAAGGCCTGATGGTCTTTCACAAGCATCTTCGCAAACTCTTTCACGTCCGAGCTGCGTGCTTTCTCCTGTGCGAACTTGGCGATCGCGATCTCTTCCTGATTTGCTATCGCGACGCACGTTGCCAATGTGTGGTCGGCGGACTTCCAGTCTGACCGCTGGTCGTGCTGTGTGGCGGCATCCGATCGATTGGGCGTTGTTTGTGGCGGTGCATTGTTATTTGTCTGCTGGGCTCCGCTAACGCTGCAAAGACACAAAGCTGCACTACATGCGCTAACGCTAATCCATTTTCGCATCATGATTCTCCATTCCGATCACATTGAGAAGGTGGCACTGAGAAAAGAGATTGAACACTTCAATCAATCTCTCGGGTCTAGTGGTTTTCGTGCAAAGTCAATGCCGGGGTGTGCAGACTGTGACGGAGAAGGGGAACTTATGACTCACCTTTATCACAGGTGGGTCATGACAAACTACGGTCCCTAATTTCGGCATGGACTCGTTTACGGGTCATGGAGTTGAACATAAGACCTTGCAATCCGATGCCCGGCAGTTTCACATCGACTCTGGGTGTCAGTGGGCGCCCAAACAATACCAGTGAAGGGCGCTTCAAAAGGTACCAGTTGAAGACAAAGGGGCTTTTGTTGTCTCGTGACTCATTTTCTTCACAGAAAACGAGTGCATGGGGACGCAATGGCTTATCAACTGGGCATGGACAAGATCTTATCTATTCAGCAGTTACACGCGAGCGGGATGTCGGAGCGTGGAATCGCATTGGCTCTGGAAGTTTCTCGAAACGCTGTTCGGCGTCATTTGTCGGAAATCGGGGCAAACGATACCAAAGCGCCCACCGGCAAAGCGCCCACCGGGTCGGAAGGTTCAAACGATACCACGGCGCCCACCGGGTCGGACGAGCCGGCCAATCACGTTGCAGAGGGCGTTTCCCGGAGCCGTTGCGAGCCCTTTCGTGATGTCGTTTTGTCGAAGCTGGAGCAGGGTCTGGACGCTCAGCGGATCTATCAGGATTTGGTGGAAGAAAACGGCTTTGAAGGAAAATACTGGTCGGTCCGTCGCTTTGTGAAGCGTCTGGGAACGTCACGGGAATTGCCGTTTCGGCGAATCGAAGTCGATCCGGGCTGGGAGCTTCAGGTCGACTTTGGAGCGGGTCGCCCGTGCCCTGATCACACAGGAACGTTACGCAAGACCCATGTCTTTCGGGCGGTCCTCAGCTATTCGCGAAAGGGCTATACAGAAGCGGTGACGCGTTTGACCACCGAGAGCTTCATACGCAGTTTGGAGAATGCGTTTTGGAGACTGGGAGGTGTTCCGAAAACCGTCGTCTTCGATAACGCCAAATGTGTCGTGCTGAAGGCCGACTGGTACGATCCGGAACTGCATCCCAAGATCAACGAGTTCTGCAAACACTACGGCTTCGTGCTACTGCCCACCCGACCAGCGACACCTCGGCATAAGGGGAAGGTCGAACGCGGCGTGGACTATGTGCAAGAGAATGCCTTGAAGGGAAGAACCTTTGAAAGCCTGGCACAGCAGAATAGCCACTTGGATCATTGGGAGAAGACGGTCGCCGATACGCGGATTCATGGAACGACGAAGAAACACGTCGGAGTGGCCTTCGAGAGTACCGAGAAGCCTTGTTTAAAACCGCTTCCGAAAGATCGATTCCCGTTTTATCACGAGGAACAGCGCAAAGTTTCTCGCGACGGTCACATTGCGATTGAACGGGCCTATTACTCGGTTCCACCGGAGTACCTGGGTCACGATGTCTGGGTCCGCTGGAATAGTCAGACGGTTCGGATCCTGAATCAACGCATGGAAAGCATCACGGTCCACTGCACGAAACCAGCTGGCCGATTCAGCACATTGAACGAACACATCCATCCTTCGAAGACTCACATGATCGAGCGCGGGCTCGAATATACGCTACGAAAAGTGCGATTTTTAGGGCCTCACGCAGCGCGTTGGGCGGAAGCCACGATTGAGGCTCGCGGTATTCCCGCAGCTCGAGTCCTTCAGGGATTGTTGAGTCTCACGAAGAAATATCAGACGGAACAAATCGATCGAGCGTGCGACACGGCCTGGCGCAGCCAGGCGTTCAACTATCGCGTGATCAAGCGGCTGCTGGAGAACCAAACAGCCGCCCAACAGCAGACCATGGAGTTCGTGGGCGACCATCCGATCATCCGATCGGTGTCGGAGTACAGCGATTTTATTCAACGTTCCCTTCACGGAGACTAAGATGATGTCTGATGGTTTAACAAACATGCTCAAGAAGCTTCGACTATCGGGATTGGGCGATTCCCTGGAAATTCGATTGCATGAGGCCTCGAGTCGTGGCCTCACGCACCGCGAGTTCTTAGAGTTGATCCTTCAAGATGAATTACTCGTGCGGGATGGCCGACAGATCTCACGCCGAATCACGTCAGCCTGTTTTCGTGATGTGAAGCGGTTGGAAGATTTTGATTTTGGTTTCAATTCCTCGATCAAAAAGAACCGAATCTTCGATCTGGCGACCTGCCACTTCATTCGAGACAAACGTGATGTACTCTGGCTCGGACCTCCTGGGACAGGGAAGAGCCATCTCTGCCAATCGATTGGTGTCGCTGCGATCCGATCCGGCTTTACAGTGTACTACCGCTCGATCTTTGACACGGTCCGCGACTTCCTTCACGACGAGGCGATGGAGGGCCACGAACGGATCCTGCAGCGATACCTCAAGCCCGATCTGTTGATCGTTGATGACATGGGAATGAAGCAGTTGCCGAAGCGATCCGGCGAGTACCTCTTCGAGATCATCATGCGCCGCCACGAACTTCGTTCGACCATGATGACGAGCAATCGCCCCTTGGATGATTGGGGCAAGTTGATCGGTGATGTCCCCAGCGCCACGGCCATTCTTGACCGCTTCCTTCATCGCGCGGAGATCGTGCAAATCACCGGCAAAAGTTATCGATTAGAGAATTCTGAAAAAGGTTCAAAAAGTACCAAAGCGCCCACCGGGTCCAAGACCGAAGAATAAGAGGGCAAACGGAACCATTTCAGACAGAACCACTCAAAATGGTATCGTTTGAGGCGCCCACGACTGGTATCGTTTCAAGCGCCCATCGACACTGGGGATTCCACTTTGGTCCATCCGATTCCTGGCCGAAGGTGTGGTCTGGTTATTAGTGAAATGAGTTGTTCGCGTAGCTTTGAATTGATAGCGATGAGTTCCCGAAGCTGTGGGTAATGTAATGCACGCTTCATCGCGGCTCGCGAGGTGCGGGGTGTAAATGGAAGGTCTTTACCACTCCCGTTCGGCGACATGCCTTTTCTGGTACAGCCGATGAGATGGCTTCGGGCGGTCCACTGGTTGAGCTCTCTGGTCCGAGGCGACTCGCTCTCGCGCCGTGAGGCAACTTGCCAAAAGAAGCTGCCCTTTCAGGTGCCGACGGCGCCGGTTCTCGATGGACAAGCGGCCAATGCTGCCCGTTCCACGTTCGCGGATTGTGGACTGAATAAATCCCCCGCAGCCCTCGAGTCGACATCCGCGATGGGAGAGTTCTTGAGACGCAACAGCTACCACTCGGTTCTATCACCGTATGTACAGCGGAGACTTTCTGCCGGGGTAATCCGCTGCCTGGCTTGATGATACCAGGCACTTGGTTGGGAGCCTCATGGACTAGGCACACGGGTAGGCCCTGGACAGGGCAAGGTTTGAAGTACGCGAAGCGCACTCGTGCGTGCTGTAGAGTGGATTTCCCAGGGAGCGATCGCGATTGAATCGGTCAGGACATCGCATTGATTCGTTGAAGGACCAGGCCCGCGATCGCCGCTCGTCTGCCTGCGTTCACGGTGACCAGCGAGGTCCCCTTGCGAAAGTCCCGCTCATAGCGAGAGGCTGCTTCACCCAGGACCCCCATGTATGTTAGGAGGCCAGCAAGGTTCGAGTCGGGATAGTTTGAGAGGTTGGCCGCCAGTGTTCCTGCCAGGATCGCGGAATCGATTTCGGGGAAGTGCCGGGAAATCAGCAGGAGTCTTCGAGTCATTCCCGGATGATCGGTGGTCCGCGAATCCGAGTCTCCCATCACTTGAATCTGGAGTACAGTATCCTGATGGGTGGCGATGCCAACCTGTGACGCGGAGAACCCGAGATACCCGAGCTCATCAATCGCGGACTTGAGGCTCCATCCGTCGGAGGCGACACCTACGACATTACCCCAATTAGGAAGCGGGCTGCTCATCACTGCACCTGACGGTCTGTACGAGACCCAGAAGGCCGGCACACATTGAGGCCGGTTCATAACACACTTGAGACTGACCGGCCGCGAAACTCGCGACCCGGTTGAGCCTCCAGTTTCTACCGTTCGCAAGATGCATGCCAAGGGCCCGTTATTCAGATGGGGCTTGTTCCTTGCAGTCTTCTTTCACTCCAACAGGCATCGGCTCACGCACGGCATTCCTGCAGCGAGAGCAAGCGCGCCACAAGGATCGCCTCTAAGTGCGATGCCTCGGCGAATCTCAGCGGAGGTGGAGAGGATTAAGGGAGGCAGGAACTCCGGGGTCTGAACACAGAAGAAGGCTTCCGTCTCAAGTGAGGCAGATCAGATCACCAGACGTAGGTTCACCGGGAAGCCGCGTGATGGTGTCTTGAAGGCTCCCAATTCTGTGAGTGGAGATCCCGCCCGCCCGGGGTGCGCTAAATGCATGGGCAAAATAGAACCACCCCCGCAAGCGGAGGCTTGCAGGGGTGTTTGTGTTCCGAGCAACTTGCGGGGATGCGTAAGCGGTCACCGAGCGTGACGGGACGAAGAGGCTTTGCCTGATCGTTATCGGAAACGGTACTCGGGATTGGTCGAATCAAAGTCAGAATCACTTAATGACTGATCAAAGCGAATTTCGGAAAAGTGGTATAACTCGATGAGAGTTACCTCGTCGATCTTTGCCTCGTCAGCACCCTCCTTTGCGGGCCATTCATAGTGCTTCGACAGGCATGGTACGTTCCACTCCTTGTCGATAAAAGTAATCGACTTTCGGTAGGTGGGAGAAATTTCTCGCGATTTGTACGTTGTCTGGAAGACATGACAGGGGCGTCCCTCAAGCTCGCCATCTTCCAGGTGTGAACATGATTTGACGGTCAGCTTTGTGAGATCTTCTTGGTGCGCCTTGAGCATGGTTTCGACGAGTCCTAACAGACCTGCTGAGGTAATCGGGTAGCGTGCACCGCTCATTGCGAGAGCACAGTCTGGTTCGAGGAAGAACGCGGGTATACGAGACTTCCACCCCCCGTCATGGGCAATCATCCTCCCATTGTGCTTCCCTTCGACGTAAATCACCTCTCGTCCGACATCTCCCTGATGCCAATTCAGGTACACGCTGAAGGGTTTGTGACGACACTTGAGCAAGATCCGTTGCTCGTCGAGCAACTGCCCCTGGACGACTTCCTGCTTCGTCAACATGGCTGTGTAATCCGGTTTCTCCTGCAGGTAGGTATAACCTTTTTCCAGAAGATCAACTTTTTTCTTCAGCACTGCATGCGGATCACCTTCAGCAAACGTCATTGTCGAGGGTGAGGCGTCCCGCTCTAAACCGGTGCTACCACGACTTTGCCCTGCAACTCGTTCAGCCGGCCTGAAGGCGAACCGATCACGCTGTGCCTCTTCTGCACGGACGCGACGCAGGAGCTGGACTTCGGTATCAGTATCAAGTTGGACAAATGGCAACCAACCAATCGTCCCGAAGGCCATCGCGGAGAGGATGCCTAGTGTGCGATAGGTGATAATTTTCATTTGAATCGTTCCGAGAAATTGACCTCTTGTTAGTCGACGGTGAGTCCGTCGCCAGATGTCAATCGCAATATCCGTTCCAATGAAGAAAACCTCATGGAATCAGGCTGTAAACCGCTGATTCGGGAAGTTTGCAGGCGAGTCTCCTGGTCTTTGGAGTGTCGTGAATCGAGCGATGCCGGGCTGCAACAGGTGCCCCTGTTCGAACCAGGTTGCACTTACTTCGACCATGAACATCTTTTGGGGAACAATCATTCATGCGAACCTCAAGTCATAGGCAGTGAGCTCGGGTCGTCCCACTGAACCCCCTCCAGTCGGCGCAAAACTTGCCTTCCCTTTTCGACAGAACATTCCCTCAGCGACCTTACTGAGGACCGGTAAAAATCTGTTTGAGACTAAGGCACCACAAATTTCAGGGGAAAGATCATGACTGAAATCCCGTACGCATCCGGTAGTCCCATGCCCGCGCAGCAGCAGGAGCACCCCGGGCTGGAATCCCGGATGAAGCCACTGCCACAGTACAAGGCTCCACGCTATCGCGGATCGGCGAAGCTGCTCGATAAAGTGGCCCTGATCACCGGGGGCGATTCAGGGATTGGTCGCGCCGTCGCGGTACTCTACGCGCGTGAAGGAGCCGACGTTGCGATCGTTTACCTGCCCGCCGAACAGTCGGATGCCGAGGAAACACGTGATGCCGTCGAGGAGGAAGGTCGCAAGGCGTTATTGATTCCGGGCGATGTAACGGATCCCGAGTTTTGCCGTTCGGCAGTAGAGAGAACCGTTCGGGATTTGGGACGGATCGATATTCTGGTGAATAATGCCGCCTATCAGGAATCCGCTGACCGGTTGGAGGATATCACTCACGCTCAATGGGATTTGACCTTTCGGACGAACATTTATGGGTACTTCTACATGGCGCAGGCCGCCCTGCCCTACATGAATGAAGAAGGAAGCATTATCAATTGCGGTTCAATTACCGGTCTGGAGGGGAATAAGACACTGATCGACTATGCTGCGACCAAAGGGGCCATCCATGCTTTTACCAAGTCGCTGGCACAGAATCTGGTGGACCGCAAAATACGGGTGAATTGTGTCGCTCCCGGGCCAATCTGGACAGTTCTGCAACCGGTATCCAAACCCGCTCAGGATGTGGCGGAGCATGGCCTGAAGTCGCCGATGCAGCGGCCTGGTCAGCCAGAAGAAGTCGCGCCCGCATTCGTCTTCTTTGCGTCGAATGCGGACTCAAGCTACATCAGCGGGGAAGTCCTGACCCTCCTCGGGGGTGAGACCAGGGCGAGCTGATTCAGGAACGTCGGCGTCTGCTGAAGGGGGGGCGCACTTGCTGAGCGACATTGCGCTGCCAGAATCGATTCTGGCAGCGTACGACGTGAATCCGTCCTGGTTTAGCAGGGCGAGAATCAGGTCGATCAGAAGGAGAATGCACGTCAATCGCCGTTTTGGGAAGGAACGCCCCCGCGAATGACATCGGTCAGCAGGTCCATGCTGACGGGTTTCGTCAGGTGCTCATCGAACCCGGCCTTCATACTTTGAGTACGGTCCTCGTTCTGCCCGAATCCGGTCAGAGCGACGAGCCTGGTCGTACGGAGCTTCGGAATCGCTCGCAGCCGGCGTGCGACTTCCAGCCCGTCCATGAGGGGCATGGCAATGTCCAGGAAGATCAGGTCAAAGTTCTGTTCTGTTGCCAGCGAAATTGCGGACATTCCGTCGAACGTCGTTTCCACATCCTGCTCCAGCGCTTGCAGCATCATCGCCAGTGTCTTGGCGGATGCCTGGACATCATCGACGACTAGAATCCGAAGTTTTGGCAGGGGAGTGGTCGGTTCCGGTGGAGCCGCCGTAATTTCCCTGGGAGGCTGTTGCAGTTCTTCCTTGATGGGAAGCCGGACGGTGAATTCGCTGCCGCGCCCCACTCCTTCGCTGGCTGCAGTGACGGTTCCGCCGTGCATCTGGACCAGGGTGCGAACCAGCGTCAGTCCGATTCCCAAGCCACCGTTAGCCCGGTCCAGTGTCCATTCGACCTGCATGAAGACGTCGAAGATTTTGTTCAGCATCTCCTTGGCGATACCGGATCCATTGTCGCGGACACGGAAGATGGCTTCGTTTCCTGCTCGTTCCACAGTCAGCCAGAGCTGGCCTTCGGGGTCCGTATACTTGGCCGCGTTGTGCAGCAGGTTCGTAAGGATCTGAGCCAGTCGTGTCGGATCGGCCTCGATCCAGATTTCTTCTTGCGGGACTTTCGCCGTCAGTTGATGGCGGCGCTCGGCGATAATTGGCTGAACCCCCTCCACCGCAGCGGCGACCGCACTGGCGACGCTGATTTTTTCGCAGCGCAGCCGCATTCTTCCCGTGGTGATGCGGGACAGGTCCAGCAGGTCGTCGATTAAACGCGTCATCTGCCGGAGTTGTCTTCTCATGATGTCCAGAAGATCCGCGGCGATATTGGGATCTTTATAGGCCGCCGAGAAGACTTGGATGGCGTTGCTCAGCGGGGCGAGTGGATTGCGAAGTTCGTGCGCCAGGAGGGCGAGGAACTGGTCCTTCCGGATGTGGTCCTCCCGCAGCGCCTCCTCCGCACACTTGTGGTCGTGAATATCCGTATGCGTTCCGACCCACATCGCAATCTGGCCGTCAGGCCGATAGAGAGGCAGGGCTCTGGAGAGATGCCAGCGGTACTCGCCGGTATGTTTCAGGAAGCGTTCTTCAATCTCAAACATGTTGCCGCTCTTCAGCGACTGGGACCACTTCTTCAAGTGATGGGCCACATCGTCCGGATGAACCAGCTCGCGCCAGTCCTTGTCTGTCATCTGTTCGGCTGTCAGCCCGGTATACTCCAGCAGCATCTGATTGACGTAGTCCAGTGTCCCATCCGGGCGAGCCGTCCAGACCTTTTGTGGCATGCATTCCGAGAGGACTCGGAACCTTGCCTCACTCTCCCGCAGCGCTGCTTCGGTCTTCTTGCTTTGCGTCAGATCGGTGATAAAGACCACAATCTGGTCGAGCTCATTCATCAATCTCGCGGCAGAGATCAGCACCGGGACCCGGGTGCCGTCATTGCGAGAGTATGTTTTTTCAATCGGGCCGCAGACACCCTTCTCACGAAGCTCGTCCCACGATGCTCGGTCGAGTGGCGTCTGATTCACAGGGACACCGCTCCAGCTTAGCTTCGTATTATCAAACTCTCCGAAGCGATAGCCAATGAGATCTAGAAACGCGTTATTTGCCTCCAGCAGGCTGCCTTCGGAGGTTCCGATGGCAATTCCGATCAGGGGCGTCTCGAAAACCCGTCGGAAGCGGCGTTCACGCTCGTTTTTCTCTTTTTCGAGTCGTAAGCGTTCCGAGCAGTCACGGAATACAAACACGACTCCCGTGATTCTGCCCATCGTATCCCGGATGGGTGCGGCATTCTCTTCAATCGGGATTTCGGAAAAATCACTTCGACGCAGCAGCGTGTCACCCGTTCGGCGGGGGAAGGTTCCTTCCGTCAGCACCTGGTTGAACGGGTTGGCAATGGGCTCACGCGTGTGGGCGTCGATGAGAGAAAATATTTCCGGCAGGAACCGTCCCTCAACTTCGAGCGGATCGCCCATCAACTGTTTGGCGACGGGGTTGGCCAGCTTGATCTGTCCCGAAGCATCGGCAACGATCACCCCGTCACCGATGCTGGTCAGGGTGACCCACAGGTTCTGTCGTTCAGACAGAGCAGTGGCTTCTGCCTGACGGCGTCTTTGCAGTTCTCGGTCAACAAATCCCCAGGCCGCGATCGTGAGAACCGTTCCGATACAAACGGCGGCGAGATTCGCGGACAGAACTTTGAACAGTCGATGATCCTGTTCCTGGCTACGGACACCCTTCAGTCGAATCTGTTCCTTTTCCAGTTCAGCAATCAACTGCCGAACCTGATCCATGAGCGTTTTCCCGCTGCCCGTGATCACAATCTCACGGGCGGAATCAAATCCTTTCTCTCTCGCATCGATCACTGTCTGGAGCAGTTCGAACCGGTCCTCTGCCAGCTCCCTGATTTGCGCGACCCTTGCGACCTGGACAGGATGGTCAGTGACGGACTCACTCAGTCGACGAAACTGTTCGGGGAGATTCGCCAGCCGGGCCGAGTGCTCGCGCAGGAACCTCTCGTCACCTGCAATTGCAAATCCCAGTACGTCTGTTTCGGCATCGAGGAACGTCGCGAGAAGAGCGCGACTTTGAAGCATGGCTTCGCTACTGCCGTTAATGACCTCTTGTCCCTGATGCAGTGCGATCGAGTTACTGTGAAGGATGAAGCTGTTAAGTACCAGCACCACCAGGACGAGTGCGAAATTTGCCGTCGCATGGGGACTTAAAAACCTTTTCCGCAACCCGTTCATTGGCCGTGCCTTCTGCGAAGCAGTGTTGGTTCGAGCTGTCTTCGGGCCGAACGTAGCGTTCCAGTGGGCAGATTACTACCTGTCATGGGGTGTGTCTTATTCATTACCTAGAAGAGGTTGCCGGGAATTGTCATTCACCAATGGGGCCGTGGCGGTAGGGAAGTTGGGCAGGGCCTCGCAATGTTGTCGTAGCAGAGTACGTGCCGTCGGGGGGAAATCTGCGCGGGGGAGCGCCACACCCGGGATGACCGTGGTGTTGCAAAAACGGGCATGGGGGCTGAGTGGTCGTGTACCTTTTCAGGTCCTCATCTTGCAGAACACGCCACAGAAGCGACCTGGCTTCGGGGAGATCCGGTCCCCGGCGGCTAGTCTATTTGCTACAATCGGTTACAATGGGCCCTCCTTCATGTGTGATCGAAACGTCCCATATCACTACTGATACTCCTGAGTCTTCGGCTCGCTCTTCCCCACGTACGAGATTACGTATGGCATTGGTTCTGGTTGTAGATGATGATCGAAGTGTGCGTCACATGTTGACGCAGACACTGGAGTCGATCAATTACGAAGTCGCCACCGCAGAGACCGCTGAGCAAGCCTTGGTGCTGGTTGCCGAGCGCCAACCGGATGTCGTACTGTTGGACATCATGTTACCCGGGCGGTCGGGGTTAGACGTGCTTCGCGACATTCAGTCGATCGACCGTCGGCTGCCCGTCATTTTTGTGACGGCCGACAGTGGAAGTTCAACCGCCATCGAAGCGATGCAGTTAGGTGCTTACGACTACGTTTCAAAGCCGCTTGATCTGCCCCAACTCAATCGACTGGTCGAGTCTGCGATCGACTCCCGCCGTCTGATGAGTGTTCCCGTCGCGCTATCGGTCGACTCGAGCGGTGAGCAAACGGGAAAGTTATTTGTCGGCCGAAGCCCGGAAATTCTGGATGTTTTCAAGTCGATTGGACGCGTCGCGGCTCAGGACGTACCCGTTTTGATTCGTGGTGAGAGTGGTACGGGGAAAGAACTGGTTGCGCAGGCGCTCTATCAGCATAGCCACCGTCGCGGCGCACCGTTCATGGCAATCAATTGCGCGGCGCTTCCCGATACGTTGCTGGAGAGTGAACTGTTCGGGCACGAAAAAGGTGCTTTTACGGGCGCGGACCGCCGCCGCATCGGAAAGTTCGAACAATGCCACGGGGGGACGATTTTCCTCGATGAAGTGGGCGATATGGCCCCGATTGTCCAGGGGAAGGTGTTGCGCCTGCTCCAGGATCAGCGATTCGAACGCGTCGGCGGAAATGAAACGATCGGCACTGATGTGCGTGTCATCACCGCGACGAATCGACCGCTGGAAGAGATGGTGGAGTCGAAGGCGTTCCGGGCAGATTTGTTGTACCGTTTGAACGGCATGACGATCTTTCTACCTCCGGTTCGTCAGCGCCGCGAAGATGTGCCGCTGCTGCTGAAGTATTTTCTGTCTCGCGCTCTCCAGTCGCTCAATAAAACGCACATTGAGGGGATGTCGCCCGAGTGTCTCGAAATACTGATGAGTTACAGTTGGCCGGGTAATGTCCGGGAAATGCAGAGTGTGGTCCAGCAGGCCGTCTTGAACGCCATTGGTCCCATCATTATCCCCGAATTCTTACCTCGCGAGGTGACTCGAAATCGTTCAGCCGAACCTGTCTCCGTACAGGCAAAGCCCACCCCTGCGGCACCGACGCCGACGGAGGGTTCGGCCTCGCCCGAGGATTCACCTACATCGACCATTGCGGACTTGGGGCAATTCGTCGACGAACAGTTAAAGTCAAATCCCAAAGAGCTTTATAACTCGGTCATTGAACGCGTTGAACGCTACCTGTTCACTCGCGTGCTGCAGGAAACCAACGGAAACCAGAGCCAGGCAGCAGAGATTCTGGGCGTGACCCGAGGGAAAATCCGCGATCGAATTGCCACATTCAACATCTCTATGGAACGTAAAGTGCGGTCAGATCTCGAAACGGGCGAATAAGGGCTGTTGTGACCTGCGTCGTCACGACAGTGTTTGCGGGAGTCTCGCATTTTTCTGTCACGATAGCAGAGTGAATAAAATGATCTCGATGTCTCAAGGGTATGCCACCGCAAATCGTCAAGTTGCACTGAAGCGGTTGGCAGGAAACGAGGCGCTTTTCAAAACCCTCATTGGATTCTTCCTGGAAGACGCGCCATCGCAGTTGGCGCAACTCCAGCAGGCGATGGCGATTGCAGACTGGCCGACCGTGGCGATGAAGGCCCATAGCCTCAAAGGGCTCTCTTCAACGTTTGAAGCGATCCCGTTCATGCAACTGGCTGCTGCAGTGGAATCGCAAGCCGTGCAAGAGGATCAGTTCCATGTCGCTGAGACTGTTCGACAGCTCCAATCGGAATTCCATCGGCTGGTGGCTGAACTGCAGTCTTACGCCCGGTAACTGGGGATGAAACGGGTCAATCATAGAGAGCGATTGCTCAACGCCTTCAAGGGGACTGACACAACGCCTCGGCCTTTGGCTTGGTGCGGTGATTGCTTTTGGCAATGCGCGGAGACGGGTTGAGCACGATTCGGGCAGTCTGAATTTAAATCAGTCAATCCGTTCAGAAATCTTCTGACGTGGGTGCTCGGGACCGGTCCTTGATCGGTGCAGCTTTACACTTGATGTCTGTTGTGTTGCGGCTCGCTGGCTCCCCTCCCCTTATCTCGAACCCAGGTATTCCTGTTGGGAACCTACGAGGGGCTCACGACAAGACAAAATGTTCAGATGCAGATCGGCTGAGGCTCTGACTCACTCCGTGCGATGGAGAATCCTCAGGCATGCATGTATCAGAGTGCTAAGGGCGACGCTCTGCTGAGTTGTGGGATCGACTTGCGAACCCGGGGTGCTCAATAGAACCTCGCCCTTTTTCGTGACCACACGCGCGTGGCGAGCGGAGTCGCCTCCGTCGCTAAATGATCAGCGATACCGCCTGCAGAACCAGCTGCGCAAATGTAATTACGGTTAGCCACGGAAAGCTCATGAAGATTCTGATCATCTGGTCTCATTCCTTCTGCAAAGTCACGCCGGGGTTGATACCGCCAGTTGCTGACGTAGAACAACATCCCTGTTCAGCAAGGGGTAGCAAACTTCGGTCCAATCGGCGTGGACATCAATGACATGGTTCATAGAAGTGGTGCGACGTTTGCTCCCGATTCGTGAAGGAATGACTGGACGCTGCGATGCATTCCACCGGCGATAGGGAAAGCGGCACACCCAGGCAGCGTCTAGAGGAACTCACTGAGTCGGCTTGTCCCCATCGGCTTGATCTGAAATGGCTTTTTGACATGAGGAGCTCGCAATGATCGCATCTACTGTTGCACGTGTTCCTGTTAATACGGCGGACGACGTAAACGAGCGTATCCGATTGATGACCGAGCAGAGTGTCGCGTCGTGTGCCGCTCGCGGTCCGGCGGCGATCGAGCAGCGGCTGGCCGAACTCGATGAGGAATGGGACGTTGAAAGGACGCTCGAAGCGAATGCTTCGATTGTGTCGCTTGTCGGATTAGCATTAGGGGCCACGGTCGATCGACGATGGTTCTGCCTGCCCGCTGCCGTATCGGGTTTTTTGTTGCAACACGCTGTCCAGGGCTGGTGCCCTCCCTTGACCATTCTGCGGCGCCTAGGTGTGCGGACAGCGTCAGAAATCGATTATGAGCGTTACGCCCTGAAAGCCATTCGCGGTGACTTTAAGAGCGTGCCCAGTGGCGCACCGACCTCATTCCAGACTGCTCGTCACGCCTTGAATATCGCACGGCGGAATTAACCTCGTCCATGTGATTGAAGAGGGCGGACACGCCCTTCAGACAATGTTTCGTAGTCACCACAGTAAGGGAGTCAACGCGATGGGACCTCAGCGAGAAATTCCGCCGCGGGAGCCGAATGAAATTCCCAATCCCGCCCCAGATACGTTGCCACCACCGCTTCCTGCCGAGGTTCCGCCGCTGACGGATCCTCGGCCTCCTGCACCGATCAGCCCAGTAGAGCCGATTCCCCAAGAGCACCCTCCTGAAGAGCCGCTGGTGACCAATTAGGCCCAGCAACCAGAGAACGACATTTTCGACCCCTTCCGCGCTCCGGATCTCGCGCGAATTTCATCGCCTGCGGGAATCAAAGTGACTGCCTGCAGGAAGGTTCATGGTTTTCTCATGGCGAACCCTGAGCGTTTCGGCTACTCAATCGCCGTAAAGCGCAGCTCGCGCAAATCACATTCTTGCCCTTGCACAAATCCGCAGAGGCCCCCTTCTCCCACAGAGTTTCCGCCTCCCCGTCGAGATGGGGAACAGCGCGGCGCAGCCCGTCAAACATGTTCAAAAACTTGCATCTTGAAAAATTAAGAATTTGTAAGTATTGTTTGGCTGAGCTGACGTTCGGTGGCGATTGGATGGAAGGGGTGCTTTGTGCCCGTTTCATTGAAGGGATTTCCCGTCGCCTGCAAAATCCACGCAGGAAAGAGTCGGAATTATTGAATGAGTGACATCACAGTAAGAGCGGACGCGAACTCAATCAAAAAAGACTTAGTGGCTGGCGTCATCGTGTTTCTGGTGGCGCTGCCACTCTGCCTGGGCGTGGCCATGGCGTCCAATGCACCGTTGATTTCTGGCGTGCTCGCAGGAATTGTCGGTGGCGCCATCGTTGGGATTTTAAGCGGCTCACACACCAGTGTAAGCGGTCCCTCACCCGCGCTCGCGGCGGTCGTCGTTGCTCTTCTCGCCCAACTCGGTTCCTTCGAAGCGTTGCTGCTGGCGATTCTCGTCAGCGGTGTGATACAGATCATCCTTGGTCTGCTCCGCGTGGGATTCATTGCTGCTTTTATCCCCTTTAGCGTGATTCAGGGGTTGCTTGCCGCCATTGGCGTCATTCTGATTCTGAAGCAGATTCCTCACGTGCTGGGACGCGACACAGACCCCGAAGGAGATATGTCCTTCATTCAGCCAGATGATCAGACGACCTTTTCTGAGTTGGGCGAGCTGTTCACGGGGTTCCAACCCGGCGCCGCCTTTGTTGGGTTTGTCTCGCTGCTGATCTTGAACTTCTGGCACCGCTCCAAAATCTTGCGGCGGCTGCGTATCCCCCCTCCCCTTGTTGTCGTGATGTTCGGGGTTGCTGCTGTACAGATCTTCCGCCAGATCGGTGGCACGTGGTTAATCGCGGAAAGTCATCTGGTACAGGTCCCGGTTGCTCAGTCGTTTAGCGATCTGTTTCAGTTCCTCCATTCACCGGACTTTTCCCGGTGGGATCAGCTCGCCATCTACCAGGCCGGTCTGACGATTGCGATGATCACCACGCTGGAAACGCTTCTAAATATTGACGCGATTGACAAGGTGGACCCCGAACGCCGGGTATCTCCTCCAAGCCGGGAACTGCTCGCTCAGGGGGTTGGGAATGTCATCCTCGGGCTGATTGGCGGGATCCCGATTTCCTCGGTCATTGTCCGCAGTTCGGTCAATATCAACGCAGGGGCTCAAACCAAGCTGTCTGCGATCTTTCATGGCTTCTTGATGCTCTTCTGCGTCATGATGCTGCCGACGTATCTGAACATGATCCCCCTGGCCTGTCTGGCGGCGATCCTGTTGATGACAGGATTACGGCTGATCACTCTTCAGCTCATTCGCAAAATGTGGAGTGATGGGAGGTATCAGTTTATTCCCTTTGCGACCACTCTGGTCGCCATTGTATTGACCGACCTCGTCACAGGAGTGTTGATCGGTCTGGCGGTCAGCATTGGATTCATTCTCAACAGCAATTTCCGGCAACCGCTCAGACGGATTCTGGAGAAGCATCTGGGGGGTGACGTGCTGCGAATTGTGCTCGCAAATCAGGTCAGCTTTCTGAATCGAGGGGCGCTTGAGAAGATATTGCGAGACCTGCCTGAAGGGTCTCATGTATTGCTGGATGCGGAGTCCACCGACTACATCGACCCTGACGTATTGACGCTGATCAGTGACTTCAAGGAACGAGTTGCGTCCAATAGAGGAGTCAAAGTCAGTCTGCGAGGGTTCCGGAAGAAGTACCATCTCGAAGACGACATCCAGTTTGTGGACTACTCGACTCGTCAGCTTCAGGAGAATTTGACTTCTCAGGAAGTGCTGCGGATTCTGAAGGAGGGCAATGAACGGTTTTATACCGGTCAGCGATTAACCCGTGACCTGGGCCGTCAGCTTCATGCGACGTCACAGGGGCAAAGCCCGATTGCGGTGGTGCTGAGCTGTATTGATTCCCGCGCCCCGGCCGAACTGATTCTCGATCTGGGGATTGGCGATATCTTTAGTGTGCGCATGGCCGGGCACGTAACCAGTCAAAAAGTGCTGGGGAGCTTGGAGTACGGCTGTAACGTGGCCGGTTCAAAGTTGATTCTTGTGCTGGGGCACACTCGCTGTGGCGCCGTGACCGCTGCTGTCAATCTGGCTAAAGCGCGGCAGAATGCAGGGCAGGTGACCGGATGTCAGCACCTCGAATCGATTATCCATGACATTCAGTTGGCAATCGACCCACCGACCTTGCAAGTGCTGGAACGAGCTACCGAAGATGAGAAGCCGGCTCTCATTGAAAGTGTCGCCGTTCGGAACGTCGAACTGTGTGTGAAGCGAATTGTCGAAGAGAGTGAGACGATTCGGCGGTTGGTCGAAGAAGGCCGCGTTGCCGTGGTGGGGGCTGTGTTCGATATCACGACAGGAAAAATCGAGTTTCTTAACGATGAATCGACGGTCGACCAGCGCAGCTCCGTGGCATCACTGAGCGCCTCTCTGACCAAGACGGGCTGATCCTCTATTGAATGGCCCCGCCCGTCAGGCAAGCTTCTCGAGATGTTGCCCAACAGCAATACCGTGTGCCGCTGTGCTCGTAATTCTCCTCCCGCTGCTTTGAGGGAAGTAGCGTAGTGAAGGTCTCATTTCTTCACGCGATGGATGAATTACGAGCACAACTGCACACGGGCGGTGAGACGTCGATCTCGAAGAATCTGACGAGCATGCCTCATCCGTTGACGCCTGTCACCTCGGACGGCTGCCACGAATCTCGTCGTCCGGGCTGTCTCGATTCATCAAGAACAGATCGCTCTCGAACCGTCACTGGAGCGGCTGGAACTGCCGCACGATGACTCGTGCGGTTCGAAGTCCGTCGACGGCCGCGCTGACAATTCCGCCCGCATAGCCTGCTCCTTCTCCGACCGGATACAAGCCGGCGATTTTGGGGCACTGCCGCGTTTCAAGATGTCGGTCGATACGAATTGGTGAGCTCCCTCGCATTTCGGGGCCGACCAGAATCGCATTCTTCAGAAAGTTCCCTCGCATTTTCTTATCCAGGATCGGTAGGCCGCTGCGAATCGCTTTGACGACGACTGGTGGCAAAAGCTGATCGAGCTGGCTGGGTTGTACTCCCCGCTGGTACGAGCACTCGAGCCTGGCAGAGGAATCCGGTGCGCGGCCTTTGAGAAAATCCGCAGCCGTCTGAATGGGTGCGAGGTAGTTCGATTGTCCCACTTTATAGGCGATCGCCTCGAACCGCTGCTGCAGGTGGACTCCCGCCAATGGATGAGTATGACCGAATTCCTCGGGATCGAGCGTGACCATGATTCCGCTGTTGGCGAAGGGAGTGTCATGCCGGGAGTTGCTCATGCCGTTCGAACAGAACATGTTCGGTTCGCTGATGCTGGGCATGATGATTCCGCCCGCACACATGCAGAACGTGAAGACATCTTTGGAACCCCGTGCCTGCAACGAATAGTCGGCGGCGCCCAGAATATCGAAGTATTCCGGCCTGCCATACTTGTGGTGATTAATCTGTGATTGGGGCTGCTCGATCCGCAGGCCAAGCTGAAATGCCTTCTGCATCAGCGGGACGCCCAGCTTGTGCAGCATCTGGTACGTGTCCCGGGCGCTATGTCCGATACCCAGGATGAGCTGGCTGCAAGGAATACTTCCCGAGGAAGTGCTGATTCCGACGACGCGCCCGTCACGGATGTCAATTCCTTCCAGTCGACAGCCGAACTTGTATTCGCCCCCCAGAGCCTCAATTTTTCTGCGATAGTTACGGCAGATCATGGGCAGCTTGTTGCTTCCCAAGTGCGGACGATTTTCGTAGATAAGGGAGGGTCGCCCCCCGCAGTCGACGAAACTCTTCAGGACCCAGTCGACATCAGGTCCTTCCAGCCGACAGGTCAGCTTGCCGTCGCTGAAACACCCGGCTCCCCCTTCCCCGAACAGATAATTGTTCTCTCGATCAAATTCCTCCCCCCGGTCAAAGGCGCGTACGACGGGGACACGGTTTTTGACCGCCTCGCCTCGTTCGATGATGAGCGGGCGGTATCCCTTTAGCGCCAGGTAGTAGGCGGCCAGCAGCCCCGCAGGACCTGAGCCGACGACGACGGGCCGCTCTGCAAGTGGGTCTGAACCCGGAACCGCATCATCGAATGATTGTGGTTCGTAAGCCTGGATATCGCCGGAATTGGTACCCCGACCGGGACGGGCGACCCAGTCCGGCGGGGTCTCGACCACGATGGTGTAGACGAACTGCAGATCCCGGTGCGAGCGTGCATCCAGACTTTTCTTCAGAATTCGCCAGGCGGCAAGATCTGCAAGGCGGACCCCCAATCGGGCGGCGATGTGCTGAGGAAGTTCGGCTTCGGGGGTTGTGACGGGAAGACGCAGGTTGGATACACGGATCGGCATACGGTTCAGTCAGTTTCAGGACGGAATGAAAGATCGGATTATAGCCGATTCTACGGTCGATCGGTGGAGCGGCAGGGAGAGAATTCTCGCGGACCGTCTTCCTGTTCGCGGTTGATGCGCTGCACGAGGTTCAGGGATGCGGACTCACGGGGACCTCACCCGAGCGATCGTGCTTCAACAACCGCTCAAGTTGTTCGACCAGTCCCGGTTCGAGCACATGTTCTATCAGATCAGCCTCGCGATCGACCCGGTTGGGAGCGATGTCTGCAAAATGGATCAGATAGAGTTCCCACAACCGATGATTCCGGACCGCACGGGCCGCAAGCCTGACGCCCGAATTGGTGAAGCGATATTGGTCGTCAGAACCGTGTCGCAGCCACCCTTCCTGAATGGCGGATTTCAGCAGTTCGTCTACCCGACCTGAGGACCAGCCACGCGCCGCAATCAGACTGTCGCGGGTGAGCGGGAGTGCTGTCAGATCCGGGCCATCCTGATTTGGATGAGTTGCCCCGGCTTCGCCAAGGGGGAACCTCCCTTCCAGTTCTTCAAAGCAGGCCCGAAGCAGGTCGAGTTGTCCCTTGCGTCGGCTGGCGGTTCGCTGGCGCCAGAACTGCCAGTAAGTGCCCCGCGCGGTTCCGAACAGCAGGCTGAGTCCGAAGGCAAGTGAGCCGACCAGCACAATGATGGGGCCAGCGGCCAATTGTTTAACGGACGCGCTCAGCAGAACGCCGATCGAAGAGCTGATCCCGCCAATCGCCCCTGCAATCAGCACCATCGGCCCCAGTCGATTACTCCAGAACCGGGCTGCCGTGGGAGGAATAATCAGCAGTGCGACTACAAGCAGCAGTCCAACACTCTGCATTCCGATCACCGTCACGCCGACCACCAGCCCTGTCAGCAGCAGGTCGAGTAATTTAACGGGCCATCCCAGTGCGGCGGCGTATTCTTCGTCAAAACTGAGGACCGCAAATTCTTTGAACAGGGCGAAACAGACGAGCAGCACAATGGCGCTGGCCGCGGCAATGAGGCTCACATCGATTGAGGTCATCGACGCGGCCTTTCCGAAAATGAAGTCACTCAGGCCGGCGGCGCTTCCTGTCCTCATCCCCTGGATGATGGTGAGCAGGACGATTCCGGCACCGAAAAACAGACTGAGGACGATCCCCAGCGCGGCGTCTTCTTTGATCAGTCGAGTCTTCTGAATGAGGTTTGTCACCATCACGCCCGCGGTGGCGGAAAGTGACGCCCCGAACAAGAGCCACGGCAATGATTTGCCTGCTCCGGGGGAGAATGCTTCGACGACAAGGTACGAAATGCCGATTCCCGGCAGTGCAGCATGGCTGGCGACATCACCGACCAGCGCTTTCTTGCGCAGGAGCATAAACGCGCCGACGACACCGCTGCACATTCCCAGCAGAAATGTCCCCAGCAGGACGATTCGGGTGTTATACGACATTTTGAATGACTACTCTTAATCGCAGAAAACGATCGCAGGAAACGCGTTTATCCCGGTGGACATTGCCCAGCTCGTTCCTGATACGAAGGCCGACTGAGTTGCGTCTGTTCGTCGTTCTATCAAACGCTGACCGCGACGAAAAACAGAAGTGCTCTCAAAGCCGGTGAAGGGGCCGTTATCCGGACCGAATTCTAGCCAAGTTGAAGTGAACTTGCTGATGGGGACAGGAAAAATTACTCCCCAGGGTTTTGCCGGATTCTCACTCCGAAGTCTACCGATGTGTGTCCCGGCGCGTGTCTAACCAGAATCGCTGCGTCCAAATCAGGAAACATTGCTGCGTGGGTGTCGTTGCACGAGTCGGTTACTTCGGGCGCCGTTTGCGCAACGTCGAAGGGCCTTTCGCACCCCTAACTCCGTTCCAATTCCCGCAGAAAAGGGAAGGATCCTGCCGCTGCGAAACCGTTCGCAGCGCTGACGAATCGTTCAAACGTCCATCGGGAACGACAGGCTTGACTTCACCTTGAGCAAGCCGGATGATCAAATGAAGTGCAAACATCGTAAGTTGTGATGATGCCCATGATCATCCAGAGCGACGGAAATCGGACAGGGAACTGACTATGTCAACGGGTCAAAGGCGAATTGATATCGAAGAAGTTGGTGATGTCACTGTCGCCAAGTTTGTGGATAAGAAGATTCTTGATGAAGCCAATATTCAGGCGATCGGAAACAACTTATTCGCCCTGATCGACGAAGACGGTCGCCGCAAGATCGTGCTGGACTTCAGCCTGGTCGAGTACCTGTCGAGTGCCGCGCTGGGAAAACTGATCACGATGGACAAGAAGGCCAAGGCCGCCAAGTCGAAACTCCGACTTTGCAGCATCCGGCCAGAGATCTACGAAGTCTTCGAGATCACTCGATTGAATAAAATCTTCGATATTAAGGCGACGCAAGAAGACGCTCTCGAAGGTTTCTAAGCTGTGGTGCCAAATAGCGATCAGTTCGAGGTTGTGATCCAGAGCGATTACGAATCGGGGCAATCGATCGTCGAGCGCATCATGGAGGTTGTCAGCCAGACGGGATTCTCGACTCGGGATCAGTTCGGTATCCGACTGGCCGTGGACGAAGCGGTGACTAATGCGATCAAGCATGGGAACCAGCTTAGCCCCGAAAAGAAAGTTCGGATCGATTTCCGAAAAAGCGATGCCGGGGTGCGCATCGAGATCGAGGACGAAGGGGACGGGTTTCGGCCCGAAGACGTTCCCGACTGTACCGCCGATGAAAATCTCGAGCGCCCCACTGGTCGCGGCCTGATGCTGATGCGGGAATTCATGACACGCATTGAATACAGCGAAAAAGGCAACAGGGTCGTGCTCGAGAAACTGCACGGTTCTTGACGAATTACCATGGCCAGACGTGTTCGAACCACTCGCCGCCTGGAAGTGTGGCTCAAAGACACCTCGGTGGCATTGTTCGTGCTGAATGCGCACCGGCGATTAGTCTTTTTCAATACGGGCTGCGAGCGTCTGACGGGGTGGGTCCCTTCCGCCGTACTGGGGCAGGTTTGCGAGTTCGTCTCGGAAGCCGACCCGCACTCAGCGGCTGCTCTTCTGGCATCGCTGGCCCCCCCTGCCAATGTCTGGCGAGGCGACACGGTGACCGTGCCCGCCGTCGTGGCACATCGTGAACTCGATCCCGTCACCAGCCAGATCCATTTCTTTCCTCTGACAGATACCGATAACAGGGTTCAGGCCGCGCTGGGGATTATCCAGTCTGCAGCAACCCCTTCTGCAGCGAGTTCGGTTTCCACGACGCAGCGCTTGCACGTGGAATTGGCCCTACTGAGAAATTCGTTGCGAAAGAACGTCGGGGTGGGGGCACTGATCGGTCAATGTGCGGGGATGCGACGCGTCTTCGATCAACTGCAATTGGCACAGCGTTCCTCCTTGCCGTTGCTGTTTGTCGGTGAGACAGGAACGGGTCGCGAACATATGGCTCGCGTCATTCATGCGGCGGGAGAGCGAAGTGACGACCTGTTCGTACCCCTGGACTGCCGAAGGATGCCTGCTGAACTCCTGGAGTCGACTTTTAAGCGGATTCTCGATTCGCATGCCGGCGCAGGATTTCTGCCGGGGACCCTTTATCTCAACCAGATCGACACGCTGTCCCGCGATCTGCAGTACAGCGTCTTGAGGCTGATCCAGTCTGAGAATCCCTCCGCACCACGAGTCATGGCAGCCGCGTCCAAGCCACTCGAACCACTCATCGAATCCGAGCATTATCTCGAAGAGTTTGTGTATGCTCTGACACCGATGGTCATCACGGTTCCACCCTTGCGCAGTCGTGAGAACGATATGGAGTTGCTGGCGCAATACTTCCTGGAGGAATGCAATCGGAACGAACCCCAGCAGGTGACGGAGATCGACGAAGAGGTCTGGGAGAGGTTTCGGCGATACAACTGGCCGGGGAATGTGGGCGAACTTCGCACCGTTGTCTGGGAGGCACGCAAGACATGCGCTGGCTTCAAGATCGAATCGGCTGACTTGCCATTTCGATTTCGGGCCGGAGTCAGCGGGCAGGCGATCGGTCCGCGGCAGCCGACTCGTGTCGAGCCGTTAGACCCTCTGTTGATGAGGGTCGAGCGTGAGCAAATTGAATTGGCGTTGAAGACGGCCCGCGACAATAAGGCGAAAGCAGCAGAGCTTCTGGGGATCACTCGCCCCCGACTCTATCGTCGAATGGAAGTATTAGGAATCGTCGATGCGGATTCCGCAGCTTCCGATAACACGACGTCTGTCGGCACCAGCGAGATCCCCACCGCGGCAATCCCGGAAACCTTCGAAGACACGGGGCCTGTTGAACCCCTCGAGAACGGTCCCTGACGAGATCTCGATCGAGCCGCCGGAATCGAATCGATGCACATGCCCTACCTCAGGTGATGCTCATTTGCTCGATTGCTTGATCAGGCAGCGATCGATTCCGATGGTTTCTCGACCCAGCTCAGAATGACGTCGGCAGTACGGCGAGTTGCACCTGTGGTGTGGACTCGGCTTCGGAGTGATTCGAGTTCCTTCGTGGCGTCAGCGAGCGCGGTGGGATCGCTGAGCCACAGACTGGCGGAATCCACAACCTTTGCGATGACGGGTTTCGGGTCACCAACGCTGAAGTGCTCGGGCATAATCTTTCGGCCTGCGATCAGATTGGGCAGCGACCAGTACTTGCAAGTAATGACGACGCACCCGACCACGTAGGTCAGCCAGCTCGACCGGTACATCGCGACAAACGGTGTTCGTCTTGCCAGCATTTCAAGGCTGACTGACCCTGACACCATCACGGCACAATCGGCGATTTCGATAATTTCTGGCGTCTTGCCCACGAAAAACGACAGAGGAAGCGGTTGTTCCAGCTTTTGATACTGTTCAACACAGTAGCGCCGCTGCGAGTCTTTGTAGTTGGCAACCAGGAAATTGACATCGGGGAATTTAGCATGCAACTGCTGGATCGTGCTGAGCAGAAGCGGCCAGCAGCGAAGCACTTCCTGCCGCCGGGAACCCGGCAGGATCGCCACCGTGCGGTTGTCAGTGGAGGACCATTCCCGGCAGAAGACCTGATCCAATTGGCGTTCGGCAACCTCATCGAAGAACGGGTGACCGACATACATGACCGGGATACCCCTCTCGGCGTACCACTCTGTTTCAAACGTCAGGCCCGAAAGGACAAGGTCGACGTATTTGCGGACGCGACGGATTCGCCACGAACCCCAGGCCCAAAGTTGGGGGGGCATGTAGTAGATGACAGGAATCCCGGCTGCTTTGGCTTTGCGGGCGATCCACCAGTTGAAACCAGGGAAGTCGACAAGCACAACGACGTCAGGTTTGTGACGGGCAAAATACTGTTCTGCCTGTTTGACGAGTTTATAGAACTTCCAGATCAGCGGAAGGACAGCCACGATACCCATGACGGCCATCGATGTTAACGGAAACAGCAGGTGACACCCTGCTTCTTCCATCGCGGAACCACCAAATCCTGAAATTCGAAGGCCCGGTCGCCGCCGTTGCAATTCCTTGATCAGGTGTGCGGCATGTTGGTCGCCGCTCGGCTCACCGACAGAAAAGAAGATATGCATGGGCTGAATTCGTCATTCTGGAGAGTCGTTGATACCACAGCAAAGATCGAACGGTTCTCAGAAATTGCAAATCTGGTCAAGAGGAATGTTCCGCCGTCGAGGCCCGAGGGGGCCGCGGGGTGTGTCAGCTGTTTTAGGGTTTGCAGTTTAGATCCCCGCCTGCGCTGGGATTTTCACAATCAATTTCCGGATGATCGTCTGCTGTGCACATCGTTGGGTTTTCGCTCAATGTCTCACTGGCCGAATTCCCATAGGAATTCGAATGTCATGTCGGAAACGAAAACGCGGTGCCCGGCGCTGAATTTGCTTTCTGCTGATTCGGAGCCTGGGAGGCCCTGAACCCGTCCACGGATGTTTCATTGACCTCCACTCCTGGACACATCATGTCGTTTCGATCCAGCTGGAAGGGCTATCTCAAGCTCAGTCTCGTTTCTGTCCCGGTCAAAGCGTACTCGGCGGTCAGTTCTGATGAAGGTGAGATTCATTTCAATCAGCTCCATGAAAAATGCCATAGCCGCATCAAGTACGTGAAAACCTGCCCCAAGCACGGGGCAGTCCCATCAGAAGAGATCGTCTCGGGTTACGAATACGCCAAGGGGCAGTACGTCGTCATGGACAGCAGCGAACTGGCTGCCTTGCGGGCTGACAAGGAAAAGTCCGTCAACGTGGAAGCGATCGTTCCGGTCGGGGCAATCGATCCGATGTACCTGACCGAGAAATCGTCCTACCTGATTCCAGATGGACGCGTTGGGGAAAAGCCTTACGCGGTGATCGAACAGTGTCTTGCCAGTCAGAATTCAATCGCCGTGGGGCGGCTGGTCATCAATGGCAAGGACGAAGTCGTCATGATCCGGCCGCTGGATGGATTACTGGTCCTGACCGTCCTCAGCGGGGCGGCGCAAGTGAAACAACCGGGACTCTTCGCGTCCGAACTTCCCAAGGTCAGCGTCTCTGCAGCCGAAGTCAAAATGACGAAGACATTGTTCGAGGCCTATTATCAGGATGAGATCGATCTGGCTCAGTTTACGGACCAGTATACCGAGCGGGTAGCCCAGTTAGTGGAGTCGAAGATCAAGGGGGACGACATCGTCACATCTGTTTCCAGTGAAGAACCGGATGTGATCAACCTGATGGACGCCCTGAAAAAGAGCGTGGAGCAGGCGAAATCCCATTCCAGAAAAACCAAGGTGATGGCGGAAAAGACCCCCGCCAAAACGACTCGGCTGAAAACCCCGGCGAAGCGGAAGTCGAAGTCTGCGTGATGCACTTGAGCCTGCGGCTGTCTGGCACCGACAGCCGCAACTTGCTTTGCCTTGGGCAATGAATGGGGGACGGCCCCTCGTCCTGCACCACCCTTCACTCCTTTAGTTCCGCAGGACCTTATCCAGTTTCTTGCTCGGGGCAGAGAGGGATTGGCGGACTTTGGATATTTCCCGCCAGGGGTCTCGTTTCAGTGTGGCCAGCCGCTGCAGGGCTGTCTTGATTGTGAAGTAGTCCGAAGTAATCTTCGTGGAAACTTCTTCCCACTCCAGTGGCATCGAAACGAAGGCATTCTCTTTGGCTCTGGTCGAATAGGGGGCGACGGCCGTTGCCCCGCGCGCGTTTCGCAAGTAGTCGATAAAGATTTTGTTCTTTCTGGCGGCCTTCGACATGTTCGAAGTGAAGTGGGCGGGAGCCGCTGCGACGATCGCGTCCGCCACGCGTTTGCAGAACTCCTTCGCCTCGTCCCACTCATGTCGACGCTCAATCGGAAGGACGATGTGCAGGCCCTTGCCGCCTGTTGTTTTAATAAAACTCGCTAACCCGAGTTCGTGCAGAAAGTCGTGGATTTGTCGCGCGGACTCAACGACTTTCGCCCAAGAGACATTCTCGTCAGGATCGAGATCAAAAATCAGACGATCAGGGCGTTCGAGGTGATCCTCGGTACTGCCCCAGGTGTGAATCTCGAGGCTTCCCATCTGGACGAGTGACAGTAAGCCCTCAACATCGTCCACCACCACGTAATTCTTTGTCGCGGTACTTTCCTTGATTGGAATTTGTCGCAGATTCTCTGGAGCGCCGGGTTGGGGATGCTTCTGGTAGAAGCACTGTTTGCCAGCCCCGTCGGGGCAGCGCACCACCACGATGGGGCGATGCACGACGTGTGGCAGGATCCATTCTGCGATTTCCCGGTAATAACGAGCGATGTCCAGTTTGGTGAGTTCAGCTTCCGGGTAGACGATTTTTTCAGGATGAGTGAAACGGACCCCCGCAAACATTTCTGACTGCGGATCGTAATCGGAGTTACCTTCTGCGGGTGCACTCTTGCTGTTCTGAGCCCGTTTGCTGCGGGACGTTTTCTGGGTCGCTGCCGCCGATCGTGCCGGTTCCTTCTTGCGAGTGGCTTTCCTGGGGACGGGATTGGTCAGCACTTCCTCAAGTTTGGCAGGTACTTCCTGGCCGACGTCGCGTGGTGGCTTATCCTCTCGCAGGCCCTGGAAGGAGGCGTGTCGCAATCGCATGTCGCGAGTTTTGTCAGCGAACTTGATCTGTCCGACCAGCTTCGGCTGGATCCAGTGAGCCGTCCTCGCATCGCCGACTTTTCGCTGCAGATCAACGAACGGGGAATCTGACACTTCCAGTTCCTTCATGTTCGCATGAAGTTCTTTCAGCAGTTTTGCATCGAAGCCGGTGCCCACCTTACCGGCGTAGTGCAGTTTTTGTTCGTCGTCATAAAAACCAACCAGCAGAGCGCCAAATCCGGTTCGCGATCCGGAGGGGTCCGTGAAGCCACCAATCACGAACTCTTCCTGTTTTAGACACTTCACCTTGAGCCAGTCGGTGCCACGTCCCGGACGGTACGGCTGATCCAGTCGTTTGCAGATGATCCCTTCCAGATGGAGTTTGCATGCTTGTTTGAGGAAGACATCCCCCCTCCCCATGATCGGCTCTGAGTATTGGATGGATCGATGGCTGGATGTGGACTCCAGCAACGTCTGGAGTGCCTGTTTGCGTTCTTGCAGCGGCTGCTCGCGCAGGTCTTCTCCATCCAGATACAGCAGGTCGAAGACGTAGTAGCGCAACTGGTCAGTACCCCGATCACGGAAGGCGTTCTGCAGCGATTGGAAATCGGTCGTCCCGTCGCTACTCATGGCGACGACCTCGCCGTCGAGAATGGCCTGATCGCACTTCAGATGAGCGGCCTGTCTGGCCAGTTCGGAAAGGCGCGCCGTCCAGTCTTTGTGGTTGCGTGTGACAAAGCGACTGGTTCCATCATCAATGTGGCAGAGGATTCGATAGCCATCAAATTTGATTTCGTGGCACCATTCATCCCCTTCTGGCGCTTCGTCAACCAGGGTGGCCAGTTGAACGCTGATTTTGTCGGGCTCGGGGATTGATGAAGCTTGAGTTCGCTTTGATTTGCTCGACTTGGGGGAACTGCTTGAGCGAGTTCGTGATGTGGGGATGTCGGCCGTCTTTGTCGTTTGTTTTTTCTTTCCGGCGTCGGCGTCAGCAGCGATGGTGTCCAGATCGCGTTTTGACGAAACGCTGAGAGGTTGTTCCTCCAGGATATCCCCGTCGTCCATGGAGCGTGCCTGAGCATCCTGTTCTTTGATGAGGAGCCATTGGGGCTTTTGAGACGAGCTGCCCTTGCGGCGAGTGCGGACGAGAGTCCAGCCCCCCTTCAGCTTCTTGCCTTTGAGATTGAACTTCAGCTTGCCTTCCCGCAGTCCAGCTTCCGGGTCCCCGATCGGTTCCCAGCTTCCCGTATCCCACAAGAGGACGGTGCCTCCTCCATACTCCCCCTCGGGGATCGTCCCCTCAAACGTGCCATAGTCGACGGGATGATCTTCGACCTCAATGGCGAGGCGCTTCACCGTTGTATCGAGAGAGGGCCCTTTTGGGACTGCCCAGCTCTTCAGGACTCCATCCAGTTCCAGGCGGAAGTCATAGTGCAGGTGCGATGCGTCGTGCTTCTGAACGACGTACGACCAGCCTTTTCCCGCCTTGGTTTGGGCCGGGGGTTCCGGCGTTTTGTCGAATCGACGCTTGCGCTGGTAGTCGGTGAGTCCCATCTAATGATCCCGCTGATCAATATGAATGGAGAGCGACCAGGGAGCGGACGGCGAGCACGCACCCGTTCGGTTCGCACCCACTGCTGCCCCATCTGGTATGACCTGCCAAAATGAGTGAGCAGGTCTCATACCCCGATGCTCACAGGCAGCCAGAGGCCACTCAGATTTGCCTGGAAGGGAGAGTCACCGGCACGGGAGTCCGGAAGGTGCCGCAGGCAAGAAAATAAAGGTGGCTGCGCGGAATCTCTCTTCCGCCGCAGCCTGATTCAATGGCGCTCAATCATAAATGACTTGAGCAGCTGAGACTTGGGACGGGCAGGTGCTGCTTCCATCATGCCTTGGCGGTTTGCAGGGCTCGCAGTTCCCGTGGAAGTGGGAATGAGACGTGTTCTTCCCGCGTCGTCACCTCTTCTGCTGTGGCGCCGAATTCGGTGCTCAGCCACCCGATGCAATCCTGAACGACGACTTCCGGCGCGCTGGCCCCGGCCGTGATCAGCACCGTCGAAACGTTCTGGAACCACTCGCGCTGCAATTCCTGAGCTCCATCGATCAGGTGCGAGGGCTTCCCGAGTAACGCACCGATTTCCTGAAGTCGACGACTGTTAGAGCTGTTCTGGCTTCCCACGACGATCACGATGTCAGAACGTTGGGCGAGTTGTTTCACAGCATCCTGGCGATTGGTTGTCGCGTAGCAGATGTCTTCCTTCGGGGGACTCTCGATCTTGGGGAATCGCTGCTTGAGCGCCGAAATTACCCGACCCGCTTCTTCAACGCTGAGCGTCGTCTGGGTGAGGTAAGCGAGCTTTGCGTCGGGTGGGAAGGACAGCTTTTCAATGTCTTCGGGTTCTTCAATGAGTGTGATGCTGGCGGGGGCCTCACCCATCGTCCCGATGACCTCGTCATGTCCCTCATGCCCGATCAGGATGATGTGGTACCCCTCTCGCGCGTATTTAATCGCTTCGAGATGGACCTTCGTTACCAGGGGGCAAGTGGCGTCGATGGTTTGCAACTTACGCTGTCGGGATTGTTCCCGGATTTCCGGTGACACTCCGTGTGCCGAGTACAGTAGCAGTGAACCGCTGGGAACTTCGGAAACAGAATTGACGAAAGTCACTCCCTGCTTCTGAAATCGCTCGACCACGTACTTGTTGTGCACGATCTCGTGGTAAACGTAGATGTTCGAACCGAACATGCGAATTGTTTCGTCCAGACATTCGATCGCCATATTCACGCCGGCACAAAAGCCACGCGGATTCGCCACAAGAATTTTCATCGAGATTCCAATTCCAGAAATTCATTCAGGTCCCGCCCGGATTCTAGCAGCGGAATCGGGATTGAGGAGAGCGCTCGCAGGCTTCGTGAGTCATGACACGGGAATCGGGCAGCACGCCTGTCACGTGACTTCGGCTGGTTCGCTGCCACTTGTTTCGCTTGATGAGGGCCGGAGATTCAGGATGACCACAGTATCCGCAGCCAGGTCACCCAGTCGCTGCCAGTGAGGAGTAAACGCAATCAGCAGGACGCCCGGGATCCACGTCAGGAAAAAGAAGCCATCAACGTACACGAGAAGTTCGCGGGTCAGCGACCGCAACAGCCCAGGGGGCCGCAACGTGGTCCGCAACGCGCGGATTCCACAAAGCCACTTGCCTGGCGTAATTCCGTACAGTCCTTGTATGAAGCTCAAGAAGATGACTCCGAGGAACCAGATTCCGAACGTGGCGAACACGAGTTCCACCAATTGAGAACGGATCGGATCTGTCATCCCCAACTTTTCGGCCTCGACTAGATACGGCACTGACATGCCGATGCCGATAAATACGGGGCAAGTGGAAATCAGCAGGTCGATGCCACGGGCAATGGCTCGTCGAGCAACGGAGGCCTGGGTGACGGTCCGCTTGCCAAACAGATACCCGCTACTTCGGTAACGGCGCATCAGCCAGGAGGTGCCGACGGTCAGCATCGTGACTCCGAGAGCGTAACTCAGGAATGTGGGAACGACGGAGAGAAACCATTCCAGGAGGGGCGAGATGGGCTCGAACGGGGCGACTCGCTTCAGCGTCGAGTTTCCCAACTCATACAAATGCAGGAAATCGCTGACCAGATACGCGGGCGTTCCCCCCACTCCCGCCAGACTCTCTGTGAAGAGATTCTCAGAAAGGGGCATGTGGATCCAGGCGTTGTCCTGCCAACGAATTTGCTCAATACTATGGTTGAGGGAAGGCACGTAGTAAATACGGATGTCTCCATCAACATCGACCACGTCCCATACTGTTCCCCAGTTGGAAATTTGATTGATGGGAGTCCAGCCAGCTTCCCTGTCCGTCTCCGAACCCAACTCCGGGAGCGGACTGTTAGCGGGATTCGCTGCCGACGCCGCAGGCGAGTTGCTCACAAATGAAAGTCCCTCACGAAAACGGACTGACGTACCATTGGAGTGGAACAGATAGATCGAGTTCGATGTCGCCAGGACGCGTACTTGGGGGAATAACCAGGCGGCTCCCGTCGCGTTCATTCCAGGGATATCAAGCCTCCCCGCTTCAGACCACTCGTTGTTCTGCCATACCAGTAGATCGTAGTCGTCGTTCGTGTTGCGGTCGATCACCGCTAGTTCGCCGTGGTAAAGAAAAGGATTTGAGGGCTCGTTTAGAGCACGGATCGGCCGTCGAGGAATGGCCTGCTCATCCACGATACGGGTCATCACCCATTTCGAGATGCACCATAACTCATCCCCTACGGAAATTACCCCGGTTGCTCCCGGCTCCAGGCTGATGCCTGAGTCCCGAGTCGCCCCGTCGCTCGGGTTGATGACGACCAGCCGCGATTGTGGCGGAACAAATCCCGGTCGGCGTACTGCGGGAAGAGGTGTCGTGGCAACCGAGACCCATAATTCCCCTTTGTGAAGGGCCGCGCAGTGAGGCAGCAGCGAGTTGTTCCCGGTCCCGATGGCGCTGGAGCGACCTCCTGAACGGGGATACTGCAGCCCGATTGAAATCGCCGCGAAAGAAATGACCTGTAACGCAATCGACGCGAAAGTCAGGAGAACCACCAGGAAGATGTATCTTCCCGGATAGGGAGGCCATATGAGAGTACTCGGATCGGGCACCGCTCGGTTTGTCGACATGGCCAAGGTCCATTCCTGAAGTGTGTGGCGACCCGGAATTCTCTCTGGGGGGTGAATTTACCTGATTTTGTCTCAAATTCCATGGCGAATGGTCTGACGGGTCAATCGGGGCATCGAAACAGTGCAGGACAAACCAGAAAGTGGTTTCATCGGTGAACGTTTCGGCGAGCAAAAGGGCCGGAGGTGGGGATCGGGCAGGAATGTTTTCCGACCCTCGGAACGGGCAGTGGTATTGGCGTTTCCAAGAGTCAGCCGATAACCTACTCTCCTCTGGAATTCTTGTGGAAGGGTAATCCCCCGTCCTCACGCCATTCCACATCTGACATCCAAAGTCAGAGTCCATTGTTGTAGGCCGTTGCTTTTTCGAGTGCTGTGTTAACCTTTGGGGATCGGCTACGGTTAGCACAGGGGCCGACTGGGTAGTTGCGAGATCCGATCCGAAATCACGGTGTGAAATGTCTCATCAGAGTTCAGGCGAGTCAGTAGTGCAGGGTGTTCCGGTTTTGACCGCGGTAGAACAGGCCATCGGTCCGGAATTGCTCGAAGCTGAGCAGATTCTGGCCGAAGAACTGCACAGCTCTAACCCCTACGTGTGCGACATTTTACATCATTCAACGCGGTTTCGTGGCAAGCGGTTACGCCCGATGCTGCTCTTACTGACAGCGAAAGCGACAGGCGGAATTCGACAAGACCACAAAATTCTTTCTGCTGTCGTCGAGATGATTCATCTCGCGACTCTGGTCCATGATGACGTTCTGGACGAAGCGGAAACGCGACGCCATGTGGCAACCGTCAACTCGCGCTGGAACAACGAAACCAGTGTACTCTTCGGTGACTACCTCTTTACCCATTCGTTTCATCTGGCAAGCAGTCTCGACACGACGTACGCCTGTCGCCGAATCGGTCGGGCGACCAATATGGTCTGCGAAGGAGAACTGTCTCAGATCAAGGAGCGGGGTAATCTGGATCTGACCGAGGAAGCGTACTTCAAGATTATCGATGGGAAAACGGCTGAATTGACGGCGCTGTGTGGTCATTTAGGGGCCTACTATTCCCAGTCGGATCCCTCAGTCGTTGCCGCGCTTGAGCAGTACGGTCGATCGCTCGGGCTGGCATTCCAGATTGCTGACGATGTACTGGATTTGATGGGCAGCGAAGGAAAGATTGGTAAGTCACTGGGCAGTGATTTGCTCAAACAGAAACTCACCCTGCCGCTGATTCGCCTCCTTCAGACAGCTTCCGAGCAGGAATCGCAAGAGATTCGTCAGTTGCTGGCGCATCCCGATGAAACTACGCGAAGTCGCCTGACACCTTACTTCGAGCGCAGCGATGCGTTCAGCTACACCAGTCGCGTGGCGAAGAATCTGGCCAGCGAGGCACGAAATCAACTGGAACTGCTACCACAGACACCTGCCCGCCGAATCCTGGCAGACATCGCCGAGTTTGCTGTGCAGCGAACGTTCTGATCCTCGGGCGGCGTCGCATTCATTCCGCGTTTCGATAAATCCAGTGACATCGCTGGGGGCAATGGCGCCTGCTCGAATAGATGGACTGTGGGCAGCTCGTCAGTGAATAGCGTTTGAGTGATCGACGTGTGTTGATGCGTGGCGTGCAGCAGTTCAAAGACGACAAACCTGATACCTCGATTGCACGATAAAAGAGGTCGTTCAGAGCACTACGTTATTCCGATTCTCACAAGGGGGCTCAGGTCTTAAATAATCCCTGCCCCAAACTTATCTTCTTCGTCGTGCCCATTACGCTGGGCGACTGCGAAGGGATTGGAAGAGTTTTCTACCCTGTTCATATGCGGCGTCGAGTGCCGGATATCGGGCAGGTCTCTTCGATGGAGAGATTCTCCATTCCGTTGCAGACGAGGTAGCTCGCTGAGGGGGGACTCGTCTTCACCCAGCTGTGCGTAGCTGTCTTCGCCGTAGTCGTCGTAGATGCAGACATAACCCGGTTGCTTTGAACGTTCCAGTTCGCTGACATAAGCGATAAGGACTTGCTCCTGGATCGTTTCCCGGCAATCAGAATTAATCGGGTGAGCGATATCGGCGTAGAGTTTTGCGCGTCCGTCTTCTGACTTCGCGGCCCGGTCCTGATGCAGCCGAACCCCGCATTCATTGCAGAACTGGGCTCTCAAGTGGTTTTTCGCTGAACAGCGGGGGCAATGGTCTGTTAACTTACGGCTGGGCATCGCCACGAAGGAACCTTTTGTTCCCTGGATGATCTTCAGATCACGGACGACGAAGCTACCGTCAAACGTCAGCGAACAAAATGCCTGCAGACGTTCATTAGGATCGTTCATCAATTTGATGCGAATCTCGGTGATTTCCACAGATCGTCTCCTTAACTCACTACGAACTCACTGCGTGCAGCTCCTGACAACGTAAACCCAGGGAATGCCAGAAGCTTTCAAGCGAGCTGCCATCGATCTGGCATGTCGGGACGAGGAACAAATCCCAAAATAGGACGTGCCACTTCCGGTCATCTGATGGGCGAAAACAGGTAGTTTGTTAAATAGGTTTCGTAAGTGTCGAACGTCTTCGTTCAAGAGCTCTGCTGGTGACTGCAGGTCATTGTGCAACAATCGCACCATGTGGTGAGACTGTGATTGCGGGAGAGTCCGAACAAATTCCTCGACCGTCGTTTGGGTGCGTCCCGGTTCACACTGCTTGAACACCGCTGGGGTGGACAGACCTGACGCCGGTTTGGCAACGACAAAGTGTTGGCTGACTGGGGCTTGCAGCGGGTCGACACGTTCGCCCCGTCCGCGGCAAACCGCCGTCGCAG
The DNA here is from genome assembly GCF_044336245.1 of Schlesneria sphaerica. NCBI lineage: Bacteria > Pseudomonadati > Planctomycetota > Planctomycetia > Planctomycetales > Planctomycetaceae > Schlesneria > Schlesneria sphaerica. The sequence continues at coordinate 3,553,543 of NZ_CP172346.1, read as the reverse complement.
TCTTTCCGACGAAGAACCCGACGTCACTGCCGAGTTTGGCGGCAAGCTGAAAAAGCTCGTCCTGTGTCAGCGAAATATTCCAAAGGCGGCTCAGTCCTTTGAGTGTTGTGGCTGCATCGCTTGAGCCACCTCCCAGTCCCGCTTCAGACGGAATTCTCTTGATTAAGGTAATTTCTGCCCCTGCCGCGACTTTCGCGTATTCTTTGAGCAGCGTTGCTGCACGGATCACCAGGTTGTTGGGGCCCGTTGGGAGCGTCGGCTGAGGCGGGGTGTGTTGGTCACGTGCAGCACCCATGACGATCTTCAAAGTGACGTCTGACGAGTCGTTTGCTTTGAAGACGAGGGTGTCGTACAGGTTGATCGCTGTCATCAGGGTTTCCAGATCGTGGAAACCATCTTCCCTGCGCCGCACCACGCGCAAGAAAAGATTCAGTTTTGCGGGAGCCCGCATCGTAAGAGAACAAGCTGTAGGCTGGCAGAGCATTCTGGTCACATCCTGTTGACCCGCCCGACCTGCGTTAGTTGATCATGTTGAGCGGAGACTTGTCGAGTCCCCTGGCAATCAACGGACGAAGGGATATTTACCAATTGACGATTCATCGAACGATGAGATCGTGTCTCAAGTCGAAAATCGATGGTAGACCGACTTGTCAAGTCAGTCAAGATGAGTTTAAAGCATCTCAAATCCGGGCAGCCCGCCGAAGCTTGTGCCCTATTCGGGATTCTGGAGTTCGTCCAGGCGGCGGATCGTCTGCTGCAGCAGTTGAGGCAGGCCTTTACCCGAGACGGAGGAGATCTTCAGAACAGGGCGACCAATCCGTTCTTCCAGCAGTTCTGCTGCGGCATCCGCATCCTCAAGTTCCCCCTTGGTGATGCAGATAATTTCGGGTCGAGAGGCCAGTTCTTCGTCATACAGCCGCAGTTCTTCACGGATCGCCAGATAGTTCTCGATCGGATCTGTCTGGTCATCCGGAGAGGGTTCGACCAGATGGATGAACATCTTGGTTCGTTCTACGTGCTTCAGAAATTCGTGGCCGAGTCCCACGCCGGCGTGAGCCCCTTCGATCAATCCCGGAATGTCAGCCATCACAAATTGACGTTCCTGGCCAACCCGGACGATGCCCAGATTGGGGTACTTCGTTGTGAACGGATAATTCGCAATTTCGGGGTTTGCCCGCGACAGCCGGCTCAACAGAGTTGATTTACCCGCATTGGGTTTGCCAATCAGACCGACATCCGCGATGACCTTCAGTTCCAGAATGACGTCGCGGCTTTCACCCGGTTCGCCGGGGCCGAATTCGCGGGGGACGCGGTTCGTCGATGAAGTGAAGCGAGCGTTTCCTTTGCCCCCATCGCCCGCTCGCGCGATAACGACACGGTCTCCGTGCTCGACGAGATCCTTGAGGATGAAATCTCTCTTTGCGTCGCGCAGGATTGTGCCAGGCGGAACGCGGATTACCGTTTCCGCACCCGATTTGCCTGCTTTCAGGGTCGGCTGACCTGGGTGTCCGTTTTCTGCATGCCAGTGTCTCACCCCGACGAGATGGACGAGGCTGCTGACGTTCTCATCCGCTTCGATGACAACGTCCCCTCCCCTGCCACCGTCGCCGCCGTCTGGACCACCGCGCGGAATATGAGCTTCTCGCCGGAAGCTGCATGCACCCGGACCGCCGTCACCCGCTTTACAGAATATGCTGACTTGATCTACGAACATGTTGGTATTCTAGCGGTACGTCCGTCCGCTTAGTAGTGACTAAAAGCTTGCAATCCAAAGGCCCATCGCCGTTCCGCCGGGCTCGTTACAGTCACTTAACTGACTCTGGATTGTGATGAGGGGCCAACGAAGAGGTCTCCGCGCCCGCCGAACCCGAAGTCCCAAACTATTGAATTCGTCCACTTTGGAAGTGACTTCGGAACAGACCTGTATCATCGATCCTGCGGCCGTCGAGGTTCACAAATTGTGGAGATTCCTCAACACGCGGAAAAGTCGGTTCGTATTCGGGTCGACATGCCCTGGCCTTTCTTCACGACGGGATGCTGCATTTCAGAACCAGTTTCGTCAGTTCGGGAACACAATTGTAGCGGACGGGTTCACGACCGCTGATCCCGCGCGACACATACATCAGCGTCGGGTCAATCCAGAACACGCCTGAGGCATAGCGGCAGCCGAATCGACTGGGTGAATAGACCGGTCCTAGAATCGGCAGGCGGATCTGGCCTCCGTGCGTGTGACCCGCCAGCATCAGGTCGATTCCCTGCTCAGTCGCCCAGGTAATGTTATCAGGTGTGTGGCTGAGCAAGATACGGAAGTGCGAGGGATCCACCTGGCTCAGGTCGGGATGAGTGCCCATCCACGGGGTCTCGTCACCAGCCAGAATCAGCGGGCGGGTCTTTTCGGGTGATCTCAGCTCAATGCACTGGCTGGCCAGATCAATCCAGCCCTGCCGCTGCAGTTCCGCACGGATTCGCTCGGCCCCGACCAGCCAGTCGTGGTTGCCCAGAATAAAATACTTGCCCAAGGGGGCGCGAAGTCGACCAAACGTGGAGGGAAGCCAGTCGAGGGTGGATAGATCGTCAAGCAGGTCTCCCGTGAACAGGATGACGTCAGGCTTCAGTCCATTGGCTTCTTCGCACACTCGCTCGAAATAAGTCCGTTTGACGCCACCCAGGAAATGGGTGTCCGCCAGATGCAGAATCGAGAGTCCGTCCCATTCGACGGGAAGTCGTGGCAGGGTGTACGTTTTTGTGCTGACTTCCAGCGTGAATTGCTCATTCCCGGGTAGCAGCGCGATTCCCCGCATCGGCTTTTGTCCCACCAGTGCGTGGTGCCAGTGTTCCGCCGCAGCGGCGTCGCCCGAAGCAGTCGCGGGACCAGGGAATTTCGTGCGGAAATCAAGGATGCAGGTCTCTGACGAGATTTCGCACCGCGGTGGTTGATACAGTTGGAACTTCAATGTCGATCGGACGAGAAATACGAATCCCAGGCATCCCAGCGCGACCAATCCCGCTTCCCAGAGGTTCAGGGACTGCCAGTGGAATTGGCCGAGACTGGTGGTGCGATTCCCCAGACTGAGGGTCAACACGAGGGGATAGAGTGGAATGCTCAGCAGTTGGGGAACTTCGACCAGAACCTGTGTTCGTTTTGATCGAGGGGTCGCCAGAAGGCGGTTCAGCCCCGCAGTCGACAGTTTGGCAAATCCAGCCGACAGCAGCGTTAGCACGCCCAGCGACATCCAGGTCATTCGAATTCCTTAACCGGCTTATCATTGCGACTCAGCGGATTCGACGGGCTCCAGATCGGCGGCGAACTGAAGCGCCGCCAGTTTCGCGTACTCGCCCCCCTCTCGCAGAAGCTCTTCGTGCGTCCCTGATTCAACGATTCGTCCTTGATGGAGAACATGGATTCGATCCGCGTGCCGAACGGAACTGATACGACTGGAAACCAGGATTGTCGTTCGGCCCGCTCCCGCCGTCTGGATGGCCTCTTGAATTTCGTGCTCGGTTTCTGCATCGACCGCAGCAGTTGCATCATCGAGCATGAGGATCGGAGGGTCAAGAAGGAGTGCCCGTGCGATGGCCAGTCGTTGCCGTTGGCCTCCTGAAAGGTTGGAGCCGTGTTCGCCGACCAGACTTTGGTATCCTTGAGGCAATTCTGCGATGAAGTCCGCAGCGGATGCGAGTTGCGCTGCACGCTCAACATCGGTCAAGTCGGCCCCTGGTCGACCAAAGGCAATATTGGCAGCGACAGTATTACTGAACAGGAAGCTCTCCTGGAACACGATTCCGATGTTCCGACGCAAATCCTGTAAGTCGAGTTCCCGGACATCCACTCCGTCGACCAGGACCCGTCCCGAGGTCGTGTCATAAAATCGGGCAATCAACTGCAGCAGTGTTGTCTTGCCCGCACCGGTCTCACCCACGATTCCCACGCATTCACCCGGATGAATCGTCAGGTTGATTTGGTCGAGAACAGGAACGGGATTGTCCTGAGGGGTTTCCGCTTCTGGATTGAGCGAGGTCCCGAGTTGGATATCGATGTCAGGGCGGTGGTAGGTGAAGCTGGCGTTTTCGAACGTGACTTCACCCCTTGCTCGCGCCAGGGGGACGGGATCAGGGAGGCTCTCGATTTCGATCCGGGCATCGAGGATGGCAAAAACACGGTCTGCGCCTGTCAGGCTGCTTTGGATACTGTTGGCGATGTTGATGATCTGGCCGACCTGATTGGCAAACTCATTGATCAGGTTTGCGAACACGAAAAAGCCTGCTCCCAGCGGCAGTTCTCCGCGGATCACCAGCATTCCTCCGTACCCGATCAGGATCAATTGATTGACTTGAGTCAGCAGACCCATGACGGGCTGGTAGAGGCTGAGGCTCCAGAAGATATCAAATTTCTGATCACGCAGCTCACGATTCGCTTGGCGAAACCGCTCGATTTCGTCGTCCTCGCGGGCAAATCCTTTGACGACCTGAATGCCCTGCACGTTCTCCGAAAGGCGCAGGACCATGGTGTCGCCGAGTTCGCTGCTGCGCTGGTACAGGGGACGAACTTTTCGGGAAAACCAGACCGAACCGACGTACAGCAGGGGAGACGTCAGCAGGCATGCAAGGGCGAGTGTCACATGCACCGACAGCATGTAGGCGAGATAGAAGGCCAGCGTCAGGGCCACGGTGAGGATCTTCAGAATAACACCGTCGATGAAGCTGCGAACAGATTGGACGTCTCCGGCGACGCGATTGATTAACGAGCTGCTGTCATGGGCATCGAAGAATCGGAAGCTTAATCGCTGCAGCTTGTCATAAACGTCGGTTCTCAACTGAACGACGATTGCGTGGCTGAGGGCTGCCCCGGCGACGGCAGTGATGAATTTCAGCGCGGCCTGGACCGCTGCCATCCCCAGCACCAGTCCGGCGACAAGAAACACGACCGACATCGGGGTCCAGTCGCTGGGGGGCTGGAAGCCCAAGGGCCACTGGACGGGGGGGCTGCCCGGCTCCAGGGCGTTCCGCAGGACGTCAATCCCCAAGCCGGTGAAGCCCAGGCCGGCCAGGTTCAGTCCTACCAGTAACAGGTTGAGTGTCAGTACATAGACCGACATCACACGGTGTTTCCAGCCAAGCAACAGCATCCGCTGTATCAGAGACCAGTTGGATGCGCTCGACACACGAGGTGGTGGGGAAACAGCACGCACAGACATCGGCTTCGCACGAGGACGAGATTCTGCAATCGACACAGGTCCAAAGATGAATGATGCAACACGGAAGTGCAAGCCGCTCCCCGCCGCACACGTCAATCGGCCCATGGTTGAGGTCAGGCAGAGAAGGTGGCAATGCCGCTCGAAGGTGTTGCCGAGCGATCATCAACATCCCTGGAATGAGCCTGAGAACCGCGAATTGGCGGCTCGTTTCGCAACTTTCGTCAGAACAGAATGCGCGACTGGCGGGTTTATGTTATAGTGCACAAACAGGAGAAACGTGGGCTTTCGAGGAGTTTGGTGGATGAGTTCGATTTCCGCTGGTATGAGACAACTGCACAGATTACGCATTAAACTGCGTGAGATTTCCGATCAGTTGGAAAGAGGCCCCCGTAAAATCGCGGCTCGCAAGCAACTCATTGAGAAGAAAAAAGAAGAGATCGAAGCCCAGCGCAACAAGCTGAAGCAGATGAAGCTGGCCGCCGACCAGAAGAACCTGCAGCTTAAATCCAGTGAAGGACGGATCTACGATCTCTCTGGAAAGCTCAACGCCGCCGCGAGTAACCGCGAATACGAAGCGCTTCGCTCACAGATTGCTGCTGATACGATGGCCAAGAGCGTTCTTGAAGACGAAATTCTGGAAGCGCTCGACAAGGTCGACGTCATCCAGATGGAAATCAAAAAAGCCGAGTTGGACATCACGACCATCGAGTCCGAGCTTCAGACGCTGGTTCAGGAGGTCAATTCCAAGGAAGCGGGTTTGAAAGAACAAGCCGCTGCGTTGGAAGTGGAAATTGCTCAGGCTGAAGAAATCCTCCCCCCTGATATTGTTCCACAATATCGGCGTCTGGTTCAGGCCTACGGGGCCGATGCACTGGCTCCGGTTGTTAACAAGTCCTGCAGCGAGTGTTACGTGTCACTCACAGCCCAGGTCTATCTTGAACTGCGAGCAGGTCGGGTTCGGTTTTGTACTTGTGGCCGTCTGATGTACGTCGCAGAAGAAGAGTAAGGCCCGGACGAGCCCAAGAGTTGCCCCTCCTGATGCAACTCTTGGGCTCTCGTTCTTCCGATCTGAGGCATGACGCGCTTTGTATGTGCTCGATTGACCTCAGTGGGGCTGCTGCTGCATCGCGCCAAGACGTGGCACTGTGCCACGCACGCTGTTAAGACCCCGCAGCGAGGGTGTGGCTTTATCGCAACATTGACATCAGTCGCTGTGGTGAAATTACCACAGCGGTCGGTTCTGCTCCCGTCTCGGCAGGATTTATATCGATCGCAAACCCTTCCGTGTCGGTTGTTTGCGATTCTAACTTCAGGGAAGGTGGGTTCATTTCAGGTCCTCGGTCCAGTCTTTGCGATTAGTGGTGATCGTACCCCGAAGCATCGTTTTCGGAGTTGGCGTTCGTTCCACTCGTGACAGGACAAGGCTTTCATGGCAGTTCAGCGGCGCTTTAAACGGATGCTGATCGACGTTCGGGATGAGTTCTACCTTCTGCAGCTTGGCGAGATGGAGATCTGGGACGGTGCTGACCTCGCGCTGCTTCGCGAAGGGCTGTTTCGCTTGATTCACGATGAGCGTTGTGAGTCGATTGCGATCGACATGCAGTATGTCAAATACATTCCCAGCGGGTTCTTCGGAATGCTGTTTGACTGGCAGGAGAAGTGTGGAACCTGGTTCGCCCTGACGTCTCCACAGCCTAATGTGCAAAGAATGCTGTGGTTCCGACAATTCTTCAAATTAAACAGCGACGGCGTCTACGAGATGATGTCGGAGCCGCAGGAGTCGCTGCTTCCTCCGGAGGCTACTTCCGAGGTCTGCTTGACCGGGCAGACCGTCTGAGTCGGGGGTGGGCTGCTTTAAGACTGGGGTTTGCGCATAACCGAATTCGAACTACAAACTTGCCCGACAATCACACAGGTTGCTCGGCGAGGGCCCGCGACCAGACAATTCCATAACTCGCGTGGAGTTCGTTATGAAATGCCCCCAGTGCAAAAACGATGACGTGTATCTGAGCACGAGTGGTAATTCGAAGGGTTCATTCTGGACCAAGGCTGCACGCTGTCACCGGTGCTGTTACCTGTTCAAGGTCGCCCGTTGGGTGCATGTTCCAGACAAAGAGCCGGTTCGCCAATGCGCTGAGCCCATTCGGCGTGCGGCCTGATACTTGCCTGCCCACGTCCCGGTGATCGTTCTGTCCGCGGGAGCAATGCTTTTACGCTCCTCTTGCGGCCCGATCATTAATGACGCACCACCCGATCGCGTGGTGGTCGCAATACCCACAGGGCTGGCTGAAATCTCGCGGCGGACCTGCGAGGTGTACCGACGAGTTGTAAGCTTTTAAGGAGTGCCTGGCGTTACGCTCGGGGCGATGGGGCGACAAATCTCTTAACGAAAACTTTGGCGTCAGCGGTGCCCTGACTCGGGGCGCGTGTTCTTCAGGGAGAGCCTGAGCCGCGTCGTTTGATCATTCACTGTCGATGATCGCGGGGACCAGGAAGTAAGAGCCGTCGGTGCGGGGTGCGTTCGACAATGCCAGTTGCCGATCGAGCGACTCGGCGACGACATCGGGCCGCAGAACATTTTGAAGTTCTACAGCATGCACCATCGGCGCGATCCCTGTGGTATCCAGTTCGTTGAGGATCTCCACATAACCAACGATTGCGCTGAGATCGCTAACAAGTGTATCTAACTCGTGGTCAGAAACCTTCAGGCGTGCGAGATCTGCGACTTTCTGGACTACGCTGCGCGTGAGTTCCATTGCCACCTCGAAAAACGACGTGACACGACCACCGCGCGACAATCGCAGGCGATCGTGTCACTGACGAAAAATCAGCCTTCGATGGTGAATGGCTTCTTGACCACTCGCTTGACCACCAGGCCCGAGCGAAGGCACTGAACGCATACGCGAACTCGCTTGGATGATTCGCCCAACTGCATCCGCAGAGACTGAAGGTTGGGGCGGAACCAGCGCTTCGTGATACCAGTCGTCTTGCGACCGTTACCGCCCAGGTACTTTGCCTTACCGCGTTCGACCTTCTGGTTGCCGCGAACCGGTTTCTTTTGACAAATAGCGCACTCAGAACCCATGACAACCTCGAAAATCACTTGCGAAAATCTGTTGCTATAATGGCGCCGGCCGAATTGCAGCCAGTGCGGAACGCAGGAGTATAGCTATTAGGGCGCGGGATGCAAGTTAAAGTTCTCCCGTCCCGCAGTCTCGATCAGAAGCTCCCACTGTGGCAGCTTCAAGTTAATGATTAAACCGAAAGATTACAAAGGTTTGCGGAGACATGGCCGGCGACTCCACCGTCCTTCTTCACTTAGCCACCGGATGGGCGAAGCGGATCTGCTGAAAAAGCTGGGTGGACCGTCGGTCATGAAATTACCCGCGGAGGTCCTCAAACAGAGCGGTTGAAAGATAGCGTTCACCGCTGTCGGGCAGGATTGTGACAATCGTCTTGCCGGCCGATTCAGGGCGGGCAGCGACTTTCAGTGCCGCGGCCATTGCGGCTCCGCAACTGATACCGCAGGTGATTCCCTCGAGCCGCATCAGCTTCTTCGCCGTCTCAATCGATTCCTCATCGGTTACCTGAACCACTTCATCGATAACTGAGCGATCGAGGATGTCAGGGATGAAGCCGGCGCCGATCCCCTGAATCTTGTGTTTTCCAGGGGCTCCGCCAGAGAGAACGGGGCTGTTGGTCGGCTCAACCGCGATCGACTTGATCGGCAGCTTCTTCTCGTTTTTCAAGTATCGAGTTACGCCGGTGATGGTACCGCCCGTGCCGACCCCGGCCACGAAGATATCAATCTTCCCTTCGGTGTCGTTGTAGATTTCAGGGCCTGTGGTTTTGAAGTGGATCGCAGGGTTGGCTGGGTTCTTGAACTGTTGTGGCATGAACCAGCCGTCTTGCCGCGAAAGTTCTTCCGCCTTGGCGATAGCCCCTTTCATCCCGTCCGCGCCGGGGGTCAGAATCAGCTCGGCTCCGAAGCTTCGCAGCATCATGCGTCGCTCGACTGACATCGTTTCGGGCATGGTGAGGGTCAGTGAGTATCCGCGAGCCGCACAGACGTAGGCTAGCGCGATCCCGGTGTTACCGCTTGTCGGTTCGACCACGTGCATTCCGGGTTTGAGTTTGCCGTTGGCTTCGGCATCCCAGATCATGGCGGCGCCGATTCGGCACTTGACGCTGTACGCGGGATTTCGGCCTTCAATTTTTGCCAGAATTGTGGCGTTCAAACCCTCGGCGAGGCGATTGATCTTGACGAGTGGTGTTCGGCCGATGGATTCCGAATTGTCCTTAAAAACTGGCATCTGCGAGCTCCCTGCAGCGGTTCGTTGAGTGGAATGGCGAATTGAACACTATTGCATGTCGAGAATTCGGCCTTTTGCCTTAAAGGTAATCGGCTCTTCTCGGCCGCTGATCGTCAAAAAGAAGGTTTCCTCAAACAATCCGGGCTTGTTGGGGGGCGTGAACGTCAAGGTGATCTGGTGAAGCACTTTTGTCTCGTCCGTTTTTTTGACCCGGATCGACGTGTCCTGCTCCGTACGCTCACATTTCTCAATCTTGAACGGCTTGGCGGGCGTTTTGGTGGAACGGACCAGCACCTGAATTTCTTTTGGTTTTCCGGGGGTGAGCGTTCCGAAGTTGGCCTCGGTTACGACAATTTCCGGTTCAATTCGGGCTTCAACCTGCACTGGAATCTGGGGGTTGTTGACGTCGTCTGTCACAAGCATCATCTGGTCGCGGAGCGCTCCGATGGGTGCCGTCGGCTTGAGTTTCACGATCAGGTCGTAGTTGACATTGCCGTTCGCTCGAGATTTTTCCACAATTTCGGCGACAAGGTGGGGGCTATTGAATTTGGCCGATGTGAGCGTCCAGTTATTTCGGCCGGCGTAACTGACGGTCAGGGTCTGTTCTGCCCCTTTTTCCGGGTCAACCGAGCCGAAATTGACTGAACCAGGCTGCAGTACGACATCGGAGCGGATGTAGCCTTCTGCATAAATTCGGGTTGTGCCGAAAATGTTCCTGCTGGGGATGAAGAACGTCACAATTCCGTGCGTTCCGCGTTTTTCACCGTGATGGCGAATCGTGTCCAGACGAAGATTAATATACTTTGTCTGGCCCGGAGGAATGGTGATCGCGGCGGGAAGAGTCAGTGCCCCTGTGGGAGAGAGTCGATTCTCGTCCCATGAGAGGCACCCGCATGACGTCGAAAGTGCGGTAATTTGCACTTCGTCTGCGTGAACATTGGTGACAGGTATCCGAAAGGAAACGTCCTGTCCTCTCGCAACGCTTTTGTAGCTGATCTTTTGCATGTCTTTGTCGATCAGCGCCTTGGCCCAATCGGGGTCCTCTGGCGAGTCTGCGTGCAGCACCGGGGACATGATCAGAAGAAACCCGATCAGACCGAAACACCTAGCTACGGGCGCTTTCGACATTGCTCAAACTTCCTGCAAACACGACACGGATCGTGCTGAGCAGACTATGGTTGCGGTGCGGAAGTTTCAATCACTGGCTTGGCGACAGTGACCGAATGTTCTGCCACGCGACCTTTCGCCTTAAAGGTCACTGGTTGCTCACGTCCGGAGATAGTAAGTGAGAACACTTCTTCAAACAACCCGTCCTGCTCTGACGGAGTGCAAGTGAGTGATAAGGTGTGGATCATCTGATCGGCATCGGAAGATTTCACCTTGAACACATCGTCCTGTTTCTCACGGTCGATTTTCTGGATGCGAAAGGGCTTTTTGCCACGCACGACCACGGTCACTGTCTTCGACTGGCCTGCATCCAATTTCCCTAACTGGACATCTGAGACCACAATGTCGGGTTCAATTTGGGCATCGACGGTGGTCGCATACCCATTGTCACTTCCTTCGTTTGTGACGATCAGCATCTGGTCCCGGAGTTTTCCGACTGGAGCTTTGGCGTCGAGGGTGACAATCACTTCGTAGTTTGCTGTTCCGCCACTGCGGTTCTTTTCCACGACTTTGGTCGTCAGGTGCGGGTTGTTGACTTTTGCGTCAGTAATCTTCCAGTCGGGGCGACCACCGCTGTAGGAAACCGTCATGCGATGCTCCATCGCGCGGCCGATATCAACGACGCCAAAGTTGAGGTTGTTCGTCTGCAGCACAACATCCTGCCGGATTCGGCCTTCGACAGGGATGGTGACCTGCGAGGTCGAGCCTCGGGTCGGTTCCAGCAAGGAAACGAACGCGCGGACGTGTTTGTCCCCCTGGTGCCGGATTGTGTCGAGGCGGATTGTCAGTTCCTGGCGCTCACCCGACGGGATCGTAATGGGAGTTTTGTCCTGCCACGAGATGCAACCGCACGAGGTGCTGACGCTGGAGACCTGAATGGCCTCCTTAAAAATGTTTGTCAGCGTAATCTTGAAAGTTACATCGGAGTTTTTGGCGACTGAACCAAATTTGATTTCGGTCTTGTCGAACATCTTTCGGCCCCAGTTCTGGTCTTGTGCCGATAAGGGGCTGACAGCGAGAAAGGCGGAGAGAAGGCAGGCGGTACGAACTACGCAGAGGAACATTGTCGTCTCGCTTCTGTGAAGCTAAACCCAATCGATCGATGGAAAAGCCTTGGCATGTCCACAGCCAGGGCACGAGGACAAAACCTGTCGTCTCGTTTTGCACATCATTACAACGTCCGTGTTTGACATTATGCGCGCTCTGCACAGCCGTCAACGGAACTTTTTTGCAGAGCGTTTCGAAGTTTCTTCAAATGATTTTGCGGTCCACTTTACGATCAGCAGATCCCTCTCCCCTTTTTTTGACGTTACAGGTTTCCTTTGTGGTCATATCCCGCACGATTCGCCCGGGGACGGCGCATGCAGTCCAGGATCCGAGGCTGGGCATCACATCGTGGGATGATTGCTCTCTGCTCAACCTGACTGAGTGTCGGCCAGGCACCTTCCCCTGTTTTTCAGGCGTTGGCAACTTTTCTCATTTTGAGTTACAAAATACCCAGAGGGAAATAAACCAATATCTGACTTTTGTGGCACTTTCGGTGGGGACGGAGATCGTCTTACGCAAACGGGAGGCCACTCGAGCAAGTTTTCCGAAGTGACTGTTGGGGCATCGCGGAATTCAGTCGGTCATCGCAGTACCGCTGGAAATGAGTCAATCGCCTAGAGACGTTGTCCTGAATCAGTGAGGGGTTTGCACCATGAGCAATTCGCAAGTGAACGTCGCCATGATCGGACTTGGCTTTGGAGCCGAGTTCATTCCAATTTATCAGGCGCATCCCAATGCCAACGTCTACGCCATCTGTCAGCGGAACAAAGAGCATCTGAACGTGATTGGCGATCGATTCAATATCGAGAAGCGATTCACGGATTACAGCGAAGTCCTGAAAGACCCCAAGGTCGATTTCGTTCACATCAATTCGCCCATTCCCGATCACGCGACGATGTCGATGCAGGCCTTGCGGGCGGGCAAGCACGTCATGTGTACGGTCCCGATGGCAACCACGGTCGAAGAATGTCAGCAGATCTGTGAACTGGTCAAGCAGACCGGCCTCAAGTACATGATGGCGGAAACCGTGGTCTACTCACGTGAATTCCTCTTCATCAAGGATCTCTACGAGAAGGGTGAACTCGGGAAAATCCAGCATCTGGCCGCTTCGCATCCGCAGGACATGGATGGGTGGCCCTCGTACTGGGAAAAAATGATCCCGATGCACTACGCCACCCACGTTGTCAGCCCGTGTCTGGGGTTGCTCAACGGGCGTGCCGAGTACGTCAGTTGCTTTGGTTCAGGGACGGTTCGGGACGATATCGCACAAAAGTCGGGGAACAAGTTCGCGGTGGAATCCTGTCACATCAAGATCAAGGATTCTGACGTCACCGCGCACATCTGGCGATTCCTGTATGACGTCGCGCGACAGTACCGTGAGAGCTTCGATGTCTACGGGACCAAGAAGAGCTTTGAATGGACGCTCGTTGAGGGTGAACCTCACGTGATTCACACCGCGAAAAAGCCCGAGCATGAAATTCCGTCCAAGATCGAAGTGCCGGACTTCGCTCACCTCTTGCCAGAGCCGATCCGCAAGTTTACACAGTCAATTCAGGATGCAGATCATCTGTCGTTCATTCAGGGAGGTGGGCACGGGGGATCCCATCCGCATCTGGTTCACGAAATGGTCAGCGCACTGATCGAGAATCGTGATCCCTGGCCGAATGCCACTCTATCCGCCAACTGGACCTGCGTCGGAATTCTGGCGCATGAATCGGCGCTGAAAGGTGGGGAAGTCCTGCGACTGCCCGAGTTTACACTGTCCTGATCGATACCTGCTGATCGACACAGAACGATAGCAAAAAATCACGCGAACCTGGATCGGAACTGGCCCACCTTGAGAAGATTCTTCTCAAGAGGGGTTCGATGGATCCAGGTTCGGAGCACAGTTGGGGGGACACAGTTCCACTTTAACTGACTGACTTAGAACCCAAATTCAAGTTGTTTCTACTACGTACCGGAAGGACACATCCGACATGGCCGTCGAAAACCGTATGGACAAAATCGTCGCGCTTGCGAAGCGGCGGGGATTCATTTTTCAGTCGTCCGAGATCTATGGCGGTTTGAACGGATTCTGGGATTACGGTCCGCTTGGTGTTGAACTCAAGCGAAACGTGCGGCAGGCCTGGTGGGCCGACATGATCACCGAGCATGACGAAGTCACGACGCCCGAAGGGGCACCCAGTCCGTTCGATATGGTGGGTGTCGAAACGTCGATCGTGATGCACCCTCAAGTCTGGAAGGTGTCGGGCCATTTCGATCTGTTCGCGGATAAGCTTCAGGATTGCCGCGAATGTAAAGGACGGTTCCGCGCGGACCATATCGGGACCAGCGAGTGTCCGCTGAAGCCTTCGAAGCATCCTGGCGAGCATGACAAGTGCCAGTTGACCGAACCTCGCGACTTCAACCTGATGTTCGAAACGCATACCGGCGCGGTTCGTTCTGAAGAGACCCGGGCATTCCTGCGGCCTGAAACGGCACAGGGGATGTTCGTGAACTTCAAGAACGTCTGCGATTCCAGTCGCGTCAAGATTCCATTCGGGATTGCGCAGATCGGTAAGAGTTTCCGCAATGAGATCACACCGCGTAACTTCATTTTCCGCTCTCGTGAATTTGAGCAGATGGAGATGGAGTTCTTCTGTCATCCAAGTCAGTCGCTCGAGTGGTACCGCTACTGGCGCGACCGCCGCTACAACTGGTATCTCAAGCATGGGATCTCGGCAGGGAATCTGATTTTGCGAGAACATACCGCCGAAGAGCTTGCGCACTACTCAGTCGGTACTGCGGATCTCGAGTACGCCTTCCCATTCCTCGAAGAGGGATCGTACGGAGAACTTGAAGGGGTTGCGCACCGCGGCGACTTCGACTTGCGGTCCCACTCGGAAGGGAAGCTCTGCAAACAGGATGGCAAGCTGGTCGTTGAACTCGGGCCTGATGGAAAGCCCAAGTATGCGGGGAGTGGCAAAGACCTGTCTTACTTCGATGACCAGATTCGCGAACGATATGTTCCTCACGTGATCGAACCCGCAGCGGGCTGTGATCGTGCCACCCTGGCGTTCCTCTGTGAAGCCTACCACGAAGATGAACAGCCGGACGAAAAGGGTGTCATGCAGTCACGCGTGATGCTGAAGTTCCATCCGAAGCTGGCTCCGATCAAGGTTGCGATCTTCCCGCTGATCAAAAAGGATGGTATGCCAGAGAAGGCGGCCGCCATTTATCGCGAGTTCAAACAGGCCGGGATTGCCGCTGCCTACGACCAGCAGGCCGCGATTGGCCGCCGGTACCGCCGTATGGATGAAATCGGTACTCCGTTCTGCGTTACGGTCGACAGCGAAACCATGTCGGGTGATACCGTCACGATCCGGGACCGCGACACGCTCGAACAGATTCGCGTTCCCGTCAAAGAGATCGTTGACCACGTTCGTAGCCGCATGGCGAGTTGCTGAGACTCGATCAGTCAGACTCGACCGCATGCTCGAATTCAGTTCGGGCATGCGGTCGTTTTCGTTTGACGCAGGTGAGTGACGCTGTGGATTGGATCGAATAGGGCCGGGAACCTGCCGGCATCCCCCCGTGATTTGAAGGCACAAAAAACGGTCCCAGGGCTCTGCACGAATTCGCTTTGAAACGGGTTTCCGTACCAGTGAGTGGGGAGGTCCAAATCAGGCCAGGATGTCGTGCAGGACGTGGCCGTGCACATCGGTCAGGCGGCGTTCAATCCCGTTGTGGTAGAATGACAGTCGCTCGTGATCCAAACCTAGCAGGTGCAGAATGGTCGCGTGCAGGTCATAGATCGTGGTGGGCTGGACGACGGCAGTGTGTCCGAAGTCATCCGTGGCGCCATAACTATACGCTCGTTTGACGCCCGCTCCTGCCAGCCACGTTGTGAACCCCTTCGGGTTATGGTCGCGGCCACTCGCTCCTTTCTGAAACGTGGGCATGCGACCGAACTCTGTCACGAAGACGACGAGTGTATCTTCCAGCAGGCCTGTTCGTTTCAGGTCCGTCAACAATGCGGCGGCGGGCTGGTCAAGAATGGGAGCATGCACCTCGTATTGGGATTTCAGGGTCTTGTGGCCATCCCAGTTTCCCACACCTTCGCCCATGGCATACGAGCCGTTAAAGAGCTGGACGAATCGGACCCCTTGTTCCAGCAGTCGACGTGCGAGCAGACAATTCCGACCGAAGCCAGCTTTGACAGGGTTTGCGTCGAGGATGCCGTAGAGTGCTTGAGTTTCCTGACTCTCGCGGGAAAGGTCCGAGACTTCGGCGGCCCGCAGTTGCAGGCGCGCGGCCAGTTCATAGCTGGCGATCCGCGCTGCGAGGTTAGAATCACCCTGGTGCTGCTCGAGGTGCCGCCGATTGAGTCGCTTGAGGAAGTCGAGCGTGGCCACCTCGTTCGCCTCAGGGATTTCCGCCGGCCTCGACAGGTTCGCGATGGGCTTGTCTGCATTAAACGGGGTTCCCTGGAATACAGCGGGTAGAAAAGCGCTGTTCCAGTTGTTCGATGCTGCTTGCGGGACCCCACGAGGATCGGGGATGGCAACAAAGCTGGGAAGATCGGCGGTCTCACTTCCCAGTGCATAGCTGATCCAGGCACCGATACTGGGGAATCCATCGAGCGTGAATCCGGTGCTCATCTGATTCTCGGCCGGTCCATGCGTATTACTTTTTGCCGTCATGGAATGGATGAAGCACATCTCATCCGCCAGTTCTGCCAGATGGGGCAAGAGTTCGGAGACCATTTTCCCTGACTCACCCCGTGGCTTGAACTCCCATTGTGGGGCAACCAGGTTCCCCTGTTCCCCCTGAAAGGTGATCAGTTTGTCGGCACCGGGAAGGGGTTGCCCGTTGCGTTTGATCAGTTCCGGTTTGTAGTCGAACGAATCGACATGGCTGAGGGCGCCAGAGCAGAAGATCATGACCACGCGTGAGGCACGCGGGGGGAAATGGGGTGCCCGTTGAGCCGTCGGAGCTTCAGGGTTGATCAACGGTCGAATGGGAAGTTTGACGTCGTCGCTTGCGCGAACAGATTGATCCTGAGCCAGCATCGACAAAAGGGCCATCGATCCCAGTCCTGAGGATGCGTCGAACAGAAACTGTCGACGTCCCAGTGGAGTCTGATGGGGGACGAATGATTTCGCTGGTGCGGATCTGGATGTCACGGGTGAGTTCCTGTCTGACCTGGTCACATGGTTGTGTCCGGTTTCAAGTGGCTTGTTCTTGCTTCCACTCTAGTCGACGCGCTGCACTTGTGAGATGTTAACGCATCAATGGGGACAACGCCCACCTCGATTTCATTTCCTGACGCCAGCAGAATTGCGGTGGGTCAATACTTCACAAAGAGGCTTCAATGGATCTTCATCTGCAGGATCGGGTTGCAGTGGTTTTTGGCGGGGCGAGTGGTATCGGACTGGCTTGCGCGACCGAGCTGGCACGTGAAGGCTGCAGGATCGCGCTTTGCGATGTTTCGTCGTCAGGAATCGAAGCCGCGGCATCCCTCGGACACGAGTTTCCGGTTCCAGTAATCGCACTGTCGGTTGACGTGAGTCGCCAGGATCAGGTGCAGTCGGCAGTAGAACAGTTGGAGGCCGAACTGGGACCGGTCGAGATCATGGTGCATGCTGCGGCAGTCGGTTCAGGCAAGTTCGGCTTTCCCTTCACGAACCTGTCTCCTGCTGACTGGCCGCGTGTGCTGGAGATTAACATTCTGGGGATGGTGAATGTGGCCCACATGATTGGTCCCCGCATGATCTCACGCTCTCGTGGAGCGATGACGTTTGTCTCATCGGTGGCCGGACAGATCGGCTCGCAGACAGATCCCCCTTATAGCGCTAGTAAGGCGGCAAACATTAACTTTGCCCAGTGTCTTGCGAAGGACCTGGCCCCACACGGTGTCCGCGTCAATACGGTCTGTCCGGGAATGGTTCAGACGCCGCTGAATCGCGCTGTCTGGCAGGCGTGGAATGATCAGCAGCCGGAGGAAAGTCGCCGCAGCTACGAAGATTGGGCGAACGACAAGGTTCGTAGTGTGATCCCGCTGAAACGCTGGCAAAAGCCGGAAGACATTGCGAATCTGATCACCTTTCTGTCGTCCGATCGCGCTTCGGAAATGACGGGCCAGACCATCAACGTCGATGGCGGGTTTGTCATGCACTGGTAATGCGATCGGTCAGGATAAAAGGCCTTGAAGTGGCTGCGGAAATCCGACGTAATCCTGGGTTGTCTTCTTGATTACGATCGGTTTCTCTCCGGGAATGAGCTGGCTATGATTCCATTCTGATCCGTGTCATTTTCATTGAAAGCCTGAATATCATGAGTGCCGAAGCCCGCGTCGCCGAGTTACAACTGGAACTTCCTCCGGCTCCGAAGCCTGGTGGTATTTATCATCCGGTGTTGATCGTCGGGAACCTGGCCTATGTCTCCGGGCATGGCCCCCTGCGGCAGGATGGGACGATGATTACCGGCCGGGTGGGTGACTCGATGAGTGAAGCTGATGCTTACCTCGCTGCCCGGCAGGTGGGCCTCACCATGCTGGCGACCCTGCGCCGAGAACTGGGAAGCCTCGATCGAATCGAGCGGCTTGTCAAAACTCTGGGAATGGTCAACGCCACTCCCGACTTTGGCAATCATCCCCAGGTCATCAATGGCTTCAGTAATCTGATGGTGGAAGTCTGGGGTGAAACGAAAGGCCGCGGAGCCCGCAGCGCTGTCGGAATGGGGTCGCTCCCTTCGAACATTCCGGTCGAGGTCGAAACGATTTTCGAGTTGAAGGCGTGAACCGTCTCACCCGGCGGAATTGATGATGCAGTTCTGGCGGAAACCGGCATGTGCTGTGAACGCCCTGTTTCCGCCGTCCGTCACGAGTTTCGCGAGGCACCTCGATCGCTCTGGCGACGAACGGCTGACTTTCGTCATATTCCTGACAACCCTTCGTCATTGGCGTGAGAAATATCGCGGCGAGTTCTCACGCCGATTTTCGCTTGGCTCAGGCCCTCACCCGGATAGATAATCACTCATCTCAATGCGCCTTCGTTTCCATTTGTTTCGATCTTCGGATCGGCGAAGGAGTACCCGTCGGTTTCCGCTGACGCGTGCTTTTATCTGTTTTGGTCGTGACGTATGCTGTCAGGATTATGACTTTCCCACTGGAATCACGAAATCAGGTTCGTCAGCGGCGTTTAGAGCTGAATATGACGCAAGCTCAGCTTGCTGATCAGGCGGGGATTTCCCGTACAGCCGTGACCGCCATCGAGGGAAATCGCCTGGTTCCGTCGGTCGCGTCGGCGCTGGCTCTGGCGGCTGTTTTGAAGACATCCGTCGAGGAACTCTTCGCTCGCTCTTCTGCGGTACAACCGACAGAGGTCTGGGCCTGGAAGGGGGGCTCGGAGACAACGCGATGCTGGCGAGCGGATGTCTCGGGAAGGACGGTCATCTATCCAGCCAGTGCCTCGCCCATGCTGGCAATGATCGCGTCATCCGTTAGGCCGTCGCCGGAAGACAGCGCTACGGATGAAGCGAGTGAAACGCTGGTGATGGCGTGTTGTGATCCTGCGGCGGGGCTCTTGGCGAGCTTGTACGCCGCCGTGACGGGTTTGCGTCTGATCGTCCTGCCTCGTTCGAGTCGCCAGGCGATCAGGATGCTGCAGGATGGCTTGGTCCATCTGGCGGGGTTGCACTTTTCGACTCGGGAAGAGCCCGATCGAAACTTTGATGTGATCCACGAGACACTGGGAACCGGCTTTCAATCGATCCGGCTGTCTCGCTGGCAGGAAGGGATAGTTGTCCGTCCGGAGCCGAGGCCTCGAACGGTGGAAGCTCTGCTGAAAACAAGGCTGCGGTGGGTCGGACGTGAGGCCGGTTCGGGGGCCCGCCAGTGCTATGATCGTCTGACTCAGAACGGAAAAGCACCGCGGCATCTGGCCTCGGACCATCGGGGCGTCGTGGAAGCGGTCAAAGCGGGTTGGGCCGACGCAGGAATTTGTGTTCAGCTCGCTTCCGCAGAAGCGGGCCTCGATTTTCTACCTCTTCAGGAAGAGGCGTTCGATGTCTGTTTTCGGGCCGGCAGCATCGATGACCGACGGATAAAAGCCTTTATTAAAGTTGTTCGTTCAACCGCCTACCGCGAAATGATCGGCGAACTGCCGGGGTATGACGTGCGTGAAACGGGCGAGATCAAGGTCTGCCAATGAAAAGATATGGAAGCATGAGGATACAACAGTTTCGCGCGCCCGTGATCGGAGCATTTCTGCTGCTGGTGCTCACCGGCTGCGATCAGTTCACCGATTCCCGCCCGGTACAAAATTCAGCGATCGTCGAACCGAAGGTAACGATCAGTGTTGCCGCCGCGTCTGATCTGAAATATGTACTGGAAGAGATCATCACCGAGTTTCGGCAAGCTCATCCCGAAATCGCCGTCAAACCGACCTATGGCTCGTCGGGAAGCTTCTATTCGCAGCTTTTGAATAAGGCTCCCTTTGATGTCTTCCTCTCAGCGGACGTCGCTTACCCGCAGCAGTTAATCGACCAGGGGCTGGCGATTTCCGAGTCCCTGATCGTCTATGCGATGGGGCGGATCGTGTTGTGGGTCCGTAATGACTGTCCCGTCGATGTGGAACGGGAAGGGATTGCCTCGCTACGAAGTGCCAGCATCAAGAAGATCGCCATCGCCAATCCCCAGCACGCCCCTTATGGTAAAGCGGCCGAAGCTGCGCTCTACCATTTCGATATCTATGAAGAGGTCGAGGATCGAATCGTCTTTGGTGAGAATATTGCTCAGGCAGCTCAGTTCGTCGAATCGGGTGCCGCCGATATCGGAATCATCGCCGTCTCTTTGACGATCGCCGACGCGCTGCGGGAGAAGGGGCGACAGTGGCCATTCCCCAAGGATTCGTACCCGCCCCTGGAACAGGGCGGGGTCATCATGAGTACGACTCAGGAACGGGGGGCGTGTGAAGCGTTCCTCAAGTTCCTGGGCTCGGACGTTTGCCGGGACATCCTGAAACGGTATGCATTCTCGTATCCTGGTGAGATGACTCTGGATGGTCCTGTGGCTCCGTAGGATCTCGATTTCCTACTGCTGTCAGACTGGCCCGGCTCGTCGGCGGACTGGCAGCTCTGTGCGAGGCAGTCTCGATTTCGTTCCCGAATCGTTTGGAATCTGAAGTGCAAAAACCACTTTGTCTGACGCTGCTGTGCGGAATCCTGTGGACCATCCTGGCGCCAATCGGGCTCGCGGGTGAGGTTCACGACCGACACGTGATCGTCATCTGCGTGGATGGTCTGCCCGCTTATCTGTTCGGTGACAAGAACGCTCCGATGCCAAACATTCGGAAGCTTGCGGCGAATGGGGTGGTTGCTGAGGGGATGGTTGTTGCGAATCCGGCTGTGACCTGGCCCAATCACACGTCGCTGATGACGGGTGTCTGGCCAGAGCGACATGGCGTGCTGTTCAATGGTGTGCTTGAACGACCGGGGCTGGGACTGCCGATCAAGGTCAATCCTCGCAAAGACAAGCTGGATCTGGTCCAGGTCCCCACGGTTTATGATGCCATTCATCAGCACGGGATGAAGGTTGCTGCGATCAACTGGCCTTGCACGCGGAATGCATCATCCATCGATGACGACTTTCCGGACGTGCCGGACACGTTCCAATTCACGACGCCGCGACTGATTGCCAGCATGAAGCAGGCAGGGGTCGTCACGGATGAAGATATCGAAGGCTTCATAAAGTTGAGCTCACCGGCACGCGATCGTGTGTGGACCGAGGCGGTCTGTCACGTGATTCGCGAACGAAAGCCGCAACTGACTCTGTTCCATTTATTGAATGTCGATTCAGTTCACCACCAGTATGGCCCGCGGACGAACGCAGGGTACTCTGCTGTTGCTTATGCTGACAGTTGTGTGGGGGATGTCATCGCCGCCGTTGACGACGCCGGTATTCGGGACCGAACGACCATTCTGATTGTCTCGGATCATGGATTTATTCCGGTGCCGAGAACACTTCTGCCCAACGTCGTCTTGCGACAGGCGGGCCTCTTGACGGTGGAAAACGGTCAGGCCGTGACGGCGCGCGTTCATGTCTATCCTGAAGGAGGGATCGGGATGGTTTATCTCACCGTTCCGGATCGGCGTGAGGAAGATCGAGCCAGGGTGATTGAACTCTTCCGCGACCGTCCCGAGATTGCCGAAATTCTGACGCCGGATGATTTTCCTCGTTTCGGCCTGCCCCTTCCTGGCGATCATCCGCAGATGGCCGATCTGGTGCTCGTGGCGAAGGATGGGTTCGGGTTCAACATCAGGCCGACGGGCGATGAGTTCGTCATCAACAGTGAAACGACCGTGGGGATGCACGGCTTTCTGTCGACGAATCCCCGAATGAATGCGACGTTTGTCGCTTCCGGCCACCGCATCCGAAAAGGAATGTCTCTGGGAATGATTGAAAACCGCGATGTCGCACCCACGATTGCGACATTGCTGAGCGTCCCGTTCGAAACGGCCGAGGGACGGGTTCTGAACGAAATCTTCGATGGACCCGCTCAGTCCGCCGAGTAGTCTCTGTGGACGCCGGCATGGCGGGGGGCTTTCCCTTCGCACGATTGAACAAGACGCACGCGGTTCCAGCCTTCAGACATGGTCGGAGCCGCGTGTATCTTCGTACGATTGTTCGAACGTTCGTTGTGCGGAGAGGGACGGGGTGGGAGTCCTGACTTGCCGTCAGGTTAGAACTCGCCCACGACCTCGCCCCCTGCGCGAGTGGCCATCGCTCGCCAGATCCCCAGATCGATATTCTGCGAGATCGTGCGGACGGAGCCGTCCGCGAGAAGGCTGTTGACTGTACCGGTGTGGTAGCTGCGTGAGGTCACGGCCGAGTAGCTGACGCGAGCCAGGTCTGAGCCTTCCTGACGGGACGCAAAGTCACAATCGTAAGTCCCCGCGTTGACGGTGTAGTTCCCTCCGCTGATGGTAGAGCCGACGACCCATTTCACTGCCGTGTTCGGGGTCATCGTCGCTGTGAAGCCGCTATGATGCGAGTGCCCGTTGGCCCATTCCGAGTGCTCCGTTGGTGGATCGACCCGGTCAGGAAGTCCTGTGACGACATACGACAGAACTTCTGCCGGTGTCGCGGGGATGGGAGGAATCTCTGTCGTGCCGGCATTACGGGTATAGGCCTGCCACGTCTTGACTTCGGATGTTGCCAGCGTGTTGCTCGTTCCGTCGGTGATGTCGGACAGACGGATGCGCGAGTTGGGATAGAAAAGGCCTGGCCCCCCTGCTCCGGTGGCGGGATTGAAGACAAACCAGGTCCCGAAGTTGAAGCCGTAGTTGGTCGGGTACAGGCTGACACCTGACGCTAGTCGCGGGGTATCACTTTTAGGATCGGATGGGCAGGCGTAGACAGGAACCCGTCGACCTGAAACGACAGGTCCATTGGTCGCGCTGGACCAGTTCTCCTGAAGGTTGATCTGATTGAAAAAGTTGGCCTGGTCCATATAGGGCATCAACCTGCCATGCACAGACCAGGATGCGTTGGCAGTGACTCTCGGGTTGATGGCCATGCTGGGAGGCAGTGTGTCGAAGGTGGCACTGTAGTTGTGGAGTGCCAGTCCAATCTGCTTCAGGTTGTTCTTGCACTGTGTCCGTCGGGCGGCTTCGCGAGCCTGCTGCACGGCAGGTAGCAACAGGGCGATCAGAACGGCGATAATCGCGATCACAACCAGTAACTCAATTAATGTGAATCCTGCAGGTTTGACCATCTTTCGAGACGACTTCAGCTTCATGGGGGGATCCCGGCAAGACTAATCATGTGCAATCGGAAGAATCGTCGTTCAGCATTCACGACAGTGATGCTGAAATGTTTGTGATGAGTCCCCTGGCAGACCACAGGGGCAAGCTCGGCAGCGGGCCGAGTGACCCCGTTCAAGGGGGCTCGATTTCCTGTTTTTCGGCCCGTTACTTCGAAAGGGTCGAGATCGGCTCGCAATAGCTGAGCGACAAGAGTGCGAAAGCGGTGGCGAGGTCGGGATTCCCTTCAAACCAGCGGTCGCTCTTATTCAGCCAGGCGCCGTTTTCCTGCTGGATGTCGATCAGGTGGCTCGCGAGCTCATTCCTCCAGTCGTGTTGCACGCCCTGGTCGTCCTGCAACCGATCCAGTTTCAAGGTGGCAAGCGTTTTCGCGAAGACGTGGAAGTAGTAGAACTTCCCCTGCTGGCCCAGTCCCGGATTTTCTTCTACCGTGTAATGCTTCTTGATCCACTCTAGTGCCGCTTTGACTCGTTTGTCTTCAGGAGTCAGGCCCGCATAGACCATACTTTTCAGACCTGCGTAGGTCATGCTGCCGTAAGAGCGCAATCCACCGTTCTCAGTGGTTCCCGCCGGTGAGCTTCCGCCTGCGGCGGGGGTGTAGATGAATCCCCCGTCATTCACCTTTGAGGCTGCGGGCAGAGTATTGTGCTCGGACTCGAGGTTCTGACAGCGAGACAGGAAGACGAGAGCATTCTGGACGGCTGGATCGTCGGGTTTGGCTCCGGCAGCTTCCAGGGCTTCCAGAAAGAAGGTTGTGTTCGACAGGTCCGGGCGGCTGTTAGGCCCCCCATAACCGGCTCCCCCAAACCGGGGGTCTGCTTTCTCGGTTTGCTGAGTGTCATCCCACTGCAGATTGCGGAGAAAGGTGTCCGCGTTCTTAATCACGGAGTCGTATTTTTCGCCCTGGTTCGTGGCGCGAAACACGAGCACCAGAATCGATGTTTCATAATTGGCGTGCTGACTCTTGGGCGAGTAGATCCCGCCGTCAGGCTGCACGAATGTTTGGAGATGCTGCAGCGCTTTCGCAATTTCGGGGGTATCTGGTTTTACGCCCGATTCGAGCAGAGCATAGGTCACCAGTCCCGAAATCGCGGGGGACATGGGTGTCGTCCAGCTTCCGTCCCTGGCCTGGGCCGTTTTCAGGTAATTGATCGCCTTCTGTCGCGCAACATCCATGGCGTCTGCCTTCGAGTCCTCCGATTGGGCCCGGAGCGGGGGACTGGCGGAAGCAAGCAGGGCGATGATGAGCAAACAGACAAGGCGATTCGGTTTCATGTCAGTCCTTTTGAAAGGCGTTTCGTCGCACGAAAGGACCGATGGCGAATTTTGGGCCAAGATACTGAAAACTCTTCAACTCAATTGAATCCTTTCGAACAGGTCGCCGCAGCGGCTGCACGGGTTGCTCAAGTGGGGAAAACTTCCTCGCGATGGGGAAAAAATCATCGAAGCCCGCAGTGGCGCCGAGTACTCGGACCGAGGTCGATGGGCGAGGCTCGCAACATCCTCTTGAAGGGGGCCAGGGGCGACGAGATGAGGTTTGCCTGCGATACGGGGCTGACGCGCTGATCGCGAAATCCGTCCTCGATTGAGGAACCGAAAATTACTCTCACGGCAGGCGTCGTGCGGACGATATTTGAGCCGTGAAATGGCAAAGGGGAATCGGCATCACTCAATGCCGATTCCCCCCCCGTTCGTTTCATGACGTCTCTACAGGACTCTGTCAGGCAGTGTTGCGCGCGGCTCGTTCGTTGTCGACGATGTAGTCGCGGACGATTGGCACGGCGTCCCGTTTGTTTGCCAGGATTAATTGGAAGATCATTTCAGAGCCGGTGAGAAACGCGAGTTGTGCGGAGATCAGATAGAACTCCCACATACGGCACATGCGTTCGTCGTAGATGGCGGCGGCCTTGTCCCAGTTCGCCATGAACCGGTCTCGCCAGTCGCGCAGGGTGTAGTAGTAGTGGAGCCGCAGAATTTCACAGTCGGCAACCCAGATCCGCTGACGCTCAGCAGGAGCGAAGATCTCGGACAGTGACGGGGCGTAACCCCCCGGAAAAATGTACTTTCGCACGAATGGGCTGACCGTTCCCGGTGGTGCGTTCCGGCCGATGCTGTGAACAAGGCCAAGACCGTCCTCGTTCAGCAGGCTGCGAAATTTACGGAAGAATTCGTCGTAGTGCCCGACGCCGACGTGTTCGAGCATGCCGACGGAAACCACTCGATCGTACTTACCTTGAAGCTGGCGGTAGTCCATGTGCTCAAAGTGGACCCGGTCCGCCACTCCCAGTGCCTCGGCTCGCTGGCGGGCCACACGAATTTGCTCGATGGAAAGATTCACGGCGGTGACTTCCACGTCCGCAATCTGAGCCATGTACAGGGCAAGGCCCCCCCAGCCGCAACCCAGTTCGGCGATTTTCATCCCGTCCTTGATCTGCAGTTTTGCGCAGACGTGTCGTTTCTTGTTGAGCTGTGCCTCTTCAAGCGTATCGTTGGGGTCGAGGTAGTACGCGCAGGTGTACTGCATGTCTTCGTCGAGGAAGAGGCGGTAGAACTCGTCTGACAGGTCATAGTGATGGGAGGCGTTCTTCAGCGACCTGCTGATGGGGTTGTGCTGATGGAAGCGACGTAGCGAACGCCAGGTGTGTCTCAAAACGGATTGGACGGGATGCGAGGTCAGACCCGTACGGTTGTTCGAAAACAGGTTCAGCAGGTCGAAGACCCGGGAACCTTCTTCAAATGTCAGTTCGCCATCCATGTAGGCTTCACCGACGTAGAGTTCCGGATTGAAAAAGAGTTTTGTGTAGAGCGACTTGTTGTGCAGTCGCATGGTCACGACCGGTTCCGCCGGGGTTCCGGTAAAAGTGTGCAACTTCCCTTCCGCGTCATAGACACGCAGGGTTCCGCTCTTCACGAATCGCCGCAACAACGTAGACAGAAGTTTCATGGTTGCCTTTCGATGACTGCCTGGTTACTGCAATCACGCCCCGGCCCGGGTCCTTCGGCGTAAATGCGGACTCTGATCGTGTGACGTGTCCTGACCCTGACATGTATTTCAGGCCGCGGATCAATCATTTTCAGAACAGATGTGCACAGGGACTGCGTCCCGGCGGCGGTTTTTTAGCAAAGGAGTACAAGTGGGGCTAGATTTATCTGGCCCGATTGAACCGTGTCACTTCGGTGTGAATAAGTACGTCGGGAATGCATCCATTCAGGACGCACTTCTGCTTGGAATGCACGGGGTACTCGCTGCCGTTCTCTGGCATTCTCATCACCTCACCACGCCAATCGCGGAGCGTGACGGCAGTATTCAACGCGATAACATTCTGAAAACAAATTGGTTATGTCTGTTTCTGTGAGGCCGATGCCCTTTGCTCACCGTTGTATTCGGGGAACTGGCAAGCCGGCATGGTTCAGCAAAATGTCCGTTCTGCAAAAGATTTCGTTTGACATTGAGACTCAGTGTCAATAATATCCTCGTCGACCCCCACCGGGGTGCTGGATTCCGTACATTGAACTTCAGCTCACGCGCCCCCAGACGGGAACCGGAGCGGAAGGTGGTGTGCTGAGACGGTGACGAGTCTGGAGGTCGTCAGGACCCCTGTCGGAATGAATTCAGAGCCGATTCGCTCCCAAAGCTGTTAACGACTGGTGGCAAGGCCGGTCGCAGCTGGTGCTCAGAACGGTTCGAGGTTGTTTACGGACGATGAGGACGATTTCGAGTGATGCTTGCCGCATCTGAAGAATGATCTTCTGGCAGGAACGTCAGCCCGGTGACGACCCAGATTTGAATTGCCTGTTCCCCATAGCCAGCCACCGAATGGTAGCCAGCCAACGACTCGGAAGACTTATTTTTTTCGCCTAGTTGGTTCTACCCGTTTGAGGAAGCTGGAATGTTGCGTACCCGTTCGACACGGTCTGCATTTACGTTGATTGAGCTACTGGTGGTGATTGCCATCATCGCGGTGTTGATTGCACTTTTGCTTCCCGCTGTGCAGCAGGCTCGTGAAGCCGCCCGCAGGACACAGTGCTCCAACAATCTGAAACAGATTGGTTTGGCGATCCACAACTACCATGACACCAACACACGTTTCCCGCTAAGTTCGATCGACACCGCTCATGCTCGTTCGGGGGCCTTTGCGAGCATTCTTCCATACATCGACCAGGCGAACTTGTATCAGCGTTACGACTTCAGCCTGGGTAACTCTGATCCCGCCAACCTGATTGCCGTTTCACAGAAGATTACGGCTTATTTGTGTCCGTCTGCTCCGTTCCGCCGCCCTGTTCCGATCAGTGGCTGTGACGCGAACAATCGTGCTCCTGGCACGTACGCCGTTTCGACAGGCAGTGGCGATCCCTGGGGCACCGTTGCATCAGGGGCTCCCCACAACGGGGCAATCGTGAACGCTGGCAGCGGCAGCACCTCGATGCGGGACATCACCGACGGAACTTCAAGTACGTTTCTGGCGGGAGAATCGGCCTGGAATTTTGCTGACTATCTCTTCACCTCGGGGCCCTGCAACGGGCAGGTTCGTTGGGGCTTCACCTACTGGTCATCGCCTTATCCGCTGGCAACGGCCTTCACGACGCGAGGTCCGTTCAATCCGAAATCCCGTGCTGATGACAGCGATCGCCTGGCGAACTTCCGCAGCGAGCACATTGGTGTGGTCAACATGCTGCTGTGCGATGGCTCGGTGAGATACGTCAGTGAAAACATTGATCACACTTTGCTGGACAAGCTGGCAACGCGTGCTGGTGGT
This sequence comes from Schlesneria sphaerica, assembly GCF_044336245.1. NCBI lineage: Bacteria > Pseudomonadati > Planctomycetota > Planctomycetia > Planctomycetales > Planctomycetaceae > Schlesneria > Schlesneria sphaerica. The sequence goes on along the minus strand of NZ_CP172346.1, from coordinate 3,525,259 downwards.
GAGACCGTGGGTGAGTTTTAAGCTCACTTCGTCCCACATGACCTCGTTGTTGATTGCAAATCAGGCTCGCCCATCTGAGTGCGACCTGTTCGGCAATCTGTTTTCACCTGCGTTTTTTCTTCTCTCCGGTCGTTTTCTGGATTTCAGAAATGCAGCATCGCATCTTCGGTCATTCTGGGTTTCTGCGTACCGCCTCGTGTGCTCTGATTGCCGCCTGTCTGGCCGGTTGCGGTCAAGCACCAGGACCGCAGCGAGTCGCCATCAGTGGCGAAGTTTTGTTCGGCACCGAGCCACTGGAATCAGGGCGGATCCACTTTATTCCCATCGAGGGGACTCAGGGCCCCGCTGCGGTGGCCCTCGTGACCGACGGGGTCTACTCGTTTGAGCGAAACAATGGACCGGTCGTCGGTACGAACAAGATCATGATCGAGTCGGTGATCGACCCCGGTTTCGAGATCGACGATGAAGTTGCTTATGCCGAAGCTGTCCGTGCTCGGAAGGGGCGACCGGTACTTCCTCGAGAAGTGATTCCCCCGGAATACAACACGAAATCGAACCTCGTGGCCACGGTTTCGCTCGACGAACCCGTGCTGGACTTTGAGCTGAAAAAATCTGAAGTGGCTCAAAAACATTAGTTTGCAACCGCCTGACCTCGGACAGTCGGTGGCTGTTCGAGGTGAGATCATTCCCCTGCGACTCGTCGAAAATTACTGGAATGTCGTTGGGGCGGTGATGGGGGACGTGCGAGGAAACAGGCCGATTGCCGGACTCGCCGGATCAGAGTCCGATTTACGGCGCGCGAGACAGTTTCCCTGGTGGAGTCGATGAGAACGTGCTGGTCGCCCCATTGTGAACGGCTCTACGGTGCCGTTGGGGGGAGCAGGAATCGGAGTTGGTTTTAGGGTCCTTGCCACGTGAGCCAGGGACGAAGTGAAAAGTAGACTCGAGGTAGAAGCATGAGCAGGAATGGACGTTTGGCCGCGATGTGGCGGATCGATCTGATGAGCTTTGGATTGGTCGCGCTGGCGGTCTTTCTGACCTCGTTGACTCACGGGGGTGATGGCACGCAGCCAGCACCGACTGCGGTCAGCCTGATGGAAGAAGCTCACAATGGGCGAGTTGTCTGGAAAGATTTTCCTGGCTTTCGAGCAAAAATCCGTGCCGCGGCTGATGGAAAAGCCGTTGAGGGGACTGTGACCGTCAGCTCCAAGGGGACGATTTCTCTGGAGCTTCCCTCAGGTGAGGGATTCGCCTGGGTCGAAACGTCGCTCAAGTCACTTGTGGGTCACCGCCTTTCCGATGACGGCGCCATCACGACCGTGGCCTTCGCGGACGATGTTACAAGCCATCCATTGGGACGGTTGCTGAAGTCGACAGATGAGTCCGACAAGAGTCTGTGGCGCGTGCAGGGCGATCTGCTGACCGAAGTGCATCGATTCAATGGGAAAACTCGCTTCGTCATTAGCGTCGCGGACGTGGCCCGCAACGCTGAAGGGAAACACCTGCCAAAAAACTTCAGCGTGACAACCTGGGATTCCGTGACCGGACAGATCAAGACGAGTCGCCAGGTCTACAACGAATGGGCTCGGGTCGGGCACCTCGATTTGCCGGCGAAGTTGCTGGCGGCCACCAGCAAAGATGACGGATCACGCCGGGTTGAGCAGTTGGAGCTCTCTGGCCACGAATTGCTCTCAACGACGGCGAATGCCGCTCCGTAGTACGTGACAGGGGATCGCCCTGTCGCACCTGAATCGAAAAGTCACCTCGAACGATGCCTCTTGTTTTACTTCACGGCTGAGGAGCCACTATGAGAATTCGCAGACTTGTACTGGGTTTACTTTTGATGGTTGTGTCTGCTCCAGCGACCAGCTGGGGACACTTCGTCTGGATCGCTTCCGGATCCCAGGCCAAGGATGGCAAGGTCCACGTTTACTTTGCAGAAGCTGTCGAGCCCGATGATCCCGATCTGCTGAACAAGCTGGCCACATTGAAGCTTTGGCAGGTTTCCCAGGACGGAAAAGCAACCGAACTGAAGACGACGAAGGATGCCGATTCCCTGGTCGCAGACGCAACCGAGTCATCGAACTCTATCTTCACCGTCAGTCACAACTATGGCATTCTGGCTCGAGGCGACGAAACCTTTCTCCTCAAATATCACGCCAAGTCGCTTCCCTCCTCCGATCCAAAGTCGTGGCGCGGTGTCGGCAACGCGGCTGTGTTGCCGTTTGAAATTGTGCCGAGTCCGGGATCCGAGAAGACGGTCCTCACCGTTCTCTGGCAGGGTAAGCCACTGGAAGGCTCGATTGTCACCGTGACCGGTCCGGGTATTGAAAAGAAACTGGAATCCACGACTGATGCCAAGGGTGTCGTCGAATTCGACCTTAAATCGGCCGGTCTCTACTCCATCCGAGCGAAGCACAGCGAAGCCATCAAGGGTGAGCATGAAGGGAAGGCGTACACCTCCGTTCGTCACTACACCACGCTGGCGCTGACTCGTGCTGATGCGGGAGACAAGGTGAGCTCAACCGCTTCCCCGTCCGTCGCTCTGCCTCCACTCGATCCCGGCGTGACCAGCTTCGGCGCCGCCATCATTGATAACACCCTGTATGTGTACGGTGGGCACTTTGGTAAGCCTCATCACTATTCCAAAGATGGTCAGTCGGCGAATTTGATGAAGCTCGACCTGTCTCATCCCTCGAAATGGGAAGTTGCTTCGACCGGTCCAAAGCGAACTGGCCTCGCCGCTGTGGCCCATGGTGGCAAGTTCTATCGCATCGGTGGCTTTGAAGCCCGCAACGCCGAAGCCGACAAGCAGTCGCTGTGGTCGATGTCCGACTTTGCTCGATTCGATCCAAAGACCAACCAGTGGGAAACGCTCCCTTCCCTGCCCGAAGGACGCTCCTCGCACGATGCTCTCGTTATTGGCAACATCCTTTACGTTGTCGGTGGCTGGGAACTTCAGGGCGAAGGCGAATCGAAATGGCACGACACGGCGTACACGGTCGATCTGTCAGCCGATCAGTTGGAATGGAAGTCACTCCCTCAGCCACCATTCCAGCGGCGAGCACTAGCCCTGGGTGAATGGCAGGGAAAAGTGGTGGCTGTCGGTGGAATGCAGTCTAAAGGAGGCACGACGACCGCAACGGCGATCTACGATCCCAAGACTCAGGCCTGGGCGGCCGGTCCCAAGCTGAATGGGGAAGACATGGACGGGTTTGGTTCTTCGGCGTTCCTCTGTGCTGACAAGCTGTGCGTAACGACCTTCTCTGGCAGTATTCAGATTCTGTCAGACGACGGTTCAAAATGGGTGAATGCCGGTAAAGTAGCTCATCCACGCTTCTTCCATCGCATGCTGCCGCTGAACGCGACGCAAGCGCTGATCGTCGGAGGGGCGAACATGAAGACGGGGAAGATCATCGAACTGGAAACGATTCCGGTTTCCCTGAGTGCCTCTGGGGATTGACGATCCGAGGGAAGCAGCGGCAGCTAATTCTGCCGCTGCACGGATCTTCTCGCATCTGACGTCCCGAAGACGTCGTGCGGTACCAGGTAAGTCTGGGCGCTACGTGCAGTGACTCCTCAAAATCACAGAAGAATTCATGTCTGAGTGCAGATGTTGATCAAGGTGTCGTTCTGGCGATCTCGGGAAACGGTGACAGGTATGAAACGCAAATCAATGACTTATTCGCTGGCGACGTGCATGGGACTCAGCCTGCTGTCGATGGCCAGCGCAAATGCGACAGAAGCTTGGACAGAGTTTCGCAATGGCGGAAATACGTCCATCGAAGCTCAAGGATTGCCTGTCACCTGGTCGCCCGATGAAGGGATTGCGTGGAAGATCGAGCTGCCCGGTTACGGACAGTCATCCCCCGTTATCTGGAAGGATGTTGTTTATCTGACATCCATTCAGGGAGACGACAAAGAGCAATGCTTCCTGGTTGCGATTGAGATGGCGTCTGGCGACGTTCTCTGGCAGCGTGAGTACCCCGCCACGGTTCGGCTGAAAAATGCAGAGATGGTCAGCCGTGCCGCCCCGACTCCCGTGATTGATGCGAACGGTATCTATGTGCTGTTTGAAAGTGGCGATCTGCATGCCATCTCACACGACGGGTCGTCGCAGTGGCACAAGTCTCTCTTTGAAGATGCCGGTTCCTACAAGAATAATCACGGCTATGCGGCATCGTTGACGCAGATGGATAATGCGGTGATTGTGCTGGTCGATCATACTGGCCCTTCCTATCTGCTGGCTCTGAACAAGCAGACGGGCGAGGAAGTCTGGAAGACCGAACGAACATCGCGTACATCGTGGTCTTCTCCCTGCGTCACGCAGTTTGGAGATCAGGTTCAGGTGATCGTCAGTTCGGGAGGAACTGTCGATGGCTATGACGCGCGAACGGGAAAACAGCTTTGGAGCTGCAGCGGGCTTAATGGGAATACAATCCCTTCTGCGACGCCGGTCGGTGATCTGATCTTTGTCGGTGCGTCACAGGCTCGGGGCGGCGCGAGTGAAGCGGCAGCCGCCTCGAACTGCTGCGTAAAAATTACCCCCGGCGGCGATGCTCCCTATCAGGTCCTTTGGAAGGCCGAAAAAGCACTTTGCAGCTACGTGAGCCCCCTCGCGCATCGCGGGTATGTTTACTACGTCAACAGTGTCGGTGTGCTCTATTGCCTCGAGGCCGCCACGGGTCGACAGTGCTACGCAGAACGAATTGACGGTGCATGCTGGGCTCAACCCGTTGCTGTCGGTGATCTGATTTACTTCTTCACGAAGAAGGGTGTGACTTCGGTTGTGAAGGCCGGTCCGGAATTTGAACAGGTTGCTTCGAATCGATTATGGACTGAAGAAGCCCCTCCTCGCAGAGCTGCGGAAGAAGCCGCACCTGGCGGCGAAAGTGGCGCGGAAGCTCAGCCTCGCTCTCGAGAGCAGATGGATCCCATCATTTATGCTGTTGCAGCGGTAGACCGAGCCTTTGTGATTCGCCTGGGAACGCATCTGTACCGGATTGGTACCAACGTCGCCGTTGCAGCGGGTGAGACCGGCTTGAAATGAGAATCCGTAGCGAGGCATTGGGGACACCTCGCGAGAGCTGTATCCGTTTCATCAGATCGCAAATCAGAATTTGACGGAGCGCGTCAGTCAGAGTGGGATCCCGTCGACGCGTCTGGGTTTGTGAGGAGATTGAGATGAGCGCCCCCGGACGGCGTTGAACACGTTCGGCAGAATCAGATTTCTCCGTGCTGACAGATCAGATGAGTTGGTGGTGCTGAATCAAAAAAAGATTTGTGACGGGTACCTGATATGCAGTCATCGGAGAGTGAGCAGGTGAACGGAGAAGATCTCCGGGCTGCAGCAGCAGTTTTTTGAGTTGATGATCCGGTCGTCGCATTCCTTCTGTTGCACGCAAATTCGAGAAGTGGTCTGCAAACTATGAACTCCAGTCTGGAAAACTCTGAAGGTGCCGAGTTCGATCTCCCTTGTGGGGAAATGCCCGAGGTGGGCACTCCACCGTCCACTCAGATGACACCCAGGTATCGGTATGCCGATTTGAGTCGGGCTGGTCGCGAGGTGTTGATTGAATACGAAGGTCAGATGTATCGCTTACGCACAACACGGAACGGCAAGCTGATCCTGAATAAGTGAAAAACGGCCCCTGCAGAGACTGAGCTGCAGGGGCCGTTTTTCTGTCAGTCCCTCGGCTAGCGTGGTGGAATTCCGAGCGAGAATTCGGTCGCGGGAACGTGATGCGGATACTTCCACTTTCCTACGTTGTCGCGCACCCACTCATAGTAAAACCGGATTCCGCGATCATTGGGTCCTGTCCCGTACCCACCCATTTCGCCGTGGGGGGCGGTGCCGCTGAAATTGGTGATCCCCTGTACGAAGCCAGAATGGAACATGAAGACGGCATGAGGTGCGTCGAGATAGTTTCGACAGTTCGCATAGACCGCGTCGATGTTGGTTTTGTTGAACAGGCCGTCGTTGTTGTAGTAGTCCTCGCGGATCGGCTCGACATTCACCACGAATCCTTCTTTCGGGATCGCCATCCCCTTCTGAATGATTCGCACGTCCATGGTGGGGTATTCGTCTGACGTTCCCGATTTCCAGTGAGGACCCACACCGACAGGGATGTCGCTGGCAATCGCCTTGAACCAGGCCGTCAACTGATCCTTTTTCTGAGGGCCGTCCGGTTCCCGGATCAGCAATTTGTCGGCGGTAAGGGGATGGTTGAATTCGTCGCACAGGTTGACGAAGACATTTCGCAGCCCCTTCTCTTTGAGAAAACGAGCTGTTTCTTCAATCGCGGTCTGGATCGCTTTGTCGTCATGAAAGTCCTGATCCTTGCGAGGGGCAATGACGCCGATCATGACGACCATTCCCCTGTCATCGGCTTCACGAACGAACGATTCAATACGTCGGGCGACCTCGGGTAGCAGCTTTCCGTGTCGACTGAAGCCATTCAGGCCGGCGTTGCCGTCAGGGAATCCCGCATTAACTCCCTGAATGTAGGCCCCGACGAGGTTGATGCCGTGAGCGTTCATGTTATCGAAGTTGCGAATATACCGTTCCGTCACCGCATCGCTGTAGAAGGCGTTACCACAGCGAATCCCCCATAAGTCGATCTCGTGTCCTCCCAGGTAGGGACGGTTTTCCCGGATTTCGAACCTCTTCGTTTCGCCCCGGGGTTCGGCGGGCTTTAAGACGATGGCTTCACCGCTCGCTTTCAGATCATCGAAGTAGGACTGAGCATCCGCTTTCGACCACAGACCGATTCGTCCGAATCCTCGGATCGAGGCATCTTCGACTTCCAGACGAATCTGGTCATCGAGCAGGCAGACGATCTGTTGACCTTTCATTGTGATCTGGAGCGTATGCCAGCGATCATCTGCCGGGGCTTTGACACTGCCGAGCTGAGATCGCTTGCCGTCGATGACTTTGTAGAGACGGAAAGAGTCTTCCAGTGGATTGTATCTGGCCACGTAGTATGTCTGGGCGTTTTTCGCTCGCCAGACAAGTCCCCCACCTTGATCGACCACCCCCTTTACGCCCTTCAGTCGGACGCTCAGTTCGACATCTTCGAAAAGGAGTTCCGGTCGGAAGATAAGATTAAATGCGGAGTCCGCGCTTTGCTCCGTCTGCGCCAGAACTCGATTCGTTCCGTCCATCGTCACGGACCAGCCCCCCACAGCAGTCAAAAATCCCACTGCGGGTGCTGCTACTGCATCCGATTCAAAATCGAAAGCTTTTGACACACGGGTGACTTCCTGCGCTCGTAATGGTCCCAGACAGGCTAGCAAGCCAATCCAGGCGACGATCGACAATCTTCTCATTGTGGCAGCTCCTCAACAGCTTCTCAGAGACAAGTCGCACTTCCGCTTTCAGAATCGTCCTGGCATTCAATCGTCGCCCCGCAGCACAGTCAGTCCTGGGTCGATACCGACCTGGTACTGCACCGTTTTGCTGATGGCTTCCCCTTGGGGTGTCCGCAGTTCAAGTTCGACGCGAACGGTTTGATAAGGAATAATGGGGATCGATTCGTCTTCGAGTTCAAATCCCAGTAGCTGGTTCCCCGCCAGCAGATCATCATCCACAAATCGAATGGGGGGATTCCGTTTGGCCAGGGTCCCGGTCTTTCCGTCTTTCCAGGCCTGGAGAACCGTTTCCAATGTCTGGCGGGCGAGTTCCGGGTCTTGCTCAACGAGGTGGCTGGCGGAATCACGACAGCCACACGTCCCCCACGACCAGACAAGAGCACTACAAATCAAAATCGTGCGCATCGAGGTGTCCCATGGTTTTGATGAGCGGGGATTCAACGATCTCAACAACGCGCACCACGCTCAGACAAACGGGCAACGCCGTCGGTATGACAGCGATCGGGATGTGAGTTGATTTGGAGCCTTCTCGGCTGACGGACGGGCTCAGTAAGAATCTCCTGAAAGGACTTCTGAACCCGCGACTGTGCCAAGCGCACGCCAGATCCGCCCGTCGACAGACGACGAAACAAATCGGACGGTACCGTCCCCCATCAGTGAGTGGACACCTCCGATGTGGTGGCTGCGTGAAGTGATTGCGGCATAGGTCGGCCCCCCCACCCGTTCACGCTGGCTGTTAATGTCAACGTCAGGATAAGCGTTACCAGGTCCGCCGGGGGTCACTTTATTTGGCGGCCAGGCGGTGGTGAATCCGTTGTGATGCACGGCCATTTCTGCCCACTGCGAATGAGCATTCAGAAAGAACGAGCAGCCCCCGGCCAGGTACTCGGGCGCGACCGTCTGCGGGTCGGCGTCAGGTCCGGGGATGTTGTCTGGGGTGTTGATGTTGGCAAGCGGACCACAGTCACGGACATAGGGGGTGTAGTTCTTCACTTCGGACATGAATAGCGTACTGCTGAGTCCATCGGTGATGTCTGCGAATCGTCTTCGTAAATTGACGCCGAAGGCAGACCGCGTGGGTGGACCACCATCAGGGCCTCCCCAGACATACCAGTCACCCATGCTGAATCCATAGTTAACTCCACCGATGGGGCCGAACGTGGCGTGCTGCTGGGGCTGACTGTTCGGTTCGCTCGGGCAGAGAAATCCCTTTGCGACTCGCCCAACAGCGGCTGTGTTAAAGGTGTCTCCGTAGGAGGAGTTCACATTCATGGCGTTGAACGTGTTCCCCTGATCGATAAACGGCAGGATGCGTGCATGCGGTCCCAGGTAACTGGTCCACAATGTGTTGTTGGGCAACCGGACGACAACGGCAGTCGGAGGAAGGCAACTGGCCGTGGATTCGTAGTTGTGCAGCGCGAGGCCCAGTTGCTTCAGGTTGTTTCGGCACTGGGTTCTGCGGGCGGCCTCGCGGGCCTGCTGGACGGCAGGCAGCAACAGGGCAATCAGCACCGCAATGATGGCAATCACCACCAGCAACTCGATCAGCGTGAAGGCGGAACGTCTCGCAGAAAGACGGCTTTGCATGGGGCATCCTCTGTCATCGAGTTGTGAAAGGCGGAATGTCTTGAAAAAGACATTCTTGTTGTAAAATGGCAGAGGCCCAATGTCAACCAGCGGGCTACGACGTTCATCGGTACGTCGCAACGTTCGGGCAGAACGCGAGTTCACACGTCTCGCATGCCGTAGAGGGTCGGATGGCAATGCCTGGAATTGGTTTGCGACATTCGTCATATACGATGTGGGAGGGCGAGCAGAACGGGAGGTGAAAGTGTTTCGCGAAAAACCGATTTCGACTGCAGTTGCTTGGCTGTGATTTCTCTGCAAATTCGCTATCGTCATTTGTGTGGAGTGCGATTCGTTCAGGCCAGCACGCTGCCCGTGAATGACGGGTAAGGCGAACGCTGATGCGATGGTTCTGTAGCAAGTTCCGACTTGAATGCTCGAAGCAGCAGTGGATAACGCTGTTGCTGCTCGCGGTGTTCCTTGCTGCGCTTCTCCCGTTCCCCCTTTCGATCGGGCGAGGTGTTCTTTCCAAGGACTTGTCAGAGCCCTTCCCCTGTCAGGATCGCCCATGCGCGTGTCGCACAGCCGCCCAGTGCAAGAAGCAGTGTTGCTGTTTCACAGCAGAACAAAAACAGGCATGGGGTCAGCGGCATGGCGTGAAAGCCTTCGCTCAACCTGACAATCCGCCGAAGCCTCCTGCGAAGCTGTTGGCGGATCGACAGGGGTGCTGCGAACTTGCCCATTCCGACTCAGATGCCACGAGCACTTCCACAAACGCTCCCGCTGTTGAGGTGACCACTGCGGAAGCGAGTCCTGGTGCCGCGGACCCACGCCCTTCTGCTGGGCAGCCCGTGAATCGATCGTCACGGTATAAGCTGGTCATCGGCCACTTTGCTCAGCAGTGCCAGGGGGTCTCTCATACGCTGGCGGGACTCCCTATTTTCATCGTGCCGCACCCGGTGGAGTTAGTCGCCGGTGTGCCGCGTTCGGTCGAAAGATTCGCGTTCGAGTCTGTCCTGTTTGAATCGGCGAGCCTTGCTCCCCCCGTTCCTCCGCCCCGTCTGGCGTGACGTCGAATTTCATGGCCGGGCGGTCTCGTGGATCTGGTATGCGCGCTGCCCCCTGGCATCTGTTCAGACGGAATCTGACGCCCGAGCGGTCTGAGATGGCGCGCTCACGGCTGGCTGCCGATTCGCTCTCCACAAGTGTGTCTTAGCCCCTGCGTGAGCGTGCCATTCCGGACCGTAACGGCCTGAAATGATTTCTGTGTCGACTCAGTATGCCTGCGCCCTGTGTGATGGCACTACTCAGGCGGAATACCTCGATTTCGATGCAGAAAGCGATTCATTTCGAACAGAACGTCATTCATGGATATCGGTCAGAAGTATCTCAGTCAGGAATAACCCAAGGCTGTTGATTTCCTCACAGTTGATTTCTTCTCAGTGGAGCACGAATGCGCGTGGTGGCGCCGGGTCGTGGCGCTGAGTGGTGGAATGCTGACACCTTCGTCTTTTCCTGACAGAGAACTGCCGACTTGCACCGATGTCCTGCATCGAACTTATTCGCTGGATCGGGAGAATATTATGACTTGCTTTCAAAGTGGCCGGCGTGCTCGCGGGTTCACTCTTATCGAGCTTCTCGTCGTGATTGCCATCATTGCAGTCCTGATCGCGTTGTTGCTGCCTGCCGTTCAGCAGGCCCGCGAGGCGGCACGTCGGACCCAATGTAAAAATAATCTGAAGCAGTTCGGGCTGGCCATGCATAACTACGAGAGCAGTTTTCGTATGTTTCCGATGGCGAGTGCCCAGCTATCCAGCTCGCAGGGATTTTCACCACAGGCACGCCTGCTGCCTTATTTCGATCAGGCGAATCTGCAGTCACTACTCGATTTCAGCCAGCCGGCATTTACTGGTCCCTTCAATGCGCTGGTTCCGAATCCGGCATTCGTGACGGCATTCGCGACGCCGCTCACCCTGATGTTGTGTCCCAGTGACCCTGTACCATCACAGACCCATGGAAACGGCGGGTTTGTTTATGGAGGAACGAACTACATGGTCAGTTACGGCAGTTCGACACGGACCAACTATGACTTGCGCTGGCCGACGGACGGTGTTGTCTATGAAAACTCAAGCGTCGGTTTTCAGAGCATTACGGATGGCGTGTCCAATACCGTAATGATGAGCGAAGCAATACGCAGCGTCGGAGCCACCGTGACACTTCCTCCGGGGACACTTCCCCCCTTCAATTATCGTCTGACATTGAATGGGTCATCGGGTGTCAGTTCGGCGCTGCAACCCGTGCCTGGGCTGGCCGCTTCCGGAAGCTGGTCCGTGTTCACGAATAGCGCGGGAATGATCTTCAACCCCGACCTCGACGACATCTGGCCGAGCATGACCACCTGGCGCGGACCGGCGGACGGGACGATGCGAGGGCGAGGTGTCTCATGGGCGCATTCCGGTGCACTCAGCACACTCACGAATGGCTACAACACGCCCAACAGTCGCATTCCTGACGTTGTCACGCACTTCACGGGATTCTTCGGTCCCCGCAGCATGCACACAGGGGGAGCCCATCTTCTGATGGGGGACGGAGGGGTCCGATTCGTCAGCGACAACATCGACGAAGCATTGCATCGCGGTCTGCACAGTCGGAATGGAGGCGAGGTGACCGGTGAGTTCTAAGCAGGCTGACCGTGCCTGAATGGGAGACTGTTGCGAACTACGTCCTCGCTGGTGTGCAGGCGCGATACGCAAGTGGGTGTGACCGCACTTCCGGAGGATTATGCAGCGATGGCGCAGTTTTGTCGGAGGAATTTCTGGAAGTCGTCCCCGAGGCACCGGCAGGGGGACATCCCATCTTCTGTTGCACTCAATGCGGTTCAGCATTTGATTTTGATGCCTGAAAGGCATCCACAAGCCAGCCCAGGGCAGAACGCCGCGGCAAAGCCGCAAGCGTCGCCCTGGGTTAGGGGCATCATTTGTTGCCAGCCCTGTTAAGGGCGACACGTTCTTTCGCGGCCTGTCTGCGTGTCGGGAGCAGGGTCTTTTAGTCCGAACGTCTTGTTTGTGGGATTCGGTGGCGTGACGTTTGAATGGTTGTTGTGCCCTTAACAGGGCGGAGGAGACGCAACTATTCGCCAACCCAGGGCGGCGCTTTGCGGCTTCGCCGCGGCGCTCTGCCCTGGGCTGATCTCTGGTGGCCTTTCAGGCCGGCGCTAGGCGGTGCGCTCGGGGCCGGGGGGCACAGCAGATCCAAGTTCATACGCTCGGGGGTGGGTCCGGCGGGGGCAACCTCTTGCGGCTGACGCCTGCGAACGGGTTGCACCGGTTGACCGGTCTTCCGGGCTACCGGTGTGCGAAGCACACGAGGTTTTTCCCAACATAACCCAATGCTGCAGAAAGACGTTTCGCACGGGGGTGCGTCCGGCTGGGACAACCTCTTGCGGCTGACGCCGGCCAACGGGTTGCACCGGTTGACCGGTCTTCCGGGCTACCGGTGTGCGCAGCACAAGAGGTTTTTCCCAACACGACCGAATGCTGCAGAAAGACGTTTCGCTCGGGGGTGGGGCCGGCGGGGGCAACCTCTTGCGGCTGACGCCGCCCCGGTAGCCGCGAAGCCCCGGCAACCGGGGCTATCCGGTGTGCTCGGGGCCGGGGGACACAGCAGATCCTGTTCTGGTCGCCTTTCAGGCCGGCAAAGAGGCCGGGGAGGGTCCATTGTCCGCACGTGTCCCTTCTTCCAAACGTCTGGATGTTTGGGCTCGTCGGGTTGCTGTCGGTGATTGAAACTACCCGCATTCCAAATCCTGTGTGGAATGGCGACGAGACCAGAGCGAGGGAATTCAAAATTGAAGAACTTTTTTCGTCAGCGATTTCGGTCAGCGAATGAGGGCGAAGCCCAGCGAGGCGTCGTTCGTCTGGCAGACACTGCACCTCGTCGTCGAGACTCAAGTGGTGAAGGTGAAGACCGTCCATCATTGCGCGAGGTCTTGGGGATCTGGGGCAGGGGGACACGAATCTTGCGACAGGGCGACGTGTCTGCGTGCGATCGGGACGTGGGAGATTGCAAGATTGCCGGGGACGACCCGTGTCGAAGCGTTGTTTCGAGCAGCGGGGGACGTTTGCCGCGACGGGAGCTTTCAACGGGATTTTCAACCCTGTTCAGGGCCTGCTGTGGGGCACTCAGGAAGACGATTCGGGGTGCTGCCGGGGGGCGGGGGGGGACTGGCCAGGCTGGCCAGCCCTTGGCCAGTCGGTGGCCAGTCCCATGTCTCACCGCGATCACGGGTTACGTGTTTTTGAGGGACTGGCCAGGGTGGCCACGGGATTTCTGCTGAGGGCCTTTTCCGCCACTTCACGCGTTGATGAGCGAAGACGCTGAATGAGTGGGGATCACGGCACACAACGGCATATTGAGAGCCGCAGACCGGATCGATGGATTGACTGATCTTTGACAATTCGGAACAAGAACGCGTCGTGCCAAAAGCGGGGCTTCGTGTGGAACCGGCATCCTGCCGGTTTTTGGGACTATGTTGGTCCCGCGTGAAGGGGGGGCCTTGGAATTCACCGGACTGGGGAGCTGAACCGGCACGATGCCGGTTCCACGAGGGCTGTCATGCTCATCGTCGGCATCCTTGCCGTTAATGCCATGGATCTGCTCTCTACCCCAAAGCATGGCATGGAGGCCGCTTTCTTGCACCATCGGTTTCTTACCCAGACAATTCCGGAAGTCCGTTCATACCCTACGCAAGTTGCGGTGGAACACACACACACACACACACACACACACACTTTGCGCATTTCCGTTGGAGGGAGCCGCGTCAGAAGCGAATCGTGACTGGGAAATGGCCTATGGTTCGGGGAATTTCCAGAAAACGAGACTGATCTTCTCGGCGGGCCGGTGACCCTTTTCGTTGCCGGTTCGGGGGCGTAGCATACTGCGATGATCGCCGAGTTTTCTCTATTGCTGATCGTCGGAATGAGTCTAATGTGGTGCCTGATGCCGCGTGCCCAGGTCACAGCAGGGTTCTTTCGTATTCAGATGATGATCGTGATGGGGTTGAGCGTGCTGGCAATCCTGACGCTGGGAGCCCTGTTGAGTTCCGAAGGGGAGCGTCTTGCGGGGCCACTCCTGCGAAATGCTCGAATTGCTGCTGGTACAGCACTGGGATTTGCCTACTTCGGCTCCATTGTCTGGCTGTTGGGTCGCCGAGTTTCCGGCACGGTGGCGATGGTGGGAGTTTTGCTCTCGTCCTTAACAAGTCTGATCCTGGCCCGTGGCGGGGTGAGCACCCTGGGGTTCAATGAGAGTGGCTTTCATCTGCTGTCGAGTCTTGCCACGGCGGGAGTTCTCGGCGGAGTCGTGACCGGCATGTTGCTGGGGCACTGGTACCTGACCGCTCCCACGATGTCGATCACTCCGCTCAATGTACTCTGCTGGTGGCTTGCCGCGGCGATCGCAGTACGGTTTGGGATTTCGACATATGCCTGGCTGGATGCAGGGCACAACCTTCACGGCGGCGTGCAATGGACGTGGTTCGCGCTCCGCTGGCTGGGGGGAATCCTGGGTCCGTTCGTCATCGCAATCATGGCGATTCGGATTCTGCGTTACCGGAACACTCAGGCGGCGACAGGAGTTCTCTTCGCAGGTGTGATTCTGGCGTTCATTGGTGAAATGTCCGCTGCGCTGCTGTATGCAGAACTTCGGCTTCCCTTCTAATTCGAGTCTTCCGATGCAGCTCTATTTCGATTGTCCGAAATGTTTACAGTCGTCTCGCGAGGAAGTGACATCGGCCAGTCGCGAGGTGCGGTGCAATCACTGTAGCTGGGTCCGTCCGATTGATGAGCAGGACATGAAAGGTGACGCCCTCGCGAACTGTGTCGTCTGCGGGTGTGGCGACCTGTGGAGGCAGAAAGACTTTGATCAACGACTCGGCGTCGTGATCGTCGGACTGGGAATCGTGATGAGCACGGTGGCCATTGCTTACATGATGCCAGGCGTCGCGATGATCATTCTGATGGCCTTTGGGTTGGCTGACTGGATTCTGTATGCGATTCTGCCTGACAGGATGGTCTGTTACCGTTGTCATGCCCGATATCGTCAGGTTCCCGACCTCGCTGCGGTTGAAGCGTTCGATCTGGAGGTGAATGAACGCTATCGACAGGAGGCAATTCGGCTCAATCGATCAGCAGATTCTGCCGCCCGCGAATAATGCCGTCCTTCTGCCCCCCTGAATCGTGGATTGGTCCGGATTGTGTTTGCCTTTCCACGGTCTTCGGTCGTTATGCTATCTTGAGGCTCAGAGGAACCATCGTGGCCAGGTGGCGGCGTTGCAGTTCCTGAAGAACAAGACTGGCAGGATGATTGATGAACGAAGCGCTGACCGAAAACAGGGTCTGGGTTGGATTCGACCTTGGCGGCACGAAGATGAACGCCATGCTTTTCGATAGCAAGTTTGACGTACTGGGACGTCGGCGCAAGAAAAGTCGCGGCTCGGAAGGGGCAGACGCGGGTGTCGGTCGCATCATCAACAGCATTACCAAACTTCTGGAAGACGCCGGTCACAAAAAAGAGATGCTGGGCGGAATCGGAATTGGCTGCCCGGGACCCCTCAATCTTGAAGAGGGTGTGATCCTCGAGCTTCCCAATCTCGGGTGGAAGAATGTTCCACTGGAGAAGACGCTGGAAAAAGAATTTGGTTGTCCCGTCTTCGTCTGCAACGATGTCGATGCCGGGCTGTACGGTGAATACCGTTTTGGGGCAGCGGTCGGATCGCGGACAGCCCTCGGCGTCTTTCCCGGCACCGGGATCGGCGGGGCGATGATTTACGACGGCAGAATTTTTCGTGGTCGCACAGGCAGTTGTCTGGAAATCGGACATGTCCCGGTCGATTCCGATGGTCCTCTTTGTGGCTGTGGCCGACGTGGCTGTCTGGAAGCGATTGCCAGTCGTCTGGCGTTGTCAGCCGAGATCGCGAAAGCAGCCTACCGCGGTCAGGCCCCGAACATTCTGCGCGCCGCCGGAACCGATCTGACCAATATTCGCAGCGGCACCATCAAGGATGCGATTGAAGCGGGAGACAAAATCGTCGACGACATCCTCAGGGAAGGGGCACGCCAAATCGGATTGGTACTCGCCGGGACCGTGAACCTGCTGGCGCCCGATATGATCGTACTCGGGGGGGGACTCGTCGAAGCCCTGCCGAAATTATTCGTGGACGAAGTGTCGAAGACGCTCGCAAACCGTGTGATGCCCTCGTACCTGAAGACCTACGATATCAAGGTTGCGAAACTGGGCGACGATGCCGGTTCGATGGGGGCCGCCGCCTGGGCTCGACAATGCGTTGAGGAAGCGTGATGGCAACGGACGCGATCTGAATCGTCCTGACTCGACGGACATCAGCGAAGGGCCGCCCGGCGGATCGCTCCGCTGTGACGTCCTGAGTGGGGCTGCTTTTGTTCATGCCCTCCAGCAGGCAGATCAAGGCCGCAGGTGGCAGCACGAATGGAGTTGTGAAGAGATGAAGATTCTCTTTTTACACGGTTGGAATTCGGTCCCTGGCGGTGTGAAACCGACGTATCTCAAAGATCACGGGCACATCGTGTTCAATCCGGCTCTGGACGACGACGACTTTCGCGCGGCAGTACAGACGGCTCAGGCCGTCTATGATCAGCAGCGGCCTGACGTTGTCGTCGGATCGTCGCGTGGTGGCGCCGTCGCCTTGAACATCCAGTCAGGCAGTACGCCACTCGTACTTCTCTGCCCGGCCTGGAAGCGGTGGGGGACAGCGAAATCAGTGAAGTCCAATGCACTGATTCTCCATTCGAGAAGGGATGACGTCATCCCGTTCACCGAATCCGAGGAATTGATCCGGAATAGTGGTCTGCCGAGAGACGTACTGCTGGAGGTGGGGAATGATCATCGGCTGGCCGATGAATCGTCACTGGGTGTGATGCTCTGGGGGTGCGAACTTCTCACCTCGCAGGAACAGTTGCCGATGCTCGATGAGACGTTGATGGCCGGCACGGAAACTTCAGGGGATGTCACGTATATCTGCGATGCCTGCGGTGAGGAAATTGTGATCCCTCTCGACCGCACGGAAGGGACTCATCAGACGTACGTCGAGGATTGTCCCGTCTGCTGCCGGGCCAATCAGATCCACATCACGATCGACGAGGACGGGACGGTTCAAGTCGCGGCACAGCCGGAACAGGACTATGAAGAGCACTGAGCGTACGATTTCACGGTTTCCCATGCAGGGGTGGGCAGTGGGTACCGGTTACTCACAAGAAAAGAAGTCAGCTGCAGTGGTAAGACTGCAGCTGAGGAGAGAACCGGTCAGATCTAGTCATCGCTGGTTCAGATGATTCCCGTCGGAGCCATGCAGTTTGACCATCTTGTTATACAGCCCCAGAATCAGCAAGGTGGGAGCCCACTGCCCGACGAAGACCCCGTCTTCTTTCCGGTCCGAACAATGGAGTACGAGCGAACCGACGATAGAGGCGCCGGCCGCCCACAGGAACCAGTCTGACGGAATCTGAACTGTCTGCTGCTCGATTGTACGGGCCACAGTCCCTTCAGCGACAGGGGGTTGAGATTGCTGCGGTTGCATCGATCCTTCGTTCCATGGCTCACGACGACCGGATGCCTGCTTGGACGTTTTGTCTGCTTGTGTGAGAGTTTCAGCCATTTTGGGGTGTCCTCATTAACGAAAGAGTGGGTTACACATCCCTTGGGTTTAGCAATCAATGTGCCCAAGCCCCGTGACCACATGCCACCGTCTGGATGCTTCGAGACTGGATTGAATTCCGTCTTGAAAGGATTGCTCCGCCCTTCCCTGGCCCTGATTGCGCGTTGGCCGACCTCCTGCTATTCCTGATTCTCATACGGTATCGCGGTCGCCTTCCTGCGACTTTGAAGACGGAAGAGAAGAGTTCTTGATTAGCCGTAGCGTTAGCCTAAACAGGCCGAGAACTTCGATTTAAGATCCGGCAATCTCGGTTGAAAAAGATTGCCCAATCTGATTGCGCTCGGTTTATTGGGGAGCCGATTCACCCTGCGGACGAACGGAATCTCGGTTACTTGCGGGGCTGTGAAAGATGCTTTTCAATGTCGACGTTGTCTTGATTTCCAGAATCCCTCACCCAATTCCACATGTGGGGCTTCGGTAAGCACCCGATACCACGGCTGGACGTGAGGGGGTGGATCTCCTCTTCTGTAGAAAGCTGCGGGAGAGCTAACAGACAACGATTTCAGCCAGTTTTCACAATGACAGCGCGGACTCGTTTATAGATTGCGATGGCGCGCTGCGTCTGGTAACGCTGCACTCGATGGGCGACCACGATGGCTGGGAACCGCGCATTGAGTCTGTTCGTGTTTCCCATCGTGCTGTTGCCGAGGTTCCCTCTCTATCGAACTCGATAGAGAGGGTTCGTTTCGCCATCTGAAGACGCGTCACCGTTTCGAGCAGGTGTGTATCGAGCCAGTAGTATTACTGAAGTGCCTGCTGCAACGGACAATCGGAGTGTGGTGTTTCTCCGCGTCGATACTGGGTCAGTAAGTCCTTTGATCGCTGGGCCAGCATCCGGCGGACTTCTCGACGTTTCCCTTTGACCCGTTCGATTTTCATCGAGTCGTAAGCGGTTGTCTGATGTCGCATCCACGCGATGACTGCGGCTTCAGCGCGCTGTTCCACAGGGATGCGGGCGGTGCGAGCCACGGTCCCACTCCCTACCGGGGTGGCGTGCTCCGTGACGGCTTTCGCTAACCGCTGTGCGAGCTCGGCGTACCGAGCGTGAAAATCAAGGAACGCGAGGACGGCTCCATAGAAGTCCGTGACATACTCGGATTGGGCTTTCTCGCGACGTCTGGCGTCTGCTTCCTTTTTGCGTGCGTGCCCTTCCGTTGATCGCTCGGCTGCGAGGTCGATCCGGATTCGCTCGATAATCTCTGCGGATGCCCATACACCTTTCGAAAAAACCTTCCTTCCTTTCTTCTCCGCGACGACAAAGTGTTCGCCAGCCCCTTTCACTCGGCGAGTCAGTGCCGCATCACCGGGAGGGAGCAATACCCAGCCTGCGGGGATGGAGAGCACCGTCCCGTCGGCGGCCCGGACTGTATCGGGGGTTAATCCGGGACTGAAAATCCTGTCGCTCATCGGTAAGTCACGTCCTTGGTCTTCTGATTTCGATGGTTGAATTGGGGAAAGGGACGGCACCGCCTCGCGTTCTCTGGCAAGGGGCTGACAACGCTCATGAGGCCTCGAGGTCTGTGCGGCCAGACAGAGACCTACTGTGAACATAATCCCGCAAGCTACGCACGTTACCTATTGTTGATCACAGCAGCCGACCTGCTGCCATGCCGACGGTGACGGCAATCAGACCGAGCACGACCTGTCCGACGATGTTGCCGGCGGCCATCAGCCATTCTGTGTTTCGTATCAGCCCGTCGGTTTCAAATGCGAAGGTCGAGAATGTGGTGAAGGCACCCATGAATCCGGTCAGAATGATTGCTCGATGTTCCACGCTAATGAGCGACCGGCCTTCCGCCAGGGACCAGACGAAGCCAAACATCAGACAACCGAGGACATTAATGACGAACGTTCCCAGCGGGAACGGGCCCTCGTACCACCGATGGATGAGATTGCCGAGTCCGAATCGTGCGAGAGCTCCTAACCCACCGGCGACAAAAATCAGACTCAATTTCGACATAAATCCCGGTTCCTGTGAGTCAGAGTCGGTGAGACGAGCCGGGCCGACTCCGGTATCGAACTCTGTTCTTCATGAAATGCAGGAGGCCCACAGCGAGGCTTCTAGCAACGAATAATGTAGCGGGTCGAGTCGCCAGAGTCTCATGTTCCGCAGCCTGTTTTTGTTCACGCAAAGGTCGGGTGATGCGACGAAGTGAGCTGGCCGCGCGGTGGCCCGTGTTGACCATTTCGAGCCGGTGACTTTGAGGGGCTCACGTCACGTTTTATCATCAGGGGACCGCTGCGTCAGTTCCGCACCACAACGGTGGCCCACCGCAGAGCGGGCGGAGTAGCCTGTTCTACAGTCACTCTCAGCGCGGGAAGGGGACGGATACTCCCGTTCCGTAGTGTCTCTCAACTGGAAGCCGTTTGCCGAGGAGTTCCGAGAATGAAGGCTGTGCGACTACTGACCATCCTGGCGGCAATGGCACTTTGTGGCGACTCGTCCCCCGTGGCGGCACAGGAATGGACGCGGTTTCGAGGGCCGAATGGCACCGGAGAGAGTGAGGCGACGACGACTCCCGCGACATGGACGTCCGAAGACTACAACTGGAACGTCAAGTTGCCCGGACTGGGGCACTCCTCCCCCGTGGTCTGGGGAAATCAGGTGTTTCTGTTGAGTGCAGATCCCGAAACGGCAACCCGTTATGTTTTGAGCTACGACGCAACGCTTGGAACGGAGCTTTGGAATCGTTCGTTCGAATCGACGCCCCACCACCTGCATAAGCAAAGCAGTTATGCATCGAGTACTCCTGCAGTGGACGCCAATCGTGTGTATGTCGCGTGGTCAGATCCTGCCAGCGTGACATTGATGGCGTTATCGCATCAGGGAGAGATTCTCTGGAAAAGTGATCTGGGACGATGGTACAGCCAGCACGGGTTCGGTACTTCGCCGATGCTGGTCGACGATCTCGTCGTGCTGTCAAACTCACAAGAGGCCAAGGATGGTCCCAATCCGGCGGAGGAACCGCAAAGTTTCATGATGGCATTCGATGCCGCGACCGGGGAAGAACGGTGGCGCATCCCCCGTAATCCGGTGAACACAAGTTATGCCGTACCAGCCTTGTTCGAACCGAAGAACCGACCACGGCAAATCGTCTCCATGAGTACGGGTGACGGAATGTTTGGACTGGATCCGCGCACGGGAAAAGAAATTTGGTTCAACAAGTGCTTTGATAAGCGGACCGTCAGTTCGCCACTCGTGATGGGCGACATGATCTTCGGCGGAACGGGTTCGGGCGGCGGAGGCAGTTACGTGGTCGCTTTGCGTAGCGATGGGACCGACGCGTCCCTGGCGTACAAGTTCGACGCTCAGGCCCCTTATGTTCCCACGGTTGTCGCTCGAGGTGACCTGTTGTTTCTGGTTTCCGACGGGGGAGTTGCGAGCTGTATTGATCTCAAGACGGCGAAGGTTCACTGGCGACAGCGGATTGGTGGCAACTACAACAGTTCGCCCGTCCGCGCGCACGACAAGCTGTATTGTCTCAGTCAGGATGGCGAGGTCGTCGTTCTGGCTGCGGAAAAGGAGTTCGCTGAACTGGGCCGAGTTTCGCTCGGTGAAGGTTCACGAGCCACACCGGCGATTGCCAACGGCACGCTGTTCCTGAGAACGTTCTCGCACCTGATGTCCGTCGGTGGTCCCAACGGAAAGCGGGGCGAACGCTGATCCCGATCGGGTGGATGCCGACGTCCACCGTACCGGTCTTGCCAGAATCTCGTCGATCCGATCGCCACAGTCGCAACCGGGACTGTGGCGGCGGGTTATGCTCTGTCCCCTATTTGGAGGCCGACGCAGCAACCCGATGGGTCGGCTGTGGACGGCCTGGCCGGAACATTTGAGCTTTTCCGAAGACAGGAGTTGTCCCGGTCTCGGCACAGATCTTTCGAATCGATTCTTCGCTCAACTTGCCAAGCAGATCCGGGTCGCAGGCCACCCGTGCGTTGAGGACCAGATCGATCTGGCGCGTTGAAGCGTGTGAGGGGAGAGACAGTTCGGGGGCCAGATCACGAGTGACAAGGTTCGCCACTCCGAATGCCGCGGCGCTCAGCCCGATGACTTTCAGGTGCGCGATTTCAAACCCCTGCTCGACGAGGCGGGTTTTGATGTCGCCAATCACTTTTAACAGAAACTGATCGAGTACGAACTCGCTCGGGCTGGTGATCTGCACACTGCTGTTCAGCCAGCCAAGTTCCGCTTCCCCTTCAGCGTAGGTGTCGTAGTCGATGTCGAGAATTCGTCGACCAAAGTCACCCACCTGATCGAGGAATTCGAGATAGGCATCAAATCCCGCACCAGACTTCGCGGAGACGGCGAGTCGGGGTGTGTTGGGGAACTGCGCTTCCAGCAGCGCGTGGAGTTCCGCCAACTCTGCTGGCGAAAGTTCATCGACGCGATTAATGAGAATCACATCGGCCTCTTCCAGTTGCTTTTGCAGGATGTAGGCTGCTTTCGGAGAGAATCCGGTTCCCGGTTCGTTCTTGAGAATCTTCCGGCCCTGGCTCGGTTTCAGAATGACGCCGTAAGGAGCGATTTGAAACCGCGACTGATAAAGCTGTTTGATGGGCTGGATGACGGTGGCCACGAGGTCTGTACAACTCCCGACCGGTTCAGCAAGAATCACATCGGGAGCCTTCTCGATTCCCAGTGAATCAATCGTCGAGATGAGGTCGTCAAATCGGCAGCAGAAGCAGGCGCCAGCCACTTCGCCGACATCGAAACCCTGCGAACGAAGGGATTTCGTATCGACCAGGTCGGCGGCCTGATCGTTGGTCACGATCCCGACATTCAATCCCTTGGAAGTATAGTGACCAGCCAGTCGCGAAAGTGTTGTCGTCTTCCCTGCCCCCAGAAACCCACCGACCATGATGAATCGAACCGACTTTGACATGTCTTCCCTTTCGTGACCTGCGCTGCAATGGATTGAAACTCTCGACGGCAGTATGCGAATCCCGCTCAGGTCCCTGCCTCTCCATGTGCGGCAAAGGTGAGGGACGCTGAGGGTGTTGATCATCTTCTGCTGAATCGTTCCGAGCATAATGGCAGAGAATGATTAAGTTAACCAACAGGGGCGACCGCGTTTGGGGTGGTCAGCATGAGGGGGGGGCGAGACTGCCCGGCTGTGGTGGAACTTTCGGGCGAAAGCGGGATCCCTCAACTGCAACCTCTTCTGCGCTTCACCCGAATTCGATGTCAGGGATGCCGCAGCGTCATGACTTACTTTCAGAACGGGTTCATCCTGTCTGTCCTGCGTTCTGAGTCTGTCGTGATCGGCGATCTCTATTTCTCGGACCTCGCCGCTTTTTCTGCCTCTTTTCGCTTTTTGAAGTCGGCCAGCGTCCCTTCGGGATCGTCATTGAAGGCGTCACGGCAGCCGGTGCAGCAAACGTAGTAGGTTTTGCCCTGATGCATCACGGCAATCGTTCCGAGACCTCCGGTTACGACACATTCCGGACCGGAGTTTCCGACAGCGGCGAGTCTTGTCCCCTCTCGCTGGTATCCGATCTCGGCGACGCGCGAGAAAAACGATTGCTGGTGGGGCCGCTTTTCCAGCAGCAGCGTGATGCGATTTTCGTTCAGGAGGGTCAGAGTGGCTCGCTGGACATCTGGGTCATCCTCCGATGCAGACTCCAGGACCAGCCGTTTTTCAATTGGCTTACCCCGGTAGATCCGAGTCGACTTGTCAGCGAGTGTCACCGTCAGCGTGAACGTTTTGTCTTCTTCGTCGTAACTCAGGAGAGCAGATTCCCATTGTTTGCTCCCGCTGATGGCCCAGCGAATTCCCGTGCTTTTGGGTTTCAGTTCCCAGACCGATTCCACACGTTCCTGCCAGGCTCCGGCTTGTGAACCACGCTTTGGCTGGCCGATTCCGCGCCATGTTCCCACCAGAACGTTGTATTCCTGAAGAGCTTGAATCGCGGCTGACCTGGTTGTCTCTTCCTGTGGCGTGTCAGCCGCCGCAGCGACTGTGATGGCGAGGCAGAGAATCAGGAGTGTTCGACGCAGAAATGGACAACTTCGCATGGTCTGGCTCTCATTTTGGTCTCAGTCATTTTGACTTGTGCAGTATCCCAGTTGCCGGAGCAAAACGCCAGAACGAATCCGAACGACGGTGGAACCGATACGTCCCCAGCGAACTAAGCGGCACCCCTGACTGGGGATGTGAGGAGACGTCGGATCGCCAAGGCCTGTAATTGTCGACGGCGTGCGGCGATCAGCCAGAGTCGCTTTGGGGACAGATACGGATTGTCTATCGCCGATCAACTCCGAAACACTGCCGCAGTGCAGGACTGCATCGCAAACGCGGGAGCTTCTTTTCGAGAACTGAAGAGCGGCATGTTTGACGCTTTCCGTTCAGTTTTTCTTTCATTCCTGGCGATAGCGACGTAAGGAATGGCATCGAATCAGAAGCGATTTGGAACCATACCTCAGTGGCGACATTGGTCTTGAGGTTCTCTGGCCAAAAAGAAATCAGGCCGTCGGAAAATTGATTGACCAACGGGCCGGCCTGGGAACAATCCCAAGTCGGCCAGCAATCCGCGAGCGATGTGTTGATGCATAAAATGTGCAAACGCATTGCGTTCGTTTTCACCGAATGCTATCATCTCCACATCTTACTCATCTTCGTGTTGAATTTTTTTCGGGGCAAATTCATGGGACCCACGTCATCTTTCTCCAGAAATGGTCGCGCTGCGAAATCCCTCCTCACGAACCGACGTCCACCGATCAATCGACAGCGCGGAATCCCCCGCGGTTTTACGCTGATCGAACTGCTGGTCGTCATTGCGATTATCGCGGTACTGATCGCTCTATTGCTGCCCGCAGTACAGCAGGCGCGCGAAGCGGCTCGCAGGACGCAGTGCAAGAACAATCTGAAGCAGATTGGACTCGCTCTGCACAACTACCACGATAATTTTTCTACGCTGCCACCCGGCTGGATCGGTGTGACTGGAACCACTCCCGATGTCTTCGGGATGAACGGTTGGGGCTGGGCCTCGAAGATTCTCCCCCAGATCGATCAGGGACCGCTCTATAACAGCATTAACTTCAGCGCCAAGATGGAGTCACCTGCGAACGCGATTGCCCGTATCAGTCCCATCTCGGCGTTTCGGTGTGCATCCGATACGGCGCCCGGCTCTGTCTGGAAGATTCAAGATGAGTCCGCAACGGATCTCGCCGAACTGGCGGTGGCGAACTACATCGGTGTGTTTGGGACCAGCGAGATGGACCATTGCGCCGATCACCCCAACGCTCCGTGCATGGGTGAGGGGACCTTTTTCCAGAATAGTCGCGTCCAGATTCGTGATATTACCGACGGGCTGAGCAACACATTGATTGTGGGGGAACGAAGGACTCGCCGCGACAACGGCTATAGCTGGACCTCGACCTGGGCCGGGGTGGTCGCCAATGGTGACGACGCGATCACCCGCGTCCTGGGAAGCAGTGATCACACACCGAACAATCCGGCCAACCACATCGACGATTTCAGCAGTTACCACGTCGGGGGAGCTCACTTTGTACTGGGGGACGGCTCGGTCCGGTTCATCAGTGCGAATATGGACCACGGCCTCTACCAGAATCTGACGACGCGAGCCGCTGGTGATCTGGTCGGCGAATTCTAATCGGGGATTGCTCCCGCTAACGCCCGGGGACTCGATGTCTCTCGATGCCGAATTTGGCCGGGGAGGCGCGTTTGGGGTGCTGAACACAAGGGGCGGCCCGTGGCTCCGATGAACTCGTTCGCACGTTTTTCAGTCGTCTTCGTCGCCTTAGAAGAAACTGAAATGGTAGGGGAATGAGTGTGATCCCAGAGGCCACTCGCTATCCTTCCCACCACGTGTCAGTGAGCCGTTCAGGGCTATCGAAGTTCGAGGTGCGTTTGATGAATCGTCCGTTCCCGATGCTTGTGAGCGTGTTGTGCTGGCTGGCCTGTGCTGCTGTTTCTACCGCGGTGGGGGCGGAACAGACGCCGCCTGCAACGCCCCCATGGAGCGGATTTCTGACGGGAATCTCCAGCAACCCGGTCGATCCAGAGCAATTGCCACTGACGTGGACGCCTGAAACCGTGACGTGGAAAGCCTCGCTTCAGGGGGACGGGCAATCGAGTCCCGTGGTTTGGGAAAATTCTGCCTATGTGACTTCGGTTGAGGGACCGAATAAAGAAACGTACTACGTTTCACGAGTTGATCTGGCGGATGGCTCGATTCGCTGGAGCAAACCAATTCCATCGACCGATCCCGTCGAGAGCACGTATCTCATCAGCCGGGCCGCCCCGACTCCCGTCTGTGACGCGACGAATGTCTACGCCTTCTTCGAGAGTGGCGATCTGATTGCGCTGACTCACGATGGCAAGGAAGTCTGGAAGCGGTCACTGTCGGTCGATTACGGTCGCTTCGACAACAAGTTTGGGCTGGCTTCATCGCCCGTTCAGGATGAAAGCTCGCTTTACATTCTGATTGATCATGCCGGACCATCATACATCCTGGCGATCAATAAGAACGATGGCTCGACGCGCTGGAAGACCCCACGCGAGAGTCGCCGAAGCTGGAGTTCACCGTTTCTGGCCCATATTGATGGTCAGCCCCAGATCGTGTGCAGTTCGGTCGGCAGTGTCGATGGATACGACCCCGCTTCGGGTCAGCAGCTTTGGTCTTACGAAGATGTCGGCGGAAATTCGTCCGCGACCCCGATCGTCTTCAATGGAGATCAGGTGCTGCTTGGTGCATCCGCGCGTTCCTCAGAGGGGACGTCAGAAAAGGGTGAGCGGACCAACCTGCTGGGGAGGATCGTCCGTGACAATGATGGCTGGAAGTTCAATGTCCAGTGGGTTGCGGACAAGGCACGAGGCTCGTTCAGTTCACCCGTTTGTTCGCAGCAGCGGGCCTACTGGATCAATTCGTCAGGGGTCATCTTCTGCCTGGATCTGGCGAGCGGCAAGGAGCTCTTCTCTCGCCGCCTTTCGTGCGGAGCATGCTGGGCGACACCCATTCCGGTCGGCGACCGAATCTATGTTTTTGGCAAGGACGGAATTACGACCGTGCTGCAGGCTGCGGACGAATACATCGAACTCGCCGCGGTCAATCGACTCTGGCCATCCCCCGAAGAGGCAGAAAAAAAGCCGGATGTTCCCTCGATCCAGGGGGAGCAGGACCCGAACCGTAGAAGGGCCATGCAGAACGCTGCCGGCCCGATTCAGTATGGAGCGGTCGTCATTCCCCAGGGTGTGGTCATTCGGTCCGGAAATGCGCTCTACTGCGTGAAGATCGTTAGCGCCTCCCAATAACCCGTACACACACACACATGCGAGTTGAGCCTTCGTCGTTGATCCGCATCAGACGTCATCGCCCGATTCCGGTTCTGGCAGTGCGGGCATTCCTAACGCGTCTTCGATTTTTTCCGCGGCTCGCGCCAACCGGGCGAACAGGCGTAGCTGAATCGTCGTCAGTCGTGACTGCATTTGATAAGCGACATCAATCAGTCCACCCAGATCCTGTTCTTCCGGAACATGAGGCAGTGCGTAATCACGCAGGGTGATGTCTGCACGGGCATGATCGAATGGGTAAAGTTGATTTCCCATCTCCTGCTGGATTGTCTCAAGTCGCGATTTGAGAGTCGACAGTTGAGTTTGAAGCAACTTCAGGACACGCGGGCTGAGTTCCCGTGATGCACAGTGCTCCCACAGAGTCATCAGGCGGTGAGTCGTGGTTCGCAGCGATGGCAGTTCACCAATGAGTCGGCTGACGTATTGTGCCTGCGGAAGCAGGTCATCGACTTCATACCATAAGTTTTCACCGTCGCTGATTTTCTCGATAAGATCCGGGACGTGAAGCAGTTGCAGTGCGAATGACAGGCGGTCACCTGCTTCGGTTTCAAAAGCGAGCATTTTTCCGGCGAGTACCATGACGCCATCGCGAGCGCGCTCCAGTTTCGTCTCTACGGCGGGTGCAGATGCGTCTGTCAGGCGATACTGGGCGGGAGGAAACGGAACCTGGGCCTGAAGCAGTATCTGGGCCGCGATCGTGTCAAACAGGACCTCTTCGGCATAACGGTACCGGGGTGAGATGCGCTGATACGTGGGCAGTTCTTCAATCATTCGCTCGCGGGCCCGCTTCAAATGACTGACAATCTCGTCCGGATTCTCGGGGGCGGCTGTCGATTGGGGTGCGATCGGCAGCGGACGCAGGAGGGGAATTTCGGTTTGAAAGTAGCGTCGCAGCGCCTTGCCCGCGTTGATTTCTTCGGTCTGTCGCTGCAGCATTTTCTCCACCGGGTGGATCAGTCGCTGAGAGAATTTGTCATTGAGGGAATCGCGATAGAATTGCTCGGTCACTCCTTTAGAGATCTCCCGAAAGCGATCGAACAGGATCGTTGCGGGAAACTTTTCCCCACTGATCTCACGCGGAAACTGACCTGGAGAACCGTCTCTCTCTGCGGCCAGGATACGATCGCGATCGGAGGGGTGGGTGTCCAGCAGTGATGATTTCTGCTGGGTCATCATCTCACGAATTTTTGACTTCACTCGGGGAGTAATAAATCCCGCGTTGGCGACAGACAGGGCAATGATGTCGTCTGGAAGTCGTCCTTCGTCGTAGAAGGCCGAGATGTCGCGAAGTGACGTCTGTTGTGCGACATCCAGCTCACGCAGCCTGCGCATGGCAGAGGCGAGTGCCTTTGCTCCGACCATTCGGACTTCGCAACGGTCGGCGTTGAATTCCATCTCACGCGACATCAGGCAGCTAATGGCCGTTCCGGCCATCGCAAAGGCGTACAGAATCCAGCGGGAGACCCAGATCATCGCAAGAATCGCCAGCGAACAGATGGCAACCAGCCCCCCCATGGAAGATAGCTGCATCAACCGCTCGTCGACGGCGTCCCGTTCGTACGCAACCGTGAACAGCCAGTGATTTGTGCGGCGGACCATGTTCTCCAGCCACATCGCCGTTTGCTGCGTGAAATGGCCCAATTCATGGGCGAGGATTCCGGTAAACTGCTGTAGGTTCATTCCAGCGACCAGCGGCAGTCCGATGTAGAGAGAAATTCCCCGGCGAATTCCACCACCGGTCCAGCGCCGGCGGATTTCTGCGGCGGCATTCAGGTCACACGTAATGTGAATGGCGGTCGGGCGAGGTGCCCCCAGTGCGTCGCAAAGCCGGTTGATGTATTCAAAGAGAAAGGGCTCCGCTTCTTTCCTCAGGGCGCGAGGTCGCTTGATTGCGGCAGTTCGGGCCAAAAAGGGCTTCAGTAATGCCAGTAGCAGGCCCGTTCCCAATAAGACAACCAGTCCGACCAGGGTTCCCCGTAAGAGAGCGGGCCAACCCGGAAGAATGTGATCGGCGTACCGCACGGTGGCGAATATCAGTCCCGCCAGCAGGATCATCATCGCGAAGTAAAGCAGAGGTAACAGCAGAACCGCTGCAGCAGTGAGCGCCAGGCCCATCACATATTTGTGCGTTACCGGCGGGAGTGGGACTTTTTTCTCGACGGCTTCGAGGATGCGCGCTTTCTGCTTAGACGAGAGGGGCGAAGCTCGAAGTGTCATAGGAGGTCGTCGGTCCAGCCGGGATGAAGTGCTCGAACTTAACTATTTGACAAGACCTGTGAAATTCTGGTGGTGCACTACGATCATTCAGCTTCCGATTATCGGTCGCAGGATTGAGGTTGCTCGTGAGATGGGGGACGGCTGTTGGGCGTTCTCTGCATTCAGAATGCCATCAGAGATGAATGATCACCGATATCAGCCAGATGGCAGAGGCCAGGGTGAGACCGACGGCAAGGGCCGCAAGGATCGGTACCAGGCGGTACCAGCCCGGATTTGCATCCTCTGCTTGCCGGCGACGTAACCGACCTCGTTCTTCAATATAGTTCTCCGGCGTAATCGTGTTGTTGTCCAGGACCGGTATGGGCGTCCCACATTCCTTGCATGCCATAGTACGCCCCTTCCATGCGTCTTTCACACGGTGCTGGGCTCCACAGATATCACATTCCGCCAGGATCGCCATGCGGCGAAATTCCTCTTCCTGTAAGCACAGGATTCTTCAAGTTTTGAAATAACGGACTTAGCAAGCCTGTCATGAACAGCTAGCAGTTGCAGAGTTCTACCTTATACCGGTTTCATTCATCAACCCGGTTAGAATGACGCCCCGAAGTGCGGAATTGAAGAGGAATCATTGTCTGAACCTTACGATTCTGACATTGCTAATCACGGTCAGCTTGTTTTCCGCTTTGATTGCGGTTCAGTCCACTAATGACCCAGCGGACTTATTGACCGTTGGCCAGCGACAAACTGCCGTGCTGCAAGTTGTCGCTGGCCTGGAGTCCGACTGAAAACAGGCCATTGATGATCAGGAAGAAGGGTCAGTCGAGGGACCCCTGATCCCGAATAAAGTTTCGCAGGTAGACTGCGCTTTGCTTGAGAGACGCCTTGCGGGCGTCGAGAGATTCTTCGTAGGCCCGATCTTCTACTTCGACACAGACAGGGCCCCGATAACCGACGTCACCGAGTGTGCCAAAGAACTGGCCCCAGTTGACGTCTCCCAACCCGGGCAGCTTGGGGGTGTGGTACTGGTTTGGATGCGCCAGAATTCCCACTTCATCAAGTTTATGCCGATCGATGCGGACGTCTTTCGCGTGCACATGGACCAGCCGGTCGGCGAATTCACGAATCGGCTTCAGGTAGTCCATCTGCTGCCAGATCATGTGGGACGGATCGTAATTCAGGCCAAAGTTCAGGCTGGGAATGTCATCGAACATCCGTCTCCAGATCGCCGGTGTTGTGGCGAGGTTCTTGCCCCCGGGCCATTCATCCTTTGAGAAGAGCATGGGACAGTTTTCGATCCCAATGCGAACACCGTGATCTTCTGCGAATTTGACCAGTGGTTTCCAAGTGTCGATGAACCGGGGCCAGTTATCGTCGACGGACTTCGTCCAGTCGCGCCCCACGAAGGTGTTGAAGCGGGTTAAGCCGAGCAGCGAGGTCGCTTTAATCACCTTCCGAATGTGCTCGACGTACCGTTCGGCTTCCGCGAGGTCCGGTGCGAGTGGGTTCGGATAGTATCCCAGGCCACTGATCGCGACCCCTGCGTCGCTTATGATCCCCTTCACTTCGTCGGCCTGAGCGGACGAGAAGTCGGTCACATCGACGTGCGTCACCCCGGCGTAGCGCCGCTCGGCTTTGCTGGGGGGCCAGCACATCAGCTCGACGCAGGAAAAACCGTAAGTCCTCGCGAGCCTGGCGACTTCTTTCAGAGAACATTCAGGAAGGATTGCACTGACAAAACCAAGCTGCATTCGTGGGATTCCTGTGAGAACAGACGGGAAGCAAATTCAGGCCGAAACAGGATAGTCACGCCCGGGGAGATTCACCACACAGGCCCTCTCCCCTTGATTGCAGACGACCAGCCAGGCGCTTGTTCACCTCTGCGAAACAGGTTCCTGCCGGGGAGGCCCTCAGCGAGCGAATGCCATCCTCAGAGAGTCGTCATAGATGTGAAAGGGGCACTCTCGTGAGGCTTCGTCGTTCCTGCGAAAAGCTCCCGGGTTACTGGGGGATGCGATTCAGGGTGTAATACGCTTCCTTGTGCAGCAGTGGTTGGCCTGCAGCCGAACGAACTCCACCCGAGATCAGCTCGTGGACGTTTCCTGCTTTCAAACTGTCGACCACCAGCCTGACCGTGAGTTGATCGGGTGAGACCGTGGCACTCACGATTTTCGGATGGGTCTGATCGACTTCGGGACTGCCATATTGGGCCTGGTAGATGTAGCCGTAGGTTTCGAGCTGATAGCTATCGATTGCGGCGGCTGACTTGGGGTCGACGGGTTGAGTGAATTTCAGCTCGAATCCGTCTGGCTTGGCCCGCATTTCCTGAATTTCGAACGGAGTTTTCCCTGTCCAGACAACGCGATCCAGGGAGCCTGGCTTCTGGCCCCGCGAGGCCCAGCCACGATTGGTTCCGCCAACAAACAGTGTACCCGTGTCGGTCAGCAGCATGCCGACGCAGCCTGACCCAAAACCCTCGCGGAATGGGAAACACGCTCCCTGATAATGGCCATCGACCTTTTCGAGAAAACAGCGCATGACTGTGCTGTCGCTCTGGTCTCCGACGAACATCTGCCCCGTGAACGGACCGAATCGTCCCTCGGTTGTGTCGCAGACAATCCCACTGGCGGATTTACCCATTTTGCCGTAGGGGAACAGGACTGCGGCAGGTTCGTACTCGGGAATCGTGCCTGCTTCTGTCATGAAGCGGCTGCCACTTTGCGGGTCTTTCGGGCGAGGTCCCATGGCGGCCTGCACCTCCGGAAGATCGTACCAGCGGTTCCCACCGGGGTGGCCGACAAACTTACCGGGGGAGAGATGCTTGAGCCCACACGTTCCGTTCCACGGTCCCTGGTTGTCGGTATAGAACATCTCTCCTTCTGCGTTCATCCCGATCCCCCCTGGTGACCGAATGCCACTGCAGGTTGGGATCGACTTGCCATCGGGAGTGATCCGGAGGCACCACCCGCGATACTTTGCGTCGCTGCCGAACGAGCCTGTCAGGCAGAGTACGACCCAGATGTTGCCATCGCGGTCGAATCGAGAACCGAAGGCGTATTCATGATAGTCGCCAGAGATCTGCCAGTCGTCGTTAACGGTCTCGAAGAGATCCGCCTGCCCGTCTCCATTGTCATCACGCAGTCGGGTCACCTCACCCCGCTGTGTGGCGTAAAGCCAGCCGTCGCGGTAGGCCAGCCCCAGCACTTCGTGCAGCCCGTGAGCGAAGCGTTTGAACCTGGCGTCGGTCGGGGATTCTGCGAACGGCTTATCCACCAGCCAGATTTCACCCCGACGGGTTGAGACTGCCAGTTCGCCATTGGGGAGCAGTTCGACTCCACCCGCTTCGAGCATGATTTCCTTGGGGACCTCGAACGAGGCCATGCGATAGAAATCGTTCTCGACAGGCTCGGTGTCGGCGCCCCGGACGGCAGTCGAAGCGGGCCAGAAGGCCAGCGCCAGAACAACGTATCGTAAGAACCGCGTCAGGTTTGCTTCGGGTGTCCCCGAGCCGCCGGACGTCCTCGAGTCTGTCTGGTCACTCATAGGGTTCTCGATGTGCGAGGGAACCGATCGGGCGAGAAAATGAAATCTACTTGTTCAGCACTTCATCCAGGTTCATCAGCTCGTTCGCCAGTAACGTCCAGGCGGCCAGCGTTTCGGGCTTGATTGCCGGATCTGGTTTTGATTCCCCGTCTGTGATGAGCTTGTTCGCGTCGTCGGGGTGAGACTCGTAGTACTTTACGAAATCGTCCAGTGAACTCTGGATGATGGGAAGTTCGGCTGACCGGAAGGGGCGAGCAAGCAGTCGCTGGGCCATCGCGTTCAGTCGATGTGTGTCATCGGTTGAGCTGGATTGTTCGTCCGTCAGAACCCTCTGGGCGAGATGTCTGGCTGCCTCGACGAACTGGGTGTCATTCAGGGTCACGAGCGCCTGAAGGGGCGTATTCGTTCGTTCGCGCCGGACGGTGCAGGTTTCACGTGCGGTGGCGTTGAAGATTTCCATCGACGCGGGTGGGGCTGACCTTTTCCAGAATGTGTACATGCTGCGTCGGTAGAGGTTTTCTCCAGAATCACGGCGATAGTCACGCGTGTTACTGCCAATCATTGCCACGGCTTCCCAGACTCCGTCAGGCTGGTAGGGCTTGACGCTGGGGCCGCCGATCTTTTCAACAAGCAACCCGCTTGCAGCGAGTGCGTAATCGCGGATCATTTCGGCATCCATGCGGAAACGAGGTCCACGTGACATCAGGCGGTTTTGTGGATCTTTCTCCAGCTTGTCGGGGGTTGCTTCGGCAGACTGCCGGTAGGTGCTGGACGTCACGATCAAACGGAAGAATCTTTTTACGTCCCACGGTTTGACCTCGGCCGCGGTCTCGAATGGCCAGTTGAGACTGGGACTTCCTTCCCGGAATTCGACCGCCAGCCAGTCGAGGAGCGCCTGGTTGGAAGGAAGTTCACCGGCAATGCCAAAGTCGCCCGAGGTTCTGACGATCCCGGTCCCGAAGACTTCCTGCCAGAAGCGATTGACCGTCACACGAGCGGTGAGGGGGTGAGCCGGTTCCAGCAGCCATTGCGCCAGGCCAAGTCGGTTCCTGGGAGCGGTCGTCGGGAACGGAATTAAAGCGGCAGGAGTCGAAGGCTTAACCGCGTCGCGGCGTTTGTCATAGTCACCTCGAAACAGGACGTAGGCCATGGCCTCTTCGTTCCGTTCGTTCATGACGTGGGCCACGGTGCCCCGCGCTTTGATCGCGTTCTGCTCAGCCTCAAGAGATTCCAGCTTCGCCGTTTGCTCCTGGAATGGGGCGTCACTGGTTCTCAGCCACCACGGGTAAATTTCATTCTTCTCGGCGTCCGTCCGCTGGTCGGCGGGCTTGGCGAGAATTCCAGTAAAGCGAGAGACTTTGGCCATCGACTCGACTTCCGCTGGCGAGAGGGCTCGTTGATAGAGTCGCAGGTCCTGCAGCCCAGTCCCGCTCGCGGGCTGGCCAGAACTTCGTTCACCGATGCGGAACGGGACGCTGGTTCGGATCGATCCCTTCAGGCTGTCGACTTCCGTGTTCGTCACCTGAGCCAGCCCATTGAAGTAAATCTTGACTCCCGCCCCTTTGGACGAGCCGTCATAGGTGATGGTAACGTGAGTCCATTCGTTTCCCGGGAGCTGCGCCTGTGTCAGGACCTTCAGGGCGTCCGTTGGCCAGTTGCTTACCATGTGGGTTCCGATTCGACGACCTTGAACCCACAAGTCCCATCCCTGATGGCCCGGGGGCGGCGCCATGCGTGCCAGAATCGCTCCCGAAGAATCATTCGACTGCACTTTCACCCAGGCGGTGCAGGAGAAGGCCTGGTTCGAATCAAAGTCGCCGGTGTCGGCCAGATCTGCGGCCGCACCTTGTGTTTCCAGCGATTTCGAGGTCAGGCCATCAATCCAGCTCGCCGAATCGTTGAGGTTCACGTCCCGAATTTGTCCATTGATGGCAACCTTGGTGACCTTCCCTGCTCCTTCGTTGAGAGGGGCGTGCATAACCAGGTCCCTGGTCGGGATCGATTGGGCGACTGTCCCCACGTTCGCAGTAGCTAACCAGGTATCGAATTCCGGTCGTGCGTCCCGGCGTCGGGCTTCGACCGCCTCCCGAGCTGAATGAATTTCGGCAGGAAGTGCTTCGAAGCGAGGCCGATCGGCGACGGTGGGGACAACTACGACGGGGGGGGTATCCTTGATGTTGCCGTCCATCGCGTTCTGTGTAGTGTTATTAAAGAACGCGGCCAGTTCGTAGAATTCCTTCTGCGACAGCGGATCAAACTTGTGGTCGTGACAGACGGCACAGCCGGCGGTCATACCCATCCAGACTTGCGCGACGGTATCTGTTCGGTCGCGGCTGTACAGGACGAGGTACTCTTCAGAGATCGCTCCCCCTTCGCTGGTGGTGATGTTGCAGCGATTGAATCCCGATGCGATCTGCTGATCGAGGGATCGACCCGGCAAGAGATCGCCAGCCAGTTGTTCGATCGTGAACTGGTCGAAGGGTTTGTTCTGGTTGAAGGCTGAGATGACGTTGTCCCGGTACGACCACATCTCGCGATAGTTGTCGAAATGGATTCCATGAGAGTCCGCGTAGCGTGAGACATCGAGCCAGTAGCGTCCGCGATGCTCGCCCCATTGCGGTGACTCGAGAAGCGAATCGACGTATTGTTCATAGGCATGAGGACTCGTGTCGGTCACAAATTTCTCGACCGCTTCGGGCTTGGGAGGCAGGCCAATCAGGTCGAGACTCAACCGCCGGGCGAGAGTCCGGCGATCCGCTTCCGGCGCGGGGCTCAAGCCAGAGGCTTCCAGCTTTGCGAGCACCACAGCATCAATGGGATTTCGGACCCAGGCAGTGTCCTTGACAGAAGGGATCGGAGAGCGGACGGGGGCGAGAAATGACCAGTGGGGCTGGTATTCCGCACCTTGCTCAATCCACCGTCGAAGAAGCTGCTTCTGTTCGGGGGAAAGCTGTTTCTTCGTCGCCGGAGGGGGCATGACTTCGTCGGGATCAGCCGATTCGATCCTGTTGATCAATTCGCTTTTCGTGTGATCGCCCGGCGTGATCGCGCTTCGCTCGACAGCCGCATCACGCACATCCAGGCGAAGATCACCTTTGCGAGAAGCACTGTCCGGTCCGTGACATGAGAAACAGTATTCAGTGAGAATCGGCCGAATGTCGCGGTTGAATTCGATCGACGTGTCAGCAGCGAGGACGCTGTTCGAGGCCATGCTGGCAAGAATCACGACGGCCGCACAGGAAGCCGCGTGAAGGATCGTTCGACAGTTCATCAACAGCTCCACAAGCAAAATCGCAGTTTAAGAGTGCTTTCACAACGAAGATCGACTTTGGATGGCCCTCGAACCGTTCGATTCTACACAAAGGGAGACTGGGCAAAAAGTGAGTATACAACCTTGCAGGAACAGGCGCGGGCCTCTGGAAGAGGCACAGAGAATGGACAGGGCAAGAAGGCGATGATGGCGGTCGGCCTGATGAACGGGCCGATACCGTGACGGGCGGCCGCGTTCCGGCAGTTTTCGTCTCGTTCCTGCTAGGATGAAACTCTGTGCCTCTGTGGAGCAGTTATCTTACTTCTGCATTACTTACGATTCGAAGTGGTACTCCTGTTCGGTGAGGGGTTGGTCCAGGATCGAGACCGGGGGGAGTTGTCGGGGCCGGGTTGCCAGTACCCCACAGACGGTCCCCCGCTGACGCCCGGTTCGATAGGCAAGTGCCTCACTGAGGCGATCAGCGCGGAACGTGACATGGGTCTGTTCGATGACGACGTAGCCGACACCGTTCAGTGGCTCCAGTTCATCCTCACTCAGGCATTTCACGTTTGACATCGATTCGAAATAGAACGACCGTTCATGATCCTTGTCGAGGTCGCGACCGGTGACGAGCCATCTTCCCCGTTTCAGTAAGGGATTCAGCGGAAGTGTCGTCGGGTCAAGCGGCTCGTGGTGGACGTCGCGAATCGACACCACCTCGATCCGCCGCAGTTCCGTTCTGTCGGGAAGCTGCTGATAGTTGTAGCGAGGGTAAAGGAACGAATAGGCGCGACCAGGCTTCAACAATCCAGGCTGCATGGGGATTCTCCATCTTGAAGATCCGGCGCGATCACGGGCATGACCTTCCAGGTCACGGCGCGCCACCCGTGAAAGAGTTCACGGTCCAATCCGAGGGTTGTATTGAATCGCTCGTCTCAACCCTTGTCGAGCCACAAACTGTAGTGTACTAAATATGTGGTAGCACCAATTTGATGCGAACGCGGTTTTTATTGGCGCTGGAGTGTGGCACATCGCCACGTTTTTGCCGGTGCCATTCGTGGCCGAAAACGCGTTCAGACTGGTGCGGAGTGACCTGAAAGGCCGTCTGAGAGCGTGCTGCGGATGACCGCGAACTGCCGTGAATATGACGATCGCGGAGGCTCTCTCAAGATCATTTCGGCTCACGCAGGAGCGACGCACTCAGTTACCCAAGGCAGAGCATCGGCGTGTCAGAATTTTTTCTTAATCTCTCTGCCCCTTCCGGGTGTCCGCGTTGCTGAGCAGGAAGCGACGTCACAGAGGGGGGGAGTTCGATCGCGTGGCTCGACCATGTCCCGTGGCAAACCTATACTTGCAAAAACGACTGTGCACTCGATCTCTTCAACTTTGTCTGAGCTTTCATGAACATCCTGCCCTACCCTCACCCCGCGCTGCGATGGAAATCCAAGCAGATCCAGGAAATCAACGACGATCTGCGTCGCGTCGTGGCCGAAATGTTCACTTTGATGTACGCCGCGAAAGGGATTGGACTGGCGGCAAATCAGGTTGGGCTCCCCTACCGGTTATTTGTCCTCAATTTGTCCGGCGATGCAGAAGACAAGGAAGAAGAACTGGTCTTTATCAATCCTGAGATTCTGAAACGCAAAGGGTCGACCGAGGGCGAGGAAGGGTGTCTCAGCTTTCCCGGCATGTACGGGCAGGTCAAACGAGCAGCAAAAATTGAAGTCGAAGCCTTTGATCTGAATGGCCAGTGTTTTGGCTATTCTCTGGATGATCTCGCCGCGCGAGCCGTTCAGCACGAGACCGATCATCTTGACGGTGTCTTGTTCATCGATCGGATGACGGAGACGGCCGCCCGCGATTTGCAGCCTGTCGTCGCCGACTTCGAAACCCAGTTTCGCCGCTGGCAGTCCGATGGGCGTTATCCGTCCGATGAAGTTCTGAAACGCGAACTACTTGCAATGGAATCACGGCCCCCCCTGGTGGCAAAGTCGTAATGAAAAGGTCGTAGCAGAGCAGCGGGGTAAACGTGTCGATTCGCATTCTCTTTCTCGGGACCGGGCCGCTGGCGCTCCCGACTTTTCAGGCGTTGTGTGACTGGCAAGAGCACCACGTCGTCGGATTGGTGACCCAACCCGATCGGACAGGGCGCGGTCATCATCAGCACGTCAACCCGTTGAAACAACTGGCCACCGAGCGAGGTTTGGTCGTCCTGCAGCCGAGTTCGATCAAAACTCCGGAAAGTGTCGATGCCCTGAAGGAGACCGAAGCAGATCTGTTCGTCGTCGCGGCGTATGGCCAGATGCTGTCTGATGCCGTGCTGGCAATTCCGCGACTGGGTACCATCAATCTCCACGCCTCGCTGCTGCCGAAGTATCGAGGGGCAACTCCTATTCATGCGGCGGTCCTGAACGGTGATCGTGAAGCGGGCGTTACGATCATGGAGATCGTCAAGAAGCTCGATGCCGGACCGATGCTGGGGGTTGCGAAAACCGAGATCGGGACGAAGGAAACAACGTCGCAGCTCGAGCAACGGTTGGCCGAGCTGGCGGTGCCTCTCGCGCTGCAGGTCATCAATCAGATCGCATTGGGGCAGGAAACGAGGGTGCCTCAGGACGAATCGCAGATGACTCACGTCCGCAAGCTGTCCAAGAGTGACGGTCTGATCCCGTGGGAGAAATCTGCGGTCGAGGTGGAGCGTCACGTGCGAGGAATGCAGTCGTGGCCCGGCCCCTTCAGCTACCTGCATCAGCCCGGCAAGCCTCCCTTGCGCCTGCAGATTCTGGCTGTGGATCCCGTGGAAAATGCCGCTGGGGCCTTGGCAGTCGTTCCCGGCGCGGTGATCGCGTTGGACTCCAGTTCGATCACAGTCCAGTGCGGAACAGACGCTGTTCGGCTGCAGAACGTGCAACCCGATGGTAAACGGCCCATGCCTGTTTCTGACTTTTTGCGGGGGCGGAAAGTGGAATCCGGTGACCGGTTCGGAGCGGAAGCTCGAATGGAATGACCTGACCGACAGGCCTTTCAGGACGAACGGGTAAGCAACTGCTGTAAGAGCGTTCGAGGAACTCCAATATCAATCACCTGGACCTGGCCCACCCAGTTGGCGGCGCCTGATCGACTGAATCCGATTTTCGGGGCAACGAACGTGGCGGTGTGATCGGCTCGGACGCAGACCCCCAATGGTTCGCCCGTGTCGCAATCAAGGCCTGAAGGGAGGTCCACGGCGTAGACTCGGCAGTTGGAGCGGTTTATTGCATTGATGCAGCTCACGAACGGTTCGCGGATCGTTCCCGCTGTTCCGGTTCCCAGCAGGGCATCGATGATCCAGTCACTTCCGGCCAGTTCCTGATCCCAATCGAGGGGGGGCGACTTGATCGGGGTCCCCGCGACCTGAAGGACCTTCAGATTGACTGCGGCATCCCCTGTGGCCGTTG
Source organism: Schlesneria sphaerica (assembly GCF_044336245.1). Classification (NCBI taxonomy): domain Bacteria; kingdom Pseudomonadati; phylum Planctomycetota; class Planctomycetia; order Planctomycetales; family Planctomycetaceae; genus Schlesneria; species Schlesneria sphaerica. Next base: position 3,485,812 of record NZ_CP172346.1, on the reverse strand, counting down.
ACGCAGGTGCACATAAGAGGACCTTCACCGCGAACCCACGGTTCTCGAGGTGGCGGGCGATCACAAACCCATCGCCGCCGTTGTTTCCCTTACCGCAACAGATCGTGATCCGGCCAGAAATCCCGAGGTTTATCAGGTGTTCTGCCGCGTTCCGGCCCGCGTTCTCCATCAGCACCAGTCCAGGGAGGCCGTATTCTTCGATCGCAATCCGATCGACTTCGCGAACCTGATTTCGCGTCAAGGGAGGCATCAGCGCGGTTTGCGGGGATGAGGCTGTCATGGGGTTTCTTTCGGCCGTCAGAAGCAGTTCGTTATTACAGGTTCTTCGGGGAACCGCACCGGGCGATGTAGGTGAGGGCTAATTGGTTCCTGAATTCGGCGAACAGTGTGCACGCCTACCATCGGTCATTATCTCAGCCCTTTCGATGTAACATTCTGATGTCACATATTCTTAGATCGATAGTATGGCTTATCGCGAGTGTTGCTTGAGGAATCCAGCTATTAAAAAGTCTTTCACGCGGGTTTGGCGACAAAAAACATTTTCACTTTCGGGCCGGTTTCTTTATTATAAACGAACGTTTCTGCGACCTGCGAGCGCGGTCAGGGATCCGAGACCCGTTGCGAACATACCTGCAAACGTCTTTGGGGACTGGTATTTATGTCGGTTCATCAGCACACACCCGACCACGCTTTTGCCTCCATGCGACCCCGGGAGCTGGAAGGTGTGACCGTACTTGGTCGCCGCAGTATGTTGAAAGCCAGTCTCGCCGGGCTGTCAGGGCTTTCGTTGCCCGGACTGCTGCAAGCGAAAGAACAGGCGGTGACGGGTGGTAAATCATCTCCCCGCCAGAAAAGTGTGATTCTCGTCTGGATGACGGGGGGCCCAAGTCACATCGATACGTGGGATATGAAGCCTGCCGCACCGATCGAAGTGCGGGGACCCTTCTCCCCCATTTCCACCGCGTTGCCGGGAGTGCAGATTTGTGAGTATCTCCCGTTGCAGGCGGCGATGCTCAACAAGATGACACTGATTCGTTCGGTCGACTGCCGGTTCTCCAATCACGAACCGAATATGGTCATGCAGACCGCGAATCTCGACGCGGAACCGCGAATCAATCGTGAGGCAGAAAAGTTTCCTGCGCTCGCCTCGATTATCGCCCGCGAGCGGTTGGAGAGTAATCCTGACCTGCCCCCCTACGTCGTGCTCAATATGAAATCTCGTTCCCATGTTGCCTGGGGCGGATATCTGGGGCACGCGTATGACCCCTTCCAGGGAAAGGATGTCGGAAGCCTGTTTTCCCTGCCGCGCGGGTTGACGACAGAGCGGCTGCATTCCCGTTCTCAATTGACCTCCGACCTTGATCGGCTGCGCCGGGATCTCGATCTTTCGGGCTCGATGGAAGCGACCAACCGCTTCACTCAGCAGGCGGTCAGTATGGTGACCGGCGCGAGTGCTCGCGATGCCTTCGACATCAGCAAAGAACCGGAGTCCGTGCGGTTGAAGTACGGCGACCACGAATGGTGTCAGCAGGCGATGCTGGCAAGACGTCTCGTGGAATCGGGTGTCAGTTTTGTGACCATTGATCTCAGCAATCATGGCGCTTCCGGGACGTGGGATACTCACGGAGATAACATTCCTCCCTATGGGGGAATCTGGAATGGCTTGCGTCCTCTGCTGCCGGTCTTTGACCGGTTGATCACCACACTGGTTAGCGATCTTGAGGAACGGGGACTGCTGGATGATGTCCTGGTGCTTGCCATGGGTGAATTCGGACGAACACCCAAAATCGGGACGCAGGGAAGTTCGGACGGACGAGATCACTGGCCGATCGTGTCGTCGATCACGGTTGCGGGAGGTGGATTCCGCCACGGCCAAGTAATTGGAGCCACCGAGCGTGACGCAGGTCAAATTCTGGAACGTCCGGTCACCCCCGGCGATCTGGCCGCAACAATCTTCCATCACATGGGAGTTCCGCTCGATATCTCGTATCTCGATAATCGCGGCCGTCCTCGCTTCGTGATTGATCAGGGAAAGCCGATCGCCGAACTCTGTGGGTAAGTTCCACTGCTTGCCTTCTTGTGGTTCTCGTGTGGTCAAAGCCTCCGGAGAACGAGCGCCATTCCTGCAGTCACGTCTTCCCGCTGCTAACATCCCTGAGGCCGAGTCGGGAGCCTGGTTGTTGGGGTTTCTGGCGGCATGCCAGTGTGTGATCGTTTGCCGTTTATTGAGCGGAATCCGTCGATCCAGTGGCTTCCCTCTTGGTTCGTTCGCCCAGAATGAGTGTGATCTCCATCTCGCCCTGAAGAATGCCTGATGACGGATGGGGCAGAACGCCGTTGCTGGTTCGCCTCAATTACTAATCAGTCTTCTTGCGTCCGCTTGCGAGTGGACGCGAATTCTGAGATAGCTCTGCAGCGCCGACCGAGTTCCCGATATTTTGAAAGTCGAAAATGGTCTTGCCGAATCGTTATCTCGAGATGGAAGTTGCGGGGACGCCGCGTGAAATGGGGCGTCAGCTCGGCGAAGCAGCAGGAGAACTAATTCGGGGGTTCAGCGCGATTGCGATGGATCGCGTCAATTTGACCCTCGCAATTTCGCGTGAAGCAGCACTGGGTGTAGCGCGCGAATCGATTCCTTTCGTCGAGCGTTACTCGGTCGACATGCTGGAAGAAATGAAAGGGGTCGCAGAAGCCGCCCGGATCTCGCTGGACGAGCTGATGTTGTTGCAGGTCCGCAACCAATTACAGGCGTCCGACTCGGGGTGTACCTCCCTTTCACTGGGGCGCCCGTTTTGTGAGCAGCGGATCCTGGCCCAAAACTGGGATGCGGATCCAGCGCTGGATGAGTTCACGATCGTCCTGACTCGCCGGCCAGTGGGAAAGCCTGCATTCATGAGTGTTACTCAGGCGGGATTGATCGCGTACATCGGGTTCAACTCGGCCGGTGTCGGACTGTGTGCCAATACACTGCCAGCACCCAGTCGCAGGCTGGGCGTTCCGCATTACTTTCTCATCCGCGGGGTCTATGAATCGACCAGTCTGGAGGAAGCGGTTAATGCCGTATCACGGGCTGAGCGAGCGATTCCTGCGAACATGATGCTGACGACCCCACAGGGCCCGGCTGATCTGGAAGTGACTCTGGAATCGGTACAAGTCCTTGATGGTGGTGCGTCAGGCCTGGTGACCCATACGAATCACTGTCGACATCCCGATCTGATCCGGATCAATGACTCGTTTCCCGAACTGATTCAGTCTCATGCTCGCCAGACGCGAATCGACGCACTTCTAAACTTCGGGAACAGGAATGCCGAGCCGGGGTCTCAGGATGCGACGGTGAGCCGGCTGATGACCGCGCTCAGCGACCACGAGGGGCATCCGAGATCGATCTGCCGGCATACGAACGATGATTTACCGCATGGTTTCTGGCAGACGGTGTTCTCTGTCATCATCGAACCTGACAAGCAGCAAATGCAGATCACGCGAGGCACCCCCTGCGATCACCCGTACGAACGCTACATTCTGGCTTGATGTTTCGTTGATCGAGGGAGTACGGCACAACATCAATGCGTTCCTTAATTCTGACTGACTTGAGGGGCAGAGGTGCATTTCCCGGGAACTTCTTGTGGGCAGGAGCCCTTACTTTTATGGCTTTCTTTTCGATCGTCGCGGTGACGGTCGAATGGTAAAAAGTGTTCGTCGGGGACTGTCGATTCTCTCTTGATCTTTTGTGAGTCTTCCTTCATTCTTCCGAAACGGCGAGTTCAGGCATTTTTCGAGCTCGGTTCGGGGCCGTTGAATCGACTTGTGTTGTGGAAAGCCGTGAAAAAACGTCATGAGGAAGACGTGTTTCACCTCGTGTTATTAGGCCGTTCAAGGATTCGTCATGCCTCCTCAAGCGATTTACAGCTTAGATAATCTGGATTTCGATAAGCCTGTCTTCACACTGGAAGACATTCGCAAAGTCAATCCGCAGCGGTTTGAGATGGAGCAGTTGACGGCAATCCTGTCAGTCGACCGCGAAGGGAACGGTCTGATCGGCTATAAGGATATTACGCCCAATGAATTTTGGGTGCGGGGCCACATGCCCGACTTCCCCTTGATGCCTGGGGTCGTCCTGTGTGAGTGTGCCGCACAGTTGGCCGGATTCTACGCCCGGAAGTACGAACTCCTCGCGGGAGACTTCCTGGGTTTCGGCGGTATGGAAGAAGTCCGCTTCCGCTCTCCTGTCTTCGTGGGCGATCGCCTGCTGATCATGGTGAAGATGACGAAGCTGCGACCAGGCCGCCGCGCTGAATTCGCGTTCCAGGGTTTCGTGGAAGAGAAAATGGTCTTCAGCGGTGTCATGATCGGCGTCCCCATTCATCGCGATAAACCGCAGACCGGCGACGAATAGATCGGACAACACCCCCCTTCAGGGTGGGTGACTGTCTGCTCGCTGCCTCACGCTGCGGCCGAACCGCCTGCTTTGGCACGTCTCTTGTAACTCGTTTTGAAGGAATGAGTTGCAAAAGGTGGGTGGTGGGACGCGCTACCCCTTGCGCTGGCAAGGGCGTTCTGTCGATCGTCTGAGGGGGGCTCGCCGGGCTGTTGGCTCCTTGGGGAACATGCCAATCGAATTCTGGTGACGATGTCGCATCGCCGGAAATTCGCTATCATCGTGGCCCTCGTTTGAGCTGCCGAGTTGTCCCTCTTGAGCGGATGCCGGCAGAGTTCCCTACTTGCGCGATCGTTCACGGCGTTGCCCAAACGGGCAGCGAACACAATGCCTCAGCCCGTCGTTGATTTGCACCCCTACTTTGCTCCTCTGGCCGAATTCGAAGGTCTGGTCGATTGGCCAACGATGTTCGGTAACGACCATCCCGTGGAACTCGACATCGGATGTGGTCGGGGGAAGTTTTTGCTCGATTCGAGCCTTGAACACCCGGAGACCAACTGGCTGGGGATTGAGCTCGACTTTGTCGAAGGGCGTCGGGCGGCCAAACGGCTGGCCAAGCGGGAACTCCCCAACGCGCGAGTGATTGGCGGCGATGCAAAACAGTTTCTGATCAATCAGGTTCGTCCGCATTCGGTCGATGCGGCTCATGTTTATTTCCCGGATCCCTGGTGGAAGCGAAAGCACACCAAGCGTCGACTCTTTACTGATGAGTTTGCTGACCTGCTGTCGCGTGTCGTCAAGCCCGGTGGTTTCGTCCATTCCTGGACAGACGTCGGCGACTACTTCAAGGTCATCTCCGGGTTGATGAACCATCACGAGGATTTCGTGATCGATGTGCCGCCTCCCGAACCGGTGGGTGGCGATGAGATGAATTTCCTGACGAATTTCCACCGCCGGGGACGGAAATTGGGCTGCGAAATTCACCGAGGTCTCTGGAAACGCAAACCCCTGTAATCGTATTACCTGGGCGACGCTGCAACGTAGATCATCGACAGTCCGTGCTCAGCAGTTTCGCGGGTGAACCTGCTTCTGCAGGCACAGCCGTCTCCTGACTCCCGTTCAGCGAACGGCATCCGTCGCCAGTTGCGCTTCATGAAGATCGATGAGTTTGAAGAACAGCTCTTCCAGGTCCTGTTGCTGGTGCCGTTCGCGCAGTTCCTCGACCGTCCCCAGTGCCAGAATCTTGCCGCGGTAAATGATGGCGATCCGATGGCAGAGCTTTTCGACCTCACTCATGATGTGGGTCGAGTAGATGATGCACTTGCCCTGATCACGCAGGGATTTGACTTCGTCCAGCACGTTGCGGGCGACCAGGACGTCCAGTCCCGAAGTTGGTTCGTCAAAGATGAGAACCGGGGGATCATGCACGAGCGCGCGGGCGATCGACACCTTTTGTTTCATACCGGTCGACATCTTCGAGCCCAGCACGTCACGAATCGGGTTCATCTTCAGGCGGTCGAAAAGTTTTGCGATCCGTTCCTGCAGTGACCGTTCAGGGATCCCGTACAGACGACCGAAGTACTGGACCATTTCCCAGGCGGTCATGCGGTCATAGATACCTGTGTTGTTCGAGAGAAATCCGATCCGGGCACGAACCTCTTCGGGTGACTGAGCGACATCGTAGCCTGCCACGCGGGCTCGCCCGCGGGTGGGCTTCAGCACCGTGCTCAGGATTCGCAGACACGTGGTTTTACCAGCCCCATTGGGACCGAGCAGTCCAAAAATTTCACCCGGCTGGACGGTGAAAGTGACATCCTCCAGCGCAGTAAAAAGTCCTGCACGCAGGTCTCCGAACTGCTTGGTGAGTCCCTCAACGTTGATCATCTCATCCACTTTGAGAATGCTCCCGACCAATGCTCGATTCAATTCGCTGCCTGAGGAAATCTGCTTCCGATTTTGCCTGGCAACGGAAAATTCGCAGTCCGTAGGAAACCTGAGTATCGATCAGGCCGAGATTGTGTCAACAGGGGTAGAAAAAGGATCGCGCGTAAAGAAAGCCATGGACGAAGCTGGCTAGACTTCGATGGATTCCGGTGGGATGATAAGTTCTCAGTTCCTCTGCACGTTGACGGGGTGGGCTAGACGGGTGCTACCGACGCCCGCTGTTACGTCTCCTCTCCGGTGGAATGGCGATGAACGGGTACAGGCGGTTGGCTGCTGTACTCGTCATGGCACTTCACGACCTCAACATGCGAGGGGCTCGGCTTGAGACGACTTTTCCCAGAGGCGCAGTGTCAAATGTCGATTCAAAGTCCAATTTCGATTCCTCGTTTACCGGCGACGACGACTGTTATCTGCGTGGTGACCGCAGTGCTTTTCTCCTGCAGAGGACTCTTGCTGGCTGAAGAGCGAGTCGAATTTAACCGTGATATTCGACCGATCCTGTCGGACAATTGCTTCGCCTGCCACGGCCCCGATGAAAAAACGCGGTACAGCGGTCTTCGCCTGGATCTTTCGGAACCCGCCCGTGCGGAACTGGAATCGGGCAAGACGGCAATCGTGCCGGGACGGGTGGACGAGAGCGAAATGATCCGTCGGATTCTGGCGGACGATCCTAACGAAAGAATGCCACCAGCAGACAGCGGCAAGTCGCTCACACCGCGACAGATTGAACTGCTTCGTCAGTGGGTTGCCCAGGGGGCAGAGTATCAGCGGCACTGGTCATTTGTCACACCGCGACGACCTCGTGTTCCAGCGATCTCCAGTGAATGGGCACGGGGGCCGATCGATACCTTGGTGGAAGATCGACTGCGACGCGAGGAGCTATCCCCTTCGGAAGCGGCTGACAAAGAACGGATCATTCGCCGAGTTACGCTCGATCTGACCGGGACACCACCGACCATCGCCGAGGTCGATGATTTCCTGGCGGATACTTCACCTGACGCCTACGAGAAACTGGTAGATCGATTGCTGGCGTCACCCCGCTACGGAGAGCGGATGACGCTGGAGTGGCTCGACGCCGCCCGTTACGCGGATACCCACGGATTTAACAACGACACCACCCGCTATATGTGGCGATGGCGAGACTGGACGATTGAAGCCTTCAATTCGGGGATGCCGTTCGATCGCTTCGTGACGGACCAGCTCGCGGGGGATCTGGTTCCGAACCCGACGCTGGATCAGCGGATCGCGACCGGATTCAATCGAAATCACGTCATCAATTCCGAAGGGGGAATCATCCCCGAGGAATACCGGGTCGAGTACGTCGCGGACCGCGTCCATACGACATCCACGATCTTTCTCGGCCTGTCGCTGGGGTGTGCCCGCTGCCACGATCACAAATTTGATCCTCTTACGCAGCGCGAGTATTACCAGTTCTTTGCCTTCTTCAATCAATTGAATGAGCAGGGAGAGGCGGGGCGGGTCGGCAATGCGGAACCCATGATCAAGGCACCCACGCGGGATCAGGTTCAGCAGCTGGATCTGATGACCCAGAGACTTGCGACGATGAGTCGATCAATTGACGAGCAGTTGGCCGAAGCCAGCAGGACCATCACGGAATGGGAACCTCGATTGAGAGAGGTCGCGAATACGACCCCGCAGCAGGCCCAGCCTCTATTGCGCTGGACCTTTGACGAGACTGCCGGCAACGAGGTGACTGAGTACCGCGATTCCCTGCGTAAAGGACAAGTGGTGGGGAACCCCGCCTGGACCGCAGGCAAGCTCAACGGAGCGATCAAGCTGGACGGCAACACCTACGTCGAAGCGGGCGACTTTGCTTCGTTCGAGCGAACGGACAAGTTCTCGTATGGAGCGTGGATTCACGTTGAAAACAAAGAGGCCGCAGCCGTCATTGCCCGGATGGATGATGCGGATGCGTTTCGGGGCTTCGATCTTCTTCTGGGGGGCGGGAAACTGACGGCTCATCTGGTCCATCGCTGGCCGGACGAAGCTTTGCATGTCGTTTCCAAGGCAGAGATCCCCGTCAATCAGTGGACCCATGTGTTCGCGACCTATGACGGATCATCAAAGGCCGAGGGCTTCAAACTGTATATCAACGGTCAGCGGCAGGAAGTGGAAATCACCCATAACCTGCTGACGGCGACGACGAAGACCGAAAAGCCCCTGCGAATCGGTCGGCGTAACCCCGGGGCTCCGTTCAAGGGGCTGATTGATGACGTCCGGATCTATGATCGGGAACTGACGTCACAGGAAGTGCTGGAAGTGGCAGAAGCGGACATCCTTCCTGATCTGCTTGCCATCAGTGCAGACCAACGGACGTCCGAGCAGACCCAGACGATCGTGAAGACCTACCTGAAGCGTTTCAATCCTGCGTTCCTGTCTCTGACCGAACAGCATGCCGAACTTGATAAACGGCGAAGCGAGTTCGAGAAGTCCCTTCCGTCAGCGATGGTCATGCAGGAAATGCCTGAACCACGAAAGACGTTCCTGCTTGGACGTGGTCAGTACGACGCGCCGGAAGAAGAAGTTCAGCCCGACGTACCCGCCAGTCTTCCCCCCTTCCCCGCGAGTGCTCCACGAAATCGGTTAGGACTCGCTCAATGGCTGCTCAGCGCTGATCACCCGCTGACCGCGCGCGTTGCGGTCAATCGGGCGTGGATGACGTTCTATGGGGACGGTTTGGTGGAAACCGTCGAGGACTTCGGCTCGCAGGGGCAGTGGCCCAGCCATCTGGACCTGCTCAACTGGCTGGCGGTCGAATACCAGCAGGGCAGCGGTGGCGATGCCAGCTCCGGCCTTGAGCCACGTCGCTGGGATACCAAGGCCCTGCATCGGCAGATTGTAACCTCTGCGACCTACCGCCAATCGTCTCGTGTCTCACGCGAACTGCTCGAACGGGATCCGTCGAACAAACTGCTGGCCCGAGGACCGCGGCACCGACTTCAGGCAGAGCTGATTCGGGATAACGCACTGGCCCTGGCGGGTTTGTTAAGTGATCGCAGCGGAGGCCCCAGTGTCTCACCCTATCAGCCGGCGGGGCTGTGGGATGATGTGGCGGTGGGGGCCGACTACGAAGGAACCGTCTACAAGCAGGACAAGGGAGAGGGGTTGTACCGAAGGAGTATGTACACATTCTGGAAACGAACCTGTCCTCCACCGGGGTTAAACACCTTTGATGCCCCGGAACGTGAAGTCTGCACCGCTCGTCGTTCTCGCACGAATACTCCACTACAGGCCCTGGTGCTCTTGAACGATCCCACGTATCTGGAAGCCGCGCGCAAGCTGGCGGAGCGAGCGATCACAGCCGGCGGTACGACGGATGAACAGCGAATGGAATTCGCATTCCGGCTGGCAATGTCGCGCAAAGCGACCCCTGCAGAAATCAAGGTTCTACTGAAATCGTTGCAGCAGCGACGTGAACACTATCGGCAGGATGCTGCCGGGGCGAAAGAATTCCTTTCCGTGGGTGAGTCGTCACGAGAAGCTCCTGTCGAGGACAGCGAACTTGCGGCGTGGGCTTCAGTGATGAGTTTAATTCTCAATCTGGATGAAGCGATCACCAAAGGGTAGGTGCACGTGACGCGGTCCTTGTTGGAAGATCAACAACCTGAATGAGTGCTGGAAAACATGCTCCGTAACATCTTTGCACTGTTCTTCCGCTCGCTTCGTAGCGACAGCCGCTCGCTCTGGGTGCATCTGTCATGGTTGTTTCTGCTGCTGGTGATCTACCTGGCGCTGTTATCGGCACAGGAGCAGAGTCGCTACACCGGGGCGCCAGGCCTTGAGTTCTTTCGGATCGTGATTTACCTGGACCTGGCGTTCGTAACGTTGCTGGGGGTCAGCTTTTTTTCCAGTGCGATCTCGGAAGAAAAGGAAGAAGATACCCTGGGGCTGATGACCATGGCGGGTATCAGTCCGTTAGGGCTGTTGCTGGGGAAGTCGACGACACGTTTGTTTCAGGTTTTCCTGCTCTTGGCGGTGCAGTATCCGTTTACCCTGCTGGCGATCACGCTGGGGGGGCTGATGCCGGATCAGATCTATGCGGCGTACGCCGCGCTGCTGGCCTACACCGCGCTGCTCGCCAATATCGGGTTACTCTGCTCGGTTCTGGCCCGCCGCAGTCGGGATGCCGCTGGTCTGACGATGCTCTGGCTGGTCGGATATATCTTCGGTCCACTCTTTGCGCTGGCCGGGTATTCGGCCATCACAACCACCGGTGATCCTTTCTGGGTTCCCTGGGCTCCAGTTCTCAGTCCCATTCTGCAACTGATCTCGAAAACCAGCGTGTTTACGGAACTGTATGAGGTGACGGAGACGGGATATCAGCTTCAATGGACTCCCCAGGTGATTTCAAATCTGGCAGGCGCCGTCGCCCTGTTCGTTCTGGCCAGAATCCTCTTCCCGTTTGTGTCTCATGACATGTCGCAGGAATCGACCCATCGAATGATGGTTCCAAAAGGAGCCGGGCGTTTTCGGGTTCTTGGTACAGGTCGAGCCTGGGGGCAGGCCCTCACCTGGAAGGATTTTCACTTTATTGCGGGCGGCTGGGCGGGAATCTTGATCCGCTGCTGCTTGTATGTTGGTCTGTACTTTCTTGCCGTGGCGGCTTCTTACCCCTGGGATCAGCCTGTGGGGGGGCGGCATCTCCGGTGGGAGGACGTCACCTTCGGCTACGAATTGTTTGTTGTGCCGTTGTTTATTGCCGATTGCGCCATGTGCGCGTCGCGAATCTTTCATGACGAAATTCGCCATCAGACACTCGCCTCGCTGCTGATGCTGCCACGAAATATTAACGATGTGGTCTATTCGAAGATCTGGGGATGTCTCTTCGGTCTGTTTCCCGGGGCCATCGCAGTCGTCGCCTCCTTTCTGGTCATGCAGGGTGGTCGGCGCAGCCTGTACGAGGGGATTGATGAGCCCGTCGCGTGGTGGATGGGTTTGAACTTGATCCTGCTCGTGCATCTCTGTCTCGTAATTTCGTTGTATCTGCGGTGGGGCGTCATTGCGACTGCTGCCGCGTTGACATTTGGTTCGATGATGTTGACCACGATCTTTGCAGACATGTTCCTGCGGCCGATCAGCAGTGGTCGACCCGACGACTACTTCGTTATTCTGATATTCCCCGTGGTACTGGCCATCGTCGGTTGCCATGTGGCTGTTTTGTTGCGATTGCCCGCACTGGGCGAGAAATAGTGATGAATCGAACCGAAAGTGACTCAGCGTTGCCGGCGATCGGTCTTCACCGAAAGGACCCAGAGTGATGTCCCGCCCAGGAACGCGTCAGTCCAAAGAGACACGTGCCGACGAAGTCACTGATGACCAGTTGATGTATCAGCTTCAGGGAGGGGACCGTCACGCGTTCGACCAACTGGTCCGTCGTTATCAGAACCCTCTGGCGGGATTCTTCTTTCGGCATTTACGTGACTGGCAACTGGCCGAGGATTTGACGCAGGAAACCCTGATTCGCGTCCACTCGACGGCGTGGGACTACCTGCCCCGAGGTTGTTTCAAAGGTTGGATGTTCCGGATCGCCCGCAATTTGATGATCGACAGCACCCGGCGGCGATCTCACGACGCTCTGGTGAACGCGTCTCGTACACAGCGGCCCCGCGATGACGAGGATGACATTCTCGAACGGCTGGCGGGTGATTTCGTCCTGCCCGAAGACAAAGCGGATCAGAACGAGTTCGCTCAGATCGTCGGGGACCTGCTGCAGAAAATTCCGGAGGAACAGCGGCTGACATTTATGATGCATCACTTTTCAGGGCTTAGCCTTCCAGAAGTGGCTGACGCCATGGAAGCAAATTTACCGACAACCAAGAGTCGACTTCGCCTGGCACGCGAAAAATTGCGTGAGCTTCTGGCTGAGAGGGGAATTCTTAATCCGGCTGATCTCGAAACGCGTAATGGAGATCGCGAGGTCGAGGTTCCGCAGAATCTGCTTGAGAAATGAGGATGCAGACCAGAATTTCAAGTCCGTATCGATAAAAATGAGAAGTCATGCTGATCCAGCGTGCAACGACTTGCGTTAGGCTCAGGATGATCCCATTCAAACAAGGGGCCGGTAATCCGGCTGTGGAGTAGAGATACAAGATGAGTTATTTCAGCCGTCTGACCGACATTGTCACCTGTAATCTCTCACACTTGCTCGCGGAAGCAGCGGACCCTGCAGTAGCGATTGTCGAGATTATCAAAGAAATGGAGGAAGGACTCACCGGGGCTCAGCGCAGCGTCCGGACGGCTCGGGCTTCGGAAGAGACTTTGCGGCAAGAGATTGACGCACATCGGGTTCAGGTGGAGATGTGGACGGCCAAGGCCAGAGAGCACCTGCAGTCGGGGGCGGAAGCGGATGCTCGCCAGTCGCTGCTGCGTAAACGGGAAGTCGAAGACCTTATCGCCGGTTTGGCGCAACAGCACGAAGCCGCCATCAAGTACTCTGAGCACCTCGCTACCATGCAGCGTGCGCTTGAAGCCCGGCTGGCAGACGCTTTGCGACGTCGCGATGAGATGGGAGTCGATCGATCGGATTCCGAGACAAATGTCCCGCGGTACCTCAGGGTCCCCACTGCCCCTGATGTCAGTGACCTGCATCGGGAAATTGATGATGAGCTCGAAGTATTGCGAAAGCAGATCAGCGGTTGATTGATCGCGATCGGAATGAACTGCTGCAGGCTGGTCTGGCCAGGGGGGCCCGGCGATCTATCCACGACGCCGGGCGGTTCACACGGATTCGGCCTGTGGGTCAGTGGCAGGTTCGTAGAACGATTGTCGTGCGAATTCCAGGTCGCCGTAAATGTCCAGCAGCTTATCTATGCGGACAAGACGTAATATCTGCATCACCGTCCCTTGGATGGCTGCCAGCTTTACAGTCCCTCCTTTTCTTGCCAGTCGTGCTTTCAGTGCGACCAATGCTCCGATTCCCACGCTGGAAATAAAGCCCATGTAGCGGCAATCAATAATGAATTTGGTGAAGCCTGCATCGAGATGGGTCTGGAGCTGACGCTCAAATTCCGGGGTTGAAATGGAATCCAGGTCCCCGCGCAAGACGATGGCCAGGATGTCACCATCGATGATCTCGGACTGGAAAGAAACATCGGAACCCATGATTGCAACCCGCTCGAGTGAATTCGCGATTTGACGAACGTTACGCTGGCCGCCATTAGGCCGTCGTGCTCAAGAGATTGCAACCAAAAACAGGCTGGCACTCGTCAGAACCACCTTCTCTGCGTCTAATAATCCGGTAAGCATCGATCGCCCCGACGGGGGTCGCATCGGGTGAATACCCATCCGACGGGTAGAGACTGTGGCCTGGCCCAGAGCAGGATTGCGTCCCTCCCCTGTCGGTCAGACTGTCGGTGAGACTGCCGATCCCCACGCTGTCGATGGTATCCTGCCATCTTTCGGCTGGTCCCGATTCGTCAGCGCATCATCTGACCGGTCCAACCTGACGCAATCGCTGCTCGTTTCGAACAATTCCCGTCTCTAAGGGGCATTTCATGCGAATCGGCTTCATCGCGATGAGCGGAGTTCGCGCCTGGGATCCCGAGCTGCTGGAACTGGGGCTCACGATGCCCGGATTTGTTGAGCGCAAGGAAGTCATCGCTCAATTACCGAGCCTTGGTCTGTTGACGCTGGCGGGCTTAACGTCAAATCTGGACGAGATTTCTTACCACGAGTTCTTCGATTTCAACCGGGATTCACCCCCCGACGACCAATTCGATCTGGTCGCGATCTCCAGCTTTACGGCTCAGATCGAGGATGCCTACCGGCTTGCGGACCTGTATCGAGAAAGTGGCACGAGAGTGGTACTGGGGGGATTGCACGTCAGTTCTTTGCCTGATGAGGCCATGGAACATGCGGATGCGATTGTCATCGGCGAAGCAGAGGCGATCTGGCCCCAATTAATCGAAGACGCTCGTTCGGGCGGGCTCAAGCCGGTCTATCGCGCGATCGCACCTTGGAATCTTGCGGACTCTCCGATTCCACGCTTCGATCTGCTCGACCCTGCCAAATACAATCGTATTACCGTTCAGACTGCGCGGGGCTGTCCCTGGAGATGTGATTTTTGTGCCAGTTCCATCCTGATTGCTCCCCGATATCAGACCAAGCCCGTTTCCCAGGTAGTCAGCGAAATTCGACGGATCAAAGCGATCTGGTCACGCCCGTTCATCGAGTTCGCAGATGACAATACGTTCGTTAACCGCGGGCATTCCAGAAGCCTCATGCGGTCTCTGATCCCTGAGAAGATTCGCTTCTTTACGGAAACGGATATCAGTTTTGGAGAAGATCTCGAGCTCATTTCACTGGCCCGCGATGCGGGTTGTCGACAGGTTTTGATCGGTTTGGAAAGCCCCTCGTCAGTCGGGTTGAACGGGCTTGAACTGCGGTCGAACTGGAAGCTGAAACAACTCGAACGATACCACGAGGCAATTGCGCGAATTCAGGCCGCAGGCATTACAGTGAATGGCTGCTTCATTCTTGGATTGGATGATCAGTCGACAGAAGTGTTCGACCAGGTGCTGAAGTTCGTTCGAGAAGCGGGCTTGTTTGAGGTTCAGATCACATTACAGACCCCCTTCCCCGGCACTCCACTCTACGACAAGCTCCGTCGCGAAGGCCGACTGTTTGAGGACCGCTTCTGGGAGAAATGCACTCTGTTCGATCTGACACACGAACCGCGCGGAATGACAGCGCAAGAACTGAGATCCGGACTGATCTGGCTGAGCCAGTCTCTTTACAATGAGGATGCAGTCTGGGACCGACGGCAGCGCTATCACCGTGGTGCAAGCCCGGAAAGCTCAGCAAGCGATGATACAAGTCGGAGGTAGCCCTGGCGGTCCCCTACCCTCGCGATGAGACCTCGGAAAACCAGTACAATTGCTAAGGGTAACTGTTCCGGCTTGGGCGGGGGAGCCTTGTCTTTACGATTCTCGCTAAGTAGCACACGAAGCCGGGCGAACGATTCGCTGTCAGTCGTATCAGAATAAAGGCCTTCGCGTGGTCACCGACACTGATTCACCACCCTCAACAGAGCCGCTCACTGTCGTCACACTGGTCAAGTACCTTTTGGGCTCCCGCCAGGCCATTCTCACTGTCGATTCGAATCCTGCCTCAATCTGGGTGGGATTTCTGTTCGTTTTATCGGCAGGATTCGCGCGCGAGTACGACCGCGAGGATCTGCTGCGTGAGCCCTGGCATCTTCTACTGCCATTCGCAGCTTCGGTGGTGACATCAGGCCTGTTGTTCATCATAGTGAGCCGGTTGGCCAAGGTTCGGAATGCAGGTCTCAGGCCGTGGTATGCCGAATATCGCTCATTTCTTGGTCTCTACTGGATGACGGCCCCGCTTGCCTGGTTGTACGCCATCCCCGTCGAAAGACTGTTCAGTCCTGAAGGCGCGGTCAGATCGAATCTTTATCTGCTGGCGATTGTCTCGGTCTGGCGCGTCGCATTGATCATCCGTGTGATTATTGTGACGTATCATGCAAACTTCATCGCGGCAACGTCCGTCGTGATGCTCTTCGCCAGCTTTGTTACTCTCACTCTCTTGGGAATGCTGCCTCAGCAAGTCTCTCTCATGGCATTGATGGCGGGACTCCGCATGACGGAAAGTCAGCGCTTTATCCTGGATGCAACGCTTAAGGTACAGGTGTTAACTGCGCTGTTGCTGCCGTTATGGATCATGGCAACGTTCTTCGCATTCCTGGCACGTACGCCCCGCTGGAGACGAGAGATTCTTCCGCAGGGGGCTGAAACGCGTGCTGGATGGTCAATCTGGTTGCTCTCTATTGTTTCGGTCGCAGGATGGTGTGCGGTACTCCCCGCAACTCAACGCGAACAAGCGCTGCGAACTCAGGTGGAAGACGCGATTCGGGATCACAGATTCGAGGATGCTGTGAATATCATGGCGAGCCATCCACGAAGCGAGTTTCCGCCCCTCTGGGCTCCTTTGCAGCATTCCGACTATCTCACCCGGTTCAAAGTGATGGCGGCGTTGCTCGATCCGTTGGCGGACCGCCCGGACGTGTGGGCGAGATCTCTCGTTCTTGAGGAATTTCGCCGTCAGATACAGGTCTACCACCTCTCGGGGAGTGCTCTCTACGAACTGACGGATGAGGAGCGAGTCAACTTATTGGAAATGTTGAAACGCTTGCCTGAACGGTACGAGATTATCAACGGGGGGGACGACGATAAAGGCTTGAGTCGCGCAGGATTCCAGCACATCCTGCGCGATCTCGCTGGAGAGAACGCAGGGGACGCAGGTGGGCGTCAGGGCCCGCATGCCAAAAAGGTTCTTGACCTCTCTTCGACCTTGTTGCGGGAGTTTACGGAATGGGAAGAGAGCAGAAACTAATGAGTCGTCACGACGATTATGGAGTGTCCGTACGGCATGCTCGTCCTCCGATGTTACTGCTTGCTAGCCAATAATGTGACCTGGAAGGGGGTTCGACCTGCGGATGTCGATTCATGACGGTCTTGCACAGTGAGTTCGTCAGAAGTCTTCGTCGAAATCATCCTCCTCATCATCGTCATCCGCCGTGGCGTATTCTCCGCGGGCTCCCGCTTCCAGAATGGCTTTTCCGGCTTCTACCGAGCGAACCTCGGGAGCTCGAATATCTTCATTCATTTCCAGCTCCCAACAGCAATGGAGCGCATACGCGTCTTCCGGGGGCATGTCGGGGTACGTTTCATCGAACAATGAGAAGGTGGTGCCGCCGAAGAAGCCGAGGCCGCAATCATCCATTTCCCCGGGCTCTTCCGCGACGTACCGGTACTTGAACAACCAGAGCTGCCTGACGTCGTTAGTCGGGGGCCAGAAGATTTCGCGGGTATCGTACTGTTCGATCTCGTCCGGCGCGCGGCCAAACTCTTGCGGATGTGCCAGCCAGTCACACATATCCGCCATCGCACGAAAATTGGCTTCATTCGCTTCGTCAGGAATGAGGTCGTCTCGATTGAGCTCTTCAAGATAGGCGCAGGCCGTCGTCGAAAAGCTGCGATCCAGTGTCAGGCGAACAAGAAACTTGAGCCCCGCTTCACTTCCCAGTCGGGCGGACGCCCATGCGGCTTCCATCTGAACTTTCGGATCAGGGTGATCCATCGCCAGCGCGAGCAACTGTTCCCGGTGGGGTTCGCTGATAAACGGAAGCGAGGCCGCAGAACTGTGCGCAAAACTGAAGTCGTCTTTTTTGCTGCTGCGTAACCAGTGCCGCAGCTTCTGGACCCCTTCATGCGAGTCGAACGGATGCTGCTCGATCACGTCTTCCCGGACCAGCCGGTTCACCCAATCCAGGAATGCGACGCATGCGAAGCCATCCGGCAACGGATCACTCATGCGGTCAACCAGGTCGGGAAGGAGCGGGTCCTGATCGCCTAGCTGTTCGAAGATCACCGACCACAGATACCCTTCACGCAGAACCGGGTGATAGGCGGCCTGCACCAGTCGGTCGAGTCCCTCTTCGAGGCCGTAGCAGGCGAAGATTTTGACCGCGAACAACAATTCGTTCTGCTGTTCTTCCGCGAACGGCAGCCGCTGATCATAGGCTCGGATCAAAGGTGGAATTCCACGCCGGACCAGGTACTGGAACACGCTGACCGTGCTGACTGACTGAAAAAGCGAGACGAGCTGATGAAAGGCGGTGAAAACGCCCGGCGCTTCAATCGGTCGTTCGATGTAAATCTCGAGTGCGTCGACAAGCGCCTCAGCATCGTCAGTGGATTCGATCCGATACTGCCCGAGCTCGTTCAGGGACTCGAACAAGTTCGCGTCGTCAGCCAGACCCTGTTCCAGCGCCGTTTGCAAAGGTGTCTTCTTTGTCATCCGCATCCATCTCACTTCAAATCGACTGATTTCAGACTGCATCGCGCAGCGGTGTCAATTGGCGTTCCGCCGCAGTGCCTGCCGGATCTCACGATCGGCATCATGTTCTTTGAGTTTTTCTCGCTTGTCGTGTCGCTTCAGACCCTTCCCCACGGCGATGGTGACTTTCACATTACCGCGGACCAGGTGGACATCGAGCGGCACAAGCGTCAGACCTTTCTGGCTGGCCACTTCCGCAAATTTACGAATCTCGCGTCGATGGAGCAGCAACTTACGCTGACGCTTCGGATCATGGTTCAGGTAGGTGGCCTGAGGGTATTCAGCAATGTCACACCCGACGAGCCAGACTTCGCCACCGTTGACCCTGACGTGCGCTTCTTCGATCGAGATTTTGTTATTGCGGACGCTTTTGACTTCGCTGCCATGCAGCATGATGCCACATTCGAGCGAGTCCGTGAGTTCGTACTCGTGCTTCGCGCGGCGATTTCGACAAACGACGCGGGACAGGGAGTAGTCTGGTTTGGATTCTGCAGGTTTGGCCATATCTTTTCTCGCGGCTGACAAGGCATTTTCGGAAGCCGGTTTCCGCGTTGTTGCTGAGGCCGAACGCGAAACTCGCCTTCTGGTGCTCTTACCCCATTCTAGTCAGGAACGGTCAGTCCGCGAAATCCGTACGGTCGTGAAATCCGTGAACTCTGGCCCCTTCCCTATTTGAGGGAATGCTCAATAGTCGCGGAGACCGGGCAGACGTGCAGGACTGACGATGGGTTGCTCGGATCCGTTGCCCGCGAGGGCGTAGAAGTTGTGCGATTCCTGTATTCGCTAAATCTGGAATTGCCGGCGCGGCGGACCCGTCTGTTTACGAAAATCAACGCTGTCTACGCAACATATTGCATTTAGTGAACTAGGTTTGATTGTCCGGTGTTCCGTGTGGCGTTCACAGCATGAAACCGAGGTAGAAGTATGACAACCGCGACGGTCAGACAAGATTTCGAGAAACTTCTCGACGAAATAGTGAGCAAATTCCTGGGGCATGCGCCGATTCGACCCGGAGTTCGCAAAGCGCGTCCGCGGTCCAGGTCACCCTTGGTGAAGCGTAGCCACTTTCCCTCATTCAACGGCGAAAGTACCCCCCTGCTGCGCAGAAGGTAACCTGCGCCCTGCGCATTCATACCGAATCACATCGCGGTCAGTGATTCGGTTGAGGATGTCTATCGCAGGGAGCCTCATTGCGGACCTCTGAAATAAATACGTCCCCTCGCACCAGTTCTCTCCCAAAAACTGGCACGAGGGGATCGTAGTTTTTACGTGGCGACGGCAGTGAGCCATCGGGTGTTTCTTAATGTGTGGACTTCCCACCGCTCAATCTTGCCACGTCAGCGTCGCGGACGCAGAGGACGTAGCGGGTGCGGTTGTGATGACCGGTCTGACTGGCATGGCCGGCCGTCGCGGGGGAAATCAGGCAGCGCGTCGGTCCATCATGTGCGAAATTTCGGCGGGTGCATCCATCGGCTGAGTGGCAGGTGACCAGGCCTTGAGGTTCGATCCTGGCCCCCCTCGTGGTGGGTAACCGTACTCGCGGAGTTTTCCCGAAAGAGTTCGGATTCCTATCTGCAGTGCCTTCGCTGTCTTTTCACGATTGCCCGCAAAGCGATTGAAGGCGGCTTCGATCAGCTTTCGCTCCATCTCGGCCAGTGTCATGCCGGGCAGTGCATCGGGACCATCGTTCGTACACTCTTTTGACATCCAGGGTTCGAGCATCGCAGCGGTGAGCTTTGAGCCCCAGTCCAGTGCACACGCACGTTCAATGATGTTTTCGAGTTCGCGAACGTTGCCGGGCCAGTCGTAGCTTTGCAGGACATGCAGGGCTTCGATCATGATCGAACGGGTCGGTTTGCCTTCGCGACCGGCGACGCGACGGAGGAAGTGTTCGGTTAAGGCACCGATGTCTTCCTTGCGGGATCGCAGTGTCGGCAGAACGATCGAAATGCGACAGACTTCTTCGTAGAGATCACGGCGGAAGAGACCACGATCGACGAGTGTTTCCAGTTCGACGTGTGATCCAAACACGAACCGAACGTCAAATCGGATGCGTTCGCGGGTCACGGGGTGTTCAAACCGCTGTTCACGCAGCAGGTTGACGAGTTGTTTCTGGACGGGCAAAGCGATGTGCTGAACCTGGTCGAGCAGCAGTGTGCCGCCGTCTGCCTGTTCGAGTCGACCGGGACGGTGGCGGGTCATCCCCCCAGGTTCGTGTTCGAGCTGTCCGAACAGTTCCTCTTCGAGTGTTTCGGCCGACAGCACGCTGCAATCGACTTTCACAAAGGGGCGATGAGCGCGTCGGCTGGAATCGTGGATGGCCTGTGCGACCAGATCGATTCCTGTCCCTTGTTCTCCCTTCAGCAGTACGCAGCCAATCTGTTCGGCGGTTTGCTGAACCTGCTGACGCAGGCTCTGCATGGCAGGGCTGTGTCCGACCATGTCCCGCAGGTTGCGGTTGCTGAGTTGTCGTTTCAGACGACGGTTTTCGGCGTGCAGCCGTGCTCGCTGGCTGGCGTTGTTCAGCACTCGAGCGAAGATCGCTGGCGAGTAAGGCTCGGCCAGGTGTTCGATACCCGATGCACTGGAGAAGAGCTGAGGGCTGTCCGCAGTGGCTTCGGCGACAACACAGATGACCTGTGTTGACCACCCCTTCTGCTGGATCTGGCTCGTAAACCCGGCGACGGTTTCCCCTGCTCCAAGCACACCAACCAGACAGATGTCGGCTGATTGCGTGTGAAGTGACTGTAGTGCTGCTTCCACGGATGAAACCGTTCGGCAGACCATCCCAAGTGTTTGACCATCGTCACACAGTCGTCGAGCCATCTCGGTGTCAGATGACACCACGAGGACCGAGGGAGCGGGCTCGCTGACATGGACGGGAGCAGCCGGAGGGGCAGCTACCGCTCGTTGTGGAAACGGGATCACATCGGGATAGGAGAAGGTCATAGATACACCGTGGTCTGGGAGGAAACCGGGCGAAAGGATATGAGCGCACCGAGTGCGGTCGGGCTAAGAAGTGAGTTGCCCGAAGCGGTTCGATGCAGACGAATTGTTGAGGGATATACCGACAGACGAACTGACATGTGGCAGCGAACGAATGTTCTTTGCCCGGGTGCCAGTCATCGCGTGTGATCAGTCCGGACGACACACACGGTGCCGACGGGAGATCGCTGTCACAGCCGATGACTGGCGAGTGATTTGAGTTGTGTTTCGTTTGGAGTAGGGGAAAGGCGGGCGAGATGTAATGCTAACCCGGAAGTGTGTCAATCTGTTTCGGCCCTTGTTTTTACGAGATTTCCTGAAGTTGTAGGATCTGCAAAACCGCGTACGAATTCGTGGAATTGGCAATGAATTTCGACCGTCCGCAGAGGAGGAATCGGTGTCGTGAAACCCCTGAGGGGACTTCCGGGCCACCACCCGAACCCCCGCGGCGCTGGCTGACCCAGACACCAGCGCAATGCCCCATCGCGGGAGAATGTCTCCGCCGAGCGCAGAACGGGAGTGGTCTGGCGCGGCTACTTTGACGCCTGTTCGCGTCATGCTCCGCATCACCTAATTGAATTGTGGCGCGGCTTGGGCAGTGTTGGGCATGCGCTGACCGTCCGCGCGGCACGCCAATGCAGAGGAGGCGTGGGGACCTGAAGGCGGACGCGTTTCCGTGGGCTCAGTGTCCTGCGACTTCGGGGCGATCCTGTTCGCTTCTGGTGCGGTTGTGTCAGCGGCATCGTACGTCAAGCGGCCGGCATGCCCTGCTCAGGCGTGTCGGCACTGCTCGATAGCGAAATCTCGATGGTGACGATGAGATCGATCGTGATTTCTTCATACGCGGTGGTAAGCGCGATACCACTTCACGAACCGATCAACTCCGGTCTCAATCGGCGTGCTGGGGCGAAAGCCGACATCCCGCGTCAGGTCATCAACGTCGGCATACGTCGCTGGGACATCACCGGCCTGCATCGGAAGAAAGTTCTTCCGGGCGGTCATCCCCAGCGACTGCTCAAGCGTCTCGATCAGGTGCATCAGTTCCACTGGCTGGTTGTTGCCGATGTTATAAATCCGGTAGGGAGCACGGCTGGTTGCGGGGTCAGGATGAGCCCCCGACCACTCGGGATTTCCTGTGGGAATCCGATCAGTCACGCGGATGATTCCCTGTACGATGTCGTCGATGTACGTGAAATCTCGCCGCATCTTGCCGTTGTTGAAAACGTCGATCGGTTCGCGCGCGAGAATCGCCTTGGTGAACAGCCACAATGCCATGTCTGGCCGACCCCACGGACCATAGACGGTGAAGAATCGCAGTCCCGTTGTGGGCAACTGGTAAAGATGACTGTAAGTGTGCGCCATCAGCTCATTTGCCTTCTTGGTCGCTGCGTAAAGACTGAGGGGATGATCGACGTTGTGGTGAATTGAGAACGGCATCTCGGTGTTGGCGCCGTAGACGGAACTGGACGAGGCGTAGGTCAGATGTTTGACACCGTGATGACGGCAGCCTTCCAGGATGTTCACGAATCCGACGAGATTGCTGTCGACGTAGGCATGAGGGTTCGTCAGTGAGTACCGAACCCCAGCCTGTGCTGCCAGGTTGATGACAGCATCAAATTTTTCTGCGGCGAAGAGGTTCTCCACTCCCGGACGATCGGCCAGTTCCCCTTCGACGAAGCGAAAACCGGGCTTCCCGCTGAGCTGCTCCAGGCGCGATCGTTTCAGTTCCACCGAGTAATAGGGGTTCAGATTGTCGAACCCGACAACCTCGTCACCTCGCCCCAGCAACTCCAGGCTGACGTGCATGCCGATGAAACCCGCCGCGCCGGTGACAAGATATTTCATACGATGAACACTCCGTTTTGATCTCAAGGCGTTGCTGACACGGCAGAGAGTGAATCTGATTTGAAGCAGACCCACCGAAATCCGTTCCCGAAACAGCGAGGCGACGAAACCCTCTTTCGCCGGGCAAAGTCTATGACCCGAGCTTGCGAATGACAAACCTTGTGGAATCCTCACCCTGGAATTCGCTGTGGGGGACTACCGCAGCGACAGACCTCCTGTGCGATTGAGGAGTCGCAGGGCCCCGACCAGTACCTCAGACCGTATCACCATGAGGTCCCGCGAGGGGAGCGCAGCAATCGTCTTGGGCTGAATGACTCGTGGACTGAGCGGGCCCCGGAACAACACACCTGCACACGGCAAATGGGTGAATAGGGGGCTTTGGTGCCAGACTCGGTGTCGCCAATTCGATCAGGCGGCGGGCTGCTGTGAATCGGGGTCGACGTCCCCTTCCGCCTCGGGGGCGTCCCCTTCACTCGTTGCAGTGAGTGTGTATTTGTTTTGTCGCAGCGTGTCCGCCATCGGTAGAGAGTCGAGGCTGGCGAGTCCAAAAAGTTCCAGAAACTGCCGCGTCGTTTCGTAAAGAAATGGTCGGCCCAGCGAATCTTCTTCGCCCCCGATGCGCACCAGACCACGTTCCATCAGTTGTTTGAGCATATCCGAGCACTGGACGCGACGGATTTTTTCGATGTCGACGCGTGTGATTGGCTGACGGTAAGCAACGATCGCCAATGTTTCGAGCGCGGGAGGGGTCAGCTTTAGTTCTGCATTTCGCTGATGCAACTTGCCCAGCCAGAATGCGTAGGCGGGGACGGTCAACAGTCGGAATCCACTGGCGACTCGTTCAACACGGAATGCTGAACCATCAAGATCGTACGCCTGATTCAGTCGCTCGATCAGGTCTCGAGCCTCCGCGACATCGGCCAGAGTTGCCAGTTGCGCGAGGCGTTTTGCGGAGACGGCGGCGTCCGAGACCAGCAGCACAGCCTCGACGCGCGCCATTTTCGGGCTGCGAATACAGGCAGGGTTCGTTCCCGACACCACAAACAGGGTCGGAGAATCGTGCGGGCCCCGGCAAAAGAATGCCCAGCGATGGCCGTTTGCGTTTTTATCGGGCCATGCGGTGTGAGAGGGACCAGGTCGATAACAGGGGGGACCCCAGTTGGTCATTGCTTCTGTCGCCAGGCAACGATCTGTTCAAGAACTTTTTCAACCGCCTTAAGTGGCTCATCCGCTCCGGCCTCGAATCGGTAGGATACAGTCGGCTCCTCAGGGCTGGCATAGGTGCAAATGAAGACAAACTGGCCTGACCGATCGCCGGGTTCCAGTCGAAAATTGCGGATATCGAATTCGTTCAATTGTTCGACTGCCGCGGCCCACGTGAGTGATGCAGGGGCTGTTTCCCGTCGCGATTGACCGCGTGGATCGGAGGGGCGAGGTGTATTCGGTGACTTCGGGCGGCGAGGCTGTGGTTCTTGGGGTTCCGCCTGTTCGTAGGCGACCTGTTTGATCCCGTCATCCTGCTCCTCACTGTCAACTGGCCTGGTTTTGTTTGAGGGATTCTCCTCACGCCGTGACTTTCGTTCATAGCGCGAAGGGAATCCGCCACCTTCTGCCATGGCCTGGAGGTTTCTTTCCATCGCAGCGCGTTCGGCTGCATCCAAGTCGTCAGGTTCGGCGGACGCGCTACGACGCGGAGTTTCCGGCCAGTTCGAGTCGGCTTCGAGATCGTCACCCCACCCAGCGGCCGCACTCTCAGTGCTTCGGCGGTTCCCAGTTTCACGGGATGCCAGTCCCTTTGAATCCCGGTTGGAATTCCCGCGGCGTAACGATGTGCTCGACCCACTTTTCAGTCGGGGTTGCGAGTCCAGCCGGTCCATCTCATCCGGGGCTGCTTCCCGCTGGCTTCGTGATGAGCGGCTAAGCCGCATCTCGCGATCAATCTCGCTGTCGTCCTCGAGGGGTGAGGCCACGACGGGGGCAAACTGAGGGATCCCAAATATGGCAAGAGCCGGTACTGTCAGCACCGGAATTAATATCAAGATCGTGGCGAGACCGTTTGATTTCATCTCCACCTCCATGTGGAATTTCGGTTCACGTCGAATGCCTATCTCCCCGGCATTCTTAACGTATTCTGAGCAAGATCGTAGAACAACTCGTCAAAGCCCGCAATTGGAAATTGTCATTTCGGCATTTCGGACACTTATCCCTCTCAATGGCATGCCATTTGTTTCAGGGTGACGAATGTTAAGGGACGTCTGTTTAGGTCGTCTTGCGTGACTGGACGCACGTATAAAACTCTGTGTCCAAGCCAAATAGTGTATCACAACGCGCAGGTGAAAGATTTTGACCGCGCCGCAACACTCTGTTTGAGTGTGCGAAAATGGCTCAGAATGTAAGATTCGATGCCGCAAATGGTATTAGGACATGAAATCCAGGTAAAATACGCTTGATATTTTGCTGGATGTTTTGAACGATTCCCCGTAGCATTTCCATGAATTCAGGGTGTTTATTGCAGATTTGTCCGCCCCGAGGGCAAGCGACTTGAAATCGCATGTTTTCTGAGCGTAATATGGTGTATAAAATCGAATACCCAATTTGCGACGCCGGATCGGTTGTTCAATCAGCAGGCCCTGCGGTTCATTTGCTCTCCCAGCGTTTTCGGTTCACTCCCCGCGTAGAAGCCTAGAAGCGAAGAAAGAACATGACAAATAAACAGGCTGTTGACGACACGGCGATCATCAAATCCAGTAGAGTCGTAAAGCCTACAGCGCAGTTGGTGATCCGGAGCGGTCCAGCCGAGGGGAGTTCGGTTCCTCTGCAAGTGGGTCAGATCATCACGATCGGTCGGGCGCAGACGAACCGGCTTGTGATTCCTGACGAAATTTGCAGTCGAAATCACTGCGAAGTTTTCTATGACAGTGGTGTCTGGAAGCTGCGCGATCTGGGAAGTCGTAATGGTACACGTGTCAATGGCGAACCGATTTCAGGTGATATTCAACTTACCGATGGAAGACAGTTTCAGATTGGCAGTACGTTTATTGCCTTTACCTGTAACACCAGGACTGGTGCAGGAGACGAAGTAGGCGTGAATACAACTGCGAACCAAATCAATGAAACTGTCAACCATGGCCAGCGACACACGGTGCTGGAGCCACGTCCGTCCGGACAGTTGCCGGAAATCATTCATCGAACGGAAACAACTCGGTACAGATCGCCCGATGTCGCCAACGTGCATGAAGTACGTGGCCACGAAGCACAGCGACTGGTTCGCCTTGGGCTGCGAATGGCAGAAGAGACCGATGTGCGTGTCCTCGCCTCGATCGTACTGGACGAAATCTTCGCAGTAACATCGGCCGACCTGGGGGCTGTGTTGCTCTGGAACGAAGCGGATTCGTCATACCGCGATCACCGCAACCTCGACGTGGTTGCATACAAGTCGCGAGATGCTTCGCGGCCGTTCGAGCGGATTTCGGATTACGTGACCAACATGGCGTTGGAATCACGCACCGCTATTGTCGCTCACGACATCAAGTCTGATGGTCAGTTCACCGCCAGCGACAGTTTGCGGGCGATGCAGGCGGAAAGCATTATCTGTGCTCCGATCCGTACGTCGGATCGCCTGCTGGGTCTGATCCAGCTCTACTCCACCAATCCCGATAATCGCCTTCAGGCTGATGATGCCGAGTTCGCTCTGGCCGTCGCTGATCAGCTCGCAGTTCTGATCGAGAATCTGAACGAACGCCGCCGGCTGGCTGCCGGATTGGCCCGGGTCGAAACGGAAAACAAGACACTACGTGAGCAACTGCTGATCGAAACCGAGCTCGTCGGGGATAGCGAATCGATCCGACGGCTGCGAGACCGCATCCTGCGTATCGCCCCGACCGGTGCAACGGTGCTGATCCGTGGAGAAAGTGGCGTCGGTAAAGAACTTGTGGCTCGTGCGATTCACCAGCACAGCTCGCGAGCCGATGGGCCGTTCGTCACCATGAACTGTGCCGCATTGAGCGAAAGCCTGCTGGAAAGCGAACTCTTCGGCCACGAAAAGGGATCGTTCACAGGGGCTGTCAGCCGAAAGATCGGTAAGTTCGAGCAGGCACACGGCGGTACGATCTTCCTGGACGAAGTCGGTGAAATGAGTCCTGCCATCCAGGCCAAGTTCCTGCGAGTGCTCGAAGGTCATCCTTACGAACGAGTTGGCGGCGGCGGCGAAGTTCGCGTGGACGTGCGAGTTGTCGCTGCCACAAACCGTGACCTGGAAGACTCGGTCGAACAGGGCCGCTTCCGTAAAGACCTCTACTTCCGACTCCAAGTGATGGAATTGGTCGTTGAGCCGTTGCGCGAGCGACGAACCGATATCGCCATTCTTGCCAAGCACTTCATGCAGCGGTTCTCGAAGAAGTGTGGTCGCAACGTGACCTCGATTCTGCCTGCCGCAATGTCGACGCTGGTGAACTATGGCTGGCCTGGCAACGTTCGTGAACTTCAGAACACCATTGAACGTGCGGTTATTCTCTGCTCAGGCGACACCTTAGCTCCTGTTGATATTCAGTTGTCGGCACTCGGCCGGAGCGATGCACCCGCAACGTCGTCGCTGTCGAACTCGGGCTATCGTGCAGTGCCGATCGATGTCATCGAACAGGAGCACATCCTGGCGACACTCGAATGGACAAAATGGAACAAGTCGCAAGCCGCTCACATCCTTGAGATTGAGCGATCGACACTCGATCGTAAGCTGAAGAAATACGAAGTCGAACGACCTTCACGGAAATAGTTTCTTCATCAGCGTCGACGTAATTGACTCAGCCGCGTCGGCGGACTGGCTGATCCTTCAAGAGAGAGCTATTGGGAGATTCCTGATGGCTCTCTTTTTTTGCGTCGCATGAGAAAATTGAAGCGGCGTTGCAATGTGGGGTGTGAGACGATTGGTCTGGATGGGTATTTCCAGAAATTACCGTGTACTTCAAGGCGTCTGTGGCGCTTTCGAGCCTTTCCTTACTGCCTGTTTATTGTGCAGGCAATGTTTATACGGGCGCATTTTGCACGTTGCTCAGGGATGAGTAATGTCGCATCCGGACAGACCGAGCATCGATTCCAGTGTCCGTCAGCGGGATCTGGGGGGCAAATTGATTTTTAGTGCAGAACTCGATCAACGTATCTGATTGCGGTAGTCTCTGGCAGGGCGTAAATGGACATGGCCAGGCGGTCGCTGACTCCGTTTTTGAGCGGATCGTTGAGGTCAGGACGTCCTTATTTTCGTCGCTGAAACTGGAACATTACCTCTGTGGCCTCATCAATGTCTCATCCGATCCGAGCAGGTTTGGGCGATCGTAATGTGGGGAGGTACCCCGTTTGGCTGGTCGTGTCGCTGGTGTGGCTGCTCGGGTTCTTTGCCTGGTTTCAGACGTTTGGGTTTCCCAACAATCCCGCTCTTCAGCGATCCATGGTTTGGGGCGGAATTCCGTTTGAATTGTTGGATCTGGTCGATCCCCCTTTAGAACCGGGGGCCGCACCGTGGAGTTGGTGGAACCTGTTGCAGCGAGGCCCTTACCTGCTTGCCGCGATTCTGATCTGGGGTAGTGCGTGGGGGTTGGGATCACTCGCCCTTCGATGGATGAAACTGCCGCTGCGGGGTGCAGAACAGCTCTTCTTTGCTTGCTCATCGGGGTTGTCCCTGCTGTCGCTTGTGACCCTGTTACTGGGGCTGGCGGGTGGTTTATCTCAGGGACCCTTCGGGGCTCTGCTGCTGATCAGCATCGCCATTGCTGTTGTGGTCCACCGTCGCTTTTCAGTGACCACCGTTGCTGCTGCTTCCGAGGCATTGGCTCGGAAGAGGGAGACTGGGGCTGCAGGCGTCTGTTGGACATGTCGCATCGTGGTCTTGTTACTCATTCCGTTTGTCTTCGTTCAACTGCTGGGGGCGATGACCCCTCAAACCGATTTTGACGTCGTGGAGTATCACCTGGGTGGACCAAAAGAGTGGTTTCTGCAGGGAAGTATTTCACGGCTGCCGCACAACATCTACACGAATTTTCCCTTCCTGACCGAGATGCTCATCCTGGATGGAATGGTCGTTTGTGGCGACTGGCGCTGGGGGGCACTCGCAGGCCAGGCCGTGTTAGCGGGCTTCGCACCGCTGACGGCGCTGGGGCTCTACGCCGCGGGTCGGAGGTGGTTCAGTTCGCAGGCAGGCTCTATCGCCGCGCTGGTGTATCTGACTTCGCCCTGGACCTACCGGATCTCGATTATCGCCTACGCTGAAGGGGGGCTCGCTTGCTACCTCTTCGCGGCTCTCTTTGCGGGGTTGCGAGTCGGGGAGGAATGGGCGGCCTCCGGAAATGACAGAAAGTCTGTGCCCCGCGGCCTTCTTCTCTTGTGCGGCGCGTTGGCGGGAAGCGCCATGGCGTGTAAGTACACCGGTCTCACGTCGGTCGTGATTCCTTTGTCGCTGCTGATGCTGTGGATCTTCCTCTCGCGACCCGGGATCCCTTCATCCCAGGGAGGCAGGCATTTCCCTCAGGTCGTGCTGGCGCTGATGTTGTTCGGTGCCGGGGTGGCAGTCACCGTCGGTCCCTGGTTATTGAAGAACGCAGTCGCAACAGGGAATCCCGTTTATCCGCTGGCGTATCGCGTCTTCGGTGGCAAAGACCGTGATGAGGAACTCGACCAGAAGTGGCGACAGGGACACGCAGCAAAGACCTACACCAGTTGGAGCGAACGGCTGTCTGATCTGCCGGTCAAGTTGTCTGACGTGATGGCCAACAATGACTGGCACAGCCCACTGATGTTCGGGCTGGCACCCTTATCGATCTGGTGGCTCAGAAGGAGACGCGATCGAGCCCCGATAGATGCTGCTGACCCGCGTCAGGGGAGCGACATCGTCATCGTTCTGTGGTTATATGTCGCCTGGCAGTTTGCGACTTGGTGGCTACTGACACATCATATCGATCGCTTCTATGTCCCTATGTTTTCGGTCGTCGCCTTGCTTGCGGGGATAGGAATAACCTGGCCATTCCTTGCCGGGGAGCACGCGAAAAAGGGAGCGTGGTCCTTTGTCTGGCCACTGGTGTCGACCGGCGTTGTCGTCGCATCGATCCTCTACAACGTGCAGATCATGCTGTACGTGGGGGGATTCAATGCTGGCCGTCGCGACCTGAGGGGGGCCGAGCTGATTGCCATCGCACCACGCATTCAGTGGCTGAACGAGATGTATGAATCAGGTCAACTGCCTGCCAAAACGAAGGTGCTCTGCGTGGGCGAGGCGGCATTGTTTCATGCTCGTTTTCCCTACGTCTACAACACGGTGTTCGATCGTTCTGTGTTTGAAGAGATCTGCAAGGCCCCGGGGGACACCAACGGCTCGCTTCGTCCGATTGAGGAAATTCGAAGTGAATTTCACCGGCGTGGGATCACCCATATCGATGTGAACTGGGCCGAAATTCAGCGGTATCGAGCGCCCGGAAGTTACGGTTACTCCGAATTCATTCAGCCGGAACTGTTTGCAGAACTCCAGAAACAAGGACTGTTGGGACCCAACTTGTTCAAAACGGGCCGAGCTGAAGAGGAAAACTCGGCACAAGTCTTTGCTGTTCTGCCGGAGTAGCGTTTACGGAAAGTCTTCTGCGGGCGTGCACCCGGCACGTTGGTGTGAGCCTACATCTGAAGACGTGCCCCCAGACGCGAATGCATCACCACATCTGGAAGCAAGGAGGACGCGGTCAGTAACACGATTGTCACGGGCCGGGCCGCTGACGGCGTTGCCGGCGTTCTTCACGCATTCGTCGGGCTTCTTCGCGGCGCTGGATCATTTCAGGGGTGGGGCCCTCTTCGAGAGCCCGCAGGGCATCCTGCGGTATCGCCTGCTGAAGACCTTCGGGGATGAGAGCTCTGAGGAAAATGGGTCCCAATCCTCGACCTGCAGGTTTGTTGGCGGCTTTTTCGTCAACCTTCTTCTCCGCTGCGGCGGGAACCACCTCACCCTCTGCGGGTCCCAGCACAGCTCCATCGGCACCGGCGGCACGTCGCCGTAGTTCTCCCAGCACTTCAAATTCTTGAGCGTGCCATGACCGGTACGCCGATACCAGGGCCAAGCCAACCTGCACCGGGGGGGCATTGTGCGATTCAAACATCAGGCCATCCGGTTGCCGTGTAATCACCGCTGTAGAATCACCGAAATAGGGTGCAATCGCTGCTGCGGAGGGAAGCGAGAATGCATCCAGTACGACCCCCTCTATCTCAAGTCGCCTGAGCAGCACGTCACCCAGGTAGGGCAATAGGGAACTCATTGTGCTGCTGGCACGGGGGCCATTGAGATAACCATACGAGAGAGTTTCGCCAGCCTGCAGATTGATCTTGCGACCTATTTCCTGATCGAACCCGGGCCGCTTCGATTGTGTGTGACGCAAATGAGCCTTCATGGCCTGAGGATGGACGGCGAACAGCAGGTGTCGATCGAGCAGGCAGAACGTCGGCGTGATCGATACGCGGCCGCGAAATCCCCCGTTGGCGGTGTTGACGAAGTAGAGTGTCTGGCCCAGGAACGTCTGTTGACGCAGCGTGACCGTCGTACCGTAGTCATACTCCGGGTGGTCCGATACGAGAGATTGCTCAATGAGATTCATCAGCCGATCGAAGACCACGGCAGCCTTTTGGGGATTCTTGACCTCCAGACTGACAACCAGACTGGTGGCGATCATTCCTCCGGCGGCGGGTGAGTCAAACGCGACGATTGTATCGCCAAAGGCGGGAAGGACGTCTTCGACAATCCTGAGTTGCAGTTCTGATTCGAGTTGTTTCACCGCTTCATCGAACACGCGCACCGAGATCGGCTGAACTCGCGACAGAATTTGGCGCGACTCCTGGAAAACCCGAGTCAGATTGAGGCTTGTTGCCAGAACCAGATCCGCATCGCCCGGGACATGAGCGAAGTGGTGAGGCTTCAAGGCCTCGCCTGCTGTCAGAACCATGATTCCATCGGTACGCCCACCTGTTGCGATGAACGTTCGCTGGACCATCGTGTCCTGATCGACGCCCGTTGTCTGGACGATGTGATCCAGGGCATCGACTCCGGTCATATTCAAAAGTGGACGCATTAACGTGCCGACGGGGCCGAGGGCGGTGATGACACCATTGAGGATTCCGGCCCCATCGACCCAGCCGACCGTTGCAAGGCGGGGGACGGTGACACGTGCGAGCGACTTCTGGAAGCGGGGGTTCGTGTCGAGACCTGGCTGCCGACCCGCCAGGCCATCGAGAATGCGGGGAAGAGTCCCGTCTCCCAGGGCAAGCAGAACATGCGAACCCTCACGATGCGCCAGCAGCGTATAGCCGGGAATGGGTATGGGGATGGTTTGAGTGGCGGAATTAGGATCGAACTGAAAATCGGGCAGCGTACTCAAGAGTTGATTGAGGGATTGCCAGAGTTGTTCGGTGTCGTCCCCGCTGCTCAGAATGACCCCCGCATGGACGCCTGAGAGCATTCTTACAAACAGCGGGAGGTTCGGGTTGTTCGGAGGTGGCTCCAGTCCCACAAAACCGCAGCCCGGATGAGCAGTCATTAACTTTAATAGCTGCGGGGAGAGAGAGCGTATTTCCGGTAGCAGATCGGATTCGTCCCCCTCGACAAACTCAGCAGTCCCTGCCCGATTGGCGAGTGCGGTGTCGAGAAGCTCGAAGAACTGCTGGATTTCGGGGTCGGCGGCAAATCCGTCGACGCCTGCTGCACCCGGCTTTCCGGGGCCTCGTGCAACCCATTCGAAGTAGGCGACCGTCTGGGGAGGGACCGCTTTGATCAGGGCGGCATCCCGTTCACCGGGGGGGAGTCCGAAGAGTCCACTTCCTGTGAAGATCCAGAACAAGAGTTCCCATATTCCACGAGTCGCTTGCGCCTGCATATTGATTCTCCTTGGCGTCCATTTTCCTGAGGCATCCCCGGAAAGGGAAGGCTGGCGAGGGGAGTGATTCCGCATTCCGGGTCTGGACGGGCCCGATCGGGGAACCAGAGGAGGATGCATTTGGTGTTCCATTCCTCAAGCGCTGGAGCAGGTGATGAGAGGAATGTACCGCCGCTTGGCAGGTGTGAGAAAACCTTG
Source organism: Schlesneria sphaerica (assembly GCF_044336245.1). Taxonomy (NCBI): domain Bacteria; kingdom Pseudomonadati; phylum Planctomycetota; class Planctomycetia; order Planctomycetales; family Planctomycetaceae; genus Schlesneria; species Schlesneria sphaerica. The sequence continues at coordinate 3,452,698 of NZ_CP172346.1, read as the reverse complement.
CAGGGTCAGGTTTGGAGCGAACGGCAGCCGGAATGACGCGGTCAAAAACGAAAACGCCCCGGTCCAATATCCAATGGACCGGGGCGTCCCGAGTTCCGCGTCATGTACCGATCCATCAGCCGTCGGCGCGGTCGGAAAGACTTCAGGGGCTAGATGCCGAGCATCTTTAGATGATCAGTGGCTCTCCCTGTTTCAGCTTCTTGTCCAATCACCTTGGCAGATCGGGCGCGATTTTGCAACTTCCACATCAACTGCATCCGTGGCTGGTTCCACAGTTATGGCAGAGATAGCAATTTCCATTTCGCACCGTGATGGCACCACAGTTACTGCAACTGGGGGCATCCGACTGGAATTTTGCAAATTGCTGATTGCGATTCGATACGGATTCTCCACTGGATGCTGCAGCAGGAGCGATCACCACAGGTGATGCCATTCTCTGCAGCACGGCTGTTGGCGTCTTGCCATTGCCACTGGCGTGACCATTCGCGACATGGCCATTGGTCTGGCCATTTGAGTTCGACCCGGTCTGGGGTCGGGTGGAATGGTTTCCATTCACCTGACCTTTTGTCGCCGTGGCCGAAGTTGCAGGCTGTGCCTTGCTTACAGCAACTTCGGCCGAACGATGACTTTCCGAGGTCTCCTCACCATCGTCGAGCCCATTGGATTCAGCCCGTTTCGGGACGTTGGCCTCCCGGAAGCCAGGCAGGAACTGGATGCCCAGCCACCGGAAGATGTAGTCGACCACACTCTTGGCGTTGGGAATGTCCGGGTTGGGTGTCCAGCCGCTTGGTTCAAACCGCGAGTGAGAGAACTTTTCGACCAGCACCTCGAGCGGAACCCCGTACTGCAGACCCATCGAGGTTTCGGTTCCGATGACGTCCATGAGTCCGCCGATCGTGCTTCCCTCTTTGGCCATGCTGATGAACAGTTCGCCCGGAGTGCCGTCCTCGAACAGCCCTACCGTAATGTATCCTTCGTGCCCACCCACGCTGAACTTGTGAGTCAGGGAATGTCGCGTCGCGGGAAGGCGTCGTCGTGCAGGGCGATCGCCGTTGGATCCCCCCTTCTTGCGATCCCCTTCTTTGGTCGTCGACAATGGCTGGCTTTGCTTTGAGCCATCGCGATAGATGGCCAGAGCCTTCAGGCCGAGTCGCCAGCCTTCGAAGTAGGCCTTCTCGATGTCCTCGACGGTACTGTCCGCAGGCATGTTCACCGTTTTGGAGATCGCACCTGACAGGAACGGCTGGGCGGCGGCCATCATGGTGATGTGTGCCTTCCAGTGGATCGTTCGGGTTCCGTTGTTGGCCTTAAAGGCACAGTCGAAGACATTGACGTGCTCGGGCTTCAGATCCGCCGCACCTTCGATCGTTTCGGACTCTTCTATGTGCTTAATGATCCGATCGATCTCAAGGCTGTCGTAGCCGAGCGTCTTCAGGGCGAGCGGAACAGTGCGGTTGACGATCTTCATCATGCCGCCCCCCGCCAGTTGCTTGTACTTGACCAGTGCGATATCGGGTTCGATCCCCGTGGTATCGCAGTCCATCATGAAAGCGATGGTACCGGTCGGTGCGAGCACTGTCGCCTGAGCGTTTCGGTAACCGAACTGACGACCTGAATCAACGCATTCGTCCCAGACTTTACCGGCGGCGTTCCGCAGGTATTCAGGGCAGGACGAGTCGATGCGGTCGACCGAATCACGGTGCATCCGCATGACCCGCAACATCGGTTCGGCGTTCTCTTTGTAGCCTGCGAAGGGACCAAGATAGCCAGCGATACGGCTGGAAGTCAGGTATCCCTGGCCGGTCAGCAACGCAGTGAGGGCTCCTGCGATTCCGCGACCTGCATCGCTGTCGTAGGCAATCCCCATCGACATCAGCAGGCTGCCCAGGTTGGCGTAGCCCAGACCGAGTGGTCGGTAGAGGTGGCTGTTTTTGGCGATGGCCGGTGTCGGGTAGCTCGCGTGATCGACGAGAATTTCCTGGGCCGTGATGAAGATCGACGCGGCGGCGCGGAACCGTTCGACGTCGAACTCCCCTTCGGGTCGCTGGAACTTGCGGAGGTTAAGACTCGACAGGTTACAGGCCGTGTCGTCCAGAAACATGTATTCTGAACAGGGGTTCGATGCATTGATACGACCAGAGTTCGGGCAGGTATGCCACTTGTTGATCGTCGTATCGTACTGGACGCCCGGATCCCCGCACGACCAGGCCCCTTCGGCCATCTGCCGTAGAATGTACTTGGCGTCATACTCGGGGCCGAACTGTGTCTGGTCGGTGACCCAGCGCGTCTTCCACTTCTTTCCTTCTTCGACGGATCGCATGAACTCGTCGCTGAGGCGAACAGAAAGATTGGCGTTCTGAAACATGATCGACGAGTAGGCTTCGCCGTTGAAGTTGGCGTCGTACTCACCGCTATCGATCAGGACGCGAGCCTTCTTCTCTTCCCGCTTCTTGCACTGGATAAAGTCCAGAATGTCGGGGTGCCAGTCCTTGAGTGACTGCATCTTGGCAGCCCGCCGGGTCTTACCGCCCGACTTCACGACAGCGGCGATCTGGTCATACACTCGCATGAATGAAAGCGGGCCGGAAGGAGTCCCGCCGCCAGAGAGCTTTTCTTTCGAGCTGCGAATGGTCGAAAGGTCGGTCCCTGTTCCCGAACCGAATTTGAAGAGCATCGCTTCGCTGGTTGCCAGCCGCATGATGTCTTCCATGTTGTCGTCGACAGCCTGGATGAAGCAGGCGGAAGCCTGAGGCAGTTCGTACGACGTCGCTGGCCGCTCAACCACTTGCGTAGCCGGGTTGAAGTGGTAGTTCCCCCTGGCTCCCTTCACGCCGTACTGGTGGAAGAGTCCGACATTGAACCAGACGGGTGAATTGAACGAACCGTACTGGTGCAGGCAGAGCCAGGCGAGTTCGCGATAGAAGTTCTCGCCATCTTCACGACTGGCGAAATAACCACCGCTGATCCCCCAGTCGGCGATCGTGCGTGCCACGCGGTGGATAACTTGCTTCACACTGGTTTCACGCTCGGGCGTGCCGTGCTCACCGTAGAAGTACTTCGAGACGACCACATTGGTGGCGAGCGGTGACCAGGATGCGGGGATTTCGCAATTGGTCTGCTCGAACAAGACCTTGCCGTTTTCGTCCTTAATCGCTGCCGTTCTGTAATCCCACTCCACAGTGGAAAACGGATCGGTATCGGGAGGACAAAACCGAGGCTGAACTGACATCGCCCGAATTTCTGGGAGGGGACGTCCCGGAAAAGAGGCACCGTTGGGAACAGTCGGAGCGGCCATTGCAGGGCCGGACGAATTCAACTGGTGCATCATGCACACTCCTTATGAAATCCTGGGAGATAAATAACTGCCACAGCCCGGCAGAAGGCATACAGAAAGACGTTGAGGAACTCGAAAACGAAGGTGCTTGCATCACCTGCGGGCGGCACAACCAGTAGCGGTTCAGAAGTGAATTTCACGCTACATATGGGTGCAGACGCGGCAGGGCCACAATAAAAATCGGGGGTCGGAAAGTCAATAGTCTGGATTCGGAATCGCTATTGACAGCCCCCGACAGGCCGCCTAAGTCGAAATTCATCATTGGGTTATTTTCTGACGAAAAAACGGGAAATTGTCGGCCCGATCGCGAATCCGATTTAAATTTCGACACGTTGTGCCGATCTCCAATTCGGTTCAGTGCGGGCGCGCGTCGTGTCGCCAAAACGGGCTGTTCAATGATCGCGCGCAATCAGGCTTGGGAAAGAGGTCGAGCAAAGCCGAAAACAGGTTTTCGTTCACTCGATGTTTCCCCCGTCGTGCGGGGGAGTGACATCATCAAAGCAGAATTGGGCCCGGTCATCGAGGCTCACGGAGCGGACGGAAGTGATTGATTCCGGGAGAGAAGGGAGTTTTCGGGTATTACTGATCTAACCGTTGCTTTCCAACGTTTTCGCCGCGTGATACGATCTTCGGGGTGAACAAATCTTGAAAATTCAGGGGTTTTTGCGGCTTTGCCGCAGAAGAAACAGGACCCCCAATTGAATATTGAATCGCGGCGATCAGCCGCGTGAGTTTTGCTCTCGAAAGCACTTTCTTGGATTTACGGGCAAGGAAATCAGATATGGCGGGGACGAATCCCTTTGGTGTCGAGTCGGTGCTGAAGACGAGTGGCGGCGAGTTCAAGTACTTCTCGCTGCCCCAGTTGGCTGCGAAGGGTTTCGGACAGATCGAAACCCTTCCATTCTCCATGCGAGTCTTGCTGGAAGCCTGTTTGCGTAACGTCGACGGGTTTGTGGTCACTGCAGACCATGTTTCGCAAGTCGCCAACTGGGATGCCGGCAATCCACAGCCGGTGGAAGTCCCCTTTATGGTCGGCCGTGTCGTTCTGCAGGACTTCACCGGTGTTCCCGCGGTGGTCGATATGGCTGCCTTGCGCGATGCCATGATCCGCATGGGAGGCGACCCCAAGAAAATCAATCCTCTTGTTCAGTGCGATCTGGTCATCGATCACTCGGTCCAGGTCGACTACTTTGGCGACAGCGATTCGCTGCAGAAGAACGTCGATCTCGAGTTCGAGCGAAATCTCGAGCGATATCAGTTGCTGCGATGGGCACAGCAGGGGCTCAGCAATTTCCGCGTGGTTCCTCCGGCCACCGGGATTGTGCACCAGGTTAACCTGGAATACCTGGCGAAAGTCGTTCTGACCAAGGACGGGGTGGCCTACCCTGACAGTCTGGTCGGTACAGACAGCCATACAACGATGATCAACGGTCTGGGGATCGTCGGCTGGGGTGTCGGCGGAATCGAAGCCGAAGCCGTGATGCTGGGACAGCCCATCTACATGCTGATGCCACAGGTTGTGGGTTTCAAACTGAGTGGCAAGCTGCCTGAAGGGACCACTGCGACCGACCTGGTGCTGACCGTCACGCAAATGCTGCGAAAGCATGGGGTTGTTAACAAGTTCGTGGAATTCTACGGTCCTGGCCTGGACGGAATGTCGCTGCCTGACCGGGCTACACTCGCCAATATGGCTCCGGAATACGGAGCGACGATGGGCTTCTTCCCGGTTGACGAAGAGACATTGCGATTCCTTCGCCGCACCGGCCGCACCGACGCCGAAGTGGAACTGGTCGAAGCCTACTACAAGGCTCAGGGAATGTTCCGCACGTCCGCCTCGCCCGAGCCGCGGTTCTCGTCGACGCTGGAACTCGACCTGTCGACCGTCGTGGCTTCGATGGCCGGTCCAAAGCGGCCTCAGGATCGTGTCCTCCTGTCCGATATGAAATCGGCCTGGCACAAAGAACTCACGACCAGCTTCGGTCACCCCGTACCCGCCAAGCCCGTCCCCGTGGCAGGAATCGATACCACCATTGGCGATGGTGCTGTGGTGATCGCGGCCATCACCAGCTGTACCAATACCAGCAACCCTTCCGTCATGCTGGGGGCGGGCCTGCTGGCTCGTAATGCAGCGGCGAAGGGATTGAAGAGCAAGCCATGGGTCAAAACCAGTCTTGCTCCCGGTAGCCGTGTCGTTACGGAGTACCTGGCAAAATCCGGTCTCGACAAGTCGCTCAATGCGCTGGGCTTCAATACCGTGGGCTATGGATGTACGACCTGTATCGGAAACAGTGGTCCCCTGCCAGACAATGTTTCACAGGCCGTTACTGAAGGGGATCTGGTTGTCTCGGCCGTGTTGTCCGGTAACCGTAACTTCGAAGGACGTATCAACCCGCAGGTGAAGGCGAACTACCTCGCCAGTCCACCCCTGGTTGTGGCCTATGCTCTTGCTGGAACGACCGACATCGACTTTGCCACCGAGCCACTGGGCAAAGACACCAATGGTCAAGACGTCTATCTGAAAGACATCTGGCCATCGTCACAGGAAATCGAATCGACCATCGCGTCGTCGATCACGCCTGAGATGTTCACGACGGAATATGGGCACGTCGCTCTGGGGCCGGTTGAATGGCAGAAAATTACCGGGGCGACTGGGCCTCTGTATAAGTGGGATCCCAAGAGCACCTACGTTCAGGAACCACCGTTCTTCATCGACATGCCCAAAGAGCCCCAGCCGATTCAGGGGATCAGCGGAGCGGTCTGTCTGCTGTCCGTTGGTGATTCGGTCACCACGGACCACATCAGCCCCGCCGGCTCGATCAAGGCCAGCTCGCCAGCAGGTCTGTTCCTTCAGGCGAACGGCGTCGCACCACTCGATTTCAACAGCTACGGTGCCCGGCGTGGTAATGACCGGGTGATGACGCGAGGGACCTTCGCGAACATTCGCCTGCGAAACCTGCTCTGTCCAGGGACCGAAGGGGGCGTTTCGAAGTACTTCCCCACCGGCGAGCAGATGTCTGTCTATGACGCCGCGATGAAGTACAAAGAGACCGGTACCCCTCTGGTCGTCCTCGCCGGGGCCGAGTACGGCACCGGTTCGTCACGCGACTGGGCGGCGAAAGGGACGTTCCTGCTGGGAATTCGTGTGGTGATCGCGACAAGCTTCGAGCGAATCCACCGATCCAACCTGGTTGGTATGGGGGTCCTGCCCCTGCAGTTCCGACCCGGCGAAAGCCGTGAATTCCTCGGGTTGGACGGAACGGAAACGTTCGACATCCAGCTCAATGACAACCTGAAGCCACTGCAGGCCGTCGAAGTGATGGCCACGAAGCCTGACGGAACGGCGATTCATTTTGTCGCCACCTGCCGCATCGATACACCTGTGGAAGTCGAGTACTACCGCAACGGCGGCATCCTGCACAAGGTCTTGCGAGATCTGGTCAAGAGCTGATCCCGACTCTTGTCGAAAGCAACCTCACGCACGCTTTGGAACTCACGTTCTGGAGCGTGCGTGATTTTATGTTAACTCTGGAATCGTGTCTTTGTGGGGGTCGAGCCTCGACATTTCAATGGGTTGACTGCGACTGTATGCTGCCAATGATTCCACTGTCATGATCGTCCCTGCTGCAAGTCGGGCGCGATTTTCAATGTACCTGCAACGGATCGTCTATCGCTGAACGTTCACTTTCTCGAGGAATTGTCCTTATGGCTCAGACTAACGCGCCGACTGAATTCAAAGCTGTCCTCGACCCTACTGACCTGTCCGCAATCCCGCGTGACCTGAGTTTTCATCCGGTCGCAAATCCCCAGCCCCGGGTTTTGACGAGCGAGCAGATTGAGCAATTCAATCGTGAGGGGTACGTGAAGGGGATTCGTGTCTACAGCGACGAAGAAATTAAGAGTCTTCGCGCGTACTTCGATGCGCTGCTGGCCAAAGTTGTCGCGGAGGGGGGGGATAGCTACTCGATCAGTTCGGCCCACTTGAAGTATGGCCGTGTCTGGGACATTGTCACCAATGCGAAAATCGTTGCCTGTGTGCGCGACCTGCTGGGTGAAAATGTCGTCGGCTGGGGTTCGCACTTCTTTTGTAAAATGCCTCACGACGGAAAGAAGGTCGCCTGGCATCAGGACTCGAGCTATTGGCCCCTCACACCCTCGAAGGCGGTCACCGTCTGGCTGGCGATTGACGATGCCGACGTTGAGAATGCGTGCATGCGGTTTGTGTCCGGGTCCCATCATCACGGCGCAATGACGTTCCGGCCGAGTGATCCCGCCGAGCACAACGTCCTTAATCAGACGATCGAAAATGTGGAGCAGTACGGTCACTTCGTCGATGACTGTCTGAAGGCGGGGGAAATCTCGCTGCACTCCGATCTGTTGCTGCATGGCTCAGAGGCAAACGATTCGGATCGCCGTCGGTGCGGTCTGACCCTGCGTTACGCTCCCGCGGATGTGCATGCCTATCTCGGCTGGAATCAGAAAGGTGTCTGGGTCAGCGGATCGGATCCAACAGGCCACTGGCTGAACCGTCCTCGTCCTGAAAACGAGTGATCGTCCGCTTCTCGACAGGCGAATCGAACTGGCCTCAAACGAGGGCCCGTCGTAACGCGAGAACAGGGCGGCTGAGGATTTCAGGATCGAGCTGAAAAGAGTGGGGGAGGTTCCGATCAGGAACTTCCCCTTTTTTGATAGAGGCGTTCGCGTCGACGTGAAAGGTCAATTGCCGCTGCGATGTCGGAGCGAACGATCGTCCGCTCAGTGTCAGGTCCCGGCGGATGGGAATACTCGCGAAGCTGACTCTCTTCTTTAACGGGAGAGAGTCGACTTCATTCCGAGTGGCCTTCTTTCAGGCGATGGACCAGAAGTCGTCTTCATCGACTTCATGCGAGCGTGAGATCGGAGGTGGCATTTCATCCACGTGCTTGATCACACGTCGGGATTCGACAGGGTCAATTCCGGTCAGTGGGTATGCACTGAGAAGCTGATTAATCCGGATTTCGATGTTCGTCAACTGCTGACCTTCATCGGGCGCGACGAAGGTGATCGCCGCGCCGCTTCCTTCGGTGGAGGAAAGCCGGCCCGTACGTCCCACGCGGTGGACGTAGTCATCACAATCCTGTGGGATATCGTAATTAACAATGTGCGAGATCCCGCTCACGTCGATCCCGCGCCCCATCACGTCGGTGGCGATCAGCAGGCGGATTTCTCCTTTGCGGAACTGCTTCATCACGCGGTCACGAGCGCTTTGTGCCAGGTCGCCGTGAATAAAGGCCATCTTGTTCAGCTTGCCTGCAAAACGCCGATGGACTTCTTCTGCGCCCCGCTTGGTTCTGGTGAAAACGATCGCTTGCTGGGGGCGTTCCTGCAGCAGCAGGCGGACAAGCGTGCCGAACTTTCGGTGATGATCGACGGTGATGTAATACTGGTCGATCGTTCCGTGCGAAATGTTGGTCGCTGATACGTCAATCCGTTCTGGTTCGCGCATGTAGCGGCGAGCCAGTCGTTCGACCGGGGGAGGCAGCGTCGCAGACAGAAGCAGCGTCTGGCGCTCTTCGGGACATTGTCGCAAAATCTTCTCGATGTCAGGACGGAAGCCGATATCCAGCATCCGGTCCGCTTCATCCATCACGACGATACTCAGGTCATCCGTCTTCAGAATATGACGACCCATCAGATCAATGACCCGCCCCGGGGTTCCGATCACAATCTGGGAACCATCCTGCAACCGGCGAATCTGCTGGTGGATGGGGCGGCCTCCGACACAGCAGGCGGTTGTGACTTTGCACTTGTACGCCAGACGCTCCACTTCGTCAGCGACTTGCTGGCTGAGTTCACGAGTCGGGGTCAGGACGAGTGCCTGGGTGCGTGGATCTTCGAGATCGATCCGTTCAAGAATCGGCAAAACAAACGAAGCCGTTTTGCCAGTGCCGGTGCGGGCTTGACCGATGCAGTCAACACCGGAAATTGCGACGGGGATAAATGCGGCCTGAATGGCACTCGGCAATGTGAAACCTGCTCTCTTAATCGAGAACAGGGAGTCCTGACTGAGTCCCAAATCTTCAAACCGGATTGGAGCCTTCTCCATTTCGACGATCAAACGATCAATTCCTTTCCAAACCAACCACCAGGGCAGCTTGTGCCACTGGTATTCAATCTCTCTGCTTCGGGGTTGCTAACACGGGGTCAGAGAGGATCCGGGTTGGCCAACCCTCCACTGCTCTGAAATGCTCCGTTTCCCAAAAGCCACTTTCACTTCTGTGCTAATAGCGTAAGACGCGGTGAGACTCCGGTCAATCGTCTTGCGCGCTGTAACGGCATTACCGGAGCTGAGTGTCGGTTCGAGCAGGCAAAGTCGACTTCTGTGACGCTCTGATCCCCCTGCCACGTGAACGCTTGTGGCGCATCCTGATCGACTCAATGCCATTCATTGAGATTCCCCGAATGCCGTGTCCCCCCTCCCATTCCGAGGTCAGTGGGAGAGGATGCTCTGTCGGCAACGGCTGCGAAAACGCCAACTTCAAGGAATCGGGCGCCGGATATCCTGCGGACGTATTCCGCAGCGAACGGTGTTTGCGGGGACGCACCGAGGTCTCGGTTCTCACGAAAACCGCCGCGTGACAGCGACGTCCCGGTTTCCTGCTGCTGGGAGAGTGGTTGGAGCGAACGTGCGGGTTTTGTTGCTGGCGTGAATCGCGGTCCGCAGCGGCTTTTGTCGAGCCGCTATCGGATGCAGAAAATGTAAGGTCGGCTCAAAGTGCGTGGTACAGCCTTTGCGAATGCCGCTTCTCACACAATCCCACCGGCAAGTCCGATTCTTGACTCCTGCTCCCCACCGCTCAGGCGATGCGAAGCGGAGTCACGTTACGGGACCTGTCCCCTGTTCCTGATGCCGGTCCTGGGGCGTTCACCTGTGGTCTCAAGGAGTTGAGAGACGGGTGTTTCGTTCCACGGTGCTCCAGGAAGGGGTGCGGAGCGGGACAATAACAGACACCTGTGGATCATTTGCTTGAGTAGAAAAGGTTGGAATGTCGCGCCTCAATAGTCGGCTGGTCCCACGCTTCGTTTCTCTCTCCAAACCCTATCTGGCTTCAGAACAGAAGTGGGTGGCACGAGGGCTACTGGCGCTGCTCGTCGTTTTAATGCTGACCAATACAGCGGCCAGCGTGCTCCTCAATAAACAGACGGGCGAATTCTCAGACGCTCTGGCAGACCGCGATTCGGATCGCTACTGGCGTTCGATCTATTATACGCTCGGGCTCATCGCCATCGCGGTCCCCGTGTACGGGCTTTACTACTATGTTCGCGACCGGCTGACCAATCATTGGCGGCGCTGGATGACCACCCGCTTCATCAATAACTATTTCAGCAACACCGCCTTCTATCGGCTGACGTTTGCTGCAGAAATCGATAACCCGGATCAGCGAATCGCCGAAGACATCAACTCGTTCACACAGAAGTCGATTTACTTCCTGCTGATCTTCATCGAGACGGGACTGCAGTTGATCGCGTTTTGCGGGGTCCTGTGGAATATCTCGCAGATCTTGGTGTACTTTATTGTGGTTTACGCCATCGTAGGGACCGCGGTTACCACGTTGGTTTTCGGGCGACCACTGGTCGGCCTGAATTTCTTTCAGTTGCGCCGCGAAGCGGATCTTCGCTATAGCCTGGTTCGTGTGCGAGAAAACGCGGAATCCATCGCCTTCTATCGTGGTGAAAAGCAAGAATCCGATCTGGTGCTGGAACGGTTCAACGATGCCTATATCAACTTTAACAAGCTGGTGAACTGGCAATTCTTTCTGAATATTTTCCAGTACGCTTATATCACGATGACAATGATCATTCCGGGCATCATCCTGGCACCGCGCGTCATGTCCGGGGACATCACGATTGGGGCTGTGGTTCAGGCGACGGGGGCATTTGCAGCCATTTTCGGTGCCTTGAACGTGATTGTGAACAAGTTCGACGTGCTGAGCTACTTCGCTGCGGGAGTCAGCCGACTCGATCGCTTTGCCAAAACCCTCGAAGCGATGGCGCAGACGAGCACCGTTGCGCCCGATCAGGAGCACATCACGACGCAAGAGGGCGACCACTTTCAAGTCGAGCAACTCACCGCCCAGACTCCGGATGGGAAGCGTGATTTAATCAAGGACCTTTCACTTTCGCTCAACGAAGGAGATGGACTCCTGATCGTCGGCGCCAGTGGTGGAGGAAAAAGCTCGCTACTGCGCGTGCTGGGAGGCTTGTGGGACTACGGCAGCGGTCAGCTAACCCGTCCTGGGCTCGAAAAGATGTTGTTCCTGCCTCAGCGCCCCTACCTGATCATCGGCAGCTTACGGGCTCAGTTGCTCTACCCCAACTATCGCGAGGGAGTGACCGACGAAGAATTTCAGTCGATCCTGGAAGAAGTCAATCTTCCGAATCTGATCGAACGCTGCGGGGGTCTGGATGTCGAAGCGGACTGGGGAAAGATGCTCTCGTTGGGTGAACAGCAACGACTGGCCTTCGCGCGAGTCCTGCTGGCAGAAAAGCCGTATGTCATTCTGGACGAAGCGACCAGTGCGCTCGACGAAAAGAACGAAGCGACCCTCTACGATCGACTGCGGCAGGGCGAAGTGACACTCATCAGCGTCACTCATCGGCCACAGGTCGCCCGGTATCACACGCACGTCCTCAGTCTGACCGGAAAGGGGGACTGGGAACTCAAGACGGCGGAAGAGTATCTCGCCGAAATGGAAGCCGATTCTCAAATCGAAACCGCGTGAACTCGCGAGTGGTGTGTGCTGGTGGTGTGCAGACACCCCACACACCACCACCCAGGTGGCGGGTTTTTCTCCTTCCGCCGGGGGGCGAATGCATCCACCCGGAGAGGCATCGCGCGGATGACTCCCGAGGGGGCTCTATTTACTTTCCGAAGTGCCGATAGAAGAAGAACTTCACCGTTTCCATTCCCAGTGCATAAAGAGCTGTGATGATCAGCATCATACCCAGCAACAGTGGCGAGGGAGGAATAAAACCAAGTGTGCTGGCCAGCGGACTGTAGGGAAGCCCGACGACAATCACTGCGATCAGCGCGCAGGCCATCAGCAGCAGCGTGGACGGTTCGCTGCGGAAGAAGGGCCTCTGGGTCCGGACGATCAGCAGAATCAAAAGCCCCGTCAGTGTTGATTCCACAAACCAGCCGGTACGGAACAGATCGTGATTTTCTGCACCGAAGACCAGAAGGATTGCCCCGAACGTCAGGAAGTCAAAACTTGAACTGGCAAAGCCGAAGAACAGCATAAAACGGAAAATGGATTTCGTATCCCATCGCCGCGGCTGAGCCACCTGTTCGGGGTCCACCGAGTCCGTCGCCAGCGACATGGCAGGAAAGTCCGCCAGCAGATTGATCAGCAAAATTTGCGAAGCGAGCAGCGGCTCGAAGGGAAGAAACAGCGAGGCGATCGCCAGGCTGAACATGTAGCCGAAGCAGCCGGCAATGGCGAAATAGACGTACTTGAGTGTATTGGCAAATGTCCGACGCCCCTCTCGAACCCCTTCCACCAAGACGCCGAGGTCGTGTTTCAGCAAGACGATCTGAGCCGCTTCTCGGGCAACATCAACCGCCGTGGCGACCGAGATGCCGACATCGGCCACGTGCAACGCTGATGCGTCATTGATTCCGTCGCCGATGTAACCGACGACCTCGCCGTTCCGCTGCAGTGAACGAATAATCTGTTCTTTCTGATTCGGCTCGATTTCTGCGAAGACGTCCGCCTCACTCACTCGGTGCCGCAGGGCCTCGTCGCTGAGCTGTCGCAACTCCGAACCAGTGATGACTTTCGATGCGGTAATGCCAACCCGCTGGCTCACCGTCGCCGCCACAGCCCGGTTGTCTCCGGTGATAATTTTGAGTTTGACGCCCAACTGCTTTAACTGCTCGAGCGTTTCCCGCGCGTCCGCTTTCGGTGGGTCCGTGAAGACCAGAAACCCGAGGAACGTCATCTCGCACTCGTTCGCCTTCGTCAGGTGCGGCGAGTCGTCTCGACGAACAGCCAGGCCAAGGATCCGCAGCCCTTCGTTGCTCATCTGAGTGAATTGCCGTTCGATCGAATCCCGCAGGGATGCGAGGTCGCAGCAATTGCCTTCGGTCGTTTCGACGGTGGAGCAAACTTCGAGGATATTGGCGAGAGCCCCTTTGGTGATCAGGAGTTTTTCGCCGTCCAGCAGCAGGCGTACGCTGAGTCGTTTGCGGAGGAAGTCGTAGGGAATTTCATCCAGCTTCTGGATGCCGTTTGTCGTAAACCGGGCATCGTCTGCTGTCATCGCGGAAGCGGCGAGTATCGCCCGGTCGACCGGATTCGCGAAACCTGTCTGAAAGAAGGCATTGAGATAGCTCAGTCGTGTCACGCGTTCGCTGGGGTTGCCCGTCGGATCCAGAGCCGAGTGAAGGTGAATCTCCCCTTCGGTCAGGGTTCCCGTTTTGTCCGAGCAGAGGACGGTCATTCCGCCGAGATTCTCGATCGAGAGCAATTGTTTGACGATCACATGATGCCGGGCCATTGACTTGGCCCCTGCCGAGAGCACGACACTGGTGATGGCCGGCAGTAGCTGAGGCGTCATCCCCACGGCCAGGGCGAGTGTGATCAGCAGTGAGTCGGTCACGGGGTCGCCTTGCCAGCCCACTTTGACCGCGAACAGGACAACCGTGATGACACTCACGATCTTGACCAGCATTCGACCAAACTGAGCGAGTCCGCGCGCGAAGCCGGTTTCCGGTCGCTTCTGCTCCAGCCGTTCGGAAATCTTGCCAAATTCGGTATCGCGTGCGGTTCTCACCACCACAGCGGTCCCCATCCCGCTGACAACATGGGTTCCCAGGTAAAGCGTGTTGATTCGCTGGCTGAGCGGGGTCGCCTTCTCCAGAACGGAGTTCACCTTTTCCGCAGGGAAGCTTTCTCCGGTCAATGCGGCTTCGTTCAGGTACAGGTCCTGAGCAGTGAGCAGTCGACAGTCACCGGGAATCAGGTTTCCGGCAGTCAGTCGAATGACATCCCCCGGTACGACAGCGTCGATCGGGACCTCACAGTCTTCGCCGTCGCGAGTCACCATCGCACGTGTCTCAATCAGTCCCAGCAACTTCGCTACCGCGTCAGCCGCGCTGAGTTCCTGCCAGAAGCCGAGCAGCCCGCTGGCGAGCAGAATAAAGATGATGATCCACGCATTCGCGCTCTCGCCCGGCAGACTGAACGAAAGCATGGCGGAACAGAGCAACAGGAGAATGATCGGGTTCTTGAACTGATCGAGCAGCATTCGCCACGGAGACTGCTTGCGGCCGATCAGGCTGCGGTTCGTTGCCAACCGCTTTTGCGCCTCTGCCTGACTGATCCCGTCCTCAGAAGACCCGAGCAGTGTCAGTACCTTCTCCACAGGAACTGCCCAGAAAGGGAGGTCCTGAGGGACGGCCGATCCGGCGCGGCCATTCGTGAGTGAATCCCGTCCTCGCTCTTCTTCGCGCACCGCTTTGACAGGCACCGGTCCACTACCTTCCCAATGAATGATGTCCCCAAGCACTCACCGCCAGAAAATCGCCTCCAGTTGTAGCCCTCAGCGACCCACCACGCCAACATCGAAAGCTGGCCTGTAAGACAGCCCGCCGCGCGACTTCTTTTCCTCTTTCCGTTGCAGTCTGAAATCGTGAACCTCTCGATACCTGGGCATCGACTTACGGAGAATGAATCGCAGTTGTCGAGCGTACGTTGACGGAGCAGGTGACACGAGCGCCAGCCATGCTCAGCGGATTGTTGCTCGCGATGTGCAGTAAAAAATCTTGACGGAAATATGTGTTTGTTTTATCTTCTCGTTCAAGGACGTCAGCTTTGTGTTGAACGAGCGCATGACAAATGACTTTTGCGGAACAATTGCACTGTCGAACGATCGATTTGGAAGTTGCTCAATTCGGGTTTGGAAGTTGTGCAATTTGAGCAACTTTGAATGTGCTGCGAGGACCTGAAAACAGCGGGTTTCCGTTGAAGTTGCTCAACTTGCTCATGTCGCTCAACTCAAATTTTTCCCCCGCGGATTTTGAATTGCACTTCGGGCAATTCCCTCTCGCTGCGCCGCTGGAGAGGTAGTGAGCGAGAAACGGGCGAAATGGGTTGGTTTCGGATGCCTGGGGTGATTGTAGGCTTTGTGGCGATGGTTTTTGTGGATCGCGATCGAGAAGTGCTCGGCAGGCTTTCCCAGTGCCTGGGCGCGATCCTGGTCGCGTCGCAGAGCCCGGACGGGGAAAAATCTCTCGTTCTTTGCCTTCTGGAGAGCCCGGCTGACGAGCCATGGGTGCTGGTGGGCCGGCGCCCCTTTTGGTGGTGCGGTGCTGCGGGACGAGTTTCCTTTCAGGATTCAAGGAAACGCAGGGCGCAGTGACATTGGTTTGCCGATCAATTGCGGGGTTGAAGACTCGTCTTGTATTCTTTTGGACCGACCGCTTTGTCCGCTCCCAAAGTAGAGAACTGATTCGCATGAAGCCCATTCAGAAGCTGTTGATCGCCAATCGTAGCGAGATCGCCATTCGTGTCTGTCGGTCTGCTCATGAGCTGCGGATCCGGACTGTTGCCATCTATACCTACGAAGATCGGTATGCTCTGCACCGGTTCAAGGCCGATGAGGCTTACCAGATCGGGGAACCCGGTGAACCGATTCGGGCCTATCTCGACATCCCCGCAATTATCCAGATCGCCAAGCAGGCGAACGTCGACGCGATTCATCCCGGTTATGGATTTCTCTCAGAGAACCCTGCACTCGCCACCGCTTGTGAAGAGGCGGGGATTGTCTTTGTGGGTCCCTCGGTCAAAGTGCTGGAGTCGCTGGGAAACAAGATCACGGCTCGTGAGATTGCTCGAGCTGCGGGGGTTCCCGTTCTCGGGGGAAGTTCAACACCCATCGCCGATGTCGAAGATGGTCGGAGACTGGCGGAAGCGACCGGTTATCCTGTCATCCTCAAAGCTGCCAACGGTGGGGGCGGACGCGGGATGCGAGTGGTCATGCACCCTGAGGATCTTCCCGGCCTGTTCGATCAGGCGCAGCGAGAATCGATGTCAGCGTTCGGTTCGCCTGACATTTTTGTCGAGAAGTACATTCAGCAGCCGCGACACATCGAAGTGCAGTTACTCGGTGACCGGCACGGGAATCTGGTTCACCTCTTTGAACGCGACTGTTCGGTTCAGCGGCGGCATCAGAAAGTCGTTGAGATCGCGCCGGCACCGTTCCTGGATGAAGGGATCCGTAACCGGATCTGTGAAGCGGCGATCAAAATTGGTAAGGCCGTCGGCTACGAAAATGCGGGGACGGTTGAGTTCCTTTACGACACGGCCAAGAACGACTTCTACTTCATCGAGGTCAATCCCCGGATTCAGGTCGAGCACACCGTTACTGAAGAAGTAACCGGAATCGACATTGTGAAGTCCCAGATCCTGATCGCCCAGGGAACGCCCCTTTCCGATCCGGAAATCAACCTGGGGGCGCAGAGTGAAATCAAGACGAACGGTTACGCCATTCAATGTCGAGTGACAACGGAAGATCCCGGCAACAACTTCATGCCTGACTATGGTCGTGTTTCTCACTACCGCGCCGCAGGGGGAGCAGGCGTTCGGCTGGATGGAGGAAACGCGTTCTCCGGAGCAATCATCAACCCGTTCTATGACTCGTTGCTGGTGAAAGTTTCGGTGCGGGGCCGCCGGTTCGGCGATGCGGCAGCACGGATGGAGCGAGTGCTGCAAGAGTTCCGTATCCGGGGCGTGAAGACCAATATCCCGTTCCTGATCAAAGTGATGACTCACCCCAAATTCATCAATGGGGCCTTCACCACTCGATTCATTGACGAAACGCCAGAACTGTTTCAGTTCGCGCCGCGAAAAGACCGCGCGACGAAACTGCTCACCTTCCTCGCGGATACCATTCTGAATACGGGTAAGGTTCACGCAGTGGCGGCGACCAAGGTCGACCGCTCCCCTGCCCCATTGCCCGTGATTGATCGCAATACGCCCATCCCGAAAGGGACTCGCGACAAGTTTCTTGAACTGGGGCCGAAGAAGTTTTCGGAATGGATCCTGGCTCAGAAGCCGTTGCTGATCACCGATACAACGATGCGCGATGCCCACCAGTCACTGCTGGCAACGCGGTTCCGGACGGTAGATCTGCTGAATATCGCCGATGCCTATGCACGTCTTTGTCCGCAATTCTTCTCACTCGAGATGTGGGGTGGTGCGACCTTCGATACGGCGATGCGTTTCAATAAAGAATGCCCGTGGGACCGGCTGACTCAACTGCGTGAGCGGATCCCGAACATTCTGTTCCAGATGCTGCTGCGGGCATCGAATGCGGTCGGCTACACGAATTATCCCGACAACATCGTGGTCGAATTCGTGAAAGAAGCCGCCGCGGCGGGGATGGATATCTTCCGCGTCTTTGACTCGCTGAACTGGGCACCGAACATGCGTGTCGCCATGGATGCGGTCTGCGAATCAGGGAAACTCTGTGAGGCGGCCATCTGCTACACCGGTGATATCCTCAATCCATCCCGGCCCAAGTATGACCTCAAGTATTACGTCAATCTGGCCAAGGAACTGGAAAAAGGGGGCGCTCATATTCTTGCCATCAAGGATATGGCGGGTTTGTGTAAGCCGGCCGCCGCAGCCTTGCTGGTCAAGACGTTAAAGCAGGAAGTCGGAATACCGATTCACTTTCATACGCATGACACCGCAGGGATTCAGGCGGCATCGATCCTGATGGGAAGCGATGCGGGACTGGATATCGCTGATGCGGCATTGGCCCCGATGTCCGGTGGAACGTCTCAACCGAACCTCAACGCGCTTGTCGAGGCGGTCCGGTTCTCTGACCGAAATCCAGGGCTGAAGACCGAGTACCTCGATGCACTCGCCCGGTACTGGGAAGTCGTGCGGCAGTACTATCAGCCGTTCGAGACGGTGATGCTGCCTGCGACCGCGGATCTCTATCAGCACGAGATGCCCGGGGGACAGTACACAAACCTGTATCAGCAGGCCAAAGCCCTGGGTCTTGCCGACCGCTGGCCCGAGGTTTGCCAGGTCTACGCCGAGGTCAACCAGCTCTTCGGTGACATCGTCAAGGTGACACCCAGTTCCAAAAGTGTTGGGGATATGGCCCTGTTTATGGTCGCGAATAACCTGAGTTCGGAAGATATTCTGAACGAGTCCAAAGACCTGTCGTTCCCGGAAAGTGTGATCGACCTGATCAGTGGAAAAATGGGCCAGCCACCCGGTGGCTTCCCGCTGGCCGTACGCCGTCGAATTCTGCGTGACAGGCCGCTGGTGACGGGACGGCCCGGTGAAAGCCTGCTACCAGCGGACTTTGCGGCAGCGGGTGAAAAGGTTCGGCAGGTGATCAAACGGGAACCGACCAACCGCGAGATCGTGACGTGGCTGCTCTATCCGAAAGTGTATGAGGAATTTGTTGCTCATCAGCAGTTGAACTCCGATACGAGTTGTCTGCCGACACCGGTCTTCTTCTACGGTCAGACACCAAGCGAAGAGATTGCGTTCGACATTGAACCGGGTAAGCGACTGATCGTTAAGTTCCTGTCGATCAGTGATCCACATCCCGACGGTAAACGTACCGTCTTCTTCGAACTGAACGGCCAGCCGCGTGACGTGACCGTGGTCGACAAGTCGCTGGAACCGAAGGGCTCATCGAATCTCAAGGCAGATTCGTCGAACCCCTGCCATATCGGAGCCAGCATGCCAGGGATGATTTCCACAATTGCTGTCCAGCCGGGTGACAACGTCACCAAGGGCCAGAAGCTGTTGAGTCTGGAAGCGATGAAGATGGAAACGAATCTCACCGCGGATCGGGATGGAAAGATTGGTCAGGTGCTGGTCAAGCGAGGGATGCAGGTGGCGGCCGGTGACCTGTTGCTGACACTGGAGTGAACCTCGTTTCATCGAGTCAGTGCGCCGAATGAGTCATTCGGCGCACTGAATGACTGCGGCAGATTGTCCGCGAAACCGGAGACTGTGGAGAAGCCATGAAGCGAGCATTGCTGGTAATCGATGTGCAGAATGAGTACTTCACAGGAGCCTTGCCGATCACCCATCCGGCGGGACACCTTGAACAGATCCTGAAAGTGATGGATGAAGCGGCCAGAAAGAGTGTTCCCACGGTCGTTGTTCGGCATCACCAGATCGAGCCTGACTCCCCCTTCTTCCGGAAGGGATCGGCGGAATGGGAACTGCATCCCGAGGTGGCTCGTCGTCCTTCCAACCTGCTGATCGACAAGACGTTGCCTGGTAGCTTTACCGGGACCGGACTTGAGGATTGGTTGAAGCAGTCGGGAATCGACACGATTTCGATTTGTGGCTACATGACCCATATGTGCTGCGACACGACGGCCCGACAGGCGATGCACAATGGGTATCAGGTCGAGTTCCTCTCGGATGCGACAGGAACACTGGCCGTTCAAAACGCTGCGGGATCCGTGACCGCAGAGGAACTGCACCGAGCCACGTTGTGCGCTCAGCAGATGTTTATCAGTGAAGTGATTAACACGCCTGCCTGGCTGGAGCGGCTCACGTAGCAGGCTCGACAGACGCAGCAGGATGCGTTGGGGAACAGCGGCCGAATGTTGGAAACTTGGGCGGGTTCGCCAGGCGACTGGCGGTTGCGGTGAGATGCCTTCCAGGACGCTCGGTCCTGTTCTGCGTCTGCGGTGTGGAATGGAAGAGCTGCCTTGATGTGGATCGGGTGGCGGCGTGGTTCGAAGTTCATCCTTATCGGGATTCGTTATGCCCCTTTCTGCCGTCACTGTGAGTCTGGTTGCTGAAGCCAAAGGGGGCCCCTTTGTTTTTTGGGACGACCTTCCGGCTGCTTGTGCTCAGGCCAAACGACTGGGGTTTGATGCGATCGAACTTTTCGCGCCGGGACCAGATGCGGTCTCACGGGAAACACTCGGGAAGCTGCTGTCGACACATCAGCTTCGTCTGGCTGCAGTGGGGACCGGAGCCGGGTGGGTCAAACACAAACTCAGCCTGACCAGTCCCGATGCGGATGTCCGTAAGCGGGCCATCGACTTCATCCGTTCGATGGTCGACTTTGGCGGTGTTCATCAGGCGCCGGCCATCATTGGTTCCATGCAGGGGCGATGGGGAGAGGGCGTCTCGAAAGAACAGGCGATTGACTGGCTTCGTGAAGGGCTGAATGAATTGGGGGAACACGCGAGGGGATACGGTGTGCCACTGATCTATGAACCACTGAACCGGTACGAAACCAATCTGGTGAATACGGTTGACGCGGGCGTGGAATTGATGGAATCGCTTGCCACTAACAATGTCCGGCTGTTGGCCGATCTGTTCCACATGAATATCGAGGAGGGTGACTTAGCTGCGGCACTCACGCGTGGAGGTCGGTGGATCGGGCATCTCCATTTTGTGGATTCCAATCGACGACCAGCCGGATGCGGTCACATCGACTATGCACCGATTGCGAAATCGCTGAAAGACATTCATTACGCCGGATATCTCTCGGCCGAGGCGCTCCCCTGGCCGGATTCATCCGCGGCCGCCGAGCAGACGATTTCCGCGTATCGACGCGTTGTTGATATGGTCGAATCGAGCTGATGTCATAGAATTCCAAGGCGACTGTCGCAGCAGGAGCTTCGTTCCGGGCGATCGTGCCGTGAAGTCAGGCGGGGAACGAGCGGTGCGGAATTCCGCTTGCTGTGTGGCGGACGTTGCGGGCTTTTGAATCCGACCCTCGCCTGTTGTTGATGAGTTCAGAGAATTTTATTTCGCGTGATTGCATGTTGTCTCAAATTCGCCATCTGCTGGAACTGATCCGGTTTAGTCATACCGTTTTTGCTTTGCCATTTGCCCTGCTCTCTGCGGCTCTGGCCTGGCGGATGCCGGACAGTCCGTTCTCGTGGGTGCACCTCTTGGGGATCGTGCTCTGCATGATCTTTGCCCGTTCGGCAGCGATGGCCTTCAATCGGATCGTTGATCGCAAATTCGACGCAGAGAATCCCCGCACGCAAAAACGGCATATCCCTGCGGGACTGCTGAAGCTGTCGACGGTGATCCTTTTTACGCTGGTCAGCTCGGCCGGGTTTGTGGCCTCGACACTGCTGTTCCTGCCTAATCCCTGGCCACTGCGTCTATCGGTTCCCGTGTTATTGTTTCTGATGGGCTACTCGTACGCGAAGCGATTTACGGTGCTGTGCCATTACTGGCTCTCGGCGGCGCTCATGCTTTCCCCTCTGGCGGCCTGGATTGCGATCCGAGGGGAAGTGGCCGTCATTCCCGCACTGTTATCTGCGGTAATCTTCTTCTGGGTTGGGGGCTTCGACATTCTGTACGCGTGCCAGGATGCCGATTACGACCGCGAACGGAACCTCTTCAGCATTCCGTCCCGCTGGGGAATCAGGACGGCCCTGCGAATTGCGTTGATCAGCCACCTTTTGACCATTGCCAGCTTGTTTGCCGTCTGGCATTTCGGCGGGCTGGGAACACCGTTCCTCGTCGGTATCATCGCGGTATCGGGCTTGTTGCTCTACGAACATTCACTCGTGACGCCCGCGGACCTCACGAAAGTGAATATCGCCTTTTTCAATGTGAATGCCGTTGTGAGTCTTGGGCTACTGGCAATTGGACTGGCCGATATCTGGTACAACCGGCTCTCAGCCCCTTGACCGTCGAGCTGCGGCCGTGATGACCATTTCGACTCGATACCCAGGAGACAATGCTGCCTGGACACACGCCCGCGCGGGAGCATGGCCTTCCGGAACCCAATTGTCCCAAAGTTCGTTCAGTGCCGGTCCGTCCGTCAGGTCAGCCAGATAAATGAGGACCTGGAGAAGATCCTTTCGGTCACTTCCAAACAGAGCCAGACGAGCGTCAATCTGCGCGAGGATTTGGGCGACCTGACCTGCGACATCCTGCTGCGGATCGTCCGCAACTTCGACGAAATAGGCGGTGCTACCATGGATTACGACATCTGACCAGCGGCGAGTGACGCCGATTCGTTCAATTTCTGACATTTTGTTCCTATTGCGAAGCAGCTCGGCCACAAACGTCGGGATTTCCCGCTTATATGGCACTCCGTTGGCAGTGACTCTTCAGTCAGGAATCCCAAATGGCGAATAAAAACCTCAGACCATTGGGTTGCCTTGAGCCTTCGATTCTACTCGTTCCGACAGAGAAGTCGCTGCAGTCCAGTTTGAAATCAGGACGACTTTGAGATCGAACTCCTGATGAAATAAACCTCTGGGACAAATTCTGGACAAATTTCCACAATCAAGAATTGCTGAGACTGATACGAGTCACAACATCTAAAATATTGTTCGGTCTTTCAGAATTGGACGATGTATAATCGTGCGGGTTTGACCGCCGATGCCGTCTGGATTAATCGAAATCGTTTTCATCCCCCAGTACTTTCCCTCAAGGCAATGATCCATGGCCGGAGAGACCATTCAATCGAGTGATGGGCCTCAACGGCCAGAAAAGGGAACTCCGTCACTGGCCGATCCCCCTGAGAATGTCCCCGCGTGGTTCTCGACTCGCCGTGACCAGAAGATGCGGGAGGATAAGGGCAAACAGGTTCCCTCGCATGATTCTGGTTCGATTCCGCCGCTGGGTGCAACAGTTCTGAAGCCGGTTATTCCCCCGTTACCGGGGCAGCGAGTGAATCCGAAGACAGCAATCGTGAAGGTGGATAAGCCATCGAAGGATCAGGAGGAAACGCACTGGATCTCGAAACAAGGCTTGATCGGGATTGTAACATCCCTTGGGATCCATGCGGTCATTCTGGTGATTCTGGCCTGCATTCTGGTTTCGCGGGTCACGACACAAGAGGTTTCGAGCATTTTTGGGACGAATGGAACAGGGGACGAATTCGCCGCTGATGTCATCCTCGAGACCGAGATGGCAGGTGAAGGAGCGGAAGCTGGTGAGGCGGCTCCGCTCCAGACGTCCGACTTGTCCAAGGTCCTCGACTCTACGGGCAAACAGGGCGATATCGCGGAATCAATGCGAGTCGGACTGGGGGGCCAGGGCGAAGGGGGAGAAGGCGAGGGGGACGGAGACTCTGTAGGAGTTCCCAACGTCCGTGTACCGGGGTATGCCCAGACGAAAGGGAGTTTCAGTGCCTGGGCGGATCCAAAAGATCCGAAACCGGGCGAGGACTACTTCGTCGTCATTCAAGTTCGCTTGCCCAGTCACGTCACCAAGTACCGAGGTTCCGATGTCTCTGGGAACGTCATTGGGACCGATGGTTACAAGCAGCCAATTCGGCTGAAATCGAATGTGATGTTGCCCGTTGAAGATGGTGCTGTGCAGATCAGGATTCCCGTTCCTGGGGCTCGGCAACTGGTCCGGGACACAATTCGGGTTGAATCGAAGCTGTTGAAAGAAAAACAGACATTCGAGATTGAGTTTTAAACTGCAATCTCGAATGTCTGCGAATTCTTAGCCAGAGAGTGGATGACTTTTAGCGGCTCTTGGACTTCGAGCCGCGCCCTCCCTGCTGTTGCTGCATTCCTGGCATCATGCCTCCCGGCATCCCGCTGGCACCACCGGGCATCATCATCATCATTCCCATACCGCCACGTTGTCCCGCCTTTCGGGGATTCTTTTTCTTAGCGCCCCCGCCCTCACCATCTTCTCCATTGCCAGCCATCCCCATCATACCCATGGGTCCCATGCCACCAGGGCCCATCATTCCGGCAGGACCCATATTGTTTTGAGGTGAGAGGCTTTCGCGTGACTTGATCACCGCACGTTCTTCGCTTTCGCGTTTCTTCCAGAAATTGAGGCTCTCGCGATCAATTTCATTCATCGGGCTTCCCAGCGATCTCAGTTCACCAAAAGATGTTGCGACCAGCGCCTCTTCGAGCAAACCCAGACGGACCGTGGGACGTTTTTTATCCGGGGTCAACTTCAGGTCGGGGTGTTGATCAGGAGCAATCTCGATGTCGCTTTCAACGTCAACGAGCATGTCCTGGGTCGAGAAAGCATGCTCGCCCTTTTCCAGCGTTCCGGCAATCAGGTCAGGGATTGGGGTCGCTTTCTTGGTTTCCCCAATATAGGAACCGATGGCAGGTAGGTTCAGCACGTCGCTAAGAACTGCACCCTTCTTGGTGTCCCAGTCATACATGGAAATGAGTGCGACAGGTCGGGTGCTGGATCGGACTTTTTCGTCGGCATACGGATCGCGTTCGATGTCCTGCAGGTAGTAAGCCGCCGTGGGGCGAACATAATCCGGGTTCGAGATGTTGCTCCAGGGAGTTTCACGTTCTTCACCTTTCGCAATTTCCATATCGGCACCGGCCAGTTCTTCGGCAGTCAGTTCGAAGTTCGGGTTTCGAAGCTTCAATTGAACGCGGTAGCGATAGGCTTTGCCCGATTCGACATCGAAGTCAAAGTAACGGAACAGCAGGTATTTGCGTCGTGCGGTCAGGAAGTCGAGCGGATTATTACTGCTTCCTCGCATGCCGCCGCCCATGCCGGGCATTCCCATAGTACCTCGCATCCCGGGCATCCCCATCGATGAACCACCCATTGGCATTCCCTGCATTCCGCGGCCGCCAGCAGCACCCATGGCTGCTCCAGCAGGCATCCCTCGCATGGCTGCTCCCATGCCTGCACCTCCAGGCATCGGCGGCATTCCTTGCATGCCTCCGCCAGTGCTCCGCATGGACTTCATCATTTCTTCCATCATGTTCCGACCGTTGTTATCCGATGAGACACGGCTGGCGAGGTTTCTAAAGTCCCGCTGTGCCGGAGCCAAACCTCGTCGTCGGGGTTGAGCCTCGTCACCCAGGTTCGCTCCGACGGCCACTTCGTTGATCGTTTCAAGGAGCCTCATTTCTTCGGCGATGGCCTCAGGACTCAGTTCCTCATCCCTGATCCGCGGATGTGTGGCATACTCTCGCCAGACTCCCAACAGGTTGAGCGGCAAGTCCATCGTGATCACAGAATCTCGCAGCGCGGTTGGGACGGGATCCTCGGCATCGATGTCAGAGCTATCGGTTAAAACCTGAAGAGCATGCTGGATATCGACGGTTTCCCACTTTGCGTTCTCCCACGGATTGGGCCCGGCATGCGCCGTCTGCCGCTGGAGTTCGAAGTCCGTGATTTCGAGGAGATCTGCCGCCTCTGCTTCTGTAATGTGCAGTGCGTTCTTGTAGTTTTCAATCTGTTTACGGACAGGGAAGACACCTCGGACGGCCATCAGCCGGACACCGCGAACGTCGTTGTCCGAACCCATTCCCATCCCCATTCCGCTCATCATTCCCCCGGGACCCATCATTCCCGCGCTTCGCATGTCTTCATCATCCCCGCGGGCACCGGGAGGCATCATATTGAGACCGGCGCCGGGCCGACCCCTGCCACCGGGAGCAGCATGAGCACCGGGCATCGCTCCTCGGCCCATTCCCGCAGGTCCGGCCATGGGCCCACCGGGACCTGGGCGACCAAACGGTGACTGGCCAGTACCCCCGGAGGAACTCCGCCTGCCGAATTCCGAGTTTTCGTCGTCTTCGGTCGTCTCTTCTTCCGCTTGTTCGGACAGCGCCATTTCAGCCCGCTGCCGTGCTTCCTCGGAAAGAATGCTCAGAGGGACGAATGCCGATTTGACAATCAGGTTCTGTACCGCTTCGTAGATAGGTTCTCGCTTTGGTTCGTCCTTCCGATACAGTGGATGGAATAACCATTGTGAGAAGTCATAGCGGGCGATCGAAGGACTGGTGAAAAGCATTCTTGCTTTCTCAGAGAAGTCGACGATCGCAAACGCGGCCTGTTTCTCTTGGGGCCAGACGTTGTTCGCAGCAATTTTGGCTCGCGCATTCTTGATGTTTTGCTGCATGGTGTCAGGCGTAATCTTCGAATAGCGAGCCCAACTGGTTCCGCCAGCGAGGACTCCGAGCACGATCAGGACAAACAGGCCGAAGACGATCTTCTCGGCATGATTGACGAGCAGTGCTTTCAGGTTCAACTTTTTCATTTTACATGTCCTCCGTCGATTCGACGGGCGAAGAAATCAGGACGGGAAAGGGACCCTGGTCGTTGGAACGCGCTACTTCTCTTCTGTTTCAGGCTCGCCGTCTTCACCTGGAGTGACGGGCGCCGGATCGTCTCCAGTACCTCCCCCTGCGTCGACAGGGGTTTCCCGGGGCGTGTCTCCAGTCAACTCAGCCTCGGCTGCAGGTTCGGTCGCATCGACTTCTTCCGTGGCCGGGATCGCATCGCTCATCTCAGGACCGCCAGCTTCGCTGTTGTCTGCAGCCTCAGACGCTTCTGATTCCTCGGAGGAATCTGCCTCCTGAGGCGAAGACGTGGATTCCGAGTCCGCCTCGACCTTGGTTTCCTCGACCTTCTTATACATGGTGAAGACGCCGCAGAGAGTTACCTGAGCCATGTAGGGATCTCGCAGTGCGATATCCAGCGATTCCTGAGACTCTTTCACCTTTTGCATCAACTGCATACTGGTCGCAGGATTTCGGTTTCCGAACGAGCGGGTGTTGATGAAGGCATCGTATTCATCATCACCACCTCCGCCGAGTGTTGACATGGCTCCCATCGGACCACCCCCCATCGGGCCGCCCGTCATCCCACCAGCGGCACCCATTCGCATCCCCGCTGATCCGCCCGAGAATCCGCTGGCATAAGTGGCGTCGTCTTCATGAAGTCGGGACATTTGCACGCGAAGAATTTCGACCGGCCAGACTGACTTTTCATTTGCCGTCAGCTCGGAAATGAACTGCGGGATTTTTCGGTGGTCCATCTTGACCGACATATAGAAGCCACGAGTTTTGTAGGGCAGGCTTTCGTCCTGCGTCACGTAGCGTTTGATCACTTTTTCCGACTGGGACGAGCCCATTCCTTCATCGTCCATACCACCCATTGCGCCCCCCATCATGGCCATGCTGCTCATCATGCCCATGGGAGCGCCACCACCACCGCCACCACCACGATTGCCTGCACCGCCACCCGCGCCGCTACCATCGTCTCCAAACTCTTCACGGACGTCGAATTCGGCGGAGACAGAGGGAACTGCCGCTGCGCCCCCTCCGGGCATACCGGCCATTCCGCCTGTTGCACCCATATCGCCGCCGCCCCCTCGCATTCCCATGCCGCCCATCATTCCCATCCCGGCAGCACCGCCGAATCCGGCCATGCTGCCGTCGTCGGAACCCCCTCCCGAGCCCCCCAGAGAGGGTTTTTCACCACCTCCGCGCAGTTCAAGAACGTCAATCTGGTGAACACAGGCTTCAGCACGCCCAGCATCAGGACCTCCGTTGGCCTCTGTGATTGACTGGAAAAGTCCTTCCAGCAACCACAGATCTTCCATCACTTCCCAGATGATTTCTGATTTAGGGGGTGCCTTCGTCCACGGCTTCTGGTTCATCAATCGGAACATGGACTGAATGGGAAAATTGACGACCCCAGTTCCATCGGCATCCATCGGGTTAAGCGTCTTCCAGACGCGGGTCACTTCTTCAACATAAGCATCGCGGAAGAGTTCTCGCTCTTCGTTCTTGAGCTTTTCATCGTATTCGACGTGAGGCAGGCCGGCTGGAAGCACCATCCGTTCCTGCTGGCGCTTCCAGAGCCCTAACTGGGTCGACTTGATGGACGATTCCTGTTTCCCATTGACCTCGGCCAGTCGCTTGGTCCAGACCTCGTTTGGAATGTCGGCCGTTGGGATACTGGTGTTGGCGGCTTCAATTTTTGAAGTCCGTTCCGCAATCGCAGCGGCCGTCTTGCCCGTTCCGCTCCACCAGCCAAAGAACGTCATCAATAGTCCGATGCCCAGCAGAATCCAAAACTTCTGTTTCAGGACGGGTTCGAGGGCTTCCATGATTTCTACCTTCTCGGAAAACTGACAGTCTGCAATTCGATGTTGTGCGTAAGGCGGTCTGGTCTGGAACGATCCGTTGCCGTAAGGAATTAACCTTACTGCTCTTCCGTTGCACCCGTCGATTCAGAATTGGTTGGAGTGCCGGTTTGCTCGGGAGGCCAGGGTTTACGTTGGTCAAGTGGCGTTGGCTTCCAGGCAAACACGACCTTGAATACTGTTCGCTGCAGAGTGATGGACTTTTCCGAACCATCATCTTCGCTTTGCAACCGACCTGCATTCGGAGCATATCCCGTAGCACCGCCGGGGAATCCTGCAGGGCCGCCGAATGCTGCACCTGCCGGTGCACCAAAGGGTGCTGCTCCTCCTCCAAAGCTGTTGCGGGACTGTGGTTTTCGGTTGGGAGTGAACAGAATTGGCGTGGACGCGGTTGCCTCGGGCATCGTGGCATGCGTAATCCCGATCAACCGAACGGGCGTCTCGACAAGAGGACCGCCCGAGGGGTCTTCTCGTTTAACCGTCCAACTCTGCAAATTCTTCAGGAATTTGACATCCACATAGGTTGCACCACGTCCCTTGGGGTTTTTGTCCTCGTGGTGGTAGTGAATCCCATGCAGTGTAAAGACGTAGCCCTCGCCGGTGGGACCCACCGACCGGTCGTTGATTTCGTAATCAGGATTCGCAATTTTATCATCGAACTTGGATGCGTTGTCCGGATCCTTGTCTTCACGGAAATAGAGTTTCGCTTCTCCTTCTTCCGCTGCGATTGCCGGTTCGCTGAACCACGAACTGAGGTCACTGTATTTCTTGGTGGTAATACTGCGAATCGAAATCCGATCGCGCAGAGCCATGTTCATTTCATCGAGCTGGTTGTCGGTGTCTCGTGGCAGACATTCATCGATCGCCTTGTAGACTTCCAGCCACTGTTCCCGCGTGTCCAATGAGCGGACCAGAACGTCCCCTGAGGCTTTCAGGGATTTGTTCTTCCCCTCTTCTCCTTCGTAGTCGGAACGAAGTTTACTCGCTTCCTTACTGATTTTTTCTGCTTCTGCCTCCGCTTCACCAAAGCGGGTGGTGCTGACTGACTGCAGGACGTTGCCAAAACCGGCAGCGGAAGTCGCCAATCCCAGCAGCAATGTCGCAGCAGTGGCGACAGCCCAGGGCTTTTTGCGGCGAATCAGACGTGCAGTCGCGATTTCCGGCGGAAGCAGCGTGGTGTGGATGTCAGTCAGATTCAGACACTGAAGCGCCAGACCATACGGGACGCAGAATGTCAGCAGGTTTTCCTGGAACAGGGGAGCGTTGAGGACATTGTCACCCACGGCTGCCTGGAACGTATCGACACGTTCAACCTCGTATTGGAGATTCTGCTGGAGAAACTTCTGCAGACCGGCAAGACGGAAACCGTTTCCGACGCCGATCAGGCGGGAAATTTTCGCACTGCGATTCACGCTTGAGAAAAAGCCGATCGAACGTTGAATCTCGGAGACATAGTCGTTGAAGACAGGACGCAAGGCCTGAAACACGGCTCGCGGATCGGGTGCTTTCGTGGCGTTGCACTTCAGGTGTTCGGCCTTGGCGAACGTCAGCTTCATTTCCTTCGTCAATGCCCGGGTAAAGTGGTTCCCACCCACCGGCATATTGCGAATCCAGATCTTCTTGCCATTGGTCACCATCAGCGACGTAGCATCCGAACCCATGTCGACGACGACTGAGTAGTCTTCGCTCGGCTCACGAGGCTCGTTCTTGCGGTAGCCGAGACGGTCGTAGCACAGGAAGTTGTAGAGCGACAAAGGAGCGATCTGAATCAGCTCAACTTCGACTTTGCGATCAAGAAATGGCTGCAGGTGATGCTGAACCTGCTCACGTTTCATCGCGAAAAGTCCGACTTCGCCGTCCAGCAGGTAGCCACTTTCTTCAACCCCTCCGCCCAGTGCCTGGAAGTCCCAGATCACTTCTTCCAGTGGAAAGGGAATCTGCTGGCGCGCTTCGTACTTCACGATCTCGGCGACTTTGCTCTGTTCAACCGGGGGAAGCTGAATGAACTTCGCCAGCGCGTGCTGACCGGGAAGACTGATCGCGACCAGATCGGAGCCGATCGGGTTTCGTGAAAGGAAGGTGTCCAGGGCCTGCCGAATCAGTTCATCGGGGACGGCATCGGGCTGATTCAAC
This sequence comes from Schlesneria sphaerica, assembly GCF_044336245.1. Classification (NCBI taxonomy): domain Bacteria; kingdom Pseudomonadati; phylum Planctomycetota; class Planctomycetia; order Planctomycetales; family Planctomycetaceae; genus Schlesneria; species Schlesneria sphaerica. Next base: position 3,422,340 of record NZ_CP172346.1, on the reverse strand, counting down.
AGTTTCGGATGGGGAATGTAGTCAAAGGCGACGGCCACGACCTGCTGGGCAGCCTCGGTATAGCGGAGCTTGATTGCTTTCAGGCCCGCCTGACCAATCTCAATCCCCCATGCTGCCTGGTTCTCTGCCATGACGAAACTCTTTCCTACAGAGGCCTAAATGGGCAATCCGCCGTTGTTCTTTACGCCGTTCGCGCAAGGCACCACAAGATCACCGCACAATCACATTCTGCAAACCGAAGGGACGACTTTTTGACAAACTCAAGACCGGAAAGGATATCAAATCGAGGGCTGAAAAACCGATATGACGAGCTCAGAAAATGCCCACGGCTGACCAAAACGCGTTCCCAAGAGATACTTACGAATTGTAGCAAAGTCAACAAGAAGAACAGGATCACGCACGGAACGCAGTGGCTTCAGTATCGGCCGAGTGGAACGGAAATGCGATGGTGACGTGACTCGCTATTCTACACTATGAGACGGCATTCTGGCGGGCGAAGTTCCCCACAAACGGGAATTTCAAAGAACTTGACGGCGGCAATTGGGCCGAAAATCAGAACTTTTTCACGGGATCGGCTCAAAAGGACGCACCTCTCCCCGATTGTACGGTGTTTCCGGCACGATCTTGACCTGCGGGAAGGCTTGTTAGATCAGTACAGAAGGTAAAACCTGGTGGTTTCGTTCCTACCTGTCGTGTTCCTCGCTGGATATCATCGGGCTTCCCTTGTCACCGCCATCAAGGTCATCGAGCCGCTGTTTGATTTCGCGCCGACACGAGATCGGGCCGTACAGAAGAGTTTATTGAACCGGAATGACGCATTCCGGCACGACCATTAACTTTGAACGTAACTGACGATCCATGCATTCTCCTGATATTCAGATTTTGATTCCGAGTCACAGTCTCGACGACTTCCCGACTGAACAGACGGACGACCTGGCGGCGAGCCTGCTCAACGCCTTCGCAATCGCGTTTCATCCTCGGCTGCTGGCCTGGACGGGGGAAATGCCTCGCTGGCGTCGCGCGGATGATCCGCCGATTCCCGGTTCGGGACAATTGGTCATCGTCCCGACGGTCTCTGCAGACTGGCTTCCCTGCAGTTGGATCGATGATGCCCGCAAGGCCGGGACGACCGTCGTTTCGGGGTTGTCTGAACGATCGGAAATGTTGAAAGTCGCCCTGACAGCCATCGACAAATCGACGGAGGACCGTGCCGCGGACGGGGAGAATGCAGGAGAACTTCCGGTAGAGGCCTTCTCGGACCCGGCTCCTGAGATCCCATTGAGTGGTGCGGGGGTTGGGTTGGCCGGAGAGCCTGATTCGCAGCTCCCGGTATTGGAATCGGAAAATACAGACCTCGCGACGCCGCTGTTCGATGATCTGGCCGCCGATTTCATGGCTCTGGGGACCTGTTGGCTGCTCGTCGAAATCCTGACTCGCAAAATGAGGCAGTTCGGAAATATCGACGAAACTCGATTTTTCCAGCGAGCCCACGCCGGAGCGAAAGCCGCCATCGCCGAGGATCGGGAAACGGCCGAAGCTCATCTTTCGGGTTGCTTCGAGATGCTGCTGGAAGCGCGTGAACGCTTCTACCCCGTCGAATGTTACTTGCTCGACCTCTGTCTGGCAGTTCCCGACGTCGAGAGTGCACCTCTGGTGGAAGACGCCCGACAATCGATCCCCTGGAGTCTGCTGGCCACCTCGCAGGACCTGAAGGCGATCTGTGAAAAGACCCCAGGGCTGGCGACGGAACTCTCTTCCGCTTGGAATGCCGGTCGAATCAGCGTCCTCGGTGGCGAGGACGAGGAGGCCTCCCTGCCACTGCTTCCGCTTGAAAGTCTCCTCTATCATCTGGAGCGGGGACGAAGCGAATGGCTGTCTCTGGTCGGTCGTTCTCCCACTGTGTGGGGACGGCGCCGCTTTGGATTGACACCACTTTTGCCTCAGATCCTGGTGAAGTCGGGCTTCCTGGCAGCCATGCATGTGGTCCTGGATGATGGAATTTACCCGGATGCCGAGTACACCAAACTCCGCTGGCGTGGTGTTGATGGGACCCTGATCGACGCCTTCAGCCGTATTCCGCTGGCTGCAGAGGGGGCCTCCAGTTACCTGCGATTCCCCGCGCGAATGGCTGAGTCCATGGATCAGGATCACGTTGCCGGTCTGATTCTGGCCCGCTGGCCTGATATCGAAGCACCCTGGTACCACGACCTGCGGCGTTCGCAGAAGTACGCCCCGTGTCTGGGCCGTTTTATCTCGTTTGATCGCTTCTTCGAAGAGACCGAACTTCCCGGTCAGCATAGTACTCATAAGCCGAACGAGTACTTTTCGCCGATCCTGATTCAGCACGTCGCGCGACGTGAGAAGGATCCGATTCAACGGTACACGCTGCATAACAGGCTTCGCCGGCAGTGGGATGCGACAGCGTGGTGTCATGCCGCCGCAGATGCGCTGATGAATCGTCCCATTGATGTTCAATTCGGCCAGGAGGTCGAAACGCGACTCGAGTCTGCGCTGCTGGATCGGGAATTCTCCACGGCAGAGCAACTCGAATCGGACCTGCTTGAGGCGCAAAACGGGGGTGCCCGGCGACTCGCGCGGATTATCATGCATGGGGCCACGGGAGAACGGGGATTCCTTGTTCTCAATCCCCTCTCCTTCACACGTCGGGTTGTCGTTCCACTGCCCGGTATTAAGTCTCCACCACCCATCTCGGGGCCCGTCAAGGCGATCGAGTTCAATCCGGCTCATCCCGAACTGACGGCCTGTGTCGTTGAGGTTCCTGGCAATGGATACGCCTGGATTCCCGAGGCCTCGCAGTCGCCCCGCCCCGCTTTGCCCAAGCAACCTCTCGCCGAAGACTGGCTGCTTCGTAATGATCACTTTGAAGTCGCGATCAATGAGCGAACAGGTGGAATCGCGCATGTGCGGCTGCATAACCAGCGAGCAAAACGGGTCAGCCAGCAGTTGTCGTTTCGGTTTCCTCGGGAGCGGGCCATTCCCGTCGTCGACCAACCGGGCGAGACCACCAAGTCGCAGTACGCGGAAATGCGATGTCTGGGGCACGAAGTGGTTCGCAGCGGCACGGCATGTGGCGAGATCGTCACCTTTGGTGAAATTATCGATCAAGCCAAATCGCAGCGTTTGGCAGCGTACCGGCAAACGGTCCGTGTCTGGCGCACTCGTCCCACGGTCGACATTGAGGTGGAACTGACCGACGTGGTCATGCCCGAGGGGGATCCGTGGAACAACTACTTTGCATCGCGGTTCGCCTGGAGTGACAGTACTGCGGTGGTGACCCGCAGTATCTACCATTCGGCACAGAACTTTGCTGGCGAAAGATTCGAAACGTCCGACTACATCGAAGTCGCTTCGGAAGACGAACGCATGACGATTGTCCCGCATGGTCTCGCTTTTCATCGCAAGACCGGGGATCGAATGGTGGATTCGCTGCTGCTCGTTGCAGGAGATACCGTCCGCAAATTTAAGTTTACGATCGCCATCGATGCCCTGTACCCGCTTGAAGCGGCCTGGAACGAGCTGACTCCCGCACCCGTGGTGCCGACCGAAGTCGGACCCCCTCGAACAGGAGCGACGGGGTGGTTCTTCCATCTGGATTCCCGACACGTGCAGATGACCCGTCTGCTGCCGGTCGAAACCGACAAAACCCCTCCTTCGCCATTGGAACAGTTCGAACACACGAGCGTGCCGAATGATCCGGGTTTCGCGATTCGGTTGATCGAAACCGAAGGATTGTCGAAACCGGTCAAGCTGCGCTGCTTCCGGCAGCCAACGTTCGCCCGCAAGCGAGACTTCCGGGGCGAGACCCTCTCGGAACTTCGGATTGAGGGGGATGCCGTGCTGATTGATTTGACGGCGTTTGAAATCGTCGACATCGAACTCCGTTTCGGTCAGGTGTGAATTTCCCGCCTCTGTCGTGACGAGGCCTTGAGCCTCGCCAGATCATGGCTGTGTGCGATCGTGCTCAAAGAGGGCGATGGCAGACAGTCATGAGTCGCGTTACCTGCAGGAGAGCTTCCCCGTCTTCGACATCACCCGGGCCCCTTTGCCCCAGAGAAAATGCATCAAGGACGGACCTCTTGGTCCGTCCTTGGTTGTATCAATAGACATCGGCTATCCCTTGTCCGATTTGAGAATCATTCATTCGTTTCTGCCGCTTCATGCGGCAACGTGGGTGACGGGAGCTGTGCTGCTGGATCGTCGCAATCGCTCGGCCATGATCTTGGTTCGGAAGTCCTGGATCTGTCGGATCCCCTCTTTCAGCACTTCGTCCTGTTCCTGATCTTCCGTCGACTTGGTCGCCACTTTGAAATCGGGCGTCACACCTGCTCCTGCCATCTCCCGTCCATCCGGACTATAGAACTTGGCGGTGGTCAGCCGCAGTGCGGCAGGAACCGACTGGAGCGGAAACAGCGTCTGAACGGTGCCCTTTCCGTAAGAGGTTTCTCCGATGATGACACCTCGATGGTTTTCTTGAATCGCCGCTGCAAAGATCTCGCTGGCACTCGCACTGTTATGGTCGATCAGCACGACCAGAGGGACACTCCACGTATTCGCATACTGAGCGACTTCTCGGGAGTTATCTGCTCGAGTCCGGCCACGCGTTTCGACGATCGTTCCCGAAGGAAGGAACTTATCCGAAAGCGCGATTGCTGTTGTCAGTAGTCCCCCGGGATTGCCTCGCAGGTCCATAATCAGTGACTTCATCCCCTGCTTGTGAAGTTTCAGCAGTGCGGCATCGATTTCGTCCATCGTGGAATCTGCAAACTGTTCCAGTTTCAGGTAGCCAATTCCCTGATTTTCGTCCTCCATTCGAACATCGACGACACTGTGGAAGACGATCTTCTGGCGGGTGAGTGTCACTTTGCCCGAGCGGTCTCCTCGCGAGGCCTGAATCTGGATCGGGCTGCCGACAGGGCCGACGATCAGGTCGACGGCCTGTTGCAGGTCGAGCGACTTCAGATCCTTTCCATCGACATGGGTAATCACGTCTCCCCGGCGAAAGTCCGCTTGTTCTGCGGGCCCCCCCTGCAGCAGCTTCAAGATCCGCAGACCTTTCGGATGGGATTCAATTTCGACCCCGATCCCCACAATGTTTTCGTTCAGTCCTACGCTCGGTCCTCCATTCTTTTCCGGCGGCAACAGCATTGAGAACTGGTCCAGACTATCCGTTGCACCATAGAGGAATTCGAGTCCCACGGCGGAAGGGTTCATCTTAATTGACCGGGCTGCCTGCTTCTGGACGTCTCTCATCACCATGATGGCATCGCTGGTACTTCGTACTTTGGCCTGACTTCGGATCCGCTCCAGATCGTCGCGAAACTTTTCCACCGCTTCTCCCGATCCCTGGACCTGTGCCGCTTTGATGAAGGCAGGAACCTCGAGCGCGTGGGACAGATGATTGAGTGCTCCATCCACCCGGCGGGCATAACTGGCCGGCGTGATGTGTCGTTCGTCAATCAATTGCGAAACCTCAGCGTAGAAGGATTCCGTTCCTTGAGAGGTTAGCTGCTCAAGCATCCGCAGAACGCGTGGATCCGAGTAACGCTGTCGTATCTTATCTGCGATTGACGGTTGAGTAGGGGCAGTCTGGTCGGGGGTATTCGAAGGTGGGGGCTGACGTTTCTGGGTCGCAACAGGCTCAGCCGATTCTGTCGGAATCAGCGACGGGCTGCTGCGAGTGAGAGGCGAGAAAAGTCCCCCTTCCTCCTGATCCAGATTCGGGTCGCTGGGGTAATAGGGTGAGGTGATGGGAGGAGCATCCTGAACCCGCAGACGGTCTGTGCGAGAGCGTGTCGCCACGTCATTCGACGGGGCGGTGCCTCGGTTGATAACGCCTCGTACAGGGGGGGCAGCACAGCGGGAACATCCATTCTGTACCTGTGCTGTCGCGGGAAGCGACAAGCTGAAAGTCAGTGCGAGAACTGACGCGATGGAAGCGGGAATTGGCAAACGCATGAACAGACCTCCTGATTGAATTCTTGCGATGAAGACCAAGGCAACGTCACATGAGCCTCGTGCCGTCTCATCGCTCCTGAATAGTCCATACCGTCCATCGAGTAGACTCAGTTGCACACCAGCAACGCTTCCAGTTCAGCGATATCGTACGATTCTTCACCGTCATCGCTATCAGCAACAAGCGTGGCTTCCGCAGGCGTTTCGACAGGAACGACTTCCCCTCGCAGGACGCGGACTGAAGCGGGGGCCTCGATCCCCAACTTGACGGACCCTTTGCTGGTCCTCATTACGCGGATCACGATGTCGGAACCAATCTTGATGAACTCGTCTCGTTTTCGCGTCAGCACTAACATGGCATCGACTCCCATTCTTGCAGTATTAGCCTGAACTCGTCATTCGCCTCCCTTGGCGAATCCGTCGTTCAACGAAAGGCTAGTAAAGCACCCGCCGTGCCAAACTCGTCGTTAGTGTCAATAGCGGTCTCGAACGGTGAATCAGAGGCGTTTTTCCCTTGAAAATCAGCTCAAACGGATCGGAACGGCAACATCCGCCGCCGGATTCGTGTAACCCATGCCAGTAAATCGAAGCGAGGGTGTAATTCTTACGAAAATCCCTTTTTGCAGCATTTGGGTTCAAGATTTTACTCAGCCACCGTATTCGATCCGCTACGGGAGTCTTGTCATCCAGGAGGGCCTTTACCTCGCGCGAGTGCAGAAGCTGCCGAGGAGGGGACTCTCGGATCGGGAGGGGTACTCTTGAAGTGGCGACGTCCCCTGGAGCAACTGCTGGGCGAAGGTCGTGAGAACAGCGGCTTACTCAGTACTGAGATACATTCGGCTTGTTTTCTCCATGGCGACTGCCAGCAGGTGTCAGAAGCTGGACGTACACCCGTCCGTCGCTGAAGCAGAATTCAGATGAGCGAGAGCGATGTTTGGGAGATTATTCACGCATTGAAATTTTGGACGCGGGCCCCTTCTGTCATTAACTCCGGGGAATAAGACAAGTTCGATCAGCACGAAGAGGCCGACCGCGATGACGACATCGACTCGCGTCAGTCTCGATCGTGAAGGGTGTTCCGATTGATAATCCCGGTACATATCGACGTCCCCTGAGAAGCTGATCTAAGTGTCGGTATCCCGTCTGAGAAGGTCTTTCCGTGGTTCGATACTGAGGTCGGTCCGTGGCTCATTCGTCGACAATTTTCGCCGTCGTCTGTTCAAGCCGGGCGATTCGAACTGTCTAAGAATCACATCTAATTCCTGAATCCGTTGAGGGAATTGTCTCGCATCCTCTTGTCACTATGCCTGAAATCCGAGTCTGATGCGATTGTGGACATGCTGTCTTTAACACCTGCAAAGTCGTTACCTTATGAGAGCTCGATGCGGCCCATTCATCGCGAACACAGAAAGTGACATTATGCTGGAACGAACTCTCGAGCCCGAAGTCATGGACTCGGAGGCGGAAGCCAGGGACTATGATCAGATGGATCATAGCCAGGTGAACCGTATCTTCGTCGAGGATTTTCTGTCATCGCTCCATCGCTTTGGAGTTGCTGATACCAGCGGCATCCACGTCTTCGACGCGGGGACGGGAACGGCATTGATCCCGATTGAATTGATGCAGCAAGGCTTTGCTGGAAACGTGACAGCCAGTGATCTGGCCGAATCAATGCTGGCCGTCGCGCGGAGGAATGTTCAGGCCGCGGATTTGTCGGCTTCGATCAATGTCGTGTTGCGGGACTGCAAACAACTGCCCGAGCCCGAGGCTACCTACGATGCTGTGATGTCTAACAGCATTGTCCACCATATCCCGGACCCCGGCAAAGTGCTGGCGGAACTCTGGCGAGTCCTCAAACCCGGGGGGCTGCTCTTCGTTCGGGATCTGGTGCGACCCGCCTCGATCGAAGCTGTTGAGAAACTCGTTCTCACCTACGCGGGGGACTCAAATGAGCACCAGCAGCGGATGTTTCGTGAATCGCTTCACGCAGCACTCACGTTGGACGAAGTCGCTGCCATCCTTCAGGAACTGGGTGTCGATGCCAATTCAGTGAAACTGACCAGTGACCGACACTGGACGATCTGCTGTCGCAAATCTTAACGGCATGGGAAGTGGTGTGCTGACTGCGTTTCCCTCGCTGAGACCCCTGAACGGATTCGAGGATCAACCGACCACATCCGGGAACATGATCATTCTCTGCTGCCACATCTCAACTACGAGTACCTGCCCGGGAGACTCCATCTCCCCAGGCTTCAGCTCGCGACGGAACCTGCTGCCGCTTTGACGGTCGATGCGACCAGGGGGAACTTCAGTGTGAACATCGTTCCCGACCCGACGGCACTTTCGACTCGGATCCGGCCGCCGTGCGCTTCCATCACTTTCTGGGCCAGCGAAAGTCCCAGGCCGGTCCCCCCCTGCCCTTGATCGTCGGCTGTCTTCGTCGTGAAGAACGGCTCAAAAATCCGTCGCAGCTTCTCGGGTGGGATACCGCAGCCGCTGTCTTTGATACTGATTTCCGCCTGACCCAGCTCGCGATTCTGGCGGACTGCAATCGTCAGGTTTCCTCCCTGCTCCATGGCCTGCCGTGCATTCACGATCAGGTTCAGCACCACCTGCTGGACCTGACCCGAGTTCACCGCAGCAATCGGGTGATCGTCAAATTGAGTTGTCAGGCGAATCCGGTACCGCTGCAGATCCTTCTCGACAAGCACCAGCACGTCTTCGACCAGCGGGACCAGATCCATCGGTTCTCGACGGTCACTCTGCTGACGTGCGTAGGACAGCATTCCGGTCGTGATCTTTGATGCACGATGGCCTGCCGCCAGAATCTTCTCGAACGATTTGTCACGAATGGCCGGATCTTTATGCCGCACGCCCATCTTCGCATAGTTGATCACCGTCATCAGAATGTTGTTGAACTCATGCGTGATCGAGGAGGCCAGAGCCCCGACGGAGCTCATCTTCTGTGCCTGCAGCAGTTGCTGTTGCAGTGACTGAATCTGCTGCTGCAGTTCGGCAATTTTTGCGGCTGCCCGTCGTTCGTCGAATTCGGGTGGGGTGGCCTTCATGTCGGAAATTACCTTGAATGAACACACAATCAATTTCAGACGACACGTTGACGCGGACAGATTGTGAACCCGCAATCGCTCTCATGTGGTGTATCGGAAACCGCGACGAGTCGACTTCATGCCGATGAGTCGGCGGCGTGTTGTCAGTCATTCGGAATGAGAACGGGATTCCGCGTGCTGAAGTTGTGACAGGCAGGTAATTCAGGGAGGATGTGTCGTCTGTGGCTGTGTTGGACAGGCGAGCGTCGATTCCATGTCCAATCGCACAGGTTGCAGACGGATTCCATTCAAGATTAGGCTGACCCGATGACCGCAGTTCACGTGGATGGTCTCCTGGCGATCGAAGTGAAGGCGGAAAGCTTTCGATGGAGTTAAGTGCGGGGCAGCAGATCCTGCCATGGCGCGAGTCGAGGCTTGAACAGAGACGGCAACGGAATCACAAGCGAACATCGCAAGGGCAGAACGTGCGACGTTGGTGACATCAAACTTGGCTTCAACAGGAAAAATAAACGATGCGCAATTTGAAATGGGTGAATGGTCTGGCTTTTCTGACATCGGTCCTGGGTGTCTCCGTCTGCGGTCACGCTGATGAGTATCTCAATGGAATCGAATGGAAAGAACCGGCTCTGGTTGTCCCGGGTGAGAACGGTGGGGCTCCGTCGGACGCGGTCATCCTTTTCAACGGTAAAGATCTTTCAGCCTGGCAGGGGGCCGAGAACTGGAAGATCGACAACGGTGCGATGGTCAGCGGCAAAGGTGATGTCCGCACAAAAGAGTCCTTCGGTGACTGCCAGCTCCACATCGAGTGGTCTGCTCCGACACCCGCTGTGGGAAGCGGTCAGGGACGGGGCAACAGCGGAATCTTTTTGATGGATACCTACGAGCTTCAGGTGCTCGATTCCTACGACAACAAGACCTATTCCGATGGTCAGGCAGGAGCCATCTACAAGCAGACCCCGCCGCAGGTGAATGTGACTCGTGCTCCTGGCACGTGGAACATCTATGACATCATCTGGACGGCTCCTCGCTTCAAAGAAGATGGTGCACTGGCATCGCCCGCCTATATCACGGCGCTGCACAATGGGGTTCTGATCCTGAACCACTTCGAGCTGAAGGGAGATACTCCTTTCCATCGTCCTCCGGCCTATACCAAGCACGCTGATCGTCTTCCGATCCGCCTGCAGGATCACGGAAACCCGGTCCGCTTCCGAAACATCTGGATCCGCGAAACAAAACCCGTTGTCGGTAAGGCGGTGAAGAAGCCATTCCTGCGTGACGACAAAGGGAACGAAAAACCCATCGAGTAAGCATCAGGGAATTGGTCAGTACGACGGTCAGTTCCCGATGACAATCTGAATTCCGATGCCACTGTACGACCGTCTTCGGTCGTGCAGTGCGCTCTTCAAAAAACGACCGGCCCTTCCCAATCGCCAGCCAGAGACTGATAGGGAACTGGTATCTGAAGGGACTGCTCTTCCGAAGACTGCAGAGCAGTGGCATGTCTTGTCTCAGATCCCCTGCACAAATTTCATATCCGTGGAATATCGAACTCCGATGCCACTGTACGACCGTCTTCGGTCGTGCAGTGCACTCTTCAAAACGACCGGCCCTCCCGATCGTCAGCCAGAGTCTGATAGGGAACTGGTGTCAGAAGGGACTGCTCTTCCGAAGACTGCAGAGCAGTGGCATGTCTTGTTTCAGATCCCCTGCACAAATTTCATATCCGTGGAATGTCGAATTCTGATGCCACTGTACGACCGTCTTCGGTCGTGCAGTGCACTCTTCAAAACGACCTGTCCCTCCCGATCACCAGCCAGAGACTGATAGGGAACTGGCATCAGAAGGGACTGCTCTTCCGAAGACTGCAGAGCAGTGGCATTTCTTGTCTCGATTCCCCTGCTCTCGTGTGACAACAAAACTACCGCGTGCGGGGATTCCGTAAGTAGTAAAAGCGGCCGTCTTCGGCTCCGCCCAGAAAATCCGGGATCCCGTCCGCGTTGAAGTCGACGATGGCTGGACTGACATCGTGACCTTCGATGTTTTGCTGGGCGAGTGACCCGATATGCTCAAACCGCCACTGGCCGTCCACCTGCCCCAGGCCCCGGTAAAGATCTGCGTTGGTCGAATTCAGCAGGATGTCGAGGTTTCCATCTCCGTCCCAGTCGACGACGGCCAGCTTGCGACGGCCGCTCCCTCCTGCCGTGCGATTGTTGAATTGAAGCGGCTTCCCGTCCCTGTCGGTGAACAATCGGCGCGGAGCCAACAGGACGAGGGCACCGTCCCGCCGAGTTCGTTCAAACAGGACGAAAAATCCTTCGTGATCGAGCATTGCCAGGTCAGGGAGACCGTCTCCTGTGAAGTCGTGTACGACCGGTGTTGTTCGCCATTGAGTCACCAGCGCATTCCCTTCCGGCTCCCACCAGGTCCATGCCGGTTTGCGGGGGCCGTCCGTCCATTCGACTGTGACTGGGGTCGCCTCGGTGAACTCGGGAACTTCCCGCGTTCCCATGTTTTTCAACCACTGCACCCGGCCAAGAATGGAATTGAAGAGGATGTCGTTCAGGCCATCTCCATCCCAGTCCGCGACGTTGAGTGTGGTGTATCCCCATTTGGCTTCTGCCGGACCCTGGATGCTTCCATTGGGACCCGCCATCACGCGGAAGACCTTAGAGTTGACCTGCAGTCGACGTGGAGCGGCCCACTTTGGTTGTTCGACCCCACGACCGCTCAGGTTCTCAAAAATCTCGATATAGCCGGCTGTGTTTCCAGAGATGATGTCGATGTCTCCATCAGCGTCCCAGTCGATGGCGAATGGGGTTGCCAGAGCACCACATTTGAGCGTGTCGGCTTCCTGCTGGAAGTAGCGAGGAGCGGCGAAGAGGGGCATGTGGCCCGTCGTGGGTTTCGCTTCCTGTTCCGGTCGAACTTCAGGAGTGACGTTTTCGACGAACGCGACTCGGCCATCTTCGTCGCCGACGATCAGATCCAGGTCACCATCCTTGTCCCAGTCGAAGGCGACCGGAACGATCATCTCCAGGTCCATCTTGAGTGGCGATTCATCCGCTTGAAGCAAAGGAAGACCGGGGGCGTAGACGGGTTCCGTGCGTGTCCCGGTGTTTTCAAAATAGGTGAATCCGTCCAGGAATTCGCCGCAGATCAAATCCAGATCGCCATCCTGGTCAAAGTCGCCGAAGTTGGGCGACGGACAGCCGAACACATCGATCGGTTTGTCTCCCGCCATGATTTTGACGGGGCTGGCGTACTTTGGTTCCTCGGTCGTTCCTTCGTTACGGAGCAGCAGGACGAAACCGTGCAACGGACCATTGGTCCATTCCCCTTGAGCATTAAAGGCGTCGTCCCAACCGTACTCGCTCCAGTCTTCGATCCCCGTGACGAGGTCGAGTGCCCCATCGCCGTCGAAGTCGACGTATCGCCACTGATTGTGTCGAACTTTGGGGCCTTTGGGCTGATTCCAGGCGGGGCGATAGAAGTTCGCCGGGACGGGAAGCGGCAATCGATCTTGCAGCCCTCGTGTCAGGAAATGGGGGTAGGAAAATCCGGGGGTGAGAACATACAGCTTCCCGTCAACGTAGCTGGGCATGACATAGTGCACTGTGGAACTCAGCCGGGTCGCGGGGCGGAAGGTGGGCATTTTATTGACTGAGGTATCGCCCGAGTCGTTGATGAACAGCCAGACCCCGTTGGAAGGTTTGTCGGGGCACGAGACGATCAGGTCGTAATCCCCGTCGCCATCGGCATCGCAAGGAACGGGCCAGGCCCAGAGTCCGACACCCAGGTCCACCTGCAAGCCGGGGTGGTTGTAAGGGAGCCTGGTGAGCCCCTGACCGCAGGCGACATACGGGAACAACAACAGGCACAGCAGCGACAGCGAGGACTTCATCAATCGTAGGCTTTCCACTGTTCGACGGCGCTCAAGGGTGAGGAGGAATGGTTGCGGCTGGATCCGGAGAGGCTTCCGTCGAAGTTGACGAGCCACAACCCCGGCGGGAAACTGCACTTGAGAAGAAACCTTTTCAAATCCCGCGACATCGTACTCCGCCACAAGTCCCGTGATAACCCGCTGGGACGATTTAAGCCCCTCTTTGGGAATTCGCTACCGTCTCTGAGACTCATACGGGTGTCGGATGTCATTCCAGAGAATCGACACGGTTCGATTCTCGTTTTTCGGATGCCATTGAAATGCGCGCTGCAGATTCGTGAGCACCTTGAGCACCTAATCGTCCAAATCCCTGTTTCGCAGGGGTTTCAATTAGATGCTCAAGCGTGAGCATCTTGAGCATGTTGAGCATCTAATCGACCGAACGATTCCGCAGCAGGATTGTGCCGCTGTGTGTCCGGGCAACTCTGTTCGGATCGGTTGCATGAGGATTTCGCCTTTCACGTCGAGCCCGAAAGCGGCTGATTGGTACGGACAGAAAAAACTGGTCTCAGGAACCAATTCTGCCAGGCAAAGCCCGCAATCGATCCCCTTCGCCGATTGTTCCTGATCTTCTTTAATGAAAACAGAAAAATGCGTCAAGAGTAAGTGTCGTTATGAAGTCGTTGTGACGGGTTGAGAATAACGCCCTCCTGTTCTGCTGCCGGGTCGGAGGCTTCGTGGGTTGCCTGCACTGCAAAGTTGCGTGTCGGCCGATGACGACGTTCCGCTCGGAATCTGCGATTGTCGGGAAAAGACGTTAACGATGAGCGGCGCAATTAACGGATCAGTGCAACATCCCGGTGGTTGGAAGCGGAGGCGATCTGTGTGGAAATTCCACTTTCAGATTGGGGCACCATGAAAGCCGAATTGGCTCACGATCCCACAGTTAAGCTTGCCCACAGTTAAGCTTGTCGCGGGAACCTGGCGACGACCTGAGTTCCGCAATCAGGCTGAGACTGAATTTCCAGCGTCCCACCGTGGGCCGAGATGATCTCGCTGGCGATACTCAATCCCAGACCCGTCCCCTGGTTGTCATCAAAGGTGCGAGCACGGTCGCTTCGAAAGAAGGGTTCCAGCATGTGCGGGTGATCTGCCTCAGAGATGCCAATTCCCGAATCAGAAACGACAAGCCAGGCCTGGTCATCCTTGGGGAAGACCGAGACGTGGACCGTCCCGTTTGGTCGGTTATAGCGAATTGCATTAGTGATGAGATTTGTTGCAACCTGGTTCAGACGCAGGGGATCTCCGTAAACGCGTGCAGGTTGCCAGTCCGTTGTGAGTTGGATCGATCGCTCGACCGCAAGGGGTTCCAGCAGCGTCACGACTTCTTTCACAATCTCCCCCAGATCGAGGGAAATCTGCCTTAGTTCAAGCTGGCCCATGTCGGATCGGGCGAGAAGCATGAGGCCATCAATCAGTTGCTTCATTCGCCCGGCCGCAGCGACACAGGTTTCCAGGGCGCTGCGATAGTCTGCGGAACTGCGAGGCCGAGACAGAGTGTGTTCCGCCTGAGTCAGGATGACGGCGACTGGCGTGCGCAGTTCATGAGAAGCATCGGCTGTAAACCTGACCTGCCTCTCGAAGGCTTGTTGCAGTCGGTCCAGCATGGTGTTGATCACGCGGCTGAGCCGTCCGACTTCGCTGGATGTGGCGGGTGAGTTGAGTCGCTGGTTCAACTGGCGCGACGAAATTTGCTCGGCCGTGGAAGTGATTCGTTCCAGAGGGAGGCAGATCCGTCGGGCCAACCACCAGGCGCCGGCGACTCCCACTGCCAGTGCCACAACTCCGAACGTTGTGACTCCGATCAGGAGTCGACGCAGTTCATCGTTCTCTTTTGCCATGGGACGTCCGACCAGGACTTGCTCACCGCGGGGGCCGGTGACGACGATTTCTGCATGGGGCCCGTGCATTCGAGTGAGGTAGGGGCGGGGGCCGGTCAGAGACGACGGATCCTTCACGGGGGCAGCAAACGGAGGGTGAGGCATTGTCCCCCCGATATACTCGCCGTCCCGATCCCAGACAGCAAAGTAGGCATGATCACGAGGGGCCGGACCGAAGCGGTGCCGGTACGTCCTCGCGATTCTCAGCGATGAGAGCTGATCGTGCTTCTGAAGGTCCTGTGAAAGGAGTTGTGCGGCGCCGAGAAGGTCGGCTTCTACCTGGCGATGGGTGGCCTGTCTGACGAGCCAGTAGATCGACCCCCCGTACACCAAGACCAGCAGCGACAACAGGATCAATTGTGAGAGAACCAGATCGGTTCGAATCGATCGCGACCTGTGCCCCTCGTGTGGTTGGGTTGCTATTGAAGTGAGGGCCGCCGATGAGGTTGCAGCGCCAGCGCCGGGACTGGTTCGGTCGGGAAGTGGCGAAGAGTGAGAAACAGGGGGGGGCGATATTGCGAGTGGCTCACGTTCCGATGGATTACTGGGTGACGACATAACCCTGTCCCCGCCGGGTGGCAATGACGTCCCGGCCAAGCTTTTTGCGTAAGTTCGAGATGTGGACATCCAGCGAATTTGAAATGCTGTTGTCCGATTCATCTAACAGGTGATCTGTGATTTCATTACGAGAGACCACGCGTCCGCGATGGAGTACCAGATACTCCAGTACCGAAAATTCGCGTGCCGTCAGTTGTAGATCGACTTCATCCCGCAGGACGCGTCGACCTCGCAGGTCGACGACCAGATCCTCCAGCGAGATTGTCGACTGCGATTGACCGGCGGAGCGGCGAATCAGTGCTCGCAGTCTCGCTAATAACTCCACTCTTTCGAATGGTTTGGCCAGGTAATCGTCCGCACCCAGATCCAGACCCAGCACGCGATCCGAAAGCGCATCCCGGGCGGAGAGGATCAAGACCGGAGTATTATGCGTTTCACGGAGGGATTCGAGCAGCTCCCACCCGTCCATTTGCGGGAGAAGAAGATCCAGAATCACGGCGTCATAGGGCCACGTCACCGCCTTCGATAACCCTTCGTGCCCATCGACAGCGACGTCGACACAGTAACCCGATTCTTCCAGAATCTCTCGCAATAGCCGGCGGATGTTGGGTTCATCTTCTATGACAAGAACTCGCACGCTGCGTTCCTCTCCTTGGCAGAGCTCATCGAATTGCCGCACGAAACAAGGCAAATGCCATGCCATGTTTTGGTCGTCAGAATGGACGACTCTCCTCACGTGACTCAATGGACTTGTCCCATGAGAGCCGCTCGGGGAGTTTATTTCGCAATCACGCCGAAAGAATCGCGAAGGAAAGTAGATGATGAACAGGGACGGCCACATGGCTTTCGCATGGACATTCTCGACGGCAGGATAGGACGTCGAGATATAGAAGTCCTGCGACACATGTGTCCGTCCCGAGGTGAATCACTGAAATGGAGAAGTTGCCAATGAGATCGCAATTACCTTATGGCTTCTGATTGGCTTCGAGCAATCTGCGAATTGCCCTCAGCTCTTCGAGGATTTCAGCGAAAGGTGGCGCATGTTCGTGGCGCCCGGGTTCGTCGCGTTCGAGGATTTTTCCGGTCGCTGACGAGGTAATTCGGTCGGCATGAAGGTGGATGTCTCCCTTCGGAGTCTCGTGTCGGCGGCCTTCGACCTTCACCTCGTCTCCGACTTTCGCGAGGGCTTGTAACTCCTCGCCCAGGTGTGGGGGAAGCTTAACTTCCGTGCCCTCCTCGAGAGCGAACCCGTCGACATCACCGTGCTTGTTTTTATGAAAGTCCCGGATTTTTCCGGCGGCCGACATGGGTCGTTCGGCCTCGCGCCGTGGGCCGTGGGGCGGACGTGGGCCACGGGGTGGTGCTGGTTCATCAATTTCGATCTTCGAATTCCCGCTCTCGATCCGCTCAGCACGGAAGACGGCTTCCCCTTTGGGGGTCGTGTGGTCATGTCCGTAAACTTTCACCTGGCTGTCGGGGGAGACGATTTTCTGAACCTCATCTCCCACGTGCGGCGGAAAATGAACTTTGGTTCCGTCCTCGAGCAGAAGACCGTCGACGTCGCCTCGACCGTTCTTCACGTAACTTTTGACGCGGCCCGTAACAGTTTTTGATCTTTCTTTCACTGCTTCGCTCCCCGGCGGTTTCGTTTCCTGGCCCGTTACCAATGGAAGTAGCCCAAGACCGCTGATTCCCAATCCCGCAAACAGAGTCAACGCCAGCCGATTTGTGCATTTCATTATGTATCAGCCTCTCATGATGCAATCCCGACACCGCTCAGGTCCACGCTGGACATAAGCGATGTCGCAGTACTCAATCATCACGATAGGCGCACAAGATTAAGCCGGCCTAAAGTCAATGATTATCATTCCAGTAAGGTTTGAGTGTGAGTAGGTTGCGATAATGAGAGGCTTTCGGAGGTCGTCAAAGACTGCTGCTGAATCGACGGAAGGCCAGTCTATTTTGCCACTGCCTGGAACCGGTTCCAGGTCGACAGGTCGTCCAAGGAGCGTACGTGCGGGAGTCGAGTTCAGGCAGGATCGATGGTCTCGTCGCTTTCCTCATGCTCCGACGGAATGGCGGGAATCAGGTCCATCCGCTTTCGCATCAGGTGGATGTCCATGCTGGCGATGGTCAGGACCTGGGTTGTTTCCCAGGCGAGCGGCATGATGAATTTGGCATCGCAAGGGGTTCTGAGTACCAGCAATGCGTCGTCGCTGGTCAGCTCGCGGCGCGTCAGTCGATCGAGTGATCGATACAGCAGCTTCCCGGGGTGCAGGTCTTTTTCGATCATGAAGTAGGGGGGATCGAAAAAGATAACGTTGTACGGATACCAGTCTTTCCCCTGTGCTTTGAAGGAACAGCGGAGACAGTCGACACGCCAGCAGAGGGTCCGGTCGGTCACCTTGAGGCTCTCGACATTCTTGACCAGCAGTTCATGAGCCCGATGATCCTGCTCGCAGAAGACGACGCTGGCCGCTCCACGGCTGAGTGATTCCAGCCCCAGTGTGCCCGTCCCCGAGTAAACGTCGAGAACCCTGCTTCCCGGAAGTCGGTGCCGGATGTGGTCAAACAGCATGACCTTCGCCCGGTCAATGATCGGGCGGGTCGTCATTCCAGGGTTGGTGAGAAGCGTTCGTCGACGAAACTGTCCGGCAATAATTCGCATGCATGCACTTTCGGGAGGATCGAAAAGGGCGAGTATAGCAGATTGGCATTTCTGTCCCAATTCGGGGGACACTGCCGGGGCGGGGATCGAGCGGGGGCTGCCAGGGAGGTTTTCCTCCCGGCTCGCCGTTCCGCCAGCGACACGCGGCGTGGTACAGCGGTTCGCCGATTACCTCGATTCCGTCCGAACGGGAAATCCTACCTGCGGCCCGAAGCCATGCGGGATTCCTTGAGCTCTTCCCATTCATCCATGGTCATGACGACTTCCCGGGCCTGGCTGCCGTTGTAACCACCGACAATCCCATCCTCGGCCATCCAGTCGATCAGCCGTGCGCCACGACCATAGCCAACGCCCAGGGCTCGCTGCAGCAGCGAAACGCTTCCCCGGCCTTCCCGGATGACAACTTCCACGGCGTCGTCATAGACGTCATCGCGTTCGCGTGGTTCGCTCGATCCACTCCCTTTACCACCTTTGCCAGACGAAGCCGCCTTCAGTTTGACAAGTTCTTCGTCGTACTGAGGTTCCTGATCGGCGAAGAACTCAATCACTTTTTCGACTTCTTCGTCGCTGACGTAAGTTCCCTGAGCCCGTTGGAGCGAGCTGGTTTCCGGAGCCATGTAGAGCATGTCTCCTTTACCCAGCAACTTGTCGGCGCCCATTTCGTCCAGCACCACACGGCTGTCCATACGGCTGGCAACCTGGAACGAGATACGGGCTGGCAGGTTTGACTTGATCAGGCCCGTGATGACGTCGACGGTCGGCTTCTGGGTCGCGAGGACCAGATGGATGCCCACGGCTCGGGACTTTTGTGCCAACCGGATGATGTGCCCTTCGACGTCTTTCCCTGAGGTCATCATCATGTCAGCCATTTCGTCGGCGACGATGACGATGTAAGGAATGAAGTCAGGGACCATTTCCGCTTCAGGAGTACCTTCCTCAAGCCCCATCTTGGCCAGAATCTTTTCGCGGCCCAGCTTGTTGTAGGAGTCGATATGGCGCACCCCGACGGCGGACAGCAACTGGTAACGTTCTTCCATCTTGTCGACGGCCCAGCCCAGCACGGCTTCGGCCTTCTTCATGTCAGTGATCACCGGATGCATCAGGTGCGGGATGCGGCTGTAGGGGCTCAGTTCGACCATCTTGGGGTCGATCATCAGCATCTTGACCTGGTCGGGGCTGCGGGTCATCAACATCGAGACGATCAGCGTGTTCAGACAAACGCTCTTGCCTGTCCCGGTACGACCGGCGATCAACAGGTGAGGCATCTTGCACATGTCCACAACCAGTGGCTTGCCGCTGGCATCCTTCCCCAAAAACATGGGAAGCGCTTTCGACTCGATGTCTGCAGCCGATGACGTGATGAGCTCTTTCAGTCGTACCATGACACGCACGGCATTCGGGACCTCGACCCCGACGGTGTTTTTGCCCGGAATCGGGGCAATCACACGCACGGACGAGACGCGCAGGGCGATCGCCAGATCGTCGGCCAGTGAGGTCACTTTTGACAGGCGCAGACCTTTTTCAAGTTCCAGTTCGAATTGTGTGATCACGGGGCCGGTGTCGATTTCGACGACCTTGATATTCAGGCCAAATTCCTGGAACGTCTTCTCCAGTGTCGCGGCTGCAATCTTGGCTTTGGAGGCCAGCGTGTCGTAGGGGAATGCTTCGGCGTCATCCAGAATCGAGATGTCCGGCAGGCTATACGGTCCGCTCAATGCCGCCTCGGCTTCTGACTCCGAGACACGTGCGTTCATCCCGATCGGCGGGTTGACCCGAATTGGCGATCGATCGGGCGAAAGCGTAAACGACTTCGGCGCAGGGGCGTCGTCATCGATCAGAGAATCCCCCTCAGGAAGGTCTTCTTCGAAAGAGTGGTCTGCAAAGGATTCGTCCTCGCGGGAGTCGAGTGTTTCGGAAAGGGGCTCCACCTCGGCGGTCGGCGCAGGAGTCTCCTGTTCGGACGTGGCGTCTGTTTCCTTCTTTCGCCACGGGCTGAAGAACCGCTGTCGCAGCGAGGGCTTGTCGGACGGAGCGGCGGCGTCAGGTTCGTCGCTGATCTCTGAGACGGGCTCCTCGGTGTCTGGAGCCAACGTGTCGTCGGTCGCTGCGGTCTCGCTTTCTTGGGAGAGCTCGTTCGCAGGATTAGAGATCATGCTGACGATCGCCGCCAGGGCCTCAGGCGACAAGTTGCCGTCGCTGACCACGACATGCGAGTCTGTCGCCACGTTCTCAGCCGTAGAATCATCCGACCGCGGTTCGTCCGGCTTCGAAAGATTCGCAGCAGGTTCAATCGTCGGTTCAGGCGAAGTCACCCGTTCCGGGGTCGCAACAACCTTGCTGACGGGCTCGGCCGCTTCCACTGGACTGGAGGTGGCAACCTTCGGTGGGGCAGGTTTGGCGGACTTTCGAGGGCCTTTTCCGAACGCCAGGCGACTCCACATCGTGATGGGCAAGGCGCACAGCGAGAGGATTGTCCAGCAAAGACGCTGTTCTCCGGTCAGCATGACCCCTGCGACGATCGCGGTGGCGATCATGATCAGGCTGCCCACCCGGGAGAATTGCTGATCGAGCAGAATGGTGCTCCATGCACCGACGTAGCCCCCATTTCCGGTCATCGAACCGGACAGGGGAACGGGAAGATACCACTGGGAGAGCGCGCACACGCTGAACATGATCAGGATCGCACCGCACAGACGTGTGAGCGGATCCTTGTAGACGTCTCGCGCGAACAGCCGGACGTCCAGAATGACAAGCACGACCAGAACGACATACGCTCCGGCCCCAAAGGCATTGATCAGGGTGTGAGAGAGGAGAGCACCCGTCGCTCCGCAGAGATTCATCGGCGGGTTATGGGTGGGGTAGACGATGTGAGCGGGAGGATCAGCCGGGTGATGGCTGACCAGGCTCAAGCCGACAAAGACCGTCGTCGCCAGTAAGGCGAGCGCCAGCAGGTCGGTTCTGAGCCGCCCGTAATCGATCATTGTTCCTCCCAGAGCGGTTCTTCACCTTGTGAACGCGTTTCGACAGGCGAATCGTCAGCCGTCTCATCCCTGGTGAAGCCACTGAATAAACAGAGTCCACAGAGAAACGTAGCACGGGTTTCGCAGCGCCGTTGAAAAAAGTGAACGTTCGGCGGCGTCTTTCCCCAAAAAGGGGATGGATCAGAGCGGTTGGTAGGGATCTGCGGGGCTTCAGCTTGTCAGATGAGCCGCGATCCATTGCCAGAGCTGGCTGGCGACGTCGGTCTTGGAGCCGGAGTAGTTCGCGACGCCTTTGCCGGATTTGTCGATGATTTCGATCTCGTTGTTCATCGAACCAATTGCGGTGGGACGGTTGAGGACGATGGCGTCGCAGTTCTTGTGTTTCAGCTTGCGAAGTGCGTTGATGTGAGCAAACTCGTCTGATTCGAGTGCGAACCCGACAATCCAGCGGCTTCCTTTGTTCATCCCGAGTTCGGCCAGGACGTCGGCGGTTTCCACCAGTTCCAGCTCGAGCGAGACCCCCGTCTTGGCGAGTTTCCCCTGGAAGCGTTCACGCGGGCGATAGTCGCAAACGGCTGCGGTGGCAATGACCCCGTCGCAGTCACCGAACAGGCGGTTGCACGTGTTGAGCAGTTGTTCTGTCGTCTCAACGTTGTGGGTTTCGCAGCCTTCAGGGGGAGTCAATGTCACAGGGCCCGTGACGAGCACTGCTTCGTGGCCTGCTGCCACGATCGCTTCGGCGATCGCGTATCCCATGCGTCCGCTGCTGGCATTGGAGAGGTATCGGACGTCGTCGAGGTATTCGCGGGTGGGGCCAGCGGTGATCAGGATTCGCATGAGTCTCAATTCTTGAGCCGCTTCAGGCTCACGCAGATTCGAGGAGTTTCGTGATCGCCGCCAGGATTTCGGCCGGCTCGGCCATACGGCCGGCGCCAACCTGACCGCAGCTCAACCAACCCGATCCCGGGGCCACAAAGTTCGCTCCGTCTTCACGAAGCTGGGTGACATTCCGCTGAACGGCTTTCTTCTCCCACATTTCGCAATTCATGGCGGGGGCGAGCAGCAGTGGGCAGGTCGCGGTGAGGACGAGGGTGGAAAGCAGGTCGCCGGCGAAACCTCCTGCTGCCTGGGCGAGGAAATGTGCGGTCGCCGGCGCCACGACAAACAGTTCGGCACGTTGGGCCAGACCGATATGCTCGCCGCGATAGTGTTCGACCGGGTCGAATGAGCCCGTGTAGACCGGGCGTCCGGTCAGCGCTTCAAACGTGGTCGCACCGATGAACTGGGAGGCGGAGTGAGTCATGACGACTGACACATGGCTCCCCACCTGGACCAGCTTGCTGCAGAGATCGGCTGATTTATACGCGGCGATCCCGCCGGTCACCCCCAGCAATATTTCGCGGCCCTTCATCGTCGGCGCGACCTCGATTGGATATCAAGAGACCCGTCAGGGCTTACATGTCGTCCAGTGACGGTCCGCTGGAGAAGTGGCGTTCCCGGTTTTCGTCCCCGCGGGTCATCACAGCACCACTGGCATCCAGGTAGATTTTGTCCTGAATGATTTCCTGAACGACGATTTCCATCGCGTTCTTGCTCTGGGTTTCCACGAGCGGACGAGTACCACGGTTGAGGACAACCATGCGTTTCTGGATCAGCGATGACAACTTGAAACGTCCGCCGACCTTCTTAACGATCTCTTCTTCTTTCAGTTCGTCCAGCATATCGAATTCCAGTTAGATTAAATCGCGTTCTTGACAATGATGGATTTGATCTCATCCACGGCACGGTCAAGGTCATCGTTCACTACTTGATAACAGTATCGGTCTGCCAATGCTAGCTCTTGGTGCACCTTCCGCAGCCGGCGCTGGATCGTTTCTTCCGAGTCGGTTGCTCGCGAGCGAAGTCGTTGTTCACAAATTTCCAGGGACGGAGGCTGCACGAAAATCGTCAACGCATCGGGATACACATCGATGATCTTAAATGCACCCTCGACATCCACCTCCAGAAACGCCCAGCCGTTGGCCTCTCTGGCACGTTGAAGTTCGGACCTCAAGGTGCCGTACCAGTACCCTGCCCCAAACACCTCGGCCGTTTCCAGAAACGCATCTTCAGCGCGGCGACGTTCAAATTCTTCCGGCGTCAGGAAATAATAGGCAACCCCGTCAACCTCACCCTTGCGCTGTGGTCGGGTGGTTGCGGAAATCATCTTCACCAGAGGGACCGGCGATTCAGCGACCAATCGTTCCACGATGGTTGTTTTGCCGCTGCCACTGGGGCCCGACAACACCAGAAGTTGAAACTTTTTTGGTTCTGGCGCTGGTTGCGACATTGTTTCAGCCACCATCGGGGATTCGCGATACTGCAACTGTGTCAATTCTCAGCGACTTTCAGTCAATTGCCAATTCGATAAGACCACGTCGAACGACCGTCACTCGACATTCTGAACGATCTCTCGGATACGTTCGATGCTCGACTTGAGATCAACGGCCGAATGTGACAATCCGATATGGTTGGCTTTGGAGCCAATCGTATTCACTTCCCGGAACATTTCCTGGCAAAGGAAGTCCAGTTTCCGACCGGGTGACGTGCCTGTGTCGATCAGCGACCGGAACTGACTCATATGACTCCGCAACCGCGTGATTTCTTCATGGATATCACAGCGGTCCGCATAGAGTGCGACTTCCCGCAGGACGTCAGACGGCTCGATATTGACGTCAGTCCCGGCGAGCAACTCGCGAGTTCGCTGCACCAGCTTCTCGTGGTAGTCGCGGGCGACTTGAGGGGCCATTTCGACGACCTGGCCAAGAACCTCTTCGATCCTCTCCAGAAGCTGTGCCAGCTCACTGGCGGTCGTGCTTCCTTCTTTCCTGCGGAACTCCTGCAGGTGGGTGGCCGCGGCCGTCACGGCCTGCTCCACCAGAGGCCACAGTCGTTCGACGGTGTCGCTGTCGTAGCTGTCTTCTCGCAGGACGCCGGGCAGATTAAGCAACTGAGCCGGTTCGGGAGCAGCGACGGAGAGTTCCTGGCAGACTTCGTTCAGTTGTCGCCAGTAAGTCTTCAGGAGCTGCGAATTCAGCCGCGGGCCCTGGATATCGCCAATCTGATCGATCTTTACGGACAGATGGACCGACCCGCGCGAGATTGATTCGCGTAGCAGTCGCTCAAAATCCGACTCGTGCTGCAGGAACCCGTCAGGACAGCGAAGTGCCAACTTGAAGTGACGATTGTTGACGCTTCGAATTTCGACACGACAGAACGCCAGTTCGTTCTGAACAATGGCTTCGCCGTATCCCGTCATACTCAGCAGCACGAACTTCACCTGTCAAAAGATCTCGATCTGTCGCAAACAACGCTTACTGTGGCGCTTCGGCGTCCGGTTGTTCCGTCTTGGGCTCTTCGGGTGACTTAGGTTCTTCAGGCGTCGCTTCCGGTTGAGGCTCGGGTTGCTTTTCCGGCGCTGGTTCAGGGGTTGTTGGAGCAGGCTCTTCGGGCTTCGCTTCTGCTGCTTCAGGAGCTGCCGGTTCGGCTTCCCCTTTCTCTGCAGCAGGTTCCGGGTTGGTTGGAGCAGGCTCTTCCGGCTTGGTTGGCGCGGGTTCTTCTGGCTTCGTTGGGGGTACGGACGATTCTGGTGCCGCATCCTGCTTTGGAGCCGGCTCGGTCGTGGTGGTGTCTTCAGGCAGCTTCAGGTCGTCGTCCTGCTGGCCGGACTGTTGTGATCGCAGGTTGTCCAACTGCTTCTGTCGGGCTTCGTCCTGGGCCTTGACGTCAGCGGGATCGGCGAAGGCCGTCGCCCGCTGAGCGGAGGAATTCTGCAGCGCGATCACGCCGCCGGCGCAGAAGAGAATCCAGGCGGCTGCGACACCGATCGTGATCCTGGTGAAAACGTCACCTGCCTTGGTACCGAAAGCGCTCTGGCCCCCCATGCCTCCGAAGGCACCTGCCAATCCACCACCTCGTCCCCGTTGGAGCAGGATCAGGGCGATGAGAAACAGGCCCAAAAGCATCAGCAGGGTCATCAGCACGTAGGAAAAAACGATCATTTGACAGCTAACTTTCCATCAATCGAAACAGAACTCTCAACAGGCTTTCGCGACCTCATTTGCGGCGCGGACGATGGAAAGAAACTGGTCGGCCTTCAAGCTGGCCCCTCCCACCAATGCTCCGTCAATATTTGGCTTTGCGAGCAATTCTTTCGCGTTGTCGCCTTTGACACTTCCGCCGTACTGAATTCGGGTGGCGTTGGCAACTTCGGCACCGAAGCGCTGTGTGAGCCAGTTGCGAATGTAAGCGTGAGTCTCTTCGGCCTGTTCAGGAGAAGCGGTCACACCCGTTCCAATGGCCCAGACTGGCTCATAAGCGATGACGACGTTCGCCATCTGCTGTGGTGACAGTCCGAGAAGTCCCTTCGTCAATTGCGTTTCCAGGACCGCTTCCGTGCGGTTTGTCTGACGGTCTTCCAGCATCTCGCCAATACAGAAAATGACTTTCAGGCCTCGTTCGAGGGCGGCAGTGACTTTCTTGTTAATGACTTCGTCAGTGTCGCCAAAGAACTGACGACGCTCACTGTGCCCGAGGATAACCCATTGGCACCCGACATCCAACAGCATTTCAATGGCCTGCTCGCCCGTGAATGCCCCTGGCTTCTCCGGTGACACGTTCTGGGCGCCAAGTGCGACGCTGGAGCCACGCAGCTTTTCAGCGATGGGCAGCAGGTAAGGTGCAGGTGGGCAGACGCCAACTTCAACGCCTGTGGAGCCACCGGCGAGACCCTGAACGATTTCGGCGGCGAGCGACTGGCCCGACTGCAAAGTCGTGTTCATTTTCCAGTTGCCGACGATAAATAGCGACCGTGTCAAAGCGTTACCCAATCATTTCACTGCGCGGATAGGATCCAAGAATTTCCATGCGGACGGCCAGTCGAGACAACTCGTCCAAGGTCCGCTTTACCTTGGCGTCTTTGGAGTGTCCATCGCAATCGATAAAGAAAATGTAACCGGTTTCAGGACCACGCAACGGGAAGGATTCGATCCAAGTCAGGTTGATCTTGTTCTGTTTGAACAAGCTGAGTGCGTCGGCCAGGGCTCCAGGTTTGTCCCCAATCTGCAGCAGCAGAGAAGTTCGGTCGCGACCCGTTGGTCCGACAGGCTTGTCGCCGATCATCGCAAAGCGGGTGACGTTGTTTTTGTTGTCCTCGACGGAATCCGCGAGAATCTGAAGTCCGTACTCGACGGCGGCCTGACGGCTGGCGATCGCTCCTGCCCCGGGCTTATCGCGAGCCAGTTGTGCAGCGGTGGAGGTGCTGGTGACTTCGATCAGTCGTGCCTGCGGCATGTTGCGGCTGAGCCAGTCGCGGCACTGCGAGAGTGCCTGCGGCTTGCTGTAGACTTCGTTGATCTCACCCCGTGACACTTTGCCCAGCAGGTTATGGTGAATGCAGAGCTGAATTTCTCCACAGATCCGCAGTGGCAGGCGTGTGAACATATCCAGGGTGTCGATGATCCGCCCGTCGGTGCTGTTCTCGATGGGGACCACGCCGAAGTCGGCATGTCCGCGATTCACTTCCTCAAACACCGCAGCGATGGTGTTGACGGGAATGAGGTCCGAGGATTCGCCGAATCGCTCGATGGCGGCCATGTGCGTAAAGCTGAACGCTGGGCCAAGATAGGTGACGCGGCGAGGGCGGACGCGGTTCCGGACAGAGCTCAGGATCTGACGGAAAACACCTCGCACGGCATCTGCGGGAAGCGGACCCTGATTTTCGGTTTCAATCCGCTTCAGAAGGTCGTCATCGGAGCGTGGATCGTAGGTGGCGGTCCACCAGTTGGGATCAGATTCGATCTGTTTTGCCGTAGCGGCTGCTCGACGATTGATCAGCTTGAGGATTTCGGAGTCGAGCTTCGCAATTTCGCTGGCGGATCCGGCGGCAGGCCGCGCGGAATTCGTTGCTGATTTGGCAGAAGTCGGTGCTACATTGCTCTTTGCGGCCTTCTTCGGCACCGGTTTACTGGCCATCCAAGCGACTCCGAGATAGATTCGTGGTACTTCATCAGACCGAGATAGTTGCTGATACCAAAATTCAAGAATTCTTTTACAGCTGAATACCAATAATTGCAAGGAAACGACATAGGGATGAAAAGAGCCCTGACAAACGATTGTCGTTTATCAGGGCTCTTAAATCGTCTCATTCAGACGGCTGGCGATCAGCCTTTCTGGAACATCTTGGTCAGCGCAGCGCCGGGGCTGTGGTCGTAGCAATCATTTTCATGCCACAGAGGAACACCTGCTGCGTAACGGGCTGCCAACATGAGCACTTTTTCTTCTGAGCCTGGCTTTGCGACTGTTGGACCACCGGGGTCGATCCCGAGCGAATCAAAATCGATTTCTTCAAAAATCGCTTCGTCGCCCAGATCTGCACCATCGATGTCGTCAGACACGAGGTCCAGTTCGGGGTCCATTTCGTCAACGTCAAAGTCAAACGACATTCGTGAGCTCCACAGTCCGATACAAATGAACACGAAACAGCGTGTTCACAACCAATTAGCGATAAATAGGGAAGTTCTTGGGCAACTTTTAATCCCATTGGGCATTGTTGAGTTGACAGAGTCGAATGTCAACGATTTTTTTTCTTCGCGTTGAAACATTTCAACGCCCCCAAAAATCAGTTCCCTACGGATTGCCTGGTGTCTCCAGTTCGCTGAACCGACACGACTGGGTTACACTTCGCTTTTCTGTCCTGCGGTGTCCGGATTCGGTGAAGTGGATCGGTCGCACGCGTTGTGGCGGGTATCCCTTATCGACGTAAATAGAGAACTGTTAATAACATGTCATTCAGACGTTATATACTTGCCTCACGCTCGCCCCGCCGGCTGGAGCTGCTGCAAGCAGTGGTACATCCTGATCTGATCGTCGTCACGCCTCCTCCGGTGTCGGACGAAGCGGGGTTTGAAGACTGTCATGACATGCCTTCGATCCGGCAAAGGATGCTGGAAATCGCTCGTCACAAGGCTCTTCAGGTGGTCGAACAGCTGAATCAAGAAGAGCAGGATTTATTCGAAAGACCGCGAACTCTGGTCATCTCTGCCGACACGACGGTGATTGTGGAGGGGGCGGGGGGCATTTTACGTGTGCTCGGGCAGCCCCCCGAGTCCGACGACTGGCGGGAAATTGTCCGCGAATGGTTTCTCGATTTCTACATCGGAAAGAGACACGTCGCTGCCACCGCCGTGCATGTGGTCACCCCCGATGGGCGAATGGCAGAGAAGATCGTCGAAACCCATGTCACTTTTCGCAGCGATGCGGAGCGTTGGTTGAACTGGTATCTGCTGACGGGCGAACCCCGCGGAAAAGCGGGTGGCTACGCCCTTCAGGGGGCCGGAAGTCTGTTCATCGATCGCGTTGAAGGGAGCATCAGCAATGTCGTGGGGCTTCCGCTCGAAGCGCTGCTGGAACTGTTCGCAGAAGTCTCTTTGCGGTAGGGCTTCCCTGAGGAGGCACCGCCGCATTCGTGAGTGTGGCGGCTTCGCAGGGGTCGATCTGGCTGTAACAACTCGTTCGCGACCTGTTCTGTTGGCCGAAACTCAATGAGAGAGGGGCTGATCCGTGTGTCGGCTGTGAAGCGGCTGCAGAGCCGTGTCTCAGTGTGGTGACGCGCGTTGTCGTTGCGGCTGAAAAAGTCATTCAGCAGTCGTTGTTGATCTGTGCCGAGTTGATCTGGATCGAGTCGCCGGTTACTCGGCCGAAATGACTTCGAGTTTCAGATTGCCGATGATGTTCATCAGCGGAGCAAAACCACTCATCGCTGCGGGGCCGTCATCACTCAGGCTGGAATCGGCCAGCTTGATGTGGGCCGCGCCGATTCCATTCTGGCCCAGTGTGGCGTCGAGCGGTATCCACTGGTCGTTGAGCCGGGCTTCGGTCCACATATGTCCGCCGAATGCGAACAGCCGATCCGCGTAGACCAGGCCGACCACCACTCGTGAAGGGATTTGCCTGGCTCGCAGCATGGCGGCGAGCAGGACGGCATGTTCGGTGCAGTCTCCCTCCAGGTTGCGGGCCACTTCTGCGGCGGAGGCCATCGCGGTCGAAAAGTTCTTCTTGCTGAGCTTGTCGCGGACATACGTTTCCATGCGTTGGGCGATGACTCCGGCATCTGTTGCGTCTCCGGCGGCACGATTGGCGTGCTTCTGCACCCCTTCATCGTCTCGCTGCAGGTATTGCGAGGATTCCAGGTATTCGGCGTCGGCAGTGCCGGCACGAGCTGGGGATGGAATCGGCAACGAAATGACGGTCAGTTCCGCTGTTTCGGGAGAGGTCGTTTTCAGTGTCTGAGTTTCACCGCTGGGAATCAGTTCCTGCGGGTTCTGATCGGTGATTGAAAGGCGGTAGACGACCCGTTTTGTGCCATGCCCTTTGACGAGTGGCTTCACCTTGACCAGCGTGTTGACTGCCAGGTCCAGTTCGGCCCCTTCGATGGTTTTCAAGGCTTCTTCTTGCGAGACGACGTAGATATCCATCGCAGAGCCGAGCATCTTGGATGAGACTTTCACGGCCTCGCCTGCGTCATCCAGATAGCTGTCCATGGTGAAGCCGGGAAGGAGTGAGTTGCTCACGCTGACCTTGAACAGCTTTCGCGACTTTCCGCCCAGCAGCTCTGTTTCAACGGTGTCGTGCGCTTTCATCGTCGTGGTGCCGACTTTGGCGAATTCAGGAACAAAGGTCTCGAAAGTGCGAGTCTCGCCCGGCTTCAGCGGGTTTTTCTTCAGGATGCGATCCTGGTAGGTAGGCGATTTGACACCCTCTTTCCAGGCCTGTGTGGTGGTCTTGGCTTTGCCGTTGACCTCCTGGCTGAGTGACAGTTCCTTCCCGTTGATCAGGCCACTGGTGATCGACGACATGGCTGGAGGATTCGCCATTTCAAACCGGAATCGTCGCAGGTCCCCATCAGGCGTTTCTTCTGTCGACAGGTGCTGTTTCATTTCCAGCGTCTGGCCGAATCGCTTGATCGCCATGAAGGTGTTCGTGCTTGACTTCACGACCTGTTCCCCACCGTCGTGCGTCACGGTTTCGACGAGGGAGCGACTGTATCCAATCCGCTGGCCGGCGAGATAAATGACCTGCCAGGACTCATCCTTCGCACTGGCTTTGGCGGCGGCGTCGTCTGCTGCGAAGGCCGGCAAGGCAGGTCCGCATGCCACCAGCGAAATCAGCAGAAACAGTCGTCCTGTGCACCGAATGAATGACGCTGGCATGAGTGGAGGTCCTGTCGGGGCGAGTGGAAAATGGCGGCAGGGCAAGGTTCATTCGCAGGAATTCCCTCCTGCTACCGCACCGTCACCGGGCCAAGTATAGGAAACTACCATTCAGCCGACAAAGAGGCGACTCATACTGTGCCAGAGTTCAGGATCGCACTGCTGACGACAAATGCAATCCAGGCCGCGACATACGCCAGGGACGTCATGTAGACGAACGTGAATACGGCCCAGCCCCAATGGTTTGTCTCGCGATGAATGACCAGCAGTGTCGAAGCACACTGAGCACACAGGGCGAAGAAGACCATGATCGAGATGGCGACCGGAATGGAATAGACGGGTCGACCATCGGGCCATTTTGCGGATTGCACAGCCGTCTGCAGCCCCTGGCTGTTTTCATCGACGTCGCTGCCGAGGCTGTAGATGGTCCCCAGGGTCGAAATGATCACTTCGCGTGCCGGGAAGGAGGCGAGGACTCCGACACCGATCTTCCAGTCCCAGCCGAGCGGTTTGACGGCCGGTTCAATGGTTTTGCCGAGGCGGCCGAGATAGCTGCTGGCGAGCAACTCTTCCGCGATCGCATTGTGTGTTTCTTTCAGTTCCTGCAGCGGTTGCAACTGAGACTCGATGGCCTCGATCTTCTGCTGGATTTCCGCTATCTGGGCGGTGGTGTCAGGAGTGGCTTCTGTCTGCTGCAAAGTCTCGAGCGATTCTTCCAGCGCCCCCTGCTCTTCCAGTTCCGCCTGGAATTGCGACTCCAACTGATCGATCTGTCCGAGGATTCGGTACTCTTCGCTGTGGTCAGACGGGAAGTAGCTGGCAGACCAGATCAGGATCGTGGTGGCGAGAATCAGGGTTCCCGCTCGCATGACGAAGGCGGCAGCTCGTTCGGAAACCCGATGCAGGACGATCACGGGGGATGGCCACTTGTACGTGGGAAGCTCCATGACGAACGGCGGCGTTTCCCCTTTGAACAGGGTTTTCTTAAACAGCCAGGCCACGGGGATCGCGACGATGGCACCGAAAAAGGTCATCGTGAAGAGCATCAGTCCGTGGAGTGTGATCCATCCGTTCGCCCACGCGATCGGGGGGAAAAACGCTGCGATCATGAGCCAGTAAACGGGGGCTCGGGCCGAGCAGCTCATCAAGGGCGCGATCAGAATCGTCACCATCCGGTCGCGCCGGTTCTCGATGGTTCGCGTGGCCATGATTCCGGGAATGGCACAGGCGAACGAAGACATCAGTGGCACAAACGACTTGCCGCTGAGGCCGACCTTTGTCATCAGCTTGTCCATCAGGAAGGCTGCACGAGCCATATAGCCGCAGTCTTCCAGCAGGGCGATGAACAGGAAGAGCAGGCAGATCTGCGGCAGGAAGACCAGGATGCCGCCAACTCCCGCGACAACTCCGTGCACCAGCAGGCTGCGCAAGGGGCCGTGTGGCAAGAGGGAACCGATGAAATCGCCGACTTGCGTCTGTCCGTATTCGAACAGGGACATCAGTGGTTCAGCGACGGTCGAGATCGACTGGAACACGACGAACATCGTGATGCAGAAGATGGCCAATCCCCAGAACTTGTGAGTTAACCAGCGATCAAGTGTGTCAGTGAGGGTGGTTTCCCGTTTCTCGGGGACCGTCATAACCCCCTTCAGTGTCTGCCGGGCCCAGGCGTAGCGAAGCTTGGCTTCCACGCTGGGAACACGGCAACCGGCGGCGGACAGTCGTTCTCGGGCCGCTTTGATGCGCGTGAGCAATTCCTCGGGGTTCGACCGGGTCAGCGTCGTCTCCAGTTGGCCACCGACATCGAGCAGCAGTCGCTTGATGAGGTAGATCGGCTGCTGTGCAACTCCGTGCTGCTGGAGATCCGACTGCAGTTGCTCTGCTTCCTGGGTGAAGGAGGCGGGAAACAGATCCGGGGGAGTGGCGGCTTTCTGGTCACATGCCCGCAGGATGGCGGTCCGGACGGCGTCGATATGTTTTCGTTTGTGGGCCTCGCAGGGGACGACGGTGATTCCCAGTCGTCGTTCCAGTTCAGCGACATCGATCTGGATACCCCGTTCAGTCGCAACGTCCCACATGTTGAGTACAAGGACCGTCGGCAGCCCCAGATCGAGAACCTGACTGACGACGTAGAGGTTGCGTTCCAGGTTCGAGGCATCGGCGATGCAGACGATGGCATCCAGCGAACCGACGTCCGGCTGGCTGCCCAGCAGGACATCGACCGACACCATTTCGTCGAGTGTTCGCGGGGAAAGGCTGTAGGTGCCGGGAAGGTCGACGAGTCGGACCGACTGCCCTTCGTGCTGGAACCAGCCCAGTTTCTTCTCGACGGTGACACCGGGGTAATTGCCGATCCGTGAGTGTACGCCGGTCAGGGCGGTGAAAAGCGTGCTTTTACCGGTGTTAGGGTTACCAATGACCGCGACGGTCCGTTCGGTGGTGAGTGTCTGAGCTTGATCGAGCATGGGTGAGGAGAGCCGTTTTGGTGTTCAGAGATCAGCCGCTCGCTCAGTGCCCTGCCTGGCAATGATCGTGACACGTTTCGCTTCCGCCTGGCGGAGCGAAAGGCGATAGCTGCGAATCAGGTATTCTTTGGGGTCGCCCAGCGGGGCAATTCCCACGAGGGTGATCTCTTCCCCCTCGGTGAGGCCCATTTCCAGCAGGCGGATAGCAATTCCGTCTTCACCCTGGACATCGACAATCTCAGCCGTTTGCCCGATTGCCAATTCATCCAAAGTCATTCTGCGATTTCCACCAGCACGGTCACCAGGTCGTCAAAACGGAACGAAAAGCGTTGCTGTTCAATCTCGAGAATGCACGGTGCCCCCGGCCGAATCAGGCGGATCCGGGTTCCGGTATGCAGTCCCATCTCGGCCAGGCGGACCACGAGTTCCGGAGTGCCATCAATCTCGACGACAACTCCCCGTTCTCCGGCAGCCATCGCCTCAATGGGCAGTGTTCGTGAAACCACGCTCGCCATTCGCGACACCTTCTCAATGCAGAGATCGCAACAGGGGTTGAGACTCAGTCTCAACTTTGATCACGGATTCTATCCACAAGATCGGATGTCAGCCAGTCAGAATTCAGTCCGAGCTCTGAATTTCCCCCCGTCAGCCCCCGTCCAGGGGATGGACACCTGGTCTCAGCTCAAAAGCCCTGAGATCCCGTCTCAACAGGTCGGGGCCGCTGCATCTGGTGGGAATTCCGCCCCCCGGCCCCCGGCACTCGCGTGTGACACGGAGTGGTTCCGGGGGGCGGGCTTGCAGAACGAATTTCTCGAATCGGCCGTCAGCTTCCGGAGACGGTCAGGCCTTATTCAGTTGAGGCCGGCCGGCTTCGACAACGAATGAGGCCCGGGTGACGATGTTGCCACCTGGGGCCAGGACGTCCTCCACGGCGACGTAGTCACTGGTCCAGCTTTGGGGCGTGACGGTACAGCGGATGTAGCCCCGTTCATTGTTGTGCAGCTTGACGAAGGGATGAGTCGCTTGCAGCAGGTCAACATAATCCGGGCGGGCACGCCCGTTTCCTCCGCTGCTCAGGCTGGTGGCGACAAACTCGGTCGCGACCAGCGGCGTGTCCGGATTCCGATCGTCGACTCGCAGTTCGTTGGCCCAGTTCGAGTGAATATCTCCCGTCAGAACTACGGGGTTGGGGATCCGGCGTTCGGCGAGGAAGTTCGCTAACTGGATTCGCTCGTGCGAGTAGCCTGGCCACTGGTCCATCGAATACAGCGGAGTGTCCCCTTCGCGACCAACTCCGACCATTCCCATCATGACCTGCTGCGCCAGGACGTTCCATGCCGCTTGCGAGGTCAGCAGCGACGACTGCAGCCATTGTCGTTGTTTGCGCCCCAGCAAAGTCGCCTGCGGGTTGAGAGCCGCGTCATTGATCGGGCTTCGTTTGTCGTTATTAGGCTGGTCTGTTCGGTACTGACGCGTGTCGAGGATCAGAAACTCGGCCAGGCGCCCGAACGATCCTTTGCGATAAAGTCGCATGTCCGGACCTTTCGGAAGTGAACGGGGCCGCAATGGCATATTTTCGTAATAGGCCTGGTAACTGTTGGCTCGCCGCTGGAGGAAGGCGACGGGGTCTTCGTTCAGTTGCTCCGAAATTTCGCCCGCGTAGTTGTTGTCAAATTCGTGGTCATCCCACGTGACGAACCACGGACAGGCAGCGTGCATCTGCCTCAGCAGAGGATCGGTGCGGTACTGGGCAAAGCGGATGCGATAGTCACCGAGCGAAACGATTTCCTTGCCGAAATGTTTGCGAACAAGATTGTCTCGACCGGGGCCTTCGTAAATGTAATCCCCCAGGTGAAAGACGAGGTCGAGGTCGTCTTTCTGCATCTGCTCGTAGGCGGTGTAAAGTCCCTGTTCGAAGTGCTGGCACGACGTCGATGCGAAACGCAATTTTTCTGGCAGTGAGTCGGCATGAGGCAGTGTTCGGCAGCGCCCGACAGGGCTCTGGGCGTCCCCCGCACGAAATCGATAGAAGTACCAGCGATCCGGCTCAAGTCCCTGCGCCACGGCGTGTACGGAATGTCCGAGCTGCGGAGTTGCCGTCGCTACTCCCGAGGCAGCGATTCTGCTGAACTGTTCGTCGTGCGCGACTTCCCACTGAACGGGGATAGGTTCGGTGGACATCCCCCCATAGGCGTCGAACGGATCCTGGATGAGCCGCGTCCAGAGCACGACGCTCGTCGAATCAGGATCGCCCGAAGCGATGCCGGAAGCGAAGGGGTCCGAAGAGAATGTGACGTTCTTTTCCGCTGCCTGTGCTCGTTCGGCCAACTGCGGGAGGCTTGCTAGTGCGGCACTGTAAGCGAGGAAAAGTCGCCGACTGATTCCCCCTTCGTAACGGACGGCATCGGAAATTCGGGACAGCTCAAACACCGGGCGGCTCCTTTCAGCAAAGTGCGAATATCTGCAGTTCCTGGGTGAGTTTTGAACCATGGCAGGCCCTTCCCGGTTTGTCGAGTGACATCGCCGGGTCGGGGCATTCTTCATCAGAAATTCACCGGGTCGTCGACATCGTCAGGGGCACTACGGGCGACCACAAGGGCGACAAAAAGCTGTGCGGTTCCAAGGGGCTTGAAGGGAGTCTGTGTCTGTCCTGTTGGGGCTTTCATGGGACGGGGGTGCGGCGGCCTTGAATCAGGGGAATATTGTGCGGGAATGGGCGGACCCCAAAGTTGTCCTCTTGGGGTGAATTGAGTAGTCCGAAAGAGAGTGAGTTTGGCGCCGATGTAGCTGTACGGCGCCAAACTCGACGGCCTGGCTGACTGCTGGCCGGGATCGATGTTACTGGCACTTCGCGTGAATGAGAGGCCTGGTGTGAAATCGAGCCACGGCCGACACTAACAATACCGAGCGAACTAGTTTGTTCGTGACGGGAAGCTGCGTCCCTGCTGCGGTGGAGCTTCGCTGGTACGTCGCAAGTCGCTGCGGTCGGCGAGCACGATGGCCATCGAGACCTTTTTCTGACCTCGCCAGACGAACATCCGGATCTGTTTGCCGATCGGTGAAAGGCTGACCAGGTTGATCAGGTGGTCGTGGTCCTGCACATCGATCCCGTCGAAGTTCAGGACGACGTCGTCAAGCTGCAGACCGGCTTTGGACGCAGGTGAATTGTCAAAGACCTGATTCACTCGTGCTCCCGTCACGCGGTCCAGCTTGAGCTTCGCGGCGACACGGGCATCAAAGTTTTCGTCGAGTTTGACGCCGATCCAGGCGCGGGGCACAACGCCGTATTCCAGCAGTTGATCCATGACTCGTTGTGCCAGTTGGCTGGGGATACTGAATCCGATCCCGTCATTTCCTCCGCTGGAAGTGGCGATCGCCGTGTTGATCCCAATCACCCGTCCCTGCAGGTCAATCAGTGGTCCCCCGCTGTTGCCGGGATTGATTGCAGCATCGGTTTGCAGAAAGTCCTGATTGATGACTTCGGTTTTGCCGAGCTGAAGCTTACGGCGGCCTCGGGCGCTGATGATACCGAGTGTGACGGAGCGGCTCAGTCCGAAGGGGCTTCCCATCGCCAGGACCATGTGCCCAATTTCCAGTTTGCGGCTGTCGCCCCACTTCGCGGCGGTGAGATTCGGAGCGTCAATTTTCAGAACGGCGACATCCGATTCCTGATCGGTGTAAACTCGTTCGGGCTGAATGACCCGTCCGTCGTGCAGAGAAATCGAGATTCCGTCGACAGGTGTCTTATCCACCACGTGGCAATTGGTGACGACGAAAAAGCCCGTGGCTCGGGAACTGGTCAGGATGACGCCCGAGCCGGTTTCTTCTTCTTTCGCCCGGCCGGGAACCCGCCGTTCACACTGAATATGGACCACACTGGGTGTGGTGACCGAAGCGATTTTTGCCAGGAGAGCGCTCCCCTCCTGGAGAGGGGAACTGACAGTGCTCAATTCGCGGTAGACACGCTCTGCTGAGGCACTATCTAGGTTCTCTGCCTGAAGCGAGCGATGGAGCGGGAGCGAGAAGGCTCCGGCACCAATCAGAATTCCGGCGACGAGCGTTCCGACACAAAGCATTAAGGCCGTTCGGTGGCGCATGCGATTTTCGATTCACCGCTGGGCGAGTGGAATCAGCCAGACCCATCTCGCAATCCTCGGCCATGAGAACATCCTGCCCCGGCCCTACAGTCAGAAACTTGGGAAGACGGGAAATGATCCGAGCTGGAATTCAAGTCTTCCTGTCTCTGAATGACTCGGCTTCCAGCGCGAATGCAGTCGACTCTATTCTCTATATTACTGGCTGAATCAAGGGTGAGGATTCCACCTATTGTGCCTGTCCCTCATCTCAACGAAATTGTACAGGCACTATCGGTCCGTCAGCGGGATCACTTGGTGTAGTTGTCGAAAACGCGGACTTTTTCCCACGTGGGCTTATTTTCTTCGATGAACTTCAGGTGGTCTGGAGCGGTCTGGTAGATGTCGTGGTCTGCTTTGGAGCGGAAGACGACCAGCAGGGCGACGTCAAAATCGCGATCATTCACGGGGCGAGCCAGTTCGGGGACCAGGGGGCCCGCTCCGAAGAAGGTGACTCCCGGATGATCTTTCAGGTACTTAAAGCAAGCGTCCACCAGCTTCTGGATGTTCTCTTCGGTTCGCTCTTTCAGCGTGAAATAAACATTGTGCACAAGCTGAAGTTGGTTCGATGCGTCGCTCATGTGGCTTTTCCCTGCAGGTTGCAAATCAGGACGAAAAATTCTGGCACTGCCGCCCGTGGCTCGTAGGGCGACACGATCAGCCGCCGCCTCGATCCAGGTTGTCAGGTCGAGGTCCGAAGGGGATCGGCAGGGCCGGGGTTCATCATCACTTTTTGACTCGTCGGTTGCTACCCTGCGGACTATGATCGTTCCGAAAATGCTCTCTGACAGGTTTGGAGTATCTCCCCGGGGCAAAGAGGCGAAATGGATTTACAGCTGATTGAAGACGCGTTGGGTGATCACCGGAACGCCCAAGTCCTTGCGAAGGCATCTGAACTGGCTTACTTGCCCGCCGAGCAGGGAGTGCAGCAATTCAAAGAGAGTCTGGGGTGCGACGCGCGCCTGATCAGTGCCGGAAATACGCAGGTCTACGTCGCGACGAACGACGATCATATTGTCGTTGCCTTTCGGGGGACCGAGTCGCCAGCGACGCTTGAGGGCCTGAAAGACTGGCTGCTTTCAGACGCGGTCAATCTGCTGATTCTACCGACAGGGAGGCTGGGGACGGACTTTGCCGCGGCGGGAGTCGGTGCACGGTTTCACCAGGGGTTCATTAACGCGTTGGATGATGTCTGGGTGCCGCTGCTGTCGGCGGTTCAGGAAGAACTCGCTCGTTCGGATCGTCCACTCTGGATCACCGGTCACAGTCTGGGGGGCGCGCTGGCGGTGCTGAGTGCCTGGCTCTTCCACCGCAAGTTCGTCAATGTCCATCAGGTCTATACGTTTGGTGGGCCGATGATTGGCAACGTCGAAGCTTCCAAGGCATTCGATCGGGAACTGGAGGGGAAAGTGTACCGCTACGTGAACGGCCCTGATCCGGTTCCAAAGCTTCCGACTGTCAGTCTCATCGCGAATGAATTCGGGCATGTGAATCGCGAGATGACGGCCGGTGTGGGGCCGGGGGCGTCATCCTCGGCCGCACTATTTGCCGAGTTCATCAGCCGTTCGGTCGACGGGCTGCTGCAGGGGACGCTGGTCGATGATGTCTGGAAAGCCGTGATGCACACGGTCGATGCTCATCTGATGCCCAGTTATCACAGTTTGATCGAGCGTCTGATTGGCAAGAAGTAGCCAAACGGAAAAACGGGCTGCGACCGCCTGCATTCAGGTCTGTGATGTGAATCGCCTCTCCCGGAGGTTCGACTCCGGGCTGTGTCGGGTCTGGGCTTCCTGCGGCTACGCGATTTTCTCTTTCAGCATCTTCATCGCGGCGTCGAGATCCCCCCGGCGGAAGATTTCGACCAGTTCCCGGTGTTCCTGGTAAATGTCGAGAAGATCGCTGCAGCGGCGCTGTCGGCTGCGGAAGTGCGAGCGGATGCGTCCGACCAGTGTTTCCCAGATCAGCAGCAGGTCCGGTTGCTGAGCCCGGTCAAGCAACTGGCGATGAAAGGCGATGTCGAGTTCGGCGATCGCGTGGTAGTCCCGCTGTTCGCAGGCGTCTTTCATCTGATGGAGTTTGTCTTCCCACTGCTGAAAATCCACCTCATTCAAATCATCGAAAACCATTTCCAAGGCATAGGTTTCGATCGAGCGGCGAATGGGAATGATCAGTCTGCGAATCGGCAGCGGGGCTTCGGGAGCGACGATGGCACCGCAATTGGGTCTCGCCTTCAGCAGGCCCTGTGCGGTGAGCATCTGCACTGCCTCGCGGGCCTGGCCACGGCCGACGCCAAATCGCTTTGACAGGTCCGCTTCGGTGACGCGGAGTCCATCTGTCAGCCTCCCAGAGAGGATCTCTCTTTTGAGCTGGTCTGCCACCCGGTGTGAATCAAGATTTTCTTCTGCCGATCCGAACTGCTTGCGTGCCATACCGAAAATTACCATTCACGATTGCACTGAGTTGCTGGAAATGCCGCAGGAAATGCGCCGGGATTGTCCGCAAACCTGGATTGATTGTCAACAAATGGCGCTGATGCATCAACAGTGATTGTTGACAATCCGAGGCCTCTTGTTCACACTTCAACCGAGATGGTCCAGCGTGAGAACGCTGTCATCGCTTTCGTGCCACTCCCCGAATTTTGACGCGGTGCAATGTCCAAAGTTAAATAGGCGGTGACGAATTGATGAGAGACTTGTTTGCGACGAGCAACCGCTCCGGGATGATTCGTTTAACACTCGTATGGTGTCTGTTCAGCACTGTGCCAGCTCTCGTCAACGGGGCCGAAGAATCCGCGATGGATTTCTTCGAGAAAGAGATTCGCCCTCTCCTGATCGAAAACTGCCAGAAATGTCATGGGGCAACGAAGCAATTTGGTGGCCTTCGTCTGGATTCTCGCGAAGCAGTTCTCAAGGGGGGCGAGAGCGGTGCCGCTGTCGTAGGCGGCAATCTCGCTGAAAGCCTCTTGATCCAGGCTGTGCGGCATGCCGACGGCTTGCAGATGCCACCTGATAAAAAGCTCTCTGCTCCGCAGATTGAAGCACTTGAACGTTGGGTGACGATGGGGGCTCCCTGGCCTGCCTCCGTCGCACAAACCGACGATCTGGCAGAGAAATATCGAACGCACTGGGCGTTTCAGCCTGTCAGCAATCCACCGCTGCCGTCGGTTTCAGAGGATCCCTGGTGCCGGACACCAGTCGACGCGTTCATACTTCAAAAACTGAACGACGTCACGCTCACACCATCACGACGTGCGGACCGCCGCACACTGATTCGCCGCGTGACTTACGATCTGACAGGTCTGCCCCCTTCACCAGAAGAGGTGGCTGCGTTTGAAAACGACGAATCTCCCGACAGCTACGCAAAGCTGGTAGAGCGATTGCTGGATTCACCCCAGTACGGCGAGCAGTGGGCCCGCCACTGGCTGGATGTCGCTCGCTACTCGGACACGAAGGGATACGTCTACGGCCGCGAAGAACGCGTCTGGGTTCACGCACCTGCCTACCGGGACTGGGTCGTCAAGGCATTCAATCGCGACCTCCCCTACAACGAATTTCTGCTGCTGCAGATCGCCGCCGATCAGGCTGCCCCCCACGATCCTTCGGCCGCTGCGGCGATGGGCTTTTTGACCGTCGGTCGCCGATTCCTCGGCGTAACACACGATGTCATCGATGATCGGATTGATGTCGTGACCCGCGGCACGATGGGACTGACGGTGGCTTGCGCCCGTTGTCACGATCATAAGTATGATCCGATTCCAACTGCTGATTATTACTCGCTTTACGGCGTGTTCATGAACTCCACGGAGCGGCTGTCGGCTGCCGGTGAGCCTGCCGTACGGGACGAAGCCTACGCGGCATTCGAAACCGAGCTGGAAAAGCGGAAGCAGACACTGCGCGACACGATGCTCGCCAAGCGGATTGAAGGTTCTGATCGACTCCGACAGCGATTTGACGAATACCTGATTGCGCAGACGGAGCTTTCGAAATATCCCGAGGAAGGGTTTGATCAGGTTCTGGCAGTGACGGACGTGCTTCCGGTCGCTGTGCGGCGCATCGAAGGCTGGCTGGCCATGGAAGACCGGGTCATTGACCCTGTTTTCGCTCCCTGGAGAGCGTACGCCAAACTGAAGGCCGAAGAATTTGCCAGCCG
The DNA here is from genome assembly GCF_044336245.1 of Schlesneria sphaerica. Lineage (NCBI taxonomy): Bacteria > Pseudomonadati > Planctomycetota > Planctomycetia > Planctomycetales > Planctomycetaceae > Schlesneria > Schlesneria sphaerica. Next base: position 3,381,277 of record NZ_CP172346.1, on the reverse strand, counting down.
AGGTGGCGAGGTTCTGGCCGAGCTGGCTGCCAGCGGGATTGCGGTCAACTCCCGAGTCGCCCAGGCACTGGCCACGGCTCCCACCAGTATGCGCGATGTCGCCGAACGATATGGCAAGCTGTTCAAGGAAGTGAACCAGCAGTGGCGTGAAGCGAGCGAAGCGGCGAAGGGAGCCAGTCTGCCCGAACCGACGAAGCTGGAGGCTCCGGAAGCAGAAGAGCTGCGGCAAGTTCTCTACGGCCCCGGTTCGCCATGTCTGATTCCAGATGAGCCCATTGTTTCCATCGAGTATCTGTTCGACACGGGGACACTGTCCGAGTTGTGGCGGTTGCAGGGAGAAGTTGATCGCTGGATCATTCAGTCTCCACTTGCTCCTCCGCACGCGTTGTCTCTGGTCGACCGGGCTTCGATTCGTCCGTCGCGAATTTTCCGACGTGGTAACCCGGCGAATCGTGGGGCAGAAGTGTCGCGGCACTTTGTCTCTGTCGTTGCGGGCCCTACTCCGAAGCCATTTACCCAGGGAAGTGGCCGCCATGAACTGGCTCAGGCCATTATTGATCCCTCGAACCCGCTGACCGCTCGCGTCTGGGTGAACCGTGTATGGCAACATCACTTCGGGGTCGGACTGGTGCGAACACCCAGCGATTTCGGGATCCGGGCCGAACCCCCCAGCCATCCTGAACTGCTTGACTGGCTCGCCACGCAACTGATCACCGGGGGCTGGAGCACCAAGAATCTTCATCGTCTGATCCTGCTGTCCAATACCTATCAGCAGATCTCGGCTGCTCCTGCAGATCCTGTCGAGGCGCAGCGGGTCAGTCTGATTGACCCTGAAAACAAACTCCTCTCGCGGATGAATGTCCGCAGAATGTCGTTCGAAGAATTCCGTGATACGTTGCTCGCGGCTTCGGGCCGACTTGATCTTCAGTCGGGAGGTCGTGGTTCCGACATCTTCGCGATGAATGGGACACAGCATCGTCGTCGAACGTTGTATGGATTGATTGACCGGCAATTCCTGCCAGCGACTCTGCGAATCTTCGACTTTGCAAATCCGGATTTGCATATTCCAGCCCGAAGCGAAACGACCGTACCGCAGCAGGCATTGTTTGCGCTCAACCATCCATTCGTTGCCAGCCAGTCGAAGTCACTGGTGTCCTCAGTGCGGGAGGACGGTGCCACGGATGCTCAGCAGGTGACTCGACTCTTTCAACGGGTTTATCAGCGGGAACCGACTGCTAAACAGCTCGAAACGGCCCTGGCATTTCTGCAACTGCCCGCAGGGGAAGATGTGGCTCCGCGGACTGAAAGTCTGGCCTGGAAGTACGGCTACGGCGAGCTCAATCCGGCAACGAAAGAATTGATGAGCTTCACTCCGCTCCCCCACTACACCGGCAGCGCCTGGCAGGGTGGCGAAAACTGGCCTGATGCCGCACTCGGATGGGCCCGACTGACAGCCACCGGAGGACATCCAGGGAACGACCTTCAGCACTGTTGCGTACGACGCTGGGTCGCGCCCCGTGCGGGGACCTACTCTGTTGAATCGACTGTGATTCACAGTACGCCCGCCGGAAATGGGATTCGCTGCTGGGTCTTCTCCAGTCGGAACGGAGCGGTCAGTTCGCTCGAAACGCATAACCAGACGAAGCCGATGAACGTCACGTCGATTGAGCTGCACGAAGGTGATTCGCTGGATTTCGTCGTGGATCTCAACGGCGATTTGAACAATGACCAGTTCGAATGGTCGATGGTTGTCCGCCTGCAGTCAGGTGATGCGCCGGACGCCGCTCCAATGCCCCGTGTCTGGGATTCGGCACAGGATTTCACCGGCCCCATGATGTCACAACTCAATCGTTGGGAGCAGCTTGCTCAAGTCTTGCTAATTTCGAATGAACTCATGTTTGTCGACTGACGAAAATCGGCGATGAGCGAGATCCGGGAGAACATGATGGATTTGATGAAGTCGCTGGAATCACGTCTGACTCGACGATCACTCCTTGAGCGATCGGGGATGGGGATTGGTGCGCTCGCCCTGGCGGGATTGTGTTCGGACGACGCGAGGCGATATGCCCGCGGAGCGTCGGCTGCGGCTGACAAAGGACACGTACAGCAGCCCCACTTTCCAGGTCGGGCAAAGCGCGTCATTCATTTCTTCTTGAATGGCGGCCCCTCGCACGTGGATACGTTCGATCCCAAGCCGGCACTCGAAAAATACGCTGGCCAGCCAGTGCCGATGAACCTGACTACAGAACGGAAAACCGGCGCTGCGCTGCCGTCTCCGTTCAAATTCCAGAAGTATGGTCAAAGCGGACTCGAATTCAGCGAGCTCTTCGCCAAAACCGCGGCCCATGCGGATGATATCGCTGTCATTCGCTCCATGTACGCTCAGGTTCCGAATCACGAACCATCGCTCATGCTGATGAACTGCGGGGACTCCGTCCAGCCCCGTCCCAGTGTCGGCGCCTGGGTCATGTACGGGCTGGGGTCGGAAAACGAAAACCTGCCCGGCTTCATCGCAATGTGTCCGAACGGTCTGCCCGTCAAGGACACTGAGAACTGGCAATCAGGCTTTCTGCCCGGCGCCTACCAGGGAACCTATATCGATTCGCAGCGCAAAGAAATCGATAAGTTGATTGAGAACATCAACAGCCCTCATGCGACCGCTGCGACGCAGCGTCAGCAGCTTGATCTGCTGCGAATGCTGAATACGGAACACCGTAGTTCCCGTGCGGACAGTCGTCTCGAGGCCCGGATCCATTCGTTCGAGCTGGCTTTCCGCATGCAGCATGCGGCTGCAGAAGCCTTCGATATTTCACCCGAGCCCAAGCATATCCAGGAACTTTACGGCGAAGGGGTGCATGCTCGTCAAACGCTGATCGCCCGCCGCCTGCTCGAACGAGGTGTTCGATACGTGCAGCTCTGGCATGGGGCGGGACAGCCCTGGGACAACCATGCTCAGATCGAAGCCAACCATCGTCAACTGGCGGGACAGATCGATCAGCCCATCGCGGCCCTGATCACCGACTTGAAACAGCGCGGGATGCTGGATGACACGCTGATCATCTGCGGCGGTGAATTCGGGCGAACCCCGACCGTTGAACTGGGGGGCGATGGAAAATCGCAACTGGGACGCGATCACAATCACTACGGATTCAGCGTCTGGATGGCAGGGGGCGGAATTCGAGGGGGGACTGCCTACGGCGCCACGGATGACTTCGGGTTTAAGGCCGAGAAGAATCCGACCAGTGTCCACGATCTCCATGCGACGATTCTTCATCTGCTGGGATTTGATCACGAGCGTCTGACCTACCGATACGCAGGAAGAGATTTCCGGCTGACTGACGTCCATGGCGAACTGATCCAGGCAATTCTGGCGTAAGCCTTTCATTCGATAGAAAGTTTCACTTGATGTCTCGCGTTGTCGCCCGTCCAAAACAGCTTGATCTCGATTCTCCCGGTCGTCGTGACTACTGGGTCGCCCTTGAGCATGACAGCATCTGGGGGGATCACCTGATCCCGCTGACCGTCTGGGTTGGTCCCGAAGCCAAGCCGGACGAAGGGCTCGTTTCCTTCGGTTCGAATCATGGTAACGAGTACGAAGGGCCCGTGGTTCTTAAGCACCTGAGTCGCGAAATCGATCTGAAGGACGTTCGCGGACGAATCATTTTCATCCCCGTTCTCAACCCCTCTGCGTTTCGTGCCGGGACACGTGAAAGTTCTCCGGATGACCGGGTGAACCTGAACCGCGCATTCGTGGATGGTGCCGGTGTCCAGCCCTCACTCTCCGGAATTACACACCGCATTGCGGCCTTCGTCCGTGAATATATCTGGCCGCGAGTCCATGTCGTTATCGACCTGCACTCGGGTGGAAATGTGGCACGCTTCTCGATCTGTGCCAGCTTTCATCCTGTGGACGATCCCGTACAGTCGAAGAAGATCGAAGAGACCGCTCGCTGGTTCGGTACTCCCAGCCTGATGATTTACCAGAACATCACGCCCGGGTTGCTCCCCAGTGAAGCCGAACGACTGGGCAAAATCACGGTCGGAACCGAGCTGGGTTGGGGATGTGCGGTCAATCCTGAAGGGGTCCGTTACGGTCGCCACGGGGTGCTGGCAGCGGCCATCCATCACGATCAGCTCCATGGAACGATTGAGAAGATCGGCTATCACGCCGCGGGGACTCAGCGAAAGCTCGAAATGGTCGACCGTGCCTGCTTCTCGGTCGCTCCGTTTGATGGTCACTACGAACCGATCCTCGAATGTGGCACCCAGGTCAAGGAAGGTGACATCGTTGGCTACCTGCACGACTTTGACCATATAGACATGGACCCCTGGCCGGTGAGGGCTGGTGTCGATGGTGTGGTGCTGGCTCAGGCCTGGGTTTCACCGATTCCACGTGGACAACACATCGTCGTCGTGGGGCGGGTGATTGACTGATGGAAACGGGCTGAGAGCGCGACGGTCGTTTCTTTCAAACGGCTCTCAGGTAGATCAATCCTTTCCTTCTTTCCCATGACAGGTGAAGTTACGTATGACAGGTGCAAGCACGACAGCCTCGACATCGCTCGAGTCGCAGCAGACCACTTCTGATGTGGCTCTGCGTCCGACGAACGTCCGTTATGGAGTGCTTGGCCTGTTGTGCGGGCTGTCGATGATTACTTACATCGACCGCGTTTGTTTCGCTTCGGCAGCTTCGGGGATTACGAGAGATTTCGGTTTAAGCGGCCAGGAACAGTTAAAGTGGGCCTACACGGCCTTCGCGATTGCCTATGGACTGTTTGAACTTCCCGCAGGGTGGCTCGGAGATCGACTCGGGCCGCGCAGTACCCTGCTCCGAATCGTGATCTGGTGGTCGCTGTTCACCGCGGCCACGGGATTAGTTGGTCTCAAATTTGGCAGCCTCACACTGGGAGGGCTCACAACGCTCATCGTGATTCGCTTCCTGTTCGGCGCAGGTGAAGCGGGTGCGTATCCGAATATTACCCGAGCGATCCATAACTGGTTCCCCATGAAGAACTGGGAGACAGCTCAGGGCTATATCTGGATGTCGGGACGAATTGCCGGCGGCGTGACTCCGCTTGTCTGGGCGATTCTCGTCAGCGGTACGACATTTTCGACCCCCCTGCTGAACTGGCGCGGCGCGTTCCTCTTCTTCTGCGGACTCGGCCTGGTGTGGTGTGTGGTGTTTGCCTGGTGGTTTCGTGATCAACCGGCAAACCATCCCGCTGTGAACGCGGCAGAACGTGAATTGATCGGATCAACGTGGACTCCGCACAGCCACTCAAATATTCCCGTCAAGGCCATGTTGAAGAATCGAAGCCTGTGGGCTTTGTGTCTCATGTACTCGCTGATCAACTACGGATGGTTTTTTAATGTCAGCTATTTCCCAAGTTATCTGAAGGATCGCTTTCAGTTATCCGAAGGAGACTTACTGGGGGCGGTCTATGCGGGTGCCCCTTTATGGGTCGGGGCGATTGGCTGTATCTCGGGTGGGATCATCATCAGTTTCATTGCCGAGCGGATCGGTGACCGACGCCGGGCACGGCAGATCGTCGGATGTACAGCCATGCTGGTCTGCGCCCTGTCATGGTGGAGCGTCTACCAGGCGAAATCGATTCATCAGTTCTGCATTTCCATTTCCCTTGCGGCTTTATGTGTTGATCTGACGCTGGGGGCTGCCTGGGCGACTTGTCAGGACTTGGGACGACAACACGCCGCGGTGACCGGGGCGCTCATGAACACCGTGGGGACTGTGGGTTCGTCTCTGGCGGCCTGGTTAACGGGGGAAATCGTCCAGCGTTACGTCAAACAGGCTGCAGCTTCCGGGACCGAGGCCTTGACCGCTGCCGAAAAATACACTGCGTCGATGGCTGGCTATCAGGCCGTATTTTTCACGTACGCCTCCGTTTACGTGATTGCGGCACTCTGCTGGTGCTTTATCAACGCTTCGAAACCATTGGAGCCGGAGCAGGCTGCACCTCAGGTTGGAGGACACTGAAAATGAAATTCCTTCCACAAATCCAGACGACGCCACAATGGCACCGACGCCTGTGTCGTCTGACCTCCCTCGGGGGGCTGATCGCCTTGCTGGGTTGCCAGATTGTCTGGGCCAGCGAGCCGACCCCCGAACAGGCCGAATATTTTGAGAATCACGTCCGGCCCTTGCTGATTGAAAGCTGCCAGCAGTGCCACGGCAGCAAAAAGCAGGAAGGAAGTCTTCGCCTGGATAGTCGCGAGACGACTCTCAAGGGGGGGGACAGCGGGCCGGCCATCGTGCTGGGTAAACCGGAGGAGAGTCTGTTAATTGCTGCGGTCCGCCGGTCCGGCGATGCGTCGGCGATGCCTCCCGACAGTACGTTGAAGGCAAATGAAGTCGCGGTTCTCACAAAGTGGATCGAGATGGGAGCTCCCTGGCCGGGTTCGGTCGATACGTCGACCTCCGTCGCTCAGGCGGGGCCGCTGTGGTCGTTGCAGCCAATTCAGGTGGTTGACCCTCCTGAGGCCCAGGAGAGTGCCTGGAATCAGACTCGAATCGATCGTTACATACACGCTGGACATCTTGCACATCAGGTGAAGCCTGTCGGGCTGGCGGACAAACGCACCCTGCTGCGCCGTGTCACCTATGATCTCACGGGTCTCCCCCCGACTATTGAAGAAATCCGGGCGTTTCTCGCGGACTCCTCTCCAGACGCGTTTGCAACCGTCGTCGACCGCCTGCTGGCCACGCCGGAATATGGTGAGCGATGGGGTCGTCATTGGCTGGACGTTGTCCGCTATGCCGATACGGCGGGTGACGGAGCAGACTATCCCGTTCCGGAAGCCTATCGCTACCGCAACTACGTCATCCGATCCATTGCCAACGACAAGCCCTTCGACGAGTTTGTGCGCGAACAACTCGCGGGTGACATCATTGCCAAACAGGCGCTCGAAAGCGGGAATCAAACGCCCGAGCAGTACGCAGACCAAGTCATCGCCACCGGATTTCTGGCTGTCGGAAAGCGGTTCGGTTACAACGACAACACGGAATTCGTGCATCTGGACATCGCGGACACGATCGACTCTGTGGGGCGATCGCTGCTGGGGCTCTCGCTGGGATGTGCCCGGTGTCACGATCACAAGTATGATCCGGTCTCCGCCAATGACTACTACGCCCTGTACGGGATTTTTGCGAGCAGCCGTTTCGCGTTTCCCGGTGGTGAAGAACTGCAGCGTCCGCGACATTTTTCTCCGGTGGTGATGCCATCCGAAGTTCAGCGGCGTGACGAGGAACGTGCGAAGCAACTGGCGGTGCTGGATGGAGAAATCCGCAGACTTGATTTCGATCGCCTGACGCTCGATCCCGCAATGATCGGTGGCGGTCTTGATTACGGTGTGGAACAGCAGGAACTGGGGCAGGCTCCGAAGGCTCCCTGGGTGACTGCAGGCCCCAATCTCGTGCTGTCTGAAGCTCAGAGCCCTTTTACGCATGTGCATCCCGCCGGTTCGCGGGGAGTTCGCGTCAAGAACACCGTCCCGAATGAAGGTGTTCGACGGGAATTCCAGAATCACACGGTCGAGACTTCTCCACAGCTTTATTTCAACCTGGATTTCCGGAACGTCGATCGAGCCGAAGGGGAAGCGGCTTACCGGTTCTACCTGGGGCATGGTGCGATCGTCTCGCTGGCGTTTGAAGCGAGCATCAGTAACGAAGAGTTCCAGGTCCGTAACGGCGACGCGTGGGAACTGGTCTCATCGCTGGAAACTGGTGCCTGGTACAATCTGGCCATTACGTTCGATCTCAAGAATCGAACCTATTCCGGAACGCTGTTGAAGGCGGGTGAAACCAGTCCGATTTCCTTCGAGAACAAGAGTCTCGCAAGTAACTGGGACGGCATCATCAACACGTTTGTGTCCGACGGAATCGGAAAAGCTCCGGGACGGACGGCGGTGCGAGATCTGGACAATCTTGGAATTCAGAACCAGCCCTTTGCAATCTCACGTACCGTTCCTGCTTCGCCCGAGCAGGAGGCGAAGCTGAAGTCAGTGCTGGATTCGCTCGCAGAATTGAAAAAGCAGCGTGAACAGGTTGCGAACAACTCTCTGTACGAACTGGCCTACGCTGTTTCGGAAGCAACCCCGGTGAATGTTCGCGTTCAGAAGCGAGGTGAACCGGATCGTCTGGGAGATGAAGTTCCGCGGCGCAATCTCGAAATCCTGGGAGGTCAGCCCATTCCCGAGGGGGGAGGAAGTGGTCGACTTCAACTGGCGCAATGGTTCACGGACGAATCAAACCCCCTGCTGGCTCGCGTGATTGTTAATCGAGTCTGGCAGTTCCACTTCGGGGCCGGACTGGTTCGTTCCTCCAGCGATTTCGGAGTCCGAGGCGAACGGCCGTCTCATCCGGAACTTCTTGATGATTTGACGGCGACGTTCATTCGCAATGGCTGGTCGTTGAAGTCACTGCATAAGCTTCTCCTCCTTTCGCGGACGTACCAGCTCGCCAGTACCGATGATGCCGAGAATCTGAATCTCGACGCGGAAAACCGGTGGCTGTGGCGATTCCCCAGACTCTCGTTAGACGCCGAGTCCATTCGGGATTCGATGCTCAAGTTGAGCGGGCAATTGGATCCCAGGATGCCCGAGGGGCATCCCTTCCCGCCCACCAGTGCATGGAACTTCACGATCCATTACCCATTCAAGGCCAATTACGATTCGAATCATCGAAGCGTGTATTTAATGGTCCAGCGATCGCAGAAGCATCCCTACCTCTCCCTGTTTGATGGGGCCGACCCGAATGTGAGTACCGCCAGCCGGTTCACCACGACGACGCCGACGCAGGCGCTGTATCTGATGAATTCCCCTTTTGTGAACCGTCAGGCCAGCCAGTTCGGGTTGAAGCTGCTGGGGCAGGCTTCAACTGACGCTGATCGGATCCGGTTTGCGATCGAAAGTACGTGGGGTGTTGAGGCGTCAGCGGACGATGTCACTGATTTCCTTGAGTTCCTGGCGCACTACCGCGAGCAGTCCGCCCGCCTGAACCTGCCGGAAGAAAAGCAGAACGAACTTGCCTGGGGCGCGTTTGCCCGAGTGCTCATGACCAGCAACCAGTTTCTGTTTGTGGACTGATCATGAGACAACCTCAAGTGCTGGAGAATGCCATGAATTTAACTCGCCGGGAACTTCTGCATCGGTCGGCCGGTGGCTTCGGAGCGATTGCGCTGGCAGCGTTGTGTAATGACGTCGATCGGGCTCAGGCATCGGTGACCTCCAACGATCCGCTGGCGCCCAAGGAAACGCATTTTCCTGCCAAGGCCCAGAATGTCATCTTCATTTTTTCGACGGGGGGGGCTTCGCACGTCGATTCATTTGACTACAAGCCGAATCTCTTCCGCGATCACGGTAAGACGATCACCATCGACAACTGGCAGGGAAAGAAGGGCGAGTTTCATCGCGTCCTGAAAAAACCCGATTGGGAATTTCGTCCTCGAGGGGAAAGTGGCGTTTACGTCAGCGACCTGTTCCCCCGGATTGGCAGCGTGATCGACGATATTTGTGTCCTGAATTCTGTGTCGGGGGACCACACCGGACACGACAAGGCCACAATGGGGATGCACACCGGGTCGTTCAACACGGCGCGTCCCAGTATCGGCTCATGGGTCAGTTACGGTCTCGGGACGGAAAATCGAAACCTCCCATCGTTTATGGTTTTCGCTGCCTCGGCACCCTATGCCGGGGCACAAACCTGGGGAAGTGACTTCCTTCCCGGTTGCCACCAGGGAACTCATGTCGTCCCGGGGGCCGAGCCGTTGCCGAATCTTGTCCGCGCGACACCGGCAGAAGAGATGCAGCGGTCGGAACTGGACATGTTGTCCCGAATCAATCGTCGCCATCTGGAGCAGCGACAGGCGGACCTCGCCCTGGACGCCCGCATCCGTTCATTCGAAACGGCTTTCGGCATGCAGCGCGAAGCGCCTGCTGCCTTCGATGTGGCGGAAGAGACGAACGGAACGCTGGATCTTTACGGTCTGAACCGCGGAGATACGACCAGCTTTGGTTGGCAGTGCCTGGTGGCGCGCCGCCTGATTGAGCGCGGTGTGCGCTTTATCGAATTGATCGATACGGGCTCTGGTTCCGGCAGCAACTGGGACTCGCATGGGGACATGGCTGCACACGGTCCGCTGGCGCGTGCGATCGATCAGCCGGTTGCAGGTCTAATCACAGACCTGAAGCGTCGCGGACTCCTGGAATCGACACTCGTCGTCTGGACAACCGAATTCGGCCGCACCCCCTACAATCTCACCGCCGAAGCCAAAGGCCGGGAGCACCACCATCAGGTCTTCTCGTCGTGGTTGGCTGGGGGTGGCGTTAAGGGAGGGATGACCTACGGGACATCGGACGAGCACGGCATTGCGGTTGCTGAAAATAAGGTCCACGTCCATGACTTCCATGCCACAATCCTGCATCTGATCGGTCTTGACCACGAACGGCTGACATACCGCCACGCCGGACGCGATTATCGATTGACGGATGTTCATGGTCGTGTGGTGAGAGAGATCATTGCATAGGCATGATAACCATGATTTAAGAAGGTGCTTAATTGACGTTTGCTAATGTGCGCAGGATTTAGGTGTTTTGTCTTGTTGTTCAGGTGTTGAGAAGCAGCTAATGAGCAATAAACCGATAGCGGAAAGGTCCTGTGTTCACTGTTCCGGCATATTAGGAGGTGCGTCTTGATATCTGCGGCAGTAACCCCTAGAATCGCATTTACTTATCTGTTTCCTCGCCCTAATCGCTTCAACAGGGCTAATATGTTCTCTCGCACCGATTCAAACGGCACTCTGCCCGAAATTTGACATTGTTTCTAACGCTTTCGAGCTTAGCGTCGAATTGACATCGTTCTATATGTTATCCTGTTGCAACGGTGTAGTGTACTGCATTGATTGCGTTCGTTCCCGTTCTTTTCTCGGTTCGTACCTGGTTCTGTACTTTTAAGAGGTTACGCACATGAAGCTACGTCGTAAAGGTTTTACACTGATCGAGCTCCTGGTCGTTATTGCGATCATCGCCGTCTTGATCGCTCTGTTGCTGCCTGCGGTTCAGCAGGCACGCGAAGCGGCTCGCCGGACACAATGTAAGAACAATTTGAAGCAGCTGGGATTGGCTCTCCATTCGTATCACGACACGTTCAGTACGTTGCCTCCTGGCGCGATTCAGGTGTTTGAAACCACGGCACGCAATGAAGCGACCTGGGTCTCGATGATTCTGCCATATATCGATCAGGCCCCCCTTTATAATCGCGCTGATTTTAATTCATGTTTCGGTTGTGTTGCTGGGGTCGGCAATCCTCCGAACGAGATTGTTTCAGTCTCGCTCCCCGGTATGACCTGTCCTTCTGATCCCAACTCAGGCAAGATGGCTTTCAACGCCTATCGCCGTGGAAACTACGTTGCTAACAGCGGAATTGGTGCATTGCGTAGCGTCACCAATCCCGATGATCCATCACGCCTCTTTCCCGGTCCGTTCACAATGAACAGCAAGCGAAGCTTCCGTGACTTCATCGACGGAACCAGTAACACCGCGCTGGTTTCGGAACTGCTGAACTCGACAGGCGACGATTTCCGAGGTGTGATGCACTATCCGGAAGGGGCTCTCTACCAGCACGATCGCAATCCCAACACGACGATTCCCGATGAGTCGCGTGCCGCGTTCTGCGTAAACGGTCTGCGATACCCCTGTATCGGAACGTCGTCCAGCTATGCCGACCGTGCATTGATTTACTCGTCTCGCAGCCAGCACATTGGTGGTGCTCACGTCACCATGGCCGACGGTGCCGTTCGATTCATCAGTGAGAACCTCAGCCTGGTGATCTGGCAGGCGATCGGAACACACAAAGGCAACGAAACGATTGGCGAGTTCTAGTCCAAGTGTTTCCGGGATTCAGCCGAGAGTCATCGTGTCGACTCTCGGCGAATATTTTGTGATCGCTCTTTCATCGGTTTTGAAAATGAAATTTCAGTTTCAGCGAAAGGCTCGAGTCGCCCTGGCTCTCGTCGCATTCGTGTCGACGACTTGGATGTACGGATGCGGAAAGTCTGGCCCGCCACGATACGAGATCTCCGGAACCGTTACCGTTGATGGAATTGCCGTTCCTTCAGGAACGATCGGTTTCTTTCCCGACGGTATTGAAGGGCCCGCTGCGGGTGGCCAGATCGCAGATGGCTTCTACAAGATCAAGGCCTCACAAGGCCCCACGTCGGGAAGTCACAAGGTTGAGATTCGAGGTTTCCGTGAATCTGGTAAGCCGGTGACCACGGGGATCGGTGGAACCACAGTTGGTCCTTCCGCAGTCTCCTCGGCGCAAAAGGTTGAAATGTACGTCCCCGATAAGTTCAACTCCAAGACGACGTTGAAGTATGAAGTTGAGCCTACGAAGAATGAGATGAACTTCGATTTGAAGACGCACTGATCGCTGCGGAGTTCGGCTTCTGCAGGTGAGTTCTCGCTCTGCTGAACGTTGGACGCCAAGTTTGTGGCTGTAACAGGCTGTGGGATTCGCTGGTTGAATCCCACAGCTTTTTTCGTTGTTATCACCATCGCGAGAAGTTCTGTGTCGGGGCGACGAAGTGTGATGTCGTTGGTATGAAATATGAATGTGAAGTGAATGTCGTGAACGATGAATGATGATGCGGGAGCAGTTGTTCGCGGCAGTTGAATTCCTCTAGGCTCCTCTTCTGCAGGTGCGTTCGCTGATCAGTGTTGGGGATCTCATGCCAGCATCTCTTCGAAGTCGCTGACAGCGAATAATTCGCCGAGGGAGGTGTCATCGCATTCGCCGTCCCAGCGTTAGTCACAAGATCTGCCGTCAAGATCGACAGCCACGTCCTCCGGTCTGCGATTCTTTAATGCGGGGGTTCATTCTGAGCGGGCTTGCATCCGCGATCCGGGTGCCGCTTGATTGGGTCGCTGTTTCCTGGGGGGACTTTCCAGAATCAATGCACCGTCCGGTGCGGTTTTGTGAGTCCCCCTTGATCGCCTAAGTGCAGTTTTTGTCAGGATGTCCATGCCCGGTGTATCTCTCATTCCGGGAAAGTCTGAAGACCAGAGCGACTTGGAGCGAAGTGTGGCTCGGGTGGCGATGCGAGCAAATGCGAGTGTGCTCATATCGAGGTGCTGCAGCGAACAGCCTGGCGAAACAGCAACTGATCAAGCTGACGTTACCGCCCAGCAGAACCATCGCGAAGCTCTCGTTGTGGGGCAGTGACGTCTGCATTGCCTCGGGGCGGGTTGCGGTCCGTCGCCTTCTTTTTTTCGGGTGAGGTCGATTTGAACTCGACCGGTTTTCATTGGAGGGGGCCACTTGGCGTTTCCGGAGAACATTTGGTGCATTTAGGCTAGCAAACCAGCCGGGTTCGTCACTTCGCAGTAGAGTCAAAGGCGATCGGCAGCAGCATTTGGCAGGGGCCGTCGACCTAAGCTTGGTTAGAAACCTGAAACGGCGTTCTATGGCCGTTTTGACTTGAGCTCGTCTGCGCGAAGCGTGAGGAAGGGCTCGAGCGTCCCACTCGCGCGCTCACTGATTCCGGTAGAATAAACCTGAAGTTTCCGCGTTTCAGGTCGCTTTCTGCTGCCATGAGAGGGTCAATTGCGCGGTCTCGAAGCGGCGATCACCTGAATTGAGACACAAATCGGGGGTTGGACAGGGTTTTGATGATGATTCGATCAAATCTGCTGCGGCCGAGCATCATTCATGGTCGCCCGTTGTTGGTGGTCTTAGAGAGTATTATGGTGGTCTTAGAGAGTATTAATAGCAATCAGAATGTGGCTTAGTGAAAGGGGGATCGTCTCAAAAGGAGATAATCGCGGCGGCCTGGTCGCGACATCTGTCTCATCGGTGTACGACAAAGGAGAGAGACGTCTTGTGACCTTGTCCGATTTCCCGGTAGGGGCGCAGAATATCCCCGTGTACGAGCGGAATGGTTTCAGGCCGACAAGAAGTAGCTCAGCGGTTTTATGGTCGCGAGCTTGGATTCGGCAGAGATCACTCCAGGGATCAGGAGCCACCCGCGTCCGTGCAAGGTGTTGTGTTCCTGTCATTGCGCCGATCCCGTCCGGCGCAGTCCCGAGCGTTATGCGAGTTTCGCGGAATACTTCACTGCGAACGTACGCAGTTTGCCCAGTGCGATCCCTTCGATTTGACGCACGCGTTCTTTGCAGATGCCCAGTTCACTCGAAAGTTCCATCAGCGTACGTGGTTCTGCTTCGTTCTTGAGTCCGAAGCGACCTTCGATCACGCGGAGTTCCCTCTCGGTCAGATGGTCTGACAGCACTAGCAACATGTGATTAATCAGCTGAGTCTCGTTCGGGGCATCGAAGTCGACTTCGCGGTGGTCAACGGCACTCGTCAAGACTTCAGGGTCCGTCACGGTAAATCGTGTGCGGTCCTTCTGTCGGCGACCAATCTTACGGAAAAAGCTCCGTCGAATGGCGTGCGTAGCGTAGGTGCTGAAACGAAAACCTCGCTGGTAGTCGAATTTCTCTACCGCTTCCATCAGGGCGAGTGTTCCGTCGCTCACCAGGTCTTCGAAGCTGTAGCTGGTAGTGCAGTACTTACCCGCATTTGCGACAACCAGCCGCATGTTGGCGCGGATGAGGTGGTCTCGTGTCTGTTGAGCTTCCGCGAGGAGCCGCTCGATCTCAGCAACCGTTCGCGCGTCAGGGTTCGACTGATCCAGTGTCGACTGTAGACGCTGGGCCGAGAACTTCAGGAAGTTCATACGGCGAAATTCATGCTGTTCTTCGGCGAACGACAGCAGTGATTCACCCAAGGCCGGGGCAAGGCATTTGAGGCTTTCGTCTGATGCCGCGTCCTTGCGTACGACGCTTCCATTCAGGGGAACGGCTTCCAGGACGTTCAGTCGAGCCTTAGCGACTAGCATTGGCTCGAATTCCGTGCTGGGGATGAATTCGATCTGCATCTTCAGGATGCGATCAGACTTCGTTCCCGGCCTTGCTGGCTCGACAACAGAGTCGTGCACTTCTTGTTTTGCAATCACGATTCACGCCTTACAAAAAATAAAAAACGGTCAAATCATTCATCGATCCGACCGCCGAATCTTAAGTTTTGAAAAAAACGTTGACAACCCCCCGCGCATCGAGCTCCTCAGGGGACGAACCCGCGAATAATGCAGCACTTCGTGGGGATTACCCGGAAAAGGCGTGTCAATTGTGAGCGTTGCGTTTACATCAGGGGTGGTGAGGAGGGTGGTGCAAATCGTTCAAATCGTGATATTCGCCTTGACATCCCCAAGGTGTAGCGGGTGTTTAAATTGTCTGACTGATTTGGCACATTTGCAAAATCGGGCGAAGTCGTCCAAAAGGTGCCTCACATCGATTTTAACTGTTGTGACGAAAATTTTATGAAAAATTAGAAGAATTTGGAAAAT
Source organism: Schlesneria sphaerica (assembly GCF_044336245.1). Taxonomy (NCBI): domain Bacteria; kingdom Pseudomonadati; phylum Planctomycetota; class Planctomycetia; order Planctomycetales; family Planctomycetaceae; genus Schlesneria; species Schlesneria sphaerica. Next base: position 3,365,858 of record NZ_CP172346.1, on the reverse strand, counting down.
TGTTTTCCTCGGGTGGCATCCGACCCGAACACGACATGGCTGAGTGGCATGTTTCCCTATCCATCTAGTCATGCAGGCATCCCCCCCCCCCCCACCAGCGTCATTCTCAATGGAAATGCTGGTTAGCAGGGGTATAAATGAAAAACGCGGAGCGATTGCTCGCTCCGCGTTCTGGTTCATATCGATTGGCAGTCAGTTGCGTCCGGATCAGGAAGCGACTGTGCTCTTTTCCGCTGACTTGGCTTCTTCACCGCTGGCAGCTCGTTCGACAACCTGGAGGTTGGGGACCGAGATGTTGGTGATCTTCACGCGGGTGTATTTCTGGCGATGGCCAGTGTGTCGCCGGGAAGCGTTACGGCGGTGGAAGGTCTGAATTTCGAGTTTCAGGCCTTTCAGTTCTGCGGTAACGACTTCTGCGGTGACCGACGCACCGGAGATGACAGGCTGTCCAACGACGCTGGCTCCGCCGCCATTGGCTAGCAGAACCTTGTCAAACGTAATTGTTTGCCCATCTTCCACATCGCTTCGGTAATCAACGGCGAGGACATCGCCCGTCTGGACGCGAAATTGGCGACTTCCGTCTTCAAAAACTGCGAACATAGCATCCGACCTTGAAAGCTTTCTTCCCCGTGTCGGGGCAAACAATTGACGTACCAACTCTGGCGACCCAGAGGGGGAGGGAAAGAATACCGGTTTAGCTCTTCGATTTCGAGTCTGACTGGGTCAAAATTCTCACTTCCGTCCCGGTCGCATTGGAACAGTGGAACTTAAGGTGCTCAGGGCCGACCCCTGTTTTGGCATCAACGGTGATCGAAACGTCGTACGTCTCTTCGAGTTGCGTAATATCTTTGCGTTTCCGGTTGTTCAGAAAGGCGGCGACGCGTTCGTGTGCTTCGACTGTCACTTTCGAAACATCGTCACGATTGGCGTGTGACATCAGTAATCTCATGACGTCGATTGCCATGCTTTCGGCCGTTTTGACCTGTGCTGTTCCCGAGCAGCAGGGGCAATCTTCATAGACAGAACGGCGAAGCGAAGGTCGAATTCGCTGCCTGGTCATCTCGATCAGGCCGAACGGGCTGATGTGCAGGATCTTGGTTCGGGCCCGGTCTCGCTTGACGGCGTTGTGCAGGGCTCGTTCGACCCCGCGTCGGTGCCGTTCTTCCCGCATATCGATAAAGTCGTTGACAATCACGCCGCCGAGATCGCGAAGCCGGATCTGGCGACTGATTTCTTCTGCCGCTCGCAGGTTGACCTGGTAGGCGTTCTCTTCCGCGTCGTCGTCCATGCGGAAGTTTCCGCTGTTAACGTCAATGGCAACAAGAGCTTCCGTCTGGTCGATGACGATCGATCCCCCGCCCTTGAGTGGAACATGCCGACTCTGGATGCGGGTGATTTCCTGCTCGATATCGTACTGCTGGAAGATCGGCTCTTTGCCGTCGTACAGTTTGACTCGGTCGACGTGTCGTGGGAGGACGATTTTCATGAACTCGCACGCCCGTTCGTAAGCGCGGGGTTCGTCGATCCAGATCGCGTCGATTTCAGAGGTGTAGATATCCCGGATTGTCCGGGTGATCATGTCACTCTCTTCATAGATATCGACGGGAGCCGGGAATTTTTTGACGCGGCTGACGATGACTTTCCACAGTCGCAGCAGGTAGTTCAGGTCGCGCTGGAGGTCCGCCTGTGAGCGATCAACACCGGCTGTGCGGATGATGAAGCCCAGTCCTTCGGGGGGGCTCAGGTCGCGGAGAATCCGCTTCAGTCGCTTCCGTGCATCGTCATCGGCGATCTTCCGGCTGACGCCGACTCGCTGTAACCCAGGCATCAGAACGAGGTAACGTCCTGGGATACTGACATAGGTCGAGAGTGTGGGACCCTTGGATCCGATGGCACCCTTGATGACCTGAACGAGGACTTCGCTTCCCCGCTTGAGGATATCCTGAATCGGGGGTTTGTTGCGGACGCTTCGTTCGTTGAATTTGCCACGGGGCTGTCGTGAGGGCCGGCCTTCGTCGTCGTCGTCGTCGCCACCCAGGTCTTCGCCCTCTTTCTCGTCGACCAGATGCTTATAGTACTGGTATTCGACATCGCTGACGTGCAGAAATCCATTGCGTCCTACGCCGAAGTCGACGAAGGCTGCCTGGATGCTGGGTTCGATATTGACGACCCGCCCCTTGTAGATATTTCCGACGTAGTTTTCGAGGCTGTTTCGTTCAACGTAAAGTTCTTGCAGGATGCCATCTTCAACGATGGCAATCCGACTTTCCTCCGGTTGGAGGACATTCATCAGCATTTCTTTTTTCATGACTCACCCTTATCCAGGAATGAGTGCGCTGTGCGCGTTGCAAACTTGTTGAAATGACGGCGAGTCGAGTCCCCGGATGGCTGCCTTGTGAGCGATTCTCACAGGCCAGAGAAGTCTGAATTGAGAGACTTCGGGACAAGAATGGTACGAACAAGTTCAAAAACGACGCACTGTGCCCAGATGTGCAAACCAAACCAAACGGATGATTCGCTTGCTCAATGTCTACCGAACCGGGGTCGGCCTGAACAGTCGATGACGACCGGGAAATCTTTTGATGCGGGGCGGGACCGCGCACGGTGAGAGATTCGACGTGCGTTGTGGTCGTAACCTGTTTGTGATTTCCCCGTTCCCAGACAGCTCCTCCAGCAGGTGGCGGGCTGTAATGACGGTCGTACTGGTCTATCGGCGGCCGGCCTGGTGCGCACTGACCTGCTGACTGCCCGGGGCAGCCAAATCCTTGGTCATCGTTCCAACATTGCGATGCTCGATCAATCGGCAGTCGGTTGTCGGCACCTGGGTCGCACTTGCGCACTCGAAATGATTCCAATCCAATGTGTTTCGTCGCGGTCACACGACCGCGGCAACCTTACGGTTTATGCAGGCGACATGAGCATGGCGAGCCATCGTAAAGGTGGCATTCGCGGTTCAGTCCAACTGCACCAAATCGGGACAGAGTCGCCTCAGTTCCCCTCCAAGATAATTCTCGACATCACGAGCGACCTCAAATGTTTCGGCTCGTTTAGCGATGTTCTCCGCTTTCGAGATCGTCAGACTACGAATAACCTCCTTCAGTTCAGGTATCGCGTGAGGTGTTACACTAAATTGTCGAATTCCCATCCCGATCAGCAGCGGCAGGAACAGAGCATCAGAGCTCATCTGTCCGCACACGGAAACGGGAATGTTGTACTTCACTGCCGCATTTACAACGTTGCGGATCATCCGCAAAATTGAGGGATCGCCCGAACGATAGAGGTTTGCCACTGCCTGGTCCGCTCGATCCACCGCAAGAGTGTACTGGATCAGATCGTTGGTCCCAAGCGAGAAGAAGCCGACTTCCTGAGCGAATTCCTCGGCCATGATGGCCGCTGACGGCACCTCGACCATCATTCCGACAGAAACATCTCGCCGGAACGGAATTCCTTGTTCCTCAAGATCTTCCGCAACATCGCTCAGGACCATCTTGGCCTGGCGGAACTCCAGCAGTGTAGAGATCAGAGGGAACATGATCCGCAGGTCACCGTAGAGGGCTGCCCGCAGTGCGGCTCGCAGTTGCGTTTTGAAAAGCTGCAGGTGTTGCAGGCTGAGTCGGATGCTCCGCACACTCAAGGCCGGGTTGACGCTATCGGGGTACTTTGCCCGGAGCGCCCCGGGCATCTTGTCCGATCCCAGGTCGAGCGTGCGGATTGTCACGGGGCGGTTTGGAAAGGCTTTCAGAACCTGACAATAGGCCTGATAGTGGTCTTCTTCCGTCGGTTCCCGGTTGGATTCCAGATACAGAAACTCGGTGCGATAAAGACCAATCCCGGCCGCCCCTTTTTCCTTGCAGGGCTCGGCTTCCTGAGGGAACTCAATATTCCCCAGCAGCGTGATCGTGACACCGTCCTGGGTCTCGCAAGGGAGCTTGCTGAGTGATTTCAGGCGGCGTTCCTGACTGCGGTACCGCTCTTCCGAGCTGCGGTACTTGATCAACGTCTCTTCATCGGGGTCGATGATGACCAGGCCATGGCTGCCATCGATGATGATCGTTTCTGAGCCGGTGACATCCGACAGGAATTTTCCAATCCCGACGACCGCGGGGATTTCCATCGCTCCTGCAAGGATGGCGGTATGGCTCGTGTGTCCACCGACTTCTGTCGCAAAGCCCAGGACGAGCTTGCGGTCGAGATTGGCTGTTTCACTGGGGGTGAGATTGTTCGCCAGAAGCAGGACGGGCTCGGTCAGGTGCCCCAGTTCTTCGCGACGTTCCCCCAGGAGATGTCGCAAAATGCGCTTCTCAAGGTCAAAGATGTCGACAGATCGCTCAGCCAGGTACTGCCCCCCCAGATTCTGCAGTTGCTTGGCGTACTGGCCCAGGACCTGGCTGACGGCGTACTCGGGAGACTGCTTCTGTTTGATGCGGTTTTCGACCTGTTCCAGCAGTTGCGGGTCGCGGACCAGCATGAGGTGGGCAGAGAAGATGGCGGCATACTGCTCGCCCAGTCGCTCCCGGGCCAGCTTCTCATTGGTGGAAATTTCGCGACAAACCGCTTCCAGAGCCGCGTGGAACCGAGTCAGTTCGAATCCGACGGCACTCGCCGAGAGATAGCGGTGGGGAATACGAAAATTCTCGGAGCCCAGCACCATGGCCGGCCCAATCGCGACACCGGGCGAAACTGCTATGCCGCGTTTGATCTGCATGAAGACAACAATCTACAGGAAACGTCGCCGGAGTATTGGATCAGTACTAAGTCGAGCATTAATGAGATTGATTCGGCGTCTGGAAGCCACGGCTGAACAATTCTGACACTTCAGACAAAACATCGACGGCGTCCGGGCCGCTCGCTTCCAGTTCCAGGTCGGTCCCCTGCTCGGCCGCGAGCGCCAACAGCTCCAGCAGGCTTTTGGCATCGGCGCGGGTGGATCCCCGGGTGATGATCATGGAGCTTTGGTGTTGCTGTACGGCGAGCGCGATCAACTGGCAGGGGCGAAAATGCAATCCCTGCTCGTTGACAACAGTCACTTTTCGGCGATGTACGGTAGGCTCAGACATGATGAAGAGTCATCACGTGGATGTTTATGGTGCAAATACACAGTTGAGATGCGGCGAAATTTAGCGAAATCGGGCCCGTCTCGGCCGTGATCATGACAGATGTTATGAAAAATCGCCAACGTCGCCGCAAGATGAGGCGGTCTGCTCGGGACGAGACGACCGCCGTCAGCGGCTAGATCTCGTTGTTGTCCGCTTCCATGAGCAGTTCCCAAATGTCTTCACTGGTCTTGGACTGGCGAAGGAATTTGCAGAAGTGGTCGTTGCGAAGGTGACGTGAGATGTTTTCGAGCCCACGCAGGTGGTCGCCGGGGCGATCAGGGGGCGAGACCAGCAGGAACACGATGTAGACGGGTTCTCCATCGAGGCTGGCAAAGTCCACGCCGTCTTTGGCCAGAGCGACCGCCGCGATCAGCTTGTCGGTCGAACCATGCTTGGTGTGCGGGACGGCCACGCCGCGGCCGATGCCGGTGGAGCCGAGCTCTTCTCGCTTCAAAATTGCGGCGACGATGTTCTCTTCGTCTTCAGCCTTGATGCTGCCCGCTTTCTGCAGGCTCGACACCATTGCCCGAATGGCGGTCTCTTTCGTCCCTGCTGGAAGCTCCGGGACGATAGCGCCCGGAACAACGAAGTCACACAACTTCATGAAATTTCCCCTTTCGGCTGATCGCCGATCTGTCTCGGTGTTCGGTTTCTGCTGCGACCGCGATCGAGGCATTCTACGAACGCAGTTATCTGCTTCCGGTCCTGGAAACAATCACCATCCTGGAGTCACAGGCATTGCCGCGGCTATTCATCGCCTTCGGAATTGCGCTTTTCCGCAGCTTCCGCGATTTCATTCAACGCCGGGTCACGGCGATGGTCTTGAATCTTCTCTTTGTACTTACGGACTTGCTGTTCCATCTTATGCAATGCCGCGTCGAAAACCGCAATGACATTCTCGCCTGTTTCGCCCAGATGACTCGCCACGAGGTCATGGCGGTGTTCGGCGTCAACAAGGATTTCAGCGTTCACGCGATCGTTATTGAAATCGATTGTGACGTTAATAGCCGTCACGCGATCGAAGAACGTCAGCAGTTTTTCTGCTTTCCGCGCAATATGTTCGTGTGCGCTGGGACTGAGAGACCCGTGTCTGCTGGTAATGGCGACTTGCACCGAAACCTACTCTTTCTTAAAAAACTCACTCAGCGGTAGTACGTCGCGTAAAGTGACCCAGGGGAGGAGCTTCCCTCGGCACCGATCGGCGATTGTATTCATCAGGAATGCTGCGTCAATCACCGGAGTCGTACGCGTTCTGATTGGTGCTGCCCAATCACGTGTTCACCGCCAGGTTCGATCCTCTGCGACCTGTCTGGCTTGTTCAATCGTGACAACGAGCCAAAGTGTAGCACCCCAGCGCCCGAAGGAAAACTGCACAGTTTGCCATCTGACATTTGTCAGTCATCCCTGCGGGAAGGCGTCCCTGCTCTGAACTGAGCATTAATCCTCATCAGCCGCAGAATACGCACGACGGCGCGTGTTCTCACCTGCTCTCGGCAAAGTGAACCTGTTACTCACCCAAATCGCCTCGGCGAGTGAAACTCAACGCCATCCCGAAAGTTCGTGAGCGGTGCGGCGACCCGTCATCGTCTGCACAATGAGGATGTTTCTGGCGGATCTCACTGAAAATCGATCTTGAGGGATGCTGCCCGTCGATCGCGCGAAGCAGGGAGGTCGTCCGTACGAGGTAACGGAATGGAGGCGACTGGTGGATCTTGCGTCACTGTCAAAGAGGCCGCGGTGGGCTGGCCCGTTTTTCCTCTCGGGGTTGAGGGTGTGACTGGATCTGACACGAATTGGGTGGAGACGGGCTGCGAAGAGTGCTTTTTTGAGTCGGATGCGTGATTGGTCGCGGAGTTCTGGAACGCGACCTTCACGGAGACTTCGTCGCGAGACGACCGTGAAATTGACTTATAAGAGGGCGCTGTGTCTTTGCGTTTCCGCTCTTTCAGCTCCAGTCCGAAGAACGGAACGCGCGAATTACTATCAATCGCGAAGCTCTTTCCACCGACCGTACAACCGCTCACAGGTACGGCGAGAGCCAGCATCATGCAGGCAGTCAGCGCAAAACGATGATTAGCGGCCTTCATGGCACGCCCCTTCGAAGGACAACATCAATTAGAGGAGTGATGACGGGGTAATTATCAGGAAGTCGAATTTGTGCAAAGACGAGTTTCCGTCTGGGGGCCAGCAACTCGCACGATTCCTTCCGTCTGGGCAAGGTGAGGGTGCCGTCGTTCGATGAATCGGGAGATGCTGTGCGGAGAAAAAAACTGTTGAGCAAGTTGAACGAGTTGAGCAAGATCCCTGTTTTGTAGAGTCTGGCGAGGGTTTTGAAGTTGCTCAAAATGAGCAGGTTGAGCAACTTCGAATTGCCCGTTGCCAGATACTTCGAATCTCCCTGAGCTTCCCGCTCCTTCTCGATCCGGGCGCTGCCAGCACGTTTCGATTGCTGGCGGGCCATCTGAAGGAGTCGGATTCAGTGTCGGGGTGCCTTGCCTTCGTCGATTTGCAGGCAGCGACCAGCCCGGGGTTCGGCGGATGTCAGACAAAGGAAAGCTTTACCCTGCCGTTCTGAAAAGCTGCTGCGATCGGGTTCTTCCGTTCCATGAATTGAAAATATCACAACTAGCGACAAGTGTCAATATCGCAATTCGGACTGCGGCGACGTACCGGCCGATCTGTCCGGGCAGGCCGACAAGGCCGATAAACGGACCGAATGACAAGCACAAACGTCCCCTGTCACTTGACGATCAGTAGCGTGGCCGTGCGCAAATGGCGTGCGGAACAGTGTTGGCGGTGCTCCGGAATGCAGTCGCCGCAACGCACTGGAATTCATGCCGAGTTTGCTTGGCCGGGTGCTGACAGACTGAATTGAATCTTGTGGATGTTCTACGGCGCCGTTGGAGAAACCTCTTGCGGCTGACGCCGCCACGGTAGCCGCAGGGACGCGTCAACCGTGGCTATCCCTGCGATTGCTGAGTGGGTGTTGATCTGTTTTGTGGAACTTGAGTTTCCTCTTAGGCCAGCAGTTTGATTGTTCTCGTGATCGGGATGCTCAGCGCTGGGACGAGCGAGTCGTCGCTGGCGATCATCGTAAGAACGCGATCGGTCGTGCTGATGTTGGAGCCTGTGGAACTGAAGGTGACGGTTCTCAGCGCTTTACGATAGTCCCCGACGTAGGCTGTGCCAGAGAGTGTGAGCGTCCCCGTGGCGGTATCGAACGAACCGGTGATGCCGAACTGGCTGGTGAAGGAGAGGAGATCCTTTCCGTTGGCATCGTTCTGGTAGCCGGATGTGATCTGGACAGTCAGCTTCGTCAGATTGTGGCTGTCGGGATCGCTGGCCAGGACGGTGTCGGAAATGGTTTTGGGCGGGTCATTCGGCTTGTAAGTCAGAGGTGCCGATTCGATTCCGCCGAGCCAGGGTCGGTGGTTGACTGCTGCGATCGTTCGTGTGACCGGTGCGCTACTGGCCGGTGTGGGGGATTTGTTGTCGGTCGCGATGATCGTGATGACCCGATCGGCCGTGGTGACGTTGGCTCCGGTGGAACTGTAGGTGACCGACCGGAGTGCGGTTCGATAGCTGGCGGCATCGGCTTCACCGGTGAGTGTCAGCGTTCCGGTGGCAGAGTTAAACGAACCTGTGATTCCCAGCTTGTCGGTAAACGAGAGGAAATCCTGTCCGTCGGCGTTGTTCTGGTACCCGGAGGTGATCTGGAGGGTGACCTTGGACAGCTTGGCGCTGTCGGAGTCGGTGACGTCAATCGTGCTGGAAATCGCCGTGGCGGGTGCATTCGCGGAGTACACCAGATTTGCTGTTTCCAGTCCCGAGATGACCGGCGGGAAGTTGAAAACGATTGTCCGGTTAATCGGCAGGCTGAGTGCGGGATTGGGTGAACCTTCATCGGTGGCGATGATGGTCAGAACACGGTTTGCCGCACTGACGTTGGACCCTGCGGAACTGAAGGTGACAGTTCTCAGCGCTTTGCGGTAGTCCCCGACGTACGCGGTTCCGGAGAGAGTGAGTGTCCCCGTGGCGGCATCGAACGAACCGGTGATGCCGAACTGGCTGGTGAAGGAGAGGAGATCCTTCCCGTTGGCATCGTTCTGGTAGCCCGAGGTGATCTGGACGGTCAGCTTCGTCAGGTTGTGACTGTCGGGATCGCTGGCCAGGACGGTGTCGGAAATGGTTTTGGGCGGATCATTCGGCTTGTAAGTCAGAGGTGCCGATTCGATTCCGCCGAGCCAGGGTCGGTGGTTGGCTGCCGTGATGTTTCGTGTGACCGGTGCGCTACTGGCTGGTGTGGGGGCTTTATCGTCGGTGGCGATGATCGTGAGGACCCGATTGGCCGTGGTGACGTTGGCTCCGGTGGAGCTATAGGTGACCGACCGTAGTGCATCCCGATAGCTGGCCGCAGTGGCACTGCCGGACAGTGTCAGCGTTCCGGTGGCAGGGTTAAACGAACCTGTGATTCCCAACTTGTCGGTGAACGAGAGCAGATCCTGTCCGTCGGCGTTGTTCTGGTACCCGGAGGTGATCTGGACAGTGACTTTCGAGAGGAGTGTGCTGTCGGCATCACTGAGGTCGATGGTGCTCGAGATCACTGTCGCGGGCGTGTTCGCAGCGTAGGTGAGGTTTGCCGATTCCAGGCCCGTGATGACCGGTGCAAAGTTGAATACGACGGTTCGCGTAACTGGCTGGCTGAGGGCGGGATTGGGTGAACCGTCATCGGTAGCGATGATGGTCAGAACACGATTTGCCGAACTGACATTAGATCCTGTGGAACTGAAGGTGACGGTCCGGAGCGCTTTGCGATAGTCCCCGACGTAGGCTGTTCCGGAGAGTGTGAGCGTCCCCGTGGCCGCGTCGAATGTGCCTGTGATGCCAAACTGATTGGTGAAGGAAAGGACATCCTTTCCGTTCGCATCGTTCTGGTAGCCGGACGTAATCTGGACGGTCAGCTTCGTCAGGTTTTGGCTGTTGGGGTCACTCGCCAGGACAGTCTCCGAAATGACTTTCGGTGGATCATTCGGTTTATAGGAGAGTGGTGTCGATTCGATTCCACCCAGCCAGGGGGATGGATTGACGCCTGGAATTGCGAGGACGGTCATCTTCATCAGATGCTCTGTCAGACCAAGATTCACACCCCCGTTTTCGGTGGAACCATCATCCTGGACCTTGAAGGCGAATTGGGAATAGCTTGCTCCAACGGCATTCAGCGCCGGGGTGAAGACGAGCTTGCCCGCGCTGATGTCAGCGACAGAGACGAACAGGTTCTGAGAAACGGCGATACCGTTATAGGTTAATGTTCCCGCCGTCGGCAGAGAGGTGATCTGGACTGCTGAGAAGTTGTGAGACGGGTTGTCATTTGGATCTGAGAACCCAAAATCCGCTACAGCAAATGGGTAGGAGGTGTTCCTGTTGATCGCGATCGTGTTGGCTGCCCCCGTGGGTGGCTGGGAGACCTGGAGGGAGGTGACTTGAAAGTCCGTGCTGCTGTAACCCGTCCCGGCATCGCTGCGAACGGCGATCTTTCCGGTGGAAGCTCCCTGTGGCAGGGTGACTTTCACGGTGTTTGCGTCGACCACGATAATGCTGCTGGCGGCTGCGGGGATACCATTAAAGGTGATCGATTCGACCACGGGTACAAAATTGGTGCTCCCCACCAGAGTGTAACCGAATTGGGCTCCGGTGATGGTGATCTGTGTTCCCGGTGCGCCGCTGCTCTGCGAAACCTGGGTGATCACAGGAAGCAGGGTATTGAAGCCGGTCAGTGTGAACGTGGTATTGGGTGGCCCGTCCGTTGAGGGGACTGTGCCGGCGGGGCGGCTCACGAAGACCGCGCCATAGCCCTCCGGGTACGAGGGATCGCTCACACTGTTCTGGTAGGCCACGACGCGCGTTCCTGCGGGCAGGCTGTTGTCACTGGCGGTGACAAGCGCACCGGTGGTGTTCTGGTCTGCGGCGACGAGCAGTGGAATGAGACTCGTGGGGAGTTTAATGACCGTGACGGGGGTGCGATCCGTGTTGCCCGGAATCAGGAATCCCTCTTCGCGCATCTTGGCGAAGGCTACGGAGGTGTTATCGATCTGTCCCTCGCCTACGAGTGTCCCGTAGGGGGCTCCTGACGTGTAGTAATTCAGGTTGTTTAGCTTTTGCGTCGTTCCCGGTGCGGTTGCGGCAGTGCTTCCGTAGGCAATCTGCAGGTTCGATCCCAGGCTCCCAACATCTGCGGTGTCGTCGTCAACCGAGAAGCCATAGCCATTCATCCCCAGCACACGGTGGACGAAGAAGACATACGGATTGAGGTTAAAGACGTTGGATGTGGTCTGTGTCTCGTTGACCAGAGCGCCCGGCAGAACTTTGGACGGATCCGGGTACCACTGTGATGTGGAGCGTGGGTCCTGGATGGTGCCGAACTCCGGGAATTGCTGGAAATCCGAGACGCCGCGCATGATGGATTTGAGCGCGTCTCGTAACTGATCCTGACGCAGGACGGGGACCAGTGAATTACCAGCGAATGAACCAATGTTGCAGCCAATGCAATAGCTGAGCAACTGAGCTGAGAGGCTCAACTTGGCACCCGAGGGGGGGATCTTGCTGAATCCGGACATCACATCGTAGACCGTCTGGGCAAACTCGAGGGGGTTTTCTCCGTAGGGGGCGGTGAATGTGTTATCGAATGTCAACTTATTTGCGGGGTCACCGAATGCGGGTGCGTCACTGGATCGGACGATCGGCAGCGGTGCGCTGAACGTATAGGTGCCGGTTGCGGAGGTCAGGACGGCGTTACTGAGTTGGACAGACGTCGCCGAAAGAATTTTGGTGATGGTGGTGTTGGAAATCGTCAGATTGGCTGTTGCGCCCGATCCTTGTCCCCCCGTGAAGCTGACGATGCCAGCGGGAATCTGAGAATAGGATCCGCTCTGAATGACCTGGATCGCTGTCAGCGCGCCGGCGCTATTGACGCCAAGGACCTTAATCTGCGCCGCGCCGAAGGGGGCGATGGTCGCGCCGCCGGAAACCGTCAGGATGTCGCCGACCTGATAGCCTGTTCCGCCATGGTGGACCTGTGCGTCGCTCACGCGATTCAGGGCAATGTTCGGCCCCGAGACGACGCTGCCGACTCGCAGCTGGCTGGTATCACTGAGGTCGGAAAGGATCAGTGCTTTTTCATCCAGCAGCGAGTTGGTCCCGGTCGTCTTGCCAGACAGGGAGACGGTCGTGGCATCAACATTCTGCACATAGTAATCGGCCCAGGCGTACCACAGGTTGATCAGCTTTTGGGCGACGTAGGAGGCGGGGCTTCCGGCGAAGACGTACGGCGATCCCGCCGATCCAGTTCCTGCGGCAGGAACAAATGGATTCTGGTTCGCGTCGACAAGCGTGACTTCATTGAGGCCGTTGATCGACTGGATGACGGCATACCCGGTAATGCCTGGACCGGTGACCAGCATTCCCGGGCTGAGGAACTGGACCGCTTCGGGATCCAGCCCGGTGATTCGTGGTTGGGTGCCGTCGGTGGCTCCGGTGCTCGAATTCCATCGCGACCCGAGGAACGTCAGTGCGAAGGTCCCCCCGCTGTTACCGGAGTTATCGAAGTAGGCTGGGGTACTGAGTGTCACCGAGTTATTCGCGAGATTAATACTTTCGATGTAGGTTCCCGCACTGAAGTAATTTCCCTGTGCTCCGGGGCCGCTGCCCGAGTCCAGGATGATCATTCCTTTCGCAAGTTGCTTCACGACCGAAGGATCGAGTCCTGTGACTACGTTACTGCCGACCGTGACGACTCCGTTGCCGTTGATGTTTCCTGTCGCGACACGGTTAATGGTGCCGCCACTGACGAGCTTGAAGTGCTGGAACTGTGCCGTGTTGTAGGTAGATTCGCTGTCCGCGAGAGCGGAATCTGCGAAGACGTTGAATCCGCCGGGCAGCAGGCTGAAATCAGAAAGGCTGCCGGGGAAGACGTATTGGTCGTATCCCTTACCGCCAAAGTAATCCCCGAGCAGGCTGTTGGGTGTCCCCGGGATCGTTTGCGTGAACTGGGCAATCAACTGCTGCATCTGCGGGACACTTAAGTCCGCGCCAATCCCGGCGTAAGGTTTGGGGCCGAGTTCCGGATTTGTCTTGGGGAACCCGTCGGTCGTTTCCATCATGGCGGGCAGGCCAAGCTGATCCACGTACGACACGTCATAATTCAGAATCGGATTCACCAACTCGGACTGGGGCATGTTGGGAGCCCAGTTGACCTGCATCTCGTCACGAATCGTGAACTCGGTCAACTGGCCAGGGGTGTCATTCGCGAATCCCTTGGGGCCACCGATCAGCACGTTTGAGTCGTGATACCAGAGCACGCGTCCGTTGGAATTGGCAATGCCTGTCGCAGGGTCAGGAAAGGTGGCACTGTAGGCGGCACCCGGTGCGGGCATATAAGCTTTGGCCGAGAAATTATATTGCCAGGGGTCGGCAGATTGGATGGGGTTGCCGGGGTCGGACGCAGACTCCAGCGGATCCGAACCATTGGTGGCCATGAAAATTCGGGCGCCATCCCAGAACACGAGCGGGAGCTGGATCGTTACCTGACTGTAAGGCTGAAGTCCCGCAATGACTTCGTTGGGGTTATTGGGATTAACCTCGCCAATGTAACCTCGGAAGCCCTGATTGAAGGGGTCGAGCGGATCGTACTGCGAGGTGGGTTTCGTATACGATCCTGCGGTACTGATTGTCGCTGTCGCCGCCGCATTTCTCCCTTTGTTGCCATTGGCACTATCATCAAAGGTAATCGTTGGTGCTGATGTATAGCCCGAACCGATGGGCAGATTTCCCAGTCCCAGCGTCAGCGCGTAGACTTGCCCTTCGGCGTTGACGGAGGCCCGAGCGAACGCACCCGAACCGCTGCCCCCCTCGAATTTAACAAGGGGCGGATTCGCCGGGTCATATCCACTGCCTCCGTTGGTCAGTTCAATCCGGACGACCTGACCTGCCGTGTTATCCATCGTCGAATTCGCGCCGATAAAAATCGGATAGACGACATCCGGACTGTTGTTCATGATCGTCACGTACTTCACCGGAATGTCTGCCGGGATCTCTGGCGCGAGGGTATAGAGTACCTCATGCAGGTTGTTGGCGGTGTTCGTAAGTACGGGAGTGAAAGACAGCAGAATTCTGTCTTCCAGCAGCATGATGTGGCAGGCGAATGCCAGCTTCTGTCGGCCTCTGCGGGTTTTGCTGCGAACGGTGTGACGAGGACGGAACGCAGCTAACCACTTGGAAATCAGCATCGGAGGCACTCTTGCTGGGGAAGGATGTTCGATCGCGGTCATGCTGGCAGTCGTTGCCGAGATCATCTGATCGAGTCGCTGTATGGGCCAGATGACTGCGCAGTTCTGAGAAGCAGGGTAAGATTTCATCTTTGTCGACACGTTGACGTGTGTCAATCAAAAAGAGAAGAGTGTCAACTGTGGAACGAGGCAGGTGACACACCTGGCGCGTACGGTGGGCGGACGGGAGCCTGAGACGTGTCTTGCAGTCACGTCCGCCTGTCATCCTGGTGGACGCGGGTGCCAGGAGCATGCTCTGTCGGGTTAGTGAAGGGATTGCCGACGTGTTTCCAGCAGGTCGTGCTCTGGACCCGAGTGACACGATTGAATGTCGTCTCATCTCTCGGATGGATCATGGGAGTGCGACGATCCTCCTTCGAGCGTCTGCAAGAGATCGTTGGTTGTCTCAGGGTGCTCATTCGTTGCAGCTGAGAGGGAGGCTCATCACGCGGGTCGTGGCGAGCCTCCTTTGAGGAGATGATCGTTGGCGTTGCGGGTTACGACAATCTTCGTCGTCGGTATCTGGCAACGGCCATACTCAGTGTCCCAAGGCCGAGTAGCGCAAGAGACGATGGTTCGGGAACAGGTTCCGGAATTCCGACAGGAGCTGTCGTAACAAAGAAGCTGAAGTAAGAGTTCTCCGGGTCTCTGGCAACACCAGACCCTTCCACGCCCGTTCTACCTGTGATCCGGTAGGTTCGACCGGCGCGCAGCAGAACAGGGTCGACACTCAGCCAGACACGATCATCGGAGAGCGATACAGTCAATGGTCCTTCCTCGTAGGAAGGAGAGTACTGTGTCGTGGAGAGGAATTTATTGTTGTCAACGTCGTATAACCACGCCAGGTAATAGCCACCAAGATCAAAGTTGGATTCAATCCTCAGATAGGAATCAACATCAACGGTGAAATAGACCTCGTATACCCCTCGAGAGTAAGAGTAGTCACTCGCGACCATACTTCCATTAAAGATGCCCGTAAATCGGTCGGCTGATTGATTCAACTGGGCTTCCGCGAATCCGCCTCCAGGAAGTGTGACGTTGACGAGGGACAGATCAGTCACACTTTTTGCGTCTGAACCGATTCCATCGGCTCCGAGTTGAACGGTGGTCTGTGTCGATATCGGACTAATGACTGAGGCGAATACCTTCGTTCCTGAACTCATCGAAACAATCGATGCAAGACAAAGCACAGCCTTGACGAGGCCTTTCATGTGTTCTCCCATTTTCCTGAACTGTTTACCCACTTGAACCAGAGCGCTTAAATTTCTGACGATCGAGTTTGACATTGGGAGTATTCGCACTGGCCCGTGTCAGGCTGCCTTCCACTCTCGAACAAGAATCCGTTCGGTGCAGCCTGAAATGTGACACTCCGTCACCTCGGTACGACCTGCATCGTACTGGACTACGGGTGTTCAGTAAATCAATTGAGCGGGGGGAAAGCGTCAATGAGAGATCCTGTCTGTTGCACCGATGGTCGAATCGAATGCGGTGCCGTGATGAGCGAAGTCCACGTGGGTACGGAATGGCAGTCGGGAGTGCCCAGAGAACACAGCGATGGGATGCCAAGAAAAACTCTCCCCAGTTCGTTGCGTACGGATTGGGAGGGGCTGTTGCGAAGGGCCTAATCGGGGACGTAAACGACTTCCCCGCTTTTCAGGCGATAGGCTGTTCCCAGTCGTTGTCCTTCGCCCTTGAGTTTTTCGTGGCTCACACGGAACTGATCGAGGCGGGTTTGTTGCTCGGACGGGGTCACTTCCGTCGTGGCTGCGGCCTCTGGTGATGCCGCAGATCCGAGTTCCCGGGTACGTGATGCGCTGACCAGGGCCAGCAGCAGCGCGATCGAGAAAACCATCCAGAGGTCGAACAGGTTGACCAGCCCCGCAAGCGGATCATCCTCGGACGCGGCCTCCCAGCGTCGTACCTTACGTCGCATGGCAGGTGTCCTGCACAGAGACGGTCGCGGAATCGCTGACGGAATCGGACTTCAGGAGCGTCGCAACGAACTCGAGATCGCTGAGATCCTGTTCGTACCAGCTTTTGCGGGCTACGCTGGCGGCGTACGAGAAGCCTCCAATCAGAATCCCAAACACGGTGGTGGTAAAGGCGATCACGAGGTTGCTGGAAAGGGCCTGAATATCGCCAGAGGCGAGACCCGTCAGTGCAGGGCCCAGCGGAATCAATGTTCCGATCAGTCCCAGCATTGGTCCGAGCCGGGTACTGAATCCCAGCCGCGCCAGACGGCGTGTGATATCCAGCTCCAGATCTTCCAGCGATTTATTCACCAGTACGGATTGCGAGGCATGGTTCAGTCGCTGCGTCGCCCGCTGATAACGGGCGGGATAGCCGACGAGCAAGAGATCATAGAACGATGCCGCAGCAATTTTTCTGGCGCGGAGCTGTGTGAGGAAAGACCTCCAGCTTCGCAGGCCGAACGCGCGATCGAGGAATTCGCGCAGCAGGCCGCCGAGCATCAGCAGATTTCCCGCCAGAAAGGTGACAATCAGAATGAGTGTCGGAGCGAGCAGTCCTTCGGAGAGAAGGTAGAGAATTTCGACCAGTCGATCCGTCATGGTGTCCCTCGTCGTGCGGCAAATCCAGCGACCATCAGCAGGAGGATCGCCGCTCCCAATGACCAGTAGAGAAGCGAGGGTTTCCCTGGAGGAACGGGCGCTGGAGCCAGATTTTGCTGGTGTTGAATCGATGGGGATGGTGAGGGTTGAAGTCGCTGGCCTTCCACCGTGGTCAGAGGGGTCGCTGGTGCATTTGTCGATTCGAACGGGGTGGTGGCTTGTGTCGAAGTCGAAGCCGGGTCCATGGCCGGAGGAGGAACGGCGTCTGTGGCCGCCGCATCCGAAGGAGCGGTTCCCGGGGCCGTCGTTCCTGCGGCGATGTCCACGGCGGTTCGCTCCGTTTGTTCGTTGAACCGTTGAGTATAGTTGGCCAGCAACCGGGTTGCGGTTGGACTCTGGATCCCCTCCAGTTGTTCTCGCACCATTGTATCGAGCGAAGTATTTCCGCCGCTGGTCATGTGTCCCGACATTCCGTGCCGTGCAACGTTTTCGGCATACGCGCGGGCGACCTGTTGTCGGGTTTGCTCATCGGCTTGCCAGTATCCTTTTCGCATCGCTTCCAGCATCACCGCCATGGAATCCTGGTAGGCGTAGGGATTATTGCGATCCATCCAGTCGGGCAGGCGAAGGTTCAGTTTGTCGTCGATCAGGACCTGTTTCATTTCCTGCCAGTTTTCGCTGCCGACGCTGCCGGGACGCATCACTTCCCAGCCGAAACTGTTGGAGGTCATGAAGCGGATCTGGTCGGCCCCCGCGTAGCCTTCTTTCATCATCCCTTCGAGCCACTTCCGGTTGAACAGCCGGACGCGGTATTCACGTCGCAGAGCGTCTTCGGCACTGATCAGACCCGCTTTGTCGGGGTCACGGACGTCGGATAGAACGAACTCGGGCTTTTTGCCGGTCAGGGCCTCAACGGCGAGACTGAGCGAACCGCCATGCAGCCAGACATATTTACTGGCCAGGGGACTGGTCATGTGATCGGACCAACTGCGGACGACAGTATGCGTTCCCTGAATTGCCGCATCGTAGAGGGGAGAGGCTTCTTCACCCCAGGCCCCTTCCGTGTAGACATGTTTGTGATGGGCGAGGTATTCGGCGGCGATGTCGTCACGGCTGTTCCAGTCGCCGGACTGAGCGACTTTATAGCCCAGGAAGCTGCCCGATTCCCGTCCGGGGGCTCGACCGAATATCCGGGCATGCGACAGCAGTTGAGCCCGGTCTTCCGTCAGTCCCTGACCGACAAGCGTCGTCCGCAGTGTCTGCGTATTCTGGAACAGGGGGTTGTCAGGTTCGTCGGCCTGCGTCGCGAGTCGAATTGCCTTGTCCCAGAGGTTCAGTCGGCTGGGAAGATTCGACTCATACCATGATCCTGCAGCAATGAACACGTCGACGCGCGGGCGACCCAGGTCGTCTCGCGAGATCAGTTTTACGTCGCTCACAAGTTGCCGCTCGTCCCAGACCGGTTCGATTCCGATCAGTCGCAGAATCTGCGCTTCCATCACACCGTAGTCGCGGAACGTGGCCGAACTGCGAAGATCGAATCCGACTTTGGTGGGGAACTGACCGGTTTGCGTCTGGTGCCGTGTGACCAGTTCTTCCGCCAGGCGGTGACCGAGTTCCCAGGAGGGCCGCGAGGGGATTTCTTCGGGGTTCAGCAGGTACATGTTCCGTCCGGTGGGAACGGCACCCGGGTTTCGGATGGGACTGTTTCCCGGACTGGGGGGGACGAACTTTCCCTCCAGTCCTGCCAGCAGATTACCAATTTCATCCGCAGTCCGGTCGAAGTCGGCGTTCAACTTGATCGCCAGTTTCAGGCCTTTGTCGATCGCTTCGGGTAACTCCGAGAGCGTTGTTCCGAGAGTGGCGTTGACGGCATCCAGCGGGTCCATCTGCCGATTCAGTACCAGTTGCAGGATGGCTTCCGCTTCAGGACGGACACCGTGACTGTGCCCCTCGTGGTCGTGATCCCGATTGGCCTGATGCTGCTGATCATGCTTGAGTTCTTTCAATCCATTGATGAACGGCGTTCGCAGGATGGTGACCATGTAGGGGATCAGCAGGTCGCTTCGTGGTCGTTCGCCGTAGACGTGCAGACTGGTCGGAGTGGTTTCTTCCTGGATGGCATGCAGGTAATCAGAGACTTGCCTGATGGCATCCCGCGTCAGCTTTCCATCGTCCGGGATTGTGAGGTGCAGGTCGGTTTCGAGATGGCAAAGCTGGACCTGGCGCGTGATCTCTTCACGGAAATTTTCCTTCAGTGCCCCTTCCTCGAGCGTTTCCCATTTGTCGAGTGTTTCGTGCAGGTTGGCCAGATCGTCACTCAGCCCTGCATCGACAATCGGTGGCGGCAGGTGGCTCAGCAGTGTCCCGTAGACACGTCTGCGGACAGGCGAGGATTCCACCATGTTCTCGATGATCCACGGATTGAAGTTCGGCATCGAGCCCATGATGACGTCACACCAGTCCCGTTGTGACAGGCCGTTCGGTTTGCCCGGCAGGGCGAACTCAGAGCCATGAGTCCCAAAGTGGATCAAGGCATTGGCGTGGAACTGGTGTTCCAGCCAGAAATAGGTCGCCAGATAGTTATGAGGAGGTGTTGTCACCTTGTCATGCGCCTGGGCGTTGGCCCCTTCCTTACCGTGGATTTCCCCTCGGAGCGGTTGGGGCAGGAGGATGACGTTGCCGAGCTCGATCCGGGGAATGACAAGATGCTTACGGCCGTCGCGCTGCCAGACCATGAACTGGCCGGGAGGGGGCCCCCACTTGTCTTCCATCTGTTGCCGGCGATCGGCGGGCACAAACTTTTCGTACCAGACGCGATAGTCGTCCTCGGAGACCAGGACCGGGTCCCCGTGCTGGACAAGTCGATCCAGCTCGGCGGGGGCCCAGACACCAATCTGCCGACCCCGCTCGATCATTCGCATCAGCAATTCGTCCTCGTGCCGGGGGACGCTGGTCATCTGATAACCATGCTTCTGCATTTCCTGCAGGACGTTAGTCAGGCTGCGGGGCCCGTTGAGGTGCATCCCCGTGGAACTGCCTCGCATCAGTTCCCCCTTCCCCATTTCGCGATCGTAGTAAATGATGGCGATCTTCTTCTGCGGGGCGGGTGTTTGAGCCATACGGGCGTGGCCCAGAGCACGCTTGATCAGGTGCTCGACTCGGTCAGGAATGGGCTGAAAGGCCTCGGCACTCCCCTGCCCTGATGTCGTACCGGCGGCCACTTGTGGCTCGATGCCGCCGATCAGTTCCTGACCGATGATGTGGAAGGCAAGTTCGCTGGACGAGAGTCCCTCGGTACTTTCCTGCCATTCGGCGATCGATTGTTTGCGGATGAAGATCGAGTGCAGGTGGGGGACGTTCAGGGCATTTCGCAAAGCGACGGTGTCACCGCTATGGCAGGTATGGATCACCGCGTGCGGAGCAAATGCGACGGCCTGTTCTTCGTACGTTTTTGAGCGGCCGTCAATGATCCCCACGGCGACGGCACCTTGCCGTTCGGCTTCGCGAATCAACGCGTCGACGACACGCGGTTGCTGAAATGCGAGATGGGTGTTGTGAACTGTGATCAGCAGGCGAGGTTTCTCGGGACTGAATGTCCCCCGTGTGCGGCTCCAGACTTCGAACGCACCGGATGAGGGAAAGAAACCTTCGTGGTCGGGATGGTAGAGACCTTCCCGCTCGACTTCCTGTGGGGGTTCGACCTGCAGATCGTGACCGAGGCGTCGGGCTGCGATGAAGATTAGCATCCGCCGGAGATTTTCCGCCGAGCTGCCGTAATAGTTCGCCGCGTCGGAGTCACGTTCGACAGGCTGCTTGAGGTTCATCGTCCGGAAGAAGTCGACCGCATTGGCGGGAAGGACAAAGACGCGCAGGCCGGGATTTTTCCTGGTTGCCTCATCGAGCAGCAGGCGGTAGGTGTCGCGGTCTTCTTCGCGTGTGTGCTGAATGTAGAGCAGGCGTACGGTGCTGAGATCCACCCGTTTGTTCGCGACATCGCCATCCTCGAAATAGGTGAGTCTCAGGTTCAGCGGTTTCGCGTAAGTCTGAAGCTGTTCGTAGACACCGCCGTGCAGTCCGATAAACCCGATCTCGAAGGCGGGGACGGGTGGATCGCTGTCGCTTGAGGCGGGCGATGCCGTTGTCGCTGTCTGAGCCCGCGAGATGGAGGCTGCGCTCGTCAACCCGAGCAAGCTGGCTGCGAATACCGCCATCAAGACCCGGAACCGATGGCCTGACGCCGCCAGGGGAGTTTGAGAGGGGGTGTGGGAATGGAGCACCATTAAAATTCCCCCACGATTTCACCACCTGCGCGGCTGCCGAGTGCTTGAAAGGTGGTGATGCTGATGTTCTCTGAGATGAAGTGGACCGATCCGTCGGCGAAGATCAGGTGGGCTCCTCCCACATGGGCACTGCGAGCGGCCATGTTGGTACAGCCGTAGTTGGGGGCAATACAGTCGAACTGTTTGTCATTGGGCGGGCGGAGAGTGGTCATGATGTTGAACTGCGGTTGACCGCCAAACCAGGCCGTGGCTCGGTCCGATTGAGTCGGGGCGACCGACTGGCAGGTCGAAACGTTCGAGGCGGTCGAGCCGGAAGCGTTGGTGAAGATGTAGTTGTCCTGCAGTGTGGCGGGATTCAAATCCCCTTTCAGGGTTTCACCGCAGGCAATCGTCTGCGACAGGCCATCGGTGATCCACGCGAGACGCGTGTAGGAGCTGTGTCCGAACAGTCCATTGCACGAGTTTCCACGGCAGTCGCAAAGGCTTCCCTGACTGGCCATGTAGTTGGAAGGGGCCAATGTGGGACTGACTCGGCCGATCGGATCACTGGGGCAGAGAAATGCCGGAACGGACTTTCCTGCGACTTCGTAGAACTTCGGGTTCACGTTCGCATTCAGCATCACGTCGGCGTTGCTGAAATTGATCATGTTGAATAAGGGGGTCTGATCGATGTACGGCAGAATTGCCGTCAACCAGCTGAACTGGTGACGGGCCCCGGCGGAGATGTAATCCGTGTAAGTGTCCATATGACCGGCCGGAAACATCCCGAAGGCATCGGCATAGTTATGCAGTGCGAGCCCGAGTTGTTTCAGGTTGTTTTTACACTGGGTTCGGCGTGCTGCTTCGCGAGCCTGCTGAACGGCGGGTAACAGCAATGCGATCAGTACTGCAATGATGGCGATGACGACCAGCAGTTCAATCAATGTGAATGCGCGTCGCCGGTCGCGATGGTTGATTCCTGGTCGCATGTCAGTTCAGGGCTCCTTGATCGTTGATCTTGCGTCTTGTGATTGAGCCGGCACGGCAGCAAAGGGAATGGCTGAGTCGTGTGCCCGCTTAGTGGCTGTGTCCTTCGTGGGCATGCTCCACGTCCAGATCTGCTCTATCAGCACATGCTTCGCTACAGACGATGAACTGATTCCCTTCGACGGTGACCAGATTCTGCTCGGTCACCGATTCGATTTTTCGGCTGCAGGAGACGCAGACTCCTTCCCGTCCGAGGGGGGTGGCCACGGTGACGGTCGGGTACCCGCGCGATTGCCCACAGCCGGCGGGAATGCCTGAGAGCAGGACCAGGAAGACGAGTGGTATCGAGGTTCGAGACCGTGGCAGGGGGATTGTCATGTCAGACAGAGGCTCGGATGCGTGGGGGTGTACGTCAGCGGGCTGTTGCGGACCCACTGGTGCGGGACACGAAGACTGCCATGGGTAAGCAAACGGCGGGCCGAGGCATGCTGGTGACCTGCCTATGCTTCAACACCGGCAGCGTCTTTGGGGCTTTTTCAGCTTTGATCCGCATAAAGCGTGAGCCATCGAATGCGCGCGAGAGAAAATTCCCCAGGCGCGGCGAAGGTTTCACCATGTGAAGGGAAGCGGAGGAGGCGCCGTGGCAGAGGAGCATCGAGAGAGAGACCCGCGCGTGCTGCTCAAATATCAAGAGAGACGGTAGGGGCTTGATACCCCAGTGTTTGATGCCCCGGCGATTGATATCCCGGCGTGGAGCTGAGGAGAATTAGGGGCGAGTCGCACTTTCGGGATCTGCCGGTTGGACTGTCGTCGTGGGGGATGTGCGGGGCGTTCGGATAACGATGGTGTCGGCAACCATGTCGCCGAGACGCTGGCGGTCTTGGCTGAAAGCGAAAATCAGAGTGATCGGGATGTAGGACATCAGGGGAAAGGTATCGATCGCGAACAGCAGGTCTCTGACAAGGGCACGGAAAAACCCGCAGGGGCGAAGCGTGGTTCGAACGGTACGGATGCCGCAGATCCATTTTCCCACGGTGATCCCCCACCTCCCTTGTGTGATGCTGGTGATCGTCAGATAGACCAGGCCCGAGACAAGTGCACCGATAAAGAACAGCCCCATGGGGCCGAGTGAACCATCGGAATCAAGTAGTCTGTCCATGTTTTCGGCGACCTGTTCCTTCGTCGCCACACCCAGCAGAACTGCGAGCAGGTAGTTCGGAATCCAGTACACGAACGAATCGATCAACTTCGCAAAACCGCGCCGGGTGTAGGAAGCTAACTGGACTGTCGTATTTCCGAATTGGTAATCCGAAGAGAGGTAGACGCTCATCAGGCGGCTGAGGCTAAGTGCCAGGATTAACAAGCCGGGCCAGTAGACCCACTTATAGATCTCGGCCCCGCGTTCAAGGGGCTGCTGCATCGGAGTGACGGGGGCTCGCAGGGCGACACCCGTCTGTTTAAGTCGCCCATCGGTAACCTGAAAGAGCCTGAGCGTTTGAGCGACGGACTGGGCGGCGGTATAGACGTTCTGACCGTCAGAGACCAGCACCAGCGACAGCATCGCAGGGGTCGATTTTTCGTCGCTCTTCTGCCATATTTCCTGCTGCTTTCGATAGAGGACCAGTGAGTTTCTCTGGAAGGGATTGCCGATCGCGGATCCCGTCGCGACCACGATTGGCGTTCCCGCAGCGATTCCGGCCTTCCAGCCCCGAAGGTTGCTTCGTCCCCCCGGCACCTGGCAGACAGCCTGCCAGGCGTCGAGATTGCTGTCGTCGACGGCCTCTTGACCCTCTGCGGATGTCTCGGCTGAGTTGGTGGCGAATTCGATGCCCTGGTGATAGGCCACGACTGCTCCGTCGGACACAAACAAGTGATATTGTCCCTCGGCAGGAATGACTTTTACGTCCATCATCCTGGCGCCGAGGCTCGATGGAGATGAAGACTTTACCAGGGTCAATTCGTCGTCCTGCATCGTGGTGGCTAATGCGAACGGAATAAGGACATCCCCTATGGCAGTCCATTCCCCGTCGACCAGTTGCAGCAGCTCTGGATAGGGCAGAGACGTCAGCTCGATCACTGCCACTTTTCCCTCGTAGAGGAACGGTTCGCTCGTTCGTCCTAATTTTCGTTTTGGTTTGTCTTCCACCTGGTTCCCCTGGCGGTAGCGCGTGACCGAGGTCGTTGTCACGCTCCAGAGATGGTCGCCATCTGCGACGAGACCGATAAGCGGATTGGGGGTCGTGAGAGCAGAGTTCTCCACACCACCCTTCACGGGATCGAAGGAAGCGAATTCCGCAACACCGGTGTTACTGTTGGGACCGACTTTTAGAACGGGATACCAGACCCGTTGATTCCAGATGACCGCGTGGCGGTATTCGTGCACCGGCGTTGTGAGCAATTCGGGGAACTGGGGAATCCCATAGGCCCATAAATAGAGGCCAAGCGGGATTGCCAATGTCAGTAGACTGATGGTGCCGACCAGCAGCACCACCCACAGGATGTAGAGCGGTTGCTCTGCGACGCTCTTGCGATCTGTCGAATCAGGCATCGTCTCTTCCCTGTCCAGTGATCGGTGCTGAGAGAATCAGGTATCGCCATCACCTAGAGGCAGTTTCAAAACCCCTTTATTGCAATAACGATTCTGGCAGGCAATTTGCATACCGGTAAGGGAGAAAGGAGTCCCTTACATGCGAATTACCCTGTCCATGTGGCCCCAGCGACGGCGGCCGAATACGACAGGGTCCAGGACGGTCCCGAAGCCTTTTCTTGATGATGCCCAGTGGAATTCCATCAAAGATCTGTTTGCAAACCCTCTTCCATCCCCACTGGGAGGCCGACCACGAGTCGAGCCTCGACCCTGTCTGGAAGGAATTTTGTGGGTCCTGAAGAGCGGAGGACGATGGCAAGATTTACCAGAGCGATACCCGTCTCCTGCAACATGCTGGCGAAGGCTCAAGGAGTGGACGGAGAGAGGAATCATGGTCAAAACGTGGGAACGTCTCCTGAAGTCCCTTGATCGACAGAAACAGCTGAACTGGTCGCAGGCAATGGGTGATGGCACCTTTTCGCCTGCAAAAAAGGGGGCGCCGAGGTTGGTAAGACCAAGAAAGGTAAAGGAACGAAACTCATGCTGATGACGGACGGTAACGGCGTCCCCATCTCGGGGTTCACCATTTCTGCACAGGTCGCCGAAGTCAACACGATCGAGACGCTGGTCGACATTCAAGTTGCTGGCCAGAAACCCGAGAGGCTGCTGTACGATAAAGCGGCTGATGCCGATTGGATTCGTGATACGCTCAAACTGAGAGGCATTGAGCAAATCACACCCCACCGAAAAGGCCGGAAGAAGCCGTCTCGACAAGACGGGCGAAGCCTGAAGAGATATGCGAGTCGCTGGAAAGTGGAACGCACGATCAGTTGGCTAGGCTATCAAAGAAGGCTTCTTGTCCGGCATGAATACTACCCACATCTCTTCGAAGGCTTTTTCCACCTCGCCTGCGTAATGATATGCTTGAACCGGTTTTGAAACTGCCTCTAAGATGACGAGTCGTTATTTAATACTCAATTTCTCTAACGGGTCGCTACCAGTGGCTGCGCGGGTTGCCGTTCTTGCGAGGGCTGAACGTCCACGAGACGTGAAGAGATCAAGCTTCCGAAAAGTTCAGGTCGAGGAGGAGGCGGCGAACTGTGAACGAGGTCGGACGATTTCGTGGCTGATCGCAGCGTGTGCAGTAAGAAACTGCGCGGGAGAAGCAGGGGAAGAGAGTGAGCGAAGGGCCTCGGGCGGGTACGCTGCGCGGCTGTACCCTGGTTTCACCTACAGGGATTTCATGCACAGGCGCGAGCGGGAGCAGCACTGCATGACGGCGGCCGTCATGCAGTGGCATGCTGGCATTTCAGCGGTACGCGTTACAACAGCTTTCCGGCGGCGGTTCCGGCAGCGAGGTCCGCGATCATCTTCTTCGTAGCGGCCTCGGCGGCGGCTTCCCACTGCTTCGCCCCGTACTGTTCGTCATAGGGGGAAGCTTTGAAGGCAAAGTTGATCCCGCGTGAGTTATTGACGACCGCACCCAGGCCGTTGGCATCAAAGGCGGGGGCGACGTCTGCTGCTGCACCCCCCTGGCTGCCGTAACCGGGAATCAGCAGCGGGACGTGTGGCATGGCCGCGCGGAGTTCGACGAGTTCGCGGGGATAGGTTGCCCCGACGACGGCGCCGATACTTCCGTAACCACTTTCGTTGGTCTCGAGGGCCAGTTCTTCGACGACCTGGGCGACGTGGCGGAAGAGTGTTTTATCTTCGGTGATCTTGTCCTGGAACGAGGCTGAACCGGGATTACTGGTTTTGACGAGGACGTAGATGCCGGCTCCTCGCTCGGCGGCCACCTTCACGAAGGGTTCGAGAGTGTCCCGGCCGAGATAGGGGTTGACCGTGAGTGCGTCTGCCTGCCAGGGAGCCGCTTGCGGGTCTGCTCCGGCGAGGTAAGCGCGTGCATAGGCTTCGGCCGTTGTTCCAATATCACCCCGTTTTCCGTCGAAGATGACGATCAGTCCCTTGGTCCGGGCATAGCGGATTACACGGGCGAGGGCGAGGCAGCCATCGGGGCCCCATTCCTCGAAGAACGCCGCCTGCGGTTTCACGGCCGGGACCAGCGGCGCGACGACATCGATGAGCCGGACGCAGAATTCCTCAAATGCCGACGCGGCGACGGCGACCGGGTCGTCGTGAAGTTCGCGGGCGTGTGCGAGGACATCCGGGGGAAGCTGGTTCAGTCGTGGGTCAAGACCGACCAGTGCCGGTGTCTTCTTGGCCTTGATCGCTTCATGGAGTCGTGTTGCGTAGTGAAAACTCATAGTAACCAGTCCTCTTAGCGATGGAGATTTTTTGGTATTAGTACGATTCGACTTAGTTACATTGATTGATCGGTGGAAGTCTCTCTGATCTGGGATGTGATCTTCCCTGCCGTCGTATCACTCTTACGGGTGTGAGCCGCTCGGGTTCTGGGCGGGGGCGAGTTGCTGTTGTCGGATGTTGAGGCCGAATCAGGTTGAGTTCCAGAGGCAGTCAGGTCTTGGCGAATTCCTCGTCGTCCTCAGGAATGTCTGATGTCAATCGTTCCTGGGCCAGCCGCAATTGCGATACGAACCAGTACCCGCAACTCAGATACTGGCACATGACAATCTCACGACCGAAGTGAGCTGCGACGGTCCACCACCAGCGTTGCCCGCTGACCAGATAGGACAAAATCAGGAACACCGTGCCGAAGGAACCCCAGACCCGGAAAGTCAGCCGGGGATAAGCCATCATGAGTGGCAACAGTAAACGGCCGAGCAGACCGGTCAGCAGCATGATGGCGAACGTAACGGGAAGGTAGCCTCGTCGTGAATCGAACCAGACCTGATAACTCAGGTACAGCACGACCATCAGGAGCTGAAGTCGTGTTCCCCACGACACGGTCGTCAGGAATAATTTCAGGCGTCTCATGCGGGCGACTCATTTCCAGGCAAACGTCGTTCCCGTCAGGCGTTCGTATGCTTCGATGTATTTATCCCGCGTCTTGACGACGACGTCCTCTGGAAGTGCGGGAGGGGGGCTGTTCTTGTCCCAATCGGTGGTTTCCAGCCAGTCACGCACAAACTGTTTGTCGTAGCTTGGCTGAGCTCCACCGGGTGAATACTGGTCTGCGGGCCAGAAGCGAGAGCTGTCTGGAGTCAGGACTTCGTCGATCAGGATGATCTGGTCATGAATCACGCCAAACTCGAATTTGGTATCCGCGATAATGATCCCTTTGGACCGGGCGAACTCGGCGGCCTTTGTGTAGACATCCAGGCTGAACTGCTTCAACTGTTCCGCCCGATCAGAGCCGATGATCTCGGCCATGCGTTCGAACGGAATGTTCTCGTCGTGACCCGATTCCGCCTTTGTCGCCGGGGTGAAGATGACTTCGGGGAGCCGTTCACTTTCGCGCAGGCCGGCAGGAAGTTTCAGTCCGCAGACCGTCTGGCTGGCTTTGTATTCTTTCCATCCTGATCCCGAGAGATACCCGCGAACGACACATTCGATCGGGAAGACACGGGTCTTTCTGACCACCATGCTGCGCCCCTGCAGCGACGCGATATCTGTCTTTGCTGGCAAGGGAACATCTTCCGGGTTCATCGACAGCAAGTGATGGGGGACACCCAGGCGGTCGAACCAGAATTTGCTGATCTGCGTCAGGACGCGTCCCTTGTCGGGAATCCCGGTTGGCAGAATCCAGTCGAAGGCACTGATCCGGTCCGTGGCGACGATGAGCAGACGGTCACCGAAGTCGTAGACGTCGCGAACTTTTCCTCGACCTGGTTCCAGACCGGGGAGTTGGCTTTGCAGCAGGGGCGAATTGAGGGGTGCGGGGCTCATCAGATGCAGATCAGTTCCATCTCGAGGCAGGAGAAATACTGCAAAAAGGCTACCAGAAGGCGAGCTTCTTGAACAACCCGCAAGCCGGGACTACACTCGCTGATTGGTCCAGGGAGGCAGGCTCGGTTCCTAATTTCTGGGCGGGTGCGTCTGTGTCATTGATTGCGAAGTCAAAATCAGCATAGACTTATCGTTTCCTGTAGAACTTCTGTGCACCGATTTTTTCCTCTTGATGAAGCAGGCCGGAGCCGCGATGGGGTTGATTCGCTTTGCCGTCTACCCCGCCAGCCTCGTAAACGACTGGCCAGAGGTTCACGCGGGTTATTTGACGGGTGCTGATGGCAGGATCTTTTCGACTCGCATCGAAATCGTCGATAACATTATCGAATGCCGTCGCAGTTCGTCGGAAAGCGTGAAATTCCATGTGGCCTGGCCCGTTCCCGGCTATGGTCGCATCGTCATTCCGACCGCCTCGCTGCCTGAACGGGAAGAACCTTACCTGCTCGCGGTGGAACTGGCTCGCGGTAAGATTGTTCAGGTACGGAATCAGTCGTCCCAGTGGGAACTCGCCGGACTTCAGATTCCCGAAGAATTCCGCGGACCGAACCGGGCCGCCCATCAGAGCTTCTCGCGTGCTGCCGCATCGCAGTCTCAACCCGAACTGGCCAGCCAACTGGCCGAGGAAGCGATTCGCCATGCTTGCGAGGCGGCTGAAATCCTGACTCGGTCGTACGGCGCCCAGGCGCTGGCGGGGCGACTGCAACGATTTGGTTCGCTTCCCGTTTCGATCGGCTGCGAACTCGACGGAGACGTTCCCACCCCGGAAGGGACCGTTCACTTCAACAATGTCTTTCATTCCGCGACCGTCGCCATCCCCTGGACGACCATCGAAGCGGTCGAGGGAGAATACAACTGGGACGCGACCGACCGGCGGGTCGAGTGGTGCGAACAGCAGAAGCTGATGATTCGCGGGGGACCGCTGATTGATCTCGGGCCAGGTGGACTTCCCCCCTGGCTGGCGTTGTGGGAACAGGACGTTTTCAATCTGCAAAGCTTCGTCTGCGATTTTGTCGAGACCGCGATTGCCCGATACTTCGGGCGAATCCATACCTGGGAAGTCTGTACCCGGATGAACACCGGTGGTGCATTGACTCTCTCGGAAGAAAGCCGTCTGACGCTGACTGCCCGTGTCTTCGACGTGGCACGACAGGTAGACGAGGATGCGCACCTGATTGTGCGAGTTGATCAGCCGTGGGGGGACTACCAGTCACGTGGTTCTCACGGACTTTCTCCCATTCAGATGGTCGATGCCCTGATTCGTTCCGGTGTCGGCCTGTCGGGAGTGAATCTGGAAGTCGCGATTGGCTACCGCCCGCACGGTTCGGCACAGCGCGATCTGCTGGAGTGTTCGCGCTTGATCGACACGTGGACCAATCTGGACATTCCGATTTTCGTGACCCTGGTTTGTCCGTCGAGTTCCGAGCCGGACGAGCTGGCTCTGCCAGACATTCAGGTCAATCCCCGTACCTGGCCAACACCGGGCAATGAAAAGATACAGGCGCGCTGGATTGAGTCGATGCTGGATCTGCTCGTGGCCAAGCAGCGGGTAGCGGGTGTGCTGCTGCCCCACCTGTCAGACGGGCAATCTCACCGGTTTCCTCATGCTGGCCTGTTAAACCGGGATGAAACTCCCAAGGAGATCGTCGAACGGCTGATCTCTCATCAAATTAATCAGCGTCTTAAATCCTGATTCGAAAGGATTCCTTGTGAAGGGACTTGTGACATCTTCTCCCGGTGGCTGGCAAAACACGCGGCTGGAACAAGTGGACCTGAGGGTCGGGCGTCCCGAGGAAGTTCTGGTCGAGATCCGGGCGGTGGGACTCAACCCGGCTGACAATTTTCAGATTGAAGGAAAATACCCGGGTGGGCCTCAGCCACCCTTTCTTCCCGGCCGGGACGCCTGTGGAGTGGTCATTCAGGGAGATTCTACAGGGCGCTGGCAACCCGGTGACGAAGTTGTTGCGCTGCAGACATCGACCTCGAACCTCCGCGACGGGACGCTTTGTGAGCAGCAGTGGCTCGCGGCCGAGAACCTGGCCCGCAAGCCCAGGGGCTGGAGTGATGTGGAAGCGGCGGCCGCACCACTGGCCTATCAGACCGCGTGGAAGGCCCTGTTCGATGTGGGCGCTCTCGAGGCGGGTCAGACCGTTGTTGTGACAGGGGCTTCTGGTGGTGTTGGGCTGGCCTGCGTGCAGCTTGCCAGCGCACTCGGAGCCAGAGTTGTGGCACTGTCTCGCTCGGAAGAAAAACGGCAAAAGCTACAGCGGCTTGGTGCCAGTCACGTGTTTGCTCCGGACCATCCCCAGTTAAAGGACCAGATCTTTTCCGCGATCGGAGCTAAAGGAGTCTCTCTTGTCGTGGAGAATGTCGGGGGGCCTTCACTGGCGACATCGATCCATCTGCTGGGGGTGCATGGCCGGGTCAGCGTGGTGGGACTTCTGGCGGGAGTCGAATCGGTGGTTCCTCTCCCCTCGCTGATGTTTAAGCGGGCTTCGATTCACGGGGTCCTGGTGACGGATGACTCGCCCCCCAAAGCGCAGTCTTCGTGGAAAGCGCTCGTTGAGTTGATGAACAGTAAGCAGATTCGGCCGATCGTCTGTGCCACCTACCCGCTGGACTCTGTCGAGAAAGCCTTCAAGCATCTCGGGGGCGACGTCTTCGGTAAGGTCGTCGTCGAAATTCCGTCCGCAATGTGACGGAATTCCGGCGTCCGTTGCGAGAGTTGCCGCTCAGCCGACTCCGCCTTCCTGAATAAATTCCGACCGTCGAGCGTTCTTCTCGGATGATGAGCGGAGAAATGTTCGGTGAGTGAAGCTGCGCAGACTGTTTGGGACCTGTCTGTTTTGTGTGCAAAAGGAGATGCTCGGATCTTTTGTGCAAAGTTGCTCCGATACTACTGAGCAGTGGATTACACGTTGCGTTTGCACTTCGCGGCGGGGGTCCCTGATCACGTTGACCGAGTGATCAAAAGAGATGAGATCCGGCACCCGCTCAACTTTTGCCGTGGTGATCGAGAGAGGGGATGCAAGGCGGTTAGAACCTGGCGTTTGCAAGGATGCAACGAATGAAACCGATAACCCGCTTGTGGCAGAAGTCTGTTGCAGCGTTGCTACTGGGGGGAGCCTTGTCTACAGGGCCGTCAGGCCTGGGGCAGGAGTTTCTGTACGACTCGCCGGTGGAACCAGCTCCCTTTTCTCAGGCATCTCCTTATTTTTCTCCGCAATCGATCGCCGGCAACGCGGCCTACGGATTGGAGAACGATTCGCTTCCTGCTGAACTTGCCGAAGAAGTCGCCGGGGCACGTGTCAGTCAGCCGCTGGGACCACATCCCGTCAGTGATGTCGGTTTCCTGATGAACGAACTGGGGATGAAAAACCTGTTCGGCGACAGCGGGATACGGACTTTCGGCTGGTTCGAGACCGGGTACAGCGGTTCCTCATCAGGGTCTGGACTCTTGTCTGTTCAGCCACGTCAGAACCGGTTTGGAAATGAGTTGCTGGTGGACCAGATCGGCCTGGTGATTCAGAAGCCGTTGAAGCAGGATCAATTCGACCTGGGTTTCAATATTCGCTACTTCGCGGGGGCGGATGCGGCACTCGGTCAGCCCAAAGGGGGGATTGGCAACGCAGACAACACGCGGTTCAGTCAGGACTTCCGAGATTTGAATATCTCTGCCCATTTGCCGATCCTGACGGAAAAGGGGATGGATGTCAAAATTGGCCGTATGAATTCGATCATCGGTTACAATGGCTTTCTCGCTCCGTACCGTCCGTTCTACTCCAGTGATTATCAGTTCTTCTATTCACAAGACGGCGCCTTCACCGGGCTTTTAACGAATCTGCACGTGAACGATCAGCTCGATATCTGGAATGGTATTACATTAGGTGCTAATACGTTCTATACACTGCGAAGTGATAACTCGTACTGCTATATCGGCCAGTTCAACTACTGGCTGACCCCGGAAAAACGGACTCGACTGACGGGCTCCGTCTATGCAGGTCCGGACGCCATTTTCGCTGCACCAGGAATGAGTGGTGACTTCAACACCACGGTTGAAATTCGACTGCAGCATGCCTGGAGCAGATACTTCACGCAGGTCGTGCAGAACAATATGGGGTGGGACCGGAACACACCGGTCGGAACCGGATCATGGTACGGTCTTTACACCATCGGAATCCTGCACCTGAATGCCGAGGTTGATGCCCTGCTGCGGGTGGAATGGTTCGATGACGTTCAGGGGACTCGTACTGGAGTCGCAGCCAATTACTCCGAAGTCACTCTGGGTACGAACTGGCACCCCAATAAGTACCTCGAAATCCGCCCTGAAATTCGGGGCGACTTCGCCGACCGGGCAGCGTTTGGTGTCGGAGGAGCACATACGAACCACAATCAATTGACGGGTGGTATCAGTGCTCTGGTGAAATTCTGAGACGGGCGTGGCGCGGTCCCACTGATCGATTGTCTTGTGATGACCGTGCGCGGAACTCCGAAGTAAAAACTCCAGCTCGAGGGAGGTCCAAGATGAGCCTTCCCTCGAGCTGGCTGTTCGTTTGAGGGACTGCTAAGTCAGTTCCTCGGCGACAACGGGGGTGGTGCCGCGGTTCCAGTCATCGGCACTCATGAACCAGTGGTTTGGAGACAGACTGGAGGAATTCAGCAGCCACGGTGGTGACTGTGGCCCCGATTTCCACGCGGCGGCGATGTGCATGGAGAGGCTGACCAGGTCGGTCGTTACGGCGGAAGGATCACCGCACCAGCGGAAGCATGTTCCCTCGGTGCCGAGCGGAAAGACAGAGCGTCCGGCAGCGGGATTGGGTTCCGGCAGGGAATCCGGTAGCGGACCTCCGATGAACAGGCTGCCGCAGGCCAGCTCGCCCCCGAAGTACCAGCTCGCTTCTTCCGTCGACCAGGGGCCGTCCCAGCGGAATCGGTCACGGTAGATCAGTTCGCCAGCACGGCGTGCTTCAAAGTCCTGCACGATACAATTGAACTGAAAACGTTCAGAAATTTCGGCCCGTTCGTATCGCCCCGGCAGCCAGATATCCCCCCAGATCAGTTTGGCTCGAGGAGCCAGATTGACGCGACCTCGCTGGTAATACTTGCACCCCGCGAAGGGGATGTTCGGTCCCGGCAGAACCACCAGACAGGCATCGTCCTCGACGTCGATCGTCCACTGCTGTGAGGCAAAGCTTTTCAGCGCAGGATGGATTCTCGTCGCTGACTGACCTGTGATCACCGCCTGTGTGCCGCTACGTGCGACGATTTCCAGGTGATGGATGTCGCCATCCATCAGCCCGGCTGTCAGGTTGATGACGTAGAGCAAGGACGCGTGTTCTGATCCGAACACAAACGGCGGCAGCACCCGGACGGGGATCTGCTGGTAGCAGCTCCCCAGTCGCGTCGCGTTGCCGGATTGAACCAGTTCGATTCGTGCTCCACCAACCCGCCCCGCAGGGTGATGGATCGATTCCAGTCCAGCGAATTCGGGTGGTGTCAGGACTTCTTCACGTGTAATGCGAATTGCTCGCGTACCCACTGGACGACTTTCTCCGTTCCTTCTTTTTGCCGAATGCTGATCATCATGAAGGGGCGTTCCCCGCGATTCTTCAGGCTGTCGCGGCGCATGACTTCCAGATCCGCTCCGACGTGCGGTGCCAGATCGATCTTGTTGATCACCAACAGGTCGCTGTTGCAAATCCCCGGCCCCCCCTTGCGTGGAATCTTGTCGCCTTCGGCAACATCAATAACGAAAATAAACTTGTCGGCCAGTTCGCGAGAGAAGACCGCCGTCAGGTTGTCACCACCCGATTCCACGATGACCAGTTCCAGTCCGGGAATCTGCCGCTCGAAATTGGCGATCGCACTGAGGTTTGCGCTGGCGTCGTCGCGAATCGCCGTGTGCGGGCAACCCCCGGTTTGCACCCCCATGATGCGTTCCAGTGGAAGTGCCTGGCGTCGTGACAGGAACTCGGCATCTTCGTGCGTATAGATATCATTCGTAATGACGGCCAGATTGATCTCTGGCCACAGGGCGTGACAGAGGGCTTCCAGCAATGCTGTCTTGCCGGATCCCACTGGACCACAGACACCCAGGGTGAATGTTTTTCGGTTGTTGACCGCAAAGCGGCTTCGTCCGCTGGCCATCTCGTCGTTGTAAGGGAGATGAAAGCGAAGTCCCAGACGGGACAGTCGTCGCTGGCCACGTCGTCGGGGATGGAAGATCTCTCGCGGTTCGAGGCCGTTTTCATGACCGGAACATGCGGGAATAAAGTCGAGTCTGTTCATCACAAAGAACCTCATAAAAGGGGCAACCGGCACCGGCTGTTTCGGCGTCGCGATCGACGAGGGTCGCAACAAGCTCAACAATGTCGTCTTGAAGATAGGCCAGCACCTGTTGTCCGTGTGTGTGGCCGACCGGAATGGCCCTGACTCCGGCGCCGATCATGCCAAGTGCGGCCTGATTCATATAGGCGGTCAGGACGTCCGTGGGTTCTCCCCCGGCAATGGCACCCATGAGCCCGAAGGCGACTGAGTGATGCCAGCCGCGAAGCTCTTCACCCGTTCCTGACAGGCAGGCATGGAGTTCTGCTTCGCTCCAGGCCCACGTTGCCCCCAGTGCAAGGAGCTGTTCGCCCATTTCTCGGCTGGCGCTCCTCACAGTGGGGGGAAGAATGGATGCCTCGGCCTGACGGTTAAGTCGCCGTAAGGTGGCCGAGTCGCGATTTTTACCGGCACGGCAGCCGGCTGCGACCAGGACCCCTTCCAATGGACCAAGGCAGGTCTTCAGCCAGCGACGCGTCCACGTTTCCAGGGTCCCGGGATCATGGACGATCCCGCGACCCATGGCTCCTTCAAGTCCCCAGGAATGTGTGTAGCCTCCAATTGGCAACGCCGAATCAGAAATCTGAAGCAAACGGAGGTTCATCGTTTTCCTGGGCTAGACCGTAATCGTCGTCAAGTAACCGCTGGCGCAGAGGCCATCGTTTAGAACAGGAAGTATCGCTGTGTCATCGGCAGCGTGGCAATCGGCTCGCTGCTGACCTTTTCACCATCAACCCACACCTGATACGTGTCGGCGTCGATGCGGATATCAGGAGTGGCCTCGTTGCGAACCATGTTCTTCTTGCCGATGTTACGGCAGTTTTCGACGGCGACGAGTTCTCGCTGCAGGCCGTATTTCTCGCCGATGCCGGCATTGATCGAGGCCTTGGAGACGAACGAGACGCAGGTCTTGGAGAGTGCCCGACCGAAGGCACCGAACTGAGGTCGCATGTAGACCGGTTCGGGCGTTGCGATACTGGCGTTGGGATCACCCATCTGAGCCATCACGATCATACCACCCTTGAGCACAAGGAACGGCTTGATGCCGAAGTACTTTGGCTCGTAAAGGACGAGGTCTGCCAGCTTGCCCCCTTCGATACTGCCGACACAATGGCTGATTCCGTGAGCGATGGCGGGATTCAGAGTGTACTTGCAGACATATCGCTTGACGCGTTCGTTATCGTTGCGCGAACTGTCTGACGGAAGCGGGCCGAACTGCACCTTCATTTTGTGTGCGGTCTGCCAGGTTCGCAGGATCATTTCACCCACGCGACCCATGGCCTGTGAGTCGGAACTCATGATGCTGATGATGCCGCGGTCGTGAAAGACATCTTCGGCACCGATGGTTTCCGCTCGAATACGGCTTTCTGCGAAAGCGACGTCTTCGGGAATCGACTTCTTCAGGTGGTGACAGACCATCAACATATCGAGGTGTTCGTCGATCGTGTTGTGGGTGAAGGGACGTGTGGGGTTGGTACTGGCGGGCAGCACGTTAGCCTGACCGGCCACTTTCATAATGTCGGGAGCGTGACCACCCCCGGCACCTTCCGTGTGGAAGGTATGAATCGTGCGTCCCTTGAACGCGG
Source organism: Schlesneria sphaerica (assembly GCF_044336245.1). Lineage (NCBI taxonomy): Bacteria > Pseudomonadati > Planctomycetota > Planctomycetia > Planctomycetales > Planctomycetaceae > Schlesneria > Schlesneria sphaerica. Next base: position 3,329,262 of record NZ_CP172346.1, on the reverse strand, counting down.
CGATGGTGTCATCGACGAAACCGCATTCATTCAGCGTGTCGGTATGGATGGCTATCTGAATGTCATAGTCGTCGGCCACATTCAGGGCGTTGTCGATGACTTCAAGAGTAGTCCCCCAGTCTTCGTGCAGCTTGAGCGTACAGGCACCGGCTTCGATCTGGTCTTTCAACGGTTTGGGAAGGCTGCCGTTGCCTTTGCCCATGATGCCGATGTTGATGGGGAGCGCTTCGAAGCTTTGCAGCATCCGCATGATGTTCCAGGGACCTGGCGTACAGGTCGTCGCCCATGTCCCGGATGCAGAGCCTGTTCCCCCGCCGATCATGCTGGTCACGCCGGTGGCGATGGCGACTTCGACCTGCTGTGGGCAGATCAGGTGGATATGCGAGTCGATCCCCCCTGCGGTGACGATCTTTCCTTCGCCCGAGATGATTTCTGTTCCAGGGCCGATGACCAGACGGGGGTCAACGCCGTCCTGAACCAGTGGGTTGCCCGACTTTCCTACGGCCACGATCCGGCCATCGCGAATTCCGATATCCCCTTTCACAATTCCCCAGTGATCGATGATGACCACATTCGTGATCACCAGATCGCAGTGAGGGGGACTCATGGGTTCGTCGAGAGGGCACTGGTCCTGCCCATCGCGGATCGACTTACCTCCTCCGAACACGGACTCTTCACCGTAGGACGTATAGTCCTTTTCGATTTCGATGATCAGTTCGGTGTCGGCCAACCGAACCCGGTCGCCCGTCGTCGGTCCGTACTTCTCTGCATAGGCCTGGCGGGAAAGTCTTGTACCCATGGGATGAGTCCCTTCAGCAAATCAAATTTTGGAGGATCGAACTGGTTCGTCGGGAGTGCAGTGGCCAGGTGGCGGCGCCATTACGGAGTCATTGCTGCGGCAGCAGAACTACTTGGATGACTTCGGCGGCTTGGTCGCTTTGGCGGTTTTCGCCTGCCCTTCAGGCTCGGCTGGCTTGTGTCCGAAGTTCTGCTCAATACAGCGTTTCATGCTGCATTCACGGGTGTAGGGATCATCCAGACGGCCCATCACCAATCCGTTAAATCCGTAGATCACCCTGTGGCCCAGATAAGGGATCAGTTTGACTTCTTTGACATCACCTGGTTCGAAACGAACGGAGGTTCCGCTGGGGAGGTCCAGTTTCTTCCCGTAAGCCAGCGATCGATCGAAGACGAGGGCGCGATTGACTTCGAAGAAGTGGAAGTGAGCACCAATTTGAATGGGTCGGTCACCCGTGTTGTTGACCGTGATTGTCGTGATCGGACGTCCCTTATTCAGCTCAATGTCTTCGCCATCAAGGATGTACTCACCAGGAATCATGGGAGGCCTCTCTAAAAATTTGGCAGGGGACAGTTCTTAACCAGGAATGCCGGGAGACGGCAGTGGACGAAAGGTGATTTAACGAATGGGTTCGTGAACGGTGACAAGCTTGCTTCCGTCCGGGAAGGTTGGCTCCACCTGAATCATGGTGACCATTTCCGGAACACCTTCCATCACGTCATCTCGAGTGAGGATTTCGCGTCCACTGCTCATGATCTCGGCAACTGACTTGCCGTCACGGGCGAGTTCCATCAATTCCGCTGTGATCAAGGCGACCGATTCGGGAACATTCAATTTGAGTCCGCGCGCTTTGCGATCGCGGGCTACTTGAGCTGCCACGTAAATCAGCAGCTTGTCACGTTCTTGAGGTAGCAGATTCATCGTTTCATTCCTCGGATAGAAATACCTGAGAGCCCCGGCACAAGGACCCGGTGATCAGGAGGGGGATGCCGCTGATTTTTTCAACAAACTTGCTTCGGTCCAACCGAGCAACATGACCAGCCAGGTCGTCAACACGAAGGGGGCCGTGAGGGCCGGAAGCCCCAATGTGGGGATGAGTTCCGTCACGGGCACGGAGAGGATCATTCCCAGCAAGGGGGGAATGACCGACTTTCGCCACAGATAGAGTGCGACGGCAGTCAGAGTCGCGTTGTACCCATAGAGGCCTAAAGCGATGTTGTCAGAGTGCGCATGCTCGAGAAGTCTCTCGATATGCAGCGCGTCAGAACCCGCAGTGGCGTGGTAGGCGGACACCAGCATTCCCACCACCGACCCCAGGAGAACCCAAACAGCATGCGTCCGGTTGCTGATCGCGATTCCCAGCAGGAAGAAGGCACCCCCCCAGAGAGTCCCCTGGAACATGACTTGTCCAATTCCATGGGCAATCACAGAAAGAACACCGACATCCCTCAGCGGAGCACCCGGGTCAACGTGGACCGCGCCCAGCGACCGGCCCAGGAAGTAGATGCCCCAGGTCGTCACAATAAAGGGGGTCGTGTAGGTGGGAAATGGAAGCGAATGTCGCATCCAGCGTGTCAGGAGTGTGGCGACCACGCAGCCCACAAGCAGCAGAAGGAGTGAAACGAGTCCGGGGCGAAAATAGAAAAACGTCGCCATGCCCACCAGTGCGGAGTTAAATCCGTAGATACCCGCCCTGGTTTCGCCTTCATCAAATTTGAGCGTACGGGCGGTGGCCAACCCGATCAATGACCCGACGACGCCACCGACTGCCTCAAGAGGAGCGCCGAAGGCGATCCCGATCACGAACAGAAGTCCGGAAAGGGCATTCTCCTGGAAGAAAACCTGTCCGATCCCCTTCAGCACAACGGCCGCATTCTCCCACAGCAGATCCGGGGAGGCGACGGAATTGGGAAGCGGAGTGTCGGTCTGGCTAGTGCTCACACTCGCCTCCTGAAAATGATGGGCCCAGTGGAGGGGTTCGAGCCTGAACAGCTCGGCCATTCCACATCAACATGTCAACAAGCGACAATCATGCACTCAAGTGCGAAAACGAAAAACGTTCATCAAGGAGAATCAGGATCATAGCACGACAATTTTGTTCAGACAGAATCGTCTTATGAGGCTTGGCCTCTTCGTCAATGGTTCACTATGGCAACAATGCCTCATCGGCCGGTGGGCCTTCGTTCGAGAGAGAAATTACAAATCCACCAAATCTTCTTCGGTGGAAAAGGATCTCGCTAAAGTTTTGGCAGCAAAAGAAATGCAAAAATTTTGTAGTCTGATCGGCAGCCGTTTGCAAGAAACAAGTCATTTCGATGAGAGAAAAATCAAAACAGCCTTCCCAGGGGACTGGTCAAAAATGTGACAGGTTTGAGAAAGGCCTCCCCGTTCGCCGGGAGTCGACCACTTTGCCTCAGTGGACCGAGATTGGCGTTCAGTGGTGATTCCAAATTGGTTGAATTGGCCTCGCCTGACGTGAACGGCTTGCGGGCGTTCCAGGAGGGAGAGTGGGATTCATAAGAGGTGAAATGGAGAGAGCCGCGCGAAGAAATGCTCTTCGTGCGGCTCGTTGCAAAATCAGAGTTGTCTCGTCGGGCGTGTCAGCTCAGCTTAGAAAATCCAGACGACGTCGGTGACGAACAGTCCCTGGTTGTTTTTGGTTCCTGCATCGTACGGAGCGAGCCCGGCGGGGTTCACGTCACGGTTGATGTTGCCGTCGAACCAGTCGAATCGCAGGTTAGGTCGGACGAACAGATTGGGGGTCCCTTTGGGGTACCAGCGTGGTCCAACGGTCAGCTGGTAGAAGTCACCCTGATAGCCCCCGGGCAGGTTGGTGGTACCATTGGGGTTGCCCGTGATACCGCTGGGAAGGTTGCTGGGGAGGAACTGAGCGACTCGGTAGCCTTCTTCGTCACGCCACCATTCGAAGTTCACACCCCATGTCCATTTTTCGTTGACCTTGTAGTAGAGGTATTGGTCAATACCGTACCAGTTGGCTCGTTCGCCCTTGATGGTCGCATCTCGCTGGGTACCGAAGTCGGTCTGTCCGACATATGTCCATTTTTCGTTGATCGGTTTACTGTAGACAACCGACTGGTAGTAGCGCTGTGTGAACTCGAAGTTGAAGTTCGGTTCCTGTGTCAGGAACACGGCATGCGAAAGGCTGGATTTGTCCTGGAAGGTGTAAGCCCAGGTGCCCAGGTATCCCATGTGGGGGTTGTGGCCGTCGAAGTTGTCCCAGCCCTGGATGTAGCCGCTGCTGGCGATGAAGTTCTCGCTGAATTCGTATGTTGCCACCACACCGGTGTGGGTGAATGGTTCCCCCCACTGATAGGTGTAAGGAATCGTATTGAAGAAGTTTTGTGAGGTATCAATGGTGAAGTAACCGACGGGCGAAACGAAGTGACCGGCTTTCACTTTCAGTTTCTTGTACGCCACTTCCGCGTACAGGCTGGGGATCGCCAGTCCATAGGTTCCCGGACCGTTCAGGTTCGGGGTTTCGAGACCGGTCGAGGTTGCCAGACGGGCGTTGGTACCGAACAGCAGGTCAACGCGACCCCCGATATCCCAGTCGTTCTTCGAGGTATCGGTCGCCTTTTCGGCGAACATCCACAACTGGTTGAGCTGGTACTGGTTGGCCTGGTCGGTCCAGGTCACGGGGCCGTTCCATCCGTTACTGGGGTTCTGCCAGTTCCAGGTATAGCTCTGAGCGAGGCTACCGCCGATGTTGTAGCCGTTGTCGGTCAGGTGGTTGTTGCCGCAGTCATCTTCAAAGAGGTCGACCAGAGTCCAGCATTTGGGAGTCTCTTCGCCACTTCCCTCTCCGTCGCTCGAACAGCCGCCGACGCCGCAGGCGGGTGCTGGTAATGCCGGGCCCGAGCCACCATCGCCTTGCAAACCGGCATACAGGCCTCTCAGGCGAGCGGCCGCGTCTGCGAAAATTTGATCATTGCAAACCGGGACTCCCGAAGCGTAGCCGGGAGCTGGCGTGCACTGCATTTCGGCAGCAGTCAGGGCACCTGCCACCAGCATCCCCGCTGTGCCGAACATCATCGACAATCCTGTGCCGATGTCGACAAACCGAACTCGTCTTAGACCCAACATTCACTACTCCTTTGGATTAGAAGGCTTTTTCTGCCATGGGTCGCCGCGTCGCGGATGGGCGTTTCCTCCGGGGGTTCACTTCACAGAGAGTGTGAAGAACTCAAGGCGGAAGACGCTACGTCGCTGGCGATCTCGTACTCACTCCGTTGTCCTCTTCGCGAGCAGCAGAAAGAGGTCAGGTCTACCAAGGCTATCGGACTGTTCAGTGGGACGGTGCGAACTGGAAGTCGTGCTCACATCCGCATGGAGTAATTCGCACAAGTTCGCTGGGCCGTAAAATCTTACATTCCGTCAATTTACGGCGATTTTTTGATCGGCGGAACTGGCCGGAACGGACTTCAGCACCCGGATAAGTCAGAGATTCTGTGGTCTGGGGAAGAGATTTCCTGTGCTGATCGTGCGAGGGGGAAATGCATCTTCGAGCGAGAGGGAGTTTCTGGACAATGTCAACCCGTGATTTGGGTGGCTTACAATACTGTCAGGTTGCTTGTGTAGGGCTGCGTAGCACTGTCGTACCCCCCTTACTATCCTTCTGACCTCGTTTCAGTCCGGACGGCAACAAGGTGTGGGCCGTGAGTCTCCGGGGGACCTGAAATCGACATGGATGAACTGAGAACGATTGTTCGGCCCAGGAGGTTGGTATGCAGATGCTGCAAATGAAGAATGCTTTACAGGGCAGGATGTACGCCCTGTGGAGCAGCCTGTTCTCCGTCGCCCTGTTGGCGACAGTGGCACAGGCCGAAGAGCTCAAGGGATTTGAGCGGGGACGCGCGATCGACTGGAGGGCCTCATATCGCCAGGCAGTCGACGAAGCGAACCGTGACGGGAAGCCACTCATCGTTTCGGTGACAGCGAGCTGGTGCGGTCCGTGCCGGCAAATGAAGCAGTTGACGTTCAATGATTCTCGATTGATTGAAGTTGTCCAGTCGCAATTTGTGCCCTACATGATTGATGCGGATGAACAGCCTGATCTGGTCAGCGGACTGGGGATCGAGGCTTATCCAACGACGCTGGTGATTTCACCCGATCTTTCGATCCAGAAGCGTTTGTCGGGGTTTCAGTCGGCGAGTGAACTGGTCAATGTGTTGAACTCACTGGGGAGTTCCGGCACGTCGGCTCGGACGCTGGTCGCCACCGACGAACCGGCATCGGCCCTTTCGCCGGTCAATGCGGTCTCGTTTGGCTTCGACGGCTACTGTCTGGTCAGTATCCTGGAAGAAAGTCGCGTTCAGCGTGGTTCACCTGAATTTGTTGCAGAGCATCGGGGTCAGTTGATCTGCTTCCAGTCGGATGAGCGTCGCCAGAAATTCCTGGCTAATCCAGAAAAGTACTGGCCCGTTGCGAACGGTCAGTGTCTTGTCAGTTCTCGTGAAGGGACCGAATCCGGGAAGGGTGATCCTCGGATGGCTGTGACCTGGCGAGGCCGGATCTGGTTGTTCAGCGATCGGGAACGGCAGCAGCGTTTCATTCAGATGCCGCTGTACTACGTGAATGAGCTTTGATCTCTCGCACCTCTAATCAGGTCTGAGATCGAAGGTACGACAACAGAGTTGGGCTGGGGACTGTAAAGCCTCTGGCCTCGGTTGCTCGAAAGTGGGTTGAGCAGCCGAGGCGGGTTTTTCTGCAATCAATCGTTTCTGTCTTTTATTGTTTCGTCTTGGGGCCAGCCATCTGGCATGTGTCGCCGCCAGCAGATGTGCTGGTGCTGACGCGCAATTCCCCTCTGCATCGCGAAAACTTTCACAAATCGGTGCCGCCAGTTTTCTTCGGCGGTTCACAGCGTTACATTGGCGGCTTCGGTCCAACAAATTGATCAGGATCGACGTACACACCGCCGCCGGGTCGATTTTCGATCGCGGTGAAGCTCGGTCTACGCTTGTTCTGTTTTGTTTCCGCGAGGTTGTTCATGCTGTCATCGTCACTGTTACCCGCTTTGTTGCTGGCTGCGGAAGATGCCACCCAGCGGGGTTCCTATAACTGGCTGCCTGCGATTCTGATCAGCGTGGCGCTCCTGGTGGCTCTGCTGATTTTTTCTTACGGCACGAAGGCCGGGATCATCGCGCGGGCCACGACGAAAGAGGCGGTGCGACAACCGATCTTCCTGTTGTGTATGGCTTTAGCTCTTGTTGTGCTGCTGCTCAACTACGTCCTTCCGTTTTTCTCACTGGGTGAGGACGTGAAGATGGTGAAGGACTGCGGTCTGGCCACCATTCTGATCACCGGCCTGTTGATCGCTGTCTGGACGGCCAGTACCAGCGTCGCGGATGAAATCGAAGGTAAGACGGCGATGACGCTGCTCTCAAAGCCGATCAATCGCCGCCAGTTTGTGCTCGGCAAATATATCGGGATCCTCCAGGCCGTCCTGTGGTACATGCTGCCCGTCATCACGGTTTTTCTGGTGCTGATTTACTTCAAGGTCAGCTATGACGCGAAGGAAGGCTCGAAAGATATTCCTCCCCATGCCGAGCGGATCGTGGAAGTCTACCAGGTATTGCCCGGCATCGGCCTGCTGTTCATGGAAATCGCGGTGTTGACCGCTGTCAGTGTGGCGATTTCCACCCGGCTTCCGATGGTTGTGAACCTCACCAGTTGTTTTGCGATCTTCGTGGTTGGCCACCTGACCGGTTTACTCGTGCAGGGTGGTGCCCTGAAAATCGAGTTTGTGCCGTTTATGGCGAGGGTGATTGCGACAGTACTTCCGTCACTTGACCTGTTTAATATCAGTGCTGCCGTCGCAACCGGGGATATTGTGCCACCGGTGTATCTTGGCTATTCCGCAATCTACTGCGCCTGTTATTCGGCAGCAGCCATTCTGATGGCGTTCATTCTGTTCGAGGATCGCGACTTGGCATAGTCGTCCCGTTTTGACGGCGAGAAATACGGGAATTTGCTGCCAATTCGGTTTCATTCCGATGGCGGACAGGTGATGATGCAGAAGTGATCAGACCGTTTTGCACGGTCGTCTCTACTCACGGAGGGGATCATGGTTTCTCTCGTGGATTGGCAACGATCGTGGAAGTGACTTCTGCAAGTTCTCTCGACCGAATTATTTCTCGACGCAGTCTGATTCGTGGGCATGCCCGCGTGGCCACCTTCTGGTCAGTTGCGGCCATGCTCGCTTTGATTCTGCTGTTGCTGGATCTGGGGTTGCTGCTGGGGCTACTGGCTGATCGCGGGCGACTCGAACTGCATCTGTCCCCCGCGGAAGTGACCCGATTCGAGCAGCTTACCGGGCTGAACGTGGTCAAGAAGGTGACTGATGAAGTCGCTGAAGAGGGGGAGGGCCCTGCCCCTTCGCCCACGCCTGCACCGGAGGAATCGCTTGCCCCTGCTGATGAAACCGAGTCCACCTACGTCTTTTACGATGAGCATGGAATTCTGCCCGCGGTCTGGCGGACTCGTGACTTCTGGTGGGGCGGGCTGCTCGCAAAGTTATACCGCCAGGTCAGTTGGCTGCAGATGAACATTCTGGCCCTGATCTGGATCCTGTCGGTCGGCGTCTTGCTATTCGTCATCCGGGCGTTCTGTCTCAGTCGGCTACGATACCACTGTTATCGTTTTGCTATCGACGGCGTTTCAGCGACACGACGGCAACTTCATCGCCAGGCCATGCGTCTGGGGCCGGAAGATCTCGACGGAACGGGACACGAGCAATCGATTCAGCTTTTCGTTGGCGAGGTTGACGGCCTGTGTAAATCGCTGTTCGAATCCGTCTCCATCATGACCCGCTATCCGCTGGAACTGGCGGGGTTGCTGATTGTGCTGGTGAGCGTCGACTGGCGGCTGTCGCTGCAGTGGATTGCATCGCTGGCGCTCGGAGTTCTGGTTCTTGGCAGTATTCGCCGCAAGGCTCAGCAGCGGAGTCGACTGGCTGAGGATCGAACTCGGGACGACCAGCAGATTCTCCTGGCCAGTTTCAAAAATGCCCGTTTGACGCGAGGATTGGGGATCGAGCGTGAAGAGCACGACCAGTTCCAGAAGCACCTCGATCGCTACCACACGCAACTGACGAATTTTGCCTGGGCGGAAGAGGCGGTGCATCACCCCCCTGCTCCGGTGATTCTGGCAGGGGCGGCGCTGGTGGCAGCGCTTCTGTTCCTTGTCTGTATTAACGTACTTTCGGCGGGGCGGCACAATGGCCACTCGGGATTCACAATCGCCGAAGCGCTCGTCTTCCTGGCCACGGTGGCCGTCGCCATACCCGGCTTGCTCGCATTGCGGACGCTCGCAGGGTATCGCCGCGAGCTGACGTTAGGTGCGGACAAGATTCAGCGGTACCTCAACCGCGTTCCGGCGGTCAGCCAGGCGGTGGGAGCCAAGTTCCTTCAGCCGCTTTCCAAGGCGCTGCACTTCGAAAACGTGAAGTATCAGACTCCTGCCGGCGAGAAGATTCTGGACGGTGTCGACTTCAAACTGGAAGTCGATAAGTGTTATGCGATTACCTCGATTAATCCGCTTGAGGCGCGAGCCGTCGCACTGATGCTCCCCCGGTTTATTGAGCCGCGCGAAGGGCGAGTCTTGATCGACGGGGAAGATATCTCGTGGGTCACGCTCGAATCACTGCGGGCCGAAACCGTGTTTGTTGCCGCAGATGATCCCCCGTTTGAAGGAACGGTGTTCGATAATATCCGGGGCGGTCAGGCGGACCTCACCCTGCAACAGGTGACCGAAGCGGCCAAGATCACTCATGCCCACAACTTTATCGTCAAGTTGTTCAATGGTTACGAGACCGTCCTGACCAGTCAGGGGGATACGCTCGATCCCGGTCAGCGATTTCGGCTCGGTTTGGCTCGGGCCATCGTTCGTAATCCTGCCCTGCTGATCATCGAGGAACCGTGGTCGACGCTCGATGAAGATACGAAGACGCTGCTGGTTGACGCGTATGATCGCATCTGTCGGGGCCGTACTGTGATCTTCCTGCCCGCCCGGTTATCCACGGTTCGGCGGACCGATCAGGTGATCGTCTTGCACGACGGAAAGGTGGCGGCGATCGGCCCCCATTCGAAACTCGTCTCGCAGTCCGCAATTTACCGTCACTGGGAGTACCTCCACTTCAACGAGTTCCGAAACGAGAGCTGATCGGGCTTCCGGTTGAGGAGCGAATTGAGACGTGACCAGGTACCCATTAGACCAGGTTGGACCAGGGCGGAGAATTCCGCTTCAACGATTCGACAGTCGAGACCGGCAGGGGTGTCTTGTCGCAACCGGACTTTGCGAGTCACTGCGGGATCACGCGAACGTCTCTCGTTCGTGATAGTTGACTTTTGCCTGCTCAACCGCGCTACTGACGCTTGCCACGGTGCTGGCGGTTGAACAGGAATCTGAAAGACGTGCCGAGAGGCATTAGGCAGGAGCGGGACGGAATGGGTAGAGTTTTAACAGCGTTTCGAGCATTCTTCGGAGCGTTGTTCAATGCTGCGATCGCGGCTCGGGTCGAACAGGCGCTCAAGGCAGGAGCCGAAGGTGGGGTTTCGGGTCTGGAGACCACGGTGCCCGTGGTGCCGCCGCAGCTTCAGGAAACAAAGCCGCTGCAAAACGGCGGGATTACCTTGCTCGCAGCCCTTCAGCGCGAAGCACGTTTGATCGATTTCCTGAAAGAAGACATCACCCCTTACACGAATGAGCAAGTGGGAGCGGCCGTCCGGGAAATCCACCGTGACAGTCAAAGCGTGCTCGACCGATTCTTCTCAATTCGATCGATCCTGACTGAAGAAGAAGGGGCTTCGGTTGAAGTTCCCGCTGGCTTCGACGCGGGTCGATACCGGCTGACGGGGAAACTGGCGGGAACGGGCCCCTTCCGCGGAATCCTGCGTCACCATGGCTGGGAAGCCACCCAGTGTGAAATGCCCGCCTTCACGGGCAGTGATTCGGCAGCGAAGACGATTGCTCCGGCGGAAGTCGAAATCCTCTAAACAGGTCCGTACTGCGACTGGGCGAAATCGAGGGTGGGGACTGAGAGGCTGAGCACGTTCGCTCGATCAAACGAGAGAACGGTCAGTCGGTGAAAGGCTTTGTACGAAGCATGTTGGCTCGGGCTTGTGTTGTCCGGTGGCGAAAACATTCGCGGAGCGACATCAAGGCTTAGCGGCTTACGGCCATGAATCTGCCGAGTCCTGAAGGGATGACTCTTCAAGATTTTCGTCGTCTGTGATGGAACTGACCCCTTTGTCGTCGCCGACTGTATCATCCCAGCTTCCACGGGAGGGGGCCCTGCGTGTTGTCGTGGGGAATTCGACGCGGTCGGGGGCATCTCGGGAATCGCGTTCCAGGCCACTCTGCTCAGGCAATTGGTTGTTGTTTGGCCAAAGTCCCTGGTAGGGCCTGGAATTGGTACTGGAAGAGGTGAATTCGGGTTCACTTCCCGGGTGGTCGGCTTCCTCGGCGGTCGTCGTGCGGCGGGTGGTGGTCTGCTCCCATTCCGCAGCCCCCTCGGTGTCTTTCTGGAGAGCTTTTTGATCTGGCAGGGATGCCGCATCCAGTTCCTCTGCTGGCTCAGAAGCCTCTTCTGCCATCGCAGCGGAGTCAGGCGAACTGGTCGTTTCGATTCCTGTTACGACAGAAAAAAGATTTCCGGGGCCGACGTTGAGTCCGAACTCCGTCGCGCGCTGGCTCGACGAACGTGCCAGGGAATTTCGAGGGGTCGCGGGACGAGGGGTGGGCTGGCTGGGGGCGGTTGATTCCGAGGGGATCAGATCGAGCGAAGCCAGAGCGGACTGGCCTCGGGCAGGCTTCACCTGCGAATCTGATTTCATTCCGTTGCCTGATCTCCGAGTGCGGTCGGTGGGGACCGGGACCCCTTGCGGGTGTGCGTCGGCAGCGACATCGTCTGAATCGGCGGCCTGGTCATCCCACGAAATCTGGGCGGTGGTACCGAGTGATTGCGAGGCTGCGGGGTCAACGGACTTGCCTGATTTCCCTCGACCGGTGCGGCGCTGCATCTCGGCCTGCAATTCTTCAGTGCTGACAAGACTCAGGTTTCCGGAACTGGAAGAAGGAACAGACTTGTCCTGCTGGACAGCTCCAGGACGGGTACGGCTTGTCTTGTCGGCGAGGTCAGAGCGTACGCGGTCAGGGAAAAGCTGGGCCAGGTACTTTTCGGCCTCGGCTTCCGATGTTCCGGCCCGAAACAGGGCTTGTGCTTCAGAATACCGATCCTGTTTGGCATAAAGAGAGCCGAGATTGGCCATCGCGGCTCTGTTGCTGGCGTCGATTTTGAGCGCCTTCTTCAGGGTCTTTTCCGACTTTTCCAGATTTCCTCGCAGCATGTACGAGTAACCGTGGTCACTCAACAAGTTGACATCGTTCGGATGAATCTTGAGTGCGGCATCGTAATGCTGATCGGCGACCTCGAACTGTTTCTGTTTATCCGCGAGTATGGCCAGGCGATGGTGAATGTCGGGGCTCTGCGGTGAGATCATCAGGGCGCGCTGGTAGACGACCCGGGCTTCGTCGTACTGCTGATCTTTGCGAAGCGCGTCTCCTTTCTCCATCAGTTCTGCGATTTGCTGCCCTGATCTGGCTCGGTCGTCATCTTTTGCGGTGGCGCGATTATCGGACTTGCCTTTTCCGGTCAATCCCATGGGCCATTTACCCGCAGGCAACTGGCAACCCGAGAGAGCGAACAGCGCAAGGAGCGTCGCACCAACATAATGCGGGGATGAAATTACAAACATTCAACCGATCCTGGTTGAAAGAGGAATCGAACGAGCTTCATTCTGGCAGACTTCGACAGACTTGAATTGGCAAAGCAGACGAGATCGAAGGGGTATGTCCTAATGGATTCCCTATTGAAACAGGGCTTCAGGAAAAAAATCTAGAGGGTATTCCAAAATCTGTCGAGACGAAGTTCTACAGGGGTTGCCCCCCTATCTTTGCCCGTCGCCTTATTCTCTCAATTCAACGGGAAAAGGATCTTGTCTGGATTTGTTCTGAAGCAAATACTGGACTATCTTTGACACTAAAAAGGTAGCAGAATCAGTCTATTAAAGGTGCAATTCGGCGCCGTAGCGATACAGTTGTTCCTGACAGCGATTCTTCGGTCTTCTGAGAAAAATCTGTGCGGAAAGCGAGACAATGCTACGGGGGCCAATCGATTTTGATCTCCTGAGGCTGCTCGATGCAGATGCGCTGCATCCGATGCTCGCACTGCAATTTGAACGTGCCTGGCAAATCCAGCGTCCCGTCTCGATCGAAGAAATTGTTCAGCGACTGCCATCGGCGGATTCCCGCCAGCTGGTGATCATGCTGGCAGAGCTGGAATTTCATCTTCAGCAAAAACGCGGTGAGCAGCCGAGTGCGGGGGACTATCTGAAGCGGTTTCCCCAATACGCCCAGGAATTAAAGGAAGTGTTGCCTGCGGACGAAGCGGGCACATCACATACCATTGGCTCCACCTTGGGCATCGATGACAGCGCTTACGGTAAAAGACTGGCGGCGCGTCAAAACTTGAGCAATTCGGGGCTGGGCCGTTACCAGGTTATTGAGCAACTGGGGAAAGGTTCCTGGGGCGAAGTCTGGAAGGGCTATGACCCGGTTCTGAAACGAGACGTCGCGATCAAACTGCTTCGTGTCGATCGCGGTTTCGGGGCCGACGTTGAAAAGGAATTTCTGGATGAAGGGCGCAGGCTGGCGCAATTGAATCATTCCGGGATTATGGCGATCCACGATGTCGGTAGCGTCGATGGCAACTATTTTCTTGTTTCAGAATATGCCGACGGGGGGAATCTGGCTCAGCGACTCGATAACCCCATCAGCGTCGCGGAAACGATCCGGATTGTCGCCGCAGTGGCTGACGCTCTGCACTATGCGCACACTCACACTTTCGTGCATCGGGATGTAAAACCTCAAAACATCCTGCTGATGAACGACGGGACGGTCAAGCTGGCCGATTTTGGAATGGCTGTCTCGGAAGAAGAACAGCTAGATGAAGAGGCCTCTGTCCGTGGAACCCTGGCGTTCATGCCACCGGAGCAACTCAGAGGCGACAGCCACCTGGCGGATGCCCGATCTGACATTTATGGCTTGGGAGCGGTGATGTACCGGATGCTGGCGGGTCGGCCTCCGTACCTGGCAAAATCGCTGAAGCAGTTACGCGAAGTAGTCCTGAATCGCGAACCCCGTGCGGTCCGCACCTTCAACGATCAGGTCCCCCTGGCGCTGGAAAAGATCTGCCATAAGTGCCTGCGTCTTCAACCTGGTGACCGCTATACAACGGCACTCGACCTGGCGCGTGACCTGCGAGCAGTGCTGGCTCCCACACCCCCTCCTCCCCCTCCCGCCGGGCTTCACTGGCGACGGGATTTCGCGGTCGCCATGATGGGATGCGCGACGATCTTCTGGTGGTTCTCGACCGACCGAACGTTTTCACCCAGAATGCGGGGGCCGATCGATGCCGTGGTGGGGGTGATCAATCAATGGTTCTCGAAGCCACCAGCCTCTCTTCCGGAATCGAACCCGCCGAGTCCTGATTTGCACATCCCTGTGCAGGCGCCGATTACCGTTGCGGCAGATGGTTCCGGCGACTTCCGGACGATCAGTGAGGCTCTTGAACAGGTCCTGCCCCGAGGAACGATCCGGATCACTGACTCGGCCATGTACCAGGAAAACCTGACGATCGATTCCTCCCGCCTCGAAGGAATCACGATCGAAGCGCCGGGGGGGGCGACATTGACATCCCGGTCAGTCGATAGCCCGATTATCAAAATCCACGGTGTCAACCACGTATCGATCCGGAACCTGAAGTTACTGATTGCGAAGTCTGAACACGGCGTGATGATTACTGAGGGAGCCGAGGGAACTCGGCTGGAAGGTCTGAAGATCAGTCAGCCAAAGTCCCCGGATACGGGCGCGGTGCAGATTTACGGCGCAAACCTGCGTCAGGATTCGGCCGAGACTGTGATCACGGACTGCGTTTTTGAGTCACTGTCGACCGGACAGAACGTATGGGTTCACGCAGAACCGGGGGCGATTTACAATCTGGTGATCCGTCGAAATCATTTTCAAAGTCGCAGTAGTGGGTCGCTCGTTGTCGTCCTGGGGACGCTGAGGAACGTCGTTATTCATGACAACCAGTTTGAGGGAGGTCACATCGGACTCAATCTGAGTGCCAGTCCCGCGAGCCGGCAGTCGATCAAGATCCATGGGAATGTGTTTTTACGGTGCGAGAAGTGGATGGGTTTCGTGGATACTCAGCCTGCGAATGTGCAGGGCCACATCACGGGTAACCTAATTCTTTCCTCCCCGATGATTGACATCAAAGATTCTCAACTGGCTGATATCCGTAAGGACTGGGTGATCCAGGATAACTGCTGGGAACTGAACCCGGCGACCGTGACAGAACATTCTCAGTGGGCCCTTCTGGCCCAATTTTATCCCCAGATCCAGGTTACTCCTCGCAAAGACCGGGCAGGTTTTCTGGAACCTGTTGGTCCTCTCCCTTGTCTCAAGCCGTTAGCGAAGGATGAGGGAGACTGAGATCACCCTCGGATCATTCGGTCGAAGTTGCCTGGTCCAGGAACGTCTCTGAATCATCAGGGTTGAGTCTCCGACGCGACTTCGCAGGCCAGTAGCCGAGGCGATCCATCTGAGGAGTGAGTAGCGGGATCCCCCCTGGATTCCTGCGGGAAAGCCCGGTTGCTTTTTGGGAGCAAGGCCTACGTTGTTCGCCCTGTTCCACCGTTGGATTGTGGTGCGGCATTGGTTCGATGTCGCTTCTTGACGTTTCAATGTCCTGTTTTGTCGTGTTACGTGGAAGCCCTTTCTGGAAGTTCTGATGAGCCACCCTGTTCTGCAAGCATTTTCGATGACTCCTTATGGACTTCAGCGCGATTCCACATTGGCGGAATTGCAATTGGCATCGTCTGCCTTTGCCGTTGGGCCGCAACTGGCCCGGGCCGCTGACCCCGTCCCCGGGGCAAAGCCGATCTCAGTTGCGCACCTCGGCCCGTGCCTGTTCCGGGGTGGGGCCGAGCAGCAACTGATCGACCTGCATCATTTCTTCGATCCCAGTCAGGTCGTGCTGACGAAGTGTCTGGTGACAAACTCGAACGCAATTGACCCGCGCGTGGCCGCTGATCTCAAGTGTCCGGTCCTGGTGGCCACGACAGAAGAGCTGGCCAGAACGGCGACAGAGAATGATATTCTGCTGTTCTGGGGGCTTAAGCTGGATGAACTGTTGCCAAAGTCAGACGCTTACAAGGCCAAGTGCGTTTATCTAGCGCATGGCGACAGTTGGTGGACCAAAGAACTTCTGGATGGCAGCAGGGGGATGACGACTCACACGATTGCAGTCAGTCAGCGTGTCGTTGAGGAAACCTGTGATCATGTGCCGCATACGAAGATCCACAACGGCGTTGATACGGCACGTCTGGCGACCACTCGCTCACGCGATGAGATGCGTGCGTCGCTCGGGTTTGAACCCGAAGACTTTGTGGTGGGATTTGTCGGACGGTTCTCGCCCGAGAAGCGGCCCGAACTGCTGATCGAATCGCTCTCCCGGCTGCCCCGTCACTACAAGGCACTGTTCGTCGGGTGGGGTACCCAGCGACAAGAGTTAATGGACAAGGCAAACCGGTTGATCCCGAACCGTTACGCCTTCGCCGTCGCCGACCAGTATCTGGGGGACTACTACCAGTCCATGGATGCTTTCTCATTGCTGTCTGTTCAGGAAGGCTTTGCGATGGTCCTGATCGAAGCCATGTTCAGTGGATTGCCAATCGTGGCGACAAGTGTGGGAGCGGTTCCCGAGGTGATGGTCGATCGGGTCAACGGGTTGGTCGTCGATGGAACTTCCGATCAGATTTCTCGAGCGGTCTCTCTGCTGCAAGAGCGTCGTGAGTGGGCCGCGAGTCTAGGGCGGGAAGCACGCCGATATGCCTGTCAATTCGGGCATGCCCGGCGAATGGCACTCGACTATCAGAATCTGCTGACGTCGCTGTGCCGACAAGGAGCGTAGTTGCGCTTCGACGGAGCCCGGGCTGCTCGGAGACTTTGCGGATGCGTCTCTCAGGGCGTGCGCGGCAGGGGCGAGGGGCATCCGGCGTATGTTGATTCCGAACCGATCCGGTTGGTAATGCAGAAGACGACGTCTACTGGAGAGTGCAACATGATTCGACTGACGAATCGCTTGTTCGGCAGCCATCCCATCGTTGTGCATTGCCCTGGTCCCGTGCAGGGGCATCTCGGTTGGCAGTCCTTTGCTGCCTCGGCGCTGGGGGTTCACGTCGATTCTCACCCCCCTGTCGAGTCATTCACGTTGCTGACCTGGAATGGAGGGGATCGACCGGAAAAGCCGAACGGGATTCTGGAGTCTTCCGCCGCTCGTTTTGGCTGCGAAACACTGGTCCTGGGGCAGACGGTACGTCCGTGGGTGAATGGCAAGAAGCTGCAACTGACCGCCGATGCATTGGCTGGGGTGACGACGGAGTTTGTCGTCGGGATGGATTCAGGAGATGTCCTGCTGGTTGATCATCCCGACGTCATGGTCCAGCGATTCCGCGAGCATTTCAGCTGCGACTTGCTCTTCAACGCGACCGGGTCTGACTGCTGGCCCCCACGTCCGGAATTTATCATGTACGAGCAGCAGCGCCCGGCCGCTCGCTGTGCACAGGGGCGACACTGGTTGAATGCCGGTTGCTGGGTCGGGCGGACTGAGTTCTGCCGGAAGTACTTTCGCGACCTTGCTTCGTTTGCGGCCACGAGCGAATCAGGGCATTGCGATCAGACGATTGTGAAAATGACATGGCCACAGTGGTATCCGCGCGTGCAACTCGATTACGGCTGTCAGATCTTTCAGTGGTTCAATGAGGATCGTCGTGTGTTTCAGGTCGAACGACCTGTCGCCGATCGTCAGTGGCAACTGACGCAGTGGCTACGAGAATTCGACAACGTCCGGTACGGCGTGGAAGTTGGTGTGTTTGATGGCAGTACGAGTGACGTGCTGCTGCGGGAATTTCCGCAGCTCACGTTATGGATGGTTGATCCCTGGGCTCCCTTCACGGGTTGTGAACCACTGTCCCATCTGGATCAGGTTGCCTTCGAGCGTATTTTTCACGAGGCGCTGTGGTGGACCAGTC
Organism: Schlesneria sphaerica; assembly: GCF_044336245.1. Classification (NCBI taxonomy): domain Bacteria; kingdom Pseudomonadati; phylum Planctomycetota; class Planctomycetia; order Planctomycetales; family Planctomycetaceae; genus Schlesneria; species Schlesneria sphaerica. Next base: position 3,311,286 of record NZ_CP172346.1, on the reverse strand, counting down.
ATGCACCGGAACGGCGTCACGTCCTGCGTGAGACATCAAACAGGGCCGCCTCCGGGTTTTCCGACGGATCGCTCGACTTTGTGTTTATTGATGCGAATCACCAATACGAAACTGTGTGCACGGATCTCGACTGCTGGTGGCCCAAAGTGCGGACGGCAGGGTACCTGTGCGGTCATGACTACGGAGTCTACGGTGATGCAACGGGAGAATGGGGGGTGAAGCGAGCGGTCGATGCATTTGTTGCCACCCAATCACGCGAGCTTCGACTGGGCCGGGACGGAATGTGGCTGCTGCGGAAATAATCGATGCTGTCGTCTGATTACTGCCGTGATTCTTTAGAAGCGGACGTCGATTCGAGCCGAAACGAATATGCCGTTGTCGATCTCAACCGTATCGATTCCTTTCAGCTCGAATCCATCGATTTCCGAGAAGTAGCGATCGAAGGCCCAGCCTGTGGCCACGTCTAAACCGACGTTGGGCTGAACCCACCAGACCATGCCCGTCACCAGTCGCTTCTCGTAGTAGAAGAAATGGCTATCTTCGTTGACTCGCTGAGACAGTCGCCAGTTTTCGTTCGTCCAGTCGAACCCCGAATAGGCCTGCCAGCGGCTGCTGGGTTGATAAACAGTCCGTGCGTGCATGGTTGTCAGGAATGCCCAGACATATTGCATTTGCCAGTCTTTCGCCGGTTTCCAACTGAAGACCGAGAAGGGAAACCCCATGATCGCCTGGAATTCGTCGTTCGGATGATAGAAGTACCCACCCCCGGGAATGGGAAGCCCTGCCAGTACCTGGCTGTTCGTCGATGCGTTGACGCCGACGAACCAGGAACCGGTTTCATCCTGGGGCATCAGCAGGAAAGCGGTTCCCGAGACGAGTGCGTCACGGGAACTCTGGAAAGGTTTGTCTGTGGCGGTACCGACATCAAAGACAATCCCTCCGATATTCCCCCCTTCAAATTGACGGTAGTAGTTACCGCCGATCGCGATGTTGAACAGATCCTGAGGAAACTGCCGCATGGTATTGGGCAGGATGGCGTTCGTGTTGACGTGCGTCGTCTCCACGTCCCCGGTCAGCAGAAAGGTGTTGGCGCCCTTTGAGTACACAGGGACGGCACCCTGAAGGTCTGTTCGAAGCATGCTCAGCGTCGTACCGGGCTGATCCGTGTTCTGTTCGGGATACCAGGACCCACCAGCTTGAGGGTTCGACATCAAGAGGGTGCCGACTCCCCCCGGAAGATTCTTCAGTCCCTTGATGCCACGAAATGACGGAAGGGCGTCGAGTCCTGTTCCCGTCTTCGCACTGCGAGTTCCCAGGTCCTGGGTGTATTCGGGGGGCTCGCCGTATGTCAGGCCGTCGTACGACGGGTCCGCAGGCGGAAGCTGAGTGTTCGTCAGTTGGACGGTCGCCAGAGGTGAGGTACTGGAGATGAGTTGTATCCAATTGCCGGGCGGATCCTGAATCGCCAGCGGGAGAGCACCGGAAGGACGACCGACATGATCGGTTGCCAGAAAGCCTTGGGCAGAGGCAGGGACCCAGTTGACAATCAAAACGAGTGTCAGGGAAAGAGCCGCCATCCGAACGGGCCGCGTACTCACGTTGTAAAACCCCGAAAAAACAGAATCGAAGCCGGCATCCAGTCGCCGGTGTGTCGTCGGCGGGATTCTAGTTGCGATTAAAAAGTGGGTGTAGAGGAAGTTACGGCCGGCGCCACAGCTTCACTCTGCAAGCTCATCTGGAGGTGATCGTTTCCGGCCCATTCAATCAGAAGCGTGCAAGGCGGCAATTTTTGCCGATCGACGATCCTCACTGCTTGATGAGCTGGAAAGTGTGGTCAAGAAAAGAGAAATGGAGCGTGAAGTCGGTAGAACTTCGTCGCGGAGGGGCGGATTTTTGATCATCACGGGGTCAGAGTGGTTGACATTCAACAAAACCGATCTAATATATCATTCATGTGGTCGTCATTAAATTGATGGGCCACAGGAGCGAATGAGCGGCACAGCCGCATTCGTGAATCTGACTCTCTCTGCGTGCAGTCGATGGTCTTCCAAGAAGCCTCGGGATTGCATCTGGCGACAGCGAAAATATCGCTGCTCAGCCCCTGCCCCTCTCGAGACGTCCTATGCGATTTGATCTTCGGGTTCCCTTTGCCCCTGTTTGTGTGCTCGCGCTGTCGTTGTTGCTGGCTGGTTGTAGTGGGAACAAAAACATCGCTTCGGTGACGGGAACGGTGTACCTGGATGGAGAACCACTTCCCAAAGCATTTCTCATCTTTACTCCCCAGGAAGGGGCTGGCGCACCGTCATTCGGCCGAACAGACAATTACGGTCGTTATCAGATGATCTTTTCCACCAACACGAAAGGTGCGTGGATTGGACGGAATCGGGTCACGATCAGTACGGCGGATGCCATCAGCCCCGAAAAAACCACTCCGGAAGTTGTGCCGTCGCGCTACAACCAGAAATCGGAACTCTATGAAGAAGTAGAACCGGGCAGTAACCAGATCGACTTCGATCTCGAGGGGGATGGACACATCAAGAAGGAACTGCCCTATACGGGTTGATCGATCTGAATCCCGCTGCTCTGACCCGATTTGACGCTGCGATCTGTTTTATACGTCTCTTTCATTCAACGAATCATTTTGAAAAGGTTGTCTCCGTGCTTTCTCCCTTGTTTTCGCTACCGCCCAAGCCACTGTCGGGAACCTCGCCCGTGCACCGCAGATCCCGAGGATTTACACTGATCGAACTGCTGGTTGTGATTGCCATCATCGGGGTCCTTGTGGCCCTCTTGCTTCCCGCCGTCCAGCAGGCTCGTGAAGCCGCGCGACGGACGCAGTGTAAGAATAATTTGAAGCAGATTGGTTTGGCACTTCATAATTATCACGATGCCTATAACCAGTTTCCCCCTTCGATGATTTTCCAGACTCAGCATCTGACGGCCCGCGCCAATCGGCCTCAACGAGCCAATGGGTGGGCGTGGACGTCGTTCATTCTGCCCTATATCGATCAGGGGCCGCTCTACAATCAGTTGAACTTCAACACGTCACTGGTGACGCCTGAGAACCAGCTGTTGGTAGGGACCAAGTTGGAGGTTGCCGTCTGCCCTTCAGTTCCCTCGATCAACCACGTCGTTGTCGGTGCCATCAACGCTCCAGGGATCACGGCCACAAACTATGTTGCGAACAGCGGGTCGTATTCTCTGAGTGCCTATTACAACGCTTCAGCAACGCGTAGGAACGGTGTCTTTTCTGAAGATAGCCGAGTCGGAATTCGGGATATCACCGACGGGACTTCGAATACGATCGCCGTGGGCGAGACGGTGTTCTGGGGAACGGGAGACACCGCCAATACCTTCTACTGGGACCCCAGCTGGTTCGGACGTGTGCAGGCGGGAATTCCTACCAGCGACTGCCCCGAGTGCATTACGCGGAACGGTGCGGTTCGCATGAATCCCCCCCGTATCGCCAGCGCCGTGGTCCTCAGAAATGCCTTCTCGAGCAAGCACGTGGGAGGTGCCCAGTTCCTGCTGACGGATGGATCGGTCCGCTTCATCAGCGAATCGATCAACACGACGTCCGTGGATGACGAAACGCTTCCCCCAACGGCGCTCGGTGTCTATCAGTTGCTGTGCGGACGTAACGACGGTCAACCCGTCGGCGAGTTCTAAACGACGAGTTGTCCGACGCGAACGGGGGGACTGCGACGCCCCCCCGTTCGCTGGCTGTTCCTCCCCCAGCGGTGATGGCGTGGAGGCGGATTGATTGATGCCTGTCGCCGGGCCTGTGCGACCCTGCCAGGGCGCGACGACGTATGTTGACATCACGCCCGGAGCCCTTCTCTCCAATATCTGTGCTGTACCATCTGTTCTGATGCGGTCCCTCTCGTAGGATCGATCGGAACAGGCTGGTGCGCCAAGTGGCTGTCGCCGGATTGATCTCAGTGTGGATCGGCCGTTGAGCTTACCTGACAATTCTTTCTGCATCGCGAGGATGCCGTTTCTGGAACACACCTATGCTGAGAATTTTATTCCTATCGACACCCGTTCTCCTTGCACTGGGGGGGCTGCTGACAGCGACCGGGGCTGCTGCGGCAGAAGCCCCGGCAAAAACGGGTCAGCCTAACATTCTGTTTGTCTTCACCGATGATCAAGCGGTCGATACGATCCGGGCGCTGGGGAACTCGGAAATCCAGACACCGAACTTTGATCGTCTGGTCGCCAGCGGTACGACGTTCACTCGCTGTTACAACATGGGTAGCTGGTCGCCCGCGGTCTGTATTGCCAGCCGATCGATGCTGCTTAGCGGGCGGTCGGTCTGGCGGGCTCAGAAAATCTATGACACCGCAGAGCAGGAACGTGAGGCAGGGCGCTGGTGGCCTGCTTACTTCAAGGCGGCAGGTTATCGCACGTATCTGACGGGCAAGTGGCACGTGAAGGCCTCGCCCGAGAAAAGCTTCGATGTCGTGCGTCATGTTCGCCCCGGGATGCCCAGGGATACACCAGAGGGCTACAACCGCCCCCTGTCAGACGCGGAAGACGCCTGGTCACCTTCTGACCCGAAATTGGGAGGCTATTGGCAGGGAGGAAAGCACTGGAGTGAAGTGGTCGCTGACGATGCCGTGGATTATCTGCGTCAGGCCTCTGCAGAGGCTAACCCGTTCTTTATGTATATCGCGTTCAATGCACCCCATGATCCCCGACAGTCACCACGTGAGTTCGTCGAGATGTACCCTCCTGAGAAGATCTCTCTTCCCGGGAACTTTCTGCCCGAGTATCCGTTCAAGGATCTGATTGGCTGCGAACCTGCCTTGCGAGATGAGAAGCTGGCCCCGTTCCCTCGAACTCCCCATTCGATTCGCGTTCACCGCTCAGAGTACTACGCCATCGTTTCGCATCTTGACCGGCAGATCGGCCGTATTCTCGATGCGCTCAAGGAATCGGGGAAGCAGGACAATACGTGGATCTTCTTCACGGCCGACCATGGACTTGCTGTGGGACACCATGGACTTGTCGGTAAGCAGAACCTGTACGATCACAGTGTTCGTGTGCCGTTTGTTGCGGTGGGCCCTCAGGCGATCGCCGGTGAGCGGATTGATGCGGCGATCTATCTTCAGGATGTGATGCCGACCGCCCTGGAACTCGCGGGCGTTGCCAAGCCGGATCACGTCGACTTCCACAGCATTCTGCCGCTCATCAGAAAGGAAACGACTCAGTCGTCCTACTCCGCGGTCTACGGTGCCTATCTGGGATTGCAGCGCATGGTTGAGTCGGACGGTTTCAAGCTGATCGTCTATCCGAAGGCGAATCGCCTGCGACTGTATCACCTTGCCGAAGATCCCCTGGAAAAGCACGATCTGGCCGACGACCCGCGGTATCGTCCTCAGATTCTCAGGCTGGCCAAAGCTCTGCGGGAGAACCAGGAGCGAACAGGTGACTCGCTCTCGCTGGCGAGCTTACTGCCTGCGGAATAGTCTGGACGTTTCGCGTCGAGTTCGCTCCAGGGACCGCACCTTGCTCATCCGCCTCTCCGTCAAAACGCATAACCGGGAAAGTCCTTCTGCATGATATCTCACCTGAGGATGTTCGCTCACAAAACTCGTTCTTCGTTCCCGTCGGCGATGACTATCGGTCAAAGAGGCCCGTGGTCGCTGCTTTCGATGGCGTTGGCCCTTCTCGTCTCGACAGGGGTTTCTCTGGCTGACGGTGACCGTCTGAAACCCAATGTGATTCTGATTCTGACCGACGATCAGGGAACGGTCGATGCGGGTTGCTACGGCGCGAAAGATCTGCAGACGCCGAACATGGATGCATTAGCGGCTCGCGGAGTCCGGTTCACTCAGTTCTATGCAGCCGCCCCGGTTTGCTCTCCCTCTCGAGCGGGCCTGGTAACGGGACGCTACCCGGTACGGGCAGGAGTTTCGAATAACGTCAGTTCGACCGCAGGAGTGGCAGGCATGCCCAACTCCCAGACGACAATTGCGGAGACGTTTCAGGCCGCTGGATATGCCACCGCGCATATTGGCAAGTGGCACCTGGGCTACAGCGGCGAGACCATGCCGCTGGCTCAGGGGTTTGGACTCTCGTTCGGGCACATGGGGGGCTGTATAGATAACTTCTCGCACTTCTTTTACTGGCAGGGACCGAACCGACACGACCTGCACAAAAATGGAGTGGAGATTCAGCGACCGGGGCGGTACTTCCCCGACCTGATGGTGGAAGAAGCGGGGCAGTTCATCGAGTCACATCGTGAGAAACCGTTCTTCATGTACTTCGCGCTGAATGGGCCCCACTACCCCTATCAGGGAGATCCCGAATGGCTGGAGCATTATCAGGATCTCCCCTACCCTCGTAATTTGTATGCAGCGTTTCTGTCATCGATCGATGCACGCATTGGTGCGCTGCTGAAACGGGTCGACGAAGCAGGTCTGCGGGAGCGGACGATTGTTGTATTTCAGTCCGATCATGGCCATTCGACCGAAGAACGAGGCCACCTCGGTGGAGGAAGTGCCGGTCCTTACCGTGGAGCGAAGTTCAGCCTGTTCGAAGGGGGCATCCGGGTCCCGGCGATGATCTCGTGCCCTGCCGGTCTGCCACAGGGCGTTGAACGCAATCAACTCGCTCATTCCTGCGACTGGTTGCCGACAGTCGCCGAACTGGCGGGTATTCCCTTAGTCAATCCGGATCTTGACGGTCTGAGTCTGGTCTCCGTGCTGAAATCGGAAGACGCACCCACGCCCCACACAACAGTGCACTGGCATGTTGGTGACAAGGGGGGCCAATGGGCTGTCCGCGAAGGAGACTGGAAGCTGATTGGCAACGCCATCGACAGCTCGGGGGGAGAACTGACCCCTGATGACAAGAAGCTGTTTCTTTCGAATGTGGTGAGCGATCCTGCCGAGCGTCACAACTTCGCCGCACAGCAGCCCGAGCTCGTGAAAAAATTGCAGCAGGCTCACGATACCTGGCACGCAACAGCCGTCGCCACGGGCACAGCGAAAACATCACGCTGATCGTCTTTCCAGTGTTCCTGTTGCTGCGCTGTGCGTGGGTTTCACGGCCCCGCACAGTTCGCGGAACCCAAAGCCGTCTCTCGCAGGACCAGCAAGCCGAGGTCGTCCCTACCTGAGTCGCCGCAGTTGGGCTTTCCGCAGCTCGGTCGCCCAGCCTCCCTGCGTGATGTGCCGGCGGTTTGCCCGCGATCTCTCTGGTTGCGACTTGGGGTTGGGTAAATTTTTGGGAGCGGGTCATCCCCCCCGCAGAGGTCTCGTTGCACTTGCCCACGGCGACGGGCGAGGTTTCTCGGCGCCTGATTCTCTTTCCCGGTAGGACTTGGGGCTTTTTGCGAGCGGTTTTTCACTGATCGGGGAGCGTCCTCTCGTTGCGAGGGGGCCACACTGCAAGGGGTCACACAGAGACAGGCGATGCGTTTGCGAGGTGATCAAAACGAGAAAGACCACGACTGCCGGAGCGGTCGTGGTCTTTGTTGTGTTCTCGGGTTTTTGATCGCCTGCGGGTCGGGCAAGAACTATTGGATCGAGTTCGGGCCGGCACAGCGAATCAGGTGATCGTGGTCGATGTAGACGACCTGGATTGATTCGTCTTCGTGGCGGAAGGGGATCGGCCAGTCAGACCGCTTGATCAGGTCATAGTAGACCGTGCACTTGTAGTGACAGTGGTGCAGTCGAGCGGGACCAGCGAGCGGGAAGAAGCGGCATTCATCCAGTCGGTCGACAATCGGTTCGGTCACGATCTTGACGTTGTTGCGAACCGTTTCGGCCAGGAAGACCCAGCCGCCCGAGGTTTCCTGGGGCAGTGCCCGCATGACCTCGTCAGCAGAGGGGGGATCCATGCAGAAGATGGGTGCATGTTCACCTTCCACGGGGTCCAGAATCGGTACTTTGTCGTACCGTTCTTCTTTGATGTAAGCATCTTCGATCAGCTCACTGTAGTACGGACTCACCGGAATCAGGGGTGTCGTACCATAGAAAGAGCTGAGCGTGAAGGCCATGGTCAGCATTCTGCCGAACAGGACGCATCCGCTGTTGCTCATCATCATCACGCCAATCGCGGTGATTAGAGCAAATCGCTTCGTTACTGAGCCAGGCTTCGTCATCATTTCTCTCCGGCAGTTCCCGAACCCGCTGAATTGGCGATCATGGGACCGTGTATAGCTTTAGTATCGAAAATACTGATTGAAGACTTGCGAGAATTTTCCGATTTTTCTGATAGTAGGAACTGGAATCCCCATATCGGTTTGGGGCAGCCAGGCACTGGCGTGCGTGACACCTAAGGTCCCTCTCCTCTGTCTACCATCAACCGGTGGCTGGGCACTGAAATGATTAAACAGAAACGTCTGCGGCAGTATTCCCGCCGCAGACGTCGAGCCATTCGGGTACCATCACTCTGTTTACACAGAGTCGTTTCCATGCACTTTCCGCAGGGAGCCCGCCATTCCGGATGAAGAGTGCTCGCACTCATTCATCCGTCGAATGATCACCAGTTGTTAGGATTCATGAACCACCACCAGCGATCGGTGCGCGGTTTGAACATCAGATTCCACTGACCATCGTCCCATCGCAGGGTTGCATCGCGCCAGCCCAGCGGTACCTGTGGATAAGGATAGAAGGGACCGATATAGGGCCATGCACTGGCACTATATTGCTGCGGGTACGACACCGCAGCGGAGTTGGGGTACTGAGCATACGAGGGCCACGCGTGGTCCGGCATGCTCGGGCTGTTGTACACAGCAGGATTGGCTCCACCACCTGGATGCCCGTAGGCAGGCGGATAAGGAGGAGCTCCCCCCGGTCCCATTGGCATCCCGCCACCGGCTGGACCTCCGTAGCCTGGGTATCCCTGTCCTGGTGCAGGAGCAGGAGGAAGTTCCTGACCCGACATCTGCTGACCTGGATACTGCTGCGACATGGCGGCGTACTGAGGGCCACCTTGAGGCATGTAGGCTGCACCGCGGACATTGCCACGAGCGGCGGGGCCGGGGCCCATGCTGTCGGCACATCGCAGCCGGTTGGCGACTTTCTGCACGGCAGGGACCGATCTTGTGGCACGTTCGGCAGCAGCCCGTTCGGCCTGCGTTCCGACCGTTCCTTCCAGGGTGGCGACACCGTTCTGGAACTGAATCGAAATGTCGTAGCCGTCCAGATGGGCTGAAGTCAGAACTTCACCGATCTGCTGGGCGATCTCCTGGTTCCCGACAGCCGCTCCATTGGCACTGACTCCTTCTGGAGCCATTACTTCGGAGTTGACTTGCTTGACGCGGTCACGCTTGGCGGATTCGCCGGCGTGTCCTGCCTGAACGACACTGTTGGTCGATCCTTCGGCGTCAGCACCACGTGAACGTGATGGTGAGCCTTTCTTGCCATTGACGGCCAGGCGATTGTCAACCTTGTTGACGCCGGAAACTTTTCCAGCCAGTTCGGTTGCCTTATCGCGGATCTTGGGGTCGTTCACGGAACCACTCAGAACAGCGGTGCCGTCCCGGTATTCAATGCTGATCTCGCCCTGAACCTTGCCTTTGAGCGCGTTTGCAATCGATTCTGCAACGCGCTGATTGTCGGTCTTCGCTGCTCGAGATCCGGCCGCAGGTTTCGACTCCTTCGACTTCGGACTCGCCGCGAAATTCAAACCGGGGGTTGCCGCCAGCAAGCTGAGCGTTAACACCCACTTCCCGTACTTTCGCATGGAACGTTCTCCTTCCAATTCCTCCCTGACATCTCTGAGGCTGGTGAGCGGAATCGTTCGCAAGGGCGGCACCCGAATGGCATTGTGTGTCGCTGGACTTGATTTTCGAACGCCAAACCGAAGTACCCCTCGATCTGGTCTCATCCGTCACTGGCAGGCGAAGCAAGCTCCGCCCGCGAGGCGCGCTGGCTCCCCGCAGTCTATTCATCGGATGAATTCACACGCTTGCACAACTTTTTCTGATTAATTCGGTAGAAAGTTTTGTAGTGATTTCAGCGAGGGTGCCGGTTTGCGGCTCAGAATGGCCAGATGCGCCGGTTTCAGGTCTCTGTTGGCGGTCCGAATCCCCTTGAGATATACTGGAAGCAGCAAAATCTGCCGGGTGAGTGAATCGCCCGGTTTTCCTCGTAGAAGAATCAATCGAAAAGGCGACGTTCGCAATGGCTAGCAAACGCATGGAGTTGAGAAAGCAGGTCGAAGCTGTTGAAGCTCGCGGCGGCTCGGTCGACACTCCAAAAAAGACAAAGAAGGCGGCCGGCACCAAAACCAAGCGAGTGAAGGAAAAGGTCCAGGCTCGCAAGCGATTGGTCTGGGTCGTGTACAACGGCAGCATGAAAGAAGAGGGGCGATTCCCCTACGACCAGCGAGATGCCGCCGAAGAGAAGATTGAGCTGCTGCGCCAGAAGTCCAAGAAGATGTACTTCATTCAGCCATTGAAAGAAGTCATCGGTGAGCCACCCGGTACTTCCAAGCCAATTTCCGTTGCGGAAATTGAAGATGATGAACAGAAGGTTCTGAAAAGAGCCAGCCTGGAAGACGAGGACGAGGAAGAAGAAGAGGAAGAAGACGACGAGGATGAAGAAGAGGAAGAAGAAGACGACGACGATGAATAACGTCGTCTGACTGATCGGCTACATTCATGCGGCCCCCGACTCGGTTTCGAGTCGGTCGGGCTGTGTGGAGACAAAAAGGGCCCCTTGAGAGTTCTGGTCTCAATCGCTGTCGATTCGCGCCACTGCCGCGCTCCCGCCCTTGCGGTGGAGGATTGGTCCCGTTGTTTTGGGAGTGCCCCTTTCTCGCTTCGGTTCCGAGTCGTTCTCCCGGGGCCGTCTGCACGGGCGTTCGAGATTAGGCGATGTGTTCCCCCTAGCGGCGGAATGGATCGCGGTTTCCGGTCGATAAAACAAAGAACTCACCCCGATTTGTCGGGGTGAGTTCTTTGTTTTAGTGCGAGGCCCGCTGGCTACCCCATCGGCTGAATGTGGTTTGACGACAAGCGGATTGCCGGGTTGTGTCGGCTGGACCTGCCCGGTTCACCATGTCGCGGGATGCACGACTGACGATGAATCGTGATGCAGGACCTGTTCTGGTTTCTCTGCCGGCGTGCTAGGCGAAGTCTCTGTGGTTGGGCGCCGTCCTCTGTGTATGGACGACGTCCGGGGTGTCGATGGCCGCCGGAAAACTTCCCCTCAGTCGGTGTCAGTCTAACGATCTCTGCGGGGTGCCATCTCGCGACATTCGACTCTGGTGTGCACGGTGCGAGCGCGGAGCGCCAACCTATTCCTTGATTCCGAGCTTGTCACGCATGGCCTTGACCTGATTGCGGAAATGATTCGCGTGGAACATCCAGGTTCGTCGCTTTGGCTTGCTTCCGGCAACAGAGGCAAGTCGCTCGTACTTTTCCGCCAGGGCGATCTTCACGTCAATCTTCTTCAATTCGACTTTGGACATCTATAGAGACCTTCAACCAAAAACAACCGAAACCGTCTATCGAAAAGCAATAGACCCGGCGGACCGTCGACGAATCCCGAATGTTAGCGGATTTCCTTCGTCGAGTGTAGCCCTGAAAGTAAGAATTTGATGGACCGATTATAGTGTTGGTTCATAGTGTCACTTTGATGCGTTGTGCGCGGGGTGGTGTACTGGAATGGTGCGGTTTTTCGCTTTTTTGGGAGATGTGGCCTAGAAAAACACCTGACAATGTCGCTATTTTGTGGAAGTGTTCAAGCAAAGCGAAGCGCCTGTTCGGAAATGCTGGTCACGCCTTTCTGCAGATGCTTCGGTTTCGTGCGCACGAAGACGTGAAGAGTAATGGAACTCGGACCAAAGGATTGACACGGTTCCACCAAAGGATTGAGCGCTCAAGCCGCAAGTGGATGGATGTTGATGGTTGCTGGTCGCAGAGCTTTTCGGAAGCGAATCCGATTTTCGCCAAATCGAATAAGCAGCGTCCAGTCTCAATCGACAGTGTTCTCGTGTGCAGAGCTTGTCAATATTGAGGTTCAGTTCTCTGTCGAATTCTGCTCTTTCTTTCGGCAGCGTTCAGTCCCTCGGAGCTTGAGCGACTCTTCAATTCCGCTTGGCGAGACTAAGTGGTCTCGCCGCAGTGACGTCGGCAGCGGTGCGACAGGGCCCAGGGAAGGCACCTCAACAGCGCATGATGTTGCTTCTCCCATCATCGAGAGTAGCGCCGGAAGCTTGTCAGCTGATCAGTCGTTCTCTGGTCGATTGAGGACCAAGTCGGGCGGTCAAGTGACATCTTGTTCACGGCGGAATTCTCTCCAGGCGCCAGTGGTCGACTCGACGGGGCTGGGATCCGATTCTGCTTTCTTAACCTGTCTTTCTTCCGGTCGATGTCGTCAGGATGTTGACGGTGGAGTTGCTAAAAGAGGACAGAGTCGGAACGGTCGAGCCTCCTACGTCTGGCGAATTGGGGGTGACGGAGTTGCTCCAGATTGGTTTTTCGCCAGGGCAGCAGGTCAAAAGCTGTGCGGTAGCGAGGTCTGGGGCTCGGCGAATCATCGCGACCGAGGAAGTGGTGAGGTCCGGCGAGCAGGAAGCTTGCAATTTCCACAGGCAGGTCCCTTGCGAAGAGGCGACGGCCTGTCTGTGGGTGGCATGGTACGTGCACGGGGGTGGGCTGGTCCGTCTTGGGGTAATCTTTCGAACAGTTGTCGCTGCCTTGCGTACATCTGCCATTTTGAAAGTGAAGTCAGGTCGGATTTGATCTCCACTCGTCGAAAGTTCGTTGACGCGAATGTCAGGGTTTTGGAGAGATTGGGGCTTACGCTTAACAGACTGGACAAATGTCGTGACTACCCAAGTTACTTATTCTGTTTGTTCAGTGGTAAAGCGTGAATTCGCGTTACGCGTAGCTGCGTAAAGCCGCAGCACTCCGCATGGAAGCCAAAAAAAGTCTTGCTGAAAAAATCAATGTTGGGATAATCCCGTGGAGCTGCCTGCTGTGCGTTTGTTGTGACCGTAACGCATGTGGAGGTGGTTTTAAGGATTCATAGGTTCGCGTTGCTGAAAGGCAAGTGGATTTTAAGGAAAAATTTCCAGGGACGGGTTGGGTGAACGGACCCACATCACAGTCGAAGGAATGGCTGATTGGGGGACTTCTTAGGACCCTGCAGATCATGCTTACCGGATGGTTGTGGTAAGGAAGTCCAATGTCGTCATTGTTTCCGAGTCGAAGATTCGGAGAGATGGAATGACGCAGTTGAGCGGGTCGACGGACTCGAAGACGTTGGCCCGCGACCGATCGAGTAGATTGGATTTCAAACAGGTTTAGCGGATTTAACGAGGATGGACGTGAAGACAAGTTTGGTTTCAGGGGAGAACGCCATGTGACCTTCTCGGTCGCAGGACCCACCCGCTGATGCGACATTTCAACAATCCGCGCTCTTAACATTCGATCGTGCTAGAAATTGAAGAAAGACCACCAGATGAGAATCCTACCGAAATTCTTAACCCGTCGTGCGCTGCTTTGTGCTGCGCTCCTGATTGTTAACGGTGCAAGCCAGTGCTTTGCCGGTGCGATCGCAACGCCACCAGGTGTCTGGGGAGGACAACAGTTCCGCATCGTGTTTGTCACACCAAACACCACCAATGCGACGTCTTCGAACATCAGCGACTATGATGATTTTGTGAATGCACAAGCAGGGGGCGCTACTTACAACGGAGTCACTGTTCAGTGGCAGGCAATGGCCTCCACCAACGCGGTAAACGCCCGTGATCACGTTGGGCAAACCGGTACGGCAGTCTACCTGGCTGACGGAACTAAGGTTGCCAACTCGGACACCACCGCTGCAGGTGGATTGTGGAGTGCCGGTGGACTTCAGGCCAACATCAGCCAGGACCTGGATGGTAATGACTACTCAGGTCTTGTTTGGACCGGATCCAGCGGGATTGGTACGACGTACGCAACGATTCCCGTTCCTGGCGATCCACCGGTCCAGTGGGGATTGGGATCAAGCGGCTTTAACGGCAACAACAAGTCGGAAACCGGGAGCATCCTCGGTGGTATCGGTGGTTACACGTGGCTCTCGATTCCAGCCGGTGTCCAACTGAATACCGACCTCTACCAGGTCTACGGAATTTCAGAAGTTCTGACCGCAGTGCCCGAACCTTCGTCGTTCCTCATGTCGGGGATCGGACTTGTCGCAATCGGCTTCGTGACGAAGTTGCGACGCCGTCAGGCAGTCGGTTCAGAAACGGTTTGATATGAAAACGGTCACACGTTTGATCTAAATCGATCATAGTGCAAAGTTGAGAAAAGCGGGCTGTGGTTTCACCACAGCCCGTTTTTCTTTCACGGCCTTCGCTGTAACAGAGGCGATCGACCCTCGCAGCCGGCCTGGGTACGGAACCTCGTTCCCCGCACATCAGCCGCAACGTATCCGCAAGAGGAAACGCTCGTCACAGGACTCGCCCTCATCAGAAGCCCTTTTGGATGCGCGGTCGGTCCGGTTCGTTTTTGTTTCCCGTACAAGCGGCGGTCGAACGGAACGGGCGTCTCAGACTCAATGATGACCGGCTGATCCACCGGGAACGCGAGGGGTGCTGCCGGGTGCCGAGGGTGTGGGCGGCAGTGCCATCGCAAAGCCGCCTGATCGGGGCTGAGTCCCTTTCAGGGCGTGATCCACGCCTGTTCCTGGGCGGATCGTCCCGTATTGACTGATCGCCAAACGGTGTGGGGATCGCAGTGCTACGCAGCGGACGATTGTTGAGGCGATGTCTTAAAGTTGCCGTCGTCGCTGACGTCTTCGAATCGGACGCTCATTCGTTTTGAGATCCCCGACTCTTCCATCGTCACTCCGTAGAGGACGTCGGCGACCGTCATTGATCGCTTATGGTGCGTGATCATGATGAACTGGGTGGATTGCTGGAATGCCTTCACCACCGCAGTGAACCGTTCGACGTTGGCTTCGTCCAGTGCTGCATCGACTTCGTCAAGGATACAGAACGGGCTGGGCTTGCTCTTGAAGATCGCCATGATCAAGGCGATGGCCGTCATGGTTTTTTCACCCCCGCTCAGCAAGGAAATGCTGCGAAGTTCTTTCCCGGGGGGACGGGCTGCGATGTCGATGCCGCAGTCGAGCACGTCGTCGGGGTCTTCGAGGACAATGTCCCCTTCACCTCCACCGAACACCTGACGGAACAGTTCCTGAAAATTCTTTCGAATTGTCTCGAACGTCTCGGAGAACAGGCGCCGACTTTCGGAATTGATCTTCCGGATGATGTCTTCCAGTGTCTGTTTGGCTTCGACCAGGTCCTGCAATTGGGATGAAAGCTGCGAATAGCGGCTTTCCAGCATGTCCAGATCGCGGAGGCTGTCCGTGTTGACGGCCCCCATCAGTTTCAGTTGTTTTCGCAACCGGTTCACACGGGATTCAATTTCCGGCCGGACGTCTTCGAATCGCAATCCGCCAAATGGCGAATCTTCGTCGGTGTCCGTAGCGTCCTTATCCTGATGGTCGCTGCCGGTCGATGCCATTTCACCAGCATCCGGGTCGGTTGCGTGCCCGGAATGGACTTCGCGGGTTATCCGGGATTCGAATTCACCCTCTGCCGGATCGCTGGCCGTCGTGTGGGACCCGTCACCTGGTGCAGCAGCCTTGGCCGCTGCGGACTTTCGGCCGGCGTTCAGCCCATTCTTTCCGAGACCGCCCCGTTCGTCGAGGAAGAGTTTGAATGCGGAAACACCTGACTGGACTACCTCAGACAGTTGCAACTGGTAGTCTTCTTCGAGTTGCTCGGCCAGTTTGGCGAGTGAGTTATTCATGTCACGGACGCGGATCTCGTCCGTATGATGGCGATCGGCCAGTTCACGGCGTTCCTTGCGGATGACCAGTTCCTGCTCGACGATCTGACTTCGCTCCACGCGAAGGCCCATTTTCTGTCGGTCGAGTCCTCGTGCCGCCGTCTGGATCTGTTCGGCCGTGAGCAGTAATTCGTCACGCATGGCACGGGTATTCAGGATCTGAAGCAGGATCTGCGATCGTTTACTCGTCGACATCACGAATCGGCGTTCTGCTTCTTCATCCTGTGCAGAACGGGATTGGTGCTCGACTTTCAGCCGCAGCACGTGGGCCTGAAGTCCGTCGAGACGTTCTCGCTGTTTTACGAGGTCGAGCTGCCCTTCACTCCGTCGGTGCTCAATCTCTCGACAAGCTTTTTCCAGCGTCTGCAGTTCCTCTCCGGCGACATCGAGTTTTGCCGCAAGTTGCTGGAGCTGTTGCTCGGTTGCGAGAGCCTGTTCTTCCACCAGTGCGAGTTCCTGTTGCTGGTTTCGCAGGATCTCATCGCTGCTGGCAAGTTGTTCGGTGAGGGTCTGCCGTTCCTGTTTCAGGCGATCGAGGGTTTGATCAACGGCAGAAAGTTCCGCCTTGAGATCAGCCAGTCGCTGATTCGCGTAGTCGAGTTCCGCCGCAGCGGCCTCCAGTTCTGTGTCGGCGCCGGTGAGTGACTGATACATCGCCTGAAGCGAGCTTTCTGCGGCGGTGATATCGCGATCCAGCAGGGACAGGTCGTTTTTCAGTCGCCGCAGTTCGCTCTTGCGAGACAGCAGTGACGTTTCGCTACGGATCGGGCCGACGATCAGGGTTCCATTCGCTTCGAGCAATTCCCCTTGCAGCGTCACGAATCGCAAGTTCGCACCGGGACCCGTTGCAAGGCGCACGGCCACGTCCATGGATTGGACGATCCAGGTGTCCGCCAGGACCGCCGCGGCAAGTCCCTCGATTCCCTTGGTGGAAGCGACCAGCAAATCCGCTCGCATGACGACCCCGGGTTCCTGAGAGAGATCAGGAAGGGCCGCAGGATTGAGCTGCAGATGGATGAAGCGGTGATTTCGAGTGACGGGGGGGACGGCAGCGCGGCTGGTGCGGTCGGGAATCGCCAGAAAGCCGACGCGACCCGAAAGCTGAACGGTCCCCTGGTTCAGGTAATCGAGCAGTGCCTGATACTCTTTGAGAATGATGAGCTGAGCCCGCGAGCCGAGTGCCACTTCGAGTAGTGCGGCCCGTTCGAGATCGACATCCAGCAGGTCAGCAACGCAGCCCTGGATGGAATTCCACGGCGCTTCTCGCGATGTGCGGGCTCGGGTGAGGATATCTTTCACCCCGATCCCCACCCCTTCCTGACGCAGTTCGAGGTCTTCCAGCAGGCTCTTGCGCGCCTGCGCTGCACTGCGGCGTTCTCTCAGTTCCGCGAGCGATTGTTTGGCATTCTCTTGAACGCCCATCAAGTGGCTGCGGTGAGCCTGAGTGTTCCGCAGGCTTTGCAAAGCGGCGGTCTGGATCTGGGCAGCGACGTTGGCGCGCTCGAGGCAGCGTCCCCGCTCGATTTCCCGTTCGGCAAGAGTCCCTTCGAGAGCGTCTCGCAGAGACAGGATTCTTTGTCGATCGGTCTGCTGTCCCGCAATATGAGCCCGTAGCGAGGCGACGGAGTTGGTGGAGGCCGAGACGGTTCGGGTCAGTTCCAGACGCTGGGTGCGGTCACGTTCCACTTCTTCGCGTCGTTCTGCAAGCTCGCGTGCCGCCACCTGCAGGCGTTCTTCCTCGTCCGCAACGCGTTGCTGATTCGTCGCGTAGTCGGCTTCGACTTGTTCCAGCCGCTGCTGCTCGAGCTCGATCTCCAGCGTTGTCGCTTGTGCCCGGCGGGCCAGGGTCAGCTTCTGCTTGCGGAGACGGGCAAGCTCCGACTCCAGTTCCTGAAGACGAGCACTCTGGAACTGAATCGTCGCTTCGTGACCGGCGATCGCTTCGCGTCCGATGGAGTTCTGGCGCTCGACGTCGCGAAGTTGATCATCAAGCGTGGCGAGTTCCGCGTCGAAGGCTGCCTCACGTTGTTCGATGACAGCCTGTCGCTCGTTCAAGACGGCAAGTCGCCCGCTGGAGACGACAAGTTGATCCTCCAGGATTTTTCGTTCGGCGGTGAGGTGTCGGAAATCATCTGCCGCCAGACCCAGCCACCACTGCTTGAGCGCGGTCGAGATGTCATGGTATTTGGCCGCCTTGGCCGCCTGGCTGCGAGTGGAGTTCAGTTGCGCTTCGACTTCGTCGACGATGTCGGTCAGCCGTTCGAGATTCTGCCCCACGCGTTCGAGTTTTTTCTGCGCCTCAACCTTACGGGCCTTAAAACGGCTGATTCCCGCTGCTTCTTCGAAGACGGCACGTCGGCTGGCCGAATTTCCCTGCAGAATCTGATCGACACGTCCCTGTTCGATGATGCTGTAGGCGGCTGTCCCCGCTCCCGTTCCCAGAAACAGGTCCTTGATATCCTTCAGTCGCGCGGGAGCCCGATTGAGAAGGTACTCGGCATCCCCGTTTCTCCAGATCCTCCGACCGATCTGAACTTCCTGCATGTCGAGCGGAAGCTGACCCTGGGAGTTATCAAAGGTTAATGTCGCCTCGGCAAAGGCACTGGCTTTACGACTGGACGAACCGTTGAAGATGACGTCCGTCATCTCTTTGCCACGGAGACTTTTGGCGGACTGGTCCCCCAGAATCCACTTCATTGCGTCGACGACGTTGCTCTTCCCGCTCCCATTCGGTCCGACAACGCAGTTAATACCTGTCGAAAAATCGAATCGAGTTCGGTCGGCGAAACTTTTGAAGCCGAACAGTTCGAGTGACTTGAGCATTTTGGGGTATCGCGTAAGGGAATGACTCATTCCCGGTCGGTCGCTTGTGCGGCCTTCGTGTCGTTGACGGGACTCGCAGAGGGGAGCGCTCTGCTCTTCGGATCTTCATCGGTCCGGGGAGTGTGAGCGTCCCTGAGTGAAGTGGATTCAGTATGTCGGGATGGGCCTCGGCTTTCGGCGGGAACAGGATGGAAATGGGGACGTGCTATTTTTTATTGAACCAGGACCAGCTTCCCTTGGATTTGTCACCTTTCTTTCTGGATGACCTGGAACTGCTGGATTCCATTTCTGCCGGTTCACTGTTGATCGGCTCGACGGGAATGTTGGCCATGGTTCCGCTTCTTTCTTCGTCATCGCCCCGCTCTTCGCGAGCCGAGTCTTCTTTCCGGCGAGCGGCTTCGTCAGGATCATGGATGGCGGGAAAGCTGCCGGGAGCGGACTGGTCGCGTCCAATCTTGACTGCCCGTTTACCCCCGGTGATCGCATCGGCCGAGGGACGATGGTAGACACGGCCGGCTGCCGGCAGTTTGTCTGCGGCGAGTGGGACGGCCAGGTTCTTCTGCTTGGAGGTGTCGGCCAGAAGTTGCAGAACATCCGGGTACGTCGCACCCAGTTCGTTTGCCGCCCGGATCACGTCCGCGACCTTCAGTGAAACTTCTTTACGCTCATCCGGTTTACCCACTTCAAATCGTGCCAGCGAGACCGTTGTGGCTCCGGGTTGAGCAGTCACGATGATCTTCTTCCCCGCCGATGCGTACATGGGGGGGCGAAATTCCTGATGAGCTCCGAAGACGACAATCTCAGGTCGGGTTCTCAGAGTGACGTGGACGAGATCGGGGCCGGTCGTGTGAACGACATGCAGCTTGTACTCATTGTCGAGGTTCTCGTCCCCCTCGCGAATCCCGAGTCGTTCGCCCCGAATGAAGGGGTCGTTTCGATCGAGCGTCCAGAGCGCGCGGAAAGCACCGTAGCGGGTCTCGTCATTGGCCTCGTTCATCAATTCCCGTAGAGCCAGATGAGCTTCTGCGTCTTCCAGAGTTGAGATGGCGGACAAGGCAAAGACGCGGAAGGCACGTTCCTTTCGGGCCGCTTCGATGAGGGCAGGTAAACCGGATGAGTCACCCAGGTAGGCCAGCGCCACGGCAGAGTGAAATCGGGACTCCAGTGTTGGGGCGACAATCCCTTTTTTCAGAATCGGGATCGAATCGTTGCCGATGGCTTCGAGTTGCAGGGCACTGGAGTGAGCCGTTTCGGGAACTTGCAGATCGTGGGCCAGACGGGTCATACGGACGCGCAGCTGAATCGGCTCTTCGCGAAACGCCATGTGCCGGATGACCTGCAGATAGCGGGGAAAGTTATCGCGATAACGGGGGTGGACCGAAAGAACCAGCCGTTGATCAGTCTTGGCGGTCGCAAGTGGTTTCTTGATGCCATGTTCATCGAAGTGGTGGAAGCGACGTCCGATGGCGTCGGCGATGCGTTGTGCATTTCGAACGCTGCGGAAGTCGTTTTTCAGGAACATCGAGAGCTCGCGTTCCTTCTTGACGACCGCTCCACTGAGAACGCGGCCCCGACGCAGCAAAGCAGGTTCCGTGGTGGTGTGAGCGGCCAGTCCGGCAGTCAGAACGGGGCCACGGGCGATGGCGTAATCCCAACCGCTCTTGAGCTCGCCGCCGACCATGGCTTTGTCTGACAGGCGGACATCCAGCAGTTCACCCCCCACCAGGCTGGTGGCATTGGCGCTTTCCGGGATCTGGACTTCGACATCCAGACGATCCCCTTTTTTGGCGGTCGGCGACAGGTAGGCTCGCACGGTCACGAGTGCGGTGGTCGGTGACTCGAGGATCGCATTGGGCACCCGATATCCCTGCTGCTTCAGGTCTTCCATCAGCAGGGAACGGAATTGGGAAGGAGCCGGGTCACCACCGGTTCCCGAAAGTCCGCGGACCAGACCGACGCCGTGAAGAACAATCGGATCCAGGCCCGCGAAGGTCGTATGGTCGCCGATGAGAGGTGTATTGACCTTGGTCTGATATTTCTGGTCATCCTCTTCGTCTTCGTCATTGATCTCGATCGGAGCAGCCGGGCGGGCCCATAGCAATGCGGGAGTGGCGGCAGCGATTGCAGCCGAATGGAGCCAATGGCGTCGGCTGAAGCCTGTTGAATTGAACTCGTTCATGGATTGTGATTCCTTTCACAGTGAATCGATGCCGCTCGAGCTTCGACGATCGTGGACCTGTAAGCTGGGATCGCCAGCTCGTATGCACTAGCCTGAACTGTGAGAATCAATGGCGAAGATCGGGATGTGATCAGCTTTGAAGTGATGCTGGCGAACGTGTCTGATGAAGGACCGTTCCTGACTCGAATTCAGATTGTGCTTCGGGAATGGCGCGGAAGTTATGTTCAGATGGCAAGACGGTCAAGATGAACTTTCCTGCGCCGACGGGCGGGGAATGTCTGCCCCCCAGGCTGTGCGATTCTTCAGTGGGCCTGTCGTCCCGTCCTGTCCTGCGAACCGGCTTTGAATGAGGTGGTGCGAGGAACTGCTGGCGAGACCTGATGGCAGCAAGTCGTGAAATTCGTGGCACTTATGCCTGCGTTTCTCTCATCACCAATAAAGGCATGTGTTGTCGGGGATTAACCGCGGGCATGGATCTTTTTGCTGATTTTGTTCGGTGCGACTTTGATCTAAGTCAGTCTGTTGATTAGCATACTGCGTTGATGGACCGCGGCTTGGGTTTGGACGAAGGGTGACCTGAGCGATCTCTTGAAGTAGTCGCATGGATGCGGGTGGACTCAATGTCAGTGGCTGGCCAACAGTTTGAAACCGATCTGGTAGAGTTGCGTAACCGCGTTAACGCGCGGTTGGCCGACTACATGACTACGTCGACTGACTGTCCCGAGAAATTGCGTGAGGCAATGTCTTACAGCCTTCTCGCCGGGGGCAAACGCCTTCGCCCCGTGCTGGTGCTACTCGCTTGCGAAGCGTGTGGAGGCAAGCTGGAAGAGGCACTGCCCGCCGCTTGCGCTGTCGAAATGATACACACTTATTCGTTGATCCATGACGATTTGCCGGCGATGGACGACGATGATTATCGCCGCGGACGATTGACCAACCACAAGGTGTTCGGCGAAGGGATGGCGATTCTGGCAGGGGATGCGCTGCTGACGCTCGCCTTTGAAGTTCTCGCCCGCGATATTCAGCCAGCAGCGGTCGCTGCGGCCTGCTGTGCCGATCTGGCTTCAGCCGCCGGTTGTTGTGGGATGGTGGGGGGGCAGGTCGCTGATCTGGAAGCCGAACAGCAACTGGAAAAGCAGAACCAGAATTCGACCGATGCACACGGCTCTGGTTCCGATCCCGAGCAGAATCGTGTCCATCTTGCCCAGCTTGAAGCGATTCACCAGCGTAAGACCGGGCGATTGTTGACGTCGGCCGTCACCATGGGGGCACGCGTTGCGCAGGCGAGTGTTGATTCGATTCACCGGCTGCAGGAATTCGGAAAACGTGTTGGTTTGGCCTTTCAGATTGCGGATGACTTGTTGGATGTGACAGGAGATGCCGCAAAGCTTGGCAAAAAGGTGGGAAAAGACGCGACACTGGGGAAAATGACGTATCCTGCCTTGCTGGGGATCGATGCCAGCCGCAAAAAAGCAGATGACCTGATTACTGAGGCATGTCGACTGATCGAGCCGTTGGGGGCTGGAGCTCACCCGCTAGGGGAACTGGCCAAGTTTGTCGCGAGACGAGATCACTAAGACCGAACGCAGAGCGTCGGTAGCGTATAAGATATGATTCCCATTTCGTTTCGGGAATTAATTCACTGGAGTCGATAATGAAGTTTGAACTGCTGCCACGAATTCACTCGCCCCGGGATCTCAAAGGTCTGACGGACCAGCAGCTGGTTCAACTGGCTGACGAGATTCGTGAGGCGTTGTGTAACCTGGTGCAGGAACGGTCGGCTCACTTTGCCAGCAACCTGGGTGTTGTCGAGCTGTGCCTCGCGCTTCATCTGGTCTACGACTTCTCCAAGGATCGCCTGATCTGGGATACCGGTCACCAGATCTATCCGCACAAACTGATCACCGGTCGTTTCGAACAGTTTTCCACGATTCGGACCAAGGGGGGGCTGATGGGCTTTCCCAATCCGAATGAAAGCCCCTACGACCTGTTCATGACGGGCCACGCCGGGGCGAGTGTTTCGACCGTCCTGGGGATGAAAGCGGCAGATGATCTGCTGGGCGATTCGTCCCGCAAGTCGGTCGCTGTCATTGGTGACGGTGCACTGCCATCGGGCGTGGTCTTCGAAGCGATGAACAACGCGGCCGAACTCAACAAAGACCTGCTGGTCATCCTCAACGATAACGAGATGGGGATCTGCCCGCGTGTCGGTGGCTTGGCGACCTATCTCGACAAGGCCCGGACCGCTCCGTTCTATAATGGACTCAAACGGGACGTGAACTGGCTGCTGAACAAGCTGCCGATGGTCGGAAAAACGTCACGCGATGCGATCGGTCAGTTCAAGGACGCGCTGAAGGCGTTCCTGCATGGGGGAATGCTGTTCGAAGAGATGGGCTTCCGGTATATCGGTCCCGTTGATGGCCACGACCTGTTCGCCTTGCGCAATGCGCTCGAGATGGTGAAGGAAGTCACCGGGCCTGTCCTGCTGCACGTCTTCACCCAGAAGGGACATGGGTTTGAGCCGGCATGTGAAGACCCGGTTACTTACCACGCCCCCGCCCCGTTCGCACGGAACACGAAGAACGAAGTCGTCTCGATCAAGAAGTCGACGGCTCGTGCCTATACCAATTCGATGAGCGATGCGATTTACGATGCCATGCAGAGTGATCCCAAAGTCTGCGTCCTCACTGCAGCCATGTGCGAAGGGAACAAGCTGGGCCGGGTTCGCATGGATTTCCCGGATCGGTTCTTCGATACCGGAATTTGCGAGGCACACACCGTTGCCTTCGCGGGGGGGATGGCCAAGAGCGGGATGCGGCCGATCGTGAATATCTACAGCACGTTCCTGCAGAGAAGCTTTGATCATATCTTCCAGGAAGTTGCGCTTCAGAATCTGCCAGTCACGTTCTGTCTGGATCGCGGTGGATTCGCCGGTCCTGATGGACCGACGCACCACGGTGTCTTTGACAATACCTACATGCGTGTGTTCCCGAATATGACTGTGATGGCGCCGGGGGACGAACTGGACGTCGCACCGATGCTGGACTTTGCGCTGGCTCATAGCGGACCGACTTCGATCCGCTATCCGAAAGCCAACGTTGAACACGTGGCACGTGCTGAATGTCCCATCGAGTATGGCAAGGCAGAAGTCCTTCGCTGGGGCGAGGACGGCATGTTCGTCGCCTTCGGGTCGCTGTTTACCGCCTGCGTGGCCGCCTCAGACCGTCTCAAGGAAGAGGGGCTGGACGTGGGGGTGATCAACGCTCGTTTCGCCAAGCCCATCGATCAGGCGACGATCTTCCGTGCACTTGAAGAGACCGGATTCGTCGTCACCGTGGAGGAAAACTCCCTCTGCGGAGGTTTCGGAGCGGCTGTGCTCGAAGCTGCGAACGCTGCGGGAGTCTCCACGAACAATCTCAAGTGCCTCGGCATCCCCGACCGGTTCATCGAGCATGGTGAACGGGAAGAATTACTGGCCGACATCGGGCTGGATGTGGATGGACTTGTTGCCACTGCTCTCGCCCTGGCCGATCGAGGGACACTCGTCGAATAGCTGGCAGGAATCGCCTCACCATCAAGACAAGGATGTTGTCTATGCGCCAAACAGCCCGCTTCGTCTGCCTCGCCCTGAGCGGACTCCTGTTGATGGGACCGTCGATCGCCAGGTCGGCCGACAAGTATAAGTTGGAAGAACCTGTCGATGACGTACGCGTCTTCGGCGTGGGGACTCGCGTTGATGTGTCGGGCAAACTGCTGGTCGCGCCGAAGGCCGAACCCCTTTCTCAAAGCGTTTCGGCCGCTTTGTCTTATCGTGAGCGAAGACTGCTGGGGCCGGGAGCCGAAGCAGAGTCATTTCGGTCGGTCCGGGAATACGAAACGGCGCAGGCCGAGATCAATGTCGACAGCAACAAGACGGCGATCAAGTTGCCTGATCCGCTGAAGCTGATCGTGGCTCAGGGGCGTCCAGATGGTGTCGAACTGTATGGCCTGGCAGGTCTGTTGACCGCTAACGAACTCGATTTGATCCGCTCGCCAGCGGATAGCCTGGCACTCATCGCGCTCCTTCCGAATAAAGAAGTCGAGGTCGGTGATGAGTGGACCGTTCCCGGGTGGGCATTTCAGATGCTGACCGCCCTCGATGCGGTGATCAAGGGAGAACTCAAGTGCAAGCTGGAGTCGATTGAGAAAGGCGTTGCGCGGATTCGAATGAACGGAAAGCTGGAGGGGGCGGCCGTCGGTTCCACGACGGAAGTGACCGTCTCAGGCTTCTATTCCTACCATCTCGAAGGGAAGTACATTTCGGATACCGACTTCGTGCAGCTCGAAACGCGCGCTGTCGGGCCGGTCAGTCCCGGCCTGGAGATCAAGGCCCACATTCGGTTGCTCCGTCAGCCTGCGAAAGTTCCCGGGCGACTGGGCGATCGGAAGATTATTGATCAGTCTAGCGAAGAACCGGACGAATCCGCCAAGTACATTCGATTTGAATCCCCCTGGAATATCGGACTTCAACACGGGCGGCACTGGCACCTGTTCAAGGTTGATGAGAATGTTGCCGTCTTTCGACTGCTGGACCAGGGGAATTTCGTCGCCCAATGTGACATGGCTTCGATTGCTGCCGCCAAACCGGGTGAGCACCTGCCAGAACAGACATTTCTCAGTGATATCCGACGTTCCCTGGGGGATCGCGTTCGTTCGATGAGTAAGGGTGATGTCGTTCCTTCCTCAGATCGCAAGTTTGTGTTTAAGGTGATGGCAGAGGGACTGGTTGGCGAGCGCGCCATGACCTGGGTCTTCTACCTTGTCGCGGATCCGTCGGGGCGGCAGGCATCACTGATGTTCTCTGTCGATACTTCGCTGGTCCCCACAATGGGGAAACACGATCGTGAACTGGTGGATTCTCTGAAGTTCGGCCCTGCCCCACCGCCACGTGCCGCAGGAAGATAGGCATACGACGGGGCGAATCTTGTTACCTGCAAAAGAACGACCGTGAATTCTGAATCGGCTCCTGGTTCACGCGACACACAGGCACCTCTCATCCTGTTGCCAGGTCTGGGGGGTGACAGCCGTATGTTCCGCCCTCAGCGCGTCGCTTTTCCCGACTTGATCGTTCCGGAGTGGATCGAGCCGCTTCCCCGGGAACCTCTGGTCGAGTACGCAGCCCGACTGGCGAAAGAGATCGATCCCGGAAAACCCTGCTACATCGGCGGGGTCTCGTTCGGGGGAGTCGTGGCACTGGAGTTAGCGACGCACTTAAACGCGCGGGAGTGCTTCCTGATCGGGAGTATCCGGTCACATCAGGAATTGCCGCGACGGTTGGCGATGTTTCGTCCGGTCTCGAGTCTGGTCATGGTTCCCAAGTGGCTTTCCCCCTTCGTATTGGGATGCTTTGGCCGCTATTTGCCACCGCTCCGACGGGGTGTGCTTCACCAATTGAATGACGCCGAAGGACGTTTTCTTCGCTGGGCCGCTCAAGCCATCCTCCGCTGGAAGCCTTCGAAGGGAGTCGAGAACCTGCGTGTGTTTCAGATTCACGGTGACCAGGATCTGATCTTCCCGCCCCAATTGACCAGGGCCGATCGAGTGATCGCGGGGGCCGGGCATCTGGTCTCCATGACCCACTCGGCTGCCGTCAACGGGTGCCTGCGCGAGCGGATGACGTTCCGGGATGCGTTGCCCGGTGCGGACTCTCCGCAGGGGTTTCCTGAACTGGACTGAATCGAAGGGCGTTCTGCCCTCCAGGCTGGTCTTCGCGTCACCGAAGTGAAGGTGGTCGAGCGTTGCCGACGTGATCGTGAACGCGGTAGGCTGGAACTGTCTGATCGACAATCCACCACGTGCGGGCCGTTCACTGAAGTCACAGGAGCCTGATTCCATGAAGATTACGAAGTTTGGTTCAGCCGTCTGGGAGGGAGGACTCAAGGATGGCCGAGGGGCGATCTCAACCGAGAGCGGCGCATTGAGCGCTTATCCCTACGGATTCAAGAGTCGGTTCGAAGGGATCCGGGGAAGTAATCCTGAAGAGCTGATTGCTGCGGCTCATGCGAGTTGTTTCACGATGGCATTGTCGCTGATCCTGGGCGAGGCCAATCTGACGGCTGAGAAAATGGAGACGAAAGCGGATGTCACGCTTGAGCAGGTCTCTGACGGATTTGCGATTACGTCGATCCACCTGACGCTCAATGCGAAGATTCCCGGTGCCGACAACGCCACATTTCAGGCACTTGCGGCGAAAGCGAAAGCGGGCTGCCCGGTTTCCAAGCTGATGAAAGCAGACATCACCCTGGATGCCAGGCTCGATGTCTGAATGATCTGATGTTTATGGAATTCCATGAGCGGGGGGGCGAGTCAATCGCTTCCGCCGCTCAGGAATGGATCTGGGAACTGAGGTGAAACGGGCTGGGCGAAAGCCGTCCTTTCGTGTTTCAGGGCCAGTCGATTGAGGTGTGCCTGCGTGATCCCGTTTCCGAGTTCCGTAAATCGCTGTGGGGCGTACCCTAAATCCACTCCTTTCGGAAATTTCGTTTTAGTTGAAGCGAGTTGAGAGCTTCACCCGATTTACTTTATGGGTTAGGAAGGCGGTCTGCCATATAAGGGAGTTGCCGATGGCGTCCATCCTGGATAGTTTGCCCAGTCATCGCGAAGGCGTGCTTTCACTCGCATTCCGACGGTGGCAGATTCAGAATCGGTTCTATCGAAGGTTCGGAACCTACGTAAACTTCAACAATCCGCAGACGGTCAACGAGAAAGTGCAGTATCGCAAGCTGTTTGGTAATCAGCAGCTTTATGCTCTTCTCGCCGATAAGTACCTCGTCCGACAGTTCGTCGAAGAGCGGGTTGGCGGGGGCATCCTGATTCCCTTGTTGGGTGTCCACGATCGTCTCACACAGGATGCGTTTGATCATTTGCCGGACAGCTTTATTATTAAAGCCAATCATGGATGCAAGTGGCATCAGATTGTCCGCGATAAATCAACGCTGGATGTGAAGGCCACCTGCCGCCGCTTTAATCAGTTTCTTGGCCAGAACTATGCCAAAGCCTCGGGTGAGTATCACTATACGTTTATCAAACCTCGCATCATCATAGAACAGCTGCTGGATGATGCGGGTGACTCGCCCGTCGATTACAACTTCTTCTGCTATAACAGTTCCGAAGGCTTTGAGTACTGTCTGTCTGTGTCCACCCCTCGTTTGGAACGTCACGTCCATTTTGAACCGCACGGGGATGGATACGAGGGGACTTGTTCGGCTGAGGAAGTGGGTCGGTTGCGGAACCCGAAAAACTTTGATCGCATGGTCTCGATTGCTCAGGCGTTGTCGCGGGGTTTCGATTTTATGCGAGTAGACCTCTACAACCTGAACGGGGCAATTTACTTCGGTGAAATGACCAGTACTCCCGCCAGCGGGATGCGGGCGATTTCCAATCCCGTCCGGGCTGAACTTCGCAGCCGGCTCTGGAAACTGGATACGCATAATCCCTTGCTCTATCGCCCTCGAAAAGCAGCCTGATGTGCAGGTCGCAGGAGTCGCTGACAGACGTAGTCTCCACAGCGACCTTGAACTGCCAGACACATTGCTGCAGCCCGTGGTCTCTGTGGGCCCTGCAACTGCTGCCGTCGAATAACGAAGTTTGTCACGCTCTGCGCTTTCGTCGCCAAGTCACCGCGGCTCACGGTATGTGAGCTGGAAGATCAGGTTCGCTCTTTTACACGTTGGCGTCCCTTTGTTCTGCGAATTCAGGAACGTACGGACTATGTTCGACACTGTCAGGTTCAATGCAGACAGAGGTGCGCGAATGCGAGTGGGCTTTCTGGCGGATTCATTCCTGCCCACGGTCGGTGGAGCAGAGACCATGCTGGATGGGCTTGCGACACGTCTCACCCAAAGAGGTGATCACGTAACGGTTATGGCGCCGTACATCCGCGGCCGAAATAACTGTCTGAACGTTCCCTATTGTCTGAAGCGTTTCAGTCGCCCGTCATCCAAGCACTTTGGTGTCCGGCAATTGCTGATTCCGCTGGCGTGGCACCACTGGCGACACCAGTTCGATGTCCTGCATTGTAATAGTTCGTACCCATCTGCATTTCTTGGAACGACGCTGAAGTCGTGGACCAACCTGCCGGTTGTCGTTCGCCCGCATGGTGACGACATTCTTCCGAATCAGCGGATCTGCCGGCATCCCAAACTGGCCGCGCGCGTGAGGAAATCCTTGTGCAGCGCGAATGCAATTGTGGCTCAGGGCCAGTTCCTCAGGTCCGCGCTCCTGAACATCGGCGTACCGGACCGGCTGATTCATGTCATCCATAACGGGGTCGATCTGGATCGCTTTGCGGAAGGAGAGCCGTTTCCTCATCCTCGACCCTATATTCTGGCACTCGGCAATCTTTTTCGGCGTAAGGGTTTCGACGTACTTCTGGAAGCCCTGGCCCGAACTCGTCGTTCCGGGATTGACCTGCTGATCGCCGGTGACGGGCCTGAACGGGAACCGCTCACCGCGCTGGCGGCTGAATTAAAGGTTTCTGACCGGGTTTATTTCCTGCGTCATGTCAGCGGTCAGAAAAAGATTGACCTGCTGAGAAGTGCTCTCTTCCTGGTGGTCCCCTCTCGTTGTGAACCATTCGCGAACGTGGTTCTGGAAGGGCTCGCTGCAGGGTTGCCGGTGGTCGCGTCTGAAGTCGATGGCAACCCCGAGATGGTCATTCCCGGTCGGAACGGAACGCTGTTCCCCAATGAAAATGTCGAAGCTCTGGCGGCAGAGCTTCAGCGGTTGATGGAATCCCCGATCGAGCGAGACCGACTCAGGCAGGAAGTCCCCGAGACGGTGCAGCGATTTGACTGGTCACAGATCACTCAGCAGTACGAGTCGCTGTACAGGTCCGTCATTCGCGAGGCCCGGCACACGGGGATCTGGGAAGAACGCAAAGCCGCTTGATGCAGCGATGTTTCAGAAATCTGTCCGAGGCGTAGGACCCTGACCGATTCGGCCGCACTTGCCGACTTAGTTCTGGTGGATGACTCGCGTCAGGTTTTCGAACAGATTGAGCGGGAGAGCAGGCTCGTGCGGTGTCTGCCCCAGTTGCTCGTCTGTGGAAACTCGTCGACCCACGAAGACACGGTCCTTCGGTGTGTCACGACCTTTCAGTCGGTCACACGAGATCACGGCAATCTGCGTCCACTCGAATGGCAATTCCGGCGGGTCGCTGTCGCAGGTGTGCAGGCAGAAGTAGTCATAGTCATCATCGCCGTCTCCTTCCGGAATCGTGACGATGGGAATCGGCTCTTCGTAAAAATACGCGAACGCGTGGTGTACGGGACCCAGGCTGACGAGTTGTGAATCGGCGGGAAGCGATTGCTTGAGCTGTTCAAGTTGGCCGGCAATATCTTCGCAACGACGCTCCTGCACGGTCACAATCAGGCAGACCTCAACCAGGGCCAGAAAGGTGGCGATGCTCATTACGCCGCGTCCCATTCCTCGCTCTGACAGATCCTTGAGGGACGACCAGGCAATGTAGGCCAGAGCGAGAGCCGCCGCCGCATACCCCAACGCGTTGACGACCGACAGGGCAATGCGCATGGCTGGAAACAGCATGGAAACCGCTACGACAACAACGGCGGAACCCGTCATCAGGTAGACCATCGACTGGACATAATTGGTCCAGGCATTATCGGGATCAAGGGTTGGACGGAGTGCTGCCAGTCGATCGACCGCGATTCCAATCAAGGCCGCGAAGCAGGGGAACAGGGGCATGTAGTAGCGCACTTTTGAGCCGGGTGGCAGCCAGACTGAGATGAATGAGAAGCCAATGCAGATGGCCAGAAACAACGCACCTTCCCGCTGTACTCCCGAAAGCTGGCGAACGCGACGGCTGCCATAGGCCAGCAGCAGCAGCGACCAGGGCATCAGTCGCACAAACAGCAGTTCAGCGGGAAATGTGACGAGGTGGCCCAGAAAGACACCCCAGTGACGATCCACGAACCGACCGGCGACGTCTCCGAAATAGATGTTCCAACTGTCTTCGATCCCGCGATACCAGGCGAATGGACCCTGCCACGCTCCTACGGTGACGATGAAGACCGAAATGCCAAGGATGTGAGGCCAGGTGACAATCTTTCTCCAGTTGTTTGTGGCCAGCAGGAAAAGCGTGGTGGCACCAACAAAGTAAAGCGGGGCCTGCAGTCCTTTGGTCAGCATTCCCATCGCAGTAAAAAAATAGCCGATCGACCAGAGTTGCCATTCAGGCCATTTCTTCATCCAGCCCCAATGCCAAAGCAGCATCGATGCCGCGACGAACAGGCTGAATACCGCTTCGGTTTCCGCCGAGCGACCGAATTCCATGACAAGCGTCATTGTCAGAAACGAGGCCACACCTGTCAGGCTGCCAAGTCGGCCGATGTACTGGCGCAGATATCCATACATCATGACGGCGATCAGGGCGACCGAGATGACGCTGGGGATTCGCGCGGACCAGACATCGAAGGCTCCCGTCATCAAACCGACAAACGCAATCAGCCAGTTTTGCAGGGGAGGCCGGCTGGGGAGAAAAACTCGTTGCGTTCCGGGAACCAGCCAGTCACCGCTCTCGACCATTTCGCGAGCGATCTGCGCACGTCGGGGCTCTTCACCAAACAGGGGGAGCGCATCGAGTCTTACGCAGAAAGTGATTCCAATGAGGAACAGGATCAAAAGCAATTCCCGCTCTGTCCACCACCGGGGTTGCTGTTCTGGGTCAGTGGGACGGGGGGTAGCTTCAGACATCCGGACAATCCTTCTTCCAGGTGTGACGAATCCTTGAATGGAAGCGGGGACTGACCTGGAATGACAACCTCGGCAAGCTGGCAAAAACCGCCGATCCCTGCCCGACCAAGTCCTTCCCTGGAGTGATCGCAGCGGGGTTCTAGAAGAATGGGCAATTTCGGTCAATGTGATTTGCACCACCGGCAAAAACTGCCGGAGCGATTTTCGAAATTAGCTCGAAGTTGCCAGCGGTACCGTTCCGATAAGAGCCAGATCAGACTCCTGTCAGTTCGCCTTGCGCGATCCCATCTGTGCACGTCGGCTTCGTTTCCTCGGTGAGAATTGCCGTGTCCACGCTCACGCCTGCAAATGGTCAAAACCGGATCAACGCCTTGAGCGTGCCTGTTTCCGTAGTTGTCTGCGAGAAGGTTGTGAAGCTGGAACAGCTTCTTCAGTGGAGCCCCGGAGATATTCTGACCTTCGACAAATCGCCGTCGTCCGAGTTGTCGCTGCAAATCGGTCATCGCCAGGTTGCTTCCGGCCGAGCGGTAACGGTAGGAAACCATGCAGCGATTCGTCTGGTGAATGTCAGCGACTCGCGTTCGTCTGTCCGCTGACCCTGTGCACGTCCACAGGATTTATTCCTCTGAGACGGACGACTTCCCCTGCAGTCCATTCACAGTTTTCTCGGTCCACAGAATTCCGCGACCCTCGGGCGTGAACAGGATCTCTCTGGGTTCACTGTCCACGACAAGACTCTGTACGACCTCGCCCGTCTGACCACTGCAAATCAGTAACCGCCGAGGCTCGTCTGATTTTGTTCCGATTGGCCAGGTTGCGATCGTCTCGAAGTTAAGTGGTTCCGCAGCATCCTCGGGCAGGGTCTGGTCAGGGCCGGGATGGCCACGCGGTGGCCAGATTAACGCGGTCCGCCACTGCGTCGATACATCGCCCAGGTAGCATTCAAATCGGACCTCGCCGCTTGTCAGTGAGACGCTGCGAAGAGTTCCCTGACTGGCTGCGTAGAGCGTGTTCGGGCCTCCGGTAATCTGCCGGTCGGGTTGTTCGACGGGGAAATCGGCAATCCCTGTCGACCATTTCCGACGACCGTTCACCGGATCAAAACAGAAGAGGGACGACCCGTCGGCGATGACTGTCAGTTCTGTGGGGTGGGGCCAGAGGACCGGGTAGGCATTCCCGATGGAAAAATTTCGATACTCCCAGTCGTTCTGTCGGGTTTCGGTGGTCGGGAGTCCGGTGGTGGCGGGTGTGGGATCCAGTTGCCGCCAGACATACAGGCTCGACAAGTCGTCGAGGCCCGATGTTTCACGGATGCGTGAGTTTCGTCGACGGATGAAGACTTCTTCCGCGATCATCTGCTCCGCCTGCGATGAGGCTGCGACTGGCGTGGTAGGGTGACTCACCTGTGATTGTTCGGTCTTCTGGCAGACCAGATGGAATTGCTGATTGATTCCCATGATGCGACCGCGCATGCTGACGGGGGCCGATTGCCATGGCTCTCCCGCGACGGGAATCTGACTGACTTCCCAGCGCTCGTCGGGGGAGGGAGCGGTGGCCAGCCACGTTCTTGTCGGTTTGGTGGTTTCCATGATCACAGCCAGCGAACGCTGAGGCGTGAGCGAAGTTTGTCCCTCGCCGTCCCGGGGACCGGCGCCGTCGTTGTTGGGACTGGCATCGGGATTCGCACGTGCGGGCACAATAACAGAGCCAATATTGTGGAACGCATGCAAGCGTCCCGGTGGCTTGAGTGTCGCCACCAGTTGTCCGTCATCGGGATCGATGATCCGCAGGCCGCGATCGACGTCGAACTGCGCGGGAAATTTCCCGGACGTGCTCACGTCTAGAGATTCACCAAGGATGTACGGCGTCGACTGGATAAAACTTGTCTCATTCCAGATCCGGCGTCCCGTCTCAGGGACACGGGCTTCCCAGCCGTAGGGGGTTCCGATCAGGAGGTGGGTGTTGGTCCAGCACGCCATCACAGCGGCGTGTGGAGCGTGCTCTTCCCATCGTACCTTCCCCGTTCGTGAATCCAGACATCGCCATACCCAGTCGTTGCGGGTCTTGCGCCGTTGTTCACAGAGCAGGATCGAGGCAAACTCAGGAGAAGGAGGGACGTCTTGCGGCACGACCACTTTTGTTTCAAGGGTGACTGGTCGAGACCAGTTTCGTTCGAGAAAGAAAGGGAGTTGCCCCAGCGAGTCGTGTGCGTGTTTCTTCGCAGACAGAAATTCACCCAGACTGGAGGTCTTGCCACGCGACGTAATGGTGATCGAAGGGTCGAGATGACTGAGCGATTTTCGTAATCGGGATTCAGCCGTTTCCAGTTTTCCTGCTTCGACAAGATCGATCATGGCGACGGTCGATTGGGCCAGTGTCTGGTCATCGGTGGCGTCGCGGCGGAACTCGTTCAGCAGTGCATACGCTTGCGAGATTTCGCCAGCATCCTGATGAATCTGAGCCAGCAGACGACGGGCCTCCCGGGTGACCTCGGCGTGCGGGTAGCTCTGGAGCAACCACTGAATCTCGGCTGTTCGAGGCGAGTCTTTCAGCTCTTCGAGCTTTCGCACGGCCTCGGCTTCGATTTCTCGATAAGGAACCCGGCCATGAACATCGATCAGAGCGGCCATACGGTCGATCGCGTCCTGACCTGCCGTGCGAAATTCGCGTGGGTGCTCCGCCAGCATTTCATCGTTCAGCAATGACTGAAGGCTGGTCAGTGCCGCTTCGATATCTCCCAAGGCCTCTTCCACCCGGGCAAGATCGAAGCGAAGCTGAATACGATCTGTGATTTCTTCAGCCACCTCCTTCGCCCGGCTCCAGTAGTCTCGTGCCGAAGCAAGATCGCTTTTGTCGAACGCGGCCTGTCCCGCAGATTGAAGGAGTTGCGTGAGCTTGCGGCGGGCGAGGGGGACGTTGGGATCGCTGCGGTCTCCTCGCGTCAGAATTGCGCCGTATTCCGTCGCGGCCTGTTCTATGCTGCCTTCCGCCGCCTCGATTTCTGCGAGTTGCAGTTGAATCGACGTATTATCAGGCTGTTGCGTCAGCTCACGCTCAATCCGCTGCCGCAGGATACTGTACTCGCAATAGGCAGACAGGCGATTCGATTGCGCGACCAGGAGAATTCCGTTCGCCAGGGTCAGATTTCCACCAAGCTGAGCCGAGTCGGGAGTACGAAGCGGAACTCGTCGGACCAGATCGCCGGTCTTTTGAGAAACAAAGTCGATCGTATCGCGACCGGGGATAAGAATCTGATCACTGGTCAGGAGACCGCGGCCGGTGCCGGTGACACGCGGGCTGGATGTCGTCCAGACACGGGTCCCTTCGTTGATGTCGATCGCCCAGAGAGAGGTTCCACTGACGATCAGCCGGCCCGCAGCACCTCCTTCGGCCACTCCCAGAATATGGTGCCACTGATTTTCACGTCGTTGCCGGGTTTCGAGTTCGCGGCGTTCCAGCTCGGAAATCTGGTTTGGTGAACTCGTCAGGTAAGGGAACTTCCATAGAGTCTGCCCGGAATCGGCTTGAATGCAATAAGCAAAATCGGCGTCGTTCGGTGCGACGAACAACAACCCGCGGTGGAACATGGGGGGAAGCAATCCCTTACGGCTGGGGTCGCTCAGAACGATCGCAGAGTCATTCGTGCGGCTTTCGTAAGTGACGGCCCATTCCAACCGCCCATCCTGATCATTAAGTGCGATGATCGCTCCCACGTCAGTCGATAAGAACAAGCGGCCTCCCCCTGCCGTCAGCAGCAAGTGGCTGACGCGGTTCGCGCTTTCATCCACGGAGCTGCGAAACCCGCCAACCGGGGTACGCCACAGCAGTCGACCCGACGACGAATCCAGGCACACAACCATCAGCTCCAGTTGCGGATGGCGGCGGCAAACGGCGAAGTAGGCTCGGCCTCCGACGACAACGGGTGATCCTTCGAATCGCCAACCCTCTTCAGCGAACAGTTCTCGCGAGGCGATTTTCCACACCAGCTTCCCTTCCTGAGTCAGATCCAGGCAGACCAGATCCGAGGTCAACTCACGGGACTGCTGGTTCGACGGGCAGTTCACCGGGGATCCCATCCGGGCATAAAGTCGCCCTGCAGAAATCGTCATCGTGTAGTAAGGGATACCGACCGAGACTCGATCCGGGATTTCATTCTGCTCGTCTGGGACGGAAGGATAGATGACAGCCGGATCGTCGCCACTCGACCGCCATGCCGGTTCGCCAGTAAGCAGGTTCCAGGCCCGAATCGAATCCGAGTCGTTAACGAGGACTGTGTTCTCGTAGACGACGGGAAAATAGCTGAGCGGTTCGAACTGAAAAGGAAATGGATCGACCGGGCGGCGCAACAGATTGGGCTTCAGAGGGCGTAGCCACCTCAGTGAACCGACATCGACGGTCTCGGGGCTGTTCCAACTTCGGGTCGGTGTCATGGCAAACGTTTCGACGGTTCCCGTTTTCGAGTTCGGGACCCACGTTTGTGATTCTTCCAGCAGGTTTTTCAGTCGGTTCGCCAGAATGACTCGCTCACCGGCAAGCCAGCCTTCGGACGTGGGGTAGCGTTCTGTGAACTGGCGCACCTCTTCGGTGGCACGGTAGCGGTCCTGTTCGAGTATCGAGCACATGACGATGCGAGCGAGAATGGTCGGTTGATCGAGATCGGCGTCGGGATACCGGAGAACAGCGGGATAGTTGAGGGGATTGACCTTTTCCGGCAGCGGGACGAGTTGTTCCCACCACGATCGGGCCGCCGAAAATTCTCCGCGATCCCATGCTGCTTCACCCAGCGCCAGCAGTGCATCATCACCGTAGCTGCTCATGAAAAATTGATGGACAATGCGCTGTAGTTCTCCCGCATCCCGGGTTCTCTGCCAGTTCTCGTACCAGCGCTTGGCCTGCGGATCGAACTTGCTGCGGTAGGACTGACGCCCTGCTTCAGGGATTCGCGAAAGCAGCACGTTGCAGCGGGATGAGACGTTCAAATACGTGGCCACACCACCGGCAACGCCAGGCTGCAGGCGGACGAGTCCCTTGTTTTCGCTTTGGGCAATCTCCTGCAGGATTGCGATTGCCTCGGTCCATCGTTCATCGGCCAGCAGGTCATTGATGGTTTCAAACCGCTTGAGAAGCTGACTATCAAAAGGAAGCGAGGCGTTTTCGCGGAACGAGCGATGCGGCGGCTGGTTGGTGTGCTGATTCCGGGCCGGCCTGTCACGCAGCACCTCCGTCCCCTGTTCGGCTTCCGCCTCGTTGGGACGCTCTTGGGCCAGAGACGCTGAAGTCCCTGCGAGAATCCCCCACACGATTGCGATCAGGGCTGCGCGGGCCAAAGCATGAATTCGATCGACAGAGTGTCGAATTCCAGCAGACTGCAGCATGGACGTTCTCCAAGTCTTCGACCGACGCGTACGACTCTCTGATCCTGCGAAAGCCGACATCGGATCGGCACTCCATTTAAGAGAGGCCCACGTGACGATGCAAGGTGTGGCCTCCTTCCATG
This sequence comes from Schlesneria sphaerica, assembly GCF_044336245.1. Lineage (NCBI taxonomy): Bacteria > Pseudomonadati > Planctomycetota > Planctomycetia > Planctomycetales > Planctomycetaceae > Schlesneria > Schlesneria sphaerica. The sequence continues at coordinate 3,274,230 of NZ_CP172346.1, read as the reverse complement.
GCCGAAAGTCGGCCCATTTCTCTCGCTTCGCTCAGCGAAGGCAGGGCCTTCACCCAACGCACCTTCGATCAACGTGACAGCATCACGGTGCCGGCCGAACGCGGATCCGCACGCTCTCTCCCGCAGCCCTGTCTCGCCTGCGGGCATTGTTGGTGTTGAACGAGGATTGTCTGCGCCGCCAAACGGGGGCGGAGGGACTTTGTATGGGATCGCTAAACTAAGAGGCTTCCCGCAGGGATGTTCCGATCCAGAAGAGGACCACTGCTGCAGTCAGAAGTCCGGGCATCCAGATCAGGCTGAAGCCAAACTGAAGCTGCCACCATGAGATGAGCGGCGTGGCCGTCAGCACCAGGAATTGCAGCGTAAGGCCGAGGTAATGCTTGATTCGCATGGTGGTTTGGCCGGCGCGAAAATGCTAATTGACCTGATCACAGTGTGGCGAATGTTCGCTGGAGTGTCGCCCATGCTGTAGCCCCAGTGTCCGTCGTCACTTCAACGTCGTTCGTAAAAGTGAGGCAATAGGCCGCCGAAGCGGACGACGGGGCCGGGCGATATGCTCTCTGATTAACCGAGATGCTGTCGTGAACCCTGGATGAAGCCCATGACTTCAGCACGGCTGCTCTGATTGGTTTTGAAGAGTCCGCGGACGGCGCTGGTGATGGTCACGCTGCCCGGCTTGCGGATGCCTCGGATGGTCATGCAGGAATGGCCCGCTTCGAGCACGACGATGACCCCCTTTGGATCCAGTTCTTCCTGGAGAAGGTCTGCGATCTGGTGAGTCATTCGTTCCTGCACTTGAGGTCGATGAGAGACCTCTTCGACAACGCGAGCCAGCTTGGAAAGCCCAACGACTTTTCCTCGCGGCAGGTAACCGACATGCGCGACACCGATGAACGGCAGCAGGTGATGTTCACACATACTGTTGAACGAGATATCACGAACCAGGACAAGTTCGTCATACTGTTCGGCGAAGACTTTCTTGAGATGCCGGCCTGGTTCGAGGTGCAGGCCCATGAACAATTCGGCATACATACGGGCGACGCGTGCGGGAGTTTCCAGCAGACCGTCTCGGTTGGGGTCTTCCCCGACCGCTGCCAGAATTTCCCGGATTGCGCGTTCAATTCGCGGCAGATCTGCCGCGAAGGGAGTTTTCGCCGCCAGTGGCAGCGATGAGCTGCCACTGGAATGCGAACCGTGAATGCAATCGCCGTCTTCTTGCGTTGATGACTCACTCACAATACGAGCCCCCTTCAGGCATTGGCCAACTGACGTGACCGATTTTGCTTGATCGAGGGGGGCATGACGCCGCGCTCAAGTTCCCGAACTTCTGCGGTTGAGGCTTTGAATGCTTTGCGTAGCACTTCCGCAGCCGCTTCCGGTTTGGTCGTAGAACCACAGGTAAAAACGTCGGCCGCCACATATCCGTATTCGGGCCAAGTATGAATCGAAAGGTGGGATTCAGCCAGAACTGCCACTCCGGTGACACCTTGAGGACTGAATTCGTGCACAAAGATATTCAACAATGTCGCGTTTGCAGCTTGCACAGCGTCACGCATTGAGCGTTCGACTCGCGCCGCGTCATTGATGATTTCGCCACAGCCCCACAATTCAATAATGACATGCCTGCCCAAGTGCTCCATCAAAACGCTCTCTTTCTAGCTTGTTGTCGGCGGTGGCCGACGCGGAAACATTGCCCACCCGTGGTGCTGATTCGATTTCGTCTTCAGTCGGTTGCGTGACACGGGTTTCATTCAAAAGGGTGACAGGGACAGAACACCTGACATGATCCAGGTGAACCGGACGCCCACATTTGCCGGTTTTGTCCGTAAAGGATCGTGAGAAGAGATTTCTGCGTGCAGCTTAAGGATGCTGCCGCGTCTCGAAGTTGCCTCCTGAACGGGACAAGATCATCACAAATCTCAGAGGCGGGGTCAATCCGCCCACCATTGTTTTAAGTAACCAAGTGCCGATCCAGTGGTCTTTTGCCCAAATAAAAGGACCTTTCCCCACGGATATCACACCGCCAAAAGCTGTTTATCGGAATTAGTCGCATTTCCCGAATATCACGTCGGCCAATCTTGATGTTCCTGGCACCGCAAGTCGGCCACCGGCGGCGTCATCGAATTGGTGAAGTGATCTCGGCTCACTCTGCCCGGCCTTTTGAGTGAACCCATCGACGAAGCGAACGGAACTGTCAGAGATCTGGTGGTTACCCGGCCGAACAGCAAATTCTGCCGACCGGGCTCCAAAATGCAGCGGAATCAGTTCTACGCCGGGGCGCGATGAATCGTTGGCGCGTTTCGCCGTTCTGTCGCGGGATTCAACTCCCTTGATTCAACCACACGAGTGCGAAGCATGCCCGGCGCCAGGCTGAGGGTCGTTATTTTCCGGCCGCCCTTCGATGTAGAACCAGTTATGAATCGGTTTGAGAATGGCCTGAACTTCTGCGAGCAGTGTGAGATCGATCGGTTCGTCCGCCCAACGTGCCCACTCCCGAATTCGCTCGGGACGTGCCGAGCCGGTGACGCAGGTCGTCATATCGGGATTAGCGAGCGAGAATTGCAGTGCCAGTTTAGCAATGTCGGTTCCGCGACTGGCGCAGTGATCGGCTGCGGCTTTCGCGATTCGCCGAACTTCCGGGGTCGCCTTGTGCCAGGGGGGTAACGGATCATTCGTCAACAGGCGTGCCGAAAACGGGGCCGCGTTCATGATCCCCACATGCTTCGATTTCAGATACGGAACCAGATCCCCAAACATGGTGTTCTGCAAGGTGTAGTGGTTGTACGAGAGCACGACGTCGAGATTGGTCTGGTCGAGGATGAATTTGAAGATCTTCATGGGATATCCGGACACCCCGATGAACCGGACTTTGCCCTGCTGCTTGATCTTGAGCAGCGCGGGAAGAGTTTCGTCAATGATCTGCTGCATCTCCACGAATTCGATATCATGGCACAGGCAGATATCCAGGTAATCGACACCCATCCGGTGCAGGCTGACGTCCACGCTTTCCATGACGCGGCGAGCCGAAAAGTCGAAATGAGCCTTATCGTAGCGCCCCAGTTTGGTGCCGAGGATGTATCGGTCCCGCGGAATTCCTTTCAGCGCCGGACCGAGCAACACCTCGGACATTCCTCGCCCGTAGAACGGCGACGTATCGATAAAGTTGATTCCGACATCCAGCGCCGCGGGGACAGACGCAATCGCCTCGCTGATCTCGACCGGGCGAAACTCGGCTCCCAGCGACGACGCACCGAAACTGAGAGCTGACAGTTTGAGACCGGTGTTTCCAAGCGTGCGATATTCCACGGTAGGCCGTCCTGATAGGGAGTCGAGTCGCGAATCATCTGACGTTGCCTGCCCTGTAATTCCCCAATGGAACTGTGGGCAAGGCGAAACAAGCGAGGGGTACCAGAGTACACAATCGGACACTCAATCGACAGGTCCTCATCGGCATCGGACCTGTGCCGTCGATGGCCTGTTTGCCAGAAAACGAATCAATCCCCGGCGAATCGGGGCGGTAGGTGTTCCCATCGCAGCCCGTGACTTTGCTCACGCTGCCGAGCGATCGGCTCTGTCGCAGGGCTCTGTCGCAGAAAAAGCACGAGGTCGAGAGGAAGCAACGCTTTCTCGACCTTGGGCCTTGAGGTACTCCGCCTGAGCGAGCTTCTCACACAAGGGATGATCCCCGCTTGTGTGACTGCCACCAGGGACGAATTCCACGAACGCTTTCTAAGACGGGAGCGATTGCCGTTTTCTCGGGCTGCGGGCTCGCTGAGGGGCGGGAACCCGGCGGTGCGGCAGCGAAGCCGTCCCGACATCCCGTTCGGGCAACGCGGACGTTGCGAGTGCCGGATGCGCGATGACCATTGGCTTGATCGCCGCCTGTGCCGTGGGCAGGGTCTCGGACAATCTTCTGGAACACTGCTCGTGGATTCCGTTGGCGATTTCCGTAACGACATCCCACGTATGGCGGGCACTCGGCTCAGAAACGTAGCGTGTCAGGTAGAAAGCCGCCCAACGGAGCACGATGCTGGCCAGGAACATGATCTGGAAATTTTCGATCGAGAAACCCAGGATCTCCACGTGGAATCCCGCGAGGACCTGCATCATCCACCCTGCCAGGATCGAGGTGATCCCGCCGACCATTCCGGCAATCGCCGTGGTCGCCGCGATGTACATCGTGCGGTTTTCGGTGGGCGAATTTTTGATCATGAATCCATTGTTCGCGATCAGAATTCCCGCATTCAGCACCGCGTCGAGCATGAAGCACGGCGTCAGCACCCAGAAGGCGATGGTCGGAGATCGCGGAACAAAGAGTAACGCCAGCATGTTGCTCGATTTGAGGGCGACACACATCACGAGTACCGGCTGTGATCCGTGCAGATCGGCCCACCGCCCCATGGTTCGGGAAAGCATTGCTCCCCCAATCCACGAGATCGTCCAGAGCATCAGCACATGGAACAGGTCCATGCCGATTTCTGCCAGCAGGTACAGGCTGATGAAAGGGGCACCCGCCATGGCGGCGAAGTTCCAGAAGCACATGAAGCCGATGTAGCGGCGAAATTCGCAGTTGCGGAATGGTTCGGCCAGCACCGACCAGAGCCGTGGTGAGGGAACCTGCTTCACGGGAGGTTCGAAAACCTTCCGAAACAGCAGCAGATCAATCACACCCAGGGCCGTACCGACGCATGTCATCACGGCATAGCTGACCTCAAGTGACAGCCCGCTGTGCAGGACGAAGAACGCCGCAGCCAGCAGCGAGGCGGCAGCCGTCACCTGCATCCACAACTGACGGCTTCCCCAGAAGCTGCTCAGTCCTTCATGTGGCAGATAGTCTCCCATCCAGCTCAGCCACAGCGGCGAACTGAAGTGGAGCAGTGTCTGGTTGATGGCGGTGGTGAGCAGCAGTACCCAGATCCAGAACTCACTGGAATACCCGGGAAACATCCACGGCCCTACTGCCGTCGGCAGCAGCATCAGGCGGTGGGTGAGCGCCGCCCAGAACCACCAGTGACGACGGTATCGCAGGTGATTAACCATCACGGCTGCGACGAATTGCATGAAGAGCATCAGCGTCGGCAGTGCTCCGAGAATTCCGATGTGGAACTCATTCGCACCCATCGACCGTATGTATGCGATCGTCGCCGGAGAGGTTGTCAGTTGCGTATATGCGGCGGCCAGGCAACCAGCGACAATGATCGCTCGCTTTGCACCGTTCAGAGACCACACGATGGTATTTCCAAGGGAAGACTTGAAGAATTACGAGTGCCGGAGCATCGAAATCCGTTCATGAGGGGAGTTGGTGTGAGAGGAGGAGGGGCGGGTTCTATCATGGGACGCATGTTCAGGGAATAGCGATTTGGACAGGATTTTCTGTCGCATTTCGGTCTTCCGCGAAGGCGTCCATACTTGTACCGAGGTGGGGTACCTCAGGCTAGCACTTACTGCAGAAACTCAGCTGAATTCGTGTTTGTCGTGTCGCTTTTCCTGCCGGCTGAACGGCACATGACTGCGCCATTCCTGATCGAGAAGCCCTGCAACAAACCCGTTCACAGCATGGCCCTTACGGGGGACACGGGGATGACACGGCTCAGGGGATCAGGTTCGCCTTCAGGAAAAGAACTTCGACGGCCCTCACGTAATCAGCATTGTCCTTCTTCGCAAATCCATGTCCTTCGTTATCGGCATAAACGGTCCAGACGGTACGGTCATTCGCGCGAACTTTGCTTGCAATCTGTTCAGCTTCGTAAAATGGGACGCGAGGATCGTTCCGTCCGTGGACGACAAGCAGGGCGGAGCGAATCTTGTCTGCATGGTTCAGCGGGCTGATCCGTTCGAAAAACGCTTTCATCTCGGGCAGGCGTTCATCCCCGTATTCAGCACGCCGCAAGTCCACCCGGTAACCAGCCGTTTTTTCCAGGAAGGTGACAAAGTTGGCGATCCCGACGACGTCGATTCCCGCTTTGATGCGATCTCCGAAATGCGTCAGCGACGCCAGTGTCATGTAGCCCCCATAGGAACCCCCGGCCACGGCGATCCTCGATGCATCGAGTTCCGGCTGCTGTTCGATCCAGTCAAGCAGTGCGCCGATGTCTTTCACGCTATCTTCGCGTTTCTCGGCGTTATCCAGCTTAAGATACGTCTTCCCATATCCGCTGGAACCTCGCACATTCGGGCAGATGACAGCGATTCCCAGTTCGTTGAGGTAGTACTGGATGTTGGGTGAGAAGAACGGCTGATACTGCGCTTCCGGACCACCATGAATGCTGATGTAAACGGGGAAGCGGGGCTCGGTCCCTCCCTGTCCGGTCCTGGTCTGTTCCGGCTTGAGGCGCGGCTGGAAGTAATACGCGGGGATCATCCGTCCGTCGAACGTACGGTATCGAATGCGAGTCGGGGTGACGAAGGATTCGGGGTCCAGACCACCGACTTCGCTGAAGGTCCACCGGGTGAGTTCGCCCGTTTCCAGCAAAATGGAATAAGCATCAGGAGGGGCATCGGGGCGTGCGAGTGTAAAGCCGATGCGCTTGCCGTCGGCGGAAAAGTCGACTCCGGAAATCACACCGAGCGGGACCTGAAGTTCACGTCGGGTCAAATTGCCTTGAGCCAGCAGAAAAAGTCGCGTGGCGCCATCTTCATTGACGGTCAAGGCCAGCTCGCTCGTGACCCGGTTGACCGCCAATTCGTTCACGTCCCATTCCAGGTCCGTGGTTAACCACTGGTAGGAATGGGTGGATCGATCCAGTTTGGCCAGACGCCGGAACTCGTTTCCGGCATCACTGGTGAGGAAGATCGATTTGCCGTCAGCCGAGAATGCCATCGTCCCGAAAGCGGCTTTTTCGTCCGATGCGAGATCGGGTGGCACTGGAAGATCCGTACGGGCTCCGGAGTCAATATCCAGCACGGCGGGATAGGTCTCATTAATCGAGACATACCGCGAAATCAGGACCTGCTTTCCATCGGGTGACCAGTCGTGTGCGTGCCAGGTCTGATTCTCGACTTGCATCAGCAGCTTTGTCCCGTTCGGCTGCCCCAGGTCACACAGGTACAGATCGCCATCGCGCCCGTTCCGGCGATTACTGGAAAAGAGAAATCGATTTCCGTTCGGGTCCATGGCACCCAGCCTGTTTCGACTGGTTCCGTCCGTCAGCAGAGCGGTCGTGTACTGTTGGCGATCGAACAGATAGATCTGATCATTTTCATTGCCACCCCGATCCTTCAGCAGCAGGATTGAACCGCTGGCGGACTGTGGCAGGAATCGTCCGGTAACAGGTTCCTCCGAGAACGTGATCTGCTCCCGCCGACCTCCGGGAGTATAGACCCGGTGAAGTTGAGACGAGTTACCAAAACGGGTGTTAATGAGGATTCCCGTTCCGTCTGAGGCCCAGCCTCGAAATGCCGCTCCGCGAACGTTCTGGTATTGCGCCAGTCGCTCAAGCATCTCGGGGGGGACAATGGGGACATCCTGCGCTTCGATCGCGGCGGGTTTCCGCGGATCGGTCTGGGCAACTGCTTCGTTGGCCGCGAAACGGACCGCTCCCAGGATCATCGAGAGCCACGTTAAGCTGAGTGTCCAGGTCTTCATAGGGTCTCTTTCATGAACTGCGAATGGCGGTTCTCGATGAATTCGTCTCGGCGATGCCGACAGAATCAATGTCTCTCTTCGTGTTGCGTGGGACTTCGGGCCTTCCGAAGTTCAGCCCCCTGCGTCCATTTCGGCAGCGATCTGAATGTCGTAGAGCGTCCTTCCGCAATCCGCCGTACTGAGGGTGAGGGGGGCGAGGGTCAGTGGGGTCAATCAGGTAGTGAGACGCCCGCCAGTCGATGAACGGCTTCCCATTCTTCACGAGTGACGGGTTGAATGGACAGCCTCATCCCGCGCTTCATGACGAGCATTTTGCTGGTTGTGTCGTCTTCGGCCAGCATGTCCCGGGTGACGGGTTCGGGGAACTTCTGGATCAGTTTGACATCGACCATGAACCAGCGGGGGTTCTCCGGATTTCCCTTTTCGTCGAAGTACTTGCTTTGGGGATCGAACGCGGTGAAGTCGGGGTAACTCGTGCGGACAATCTGCATAGTGCCGAACACCCCGAGCGGTTCCTCGCGGCTGTGATAGAACAGCACCTGGTCCCCAAGCTGAACGTCATCTCGCAGAAAGTTGCGAGCCTGATAGTTACGGACGCCATCCCAGGGGGCGGTCTTCCGGGGCGATTTCGCCAGATGTTCAATACCGAACGCGGAAGGCTCGGATTTGAATAACCAGTATCGGCGTGGCGATTCGGCTGCTTTGTCTTTCTTCATGCTCGCAAGGACTTCCCTGTAATCAAACTCAATCAGTACGACAGCCTAGTGTCAGTAATACATTGGCCCAGAGATGCTGATCAGCGGTCTGGATCGTCAGGACATGGTCGCGGGACGCGACGGCTTCATAGAAGGCCCATTTGTCGATCGGTTCAAGCTCCAGCGTCGATCCCGAGTCGGCCAGAATGCGACGATAGTCGGCCCAGACGACGGGGTCCCCTTTCAGGGCGTAGGGATCATCAGCCGGAATTCCCATGGTGTTGATGGCATCGATGGGAATGGCGGTCAGCAGGGTCTCGAGAACCTGCGAGACCGTCACGATTCCTGGAGCCAGGTTCAGACTGACCAGCCGGGCATTGGGCCCCAGTGTGGTGGACGCGGGATAGTTTCCGTCCGCGATCAAAACCTTCGCGTGATGGCCTGCGCGAGCCAGGATTTCCAGAATTTCTGGATGCAGGAGTCGGTGCTTAAGCATTCAGGCGTTTCTCTGTTATGCAATCTCGAGGCGATTGGAACGACACAAGGGGACGGTAAGGGTGGGAGGGTTAAATTCCCAGTTCCTGCTTGACCTCCGAGAAGCACTGGATGGCGAATTCCAGATCTTCACGGGTATGAGCGGCAGAAACCTGGGTACGGATCCGCGCTTTCCCCAGCGGTACGACGGGATAGCTGAAACCGATCACGTAAACACCCTTCGCCAGCATCGCATCGGCGAACTTCGCAGCCAGTGCGGCGTCTCCGAGCATAATCGGGGTGATCGGATGCGTTCCCGGAGTGATCGTAAATCCGCGACGGGTCATCTCCGTACGGAAGTAAGTCGTATTCGATTCCAGCCGATCGCGCAGCTCTGTTGACTGGGTCAGCAATTCAAGTGCGGCAAGCGAGCCTGCCGCAATGATGGGCGCCAACGTGTTGGAGAACAGATAAGGGCGAGACCGTTGACGCAGGAGATCGATGATCGGCTTTCGTCCGCTGGTGTATCCTCCACTCGCACCACCGAGTGCTTTGCCGAGTGTGCCCGTCAAGATATCAATACGGCCCATGACTCCCTGCAGCTCGTGTGTTCCCCGTCCCGTGGGTCCGGTGAAGCCGACGGCGTGTGAATCATCGACCATCACCAGTGCATCATACTTGTCGGCGAGTTCGCATACGCCGGGCAGGTTGGCATACAGCCCGTCCATGGAGAAGACACCGTCGGTCGCGATCAGCTTGAAACGAGCCTTGGCATTCGTGGCTTCGATCAGCTTTGCTTCGAGGTCCGCCAGGTCGTTGTTTTTGTAGCGGAACCGCTGTGCCTTACAGAGGCGGACCCCATCGATAATACTCGCGTGATTGAGTTCATCGGAGATGACAGCGTCTTCCGCGCCGAGCAGGGTTTCAAAAAGTCCTCCATTGGCATCGAAGCATGAGCTGTACAGAATTGTGTCGTCCGTTCCCAGGAACGCAGAGAGTCTGTCTTCCAGTTGCTTATGAACGCCCTGTGTTCCGCAGATGAAACGAACAGAAGCCAATCCATAACCCCACTGATCGAGGCCCCGGTGGCCTGCCTCCCGAATGGCGGGGTGTTGTGCCAGTCCAAGGTAATTGTTGGCACACATGTTCAAGACGGGCTTCCCGTCCGCGACACGCACGAAGGTTCCCTGCGGCGTCGAGATAACGCGTTCATTCTTGTAAGTTCCCGCCGCTCGGATGTCATCGAGTTGGCGGGAAAGATGCTGGAGGAACGCTTCACTCATGGTTCAGCTCGCAAGGGAGTGGGGCGGCTTGAGGTGTCTCTCTACTAAAGTAGAGAGCCCTGTGCCGTGAGTCGAGTCACCTTGTCGGGTTTCTGATGCACACCCCGGATGTTGGGCCATCGTCCGGCTCCCGAGTCACGTGCGCGTTCGTCAGAGGACTGTCAGAGGCGAGCCCCAACTCATGTCGGGTGATGAAGCGGAAGCGACTTTCCCGGGGAAGCCTGGGCAGTACCCTGGAGATTTCCAGGTGCTTTCCTGAGGGAAATCCCGTGGTTCGACGTTCCACAAGCCTTCCGCAGGAGACGCTCGCTGTGTGAGGGGAATGTTGAGGCTCGCGAGTACGAACCCTGTCGCGGGTGACGGTTTGTTACTGAAACCCGGATCCCTGACCGTCGCTGGCCCCAATGACTTTCCAGCCGCGGGTCACCGGATTGAAGTGGATGCGCCCCCCTCCGAGGGTCGCTTCACCGACCCGGGTGAGTCGGGCGGTCTGCTTGCCCTGTGCGTTGAGAATGTAGAGTGACGTTGAACCGTCGTAGATGATCTCGTCGGCGGACGCCGTGAAGCGACGGCCGTCGACCTGACCTTCGACTTCGGAATTCCCCCGGCAGATCATCTCACGGTACTCGACAGGGTTGGATTTCGACTTGGGGTGATTCAGGAACTCAAGCGAGCTGCAGCGGAGTGTTCCCGCGCGAGAGGGAAGGTTGTCTGGATCGACAATATCGTTCGGCGAATTGACCGGGCCGTAAATCACTTCAACCCGGTCATCGATGGTGACACGTTGGCGGTCTGAGTTCCCACTCAAGTGCCCATCGACACGTCCTTCCAGTTTTCCCTCGAATTGAACGCGGGTGTAATCCCATTCTGAAATTTCCACCGGGATCGGGCGATTCGCCTGACTTGTCTCACGGGGTGAGATTGCATGGCTCCCCTTTTGTTGCCGGCGCCAGACCTGGACCTGACCTGGTCCCTGAGCTTCAATATCACCCGTTTCGTGATACCAGGTGAACTCACCGACCCGGCCACGATACTTGTCGACCAGTTTTCGTTCGACGTGGGTCGAATTTTCAAAACGGACGTTCTCACGGCAGCGAACCAGCCGAATCGCCGGTTCCTGCGTCATGTTGTCCGATTGAAATGAGAGTCGTTCCTGAAGCTGGACGTTCATCTGTTCGCACAGCATCGAGGCCTGTCCCAGTTTCGCTTCGACCCGGCCGACGAAACGGGCTTCGAGACCGTCGAATCGCATCGCTTCATCCCACCGGACGTTCAAGTCCCGGTTACCCGTTTTTTCCACCCCCGGAACTTGTGCCTGATCGGGGATCGCAATCTTCATCCATCCCGATCCTTTGACCTTGGCTTCGTTATCGCCGCGGTTGAGGTAGATGTCTTTCCCTTCCAGACGGAAGCGATGATCGCGAATCTGCGCGGGTTTACCGGTGATCTCGATGACTTCGCGTTGGACACCCTGATTGTCCAGTTTGACGACGTCCCCTTCGAGTTCCAGCGGTCTTTCCCCCGGAGCCCCTTCCTGCGTGATATTCACATTCCCTTCGGAGCGAACAGCGACAAGTTCGGGCGTCTGAGTCCCTTCGACCTGACGCACGCGAACCGCAATCTGGTCGGCCGAGACGAAGATCGGTTTACCACTCCCCTGGGAGGCCAATGGGTTTCTGGTTGTCGGGCTCGATTTTTCACTGGCTTCAGAATTCGGGAATGCGGTCGCGTCGGCGGTTGCAGGGATGCTGGCGAACCCGATTTGTCCTCGTCCCCGCGTCGTCAGGGATGAGGGGACAAGACTGGTCCGATTCTTCGGTGCGGACGAGACCGGGATTGCGGCCACTGCGGGTTCGAAACGGACGTCCAGTTCATTCGTTCGACGAATGCGAAGTTGAGGGCTTTTCAAGCCGACATCCCGCTGTGCGAGAACTCGTTTCAGTTCGGGTGGGGGCGTCTCTTCGGCAGGGCCATCTTCGACACCAGGAGCGGTGAGCTTGATAGGGGCCAGCCAAATCTTGATCAGTTCGGCGATTAACCCCGTCTCGATCAGCCCCGACTTGTGGTCGGGAATACCGAAGTGGGCCGTTTCTTCCAATTGGATCAGGTCGAGCCTGGTGTCGGGATCGGTGGTCTTGCTCAGTTGCTTTTCCCACGTTGCGACGAAGGCCAGCTTGCCTGTTTTTTCGTCGACGTAGTTCAATGCTCCGGGACCACGGCAGATCAGTGACGCCAGACCGACAGGTTCTCCCGGAACCTGGTCGAGTTGTGCTTCGATCTCAGGGACTTTCAACTCGGACCCCTTCTGGGTCACTCGGACGGCGCGACCTGAGGTGCCGGAACTCATCAGCAGCACCTTGGATTCCGCACTATAAGTCAGGCGGTCCATGTAGGCTTTCGCCTTCTGCGACATCGAGATGATCATCAGTTGTTTGCCGGGCTTCCCTTCGGCCTCGAGCCAACTGAATTCGAGATCACGTTCAATCTGCTGATACTCGTCTTTGGGGAGAGATTCTTCTCCCGTCGGCTCCTTCACTTCCGCCACGACCTCGTCGGCTGCAGGTTTCTTCGGCGTGAACTGCAGCGTCAGTTTGTGGCACCCCAACCGGTCATTCAGGTCCTTGGGGCCCGTCGACGCGATGACATCCTCGGTCAGGACGATCGTATTTGTTGCGACCGAATAGATGAGGTCACCGGCACATTGGACCAGGACGTCTCGTTGCGTGTCCCCCTGGGGGACCTGCAGTTCCAGTTGAACAAGAGACTGGCTGGGGAGACTTTTGTTGGCCAGCAACTGCACGGTTTCAACACCGTAGATGTGGGGGCGGTCCTTACCGGGCAGACCTTTGCCGGGGATCAAGCCCATCGTCATACGAGATGCGGAACCCCGATGAGACTGATAGCGGAAGGTGACAGGGTAGAAGGTTTGAAGCTTCAGTTCGGATTCGTCGAAAATGAAGTTTTGACCGATCACCGATAACCCGTCCGGTCCGGCAATCTGGACATCTCCGATCAGAACCGCGCGAATGATGCGGCCCGGGTTGGGCGTTCGCTCGTCAAACGCGGCAGAAAACTCGACGAGTGCTTCATCACTGACGATCGAAAACGCTTGTTCGTTCCCTTCCTTATCGGTTGTCAGATAGACGATGGCGAACTTCTCAAACCGGACCTGCTTCTGGTTATCCGGGACCTGTTTCCAGTGTTCGGTGTAGAAATAGGCCTGATCCGATCGGAGCATGTACTTGGACTCGGCGGCCCATTCCGCATGAGGAATAAATGTCTCCGCGACCAGCACGTTATCTGGAGGTCGGTGTGGTTCGCTCTGGATTTCATCTTCCACCACCGCTTCCGGGATGTCGGGAATGACGACCACTGGCCTGATCATCACAGCGTACAGCATGCTCAGCCCGGTCAGGCAGAGAGCTGTTGCGACGGTGAAAAGCAGGCGTTGAAACACGGTTCGGGATGACAGTTCTAAAAGAGTTCTGGATGAAACAGGTCGAGGCGTTCAGTTGATCGGTTGGAAAGCGAGGGGAAACGCGCCTTCTGAATGGATTCTGTCATTTGCTTGTGCCGTCGGTACTGGAATCTTTTCCAAGACCAATCACATCGGTGATGTCGATCATTCCCAGCGGAATTCCCTGCTCATCGACCACGGGAAGTTCGCTGACATGTCTGGCACTCAGCAGTTGGAGTGCTTCTTCGAGAATCGCATCCGGTCCAACCGTCAATGGGCGGACCGTCATGACTTCGGAGATCGGTCGGTCAAACTGGGTGTCACGTCGCTGTTCAAGCAGTCGCGCGAGATCGCTGTCCGTAAACAATCCGGAAAGACGACCCGATTCGTCGACCAGAATGACTGCCCCGGTTCTACGGCCTGGACGCGAATGGTGCACAAAGACTTCGCGGATCGTGGCTGTGTCTTCGGCGACACGGACCTGATCGACGGATCTCATGACGTCTTTGACGGATGCCAGCCGCCGGCCCAGGCTGCCACCCGGGTGAAACGCGGCGAACTGCTTCGGCGTGAATTTCTTCTTTTGACTGACGACCAGCGCCAGCGCATCACCGACTGCGAGCATGGCAGTCGTACTTGTCGTGGGGGCCAGACCGTGGGCCCCTGCTTCGATCAGTCGCCCCAGGCAAATCGTGGCGTCAGCTTGTGTTCCCAACGTGCTGGCGTCGCTGGCGGTCACCGCGATGATGGCTTGTTTCTGGCCACGAATAATCGGCAAAAGTCGTGTCAGTTCCTCGGTCTCGCCACTGTTGGAGAACAGCAGCCAGACATCGTCACAGCCCACGCAACCCAGATCACCATGCAGTGCTTCGGTGGGGTGCAGGAAATAGGCGCGTGTGCCCGTCGAAGAGAGTGTGGCGGCGATCTTCTGGCCAATCAATCCGGCCTTGCCGACTCCCGAGACGATCACGCAGCCCGGACAACCCGAGATCAGATCGACGGCCGTGCAGAATCCACGATCCAGCCGGCGGGACAGCTCGAGCAGTGCTTCGCCTTCGACCGTGAGAATAGCGCGAGCTTCTCGCAACTGTTCCAGGTGCGAGAAAGGGACAACGGATTGTTCAGCGGCGCTCATCGAAGGGCATCCTTGCAGAGCTTTTTCGACCATCCTGGTCAAAGGGGGAGAGTTGTACAGACGCCGGGAAAATAGGTCAATCTGTCTTTGTTTGCCCCTCATCGACCGGCAGAATCAGCCGGAAAGAGCTTGCCTTCAACTCCTGTGGCTACTTCTAAACTTCGCTATCGGCACTACCAGCGTTCGACTGGTCCATTTGGGACTTTTATTAGAGCAGTCGGCATTTTTGACTGACGTTCTCCATGGCGAATGCGAACTTCTGCGACGATCTCGTCAAACTCGGTAACTGACGCAAACTTGCGAAGTCGGTTCTCAAGATCATCCGGGATACCCAGACGTTCTCCGTACCAGGCGGCAAACTTCCGGAACAGAAAGCAGCTCCGGTCGGCATGTTGCTCGGTCATCAGACTGAAGTGGCGAACGAGGAACCGGATCTGTTCGTCACGCGACGGTTCCCGCGGAACTCTGCCCTGCTCGTGATCCTCCAGCTTCCGGAAGATCCAGGGGTCAAGCATGGCCCCCCGTCCGATGGCGACTGCGGAGCAGCCTGTAACGCATCGCATGTGGACCGCATCTTCGACACTGCGGACATCGCCATTGCCGATGATGGGAATCCGGTCAACGGCGGCCACGGTGGCAGCAATTCCGTCGAGGTCAACACTTCCCTGAAACCCTTGCTGCCGCGTCCGTCCATGGATCGTAATGCCCTGAACCCCTTCCGCCTCAAACCGGCGAGCGAGGTAGGGCGATGAGATCGTGTCCCTGTCCCAACCCAGCCGCATCTTGACCGTGACCGGCAGCTTGACGGCGTTCACGACCTTTCCCACCAGTCGACAGGCCAGATCGGCGTCGCAGAGCAGGCGTGCTCCCCCCCCCTGCCCGTTCACTTTTGCCATCGGGCAGCCCATGTTGATGTCGATTCCCGAGTAGCCATGGTCCTCAAGCCATCGTGCTGCGGCTGCCAACTGGTCGACGTTCCCTCCGAAAATCTGGACGCTCAGCGGTTGATCGTCATCGTGAGTTTCGACCAGTTCCAGCGAGTGACGGTGACCTCCGCAAAGTTGTGTTGCGTGGACCAGATCCGTGGTCGCCAGTCCCAATCCTCCCAACTCGCGTATCGCTCGGCGAAAGGCAAGATGCGTGTATCCCGCCAGGGGAGCCAGAAAATAACGAGACGGCACAATGCGGTCTCCGATGGAGAAGCTGCATGAGGCTTCCGTTGCGGGGGTTGACGTTTGATTCAGGGGCGTGGACATCATCTTCGACGGGGACTTTTCTGTTTGCAGCGTGATGCTGGTCAGCTTTGCAAAAAGGGGGAGTGAGTTGTGGCTGGCAACTTCGTCCGTGGCGGCCTCAGGCGAGAGGCTACCCGCCGACTCGGACTTCAGCACAATGTGACGGATTCCGGCCACGTTCGTATAGAGCAGCCGCAGATTCTCTCGGTGGGAGTGAATACCCGCTATTTGGACATCGGGATGGCCGGGTTTGACCATTCCCTGGCCAGTGCACGGGATTGGTCGTGTCGATTGGGTTTGTCTGGCCTAAGCGGACTCCGCCAGCGGGAGGCGGATCGTGAACGTCGTTCCCCGGTCGAGCTCGCTTTCGACAGTGATCGTCCCTCCGTATGACGCAACAATCGAAGCGCAAATACTCAGGCCCAATCCGTTCCCGCGATTCGTTCCAAAACGCTGGCGCGACTTTTCCACCTGGAAGAATCGGTCGAAGACCCGACCGACCGCGTCGGGTGGAATTCCAATTCCGGTATCCTTGACCGTGATCTTGCCGAGGCCCTGTTCGCGTTCCCATTCGAGTCCGACGGTCACTGTTCCGCCGGATTTGGAGAACTTGATGGCGTTATCGACCAGGTTCGTGACGACCTGTCTCAATTGCCGTGATTGCCCGAGCACCTGCACATCATTACGGGGATCAAAGACGATTTTCACTCCCGCTTCTTCAGCAACGGGATCGAACATTTCGATGATCCGGGTGATAATCTCTGACAGCCGAACCGCTTGCCGAGGCGTTTCTGCTTCAGGTGCCTCCGTTTCGGCCAGCATCAGAAGTTGATTTACGACCTGGGCGAGGTGGCGCACTTCGTCTGTGGTCTGGTAGAGCAGTTCAACGTATTCCTCATCCGTTCGCGGCTTCTCAAGTGTCACTTCGACGAGACTTTGGATGGCGGCCAAAGGGGAACGGAGATCGTGCGCGGCGTTCGCGACGAACTCGCGGTTTTTCTTGAGGTGGTCGGCGATCTGGTCGAGGAATTTATTGATCTTTCCTGCGAGTTGGTCCAGTTCATCCCCCACCCCACGCAGTTCAAGTCGCTCGTCCAGATGACTGGGGCGAAGGCGTTCGGTCGTCTGAATCAGACGCTGAAGTGGCTCGATCGCCTGTTCTGCCAGAAAGAATCCTCCCAGGGGGGCGATCACCAGGATTGCCAGTCCGACGGGCGCGAGGATTCCCGTCAAACGATCAACGTCGTCGCTGACAAACTTCATCGTAGTGCCAACACGAATTCGATAGCGGGGAATGTTCGGTCGGTCCAGTTCCCGTTCGATCGACCGGTGCACGTCCGAGCCCCAGATCGAGTAACCTTTCTTCGCTCCGAGAAACTTCGACAGGGGCATATCGGGGGCGAGTTTACTTTTCCAGATCGTCGTCACCCCGTCTTCGTCGATCCACCGGATATGCCACTTTCTGTCGAGGTGGGCTTCGTCCTTCCCGTTCAGCATGGCGAGAACTTGTTCCCGCTCGGGATAAAACTTCTCGACGGTCAGCAGGATCTCTTTGACTTCATCATCGAGAACGGCATCCGTTTCCAGAAGCAGGTAATATCGCAGCCCTTCACGGACGGCGAATAGTGCGATGAACACCGTGACGAACACGACAAACGTGTTCCACATGGTCAGGCGGAAACGAAGCGATCGCGAAAAGTCGCGGAATCGATGCCATAAGGCGATCAGGTCATAAGCATCTCGATTTGCTATTTTCACAAACGTCGCTTCCAGCCCACACGTGTTAAGGTAATGAACGACCCTCGCTCAGTAGGCGCCGCCTGGCCAAGCCAGTTGCCGGGCTACGGGGTGACCGTTGCCGCTTCTTCCGCAGCCACGCTGTAGCCACGTCCACGGATTGTCTTGATCAAGGAGTCGGACCGGCCCTGATCGAGTTTCCCGCGCAGCCGATTGACGTGCACTTCAATCACGTTCGTGGTTCCGTCCCAATTGAAGCCCCAGACGTGTTCGCACAGCATCTTTCGCGTAACGACCTGCCCTGCGTACCGCATCAGCAGTTCGAGCAGGCTGAATTCGATGGGGGTCAGGTCGATATCACCGCCAGCGCGGGAAACGCGGCGAGTGGTGAGGTCGAGTGTGAGGTCGTTGACCACCAGCAGCGGAGTGGGACGGACGCTGGTCCGTCGCACGACGGCGTTGAGTCGAGCGAGCAG
The DNA here is from genome assembly GCF_044336245.1 of Schlesneria sphaerica. Lineage (NCBI taxonomy): Bacteria > Pseudomonadati > Planctomycetota > Planctomycetia > Planctomycetales > Planctomycetaceae > Schlesneria > Schlesneria sphaerica. The sequence continues at coordinate 3,256,153 of NZ_CP172346.1, read as the reverse complement.
TTCCGCGAAATCGAATGGCTTGGGAATGTAGTCGTCGGCGCCCGTATTGAGACCGGTGATCCGGTCCTGGACGGAACCCATTGCCGTCAAGAGAACGACAGGCGTCATCACTCCGGCGGCGCGAATCTCCCGCAGCAGATCCAGCCCGTTCATTCTCGGCAGCATCTGATCCAGAACAATGGCGTCCGCCTGCTGAGAGCGGGCAGCGGCGAAACCGGTTTCGCCATCCTGCATCCAGTCGCACTGGAACCCAGCTTCGGTGAATCCCTTTGCCAGTGCCCGACCGATCGCCAAATCATCCTCGATCACCAAGACTCGCATGATTCAATCCTTGACTAAGACAAAGGACCACCGCGGCATCAGAGGAACTCTCCCCTTCTCCGCGAAAACTCATCCCAAACCAGCAGGGGGTTGACAGAACCTGTTCAGCATGTCGAAAACGGTTTAGAGTGAGATTCGTCGGCAATTATATCACCCGCTGCGGCGTAAGATGCCCAGATCTCAGCAGAATCTGGAGATTTAGAGTACTCCATCGCAGTCACCTGACGGGGTTGTAAGTCAGCCTCGCCTTCACCGATTCCCGGTGATGGTTATATTTGAACTTCGAATTGTAGACATTTTTGTCCGTTAACCGAATGATCAGGTTCACGTGCCACACACTTTAGAGCAGACCGCCTCTCCGATTGATTCCGACAATGCTTCAGCCAAGGCCACCGAGCTGAAAAGCGTCATTCAAAGGGCGGCTTCGTTACTTCCTGCGCAGGGGCCGATTACCGCGTTCGTCTTCTTCAATACGCTGCAGGCTCTGGAAGATCTTCCTTTCGACGAAGGTGTTCAAAAGGGGGCCCGACTTTTCGGCTGTCAACCTTACCTGTCTGAAGACACTTATCGTGAAAAGCTGACCCAGGACCGCATCCATCTCGACGACCTGGCTCTTGCACTGAAACGCGATCTCAAGGAACAGTCGGACATCGCCATCGCGACGATCACCACGCGGCACCAACTGCGGCTGGCGATGCTGCAGTATCCGCTGCGAACTGGTCCGACCGAAGAATTGAAGTGGTTCGTCGCGGAAACCGATGCACTGACACAGATTCGTTCCGATGCTCCCCCATCTGTTCGCGACCGATTTCTGATCGAGACCAAGCACTGGGTCATGCGGGATCTGCGGATCAGTGCAGGGCGAACTGCGAAAGTCTCTCGCGCTGCGTCCGGATACGTTCCTCTTCCTCTGGATGAGTTGATCGAACGTTTCGGGAAATCTTCGATCGAACGATGGACCCCGGCAACGTGGCAGGCATTCGCACTGCAGGCATTGTGGCGCGTCTGTCGAAACGGGATGCACAATGTTCCTCCTTATGTCGAGTCGCGCGTTCCATTTGTTCGACACCGGGATGTTCTGCGGGAAGCGACGAGTTTTGACACGGATAGTCTGGTTCACCCCCTGTTAATTCGATTCTGTGCGGCCTTCACTGATCAGGGGTTCGCCAACTGGTCATTGCCTTATCGCGAGCAGGGATTTTTCCATTCGTTTCTGGACCTGTATTCCCAATCGTCCGGTCCCCCCGATCGGTGGATGGCCGAACTTGCTCCCGAATTGTCTCAGATCAAAGCTTCTGGGCAGGGCCCACTGCAAAGTGTGATTGAGTCTCTCGAAATCCTTGGCGTAAAGCATGAGGAGTGGGAAGATTTCATCACGGCCAGTCTGCTGGCATTGCGGGGCTGGACCGGGTTGATCTGGCAGTTGGAAGCCCGGCCAGACCGGCAGGCGATCTCTGCCCCGCCAGGAAGCTTGATCGAGTTTCTAGCTGTCCGCCTGATTCTCGAGAGGATTGCCCTGCGCTTTGCCGCCCGGGAGTACCTTCAATATTCGGGGCCGCTCAGTCAGCTCCGCGAATCAGCGGGAGCGAAGTTGTCGAAGTTGTCGCACTCCAGTATCGAGCAGCGGGCATTCCTGGTGTTTCAGCTTGCTCAGGTCCTGGGCTGGTCTCCCGCGAAGCTGTTCCGGCTGACACCTGCAGACTGGTCCGATCTGATCCACGAGATCGAGACATTCACCAGCATGGAACGACGTCGGATCTTCCATCAGGCGTTTGAACGGCACATGCGCGCTCAGACGCTGGATGCGATGTCGGTGCACACGCAGCGCACCTGTTCCCGGGCCGAAGCGCCGAAGTTTCAAGCGGTCTTCTGTCTGGACGCTCGCGAAGAATCGTTTCGCCGTCATCTCGAAGAAGTGATGCCCCGGGTCGAAACTTTTGGGGCGGCGGGTTTCTTCGGTGTTCCCATGTACTACAAGGGAGTCACCGACGCCCATTTCACCGCTCTGTGTCCGATTGTGATTCGGCCCCAGCACTGGATTACGGAAGAGGTCGATGCAGCCCTCGAGGACCAGCATCAGCGACGGGCGAAAACCCGCCGCGCGATTGGCGCTGCATCGCACAATGTCCACGTTCGCAGTCGCAGTGTGACTGGGGGAGCTTTGCTGACGGCAAGTCTGGGTGTGCTGGCCTCGATCCCTCTGGTGGCACGAGTGCTGTTTCCTCGCTTGACTGCTCGTATACGACGCCACGCAGGGAAGTTTGTCGAACCGCCCCGGATGACACGGCTGCATCTGGAGCGGAAGGGAGCCAAACCGGGGCCCACTCCCGAAGGAATCGGCTTCACCGTTGAGGAAATGGCCAACATCGGTGAACGCCTTTTGCGGGATATCGGACTGACATCGGGATTTGCCCGACTTGTGCTGTTCATGGGGCATGGCTCGTTTTGCCTCAACAACCCTCATAAGTCGTGCTATGACTGTGGGGCCTGTTGCGGCGGTGCCGGGTCGCCGAATGCGCGCTCCCTGGCGGCGATGTTGAATGACAAACGAGTGCGGACGATCCTGCGAGAGCGGGGATTGCCCATTCCGCAAGACGTTCACTTTCTGGGGGGCCTGCATAATACCTGCACCGATTCTGTCACCTTCTTTGATGTCCACCAGCTCCCCGATTCTCATCGTGCTGATCTGGCGGAAGCGGAGCAGGCTCTTGAGCTGGCCTGCGAACGTAACGCACACGAACGGTGTCGCCGGTTCCAGTCGGCTCCGCTGGATTTGACCTTCGCTGCCGCACGGCGACATGTGGAGGGGCGGTCTCAGGACCTGGCACAGACTCGCCCGGAATTCGGGAACGCATCGAACGCAATCTGCTTTGTCGGACGACGTGCACGTGTACGTGGTTTGTATCTGGATCGACGCTGCTTCCTGCAGTCGTATGAACCGCACGAGGATGATGCCGACTGCTCGATCCTGGCTCGAATTCTCGGCGCCGTGGTTCCTGTCTGTTCGGGGATCAACCTCCAGTACTTCTTCTCGTACATCGACCCCGCCGGCTGGGGCAGTGGCACGAAGCTGCCTCATAATGTGACTTCGCTGCTCGGCGTCATGGATGGTGCTCTGAGTGACTTGCGGCCGGGACTCCCGTGGCAGGGGGTTGAGATCCATGAGCCGGTCCGTCTGCTGATGATTATCGAGACGACCCCGGACGGAATCCGACGCATCATGGAACGCAGCGAAACCGTTCGGAATATCATTCAGAATGGCTGGGTACAACTGGCACTGCTCGACCCCGATTCGAATCAGATCCTTGTCTTTCGTGAGGACGAGTTCCACCGATACCAGCCCACCAATACCGATCTTCCCCAGGCGATGACATCGGCTGACTGGTACCGAGGATGGCGGGAACATCTGGGATTTGCCCAGATTTGCACATGAGCCTCGGACGAGTCAGTGTGGTGGTGGGGATGAGTTCGGTGTCTGCAAGAATAGACTGATAACATGTTGATGGCTTTTCACACGATGGGACTGCTTGCTGCGTCCGTCGTTGAGTCGCAAGCGGAAATTGATCCAGCAGCCAGCGCTGTGCGGCAGCTTGTGTTTAACATTCTGGGCTTACTGGTTGTGGGTGCCCCCGCGATCCTGTTCGCCGTGCTGGCTGTGGCGTCGCTGCTGCGTGATCGACCCTTGAGTGAACGGGTTATCGCACGCTGTGTGCAGACGGGAATCGTCACCGGCTTGCTGGCTGCGGTGTCCATTCTGGTCCTGATGCTCGTCTGGAGTGACACTCAGGTGCCGATCGAGATCGGCAGTTGGGTGAACGTTGAGAATCACGACCTCCATAAGAAGTACCACTTCGTCTTCAAATTTGAGTTCGATCGCCTGTCTGTGCCGTTTGTGATACTGACGTTCGTGCTGTGCGGTACCATCGGCGCGTTTGCCAATCGGTACATGCATCGCGAGAAGGGCTTCAACCGGTTCTTCACCCTGCTGTCACTTTTCGTCGTGGGCATGGTTACCACGTCATTGGCAGGAACGATTGAGACCCTTTTCACGGGATGGGAACTTGTCGGTCTGTCATCGGCATTGCTCGTCGCTTTTTTTCATGAGCGGCCTGCTCCGTCGACCAACGGTCTGCATGTCTGGATCGTCTATCGTGTTTCGGATGCCGCTTTGCTGCTGGCTGCGGTGGCTTTGCACCACATGAAAGGGGAAGGCAACTTCGATCACTTCCTTTCGGGACAATGGCCGGAAGCAACGACGTTTCTCGAACCCCGGCAGGCCTTCTTTGTGGGGGTGCTGCTGCTGGTGGCAGCGATGGGCAAGTCGGCGATGGTCCCTTTTTCCGGTTGGCTTCCCCGAGCGATGGAGGGTCCAACTCCGTCCAGTGCCATCTTCTACGGGGCGCTTTCCGTTCATCTGGGGGCATTCCTGCTGCTCCGTTTCAGCCCGATCATCGCCCGGTCCCCCGCTCTCCAGATATTGATCATCGTCGTCGGGCTGGCAACGGCGATCTTTGGCACGTTCGCGGGAACGGTGCAGACCGACATCAAGAGCGCTCTTTCGTTTGCTTCGATGTCACAAGTCGGCCTGATTTTTGCCGAGATCGGGTGTGGCTTTCAGTATGTCGCTCTGGTTCATATTCTCGGGCATGGTTGTCTGAGAACGCTGCAATTTCTGAGGGCACCGACGCTATTACATGACTATAGGTCAATGGAAGACGCCATCGGGGGACGACTGCCTCAGTTTTCAGTGGCATGGCTGAGACGGGCTCCCGAAAAGTCGCGCGTCTGGTATTACCGGGTTGCTCTGGAACGTGGGTACATGGACGCTTACCTGCAGGACTATGTCGTCCGGCCATTTTTGTCGGCACTCCGCAAATGCGATCAACTTGAACGCCGCTGGACGTGCTTCCTTTCCGGAAAGCCCCATCCTGAAACCACTCCTGAAGAGGCTTCTGCCTTACTGGAGGAGCTGCAATGAGCGAACTTCACTTTCCCTGGATGGAAGCATCCGTCTTCATCGCTCTGTTCGGTGCTTTCTGGGTCGCGCTGGTTCGCGATCAGTTTGTTGCCAGTCGGTACTCCTTGTTCTTCACGACACTTGTACTGATCACCACCACGGGGGCCTGGATCGACTATGAGTTCGTCAACCCCTACAACGCCAGGCCTAGTGACGCTCAGGACTACTGGAATCCATTAACTAAACTCGTGGGTCGGGAAATCTTCGTGATTGACCCGCTCAGTTCTCCACTGCTGTCGCTCGTTGCGTTGCTCTATTTTCTGGTTTCGCTGACCACACTCCGTACCAAGATTCGTCGATTCAGCTTTGCCTGGACACTGGCATCGGAAGCCATAGTCCTCGCGACATTCGCTTGTGAGGACCCCTGGCTGATTACCGGTCTGCTTGCAGTTGGCACGATTCAGCCGTATCTCGAATTGCGCTCCCGGGGCCAAAGTACGCGAGTCTATGTGCTGCACATGGCCCTGTTCATTATTCTGCTGGTCGTTGGTCAGGCCGCTGTCGAGTACGAAGGTCGTGAGAAGCAGGTCCATTCCCTGTGGGCGATCGTGCCGCTGTTGATTGCCGTGTTCATTCGGAGTGGGATCGCCCCCTTTCATTGCTGGATGAGTGACCTCTTCGAGCGAGCGACTTTCGGGACGGCTCTGCTGGTGGCGATGCCGCTGGTCGGTGCGTACGCCACGATTCGTCTGGTTCTGCCCATCGCTCCTGACTGGGTCTTGCGGACCATTGGCGTCTTGTCGCTTTTAACTGCGGTCTACGCGTCGGGCATTGCCCTGGTTCAGACGGATACCCGGCGATTCTTCTGTTATCTCTTTCTCAGCCATTCCGCCCTGGTGCTGGTGGGGTTAGAGGCCGTGACGCCAATCAGCCTGACGGGTGCGTTGTGCGTCTGGATGGCGCTGAGCATCTCGCTGGGAGGGTTCGGATTGACGTTGCGGGCGCTGGAGGCGCGGCGAGGTCGACTTTCGCTGAATGAGTTTCAAGGGCTCTATGATCATACTCCCGCCCTGGCCGTGCTCTTCATGGTCACTGGTTTGGCCAGTGTCGGTTTCCCGGGGACCTTTGGGTTCGTGGGGACAGAGATGCTGGTCGATGGTGCCGTCGAGGACTTCCCGTATATCGGTGTCGCCGTTGTTGTGGCCGCGACACTCAACGGGATCGCGGTTGTTCATGCCTATTTCCGGCTGTTCACAGGAACGCGTCACCAGTCACTAGTGTCGTTAGGGATCGGTCGTCGCGAGCGGTTCGCGGTCGTCACTCTGACCGCGTTGATCTTCCTTGGCGGCCTCATCCCTCAGTTCAATGTGACGTCACGACACCGGGCGGCCGATCGGATCCTCCGTGCCCGCAGTCAGCTCTCTCAGGTTCATAGCCTGACCGACTATCTGGGCTTCGACACCGATGGTCACTGATCGGGGTTCACCAGGCTTGAAGGGATGAAACCGGCGTCAGGACCATGGCCCTGAACCTCAGGCAGTCGGTTCTGTTGTGGGCGGCGTCGGGGTTGGCACGACCGGCGATTCGCCCCGGGCTTTCTTTTCATCGAAGTACATCCGTGCGACGGCCCACATCCCGATCAGGCTGCCCACGGCGGCACCACCAAAAACATCGCTTGGGTAATGAGACAGGGTGACGATTCGCTGCATGCCGACCAGGGCCGCCAGGATGGCAAAGTACCAGCGGCCGCGTGGATACAGTGCCGAGAGCACGACGGCGAGTCCGACGGCAGTGGCCGTATGTGATGAAGGCATGCTTTGTGACCCGTCCATACGCTGGAAGGTGTCCCACACGGATGTCATCGAGAAATCGAATTGACGGGGGCGCGTTCGGCCCAACGTCAGCTTGAGAATGTTGCTGATCAGGCCCGAACCCAGAGACCCCGCAATGAGGAGTGGAGTCACTTTCCACGCGGTACGATCCAGAACGACGACTGCGATCAGGATCATGGCGACGCCGTACCCATTGCCAAAGACTTCGCAGTTCTCAAAGAACTCGCCCAGGAACCTCGGAACCCCTTTCTTGAAGTACGCCGTGACCGGGAGGTCGATTGCCAGGGCACAGACCGCGGCGATGGCGTAGGCGATTGCGATCCCCCACCGTCGCATTCGCGAATGTTGAGAGGGTGGTGCCGAGAGATCGATTGGTGAAACTGCATCCATGTATTCAGCCGATCCACAAAAACGCGAAGATCTTCTATTCGACCATGCTGCGAGGCCAACGTGGTCACTGCAATAACTGTTCGACTCAATTCACCCCGGACCGTCCTGCCGGGAATTCGATATCCGTCTCTCGCAGGGGCATGATTTGTCGATGCTGGTGTCCCGGTTGTTGACGCTGTTCTGAGATCTTCCTGGCGTGGCGTCGTCAATCAGGTGAGTGACCCAATGCGGTCAGAGTGACTTCTCCAGCACCCAGAGCATCAATCCTTTGGCCAGATGCATCCGATTTTCGGCCTGCTGGAAGACGATGCTCTGTTTGCTGTCGATCACCTCATCCGTTACTTCCAGGCCCCGTTTGGCAGGCAGGCAATGCATGAAGTAGCAGCTCTTGGGGGCGAGCTTCATCAGGTTCTGATTGACCTGATACCCGCCAAAGATTTTCTGCCGTTCTTCCGCTTCGTCTTCTTGTCCCATGCTGGTCCAGACATCGGTGTAGACGATGTCGGCGTCTTTCAGGGCTGATTCAAAGCAGTCGGTCTGGACGACATTCGCTGCAGGAATCTTGTCGACCAGTTCTTTCAACAGGCCTGCTTCCAAACGGTGACTCTCGGGAGCGCAGACAGTGAAGTTCATTCCGCACAGGGCGGCAGCAATCGCCAGTGAATTCGCGACGTTGTTACCGTCACCTACGAACACGCACTTTCGACCGCGCACATCACCCAGGACTTCCTGCATGGTGAAGAGGTCTGTCAAAGCCTGACAGGGGTGACGCTCATCCGACAGGCCGTTGATAACGGCCACACCGGAATGTTTGATGAAGTCGTCAATCAACTGCTGGGAAAACGTTCTCAGCGTGATGACGTCCGAATATCCCCCGATCACGCGCGCGACATCTTCGACCGATTCACGTCCACCCAGTCCTGCGTCTTCGGCTTTAAGGAAGATGCTGGCCCCACCCAACTGCATCATCGCTGCGTCGAAGCTAAGCCTCGTTCTGAGAGACGGCTTCTCGAAGATCTGGGTCATGACATACCCGGATAAGATCTGCGGCCGGTCTCCGGCACGCAGTCGAGTTTTCAACGAGCGGACCAGTTCGAAGATGCTTTCCACGTCGGAAGGCATCAGGTCCATGAGTGAGTTCAAATGACGCATGACAAGTTGTTTTCCAAGCCGTTTGGCAGTATTAGTTCCTGGCGTCGCAAAGGCACTGCGGATCGTGTTAAACGAACTACGTCAAATCAATAGTTCCATCAATAACGGTCTGAATCAGGCGACGAGAGTGCGATCGTCGCGACAAACATGGCCGGCGCTGAGGCGACACCCGGAGGTAGAGTGTCACTACTCAGAGCTGCGAGACGTGGATGCCTCTTCAGCCATCTGCTTCAGCACCTCTGTGATGACTTTGCACCCTTCGTCCACCTGCGCGGGCGAAATGTTTAATGCGGGCAGCAGCCTGACGACGGTATCGTGAGTCGCGTTGATCAAGACCCCTCGCTCCATGCACTTGGCAACAGCCGGAGTCGCGGGAATGTTGAGTTCGATCCCGATCATCATGCCTCGCGATCGCACTTCGTGAATGATCGGCAATGTCCTCTTCAGCTCTGTGAAGTGCTGGTGGAACCGGTTCGACATTTCGCGGCAATGTGCGAGCAAGCCCTCTTCTTCGATTGTCTGCATGGTCGCGATTCCGGCAGCCATGGCGAGCGGGTTGCCTCCGAAGGTGCTGGCATGCATGCCGGGCCGCAGACTGGGAGCAATGTGGTCCTGGCAGACGAATGCTCCGCAGGCAACGCCTGCCGCCAGTCCTTTCGCGAGCGTCATGATGTCGGGCTGGACGCCGTGGTGCTGATAACCGAACCAGTGTCCGGTACGGCCCATGCCGGTCTGGACTTCGTCGAAGATCAGCAGCATGTTCCGTTCGTCACAGAGCTGTCTGAGTCCCTTGAGGAACTCTTCCGTGGCGATGTTCACGCCCCCTTCCCCCTGGATGGGTTCCAGCAGAACGGCACAGGTTTCATCATCGGCCAACGCCTTGACGGCATCCAAGTCGTTGTAGGGAGCGTAGCGGAAGCCGGGCAGCAGAGGGCCGAGACCTTCATGATACTTGGGCTGGGCTGTGGCCGTGACGGAGCCGAAGGTTCGGCCGTGGAACCCGTTCTCAAACGAGATCACGCGGAACTTCTGAGTCCCCCCCGACGGGTTGGCGAAGTGCAGTCGAGCCAGCTTGATGGCCCCTTCGTTCGCTTCGGTGCCACTGTTGGCAAAGAAGACTTTGCCGAAGCTGCGAGTCACGATGGATTCTGCGAAATCTCCCTGGGCTTCGGTGAACCAGGTGTTCGGGATGTGGATCAGGTGCTCGACCTGCCGCTGAATGGCTTTGACGACCTTTGGCGGGCTGTGTCCCAGGATGTTGCAACCCCAGCCGGGAAAGAGATCGAGGTACTTCTTGCCTTCCGCATCCCAGACGTAGCTTCCCTCGCCGTGGACGAGACAGACCGGGTATCGCCGGTAGTTGGGAATGACATATTTGGCAAATTGATCGATCGTTTTCTGACTGGAACGGGTTGCAGCAGGATGCATAGGATTTCTGAGCTTTCGCAACTAAAGGACGATCTCGGTCCCGATTCCCTCGTTTGAGTAAATCTCGAGTAAAACGGAGTGAGGAATTCTGGCATCGATGATGTGGACTTTTTGAACGCCCGCTTCGAGGGCTTCCAGGGCCGCTTCGACTTTGGGAACCATCCCGGCGTCGATAATGCCTTCGCGAATCAATTCACGACATCGGGCGGCGGTCAGATGCGACTGCAGCGTCGACGGATCTTTTCGATCAAGGTAAATGCCCGGAACATCGCTTAAGAACACCAGTTTTTCAGCTTGAATGAGTCTGGCTACTGCCGCCGCTGCGGTATCCGCGTTGACGTTCAGCTTGCCACCCTGATCATCCAGTGCCACCGAAGGAAGCACGGGGATCTGGTCAGCACGGCAAGTCATCAGCAGCAGGTCCCGATCAATGTCGGTCACTTCTCCGACACGGCCCAGGTCAATCGGTTCGCCCTGTTCGCCGGGAAGCGTCAGGCGTTTCCCTTTCAGACAGTTCACCGTCAGGTAGCTCAACGCACGGGCGTCGCCTCCCTGGCGAATAATTTCGTCGACGAGGTTTTGACAGATTTCACCGGCGAGTACCCGGGCGACAATCTCCAGTGTCTCGTCGTCGGTATAGCGCCGTCCCTGCACGAAACGCGGCGGAATGCCCGCCTTGGACATCGCGGCATTAATCGCTTTGCCCCCCCCATGGACCAGAATCGGCCGCATGCCGACCGACGACATGAAGATCACGTCGGTCAGAAAATGCTTCACGGCTTCCGCTTCGTCCATCGCGCTGCCGCCGAGCTTGATCACGACGTGGCGACCGCGGAATCGGCGAATCCACCCGAGGGCTTCGAGTAAGACACCGGCTTTGCGAACAGCTTCTTCGAAGTTTTGAGACATTTTGCTTACGCGGCCAGAGACAATAAGGGTGAAAAACCTGAATTCTAGGGTTTCGCTGAGATAAGTGTCAATTCGGCAGATTTTCTGAACTGGAACTTCGCCAGGGATGAGAAATCCCTGGCGCGGTTTTGCCGATTGGCCATTTTCGAGTGGGCTTGAGCCGTTTCGTAATGAGCATCATGCCTGAGCACCTTACTTGAGCATCTTCCATTTGAGGGATTTTTTGAATGGCGTAAGTTCTGTTTCACTAGTTGTTTATGGGAAATATGTCGTGTCAGGGCTTTAAAGTGAAAGGAAGATGCTCATGGAAAATTTGAGCATCTTCCTTTTCCGGCGTGTCTCACGCGATCAGGCTGGCGGTTCGCCAAATCTCCGTTTCTCTTTTCGATATACGGTTCGTTCGTACGTTTCGCTGGCTGGGGTTTTACGAGTTCTCAATGACAAGTGAAGCAGGGGGCGAGAGTTGCGAACTGACGTGCTCAACACCCGATGCACAGGCACTAAGGGGGGCTGCACAAAGTGGAATGCCATCGATTCCAGGTGTTCGTGGCGGGAAACGAGCCAACGTCTCTGGAGCGACATCCCGCTTTCATTGAAAGAGGGCACTGCTCAATTCCCAGAGCAACATGAGCTCGCTGACATGGTGACGCATGGGCCGAACAGGGGCTCTCGCTCGAACGTGGATGCCGCCCTTGCCTCGGTACTGTCGGTCTCGTCTTCTTAATTTTAAAAAATAGAACCGGTGCGTCAAGATGTGTTGACGCATTTATGCGTATTCGCTCGGAAAGGCGACCTGAAGAGCCTGGCGATTGACGAAGGCGAGGTGAGAAAATCGGCTGCGGCGGATCCGTTCCGGGGGGCTACACGTCGAGGTAAACCCATCGACGGAAAAAACAAGAGCGGCCAGAATCATCAGGGCTGATGCACTGAGGTGATTCTGGCCGCTCTCGCTGCATTTCTTGAGAGAGGAGTTCCTCCCGGGAGGCAGACCTGCCGGGCGAACTCCTTCTGAGTCAAGTGAATGGCTACCCGCTCTGTCTATCGGCCGAGCATCTTGGCGATGACATAGATCACGAAGGCTCCGAAGAATCCCCCTCCTAACAGCAGATAGACCAGAGAATATTCGGCGGCGGCAATGATCAGTGGGACGTCGAGTGGTGTCATTTGAGTTACCCCTTATTGTGAAAGTGAGTCGCGATGTAGGTGAGGCAATTGCTTGGCAGAAGGTAAACGCAAGATGTGTGCCGAACGGAATTCATTACTCACAAGGGCTCTTTCGGGGGCATCATCGTGCTATGGCTGAACATCTCTCCCAGACGCCTGCTCGGCGGCCCTACGATTCGCACGATGATCGTCCAATCGCTTCGGAAACAGGGGGAAAACGGGGTGAAGAAGCTCTCAGGGGATGAAGAACTCGAGCTGTAGGAAGAACGCCGAAAGGCTCTCTCAGCCGAACGAGAGGAAGGTCTGCGGAGACATCTCTCGGTATCGGAATCACTCAGGGCGAATCAGCTCAGTCCCGCTCTACGGCAAGCCCCCTCACTGACCCCCTCATCGCCACCACCAGGGCGGGGATTGCTACCAGAGGCACCCCTGTTTCGCCCTTGTTCCCGTGATGCCTGTTCGGGCAATCAGATGCCGGGCGGGAGTATGGAAAGTCCCCTAGCGAACGGGAGTGAGGAGCAGCGTGAGGGGGCTAAGAGCCATCGGCCACGCTCATCAAGGTTGATGGACCGCGTTCGAAGACGTCGATATACAACTGAAGCCGCCGTATTAAGGTTAGTCTTTGGAGCCCTCTCCTTGAAGTTGCTCTGGCGGAATAAACGAAGACCCGTCGAGGGTCTCTTGATCGACCATCGACGGGTCTAATTGAAATAATCACTGACTATTTGCGAATATGTAGTCTGCTTGGTGCTATCGCTCTCTCGGCCCGGGCTTTTTGAAATCAGTGGCGATGTAACGTCACTTCCGGATTTCGCGACCAGTGACCCGGGATTGAATCCCGTCGGCCTCAGGCGTCTTGTGAGAAGATCAGCATCGAATAGGGGCCGATGGAGATCGGGGCGGAACATTCATAACCGTCCCGTGCCTCGTCCTGGGTAGTGACGTCGCTGCTGGGGATGTTAGCAAAGTCCGCACTGTAACCTTTCCAGTCCGAATTCAGGCGCAGTTTCCAGGTCCCCTCCGCAGGGAACCCCAGGAGATAATCACTCCGTTCCTCGTTGGCGAGGTTCAACACCACAATGACATCGTCACCGGGACCATGATCGTACCAGCGGTGAAAGGCCAGCAGGTTGTCAGCGGGATTCGAGTGGAACACGTGACAACCTGATCCACACAATCCCCGGGTCTTGCCTGTCTGGTTCAGCCTCAGCCGGATCAGGTCACGGTAAAGTCGCACAATTCCGCTGTACTCTTCGGTATGCGCCCAGTCGAGGGGGACGGTGTCCTGAAACCAGCCCCCCTCAAGAAATTCCTGTCCCTGAAACAGCATGGGAACCCCTGCCGCGGTGAAGACGAGACCTGCGGCGAGCGTGGACCGCTTTTTCGCGAAGTAGTTGCCCGGATCCTCGGGATCAATTTCCGAAGGGACACGTTGTTTACCGTTGGCAACCTCGTCGTGGGATTCGCTGTAAATCACCCGCTGGAAGGGATCGCCATTGTAGGAGGCCAGCAGGGCACTGATGACGCTGTCGAGCGAGCGATCCTGATCCTCAACCGTCGTGACCGTCGCACGGATGGGGTGGACAAACTGAGCATCCCATTGCAGGTGAAAGCCAGCGCCTCCTTCAGCCGGATCCTTGGTTAACCAGTCATTGTTCTGAAGATCCTCTGCGATCAGCAGTTTCGCCGGATACTTGGCGCGGATTGCCCCGTTCATCCCCTGAATCAGGTTCCAGCCATCGGGTAACTCGGCCTGGGGGTCGCTGTCTCCCCGAACAGTTCGAATGAACAATGTCATGTCGTAACGGAGTCCGTCGAGGTGAAAATCCTCCAGCCAGAAGTTGGCGTTGTCCTCGATGAAGCGTCGGACTTCTTTTCGTCCGTAATCGGGACGATTCCGTCCCCAGGGCGTTTCGGCGCGCCAGTCGTTGTAGAAGTAGATACCCCCACCGTCGTTCTCACTCCAGCCATCGAATTGCCACAGGTCCAGATCACTCGGGCCAAAATGGTTGTAGACAACATCCAGGATGACGGCGATGCCGCGGCGATGTGCTTCTTTCACGAATTGCTTGAGCGCTCGTGGGCCGCCGTAAGTTGTTTCGACGGCGAAAATGTGTGCCGGGTTGTAGCCCCACGAGTAGTCCCCCGCGAATTCTGCAGTCGGCATGACTTCGATGGCGTTCACACCAAGCTGCACGAGATGATCAAATTTTTCGATCGCTTCTTCGAAGCCACCCGGGTGATCGGGGGTGGTGGGGTTATAAGTCCCGATATGCATTTCATAGATGACGAGTTCATTACGTGGGGGCATGACAAAGGCATCACCTTCCCAGTCGAAGCTCCTATCCGAGATCACACCGTTGCCGATGGAGTTCGTCACTTCCCGGGCATAAGGGTCAATGCGGAGAAGTTCCTGGTCTCCGTTAATGATTCGAAAACGATACTCATCGCCGAACTTGGCATTCGCAACTTTCGTCGACCAGTGATCTGCTTCATCTCGGACGAGTGGGTTCGCCTCTCCGTTCCAGTCATTGAATGTGCCGACGACAGAAACCTGTTGAGCGTGAGGTGCCCAGACACGAAATGTCACTCCATCATTCTCCACGGTGGCGCCCATGGGGGACGGTGATTGATGAGTTGGCCCGCTTTCAGACATGAAGGTTCTCCGGAAGATTGGGACGATTTGTAAGTAAGGTGATTGAGGAATGGGATCAATCCATGAGCGCATTCTCGACGATCGCACCGAGAATGCGCGTGAGAAAAGAAGTGATCTCACGCAAAGAGACTGCTGACGTTCAGGTCAGTCGTTGGCTTGTCCCACTGGGGCAGACAGCATTGTTGCAATGACATGGCATCCTGCTGACTCGGACATCAGTGACAGAAGGCCATAGAAGCATTTCGCTGAATTTAATTCGGCACTCGTCACGTCATTCAGCAGCGCGAGGCGCGGACAGCCATCCACGCCTCTTCCTTTTTTCGACTGCACGAGATCCTGACGTAGACCATGCAAATACGAGGCTATCGGTCGATGTTGCCAGAGGGCATGCCGCGGTCATCGCGGTTGCCCACGTTCAGGCCACGGGCCTTTGCCCCTGAGTCCTGCCGATCGACATTGACTGACCGTCGGCTGGACGCCACGGCGCTGGAGATGACGGAGGCGGAGCCAACCACTGCGACCGCAATCCAGGCAGTCATCGCGACTCGCTCGTGATTGGTAAGCGATGTCGTCACCGCGGCGGCAACGGCGAGTCCCAGTGGGACGACCGAACCAGCAGCAACAACCTTCCAGGAATTGGGCTGTGGCTCACGCTCAATACTTCGCTCAAGTGATCTTTCATGGGATCGATCCTGAAACTGCTCACGACCTCGCTCGAGCGAACGGGTCGGCACTTCGGGCCTTTCCGCGTTGACTGTGGATATCGACATGATTTTCCTCCTTTGAAAGAGCCCGCTTCCGTCACGCGACGGGCGTTGGGTTACTCGTAGATGCGTCATCAGGGTAGCAAGATTGCGGCCTGATTCGATCCGCAGTTTTGCACGTCGGATCGCTCTGGGAGATGTTCTCGCCCGCTTACCACTCGGTGCGAGTCACATGTTCCCCGGCGTTGAGAGTCATCAGATCAACAACTTCATCCCCGTCTTCAGGACGGGTTTGCACACTGATCACGGCGCCCCCATCGAACAAGGCCTGGCGATAGTCCTCTGCAACAGGGGCGGGAACTCCGATACCGGCCAACCCGCCGATGATTCCACCCGCTAAAGCCCCGGCACCACCGCCAGCGAAGGCAGCCATGAGGGGGCCGGCCACGACGAGGCTAAGGCCGGGAATAACGACGGTGGTTCCTGCGGCGGCCAGTGCGGCGAGTGTCGCACCCGCAATCGTGCCGATACTGCCACCCAGGCCCATCCCTTCGGGCGAGAGGGTCTGTGTTGCCTGTTTGGTTTTCCGCTGAGTGCAGATGGCGACTGCAGCCACATTAGGACCTTCATTGTCCATCGATTCGACGCGGGCCTCGATTTCTTCGTCCGGTTCCTCTCCACCCGAGAAGACCTGAGTTCGAGTTTCATCGGACATCATCAGATTGATGTCGCTGGACTTAAACCCTCGACGGAGCAGGTCGAGGTAGCAATTGTTGGCATCGGCGTGATTACGAAAAACACCGATCACTGCGGTTTGATGGGTCGTGGCTGTCATGGTCAATGTTCCTTCACAGAGGTCTTACCCAAGTCCATCTGTCGAGTACCGACCCGACACGGAGCGAGGATCTCAAAGTCAATCTTGTCGAATCGGCACCGCCAGGTTTCCCGATACCCCGACAATGCGGAGGAGAAACGGGCCTTGCTGTCTGGCCTCAGCTAATCGAGCTTCGAGCGTCAGCGTTGCTTGTCCACTTTCGATGTAGGTGGAAAGAAGGCAGCGGTCACGCGATAAGGGACTGCTCCATTCCGAAAGTGATCATTAAGCAGAACGCGTGCCAGAGACTTGAGAGGTAGGGACTGGCACCCCTTTATCCGACATGGCCCGGGTCAAAGATCTGGCGAACGTCGCTGATCAGCGGCAAGAGAGGTGATTGCGCCAACGGGACTTGTGACGACCCGCAACACGGCTGCGGAGGGCGTTCGGACCTTTCGAAACATTCAGGAAGAGTTCCGGTTGGGCTGTGTGGTGATGCACCAGTCCGTTCGTCCGTTAGTCGGGCCGCTATACCAGTTCTCTATGAGCGTCCCTACTTTGGCTTGGTCCCCCAAAAGGATGGATTGGTAAGTAATGGGTCACCAACCGTAGCACGCAGAATTCCCCTCTTCGGGTTGATTTGACTCCCCTGTCCTGGCATCCCCTTACAAGGGAAGTCGCTTGTTGGAAGCGGATGGGGGGTGGTGACTGTTGGGGAACCTCTCGTTGACGCCGCCGCACCGAACGGCGCGAATTCGCGGCAACCGCGGATTCCTCATCACGGAGCGGACGTTCCGCAATCGTGATGAGGCAAGCTGGGAACTCTACCGCGGTATCTTAGTGGGCGGGAATCTGCGTTATTCGTGTTACGAGAGAAATCACTATCTCGTACGATCAGCTACGTATAGCGGCCCAACTTATTTGGTCGAGGGGAACAGGAACTGGTGCGGTAGAGTCACTGAAGTTTGTACGTCCCAGAATCAGCGTGGAACGAAACCGCTCATTCTCAGAGTTTCCGGGGGAAAATCTGGTAATCCAATCAGTAGCTCAGAAAGGCCTGATTTACAGGCGTACGGACATTGCCTGATGAACTCCGGACGGCCCTCCCGTCGCAAATTCCGAGTGGCTGTTTTTAGTCGTGGCATCCTGTTTGCAATCGGATGAAGGCAGAAGCAAGCCGCTTTAGGCACGTTGGTTCTGCTGGTCAGATTGCTGACCAGGCTTAGGAGAGCGGGAGATTTCCGCAGAGATCCAGCGAGATCAATCCAGCTTGCGACTTCAGTTTGATGTCATTTTCGGCATCTCTCAACTTCACCTTCTGGCGGGGACTACCATGTTAAACTGGGCGCTGACATTTTTAATTGTCGCATTGATCGCAGGGGCTTTGGGCTTTGGTGGAATTGCGGGAGATGCCGCATGGATTGCAAGAGTGTTGTTTGTGGTGTTCCTCGTTCTCTTCCTGTTCTCGCTTTTGACAGGACGACGGGTACCGCCGGTCTAGCGACCGACCAGCTCAGGACGCTGCTACCAGTATCCTGCTAACCTTGCCCTCTCTCCGTTCTTCGGAGCGAGGTGCAGGTTAGGTCGCCTCACTCAGCCATCGGGACATCTTCCCACTGCAGTCATCACAGCTCGTGGTCTGCCATCCGACAGAACTGTCGCCCCGACTCATAAAGGCACGAAGTACGGTTTTTCGGTGAAAAGTCGTACTTCGCATCTTTCGTAAGACGTGTGCTCTTCGCACGTTTGAATGCGCCGCCGTTCGCTCCGGTTTTTTGTCACTCTGCAGGGAAGCCTTCATTAGCGGCGTTGCTCCCCTTCTCGAATCTGTTTTTCGTCCTGGCGATATTCGTGCTTGATTGAGGGATCGCTTACCGTGTCCAATTCCCGTTCCGTTCCCACCATTCAACGGGCGACTGTTGTCCTCACAGGGGCTGTGGTGACATGTATCGTCGTAATGGCTTTGCAATGGGGACGCCCTGTCCTGATTCCGATCGCTCTGGCGGTGCTGTTGACGTTCCTGCTGAATCCCATCGTGACGGCACTGAACCGACGGGGAATTCATCGAATCGCTTCAGTGGTAATCGCTGCAGGAATCGCGGGCGTGATTCTCTTTGGCATCGGCTGGCTGTTGACGACACAGGTGACGGGGATGCTGGAGGAACTTCCTCGGAATACGGAAAGAATAAAAGCGAAAGTCAGGGCTCTCAAAGAATTTGGTTCAGGGCCGACACGAGAACATATTGCTGAAATGATCCAGGAGATCAGCGAGGAACTGCAACTTCCCGCGAATGGAAAAAAAACCGTCCCTACGTCTGAACAAGAGGGAGCGCCGGGGCCCGTTGTCGTGACTCCCGGTGGCGAGTCGTGGTTCAACTACACGGAATACCTCGGTTCTGCATTCGAAACCTTAGCGACGCTCGCCTTCGCCTTCGTCCTGCTGATGTTCTTCCTGATTGAGCGTGAAGACCTACGGGATCGCATTGTTCTGCTGGCGGGTCGGGCGCGACTGGCAGGGACCAGTAAAGCGGTCGAAGATATTACCGACCGTGTCAGCCGCTATCTGGGAATGGTCGCGCTGGTCAACGGGGGATTTGGGGTTGTGCTGACGATCGGGTTGCTGCTGCTGGGGGTTCCCTACGCCATCCTCTGGGGATTTCTGGCCGCGGCACTCCGCTTCATTCCTTATATCGGACCTTGGGTGGGCGCGATCTTCCCCATCGCGATGAGTTTCGCGATGTCAGACGGGCTTTGGCAACCCATGTCGGTGCTGGCTTTCGTCCTGGTGATTGAGCTGATCTCCAATAATGTGGTGGAGCCGTTGTTGTTCGGACACACCATTGGAGTGTCTGCCACGGCGATGATCATTTCGGCGGCGTTCTGGTTGTTCCTGTGGGGCCCGGTTGGACTGGTCCTCTCTGCACCCTTCGCCGTTTGCCTGGTTGTACTCGGTAAAAACGTCGAATCACTACGATTTCTCTATCTGTTGCTGGGTGATAAACCGGCTCTCTCCGCCGACCAGAGCCTTTACCAGCGACTGATGCTTGGGGATGAGCACGAAGCCAAAAAACTGATCGAAAAGCGGATGAAAGACGCCGATTCCGTCCCTGATGAAATTTATGACCAATTATTTGTTCCTGCTCTGGTCTACTCCAACCGCGACGTCCAGCGGGGATTCCTGGACGAGGAAGAACAGGAAGCCATTCATACCACGATGCGGGAGTGCCTCAATGAAGTGCCCCTGTGTGTGGTAAATAAGGAGGAATCCGAAGAAGAGTCGGAACTGCAGAGGGAGTCAGCCCTGTCGGCCCCTCGCGCACGCATCCTGGCGTGTCCGGGTGCGAACGAGTCCGATGTTGTGGTTCTGACGATGCTAGAGCGTCTGCTGGATCCTCTGCACTTCGACGTGCAGATCCAATCGCTTGAAACCCTTTCGTCAGAGCTGGCTGCGGAAGTCAGGGGTTCGGCACCAGCCATGATTTACATTGCGTCGACCCCCCCGGGGGGGATGGGTCACGCAAAGTATCTGTGTAAGCGACTGCACGCAGCGGCACCCAATGTGCCAATTGTGGTCGGGCGTTTCGGACCCAAGCGAAGCCGTGCCCATGACCGTCAGCAGCTCGAAATGGCGGGGGCGAGCTTCGTGGTCACAAGCCTTGTTGAGTCGAAGAAGTTGTTTCAGGCGCGGCTGCCTGTACTGATCTGCGATCACCAATCGTGCCCTCCCGGAGAGTGTTCCATGACGCCGGAAACGGAGTCAACCGCAGTCGGCGCGACGATGTTGGGCGCAGCAGCTCATTAACCGCTGGTCAAATTTGCAAACAGATTTGGGGTGTTTCCCCTGTAAGTCCGTAACACGATTTGAGGATGAGAGAAGGAGAAAATCATGAACTGGGATCAGATCGAGGGAGGCTGGAAACAGCTCCAGGGCCAGATCAGGGAAAAGTGGGGAAAGCTTACGGATGACGACTTGACTGTCGTCGCCGGTAAGCGGGACCAGCTTGCAGGTCTGCTCCAGCAGAAGTACGGCTACGCCAAAGACCGGGCTGAGAAAGAACTTGACGACTTTATCCGCGCCCTCAAGTGATGTCGCTTCGGACATTCCTGATACGTGCTGTGGGTTGTACTGAATTGTAAGAGACAGAGATTCGGGCCCGGGTAACATCGTCGATCATTGTCGATCACAGAAAAATCCCGGGCACCTTGTTTTGAGTTGTGTTGAAAGGACTTTGAGAATGCGAAACCTGATTTCCACCACCTGCCTGCTCGCTTTGACCACGGGATTCTTCGTAGGTTGTTCGGAGACCTCCACCGTGAAGGATGAGACCAAGATTCAGACCCCGGGTGGTACGACGACCATTACGACGGAAAAGGAAGTGGAAAAGACAGGGGATCATAAGGGAACTGATGCGGTTCCCGTCACGCCGACGACTCCCTGACGGATGTGTGCACACGCATTTCAGATTGAGTGACGATGAGTGGCCTTCGAACAGCACGAACGCCAACCAGTCATGCACCCAGATGTGCTGCTTGCGATAACGTGCCAGTCGATCCGTTTTCAGCCAGTAAACAGTTCCACAGGTCGAAAAAGCGACTGGCACGCTAATCGCTATTGCTATACTCCACGATGTCAGTCTTCGACACCGTGGTTCCAAACCTTACGAACAGGAGTACGAGTATCATGGCAGACACAACAACAATGGCGAAGAACAAAGTCCAGGAAGCCTCGCAGGCCGTTGCTCAAGGCGCCCAGGGTGCCGTGGACAATGTACGGAAGGCTGCCGGGTACGTGGCTGACCAGGCCAGCGAAGCGGCCTGCAATGCCTCGAAGGGGATTGCAAGCGCAGGGTCGTACCTGGACCAGAAAGCCGAAGACGCAGCATGTGCGATCGGTGGCGGTTTGAAGGCCGCGGGCGAAGCCGTCCGTCACAACATCCCCCAGGAGGGGCGTCTGGGTCAGGCTTCCTCGGCTGTTGCCCAGCGATTGACCGAGACGGGCGAATACCTGGAACGTGAAGGCCTCGACGGCATCATGCAGGATGTCTCATCGGTCATTCGCAAGAATCCGATTCCCGCCCTGCTGATCGGGATCGGTCTGGGGGTTCTTGTCGCGCGAGCTACTTCATCAAGGACATAATCCATGTCAACTTCCATTTCCCCCGAGCCGGGTGTGGAGCCCTCGGTGACTGAACTCGTCAGCGGAATCGTGAGCGATCTTCAGAACCTGGGTATTCAGCATCTGGCTCTGTTTCGGAACGAAATCAAGCAGGACTTAAAGACGGCAACAACCGGTGCCTCGTTCCTGGGGGCGGGATTTGCAGTCCTGCAAGTCGGATTGATTCTGGTCTGTCTGATGCTGGTTCACTTGCTGTCTACTCAGGTTCCGACGTTGTCACTGTGGATGTGCTACGGGATTGTCGGAGCTTTTATTGTGGTTTTAGGGGCCATCGCAGTGGGGATCGGCGTCAACCAGATGAAATCCGTTGAAGCCCTGACTCCCAAAACTGCACAAGCAATGAAAGAGGACACCGAATGGCTGTCGACACCGAAATAGCACGTGAACAGGACGAACTCCTGGCTCAAATGGAAGAATCGCGTGAGTCACTGGCTCACAAGATCGAGTTGCTCGAAGGAAAAGTCGCCGAGACAGTCGAAACGGCAACCGCCACCGTACAAGAGGCGACGGCCAATGTGCTGGAAACAGTACAAACCGCTACGGCTACCGTCTCGGAAACGGTCGGAACTGTCACTGACGCCGTACAAGGGACGGTGCAGGATGTTCGCACGACACTCTACGATGGAGTCGAAAGCGTCAAAGGAGCTTTCGATATCTCACAACATGTCGAGAAGCACCCCTGGATCTCCATGATGGGTGCTGTGGCAGTGGGATATGTCGGCGCATCGCTTCTGCACCGCCCCAGTGCGGAACCTCGAACAAGGTCAAAATCCTACGGCCACTCGGGAATCCAGGGGTTATCGAGTCGGCCTTATGAAGAATTTGCGCCCAGTCCGACGAATACGGTTCCTCCCACCGTGGTCCAATACGCTGCGAATGATTCCACACTGCGTCCCTTGAGCAGCGCGCCTCAGTCATCAGCACCCCCGAGTAAGTCCTGGATTTCCATGCTCAGCGAAACGCTGGGACCAGAGATCAACAAGTTGAAGGGACTTGCGATCGGAACGGCGCTAGGAGCCGTACGGGATTCCGTTCTCCAGTCGGCGCCTGAAGCGATGAAGAAGCCACTGGCAGACGTCATTGACGAAGTGACGCAGAAACTGGGCGGCGAATGCCTGCAGGGCTCTCTGTTCACTTCGGATTCCACTTCAAGCGGTGGTAGCCAGTCTCGGGGTGTCCCCTCCGTTCCCCGATAATTTCTTTTTCGGTTTTTTACCGAATAACGATCCGCCCTGTCGGCGCGGTGGCTCATCGAGACCGCGCCGGGGGGCAATCGCCCCCTCGTTGTTGTCCTCTCGAGAGAACCCCTTTTTCGATGCCCTCTACACTCACGCCATCAGATTGTCTGACCTCACGGAATTCGTGTGATAATTCGTTGCCCGCTTGCGAGGATCCAGGTTTGTTCGAGTCGATTGATCGCGTTGTCACCCGTGGCGAGCTCGAAGCAGCGATTTCGGATTTGATTGTGAAGTTTGAATTGGAGTACTTCGGACGCGGACCTCAACAGATTCGGACCCATTTAATTGGCGACATGCTCCTCGTTCGCATGTCAGGAGTTCTGACACCATCGGAACTTCGACTGGTCCGTGGGGCCAATTCGGCGGCCGCCACGGTTCTGTTGAAACGGATGAGGACCCAACTGATTGAGACGGCGACCCCTCTGATTCAGTTAATTGTAAAAAAAGTCACGCAGGTGAATGTGGTCAGCATGATGTACGACCTGGGACTGGCGACCGATGAAGAGATTATTCTTCTGACCCTGAGCAACGCTCCCGATTGTTGTGAAACAGCGATGTCTTGACCGGCTGTGCCAACAAGGCCTAGGGGGCCAATCTGAGCCAAAAAGAGCGAGCCACCAGAAATGTGGGCTCGCTCTTTTTTTGCACGGTTGAACCGAGTTTGGCGGACGAAGTTTGGGCCATCGTTTGGAAGTCGTTATTCCCATTTCCGGATGAAGGTGATTCACAATCGGGCCGTCAGATCGTTCTTTGGACAGGCAGGGCTTCGCAACGGAAGTGATGTACCCCGGCGGACATGGACGGCAGGTTTCCAGCCTCGCATGGCGATGAGGGAACGTTAAACTACGGCCATGTTTAACACTGGACGCTATTTCTGCTTGTTGCTGGTGGCCTTCGCCCTGACGTTCCTGTTCTGGTGGCCGCTCTTCTTTGGATACGGTTTTATTGGCGGGGACCTGTATCCGTACTTCTTCCCCCAGAAGGTCTTCTATGCGGATTGTCTTCGTGCGGGGGAATTGCCGCTGTGGAACGATCTCACCGGCTTTGGTTATCCCATCCTGGGAGAGAGTCAAACGGGGGCGGCTTATCCCTTGCACGTCGTTTTGTACGGTCTACTCTCGGTGAATACGGCGTACAACGTCCAGCATCTTCTCCATTATCTGATTTGCTTCGTCGCTACGGCACTCTTCGCCTTGCGGGTTGGGAATTCGGGGCGAGGTGCGATGCTGACGGGTCTGGTTTTCACCTTCGGGTGGTTTCCGCCCCGCTCCTGTCTGGAATGGGCCATTTTGACGGGCTGCTGGCTCCCCGTCGCGATGTACTGTGTGGAGTCTTTTCTTCAGACCCGCTTGTGGCGGTACTCGATCGGTCTGAGCATTGCGCTGGGGCTGCAGTTGCTGGCGGGACATTACCACCTGGCTTTTATTACCCAGTTGATGGTTGCCAGTTATGCCACATGGCGGCTTTGGGCGGAGCATTCTCAACAGGTGCAAGTCCATCCCGGGACGGAACAAGGACGTGTGTCACGCGGTGCGCTGGCACTGATTCTGGCGGGCATCGCCGGGGTTTGTCTGGCGGGAGTTCAACTGGTTCCCTCATGGGAACTGAAGCAGCGCAGTTCGCGCGTGGTGGCGGGAAGCGACTACGATCCTGCTTACGGACACATGCCCCCGCTCTATGTGACCCAGCTGATTGCTCCGTGGTGCTGGTACAGTCCGCAGGCGATCGGGGAAGACAATCTGGTGCGAACGCTGGCAGAACTGGTTGCGCCGTGGCAGCTTTTCGGTCCCAACCACGAGCTTGACGAGGCGATTCGGCAGGCACGCCTTGCTGCATTGGAAACGGGAACCAATAAGGTCGAGGCCCACGTGTACTGTGGACTCGTCCCGCTGCTGCTGGCTGCATTTGCCGTCATCCGCTGGGCTCGACACCGGCGTTCATCGAATAACGCTCAGGCGAACGCATCCGTGTTGAATGGCACCACCGGTTACTGGCTGATGGTGGGAACCGTGGCACTCATCTACGCAACGGGATGGCTGCTGCCCATAGGAAAGCATTTGCCCGGCTTCAGCTTCTTTCGGGGGCCGGGGCGATACGGGATCGTGACTACGTTTGCCATCGCACTGCTGGCGGGGCAGATGCTCAGTCACCTGCAGCGCTGCGCCTGGCCGATGACCGCACGGGGGATCGTCATAGGGGCGATCTTCGCCTCGACGACCGGGGACCTGTGGATGGTGAGTCGCATGGTGACCTATACGGCGATCGTGTCGAAGCCGGCAATTTCGTTCCGTGAGGACAGCCCTGTTCGAAAGCTGCTGGCTGGCGAAAAGGAGCTGCCGCGGCTGGTATCGCCGGGTCCCAATGTCGGGACACTGCTCGGTGTGTCGTGCGTCCCCTGGTATCTGGGGATCGCTCCTGCAGAGTATGTCGATTCCCAGTTTGCGATGCCGGATTCTCCCAAACCGCTTCCCTCGGGTCGGCCGACTCCCGCATCCACCCCCTACCTCGAATGGCTCAGTCAGGCGGGCGTGACACACGTTCTCAATTTTGAACCTCTCGACGAACAAGGTTGGGGCGTCGAGCTTTTGTGGAAAGGGGTCGACCCGTTTCTCAATCGGATCTGGGGACGCATGGAACCGATCCATTTGTATCGGTTCAAGCAGCGGGAAGCAGGCGGCGACGCCGTTTCGTATCCCGGACGTGCCCGTATCGGCGCGAACGGAGTGAGCGTTTCGAATCGACCGGAAAGTCCGTGGGGACGGGGAACTCGCAAGGTCGTCGTCGAGCAGGCTCCGAAACCGGATGAGCCTCTCATTCTCACAGAACTTGCCTATCCGGGCTGGACTGTCGAGAAGAATGGCATCCCAACGGAAGCGCGTCAGATAGGCCAATTTCGGGCTGTGGACGCTCCAGCGAAGGGAGATATCGTTGTCTGGCGCTACCGCCCTCTCAGCGTCATCATCGGAGCGATCGTCAGTCTGTTCACCGCGTTCCTCCTGGCGGCGGTTGCTCACGTCCGCTTCTGGCACACGGGGCTGACCGATCGATTCTTACGCTGGGCCTGCTCAGCGGGCGACGGTGTGCCCGGAAGCGAGAACCGCGCATGAACGGCCGCGCCATTTCGTCATTGCGATATTATTAAAAACGTCACGGAGTCGACCCGCTCGGCAGGTGCACGCTTACATTCTCGACACGTTAAGAGAACTTAATTCGTCTTGTCGTACAGAATGCGTTTCAATACCGCTGAGCCCGCTACGCGCGGGGAACGAATGTCAGACTTTGGTCTCTGTCGATGATTCGAACTGAGCGAGATAGCAGAAGCAGGGGATTCATCCTGCGCGAGGCGCACGACCGGTGCAAGCGCCGCTCGCTTTCGAAGACGTCGTTCGAATGCCGGGATGATTTGCAAAGGACTTCGGCAGACGTTGCACACGACAAGAGTCGTTGTCTGGTCGTCACGACACTCGCGAAAACGCGGAGAGAGTGAGGGTGGTTCACTGTAAAAGAATGTCCGAGACACTTTTACGTTTCGGCCGCGTGCTGGTTCGGTGAGGCCCCTCGAGGGGTGTTGGCTGACTTCTTCGTCAGCCCGATTGATCGGCACAGGGGCTGCTTTCGCTCGCTTCCACGTTCGTCTGTGGAGCGTGCTCTGCCGGGATTACTACTAAGGGATATGCGCTGTGCTTCATGAATTTCTTGATAACTTCACTCACAACCTGTTCAAGCCGTTACTGCTGTTTTTTTATGCCGGCTTTCTCATTCCCATGCTGCACGTCAAGCTGGAATTCCCCAAGGCCGTCTATCAAGGTTTGACCATCTATCTGTTACTCGCCATCGGCTGGAAAGGTGGCGAAGAGCTTGCGGGGCTGGAGCCACATCTTTACGGACAAGCGGCCGGGTTTATGCTGATCGGCCTGGTGACCAATTCGATTATCGGTGTCGTCGCTTTTTATACGCTCCGTCTGACCACGAAACTGCGCCAGATCGATGCGGCCACCGTCGCCGGGTATTACGGTTCGGATTCCGCAGGGACTTTCGTGACCTGTATGGGGGTGCTGACTGCCGGCAAAATCGCCTTTGCTCCCTACATGCCTGTGATGCTTGCGGTCATGGAAATTCCCGGCTGCCTGGTCGCCCTGTATCTGGTGGCCAACATGCGGCAGCGGGGAATGGACGCCAAGGGGAATATGCCGGGTGAGGCTGGGTATGGCCAGTTTCGCAGAGCCATCCCGCCCCAGCACGAACATGAGGAGGATCTCGACGAACAGGAGCATGACTACGAAGACGAGTACGCTCTGGAGGAAGAATACGCTGCCGTGGGAGCCGGACATGCCCACGTTCGATCAAACGGTGTGTCGAAAGCGGGCCGATCATCGGTCAGCGGAACAGCAAGAGGGGGACGGAATACGGCTGCCCTGCGAACTCAATCGACAGAATCCGAAAGTTCCACGACAGCACAAAACGCCGCCGACGAAGCGGAGGCAACGATTGCTCTGCAGGAAGTCGACCTTCATGCGGGAGAGGATGCACCCACTCAGAAAGTGCGGGGTGCTTTCTTGAGCAAGGAACTGCTTCACGAAGTCTTCCTGAATCCCGGAATCTTCCTGTTGTTCGCGGGTATCGCCATCGGTTTCATCTCGCGACTGCAAGGTGAAAAAGTGACAGCGATGGACGACGCGTTGTTCGTGAATCTGTTCCACGGACTGCTGTGTGTCTTCCTGCTGGAGATGGGAATGACCGCTTCCAAGAAGCTCAAGGATCTGAGAAATGCAGGCTGGCAGTTTGTGACGTTCGCGTTAGTGGCTCCGAACGTCTTCGCAGTCATGGGGATGTTGATCGCCCATGGGTACAGCCTGTTCCTGGGACAGCAACTGGAGCTGGGGACGTATGTGCTGTTCGCTGTCCTATGTGGTGCCGCCTCGTATATCGCTCTTCCCGCAGTCCAGCGACTGGCGATTCCCGAAGCCAGTCCCACCTTGCCGCTCGCTGCCTCACTGGGGGTGACCTTCAGTTACAACGTCACCATCGGTATTCCCGTCTACCTGATGATTGCCACAATCATTACCAGGTATGCTCCGGTCGCTGCGGCGACGACTCATGCGGCCCTCTGATTGACGTGCATGTTTGGCACGTTCGTCAGAGATAACCAAACAAAAAGCCCCTGCCAGGAAATCCTCGCAGGGGCTTTTCGATTGGTTGCTTTGTGACATCGTCGCAATGCGGGATTCATGCCAGCGATCAGAAAATTCCCAACTGATCGCGTGCATCGTCGGTCATGCGGTCGGGCGTCCACGGCGGGGTCATCGTCAACTTGATTTCCGCCTGATCCACGCCGGAGAGTTTTTCCAGCGACATTTTCGCTTGCGAGATGATTTGCGGACCCGCGGGGCAAGCCGGGCTGGTCAACGTCATCTCGACGAGCACTTTTCGTTCGGTGTGATTGATGGAGTAGACCAGTCCCAGATCCACGATATTGATCATGAGTTCGGGGTCGATCACTTCCCGCAGGGCGTCAATCAGAGCCGCATCGTCGGGTGCGGATTCTTCCCCGGCTTCCGAAGCAGCGGCCTCTGGAGAGGCTTCAGCACCGGCTGTAGCTGACGAGCAGCTTGGATTGGTCGACGGAATCGCCTCGGCTGTGGCTGCGGGCGTAGATGCTGATGATTGGCAGCAACCTTCTGATGTCGTCGCGGACTTATCTGCGGACGTCGGTGTCTCTCCGGCTGCGGAATGATTGTCAGAACAACAATCGGTGGCGGGAGCGATTGGAATGGAATGCGTTTCAGGGTTCATGTGCGGGGCCTCACGTAAATGTCGCCGTCGCGAACTTGGACTTCAAAGGTAGAAATCGGTTCGATGGCGGGCATGCAAAGGGGTTTCCCCGTTCGAAGATCGAATCGCGCTCCATGCCGGGGACAGACGATCGAGCAGTTTTCGACGGGCCCATTCGTCAATGGCTGCCCATCGTGAGAACAGACGTCCTCGATCGCAAAAAAATCGTCCCCGATCCGGATCAGCAACGAAGGAACCTCGTCCACCAGAATCGATAATCGCCCCCCGGAGGGAACTTCGCTTACAGACGCAACTCGTTCAAATTCAGACATGCACTTCACATTCTTTACTGGGGCACCGGTACAGGGGCGATGAACGGGCTTGTGACAAGCGAGTACGCCACCGACGAAACACCGTCTGTGGCGCTGCGTTGCCCTCACCAGCCGCAATGGAACTCAGCTCAAACAGGAGAGACTGACTGTGGTTTACAGTCCGCCGATTCCCAGTTTTCGCTCAACCGCCTGTCCGAGAGTTTCTCGCACGATTTCGACCGGGATGCGGTCATAAACCCGCTGAAAGAATCCCTCCACAATCAGGTGCATGGCTTCAGCCCGACTGAGTCCTCGGCACATGCAGTAGAACAATTGCTCTTCATCGACACGACCGCAGGTGGCACCGTGGGTACAGCGGACGTCATCCGCTTCGATCTCAAGACCGGGGATGGCATCGGCGCGGCACGTTTCGCTCATCAGCAGGCTATCGTTTCGCTGGTAGCCGTCTGTTTTCTGAGCGTCTTTGGCGACCTTGATCATTCCACGCCAAACGCAGCGGGCGTTGTCGCGGACGACGTCTTTGTAAAGCAGGTCGCTGCGCGTATGGGGCGCGTTGTGAGTCTGCTGCGTGTAGTACGACAGGAGCTGCTTTTCGGTGGCGAACGTGACGCCGTTCACTTCCGCGGCAGCCCCTTTTCCGTCCAGGAAAACGTCCTGGTGGACGTGAGCGAACCGGGCGCCCAGACCAGCCACGGTCCATTGCAGCGAGGCACTCGCGTCGACACGGCCCACCTGATGAGCGAAATGCCAGACCTTGTCGTTCCAGTTCTGAAGCTGGACGTAGCAAAGGTTTGAGCGAGGTGCGAGCAGCAGTTCGACAGCGCCGACGTGAACCCCGGGCAGGTCCGGCGAGGTCGACGACGTTTCTTCCAGCAGTGTGGCAGAAGCCCCTTCTTCCAGGATCACCAGCGTGTGACTGAAATCGGCAGCACCCGCGGCAGCCAGACCGATCAGGCTATACAGCGGTTTGCTGATCTGGACGTTGCGGGGAACATACAGGACGGTCCCGCCCGTACAGTAGGCGGCGTGCCAGGCGGCAAACCGATCTGCTTCCGGCTTGACCGCTCGGGTCATCAGGTGCGGCTTGAGGATGTCGCCGTGAGTCTGGAGTAAGTCGGATAGGTTTCCATACAGAACCCCCTGCTTGACCAGGTCCTCGTCGAGCTTCGAAGGCGAACTGGCGCCATCGATGTGACTGACGAAGCCAGCGAACTCGGCTCGGGTTGCGAGGAGAGTTTCAAAGGCAGCGACCGCATTTGCTGTCGAGGGAGTCTGGATGGCAAACTTGTCTGCGCGGAAAGCCCGCGTATCGACTCGCTTCCATTCTTCCGGATCGAGTTCTGTTTGGAGCAGTTCACGGTAGGTTTCGAACGCACCGCGGCGCAGGTCGCTCATCCACGATGGTTCGCGGCGCGAGGCAAGAAACGATTCGAAGGCGTCAGTACCAAACGCCGCATGAGAGGGTGTCACAGTCAACATGGCTTCGGAAATTACCCGACACTCCCTTCCATTTGTAATTCAATCAGCCGATTCATTTCGACTGCGTATTCCATTGGCAATTCTTTGACGAGCGGTTCAATGAAGCCGGTGACGATCATCGCCGAGGCTTCGGTCTCGGTCATCCCGCGGCTCATCAGATACAGCAACTGTTCTTCGGCAATCTTGGAGACGGACGCTTCGTGTTCGATCGTCAGATTGTCGTGATTGACTTCGATGTACGGATAAGTGTCGCTACGGCTGTGTGGATCGAGGATCAGCGCGTCACAGACGACGTTGCTCTTGCAGTGATGAGCGTCGTGAGTGGCTTTCACCAGGCCACGGTAGCCCGCCCGACCTCCGTCCTTCGAGATACTCTTGGAGATCACGCGACTGGACGTATGCGGAGCACAGTGAACCATCTTGGCTCCGGCGTCCTGATGCTGACCCTTGCCCGCGAAGGCGATCGACAGGGTCTCGCCTCGGGCACCCGGTTCCATCAGGTAGATGGCGGGATACTTCATGGTCAGTTTCGAGCCGAGGTTACCGTCGACCCATTCCATGAGCGAATCACCGTACGCCTGGGCTCGCTTGGTGACCAGGTTGTAAACGTTGTTCGACCAGTTCTGAATGGTCGTGTAACGGCAGCGGCCCCCTCGTTTGACGATGATCTCGACCACGGCCGAGTGCAGGCTGTCGCTGCTGTAGGTGGGGGCGGTGCAGCCTTCGACGTAGTGGATCGAGGCCCCTTCGTCCACGATGATCAGGGTCCGTTCGAACTGGCCCATGTTCTGCGTATTGATGCGGAAATAGGCTTGCAGCGGGAACTCGATCTTCACCCCTTTCGGGACGTAGATGAACGAGCCACCCGACCAGACGGCGGAGTTCAGCGCGGCGAATTTATTGTCAGCAGAGGGAATGACCTTGCCGAAGTATTCGCGGAACAGATCCGGATGATCACGCAACGCCGAATCGGTGTCAGTGAAGATCACACCCTGGCGGCTGAGGTCTTCCTGTAGACTGCCGTAAACGACTTCGGACTCGTATTGGGCTTTGACACCTGCGAGGTACTTCTTTTCGGCCTCGGGAATCCCGAGTCGATCGTAGGTTTTGCGGATATCGTCAGGAACATCCTCCCACGACTTCTCCTGCCCTTGCGATGCCTTCACGAAGTAGAACATCTTCTGGAAGTCGAGTTCGCTCATGTCACCACCCCAGGTGGGCATGGGCTTGTGAAAGAAGAGATCGAGAGCTTCCAGGCGGAAGTCACGCATCCACTTCGGCTCGTTCTTCATCTCAGAGATCTGTTCGACGATCTCGCGATCAAGACCCCGACGGCTCTTGAAAACATACTTGTCGGTGGGGTCATGGAATCCGTACTGGTAATCGCCAACACCGATTTCGTCGTCTACGGTCGTTGTTTCTGTCGTCATGATATCTTCGTCTTCCCTTAGTGGGTCGCTCGTCTATTCGGTTCTCGGTCATCGGTCAGGGTACGATCCGTGGATGCCCTCGAGGCCAGGCAAGGTCACCGATCGTTGACCGTTATCGTTTCACTGTCGTCTTGCATCCGCTCGGACCTGTCGTGAGTTCCGACAGAGGTGACTCGTGACTGGATGGCATCTGGAAAACCGATCGTCTGACGCAGGGTGAGTTCGCCGACCGACCATTTCTGGTCGGGGAAGTCGGTTGCGTCGTTTCGTGGTTGCCGGATGCCGCTTTTTGTGTGTTTACTTGGTTCCTGCTGCGACGGCAGCGGGGACACTCTTCTGCTGTTCCTGTTCTTCGGCCGCTTCAGCAGGATGGCGAAGTCGGATATTGGCATAGCCGTTGTTATGCAGTTCATGTGCCAGCGAGGCGTCGCCGGTTTCGACGATGCGGCCCGCGAGCATGACGTGGGTGTACTGTGGAACGTTGTATTCCAGCAGACGTTCGTGGTGCGTGATGATCAGGACACCCATCTGAGGTCCTGCCAGCTTTCGGAGTCCTTCACTGACCACTCGAACAGCATCGCTGTCCAGTCCGCTGTCGGTTTCGTCGAGGATCGCAAACTTGGGCTGGAGCATGGCGAGCTGGAGAATTTCCATTCGCTTCTTTTCACCACCCGAGAAACCGTCGTTCAGATAGCGGCGAGCGAATTCCACGTCCATGCCAAGTTCTTCCATGCGGCTTTTCAGCTCTTTACGGAAGTCCCGCATGGGGATCAGGCCTTCGCCCTCTTTTCGAGTTGGGTTGCGAATGTTGGTGACAGCATGTCGCAGAAAGTCCGCTACCTTCACACCGGGAATCGTGACCGGGTACTGGAAGGCCAGAAACAGGCCGAGTCGGGCGCGATCGCAGGGGTCCAGCTCGTTCAGCGGCGTGCCATCCACTTCGATCGAGCCACCCGTGATTTCGTATTTGGGGTGACCGACCAGGGTGTAGGCGAGGGTGCTTTTACCGGATCCGTTCGGGCCCATGAGTGCGTGGATTTCGCCCTGACGAATTTCGAGACTGACGCCCCTTAAAATCGGTTTGTCGTCCACAGACACATGCAGATCGGTGATTTTCAGAAGACTGGACATTGAATGCGAAAACTCTACTTGTGTGGAAAAGAAAACTGACTCAGTGAACGATCACGGGTGATCGCCCGATCGACGAACTTCGATCGGGCCTCACTCGAGGGCCTCGCGGGGCCGGCTCCAAGTCTCAGTCGCGTCAGGCACGGCTCGTTGTTGCGAGGTTCCCTGCCTGAAGGACCGTTGACTTGTCAAAAAACGAATTCTGTGCGGACCGGATTCGCGGCTGGATTAGACCGCAGTACCGTCACGCGATTGATTCCATCAGACGACTTCCGTCAATGACTGGGTTACGGGAAGAGCCACTCGTCCCGTGTGGTGCGGAATCGGCAGGACTTCCTGTGTTCGGGTAATTTTCTTGGCTTTGATTTTGTCCTGGATTCGCATCAGACCTTCGAGCAGGGCTTCAGGTCGTGGTGGGCACCCGGGGACGTAGACGTCGACAGGGACGACCAGGTCGACTCCCTTTACAACGTGGTATCCGTATTTGAAGTAGGGGCCTCCTCCGACTGTGCAGGCTCCCATGGCAATCACGTACTTGGGGTCGGGCATCTGTTCGTAAAGGCGGCGGACGCGGCTGGCCATCTTATAGGTGACCGTCCCTGCGACGATCATCAGGTCGGCTTGTCGTGGCGTCGCGCGGAACGCACCAGCACCAAATCGATCCATATCAAACCGGCTTGCACCCGCAGCCATCATCTCAATTGCGCAACACGCCAGACCAAACGTCATCGGCCAGATACTCGACTGCCGCGCCCAGTTCATCGCCTGTTCCAGCGACGTGGTGATAACGTTTTCTTCAAATCGGCCTTCAATCCAGGTTGTCATGATTGCAGTGTCCGTTTTTGTTGCGTTACTGGAGATGGTGCCGGGAACTGTCCCGCAAGGGAAC
Source organism: Schlesneria sphaerica (assembly GCF_044336245.1). Taxonomy (NCBI): domain Bacteria; kingdom Pseudomonadati; phylum Planctomycetota; class Planctomycetia; order Planctomycetales; family Planctomycetaceae; genus Schlesneria; species Schlesneria sphaerica. Next base: position 3,222,382 of record NZ_CP172346.1, on the reverse strand, counting down.
GACTTTAACAGTAATTGCCGTTGCTTTCACCCAACCTCGTTCCTTGCCAGCGGGCTGCCATCCTCGTGGCAGGCACTTCCACACACTTCCTCAGCCGAGCCGCTGTCTGAATCGTCTTAACGGTCTGTACTGAACTGCACTTTCCTCACTCTCTACTCGATGAATGTTCTGGCGGCTGACTGCCGGCCACTTGATTTTCGTTGTTTCTCTTCTGGTTACTATGAACTTCTGGTCACTATGAAATAGGGTGAATTCGAAAAACTGCACATCACGCAGGATGGAACTCGCAGCAATGTCCGCCATCCCGACAGCAGGACGCTAAAGTCAAAGGAACCCCCAGCACCCGCTCAAAAACCTGTTGTTCCAACTCGCAAATCCCTGGGTCCTGCTGAGCCAGCTCGTGGTACGGGCAGTGATTCTCGCGGAGAATCGGCAGCGCTTCTCGCGTGTCGACTTCGACGGAGAACCCACGGTCAGCCAGTGCGATTCCCAATTGGGCGAAGCGATCGGACAGGAGCGCCCCCTGCACGTTTGCGCCATACTGACGAACCATGGCATCACGAATGCGGCCTGTGACCCGCTGGCGCACGTCGATTTCGTCAATTGTCTGGAGTTCCGACCACAGCAGTTGAGCCAGTTCGGAATAGTTATCGCCGAGTCGTCGTCGACCCAGTTCCGTGATTTGGTAGGTATGGTGAGGGCGTCCGCGGCCCGATCGAATCGTTTGGCGCTCAATCAGCCCCAGCGATTGAAGACGACTGAGACGTAACCGAATCGCCGTCGCTGTGACTCCTGCAGCGTCGCACAAATCCTGAACGGTTCCTCCTCCGAGCCGTTGAAGGCTCAGCAAAAACTGTTCGTCATCAGGTTCTAATGCAGGTTTCATCTTTTGTTCTGGTGCTTTCCTGGCAGCGAACTCGCGCCGCTGCCAAGGATTTTAGTCCCGACACGAATTAAAACAATAGCCGCAGCGAATAATGCGGTAATTTCCCAGGATCGAGAAACCGGCCTGTTGATCAGCGAAGAGGGAGCATGAGTCGGCGGCAAATCGGCCTCACCTGGGCGGCTCACAGCGGCAAGGAAGTGAAAGGACCGACAATCCCAGCCTCCATGGCGCATCGACGGAGCTTGGCGGCACGCATCACGTCGGCTCGATGGATTGATTGTTTCTACTGAACGGGCCGCGTATTGTAAGTTGTTGTTGAAATTCTGAATGAGTCAATCTGATCGCTACAGTGTCTATGCATCAAGTCGTGTGGGGCCCCGCGATGTTAACGGCGGATGGCAGGTCGAACGGAGATTCCGGGAGTCGTCCACTTTCGGACCACTCTGGTGATCGTCCGCAGACACAACCCAACTCAAGCCAGGCAGCGCCGATCACAGGGTCCGATCTGCCGTGTTCACACACCTCATACACGGCTCTTTCTGATTCCCCTGCAGCGAAGTCCTGGTCGCTCCGTTCGGCGTGGGTGCCTGAAAGAGTGTTCACTGTGTTCAGTCGCTTGGGACGGCAAGCCACGGTGAGTTGGCGCTTCGTAACCCCCCCGGTGCCCAAGGGGGGAAGATGATGAATATTTCATTGGAGAAGCTCGAGGAGTTGCTGGCGGAAGGAGATCCTTCACAGGTCCAGTGGCTGAATGAGACTGTGAAGCGGATGGGGACCGGCCAGACTGCTCCCGATCCCCATCGCATCATTGAAGAGATGCTCAAAGCGAGAATTATTACCCCGTTGCAGTCTCAGTTTCTGCTGGAAGGCCGCAATCTGCTGATGGGGCACTATGTCTTCTGGGAAAAAATCGGCGAAGGGGGCATGGGGACGGTTTACTCGGCCCGGCACCGTCTGATGGGGCGAATGGTTGCTCTCAAGGTCATCCGGCCGGATCGTTTCAAAGCTGAGGGGACAATCGATCGATTCCTGCGAGAGATTCGACTGGCGTCGCGACTGCATCATCCCAACGTGGTCACATCTTATGACGCTGGCGAGTGTGAAGGATCTCTTTATCTTGTCATGGAACTTGTCAGCGGGATTGATCTGAAGCGACGCATTCAGACCAGCGGGTTGATGTCAGTCCCCGTGGCGCTGGGCATTATCCGGCAGGTAGCGACCGGGTTGGCCTATCTCCATTCTGAAAAACTTGTGCATCGTGACATCAAACCCTCGAATCTGATGCTGGACCGCAGCGGGGTTATGAAGATCCTTGATCTCGGTTTGTCACGGATGATCGAATGGACGGATACAGCGCAAGGGGACCCCTGCTACGACATCACTGGAACGGGGATTGTCACCGGTTCTGTCGACTTCATGCCACCCGAGCAATTCGTCAATCCACGCGAAGTCGATGCCCGTGCCGATATTTACAGCCTTGGCTGCACGCTTTACTGGTTGCTGACCGGCAAGCCCCCCTTTCCCGGCAATTCCGTGGGGGAAATCGTGGTGGCTCATCGCGAACATGCGATTCCCCGTTTGCAAGACACGTTGAAAGATGTTCCCCTCGGGCTGGATTCCCTGCTCGCGGCAATGCTGTCCAAAGATCGTAAGACACGACTGATGGATGCTCAGGCCGTCATCGAGGGAATCGATGCACTGGAGGTCTTATCCCCAACGGAAACGGGGCACTCTTTTGCCGTTCGAAGACCGCTCCTGAGCGACGAAACACAAGAAGTCACTTCTGAGGGACTGCGGACACTTTCTCGATCCGCCACGCAGACATTGCATGAATGCGAAACCGTGACCGAAGGGCTTCCGGATACTCCCTCCCGGAGAAACGTCATATTCGGCAGCCTGATCGGAGTCACCCTGCTGGCTGTGACACTGATGGCGAAGGGATTTCTCGCGGAGCGCCTTACTGACGCTCCTGATAAGGGGGAGGCCAGGGACAAGGGGCGAATCGACACCGACGAGGGCGATTCAAGCGGCATGCTGGGGCATCACGGTCCGATCGCTACGTTGGCGGAGCTTCCTGTCTGGCCGGTCGGTGCCCCTGAGAAGGCGGTTGCCCCCTTCGATTCCGATACTGCGAAGTCACATCAGGAAGCGTGGGCGAACTATCTGGGCGTTCCTGTCGAGTTTACGAATTCCCTGGGGATGAGTTTTCGTTTGATTCCTCCTGGCGAATTCATGATGGGAGCCACCGAGGACGAGATCGAAGAGTGGACTCGAAACTGGCCCGCGAATACTGCGGACCGGCTGGCCGTGGCGAAGAGTGCCGGGCCGCAGCATTGGGTGATTATTTCGAAGCCTTTTTATATTGGGACGCACGAAGTCACTCAGCAGGAGTTTGAGAAGGTTCTGAAGAAAAATCCGTCGATGTTTCCCTCGAGGATGATCGTTCCCGATGGATCGGAGCCCCAGGAAATGCGGCTGCCAGTGGAGTATCTAACATGGGGGGATGCCGACCAGTTCTGTCGACTGTTGTCGGAGCGGGAAGCGGACCAGTTCCGCAAGTACCGACTTCCGACGGAAGCGGAGTGGGAATTCGTGTGTCGGGCGGGGACGACGACCAGGACCTGGCTGACGGATACGGATGCTTTGCAGGTTCTCGGCCCCAATTTCAATCTGGCTTCGACGCAGCCTGTGGGAAGCCTTGCCGCCAATCCATTCGGCATTCACGACATGCTGGGAAATGTCTGGGAATGGGTCTACGACTGGTGGGACGTCGATTTCTACCAGCAACATTCCTCCGGGCCGGCGATCGATCCCATTGGTCCGCTGAAGGGGACCAGGAAGTGTTTGCGGGGCGGGAGCTGGGGGCAGGATCTGACCCGACTTCGCAGTGCAAACCGGTACTGCGAGCCCCCCGACGCAAAAAATGCAGGATTTGGGTTTCGAGTCGCTTTGTCAGTCAATTTCAAACGCTAAGCGACCGACGACAACGCTTCCGAAGTTTCCAGAAGTACGACGGCAATCTCAATGACTGGGGACCGACAGAACGTTGATCACTCGGCGGAAGGATCACTCCCCGTTGCATCGGAGCGCGCCCGCCGAGGGGGGACTCGACTTGAGCAGTTGGCGTCACTGTTGCGGAACTCGCCGCCGTTTCTCACCTGAACAATCGCTGCAGCTCTTGGAGAGGCCTGAGTAGATGACTCGACTGACGATCGGGATGGCAACGCATCGGGACTTTGATGGAGTTTACTTCACGGTCAATGCGCTGCGGCTGTACCACGCCGAAGCGATGCCCCGCTGCGAGATCGTCATCGTCGACAATGATCCGGACGGTCCTCAGGCCGAGTCGCTGAGACATTTTTGCTCATCCATCAGCGTTCCACATCCGGACTGGCCCTGTCCCTTTCAGGTCAGGTATATCCCATACAGGGAGGCTGGCGGGACGGCCGCGCCCCGGGATCATATCTTTCGCATCGCCGCGGCCGATGCCGTACTGGTGCTCGATTCTCACGTGAATTTATGGCCGGGAGCGATCAGCCATTTGCTGCAATGGTACGACGACCATCCCGAATGTCAGGATTTGATTCAGGGCCCGCTTGTCTACGATGATCTCCAGTTCGTCAGTACCCACTTCGACGATATCTGGCGGGACGGGATGTGGGGGACCTGGGGGACCGACCAACGGGGGATTGATCCGTCTGGTTCCGCGTTCGAGATTCCCGCACAGGGGCTCGGTCTGTTCTCGTGCCGGACTGAGGCCTGGCTGGGGTTTAATCCCTGTTTCCGCGAATTTGGTGGGGAAGAGTGGTACATCCACGAAAAGTTTCGTCAGCACGGCCGACGATGTCTGTGTCTTCCCTCATTGCGCTGGATTCATCGATTCGAAGCTCCGGGCGGGGGACGTGCCTATCACTTCACGCTGCTGGGGAAGGTGCGGAATTATATTCTGGGGTTGCAGGAACTCGGGCTGCCGCTGGATCGACTCCGCAGACATTATGTGGAAGGCTTGAACGAGGATGTCAACGAACCGATCAACGCTGACGCGCATCTGACTGCGAGTGATTTCGATCGATTGGTGGAACTGGTGACCAGTCATCCGAATGTGCCACTGGCTGAATTGCTGGCCTCGACTACGCCAATCGAAGGGTTTTCTGCTCGAGCGGAAAGTGATGGGACTGCTCCGCAGGTCACCCTTGAAGATCTGTATCGCAGTGCCGTCGAGACTCCGTCGGACATTAACGAACACTGTGACAAGCTCCGTCAACTCGCTGCCTGCTGCGAGACGGTCGTGGAATTCGGAATGCGTCGCGGCGTCAGTACGGTGGCGCTGCTGGCCGGTCAGCCCGCGAACTTCATCTCGGTCGACTTGATCGCCGATCCGATTGCGGAGTTACTGGCGGCCAACGCCTGGCGCACACGATTCGAGTTTCGGCTGGGTTCGTCCCTGAGCGTGACTATCCCCGAGTGTGACCTGCTGTTCATCGATACGCAGCACACCGCCCGGCAACTGCGCGGTGAACTGCGACGCCATGAATCACGAGTCCGTCACTGGATTGCGTTTCACGATACCGAGATCTTCGGCGAACGGGGTGACGATGGCGGACCGGGGCTGCTGGTGGCGCTGGAAGAATTTTTGACCGAGCACTCCGAATGGCAGCCGCTGTTTCATGCACAACACAACCACGGATTCACCATCATCGGCCGCGTCACCGCACCGCCACTTCCGTTTGAGGCATGCGATCCGATTCCCGAGCGGCTGAGCCTGGCCCGGTCAACCTGAGGCGGGCGATCCCGAGACTTCATTCTTTCTCGAAAGGTGACACGACTTGTCTCGATCGGGAATGAGTGAGATTCCGGATTTGCTGAGTTGGCACCGTAGCCGGTTCAGGGGCTGCACCGCCGACGACTGCAGAATGTTCGGTCACCACATGAAGAAACAACACGATGGACTGTTACCTGACTGTCTACGAGCAACTGACCTGGCCCCGGCAGATGGCGGAGGAATGCGTTCGTCTGGGGTTGTCGCCTGTGATTCTTGATCACGGCAGTACCTATCCGCCGCTGCTGAAGTGGCTGGATGAATGTCCGTACCCGGTGATCCGCGTTGCGCACAACGCGGGCTGTTATGGCTTCTGGTGGACAGGCCGCTATCGCGAGATGAGTTCTCAGTACATCGTTTCCGATTCGGATCTCGATCTGTCACAAGTCCCCGATGACGTCGTTGAGCGACTACAGCAGGCACTGGCCGAGAATCCGGATGTGGCGAAAGCGGGGCTCTCGCTGGAGATCGAGGATATCCCGGACACCTACCCCTTCCGTGAGCAGGTGATGGTTTGGGAGCGGCCGTACTGGACTGAAAAACGTTCCGGCGCATGGCGTGCGAACATCGGGGCCACGTTCGCCCTGTACGATCCAGCACGCCACGAGATGCTGGACGAGGATTTCTATTCCGCCGTGCGACTGGATCGGCCCTACACTGCCCGCCATTTGCCCTGGTATCTCGATTTCCAGCAGCTCGATCCAGAGCTCCGTTACTATTTTGATCGCTGTGACAACGTGGCTTACTGGGGCAGTCTGACGAAAAACTATCTGAAAGAGCTTGCTCCATGACGAACGCCGGCAAATGGGAAGTCTTTTTTCGGGGGGCGGATCCATTTCCCTTCGGGGCGGATACGACTTACCAGCTTGGGGCTGAGTTTCTGTCCGGATGTCGGGACGTTGAGGACTGGGGATGTGGAGCTCAGTGGTTTCGGCAGGTGATGAGCGGGATCAATCCCGATATTCGTGTCACCGGCCTGGATGGATCGGCGGGACTTTGTGACCGTGTGGTTGATCTGTGCGACTATGTTCCGACAGATCCACCCGATGGACTGATGATGCGCCATGTGCTCGAGCTGAACGCCGACTGGCGTACGATCCTTGACCAGGCACTGAAGTCGTTCACACACCGGATGGTGCTGATCCTTTACACGCCCATGGCGGACGAAGAAAAGTCCCTTTGCGAATACCTGTTTCCCGATGGAAGTTCCTGTGCTTATCTCGCGCTGCCGCAGCATGAACTGGAACAGATGTTTGAGCGGCATGGTTTGAGATATGTTCAGGAAGCGATTGCCATACCAGGCTCGCAGTTCGGTCACGAGACCCTCTACCGGATTTCGCGTCCGCAACGCATTTCGATCGAGGAAGGTGGCCCTGTCTCCACCGAGCGAGACCGGCCGGTGGGGACGGGGGGCGACTTGCCCTTTGTTTCCTGCGTATGTCCGACGTTTGGCCGGCCAGCACTGTTGGCGAATGCTCTTGCCTGTTATCTGGCTCAGGACTACCCGCTCGAGCGGCGGGAATTGATCGTGCTGGATGATGCGGGCCAGTACGGCTCACAGGCCGGTGAGGGATGGGAAGTCATCTCCGTTCCGCGACGTTTTCGATCGCTGCCCGAAAAGTACAACGCTCTGGCGGGCCTTGCGCGGGGGGATGTGATCGTCGTCTGGGAAGATGATGATCTCTATCTTCCCTGGCATGTCTCTGCTCATGTTCGGGCACTCGGTAGTGGTCTGGGATATTCCAAGCCCTCGCGAGTGCTGTCCAGCGGGACTGAGACTCTTCAAACGGAATCGGCGGTCGGACGCTTTCACGCGAGCATCGCGTTCAGGCGGCAATGGCTCGAACGAGTTCCCGGCTGGCCACTGACCAGGCGAGGTGATTTTGACCAGCAGTTCATGTCAAAACTCGCTCGACTGGGCCCGACTGCCGATCCGCTGGAAAGCGATCCGCCGTCTTACATTTTTCGCTGGGCGTCGACGGGGGACTATCACGGATCCGCCCTGATGGCCTCGCCGGAAGACGAGGGTTGGTATGGGCGAGTAGAGATTGCTTGTCAATCGGATTCACCGAGCCCTTTGCGGCCCTGTTTCGATAAGCATACGGTCAAATGCTTTGCCGAGCTGCAGATTCCTCTTCCACACCTGCACGAAACTTCCTCGCGACGTCCCTCGCCGGCCGGCTAAGAGGCGGGCCGGGTCCGAGGGATCCCCATTTTCTAAAGGTGTGTACGAAAGCACAGATCCGTTCGGTGTGGTATGGTATCTGACGACTGCCAAGCCGGTTGGCAGCGTTCGTATAAGTAACTCATCTTAGTAACTCATCAGGAATGCGAACTATGACGCCGAGTCAGCCCGGTATCACAACCGCGACCACGACGACAACGCCACGCCCTACGACAACGACTCCGCCACCCACGACGACAACACCAAGACCTACGACGACTACACCAAGACCTACGACCACGACGGGACGCTCTATCACGACAACCAATCAATAGCAATTCCCGAGGATCCGCAGGCCGACCACAACGCCGCCACCCTTAGCTGCCTGTTGAAAAAGTGGGACAGGCACCTTGAGCAATGCAGATCGCTCATTGTTCTCGAGCGGACTTCGGATCCATTCCCCTTTTTCAACAGCCTGTTTGGGGAGCTCCCCCTCGACTTCCAAGGAGTGCCGATCAGGATGTTCTCCCGGAAGTGAGCACCGAGCGTTCTCCTTCAGCCGATTTCCGTTCCGTCAGAGGGACTCAGAAATTCTGTTGAGGCGACGACCTCTCAGTTCGCGGTAGCGGTTGTGTGGGTTTGGCTTCGACTTCACACGTCATTCCTGCGAGGTGAAGACCGGGACCAGCAGGTTGTCGACGGGGGCAAAGTCATCCGTCAGGATTTGTCCTTCAGACAAGGCGAGTACGGCGCTCATTTGACCGCTGAGAATTCGCTCGTTGGAACCGGGGGGGGTTTCCAGTGAGGCAAAGGGGCCTCCCGTCCAGTCGCCGGTGTCGTCGAGCGATTTAAGGTCGATGGGCTGCCGTGAGCAGACCATGACGAATGTGTCGCGACTGGCACTCGGCTGCTGATACGAGGTACTGAAAACGTAGACATTCGGAAACACGCTGGCCGCTGTCGCCACGTACCGCCCCAAAAAGCGCCCCGCGATCTTCTGGCGTGATTGTTCGGCGACGGATTTCACTGCCTGGACCCAGGGAGGATTCCCCGGATCGAGTTCCATCAACTGCTGTGCGATCTCAGGGGTGATAATTCCGCGAAATCCCAGTACTCGTTGATCTGCATCCGTGCGAAGAGTTTCCACAAATTCGAAGGGGGCGGGTGAGGGGGTCCAGGTTTGCTGTTCCTGGTTCGCAGGTTCTAACTGAGCAGGCAGTTTCCCGGCAAAGGGGAGACGCTTTCGGGACTGAGTCATCAATTGATTGATAGCGCGATTCCAGCCACTCCGTTCTTCCTCGATTTTGATCTCGGGCTGAAACCCTTTGGAGATTTCAAACTCGGTCGCAGGTTTGATGGCGTCCCAGAAGGCGTCCTTCAGAAAGCTCTCTTCATGCGCGGTCGGGGGGCGCTGGACCCGCAAACGGTAACGGTTGGAAAGGAGTTCCATCACCTCCAGCGGGGCGAATCGTTTCGTCGCGGGGATGTACTTGTCCCGTTTCGGTTCATCCCGCAGCACTCCGATCGGCAGACGGCCCTGATAATCTGCTTCGGCCTCATCTACCGTCCGACCGGGATATTCCGTACGGGGATAGATGTCGATGATGTTTGCCTGGAAGACACCCCGTTCATTCAGCAATTCGTACGTCTTCTGCTGAAACTCACGAGTGGTCAAATGCCAGGGAATACTGAAGTCATTGAACGCGTCGGCGTAGATAAAGTCATAGGTCACGGGAGCCTCAGACCTGCTGGCTCGTTCTCGATTGGCCCTGAGTGAATCGTCGACAAAGTTCCGCGCGTCGCCGATGATGGTCCGGATCCGCTGTTCCAGTTCGGGTGTCAGTCCCATTTCCTGAGTCACCGCGTAATGGACCGCTGGATCAAGTTCCGCGACATCAATGTGTGCGCTGCCGGGAAACTCTTTCAGAAACCAGCGAGGGAAGATGAATCCGCCTCCCCCGTAAAAGCACGCAGAACTGCGACGTGATTCCCGTATGAGCCGGGTAATTTCGTTGTACCACCGGGCCGACGGCGTCATGGCGATTAGCTGGTCTCGTGCCGCGTGAGAAATCGGTTCATAGGCGATGAGGACTTCCAGCGATTCGTCATGACGCAGTATGGCGTTGAACTCGGGAGGAAGAATGATTCCCTCTGGAAGTCCTTTCAGATTCACAGAGGAAAAGCCCCCCCAGAGCGGCTTGTTTGTTTCCGTATGCAGCCATTCGATCGCTTTCCAGTATTCCGCCTCCGGGGCCAGTGCCAGTAGCTTCTCAAAGACCCCCATCGTGGGTTTTGCGATGTTCAGTGACTGACCCGTTTCATCCAGATGCACATCCTCGGGCAGGTCTGCGGGGGACAGGTTGAGGCCCTCCAGACCTTTCAGTGGCAGTGACAGGCTTTCGAATGTCGGGGGGGCTGCAGCCCTCTTCGTGACGGCGGCGTAGATGCGTTCGTATTCATAGTGGAGTGACGTGGGATCCCCCGGGTCGTAGTAGCTGTGGATCAGCTTGTCGAGCTTCAGCATTTTAACGGGCCGCTCGTTGACCACCGTATCGTTGACCAGGATGTCGAAGTAATTGCTTTCATCGTGATACTTGTTCAGCGGATCGTCACGAAGTCGCAGCAGCAGTCCCACTTCATGGAATTTCTCACCGACATAACGTCCGTACTCAAGCCATGATTCCTGGGCAGAAACGGCTTCGAGTCGGGGCTTTGTCATCGTCAGACATTTTCCGACGGTGAGGCCCACCGAGCCCATTGCGCTGTTATTACAGGTGGCAAACAACATGGTCCATCCCAGAAGTTGCAGCCAGCCCAGCAGGACGGCCGTGCGAAACCCCCGACCTGCGCCGACAACAATCACCGCCAGGATCGCGAGTGTGGTTGCAGTCAGCCCGATGATGGAGCGGGTTCCCCAGACATCGATCAGGTAGAAGCCCGTCAGAAACGTCCCGACGATCGATCCCAGGGCTCCCCAGGCATAGACGTTTCCCACGGTCGAGCCCGTCTTCGTGCTGCGGTCGATGGCCATGCTGGCGACCAGCGGAGATGTCGCACCGAGGGCGAGCGCCGGGACCAGGAAGATCAATGCTACCACCGTAACGATCCAGGCGGGCCAACTGAATGAATCCGGTCGCGGGATGGTCCCGACAATCTGATCCAGCCAGAGGACGGTTCCGCAGGAGACACTTCCCAGCAGATACATCCAGGCCAGGGCTCGCTTGCGATCGAATCGATCCGCCATCCAGCCACCCAGCCAGTTCCCGAAGGTGATCCCGGCCAGCACGACGCCGATGACAGAGGTCCATGTGTAAAGTGATGAACCGACGTGCTTGCCGATCAGGCGCGAAGCAGTCAGTTCCAGCGTCATCACGCAGACACTGGTCACAAAGACCAGTGCATTGAAGCCAATCATCTCCATGACGTTGGATGGTTTCGGTTTGGCAAATTTCCTGGGAGTGGGTAGTTCAACGGGGGGAGGGGGCTGAATCTCTCCCTTGGGAATGGGAGATTCTGTTGCCAGACGGTAGGTCAATTCGGGTTCGTTTTCGGGACCTGGCTCGCCCGAAGTCGATGGTGAACTCATGAACTCAATTTCCGAAAGTGGACCGTAATTGTGAAAGGGGTGTCATGATAAACATTCCAATCACGAACTTCCCACCCGGGCGGGGAAAGTGACCAGCCCCGGAGATTGTTCTGCGATCCACTGGAGCCTACCGGGTTCCAGTCGTCCCGGCCGTGCGTCGGCAACATGAGCTGCGAAAGCCGTTTGCCTTCTGCATTGACCCGCTTCTTTTGCCTACTGTGGAGAACGTAGTCGTGATCTCCCCGCAGGAAGGGAGCGTCGACTCCTGCACCGATAACAACGGGACATGGATCTGTTTGAACGAGATTCCGATCAGGTCAGCAGTGCCGTGCAGCAGCAGCCTGCGACGTGGATGTCGAAAAGCGGAGAGTTTGACGCTGAAAGCAGTCAGGCGTCGCCCACTGCGAAAAGCAGAGGGGCGACGCCTGATGAGATATTGTCGGTGGGTTGTTGTCTGCCGACTTCAAACGCCGACTTCGTGAGCGATCAGGTCTTCGTAGGTCTCACGGCGGCGGATGACGGTGACATTACTCCCATCGACCAGCAGTTCCGTGGCGCGGGGGCGGGTGTTGTAGTTGCTGCTCATCGTGCTGCCGTAGGCTCCGGCGCTGAACGTGGCGAACAGATCTCCCCGTTTGAGCGGTGGCAGGTACCGGTCCTTGGCGAAGTAGTCACTGGATTCGCAGATCGGTCCCACGACGTCGGTCTTTTCGCACCCTTCGATCGGGTCTTCCACGTTTTCGGGCATCGGGACCAGCGGTTTTACCGGCCAGACGCGGTGGAATGAATCGTACATCGCAGGTCGGACCAGGTCGTTCATCGCTCCGTCCTGAATGACGAAGAACTTGCCCCCTTCGCGTTTCGTGAAGACAACTCGGCTGACCAGGACGCATGAGTTTCCGACGACGAATCGGCCTGGTTCCAGAGCGAGTCGGCATTTGGCTTTGACGATCGAAGGAACGATGACATCCGCGTAGGCAGATGCCGGAAGCCCTTCATTTCCGCGGTAACTGATGCCGAAGCCGCCACCCAGGTTGATCCAGTTGATGTCGTGTCCGTCAGCACGAAGCTGTTCCACAACTTCAATGGCCTTCTTGCCCGCAGCTTCATACGGGTCGGTGGTGAGAATCGGGGAACCCAGATGCATGTGGATTCCCTTGAGTGCCAATCGCTTATCTTTCAGGACTTTGGCGGCCAGTTCGCGGAACCGCTCAATGTCCATTCCGAACTTGTTTCCCTTTTTCCCGGTCGTCGTTTTGGAGTGCGTCTTCGCGTCGATATCCGGATTGAGTCGCAGGACGACTCGACCGACTTTGCCCATCGAAGAAGCCACTTCGGCAATCGCGTCGAGTTCCTGTTCGCTCTCGACGTCGAACATCAGGATGTCGTTTTCAAGGGCGAAGCGGATCTCTTCGTCGGTTTTCCCCACGCCGGCGAACACGACCTTGGACGTATCGCCACCCGCTGCCTTAACCCGGTACAACTCACCGCCAGAGACGACGTCGAAGCTGCATCCGGCATCCCGGACGACCTTCAGAATGCCAAGCGTCGAGTTGGCTTTCACCGAATAGCAGATCACGGGATCGACGGCGGCAAATGCGGTCTGGATCTGGTTGAGCTGCCCAAGAATGAAGGACTTGGAGTAAACCCAAAGTGGCGTACCATATTGTTCAGCCAACTTCGCCACGGGGACATCTTCACAATAAAGTTCGCCGTCGCGATAGTTAAATGCCTGCATAGATCAACCTCTTCCAGTCGGTCAGCATCCCGCCCGATGCGTGAGGGGGGATGTGAAATTACCATCGAGCTTTAATTCAACAAACGGGTTGTGATCCGTGAAAGCGGATCACAACCCGTCCTGTCGCAAATCGGATTTGGTTTCTTCTTTCGGACAGCCACTGCATGAATGCGGTGGTGTCACGAAGAGGAAATATTATTTCTTGAAGTGCTTCGCCAGCAGTTCGGCGATCTGAACGGCATTCGTGGCGGCACCCTTTCGCAGGTTGTCGCTCACGCACCAGAAATTCAATCCGTTCGGGTTGGTCAGATCCTTGCGGATACGTCCGATGAAAACCAGATCGCTGCCGGTCGATGTATGGGGCATCGGGTAGCCCCCCTGCACTTCGTCGTCCTGAACGCACAGGCCCGGGAACGCACTGAAGAGGTGCTTCGCTTCTTCCACCGAGACGGGGCGCTCGGTTTCGACCAGAATTGTTTCGCTGTGGCAGTTGGCGACAGGGATACGAACGCACGTCGCGGAAACGAGAATGGATTCATCACCGAGAATCTTGCGAGTCTCGTAGACCATCTTCATTTCTTCGCTGGTGTAGCCCTGCTCTTTGAAACCACCGATCTGAGGAATGGCGTTGAATGCAATGGGTGATTTGAAGACCTTATGCTCGTAAGTCGCTCCGGCGAGATTGGCCCGGGTTCCCTCGATCAGATCTTCCGTCCCTTGAAGTCCGGCGCCGCTGACAGCCTGATAGGTACTGACGATGACCCGTTTGACCTTCGCGGCATCGTGCAGGGGCTTCAGAGCCATGACCATCTGGGTGGTTGAGCAGTTCGGGCTCGAGATAATCCCCTGGGCGTTCAGAGCGTCCTGTGGGTTGATTTCGGGGATTACCAGAGCGACATCCGGGTGCATCCGGAAGAATCCCGATTCGTCGATCACCTTACAGCCTGCCGCGACGGCGTGGGGCAGATATTCCGCCGCCACTTCGTCAGGTGTACTGGCGATCACAACGTCCACCCCTTTGAAGGCGGCGGGCTCAAGCAACTCAACCGTGTACTCACGTCCTTTGAATTTCAGTTTGGAACCGGCACTTCGCGACGACGCCAGAAACCGATAGGTTTCGGCCAGCATCGGTCGTTCTTCGAGAAGCTCCAACATGATGCGACCCACTGCACCGGTCGCACCAACCATCGCCATCGTTCCAAACACGGTGTCTTGTTCCTGGAATAGGGGTTTTAACTTTAATTTCGCGGACGGTCAGAGCCCGGCCGGACGATTATAGCAGCGGAACATCTTACTTTCTCAGGGAAATCCGCCGCAATCATTTCCTGAGTCCTCAGACATTCCGACCGGTTTTCGATTTATTCTCGGCATTTCGCGGGCGGAATACGACGGAAATTGATTCTGGCCGTCCGCACGGGCCGGTCGATCAGATCGGATTTCTCTCGGATAAGCTCCTACGACAATGGCGGCCGGTTTCAGGTTCGCGAGGGATCTGGCTGGTCCCATGCGTCGTTGGCCCCAGGTGTAACCTTGAGGTTTCGCAGGTCCCTTCAGGCCGAATTCCGCCGCACGCTGAGACGACGGGGATTCGCAGCAATCCCGCCACTCAGGCGACAATGGCGTGGGAACTGGTGGTCGACTCTTCCGCCGATGCGACCAGTTTGGCAAAGATTCCCCCCTGATTTACCAGTTCGTGGTAACTCCCCTGCTCCGCGATTCTTCCCTCGTTGAATACGAGGATCGTGTCGCAGTTTTTCAGCGTGCTCAGTCGGTGCGCGATAATGATCGTGGTCCGTTTTTTCTCGGCGACCCCCAGGGAATGCTGGACGACCCGTTCACTGATGTTGTCGAGGGCGCTCGTGGCTTCGTCGAGAATAATGATGGGGGAGTTGCGTACCAGGATGCGGGCAATCGCCAGACGCTGCCGCTGGCCCCCCGAAATGTTCTGGCCTCGCTCCTGAATCACTGTGTCGTAACCGTTCGTCATGGCGAGGATGTCGGCGCTCAGATTCGCCATCTCCGCGGCTCGCTGGATCTCACTGTCGCTGACCTCGCCGTTGCCGTAAGCAATGTTTTCACGAATTGTTCCCGAGAAAACGAACGGATTCTGACCTACGTAAGAAATCAACCGGGCGAGGTCACCCCGGCTGACCTGCGTGAGCGGGGTTCCGGCGATAAAAATTTGTCCGTCAGTGGGGTGGAGCAGTCGCAGCAGGGCTTTGATCCAAGTCGATTTTCCCGCTCCCGATGGTCCTGCAACCCCGATCGTCTGGCCGTGAAGAATCTTTAGCGAGACACTGTCGAGCCCGCGCTTGATCTTGCCGTCGATCGTCCGATAGTCGAGCACCAGATTCTGCAGTTCGATACCGACGCCTCCCCCGACGAGATTCATTGCGGGATTGTCGGCCGAATGAAACGATTGATCGACCGGTTGCGCCAGCATTTCGAGCAGTTCTCCGACTCGCAGGCTGGCCTCATGCCCCTCGTCCACCACCCGGTGGATTTCGTTGAGAGGCGTCATCACGTTCAGAAACAGGACCGAGAATGTCAGGATATCGCCGAAGCTCACCTTGCCGTTGATCGCCAGGTAAGTCGCCAGTCCGAGGACAACGACGTGAAAGAAGCCTTCATTCAGCGACTTGGCACAACCGAAAAGGGACATCTGGAAGTGATGGTCAATTTCACGTTGTCGCCGCTTGTTCATCGCCTGCGACAGGCGATCGACTTCCAGGTGCATGGTATTGGCGACGCGGATGTATTCCGTTCCATTCAGTTGTTCGACGATCGTGCCGTCGATCTCTTCGCAGTCCTTCATCAGGTCCAGGCGGACTCCCTTTTGCGAGGCTAACTGTTTAAGGGTCAGCAAGACCGCCAGCGGGATGACTCCGAGCATGACGAGTCCCAGCAGTGGCTGCTTGGTCGTCGCGGCGACCAGCGCGAACACGCCGGTCAACAATGCGGGAAGACAATCCAGAAACAGCAGACGGGTGAACCGGACCAGACCATCGACACTGCGAAGAATCTTCCCGTGCAAGGCACCGACTTTATCCTGAGAGATAGCGGTCAATTCCGTCTGAAGAACATGCTCCACGACGCGCAGTTGCATATCCCGATTGATCGATGTGCAACTGCTCTCGACCAGAAATCGTCGATAAACATTGATCACTTCGCGGATCAGATAGATGGCCGAGATTGTTCCAAGGACCTTGAACGCTGTCAGATAAAGCTGTTCATGTGGCTGATCGCTCTGCAGCCCTTTCTGGATCCGATCGATCAGCCAGCCAAGTAAGAGCGCAACGGAGGTATTCCCGGCACTGGTGATCACCATCAACAGGGTGGCGCCCGCGAGAGCCAGCTTTCGTTGGCGGGAGATCAGAGAGAGGACCTGAAAACCCCGTTCTGACACCATTTTGAGTTCGTGTAACAAACCGCGGCTCCCCGACTCGCAGTGCCTGCTCTAAACGAGAGTCGGATCCACCTGGACGGACGATCCCGTCGACGTGTCATTGGCGGCGACTCACGGCCAGCGGAAGGGTGCAACCAATGTGCCGATGCGCAAAACCGAAGAATCATCTGCGCGCGAGCATTCCAAAGGGCCGTCCTGATATACGATCCGGCAGTGGAAGGCCGGGAGAGATGCCGGTTTTCGATCAGACTGGTGCTTAAACACAAGCCATGGTCCGATGGTGGGCATCGAGACGGTCCTGTTGGGAGGTGATTATCCCGACGGCATTCCTCTAGCACCACCAGAGGTTCATGGTGATCGAGTCTGCTTTTTCCCGATAGCCGAGACAATCTGCAGGAACTCGTTGACGTTCTCTGCGGTCAGCAGTCCGACGAGGTGGTTTCGATTCATGACGGGGGCCGTAGAACAGCATTCTGCCTGCCGAATCCGTGAGAATGCCAGATCGAGCATCTCGTTCGAGTCGACGGAAAGAAAATCGCGGCGCATGACCTCGCCCACCTGCTTGTCCGGGCCATGCTGCTGCAGGGCAATCATCAGGTCGCGACTGGGAAGAATGCCCACCACCTGCGAATCTTGCATGACGGGAAAATCGGTCTGGGGGGTCGCCAGAATCAGTTCAATCGCCCGTTGCAGCGTTTCTTCCGGGTGAAGCGAATGAAACTCGGTCATCATGGCCCGTTTGACGGGAATTCCGCCCAGTGTGGTCTTCATCGTGACCATGCTGGCTTCCTGTTCGGCTCCGATCCAGACGAACAGAGCAATGAACATCAGGAACGGATTGGTAAAGAAACCCACGAAGGCGAACAGCAACGCGATCGCTTGGCCGATCGATGCGGCAATGTTTGTCGCCTGGGCATATTCCAGCCGCGTCGCCAACAAGGCACGCAAGACCCGCCCTCCGTCCATCGGAAAAGCCGGGATCATGTTGAAGACGATCATGATGATGTTCACCGCCATCAGTCTCACGACGAAGGGGCCGCTGGTGACACTGAATTGCTCAAGAGATGAAACTCTTGAAATCAGCAGCATCCAGGCCAGCAGCACCGCGGCGATGATGACGTTGACTGCCGGTCCGGCCAGGGCGACCCACAGTTCCTGCAGGGGATCTTCCGGCATCCGTTCCAGTCTTGCGACGCCGCCGATCGGCAGGAGCGTGATGTCTCGCGTCCTGATTCCAAACCGGGCCGCCATCAGTGCGTGACCGAACTCATGCAGTACAACGCAGGCGAAGAGTGCCAGGGTGAACCCGACACCTTCGAGGGTTTTCCCGAGTTCGTGGCCCTCGCTCCAATGGCTCAGGACCACAAACCCGATCAAAATCAGAAACGTGGCATGCATGTAGACTGCGATGCCACGAAACTCGCCCAGCTTCCAGGACCACTTCACAATTCACCTTCTTTCAAAGGTCGCGACGGGATGCCGCCGCGACCTTTAAAGTGCCGGTTTCACATCATGCAACGGCTTCGACTTCGAAACCCTTCGTGTACTTCTTCGTCAACAGGGCGTTCGCTTCGGGAACATTCTTGATCCGCAGAGCTTTCGCGTCCCATTCCAGCGTTTTGCCAGGATGGAGAGCGGCGATGTTGCCCAGTTGGACGGTTTCCGTAAGCGGGCCGGAGTAGTGGAATCCATCACTGGTCGGGGTGTTGGAGAGGACTGCATCGACCCAGACGTGCCAGTGGCTGAGAGCCTTTTCTTCCGGTCGTTTGAAGTCGGCGAACTTGGCCTGCGGGTAGAGCTGTGGCATTCCGATGTGAGGAAGAACCATCGTTCCCCCTTCGCCAATGAACAGCGAGCCGCCGCCGGGCAATTCGACTCCGTCGGGTAGCTGCGCCAGATCGCGGAAGGGTTTGCGGCCCCCGTCGTACCAGGTGACCTTGAGGGTATCCCCTTTTGTGAATGGCGTTGAGGGGAAGACGTACGTGACCGTTTCGGGGCCCGGCCAGAGCTCGGGGTTGAACCCTTCATGCTCGGCCGTGATGGACAGAGGTGCGGTCAGATCCAGAGCCGAGAACACGGGATCCAGAATATGGCAACCGAAGTCGCCCAGAGCGCCGGAGCCAAACTCCTGCCATGCGCGCCAGTTGAAGGTGTGGTAGGCCTTGTCTCCATAGGGTCGATCGGACGCCGCTCCCAGCCAGAGCTTCCAGTTCAGTGACGCGGGGACTTCGGCAACGGGTGGTCGGCTGGTACCGGCGTAGTGCTGGTGTCCATTGACGCCAATCCAAGAATGAACGGCTTTGATCTTTCCAATTGCCCCTTCCTTGAGCAATCGGACGCCGAGGCGGTACTCGAGATTGGAATGAATCTGATTTCCCATCTGGGTGATCAGTTTCTTCTTTTCGGCCAGCAGTCGCATCTGGCGTGCTTCCCAGACAGTGTGCGTCAGTGGCTTCTGACAGTAACAGTGCTTGCCGCGGTTCATTGCGAACATGGCTGCGGGGGCATGCATGTGATCCGGGGTCGAAACGATCACGGCATCCAGCTTGTCGCCGAGCTGTTCGATCATTTCCCGGTAATCGGCGAAATGAGGGACACCGGGGTAGTGTTTGTCGACCTGATCGAATCGTTGGGAGTCGACATCGCAGAATCCGACAAACTTCACTTTCGGATGAGTGCCAACGCTCGACAGGTCGGCCCAGCCCATTCCATTTGCTCCGATTGCCGCCACGTGCAATTCGGCCTTCTTGGTCTCCTGAGACAGGACGGCAGGAGCAGCCCAGGCCGCCGCAGCACCCGCAGCGGTTGTTTGAAGAAACGAACGACGGTTCAGCAATCTCTGACTCATAGGAGCTCCCTCACTGTAGTTGACGATCTATCCATCGACTTCGATGAATCGATATTGGAAGTAGTTCTGTTTCGAAGGGCAAGTTCTGCCAAAAGATTCTTGGCGTTTTCCCCACAGACATTCTGTGGGCGAATTAAAACGATTTGCATGCAATCCAGTCGCTGCGCCGGAAGCGGATTGAGTGCGTGCAGTACGGAGGATCGGGAATAGAAACCACAGATCGCAGTTTGACCATCGCGCAGGGGTTTGCGGTGAGTCACCCAAAGCGTGATGGTGATGCTGTCCCGCAAACGGGGTTTGATGACAAGACGAGGCTCACGACAGCGGAATCGGCCAGGGCATTCCGCAGGTGATGCCGCCATCGACGTAGATGACCTGTCCGGTTAGAAACGCGGCTGCCGGACTGGCGAGGAAGATGGCCGTCCCGATCAGGTCTTCGGGTTGTCCCAGTCGCTTCATGGGGCAGTTGGCGGTGTTCCAGGCTTGCATTGTGGGGTCTGACCAGAGTTTCTTCGTGAGGTCAGTCAGGATGAAGCCAGGGGCGATGCCGTTTACACGGATACCGTGCTCACCCCATTCCATTGCCATGCCGCGGGTCATGGCCGAGATTGCGGCTTTACTCATGGCATACGGCTGGACCCCCTTGAGGGGACGGAATGAGTTCAGTGAGTCGATGTTGATGATCGAGCCACCCCCTTTCCGTTCGAGCATGTGTCGCCCTACCTGCTGAGCCACCAGAAAGGCTCCTTTCAGATTGATGTCGAGGATCCCGTCGAACTCTTCGATTGTGTAGGTTTCGACTCGCTTGCGGATATTGACACCGGCCACATTCAGCAGACAGTCGATCCTGCCCAACGTGCTGATCACGCTTTCGACCATACGGGGAATGTCGTCAGGTTGGGCGACGTCGCAGACGAGAGTTTCAACAGGATGTCGCCCGGTGGAAATTTCCGAGGCTGCCTTTTCGAGAGTGGACAAGTCTCGGCCGGTTATTGTCACGCGGGCACCACGACGAGCAAATCCTTCTGCCAGTGATCTTCCGATCCCCCGACTTCCCCCAGAGACCAGCACGGAAAGGTCAGTCACGGAAAAGAGCGAATCCGTCATGGTCTGCATTCCTCAATTTGTAATGACATGTGGTAGAACACGCGGCGAGAACGCGTCGTGTTTTGTGCGCTACGGATAATCCTGCAAGTTTCTCGGCGGCTATTAAACGATGTGCGAAGTCGACTTGCCACTATGTCGACCGGACCGATGTTCAGGAGTGGCCGACGCCGTGTCCGCAGGGAATCTGTCGTTGCCGAGTTCTTCATGCAGTCTGGAATCGGAAGCAAAGGTTGGTCATGAATCGAATCACTGTCGGCGTTGCCGGACTGCTTGGATTGCTGCTGGTCGTCGTCCTGATGGAGAGGCCGCAGACAGAACGACTTTCGGCGCAGGTCGACAGGAAGCGGGCTCATGGAGAGGTCAGCGTGCTGGACTTCGGCGCGATCGGCGATGGAAAAACGGATGATCGGGCTGCCATCCAAGCGGCGATCGATGCGGGTGACGAGATTCATTTTCCCGATGTTCCCCAGTTCTACCGGATCAAGGGGACGCTACAGATGGGAGGCAGCAAGCAGTCGGGTGGCAAGCGGCTGATTGGGCATCGTCCCTGTCGCGGGGGAGGTGCCTTCCAGGGGAAAGGCCCTCTCTTACAGGGTGAGGGAGCGGGGCCGCTGTTTGTCGCCAAGGGAGGGACGCAACAGAACCGGGCGATCGAACTGGTCGGTCTTTCCGCTCTGAACGAGGGCTCGTCCGTGGTGGACCTGATGAGTGGCATTGATGCGATGATTGACAATTGCTGGCTGAAAAGCCTGAGCAACCCGGACGCCACGGTGCGATTACGGGAAAGCTACAACGTCACGATCCGGGAATCGACGATCGTGTGCAGCGGTGGTGGGTTTGCCATCACGGCATACCAGCAATGCAATAAGCTGCGGGTGCAGAATTGTCGCCTGGGTGGTGGTGATCTTGGCGGGGCGATTCACGTTGAACAGTCTGCCAATGTGCAGCTGGAAGGTAATCTGGTCGAACTGGGTGTCTACGGGTTTGTCGTTTCATCAGGGATTCGACTGGACCAGCCCGATGCAGGAAATGTTGAAGGGGCGGGGGTCTGTCACGCCTTGCGGATTGCCAGCAATTACTTCGAGAACGTGCAGCATCCGCTGGTGATCGGTTCGGCGTTGAACCGGGGACAACATCCGGGGCAGGCGGTGTTCGGGGCGGTGATCGAATCCAACAACATCGGCACCTATGGCTTCGATAGCCCGCTGATGACTCTGGGCCGGCTGAGAGCGGCGTCGATTCGGGGTAACAGCTTCTGGCGCAAGGCAGACGGCAAGGCTCCGGCCATCCTGGTGACGTATGCAGCGGGGGCAAATCCCTCACACCCCACGGGCTGTGTCGTGGAAGCGAATCACCTCACGAATGGAGCGGGGCCCTTCTTCACTGGGGCAGAAGCGAAAGCTGCTGGCGCCACCCTGTTGCAACGGCTGAGAACTGATAACGAGATCAAGCAGCCCGAGAAGTAACACCGTTATCTGGATAGGTCAGGAACGAGGGCAAATGATCTTGGCAGGCGCGGAAAGGGATCTTACTTTCCGCGCCTGCCGATTTCTCGATCGCTTGCCGCTCGTTCCGGATGGTGAAGCCTGCTCAGGCGGGGAGCATCGGGAACAAATGCTTGCGGGTTTCTTCCGTCATGGGCGAACCGTACTCGCACGGTTCGAACGCTTCGATCCAGCGAACCTTCTGTCCCCGTTCCGCGCCGTATGTCTTGATGATCTGATCTCGGAAGCGATCGGCGAGCGGTCCGTTGAATTGCAGGAAGAACTCACGCAGGTACTCTCGTTCGGCCTGCGGGTCGCGAGGGAAAGTTGCTTCCTGGCAGAGGGTGTAGGGGAGCCATTCAAAGAACTGTGAGCGATGGCAGGCCATCTGATCGAGCATCGTTTCCAGCACCGGTTCCACATCGACGACGATCGAGGGCTGAAACGGTGCGGGACGCTGAAAGTTATCCGAGAGGTAGGCGATCACGGGATTGACCCGCAAGGCAGGAACCTCAGGGACGATGTGGGGAACGATCACCATATAGGCCGCATCGCAGACCAGGGTCGATGTGGCGCGGTGGTCGGGGTGATAGTCATTCGGACGATGGGTCAGGATCAGATCCGGCTGGTACTTGCGGATCAAGGCGATGAGCTCGAAGCGAGCCTCGATTGTCGGAAGAAGCTGACCGTCTCTGTTGCCGAGGATTTCGTACTCAATCCCCATCAAGGCTGCGACGGCATCGGCTTCGGCCCGACGGACCTTGACCAGTTCGGGCGGTTTCAGGCGATGATGTCCTGCTTCACCATTCGTGAGGCAGACGTATTTCACCTGATGGCCCGCCTGGCGGTACAGTGCGGTCAGGCCGCCGGCCTTGAGTTCGCAATCATCGGGGTGTGCTCCAATCACGAGCAGTCGTAGGGGATCCGATGTCTTCATTCTTACCTTTTACTCAACCTTCTGCCGTGAATTTGACTGAGGGATCGTCTGCAATGTTGACCCAGACGTGAACGTGGGGTGTTCCCCGGTGGTGCCAGACGAACGAGGGACCTTCGAGCCGCCAGTTGTCCCATTCGTCATCCTGACCGAGGTCGTCCGACTTGTAGAATGCCAGTCGGCACTTGTCGAGCCCACCCTGGGCATCGAGACATTTGACGCCTTCGTCACGATCTTTCGTTCGGTAGGGCTCGATCAGGGCGTAGGGGGCTCAGCATGCGCGGCACTGAGGTCAATTACAAAACGACAGCCCCCTTCCCAGCCTCTGTGAGACCCCCAGCAGAAACGGTGAAAACCTGATGTGCTTGTAGTTGGAATCCGTTGTTGCCAAAATGACAGCGGGTCGATTTGGTGTGAGGCGACGCAGGGCTGCAAAAACGGCAGTGGCTCTGGGAAATCTGAAAGCGTGCGAGTGAGAGGCCCTGAAAAACAGGGGTTTCGGAGAAGATTACCGAAGAAGTCGAAGTTGGCGCGGCCTTTGCAATCAGGGGACGCAGACGTGTGGAGACCTGTCAAATAACCTCCTTTCAACTTTGGAGACATCGGCTATGGCCATTCAAGAGAAGATCATCGGCATTGACCTGGGGACGACGAACTCGGTTGTCTCTGTGATGGAAGGGGGCGAGGTCAAAGTCATTGCGAATCAGGATGGGAATCGGATCACCCCCAGCGTCGTCGCTTATACGGAAAAGGGTGACCGACTGGTCGGTGACCCAGCCAAGCGTCAGGCGGTCACCAACCCCCGCAACACCATCTACTCCATCAAGCGATTCATGGGTCGACGTCACAGTGAAGTCGAATCCGAAGAAAAGATGGTCCCCTACAAAGTCGTGGGTGGGCCCGAGGAATACGTAAAGGTCGATGTCCATGGCAAGACCTACACGCCGCCAGAGGTTTCGGCTCAGGTTCTGCGCAAGCTGAAGGAATCTGCGGAAGCGTATCTCGGACATACCGTCACGCGTGCTGTGATCACCGTTCCCGCCTATTTCAACGACGCTCAGCGTCAGGCGACGAAGGACGCGGGTGAAATCGCCGGCCTGAAGGTCGAGCGAATCATCAATGAGCCTACGGCCGCAGCGCTGGCCTACGGTCTTCAGAACAAGAAGAACGAAAAGATTGCCGTCTTCGACCTTGGGGGCGGTACGTTCGACGTTTCGGTTCTGGAAGTCGACAACGAACTGGTCGAGGTGCTGAGCACCAACGGGGACACTCACCTGGGTGGTGACGACTTTGACGAAGTGCTGATCAAGCACATCGCTGACAAGTTCCAGGCCGAACACGGGATTGATCTCCGCAAAGACGCCATGGCCCTGCAGCGTCTGCGTGAAGCGGCCGAAAAAGCCAAGAAGGAACTGTCGGGTCAGCAGTCGACCGACGTCAATCTGCCGTTCATTACCGCTGATGCGTCGGGTGCAAAGCACTTGCAGTTGACGGTCACGCGAGCCGAGTTCGAGCGGATGATTGATCCGCTGGTCGAACGCTGCCGCAAGCCAGTCGAGAACGCCCTGCGTGACGCCAAGCTGTCACCCAGCCAGATTGATGAAGTCGTGCTGGTCGGTGGTTCAACCCGCGTTCCGAAGGTCCAGGAATTCGTGAAGAAGATGTTCGGCGGGAAAGAGCCTCACCGGGGCGTTAATCCTGACGAAGTGGTGTCGATCGGTGCTGCCATCCAGGGGGGGATCATCTCGGGCGATGTGAAGGACATGGTCCTGCTCGACGTGACTCCACTGTCGCTGGGTCTGGAAACCGAAGGGGGCGTGCTGACCGTTCTTATCGAACGCAATACGACGATCCCCAAGACGGCCACACAGACCTTCTCGACCGCCGCCGATGGTCAGACCGCTGTGACCATCAGTGTCTACCAGGGTGAACGGCCGATGGCACGCGACAACCGCCTGCTGAATCAGTTCAACCTCGAAGGGATCATGCCCGCTCCTCGTGGCACGCCGAAGATCGAAGTGACCTTCGATATCGATGTGAACGGGATCCTGAACGTGAAGGCCAAAGACCAGGCGACCGGCAAAGAGCACTCGGTCAAAATCGAGAACTCGAGCGGTCTGGACTCGGGCGAAATCGAAAAGATGAAGAAGGATGCCGAGGCACACGCGGCCGAAGACAAACAGCGCCGTGAACTGGCCGAAGCAAAGAACAAGGCATCGACCTCGGTCTACGAAGTTGAAAAGGTGCTGAAAGAGCACGGAGCCAAGCTCGACGCCGCGTCGAAGGGCGCCGTGGAAGCCAGCATCGAAAAGGTGAAGGCTGCAGAAAAGGGCGACGACATCGCCGCCATCAACTCGGCCGTCGACGCCTTGCAGCAGGCCAGCTACGCCCTCAGTCAGCACATGCAGGGGCCCGCGGCGGGCGGCGGTGCTGAGCCGGAAGCCGCTCCAGAAGGTGGCAAGCCGGATGACGAAGTCATCGATGCCGAGTTCGAAAAGAAGAGCTGAGGCGGTTAAGGAATAAGAGTGAGCGTCCGGAGTGGGGGTTCGCCCACGCTTCGGACGGCTCTTGTTCGTGACAACAATCAGAAGTAGTGACCAGGCGTGCCGAGTGGCGTCAGCCCTCGGATTTCTCTCTACAGAACCGAGGCCGACCCGATCGGTTCGCCTTCGTCATTTTACAGGGAAAAAATTATGGCGTTTCGTCCAGACAAACTGACGGTCAAAGCTCAAGAGGCTCTTCAGTCGGCCCAGCAATTGGCTGAATCGCAAGGGAATGCTCAGCTCGTGCCACTGCATCTCTTAAAGGCCCTGCTGGACGAACAAGGAGGGATCGTACGTCCCCTGATGGAGAAGATCGGTATCCGCGTACCGCAACTGCGGTCGATCGTCGATGCCGACTTGGGCAAGCTGCCACGCAGTTCAGGCGGCGGGAGTCAGGTCGGCGCCAGTCAGGCGATCCGCCAGGTCCTCGACAAAGCGGCGGACCAGGCCGACTCGATGAAAGACGCCTTCGTCTCGACCGAGCATCTGTTGATCGCGTTGACGCTCGTCGATGACCAGGCTCAGCGTGTGCTGAAGCTGAATGGCGTCACGGAAGTCGATGTTCTGAATGCCCTGAAAACCGTACGGGGTTCCCAGACGGTGACCGACCAGAATCCCGAAGACAAATATCAGGCTCTGGAAAAGTATGGCAAGGACCTGGTGGCGCTAGCCCGGCAGGGGAAGATCGATCCGGTGATCGGCCGCGATCAGGAAATTCGCCGCGTGATTCAGGTTCTCTCCCGCCGCCGGAAAAACAACCCTGTTCTGATCGGTGATGCGGGTGTTGGCAAGACGGCCATCGTCGAAGGACTGGCTCATCGAATCGTGCTGGGCGACGTCCCTCAGAACCTGAAGGACAAGACGGTCATCGCGCTGGATATGGGTGCCCTGATCGCCGGGGCCAAGTACCGCGGTGAATTTGAAGACAGGCTGAAGGCCGTGCTGAAAGACGTCGCCGAAGCCGAAGGCCGGGTCATCCTGTTCATCGACGAACTGCACACGGTTGTGGGAGCGGGAGCTGCGGAAGGAACGATGGACGCGGCCAACCTGCTGAAGCCGGCCCTGGCACGTGGCGAACTCCACTGTGTCGGTGCAACGACGCTGGACGAGTACCGCAAGTCCATTGAGAAGGACCCGGCGCTCGAACGCCGCTTTCAGCCAGTCCTCGTCAACGAGCCCAGCGTCGAAGATACGATTTCGATCCTGCGTGGTCTGAAAGCACGGTATGAGTCCCATCATGGCGTGAGGATTACGGACGATGCACTGATCGGTGCGGCCACAATGTCGGACCGCTACATCAACGACCGGTTTCTGCCGGACAAGGCCATTGATCTGGTCGATGAAGCGGCAAGCCGATTGCGGATGGAAATGGACTCGATGCCCGCTGAGATCGACGAATCGACCCGTCAGTTGACTCGTCTGCAGATTGAGGCAGCAGCGCTGGCTCAGGAGCCAAGTGCCGACAGCAAGGCACGGCTGCAGGAGTTGCGAAAGCAGATCGCTGATCGAGAAGAGAGCGTCAACGCCTTGAAAGCTCGCTGGCAAGCCGAGAAGGAGGCGCTGGTTTCGATTCGGCCGCTCAAAGAAGAAATCGAACAGTTGCATACGGCGTACGATCAGGCCTTTTCGCAGGCTCAGCGAACAAACTCCAACGATGATTTCGTGAAGGCGTTTGACGTCGAAAGAAAACTGAAGGAAGCACAGAAGAAGCTGGAGCAAGCGGAACAGCGTGCGTCGCAACTGGGAGATCCCGGTCAGCGATTGCTGCGGGAAGAAGTGACTCAGGAAGACATCGCGAAGGTGGTTGGCACCTGGACCGGAATTCCTGTGTCCCGACTGCTGCAGACCGAGAAAGCAAAGTTGCTGGAGATGGAAGACCGAATCCATCGCCGGATGATCAACCAGCAGGAAGCGGTGACCGCGGTTGCCAACGCTGTCCGTCGCTCCAGGTCTGGACTTCAGGACCCTCATCGGCCGATTGGTTCGTTCATCTTCCTGGGACCTACCGGTGTGGGAAAGACAGAGCTGTGCAAGGCTCTGGCCGAGTTCCTGTTTGACGATGAACGGGCGATGGTGCGAATTGATATGAGTGAGTTCATGGAGAAGCACTCGGTCGCGCGTCTCATCGGGGCTCCTCCGGGATACGTCGGATACGAAGAAGGGGGCAAGTTGACGGAAGCCGTTCGTCGACGCCCCTACTCCGTGCTGTTGCTGGACGAAATTGAGAAGGCTCACCGAGACGTCTTCAATGTCCTGCTGCAGGTGCTCGATGACGGGCGGCTGACGGACAGTCACGGCCGGACGGTCGACTTCACTAACACGATTATCGTGATGACGTCCAATATCGGCAGTCAGACCATTATGGATCTGGCTGGGAAGGAGGATGATCATGAAATCCAGCGTCGAGTCCTTCAGGCATTGCGGAAAGAGTTCCTGCCGGAATTCCTGAATCGTATCGATGAGGTCATCGTCTTCCATCCATTGACGAAGAACGAGATTCGGCAGATCGTGGATCTGCAACTCGTCCGGCTGGAGAAGAGACTGGAGGAAAACGACTTCAAACTGATTGTGACCGATGCCGCACGGAAGCAACTGGCCGAAGAAGGATACGATCCGGTCTACGGAGCTCGACCGCTCAAGCGAGTGATCCAGCAGCGACTGCAGAACGAACTGGCGAACGCGATTCTCGGTGGCCAGTTCGAAGAAGGGACGACCATCACGATCGATGAGCAGAATGGCGAATTCACGTTCGCCGGAAGTCTCGATGAGTAACGAGCCCGCCCGGTCAGGGAATGGCACCAGACGGTTCACTGTCTGGATGAGGTGATCTCAAAAGAAACTCTCCCGGTTTTTTCCGGGAGAGTTTCTTTTTTCCCTGGTAGCGAAGGTGGCTGAAGAGATCGGTGCAGAGTTGAGGTAGCCCATGCCCAAGTCAGAGCCCAGGTCGGGCAAGCTGTCGGCAAGGCCGCTGAAACGGGAGCCCCTGGAATGGCCGCACGACCCTTTAGCGATCCGATTCTAAGCACTGTGTTCGTAGAACTGTCGACGTGGTGTTGACGTGTCAGGTTTTGTGAAGTAGTGTTTCCTAGGAAACTTCTTGTGGCTGTGGGTCTCAGGTCTTTGTGAGTTTCAGGTCAGGGGAAGTCCAGCAAGTTCGTGAGGCACGGGTGATGAGGTGATCGCGGTTCTGGAGATGACTCATGGAGAAGCAACCTCAGGTCAGTGAGCTGGAAACGCATCTGGGATATTGGTTGCGGTATGTTTCGAACCATGTCTCACATGCCTTCATGCAGAGGCTGGCAACGCACGGGGTGACCGTGGCGGAGTGGGCTGTGCTGCGGCGATTACTCGAGTATGAGCGTCTCAGCCCCAGTCAGCTAGCTGATCAGATGGGGTTGACTCGCGGGGCGATCTCCAAGCTCGTCGACCGACTTCACGGGAAGGCACTGGTTGAGCGTCTGACTTCGAAGGATGATCAGCGGTATCAGACCGTCGAACTGACTGCCGCAGGGCGACGACTCGTCCCGGAACTGGCGCGACTTGCCGATGAGAACGATCACGAGTTTTTTGGGCACCTTCCACCGCAAGAGGCTGCGTCGTTGATGAAAGTGCTGCAGGACATCGTCAGCAGCAACGGATGGAAAGACGTGCCTGTTGAATGAAGGTGGTTAATTACCCGTAAGCCGGAACACCCACGCATGGAGCACGGTGATTCTCTTTACGATCCGTCTCCTGCTCCACTGAATTGACGACTCGGCCACGCACGGGGCGGCCTCGGGGGAGTTCCCGAATGCGTTGAACGCTTGGTTTGGTATGCCCCTTCATCGTAAAGATTTCGCTTCCTGCCCGGTAAGAAGCTCTTCAGATCGCAATTCCCGACCGTGATTCCTGTTCAGGCAGGGCGACGCTACGGACTGCGTGCGCCACACGGGGACCGTACGCACGGCAGTGGGTGTCACCCTTAGATAAATTCCCAATTCAAAGGACAATCGATGGACGACCAGAAAGCCCAGGTGATGCGTGAGTGTGCTGCAGGTTCAGGCTCCGGCGAATTAACCTTCCCAGAGATTGTGGGACGCCTGATGGACATTGGGGTCGAGCGGTATCACGCCGACTACAGCCGTCAGGAAATCACCTATTACTTGCCCAGCGGGCAGTCTCTGGTCGTCGCTTCGCCGCACGAGCCTTTCCCCACCGGGGGCGAATTCCTGGTTGCCGCCGTCCAGGACGCGGTCGGGCAAAGTCAGCGGAATGAACACAGCTACTGCGATTTCGTTCGCAAAACCATGGCTGCGGGCTGCGTCGGTTACTTCGTACAAATCAGTGGCCGACGGGTCATCTACTTCGGACGAAACGGCGAAAGCCACGTCGAACACTTTCCGGGTGCCGACGCATAGAGGGCGGGAGTTTCTGCCAGCCCTCGTCCGAGCAGGTGTTGTTTACTCTTTGATCGCTTCCCGCACCTTCTGACAAAGCTGACGGTACAGCGGACCATACTGCGGATCTTCATCAAGATTTTTCAGGCCCGAGCCCCGGAGTTTTTCGAACCGGACCGGGGTATTCTCGCCCCGTTCGACCGCCTCCTTCAGCGCCTGATAGGCGGTTTCGACATTTCCCTGCAGTGAGGCGGCGATTGCCAGAATCACCTGTTTGCTGCGGCTGCGTTTGATGGAGCCGTCGCTGCGGAGCATCAGATCCTCGGCCCGTCGCGCGAGGGTCTTTGCTTCTTTCTCATCTTTGTTCACAAGTGCAATCGAGGCACGCGTGACCAGACACCAGGCAAAGTCATCCTTGCTGTTCGGATCGTTCTGCACCTGCTGCTCGGCGATTGTCACCGCACTGCGGGCTCGGGCGAGATACTGCGCCGCTGTTTCCGGATGGTCGAGCGATTGCCAGGTCAGAACCTCAGCAAGGCAGTTCTGGTAATAGGCCAGATCAGAAGCGTAGATTCGGATGCGGGGGAATTCCCGTGTCAGTTCCATCTGAAGCTGGACGGTCTTTTCAAGCTGCTTGACGGCGAGTTCCAGGTCCCCGCCGTAGCTCCGTTCCAGCATTCCGAAGTTGCCCAGCCCGCGTGCATACTGAAAGCGAAACTCTTCATCCTGACTGTTCGATTCATAAAGCTTTCGTCGCAGGTCCTGTGAGTCGTTGTAGCGCCGCTCGGCTTTCGAGACGTAACCTTGCGCCAGATGCAAGTCCCCCAGATATCCGTAGCTGCGTGCCAGGTCTCGCTCCAGGTGACTCTTGTCGATCTGGCTCTTCTCACGCAGCATGAGCCTTTTCAGAATATGAACACTTTCGTCGAAGCTGCTTTCCGATTCGACGAGAGCCCGCTTGTAGTCCTGATCATCGGCCTCACGACTGAGGTAAACCTGTCCCAGCAGATGGAAAATTTCGGCTTGATCCCGCTCCAGCAGCGCGTCGTTGCGGTTGATCTGGTGCAGCGTCTCCGCCATGTCGCGGGCCTGCTTCAGCAGACCTTCCG
This sequence comes from Schlesneria sphaerica, assembly GCF_044336245.1. Taxonomy (NCBI): domain Bacteria; kingdom Pseudomonadati; phylum Planctomycetota; class Planctomycetia; order Planctomycetales; family Planctomycetaceae; genus Schlesneria; species Schlesneria sphaerica. Next base: position 3,191,382 of record NZ_CP172346.1, on the reverse strand, counting down.
CCAGTACGTACTCTTCCCGCTGCAGGTGGACGAGACTTTTGTTGAGTTTGACATCGACTAACCGCCGCTGCAGTTCGTTCTTCGATGCGGCGGGCTTATCGCTGTCGAGCTGCTTTTCGTAAGTCTCTTCCGCCTGATGGAAGTACTTCAGGACGTCATTGGTGTCTTCCCCCAGGACGCGAGCGACCGTAGCGCGGAGCTGATAGACCCGACCCGTGTGCAGGGCCATCCCCGGCACGTTTTCGTAATCCTGCAGATAGTCGACGGCGAAATCGTTGATCCGGTTCATCGCGGGTTCGAGCACTGACAAATTGTGCGTTTCCCCGTTCGCCAGCGGTCGGCAAAGGTCTTCCAGCGTTTTCAGCGAGGTATCGAGAGTCTTCTCGACGATCGCATTCTGATCCTCGATGTAGCGTCGTTTCTCTTCTTCAATTCGCTGTGAGAATCGGAAACGGTCCGTTTCGTAGATCATCCACGCGGATACGATCGAAACCGCCAGCGCCGCAGTCCCCAGACTGATCGCGATTCCGCGATGTCGTCGAGCAAGTCGAAAAAATTTGTGGTACCAGCGGTCTGGCGCCACCAGCAGTTCGTCGTCCCGCATCCAGCTCGTCAGATCGCGTGCGAGCAGTGTGGCAGTGGAGTAGCGCGAGCCAGGTGAGAGGCTCATGGCCTTCAGGCAGATTGCTTCGAGGTTTCGCGGGATCGAGTGGATGACCTGATGAGGTCGCGGGAACTGAGCGTTCCGAACCTTTTCGCGGACCTGGGGGTCACGGCCGTCGAAGGGGGGCTTGCCCGTCAGAATTTCATAAAGGGTCGCACCAAGGCTATAGACATCGCTGGTCGGCGAGATGGGTTCGTCCGAACTCAGTTGTTCCGGACTGATGTACCCGTAGGTGCCCCCCCGCAGACTGTTTCCTGCTGCGTCACCAGCAGATTTGGGCCGTAGCAGGTCGAGTTCATTTTTCATGAACGTCTTGGTCCGTTCGAACGTCGAGGCGAGTCCCCAGTCGAGAACAAACGTTTCGCCGTATTGTCCGACCATGATGTTGGCCGGTTTGATATCGCAGTGAATGATCCCGACGTCGTGTGCATAAGCAACGGTTTTGCAGGCGCTGATGAGATGTTCCAGCAGGGTCAGCAGCATGCGGCGCGCTTCCTGGCTGTTGGGGCGTACGCTACGCACGGAGTGATACTCGCGGATGGCAGCGGCCAGTTCACGACCGTTGATCAGTCGCATCACATAGAACGGCCGGTGCTCGGCGTCTTCCCCATAGCCATAAACGGGGACGACGCCGGGATGGTCCAGTCGCCCCGTGATCTCGGCCTCGATCCGAAATTGTGTCAGCAGCGCAGGTTCCGAAGCGGCACGATCGTTGACCCGTTTGACTGCGGTTTCGCGATTCAGCGATTCGTCATAAGCACGGTAGAGGTCACCCAGGCCCCCCTTGTTGAACAACTTCAGTTCGCGATAGCGGGCATGGGAGGAGACGGAACCTGCTGTCACATCCGTGTTTCCGAGCGATACGGCGGTGACGATACTCTGGGGACTGGATGAGTGAACGGAAACAGGACGGCTGGACGAGGTGCTGTCGGGTTTGGGAGTTTCCCCGGCGTTGTGCTGGTCGATGCGACTCTGAATGATCGTAAAATTTTCCAGAAACGCCTGAAGTTCCGTCCGGATCTCAGGATAGCGTGTCAGGAACTCGACACTGTTGGGCTCGGCCCCTGCCCTGATCTCGCGAAACCATTCGGAAATGGCGGCGTCCAGGGAGTTCCTCTCGGATGATCGGGTATCTGTCGACATAGGTTCGGTCGCTACAGGCGGATTGCGGTGGCGTAGGTCACGGCGTGATTATGTTCGCTATTTTGACGCGAGCGTCCAGACCGGATCATATTCTCGCTGGTCTCGTGACCAGGCGTCGACAGCGCGCGAGAGCAGCACCATCGTCGGTCCATCCTGGCTGGATTTTGTCACCAGGCGACTGAGAATTCCGATGGCAGCCTGCAAATCATGCTGTTCCCAAGCGAGCAGAGCCTGTTCATAGTCCGCGGCAAACTCGCGCCATCCGGGCCCGGGATGCGCGACGAGTTCAAACAGATCGACAGGGATTTCTATGTTCTTCAGGCGGACAGAACAGAGTCGCCGGGTTTGCACCTTGCCCTCCAGCCGACGAGCGGTGTCACCCGTCATTAATGCCGGCGTGCGTAGAAAGCGAGTTGCCCCCTGGACACGGCTGGCGATGTTCACGTGAGCCCCCAGCGGTCCGTACTTCAGCTTATGCTCACTCCCCGTATTGCCGACGCGGACAACACCCGTGTTGATCCCAATCCCGATCTGCGTGGTTTCCTTATCCGGCAGCACGTAACGCTCATTAAACTCTTTTAAGGCATCCAGCATCAGCAGCGCGGTTTCGGTTGCGGCCGCAGCGTGATCTTCCATCGCGAGCGGTGCGCCCCACATGGCGATCAGTTCATCCCCGACGTAGTCGATCAGTGTTCCTCTGGTCGACAGGACACATTGGGAGAGCGTCTCCATGACGGCGTTGATCCAGCGAAAGGTTTCCGTGGGATTCAGCAAGCCTGAGATGCGACTGAAGCCGGCAATATCGCAGAACAGCAGAGTCACGTCGGCATCCCGACCGACTAGAGCTTCGGGATCCTCTTCGAGACTTTGCGCGACTTCTTTCGTCACGAACCTCTCGAACTGGATGCGCTTTTCGATGGCGGCCCGTTCCTGTTCCACCCGCGCCCACCCCCCCGCGACTCCACAAGCCAGGATCTCCACCAGCTTCGCGTCGAATCGATCGATGGGGGGGCGACTGGTGGAGCCGCCCAGACGGCGGTCCCCGTAGACGGCACCAATCACCACGCCGTCAGGATCGAGAATCGGTGCTGCAACCATGGCTCGCAGGAATGCCAGACTTTCGGAATGTTGAGCGTCGATCGCTCCGGGACGACCCCACAAGGTTCGACGGTCCCGCAGCAATTGGGTCAGCAGTTTCTGGCTGGGCTGCCATCGCTCGGCCCCTTCGTTCTGTCCTTCGGTGGCCACGGCGACGACTTCCCAGAGATCACCCGTCCGCTTGAGCACGGCGGCGCGGTCGAGGTTCACCATTTCGAGCGTTTTTTCGGCGATCTGTTTTGAGAATTCGGTCGTCGAAGCGACCTGCTGAAGAACGGCGACCAGTTGCTCAAGTCGATCCAGCATCACGTCAGCGTTGGAGGACTGCAGCGACGCAACGAACGACTCGCGGGCGGGCGGCAAGGAGGTCGGGGGATCGACGCGACTTCGCGTGAGTTGACTCAGCGACTGGGGCTTGGGTGGGGTGTGGGCAAAGGACTGGAAGAGATCGTGTTGTTCCGGCGCAAGCGCCTTCCTCCCCCCGACCGCCTCGATACAGAGCTGAAATCCGCCACGAGTCAGCCTGACGGGAAGTTCTCCTTCGTACGAGTCGCCCGGATTCAATTGGCGCTCGTTGACGATGGCCACGGTGTTCCGCTCGTTGATATTCGTCACCCGGACTCGCTGGCTGCCCAGGGCTTCGATTCGGAGCTGTTTGCGGCCGATCTCGTTCTGATCGCGTGCAGCAATCACGAGCCGAACGGGGCTGGCGTTCGGGACGACCGCCAGAGGAGCGGGGTCGTCCTGCGACTGCCGCCCCAGTTCCAGAAGCCGATCATGGGGTTCCATCAGAACGCTGATGTAAGTTGCAAATCGTTCCAGACGAGCCATATCCGTGGCGCCTTTGTTTCAGCTCACGCCGAAGTACTTCTGAATCTTTGCTAACAACGAACTGGCCCGTTCATCGAGGTTTTCAGGGGCGGTGCCGACGTTCAGTCGGTCTCCCAGTTCCTTTTGTCGCGCCGCCACTGTGCGACTGAGAGTATCCGTCATTTCAGGCGACTGAGCGAGCGCTGCGGCCAGTGCCGGCTTGTCGATCACAAGCAGTTCACAATCCGTGACTGCCGTGACGGTCCCGCTGCGAGCCTCACCCAGCAAAAGTGACATTTCTCCAAAATAATCACCAGGCCCCAGTCGCGTGATTTCCACTGCCGCTGATCCCGATCGGGCCGACGCGACACTGACCGTTCCGGTGTGAACAATAAACAGTTCTCTGCCCGGTTCATACTGTCGAATGATCACTTCGTTTGCGTGGTAGCGTCGGAGTTTGCTTTCCCGTGCCAGGATTGCTAACGCCTTGTCAGGTAACCCCTGACTGAGTGAAGCACCCCTCAGAACCCGTTCGTGGATTTCTTCGCGAGTCGGGACCGGCGTCTCTTCCGTGGGAAGCTGTTGCAGTTGCACGTTCATCACGGCGGGCGGCATCGTGATTCCCTCACGCTGAAGTGCGTACCAGACGCGGTCTCGCACACCCCCGTCGACGCTGTCGCGGATTTCGAACTGGTCGGTGAAGAACCGCAACCAGTACTCCACGCCCCGTTCGGTGAATGCGTTCGTAATGATCGTCGGGGCAGGTTCTGCGAGTACGCCTCGGGATCCCGCGATCGCGTTGAGAACGGTGGAATGCACTCGTCCGGGGGGAATCGAATAGGGACAGACAAAGTGGACAGACCGGCGTGTATGCCGCTGGGGACGCATGAAGTTCGCCAGGGGCATCTCGGCCAGTTGGGTGTTGGGGATGACAATTTCGACCGAATCGAGCGTGACAACCGTCGTTCCCCGCCAACTGATTTCCTTGACCTTCCCGATGTGGTCCCGTCGATCGTTGAACTGAATCCAGTCACCCACGGCAAACGGGTGATGAACGTTGATGGCGATGCCGGCGAAGATATTTCCCAGGGTTCCCTGCAGCGCCAGGCCAAGAACCAGGGTCAGGACGGAAGTCCCTGTAATGAGGTCAGAAGACTTCAGGCCAGCGTTGCTCAAGAGAGGAACCAGCACGACGCCGTAGATTAAGACCAGGCAGATGTCGAGGTAAATCCGCTGCGGCGACCATTTCATCGCGCGCTGCAGGATCGTGATCACGCAGAGGAAGCAGGTCCTCACAACGGCAGTCAGCAGCAGAAACTCAGCCAGCAAACGGAAGAAACCGTCCATCTGAAGGTGAGAGAAGAGGGACGATATTCCCAGCAGGGTGGCGGCCAGTACGAGAAAGACGATCGGGTGGACAGCCAGCCGTCGCTGGGGGCGGGGCAGGACGATGAGAGCCGCGACAATGAGAAAGACCAGCATCCCCATTTCACGCAGGATCGTCGGTGAAAAGATCTGCGATGCCGCCGCAGCAATGTCGGGAGCGGCAATGATATTCGAATCCACGGTGTCCTAACCTCTAGACGGAAGCAATGATCATCAGTGAGCGGTGTGGCCGAGGTCATACGGCGGGGGAATAGGGCTCGCCCGTTTCCTCGCAGCCCACGAGTCCGAAAGCTGCGGAGACGTTGGCTCATGCGGATGATCAGCGTTTTCGATCTCGCCGCATCCCGACCGGACTATCCGGGTCGATGGGCCGCAGCGGCGTGTCCGTCAACCAGTACCTCGATCTTGCCCGTGTCCACCGAATACAGCCAGCCGTGAATGCGAGGAATCGACCCTTTCTCGTGCATCCGCCGGATAAACGAGAGTCGATTCAGGTGTTTAATCTGCAGTTTGACGTTCTCTTTCGATAGCAGATCAAGCTTCTGATCGTGGCTCAGTCCCTGTTGCTGGGCCAGAACTTCCACCTCATCTCGAATACCGGCAGCAATCTGCAGCCAGTCCGCGATGTAGTTCTCTTTAACCCCTTCGACAATCGCCTTGATTCCCCCGCACCGTGTGTGGCCGCATACGACGATGTCCGGAATCTTCAGGTACGTCACGCCGTACTCGAGCAGCGCGGCGAAGTTCACATCGTTGTACGCGATGATGTTGGCGACGTTCCTGTGAACAAACATCGTTCCCGGTTTACTGCCCGTGATGACGTCTTCAGAAACACGGGAATCAGAACAGCCGATCCACAAAACAGCGGGTGTCTGAGCCGCGGCAATCGAGTGATAATAGTCCAGATTCCGGTTGAATTCGGATTCAACGAACCGCTGATTTCCGGTCAAAAGTTGCGAAATCATGCCTGGTGCGACCTCCTTGCAGCTTGCCTTGGAATCCAATTTCCGGATGTCAGCCAGATTCGGTTGAGACGCATACCTGGGCGGGGGCATCACGCGAAGTTTTAGAACCGCCGGCACTGAAAAGCAACCATTTGTGCACTGTCCCTGACGGTGGTCGTCCCTGAAGTGGTCGAGGTTCGATCAGTAGTCGACTCGCATCAGGTACAGCCCCTGGGGGGGAGCCGTTTCCCCCGCGTGCGAACGGTCGCCAGATTCGAGGATCCGCTTCAAATCAGCGGGAGACCAGCGCCCTCGGCCGACATGGATCAGTGTCCCGACGATGGCACGCACCATGTTGTAAAGAAAACCGTCTGCCATCACATCGAAACAAAGGAATGCCGGGTCCGGATGGGAGGCGACAGCAGCCGGATTTCGTCCTGGCGCGTCGGACGCTTCGGAATCCCATGCGTTCCAACCGGCGGTGCGGGTCACCGACGCATGAGAAATGGTGCGAACGCTGGAAGAGCGATTGGGCCACTGGGTCTCGAAGCAGCGGAAGTCGTGCGTCCCCACCAGGCATTGCACGGCGGTATTCATGGCGATGTCGTCCAGTCGCGACCGTTGCCACAGAACGGCATTTCGCAGAAACGGGACGCGGATCGGGCTGTTGTGAATGACATACCGGTACCACTTGCGCTTGGCATCGAAACGCGCGTTGAAACCGGGTTCGGCCACTTGAACGTCGCGGACGACAATGTCGTCGGGGAGATAACGTGGTAAGCCCTGCAGAAAGCCATGACAGGGGGCCGTGCTGCGGGTGGTGAAGCTGATGACCTGTCCGACAGCATGAACTCCTGCGTCCGTTCGACCTGATGCCACGACCCGCGTCGATTCTCCTGTGAAATCTGCGAGCCCCTGTTCGACCAGGGCTTGCAGCGCGATTCCATTCGGCTGGACCTGCCACCCGCAATAGTTCGTTCCCTCATAGGAAATGGTCATGCGCAGGGTGCGAACGTCGTTAGGAGAGGTGGACTCCATGGGGGGAGAGGCCGGGTTGTTGACAGTGTCGTTCAAGGGAGTCTCGGGGCAGATCAGAGTGCGGAACAGGGGATACGCGGGTTTCAAAACACCGGCCGTAAGCGCAGGACCGGCTTGTGGTCCGTGCTCTTGGGGCTTCCACAACGTGCGAGTACTGCGAGAGCTTTCCTTCGCATCGGCAAGTTGCTTTCACGACATACGTGGGATCTCTATCTTAACAGATTCCTGGCGGACATTCTTTTCTCGATGGAGACTTCACCGTGCGACTTTTTGCAGCCTGTTGCGTGCTCCCTCTGATTCTGGCTTCCTCACTACTGGCTCAGACAGACAAGCCGGCTGAACCACAAAAGTACGAACTGGGGAAGGATTCCTTCCCTGTTGAGGGGGTTCCCACGGGAACCGTCACCCGGCATCAGTGGACCAGCCAAGTCTTTGAAGGAACCGTGCGGGACTATTATGTCTATGTCCCCGCGCAATATGACGCCGCCAAGCCGACCGCGGTCATGGTGTTTCAGGACGGGCACGCCTATGTCAATAAAACAGGCGAATATCGCGTTCCTGTGGTGTTCGATAACCTGATCCATCAGAAGGCGATCCCCCCCATCATCGGAATCTTTATCGATCCGGGGCATCGTGGGGACTCGCTGCCTGACAGCCGCTGGCGCGCAAATAATCGAAGCTTCGAATACGACACGCTCAGCGATCAGTATTCCCGGCTGCTGCTGGAAGAGATTCTGCCCGAAGTCGGCAAAAGCTATCACCTCACCAATGATCCAGCACAGCGGGCGATTTGTGGTGCCTCCTCGGGCGGGATCTGTGCCTGGACCGTTGCGTGGGAACGGCCCGATGCGTTCCGCAAAGTGCTCAGTCACATCGGCAGTTTCACGAACATCCGGGGTGGTCACAATTACCAGGCGATGATTCGCAAAACGCCCCGCAAACCGATTCGCGTCTTTCTGCAGGATGGTGATCGTGATCTGAATAACGAACATGGCAACTGGTGGCTCGCGAACCTCGAAATGGAGTCCTCGCTGAAGTTTGCCAGATACGACGTCAAGACTGTGTGGGGACACGGCGGCCACAGCGGAAATCACGGGGGAGCGATACTGCCCGAATCCTTGCGTTGGCTCTGGCGGGCCGAAGAGGGGCCCTACCGATTTGAAAATGAGATTGCTGCGTTCATCGCACAGGACAAGTCAAATCCCCCACCCACCGGTGCCGTCCTGTTTGCAGGCTCATCGAGCATCCGGATGTGGAAGACTCTGGAGCAGGATTTCCCGGAAGCCACAGTCCTCAATCGCGGCTTCGGCGGATCTCAGATTTCAGAGAACACGTTTTTCGCAGATCAGATTGTGTTCCCCTACAAGCCGAAACTGATCGTGCTGCATGCCGGGTCGAACGATATTCACGCAGGGAAATCGCCGGAACAGGTCGCCGCTGACTTCAAGGAATATGTGGCCAAAGTTCGAAGCCGCCTACCCGATACACGAATCGTGTTCATGGAAATCAATTCCAGTCCCGCTCGCTGGGCCGAAGCGGATCGACAGAAAGAAGCGAATCGCCTGATCCGCGAAATCTGCTCGACGGGATCGAACCTGGGGTACATTGAGCTTTTTGACGCTTTACTGGGTCCCGACGGGAAGCCGCGCGAAGACCTGCACATTGATGACAAACTTCATCCCAATGAGGCGGGTTATATGATCAGAGCAGAACTGGTGCGACCTCACCTCAAATGAGTCGGGACGCGAAATGAGTCAGGGCACGACGAGAGCGACCCTGATCGGTGAACGATCGTCGTCACGTCAGATCTGGAGAATCTCGCGTAACTGTGGCAACTCGGTAATCAGCCGGTGGGGCCGCGTTTCGGGGTTCTTCAGATCTTCGGGCGTGACCGCCAGACTTGTCTTGTCGTCTGCCAGCAGGACGGTCTGAAAGCCGCAGGCCTTGGCCGGTGCGAGATCCCCCTGGATACGGGTTCCGACGTGCAGGATCTCGTTTGGCTCGATTCCGATCTCCTTGAATCGCAAAATTGCCTGTGCGTAGAGTGACAGGGACGGCTTACAGATACCCCACTCGTAGGACAAGGTGTTCAGGGATTCGGGCAGCAATTCTGTGACGTGAAACAGATTTCCCTGATGCCTGAGGGCGCGAGTCAACTGCACCAGGGTGAAGCATTGGGCATCGGCGAGTGCCGCTTGTCGCAGTCCGGCCGCAGCAATGGCGTTCAGCGTGTCGAGCGCGGCGGGGGTGGCCTCTGTCCCTTGCAGGCTGGAATGGAAGAAGTAGGCCACCTTCTGTGCCAGTTCGGTCATGCTGCCGTAGAGGGATTCATCGTAGGTGTAGTCCTTTTTATGCAGCATTTCGAGCAGCGTGTGCCAGACCTGGGCCGCATCGACTTCAGGAAGATCTCCTTTTTTGTTGCTGGACCTGAGTCGGATTTCTTCAATCGCATTCAGGTATTTCGGCAGAAGCAGATCCGACGGCTTTCCCGGCCGGCGGGTCATGCTGTTCCACATATTGAATTCATCGATCGTCTTTTCGATCGCCACTTCCATCCGCAGGGCCTGAGGGTGCTGGAATACCAGTTCACCGTCGGTAATTCTCAGCAGGGTTCCGTACAGGTTCCAGGTGACGGCCCGAATTCCTGGCAGCGGCTTCAGAGATGGGGTTGCCTGAACGGGTACAATTTTGGGTGGCGCGGGCCAGCGCAGATTGCGACCATCCAGCAGTTCAGCGTATTCGAGCAGGGTTTTTGCCATGGTGTGGGAAACTCGTGCGACTTGCCTTCGTGGCTGCCGGAACACAAGATGTCTCTAGAGAAAGTCTCATATTCTTCGGTCGCAGGCAATCCTGGAAACGAATCTGGGGATTTGAATCTTGCTCTGGTGTGACGTACATTTCAATTCGTTGATCGGTGCGGTTTTCCAATGCAGAGTCCCCTTTGGACGATTGGACGAAGACAACCGTTCTGAGACAGGCAATGGAAACGATCACAAGTGATGTTGAAAACAAGTGTCGTCTGTTTTCTCGCCAGCTATGGGGTGGCCTTCGCCTGCGAGGTCAGCCAGCTGAAGCGGCGCAGCACACTCAGCCGTATCGTCTCGTTCCTGTTCACCGTGGCGGGATTCGTCGCGCACACTCTCTATCTGCTGTATCGATCGCGCCAGGCGGACCTCCCTCCCCTGCTCAGTTCGGCACATGACTGGTATCTGGTACTGGCCTGGCTGGCGGTGCTGGTTCATCTGTTTGTGTCGGCCGTTGATAGCGAACTGGCGACGGGACTGGTCGCCTGGCCGGTGATATTGGCTCTGGTGGTTGCCTCATGGTTCGTTACGGACCAGCCGGGACACCGTCTTGACTACGATCGCGGCTGGAAGATGCTGCATGCATCGACACTGATGCTCGGTACCGGTTTCATCTTGCTTGGATTTGTGCTGAGTCTGCTGTATTTGTGGCAGCACCGCCGGTTGAAGCAACGGCAAACGTCGAATGATTCCGTCAAACTTCCGAACCTCGAGTTGATCGAACGGCTGAATCGTTTTGCCATTCTGGTGGCAGTTCCGTTTCAGATGGTGGGAATCATTTCCGGGTTCGGACTGGGGGTCTTCGCGACAGGGGGAGGAATCCCGATGACGTGGACTGACCCGGTCGTGATTGGTGGCATCTTCACGGGTCTATTAGTGGGGGTCCTCTTCGTATGGCTACTGATTCAAAAGCGGTCGCCGGGTCGACAGATCGCTCTGCGGACGGCCTGGGCATGCGGATTTCTGCTCGTGACGCTGATTGGTTTGCAAATGCTGACCGCAGCCGCAAAATGGCACTCAATACATGGATCGGCACCGACTCCGTCGGCCAATGCGACGCGAGGACTGGCACCGTGAACCTGCTCGCTTTGTACTGTACTCATCAGACCACGCCGCTGAAGATCCGCGAGCGATTGGCCTTCGCTACACAGGATCAGCTCAACGCGGCCTATCAGCGGCTGAAAGAGCGTTTTCCCGAGACCGAGTCGGTCGTGTTGTCGACCTGCAATCGGGTTGAACTGTACATCGCCCGTGGGTCCGATGCAGAACCACTGACTCCGCCCCAGCTTGCTCAGTTTCTGTCCGAATTCCATGGTGTACCGCTCGACGAATTTGTGGGGGAACTTCGGGTCGCTACAGGTTCGGAAGCGGTTCGGCACCTCTACGAAGTCATTTCGTCGCTCGACAGCATGGTGCTCGGAGAGCCGCAGATTGTGAACCAGGTGCGCGAGGCGTACCGCGCCGCCGAAGTGACGGGATCATGCGGACCAATCTCACACGCTTTGTTCCAGGGTGCCATTCGGACTTCCGCGCGGGTTCGGACCGAGACGCGATTGTCCGAAGGTAAAGTCTCGATCGCCAGCGTCGCTGTCGGGGACTTTGCCAAGAGTATTTTTGATCACTTCGATGACAAGATGGTTCTGGTCATTGGGGCGGGTGAGATGGCAGAAGAAACGCTGCGGTATCTGAAGGACGAAGGGGTCCGCGATATCGTGGTCGTCAATCGCAGTCCTGAACGGGCCGAACGTGTCGCCGCCGAATGGGGCGGGCGTGCCGCTCCATGGTCTGAGCTGGAAACCTGGCTCGGTCGCGCGGATGTCATTGTCAGCACGACGGGGGCCGACCGGCCGATCGTCGATGCAAAACTGTTTAAGCGCGTGCGTCAGGCCGATCCCCGCCGCACCGCCTTCATTCTCGATCTCGGGGCCCCTCGCGATTTTGCGACGGATGTCGGTGAACTTGATAACGTGTTCCTGTACGACATCGACAGCTTGCGAAACACGTGCGAAGAAAATCGCAAAGCCCGCGTCCGTGAAATCGACAAGGCACGGCAGTTGATCGACGACGAGACCGCTCGCTTCATGGCGGAATACTACCACCGTGCCAGTGGCGAAGTCGTTTCAAGACTGATGCAGGATTGGCACGCGGTCAGCAAGGACGAACTGGAACGACTCTTCAACAAGCTGCCGCAACTGACCAGTCACGACCGAGAGCAAATTGAACGGACCGTCGGACGGATCGTCAATAAACTGCTTCATCCGCCGCTGGAAGCACTCAAGGACGAGGCTCGGGCCGGCACTCCACATGGGCTGATCAACGCTCTGAAGCGACTATTCGGTCTTTGATCTCCGGTCGGTCTTTGATTTCCGGCGGCGGCGGTTCGGAAAAACATTTCCGAGTACAACGTCCCGCGTCTCTCACCTGATTGACTCAGCGGGCCGTGTGGGAATTTCAAGGGGTGGGAGACGAGGTGTGTTGCCGGGCTTGCAGACCGAAACGGGCCCTACTTTTTCTTCCGCGCTTCCCACTTCGCAATCCATTTTTCTGGATCTTCTTCGAATGCCGCTTTGCAGCCTGTGCAGCAGACCCAGAACGATTGTCCCTTGTAGCTGACGGAGATCGTGCCTAACCCCTGAGAGATGATGCACGTCTTGCTGCCATAATCAGACTCACTGAGTGCGAACGAGGTTCCCTCGCGCTGCGTGTGGATGGTGTCGACACGGCTGAACGGGCCGTTGTTCCGCTTTCGATCCACCTCCAGAATGTAGCGATTGTTTTCCTGCTGATTGAAGGTCAGTCGCCACTGAATGTCGGATGGTTGGGCCGTTGTTTCGGTCAATTGCAGTTTGAAGGTGCGCTGAAGCTTCTTTTCGTCTGTGGTGACATCGCGGATCGGTTCGATGAAGGTCCCTTGAAAGGTGCGGTGTGAACCCTCGGCGTCGGTGGTCGTCAGTTCAAACTGGTCCGATTCAGGTCGGTATGTCAGTCGTCCATTACGGATATAGACTCCAGCGTCCGAGGCGATCCGTAGTCCGGGGTGGTTGGGGTCAGTCACCCAGTCGTATTCCCACTTGGGCTGATCTGAGTGGGCTTTTCGCGACAGGCCTTTCCAGTTTCCCAGCAGTACCTGAAGGGGTTTCAGTGCCTCGCGCTGACGTTCGAGCTGTTCCGGCGAGAATTCCGCGTCGGTGGCTTGAGATGTCGCGGCAGGAGCGATTTCGATGGGAGTGGCTCTTCTGCGGGGTGACCGCGGAAGAGGGTTCTGCTCTTGCGCGGCACCTTCGGGCGCAGCGACCTCGGCGGTGGCAGGAGTTTCGACTGCGGCAGGCTTGCGATCCGTCGGGGGGAGGGGCGAGTTTGACTGTGGGGCTGACTGGCTGCTGCAACTGACTGCCGTGATGGCAAACAGCATAAGACCGTAGTTTTTAACGCCGCTGGAGTGCATCGGTGGCCCTCGCCTCTGTCAGGACTGGGTGGTCGAGTCGTTCTTGTTTGATGCGGTGTTTGCCTGCGTAGCTCGATAGTGACGAATCTGTTCCTCGAGCTCGCGTCGTTCCAGATGCAGCCGAGTCCTGGCGATCTCGGAATGAGTAATCGTGGACAGCCAGTCGCCCATCGCCAGCAGGACCATCCACAGTACCAGTGCAAAGACCACGGCGACCCATACAAAAAACAAATGCGGACGCTGCACAAAGAGCTGATCCATCTGGTCTCCCACGGCGATCACGATGCCGATGACGGCCAGCATGATACTTATCTGCAGGCGTCGCCTCATCTGGCGGTTGGCATGCAGCTTCGTCCGAGCATCAACGTCCCCGTCCTGTTCCAGTGTTCGACGAGCGCGCCAGACAAACAGGCCCAGTAGTGCTGCCAAAACAACCAGAGCCGCTCCAAAAATCAGGGCGGGTAAGGTCGTGGCGTCGATGCGAATGAAAAGAATCATGATCCTTGGATATTAATCGACGGCGTCCTCGGTTCCCAGCGGGAATCGGCCGCGCTACAATCCCGGAGTAAGCGTTCACCGGCAGGTGCTGACGCAAGTTCAGGGCGGGCCAGAACGAACTCGGGCGGATTCGCACGAAGTCGTATCCCGCTGACCCTCTTCCGAATCGAGAATGCAGGCCGACGGCCCTCATTCTTGCTCGTCGACGCTTACAGATCGGGCATACATCGACCGGAGACACCATGCTGACCCCCGCCTTGCAGAACAGCCGATTCCTCAAAGCCGCACGACGTGAGGTCACGGATACCACCCCGATCTGGATCATGCGCCAGGCAGGTCGGTACCTTCCCGAATATATGGCGGTTCGCAGCAAAGTGACGTTCATCGAGCTTTGCAAATCGCCCGAACTTGCCGCTGAAGTGACTCTGACCGCTCAGCGGGTGCTGGGTGTCGATGCGGCAATTCTGTTCGCCGATCTGCTGCCCATGCTGGAACCCATGGGGATCGATCTGGAATATGCCAAAGGGGAAGGCCCTGTCATCCATAACCCCATCGTCACGGCCAGCGAGGTTGATCGATTTCGCGAACTTGAAGATGTTGGTTCGATGCAGTTCGTTTTCGATGCGGTGAAGCTGATTCGCCGGGATCTCCCCGCTGACATTCCGCTGCTGGGGTTTGCCGGTGCTCCGTTTACCCTGGCTTCGTACGCCATCGAAGGGGGCGGCTCGAAGAATTACATCCGGACCAAATCCATGATGTACACCGATGAAGGGGCCTGGCGGACGCTGATGCAGCGCCTGGCACGCAGTCTCGTTCGGTACATCAACGCACAGATCGATGCGGGATGTCAGGCGGTTCAGTTGTTTGATAGTTGGGCAGGCTGCCTGTCGCCGGACGATTACCGGACCTATGTGCTGCCTTATACGCGTCAGGTGATCCAGGGGATCAAGCCTGGTGTGCCGGTGATCAATTTCCTGACGGGAAACCCGGCGCTGCTGCCGCTATTGCGTGAGGCGGGTGGGCAGGTGATCGGTCTCGACTGGAGAGTAAATCTGGCAGACGGATGGAAGACGGTGGGGCACGATGTCGCTGTGCAGGGAAACCTTGATCCGGTGTCATTGATGGCCGATCTGCCGACGCTACGTCGCCGGGCAAAAGATGTTCTCGACGCGACGGGTGGTCGTCCCGGTCACATCTTCAATTTGGGACACGGTGTCTTTCCCGAAGTTCCTCCTGAGAGCGTGAAAGCTCTGGTGGAAATGGTGCACGAGATGGGGCGTCATGCAGGCTCACGATAAACCGCGGCGAATCGCCGTCATCGGGGGCGGGCTGGCTGGTCTGTCGGCCGCACACCGCCTTTGTGAACTTGCGGGCGAATCGCGAGACGAGCTCTCGGTCACGCTGTTTGAAGCGGGTTCCCGACTGGGGGGACTCGTTGGGACTGAACGTATCGGTGACTATCTGGTCGATCTCGGAGCGGATTCGTTCCTGACGAACAAGCCAGCGGCCGTCAGCCTGTGTCGTCGACTGGGGATGGAAGATCGACTCGTTTCCACCGACACGCGATTCCGCGGAGCGCTGGTTCTGTTCGACGGTCGGCCTGTGCCCATTCCGGAGGGGTTTCAGTTATTGAGTCCCACAGCCATCTGGCCTGTTGTCACCTCCCCGCTCTTCTCGGTTTGGGGGAAAGTTCGGCTGCTGTCAGAATGGTTCCTCCCCCGCCGCCAGGGGGGCATGTCGACTCAAGCGGGTAGCCAGCAAGGTGGCGAACCGCGAGGGATCGAAGATGAAAGTCTTTCCAGTTTCGTACTTCGCCGGTTTGGGCGCGAAGCACTCGAACGACTGATTCAGCCGCTGGTGGGGGGGATCTACACCGCCGATCCAACGCGTCTGAGTCTCGCGGCCACGATGCCCCGCTTTCTTGAAATGGAACGTGACTACGGCAGTCTGATTCGTGCCTCGCTGTTTCAAAAGTCCAAGGCCCGAGCCAGGTCCGGGAAGCGGCCCCCTGCTTCGGATCGTCCCTCCGCCGCTGCCACGGATACGTCCAGTGGGGCCCGGTACGGGTTGTTCGCAGGACTGAAAGGGGGGATGGAGGATCTCGTCGACGCCTTAGGAGCGAAGGTGCGCTCGCGTTGCGATGTTCGTCTGCAAAGCGAAATCCGGAGCATCACTGAGTGTTCGGCGGGCGTGGATCATGCGGATGTACCTGATGCCGCGCGGTATCGTATTACGCTGGCGGATGGTTCTGCGGAGACATTTTCGGGGCTGGTCATCGCCGCGTCGGCTTCTCGAACTTCGCAATTGGTTGCCTCGCTGGATGCCGAATTGAGCGAAGCCCTGGCGGGAATTGAATACGCGTCCAGCGCGATCGTCGTCTCCGGGCATCGCCTGTCTGACATCCGCGATCCACTGCATGCATTCGGTCTGGTGATTCCTCACCGGGAAGGTCGGCGAGTCCTCGCTGTCTCGTTCTCAAGTCGCAAGTTTCCGGAGCGGGCGCCTGCGGGACATGTGCTGTTGAGGACTTTTGTCGGCGGAGCGCTGCAGCCCGAAATTCTTGAAAACTCCGATGAGCGAATCATCGAAATCGTTCGTGAAGAGTTGGCAGAGATGCTTGGCGTTCACGGGCAGCCTGATTTTATGAGAGTGGTTCGTTACCGGCAGGCGATGCCGCAATATCACGTCGGGCATCTGGAACAGGTCACGCGAATCGAAAAATGGGAGCATCGACACACGGGTCTGGCTCTTGCAGGGATCACGTGCCACGGTGTGGGGATCCCGGATGCGATCGCAAGTGGCGAACAGGCGGCCGAGCGAGTCTGGTCGGCGCAGTGACAGGCGGGCTCTTTCCTGCCTGAAAATTCCTGGCGGCGATGGAGTCCCTCCACAATTCGATGTTATTTGATTCTCGAACAGCCTGATCAGACTCTGTCCGGATTTTTCTCGGCAATCGCCAGTGAGTGGGATAGGCTTTTGCGTACCTCGGTTAATTGCCTGAGGGGGCTGCGGTTCATGGAGTGGGGTGGGCTCCTGGGCAGATTCAGAGACCGTTTCAGTCGGAATCCTGCAGACCTGGAGAGTTACGCCGGCTCTATCGATTCGATGGGAGGTGTGGTGTGTCAGATACCAATACGACGCCGTTTGAAGTCGAAGTCTTTTATGACGGTGGCTGCCCGCTGTGCGTGAGGGAGATCGCTCTTCTGCGCCGCTGGGACCGTAAGGGAAAGATTCGCTTTACAGACATCGATGCCCCGGATTTTCGAGCGGAAGATCTGGGGAAGACACAGGATGATCTGATGGCACGGATCCAGGGCCGGTTGCCCGATGGAAAGTGGATTGAGGGGGTCGAAGTGTTTCGACGCCTCTATCAGGCCGTCGGGTTTGGGCCCGCCGTGACGCTCACGCGACTACCGTTAATTTCCCAGTTACTCGATCTGGGTTACACACTGTTTGCACGCAATCGACTGCGACTGACGGGGCGGTGTCAGGGTGGAAGTTGTCGCATCGACACGGCGACGAAGCCTTGACCGGTAGTCACGCGTCGTGGCCAGGCCGTTAAAGCAATGTCTGTTTCTAGCGGCTCGAGTTGGCCGAGACTGCTGCCACGATTTGTTCCAGGCGGCCGGTGACGTGGGCAATCGTCATATCTGTGGTGTCGATGATGATCGCGTTCGGGGCGGGCTGCAGCGGCGAGCACGCGCGAGTCTCGTCGCGATAGTCGCGGAGGGACTGTTGCTCCAGCAGTTCTTCGAGCGAGACTTGCTCACCCTTTTCTTCGAGTTCCCTCAGGCGCCGGCGGGCTCGCTCCTCGGGCGAGGCGGTCAGGAAGAACTTGCAGTCGGCGTTCGGGAAAACGATCGTCCCCTGATCGCGTCCTTCGGTGACGAGATTAATCCCATGGGCGATCTTCCGCTGCAGATCCACCAGACGGCTGCGTACGGCGGGGTGAGCGGCGACGATTGAAGCTGATTGGGTGACTTCCTGCTGTCGGATCGCGTCGGTCACGTCCTGATCGCCGAGCAGTACCCGGTTGTTTGCGAAAGTGATTTTCAGTCGCAGCGTTTCATCAGCGACGGCTTGTTCGTCGTCGAGAGGGAGTTGCTTCTTCAGGCAGGCGTAAGCGACGGTCCGGTACATGGCTCCGGTATTGAGGAATTCAAAGCCTAACCGGTCGGCGAGCGTTCTCGCCACGGTGCTCTTTCCGGTACCCGCTGGACCATCGATCGTCACTATCATTCGTTCACACCAGAAACATGGTCCATGGAGCTCGTTTCGCGACAACCGTCACGCCTGTGAGCAATATCGGTCGAGCGAAATACGAACTCCCATCGTAACATTGCGGCGGCGCTGAGGACATCAAGGCGGATGAATTTGAGTGACGTCCAATTTCGGTGCGATTCCCCAGTCGATCTCGCTCTCACGGGTTGTCACAATCGATGTTCGCAAACGCGAATGCGATTTCCGCTCGGGTCAGTCAACTGGAAGGCACGCTCACCCCAGTCTTCCCGGCGAATCTCGCAGGTGATTCGGGTCTTCGATTGAATGGCCTGCTCATAAATCGCGTCGATTCCGTCGACTTTCAGGAAGAGGTAGCCGGTGCCAGCGATCTGCCAGGGATGTTCGTGTGGCCCTTCGTCAAGAATCAGATGTACTTCGGCGGAATCCCGGCGAAGGATGGCATAATTCCCTTCGGGATTTTCGACCGGATCAGTGTGCAGATATACGGCTTCGAACCCCAAAGTGTGCGAATACCACTCACGGGCAATCGTAAGATGAGACACCGGGAGGACGACGATCCCTTTAAGGAGTTTCGCAGCATTCATTTGAGAAAGATTCCTTGTGGTTCAGTAGCCAATCCAAAATGAAATCATTATAGTTCCGGCTCAGGGAAACCGATTCGCATCCTCCAGAGGTGCAATCTGCAGCTTCAATTTGGAATTTCCTTTTTGAACGCAGGATCTTTGGCAGAGAGTGACCTGTTCGCTTGACGAGACGGCTTGAAGTTGGATAATTCCCTCCCGGCTTTATGGTCGGGCCGAAATAAGCGGGTGTAACTCAGTTGGTAGAGTACCACGTTGCCAACGTGGTTGTCGTGGGTTCGAGTCCCATCACCCGCTCTCTCTCGTTTCTTCCATAAAGGACGTCATTTGTGAGTGAAGCCGAATCCCCCGTCGCGGACCCAGTCTCGGAAGCGACTGAGGACCTGAAGTACAGGCTCTCCCTGAAGGTAGACATTCAGAACATCGGCCCTTGCCGCAAGCATGTTCGAGTCACTGTACCTCGTTCCGACATCGACCATTTCTCTGGCGAAGCGCTGGAAGAAGTCGTCAAGACCGTGGCGGTTCCCGGTTTTCGTAAGGGTCGCGTCCCTGCCAGTCTCGCCGCAAAGCGATTTCGCGAAGATATCGCGAACAGCGTTCGTCAGCGGATCTTGATGCAGAGTCTCGAGCAGCTTGCTGAAGAGAACACGCTCGATCCCATCAACGAGCCCAGCTTTGACGTTGATAGTCTGGTCATCCCCGAAGAAGGTGACTTCGAATACGAATTCGACGTCGAAGTTCGTCCTGATTTCGAGTTGCCCAAGTACGAAGGCCTGGTCATCCAGCGGCATGTTCGTGAAGTAGGCGATGCCGATGTCGACGTCTATCTGAATCGCTATCTCAGCCAGTATGCTGTCTACGAAACTCATGAAGGTGCTGCCGAAGCGAATGACGTTGTCGTCGCTGCAGTCGAGTTTACGAAAGACGGTCAGCCGTTCCGCAAGATTTCTTCGGTCGAATTGCAGCTGAAGCCAACCATTCGCTTCCGCGATGCAGAACTGAAGGATTTCGACAAGCTGATGGCTGGCGCTGTTGCGGGTGATGAGAAGAAGACGCAAGTCACGATTTCTCAGGAAGCCGAACAAGTCGAAATGCGTGGTGAGACTCTGGATGTCGTCATCACCGTTGGCGAAGTTCAGCGAGTCAAGCTGCCTGAACTGAACGCTGCATTCTTCGAACGAGTGGGCTATGCCGATCTGGCCGCTCTTCGCGCCGAAATCCTGGGGATGCTCGAACGTCAGGTTGTCTACGAACAGAGACAATCGGTTCGCCGACAGGTCATCGAAAAAATCACCGAATCGGCCACATGGGATCTTCCAGAGATGCTTGTCCGCAAGCAGACTGAGAACGCCCTGCGGCGCGAAATTCTCGAGATGGAACAGGCTGGCTTCACAACACAGCAGATTATGGCGCGGGAAAATCAACTGCGACAGAACGCTGTGACGTCGACTCGTCAGGCTCTGAAAGAGCACTTCGTCCTCGACAAGATCGCCGAGACCGAAAAGATCGAAGTCACTCCTGCCGATCTCGAAACCGAAATTCAGTTGATGGCCATTCAGCGTGGCGAAACCGCTCGACGGGTTCGTTCTCGTCTGGTCAAGACCGGCGTCATCGAGAACCTCGAAGCTCAGATTCGCGAGCGCAAGGCTGTCGATGTTCTGCTGAAGTCCGCTGTTTACGAAGACGTTGCTGTTCCTCCGAGCAACGACGACGATATTCAGGCTCTCTCTATCTCGGTCTGCGGAAACTCGGCTGTTGCCGTGAATCCGAAGGATGAAGAAGAAGACGGCGAAGAGTGATTGTTGAATCGCAACCTGTCACCGGGTTGAGTGAATAATGAAAAAAGCCTTCCGAGTTTTCGGAAGGCTTTTTTCATTATTCCGATCGAGTGATCACACCGGGGATTCAGGCGGCGGGATTGGAGATGCCACCGAAGTTGATTGGTTTGGCGGCAGCGTGCTGTATTTCACGCGGTGTTGGGCGTCTGCCGTTGGCTGTGTTTCGTCGCGCGGACTGCGGATGGTGTGATCCGCCGGAAGGTTCAGGGTGGGCGGTCTAAAAACGCGACAAGATTTGTGGTTAGAAATTCTGGAGGCGAGAGTCCGCATCGCCGAATTGCGACGCTTCCACACCCGCGTAGTTCAGCAGGGAAAGGTACAAACTGCAGAGCTTGCGATGCTGATCATCCTGATAGCCGTAGTCGAGGACTCGCCCGGTCGCGATGGTTCCTCCCAGTCCCCCTGCGAGCAGTAGAGGCACTTTGGAGGAATCGTGCTGGCTCCCGGACCACATATTGGAAATGAACATCAGGCAGGAATGGTCAAGGACGGTCCCGTTTCCTTCCGGCATGGCTTCGAGTCGAGATGCAAGATACGCGAGCTGCGAAACGTAGTAACGTGAGACGCGTTCATAGGCATCGGATAGATCATCATGCGACGCGGGGTGATGGGCGAGGCGAACGTCGAGGAAGGGATAAAAGAGCCCCGAAAGATCTCGACAAAGCAGAAGTGTGGCGACGCGGGTTTTATCGGTCTGGAAAGCGAGTGCGATGATGTCGCACATCAGCCGCATATGATCGCGAATGTCTTCGGGCAGTCCGTTTTCAGGGCGCTTCATCAGGTTCATTTGCCGGGCCGCGTTCTTCGCTGCGGCTTCCGCCTGGTTTTTTACGGACCGAACTTTCTCAACCTGTTTTTCAACTTCACGGACACTGCTGAGATATTCTGTCAGTTTCACCTGATCGGAATGGCTGATGCGCCGGCTGAGGTGAGAGGCGTGGTCTTTGACGCGATCGAGAATGCTTTTTGTCCGTTTGCTGCCCTGATTGTCGAACAGACTGTCGAACGCGAGTGACGGGTAGACCTCCATCGGGACGGGAGAATTCGCGTCGTGCCATGAGATGTGTGAGCTGTAAGCCATCGAGAAATTGGTTTCATGATAGCCCGTAATGGGTTGCTCACATCCCAGGACCAGGCTGGACTGCGGCGTATCGTCGTTGAAGCGCAGTGCCAGCACCTGATCCAGGCTGATCCCCCCTCGCAGTACGGCTCCTTTCTGCAGTGGGGCACCAGAGAGGATATTACCTGTCTGGCCCGGATGGATTCCGACACCAGTCGCTTCTTTGTTAAACAGGCCATTGATGACATTGATTTTGGATTTCAGTGGCGCGAGCGGTTCCAGGCTTCGGCTGAGTTCCATCTGGTCCCCGGCCCCTTTCGCCCACCAGTGCTCTGCATTGATGCCGTTTCCCATGAACAGGGCCGCGAATCGTCGCGGATGCTCCGATCGTTGTTCGCCGGTGACCGAATCATCGCCCCAGACCGGAAGGGATTCGAGCCAGGGGAGTGACATCGCCACTCCGACACCGCGAAGAACTGTCCGTCGATTAACCCGGATGCTGTCGGCACTCATTGACACTCTCCGCATTGATGAAGGAGCTGAATTCCAGAGCCATTACGATACTGATCGGAATTCGATGGAATGTGGCACTAAGGCGTCGTCAGTCAGGGTTGCGTCCCCGTTTGTGCAGGAACTGGGGGCTGGTGACGATTTCTTCGACAGCTCGCACAAAGCGATGGTCGTCGGCCTCGAGTGACTGGCGCATCCGTTTGATCGTTGCCTGGTCTGAGAGCAGCAGGCTGCGGCCTAAGGCGTATGTCAGCAACTTGCGGCAGAAATTGTTGACGAAGTCGTCACGTCGTTGTTCTGCAAGATACGTACGAAGTCCGTCGAGACCTTCGCGATCGACGTCGTCGGGATATCGTCCTTTCGCCTCGATCGGGCGTCCTCCCAGATCACGGTCCCGTCGTCCACCAATCGGGTCAAAGCCTTCGAAAGCCAGTCCGATCGAGTCGAATCGTTGATGACAGCCTGAGCAGGCTTGATGGTTCCGATGTCGGGCGAGGATCTGAGGGAGGCTCAATTCGCCCAGTTGCGCTTCATCTTTGGGAAGCTCAGGAACTTCGGGGGGCGGAGGCGGGATGTGTTCACCGAGCAGATTTCTGACGACCCAGTAACCTCGTTTGACGGGACTGGTTCTCAGCCCGGGGGAGTTCCGGGTCAGGAAGATCGACATCGGTAGCAAGCCCCCCCTACCGAAGTCCGCTGCATTCGGGACATGCACCCATTCTTGACCAGACGAGTCATTCGGGAACTCAATCGGCATGCCGTAGTGTTTGGCCAGGACGGAATTCACGAATGTGTCGGGGGAATGCAGGAAATCGAAGAGAGAACGATTCTGTTGAGCGACATCGATAAACAGGCGGATCGGTTCTTCGTACATCGCCTGACGAAGAGTCGCGTCAAACGCAGGGAAGCGTTCACGATCGACGCTGTTGTGTTCGTCAAAACGGTTGAAGCCGAGCCAGTTGCCGGCGAACTCCGTTGCGAGTCCATGGACGCTGTCGTCCTGGAGCATGCGATGAACCTGTCCAAGAAGGACTGCTGGCTCGTGCAGGTTCTGCTCACGAGCGTGAGTGAATAACTCTTCATCCGGCATACTCGACCAGAGGAAGTAGCTGAGTCGGTTGGCCAGCTCAAAGTCGTTCAGCGGCTGAATGTCCTGGTCTGGTTCCGCGAGGTCCACGCGAAAGCAGAAATGAGGCGACATGAGGATGCTGGCTACACAATCACGCATCGCGTCCTCATGGGACAATTCATCTTCGTGGCGCAGGTGATGATAAAACGTGAGCTGTTCTTCCCGTTCGTGTTCGGTCAGTGGCCGGCGATAGGCTCGTTCGGCGAAATGGATGAGTGCTTCCAGATGCCGCTTCCGGGATGAAAGCTGAGTCTCTTCGATCCAGCGGACGTCTTCGATCATCGAGTCGAAGTAATGTTCAATCGCTTCGATTGCGGAGGGACTCGCTTCATTTTCCCTGGCTTTGGCGAGGTACAGAGTCCGCATTTGATTGAGCCGGGGCTCTGACGTCACGTCCTTATTCTCGGGGCGAGCAAAGTCGAATTCCGGTCCGCCGGCAAATTGGGGCGGTTCAGCCCGTTCGAAGAACAGGAAGTCCTTGTACTGCCGAATCGGGGCCAGCGTTACAAAGTTCAAGTTCTGCCAGAGCGAATCGAGTTCTGTCTGTTCGGCTTCATTCAGGACAAGATCGTAAAGCGGCGCGTCGTCGCGGAAGTAGCCCTGCATCAGGTGGAACCCCGCAGTGAGCAACCGAACGTCATTTCCGAGATTGGGGTCGGCGTAGAGTCCCCGACTGGTAATCGAGAATGCGTTTGGGAACGTCTCGCAGAATCGTTGACGGGCGGCATCTAGATGCGGGTTCTCACCAGTTCCGACGTACCGCATCCTTCGGTCGGCGATCTGTCTGTTCCACCACAGGATCAGTGGCTGACTGCCGTCTGAATTTCCTTTCACATGTAACTTTTCAACAGGCCGGTCCAATTCTTTTCTCAGAGTAACGACAAGCTCCCGCAGCCTCTGGCACTCGACCTGGACCTCGGCCTGTTGGGTGACATCATTTGACAGCTTTTTCCATTCCTCCTGAAGCTGTCGCAGTGGCCCTGCCGCGACGGGAGCGGTGAGTGCTTTCCAGACAATCTTCAGGTATTTCCCACTTAGCCGTTTGCCGACAGTTCGTGACAGGTGTGCGGGGGGATCCGCAGGGGAATGTGACGGACGTGCAGTCTGGTCGCCGGGGTCGCTGACACGGTTGAAGTCTCGGGCGAGATCCTCAAGGTTCGAGGTGGTGAGACCAAGTTCGCTTCGATGCTCGTACTGCCAGCAGGCAAAGAAATAGTCAGCGAGGTCGACTTCGTGCCGATGGTAGAACCGGACAATCTGCTGGACGCAAAACTTGTCACGGTCGGTTTCCGCCACAGCTGCATCGGGGGCAAACACGAATCCATCGGGAAGCAGGACAAGGTGATCAGCGACGCCGCGAGCCGCGGTCAGGTATTTCTTGACCAGCGCCGGGGACATTGTCAGTGACTCGCCCGAGTTATCAAATCCCGCCTGATTCGCAGGATCGACGGGAAATTCCCGTGTCGGTCGAATGTCCACACCCGTCAGATCCCGAATCGTATGATCGTACTCCGCGTTGCTCAGCCGCCGAGCGAGCACAATGCCCGGGTCGCCAGCGCGACGATTCGCCTCAAAGTCTCGCAGGTCGCGAATCCAGTTAACGAGGTCAGACCGCTCCTCCTGAGTAAGATGGTTCGAATCGGACTGGGGGGGCATTTCTTCCGCTTCGACCCGTTCGAGGATCGTTTCCCACACCGCATGCTTTTTCAGTATGGCGCTGATGGTCGAGAATTCGCTCAGGCTGAGCTTTCCTTCCTGTGTCGTTGAGTTATGACAGGACAGGCAGTGCTCAGATACCAGCGGCCAGATGCGGTTTGTGAACGTCGTCTGAAGTGCATCGGGAAGTGGGCTGTCCGGCGCCGCTGTGACATTCTTCCAGTTCACGCCGATGAGAGCAGCAAGAAAGAGGATCGTCGTCGCGGTGATTACTATCCGGAACGTCTTCATGCTTCCGATCATCTCCCGACAACGGCGGTGGGGCTGCGTTGGTCTCACTTCAGATCGTGCGGAACGAAGCGATTGAGGTTCGGTTTGGGCAATTCGTCCCGACGCGTGCCGAGTGACCGCAGCGGCTTGTGGCCTGCCTGCGGCGATGCGGAATAAACGTATCGGAATCTTACTATGTGAACGCGGTTTAAAGAACCGTATCGCTGCCCCGATCGGGCGATCATTCCGACTTGAAATGGTCGAGGCTCTGTCAGGGGGCCGCGAGTGTCGAATGGATTTCCGTCACTTCGTCGATGACACGCTCCAGTTCTTTCGCGGAATACCGCTGATCGATGTGGAAGCTGAGAATCGATTTCGAGACTTCGCTCTGTGAATCGGCCCAGTGAATGACCGGGAAGATTCGCTTTGTAAACAGGTGCTTCCTGTACCGATCACGATCATTCGTTGTGATCATGAAATACATGTATTCGCCCGGCAGGATCTCGATCTCGGGAAACTCGTTCTGGAATCTCTGTGCGAGAAACTGATGGTTGGCTTTCCGACATTGAAGGACCGAGTGGAAATCGAAGGAGGTTCCTCTGGCGATTTCGTCCGGGTGCGCCGGGGCAATCTCAGGGACGCAGAGGGCTTCGTCCGATTCCTGGCCGAGCTGCAGGAACAATTGCTCGCGCTCTTCAGAGGGGTTCTGCAGGAACTCACTTCGGGCTCGTTCGGCTGCTTTCCGCAGCAGTCGATAGTTTGTTGTGAGCGGCGGGATCGCGATGGTGGACCGATGGTAGGCGACGGCGATATCGAGGCTGCTGAATTTTCTCAGACTGTTGAGTGCGTAGTCACCGCAGAAGCGGGAAATATCGAGGGGGGCCTGAACGAAGTCTTCGATCACCGTCACGCCCGTCGTCTGTTTTAGGTGGCGGATGAAATCGAAGGAGGCGGAGTTGTATCGATTGAAGTGCAGGTACAGCAGCACATCCGTCGGTGGGATTTCGACCAGTTCTTCCACCCGCTGGTAGAAGCGGAAATGAATTCGGCCATTCAGTTTCAATGAGAGTCGATCGAGCGACTCACGACAGAAATTATCCGCCGTCCACAATGTGAGTGGCTCTGGTGTGCGGTGGCAGTCTTTCAGGATCGCGGCGAGTGCATCGACACCGGTTTCGTACAGATGGCGCGTCGTCTGTCGAATCGTGATGGGAAAAAAATCGTCGAAACTGGCCTCCGCTGAATCGACCAGAAAGCGGTCGTGGTCGGAGGCTCCGAACATCCCACCCACAGTCGGCAGTGAATAGTCTTTGCTCATGCGATCATCCCTGATCTGAAAAGGCCATTCCCAATCTCTCGGTTTTCCCTCACGCAACAGGCGACGACCGAGCGAGCCGGAGAGGAGGTGTATGGTTTAATGACCGGTCAAAAAGAACTTCCGAGTGCAGTCCGAATGTGACTTCCTCGACGCCGGCACGCGTCTACGTTCCTGCATCAGCCGCCGAGCAGAGTTCGACGAGATGCCCGTCCGGGTCATTGATAAAGAGTTGCACGGCACCGTCGGGTCGCTGTTTCGGTGGTGAGACGAACTCGATGCCCCGTTCGATGATTTTCCGAGCGGCGGCATGACAGTCATCAACGAGGAAGGCGAAGTGGTGTCCTCGCGAGTTGGCACAGGCGGCAGATCCAGCGGGGCCGGACCCTTCGAATTCGAGGATGGTGTGAATCAGAGTCGGGCCAGCCTGAAACCACTGTCCTTCGAACGAGAAAGCGGGGCGAGGTACCTCCTGCATTCCCAGCAAATCGACATAGAATCGCCGGGTTGCTGCGAGGTCTTTCACAACGATGGTCACGTGATCGAGTGACCGGACACCAATGGATGCTGCGCTGCTCACGACGTTCCTCTCTCCAGAAAGTATTTGGAAACAGATCATCGTCGATAGGACCGACGATGAAAACCGTGATGGGGGCCGCAGAAGTCCTGTCGTGGCAACGCGAAATTCTTCCGCGAACTTCAGGGCGTTTCGAAGCTGATCTCCTGATCGGAACGGAGATCAGCTTCGTCATCCGTTTCAGTGGCGCTGGCGAGAGCCGCTTCGAGCTTGTTCAATTGTCGATAAGCATTGAATCCCAGCAGCATGCAGTAAAGCGCATACCCGTGAAACGCTGCGCTCAAGAGGTCGCCAAAAGCAAGATAGATCAGACCATCCAGCAGGTACAGGAACATCCCCGCGGCGAAGATCCACAGGAATCGTTTCATCGCAAGCAATCCAAACCCGATTGATGCAGCGGCAACGACTACGGAAATGCCAATCGCAATCATTTTGAAAGCGGTCGCCAGACCCGGCTCTGCCTGTCCCACCTCGGAAGCGATCGCATCCACAATAGCGGTGACAGCCAGTCCCACGATGAAGTGGACCTCGCCACCAAAATGGCTGATCGCGGAATTCACTAGAGACAACCCGGCAATCCAGAAGAACCAGCTCGCGCCGGAATCGCCGGCGGCTTTCAGCGTGGCCATTGCCGCACCGACTTGATCGGGCGTAAAGCGGGATTCCTGTGAGACCGCATCGTCACCCGGGAGCGCATCAGGCGAAGCCATCGCAAAACCTTTCAAACCTACACCAGGAAGAGATCAAGCGATCTCTCAAGGATGTCAGCTGGGGGTTCCGCACTGGGCAGACGGGTTCCGGGCTGATTTGAGAAAGGGCCAGATCGGATGACGAAAAAGTCTAACTCGCCATCAGCGGTTCGCCAACACTCCACTGGGCACCGTCACGGATCACGCGGCGGTAGAGGGTGTCTCGTTCGACAGGATCGCGGCCGGTTTCGCGAATCAGGCGGTGCAGGTGCTCAACTGTCAGGCCTTCGGGCGTTTTGGCTCCCGCGTCGTGATAGATGATTTCGTGGACCACGGTTCCGTCGATGTCATCGGCACCAAATCCCAGAGCCACCTGAGCGATCTGCTCACCCAGCATGATCCAGTAGGCTTTAATATGGTCGAAGTTGTCCAGCATGATTCGCGAGAGGGCGATCATTCGCAGGTCCATGCTTCCCGTCGGTTTGGGGATGGAATCGAGACCTGTGTTTTCAGGATGAAACGCCAGCGGGATGAAGGTCTGGAACCCCTTCGTGTCATCTTGAAGGGCGCGAAGCTGGCACAGGTGATCGATCCGATGCTTTGCCTGTTCGATGTGTCCATAGAGCATCGTTGCATTCGACCGCAGGCCAAGTTCGTGTGCAGCGCGGTGAATGGCGATCCAGTTCACGGAATCGGCTTTGTGCTCACAGAGCTGATCGCGGATTTCCGGATGGAAGATTTCGGCACCACCTCCGGGCATGCTTCCCAGCCCGGCGTCGATCAGTTCCTTCAGCACCCATTCCACAGGCTTTTTGGTGATGAAGCTGAACCAGCCGATTTCGACGGCCGTCCAGGCCTTGATGTGGATTTCGGGGCAGGTTTCGTGCAGCACCCGGACGATATTCAAATACCAGTCGAACTTTTTCTGGTGGTGCAGGCCGCCGACGACGTGGATTTCGGTTGCGCCATTCGCACGGGCTTCGAGTACCCGGTCGCGCAGCATCTGATCGTCGAAGACGTACGCTTTGGCGTCGCGCAGGTCTGCCCGGAATGCGCAGAAGCGGCAGCGATAGACGCACACGTTCGTCGGGTTCAAGTGGACGTTGGTGTTGTAGTAGGCGAAGTTGCCGTTCTTCCGCTCGCGAATCTGGTTTGCCAGGCGACCCAGAGTCATCAAATCAACATGCTCGTCGAGGTACAGACCCTCTTCGGGAGTGATTCTCTCTGAGTTGTCCACTTTGCGTTGAATGCGTAACAGAATGTCTTCGGTCATGTTCGTCGTACTAAACGGGTGCGAAAATTGACGTTTTTGAAAACGAGTCTTGTGCATCGTAGTTGGCGCAGCCCATTTCGGCTACTAACTCTGTGGATGCTGGTCTCTCCGTGAAAGAAACTGATTCCGAACCGACGAATGCGGGGGAATTTTGGCCCGGAGACGGACGTGTCGTGTCCGCTTGCGATGCGAGGGTCTCTTCACTGCGGCGGATTTCGACCTCGCGTTACAACAGCCGCTCACCCTGCCCGCTGCCGTTTCAATTTCTCCGGGGACTTGGTTAATTATGACGTCTTGGTGCCAGCCAGTATCCGATGCCGTTCACGGATCAGGGCGATCGCGCGAATTGGACGCTGCAGGAGTCGACGTTACGTGAAGCAACCCGGGTTTTTCCGCAGTGTCTCACACGCATGGGACGGGCTGGTTTACACCGTCCGAACCCAGCGAAATGCGAAAATTCATCTGGTCGCGGGGACCCTTGTACTTCTCGTTGCGGGGGGACTGGGGCTGGATACGGCGCGACTCAGTCTGCTGGTGTTGATCATCGGGGGTGTGCTGGCAGCCGAAACGATCAATACGACTGTCGAAGCAATCGTCGATCTGCTCTCTCCCGAATGGCACGCTCAAGCGAAAGTGGCCAAAGACGTCGCCGCCGCAGGGGTGCTGATCCTCAGTTTGACAGCCATCGTCATTGGTCTGCTGATTCTGGGGCCGCCGCTCTGGAACTGGCTCAATACGCTGTTCGGCACGACCTGAGCGACCTCTAGCGCGGCGCAGAAGTATGGCCAGGCCGGGTAAACACAGGGTGGAATCTGTCGCTGGAGAGGGTCGCGATCGCATTTTCAGGTTGGTAGATTAGAGCGGCATCGATACGGCACCTCTCTCTTCCTTTCACCTTCAAAGCCGTCCATCGGACTGTCTCTCAATCTCCAGAAGGGTAATTGGACTATGGCCAAATCGTCTTCTCAAGGTAGTCGTAGTGACACCACCACTGAAGTCATTCCCGCCATGCCTGCGGGAATCCAGGTCTACCTGGACAGAGCCGTCGGTGCGCTGAAAAAGTTCGGTGTCGCCACGTCCAATGAACCGACCGAACTCGTCAAAATGCTGGACGAAGTGAAAGACGTCGACGAACCCAAGGTGCTGGCGATTGCCAAGACCATTCAGCATATGAGCACGTTCAACCAGCTCGTGCGTGACAATGTTGAGAGCATCAACATCGGGACTCGCTATCTCGAAATTACGCAGATGTTCGATTCGATCCGCGAAGATTCGAAGATGCTGATTCGGCAACTGGACGACGGCAGGTTCAGCATTCCCGAGAGAGCACAGAACCTCTGGATGCGTCTGCGTCGCGGTACTCCTTCCGCTCGTTTCGAGAAGATCGCAGAACTCTACAAGAGTGTTTCGGTTGATACGAAAGACCAGTTGCTGCGGGAAGAGGCGATTATGGACGCCTACATCGACTTTCGCTTCGCGTTGAAGCAAGCCGAAGTCCTTGCCCGTGAAGTTCTCGATGAGCATACTCCGAAGCTGCTGAAGGCCCAGGAGGCTCTTTCCGAGGCTCAGGAAGCGGTGACTGCCGCAGTGAATGAGGAACCGGGTAAGCGTTCAAAGCTGGAACTCACCCGCGACGAAGCGCGCTACGCGTTCGAAAAAGAAGATCGTACCTATCAATTACTTAAAGATATCGCCGAGAACCTGAGTGTCGGTTATGACGTCGGTGAAACGCTTGTGACCAAGCTCAAACAGACACATGATGTCAAGGATCAGGTCTATCGCCGCTCGGTCACCTTCTTTACGACCAATGAGCACGTCTTCACGATTCTGGGGACGGTCTATACCTCGCAACAAGGTTTAAACGAAGCGACGAAGTCGACCGAGGCGATGAAAGAAGGGGTCAACAAGGGGCTCGAGGATGTGGCGGAGCTGGGCCGGGAACTGGAACGAGCCGCCATCAAAGCGGGTTACGGTTCGACGATCCGCCCTGAATCGGTCGAGAAACTTGTCACTGCGATCTCGGATTACCAGATCGAATCGATCGAGATGATCGCAGAACTGCGACGTGAGAGTGAGCAGAGTGCTCAGGAAATCAGGCGCGTCGTCGAAGAAGGAAAAAGACGCTTTCAAGAGACCGTGCTCAAGTTCGAAGCACCAGGTTCAGCCCGAAAGCTTGAGCAGACGAAGTGAGAGCTGTGAACTAAGTTGTCAGGTCAACGGCATGCAGAACGCCCTCTCGAGGGAGCGAGAGGGCCAGGCAGCAGTATGACGTGATCGGTTCAACTCACCATCCTAATGACATGTTTGTTTCAATGACCCGTTGAGCTTCGTGCAGGTCCGTTCCGGTGTCGTGCATGTATAACCGGATGGCGTGGACTTTGTCGCCGTGTGAACGACTCAGGCAATCCCGTGCTCTGTCACACGGTTCTCCCGTTCCTTCGATCCCGAGCAATCTTTTTGAAATCACCCAGACATCGTGGGGACGTCGGGCAATGCGCTTGATGTGGTCTTCCGGGTAGTTCGACAGGGTAATGGCTTCAGCGCCTGCCTGATCTTCAGCCCAGGCGATCATGATGTGTGCGTCGGTCTCGATTTCAAACAGAGCCATGAATGCACCTCGAATTCCAATGAAAGGGAAAGGTGAGAACGGCAACGAGTGACCTGTTGTCTGTTACTCGCGTCAGTATAACGCCCGGATTCCGTCTGAGTCTATCACTTTGATCGAAGCGTCCTGCGCGGCCGTAAATGGGGCCGTCGACATTGATCTGGCGGAGCGTCACCGGTTGTGCGCTGTCCGATTCTTCCTAGAATAAAGGAACTCGTCAGATCTATTTGCTTTTGACCTTCCCGAAGCCTTCGAGTTCATCATGCCCAAATTTGCTGTGATTCTGCCCGCTGCCGGGAAAAGCAGCCGGTTCTCAAAACAGCGCAGAAAGGTTTTTGTCGAGCTGAAAGGTCGCCCTGTCTGGGTGCGGACGGCCGAACAGTTTGTGAACCGCGGCGACGTCGTTCAAACGATCATTGTCGTTTCCCCTGAGGATCTCGAATCATTCAAAGAGAAGTTTCGCGCTAACCTGGCGTTCATGGACATCGAGGTCGTAACGGGGGGAGCCGAGCGGGCTGACTCAGTCGAGCGCGGGCTGGCTCGGGTACGGGCCGATGTGGATTTCGTCGCGGTCCACGATGCGGCCAGACCATTGATTGTCAAACAGTGGATTGACGAAGTCTTCGCCGCCGCTGAAAAGCATGACGCGGCAATACTCGCAAACCCCGTGACCAGTACGCTGAAGCGGGTCGGTGAAGATCACAGTATCCAGCAGACAGTGTCGCGTGCTCATCTCTGGGCAGCACAGACCCCGCAGGTGTTTCGGCGTCAACTTTTGCTCGACGCCTACGCTCAACGTGGGTCGTATCAGCCGACAGACGAGGCGGAATTAGTAGAGCGGTTCGGAGCGACAGTCAAAGTCGTGCCGGGGTCACCTCTGAACCTGAAAATCACCACACAGGACGACTTCCACATCGCTGAACATCTGCTCGACGCGTTACCCAAGGACAAGCGAATCGGTTTCCTGCATCCCTTCGAGGATGAACCTCGGGACTGAGGGGGGGCTTGGGTGCCTGAGGGCATCCCGGTGAAGGTGATGCCCCCCATTTGTGGCTGTGCCAGTCGCCTTGACAGAATCAGCCTGCCGCTCGCGTCTGGTCGGCGTTCAGTTTGTTGTACAACGTCTTCAGGGCGATACCGAGTTCAGCAGCCGCCTTCGGCTTGTCTCCTTGATACTTGTCGAGCGCCTTGTAGATCATGTCCATCTCGATTTCCCGCAGGGTTTTCGGCGAGGACTGGACCGCGGCCGAGACAGGCAGCGTCTGCGGTGCGTCGATATACCGGTGCAGGTGAGAGGGAAGATCCTCGGGCCGGATGGTGACGCCATCCGACATGATGAGTGCTCGTTCCAGGGCGTTCGCCAGTTCTCGCACGTTCCCGGGCCAGTCGTGCTGCTTGAGCACGGTAATCGCC
Source organism: Schlesneria sphaerica (assembly GCF_044336245.1). Taxonomy (NCBI): domain Bacteria; kingdom Pseudomonadati; phylum Planctomycetota; class Planctomycetia; order Planctomycetales; family Planctomycetaceae; genus Schlesneria; species Schlesneria sphaerica. The sequence goes on along the minus strand of NZ_CP172346.1, from coordinate 3,158,394 downwards.
TCGGCCGACAGAATCGACTCGGGGATATCGCGGCGTTTGAGATAGCGTGAGATCAGAGTCCGTGCGAGTTCGGGAATGTCATCCCGACGTTCGCGCAGCGGCGGCAGGGGAATTTCGAATGTATTGATGCGGAAGTAAAGGTCTTCGCGGAAGAGTCCTTCAGCAACCATCTTCTGGATATTGCGATTCGTTGCACAGACAACTCGGACGTCGACGTGGAAGGCTTCGTTTTCACCGACCCGTCGGACTTCGCCCGATTCAAGGAATCGCAGCAGCTTGACCTGCATCGACTTATCGAGTTCCCCGAATTCGTCGAGGAACAGCGTTCCCCCGTTGGCGACTTCGATCAGTCCTTTTCGAGACTTCTCGGCACCTGTGTAGGCACCTTTGCCGTGTCCGAAGAGTTCACTTTCGACGAGATTCTCGGCCAGTGCACCGCAGTTGACGGGCACGAACGGCATATTGGCTCGCTGGCTGAGGTCGTGAATCCGACGAGCCACCAGTTCCTTACCGGTTCCCGTTTCGCCCTGGATCAGGACGCTGGAATCCGTGGGGGCGATCTTTTCGCAGAGCTTTTTGACTCGCAGCATCGGAGGCGAATGGCCAATCAGATCTGGCGAGCCTTCGACGGCTTTCAGCCGACTTTCGAGAGCGATTGTCTTGTTGGTGAGCGTTCGTTTTTCGGCGACACGCTTTAGCGAGGCCGCAATCTCGGCCATTTTCCAGGGTTTACGGAGGAAGTCATATGCCCCCAGGCGGATGCCTTGAATGGCAGCATCCATATCTCCGTGGCCGGTGCTGATAATCACTTCCGTCTCTGGCGAGACCTTTTTGATGTGTTCGATGACATCCCATCCGCTGAGACCTGGCATTCGCAGGTCAACGATGGCCGCATCAAAGGCCTGCTTGTCGAGTGCCTTCAGAGCGGCGTGTCCATCCTCACACATGACAACATCGTGTCCCATGCGAGGAAGTTCAATTTTCATCACGTCGCGAATGGCTTGTTCGTCATCAACGAACAACACACGCAACTTTTGTGTTGAGGCAACAGTCAACGGGCTATCTCCTTGCCCAACCGGGTGGCATCCATGTCACCGGGCCGACGCAGTTCCAATCCTTGGAATGGCGAGCCGAAACCTTCGCTGGAAGGACCGATTGATATCAGAGAAATCGAAATGCCGCAATGGGCATTATCCGCATTTCGTGCTTCCGGAAGTGAACATTGATACCATGCCTTTTTGATCTTGCAATTGAACGATTCTTCCGCTCACGCGAAGACTTACGAAGAATTTCCGTGGTCGAAACCAGGCCTGTATGGACGTCCTCCATGCCTGTCACGCCCCCATAGAGAGTGGTCTCACCCGAGGTTCCCCAGCGCCGTGACCGTGCCACCACATTTTCTTTTCGGACCGGCATTCGGTTAGAACGTGTTGATCACGGAAATCGGAACAGTCTCGGCGGCGATGCCGCTCATCAACTCAGAAGTCGTTGTGACTTCCCTCAAACTTCCTCAAGTCGTCGAGTTGCCTAAAGTGCGCAAAGTACTGCTGACCACATTCGGGTCCTACGGTGATCTGCACCCCTATCTGGCGATGGCGAGAGCGCTCAAAAGCCGGGGTGACGAAGTATCGATCGCGACGCATCCGGAGTACCGGGATCAGGTGGAGCGACTTGGGGTTCGATTCGTGCCGATGAAACCGGGGTTTGAGGAATTGGGGCCCGATGACGAGTGGGCGGCGAAAGCCAATCATTCGATTCATGGGTCGGAATTCATCATTCGCGTGCTGATCATGCCCTATCTGGAGGCCAGCTATGAGACGATTAAGTCGGAAGCGGCGACGCATGACCTGATCATCAGTCATGTCCTTACCTTTGCCGCGCCGATCATGGCCGAAGAGTTGCGGATTCCCTGGATATCGACCGCGCTGCAGCCATCCATTTTCTTTTCTGCATACGATCCCCCCGCACTCGGTTTTCTGACGATTCTTCCTCGTCTCAAGTTTCTCGGTCCGCGTTTCATGCGCGGGTTGCTGGACCTGATGGCGAAAGCGACGATCCCCTGGCAGAAGCCGATCGGAGCCCTGCGCGCACGGATCGGGCTGCCAGCTTCGACCGTCAATATGCTGACGGAGGGGTTTTCGCCTTATGGCACACTGGCGTTGTTCCCTCGCTCGTTCGCCTCGGCAAAGCCGGACTGGCCCGGGAACGTGCATCACGTCGGGTTTCCTCTGTTTGATGAAGAGACGACCCGCGACATCTCCGAGGGGCTGAGACGATTTCTCGACGCGGGGGATGCTCCTGTCGTGTTCACGCTGGGGTCAGCGGTCGTGCGAATGCAGACAAACTATTATGAAGTGGCCTATCAGGCGGTGAAGAAGCTGGGGATGCGGGCTGTCCTGCTGGTCGGAAAAAATCCGCATCGCGTTCCCGCCGCAGCGATGTCGGATCCGAACGTACACGTTTCGGATTATGAACCTTTTTCAGGGTTGTTTCCTCGGGCAGAGATCGTCGTCCATCAGTGTGGAGTGGGGACGACCAGTCAGGCACTGGCCTCGGGACGTCCCCAGATTCTGGTTCCGTTTGCTCATGACCAGCCGGATAATGCCCGTCGGGTCGCCGAACTGGGGTGTGGTGTCGTGGTTTCTTCGCGTCGCCTGAGTGTGTCTCGACTCGTGGCGGCTCTCCGACGCCTGAAGGACTCACCCCGATTCGCGGAGCAAGCCCGGCAAGTCGTCGATCAACTCGAGCTTCCCGACTTCAATCAGCGGCTTTTCGCCGCCGTCGACTCGATCCTTTCCGAACCGGTGGAGACATCGGCGGCGCACAAGGTCGATATTTAACGCGCTGGATACTCTGGGCAGCCGTTAGAACGGAAAAACTTTCTCCAGCTGCTGGAATGCACAAAACCTTAACCGCTAAAGTATCGCCGACATTCAACCTTGCCCAACATTTCGTCCTTCCCCGCTACGACGCCCGTTCGGGACACGGGTCCAGTCGGAACAGTCGGTGTGGAATCCCGTGTTGAAGCGATGAAAATCTGGCAACATAACCTCAGTCAATGAGATGAGTTTCCGAATATGCATATCCGAGATGGAATCCTGAGCCCTGAGGTGTGTCTTGTCACAGGCCTGCTGAGTCTTTCCGCAATCGGATTCAGCTTGCGTAAGCTCCGCTTCGATCTGGAGGATCGCGCTGTTCCGCTGACTGGCATGTTGGCGGCCGTGATCTTCGCCGGGCAGATGGTCAATTTCCCCTTGATTGGACTGCCCGTGTCGGGACACCTGCTGGGGGGAGTGCTGGCTTCGGTCATCCTGGGTCCTTGGGCGGGATGCCTGGCCATTTCGCTCGTGTTAATCGTACAGGCGGTATTGTTCAACGACGGCGGGTTGCTCTCGCTGGGGGCCAATATCCTGAATATGGGTGTGGTGGGAGCGTGGGGCGGGTATGCGATTTATGCCACGCTGCGTAAGTGGATGGGAAACCGTTCTGTCTCCGCTGTCCCTGCTGCTGTGATTGCGGCGTGGCTTTCTGTGCTGGCGGCGGCCACGCTGTTCTGTGTCGAGTTTGGCCTCTCAGCAGGTTCACGAGGCTTCAGTCTCCGCAGCATCTTAACCCTGATGGTTCTCTACCATGCGTTGATCGGGGTCGGAGAAGCCTTGATCACCGGGGGGATCGTTGGATTCGTGTTGTCGAGACGTCCCGATCTGGTCCCTTCGTCTCAGCCCGAAAGTCGCGCGGGGAACGTGGGCGCTTTTGCCATCGCGGGATTCATGGCCGCTTTGGCCGTGGCGGCGTTTGTCGCTCCTTTCGCCTCGGAGAATCCTGACGGCCTGGACATGGTCGCGGAAACGACAGGGATGGACGTACTGAATGTTGAACGTGAGGCCCTTGTCCTGGATGACTATGCCATCCCCGGTCTCGAGGGGGCGGGATGGCCGATTCTGGCCACTTCGCTTGCCGGAGTTCTTGGGACCACGGCCGTCTTCGCGATTGCGGTGACCCTTGGAAAGGCGGCACGCTGGAACAGCCCTGCTCTGGCTGCGGATGGTGTTCATGGCAACTAGTGGGGAAGCCATCAAATCAGTCAGCCCTTGTCATGCGTTGTCGCCGAATACCAAACTCGGCATGACCTTGGCGGTCATCATCCTTTCGAGTCTGATTCCTGCTGAACACTGGCCCGCTCAGGGGCTGCTCATGGCTTTCGTCTTTGCAGGACTCAGTCTGGCGGGTATCGAACTCGGCTATCTGGCACGGCGCGTGGGGCTCTTCCTGCCCATGCTGCTGATCTTCGGTTTATCCATCCCGCTGGCGCAGATGGATCGGGAAGCGGCATGGGTCTGGACGATCGGACTCTGGTTACGCTGTCTGATCTCATTTCTGGCAGGGTTGTGGCTGATTCACGTCCTTCCCTTTCCGGAACTGCTGATGACATTGCGGAACTGGAAGTGCCCGGCATTGCTCGTGGCGATGCTGGCCTTCATGTACCGTTACATTTTCATTCTCTGGGACGAAGTGAACCGGCTTCGCAATGCGCGGGATGCACGCGATTTCGGTACGGCCTCACTGTGGATGAAATGGACAACGAATGCTCAGCTCATCGGACTGCTTCTGTTACGTGCCATGGAGCGTGCCGAGCGAACTCATCATGCCATGCTGGCCCGGGGTTGGGATGGTTCACCAAAATTCCTCGGTGATGATTCGAGAAAGGTAACATGAACGCCGCACCCCCGATGAGAGCGATTGAACTTCGCAAGCTCTCGTTTCGATACCCGAACGGCCGCGTGGCGCTGGAAGATCTTTCCTGTTGTGTGGATCAGGGGGAACGAATTGCCGTGGTCGGTCCCAGTGGTGCCGGCAAGTCAACCTTGCTGATGCATCTGAACGGGTTGTTACCCAGTCCTGCAATGACACAGGAAGCCCAGGCACAGGTCTTTATCGAGTCGATCCCGGTCATCAAAGGCCGTCTCCCCGAAGTGAGACGGAAGGTTGGCTTTCTTTTCCAGGATCCCGACGATCAGTTGTTCTGCCCCACCGTCCGGGAAGATGTGGCGTTCGGCCCGCTCAACCTGGGACTGGCTCAAGCCGAAGTCATGCTTCGCGTGAACCGCAGTCTGGCAGCGGTCAGCCTTCCCGAGCACGGTGCACGAAATCCGTCACAACTCAGCACGGGCGAACGCAAACGCGTTTGTCTGGCAGGTGTGCTGGCCTGTGAACCGTCGATGCTGGTCCTTGATGAGCCGACGAGCAATCTGGATCCGCGAGCTCGCCGCCAACTGCTCGAGATCCTGCGCAGCTTTAAAGGGACGCAGATCATTGCCACCCACGATCTGGACTTTGCTCTGGATCTGTGTCAGCGCGCGTTCGTGCTGGATGGTGGTAAGATCCAGGCAGACGGACCTGTTGAGCAGGTCCTTGCCAATCCCGTGCAGATGGAATGCCACGGTCTCGAGGTTCCCTGGCGATTGCGTCGCGGTTAATCCGCCTTCCCGATGACGACAATTCCTGAATCGGTCACGGTGTAGCCCGCCGCACGGTCCTGGGCCAAGTCGTAACCGACCGTCGTTCCTTCCGGCAGTTGGACCCGTTTGTCGATGATGGCTCGTCGGATCTTGCAGTTCCGACCGATCTCAACTCCGTCGAAGAGAATCGAGTCTTCGACCGTCGCCCAACTGTTCACGCGTACGTTGTAGCCGAGCACAGAACGCCGGACGGTCCCGCCAGAGAGGATCGAGCCCGAGCAGACCATACTGTCGAGCGCATGGCCCGTTCTCGGGTTGGCTCCGGCTGTTTGAGCGAAGACAAACTTGGGAGGGGGCTCCTGAGGCATGTAAGTTTTGAGCGGCCAGGACCGGTCGTACAAGTTAAGTTCCGGTTCAACGGCGACCAGATCCATATTCGCGGCGTAATACGCGTCAAGCGTTCCGACATCGCGCCAGTAAAGGCTGCGCCCCGTGTTCTTGTCGTGGAACGGAAATGCTCGCACCAGCTTTGACTGGATCAGTGTGGGGATAATGTCTTTGCCGAAGTCGTGAGAACTGCGGGGATCAGTCGCATCACGACACAACTGGTCGAACAGGAAGTTCGTGTTGAAGACATAGATCCCCATCGAAGCCATGCAGCGTTTGGGGTCACCTGGCAGCGGTTTTGGCTGTGCTGGCTTTTCCTCAAAGCTGATGATCTTGCGGGAATGATCAATTTCCATCACCCCGAATTCCCGTCCCTCTTCGAGGGTGCACGGAATGCAGCCGATGGTCAGAGCGGCTTTGGATTCAATGTGATCCTTCAGCAGGTCCGCATAATCCATCTTGTAGATGTGGTCACCCGACAGGATGACGATGTAATCAGAACCCGCCTGTTCGATGGAATAGATGTTCTGGTAGACGGCGTCGGCCGTTCCCTGATACCAGTTCGAATCAACGCGCTGCTGGGGAGGCAGCACGTCGATGTACTCGTTCAGTTCGCGGCAAAGAAATCTCCAGCCCAGATTCAGATGCCGGTCGAGACTGGCGGACTTGAACTGCGTCATCACCAGGATTTTTCGCAGCCCACTGTTGATGCAATTGGAGAGAGCGAAGTCGATGATCCGATAAGCCCCACCGAACGGGACCGCAGGTTTAGCGCGGTCGCGTGTCAGTGGTTCCAGTCGTGTCCCCTTGCCTCCTGCCAGGATCAATGCCAGCACTCGTTGCATCATCGTCTATCCAATCACTTATTCAGTTCTGACAACAGTTCGAGAGCGGTCGCCCGAATCTTGGGTTCCGAGTCCTCAGCGAGGTAGCTGGATCGGGCGCGCCATGTTTCGTAACCCCCTAACAGGAATTGCCCGGGCGGTGGCAGATAACCGTTGTAGCCGTTCGCCAGTTCGATTGTGAACGTCTGATTGAACGGGCTTTCCTTCTTGATGGCAAGTCCTGTTTCAGTGAACGTTTCGCAAGGCGAAGTCGCAATTCCCAGGGAGCCGATCCGGATTGCCTGAACCTTCACCTTTACCGTCGCAGGATACTCAGACAGCAACACGGTCTCGCGAGCATAGATCGAGGGCATGTCACCCAGCGGCCGGGTTTTAATGGAATCAAGTTTCATTTTTGCCTGATCAATGTCCTGTTCGCTGGGCTTGCGGACACCCAGTTCCAGTTCCTTTTCGCGACAGGCCAGCGGGACATAGTCCTGGTACTGAATCTGATTGCAGACCCGCACTGCGTCCTGAGCCAGCAGTTCGGCGACAAACTGAATCTGCTCGTAGGGGGCGCGTGCAGGAATCGACTTCTGACTGAAGTCAACGTTGTTGACGTCGCCGCTTGTCCCGTTGGACATGATGCCGACGAATGCCGGTTCTACGGTCGAGGCGTTCAAGTGTCGTTTGATCCGCTGAGCAAACTCGCCGTAGTAATCGGCAGAAGCCAGCCCCCCTTCCACCCCCCCGACGTAATGCAGGGAATAGTTCGCCAGCAGCGCGATCGGGCGTCCGCTGCGGGACTGGATCGACAGGATGCTCAGTTGCGGGTCGATCAGACCGATCGATGCCGTCACCTTGGGGTTGCCGAGACCGGGGTTCATGAGCGCCCGGTCTGACGTTCCGTTGAACGGGTTGACGACGGTTTCCCCTTCTTTCAGCAACCATCGGCGATTGAACAACTGCGATGGTTCGTCGATTGCCCCCCAGCCGATTCGAGCCGGCTCCAACTGGCTCTGGGCCTGTTCGATTCCCTTCGCAATCTTCTCAACGAGAAATTCCACATAGTCGGCATCCGGCTCACTCTGGAACACCCCGGTGACGGTGGGGCATGAGTGGGCGTGTGTGGCCGAAATCAGGATGTTGGACGTCGGGATGCCCGTCTTCTTCGAAGCGAGCACTTTTGCCCGGTCCATCAGGTCGCGCGGAATCATGCAACTGTCGCAGACGACAATCGCCAGCGAAGTTCTGTCGTCACTGGCGGGGTTCTTGGAGTTCAGCACGATGCAGCGAGCGTGAAGTGGATCATGCACACCCTTGGCCTGTTGGTCCGACATTCCTCCATTCAGCGAGATCGGAAACTTCTGAGGAGAGATATCCTGTGCGTAAGCACCTGCCAGGAATGTCGCTGACGTATCGGCGGCCTGACTCGGTGAAGAGCCCAGCAATCCCAGACAAAGAATAGCGGTACACCAGACTTGCACCCGTCCAACACGATTCATCGTTCTGACCTTTCCTGACTCAGTGTGAGTCCATTTCATGACACGCCTATCCGGGCACAGCATGGCTGATGCCGGGTGTCAGGGCAACCTAGTCTCCTGTCTGCCAAACGGCAAGACCGGCGGCTTTAAGTGGGCAGGCTGCAGTGCGAAAAGAGTCTTGACGGTCGACAGAATTTGGCGCGGGTCGCAATCGGCTATTTCCAGTATGAACGGTCCAGCGTGCGGTAGTTGATCGCTTCGCTGAGGTGTGACGCGGTGATGCGTTCGCTCGCTTCCAGGTCGGCAATCGTGCGGCTGATCCTCAGAATCTTGTCGTGAGCCCGAGCCGAAAGACCCATCTCTTCCATTGCGCTTTTGAGCAGGGATTCTGCGTCAGATTCAAGTTTACAGAACTGGCGGATCTGCTGAGGCGGCATGCGACCGTTCAATCGAAGCGATCCCTTTCCAAAGCGGCGCTGCTGGATTTCTCTGGCCGCGACGACCTGGGACTTCATGGATTCACTGTTGGTCCCCGCCGTCTGGTTCGACAGTTCGCGAAACGGAACGGGCGGAACTTCGATATGGATGTCGAGTCGATCGAGTAAGGGGCCGCTGATACGGCTCATGTACCGCTCGATCACCATCGGATTGCAGTGGCACTGGCGTCGGGGGTCACCGAAATAGCCGCACGGGCAGGGATTCATGGCAGCCACCAGCATCAGGTTGGCGGGAAATGTCAGGCTGCCCATCGCGCGACTGATCGTGACGCGACCATCTTCCAGCGGTTGCCGCAGGACTTCCAGCGTGCGTCGATTGAATTCGGGGAGCTCGTCGAGAAACAACATTCCGTTGTGAGCCAGGCTGATCTCGCCCGGTGTCGGGATGCTCCCACCCCCGACGAGTCCTGCTTCGCTGATAGTGTGGTGCGGTGAACGGAACGGACGCTGCAGCATAAGGGCCTGTCCCGGCTGCAGCCGTCCCACGGCACTGTAGATTCGCGTCGTCTCGAGACTTTCTGCGGGGGCGAGTTCCGGGAGGATGGTTCCTAACCGCGAGGCCAGCAACGTCTTACCGGTGCCGGGGCTTCCCAGCATCAGCAGATGGTGGGCTCCTGCGGCAGCGACAGTGACGGCTCGCTTGGCTGATTCCTGGCCGCGCACATCTGAGTAATCAACGCCGTATTGCCCGTAGCTGGCAACCGCGTCGGCCCAACTGAAGGGTTGGGGAGGAATCTCCAACTGGCCGCTGTAAAAGCCGACCGCTTCGGTCAGGGACGTGACGGGAATAATATCGATTCCTTCCACAACCGCCGCTTCCTGAGCGTTGGCAGCGGGCAGCACGACCCCTCTCCAGCCCTGCTCTTTGGCGGCGAGGGCCATTGAGAGAGCCCCTTTGGCCGGGCGGATCGTCCCGTCGAGGGCCAGTTCACCGATGGCGGCGTATTGGCTCAGTGCGTCGGACGTCAGTTGTCCGCTGGCGACGAGCATTCCCATCGCAATGGGAAGATCGAAGGAGGCTGCTTCTTTCGGGAGGTCCGCGGGCGACAGATTGATCACGATCCGATCAAGCGGCCGGACATAGCCACAATTGACAAGCGCTCTTTCGATGCGATGAGTGCTCTCGCGGACTGCGGCCTCGGCCAGTCCGACGAGAATCGTTTTGGGCATGGCACCCGGAGAGATATCGACTTCGACCTCCACCGGCAGCGCGTCGATTCCGAGCAACGAATAAGTCGTCAGTTTGGCGAGCATCTTCGTGCGGAACTCCGGCTTGAGTAGGCCATTCACTGACACGTTTTTGTCGGAATGTCGATCGACAAGAGACCGTTAACTCGGTCCTTACGAAAGCTTCCCGACGAGTCGATCGAGGCAACACTGTTCGTGCGGAAACGTCGAGAACACAGGTGCGCCAAGATACGAAAAAGCGATACTCCCGAACAGTCCGCAGTAGAAACTGACTCAGGACGTTGGGGAGTTCTTAAATACGGGCATCCTCTCCCGTTACTTTGAACCGCTAAGCCTGCGCGGCCGGTCGGATCAGGTGCTGTAAAAAAAACAGCGACGAGAATCCGTGGCGTCCTGGTCGGCCAATGCCCGTCGTCCCTGTTCTGGTATTCGTTCCCGAAGCGCCGTCAAAACAAGCTTCAAGCGAACCGGAGGGTCATTCTGCGGTCAATCAGCCATTCCGGCCTGACGCAGCTCCATCCTTGAGAAAAAGCGAGTATTGCCGGGTGGTGGTCGTGAGGCGGCGTCCTGTTTCCCTTCCGATAGATCGCCTATGATAGTGTGAGATGAAGGATCATCTTGAACTCACAATAGTACCCGGTTTCCGTTCAGGACGCCGGGTCGCGCTACGTCCCTACCCCAGTGACGAATACGATCTATGAAAATCGCAGTTGCCAGTGAACACCGTGGATTTCGAGCCAAGGATCGAGTCCTGGCGTGTCTGAGAGAGCTGAATCACGTCGCGATTGATTTCGGGCCGAACTCGGAAGAGATGTGTGACTATCCTGACTATGCGTCGCTCGCCGCACGGGCTGTTTCCCGTGGAGAAGTCGATCGTGCGATCCTGATCGGGGGGACCGGAATCGGGATGACGATCGTCGCAAACAAATTCCGTGGTGTCCGGGCCGCACTTTGTTGTGACGAACTTTCTGCGCGAATCAGCCGAAGTCACAACGATTCCAATATCCTGTGCATGTCAGTGAATTTGTCCGGTGACTGGATCGATGCCCGGATGATCAAAATCTGGCTCGAAACCCCCTTTGAAGGGGGGCGTCACTCCCGGCGAATCGCCCAGATTTCCGAGCTGGAACAGGAACTGAACAGTCCTCACTGACAATCGATTCTCACGAAGATTGTCCGTTCTCGCCTGGCAACACTTCGGTGGGCGACCCTCTATGGAGAGCGCAAGTTCCTTCTGCCAGTCGCCATGGTGGCAGGAAAGTAATTTCGCGCTTGATTCGGAATTTCTGCGGGGATAAGCTACCTCATGTTGAACTGAGACAGAACGTCTACAGAAGGGTCTCGCAAATGCCAGAAGCCTCTGTCACCTCGCGGCTATTAAACAGCGTGTTAAATCGAATGCGGCTTGCGTCCGTAGGCCAGAGCTTCTACTGGACGTTGCTCGCCATTTCACTGGTATTTGCCGTCGTCCTTATGGTGGCACGTTTCACCGGCTTGTTTGCGATGCCCGATACACCTTCGACATGGGCCGCATTTGCCGTTGTTCCCCTCGTGGCGGGTCTGCTTGCCTGGCTGGTTCATCGCCGGCCGACGCTGCCTGACGCAGCACGGCTGGTCGATCGGACCACCGCTTCGAAGGATCTGTATCTCACCATGGCGCTGCTGAATAACTCGGCCGGCGAATATCAGGCTCTTGTCGTTCAGTCTGCCGAGACCCGGGCGGCAGGGATTAAGCCTGACCAGGTTGTTCAATTCACCTGGCAGCGGCGATTCTGGCATGCGGTGTGGGTACCCGCGCTGGTCGCTCTGGGGGTCTACTTTCTCCCTCAGTATGACCCCTTTGGTAAGGTTGCGAGCGCAAAGCTGAGCGAGAAACGGAGCGAGCGGTTGACCGAAGGCAAAAAGGCCACGGAACTGCGTTTAGAAGAAGTTAAACGGGCGATTGCGGATCATGAGGAAAGTAACTCCACCGATCTGGCCATCGAAGAATTGAAAATGACCTTCAACAAAATGAAGGCCGACCAGAAGCTTGAAAATCTGAAAATGCTGTCGAGCGAACAGAAGGATATCGGCAAGCTCTGGAGGCAAATCAGTAGTGAGCATTTGAAGGATCTCATGAAGTCTTCTCCGTCGAGTGACCAGCAGTTCGGTGCCAACCAGGATGAAAAGCTTCAGAAATGGGTGAAGGAGCTTCAAGAGGGGGATGCCGGAGGTGTCCAGAATGAACTTCAGGAACTCCAGGAACAGCTCCAGCAGCTTGCCGCTACCAAAGACCCTGTAGAGCGGGGTGAGTTGATGCAGGAATTGAAGGAGCGTCTTCAGAACCTGGAGAAGCTCGCGAGCGACAAGCTGAATAACGAGCAGCTCTCCGCCGCACTCGAACGAGCCATGCAGCAGATGGACCTGTCGGAGAACAAAGATCTCCAGGAAGAGGCCTTGCAGGCTGCGATGCAGTCGCTGGAACTGAGCGAGCAGGAACTTGAACAGCTCGAACAGTCAGTGAAAGACATGAAAGAGCTGGAAGAGGCACTCAAGACCATCCAGCAGGCCAAGAAAGTCAACGACCAGGAAAAGCTGAACGGAGCCCAGTCCGAGAATTGCAAGACGCTCGCAGACTATCAAAGTCTGTATGACCAGATGCTCGCCGAATCCGGTGAGAGTGATGAGGTACAGGAGAAAGAGGGCGAGTTCGGAATGGGGGGCCCCGGCTTTGGAAAAGGGGGCGAAGCCCCGGAAGACGACTCTGTCGAAACCGGATTTAAGAACGAACAATCCAAGTCGGCCGTCGTGGCAGGCAAGATGCTGCTGTCGATGCAGACCAAAGGAGAGGCCGAGAAGGGGGAAGTTGTCCGTGACTACAAGCAACTGATGCAGTCGGTCAAACAGGGAGCCATGGAAGCCTTGAACACCGAACAGATCCCCCCTGGCTATCACGAGAGCATCAAGACTTATTTTGATTCTCTCGAGAAAGGCAAGGAAAAGGCCGCGAAGTAATCGACGTCGCCGTAATGAATTTGTGGCTCACGCCGGTTTCATGACGGTGTCCCGCTGGACGAGATGCGGAAATCTGCCGTACCCTCTATCGTGGATCGCGTCGGTGACGTAGAGTTAATCGTGTTCGCGGAGTGGGCTAGACGATCGCTGTAAGTGGAAGTTCGCTTCCCTTAGGGAGGAAAGTCCGGGCTTCACAGGACACGGTGGTGGGTAACGCCCACCGTCCGCAAGGACCGGGATAGTGCCACAGAAAGTATACCGCCAAACGGCCTTTTCGACTCAGGCTCATACCTTGAATCGGAGTGGACGAGGTAAGGGTGAAACGGTGCGGTAAGAGCGCACCAGCGGATCGGGTGACCGATCCGGCTAGGTAAACCCCACTGGAAGCAAGACCAAGCAGGGCATAGTTCGTCAGGCTGGCAACAGCATGACGGCGCGAGGCGGTCCGTCTCGTCCACTGTCCGGGTAGGTTGCTAGAGCCGTCGAGCAATCGGCGGCCCAGAGAAATGATCGTCCACGACAAAACCCGGCTTAACGGCCCGCTCCGCGAACATTTTGAACTTGTCCCGACTTGTTTAACCGTCTTGCTCAGTCCGCAGCATCGACGCGAGGCTCGACGAGGCCGCTGCACCGGCCCGACACGATCATCGCACATCGTCGGGGTGAATACCTTTCGTCATCGGGCTCCCCTCTTTCCCGACGTGATTGCCCCGCAGATGCATGCCACGCCGCGTAAACGAGAGTGCGAATAAACTGCCGGTGCGCCGCTTGAGTTTGCTGCGATTTCCAGTTGTTTTGATCTGGCAAAGACTGCCGAAAATTCTTCCCGAAGTCTCTTGCGCGAAGTCGGATGGATTGGAAAAGTTTCCGACGAGGATTGCCGATCTTCCTTCCCTGCCTGACCACGGCTCCATTGATGTCCAACACACGATTGAGGCAATTTCGATGAGCAAGGTGACGACTGACGTCAACAGCCTGGAAACTCTTCGCGGTTATGTTCACGAGCGACTGTGTCGGCACGAAAACCTTGTGCCAGAACAGTTTGGATTGGAAGTGACTCCCCTGACAAGAAAAGGGGCTTTGTGCGGCCTTCAGTTCTCATTGCGAGGCCCCCGCAGCGTTCGGCTCGGAGCCGTCTGGGCCGCTGATCACAATCAGCTTTATTTATATGACGCCCGAGGGGAGCGCTTCCATAAGGAAACGCTTTCCGCCCAGTTCGACATTCAACTCGAAGCTGCGTAATTGCAAGGCGCTCGCGGCATCGTTTGGTGGCAGTTTCACTACATGAGTAAATCGATATCGGAATTCGGGGGGGGCAAGCGAGGCTGAGTTGCTTTCGATCCGTCGGCGGGCGGATGCTGCATCTCATGGAGAATTTCGTTCCGCTGCCGTTCGACTGCTTCGTCAAACTTCGAGAGGACGTCCAGCGCCTTATCTTTTGATGTCACCAGCCCAATCAGCAGATACTGCGCGATCGCCAGACTGTAACAGACCCATCCCAGTGTTCCCGAATGGAGGACTGAGAGGATAGCAAACACAGGGGTCGCGCGATTGAGGTGCTGACACGCGAGCCCCTTGATCAGCTTCGGGATATAGTTAATCAAACTGCCGATCACGTTTCCCTTCTGGATCACCGGCTTCTGTGGGCCGGGGTGAATCAACGCAAACAGCGACTGGTCGGGCATTCCTTCGATGACCCCGATGGCGAGCAACAGGCGGCCTGCCATGAAATAGGGACTCGATCTGGCCGATTCCGAGACCCAGCCGAACAACGCCCCTTCCATGTTGTCGGTTGCAACCAGCAGCAGCAGCGCGCCACGAAACCATTGTTCCAGATCCTTCTCCAGTTCTTCGTTGATCTCCTGGACTCGCACCACCTTTCTCATCAACAGACGGAAGGTCGGAATGGCGATGAAACCCAGAAAAAAACGGGTCAGCGGCTTCAATAGGGGCTGAAGTATCCGGCTGGTCAGGATCTGAAACACAACGAACTCGGCAATCTAGAAATGACGGAAGCCTGATCGCAAAGTCATTCGAGTCTTTGCTTCTGCAGACAACGAACGAATCTCACGATCAACAGGATCACACTGCAGTGGAAAGAGTGAAACTGGTGCAAGTTCCTGTCCCCGTAGGCCAGGCGAACCTGTCCTAGGGAGGCATGTGATGTGGTCGATCGGCATGAGCCAGCAATTTGAGCATTAATTCTCCCGCTGATCCCTCTGCTTCATCCCACGGAAGGGGTTGAAGTCCGTGTAGAAGTAGCTCCGCCTTCTCAAAGGGGCAATACCGTTCCCAATGGGCGACGAGTTGCTGGAAATCAGGATCCCTCAGAGCAGCTGCCATCGTCGGATGACGACCAGCCTGATGTGCGGGATTGGACTGAACCAATCGCTCAAGGCATCGGGCTGCAACGTCAGGCCAGCCAGCCCGGCAGGCCTCTACACCACCTAGCAGCAGAAACCGGTCACGAACCAGCGGTTGTTGTTTCTGTTCCGACAGGACTGCCAGTTGTATGTAGACTGACATCGCTGCTTCGTGATCTCGCATGGATCTGGTCACCATCTGAGATGGTCTCCTCTTCAGTCTTGAGGAGTTCCCATCGGGCGCAGGTACAGTTCAGTACGGAATCCGTAACGAATCATAGGACAGCTCAACACCTGGCGGAAGACGAGCATTCGTCGTCGCATAGTCGAGGTAATGCGACACATGCGTCAGGTAAGTCCGTCTCGGTTTGACTCGTTCTACGGCGGCGAGCGCTTGCGGGATGCCAAAGTGCGTCGCGTGCGGCTGTTCGCGCAGGGCGTCAATGATCAGCACGTCGAGGCCCTCCAGCAGTGGCCAGCTCTCGTCCGGAATGTGACTGACATCGGTGCAGAACGCGACATCGCCAATTCGAAAACCCAGAACCGGCAGCCGTCCATGAATCAGGCGGATAGGCTGAATCTGCTGGCCGAGCACTTCGAAGGGGGACAACCCGATGCGACGAAATTCCAACAGTGGAATCGCCCCGAAGTGCAGTTCGGGATCGTGTGGAGCAAACGCGTACGAGAATGAAGCCCGAATCTGACTCTCAACATTCTCTTCACAGTAAAGCTGCACCGCGTGCTCGAGTCGGTAGCCAAACAACCTCAGGTCATCCAGGCCAAACAGGTGGTCGGCGTGAGAGTGCGTGTAAATGACCGAGTGAATCAGGTCAATCTTCTCTCGCAGCAGTTGCAGCCTCAATTCTGGAGAGGTATCGATCAGGAATGTTCCCTCGGGGGTGCGGACGGCGACGCCCGTTCGTGTACGGTGATTTCGTGGATCGGTCGATTCACAGACTTCGCAGTGACAACCGATCACCGGAACGCCATGGCTAGTCCCGGTCCCCAGCAATATCAGTTCTCGTTCTGACTGGAAGGGCATGAATGCTCTTTTTTCAATGACGAGGAGTGCTCAAACAGCAAGCGGCCACGATTCAGTGTATCAGACCCGTTTGCCTGTGACCAAAGGGGCAATCACGACACCCTTCCCCAGACGGTGTCAGGCACGATGATTCGCCGCCAGAAGATCGAATTGCAAGCCTTTGCGATCAGTTCGAAGGTTCGGAAATGGGAAGCGGATTCCGTCAAAGTTCACTCAATCGAGTGCGACGGGATTCGCGGACGTTTCCGAACTTCTTTTCTGTTGTGACAACTTGTGTAAGATGGAAACGTGCCAATACATGTTAATTCCTGATGGATTCCGGCTGTGAAGAAGTCAGGACGAAGGGCATGCCGGTCGCCGAAAAACCGGGTGATAGAATTCTCGAGACCCGATCTGGTTGCCATGCCGATCAGTCTGCCATGAAAGTGACGATGTGAGTGATTCGACGTCCAACCGTCGCGACTTCTTGACGGGGCGGTCTGCTCTGTCGCAAGTGGAAGCAGCGGGCAATCGTCTGGCGGAGGAACTGGTGCAGCGACCAGTCCCGTCGCGCGGACCGACGATGATGCTGCGCACCACCGCGATGGCGTGTGACTTCGACGTGATTGTTAATCCTGATGGTCCGGGTTCGCAACTCGAGGCGGCGTCGGACGCTCTGGATCTGGTCCATGTGTTGGAACAACAGCTCTCGATTTATCGGGAAGACAGCGAGCTGAGTTGTCTCAACCGGAATGCGTTCCCGAATCCCGCCACGGTTGAGTCAGAACTGTTTGACCTGCTGGAAAGGGCGAGGTTATTGTCTGCACAGACGGGGGGAGCATTCGATCCCGCCGCAGGCGCGCTCGTGAAATTGTGGAGCAACTGCCGCAAGAAGGATCGAATCCCGCTGCAGTCCGAAATCGACGAGGTGCTTGCTGCCGGGGGGGTGGCTCGCGTCGCCTTCGATCATCCGAAGCGGCAGATTGCATTTGAGCGGGCCGGAATCGAATTCAATCTGGGGGCGATTGGAAAAGGCTACGCCGTCGACAAAGCGGGTGAATACCTGCTCAACAAAGGGGTGTCAAACTGGCTGATCCACGGTGGAAGAAGCAGTATTCTGGCACATGGTGTTCACTCCCGTTGCGAAGGGTGGCCTGTCGGCCTGAGGAATCCACTTCTGCCAGATAAGCCTTTTGCCACATTGATGTTATGTGATGAGGCGTTGGCCACGAGCGGCACCGCCGTACAATGGTTCCGACATGGAGGAAGACGTTATGGTCATATTCTGGACCCGAGAACGGGTTGGCCCGTTGAATCGCTGCTGTCGGTCAGCGTGATTGCGCGGGACTCTGCCACAGCCGACGCCCTCTCCACGGCTTTTTTCGTGCTGGGAGTCGAAAAGAGTCTGGCGTATTGTGATAATCTATCCGATTCTGTGGGCGCAATCTTTTTCCCGATCCCGAAACAGGGGCAGATGCTAGAACCAGTTCTGCATAATGTGGCTGCCGAAAAATGGTTTCCGGCGTGAAGTCATAAATGGTCGGGCGTGAAGGGGTTGTGGCGTCAGGGCGGCTGACGGAGCATCGTTCCGGGCTGCAGGCAAGGTTGCTGACACGCAGAGTGAAAATTTAACTTGGCTCAGGCCTCAACACGAACCTCCCTTCACCTGAAAGTGATTTCAAGTGCCGTCAGACTTGCGTCGAATTTCCTTGCTTGCGGTCGCACTTCTCGTCGTACTGCGAATTTCTATTGGCTGGCACCTCTTTTACGAGGGATTGTGGAAGCTGGGGACTCAGAAGTCCGCCGCCCCCTGGACGGCAGAGCCTTATCTGAAAAACGCGACGGGACCGCTGCGGACGACGTTCCGTCGCATGACGGGTGACGAAAATGACTTGAAGTGGCTCGACTACGATACCATGTCGTCCAAGTGGGATGCTTGGCGAGACCGGTTCGTCGCTCATTACGGAATTGAGAAAGCGAAGCTTGATCGTCTTCTGGATGGCCCGGAGTCGGGTTTCAGCGTCCCGTTGAGTGAGCTTCCCCCAGGTGTCGATTTCGACGAAGTGGCGCGGAATGCCGGCGTTGTGAAAGGGGCCATTCGCTATGACAGCCCGTCGAAGCGAATGATCGTGGATGGAAAACTGCATCTTCTCCCCACTGAGCAGGCCAGGCTTCTCGAAGCGGTGAACCCCCAAAAGGCGAAACCGGGGGAAGAGGCCCTGTATGACAAGTTGACCAAGGCGATTAACGACGTTGCACGGCAGTCGTCCCGCCTCGCATTTCGTGAGCGACTCGCAGCCATGCTGAAGGGGGACCCCGAACGGGTGGGGATCGTTCAGAAAGCGAAAAGCGAGGGAGGAAGTGATCAGGTCATCATGGTTGGAGAGGTCGATTACTACAAGAAACTGATTGATCGATATGAGGCCAATTACGCCAAAGCCAAAACTCCGTTCGAATGGGACCACTTGGAAAAGCAGTGGAGTGACTTGCAGGCCCAGCGGCGGAAGTTGGTCGGTCCCGTTCAGTCTCTGGAAAAGGACCTCTTCGAGGAAGCAGCGAAGTTGCTCGGTCCCGAGCAATTTGCCAGGGGCCCCGTGCCGGCGGCCGTGACGGAAATGAGTCGCATTAACTTCCGGACGATGTGGGGGCTCACCATCTTCGGGCTTTTGCTGATGATTGGTTTCCTGACCCGGGTTTCGGCACTTGGCGGAGCGGCTCTCTTAACGCTCTTTTATCTCGCCATGCCCCCTTGGCCAGGAGTCCAGGAGATTCCCAGCATTGAGCACAATTTGATCGTAAATAAGGTCTTCGTGGAAATGTTGGCCCTGTTAGCAATTGCCGCGCTTCCGACGGGCCAATGGTTCGGTGTCGATGCAGCAATTTCTGCCCTGCTTCGACGTCGCCGTCCCGTTTCCGAATAATCCCACGTCTGATCACAACGAATCGGGGCGGACTTCGTTCGGGCCCTGGCAGTGACTTCTTCCATCCAAAAGACAAATAGAACTCGACAGGAGTAATCCAATATGCAGTTGACCCCGGAACAGGAAAGAATCGGCAAGGACAACTTTCACGAGGCTGTCGCCTTCACTCGGCGATCGTTTCTGGTCGGGGCTGCGGCAGCAGTTCCTACGCTCGGAGCCGCCTACTTCGGCTATGAGGCGCTCAAAGGGGATCCGATCAAGGTGGGGTTTATCGGAACCGGCGATGAAGGGTCGGTTCTGCTGACTCAGCATCCCCCGGCATATATGGATATCGTCGGGATCGCTGATCTTCGCGCCAAAAACCGCGTACGAGCCCTGCAGGGGGACGGTGACGAAATTCGTTGGGGGCTGATTCGCAAGCTGGGTGCTGAAAAGGCGCAAAAGATCGGTCTGTATCGGGACCACAAAGAGTTGCTGAAGCAGCATCCCGAGATCGAAGCGGTCGTCATCGCGGTTCCGCTCTGTCAGCATGCTCAGGTCGCGATCGACTGTCTGAAGGCAGGAAAGCATGTCCTGACGGAAAAGCTGATGGCTCACACCGTTATGCAGTGCAAGGAGATGATCCGTGTCGCGCAGCAGGAGAAGAAACTGCTCGCCGTCGGGCATCAGCGCCACTACAACGTGCTGTATGACAACGCAAACGCGCTCATTCAGAACGGCATGCTGGGCGACTTGAAATTCATTCGGGCTCAGTGGCACCGGAACAACAGCTTCCCCGGTAGCGATAGCTGGAGGCCGGGTGGTTATACCAAGGAGTCGTTTGGACGAAAGTTCCGACAGGACATCGATGGCCTCCTGGATCATGCCAAGGAGCGAGGCGTGTCCGACCTGGATCAGTTCCTGGCGACCGAGTTCGGCTATCCTTCGATGGAACGCCTGGTCAACTGGCGTCTCTACAACAATACGGGTGGCGGGCTGATGGCCGAACTGGGCAGTCACCAGCTCGATGCCGCCAGCATCTTCCTGAATAAGGTTCAGCCGATTGCCTGCTTCGGCTACGGAGGCAAGAACTTCTATGGAGTGAAGGGAATAGGCTCGCCCGAGCAGCAGTCTGACGATCGGGATATCGACGATCATGTCTACATGACGTTCGAGTTTCCTGGCCGAAACTATGCCGAAGACAAGAACGATGTCTGCATCGTGACTTACTCGTCGATCAGTACGAATCGCAGTGAGCCGTATGGGGAAACCGTGTTCGGCAGCCGCGGAACGCTGATCATGAAACAGGAACTCGAGGCAATTCTCTTCAAGGAAGCGACCGGTTCTTCAAAGGGGGGCGTTGATCAACGGCTTTATGCCATCGAGGGGAGTGACGGTCAGCCCGTATTGAGTGCCAGTGCCAGTCTTGGGCCCACCAAAGCGGCCGCAGTCGCCGACGTGGGGAAGGTTAGTCGTGGTTACACGGAAGAGATGGAACATTTTGCGTTCTGCATCCGCAATTACGGGGACAATCCCGAAGCGGCGCCACTGCGATGCCCGGGCAAGCAGGGAATGAAAGATGCCATCATGGCCCTGACTTCGAATCTGGCGATGAAGCACAAAAAACGCATCGTCTACAAGGACGAGTGGTTCGATCCAGCCAGTGATCTTGTCCCCGAAACGGATCCCGAAATTATTGGCTGATGTCGACGCGTGTGCCCGCGAGGGATCGCCAGGAGGGTGCGAGGCAACAACCCCCTCTCCGAAACGATGTCACAGTGGGTAGCTGACTCAAGCGACTGCCTGTCGAATTGAATTGAAAGCCCGTCAACAGCTCTGAAGAGGAGTGATGACGGGCTTTTTTGCTGTAACAAGCTGGTGTGCGCGGTCCGGATGGGGGACCCGTCGCCGTAAGAAGATTATTTTCTTGACGGCGCGCAGTTTACTCTACCCGCTTCGAAGCCCACAGTTCCGCCGCTCTTTTGCTTGGAGGGCCGTTCAAGCGGGGGAATGGGCTGAGTGTTGCGAGGCATGGTAGGGAATCTGAGCCCCAGGCAGAGTAAAGACTTCTGCTCGCCCGAGCCTCAGTCCAGGAAACAAAAAAGAGACCCGACAATGTCGGGTCTCTTTTTTGTTGAAACTTCGAAGTAAGCTCATTCAATTCCGAGACTTACATCGAAGGATCTGCTGGCTTTCCCGCAGCACCCTCTGGTGCCTGATCGCGGCGATGCCATAGTGCCCAGGACAGGAATCGAACCTGCACGAGATTACTCCCACTAGGTCCTGAACCTAGCGCGTCTGCCAGTTCCGCCACCTGGGCAACAGGGGGGACAACCAAGATAAAGATTCTTCCTTTACGAGGCAAGCTACTTCGATCACAATCTGTCAAACAACGCGCGGAATCATTTTTGCGACAGCGCTTGCCAATCACAAAACAATCGCTATCATGCTCTCCCTCGCGGTAAAGCCGTCCGCTGCGCCGCTAGCGTAGCTCAACGGCAGAGTACCGGTTTTGTAAACCGGTGGTTGTGGGTTCAAGTCCCACCGCTAGCTTTTCTGCGAGGATTGCGATTCAGGCGGGATACCCGAGCGGCCAAAGGGGCCAGACTGTAAATCTGGTGGCTCTGCCTTCGCAGGTTCGAATCCTGCTCCCGCCATAATTTTAATCTAGGTGAGTCGCTGGTTGATTGCGCAGTGGATGGTGTTTCTGCAGGTTGTTTTTCGTTGAGAATTTGAACGCGGGTGTAGCTCAATGGTAGAGCTCCAGCCTTCCAAGCTGGTGGTGAGGGTTCGATTCCCTTCACCCGCTCTTCAGTTGACATGTCGGCTGTAACATACCATTGTGTGTGTTGCGGATTGCTGACCGGCGTCGCTGCTGTAGCTCAGTTGGTAGAGTGCGTCCTTGGTAAGGACGAGGTCAAGGGTTCAAATCCCTTCAGCAGCTTTGAAGTTCGGTTAATGGTCTAAGTGTCTTCGCCAAAGGCGGCGAAGCTGGTTTCATGTGGAATGTCTTCCGTTCCCGAGTTTTGGGTCGGTGGGACGGAGAGAGAAAAAGAGGACTGCGAGCAAAATGGCGAAGGAAACTTTTCAACGCACGAAGCCACACGTGAACGTTGGCACAATCGGCCACATCGATCACGGTAAAACGACAACCACGGCTGCCATCCTCGCCGTCCAAACCGCAAAGGGTATGGCCAAGTTCAAGAGCTATGCAGATATTGCAAAGGGTGGTACGGTCCGCGACGACACGAAGACGGTGACCATCGCCGTGAGTCACGTTGAGTACGAAACCCCAAATCGTCACTACGCTCACATCGATTGCCCAGGCCACGCTGACTATATCAAGAACATGATCACCGGTGCCGCTCAGATGGACGGCGCCATTCTCGTGGTTTCGGCTGCTGACGGCCCGATGCCGCAGACTCGTGAGCATATTCTTCTCGCCAAGCAGGTTAACGTTCCTGCTCTGGTTGTGTTCCTCAATAAGTGTGACCTCGTCGATGACGAAGAGTTGCTCGAATTGGTCGAGATGGAAATTCGTGACCTGCTGAATAAGTACGAATTCCCAGGCGACGATATCGCGATCGTTCGTGGTAATGCCAAGGGTGCCTTGGATAACCCCGCCGATCCAAAGTACAGCGAATGCATCACCAAGCTGATGGAAGCGCTGGATCGCGACGTTCCAGAGCCAGCTCGTGAAGTCGACAAGCCAATGCTCATGGCAATCGAAGACGTCTTCTCGATCGAAGGTCGTGGTACCGTTGTGACCGGCCGTATCGAGCAAGGTGTTCTCAAAGTTGGTGACAAGGTTCAGTTGCTCGGTCTGGCTGAGCCACAGGAAACCGTTTGTACCGGCGTTGAAATGTTCCAGAAGACTC
Organism: Schlesneria sphaerica; assembly: GCF_044336245.1. Lineage (NCBI taxonomy): Bacteria > Pseudomonadati > Planctomycetota > Planctomycetia > Planctomycetales > Planctomycetaceae > Schlesneria > Schlesneria sphaerica. Next base: position 3,135,399 of record NZ_CP172346.1, on the reverse strand, counting down.
TGGATCAGGGGATGGCTGGGGACAACGTCGGGGTTCTGCTCCGCGGTATCCGCAAGGAAGACGTTCAGCGTGGCCAGGTGCTGGCTAAGCCAGGTTCCATCAAGCCACACTCCAAGTTTGAGTGTCAGGTTTACGTTCTGAGCAAAGAAGAAGGTGGACGTCACACTCCATTCTTCAGTGGTTACCGTCCTCAGTTCTACTTCCGAACGACCGACGTGACCGGCGAGTCCACGCTGCTCGGTGGCGCCGAAATGTGTATGCCTGGTGACAACGTCAACATGCAGGTCACGCTCGGTAAGCCAATTGCAATGACCGAAAACGTCCGGTTTGCTATCCGTGAAGGTGGCAAGACGGTTGGTTCCGGCGTTGTCACGAAGATTATCGAGTAGTCTCGCAGCAATTGGTCTTGATGGCCGCCAGCGTTGATTCCTGAATCAACTGGCGGCCGTTGTTTGTGGTTGAGGGTGTCTGGAGAGAACACGTGGCTCGAGAGTATGTTTGGTTGGAGTGTACCGAAACTGGGTTGCGAAATTACCGAATCTCGAAAGAGACGAAGGGTACTGAGCGACTGGAGTTGATGAAGTACAATAAGAAGCTCCGACGGCACACGCTGCACAAAGAATCTCGGAAGAAGTGATCCTGTTCGCTTCGAACGGGCGTAGCTCAATTGGCAGAGCACTGGATTCCAAATCCAGGTGTTGGGGGTTCAAGTCCCTCCGCCCGTGTTTTGGGCACGAAAGGTATTAGAATACAGCTCGTGTTTAGGTGCGAATCGAGACCTGGAAGGACTTATGGCCAAAGTTCAGCGCGATACGCTGTTGAAAAGCATCTTAAGCACGGACCTCTATCAGCGTAAACAAGGGCGCGCAGTCAGACGTTGTACCGCAGGTGCAATTTTTCTGACGTTCGTGCTTGCGAGCCAGGCGTTGTATCACACAGTCCTTTTGGACTTCGGTACGTCGACGGCTTCCGCAGTGGTTGCGGTGATCAATGTCATTGGTGCCTGGTTTGCGTTTCGCGTGGTGAACTATCCGGTGTTCGCTGACTTCCTGATCGATGTTGAATCCGAGATGACCAAGGTCACCTGGCCGAGTTGGGTGGAACTGCAGCGGGCCACGCTGGTTGTGCTGGCGACGACGTTTCTGTTTTCGGCCTTGCTGTTCGGTTACGATATTGCATGGCAGAAGTTTTTGGAGATGACGGGGGTTCTCAGGCTGTCACGTTAGCCGACCCCCGTGAAAGTTGTGTGGGTCGGTTGCCGCGAGAGTCATTCTCCAAAGGGTTACAATATGACGACGGAATCCGGAGTCGAGGGTTCCCAAGACGGGCAGATGCTGTGGTATGTTTTGAAAATTCAAAGCAACCGCGAAAAGACGATTCGCGATTCGTTGTTGCGACGAATGCGGCAGGAAGGGTTGCAGGACTACTTCGGCGAGATCGTCATCCCAACCGAAAAGATCGTTGAGAACAGAAACGGGAAGAAACGGGTCATCGAACAAAAGCTGTATCCCGGCTACCTGATGATCCAGATGGTTTTGAATGACGATACTTGGTATCTGGTGAGAAGTACCGCAGGCGTCGGAGACTTCACGGGCTCGGCGGGTAAGCCATCACCAATGCCAATGCATGAAGTGCATAAGATGCTCGGAGCATCACACACGATTGCGGAAGAACCGGCCAAGGTGAAGCATGATCTGAAGGCTGGGGACAACGTCAAGATTATCGAAGGTCCCTTTGGGTCGTTCGATGGTACAGTCGGAAGTGTGGATGCGAGCAGCGGTAAGTTGACAGTAATGATTGAAATTTTCGGTCGCAGCACGCCGGTCGACGTTGAGGCATGGCAGGTTGAGCGGGTTTAGACTTGGTCGAGTGACTGAGTTCTTGCGGTCGGTGTCTTTAGTGTCTTGATTGGCGCAGACGACAGAGCGGAGATATCAGGTGGCGAAGAAAGAAGCGAAGATCAAGGCCCAGGTGAAGGTTCAGATCCCTGGCGGCAAGGCAACTCCTGCCCCTCCAGTTGGTACTGCGCTCGGTCCCCACGGGATCAACCTCGGCCAGTTCGTCATGCAGTTTAACGAGAAGACGCGTGACCTGAACGGGATGGTCGTACCCGTTGTAATCACCATCTTGGAAGATCGGTCTTTTACGTTCGTTCTGAAGAGCCCCCCTGCTTCCGTGCTGCTTAAGCAAGCCGCAAAGATTGCGATGGGTGCTCACAACGCTCGGACCGAAAAGGTCGGTAGCGTGACGCAGGCGCAACTGATTGAGATCGCGAAGACGAAGTTCGAAGATTTAAATACATCAAGCGTCGAGCAAGCTGCGAAGATGATCGCGGGAACCGCTCGAAGCATGGGCATTGAGGTGATCTGAGTGATCCGGTTTCGGGTTGTCAGTCATTCACGGTGCTGAGCCGTCGGGTCGGCATTATTCGCATCAACGTCGTTAACAGTGGTTTGGGTTTTTGAAATGGCTAATCAGTCAAAGCGGATTCGGCATCTCACGAAAGTTCTGGAAGCGACTCCTTCAGCGGACTTGCCAACAGCGATCGAGATTCTGAAGAATGTAGAAGGTTCTCTTCCCGAGAAGATCCGGAAGTGCCGATTCGACCAGACGGTAGCGATTGCTGTGCGGTTGGGCGTTGATCCGAAGCAGGCCGATCAGATCGTGCGAGGTTCAATCGTTCTGCCTCACGGTATCGGTAAGGCCCAGCGGGTGCTGGTCTTTACACAAGGCGATAACGTTGGCGTTGCTACGGCCGCAGGTGCTGACTACGTCGGCGGAAAAGATCTCGCCGACAAGATTCGCGGCGGTTGGATGGACTTCGATGTCGCGATCGCTACACCAGACATGATGGGTGTCGTTGGTCCGCTCGGTAAAGTGCTTGGTCCCCGCGGTTTGATGCCGTCGCCACGTGCGGGTACCGTCACCCAGGACGTCGCTTCTGCAGTTCGCGAATACAAAGCGGGTAAAGTCGAGTTCCGCGTGGATTCCGGTGGCAACGTTCACTGTGTCGTGGGGCGTTTGTCTTTCGATCATCAGAAGCTCGTTGAGAACACTGAGGCCTTGCTCAAGTATATCCGGTCCTTGAAGCCGTCGACTTCGAAGGGTCAGTATATCCGAAACGTTGCGATCGGTGCGACGATGACTCCGAGCATTACCGTCGCCGTATAGTCGACATTCGTAGTTCCTTCCGGTTGGTTTGAATTCCATGAGCAAGTACGTCAAAGATTTGATGATCGACGGCATTCAGAAGGTCGTCGGCGAATGTCGCGAAGTCGTTGTGGTCGACGTGTCAAAAGTTGACGCGGTCAATGCCAACAAGATGCGAATCGCTCTTCGTCAGAAGAACATTCGGCTGTTGAGCGTCAAGAACGCGGTCGCTCGTCGCGCACTCGGTGAAATTGGTCTATCTGGTGTCGGCTCCTCGCTGGTGGGTCCTTCCACCCTGGCGTTTGGTGGCGAAGACATCGTTGCCCTCGCTCGGGAACTGACCGAGTGGGCGAACAAGATTAAGGTTTTGGAAATCAAGGGTGGCGGACTGGGAGAGACTCCTCTCAGCGCACCTGATGTGGAAACACTCAGCAAGAGTCCAGGCCGCAAAGAGATGCTTTCGCAGCTCGTGGGTCTGATCCTGTCGCCAGGAGCTCGAGTTTCTGGTGCGGTATTGGGTGCCGGTGGTAAGTTGGCAGGTCAGGTCAAGACCCTGAGTGAGCGGACGGAATAGTCGCACGAGAGTGTCGCTCGGATGGTTTGGGCGGTTTGGATGTCGACTTGAAACAGAATTGTTAAAGACAATAAAGAAAGGTGAATTGGTATGTCCGAAGTGACGTTTGACGACACGACGAAGGAACTCGGCGACAAGATCGTTGGATTGACGCTGCTGCAGGCGAAGGCGCTGTCTGACTACTTGAAGCAAGTTCATGGTATCGAGCCAGCCGGTGGCGGCGTGATGATGGCCGCTCCTGCTGCTGGTGGTGGTGCAGCTGCTGCTGTTGAAGCGAAGACCGAATTTGACGTGATCCTCACCGGATTCGGTGACGCCAAGATCAACGTCATCAAGGTTGTTCGTGGTGCGACCGGCCTCGGTCTGAAGGAAGCCAAAGACCTGGTTGAAGGCGTGCCCAAGCCACTGAAGACCGGTGTTTCGGAAGACGATGCCAAGAAGCTGAAAGCGGAAATCGAGCAGGCTGGTGGTACTGCCGAGATTAAGTGATTTAGTTTCTGATCGATTCCTGCTGCCCAAACCACATTGTGACGACTTGTACTGAACGAATTTGGTGTCTTGATTGGCCCGGAAAGAATCACCGCTCTTTCCGGGCTGATCGCCCTTGTAGTCAAGGCATCGGTTCGCCTGTTGGTGGTCGGGTCACGTAAAGTTCGCGCCATGTACGAAGTGACTGTCTCCATTGGGTGAGTTGGCAGCCTTTGACGATTGTTGCGATATCCAAATTGTCTGCGGCATACCGATTTTAATGTAACGCAATCGTGGGCACTGCCTCGCCAGGCGACAAGGCGTCAGGCCGGTGCCGTTTTTGCGTTGCTCACCGCGGTTTGTCCTGAAGGGATTTTGTTCGATGCCCATTCCTGCCGTCCGTATCATCCAGACCAATGAAATTCGCAACTATGGGACAATTCAGGGAACGTTTGAGATTTCGGATCTGACACGGATCCAGACCGATTCGTATGTTCGCTTTCTCCAGCTTGAAGCCGATGCACGGGAACGTAAGGACGAGGGGCTCGAGGCGATCCTGCGGGAAGTTTTCCCGATCGAAAGTTACGACGGCAAGTACCGTCTTGAGTACATTAAATACGAACTTGGCAAACCACGCTATACCCAATTGGAATGCCGTCAGCTTCGCTTGACCTATGGTCGCCCGTTCCGCATCTGGCTGCGACTCGTCAAAGAGCAGCCGATCGAAGAAGAAGTTTATCTCGGCGACATGCCGATCATGATCGGCGGCGGTGAGTTCATCATCAACGGGGCAGAACGCGTTGTCGTCAGCCAGTTGCATCGTTCACCGGGAGTCGATTTTGTTCAGGGAGCTGAACCTGGCGAGCGTAAGCAGTTTTCCTGCCGCGTGATTCCCGAGCGTGGAAGCTGGATCGAGATCGTCATCAGTAAGCGAGATACACTCGGTGTCCGCATCGACCAGAGCGGTAAGTTCTCTGCGATGACGTTCCTCCGGGCGATGAATCCCGACTACGGTTCGAGTGCCAATCTCGTCAAGCTGTTCTACAAGACCGAAACGGTTAAGGTAAATCGAGAAGATTTAGTCGCGTACTTGAACGGAAAGTATGCTGCAGACGAGATCGTCTATCCTGCAAAGCATGAGAAATGCGGCGAGATTATCGTTGAGCTGGGCCACGTCATCAATAAGGCTGCCGCGGAAGAGATTGCAGGGTCGACGCTAAAGACAGTTGAGATCATCGAGACGATGGATGACCTCTTGGCGCTGTCCAGTATTCTGGAAGATCCAACGGTCACGCACGAAGACGCCTTGCTACGTATTTACCAGCGATTGCGTCCTGGGAACCCGCCGCAACTCGAGAAGGCAATCGAGTTGTTCAACGAGAAGTTCTTCGACGCCAATCGTTATCGTCTGGGTCGGGTGGGTCGTTTCCGCATCAATCGGAAATTTGATCAAGACATTCCCGATACAGAGATGACGCTGAAGGCCGAAGACATCGTTAACTCGATTCGATACGTCATCAAGCTGCGTATTGGCGATTCAGTGGCGCATGTCGATGATATCGATAACCTCGGAAATCGTCGCTTGCGAACGATCGATGAACTGGCTGCAGAAGAAATCCGAAAAGGGTTTTTGAAGCTGCGACGCACCGTGCAGGAGCGTATGCAGATGAAGGACGTCGAAGAGATGTCTCCTCGTACGTTGGTGAACCCGAAGAGCGTTTCGGCCGCGATTGAGTACTTCTTCGGGCGTGGTGAACTGTCGCAGGTCGTCGATCAGACGAACCCACTCGCCACCTTGACGCACGAACGTCGATTGAGCGCTCTGGGACCTGGTGGTTTGAACCGTAAGCGAGCGGGCTTCGAAGTTCGCGACGTGCACATCTCTCACTACGGTCGAATCTGTCCGATTGAGACCCCTGAAGGTACGAATATCGGTCTGATTTCCAGTCTGAGTATCTTCGCGAAGGTTGATGACTACGGATTCCTGATTACGCCGTATCGTGCAGTGGTGAATCGGAAAGTCAGCGAAGAAGTTCAGTGGCTGCGTGCTGACGAAGAGTCACGCGTGTTCATCGCGCCGGCAGATACGCATGTCGACAACGGCATGATTGCCGAAGATCGGGTGATGGCCCGATTCCATAACGACGTGGTCTGGATGGCATCCACCGATGTGCATTACATCGATGTTTCGCCGTGCCAGATGGTCGGTGTGTCCGCAGGTCTGATTCCGTTCCTCGAGCACGACGACGCCAACCGCGCGCTGATGGGTTCGAACATGCAACGGCAGGGCGTTCCGCTGCTGGTGGCAGAATCGCCGCTGGTGGGGACGGGTCTGGAAGCCGCCGTAGCTGAAAGCTCGGGAATGGTGCTGCGGGCCGAGAAGTCCGGAAAGATCACCTACGTCGACGCCGATCGCATTGAACTCGAAGGCAAATCGTTCCCGCTGCGAAAGTACACGGGACTCAACGAACGAACCTGCCTGAATCAGAAGCCGATCGTGAAGGTTGGTCAGAAGGTCAAAAAGGGAGAAATCCTTTGCGACAGTGCTGCCACGTCAAAGGGGGAGCTGGCTCTCGGTCGAAACGTGCTTGTCGCCTTCATGTCGTTTGAAGGCTTCAACTACGAAGATGCGATCATCCTGTCAGAGCGTCTGGTGAAGGAAGACGTCTATACGTCGATCCATATCGATGAGTTCGACGTGGAAGTTCGTGAGACCAAGCTCGGTCGCGAAGAATTCACCCGCGATATCCCCAACGTCAGCGAAAAGGCACTTCGTCACCTCGACGAAGTGGGGATTGTGAAGATTGGTACGTATGTCGAACCGGGTGATATCCTTGTTGGTAAGGTTTCGCCCAAGGCGAAGACGGAACTGACACCGGAAGAAAAGCTGCTGCACGCCATTTTCGGTCGTGCCGGTGAAGACGTGAAGAATGAATCTCTCGAAGTCCCCAGCGGTACCGAAGGGATCGTGATTCATACTGAGAAATTCTCGCGACGAATGAGTCTCTCGGAAGCGGACCGTAAGAAGTTCGAAGCCGAACTGAAAAGCGTTGAAGACACCAGTTACCAGACGATCTCGGCTGCATTCCGTGAGTTCCTCAAAGAATTCGAGAAGGCCTACGAGAAGAAGGTCACTGATGACGACTCACGCGACGTTCGCTCGATCACGGACGACAAGTTCGTGGCGACGTTTGCTGAGAGCTTCCTTACCAACTTCGAATCGCTGGACATCAAGAGTCCTCAGAAGCGGTCTGAGTGTAAGAAGGTGATCAAGGAGTTCTGGGGACCGGTCGAAGACGCCATTGATGCCCGCGATCGTAAGCTGAACACCATGAAGCGTGGCGACGAGCTGCCGAGCGGCGTTCTGCAGATGGTCAAGGTGTACGTGGCCTCGAAGCGTCAGATCTCTGTCGGGGATAAGATGGCCGGTCGGCACGGTAACAAGGGGGTTATCTCCAAGATCCTGCCAGAAGAAGACATGCCATTCCTCGCGGATGGAACTCCTGTGGACATCATTCTGAACCCACTGGGCGTTCCGAGCCGTATGAACGTGGGGCAGATTCTTGAGACTCACCTGGGATGGGCCGCAGCAAAGTTGGGCTTCAAGGTACGTAGTGCTGTGTTTGACAGCCCAAGCGAAGAAACCGTCCGTTCACTGCTTGTCGAGGCGGGGCTGCCTGAAGACGGGAAGGCTCAGTTGCACGACGGCCGAACGGGTGAGCCTTTCGAGCAGAAGACGACGGTCGGCTACATCTATATGTTGAAGCTGCACCATCTGGTTGAAGACAAGGTCCACGCCCGTGCGACGGGTCCATACTCATTGATCACCCAACAGCCGTTGGGTGGTAAAGCCCGATTCGGGGGTCAACGATTCGGCGAGATGGAAGTTTGGGCGCTGGAAGCTTATGGTGCGGCGTACATCCTGCAGGAATTGCTCACTGTGAAGAGCGACGACGTGGAAGGACGTACCAAGATTTATGAGTCGATGGTCAAGGGGGAGAACACTCTCGAGGCCGGTACTCCAGCGAGTTTCGAAGTGCTCAATAACGAAATTCGCGGGCTGTGTCTGAACATGCAGCTTGAAAAGAGTCCGAACTAGTTGGTGTTCCAGGCTGACGACTTTTGCCGGGGCGCCGTTTGTTGGATGCGGCGTCCCTGGTTGGTTGAGACAGCCGCAGTTTTCGCAAAATTCGACTTTCCGCCTGCCATATCAAGGAGCACGCCGTGAGCGTCGGTGAAACAACATACGATCGAGTGAACGAATACTCGGCAATTAAAATTGGCTTGGCGAGTCCTCAAGACATTCGCGGTTGGTCGTTCGGTGAAGTGAAGAAGCCAGAAACGATCAACTACCGCACGTACCGCCCGGAACGGGACGGTCTGTTCTGCGAACGGATCTTTGGACCTGAAAAGGACTGGGAATGTGCCTGCGGTAAATACCGTGGGATGAAATACAAGGGCATGATCTGTGACCGCTGTGGCGTGAAAGTGACGCACAGCCGGGTTCGCCGTAAGCGAATGGGCCACATTGAACTCGCCGCCCCTGTCGTTCATATCTGGTTCTTCAAATCAATGCCCAGCCGACTGGGGGCGTTGCTGAATGTCAAGACGACTGCTCTCGAGAAAGTCGTCTATTTCCAGGATTACATCGTCCTGGACCCGGGTGACACTCCCCTGCGCAAGGGGCAGTTGCTGACGGAAGAGGAAGCACGCCAGGCTCGGTCGAAGTACGGCGAAGGTACGTTCGATATCGAGATGGGGGCCGATGCAGTCAAGAAACTGCTGATGAGCCTCAATCTGGTTGAGTTGTCCGCGCAGTTGCGTGTCGAACTCAAGAAAACCACCAGTCAGCAGAAGAAGAAGGAGCTGATCAAGCGGCTGAAGATCTCTGAAGCGCTGCGCGACAGTGATAATAAGCCCGAGTGGATGGTGCTGGATTGCGTTCCTGTCATTCCACCCGATCTTCGTCCGCTGGTTCTGCTGGATTCCGGTAACTTTGCAACCAGCGATTTGAACGATCTTTATCGTCGAATCATCAATCGTAACAACCGTCTGAAGAAGCTGGTCGATCTCAACGCGCCCGAAGTGATCGTGCGCAACGAGAAGCGAATGCTTCAGCAGTCGGTCGATGCGTTGTTCGATAACAATCGTTGTAAGCGACCAGTCCTGGGTTCATCGAACCGTCCGCTGAAATCGCTGACGGACATGATCAAAGGCAAGCAAGGTCGATTCCGTGAAAACCTGCTCGGTAAGCGCGTCGACTACTCGGCACGAAGCGTGATCGTCGTGGGTCCGAATCTCGAGCTGCATCAGTGTGGTCTGCCAAAGAAGATCGCGCTGGAACTGTATCAGCCTTTCATCATTCGGCGACTGAAAGAACTGGGCCATGCAGATACGATCAAGAGTGCGAAGCGCATGCTTGAACGTCGCGACGAAGAGGTTTGGGATATTCTCGAAGAGGTCATCACCAACCATCCAGTGCTGCTGAACCGGGCTCCCACCCTGCACCGTATGGGGATCCAGGCGTTCGAGCCGATCCTGGTGGAAGGTAACGCCATTCGGATTCATCCGCTGGTCTGTAAGGGATTCAACGCGGACTTCGACGGCGATCAGATGGCAGTCCACCTGCCACTTTCGATCGAAGCTCAGGTCGAAGCCACGACGCTGATGATGTCGACGAACAACATCTTCAGTCCTTCCAACGGTGCGCCGATCATCAGCCCCTCGCAAGATATCGTGATGGGTTGCTACTACTTGACTTTGAAGAAGGAAGACCGTCCTGGTCACGGGATGATCTTCGCTTCGACCCAGGAAGTGCATACCGCTCATCTGCTCGGTAAGGTCACGCTGCACACGTTGATCAAGGTACGGTTGCCGAAGGATAAACGCGTCAAGGGCGAAGGGTCGGACGATTATTCACTCGGCGGGATCGTCGAGACGAGCGTCGGTCGGATCATGTTCAACGACATCCTCCCGCCGAAGATGGCGTACTACAACCAGACCATGAAGAACAAGGATCTGGCGAACGTTATCTCTGACTGCTACCTCGAGCTGGGACGTCGCGAGACGATCAAGCTGCTGGACCGGATGAAGGAAGTTGGGTTCCGTGAATCGACTCGCAGCGGTCTTTCATTCGCCGCCAGCGATTTGAAGACGCCGGACAACAAGGAAAAGGTGATTCTGGCTGCCGAATCGACCGTTCTCAAGAAGCAGAAGCTGTATGAGAAGGGCGTGATTACCGCGAAAGAGCGTTACGAGCAGGTTTTGGATACCTGGACGCACGCCAGCGATCTGATCAAGATCGCGATGATGGATGCGTTCAAGAACGACACCCGCGATAACGGCGCTTACGTCAACCCGGTTTACCTGATGGCGGACTCGGGTGCTCGAGGGGGTCAGGAACAGATTCGTCAGCTCGCTGGTATGCGAGGTTTGATGGCCAAGCCGAGCGGCGAGATCATCGAAACCCCGATTAAGGCGAACTTCCGTGAAGGTCTGTCAGTACTCGAGTACTTCAGCTCTACGCACGGTGCCCGTAAGGGATTGGCCGATACCGCATTGAAGACGGCAGACAGCGGTTACCTCACCCGTAAGCTGGCAGATATCTGTCAGAACATGGTTGTGACGACTCATGATTGTGGTACGACCAAGGGGATCACTCGTGGGGTCGTCTACCGCGGTGAGAAGGTGGAAGTCAGTCTGGCCGACGCCATCCGCGGTCGGGTCAGCCGACAAAACATCGTCAATCCAATTACTGACGAAGTGATTGTTCGTGAAAACGAAATGATCACCGTCGACATCTCGCGAAAGATCGAAGAACTCGGTCTTGAGAAGATTCAGGTCCGCAGCCCGATGACCTGTGAATCGGATCTGGGGATGTGCCGTCTGTGTTATGGGATGGACTTGTCCACCGGCTCGCTGGTGGAAGAAGGCTTGGCTGTCGGTATCATCGCTGCTCAAAGTATCGGTGAGCCCGGTACTCAGCTCACGATGCGTACATTCCACATCGGTGGGGTGGCAATCAAGGACATCCAGGAAAGCGAAATCAAGTCCCGTCGTCAGGGGCGTGTCCGCCTCGCTCGTATCCGCAGCGTGGTGAACGCTGATGGCAAGAGCGTGGTGCTGGGACGTAACGGCGAGCTGCTTGTTGTTGACTCCAAAGAGCGCGAGCTGGAGCGTTATACCGTTCCCACCGGTGCTGTGCTGCAGGTCGGTGAGAACGACACGGTCGAAATCGGGCAGGTGCTGTGTACCTGGGATCAACACTCCATTCCGATCCTCTGCGAAGTCGGCGGACGGGTTCGCTTCGAAGACCTCGTCGAAGGTCAATCCATTCGGTCTGAAAAGGATCCGAGCGGTAACATTCGTAAGACGGTCATCGAGCACAAAGGCGAACTGCATCCGCAGATCGTGCTGGAAGATTCGACCGGCAAGATCCTCGACTTCTACTACCTGCCCGAACGTGCAAGTATCGAAGTTGTCGAAGGTCAGCAGATCTCCGCTGGTACAGTTCTGGCAAAGAACCCCCGTGAAACGTCGGGTACTCAGGACATCACCGGTGGTCTTCCGCGAGTCACCGAACTGTTCGAAGCTCGAAAGCCGAAAGAGCCCGCGATCATCGCCGAGATCGACGGTGAAATTGAGCTCGTTGCCGAGAAGAAGCGTGGCAAGCGAATCATCATCGTTCGCGGAGCGGATGGAACCGAAAAGGAACACGTCATTCCTCACGGCAAGCAGTTGCTCGTGCATGCGAAAGACCAGGTCCGTGCGGGTGACGCACTCGTCCGGGGTCCACTCGTGCCGCACGATATTCTGCGAGTCAGTGGTGAAGAGGCTGTCCAGCAGTACCTGCTTCACGAAATTCAAACGGTGTATCGTTCACAACGCGTGGTAATCGACGACAAGCACATTGAAATCGTCTTGTCGCAGATGCTCCGCAAGTTGAAAGTGGAAGACGTTGGCGACACAACCATGTTGCCAGGCGTGCTGGTGGATCGATTCGAATTCCGAAAGATCAACCAGAAGCTGCAGTCCAGCGCACGGATCACCGACCCTGGCGATTCGGAATTCCAGGAAGGGGACGTCGTTCCCTTGGAGACCATCGAGCAGGTCAACCGGGAAATCGAAGCGTCGGGTGGGCCGCTGGTGAAATTCACCAAGCCGCGTCCTGCAAACGCCAGTACTCAGTTGCTGGGGATTACCAAGGCGGCCGTCCAGAGCGACAGCTTTATTTCTGCTGCCAGTTTCCAGGAGACGACTAAGGTATTGACCGAAGCGGCGATCGCCGGAAAGATCGATAACTTGGTTGGCTTGAAGGAGAACGTCATCCTCGGGCACCTGATTCCAGCCGGTACCGGTTTCCAGTTGCATCAGCAATCGGAAGTCAAAATCAAGCCGGAAGCGTTGGCAGAGATTTATGCTGAGCGAGACAGGATCATGGCCCAGCGAGCGAATCTGCTCAACGAGCCTGACTTGTCAAACAGTGCTGCTGATGTGAAGTAAGGGAAGTGTGAGAGGGAATTGTTATCAGGCCGATGAAGGCGTTGCCGATAAATCGAGAGAGTGGCCGAATCGGCCGAATCGAAATTCTGCAGCGCACTCATCTAAGCCTGATCACAGTACCGAAATGAAACCAATGTCTGGGATTGCGGTTTCTGTAATGCGTTTCTAAGATTTCCGGTCCGGTTCGACCTTGCGGCTTAAATAAAGTTTCAGCGGACCGGCTGAGTCTTCAGCGTATACCTTGAAGTTCTGTCGATCGAGATTTACACTGCTGAGTTCCGAGCTTGGGCGATTGATGCCGTTCGGAAGAGGCGACATTTGAAAAATAACAGGTAAAAGAATGCCGACGATCAATCAACTGATTCGGAAACCGCGCAAGCCTCAGCCCGTTCGCACCAAGAGCCCGGTGCTGGAAGGCTGTCCGCAGAAACGCGGCGTCTGTATGTTGGTCAAAACGGTAACACCGAAGAAGCCAAACTCAGCCCTTCGAAAGGTCGCCCGTGTGCGACTCTCGAACGGTAAGGAAGTAACCGCTTACATTCCCGGTGAAGGCCATAACCTGCAAGAGCACTCGATCGTGCTGGTTCGTGGTGGTCGTGTTCGCGACTTGCCAGGGGTTCGTTACAAGATTATCCGCGGTGTTCTGGATACTCTGGGCGTTGCCAAGCGTATGCAGGCTCGAAGCCGTTACGGTGCCAAGCGACCCAAGTAATCGGTTTTCGGATTCGCCCGAACGTGAAAATTTCGCGCGTTGGTGGGTCTCAGCCGTACGTGAGGTTTCAAGAGATTTCCGGGCACGGGTCCGGGTGGTGTGTTCTGTCGCGTGAAGGTTGTTTGTTGGGCTACGGTTCCAGTGCCTCGCCAATCCGCGCGTTGATTTTCTGTTGAAGAAGAATTTACGATGGCCGACAAATTTACTTGCAGTCGATCGCACCTCAAGCCAGATCCTCGGTATGGTTCGAAGCTCGCGTCGAAGTTTATTAACTGTCTGATGTATGATGGTAAGAAGAGCGTTGCTCAGCGCGCTTTCTATTCGGCAATGGATCTGATTTCTGAGAAGATCCCCGACAAAGAGCCGATCGAAATCTTCACTGTCGCAGTCGAGAACTGCCGCCCATCGCTGGAAGTGAAGTCGAAGCGTGTAGGTGGTGCGAACTATCAGGTGCCAACGCCGGTGAACTCCAAGCGTCAGCAGACCCTTGCGATTCGCTGGATCCTCGAAGTCTGTCGTGACAAGAAGGGGCGTCCAATGGATCGCCGTCTTGCTGACGAACTGATGGCTGCCTATCGCCGTGAAGGTGCCGCGATCACCAAGCGTGAGAACGTTCATCGTATGGCAGACGCCAATAAGGCATTCGCACACTTCGCATGGTAGCCCGCTGAACGGCCAGTTTGTGCTGGTGCTCGACGAGTGTAATGATGATGCAAGAAGACCCGGCGCCCTGTGGTGCCGGGTCTTGCCATTGAGTCTGCTGGCAGATTTGTCGATGGTAGCGTGATGGTGAGTTTGCTGTTGTTGCCTGGCCGTGCAGGGGTTTCTTGCTTCTGTGGTGTGTCCCGGTTCGAAGTATGTGTGCTGAGTTCTCTTTTTCTGGCGAGTGACTATGAGTGGTTTGATCAGCAAGATTCGAAACATTGGGATCATCGCACACATCGATGCTGGTAAGACAACGACGACTGAGCGGATTCTGTTTTACGCCGGTGCGACGCACCGGATGGGGGACGTTGACGACGGAACGACCGTCACGGATTTCGATCCGGAAGAGGCTGCTCGCGGGATTACCATCTACTCGGCGGCAATCTCCTGTCAGTGGCAGGGGCACGTGATCAACATTATCGATACGCCAGGTCACGTCGATTTCACGGCCGAGGTGGAGCGTAGTCTGCGTGTGCTGGATGGAGGTGTTGTTGTCTTCAGTGCCGTGGAAGGGGTGGAAGCACAGAGTGAGACGGTCTGGCGGCAGGCTGATCATTACCGTGTTCCCCGGATGTGTTTCATCAACAAAATGGATCGTATCGGTGCCGGCTTTGAGCGTGTTTTCGAGCAGATTCAGAGTCGGTTGCATGCCAGTCCAGTGGCGCTACAGTTGCCGATTGGTGAGGGGCCTGTCGAGCGGCAAGGTGGATTTTGTGGTGTGATTGACCTGGTCGAGATGAAGGCGCTGTACTTTGGTCGTGAAGATCAGGGTCGCGAAATCAGGGTGGAGCCCATTCCAGAGACAGAGTTTGAGCGAGCTCAGGAGTGGCGTACGAAGCTGATTGATTCCATCGCGCTGCTGGATGATGAGGCCTTCGCGATCTTCGACGAAACAGGCGATCTTCCCGTTGAGCAGGTGATTCGCGTGCTTCGAAAGGGCGTCGTCTCCTGCCAGTTGCAACCCGTGCTGTGCGGGGCTTCAAAGGATTACGTGGGGGTGCAGCCGATTCTCGACGGCGTGGTGCGGTATCTGCCGAGTCCGGAGGATGTGCCTCCTGTTGTGGGCAAGAATCCGAATCCGAAGAAGGCAAATGAAGAGGTTCGCAAGCCTCTTGATAGCGAGCCGTTTTGCGGTCTGGTCTTCAAGATTCATATCGATGAGCACACTGAACTCTGTTTTATCCGTATTTATTCTGGCGTTTTGAAGAGTCGTTCCCGGGTGTTGAATGCACGCACGAATGGCAAGGAGCTGATCAGTCAGCTTTGGCGAATTCAGGCGGACTCGCGTGAGAAACTGGAGGAGGCTGGCGCAGGGGATATTGTGGGGCTTGTTGGGCCACGCGACTCAGTGACCGGGGATACGCTATGCGATCCGCTCCATCCGATTCTGCTTGAATCGATCGAATTTCCAGAATCGGTGATTTCCATGGCGATTGAGCCAGAGAGTAGTGCCGATAGAAAGAAGCTCGAGGAAGTTCTATCGCTGATGGCCAAGCAGGATCCGACGTTTTCTCGGAATCCGAGTGAGGAAACCGGGCAGACGATTATCAGCGGGATGGGTGAGCTGCATCTGGAGATTATCAGTAAGCGAATTGAGCGGGATTTTAAGCTGAAGATTCGGACTCACCGGCCCAGGGTGACCTACCGTGAGAGCGTTTCCAAGGCTGCAGATTCAGAAGTTCGGGTTGAGCGGCAAGGACCTTCCGGGCCGCAGTTTGCCTTCGTTCGAATTCGAGTTGAGCCGACGAATAAATCGTTGCCGGTGGCTGTGGTGAATCGCTTGAAGCCAGGTGATCTGCCCGAGGAGTTGCAGGCGACGCTTGTCCGAGCGCTGCAGGAGCAGTTGGCTGGAAGTGGTGCGGTGGGTTATCCGTTACATGATCTTCAGGTGACGATTCTCGGGGCTCAGTATCGAGAAGGGGAGACGACGGAGGCTGCTCTTCAGTACGCGGCGGCCCTGGTGTTCCGGCAAGCGCTGGAGAAGGCGGGAACGATCCTGCTGGAGCCAGTGATGAAGCTGGAAGTGGTGACTCCAGAAGGGTTTGTGGGGAATGTGTCGGCGGATCTTAATTCCCGGCGGGCGATCATCGTCAATACGGAAGTGCGCGGGAACCTGGTTGTGATTGATGCAGAGGCGCCGCTGGCAACCATGTTCGGGTATTCGAATGATGTTCGGAGTCTCTCGCAGGGTCGAGCCTCCTATTCGATGGAGCCTTTGAAGTTCAGTGAAGCTCCGGCAAAGGTCTTGAAAGAAATGTTAGGATGAGATGGATTGTGAAAAACCGCTATAAACAAGCGGAATTGGCGGCTGCAAGTGAAAAAGCGCAGAAACCACAATCCCTTCGTTGACAATGTAAGCTGACAATAATAGTATCTCCGATCCCCCGCCGCATGGTTGTCACGCGGATGCTGTCATTACGGCGTCCCACAGTCAAAAGTGACGAGTCATTGCGAGGTGTTTCTGGGGAGTTCGGTCGCAGAAGTCGCTCTGTGGCTGATGTAAAGTTAACCGACTAACTGCACCAGTGTGTGCACAGGATTTCGCGAGTGAGCGCCATTAAACAAGATCGAATTCGGATTCGGATGGAGGCTTACGATCATTCTGTGCTGGATCAGTCGGCTGCAGAAATCGTGGATACGGCCAAGCGTACGGGTGCCGTCGTGCATGGTCCCGTGCCGTTGCCGACACGGATTGAGCGTTACACTGTGTTGAGAAGCCCGCACATTGACAAGAAATCTCGTGAGCAATTCGAGATTCGGACTCATAAGCGGTTGATCGACATTATCCAGCCGACCGGCAAGACTGTGGATGCGCTGAACAAGCTGTCGCTGCCAGCAGGGGTGGATGTCAAGATTAAGGCATCTGCTGGTTGATCTTGCGTTGAATGCTGAGCCGGCCATTTCTGCTGGTTCGCGGGTGTTGTTGGTGTTGTCTGTTGTTGCTCGCTGAATTGTGTCAGCGGCTCTTGTGGGGTCGGTTCGGCCGAACCCCGTCGCTTGAGAGGGTTGGTTGTCATGGCTGTTGGCTTGCTCGGTTGCAAGGTTGGGATGACGCAGATCTACGACGCTGCAGGGGCGGAAATCCCTGTGACTGTCGTCAAGGCCGGCCCTTGCGCTCTGTTGCAGGTGAAGACGGTTGAAGCCGATGGTTATGAGGCTGTTCAGCTCGGCTTTGCTCCAAAGCCTCGTCGATTGTGTTCACAATCGGAAGTTGGTCACGTCGCTAAGGTAAGTGACGCACTGATTGGTGCAAAGGTTCTGGGTGAAGGTGACGGATCGTTCCGTTTTGTGCGAGAATTCAAGGTTGCGGCAGGTGAGCCGAAGCCCGCTGTTGGCGATGTGTTGACCGTCAGCCAGTTTGAGCAGGGCGCGTTTATTGACATCACGGGTGTGTCAAAGGGGCGCGGGTTTGCTGGTGTGATGAAACGTCATAATTTCGGTGGTGTCTGTGCGAGTCACGGTGTGAAGAAGGTTCATCGCTCCGGCGGTTCGACCGGTCAGAGCACAGACCCTGGTAAGGTCTTCAAGGGGACCAAGATGCCAGGGCGAATGGGCGGAAAGCGTTCCACTGTTCGTCGTCAGAAGCTGGTTGCAGTTGATGCTGAACGAAATCTGCTGCTGGTTCGTGGTGCGGTGCCTGGGTTCTCCGGCGGCTATGTCACCATTCGTCCTACAAATTGCTATTGATCGATATCAGACAGGGTTATGACGATGCACACATTGCCAGTGTACTCTCAGGCAGGCGAACCCACCGGGGAAAACTTTTCTCTGGATCTCGCCAAGATTGCTGAGAGCGTTAATAAAGTACTGCTGCACGAAGCTGTCGTGATGTACCAGGCTAACCTGCGTGTCGGGACGGCCAAGACGAAGTCACGCGCTGAGGTGAGCGGTAGCGGTAAGAAAATGTATAAGCAGAAGGGGACCGGCAACGCCCGTATGGGTAACAAGCGGACTCCAGTGCGACGCGGCGGCGGTCATTGCTTTGCCAAGCGACCAAAAGACTGGGGGTATCGACTTCCAGCCAAGGCGCTTCGCCTGGCAACGCGGATGGCGATCCTCTCTAAGTTCGTCGATGATCAGGTGACTCTCCTGGATGGGATTCAGCTCGACGCTCCAAAGACAAAAACAATCAGTAGTCTTGTTGGTAAGCTCGGTCTGTCTGGGCAGTCCTGTCTCATCGCGATCGAGCAGCACGACCCGGTTGTCTGGAAGTCGTGCCGGAATATCGATCGGTTGTCGCTGTCACCCTGCGATGACTTGAACGCATTGAGTGTTTTGAGCCGTAAGCGATTTGTGATCACAAAGGCTGCTCTCAACCGTTTGCTTGCTCGGTAGGTCGTGCTGCAGGCGGAAGCCGGTTGAGTCAAAGTCGTTTGAGCAGATCGTGGTTTGAAGATTTTGTTGGTAGGGAAGGCGTATTGTGGCAACTGAGCTTTCAAGTGCGTTGAGCGTGTATAACGTCATTATAAGGGCGCACGTTACCGAAAAGGCGACGCACCTGGTTGAGCGGAGGAACATGTATACGTTCCTGGTCAACAAAGATTCGACCAAAACAGAGATTCGACAAGCGGTTGAAGAACTGTGGAACGTCCGGGTCGTGAGTGTGAAGACTGTGAGTCGGGTTGGTAAGCCTCGCCGTCACAAGATGCGCGAGACGACAGGGCCTGATACGAAGAAGGCAATTGTTGTTCTGCACTCAGAAGATCGAATCGCGTTCTTTTGATAATTGCTATTGAGGAAGATTCCGATGGGAATGCGATTTTATAAGCCGACCAGTGCAGGGCGCCGCGGCGGCATGGTCAGTGATTTCAAAGAAATCACTGATCGTAAGAAAAAGCCAGAAAAGTCGTTGCTTGAGCCATTCAAGAAGAAGGGTGGCCGCAACTTCCAGGGGAAGATCACGTCACGACACCGTGGTGGTGGTCACAAGCGGATGTACCGTTTGATCGACTTCCGACGCGAGAAAGATGGCGTCAACGGCCTCGTCACTCACATTGAGTATGATCCAAACCGAACTTCGCGCATTGCGCTCGTGCAGTACGCGGACGGCGAGAAGCGATATATCATCGCTCCCGAAGGTCTGGTTGCCGGTATGACCATCACCAATGGTCCCGACAGCGAGCCAAAGGTTGGTAACACGCTGCCATTGTCGAAGATTCCGACCGGGACAACGATTCACAATATCGAGATGCAGCCAGGTAAAGGCGCTCAGCTTTGCCGAAGTGCTGGCACCTCGGCTGTGATCAACGCAACGGAAGCCGGATGGGCGCAAATTACGTTGCCATCAGGTGAAGTGCGTCGTGTTCCTGCGTCATGCCGGGCGACCATCGGTCGCGTAGGTTATTCAGAACACTCCAGTCGTGTGCTCGCTAAGGCGGGTCGCGTTCGCTGGATGGGCGTTCGTCCTTATGTCCGCGGTTCTGCGATGAACCCAGTTGCCCACCCGATGGGTGGTGGTGAAGGTCGTCGTTCAGGCGGACGGCATCCGGTCAGTCCGACGGGCAAGCTGGCGAAGGGTGGTCGTACCAGAAATCCGCGGAAGCCAACACGCAACGCTATTGTGCGTCGGCGTAAGTCTGTCCGCTATGGCCAGTTGAAGCTCTGATTTTGATGATCTGGTTCTTCGCTCAGTCCTCTTGCATTCGTTGGAAAATAGGATGTCTCGATCGTTAAAGAAGGGTCCGTATATCGATGCTGGCTTGATTGCCAAGATCGAGAAGCTTGACTCGAACCGAAAGAAAGAGCCGATCAAGACTTGGGCTCGTCGATCAACGATCTCGCCCGAGTTTGTTGGCCATACGTTCCTAGTGCATAACGGCCGTACGCACGTCAGTGTGTACGTGACGGAAGAAATGGTCGGGCACAAGCTCGGCGAGTTCTCGCAGACCCGCTTGTTCCGCGGGCACGGGAACAAGGGTAATAAGTAAGGTTTGCAGAATACCAGGCGCGGTTCGAAGGCTTCGAATCGCCTGGCATTTGAATGAAACAACAGCATTTTCGGTCCGGTGTTAACATGGCTTACGTTGCAAAACTACAATACGCTCGAATTGCTCCGACGAAGGTTCATCACTTGTTGACCCTCGTGCGAGGAAAGACAGTGGACGCAGGTTTGGACACGCTGCGGTTCATGCCGCATCGGAGTGCGCGGATGATCGAGAAATTGATCAAGAGCGCACGGGCGAATGCTGAAGACCGTGGTGAGCGTAACGTCGGATCGCTTTACGTCTCGACAGCGACCGCAGGATCGGGTCCCACGCTGAAGCGTATCCAGCCTCATGCTCGCGGGATCGGCTTCATGATTAAGAAGCGGTTTACGCATATCACGATTGGTCTGGAAGCACGGAACAGCTGAAGATCGGGCCGGGCGAAATGCCGACGATGTTCGTCGACAGAAGATTTGTAGTTTTCGAGTGACAGATAGAACTTAAACGTACTCGTGGCGAGTGCGAATGGAGAACTCGGCAAATGGGCCAAAAGGTTCGTCCAACCGGATTTCGGTTAGGTATTTGCGAGGATTGGAGGAGTCGCTGGTACGCGACTAAAGCCGAGTTCGGCGACCTGCTGATCGAAGATCACAAGATTCGCGCGTTCGTCAAGAAGCGTTATGAGTTCGCTGCAATTCATAAGGTCGAGATTGAACGAACTCGCGATCAGGTGATTTGTCATGTTCATACGGCTCGTCCCGGGATCATCATTGGTCGCAAAGGCCAGGAAGTTGATCGTCTGAAGGGTGAACTCGAGGACCTGACTGGTCGGCATATGGATCTGAAGATCGTCGAGATCGGTCAACCCGCTCGCAGTGCTGTGCTGGTTGCAGAAGACATCGCACAACAGTTGGTAAAACGAGGCAGTTTTCGCAAAGTGATCAAGCGGTCGCTGGATCAATCGATGGAAGCTGGCGTCGATGGTGTGAAGATTGAGCTCTCTGGTCGCCTCGGTGGTGCAGAGATGTCTCGTACCGAAAAGGCTGCACGGGGATCGATTCCGCTCTCGACACTTCGAAAGCGAATCGATTACGGGCTGGCGGTCGCTCGGACAACGATGGGTACAATTGGCGTCAAGGTTTGGATCGATTTAGGCGACGAGGAGGTGAACGATGGCACTCATGCCCAAGCGGGTCAAGCATCGCAAAGAGCAAAGAGGACGCGTAAAAGGTAACGCGACGCGCGGTGCAACGGTTGCTTTCGGCGAATGGGGCCTTCAGACATTAGATGCTGGTCACATCCGTGGAAACACCATTGAAGCGTGTCGAGTTGCTGCAACGCAATACGTCCGTGGCGAAGGCAAATTGTACATTCGCATTTTCCCGAACAAGCCGATGACGGCTCGTCCGCTGGAAACGCGAATGGGTAAAGGCAAAGGGGAACCGGACCACTGGGTTGCGGTGATCCGTCCTGGTAAAGTTTTGTTTGAACTGGCTGGTGTTTCACAGGCTGCTGCGAAAGAATGTTTCGCCCGCGTCGCCTACAAGCTGCCAGTCCGCGTAAGAATGGTCGGAAGACACGTCTGATTTGTGTCGGATGAATTAGAGTGGTCGCGTCAATTTGAGTGAGAGCTGGTTCCTTCTTTCAGGAACAGCTCTCTGACGGCGACATTGAGTATCGGAGAGCATTGTGCATCGTTGCGATGATTTGCGTCAGATGGCGGTTGATCAACTGGAGAACCTGGCACTCGATTGTGCAAAGGAAGAGTTCGGTTACCGATTCGGTTCGCACGATGACGCCAAGAAGAAGGTTGGCCTCCGGTCATCCCTTCGTCGTCAGATTGCCCGTATTCTGACGGTGATCGCCGAGAAGCAGAATGCTGCTTCGGGTACTTGAGTTGAGTCGTTGCAATCGTCACTCGTGATGTAGACTCGTTAGTCAATGTCGTGATTCAGAAATTTGGTAAGAGCCCGTTCGGTTCGGCCGCGGCTGGCAGGAAATGATTTATGAGAAGGCGACTCGTTGGTGTTGTGGCTTCTGACCGTTGTGACAAGACACGAAGGGTCGAAGTTCGTCGTGTGTACCGTCACGCCAAGTATCAGAAGACGGTGACCGGAACGACCGTCTGCCACGCTCATGATGAAGAAAATGTCTCCAAGGTGGGCGATGTGGTCGAGATCATCGAGAGCCGTCCGATGTCGCGGCTCAAGCGATGGTGTGTCGTCAGCGTCGTGACCAGCGCAAGGAAGGCGGACTCGGCAATTCCTTACAACGACGCTCCTGCCACCGAATCGGCTCAGTCCTGATCCTGGATTGCTGTTGACGGTGTTGAGTTGAGACGTTGTGTTAGCGGATTTTGTAGCGGCCTTCACTCGAGAGAACAGTCGGCGAGCGGCCAGCAAAGACTCCTTGTCAATTGCGTCTGGGAAATTGGTGCCTTAAATGATTCAAATGCAGACAATGGTGAATGTGGCCGACAACACGGGCGCGAAAACCGCCCGCTGTATTAAAGTCCTCGGTTCAAATCGTCGCTATGCCGGCCTGGGTGACATCGTCGTAGTTGCCGTTCAGCGTGCTTTGCCTAACGGTGGCGTGGGCAAGAAGGCGGTCGTGAAAGGTGTTGTTGTTCGCACGCGGAAGCCATACCGACGCGTCGATGGCAGCTACATCCGGTTTGACGCCAATGCGATCGTTCTGGTTGACAACGATAACAATCCACGTGGTACCCGCATTTTCGGGGCTGTCGCCCGTGAGCTGCGCGATCAACGATTTATGAAGATTATCAGCCTGGCTTCGGAAGTTGTCTGAGCTGCAACATTGAAGGTAGTTATCATGCGGATGCGTAAAGGTGATCTTGTGGTGGTTGTCACTGGCGATGATGCCAGTAAGACTCCGCGTAAGGTTGTGCGTGTGCTGGATGGCGGTGAGCGCATCCTCGTGGAAGGTGTGAATCGCGTCTACAAGCATGTCAAGAAGGGCCATCCAAGCAGCCCCGGAGGCGGACGTGTGCCTCGCGACATGCCAATCGCCAGCTCAAACGCGATGGTTTACTGCAGCCAATGCAGTAAGGGCGTTCGGGTCGGGACGCGAGTCACTGCAGATTCACGAGAGCGATACTGCAAAGCGTGCAAGACATCACTGGGAACTATTGGTCGTAAGAAGGCTGACGCGTAGCGTTCGCCGGTAGATCTGGCGAATTGGTCAGGATAAGAAAATGTCACGGTTGCTTGAAAAGTATAAGACGACGATCCTTCCCGGTCTGAAGACAGCTCTGGGTCGCGAGAACGTGCACTCAATTCCACGGATCACTAAAGTGGTGGTCAGCATGGGTTTGGGGAAGGCACTTGCCGATCGCAAGCGGATCGATGAGGCTGTCGACCATTTGAAGACGATCGTTGGTCAGAAGCCACAGGTTACGAAGTCTCGCATCGCCGTTTCAGGTTTTCGGTTGCGTGAAGGTGTGGATGTGGGTTGTAAAGTGACGCTGCGTGGCGCACGGATGTACGACTTCATCGATCGCCTGATCACCCTGGCGTTGCCACGAGTCCGCGACTTCCGTGGTGTTCGGGCCACGGGCTTCGATGGAAACGGCAATTTCAGCATGGGGCTCAATGAGCAGACAGTGTTTCCGGAAATCGATCCGGATCGCGTCACCTACGTGCAGGGGATGAATATCGCGATCGTGACAACAGCAAGCAGTGATGCTGAAGCCTTGCTGTTGCTGCGGGAAATCGGTATTCCATTCGCAAAAGAACAAGTCGCCTGAGTCTCTGTCATCGCCGAATCGACTCCCTCGGTTGCAAGCGGGTTGGATCTCGGTCACGAAATTAAGCAGTACGTGGTTTTGAATTGAAAGTAGCTACGCCGATCCCGTGGATGACACGGACGCCGCAGTAGCGAGGGAGAGAAAATGGCAACGGCAGCGCATGTTGTGAAGGCGAACAAGAAGCCGAAGTTCAGCTCGCGCATCGAACATCGATGCCAGTTGTGCGGACGTTCGCGAGCGGTGTATCGCAAGTTTAAGTTGTGCCGCATTTGCTTCAGAAATCTGGCGTTGGACGGGATGATTCCAGGGGTCAAGAAGGCGAGTTGGTGACGTTATGGCAGACGGTGTGTCGGACATGATTACGAGAATTCGCAACGCGGTGAAGAACCAGAGCCCGTTTGTGAATGTACTTGACTCCAAGCTCAATCGTTCCATCTTGGACGCGATGGCTCGTGAAGGTTACATTTGGAGCCACGAAGCGCCAGCCGAAACCAAGGGCGTGATCCGTGTGACGTTGAAGTATGCTGCAGACGGTGGTGCGGTTGTGCGACACCTGCAGCGCGTCAGCCGGCCAGGTTGCCGGGTGTACTCGACCGTGGACAAGCTGCCACAGGTTTTGCAGGGACTCGGGGTTTGTATTGTTTCGACGAACAAGGGTGTATTGAGCAGTCGCGAGGCGCGTCAGCAGCGAGTCGGCGGCGAAGTGTTGTTCGTCCTTTGGTGATCGTCTGCGTATAGAAATTGAGACTAGAGAATGTCGCGAGTAGGTAAAAAACCGATTCCAATTCCGCAAGGGGTTACGTTCGCTTTCAAAGACGGTGTCGCAACCGCCTCGAAAGGGAATCGCACGCTGACTGTTCCTGTCGACAACCGGATCAGCCTGAAGGTGAACGATGGGAACACTGTTGTTGTTGAGCGAATCAACGATAACCGTGAGAGTCGCGCACTGCACGGACTGACGCGAGCCCTGGTCAACAACATGGTCGTTGGTCTGGTTCAGCCGTGGGAAGTCAAGCTTGAGATCGTCGGCGTCGGCTATCAAGCCGCTCTGAAGAACAATGTTATTTCGCTGCAGGTCGGTTTTGCGAACAACATCGAGTTGAAAGTTCCCGAAGGTGTTTCGTGTGAGCTTCCTGACAACACCCACGTGGTGATCAAGAGCGCCGACAAGCACGCTGCTGGACAGTTCGCGGCGAACATTCGCGCTGTGCGTCCGCCTGAACCTTATAAAGGTAAGGGCATTCGGTACGCGGGCGAGCATGTTCGTCGTAAGGCCGGTAAAGCGTTCGGTAGCTAAGTCAAGTCATTTGCTGATTCAACGGTGTCGAAGAGGTCTTTATGAACGGTCAGGAAATCATCGCGACGCAACGTCGCCGTCGTCAGTTTCGGGTACGAAACCGACTGAAAAGCGGTCGTCCCCGCTTGTCTGTCTTCCGCAGCGGTCGTCACATTTACGCCCAGGTGATCGACGACGCGACCGGTCAGACGCTGGCATCGGCTTCGTCACTGGATACCGCGCTCCGTGGTAAGGTTACCAGCGGTGGCAACTGTGCCGGAGCAGAAGTGATTGGACGCGAGATCGCCGAGCGGGCGCTGGCCAAAGGGATTAAGGCCGTTTCTTATGATCGTGGCCCTTACCGGTTCCATGGTCGTCTGGCGAAGTTGGCAGAAGCAGCCCGTGCTGCTGGGTTGGATTTCTAAGTCGATTGACCTTTTGGTTACGTGTCTGGGTGTCTGGAGATAAACAAAGTGGCGGGTGATAAATCAAATTCAGATTCCCCGGAACGCGTCGTCCAAATCCGGCGATGTGCTTGCGTGGTCAAAGGCGGACGTCGGTTCAGCTTTACCGCGCTTGTGGTTGTCGGGGACGGCGAAGGCCGCGTGGGATACGGTTACGGTAAGGCGGTTGAGGTTCCACTCGCGGTTGAGAAAGCTGTGAAAGCAGCCAACCGAACGATGATGCGATGCCCGCTGACCAAGAACTCGATCCCACACCAGGTGATTGGCAAGTATGGTTCAAGCCTCGTCATGCTGATGCCAGCGAATCCCGGAACGGGAATTATCGCCGGCGCTTGCGTGCGAGCAGTGGCAGAATCGCTTGGTCTGACCGACGTTTTGACGAAGGTTCGTGGATCGAGCAACCCCATCAACGTCATCAAAGCGACGTTCGATGCGCTGAAACAATTGAGAAGCCGCGAAGAGATCGGTCGGCTGAGAGAGGTGGGTGTCTAAATGATGATTCACGATTTGGGGCTTGAAACCCCAAGGAAAAAACGCAAACGAGTTGGACGCGGTATTGGCTCTGGCCACGGCAAGACCTCGGGACGCGGGCACAAGGGTGCCGGCAGTCGGTCTGGCCATAAAGATCGCGTCGGGTTCGAGGGTGGTCAGATGCCACTCGCCCGCCGAGTCGCCAAGCGTGGTTTCTCGAACAATCAATTCGCTCCGACTGTAGCTGAGATCAACCTGAAAGATCTCGACAAGGCATTCGAGTCAGACACCGTCGTCGATATCGCCGCTCTGCGTAAGGCCGGCCTGGCACCAAACGGCAAGGTCTCTGTTCGGATTCTCGGATTTGGCGAGTTGACGAAGCGGCTGACCGTGCATGCAAACCACTTCTCGCGGTCTGCTGAAGCGGCAATCGTTGCCAAGGGTGGCCGAGTCGAGCGATCCTTGCACAGCGCAGATTATGCTGGATAAACAAGTTCATGTTTAAGCACCTCCGCAACGTTTTTTCGATTCCCGAGCTTCGAAATCGGCTGCTGTTGACGCTGGTTCTACTGGCGGTCTACCGGCTCGGGTTCTCGATGCCTCTGCCATTCGTCAACCAGGAAGCGCTGGCAGAAAGCCTGTCGCGCCAGGGTGGCAGTGGCGTTGGTCAGATGATGAGCATGTTGTCGCTGTTCTCAGCGTCGAACATCGGTAATCTTACGATTTTCGGCCTCGGGATCATGCCGTATATTTCGGCATCGATTATCTTTCAGTTGCTTGGGACGGTTTATCCGCCTCTCGAAAAGCTGCAGAAAGAGGGCGAGGCGGGTCGGAAGAAGATCAACGAGTGGACGCGATATGCGACGGTGGTGATCTGCTTCATCCAGAGTTATTTCTGGATTGTTGTGCTTTCCGGTGGATCTGGCGGCAGTGAAAGAATCATTCTGCCTGAGTTTGACAATTTCTACATGCGGATTATCTGCACGGTGACGATGACGGCCGGCAGCGTGTTGCTGATGTGGATCGGGGAACAAATTGACGAGTATGGCGTTGGAAACGGCGTAAGCTTGCTGATCATGGCTGGCATTCTCTCCCGCCTTCCGACAGCACTGGGAAGTTTGATTGCACCCGCATTCAAAAGTGGAATCGGGTTGGGGAGCTCGGCCGGGATTGACCGCTTGATTCTTCTCGTGGTCGTCTTCTTCGGTGTCGTCTGGTGGGTTGTGCTGATCACGCAGGCGACCCGCAAGATTCCTGTCCAAAGCGCGAAGCATGTACGTGGGAATAAGGTCTACGGCGGCCGCGTCGATCATCTGCCATTGCGGCTTAACCAATCAGGGGTGATGCCAATCATCTTCGCATCGAGCCTGCTCATGTTCCCTTGGCTTGCGTTTAAGCAGCTCGCTGCGTTGAATATCGATTTTATGGGTTTGGGGGCGCTGTTCACGAAATTGGAGAGTGCTTTCTCGAATCACGGTGGTTTCCTCTACAATGTCTGCTACATCGCTCTAATTTTCTTTTTCTGCTATTTCTGGACGGCGATTACTTTCAATCCCACGGAAATGGCGTCGAATCTGAAAGATTACGGGAGCTTCATCCCAGGTTACCGTCCTGGTGATCGCACGGCGGCGTATCTGGAGCGAGTGATGACCCGAGTGACCTACGTCGGGGCGGCATTCCTGTCCCTGGTGGCGGTCATTCCAACGGTGATTTCCGGACTGCTGAATCTCGATGCCACGGTTTCGAGTTTCTACGGCGGAACTGGCTTGTTGATTTGCGTTTCTGTGGCGATCGATTTGATTCACAAGATAGACAGCTACCTCGTGGCCCGCCAACAACCCGGGTTGCTTGACGTGCAGGAGTAGAGACGATGAAGGTTCGTGCTAGCGTAAAGTTGATTTGCGAAGGCTGTAAGGTTGTCCGCCGCAAAGGTCGCGTATATATCATTTGCTCAACCAACCCACGCCATAAGCAGCGACAGGGTTAACAAGACTCGTTGGGCGTTGGGTAGTCAATAAAAAGTTTTTCGATTGGGTGATGAGTTATGCCGCGTATTCAGGGTGTGGATTTGCCGAACGACAAGCATGTCGTGGTGGCGTTGCAGTACATCTACGGCATCGGTGATTGGGTCGCGGCTGAGATCTGCTTCCGGTTAGGGATTGATCCCTTCCTGAAGGCGTCGGCGTTGACCGACGAGACCGTGTCCCGGATCACTGGATTGCTCGACAAGGACTACCTCGTTGAAGGTCAGCTCCGTCGTACGATTCAGCAGAACATCGCTCGTCTCCGAGATATTCAGAGCTATCGCGGGCTTCGTCATCGCCGCAACCTGCCCGTTCGCGGTCAGCGTACACGCACTAACGCCCGTACGCGTAAGGGCGTTAAGAAGACGGTTGCCGGTAAGAAGGGCGTCAAGGACATGAAGCACTGATCGAAATTCGATTCAGTCGATGTCTCGTTCGGCCAGTCAGGCGTATTTGTTCCATTGGGTGGCGTAATTGCCATCTGCACAGTAATCTGCCCTGCACAAGTGTGTCTCCGGGTTGTTGAATTTGGACTACAGGTTTCGTTATGGCAAAAGTTAAAAAACGCAAGGTGCGACGAAATATCACCCGTGGTATTGCGCACATTCAGGCGACATTCAACAACACGATCGTGACCATCACCGACGTAAACGGTGACGTGCTGTGCTGGGCTTCGGCCGGGACCGTTGGTTTCAAGGGGAGCCGTAAGAGCACCCCGTTCGCTGCACAGCGAGCTGCCGAGACCTGTTCGGAACGGGCCGCGAAGTTCGGTATGAAGGAAATGGAAGTCCAGGTCAAAGGTCCTGGCTCCGGTCGTGAGAGCGCGATTACCGGTCTTCAGACCTCGGGTGTCGTGGTTCGCTCGATTGAGGATATTACGCCAATCCCGCATAATGGGTGTCGGCCACGGAAGAAGCGACGCGTCTGATACCTTTGGTTCGGGCGTTCGTGGGTACGATTTTCGACGTTTGTAGGTGATTATTCAATGAGAATTCGCTGGCGCGGCCTTGAATTGCCGAATCGGGTCGTCACCGAGAAAGAGACCCTGACGAGCACGTACGGCAAATTTGTGATCGAGCCATTCGAGCGTGGCTTTGGTGCGACGATCGGAAACAGTTTGCGACGGATTTTGCTGTCGAGCCTGGAAGGTAGTTCGGTCACACGGATCAAGATTCAGGGTGTCCAGCACGAATTCACCACCATCCCCGGTATCGTTGAAGACGTCACGGACATCTGTCTGAATTTGAAGTCGGTTGTTGTTAAGAATCACGCTTTGGTTCCAAAGACGTTGCGTATTGAGCGTCATGAACGTGGCGTGGTGACCGCTGCGGATATCATTGTTGATGACCAGGTTGAAGTCTACAACAAGGATTTGGTCATCGCGACGATGACTGACGACGTCTCGCTGAACATCGAGATTCAGGTTGAGAATGGTCGCGGTTATTCCCCGGTCTCGGAACAGCCCGAGCATCAGAATGAAGTTGGGGTGATCCCCATCGACGCCATTTTCTCGCCGATCACGCGTGTTCGTTACAAGATCGAAGAGACGCGCGTTGGGCAGCGGACGAACTATGACCGATTGATTCTTGAGATCTGGACTAACGGGACCGTCACACCTGAGATGGCTTTGGTTGAGTCTGCCAAGATTCTGCGTAAGCATCTCAATCCGATCATCACTTATCGTGAGCCTGGTCCCGAAACGTTCCCCGACAGCGGCCTGCGTAATATGCATGAGTCGACGGGATACGCTCCGGTTGATCTGGAGTTGGAAGAACGGTTGTCACGTAGTTTGGCTGAACTGAATTTGTCGGTGCGGGCGACGAACTGTCTCGAGTCCGAAGGGATCAATACCGTTCGCGACTTGGTGACAAGGACGGAAGACCAGTTGCTGCAGGTCCGCAACTTCGGTGACACGACATTGCAGGAAGTTCGTGAGCGGTTGACGTCGATCAACTTGCGTCTGGGGATGCGATTGCCGCAATCGATGCAGCAGCGCGATCGCTAGAAGAGATTTTTGGAGTGATTGGCCCCTGATGCGCGTTGCTCGCGTTCAGGTTGTCAGTCGGGTAAAGTACAGCTTTCCGGTTCAGTCCGTTTCGACGTCTGGGCCGCTCGCAACATACTTGATATGGTTTTGAACAGATCATGCGACATCGAAAAAGCGGACGAAAACTGGGCCGGAATCAGAGTCACCGAAACTCGATGTTCCGCAACATGGCGACCAGTCTGATTTGTTCCAGCAAGCCGGACGCTGCCAGCGGCAATGCTCCTAAGGTGCCTGGACGTATTATCACAACCGTCGAGAAGGCCAAAGAACTGCGTCCCGTGGTCGAGAAGCTGATCACGATGGGCAAGAAGGCTCTTGCCCACCAGGATGCTGCTGCTCAGTTCGCGACTTCGGCTGCTCGAGGCAGTGCTGAATGGGAAGAGTGGCGAAAGTCTGATCGTTGGCAGAAGTGGAATGCCGCGATCGCTCCCGCCGTATCACTGCGTCGCCGAGCATTTGCTGCTCTGCGTAGCAAAGAAGCTGTGGCGATCCTGTTTAGTGAAATCGCTCCCCGGTTCCGTGAACGTCAGGGTGGTTACACTCGCGTTGTGCGACTGGCTGAGTTTCGTCTCGGTGATGCCGGGCGAAAGGCTTTGATCGAGTTCGTCGGTCAGAATGATCGCAAGAGCGTTCGACGTGGCGGAGCTGCCCGTTCGATCGCAACGACTTGATCGATCGGGTCAGGCGTTGTGGGCGCGTGAAATAGATAGCCTTCTTCAGCAGTATTGCTGAGGAAGGCTTTTTTGTTTTATGGTCTTGGATTGCTGTTGTTTGTGAGGTCCCGATGTCACTGCTGAGTTTTGGCTCTCTCTACCAGTTAGCGGATCAGTTGGCGTCTCCCCTGCCCGTCGTGGCTGCGGGAGGGGCAGATCGAACGGTTCTGGAAGCGTTATCGATCGCTCAGCGGCGCGGGTGGGTGAAGCCGATCCTGACAGGCTCGGTTGCTGAGATTGAGTCGCTGGCTCACGACCTTGATATTGAGTTGTCCGAGTTTCAATTGATTGACAGTGACCAACCCGCTGTGGCTGCAGTCGCGGAAGTGAAGGCGGGGCGGGCGAGTCTGCTGATGAAGGGGCAGATTGCGACGCCAGATCTCATGAAAGCGGTGCTTTCTCGTGAGAATGGCCTGCGAACGGAACGTTGCATCTGTCAGGTTGTATTGATGGAAATAGCAAGGGATTCCCGGCGTTTCCTGTTGTCGGACACCGGGATCACCATTCAGCCCACGCTGGAGCAGAAAGCAGATATTCTGCGGAGTATGGTCGACGTGGCGACGGCGTTGAGCGATGGAGCATCCAGTGAACTGCCTCGGATCGGAGTGATGTCGGCCACTGAAAAGGTGACGGAATCGATGCCCGATACTCTGGATGCCGCGGAACTGGCTCGTCGAAACCAGGCGGGCGAATTGCCGGGATGTATCGTACAGGGGCCGCTCTCGTTCGATCTTGCCTACGCGACAGACGCTGCGGAAAAGAAGCGGATCAGTGGATCTGTTGTCGGTGCTGCAGACGGGATGCTGTTCCCGAATCTACTGTCCGCAAATTTGACGGTGAAGGCGTTGATGTACACCGCGGACTGCAAGTTTGGCGGCGTGCTGTGCGGGGCGGCCTGTCCGGTGGTCTTCATGTCGCGAGCTGATTCGACAGAGACGCGGTTGAATTCGCTTGCTTTCACCTTGCGGATGCTGACCGCCAAGGATGAGTTTGTGCGGAGTGGGGGGCCGCAGGACGAAGGCTTGTAGAGGAAACCGGGGGGCCGCAGTTTGCTCTGCTCCGCTCTTCTCTGCCGTGCGATGCAGGTCAGGTCTCCGTTGCCCAGGCGAGTACTTCTTCTTCAGACTGCAGGCCGACGGTTGTGGCTTCTGGGGAATGTATCGGCCGCTTTCTGTGATGGGGGGGGCTTGTCTGCTCCTTCACACATCGTCGAGGATACGTCGACACGTGTCGGGACGGCTCCGGAGCTGAAACACCCCGGCAGCCGCGCTCAAGCGGCGAACTGGGGTGTCTGTCGTCTCGAATGAAGAGGGCCGAGTGTCGTAATGCGCTGAAGGCAGACTGGGAAATCAATTAGCCTGAGATCAACCTCACTTGAGGGTTCATGGCTTCACGAACTGCTTTCTGATCAGGGGAGTCAGGAACCTCGCTGTTTCGTCTCCGATGACGTGGTAACCTGCCAGATTCGGATGCCGATCGCCGAACCAGCCGGGAAGATGTCCAAAATGGGCATCCAGGCGGTTGTCGAGCACTTCGACGGTTGGGGAACTTCCAGGGACGACGAAGGGCTTCACAAATTCGCGTCGATTTTCCGGGATTTTATCCAGGGGAAAACGGCGGTAGTTGAGCATGTCAGGCCCCCGCTCCAGTTCCGCGGCGTATCGCGGGTAGATGTCGAAAAGCAGTAACCCTTCGGCCTTGGCGACTGCAACGTTCTGGTGGTTGATCCGCGTCGTCAACGCTTCATTTCCGTAGGGGATGACTGTCATCACGATGAGGGTGGCCTTCGGATGGTCGGTCTTCAGCCGCTCGATGAGTTCGTGATAATCCCTGGCAAAGTTCTCGTCGAAGTTTTCACGGCGGCCGACGTCATTCAAGCCGTAGCGAATGAGCACGTAATCGATACCGGGGAGCTTTGCAGCTTCCTTGTCGTAGCGGCCCGAGTCGAGCAGTCGGCGGATGTATTCGCCGCTCAAACCCAGATTGATGACATTGGTCGGAGGCAAATCCTGTTCAGCGGCCAGGAGTTCCCGAATGACGTCTTCCAGGTGAGGTCCTTTCGGGACATGTTGTTTGGGGATGATCCCTTCTGTCGTGCTGTCGCCCAGCAGCAGAATCTGAACTTTGCCATCGTGTTCGGCGTGTGCCGGGGCACCTCCGAAAAGGATCATCAGAAGGGTGACCGTCAGCAGGCTGAACGGCTGGATTCGAAGAGTGGTTCGTCTGGTGGCCAAGTTCATTCGCATCTCCCCTGATGTTCAAGTTGTCGGACCATGTTGCTGGAGCTTTTCATCCTGCCGGCGTGAACTTCAGTTCTCGACGGCGGCCAGGATGATGGACGAATTATGGCCGCCAAAACCGAAACTGTTGAGCATACCCATTCGAATTTTTTCATCGACGGGGGATGTATGGACAGTCTTTTTCAGCCATTCTTCGGATGGTTCGTCAAAGTTCAGCGTCGGGTGAATGACACCGTCGCGGATGGACATCGCGATGACGGCAGCGGCCACACTACCACTTGCGCCACAGAGGTGGCCGATCAGGCTTTTGGTGCAGCTGATTGAAAGTCGATCGGCCGCTCGTTCGCCAAATGCGGTCCGGATCGCTGTCGCTTCGGCGGCGTCTCCGAGTTCCGTGCTGGTGGCATGTGCGTTGATGTAGGGAATTTGCTCGGGCATGACGTGGGCATCCTGCATGGCAGCGCGCATCGCCTCCGCTGCACCGGCACCCGACGGATTGGGAGCCGTCATGTGATGGGCATCGGCGGTCTGTCCGCACCCCACGATTTCGCAGTAGATCCGGGCGC
Organism: Schlesneria sphaerica; assembly: GCF_044336245.1. Lineage (NCBI taxonomy): Bacteria > Pseudomonadati > Planctomycetota > Planctomycetia > Planctomycetales > Planctomycetaceae > Schlesneria > Schlesneria sphaerica. The sequence continues at coordinate 3,101,797 of NZ_CP172346.1, read as the reverse complement.
CCCGGTGGAGGGCGTGTTCATAATCTTCAAGGACGAGGATTCCAGCCCCTTCACCCAGCACAAATCCGTCGCGTCCCCGATCGAAGGGGCGACTGGCCTGGGTGGGAGCATCGTTTCGTTCGGAGAGAGATCGTGCAGCGCAGAAGCCAGCCAGGCCGAGCGGTGTGATGGGAGCCTCTGCTCCGCCAGTGATCACGATGTCACTCCGTCCGGTGCGAATCAGGTCACGGGCGGTGGAAATGGCGTCAGCGGCCGATGCGCACGCGGATGAGACACTGAAGCAGGGGCCGGTGACCCCGAAGTGAATCGAAATCGCCGCGGCCGCCGCGTTGGGCATGATGCGGGGAACGAAGAACGGGCTGACGCGTCCGGGGCCGACGTGCTGGAGCTTGATGCTCTCTTCCTCGAAGACTTCCATCCCGCCGATGCCGGTTCCGACGACGACGGCGGCTCGCCGGGGGTCGCCGCTTGTCGGGTCGAGTCCCGCGTCTTTCAGGGCTTCGATTGCGGCGACCAGTCCGTATTGCGCATAACGGTCGAGCCTTTTTGCCTGTTTGCCTCCGAGAATTTCGTCCGGCTGGAAGTTTTTGACTTCGGCGGCGATCCGGGTGCGGTAGTTAGAAGCATCGAATCGGGAGATCGTGCCCACCGCAGACTGACCGTCGCAGACCGCCTTCCAGAAGTCGGGCATATTGTTGGCTAAGGGGTTCACTGTTCCGAGGCCAGTGATGACCGCGCGGCGCATTTCCATGGGACGTCCTTGTCAGGTATTAACGGACCGCGCGGAATGGCGATCACGAGGAAACTTCGGGGGGAGAATCTTACGGGGGATTCACCTAGATTTGCGAGAACAGGAGCGACACGTTCTGACCGCCGAAGCCAAAGCTGTTGGAGAGAACGTGCGAAACGGGCAGTTCCCGCGCGGTGAGTGGGACGTAATCCAGATCACACTGAGGGTCTGGGGTCTCGTAGTTCATTGTCGGCGGGATGACGTTGGCGCCGATGGCCATGACGGAGAAGACGGCTTCGATCCCACCGCCGGCTGCGACCAGATGACCTGTCATGCTTTTGGTGCTGCTGACAGGAAGATGATCGGCGGCAGTTCCAAAGACCTTGCGGATGGCCAGAGTTTCCAGTGCGTCGTTCGCCTTGGTGCTGGTTCCATGCGCATTGAGGTAGCTGACGTCGGAGGGGTTCAAGCGGGCTTCCTGAAGAGCCAGCTTCATCGCGGTGACGGCTCCCCTCCCTTCGGGATGAATGTCCGTCACGCGGTAGGCATCGGCGGTGGAACCGTACCCGGTCAGCTCGGCGTAGATCGGGGCCCCACGCCGTCGCGCCGCTTCGTATTCTTCCAGAATGATGATCCCTGCCCCTTCTCCCAGGACAAAACCATTACGGTCCAGATCGAAGGGTCGCGATGCCCTGGTGGGGTCATCGTTACGCGTCGACAGAGTCGTCAACAGACAAAAACCAGTGACTCCGAACGGATGAATCATGGAGCTGCTGCCGCCCGTCAGTGCTGCATCGAGGAGTCCATCTTCGATCAGTTTGGCGGATTCCCCGATGGCTTGAGCGGCTGCGGCACAGGCCGTGAGGGTGTTGAGATTGGGGCCTTCGAAACCGAACTCCGCTGCGAGATGAGCGGATACCATGTGCGGTTCCTGCTCCATCTCTTTCGCGGCGTCGAGATTGGCCAGCACGAGCTGATTGAAGGCGGGGAGATCGCAGTTGCCATCCGTGGACGAGCGAGCCACCATGCTCATGAAAAGTTCAAAATCCTGACTTCCCTCGCCTGCACCGGTGTAAACGCCGATGCGGCCCGGATCGTATCCTGCCTGCTGCAGCCCCGAGTCCCGGACAGCTTGAGCCCCGGCAGCAATGGCAAAGTGAATGTTGCGTCCGGACTTGGGATATCGCTTTTGTACCTCTGGGAATGTCGTCCCAAAGTTCTTGACCTCGGCTGCGATCCGTGCGGGGTAGTTGGAGGCGTCGAATATGGAGATCGCGGAGACTCCCGACTGGCCATTCAGTAATGCGTTCCAGGACTCCGCGGGCGAGTTTCCGACCGGACTGACGCATCCCAGTCCAGTGACAACGACTCGTCTCTTTTTCACAAGTATCTCCTCGTTGGAACCGCATGTGAAAAACTTGTATATACAATTTCATGCAGCGTCAAGAGACGGGTTTCAAAGGGAATTGGCTGATCGATCGGGACACGAAACGCAGGCGGGGGTTCGTGCATCCGCGTGGCTCGGAATAGGATCAATGGCAGCCAATTCCAATCTTAGCGGTGTTATACTGCAGAAGAGAGTGTGATCGTGATTCCGGGCCAATTTGCTGAAAATGGTGAGATGTCGAGATTACAGCAGCGACTTCAGGATCAGCGGTTTCGAAACGACTACCAGTTGGTGGACGGCGCTGAGATGCATCGGGCAAACCCAGCGACATTTCACGTTCCGCCTGCTGTGCTGAAGCGTCAGGTCCGCCCGGGGCAATTCGTCGAGCTGCGGATCGATTCACCACGATTCTCGCTGCATGAGGAAGTCGCGGAGAAATGTCCGTGTCCTTCGTGCGCGGGGCCACTTTCCAAACCCATATTGAAGCATACGCACCCTGCATCCCTCTTTCCTTTACCCGACCGGGTGATCCCTTCACGTGGCTGGGGTGAAGACTTCTGGGGCCGGATCTCAGAACGAGTTGATGACCTCTTTCTGGGTGTTGTCGACAATGTGATGGTCGAGTCCCGGCTACATGGGGTTTGGTTTGGAAGTGAGATCGTCTTTCACGCAGACCATCTTCTTGCGGTGCATGATGTGCATCGTCGCGAGCTGGTTTCGGGGATGGACGTGCAGGACCTTAAAGAGTTGGCTGCGTGGCTGGCCGAACTGCGAGGCCCCACTACCTGAGAACACATGTTGATGACACGTGGTTTTAAGGTGACAGCCCATAAAGAGAAACGCTTCATGGGCTGTCGTCGTCAACGGTCTGAGTTCCAGGGGCTGCGAGGTTCTTTATTCGGCTGCGATTTTCGCCAGCTCGCCCGCTCCGGACTTGAGGCCATAAAGGAGCTGCACTTCATCGACGGACAACGCGCGGTCAAACACGGTCAGGTCGTCCATGTGTCCCACGTAGGCAGCACCGAGGACGAGCAGGACTCGTGACGGATCCCATGCGAATGAGAGATCCCAATTTTCAATCGCCCCTTGTCGGACGCCGTTGATGAAGAGTTGACCCGCTTGAGGTTTGCTCTTGTCATTGACGTTCTCCAGAGTGAATACCACATGAGTCCATTCTTCGCGTGAGAATGGGGCTTTCGCGACCTGAACCATGGGGCGCTTCTCAAAAGGAATATCGGCCCACTGGACATTGTTCGGATTCCAGATGTGGAAGAGGGGTCGAATGGCGTACCGGAAGAACCGAGGCGTTTCGTCCTTGGACCACTCGAGGAAGATGAAGCCTTTTTTCAGGTCGTCGCCAACAATCTGGACGGGGTCGCAGTAGCCGGGTTCAAGATCCAGATCGGGGTTGAGACGTAACCATGTGGAAACTGTGGTGCTCCAGTTCTTGTCGTTGTATCCAAGCACACCTCCATCCTTGTAGGTGGGGCGAAGGTTGTTCTTTCGAGTGAAGTGGAGGCCTTGACCGAATCGGCCCGCATCGGCTGAGAGACGAACGTCATCATTGGGTTTGGCAGGAACGAGGTTCGTGCCCTCAACGACATAGCAGGCCTTGTCGCCCCGGGCGAAGTCGGCATCCAGTCCGTGATCGAACGACGCGTGCAGAGTAAGGGCTCGCGCGAGGCGTGTCTTCGTTTCCTTGTCGGCTGCGGCAAGTCGCTGCTGTGCTTCGGCAGGCTCGATCTCATGCACGAAGATGTTTCGCCAGCGGATTTCTCCGCCGTGGGTTTGCAACATGATGGGGCCCTTCGCCGGCAGAGGCTTTGAACGGTCCCAGAAATTTTCCATGACAGCCCCATCGACGACGAGGTGATCGTTGAGCCAGACCCAGGTTCGGCTGCCGATCTGAGTAATTTTGAACTGGTTCCATTCACCGAAGGGGCGGTCGGCACGAACGAGTGGATCACGTCCCGCCGTCCAGGGAGTGTTGTTGAAGAGTCCGCCCGAGCCGAGGTGGGGGCGGCGTGTGGGAGCCTTGGGGTCGAAAACCTGGTTCCAGTCCCAGATCTGGACCTGCGGCGTTCCGCGAAGATAGATGCCGCTGTCGGCTTTCGCGACCGTCTTGTATTCAATCAGGAGATCGATGTCTCCAAATTCTTCCTCGGTGGTGGCATAAGGACCGTGACCATCGTTGACGAGTTCCCCATTTTCAACGGTCCAATTCTTGGGGAAGTCGAGTCGCTGCTGGGCGAGGTCTGCGGCTTTCTTGTCTCCTGTCAGATTCGTACCGTTGTGCGGATTATTGCCATACCAGCCGGCGAGATCCTTGCCATTGAAAATTGCTTTGAAACCTTGTGGAGGCTGCGGTTCTGCCGCAAGTGCGCTGCTGGGGCTCAGATGTTCCGCCAACGGAATCAGGGCAAGAATGGCAAGGCAGAAATTCACTCGCATCGATTGGCTCCGAGGTACAACATGGTGGACAGGACAGTTGTCGTGAGGGTCGCCGTCATATTCATGCCCGCCGCCTGGACGGGGCGAACTTGAGATCGAGAGCAGGATTCTATCGAAGTGCAGAATGGCATTCTAACGCGATCATGAACAGCCTGCATCCGGATCGGATCGTCCCATCGCATTTCCTTCTGCCCGAAGCCGATCGGCTCCCCCAGACCGCTTTGTGGTTTGGGAGATCCCTGTTCCGGAGATGAGAACCAAATGGATGATACGAGCAGGGGAGACGAAGTTGATGCTTGCTGTGATTTGGACTTGCGTCTATCTTCGGGTTACCTTTGAAAGGTAATTGTGCGATGATTCTGGACCCTTGAGGAGCGGGGATGCTTCACAACGTGTCAGAACAGCAGGTCGTCGGTCTCGCAATGTCTTCTGCGTGTCAGATAGGGAAGGATGCCGTCTATGGTTCGGTCTCACCAGTTCGCCGGTGCAGTCATTCTTGGTGTTCTGCTGTCGATGGGGTGTACCACCTCCAGCACTCCCGCCCCGGCCAAAACGTCTGGTTCGTCCAGCGCGACGTCCGAAAACACTGGCTCCGAAGCGAGTGGCGAATCGGTGTCGAAGGGATCAGGAACCAACGGGGCCGAGGCGAAGACCGCCTACTGGGAAGATTATCCAGACGTCCCGAAGATCGAAATTATGGCAGAAGTGGACGGCATCAAGATCCCCCGCATGCCGCCCAACAACGAAACGCTGTCACTTGCCGGACCGATTCCTGCTGATGTTGACAACGAGTGGGCCAAGTCGAGACCCAGTCAGCCCGTGTCCGGTGATGCGATCTCGATTCGGTTCAATTCCGAGCCTCGTGTTCTGAACCCCATTACAGAAACATCGGCCGTCCAGACGTATATCATGCAATACGTCAACGAAGGACTGGCCCGTCAGAATCCTGAGACGTTCGAGTATGAGCCGGGAATCGCAAAGAAATGGGTCGTCGAAGACTCCATCAAGCTCTCGCCTGATTATCCCGGGCGTGAACGCCGTGTCGCTCTGAAGGATGGAGAAGCCAAGGTTTCCTTCGAGATCGATTATGAAGTCGCCCCACCTGTTAACGGTAAACCTGCGGAATCGAAAACGATCTCTCTGGTCACATCGAATAAAGAAGGCCAACCGCAAGGGGGAGCCTGGGTTGGAATTTATCCTGTCGGAAGAATTCTGGGCGCCTCGACCACGGGCTACCACTATTGGAGCGACAGCAACGGTCAACTTGATGTCGGCGGATTTCCTGCTGGGAAATATGTCGTCAAGACGGGAGACGAAATCTTCGGTCAATCTGAACCGGGTGAAGACGGCAGTCTGATCGTTAAGCCGGGGACAGAAGAAAATCCTCTCAAAGAGGCACTGACACTTAAAAAAGACGAATGGCAGGACGTTCAGGCGAAGACCTACACGACGTTCTATCTGCGTGACGATGTGAAATGGTCAGACGGTGTCCCCTTCACGACCCGAGATATTGAATTTGGTTACGCTCTGCTGAACAGTCCGTATGTCGATGGCGATTCGATTCGGACGTACTACAGCGATCTGGTCGAGTGCACCGCACTGGGGACCCATACGATTCGGTTGCGATATCGACAGCAGTACTTCAAGGCTCATGAATTCTCGTACGGGATCTCGGCCTTTTCGCCACCGATCCATTTCTTTGAAGCGATCTTCAAAGAGAACGGTCGTGAGCTGACGCTGGCCCCGCTGACTCCGCAAGAAGAAGCCTCGAAGAACATGATCAGTGCTCGCGGGCAGGAGTTTGGCAAGTTCTTCAACACGGATGATCGCTATAACCGCAAACCACTGGGAACGGGTCCGTACATCGTCGACAAGTGGGAACGAGGCGACCGGGTCGAACTGGTGCGGAATCCTCATTACTGGGAGCCTGCCAAGGCGGGACACCTCGATCGAATCATCTTCAAGTTCATTATCGACCAGGTGTCGGCGATGGCAGCGATGAAGGCGGGTGAGATCGATTTCTTCTTCGACATGTCAGCCGAACAGTTTTTCGAGGACTGGCCGACGCTCGACAAGGAAACGCGTGAGACGTACGTGCGCGGAATGTGGTTCTCACCCATGTTCAGCTATATCGGCTGGAACCAGCTCGCGACGCCATTTAAGGACCGCCGGGTTCGAATTGCATTGACGATGTTGTTCGACCGGCAGGATTTCGTGGACAAGAAACTTCACAACGCCGGGGTGGTGGTCTCGGGAACGCAGTACCTGTTTGGTCCCGGGTATGACCGTGAAGTATTGCCGATTGCGTACGATCCCGAGGCGGCTCGTGAATTGTTGACCGAGGCTGGCTGGATCGATTCGGACAACGATGGGATTCTGGACAAAAACGGCGAGAAGTTTCAGGTGCTGCTGCGACTCCCCAAGGGAAAGCCTGTTAACGAGCAGATGTGCGAGATCATGCAGAAGAACTTCAAGAGCGTCGGGATCGACATGCAGATCCAGACCATGGAGTGGGCCTCGTTCATCGAGAAGCTGCGAGCAAAGGAATGTGATGCGGTCGCCCTTCGCTGGGCGATGCCGATTGAGAGCGATCCCTTCCAGATCTGGCACAGCTCGGAAGCGGCTCGCGAGAAACGGGGAAGTAACACGATTTCGTTCAGCAATCCCCTTGCGGACGAATTGATCGAGATGCTGCGTGTCACGCTGGATGAAAATAAGCGGAAGCGGATTCACCAGTCTTTTCACAGAGTGATTGACAGCGAGCAGCCGTACATGTTTCTCTGGATTCCGAAGGAATTCGGGGCGTACCACAAGCGATTCCGCAATGTGAAGTGGTACCGTCTGCGGCCCGGCTTTGATCTCTCAGAGTGGTACGTGCCGAAAGACGAGCAGGTTCACAAATAATGCGGCTTCGCAAGGTCGCCGTGTTCTCTCCACTATCCCAGATCGAGACGTGTTTTGGCCACTTACCTCCTCAAACGAATTCTGCTGATGATTCCGACGATGTTCGGAATTCTGCTCGTGTCGTTTCTGGTGATCCGTCTGGCCCCCGGGGATCCGGCGGCGGAAAAGTTTGGTGGAGCGGGACAGGCGTCCGCCGGTGTGAATGCAGAACGAGGGACGGAAGCGGCAGAGAAACGATTCCGTGAACGACACGGTTTCGATAAGCCGCTTCCGCACCAGTTCATGTTGTTTCTCAACCGGCTCGTCCAAGGGGACATGATCTTTTTCCAGACCGAGCAGAAGATCTGGCCTGAACTTTGGGATGCCCTGAAGGTCACGATGCTGCTGAACCTGATTGTCTTCACGTTGATCTATGTGGCGGCGATTCCCCTGGGTATCCTGAGTGCCGCCTATCCACGCCACATGTTTGATCGCGTCTCGACGGTCTTTCTGTTCGTGCTTTACAGCCTGCCGTCGTTCTGGGTGGCTGAGTTACTGCGTGAACTGTTCATGCAGAAATGGATCTGGACGAATCTGGGCTTCTCGAATTCCCCACTGCCCATCCTGGGACTGAAGTCCCAGAACTTCGATTCGATGCTCCCGTTCGAACAGTTTGTGGATTACGCGAAGCATATTGTGCTGCCGGTGCTCTGTATGACTTATGGAGGTCTGGCGTACGTCAGCCGGCAGATGCGAGCCGGGATGCTGGAAGTCATTCGTCAGGATTACATACGCACGGCTGAGGCAAAAGGGTGCAGCAAGCCTCGAGTGATCCTGGTGCATGCACTGCGGAACAGTCTCTTCCCGATCATCACGCTGCTCGCCTCGCTGCTGCCATTTCTGGTCGGTGGAAGCGTGATCATTGAGGTGATCTTCAATATTCACGGAATGGGGCTGTTGTCGTACGAAGGAGTGCTGCGCCGTGAGTACGATCTCGTGATGACCACGCTGATGCTGTCCGCCGTGCTGACACTTGTGGGGATTCTGGTCTCCGATATTCTCTACGTAGTGGTCAATCCGCGGGTTTCTTTCGAAGATAAGTAATGGACAGAGTCGGTCCTCACGATGCGCACGTGCCGGCGGAATTAGACGAGTCAGACGATTCGACGAGGGACTCGACACAGGGGGGCGGCGGATCGCTCGTCGTCTGGATGCTCGCCAGTTTGTTCTGCGTGGCCGTTCTTGCTCTAGCCGTCTCGCACGCACCTGCCCGCATCCGTCTGATCGGGCTTCTGTCGATTGGGTTTGGTCTGTTAGTGGGATGGCTGATCGTCTGGCTTGCCAATGTGTTTGAAGTACGGCCTTCTTTATGGACGTTATTCGTCTTCGCCGCTTCGCTGGCATGTGGAGGGTTCGTCTTAAGTACACTCCAGACGTTTCAACTCGATACCGCGATGCGTCAATTGTCGAAAGAGGAAGAGCTCGCCGCGAAGCTCATGCGGGAAATCGATCGACAGCGAGGTGTGGTCAAGGCGGACGAAACTGTTGTGCAGCGATTTCGGGAATTTCTCTCGCGACGAGTCCGACAATTGGGGGCGTGGCCAAGTCCCTGGCCCGAGGTCTTCTGGAGCGGCGAATGTCTGCTGACAGGGATCGCCGCTGGCGGTTTGTCGGTACGGCGGGCGTCAGCTTCCTCACGATCTCAACCTGAATAGAGGAGGCGGTTGATGATTGTGGGCTTAGGGACGGACATCGTTGAAGTTGAGCGAATCGAAAAAATGATCTCAGACCATGGAGATCACTTTTTAAACCGGGTCTTTACGGCGGATGAGATTCAACATTGCCAGCCTCGCCGCGAGCCGGCCCCGCACTATGCAGGGCGTTGGGCCGCCAAAGAAGCCGTGATGAAGGTGCTGGGGACCGGGTTTACACCGCAGGTCGGTTGGACTGACATCGAAGTCAAAGTCAGGTCCAGCGGTCAGCCGTACGTTGAATTGCACGGGGCCACTCAGCAGGTCGCGGTGGAACTCGGGGTTGATGAGATACTGATCACGATCTCACATACCAGGAAGTATGCGACGGCCACGGCTGTCGGCTTGCGAAGAGGCTGACGCAGAGAATTCAACCCCCGGCTGCAATTCATCGGGGCGTTTCTGGTCTCGACCTGCGTGGTTCAGTTCGAATGGCGCTGCTTATTCTTGAGGTAGTAGCTCTGGATTTCGGCGACACAGGAGCGACCGTTGGGGGCGAGCGTAGCACAGCGTGCGTCCGGCGACTGGGCTTTCAGCACGGCGGACTTGGTGCGGACGACGGTCCCTTCCGCCAGGTCGTCGTCAATGTCGTCCCGAGTGAGTCCAAAGCAACTGCATAAGGGAGCTGCGGGGTCTTTAATGGGAATGGGGCGAGTGAACTTGTCCCGCGTAACCTGTCCTGAAAAGTCATCGAAGAAGACGACATCGCACTGGCTGTCGGGGCAGAAGCTGGCCGATTCTGCGAGGCCACGACGAAGTTCGGGCGTCAGTTGCGCGTTGAGGGTTTGAGGGCCCACCGGCTGTCCCAGCGATTGACATCGAGGGCAGCGACTGGCGGTCTCGTCCGGTTCTCGGATAAAGGCTTTGTTCATGACAGAGCGGCACCCCTCAGTTGATCAGGGGACTTTGGAAGCCGGAGACTGCTCTGATCGCAACACGATCAACATCCTGACCAGTTTTTGAGTCCGATCGTTCCGGTCGGAAAGTGCTTGAGCTCGATTACGGGGGCCGAAATTCAGATCGAAGTTTTGAACCTGATTGGCTAACGGAGGAATCGCTGCCTGGGGGCCCATCCCCCCCATTACACCGTTTGAGATCCCGAGTGCAGGCATGCTTTCGCGTGAGACCCGGAAGTACGCCTTGTCATTACCAGAGGCGACGACGCCATTCGTTGTGTCGCGGTCTTTCTGCTGGGTTTGCCCCGGCTCTGGTTGTGATGGTTCGTCCGTAGCGGCGGGCTGGCTCCTGGCGCCATCGTTGGCGCTCGTCGCTCCGAAAGTCTCCGCGGGCTGCGAGGTATTGTTCCGTTCACCGAGCGAGTTGATCAATGCGTTCCGGGTTGCGAGATAGGTGACGGCGATATTCGCTTCCTCGTTGACTTCTTCCGGGAGTTCGACCGATTCACGATCCAGGTGTGCTTCGTTGGTTGGATCTGTTCCGGCGAGTGATTGGCTGACTTCCAATTTGGGCCCATAGTTCCCCACCATCGCCCGTGTTCCCGCTGGGAGTTCGATGGGTGGCTGAGGCGACCAGTTTCGGTAGAGATCGGGGTGAATCTTGATGAGGTCGTCGAGGGTGCTCGCGAGCTGGTCACCCGGAGCCCGGACATAAAAGACCTGCAGTTCATCGGACCAGTCAGATTCCTTACGGTCCGAATCACCTTTGAGTTGCCGGCGATCATCGAAGGCTTTGTGCTCGTCCCGCTTTTTCGCTGCCCCACTTGCTTCGTCGTTGACTTCCAGCACAGAGCGTTTCTGCAGCAGGAGCTTTAATTCTTCGGCCCCGCGTTCGATATCGACGACTGTCAAGTCAATGACTGCGACCGTGTTAGTAGGGTCCGCAATTCTGGATACGACGACGTCGCCATTGGTCAGTGACGAGAGAAAATCTTGTTGGGATTGCGGCTGGATCGTGTTTGTTACCGGATCGATCATCTCGGCAACGAGGACTGGAGAGATTTCTTCTCCCAGAGTGGGATCCGTCGACACGTGATCGGCAGAATTGAGCTTCGCACGAGGGGGAGCGTTTTCGTGCGATTCCATCGCCGCGCCTGCCGCGAAGCTGCTCATCGCAGACGCCGCTTCCATCTCTGCATTCATTGGCTGATCTATTGAGTCGACAGGCGCTGTGGCCTGCGACATCGCGATGCCGTCTTCCGGGGCCGCTTCGGGAGCGGCGGATTTTGAGAATCGGCCAAATGCGAGTTGATCCGGCGCGGGTCCCGTGTGTTCCAGTTCTGCCATCTGATCGGAGTTTTGATGGAGCGGCAGCTGCCTGACAGAGACCATTGCCAGAAGCGATGCCATGGTTGCCAGGATCCCGGCACCGAAAGCCGTCCATTCCCGACGCCAGCTACGGGCGGGGGTGGGATGTGAGCTGGGCGCGGTGGGGAGTGGAGCGGCGTCAACGCGTTTCTGAATATTGGCTGTCAGACCGGCAGGGGCGGACTCACGGGGAAACGAGTGCAGCAACGCGGAAAGCTTCGAGATTTCGTCGAGCTGTTGACGGAACTCGGGTGACGAGTCGAGTAATTGTTCAACTTCGGCGCGTTCGGCGGGTGTCGCTTCCCCATCGAAGTAGGCCGAGATCAACTCATCAGGAACCGGTAGGTTCATGGTACTGGTTTCTTCCTGCTGTCCCTCTGGACAGACTGCATTTACCTGAACAGAACAATAATCAAATTCCAGCGGGAAGTGCGAGATGAATCTTCATGATCAGAATATTTCCCCGCACTGCGATCACCCATCCCGCCTACAGTACCTCTGACTTCAACAGTACCGACAGTTTGTCACGTAACTCGATGCGGGCACGGTGGATCCGACTGCGAACCGTCCCCACCGGGACCTCGACCAGCTCAGCGATCTCTTCGTAACTCATTCCATCCATCTCTTTCAGCACCAGGGCGGTCCGAAATTCGTCCGAAAGTTCCGACAACGCCTGCTGGACAAGGCGTTGTCTGTCAGAAACTCCCAGTGCATACGACGGTTCGGTCGACGGATTCGCATCCGACGGCTCAACGCCGGTGGCGTCTTTGCGAGCTTCCAGGGAAACCGACATCCGCCGCGTCTTTCGCTTGTGGCTGACCGCTGTGTTGAACGCAATGCGGAACAGCCACGAGTAAAATTGGGACTGCCCTCGAAAACTTCCCAGTTTTTCGAAAGCCTGTACAAAGGCGTCCTGAGCCGCGTCCTGCGCGTCTTCCGTTGAACCGAGCAGATGCACCAAAGAATGAAAAAGCCGATTCTGGTACCGCTCAACGAGTTGCCCGAAAGCCTCCCGTCGACCAGCCAGGCAATTGTCAATCAGCGATTGGTCTGATATCTGGTTCACGATCGATTGCTATTAAGACGCTCGGTCAGAGTGGAAAGTTCCCATGCGTGGTCGTCTCAACTCTGGTTCTTTGTAAATGGGCAGAATTCGTCTGTTCCCGGCGGCTCACCAAGTCTTTGCGCCCCATTCGGGCTCCCGAAAGGACGATCGTCGCAGCCGCCATATGTCTCTGTCGAACTGATCGCGATCGCTTTGCGTTCGATCGAATGTGTCAAACAGAAATACTTCGTTCTGTCCCCTGCTGCAACAATCGGAACCCTCTTCAGGTGCCGTGTGTCCGACCTTCGGGTGAATGTCAGGGAATTGATGTTCTGGGGCGACTTTGACGGGTCGGCGGTTCATGAGCGGCTCTCGGCCTTATTCGGGAATCGGCAGGTGTAACGCGATGGTGGAACTGACTGGTGGGGCAGGAGAACATTTGAAGCCCCCGTACTACGCCGTGATCTTCACCTCAAAACGGTCAGTCGAGGACCCGGCAGGCTATTCGGGGATGGCAGAGAGAATGGAACAGCTTGCCAGCCAGCAGCCCGGCTTCCTTGGTGTGGAAAGCCACCGGGATCGTGACGGGCGTGGAATCACTGTTTCTTACTGGGCCGATCTGGCCTCGATCGGTGCCTGGCGAAGCCATTCCGAACATTTGCTGGCTCAACAGATGGGGAAGTCTGTCTGGTATGAGTCATACCATGTCCGCATCTGCCGGGTGGAGCAGGCCTATTCGTTCCCGGGTTGAGCAAGGTGCTGGCGAATCGGAGTTTCAGCACCAGAAAGGGGGGGGGGCGCTCGCGGAAACCTGTCTTGTTGGTGGGGGTGGAGTGAAGGTGCGACTTACCGGGCTGTCGCGGGGTGATTTGTCTCTTACTTGAGGGGGCAAATCTGGATTGACCGGATTTTGTTGCATCAATAGATAAGCATAGTGGAATTGGTGGCGGCGCGGTCATACAGTGGTCAGGGAACACATCAAGCTGTGGAGAATGCGATGCTGCGCCATCCGAGTGATCTGTCGTCCCTGCGAACCAGCCGTCGAAATGCGCTGCAAGTGGGGGGGCTGGCAGGCTTGTCCGCCTGTTTACCCGGTCTGCTGGGAAATTCCGTTCGTGCGGCGTCGGCCGAACAGGATCCGGTGAGCGGCCCGATGTTTGGGCGTGCCAAGCAGGTCATTTTCCTGTTTCTGGCGGGTGGTCCCCCGCAGCACGAAACGTTTGACCCGAAGCCGCAGGCTCCGCTGGAAATTCGGGGACCGTTCAAGCCGATCAGCACCAATGTCCCTGGCATCCACTTCAGTGAACTGCTGCCGCGCACGGCCCAGCGGGCTGAACAACTGGCGGTGATTCGCTCGATGTTCACGAATAATAATATTCATGGTGGCAGCGGTCACTGGATCTTGACCGGTCGGCCGATGCTCACTGGCGATGGAGAAAATGCACAACCGACCGACTGGCCGAATCTCGCCTCGGTTGTGAAGAAGTTCCGTCCGAGCGAGCGCGTTCCCGCCCTGACGTCGGTTTCGTTGCCGGAACTGTTCATCGGCAATGGAGGCAATATCGAGGCAGGTCAGTTCGGAGGCATTCTCGGGCCGCAGTACAGTCCCGAACTGATTGAGTGTCGTCCCTCTGAGTCGCAATCTTCTCTGGGGGGCTTGTACGCCAGCCGCGTTCCCGCCGAACACATGCAGAAGCGGGTCTCGCTGCTCGACGCACTTGGCCGGACGTTTGATCATACGCCGCGCAGTGCTACGGTTCAGTTGCATGAAGGGTTGAGGCGACAAGCATTCGATCTATTGACGACGGGTGCCGCACGGCAAGCGTTTCACCTGGAAGACGAACCGGACAAGATCCGGGAACGCTACGGTCGCAACCCGTTCGGACAAAGTGTTCTTTTGGCGCGGCGACTGGTGGAAGCTGGTGTGCGATTCGTGACGGTCAATTGGCCTCGTGTCCCCGGCGACCGGGGCGTGGAAAACCCGATCTGGGATACGCACGCGAGAAACTTTGACCGCATGGAAGATTGTCTGGCGCCGCAGTTCGATCTTGGCTTTACGGCCCTGCTGGATGATCTCAGGGAGCGTGGAATTCTTGACGAGACGTTGGTGATCGCCGTGGGTGAGTTTGGACGGACGCCTCGCGTGAATGGCAATGCCGGTCGTGATCACTGGGGATCGGTCTTCAGTTGTGTCCTGGCAGGAGCGGGGATTTCCGGCGGACAGGTTTATGGCTCAAGTGACCGGGAGGGTGCCTATCCCGCGTCTGACCCCGTCAATGCCGGTCATCTGGCCGCAACCGTCTTCCATCTGGTCGGGATTAACAGTCAGGGGACGTTTCCTGACCGATTGGGTCGGGAACTGTCGCTCACGGAATCAGAACCGTTGTACAAGTTGCTGGGTGAAGAACCTGCGACGACGCAGCGAACTGAGTCAACGGGGGATCTGGCCTTTGTTCCGCCGTACCAACCGGGCCTGCTGGCTTGCAAGGATTTTGAAACAACAACACATCTCGTTCCGCTGGACGGTCCCGCAAGTCCCAAAGGCTGGCGAGCCACTGTCCTGTCCGGCAACGGTGCTGGTTTTGGTGTGCGGCTCGACGAACCCAGTCGAACTCCTCGATCAGCCCTGCTGGGTATTTGGACGGCCAGCTCACAACAGGATGTCGCGATCCCCGTGAAGTCCAGCGTCGTGCTGGCTCAGCAGATTCGAGATCCACAGTCGGGGTATTTCACCATCAAGGCAAAGGTCTCTGCCGGTGGGACGAGTGCGGCGACGCTCGATTCACTGTTCATCACGAATTTCCGCTGTCGGCTGGTGTTCTTCCAATACCTGCACCCGAGCAAGACGGCGGTGGAGCGAATGGAGCTGGCTTCAGTCGAGTTCCACCCGATCTTCCTCGATGCGTTCGATGACCAGCTCTGCCAGACCATCACGCTGGAAAAACGTATGGCACCGACGCCGGGGATCAACTTCTCGTTTGGCTTGGGGGTCGGCGTTGCGGTGATGGTTGAGAATAAGCAAGAGGGACCGGTCACCATCGCGAAAGGATCGGGAGACGCCTATTTGCGTGTTCATCAGATCGACATTTCGTTTGACGGATGGACGTTCGCTTAACGGCGGTCTCATCCCCCTGCCCCGCAGGATGACTCCCGACAGAATGCCCCCGGTGGAGCACGGAACTGGCGCGGCGAGGCTCACTCGTTCCGCCATTCCTGCGCACGGTGTGGGCCGGGGGGCGTTGTTTGCGGCAGAAAGTGACGTCAGCCCTGGACGACATTCTGGCTGAAGCCACTGAAATGGTTGTCGACCAGTTTGATCTCTTTGGTCTCTTTGCCCAGTTTGATTCCAATTCGCTGAGCGGCTGCGCGTGTTTCGAGGATTTGATTCTCGCGAAGCGTCACCTGCTCGGTACCTCCCTGAACATCGATCGCGATTCCATCCGCGGGACCCGTGTTTTCGACGATGTTCTGCTCGATCAGATTTCGGTGTCCGCAGAATGAAGCGCCCCGTTCCGGCCGGAAAAGGATCCCCGTCTGTCCGCTGCTTCGGACCAGGTTCTTGCGGACAATATTATCGGTGTCGCGGTGCCCGATGGAAATTCCCTGCCCTCGGATGTCGAGTATAGTGTTCTCTTCGGCGAGTCCAAATTTCACTCCCCAGCAGAAAAAGATCCCAATCTGGCAGCGTTCGATCTTGTTCCGCCGCATCAGCGGCCGCTGCGAGCCTGAGCCCGGGTGCATACCGAGGTCAGCGTTATCGTGGCTGTGACAATCTTCCACCGTAACATCGTGGCAGATCTGCCAACTGAAGCCGTCACCGTTATTGTTTCGGGCTGTGACCTTGCGGATCTGAACCTGATTGACGTCCTGCAGGAAGAGGCAGCCACCGTAGTTGCCATCCAGGTGCTCGTTGTTGCCGCGATTCCCATCGAGAGTCAGGTTCTCAATGACCAGGTTTTCGACTTCCTCTCCTGTGACTAGTGGGAAGAGAGTCGAGCAGGTTGATTCTCCGATGATCCAGAAATTGTCACGCAGTGGTCGATCCAGTTTGAACCGGTTTCCCGATCGAGCGACAAGCGTTCGTTTGAGTACGGCAGGACTGCCGTTATGCGGGTTCCTGGTTCTGAGGCAGACGCTGTCCCCGACTTCAAAACCTTTCGCGTCGTTGAGCGTAATTTCCTGATCATACCAGTCGGAATCTTCCGCCAGTTTGGTTGTCACCGAGGCGGGTTTGGTGAGGATTGTATCTTCACCTGCGCCGAGCAGTCTTACGTGCGATCGCAGGTGCAGTGAACTTCTCAGCAGATAGGTACCTGGCTGGATTCGGACAGTTCCTCCTCCAAGTTGAGCAACGTAATCGATGGCGGCTTGCAGGACCTTGCTCGTCGTGCCGACGAGGTCTCCCTCCTTTTGCCCAACCGTCAGTGAGAGACGTTCATTCCAGTCAGGTTCGATGACCTTGTCGCCGGAAGTGGATCGCGACTTCGTCACGCGGGGGCGGCCATCAGGCTGACGCTCTGGGTCTTGAGCCAGCAGGTTGGGGAGCGATCCCGCGGCGATACTTCCGCCGGCTGCGAGACCGAAGAACTGACGTCGAGACCAGTGGGTTGGATTCATGACAGACTCCGGGGTCAAACGAACGAGTGTGATCCTTTGGCGAAGCGCAGTGACAATGACGGAATAAGCCGTGGATGCGTGAATTTCAACTGCAATGTGTGGAACGGGGGGGAGATCTTCCCGAGGGCGGGATCAACATTCGCGCGGGAATGCACGTCGCATCAGTGATGCGTGCGTGGGCAAGATTTGCTGAATCCGCTCTTCTCACTTGTGAGATCATGCGCGCCGGGTGGGACCCGTCGCTTGCGTTGGGGGGGAGGTGGCCTATAATCCTCAACGGTCTGAGATTGCAGTGGAGTCATGCGCAGTGATCTGACTTCACAGCTGACGCAACGGCGAGCGTCCCGCACGGCGTGATAAGATGAGACCCCTTTCATGCAGGCAATTCTGAACTTCCGAGACTGGTGCCGCAATGTCTACGTCGCAGTTTCGACGCTACTGCAGGGGATGTGGGTCACCATGCGGACCATGCTCCTGACCTACCGCAGAAAGACGTTCACTGAAGTTTTTGAATATCCTGAAGTTCCCATCCCCGTCAAAGCCCGGTACCGCGGTTTCCATCGATTCGATCTGACGACCTGCATCGGCTGCGAAAAATGTGCAGTCGCCTGTCCGGTCGATTGTATCTATATCGAGAAAGAGAAGAGCCCGGTCGGCAAGGGCTTTCGTGTGAATGGCTTCACCATTGACTACACCAAATGCATGTTCTGTGCATTGTGTGTCGAGCCTTGTCCGGTGGATTGCATATTCATGGGTTCGAACCACGATCTGAGCTGCTACAGTCGTGATGGCTGCATTGTCGACTACGCCAAGCTGCCATTGGAAGTCGCCTGGGGACAGGCGACGTTGAACCCCACGGCAGTGGCCGAGTCGAAGGTGCTTTATGAGCCAGTCTGGGTGAAAGGGGAAGAAAGTCCATTCCAATTCACTCCGTCTGAAGAGTAAAAAGGCGTTGTTGTTGTCATCCACGTTTTTAGAAGTGTAATGGCTATCAGGGGACGTCGGTTCCCGAGTTGTAGTTGTGGTTCCGAGTACTGATGAAACAATGCACTCGCATTGTTATACCGAGCGTTCCGGTCGTTCTACGCGAAATCCTGCTGCTGCGGAGCGGTAGCCAAACCAGGGAGTTTCGATGAGTGCCAAGCTGGCTCCGCGTCAGTATTTTTCGGTCGCCTCGGCAAATCAGACTTTGCCACTGGTGCGTGCAATCGTCAGTGATATCGTCGAGTTGTACCCCGAGGTTCGTGACCGTGAAGAACGTCTCATGAGGATCACCCGAGGTCGGTCAAAGGACGCCCGACCCGACGATCCGTACAGCGAAGAGGTCGAGCAGGTTCGTCGTGAGCTGGAACGCGACGTCGAACGCCTGCAAGGTTATATCGACGAATTGCTGGAACTGGGCGTTGAGTTCAAAGATCCCGTGATGGGGCTTGTCGACTTCCCCGCCATGCGCGACGGCGAAGAAGTTTGTCTGTGCTGGAAGCTGGGTGAGCCTGTCGTCGGTTTCTGGCATACGATTGATGCCGGTTTTCAAGGCCGGGAAAAACTGACCGAGACAGAGACCGACGTCACTCCGAAGGAATGATCCTGCCATGACTGAAGTTGTCGGACATTTTCTGGTCTTCACCGTCCTCGCCATTGTCTTTCTGATTACACCGCTTCTGATCGGAAAGCTCGTTCGTCCCCGGGTGCCGACACCCGAAAAGGACGCCAGCTACGAGTGCGGTGAGCCGTCAATCGGCAGCAGCTATATCCAGTTCGACCTGCGGTTCTACGTTGTCGCGTTGCTGTTCATTATCTTCGATGTGGAAGTGGTCTTCTTCTTCCCTTGGGCGACCGTCTTCGGGACGACGATGCAACTGGCTGATCCCGCCCTGTCGCTGGAAGCTCGGCGTCTCCTCTCAGAGCAATTGCTGTCTGCCAACCCTGGCTCAGTCACTCATGAATCGGCGATCAGTGCGGCGACGGCTTTGAAGCTGGGCTGGACGGCATTCATTGATGTCGCCGCTTTCTTCGCCGTACTCCTGGTTGGTTTTGCTTACGTCTGGAAACGCGGAGACCTCGACTGGGTCCGCTCGACGATCGAGCAGAAGAACAAGATTGGTTCCCCCGCCGGTCCGTTGTCGCATCTTTCCACGAAAAAGACTCCCCCAGTCACCGCCAGTTAGCTGAGACGTTCCGGGCTTAGACGTCGCGATTCGGGGTTGGATTGAGTGGTCGACGGTGACCTGGGCCGCACCTGCCGCAGCAAGAGACGAAAACTATGCAGATCCAAGATATCCATCAGAGATTGGTCTTGCAGTTTGGCGATGCGATCGTCGACCTGAAAGTTGAGACGAAGGACCCGTGGATTGAAGTGGCCGCGCGTTCAATTGCGGTCGTCTGCGAGTCTCTTCGATCAGATCCCGAGCTGAAATTCGAGGCGCTGAATGATCTGACGGGCGCCGATTGGCTGGAGACGGATCCGAAGAAAAAGACTCCTTGCGAGCCGCACGTCGAAGTCGTCTATCATCTCTACAGCTACTCGCTGAAACATCGTTGCAAGCTCAAGGTGAAGGTCCCTCGCTGGAAAGATGGGGTGGCGGGCGAGCTGCCCGAAGTTCCTTCTGTCGCGCATGTCTGGGGGATTGCTGACTGGCACGAGCGGGAGGCATACGACCTGGTGGGAATCCGCTTCACGAATCATCCTAACTTGCGGCGGATCCTGTGTCCTGAAGACTGGGAAGGCCATCCGCTGCGGAAAGATTATGAGTTTCCGCTGGAATATCACGGCGTGCGTGGGAAGTGAGTCTGCAGACAGGATTGCTGGTTCGGCCGTTCGTGCTGCTCTCGGTACAGACTGGTTTTGTGGACAGTGCCAGTCTGGTTTATCAAAGTTGATTTGCGAGTGAATCCCCTTCTCTGCAAGGGGTCAATTCACTGGTCTGCAACGAACTCAATTGCGAATTCGATCACCTCGTAAAGAGATCCATGGTTTTGCCCCTGGATGAAAGACATCATGAGCTTGACACTCGAAGACCCCCGCATCGTTGAGTTTGATGTTCGCACCGATGAAATGCTGGTGAATATGGGGCCGCAGCATCCGAGTACTCACGGAGTGCTGCGACTGTTGCTGCGAACGGACGGCGAGATCGTTCACGAGGTGACGCCCCACATTGGTTATCTGCATCGCTGTGCCGAGAAGATTGGTGAAAACCTGTCGCCGCCTCAGTGGATTCCCTACACCGACCGGATGGACTATCTCGCTGCGATGAACATGAATCTCGGATTCAGTCTCGCCATCGAGAAGCTGATCGGGATGGAAGTTCCCGAGAAGGCGATGACGCTGCGGGTCATCATCAGTGAACTCAATCGTATTGCCAGTCATCTCGTGGGTATGGGTGCTTACGGGCTTGATCTGGGGACTTTCAGCCCGTTCCTGTACGCGTTTCGCGAACGCGAAATCATTCTCGACCTGTTCGAAGAAGTCTGCGGTGCGCGTCTGACATACAGCTATCTCACGATCGGCGGTGCGACCCATGATCTGCCAGATCAGATCACAATTCCGCCCGGGCTGGCACAACTGACGGGCCGGGATCCCAATTTGAACCTGAGCTGGTCGGACGCGCTGCGGATGTTTCTCGACTGGATGGGGCCCCGAATCAAGGAATACCATACGCTGCTCACGCGGAATGCCATTTTCGTGCAGAGGACGGCAGGGTTGGGAATTCTCAGTCCCGAAATGGCGATGAGCTACGGCTGTACCGGGCCCGTGCTGCGAGGCAGCGGTGTCGACTACGACCTGCGGCGAGACGGTGAGCCCATCTACACACGGATGTATGAAGGCTACAACTTCAAAATTCCAGTGGCTCCCTTCAACGATTCGACCTTCGGAAAGATCCCTCCTGAAGTGCGCCTGGGGGATAACTGGTCTCGGTTCTTTGTGCGGATGATGGAAGTCGCGCAGTCGATCGAGATCGTTCGACAGGCACTTGATCGATATCCAACGACGAAGGGGGAGTATCGAGTCCCCTTCAAGATGAATCAGAAGCTGCCGACGGACGAGGTGTATCTGGAAACGGAATGCCCCAAGGGTTCGATGGGCTTCTACATCGTCGGCGACGGCGATGCGGAGCCGTTTCGGGCACGCGCCAAAAGTTCATGCTTCTGTAATCTGTCCATCACCGGCCCGCTGTGCCAGGGTGTGCTGATCGCCGATATTCCGTCCATCGTCGGTTCGCTCGACATCGTGATGGGCGAGATCGATCGGTAGTTGCACGCCTCTCTCAGGGAGGAGATGCGACGCCCGCTTGTCATTTCGGTTCAGTCGTGCATTCCGGGTATCGTGATCGAAGTTCGTGACGGGGCGGGGCGGTTTACGCTTGCGGCCAAGACTGGTGCGGTGCGCCGGTGTTCTTTTCCGGTCGCACAGGCTCGTCGGGATGTTTGTTCGGCGAAATTCAGCCCGGATACATCCGCTATCGGTTTCTCATGATTTCGCAGACTATAATTAAGTGAAGATAGAGCTCCACCCTTGTGAGACGAGGATTGAGGTCATCGGGTGCAATGGGCTCGTCGATGTGCCGTCTCGGGGGTGCTATTCCTGCCGGGCGGCGTGAAAAATGCAGCAATTTGTGTTCTATCGTTGTGGGACCACCAATGGGTGGACGCCAGTTCTGCTTTCGCTTACGCAGATTGACATCAATGAGACTTCGTAATCAGGCGATAAATGGCAGAATCGATGGGACGTGCGTACACTGACGCTGCATCAGGCGACTCGGGCAGAATTCTGTTGGTTGATGACAATCCGTCCAACCTGCTCGCTATACGCTCACTTCTCGAGGATCTGGCTCAGGACATTGTCGAAGTTCGCAGTGGCGACGAGGCGATTCAGCGAGCCGCGACTGAAGAGTTCGCCGTCATTCTCCTTGATGTGAAAATGCCCGGCCTCAGTGGTTTTGAAACCGCCGCTGCAATTCGATCGGGTGAGCGTTCTCATCACACCCCCATCATTTTGATCACTGCGGGAGATCTTGAGCGATCGCAGTTGCAAGAGGGTTACGCGCTCGGTGCAGTCGACTTCCTGAGTAAGCCGATCATGCCGGTTGCTCTTCAGGCCAAGGTCAAAAGCTTTGTCCATCTGTTTCAGGAGAAGCAGCGGGCACGACATGAATCTGACCAGTTTCGGTTGCTGGTGCAGGGGACGACCGATTACGCGATTTTCATGCTCGATCCCCAGGGGCGAGTGGCCACCTGGAACGCGGGGGCTGAGCGAATCAAGGGGTATCGGGCTGACGAGATCATTGGCCAGCACTTCACGAAGTTCTATCCGCAGGAGGCGATCGACCGGGGCTGGCCCGAGTATGAATTGAAAGTGGCCACTGCCGAAGGACGGTTCGAGGACGAGGGCTGGCGATTACGCAAGGACGGATCCCAATTCTGGGCCGTGGTTGTGATCACCGCTCTACGCGATGTGAATGGCAATCTGCGAGGATTCTCGAAGGTGACCCGGGATCTGACGGCCCGAAAACGAGTGGAAGAGTCGCTTCGTCAAACCGAAGAGCGATTTCGCCTGTTGATCGAGACAGCGACCGACTACGCCATTTTTGTTCTCGATCCCCAGGGGCACGTTGTCTCGTGGAATGCGGGTGCCGAGCGGATCAAGCAATACACGGCCCATGAGATTATCGGCCAGCATTTTTCGAAGTTCTATCCTCAGGAGGCCATCCATCAAGGCCGCCCGGACAACGCGCTGCGGCGTGCGCGGGAGGAAGGTCGGTATGAAGATGAGGATTGGCGGGTTCGCAGGGATGGTTCCCGTTTCTGGGCGAATGTGGTGATCGCGGCCCTGAAGGACGAGCATGGCCATCTGCGTGGTTTTTCCAAGATTACGCGGGATATGACGTCGCGAAAAGAGGCAGAGGAGAACACGCGAAAACTGATTGAAGAAGCCGCTGCCCGCAAGGCGGCGGAAGAAAACGCACGACTCATTCGGGATCAACGCGAATGGCTGCGAGTCACTCTTGCCAGTATTGGCGATGCCGTGATTGCCACGGACACATCCGGCCGGGTGACGTTGCTCAATCCGGTTGCGGAAGGGTTAACGGGTTGGACGATCGCGGAAGCGCAAGGTAGACCGCTCGACGAAGTCTTTGTCATTTGCAATGAGCAGACGCGGCGGACAGTCGAGAACCCGGTCGAAAAAGTGTTGCGCGATGGTGCCGTAGTGGGACTGGCAAACCACACCATTCTGATCGCGAAAAATGGGGACGAACATCCGATCGATGATAGTGCTGCACCGATCCGCAATGAAGCGGGGAACATGATCGGTGTGGTACTGGTGTTTCGCGACGTCACCGAGCATCGTCGAGCCGAACGTGAACTCAAGGCGAGTGAAGCACGGAAAAGCGCGATTCTGGAAACCGCGCTGGACGGCATCGTCACCATGGACCACCAGGGGAAGGTTGTTGATTTCAATTCAGCCGCAGAGAAGGCGTTTGGTTATTCACGAAGTGAGATCGTGGGACAACCCATGGCCGATTTTCTCGTCCCCGTGGCCCTGCGTCAGCAATTCTACGAGGGACTGGAACGCTACCTCCAAACGGGTATCGGCGCGCATGTAGGCCAGCGTCATGAACTGTCGGCACTCAACGCAGATGGCACGGAAACACCCTTTGAAGTCTCCATCACCCGTTCCACTTCAGAGGGCTTGCCCCTGTTCACGGCCTACCTGAGAGACATCAGGGATCGCAAACGGAGTGAGGCGGTTCTTCGTGGTCAAAAGCGAGTTCTGGAACTGCTTGTTCAAGGGGCACCGCTTCCGGATGTGCTCGATGCGTTGTGCGAAGTGATGGAGGGGAATGCCGAGGATAATCTCGTGGCGATGGTGCAATTAGCGAGTTCCGACGGCAAGCGACTTCGTGCAACGGCAGGTCGCCGCGTTCCTGCTGACTATTTCCGCGCGATGGACGGCATCGTGATCGGCCCCGATGCAGGAGCGTGCGGGTTGGCGGCTTTTCGAGGCGAGGCGACACTCGTTGCTGATCTTGCGAACGAGAACGTGACAGTTGAGAACCGGGAACTGGCACTCGCGCACGGGTTGACTGCGGGCTGGATTACTCCCATTCATTCCTCCGAGGGAAAGGTCCTGGGGACGTTCGCCGTTTACTTTCCGAACAGGCGTCAGCCCACTGAGGGGGAACGTCAACTGGTCGACGTTCTGACCAGTACGGCCAGCGTCGCTATTGAGCGACGTCGCGCGGAAGCTGCCGTCCGTGAGAGTGAGAAAACCGCTCGCTTCCTCGCAGAAGCGAGTGCTTCGCTGGCTGTTCTCGAAGATTTTGACAGCACTTTGCAGAAAGTGGCTTCACTGGCCGTTCCCCACTTTGCGGACTGGGCCACGGTCGATCTCGTCGAGGCGGACGGTGTCCTCAGACGCGTCGCCGTTGCTCATGTCGATCCCGTTCGGGTTGCTTTGGCTCATGAGGTCCACCGACGTTTCTCCGGTGATCAGATCTCGACGCGGGGGGCGTGGAACGTCATTCGAACGGGGCGGGCCGAGGTTGTTCCCGAGATCAGCGAAGAACTTCTCCGGCAATCCGTGAAAGATGATGAAGCGTTTCATGTCCTGCGGGAATTGGGGCTGAAATCCTACCTGGGAGTCCCCTTGAAGGTCCGCGGCAGAATCATTGGAGTGGTCACCTTCATCGGGGCCGAGTCGGGGAAGCGTTACACCGAAGTCGATCTTGTCACTGCCCAGGACCTTGCTGACCGGGCGTCAATCGCAATCGAAAATACGCGGATGTATCGCGAGTTGATTGATGCGGACAGACGGAAGGACGAGTTCCTGGCCACTCTCGCCCATGAACTTCGGAATCCTCTGGCCCCCATCCGCAATTCGCTTCAGATCCTGAAAATGCCGCAGGTGGACGAGGCAACCGCCAGACAGTCACGTGAGATGATGGAGCGTCAGGTTCATCATTTAGTGCGGTTAGTGGATGATCTCCTTGATCTTTCCCGTGTGATGCGTGGAAAGATTGAACTGCGTAAGGAAGCGGTGGAACTCGCGTCGATTGTGGCTCGCGCCGTCGAAACGGCCCGTCCACTCATCGATTCTCAGGGGCATCGTCTGGAGATCAGTCTGCCGGAGGAATCGCTGGTCATCGACGGCGATCCCGTGCGGCTCACCCAGGTTGTCGGAAACCTGTTGACTAACTCTGCCAAGTATACCGACGCAGGAGGTCACATCCATCTGACCATCCGACGCGAGGGGGACCTGGCAGTGCTCAGTGTGAAAGACACTGGTATCGGAATCGCACCCGAAATGCTGCCGCGAGTCTTTGAACTGTTCGTTCAGGCGGACCACGCAACAACAAAGGCCCAGGGGGGGCTCGGTATCGGACTCACGCTGGTTAAGAATCTGGTCGAGATGCACGGGGGAAGTGTGTCTGTGACCAGTGAGGGGTTGGGCCAGGGGAGTGAATTCACAGTCCGACTGTTGCTGATGAATCGCCAGCAGCAGAATGGTGACGACTCGAATCACACGGCGGACGGAGCAGAAGTTCCTCATGCGCGTCATCGTGTGCTGGTCGTCGATGATAATCAGGACGCAGCTCTCAGTCTGACCATGCTGTTACGCCTGCACGGCCACGAAGTACAGGTCGCCCATGATGGACTTTCTGCTCTAAAATTGGCCGAGACCTTTCACCCCGCTGTGATTTTTCTCGATATCGGCATGCCGGGGATGGACGGGTACGAAGTGGCACGTCGGATCCGTAAGAACCCTGAGATGAAAGGGACGGTGCTGACGGCCTTGACCGGTTGGGGGCAACTGGAGGACCGGCGTCGGACTGCAGAAGCCGGGTTTGACTACCATCTCGTCAAACCGCCCGAGCCACAGGCGGTTGAGAATATCCTGGCTTCGTTGCCGAAATCGATTTCTCCCTGACTGAGTGGGACAAAACTGCGGAGCGATGTGGCGAGCAACTGAGTGATCAATCGAACAATGCGCAGGGCGTGCCAGCCCTCTGAGGGGAGTGCTGGTAACTCGGAGTAAGGACGGATCATGACACGGCGGAATCGAGACCTTCATGGAAGTGCTCCAGATAAGTCGGCCGTAGCGTTGCTGCTGATCGATGTCATTAATGATCTGGATTTTCCCGAGGCGGAATCGATGCTGCCGCGCGCCCTTTCCATGGCTCAGCAGATTGCGGGGCTCAAACGGCGAGCCAGGGAGAATGACGTCCCCGTCATCTACGTCAACGACAATTTTGGCCGCTGGCGCTCTGATCTTCTCGCCCAGGTGGAACACTGCCTGCGTGACGGTGTCCGGGGGAAGCCAATCGTGCAGTCCCTGCGTCCCGAGGAAGACGATTACTTCGTGTTGAAACCAAAGCACTCGGGGTTCTTCTCAACGACGCTCGATACGTTGCTTGAGTATCTCGAAGTGAAGACCCTGATTTTGACAGGAATCGCGACCAATATCTGTGTCTTATTCACTGCGAATGATGCCTACATGCGTGACTTTAAGCTCGTCGTCCCGCAAGATTGTGTCGCCTCGAATACGCCCGAGGAGTGCGACTACGCCCTGGACCAGATGCAGAAGATCTTGAAAGCAGATATTCGTCCCGCGGACGAACTCTGCTTTGATGAGCTCAAAAAATAGTCTGTCGTGCAGCGTCGTGACTAACGTGGGGAGTTGAGAGACTTGATTCGGTGGATCGCGCCGTCCAGGAGTTTCAGTCCCTCGTCGCCGAGAATGGTCTTTGCCTGGGTCTGAGCTTGTTCCCAGGCGGGGATTGCTTGCTGCATGAGCCGCTTCCCTGCTTCCGTCAGGCGGAAGGGATGCGATCGCCCGTCCTCGTCAGGCATAATTTCCAGCCACCCTTTGGCCACCATTCGTTCGACTGTACGACTGAGAGTCGAAGCATCCAGTTCCAGGGATTTACAGACATCAGAGGGACGAGCAACTCCCAGCCTCGCGGTCACAGCCAGAATAATAAACTGCGTCAGTTTAAGGCCGAGCGGGCGCATGGCGTCGTCGTAGGTATTCGTTACCACACGGTTGAGCAATCGCAACCGCCCGGCAACGCAGGAGGTGGCGATTGTTTCAATGCTGGTCGCAGACTTGGCCATTCACGGGTCTCAGGGGGTTCCTCGATTGCTCGCTCAATGTATATGCAAGTAAACCGTCGTTCAAGAATGGGGCGTCGCTGGCTGGTTCATCGTAGCGCGGGACATCTGATGCTGTTCACCATATGAGTCTTGCTCGCGGCGGATTTGAAACCGCAGGCCACTACGGGAAGGGCGAATTCCGACTGACTATTAGGTAACCGGTTGGAGAAACCGTGGAGGTGTCATTATCGGGGGGGAAGCTGGATCTCGATGCCGTAGTTGGGGGCAATCTGAAGTAATTTCTGGATTTCTTCCATTGTCGGCGGGGGCGCGGTGACGGCGCCTTCGGCCAGAGGTACGCCGAATTCAAAAAACATCTTCTCCAAACCGGCAGGTGCGACCGTCACGAGCATTTTTGCGGGGCGATCGCTCTCGTTCTTGAAAGCGTGTGCGACCCCGACAGGCATGTTGGCGAACATTCCCGCGGTCGCAACGAACTTGCTGTCACCGATGGTGAATGTGATTTCTCCTTCGAGGATATAAAAACCTTCTACTTCCCGGCTGTGGGTATGGGGTGGAGGTCCTCCTCCTGGCGGGACGGTCGCCTCAAACTGAGAGTACTGTTGATGAGTTTCCTCCCCGGTCGCGAGAAAACGATAGACGTCTCCGACGACGGCGAGCGTTCTTCCTTGTTGAGCACTGAGCAAAGTTGGTTTTTCCGTCATCGTTCAAGAACTTTCCGATGGAATAGTGTGTCGTAAGTTACAACAGATTTCGTCCGTGCGGCATCGTTGTCGGCATGAACCGGTTCAGGCAGTTGTCCGTTCATCACTACGGTAGAGATCGCAGAATAAAAAGGAACGGGCTTCTCCTCTGAGGCCCCAATCCCGTTATAATTCTCGAGATCGATTCCCGTGCATGCAATGTCCAGGCGGTTTTCGCGTTGGGGAATGGAAGTATGAAGTGCCAATCAAAGCCTGACACAGTACGCGATATCGTATTGGCCAGCCTGTTCTCAATCATCCTGTTCGCTCCCGTCCGGGGTGCCGACGGACAGGAGGAACCCGTAGCGAGAACACGAGTTCCTCTCGGGCAGTTCGTGACGGTGACAAGCCCTGTTGACGATATTGTATACAGCCGGATTTCTTCCGCCGCCCTACGTCTTCAACAGCAAGCCACACAAGAAGATCGCCCTGCAGTGCTGGTGCTCCAGATCGAACCCGGGACCAGCCAGTTTCATCATATTCAGGGGCTGTCCAAGTTCCTGACTTCATCCCAGGTGGCGAACGTCACTACTGTGGCCTGGATTCCTGCGACCATCACGGGTCCCAATGTTTTGCTCGCCCTGGCCTGTAAACAAATTGTCATGCATCCGGATGCGGAACTGGGTGACATTGGTCGAGGCAAACCCCTCGAGGCAGAAGAGCAGCAAGCGATTCTCGCGATGGCTCAGAAACGCCACAACAGCAAAATCAATGCGGCGATCGTGAGGGGGATGATGGATCCGCAGGAGCAACTGTGGCGCGTCAGAGTTCGTTCAATGGCTGCGGGCACGGATGAACTGGAGACCCGCGTCGTGACGAAGGACGAGTTGGAAACGCTTCGTCGAACGAACGTTACGATCGAAAATGTGGAAATCGTCAAGGATCCCGGCTCGGTTGGGTTGTTTCGGGGTAGCACGGCGAGGTCACTGGATATTCTTGTCTCTCAAACCGCCGAGAATCGGACATCGGTGGCGACACTCTATGGCCTCCAGCGAGACTCGCTTCGCGAGACCGCATTCGAGAAGGAGAATCGCAAAGCCCGTCTGATCAAGGTGGATGGAATTATCGATCGACTTCAGGAAAGTTTCCTGATCAGGCAAATCAGTAGTGCGGTCGCCGATGGCGCACAGGTGATTGTGTTCGAGATCGACTCGCCTGGCGGGTTGCTCGTTGCCAGTATTACCCTGGCAAACGCTATTGCGGATCTTGAATCTAACAAGGTTCGGACGATTGCCTATGTTCCGCGAGAAGCGATCAGTGGCGCGGCAATCATCGCGTTAGGGTGTGACGATATCTATCTACGTCCCGATGCAAAGATCGGGGATGCCGGACCGATCGAGATGCGTCCCGGTCAACCGTTTGAGCGTGCACCGGAAAAAATCCTCAGCCCTCTCAAGGTGGCGCTGCGTGAGCTGGCCGAAAAAAAACATCGCCCCGCGGCCATTTGCGAAGCCATGGCTGACCGCACAATGAAAGTCTATCAGGTCACTCATCGGGATAGCGGCCAGATCTGGTACATGAGCGAGCTTGATATACACGCTTCCAATGGCGAGTGGATCCAGGGGCCCCTGTTGCGCGAAACCAACGGTGAACTGCTCTTCACTGCGAATGGGACCCGTGCACACGAGTTGAAGCTGGCGGAATCTCCCGTCAGTGACGTTGATGACTTGAAGGCCCGGATCGGTCTCCCTGTTTCGACAAAGCTGGTTCCGATCGCCAAGACCTGGGTTGATCGGCTGGTTTTCAGTCTAAATCATCCTGGAATGGTGATGCTGATGATCGTTTTGGGGGTCGCGCTGATTTATCTGGAACTGCACTTCATGACGGGCATCCTGGGGATTATGTCCGTGCTCTGTTTTTCCCTGTTTTTCTGGAGCAACTTCATGGGGGGGACAGCCGGATGGCTGGAGGTGGTCCTCTTCGTGCTTGGTCTGGGTTGCCTGGCTGTCGAAGCATTCGTGATTCCTGGTTTTGGAGTCTTTGGTGTCTCCGGCATACTGCTTGTGATCTGCTCGCTGGTGATGGCTGGCCATTCATGGACCTTCGATTTCATGACGAATATTGAGGAACTCACGTGGCAAACCGGCCAGATAATGCTGGCGTTCGGAATTGTTTTCGCGATTGGGCTGGCGATCACTCGGTATCTTCCCTCAATGCCGGGATTCGACTCCCTGGTTCTCGGCCCGCCCGGCGGGGGAGCCGACGAGCCACGTTTGCGGGGCGCGTCTCTCGCCGGGACAGTTGGATCGGGGGTTTCAATCGAAATTGGCGACAAAGGGCATGCCCTAACGATGTTACGTCCCGCAGGTAAAGCTCAAATTGAGAATAGGTCCGTCGACGTGATCAGTGAAGGCCCATTCATTGCTCCCGACGCAAACCTTGAAGTGGTTTCGATTT
This sequence comes from Schlesneria sphaerica, assembly GCF_044336245.1. Classification (NCBI taxonomy): domain Bacteria; kingdom Pseudomonadati; phylum Planctomycetota; class Planctomycetia; order Planctomycetales; family Planctomycetaceae; genus Schlesneria; species Schlesneria sphaerica. The sequence continues at coordinate 3,071,416 of NZ_CP172346.1, read as the reverse complement.
CCGGCAATCGCATCGTGGTTCGGCAAGTTCCGGAGAGAGCATGACGGCGCGGTAACTGCAAGTCGAACGCTCAAAACACCTTGGGCGCCACGACACGGCACCCGCTCGGGCCAGGAGCGTGGCAGGCCGGGCATCGTATTTCCTCTGGGGATCAACGTTTCAGTTCGGAATTTTGGCGGGATGCGCCGAACTTTCTATCGGCGCGGGTCGTAGGCCCCTGCGCGAATTGGCTCAAGGTAATTAAAGCTGTGCAAAAAGCCGCACCTTGATATTGGTTATGACAGAAACATATAATCCTCAGCTCGCCCTCTGTAGAGCACCGTGTGTGAACCTCGCGAGAGAACCTGGCCATGCTGAAGAAAACTGAGCTGGAAGAGTTTAAGGTTTTGTTGCAAAATCTTCGTGCACGTGTCCGTGGCGATGTCCTGCACCTGACCGCTGATGCCTTGGATCGGAACGAGAATGGCTCGGAGTCGAAATCTCCGACGCATCTCGCTGAGTTAGGGACCGAGACCTACGACCAGGAGTTTACGCTGCGGCGCGTGGAAAATGAGCAGGAAGTTCTTGAGGAAATCGAAGAGGCTTTCGAACGCATCAGTGACGAAACCTTCGGCGTTTGCGCCGGATGCCGCGAAGCGGGTCGCTCCCCAGCCAAGTCGATGATTCCCAAAACTCGCTTGCGAGAAATCCCCTACGCCAGGAACTGCGTCGAATGCGAACGGAAACGCGAGGCACGAATGTAACTTCAGGCGACGGGTCGGCGAGTAGCTGCGACACGGCGACTGCCACCTGTTCCTCTGCGTCCCGTCCCTGGGCGAGATACATCTGTTTTGCGGTCATTGCGGCCAGCGGTTTGATCGGTGATCTTTGGTCAAAACACGCGGTTTTCCAGTGGTTGCAACCGCATCACCAGCATGAAGTCTGGAGTGGCTCGTTTCTGGGCATTCCTGTCGACTTTCAGTTTGCCACGACATTTAACCTCGGTGCTCTGTGGGGCATGGGGCAAGGACAAACCTGGCTGTTCGCCTCACTCAGTGTTCTTGCTGTTTTTGTGCTGGTTTACTTCCTGTACACGGGTCAGGCGGTCGAGTCCTGGTGGCTGACAATCTCCTCTGGCTTACTCCTGGCCGGCACCCTTGGAAATCTTTACGACCGTCTCGGTCTGCACGGTCATCTCGATCTCAACGGCCGTCCGATTTATGGTGTTCGTGACTTCCTCGACTTCGTGTTTTTTAACGGGGGATTTCACTGGGCCACATTTAACCTGGCAGACAGCTATCTGGTCACTGGCGCCATTCTGCTGGTGTTGCAGTCTTTCACGCAGCCCGTCGCCGCTCCGGCTACTTCTTTGTCGGCGACGCAATCTTGTCCTTGAAGACCGCTCGGAACTTGGCGACTTTCCGCTTGATGACGGCATTGCAGTAAGGGGCGTCCGGATTGTTGCGGTAGTAGTTCTGGTGGTAGTCCTCGCCGGGGTAGAATACTTTCAGCGGCGAGATCTCGGTTACGATCGGTGAATCGAAGGCACCCGATTCGTCCAGCTTCTTCATGTACTCAGTCGCAAGGTTCTTCTGCGATTCATCGTGATAGAAGATCACCGAACGGTACTGCGTTCCACGATCCGCACCCTGACGATTGAGTGTCGTGGGGTCATGCGTCTTCCAGAATACTTCGAGCAGGTCGACGTAACTGACAACCTTGGGGTCATAGGTGACTTGGATGACCTCAGCATGCCCCGTGTTCCCTGTGCAGACCTGGGCATAGGTTGGGTTATCGACGTGCCCGCCACTGTACCCGGAGACAACCGACTTGACCCCCTTCAACTGCTGAAAAACGGCCTCGGTGCACCAGAAGCAACCGGAACCGAATGTGGCTTCCTCAAGTTTCGCTGCTGCGGGTGGGGCTGCCCCTTCTGATGCCGCTTTCTCATCGTTGCCGTTGGCGGATTCGACCATCTTCCAGTTTCCTTGTCCAAAGAGGATCGCGGCGGCGACTGACAGTTGAACGAGGAATCTGACTGCCGTTCTATCAGTTCCACTCGAGACGAACGTGGATGAGAAAGATGACGCCTGCATCGTTTGTCCTTTCAAAATGCTTCCTGCAGAAGCATAGTTACGGAACTGGAAGCAACTCGCTCGTTGCTGTCGAATCTGGCCGAACGAGTGGCCGAACCCAGCCATCTTCATTAAACATAGGCCTCGGCCGATTGATTGACAACGGTACTTTCGCCGAATTTCCTGCGTGGTAAACGTACTGCCGCAGAGGAATTTTCCAAACCGTCCGATGAGAGTCAGGGATGATCGCCGGGTCGCTTGCCACCCTGGTCCAAGTGACTCTGGCGATCGCAGGAAGGAACACTGTGGAATTTTCGGGCGAGCTCCTTTCCAGGTGCTGGTTTCTGGCTGGGCCTACGGCATGTGGCAAAACTGCCGTTTCGTTGCAACTGGCCCAGAAGATCAATGCCGAGATTATCGCGCTGGATTCGATGACCCTTTATCGGGGGATGGATATTGGCACCGCGAAGGCCACGCCCGAGCAACAGGCAATCGTTCCGCACCATCTGATTAATGTCCTGGACCCCAATCAGGATTACAGCCTGTCGGAATATGTCTCGGCGGCGGAAGGCGTCTGTCGTGAAATCGTCGGGCGAGGTCGCACTCCTTTGTTTGTCGGTGGGACGGGTCTGTACCTGCGGGGAGTCCTTCGAGGCGTCTTTGAGGGGCCACCCGCTGATTGGTCGCTTCGGGCACGATTTGAGGCCCTCAGCACTGAGCACGGCCCCCGGTTCCTGCATGATCGACTGAGTGAGGTCGATCCTGAAGCGGCTGCCCGCCTTCATCCGAACGACCAACGCAGGATCATTCGAGCCCTCGAAGTCTTTGAACTGCTGGGGCAACCTCTTTCGAACTTGCAGCGTCAAGGGCCGTTGCCGCTGGGTGTTCGTCCTCAGCAAGTCTACTGGCTGTCGCCTCCTCGGGACTGGTTGTACAAGCGAATCGACGACCGTGTCCGCCAGATGTTTGCCGAAGGGCTGGTCGACGAAGTGAAACGGCTGACCGCGCCACCCCATTCGCTCAGCCAGACTGCCCGTCAGGCGTTGGGCTATAAGGAAGTGATCGACTGGTTGGAGTCGATTAGCCCCGACTCCGGCGTCACGGGTGCTGATACGGTGCCACCCAAAGCCGCCGTCGAAGACCTGATTACTCTCATTCAAATGCGAACCCGGCAGTTTGCCAAACGTCAGCAGACCTGGTTCCGAAATCTCGAAGAGTGTCATCCCGTCGCCATTGAGAGAACTGAAAACGTTGACCAGATTACGGAAAAAATCCTCAGCATGAACCCCTGAATCAGGGAATCATGCTGAGGTGTCTCTTTCAGGTTCGATTCTGTCAGGACGAATCTCGGATCGATCAGGGGCCCGAGAATCCGTTGATCAGGAACTGGCCGAAGGTCGAATTCGTGGGCTGTTCAAAGTACCAGTTCTGCGAAGTAATACCTACGCCGTTGCCGTTGATGTTCACGATGTTGTTACGCACACCGCTGAGCGTGACTGGCGCCCCGGTGACCAGCGAGAAGTTGATCCCCTGGCCCAGGATCGGCTGAGCTCCAGTGATGTTGATGATGTTTCCGTTGAACGCGAACGAGGCGGGGGCCTGGATGTTTCGGAACAGCATCCCCTGGTTCAGCGGGCCCTGGGTCATCGTGATTTCATTGTCGAAGATATCAACAAACGAGTTTCTGGCGGTGGAGTTGGTGATCGAGATATCCGTTCCCAGGTCCGTCAGTGTCAGGTTGGCATTCACGGGTGGCGTGGTGAACGTCATCAGGTTTCGGCCAATGCTCAGGTTCGTCTGACTGAAGTTGTTGACGAAGATCCCGGTGTTGGCACCGTTGATCCCGGTGATGGTGTTCCCCTGGATCGCAAAGTTGGTCGTGTACCGGGTCGTCGCATTCTGAATCGCAAACGCGTTATTGAATCCCTGCAGGTTCATGATGTTGTTACTCATCGACGAGTTGATGTTGTCGACGACCGAGTTGGAGTCGATCTGGCCGGTCCAGTCGACGTTCACACCCGAAACGCGACCCACATCACCTGCCTGGACCAGCATGGCGTTGTTGTCAAACTGGAAGACCAGCGGAACACCGAATGTCTGGATCGGAATCGTGTTGACGATGGTTTCCAGGTCCCCACGAGTCCCCGAGACTCGGACCAGGTCCCCCGTGCCGGCGGCTCCGACGAATCCACCGAGGAACCCGTTGGTGTTGGTGTTGTTGGTGATGTTCCAGACGTACTTTCCGTTGGTGGGAAGAACCGTCGTGGTTTGTGGTTGTGCCAGGGGCCGCGTCGCGTGCAGGAAGATCGCGTGATCGAATTCATCGGTCCCGTTCAGATTGAACTGAGACGATTGAATGTCGACTCGCATGACGTTGCTGGCATCAATACCAACACCTGTCTGAACCCCCAGTCCCCCGATGTTACTGCTGATGTTCGAGTTCGCGACTTCCAGCTGGAGGATGTCCGAAGCCCGGATACCTACGGTGTTGTCCAGGATCGTCATGCTTCTGAAACGATAGCTGCCGGTCTGGATCAGGTTGGTATCCGTCTGTTCGACGTTGATACCGGCGATGGATGCGTCGGTGATCGTTCCACCCACGGTTTGTGGGTTAGGTGGCAGTGCACCGACGGTGAAGATGAAGTTGTCCAGCAGCGGAATCGTGGTGGCGTTGATCGCGTGGTTATTGACGAGGTTGATACCGTACTGTGGCGTTGTCGTGGTCGACGCGGCACTCGACACACTGGTCAAGTTCACGTTGATGGCAGAATTACGAATATCGACGGCGGTTCCGCCGAGGGCCGCGATGGTCCCCTGCCCGATCGTCAGGCCGGATGGGACGAGGGCTCCGATCGTCGATCCCACATTCTCAGCATAGAACGCAGTCCCTTCGGTCGCCGCACCCAGGTTGCCGATGTTCAAGGAGTTGAAGACGACGGAAGCACGGTTCCGCACACCGTCGAGGTCCCCGATGTTGACACCAATCGCGTTGAACCCGGCAGCAGCCGGTCCGGCGGCATTCTGAACGTTCAACGTCTGGAACGTCACAGTCCCTCGCAGGTCGGAGTTTCCTCGGATATCAAGACCAGGCAGGTTTGAGCCATTCTGGTTGTTGATCGTGGTCGTTCCATTGAAGGTAACGGGTCCGCGGTTGGAGCGGACAGCGATCCCGATGTCACCTCGTCCATTGATTGTGGTCGAAGCGGTGTTGAATCCACCGTTGAACAGGACGGTCGAGCTGTCGTCGAAGATATTGATGCCAATACCCGACAGGTTGCTGATCAGCGTGTCACCGTTCACCGTGAATCGACCGGTGTTTTCCGAGTCCAGTTCCCCGATCACGATCCCCTCGGAGCCATTCGTGATGCGGACATTGTTAAAGGTGACGTTCTTGGAGTTCCCCTGGTACTCGATAGCAGGCCGTGTGACGTTGCTGTCAGCGGCAGCAACGCTGGTCCCGGTTGTGAACGTGATGTTCGGTCCGGCGTCCGTCCCTGCGTTGTCATGAATGAAGATCCCGCGTCCCTGGCGGTTCAGGATGTTGATGTCGAATCCATTGCTGTTATTTGAGTCAATGTTGTTGTTGAAGTTGACGGAACTTCCCGCCGTCAGGCCTTCAATGTTGATCGCGTCTCCGGCGGATCCATCAATCGTGATCGTGCCGTTGGACGTGATGATCCCCGAGTTATTCAGGATGTTAAGTCCGATCCCGGTTCCGTTCGTCACGTTGAGATTGCCGAGGTTGATGAAGCCCGCAGAGTTCTGGACGAGCACCCCTTGTGCGTTCTCGTCGTTCACCGTCGAACGGGTGAAGTCAACAGTACTTCCCGCGGCGGTTCCCTGAATCACCAGAGCCCGGCCGCCGGTCCCTTCCACGTTGTTAATCACGCCGGGAGTTGGCACCAGCGCTCCCGAGGCATTACGCGGAGTGAGCAAGTCCTCGGTGAAGACCACGGTCCCCTGAGTGCCATTTACGAAGAACGTATTGGCATTGCTGGACGGGTCGTTAATTGTGTTTCCTTCAAACCGGACTGTTCCCTGTGTGTTGTTCAGGAACACAGCGGCCAGACCCGATCCCGAGACATCGGTCTGACGGACCGTGCTGTGGGTGGTGGAACCGATGATTCCATCGCCCACGATCCCTCGCAGGGTGGGATCGATGATCTGGAAGCCACTGAATTCCGAGCGGTTCGCCAGGGTGACCCCGTCGCCAGGAGCATCCGCAAAGATCGGACGCTCCCCAGGGCTGCCCGCCGCGATGACGTGTGGCAGCAGCAGCGTCGAGCCGTAGCCCGAGGTCGAGTTCATTGCGTTCGTGTTAACGACGTGCAGCACATTCGAGGCATCCCCCAGAACGCGGACGTCCGATTCCAGATTGACGTTCACGCCGGTGAACTGGCTGTCGGCATGGACGAAGATGATGTCGTGTTGCGAGCCTCCTTGAGCGTCGGCGAAGACCTTATACGGGTTCTCGACCGTTCCGTCGCCAACAACACCATTGACCGAGGTGGCTGTGGAGTTGCTGTCGACGTGGTTGAAAAAGTAGGGCAGGTCGGTTTCCGGATTGATCACCACGACATTCTCATCGGTGATCTCTTTCCGGCCTACAATCATGTTGTAGTTACGAATAACGGGTGTTGTCATACGGTCGTATTGCGATTTGCGCTCGCCCGGCGACTGCCTGAATCCCCCATAACTCCACGATCCCCCGAAGACAACGTTCGTTTTGAACTGGGGGTCATGAGTGACTTCGAGCTGAATCTGGATGCTGGGAATCGGACTGGCCTGGACACGAGTTCGCCAGCCACCGAAGGACTCAATCATATTGCTTTCGTACCAGTAACCACCGCCGAACACGCGCAAGTCATGTCGCTGTGGAATCGCACCGGGTATCGGAAAGCCGATTTCGCCGTCGAATCCGTGCAGCGCGGACGCGACCGTTCGCTGCTGATTGACTTGCAGAAAATGGCCAACAAACCGTTGAGTCCCGTCCAGATTCACCAGTGAGATCTGTTCATCGGAAGTCCCGGTGGGAAGATAGGCGTTGCTACGGATGTCATACCACTGGCCCAGGAACTCGGCACCGAAACCAATCTGACGGAATGTGGGACCACTTGTTGTGTCGTAATCGAAGAAGGCGTTCACGCCCAGAATGCGGTCAATCGTTGGCAGGTAACGGCGATAACCACCCCCCAGGTTGGCACCCCACGTATCGGCAGAACCCTTAAATGCCCGTAAATCGACGAAGAATAAGTTATTGTCGATCAGCGAGTAAGGCATCATCTCGATCGGATAGATCGCCTGCTTACGCCCGATGGCAGGACCTGTGAATCCGCCGATCCGGAAGAGGTTCCCAAGCGACTGGCCCGAGCGTCCTGAGAGCGTATCGCTAAACAGGAAGCCCCCATCATCCGGCTCCGGTCCTCCCATCTGTTGCATTGGCGGAGGAGGCATCTCCATTGGTCCCTGGCCACGGATGATCAGAGGAGTAATCGAGTTTCCCTGACCGCCCGAACGGCTGTCGGTCGTTTTGGACCGGACCCGTTCCGCGGTCGAAGCGCCGTCCTCTTCCGCGAGTCCGATCTTCTCGATCCATTCACGGGTCATCCGCGCTTCATCCTCTTCGAGGATCTGGGCCGCAGGCTGATCTTGGCCGCAGATCGCCTGCCAGGGGATGACCGCTAAGACTCCGAAGCAGATCCAAAGCAGTACCTGCATGGATCGGTCAAAGCGGTGATAACGACGTGAGAGAGACACGTGCATCGAGGCACCTCTACGATGGGCAGTCATGGCGCAGACCAGACGACGTCCGGACCTCGGACGACGCAGACCTGCAAACGATATGTCTGGGATGGGAGGGTCGCGTTGTAGTCACCGCTTCCAAACGCATCAACCCGAATTTGGGGGTGATTGAACGTGTCGACCCCCATTTCTGGGGTAAGTCGCACCCGATTCCAGCAAGAACTGCCGCCCGTAGGGAGGTTACCTACGATTTAAAGACGCGCTGGAGCTCTTCCAGCGAAGTTTTCCCCTCTGATACCAGTCGCAGACCATCTTTATGGAACGTCAGACAGCCTTCAGCCCGCGCAAGTGCCTTAATCTGGTCTGCAGGAGCCCCCGACGCAATCAGTTTGCGCAGCGGGTCCGAAACGATGATCACTTCCATCATCGCCACTCGACCGTAAAAGCCGACCCCTTTGCACTTTTCGCACGGTTCCTCTTCTTCACCGGTCTTCTCGTTGACGATCGGTTCACCCTTGCGATACAGAACCTTCGTTTCCGGAGGGAGACCCACCTTCTCCAGCAGTTTGGGATTGGGACGGAAGGCCTCGCGACATTCCGTACAGAGCAGACGGACCAGCTTGGGGCTGAAAACGGCGTCGATCCGCTCGCTCGCCATCTGCGGATCCCCTGCCCATTCGCGCAACTGCACGATCGCACTGGAGCAGTCTTTCGCCTGCATTTCGCTGACGATGCAGATGTTGTCGGCAACGCTGAAGAGTTGCTGAGCCGTATCCTGATCCCGGATCGGATCGACGAAGATTACATCCGCCTCTTCGCGCATCATTCGACCCATGGAGGTCGCAAGATCGTCGCCCGGGTTGACGTCGAATTTCTTGATATTCAGCAGTTCCCGCGTTGTATTGGCGATCGAATAGATCGAATACAGGTAAACGTCGATCCCGCGCAGCAGTGCGTAGGTGGTCGTCGTCACCCCGGACCCCGCCGGGCCACAGCAGATGATCAGGCCGTGCCGGTGGCCCGTGACTTCACGGATCGTCTGGCGCAACGAATCGCTGAAACCGAGATCCATCGGTGTTTCCAGCTTCTGGCTGAGGTCCCGAACGCGCACAACCAGTCGCTCGGTCCCCTCTGCCTGCGGCGTGAATTCGACCGAAAGCTCGTACTTTTTGCCCAGGAATTCGGCTTTCACGCCCCCCGACTGAGCCTTTCCTTTCAACCGAGCATCAAGCCCCGAAAGGACTTTCAACATCTGGAAGATGGCGGAGGCTTGCTGTTTGGCGAGTCGGCCACCGGAATAAGGCATTCCGTCGATCGAGAGAGCGACCTGAGCCCGCTCCCCTTTGACATCGACACGAATGACTTCGGCCCGCCGCTCGATCGCGTCCGTAATCAGGTCCTTGGTGGGACGCAGGGCCGCCTGGACCAGGCGCGCGTTCGCGGCCATGTCAGCGGTGTTTCCATTCATGGCACCCTGGAAATTCACCAGCTCGACATCGTCATCATCATCGTCGTCGTCTTCCTCGTGGCGGGTATTTTGATTCTTCTTTCCAAACCCGAAGACCATCAGATTCAGCCCCTCTCTCAACCAGTAAGGATCGACGCAACGGCGTTAAATGGGACTTAACGCCATTGTTCGCAGCAGACGATGCGGATTGGGATGTCTGCCAATCACGCGACAAACTCAAGTTACCATGCGCGCTAGGACAGCAGGCCATAAGCCTGCAATGTCTTTCGCAATCGTTCTTCTTCCGCAGCCGACAACGGCGTCAGTGGCAGCCGAAGTTCGCCCGTATCGCGGCCCAGCATCTTCATGGCGACCTTGACCGGAATCGGGTTGGTGGCGATCCCCAGCATGTCGCGGCACAGCGAAAACAGCTTGAAGTGCCAGCGCTGGGCTTCGGCCATGTCACCCGCCTTGAAGGCCTTCAGTAACTGGAGCATGTCGGCCGGAACGATGTTCCCCACCACCGACACAATTCCGCTCCCCCCCATGGCCAGCAGAGGCAGCGTCAGGCTGTCGTCACCGCTGAGAACGGTCAGATTGGTCTGGGCGAGTGTCTGAGAAGCCTGGTCCATCGAACCGGTGGCTTCCTTGATCGCGACGACACTGGGAATTTCGGCGATGCGGGCGACCACATCCGGTTCCATGTTCTTCGCGGTTCGGCCGGGAATGTTGTACAGAATAATCGGGATATCAACCGCTTCCGCGACCGCACGGTAGTGCTGGTAGAACCCTTCGCCGGTTGGCTTGTTGTAGTACGGGGCGACCATCATCGCTCCGTCAGCACCCGCCGACTTCGCAAAGCGAGTCAACTCAATGGCTTCGGCCGTGCTGTTGGAGCCCGTGCCCGCCATGACCTTGATCCGGCCGGCCGCATGTTCGCAGACGATCGCGATCACGCGTTCGTGCTCTTTCGTGGACAATGTCGGGGATTCGCCCGTCGTACCAACGGGACAAAGGCCGTTTGTCCCCTGAGAAATCTGCCAGTCGACCATTTTCTTCAGCGCGACTTCATCGACCTGACCATTCTTGAATGGAGTGACGATCGCGACGGTCAAACCAGCGAATTGTTCGCCTTTACGTATCATTGAACTGACTTTCTATTCTTCCAATCGATTCCCGACATTTCCGCCAATGCCAACATCAACGCGTGAGTCCCGTTTCGACCCCATCCCTTGGCTTTGACGGAGAGATAGAGCTGTTCGCCCAAGGCCAGACCGGGCAAGGACAGGCCCATCCGTTTCGCCTCGGACAGGGCAATTCCCATGTCCTTGATAAAATGCTCAACAAAGAAACCCGGATCAAAGTTGTCGCTGATGATGCGGGGGCCGAGATTATTCAGTGACCAACTGCCGGCGGCACCAGGGCCGACCGACTGCAGCATCGTGGAGAGATCCAGACCCGCCTTGTAGCCGTACAACAGCGACTCACACACGCCAATCATGTTCGTGGCAATCAGAATCTGATTGGCCATCTTGGCGTGCTGCCCGGAACCCGCTTTTCCCTGGTAGACCAGCGTCTTGCCCATCGTCGAAAACAGCGGGTTCAGCGAGTCAACCACCTCTTTGTCCCCCCCGATCATGATCGAAAGAGCCGCGTTCTTCGCGCCGATGTCACCACCGGAAACAGGAGCGTCCACACTGTGGACCCCTTTTTCACGGGCTTCTTCGTGAATCTCGACGGCCAGAGACGGTTCGCTGGTGGTCATGTCGACCAGAATCGTCCCGGCTTTGGATCCCGCCAGGGCACCGTTTTCGCCCAGCAGCACTTCCCGCACATCACTGGGAAATCCGACAATGGAAAAGACGACGTCCGACTGTTCCGCGACTTTCTTCGGACTGTCGGCCCACTTCGCCCCTTTTGCGACCAACGGGTCCGCCTTGGATTTGGAACGAGTGTACACGGTGGCGGCGTAGCCAGCCGCAATCAGATGGCCGACCATACTGGAACCCATCACACCGGTCCCAATCCAGCCAATTCGCGTCACACCTGGGCTGATCGCCGCTGACGTCATCGTCGTGATTCCATTTATCAGGTGAAAAAAGGGCGAAAGAGTGGCCGACGAAGGTCGTCGAATTCGCACGATCGGCTCACGAGTATACCGTCGACTAACTGCCTCGTCACGTAAGCTCCACCAAGGAAGCAGGCCCCGCCAGCGGGAGAACTCGTTCCGCCAAGGCGATCCCCTCCCATCCGGCCATCCCCCACATCGATTCCGCTGACTTCCCGAGGAAAAATCTGCCGAACTTCTGCAAGTTATCCAGGTTGTCGCGGTCGCGGGAAGGAAATGCACGCTGCGCGCGGTTGAGCATCTTGAGCACCTAATCAATCAATCCCCTGTTTTTCAAGGCTTTCCATTAGATGCTCAAGGTGCTCAACCGTGAGCACCTTGAGCATCTAATCAACCGGCCAAGTTGAAGCCGCCACCCCCGTCTGCAGCGAAGATTGTGCGCCGTCTCTGCGACTCCGCGCACCATTTCGTTTCCACCCTGTCATTAAATCGTCTGGGCTCTGTTTCACCTGATTCATCTGTTTCATCTGAGATGCCCCCTCCCCAACTCATCGAGTACCAACACGCCCCGCCCGCAAGAGTCAGAGACGAGAAAGTCCCTCGCGCCGAAATCCCTGGCCAGCCGGGCCAGTCCCCTGAAAATCTGTAAACCGTGATCAAAGCAGCACATGGGCCTGGCCAACGACTGGCCAAAGGCTGACCAGCTGGCCAGCCCCACTCTGTTTCACCCCTTCCCCATCCACCAAGATTCGTCGCCAAGACGGCACCGGCATGGCAGCGGCATCCTGCCGCTGTCTTCGATTCCTCCCCGTCCCCTCACAATACCCGCACATCCATCAATCTCCCCCCCTCTCTCATATGCGCCCCTTTGCCGTCGCGACGCCCACAAGATCCTGCCGACCAGTCGCGGTCGATGTCCAAATCTTCCTCTTCATCATCTAGATGCCGATGAAAGGCCCATGAGATGAAGGGGAGCAAATCGCCCTGGAGTTAAACGGCCAGAAAAACGGTACGTGCGGACCCTGCCCCATCTCGCTGTCGTCCTCCCCGCGAAGCTCCGATACTGCGAATCGGCCACTTCGCGCGTCTTTCTTATGTCCCCACATCAGATTGACTGGCGCAAGCAATGTCAGCAACAAACGGCAGTATCGCCATTGCAAACTTCCAAACCTCTGGAAGAAAGCTCACTTGCCAATGCGCCGGCCCGAGGGCACGGGCATCAAGATGCTGTCTGAAGGTCACTGTCCGAGCTGCGAGATTGCGGGCGTACATCGGCGGTCCCGCCCTTCCCGATGTCGACTGCGACGTCACCGTGCGGTGACCGAAAACGTGGCACCGGCTTCCAGCCGGTGATAGCTGAAGCCCAGCGGCTGGAAGCCACTGCCACTGATATCACAGATATGCAGTGTCAAAGTGGACCTTCCCAACTCATCTCTTCATCGTAGGTCGGTACCTATGGGTTGGGACGAATCAACCGTTCACATCTTTGGTCTGTAACGGACAAGGAAAGAACCAAACAAGGGCTTTTCGATCCGTAAGCGCCAATCCGTGGCACCAGTTTGCGAACGTGCACTACGAGATGTCACTGACATCGGTCTGGGCGGTTTCAAAGCAGTCAAGCGGAAGGTGATAGGGCGAAATCTTCTTGTTGGCGCGGGAAGCGGGAATCCACAACCGTTAATACATGCTGACATTCCCACGTTCGCCGAAGTCTGCTAACCACTCTCCGTCAGCCAATCTGGAATCTTGGCGTCCAGGCGCATTATCGATCCTCGGATGTGGAGCATCTTGATGAGTCGTCACTTCGCCAGTTTCCTCGTTGTTTTCACTCGACTCGTTTTTGCACCACTCATTTCAACGGCTGGTGCCGTCGTCTTGATCATCGGATCTACGCAGGCCCATGAGCCGCCGGAAAGGATCTTGCTGAAGGAGCAGAGTACAGAGGACCTAATCTGCGGGCTTGACTCGGCACCAAGTCCCCTCTGGTTATCGCTCGATGATCCAACACCCTATTACGAGGAGGTGCTTAAAGAGCTTATCGCGCGTGGTGGTTCGCGCGTTGAGCAGGCCTTGCGGGCGAAGCTTCGAACGAGTGCAGAAGTTCCACAACTGGCTCGAAAGCAACTTCAGGCGATGAAATCAGATGACGAAGGTCGGCGAAAACAGGCCGCGATTGTCCATAATCTGGAGCACAATCTGGAACGGTTGACGGCCTTGCGCCGGGTGCAGCATCGGGCGGATCCGCTGCAAATCATTGTCACGATTCCACCGACCGTAAAGGCGGGAACGCGATGCCTCCCTATTCTCGAGGTCGCACTGAAAAATCAGGACGTTGAAAAAATCCCGGTATGGATCAAGCACACAAACGGTTGTGCTCGCTGGGCCATTCACGTCTGGGATGATGATGGCAAGATGCTTCCGATTCGACACGGCGCGGCCCTTAATTTGGGGACGACGTGGTTCGGGCCGTTGGAATTCGGCGATACATCAGAGACGAAATTGTCCATGTCCGATTATGTGGACATCCAGGTACCCGGCGAATACAAGGTCCAGGTCCTGTACCACGATCAAATCGATATCGGCCAAGTCGAGGATGTTTTACTGCTGGAACGGCTGATTGTACTCAAATCCGAGCCGTTCGTTGTGCGAGTGGAACACGGACCCAAAATCACGATTGAATTGCAACCGGTCTCCATGCAGCAAGCACGGGACCTCATTCGCAAGCTGGACGGGAACCAGAAGCTGCGCATGGTAGTAGGAAAATACACCGACAACTTTCACAAATTCCTGGATCCGAAATCCGCACAGGGTGAACTGCTCACCATGAGTTGGCAAGCGGTTCCAGCGATGCTTGAGTCGCTGGAGGATGAGAAGCGATCGTTCCGCGAGCGAGCCTGGTTGTTAGCGTTGCTATATTCCATTACTGAAGAGCGTGGATTCGACCCCCGGATGGTAGTGGGCATATTGCCGAACTACGAATATCAGGAAGTAGCTGGCTCTGGCTGGCAAGGATCCTTCGAACAAAGCAGTTTCGATCAGAAGAGAGTCGATTCACAGCGAGAATTCTCGCGGAGATGGCTCCGCTTTCGCGATGACTACATCATCATCAAGTCACCAAGCGGGGCGAACTGACAATCGGCGTGCAGCGACGATGCAGCGCAGACGTGCAGTATCCCGGTAGATCTTCCCATCTGCATCGCGCAGCTGTACCAGCTTAAAGAGGAATTCAAAGCCACAGGTCTGACCGGTGCGGCACAATAGGATGCGCGCGAGCAGCACGCCGTTCCGATTCTGGAAGCCTTCCGAGTCCGGCTGAGAAAAAGACAGAACCGGGTGCTCCCATGAGCCCGATCGGGCGGGCCGTTACCTACGCGCTGAACCAGTTGAAGGCGGTATGCCGCCCGCAACGAGAACAGTCTACTGGAGATAGATAACACAGCAGAGCGGATGATGGAGCCTCCTCCTCATCCTGACGAAGAACATGCTGTTCGTCGCCGGTCTGCTCCCCAATCACTGGCTGAAGGCCCATCTCGAGAACCGCTGGAAGATCGAAGCGATCCGAAAAAAGAACGCCAAAGGTCCTAGAAGCAGTTTCAAAACCGGTTCAAGCATATCATTAGGCAGGCGAGGTGGAAAAAACCTTCGAAGAGATGCGGGTAGTATTCATGCCGGACAAGAAGTCTTCTCTGATAGCCTAACCAGCTGATCGTGCGTTCGACTTTCCAGCGACTCGCATATCTCCTCAGGCTTCGCCCGTCTTGTCGAGACGGCTTCTTCCGGCCTTTTCGGTGGGGTGTGATTTGCTCCATACCTCGCAGTTGGAGTGTGTCACGAACCCAATCCGCATCGGCCGCCTTATCGTACAGCAGCCTCTCTGGTCTCTGGCCAGCAACTTGAATGTCGACCAGCGTCTCGATCGTGTTGACTTCGGCGACCTGTGCAGAAATTGTGAACCCCGAGATGGGGACGCCGTTACCGTCCGTCATCAGCATGAGTTTCGTTCCTTTGCCTTTCTTGGTCTTAGCAACCTCGGCGCCCCTTTTTTTGCAGGCGAAATGGTGCCATCACCCATTGCCTGCGACCAGTTCAGCCGCTTCTGTCGATCAAGGGACTGAAGGAGTCGTTCCCACGTTTTGACCATGATTCCTCTTTCCGTCCACTCCTTGAGCCTTCGCCAGCATGTTGCAGGAGACGGGTATCGCTCTGGTAAATCTTGCCATCGCCCTCCGCTCTTCAGGACCCACAGAATTCCCTCCAGACACGGTCGAGGCTCGACTCGTGGTCGGCCTCCCAGTGGGGATGGAAGAGGGTTCGCAAACAGATCTTTGATGGAATTCCACTGGGCATCATCGAGAAAAGGCTTCGGGACCGTCCTGGACCCTGTCGTATTCGGCCGCCGTCGCTGGGGCCACATGGACAGGGTAATTCGCATGTAAGGGACTCCTTTCTCCCTTATCGGTATGCAAATTGCCTGCCAGAGTAGTTATTGCAAAAACAGGGTTTTGAAACTGCCTCTAACAGCAAGAAACCAACAAGAGAAAGAAACGCTCCACCCTAGACTCACCCCCGGTGGCCTACTTCACCGCGCGCTTACGGAGCAAACTCACCCCATCAGACGGGTCTGATCCCCAACCACTGGCTAAAGGCTATTTGGAGAACAGCTGGAGTGCTCCGATAACGGACAAATTTGATTATGCACGCATCGTATTTCACACCGTGGCCATCGTGTCGCTCGACATTGTGCTGATTGAGCGTGTTTCGTGATTCACTAAAGTGACGAGCCTTGCTGGCCGACGGTCATACCGTTAAGTATCGCAACAGTCAGGCAACACGCTTAGCTGGCGCAACCAAGCGGGCGTTACCACTGCGAACATACTCTGGATTCAGTTCGATTCCGAGGAACCGACGTTGCAGTGAATTCGCGACTAAGCAAGTAGTTCCTGATCCAGCAAATGGGTCAACCACTAAGTCACCCCTGTCAGAACACGTCTCAATTATTGGTCGGATGAGTTCAGGAGAAAAGGCTGCATAGTGGTCTGTGGCTGATGTGGTTGCTGCAACAGTTAAGACATCAGTTGGAATGCACCCCTTAGGGTTTAGTGTAAATCTTTGACCGTCACGCATTCTTGAATCATTGGCGTTAGGGCGTCGCTTGCTTTTTTCCCCGCCATAAATTTGTCCGTTCCCCCATCGACGAATTGTCACATCTGCATATGGAACGCGAATTGCATCAATATTAAAGCGGTAGCCTGACGGACGTTTTGTTAAAAACAGAATGTGTTCGTGACTACTGCGCCAGCGATTGCGGGGACTCTCAGGAGCGGGGGCAGGCTTCTTCCAGATTAGATCGTTCCGGACAACCCAGCCCAATTCATCAGCGACAATGGCTATTCGATGCGGCACAAGAAGTAACTTGCGATTGTGGTAAGTGTCACCAATCACCAGAAAGCAACTACCTTGTCTGTCGGTTGCACGCAGCGTTAATCGCAGAACTTCCTTTATTCGCTCAAGATATTCTGCTAGTGTGCCTTCTTGGCCGATTTGGTCGGAAACACCGTAATCTCGCTGTTTGTAGTAGGGTGGTGACGTCACCGTTAAAGCAATTGATTCCTTTTCCAATCCTTTAAGCACCTCGACGGCATCTCCACATCGAATCTCTCCCGTCATCGATCCGTCCCACTTTCAAGTTCTTCCATGAGCGTATTCATGCGGTTGACGACACTGCTGAAGTCGAGCGCAGTTTCATGTCCCAATAACTTCTACACCTTCCATCCACTCGTTCGGAGTTTCCGAAAGTCCGTTTTATCTGCCCCTCAATATTTTGTTGCCGGTATGGCACCAGCTTATGTTTCCGAGTAAGGATCCTCCACCCCTACCAGCAGTTGTCATCCGAGAATACTGCGGGTTTAATGGGCAAATAGACGAAGTCTGGCTTGCCGGTTAGGTTCGCGACATTCCTGAGATATGTCCAGCCCGATTCGGTGAAATTGGTAACCATTGCGACCTCAGCAAAGGTGTCATTTCCTCTCACCGCCTGCATCGTTCGCCGCTGTGACGGTGACATCTTGGCCACCGATAAATTCGCGGCTTTCAGCCTGATATGCGTCGAATACAGGCGTCAATACATTTTTATCAATCCACTGGATAACCGGCACACATACGGCATCGCCAAGCCCGTAAAGGTTCTGAATCGTATTTTTGACGAGTGGAAAGTCACCTGCTCCTTGCAGTCGAGCGTATTCCCTTGGTGACATCCAGCGAATCCGAAGCTGGCCACGATCGACGGCTATGATAATCTGTCTCGCACTTCCCCCTTTGGGAGTGCGCAGACATCCGGCCAACCCATCGAATCGAATCTCTGCTCGGGTTTTCCCGTTACGCTTGCGACGGTAGATCGTTCCCGTGAACTTCCCGCCGGATTCGAGCATTTCATCGACGATTTTTCGATGCCGATCACTCATCATGTCATGGTGTTTGGATACGGAAGTCGCATCCCACCACTCTTGATTGTCATCCAAGTCGATGATGTCGGCAATGTCCACGCGTTCTGCTTTGGGTTCACGCAAATCGAAAGCCGCCCAACCCGTGGGCAATTCGATCGCCTCCATTAGTTGGACAAGTTTGGGTGGTCTCAAAAACTTTCCGCCTGCGTCAATCCGACTTGACCATCGCCCTGAGAACCATTCGCTCTCTTCCTTGCGAACTGTCGGCGCTCCGTTCACAGATTCGTGTACACCGATGACAAAAATTCGGGGGCGACTTTGCGGTACGAAATACCGTGCATCTACGGCAAATGAATCGATCCAATAGCCGAGTTCCGCGAGAGCGCGAACTGCCGCCTCGTAGTCTTTGCCGTCCTGTGAAGTGAGGAAGCCAACCACATTCTCGAGCATAACTACCTTCGGACGGCGTCGGGCGAGTTCTTGCAGAACATTCACGAAGCCGAAGAAGCTTGAGGAATGGACGCCGTCAAAGCCCTTCCAGTTGCCAGCAAGCGAAGTGTCGATGCAAGGGAACGATGCGGTCGCGAGGAACGGCGATCCAGGGATTTTGGCAATCACTTCATCGCGATTCCACACGTCGCCCAAATGAAAATGGCCGTCAGAACCGAAGCAGGCCTCATAGAGCTGCCGCTTCTTCTCTGATATGTCATTGGCGTAGGCGCAGTACCACCCCGAGGCAGCGAGGCCCATTCGGACGAGGCCGATTCCTGCAAAGAATTCGCAGAAGACTTTCCGCGATGACGCTGAGGCCTCTTCCTTCAG
This sequence comes from Schlesneria sphaerica, assembly GCF_044336245.1. Classification (NCBI taxonomy): domain Bacteria; kingdom Pseudomonadati; phylum Planctomycetota; class Planctomycetia; order Planctomycetales; family Planctomycetaceae; genus Schlesneria; species Schlesneria sphaerica. The sequence goes on along the minus strand of NZ_CP172346.1, from coordinate 3,052,840 downwards.
TAGCTTAGGGGCGATGATGCCTGCTGTGGTGTCCCGCACTCCTGATCCTCTTATTTTCCGGGACGCAAAACCCGTGGATTTAAAGACCACTATAGTCGAAATTGCCGCACATGGACAAGGGAAAGGTGAAACTTCTGTTCGGAGCCCGCCTGCGTGAGCTTCGTAAAATTCGAGGCTACAGCCAAGAGGATTTTGCGCACCAAGTTGGGCTGGACCGAAGCTACATGGGCGGAGTCGAGCGCGGCGAGCGAAACATTAGCCTGGAAAATATTTGCCTTATAGCCGATGCACTTCAAGTTCCGCCTTCGACTCTGTTCGAGGGCTGGACGGAGTCATGATGACCCCGGAGCATAATTAATGCCAAGCACGACGCTCGAAGTTATTAATCGCCAGATCGACGAAGCACTCCCTGACTTAGAGAAATATCGGCCGACCGCAATGCAGTGGCATCAACGGGCAAAGCATGCGGCAGCCATTTTCGTCCCTTGGCTCGAATCCAATGCTCTCGCAATTAAGGCCTACGTCGAAGGTACTCTGAATGCTCCCAGTGAACTGCGTCGTATGTGGATGGAAATTCGACCGCATGTGCACTTGCCCAGAGAGCAGATCGAAGCTTTCGATCTACAGCTATCACTTGATGATGTGCTTCGTGAATCAGTGACCGGCGAAGTTGTTAGCAACGTCGTCACCAAGTTCCTCTTGGGGCATCATAGTGACCTGAAGAGCAACGGACGGAGTGACTATCCAGACGTATATGTCTCCACGTTGGACTATTCTGGTATTCCAGAATTCAAGAGGGATAAGTCGGGCGACGAAGAAACCTATGGAGCCGCAAGAAAGGGGAAAGAACAGAGGCCAGTCCGAGTTCCTGACGGGTTGGAAATCAAGACCTGTCGTAATCACATACGTGTGGATTGCCACAATCCCCATGCTGGTCTGCATCTGGCGCTTGTCTTCACTGAAGCCAGTCGGCTGTTTACTGTATCTGATCTCCGAATTGCATTCTTGAGGTCGGCCGATTATCGCGAATCGGGCCGGAATACGACTGCAACCACGGTCAAGTTCTCGTTCAATGGTGAGCGGTTCGTTACTCTGCTTTCGCGGAATTCAACTTAGATGACGTTGTTTTAGGTGCTGCTTTTGTGGTGTTCTTGTGGAGGTACCGTTCAATGTCACCATCTAGATTATTCGACTTCATTGCACCGTCAAGGTCGTTTGCGTAAGCGGGGTTTGCAGCGACTACATTCTTGAATGCAGACATCGCTGCCTCAAAGTGGGGACTAATTATTTGCTCGTTTGTCATCAGCGACTCGATCTGGCGTGGCATGGTGTGAATGTTAGTCCATTGATCAACCCCTCGCCAGAAAAATGCTCCAATCCTTGCGATATGAAACGCGCCGTTCTTGGCTAAGCGACGTGTGGTGTCGTCTGAGCTTTCTGTGCTCCCAGATTCTTTGAGCCATTTAACTGCAGATTTGTATAGCAAGAACGACAACACAAACGGCTCGATTACACCATCGTCGAAGATCTTCGAGTAGAGATCGCTCCAAACCCGGTACTTCCGACGTCGTGCGTCAGATGGCTTGCGCAGCACAACCGCAAGATAGCTCTGCGCGACCAATTCGTTGGGAGCGATTCTTGTGGGGTCGACGCCCGCCATTTTGTCATACTGACGAACTTTTCGCTCGTAGAGTAGTTTGTATTTGTTGAATCGCTGCTCCATCTCAACCTGTACTGAATCATTCGCCCTCAGGTCCCTGCTGCTAATGCGGTTCTGATTGTTCGTCGTCAGGACGATTTTATTCACCAGCACAGGGGGGGCCTCGTAGATGCGAAGAAGTACGAGGACATCCTTATGCAGAACCCTGTCCTTTGCGGCTCGGGCTAAAGTTGTTGCTGTTTGACAGCCGTTTACTATTTGAATGTTCTTAATTTTCACCACCGGCTGGTCAGGATCGGTGACCGCGTCGAAGCTGTCACACACGATTGTAATGCCGTTGTTCAGAAACCAGAATTGGTGGCTTTCTGCGCTGCTTATGCACGTGTTTCGAATGTCAGAGTTTACATTGCCACGCTCACCTAAGAAGCGTCTAATATTTGAATCGAAGAGGTATCCTGATTTATCTGCGTTGACTAGCTTGGCGATTTCTCGTCCAGGTACGCTGCAGACCATTCCCTTTAATCCAACTGCATGAAATTTGATGAGCGATGGATTATTTGCGTCGTATTTCATCTTAATGTCGGCGTTGATCTTCTTCGTTCTCTTCTCCGCGGCGCTGATTGCCTCAACTAACTCGTCGCTGCCCCAGATTTTGAGATTAAAGCTTTCGAACGTGCCGTTGTCATAAGTTTTTTTTATTGATTTCGCTTCCTGATTGAACTCAACAGAGCAGCCATTCGTATGACCCTTTGTAACGAATGCCACGACGAGCCGAATGTTCGATGCCCCCAATTCTCCTTGGGTTGAACGGTATGCTGAAATCCTGTCAATGAAGGACTGGTTCTTAAGCGTCTGCAATTCCAATTTAGGTTTATCGAAAATCCAGCTGAGGCCGTTCTTCATCAGGGCCAATTTGTTTGATTCGAAAGAATCGGTGTTCTTCACTTGGATGATGTAGACAGTCGCCTCATCTTCCTTGCTATCCTCAATGGTGATGGTGTCAATCTGCTTGTCGAAGCTTCCGTCAACGAGATCGGACGGGTTAAACGCATGAATGCTCTGGCCCGTAATGACCGAGTGCACGAGCCGCAAGAAGGCCATGTCTCTGTCTTTAAGGTTCAGAAGTTTTGCCGTGCTGTCAATGTGGTCATCGATGATCTGTTGGCGCAAAGACACTGCGGCCCTCCCGAGGAATCACGATTGCGGTTTGGAGTTTCGGATCACTTTACCGTCTAGTGAGCCTTTGTGCGATTACCTGGCAGGTTTTAAGGACGCGAACCTTAATCAACGACACAGGCGCGAAACGCGTGCTGACGCGTTTTCGACGGATGAACCGCCTGTTGTGCATGTGATCAACTTGGTTGATCGCCGGGCTTTCGGCTGGGGACCAATTCCCTGACCGGCAAGAACTATGTCCCTTGGAAGGGTATGGGGAGGCTGCTCAAACGCTATGCCGCCTACTTGGGGGCGAACTGCTGGGATTTGCGAGTCTTCTCAAATCACTTCCACCAGATCCTGCGGTCTCGTTCCGCTGTGGTTGCGACCGGGGATCATCCGGTACTCGCTCGACGGTGGTTGCTCCTATTTCCTCTCGGGAGGGATGACCACGGAAAACTAAGGAGCGGAATCAGGCCGAGTTTGATTTGATCCAGAACGATGCCCGGAAACTTGAACTCATTCGCTTGGGGTTGTCGGACATTGGTTAGGTAATTCAAAAGGGCAGGGTTCATTGAGTTTGGTTCTTGAAAATGCTGGCGCGATCAGCATGTAACAACCGCCACGAGCGGATGAAGCAGGGCCGCTGTACTATGTCTTGAATCGAGGCAACGGACGCCAGGAAATTGTACACGGGCCCGTTGATTATTCCGCATTCGGACAGATTCTTGTGGAAGGGTTGTGAAAAGGGAACTCGCAGGGATTTAAACATTGGCTCAAACAGGGAGGTCTCACGGGTTACCCGAATGGATCGAGCGAACGACCGCACGACTCGGTTTGGAATCGATCCTCTGAAATCGAGGACGTCCGCAGTTCCGCTTTCCCGATCCCCACGACTAGGGTAGAAACAATAAGTCCTGACGACTTTGTTACCTCTGACAAGCAGCGAAGAGGCAGAGAAAATGGTTCTGTCGGCAAAAGCAACGAAAATTGTCTCCGAGTTGACCCAAGATAAGCCCAAGCTTGGCGATCTCAAAAAACTGGGCGGGGAGATCAAGAAGGACCATGATCTGGCGATGGAGCTGTGGTCCACGGGGGAGTTCCATCCGCGTCTGCTTGCGACCCTCATTTTCGACCACAAACTGCTCACCGAAAGTGCCATCGACCAGCTTGCTTCCGATCTGCTGCAGCATGACCTGGAGCAACGGAATCAATTGAGTGACTGGCTGCTGGCAAACCAGCTCACCAAGAGCAGGAAGCTGGTCGCTCTGATTCCGACGTGGGAGACAAATCCTTCCCCGGTTTTGCGCCGCTGGTTCTGGTATCACCAGGCTCGCTTGCGCTGGACGGGACAGGTTCCTCCTGAAAATAGCGCGGAATTGCTGAAGTCTCTGGAAAAGGAGATGGCTGATGCGGAGCCGGAGGTTCAATGGGCGATGAATTTCTGTGCCTGCCAGATTGGGGTTCACGAGCCCCAATTTCGAGCCCGGTGCATCAAGCTCGGAAAAGCATTGGGGCTCTACAAGGACGAACACGTTTCGAAAAACTGTACACCGTCGTACCTTCCCGAGTTCATCAGGATTGAAGTTGCCAAACGTGAGTGACGCCCAGTAAACAACCAGTAAACAGTCAGTGGCATCGACGCGAGCACACCGCATCAATGATTGTCAGACAAGCGAGAGGAACTCGTCCGACTCAGTGTTGAATGAAGGCTTGAACTTATCCAAACATGCAGTGTCCCGTAGGGCGTGGCCTCCTCGGAGAAGCCGTCATTTCTTCTGGTTCGGGACGAAGGGGCGCACTGCATGCCCGAAGACGGTCATACAGTGGCATTCTTGGATTGAGAGGGGTTGGGTCTGAGGCGGGGGGCGGACGCGGTGTTGCCGCTGCGGATGACTTTGAAGGATTTGGTCCGCAGATTTCGCGGATTTTCGCAGATTAGTTTCTTGTTCTTGGAATCTGCGTCGCTCTGCGTTCTCTGCGGATCAAATCATTGATGTGCGGAATCATTGACGTGCGAAGGGGTGGTGCAGGCGCGGGGTGCATTCTCTGCTGCTGGTGCCGGGTTGGTGCGCGTTGCAGCCTGGGATGCATCGTGTGTTGGTCGAGCGGTCACTGTGGACTGGCAACCAGGAATTCGCCTTCTTCGCCGCAGGGGTCGACGTGAGGGGGAAGTTTGGCGAGCAGGCTCTGGTCGAACTCACGTCCGACGAATGTGGAGGGAAGCTGCCGAGGGACTGGTCCTTTGTGGCCGCTGAATCGAATTACGTGCTTCGTCGTGAAGCCAGCCATCTCAGTGCCGATAATCCGACCGTTGCAGAGACAATGGAACTCACGAGGATGCCGAGCTTGACGGAGTTCAAAACGCTGTCGTCGAAAGCCAATTCGGCAATCAGTAATGCCATTGTGAATCCAATGCCGGTCAATGTCGCACCGAAAAATATCAGCGTCCAATCCAGTTCGGGAGGAAGTATGGCCCAGCGGAATCGAACCGCCAAATAGCTGAACAGCACGACGCCGACAGGTTTTCCGAAAACGAAACCTGCAAATATGGCGAGTGTCAGTGATGTGTCAACCTGCATGGAGTAAAACGAGATGCCGGCATTCGCCATGGCGAATGCCGGGACGATCAATAAGGCAACCCAGGAATGAAGACCGATCTCCAGACGCTCAACGGGAGATAGTGCTTCCCGGGTCGCTGTATTTGCAAGCTGCAAATCCTGTCGGTCGCTTGTGTCGCCGCTCCAATGTTCACCACGAGGATAAGCAATCACACGCTCCAATATCGCGTGCAGGCGATCGTCCTTGACCCAGCTACGTGCAGGCGTCAGCAGTCCCAAGATCACTCCGGCGATTGTGGGGTGAATCCCTGATGCATCGAAAGTCAGCCAGACAAATCCGCCTGTCGCAAAATACGCTGGAAAATTTCTGATCCCCAGCGATGCAATCAGGACTACCACAGCAACCCCTGCTGCTGCCAGAGCCAGGGCGGTCAAATTCAAATCATTTCCGTAACCGAACGCGATGACGAAGATCGCGCCAATATCATCGAAGATCGCCAGCGAGAGCAAGAAGAGCCTCAAACTCTGTGGAATACGGGAGCCGAGAATCGCGAGGCAGCCAATCAGAAAAGCGGTGTCGGTCGACACCACCGTGCCCCAACCCTCCCAGCCCGTCCCACCGCGCAGTACCGACAAATAAACGCCGGCGGGTACGACCATTCCACCCAGTGCGCCGGCAAAAGACAGGGTTGCCAGTCGCCAATTGCGTAACTCGCCTAACACTGTTTCTCGTTTAAGCTCCAAGGCAACAAGGAAGAAAAATAGGGTCATCAATCCATCGTTGATCCAATGCTTTAGCGAATGTGTCAGTCCATAGTTTCCAAAATGGAACCCCAACGGGGTTTCCCAAAATGAAGAATAATGCGACGCCCACGGGGAATTCGAGAAAGCCAGCGCTACCAACGTGCAAAGGAGTAAGATGGTGCCAGACGCCGACTCAATATGGATAAACCGCTTGAATGTACTGGTAAGTGGATCCACCGACCTTGTCGGGAGCTGTTGTAGATTATCGTCCATGTCGAATTGGCCTTGCAGCTCGTCTTCACCGGGCGGGTGATCTCCTGGCTCGCCGGGGTGCGGAGGAGAGTCGCGTATACCGACACCACAGGGGTCAGCACAGAATTGAATGTTTTGACCTTGGGGAGTCAGGGGTGATGCATACTGAGTGTTAAAAATAAACAGGCGTACGACACGAGGTTGGCTTGAGTAGCCAGACGATTCCAAGCATCTAACGTGGAGAACGCACGCTTTTTTCAGATCACTTTGACGTGGATTTCGTCCAAAGCAACGTGCCGCGATTCCGCGCCGCTGTCGCGCGGAAGGCGCACAGTGAATTCGGTACCGAAATTCTTCGACGAGGTCACGTTGATGGTTCCCCCGTGCGATTCGACGACTGTGCGCGCAATGTACAGGCCGAGGCCAATGCTTCCAGGGCGGTTTACCTCTGGGTATTCCGCACTCGAGCCGCGGACGAGAGGATCAAAGATGTTTGCCATCGCACCAGGGGGGATCGGCGGGCCAGCGTTGTAGACCGTCAAGATGGCAACAGCACCCCCTTCTCCGCTTACTCTTAATTCTAATACGACGTCAGCATCATCGGGGCTATGTTGGATCGCATTGCCTAAAAGGTTCGAGACTACTTGTCGCAGACGGTCGATGTCCCAGTTGCCTCGCAATTCGCCTTCCGGTTTGAAGAAGATCTGGCGATTCGGATGGGTGGCGCGAAATTCGTTGACCACCTCTTGGCAGAGATCGCTCAAGTCCATCATCGCTGGCGAAACGGGCATCCCCGCTCCAAGTCGCGTGCGCGTATAGTCGAGCAGATCGCTGATCATCTTCGCCATCACGCCCACATTGCTTGAGATCTGAGAGCAAACTTTGGTTGCTTCGGTGGCGGGCTGCACCAAGTGGGGCAGCAGCGAGGCGGACATCAAAATCGAGTTCAGTGGATTGCGGAGGTCGTGTCCGAGAATTGCAAGGAAGAGGTCACGCGACTGGTCAACCCGTTTCGTGTAGCTGCTCACTGCCTTGGCAAGAGACTGGTCGATTGACTCGTTGAAGCGAGTCACATCATAGACATCACTATCATTGGGCGGAAACCCACTACCGTGCCACTGTCGAAGGACACTCGCGCGCAGAGCGCGATACTCCGCGACGACTTCCAGCAGACCAAATCCTGAGCCCAGTCGACCGATGGCATGTTGCTCGGAAGCGCCATTCAAGTCCTCGCCGTTGACCGTGTCCACGTGTCCTAGAGATTTGGCCAAACGTTCGGCTGGGCTTTGCACGGATCGCATATCTCGGACAGTCGCCAGAAGAATCTCATCCGCGTGATCTCGCAAAGCAAGTGCGTTGAGCTGCTTGCCAGTGATGCTGCTCCGCGCGAATGCGTCCCACTCCAGAAGGACGGGCTCGAGATTTGCGGTAATGAAATCGGCGAGGCGCATGCGTTCTCCCGTTTCGCTGCGTAATGCGCAACGGATGCCTGCTCAGCACCTCAAGATAGAGGTCTAGATAAAAATAGAGGTCTAGATGATTGTGCACCTGACCTGGAGGACAAAGCGCGTCTATCGAACGTCATTCAGCCGGAGAAACAGATAAAGCAACCGAAACATCAAAGATAATGAGTTATTGTTGCGTCAGTAGCGAAGCAGTAAAGGCCGGGGCGCGAAAGAAAGTTGAATGCACACCGTACACCTTGCTGATTTCCCCGCGACAAGTTGTCCGGACGATCAATTATCGGTGAATTATTCGAGGTCGCCACTTGGTTTTCATAACCGGGCAGTGTCTCTCGTCGAAGGTTTGGCAGAGGGAGCAACCCAATCCGCGGGTGTCTCCGCTCGCCCAGTTCCTGAGTTTTCCCTCTGACGTTATCCAGATTGGTGGAATGCTACTTCAAGGATTGGCGACGAGGTCGATGTAGTGGAAGCTGTCTCGCTCGGTCGTTTCGCCGAGGGTGACGGGGATGGGGTGCGTGAACATGGGGCCGGTGTGGCAGAAGGTGTGGAATTCCCCTTGTTCGCCGCAGGGGTCGACGTGAGGGGGAAGCTCGGCAAGCAGGCTCTGGTCGAACTCACGTCCGACGAAGGTGGAGGGAAGCTGCCGAGGGTCGATGCAGGTCAGTGTTGCGCGCAGACCTGCACTCACCATCGCGTGCGCCAGGTGGGGCGTCGCTGCGGGGGTTCCCCAGAGAGGGAAGATCGGTTCGATGCCTGATCCGTTGAGTTGCTGCTCACGATAGGTGCGAATGTCGCTCAGGAAGAGATCACCGAAAGCGAACGCGCGGATCCCCTCGGCGTGGGCTCGTCTGACGATCTTTTGCAGTTCTCTTTCGTAGATCTCATTGGGACAGGGCCAGGGAAGCGGGATTGTCCAAAGTGGTAACTGTGCCGCGTTGGCCTGAGCCTGGACGAGTTCCATTCTGACGCCGTGCATGGCGACTCGCTGGAGTTCTTCGTTGTAGGTGGTCACCAGGGCGACCACTTCAAACTGGCTGGACTGCCGCAAGATGTGCAGGGCCCAGGCACAATCCTTTCCGGAACTCCAGGAGAGCAACACGGGGACTTTCATAGAGTGGGTATTTCCATTACGGATTCGCAGTCGGGGTTGAGAACAGTGGGATGTTGTGGATGGAGAGGAAACCCGCTGGGAACGGATGCCCCCCGGCCAACCGCATTGATGCGGCGACCGGGGGGAGCCGTCAGTCAGGACTCAGCATTTCGTCAGGTGGCCTGTCGTGGGTCTGGTGTCTGCGGTTTCCGCTTATGGTGTGAACACGGCGGTTCAGGTTGACTAGAAATCCATCTGGCAGCGAGCGGCGATCATGTCGGTTTCGTTGCGGCGGCTGATGGCTCCTGCGACGGGTGCGGCGCCCCCGACTCCGGCGTAGTTGGAACTGGAGTGGATGTAGTTCAGCACCAGCTTGACGTTGGGGTTCACGTACCAGTTGAGGCCCGCGGTGTAGTCGGTAATGGTTCCTCCCTGAATCGATTTGTCGTTGAGGTCCAGGTGCGAAATTCGGCCGGCGATTTCCCAGGCTCCCATGCCGGTATTACATCCATCCCTGGTGAAGCTGAAGTTCTTGAAGGGAATGACCCGATCGATTTGTCCCAGTTTCCGGTCATAAGGACGATGTTCGCCCGTCAGGAAGTAGCCGACCTGAGTGTAAAAACCGGGCAGGACTGCGGTGGTGCCCGATTGGGTCACCAGATTGACCATCCCTTCCGACTGAACCGACAGAGGGCCGCGAACCCACAGCAGTTCCGTGCCGAGCACGTTGAAGAAGTTTACGGGCAGAGCCCCGGTGTTGACGAAGAACGGGGTCCCGTTTGCTCCGCCGGGAACCGGCTGGAAGCTGCTTCCTCCGCTCACGACGTTGGCGGACTGACCGATGTAAAGTTCGGGGATGGTGCGGAAGCTGGTCGTCTGTCCGGGCGGTGCATTGAAGTAGTGTCCGACCCCCAGATGCAGGTAGTCGGTCCCTTTTGAGGCTTCATCCCAGTACGGGACCCACGTGAATCGTTCCGCCGAACCGACCCCTCCCATATTGGTGTTGGTGAACAGTCCGCTCGACGTCTGGTTCTGAAACAGGGTGTTTCCGAACTGATCCTGACCTGAGGCAAAGACCGAAGCGGCCCACGTGGCTGACAGGTCCTCTGCATTATCGTAGAAACCAATCCCCAGCCGGCGAAAGGCGTCGAAGGGCTGGAACAGCAGGGAACGTTCCATGAAGGTCGTGTAGCGATAGCTGCTGGTGACTTCCAGGCTGAAGGGTTGTTTCCACTGACCGATGCGGACCGTTCCGAGGTAGGGGATGTTGGTCTGTTCGACGTAGACATCAGTAAAGGTGGGACGTCCGAAGAAGGCGAAGTCCATCTGGAACGCGTAGTTGACGTTCTCGTTGATCGCACCCTTTGCGCCGAGTCGAGCACGACGGAAGTCGGCACCGTTGGCAATGTGGCCATAGCTGAGCAAGCTGTTGGCATCTTGCATGAAGAAGCCGGTATCGGCCTGGAACGCACCGTTCATCTGAATGGTGGGATACGTCTTCTTGTTGAGTCGCTCAAGAACTCCTGCGATCTTCGACTCCACAGCACTCAGCTTGCTGTCCTGGGCGTGGTCGTCGCGAGGGGCGGCGACCGGGTGACGCCGCAAATAGTTTTCAATCAGGCTATTGATGCGTCGATCGTCGTCGGATTCGGGTTCCTCCTGAGCGGCGGAGTCATAGGGATCGGCGAAAAATGCCGCTCCGGGAGGGGGTGGCGGCATCTCGTCGAAATTCGCGGACGTGACGCTCGATTCCATATCCGCACGCAGAACACGGTTCTCCTTTTCCAGTTTTTCGATGCGGACCCGAAGTTCGTCAAAGACTTCCGAGGCAGAGACTTTGTGAGCGTGAAATGCCATCCCTGTGACGGCGAGAAGAGTTGCGAGAGTGGCTTGTACAAAGCGGCGACGACCAGAAGTCGACGGCGCAATCGAGATTCCATATCGCATTGGGGTGTCCATCAAAGAAGGATCTGAATTCGCTGCGATCCGTCATTCAGGCGGGATGACTCCAGTTGGCCACGGACTGGGCTCCCCCGACGAGTCGGCAGTTTCCTCTGTAGTGAATGTTTCGGAAATTCTGATTGGCGCACATAATCTCATGCGAAGATGGTGTAGGTGTTGTAAGCGATTGATTGAGAATAATTGGCAGTCTTTGTGAAATCGCCGCAGCTTTCCTGTCTTGCGCAGATTCGTTCCGGCCTGTTGTTCCGGCAACGAGGCACGAGTGGAGAGCGGATGTCAGGCGACCCATTTGCCTGCCGCAGAGGATGCCCGTTCTCGCCGCTCTTCAGGCGGTCGGAACTCAGACGGCGTTGAGAGCAGAGGGGCCGGACCGAGCCACCTGCGTTCAGGGTTGTTGCATGAGTTTGCGCGTCAATCGCGGGAACGCTGCCGCCGTTGGCAAGGGGGATGTCTGGCGAGAAGTTGAGTTCAGACTTGGCGTGGCGGGCGATTTTCTGCTTTCGCCATCAACGCGCGCAGCTTGCTGCGGACGGTCACGCGGCTGAGTCCCAGTCGATCTGCGGCCTGAGCCTGATTGTCGGACGTGTGGCGCAACACTCGTCCGATGATGTACTGATCGAAGTACTCGAGGGCCTTCCTGTAGATGTCGACTTCGTCGTCGATCAGCCAGCGATCAACCTTCGCGGGAATGGCATTCCACAATGCGAGGTCATCAGAAATCGGATCGAGGCTCAGGTCGTTGGTGGCCTCTTCTTCGTTCAGAATTTCAGCAGGCAGGAAAGCGGGGGACAGCACGGTGCCGGTGGCAGAGATGAGTGCTCCCCGGATGATATTTTGCAGTTCCCGGACGTTCCCGGGCCAGGAGTAATGGGTGAGGATATCGAGCGTCTCGGGGGCGATTGTCTGGACGGGGCTACCGACTTCCGCGGCATACCGGAACAGGAAGTGGTGGGCCAGTTCGGCGACATCTTCCTTTCGTTCCCGCAGCGGCGGCAGCGTGATCGTGACGCCTCGCAGGCGATAATTCAGGTCGCGCCGAAACCGCCCCTGCTTGATCAGTTGATCAAGATCATGATTCGTGGCGGCCAGAATCCGAACATCCGACTGGACGAGTTCGTTTCCGCCGATTCGTTCGAAACAACCGTCCTGCAGCAGCCTTAAAATTTTCGCCTGGGTTGCGGGGGCCATGTCGCCGATTTCGTCGAGAAATAACGTCCCTCCGTCACACTGCTCGAACTTGCCAATCCGGCGCTGATGCGCGCCGGTGAAGGCTCCTTTCTCGTGCCCGAACAGTTCACTCTCCAGCAGGTTTTCGGGGATGGCAGCGCAATTGATGGCCAGAAACGGCCCCTGGCTGCGGCGGCTGTGCTGATAAATTGCACGGGCGACGAGTTCCTTGCCGGTACCACTTTCCCCCAGGATCAGCACGTTGACGTTCTGCGGCGCGACGCGGCCGATCTGCTTGAAGACGTTTCGCATCAAAGGGCTGCTGCCGACGATCTGTTGTGGTTGCGATTCCGGGCGGTCGGCCTGGTTAATGAACGTGGGGACCTGAACCATGCGCCGAATGTCGCACGCCTGCCGGACCAGATCGCGGAGCAGGTTCATGTCGAGAGGTTTGACCACGTAATCAAAAGCACCATTCTTCATGGCCTCAATGGCGACTTCCGACGTACCGAAGCCGGTCATCAGAATGACGATTGCTTTGGGGTCGATCTCGCGGATCGACTTGAAGACGTCGAGTCCCGATTCATGCTTGAGCTTAATGTCGAGCAGAATGGCGTCGGGATTCCAGTCAGTGACCAGTTGCAGGCCCTGTTCACCGTTGTCAGCGGTCCGGACGTCGATATCGCTTTCTGAGAAAACGTCCGCCACACTGAAACGGACGTTTCGCTCGTCGTCGATGACCAGTAACTTCCCCATCGTTCTATTCCTTGCAATGAGATTCGCGTGTCTGAGGCAAGCGAACGACGAATGTGGCCCCGCCGCCAGGCACGTTTGTCGCGGTCAGTGTACCACCCTGCTCTTCAATTAACCGTTTGCTGATTGCCAGGCCCAGTCCCGAACCATTGGCGCGTGTGGTGACGAACGGTTCAAAAAGTCTTGCCAGGATCGCGGGCTCGATACCCGGTCCGGTATCAGAAAACTCGACGACCGCAAAGGACGTTTCGGGCTCGCACGACTGCCGTACTGTCAGGGTACCTCCCTCGGGCATCGAATCGATCGCGTTGATAATGATATTCACCAGCACCTGCTGAATCATGTTCGGATCACAGTGCAGTAACGCATGTGTGTTCCCGTTTTCCATAACCAGTTTGATGTGGTTCTGATAGAGGCGTCCTTCGAGCAGTGTCAGCGTTCGTTTGACGATGGCGGAGAGTTCGCAGTTCACGTAGTGCGGCTTTTCCGGTCGGGCGAAATCGAGAAGGCCCTGAACGGTGTTCTCCATTCTCGAGACTTCCTCGAGCAGGACGTGGAGTTGTTCTTCGGTGAGGGAATGAACCGGAGTTCGTTCTGCCGCACGCTGGATCAGAAGTTTGACCGATGTCAGCGGATTACGAATTTCGTGGGCGACGCCTGCGGCAACTTCACCGACCGCCGCGAGCCGTTCCGCTCGCAGCATCCCCTGTCGGGTTTCATGTAATTCATCGGCGACTCGTCGAAGATTGCGGACGACGTGATCGACCTGAGTTTCGATCAGAGATAACTCTTCCGGCGGGACATCCGAGATCACGTTGATGTGTCCCAGGTCGGTGTCGAGGTTTCCTTCCACGCTGCGGAGTGTCACGCTGATCTGGGACAGTGATCTCGTGAGACTGCGTGACATCCAGACTGCCAGACCCAGGCCGATCGCCAATCCCAGTACGAGTAGCACCGCTCGGACCACCATGACCGCGACGTCGGTGCGGCTGCGCTGATCGACGGCATCAAGGAGATGAACCTGTTCAGAGCGAATGAACTGCTGGCAGTCGACAATCAGATCCTGTAAGTCGGACGAGTCTTTCGGGTCGAGGGTCGTGGGATCCCAGGTGTCGACCCATGTGGCCATTCGGGCCAGCAGGACTTTGGAAGCGGGGTCGTCGAGTTGTCCCTGGAGCTTCACAATATCTGCAGAGAGGGCTTGTTGAAGTGATATCGTCTGTGCCTTGGCGTCGGGTTGCCCGGCCAGGGACTGCAGTTGCGAAAGCTTCTCTTGAATCCGAAGTGCGGTTTCCACGGTGGACTGGATTGAACTGAGTGCGGCGCGCTGTCGTTGATTCTGCCAGGGGACGTACATGGTGGTCGCCACACTGTGGACGATCCAGAGCAGTCCCAGTGCGACGGTTGGAAGACGAACACGTTGTGTCAGACGCCACATGCTCTGCCCTTGTAAACCTGGCGGTGCCTGTCATGCCCCGCAGGGGCGCAAGGCTCAGATCGCTCATGATAGTGAATCTCATTTCCATCGCTGCGACACCACCGGTTTTTCGCATCAGACCTGTTTCTGCTGAGCAGGGATGGACCCGCTTCAAGGTGAGTGAGGCCAGTTCTTCTCTATGGAGTGTCGCTAAGTGGACAGATTTCTCTCCGTTACGGGACAGAATTTGTCCACTCTCATCCGTCGTTGCCTCAGGTCGTTGAATCATGAGTCGAGGTTTCGTAGAAAGCTGAAAACGTCGCAAGTGTAGGGCCGTAAACTGTCGTAATTTCGATCGTTTTGCAGTTTGGATTTCTCAAGTCGGATCAACTGGTCTTTCGGCATACTTACTGCATAGTGCTGGCTAAGACGTTGAAACGTTGACCCCGAGGGATTGAGATCGATGGCAAAAGCAATTCGCAAACGAACATGGATCTTTGGGGCTGTGGTGGCAGCGGGCGCGGTTGGAGCCATCAATTATTTTCGCGTGTCGACCGACGCCGCTCAGCCTGCGGTGCCGCACGTTAAGCCAGCGACCGCTCCCTCTACGGTGACACGCGTGACCACCACGCGAGCCCAAGCGGGTGGTGCGGCGCGACAGACGTCTCTCCCCTGCTCTGCCCACTGGCATGACCATGCAGACTTGTTCGCGAAGGTGTCAGGCTATCTGGAAGAGCAGAACGTTGACATCGGCTCACCCGTGGAGAAGGGACAAGTCCTCTCGCGCATCGCGGTACCGGAACTGGAAAGTGATATCGAGCACGCGGAAGCGACGCGCGAGCAAACCCTGGCGGCCGTCAAACAGGCGGAAGCCCGCAAGGCCGCTGCGGTGATTGGACAGCGGGTCGCTGAAGCAACACATGCGAAAGCGATCGCGGATCGGGGACGCTGGGTGGCGGAACATACGTTCCGCGAAAAGGAATATCAGCGATTCAAGGCATTGAATAAATCTGACAGCGTCCAGGCGGCGCTGGTGGATGAGAAACTGTTTCAGTTGCAATCCGTCGAAGCAGGGGTCCAATCGGCTGAAGCAGCGGTGCTGACCTCGCGGGAACAGATTGCTGCCGCACAGGCTCAGACCGACCTCGCCGATGCGGACGTGTCCGCTGCGAAGGCGCATGCGCATGTCGCCACTGCGGCGCTCAACAAAGCGAAACTCTATGCCTCATTCGCCGAGATCGTCAGTCCCTACGACGGTGTGATCACGGTACGAAACTATCACCGTGGCGACTTCATCCGGTCTGCGGAAAAGGGGAACGGCCCCCCGATGTTCGTGGTGGCCCGTACCAGTCTGGTTCGCGTGGTCGTCTATATCCCCGATAAGGAAGTCCCTTATGCCCATGTAGGGGATGCAGTCTCCATCGAGTTCGACTCGCTGCCGGGCCGCGTCTTTGCGGGGACACTTTCCCGTATCGCTTACTCGGAAGATCGTAACACGCGGAGCATGCGAGCGGAGGTCGATCTGCCCAATGAGGATGGAGCAATCGTGGATCAGATGTACGGCAGAATGCAGATCCAGCTCGAACCCAGTGCCGAGACGTTGACACTTCCTTCCGTCTGTCTGGTGGGGGATCTTGCTGCAGGAAAAGGACAAGTCTTCATCGTTCGCGACGGTGTGGCGAGAAAGGAATCGATTTCGATCGGAGCTCACGACGGCGTCAACGTCGAGATCCTCGACGGCGTGACGGCGGAAGATAATGTCATCGTGCGTCCTCCCGCAGGACTCTCTGATGGAACTGAAGTGCACGCAGAAGCGTCCCGTTCCTAGCCACCGTCCTGCAGTTCTTCCGCCCACCTCCCCACCGAAAACGGGCCGTTATGAATAGTCTCATTCGTGGTTCTCTGGCTAACCCGTACGCAGTGACCGTGTTTTCACTGGCGATTCTGGTCATGGGTGTGCTGACACTTCAGTGGATTCCCATCGATATTCTGCCGGTGTTCAAGAACCCGGCTGTGCAGGTACTGACCTTCTACGGCGGGATGCCTGCGGTCGGAGTCGAAAAGAGTATTACAAACCGCATGGAGCGTGGGACGGGGATGGCGAGCGGGGTGGCTCGTCAGGAATCCCGTTCAATTGTCGGCGTGAGTATTGTCCGCAACTTCTTTCAGAACGGGACCGACCCCAGCGGCGCGTTGACCGAAGACAATTCGCTGGCTCAGTGGGAGTTTCCAACTCTGCCCCCCGGGACATTGCCGCCCGTGGTGTTGCCTTACGACCCCAGCAGTACGGTTCCGATCGCGCTGGTGGCTCTGGACAGCCCGACCGAATCCGAACAGGTGTTGTACGACGTCGCGCGTTACGAAGTGCGCAACATGCTGATGAACATCCCCGGCGCGATTGCTCCGGTGGTGTATGGGGGAAAGATTCGGGCGGTCATGCTGTATCTGGACCGCATCAAGATGCAGTCGCGACAACTGGCCCCGACCGACGTTATGCAGTCGATGGACAATTACAACATCTTCCTGCCCACAGGGAGTGTGAAGATCGGGGGGACCGATTATGCCATCGCTTCGAACTCGATGTATGACTATGTCGATCAGATGGAAGAGATTCCGCTGCGAAACAACTTTGGGAATCCGTCGTTCCTGCGGGATGTGGCGGACCCCAATGATTCGTCATTCATTCAAACGAACGTCGTGCGGGTGAATGGGCGTCGACAAGTGTACGTACCGGTCTACCGGCAACGGGGTGCCAGTACGCTGAGCGTTGTTGATGAGATTCGAAGACAGCTTCCCGAAATGCAATCCCGACTCAGCAAGTCGGATGTGAACCTGCAGTTGGTGATGGATCAGTCGGTCTACGTGCGGAGTTCGATTTCGGCACTGGTTCAGGAAGGGATTCTGGGTGCCATCTTGTGCTCACTGGTCATCCTGATGTTTCTCGGTCAGTGGCGAATGACACTGATTGCTGTGATCACCATCCCGCTGTCGGTGCTGGCCGCCATCGGTTGTCTGTACGCCAGCGGCCAGACGATCAACGTGATGACGCTGGCGGGGCTCGCCCTGGCGATCGGTCCGCTCGTCGATAACGCGATTATCTGTCTGGAGAATACGCACCGTCATATGTCGCTGGGAGTGCCGGTGCTGCGGGCCAGTTATCTCGGTTCCAGCGAAGTGGCCATGCCGGCATTGGTGTCGACGCTGTGTACGTTCCTGGTGCTGACACCTCTGGTGATGGTTCCGAGCATTGGTGAGTTTCTGTTCGGTCCCATGACGCTGGCGGTGTTCTTCGCGATGGTGGCCGCCTACATCCTGTCGCAATCGCTGGTTCCCTCCTTCAGTGCTCTGATGCTGAAGCCGCATGCCACACACGACGGACATGGTTCGCAGGGAGGACACGGCGTTGGACTTTTTGCACGGTGGGAACGACTGATCGATCGCGTGATTGCCGGCTATGTTCGCCTGCTGGACGGTGTGCTGAAGCAACGCGTGGCCACAATTGGGGGAGCGATTGCGGCGGTCGTCCTGATTACAGTCTTCCTGGGTCCGCGACTGGGACGCGAGTTCTTTCCCGAAGTCGATGCGGGGGCCTTCGAATTCACGGTGCGAGCACCTACCGGGACGCGAATCGAGGAAACGGAGCTGGCGGTCGAAAAGGTCGAGCATCTCATCCGGGAAGTGATTCCCGAACATGATCTGCAGATGGTCGTCGCTCAGATCGGAGTGACGCCTGATATCTCGGCTGCCTACACCCCCAACGCAGGTCCCATGGATGCACTGGTGAAAGTGCAGCTGAATCAGCACCACAAACATACTGCTCAGCACTACGTCCGCGAGCTGCGCCACGCGTTTGCTACTCATGCCGAGTTTGCACAGCTTGAGTTCTCATTCGATGCCGGGGGGATGGTGCGAAGTGCGTTGAATGAAGGAAAGTCGACGCCGATCAATATCCAGGTGACGGGAAAAAACCAGCAACTGACGAACGAAGTGGCACAGCAAATCCGCCGAGAGATTGCTGAGGTTCCGGGGGTGGTCGATGCACGCATCATCCAGCGATTGAACTACCCGCAGCTGACGATCAGTGTGGATCGTTCCAAAGCGGCCGCGCTGGGGCTCACTCAGCAGGATGTGATGAAAAATGTCGTGGCGGCATGTAATTCGAGCATCGCATTCAACAAACGCAACTTCTGGATCGATCCGGTATCCCGTAACCAGTACTACGTCGGTGTGCAGTACCCCGAAGACGACATCAAATCCATCGACACGCTGCTCGATATTCCGATCACCAGTCCGCAGCAGTCCTCGCCCGTCCCGCTGCGTTCGGTCGCGACGATCACGCGGACGACGGTGCCGTCGGAAATCACCCACTCGAACATTCAGCCGACAACCGATTTGACGCTGAACGTGGACGGTCGAAGCCTGGGTGAAGTTGCGGACGACGTGACGAAGATTCTGCACAAGTACGGGAAGCCGATCAGCAATGGAACGTGGTCGACCTTCGACCCGCGGCACCCAGGGGAATCTCAACTGCTCACGGGGTCCAAGATCATAATGGCGGGTGAGTATGCCAAGATGCAGTTGACGTTCACCAGTCTGGGGTATGGGTTGATCCTGGCGTCGCTATTGATGTACTTCCTGATGGTGGCCCTGGGGCGGTCGTTCATTGTTCCGCTGACCGTGATGTTGACCGTCCCGATTTCGCTGGGTGGCGTGATTCCGATGCTCTACTTCACCGGGACAGCACTGAATGTGCAGTCTCTGCTGGGAATTATTTTCGTGGTGGGGATCAAGGTGGCGAACACCGTTCTGATGACGGACTTCGCGCAGGAACTTCGTCAGAAAGAGGGGCTGTCTCCGACCGAGGCGATTCGAAAAGCGGCAGCGATTCGTGTTCGTCCCGTGACGATGACGGCGTTGGCGGCATTCTTCGCAATGGTCCCCGCAGCGCTGGCACTGGAACATGGGAGTGAAGCCAATGCACCGCTCGCCCGCGCGATTCTCGGCGGGTTGCTGGCGGGGGAACCGGCGACACTCTTCGTATTACCAGCGTTGTTTTCGCTCATGGTGCGTGATGAAAAGAAACCTGCGGTACCAGCCGTGTCAGTCGAGTCCGATGCAACAGCAGCAGTCTTGCCCGCCTGATTCTGCGGTGATCGTGCGAGAGAGACGGAGTGGCAGTGGTGGGGGCGGTTAACGCCGCTGGCCGGCACGAACCCCGAGCAATCGCCGTGAGAGGCGGATGAATCGTTACAGTCGGAATAATCGTTGCCTGAATTGTGACCTGGAATTCGGTTTCCAAGTGCGATGAATTGAGCGGAAGTCGATTAGTAATAGACAAGTCCAGGATGGACAGTGTCAGGGAGAAGGATCTCATGAGTTGGCGAAGCGGGAGCGCGATTGCGCTCATCTTTTGTCTGGCAGGTTGTGCCTCGTCAAGAACGAACACTATTGTTCAGCGAGACCATTCTCCGAAGACCTGGCACGTCACCTCGAAAGAGGACGGGGATCGAGCTGAATCGGCCACGGCAGAATCGGCCACGGCAGAATCGGCCGATGGCGCGGTGACGACGCGTAAGGTTCGACTGTCGAAAGACCTGGTGGTGTCGCAGGATCCGGCTCATACCCAGGCTACCGAGGAATCGTCCATTCGGAGTGTCAGCTCTGCCAGAACTTCCGGTGAACCGGCGGAGGACCGCTCGACGATCGTCCTCGCGGCTGATTCCCGGGAGGACTCTGACTCATTCGATGCATCCGAGGATGCACCACCCGAGCCAACAGGTGAAGGGGACGACGATCGTTCTTCCGACGCAATTCGGGATCGAGCGATCGTCGATGTCGAAGAGTCGCTGCCTCCCGGCTATCCGATCAGTCTCGATCATGTCTTGTCACTGGCCGATGCGCAGAATCCCAATGTGGCGTTCGCCCGCGAGCGAATTCTTGAGTCCTACGCCCGGGTTGATCGTGCTCAGGGACTGTGGCTGCCGTCCTTACGTGCCGGCGCGAACTACTATCACCATGAAGGGGAAGTTCAGGACGTGCTCGGAAACGTGTTCAGCACGAACAAGACGAATGCCTACGGAGGTCTCGGAGCCTCGGCAGGAGCAGGGTCGGGTTCACCGACCATTCCGGGAGTCGTGGCCCAATTCCACACAACCGACGCCATTTTCCAGCCCCGCATCATGGAACATCAGGCGGCGTCGCGACAGTTCGGGGCGACGGCCGCTCGGAACGATGTCCTGCGAAATACGGCGGTCGCCTATCTTGAGCTGCTGCGCGCGGAACAAAGCCTGGCGATCGCAGAAGAAGCCTTGTTCAACACGAAGAAGCTGGCGGAGTTGACCGGCAGCTATGCCGAGACAGGTCAGGGACTTCGTTCGGATTATGAACGAATGCTGGCGGAACAGGGGGTTCGTGAGGCAGAGGTGGCGGCCGGTGTCGAAGGGGTGCGGGTCGCGTCTGCACGCTTGATTCAACTGCTGCACGGGGATCAATCGGTCCGTATTTCGACAAACGAGCCGGTTGTCGCTCCACTGGCGCTACTGGACAAGGATGAGACGCCCGCGTCGCTGGTGGCGACCGCACTCACACGCCGTCCGGAACTGGCCGAGCAGCAGCACCTGGTCTGTGAAGCAGTTGAGCGATTGAACCGTGAAAAATATGCGCCTCTGATTCCGAGTGTTCTGCTCGGCATGAGCTACGGTGCGTTCGGAGGTGGACTGGGCAGCACGATCGGAAATACTAATGACCGACTCGACGTCGACGCCCTGGCCTTCTGGGAGGTTCGAAACCTGGGTGTGGGTGAGCGGGCTGCCCGGGGTGAAGCCGCTTCGGTCGTCAGGCAGAACCAGAAACGGCAGCTCGCGCTCATGGATCAGGTGGCACGCGAGGTCGTGGAGTTTCATGCAAAAGTCACCGAACGAGAAAAGCGGATCGAGTACAGCCGCAAAGGAATCATCGCGGCGGAACGCTCCTATCAGCTGAATACGGAACGCATCAAGAACGCCCAGGGACTGCCGATCGAGTCGCTACAGTCAGTTCAGGCTCTGGCGATTGCCCGTCTGGCGTATCTCAACGCTGTCATCGATTACAACACGGCTCAGTTTGAACTGTGCCGTGCAATTGGGTGGTTCGAGAATACCTGATCGAAGTTGACGTTTTGTGGTTTCAAGTTTGCCTGCCCCACCGGTCTATTCGGTGACCAGCAGCAGGAGCGTCGTCGTTCCGGCATTCACGAGAGCATGAGTGATCATGCACGGAACCAGTGAACCCCGCCATTCGCGGACGAGTGAGAAAACGGTCGCCAGCCCCATCAGGATCGGCAGGCCGAGTAACCCCTGAGGGTGGATGATGGCGAAGAGGAAACTGTTGAACAAAATCGCGAACGCAACACTCGGCACGTAACCCCAGTTCTCGCTGGCGGCCCGCAGATGCCGATAGAGGAAGCCGCGGAACATGATCTCTTCCGGTACCGCGGCAAAGATGGCGACGCACATGAGCTGGATTTTCGTCGTCCAGCTTCCTCGCAGGATATGATCGACAATTGGGTGTCCCGGTTCTGCCACGGCTTCTTCCGCGCCACTGGTCAAGCTGATCAGGAAGATCAGCAGGAACGTCACCACCATTGCTGCGGCGACCACGGGGGCTGCGGCGAGGTACGCTCCGATACCGACAAACGGAGCAGACCAGGCTTGAGGCTGAAAGGTCAGCCCCACATCTCGACGAACGTCTGACCAGCGGAGGCCTCTCATGACCGGCCACGCCAGCACGCCAAGGCTGCCGACCTGCGGAATGAACAGCCAGACCATGCTGCGGCTCGGAAGCGGCAGGAAGAGCACGACAACATTCAGTGTGACGAAGACCACCATCCACAAGGCAAAAGTCTCGGCATAGATGCCCGAGTCCCCTGCCAATGGACGGATTCCCGACTTCAACCAGCCCCCAATGGCCAGGCCCCAGAAGGTCAACTGAATCAGGGTACCGACGAGAAAGGCGACGAGAGCCAGTCCGAACGCGCCCATAATGGTAAACAAGGAACGGCGTGCCTGTTCCTTTAAGTTTTTGCGTTCGGTGTGGTCGTCGCTGTCCGGAGGTGTCATCGCCAGCCGGCCGACCCAACCGAGCCGTTCCTGCAGCAGAGTTCGGCCAGATTGCAGCTGCTCGGGAGAAATTGGTTCCTCCCCGTTCCGTTTACCGATCCGGGAAGTCTGAAGTTTTGTCAGAAAATGGACTGCCTCTGTATCTTCGGCGGACGCCTTCAGCGAACCGGCTTCGATTTGCGAATCGATGTCATCAATGACTTCAATTGCTTCTTCAGGCCCAATCAATTCCCCGACCAGGACGGCTCCAATCAGTTGATGCGTGACGGGACCGTGCCCGAACATCTCATCGAGTTGCTGCAGCAGGAGTTCCCGATTCTCCGGAAAGACCGACGATGCACCCACCAGATAGCGCGCTTGAATCGTCTGGATGGCGATGGACGAATCTGTCGCCGTGGGATCATCGCTCAGTTGCAGCGGCAGGGCCATCAGGACAACGGTGAGAATGATGGCGATCCACGCCAACCAGGTCCAACCGCGCGATCTCCTGACTGGGGAGTGTGTGTTCAAGAATTCCACTGGCGGGTCCGGCATGGGCGAGTCGTCGAACACGGGAGAATCCATGGGAAGTCCAAGTCGTAATTGGCTTGCTATTCTGTCGGGTCACAGGACGCTTCAGTGAACCGCATATCGTCGAATGCGACTCGCCTGATGTCCATACCGCAGGGGGCAGATTCACGGATTGATCGCCCTTTTGTTTGCCGCACTCGCCCCGTGTCCCGTCCCAAAAAAGGCAAGAATCGCGTTCCCCACCAGTTGAGGTGGATCTGTCTCAGCGGCGGATTGCGGATCAGCGGGGCACTGTGATGTCGAACCGGCGGGATGCACGATTGGCACTCTTTCGACGACCTGATTAGACTTGGCGCGGATTTCCGCGTTGCACCTTCCCGATATGAAAATACCGTGTCCAAGATTCGTCTGGTCTTATTGATTCCGACCCTCGACCGTTCCGGAGCCGAGAAGCAACTCGCACTGCTGGCGACCGGACTGCCGAAAGAGGAATTTGATGTTTCCGTCATCGCGCTGACCCGCGGCGGTCCCTGGGAAGAGGACTTACGTGCGGCGGGAATTCCGCTCACGATCATCGGCAAACGCTCCAAATTTGATCCGTTCGCCTTTATGCGACTCCGCACGGAACTCAAGCGACTGCAACCATCGATCCTGCACACCTGGCTGTTTGCCGCCAACAGTTATGGTCGCTTGTGCCGAGGAGCGATTCCCGATGCAAAGGTGGTCGTTTCTGAACGCTGTGTCGATCGGTGGAAAGCGGGTTGGCAGCTCTGGCTGGATCGACGACTGATCGAGAAGACGGATCGGTTAGTCGGTAACTCGCCCAGTGTCGTTGATTTCTACCGCGAGCTGGGGGTTCCGAACGAGAAACTGGTTTGCATTCCGAACGGAATCGAAGTCCCTGCGGCGCCCTCTTCCAGTCGTGCGACGCTGCGGCGAGCCCTGCTGGAAGAACTGCGGCTTCCTGCGGATGCCTTCGTCGCGGGGTACATCGGCCGGCTGGCAACGCAAAAGCGGGTCGAAGACCTGATCTGGGCCGTGGAGACGTTGCGACAAATTCGACCCAACCTGTTCCTCGTTCTGGTGGGCGATGGTCCCGAGCGCGAGCGGCTGGAGCGGTTTACCCGCGACATTGGCTGCACAGAGCATGTTCGGTTTCTGGGACACCGGGCCGATGCCGGACGCTGGTTAAACCTATTCAATGTGTTCTGTCTGGCCAGCAGCTTCGAAGGAATGTCGAACAGCGTGATGGAAGCGATGTCGGTCGGGCTGCCTGTGGTCGCGAGTGACATTCCGGCGAACCGCGAACTGGTCCTGCAGGGCGAGACGGGCTTTTTGCCGAAACTGGCGGACACGGTCGGTTACATGCAGTTCCTGCGTCGACTGATTGATGAACCCGGATTAGGCGAGTCATTGGGCCAGAATGGTCTCAAACGGATTCAACACTCGTTCAGTGTTTCGCGTATGGTGGATGCGTACGCAGCCTTGTATCGTAGCCTCTGAGAACCGATTTCATGTGTGGGATTGCTGGCGGGAGTTGGACTCAGGGAGCTGCGCCGCTCAGCGAACAGACTTTGCAGCGCATGACAGAAGCTCTCATCCATCGGGGGCCTGACGACGCGGGAGTCTACTTCGCCTCGTCGAATGGAACTCAGGGGGGCGGAGCGGCGCTCGGTTTTCGCCGGCTCTCCATCATCGATCTGTCCGGCGGTCATCAACCGATGTCCAACGAGGACGAGACGGTCTGGATTGCTTTTAACGGCGAAGTCTACAACTACCGTGAGCTGAAGCCGCAACTGGAATCGCTTGGTCACCGTTTCCGGACGTCGTCGGATACGGAATGCATCGTCCATGCCTACGAGCAATGGGGGCGCGACTGTGTGTCGCATCTGCGCGGAATGTTTGCGTTTGCCATCTGGGACGATCGTCGTCGCACGCTGTTTCTCGCTCGCGATCGCATGGGACAAAAGCCGCTGGTCTACCGACTGGCGGGGGGGCAGTTCACATTCGCCAGCGAGCTCAAGGCGCTAATGCGAGTCCCCGGTGCGACGCGCGAGATTGACCCGCGGGCAGTGGCCGACTTTGTCACGCTGCAATACGTCCCCCATCCTCGCAGCATCTTTCGGGGCTATGCCAAGCTGTCCCCCGCTCACTGGGCCGAGTTTCATGCGGATACCGGCGAATTGATCGTGCAGCGATACTGGGAAGCCCCCTTTGCTCGACCTGACGCGGCTGAGGCTGCGAGTTCAGTGCCGGAGCGAAGCCGGGAAGAATGGGCCGCCGACCTGCGAGAGACGCTCAGTGAGGCCGTTCGGATCCGCATGCGGTGCGACGTTCCGTTCGGAGCTTTTCTGTCCGGGGGAGTCGACTCCACGATCATTGCCGGGCTGATGCAGCAGCATGTGGATCGGCCCATTCAGACATTTTCGATCGGCTTCTCGGAGAAACGCTTCGACGAACGGAGCTATGCCCGCGAGGCGGCGGCGCATCTGGGGACCGACCATCACGAGTTTGTTGTTGATCCAACCTCGGTCGAGATGCTGCCGAAGCTGACATGGCACTATGACGAACCGTTCGCGGACAGCTCTGCCATCCCGACGCTCTACCTGTCGCAACTGACACGCAAGCAGGTGACGGTCGCCCTGACCGGAGATGGCAGTGATGAACTGTTCGCCGGTTATGATCGCTATCAGGCCGTTGATCTGGCGGCGCGAGTCGACAGCCTGCCCGCCCCCCTCAGAAGCCTGATTGCGTCTTCGTTCTGGCAAAAGGTTCCCACATCGGGTCAGCAGAAATCCCGACTCAGGCATTTGAAGCGGTTTCTCGCGGGGCTCAGTCAGACGGCTCAGCGGCGGTATACGAACTGGATCAGCATCTTCGACGATTCTCGCCGCGCTGAACTCTTCTCGCAGGACTTTCAGGAGACGCTGGGAGGCTATGACGGAGCGTCGTTCATCCTCGACAGCTATGCCCGCTGTTCCGAGTCTGACATGGTCCAGCGAACCTGCTGTGTCGACGCCGAAACGTACCTGCCGTGCGACATCCTCACGAAGGTGGATATCGCCAGCATGGCCTTCAGCCTGGAATGCCGCAGCCCCTTCCTCGATCATCGCGTGGTGGAACTGGCCGCGAGAATGCCGCGCAAGTGGAAGCTGCAGGGACGACGGGGTAAGCAGATCCTGATCAGCACATTTTCCGAACTGCTGCCTGCGTCGATTCAAACGCGTCGGAAGATGGGGTTCGGCGTTCCGCTCAACTACTGGTTCCGCAATTCTCTGCGGGAGTACCTGACGGACACACTGCTCGACCCCCGCTGCCTGAACCGGGGCTACTTCGACCCCGCTGCCGTCCGGCGATTACTCGAGGAACACATGAGCGGGAAATGGGACCATAGTCCCCGCCTCTGGCTGCTGCTGGTGTTTGAACTGTGGCATCAGCGGTTCGTCGATTCACGGGAATAACTGTCGGCCCGACCGCGCAAGGGGCGAATGCGTCTCGTATTCCCCGAACGCGGGACACGACCAGGATCTCCTGCGGCAGCCAGCGAGTGAGGGGGGCAGGACCGGGCAGGAGTTTGTCCCCTGTGGGACGCGTCGTGCTGGTCCCCTGAGGGCCCGGGCATGATCGCGTCCTGTGACTCACCGTATTCAGTCGGTCTGGATCTGGATTCGCCGTGGCTCGGGTTTCGCCAATCGGGGCAGAATCACCTCGAGCACACCTTGATTCAACTTGGCCGAGATCCGCTCGTGATCGACTTCATCACTCAGGATGAACGACCGCAGGAAGTGTCCGACCTGATATTCCTGATGGATGAGGCGTGCATCTGAGGGGACGGACGAAGAGACCTTGCCGTAAAGCGACAGTTTGTTGTCCTGCACCTGCAGTTCGAGCGAATCGGACGAGACGCCGGGAAGATCGGCCTGTAGCATCAACCCTTCGGGCGTTTCAAAGATGTCGATGGGGGGTGTGAACACAACCTGATCGACGGGATATTCCGGTGGGGGCGGAGGGGCGACCTCGGTCGCACGGACGATTTCGCTGGACATGGTCTTTCGATTCCTCAACGCAGGTGGTTGGTTCGTTCGCAGCTATTCCGCGGGGGATCGCGGGTTCCCGTTCACGACGGGAATCTGGCGAGGCTGCATCTCACGTGCTTTGGGCAGGCGAATACACAGGACACCATTCGTGAATTCGGCAGCCAGCTTCTCTTCGTGAATGTGATCGGGAAGTGTCAAAGAGCGTTGCCAGACGCCGCGAGGTCGCTCCTGTCGGCGGTAGCGGTCATCGGGAATTCCCTCTGGACCGGTTCGCCGTCCTTTGATCGTCAACACGCGGCCCGAGATCAGAACCTCAAGATCCTCGGGACGAGTCCCAGGCAATTCGGCCGTGATCAGAAACTCGTCGTCCCGTTCGTAGACGTTGACAGGTGGATACTGCCGTCCAAAACGAATTCCGTGAAACAGCGAAACCCGCGCGAGCAATTGGTCGACTTCACGCTCAAGATCCCGAAAAGGATCCCAAGTCTGTCCCCAGCGAAACACGGCCATCTCATTCCCCTTGATCGTCGGTGCCGACAATTCAGCTACTCCCGAGTTAGCAAACATCGTACCAATCAAAAACGACGTGGTTTTCCGGTTGCTCGATGAGAATTCGCCCCGTTCTTTACGGGACAGCGAAGCGAAACCAGGCGTGGCGTTCGACGAAAGCGGGACCACGAAGGCAGATCACTGCCAAACTGACAGAAGACGGTTGTCAGGTGGGCCCACTGGGTGTTTCCCGATTTGTCCCCCTGACAGACCTTGCGGCTGAGTTATCGTGCCAAAAAGAGGACCTCGGATACCGGGAGAATGAAAAGATCCTGAATTGAGCGGCCACTTCT
The DNA here is from genome assembly GCF_044336245.1 of Schlesneria sphaerica. Lineage (NCBI taxonomy): Bacteria > Pseudomonadati > Planctomycetota > Planctomycetia > Planctomycetales > Planctomycetaceae > Schlesneria > Schlesneria sphaerica. Next base: position 3,025,131 of record NZ_CP172346.1, on the reverse strand, counting down.
TGTGGCTAACTGGGGCGACCACGCCCTATAGTGAGGGGACCGAGTGAGATTGCGTGGGATGATTTCCCGCAGGACGTTCCACTCTCCGCCAGAGATTCCGTATCTGACGCCGGCTGTGTGTTCTTCGATGTGGTGATTCCAGAACATGAAGATGCTTCTTCGATGGCTGCTGTTCATCCTGGTTCTGGTGGGAATCGGTTATGCGGCTGCCGCACCCATGCAGGCCTATCTCGCCAGGAGAAATCTGGTCCACTGGCGTACGGATAAGGTCGTGCAGGGTTCGATCAAGTCGATGGTGAATTCCACGGGCACCGTGAAGCCCAAGCTGCAGGTGGCTGTGGGAAGTTTCGTTTCCGGACCGGTGATCGAGCTGAATGTCGGTTTCAATCAGGAAGTGAAAGCGGGGGACCTACTGGCGCGGATCGATCCGCTGCTGTACGAAGCCAACGTCGCTCGCGACGAAGCCTCGCTGAGAAATCGTGAGGCGGACGTCGACCGCGTGCGGGCTCAACTGCAACAGGCCCGGAATGATGAGAAGCGGGCCATTGCGCTGCATCTCGAGGATTCCTCATTCATCGCTCAGGCCGAGATGGACAAGTTCAAGTTTGCCCGGTTGTCGCTCGAAGCGCAACTCAAATCCGCGATCACGGCAGTCAAGCAGGCAGAGGCGACTCTCAAGAATTCGGCGGCCAATCTGGGCTATACTGAGATCCGGGCCAAGATGGATGGAATGGTCATCGATCGCAAGATCAATGAGGGGCAGACAGTGGCTGCGTCATTTCAGACACCGGAGCTCTTCATCATCGCACCGGACCTGCGGAAAGAAGTCCATGTTTATGCTTCTGTCGATGAAGCCGACATCGGACAGATCAAGGCGGCTCAGGTCGAGCGGTATCCGGTGACCTTTACGGTCGATGCCTATCCCGACGAGCTGTTCGAAGGACACGTCGATGAAGTCCGACTGAATTTTACCACTTCGCAGAACGTGGTGACCTATCCCGTCATCGTGGCGGCACCCAATCCCGATCTCAAGCTGCTGCCGGGGATGACGGCCAGCCTGTCGTTCCAGGTAGCTTACCGTGAGAACGTTGTCAAAATTCCGAACGCCGCGTTGCGGTTCTACCCTGACGCGAAGCACGTGCGGGAAGAGGACCTGCCGATTCTGGAAGGTCATACGGAAAAGGTCAGAGAGCCTGACGAAGATCAGCCGCAGAGCAACAGCAACCTGGCCTCGGCCGAAGAGAGAACCCAACTCCGCAAGCAGCGTGACCAGCGACATGTCTGGGTGCAGGACGGGGCGAAGCTGCGTGCTGTCGCTGTTGTGACCGGCCTCAGTGACAGCCAGTATACGGAACTGGTCGAGGGGGAACTGAAGCCGGGAGAGGCGTTGGTGACGGGGATCCAGCCTCCGAAAGTCGGGGCGTCGCGATGAATCTGATGTTGACGCTTCGTATTGCCTGGCGAGCGCTGAACAAGAATCGAATGCGGGCCGGACTGACCGTGCTTGGGGTCGTGATCGGGATCGCTGCCGTCACGACGATGGTTTCACTGGGGCAAAGCGCCAGTGCTCTGGTACAAGGGCAGTTTCAGGCGCTGGGAACCAATATGATCCTGGTCTTCCCCGGCCAGCGCAATCGTGATGGCATTCAGCAGGCGATTGTGACTCTGACTGCGCGCGATGCGAAGGCCATCGGGGTCGAATGTCCTTCTGTCCTCGCGACAACCCCTGTGATCGGGACTTCAGGGCAAGTGATCTATGGCAGTTCCAACTTCAGTCCTCGCGAAATCACCGGGGTCAGCGAGGAATTTCCACTGGTGCGGAACTGGTCTGTGCGACAGGGTGAGTTCTTCTCCGAGCGGGATATCAGCAGCTCGAACAAGGTTTGTGTCATTGGGCACACGATCGTGGCCAAGTTGTTTCAGACGATCAATCCGATCGGAGAAACAATCCGGATCAAGAATATCCCGTTCCGCGTAGTGGGGGTGCTCGAGAAAAAGGGGGCCAACATGGTGGGACAGGATCAGGATAATCTTGTGCTGCTTCCCTATACGACCGTCCGGAAACGCCTGCAAGGTTCCGAATTTGATAACGTGGGGGCCATTATGGTGTCCGCCCGGTCGATGCAGGTCATGGCCGAGGCTCAGTTGGAGATAGACCAACTGTTGGCCGAACGGCATCGGATTCAGCCTGGCCAGCCACGCGATTACATCGTGCAGAACACGACGGAGATTGCGAATATCTTTGGTGCCGTGACCGGTACGCTGACGATGATGCTGGCGAGCATTGCGGCAATCTCTCTGGTCGTCGGCGGTGTCGGGATCATGAATATCATGCTCGTCTCTGTCACCGAGCGGACACGCGAGATCGGGATCCGGATGGCCGTTGGTGCGCGGGCGAATGATATCCTCAGGCAGTTTCTTGTCGAAGCGGTTCTGCTGTCGTGTGTCGGGGGGCTGATTGGTTTTCTGCTGGGCGTCGGTGCCTCCGTCGGACTGGTGACCCTGATCAATTCGTTCACCACCGGCACCAAGTGGACGCACGAAGTTTCGATTACGGCCGGCATCGTCGCTTTTTTGTTTGCCGCCGCGGTTGGGGTCTTCTTCGGTTACTACCCGGCACGCAGAGCCAGTCGCCTCGATCCGATTGAAGCCCTGCGCTACGAGTAATGCCTTGACTCGCAGCCGGCCCACGGGAGCCCTCCCGTAAACCCTTGCAGGGGTATAGGTCTCGGCATTTGACCGGCCTCAATCACTATTGTGCATTGTTTAACGAGCGAATTTCGCAGGCAGGAATGGGCTCCGCTGAAGTCGCGAATGGAAACCGAAGTCACGTTTGGGCCGATGCTCGCCCGATGAGAACGAGTCCGGAGAACTCTGTCGGCGGGGGCGGTAGTGGGGGGGCAGAGTTGGAGGGGTGGTGGCTATTGTTGTGGAAACCTCTTGCGGCTGACGCCGCCACGGTAGCCGCGAAGACGCGGCAACCGTGGCTATCCTTGAGTGGAGAATGAGAGTCGGTCCGCACAGGGCATGGAATGCCGTTACTCGGCTTCCAGTCGACCCTGAAAGAGTTTCGAAAGGGGGGACTTCAACAGGGCGGATCGGAAGTGGGTCCGATAGGCACTCTGCAGGAGCGGTAACTCCGACTCGTCTGCCGCCAGTGTCATCAGCGAGATGCTGCCCATTTCGTCTGTCGATTCCTCGCCGAAGTGCACTCGCGCCGGGGGATCGCTGGGATTACGTGGATTGTCTTTCGAGTTATCGTAGGTGATCCGTGAATGCAACCGGGTCCCTTTGGGGAGTTTGACGAACTCTGCAAACCGGTACTGCTCTTGCCAGGCGAAGTCCCAGTCGGGGATAGAGAGGATTGTTCGCCGGGTTCCGTCGGGTAGGGTTGCAGTAAGCGTCATCGATTTGCCGAGATAGTGAGCGTGTGCTCCGACTCCGAAGGCCTCGACATCCACGGGAAGGACGAAGGTGTCTTCGATCACATACTCTTTTTCACCCGGTGGGATATCGATGCCTTTGAACGCGCCGAATGCGGGCGGAAGCTGAATCGGCATAAAGCGGCGATTCGAAGGCTTTTTGGCAAAGTAGATGCCGACTGTGGAGGTTTCTTCTTCGGCTTTTCCTGACGGATGAAAGTGGGTGGCCAGGATCAGGTCTGATCCCGCTGGAACCCTGTACGCCAACCCATCCGGCAGCAGGTGCGGCTGTGCTCCCAGAGCCCAGCCACCTAGCGGGCCGAATGCCGGTGCGCCCGGAGTCGCTCTCTTTGCCAGAGGAGTGCGTTTCGGAGCCGTTTCGGGATCGTCGAAGGCCTGAGGTGGGACGGGACTACCCCGCAATTTCATCATTGCTCCCATTCCCCCTTTGAACCCCGGTTCATCATCTTCGGCTTCCAGCTCACGGCCGCGTCCGGTGGCGTCGAAGAAGAACAGCGAATGATGGACGACCGAACGTGCGCTGGGACGAAAGGCGATGGCGGCGATGAAGTGTTCTTCGGTCAGGTCGAGTGGAATCGTGAAATTCCGGTAGATATCGGGACCATCCGCAGGAACCTGGTAGGGCTGCTTCATCGAAACGACAAGATCCGGTTCGCCCAAGGTCCATCCACTGGCGAACTCAGGGAGTGCGGGCAAGTCAGCCGCGTTTCCTTCGGGCATCCCCTGATCGACCCAGTTGGTAATGAGCTCGATTTGGTCCTTGGACAGTCGTCGTTCGTAGAGGAAGGGATAGTCTGCGGGTTCCGCTTTCCAGGGGGGCATCAGCCGCTGCTTGACGACATCGGCGATCAGGTCCCCTCGTTCTTGAACATCGGCGTACGTCAGCAGAGGAAAGGGAGCTGCCTCGCCAGGCCGATGGCAGGTCGCACAGTTTTCAAAAATGATCGGAGCGATCTCTTTGGTAAAAGTCACATCCGCGAACGTGCTCGGCGTGTGAGACCACCAAGGCAGGATGACTGCGACGAAGACAAGCTGGCAGCGAAAGGACAACATACCTGATCCCTAGCGAGTGAGTAGTCGGGCGTCTGTTTTCGGCTTGGGAATATAACAACCGATCGCTTTCGTCGTCTCCTGTGGAACGGGGACTCCCTGAAGAATCGCATCCAGTGCATTTCTGAGGTCATGCTGGGTGGCTTTATAGCGGCGTTTACCCAGCGCGGCGTAAAGATTATCGATACGTCCTCGATAAAGGCATTTCCCTTCAGCAGAGACCACGGCGACTTCCGGCGCGATGGTGACTTCTGTCTCGCGAACCAATTCGTAGGATAAGTCTCGCAATACGGGAATTTCATATCCATAGTCGGTCGCGTGTTTCTTAGCGTCCTCAACGGAAAGGTCAGGACTGACATAAACAATAAACGACGCGATCTCCTGTTCAGCATATTGGGCTGCGATCCGCTTGATCTCGGGTGCATAAGCGTTCGAGATGGGGCAGTCAGGCAGCAGAAAGAACAGGATCGTTGCCTTGGCCTTGGCATTCCTTAGAGGAGTATGAGTCTGTCCTTCGAGGTCGACCAGTTCCACGGTATTTTCGGGAGGAGCCGCCTGGAGAGCCGAGCTGTACAGCGTGACGCAGAGCATGAGAGTGAGCATCGCCCTGCCCATTCGGGGGGGACGGTGGGAGTCTTTTTGATCGAATTGGCTGGACATTGGCGGTCTCCGTAAACGTGGACGGGTCGTCATTTCTCGCCCGTGACCGGTCAGATCGCAAGTCATCGTGCTCCCGTCAGGCTTCAGCGGCACGTGCGAGAAACCGGTATCCGGTTCCGCGCACTGAGACGATATACCGGGGCTGTGCGGGATCGGGTTCAAGAATCTTGCGAAGTCGCAGGACGAAGTTGTCAATAGTCCGTGTCGTCACATCGGCGGACTGATCCCAGACCTCTTCGAGGATACGGTGCCGCGAAAGCACTTCCCCTTCGTGCTCAATGAAGTAGCGCAATAGTTGCATTTCCAGTGTGGTGAGTGCGTGCTTCTTGTCACCGACGGACACTTCAAACGACTGGAAGTCGATGCGGACATCGCCGAAGGTGTAAACGCCCGAGATGACCCCTTCACTGGTGGTCCCATTGGAGGTGACGTCGGTCAGAATGGTCCGGTGTCGCTCCATCAGGTTCTTGACACGGTTCAGCAATTCGGGCAGTGCGAAGGGCTTTGTGATGTACTGGTCCGTGCCGACATCGAACGCGTGCATGCGGTCTTCGACCAGCGTGCGTGCGCTCAGCACGATGATCGGGACCAGCTTATTGGTGGTCCGGATGGCAGAACAGATTTCGTATCCGCTCATCCCCGGCAGCATCAGGTCTAGAATGATCAGGTCGATGGGCGGGACCGCCGTGTGAAAAATCTTCAGGGCCGTCGGACCATCCCCGGCGAGCAGTACTTCGTACCCTTCCTGTTCGAAATTGAATTTCAATCCCAACGCGAGGGCTTCTTCGTCCTCGACAATTAAGATCCTCATCGATTTTGCCCCAATCGCCCGTTGATTTCTGATGAAAATCGTCCTCAAAAATGGTGGACGAGGAATCGATCCTCGTTCATCGCGAGACAATGGCGAATTGTAAGGCATCCGGCCGGGAAAAGAATTCTCTTTCTGGGATTCCGTCGTGACTCCCGTGTTCGGTGCTGCAGTTCCGTACCGCAGTTCCGTGCTGCAGGAGAGACCGTTTTCCGTAAACGGCGAGAAAGAGAATTCGTCCGCTGTACGGCGCCAGGTCAGGCTAACGGAGGGGCTTGGCTCGACCTCCGTAACGGAGAGCCTGAGCGGCGAGTTCGATGACGTCACTGTCCATGCCGCTGGCTTCGAGCTGCCGAACGGCCGCATCGATGTCGTATGCGACTCGTTTCAGTTCGACTTGCCCATTTTCGATAATGGCGTAAGCGGCGCGGGGATCTCCATCCCGGGGTTGTCCCACGCTTCCCGGATTCAGGACCTGACGGTTTCCCAGGGTCAGGTGAAACGGAATATGGGTGTGTCCGACACAAATGAAGTCAGCTTCAATATTCGTTAATCGCCGTTCCCAGCCTTCCGCATCCGCAGCAAGATACTCATCCATTGGATCGCGAGGTGTGGCATGGACGAGATGAAACCGCAGGTTGTCGATCGTCACGTTCTGAGTGACGGGGAGTTGGGAAAGATATTTTAAATGCGAAGGACGGAGGATGTCCCAGTGCTGTTGTCGGGTGGCACCTGCAAGTCTGCGGAATCCCGTACCGACAGGGGGAGGCACCCGCTGTGCGACGGAGTGATCGTGGTTTCCGCGAATCGCATAGGTGACGTGTTTGCGTACCCAGTCGATGCAGGGGATCGGGTCCACGCCGTATTCGACGAGATCGCCGAGGAACAGACATTCGTCAAAAGTTTCACGAATGGAGCTCAGGGCCAGCCAGTTGGCGTGGATATCGGCTAGAACCAGGATTCTCATAGATCAGGTCGCAGATCTGTTTTTCTCGTTCATGGCGTGGCCCCGTCATGAAAGGGGTGATGGAAGTGAGCTGATTTCCGCTCCGACAGAATCTTGTGATTCTCCCAAGGTTCAGTTTAAAGCATCTTGACGATTGACGCGCGGGATCGATCTAATAGCGAGTCACTTCTTCATCGTACTTTCAAAAAAGAACGATCATGAGTTCATCCATCGATCATCTGACGCTGCGTGAAAAACTGCGTGATGCTGCCCATGGATTGCGTGAACTTGCCGAGCATCTCGAAATGGGATTTGTACCGAAAGTTCATGAACTCAGGAAGTTAAGCCGTCAGCCTGACCCGGGCTCGGATCAGCCCCCGGTTGCTGATGTCACGATTCGAAGCTATGTTTCTTCTGTTCTGGAGAGCGATCGCTTTACTGCAGGATTGAATGAGACGTTGGAAAAATACCTGAACTCAATACAAAAGGATGTGTCGGACGTCATTTTTCGCGGAAACGCCGGTTGAATCGTTCAGAACCGGACTTGATCCGCAATCGATGTACGGTGTTTTGGTTTTCCCCACTTGTCGGCAGGCTGTCACGGGCGAAGAATGCCGGCGGTCTCGGTTTCCATCAAGATTTCTATTCCCGTCGTACGACTTGATGCCCGTCAACCAAGCGCAAGCAACTCACGCACTTCTCGTTTGAGCCGTCTCAATACGGCGAGCAGATTCAATTTATGTATTCCCTTTTACGGCGTGCAACATGTCCAGCAGCCTGAATAAGCCTCAATCGGACTCGGGTCAGGGGACCAGCTCCGTATTGAGTTATTTGTGGCGCGGCAACAAAGGGGCCGGTCCCGAAACGGTGATCACGAATCCCCGCGTCATGTCCCTGACAGGATCGTCAGGCGATATCTCGGCGTCGGGCAATGACGTGGTTCCCCGCCTGTTTCCTACGGGGCATGACGCCGATCACGTCGCCGGCATCACCATCGGTCACTTTACGATTCAAAAGCGAATCGGTGTCGGCGGCATGGGCAGCGTGTTTCTCGCGCTGGACGACCGCTTGAAACGAGACGTCGCTTTGAAAGTGCTGGCGCCCTCTCTTTCACTGGATCAAACGTCCGTTCAGCGATTTCAAAATGAAGCCCAGGCCGCAGCTCGGCTGGATCACGATAACATCGCACGCGTCTTCTACTCGGGTGAAGAGGCCGGGCTGCATTACATCGCGTACGAGTACGTTCCGGGACAAAACCTGCGAGACCTGATTCGATCGAAAAAGTGGCTCGATCCCCCAGAAGCCGTCAACTACACGATTCAGCTCGCCGCCGCCCTGCACCACCTTTCGGGGGCCGGTGTCATCCATCGGGATATCAAGCCGTCGAACGTACTGATCACCCCGTTTGGCCGCGCGAAGCTGGTCGACCTGGGTCTTGCCCGCAAGACCTCGCTGGAAACCTCATTCGAATTGACGATTCCCGGAACAACCCTGGGAACATTCGACTATATCTCACCCGAACAGGCGCGTGATCCGCATAGCGTCGATGTCCGCAGCGATATCTACTCGCTGGGATGTACGCTGTACCACATGCTGACGGGAGAGCCCCCCTACCCTGAGGGGACGGTGCTGCAGAAACTGCTGGACCATCAGGACAAGGAACCCCCCGATCCAGCTCGCAAGAATCGCCGGGTCACGCCCATGCTGTCGCACGTCGTGCGGAAGATGATGGCCAGCGTCCCCGCGCGACGTTATTCGTCCCCTGCGGACCTGTTGCGCGATCTGTTAATTGTTGCTCGCAGCCTGGGGGCAGGAGCCGTCCCGGTCGACGGGCAAGTCTGGTTGACCGCGACCCGGTTCAAACCACCCTTCTGGCAAAGTAACTTCGGCTGGGTGGCCACCACCTGTGCGCTCTGTCTGCTGGTTGTTGCCGTTCAGTATTACCCCAAGCTGACCCAAGGGACGGCCGATCCGGGGCTCGCCGCAACTCGCCGGACAGCGCCCGCTGAGCCGTTCATTGTCGAGCCTCTGTTCCCAGACCGAAACGTTGAGACCGATTCGGGCCCGGCCAAAGAGGACTTCGTGGTGAAGGTCCCCGATGATCCGAAGAGATCATTGCTCGATTCGACCAGTTTCCTCGACCCGAAGAAACAGGCGACATCCACGATTGAACCCGAAGTCGCACGCGTTGAGCCATTTCCCCTGACGATTGGGACGATTCCCCAGGAACCCGCATTGCCCAGTGAGCGGCCCTCGACCCCTGCCGCCGAGCGTCCGACCATGTCCGAACGGACTACGCCGGAAAGGACTCCTCAGGAACGAGCCACGGCCGACCGAACGACGTCCGAAAGAATTGCGGAAACCAAGGCATCAGCAGAGATTGTTGCGCCGATTCGTATTGTGAACGGCAAGTCATACGACAGCCTGGAGGCGGCCTGTACCGAGGCGGCAGAAGCGGGCAGCATCATCGAGCTGAGGTACAACGGTGTCCGCAAGCCCGAACGACCGATTCGCCTGCCGAACAAAAAGCTGATCATTCGTGGTGCCGTCGGCTACCGACCCACGATTACGTTTGCTCCCACGGATCTCTCAGCGGATGGCTCACCTCACATGGTGACCGTGGCGGGGGGCTTGTTGGAGTTCGTAAACGTCGATCTGGCGATGGCAGTTCCCAACCGCGTGGGGATGGATCGCTGGGCGTTGTTCAGCCTGGAACGGCCTGAGCGAGTGCAGCTCAAGGGAGTCACTGTCACCGTCACCAATCCGTTCAGCAAGCCGGCCTGCATTTTTGAGCAGCGAGCACCGGTGGGGCAGAGTATTGATGGCATCGGTCTCCGCTTGGGCGGCATGCCGGTGGTGCCCCCTGAGACATTGATCACCGAAAGCTTTGTTCGGGGCGGTTGCGATCTGATTGTCATGCGCGACCCCGTCCCCGCACGATTTGAATTGAAAGATTCTGTCGTCGGCGTCGATGGAAACCTGCTTCAGTTGAAGCTCGTTTCCGACATGGTCGGGATGGAGCGGGAAAGCATCTCCCTGGAACTGGAACACGTGACCTGCCTCTTGGGACAAAGCCTGCTTTCGGTGGATGGGATGGGGGGGCTGTCTGAAAAGCTGCCGCCACTGTTCATCGATGCTCGCAATAACGTGATTTCGTGTGGACCGGGGCGACCCCTCATCTCCATGCGTGGTCTGTCGGAATTCATGGACTTCCAGCGGTCGTTCTCGTGGAAGGGCGATTTGAACTTCTACAACAGCATTGAGACGTTCTTGGAAATCTCGACCTCGCAACTGAGTGGGAATTCTCCGGCATTCGACTATGCCCAGTGGAAATCGTTCTGGGGATCGAATGAAGGGGTCCGTTCTGAAAATATGCGCGTGGTGAAAACGCCGGACAAGGTCTATTCCAGCCTCACGACAGATGACGTGGTACTGCTGGCCGATTCCAATCCGGCGATCAAAGGGGCCAGTGACGGTGACGCGGCGGGAGCCCCACTGAAGAAGCTCCCCTATCTTGATCGCACACGTGACGAAGACGCTCGGCGCTAGCGATTTGTTCAGAATCCAAGCGCCGCTGCCGCGGATTCGCCCGTGACGACGAAAGAGCTCTCCCTCGCATTAGAAGCGGGAAGGCACTGTGCCAAGAGGGAGATGCTGCATGAATGAGAAGCCTTGCATCGCTGCGGACTTCGAGGCGACGGCATGCCCCCCACGGATTTCTGCGGGACAATGCATCGGTTGTTCGGCCAAAACGTCTGCGGGGGTCGCGTCGGATTCGGTCAGCCGCTAGCATGATGATCTGAATCTGACGAGAAACCGACCTTTCCTATTATTGGAGACCGCGTCGTCATGAGCGACTCCGTTTCACAGGCAGAAATCGAAGCTTCGATCGCCAAGCTCGGCAAGGCATATCAGTCTATCCGCGAGCAGATGTCGAAGGTGATCATCGGGCAGGATGATGTCATCGAACAGTTGCTGATCGCTCTGTTCAGCCGTGGCCATTGCCTGCTGGAAGGGGTGCCGGGTCTGGCCAAGACACTGATGATCAGTACCCTGGCCCGCTGTCTCTCGATGAGCTTCGCACGCATTCAGTTTACCCCCGACCTGATGCCGGCCGACATCACCGGGACCGATGTGCTGCAAGAGAACCGTGAAACGGGCAAACGGGAGTTCCGTTTCATCACAGGTCCGCTGTTTCACAACGTCGTGCTGGCTGACGAAATCAATCGTACTCCACCGAAAACGCAAGCGGCGCTGCTTGAGGCGATGCAGGAACGCCAGGTGACCGTCGGTCAGATGCGTCACGTTCTGGCAGATCCGTTTTTCGTGCTGGCCACCCAGAACCCGATCGAGCAGGAAGGGACTTACTCGCTGCCCGAAGCGCAGCAGGACCGCTTCATGTTCAAGGTCTTCGTAAAGTATCCGACGTTCGCGGAAGAACGACAGATCGCCAAACGAACGACTTCGATCCAGGCCGACGACATTCAGCCGGTGCTGGACGCCGAAGAAATTCTGACGCTTCAAAAGCTGGTGCGGCAGGTTCCCGCCAGTGATCATGTGATTGATTACGCACTGGCGCTGGTGCGACAGACGCGCGTCGGTGAGGTGGGTGTACCGCAGTTCGTGGGTGAGCAACTCAGTTGGGGAGCCGGCCCGCGTGCCGTGCAGTTCCTGCTGCTGGGCGGGAAAGCCCGGGCGCTGCTGAATGGCCGGACGTACGTCTCGACAGACGATATTCAGGCCCTGGCGGCTCCGGTGCTGCGTCATCGCATCGTGGTCAATTTCTCGGCCGAGAGCGAGGGGATCACCTCGGACCACGTTGTCGAACAACTGATCAAGTCGACCCCGTCCAAAGAAGGCGAACTGACACGTGACCCAAACCTCGCGAAGATTTTTGCCGCCTGAAGCCATTGCGAGGATTTCCCGCTTGGAAATCCTCGCTCGCAATGTTGTGGAAGGCTTTCTGTCCGGTCTGCACCGCAGCCCCTACTTCGGTCAGTCCGTCGAATTTGCTCAGCACCGCGAGTATGCGCCGGGTGATGACATTCGACGAATCGACTGGAAAGTCTGGTCCAAGACCGACCGGTACTACATCAAGCAGTACGAAGAAGAGACCAACCTGCGGACCCTGCTGCTGGTCGACCAGTCAGAGTCGATGCAGTTTGGTTCGGGCAAGCTGACCAAGTACGAATACGCCTGTCAGATTGCCGCTTCGCTGGCTTATCTGCTGCTGCGTCAACAGGACGCTGTCGGGATTACGACGTTCGATTCCGAAATCCGTTCACGTGTCCCCTTCAGCAGCAAGCAGAATCATCTGCACGCGATCCTGGCAACACTGGATCAGAACCAGCCATCAAAGAAGACGGACCTGCAACGTCTGCTGGCTCAGGTTGCCGACGAACAGACGCGACGAGGACTGATCGTCGTCATCTCGGACCTGTTCGTTGATCGGCCCGGACTGTTCAAAGGCCTGAAACTGCTCCGGACTCGCGGTCACGACGTAATGGTGATGCACGTCATGGACGATGAAGAACTCGACTTCCAGTACAGTGGCACCACCAAATTTGAAGGGATGGAAGAGACAGGCGACCTGGTGTGTGACCCGCGGGCTCTGCGCGAAGGGTATCTCAAGGCAGTGACAGAATTCGTCGACGACCTTCATCGGAACTGCGCTCGCCAGATGATCGACTTCCAGACGATTCGCACCAGTGAGCATCTCGACGCAGCCCTGGCTTACTATGTCACTCACCGTGTCGGCATGCGGAAATCGGTTCGTTCCTGAACGTACGGCGGGGGCTCGTGATCTTGCTCAGCCGCCGTCACGGAGGATTCACGCTCACGCGGCTCACCGGTCGTTCGGTCGCCGGGATGCAGGTGGTTGCGGGAAATTTGCCAACAGCCGCCTGAATGGTACCGGCGTCGACCAATTCTCCGTTCAGACATGATTCCCTGTGCGTCCCGGATACTTCGAAATCATGCTCACCACTTTGGCGACTTGGGCCCAGCGGGAATGGCTTGATCCGTTGCAGACACTCGCTGACATAAGGTGGTGGGACCATGTTCCGCTCACGACGGTGGAGTCCCTGCTCACGGAACTGAATCAGACTGCGTCGGCAGCCCCGGCGGTTCGCGCCAACGCGGTGCGAAAAGCCCTCGGACAAGCAATCCTTCTTGCCAGCAAGTTGCTGAAGGAGGGGGAGCCATCGAGTCGTGACCGGTGGTTGGCTCTGGCCGATTCCACTGGCACACTGCCTGATGAGGCGATTCCGGGATTGTTTGAAACGCTGTTCGGAAGGCCCCTGACCCGATTAGCGGCTTATGGTTCGCTGCGGCCTGGGGAGTCGAACTTCGATCAGGTCTCGATGATCAACGGTTGCTGGGTCGACGGGAAGGTAAAAGGACGGGTCTGGCAACCGGACGAGTACCTGGAGTTCGCGTGGGATGTCACTGCGCCGGCGATGGAAGTTCGCGTTCTGATATCGTCAGATTTGTACGAACACATCGAACGACTCGATCAATTCGAGGGGGAATGTTACCGGCGAATTCTCGTCCCCGTCTTGATCGCCGAAAGTGTCTCGATCTGTCATATTTATGAAGGGGTTCGCATAGGCTTCCGGGTTTGATCGTCGCAGCATCTTATCCCGCAGGCCCGGCAGCTGATCCACCCCGTTCGTCCCGTCATCTCCGTCGACAGATCACCACGTCACTGTCATCAATCAACTGAATAAGTCGGACCGAGCAATTCCCTTTCTCCAACAGGGCCTCCTTCGAATGACGCATGATTCTCACCCTGCTGCTCAATCTCGATCTCGTAATTCTCACGCTCCTGCGTCGCGCCTGATCGTTGCCGCGTTGGCCGGACTATGGCTCGTTTGTCAGGGGCTCTCCGCAGAACTGAGCGGGGCCGAACAGGCCGCCGCCCGACCGGGGATGCTTGATCTTACCGAGGGCATCGTGGTCGCGCCCGAGGGGCTATCTGATCGCGAGAAGAAAGCGGTTTCACTACTGATCGAGGAAGTTCGCAAACGGACGATGGTCCGATGGACTGAACAGCAAAGCCTTCCGGTATCGAGCAACACTCCGGTCATTCTGGTCGGTCCCTTCAAGGTGATTCGCCCCGTGCTGTCGAAGTCGGGCTCCCGTGTGAAGTTGCCCGAGACGGCGGGGCCGAGTGAGGGATATCAGATCGAATCCCTTTCCTCCCCGAAACTCATCGCCGTTGTCGGCAACGATGAACGAGGTGTCCTGTTTGGTGTCGGACGGCTACTGCGGGAACTGCGGATGTCCCGCGGCCGGGTTGAACTCCCTGCGGACTTCCGTGAAACGTCCGCACCGGAAACTTCTTTGCGCGGTCACCAGTTGGGCTATCGTCAGAAGACGAATTCGTACGACGCCTGGGACGTGGACCATTGGGACCAGTACATTCGCGATCTGGCCCTCTTCGGGACCAATGCAATCGAGCTGATTCCACCTCGGTCGGACGATGCTCTCGACAGCCCTCATTTTCCCGTTCCACCGATGGAAATGATGGTCGAAATGTCCCGTCTGGCAGATGGGTACGGGCTGGACGTCTGGGTCTGGTACCCCGCCATGGATAAAGACTACGCCGACGCCGGGACCGTGGAATTTGCCCTGCGTGAATGGGAGGAAGTCTATAAGCGGCTCCCCCGTATTGATGTTGTCTTTGTCCCCGGGGGGGACCCGGGGCACACTCACCCGCTTCCGCTGATGGCCCTGCTGGAGAAGCAGGCGGCTCTGTTGCGGAAGTATCATCCCAAGGCCCAGATGTGGATGTCGCCTCAAAGCTTCAATAAGGACTGGGATGATGAGTTCTACCAGTTCATGAAGTCGGAACCGAAATGGCTGGATGGGATCGTTTTTGGCCCGCAGGTGCGGATGAGTCTTGAAGAGGTACGGCAGGCGATTCCTCAGCGGTATCCGATTCGGGGCTATCCAGACATCACCCATAGCACGAACTGTCAGCACCCTGTACCGGAATGGGACGTCGCCTTTGGAATTACGGAAGGACGCGAGGTGATCAACCCGCGCCCACTGAGTCAGGCCGAGATCTTCAAGTATTACCAGAAATCGACCGTCGGGTTTCTGACCTATTCTGAAGGGTGCAATGACGACGTAAATAAATTTGTCTGGAGCGGACTCGGCTGGAACAGCAAAACGCCCGTCATCGAAATCCTGCGGCAATACAGTCGCTACTTCATATCAGAGCAATTCACCGAGGAGTTTGCTCATGGTCTGCTGGCACTGGAACAGAACTGGGTGGGACCCTTACTCACTAATACAGGAGTGGAAACAACGCTGCATCAGTTTCAGGTTATGGAACAGACGGGGGGAGCACGCCTGCTGCTGAACTGGCGTTTCCAGCAGGCGCTCTACCGGGCCTACTATGATGCCTACCTGCGTGACCGGTTGATCGCAGAAACGGCTCAGCGGGCCGAAGCGGCGGATCTCCTGCGTCGGGCTGACCGCATCGGATCTCTCGTGGCGATCGCCCAGGCGGACGCGGTGCTGGATCAGGCCGATCTGAAGCAGGTTTCTCCGGCACGACGCGATCGAGTCAATGAATTGGGAGAAGCGCTGTACCAAAGCATCCGGATGCAGCTCAACAGCAAACTTCATCAGGGTGAGCATGGCCGGGGAACGTCGCAGGATACGATTGATCGACCATTGAATGATCGATTCTGGCTGAAGGGGCAGCTCACCCAGGTCCGAGCGGAGCAGAAGGAATCGCAGCGACTTCATGCCTTGAATGAAATCCTGAACCGAACGAATCCGGGGCCCGGCAGCTTTTATGACGACCTGGGAGATCCGCGTCGACAACCGCATCTGGTTCCTAATACCGTCCCGTTTGTCGAGAACCCCGACTTCCGTAAGTCCGTCTATACGAGTTTTGATTTTCGCGTCGATCGGCCGCGGGAATGGTGGACGAACGTGCTCTCGATGTATGACGCACCGCTCGTGATGCGATATGAAGGGCTCGACCCGAAGTCTCGTTATGTGGTCCGGGTTGTCTATTCGTCAGAACCGACTCGCAAATTGAAAGTCCGGATGGACGCGAACGGGGAAGTCGTCCATGACTGGATGTTCAAACCGGATGAAATGACACCGCTCGAATTCAACGTTCCCCCTTCCGCGACCAGTAAGGGTGAACTGACACTCCGCTGGACGCGCGAGCCCGGCATGGGTGGGAACGGACGGGGATGCCAGGTCGCCGAAGTCTGGCTGCTGAAGCAACCCTGATCCGCGTGGGCCACCGCCCGTTCGGCACGGTAGGACTCTCGGCACGTCGCTCTGTTAGCGGGGCCCCTTCGGCATGATCAACGCCGTGTGGGGCGATGCAGGGAACTATTCAACGAGCGGCCCGTGGAGGCAGTTGCCGAAGTCGCTATTCGTGCTGCTGACGGACGCGATCGTCGCTCGCTATATAGCGAGAAGTACCGCAACGGAGTACCGTAATCAGGCCTGCAGTCATCGATGTTCTATTCGCCGGGCAGGGACGCTCTATCGCGGAGCTGAAATGTTGCGAAAGCCAACGGTCTTCATTGGGTCTTCCTCGGAAGGGCTGAAAGTCGCTCAGGCGCTTGAGGCCGCCTTCGGTCAGCGAGCGGAAGTCGAAGCATGGAACTCTGGTGCCATTTTTCAGCGTCACCAGGACTTTCTGACCTCATTACTCAACACCGCCAGTCTCTATGAATTTGCGGTTCTCATTTTTACCAAGGACGATATCAGTGTGTCGCGCGGCAAGACGTATGCGGCCGCGCGGGACAATGTGCTGTTCGAGTTCGGGCTCTTCCTGGGCAAGCTGGGACCGCGGAGAGCGTTTACTCTTGTCGAAAGAGATCTCAAGATTCCCACCGATCTGCTGGGAATCACGCTCGATCAGTTCAGTCGCAAAAAAGACGGTCGTCCGACCGCCGAGTTTGCAGGAACAGCGGATAATATCGTCTCGCAGATCGTTACTCGGCATCACAATACGACCGAGTTTTCCCATCTGCCCGCGACGGCACTGGCAATCGGGTATTTTCATAACTTTCTGTCGCGCGTCCTGGATCAGTTAGATGATTTTGAGCCCGTACTCGTCGGCCGTCGCCGGTTCGATTACAGCACCTTTACGCTCCATGTCATTGTCCCGGATCGACTGGACGTTCTGGACCAGGATAAGTTCAAGAAGATTCTGCGCGGGCTGGAACCGGTGACGGTCAAGTGCCGACTTCGCGAGTTTCCCTTTTATATCAAGGGGATTCCTGCCGAGGGGACGACACATCTCGACTTGTTCGACATCCCCACAACGATGCGGGCCTCCCGAGAGACGATTTGTCGAGTCTTTCGTGAAGAATATGTCGGAGTGAATGATCTCCAGGTGCAGGCCGAGCGGCGCGAAGTATCGAACTTCGAGAGAACACTTCAGCTTCTGCTGAATGAGCACCCCCGATGGCAGCGTTACGTGAAGTTCGTCTATCTGTCCGATTTCCTTTGACGAACAAGTCCCAGCAACGCGTGCTGACGGCTCCCACTAGAGCTTCTACTAGAACAGTGCCGTGATGGGATTCCCATCGACAATGCGATGCGGCCGGCCGAGCGGGTCGTGAAGTTCTGCGTCGGGATTGATTCCCAGGCTATGGTAGATCGTCGCCAGCATGTCTTCCGGTGAGACCGGGTTGGATGCCGGGTAGGCCGCATCTTTGTCGCTGCTGCCGTAGACCTGTCCGCCACGGATCCCCCCTCCCGCCAGGATCGCGGATTGGACGCGCCCCCAGTGGTCACGCCCCTGCGTCGAATTCAGCATGGGCGTTCGCCCGAACTCACCGTACATGGCTACCAGGGTTTCATCCAGCAGGCCTCGTTCTGACAGGTCGTCCATCAGCGCCGCGAATCCGGGATCGAGGGACTTCAGGCAATACGGTTCGGTCAGCATGGACGTTCCCGCGTGGTTGTCCCACACGTTCGACACAACGCCGTTCGCGAAAACGGTCATCCACGAGATCGTTACCAGCCGCACACCCGCTTCCACCAGTCTGCGCGCCAGAAGCATCGATTCGCCCCATTCGTTCCGGCCATACTTGTCGCGTAGTGCCGGGTCTTCCTTGTCCAGATTGAAGGCATTCTGGGCAACGGAAGACGTGAGCATTCGGACCGCTTGATCACGATAAAGATCAATGTTTCGGGACGCCGCCAGTTGGTCGTAGCGTCGTTCCACCTGATCGATCGTGCGGACCAGTCCCTGACGTGCCAGCAGTCGTGTGTTGCTCAGGTCTTCCAGCAACGACATCGTGTGAGTTGGCTTTTCCGTTGAGCCCCCCGCTGCGGCCGCGATTTCCATGGGATCATGGGCCGCACCGAGCCAGCCAGCGTGAGTTCCCGAGTAGGTGACGCCGCTATGACCGATGGGGCGAGGGATGGTCACGGCAGCAGGAAGGACCCCCGGCTTCGAGAAGGCCGAGACCATCGACCCCAGGTTCGGTGCATCCAGACGATTGCGCTGATTTCGAGGGACGACGAGCGTATTGTTCACGCGTCCGGTTAACGTCCGATAGACGCTCGGTTCATGATTGTCGCTGTCGTGGGTTAATGAGCGGACGATGGCCAGCTTGTCGGTGTGCCGCGCGAAGTTCGGCATGTGCTCGCAGACGTCGATGCCGGGCGTCACCGTCTGGATGGGCTTGAACAGGCTACGCATGGCCGACGGGGAATGCGGCTTCATGTCCCACAGATCCTGCTGAGGGGGGCCACCCCAAAGGTAGATCAAGATGCAGGACTTTGCTTTACCAGTGGGAGTACTGGCAGCCGAGGGGGAGCCGTTAGCACGCAGTTGGTCGGCCCGCAGCAGTTGAGGAAGCGTCACGGCCCCTAAGCCGAACTGACCCAAACGTAACATGGCGTCGCGACGGTGCAACATGGTGGTGGCTCATTCAGTGGTCGTTGAATGCGAGGCTGCCAATTGATGGTATCAATCGTTATTGATGCGATCAATGTGCATTCGTGCGAGTGAACCATCCGCCAGGAATCTCCTCCGCAGGGGGCAGCGAGTCAGGCTGGGTCGACGGACACGTTCAGGTCCGTCTTACTGCAGATCAGCGTCGTAGGTGATTCGCTGGTTCTTGACGAGGCGGTCGCATTCGATCGTCAGGGTGGGAGCGGAACCTCCTGCATCGATCGTGAATTCTTTCACTTCTCCTGGAAGCAGCCCCTTGAGTGACTCCTTCGACCGAATTCCGTTCACTGCGGGGTGCGCGTCGTAGTAGATTGGCGCGATTCCGTCGTTCCGGACTTCGACTTTCGCTGCTGTTGCCGTGGCCTCAAATCGGGTCACGCGGAAGCGGTAGCCGCACGCCAGACTGGCGTCGCGAATGCGTGCGGGTGGTTGATGACGGGGCTGGGCATCTCCGATCATGAACGAAATATGGAAGCGGGCTGCATGTTGCTCAAAGGGGATCCCGTGCGGGCCCTTCGCGGAGAGCGCGGCCGTCTGATCGATCTTCTCGAAAAAGCTGAACTCGCCCCCCGTCGGGGCAATCTTCCAGCGGTCGCGCCGCAGCGCTTCCCAGTTGGGCTCGTTGTACTGGCTGTGTTTGGCATGGTTGAAGGAGTCGTCAAAGACTCCAAAGGGCAGGTCCAGCAGTTGTGGATCCGAAGCGAAAGGGGCATGATCCCCCGCGGCATCGACCGAAATCATCCAGGGAGTCTCTCGGAATGTTTTCCCCAGGTGCAGGGCAAATTCGGATTGAAACTCGCGTGAGGGAAACGTCTGGCCCAGCTTCATGGGACCGTCGTAGATGTGGTATTCGGCCCACAATCCGAATCCAACTTCCACAAAGGCGATCCGGGGATCTCGATCGTATTTGTCTGCAAACGTCGTAAAAAATTCGAGGACGAACCGGCGGAGTTCAGGGTGCGACCAGTCCGGAAATCCCGTCGTTTTATTCTCGCTCTTGCCGGTGGTCTCTTTGTAGTCGGGTAACTTTTTGATGTAAGCCGGAACCCCGGTCGGCTTTGCCACGTAGGTGTCGTTCCAGCGAATGATCGCCTGATGACCGCGTGAAGCGACGGCGTCGAGTAACTCTTCCAGAACGCTCCAGTTGTATTGACCCTTCTCCGTGACAATCTGGTCGTACTGGAGATAGCTGTATTCCAGCTGGATCGGCGCTGTCTTGACCGCCCCGTTGGTGGCCCACAGGACAATCCCCGTCATGGGCTGAACAGAATCAATCTTCGCCGCGAGTTTCACCGGCCGAAAGTCGTCGGCCGACATCACCGGACCGGTCGCGTGAAGGATCAGCAGAGTAATTAACGTAGAGAGACACCCCAGGGAAGGAGCGGGAAGTTTGAAACGCGTGGCTGCTTGACCGCATTCGCTGACTGGCGTGGACATAGGGTAAGCTGCTTTCCATTTCGATGCTTGCGACGATGTTTTGACCGCACGGGAAGTTCAAGGGTAGACAGTCATGCTCATCGATGCGAGTCCTGCGGAAGCGTCCTTCCGGGGGCTGGGCTCCTGACGACGTTTTACTCCCGACCGATTTGATTCGAGGTTCCGGCAAGCGTAGAGTTCGCAGTCATTCCGTCCACTTCATTTCAGGAAAGAATGGCCTCCCATGCGAATTGCCGTCGGTGGAATTTCTCATGAAACCAGTTCGTTCGCAAAAGTTCCCACCCGCATCGCCGACTTCGCGGAGGGATTCGGGCTTTTTCGCGGTCCCGAAGTCATTCAGCGATTCACGGGTTCGAATATCTGCACGGGGGGATTTATCGAGGCGGCCGAAACTCATGGCTTTGAGATCGTGCCGCTGCTCTGGGGCTTCGCCTATCCCAGTGGACTGATCGTCCGCGAGGACTACGAGGCGCTCAAGCAGGAATTCCTCGATCGACTGCGTGCAGCCGAAATGGAAGGGGGCCCGGTAGACGGGGTGTTGCTCGATCTGCACGGAGCGATGGTTGTCGAGGGAATCGATGACGGTGATGGCGACTTCATTGAAGCGGTTCGTCGCGCCGTTGGTAACGAACGACCGATCGGCGTCACTTTCGATCTTCATTCGAACCATACCCCTCGTCGCGTTGCGGCAGCGACAGCGATCGTCGGCTTCGACACCTTTCCGCACGTGGATATGGCGGAACGGGGCCGCGAAATGGCAGACCTCGTGGTGAGGACGATTCGGAAGGAGATTTGTCCGACGATGAGTCTCCACCAGTTACCGCTCTTCTGGAATACACCGACGCAGATCACAGCTCTTCCTCCCATGACAGACGTCATGGAGCGGGTGCACGAACTGGAACGTCGCAAAGGCGTTCTGGCCGTGACACTCGCGACGGGCTTTCCGTGGTCGGATGTTCCGGATGTCGGGGCAAGCGTGATTGCGGTGACCGATAGTGATCCGGCCCTGGCGAAGGCCGTGGCGGATGAACTGGGGACATGGATCTGGGAGCACCGGGAACGCTGGTATCATCCCATGAAATCAGTGGGTGAAGCCATCGCCGAGGGGGAACAGATTGGTCGTTACCCGATTGTCCTGGCCGATCATGCGGACAATACAGGGGGGGGATCTCCGGGTGATGCGACGGAAGTCCTGATCACGTTCCTGGAACGCAAACTGACCGACGCGTTGATTCTCTACATCGTCGATCCCGAGGTTGCACAACAGGCACATGTAGCTGGCGTGGGGGCTGTCATGACCGTGGATGTCGGAGGAAAATCCGATCCGCTGCAAGGCCCCCCGGTGAGAATGACAGCCACAGTGAAGGCCGTTTCGACGGGGGACTTTACGTATGATGGTCCGATGTATGCCGGGCTGACCGGCAACATGGGATGCTCGGCCTGGCTCCAGCAGGATGGTGTCTCTGTCGTAGTCGTTTCAGCGCATGAGCAGCCACTGGGGCCCGCCTTTGCCAAGTCTCTCGGAATTGATTGTCCGTCGATGAAGTACATCGCGGTCAAATCAGCCGCACATTTTCGGGCCAGTTTCGGAAAATTTGCGGGATCCATTTTCAACGTGGATACCAAGGCAATTCACACCCACGACTTCAGGCAACTCCCCTATCAGAAGCGGACACGGGCCGTGTTTCCGGTCGAGATTCCCCCCAGAGAAACCCATCGCTGAACGACACGCGACCTGCTCACCACGGTGGTTTCGCACGCGATCTCGACTTAATCCCCCGCTTTCGCATCGTCCGGCACGGGTTCGGGGGGAACGATGGATTCGTCTTCAGGATCGAGTTCGATGAGCGACGGCGGCACGGCGACCGGGGCAAAGTCGAAGACCGGTGGCAGCCCACCCCCTCCTCCACCCAGTGCCTGATAGGTGTTGACCACGGCTGAGACTTGCTGCCGTTTCGTTTCGATCAGGACCATGCGGGCGTCCATCAGGTCGCGCTGTGCGTACAGGACATCCAGATACTCGGTACGGGCATTCTGGAAGAGGCGTCCGGCGACATCGACGGACTCTTCGAGAGCTTCCAGTTGCTGCTTCTTGATTTCAATGCTCTTCCCGTAGTTCTCGACCTTAGAGACGCGATTGATGACTTCCGTGAAGGCGTCCAGAGTCGTTCGCTGATAATTGACCAGCGCCTGGATTTGCCGTGCATTAGCGCTCATGTAATCCGCCTTGATCGCGGCTCGGTTGATCAACGGCGCGACCAGGCTGCCGGCGACGCCGCCGACGATCGACTCGGGTGTGAAGAACAGGTATTTCGGATTGAAGGCTTCAAATCCGACTGTGCCCGTGATGTTAAGTGTCGGATAGAATCGGGCTCGTGCAACTTTCACATCCAGTCCCGCCGCCGCGAGGTCGCGTTCCGCCTGCCGGATATCGGGCCGGTTTGAAAGTAACTGCACCGGTACCCCGACATTCAGCGGCGACATGTGCAGTTCGATGAATCGATCCGAATGCCGTTCCACCGGCATCGGGTATCGTCCCAGAGCGAAGTTGATCCGATTCTCGGCTTCGATGATTTCCTGCTGAATGATCAGCTTTTCGCTGTGGTTCTTGCGGAGTTCGGCGATAAATCGCTGAACGGGCAACTCGGTGACACGAGCCGCTTCCTTCAGTGCCTTGGCGATATCGAGACTTTTCTCTTGCAGCTGAATAATGCTGTCGAGGTTTTCCAGCTTCTTGTCCAGGGCCATCAGGGTGTAGTAGTTTTCGGCCACGTCGGCGACCAGTCGAGTGACGACGTAGTTCCGCCCTTCTGCGGTGCCGAGATAACGCAGGGCGGCGGCATCACGGGCATTACGCAATTGACGCCAGATATCGACCTGCCACGTGAGATCGGTCGCAATCAGGAAGTTGGGAAGTGGTCGAGGAAAGTGTTGACCGGGAAGATACTGCAACTGATCTTCGACGGCCCCTTGGGGTGTGTAAACGCTGGGCTTCATCACCCCCGCTCCCGCACCGATGTTAAAGAAGGGAAAATAGGCCCCTTTCCGTGCGAGAATCTCGTTGTTGGCAATCTGAATGTCTTCGGCCAGGATTTTCAGTTGTTGGTTCCCGACGAGCGCCTCTTCGATCAGACAGGTCAGAACCGGATCGTTGAAGAATTCGGGGATCGAGACTTGAGACGAGTTCTCGGCACTGATGCGTCCGTTGAAAGTGTCTGGCAAGTCAGGACCCGGTTCCGCCTCGCGCAGGCAGGGAATGCGACACGAAGGGAGGACCAAGAGAACGATGCAGAGCCAGGCGAGAACCGTGTTGGGTTGTCGCCTCTTTCTGTCGTGGCCGTTCAGAAAATGACTCATCCATCTCATCCTTGATGAATTGATGCTCTGTGAGATTCCATCGGGTTGCCGCGTCTCGGTCGATCTGTCTTGCCCGTTCTCGGCGCGATGGTCTCTTGAGTGGGAACCATGTGACTGAGCGCTACGTTGCCTTAAATCTGACCCTTTCGCGTCCGCTATCGGGAGAATGCGAGAAGGGGTGGTGCAGCCTGACGACTCTGTCAAAATGAACTTCAGCCTGCGGTCGCAAAATTTTCCGGAGTGGTCGTTTCCAACTGTGGCGGAAACTGCCAGTCCGATCCTCGAAGACGCTTTTCAGTATTACATTGAGAAACTTGATTAATTCATCGACGGGCGGAATTACCGGCAGAAGCCAAAGAGAGGAAAAAACGAGCTAAATTAATAAGTTGATGGCGACCACTTTCGCGGGGATTACAGGGGCTTAAGTACGGAGTAACTCCCGGCACGTTCGATCGTTGCTGATCGTCGCGTTGGCCTTCCGCTAATGGAAATCGGGGCGGCTAGGGTTGATTGTTACGGAGATGTAATAAGATGGTGGGGCGACTATGACGAGGCTCAGCGTAGGTTCATCGACTGGGGTGTCGCTAAAGCTCACCGCAGGCAGGTTTGCCGTTCTTTGGCTTCAACCTTAATGTAATTGCTGGCAGTACGACGCTCGCAGTAGGGCGCCTTTGGTTCAGATTCGATGCCCATCGAGGGGGGCTTGCCACTACCACCTCGACGATCGATCTCCAGTCTAAGGCTCGTCCCCAATAGATTCATTGCGGGTCGAACAGTCGATGGAGTTCCCAGGGCTCCCCTGCTTCCGAGTTCCGGAACTGGAAGAGGTGGGAACTTGATTAGTCGTGTTTCCGCGAACGTCTGCGAGAGTATCAGGTGGAGTGAGTCGGTTTGCGGCGGACCGCTGAGGCTTCCTCCCTCCCCCGGGCTTCCGGATTCGAGTACCTGATTCCGACGGCGTTTCTATGGCTTCCGACTGGATCTCGGCGATCCCCCGT
Organism: Schlesneria sphaerica; assembly: GCF_044336245.1. Taxonomy (NCBI): domain Bacteria; kingdom Pseudomonadati; phylum Planctomycetota; class Planctomycetia; order Planctomycetales; family Planctomycetaceae; genus Schlesneria; species Schlesneria sphaerica. The sequence goes on along the minus strand of NZ_CP172346.1, from coordinate 3,000,482 downwards.
TTGATCGTATTCGGGGAAATCCGCAGCACTTTACTCACCAGGGAAATCCCACCCCAGCCGCGCTGAAGAGCTTCATTGGCTGCCCACAGCCGCCGCTGTCGCTCATTCAATGAATGGCGAACTTCGCGATAACGCTCTTCCAGTTCACGAATTGCCTGTTCCTGGTTCATGCGAATTCACAAGTTCTGCTTCGGAAATCAAGGGGATGTTGGAAGCCTGCTTTCTCATCAGCATGATCCCCGGAAATGCGGAGACGATCGGGGACCGCGACTGCGGAGTCAGGAGGCGTGTGACTCCACGGACTCAGTCAGTGGGTGATCCACTTCGTCCTGAATGAACTTGCCGCTGTTGTCGGTGATCTGACCGAACAGGTAATACAATCCTGGGATGACCAGCACACCGATGATCGTGCCGACCAGCATCCCACCTACCGCCGTCGTGCCGATCGTGCGGTTGCCGATTGCGCCGGGACCTGTGGCGCGAACCAGTGGAATCAATCCCGCAATAAACGCGAAGGATGTCATCAGAATCGGGCGGAAACGCAGTTTCCCCCCTTCGATGGCCGCTTCTTTCAGGCTGACGCCTTCATGGTGTCGCTGGACGGCAAACTCAACGATCAGAATTGCGTTCTTACCCAGCAATCCGACGAGCATGACCAGACCGATCTGAGCGTAGACGTCGTTGGCGAGTCCCATGTACTGCAGCAACGCAAAGGACCCAAAGATTCCGACGGGGAGCGAGAGGATTACCGAGAGGGGCAGAATGAAGCTTTCATACTGGCCCACCAGAACCAGGTACACGAAGATCACGACGATCAGGAAAATGTAGATCGCCAGATTCCCCTTGCGAGCCTCGTCATAAGAGAGGCCTTCCCAGCCAATGGAATAGCCACGGGGCAACGTCTGGGCGGCAACTTCCTGAATCGCCTGAATGGCTTCGCCACTGCTGTAACCTGGCGCGGGGGCTCCCTGAATGGCGGCCGACGGATAGAGGTTGTAGCGGTTGATTTCGTTAAGGCCCTGCTGCTTCTTAATGGTCATGAAGGCCGAGTACGGAACCATCTCACCCTGGTCGTTCTTGACGAACATATTCTCCAGATCTTCAGGGTATCGCCGGAATTCGGGCATCGATTGCACGAAGACTTTGTAGAACTGTCCGAACAGAATGAAGCCCTGTTCCCAGGTACTCCCCACGACAATCGAGAGATTATCCATGGCCTTGGCGATGGAGACACCTTTCTGCATGGCGATGTCGTTGTTGATCACCACTTCATACTGGGGATAGTTGCTGGCGAAGAAGGTGAAGATCCCCTTCACCTCTTTTCGTGCCTTGAGGGCTGTCATGAACTTCTCATTCACCTCTCCCAGTTCCTGGTAGTTATTTGAGTTCGTCATGTCCAGCACGCGAACCGAGAAACCACCGGCCGCTCCGAAGCCCGGGACGGCGGGGGGCTCGAAGAATTCCAGATTCACGTTAGAAATCTGCTTACATTCCCGTTCCAGCTCGCGAATGATCTCTTTGGAGGAGAGCTTCCGTTGTGACCAGCTTTTCAAATTGATCAGACAGGTCCCTGCATTGGATCCACGGCCTTCCGTCAGCACTTCATAACCTGCGAGTGAGGATACAGAATTGACGCCGTCGATCTTCTTCGCGATCTCGAGAAGTTCGTGGGCTTTGGCGTTGGTGTATTCAATCGTCGAACCGGGGGGCGTCTGCAGGATGCCGTAGATCATCCCCTGGTCTTCCAGAGGGATGAATCCGGCGGGAAGCTGGCGATTGACCAGATAAATGGCCACCGCAAATCCCCCGACCACCCCCAATGTGAGCAACCTGCGGGTCACGATCGGACGAAGGAAGGCGGCATATCCTCCCGTCACTTTCTCGACACCGCGATCAAATAGATGCAGCAGGATTCCCAGCGGTCCGCGCCGCTTGGGAGCCCCGGTGTGAGGTTTAAGAATCATCGCACACAGCACCGGGGTGAGTGTCAGCGCGACCACGCCCGACAGGACAATTGAGGTCGCCATGGTGATGCCGAACTGCCGGTAAAAGGTTCCCACCGGGCCTGTCATAAACGTCACGGGAACGAAGACGGCGGTCATCACGAAGGTAATGGCAATGATGGCACCACTAATCTCGTTGACCACTTCTTTTGTCGCCAGATAAGGGGAGAGATGCTTTTCATGCATCTTGGCATGAACGGCTTCGACCACCACGATGGCGTCATCGACCACCACGCCGATCGCCAGCACCAGGGCAAACAGCGTGATGAGATTGATCGACAGGCCGAAGATCTGCAGAAAGAAGAACGTCCCAATCAATGAAACGGGAACCGCGATCGTGGGAATGAGCGTCGATCGCCAGTCCCCCAGGAACAGAAACACCACCAGAGAGACGAGGACGAAGGCCTCTAAAAGCGTATGCAGCACCTGTTCGATCGACGCTTCAAGAAAGCTGGAAACGTCGTAACTGACTTCGAACTTCATGCCGGGTGGAAACGATTTCTCCTGGATCTCTTCGAGTTGTTTTTTGACCTCTTCGATGACCGTCGTGGCATTCGTGCCGGGAAGCTGTTTAAGAACGATGGCTGCGGAAGGTCTTCCGTCGATATCCGAATAGATATTGTAGTAAGACGGCCCCAGCTCAACTTCGGCGATATCCTTCAGTCGCAGAACCTCACCGTCGGGATTCGCCCGCAGGATAATGTTTTCATACTGCTCCGTCTTGTTATAGCGGCCGACCCATGTCAGCACGTACTCGACGGTTTGCGATGTCTTGCCCGTTGCCTGCCCCAGGCGACCCGGTGAACCAATCATGCTCTGGTCGGCCAGAGACTTCATGACATCATCGGCCGACAGATTGTAGGCACGCATCCGATCAAGGTTCAGCCAGACTCGCATCGAGTACTGGCGGCTGCCGAGAATGGTCGCGCTGCCGATACCGCGGACTCGCTTAATTTCCGGCAGGAGATTGACGAACGCGTAGTTGTACAGGAAGTTCTGGTCATGCCCGGGGTCGGTGCTGTAAATGTTGACATACATCAACATACTGGTCATGGCCTGCATGACGATGATCCCTTCACGCTCGACGAGCGGAGGGAGCCGGTTTTTGACGGTCTGAATGCGATTCTGCACATTCAGCACAGCGACGTTAGGATCGGTACCGGGTTCGAACACGATCTGGATCGTCGCTTCACCGGCACTCGTTGCGGCGGAAGCCATGTACCGCATGTCCGGTACGCCGTTGATGGCCTGTTCCAGAATCACCAGCACCGAATCGACCAGCACGGCCGCACTGGCCCCCGGATAGGCGACCGTGACGACCACGCTGGGGGGAGCCACCGACGGAAACTGCGAGATCGGAAGGGTCGAGATCGACAGTCCTCCCAGGAACAGAATGATGATCGAAATCACGATCGCAAGGGCAGGTCGGCGGAGGAACTGTGAGAACATGATTCAACGCGCTTCCGGTTGGATGGGCTGATGATTCTTGAGAGCAGTGAGCAGAAAAACGCAATCCACGTCGCAAGTTGTTCCATAGATACAGCGTATTAGTTACGAAGTCGCAAAGCTCGCCGATACGGGTCTGCCTGCTTTCGGTCCCGCTCACTCGCATGTCATGTGCGGAGGACCTGAGCCTGTCTGAAAACGAGCAGGTGGCAAGCGAGGCGGGGGCACAGGACGATCGACCGATCCCCACCCGGGCCGTCGATGATCGGCCCGGGAACGGCCCCTTGTCTTTCAACTGATACGCAGTGTCCGAATGGAGCGATATCGCGGTTCTGGTCACTCTGCGTGATACTTCAGATTGGCGACGACCTGGTCAGAGTGCAGCGCGTCGTATTCGACCTTGTCACCATCGCGGACCTGACGTACCCCTTCCAGGACGATTTTCTCGTCGACGTTCAGCCCTTTCTTCAGGACGAAGATATCTTCGAGTTCATTCTCGATGGCGATTTCCCGCTGGTGAGCCACATCGTCCTGATCGACCACAAAGACATATCGCTTGTTCAGGATTTCGAAGGTGGCTCGCTGCGGTATGACGATCGCATCCGTCACAACGCGGTGGATCAAAATATTGCCCGTCTGGCCATGTCTTAGCAGGCGATCTGGATTCGGGAAGTCGGCTCGAAACGGAATATTTCCCGTCTGGTTATTGAAGTCGGCCTCAATGGCGCCGATTCGGCCTACTTGAGGAAACTTGCTGCCGTCAGCCAGAACCAGCTCGACCTGCAAATCGTCCTGGTTCTGTCGCAGCTCGGCCATGTATTCCAGGTAGCGGGCTTCGGGAACGTTGAAGTACACCCACATCACGCTGTTGTCCGACAACGTCGTCAGACATTCTCCCTCTTCGACAAGACTTCCCTGCTGGTGCTGTAACCGATCCACGATTCCGTCAAAGGGGGCCTTCACCGTCGCAAAGTTGAGTTCCGCCTGCGCTTGTTTCACCTTGGCTTCGGTCTTTTTGACTTTCGCAAGATTCAGGGCGACTTCATTTTGCGAAACGACCTTGTCTTCGAACAGTTTCTTGCTGAAGTTGTACTCCAGTTGTGCCAGATGTGCTTCCGCCAGTTCAGCTTCCAGTCGGGCCTGATACAGAACCGGCATTACCGTGAACATCAGGTCTCCCGCCTTCACGGTCTGACCTTCCTTCACAGGAATCGCCTCCAGATAGCCTCGTTCAAGTGCTCGGACCTGGATGTGACGCTGTGAGTGAATCTGGCAGACGTACTGCTGGGTGATCGTGACACTCGTCGATTGAGGGGTCGTGGCGACGATTCGGTGCGTTTCCTCGTGATGCTCTTCCTCGTGCTTCTGGAAGAGTGACTCAACGCGTTCGCTCAGCGCATGCAGGCTTGCCGTGTCGACGACAGACTTCAGTTCTACACCGGACGCCGACAGTCCCATCCCACCGGCAACCAGGATTCCAGCGGCGAGCAGCAGCGTGATAATAGGGCGGTTCCTGACGAAGTGAAGAATGTTCATAGTGGTTATCGTTCCTGTAATTTTGAAGGCGAAAGTAATTCAAGGGGGATTGCGAGAAATCGCAATGCGAATGTAATGCCATGACTTAGCACCTCAGCCCACATGAGTGACTGACTCGGTGCAGACCTGTCTCGGATGACTCTCATCGCGAGAGTACTCGCTGGCTCAGCAAAGCATGAGCGACACCGTCGAGAGTAGACCTTGGAGTACTGCACGGTACGTTGTACGACCCAGTCCGTGAGGGGACCTCGCACAAGAGGTGCTCCATCCGTTTGGAAATTTCAGGCTGGCGGGAGAGGGTGACTAGCCGTAGGTGAGTTCGGCGTGGTCTCGAAACCATGCCAGATCGGAAGGGTAAGTCAGCGCATCCGTTGCACGGAGGGACTCAATGGGCGAGAGAAGCAGGAGAGTCACTGAGCGATCGATGAAGTGAGAGTTGCCCTCTTCAAGATCAATATCATCCGTGGGTGTGACCGGAGCAGCCTCCCCCGGCAAGGGGATGGAATCTCGATGGGTAGTCGAGTCGGCGCGGCTGCTGATGGAAAGAGGGTGCAGTCCCGAAGGCGAGAACGAGGCACAGCTTCTTGGCGCCACGGCAGAAAGCATGACCTGCGCCATAGCGACGAAGACGAGTGCTAAGGCGATCGTGGTGCGCTCAATGGAGGTGGGTTGCAGTGTCATAGTTCGCTTCGTCCACGGACGATGGGATGCTCTGCGGAGACAACATTCACGTATAAGCCCGGTGTGGCTGTTTCGGAGACCAGCGGACTAACATCGGCTGGTCGCGAAAAGTATCACGTCGGTTGTTCCATGATTGAGTTCTCTCGCACAGCCTTGCGGTGGGGTCTCGTAACAGGTGCAACTATTCTACCGGCCCGGTGAAGCGCCGGTCCTCAGCCCGCGCTTGACGGGAGCCCGACTGATCGACGCTCTAAAGACAAAGTACTGCAAGGATCGGCGATCTGCCAGACGGCATTCGTGCGAGATCGTGATTCCTAAGGAAGATTAAGGAAATGGTGCCGTCTTGCGGGGGTAAGGGGGAACTAACTGACTAGTTTCCCGGACGGCTGATGCTAGTGAGCTGCGCGGGAGTTGTTTCTTTTGCGAGCATACTAAATCAGCGCGTGCGAAGCTGGTCGGTCGAGACTCAAGGCTCGCTCCGGCCGGCGGCCCCACGTTCGCGGGGCCGGTGCGTGGCTTTGCGCTGGATTTGTGTCAGAGAGCCTTAACGGCTTTGCCGACGCGACCCATGTAGTCGACAAAGATCAGGTCTTTTTCGGAGATGGACCGGATTGTGAAGGGAAGCGTCTTATTAATGCGGCTGAGGTGAATCGAAGCGGTGCAGTGGAAGTTGAGAGTCCCGTTCTTAACGGACCAGTGCCCACTGGAGATGGGGGTCTCGACGAAGACTCGTCGGAACACGCGAAGCTGTTGGACCTCCCGTGTCGATGACCATTTGCCATCGCTCGTCATTTTGATCACCAGCACGCCCGCTTCATCCTGGAACCGCCAGGTGCCGGGGAGCATCTTGGAAACTTCGGCATCGGTGAGTACCTGACCTGCCTTGAGTGTCGCCGATGGGGTCGTGGGAGACTCTTCGTGGATTTCTTTCGAGTTGGCGTCGGGGATTCGCCGTAGCGTCATCAACATCCGTTTCGAATCAATCTTGGCCGAAAAGTCACTCGGACGCGGTCCGTCTTCGGGGTCGGAAATGCAGACGACCAGATTGCCATCTTCGAATTTGACGATCCCAGATGCTTCCTTTCTGTCACGGCTGACAAGATCGAAACCTTTGGGATTTTGTGTTCCATCGACGGCGAAGACGCGTGCATGCTTCTTACCGTCGTGACTGCTGGTGTAAGTGATGGCGTTGTCGATGATCTCGATCTTGCCACCGGAGGGAAGCCATTCCCGGATGGAATGATGAGGGATCACGTGTCCATTCTCGATCAGCTCGATCACTTCCCAGCGACCCTGAAACGGCTCGACGGCCGGATCTTTTTCCGCTGCGAATGCTGTGGCCAGGACGATCGCCGAGAGAAGATAAAACCTCCAGACACTTTTCATGCTTCCGACTCCATTCCGAAATAAAAGGGGATCCATTCCGAGCCGCGCTGCCACTCACGGAATGAAGTAAGGTCATTCCAGAGAACGCTGTCACGCATGCGGTCAGGAGCGACTATCTTAACATTCCGTGAACAGAGCGGAATCGTACGCATAGCGGGAATCTCTGTGCAGCACGTCGATCCCCCCTTGCGATCCTTCGTTCAGGTCGGCCCTCCTCTGGAAACCGATCCTGAAACGCGTCAACGCACCACCCCTGCTCGATTTGTGGGTCATGGAGCAGGAGCGGCGTTGTCGGACAGTCGAGAGCGCGTCACGCAAGGATGTCGTGAATGATCTCACCATGCACGTCGGTCAGACGGAAATCCCGACCTGCGTACTTGTAGGTCAGCTTCAGATGGTCGAGACCCAGCAGGTGTAGCATCGTCGCGTGCAGGTCGTGCAGGTGGACTTTGTCTTCGACTGCATAATACCCGTAGTCATCGGTTTTGCCGTAACGGATCCCCGGTTTGACTCCGGCACCCGCCAGCCACATCGTGTAACCCTGCGGGTTGTGGTCACGACCGTCGTCCCCCTGGGCGACAGGTGTCCGACCAAACTCGCCGCCCCACAGAATCAGGGTATCCTCCAGCAGGCCGCGGGCTTTCAGATCGATCAGCAGAGCCGCGATGGGCTGGTCAACCTCCATCGCGTTCTTGGAGTGATCTGCCTTGAGATTGCCGTGCTGGTCCCACTTGTAGCTATGGGTGCATTGCACAAACCGGACCCCTCGTTCGATGAACCGGCGGGCCATCAGGCACTGCCGGCCAAAGTTACGGGTGGCCGGTTGATCAAGACCATAAAGCTTTTGCGTCGCTTCTGTCTCGTCACCGATGTTCTGAAGTTCCGGGGCCGCCGACTGCATGCGGAAAGCGAGTTCAAACGACTCAATCCGGCTCTCCAGCACGTTGTCCGGGCCGGTCAGGGCGAGCTGATCGGAGTTCATTTCGCGCAAGAGATCGAGTTCCATTCGTTGCAGATGCCGCGACTGCTTTTCGGCATTTTCGATGAACGGAATCTTGGCCTGGTCGGAGGGGATGCTCGCGTTTCCCAGCGGGGTCCCTGAGTAGATTGCCGGCAGGAAGGCCGAACTGTAGGCGTTCACCCCTCCGTGCGTCAGCGTGGGACACATCGTGATAAAGCCCGGCAGGTCCTGGTTCTCGGTTCCCAGTCCATACGTGATCCACGAACCCATGCTGGGGCGGACAAAGGTGTCGCTGCCGGTATGCAGTTCCAGCAGTGCACCCCCATGCCGGGAGTTGGAACCGTGCATTCCGTTAATGATGCACAGATCGTCGACCTGTTTGGCGACATGCGGAAAAATGTCGCTGACCCAGGCCCCGCTCTCGCCATACTGCTTGAACTGAAAGGGAGATTTCAGCAGGTTTCCCGTGGGTGCCGAAAAGACGCGTGGCTTGGAGAACGGCAGCGGCTTCCCGTGATCCCGTTCGAGCAGCGGTTTGTAGTCGAACGTATCGACCTGGGAAGGTCCTCCGTGCATGAACAGGAAAATGACCCGCTTTGCCTTGGGCTCGAACTGAGCCGGTTTGGCGGCCAGCGGACTGACTTTGGACCGGGCTGCGTCGGCACGGACTTCCTCCGAAGTCAGGCCGGCCAATGCCAGACTGCCAAAGCCCGCCGCGCTCATCTTGAGCAGATCACGACGATTGAACACAGGCGTAAACGAGTAGCAGGGTTTTTGAGGCATTGGTTCCGATTACTCCACGTAGACGAATTCGTTGGCCGACAGGACGGCGCGGCAGAGACTGACCCACGCCCGCGTTTCGGTCTCACTCTCGGAGACCCCTGCCTCCGCCAGCGAAGCCCGCAATCGCTGCAGGTAACTGGCGGCACGAGTGACTTCGGTTTCGGACGGATCGCGTCCATAAGCCCGCTGATACAACTCTTTCGTGCGCGCGGCATGATCAAGTTCACTATGCGCGAGCAGTTGCTGTGCGAGAGGTTGAACCTGATCGAGCACGAACGCACTATTCATCATAAAGAGTGCCTGTGGTGCGACGGTCGTCTGATCCCGCTGGCCTGCCAACGTGCTGGGGTCTGCAAAGTCAAACGCCGTAAAAACTTCGTACAGAGCGGACCTGACGACGGGCAGGTAGATCGAACGACGATTGCTGTTGTAGAGCGCCGGATTCACGTTAGCGGTACTGGTGACGTAGTTGCGGTTAGGCGTCGTCAGCAGAGTACCACCCTGTCTTTCATCCAGTTGGCCGCTGAGGGCGAGCAGGGAATCCCGCAAGACCTCGACATCCATCCTCTGGCGATGAAAACGCCACAGCAGCTTATTATCAGGATCAGCCAGCGCCGCGGCCGCATCATAGTCGGTGTTCTGTCGATAGGTCGATGTGGCGGTTAACGCCCGGTGAAAGGCTTTCAGACTCCAGTTGCGTGGACTGTCCTGCCCTGACGGATATGCGCCGGAAAACTCGCTCGCCAGCCAATCCAGCAGTTCGGGGTGACTCGGCCGTTCACCGAGACGGCCGAAGTTGTCGGGGGATCGGACGAGTCCCTGTCCGAAGTGCCATTGCCAGATCCGGTTGGTCATCACGCGCGACGTGAGCGGATGCTGTGGACTGGTCAACCACTGCGCGAGTTCCAGCCGCCCACTCCCTTCCTGCAGTTCGTGCGTGGCAATTCCCAGTCGCGCCATGGAGTCGGTCAGAATTTTGGGAAGTTGGCGCGGCACCTGGCGGCCCAGAGTCAAATGGCTGCCGCGAAGATGGATTTTCAGATTTTCGGGAGTACTGTCGACAACGGCCATCACCTCGGGGAACTTGGGGATGGCAGCCTCACGGCCTGCCAGTTCGGCTCGCTCCATCTTCAGTTTCTCCTGCGTTTCCGCGGAGAATGCGGCTTCGATGTCGGGCGGAGTGCGGAAGGGGCCTTCCGGGTTTGTCAGCAACTGATGGGCGGCATTCAGGACCGGGTCCTCAAGTGACTTCGATTCTGTCGCAGTCTCCCTTTTCTGGAGGTCGATCCATGCCGCTCGAGTTGCCTCGAAGAGCTGGTCATAACGCTGTGCGAGGTCAGCCAGCGACGTTGGCTGGCTCTCGCCCAGCAGTCGGGCGATCCCATTTTCGGGGGCGGAGGGGTCGACGGTGAGCTGGCCCGTTGTGACAAACTGGTTCCATGCGGTCAGGATCGACTGGGGATCAGCCTTTGCGACTCTGATCGCCTCAGCCCATTGTTGCGTCAACGTCCCCAGGGGCTCGAATGTCTCACGTCCCCCTTCGCTGACGTCGGGTAAAAATGCGGGGGATTTGAGTTGTTCCGGTGCGACAGGGGTCAGCAGCAGCTTGTCGATGTGAGGGAAGAAATTGGGCTGTTCTAACCGGATCAGGTTCTTGCCGGCGTTCAGGGTGACATAGCATTCCACGAACCAGGTCTGACTGTCCGGGGTCCACGACCCGGTCACCTTCGATGCCGCATTCTTCTTGACGAGTCGCTGATTGACGTACGTCTTTACGGTACGCTCAGTGACCGCGGCGTAACGCAACTCGAACTGGTAAGTCCCTGCGGTTTCGACGTTGATGTCGTATTCGACGAAATTCGGAGTCTCTCCCCGGTTGACCAGGACCCCAATCTCTTTGCCGTAGGTCTCTTTATCCTTGATCACATTACCGCGATCGAAATCTTCTGCTTCGCGGAAAATTGCACCGGGAATTTGTTGCGGGTGCGGTTCGACTCCCCGTGGCTTGGCGGTGCTCAGTAACTCTGCAAGCTGCGTTTCACGGGTGGCGGCGAGCAGATACGAGCCCGACTGTTTTCTCGCGGATTCAATGGCCGCTGCTGTCGAATCACGCACAAGTTTCTCGACCGTCTCCTTCTGGACTTTGGCGAGTTGTTCCAGCGAATCCCGCTGCTGCAGTTCGAGGGGTGACGCCATCGGACGTTCGTGCCAGCGGGCCACGACGGTGAAGGTGTCCATCGTCTGCGTGCTCTTAAAGACACCCGCCAGACCGTAATAGTCTTCGGTGGAGAGAGGATCGAATTTGTGGTCGTGACAGCGTGCACAGCCCATTGTCAGTCCCATCACCGCCCGGGCGATGGTATCGACCTGTTCGTCGATGATGTCCATCTGCATTTTGACCGGGTCGTCTTCGGCGAGCATCTTCGGACCCAGGCACAGAAAGCCGGTCGCGATCAACCCGTCGAAGGCCTCGGGGGGGAGATGAGCTTCGGTCGAATTCGCATACGGTGAAGGAAGCAGGTCCCCGGCGATCTGTTCCGTCAGGAACCGATCGTACGGCTTGTCCTCTCGCATCGACTTCACCACGTAGTCCCGGTAGCGATAGGCGTTGGCGTAGGCCAGGTTCTCATCCATTCCGTTGGAGTCTGCATAGCGGGCAACGTCCAGCCAGCGTCGGCCCCAGCGTTCGCCATAGTGAGGAGAAGCGAGCAACCGGTCGACCAGTCTTTCCAGTGCATCCGGAGATTCGTCGCTGACAAAGTCGGCGACCTCGTGCGGTGTCGGCAGCAGGCCAATCAGATCGATCGTTAAACGGCGAACCAGTGTCCGCTTGCTCGCTTCAGGGGATGTCGGCAGCCCTTTGCTTTCGCGTTCTGCCAACAGGAAGTGATCGATGGGAGACCGGACCCAGGCATGATTCTGAACGGCGGGGGGCGAAACCCGTTGCACGGGCTGAAAAGCCCAGAATGCTTTTTGTTCGTCGGTGAATTCGGTGATGGTCGCTGCGGCAGGAGCGGGTGTGGCTGGCTTGGAATTCGGCCAGGGGAGGCCGCGACGGATCCAATCCGTCAGGATGAGAATATCGGAATCGGGCAACTTTGACTTGGGGGGCATCTGGACCACGTTGCGGTAGCCGATGACGTCGACGAGGAGGGATTCTTCTGGTTTCCCGCTGATCGCCGCAGGACCACTTTCACCCCCCTGAAGAATTTCTTCCCGAGAAGTCAGGCTGAGTCCCGCTTTGGGTTTGTCGCTACCGTGACATTCAATGCATTTCGCATGAAGCAGCGGGCGAACCCTGGTTTCAAAAAACGTCGCATCGGCCGCATCGTCGGCGACGGCCGAGTTGATCATTCCGATCCCGACAATCGCGGCCAGAAGACCCAAGCCCAGAAATCGCATGACCACTCCCACCAGAAAGTTCAGACGCATCGAAATCTGTTTGATTGTACGCCTCTTTGGCGTTGTTCGGAAGTTTGATTCGGTGAAGTCGCGTAAGAAGGTGTTTTCCCTTTCCCGATCGGGAAGGTGTGTGTGGGCACGATGAGTGAGGGAGGTATCGGTTTGAGGGAATTTGGTGGTTAGAGGGGGCTGCTCGACAGAGGTCTCGTTTCGCACGGTTGGGGTGGCGTTTCCAGGGAACCGGCGATTCTCAGGCCTGCTATTTCGGAATGATGGCGTTGATGGCAGACTGGAGATGGTCAAGCGAGATACTCGAACCACGTTTGATTTCAGGAGTTGAGGGGCACCATGCGAAACCGTTGTCTGGCAGCGCGTCAACTTCGGATGAGACTGACATTGCACGCCTGTCTGTGGTCGACCTTGATCATGTGCGGTGGGACCGGCTCCCGTCACTTCGCCTGGGGTGCCGAGGAACCGTCCAAGACAGCGGCGAGCCGCTTCTTTTTCACTTCTCAGGGGCGGACCGGACTTGCGACCTCGGATGGGACGGCGCTCACGTATCTTCGCTTCGACGCACCGGGACAGGCGACCTGGCAACCCGGAGAGACGTTTCGGGATGGGCGGCGTGTGGTCATCCTGAGTATGGAGCCGCGCCGGGATGGGCCGGGGCGACCGTTCGAAGAATACTACACTCAGACTCCGACGCACCTGTGGCAATATGATTTGATCACGGAATCCCTTGAGGAAATCTGTACCAAGGATCAACAGGCCCCCTTCCGCACGCCCGCGCTACTGCTCTCGGACGACCGATTATTGATTCAGGTGGTGAAGAATAAGGTCGGTCAGATCTACAGCGTCCGATTGGATGGGAGTGACCCGAAAGAATTTACCAAGGCCGGTGAGGGGCTGCCTTACGGGCTCAGCCTGAGCCCTGACGGGCAACGAGTGGCCTTTCATCTGGCCAGCCCCGAAGGATACCAGATCTGGACAAGCGACGTTGACGGAGGCAACCGCGTCCGCGTGGCGGCTCAGGCAGGACACCTTTATTTCGGGACACAGTGGTCACCGCAGGGGGACTGGGTCCTCTACGTCGATTGCCACTACCAAAGCGATCCCGGCCATGACTGGGCGGATGTCTGCATTGGTCGTCCGGATGGTTCGGAGCATCGCGTGCTGACCTCCGGGCAGTCGATGTGGTTCGCGGCGACGTATGGAAATGAGAAGGTCCGCGGCGGGGGATCGAATGTCCCTTCCTGGACACGTGACGGGCAGATCCTGTTTCCCCGTCGGACGGCCGATGCAAAGGTTCCCTGGCAGTATCGGATCGGAAAGCCTGATCTGGACCACTTCAACCGGGATTTTCTGCCAGACCAGGCTCAAGGAGGAACCCAGATCTGCAAGCTCAACCCGCACGACGGTTCGATCACGGAACTGACGCCTGGTAAAGAATCGGTCTGGGATTTTCGAGCCAGTGAATCGCCCGATGGGCAACAGATCGTGTTCTGCCGCGCGGCAACGGGGGACGTTCCTTCCATCTGGGTGATGGACCGCGACGGCGCCAATCCGCGGCAGATTACAAAGGGAATCGAGGACCTGGGCGCCGATCACCCTCGCTGGATTCCGTCACTTCGGCAGTGAAATTGACCCGGTCGTACACATCACCCAGGGGCAAGCCGACACCGATCGAGCGAAGCTCCGCGACCTGGTCGAGTCCAGAGACCGTGGTCAGCGTCCAGGTGTTGTCTTCATTCCGAAAGAACGTCTGGACCATCGGCTCGTCCTGGGAAACGAGCACATATTCTTGAAGAGTCGGGATCGTTCTGTAGTGGTCAAATTTCTTTCCCCGGTCGTAGGCCTCTGTACTTTTCGACAAGACCTCCAGCAACACCGTGGGATTCAGGGCAGTATCCTCGCGGTCGTCGTCAAATGTCAGATCACCGCAGATGACGCTTGCGTCGGGGTAGGTGTAGAGGCCGGTGGGGCACATCATCCGGAGGTCGTTGTCGTACGTCACGCAGGGCTGACCCTTCAGACGGTTATTCAATAGACTCAGCAGGTTTGTCTTGATTCGACTATGTCGGGCGGAACCTCCCGCCATCGCGAACATTTCGCCACGAAAGAATTCACTTCGAAACGGGGCCTGCCGCTCAATTTCCAAGTATTCGGAGGACGTCAGCATTCCGGATCGTTGAGGCAAACCCATGTTGAATGACTCTAACTCAAACTCAATTGGAGGTGCGATGATTATGATATCTGTTGTTTGGCGCGGCGGCGATTCGTCCAAATTTCAGTAAAAAGAGCCATCCGGCAGTCCGTTGTCATGCCCTGTTAAAGCATGTCCGAGCGGGGCACAAACAACAGAACTTCTGGAATTGTCATCAGCCGAGTTCCCAAATGCAATCTCCATCAACCTTGTGCTGGGTTGCGGTGAGTCTCTACAAATGCGTCACTCTCCCACAAGCAATTGCCGATACATCGTTGAAGTCGCTCTGCTGATCCCCGTTCGTGCTTAAAGACCGCTGCCATGAAGTCACATCGGCTGGAAAGTCTGTTGAAGAAATCGTCGGTTCGGGGCCGGGTCCTTACCTCACCGGCTCAACTGGCGGGTTATGATGCCGATGGGCTCGGTTACAAAACCTTTCGTCCCGATGCGGTGGTGATTCCCACAGATGCGGACGACATGATCCGCGTCCTCGCCAGTGCACGGCAACTTGGGGTGCCGATTTGTCTCCGGGGGGCCGGGACATCGCTGTCAGGTGGCCCCGTTGCTGCTCAGGGGGGCGTCGTTGTCCATACGTCCGGTCTCAGAAGTGTCCGGCACATCTGCAAGTCGGGTCTGTGGTGCGAAGTGGAATGTGGCGTCATTCTGAATCAGCTCGACGAAGTTCTGAAGCCGTACGGAATTTTCTATCCGCCCGATCCATCCAGTGGGCCAGTTTGCACACTGGGGGGGAACATCGCCATGAACGCTGGGGGGGCGCATTGTTTCCGCTACGGCGTGACTAGTAACTATGTGCTGGGGGTGGAAGCGATTCTACTGGACGGTTCCGTTCACCGATTTGGCGGACCGGCCGGTGGACGAGGCGACTGGCGAGAGGACTGGAAGCGATTCATGGTCGGTTCGGAAGGAACGCTCGCAGCCTTCACCCGTTTCTGGCTGCGGCTGCTGCCCCGCCCTGACAAGGTCTGGACGTTCCGAGCCACTTACCCGGACCTGATTACGGCCGAGCGGGCGATTCACGCCTTGGTCGCTCATTCCTCGTTTCCGGTCGCGATCGAACTGATGGACCCTCGCTGTGTCGAGATGGTTGAGAACAGTCCGATGGCCGTTGGGTTACCGAAGAACTCGTTCATGCTGTTATCCGAGATTGACGGACCGCCGGAACTGGTCGACGCACGAGTGGAAGCCGTCGCACAGATCTTGCGAGAGGCGGGGTCCCAGGATGTGGTCTTCAGCGATGATGACGAACAGCGTAAGAAGCTGTGGAAGGCACGTAAGGCCGCTGGTGGCCTGATGGGCCAACTGAGTGCTGATTTCGTCGTCCAGGATGCGGTGATTCCCAAACGGGCTCTCGCGGAGCTGCTGCAATTGGTCTATGACGAAGCGGATGCGGCGGGGATCCGCGCAGTGAATGTCTTCCACGCGGGCGATGGCAATCTGCATCCGAATTTTCTGTTTGATTCCCGCAAGCCGGGGGAGCTGGAAAAAGTCGAGCTGATTGGAAAGCGGCTGATGCAGCGGGTCGTGGAAGTCGGAGGTACGCTTTCCGGTGAACATGGAATCGGCAATGACAAGACCGCGTATATGCCGCTGGTGTTCGGCGCAGACATGACGCGGGTGCAACTGGCGATTCCGGCGATCTTCAACCCCCGACATCAGTTGAATCCGCTGAAGGTGTTCGCGGGTCGCCGGTTTGAAGAGACCAACGGAACTGCTCCGGCCAATGGCACTTCAAGCGGAAGTGCGGACCTGGCTCATGACGCTCCGCAGGAGGAAATCTACGAAAACGCTGCCACGACGGGATCTCGCTGCTTCACGCATTTCCTGGATGAAATCGATGGTGTTGTTTGCTTGAGTGCCGATGCGAAGCTGGCTGAGATCAAGGCGAAGGCATCCCCCAGTCGGCTCCGTTTTCCGCTGATTCTTGATCCGAACGCCACGCTGCGTGAGCAGGTGAACGCCACAGGGTTTGCACCCGCCTCGTCACGGTTTGGTCCCTATTGTGACAACATCATTGGAATGAACTGGCGGTTCCCGAGCGGAAAGGCGGTTCGGGTGGGGGAACGCGTCGTGAAGACGACGACGGGCTATGACCTGTTCCGGTTTCTGCTCTCCACAAACGGTCGCTTTGGTGAACCGACCGACTATGTGGTGCGACTGCGTCCCGATTGCGGGGTGACTCGTGTCTATGGGTTATTCGGTGAATCAACTGATGTCTTGCAAGCGGCGGCGGACCTGTTGCAGACCTGCTGGATGCACTGGCTGGACTCGATCGACTACATCATCGAGTCACCGGAGGACTCGGGCCACCTGCGGATCGTGGTGAATAGTCCGGTGTCAGAAAGCGCTCTGATCGATGACTTTGTTTCGTCATTCGCGCGGGCTCACGAACTGGTGTATCAGCCAGAAGCGGGAAGGGAGTTACCGACCGATGGGCTTCCTGATTTTGTCTTCAAGACGTCTCCGGAAAGCCTGCTGGCGATGACCAGAGAAATCGCCGGTCAGGGTGGAATTCGGTGCGTGGCGCTTTGTTATAACGGTGTGCTTCACGGATATCTCGATGATGAGACCGCTCGAGTCGACCGTATCCGGGGTCTGGTCGATGAGTACGCTCAACGGTTGACGATGGGGGGTGGGGACTGGTTCTCGCGGCACCTGCCGCCGGCCGAGATGTCACCACTGGAAGCGGACTGGGTTCAGTTACTCGAACAGGAACTTCATTGATTGTGACGACGTCAAATTCGAATCGCCCGACCGCTGCTCAGTCGTGTCATTCAATGGACCCTGATCTGCTTGCGAGTTGCGTTCACTGTGGTTTCTGTCTGGAAGTCTGTCCGACCTATAAACTGACCGGGGATGAGAATAACTCGCCCCGTGGTCGGTTACGGCTATGGCGCGAAGAGGCTGACGGACGGATTCCTCAGGATCCCTGGACTGACCACTACACTTCCGAATGTGTGGGCTGTCTGGCGTGTGAGTCGGCGTGTCCTGCGAATGTTCCGTATGGACAGATCTTCGAACAGGTCAAACATCAGCACGTCGCCCAGAAGCGGTCGCGTCCCCCAATCTCGTTGAGGTTTGCTGCAGGCTTAGCCCGGCATCAATCGCTGTTCAATCTGGCGATGTTACCGGCGCGACTGCTGCGGAAAGTCGGGATCCTGCCCCATCGGTTTCTCTTCAAAGGCGAGCCTGCCGCGTTTCAGTCGACGCAGGCCTATTCCAGTCACCTGATGCAGGTCCACCGGCCGACCGGTCCACGAGTGGCGCTGTTGACGGGTTGCCTGATGGAATCTCTCTTCCGCGAAATCAACTTCGCAACCGTGCGGGTACTGATCGAGAACAATATCCAGGTCGTCGTGCCGCCGGATCAGGGATGCTGCGGGGCGTTCCAGGAACATACGGGGATGGACGGCGTCGACCAACTGCAGGAACAGAACCGGATCGCTTTCGGGAAGCTGGATGTGGACGCGATCGTCAGCAATTCTTCCGGTTGCGGCCTGGCGCTGGGGAAGACCATGAAAGGCGAAGTCCCCGTTCGTGACGTGCTCGGTTTTCTGGGTGAACAGAACCTCGTCACACGGACGAGGAAGGACCAAGCGGCGCGCGTCTATGTGGATCTTCCCTGCCATCTGGTGCATGGTCAAAAGGCGGCTGGCATTCCCGCGAACGTGCTGGACGCGACCGGATATCAATGGGAACTGGCTCCCCAGGCACGTGACTGCTGTGGATCAGGTGGGGTCTACAACATTCAGAAGCCAGAGAACGCGCAGCAGATTCTCGCGCGCAAATCGGCATTCTTGAATGAGGCGGTCGGTACCCCCGTCATTCTGGCGACGTCGAATCACGTCTGCATGATGCAGTGGAACTCCGCGAGATCCACGGGGCTGGTGAAGCGTCCCTACGAAGTGCGGCACGTCATCCAGTTGCTGGATCCGTTGGGTTCCTAGCGGTTTGAAACAGATCCGTTATCCCTGATGGACAATGGGAGTCAGGGGACTGGCCGCAATTTGCAGTCTGTCCCAACCTCATTCGAACGAAGTCTGATCGAATGAGGTTGCCGGTCGGGGGAACTCAGTCGTACTGCTCTCGCGATCGCCGTTCTCGCGGCTGATCAGCGAGTGATTCTTTTCGCTTTCGGCCTGTAACGATCCAGTAATCGTTGGCTTCGGCCACTTCGACGTCCCCGTACCACAGGGGCATCCGCTCGACAAACCAGTTCGGGGTCTTGGTCACGATCAGGATTTTTGACTTGGGTTTCAGTGCCCGATGACCCGTGTCGAGGAACAAATCCGCGATCGCGTAGTTTGAGAAGTACGGCGGGTTAGCCAGGGCCAGGTCAAACTCGTCTGATGCGGGAGTTTCCCCTTCGGCATCCAGGGCATACGTGATCCCGGGAGCTTCATTCTTAGCGATCCCTCGTTCCAGCGACTGGATGGCGCGGGCGTTGGAGTCGACTGCGTGGACCGAGACATTTTCTGCCGCGAAGGCGGCGGCCAGGGAGACGGTACCGGCACCGCTTCCCAGGTCCAGGACCTTCATGCCCGGTTTGACGACCATTTTGTTCATCAAGGCCCGCGCGCCCCCGTCGATATGACGATGACTGAAAACACCGGGACGGCTGTACGCGTAGATGAGTCGACCCCGGTCACGAAACGCGAATTCGCAGTCGAAGTCTTTGAGTTTCTTCAGCGGCGCCACTTTCGTCGCGAGATAAACAGTCCCCTGCTTCCGGACGGGGCGACGTGTTACCTTGGGAAAAATTGCCCGTAACTCTTTGTGAATCCACTGATCTTCGTCGTTGTCGGTGGAAACGACCATTCGGCCCCCCTCGACCAGTCGCTGGTGTCCCTGCTGGAGCAGATCGCGGGTCAACTCGGCTTCACCCCCCTTTTTGAAGGCGAACGCCACGAGATCCGCTTCGTGATCGGGCAGATCCGGCTGGCAGATCAGATTCAGGTTCGGGGGGGGCGGTCCATCTTCGCTGATACGGAATTCGCTCTGCGTCCTGTGAAAAATATCGAGAAACCAGCAATCAACCTGAGCGTCAGGATGATCTGTCGCGTAGGCGACGGCAAACTGGGCACGCCCGGCCGACGTACAGATCACTCGTTTCCCCGACATGTCCGGCAGAGTGTCGATTAACAACTTCTCTTGTGGACGGATGAAAAACGAATGAGGGATCGTTTCTTCGACTTTTTTATTTCGACGTGACACGCGCGGCTCTGTGGAGAAAGTAGGAAGAAGTCTGTGGCGATCCCGGGCAGAGGAAATCGCCAGTATGGGCCCGGAACGGAGGCTATTCTACGTCAAAGGGGAGTAAATTCATTCCCCTTTATGATTTGAACGGCCAACAATGATGGCGATCGCTGGAAATCGGGTGGTTTCATCTCGTGAAACGACATCTACAGCACGCGACAAAGGTAGCACTTCAGGTAGTTCGTTTCGAGGCAGTGAATCGACGCGGGGTGGTCTGCGGCAGGGCCGCGTACCTCGAGCACCTGCAATCGGCGGTCTGCGTGCAGTGCCGACTGACTGAGCATATCCGCAAACATTTCGTGAGAGATGTGACCTGAACAACTGCAGGTCACAAAGAATCCACCGGGGTTGATCAGACCCAGTGCAAAGCGGTTCAGGCTGTAATAACCTCGTAACGCGGCATCGATCCCCTGCCGGTTGCGTGCGAGCTTCGGCGGGTCGAGCACCACGGTGTCGAACGTTTCCTGTTTGGAATGAAATTCTTCCAGAGCCTTGAAGGCGTCCTGTTTAACTGTCTTGAGTCGGTCCGCAACCCCGTTCAGCTCTGCATTGGAACGGGCCTGGGTGAGAGCCGCCTCTGACGCATCGACGGCGGTGACTTCGGCAGCCCCCCCGTTCACCAGGCAGTTCAGGCCAAAGCCACCGGTGTAACAGCAGACATCGAGAACTCGCTTATCTCGCACGAAGTCGGCGATCCGTCGGCGATTATCCCGCTGATCCAGGAAAAATCCGGTCTTTTGTCCTTCGGCCACGTCAATTCCATAGCGAACACCATGCTCGGCGATAAAAATGGGTCGAGGGGGGGACTGGCCCCAAAGCAACCCGTCGGTCAGTTCCAATCCTTCCGCCGCGCGAATTCCTTTCTCGGTTCGCAGCCAGATCCCTTCCGGTTGCAGGGTTTCGCGCAGGCTATCGAGGATGACTTCTTTGTGATTCGCCAGCGCCAGACTGGTCAATTGAACCATCAGCCAGCCGCCATAGCGGTCCACGGTCAGTCCCGACAGCCCGTCGGCTTCGCTGTAAATCTGTCGGCTGGCGTCCTGGGGCCCCTGTTGGGGCAAGAGGACCTTCCGCATCTCTACGGCGTCTGTAACTCTTTGCCGCCAGAAAGTTTCTGTCAGAGGGTCTGCTTCATCCCATGAGTAAAGTCGGACGGCAATCTTGCTGATCGGATTGAACAGACCCCAGGCGATGAACTGTCCGTCATGAGCGGTGAGGGCGACTGCATCACCGGGAGCCGGATTTCCCTCGATCCGGTCGATGGCGCCTTGGAAAACCCAGGGATGACGACTGAAAAAGGGGAGTGCTTTACGAGGTTTAATGACAACGCGTGCCGTGGAACCGGCGGAATGGACAGGCATGTCGGATTGTTTCAAGTGAGGAAAAAGTATTCGTTAACAGGACCGCCACAGTTCACGTGGTCGGCCCTCGGGTGCGGGACAGCGAGTGATCGCCACGGGAATCATTCTGCGGCGGCGGACCCCGTCCAATCCCCGGTGATCTTCGGGTTGCGTCATCCGGATCGAACTTCCTGTCGAATCTCAGCACCGACGGGCGTGGGGGAATCGGTTGAGGACGCATACAGATAACCGTTTCGTCATTTCTGGAAGACTGCCCGCTGATCATATCGCAAACGCGTGTGCAGGGCGCGGGTCGCGATGATTCCTGTTACCCGCGCTTCCTCATAAGGAGGGAATTTCGCTTCGACTGGAGTCTCGAAAATCGTTCCTCTCGGATTGGACGCTGCGGGAGCGTGTGCGTGGACGGAGGCGGGAACGGGGATCAACGAGTGTAGGTGACTTCACTTTTTGCCCCGGAACTGTTGGTTTTTGCGGGTTGTATCGACTCGTTTTTTGATTTCCGATTGGAATGGGCCGACTCTGTCCAATGAACATCCTCCGATTTTGCCGATCCGATGAAGGACTTTGTCACGCATTCTGGATGAAGCGCACCATGCCCGGCGAAATTTCCTCGACGACACACCAAGCCTCTTCCAGTTCCCTGATGTTCAAAGGGGTTTGCATCGGTCTGGCATTATTTGCAGGGACGGGATTCGCCTGTCTCTTCGAATATGTCGGCGAGCATTCCTATCCAGGGGTGCTGCAGTCCCGTTCGACGACGGTGTCCTCGAACTGTCTGGCTCAGGTCCGAGATGTGTCGGTCAAAGCAGGTCAGACACTCGTTCCAGGCGATTTGCTGGTTCAACTCGTCGATCCCCGCCTTGAGGATCGCATCATCAGCAAGCGTCGCGAAATCTCGGAACTGGAAGCCGAGATGAACCGGGTGAAAGTTGCGGCCGAAGTGGACCTGGCCTGGCGGCGACGAGAACTGGACGCGGAAGTCTTCGAGACACAGCTCAAGGAGACCGCGTTGGCACAGGAACGGCTTAACAAGCAGGTCGAGCAGCTTGCCTGGAAAGACCATCTGGCGAGCGCAGATTCGCTGGTCAGTCCGATGGGCGCGGAACTGAATAACCCCTTCAGTTCGCTGACGAAGCAGCTTCACCTTCCCGACGAACGCCGCCTGCAGGCGATGCTTCGTGAAGACGCTGCTGCAGCCTCCGCAGAGACTCTGGCGATTCAGGTCACGCTCTGTCAGGAACGACTCACCCGCCTTGCCGCCCTGGAAAAGAATCTGGAAGAACAGATTCGCAAGGGGTCGGGCGTGGATGTCATCGAGGCCAAATTAAACGGAGCCCGACAGGAGCTGGTTGCGCTGGAAGAGCAATCCAAAGAGCTGCAGATCATCAGTCCGACCTACGGCACCGTCGGGGAAGTCAAAGTTCATTCGGGCGATCAGGTCGCAGGTGGCGGTTCCCTGGTGGATATTCTGGACGACGTCCAGCGTCATGTGGTGGCGCAGTTGCCCCCGGGGACAGCGGCCCAGTTGAAACCCGGAACCAAGGTCACTCTTGTCTTTCCAGAGAATGATAAACGGATTGGAGTGATATCCGAGATCCCCTCGCACGTCACATCGTCATCGCGGAATGGCGAATCGTTCGTGGCTGTAAAGATCGAACCGGCTGGCAAGTTGTGGCCCAAAATCGCGATTGGTGCCAACGTCAAGGTCATGCTTCCGTAATTGGAATGACTCCGTCACAATGCCTCAATCCCGCAGCGAGACTGCTGCGGTCTGATGCGATAGCGCTGGTTGCGTCGTCTGAGATGGATCGCTCGATTCTTCTTTGCAGGCTGCATCTGCAGAATCTCTGCGGGTCAGTGTGAGAAACGAGTGGACTTCCGGACTGTAGCCTGTCGCACGTCCTGATTGAGTGATTTGATTTCGGAGCATGAAATTTATGGGGCACTCCCCGGCTGAACCCCCGCAAGGTCTCCTGGCGACGGTTGGGCAGTTTATTGCTCGCTTCTGTACGTCCGCCTGGGTCGGTGCTGCCACTCTTTTTGTGATTGTGGGAGTGGCCGAGGTGACGCGAGGCGGCTTCGACTCTGCCACCAAAGATATTCTCGTCGCACTCCGCTTTCCTGCGTATTACGTCTGCGGAGTTGTCCTGATGGGAAGCGCCTGGCTGGGGGCACTGATCGGAGGACCGTCGGCCACTTTCCCCCGGTTCCGCCGTACCGGAGCACTGATCTTCCTGGCGCTGTCACTTGGCGTGCTGGCGCTGGACTACGTTTTTGTCTATCTTCCTCTGCTGCGAATGGTCGTTCCCCCGGGCCAAGCCAAGTCGGCGTCGTTTACGCATTACCATGAAGCCTCGAAATGGGTCAATCTGGTCGGCTTGACGTTATGCCTGATCGCGACAGTGCTCATTCAGTGGCCTGTTCGCGTCACTCAGGTTGCAGAAACCCGGACACCAGATACCGCTGCCTAACGGCTTATCCGGCGCAGGGACTCACCTCAGCCTCGATGACATCCGCGATGGCCGCGGCTGCGTCCGGGTGGGCAAGTGACAATGCGGCATTTCCCATGCGATGACGCAAATGGGGGTCCCTGATGAGCTTCTCCAGGTTCCGGGATAACTGCAAAGCGGTCTCGTCAGAAGAAGGGGCATGTTCGACGAGGAGGGCGGCCTCGCGATCGACGAACACTTTGGCATTGGCATGCTGATGAGCGTCGGCTGCGTGCGGATAGGGGAGCAGAATTACCGGCTTGCCCGCACACGCCAGTTCTGCCAGCGTCGTGGCACCGGCTCGTGAAATGACGAGATTCGCACGCTCGTAGAGTTCTGGCATATCACGAAAGAATGACGACACTTCAGCTTTTAACCCCAGTTGGGCGTATGTTTGACGAGCGACCTCCACATAGCGAGGCCCGGTCTGGTGATCAATCTGCCAGTTGGCGAGTGGTTCGCGCAACGCCGCAACCGCTTTCAATACCGCAGCATTCAGCGAGTCGGCACCTTGACTTCCGCCGAGGATCAGCAAGTGTCGGCCAGTATCAACTGGAGAGACGACGGTGTCTGCATGATCTTCTGCGGGGTGGTGCAAGCGGGCAATCTCTGCGCGGACCGGATTCCCGGTGACCGTCACACGGCGAGCGCGCGGCAGATACGTTTGTGCCTCGGCGAACGAGAGGCAGACCTGATTTGCGTAGCGGCTCAGACCCCGTGTCGTCCGTCCGGGGATCGCGTTTTGTTCCAGCAGCACGACGGGAATTCGCTGGCGGCTGGCTGCATAGACGAGGGGTGCACTGGCGTAGCCACCCAACCCAATGACGGCGGCGGGCCGAAGTTCTTTCAGCAGTGCTTGGGCGCTGCGCCACGCCTGCCAGTTTCGCCAGAGAAATCTGACGGGGTTTCGTTTGAGAACCGCCAGTGATTCGACCGGCAACATGCGATGTTCGAGGTGGTGGTCCGCCGCGATGCTGACTTCGATGGGCCGGTTGGAGCCGATGAAAATGAGTCGGCGGGAAGGGGAACGCTGGCGGAGCTGTTCGGCCACGGCGATCCCGGGGAACAGGTGGCCGCCGGTGCCTCCCCCCGCAAAAAGGATTGTCGGCGCCGCTTCCATGACTTTCCGTTCCTCAGCTTGTGTCCGTAAGGCTGGTGCAAGTCCCTGACGTGATTTCGGTGGAGCGCGTGACGCCTGTGAGTTCCCCAGCATCGCTGCGGCGCAGAATCAGGGTGCATGCTGAACACGAACTCTGTTTCGCAGATTTGAGTTCGACCGGCAAGTTGAAGTGATGTCTGTACGGATGAAAATCCCTCCCGAGGTGACTAGAGTGTCCCGACGCCGTGCAAAACTGAATAATGAGAAGTCGTTTCACAGCCTCGCAGACACAACTACCAGGGAGACTAAGATGAAGCTGGCCACATTGAAAACCGACTGGGGACCACGAGTCGTTGGCGTTGCACTCGACGGACGCTTTGTGGATTTGTGTGAAGTGGATGTCAAGCTTCCCACCACCATGCGGGAAATTCTGGCCGCTCCAGAAGGTCTGATCGCTGCAGCCCATGCGCTGGCGGTCGGATCGGTCAAAGGCCCCTTCATCACGGGTCAGCTGGCGGCCCCGGTGGGAAATCCGGGCAAAGTCTTCTGTATCGGGTTGAACTATCGCGATCACGCGATCGAAACCAATTCGCCCATTCCGACCGAGCCCGTCGTCTTCAGCAAGTTTTCGCAGACCGTGATCGGTCCCGAAGACGCGGTGATTCTGCCGAAAGTTTCTCATGAAGTCGATTATGAGGCCGAGCTGGTCGTCGTGATTGGCAAGCAGGGAAAAAACATCCCGAAAGAGGAAGCTTACTCATACGTCGCGGGATACACCTGCGGTAACGATGTCTCGGCTCGCGACTGGCAAAAGGGACGACCGGGCGGTCAGTGGCTCTTGGGCAAGTCACCAGACACCTTCGCACCCACGGGACCCTACCTGGTCACCGCCGACGAAGTCGATCCACGCAGTCTGAAGATCGGTCTGCGTCTGAACGGCGAAACGCTACAGAATTCGTCGACAAAAGAGCTGATCTTTGGCATCGACGAAGTGATTGCTCATCTGTCGCAACTGATCACGCTGCAACCGGGCGACCTGATCTTCACCGGAACGCCTCCGGGTGTCGGTTCGGCTCGCAATCCGCAAGTCTACCTCAAGGCGGGCGATCGGATGGAAGTTGAAATCGAAGGGGTGGGTGTTCTCGCCAACCCGGTTATTGCTGAATGATCCCGGCTTGGTCGAAAAGCGGCTGATACGGATCCGTGGCGTGAATAACGCCGAATCAATAGAGAGAGCAGACCAGGACTCAGAATTGCCCCGGTCTGCTCTCTTTTTTTACGACTCATGCCAGAAACGGCCGTCGGGGCGAGTCCGCTCACCCGTGAAACGTCCCGGACCGACGTCAGTCTGCGGGCGTCCTGAGACGCGTCCGCAGACTGGTCATCTTTGCCCCCATGGCCGATGAGATCGGGAGGCGTTCCCTTCAGGAAAATCTACTTCACGACGAAGTTGATCATCTTACCCGGGACCACGATCGTCTTGACGATATTCTTCCCTTCGAGCTGACCAGCAATGACTGCGTCCGCCTTGGCCGCCGCTTCCGTTGTGGGCTGATCTGCACCTGTGGGGATCGTGATCTTGCCGCGCAACTTTCCGTTGATCTGCACCGGGATTTCGACCTCGGCTTCGATGAGGTATTTCTCTTCGTGAGTCGGCCATGGTTCGTACGCCAGCGTTTTTGAATGTCCCAGCAGTTCCCAGAGTTCTTCGGCCAGGTGCGGTGCGAAGGGGCTGAGCATCAGGACGAACGGTTCCATGACGGCTTTCGGGCGAACGTCCTGGCTGAGGAACTCATTCACAAATTCCATCATGCGGCTGATGGCCGTGTTGAATCCCATGGATTCCACGTCGCGCGTAACTGCCTTGATGGTACGATGCAAGGTTCGCAGTTGAGCCGCCGTCGGAGCGACATCCTGGACCTGAGGACACAGTTGGGCCTTGGTATCATTCGATTCATCGACGATCATTCGCCAGACACGACCAAGGAACCGGGCAACCCCTTCGACACCCTTCATGCTCCATGGCTTAACGGCTTCGAGCGGACCCATGAACATTTCGTACAGTCGAAGTGAATCGGCCCCGAACTGGTTGACCACGACATCGGGATTGATGACGTTGCCCCGGGATTTGGACATCTTATGGGCGCGGCTTTCAATCACGATCTCGGGCCGATCCTTCAGGACGAAGGCATCTCCCTTCTTCTCGACCGCCTCAAGATCAAGTACGACGGGCGTGACGACTTCACCGGTCTTTTCGACGACTCGTGTGGTGGCACCACTTTCATCGACATTCGCTTTCAAATCGCGTGCTGAAACGAAGGGAAGTGTCGCAATATCCGTCCCCGCATTTGTCCCCAGCACGTACCCGGTGAACTCGACTTCGCCCAGAATCATTCCCTGATTGACCAGTCGCTGGAACGGTTCTGCCGTCGAAACGTGTCCACGGTCAAACAGGACTTTGTGCCAGAAGCGGGAATACAGCAGGTGCAGCACGGCGTGCTCTGCCCCACCGACATACAGGTCGACGGGAAGCCACCGCTTTTCCAAGGCCGGATCCAGGAACCGCTCGGTGTTCTGGGGGTCGGCGAAGCGAAGGTAGTACCAGCACGACCCCGCCCACTGCGGCATGGTGTTGGTTTCCCGCTTGAGACGCACGCCCTCGGGCGAGGTTTTGTACAACCAGTTCTCTGGTGCCTTTGAGAGCATCGGATCAGGCGTACCCGTCGGTCTGAAGTCTGCCATTTCCGGCAGACGAACCGGAAGCTCGGTGACGGCATCGGTTCGCAGCAGACCGGTCGGTTGTCCGTTTTCGTCCAACTCGTGCCAGATCGGGAATGGTTCCCCCCAGTAACGCTGGCGCGAGAACAACCAGTCACGCAAGCGGTAGTTGACCGCCTTGCGTCCGATCCCCGCGGACTGCAGATCACTGGTCATTTTTGTCTTGAACTCAAGCGTCGGCAGGCCGGTGTACGCTCCCGAATTGATCGCGACGCCGTGGTGAAAGAAGCCCTGACTGACGTCGACGCTTCCGTCGGCGGGAGCCACGACGTGCGTGATGGGAATCTGGAACTGCGTGGCGAACTCGAAGTCTCGTTCGTCGTGGGCAGGAACGGCCATGATGGCACCGGTGCCGTAGCTCATCAGAACGTAGTCAGCGATCCAGACGGGGACCTGCTCGCCGTTCATCGGGTTCGTCGCGTAGCCACCGGTGAAAACGCCGCTTTTGTTCTTGGCCAGATCGGTTCGATCCAGATCGCTCTTCGTGGCCGCCTGCTGTCGATAGGCCTCCACGGCCGCACGTTGCTCTGGAGTCGTCAACACGGCTACCGCCGGATGCTCAGGGGCGAGGACCATGTAGGTGACGCCGAAGAGCGTGTCTGGCCGCGTCGTATAAATTCGCAAGACATCCGGCGAAGCTTCACGCGGGAAGCCATTCGTCGCACGGTTCGCCTTCCATTCTTCGTAAGCGGGGCCGTTCTGTCCGACGTAGAAATCGACTTCCGCACCTTCGCTGCGGCCGATCCAGTTTTTCTGCATCAGCTTGATCGATTCGGGCCATTGAAGATCGTCCAGTTCGTTCGCCAGACGGTCTCCGTAGGCGGTGATCCGCAGCAACCATTGGCGCAGCGGCACTCGCTCGACCGGATGCCCGCCTCGTTCGCTCTTTCCGTCGACGATCTCTTCGTTGGCGAGCACCGTCCCCAGCGCGGGACACCAGTTGACCGGGGCTTCATGTTGATAAGCCAGCCGGTGCTGATCCTGGTAACGTCTCACCGCGTCACTGCCGCGAGAGGCGATGTCGGCGGGAATCGGCAGGTCGGCGATCGGGCGCCCCCGTCCCGTGCGGGCCTTACCGTCGGGACCGGTCCATTCATGAGCGGGATCGTACCAGGTGTCGAAAAGCTGGAGGAAGATCCACTGTGTCCAGCGGTAGTATTCGGGATCTGTCGTCGCGAACTCGCGGCTCCAGTCATAACTGAAGCCGAGTGACTTCAGTTGCCGCTTGAACGTTCCGATGTTTTTGGCCGTCGTGACGGCGGGGTGAGTCCCCGTCTTGATCGCGTAGTCTTCGGCGGGCAATCCGAATGCATCCCAGCCCATCGGATGCAGCACCTGCTTGCCCCGCATGCGGTTAAAGCGGCAGACGATGTCCGTCGCGGTGTATCCTTCGGGGTGTCCGACATGCAGTCCCGCCCCCGACGGATAGGGAAACATATCGAGGACATAGAGCTTGTCTGACGCATCGGCACTGGTATCGGCCGGATCAACTTGAAACGTCTGGTGTTCGTCCCAATAGGCCTGCCACTTGGCTTCAATCCGCTTGACGTCGTCATCGTAACGAGGCATGACCTTCAGTCCGTTTCCGTATTCAAAAATGGTGTCAAGTTGTGATGATTCAGCATCAGGTGGGACGGAATTGTCTCGATCCGCGAACTGCAAGAGGACATCTCGAGGCGCTCTTCAGGTTCGGATCACGACAACCCCGGATCCAGGCGTCGCGAGAAATCGGCTTCCCACCGGTGTCACCCAGGCCGTTTCCGGCTTTCATCAGGAACTCCGTCTGGCCCCGAAATCATAGCGGTTTGGCAGGTTCGTACAATTTCGGTCGCTCCCCCGGAGGGGGGAGCGTGGCAGGGGGGCCCGATTCAGCGGAACTTCAATGCCGCACGGGCCTGCTTTGCGGTCTGTTCGGCTTCGTGCACAGTCGGAGCCAGCACGGTGAGGTGCCCCATCTTTCGCCCCGGTCGCGGATCCTGCTTGCCATACAGATGCAGCTTCAAATTGGGATGCCGCAACGCCGCCGTCCAGTTTGGTTCGCCGCTGTCCCAGACATCGCCCAGGAGATTCGCCATGGCCGAGGGAGACCGGAGCTCACCGGACCCCAGCGGCAGCCCGCAGATGGCCCGCACCTGTTGTTCAAACTGGCACGTGACATGGGCGTCGATCGTCAAGTGGCCCGAGTTGTGTGGACGGGGTGCTGTCTCGTTAATCAGTAATTGCTGATTTTTTGTGAGAAAGAACTCGACGCACATCACACCGACCACGTTCAGTCGATCAAGCACCGCACGTGTGATCTCGATTGCATCGGCCGCAACGGAACCGGGGACCAGCAGCGGGCAGACGGAAATGTCCAGAATGTGATTGCTGTGGACGTTTCCGATCGGGCCATAGCTGACAAACTGTCCGTCGAGACCCCGGGCGGCGACAACTGACAGCTCGCCTTCAAAATCGATAAACTTCTCGAGAATTGCCTGAGGAGCGTTCAGTTTGGCCCAGGCCGCCGGAAGTTCGTCTTCAGACCGAACGACGACCTGACCTTTGCCGTCATATCCCCAGTCCGCTGTCTTGAAGACCCCCGGCAATCCCTGCTGCTTCGCCGCCGCTTCCAGTTCCTCGAGCGATCGCACCAGTGTGAAGGGGGTGACGGGGAGACCGGCCTCTTTGAGGGCGGATTTTTCCCGATATCGATTCTGGGAGGTGTGCAGTACGGACCCGTCCGGGCGAACGGGACAGTACTTGCGGCAGACTTCGGTTGTTTCCGAGGGGACATTCTCGAACTCGAACGAGACGACGCTGACGCCGCGCGCAAATTCAGCGACCCGATCAAGGTCCTGATAGTCACAGCGGACTTCGACGTCTGCGACTTGCCCTGTCGGCGTTTCCGTGTCGGGAGAAAGGACATGGACGCGGTAGCCCAGGCGTCGTGCGGCAATGGTAAACATGCGGCCGAGTTGGCCACTTCCCAGCATTCCCAGCGTGGCACCGGGCAGAATCGGATTCGTCATGGAAGTGAATCTCCCAGTACCCGGTCGCGTTGACGGGTTTGAAAGTCGTGCAGTCGGGCTCGGAGTTCCGGACGGGTTGTGGCGAGGATGCGGACTGCCAGCAATCCCGCATTTTTGGCACCCGCCTCACCGATCGCCAGTGTTCCCACGGGGATTCCGCCGGGCATTTGCACGATGGACAGAAGCGAATCCATGCCGTTCAGTGCACGACTCTGCACGGGAACACCCAAAACGGGAAGGACCGTCTGCGAGGCGACCATGCCGGGAAGATGCGCTGCCCCGCCGGCCCCGGCGATGATCACTTCCAGGCCCGCCGATTCGGCCGATCTGGCGTAATCATTCATCAATTCAGGAGTTCGGTGAGCTGAAACAATCCGACATTCATGAGGAACTTCGAATTCCTGCAGCAGTTCCGCAGCGTGCCGCATCGTTTCCCAATCGGATTTGCTTCCCATGATCACCCCAACCAGTGGTGAAGGGGGACTGGAATCGGCCATCGAATCTCCTGTCGTTGCAAAGGAACCAGTTCGGCGAGGGCACAAAATACGGCCGCCGAACCGTCATGTTGGCGATTCCTCGCACAAGTTCAAGCAGCAATCGCTGAAACGGTCCTTCAGGGGCTGACGAGATCTACGGTGAGGCGCGACTGGCAGGGCCGATTTCAGCCTGACAGCGGTGTTTATTGCAACTTGCCACCAGCCAATAAAAGTATCTGTCTCGTTCGCGGCTATCCCGATGTCGCCGTCGGTTCCACGACCGACTTTTCAAACGGCTTGGGATCGATGGTGGCATGCAGGATTTTCAATTGAATGTTGATCTTCAGGCCGTCGCAGCGCTGGTGGATGATTTCGGGCATTCCGCTGAACAGCAGTGACGAATTCTCCTGGGTGTAGTAGCCCCCGATCATGCTGACTAAGCCCAGCAGGTCGCTGCAGAGGCTGAGGTACAGGAGATGGTCCCTGCGTGTTCTGGAATCATGCACGCCGAGGACATCTTTCGAGCTTTGATGGATACTGATCAGACTGACCAGTGAATTGAGTTCATGGAACCGCTTGCGATACGCCAGCATCTCCAGTCCCGTCAGGGCGAGAAACGCCAGCACAAGATTGATAATGATCCCCAGGAAGGCGTCGACCCCCTGAAAGAGTTCGCTCGTCTCACTGAGGCTGGGCTCATACTGGCCGGATGACATCGGGGTCTGCTCCCCGTCCAGCAGGTGACTTGCCGCCGCCAGCATGCGAGGTGTGATATCCTTGCGGGCGACGAGGTACGTTTTGACGGCATATGTGGCGACCGGTTGTTCCGGAAAGGGGGGAATGCTGAGAAGATATCCGGCCGGGATCGTGTGCGGGCTGAGATAGTCTAATTGAGCGACGCGGGCTCCCAGGTCGGGCGATGCGAGCACAAACCCCGCTTCTGAGAGTCGTTCTGCCGCTGTCAGGGCCTGCGGATCGGCGGGGTCCTTGACGACGAACACCGCATCGATGTCCTCGGACAGCGGAGACGCTTCATCGCCCGAAAGCAATTTCCAGCGATGGACAAACTCGATTTGTGAGTCGAGTCGCCAGGCACGAAGAAAATCTTTTGCGACGGTATGACTGCCCGCTCCTTCGACAGACGTGAGAACTCGCTTGATGGCTCCGAAGTGCGGAATGGATCGACGCACGAACCACAGAACCAGTTCCGGGTTACTCGTTTGGAACCGGGGAAGTTCTGCGGGAATTTCGACGCCCCCCTGAATGAATCCCAGATCGACCTCACCAGCAGAAACTTTCTGGACGGCTTCTCGCGATCCCGGTACGACCTCCTCGGTAAACCGGATTCGATCATCCTGCTGCATGCGGGATTTCAGTGCCTGAAAGTCCCGATCGGGGAGTGCGATTTTGAGGGTGGTCGTGCGAAAGAACTCAATGTAAATCCAGACGATCAACAGCAGTAACGCGATTGCCAGGAACGCGGCGGGGAGTCGGTGTACTCCGAAAGGACGCCTTAATTGTTGAGCGACATGTTCTGCGTCACGCGCCGCCGTGGCGACGCCTGCCGCCAGACTTCGTAGTCCGGCATGATCGGGAAGTTCGCGTTCAACTCGAAGTCGTACATCTTCGGCATTCTGAACGACGGGCCCGATTCTCAGACGTAGCCTGCTCACACATTACTCCCGCTATGTAGACGCGTTCATCGGTCTGATCATACTGATCGCCATGCTGACAGGGCGGCTGTGATAGTGACAGAGGTGATTCGGATCTTCCAGCGTTATGCTCGAGTTGACACTTGGATGAACGTGAGCAATGGAGTGCGGATCATGCTTTCGCAGGTTTCCGCTTGAGAAAGTTCAGAAGAAGGTCGTCGTTGTTTTACTGAATCGCGCTACGTGGAGCTTCCGGATGGACCCGTTTTCTCTCTTCAATGGTTTGGAAGCTGCGTTCTGGATCACGATCGGCGCTGCTCTTTTCATTCGCAGTCGGGGACCAAGTCGAAATCAGCACCTGGGACGTGTGGCCGCAGTCTGGTTCCTGCTGTTTGGCATTTCTGACATCTTCGAAATCTTTACGGGCGCGTGGTGGCGTCCGTGGCCGCTCCTTGCTGCTGAAAGGGAACTGCGTGATCGCATTAACCTGGTGCGGTATCAACTACCTGAGTCGAAATCGTGCACGGGGACGGTCCCACTAAGTTTCAGGAGCAGACCGTGGGCGGAGGTTGAAGCGAGGCCAGCAATCTGCTCTCGCAATTCGTTTGTTGGGGTTGTGCGACTCCGTAACGAAACGGGTAGGATAACTCCCTTTTCATCCCTTCCCCTGAGTGATGATTCTGTCTCCCCTATAAAGGAACGCAGATGCTGGCGAATCCGGTCAAAAAGTGTGTGGCAACGGGCGGTGTCTCGGTTGGGACGATGATGTTTGAGTTTAATACGACCGGAATCGGTCGGATTGCCGCTAATGCCGGGGCCGAGTTCGCTGTCTATGACATGGAACACACGGGATGGGATATTGAGTCCATCCGCATGCTGATTGCCACGACGCCGAAACCGAAGCTGGTTCCTATCGTTCGCATTCCCACGACGCAGTATCACTTCGTTTCGCGGGTGCTGGACACGGGGGCGATGGGAGTGATGGCTCCGATGGTCGAATCGGCAGAGGAGGCTCGGTTGCTCGTGCAGTCAGCGAAGTACCCCCCGATCGGACGACGTGGTGCCGCATTTTCGATTGCTCATGATGACTACAAGAATGATTCGATTGCGGAAGTGGTTCGTTCCGCCAACGCCGAAGTGCTGATCATCGCCCAGATCGAAACCGCTGCGGGTCTGGACAACCTTGATGAAATTGCCGCCGTTCCCGAACTCGATTGCCTGTGGATCGGACTCTACGATCTGGCGAATTCCCTGGGATTGCCGGGGCAGATGCAGCATCCCCGCATCCTCGATGCCATCGACCGGGTCCTGGCTGCCTGCGAGCGGAACCGAAAGGTCCCCGCTGTGCTGGTGACCAGTGTGGAAGAGGGACGGGCCCAGATTCAACGGGGATTTCGACTGGTTGCGTTTGGGGGTGATGTCTGGATTTACCAGTCGGCGCTGACGCAGGGGTTGGCGGCCGTGCGTGCGCCTTGAATCGTGGACGTTCACAGGTCACCCAACTAAACTTCGTGCTCAGAGTCCTCATCCTGATTCAACGGCCGATCCATCGGGACCGGCTGAACAAGTCAGTGTGCTTCTGAACTCACGCGCGAGCCCTCGTTGCGACGTGCCTGGCATGAGCGACATGGCTTGCAGGCGGATTCTGCTTTTGAAATGAGCTTGCCCCCTGCTGGCCAGGGTCGGCCGAGAGTACTTTGCTGGAACTTCAAGAACGCTATGACTGAGACGATTCCCCAGATTCAGGCCGTTTGTTTCGACCTGGATGGGTTGATGTTTAATACGGAAGATGTCTTCTACGTTTCTGCCGATGTTCTGCTGCAACGTCGCGGACTGAGAATGTCCAAAGGAGCGATGGATGCGATGCTCGGTCTGCGTCCGCTGGAGTCGCTAACGGCGTTTCGAGATTACATGAAGCTCAACGAAGAACCGGCGGATCTGCTGGCGGAATCTCGTGTGATCTTTCACGAAATGCTGAACGAACACCTCCGGCCGATGCCCGGCCTGTACGACTTATTAAATCTGATTGAATCCCGAAAGCTGCCCAAGGGAGTGGCGACGTCCTCGCCCCGGGATTATCTGGACGACATCTTCGAGCGATTCCAACTGGGACACCGTTTCCCTGTGAAACTGACGGCGGAAAGCGTGACTCACGGAAAGCCGAATCCCGAGATCTATCTCAAGGCGGCGGAACTGCTCGGTGTCCAACCTGAAAATATGCTGGTGCTGGAAGATTCGGGGACCGGTTCCCGCGCCGCCGCGGCCGCCGGAGCCTTTATCGTTTCTGTGCCGCATGATCACACGGCCAGCCATGACTTCAGTCGATCGAAGCATATCGCCAAGGGGTTGAATGATCCCTTCATCTGGAACCTGCTGTCCTAGCTGGATTTCGGACTGCCGCAGGGACTTTACCCGTGGCGGCTGTGAAAACTGGTCGAAACCCGTGGCTTGCGGTGGTTGGTCCGATTATCATGCTGGTTTGCCTACCTTGTGAAAATTGCTCAAACTGAAGTCTCCTACGTTATGCCGCCGACAGACCGTTCTGAACGTATCGCAATTGTCGGTGTTGGCGGGGTATTTCCGGGGGGCTCGAACCTCGACAAGTTCTGGCAGAACATCGCTGACGGGGTCGATACGGGGCGGTCCGTCCCCCCGGATCGCTGGTTCCTCGACCCGGCCAAAGCGGTCGACAAAGAGGGGCCGAAGCCGGATCGCGTTTACTCTGACTGGGGCTGCTTCGTCGAAGGCTTTCAGTTTGATCCCGAGGGACTGCGACTCGATCCAGCGTTGCTCCGTCAACTCGACCCCCTGTTTCATCTGGGCCTTCACGCCGCCCGCGCTGCTTTTCGAGATGCACGCGAGCTGGGTGGCACGGAACGCTCACGGGTCGGCGTGATTCTGGGGAACATTGTTCTTCCCACGGAATCGACCTCGGCGCTCTGCCGGGATGTGCTGGGGCGAACTCTGTTCGAACGAATTGTCGAGGCCGCAGCCGTTCCGGACGGGCGGCAAGATGAATTGAAGCAGGGGTCGGCGAAACTCGTCGCGGCGGGGAACTGGCATCCGTTGAACCGTCTGGCGGCGAGTCTGCCGGCCGTGTTGATTGCGGAAGGCCTGGGGCTGGGAGGTCCCGCGTATACGCTGGATGCCGCCTGTGCGTCGTCGCTTTATGCATTGAAATTTGCCTGTGAGGAACTGCTGGCGGGTCGTGCCGATGCCATGCTTGCCGGAGGGATGTCGCGACCCGATTGCCAATACACGCAGATGGGCTTCGCGCAGTTGAAAGCCCTCTCCCGTCGCGGACGGTGTGCTCCGCTCAGCTCTGCCGCAGACGGTCTGGTCGTGGGAGAAGGGGCGGGGGTCTTTGTCCTCAAACGCCTCTCTGACGCGGTTGCCGCGGGCGACCACATTTATGGCGTGATCGCCGGGATCGGTCTGTCGAACGATCGCGGCGCAAACCTGCTCGCACCTCACTCTGAGGGCCAACTCCGTGCGATGCGGTCTGCTTACGAGCAGGCAGGCTGGCGTCCGAGCGACGTCGATTTGATCGAGTGCCACGCAACAGGGACGCCGGTCGGTGATGGTGTGGAGATCGACAGTCTGCATCAGTTGTGGGCCGACGAGACCTCGTCCCCCGGCCAGTGCGTTATCGGGGGCGTCAAATCGAACGTTGGTCACCTGTTGACGGGGGCCGGTGCCGCCGGACTGATGAAAGTTCTGTACGCTTTCCGTCACGAGACGCTCCCACCGACGGCCAATTTTCAGCAGCCTGCGGCAGGACTGGCCCGGTCCGGCAGCCCGTTCCGTGTGCTGAGTCGTGCCGAACCCTGGCCACGGCGAACAGCGGACGTCCGTGGTACTGTGGGGGCTACCACCGGCATCACCCCTCGTCGTGCCACGATCAATGCCTTTGGCTTTGGCGGTATTAACGCGCATGTGCTGATTGAAGAGTATTGCGGACCGCATCATTCCAACATGATGACGCGGGTACTCGTTCCCGCGTCTCCGGCACAGCGACCCAACTCCACGGCAGACCGCTCGCTATCGCCGGCGCAGGATCTCGACATTGCCATCGTCGGGGTGGCCAGTTCCCGGGGTCTCCTCGCAACCGGGGGTCTCCCTGCAACGCAGAGTAATAGATCGGATTCACTCGCTTCGGACGACGCCTCAGAGAGAGCGAAATCTCCTTCCGATATCCGAGATTGGGGCGTCACTCACTCGGACTGGTTCCGAAACGAGTTCGCCGGTGCGGCGGAAGAAAGTACGGCAGCGGTGACGTCCGTAGAACTGCCCATGGGCGAGTTCCGTATCCCGCCACTGGAAATGCAGGACATGCTGCCCCAGCAGCAGTTGATGCTCAAGGTCGCCGCAGCAGCCCTGAAGGACGCTGACAGCGTTGCCGATCGTGCTGACCGCAGTCCGTCGGACGCCATCGCGCTTGGCAACGCCACGGGAGTTTTCGTTGGGATCGAACTCGACCCCAATACCACGAATTTTCACTTCCGCTGGTCGATCGAGGAACTGGCCTCGCACTGGGCAACGGCGCTCAACCTTGAGCTGTCGGATGAGGAACTGACGCAATGGACGGCAGAGTTGAAAGACTCGGTCAGTCCCCCCCTGTCGGCCAACCGGGTCATGGGCAACCTGGGGGGGATTGTCGCCAGTCGTCTGGCTCGGGAATTCAATGTAGGGGGACCGAGCTTCACGATTTCCGCCGATGCGAATTCCGGACTGCGGGCGTGTGCCGTAGCGGCCCAGAGTTTGCGCCGAGGTGAACTCGATCGAGCAGTCGTCGGGGCGGTTGATCTGGTCTGTGACATCCGTCATCGAGTGGCGGTCCTGCGGGAACGGAAGCAGAATGGCGACGGCGGCAATCCGGCGTTTGTGGATAGTGCGACGGCATTTGTTCTCAAGCGACGTGAAGATGCCGTACGAGACGGGGATCACATCCATGCGATCCTCTCGCGAATCGAAACGGATCCCGGGGAAATTGGACAGCTCTTCCCTGATGGTTCGACACACAGAGGCCATGCCGAACCTCCAGCCGACGGTCGCTCCCCTGCCGACGGTTTGACGGTGGAATCGCCGGCGGGTGCTGCGACAGGATTGCTGAGGCTGTTTACAGCGGTCGAATCGCTTTCCCGGCATGCGATCCCGGAATCTCCGTCGGGTGGCTGGATGCAGAACCGGGTGGAGCAGACTCGACCGATCACGTTGTCGGGTCTGGGCCCGGACGGCCGATCAATCCGACTGGAACTGACCACGGCACCCGGACCCGTTCGCAAAGCGGCTCTTGCCCAGCGGGCTGCTGCTCGTGAAACTCGCGCGGCGTTGCCCGTGGGCCTGTTCGTCATCGACGGGGATTCGGTCGAACAGCTTGAGTCCGGGGTGAATCAACTGAACGAACGCGCGGCGAACGCGAGTTCTGTTGCGACCCTGGCTTCGGACTGGTTTCGATCCCGGCCTCCTCAACCAGAACACCGCTGGGGACTGTCGCTAGTCGTTCGATCGCTGGCGGAAATTCCCGATGTCGCTCGGATTGCCGTCAACGCATTGCGTGACCAGCCCGCCGCTGTCCTGGATCGGCGCGTTCGTTTCACGCGCACACCGCTGGGGACTACGGGGCGACTGGCGTTTGTCTTCCCCGGTTCCGGGAATGCATTCCTCGGGATGGGGCGTGAGCTGCTGAACGCATTTCCGGAGGTGCTGCACCAGCAGTATCTCGAAAATGAACGGTTGCGAGATCAGTACCGTCCCGACCTGATCTGGTTCGGGGATTCAACCGCAGCAGTACTTGAACAGCACAAAGCGATGATCTTTGGGCAGGTGGCCCTGGGAACGGCCGTCTGTGACCTGCTGAATCGTCTGGGTGTCACGCCTGACGCCAGCATCGGTTATAGCCTGGGGGAATCCGCCGCACTCTTCGGGCTGCGGGCCTGGACTGACCGGGACGAGATGTTGCGACGGATGGAACAGGCAACGCTGTTCGGCAGTGATCTGGTCACACCGTTTGAAGCAGCCCGGCGCGCCTGGAATGTTCCTGCTGGTTCGCCCGTTCGCTGGACATCAGGTGTCATCGACCGATCGGCGGCAGTGGTTCAGGCGGCGATCCAGAACCTGTCACACGATCAGGGACGACCTGGTTCGTCTACTGCCGACGCATCAGGGGCACGGGTTTATCTGCTGATCGTGAACACCCCGCAACAATGTGTGATCGGTGGGGAAACAGATGGTGTCGAACGACTTGTCCGGGATCTGGGCGGAACTTTCGTTCCGTTTGCAGCACCGAGTACCGTTCACTGTCCGATCCTGCGGCAAGTCGAAGAAGCCTATCGGGCACTACACCTCATGCAGACGACGGTTCCTCTGGTGAAGCGGCCTCGAATTGGCACCGCTCATTACGAGCAACCGATCGATTTCTACAGCACGGCGTGGGGCCGGAAATACGAACTGAGCCGGGAATCGGCCGCCGAGGCCATTGTGGCGCAGGCCGTCAATACCATCGATTTCCCGCGGGTGGTCGAGCAGGCCTATTCGGATGGCGTCCGCCTGTTCGTGGAGATTGGTCCGGGAAGTTCGTGCACGCGGATGATCGATGAGATCCTGAGCGACCGTCCGCATCGTGCCCTGTCTGCGACCCCCTCGACCGCGTCCCCCCTGGTTGCGTTTTACGAACTTCTGGCTGTGCTGATTGCGGAGCGAATCCCCGTCGAACTGCGGTTCCTCTACGGCGACGCACGAACGACCGAAGCCACGATCACCAGTCCCTCCCCCACGAAGCGGGGTATTGTGACAGCGGTGGGTGGTTCTCCGTTCTTGGTGCCCAGACCAGCGAAGGGATGGCGAATCCCGCCACGAGCGTCCACTTTTGGAATGAATGTCATGACTCAGTTTGATGATATGGTGGCCGCCCGACTGCGTGCTCATGAAACCTATCTGCGTGTGACCGCGGAAGCTCAGCGGATCATGGCGGAACAGTTGGCGCTCTTCACCCGGATTGCTGCGGGCGAACAAGTTGCCTCGCCCGATCTCGTCGCGGGGCCGACGGTCTCCGATCCGGTGGAACCAGTGGAACCAGTCGCGCCGAATGCTGCGCCGCCTGTTGAAGAGTTGCCGCCGACTCCGCTGGTGGCCCCTCGCTCGCTGAACCGGGCGCAGTGCATGGAATACGCTATTGGCAAGATTGGTCGGGTGCTGGGACCGCAGTTCGCTCCGATCGATGAATTCCCGACGCGCGTCCGGTTGCCGGACGAACCGCTGATGCTCGCTGATCGGATGCTGGAAATTGAAGGCGAACCACTGTCGATGACATCAGGCCGTGTCGTGACCGAGCACGACATCCATGAAGGGGCCTGGTATCTCGACTGCAACCGCATTCCCACGTGTATTGCGGTCGAAGCGGGACAGGCGGACCTGTTCCTGTCAGGGTGGCTGGGAATTGATTTTCAGACCAAGGGCCTGGCCAGTTATCGATTGCTCGATGCGGTCGTCACGTTCCATCGAGAGCTGCCCGGTCCCGGAAAAACCATCAATTACAATATCCGCATTCTTCACTTCTTCCGTCAGGGACAGACATATCTGTTCCGCTTCGAGTTTGACGCGACGGTGGAAGGAGAACCGCTGCTGACGATGCGGGAAGGTTGCGCGGGGTTCTTCACCGCTGCCGAACTGAATAGCGGGAAAGGGATCATCCACACGGCTCTCGATAAGCAGGCACGTCCCGGAAAGTGGACCGGCAACTGGAAGGAACTGGTACCGCTCGCACGCGAAAGCTTCTCCGACGCTCAGTTGCTGGCCCTGCGGAGAGGGGATCTTGCCGCTTGCTTCGGTGCTCAGTTCGCACAACTTCCGCTCACGAACCCGGTCACCATTCCTGGTTTGATCCGATCAGCGTCAGCGGGGGCTGACGAACGCTCGAAGATGTGGCTGGTTGACCGCATTCTTCAGATCGAGCCGACCGGCGGGAAGTTCGGCATGGGAACGATCCTGGGCGAACTGGATATTCATCCGGATGACTGGTTTCTGACGTGTCACTTCTGTGACGATCAGGTGATGCCGGGAACGCTGATGTATGAATGCTGCATGCATACACTGCGGATCCTGCTGCTGCGAATGGGTTGGCTGGGTGAAGCGGACCAGATCGTGTATGAGCCGATTCCCGGCGTCCGCAGCCGCTTGAAATGCCGCGGTCAGGTTCTCGCGACCACAAAGAAGGTCTGGTACGAGATCACGCTGAAGGAAGTCGGCTACCGAGACTTTGACGCAGCCAGCGGTGCCCCGGGTGTCCCCTCGGAATCGTCGAGTCCCACCGCGACCCCGTACTGCCTTGCCGATGCCTTGATGTATGCGGACGGGAAACCGATCGTCGAAATTACCGACATGTCCGTAAGGATGTCGGGCCTGACGCGGGAGTTCATTGAGCGACTGTGGAGTTCCGCAGCGGCGCGTGGCGAAAAGGGCGTTGTCATTTCCTCACAGAAATTTACGCCTCGCTACGATCGCCGCCCTGCACTGTTTGACACCGACCGAATCACCGCGTTCGCCGTTGGTAAGCCGTCAGAAGCCTTTGGGGACCGCTACCAGGTCTTCGACGCGGAACGAGTCATTGCCAGACTTCCGGGACCACCGTTCCAATTCCTGGACCGCATTGTCGCGATCAGTGACTGTGAGCAGTGGGTGCTGAACCCAGGCGGAGTCGTCGTCGCTCAGTACGACGTTCCTCCCGATGAATGGTACTTCCAGTCGAACCGTCAGCGGCGAATGCCATTCGCTGTCCTGCTGGAAACAGCCCTGCAGCCATGTGGCTGGCTGGCCGCCTACGTCGGCTCTGCGCTCACCAGCGACACGGATATCTCGTTCAGAAACCTCGGTGGGACGGCAACACAATACCGGGATGTGACCCCCGCATCGGGAACGCTCACGACGACTGTGAAAATGACTCGCGTTTCCAACGCGGGGGGGATGATCATTCAGCACTATGACTTCGATCTTCGCTGTGACGATCAGCCTGTCTATGTCGGGAATACCTACTTTGGATTTTTCTCGCGTGCCTCACTGCTGAATCAGGTGGGGATCCGTGAGGCGAAACCTTTCTCGCCGTCGCCGGACGAGGCGAGTCAGGCCGAACGCTTCGCATATCAGGACCGAGCTCCCTTCGCGGATTCGCAGTTCCAGATGATCGATAACGTTCAAATCTCGCTGCAGAATGGCCCCTACGGTCAGGGCTTCGCCATCGGCACAACCAGGGTGAATCCCGAATCGTGGTTCTTCAAGGCTCACTTCTACCAGGATCCTGTTGTGCCAGGATCGCTGGGGCTGGAATCGTTCTTCCAGTTACTGAAATTCTACGCCGCTCGTCGGTGGAACGCGGGGCCGGATGCGCAGTTCCTGACACCGGTACTCCACGATCCCGCATCCGGGACGAGTGGCAAACACGAATGGGTCTACCGCGGACAAGTGGTGCCACGCGACCAGTTGGTGACCGTGACCGCTGTCATCAAAAGTGTTGACGACCAGCGAAAAACGCTGATTGCGGAAGGCTTCCTGTCGGTGGATGGACGAGTCATCTATCAGATGAAAGAGTTTTCATTGGGCCTCGAGTGACAAAGCTGCCAATGGCACGGCGTCGGAGTCTTCGCAGAAGCGGTGGCTTCTCGTTTTTTTGAAGAGGGTCAGAGCGCACTGCATGCCCGAAGACGGTCATACAGTGGCATTCACTTTGGGTCGGTCCCGGGCACGAGCACGTAGTCACGTCGGTTCGCATGCCACTGGCAAGCGGGAAGAGATCGAAGAAAGAGCCCTCCCTGGCTACTTTGGCCCGCTTCTTCGAGATCATTGACGAACGAGTCATCAAGGGATGGATGGAGGGTGGAAACCCCTGTGCAGGACTTCACCCAGGTCGACTCATTCGAAAAAGCCCCTTCAGCAATCAGGATTCGATCACTGAAGGGGCGTATTAAATACTCGTGATGCGTGAGGTGATTCCCGCCGTCGGGGCGAAAACCCGATTAAGACTGATGCGACGGTGGAACTGGCAATTGTTCAAGAACCGTGTCGATCAAACCGTAGTGGCGAGCCTCTTCGGCCGACATGAAGTTGTCTCGATCGGTGTCCTGTTCAATCTTGTCCAGGGTCTGGCCGGTGTGCTTGAACATCAATTCGTTCATGCGCCGCTTGGTGCGGATGACTTCCTTGGCATGAATTTCGAGTTCGACGGCTGTCCCCTGCATCCCGGCCAGTGGCTGATGGATCATGATGCGGCTATTGGGCAGTGCGAATCGCTTTCCCTTGGTTCCGGCTGTCAGCAGCATCGCACCCATACTGGCGCACTGACCCAGGCAGTACGTCGCGACGTCGCAACTGATGAACTGCATCGTGTCATAGATGGCCATGCCCGAGGTGATCGAACCACCGGGGCTGTTGATGTACATGTGGATGTCGGCCTTGCTGTCTTCGAATTGAAGGTACAGCAATTGAGCGACGATGCTGTTGGAGACATCATCATTGATGGCACTTCCCAGCAGAATGATTCGATCGCGAAGCAAGCGACTGTAGATGTCCATCGCCCGTTCTTCACGGCCGTTTTTTTCAATAACGTAAGGAACAAGTGAAGTCATATCGGGGAACTCGCTGATCGAGGGTGACTGTTTCAGGCGTTACGGATGATTCATCCGGTCGTATCGTTTCCGGTCGAGTCGCACAGGTGATTTCGCCCTCGGCACAAGGGAGAATCAATGCCTTCGTGCGACGTCGGCGATCATTTCGCGGCGGCCAGTTTTGCTTTGGGATTGACCAGAATTTCATCGATCAGTCCGTATTCTTTCGCCTGGTTGGCGTTCATGTAACGGTCGCGACCGGTATCCTTGGCAATCACTTCTACTGGCTGGCCCGTGTGGACAGCGAGAATCTGATTCAAGACTTCGCGGGTCTCGAGGATTTCCTGAGCCTGGATTTCGATGTCGGAAACCTGACCTCCCACTTCGCCATAAGGCTGGTGGATCATCATCTTCGCGTGAGGCAGGATGAATCGCTTGCCTTTGGTTCCACCGGCGA
This sequence comes from Schlesneria sphaerica, assembly GCF_044336245.1. NCBI lineage: Bacteria > Pseudomonadati > Planctomycetota > Planctomycetia > Planctomycetales > Planctomycetaceae > Schlesneria > Schlesneria sphaerica. Next base: position 2,956,892 of record NZ_CP172346.1, on the reverse strand, counting down.
CCAGGATGGCGCCGCCGCTGGCTGCCAGACCGACGCAGTACGTTGCCACACTGCACTGCAGGAACTGCATCGTGTCGTAGATCGCCATCGTGGCCGTGACCGAGCCGCCGGGCGAGTTAATGTAAAAATGGACGTCCTGGTGTTTGTTTTCTGACTGCAAGTACAGCAGCTTCATCACGATCAGGTTGGCACTGGCATCGTGGATCGGGCCATCCAGAAAGACGATCCGGTTCTCGAGCAGCAGATCGCCAATGCCCATCTGACGCTGGCGCGCATAGTCGCGTGAAGCATTCACTTGCGGCGACAGAGAACTACGAGACAGATCGAGCATGCAGCATCCTTCGTCAAATTTGGACGGAAAAAGAGAAAAGTTTGACAGTTTCCCATCGCGATGGACTCTTCAAAAGGAAGAGTAGGAATCTGCCCGGCAGCAGGCAAGGCTTGGGGGTTGAATTCCGCACTGTAGCGTAGCACCACAGTGTTGGTGTACTCGACCGGTCGGCGCCAAGGGGAAGTACACTGGAAGGTCCCTCCGGTCAAGATCGGGTCAACAGCCGTGACCCCCTCACCGCCTCCCTCCCATCGACCGCCCCGGATGGGTAGCTCGGTGACTGCATCATTTCATCATTTCAGAGAATGATCCAGGTTGTTTGGGTGGAGCGCGGTGCTTGGGCTGAATGGGTTGCCATGCGAATCCACGGTAACTCTTGAGATTATTCCGTATGTGTCATCCTGTGCTCACTATCACGCCGATAATAAGATCGTGAAACGGAATTCACTCAATTTGAAGGCAGGGGGGAATGGCGGATTACCGAGTACAACTGGATTCCTTCAGCGGTCCGATGGACCTGCTGTTGTACCTGGTCCGCAGGAACGAGGTCGATATTGTCCGCCTGCCGATTGCCAAGATTACATCTCAGTTTCTCGAGTTCCTCGAAGTTCTTCAGTTTCTCGATCTTGACCTGATTGGTGATTTTGTTGTCCTGGCCAGTTCGCTGATCGAAATCAAAAGTCGACAGGTCCTGCCGCGTGCCGAGGAAGAAACGACCGAAGTACCGCTGGCGGACGATCCCTGTAACGAACTGATCGAGCAACTGCTGGAGTATAAAAGGTACAAGGATGCGTCCGTTGCTCTGGAGGAACAGGCTGCGGAGTGGCAGGAACGTTATCCCCGACTGAGTGACGAACGGCCGACCGTCGGCAAAGACCCCAGTGAAGACTCCATCAAAGAGGTGGAACTTTGGGACCTGGTCAGCGCTCTGTCACGCGTGATCCAGAAGAAGGTTGTCGAGTCGACCTCCAGTATTCGTTACGACGACACACCCATCTCGGTTTACATCGACCGGATCGGGGCCAAGGTGCGCGAGAACGGACGAATGGCTTTCAGCGATTTCTTTGAAGGGAGCAACCTTCGCAGCAAGATCGTCGGAATCTTTCTCGCCATTCTGGAACTGTTGCGGCATCACGGTTTTCGAGCCGAGCAGCCCAACGAACGAGGGGAAATCTACGTCCTGCCCCCACTGGAATCACCCGCGGGCGAGTCCGCCCCCGCGTCGCCCACAGCAGAAGAAGCCATTCCGGTCAAAAGTGAAGTCGCCAGCAGTGATGAAACCGACTGAGACGCCGAAGTGGGAAGCCCCGAATCACTGACGCCGACACCGAGTGCGACCGGGTGGTGAGAACTTTTTTGTCCTCAGCGGCAGAAATCTCCCTCAGTCCCGTGGAGGAAATGGGGGAGGGTTTCGTAAGGGGGGGCGATCTTCCCGATGCTGGCCATTGTGCCGAATTCCCGGCGGGCCGAACGGAACCGGAGAGATCAGCGGACCGTGATAGGGTCGGCCCGTCAGCTTTTTCCATCGTTCCAGTTGCTCGGGGGTTAGATAGGCAAGCATCTGTTTCATGGCCGCCTGCAGGCGTATGGCGGTTCTTTCGGGTGGATTTGAACCCGGCTGAAAGCGATGGTCGACGTCTCGCATCGCTTCCATTTCAATTTCGCGATATTTCCGTTTCTGATCGCTGGACAGTTTGAGAGCTCGGACGACGTCGGGCTCACGCAGTCCTTTTGGCCCCTGACACTGCAGGGCAATCTGGGGCAGTCGCTGCAATTGCTGAGGGCTCAAAATCCCAGCCAGCTCAGCTTCGTTTTCCCTCGCGATGTCGAGCTGGCGCTGGCGGTACTCTTCGGGATTGAAATCAGGTCGCCCTCTCGGTCTGCGGCGCTGTCGATTTTCCAGACGGGCGAGCACCTCGGCAAGGCCGGCGCGCTGTTCGGGGGTCGCCTCCAGATCGTCCAGCACGGCACATTCACGCAGCAGGAACGTATGCCGATCCGCCTGAAGAACGGCCAAGTCGGCCAGAATGCCTTTGACCCGGTCTCGGGTACCTTCCAGCTCGTCCTGGGTGCTCAGGCTTTCTCCCCGAAGGTCGATGAACTCCTGATAGTAGGCGAGCGAAGTTTCGAGCAACTGCTTCCGTAATCCATCCTGAAAGGGCATGTCGGAAAGTTCGTCTTCGGCAATACGGATCAGTTCATCGGCAGCACGACGTGCGAGTTGGAAGCGGGCTTCTGCCTCAGCTGCACGTTGTCGCTCACGTCGGTATCCGTAGGCGAGGACCAGTGTGCCGCAGACCAGAAGTGCCAATGTCGTTTTGACGAACGCGGGATGCCGGCGCATCCATTTCCTCAGCTTGTCAAACAGCGTCGGCCGGCGTGCGAGGATCGGGCGTTCCTCGAGAAACCGTGTCAGGTCGGCCGCCATCTCTCCCGCCGTGGCATAGCGCTCAGCGGGGTTCTTGGCGATCGCCTTCAGTACGATCGTCTCCAGTTCAATCGGTATGGCGCGATTCACCTGCTGCGGGGGACGAGGTTCCTCATTGAAGATCTGCTGGAGCAGTGTGGGCCGATCCTGCGCCGCAAAGATGGGTTGCAGGGTCAGCAGCTCATACAAAGTCGCTCCCAGAGAATAAACGTCGGTGCGATGATCGACAGGAACCCGGCGACCCGCTGCCTGTTCGGGACTCATGTATCGCAGGGTCCCGACGAGATCTCCCGTCTGGGTGATTCCCACATCGGCGACGACTTGCGCCAGTCCGAAATCGGTCACCCAGACGGCTCCCTTGGAGTCGAGCAACAGATTTGCGGGTTTAATATCCCGATGAACCACGCCCGCTTCGTGAGCGTAATCAAGAGCTTCTGCAACCTGCTTCGCAATCTGAGCGGCCGAGCGGAACTGCTGGCGGTCGCGTCCGGTTTTTTGCGGGACGCGCAAGTTGGTGTTGGCGACGGTCACCAGAGGCTGATGGACGGCGGTCGTCGCTTCTGTAGGGGGGCGCGGGGACTCGCGCGCGTCGCCGCGCAGTTCCTGAATGACCTCGGCCAGCGAGCGACCGTTGATGAGCTGCATTGCGTAGAAGTGGACTCCCCGGTCACAGCCCACCGCATACACGGGCACGATATTGGAATGGTGAAGTTGTGCAGCGGCCTGAGCTTCGTTCTTAAACCGCTGTAACTGACGGGTGTCGAGGGCAGAGGCGAACGGCAGGACTTTCAATGCAATTCGGCGTCCGAGAGAAAGTTGCACTGCTTCGTAGACGACCCCCATGCCGCCGCGGCCGATTTCCCTCACAATCTGAAAATCGCCAATCGGACTGACGGGAAACTCCGGAAGAGGAGCGACCGGAGGAGCGGAGCGCATCGAATGCGCCAGTTCGATCCCATCGAAACAGTCAGAAAGGGCTTCTGCGAGCTCCGGGTAGAGTCGGAAGTAAGCCTGTCGATCGGGTGTGTGTCCCTGTTCGAGTTCCTTCAGGTAGTTCCGCGAGAGCTCGAGGATTCGGGGATCGTCTTCGATGTTTTCGGAATGCGAGTTCACTGGGTAACCTCGCCAAATTCTTTCTTCAACCGGGTCAGTCCCCGCAGCCAGAGCTTTTCGACGCTGTCCACGGTTTTGCCCATTCGTTCGGCCACTTGCGGGAACGACAGTCCTTCCAAGTGTCGCAGCACCAGCACCGTCTGATAGTCCTCGGGGAGGCGGCTCATCGCTTCCGCGACCTGAAGACTTTGTTCGCCCCGCATGGCTTGATGGCTGGGTGAACTATGACGATCGACGAGCATCTGCTCGAGGGCACAGGTCGATTGATCGAGTCCCACGGCCAGTTCTCGTTCGAGCGTCAGGTTTCGCGCCTGTGTCCCGACGTAACGGCGGACGACGTTAGCGACAGTGCCAGCCAGAATTGTGCGGAGCCATTTCGTCAATTGAGCTTCGGCCGTCCCCTGAAAGTGGGGGAACTGGCGATGGGCCTCCAGGAATGTTTCCTGGACGATGTCTGAAGCATCGACTTTTCCCTGCAGGCGTCGACCGATTTCAATCCGCGCCAGTAACCGCAGATAATTCTGGTAAGACTCGAGCAGGCGACCGAGCGTCGCCTGGTCGCCGGCCTGGGCCTGCTCAATCTCTCGGCGGACATCCGTGGGCATAAAACACCGGCGGGGTGATGTGTGCGTGATTCTTCAGCGTCATTATTCCTGTGGTTGACCAGATAGTCACGATGACAGCGGAAAGACCGCCGCACTTTTTCTCGGTTTCTCGACAGATTGGAGCACCGACACGAAAAAACTGGTCGCACGTACGACGGGTGAGTGCTCACCCAAGTGGGGCGTTCTGATTTAAGTCCCTTGGATGACAACGGTTAATTCAGGTGTTCGTCGCGGGGCCGGTTTGCAAAAGTCCCCTCGCACGCTAATGATAGAACTCAAGTCGAACCCCTGCCGCGCGCACTCGTTTAGCCGGAGCCAAGTCATGTCTCAGATTACGCCTGACGATCTCAAGCAGTTCGAGCTACTGGCGGGCTTTCGCGCAGACGAGCTGGCAGACCTCGCCTCGCGCATGACACTGCTGGAGTATACCGAGGGAGATGTGGTCTTCTCCGCAGGAGACTCGTCCCGTTCGCTCTATCTGATTCTGAGCGGCCGTGTGCAGATCGATCTCATCGGTAACACGGTGGATGAGACCAAACTGGTGGTCCTGGGGCCAAACGAAATCTTTGGCGAGACCACGTTCTTTCATGAGGCCGCTCATAACAACACCGCCTGGTGTCAGGGGCCGACCCGGCTAGCACAACTGACATACGCGACTTATGGACAACTGCTCAAAAGTCATTCGGTGATGGCGTATCACCTGGGTGCCAACGCGGCGCACATTCTTGCCGCGCGACTGCAGGCGACGGACGTCTGGATTCGGGAGGTGCTGGATCGCGATGAGCAGATCCATCGGCGGGAACTTCGCGAACGCTACCATGACGTCTTCCATCCCTCGTTCTCAACTCCGGGTGGATACGTGGGACTCGGGGGAAACTGGTAGTTTCCTGGTCCGTCGAGCCGCTCGTCTCTGACGCTTCATGGCCCGGAATGTCTGTCCGGGGCGATCCGGTGGAGCCCCTTTTTCTTGCTGTTTCTCTGTTCGCGTCGAGTTGCCTCTCGACGCGGTGACAATCCCATTCACGGAGCTGAAACCATGCTGCGACTTCGCCAGTGGTGCCTCATTGTTTTGACCTGCTTTGCCTCGACACTGCCCGCCCCCCTGCCCCGTGCGGAATCGGCCGAGTTCTTCTTCAAGGATGGCGATGTCGTTGTCATGATCGGTGACAGTATCACCGAACAGCATCTGTATTCGAACTATGTCGAAATGTGGACGGTGACGCGTTTCCCACACTGGAAACTGACGTTCCGGAACGTCGGCATTGGGGGCGATACCTCGGGAGGAGGCAATGCCAGATTCGCTCGCGATGTCCTGGCGTTCAAACCGACTGCGATGACGGTCGACTTCGGGATGAACGACGGACGCTACCGTGCTTTTGAAGAGGCGACGTTCAATCCATACATGAATGGACTGCAGGGAATGGCCGATCAGGCTCGTGCAGCCAGCATTCGGACTGCGTGGATCACGCCGCAGCCACTGGATGATGGAGCACAGGGACCGACTGCATTAACCGGATACAACCTGACGCTGGAGAAGTTCTCGGACGGAGTCAAAACGATCGCCGAAAAGAATGGCGGCATTTTTGTGGATCAGTTTCATCCCTATCTGACAGTTCTCGATCGGGCTCGCAAGCAGCATCCCAAGTATGAACGGATTACCGGGGGCGATGCCGTCCATCCGGGGCCTCCTGGCCAGGCACTGATGGCGGCGTCGATCTTGAAGGGGCTGAACTTCCCCTCGTTCATCTCTTCGGCTGAGATCGATGCGAAGTCCAAAAAGGTGGTGTCGCAGACGAACTGCAAGGTCGAAGTTGAAGGGGCAGCAGAGAACCGCCTGTCGTTCAATCGCACCGATGTCGCATTGCCCTTCTTCCCGATGGAAGCCTTCAGCATCCTGGAATTCGCTTCGATCCTCGACGAACTGAACGAGTACCAGTTGAAGGTGACAGGCCTGCCCGAAGGCAAATACGAGATCCAGGTGGGGGGCAAAGTGGTGGCAGAACGGACGTCAGAACAACTGGCCAACGGGGTGAACCTGGCTGCGGGTGTGCTGGCGAACGGCACCATCGCCGATCAGGTCAAAGAGGTTCGGGCGGCGATTGAGAAAAAGAATCGCTTTCATCATCAGTCCATATTCCGGGGCATCGTCCTGACGAGTCTCCCTGCCTGGGTTCACGAAGTCATTCCCGAGGGAGAGCTGACGGCCAAGCGGAATGAACTGATTCAAAAGCGGCTGTCGCAATTGCCGGCTCTCGATGAAGAGGTGGCCAAAGCACTGGTCATGAAGCCGCATCGATTCGACATTGTCCCCAAGGCAGACTCGGACGATCGCTGATCAGGTCAGGACCGAAAAGTGGACATCCCGTCTGCTGGCGAGGCCGTCTCAGCGAGAGGTTGCCTTCTTGGACGATCCCTTGTCGACGGCCGGGATGTCCCACCACCACGTGTGAGCCGTGCCGGGTGGAGTCACTACGGCTGACTTGCGGGTGAATTCTAACTGCGATGCCGTCCGGTCCGTTGCCTTGACCAGATCGGGGGGACGGTGTGTCGAAATCGTGACACCCCCCCCGACAAGTCCGATCACGAGATTGCCACTTTCCTTGAAGTTGACCAGTGAGGGGACTTGTTTCGGCGGGTTGAACGTCGGGTAGGTGAGTCGCTCGGCGTCGAGAAACAGGGATTGCTTCCAGCCAACACGTTCGGCCAGTTGTTCCTTTCGAATGAGCGATGCCAGCACGACCCAGTCGATGAGATTCTGAAGTTCGCCGAAAACAGGCGATTTGTCGGCCAGTTGCGCAAATTTTTGGGTGAACTGTTTGGCAAAGCCGTGGGTCGACTTATGAGTCGTCGTGGCGGTGGAGCGGTTGCCGAACTCATCGGTCACCTCATCTTCGGCCAGAAGCTGGGCCCGTTGACCCGTAAACTGGTATGAGAGGCCATCTTCGCTCTGATAAATGGCATCGTACAGCGGCACAAACCACCATCGCTGCATGACGTTCCCACCCTTGCCGAGCATGGCCAGGTGACTTTTCAGCCCTTTGACCGCGGGCTGTTCGACGCCGATGGCAATCCGCTTCATGCGGTAGTCTGCTTCCACCAGGATCGTCGCGAAATGGGAGTCTGGGGGGACACCATCGATCCGCACATCCTGCAGTCCCAGGATGTCATCCATCTGGTTGAACCGGGCTTCAACTTCCTGTTTCGTCGCAGGCACCCCTTGCCGAACGAACTTCTGCAGTTCTGCCAGACGAGCGGGAACAGGGTCGATGGAACACCCGATCTGCGGGGCTCGGGGAACCGTACGCAGGGCGACAATCAGGTCGTCCAGCCGCAGGACGGGGCGTGCTGACGCGACACCAATCATGCGTCCGACTGCATCGGGCGCAAATCCGTCAGCAGGTCCGGCGATGATCAGGTCCTGCTCTTCCGGTACGACGAAGATGTGCTCGATCCGCTGCAGCCCCGCGAGGTAGAAGACTTCGTCGGGGATCGGGTTTCCTGCTGCAAGGACTGCTTCCAGCTGCTTTTCAAGCTGGACCAGTGACACCATCCGCAGGGAGGCTGATTGGGTCAGATCCCGGGAGAGGTATTTCTTCGCAAGCATGTCGCGACGTTTTTTGTCGAGACCGTCATTCCCGTCCGCCGTCGTGACCAGCGAGAGGATGCCGTCCGCATCGATCCGGATCCCGGCGCTGGTGTTCTGGTTGTTCCCACCACCCCCGAGGCCGCCAAACCCCCCGCCGAATCCACCACCGAGACCCCCTGTCCCTCCGGCCCCTCCACCCACCTGGGCCATGCCGGGGTGGGCGAGTGCGAAGACCATCAGAGCGACTGTCAGAAAACGGAGTCCTGTCACCATTTCGACTTCTCCATGCTCGCGGTGTGGAATCTGTCGTCGATCCAGCATCGCGATATCTTACCGCAGTTGCGGAATTGTTCACGGAAAAAATCGGTGAGAGGACTCCCGTGGCCGTCCGTCTCAGCCGGCAGCCAGTTTAGGAATCACAACTTTCAGATAGCCCGAGATCCCGACGATCGCTGCGGCCAGAATCAGGACAACAAGTTGCCACCGCTTGGAATTCTTTCGCATCCCTTCGAACGCCTTGGAGCGTCCGACAAGTGCGGAAATCAGAAAGAAGACGGTGAACGCCAAGAGCATCTTGATCCCCATCAGCATGTGATAGGGCTTCGGACGAGGGGCCTGCACGGCGAGGTAGTTGTAGAAGCCGCTGACCAGAAAGAGCAAAATGCCGGCGTGGACGAACCGCTTCCACTTGTTCATCACCAGCTCTTTGAGCTTGTTATGCTCGTCGTCGGGAAGCTGCGATGCCGCAGGGGTGAGCACAAACCGGATGAAGAAGGCGCCACCGACAAGGATGATCGCGGTACCGACATGCGTCCAACGAGAGAGAATTGGAATCCAGTCCATCTGTTCACTTCTTAAAAATGGGGCCGATCAGGGTTTGCACGATGTGAACTCTACGAAACCTGCCGCCTTGCTCCAAGTCTGTTGACCCGGTGGTGATCACTCGACGCATTGCGACCCCATTACCTGCCTGAGGAGCAGCAACCCGAATTTCAGGGGAGCCCCAAGGGATCTCAGCTCAGGACTGCTTGTTCTCGACGCACGCAGGTGCACCGGGCTGATCGCAGTGATCCCGGCGGATGGACATTTCGGGGGGAGCATCAACACCCAGGCGTACGCGATTGCCCGAAATCTTCAGGACCGTGATCTTGATCCCGCCCGCGATTGTGATTTCGCCTCCTGACTTCCTTGATAGCACCAGCATGATTCCCTCCTCTGGCTGTAATTCAGTAACCCGTACACTTTGGGACCCGGCAATCGGAACAGATCGTCGCCCGATCCTCTGCAAGATGCATTCTGCTTGAACTGAGCGTGGGGCATGGACAGACGGTCAATTTTGTGGCCCGGGGCTCGTCGGCAAACTTGCTGCGTTCCAGAACTACGTGCAGTGAGGCAAAGAGTGTTGGAAGGGATTTGCGGCCTGTAACCGTTCTTGCTGGATCTGTCGCACTTTCGAACTGCTATAGACCTTAATTACCGTTTCGAATAGCTTCCGCGCACGTCGTTCATGGCTTGAACAAATCCTGTCCAAAAAAGGAGTTTTGGATGCGTCACGTTGGTGTGTTTGTCGTACTTTCGGGTTGCGTTGCGAGTTTGATTGGGTGCGGACAGACCAGCGGGCCAGCCGCGGCAGGGTCACGCGGCGGGATGGCCGTGGTCGATCTGGACAAGGTGGCCGCCGAAACCGGTCGTGACCGCCTTCTGGCCCAGTCGCTCGAGCTGGCTCAGAACACGCTGAATCAGGGCTACGCCAAGACCGTGGAAAGCGCCAAGGATCAGCTCGCCGCGAAGAAAAAAGGTCTCGGAACCGAGCCGACCGAAGATGAACTGAAAGAACTCTCTCAGATGGAGCGTTCGGCTGTGACGCAGTTGACCCAGATTCAGAACAAGGCACGGGCCGAGTTTGAACAGTACAAGCAGGTTCAGATCGCCAAGTTCCGCGCGGAATTGAAGCCCATCACCCAGGAAGTCGCTGCCAAACGGGGTCTCAGTATTGTGATTCCCAAGAACGAAGGCTTGCTGCTGTCGGTTGATCCAGGTGTCGACATCACCGACGAAGTCGTCAAAGTGCTGAAAGAAAAGCACCCCATTGCCCCCGCCGCTGCACAGGACGGAGCCGCGAAATCCGCACGAGCGATGTCTCCCGCAAACGCTTCCGGCGCTGCGAAGACCGCCGCTGCAGAAGAAGAGGAAGAACTGGACGAAGCGATTCGTTAATGATTAAGAGACAGTTCGACGCCCACCTGGCGTCATTGTCAGACCAGATTACCGGCGGCCCCGATCGTTTCTTCCGATCGGGGCCGCCTGCTTATTTTTTGATGGTCTTGGCGCAGTTACACAAAATGCGGGCGAGAACATGTGGTCCTCGTTCACTTGTATAGATGTCATCAAAGGGGCCGGTTTGTGTTGGACATGGTCAATCTCGCGGACGATAACCAGAGCCGCACTAACTGAACATCCTGGTTTTCCACGGCTGCATTTTTCATGAAGTCGCGTAGCAGACATCCATACCCCTTCGTCAAAAGATGGTGCCGGTTATGGCTCATCGTCGTCTGGGGTGTCGTGTTGACTCCGTTGATGGCGTTCGGACAGACTCCGGCGGAGGGGAGATCGTTTGTTCTTCCCGCCCCCGCTGAATCCGGGGCGGAAGCATCTCTTCCTCCCTCAACGCAGACGATCGTTCGCGGACCCTGCGACCCCGACTACTGGATCATCAGTACGCGTTGCGCGGAAGCGGAAGTCGAAGCCGGTGTCGGATACAACTATAAGGTCTATCGGTTCGAGGGACCGAATCCCGGTCGCTACAGCTCAATGGACGAGCTGCTCGCCTCTCTTCAACCCGGTGTGCCAGTGTGCTTTATGGCACATGGCAGTTTCGTCACCTGGGATTCCATGCTCAATGACTCGGCACAGACATATCGCTGGTTGCGGGGTGCGGCCCCCTGCCAGCCGGTTCATATGATCTTCTACACGTGGGCCAGTGATGACGTTGAATGTTTTATACCGGGACTGCGAGTGAACGTCCTGGGACGGCGTGCTTCCCTGAACGGGTTTTATCTTGCGGATCTGATCACAAAAGTGAGTCATCAGCATCCGGTTTGCGTGATCGGCCACAGTCACGGAACACGGATGGTGAGTGCCGCACTCCATTCCATGGGGGGCGGTGCTGTGGAAGGGCGATTCTTTGCGGGCGGTCCCCAACCTCCTCGCCGGATTCGCGTGATTCTGGCTGCGGCGGCGATTGATCATGACTGGCTGAATCCCAACGAGCGATTCGGGTTGGCTCTGAATCAGTGCGAAGCGGTGATCAATCTGAGAAACCACACGGATTTTCCCCTGACAATCTATCCTCTTCGCCGGCCGATTTCCGGTAAAGCTCTGGCCATATCGAGCTTCACCCGCCGCGACCGTGAGTTGATCGGACCGGCCAACCAGAAGATCGTTGACTACGACGTCACCAATCTGGTCGGCTTGGGACACATCTGGGTCCACTACTATTCCCAGCCGCAGATCGCCCAGGCGATCCGGCACTTCGTCTACTTCGACGAATAACGCGGGGTCGGTTTCTGGGGGGCTCCGGACGACGATGCAGCTCCCCACGTTCCTGTATTTTCTGATCGATACCGGGCCTGTGCGCCGACGTCGATCGAAGTTTGCGCTGGAACGACGGCCTTCCTTTCTGCCCGGTCGGTCTTCAAGCTGCCACGTTCATTCTCACGGGGTGTCAGCAGCGCAGAGGGGAATGAATTCCGGACGGCTCTCTGCGTACCTGCTGACAGTTGCGGGTTTTCCGGGCGCTGTTATCGTGTGGCGGCAGGAAGAAAATCGCTTCTGCACCGATTTGGGCAAGTTGATCAGGCTGATGACTGAACGTTTCACGGTGGGGATGAGGAAGAGACCCCGCTGTTTTCAACTTTTGTCGAATCGTCATACGCAACGTGGATGGAACCGCCGCTTCTGAACGAAGGAGATGCCGATGAGTTTGATGGCTGGGAAAAAAGGCTTGGTATTTGGGATCGCCAACGATTATTCGATCGCCTGGGCGATTACCGAACAACTGCATAAAGAAGGTGCGTCACTTGGGTTCACGCATCTCCCAGACAGGGATCCAGCCAATCCGAAGATGGAGCGGCGAGTGCGGAAACTGGTCGAGCCGATCGGGGCCAAGATGCTGGTTTCGTGCGACGTCCAGAAGGACGAAGATCTCGATAAGACATTCGCCCAGGCAAAAGAAACATTCGGGACACTGGACTTCATCGTTCACTCGATCGCTTATGCGCCGATGGACGATCTGAAGGGACCTGTCTACGGCTGCAGCCGCGACGGCTTCAAAACCTCAATGGATATCAGTGTTTACAGCCTGATGGCCATCTGCAAGCGAGCCCAGGAACTGATGCCAGACGGCGGCAGCATCATTACGCTGTCCTACCTGGGCGGGGAACGCGTCATTCCCGGCTACAACGTGATGGGATTGTGCAAAGCGGCCCTCGAATCCTCCGTCGGCTACCTGGCACACGAACTGGGCCCCAAGAAGATTCGCGTCAATTCGTTGAGTGCCGGGGCCATCAAGACCCTCAGTTCTTCCGCCGTCAGTGGGATCGACGTCATGCTGAAGATGTATGAAGCCCTCTCGCCGCTCCGCCGTCCAACCGACGTCGAAGAAGTCGGCAAGACAGGCCTTTATCTCCTCAGCGATATGTCGAGCGCTGTGACCGGAGAAACACTGCACGTTGATTGTGGTTTCCACATTATGGGAGCCCCTCCTCACGACGCCAAAATCCAGTGATCTGATCATCGCGGTAAGGCCGCTGTGATCTCGTACGGGAATTCGATCCAAGATCCCTCGCTGATGCGACGGGCGAAAGTGGAATCCAAGAAGATTCGACCCGCCCGCGTGTGCCAGTAAGGGATCTTCTCGTTTTTCAGCAACTCCTTCGCCTCATCACGATATAATGTCGGTCTGGGCCGCAGTGGCTGGGAACACTTTCGCCGAGGGTTCGACTGATGTGTGGGCGGATCAATTTGTGGATGTCGCCAGCCGAACTGGCTGACGTCTTCGAACTGTTTCGCGAGCCGGACTGGGAACCGCGTTATAACCTCGGTCCGATGCAGAAGACGCTGGCCGTGCGGCAGCATTCTGGGGGTGAACGGCTTGCAGAACCTTTGCTATGGGGGCTGATCCCTTCCTGGTCAAAGACAAAACTGACCGGCCCACCTCTGAATAACGCTCGTGCGGAAACCATTGATTCCAAACCGTCGTTCAGTCAGTCGTTTCAGCTTCGCCGATGCCTGATTCCCGCCAACGGGTTTTTCGAATGGAAGCGACTCGATTCGAAATCGAAGCAGCCATGGAATATCTTTCGGACGGATGGCGAGCCGCTGGCGCTGGCAGGGATCTGGGACCGCTGGCAAGCCGTGGATGGGACGGTCATCGAATCGTGCGCGGTCGTCACGACCGAAGCCAACTCGTTGATGGCCCAGATTCACGACCGGATGCCCGTGATCCTGGAAAAAGCAGACTGGAAAGCCTGGCTCGACCCCAAGCTGGTCGATATCGAAGTGCTCCGACGTTTCCTCGTCCCCTGCCTCAGTGAATTTCTCGCGGCAACCCCTGTTTGCTCACTGGTCAATAACGTGAAGTACGACAGTCCCGAGTGTCTGAAGCGAGTGACCGAAGTACGGACACTCTTTTAGACACACTTCAATTATCGCCGATGTGTCGGGCGAGGTCCTTTTATTCAGAATACCGCGGAAACCACAACCTATCCTCGTGTTATTCACACCGGTATACTTGCCGGGGCTTCGAACTGATACATGCCTGACTTCATTCGAAGTCAGTGGCTGATAACGATTCGATCCTGCTCGGTTCAACGAGGGATTCGATAATGATTCGTCAACGTACTCGACAATTCCGTCCGTGGTTAATTGCCGGATGTTTATTGTCTGTGTTTCTCACCCCGGTTCTGACGAATGGCGTTCTGCTGCGTGCAGCCGATGATGCTGAGCCTGCAAAAGAGGCGAACCCGACCGAGGACGATGTCCGACTGCTGAAGGGGCTGTTCCGGGAACTTTTCAACCCGAGAGCCAATGGCCAGCGCCGCCAGCGTGACATGGGCGAAGGGGGACTTCGGTCCACGGACGAAGGAGACGAAGAGAGCCCTCGCGACTCGATCGACAGTCGGGCCCCTCACGACACCAAGAATGAACAGGTGCTTCAGGCCGCAGAACGGGCGGTTCGACAGAAAAACTGGAAGCAGGCCATCGAGCTGCTTCAGAAGTTACTCGATCAGTCGGAAGACTCACTTCATCGTGCTGCGGGTGGATCGTGGCAGTCGATGCGAAAAACGGCCAATCAGATGCTTGGGCAAATGCCCGAATCGATCCTGCAGGAATATCGCGGTCAGTACAGCGGGCTGGCTCAGCAGCAGCTCGAAGCCGCGAAACGAAGCGGACTCACCCGTGACTTTGTGAACGTCGCAACTCGCTATTTCCACACCCCTGCCGGATACGAGGCTGCGAACTATCTGGGCTCGCTGCACTTTGACCGGTCTGAGTTTGGCCTGGCGGCGCGGTGGTTTGAAGAGCTGATCGCTTCACCGGCGAGCCTGACCCGTAACGACCGCTGGAAGCTTCAGGCGATTCTGGCGGTGGCTCGATCGGGAAAACAGGCCGAAGCCGACGCCTTGCTCAATCAGCTTTCACAAGGTCGAAGCACGCTGGTGACGCTTGGGGGGGGCAGTCTTCCAGCGGCAGACTGGCTGGGAAAAGTTCAGTTCAGCGCAACGCCACAGACCTTGGCCCTGGCCGACTGGACGCAGCTCTACGGGACGGCGGCTCGTCTGGGAACTGCCGTGGGGGGCGACCCTCTGCTCTCACCCGACTGGTTCTTGCCACTCACCTCGAGCCATACGGTGCGGAATGCCCTGAAGTGGCTCGTGCAGGATCTGCAGGATCAGCAACGGGCTCAGATCATGGCCTCTTCGCCATTAGTGATGGACGGCAAGGTCGTTTATCGGGATCTGCGGGGCATTCGCAGCGTCAACCTGGAAACCGGACGGCCGCTGTGGGAAAGCGTGGAAGGGATTTCGCCGGAACGGATTCTGGGTGGCTTACCCTCGCAGCAGATCGATTTGCAGGATGGCTGGCGGCTGCGCGGTAATGCATTCCAGAACATGAACGAGTTCCAGGGATCGGCTGCCGAATACAGCCCCTTGACGAGTCTGCTGTTTCGCGATGGTGCTCACGGAATCATCAGTGGCGATGGCAACCAGTTATTCGTCATCGAAGAGCATGGCATTCTGTCCCGCAATCAACCCGGTCAACACTGGGGCTGGGATGGAAATCCCGATCCGCAGGATCCGTTTGGACTTCCCTGGAAGACGAACCGCCTCGTCTCGTACGACCTGCATACCGGCCGAACACTCTGGACCCTGGGGGGCAGCGAATCTCGGGAATCATTCGACCCGCCGCTCGCCGGAACCTACTTCTATGGGACCCCTGCCGTTGCGGGCGAAGAACTGTTCGTGGTGGCCAGTAAAGGAGATGACATCCGGCTCTGGTCGCTGGACCGCCAGTCGGGATCTCCGTTGTGGTCGCAACTGATCGCTTACTCGGACACGAAGATTGATCTCGATATCGCCCGGCGATGGATTACGTCTCAAGTGGCAGTCGGCGACGGAGTCATCGTTTGTCCCACGACGGTCGGCTGGATCGTCGCCATCGACCAGTTGAGAAAATCGGTGCTCTGGGCTCACCGATACGCCCCCGCGACCAATCAGTCGAACCACGAGCGAGAACCGGGGTCTCAACTTTTGCCGCAACGCGAGCTGAACGCACTCTGGTGCCCCTCTGCCCCGATCATCAGCGGCAACTACGTTGTTTACACGCCGCAGGAAGAACCCGTGCTGATCTGTCTGAATGCGACGGACGGTCGCCGGGTGTGGGATCAGCCGAAGAACAATGGTCTGTACCTCGCTGGGGTCTTCGATCAGAAAGTGGTCGTGGTCGGGGAAACCTCCGTCGTCGCCTACCAGCTTACCAGCGGCAATGAATTGTGGACGGCACCGTTCGACGAAGGAGTACTCCCTTCCGGCCGCGGGGTCGTTGTCGAGGATCACTTCTACGTTCCGCTCAGCAACGGAGAACTGCGAACCATCAACCTCAAGACCGGGGAACTCGTGTCGCGGACGTTCGTGGCATCGCAGCAACCCCCGCTGGGCAATCTGGCCATGCACCGGGGGAAACTGGTGTCGCTCAGTCCCGCAGGTCTCACCGCATTCGGCCAGCGCGATGCACTGCTGCGGACGATCCAGGATAAACTTGCCGCCGATCCCAATGATGCCTGGGCTCTGCTCCGGTCGAGTGAAATCCAGCTTCTCAATCGTCAGTACCCGGAAGCAATTCAGCTACTGAGGAAGATTGACCGCCCGAAACTTTCAGAAGAGGAACAGGCACGACATCATTCCGCACTGGTGGAAAGCCTTTCGACCTTGATTCACGAAGATGTGCTGAATCGGGGTACGGAACTGGAGGAATTGCGGGAACTAGCTGAGACTCCGGCCGAGCGATTGCTGTTTCAGGAACTCTCGGCTGAGAGACTGCTGGCGGAGAATAAGCCGCTCGAAGCGTTTGATGTTTTCCTGCAGCTTGCCAGTGATCCCGGTAGCGGGTCAATCACGCGGACGGATAACACCCACGTCACCTCCAGCAGGACCGTCTGGTTGAGTGGTCGAATGTTTGATCTGTGGCAGGCCACCCCCGAGGACAAGCGGATCGATCTTGACCAGCGAATTTCCGCCGTCACAACTGCGGCATCCGAACAAAGTCGGGAGGCCTGCCAGGCGACGGTCCGACTCTTCTCATTCCATCCCGCGGCCGTTCACGCCCGCTTCAAACTGTTGGACTGGCTGGTCGCAGCAGAGGATTTCGCTTCTGCACGGCTTGTCCTCGAGCAACTGACGGACAGTTCGGACCGATCGGTATCGGAAAAGGCAATCGAGCAGTTGGCTCGCATGATGGTTCAGTTGAAGCAGCCTGCTGACGCTGTGCACTACTATCAAATTCTGGAATCCCAATATGGCGACGTCGTGGTCCGGGAAGGAGTCACCGGATCTGCCCTTGCCGCAGAAGCAAAAACGAGTTCCGAGCTGGATTTCGGGGAACATCAGCGAGGGGTGACCTGGCCCAGCACTCCACTACGGTCGGTGCAGTCCGTCGTCAATTATTCCCAACCTCCGCAGAACGTGACTCTGGAAACACAGCTTCCGTTCTTTGATCGATTGAGCTTTGATGCCTATCCCAATGAACAACGGCTGGCCATGGAGTCGGTTGCCAGTGGAAACGTCGAATGGATGGTACCTCTTCGCTCGGCCGTACGGGGCGTTGATGAAGGACCCTTCGTTGTCCAGCAGATTGGACATCAATTGTTCTTCATCAGCAGAGGAATCCTGCATGCAGTGTCACCTGTTGAACGAAAAATCCTGTGGTCCCGTTCACTGGACGAAAATGCGGACGGAATTACCTCCGGACGCCATTCCTCGCGACCGCTCGTCTTTTCGATGATGACCCCGGCAAGCTACGAGGGGATTCAGGGAATCATGCTTCAGCGAGCCCAACAGACGGGAAGTCTGGCAATTGCACAACCGACGTATCTCTGCGTCTACGGAAGGCGGTCGTTCTCTGTCATTGATCCCCAATCGGGTGAAATCCTGTGGACGCTGGACGGTCTTCCAACCAATGCCATCGTGGCGGGACATCGAGACGCGATTTTCAGTCTCGTTCCTGGAAAAGACGAGGTCTCAGCGTATCGCGCCCTGGACGGAAAGCCTTTGATCGTCGAAGGGGGGGCAAAGATCCTGAACAATGCCTTAACCTCACATGGCTCATCACTGCTGGTTCTGGATCAAGACGGCCCCAATCCGTTGCGAGCGCTCGGCTTGAAGCGAGAGAAGGTTGTATTGAGACTGCACGATCCTGTGGCCAACGCGACTCAATGGAAAATGGAATTCCCCGCTGGTTCAGTAGTTAGCCTTCTCGGTGACGATGAAGTTGTCGTTCTGAAGACGGATGGACAAATCCAGCGAATCGACATCGCAACCGGACGAGCCACCAGCCTCGAATCCATTCCCGCCAAAAAGGCCGCGCAGCGGAGTGAGAAGTACCTGTTTGCCGACGCAGATCGGATTTATCTGATCGTCAATTCGCGAGATCACGGAAATCAAACCTACGGTGAAAGTCTGGCGTCAATCCGAATGAATGGGACGCTCTATTGCTGGAACCGGAAGTCTAATGCATTCATGTGGCCGCCATGCGAAGTGAAGAATCAGAATCTCGTGGTGGACCGCTTCTCGACCCTGCCCGTGATTCTGTGCGTCTCCCGATCGTGGAAGCAGCGCGGCCGCATCAATATCGGGACTGGGACTCTGAACATCACCGCGATTCACAAACAGACCGGCCAGAAGTTGATCGATTCGGAAATTCCGTCGGCCTTCAGCGGCTTCCATGCGATCAGTTTCAATGTCGACGAGCCTTCGATCGACTTGAAGTCGTACAACATGCGGATGCGGTTGGTCCCCACTGACGGCCCGGTTGCCGCCGCCCCGGAAACCAAACCAGCTGCTCAAGCCAACAACTGATCACTCTGGATGAATCGACCGGATAGAATCGCCATTTGAAGCAGCCGGCCACGGCAACGCTTTCAGGGCGTGCCCGCTCAAATCGAAAACAGCGATTCAGGCGACTTGGCGGTCACCCGGTGGATGACCTGCTCCGTTCTCAGATTCTTCACGGCGAGACACGCCATAGAACCGGATTCGTGTAATTCGCCCAAGGGGCCACTGGATGATCAAACGAACCGACGTCGTGGCTGAGCATCGTTTCGCACGTTGGTCTGTTGAGTTGTTCCCATCCAGGAAGAAAGTCCGTGCGACGGGTAGAACAGACGACCCAGCCGAAGAATGGAGAAACTCGCTCAGCCCGCCTGGCTGGGATCCTTTTCTTCACAAGTACCGGTAGACGCGGGTCTCTTTCTTTACCGCGTTGGGAAGAGAACGTCGGACCAACCCCGAAGAGGAAACGCGAAGCGGAGCGGCATTCCACTATCTGCATCCCGGCTACGGCCAATGGTCATTCCAGGGTTTCAAGAATGACACTCTGGAAATTGCCGAAACAGCTCTGATGGGTTGGACGAAAAACGAAAAAGCCACCATCACGAATAAACGCGATGGTGGCTTTTTGTATGAACAGGCTGGAGAGTTGAGAATCAAGAATTGTCGAATGATGCGGACTGTTTGTTATTGATTTGAGTCACCGTGTATTGTTCGATCGACTGACGTCTTTCGAACCACGTGTGTCTCTGGCGCAATTGACCAATATCCTTTAGAAAGGAGGTGATCCAGCCGCAGGTTCCCCTACGGCTACCTTGTTACGACTTAGTCCCAATCACGGAGTTCATCTTCGGCACCTGTGTCCTTGCGGTTCACGCAGCGACTTCGGATGCCCCCCGCTTTCGTGGCTTGACGGGCGGTGTGTACAAGGCTCAGGAACACATTCACCGCAGCAATGCTGATCTGCGATTACTAGCGATTCCAGCTTCATGCAGGCGAGTTGCAGCCTGCAATCCGAACTGAGGGACGCTTTTTGCGATTAGCTTGCCTTCGCAGGCTTGCAGCGCTTTGTACGCCCCATTGTAGCACGTGTGCAGCCCTGGGCATAAAGGCCATGAGGACTTGACGTCATCCCCGCCTTCCTCCGGTTTGACACCGGCAGTCTCCTTAGAGTCCCCACCATAACGTGCTGGCAACTAAGGATAAGGGTTTCGCTCGTTTAGCGACTTAACGCGACATCTCACGACACGAGCTGACGACAGCCATGCAGCACCTGTGCATGTTCCGCTCTTGCGAGTGTGGCCCGACTTTCATCAGGTTGATCCATGCATGTCAAACCCAGGATAAGGTTCTTCGCGTTGCCTCGAATTAAGCCACATGCTCCACCGCTTGTGTGAGCCCCCGTCAATTCCTTTGAGTTTCAGCCTTGCGACCATACTCCCCAGGCGGAACACTTAACGCTTTCGCTACGAGAACGAAGGCCGAAGCCCCCGTCCTCCAGTGTTCAGTGTTTACGGCTAGGATTACCGGGGTATCTAATCCCGTTCACTCCCCTAGCTTTCGTGCCTCAGCGTCAGAAAAGGCCCAGTGTGCCGCTTTCGCTGCTGGCGTTCCTTCCGATCTCTACACATTTCACCGCTCCACCGGAAGTTCCACACACCCCTACCTCACTCAAGTCATCCAGTCTCAGGCGCAGTTTTCCGGTTGAGCCGGAAGATTTCACACCTGACTTAGATAACCGCCTACGCACCCTTTAAGCCCAGTGATTCCGAATAACGTTCGCACAGTTCGTATTACCGCGGCTGCTGGCACGAACTTAGCCCGTGCTTCCTCTGAGGCTCTGTCAAATACAAGAGATAGCTCTCGTATACTTCATCCCCTCTGACAGCGGTTTACAATCCGAAGACCTTCATCCCGCACGCGGCGTCGCTCGGTCAGACTTTCGTCCATTGCCGAAGATTCTCGACTGCAGCCACCCGTAGGTGTCTGGCCAGTGTCTCAGTGCCAGTGGTGGGGGCCATGCTCTCACACCCCCTAAGCGTCAAAGCCTTGGTGAGCCGTTACCTCACCAACTAGCTGATACTGCGTAAGCCGCTCCCCAGGTGGAATCTCACCCATTGCTTCCCGATCATCACGACCAGGAAGATTATCGAGTATTACCCACAGTTTCCCGTGGCTATCCTCGCCCTGGGGGTACGTCACCTACGTGATCCTACCCCGTTCGCCGGTGTCCCCCTTGCGGGTTCTCCCTCGACTTGCATGCCTAATCCACGCCGCCAACGTTCATTCTGAGCCAGGATCAAACCCTTTGAGTATTGTTTTCAGAAACGTGACAGCTTGACTTGCGTCTCGTCGTCACGAAAATGTTAACTTGGGTTTGTCCGCTGGCCACACGTTGACTGATCATGTGAAGGTCTTTCGACTTTCCTGATCGTATTGTCACAAGCCTTAAAAGACTTGTTAGACAAGGTCTTCATACGGCCAGCAACCACATCATACGAACAAAACTGATTCTCAAAATCTCTCCAACCATGTTTTCAAAGATCTGTTCCCACCGCAGTTGCGTCGCGTTTGTGTTGCGTTCGCGTCGTTGGCGGGAGGGGAATATTAGCGTCGTTTTTCTGAGTGTCAATCAACCGGGGGAAGTTTTTTTGAGAGTTTCCAAGTTTTTTCAAATCGCTCGCGGCGGTACACGAGAAACCCGTGAAAAATAGGGGTTTCTGCTTTCCTGCACCCACGGTGACATCGACGATAAGGCATGAAAATGGGTGGATGTTTTGATGGGTTCGGCGTGGGAGAGGCCGTTCCGACTGTTTTTGTGCCCGGGAGGGAATCCTGTGGAATAAACGCCGGTGAGGCGCGTCTATAGAGCAGAGGGGCACACCCGCTGCCGCGAGAGATAGAGAACCAACTCGAGTGAAAGAAGATTGAGAATGAAGAAGACTTCCGTTGCACTGATTCTGAGCCTGTTCGCAGTCGGCTGTGAAAACGCTTCCAAGCCTGCTCCCACCAGCGAACCTCCGACCATGCCGCCACACATGACGGCTCCTGCAGGTGCTCCAACGACTCCTCCCGCAACTCCCGAGAAGACGGAAGAAGCCGCTCCTGCTGATCCAACTGCTCCTGTCACCGAACAGCCCAAGGTAGAAGAACCCGCTCCCGCCGAGCCAAAGGCTGAGTAATGCCTGATGACCAGTGCGCTGGTCATTGGTCTGCCGATCTGATTGAATGAAAGTGGGGATGGAGTCAAACTCGATCCCCACTTTTCGTTTGTCTCGGCCAGGATTGGAAACATCGGGACTTGAGGCAGGCTGTTCGGGGCGGCCAGCAACGCCGCACTCTCATCGCTCATGACTTCCGAGAACCGCTGTGCCTTGTGATGGTGAATACAAAAGCGATGTCGAAACGCCGTCGCTTTGCCTGGATCTGAATCGATTCGAAGAAAATCTTGAGAAGCTTCAGGCTCTGCTCCCTTCCGCCGGGAAGAGCTGGAGGCCGCAGGTGGCGTATCACGGCACTTCCCAACTGGCTGCGGCGCAATTGCAGGCAGGTGCTGTCGGACTGACCTCCGGCAGTGTTGCAGAAGCGGAGTACTTTGCCTCCTGCGGCTTTCACGATCTGCTGGTCACGCAGTCCCCTGTCGGCTCGCAGCGAATTCGAAGAATTGCAGCGCTGTGTGGAACCACTCGTCTGCTGGTGACTTGCGACCACTATGTGCAGGCGCAATCACTTTCCGAAGAATGCGCGCGACAGGGGGTGACGTGTCGTGTGCTGGTGGAACTGAATCTCGGATCAGAACGGGCGGGGGTGCGGCCGGGGCGGGACGCGATTGAGCTGGGTAAAGGGATCGCTCGGCTTCCCAACTTGCAACTGTGCGGAATCACCGGCTGTGAGAGCTCATCCCCTGAAGAAAGCGATCTCTTGTTGCAGAGCGGTCAAGTGGGGGCCGCCCTGGGGGTGCTGGCTCACGCCCGTCACATGTTTGCCAAGAATGATCTGCGGTGTGACATCGTGAGTACCAGTGGGACAGGAGCCTTTCACCGGGTGCTCGCCAGTCCGGCTGTCACGGAAATCCAGGCTGGGAACCTCGTATTCGGGACAGAACGCATTTTTGACGGTGGCAAACCGGAACCACTGGAGCGGGCGCTGAGCCTGCTGGCGACCGTCGTGGGGCGTCCCTCTTTCGAGCGAGCGGTGCTCGACGTCGGGCGAACCGCCATGGGTGTCGGGAGCGGGCTTCCTGTTCTCCGCGGAGGAACCGATGCACGCGTCCTTTGCGTCAACTCTGATCACCTGGTTGTCTCTTTGGGGCCCGTCTCAGCAGAATGGAGAATCGGCGATCGAGTCGAGCTTGAAGTCGACTTTCCTCCGCTGACGACCCCGCTTCATCGTCAGATCCTCTGTTTTCGGGGAGAACGCCTGGAAGAGGTCTGGCCAGTTCATCGCCATGGAAACCTGATATGATGGCAGCATATAACACGACGCCCCACTGGGGTGAACTTTTCAGCGGGAAGGATGGACTGTGACGCGGACATTGGGTCGGACAGGTCTGAGCGTCCCGCCAATCGGGTTTGGTGCCTTCAAGATCGGTCGCAATCAGGGAGTGAAGTACCCGACGCCCTACGAGCTTCCTGACGAAAAGGAGGTCTCTCGCCTGTTGAACGCCGTCCTCGATCTGGGTTGCACGCTCATTGATACCGCCCCTGCCTATGGACTGAGTGAGGCGCGTATCGGTGACGCCATCGGGCATCGTCGCGGAGAGTTTATTCTGTCCACGAAAGTGGGCGAAACATTCGCCGACGGCGTAAGTACTTACGACTTTTCAGAGAGGGGCATTCGCACCAGTATCGAACGCAGTCTGCGCAAGCTGCGGACGGACTTTCTTGACGTCGTACTGATCCACTCGTCAGGGGATGATCTTCAGATCCTTCGTGAGACGCCCGCAGTGGAACTGCTGCAGCAGTTCAAGGACCGTGGAGTGGTCGGAGCCATCGGGATGTCCGGGAAGACCGTCGAAGGAGCCAGGCAGGCGCTCAACTGGGCGGACGTCCTGATGGTCGAATTCAACCTCAACGACACCACCCATGCGGAAGTTATTCAGGCGGCGTCTGATCGTGATGTGGCGATCTTTGTGAAGAAGGGCCTCGCCTCAGGCAAGCTCGCTGCCGAAGACTCAATCCGGTTTGTACTGGGACAATCGGGAGTCACCAGCCTGATCCTGGGGGGACTCAACCTGGATCATTTTCGAGAGAACTGGCGCGTAGGGCTGGAGTCGCGGCGCCCATGAATTCGGGGTGACAGCTGCGGCCGTCATGGCTCGCAAGCGTGATGACTTGCGAGTTCGGACCCTCTTCGGAATCGCTCACGGGACAAGTTCAGGGGGCGATTTTCCAGCCGTATCTGCCGAGTTCAATGACAAGCATGACCACGCCCATGATCAGTGCAGCCAGAGACACGAATAGAAGCGAAACGTAGATATCCGGAGCAGGAGCGTTGTCAGTGTTGCGTGGTGCCATGGAATTTGAACCTTCGTGATCCAGTGATGCTCGATGAATCTCGTTTGTTACAGCTTGGTGGTAACGGTGTCGCCTACGCTGATGGTCATGTTCTTCTGGCGGGAATTCGAGACGATATAACCGACAGCACGATCTGCCTGAACCAGCGTCAAGCGGATGACAGCGACGTACTTGTCACCACGGAAGACGGTCAGAGTGTGTCCGACGACCAGTCCATCATCCGATCCCACCGAGATCTGCACCAGTTCCCGTGAGCTTCGTTCGGCCTTGCGAACTTCGGTGACAACGCCTTCAACAGGTGGAGGTGGCGTTGTTTCGACGATCATCTGCTTGGGATCGGTCGTCAGCTCTTTGGAGGCGAGATACCCCTTCATGACCCGAGTGTCGTTCAGGAGCTGTTCGTATTTTTCGCTCACCTGCTGAAGCTGGATATCGAGAGCGAATCGCTTGTCTTCGGTCTCGTTTCGTTCTTTGACAAGCTCTTCGCGGGAAGCGAACAATTCGCTGTTCTTCGCTCGCTGCAGGTCGGCTTCTTTCTTTCGCTCGATCGCTTCAGCACTGGCCAGGGCGGCCAGGTCACGCTGCTGGTCGAGATCCTTCCGCAGTTGTTTGTTATCCGAATCCAGAGCCGTGACCTGAGCGGTCAGAGCGGTGTTCTGGCCGAGGAATTTCTGATTCTCGTCGGTCAGACGAGCGATCTTTTCTGCCGTGTCCGCACGTTCTTTATCGAACTCGGTCTGCATGTTGGCTGCTTTGGACTTCTGCTCGTTCAGTGCGGCAGTCGCCTTCTTTTCTGCGGCACGCCAGTTGGTCTGAGACGTAGACACCGCCACCGCGAATGCCATGAACATCACGCTCAGGACAAGATGCAGCACGACCAGAATTTTACCGACAGTTGTCATTGTTCTGCCTTACCGATTTAGTTACGCGAAGTACCAAGCTCGTGTTTCGCTCATCGTGGATTCGGTGGAATCTTACGATCCGTAGTCTGAAGTCTCTTCACCCAACTGCGCTTTGAGCAGATTCTGTCGGCGTTGCAGCCGCGCACGATTCTCTTCCAGTCCGGTCAGTTCGTCTTCCAGGGCTTTGAGTTGTTCCGTAGCCGAGAATTTGTCGTTTCTCAGGATCTCTAACTGGTTGGCCCGGCGGTAGCTTTCTTCCCGGCGATCCTGAGCCAGTCTCATCACGTCCTGCGTTTCCAGGGTCTTTTCCGAGAAGCGGTCGCCTACTTCTTTGAGGGCTGCAATCAGCTGCTGGATGTGGGCTTCATACGTCTTCAATCGCATCTGAACTCCCGCGTCGTCCTCAGGAATCGACTTCTTAACCAGTTCCAGAAACTCGGTGAGCGGCTGGACTTGAGGGGAAAGTTCCTGCAGTTTCTTGTTTGCGTCGTCAGCCAATCGCTTGCGGGCGTTCAGGACAACTTCCGCGATGATGGGTGTCTTCGGGGGGATTTCGCTGTCGCTTCTTCGGTGACGTACCGAGTACATCGTTTTTTCGCCCGCCTCGGCGTTGAAAACGAATTCTTTCTGCAGGTCCGCCGACCGCATTTCCCCTTTCCAGTCGGGGCCGCTGTAGGTCAATGCCAGCACGAAAGCCAGAAAGCCCAAGCTGGATGCGGTTACGAAAACCACCAGAATCTTGCCAATGGTATTCATGCGGGGCCTTCTGCCAAAATCGAAAGAACTCAGGCAATACGAACCGGGAAACTGCAAACTGCAATTCTCCCCAACTTTAACGGTTGGAGAATCTTACAGGTCTCGAAAAATCAAAGTCAACAAGAATGTCGGGGGTCGGAAGCTGCCTGGTCATTCACCTGATCCGCGCCGATTTACCCAACAAAAGATGATCCTTCTGTTGTTCGGCAATCGTAGAAACCGTCTTCAGATCGAATTCCCTGAAGGAATGAAGGGGAACAAAAGAGCCGTCACGCTTCCCGCCTGTAGCGATTAAGCCGGTTCACCTGAAGCGGGTTCCGTCTCAATCCGCTTCCAGAGGCAAGTCGCCGTCTTGTTGCTGGAGTCAGTCAGAGATGAGTCAGAGGTGTCAGAGATGAGGTGGATCTCAGGCGGCGGAACGGCGTTGCTTCATCCGCGGGTCAACCTCTTCCTCCTGTTGCTCACGCCGACGTTCTTCCGGTGTCATCATCAAGCGTTTCTCGCGGCGCCAGTAGCGGATTCCATAGTCCACCAAACCGACGAAAAGCAGAATCGTCGACAGTTGGATAAAGAGTTCTCCCAGCATCCGGACAGAATGCACCAGCATCGACGATGGCTCTCCTTGTCCGAGCGACAGGATCAACGGCATCTGGCGTCGCATGTAAAGCCACAAGGCGAACCCCAGTGCAACGGTACGGACGAGACTGATGATGAATTCTGTGGCTCGCTCTCCCTTTGTCAAACTTTGAAGTCGCCAGCGGGGAACCAACGCGGCGGGGCTCCACATCCACCCGGTCTGCATCCAGTTGGCCGCCAATCCCGCCCCCACGAGCGCGGCGAAGAAAGGGATCAGCAACATTAACGCAGTACGTCCCGCGTTGCTCGTGGCCAGTTCGAGTGAGGAACTCGCATTCACTTGAGGAACCGTGATCAGCGTCTTCTTAACGTAACCGGCAACGATCGCTGTCGCGGCGGGTGCGAAGGCCCACAGTAACAGGCTGGCAACAAGAAGTAAGGCAGACGCGGTCAGTTCCGGGCTGCGAGCGACATCGCCTTGCTGGCGGGCTTCGCGGCGACGTTTTTCCGTCGGCGGCAGCGAGCGGTCAGAATGGCCATCATCCATCATGGCTATCAAACCTGGTTAATACGCGATATCAGGGGGGGGGCTAGCAAGTGCCCTGCGGCATCGAACTTCCTGCGATGCCGTACAAGCCGGCGGGATATTCCCGTGCCGGCTCGTGGAGGTCAACAGCTTTTGAAGGCCTTGGAAACGTCGATCGTGTAACCGGTCATAAAAGCCTCTTCGAATGTGAATGCATCGACGAAGTCACTGAACCGGTCATTCTCGGTCTTTTTCATCTCGCCCAGTTCGATCAACTCGAACACCATCCGTCCGACATCGGCGGTGCAGTTGAGCCCCCATGAGCGAAGGACAACAGGAGCCATCATGCCGTAACGGCGTTGGCCCAGAATCTTGACTCCCTCGAGCAGTTCGCGAGGCAGAATGTGTCCGCCGGTTTCGCTCTGCTGGTCTCGACCGTACGCTTCTTGAGCGACAGCAAGTGCATCATTGATGAACAGGTAGGCCTGTGGATGAAACAGGAGCTGTGAGCGAGGCAACTTAGTGAGGGGCATCGTTTATTCGTCGAATCGTCTTGAGGAACCCAACGGTCAATCCATCGCGATCTAATCGGCTCGTCCTGGATGAATCCCGACTATACAACAGTTACTTGTTCTCGTAAAAGCCTTCACGCAAACCGACACTTCGCAAACCGAAGGTTTGGGAAATTGATTCTTGCAAGTGGAATCAATTGAATGACTTGCGGGTTCTGAACTCTTGTTCAAATTCGCTTGATTCCCTTGAAAATCTTACGATCCAGTCGCGGAATGAACAGTGTCCAATGCGAGCTGCCGTTCGGATCGTCTTGAATCGCTCTGGTAAACTCGTGCAATTTGGCATCCAGATTATCAATGACATGCAGCAGGATCGCCTCTGGTGTCATCGGCAACCGCGGGCTTCCAAATTCATACGAACCATGGTGACTCAGAATCATATGCTTCAATCGCCATTCCAGTTCCTGCGGGAATGGTTCGTTGGTCAGCTCAACCACCTTAAGGATCTTTGCGGTCAACATCTCGACACCGATCATGAGGTGCCCCAGCAGCTGACCTTCATCCGTGTAGCTGAAACCGGCAGCGCACGAAAGCTCACGCGTTTTGCCAATGTCGTGCAGGAAGACCCCCGCCTGTAACAGTTCCAGATCAATGTCTGGATAAACTTCGCACATCTTCTCGGCTGATTTCAGCAGCGTGACCACGTGTTCCACCAGTCCACCGGCGTACGCGTGATGGGCCTTCACACCGGCGGGTGTCTCGGCCAGTGCCTGCATAATCGTTTCATCGACCAGGAAAAATTCCATCAATGTTCGCAGATGGAAGTTTTCGAAGCCTAAGAGCGTCGTCCGCAACTGTTCCAGCAGCTGTTCGACCTTCACAGAGGACATTTTTTCAAAGTCCACCGGATCGACAAGGCTCGCAGAAACGGGATCGCAGTGAGTCAGAATGAGTTGCAGGATCCCCTGGAAGAGCTGGACTTTTCCCCGCACGCGAACGTAGGCACCAGTTTGAATTTCGGAACAGGAATCTTCCGAGACGTTCCACATCCGGCCATTGATCATCCCCGATTTGTCACGGAGATCGACGGACAAGTACAGTGCTGCGTTACGGTTAGCTCGAAGTTGCTTGTCGGACACAAGATAGACTTCGTCCACGATTTCGCCGTCATTAAGATCAGTTACAAACCGGCGAGACATAACGGAAGGTCCATTCTGGGCGGGGGCGACAATCGAGCGGGATTCGAATTCTAGGCCCGTCTGTCAGACCTCACAAGTAACCGACCTGACAGCCTGACACTTTCGCGTGCTTCAAATTATAATGCGGCTGACCTTTCAGTCTTCCCGCCGCAACCGAGGCGGCCGCCGCTCACCATCGGAAATGTTATGACGGACACTGACCTGGATTCCGCTGCTTTGCCGAGTCGTTCGTTTGAGAGCAGGCCGCCGCTGGCCGACGACTTGCCTCCGGTAAAGCCCCCGTCGGCAGGTTTCATTGTCCAACTGTTCATTTTCCCCGCTTTGATTGTCCTGGGCGTGGTTGCCATCTGGTGGATGTTTGGTCTGATTGCCGTCGGTGAGCAGGACTGGAGAAAGCTGGTTCAGGAGCTTCAAAGTCAAAATCTGCATGTTCGCAACCGTGCCATGTTCGGGCTGGCTCAAGTGCTGGAGCAGGATTCGCGTCGCGGCGAGCAGGGGCAGCAACTGAGAGGCAACCGCGAAATCGCTCAGGCACTGGCCGACCAGCTTGTGCTGGAACTTCGCAAGAATTCGACGGCGAAAGAAGCCGTTGCCATTCAGGAGTACCTGACGCGGGCGTTAGGGATGATGGACTCGGTCGACGCGGTGGCACCCGCACTGCTGGTCGCTCTGGAACCGCACAGGGAAGAAGATATACGCAAAAGTGCATTGGTTTCGCTCGCTTACATTGCCGGCCGTGCGGACGAAGTCGGTAAACCTTTAGGCGACAGCCAGATCGTCCAGACTCTGATTGGGACTTCCGGTGAATCGACTCCGATCATTCGCCAGACCTCGACGTTCACGCTGGGGCTGTTCAATTCCCCCGCAGTGACGCAGCAACTGGAGGTGCTGGTTGAAAATCCTGATCGGTTTACGGCGGTGAATGCCGCAATTGGCCTCGCCCGTCGTGGTTCAACAAAAGGCTTCAAAGTCTTCCGTGACGCTCTGGCGGAACCACTCGCACAGAGGGATGTGAAACAGCCTGCCGAACAGTCGAATACACTCCCATCCCCCTCTGGCGAGTCCTCTTCCTCGGCTTCTTCCACGTTGAACACAGATCCGTTTGGGGACCAGTTCCGGGTTCAAAAGAATGTCCTGAAGGCGGTGACCGATCTCGCGACCCGATTCGATAACGAACAGCGTGAAACGCTGATGCCCCTGGTTCAGCAATTGGCCTCGCAGCATCCCGAGATCCGGATTCGAGTCGACGCCGAGGGAGCGCTGAATTCCCTGAAAGCGGCTGCTTCCAGGAACTAATCGACGGAGCGCTTCATGGCTGGTAACAAAAAGTCCGGTCCTCACTCCAGGGAGGATGCCATCGCGGTCGTTGCTGCCATGAAGTTCTGGTCGCGGCTGAGCGAGGCGCAGGCCGCCGTCGAGATCCCCTTCATTCGGCAGGCCAAAACTCCCGCACCTTCCGTGCAACTGTTGATGAATCTTCCTCCGGCCCGGCATGACGATTCGCAGGTCTACTCGCTCAAGATCTCACTGAAGGGGGCCCGGCCCGAGATCTGGAGACGCGTCCAAACCCGTTCGATCTCTCTCGAATCCCTGCACAAGATCATTCAGGTCGTCATGGGATGGCAAGATGCTCATCTGCACGGTTTCGAAGTGCAGTCCACGCGAATCCCCCTGAAAGAGGAGGGGGCCGGCATCGACGAAGCGGGGGTCGAAATCTCGCAGTTCTACTCGGCGGGCTACAACGCATTTCAGTATACCTATGATTTTGAGGACAACTGGATTCACGACATCGTGATCGAAGGCTGCAGTCAGGCGTCCGGTGAAGTCACGTTGCCTTCCTGCATCTCCGGAGAAGGGGCCAGTCCCCATGAAGATACCGGCGGAATTCATGTCTGGCTCAGTCTGCAGGCCGCGCTCAAGGGAGCTTCCAAAATACGGTCTGAGGCGAAGGCATTACTCAAAGCTCGCCTGGGGCATACGAACATCTCCCGAGAGTTGAAAATCGAAGACATCAATCACCGGTTGCGAACGGAATTTCATTAGTTTTCTTAACGGCTTAATCGGGCAAACGCATGAAAGCGGACTGCGGACACGAAGCACTGATCATCAATTGCGGCAGCTCTTCGTTGAAGCTCGCATGGCTTGATGCAGCCACCGGCGTATTGAGGGCCAAGGGGCTTGTCGAGCGGATTGGTGAAATCGGGACGAAAGTCCGATTCACTCTGCAGGATGTCACGATCGAAAAGGAGATACCGGGTCTGGACCACGGAGCCGCGCTGCGGGACCTGGTGGGGCTGTGCTGGACTGGCGGAGTCCATCCGTCGTCGGTGGTAGCGATCGGTCATCGCATTGTTCACGGCGGCGAATTCTTCAGCCACCCGTGCCTGATTGACGACGAAGTCATCGCCCGGATCAGGGCCTGTGCCGAACTTGCGCCCCTGCACAATCCCGCCCATCTGGAAGGCATCAAAACCGCAAGGGATCTGTTCCCTGATCTGCCGCATGTCGCGGTCTTCGACACGGCCTTTCACCAGACGATGCCCGCAAAGGCTTTTCATTACGCGATCCCTTATCAGTGGTACGAAGAATTCAAAGCCCGCAAATATGGCTTCCACGGAACCAGTCATCAGTTTGTCTCCCGGGAAGCGGCTGTGCGTCTGGGACGCCCCGCCAATGACTGTCAGGTGGTCACAGCACACCTGGGGAACGGGTGCAGTGTATGTGCGGTGAAGAACGGGAAAAGCGTCGATACCAGCATGGGACTGACTCCTTCTGAAGGGCTCGTGATGGGGACACGCAGCGGTGATATTGATCCCAATTTGACGGAATACATTGCGGGAAAATCGGGGCTGTCGATCCGTGAAGTGAACGACATGATCAACCGAAAAAGTGGACTGCTGGGGATCTCGGGATTGAGCAACGACATGCGGACCCTGACCGACGCAGCCATTGCCGGGCAGCCTCGGGCGGCGCTGGCGATCGAGGTCTTCTGTTACCGGCTCGCTCGTCAGGTCCTGGCCATGTGTGCGGCCCTCACGCGAATGGATGCTCTGGTCTTTACTGGCGGAATCGGCGAGCACTCGGCCGTGGTCCGCGAAAAGACGCTTTCCGCTCTCACAATTCTGCGGCCCGAACTGGACCCTGAACGCAATCAGGCAAACGGCATTCATTCTCAGGGGCGAATCACGTGCGACAATTCGAACGGTCTGGTCGCACTGGTCATCCCCACCAATGAAGAATGGATGATCGGTCAATTTGCGGTGGAACTGTGTCAGAAGCACGATCAGTAAAGGCTGTCGCTCATGATGAAGAAGACGATCTTCCTCGTTCCGGTCCATGCGGACTGCGGACTCACGACTGTTGCCCTGGGGATGGTTCGTGCCTTTGATCAGCTTGGCGTGCGGGTCGCGTTCTACAAACCGCTCGATCACCAGCGTGAGCGTGAACATGGTCCCGAAAGATCGACGCACTTCGTTCGCACCATCACGCAGCTTCAGCCCTCCCCCTCGATTCCACTCGACCGGGCCGAACGCCTGGTCAGTGCTCAGGAACTCGACCGACTGCGGACGGAAATCATCACGGCCTTCCATCAGTCCACTCCTGACGCCGAGGTCGTGATCGTCGAAGGACTGGTCTCGACCCGCCAGTCGTCGATTGACTGGAACGAAGAACTGGTCGGGATCCTCAGCGCCGACGTGGTCCTTGTTGCGGCCGAAGGGGACCGGTCGAGCGACCGGCTGCGCCATGATCTCGAGACCGCTGCCAGCCCCTACGGCGGCATGCAGAGCGAACGGGTCATGGGATGCATTCTGAACCGTGTCCGACTGCAAAGCGGAGAGACGGGCGAGGCGGCCCGGTCCCGCTATGCCAAGGCCGTTGTTTCCCGGCCGCACGCCGATTTTTCTGTGATCGGGTGCATTCCCTATCACGCGGAACTGACTCACTGTCGGCCTCGCGATATCGCCGCTCATCTGAAGGCTGAGGTGGTCTTCGCGGGGGAAATCGATGATCGTCGAGTCAAACAAATTTCGCTGCTGGCCAGGCGAGTACCGCACCTTTTCTATACCTTCCGTCCGGGTGCCATCCTGGTCACGCCAGCCGATCGTGACGATGTGATCATCGCGATCGCCATGGCGGCTCTGAACGGAATTCCGATCGCCGGGCTGGTCCTGACCGGTGAACTTCCGAT
Organism: Schlesneria sphaerica; assembly: GCF_044336245.1. NCBI lineage: Bacteria > Pseudomonadati > Planctomycetota > Planctomycetia > Planctomycetales > Planctomycetaceae > Schlesneria > Schlesneria sphaerica. The sequence goes on along the minus strand of NZ_CP172346.1, from coordinate 2,924,049 downwards.
CGAAGAATCGGTGAAAGCGTTTTGCATGCCCGGTTTCCAGACGGGGCTTCCCGTCTTCTGGGTTCCCAAAAGCAGCTATGAAACGGCGACGGCGCTCTACGGGATGAGTCAGGAAATTCCCGCCGACGACACGCAGCGAATCCGCTCGGCGATGGAGTTCGCCGCGAGTCATCTCGATGAACGGTGGCTGACCGCACACCGCAGCAGCGATGCCGAACCCCGCATGTCCCCTGCGGCATTCTGTTATCAACTGACGGAACGGGCGAAGCTGGCGAACCGTCGGATTCTGCTCCCCGAAGGGGACGAACCGAGGACAATCAAAGCGGCCGTCATCTGTCAGGAACGTCGGATCGCTCGCTGTGTCCTGATGGGAAAGCCCGACGAAATCCGCCGCGTTGCTCACGGATTGGGACTGGAGCTTCCCGCCGATCTGGAGATCATCGATGTCGATTCGATCCGTGAGCACTATGTTGCTCCACTCGTGGAAATGCGAAAGAGTAAAGGGCTGTCTGAGCAGGCTGCGGCCGATCAACTGACTGATAACGTCGTCCTGGGAACCGTCATGCTGGCACAGGGCGAAGCGGACGGACTGGTGTCCGGAGCCGTCCATTCCACCGCCAATACGATCCGTCCAGCCCTGCAGCTCATTAAAACGAAGCCCGGTGTCAGCCTGGTGTCGTCTGTCTTCTTTATGTGCCTCCCCGATCAGGTCGTGGTGTATGGGGACTGTGCCGTGGTGACGGACCCCGATGCTCAGGGATTAGCCGAAATCGCCATTCAAAGTGCAGACTCGGCGAAGCAGTTTGGCATTACCCCTCGAGTCGCTTTGATCAGCTACTCGACAGGAACCTCCGGGAGCGGTGTCGATGTCGATAAAGTTCGGGAAGCAGTCCGCATCGCCCGAGAACTGCGGCCCGATCTCCTGATTGATGGACCTCTTCAATATGACGCCGCCTCGACACTCGACGTCGCCCAGACAAAAGCGCCGGACAGTGCCGTGGCGGGGAAAGCCACTGTGTTTGTCTTCCCTGACTTGAACACCGGTAACACGACTTATAAAGCCGTACAGCGTAGCGCCAATGTCGTTAGTATTGGTCCCATGCTGCAGGGGCTGAAGCGGCCGGTCAATGACCTTTCGCGAGGAGCACTGATCGACGATATCGTCTACACCATCGCCTTAACGGCTGTGCAAGCCACCCAAAGTTGAGCTCATCGTTCGCTGACATCATCGTTTTCGACGGACGATCGCCGGCGCCAGAAACTGCGGCGACTGAAGGACGTCATTTAGACTGGTTTCAATCTCTGGCAGCAGTTCATCTCCCGTCTCAGGGAGACGGCGGGTGATCACGCCTCCCTGGATGTCGCTCAGCACCTGCCTCAAGTCCGCGTGAACCCGTTCGCGAAACTGATCGACATCGCTGCTGGAAAGGTCGCGGCGGATGAGCGATGTCGTGGGTGAGGAACCCGGTTCATCACTCAAGTGTTCCCGGTGACGCTTCAGTTGAGCGAGTGTTTTTCCTTCTGTCCGGTAGAGCAGTCCATCGACATAGGCTCGCCGTAGCCGCTTCTGTGCATCGAATCGGTACATCAGATCGTGCCCACGATAAACGAACAGCCAGTCGAGAGCATTGAATCCCACCACGGCCAGTAATTGACCGTCCGGAGAACAGCATTCGATTCGCCGACTCAGCGACACCATCTCGGCCATCAAGTCTTCACGGTCTGATTCATTTTGAGCCATCTGTGCTATCTGCCTTCTTCGGTATCCCGTGCATCTGCATGAGTTTGCGTGATGCTCGGGTTATTCCGCTACTCGTTTCTTGTGACACTATGTCTTTTCGTGTTCTGAGCGCGGCGGTGAGTCAGTTCTCATTGGTATGATACCTGCTCAATTCTGGCGGTTGTCCTGATCGATCCTGAAAACTCCATTCACCGTACCCGTGTGCCGGTCGGCCGAATCCTGTCAAAAACAGAATGTGAGATTTTCCTATGAGTCCTTCCTCGGTTGACCTGTCCGATCCGCTGTCGTCCGCTGAGTTTGCGGTGATCGACGAAGATCGCCGGGTAGAGATCGATCGGCGTCACGCACTCGTTCGGGACTTGCTGGAACGGGAAGGCTATGCGGCCCTGCTGATTCAGCAACCGGGCAACTTTGCCTGGATCACCGGAGGGCAGCTCAATCAGCGCGGAGGACTGACCGGACAGACGGGCGCCGTCTTCGTCACTCCTGACGCTCGCCTGATCGCCTGCAGCAACGCCAACACGGCCCAGTTCTTTGAGGCCGAAGTCTCGGGGCTCGGCTTCCAGCTCAAGGAACGGCCCTGGTTTGAGCCCCGCGGAGTAATGGTCTCGGACCTTTGTCGTGGTCGACGCGTGGCCAGCGATACGGGGGTGAATGGGACCGATGATGTCAGCTTGCTCCTGCTGGGAATGAGGTTGCCCCTCTCTGACTATGAAGTCAGTTCCATGCGAGAGGCGGGGAAGATTATCGCTCATGCGGTCGAGGCGACCGCCCGGGGGATGACGAGAGGTCGTACGGAAGCAGAAATCGCCGGTGAAGTGGCACACCGACTGATCAAACGAGGCGTCGACCCGCAGCGAATCCAGGTTGTGGCCGACGGACGTGGACGCCGTTTCCGCTATTGGAATCACGATCAATCTCCTGTTCATCGCTACTGTACCATCTCCGTGGTCGGACGGTATCGAGGCTTGTTCGTTGGCGCGGCCCGCACGGTTTCATTGGGAGAGCCCCCTCGCGATCTGCTGGAGGCCTTCGAGCGTGCTGCTCTCGTCGCGGCGACGGGCATGTTCTTTTCACAACCGGAATGGGAACTGTTCGAAGTCTGGAGCCGTGTCCGCCGGATCTACGAAAAATCGGGAGCTGCCTCCGAGTGGCAACAGGCGGATCAGGCAGACATCGTCGAGTACGAATTTGGTTCGGTTCCGCTGATGCCCAGCAGCGAGTTTCGCCTCACCCCCGGTGTCCCCATTTTCTGGCATCCCTCGGTCGGTCCCGCCCTGCTGGGAGAAACCGTCGTTGTCACCAAAGAGGGAACCGAGGTTCTCACCCCCGCCACCGACTGGCCCACATTCCCGATCAGTGTCAAAGGGGTGAACGTCAAAATCCCGGCCATTCTCGTCGTGAATAACTAATCCTGGCGCGTGGCTGACGCGGCCTGTTTCCTGTCTCACGCTTTCTCCCGTCTCGTCAGGGGGCGCCAGACTCCCTTGAGCGAAGTCAGGTTTACGGCTGCGGGACTTCCAGTCCTTCGAAAAAACTGCTGCCAATCCGGACGATGGTGGCTCCTTCCTCGATCCCGACCTCGAAGTCGCCACTCATTCCCATCGAGAGTTGATCGAGCGACCAGCGGCCGTTGCAGTCCGCTTTCAGTCGGTCTCTCAATTCCCGGAGCTGCCGGAAATACGGCCGGGACGCTTCGGCGTCGTCGCTGAGCGGTGCCATCGCCATCAGTCCTGCAATCTCGACCGAGTCGGTTGTTTGCAGAGCCGGCCAGGCGGCGATCAACTCCTCCGCCGTGAATCCGTCTTTGCTCTCTTCATTGGCGATATTGACTTCCAGCAGGATGCGAGGCCGTCGTCCCAGCTTTTCGGCCTGACGAGCGATCTGCTCAAACAAACGAGTGGAATCGACCGAATGAATCAGGTCGGTCAGGGGCAGGATGTCTTCCACCTTGTTTCGCTGCAGGTGGCCAATCAGGTGCCAGCGAACGGCCGAGTCCAGCACTTCCGCCCGCTTGGCGAGTTGCTGCGGTCGAGCCTCACCCAGCTCCCGCACCCCCAGCAAGATCAGTTCCTCAACCCAGCTCAGCTCGGCATACTTCGTCACCGCCACCACCGTGATGTCGTGAGGTTGCCGGTGGGAGCGTGCGCACGCCGCCGCCACACGTTGTTGAATCGCCGCAAGATTTTCTCGCAATCGGTTTTTGCTTTCGTCACTCATCGCAGCCTCGTTTCTCCACAGCCTCGATTCACTCGGTTCGGGTACCAGAACAGGGGGGGGGGGCTCAATCTGCCTGCCGCGTGGCGTCGTCCCGGTCGATCAGCAGATTGAGGTACGACCGGGATTCGGCGACCTCAAGACCGAGTGAGCGGGCCAGTTGCCAGATGGCGGACTCCGCCTGCGTCCGTTCCCCCTCCTCGGCCAGGAGTTCAATTTCCAGGAACGATTGTCCCAGCTCGGGGACTTCATCCAGCGCCAGTTCAAAGTTCTGTCCAGACTGAACCAGTCGCAGTATCCGCCGCAACTTGCGCACTTCCCGGACGAAGCGAAAGCCGAGCAGGTCCAGCATCTGACGTAGCTGATCAGTGGCTTGAGAGCCCTCGTCGAATCCGACTTCAATTTCATGGCGCGTTTTCGCCGTGGTGCCGATCACCGCACCTTTATAGGTGACGCAATTCGTGTTTCCGACAGATCGAATCCGCAGCGCCTCGTCCGTCTGGCGAAAATCGCGGGACGGATGGTTGAAGTAACGATCGACGTGAGTCACCACGTCGTCGGCCGTTGCCCCCCGGTTCCGCAACAGCGATTCAATCGATGCGGGATCTTCGATGCGAAACTTCAATTCAACTTCATAGGTCTTGGTCATAGTCACTCCCGGTCGCAGTCTAATCGAGAAATCGTGTTCGGAAAGGGTGCCAGTCGGGTTCGAAATCGGAAGTGACCAGGGACCGACACCGTCGCAGCGCTTGGTTTCGCCCGTCTGGCTATCTAAAATGACGCGGTTCAACATAGATGATTCCCCCGTTTTGTGGAGGGGGCTCAATTCGCTAGGGTCTCCCAGGAAAAAGTACTCTCGATCATGGCCAAAAAGACCATTGCCGATGTCGACGTTGCAGGTAAATCCGTTCTCATGCGGTGTGACTTCAACGTACCACTCGACGATCAGCTTCACATCACCGACGACCGCCGAATCACCGAAGCCCTGCCGTCGATCAAGTCTGTTCTTGATCGCGGTGGCCGCGTGATTCTGATGAGTCATCTGGGGCGCCCCGAAGGGAAAGACCCCGCCGAAGACGCCAAGTTCAGCCTGAAGCCCGTCGCGGCCCGCCTGAAGGAAGTTCTGGGCTGCCCGGTTCATTTTGCTGCCGATACCGTCGGTGAAGAAGCCCAGGCCAAGTCGAAAGAACTCAAGAACGGCGAAGTCCTGCTGCTGGAAAACGTCCGCTTCAATAAAGGCGAAAAGAAGGGGGATGCAGAATACGCCGCCGTCCTCGCCGCCATGGGCGATATCTACTGCAACGACGCCTTCGGAACCTGTCACCGGACCGAAGGTTCGATGGTCGCCGTTCCGAACGCCATGACCGGCAAGCCCAAGGTTTGTGGCTTCCTCGTCGAAAAAGAAATCGCGTTCCTGTCGGACGCCATCGCCAATCCCGTTCGTCCGTTCGTCGCCATCCTCGGGGGGGCCAAGGTCTCTGACAAGATCATGGTCATCAAGAACCTGTTGACGATCTGCGACAAAGTTCTGATCGGTGGAGCGATGGCTCACACGTTCACCCTCGCGCGAGGCGGGTCCGTCGGACGCAGCCGCGTTGAAAGGGACAAGCTCGACCTCGCCAATGAACTGGTGGCCGAAGGGGGCGACAAACTTGTCCTGCCGCTCGACACCGCCTGCGGCGACGATTTCAAGAGCACCTGTAACAAGCAGGTGGTCCCCGTGGGCCAGATTCCTGATGAAGGGGGCTGGGAAGGGTTCGACATCGGACCGGCTACCATCGCCAAGTACTCGGAAATCATCAAAACCGCCAAGACGGTCATCTGGAACGGCCCGATGGGTGTGTTCGAAATGCCACCGTTTGACGCCGGAACCCGCGCCATTGCCGAGGCGATCGTCGCCAGCGACGCCACCAGCATCATCGGAGGTGGCGACAGTGCCGCCGCCGTTCAGCAGTTCGGTCTGGCCGACAAGGTGACCCACGTCAGCACCGGCGGGGGAGCCAGTCTCGAAATGCTCGAAGGGAAGAAGTTTGCCGCGGTCGAGTTGCTGGATAATAAGTAACCTTCGCGATTGAGCTTATGTCACTGCGGGGTTAACCCACAATGACCTCGCAGTGAAAGCGCCCTCGTTAGAACGGAGACATCAGCCTACAATAGGGTCTGGTGTCTCCGTTTCTGTTGTGAGAGATGACTGGTTGCCGAGAGTGACCAGCGGAGCACCGTGGCGGTCGATTTCATTGAAACGTCCTGTGAAAAGCTCCGTGGGTGCCGATTGGGCCTTCCGGGGAAAATCCGATGAGGGGGAGGTCGAATGTCTCTCAGTCTCGATCTGGCAGCAGCGCTGAATCCGTTAGTCGGCCAAACATTCGTTCCGCCGAAAACGGTCTCCGTTTCTGACGCCAGCGGACTGACCATCGCCGTCGACCTGATCTCGGTCGAATCGCTCGGTGTCGCGTGTGAGGAATTGAGTCTTACGGTTCCTGCTTTGGGCGCGGCCACGCTGGACACCCTGAAAAAATGGGCCAGCGACCTGTGCCGTCGCGTCACGTATCTGCTGGAAAACATCGGCCCGCTCGAATTCGACGCCCAGGGCCAGCAGGTCATGATCCGCTCAACCCCCCCCGACACGACGACAACCAGCGGCACCCGCTACTACGAAGTGATTCTGTCGCTACAGGGAGGGGGCCAGTTCTCCCTTCGCCGCTACCACAACGACGGCACAGGCAACGGCAGAACCCCCGTCCCTCTCCAGGTCACCCACGAACAGCTCGCCAAGCTGGTCAACGACCTGCTCGCCACGATCCCTACCAATCCCTGATCGGCAACCACCGGGACCGTCCATTCCTGACTCGCCCCGACGTCCCCGCACACACCGACCTGACCGCCCCATTGAAAAAACCGCTCCAATGCCACGAGTCGTGAGTCCCCGTCTGCCCAACGGGTAGCACCGGTTGACCGGTCTTCCGGGCTACCGGTGTGCGCAGCACAAGAGGTCCCCATCACGCATTGACGCAGAAAGACGTTTCGATCACGGGTGAGTCCACCTAAGGAGACCTCGTGCGGCTGTCGCCGCCCCGGTAGCCGCGAAGCCGCGTCAACCGGGGCTACCCTCCCGAGAGTCTTCCCCGTGGGCTGTTCCCCGTGCACCATACTCAGTGGACGAAGACCGCTGGACGAGCGCGATCCAGCACCGACATCCACATTCCCCGCCTCAGATCCGATCCCGAAAAAAATCACTTGAGCAAGTTGAACAAGTTGAGCAACTTCAAACCAAACCCCTATTTTTCAGGCCCCAATCGAACTTGCTCAAACCTTCAGTAAGTCGCTCAAAATGAACAACTTCTAAATCTGATGAGCAAGTTCCAAATTCATCCTGCGATTGCGAAGGCTGCTGAGCCAAATGCGAGATTGACACGATCGTGGACGCCTGACGGCCCCAATCCCTGATTTCCAGGGTTTTCCATAAGATGGGCATCCTACCGGACCCTGAGGAACTTGAGTACGAATCCATCGCGGTCGTCATTCCTTCTTCCCGAGTGCACCACATTCCATCCCCTGAGTTATCCAACTCTGGCGACACTAATCTTATCAAAATCCGACCTCGACAAACCCTCCCTCGAGCCGTCGTTTCCAATTGATTGGAAGGTAAGAATCGCCGTGACTTTCCTAGAGTTCGATTCCATACTGCAGCACAGAATACGTAGTGAGCTCCGGGACACAGCTTTGTTGCTTGGAACGTGGGTGCTGATTCATGCCGCTGCATGCCAGGTTAAATATGGGGCTTGTGGTCCTTTGACCAGACGTTAGGCCGTAACAAATCTCGTTTTGCTTAGTGCGACGCAGACACTCAGTGGCCCCGAAACGCGGCCGACGGGGACGTCGGCGATCCCGGGAACGCCGACGTCCCCGTCGGCAAGCAGGAATGTGAGGCTTCCAGGTCTCCTCGAAAATCGAAGGGTCATGAGATGACCAGAAATGAGGAAGTCGAAAATCAGATCAAAGCCGACCAGAACGTCGGTCGCGCGGAAACTGCAAATGGGCGAATGAGGAATTCAGAAATAGCCGACGGGGACGTCGGCGATCCGGGTGCGGGCGCAAGAGAGAGCTGATCACTTTGGACGACGATTCAGAGTGAGCTTCAAGGATCAGCGGTCCTCAGGTTCCCGCGATTCGGGGGCTGGGGCGGGTTCTGGTTTGAGGCCGAAGCCGACGGGGTCCATGTAGCAGTCGGCGGCGAGCCACCAGGCGCGGGCGTAGCGGAAGAGGATCAGGGGCATGATCAGGCAGTAGATCAGCAGGGGGACGGTCAGGGCCTTGTTGGAGATGTGGGCTCCGTAGTGCAGGGCCATGTAGGCGGATGTCATGGTGATCACCATGAACCCGTAGTTCAGGTACGTTGAGCCCAGGAAGTAGCCGGGGGCACGCTCGTACTTCAGCGAACAGTGCGGGCAGTGCGAATGCATCACCAGCAGTGACTTGAACAGGGGGCCGACGCCGCAGCGGGGGCAGCGCAGCCTTAGGGCTCGACTCATCAGTGACCCGGAATTGCTATCTGCCATGGAAATTCTCCTTCGCTGAACGGGTTGTTCGCCGCATCGCTGCGACGTGATTTTCGGTTTGTCTGGTTGCCGGGTGCTGGTGGGTTGGCGGTTCGTGCGGGTTTGACGGGTCGTTCGTCTGACCTGATTCGGATTGCTGTGCCCGGGTCTCGTCCTCCGCCACTCTAGGCTATCCCGAGCCCTCCATGTCGCGGGAGCAAGATATTCGCCCGCGAACGAACTGGCCGTCCTGATCGAATGGCACGTTCGTGGATCAGGCTCGCTGTTCACTCTTTCTGTTGTACAGACTTTCTATTGTACGGTGACGGGACACGAGGCGAAGCGGGAAAGAGGCGGGATGGTCTGCTTGCGGATGGCTTTTCCTGTAAACGGGAATTACCGGGTCGGTGATTTCTCGAGAAGGGAGGGAGCTTTCTCTTGCTTGGGAGCAGAACATGACTCGGGGTGGCATTGCGGATTCTGTACGAGACATGCGGCGAGACGCCTTCGGCATCCCACGGCCCCGTCCAATGGCCCCTTCCGACACGGCAGAGTGAACTGGCGGTCGATAAGCGGCAGGATGCCGCTTATACGGCGGTGGATGCCGTTTGCTGGCGTTGATCGACGGGACGGGGTTCAGAGCCTATTCTAGTCAGTGCCGTACGGAGGTGTCGCTTGGAAGAGCGGTTTGGCGCTGAGAATCGAGCCTCGCGTGACGCCCTGACCAATCCCCTAGAGGTTTTCTCTGTGCAGAGACAAACGTGTTTCTGTACTCCATTCACCGAGTCGACGCCGTGATCCCAGCTCCTGTTGTGCTCTTCGAAGATAATCATTGCCTGGCGCTGCTGAAGCCGGCCGGACTGCTGACGATGGGGGACCAGACGGGGGATCCGACGCTGGTCGACGTCGCGCGGGAGTATCTGCGTGAGAAATACCAGAAACCGGGAAATGTCTTCGTTGGGGTCGTGCATCGACTGGATCGACCGGTTTCGGGAGTAATCCTGTTTGCCCGGACGTCGAAAGGGGCCAGCCGTCTCTCGGAACAGTTTCGCGTTCACAGCATCGAAAAGACGTATCTCGCCGTCGTCGAAGGCCGGGTGACTCAGCCGCGCGGTGAGCTATGCGATGTGCTGGTCAAGAACCGCCACACGAACGTCGTCAATGTGGCGCATCGAGGTGAAGCGGGGCAGGAGTGCGTGCTGGGGTATGAGCGTCTGGACCGCTTCGGACGGTTCACGTTGCTTGAGATTCGGCCGGTGACGGGACGGAGTCATCAGATCCGGGTGCAGCTCGCTCACCAGGGCTGGCCGATTGTCGGGGACCGCAAGTACGGGTCACAAACGCCAGTCCCCGGTTTCATCGCGCTGCACTCATCCTCGCTGACGTTCCGTCATCCCACGACGAAGGAGCCGATCACGGTGGAGACTCCACAGCCGGAGTACTGGGACAGTTTGCTCTGACGGGTCTTTTGATGGGGTTGAAGGGGAGGGCTTTTCCGGGGTGGTCCCGCGGGGCACTGCTTCGGAGCGGATTTTCGAGGCAGTCGAATGGTGGTGTTCGTCTCTTTGATGGCCGTTGGACGTTTGCGGGACCTTTGGTCATTCGACGCGGGGTTTGTTTGGTTGCTTTCATGAAGCTGGTACCGCGGGGCACTGCTTCGGAGAGGACTCTCGAAGCAGTGGCATAGGGTGAGTCACTTCGTAACACTTGGGCTACGGGGTGATTTTGAGTTCTTTCAGCCACTGCAGGGACTGTTCCTGCCAGGCGTCCCACATGGGGCCCTGATAGCCGTTCAGGCCGTGGCCGCCCGAGGGGAGTTCGAGCAGCTTGCCCGGGACTTTTTGTTTCAGCAGTGCGTTGTAGAAATCGATGCTGTTGTGGATTCCGACCGCCTCGTCGTCTTTGGCGTGGGCGAGGAAGACCGGGGGTGTCTTGGGCGTGATCTGGAGTTCGTTCGAGAAGAGTTGGATGAGTTCCTCGGAGGGATTTTCGCCCAGCAGGTTGGTTTTCGAGCCGCCGTGTGTTTTCTCGTTCATTGTAATCACGGGGTAGATCAGGATCGCGAAATCGGGGCGGCAACTGATCTCTTTCAGGGCCTCATCCCCTTGCGGATCGCTTTCGCTGAAATGTGTGGCGGCGGTGGAGGCGAGGTGTCCCCCTGCCGAGAAACCCATGATGCCGATGCGGGCTGGATCGATTTTCCACTTAGGTGCTTCCAGGCGGACGGTCCGGATGGCTCGCTGCGCATCGTAGAGGGGGACGAACGAACGACCGGCTGGCAGTCGGTATTCCAGCACGATCCCCGTAATTCCGTGACCGTTCAGCCACTGGGCAATGCCATGTCCTTCGGCACCGGTGACCAGTCCCCCATAACCACCTCCCGGACAGATGACGATGGCGGTTCCATTGGGTTCCGGAGCGGGATGGACGGTGATCCAGGTCTCTTTCTCTTCGAACTGGCCGTCCCCGATGGGGGCCTGTCCTTTCCAGAGCTCAATCCGTTCCCCCTGGGGGGCGTCCTGACCGCGAAGTGCGTCTCCTCCGACAATCAGGCTGAGCATCAGGATGAGGCCGGCGTACCGGAGTTTCACTGTCATCGTGTCGTTTCCCCTGTTCGAACCAGAAGCTGCGGGCGGCACGTCCGCCTCGATTGAAGGAAACTTTTACGGTCTGGGAGGAATCTCTTCAAACGAGATGTCCAACTCGGGAGGGGGCGTGATCGGGCGGGGTGTGAATTCGTCCGTCGTGGGTCAGGTCGCCGGGGGCCGGGCCAACGTCTCGCCGGGATGTCGCGGTTCTGCAGCGCGGTTCTGAGGATCGGCCAACGAGGGCGAGCACCAGTGGGGGAGCGCGAGGGTGAGGGCGTTGCCAATCCAATTCGCTCAGCGATATATTCACAGGGGTTGATGCGGCTGGGAACAGGCATGTTCTCGGGACGGATCTTCGCGCCGGGGCCGTCGGCTTTCGAGGGAGGTAACTCCGGCGGAAAAGTGCCGTCGCGGGGGAATCCATGGCAGGCCGAGTGCCTGGGTGGAACAGCTAGTGTCGATCATCCAAGGGGGTATTTCCGGTGATGATCGGCCTTCAAAACGATGACTCACAGAAACGGAAGAAAGTCTCCGATGCGATTAATGACGCTTGTAGGATTGGCTGTGGGGTTGGCGGTGACGATTCCGGCGAATGGCGGAAACTGGCCCAACTGGCGTGGTGCTGGTCAAAACGGGGTCGCCGAAGGCTCAAATTATCCGACTCAATGGAGCGACACAGAGAATATTGCGTGGAAGGTGACGCTACCCGGCCGTGGATCCTCGACGCCGATCGTCTGGGGGGACCAGATTTTCCTGACCTGCGGTGTCGACGGACGGAATGCGATTCTGTCCTACGACCTCAAGGGGAAAGAAGTCTGGCGAATGATGGTCGGTGAAGAAAAGCCGGGCAAACATAAGAAGGCCTCGGGTAGTAACTCGTCCTGTGTCACGGACGGAACCTACCTGTACGGCTACTTTAAAAGTGGTGATCTGGTCTGTGCTGACTTGAAGGGCAAAGAGAAGTGGATCGTCAATCTGCAGGACAAATTCGGTAAGGACACGTTGTGGTGGGACCTGGGAACTTCGCCCGTCCTGACAAAAGATTGTTGCGTTGTGGCCGTCATGCAGACCGGCGGATCGTATGTGGTTGCTTTCGACAAGAAGACAGGGGATGTCAAATGGAAGATCGATCGCAACCTGCCAGCTCCTGAAGAAGCGAACCAGAGCTATACAACTCCGCTGGTGATAAATGACAACGGCGTGGAGACACTGGTCATCTGCGGTGCAGACCACGTGACGGCCTACGTGGCGAGTTCGGGTGAGGAAATCTGGCGGGTGGGTGGATTGAACCCCAAGCAGAACGGTTATTTTCGTTCCATCGCGTCTCCAGCCTTTCTGGATGGAATCGTGATTGCTCCTTATGCACGAGGCGAATCCGTGACCGCCATCAAGCTGGGGGGAAAAGGCGACGTCACAAAAACTCACGTGGTCTGGAAGAAAGAAGGAGAAGGTTCCGACGTTCCGACGCCTGCCGTGTCTCGGGGACGGGCCTACATCCTGGGAGACAAGGGAGTGCTGCACTGCGTCGATGTCGCGACCGGAGAGAAAATCTGGTCAGGCCAGACCGAACGCCATCGCACGGGGTTTTCTTCATCTCCGGTCATCGCCGGTGATAAAATTTATATCACGCGCGAAGACGGCAAGACGTTTGTTCTACAGAATGGGGACGAGTTCAAAATCGTGGCTGAGAATGAGCTGAACGAGACCCAGACCGTCGCCTCGCTCGTCCCTGTGAATGGGCGGATTCTGATTCGAACTGACGAAGAGCTGTACTGCGTCGGCCATCCCTGACACAGACGTGGTCCGCATGCCACCGCTTCGGAGTCTTCGCAGAAGCAGTGCGTTTTTTTGTGGGTTGAGTGGGGTAGGAGCACTGCATGACCGAGTACGGTCATACAGTGGCATTCAGGAAATCCCTGGCTTGGCAAGTCAGGGCATGGCTGCGAGAACGATTTCGTTTGTATGCCACTGCTTCGGAGTCTTCGCAGAAGCAGTGCGTTTTTTGTGGGTTGAGTGGGGCGGGAGCACTGCATTGACCGAGTACGGTCATACAGTGGCATTCAGGAAATGCTTGGCTCGGCAAGTCAGGGCATGGCTGCGCGAACGATTTCGTTCGTATGCTACTGTGTCGGGGTTTTTTGGCGACGTAGCGGCTGTGGGTTATTAGGTGCGGGCCGGAACACTGTCTGACCGAATAGGGTCGTGCAGTGACATGCTTTTATTCGTGATCAAGCGCGAGAGGATTAATTGATGGACCTGTTTCAGCAATATGCCCGCAACATTACCCGGCGTCACTTCTTTCAGCAGGGATCGAATGCCGTTGGTTGGGCGGCACTCGCGTCCTTGATGGGGCCGCCTGCTCAGCGGCCCGTTCTGGCTGCCGAGTCGGGGCCCGATCTGGCGGGATTACTGCATCACGCCCCGAAGGCTAAGCACGTGATCTATCTGCATATGGTCGGGGGCCCTCCGCAGATGGATCTGTTCGATTACAAACCCGTCATGAACGACTGGTATGACAAGGATCTGCCCGAGTCCATCCGGAACGGCCAGCGTTTGACGACGATGACATCGGGCCAGGCTCGATTTCCGATCGCTCCTTCCAAGTTCAAGTTTGAACAGGCGGGTGAATGCGGCATGTGGGTGACGGAACTGCTGCCGTGGACGAAAAAAGTCGTCGACGACATGTGCTTCATGCGAACGATGAACACAGAAGCGATCAACCACGAACCTGCGATCACGTTCATGCAGACAGGGAACCAGATTACGGGACGCCCCTGTCTGGGGGCGTGGACGTCGTATGGTCTGGGGTCGCTGAACGATGACCTGCCAACCTTTGTCGTGATGGTGGCCAATCCGACGAATACTGAGCAGGTCCAGGCGATTTCTGCCCGGCTCTGGCAATCGGGGTATCTTCCCGGAGAGCATGCAGGGGTTTCGTTCCGCAGCAGTGGAGATCCGATTCTGTATATCAATAACCCCCCTGGCGTTCCCAGCCAGATGCGACGGCGAACACTGGACGGTCTGCGGCAACTCAACGAACAGACGTACGCTCAACTGGCAGACCCCGAGACGCGGACGCGGATTGAACAGTACGAGTTGGCATACCGAATGCAGACCAGTGTCCCGGAGCTGACGAATCTGGCGACAGAATCGGAAGCGACGTTCAATCTCTACGGTGACGAAGCCAAGAAGCCAGGATCCTTTACGAACAATGTGCTGCTCGCTCGGCGACTCGTCGAGCGCGGGGTGCGGTTCGTCCAGATCTACCTCAACAACTGGGATACGCATGCGAATGTGGCCGGGCGCCTTCCGAGCCAGTGTCGGGACGTCGATCAGGCCTGCTATGCGCTGATTCAGGATTTGAAGCAGCGAGGCCTGTTTGACCAGACATTGATCATCTGGGGTGGGGAATTTGGACGGACAATTTATTCGCAAGGGGGCCTGTCGAAAGAAAACTACGGGCGCGACCACCATCCTCGTTGTTTCACGATGTGGATGGCGGGGGGCGGGGCCCGTGGAGGACAGATTTACGGGGAAACAGACGATTTCAGTTACAATATCGTGAAGGATCCTGTCTCGGTTCACGATTTCCACGCGACTGTCCTGCACATGATGGGATTCGATCACGAACGATTCACATACCGATTCCAGGGGCTGGATCAGAAGTTAACGGGGGTAGAGCCAGCCAAAGTGATTCCCGAACTTTTGGCGTGATCCGACGGTAACTCGACTGCGTTGTCCTTGCTGTAGGGGCCACGAGTGGTTGCCCGAAGGACAATTGAAACGAGGAGCCCACAAGATGTTGGGACAACGATCGAATCAGATGACAAAGCGGGGTCTGCTGTTTGGTGTCGTACTGGCGGCGATGACCACACTGGCTTCGGCCGGAGAGGTGGTTGACAAGGCCAAGTTTTTCAGTCCGGAAGCGATTGAGAAAGCCAATCGGGCGATCAGTTCGATCGAAAAGTCGTCCGGGCTGGATATCCAGATCGAGACGTATCCGACGGTTCCTGCGGACAAAGCCCAGGCTCTGGCGCGGATGGACCGCGAAGAAAAACAGGAATTGATTCGCGACTGGACCAAAGAACGGGCCAAGGCACTCAAGCATAACGGTGCGTTGATCCTGATTTGTAAGGATCCGGCACGAATCGAAAGCTGGTTCAGCGGCAGTCTGCGGGATCGGGGTTTCAGCCGATCAGACCGGGACGCGATCACGATGGCGATTGTGAGTGGCTTTAAGTCAAAAAATTACGACGAAGCGCTCACTGCGACGATCGGTAAAATCGGCGCTGTCTACTCCAGCCTGAAAGGTACGGGACTCAGACCAAGTCTGAGACCTTCCGGTTCCACTCCGCCTCCCCCACCGATTCCTCATCGCCAGGGGGGCGAGCGTCGGAATCAGACGACCTGGACGCCAGTCATCTGGGTCGTGGGATTGGTGCTGTTCGGAATCTTTGTGATTTCGATGCTGTCACGGCTGTTCGGAGGGGGAAGTAGCCAGGGGATGGCCGGGCCGGGACAGTATGGACGAGGCCCCGGGTATGGTGGTTATGGCGGCTACGGTGGCGGAGGCGGGTTCCTCAGTGGCTTGGCCGGGGGCCTGTTCGGCGCTGCGGCAGGACACTGGTTGTACGATTCGTTCTCTGGACGTTCCGCACATGCTCAGGAACTGCCTCATTCGCAGTCCGATCCCATGACTTCAGGAGGCTCATTCGGTGACGACAACCGCGCACAGGATGCGGGATGGAGCGACGAAGGGAGCAGCACGGGTGGTGGCTGGTTTGACAGTGGAGATGGTGGCGACTTCGGCAGTGGCGGAGATTTTGGCGACGGAGGTGACTTTGGAAGTGGTGACAGCTTTTAGTCCACGTCAGTGGATGTGAGTGATAACCCGAGACCGCTTCTGTTCGTGAGCGGAGAGTTCACGGCGAGGGGGCTTCGGGAAACGGGGAGGTCCGGCACCTGCGTCTCCTCACCGTTGCGTCTCCTGAGTGATTCTGTTCCGCAGCATCAGCGGATGTGAAGCGGGACCATGAGGCGCAAACGGCAGGGAGAAGTGGCATGCCTCCGGGGTTCGGATCGTTGCATCGGGGCTGGGGCGACGATCGACGGGATGACTGAATGCGACAGGGCGGGAAACCGATTGCCTTCCCGCCCTGTTTGCATTGACACACAGTCGATCCAGATGACTTAGCGCTGGATGCGGGCCGAGCCACCCTTGGCGAAGGATTCGACCTGTTCCAGTGTCGCCATCGTCGTATCGCCGGGGAACGTGGTGAGCAGCGCACCATGGGCCCAGCCGAGCTTGATGGCTTCATCGGGAGACTTACCGCTCAGCAAGCCGTAGATGAATCCCGCGGCGAAGCCGTCGCCACCACCGACGCGGTCGTACACGTCGAGTTCGCAGGTTGGTGCGTTGTAGGTCTTCCCTTCGTACCAGCAGACGGCACTCCAGTCGTGCCGGTTGGTGGTATGGACTTCCCGCAGGGTCGTGGCCACGACCTTGATGTTCGGGAGCTGCTTGGCGACGTCGTCCATCATGGCAACGAAGGCGGCAGGGTCGATTTTCGACTTGGCTTCTACGTCGGGGCCCTTCAGTCCCAGGCCCTTCTGCAGGTCTTCTTCGTTTCCGACCAGAACGTCGACGTTCTCGACAATCCGACGCAGCGTCTGCTGAGCCGTGGCAAGCCCGCCGGAGATCTGCCAGAGCTTGGCGCGGAAGTTCAGGTCGAACGAAACGATGGCGCCTGCGGCTTTGGCGGCCTTCATCCCTTCGATGATCAGGTCAGGTGTGGTCGAAGAGAGAGCCGAGAAGATCCCCCCGCTGTGGAACCAGCGAACGCCACCTGCCATGATCGACTTCCAGTCGAAGTCGCCCGCTTTCAACTGAGCGGCCGCTTCGTTACAGCGGTTGTAGAAGACGACGGGAGCGCGTACGCCCAGTCCCTGATCGCTGTAGACAGTGGCCATGTTAGGGCCGGTCACGCCGTCATGCTCAAAGCGCTTGTAGAACGGCTTAACCCCCATCGCGCGAACTCGCTCAGCGATCAGATCGCCGATGGGGTAGTTCACCATGGCCGAGGCGACACCGGTCTTGAGGCGGAAGCAATCCGACAGGTTGGCGGCGACGTTGAATTCTCCACCACTGACGTGAATACGGCATTCCGAGGCTTTACGGAAAGGGATGATACCGGGGTCAAGTCGGTGCACGAGTGCCCCCAGCGAAAGCAGGTCTAAATCGCCAGTGGGGGAAATCTTGAGCATGTTGTCTCCTGAGCAGTAGAAACGTGTATTGGGATTCGCGACAGACGCCCGCGGCGTCGCACGGGATGTGCGCCGGGAATGATAGTCGCTCGACCGATAAAATTCAGCCAATCCGCAGCGTCGGGTTCCTTCGGTGGCCCCGTGATCTCGCGGCGCGTCCGAACAAAGCATCTGGAGGGCTCGCCAAAGTGCGGCGATCTCTGGCCGATGTATTCGAATGCAGGGGTTGCGGATTCGCGTCTGTGACGGGATTCGATGAAGCTGACCTAAACGGGGTCGGAGATGCGGTATCGAGGTCATTTCTCGTGGCGGTTGCTTTTGAAACGACGCAGGACGTGTGACTTGCGCGAGCGACTTGGTTAGTCTCTTTCTTCAATCGTCATCCACTGCACCGGACTACTGAAACGGGATCACACGAATTGAAGAGCGAAACTGAGATGCACCGTCGCATGCTGATCGTTACGGTCTGTTTGCTGTTACTGAATAGTCGACTGGTCCTGGGACAGGACAATGGGGCCTCATTCCTGTCGTTCATCAAGAATCAGGCCCAGACGCTGCGTGCAGGGGACGTCCCCCCCGCGTCGATGGATGACTGGAAGCAGCGGCGTGCCGCGCTACGGGAGAACCTGCTGAAGGCGTGGGGTGGGTTCCCTGAGACAGACTGTGACCTGTCTCCGCAGGTGCTGGGGACCTTTCAGCGGGAAGGTTACCGCGTCGAGAAGCTGGTCTTTCAGACGCGCCCCGGAGTCTGGATGACGGCCAACGCCTACGTTCCTGATCAACCGGGGAAACGTCCTGCAATTCTGCAAGTTCACGGTCACTGGGCGGGGGCAAAGCAGGATCCGGCAGTTCAGTCACGGTGCATCGGGTCTGTCAAGCTGGGCTATTTTGTGCTTTGTGTGGATGCGTTCGGTTCAGGCGAACGAGCTGTTGGAAAAGCGTTGGGTGAATATCACGGTGAGATGACCGCGGCGACGGTGTTGCCCGTCGGACTGCCTCTTTCCGGACTTCAGGTCTATGAGAATCGACGGGCTGTGGATTACCTGCGGAGCCGGCCCGAAGTGGACCCGGATCGGATCGGCATTACCGGCGCCAGTGGCGGCGGCAACCAGACGATGTACGCCGGGGCGTTTGATGAACGGCTGAAGTGCGTTGTCCCGACCTGTTCGGTGGGGAATTATCAGGCCTATCTGGGGGCGGCTTGCTGCTTCTGTGAGGTGGTACCAGGGGCATTGCGATTCACGGAAGAAGGTGATGTGCTGGGACTCGCCGCGAACCGGGGGCTGATGGTGACCAGTGCGACGAAGGACGCCTTTCAGTTCTCTGTGGATGAGGCACGAAAATCGGTCGCCCGGGCCGAAGCGATCGCGCGCCTGTTCGGTACGTCTACCAAACATACCATCATTGAGTCGCCTCACGATTACAATCAGGAAATGCGGGAAGCGATGTATGGCTGGATGGCGAAGCACCTGAAGGGAGAAGGGGATGGTTCACCCATTCCGGAACCACCCGTGCAACCTGAGCCCCGCGAGATGCTGCTGTGTTACCCCAATGAATCGCGGCCGGACGACTATCTGACGATTCCTCGCTTTGCCGCCACCGAGGCGATTCGCCTGGCGGAACAGCGGCCCGTTCCCGCAGATCGAGCAGAATGGGAGAAGGCTCGGCCCAAGCGAGTGGAAAGTCTGATTCAGGTTCTGGGTGGACAGCCCGAGCGGACGGCTCTTGATCTGGCCGTCGAGCCGGGCAATTCGGATAAGGACCAGAAGCTGGCGTTCAACGTCGAACCGGGTCTACGGACCGTCGCACGCCGCGATCTGCCAGAAAAACCGGGTCGTCTGGCGATCGTGCTGGATCTGGATGGAGGCTTGGAGCGAGCCTGGTCGGGTGATCTGGCGACTCGTCTGCGTGACGGGGGCTGGGCTGTGGTGACTCCTGAGCTGCGAGCCACCGGACAGTTCGCCGATCCTCGGGACAAAATTGGTCACGCACCGGACCACAACACGGCCGAGTGGTCGATATGGATCGGTCGCCCGCTGCTCGGTCAATGGGTCTGGGACGTGCGCCGAACTCTGGATGCCATCGCTGAACGTGACGGTTCCTTGCCGCATGACGTTCTGATTACGGGGCAGGGAACGGCGGGGCTGGTTGCTTTGTGCGCCGCCGCACTGGATCAGCGGATCACGCGAGTGACCGCCGTCGATTCACTGGGCAGCTATGTGACGGATCAGCCCTATCGAGGCTTGCGGATGGGGCTGATGGTGCCGGGCATCCTGCGCGACTTTGGCGACGTGGGAGAGATTGCCGCTCTGGTGGCACCTCGACCGGTTACGATTCAGGGGGGAGTCTCGGGGGGCGGCCAGCCGCTCGATACGGCACGCCTGACCGCAGCCTACAGCAGCACCCGGAAAGTGTTTGAGCTACTGGAAGCACCCAGCGTGCTGCTGCTGCAGGGGGGACGAGACTGATTCGGCCGTTTGCGAAAGTTTGCGAAGTGGTTCAGGGGATTGAGTGATCTCAACCTCTGAACCACTTCCTTTTTCGATTCGCTCTGCTGGGACAGGGCGGAATGATCGGCCCCGCGTGGAAGAACGGCGGGGCTTTTTGCTGGACAGAGAGTGGACCTAAACCGTCAGAAGTGGCTCGATCCTGAGGTGGTAGTGTCATTCGAAGCCTCTGCGGGACCCCGGAACACAATGAGAAGCAGCGGTGCACTCGACGCCCGGAGCACCGTTCCAGCGATCCCGCCCAGGCGGGAAGTGGGAATGCCACTGTATGACCGTCTTCGGGCATGCAGTGCCGTTGCGGGTATCAATCGATGAAAAAACTCTGCTTTACCGTGCCATGCGAAGCAGTGGCTTATGACCCGAAGTAGTCCTCGTGACCACGCCCAATTGACCGCCGTCATGAGCAAGCCTCTGTGCAACGCCGCTGTCCGCTACAGGGACGTGGTTCTTGATTGCCAGGGACCCGGGCGTTGTGTCGGCTCAGAAAAAATCACAGGTCGGGGACAGCAGCTTTCCAATCAGAAATCGCCCTGTTCGAGGCTTGTTCTGATGGGAAAGGAGACTGTCCCCGACCTGTGAAAGAGTGCGAGACTCAGGCGGCGATTATGGCGCCGATCACTATTTCTTGGCGAAGGGGTGGATGAACAGGTCGAGGTACAGGACCAGGGCCATCAGGCAGAGCAGGAAGGCAAAGCCCGCGTAGGTCGCCCCGATCATGACTCGTTCACTTGGCCGTCGGCGTGTGACGGCTTCCCAGATCAGGAAGACCATGTGACCACCATCCAGCACGGGGATCGGCAGGAAGTTCAGCACTGCCAGGTTCACGCTCAGGAATCCCAGGAACAGCAACATGGCGATCCAGCCCTGCTGTGCCACCTGATAGGCGGCGTTGGCAATGCCCAGTGGTCCGTGCAGTTCCTTGTAAGAGACACGGCCCGTCACGAGGCTGCGGAGGGTCAGGTAGATGTTGAGTGCTGAGCTTTTCGTGTGAGCAAACGACATCATGCAGGCCTGGCCCAGGGTGTCGGCTTTCTGGACCAGCTGTTCGGCTTCCAGACCCAGACCGATGATCGGCAGCGGCCATTCGGGATCAGGCTGTGGTTCCAGCTCGATATCTTTCAGCTTGCCGTCTTCCAGAACCGTCAGTGTGACTTTTCGGTCGGGAAGCTGTTGAACCCGCCAGAAGGCAAACGCACAGTTGTTGCGGTTTTTCTTGCCGTCTGCGTCGTCCAGGTTAATGGTGTGGACGGCATCTTTGATTTCGTCCTGGGTCGGTGGAACTGTCTCACGGCGGGTGAGGCTCAGCTTCTTGATCGGTCCCGGTTTCACTCCCAGCTTCTCGGCAGAGCTTCCGGGTTCGACCGAGAGAATCACGGGCAGAATGTGGAAGGCGGCTCCGATCGACGGAATCGACAGAGGTTCCCCTTCCTGAACGGGCTGATCAAGCCAGCCGGGGATGTTGTCGGGTGTCAGCTTCAGGGTGACACTTTCCTGTCCCGCCCCGGTGTTCTGGCGGGTGACAATCACTTCGATCTCCTTGCCAGCTCGCTTGGCGAACTCGACAGGAAGCTTCAGCGGATCGATCTGCGTGCCGATGTTCAGGCCATCGAGCACGGCGAGCTTGTCATTCTTTCGCAGTCCCGCTTTCTCGGCAGGGGATCCCTGTCGCACAGCGGCGATGGGGCCGGAGTCCAGGGTCAGGCCGAGCGTACGGAAGAAATTATCCGTGATCGTGATTGTTTCGGTGGTGGGCTCGGGCAGCGTCTCGCCGTTTTCATCCTTGGCGCGCTGCACGGTCACCGTCAGTGTTGCACCGGCGTTCGCAGCGACTTCTCGATGGAAGTCCACGGATGTCGCAACGGGGGTGTCGTTCACTTTCTGAATACGATCGCCGCGGCGGAACGGCGGAGTGGCCCGTGCAGTCGCATGGCTGGGAGAGATCTGATAGACGGTCAGGCTTTCCATCGGGGTGACGCCGATACGGGGATGATTGCCCGACGCGTCTGGATTGACGGTGACCTGGAATGGGGACCCATCAGCGTGAGTTCCCTCAAGCTTCAGCGGACCGGACGAGAGTGCAACGGCGAGCTGCAGTTCCGGGAAAGTGCTGACGGAACTGTCGTTGATCTTGTTGATGCGATCGCCGGCATCCAGTCCTGCCTCCCATGCGGGCATTCCGGGGCGGACATTGCCAATCTGTGAGGGCGATGTGGGAAAGCCCGTTTTGAAGACAATGACGAAGAACAGCAGCGCGGTCAGGACGTTCATAATCACGCCGGCCGAGATGATCGCCATTCGCTGAAAGACGGACTTGGCGACGTAGGACCGGGGGTCCTGAGCGATTTCTTCGTTGGTAAGCTGACTCGGGTCGGCATCATCCTGACCCAGCATCTTGACGTAACCACCGAACGGGATCAGTGACAGGGCGTATTCGGTTTCGCCCCACTTACGGCTGAAGAGGACGGGGCCGAAGCCGATGCTGAATCGCTCGACAAAGACATTGCACCACTTGGCGACGGCGAAGTGGCCCAATTCATGTAAGAAGATCACCAGACCCAGCCCAATCGCCGCCAGTCCGACGTTGGTCAGGTTGTTAAAGATCTTCAGCAAGTCGACTGCGAGGATTTCCATGCTTGCATCTCCTTTCGAGCCCACTCATCCAGCCGAAGCAGCTCCGACAGGGATGGTTGAGCATCGAAGTTGTGTCCGTTCAGAATATCTCCGCAGGCTTGCGGGATCTCTGTAAATTTCAAGCTGCCATCTAAAAAACGCTGCACGGCAACTTCGTTGCCCGCATTCAATACCGCACCGCAGGTTCCCCCACGGCGAGCGACTTCAAATCCAAGTTGTAAAGCGGGAAACGCTTCGAGATCCGGAGGGAAGAATTCGAGCTGGTACGATTGAGCCCAGTTCATCGAGGGACCGGAAGCCGTCCATCGTTCTGGATAGGTCAATGCGTACTGGATCGGTAGCTTCATGTCAGGTGGTGAGAGCTGTGCGAGAACGCTGCCATCAATGAATTCGACGAACGAATGCACGATCGACTGCGGGTGAATCATTACGCCGATCTGGTCGAATTCAAGATCGAAAAGCCAACGGGCTTCGATCACTTCCAGCGCCTTGTTCATCATGCTGGCCGAGTCGACCGTAATCTTGGGACCCATTTGCCAGGTGGGGTGAGCCAGTGCCCGTTCGATCGTGACATCGCGTTCGAGCCGCTCTTTCGACCAGCCACGAAACGGCCCACCACTGGCGGTCAGTACGATCCGCTTCAGGTCTTTGCGTCGTCCTCCGAGCAGAGCCTGGAAGATGGCGCTATGTTCGCTGTCGACGGGGATCAGGTCTGCACCTGTTCTCGCTGCGAGGTCCATAACGAGCGGGCCCGCGACGACGAGCGTCTCTTTATTGGCGATGGCGACCCGTTTCTTCGCTTCAATCGCGGCCCACGCTCCACGAAGTCCGGCGGCTCCGACGATCCCGCAGACCACGGTGTCCACATCCGGGTGTGCGGAGATCCGTTCCAGAGCATCAGGTCCGAAGAGAACTTCGGTCTCACGCGGGAAGGCGTTGCCACCCATCTGCGCGCGGACCGCAGGGTCAGAAATCACGGCGAACTGAGGCTTGAACTGGTGACACTGCTGTGCCAGAGATTCCCAGCGAGCGTGCGCGGTCAAAGCCGCTACCTGCAGACGGGAACCGTGTGCGGCAATGACATCGAGACAACTGGTGCCAATCGAGCCGGTGGCGCCCAAGACGGCGATCCGGTTCATTTCGGGCAGTTCAAAGGGCACGCATCCCTCGCGGGGTCCTGGTGTTGAGGCACGCTTGCCATAACTCACGCCGTCACGGCTAATTGCGAATTTCCTCGAAGAACCCGCATTCTAGGTCCGGAATTCATTCCCAGCAATAGCGACGTGGGCAGATGCGTGTGGTCCCGCGTGACGTCAGATTCCGAAGTCACGATTGGAAATGAGCGGGCGCGGAGGACTAGTCCAGGGGCGTTAGAATGGCTTTGCCTGACAGCGTTGATGGCGGCCACAAGAAAGCGCCCCCATGGATGCGGCCACAGTGGATGCGGCCACAGTGGCGATGCCGCTGATTGCCGAGGCGCGCTGCGGTGCCTCCGCAAGTGGACGAACCTCTTTACGCAAGGAAGCGGCAGCTCGTGCAGATCAGGCGACGCGGCGAAGCGGTACCGTGGACTGCGGGTACGGCCCCGTCGGTCCCTGCGCGTGTCCATCCCACTGATGTTTAGCGACCTTGTCCAGAATGCGGTCTGCGACAGACATCGCGTCGAGTGCCTGCAGACCGTCGACCAGCGGTTTCTCGCCGGTCACTGCACAATGAACGAACTCACGCAGTTCCTGAGTCAGGGCGTCAGGGCCACCCGCTTCAACAGGCGCTTCTTCGATTTTGATGAACTGGCCGAAGACGTCCTTCTTCAATGCTTCCAGGTCGGCACCGGGTTGAGCTGCTCGTTGCAGCGGTGGCATTCCGTGAGTCAGGGCAAGTCCTGGTGCATAGCGTTTGACGTCCCGCTGATTCAGGTCGACAGTGACGCAACCGGACGCGGACCAGGCGGTCATTGAGCGAGACACCGTCGGGCTGATGCGACTGGCTGTGAGATCGGCGATGCAGCCGTTCTCGAAGTACAGTCGGGCCTGTGCCGCGTCTTCGTTCTGGCCCATCACGCCAATTCCGAACGCTTCACAGCGACTTACAGTACTTTTTACCAGTGAGAGAACGAGGTCAATATCGTGGATCATCAGGTCGTGGACGACGCCGATATCAGTTGAACGGAAGGTGTACGTGCTGGTTCGTTCGCACCGGATGTATTTGGGTGACGAGATCAGTTTCTGAGCAGACTGGAAGGCGGGATTGAATCGTTCGATGTGTCCCACCTGCAGCAGCGTTTCGTTCTGCGTCGCAAGTTCGACGAGTTCCCGTGCGTGCTTGACCGAACCGGCCAGGGGCTTTTCCACGAGGACCGGAATTCCCAGTTCCAGAAAGGCACCGGCTACCTTGCGATGGGCGACGGTGGGAACCACGACAGAAACGGCGTCGACGACATTTCGATCGAGCAGATCGTGGTAGTCGGCGACCCAGCACGTGTGATGCTTGTTGGCGACTTCCTGACCCCGCTGGGCCTGGCTGTCGGCAACGGCGATCAGCTCGACTCCCTCCATCTCACTGAGGATTCGAGCATGATGGCGGCCCAGAGCGCCAACCCCAATCACCGCGACTCGCAATCGTTTCATCGTAAAAACCTGTTTTCCCTGTCGACGCGACAACCTGCTGTGGTGGTTTTCCCGGTCGGCCGATTACGCGGCCTTGGTTTCTTCACTGGCGGAAGGCTTGCCGCGAAGGCTTTCGCGTGCTCGGCCATTCTTGCCTTTGGCGGATTGCTCACAGAAGTTGAGCAATGTCATGAGTTCGATCGGCAGTACCCCGTCGGTCTGTTCCGACAACCGTTCGCGAACTTCTTCCAGCTTGACGTGTTCCCGGAAGATCAGTTTGTAGGCCTGGCGGACCAGGTTGATGGCGTTCTCAGAGATTCCGCGTCGACGCATTCCGACGACGTTGACCGTGACGATTTCCGGCTTGTCGCTGCCGGCAGCCAGCATGAAAGGAGGAATGTCCTGAGGAGCCCGGCAACCGCCGCTGATAAAGCAGCCCGTTCCGAGTGTCGCGAAGTGGTGAACGACCGAGTTGCCCGAGACAATCGCATAATCCTGAACGTGCACGTGTCCACCGAGCAGACTGCCGTTGCACAGGATGACGTTGTTGAAGACGTGGCAGTTGTGGGCGACGTGGGCGTTCGCCATCAGGAAGTTACGATGACCAATCCGGGTCACACCGTCTTCCTTGTCGGCTCCGCGATTGACGGTCACTCCTTCGCGAAACAGGTTGTCGTCGCCGATTTCGACTCGGGTTGGTGAACCGCTGTAGCCGATATCTTGTGGCTCGCCCCCGATGACGGCTCCCGGGTAGAACCGGTTTCGGTCACCGATGATGGTGTGGCCGATCAGCGAGACATGGCTGTCGAGCTTGCAGGCGTTCCCCAGCTTGACGTGGGGACCAATGACGCAGAAGGGGCCGATCTCGACATCGTCGCCGATCTGAGCTTGAGCATCTACTTGCGACAAGGGTGAGATCGTTCGCGGCATGGTGTCGTCCTTGAATTTCGCTTGATCGAGATCACAGTGTTAGTATCGGTGTTTGCCGGGCTGTAGTTCACACAGTTGTCGTGGCGGGCGAGTGCCGAATCTGTCATGCGGCTTTGGAATGGGCCATTTTCGCCGGTTGGCTGACCTGGATCTTCTGGCAGATGGCATGGTTGGTGTTGTGTCCCGAGCGGTAAGCGCGGAAGTGACCATGCACATCGCACCCCATCAGGGCGAAATCTCCGATGCAGTCCAGAATCTTGTGGCGGACGCACTCGTCAGAGCTTCGCAACTGGTTGCCGATGACGCCGTCCGGTCCGAAGATCAGCAGGTCTTTTTCGGTGACGCGTGATCCGTACCCCTTCGACTGCAGCGCCGCCACTTCACTTTGCAGGATGAATGTCCTGGCGAAAGCAATTTCGCTGACGAATGTCTCGGGAGAGAATTCATAGGTCAGCAGTTGGGGCTTGATCGGGGAACGCATTCCGTAGTCGAGTTCGTAGCTGATGACGAGCGTTCGGTGGAAGATGGGGCGAACCGAGATCTCTGATTCGTCTGAAGCGGTTTCGGTTCTGGAGCTGGAATGAACAACCAGCAATGGCTGGCGTGCCGTCTGTTCGACCGTTCCCGCTTCGAGCAACGCTTCGACAAAGGGAAGGCAGGAACCATCGGCGCCCGGGGGTTCAGGAGCATTCAGGCGGACCAGGCAGTTATCAATCTGCAGTCCTGCCAGAGCGGCCATGACATGTTCCACGAGGTCGACAGAGGCTTCACCATTGGAGATGGCCGTCCGTCGCTGGCGGGGAACAAGGTTTTCAAGCCGGGCAGGGATCGGCTTCGTTCCGGCGAGGTCAGTTCGCTGGAATCGAATTCCGTAGTTCTCGTCTGCTGGAAAGAAGGAAACCGTGACATCGGCACCTGAAAGGAAACCGAAGCCCCGATATTCAGCAGGGCGGACGAGAGTTCGTTGGCATCTTGGAGTCATGGGTGTCACCCGGCGCTGCATGTCGTCGCAATCAGATCGCGAAAGTCCGCTCGGGTGAGAACGCATCCCCCGGCAACGAGACGTCCAGCGATGGCAGCGCGTATTTGAGAGTGGCCGCTGGTTTGGAAGTTAAGTACGAACGCACAGAGAATGGAAACCGACCCCGGACTAATCCAGGGTCGGGCGATTTTGCGTCCGTCGGTCGAAGACTAGTTGTTCTTCGATGCACCACCTGGGGTTGCGGTACGAGCAGGAGCCTTGCTTGAGGCTGCGTCTGGATTGAACTTCTTGTTGAGGCTTTCCAGAACGGGGGTGGTGATGTCTTCGTTCGGTCGGTAGAAGACGACCTGGCGGTTCATCCCCTGCAGCAACTGCTGTGGGTTCTCGGTGTCGAGATCTTCGCGGTTGAAGCGAATGATCAGGGTGTAGTTGAAGTGATTGGCGTACTTTTCCACCATGGTGGTCACTTCGTTGTAGACCTGCAGATAGATCTGCGATTCCTTCTTCAGGAATTCGCGTGACATCTGGCGGCGGAAGTTTTCGAATTCGGCAGCCTGCTTGACAGCCTGCTGTTCGACCTTGGAATACTCAGGAGCACCTTCGACGAGACTCT
The DNA here is from genome assembly GCF_044336245.1 of Schlesneria sphaerica. NCBI lineage: Bacteria > Pseudomonadati > Planctomycetota > Planctomycetia > Planctomycetales > Planctomycetaceae > Schlesneria > Schlesneria sphaerica. The sequence continues at coordinate 2,896,432 of NZ_CP172346.1, read as the reverse complement.
TCATCTTCTGCTGGAGTTCGACGATCCCCTTCTGCATGTCCTTGGCTTTTTCTTCGCTTTCGGCGATTTCCTGCTTCAGGTCTTCACGCAGGCTCTCGAACTTTTTGTAGTTCTTGAAGACGTAGGCCATGTCGATCAGGCCTACTTTATGAGGAAGATTGGTGGCGGCCGCGGCCGGTTCCTTGCTCTGACTCCAGGCGTCTCCCGTCAACGCGAGAACACCAGCGAGCAGGGCGATTGCGGATGCCGAAACGATAACTTTCTTCACGGCTGATGCACTCCTTTGCGTGGCCGAACGGACGAAAATCGGTTGTGTCGTGGTCGCGTCTGCTCGGCGAGCCAAATCCCTTGGCTTTCAACCGGCGGACAGGAAGACAATGGCATTTTGCACAGCTAATAAATCTCGTCAATACGAACTGCTGTCGGGATTCACTTTTAGGACTTCCTTTTATCGAAATTGACCTGTTCTGGCAGGATCTGCCGCTGCAATTCGCTTCAAAACGTCCAAAACGAGCTGACAAAGCGAAAGTTTCTCAAGCTCTCTGGGTGAATCAGACCTGCCAACGGTGTAGATTCTTCCACTCTTCAGCCCGTCCCCAGACCTGAATTCAGGATACCATGCGATGCCCATCGTGATCGGAGTGGATCTCGGTACGACCAAAATCACCAGTATCGCCGTCGACACCCAAACTGGAGTTCTGGTTGCCATCGGATCGGCCGCGAATGACGGTCGCGTCACGGCTACCGCAGACGCTGCACGAGGCCACTCCGAATGGGACGCAAAGCAAATCATCGCAGCCAGTTGCCGCTGCCTGGCGCAGGTTGCTGAACAACTGGGGAACCACGTCGGGGAGGTGATCGGGATCGGCGTCACCGGGCAGCAGCACGGAATGCTGCTGGTTGATTCTCACCTCAACCCGGTCTCTCCTTTGATTAACTGGCAGGACCGTCGAGCCCTCGAAATGTGTCCCGAAGGTGACAAGACCTGGCTGCAATCGGCCCGCGAGGCGATTGGAAACGAGGCCTGGAAACGGACGGGATGCTGGCTGCAACCGGGATTCATGGCAGTCACGCTGTACGAACTGGCGAAGCGTCGAATCGTGCCCGAAGGGGCACGTGCGCTGTTCATCATGGACTACTTTACAGCAGTGCTGACAGGTGCCGACCCCGTCACTGAACCTTCGTGCGCAGGAAGTAGCGGCGTCTTCCATGCCCCGACGAGAAATTGGGACGACCAGGCGATCAAAGCTCTGGGCCTGTCACGCGACTGGTTCCCACCGATCCTGGAAGCCGATCAGCAGGCGGGGACGCTCACCGACGAATATGCGAATAAGACCGGACTTCCCGCCGGAATCCCGATCTTTGCTCCGATTGGTGATCACCAGGCAAGTTTTCTGGGAAGCGTGGCCGATCCCACGAAGACGGTCCTCGTGAATGTCGGGACAGGTGCCCAGGTGGCGATGTTCACAGAGGGACTCGATTTTGTCCCCCCCATTGAGCTGCGTCCGTTTCCTGTCAAGGGAAACCTGTTGTCAAACGTCGGTCTGGCCGGGGGCTGGTCGTACCAGGTACTGGAACAGTTCTTCGGTGACGTTGGCAAGCAGCTCTTTCATGTGCCGTCGACCGAAAAGCTTTACAACGTGATGAACGAGCTGGCTACGGCGATTCCGTCGGGTGCGGACGGTCTGCGGTGTGAACCTCGCTTTTCCGGGACGCGACTTGATCCCACTGTCCGTGGTTCGATCACCGGACTGTCGCCGCAAAACTTCACGGCCGGACATCTGTGTCGCGCGATCCTGGAAGGAATGGGCCGATCCCTGCACGAAGGGTTTCTGGCGATTCAACAGATCAACCGGGCCAAGCCCACGATTCTTGTAGCGGCGGGAAACGGCCTGCGTGAAAATCCCCTGCTGGCCGAAATTGTTTCCCGCGCTTTCGACCTGCCGATGCTCTTCACGCGACATCGCGAAGAAGCTGCGTTCGGTGCCGCGTTAGTGGCCTGTGTCGGAACAGGTCAGTTCGACAGCCTGGAAGCGGCGGCCAATCGATTGATCGTGACATCCCCTGATCCGAAATTTTCCGTCTGCTAGTTGCGCGGGCAGCACCCCTTCCTGACGGATTGCTGACCAGGCTGACTAATAGGCTGACTAAGAAGTCCGGTACGGATGGGGGTGGGGGACATCGACGATGACGGAGTTGTCCGCTTTTGTGCTGCTGATGGTGCCGACGCAAGGGTAAGTCCCTGACGCTGAGTCGTGGTGAAGTTTGAGTCGAGGTGAAGTTCGTCTCGACGGGCGTTCGCCTCGAATGTCATGACGGGTGGATCCGGAAACCGCCCGTACCGCGATTTGGCAAACATCGCTGCGTCCTCCCGGTGACGTGATCTTCCTGTTAGGATGCCGTTTTCCCCTTCCCGTGTTGAAAGATGAGCTATGCGAATTGCGGCGATTCAGACGGATATCAAGCTGGGCGACAAGGCTGGCAATCTGGACCGAATGATCTCTTACGTGCGCGAGACCAGAAAGAATGGCGCCACATTCACCATCTTTCCCGAATGCGCACTGACAGGTTACTGCTTCGACAGTATTGAAGAAGCTCGCCCTTATGCTGAATCGATTCCCGGACCGTCCGTCGAAAAAATGGCGGCCGTGTGTAAGGAACTGGGGGTCTATACTGTATTTGGTATGTTGGAATCCGACGGTAGCAAAGTCTTCAACGCTCTGGCGCTCGTCGGACCCGAAGGGCTGGTCGCCTCGTACCGTAAGATCCACCTCCCTCGTCTGGGGGTTGATCGATTTACCGATTACGGTGACCGCCCCTTTGCTGTCCACGAAATCGCGGGGGTCAAGGTGGGTATGAATATCTGCTACGATGGAGGATTCCCGGAATCGTCTCGCATTATGACCCTGCTGGGGGCGGATCTGATCGTCCTGCCAACCAACTGGCCACCCGGCGCGGAAGGGGCAGGGGATTTCACCGTGAACGCACGAGCGATGGAAAATACTGTCTACTACGCGGCCGCCGATCGAGTCGGTGTGGAGCGGGGAGTGAAGTTCGTCGGCAAAAGCAAGATCTGCGATCCGCTGGGGAAGACGATCGCCTTCGCGGATCACACGGAAGAAGAAATCCTGTACGCCGATATCGACGTCACCCGGTCCCGTACCAAACATCTCGTCCGAACAGCGGGGATCAACGAAGTGGATCGGATTGCGGACCGACGGCCCGAGGTTTACGCTCCGCTGGTAGCGCCCCATTCTCTGAAACGGCCCGGCCGCGACTGATGACCGGAATATCGCACCGCTGGCTCACGCGGCCGAATTCCACGCCGGTGAGTTTGAAAGTGAGAGAGACAGGTGGGACGGTCACATCGCGGTCATGGACACCCCAAACCAGATTCTGAGATGACATCAGTGGACCCCGTTCGGAAGTGGAGCAGACTGGTTCGCTGAACCACGCTCTGGATCCCGTTCGCCTGACTAGACGTTTGCCTGACTAAACTTAAAGGATTGAAACATGTGCTGTCGATTGACTCGTCCGAACCGGGTAGTTCCGATTGTGATGGCAGCCTGTTTGTCGCTGGCATCCTCGTCGTTTGCAGATGACTGGCCACAGTGGATGGGGCCCGAGCGCGACGCCGTCTGGCGTGAAAAGGGGATCATTAAGACCTTTCCTGCTGATGGTCCCAAAGTTCGTTGGCGCACGAAGGTGGGCGGGGGTTACGCGGGACCTGCCGTGGCGAACGGACGGGTTTATGTGACCGACAAGCAACTTCCCACTGGCGAGAGTGACCCAAGCAACCCCTTCAGCCGGGAACGTCAAACAGCCTCTGAACGCGTCCTGTGTCTGGATGACAAAGACGGCTCGATCATCTGGAAGCACGAATACGATTGTCCCTACACGGTCAGTTATCCCGCTGGTCCCCGCACGACCCCGGTCATCAAGGACGGGTTTGTCTACACGCTCGGCTCAGAAGGACATCTCTTCTGTCTGACCGCCGACTCCGGCGAGGTCGTGTGGTCTCGTTCGTTCCAGAAGGATTACGGCCGTGATCAGACCCCTGTCTGGGGATATTCCTCAAATCCTCTGCTCGATGGCGACCGGCTGATCTGTCTGGTTGGAGGCGAGGGGACTGCCGTTGTCGCGTTTGATAAATCGACCGGCCGGGAGGTCTGGCGAGCCCTGGATTCCACTGGCGAACATGCATCGGGGTACAGTTCACCGATCATCGTTGAAGCGGGTGGGAAGCGGCAGCTCATTGTCTGGCATCCTTCCTCCATCAACGGCCTCGATCCGGAAACGGGCAAGGTCTACTGGTCGGTTCCCTTTACCTCACAAACGGGACTCTCCGTGGCCACGCCGCGAGTCGATGGTAATTTGCTGTTTATCACCGCTTTCTACAACGGCTCAATGCTGCTCAAGCTGGACGAGAAAACTCCGACCGCGACCGAAGTCTGGCGACGCCACGGCAAGAATGAGCGTCAGACCGATGCGCTGCACAGCATTATCAGCACTCCGATGATCGATCAGGGACATATTTTCGGGGTCTGCAGCTATGGCGAACTACGCTGTCTCGATTTGAAGAATGGCGACCGTCTATGGGCGACGTTCGAAGCGACCAGCGGAAGGTCTGCACGCTGGGGGAATGCCTTCCTGGTGAAGCACGAAGATCGGTACTTCCTCTTTAACGAGCAGGGGGATCTGATCATGGCGCACCTGACACCCAAGGGGTATCACGAACTGGGGCGAGCTCACCTGCTCGAACCGACGGGCCCTGCCGAACGACGCGACGTTGTCTGGACGCATCCGGCGTTCGCGAATCGAAATGTCTATGTCAGGAATGACCGGGAAATCGTGTCAGCCTCGCTGGCGGAATCGGAATGACCGCCATGGCGGCGGCCATCCCGGTTCGTCTCCGGGCAGACCAAGGACAGTTCATTTTGACTTGACGCAGCGGAAGCCGATGGCATCGTCTTTCGCTGTTTTTGATAATCCGCGCCGGGCAGAACTGGTCAGGAGCGGGTAGGCGTCCTTCCATGAGCCCCCCCGGATGACGATTTTGCTGGATTCATCCTCGGAGGTGACAGCCGAACCGTCCGCCGGAGCCTGCTCATAGTTGGGGGACCAGGCATCGGCCGTGAATTCCCACAGGTAGCCATGTATGTCATAGAGTCCCCAGGGGTTTGGCTTGAGGACTCCGACCTGCGGATCGTTGCCCGCGGCGTTGCCGGTATGCCAGGCAAATTCATTCAGGATGGATGTCGCTGGGGGAAAATCTGCTTTCGTTCGTGGCTCGTCCCCAAAGCTGTAGCGAGTCTCGGTCCCCGCGCGGCAGCAGTATTCCCACTCGGCTTCCGTCGGCAGGCGAATGGTTTCATCCTGTTCGATCAGTTTGTCCGCTCGCAGAGCCGCTGTCACCTTGCGACAGAATTCATTGGCTTCGTTCCAGGACATACGTTCTGCCGAATTTCGCGGCCCAGGCCAGCGACTGGGGTTGTACCCCATGACGGCGTGAAACAGGTTCTGCGGGACTTCGTATTTCGCGATCGCGAATGGTTTTGACAGTTTGACTTCGTGGACAGGCTTCTCATTCGGTTCCCCTTGGTCGCTGCCCATCTGAAAGGACGCAGGGAAAGAGGCTGTTCCGGGGGTAATCGCCACGAATTCGTCCACGAACGTCTGCAAAAGGTCGGTCGTCTTTTCTTCTTCCGCCTGGAGTCGGGCCGTGGAGGTCCATCCTGGCAGAAAGACCGTAGCGGTGCTGATCAGTGAGAGAAAACGACGACGTCTCATGTTCGTACTTTCTGCAGGGGTGAGAAAACATCAGAGGGCATGTCGAAAATCCAGATCGCCGCATCGGAGATGGCCTGTCAGCGGCATCTCAGACGGGCTACGTTCAAAGAAAACATATTCCGTTTGAGTCAGGCCGCAAAGTCGACCGGGTCGTGGAGGCGGTATCTGTTTTCATCGGCAGCGGGACAGTCGCATCAATCAACGTAATTGCACGCGTCCATCCGTGCGAACCGCGACATTGACAAAAGAGGTGCCCCCCTTCACGATCGTAGTCTTCTGGCAAGTGGTGTTTGAGAATCTCAAAGGAAATTTGACGTGATTGCAGATCGATCGCCCTACTCGAAGTTCAACCTCATTACCGACATGATTGCCGCGGCTGAGGTGATTCGAACGTTCGATCCTTCGGAGGTCAAGGCGACCGCCGAAGAGATTGGCAAGGTAGGGAAGCTGTTGATTTCGGGTGAAGGCTCGAGCCGGATGTTCCCCGCGAAGAGTGCCATTGCACACGCACGACGAAAGGGATGGCCCTTCACCATCGCAACAGAAGCAGGACGACAATCACAAGAGTACGCTCTGAGTGACTGGGCCGTACTGGGGATTTCGAACTCGGGTCGTACGGCCGAAGTCATTCGACTTTTCAACGCCTTCAACGCGGCGGGCCATACCCATCGTTACAGCCTGGCTGCTTTTGCTGAGTCGCCACTGGAAGCGCTGGCTGCTCGCGGTCATGTGCTGAAATGCGGAAAAGAAGGGGCTGTTGCCGCCACGAAAAGCGTTGTGGAACAGGCCTTGTTCTGCCGCGCGCTGGTCGAGGCGCTGGGTGGGGACACGTCACTCAAAGGGCGGCTGCCCAAGCTGGCTGATCAGTTTCTCGAGACGCTGGCTTTGCCAATCGACGCCGAAATTTCGCAGAAGATTGCTCAGGCAAACTCCATCTACTTCTCTGGTCGCAATGACGGTGTTGCCGAAGAGTTGACGCTCAAGACGAACGAAATCACCCGTAAACGGGGGGATTATCTTGAGGGAACTTACGCGGTCCACGGGATCGAAGAAGCGATGCAGGCCGACGATGTCGTGATCTGGATCGATCCCTATGAAGAATCCGAACAGAAGTTCCATGACGTGCTGGTCAAGGGTGTGGGACTGACCGTGATCGCGATTTCCTCGCGACCGACGCTGTTCCCCACGATCCAGATTCCCGACGCTGGGGATCTGAATGTCTTCCTGCAACTGGCCGCTGGCTGGAATCTGCTGGTCGAAGCGGGGCTACGGCTCGATATCAACATCGACAAGCCCGTTCGAGCCCGAAAAGTCGGGAACGAGTTCGTCTGATGCTCGTCTGCGATTGATCGGATCCCAAACGAAAAGTGCACTGAAGGTGACTCCTCCAGTGCACTTTTTGTTTCGCGAGTTGATCAGCCGGAGGGGGCGCCGCCTACTGCGGAACAACTCTGCTTGTAATTCATCGGGCAATCGCACGTTGGTGTGACAGGTGAAACGAACGCGGGAGCCGGCAGCGGACTCGCCCCCGCCGGACGTTCCGTTTCAGCCAGCGGCACGCATTTCCAGTTCGACCGCGCTGACGGCGACGATGGCGATTCCCAGTTTGTCGGCCAGTTCGATCACTTCCGGCTCGTCCAGAATGATCGTCTTGTCACTTTCGATCGCCAGCACACGGCCACCCGATTCGTGCATGGTCTTGATCGTCTGCAGTCCCACGGTCGGAACGTCGAACCGCATGTCCTGTTTCGGTTTCGCGGCCTTGACGACCGTGAATCCACCTCGGCGGCAGAGTTCGGCCGAACGTCGGATCGCGCGGTCGGTTCCTTCAATTGCTTCCACTGCAATGACGGCCATGTCGTGGACGATAACCGACTGACCGATATCCAACCGACCCATTTCTTTGGCCAGTTCAAAGCCGAAGCGGATGTCTCTCCATTGAGACTCCGTCGGTTTGCGTTTTGTCAGGAAACCATGTTTCACGAGAAGCTCCGGACAGTAATCGAGTGCGGAATCGAAGTAAATCTGATCGCGTTCGAATTCGCGAATCACCGCCAGCAACAGCGTATCATCTTTCCGGTCGCGTTTGGCGTACACCAGCCACATGTGGATCGTACGCCAGTCGGGCATGAGCCGCAGGATGCGGAAAGGTTGAAACAGAACGGTCTTTTCAATTTTTCCCGCCATGACCACACGATCGATGCGGGCCTTCTTGAACAGATTGATGGCTCGCCCAATCCTTGCCAGGGGCGCCTCGACGTAAGAATGGCAAATCGAGCGTAGCTCGGGAGCCGCCATCCCCATCACGCCGACACCATACACATGATGCCCCTGGTCCCGTGCTGCTTCGGCAAATGAAATTGGGAAACGTCCCGCCCCGGCTAACAGGCCGACGCGTCGCGCTCCCACTTTCAGTGATCTGTCGGTGGCTCCATCCATGGAGTCCAAGCCCTTCTAAATTCAGTTCCGTTTCCGGGGACGACTCGTCCTTGAGTTTCCCGGTCCTCAACGGAGATTACTGACCCTTCGCTGTCGTAAAGTCCACAAGCACCGTTCGGCCATCCTCAGCAGGATCGACCACGCGGTGTTTTCCGTCCTCCAGAACTCAATCTGGCTCCAGCACGCGTGAGTTTATCCCGCCGCGCGATGGGTGACCGGATCTGTTGCAGGAGGATTCCCCTTCAGTTTCTGTAGCTCTGCTGCCAACGCAGCGACCTGCTTTTCGAGGTCGCGGAGCTGGTCTTTCATGTCCGGCAGCCGCCGCATGGCGACGACGAGCCGCTTCTGTTCCATTTCGTGCGTCGCTGGTATACCGAGCCAGGTCTCGCCCGCGGGAACGTCTTTCAGAACACCCGCTTTGGCTCCCACTGTCGCCCCTGTGTTCATCTTGGCATGGTCACGCACACCGACCTGACCACCCAGCCGGACATAGTCGCCCGACTGACATGAGCCGGCCAGGCCGACTTGGGATGCGAAGACATTGTGACGTCCGACTTCGCAGTTGTGCCCAATCATCACCAGGTTATCGAGTTTTGTTCCTTCACCGATGATGGTCGGCCCGATGGCCCCCCGGTCGACCGTCGTGCACGCCCCGATTTCAACGTCATCCTGAATCTGGACTGAACCGAGTTGCGGGATTTTCTCGAACCGGCCAGCGGCAAAGCGATAGCCAAAACCATCCGCTCCAATCACCGCTCCACTATGGATGATCACCCGGTTCCCGATCGTGACGTCGTGGTAAATAACGACATTCGGATGCAGAACGACTTGGTCTCCAATCCGGCTGCCCGCTCCGATGACCACGCCCGGTAGCAGGTCGCAGTCGGCTCCAATCACCACATCTTCACCGATCCAGACTCCGGCCGCGACATGACAGTTCGGACCGATGCTGGCGGTTTCGTGAATGTGAGCGTGGGGCGAGATCCCTCGCTCGGGACGGCTGCGAATCTTGCGGAACAGGGGCAGTATCTTCAGGAAGGCGACCTGGGCGTCGGCAACGATGATGCGAGCGAAGCTGACGGAGTCGTCGATCATTGCCGCGACTTTGGCCGGCATCAGTACCGCGCCCGCCTGACAATCCTTCAGGCGTGAAACATTCTTCATGTCCGCCACAAAAGTGACTGCGGAAGGATTGGCCGACTCGATCGCCGCGGCGTCATCGATCAGACGCGCGGCATCGCCGCAGATTGTTCCATCCACCAATGCGGCCAATGATTCCACCGATTCAGTCACGCGGCGTCCTTTCCACGGAAGGCTTCTACGAACACAATCCCTCATGTTCCACACTCATTTTGTAAAAAAGTTTGCCAAATCAGGCAAGAGTGATCATGCAACTGTCATTCTTTCAAAGCCCGTTCGCCGATTCTGCAACCGGTGGACGACTGGCGATTTCGATCGAAATAGGGTATTTCTACCGCCGAAAAGCCCATTCAGTGACCAGAGAAATGGCATCCTGCGCTGTTCCGGCAGTTGGGCGTGTTTGGTTGTATTTTGAATAAGTCCCTTATTTCAGCAGTCTGCGTAAGCTGAATCGGGGAGGAGTCGTAAGCATGTCGGTGCGAGGTATTCGAGGAGCAACCAGCGTAGAGTTCGACGCGGCCGAGGAAATTCTCTCTGCCACGCGAGAACTGCTGAACGAACTGCTCCGGGCGAATGAGATCACAGAATTCGACGAAGTTGTTTCCGCCATCTTCACGACGTCGCATGATCTGACTTCGACTTTCCCCGCTGAAGCGGCCCGCGCGATCGGTATGAAACAGGTCCCGCTGCTGTGCGCATCCGAGATTGCTGTTCCCAGCAGCCTGCCCCGCTGCATCCGGGTCCTGCTGCACGTCAACACGGACAAGAAGCAGTCCGAAATCGTCCATGTCTACCTGCGTGAAGCCAAGAAGCTGCGACCTGACATGTGCAGTGCTCAGTGACAAAACGTGTACCTGAGGCGCCTTACCATTCGCCTTCACGTCCCTGGCATCACGCCGTCCATGCGGTAAGCCTCTTCGATCGAGCCCGTTTGCAAGTTGCTGGTTCGATCATGTCAGGGGGATGCGGGTCCCTGCTCGCTTCACAACGGAGCCGGCTGGTTTCGTCGAATTGGAAGAACCTGATTATTCCGCCGCCGGTGCGGGGGATTCGGATTCACCCGTTCGGTGCTTTCGCCGTTTGAGAGCACTGACTTCGTCGACGGTCAAAAATCCCCATCTCAGGGTTTCGTCCTGGATGTATTGCTTGCCGAGGGTCAGTGCTGTTCTGGCCTTGTTCAGTTCCATTCCCAGGTAGAAGGCATGTTCGGCGGTCATGGAACCGCCGGTGCTCGCCCGCATCTCGTCGAAGACTTCGTAGGGATCGCTGCCGTGCCAGTAGCCGTCACGATTCATCAGATGAACTTCGCCCCCCTCAGCGAAGACGCGGAAGTTCGGGTCGGTCAGTTGCCCCGCCATCGTCCGCAGGTTCTCGTCCCCGAGAGCGCGTCGTTTCGGGTCGCGGAGCATGACGAGCTGGCCCCCCAGATGCTTGGGCAGGACCCGATTCTGCACGCTGTGCCGCACCAGTCGCCGGGCCAGATCGAATTCGCGAACGGCGGTGGTCCCCCAATTGATGACTTCGGTCGCCAGGACGCTGGCAATCTGCAGCTCTTCGCAAATTGCTGCCAGCAGGAAGTTGACCCCGGCGCTATCGACTTCCGTCAGCTCGGTCAGATTCCCGACCCCCATCATCATCGAGATTTCGGGAAAGCGACGCCGTGTTTCAAAGTACCGCTGAAGCGACGCGGCAAAACCAAAGCCGATCGGCTCAAGGACAGGATCCAGCCGAAACGATCGCCCCGCCTCGGTCAGTTTCGCAATGGTCCCGTTCCAGGAATCGAGATTCCGCAGATCGTCCGGGATCACGACAAACTCGGCAGGGACCTTGCAGGCCCAGTCGACGTTGGTGCCGTTACAACTGAGGACCAGTTCGGCACCCGCTTCGACGGCCGACTCGACTTCCCTTTGATCAAAGCTGTCGACGGAAACGCGCAGGCCTTCAGACCGCAATTGCCTGACAGCGGCGGCGATCCCCGGCCAGGTTTCACCGGGAATACACCCCAGGTCGATGACGTTGGCGCCAGACTGCTGATACCGAACAGCCTGACTCAGTAGCTCTTGCTCACTCAGCCGCGGGGCGTGGTTAATTTCGGCCAGGATCTCGATGGAGTAGTCGTCGAGTGGCGGGATTGCTCGTTTGCTTTTGCCGAAGTGTTCCGGCAGGTCGAATAGATCCTTGGGGCCACGTTCGAACGGCAGTCCGAACTGGGAAGAGAGCGGCGACAGATCTCCCGTGCACCAGCCGGGGAGAATAACGCGACTGACACCGGCGGGCACCTTCAGTTTTCGCTGCACCCAGTTCACATGCATCAGGGCGGCGACAGAGATGCCGAGTACGGCGATTTCGTAGTCGAAGCCCGCTTTCTCGGCGAGTGGCTGAAGAACGACCTTCAACGACGGTTCCGCCAGTCGGCCGGTCACAAAAAGAAGACGTTCGCGCGACATGCGGACCACTGTGCGGCTGTGGGTGATCAAACAGGGATCGGTCAATCAGGATTCCAGACTGACCAGGGTCCGTCCCGATCGCTTCAGGGGCAGCCCAGGTCAATTTTCCATGATTGGACTGCCTGAGTCTTACCGGACGACTCAGACAATTATACCGAGCTACTGAATCAGATACTCTGAAGTAGCCTCGTCGACGCGGGGTGTCTGTCCCCCTCGCAGCACGCTGTTCCCCTGGAACAGGTTTCGCTGATCGACGGGAAGTGGGTTCAGCCAGTCCGACTCCTGGAACTGACCGCTCTGCGCGTAGGCCGTCAGTGCGTTACGGTAGCAGGCCAGTTCGATGTGTTCCTGCGGAATGCCGCGCTCTTCTGCCAGCTTGGCTGTTTTGGGGACCGCCAGGACGTCGGACTTGCCCCAGTCGGCTGAGCTGTCGACGATCACTCGTTCTGCTCCTGCGACTTGCAGAATGTCGACCATCCGGGCATTTCCCATCTTGGTCCCGGGGTAGATCGTAAATCCACACCAGTAACCGCGATCGAGCACTTCGCGGTAGGTTTCCTCATTGTTGTGATCGATGATGCACATGTGAGGTGAAATGCCATGCTCTTCGATGACATCCATCGTCCGGTACGTCCCCCGCTTTTTGTTGCGGTGAGGCGTGTGAATCAGGACGGGCAAGCCGACTTCCTTGGCCAGCTCCAGTTGCAGGCGAAGGAATTTTTCCTCGGTCGCGGTCTGGTCGTCGTAACCGATCTCACCAATTGCGACGACCCCTTCCTTGGTGGCAAACAGGGGAAGGAGATCCATGACCTGTTCGGCGAGTCGTTCGTTGTTCGCTTCCTTGGAGTTCAGTCCGATCGTGCAGTAGTGCCGGATCCCGAACTGCGCCGCCCGAAACCGTTCAAACCCGACAAGGCTCGAGAAATAGTCCTTGAAGGTACCGACTTCCGTCCGTGGCTGCCCCTGCCAGAACGCCGGCTCAATAATCGCCTTCACCCCCGCCGCCGCCAACGCTTCGTAATCATCCGTCGTGCGGGAAACCATGTGAATGTGAGGATCGATGTAGATTGACACAGGCGGCCTGTCGACTTTCTCTGACCGGGTTGCGGCGGGGCGGGTGGACCTGTTGTTCCTGTGGGATTGGCAGGCGAGTCCTTCAGGGGGGGACTCGCTGCCGTCCCGGTGGGGGTCTTGATTGCCAGGAGATGGCGGTGGTTACTGGACCGAGAACTTGTGTACCGTGGTCTGGCGATAGGTTTCGCCGGGGTTCAAACGCGTGGTGGGGAACTCGGGGCGATTCGGTGAATCCGGGAAGTGCTGGGTTTCCAGACAGAAAGCACCATGCTTCACGGCGTTTCCTGTTTCTCGCGTCCCCTCCAGATAGTTGCCGGTGTAGAACTGGACGCCGGGCTCGGTGGTGGAAATTTCCAGGACGCGGCCTGACTTGGGTTCGACGATCCGAGCGGCGGGACGAAGCTCTCCGGCGGTTCCGTTGATCACATAGCAGTGATCGTAGCCACCTCCCCCGTTGACCGTCTGATCGATGCGGGTCCCAATTTTTTCTGGCTTGGTGAAGTCCATGACGGTACCACTGACCGGGGCAAGTTCCCCTGTGGGAATCGAACCCTCGTCGACAGGAATGTACTTGTCACAAAAGAGGGTCAGTTCGTGATCGAGGATCGTTCCGTTGGCGGCGCCGGCGAGGTTCCAGTAGGCGTGGTTGGTCAGATTCAGGACCGTTGGCTTACCCTCGACGGTGGCTTCGTAGTCGATCCGCAGTTCGTTGTCGTCGTTGAGAGAATACGTGACGACCGTCTTGAGGGTTCCGGGGAATCCTTCTTCCCCATCAGGGCTGGTGTACGTGAGTTTGACGCCAGCGGCTTTTTCGTTCTGGAAAGGGTCGGCTTTCCAGAGTTTCTTCATGAAGTGCTCGATTCCGCCATGCAGATGGTGACCGCTGTTGTTTGCCGCCAACTGGTACTCTTCGCCGTCGATGGCAAATTTGCCGTGGGCGATGCGGTTGGCAAACCGTCCGCAGATCCCGCCAAAGTAGGGGCCGTTGACGAGAAATTCCTCGGGCGTGGCAAACGTCAGCGTGACATTTTCCAGCTTGCCTTCGCGGTCGGGAACTTCGACCGAGGTGATGATTCCGCCGCGGTTGATGATTCCCACTTTCATGCCATGCCGGTTTCGGAGGTTGAAAGCTTTGATTTCCCGACCGTCTTCGGTCTGGCCAAATGGTTCGGGTTGGACGGTCAGCATGGGTGTTTCCGCGGAATTGGTTTCGGTTTCGATCTCCGGAGTGGGCGTTTGAACGCCGGGAGCGGCAGGTGTGCTCACTCTTCCCTCACATCCCATGGCGATCAGCAAGCCGCTGAGCAACAGTCCCGTTGCCAGCCGTGGATACGGTTGTGTTTTCATGGTGCATCGTCCTGGTTCATGTAAGGCACGCCGGTCATTGAAGCCCTATCTTGGGTTTCGGTGACAAGGGATGCAAGTCTCACAGCTCCGTCAAAGCACTGCCTGCAAACTTTCACACCGCAGGGTCGCCGAGGGGGGACCATTCGGGCTCGGGAAGGAGGCTCTGTCACGCCGCCGCCCCGGGGCCTCATCGTCCCGCTATTCGACGCTTGGCTCAACAGGGGAGCATCGCAGGGAATCGAGTGCTGCTATTGACGCAAGCACATCCGGCCAACGGGGGTGGCGAAAGTTATACAAACAGTTCTCGAACCGGTCGTCCCGCCACGATCTGATGCGGTCGGTTCAGTCCGTCGTGCAGGACTTCTCCCGGTGCAACACCCAGGGCGTGGTACATCGTCGCGACGAGATCGTGAGGAGTCAGTGGTTTGTCGCTGGGGTAGGCTCCGTGTTTGTCGCTCGCTCCGTAGACCTGTCCGCCGCGGATTCCGCCTCCTGCCATCACGCCACAGTAGCAGTACGGGTGATGTTCACGTCCCACGCTGGCGTTAATGTGGGGGGACCGTCCGAACTCACCCACCCACACGACCAGCGTGTCGTTCAGTTGGCCCGACTGTTCTAGGTCGTCGAGTACGGCACTGAAAGCGCGGTCGGAAGGAGGAATCAGGTCGTTCTTCAGACGATTGAAATTGTTGCCGTGCGTATCCCAGAAGTTTTGGCCGTCATTCTGCCAGTTCACGGAGACGAACGGGACGCCGTGGTCAAGTAACCGGCGGGCGAGCAAGACGCTTTGTCCGTGAGTGTTGCGTCCGTAGCGGTCACGTGTTTCCGGTGATTCCTGCTCAAGATCAAATGCCTGTCGCACTGAGGAGGAGGTCAGCAGGCCGAACGCCTGCTGCTGTTGAGCATTCAGGCGGCGCGACATCGACGCCTCATCGACCAGACGGCGCTGAGTATCCATGAGCGTCAGCAGGTTCTGGCGACGGAGCAGACGGTCAGGCGACTGACCTTCGATTAATGAGAGCGAGGGGACTTGCCAGCCGGGGGCGTTCGGGTCTCCGGCTGCCAAAAGTGGATCGTACTGTCGTCCCAGCCAGCCGGAGTCTTGTCCGGGGGCCTGACCTCCCGGTGCTGCAGGGTGATAGGCGAACCAGGGGACCGTGACGAACGAAGGGAGTGCCCCCAGTGACGGCCGCAGCTTTGACATGACACACCCGATGTGCGGGGTATCGCGATCACTGGGGGGAGCCGCATCACTTTTGTTTCTGGGGGGAAGTTGCCCCGTCAGTGTCGTGTGTCCGCTGGAGAGGTGGGCAGGGTCGTCGTGACCCAGTGAGCGGATCACAGCCAGCTTATCCGCACGTTGAGACAGAAGCTGAAAGTTCTCAGAGAAATTGATGCCGGGGACGTTGGTCGCGATCGTCTTGAACGGGCCTCTCACCGCATCGGGGGCCTCGGGCTTGGGATCAAACGTGTCCAGTTGGCTCGGGCCGCCCCACATGAACAGCAGCAGGCACCGCTTCGCCCGTCCAAAGCCAATTTCACCTGAAAGAGTCTCGGAGGCGGTTACCTTTTTACCGGCCGTTCCCTGCAGCGCAGCCCAGCTTGCAGCGCCAAACATGCTGGCCTGAATGAGAGTTCGGCGTCCCACCAGCATTCCCGGCTGAGGCAACAGGGCGTCTGTTCTGTAGGGATTGATCATGCAGTACCCGGCAGGTTCAGAGGTTAGTTCAGCAGTGATGTCGTACTGAAGAATTTTCAGGAGTGCGGTGCGGGCTGTTCGGCAGGTTTATCGGTGGCAAGCGGTGCAGGCAGGACGCAACAGGTTGGGTTGATGCATTGTGGCGGATCATGGCGGGGGAAGTCAATTCCGGCTTGGCCAGCAGGCGACGAGGGTTGACGGGGGTTGACGGGGGTTGACGGGGGTTGACGGGGGTTGACGGGGGTTGACGGGGGTTGACGGGGGTTGACGGGGGCGCGAACTTCCGGGCAGCGTGCGGGCGGTGTCACCCCGCACGGGGGTGAAGTTATCGTCGCACCACCGGTGATTGTGCTTCTCTCAGTGTCTGTCCCGAATTGAGGCGTAGTTCCTTCTTGCCGATCTTCAGGATGATGTGGTTTCGGTTAATTTCTTTGACCGTTCCCTGAAGTTCCGCGACCGAGAACTCATCCCCCTCGTGCAACTCCGTCGTTTTATTTCGGGAGGCATCGTAGAAAAAGGCGCGCTTCACGTCTCCTTGTCGAAAGATCATATTGAGACGCGTGAAGAACGCTTCATCATCCTGAACGTCCAGCTTCAGCGCCAGCGTGGTCGACTGGGGTGGAGAATCATTGTCGGTGACAACCAGTGGCACGGTCAGTTCACCCGTGGGAATGGCGTCTCCGGGGGCCCAGGTCAATTCCCCGGTACGGTCATTGATTGAGAGCCCTTCAATGGGCTTACCAAGCTTCCACGTGTAGCGGGCCGTCGAGTCCGGGTTGTTGACGAGTTCGGGCTGAAATTTCCAGTCCCGGTTGAGATAGACGACGGGGGGAGGTGTGTCTGCCAGTTTGGGGATGGGGTTTGCATCCCGCAGTCGGATCGTCACTGTTTCCGTCAGGACGCCTTGCGGCGCCGACGGGTGCCGAATCTCGATCTTGAGCGGGTAAGCATCCTGTTTCACGTCGTTGCCGGGTCGCCATGTCAGACGACCTGATTTATCGAGTCGCAAGTTTGCGGGGGGATCCCCAACGAGAGAGAACTGCGGTTTTCCCTTTGATGTATCATAGCTGACTGCGTTTAACGTCAGTTCGATTGCCTTGCCCCGTACGAAAGGGCGTTCGGTGATCGGCGCGAGTTGCATCTTGTAGGGTGGTGCGGGCTTGACGAAAATGTTCGCCGAAACGAGCTGGGAAAAGGCTTCCTGAGTCGGTTGTGGCAACCCCGGAATCTGGCGAACAAGTTCAACCAGCGAACCCTCTTCGTGCAGGGACGAGGATGTCTGGTCGACGCCGCGGGTCACTGTCCATTTCCCACCTTCCATCTCCGTGACGGTCATGAATTCATTTTCAATGCGGATCTGAAACCCGGGCTCTTTGGGGAAGTCGTCGCCAACTTCGACCTCGATGGCGGTGGCGTCTTCCGGGGTGTCCGCTGTGAGGTTCGTTTGAGGAAACAACGTACGACGCGTCGGGGCATCCACGAGCGCGATCCCCTCGGCCTCGAGCGAGACCTTCATGAACGGATCGCCTTCGACTTCGGGCGAACTGATGTGCAACTGCGAGATACGATGCAGCAGGTTGGTGCGATAGAAGAGATCGAGGAAGCGGACGATCTGTTCGTAGCGGGCTTCGGCTTCGAGTCGAATTCCAACGGAAACGTACTCGTTCCCTTTGAGTGCGCGGCGCGCGGGCGAGACCTTCAGGTCTTCCATTTCGCACAGTTCCCCCAAGTCAGTCAACCAGCGCTGATACAGTCGTTCGGCGTTGGAAGCGTCCGGGCGTTTGAGCTTCCCTCCATCGGGTGGCAGACTGATCTGACGCGCTTCTTTCAACGTCTTGGCAGATCGAGCCAGATTCAAGAGCAGGTCGTCCTTCTCGGCGACCGATTTTGTCAGCCGCTCAAGCTGCTCGCTGCGCGCCTGGAAGGGGCCGAAAATGACGGAGTATGCCCAACCGCTTCCCTGCCAGACCACGACGAAGCCGACCAGGATTCCCAGGATGAGTTTTTCGCGAGGTTGCATGATTCCAATCCACGATTCAAAGGCGAGGCAAACTGATCCCGGCGATGTCAAACAGGGAGAGTGGGGCCTGACGAACTGATTCGAGCAGGTCCCGCAGGGTGTCATGGTTTTGCGGCGGGGGGCGACGGCGGTTTCGCGGGAGGGGCGGGTTTGAGTCGTTGCGGGCCCATTTCCATTTCGACTTCAAACCGGTTCTGGTATTCCGAGTCACCCTTGCCGGAGGTGATCGGCTTTTGTTTGATGCCGTTCTGGAACTTCGGCAGATCGGCCAGACGCTGAGCGAACTGCTCGGCCTCGAAGCGTGTTTTCGCGTTTCCTGCCGCTTTAATTCGGGCGATGGAATCGCCACTGCCGGGGTCGAATCGATAATCGGAAATGACCAGTTTATCGGTCCCTTCCATGACCTGATGAAGTTCGGCAATCTGTTGCAACTGGTTGACGCCACGGGCACGCCAGTCCTCCAGAGCCTTCGACGCCACGAAGGTCGGTTCACCCTCTTTCAACTGGTCCTTGAGTTTCGATTCCCTGAGCTGATTCTGATTAATCTCAGTGTCGTACGCGGCCAGACTTTGCTGGACCACGGCGGTCCCCGTTGCCAGAACGAGGAGTGCTGCAGCAGCGGCGGCAGCATAGTAGGGCTTGCGGGGATCCCGCTTCGGCGGGGGCTGACGGGGATTCAGCAGGTCCAGTTTGGGCGTGATCGCTCCGGACTGTGTGAATGCCAGTCCAGCAGCAATCGCGTAATGGGACGAGGGACCTTCCAGCTTTGCTGATCCCCCAGAAATTCCGCTTTGCAGAAACGGATCAAACCTCTCCGCGGGACAGTTCCAGCGTTTCGCCAGTGCCGCAGGAAGTTCACCCACATCAGCGTCGTCCCCGATCACCCAGGCCCGGTGCAATGTCCCTTCTGGCAGCCACGCCTGAACCTGAACCAGCAACCGCGAGACCTCGGCCAGCATCTTGGTCACCGGTGGAATGTCGTTGATCGACGACCACTTCACCGCGTGTGCTGCGATCAACTGACGCTGCGAAACCACCGCCAGTTCCATGCGGGCCTGATCTCGTAACACAATCAGGCTGGCCCCCGAAGTCTCGATCGCCTGTTTTGCCTCGCCGCGCGCAATCAGTTCCGTCAGTGCGAGCGAGCTGAGCGTCAGATGAGTCAGGTCGAGACCTGCCTCTTCCAGCAAGGTGCGAAGCGGGGTAACGGTCGACAGCAGTGCTGTGGCCAGCCAGACTTCTTTCTGTGAGACCCCCGCGCGCAGCGGCAGAGGAAGATAGTCAAGCAGCAGCTGGTCGAGCGATTGAGCGGTACGTGCTGCGGCCTGAAACCGGACGAGTGTCGGCAACTCGTCATCGGGCACGGACGGGAGTTCCAGCAGTCTCAGCACGGCGTCTTCGCGAGCCAGCGCCACGACGACCTGTTTGGCGTTGATATTGTGTCGGCGCAGGGTTTCACGCAGCCACTTCGCGCTGACGGGTTGCTCGGGCCAGCTCACACTGAACCCCCCGGCCACCCTGGGGTCGGCCGCGGTCGGGCTGAATTCGATCCCGGTCAGTCGATTTCGATCCCAGCTGAGGGCCAGTAGATCGGCCATAGTATTCCCTTGCTGCCCGACATGCCTGTTGTGGGTGAGTCCCGGAGGTCGTGTCCGGGACTCGTGTGTTCGTAAGGTCCAGCCTTCAGACTATGTAAAGGATACGCACGGGGGCGACCCCGAATAAAACTCGCTGCGCGATTTCAGGTCTTCTTCAGGCGAGCCTCGTTTCGGTCTCTTCGGTCAATTACGGCTGCAATTTGGGCAACTACCGGCAGCGACTGCCGATGGGCTCGTGATCGGAGTCTGTCCCGTGGCCGACATTCATTGTCTGTTCTCCTATATCGGCAATCGAAATCCTCGTCAGGGGGTTAAGGAAGAAATCCCCATCATTCTGGCGTTATCCCGGTTGCCGCAACAGGCACAGTCTGCCGCGATGTGTCGACGACAGGCGTATAATCCTGCGAGAGTGTCCGCGAAGCGGGCTGGGGTCTCGCGTTCACTGAGCGACCGTCGCGGCGGTGTCGGGGCTCCCCGCCACTGGAGGTTGCGAGGTCCTGCACCGTCACGGTGTGATGAGAGGAGAGAATCGATTGCGACATAACAGAGAAGCCGCAGCGGTGGGGATTCACCTTGAACTGCGTCGCATGATGACGGCTGTCGAAGAGTGGATGCCGGTCTGTTTCTGTGGGTTGTCGCGTCCCTATGAATGAGGATCGCAGACGGGAATGTGCTCATCGTCTGAGCTGGTACCGACTTGATAGCAGGTTTGGATTTCGGTATCAGTATAATCATTACTTCTCACAGATGGATCGCCCCGTCACTTCGATGGATCGCCACGGCTGGCACGATCTCAACTCACACTCAATCTTGTGTCGTTCACCATCGCGCGCGTCGATCATGTCGAGCTGCGGCTCGTCGTTCGATATCACGTGTTCTCTCTCCAGAAGGAATCGCACCGATGAGACTTGGCAACCTGACAGGTTTCGGATCGTTACTGCTCGGAATCGTGCTCACCGCCAATTCTGTAGCAATGGCCCAGGCGAGTACCAACGCTGCTGCCGATGCGGCAATCAAAGAACGCGTCGAAGGATTTGTGAAGGCCTACAACAGCCATAACAGTGACGCGCTGTCAGGTTATTTCACGGACGATGCCACGCTGATCGACGTTGAGGGAGCGGTAATCCGGGGCAAGACCTCGATTGCGGCGCAGTTTGCCGAGGGCTTTGCACAGTCGTCGACCTACAAGCTCGATTCGCAGATCGAATCCATTCGTTACATCACACCTGATGTGGCACAGATTGAAGGTTCCTCGTCACACACGGCCCCCAATGAAGCCCCGATCATCAATCGCTTTGTTTCGCTGGTGGTCAAGAAAGACAACGTCTGGAAGCTGGCGGAAATCCGTGATCTTCCTTCCTCGCAGGATGACATTTCTCCCGCCGACCGGCTGGCTGAACTGGAATGGATGATCGGCGAGTGGGTCGACCAGGGTGGTGATCTCAAGATTCACTCCGTTGTGCAGTGGGGCGAGAACAAAGCCTATCTCACGCGAAAGACGACCATCTCGGAAGGGGAAGAAGGGAGTCACAGCAGTCTGATGGTTCTGGCTTATGATCCACAGGCAGGCCAGATTCGCTCATGGTTGTTTGATTCGGCCGGGGGACGGGGCGAAGCCACCTGGATCCGCGTGGCAGATGATCAGTGGGTCCTTCGTGCTGCCGGGAATCTGTCCAACGGACTGCCCAATTCGGCGACTCAGGTCGTCACCATCGTCGGCAAGGATGCACTGAAGACGAGTTCATTCGATCGCATCATTGGTGGAGAAATCGCGCCCGATATTGATGAGATCATGATGGTTCGCAAGGCTCCTGCTGTGGGTGATAAAGCTGCGGCACCCGCCGCCAACAATCCTGCGGCACCAGCGCCCGGAGTTCCGGCGAAGCCAGCCCCTGCGAAATAATTCCGAGCTTTCGGGCCTGAATACTGTCGTTTCGATTGGAGGCCGTTCCGAGTTGACCGGGAACTGCCGGGCCATCGCATTCTGATTTCCATCAACGCTTTGCTCCAGGGTGTCTCACAATGTACAAGCGACTCGCTGTTTCTCTGATGGTTGCGGTCTGCCTGTCATTCCTTACCCCTCCCACTTTCGCTCAGCGCGGGCGACCGGGAGGTGGAGGCGGAGGACGCCCGGGTGGGGGCGGTGGCGGTGGCGGCCGACCAGGTGGTGGAATGTCACATCCGATGGGAGGCATGTCGCGGCCTGGTGGTGGCGGCGGCGGAATGGCCCGCCCCGGTGGTGGTGGGGGGATGTCGCGACCAGGCGGAGGTGGCGGAGGTGGAATGACTCGCCCGCCAACCCAGATGGCTCGCCCCTCGATGCCCAGCCGTCCATCCAATATGGGCGGAATGGTCAATAACCCGATGTCCAATCGTCCTTCGGGGATGTCACGGCCCAGTATGCCCAATCCGGGGATGGGCAATCGGCCGAATATGGGCGGAATGAACAGGCCGAACCTGCCCGGCGGCGTGACCGCCGGAGGTCAGCGTCCCACGATTCAGAATCGACCGAATACTCGTCCAGGTCAGATCGGTGGACCGGGAGGGGGCAACCGTCCTTCCGGAGGAATCGCCGGAGGTGTTCGGCCCACTATTCCAGGTGTCTCGGGGAACCGGCCTGGTGGGATCACGGGGACTAATCGTCCCGGAGGGATTCAGGGAGGGGGAAGCCGTCCGCCAGGTCAGATCGGAAACCGTCCTGGAATCGGAACGGGACCTTCCACGTTGCCCGGACAAGTCGGAAATCGCCCGGGGACTCGCCCCGGTGTCACTTTGCCAGGCCAGATCGGCAATCGGCCCGGCATTGGAAACCGCCCCGGCAGCGGCAGTCGCCCTGGGACGGGTACGGGTGGTCCCTCAACGTTGCCCGGGCAGATCGGCAGTCGACCGGGAACGGGACCCGGGATAGGACCGGGAACTCGCCCTGGTGACATTGGAGCGGGTTTTCGTCCTCCGATTACGACCGGGCCGGGGGGCTCGAATAATCGTCCACCATGGCAGGGGGGAAATCGTCCCGGCGGGGGTGCACGACCACTTCCCGGACAGATCGGTGCGTATCCCGGCGGGGGAGTGCGACCTCCCATTGGCGGTGGCACATCGCCTGGAAACAAGCTTCCCCCTGGTCAAATCGGTGGGAATCGACCGGGGGGGAACCGTCCCGGTGGGGGTGGCGGCGGCCAGTGGGCCGGAAATCGGCCACCCTGGAATGGCAATCGCCCCGGCGGTGGCGGCCGACCTGGCCTTGGCAACGGCGGCGTTCACGGCAACCGGCCCGGTGGAGGGAACTGGGGTAACTGGAATAGCGGAAATAACATCGGTAACAACGTCAACATCAATAACAATCACAACACCGTCATCAATCGGCCTGGAGGCAATTGGGGCGGGGGTTGGGGTGGTGGGAATTGGGGCGGAGGTAACTGGGGAGGCGGAAATTGGGGTGGTGGAAACTGGAATGGCGGTAATTGGGGCGGCGGTGGCCGCTGGGGTGGTGGCTGGGGCGGCCGTCCGTGGTATGGGGGTGGCGGGAACGTCATTAACAACAACTACTATGGACCCGGCTGGAGCGGCGCGAACTATGGAAACTGGTACCACGGGGGTGGAAACTTCTGGGGTGGCTTTGGCGCCGGACTGGTGACCTCATGGGGCGTGAACGCGCTTTTCAACCCAGGCATCGCTTACAGCAGCTACAGCTACTTCCCGTCTGCCTGGGCCGCGCCCGTTTATGGAAGCTGGGGGCTCAGTTCGATCTCATCCGATTGGATGTATGGCAGCTATGCCAATCCTTACATCACACCGGCAACCCAGACGGTGGTCATTCAGCAGCCTCAACCGGTCGTGGTGGAAGTGGGAAGTGCACAGCCCACTACCTCGCAAACAATTGTCGCCTATGACTACTCGAAGCCGATCGACACGACGGCGGCTCCACCCGAGCCGACGGCAGCCGAATCTGCGCAGAAGGTCTTCGAATCGGCGAGAGAAAGCTTCAAGGCCGACGACTTTGGACGGGCGTTAAGTCTGGCCGATCAGGCCCTGGTTCAACTGCCATCGGATCCCGTCCTGCACGAGTTCCGTGCACTTTGTCTGTTTGCACTGAAACGGTATGACGAAGCGGCCGCTGTCAACTACGCCGTGCTGTCTGCGGGACCAAGCTGGGATTGGGCGACGATGATCAATCTCTATTCGAGCATCGACGTCTATACAGACCAGCTTCGGCAACTTGAGAATTACGTGAAAGACAATCCCAACTCGGCAGCGGCACAGTTCCAGTTGGCCTACATTTACCTGGCGCAAGGTTCGAAAGAAGCAGCCGGTAAGCAGTTTGGTGAGGTTGTGAAGCTGCAGCCGGACGACACGCTCTCTGCGAAGCTCGCCAAGACCTTGAATCCCACGGAGGAGGTCAAAGAGGTTCAGCGAAAGCTGTCGAGCGAGTCAGTCTCCGTGCCAACGCCGGCTCCTGATGGCGACGGGACAACTCTGGCAGCCGGGGATCAGGCCGCTCCTCCTCCGCCACCGGAAAAGCTGCAGGGAACCTGGGTCGCTTCGCCCGATCCAAAGGTGAAAATCATCCTCGTTCTCAAGTCGGGCGGCGAGTTCACCTGGGCTGTGACGCAAGATGGGCGTACACAAACGATTCAGGGACAAGCTGGCTATCAGGATGATGTGCTGGTGCTGGGTCAGCAGGAGGGCCCACCGCTGGCGGGGAAGATCACTTATGACGAAGGGAAGAAGTCGTTCTCGTTCAAGCCGCCAGGTTCGGCAGAGAATGTGCCTGGTCTGAACTTCACGGCCGAACAGGATGGAGTTCCCCCTGCCGTCCAGTAATGGTGACGGGAACCGTCCATCCGACTTTCACGACCGTGTGCGATCGCACACGGTCGTGGCGTTTCGGGAGGATCAAAGTG
Source organism: Schlesneria sphaerica (assembly GCF_044336245.1). Lineage (NCBI taxonomy): Bacteria > Pseudomonadati > Planctomycetota > Planctomycetia > Planctomycetales > Planctomycetaceae > Schlesneria > Schlesneria sphaerica. Next base: position 2,871,977 of record NZ_CP172346.1, on the reverse strand, counting down.
GCTTCATCGTAACCCGGTAAGGACAATCCGGGGCGCGCGACTTGCCATCCGGACAAGCGGGAGCGACACCGCGATGACGATTCCCCAACAAAGGAGCGACTGATCACGTTTCCGGCTGCCATAGCCAACTTGAGCGCACACGCTGCGGGAGACCGTTCGCGAACGGAGCGGCTTACGGTGTGAAAGAAAAAAGCCAGGTCAACTGGTGCCACCCGGCTTTGTGAGTTCGCTGGAAGAGTGTGTCAGACGATGAACTGCTGGTCGGCCTGGACGATGACTTCGTAGGCGGTGGCACTGTCTTCTGCGGCGCGAAGTTCATCCACAAAACCGGGGGTTTGTAACAACCGCCCGAGTCTTGCCAGAACGTGCAGATGAGTTCGCGAGTCGCGACAGACGACCAGAAAGAACATATCCGTCATGACGTGATGGGGGGCTCCGAACGGGATGCCTGATGGCAGTCGGCCAAAGGCGATCACTGACTGACCCAGCGCGTCGGGAAGCGGGTTCCGCGGATGGGGAATCGCAACACCGTTCTCGAATGCGGTGGACAGGACGGTTTCGCGTTCCTGAATGGCAGCCAGCAGAGCCGCGGGTTGCCAGACTTCCCAGGTCCGTCCAGCCAGTTCGACGAGGCTTTCCAGGACCGAGCGTCGCGTGCGGGCTTCGAGAGGGACCAGCACCGTTTCGGGACGCAGGAGTGCTGAGATCGGATGGGGATCTGCGAACTCGGCTGAGCGGTGTGTCTGCTCAAGAACAGCCAATTCGCGATCGGTGTACTCACGCATTTCCTGTTCCAGCCAATGAGTGATCTCAGTGGGGTGAAACTGCCACTCGCCCGCCATTTTGCGCCCCGGTATACGACCGCGCTGGACGAGTTTCTCGATCTCGCGGCGGTCTCGCCCCAATTGACGAGCCAGCTCTTCGAGGCTGAACCATTCTCGCGACATGTTTCGGCCAAACATTCAAAGGGCGGGAAAAACCGTTGGTGGGAATCTGCAGAAGCAACCACGAGCGATAACAATCGTCACTTGGTTGCGAATCGGCACTCCGTTGCCCAGAACCATTTGCCGAGTTACTTGGGGGCGGTCGCCCGAAGCGACATCCCTTTCACCACCGCATGCGACTGTTCGATCAGGTGTGTGTAATTCGACTTCCACACATTACCCGACCAGACCTGAATGTCAAAGTAACCAGCGTACCCTGCTGACTGAAAGCCTTGAATCAGTTCTGTCAGCGGGAGCACCCCTTCACCTGGCATCCGGCGATCCTGTTCCGAACCGGGCACGCGATTGCTGTCACTTAACTGCACGATGTTGGTGATCGGCGCAATTTCGGGAATACGGCTCAGCAGGTCAGGCTCTTCAAACATCTGATAGGTGTCAAAGGCCAGACCGACGTGTGATGAGCGGATCAGGCCCAGCACATCCAGGGTCTCATCCAGCGAGTTGAGGTAAGTCCACTTTTTGCTGAACTGCCGATGCATCGGCAGCAGCGACAGTGTGACCCCAGCCCGTTCTGCGTAGTCCGCCATCTGCCGCATACCATCCACGACGAGCCGGCGGCTGTGGCGTACGGTATGTCCATGCTTTGACCCGCTGACACAGATCACGGTTTTCGCACCGACGATCTCGGCTTGATCAATAGCCTGCATGCCATCTTCGATGGCTTCCAGATAACTGAACCCGCAACCGCCTGTGAAGCCTCCAGCGAAGGACAGCGATGAAACTGTCAGTCGTGCGTCCGTCAGTGCCTGTGCGGCACGCCGTTCTCCAAAATCAGCAAGCTTGGGTCGCCACAATCCAATCGCATCAAAACCGGCCTGCTTGAGTTGCAAGGCTTCTTGAGCTAACGACCATTGGAATGTAGTGAGCTGACTTAATGACAGTCGAAATGGAGCGATTGACTTGGGAGATGCAGCATATCGGTCTAATAAATTCGGCAGATCGGCGTCCAAAGTGGAGCTTTGAACACTGTGCGGAGTAGTCGGATTGTTCACTCTTGGGTCTCTCAAGAGTTAGGATCGACGAGGATGAAGGGAATGTCCTCGCTGGGATGATGGTCAGGTTCTAAAGTCCCTGACCACACGGGGCAGAATTGTGCCCAACTCTGCGGCGATTGCCAAGAGCAGGCCGCGACTTTTATTGAGATAAGTAATTCGTGTCTGACTTGACGAGCAGATCTGTCTTGACATGCCAATCCAGCAAACTTTTCCGGGCCTGGTCCATTCATACGGAATACCGAATGGTTCTTTCCCGATCCCCGGGGCTGCGTTTCCGGTAGTAATTCCTGCGGGGCCTGGATGGCGCGCAGCGGAGCAACAAGCAACTGCGGAGCGACCCCCAGGATCAGTGATGTCAGGGCTGCCAGTATCCCGGCCACCAGGGCACCACGCCCGCCGGTGAACCGAGTCCGCGAGAGTGGCTGCTCGAGAAACAGTTCCCGAAAGAACCGGATGGCGATCCCCGCAATCGGGATTGAGGCGATGATCCCGAGGAAGATCAGGATGCGAAGGCTTCCATGAGGAACCAGAATGCTCGACAGCGTCTTGATGTGGACATTCAGACCCACGACGATCATCCACCAGCGCCCCCAGAATCCTGCCGTCCACGGTCCCCCTGCACAACTGATGAGCGAGGCCATGAGGACGATCGCAGGGATCACCGCGAAACGAGCGAGTCCCTTGAGGTCTTCCAGATACTCGACGCCACGCCCCCCACGGGAGAGAAACTCGAGTGTCCAGATGACCCCGCCGCACGCGACGAGCTGCACGACCTGGGTATAAACCAGGAGGGTCAGCGTTTCCGGCTCTGTGGGAAACTTGGCCCAGCGGGCATCGGGGTGCTGAAGCTCCATCGCCACGGCGATCAGACCAATCCCCAACCACGCGCTCTGCGCAATGACCAGGCTCTTGACCCATACGGGTATGGAGCGACTGCCTGCATTAAATCCACGAACGGCCATCACGGCCGAACGAAGAAAAGCGACCAGGCACAGGACGATCAGCAGGATGGTCAGCGAATCTCCCAGTCCCTCAAACACCACACCGCACAGGCGAATCAGCGCGATGCCCCCCGCCAGGGGGCCCGACAGCAGGATAAATCCGCATAGCGGACGAGGGGTGATATCGGAACCCGGTGCGTCGTTGTCGAGCAGGGCAACAACTCCCATCCGGCCATACAGTGAGAGAACGATCAGGCCCGCCGCCAACAGGATCAGTTTTGAAGGGGCTCCGATCGACGCCTCCGCCGATTGGGGTTGATAGGCGACGACGAGGATTCGCTTGATCGCGTCGAACTCGGTTGTTGCGAGTGTGTTCATCAGTAACGCGATCCCCAGCCACAACCCGATGGAGGTGAGCCAGTGAAGTTCGCACTGGTTTCCAGAGAACGTACCTTCTGCGGAGGGGGAACGGATCTCCGTCATTGGCTCTCCCGTCGCGCCAGTGACCGTCGCGAGTCGATTCAGCCGACGAAACGCCAGACCCGCTGCACCTGTGATCTCCAGCGACAGTCCCAGCGAGAGGAAATCATTCGACCGGGCGATCAACATCAGGCCCGCCAGGCTAAACAGAAAATATCCGTGGTCATTCGCCTCGTTCGGACTGACGGTATTTCGGTCCAGAAGAGCGATACCGGCGAGCAATCCGAATGCGAGGACCAGTCCCTGTTCTGACACGGCGAGCGGGTCATTGATCCAGACGCGATGCCGATGGATCGACTCACTCTGCTCTGTCGTCGTGACGGGGTCAAACCACAAGCAGGCCACCGCGATCAGCATGGCAGCCAGTGAAAATCCACCCCAGGCGAAACGAGGATGAACATTGTGGAAATGGCCCCAGACCAATGCGATGCCTCCGGCGGCGAGTAACAGCGTCGGCGGAGTCGGAAGGGGCATGAATGACCTTTTAACGACCTTGAAGAGGATCTGTATCGGAGTTCGCAGGAGGTAAACCGCAGTCCGACAGTCTCGTATTGATGCCGCAGGTGAGCAAGTCACGCGAAGAGGAATCACTCGCCGGAATCTCGACGACTCAGCGTTTCCGGCCGCAGCCGATCCGGACTTTGTCCACAATCAGGGTGGCCGCTGGGAGGTGGCAGCTACTCGTCCGGGAAGGCGTGGCCCTCCTCAAACTTGCGCAGACAAGTTACCCGGTCTCGATTGTGAATCTGCATGCCAGTGGTAATCATCTTCGGTCGACATTCCTCAGCAGATATCTGAATAACCTTTGATCGGGAATACGTCAGTGACTTCGCCTCTTCCTTCGCTTCGTGCCGGCATGGTTGGCATGGGAATGATTTTTGACGAGACCTACCGACCGTTCTTTGAACGAACGCACGGCGAAAGTCTGTTCGATCACCGGTTCGGTGTGATCAATGTCCCACTCGTCGCCGTTGCGTCAAAGACGGGGCATCGTGCGGAAGCCTATCGGAAGTCGGCCGGGTCACGAGTTTTCCCCTTCACCAGCTTTTCCGGAGAGGATTCGGTCGAGCAATTAATCGCGGCCAACGTCGATTTCGCGTGCGTGGCAACACCGGATAACAGACACTTCGATGCGGCGAAGAAATTGCTCGAAGCGGGAGTCCATGTTCTGATCGAGAAGCCCTCGGTCCTGGCTCTGGGGGAACTCGAGGAACTGGCCGCAATCGCCAAACGGAAGGGGCTACTGGCAAAGGTCGTTTACCATAAGCTGCTCGACCCGGATCACAAGAAGTTGCGAACGCTGGTCGCGGATCACGTGCTGCGTCACGTCAACAACGGCTACTGCTCGCTGCTGGAACCCAAGCAGATCTCGGGCAGTCAGTTTTCGGAATGGATCACCGGCCGTAATCCGGGAACGTATGTCGCGGTGCATTACATCAAGTTGATCGACTTCACGTTCGGCGGACGCCTCAAGACCGTGACCGCGACCGGCCAGCGAGGCATCGTCGGCCCCAAGGATGGACCCACCTGGGACAGTACCCAGATGCGGATGATTTACGAGTACGATGATGGTCGGGAAGCGGCGTTCGATATCCACACTTCGTGGGTCACTCCGGACAACTTCCCCGGTTACGTTGAGCAGGAAGTGCAGTTCCGCTTTGACAATGGAATCTGGAACGGGCATTCCCGTAAACGAGGCGTGGAATGCACGGTGGAAGGAGAGACACCGATCACCCGCAAGATCACGATGAACAACCACTACAACGGGACGTTCCTCGAGCCGTGGGGTGAACGATCCCAGCGCGGTTACGGAGTGGAAGTTCTCGAGCGCTTCGTACGAGAGCTGGGGTACGTCAAATTCGGTGGCACTTCAAGTGAGCAGCCGCAACGACTGGAACAGATGCAAAGCCTGGCTTACAACGATCTGACGGCGGACTGGCAGACAGTCGCGGCGGTTCAGGCACTCGAAGCCATTCTGGAGCGACAGGCCGCCGGCGAGCCCGATTGTGTAGTGCGTGTCGATCCGCGAGAACGTTCGCTCACACTGTATCGACCCGGTCAGGCTGCTCCCGTCAAGCTGCATTAGCATTCCATGCCGCTCTTGATGATCCTCGTTTCCGGCTAACCCCGATAAGGGGGTCCGGACACGAGTGCAGACAACGGCCTCACGTTCCCTCTCCTGGCTTCCCGACCTCAAGCCCGGAGAGGGTTTTCGTTTTACAGACACTCCCACTTCCTCTCTTCATTGCCTCCCCGCCAATGCGGCGACAGGAAAGCCGAATAGCTGAACGCCGCGATTTAGAGCCATGAGCCAATCCGACGCACCACGCTCTCCGAAAGGGACCCGGCTCTCGACGCTCACGTTACGGCGAACCGATTCGGCAACGTGATTGCGCTGCAAGTCGTTCGACCTTTTGGCTTTCAGAGTGACAGGGACTTGGTTGAGCCCATGCGGACCTGAATTTCAGCCAAATTCGGACGCGCGGAAAAACATCGCGCGGCGGTATCGGGGTGGCCTGCGCGACTATCAGGATGACGCGATCGAAAACACCGCGCGATCGCGAGGTCATTTACGGCACAGGAAGCTGGCAACGTGTTGGATTCCTTTGTGGGGCCTGATGGATCGGGACATCTGCGGTCAATTGCGATTTCACTTCTTCGCCTAAGGAAAGGGAAACCCATGCTCAGCATCGTTCGAAGCGGGGGGACGTTCGCAGCAACGGTGTTGCTGCTGATCAGCCCGCTTGCTGCAGTTGAATTACAGACCGAAGGGGACAGCGTTGCCTCAGCAGCGCAACCTGACAATGAGGCCAAGCCAGCAGAAGCCCCGGAATCACCTCCCGCGGATGCTGAAGCAGCGGCAGAAGCAGCAACTCCACCAGCAACTCCGGCTGATTCGCCTGAAGCCACACCCGACCGGCCGAAACAACGTGACCGGTCGGGACGTGGGTGGGGACGCGAACACCACCACCGCGGGCCTCACGGTCGACACGAAGGCTGGGGACCAGGACGAGGTGAGGGATGGGGCCCCGGCCGACATGGGGGACGCGGGCCAGGTCCGTTCCAGCACGGTCGCCGCTTCGCAGGCCGGGGGGGAGACTTCCATCGAGATCATTTCCGACACGAGGCCCACGAGGGATGGGGGCGCGGGTGGGGACGCAGTGGGGGGCATGGCGGCCCTGCACCGCGTGAATTCGCTCATCGAGGTGATGGCAATCGACCTGATCGTCATTTCGATCGTCACGACAGAGAGGGCTGGGGAAGGCCGGGGCGCGGTGGACCGCCGCATCATCGAGGTGATTTCGATCGCGACCGAGACTTGGGACGGAGAGAGTTCCGCCGCGATTGGGGGCCACGCGACGGGTTCGGTCCACGTGAACATCACTGGGCCGGGCGAGATGACGATGGTTCACATCGTGAATTCGGCCGAGATCGAGGCCCCCATCGTGGTCCCCGCCACTTCGGCCCGCCACCTCATCGATTTGCTGCACGGGACGGCCGATTCGACGGCCCGCCCCATCGACCCGGATTTGGCGCGCCGCGAGGGGGCGGCTTTCGCGAATTCGCTCATCGAGACGGTCGACCTGACTTCGGCCCTCCACGGCGCCCTCATCATCCGCACTCCGCTCACGAGGGGTGGAGGGGACGCGGACCCGACTGGGGCGATCGTGATTTCCGATCGGCTCGAAGTGATACGCACTGGGAAGGACGACGACATGCGGGATACCGAGGGGGACATGAGGGGCCTGACTTCCATCATCACTTCGGTCGATTTCGTGGCGGAGAGGGACACGGATTCGGTCGTGGCCCTGTGAGGCCCCCTCATCGGGTGGCCGAATCGGATCGTCGCGGTGAACGTCATCGACCTGATTTCGAGGGAGACCGCCCGCAACGTGAGTTCCGTGAACAGGGGCAGGGGGAGCGAGGAGATCGCGGACCTGGTCGCTTTTCCGCACCTCCACGGCACGATCGGGATCAGGCAGAACGCGAGGGGGCGCCAGATCGTGGCCCCCGCGCTGAGAGACGAGATCGGGATCATGGAGAAGGTTTTGGGCCGCCTCATGAGGGGCCAGATGGTCGGCATGGCGAAGGGGATGCACCTGACCGTCCTTCCCGCCGCCCGGGCTTCCGCGGCTTCCCCTGGGGACCGGGAGGACCGGGAGGTCCAGGGGGGCACCGTCCTCCTCCGGGGCATCGACCTCCCCCGGGCCGCGGTGGTCCGCCTGAAGGCCGTCCGGAAGAAGAACGAGGTCCCGGCAACGGGGGGCGACCCCCAGCCGTCGGTGAATTCGACGCCGAAGAGTTTGAGTTTGATCAACGGCCTGTCTAGCGATGACTGGCTGAAAAATTGAGGTTCAGTGTGAAGCCCTGATGATCCCATCGTCAGGGCTATCGCTGTTTCCTGTTCGCGAGCGAACAGAGTTTTCGTGAGGAAGGATGCCGGTGGGAGCGAGGTGCTGGAGTGGTGATTTTATCCCAGAGCAATCGGCTGCGGCGAAGTTACTCGGGGAAATCGGCGCTGCGGTAAACCGGCTCTCCTTCCAGCAGGGTCAGCAGTACCTTGGCCTGGTGGATCTCGTGGCGGGGAATCTCGAACAGATTACGGTCCAGAACAATCAAGTCCGCCGCTTTGCCGACTTCAATGGACCCCGTTTCCTGTTCCTGAAAATTGACGTAGGCTCCGTTAATGGTGTAGGCCGCCAGCATCAGCGAGAGGTCTACGGTTTCTTCCGGGATCCAGGCGGGCCCCGGACCCTCATTCAATCCCCGTCGGGTCACGGCAATCTGGATCGCTTCGAGCGGGTTCATGGAGGTGACTGACCAGTCGCTGCCACAGGCGATCAGGGCACCCGTCTCGGCCACACTGCGAATGGGGTACAACCAGCGGGACCGCTCGGGTCCCAGAATGGGCTGCGTCATGTTGACGATGTAGAGATCTGCATTCGCCCACAACGGCTGAAAATTGGCAATGACGCCCAGTTTGCGAAAGCGGCCAATGTCCGAAGGGTCGAACAGTTCGATGTGAGCGAGGTGGTGGCGCGAATCGCGACGGCCGTTCTGCCTCTGCCCCAGTTCCAGCGCATCGAACGAACATTGGATGGCTCGGTCGCCAATCGCATGAACGTGAATCTGAAACCCAAGCCGATCAAGTTCTACAACGAGAGGGTTCAGTACTTCCGGCTCGAAGTTGAGCCATCCTCGCTCTTGCGTGCCACCGAGGTAGGGTTGCAGCAGCGACGCTGTTCGTGACTCGATGACTCCATCTTCAAAGATCTTGACCGAAGTGGCCCGCAGTCGCCTTCCGCGGAACTTCTCTCGCCATTCGACGAATTGCGGAATCTGAAGCATCTGTTTGGCAGGATCGACACGCATGGCCGCGACGACCCGGACAGTCAGTTCCCTTGTCCGATCCAGTTCGGAAAGAGCTTTGAGGTGTTGTTCCGCGACTGATGCTTCCTGAACCGACGTGATCCCAAACCGGTTGGCGACCTCAAGACCCCGCCGCAATCCATTAAGATATTCGTCGGGGGTATACGGGGGGATTTTGTTGATGACCAGTCGGCTGGCGGATTCTCGCAGGGTTCCCGTCGGCTCACCCGTTTGCGGATCCCGTTCGATGCGTCCACGGGGCGGATCGGGTGTCTCACGGGTGATGCCTGCGAGTTTCAAGGCCATCGAGTTGGCCCAGGTCGAGTGTCCGTCGAACGCATCCAGCAGGACGGGGCGATCTGGCATGACTCGATCAAGGAGTTCTTTGCTGGGATTGCCCTCTTCCAGCGTGAGCGGCCATCCCCCGCCACGAATCCATTTCTTTTCCGGGTGCCGCAGGGCATAGGCTTTAACCGCGTCCTGTATGGCGGTCACCGTCGTCAGTCCATTGATGTCGCATTCACCCAGTTCAATTCCTCCGCCGATCAGGTGGACATGCGAGTCATTGAATCCTGGCAGGAGCATCTTTCCAGCGAGATCGATCTGACGAGTCTGGGGGCCCGTCCACTTCTGGATCTCCGCGCCATTGCCGACGTAGACGATCCGTCCTTCTCGAATGGCGACCGAGTCGGCCCAGCTTCGGGCGGCGTCGACGGTGTAGACAGCCCCGTTTCGAAAAATCAGGTCGGCAGGGGGCGAGGCGTAAGTTGACTCGGCCTCCCGTGGTGCGGCCGACAGAAGGTCGTCAGACGCTGATTGCGCAGGGCAAGGCGAGCCAGGCAACCAGGCCGACACGAAGGCGATGAGGAACAGCGGGTGTGGGAATCGCATGGCGATAGCATTCCTGCGCGAACGGGGTGGCGTTGTGGTGACCGTTTTCCGCCGAAGTTGGAGCACGTGGTCACCGGGTGCTGTTGTTCCTGTCAATGACTCGTTCCAAGTCTTCACTCGACCTTCATCTGGAAAGCCAATGCGAGATAGCTGTCCGTGACACACGGTCCACTGATAAATGGTGATCGTTCTTCGTCTCGCGATGCAGGAGACTCGGGGCAATCTCTTCGCGGTGCTGCCAGGATACGGCCGGATTATAAGATTGCGAATGAGAAACGTCTCTGGATGTCAGCCTGGTGGAGATTGTGGGGGGGGCTTCTCCCCGAGGTGCGAGCGTTTGTGAAAGAAAGTTAGCATCGCCGGAAAGGTGGATGCGGTCTGGTGACGGAGGAACTAACACTTTTGAACAGTGTTGGGGATTTCCGAAGCCAATTCGAGGATTCAGGCGAAACTGATTGGCCTGCGCGTGAGACTGATGTTCATCAGCGGTCGACGCTGGCAGAATATTTTTCTTTTTTTGAGACAGCGGACGAGCCCGTAATCGGTGGTAAACAACCAACCTGAATTTCGTGCAAGTTCAACGATAAGGGCATGAATGTAAGAGTTTAGTATCGTGTCAGATGATAGCGACGCAAGGTAAATGCAGTATTTCGGCACTGTAATTTTCGCCTTGTCTCATTTTTGCATTATCGATACGTTCCGATGCAAGCTCTAGCACGGCTGAGGTCTTGTTCTATTGCGGTAATCGCGGCAGGGAGGCTGCGTCTACATGAAGAACTATTGTCGGGCACTGCGCGAGGCATGGCGTCACTGGTTGACGTTAAGCATTGGCATCCTGTGCTCATTTGCGATGGCCTTTCTCTGGGGCGCTAACATCATTGCGCTCTTTCCCGTGATTGAAACGACAATCCACGGTGACACGCTTCAACAATGGAATATCAAACGGACTGAAGCGGTTCGAGATAAAGTCAATACGCTGGCTGCCGAGGTTGAAGCGGTCGTTCTGCCACCCCAGAACGATGAGCACTATCTCTCGATGCGACTCAAGCGTGATATGCTGCAGACCAAGCTGATGGCCGAACAGGTCAACTTGCAATCGCGTGAGCGACTGCAGCCCTGGCTGGAAGCGTGGCTGCCGACGGATCCCTTTAACACCGTCATTCTCGTGCTGGTACTCGTCGTTGCGGGAACGTTACTCAAGCAGATCTTCGGCATGGCGAACGTGGTGCTGGTCAACTATGTCTCGCAGAGTATCGCCCGCGAAGTCCGCATGCGAATCTTCAGCAAGGCGGTAACGATGGACCGTACAGGCTTTAACCACTTGGGAATCAGTGGTTTCATGGCCTATATCACTCATACGACTGACGGTCTGGCGCAGGGGATCACCGCGTTCTACGGGGGACTCGTCGCCGAACCGCTACGGATTCTCAGTTGCCTGACACTGGCCATGATTGTGTCGTGGCGGGTCACACTCGCTTCAATGATCTTCGCGCCCCTGATGGTCGTGCTGATGGTCTGGCTCAATCGTCGAATCCGGGGACTTGCGCGGCAGGCCCTCGATCGCTCCCTGGGGTTCCATCATGTGATTCTGGAAGTGTTTGGGGCTCTGCAGACAGTGCAGGCGAACACGATGGAACCCTATGAACGTGAACGCTTTCGGAAATCGACAAAACAAATGCGACGCATGGGGGTCCTGGGGAGTTTTTATAACGCCCTGGCCAATCCCATTACCGAAGTCTTCGGTATGTCGGCCCTCTGCACAGGACTGGGGGTTGCTGCCTATCTTGTCATCAGCCAGAAGACACACATCTTCGGTATCCGGATGACGGTCGATCCGATGAGTGTCACAGAGCTGACCGTGGTGTTTGGATTACTTGTCGGTGCGACGGAACCACTTCGAAAGCTGTCGGGGGTCATTGGTGGAATTAATTCCGGTTCTGCTGCGGCAAACCTGCTCTATCCACTCCTGGATGCTCAGTCCCGCATTGTGGATCCGCCTGAAGCAACGACGATCTCAATCCCGCATCGGACGATTGAATTCAAGAACGTCACGTTCAGTTATGATGGGATTCACGAAGTTCTGAAGAACGTCAACCTGACGATTCCGTTCGGAGAGCGGCTTGCTGTCATTGGTCCCAACGGCGGCGGCAAAAGCACGCTGATGAACCTGCTATGTCGCTTCTATGATCCGCAGAAGGGGGCCGTCACGATGGATGGTATCCCGTTGTGCGATCTGGCTCTGAATGACATTCGCAGCCGGATCGCCATCGTCTCGCAGCAATCGGATTTCTTTAACGAAACCGTTCTGCACAACATTCGTTATGGCCGCTGGGATGCTACAGACGCTGAGGTTGTTGAGGCAGCCAAAAAAGCGCGGGCTGACGAGTTTATTTCCGAGTTCTCCTGGGGTTACTACACGAATGTCGGGCCGAACGGTCAGCGTTTGAGTGGGGGGCAGCGGCAGCGAATCGCATTGGCCAGGGCCCTCTTGCGTAATTCCGAGATCCTGATTCTGGATGAAGCGACCAACCAGATTGATGTGGAAAGTGAAAAGCTGATCCATGAAGCATTGTTGCTTCATGCCAAAGATAAGACCCTGATCATGATTACTCACCGTCAGAGTACTCTCGAACTTGCGACTCGCATTATTCAAGTCGACCGGGGCGATGTGAAAGACGTCACCCATACCGTCAATCGCGCCGCCTGATTTCCCGCACGTATGCGTTTTCGGTGCTCTTGTCAGATTTATAAAAGCCTTGTCGTGAACCTGTCTGCGGCTCTGCAGGGGCCGTTTATGTTCTTGCTCGCAAAGACCAGTCTGCCGCGATCATCGCGGCCATTACACCTGATCTTGGAAGTCAAATAATGGACAAGGATTTCTCGTTCTCACTGGCTGATATTCCCGTCGCGCAAGAGTATCTCTCCAGCTATCTCGAACGAGTCGCGACCGGGCGGCAGCGGATGGCGCGGAGCCGGGCGGTGATCTGCGGATTGGCACGCAATGTCGAAAAGATCCTGCCCAAATCCATCGCTCGCATCGAGCGACTGGGGACCATGTTCGCGGACTATCGCGTGGTCATCTACGAGAATGATTCGACGGACAATACCAAGCCTTTGCTGCAGGAGTGGGCCCAGGCGAACCCGAAAGTCGATATCACGGTCGAACAACTGGGCGACCCGGTGAATCCCTGTGCCCGCTGTCTGAAACGTGCCGAGCGAATGGCCCGTTATCGGAATGAATGTCTCAACCTCATTCGCGAAAAGTATGCTGACTATGACCATGTGATCGTCGTGGATACAGACCTGGAATACGGCTGGAGCGACGATGGCGTCGCGAACACGTTCGGTCATGAGAACTGGGATTTCGTGGGGTCAAATGGCCTGATTCTGCGCCGGTGTGGCATCGCGTTGAATGCGTTCCTGCAGTACGACGCCTGGGCCTTCCGCAACGATGAAAACTTCACTCAGCTCTCCACTGCAGAAGTGAACTACATGAGCTGGCAGCGCGGCGAACCCCTGGTTCCGGTAATGTGCAGTTTTGGCGGGCTGGGGGTGTACCGGATGCCTGCTTACCTGGCGGGGACCTACTCAGGGCACGACACCGAACATGTCACGCACCAGCAGGTGGCACGCCCACGCGGGTTCCGCAATGTCTTTTTGAACCCGAGCCAGATCACTTTGTACGGACGCCATCATCGGCGTTCTGATCTCTGGATGATCCCCCTGATCACGGTCGGAACGCGCATCCTCGAATCGGCGCGTCTGGTGGCTGCCCCCTGCATCTCGCGAACATTTGTGGCCGCAACGCTCGATCGAGAAGGTGATTCACGCACCCGCAGATTTGGACTGCCCCTCACCACGAATCACTGACCGCAGTGACGAAGACCGCGACGGAAGTCGAAGCCGCAGACCACGAGTGATCGAAGAACAGCGTCCAAGGGAGGACACTTCACAATGACATCTCGGTTAATGAAACTCGCGAATCGGTGCTTTTCACGAACTTCAGAGTATCGGCAACTCGAGCCACTGCCGCCTTCCGGCCCTCGCGTTGTGGAAGCGGGCGAATGCGGGTTAATCGACGACGTCCGACGTGGCTGGTTCAACCGCACCAGTGGCGAACTGGCCAGAGGCTTTTCAATTACTGCTGACGATACCGTGGTCGACGTCGGGTGCGGTTTCGGCGATGTCTGTGCCTTTGCTGCTTCCTTTGGTGCCGAAGTCATCGGGACGGATATCGATCCAGACAGGATCGAAAACGTCAAGCGGAAGATGGAACGGTTTGCCCAGACGCCGTTCCAGGGGTATGTCAGCGATTCCAATCCGCTTCCTCTGGCAGACCAGACTGCCACCAAAGTCATTTCGATGGAGGTCATGGAGCACGTCGACGATCCGGCTCAATTTCTTTCCGAGCTTGTCCGTGTCGGCAAGCCTGGTGCCATGTACCTGATTACCGTTCCCGATCCGGTTGCAGAAACCGTCCAGACCAAATTTGCACCGTCGATCTACTGGGAAAAGCCGAACCACATCCGGATCCTCCAGCGGGACGAATTTGATCGACTGATCGAACAGGCGGGGTTAGAGCTGATCGAGCATACGCACACCGGTTTCTTCTGGTCGATGTGGTGGATTTTCTTCTGGGCCAGTCAGCAGGAGAAGATGACCCCGCAAGGACCGGTGCTTGAAAACTGGACCAGGACCTGGTTCGAACTGCTGCAGATCCCGAATGCCGAAACCGCGATTAATGCGCTCGACGCATTCATGCCCAAAAGCCAGGTTGTGATCGCCCGCAAACCGGTATGAGGGTGTCCGATCAGGACTGTGCCACGGACGCGGAAACGCTCGCACTGAAACCGACACTTAACTCTCGCAGTTGTCCGAAAGAGACAAACCGTTATGGACTGCACTGACGTGACGACTCACAATCACCCTGCAGACGCTCCTGCAGCGAAACGGATGGCCGTGCTGCTGACGTCTTACAATACGGGTGCTTGCAAGGGGCTGAACCTGGGTATCGCGGGTTATTCCCACGACATCGTGGCGAACCTGTTCATTCCACTGCTCAGCCGCTGGGGCGAGGTCTATGTCATTCCCGATCCCCGCAACAATCTGGAAGCGGCCATCCAGGAAATGCGGAATCGAAATCTGGAACCCGTTCATGTCAGTATCCTGCCGTTTCAGGATGTCTGCCTGACGGAATCCGCTCCGAACATTGTCGTCCCCGCCTGGGAATTTCCGGACATTCCCAATGAGGCATTCGACGACAATCCTCAGAATAAGTGGCCCGATGTGGCTGCCCAATGCAAGGCGGTCTTCGTCGGAGGGCCGTTCACGTTCGACGCACTTCGAAATGCGGGGATCACAGTGCCCATGCACATCGTTCCTGTTCCAACACCGGACCCCTACTTCGAACTTCGAGAATGGGCGCCACAGCAGTCTGTCAGCATGGAAATCCCGGCCATGGTTCTGCCCCAGGACATCCCGGCGACACCCGAAAAGGTTCGTCGGTTACCTGCTCGACAGCAGACCAAGCCGCCTCCTTCGGGGCTGAAGCGATGGGGGCTGGCGATTGAAGCTGGAATTCGCAATGTGACTCGTTCTGTGGTTGGTTCGTCGCTCTACGAGCGTTACGAGCGATGTCAGCGTGCGTTGAAGGCGGGGTACCATGCGACTCTGAGGCCGACGAAGCTTTCGACTCTTTATCGTACCAGTCCCGAGATTGAGTTGTCGGGAATTGTTTACACCAGCATCTTCAATCCGCAGGACGGTCGGAAGAACTGGTCGGACCTTCTCACCGGCTTCCTGATGGCGCTGGGAGATTGCAAAGATGCAACGCTGGTGGTCAAGCTGGCCGCCAGCCGCCCTGATGCGGCGCAAGGGATTCTCGATTACTACCGCGACCGGAATATTCCTCATCGCTGTAAGTTGATCTTCATCACGGAATTCCTGACGGAAAGCCAACTGCATGACCTGGCCGCCGCCAGTACGTTCTACATTCAGACAACCCGTGCGGAAGGAAACTGCCTGCCGCTGATGAATTACCTGGCGGCCGCCCGGCCCGCAATTTCACCCTGTCATACGGCCATTGCCGACTACTTCGACGATCAAGTCGGCTTCGTGGTCGAATCGCACCCTGAACCAGCCGCCTTCCCGCATGATCCCGAACTGCGTTGTCGGACCACCTGGGCGAGAATTGTCTGGCCGTCGCTGGTGAAGCAGATCCGGGCCAGTTACCGAATGGCCAAATCGGATCCGGATGCTTACAGGGCGATGTCCACACGAGCCCGGGAACGAATGAATGGATGGGCCAGTTCGGAAGCCGTCTGGAGCCGCCTGAGCGTCGCTTTGGATTCGACGGTTGCAGCGGCGAATCTGGAAGTAACACCACAGATCAAAGCCCGACGCGCGGCGTAGCGCGTCCGACATCGCTGTACTTTGTTTTGTCGTGCTCTACTTTGAAGGTGCTGAACCGATGAAGATTGATTTTATTGTCCCGGGCTTCAGCAAATGTGGCACGACATCGCTTTGTGCAATGCTCGCCGAGCATCCGGAAATCGGGATCCCCAATCCGCACGATGCCATCATGAAGGAACCCAGTTTTTTTGCCAACGAGTACCATCGTGGGTGGGATTCTTACTGGAAGCTGTTTGATGGTGTCGCGGAAAAACGACTGCACGGAGAAGGGAGTACCGTCTACTCGACGGAAGAATATGGCGAAGTCGTCGTCGACCGTTTGATGGAATATTTTCCTGACGTTCGCCTGATCTTTATCGCGCGTGACCCGTTTGCCCGGTTGGAATCGAGTTTCCGGGAGATGCATGACAGCGGATACAAGTACGGGATTGAACCCCCGGCGCGGATCGATGAGGCACTCAGGACCCTTCCCAACATGCTCAAGGATACGCTGTACTGGCAGCGGATTCAGACCTTCCGCCGCAAGTTTTCCGATTCTCAGATCAAGGTGATGTTCCTGGAGGATCTGGAAAGGGATCCCGCCACGGAACTCGCCCGATGCTTTGAATTTCTGGGTGTCGATCCGGGTGTTCAGATCGAATCGACCAATATTCGACTCAATTCCGGCCAGTCAAAACGACAAGATTCGAAAGTTCTGCACTTCCTCAAGTCGAACCGTTTCGCCAGCCCCTGCTGGAATCAGCTCCCCGAGGCGACCCGGAACTGGATGATGAAACGCCTGGGACTGCGGCAGAAGTTCCGCAGCCCGATCGAATGGCCGGCAGCGACGCGTGCGTGGGTGCTGGAACAGGTTGGCGACGACGCTCGTCAATTCCTCGAATTCTATGGCAAGCCGACGGATTTCTGGCGGTTGCAGATGAGTCTCTTCACGACTGCTGGCCAGAAGGAATTGCCTCGACGTCGCGCGGCAGCATAACCCTCGGTCCTGGAGGCTCTCTTGCCGGGTTTTCCCGATTGCGTGATGAATTCCGTGACTTGGCAAAAGTCGTCGTGAGCCAGGCCGGGTGGGCTGGTGCACGGTGGGCTGGTGCACGGTGGGCTGGTGCACGGTGACGGGGAACGGGGTGACTAAGAACGGCGTTGAGGGTGTTGAGGAATCTCTTGCGGCTGCGCCGCCCCGGTCGCCACGAAGACGCGACAACCGGGGCGACCCGAGATTGCGATCAGCCCCTGCTGGTGAGGTTGCAGAGGAACTCGCTGAATCAACCGGTGGTCCGCATTCCGGCGGCAATCCCCTGGACGGTCAGACGCAGCAATCCTCCCAGTCGCTCGGCGTCTTCAGGGGGCGTGTCTGCGGGCAGGCTTCTGCGGCGCTGCACGAGTTCAATCTGAATGAGATTCAGAGGGTCAATGTAGGGATTGCGCGCGTCAATTGATGCTTGCAGCCATGGAGTGGCCGATAGCAAATCTGTTCCCCCGGTGAGGGCGAGAATCGTCTTCCGTGATCGATCCCGTTCGACATCGATCAATCCCCCGAGCAGGTCCCTGACTTCGGTGTTCTGGACAAGATCGGCATAGCGGGATGAGATGAATTCGTCCGCTTTGGCCAGTGCCAGAGCAGCGTTCTCGATGGTTGCCTGAAAGAACGGCCACTGACGGTACATCTCGTAGAGAGTCTGCCAGTCGTTGGGGCGTTCTTCCAGTACTTCGGTCAATGCGGTGCCCAAGCCATACCAGGCGGGGATCATCGATCGATTCTGCGTCCATGAGAAGACCCAGGGGATTGCCCGCAGATCCGCCAACGTCCGTTCACCACGGCGTCGGGCCGGTCGTGAGCCGATGTTGAGGCTTTCAATCTCATCGATTGGTGTGGCCGAGCTGAAGAACTCGATGAAACCTGGCTGGTCCACCAGTTCGCGGTAGGCCTGATAAGAACGCCGCGAGAGTTGCTCCATGATGACTGACCATGCGGGCTTGGCCGTGCGTGCGGGAAGTGCACTGGCCAATAGCGTGGCGGACGTGACCTGTTCCAGATGCCGATACGCGATCTGGTCATCGTCGTAGCGTTCGGCGAGGACTTCGCCCTGTTCGGTCAGTCTGAGGCTGCCGTCGAGTGCTTCGGGGGGGAGCGAATAAATTCCACGAGCTGCCGGTCCCCCGCCTCGCCCCAGCGAACCACCCCGGCCATGGAAGAAGGTCAATTTGACGCCGTAGCGATCGGCCGTACGCTGCAGTTCGCTTTGGGATCGATAGAGTCCCCAGCAGGCGGCCAAGTATCCACCATCTTTGGTGCTGTCCGAATATCCGACCATCACGATCTGGCGTGACCCGAGCTTTTGCACGTGCGAGGCGTAGACAGGGTGCTTGAGAATCGCTTCCAGTGTTTCTGGTCCGCGTCTCAAATCACCAATCTTTTCGAACAGGGGTGCGATCGCTAACTGGTCTTCCAGGTTGGCGACGTCGGTCCCTGGCGGATTGCCCACCGACTGAGCCCACCGCCACAACCAGAGTACGCTGAGCATATCGCTGGGCGCGCTGGTGAGGCTGATGATGTGACTCCCCACGCAGCTCGGACCGAATGTGGCCATGGCTGCATGCAGCAGCCGGAAGAGTTCCAGCGTCTCGACCACATGGGGTGAAAGACCGTCGTGAGAGATTTCCTCTTTCCAGGGCATGGTCCGCGTGAGGACTTCCTGGCGTTCCTCTTCGGGAAGAGCTTCGAAGTTTGCTGTAATACCCGCCTTGGCGAAGATTTCTGTCAGCGCTTCGATGTGTCGCCGGGCATCCTGACGGACATCCAGTCGGTTCATGTGCAGTCCGAAAACGCGGACGAGATCCAGCCACGGGAGCAGTTCGTTTCGGATCAGATGCAGCGTCCCCAGGCCCTCAAGACTGTTGACCAGTTTGAGGACGTCCTGTTCGAGTTCAGCTCCGTCACGATAGGCTCCTTCGGGCAATTTCTCGCCGATCGAAGTGCCGAACGACTGTTCAAGACGCCATTCGATCACCGCGAGCCAGAGACGGCAGGATTCGGTGCTGGGGATCGTCTGGACACGTTCCAGAATGACGGGCCACTTCTTTGTGGCCGCATCAAACTCGTCATTCAGTTGCGGTCCCAGAGAGGACTCTTTCGTCGAGATTGAGAGAAACTCGGACAGTTGCCGGCATTGTTTCAAATGGGCTTCGATGGCGGCCTCGCGCAGCCACAACAGAGTCTGGGCCGTGACGTCGCGGGTGACATGGGGATGTCCATCTCGGTCTCCGCCGATCCATGAACCGAATTTCAGGAAGAGCGGCAGACGGAACTCGACTCCCGGGTAAGAGACCTCCAGGGCCCGTCGCAGATCATCATAGATGCCGGGGACGACCTCCCACAGGCGCGGGGCAATCGTCAATCCCCGGCGAACTTCCTGCAGGACCGTCGGACGGTTGGGACGCAGAAACTCGGTCTGCCAGAGCGCCGTCATCTCGGTGCGCAGCAGGTTTTCCAGTTTCTGGCGCTCACGAGGCAGCAGGTCCGCCAGGTCGAGGTCCTCAAGAGCCTGTCGCATGCGGCGCAGCTTCACGCGCAGGCTGCGACGCTTGGCCTCGCTGGGGTGCGCCGTAAAGACCAGTTCGATCGCCAGGCGATCGAGTGCCGACTGCGTTTCGACCGGCGTGAAGCCCGCTCCCTTCAATTTCGCAATCGCCTCTCCGATCGACTCACTGCGAGGTTGTGGATGGCGCTCCAGCTCTCGTGAGCGCAGAATCCTCACCCGGTGCCGATCCTCTGCGATGTTGGCCAGATCGAAGAAGATGCTGAAGGCGCGCGTGACGTCACGGGCGGTGGGCTCGTCGAGCGCCTCGATCAAGGCAGCGAGTTCACCCTCGGCTTCTTCCACGCCGGATCGACGTTCGCGGGCCACCTTGCGGATCTGTTCAACTCGCTCTAACGCCGATTCTCCTGCCAGCTCGCGGATGACATCGCCGAGCATGTCACCCAGCGTGCGTACATCACGACGTAGCAATTCATTATTGACCATGGCCAAGTGGGGTCCGCAAAGGAAAGATTCAAATGAGGTCCGAGCGGCAAACATCGTGCCGCGTCAGGAACTTGCGTCGAGGGCAAGTTGCAATCGATTACTGCATCGTAGTTTGTGCTCCGGTTTCGCGGTAGCGTGCGACTGTGAACTTCTCTTTACTCAGGCACGATGCCTGATTCCACAGCAGCACCATCCGTCTGCAGGAATTACACTCCTCTTCCGCCGGGCTATTGTTTCGCAAATCAGGTTCCTGCCAACGGAATAATCTTCGAAAAAGCGGACTTGCGAGGCGGAAAAGCCCAAGGGGGGCGCACATTCATCTTAGGCCGTTTACTCGGAACGACTCGCAAGTTGCACCATCAGAGCGACAGGGCAGGAGGTGGGCCCGAGGAAACGCAAACGCGTCCTCATCCGACGAATGCGGGATGAGGACGCGTTTGAAAGTTGATCAGGGTACAGTCGGTCTGCTGCGGAGGCAGGCGGCCTTCAGCGGTGGTGGCGAAGTGGATTTCAGACTTCGTCGCCGTGGTCCATATCGATATGAGCGGACTCGTCGTCGCCACCCTGAATTTCGGTCAGTCGCTGAGCCACGTCCTTGTAACCATAGTCGATGGCGAGAATATCAGAGTAGTATTTTTCGGCGGCAGAATTGTCCGAGGCTTCTTCCGCCAGTCGCCCGAGGTAGTAACTGCATTCCTTGAAGGGACCCGGGTTTTCGGTGGAACTGAGCTTTTCCAGGGCCTTCTCGAATTGCCTTTTGGCGAGGTTGTTCTGCTTTTTGGCCAGGAAGCACGACCCCAGACTGGTGAGGACCTGTGCCTCCAGCCGGATATCTTTCGAGGCGGCCTGCAGCAGAGGAATGGCCTTGTCGTACTTTTTACATCGCATGAACCGCTTGGCCAGTTCGTGCTTCAGCTTCAGATCATTCGGATAGCGGTCCGCTCGCCGGCTGTAGACTTCGATTTCCTGCAGCAGCAGTTCGTTGGCCAGTTCTGAAACAATCGCCCGGGAGGTCTCGTTCTGATCCCGTGCGGCTGCTTCCTTGGCGAAGTTCAGGTTTTGCCGGACCATGTCCAGTTCAACATCTTCCATCTGTTCGCGAATATTGACGTCGCCGCTGACGTCCAGAGCCTGCTTGTAGGTTTTCACAGACTCTTCCAGTCGTCCTTCGCGGCGGTAGTAATCCGCCAGTTTCTGGTAGTGCGCGACGTTCTGGGGCTCTTTTCTCATCATTCGCTGCAGGTCTGCTTCGACCGATTCGCCCGGTCCCAGCACCTGCTTATTGGTTTTGACGTCCCCTTTGACGGACTGTTCATAACCCTGTTTCGGAGCCGTATTCTGCACTTCCTTCGTCGACTCGGCTTCGTCATAGCCGGCCTGATGAATGGTCATATTGGCGCCGAGTGCCTGGATCTTCGACCGCACTGCACCATTGAGCGGATCGAGCTTCATGACCTTATCGAGCGTATTGATCGCCGCCGTAAAGTTCTTGCGCTGTTCGTAGATTTCCGCGAGTGCGATCAGGAAATCCTTGTTCTCCGGCGCGCTGTCAGGACTGGTTGCCTGTTCGAAGGCGAACGCGGCGATCTCGAGGAATCCTCGTTCACGGGCGGCGTCCCCCAGATCGGCATTGAACTGAGCATCCCAGGGATTGATGGCGAGGCCTTCTTCGGCGGCCTGATCCAGATCAACCCAGTTCTGGGCACTGCGGGCCTTGCGAATACGTCCTCTGACGCTCGATAGCTTGAGGAACGCCATGCTTGCGCCGGTCTTGTTGTCTTTGTATTTCTTCCGTTCACAGCCTCGCAGAGACTGTCGATACATCAGGTTATCGGGAACCATTTTGACGGCCGTCGCGAACATTTCGACCGCATAGTCCCAGTTCTGCTTGGCCATCGCCTGTGTGGCTCGATTGAAGCAATCCGCAGCAAGTTTGCGTCTACGTTGTTCCTCAGGTGAATAATCAGCGCCAGACATATTGCGGTCTCAGTAAATGCGATCATCGGATCAGATGGAAAACAATTCTCATGGCACGCGATTGTGCTGGATCGACGAAGGGAAAAATCGCTTCTCTCTGCCCAAATTTCAACAGCAGCTCAAATGGCAGGGACAGAGGCACATCGCGTGCGCTCGTGGGACAGTACCATATTTGAGCCCTCAACCCCAATGAACAAACAGAAATGAACAAACAGACTGCCAGTGGCCGTAGCCCGATTTTTCGCGCCCCCACGAGCGAACGCGTCGTCGGTCAAGGGGACGGATTTCCTGCGAATGACGGGAGTCTCTGTTCAATGCATTCTACCTGAATCATACGCCGGAGGTGGGCAGCGGCGAAAAATCGGTGCAACGGAATAACGAGACAATGGGTGCTGGGGGACACAGGGTTGCCTTCGCTGCGACAATGATGTGGTCCACCTCATCGCAACGGGGGACAGGAACAGATCGGTACGCCGACGGAGCGCGCCCAGGTGACGGTCCGCCCACGTTCATCGTTCTGCTGCAAACATTTCGTGCTGGAGTGCCGGATGCGTTTCTCATTTCGCAATTTGTTCACCACCCTGAGGCGCCTCAGCAACGGGGGAATCCGGCTGAGCAATCGCAATTACGAAACCAGCGTGGCTCAGATTCGTCAGCAGTCGCTGCCGCTGGCGGAACTGACAGAAGACGAACTGCGCCAACGGGCCACGTCGATCCGGGACCGTGTCCGAGAGGGCGTGTCGGTTACGGGCATCCTGATTGAGGCTTATGCCGTCATCTGTGAGGTTGCCAGAAGGACAGTTGGACTGGCTCCGTTCGATGTCCAGTTGCTCGCAGGGGTGGCACTTCACGATCGCAAGCTCGTCGAAATGCAGACGGGTGAGGGAAAAACGCTCGCTGCCATTTTTCCTGCGATCCTTACCGCCTGCGTGGGACGAGGAGTCCATCTGCTGACATTTAATGACTACCTGGCCGAACGAGATGCACAATGGATGGGCCCCGCGTATCACTATTTCGGGCTGACAGTGGGCCATGTCGTCCAGGGAATGGAAACGTCTGCTCGAAAGCAGGCGTATGGTTGTGATGTCACCTACGTGACGGCGAAAGAAGCGGGCTTTGATTTTCTGCGGGATCAGATCTGTCTGGACCCACAAAAAATGGTCCATCGCGGCTTCCACTGCGCCATCGTTGACGAAGCGGATTCGATCCTGATCGATGAGGCCCGGGTGCCGCTGGTGATTGCTGCGGCGGAACCGGAACACGTGCAGGACCTGTATCGGCTTGCGAACATGATTCGCCAGCTTCGTCCGGGGCGGGACTATGCGACGGACCAGCGATCACGGAATGTGAGCTTTCAAACGTCGGCGTTGAACCGATTGCAAAGTGAGCTGGGCTGCGGCGACCTGTACGACGAGCGGAACATTGATCTGCTGACTCGCTTGAATCTCGCACTACAGGCTGAGGTCTTACTGCATCGCGATAAAGACTACCTTGTCCGCAACGACGGTATTGCGCTGATTGATGAACTGACGGGGCGAATTGCACAGAATCGCCGCTGGCCGTATGGATTGCAGGCGGCCATCGAAGCCAAAGAAGGAGTGCAGATCCAGCCACAGGGAAGGATTCTGAACTCCATCACGCTTCAGCACTTTCTCGAGCAGTATGACCAGCGCTGCGGGATGACCGGGACGGCCCAGGCCGCTGCCGATGAATTGTTTGAGTTCTACAAGCTGAAGGTCGTTGTCGTGCCAACGAATCGAGCTTCGATCCGGCAGGACCTTCCCGACCAGATCTTCCCCCGTCGGCACGCGAAATTTCTCGGGCTGGTCTCCCGAATCGTGCCGCTGCATCGTGCGGGGACTCCCATTCTGGTGGGGACGTCCAGTGTCGAAGAATCAGAAATTCTCGCCGAGATGCTCAGCAATTCCGGAGTCACCTGTCAGGTGCTCAATGCCCGAAACGACTGGGATGAGGCCAGAATGATCGCCGAGGCAGGGGCATGGGGGGCAGTGACGATCTCGACCAATATGGCGGGCAGGGGAACGGATATTCGTCTGGGGGGAAGCGATCAGCGCGACCGCGAGCGGGTGTTCGCGGCAGGGGGCCTGCACGTATTTGGATTGAATCGCCACGAATCGCGAAGGATCGACGACCAGTTACGCGGCCGAGCGGGACGGCAGGGGGACCCTGGCCAGACACAGTTTTTCGTCAGTCTGGAAGACGATCTGATGGCCCGGTATGGACTGGGTGAGTTGCTGCCTGCCAGTCACAATCCGCACGCAACCAGTGGCGAAGTCGATCCGAGTGCGGGACAGATGATCGAGCACATTCAGCGCGTGATTGAAGGGGAATGCTTTGAGATTCGCCGGACCTTGAGACGGTATTCGTTCTGCCTGGAGCAGCAGCGTCGCACAATCCAGCAGCGACGCAGCCAGTTATTGCAGAGAAGTGTGACGCCGCGGCTCCTGCAAAATGTCGACCCCGAATGTTTCGAGCGCATGGCGAATGACGTGGGTGAGGACGTGGTCCGGGAAGCCGAACGGCAAATTACGCTCTGGCAAATCGACCAGTGCTGGTCCGAGCACCTTGCGCACGCCGCTCAACTACGGGATCAGATCCATCTGATCAGCATGGGGGGCTTCAATCCGCTGGATGAGTTTCATCGAGAACTGACGCGGGGGTTTCGGGACGTTACCGCACGCATCGACCGAAATGTCATTTCAAAATTGAAATCAATCCGTTTGACATCGCAGGGGATTGATCTGGCCGAGGAAGGGCTGCTGGGGCCTTCCTCCACATGGACCTACATGATCAACGATAATCCGATGGGGGACATGCTGCAGCGAATCAATCGCAACCTGAAGCGGTTGCTGACGGGTCCACAAGGCCCTCCTGCGTCACGTGGAAAAGTCTGATACTCACTGCCGTGGGATGACAACTGCCTGCGCGGATGTGAACTGGATGTGAATTTCTGTCGCAGTGGACAGGACCATCTTGACACAAAAAGCCGAATGCCCGGATATTGCGGTCAGTAAATAGTTCCATGATCGAATAATTCGCCAATGAGTTGTGATGAAGACAATCGATGATCGCGCTGTGGATCTGCAAGTCGTCGTCCAGGACATCCTGAAGCAATTTCAGTGTGTGAACGCGACTGTTGCAAATGGCCCTCACACCGAACTTCACGTTCAGGAACTGAGGGTCATCGAGCTGCTGGGGCAGGAAGGCCCCCAGATGATGCGCGAAATCGCGGAATACCTGAATCTCGCGGTGAATTCCGTCACGAGTATTGCGGACAACCTGGAACTGAAGGGGCTGGCTTGCCGCCTTCGCTCCGATGCTGACCGGCGAGTCGTCAAGATCGAGCTGACCCCGACCGGCCGGCAGATGTACAAATCGCTGACGGACACCAATTTGCGATTACTTCGAGGAATGCTCGGTGCGCTGACCGAGGACGAGCAGGAAATCTTTATGGTCCTGTTCCGGAAAATTGCCCGTGCAGGGCGACTTCAGGTCCAACTGTTGGCGGGCCACGACTGAACTCGCCCTGAGATTTATTAAGGTAATAAGGACGCCGCTATGGGTCAGGTTCTACTCCACCCCACTTCGAAAGACCCGGGTCGCATGGATGCGGCCGAGCCCGAGTCTTCCCCTGCTACGGCGTCCCCTGCGCCCCACCCCGCTCCCCAGACCCCATTCCTGCGAAAGCTTGCAGGATTCTTGCTGACCTGCTGTGCTTTTGTTGCGGGCTGGTACGTAGCCAACATGCAGGCAAACCAGCATCCCAAAGAAACGTTACCCTCTCACACGCTCGCACAGGAACGTGATCTGCAGGAGGTTGTGGTCACTGCGGAACCTGTCGCGATTCGTTCGGTTCAGCGATCCGTGGAAGCATTTGGAACGTTGTACGGTTTCGAGGAAGTTTCGATCTCTGCCCGTGTCGAAGGTCGCGTGCGCCAGGTACTGCATGATGTGGCCGACGAAGTGAAACCGTCCGAGCGTCTGCTCGAAATCGATTCCACTGACTATGAACTTGCTGTTCAGCAGGCCGAGCGAGCTCTGCATGTTGAACTCGCCAAACTGGGCTTGAAGGAATCTCCTCTGAAGTCGTTTGACCTCGGCCGAATTCCTTTCGTCGCGAAGGCTCGGTCCATCATGGAGCATGCCAAGGCGCGTAACGACCGGATCAGCCGACTGGCGGCCTCAAAAACGGTCAGCGCGGAAGACTCCGAGAATGCGGCCAGCGAATATCGGACAGCTCAAGCGGAGTACGAAAACCAGATCCTGCAGGCGGAAATGGATCTGGCGACGATCCAGTTAAAACTGGTCGGACTGGATGTCGCCCGTGAGCAACTGGCCAACACCAGGGTCCTGGTACCGACGCCGACGATTACCTTGCCGGGAGGTGATGACCTGACCTATGTGATTGCACAGCGATCCGTGTCGGAAGGGACACTCGTACGGCCCGGTTCGGAACTGTTCCGCCTGGTGATTAATCAGATTTTGAAACTGCGGGTTCCGGTTCCCGAACGTTACAGTGCCGATGTCAGGCTTGAGCAACCGGTGAATGTCTATACAGCCTCGTCAAGGAAGCCCATTACGGGCACGGTGACGAAAATCTATCCCACGGTCGATGCGACCACGCGGTCCTTTCAGGTCGAAATTCAGGTTCCCAACCCCAACGGGATACTGAAGCCAGGCAGTTTCGCCAAAGCAGCCATTCATACGCGGATCGACCCCGAGGCGGCGACGGTCCCGCTGACATCCGTCGTTCAATTTGCCGGGGTGACCAAGATCTTCGTGATGGAACAGGGGAAGGCCCGAGAGATTCCGGTCACGCTGGGAACGCAAACCACGGAATGGGTAGAAGTCGTTGAGCCCGAACTTCCTGCCGATGCACGGGTCATCACCAGTGGCCATACCATGCTGGCGGACCAGACTCCGGTGACAGATCGCCGCAGTATGGACGATTCCACCACGTCAGATCCGGACGGTGCGACCGACTCCAAATTGGAATAGCGGGAACGGCCACTCGCTGCTCGTGCCCTGAACAGGACGCGAAACGGCGTTGCCTGTCAGTGGGCTCTGGCGATCACCTGAATGAACGCCCTCAGAGCACTCAAGCCAGCGAGATCCTGTTCATAACCGAATCCCCAGTGGCTTGAGACGACATCACAGTCCGTTAGTGCTCAGCATCCCCTCGCAGACCGATCTACGAAAAAGAAACATTATGAATATCGCTGAGATCTGCATTCGTCGCCCTGTCTTTACCTGGGTGCTCGTGGCGATTCCGGTCGTGCTGGGGGTGGTCTCGTACTACAGCCTTGGGGTCGACCTGTTTCCGAAAGTCGACCTTTCGGCGGTTTCGATTTCCGCTCGTCTAGCGGGAGCCAGCGCCGAGGAAATTGAATCGACGGTTACCAAGCTGATCGAGGAAGCGGTCAACCAGGTTTCGGGTATTGAAGAATTGCGATCGACGACACGTGAAGGGATGGCCACGATCGCCATTCAGTTTCAACTGAGCAAAGACGGCGATGTCGCCGCACAGGAAGTTCGCGACAAGGTTTCGTCAATCCTCAATCAACTTCCCCAGGGAATGGAACCTCCCGTCATCAATCGCTTCGACCTGGATGCGGCACCCATCATGACGATCGGCGTTTCCGGGCGACGTGATGTCCGGGAAGTGACGGAGATCGCCAAAAGGCAGATTCAGGAGCAGTTGCAGACCGTCTCAGGGGTCGGTGCCGTGTTCCTTTCGGGCGCTCGAACGCGCGCGATTAACGTAATCGTCAACACAGAGAAACTTGCCGCGTTCGATCTGTCGGTTGAGGACGTTCGTCAGGCCCTGGTGACTCAGAACATGGAAGTCCCCGGCGGGATCGTCCATCAGGGCTCGCGGGAACTGGTGCTGCGAACACTGGGGCGAATGCAGACGGCTGCGCAGTTCAATCAACTGATTGTGGCCAATCGCTCAGGTCATCCGATCCGGATTCAGGACATTGGCCGGGCCGAAGATTCCGTGGAAGAACCGCGTGGACTGAGCCGACTTGACGGACAGAATGCCGTGAGCCTGTTCGTACAACGACAATCAGGAACAAATACCGTCGCCATTTCAGACGCGGTGCAGACCCGTCTCGCTCGGATCAAGCAGGCTCTGCCAGCCGACATCGAGGTCGAAATCATTCAGGACCAGGCTCGGTTCATTCGCGAGTCGATGGCCGAAGTCAACTTCCATCTGTTGCTGGCGGCCGTTCTGGTTTCAGCCACGATCCTGCTGTTTATCCGTGACTGGCGAACCACGGTGATTGCCACCATGGCGATTCCCACGTCAATTATCCCGACGTTTCTCTTTATGCACTACATGGGCTTCACGCTGAATAACATCACGATGCTGGCCCTGATTCTGGCCATCGGAATCGTGATCGATGATGCGGTGGTGGTGCATGAAAACATCTTCCGGCATATGGAAGAGTACGGGAAGGACGCATTCACGGCATCGCGCGACGGAACGCGAGAAATCGCTCTGGCCGTGCTGGCAACCAGTCTTTCGCTGGTCGTGATTTTCGTTCCGGTTGCGTTTATGGGAGGCATCGTCGGACGGTTCTTCAGCAGTTTCGGTCTGACGGTGGCGTTTGCCATTGTGATGAGTCTCTTTGTCTCGTTCACTCTCACTCCCATGTTGTGTGCCCACTTCCTGAAGCTGGAGTCGAACGAGGCAGGGCATACGCAATCGAAGGGGGGCTTCATCTATCGAACCGTTGACTACTACTACGGCCTCGTGCTCGCCTGGTCATTGCGACATCCCATCATCACGATGGCAGTCAGTCTGCTGGCTTTTCTGTCGACAATTCCGATTGCCGCTAACCTGGGGGTGAACCTCGTTCCTCGGGATGATCAGAGTGAGTTCCAGGTGTCATACATCACACCGGAAGGCTACACGCTCGAACGCTCTGATCAGGTGCTTACCGAAATCGAGCAGCGACTCAGCCAGTTACCGGGGGTTCTGCATCGATTCACCATCATCGGCCAGAACACGGGAGGATCGGGCAAGGGGCAGGGGGATGTGACTCGGGGGTCGATCTACTTCCGGATCAAGGAACTCGAAGAGCGTGAGTACACCCAGTTCGAAGTGATGGAGCGAGCCCGCGAGATTCTTCGTGACTATCCCGACCTGCGAACTGCCGTCTCGGATGTTTCGGCGATCGGGGCGACGGGACAGGATAGCCGTACGTTCCAAGTGAGTATCCAGGGACCGGACATTGATAAACTCGCCGAATACTCGTCACAATTTATTGAGCGACTTCGGCAGATTCCGGGTCTCGTCGATGTCGATTCGACGCTGGCTCTGCGAAAGCCCGAGGTGCAGGTCGAAATCGATCGTGATCGGGCCAGTGACTTGGGAATTCCCGTCCAGACCATCGCCAACAGCCTGAATGTTCTCGTCGGCGGTCAGATTGTATCCCGCTACAAAGAGGGGACTGAGCAGTACGACGTCTGGCTGCGGGCGGACCGGCCGTTCCGTGCGACTCCGCAAAGTCTGGAAAGCCTCACGATCCCCTCACCAACGGCAGGCCAGGTCCGGCTTTCGAGTCTGGCAACGCTCACGGAAGCACGGGGCCCAAGCCAGATCGATCGGTTCAACCGCCAGCGGACTGTCACGCTGCTGGCTCATCCCGACAAGGTCTCACTCAATGATGCAATTCAGCAGGCCCGGGTGATTGCCCGTGAACTCAACCTCCCGCCCGAATACGAAGTGACATTCGGCGGGCAGGCGAAGATGCTGGGCGAGACCGGTTATTACTTCATGGTGGCTCTGGGGCTGAGTGTCCTGTTCATGTACCTGATCCTGGCCGCTCAGTTCGAAAGCTGGCTCAACCCGGTCAGTATCCTGGCGGCATTGCCAGTGACGATTCCGTTTGGATTGCTGTCGCTGCTGATGTTCCGCACGCCGATGGATTTGTACGCGATGTTCGGACTGTTCATGCTGATCGGAATCGTGAAGAAGAACGGGATTCTGCAAGTCGACAAGACGAACGAATTGCGCGCCAGCGGCATGGAACGGACCGCCGCGATCATGGAAGCCAATCACACCCGGTTGCGGCCGATTCTGATGACGACCGTCATGCTGATTGCCGCCATGGTCCCGATTGCATTGGGGCGAGGTCCCGGTGCGGGAGCCCGCGCCAGCATGGCCAAGGTGATTATCGGCGGGCAATCATTCAGCCTGTTACTGGCACTGCTGGTCACGCCGGTGACCTATGCCATCATCGACAGTATCGGACAGTTACTGAGGAGGATCTATCGGCGAATCACCGCTGGGTGGTCCGTCGGGTCGATCCCGCAACCGGAACACTGAGGCACGAGCGGCAATGGCTGAGGCGTTGCCTCTCTCCCGGGAGCCGCAGTCATGCGGCCCCCGAGGTTGCAATCTGGTCGATTTCCCCAGGTCTGTGGGGAGTTTCCAGTGATTATCGCTCGGCCTGCAGGTGGGCTTCGACGAACCAGACCGACTTGTCGATGCCACGGGAGATTTCCGTGAACAGGTCCGCGGTGTCTTTATCTCCCAGTTCGTCGGCCTGGTCGATCCCCTGCCGGATCACTTTTCCGAAGGCCGCCAGTGCTGACGAGAGTGCATCGACGTGCGTTCGTCCATCGACCGCATTCAGTGGGTATTCCTGCAGCGTGCTCCGTTTGGCGACGACACGGGCGGTTCCTTCCGCGACGCCCCCCAACTGGACGGCGCGTTCTGCAATGTCATCGACGTAGTCTTCGACCTCTTCATTGATTTTGTCGAACAGCTCGTGCAGGCCGATGAAGTGAGGCCCTTTGACGTTCCAGTGCGCTTGCTTGGCCTGTGTTTGCAGGTCGATGGAGTCCGCCAATCGGGCGTTCAATAACTCGATCACTTTGACGCGGGTTGATTCAGGCAGATCGTTTTTTGTTTTGAACATGATCTTTCTCCTTTGTCGTACAGGCTTGGAATCGGTTGTGGATCTCACTTCGAGGGCGGGGAGGCCTGGACTGTTACTGCTGCTGTCGTATTTGCTTAAAGAAGGCCAGCAGATCTGCGTTGAGTTGGTCTTTGTGAGTGAAGGTCAGTCCGTGCGGAGCGCCCGGATAGACCTTCAGAGTTGATCCTTTGACCAGTTTGGCCATCTGCCGGGCGGATGCGTCGATGGGGACAATCTGGTCATCGTCACCGTGAATAATCAGTGTCGGGATGTTGATTTTCTTCAGATCTTCGGTGAAGTCGGTTTCAGAGAACGCCTTGATGCAATCGTAAGCATTCTTCAGACCCGCCTGCATCCCCTGCAGCCAGAACGCGTCGATCGTTCCTTGAGAAATGTTCGAGCCGTCACGGTTGGCTCCGTAAAACGGTGTGGTCAGATCCCGGAAGAACTGAGACCGATCTTTCAGGACTCCCTGACGGATTTCATCGAAGACTTCAAGGGGAAGGCCGCCGGGGTTCTTGTCCGTTTTCAACATCAAGGGAGGAACGGCGCCAATCAGAACGGCAGCGGCGACATGTCGGGTGCCATACCGGCCGATGTAGCGCACCACCTCGCCGCCCCCGGTCGAGTGACCGACGTGGATCACATTCTTCAGGTCGAGTGTTCGGACGATTTCTGCCAGGTCTTTGGCATAGGTGTTCATCTCATTTCCCAGCCAGGGCTGGCTGGATCGTCCGTGCCCGCGTCGGTCATGAGCGATGACGCGGTATCCTCGTTCGCTCAGGTAGAAGAGCTGTGGATCCCATGCGTCGGCACTCAGCGGCCATCCGTGACTGAAGACGACGGGTTGACCACGTCCCCAGTCCTTAAAGTAGATTCGGGTGCCATCGTCCATAGTAAGAAAGTTTGAGTGCATTCCGCATTCTCCGGTGTCTGAGACAGCTTTCTACATCCGATCACAGAATTGGATGATACTGCGGAGTTTGCACGCGTGGCAGTCCTACTCCGGTCTGGAATTTTCTCGGTCCGCTTCACAGTCGACAGGTGTTCCATGCAGAAATGGCTTGCGCCGCAGCGGAGATGTCCCGACCGTAGACGCTCGCAGCGCGAGGTACGAAACGGGGCGGATGAGCGTTGAGCCTGAGGCAATCTTCTTTCAACTTCTGCTCACCCGAGTGCACGAAGAGGCGTCAACCGGGGCTGCCTGGGTGTCTGGATCCATTCTGTTGGTATTGGTTAACTTCATCAAAAAACTTCTCGTTTCAAGGTGATGACGGCCTCAGGCGAAAGGGCCCTGTCCTTTCGACGGTCGTGGAGGTCACGACGACGTCGGGCGTCCCCTTTCTAAGCGAACAGGGTGGACACGAAGATTCGCCTCGCGCCATGGGTCCCCCAAAACAAGCCGGTGGCGTCTGTGGGACGACGTCTGACAACTGTCGGAAGGGGGGCCTTGGAGTCACGCTTCATCGATGATCAGCCCCCTCAGCCAGAGTGAGTTGCATACCGGATTGTTGGTACGCAGCAGGTGAACAGCCTAATCCTGCATCCCACCCAGTTCCTGCACCAGGACACGTAGAAATGGTTCTACATCTGTCACCAGACCCACTGACTGAAACGTACCCCGATCCGCGAGTTTGGTGACTGTCGCGGGATTAATGTCGACGCACACGGTTTTGACCCACGAGGGAAGCAAATTCCCGACGGCAATGCTATGGAGTGTCGTCGCGATCATCAGGCAGAAGGTGACTCCTTGAACCAGCTCGCGCATCCGGGTCTGAGCGACAAGCGAATCGGTAATGACATCGGGCAGGGGGCCATCGTCCCGAATGCTTCCCGCCAGCACGAACAGGATCTTGTGCTGAATGCATTCGTACATGATTCCGTTTGTCAGCACCTTTTGCTCGACAGCCTGCTGGATGCTTCCTAGTCGCCGGATCCGATTGATGGTCCTCAGGTGGTGCTCGTGACCTTCTTCGCTTCCTCCCCCGCTTTCCATCGAGATGCCCAGACTTGTTCCGTAAAAGGATTGTTCGATGTCATGTGTCGCCAGAGCGTTCCCGGCGAACAGGACATGAACGTAGCCGCGACGGATGAGCCAGCTCAGCAGTTCCCGGCTCCCCGTATGCACAACGGCGGGACCTGCAACGACCAGAATTCGTCCCTGTCCACTCGCTGCCCGGCGCATCAGTTCTGCAATTTCACGGACAGTCAGATTTTTGGGTTTTTCGCTGGAAACCGTACTGTTCATGAATCCAAACGAATGAGTCGACAGTCGGTCCCGACCGACGGGATGGACGCGTGTTCCCAGTCGTCCGACCACGATGTGGTCACCTCGTTTTACGTCCGCCATTGCCACGCAGCGGGCGGTTTCCTGCTTCGGGTCAAAACAAATTCCACAGTCCATTTCCTGTCGTTCCACAGGAATCCATTTGTTGCTCCAGCGCACTTCGGTCGGCTCGTTCGTCGTCGCGTAAAAGCCTTCGGGAAACGCCCCTTCAATATCGGCGGCGACCAGACGGATGTCGTGGTGCTGAACCGGCACCGCACCGTGCTGACCAATGGAAGTCAGGATCTGTTCGAGCGATTCCTGGGTCGGGGCCGAAACCGTGAGTCGGACGTAACTGGGGTCACGCCGGTTGTGACCAATGCGGATCTCCTGGCTTTGGTAATCTCCGCCGAGCGAGGTGATTTCGTCCAGCACTTTCGGTAAGAGCAGGCTGTCGATGATATGCCCGGCCAGCTCAACATCCTCGTGAAAGCTGGGCAAATGAGTCTGTGCGTTCATCATCGTGCTTTCCAAATCGGGGAATGGTCCTGTTACGGCAGGTCCCCTCCGAAGAGGGGTCTCGCCCGTTGCTGGTTCGTGCCCGTTCTCTGCTGCGATGTCGCTCCCGTGGACTCCCCCCCGAAAGACCAGGCCCCGTTTGTTGCGGGGCAGACTCTGTCGTGAGGGAATGACCACGATCGGTAGAATCATATCGATGAGGACAAGTCGGACGGGAAGACCTCGTGGACACAATTCTTTTCCATCCGGCGGTTTCGACTCTGGAGAAAGCGACAGAATGTCTTTAGGATAGTGTCACTCAGTTGCAGCCGGTCCCGACACCGTCGTTCAAAGAAAAGTTATCCATGACTCAATCTTCGTCGTCGCTGGATGATTTGATTCTGCTCAATCGCGAAATCGCAGCGCTGGTGAAGGCCGGAATTCCGCTGGAACTGGGGCTGAAGGGATTGGCGGGAAATGTGGGGACGCGACTGGGGGGGCTCTCGGAACGTTTGTCGAAACGCATGGCCGAAGGGACTTCGCTTCCGGATGCACTGGCTCTGGAAGGCCCGGCCGTTTCGCCCGTTTATACGGCTGTCATGGAAGCGGGGTTGTCGTCAGGCCGCCTGCCCGATGCATTGGAATCGATGGCCGCATCGGGGCAGGTCATGCAGGAGACACGTCAACGGATCCGGCTGGCGATTATTTATCCTCTGTTTTGCGGTGTCATCAGCTATGGATTGTTGGCCGGGTTTCTGACTTTCTTTCTTCCCCATTTGCTGAGGGGGATTGAAGGTCTAGGATTACCTTATCTCTGGCCGATCGAGGGTTTGAAGTTTCTGGATCAGCACAAGACGTATGTGACCCTGGTGATTCCGGCAGTCGTGCTGGCCGTGGTTGTGGTTACGGCTCTGTTACGGAAGAACGTCACCCGGGGATTATGGCAGTGGATGACCTCGTTCCGATGGGTCCCAGGCGTCGCCTCCATCCGTCAAAGTCAAAACTGGGCACAGTTCACCGAGCTTCTGGCCATGCAACTGGAACATGCGGCTCCTTTGCCGCGCGCGTTCCGCCTGGCGGCTGATTCCGTCGATCACGCAGGTTGGCACCAGGAATCACGAATGGTTTGCGAAAAGCTGGAACTAGGAATCCCGCTTCCCCTGGCGCTCGAGTCTTCCAGATTACTGCCACCCCTTGCCAGATGGATGATTTCGACGGCGGAACGGCAAGGGACACTGATTCCGACGCTCAGGCAGTTATCGGAAATGTACCGTCGTCGTGCGCTACTTCAGGCGGCCCGACTGAAGACATGGCTGCCGGTAATGATTACGATCGGGGTTACAGGGGTGATCGGTCTGGCTTACGGGCTGCTCTGTTTTATTCCCATGCGGGCACTTTTGATTGGACTCATGCAAGAATGACGGGCCGCTCTCCAGATTCACCGGGCGAGGCTGACAACAAACAAGGTCGCTCGACGGTTCCCGCATCACAACGGACAAATTCGATTTCTGGCCAGTACGTGGTGTTCGGTCTGATTCTGATTGGTTTAACGGCAACGGCGCTGCTGTTTGTCTATTGGGATCAGCAGACCAAGCCCTTCCGATCGCTGCGAGAAGCAATTGGCCGACAGTTCAGGCATGCGCGACCCAATGTCGAAGGGGGGCGTGAAAAAGGACGGGGACCGTGGACGCTGCGTGTTTCCATGACGGTCGATTTTCCCCCCGGAGAAGACTCGCAGCGCGCGACTGAGATCGTCGATCAGGTGGTCGCTCTGGCCCGGCAAAACTACGACATTTCGAAAGTCGAACGGATTGAAGTGAATCTGATCCAGTTCGTCCCGCAAGAACTCGCCAAAACGAGAAAATTTACGCGAGACCCACACGAGTCGACGCAGAAGGACAAGGGTGCTGCCGCCGAACCGGATGGGGCAACGTAAGGCCCACCAGTCCGCGACACACAGGACGGGATGAGCCTCCTCTGTCAGGCCGATTCTCCGTTTCAGGGATGCCACTCGCCCGATCCAGGGTTGACGAATTCGACGGGGATTGGCCACCATCAGACGTCAACGCGACGGAAGTTCTTCGCACGAGTGATGAATGGTCAAAGAGCTGTTCCCAGAGCCTGATGCAGACGCGCCCGATCCCGAACGTGATTTGATTGATGTGCTGAGACTCAATCTGGTTCCGGGGTTGGGACCCCGCACCTACCAGCTCTTACTGGAACGCTTTGGCTCGCCTCGTGGAATCCTCGAGGCGTCGGTGTCACAGTTGCAGTCGGTCCGAAACGTGGGTCCCCGGCTGGCGATGTCGCTCGTCACTCACGGTACCGAAGCGGCTGCACTCCAGGAACTTGAGCGAGCCCGCTCGGCGGGAGTCTCTCTCCATATTCGCGACACCCCCACTTATCCGGCAGGGCTGTGTCGAATTCCAGATCCCCCGACGCTGATCTATTGCAAGGGGACCCTTGTGGAAGCGGATGCCCTGGCGATCGGGGTGGTTGGCTCTCGACACTGCACCAGCTACGGTCGGCAGCAGACAAACCGGCTGGCACAGGCCCTCGCCCGGGTCGGTATTACCGTCGTCAGCGGGCTAGCGCGGGGAATCGACGCGGAAGCTCACAAAGGGGCACTGGAGGCGGGTGGAAGAACGATTGCAGTCTGCGCCACGGGACTGAATACCATCTATCCCCCCGAGCATCGTGAATTGTCCGAGGCGATTACGCGACAGGGATGCCTGATTACCGAATCGCCCATGGATCAGACTCCCAAATCCGGATTGTTCCCCCAGCGAAACCGGATCATCAGCGGGATGTCCCTTGGCGTCGTCCTCATTGAGGCGGGACGCAGCAGCGGTGCCCTGCACACGGCGCGGCATGCGATGGAACAGAACCGGGACGTGTTCGCAATGCCCGGTCGCGTTGATTCCGAGGCCAGCCTGGGGTGTCTCGACCTGATCCGCGACGGCGCGACACTGATCCGGGATGTGGATGACGTGCTGAACGCTCTCGGGCCGCTGGTGGCCCCGGTCAAGCGGACACCAACCGAAACGGTACGAAAACCGGCAGAATTGACACTTTCGGACCAGGAACGGCTCATTCTCAACCTGATGTCTGCCGAATCAACACCTGTTGATGAGGTCATCCGTGCGGCCAATATCGAGGCTTCTCGCGTCCTGTCGACGATCACGGTTCTCGAAATGAAACGTCTTGTCCGACGCCTTCCCGGCGGTTTTGTAGTACGGTCCTGACGCTCCGGTCGCGGTGGTTTTCGGCCTCATTCTATTCCGACCGCCTCCGTGGTCGATCAAGTGGACCGGAACGTCAAGGAGACGCGATCCGATGTTCCCGCGTTTGCTCAACTGCGGCTCAAATTTAAGGTTACGGGAATCTTCAATTCCCGGGTGGAGAGATTCTTCCCACCTATTCCCTCAACCTTCCCTGTACGGGTATACTTGGCATGTCATGCGCTACGGTCGTATGGTTGCCAGAGCTTTGTCGGGCGCGGCCCTGAACGAGGGACTTATGAGAAGACTTGCATCATGCTCAAGGGCGATCGTAAGCGGTGTTTGCCTGCTGACGTTGCTGGGCGGGGTCGCCTGGTCGGCGGCTGAAGTCTACACTCCTTCCAGTGCGGACGAAGCACGCAATCGCGTTCTCGCGTGGCTGGGTGAGCAAGGGCTTCCTGAAGCGCAACGTGACCAGGTGATGGCCATCTGGTCCGGGGTGGATGCTTCGACGAGTGCCGACCTCCTGCTGGAACGAGTCATTCAGTCGTTCGCACTCGTTCAACCCGAAGTCATGAGACTCGTTAACGAATGCAACACTCCACCGCAGAGCCCCCTGCCACCGCGGGCGGATTTTCTGATTCAATCGACACAGGGGCCATTCTTTCAGGCCAACATGAATCTGTTTTACGGTCGCCACCTCGTCGAACGCAGATTGTTCGATGAAGCCTGGGAAGTGCTGAAAAGCGTCGATCCCCGGCAAGTGGTCGATCCCTCATCGCTCTTCTTCTTCCAGGCGGTGGCTGCACAGGGGATGCTGGAACTGAAACCGGCTCTCGATGCCATTGAGCAACTGCTGACGAATACAGAACGGGTCCCGGTCCGGTATTCGGCGACTGCGACACTGATGCAGAGCGACCTAAAAGGGCTTGAGGAAAAGTCGCTGGGTGAACTGGCCCGCCTGATGGCCGATTCGGAACGCCGTCTGGACCTCGGCCGCGCCGGCGACAAAGTTCAGGGAGTTCAGGAACGGATTATCGCGAACCTTGATGAGATCATCAAAAAGGTTGAGCAACAGCAAGGTGGCGGTGGCGGAGGGGGGGGCGACGGACAGGGAGGAAACAGCAATTCTCCCGACGGGGCGGCCGATGACAGCCGTGTCAAAGGGGAGGAAGCTCCCGGTGAAACCGACAAGAAGCGATTCGAAAACAAGGGGAGCTGGGGAAATCTTCCCGAGAAAGATCTCGCCAAAGCCAAAAACGATCTCAACAAAAACTTCCCCTCAAATTACGAGCAGGCGATCGAGAAGTACACGAAGAAGCTGGCAGGTCGGGCCGCGAAGAAGAACAAGCAGTAGTACAGGAAGTCACTCACTATGCATTATGGCGTCATCCTCATTTGCCTTGCGATGAATCAGACACCGGCTGTCGAGGTCGTGACGCTGTCCGAAAAGCAGGTGAAAGGGACGATCGAATCACTCACTGCTAATGAAGTCGTGATCAAGTCGACCGAGGGAGCTGTTGTGGTTCCTGTTTCTGAATTGCTGACGATCCGGTCTTCGCAGCCTGTGGCGAACCCTGCGACTGACGGGAAATTCATCCTCAAACTGACCGATGAATCCCAACTGGGCGTTTCCTCATTCATTTCGGCGGGAAACACCGTCACGGTCGGTCACGCTGTCCTGGGTGACATTCAAATGCCGCTCACCGCCGTTTCGAGTGTCCGGTTCGCGCCTGCTGATCCCAAGGTCGATCAGGAATGGAATCAACTGCTGGAACGCAGTGTGAAAAAGGATCTCCTCGCGATTCGCAAAGGGGATGTGCTCGATCATCTCGATGGCATCATTGGATCGCTCAATGACACGACGCTTCAGTTTCAACTGGATGGCGACGACCTGTCGGTGAAGCGTGAGCGTGCCTTTGGGTTAATCTATTCCAAGCGGGACTCGACCTCGAAGAAGGCGACGGCCCGACTGGAGCTGGTGACAGGGGACCGACTGTCCGCCAGGCAGGTCGAATGGAACGGGAAGAAGTGGCGTGTTCGACTGGTCACGGGGCCTGATCTGGAAGTCGCTCCCGAGCAACTTTCGACGCTGGATTTCAGTCAGAGCAAGATCACTTACCTGTCGGACCTGGATCCTCGCAGCGTGAAATACACCCCTTATTTCAATTATCCCGGGGTGATTGTCTGGGAATATAAGAAGGATCGGGCCTTCGAGGGAAAGCCGATGTTCCTGGGCAAGGTCGAATACCGCAAAGGGCTGGCCATTCATTCGCAGACGCAGCTTCGCTTCCGTCTCGGCGGCGAGTACCGCAAGTTCCAGGCTGCCATGGGGATTGGTGATGAGATCCAGCAGGGAGATGCCAGCGTCATCGTGAAAGCCGATGAACGGGTCATCTTTAATGGTTCCGCAAAGACCCGGGTTGCCGAGGGGCCCCTGGCGGGCCAGCGTCCGGAACCGCAAAAGCTGGATCTCGACGTGACCGGCGTGGTCGAACTCGAAATCTTCGTGGGGTTCGGCAGCGAAGGTGAGGCAGTCACAGACATCGGCGACCGCGTCTACTTCGGCAACGCTCGACTCCTGCGTTGAGCGCTGGAACGCTCGTCAGTTGGAGATGATGTTCCGACAACTGTGATAGTGACACAGTGCGACAGCAAATGCGTCGGCAACATCGTTGGGTTCGAGGATCTTCTCGAGACGCAATTCATTGCGAATGGCGTGCTGAATCTGATCTTTCGAGGCTTTCCCGCTACCCGTCAGCAGCCGCTTGATCTGGGTCGCCGAATAGTGAATGACGGGGATCCCTGCTTCGGCGGCCGCGAAGAGAAGAGCCCCCCGGGCATGGGCCATCAGGATGGCCGTCTTCGGGAATTGAGGCGTCGAGAAGACCTGTTCGATTGCCAGGACTTGAGGTTTGTATTCGGCAATCACTTCTCGCAGAGACTGTCCCAGTTCCAGCACCCGCTCGGCGAGCGAAAGGTCTTTCGTCGACTGAATGACGCCCCCCTCGCGTAGAATGGGGTCGCACGTAGAACGCTCCAGAATCGCGTAGCCCGTTCGATTGAGGCCCGGGTCGACCCCCAGGACGCATTGGCCCCGTTGAATCGCGGTCACCTTCGTGGCGTTCAGTCTGGTCGCGAGGTTGGTAGCGGTCATGTGAGCTCGATTCCGCAAGCGGCCCCAATACATTGTCCGAGATCGAGCGAGTGCATCGCGGCGCTGGTGCTGGCCTGTGAGCACAGGTTCTGGCGATCGACTTCGGCCCAATCGGTCATCCTGTCGCTGTGGCGCCGTCCTGGTCGCCTCACTTTGTATCGACCCCCGTTCGTCACGGGAAGAGGGACTTCAGCGCCGGGCGTACTGATTCAGTGAACTCCTGAAATACCAACGCAATGGATCGTCGACTGTCAGAACGCTGAATCAGGCACGCTTTCGCCCAGAAAACGGGAATGACTCTGGGGTTCCGACCCGCAGGGGTGGTGGATTTTCCGCGTGGGACGGTTCCTGCAGGCTCGTCCTCGACCTTAAAGCAGGATCGATGGGGGCGTCGCGAAAGACGACAATTTCGACCCCTGGAATTTCGGGTAGCTCCCCCTTTCTGGCAAGAGTTGATAGAAATTGCGCCGCCCCTCATGAATCCCTCGCTGCCTGACGTGGTCACCGGTACAGTCCGGGCGGCAGGTGCGTGGGATCCACGCTGAGGTTGTCTCGCAGGTGAATCCCTAACCATTAAGTATCAATTTGGCGGACTGACACACCATGCTGAATGTGATCCCGAAGCAAGCTCGCGTGATCCTCGTTGTCACACTCTGCCTCATTTGGGCAGGACGACTCCTCGCGGGACCTCCCGTCGCGACGACAGAGCCACTGTCGCCAGCCGAGGAAGCAAAAAAATTCAAGCTCCCCCCCGGTTTCGAAATCCAGCTTGTCGCTTCCGAGCCGGATATTCAAAAGCCGATGAATCTGGCGTTTGATGCCCAGGGCCGACTGTGGGTGACTCATTCCATCGAGTACCCCTTCGCCGCAACCGATCCCGCTGCCGCACGCGATGGTGTGACTATTCTGGACGGCATTGGAGCCGACGGCAAAGCGACAAAGATCACCCGATTCGCCGACAAACTGAACATCCCGATTGGTGTTCTGCCCATGCCTAATGGGCGCGAGGTCATCGTCTGGTCGATCCCGAACATCTGGAAACTGACCGACACCGACGGTGACGGAAAGGCAGACCAGCAGGAGATTCTTTACGGGCCCTTTGATTTTGCGGATACCCACGGCAACCAGAACTCATTTCGTCTGGGACTGGATGGGTGGATCTACGCTTGTCACGGATTTCGCAATTCCTCAAAAATCAAACTGCGAGGCGAAGGGCCCGTCGTTCTCGAAATGAATTCGGGGAACACTTACCGCTTTCGTCCCGATGGTTCAGCCATTGAACAGATTACCTGGGGACAGGTGAACCCCTTCGGAATGTGCTTTGACAACCGCGGTGACTTCTTCACGGCCGACTGTCATTCGAAGCCGATTACACTGCTGCTGCGAGGCGGCTATTACGACAGTTTCGGCAAACCCCACGATGGCCTTGGATTCGCGCCTCTCGCGACATCGGATGATCATGGATCAACCGGCATAGCCGGGATCGTCAGCTACTCGTCTTCGCATTTTCCTCGTGAGTATCAGGGGGCCATGTTCGTCGGCAACGTCGTCACGAACATTGTTCATGTGGACTATCCTCAGTGGCGTGGATCGTCACCCTGGATTGAGAAACCTCAGGATTTTCTGACGAGCGAAGACTGGTGGTTTCATCCGGTCGACTTGCAGCTTGGACCGGACGGAGCCCTCTATATCTGTGACTTCTATAACTCGATCATCGGGCACTACGAAGTCGATCTGAAGCATCCGTTGCGAGATCGACATCGCGGGCGTATCTGGCGGGTTGTCTACACCGGTAACCAGGCTGGGGGAAAGAAGTTGACTCCGCCTGCTGTACCGAATTTCGTCACAATGAGTGAAGACGATCTGGTGAAACATCTTTCAGACGAAAATCTGGTGAACCGCGTTTTCGCGGCGCAACAACTGGAACAGCGATTTCCTCAGTCAGGAATTTCGAAGGCGCGCGAGCGCTTAAAGCAGACGCCCCCCTCAGACGAACGGCAAAAGGCCAGTTTGGCTGATGAGCGTGTTCAGACCCTCTGGCTGTTGTCGCGCAGTATGAAAGTGGACGAAGCGATGATTGATCGGTTTGCGCGTGATGAGGCCGCCGTGGTCCGGATTCATCTGGCCAAGGCGCTGGCAGAGAAAGAGAACTGGAGTCATCACGAAGGGCAAATTGTTCGGACTCTGCTGGGTGATTCCGACCCCTTCGTCCGACGTGCTGCCGCAGAAGCCCTGGGTCGGCATCCTCAGGCGGAAAATTTCCAGCCACTGGTTCACTTGTGGAGATCCACGCCATCAGAAGATGTGCAACTGATTCACGCCGCGCGGATCGCCTTGCGAAACCAGTTACGACCGACCGAGGCGGTCGACCAGTTAACGGAACAGAAGCTGACACGTGAGGAACTCGCCAGCGTCGCCGAAATCGCGCTGGCTGTCCCCAGTGAATCCGCGGCGTGGTTCACATTTGATTATGTGCAGAAGCATGAACTACCACAGCCGGTTGTCGAACGCAGTCTTGCACACGTAGCTCGGTATGTCAGCACCAAGCGTCTGGATGAAGTG
The DNA here is from genome assembly GCF_044336245.1 of Schlesneria sphaerica. Classification (NCBI taxonomy): domain Bacteria; kingdom Pseudomonadati; phylum Planctomycetota; class Planctomycetia; order Planctomycetales; family Planctomycetaceae; genus Schlesneria; species Schlesneria sphaerica. The sequence goes on along the minus strand of NZ_CP172346.1, from coordinate 2,829,231 downwards.
GCGGCATATATTCAACAGAAGTTCCCGGGCGACATTCCCCGCCAGGCAGCCCTCTTTCAGTCTCTTTTCAGTGGGGTGACCCAGCGCGGAGCGAAATTGTCACGCGACACTGCATTAGGGAAATGGGGCGAATCTCTGGCGATGAAACTGCTGAGCCCTGATCGTCCCCGGTCGGCTCCGTGGGAGAACTTTCCACTGGCATCAGCAGCCACGGCCAGTCCCTGGGGTGTTCGACAGCGTGGTTCGACCGATGGCAACGTGGATGCCTACTTCTTCGACAGTATCGCCAACGGAGAAACGCTGACAGGAATCCTTCGCTCTGCACCATTTGCGATTCCAGAGCGCCTGACGTTCTGGATGTGTGGACATAACGGATTTCCGGGGTCGGCGTCGAAAGGAGTCAATCAGCTACGTCTGAAGCTTGTGGAATCGGGAGAGACGATTGCCAGAGAAGTACCACCCCGGAATGACGTGGCTCATGAATATTCCTGGGATCTCAAGCAATGGTCCGGTCAGCAGGGGGTTCTGGAAATTGTTGACGGGGATTCAGGGACGGCCTATGCCTGGGTCGCCGCGGGTCGGTTTTCACCCCCCGTGGTCGCGTCGCCTGTTCCCAATTTTTCGTTCGCGGACGTGACGCTGGTCACTGCGGTGCAGGTGGCCAATCAGCTTCAGCTCGACAAGCTGGCGAAGCCAATTCTGGCGCTGCTCGCCGATGCGCATGTGGATGTCCCCGTGCGGATGGCGGCCGCACAAGCGGGACTGAATCTGAGCCGGGAATCTGCCGTGACTGCTTTGTCAGAACTCGTGCAGAGCTCTCTCGAACCCGCCGGCCTGAGAACCTACGCGGCACAATTGCTGGGATCGGTCAACACAGCAGCCACGCGTGAGGCACTGGGTGTCGCCCTCAGGTCCGCTCCGGCACCCCTCCAGCAGCCGATTGCACTGTCGCTGGCGGGGACTCCGGAAGGAGCTGAATCGCTCTTCACGTTGATTTCGACGGGACGGGCGTCGGCGCGACTGCTGCAGGACAAGCCGTTGCTGGATCGACTGACAAGCCTGGCAATCCCTGACCTCGACGCAAAAATTGAGGAGTTGACTGAGGGCCTGCCCGACCCCGACGACCGCCTGAAACAGTTGATCGCTCAGTTTGCCGCGAACTTCGACAATGCTGATGCCACACCCGATGCCGGTCGGGCCGTGTTCAAGAAGTCCTGTTTCGCCTGCCATCGGATTAGTGACGAAGGGGGTAAGGTCGGGCCGCAACTGGATGGTGTCGGGCACCGTGGGCTGGAACGACTTCTGGAGGATGTTCTAGATCCGAATCGAAACGTGGACGCCGCCTTCCGGGCAAGTGTTGTCGTTAAGAACGACGGTCTGGTGGTGACGGGTCTCAAGCTGCGTGAGGAAGGAAACACGCTCGTCCTGGGTGACAATCAGGGGAAAGAAGTCCGCATTCCCACCGAAGAAATCGATGAGGTCCGGCTTTCCAACCTGTCCCCCATGCCGTCCAACTTCGCTGAGCAGTTGAACGAAGCCGACCTGCGGGCACTGGTCACCTACCTCTTGTCGCAGAAGCAGGCGGTGAAGAAAGAGTAGCCTGTCCGTTCGCCGCCGCTCTTGCCGTGCAATTCTGAAGGTTCATCCGGTCAATCGCCCGATGGCACCGGAGTGCAGTCACGCCGTGACGCTTGATTGCATTCCGGCGAATCTGTTCGGCTACTGGTGCGGAGAGCACCCGCGGGGAGGGCTCAGCCGCGGGTGGCGGCCTGTTTCAGGAAGCGGCGCGTGGTGACTCTGACGATCCATTCACCCAGGCTTGGCAGTGCCTGATTCAGTGTGAAGACCGGGCGAAGCGCCGGGAAATTGACAATCATGTCGGGACGGTCATTCCTGATCGCTCTGACGACGACCCTGGCGACCTTCTCGGCAGAGGTCGATCCGACGTACCAGGGAATCCGTTTCCCCGTCCGGTCCTTGATCACTTCATAGATACCCCCATTGTCGGCGAAGCCGGGGCAGATGGCACTCGCACTGACCCCCGTCTTGTAGAGTTCACCCCGCAGCGACTGCGTGAAGGCAATCAGCCCCGCCTTCGATGCGCCGTAAGCAGCCCCGAAAGCCGGACCAAATTTCCCGGCGGTACTCGCCATGTTCACAATGTGGCCTCGGCCGTTTTTCAGCATGTGCGGCAACACGAACCGGGTCAGAAGCAGGGATGCAGTCAGATTCGTCTGAATGGTCTGGGTAATGTCCTGCGGATCGATCACCTGAAACGGCTGAAAGGCTTCGATCCCTGCATTGTTCACCAGCACATCGATGGAACCCAGTTCAGACATCGTGGTCTCGACCAGCCGCCGCAGATCGTCTTCCTTCGCCACGTCCGTTTCCACGGGGACGACTTTGATTCCCAGAGAACGCAGTTCCGTGGCCAGTTGTTCAAGCTTATCCGCCGAGCGTGCTGCCAGAGCGAGATTCATCCCTTCCCGGGCAAGCTCCTTGGCGACAAGCATTCCGATCCCGCGTGAAGCCCCTGTGATCAGCGCCGTCCGGCCGCGAAGTTCCTTCATTCGTGTCTCCTTGGCTTCATGCAGTTACTGGGATGCCGACAAGATCGACGCGAGTTCCGCGGCGATCTGTTGATTCATCACCTCTTCCAGTTCGATCAGGCAGTCAGCCACGAAGGAACCGTCCATCAGGCGATGGTCGTAAGATAGAGTCACGCGGCATTCCTGCTGGTCGTCCATCGGACCATACGTGAGATTACTGGTCAGGAAGGCGGGTGGATCCTGGATTTCGACACCCTTCCCCGCCAGCGTTGTCAGGAAGAATGTTCCCGCTCGCCTGGCACGCTTTTTCGCAGCCACGTTCAGTGTCCACCACCACAAAAACCGTCTGAAGGGGGTCGGCAGTCCGCTGAGCTGCCATTGCTGGCGAAACACCTTGTTGGGCGGTTCGGTGAGAAAACGATCGAGACTTGCCTGCAGCTTCGTCAGGGGTTGCGTCTCGGGCTCGACGAAGCGGGACCAGAAGACCCACGGTTCATCGCGGTAGACGCGATGAGTGGCCAGCATCGCCACGTTCTGCGCGTGCTGATAGAGATGCGGCCAGGGCCACGATTGGTAGCTCTGCCGCAGTACCGGACGCCTGGCTGCAACGATGGCAAAGGCCTTGATGAAGATCAGGGCCCAGGAAATGCGCATGGGAAGCCGGGACCGCAGCTCGGCAACGCGGCTCAACCGAAATCGTCGGTCATGAGCACACGTTGCCGCTTGCTTGTGAAGACGAAGGACGTCCAGCGTCAGCCTTCGACTGCGCGGAATCACCAGACGTCCTGATCTTTGACTGTCCATCAGGCGGCCGGAGCTGCTTCGGTTTTCAGGCACGCCTGAATCTGGCGGACGGCTTGTCGCAGCCGCTGACTGTTTTCGACGATGGCCAGACGAAGGTAGCCTTCTCCTTCTTCACCGAATCCACGCCCGGGACTGACAGCAACGCCCCCTTCTTTGAGCAGTTTCATTGAGAAATCGATGGAGCCCATCTGTGCCCACGGTTCGGGGATCTTGGCCCAGACGAACATTCCCGCTTTGGGCTTTTCCACTTCCCAGCCGATGCGGGTCAATCCGTCGACCAGGGCGTCACGGCGAATCTGGTATTCCTTGGCGATGGCATCGACCGCAGGTTCGCAGTTTCGCATGGCGATGATTGCAGCGATCTGAATGGCCTGGAAAATCCCGTAGTCGTAGTACCCTTTGATCGTGGCCAGAGCACGGACCATCTCGCGGTTACCGGAACAGAATCCGATACGCCAGCCCGCCATGCTGAAGCCTTTGCTCATCGTGGTCATCTCGACACCGACATCAATCGCGCCGGGTGAGGCCAGGAAGCTGGGGGCTTTGTAACCGTCGTAGCAGACATCGGCATACGCGAAGTCGCTGATGACGAGGAACTTGTACTTTTTGGCCAGCACGACCAGTTCGTCAAAGAAGTCTTGCTCGATGCAGGTGCCCGAGGGGTTATGCGGGAAGTTCGCCACGACGAGCTTCGGCTTGGGATACAGATGCTCGCAGGTGTAGGCGATGTTTTTCAGGAATTCTGAGGGATCGCGGACGTCCAGGGCGATGACATTGCCGGACGCCAGCATGACCGAGTAGGCGTGAATCGGGAACGTGGGAGCGGGGACGATGGCCGTATCGCCCGGGCCCATCAGTGCCAGACACATGTGGCTGAAGGCTTCTTTCGAACCCAGGCAGGCGATGACTTCGTCGTCGCCATTCAGTTTGACGCCGTACTTTCGGTCGTATCGTTTCGCGACTTCACGCCGGAGACTGGCGATCCCGTTGGCAACCGAATAACGGTGGTTTTTGGGGTCGAGCAGGGCTTCCTGCATCTTGTCTGTGATTTGCTGATCCGGAGCATCGGTGGGGTTACCCATGCCGAGATCGATGACATCGACGCCGGCGACCCGCTGCTGGTATTTCAGTTTGTTGATCTTGCCGAACAGGTAGGGCGGCAATCGTTTCAGTCGATCTGCGACTGGAATCGAAAAAGGATTGTCAGCAAGCGGAATTTCCGACTCATTGCGCATGATTTGTATCTCGCTCGATCGCGATTTTCTCTGGGGGATGAACACTTCAGCGGAAACACTTTCCGTATCTTCCACGGCAGATTCTATCAGACACCCGAAAATGCCGGAAGTTCGGCTTTGAACGATCGTTCACGATTGTCCGCGCGACGTCTTCAATCGGTTTGGACCGGCGAATCACGGGCGGGACGACATCAACAGAGCGGAATTGGCAGCGGCCTGTAGATGTGCACAAAATTCCATCGATTTCCCCTCAACGCGGAACACCCGAAAAACGTGGCACCGGCTTCCAGCCGGTGGGTGGTCAGGTAGACAGGAGCCGGATCGCGCACCTACGGTCAGCGGCTGGAAGCCACTGCCACGGAGATCGCGATTCGCCGTGGTGCCCATTTGCCGCAATAAACGCGCGAAGGAGGAATCGACGCCATCCGTTTCGGCAGGTCGTTCCGCTCTCCCAAGTGATGTGGATCACCTGGAAGAAGGAGCTCAGGCAAAACGTCAACGTGATGAAGGAAAAGCGGCTAAATCCACTATCCGCCGCACAATATTCGGCGTGAGGATGCCAATTCCTTCAATCGCAGGCCGAGCCACTCGCTCTCGCAGCACGTCTTCCTTATTGCATATGCTGTGTCCCAATACTGTTCGGCATGCCTCCGTCGGAATGCGGGGATAATCACTCACGATCACTGCGGCTTCGACTTCCGTGACGTGAGAATCAATGGATGCAGAGCCGTAATAATGTTCAACGAAACGAGAACTGCCTCACGAAGAAGCAAGTAATCGAGGGACTGTGGAGATGCGATTTATCAAGGTGCAATCAAAATATCTTCTGTTGACGGTTGCGTGTTCAGTTGCTGTCTTCATTGTTGGCTACGCTATTATAATAGTGAGTTTGGAGTTACTATACTTCGAAGACGATGCTTATGCCAAATGGGGCGCCGTCGATATGGTTATCCGTTACATGCGCGAACATGAAGGTGAATGGCCGCGTTCGTGGGATGATCTCCGTGAATTGTACGACGCTGGGGGGGGGCGCGTTAGTGGTTCGACATTTGAGGAATATCAAAGTCGGATATTTATCGATTTTACGGCGGATCCAAAGCAACTCAAAGAGTTGTCGTTGCAACCGGGACCGGTGAAGTTTAACGTCATCGATGCGCGCTGGACTAGCAGCAGCTTCGGTGATGGTCCCAACGACCAACTTCAAAACTACTTTCGATTAGTAGCTCGAGAACAGGCTGAACAATCGAAGGTCGAAGTCACAGATTAAGTATTGAATGACGTGTTGAGAAAAAAAGGAGGCAGGTCTTTTTCTTTGGCCGCCCTCTTGGCCGTGTCGGGGAAACACAATGGGACACAGCGGACACAGCATATTCTGTTGACACAGGCGTCTAGTCGCCGATCGACCCAGCTTCGCGAAACGCGCGAACCCGTCGCCGGCCGTCACTGTCCTCATGGTGGACCGAAATGTTCTGTCGCGGGGAGTACGCTTGGAAATATTGAATCGTTGGGGCTGGAACGAGGACTGGTCCAGGCGCTTTACGCACCACGCGGAGGCGGGGTGTTTACCCGGCCGCGTCAGCGTCGAACATCGGGGGCTATACCACTGCCACGGGCTGCTCGGTGAGGGCGTCGCTGCCGTCAGTGGTCGTCTCCGCCATCTCGCCCTCACACGGGCCGACTTTCCCGCCGTGGGTGACTGGGTTGCGCTACGCATCTCGGCAGACGGCGGCCCTACCGTGATCGAGGCCGTACTCGAGCGAACTAACAAGCTCTCGCGTAAGTCCGCTGGCGAGTCCGGCGACGAGCAACTGCTCGCTGCCAACCTTGACGTCTTATTCCTGGTCACCTCTCTCAACCTCGACCTCAACCCGAGCCGTCTTGAGCGGTTCCTCGCCGCGGCCGCCTTGCCTGGGTGCCAACCCGTCCTGCTGCTGACCAAGAGCGACCTGTGCGATTCGGTAGCCGCCGCAGTCGCGGAACTCCGCGCACGGCTGGGAGACTTACTGATCCACGCTGTCAGCGCCATGACGGGCGAAGGCCTCGACGCCTTGGCGCCGTACCTGAGCTGCGGACAAACAGCGGCCATGCTCGGCTCGTCCGGCGTCGGTAAGTCCACACTGCTGAACCGGCTTCTCGGCCTCGACCGCCAGGAGGTCACTCCCGTGCGTACCGACGACGACCGCGGCCGGCACACGACGACGCGGCGCGAGTTGGTGATGCTACCCTCGGGCGGCTTGCTGATCGACAGCCCCGGCATCCGCGAGCTTCAACTATGGGCCGAGGGTTCCAATGTGGGCGCCGCCTTCAACGACATCGCCCGGCTCGCCGAGGGCTGTTTCTTCAACGACTGCTCCCACGTCCACGAGCCGCGGTGCGCCGTGCTGCAGGCGCTGGCTGAGGGACATCTGGAGCAGGCCCGTTACGACAGCTTCCTGAAGCTTCGGCGCGAATTGGTCTATGAGGAGGCTTGCTCGGACAGCCATGCCGCCCGAGAACGCAGGCAGCAGGAGCGGCGCAGTCACAGTATTTACCAGAAGCAGCACCGGCAGCAGAGGAAGCGCGGCTGAGTGGTTGATTGAAAACCGGCCGATGGAAGCTCGGATGCCATTTGTGTCAGTCTCTAATGCCGAATATTGCTCCACGTATGCGTCTGCGCCACTGCCGAAATCGACACCAAATCAGGATCAAGACAGCCTCACTCCGGGAATTGCTGGAGTTTCTGTAACGACCAGTTTCTCTAAGAGAGCCACCGCTGCTCTCGGACGAAGCCTTCTCGTTCCCGCCGCCTGATTCGGCTCGCGGTTTGGTTGTCACACCGTCCGAGAGCTCACGCAACGACGAGGTCGTCCGCTGTCTCTGGAGTTCTTCCCGAATGAACATTCTTGAATGTCAATGTGACCGTTCCGTGAATTGTGGTCTGAAAGTCATTTGAACTTAGCTCAGGCCGAGCACTTCAAGTTCAGAAATGATTTTGATTTTGTTGTGGAAAGATGAGAGGTCGGGTCTAGCATCTCAGCGTCGAGATACGAGCCCGCATCTCTTTTCGCCGGGGAGATCATCGAAGTCGACTTTTTGCAGCATCACTTGCGATGTACTGAGCGGGGTCAGGCTAGTAACCGTTCATGGACAGGAGGCCGGGCGAGATTGCTTCGTCTCTGTCAGGCCGCGATTTCGAAATTCCCAGCTTCTTAAAATCGCAATTTTATGCTGTCGCAGTGCGCCCACTGCCTGCCCGTAAACTGTGATCGCCCGCTGCGAGTCTTGTTCAACCTTCACAATGAATGCGGGAGTTAACTATGGTAAGTGGTTTGATTCGGTCGTTTCTAACACTGGCAGCTATCGGTATTCTGGTGAGCACGGCGCAGGCCGCCGTCATCGAAGTGACCAACCGCTCAGATCTGGGCGCTAATGATTTTGTGGATTGGAGCCAGTTGGGGCCAGTCGATTTCAGCAGTCCGATTACACTACCTTATGATGTGACGTCAAACAGCGGTTCTACGGCGACACTTTCGAAGCCTTCGGGCGTGATCTACGCCGATGTGCAGACTCCGGGTGGACCTTGGGGGGGAAACTTCGCTCCTGGCGACGCACTGCTTTACAATGGACCACAGTTCGGGATTGATAGCAGTCCGCTGACGATCGCCTTCGCTACTCCCGTATACGGAGTGGGGGCTCAAATTGGCGTCAATGTCGTGACATCGTCTGACTATCTGTTCGATGCGACGATCCGAGCCTACCGCGCTGATAATTCGCTCTTGTTCGAGCACGTTTTCAAAGATCTTGTGATGAACAATAAAGCGGATAATTCGGCTAATTTCATCGGTATTCGAAGTTCCACCGGAGAAATCGCATCAATCGAGATCAGCGTTCCCGCTTCGACTTCCTATGGAACGAACGATTTCGCGATCAATCAATTAGACATCAATTCCGTTCCCGAGCCTTCTACATTTGCGCTTGCGGGCCTCGGCGGATTAGGATTCGCTGTGAGAGCGGTCCGACGACGGCGCGCTGCTACCGTCTGAAATCAGAAGCTGCCAGAACAAACAAGAAGCCGCTCTTACCGGGCGGCTTTTCTATATTGATGAGGTGAGCACGCACGGGGGGACGCACGGGATGGAGCGACCGTCAATACTACTCGGCAGGAAACGAAGTAGAAGTGTTTCATGTTCTTCCATGTGTGAGATTTCTGCCGATCTCGCTGATTGTTTGATCTCGCGCTGCTGGTGAGCTGGCATGCTGGAAGAGTTGTGCGCAACGGCGATCGAGCGAGGATCTGATGCGCATGCGTAGAGATTTGCATCATTGTGAGCGGCTCACGCAGAGTCCGACGGTGGTGCCGTTGTTCGTAGTGAACTTGAGTCAATCGATGTGGCCCTGAATCTCGTCAAAGCGGATCCCCCCTGTCAGTGATCGCTCGGTCGCTCGAATGGCCGCATGGTGCAGTTGCGCTCGGCTTTTTTCCGAGTTCACAGGCACGCGTTCAAAGCAGAGTCACCGTGAGTCTCGACACCTTGCTTTTCGATCGTCTTGGAAAAATCTGCCTGCCGGATTTCAAGAAGGCCTCTATCAGAAATTGCTTCCCTCAGCCTCATGGGAGTGCTCTACTCTTGTCTGCGACTTCGATCGTCAAAACCGCGACTTACGCAGCAGCCAAAGCTGCGACCTGAGGTCCGAGGCGAGCCCAGGGGCGTCCGTCCCGGGGGTCCGCAATTTTTGGCTCCATTCCTGCTCGCACCGGAGAATCCCAGTCTCAAGGGAATGAGGCGGGCCGCGGCTGTTGATCGGGAACGCGTTGCTGAACATGACGTCCGATCACTTCATCGGTGAATAAATGAAACAATTGAGCGCTCGCGGCATTCTCAAATGCCATATGATGTTCTTGATCATTGGTGGAATTTCTCTCGCACTCCCTGGACGCGCGATTGGAAATGAATGGAGGGCGACGCACGGCGTTGATTCGCAACAGCTCCTGAAGTTTATCAGCGACGCTTCCAAGGCGGGTATGCGGCCGGAGTTTGTTCAAGGGTTTGATGCCGGAGATTCAGCCCAATTTGCGGCGATTGCTGTTAAGGATGGCCGGGAGTGGAAGCTGAGCCATGCTCTCGATGCGAAGGCGTTTCAGCAAGCGTTTGATCGATTCACGCGCCAGCAATATCGTCTGGCATGCGTGAGCGGCTACCGAGACGGAGTACGAGTTTGCTTCACCGGTATCTGGGTTAAGGATCAGAGGCCGTTGATCGCGTGGCGTGCCCGTCATGGGATTCCTGCGGCAGATTATCAGGACGTGTTCGACGAAAGTGTGAAAAACAATTTCATGCCCGTTCACGTTCAAGGCTTGACGACACCGGTGGGGGAAGTTGAGTTCTCTGCCCTCTTTCAACCAGTCGAGGTTCAACCAGTGCAGGCCACTTCGTGGATCGCACGACACAATCTTAGCGCGACTGACTATCAAGAGATCTTTGATCTGCAGAAGGAGATGCGTCCCGTCAGTGCCAGCGCATATCCGACGAAGGATGGCACTCGATTTACCTTAGTCATGATCAAGGATCAAACTTCATTCATTGCACGGCATGGCCTGAGTTCAGACGATTACCAAAAATTCTTTGATACCGCAGTCGCGGACGACTTCCGACCTACCTGCATTTCAGGTTATCTCGAAGACGGGACATTGAGATACGCGGCGATCTTTATCAAAGATCGGATGCCAAAAACGAGGCCGGCGACGAACCATCCGGTTTCAGGCCGGAGGATCCCTCAACTTTCACCCCTCGACCGGATTATGCTCTCGTTCATGCGAGACCGCTCGATACCGGCGGGAACGCTTTCAGTGAGCAGGAATGGGGGCATCCCCTTCTCACGCGGCTATGGCTGGAGCGATGACGCTCGCCGGCATACGCTTTCACCTGACGCTTCATTCCGTATCGCCAGTCTCACCAAGCCAATGACGGCAGCCTGTATCTACAAGTTAGAGCAGGAGGGGAAGCTTCATCGAAGCGATTCTGCATTTGGATACCTTGGCAAGGGGATTCTCGCTGATAGTGGAGTCGATGCACGTTTTCGTGACATCACGATCCAGCACCTGCTCGAGCACCAGGGAGGCTTTGACCGTGACAAGTCAGGCGATCCCATGTTCAATTCTCTCGAAGTTTCGAAAGACTTGTCCGTTCCGCCGCCAGCCCGCCCGGACGATATTGTGCGCTGGATGATTGGCCGCCCATTGGATTTTACTCCAGGAACGCAGACGCATTATTCAAATTTTGGCTATTGCGTTCTCGGACGCATTATTGAAAAGGTGAGCGGCATGAAGTATGTCGACTACCTGCGCGAACATGTCATGCTCCCGTTAAACGCTCCGACCGTGCGCGTTGCGTCGACCCTTGCAGAGTTTCGTGAGAAAGATGAGCCGATCTACTACGATCCGGGCAAAGCACCGAGCGTCTTTGCGGCGGATCGGACAGAACGGGTTCCGCTGCCTTACGGCGGCTTTTGCATTGAATCAATGGATTCTCACGGTGGGTTGCTGGCTTCGGCACCAGACCTTGTCAAGTTCCTCAATCAATATTGGATCGATGGCCGACCCCGCGGACCGAACGAATCGAAGTCGCATCTTTTTTTTGGAAGTTTGCCAGGCACCCACACCTGCTTTGTGCAACGGACCGACGGCGTCGTCTGGGCAGTCCTTTTCAATCAACGGGCCGATTCCTCAAATCTCGATTACAACGTGATCCAGGAGCAGATTGATGCGGCGCTTGACGAAGTAGACTGGCCCTGAAATCCGGCGATAAGCGGATTCATGAGGAACGTATGCTTGGAAGGAACATTCTCGCTGACGCGACGGAACCTGCCGTGTCAAGGTTCGATAGACCGATGCGACAGCGTTCAGAACCACGAATCGAGACAAGTTTAATGATCGCAAACGGTTTCAAACTATGTGGCTGGCTGCTTTTTTCGCTCGCAGGCATGGCCATCGGATGGCCGTTTTGCCTTGGAGGCTTGGTTCTGACGCGACCGCACTCGCCAAGCTTTCGCCGGAGGCACAAGATGCAATATCGTCGGCTGGCCATTAAAGATCCGTGGTGAATTCATCATCAGCTTCCAAGCCAGCCCGCCACCGAATCGGTAAACCCGCAGATTTCTGTTCAAAGTACCAGCGAGCCGAACTCCCCGGCCAGTCCCTGGCTTGTTCCACCAACCCGGCCCGCACGGGATTCCTGTGCCTGTAGTCCAGTTTTTTCTTCCACCTTGGCCCGCGACCCAATGTTGAATCCGTAGTCGCGTGCCTGCCCGATGGGTTCGGTGGAGTCAATCCGGGACCAGTCGCTCTGGAAACGCTGGGGCAAGACGGCTTTCAATGATTTCAAAGTCAGTTCCTTCCACTTGTTCATGAACGGACTCAATTGCCATGTTTCCGGGAACCAGATGAGAGCAAGGACGTGATCTGGCATGATCACAAATCTCAGGCGAAGCCCCTGATGCTGTGCCAGTCGACTCCCCATGGTGCCAATGACGATTTTCTTCGCTTGATCATGCGGTAGGTGCTTGCGCCCCTTGTCGCGCGAGAACGTCACAAAGTGAATCTGCTTCTAAGTGTCGTAAACGCGTCTTTCAAACATGGTGGACAGAGGAAAACTGCATGCGGTGATCCAAAAAAAAGGAACATTCATGGTATCACATCATGTCGCTTCGCGACCCAACCGCCCTGAACAGGCGGTTGGGCCACCCTGCGGCACGCCCGAACTCGCTGTCTGAGGCCTACGATTTTGGAATCCGCCCCTCATTCATTTTCCCGAAAATATTCGCACCCTGTCAGGCCTGCTAAATACCTTTTGAGATATAAACCATAAATTGACTTTTTAGCATCCGGAGCCAGTTGCGCCGCTCGTTCAGCTACGACGCTTGCTTTCTCGAATTCGCCATTCTCAGCATATGCTGCGGCAAGTGTATCGAGAATCGCAAAATATCGATTGCTGGTGATCCTGTTTGCTTCCTTAGCGAGTGACACGGCGGTATTGCCATCACGGAAATTGCGGTCAGGGCATGTGGCAAGGAGCCATGCAAGATTGTTGAAGCCCCAAGCGAAGCCGGGTGCCGTAGTGATTGCATTGCGATAGTTCTCCTGAGCCTCTTCAAAATCTTCTCGATTGGCCGCAAGCTGCCCACTCTGATAATAAGCGATTGCCTCTTCGAGCGAGCTGTCACCTGCTTGTGTGCGTAAATCTGAAAGCTCCATCCAGTATCCGGTTTGAAGGCTTGGATTGAGCTGCACGGCCGTTTCAAATTCAGAAATAGCGGTTTCGAGGTTGTCTCTGTTGCATTCGATCCGCGCAATTGCCGCGTGAAGCCTCGCAAGCTGAAAGGCAGTGTCGCCTTCGACGGGACCGTGAGAAACAGTTCGTTGTCGGAGCATATCGACTACCAGATCTGCCTTTTGATTGATTCCAATGTTTGTCAACGTGGTAACGGCCGCGTTAGCGACGTCGGGGTCCGAGTCCTCCAGTCGATGGACAATAGCTGGAACGATGACTTCGGCAGTGGCTTCGCTGCTGCCGAGCGCCCATACAGCGCAGTATCTCAAGTGCCAGGATTCGCTTTCCAGAGCATTGAGGACTCTCGTAACACAGTTCGGTTCCATGCTCATGGCAGCCACTAACTCGTCGACGGTCATGCTCAAGTCCTTCAGCCAATTCACGCAGCAATTTGCTCGAGCAAAGCAATCGTTCGCCGATTCAGGTTGCCGTGACATGATTCCACTGTACTCCTTGAGGGATTCCACATCGTCGAGCAGTTCGATGATTTCGCTTATGGTAGCCTCGTCACCCCCTTGGCGTATCTTCCTTCGTGCATACTGACGAACCGTCTTTCCTGACTTGCTGGTTGCGGTTGGGTCAGCCCCAAAGGCGATGAGCCATTTCGCCACAAGTGCATTTGGACATTCGATGAACCCGCAGAACAGATCCATTAAAGGGACCACACCCTTTTCATCGCGTTTGTTAGGGTCGGCACCATTCTTCAGGAGTATTTTTAAGCAGGTAAGTCGCTCGTTGCTGCATGCGTCATGCAACGCAGTCTTGCCTTGGCGGTCGCCGGCATTAACATCGGCTCCAAACTCGCACAGCAATTCAACCGCATCGTCCATATTATTGCCTGCAGCATGGATCAACAGAGGCAGATAAGCTTCTTTGTCATTCGGATCGGCACCCAAATCAAGAAGTAGTCGCATCACGTCGATCCGCGTCTCTTCGATATTGTCTGCACTGTCAGCTTTTCGAATAACAGGGCTCTTGCAAGCAGCCTCCAGCGGAGACATATCACAGTAATTCCATTGACATCGTCCGTTCGGATCAGCCCCGTCAGCTATGAGCCAATTGATCGCTGACGCATTTCCCAAGTGTGCTGCCATGACCAAGGCAGATTGAAGATCGGCAACTGCGCCATTTGCAGTGAGAATGGAGCAAATGCCAAGTTGGTCTGTTGCGGCGGCCGCAGTCCACGGAGTCACATTAGAACCGTCAATCGCGTTGAGGTCGGCGCCGGCTTCTATCAGAAGAATTGCAATATCCGTGTTCCCTGAAATGATAGATGCTGTCAAAGCCGTTCTCATTTCACGAGTAAATGAGCTGACTGGAGCGCGAGCGTTGAGGCATGTTCCCGTCGCGATAAGTCGCTGAATTGTCGTCATGTTTCCTTCATGAGCTGCTCGTACTAGCGCTTTTTCAGGGACAGCGGTAACCCCATTGCTTTCCAGGGACTTGGCAACTATCGGGCGGTCATGAAGTACGGCCAGTTGCCAGAGATCCTCACCGATTCCCCCAGAAATATTTGCGTTGGACTCAAAAAGACGCAGAGCACAGGTGTCATGACCGTTGATAATCGCGAGTTGTGATGGACTTAAGTTGTCACGTGTGTGATCCTTGAAATTGATGTTCGCTCCATCCGAAATCGCCGCTAGTACTCCCGACTCATCGCCTAGTTCTGCGGCGACGATTAGACGAGTGGTAGCGTTTTCAGCTTTCGCAGTGGCGGCACTTGTGGGTAGAGGAGTTTTGACTTCCCAAACGCCATCAACACATGACACTTTGGTGTCGTCGTACTCCTCAACAATTTGCACCAATTCATGATTAATCCCGAATTCCTCGATAATCGCTTCGGCCTCTTCACTGGTTTCAGCGGTGACTTCATAAATCGTGTAATGATTGACGATCTGCGTAAACTTCACATGAAAAGTTTTCTGCACAGGATTCATGTCGTCGCTCATATATGCGTGGTCCATCCAGTTGACTTTGATTTGACGTGTTATGGCATCAGCCTAATACTCCGGTATGCAAGTTGGGAGTCAGTCGACAAAACATACGGAAGTGGCTACACGAGTCGACGAGCAGAAAAGGGGGGAAGTCCATTATGGGAGTTTTCTTGCCATGTCTTGTTTTCTTGGGGTGGCTGCGTGAACGGAAGGTCGATTCGAGTCCGGGTTGTGTGGCTATTGCCGCGTGGCAGGAGTTCGAGACGAACGGACCTCGCACAAGCGACGTCCCAACCGCTTCCGCTTCTTTCTTCGTCAAGATGTGATTCACGCGAATGACGCAATCCGCAGGGCTCGCAATCGGCCAAGGGCAATGAATTGGCTTTTCCAGCTGCTCTTCTTCCTGGAGCCCCTGCAGATGCAGCCAGCGCCATAAGCTTCTCCATTTCCAGTCCTCTGCTCGCTGAACGAGTGTCGGTCGCACCAGCTTGTGTTCCACGTAACGAAGTACCGTACAGCGGTGTTCGTCCTCGTCGATGGGAAAGGGCTTGTCAGTCCCCTGATAGAAATACCCCGTTCGCCGGGTGCATGGGTTGCAGTTCTTGGCATGACAGAGAAGCTGTCTTCTGCGGAAGCTCGCGTCAACCCCTGATTGGATTTATCCCCTTTTCGGCCTGTACTTTGGATTGAGGTTCGGCAGTGTTACAAGGGTTTTTGTCGATTTGGTAATCCTGCCGAGGGACCGTCAGGACTACTTTGGTGGAGTGGGTTTGATCTGGCCCGATGTAGCCCTGTCGTTCCGCGACAGGATGGCCGAACCGGGAGCGGACCCGGGAGTGGGGGGCACCACAACCCGGGGGCGGGGGACACCACATGTTCTCGGTTTGGGGACTGCCGGTTCGCGCACCGAGACAGCAATTCCGTGGGGCGTAGGACACGGGGGCACTGTCCAGTGTCACGACTCGCTTTTCATTTTCAGCCTGTACTTTGGCTTGAGGTTCGGCGGTGTTACAAGGGTTTTTGTCGATTCGGTAATCCTGCCGAGGGACCGTCAGGACTACTTTGGTGGAGTGGGTTTGATCTGGCCAGATGTCGCCCTGTCGTTCCGCGACAGGAGGGCCGAACTGGGAGTGGACCCGGGAGCGGGGGAGCCCACAGGGGGCGGGGAGACCGCATGTTCTCGGTTTGGTGCGGAGCAGACATTGGGGCGAAGTTGCGTTGTGCAGGCGGTCCCGCTGTTCCACGAGACAGGTTGTTCGCTCTTCGTTGATCTGCGAGTCTGATTCCAGAGGTTTGGATGTTTGGGCTCGCGATGCGGCTGTTTGTTGCTGACACTGCTTTCCATGGTGATTCTGCTGCCGGAGAGGGGGAAAGCGGAACGAGATGTTCGGACCGCACAACCCGCACCGAATAGGTCTGATGGTGATGCGAGGGGGCGGGGGCCGTCCGTCCATGCGCTGCTGGCCAATCGACGTTTTTTGATCCGCAGCAAGACTAAATTCGCATCAGGACGATTTCGAGGCGGATGCGGACGGCGACAGCAGCAGCGATGGTGACGGGGCGGCAGTCGTCGGCATGTCGCGAGGGAAGTGAGGGACAGGTGAGTCAGGAATCGGAGTTTACTGCGTGGACGGGAAGTGTAATGGCATGAGGAGGGATCAGACACTGCGGCGGGATGCCGCTGCAATGCCGGAGGGGGGGCGGGCGTTCAGAATGAATGGCAGGGACCGCCGACGCGGTCAGGGGGAGGCGGGCTGGCCAACTGGCCAGATTTGGCCAGCCGGTTGGCCAGTCCCATGTGCCGCAGTGGTCAGGCTTTAAGCAAGTTTCGTGTGACTGGCCCGGCTGGCCAGCGGATTCCGGGATGCGGCCGAGCCTTCCATTCACAGAACTTAATCCAGACCATCAGGGGGGCGGTGGCTGCCTCTGATGCTATGCACCCCGATAGCCCGGCGCGTCGGTCTACAGGTGCTACCTGGAGGGCCTCGGCCGCTCGCTGAAATTGACGTCTGATCTGTTGTTCCCATTCACGATTGTTGCGAGGCCTCTGCGGGAAATAGAAGCCACCGACGGCGCTGCGCATCGTCTTTCGCTGGTATTTCGATGATGTTCCCATCAGACTGCATTGATGTTCTGGTTGAAGGTATCCGGAGATTCTCATGCGTGTCGTTTTGCGATTCCTGGTGGGGTGGATCTGTTTTGCAGGGGTTGCCGGCCTGACGCTGGCTGATGAGGCGACCACCATCCGGCTGAACCTGCGGAATCGGGTTGAAGTCGCTCCCAAGTTAAAACGCTGGCATACCGTAACCACTCCGACCGACTGGAATCCCCGGAAGACGGCCATTGTCGTCTGCGATATGTGGGATCAGCATTGGTGTCCTGAGTCCACGACGCGCGTGGCGGAGATGGCACCTCACATGAATGAGGTGATTCAGGCAGCCCGGTCCCTGGGGGTGTTCATCATCCACTGTCCCAGTGACACGATGGACTTCTACAAGGATACGCCGCAGCGGACGCGGGCTCAGGACGCGCCGATGGTGGAAACTAAGCGGCCGCTTGAGCGGTGGTGCAAGATTGATTTGACCCGAGAAGCCCCGCTACCGATCGATGACAGCGACGGGGGATGCGACTGTGCAGAACCCGTCAAAAATTATCGTGCCTGGTCGCGTCAGATTGCGGACATCGAGATTCACGCCGACGACGCGATCACCGATTCCGACGAGGCCTATCGCCTGATGCGTAGCCGGGGAATCGAGAATGTGATTGTCATGGGGGTACACACCAACATGTGTGTGCTTGGGCGTCCCTTTTCGATTCGGCAGATGGTCTATCAGGGGATGAACGTGGTGCTCATGCGGGACATGACGGACACCATGTACAACCCGGCGATGAAGCCTTTCGTCAGCCACTTTTCCGGCACGGATCTGGTTGTTGAGCACATCGAGAAATACTGGTGTCCCACGATCACCAGCAGCGACTTTCTGGGCAAGCCCCCGTTTCGCTTCGGGGCCGACAAGCGGCCGCACATCGTGATTCTTTCCGCAGAAGACGAGTATCGGACCGAAGAGACTCTGCCGATATTCGCTGGCAAGTATCTGCAGAAAGATTTTCGCGTCAGCTTCGTCTTCAACGATTTCTTCAACAAGTTCGATCTACCGGGCATCGATCAGGTGGAAGATGCCGATGTCCTGCTGGTCAGTGTCCGTCGTCGGCCGCTGCCGCCAGCGCAATTGGAGTTCATCCGGAAGTACGTGTCAGCCGGTAAGCCGGTCGTCGGGATTCGCACGGCCAGTCACGCGTTTTCGCTCCGCAGCGGGGTCGCCGATACGAGTGATTCTCAGGTTCCGCTTGAGGCCTGGCCTGAATTTGATCGCGAAGTGATCGGTGGCAACTATCAAGGGCATACCGCGAACGAGTCCAAAAGCCTGATTCAGATTCCGGAGGGGGTGACGCATCCGATCCTGACTGGTCTACCGACCGACGAATTTCCCAGCGCTGGAACGCTCTACCTGAATTCTCCCCTGCCGAAGGACTCAATGGAGCTTCTACGAGGCCGGGTGGAAGTGCTTGAGAAACAGGAACCCGTCGCCTGGACGTTTAAGCGGCAGGACGGAGGCCGCACGTTTTACACCTCGCTGGGCCACAAAGGCGATTTTAGTCAACCTCCCTTTCAGCGGTTGCTGCTGAACGCCATCTGCTGGGCTGCGGATATCGCCGTTCCGACCGACGATCAATTTGCGGCTGCCGGTGTGGCTCAGAAGGGACCTGAAGACGTTCCCTCCCCTTGGGTCCCGTTTACGGTCCCCGGTTTGTGGGAAAAGCAGCCCGGACTTGAGAGCTATGATGGCTTTGCCTGGTTCCGTTGCGAGGTCAAGATCCCTGAAACGTGGGCAGGGCGAGGAGCGTTTCTGCTTGTTGAGAACGTCGATAATTCCTGTGAAAGCTTTGTGAACGGTGTCAAGGTCGGCGTGAGTGGCGGGCTTCCTCCCAAGTACACGAATGGCGTTGACAACATCCATCGATACGTGATTCCCGAGAAGACACTGAAGCCGGGCGAGATCAACACAATTGCCATCCGGGTCTACGACGAAGGGGGGGCTGGTGGATTCAAGTCGGGGCCTCCTCAACTGATTGCCGGAAACGAAGCCATTTCCCTGGAAGGAAACTGGCTGTTCCGAACGGGTGACGACCTGGCCTGGGCGACGATTCCAACCAGCCAGCTCGCAGGAACTGGGGAGCAGCCTCCTGCGACTTTGGAGCCCTTTGCGAAAGTGATGCCGGCACCAGCAGTCAATCGGTTCGCGACGGTCATCCGACGCGAAGTTCAGCAGACGGCCTTGTCCCCTCAAGAATCGATGGACCACTTCAAGATCCCGGAAGATCTTGCGGTCGACCTGGTCCTCGCCGAACCCGAGGTGGCGCAGCCGCTCTTCATGAATTTTGACGAGCGGGGGCGAATGTGGGTGATGCAGTACCTGCAGTATCCCGAGCCTGCGGGGCTGACTCTGTTGAGTAAAGATCAGTGGTGGCGAGCGGTCTATGACAAGGTCCCCGATCCACCACCGCAGGGCGAGAAGGGCCTGGACAAGATCACGATCCATGAGGATACCGACGGTGACGGTGTTTACGATAAACATGTGACCTTCGTCGATGACCTGAATATCGCCACGGCGTTTGTGCAGGGACGCGGCGGACTGTGGGTGCTCAATCCTCCGTACCTTTTGTTCTACGCGGACAAGGACGGGGACGACGTGCCTGATGGTGATCCAGAAGTGCATCTCTCAGGGTTTGGCATCGAAGATACTCATTCGGTGGTCAGCAGCCTGCGCTGGGGACCGGACGGATGGCTGTATGGAGCCCAGGGGAGTACGGTCTCGGGGAGTGTTCGGATTGGCTTGCCGACGAAAGACGAGGGGAAGCGACCCGTTCCGACAGTGCATTCGCTGGGACAGAACATCTGGCGCTATCACCCCGTCACGCGCACGTACGAAATCTTCTCGGAAGGGGGCGGAAACGCCTTCGGACTCGAAATTGATTCGGCAGGACGCATTTTCTCGGGACACAACGGCGGAAATACCCGTGGCTTCCACTACATGCAGGGGGCTTATCTACAGAAGGGATTTTCGAAGCATGGCCCGCTGTCGAATCCTTATTCATTCGGGTACTTCCCGGCCATGGAGCATCACAACGTTCCCCGGTTCACTCACGAGTTCATTATCTATGAAGGGAGTGGGGGCCCCTTTGGTCTGCCCGCACGTTATCAGGGTAAGCTGTTCGGCGCGGCTGCGATTCTGAACCATGTGGTGATGAGTGACGTCGAGCGAGTTGGCTCCACGTTTAAGACGAAGGATATCGGCTACGCCATTGATTCTTCGGATACCTGGTTCCGCCCAGTCGACGTCAAAGATGGTCCCGACGGCGGGGTCTACGTCGCAGACTGGTACGATGGACAACTCGCTCATACCGCGAACTACCAGGGGGGACTGGATCGGGAACATGGCCGGATCTACCGGATTCGTTCGAAGTCGTCTTCGAAGCCGGGGCAACCGATTGCCGGGCTGCCGCAAAAGTCGATCGCCAATCTGACTTCGATGGAACTGGTGAAGCTCCTGGCCAGCCCGGATCGTTGGCATCGGGAGACGGCCCGCAGGCTGCTCGCCGACCGGCGTGATTCCGCGATCGTTCCTGCTGTGAAGAAGCAGTTGTTTGACGTGAAAGGGCAGTTGGCGCTGGAACTGTTGTGGGGACTGTATCTGTCGGGAGGGCTGGACGAAGCGACGGCGCTCAAGGGGCTGGATCATCCCGAGCCACAAGTTCGGCTGTGGTCGATTCGATTGCTCGCCGATGAACGGCGACTCCCCTCGGATATGGCCGCTCGGGCTGCCAGTCTCGCTTTGACGGAGCCTGACATCGAAGTTCGATGTCAGTTGGCCGCTTCAGCCAAACGACTGCCACCAGAGCAATCCCTTCCGATTCTGAAAAATCTGATGATGCGGGATGAGGATCTGGCGGATCCACGACAGTCACTGATGATCTGGTGGGGTTTAGAATCGACCATCGACCCTGCATCCCCCGCAGCTCTGACCGCAATCAGTCCGCAGACAAATCTGGCGGAAATAGAACGCCGTGCCGCCGGGAAGAGGACAGGCGAGGAGCCCTTGCTGCGGCTGTTTGAAGATCGCGCCCTCTGGACACGGCCTCTGGTTCAAAAAGAGATTCTTCCGCGGCTGATGCGACGATTCGCAGCAACGGGCCAGCGTTCGGACCTGGCGATTTGTGCCCGGCTGTTGAAGGCATCCCCGAACGCAGAGACGACGAAAGGACTGATGCAGGGATTTGAAGAAGCGTTCCTGGGACGATCCTTGAATAACGTTCCGGCGGAACTGGTGACCGCACTTTCCGCAGCCGGGGGAGGTTCGCTGTCGCTGAAAATTCGCCAGGGGGATTCGGCTGCCACGGAAGAAGCGCTGGTCGCGATTCAAGACGAGAAAACACCGGCGGGAAAGCGAGCGGAGTACGTCAACCTGTTCGGTGAGATCAAGTACCCGAAGGTCGTCCCTGTGCTACTGAAAACGCTCGTGACGACTCCCGATGATGGACTTAAGGCCGCCATCCTCACCGCGCTACAGGCCTATGGTGATGCCGAAATTGCTCAGGCGGTCCTTGAACAATACGGCAACTTCAATGAAGACGTGCGGGCTGTCGCTCAATCGCTTCTGGTCAGTCGCAAGGCCTGGGCGTTGAGTCTGCTGGACGCCGTCGATCGGGGAGATATCGTTGCGGCGTCGTTGCCGCTGGACACTGTCAGACGCATGACAGTCCATCGCGATGATCGAGTTGCTCAGTTGATCGAGAAGCACTGGGGCAGTGTCGAAGGGGCAACGAGTGCCGAAATGCAGCAGATGATGGAACACTTTGCGACCGTCCTGGTGGGGGCGGGTGATCCGTATCCCGGTAAGAAGATCTACATGCAGATGTGCGGCAAGTGTCACACATTGCATGCAGACGGTGGAAAGATCGGTCCCGATCTGACGACGTACAAACGGGACGATATCCGACAGATGCTGCTGCACATCGTGAACCCGAGTGCCGAGATTCGCGAAGGCTTTGAAACGCAAGTGGCAGTCTTGAAGGATGGCCGTGTCGTAACTGGATTCCTGGTCGAGCAGGATCCGCAAACGGTGACACTGCGCAGTCCTGATGGCCAGACGATTTCGCTCGAACGCTCGGAACTGGACGAGCTGAACAAGTCTCGCAAGTCGCTGATGCCCGAAGGTCAGCTCAAGGACTTGAGTGAAGAGCAGCTGAGAAACCTGTTCGCCTATCTCAGAAGTTCACAACCGTTGAATGACTGAGCAATGCGGACCAAGATCAGGAATTGATTCACTCGCGAGCGAAGTCGCTTGCGAGTGGATCGCTGGTAATAAAATCGGGAGGCGCACCGAGATCCGATTGAGTTTCGCATCTCACTAGGATCCATGTGGTTGTCGAGGCGATAAACTCTCGAGAACGATCCGTTCAACTTGCAACAAGCCGAGGCTCAGAGGGCTTACATCGTCCCGAAGAAGTTTTTCGCGCATTCGTGGATCAGGTCGATCGACAGGTTCACGGGGACCTCGTGGAAGCGGCAGATGGAACGGGCCATTTCCAGCAGGTCTCGCGGATCACTGGCGCGGGGGGCTCGTCCTCGATCGTAGTAATTTTCGAACAGGGTGTTGACGATGGCTTCGTCGTAGGCGATGTCCCGCTGGCGGCAGGCCATCTGGAAGATCACTGTATACAGTTCACGCGTTGGGGAATTGACCTGAAGTTTGTGTTTTGTCCGCCGCAGGAAGGCCTCATCGACGACCTCTTTCGTGTCGAGGTTGGTTGCGAAGATCGTGAGCTGCTCGAGCGGGAGCATACATTTCCGACCGGTGGACAGCGTCAGGTAGTCGGCACTCTCCTCCAGAGGAACCGTCCAGCGGTTCAGCAGGTCTCGTGCTGAAATTGTCTGGCGACCGATGTCATCGATCAGGAACATTCCGCCATTGGCTTTAATATGCATCGGTGCATTGTAGAAGTTCGCCAGCCGGTTGTACTTCAGTTCCATGAGATCGAGCGTCAGTTCGCTGCCGGTCAATACGACGGGACGCTTGATTCTGCGCCAGCGGCGATCGACGGCTCCATCCGGAAGGGCTTGCGAACCTTCCCCATTGGGCCCCGAGCGTCGGAATCCCTGATCTGCATCGTCGGTCGTCTGGTGAATCCCGGGATCGTAGAACGTGATGATGTTATTGTCCGCGAGGATCGCGTACGGGACATAGATTTCCCCGCAGAACTGACTCAGGAACCGTCCCAGACCCTTCGCAATGACAGTCTTGCCATTTCCGGGAGGACCATAGAGGAATAGCGATTTGCCGCTGCAGACGGCGGGACCCAACTCATCGAGCAGCGATGGGCGGATGACGTAGTCCTTGAATGCGGCACGCAGCGAAACCGGATTGCAGCGTGTCCCTGCTACGCTTTGCACGTGGCACTGTTCAATGTACTGCGCCAGCGGCACCGGAGCGGGCCCGACGTAACGGCAGTTTTCCACTGCCTCACGCGCTCGGATTCGTCCGTTTTCCGTCAGGGCAAATTTGAATGTCACGCTGCCGAGAACGTCCCCGCTTCCCGCTTCCACGAGACGCTGGTCTCGCAACATCAGCAATGGTTCTTCCACGACATCCAGCGGTAGGCGCAGCAGCTTCGAAAGATCGGAACCTTGCAGCACACCATGAACATACAGGGTCTTGAGCAACAGATCGGTCAACTGGCCCATGGAAAGACCGGTATCACTGACGGTGCGAGGGCTGCGGGGGGCTGGCGCGGGGGCTGCCTGCAGTGGAGGAACGTCCTCAGCCCAGGCGACTGCGGTATTGGCCTGCGGAGGGGCACCGACGGGGGCCAGCGGATAAGAATGCGATGGTCCAAGGGGAGCGACACCCACTTGAGTTCGATGAATCGTATCGATTGGTTCAGAAAATAGTTCAGTCGTTGGCATCTGCAGTACTTTCAAAACAAACGAGTATTCAACGACCTCGTGCCATTGCAGGAGACGTTAACTGGGCTTCGTTCATCCGTGTCTTGCATGTGAGACTGACTCAGTCTTCACTGACGCCCTGGCCATTCCCCGGCCAATGGAACTCACCCTTGTGTTCGTATCGGCCACTGGTTCCGAGCCCATGATTCGAAAGTGTCGATGAGGGGCATCTAGGCAAGTGAGGTTGCTTCGAGCCTCTTCCTTTTACCGCAGTTACCCAAGTTTGGCCGAAAAAGGGTGTTTCTGAGTCAATTTCCGCAGGTGATGTTGAGCTGTTCTCTCTGATTCTGCCTTTGAACGGCAAAATTTGCCGGTTTGCGACCCTGTGAGGGCTTTGTCGGCGCTTGACAGTGGGTTCACATCGGGCGATGCTGATTCCAAATGGGGCTGCCCCACCTGCCTGTTATTCCCGCCCTGCGATGTGACTGGTTTGGATTGTGAAGATTCCGCACCTGTCGACAATCCTCATCACTAGAGACTAAGGATCGCTCCATGCAGCGTATGATCAACGTTCTGATCGTCAATCTGAGTCTGTTGCTGCTGGCTCAGTGCGTCTACGCGGAAGAAGATCTGGAGCAGACCATCGTTCAGCAACAAAAGCTGGCGGATGAAGCACAGGCCCAGAAAGCAGCGGGCGAACCTGCCGTGATTGCCGCTCGAACCAAAGCAAAAGAACTGGCGGCCTCTCTCGCCGCTCTGCGAGTCGAACAGAATAAAGCGGAAGCCTCGGTCAAGGATGGCGAAGGGAAGCTGCCGAAACTTCAGGAGGCGGTGAAGAAAGCGACCGAAGAACGGGCCAAGGCCGAAGCAGAAGCGGCTGCGGCTGCCAAGGCCGCTCTGGAAGCAAAAGGGAAAGACACCGAAGCCGCGGAAGCCGAAAAGTCAAAAGTTGCCGCCGAGAAACTCGTCGCTGCCACGAAGGCCCTCGACGAAGCTCTGAAGGCCGTTCTGCCCATCGAAGAGGGCCTCGCCACTGCTCGCAAATTGATTGCTGAACAACCTGCCCGCACGAAGGCCGCAGAAGAAGCACTTGCTGCGTTTCAGCCTGAACTGCAGGCGGCTGAAGCGACCTACGCGGCATTGAGCAAAGAAGCCGTTTCGCGGTTGATCGACCTCGAAAAGAATCTGGTGAAGACCGGACGGCTGGTCTCATTCGCACAGCAGGTGGCTCCGATCTTTTCTCAGCGATGTCTGGCATGCCATAACGCCCGGACGGCCAAGGGGCGACTGAATATGGAGAACTTCGCCAACCTGATGAAAGGGGGCGAGAACGGGCCTTCTGTTGTCGCGGGGAATCCTGGTGACTCGCTCTTACAGATCATGATCGAAGATCATTCGATGCCCAAGGACGCCGATCCACTGCTGCCTGAGCAGATTGCGATCGTGAAGAAATGGATCGAAACGGGGGCCCGCCTCGACGCAGGGATCGCACCGACTTCGACACTCATCACGATCATGCCAAAGCTGGTTCAGCCGATGCCTCCTGAATCGTATCGCGTTTCCGTGCCAGTGATGGCGATCGCGTTCAGCCCCGATGGGAACTTGCTCGCGACATCCGGTTACCGTGAAGTGCTGCTCTGGAATCCCGCTGATGGTCAGCTTGTTCGTCGAATCAAGAACCTGGCGGAACGTCCCCACGATTTTGAATTCTCCAGCAATGGATCGACCCTTGCTGTGGCCGCCGGAACACCCGGTCAAATGGGCGAGGTCAAGCTGTTTAATGTGGCGGATGGCTCGCTCGTGGCTGACCTGTTCACAACCGATGACGAAGTTTTCTCGGTCGCCTTCAGCCCGGATGGAACACGGCTGGCCGCAGCCTGTGCCGATCGCTCGGTGCGCCTGTTTGACGTAGCAACCCGCCAGCAGCAGAAACTGATCGAAGATCACGCCGACTGGGTCTTGGATGTGGCCTGGTCGCCAGATGGAAAGCGGATTGCAACTGCCAGCCGTGATAAGACATCGAAAGTCTTTGACAGCACCACCGGTGAATCGCAGGCCACGTTCAACGGACACGCTCAACCTGTCTATGGAGTTGGCTTCCTTCCCGATGGAGCTTCCGTTGCGACCAGTGGTCGTGACAACCGGATCCGGGTCTGGACTGCGGCTGATGCCAAACAGGCTCGCGAAATTGCACTTGGGGGTGAAGTCTTCCGGATCACCATGCAGGGTGACGGAACGGCATTGAGCGGTAGCGCCGATAAACTGGCTCGCCAGCACAACCTGATCACGGGTGCCCAGGTCAAACAATTCGGTCCTCATGAAGACTGGGTCTACTCTGCCAGCTACCACGCTCCTTCGAAACGAGTGGCCAGTGGTAGCCATGACGGACAAGTCCGAATCTGGAACTACGATGATTCGACCGAGGTTCTGAAGTTCATTGCTGCACCGGGGCTTTCCACTCCCGTTGCCGCCAAGTAACTCCCGCTCTACCGGACCATGGGGCAAACAGACTGTCATGTAGCGGACGTCAGGTCGCTCCATTGCTGTAGAATCTGTTCCGATCCACGTGACGGAAGAGATCTGATTTTGCCCTTCGCGCTGGATGGGCAAACATCGGTTCGCTTCCGTCCGTCTTTTTGGTGGACCGCAAACACGTACCGAGGTCATTTCTGAAAGAAGGATGACCGCGCCCGAACTTCGGTGGCAGCAGGAAGGGACCACAAACTATACCCGCTGCACACAACCCCGATGTCCTTTAAGGGTTTTCAGTGGGAAGGGAACGAGTCGTGGTCTCATCGGAAGTCGAGTTGTTCATGAGCACATTGCCACCTGTTGCGGAAATGGAGCAGGCATACCTCAATCGAGATGCCTCGTATGACGGTCTGTTTTTTCTCGGAGTTCGAACCACGGGAATCTTCTGCCGACCGACGTGTCCTGCTCGCAGTCCCCTTCCCAGGAATGTCGAGTACTTTCCTTCCGTCGCGAAGGCGCTGTTTGCCGGGTACCGGCCCTGCAAGCGATGCCGACCGATGGCGGAAGTGAATCAACCGGATTGGGCCGCAGCTCTGCTGGCAGAGATCGACGCGGACCCCGGACGCCGAATTACGGAAAGTGATCTGCGGAGTCGAGGCCTGGATCCGGCGACCGCACGACGCCACTTCCTGCGGAACTACGGGATGACATTCCAAGCATATTCCCGAGCGCGGCGACTGACGAACGCATTCACCGGGATTCGTAACGGCGAGTCTCTTGACGGTGCCGCTTACGACAGCGGGTACGAATCGTTGAGCGGTTTTCGGGAGGCATTCGGGCAGACCTTCGCTTGTCCGCCGGGGAAGAGCCTCAATCGCCCCGTTGTCTTGCTGGCGTGGTTGACCAGTCCCCTTGGGCCCCTCATTGCTGGTGCTACTGATGACGGTCTCTGTCTGCTGGAGTTCACTGACCGACGGATGCTAGAGGCTCAGTTCGAAACCATCCGGAAATCGTTCCAGTCTCCTGCGGTCCCGGGAATGAATGTCCATCTCGAGCAGGTGCAGCAAGAGCTGGATGCCTATTTTGAAGGGCGTTTAGTCAAGTTTACGGTACCGCTGGTGTACCCCGGCACCGATTTTCAGAGACGCGTCTGGAACGAACTTCAGAGAATTCCCTACGGCGAGACCAGATCCTATCAGGAGCTTGCGACGACATTGGGGGATGCAGGTGCCGTCCGTGCGGTCGGTCGTGCCAACGGACTCAATCGGATCGCAATCCTGATCCCTTGTCATCGTGTGATCAACAAGGATGGGGGGCTGGGAGGCTATGGGGGTGGACTGCGAAGGAAGCAGTTTCTACTGGACTTTGAACGGTCCAACGCGCGAGCAATCGCCACAGGGGTGGCAGGTTCACAGAGGCTTGGAAGTTCATCGAAATGAGGAACCATCTCGATATTCCGGAGAGAATTTTTGCTTGAGCAATCCTTGCTCGATGGGATTGCGCAAGTTGTCTGGCGGGCAAGATCTGGCGACTCCGTTTTTACAAAGATATTCTGAGTACCCAGCAAAACAGAACGGCATCGCACAGGAGGGCCAGGGCGATTGCCACAGGGGGAATCGGAAACAGGGTGTTGTTGAACCACCAGGCAGCCAAGAAGCCGCTAATGACACCGGCTGCGGCTGCCATCATGGCGATCGAAGCTACGCAAAAAAGGACGGAAATCCAGTGTCCCATATCCAGTGACATTGCCGATGTCGATTGCACTGCGAGTGACCACAAAATCGAAGGAATGGACCCAGCGACACAGACACGAGCAGCGAGCGTGATCGCTTGATCTCGCTCTCTCTGCCAGCGAATGGCCTTATTTAATGCGTGTCGTAGTTCCCGCTCGTGAGCTTCCAGGTTGAGATGCTCATGTCGAGTATTATGACGCTGCTCGTTGTTCACGTTGTGGCCTTGAGCATGTAAGGTCCGACTGGAATATGCCCCGCTTCTGCACAACAGGATTGGTCACTAACTCGATCGGGGCGGTTCACGACTTGCGGAGATGTTTGAAGGGGCCCACCGTGGTCCCTGCTGCGATATTCAGTGGTCCTTCCAGGATAACGTGAGGTCCAATCCGACAGTTGTCGCCAATCACGACCGAGCCTGTGATGTGCGTGAATGGTTCGATAATGGTATCGACGCCAATTTGTACCTGGGGATCGATGAAGGTCTGATCGGGCATGACGATGGTGGTTCCGTTGACCATCCAGCGTGACATGGCGGATTGCTGCAGCGTTCGAGTGACTTGGGAAAGCTGTTCCCGCGTGTTGACCCCGAGTGCTTCCACCATGTCGAATGCCTCAAGAGCTACGACGGTGCGTCCTTGCTCCTTCAGGACGCGCGGGCAATCTGTGAGGTAGTACTCCGCCTGACTGTTGTTGGGTTGAATCTGTTCCAGCGAAGCGAGCAGGGCTTGCCCGTCAAACGCGTAACAGCCTGTATTAATCTCCTGAACCTTCTTCTCTTCGGGGGTTGCATCCTTTTCTTCGACGATCTTCTCGAAGGTGTTACCGGAACCACGGATCACACGTCCCAGTCCGAAGTTGGCCTGGGTCACGGCCGTTCCAATCACGCAGGCAGCCTGCTGCGCCTGCTGAATCTCGAGAAGCTGAGCGAGCGACTCTTTCTTCAGCAGGGGAGTGTCACCGGCGAGAACCAGCACAGGGCCATCGTGCGAGCGGAGTTGTTCTCGGCACATCATCACCGCATGACCGGTCCCTTTTTGTTCCGACTGCAACGCGAATTCGACGTCAGAGTGATACGAGAGGGCACCTCGTACTTTTTCTGCTTCATGGCCGACGATTGCCACGATTCGGGTGACGCCGGCGGACCGGGCTGCGTCCAGGACGTATTCGATCATGGGGCGACCGCAGACGTTGTGAAGCACTTTCGGGAGTGCCGACTTCATCCGTGTGCTCTTTCCCGCCGCCAGAACAATGGCCATTGAGCCTGCCATGCTACGTCGCTCCTTCCTGGATCCTGATTCGTTGTTTTCACGAAAGTTGAGACCCGCTATCTTCGTGTGATTACCGATCTTGGCAAGATCAAGCTTCGGGATCGACGCGATCTGACGTGACCAGATTTGCGAGTCAAATCCGGCTCTCACCTTGCTTTGATGCGTAAACTTGTTGAAAATAGACACGCCTGCCCGATGACCTGCCTTTGAGGAGGTTGAGTCGTGAAAATTCAGAGGTTCACGAGTCTCTTCCGATGCTGAACAACCCGCCTGTGCGCAGACGTTAAGCCTTCACCGAAACAGTCGAAGGCCCTGACGGTCAAATTCCTTCCTTCGCCGAGCGACGCATGAAAAGATTTCGTTCCCTTTCGAATGTTGGAACGGGCCTTCTGGCAGGTTCCGCACTGCTCGCCCTGTTCAGTCAATTTTCGGTCGCGGCCGATTCCACCGCAGCGGCCGCACCGGTGACTGAGCAACTGGTCTTTGAAAAGGACGTGCGCCCCGTCTTGAAGGCGTACTGCCTGGATTGCCACGGCGGAGAAGCCGAACTGTCCGGCGGTCTCGATCTTCGTTTGCGGCGGTTTATCGTTGCGGGTGGGGAGAGCGGTTCTGCCCTGACTCCCGGCGCACCCTCAGACAGCCTTGTCCTTCAGAAGATCGTCTCGGGTGAGATGCCACCCGGTGAAAAGAAGGTTCCCGCAGAAAAAATCCGCATCATCGAACAGTGGATTGCCGCAGGAGCACCCACGTTTCGCGATGAACCACTCAAGCTGGATCCTGGCATCGGAATCACCAGCGAAGAGCGATCTTACTGGGCGTTTCAACCGCTTCAGAGACCCGAAGTCCCCCCGGTAAAAGGGGGAGATCTGGTTCGTACACCGATCGATGCCTTCATTCTGGCGAAGCTCGAAGAACAGGACTTGAGCATCAATCCCGAGACGGATCGGTTCACACTGTTGAAGCGTGCCTATTTCGATCTGATCGGACTTCCCCCTTCCCTGGAAGAGACGAAGGCGTTTCTGGAAGACGAGTCGCCAAGCGCTTATGAAGCGATGCTCGAACGACTGCTCGCTTCCAAGCACTACGGTGAGCGTTGGGGACGGCACTGGCTGGATGTGGCCGGCTATGCCGACTCGGAAGGGGACGGTAATACCGATACCGTTCGACCCTATATCTACAAATACCGTGACTATGTCATTAAGTCGCTGAACGAAGATAAGCCTCTTAATCAATTCATCATTGAACAACTGGCAGGAGACGAACTCGTTCGTCCTCCCTACCAGAACATGTCACCAGAGTCGATTTCCACCCTGGTGGCCACCGGCTTCCTGCGAATGGCCGCAGACCCGACTGCCAGCGGACAGGGGAACACCGACGAATCTCGCAATCTCGTGATGGCCGATACCATCAAGATCGTTTCGACATCCCTGTTGGGAATGAGTGTTGGGTGCGCACAATGTCACGATCATCGCTATGACCCGATTCCGCAAGCAGACTATTTCCGTCTGCGAGCGATCTTTGAGCCCGCTCTGAATGTCAAAAACTGGGTCGCTCCGAGAAGCCGGGTTGTCTCGCTGTACACCGATGCCGATCGCGCGAAGGCAGCCGAAATCGATGCCGAGGCGAATAAGCTTCAGGCCGTCTACAACGAGAAGCAGGCCAGAATGGTTGCCGAGGCCTTTGAAAAAGCACTGGAGAAATTCCCTGAGGATCAGCGAGACGCGCTTCGGACGGCGTTCAAAACCCCCGATGACAAGAAGACCGATGAGCAGAAACAATTGGTTGCCACGAATCCGGGGCTGAATGTCAATCCGGGTGTGCTCTACCAGTTCAATAATGATGCGGCGGAAGAGCTGAAAAAAGATATGGCCGTCATTCAGGCCAAGCGGGCTGAGAAGCCGGTCGAAGACTTTATTAGTGTACTGACCGAGCCTGCAGGCGAATTGCCCGTGACGCACGTCTTTCACCGCGGTGACTATCGTCAACCCACGACACCGGTAAAGCCCGGCGACCTGACCATTGCAGCTCCGGATGGCGAGCGTTTCGAGATCGCTGAAAAGGCTGAGTCTCTTCCCTCTTCGGGACGCCGACTTGCCTGGGCTCAACACCTGGTTAACGGAAAACATCCGCTCGTAGGTCGAGTGCTGGCGAACCGGATCTGGCTGCATCACTTTGGACGGGGGATTGTTGATACCCCTGGCGAGTTTGGCATTCTGGGAAGTCGACCGACGCATCCTGAATTACTTGACTGGCTTGCCGATGAACTTGTCCGACAGGGCTGGAGCCTGAAGCGGATGCACAAGCTGATTATGATGTCATCGGTCTATCGCCAGTCCTCACGCCGGCTTGATCAGCGAGCCGCAAATCTGGACTCAGACGGATCGCTTTATTCGCGGTACAGTGTTCGACGACTGGAAGCAGAGATCGTTCGGGATCGAATGCTCGCGACCTGCGGGCGAATCGATACGACTCAGTTCGGTCCCTCCGTCGAAGTGATGGAAGACTTTGCTGGTCAGGTGCATGTAAAAGACGATTCCCCTCGTCGCAGCGTGTATATCCAGGCACGCCGCAGCAAACCGGTCTCGCTGTTAACAGCCTTCGACGCGCCTGTGATGTCCATTAACTGCGAACGACGCACGAACAGTACTGTCGCCTTGCAGTCGCTGATGCTGATGAACGGCGATTTCACTTTGAAACAGGCCGAACATCTCGCCAAACGTCTGCGGACGGAATCATCGGTGGATCTGGATCGTGAACTGACGGCTCGGTTCGAGACGCAATTCCCCAGTCGGTCGGCCGCCTGGCAGTATGGGATTGGAGCGGTCGACGTGCCGGCCCAAGAGGGAGCGGGGGCACTCGCCTCGGTCCGGTTCCAGCCACTGTCTCACTGGACCGGTCAACAGTGGCAAGCCGGGCCGGTATTCCCTGATCCGGTCGCGGGCTACGCACTGATTCACACTGCGGGAGGCCATCCGGGGGATGACACTCAGCGAGCGGTCATTCGCCGCTGGATCGCTCCTCAATCCGGGATCGTCTCGCTGGGGGGGGCGCTTCGACACCATTCCGACGCAGGAGATGGTGTGCGGGCTCGCGTTGTCTCGAATCAGAGAGGCCTGGTTGGCACCTGGACCGCCAAGACAAACAGTGTCGAAACGAATGTTCCCAAGATCGAAGTGCAGCAGGGAGAGATTCTCGACTTCGTAACCGATTGCATCGAGACCGTGACGAGCGATTCCTTCGAGTGGGGTGTCAAGTTGCAACTCACGGATGCAGCGGGTGCAGAACTCGGACGGTGGGACTCGGCGGCTGACTTCCATGGTCCGATTACGACGTCGATTCCTCAACAGATCGCCTGTGCCTGGCGATTGGCCTACTGTCGCCCGATCACTCCCGAGGAGCTGGAGATGTCATGTCAGTTCATGGAACAGCAACTCCAGACGCTCAGAGCCAGTTCGGCGGCGGGTGATCACGAGTCAATTGCGCTTTCGAGCCTGTGCCAGCAGATTCTGAGCAGCAACGAATTCCTGTACATCGATTGAGAGAATTTGGTCACCTGTCGCGAGGCGCCGCAGAGCCCCGCTGAGGAAACGCTGCCGATCGACGTGTCCTTCTGCTGAGAATGACCCGTTGTGACGGAGTAACGCCAGTCATTGCGATTCCCGTTTTTCCCTCCCGTGCTTGCGAAACGAATACGCCAAAGTGAGGCCCGTATGACAATGAACTTTCCCACGAATGGTTTGAATGGGACCCGAAGGCAGTTTCTGGCGACCAACGCCTTTGGGATTGGCAGTTTCGCTCTCGCATCGCTGCTCCGAGATCAGGGATTGCTGGCCGCACCTCCCGGCAAGCCGGCCGAGCACCAGATCAACGACCTCAAGCGTCGCGCACCGCAGGCCGCGCCGCGTGCGACTGCGATGATTTCCATGTTCATGCACGGGGGGCCGGCTCACATGGACTTGCTGGATCCCAAACCCGAACTCAGCAAGCATCACGGTCAGGACTATAACGGCGAGGTTGTGTTCAGCTTTGTTAATCGTGCCAGTAAGAAGCTGTTCGGCAGCCCCTGGAAGTTCAGTGCCCACGGACAATGCGGGACCGAGGTCTCGGAACTCCTTCCGCACACCGCTGATATTGTGGACGATATCTGCGTTGTTCGCTCAATGCATACGGGACACAATGGCCACGAAGTTTCGATTCGTTACTTCCACGGCGGCATTCCCGCGGTGACGGGACGTCCCACGCTGGGAAGCTGGATCGCATACGGTCTGGGCAGTGAGAACCAGAACCTGCCCGCTTACCTGGTTCTGGCTGATCCGGGTGGTCACCCCGTCGACGGAACATTGAACTGGTCGAGCGGATTCATGCCTCCACTGTTCCAAGGTACCGTACTACGGGCCGAGGAGCCACGAATCTTTAACCTCGACCCGCCACCCCGACTTCGCGGGCCACTGCAGCGTCAGAATCTGGACTTCCTGGCTCGTCTCAATCAGCGACATCTGGAACAGCATCCGGGGGAATCGGATCTGGAAGCGCGTATTGCCAGCTATGAACTGGCCGCCGCCATGCAGACCGAAGCCAAGGAAGCACTGGATATTTCTCAGGAACCAGAACACATCCACAAGCTGTACGGCCTGGATCAACCGCATTCCCGTGAATACGGGACTCGATGTCTTATCGCTCGACGACTGGTAGAGCGCGGCGTGCGTTTCGTACAACTCTTCCTCGACGGACAGCCATGGGACAATCACACCGATATCCGCAAGGGCCTGCCGGCTGTCTGTAAGCGAACGGACCAGCCTGCTGCGGCGCTCGTCAAGGATCTCAAACAACGAGGGATGCTCGATTCCACGATCGTGCATTGGGGTGGAGAAATCGGCCGGCTGCCCGTGAGCGAAGGAGAATTGAGCGAAGGGAATGGTCGAGACCACAACGGACAGGGATTCTCGATCTGGCTCGCCGGTGGCGGCTTCAAGCCGGGGATGGCCTACGGCGAGACCGACGAGGTCGGGCACCGCGCTTCGGTCAATGTGGTGACACCTAACGATTTTCAAGCGACGATCCTTCGTCAATTGGGGATCGATCATTCAAAACTGCTCTACCAGTTCAATGGCCGCGAGCAGCAGATCACCGATGGTCGATCGGCACGAGTCGTCTCTGACATCCTGACGAGTTGATGGCGCGGTCTGGCCCCCGAACCGGGAACTGCCGGACAGTGGAAGCGGTTCTCGTCGCTGGCATAAGGCGGCAGTCGGAAGATCGCGCGGCAGCTGATTGTCCCGTTCACAAAGTGTCCGTCGTGTCGACCGAACTTTTATGGTGATCGGCATTCCTCGTTGTGACGGTCAGCCGCAATTATTTACGGCGGCTTTTTGCGGGGCCAGCAGTTCAAAATTCTCTGAACTTGCGATACTTGGCCCCTTTTCTGATACCATTCCCTGAATGGTTGAGTTGTCATTCCCTTTGCGACTTCTCCCTGGAGGAGATCTGATAATGAGTCGATTTCGGTTATTGAAGTGTTCCACGGTACTGGCACTGGCAGCAGCGATTTTCATGCTGTCTGATTTGGCGATGTCCTGTCCGTTCTGCGCGGCGCCCTCTCTGACCTTGTCTGAGCAAGTTGCTCAGGCCGATGCTGTGGTGCTGGCCAAATGGACCGGCGGCCGACCTGCCAATCTTTCCGACGCGGGAACCACGGAACTTGAGGTCATCGAAGTCGTCCACCAGGCTGAAGGGGGGAAACTGGCTCCAGGTTCGCCGATCTCTCTGATTCGTTACCGAACGGCGAAGCCCGGTGATCAGTTCATGCTGTTCGGCACAAAAGTCGACTCGGCCATCGAGTGGGGCAGCCCGCTCGAGGTCTCCAAGGTCGCCTACGAATACATGCGGAATTCTCCCAAGCCGACAGTGGCTGCTGGCGAACGATTGAAGTATTTCCTCAAGTACCTCGAGTCCGAAGACAAGATGATCGGTGATGATGCGTTCGGCGAATTTGCCAATGCCGCCTATGCAGACGTTGCCAAACTCTCGGATGAATTCCCCCGCGAAAAGCTGCGAAAATGGCTGACGTCGAAAGATGTTTCGCCAGGTCGATTAGGGCTGTACGGCATGATGCTGGGGCTTTGTGGTAACGACGAAGATGTCAAGCTGATGCAATCCCGGATCCTCGAACCGACGGATGACTTCCGGCTGGGGATCGACGGGATCATGGGGGGCTACCTCTTGCTCACGGGGGAAAAAGGGCTGGATCTGATCGAAAAAGAAAAGCTCATTAATATGAGCGCCCCGTTCAGTGAAACCTATGCGGCGATCCAGGCGATCCGCTTCATGTGGCAGTACGGCGATGGGAAAATTTCCATTGAACGATTGCGGCAAGCGACACGCCTCCTGCTCGATCGACCCGAATTGGCAGACCTCGTCATCGCTGACCTGTCCCGCATGAAGGATTGGTCCGTGCAGGACAAACTGATGGTCATCTACGACGACGAGACGAGCTTCCCCTCCGTCAAACGGGCAATTGTCCGCTATATGTTGTCGAGCACTAAGGATCTGGGCGAAGCGAAAACGGAAACAGCCGATTCGAATGCTGGCGCTTCGGAACCTTCCAGCGAAAAGACCACAGTCGCTGAACTGCCCGCACACGTCATCAAAGGGCAGAAGTGCCTGGAAGAGCTGGAAAAGAAGGATCCCAAAACTGTCAATGAGGCCAAGCGGTTCTTCCTGCTCAAGTAGCCACGACTCTTCTGCAGCGACAAACCACGCTTCGGGTCTCGACGCGACTGGATGTCGATCCTCCTGATGCGTCGCCGCAGTTTGGATCCCCCAACCGGGTATGACGATGGAATGGATGTGACAG
Organism: Schlesneria sphaerica; assembly: GCF_044336245.1. Classification (NCBI taxonomy): domain Bacteria; kingdom Pseudomonadati; phylum Planctomycetota; class Planctomycetia; order Planctomycetales; family Planctomycetaceae; genus Schlesneria; species Schlesneria sphaerica. The sequence continues at coordinate 2,793,073 of NZ_CP172346.1, read as the reverse complement.
TCGTTCGGAATTCGGCGTTACAGGTCCCGTAATGCTGCTGAACTGGCTCCATGACGAGCCTTCTTGAGTGAGAGTTAAAATGCCACGGACTCGGCAGTTCGTACTCATGGTAGTTGCGACCACCATTACGGCAACGGCCGTATTGATGGCTCACGCCTGCCCTTATTGTCCGCCGACGGATTCCACGCTGAGCGAAAAGCTGGCGGAGTCCGATTCGGCTTGTGTGGTGAAGTTCCTCAACTCCGAAAATGGTGAGGAACTTTCCATGCAGAAAACCACTTTCGAAGTCCTGAAAGCGATCCGCGATTCGCAAAAGGCCAAGCTCGAGCCGAAGATCGTGACACCTTTCGGACTGACTGCCAAAGAGGGAGACCTCTTCCTGTTGATGGGGCAGCTTAAAGAGGACCAGATGGAATGGTCGCTGCCGATCGAAATGGACGAATTGGGCCGCGAGTATGATTACATCCGTAAAGCCCCTTCGCATGAACAACCGCAGGTCGAGCGGTTGGAATACTTTCTCAAGTTTCTGGATCACGAGAACAATGTGATCTCGAATGATGCGTTCTCGGAATTTGCTCAGGCAAAGTACGAAGACGTCGAATTGCTCGCACCGAAGATTTCGCGTTCCCAAGTCAGAAAATGGCTTGAAGATCCCAATCCCCAGCTCATTGTGCGACGAGCTTTCTATGGGATGTTGCTCGGTCTGTGCGGAAATGACGAGGACGCCGATTATCTGCATCAGCGCATCATGGCACCCATCGATCCTACGCAGAATCGGATCGGGATCGAGGGAATGATGGGGGGATACCTGCTGCTGCGAGGCGAGTCGGGACTGCGGGAATTGATGGAACGCAAGCTCGGCTCTCTTGAGGACGAGTTGTCCCCGGATGATCCTCGAATTGCTGATCTGGATGCATTGCGGACGACGCTTATCTTCTTGTGGGACTACCGCCGTCGTCAGTTTGGTGAAGAGACGCTGAAAGCGGCGATGCGGCGTTTTCTGGACCGTTCTGAATTTGCCGACATGGTCGTCGTTGATCTCGCACGCTGGAAGGATTGGGTTCCCCTGGAACGGCTGAAGAACGACTATGGCAAATATCCGTGGGATACCCGTTCTGCGAAGGAAAAGATCGTTGCCTATGCTCTGATGTGCCGGAAAGATGTCCCCGCGGAAAAAGCGGATCAACTGCCAGCACATGCGGTCAAAGCACAATCGTTTCTCGATAGTCTCGACCCCGAATTTGTTCAATCGGTGAAGCGAGGATTGGGAGGTTTTGTACCCCCCGCCAAGCCGTCCAAAACCAAATCGACTGCTACCCCGACCAATTAATATGAAAGCAGGGTGCCTTTCACGGGCTGATCCTGCTGGCGAGAAGAATCATGTTCGACCTGGCCGCGATTCAGTCTGCCGTTCGTGAAAGCCAACTCGATGGGTGGCTGCTGTATGACTTTCGTGGCAGCAATATTCTTGCCCGCCGCATTCTGCAGTTCGGGGATGGGCCTGTTGGCTCTCGACGCTGGATGTACTTCATCCCGGCTCATGGCGAGCCTGTGAAACTCGTTCATCGCATCGAGACCGGTGCGCTGGATCATCTGCCGGGCGACAAACAGATTTATCTGAAGTGGCAGGAATTCGAAGCGGGGGTTGCCAGTCTGATTGCAGGACGATCCCGGGTTGCGATGGAATATTCTCCGCGTAACGGGAATCCCTACATCTCGCGCGTGGATGCAGGCACGGTCGAACTCGTGACGTCCAACGGCTGCGAGGTCGTCCCTTCGGGAGACCTGATTCAGCTCTTTGAAGCCGTCTGGGATGACGACCAGTGGGCCATGCATCTGGAAGCGGGGCAGCACACGGATTCTGCGTTCGCGAAGGCGTGGCGATTCATCGCTGGCGAAGTTCGAACTCGCGGTGAGACAACCGAGGGGGCGGTCCGGGACGTGATCATGGATCACTTTGCCCAGCACGGCCTGACGACCTATCATCCGCCGATTGTGGGAGTCAATGCTCACAGCGGTGACCCTCACTACGAAACCGGTGCGGCACCGATCCGGGAAGGGGATTTCGTTCTGGTTGACCTCTGGGCGAAGCTCGACCGTCCGCGTGCGGTTTACAGCGACCTGACTCGTGTCGGCTTTGTCGGGACGTCGGTTCCTGTGCAATATGAGTCTATCTTCAAAATTGTCGCTGCGGCGCGGGATGCCGCGATTCAGCTCGTGCGGGACCGTTTTGCCGCGGGCCAGAAGTTACAGGGATATGAAGTCGACGACGCCGCGCGAGGCGTGATTGAGCTGGCGGGATATGGCCCGTACTTCGTTCATCGAACGGGACATAGCATCGGTCAGGAGACACATGGCAACGGGGCCAATATCGACAATCTTGAGACTCATGAGACTCGCCTGATCCTTCCTGGATGCTGCTTCTCTATTGAGCCGGGCATTTATCTGCCCGAGTTCGGAATTCGGAGCGAAGTCGATGTGTATGTCGACCGTCAACGGCAGGTCCACGTCACCGCGGGCGAGCTACAAACGTCGGTGATCCCCATTCTGAGCTATGAATGAGGTGTCCTGCCGAGCGACGGCTGCAGACTCGTCATTACTTGTGAGCTTCCATCCTGCCTGCTTGAGTTTCCAGCAATTCCAGAGCTGCGGGCAGCGTCATGTCTGGGGATTCGTCAAAGAGCGTGATGCTTCGATAGGGCGAGCGTTCCAGTCTGACCCCCTTTCGCCGACAGGTCATGGCACGAATGAATCGTCGTTCAATGAAAAAGGCTCCTGGGGAATCCATCAGTCGCTGTGAGAGAGACCCGGTCAGGGAGCGAGCTTCGCCCTGGGTCGGTTCGGCCAGTTGAGTATTCGCCGGACGACGAAGCCAATCCAGAAAGCGGTTATTTGATTGCTCACCCCGGAAAGGCCACCAACCGGGGACGCGGTGGGATGTCACCCCTTCCCACGCCCCATTCAGGCGCCGATGCAATCGGGGCAGAAACATCATCCCTTCGCTGGTCCCCACAAGATCACCATAGTTTGGCAGACGAGGACGTTCGACCCGAACCGGTCCGACCAGCATGAGTGGCGTACCGATGATCCTGTCGAGTAAGTCTGGCTCCAGATCGGGCTGGTCCAGAGTCATGGTTGTGCCACAGTCGGGGCACAACTCGGCGTGGGGTTCTACCCACGAGAGGCATCGCTGGCAAAAAACGATCAAGTTCTGCATGAAAACTGCCGCCGCCAATAGAGGAATGCCTGCAATTATGCTGATTTCGGCGCGAATTATGAAGCCTGTCCTGGTCCTTGGGCAGTCGACCGAGCCCTGTTCGAATGGAACCATCCCCTCCGCCCGGGTTTGAGAAACGGTTCTCCTTTGGTAGTACGTTCATCGCTGTGACTGAGTGGTGACGATTGGCTTGGGGGGGGATGAGTCGCAGACTTGACCCTTGAGCCTGCTTAATCGATCCTGCACCTCATGACGCCGCCACAAACAATTATCGTTGTTCATCCCCGAGAACGCCGCTCGAAATGCACTGTTCATCCCCTCCGCGCGGGGGGCCAGTTTCAGTTCTACAAGCATCCCCGTACTCCACCTGCACTGCCCGGTTACATTCGACTGGGGTTGGGGGGGCCTCTCCTGAGCGATGCCGACCGGGATTGCGGCTTACTGGTTCTGGACGGGACCTGGCGCTGGGTGGAACCCATGGAGCGGCTCGCAGCCACCGTTCCGGTACGAACGCTTCCTCCTCTGGTTACGGCTTACCCGAGGTCATCAAAGGTTCTCGATAATCCCGAAGGGGGGCTCGCCACGATTGAGGCGATCTACGCTGCTTATCGGCTACTCGGTCGTGATACGACGGGATTGTTCGACCACTACCGCTGGGGAGCCGAATTCATTGAAAAGAACAGCCAGTTCTGGCCCCCTGTTCCACCGTGTTTACCGGGCACTCTCGATGTCCCAAGTGTCGTACATCAGGAATCGCCTCTCCCCTAGTGGGAGGGAGGTTTTCATCGGGTCTGAGCCGTACGCCGGGAGGTCAGTCGTTCCGACAATTGCCGGGCAGGCAAACGAGCAGTGTCTGACCGAAGTCAGACACTGCTCGCATGGGTGAGCTGGTCTTCTCAGCGTGAGAAGGGACCGAAATGCCTCACGAGGCGATTTCGTTGTGCACGGTTTCGAGCAGCTTCTTCGTCAGCTTGATCCCTTCGACTTCGCTGTGCTTTGAGCCTTCGTATTCAATCCCGATCCAGCCGCGATATCCGTAGGACAGTACGATCGGAATCATACGGCGGTAGTCGGTCTTCGTTTCGTTGCCCGCTTCATCGAACTCATGGGACTTGGCACTGACCCCTTTGGCGAACGGCATCAGTTCTTCCGTTCCCTTGTAGCGGTCGTAGTTGACGTTGTTGGCAACCCGGAAGTTGCCAAAGTCGGGCAACGTGCCGCAGTTCGGGTTGTTGACCGTGTGAATCGTCGATGACAACCAGGTGCCGTTTGACGAAAGTCCACCATGGTTTTCAACGATCACCCCGATCTGGTGCGTTGCGCCGAACTCGCTCAGGCGTCGCAGTCCGTCGGCGGCGAGCTTCATCTGCTCCCAGTAGCTTCCGCTCGACTGTGCGTTGACGCGGATGGAGTGACAACCCAGGAACTTGGCGGCTTCGACCCACTTCTTGTGGTTGTCGACCGCTTCGAGGCGGCGCTTCTCGTCGGGATCGCCCAAAGCTCCTTCGCCGTCGCACATGATCAGCACGCTGGTCACGCCATGATCGTCAGCACGCTTCTTGAGTTCGCCCAGGTACTTCGTGTCGGTCGCCTTGTCCTTGAAGAACTGATTGACGTATTCGATCCCGTCGATCCCGAATTCGGTCTTGCTGATCTTGGCGAAGTCCAGCGGATCGGCCTTCTTGTCGAAGAATGTACGATGCAGGGACCATTGAGCCAGCGAGATCTTGTAGAGCGGAGCCTTGCCGTCAGCGGCCAGGAGTCCGCGCGTCATTGAGGAGGCGGTTGCCGTCGCGAGCAGGCCTGCGGATGCCGAAAGGAAGCCGCGACGCGAAAGTTGCAGAGTCATTGAGTTCACCTTAAACAGTCAAAAATACGCTGAAAGAGTCATCGCTCGTGATGTCTCTATATCGCATGGATCCCCCTTGCGGAAGGATGTGCGTGGTAATCATTTCAGATGATGGCTGTTGTGGAAACAGGGGAACCACGATTGAGCAGATTGACATTTCCCATTCGCGTGAATTCCTCTAGATTTCCCTGCACGATTTTGCTCGCGGTGAGAGTGGCAGAGTTCGGTCTTATGACGGCGTCAGTAAACCACGTTGCCGGGGACTTCCGTCTGTTGCTCGGCTGACCGCGTAGGATCGTTACTTTCGCAAAGTCAAGTTGTTTACAAGGATGTCGACAACGCAGGGGCCCCGAGTAGGGAACGGCCTTGCGAATCGATGGAGCCCCTCAAGTGAAGATTCGAAGTCGCTGGTTAACCAAATTTGCCGCATTGACCGCTGTGGCGACCTTCCGTCTCCTCTTCTGGACATGCCGTAAAAAGTTCCTGGGCGACGTTCTCGAACAACGCATGGATCCAACGGTCAACGATGAACACTTTGTGCTGAGTGTCTGGCACGATGCCCTGCTGCTGCCAACATTCGCCGCCCCCAAATGGCTGCGGAAGCGATGCTGCTGTCTCGTCAGCCAGCATCAGGACGGTTCCTACCTGGCTGACGCAATGGCCTGGATGGACTACACGACCGTGCGAGGGTCGAGTCGACGAGGTGGTGTCGAAGCACTGAGACAACTGCTGACCGATACGGCAGGTAAGCACATTATCGTCACTCCTGATGGACCTCGTGGACCCCGTCGCGTCATGAAACCTGGTGTCGCGTTTATCGCCTCTCAAACCGGACGTCGACTTTTGCCGGGAGCATTCGTCGTGAAGAACGGGTGGCGAGTGAAAGGGAGCTGGACGGATCTCGTCATCCCAATGCCCTTCACGACGATCTACCTGATTACCGGCCGTCCTGTCTCGATTCCTCAGGACACCCCACGTTCTCAACTGACCCAATATGTCGCCGCTGCTCAACAGGCGATGGACGAGATAAATGAAGAGGCCGAGCGTCTTGCGGGTCGCAATTCGCCGCAATCGGCGTTTCCTTCTGTGAAAGCGGCCTGAGCCACGAAAGTAACCCTCGGTTATTAAGCTCTCGATCAGAGCAGTCGTTCCCCGTTTGTGAACGAGTCAATCCTGGTCCTGATAACTGATCACTGTCAGGACGAGGGCCAATTTTTCAAATAGCGACTTCCTTCTGATCGCGACCGTCTGGCGGTTGTCGCAGACGGCACAAGATGCCAAGTTCCCTAGCCGTTCTCTGGAGCAGGGGATGTCGCCGCTACTGCCAGTTGCGTCAATTGATCAATGGCCGATCGGTAATCGGTTTCATCGAAGATCGAACTTCCTGCGACAAAGATCTGACAACCTGCCTCTGCGGCAGATGCGATCGTAGGGCCTGCAATTCCACCATCGATCGAAATCAGCGTCTGAGGTGACACCAGGGTTCGCAGCGTGCGGACTTTCTCAAGCACTTCAGGCATGAACTTCTGACCGCCGAATCCTGGTTGAACGCTCATCACCAGCACCAGATCACATTCGGCGAGATAGGGTTCGATCTGGGCCACTGGAGTTCCCGGATTGATTGCCAGCCCTGATTGCAGTCCGGCGGCCCGGATTCGCTTCAGCAGGTCTGACGGGTCTGGAACGGCTTCAATATGGATGGTGATCGCGTCGCATCCCGCCTTGACGTAGTCGTCCAGGTACTTGGCGGGATCGCTGATCATGAGGTGTGCGTCGAAGAACGCTTTGGTTCTTGCCCTGACACTCGCAATTACCATCGCTCCATAGGAAAGGTTCGGGACAAAATGCCCGTCCATCACATCCCAGTGCACCCAGTGAGACCCCGCGGAGACCAGTCGATCGATTTCGCGGTTCAAGTCACCAAAATCGCACTTGAGCATCGAAGGAGCGATGATCGGAGGCTTATAGAGTTCGAGGGAAATCGACATGTTTTTCTCGCATGATTTCTGGCTGACCCGTCGACGTATCTGAATCAGGCCGATTCTTCTCTGACCAGTCGAAAGACCGTCAGTTCGGGCCTGACGTTGATTCTGACTCTCATACTATGCCCCAGCGCTCGATTAACATAGAGGTGCCGACCGTCCTCCAGCGGAATTTCCCCAGCGGCATATCTCTTATTGCCGATCGGCAAGATCGGAGGGCCAAAGCAGGGTGGCTTAACTTGGCCACCGTGCGTATGTCCCGACAGGATCCAGCCGCGATAGTCATACCAGACCGGTAGATCGGCGACATCCGGATTGTGGCACAGGATCAGTGTCGGCAGGCTGAAGTCCGAGTCAGCGAGGACTCGCGGTCCGCCGAAATTGGGGCCCCAGTAATCATCAAACCCCACGATCTGCAGACCCCTCACAAACTTCGAGCGGTTTCGCAGAATCTGGATCCCGGCGTCTTCTGCTATTTGAGCAACGACGCTGGCGGCAGAGAGATCGTTCCACTGGAGTCCATAATCGTGGTTGCCCAGGATTCCCAGTGTGGCGAGTTTGCCCTGCGGAAAATGCTTCAGCACACGCTCCATCTTCTCGATCGGCAGGCTGCCGTCCCGGTGCAGCGTCAGGAAGTCACCTGTAAACACCACGAGGTCGGGAGCCCATTCCGACACTTGTTGAAACGCCTGTATCAGAAATCGGTCATCGACCTCGTGCCCGATGTGAACGTCACTGATCTGTACCAGCGTCCGATTTTCCAACTCGGCGGGAAGACCTCGGATGGGAAGCGGGCGATGAACCACTTCAATCCAGTGCGGCTCCACGTGCAAGGAGTAATAACCGACCCCCGCGGTACCCGCGACGAACGACCCAGCCACCCGTTTCAGCCAGTGACGACGCGTCACCGGGGGAGCCTGACGACTGGAATCCGCAGATGAAATGTCGTGGTTTACGGGCATCGATCCCTCGTGGTCTCGCGGCTGGTGGTAATACTCCATCAAGACTCGCTCCATAGCCGCCGAGGATTACTCGATCTCAAAGCGAGCCGCCATGGGCATGCGCCGGCCACTACCGAAGGCTCGGGCCGAAAGCTTGATTCCTGGCGGCATCTGACGGCGCTTGTATTCGTTCCGGTCGAGTTTTTTCGCGACCCAGCGGACTGTTTCGATCGGGAAGGATTTCCCCACGGTTGCCACCGATTCCTCTCGCTCGATCAGGCCCTCGAGGATCCCGTCCAGGATGGGATAAGGGGGGAGCGAATCCTGGTCGAACTGATTCGGGGCCAGTTCGGCACTGGGGGCTTTGACGAGGACGTTCCGGGGAATGACTTCGCGTTTTTCGCGAACGTCGTTGATGTAGTGACAGACGGCGTAAACGTCCCGCTTCAACAAGTCCGCCAGCACGGCGAAGCCTCCGGCCATGTCGCCGTAGAGGGTACAATATCCGACCGCCAGTTCGCTCTTGTTTCCAGTCGCCAGCGGCAGCCAGCCATAGTGATTGCTTCGCACCATCACGATTGCGCCGCGGATACGGGCCTGAAGATTCTGATCGGCAAGTCCAGCAGGGGCCGCAGCCAGATCCGCACCGATGATCGCCAGAGATTCGTAGGCCTTGTGAACTGCGTCGATCGGAACCACTTCGGCATTGATTCCCAGTCGCGTAGCCAGTGCTTCGGCGTCATCGACACTGTGTCCGGTGCTGTAGCGGCTGGGCATCATGATTCCGTGTACGTTGCTCGCACCACAGGCCTCGGCAGCGATATAGGCTGCCAGTGTGCTGTCAATCCCTCCGGACAGTCCAAGCACACAGCCGGTGAATCCCGACTTCTGCATGTAATCCTTCAGGCCCAGAATCAGCGCATCCAGCAGTTGCGCCGGGACGGGGGCCGCTTCCACGGCAATGGGGGAGCACAGTTGATCGAGGTCGATCAACTGCAGGTCTGGCGCGAACCCTTTCAGTTGCTGAACGACTCGCCCCTGGGCGTCCAGAACAATACTGTTGCCATCGAAGACCAGATCATCGTTTCCACCGACTTCGTTGACGAAGAGAAATGGGACCTGGTGCCGATTGACATGCCGTTTGAGGATCGCCTCGCGCCGTGAGGCCTTGTTCACTTCAAACGGGCTGGCCGAAACATTGATCAGGACATCAATCCCACCGGCAGCCAGTTCTGCGATTGGATCCGGGTAGCTGATCGGGTCGGTATGGTGGAAGGTATCACGCTCACCCCACCAGGCGTCTTCACAAATATGCAGCCCCATTCGCAGGCCGCGAAATGTGACGGGAGCAATCCGGTCTGTCGGTCGGAAGTAACGTCGCTCATCGAATACGTCATAGTTGGGAAGGAGTGACTTCTGTACTGTGGCGACGACTTTGCCGTTCTCCAGGAGACTGGCGGCGTTCGCAATCCGGTCTGCCGGGACATTCCACTCGGTGGGGTGGCCGACAATCAGTCCCACTCCCGCAGGAATCTGCCTGGCCAGCTTCTCGACGGCCTGATCACAGGCGGCAGTGAACCCTTCGCGCAGCAGCAGGTCCTTGGGGGGATACCCTGAAATGACCAGTTCCGAACAGACCACCAGGTCTGCCCCCATCGCCACAGCTCGCTCGGTCGCTTCAACGATGAGACGACAATTGCCGGTGATATCCCCAACTGTGGGGTTCAGTTGAGCGAGAGCGATTTTCATTTCGGGAGCTTTCCACTTGAGATTTCACGCAAACGATTTCTATTTGATTTGTTACATCATTCGACACACCAAGTCGAGAGGGTGTCAGTCCGAAAATACCGCAGTGTGACTGCGCCGGATCCCGGACATTCCTGAGTCAGGTCGGATCCGACCTGCTCCCTGGAGGAGTGTTACCAACCGGCCGTGTCGGAGGGCACCCGGCTGATGTATCCCCCGCAATTCGCACGTCAATGACAGCCGCGTATTTCCTGGTGGAAATCCTCCCGCGCAGTTTGCGATGTCGAAATGCGCGCTGCACATCTTTGAGCACCTTGAGCATCTAATTGCAGAAACCGCTCTTTTTCAGGGGTTTCCATTAGATGCTCAAGGTGCGCAAGCGTGAGCATCTTGAGCACCTAATCAAGCGGACCTTGCCTGCATCGTGGCGCAGATGTTCGGGCGTCTTGGCAATACCGTCCCCGCCACTGCAACGCAGCTTCCTCCGCAACGCAGACCGCAATGCAACGAGCATGATCCAGCTTTCCCTTTCAGAGTTGCGACAAAATAGCGACAAGAATAGATGGATAATACGGAGGCGTGGGGTATGCGTCAAGATGATTTGTCGTAAGGCGCCAGACTGAATCCATTGGTGGGAGTGTATACCTGTACTCATGGCACTGTTTCGCGATCGCACTTACGAGACTCGTTGTGCGTCATAATCATTACAACCGTACGCTCGCGCGTGTCCTTTCAGTCGTTCACGGAAATGATAATTGACTGTTCGGCTGTTTGATTTTTACGGTGGCAGAAACAGGCGTTTAGTTGTGCAGGGGTACGAGGTGATGGGGCGGGGAATCATCATATTGAGCATCTTTGACTGGTGGTCCCATTCCCACGGTCATTCCGATATGCAGCTTGCCCGGGTGCTGGCAAAGTCTCATCCGGTTCTGTTCGTGAACAGTATCGGAATGCGGTCCGCCAAACGGAGTCTGGGGGGATCGCTGATCAAACGGATTGGCCGCAAGCTCCGGAGCATGTCGCGGATTGCTTCCCGGCCAATTCCTGAACTGGATCTGGTTGTCTATACGCCCCTGTTCTGGCCCGCCTATTCCGGACTGCTGGGGAAGTTTAATAACGGCGGTCTGCGATCGCAGATTCAGTACAACGCGCGACGACTGGGGTTCGATCGCCCTCTGGTCCTGATCACGCTGCCCACATTTGCCGATCTGGCGCTGTCACTGGACCGCAGCGCTTTGTTGTACAACCGCAGCGATCGTCACGCCGATTTCCAGTACTCGGACCACAACGTCGTCGCGGCCAAGGAAGAGTTACTGTTTCGCAAATCCGACGCCGTCTTGTACGCCAGTCGTTCGCTGTATGAAGCAGAGATGGGACGCGCGACCGGTCGTTCGGTTTACATTGGTCACGGTGCAGACCTCGACCATTTCTGTCCCGAGGGACCCATCGCGGAGGAGTTTCAGGCGATTCCCGCACCGCGAGTCGGTTTCTTTGGAGACCTGCGCGAACACGCAATCGATTTTCCATTGCTGGAAAACGTCGTGCGGGCCATGCCTCACGTCCAGTTCATCCTCGGGGGCACGCAACTGGATGACCTCTCGGCCTTGCGTCGACTTCCCAACATCCAGTTCTTTCCTGCCTGTCCCCATGAAAACATGCCTGCGCGCTGGCGAGCCCTGGATGTCGCAATTCTGCCGTACAAAGTGACTCCCTGGACTCAGGCCATCGAGCCGATCAAGTTGAACGAAATTGCTGCAACGGGACTTCCTGCGGTTGGTACGCGCCTGCCCGCATTCGAGGACCGGGGCATCGCCATTGCCGAAACGGGCGAGGAATTCGTCCAGGCTATCTCCCGCGCTTTGAAACGCTCAGACCCGGTGCGTGCTGCCGCTGGCGAATTACGTCGCTGGGAAAGTATTGCTGAGCAGATCGAAGAGATCGCGGCGGACGTCTCACCAGTTTGTACAGGGGCTCCCTGATGCCTCATTCGAGAGAAGACCGCTTACACCTGGGCGTGATTGGAGCACGCGGGATCGGAGCTCTTCAAGGAGGGATTGAGCGGTACTGCTCCGAATTCTACCGCCACCTTCCCGCCGACCGATTCAAGATCACCATCTTCGTGCGGAAACCGTCGAAGGGTCTGGAAGACTGTAAGAACATCAACCTGGTTCGAATCCCGATTCTGAAATCCAGCAGCCTCGAAACCCCCCTTTACTCCATGATGGCTGTGCTCACCGCCTACGCGATGGGGGTCAAGGTGATTCACGTGCATGGCCTCAGTTCGTGTCTTCCCCTTCCGTTGGCGCGACTACTGGGCCTGCGGATCATCGTCCGCCATATGGGGGCCGAGTACGACCGTGTCAAATGGAACTTTCTGGCCAGACGCATACTGAAGTTGGGCGAGTATTTCTGTGCCCGCTACGCGGAATCGGTTGTCTGCCTGAACTCGGATATTGCGGAAAAATTTGCGGCCGCCACGGGACGTCGCGATAGTGTGGTGATTCCCAACGGGGTGAGCCCTCCCTGTGACGAAGCGGCGGAAAAACTTCCCGAGAACCTGGCGATTTCACCAGACTCGTATGCACTGGCGGTTGGTCGATTCGTCCCCGAGAAGAATTTTCATCAACTGATTTCCGCGTTTCTGACCGCCAGGCTTCCCTCATCTGCAAAGCTGGTGCTTGCTGGCGAGCCCGATTACCCCGGACCTTATGCGCGGCTGATAGAAAGCCTGTGCCAAGGGCACGAAGACCGCATCCTGCGAGCCGGGGTCGTATGCGGTGACGAATTGGTTGCCCTCTATCGTCATACCCGGCTGTTTGTCCTGCCGTCGTCGCACGAGGGAATGTCTTTCTCTCTCCTTGAGGCAGGCATCTCGGGCGCGCGACTGGTGGTCAGTGATATCCCCAGCAACAAAGAGGTTTGTCAGAATTTCGGGCGTCTGTTCCCGGTCGATTCTGAGGACGGATTGCGGGACGCCCTGGAGCAGGAATGGGTACGACCCCATTCGCAGAGAGACGTTGATGCGCAAATCGCGGAGTTCAGGCGGCGGTTTGACTGGCGTCAGGTGGCCAGTGCGACGGCGCCGTTACTGGCGGGGTCATCGAGAGTGTTGAAACAAAGTGAAGTCGAGTTGGTACAACCAGAGTTCCCACAATCGGCCGATGCGAAGGAACCTGCGAGAGAAGGGGTTTAAAAACTATGAGCCGAGTTATGGTGCTCGCTCTGTCCGAGGCCTCACCCGAACTGGTCCAGCAATTCTGTGATGCGGGGGTGATGCCGAATTTGTCCCGACTGATGAAGCGAGGATTGAGCGGGCATACGCGCTATTCCATTCCTTATCTGCTGACACCGCAGATGTGGGCGACGATTCTGACCGGACGCCGTGCCGGCAGTCATGGCGTTTTCGACTATTGGCAACGGCAGGACGGAGGCAAGTTCCTCGAAGTCCATGGTTCCGACGTAAAAGGCCCCAAATTGTGGGATGTCCTCGCCAGCAATGATCTGCCATCAGGCTGGGTCAATGTCCCGATGACATATCCACCGCCGAAGATTCCCGGTTTCACATTGTCCGGTCAGGATGCTCCCGGAGCGCATCCTTCCATTTCACACCCGCGCGAGCTGTTTCAAGAACTGACCAGCAGTCTGGGGCGGTATCATCACAAAGATATCTTTCCCGGGGGGCAGGGCAAGGCGACGTACGGTGAACTGCTTCCGCACGAGACGGTCTGGCAAAAATCCCTGCTTGAGCAGTTGGTTCACCGCGACGACTGGCGATTTCTGTTTGCCTACAACAGTGGCAGTGCCTTTGCACAGCACTATTTCTGGAAAGACATGGAGGAAAAAGGGAGCGTCACAGAGAAAGTTGCCGAGAAAACGTTTGCAGCCGCGGACGTGTTGATCGGCTCATTGATGAAAGCTCTCGAACCGACAGACACATTATTTGTGATTTCGGAATGCGGCGCGGGTCCGATCAAGGCGGGCGTTCGCCTGCAGAACTGGCTCGAGCAGAATGGATTCCTGGCTCGTACCGAAGGTCGCAAAGGGCCGTCGGCGACAGCCCGCCTGCTGACCAGTATCCGGACCAACGCGCAGCGCTATCTGCCCCGGAGTCTGTTCTTCTATGCGAATGCGATGCCCTTTAAGCAGTGGGTGCTTCGCCGGATCGCACACGATCATATTGACTGGTCGCGGACGCGAGCCTACCACCGCGGCAAGGGCGAGGGGAACATTTACATCAACCTCGCCGGGCGTGAGCAGCACGGGATTGTCAGGCCCGAAGAGTATGAGCCACTTCGCGATGAACTGATCACCGCCCTGCGGAAGCTGACTGATCCTGAAACGGGTGAATCGGCCGTGATCGATGTTCACCGCCGTGAAGCGCTGTTCGGCGATCAGGGAGTGGAAATGGCACCGGATCTGGTGATCGAGTGGCGGGACGCTCGTTATATGCCCGCCGAAACGCTTTCCGCAGACCAAGAGATCTTTTCCGAGCGCGTCCGCGAGTTCATGACGTGGCCCACCAGCGGCAGCCATCGCCCGGAAGGATTATTCGTTGCGGCCGGCCCGAATATCCGTCCCGGCAAGCTCGAAAAGCCAGTCGAACTCGTTGACCTCGCACCGACCTGGCTGCACGCGCTCGGATGCCCGGTCCCTGCGTCCATGAATGGATCCCCCCGAGTCGACCTGTTTCAGCAGGTCCATAACCCCGCTGCAGATCCTGCTGAACTGATCGCCCAGACGTGATCTGACGTGCATCCCCGCCAGAACATCAGCGGGGCCGATTTCCGTGTGCCCCAGAAGCTCCGTCGAGCGTCTGGGGCACATAGTCACAACAGGGGTTACGGATCGACGCTCGTTGTCCTGGAACCTGGTAACTGGAATGCGCCGCTAAGTCCGGCAGGTTAGTCTGTCCAACCGGCGACCTTCAGACGTTCTGCGTTTCAACCGTTCGATGGCAACTTTCCTGTTGTGATTTCCCATCGCAAGGGCGAATGGGGTCTTCAGTGGCACGCCGTTATTGAGGCGTGAAAAGTTCCACATTCTCAATACCTGAACACATCTTCCGTATTGCAGAATTGAGGTTTGTACCGCACAGTGGCAGGATGTCGAACGCAGACGATCAGCCCATCTTTGATTTTCACGTCATCCGGTTTACGTCTCGAAACACAATCTGAGTTGAATCCCATCCGGCATGGCCCTGTTGCGCTGCAATAGCCGTTGCTGTGTCCGGTGCGGTCCAGCCCAACGCTCATGTGGGTCGAACGAGTTCATGTCCCGCGAGGTAGTACAATGAGTGATCTCCAGAAGCTTGGAAGCTTCGTTCTTTGCTTGATTGCGACGGTCCTTCCCTTCGCGATGCACACGGTTGGGGCAAGTTATGGGACGGCGTCGGGAGCCATGATGGGACTGAGCATCGGATGTCTTGCCTCGTTGGCGCTCTTCTGGCTCGTTGTCTTCCAGGTACCGAACCGGGACGTTCATCAAACGATGGCGGTCTCATTGGCTGGCGCCGTCGGGCCTCTGATCAGCGAGATCACCGTGGGCTCGCGGGAATTTGAAACCCTTCGAACCGTCAATTTCCTGCTGCTGATCGTCCTGGCCGTCTCGATCCTGTGGGCCTTTTCTGCAAGCGATCAGGAAACCTTGCTGTAGTCCATGGAATAAGCGGCTGGCTTGTGTCCGTTGATAGTGAGCCTGGCAGATAGAAAGCGTTTTTCGTCAGACGCTGCTCGTGGCATTCAATCCCACCTGGTCTGTGGCACCGGGCTACTTTAAGTCGCCCGCGAGTAAGACCATCGGTATTCAGGCAAGTGCCGCTCAGCCGATTGACACTCGACTGCAAAGTCCGATTGAACTTCAGGTTGTGAGTCTTGCGATTGTTTCGCAAAGTCGGTGTTAAACCCGTGTTTAATGTCGCTTTGCGTGGGCTTTTCTCGCATAATTGGATTAAAGCGGTTTTGCGGCAGGAGAAAGGCCCCAGTATGCTTATCGAATTCCGCGTCGAGAATCATCGATCGCTCCGGGATGAGCAGGCGCTCTCGATGGAGGCGGCACGCATCGGAGATGAGACTGATAGCAGGCCGAGGGAAGTCCCGAATCAATCGATGAAGCTTCTTCCCGTCGTCGCAATTTACGGGGCTAACGGGAGCGGAAAGAGCAACGTCCTTGCCGCGCTCACGTATATGAAAGAAGCAGTGAATCTTTCTCATCGCTTGTGGGGGCCTGATGAAGGAGTTCCGAGGGAACCCTTCGCTTGGGGCCAAAAGCGGGAAGAGCTCTCGCTTTTCGAAGTTCAGATGATCATTGAAGGGATTCGCTACCAGTACGGATTTCTGTGCAACGACGTTGCCTTTGTTGAGGAGTGGATTTACGCCTGGCCTAACGGGAAGAAGCAGATCTGGCTTGAGCGTGAGGGAGATCAGTTCAAGTTTGGTGAGAATCTCAAAGGCGAGAATAAGGTGATCGAAGGGGTGACGCGTCCGAACGCTCTCTTTCTTTCGGCGGCCGCCCAACTCCGACACTCCCAGCTATGGCCGCTTTTCTCGTGGTTCGGGTCAATTCACTCGCTCAATCTGACGGGCGGCCCGGCAGCTCCGCGTCGGGTCCTTTCCACTCAATATCGTGACGAGCGAGAGCTCGTCGAAATGCTCGACGAATCCAGCGAGGGTCGGCAACGGACTCTGTTCGACGAAGATCCACCGGAGTCCGTACTCAACCAGTTCAAAGCGATGCTTCAAGCGGCCGATATCGGCATTGTTGACGTGAGACTCAATCGCGATGAATTGACCGGCGCCGGAAGGCCGCTTCGTGGAAGCCGGTTCCAACTCAAGCATCAGTCCGAATCGGATGATGCGTGGCTGCCGTTGGAGCAAGAGTCGGGGGGGACGAGAACGCTTTTCCGGCTGGCGTTTCCGATCCTGCGGTCGCTTCGAACCGGTTCAACGCTGCTTGTCGATGAGCTTGAGTCGAGCATGCACCCGATGCTGGCCGATCTGATCGTGAGGCAGTTCAACGATCCTGAGATCAATAAGCGGAATGCCCAGCTCATCTTTTCGACGCACGACACGAATTTGCTGGGGACACTGGTCGGCGAACCGGCGCTGAGACGGGATCAGGTCTGGTTGACCGAAAAAGATGCTCGCGGCGCAACCGTCCTTTATCCACTTACGGATTTCAAGCCGCGCAAGGACGAGAACATTGAGCGTGGGTATATCCAGGGGAGGTATGGGGCCATCCCGTTCTTGGGGGACTTCCGTTTTCCTGCCGGAGATGTCGAATGAAGGGCCCTAACCGCAATCGAAAACCGGGGCGAAGGGAGCCCTTTCGAGATCCCAGGCCGACGGTGCTTGTCTTTTGCGAGGGCGAGAAAACCGAGAAGCAGTACCTCGAAAAATTCGCTCGTTACCACAAGAACGCACTGATGAAGTTGGAGGTCGCCAAGGAAACAGGGGTACCATTCTCGTTGGTAAAGTTTGCGAGTCAGTACAAACGCGAGATCGAGAAGAACGCTCGACGTCAGAAAGATCAGAACATTGCATTCGATTCGGTCTGGTGTGTTTTTGACATCGATGATCATCCTCGTGTTTCCGATGCGAAGGAAATGGCGGCAGCGAACGGCATCCGCTTGGCGATTTCTAACCCTTGCTTTGAACTGTGGCTCGTCCTCCACCTGACCGACAGTCCCGGGATGCAGCACCGCGACAACGTGCAAAGCCTGCTTGAGAGCCTTGATTCGAACTACGACAAGGACGTCAAGCAGGTCGATTTTCCACGCTACGTGCATGGATACAAGCAGGCGGTCACGCGGGCCACGCGACTCGACGCTCTTGCCCTCTCCGTGGGAACTCCTGGTCACAACCCGACGACCAATGTCTACGAACTGACGGAACTGATTCTCAGCGGCGGGAAAGGAGAATGATGTTTACCACTGACGGGGCGTGCGATGAGCGTGCTGTCCGTCAGCCGGTGGATGGCCGGGAGGATCCTCTGAACGACTGGATGATGAAGGAGAGGATTGAACTGCAGGTGGCTCGCCGCAGATACGCAACAGGCGGTAGTATCAAGTATTGAGTGGCTCGCGGCTGTTCGCCTGAAGGAGCAATGTGGAGCAAGGTTCTCCGACTCCTTCCCACGGCAGTCGGAAGAAACTCGACAACTTTAGTCTTTCCAGTGATTGCTCCGCGGAAAACTCTGCGTCTGTGCGTGGCTCAACTTCATCACCTCAGGTTTGTCTCGGCCAGTTGGAAACGATCGGCGCTCGTGTGGACTTCGCGGTATATTGCGGAGTCGATGTCGCGTGCAACGTCCGATGTGGTGTCTGGATTAATTTGCCGAGCCGATCGTCTCTGTCGTGAAGGTCGTAAATTCTGCGAGTCCCTGGAGAACAGGTTTACTTACGCTACGGCTGTGAGTGGTTTCATGCGAAGATCTGTCGATTGGATGTATTGCCTGGCTGTTCTTGTACTCGCGTGGTGAGTTGAACAAATGGTGTTTCGCGCTCTTTCGCTGCTGGGGCTTTTCACAGTTTGTTTATTCGCGCTGAGGACGCTGGAGGGGGCGGAGCGTCCGAACGTGATCGTCATTCTGGTGGATGATCTGGGGCGAGGCGACTACTCGGGGTTTGGAACTCCGGACATCTTGACCCCGGCGATCGACCGGCTGGGGCGCGAAGGGATGACGTTCAACAACTTCTATGCAAATTCGTGCGTCTGCTCGCCGACTCGGGCTGCTTTACTGACGGGGCGCTATCCGGATCAGGTGGGGGTGCCGGGTGTCATCCGGCATACGGTCGATAATTCCTGGGGCTGGCTGGATCCTGCTGCCGTCCTGTTGCCGCAGTCGTTGAAAGCAGCGGGCTACCACTCGGCCCTGATCGGCAAATGGCATCTTGGTCTGGAGTCACCCAACACGCCGACAGAGCGCGGCTTTGATGACTTTCATGGGTTCCTCGGCGACATGATGGATGACTATTGGACTCATCTGCGAGGCGGCCAGAACTTCATGCGGCGGAATCGCGAGGTTATCGATCCTCAGGGACATGCGACTGATCTGTTCACGGAATGGGCCTGTGACTATCTGACGGGGCGGGCGGCAGTGCGGGATGCGTCCGGGCAGGCCGTTCCGTTTTTCCTGTATCTTGCCTACAACGCGCCCCATGATCCGATTCAGCCGCCGGTGGAATGGGTCGAAAGGGTTCGGCAACGCGTCCCGGGAATCGCGGACAAACGAGCCTCACTCGTCGCACTGATTGAACACCTGGATTCCGGGATCGGTCGCGTGCTCGACCGGCTGGAAAAGTTGCATCTGTCAGAAAATACACTGGTCATCTTCACCTCCGACAACGGCGGGGTTCTCGGTCATGGTGCGGTGAACGGGCCGTGGCGAAGCGAGAAGCAACACATGTACGAAGGGGGGCTACGTGTCCCCGCGATGGTCCGCTGGCCCGGTCGTATTGCGGCAGGGAGCCGGACGGACCGGATCGCCTTGACGATGGACATCTTCCCGACGGTGTTGGACGCGGCCGGGGTCGAAGCTGTTCCGGTCGCGGAGGGAATCAGTTTTCTGCCGACCCTGGTCGGTCAGGTCCAGGAGAACACCACGCGTGACCTGTATTTTGTTCGTCGCGAAGGAGGTCCCCCCTACGGAGGAAAGACGATCGAAGCACTGATTCGAGGCGATTGGAAGCTGATTCAGGACAGTCCGTTTAAGCCATTGGAACTTTACAATCTCAAATCCGATCCGGGTGAAACCACGAATCTGACCTCGCAGGAACCGCGGGTCTATCAAGAACTCTCGGCGGCGCTGCGGCGTCACATCCAGCAGGCAGGCAGAATCCCCTGGCAAGAGCCTTGAACAACCCGTTCAAAGCCGAGTTTCGACGAGCGGCGGTCATTCTCGTGTTGAAAGTCCTTTGGCGATTGAGGAGAGAGAAATGCGACATCG
The DNA here is from genome assembly GCF_044336245.1 of Schlesneria sphaerica. Lineage (NCBI taxonomy): Bacteria > Pseudomonadati > Planctomycetota > Planctomycetia > Planctomycetales > Planctomycetaceae > Schlesneria > Schlesneria sphaerica. Next base: position 2,773,396 of record NZ_CP172346.1, on the reverse strand, counting down.
GTGGTCGGCCTGGTGTGTAATCGTCCTGACATCCGTGGGGTTCTTGAGTCCGGCTTTCGCTGCACCACCGGTCGTGGAGTTTGGACCGTTAACTGAACTTCGTACGGATGAAGGACGGATCTCCTTTGGGATGATTGTGAGTGCCGACGTCGTTTCCTGGTCCAGTCCCGATGCACGCGACTTACTGATTGGCCGTTTATGGGACGGCGTCTATCTGTATCCCTCTCAGGACCTGCAGTCGTTCGGTGAGCCAATCCGGTTGTGCGATCAACTGGGGCATGTGGTTCTGATGGTCGAGCCTTGGGGCCGCGATACCGACGGGCACGAACTGCTGATCGGTTGCGACCGGCTGGGAAATGTTTCACTGCTGCGCAAGGCGGGGCAGTACCCCGACATTCGGCTGGAGGTCGCTCAGAAGCCCTTGTTGATGTCGGACGGGTCGCCGCTCAATATTCCTTTTGTCAATCCGAAGTATCGATTGTCGTCGAATCCTGAGCAGCTCTGGCCCCAGGACTTCAATTACGCCTATCCGACAGTTTACCGGTCTCTCGATGGTGGTGAGGGTGTGATCTTTGGTGATTGGGGCGGCGAACTCTGGTACATGCCCCATACGGGAAACGAGGGACATGAGCCAGCCTTTGCAGGTCGTCTCTACAACAAGCGAGACGGTCGTCCGTTCGCTCGTCCCAAACATCTGCTGAAAGATGAACAGGGCGAGACGCTGCTGATGGGAACGGCGGCAGAGAATGGCATCCGTTATCCAGGGGGTGCTGCTCGTCCCGTGATGTACCACAATGAGGTCACCGGGTCGCATGGGTTGATCGTCGTGGGGGGGATGGAGCGAAATCAGATCCACTTCCTGCAGCAGGTCAAAACCGGTGCCGAGAATGAGCCGATCTTTCAGGATCATGGCGAGGTGACGATTGAAGGGCTGCCCGACGAAGGCTATGACCCCTACAACTACCATGCGGTGCTGACGCTGGTCGAGACAGGCGGAGGGCCCGATTTGCTGTTGTCTCGCGGTTGTGACATTGCGTACTGCAAGCGTCTGAGCAGCGATGGCGTTAAACCCCGATTTCGGTTTGACTACTGGCTGAGTGGGAAGAACGTACCGACGCGGGGCTATAACTTCACGGAAATCCTGACCGACCATCGAGGGCGTCGGTTTCTGCTGGAAAACGACACCTTCTGGACGTTCCGACAGATCACCACCGTACAGGGTGAGCCGAAGCTCTCATCGACTTCGTTTCCGCTTCTCGATCAGAACGGGATCTTCCTGGTTGAAGGCGAAACCGACATGCAGCACTTGGAAAAGTGGGGCTTTCATCGGGCTGCGTTGTGGAATTATGACGGCAGCGGCCAACAGCATCTGATTGTGGGGACAGATAAAGGTTTGCTCTACCTGCTGCGGCTGGAAAAGGACCTGGGGGTGGACAACCGGTTTGAGTTTCGTTCGTTCGGTCCCTTGAAGGACTCCCATGGAGAAGTCATTCGCCTGCATCACCGTGTTGTCGCGGCACCCGTCGATCTGAACGGGGACGGACGGCTTGATCTGGTACTGGCCGGGGCCACCTACGGTTCCGGCGACCCACGTCCCGGCAGTGGAATCTATTGCGTCTTGAACGAGGGGGAACTCGAAGACCAATCACCTGTTCTCTCGGCCGCCCAGGTCATCGAGACGGTCGGCCATGTTCATCCCGATTTCAAGATGCACCACGGGCAGGTTCAGTCGCTGGACTTATTTGGTACGGGCGAAAAGCTGGTGGTCGTCAGCACCCAGATCGGAGACGACTTTCGCGGATATGTCTATCGTCCCTCGAAGGATCGCATTGCTCTGGAGCATACTGGCGTCATCCTGCCTCCGATTTCGATTGAGGAGCGCCTGCTGGACTTGAAAGGGGATGGAACGTGGCAGTACGTTCGAAGTGGCGGTGAGTCACTGATTGCGAAGTACGCCACCGTCAAAATCCGAGCGAGCACGGACTGAGACCGGCACGGAGACACTTAGCGGGACATCAGGATCTCTTCGGTGGCTCGCGCATCTTCGGCGTATTGCTGGTCGAGTTCGACAAAGTCGACCCCCGTCAGTTCATCCAGACTGCTGGCTCGTGTTCTCGTCCGTTCGTCACTGCTGTAGAGCTGTGACAGATGTTTGACGATGGCTTCGCGGTATCGACCGTTGTCATAGTGCATGAAGAAGCGAGCCAGCCCTGCGGCCTGCGTGTAGTTTTTGGCCAGGTCAACAGAGCTCTGGAAGTCTTGCATTCCGTAGCTGGAGAATTCTCGTAACGGAACGTAGTAGCCTTTTTCCAGCAGGTTATGGCGTGCGCCGACGAAGCGGATGTATTTCGGGTCGCCGAGCGAGAACGAACCATTGCGGCTGCGGAACGACTCCATGTAGCAGGCGATTCCTTCGATGATCCAGAAGTGACTCCGCTCACTGATCGTGCGATTGACGTTGTTGCTTTCGAAGAACAACTGATGTGTCGCCTCGTGAAACAGCGTTCCCTCGTTGTCATTCATCGGGTCATGATAGAAGTGGGCGACCTTGTCGCTGGTCATGTAGACCCCGTTTGTCTGGTCGATGGAAGGGAAGAACTTCCTCAGCCGATTGAGATACTCTTCGCGCGTTCGATAGAAATGGACGGTGTAGGGTTTGTCGACCCGGACAGACTTGGCCGTGCCGTCGAAGACTTTTTGAAGTTGTTCGGGCGTGTGGAAGAATCCCGCAAAGGTTTCATGGAAGACACCGTAGAAATCTTCCAGCGCCTTCCCCATCGCGACTCCCTGTTCCAGGCTGACGTTGGTCTTGATCTGGTAATGGTCCGTGCGAATTTCCCAGGCGGATGAGAAGTCACGGCGGAGTTCTTTTTCTTTTTCGGCCGAGATCCAGCGGTCTTTGAATTTCCGCTCGCCAGCGATGTATCGGTCGACGTGAGCGCGGGGAAGCCAGCCGAATTCTTCATTCCAGACGTTCCCTTTGGTGACGATCTGGCTAAAGGCGAAGGGTGTGACCCATTCTTTGCCGAGGCGGACAAACCCGAGGATCTTACGAACCTGGGCGTGGTCGGGATCGTGGATGGCGGCTTCGCGAACCAGGTTATAGGCATACCCGGGAAAGCCCTGATGCAGTGCACCGCGAGACTGCTTGTACAGGTCTTTGGCGTATTCGCTTTCCAGATTACGGAGCTGCGTCTGCCAGTATCGTTCGTCCCCGACCACTCCCGCTGGAATCTCAGGTCGCACTTCGGTGGGAAGTTTGTCGACGCGCAAAGACTGCGAATCGGGAACGATGATGCGCGACCGGATCAGTTCAGCAGCTTCGGTGAGGGACTTTCCGTCACAGAAGACGGCGAGCTTTTCGAGCTGCTGTGAGAATTCGCGGAATCGTTCCTGATGTCGATCCTGGATGACCTGCAACGTGGTGCGCGTTCGGGGTGATTCCGCGATGCTTTTCACCGGCGAGCTGGCGAAAAGAAAGGTGCAGAAACCGACGAGACTTACCATCCGTCCGATGTGCAGCAACAAGTTCATCTCGATTCTCAAATTCCATCAGCCGTACGACAGTCGCGCAATCATGTCCCAGCAAGTCGGTTCATTCTAGAGAACGTCGCCGAGTCCTGATAGACGAGTTGTCTGGTGCAACAGTGTGCAACCGGACAGCATGCGCGTTGGACGAATGGGCATCGTCGATGTGATCGAAACCAGCGAGTTCAAGATCCATCCGCGAGAGATCACCGCCGCCACTCGTGGGACGGTCCGCTGGCCATGATCGCGGGCCGGAGGAAATCCGGAGTGGACACCCCTGTTGTCGGAAATGGCAACTTCGATTAAAAGCCATCTATTCGAGATCTTTCTCGATGGCACATTAACGATCACGCAGACGGCGAAAGGACGCGCCGATGAAGACATTGTGGCAATGGTTTGCCGGAGAGCAGCCCGCCCAGACCGATCACCAGACGTCTCCGCTCGGTTTTGCGGGGGACGTGGGTGAAACGGCGTCGGTCACCATTCCTAATCGACTTTCACTCAGTCGCCTGCTCGGTCTGTTTCTCTTGATCGGATTTCTTGCGCGGGCGATCCGGTACTACCTGTGCTTTCCTTTGTGGGATGATGAGAGCTTTCTCTGCGTCAATTTCATCAACCGCAGCTACGCCGAACTTTTGAATCCCCTGGACTACCATCAGGTTGCGCCAGTGCTGTTTCTGTGGGCCGAACGGGCCTGCGTGCAAATGTTTGGCTTCTCGGAATATGCACTCCGGCTGGTCCCTTTCGTCTGTTCGCTGCTCAGTCTGGTCCTGTTTCATCGGGTGGCTCAGCGGCTACTTTCAGGACCCGGTCTGTTATTCGCCGTGGCGATCTTTGCAGTGTCCTATCCCGGTATCCGTTACGGAGCCGAGGCCAAACCGTACGGCACAGACCTGTTTCTGTCGCTTGGTATCCTGGCGCTGGTCGTCGAATGGATTGAACGACGCGACCAGCGAATTCTGTGGGGTTTAGCAGCACTGATGCCGCTGGCGCTGGGGGCCTCGTACCCTGCGGTCTTCACCGGAGGTGGCTTGAGTCTGGTTGTGGGCAGTCTGCTGCTGGCTCAACGTGGAAGCCGGGCTGAGTGGTTGAGCTGGGTGGGCTGGAATGTCTCTCTTGTATTGAGCTTTGGTGTCTGGTTCACGCTTGTGGGGAAAGTCCAAAGCGGGGCAGAAGCGGAGTTTATGGGTGAGTACTGGAAGCAGAATTTTCCACCGGTCCGCCAGCCCCTGGAACTGCCTTACTGGATGCTGAAGACTCACGCGAGTGACTTTCTGGCCTATCCGTTAGGCGGGCCGAAATGGGCCAGCTCGCTGACGTTATGCTTATGCCTGGCAGGGTTGTGGCGACTGGTGTCGCAGCGCCGGTCTGTCTGGCTGGGACTGCTGCTGGGGCCAGCGAGTCTTCACTTTTTGGCGGCGGCACTGCAAAAGTATCCGTACGGCGGTCATGTCAAATTTTCGCAGTACCTGGCACCCATGATCTGTTGTCTGGCGGCGGTGGGGATTGTTCAACTGCTCGACTTGCGGACGCGGTGGGGTTACTCGGCAAAAACCGGGTTCGTCTGGGGGGCCGTAATTCTGGCGGCAGTTGGTTTTGGCGACATCGCTCGAGACCTGGTCAGCCCTTACAAAACGCGATCCGATGAACGGGCTCGCGCGTTCGCACAGGCCTTCTGGCCGGGGACTCACTTTGCCGAGGAAGTCGTTTGCCTGAAAAGCGACTGGGGATTGGACTTTGTCCCGGAGCAGCATCAGGAACTGAGCTGGTCGGCCCACTACTACTGCAACCGGGCCATCGAAGTCAGTCGTGGCCGATTGCACTCAGGCGACGAGAGCCGAGTGACGGTCGATCGACCGCTTCGCTGCGTTCTCTACCGGGAAGACCGATATGCGTTTGATCGTTCCGGACTGGAAAATTGGCTGCAGGGAATGCAGGAGCGATATGAGCTGGTCGGACGTGAAAGTGTTCCGCTTCCTCGTCGTGCCAAAGATGATCGCCGGCTGGTGACCATGGAGTACGTCGATTCCTTCCGGTTTGTTCCTCGAGCCGATTCGCGTCTGTCGACGCCGCTTCCGACGGCGGACGGGCGATTGAATCCGGCGAGGTAGCCATGTGAGATGCGTTCGTTCAACTCGATTCCTCTGGCCCGACTCAAAGATTGAGTTTCTATGTGTGGCATCGCCGGTCTCATCAGTTTGAACGACATGCCGGTGGAATCGGATTCGATCCGGCAGATGGTCGTCGCTCTCAAGCACCGTGGCCCCGACGCGCAGACAATTCACGTCGACGGGCCGGTCGCTCTGGGACATGCCCGTCTCTCGATTATCGATCTGGCCGCAGGACATCAGCCTCTCTTTAACGAAGATCGGTCGATCGCGGTTGTCTGCAATGGCGAGATTTACAACTATCGTGAATTGCGGAGCCAGCTTGTTCAGCGGGGCCACCAGTTTCGGACGGGAAGTGACTGCGAGGTTCTGACGCATTTGTGGGAAGAACGTGGTGCCCGGATGGTCGATGAGTTGCGCGGGATGTTCGCGTTCATTCTGTTCGATCGCCGCCGGGGGATCGTGTTTGGGGCTCGTGATCGGTTTGGTCAAAAGCCGCTGTTCTACGCCCTGTCTGAAAACCGGATCGCGTTTGCCTCGGAAATCAAGGGGCTGCTCGTACTGCCCGACGTTTCTCGAGAACTGGATCAGCAGGGACTCGACCAGTTCCTGTTTCACCAGTACGTACCTCAGCCTCGCACACTGTTTGCGGGAATTAAGAAACTCACCGCAGGAAGCTGTTTTGAAATTCAGGTCGCTCCCGACTTGCTCAAAGAGACTCCTCTGACGGCTGACTCGCCCGATTTGGCGGCCGGGGACCGATTCCGCGTGAGCTCGGGGCGAGACCGATTTGCCATTCGCAGCTTCTGGCGGCCGGAGATCCGGCCGGATCGAGCACTGTCGGATGCTGAGCACCTGGACCGAGTGGATCGGGCCGTGGCGGATGCGGTCGAGAGTCATCTTGTGGCGGACGTCCCCGTGGGTGTCTTCCTGAGTGGCGGGATAGATTCAAGCCTGATCACAGCCCTGGCGGCTCGAGCCACGGGCGAACCGCTGCAGACATTCTCCGTCTCGTTCCCACGGAGTGAACATGACGAGGCTCCTTACGCTAAGGCGGTCGCGGAGCGCTTTCGGACCCGACATCACGAGATTCCCTTCCAGCCGGCTGACATGAAAGCGGTGCTGGTGTCCGCGGCGACACTCTTCGATCAACCGCTGGCGGATATGGCGGTTCTTCCCCTGATGGCCTTGAGTCAGGCGGCGTCTGAGCACGTGAAGGTGGTTTTGACGGGGGACGGTGGAGACGAACTCTTTGCCGGTTATCGCAAGTACAAGCGAATGGCGGGAATTCCCGGTCGCTTCCGCTGGGTCCATCGAGCCAGTTCAGAGCTATTTCCCATTCCTCATCTGGCGGCCTGCCGTCCTGACCGGCTCGGTTTGCGAAAACTTCAAGCGCGGCTGGCGATGGCAGTCGCACCTGCTTGTCGCAGTCAGTACCAGCGGCAAAGCTGGGAAGGATGGGAGCGGCATTCGTTGTATCAGCCGGAACTGACAGAGAAACTGGCGGGCCGGTTTGAAGCGCTGAATGACGTGGATCAGGCAGAAACCTCGATGCTCGACCCGCTCAATCTGGCATTGCGCCAGGATCAGGGGACTTGCCTGGCTGACCGATTGCTGCTGAAAGGGGACTATGCGACGATGGCATCGGGACTTGAAGCACGGGCTCCGTTGCTCGATCATCTCCTTGCGGACGTGGCGGGGCGACTCCCCCTGCATTTGAAGGCGACGTCCCAGACGACGAAGGTGGCACTGCGGGAGATTGCGCGGCGTTATCTTCCTGCCGAAATCATCTCGCGTCGGAAGAAGGGATTCTCGATGCCACTGGACCGGTGGTTCCGCGGAGAACTGGCTCAATGGACGCGGCAATGCCTGATTGATGACTCTGTCACCCGTTCTCGCTATTTTCAGCGTCAGGCGGTGGAGCGTCTGCTGGCGGAACATGCCGCGGGGAAAAACCATGCGGCCCGAATTCATACGTTGCTGACATTTGAACTTTGGTCGCGGGCCTACGCCGCATAACATACTTCCGAACCTGTTCGCCTATTTCCGGATTCTGTGGTGTCCACTTTGGTTAACTCTGACTGGCTGCCAATTTCATTGCCCCTGGAGTTGTCAGCGGACGTGGTGCATGTCGTCCGTCTGAAACTCGATTTGCCCCCTGAACATTGGCTTCCGTTCAGTGACGTCCTGTCCGAAGAGGAACGTCAGCGGGCAGCCCGTTTTCGCTTCGACGAGCCACGGCGGCAATTTGTGACCTGCCGGGGAACCTTGCGGAAGCTGTTGGGAAGCCTCTGCCGGATTTCACCGAACGCCATTGAATTCCAGTATGGCCCGCATGGTAAACCCGGGTTGATGGTCCGCCAGGCGGACTCGCGGATTTCGGAACTCCAGTTCAGCGTGTCGCACTCGGGGTCTTTGGGCCTGATCGCCGTTTCCGTCGGCAAGGCGGTAGGCGTCGATGTCGAAGAATTCAGTCCCGCGGTGAAGCACCATCAACTGGCCGAACGGTACTTTGCACCGCCCGAAGCGCAGGAACTGAAGCGTCTTCCGGCCGAGCTTCAGTTATCGGGGTTCTACCGCGGATGGACGTGCAAGGAAGCTTATATCAAAGCGCTGGGGACAGGGCTGTCTCATTCGCTGAGCAGCTTTCAGGTGACGATTGATCCCGCTCGTCCCGCGTCGTTGTGCCACATCGACGGAAAGCCACGTGAGCCCGACCGCTGGACGGCGATGGCACTGGATGTCGGAGCACGTTACGCCGCCGCAGTGATGATCGCCGAACCAAACTGCCGCGTGCAGTGCTGGGACTGGTCTGCCACCTGACCTGCCCATTCAGTTCTTCTGTTTGACATGTGAGTTGTAAATCAGGAATGCCAATGGCAGACCGATGATCACAGTCGAAACGTATGGGAAGTACTCCAGGAAGCGGGGGAGGAAGTGCTTGTAGACACGGTCCCAAAGGACGAACGTGTCGAGCAATGCCGGTCCAGCGATTGCCCAGCACATGAAGATCATCCCCAGTTGCCTGCGCTGAGCCTTCTCTTCTTCTGTGTACTGGACGGCTTCTGGCTTACTTTTTGTTTTAACGGCTTTCTGGTCGGGGGAGGACTTTTTGCTCCCTTTGGAACCCTTGGCGGGTTCGGCGACCTCTTTGCGCATCCCCGGGGCGTAGTTCGCCGCGATCGCCTGATTGATCGACTTGCCGGAGGCGATGACCGGACGGATCGGCTTGCCGAACCGCAACCGGACTTCATCCTCGAGTTCCGAGTCGGGTTCATCCGCGCAAGCAACGACCACTGCAGTTTCGTCAATGAACAGTGGCAGACAGTTATGCCGACGAACAACGTTCTTCGGAACGGCGTCCATCGCATCATTATCCGGGACGAGGTCCGCCAGATCGACGTACGATCGACCGAGTTCGTTGGCGTAAGCTCGCGCGGCGGTCTCGTGATCGACCATTTTCAACTGCACGACCGCATCGCGCAGTGAGAGTCCTGTTCGGTCCGCGTGTGCTTTTGCTTCGCGTGCCTGGTCAGAGGTGATGACCTTTTCATCCTGCAGATAGGATGTCATGGGACGACGTCCAGTTTCGTCCCGATCATCGATGACGCGTCCCAGACTGCGATCGTATTCCTGCTTCAGTTCCTCATCGGTGAGGCAGAGCATCGCCTTCGCCAGCTCATTCAGGAGCGACTGCGATTCAATGGAGTACTGTCCGGAGGCGTATTTCCGGACGTGCAGATTCAGCTTCTTGTAGTTCTTCCGGATCTTGTCAGAGTCGTCTTCAAACTGGACAAGCCGGAGCAGCTGGTAATTGTTTGGCGGTCGCTGGTCCTCGGGGATCCCTAACCATTCTTTGTAAACGTCGATCGCCACCGGCGAACCTCCTGTAATGGTCAGCGTTCACAGGGGGAGGGCGACACATTTTCACTGCGACAACGACACTCCGCTGACGGCATTTCAATGATCCGTCCTGTCGCTCATCCGTGAAAATGGGTCTGCCCGCCGCGTTCTCCGTGCACGATGACCCTGTGTGATGTGCTATTCGACCTGGTAGTCTCGCGCCAGTTGTTCGAAGTTGTTGATCCCCTGATCGGAGAGACCCGAACTGCGTACGATTTCGGTCTTTGCAACGCGATTCCCGGTCAGTTCCTTGGCCGAGGCATGGATTCGACCGTTGGCATCGTAGCTGTAGGTGATTTCCACGGGGGAATTGGCGGGCAGATTGGGGGGCAGACCCACAATCTGGAAGTCGCCAATTTGCGTACAGGCTTCAGGATCACTCGCGTCCCCTTCCAGAATGTAGACGTGGATCGTCTTCTGGTTGGCCGAGTTGGTGACGAATCGCTGGCTGACGCTGAAGGGGATCGCCGAGTTTCTCGGGATCATGATGTGGTTGATCTTCCGAGTGCGGTCCTCTGGGCTGGAAACCTTGACCCCCAGTGAGTGCGAGTTGACGTCGGTCGTCTGGACCGATTTCAATCGCGCGGTTACGAGTTCGCTCAGACCTTCGATCCCACGATTTTCACGTGCTTCCAGAATTGCGGCATGGATGGCTGCCCCCTGGGCGACGGCTTCTTCGGGGCGAAGTTCACGCGAAGGTGTCCGTCCGCAGATCTCGGTCAGCATCGATTCGACCGAAGGCATGTAGGTCGAACCACCGACGAGCACGACTTCATCGAGGATCGATGGGTCGACGCCAGCTTGCTGAAGAACGAGCTCTGTCGTGTCGCGTGTACGCTGCAGCAGGTCGGACGTCATTCGCTCGAAATCTTTGCGAGTGAACTGCAGCGTCAGCGTCTTGCCGTGGAAGTATACCGACAGCGGGACCTGATTCTTGGTACTGAGAGCCCGCTTGGCGTCTTCGCACTCGACCGTGAAGTTACGAATGGCTTCGGGGTCGGTTCGTGGGTCATCGTTAAACTTGCGGTAGAACTGTTCTGCGACGTGGTCGGTGATTCGCTTGGTCCAGTCGATCCCCCCCAGCATCACGTCGCCGTCGGTTGCCAGTACGCGGAACTGTGTCGGCGTGTAGCGAACCACCGTGACGTCGAAGGTTCCCCCCCCCAGGTCGTAAACGAGAATCGTCTTGGAATCTTGCTTGAGGTCAGCGCGACCGAGTTCACCCTTCATCCAGGCGTAAGCGAGCGTCGCGGCAGTTGGTTCGTTAATGATGTCGACGACATTCAGGCCAGCAATGCGACCGGCGTCCTGGGTGGCCTTGCGACGAACGTCGTTAAAGTAGTACGGGACGGTGATCACGGCGTTAGCGATGGGGCCGATCGACTTTTCTGCGTCCTGCTTCAGCTTCTTGAGCACCAGAGCCGAGATGAATTCGGCGGTCAGCTTCTTGTTCTGGTAAACGACAAAGTAGTCTTTGTTACCCAGTTGTCGCTTGATCGCCTCGACGATGTGGTCAGGTGCTTCCTGCGAGATGCGCTCGAACGTGGGACCCACGACGACACCGTCTTCACCCAGTAACACGACCGACGGAGTAATGTTGCGCCCGTCTGCGTTCAGCAGTGAGACCGGCTGACCATCTCTGGTGAGCTGTGCAATCGCCGAGTATGTCGTTCCCAAATCGATGCCGACTGTCTGTCCTGCAAGAAATTTCATGACTCGTCGATTCCTGAATTGAATTGGCGATAGTGATGTGAGCGTGGACTGCGAAAAACGCTAAGTGTCTCGTGGCCCTCGAAACACGGCTTTATCAAGAATTGTCTGGAGCGGTATTCTTGCCGTGCTGCCGGACTTAAATCAAGCGCCCATCCCCCTTCGAGCCTCAACGAACTGAAACCAATCGGGGGAGTGTTCGATTTTGCGTCCGTATAATCTCTGCGATCCGAATGTTTTCGTGTTTTGTTTCTGCCACGGGTGCGACAGTCGTCGACTCAGCCGCTTCCGGAATCATGACTTCCAGACGGAGCGGGGAGCGGATGCACGTCTGGGCGATTCTCCGCGGGAAGGAGCTTCAGCAGGCCGTCCTTTCGCCATGCACGGACTTCTGCCAGGCTCGAATCGTCATTCAGATCGCTGCCCCTCTTCTGGCAGTCTGATGATGATGTCCTCGCACCACGAGAACGGGGCGCGGGTGTCACTTGAGATGAGATCGATCAAGGATCCTACGGTACCGGAATTGCAATCTACAGGAGACTCTCTCCTACCAACACGTTCAATATCACTGGGCAGGTACGAAGTTGGTCGCAATGTGACCGACGGGCACGGAAAGGTGCGCACCAAGTCCGTCAGGCACTCACTTATAAACATCACAGAGGTTCAGATGACAGAGAACATTCGATAAGGAGAACACCTGAAAGGGACGTCGGGGAAACCAATCCGGGATGGAATCCTTTAGTGGCAGGCTGGAACAACATTGAGCAGATTGAGGGCAAAATCTGACCACGCTGCTGCCGGTAATCGCATCACCCTTCGACCTGAGGAACATCTTGTGAGTATTGATCAGCAGAAAGCTTCAGGGCTTCAGGACTTTCGAACTCGAGTACATACGTTGAAACGCGAATTGTACATCGATGATTCGATCAGCGAGTCTCCTGACGAAGGGTTCTATGCCCGCTACTACATCACGACGGGACTGGTTCTGGGACTCTTCGGCGCGACGATCAGCCTCTTGATTAACGTGATGGGCGCTCCGCTCGCGGGAAAGAATCCGCTGGAACTGATCCGGGTTTATCTGACGTTTCCGCTGGGAGAGAAGGCGCTGCAACTGGCTGAAGGAAGTCAGAGTCTCTATGCCATGGGGGACGGCGTGATCCTCGCGATCGGTTGCCTGCTTTATCTGGTGACCGGCATGCTCTTGGGGGTGCCCTTCTTCATCGCGCTGGTGGGACTGACCGAAGGGCGATCGACCCTCTACCGGATGGTGATTGCCACAGTCCTTTCGACACTCATTTGGGCGATCAACTTCTGGGGGATCCTGTCGTGGCTCCAGCCCTTGCTGTTCGGCGGAAACTGGATCACCAATCCCGAACTCCTGCCCACATCGGTCGCGCTGGCAACGCATCTCATCTACGGCTGGACGATGGCCCTGCTCTATCCCTGGTCGGAATTCCAGGCATACGAGCAGGACGAACTTCAAGTCTAACTGCGATGACTGATGAATTGGTCTGTGAATTTACTCACGGCGTCCTTCTCACGGTCTACACTTCGTGCTGCCGGGTGAGTCCGATACGCGGGAAATCACGTGCATTTGATATATCATCGAATGCGAATACGTTTGCCCTCGATCGCTGACACGGTATGCTGCTGATTGCGCCGTACAAGTACTCGCAACAGCCGGCCGACTGTTTCAACGGGAAGGGCAAAGAGTGATTGGTGTTTTGCTGAGCTTGCTGCTGGCTGCGGAAGAACCCGCGGCACTTCAGAGCCCGACTACCGAACAGCTTCAATTCTTTGAATCGGATGTTCGGCCCGTTCTGGTCGAACATTGTCAGAAATGTCACGGTCCTCAAAAGGAATGGGCCGGATTGCGTGTGGATTCACGCGAATCGCTGCTGCGAGGTGGTGACTCGGGGGCTGCGATTGTTCCCGGTGAACCCGACAAGAGCCTGTTGATTCGGGCAATTCGCCACGACGATCCCGATCTCAAGATGCCAGAAGATGGAAAGCTGACCGACCGCCAGATTGCAAACATGGTGCGGTGGGTCGAGATGGGGGCTCCGTTCCCGGCATCGCAGCCGGCCAATGTGAGAACTCGCAGTAAGGATCACTGGGCCTTTCAACCGCTCGTCCCGGCTATTGTTCCTGAAATTCAGAACAAAGATGCTGCCGAGGCCCCCGTCGATCGGTTCATTCTCGCGCGGCTGGAAGCTCTCTCATTGCCGCCAGCGGCGCTCGCGGACAGGAACACGTTGATTCGACGAGTCACCTATGACCTGATCGGACTTCCTCCGACGCCCGAAGAGATTGCATCCTACGTGTCGGATGACCGACCCGATGCGCTGGAACGGGTCGTCGATCGACTGCTTGCGTCACCAGCGTACGGAGAACGTTGGGGACGGCACTGGCTCGACGTGGCGCGCTACGCGGATTCCAACGGGCTGGATGAGAATATTGCGCATGGCAATGCCTGGAAGTACCGCGACTATGTCATCGATTCCTTCAATCGTGACAAACCACTCGATCGCTTCATCGTCGAGCAGCTTGCCGGTGATCTGCTTTCGGCGGGGGACGAAACGCAACGGCATGAGCAGCTGATTGCCACGGGTTTGATTTCGATCGGACCGAAGGTTCTGGCGGAAGTGAATGAAGCGAAGATGCGGATGGATATCATCGATGAGCAGATCGATACTGTCGGTCGTGTTTTTCTGGGGCTGACACTCGGCTGCGCACGCTGCCACGACCATAAGTTCGATCCCATCGACACGGCGGACTATTACGGTCTGGCGGGGATTTTCAAAAGCACGCGGACGATGGAGACCTATACCAAGGTGGCCAAGTGGCACGAGCACCTGCTTCCTTCGGCGGCGGCAACGCAGATGCAGGCGACGTACGATGCCGACCTGGCACTGCGGAAAAAAGCGGTCGAAGAGTTCGTCGCAAAGACCAATCTGCAGGTCCGCGAGACACTCGACCCTCAGGCGACTCCTCCGGAAAGTCTGGAGTCACTCTATCCCGAAGCGGCCGCAGCCGAGCTGAAGAAACTGCGGGAAGAACTCGCTGCCCTGGAAAAATCCCCCCCCGAATTGCCGTCAGCCATGGGAGTGACTGAGGATCAAGTCACTGACGTGGCGATCCAGATTCGAGGTAATCCATTGAAGCTGGGAGAGGTCGTTCCTCGAAGGACGCCTCCCGTGATCCGCAGTTCACGCTCCCCCGAATTCGCGGCGACCGAAAGTGGTCGGCGACAACTGGCCGACTGGCTTATCGAACCTTCGCACCCACTGACTTCGCGAGTCATTGTCAATCGGATCTGGCGATGGCACTTCGGTCAGGGGCTCGTTCGGACCACTGACAACTTTGGGTTGCTGGGTGAAGCCCCCTCGCATCCCGAGTTGCTCAACTGGGTGGCTCAGCGGTTCGTCGCGGATGGGTGGTCACAAAAGAAGCTGCATCGACTGTTACTCAGTTCCAGCACCTACCGGCGCAGCAGCCTTCCCTCGGAGCAACTCGTCGCACACGATCCCGAGAATCGACTTCTAGGCCGAGCTTCCCTTCGGCGACTGGATGCAGAGGAAATCCGTGATTCGTTACTGAGTGTCAGCGGACAACTCGACACGATGATGGGAGGATCCCTGCTGAAAGTGAAGAACCGGGGATATCTCTTCGACCACACCTCGATCGACCTGTCCGACTATTCCAGTCGCCGTCGATCTCTTTATCTGCCGGTGATCCGAAACAATGTGTATGACGTGTTTCAATTGCTGAATTTCCCGGACCCTGCTGTTCCCACGGGGGATCGAACCACAACCACCGTTGCTCCACAGGCACTGCTGATGATGAACAGTGATCTGGTGATGCAGTCCGCGGAACAGTTCGCAGCACAGGTCCTCGCGATGGCAGACGACAACAACAGTCGGATCGATCGCTTGTATGCAGCAGCTTACGCCCGCAGTCCCTCGGCGGAAGAACGCCGGGACAGCCTGGATTTTCTGAGCAGGGTCAAGGCAAGCCTGGAGCAAGCCGATTCCGAAGTGGCCGAGCGAGACCTGAAGGCTTGGGGAATCCTGTGTCACACGATGCTGGCCTCAAATGAATTTATTTATCTGAAGTAGGTGACTCGGTCGGGGTGAACCCTGATCGAACCCGCCCGCAGCAAGTCGGGACGAGTGCCGCCGCTGTCTGCGGCACTGCGAGAAAAGATGTTGGGATCGGCTTTACGGAATTCGCAGTAAGGATTTTCGATGTTTCCTCTGGCGATGACTCGACGACAGGTACTCAAAAACTCGGCTGCGGGCTTTGGCTCGATGGCTCTGGCGGCGCTGCTTAACGAGACCGCTCGCGGGGAGACCAATTCGGCAAATCCGCTGGCTCCTCGTCCGCCGCACCTTCCTGCACGGGCCAAACGAGTCATCTTTCTCTTCATGAGCGGCGGGCCGTCGCAGGTCGATACCTTTGACTACAAACCGCTGCTGACTCGAGACGACGGTAAGCCGATTCCCTTCGAAAAACCAAAGGTCCAGTTCAATTCCACCGGCAATCTGCTGAAGTCACCTTGGCAATTCAAGCAGTATGGCGAGAGCGGTGGCTGGGTCAGCGAGTTGTTCCCCAAGCTGGCCGAACGAATCGACGATTTGTGCATGATTCATTCGATCCACGGATCGAACCCCGCACACGGCGGTGCGGTGATGAAGATTCATACCGGAAGCGACAACTTCGTTCGCCCCAGCATCGGGTCCTGGGTCAGCTATGGACTGGGGACGGAGAACGCGAATCTTCCCTCGTTCGTGACCATTTGCCCCACGCTCGCCTTCGGCGGGATTAATAACTGGAGCTCTGCATTCCTTCCCGGTGTTTACCAGGGGACGCCGCTGGGAGATGCCAGCATCCCGTCCGAGAAGGCGAAGGTGAAGTACATCGAGAATTCGCGTTTACCACGTGAGATTCAGCGGCTGCAGCTTGACCGCCTGTATCAACTCAACTCACAGCATCGTCAGCACGCGGGGCCGGAAGCGGCACTGGAAGCGAGGATCAATTCGTTTGAACTGGCGTTCCGAATGCAGTCAGAACTCCCCAAAGTCGAAGATCTGTCAGGCGAATCAGAGGCGACTCAGAAGCTGTACGGCCTGGACAACCCCGTAACGGCCAATTTCGGGCGGATGTGTCTCATGGCCCGCCGCTTTGCGGAGTCGGGGGTGCGCTTCATCCAGGTCACTCATAATGACAGCAAGGTGCAGTGGGATCAGCATTCTGATCTGAAGAATGGGCATGAGAAGAACGCGCGAGAAGTCGATTTGCCGATCGCGGGATTGTTATACGACCTCAAAGAGCGGGGCTTGCTGGACGACACGCTGATCTGGTGGGGCGGCGAGTTCGGACGAACTCCAACAGCCGAAGGGCCTGACGGCCGTGATCATAATCCGGAAGGATTCACCATGTGGCTGGCCGGGGGGGGCGTCAAAGGGGGACTGCACTACGGCAGCACGGACGACTATGGCTACTTCGCCGCACAGAACAAAGTGCACGTCCACGACCTGCACGCCACCATCCTGCACCTGCTGGGGCTGGACCACGAACGACTGACTTATCGCTACTCAGGCCGTGACTTCCGCCTGACGGACGTTGAAGGGAACGTCGTCAAAGAACTGTTCAGTTGAGACGGGAAATCAATCGAGGCCCATCCGTTTCAGGGGAATGGGCCTCGATCAAGCCGCTTCCGTCACAACTGGTGCGATGCGAAACTGGTGCGATGCGATACGTGTAACCACACCCACAAACCGAGCGTCGCATCAGCCCGACTGAGCCACATCGTCCTGGCCACTTTGCTCATCGGTCGGACGAAGTGGGGGTGGCGCTGGATGGACGAAAGTTCCCGGTTTCAGTTGCGGACCCGTCTTGTACTGGTCGAGGATTGCTTCCAGTTGCGGCTGGTCAATGACTTCTTTTTCGAGCAGTTCGCGTGTGATGTGCTCCATCACGGTGCGTCGCGAGACGAGAATTTCATGAGCTGTTTCGTAGGCCGCGTCGATGATGCGACGGACTTCCAGGTCGATCTCGCGGATGGTCTCTCCGCTGTGGGAATAATCGGCCGGGGCAGAACTCCCACTCAGGAAGGGATTGCTGCGTGATTCGCTGTAATGGACGCGGCCCAGTTTTTCGCTCATTCCGAATTCGGTGATCATCCGGCGCGCCAGATCGGTGGCACGCTGCAGATCGTTCGAGGCGCCGGTTGAGTTCTCGTGGTAGACGATCTCTTCGGCAGCAATTCCGCCGAGCAGAACGCAGATGCGGTTTTGCAGTTCCGTCCGTGTGATCAACTGGCGGTCGTCTTCCGGTCGCTGCAGGGTATACCCCAGCGCACCAAGTCCGCGCGGAATAATCGAAACCTTGTGAACGGGATCGACATTGGGCAGCGAGCAGGCGACCAGTGCATGGCCCACTTCGTGCCAGGCGACTCGCTGTTTGACTTCTTCGGGCATGACGCGGGCAGTTTTTTCGAGCCCCGCGACGACGCGATCGAACCCTTCGTCGAACTCGACTGTGGTGACAGAGGTCTTGTTCTTACGAGCGGCGAGAAGCGCGGCTTCATTCACGAGGTTCGCCAGATCGGCACCGACGAATCCCGCGGTCAGTTTGGCCAGATGCTTGAGATTAACTCCGTCATCCATTTTCACTTTGGCGGCGTGAACTTTGAGAATTGCTTCCCGTCCACGGATGTCGGGGCGATCGACCAGGATATGTCGATCGAAACGACCCGGGCGCATCAGTGCCGGATCCAGTGTCTCCGGTCGGTTCGTCGCCCCGAGGACAATCACGCTCTGGTCAGATCCGAACCCGTCCATCTCGACGAGCAGGGCATTGAGGGTCTGGTCCCGCTCCTCGCCGCCACCGGGAGCACCGTGACTACGGACTTTGCCGATCGCATCGAGTTCGTCGATGAAGATGATGGCGGGTGATCGCTGGCCAGCCTGCTGGAACATGTCCCGCACGCGTGCGGCCCCCACACCGACGAACAGTTCCACGAAGTCGGAGCCGGACAGACCGTAGAAGGGAACGCCCGCTTCACCGGCGACCGCTTTCGCCAGCAGCGTCTTTCCGGTTCCAGGAGGCCCGACCAGCAGCACTCCGCGTGGGATCCGTCCACCCAGTGCCTGATAGCGTCCCGGATTTCGCAGGAAGTCGACGATTTCCCGCAGTTCTTCCACGGCTTCATCAATCCCGGCAACATCGTTGAAGGTAATGCCGATTTCTTCCTGGGCGAAAAGCTTCCCGCGACTGCGGCCGAAGGCGATAGCGGAACCGGGCCCGCCAATCCGTCGAAAGACGAGCCAGACACAGAGCAGACAGACGCCGGTGAACAGCGCCAGATAACCAAGATCCCGGTAGGGGGAAGGGGGATCGTCGTAGCCCCAGTCAGTAATGTTGGACTCTCTCAGCAGATCGTCGAGGCGGGCTTTCTCGGCGTCGCTCATACTTCCGACCGAGACGGAGTATTGCTGCGGACCGTGTTTCGGATTGGGTGAAGATTTGGGCAGATCCTGAAATGTGATCGTGCTGTGACCGCGGCGCAGTTCGAAGACGTTGCCGGCATGGAGAGTGCGGTCTTCCAGGCGTTTGACGAATTCGCTGTACGTCAGGGACTTGCCCCGCCAGCGAGACGAGAAACTGAATAGCACCGCACCAATCACGGCCAGAATCATCAGAAACCAGAACAGGTTACTGGAATTGCCCTTATCGGGACGCTTGCCAGATGGCTCGGGAAGATTGGTCGGGCGTTTCGGTTCGGGTTTAGACATAAGAGACGCAACATCCTGACTGTCAGGCGACAAGCGCAATTCACGGACTGAGCGCAAAAAATGACTGTGGCAGTTACGCCACAGCGAAACCAATTAACTTTAGGTCGACTGCAAGGAGCGGTCAACTCCCGCGACGGCGCGCCAGGTGGTTCCGAGGGGATGCCACGCCAAGAGGAGGAGGACCGATCGGGAGGTGGAGAATGGAGCGAGATGTTCGAGTCAGGGGAGCGTGACTTCCCTCCTCACTTCAGTAATGTCATACTGTCTGAAACGAAACGCGGCGTCAGCTGACAAAGATGCCCTTGTTTACCGTTTGTGAGCGTCTGAATCGTGTCAGATCGATTCGAGCCCTGATGGGTAGCTGGAGAAACGAATGCTCTTCGACGGAGATTTTCTCAAAAAGCTCGAATATCTGTCGCTGATCTCGCGGCGCGTCTTCCGAGGTTCTGTGCTGGCCCAGCGGCGGACGAAACAGATGGGGGGCGGGATCGAATTTGCCGACCATCGCGAATATGCGGCTGGAGACGACTTTCGCCACCTCGACTGGAATGTCTACGCGCGACACGGTGATTTGCTGTTGAAGCGCTTTCAGGAAGAAGAAGATCTGCACGTCTATTTCCTGCTGGATTGCTCGCGCAGTATGGGCTTTGGTTCGCCAGCCAAGTTTGATCTGGCACGTCAGGTGACTGCGGCACTCGCTTACATTGCACTGGCGGATCTTGATCGCGTATCTGTCGTCGCTTACTCGCAGGAGATCATCGCCGATTTTCCATTGACGCGAGGCAAGGACCGGATTCTGTCCCTGCTGAAATTTCTCGAAAGCCTGACTCCTCAGGGTTCAGATACCAACCTGGGGCGAGTCGTCAACGGCTTCGTGATGCGGCCGCAACGACGAGGGCTGGCGATCGTGGTCAGTGATCTGTTCGATCCTTCTGGCTACGAACGAGGTCTCGATCTGCTGCGTCACCGGACCTATGAACCGCATATCATTCAGATTCATGATCCTGCGGAAGCGCGTCCCAACCTGCTGGGTGAAATTGAACTGGTGGATATCGAAACCGAGACGCTGCGGAAGGTCACGATCACCGAACGGGCGTTGCGTGACTACCGCCGCGCATTCGACGATTTTCAGGCTTCGATTGCCGCCTACGGAAAAAGGTACGGACTCGGCTGTACCCAGACCACAAATGAAGTCGACTTCGAAGATCTCGTACTGCGAATGATGCGCACCGCCGGGGCGCTGAATTAAGGGACTGCGTTAAACCGACGCCGCATTTCTCGTGGACTTTTCGCAGGTCACTCGCCATGCCACGCAAGCGGAAGGAGACCGGGAAACGAACCACTGACCGACTGCGGTGATTTCCCACAGTCGCCGGGGCTCTTTCCCAAGTAATCAGATTTCGGGATAGACATTGATTCAATGCAACTGTGAAACGCGGGGATCCGGTCGGTTTGGGGCCAGCTCAGGGGTCCCGTCGTTACGTTACTCAGGGTCCGAACCCAATCCTGCGGGATCCTTTAGAACACCGAATTTGCTGACTTGAATTCTCTTTCGGGTGGAGTACCTTCTGGCGAATCTGTCCTGCGGGCTGGCAACACATTTTGCAGTGCGGGGTGACGAAGATTCGGGTGGCCTGCTTGTCTCCGTTCGGTGTGTTCTGGTTGGACGATTGGTTACGATATAATCCTGTGCACTCTTTACTGACGGGACTTGGGCGAGACGGGTACCCAGTCGCCTGAAGTCAGTTGATGGGTCATCAGGTCGTTCCAGGGGCAGTACGACTATTGCGCGTTTACTAATGTTTAAGAAGGCCGCTGACCAATGCCTGTTAAGGTGAAGTGTCCCAGTTGCGAAAAAGTCCTCTCGGTTCCCGATGCGGCACGCGGAAAGGCCGTCAAGTGTCCGCAGTGCGAGTCGAGAATCGCAGTTCCTCGCGAAGAGGACAAAGGGGATTCCAGCGTCAGGACATCACGCTCGGCAGCGGCCAAATCCAAAGTAAAAAAGCCTGCGAAGGCTCTGGACAGTGAAGCGGCACTGGCGACGTTTGACATGCGTCGGGCCGAAGATACGGAAGCACGCATTTGTTCCAAATGCGGTTTCGACATGCAGTATCAGGACGAAGATGACAACGAGTGCCCCCAGTGCGGCTACGATTCCAGCGCGGGGGGCTTGGGTGCCAAGGCCCGGAAAAAGCAGTTGAAGGGACCCGATCCAGCGGACTTCTATCCGGGACTCGTTAAAGAGGCCTGGAAGTTCGTCGGGAAGAACCAGCTTCTCGCCTGGCGTACCGTGATGTACACGCTGGTCTGCTTGTGGATTGCGCTGGGGTGTGCGTTCATGTACCTGTGGGTCTCGATGTGGCCGCCCCGCATGTTTCTGGCCCTCTGCTTTACGGTCAGCTTCCTGGTGATCCCCGGCTGGATGTGGTTCCTGGACACGGAAGTCATCAAGCTGACGCTGGAACGCAAAGACAAATTCAAGAAGTTAAACTTTGATTTCTTTCTTGCCAGTGCGATGGGCGCAGCATTTGTCTTCTGGTGTCTCGTCGTGCTGATCCCGGTGCTTGCCATTCCTGCAGGCATTGGATACGCGCTGGTCAATTACAGCGGAATGCCAGATTATGTGATGGCAGTCTGTCTGGGACTGGGTGCCATTCCCGCGATCTGGATGCTGCCGGTTGTCATGTCACACATGACGATGCCCGTCCAGTACAAGGGCTGGATGGTGTGGAAAGTGATACCGATGTGTGCGAGGAATATCGCACCCCTGTCGTTCTGGATGCTCTGGTTCCTGATCACCAATGTGGTCAACATTGGTGGAGTGGTCGCGATCAGCACTGTCTACGGCCAGGAGATTGCCTCACTCGTACGGACGATGGAGTTCAACGCTGATGTTCGCCGGCAGGAATTTGCACGGATTCAGAACCCCAACACGAAAAAGAAGGGCGAAGTCGCCCCGACGCTCGAAAAACTGCCTGATCTTCAGCCGGTGAATTTTCAGCCACTGATTATTCCCGCTGTCATCTTGAGTCTGATGAGTGTGGTCAACGGTTTCACGTCGCTGTTCAACATGCGGACGAACGGCCAGTTCACCTACTACCACAAGAACTCGCTGGAACTGATCGACAAGCTGAAAGAGTACAAGTACAAGGCGAAACAGAAAGTTGACGAGGACGAGGATGAGAAGCCCAAGACCGCAGTACAACATCTGGTTGATGCAGCGGTCTTGAACCTGGTGTTCTGTCTGCTCGGTCTGGTGGGGGGGATGCTGTACGGGTCCTTGACGGAGGCTGGCGTTCCGAAAGGAATCGTGACAGGCCTGTGGGTGGGTGTCTCTTTTGCCGGCATTGCTGTGTGGATTAACTTTGTGAAAGAGGGATTTGCGGACAGCCCAGTGTGGGGAATTCTCAATCTGCTGTTCCATCCCATTTCCGGCCTGATTTTTGTGTCTAAGAACTGGGAGTATCGGCAGGGGCTCTTCTTCCAATGGCTGGTGAATCTACTCGTCTACATCCCGGTGTTTATTGGGGCCATTGCGTTTGAGGCGGTGGCAATTATGAAGTCTGGCGATGCGGGATCATCGGGGGCTGCTCCGCAGATGATGCAGCCGGGCCAGATGATGCCACCCGGTCAAATGATGCCGCCAGGGCAGATGGGACCTGGTGGTATGCCGGGGCCGATGCCGGGGGGACCTGCTGCAGGCCAGTAAATTCGGACGCTGGTTCGTTCCGCTGGACATAGTCCCTCATTCGCGTAGAATAGCCGTCACACCGCTCTCCTGCCCGGCTCTCTCGCCGGTCGATTCGAGTGGACACCGTCAGCGTTCGCCACCAACTGTGTGGAGCAGGAACGAACGGCCTGGTTCCTCGAATGATTCTGCGGACACACACCGGATACGGTCTCGTGTCCTCTTGAATAACTGCTGCTGAAGAGAGAGTGACATCGATGGCGACAAACAAAGACCTGTTCGACGATTCGACGATGACCTTCGGCGAGCACCTTGAGGTGTTGCGCTTCCACTTGATCCGCGCCCTGCTCGGGCTGATGATCTCGGTGGTCTTCTCGCTGGTTTTTGGTGAGCAGCTTGTCCGACTGGTCCGCCAGCCGATCGATGCCGCGCTGCGTCGTGCCAACGTGATTTCAGCCGTTCAGGACGACATCAAAGGTTACAGTTTTTGGGGTGGCATGTGGGCGTCCGTGAAAGGCCAGGTTGTCGCCCCTTCTGTTCGCGAAGAAGATAAGGAAGCCCTCAAGGTTCTCACAGAAGATGAGAAACGCGAGGTCAATATTGAAGTTTCTGCCTACGACCTGATTTCGCAGCTCCATCAGGCCTCGCCCGAGAGTTTTCCCGAACCTGCAGAAACTCTGAAAGAGAAGTCGCTGGTCCTTCCGGCCCGGTCGGAAGCCTTCCGTCAATTCCGCCGGTCGGCGGAAAAGGTCGATCGCCCTGTCACCCTGAATGTGCAAGAGGCTTTCATGACCTACATGAAAGTTTCATTCATTGCGGGCCTGGTGATTGCCAGTCCCTGGATGTTCTACCAGCTGTGGTTGTTCGTCGCGGCAGGGTTGTATCCGCACGAACGAAAGTATGTGCATACCTACCTGCCCATGAGCATCCTGCTGTTTCTGGGAGGAGTCGTCTTCTGCTTCTCGAATGTTCTGCCACTCGTCCTCGACTTCCTGCTGAGTTACAACGCGAATCTGGAACTGACGGCCCAGATTCGAATTTCTGAATGGATCAGTTTCGCCGTCATGCTACCGTTAATGTTCGGGATCAGTTTCCAGCTTCCGCTGGTGATGTTGTTCCTGACGAAGATCAACATCTTCACGGTAGACCATTACCTCGGACAGTGGCGACTGGCTGTGCTGGCGATCGCGATCATTTCGATGGTGCTGACCCCGACACCCGATCCGATGACCATGCTGATGATGATGACCCCGCTGCTGGTGCTCTACGGGTTAGGCATCGCCCTGTGCAAGTGGTCGACCCCCAGTTCCCCGCTGGGTGAGCCTGCCTGAGGTCCCCTGACCTTCGCCGACGACAGCGGGGATGTCAGACAAGTGCCGTGAAGCCCGTGGTGGCGGCCTTGTGCATTCGCGGGAGAAATGAGACGCAACGATGGAATCCGCCAATCGATTTGCTTTTAAGGAGTGGGCCGTCGTCTGTGAGGCGCTCGCGACGGGACGGCAGAGTCTGATTCTCCGCAAAGGAGGCATCCACGAAGGCCGCGAGGGCTTTCGTGTGGCGCATCGGGAATTCTGGTTGTTCCCGACCGGGTTTCACCAGCAACCCGACTCGGTCGTGGTCGACGCACAGCCACTGCTTGAGAAGGTCCTGCGCGAAGAACCACCATCAGACCAGGTTCATGTGCGGCACCACGCCGAAGTCGAACAGGTCATTTCGATTCAGGAGGAGTCAAAACTTCCACTGCTCCGTCCGTGGCACATCTGGTCGGACGAGACGGTTTCCCAGCGGTTCCATTACAAGTCGCCGGGTCTGTTCGCGATGCTGGTCCGCGTCCATCAGCTTCCCGCAGCGAAGGTGCTTGCCACGTCGTCTCATTTCGCGGGATGTCGGAGCTGGGTCGATTTTCCGGACGAACTTCCCACGACCGGGCTGACTCCGATTCTCAGTGAAGAAATCCATGCTGACCGTGTGCGACAATGGAACCTGTTGTTCTGACCGAGGCATCAGAAATGGCTCCAGAGCGTCCACGTCAACTGAGCCCCGCTACCCCGCGGGGAGTGTCGTCGACGGGCCAGCGGTTCAAGGTTCGCCCTGCGTCACGAATGCGGGTGGAATCCCTTCAGTGACTGGAACTATTCGCGTTCGGACGCGATTATCTCTGTTTCGCATGATGTCAGAATCAGGCAGACGAGTGACTCGGAAGGCCATTCTGAAGCGATCGAAAGACCAGGACAGAGAGGGGCACACGCTGCAGTGGCTCGCGGCCGTTTCTCATTCTGTTCCTGACACAGGCGATCCAGAATTCAGAAATTGATCCTGAAATCGTGCGTTCAATTTCATCGACATACTTTCATCAGATAACGGCGGCAACGTGGCTTTTCCTGGTTATGACTTCGCACCGCACTTCACCGAGATCGATGGTCTGCGAATGCACTACGTGGACGAGGGCCAGGGCGAAACGGTCGTCATGCTGCATGGAAACCCAAACTGGTCTTATTACTACCGGAACCTCGTTCATCGCTTGAAAGACCGGTATCGGTGTCTGGTCCCTGACCATATTGGCTGCGGATTATCCGATAAGCCGGGTGATGACCGTTACCCATTCTCGCTCGAACGACGTGTGTCGGACCTCAAGGCTTGGCTAAACCATTGTGGTGCGACCGAAAATCTGACGCTGGTCGTACACGACTGGGGGGGGATGATCGGGATGGCTTTCGCCACCGAGTTCCCCGAACGAATCAAGCGACTGGTCCTGTTGAATACGGGGGGATTCCACCTGCCCAAAACAAAGGGGGTTCCCTGGCAACTGAAGCTGGCACGCAGTCCCATCGGAGGTCTGCTGGTCCGAGGTTTCAACGCCTTCAGTCGGGGGGCCGTCCGTTCGTGTGTGACACGCAATCCCATGCCGAAGGATGTCGCGGATGCTTATTGTGCGCCGTACAACTCATGGGCCAACCGCATCGCCGTACATCGATTCGTGCAGGATATTCCGCTGAAACCGGGCGATCGCGGTTACGAACTCGTCACTCAGGTGGAAAACCGGCTTGAGCGATTGAAGGGAATTCCGATGATGATCGGCTGGGGTGACAAGGATTTCGTCTTTGACGAGCATTTCCTCAAGGAATGGCTCGCCCGCTTTCCAGAGGCGGAACTCCACCGCTACCCGGATTGCGGACACTACATCCTGGAGGACGCCAGTTCCGAACTGATTCCGATCATCGACGATTTCCTCTCGCGCCACCCGTAGTCGCAACTTGACGAAGGTCGCCGATCGATCGTCTTGCCACTGGTCGCTCAGTTCTTCTGCAGACAGGCTTTGAGATCGGATTTGCTGGCGGGGTCCACGGGGACCAGTGAGGGGTGCCGCAGCCGGTTCAGAATGGATTGCATGGCTTCCCGCGGTGGTTGTGCCAACCAGTAGACTTCACCCCCCTGGAGGTAGGCGACCGGCGTTCCGTCCAGGTAGGCAACGCGATTCGAGGCGGTCCTGGGGACCCGTTCCTGCCGCGTAACGATTCCCACCAGATTGAGCGGATCGGCCGCGGAAATCACGATCAGTTCTTGAGTCGGGCCTTCGTCACGCAGCCTCCGCAACTGTTGGATACTGTCCGCCAGAGCGAACTGTTCGCCAGCGACCCCCGCGATAAAGCGTCCACCACGGATTTCGCCTCGCGCTTCCAGTCGCCGCAAGACCTGCAGCAGGTCAAACCACGGCGGGGCACCATCTTCCCGGGCGAGCAAATCGCGAAACACGACACCCCAGCGGCGAAGCAGTTGCCACGCCCAGTCCTCGACCGTCCTGGTTGCGCGGGCACGGGCATCCTCGGTTGGAGTCCGAACTCCCGCCGCTTGTCCTTCTTTCAATGCGGCTGCTGCAGTGACAGTTCCTACAGGTACGCTTCCTTGCGCGGGGGCCAAGTCGGTTGGGGGAACTGTGTTTTCCAGATGGACGGGACGAATGGCCCACCGTCCGATGGCGGACTTGGTTGTTCGTTTACGCTCAACCTTCAGTCGGCTTGGCTTACGAGACGGGGTGGTCTTGTCACCCACCAGCGACCGAAGTCCTGCGAAGCCGTCGGCAGTTAAGATCCCTCGCGTGACTAACTCACCCAGGGCGTCTTCGAGATGATCCTGTAGCATTCGCGTTGCGACCAGCAGATCGGCGGCAAACATCGCTCCACGCTGCTGGAGGAGCGAATAGACTTGCCGGGCCACGCTGCTCAGTTCACCGACATCCATTTCAGGAGCGCGGCAGCAGAGCCATTCGGCGTCTTGACGCAGGAATAACGAAATGGGGGCGACGCGCGTCAGGCTGGCCATCGGCCGGGACTTTTCGGGATTGCGAGGTGGGGGGAAAAGGCGACCCCAACCGACCTCGCCCGTCAGGCAAAGTTCATCCAGCCATTCCGACTGATAGTTGTCGATGCGCAGCGGGAGGATATCCCGTTCCCATGCCACCGAGGGAATGTCGATTCCCTGCAGTTGTGCGATCACTTCAAACAGGCCGTTTGCGCCAGCTCGACGGTGCGACCATGAAACTCCGTGATGCCGTGTCAGAAACCGGATATACACCTCGACGCTGACCGGTTCGATCTGCTTTCGAAGCCCGTCGAGCGTCAGGCGATGGATGCGTGCCAGCAGTCGGCGATGGCACCACTCCGTCGTGGTTTCGCTGGGGAAATGCCGGCCTTCACCGGATTCGTCCGGGGCATCGATTTTGAGCTGCCCCGCATCCGGGTCCATTCCGCGATCCGCCGACTGCTGGAATCGACCTCGCAGGACCACTCCTTCACCTTCGAGAGCTTCCAGAGCGGCACTTGCCTGGCTTTCAGTGATTCCCGTCCGCTCGCTGACGCCCGTCCCGGTGATCGGACCACACGTTTCGAGCAGACCTCGTACAATGGCGACCCGCGCGTCCGTCGATTCCCAGTCATGTCGGACCTCGACCGGGACTTTGACAGCAGGGGTTAGAGTGGCACTCGGGAACGCGGCGAGGATCGCGGGAACGCGTTCGGTCGCCGCCCAGTATCGCCGTGATCCGGCTGCCATGAGATTCGCACCGGATCCCTTTTTCCGGCCAGAGCTTTCACTATGACTTTCTTGAAGAGGCGACTCGTCCGTGGGGCAGGTGACCAGTGTCGCTCGACCGTCGGTTGCCAGCTCGTTGAAAAATTCTCGCCATTCCACTCCTTCACTTTCGGGCAGCAGGATTCGGCTGAGGAGCGCATCATGCAGTTCGTCAGGGTTGCGGACAAAGGGCTGGGCTTCGAGCACGACCTGGAAGATCGCTTCCGGATCAAGTCGTCCCAGGTCCTGTACGCTTTCCACCGACAGCGAACGACGTGTCGACACCGCCCGGGCCCGTCGTTCCGCAACTTCGCCCCCATCCAGGAAGGCATAGGGATTGGCGTTAATGAGTTCGTAGCTGAACGGTGACGGCTCGCGCGTGTCGCGGGCAATGAATTCGATTTCACCCTGTTCGACACGGCGCAGAACCTCTTTCAGGGCATCCATGTCATGGGCTTCATACAGGCAGTCGTCCATGGTCTGTTTGACCAGCGGATGATCGGGCAGTTCGATATCACCGACGACATGCTCCTGACAGCCGGTCAGTTTCGGGAAGACTGCGGTCAGCAGATCTTCGCTGCGGAACCGCTGCAGGGCGGGGGGCACTTTCTTCCCGTGTTTGGCGCGCGAGACCTGTAGCGCCCGTGTTGCGTTCCAGCGCCAGCGGTTCTGGAAGATGGGGACCACTAGCACGGCCTGTTCGAACAACGCCTGGACGTTTTTGGGATTCAGCATGGGGAACATACTTTCCAAGGGAAAGCTGTGCTGCGGTCCCAGCGAGAGGACGATGCCGTCGTCGTCAGCATTGGCCTGAAGTTCGAAATCGAACGAACGACAGAACCGCTTTCGCATGGCCAGGCCCCACGCGCGCGTGATGCGTGTGCCGAATGGGGCGTGAATCACGAGCTGCATTCCACCGCTCTCATCAAAGAAGCGTTCAAACACGACTCGTTTAATGGTGGGAATCAGGCCAATCGCTGCTTTCTGAGCGCGCACATACTCCACAGCCTGGTGGGCTGTTTCCAGGTTGACGTGGGCTTCCAGCACCAGCCACTCTTCCGCAGCGGCAGGATCTTCGATCCGGGATTCAAGATCCTCACGCAGGCGTGAGACTTCTTCAGACAATTCGTACGTTCGTCCGGGGGCTTCTCCTCGCCAGAAGGGAATCGTGGGAGGGGCCCCTCCCGCATCCGTGACGAACAGGTCTCCGCCTCGCAGATAGCGAATTCGCCACGAGGTGTTACCCAGCAGGAAAATGTCACCGGACTGACTTTCGGTTCCGAAATCTTCGTCGACGGACCCTACCACGGTATGGTCTTCTTCGGTCACGACTCGAATCGCGAAGACTTCGGGAATGGCTCCCGCATTGGCGATTGCGGCCATGCGGGCTCCCGGCCGAGCCCGGACGCGTCGTCCGACCTGATCGTGGTGCAGGAAGACGCGGCTTCTTTCGCCACCGGGTGTCATCCCCTCGCTGAGGACGCGAATGATGCGATCAAACTCGTACCGCGTGAGTTCAGAATAGGGTGCGGCACGGCGTACGAGGTCAAAGAGCTGATCGGTGCCGTATTCCTGGCAGGCGACTTCAGCGACGATCTGCTGGGCCAGGACGTCGAGTGGCGCGACAGGGATCGGGACAATATCGAGACGACCTGCACGAATCGCCCGCATGATGGCCATGCATTCGAACAGTTCATCACGGGTCAACGCGAACAAGCGTCCTTTGGGAATCAGTCCCAGAGCGTGCCCCGAGCGTCCGATCCGTTGCAGGAACGTCGCGATATTCCGGGGTGAGCCGATCTGGATCACCAGGTCGACATAGCCGACATCAATCCCCATTTCGAGCGATGCGGTCGCGACGACCGCTTTGAGCTGCCCCGATTTCAGTCGCTGTTCTGTATCGTGCCGGTGTTTGTAGGCGAGCGAACCATGGTGGCTGCTGATGACATCTTCGCCCAGCAGCTCGCTCAGTTGATGCGTCAATCGTTCGGCCAGGCGGCGTGTGTTCACGAAGATCAGGGTCGCACGGTGTGACTGGATCAGTTCAACGATTCGCTCATTGACTTCGGCCCATTGCTCGTGCATGCAGACGGCGCCGAGTTCGCTGGGGGGGACTTCGATGGCCAGGTCCAGTTCCCGTCGATGTCCAATGTCGAGAATCACGGGCAGCGTCGGATCGCTGGGCCCGTGAACATCGTGAGTTGGGGAAGCCGCCTCATTAAGGCTCAGTTGATTGCGTGACGGAAGCGTGACAATGACTTCGTCATCGAACGGAAGCAGTCCCGTGCGGCGTCGACGTCGGGGGACATGGATCGACGTTTCCACACGCTCTTTCTTCGGTCCGCATCCGACCAGGAAGCGGGCAATCCGGTCCATGGGACGCTGCGTCGCCGACAGCCCGATCCGTTGCAGTGGACGGTTCGAGAGGGCGGCGAGTCGTTCGAGGGTGATCGCCAGATGTGAGCCCCGTTTGTCCCGCACCAGCGCATGGATTTCGTCGACGATGACCGTCTCAACCGACTGCAACGCTTCCCGGCTGCGGGGACTCGACAGCATCAGGTAGAGCGACTCGGGGGTCGTCACAAGGATGTGCGGAGGACGGCGTACGATGGCCGCCCGCTGCGCCGCAGTCGTATCTCCCGTTCTCAAGCCGACACGGACCGGTGGAATCTCGAGGCCCATCTCTTCTGCGAGAGCCAGAATCTCTGACAGCGGTTGCTCCAGATTGCGGTGCATGTCGTTGGAGAGAGCCCGCAGGGGCGAGATATAGACGACGCGGATTTCCGAGCCGAGGCAACCTTGTTCTGCCTGTTGAAACAGTCGGTCGATGGCGGCCAGAAACGCGGTCAAAGTCTTTCCGCTTCCTGTGGGAGCCGCGATGAGAATGTCACGTCCCGCGACGATTTGTGGCCAGCCCTGTTCCTGGGGTTCGGTCGGACCGGCGAAGCGGGAGCGAAACCATTCTTGGATGACCGGATGAAACAGACTCAGGGAGGTCGCGTTTGCGCAGCCAATCACCATATTGACAAAACCCACCTTCAGACGGCATCGTTGCTCCGTTCCACAACCTTCCTAGGCGCAAGTGGATCGGCTTCGATAGAAAGTTCAGGCACCGACCGAGTCTGTCGGCGTCGTGAAGTTCTGTGTCCATTCTATATTGCTATGACGGTGCTCGACCATGCTGAAGAAGATTCCTCCGATTATTTCGCCTGAGCTGATGTCAGTCCTGATGCGCATGGGGCACGGCGACGAAATTGTGATTGCTGATGGAAATTTTCCTGCCGAGAGCTGTGCCCAGCGAGTCGTGCGCGCTGATGGACATGGCGGCGTCGAGATCCTCGATGCCATTATGAAGTTTTTCCCGCTGGATACGTTCGTTGATCATCCCGCCAGTGTCATGCAACCCGTCGACGCGGGAGCGTCAGATCCCCCGATCTGGGCCGAATATCGCAAAGTGCTGTCGAAGCATGAAGGTCGCGAAATCGAACTCCGGCCCATCGAACGATTTCGGTTCTACGATTTCGCCAAGTCGGCCTACGCGATCGTCGCTACTGGCGAAACTGCGGTTTATGCGAACGTCATCTTGAAGAAGGGGGTCGTGATCGCAGATGAAAACTGATGGCGCCCTGCATGACGTAAGGTCCCGTATCGAAGCAGGCTATCCCCTGTTATTCCTCAGGACGAATGAGGAGGACCGGTGGGAGCGTAAACTGACAGAGCTTGCCTTGGAGACAGAGCGGAACCTCGTCACATGGACGATCACCAGAGGCTTACAGCCTGACGTCAGCCATGCTTCGGACAACCCCGTCAGCGCGACGCGACTGCTCGAACTGCTGTCGAATTTTCCCGAGGGTCATCTGTTCCTGTTGAAGGACTTCCATCCGTATCTGACCGACCCGGTCATATTGCGACGAGTGCGCGATCTGTTGCCGGAACTGGTCCGTCAGAAAAAAACACTGTTGCTGTTCGGGCCGGTGATGCAGGTTCCGGTTGAACTTGAAAAGGATTCCGTCAGGATCGAGCTTCCGCTTCCGGGGTATGAAGACCTGCGTGAACAGTTCGATCAGACGATCGGCGAATTGCACGAGACCGCTGCGTTGTCGCTGGTTCTTGACAGTGACAACGAGGATCGCCTGATCAAAGCGGTGATGGGGTTGACCAGCCAGGAAGCACGCCGCGCGTGGGTCCGTGCTCTGAAGGGTCGCTCACGGCTCGATGACGATGTCTTTACCCTGCTGATCGCTGAAAAGCGGACGCTGGCATCGGGGTCAGACCTGCTGGAATTTTATGACCTCGAGGAAAACGTCAACGACATCGGCGGGCTGGACCAGCTCAAAGGATGGCTTTCCAAGCGGGCCGAAGCGTACACGCCGCGAGCCCGTGAGCAGGGGGTGCCCTTACCGCGTGGCGTGTTACTGCTCGGGGTCCAGGGCTGTGGAAAAAGCTTAACCGCGCGCGCCACCGCTCGGTTGCTCAGTTTTCCCTTGATGCGTCTGGACATTGCAGCGCTGCTGGGGGCTCAGCGTGGCGAGTCTGAAAAGAACATGCGGACGGTACTGGAACTGGTCGAATCCATTGCACCCGCTGTGTTGTGGCTCGACGAAATCGAGAAAGGTTTCGCCGGGGTCGAAGGGGATGGAACGGGAGCCGCCGACGCAACGATGCTCAGACTGGTCGGGACCTTTCTGACCTGGATGGCCGAAGTACAGAAGCCAGTTTTCGTTGTTGCCACGGCAAACTCGGTCGAAAACCTCCCACCGGAAATGCTGCGCAGGGGGCGGTTCGACGAACTCTTCTTCGTCGATTTACCCAACTTTGACGAACGAAAGCATGTCCTCGGCATTCACCTCAAAAAACGGGGATGGAAGACCGAGCAGTTCGATCTGGATGACCTGGCGCGGCGAACCGAGGGGTTCAGCGGGGCGGAACTGGAACAGATTATTGTGACGGCCTTGATCGACGCGTTCGGCAAGGGACGGGTCCTGTCGCAGGAAGAACTCGAACAGGCATGGCGGACGACAGTTCCTCTGTCGGTCACGATGGAAGACAAAATTTTTGCGTTGCGAAACTGGGCTCAGGACCGCTGCCGCCGGGCCACGTCAGACAGCCGGGTCACCGCCATGCTCGAGGCAGAGCGCCGGTTCGATACCGGTCAGCGGGTGGTCGAAGCAGATCACCAGGTCCCGCTTGCACCCTGGGCTCAACTTGCCGCGGCAGGGCAGATCAAGGCCGCGATGGTCGAATACATCCGCAAAGGGGGAGAAGTTCTGTTTTGGGAGCTCGTGCGGGACTTCCAGCCGTATCTTGAAGTCACTGGAGAACAAGGGCTGGCGTCTCGATCGAACCCGAATACGGTCCTGTGGTCAGGGATGAGTCAGCCACTTTGCGAGTTGATTTGCGAACTCGTCACGGCGAAACGGATCTACATCCATCCTGTCGATCTGGAACGCTATAAGTCGGCGAACCAGGGACTGCGACTTCCGGTGCTTAAAGAACCGACCGACGAGAAAATTCCCCGCGCCGCGTGGCTCCCTGCTTCACTCCGAACGGCCCCCCATCCCATCCACAGTGCCCGGCTGTCCCGAATTGGACGGATGAAGCTGGCGGGAAGTGGCGATCGCAGCGCCTGACGGGAACGGGCCTTCTACGCCGTACAACCATGACTGACCGGATGAGAAGGGCAGGGAATGGTACGGCGCTGTCAGGATCAGAAGTGCACAATGAGCGGGGGGGGCAGACAATGAAAAAGTCCGGCAGAACGGATCGTGCCGGACTTGCGGATTCGTAATGATCCCTGCGGAAGCTCAGGAAATCGTAAAGGGTTCTGTGTTCAGGACAAACGGAAAGACGCGGGTGGGCTGACGGGGTGAGCCGAGTTTGTCCGAGTAGTTAATTTGGGCGGCACGATCAGCGGCGAATTGCAGTGTCGTGAATTCGAGACCGCAGAAATATTCCGTTCCGACTTCTGCTGCGACGTCTGCGAAGACTTCGCCAGCGGAGGCGGCATGGCGTCGGACGCCATGAATGCTGTTTTCTCGAACCTTGACACCTGCTGCCGAAAGCTTGACCAGTCCCTTGAGAAATCGTCCGACGGCGCTATCCGATCCGGTTGTTCGCAGCAATCGCTCCCAGTCTTCGTGCGATTCCCAGTAGTAACCGTGGTTGAAGTAGTCGAGCGCCAGCAGGTAGTGGCGATTTTCGAACCAGTTGGTTGGGGTCAGCATCTTGGGAGAAGGCTGTTTACGCTGATAGCTGTGACCTCGAGCATCGCGGTAAGGGTGCGGTGTATCTGTACCAGGAACGTAGGTGTAAGCCGGGAGTTCAGTTGACGGTAACAGGCGGGGAGCAACTTCGTCAGGGGGGGTAAGCATCATCCGGCTTCTGGTTTGCGGTTCGCTGGCTTCAGGGTTTGCACGTCCTTGTTTCGCGAGTGTGGTCATAAAACAGAGTTCCCATCAAAGTGTCAAAAAACTTGCGCGGCTCGGACTTCGATGCGTTGTGTCGACCAGAGATCCAACCCGCTGCAGGCGACTTCGACACAGAAGTCGCAATTCAAGGTATTGGCGATAAAGAACGACTCCAATCTGACGATGGCAATCGTGATCTTCCCATTTTTGACACGTTGGGCTCAGCAGGAAGGCGGAAAATCAAACAGGCACGCAAATTCCTCGAAAATTCGACTCTTTTCAGGAATTCCTCGCGTCGAGGATTTCGTTCTGCGCGTCAGATGGACCACCGACTTGCGGGAAAAACCTCCACCGTATCATGTCTGGTCTGGGATGCAGAGAAGTCAGTCTTTTCGATGAACAGAATAACCATTCATTCACAGAAGTGGAGATGAATCTGCTGATTTTTTCTAGAACAGCTCGAAATCCACGCCCCGACCCCCGCAGACTCGACAGCCCCGGCGCAGGCTTTCGATCGGTCGGTCGACCGACAGCCCGGCACGAACTTTAAGACGGCTGGGAATCCTGAAGTCCCCGCTTGATTCGGGCGATGACGCCGCGAAATCCCTGCTGTCGCGTCATCCCTAACACGGCATCCAGACCGACGTGCGCCACCATGTCGTCCGGCAAGGACAGCGCCGCCGAAACGGGTTCACCCTGCAGTCCGCAAACGACCAGTGCTACCAGTCCCCGGACCGTCGGCGATTTGGCGGGGACATCGGCTTCAAGGTGGATTTTTCCTTCCTGCGTACCAACCCACAGATGAATAGGGGTCTGGCATTCCTGGACACGGCAGGATTCCGGGAACGGCACGACTCGTTTTTCGGGAGAAACGGCAGGCAGCTCATCCGCAAATTCAACCAGCCATTGCAGTTTCTCTTCCGGCTCAAGATCGTCCAGTTCCGAAATCAGTTCGTTCAATCGCATGGAAATCGCAATCTTGCTGGGAATGGAGGGCAGTCCGTCCTGAAAGCCGGTATTCTCGGACCTGTCGACATACGCGGGCATCTCGGTCGAGTGCAATTTTACAGGGGCCGAATGGAAGTTATAGGCCACACCACTGGTTCCGGCCACCCGGGACGGTGCCAGCCATGGGGTCCACCGAGCCCTCCGGAAGGTGCCGGGTTGCCGACTGACGACGCCAGCGGTGACGCTCGGCCGTGTCCTGCAGGAAGAATCCGTGACGAAGTTCTGCATCTCAAGGATCCGTATACCATGATCAGATCAATTTTCATCACTGCGATTTGTTTATTCCCCGTGGGCCGGCTGGTCGCCGGCGAGCCTGTCGAGCCGCTCGCTTTTCAGCACGCCCGGGTCGTTGACGCCTGGGAAGCGTACAGCGATGTGCTGACGTTTGGAAAAAACCAGACGCTGGCTCTTTTGGACGATGGTTGCAAGCTTTCGATGCCGGAATGGTCCACGCCGGTTAATGGCGTTCCCAAAGTTCTCGTGACGTATGACAGTGTGGATGGCGATGACGACCCCCGGCACGAGGGACGGGGCTACCACGGATCCACGATCGGCGTCCCTTCGTCACTGAACTTCATGGGGAAATGGGGCGTGGCCTACAACAATCAGGTTGCGATCATTCGCGGACTGGAATGTTGCCACTGCAACGTCGCCGATAGCCTGCCGCTCTCACGCGGACTTCAATGGGTCATTGACCATCACAAGAAATACCGTATCACGGTCGTCAATCTGGCTCCCGTCGACGATCTGGCCCACGCCAAGCCGGTCGATACGGAAATTGACGACAAGCTGGCTCAACTGAGGGAACTGGGGATCTGGGTGAGTGCTCCGACGGGGAATCACGGGTTTGCGAACGGTATTTCGTGGCCCGCCTGCCAACCCAACTGTTTCGCCATCGGGGCCGTGCAACCGGGTGAAGACGTGGTCACGCAGGATCGGGATGCCAAAGTCGATCTGGTTGTTCCTGCCTCCGCAACCAGTTCTTCCAATGCCATTCTTTGCGGATCTGTGATGCTTCTCAGTGAAGCGATTGAGAAGACCGAATACGACTGGAAATCAGACGGGAAGAACCTCCCCGAAGCCATGCTCAAGATTTTCCAGACAACCGGCAAGCCCGTCACCGATGATGCGACAAAACTGACGTTTCAGCGACTTGACCTCAAAGCGGCTTTGGATCACGTGTTTGCTCACGGAAAGGATCCTCGAGCTTCAGCGAAAAAGCAGGATCAGTGAAATCGTGAGTTGGCTTCGCGCGACATGACGAATGCTGTCCGAATTCCAATCGCAACGGAATGAGGCGAGCCGTGTCGACCTGTCGCAAAGTCGACCCGATTCCACCTATGATAGCGAACCAGATGGGCATTCCCTGGGAATGCCTTTGAAACTGTTGAACTTGTGGTCTGTTCTCTCTGGACTTTGAAATGAAAACGTACACGCGCTGGTTGCCGCATGTCGGTGTGACTCTTCTTGTCGTCGCCATGAGCGGTTTGGGATACTTGACCACTTGTTCCTTGCTGAAGGCCCAGGATCAGAAAGAAAAAACGGGACTGGAGATCCCTGCAACGGATGCAGGCTTGCCGGGAGCGGGACCGATTCGCCGTGCGGACTGGTTCCGTGATCTATGGATGCAGCGGCGCACGGCGTGGTCGAAGCGGGTTGAAGCTGATCAGAATGCGCTCGTTTTTCTTGGCGACTCGATTACTCAGGGATGGGGAGATGACATTGGGGGCCAGTTTCCGGGGGTGAAAGTGGCCAACCGTGGCATCAGCGGTGACACGTCACGAGGCATCCTGATCCGACTCCGTGATGACGTGCTGTCTCTCAATCCTGCAGGCGTCGTCATGATGTTTGGGACGAATGATATCGGTGAGAAGGCCGATCCCAAAGATGTCGTCGGTAACATGAAACTGATCATTGCGAAGCTCAAAGCCCATAATCCCAAAATGCCGATTGTGCTCTGCCAGATTTTCCCCAGTTCGGCCACCGTCTCTCGCCCTGCTGACAAGATTCAGGAGACCAACCGGCTGTATGCCGAGGTCGTCAAAGGGGATCCCCAGGTGACTCTCATTGAGACCTGGCCTTTGTTTGCTGATGAGAAGGGGGATGCGAAAGCGGTCGAGTTCCCCGACCTGCTGCATCCCAATGAAATTGGCTATGCCAAATGGGCCGCCGCCTTGCGTCCGATCCTGGCAACGCTCAATTTCATCGAAACAACCGATGATGACTTTGCACTTGAAGAGGGGTACGTCAGTCTCTTCAACGGAAAAGACCTCACTGGCTGGGGGATTCGGGATCCTCAATCGCTGGCCCCGAAAGCCAGTGTTGATGGCAAAGAGGTAACTCCGGACGGTCGCTATCTCGCCCGGCACGGACGTCTGGTGATTGCCACTCCGCCAGAAGGACGCCGCGGCCAAGAGTTGTGGACGACGCGTGAGTTCCGCAAGGACTTTGTCTTGAAGCTCGAATTCCGGGCCACTCCGAATGCGGACAGCGGTGTCTTCATCCGGAAGCCTCAACTGCAATGCCGCGACTATCCTCTGGCGGGACCCTACAAGAACCTCACGAAGTACCGGCCGCAGGAGTGGAACGAACTGGTGGTCACGGTCAAAGGAAACGTGGCACACTGCACCTGCAACGGAGAAGTCCTGGAAGATGCTCTGCAACTGCCGGCATCGGGTCCGATTGGACTGGAGGGGGATCGGGGTCAGATGGAATACCGACGCATTCGCATCAAGGAAGCAAACTGATTTCGGCGATGTCGCGCTCGAGAATCAGGTTCTGTAGAGATCGCGCAGAGCGAACGAGGCACCATCGCCCTCACCGCTCTGCGCGGTGAATTCTTACCCCAAAACCTTCCAACTACCGAATGCCATACTTCCAGGCTCATCTCGTTTCGCATACGAGTGAGTTACTGGAAGCGTTCGCGGCATGAATGGCACTGATGGCGGCAAAGAAACTGGAGTCGCGCCGGGTCCGTGAAGGGGCGTATTTCTTTCGGTCAATCCTGTCAGCGATCTGCATCGTGGTGCGGATCAAGCACTCACCGGTGTGTGATCCGTTTTTGCGACCGCCACACTCATGATGGATTCTTCCGTCCATTCACTGGCCGGACGAACGTCACGCAGGATGCCGTCGGACATGACGCCAATTCGATCGCAGACAGCCAGGAGTTCCGGGAGGAACGAGCTGACGAAGAGCACGGCTTTTCCCTCGGCCGCCAGTTCACCCATCAATTTATAAATTTCGGCCTTTGTCCCCACGTCGATTCCGCGTGTCGGTTCATCGAGCAGCAGGATGTCGGCCTGCTGGTGCAGGACGCGTGCGATCGCCACCTTCTGCTGATTTCCTCCGGACAACTGTCCGATGGTCTGATCGGGCGAGGCCGCCTTGACCTGCAGTCGCTGCATCCATCGCCCTACTTCGCTGCGTCGCTGCCCGAGTCGCAAAAATCCGACACGAGTGTAGGGTTGGAGTCGACTGATCGTCAGGTTGTCTGCGATCGACTGATTCTGGGCCAGCCCTTCTTCTTTCCGATCTTCGGAGACCAGACCGAGTCCCGCATGCATACGGGCTTGCGTCTTATGTTCGATCTCGATCCCTGCGACTTTCACTTCGCCTTTTCGGACCGGGTCGAGTGCGAACAGGCAGCGCAGCAATTCTGTCCGTCCCGCCCCGATAAGACCGGCCAATCCCAGAATTTCGCCCCGTCGCAGCTCCAGCGAAGCTCCTACCGGTGCCCGGGTACCGCTGAGAGTCGTCACGGTTAACAGGGGTTCTCCGGGGGTATGCGGGACGACGGGGAACAGATCTGCGACTCCCCGTCCCACCATCAGTGAGACGATTTCCGAGTCGCTGACGTCCGCAAGCCGGCCGCTGCCAACAGAGTGACCGTCCCGCAGGACGGCATAGCTGTCGCAGACCTGACGGATTTCTTCGAGAAAATGGCTGATGTAGACGATTCCGTAGCCCGCACCCCGCAGCTTGCGAATGACGGCGAACAAATGATCGACGTCCTGCCGGGTCAGTGAACTGGTCGGTTCATCGAATACCAGGACCTTGGAATCGGAAGCCAGCGCCCGGGCAATCTCGACCAGTTGTCGAACCGCAATCGAGAGCTTTGCGACGGGGGTATTCGGCTGCAGGTCGGGGTGCCCCAGCAGGTCGAGCACCTTACGAACTTTCAGCCGCTGTGTCTTCCGATCACGCAGACCGTACCAGGAAGGTTCCTGGCCCAGCATGATGTTGTCTTCAACAGACATCTCGGGCGCCAGATTCAGCTCCTGATAGATCATGCCCACTCCCGCCATCCGCGCCTCGTGCGGACCAGCGGGGGAATAGGGCTGACCTGCAAGTTGCATGCTTCCGGAGTCTGGCTGATGAGCTCCACTCAGAACCTTCATGAGCGTGCTTTTGCCTGCGCCGTTTTCTCCAATCAGAGCCAATACTTCACCGGCCCGCACTGACAACGCGACGTCTTTCAGGGCTTGAGTGGCCCCGAATCGCTTTGAGATGCCGGACATGGTCAGCAGGTCGGTACCGGACATGGGTTTCTCGATTTCAGAACTCACGGGACTACCGGGGACTTTGTGTGATATCCGCAGGGAAAGAGCAGGCTACGAGAGAGTGAACCGTTGCGGAGCTTCAATCAGCGACGCCCCGCACGGTGCATTCGTCGCGACAGGAATTCGTGCAGATTCACTTCCAGTGGTTGATCCGTCCGCATCAGGACATAGTCCATATGGAAGTCGCGGGCGCTCGAGCGGATTGTTTTCAGGAATTCCTCGAACTCTTTCTGATAGGCTTTCCGCAACGCACGCGGTTCTGTCAGTTGCTCACCGAGGTTTTCGAGGCCCTTAAACAGGGTGGGGTCGACGAAGGTGAAATCCTGTTCTTCTGGGTCGATCACTTGCAGTAAGACCACGTCATGTCGGCGATGCTGAAAGTGCTTCAGTCCCTTTTTAAGCGTTTCAGGGTCATCAAAAAAATCGCTGATGATGACCACCAGGCCCCGCCGTTTGATCCGCTCAGCCAGATCGTGGAAAATCGGCCCGATCGACGATTCCCCACCGCTGGGACTTTGCTCCAGCGTGTGACAAAGCTGTCGAAGCTGAACTGCGGTGCTGCCGGGACGCAGGAATTGTCGGACGGATGTATCGAAGGTGGCCAGCCCGACAGCGTCCTGCTGATGGATGATCAGATAAGCAAACGCGGCGGCGATGTACTGAGCATACTCCAGCTTCGAAAACATCGCCTTCGGTGATCGATATGTCATCGACTCGCTGGTATCGACGAGCAGGTGGCAGACGAAGTTGGTTTCTTCGTCGTATTGCTTCAGGTAGATGCGGTCTGATTTGCCGAAGACTTTCCAGTCGACGTAGCGCAGATCGTCGCCGGGAACGTATTCGCGATGTTCCGCAAACTCGACCGAGAACCCATGGTAGGGACTCTTGTGCATCCCCGAGACATAGCCTTCGACAATCAATCGTGCCTTCAGCTCCAGCCCCTTCAGTCGGTTCAGGGTGGTCGGATCGAGGAAGCGTTTCAGAGCGTCCATAGCGGGGCATTCAATGCTGTTGGAATAAGAAAAGTCTCGACGGTCCCATCGCCGACCAGGGCCGGTCAACAGGTGCAGTTCACGGTTTTTTGTTCACGATGGGGATCAGACGCCGGACACGGTGGTTGATTGTATCGCTGATGACCAGTGAGCCATCCTTACCGAGGCAAATACCGTGGGGTTGCCATAACGGTGCAAGTCTGGCGGGGATTCCGTCTCCTTCGTATTTGTGGGATTGGGGGCCTACGCCAGCAATCGTCTGAAGAGTGTTGTTCCGCATATCATAGGCTCGC
Organism: Schlesneria sphaerica; assembly: GCF_044336245.1. NCBI lineage: Bacteria > Pseudomonadati > Planctomycetota > Planctomycetia > Planctomycetales > Planctomycetaceae > Schlesneria > Schlesneria sphaerica. The sequence goes on along the minus strand of NZ_CP172346.1, from coordinate 2,732,331 downwards.
ACAATGTTGTTTTCACCCTCCAGCAAGTAGAGCATTCCGTCAGGTGAGATCTTCATCCCGCGTGGTCCGTCGAACGTAGCTTGTCGAGGATCGCCGCCGTCTCCCGTGAATCCCCGCTCACCGGTTCCTGCTTTGTGGTAGATCCGACCGGTTTTTAGATCGACTCGCCACAATCGCTGTAATTTGAACGAGGCCACCCAGAGGGATCCGTCATAGATTCCCAACCCTTGCGGCATGGTCAGCGGTTCTTCGCGAGCGACGCCCCCATCCTGCGGGATTCCTTCGCTGCCCGTTCCCACGACGGTTTCAATGTGCCCGGTTTTGGCGTCAATGCGCCGGACGCGATGATTGAGGATGTCGCCGATGTAGATGTTGTCATGCTCATCCAGGGCAAAGCAGTGAGGGTGATTCAACTGAGCCTTCTTCGCAGGTCCGCCATCCCCCACACCGCCCGGTGTCCCGTCGCCAGCGATCGTCGTAATGATGCCCGTCTTGCCGTCGACACGTCTGAGTACATGGTTCCGCATCTCCAGGATCAGCATGTGACCTTTGGAATCAAAGCGGACCTCGTATGGTTCGAAGAGAGATGCCTGGGTGGCAGGGCCACCGTCGCCGTGGAGTCCCTGCTTGCCCGTCCCCGCTACGCTCGTCATCTCGTTTGATGCAGGGTCGAGTCGCAGGACGCGATGACTGCCGATGACGGTGATGTAAAGTGCCCCGTCAGGCCCATACTCAACTCCGAACGGAAGATCTACCGGGACGTCACAGGGAACGAGTGTCCGTGTGGGGGTGTCACCCGGTTGACTATTTCCGGCGATGGTTTCGATACGGTAGTTCGTGGCGGTCGGTCGAGATGCTTCTGTGACCGCCGATGGTTCGTCGGCCCGGCTGTATTGTCCTGCACCGAGGGACGAAAGGACGCTCACGACCAATGCGGCAGACCAGAATCGAAATCGTGTGCGGATCGCAGTCATCCATTCGCCCCATCGAGAGTCTGTTGTCATGCTGAGTCGCCGCCGCCGGTACTCCGGCGCATCGACGGTCATGTTAACGCGATGAACAGCAACGAAGTTATAACGGAATCTGCATCATGAGGGACGTAGGACGGGAATCTCACGGTCAGAATTCAGCGACGATGTGGCCAGCAGGCCCTCTTTGGAGGGGCCAGGATGCCGGGGCGCGTTCCTCTACTCAGCTGTTGAGAGGAAAGGCGGGGAACCTGTCTGGTTCACGCCAGGAATCGTCGTCCCCTTGACGCCCACCGTGACATCAGGCGTGGGCGGACACCCGGGGATGAGTAGTGCACGGGATAATGGGCTGCGCGCGAAACCGCGTGATCACGACGAGGGAGTAAACTCGCCTGAAGATGCCCCTGGCCGGTTTGCCGGGATTGGGATACGGGCAATTTCGGCAACGAGAGCAGCTAAACAGGGCGTGATTTTACGAGTGAGCTGAGCTGTTTGAACTCGGGGGCTTCGGCCGACTCGCACCATTCGAACACCACGCTTTCGGCGGTCGTGATAATGGCGCCAGCATTGGCCATGCGTTCCAGAGCGATGCGATGATCCAGGGAGCGACGGCTGGTGACGCCATCCGCGACGACGTACGTCTGATACCCGAGAGCGAGCAGGTCCATCACCGTCTGCAGTACGCAGACGTGCGATTCCATGCCTGTGACAACGATCTGAAATCGATCATCCGTGGCTTCGGCAGCGGTCGGCCATCCCGTACTCTCCGTTGCACTGAATCGCTTCTTCGGGGGACGTACGTCAGTGAACTTCGTCAATGGGGCAACTGTCGGACCCAATCCTGAAGGGTACTGTTCCGTGGCGACCACGGGAATTTGCAGCAGATTTGCACTGGCAGCGAGGATCCTGACGGCATCCACCAGACTGAATCGAGCCGATTCGTCGAGTGCGGCGACGAGTTTTTCCTGAATATCAACGATCAGCAGTCGACTGGATCGGCGATGCAGTAACTCGTGACTGCGGAGACCATTCATCGGGGTACCTTATTCTCTTCTTGATCTGGAATTCTGACGTCCGCGACAAGCACGGATTTCGATGGGCGCTGTACGTCACACGCCGATTGCGGTGCTCCAGCATTCCCTCAATGATGCTTTAGTATTCGTCTTTGCTGGAGCCCCAGAATTTCCACCACTTTGCCCCGGTCAGTTTTCCCATAACGCCGTCGCGACCACCCGACGAAATCGATTTGGCCGAAGTAATCAATTGTCGTTCCGGCAGCAGCACGCAGCTCAAATTCCCTTTTTCTCCGCCTGTTGTATCGACGAGAATTCGGCGAGGACGAAGGACGACCGAGGGGACTTTGACATGACCCGAGACGACTGTGAGCGGGCAATCGGCTGGCGGGTTCTGATGAACGAACAGCTTTTCACACAGCCACTGGGGCCGGTTCAGTGTGAAATCTTTCTCATGCAGAATCCGCAATTGGACTTTGAACGGCATGGTGGGATCGAGGCCCGCATGCACAAACAGCAACTCGGGATGTTCAACACACCACGGCAGTGTTGACAGCAGTTCGCGATGCTCGGCGGGAATCTTCGCGGCGAGATCTTCGAGGTTTCCGACCTCTGCCCCATACGAAGCAAAAGTGGATTCTGCGTTATAAAAAGTCGTCCATCGTTTGCCCCAGGAAGAGGCTTCACTCCCCGAGAGCCAGCCTAGTGCCGAGCACATGGCGAACTCGTGATTGCCCATGATGGCTGTCGTCGCTGGATGCTCGGCCATGAAATCCAGGACCATGTCGATCACCCCTTTCGAGTCGGGGCCCCGGTCGACGAAATCACCGATAAAGACCACCCAGCGATTCTGGAAACCGGGTGTCTGTCGCAAGCGGTCGAGGACAACTTCCAGCTTATCGGCCTGGCCATGCAGGTCACCAATGACGGCAATCGGACCTTGAATCTTCGTCTTCCACTGAATCGTCATGCACTTTCGACCTGCAATGAAACCCGGATTCATCCCAGCCCGTATGGACCAGGATGGTCAGCTCTGCCCAACGACCTGCTGGTCATCGCGCAAGATCCTTCATTCTCAAAAAGGGGGCATCCGCTGGAACGGCTTTGCACAGGGCAAACCTGTGCCGGCAGGAGATATCTCCCGCTGGCACGAGTTGTTGAAGCGGTGCCCGCCCGGCAGTTTCGCGCTTGGCCGCACGGTATCTTAGTTTCACCTGAATACAGACCGCCGTCAACGCAATCTTTTCCCAACTTCAGGATCCAGCGCCAATGCCTGTTGCATGGTGCTGTTCGCTTTTTCGACGAGGCCCTGTTCGGCGAGGACTTTGGATTTGGCGTAATAGGCTTCGGCGACATTCGGGTCGACCCGTCGCGACAACGCAAAATTCTCAATCGCCCGGTCGTAGTCTTTCAGGCTGAGGAACACATCACCCAAAACGGAATAGGCACCCTCGGTCGGTTCAATTGCCAGACAGGCCTCGGCATCGGTTCGGGCTTCGCTGATCGACTTGCGGCGCAAGTGGAGTTCGGCCCGAGCCGTCAACGCAGCGGTCGCACGGGGATTGAGCTTCAGCGCCTGGTTCAGATCCTCAAGGGCTCTGGATTGGTCGTTCACCTGCAGATAGTGATGTGCTCGCTGAGTCAGTTCGATGACTGGCTCCGCTGTGCTGGCGATAGCCGAGTTCAGTTGATGCAGTTGCACCAGCCACACAAGTTTCTTCTCGTCCGCCATGGCTTTGTCGATAGCGCCCTGCCGATAGTAGACCTCGCTACGGTGCTGGTAGTACTTAGGGTTGAGCGGGTCCAGCATCATTGCCTGAGTGAAATCGATGATGGCGTTTTCAAAGTCACCGACCCGCGCTCTTAGCAGACCACGGTTGTTGTACGCGTTGACGTACTGAGAATCGAACTGGATCGCCGCATTGAAGTCATTTAGCGCGTTCTCAATCTGGCCTGATTCCAGCTCCGCAAATCCGCGATTGTTGTAGGCGTCGACATACTGCATCTCGAGTTCAATCGCCTTGCTAAACTGCGTGATCGCCTCTTCATATCGTTGTTGAGCGATATAGACGAGACCACGGTTATTGTAGGCGTTGGTAAACCTGGGAGCTCGCTGCGTGGCTTGCTCGAAATCGGCAATCGCTTCGTCGAACTTTGACATGCTCAACGAGACGAAGCCGCGGTTGTTGTAGAGACGAGCGTCCTCTGGATTGAGCTTGATGGCCTGATTGAGATCCGCCAGGGCACCTTCATTGTTTCCACTACGATGGAAAGCGGTCGCCCGCAACGAGTAGAGAGTTTCGTCCTTCGGCCGTTGGTCGATCATCCCACTGAGTGCACTAATGGCACCATTCAGATCGCCACTTTGAAAGTAGGAAACGACTTCGGGAGGAAGTTCCAGATCCTTGGGGGCCTCGTCGTTCACTGTCGTCTTCGTTGTTGCACTACCGCATCCAACGGCAAAGGCCAGCATCAGCATCCATGCTATTCGTCGCATTTTTCGGCACTCCTCGCCATAGACAGAAATGAGAAGCCGTCGTGCGCCGCTTGTAATCGCGATGCCAAAATCGGTCAATCCCGGGTTGAAACCGTAACTCATCTGTTACAGGGATCTTGGGCTGAAATGGAGGGCGCCGCAGTCCGCAGAAACTGGCTAACTCTGTGTTCAGAACCGCTCTTACGAGTTCCAGAGCTGTTCTGAGCTTCGGATCACTCGACGACCCGCAAGCTTGAATCCCGACCCAGAATACGAGCGAACGACTGACGCGTGGCAAAGTCGGCGCACCACAAGAACCGCTGAGGCGTTACCGCAGCCGGGTTCCCCTGTTGGTTGGCGGCAGACGGGATCGTCGATTGCAATCACGACTGCAATCAGGACTGTGTTCCCTGGGACGAAGAGCGAGAGACGGGGGAGGAAGCCAACGGGATGTTGACCGAAGACATCCTCCGGTGATCAGTTCCCGTCTCCTTCTGGTGCGTCGACGGGCACACGGGAACGGCTACGATCGCCGGGGCCGTCGCTGATGTTTCGTCACGCCTGGGTCGGTTCAGCCAGAGGCTTCGTCGCGGCGATGGCGAGCGTGATCCAGCCAATGAGGAAGGCGACACCTCCGAAGGGCGTGACCGCGCCCCATTTGGTCACGCCCGTGAGAGTCAGCACGTAGAGACTGCCCGAAAAGAGCAGGGTTCCTGTGGTGAATGACCATGCCGCAATGCAGGCGGCGCGGGACGGTCGTCGCTGCATGACCAGGCCGGTCGCGATCAGGGCCAGGCCGTGAAACATCTGATACTCGGCACCCGTTTTGAAATCGTTTAAAAACTTGCTGGCCAGCGGTACTGTCTGGCCCGCCACAGTACGGGTCCCTCCGTCGTACTTCCGTGCGAACACCTGATCGAGAAAGTGAGCGGCGAAGGCTCCCATCCCCACCGACAGACCGCAAATCAGTGCTCCCAATGCAATCCAGCGTGATCCGGTCATGATACTTTCTTGCGCTTTCCGTAGGTGTTCGTAAGTCAGGCAAGGGATGCAGCGACTTCCCTCGATGCGGTCATCGTAACGCAGAGATTCCGTCCGTGCGAATCGATGCAGTCGATTGCGGGGACCACACTGCCGCGACCGGGGATCTTCGGCCGCGTCGCTCACCCCGTTCTTCTTCGCCCCTGCCGCGTGAGTGCTGCACGATAAGTGCAAGCAAACGAATTTTCGGGCGGAACTATTTCGATTGGCCACTGGACTTCAATGTGAAGCGAGTGAAGACGGCACTTCCCGATGATGTGGGCATCTCTGCCCGAAGGGTGAAGTTCCCCCCCGTGACGTTTCCGGTACCGATCGTTCCGGTGTAGGACAATGTCCACTCATCTGAATCGTCTCTTGCGATCAGGTAGTACGCCTTGTCACCTTTTCGTACCAGACGGAACCGGCCTGACGGAGCATTGTATTCTCCGTGGGTGTAAGTCCAGTCGTACTTGTCACCCGCATGATTTCCCAGCCCGGTGTAGGATGTGAGAATTCCGTCGGGCGCCCGACGGATTCCTGACATCATCTGGTGCGTATTCGCTGGTGCATTGAACGGTCCCCCGATATCCGCGAAGAGCTCAATTCGGGGAATTTGCCAGTCCTGCTGTTCGGTTCGGGATTCGAAATTGCGGTAGTCCATCGTCAGTTCAAAGTCACCGGTGAGGTCTGCGTCCCAGAGAAACCCGCAGCCAATTCCCTCAGCAGATGCATTTTCTCCGCGAATGATCTTGAGTCCATCGTCACGGGTTTCCACTGCATTGGGTGTCACTTTACCTGTCGGCTTGAGCGACGACGGCATTGGACTACGAAAATCCCAATCAATCCGCGTCTGCAATTCTCCCTCGGCGAATTGGAACGGCTTGGGGCCCATGTCCGCCAACTCCTGCTCCTGAAGCGACGGTAAGGTGCGTGGCCAGTTTCCCCGGTAAACAACATTCTTCACCCGGACGTCGGTCTGGTCGGCGTAGTGGAACAGGCCTAACTGTCGTTGATTTGTCAGTTCCACTGGCGACTCGTACACCTCGACATCATTTAACCTGATCGAGACGGTATCGCCTGTCAGCGTCAATTGCAGGCGATTCCAGTCATTCGGCTTGAAGGGAAGATCCGCGGGGCCGCGTCGCTCTGCAGCAATCACGGTGGAATTGGTGGGTGTAAGTGCTGAGGTTTCCCATTGCCCATCCGTCAGCCAATGCACTTTGACGCCGTCGGGATCCAGCAGAAACGACTTCCGACCGAGGGCAGGGTGAACCAGCGTTTGCCCGGGGACGTAGAAAAAGTCGTAACTCACGACGGAATCTTCGATCAGCGGACGGTGGTATCGCAGCAGACTCTGTCGTGCCCGGTCTGGGATCATCTCAAACTTGCGACCTTGAATTTCACCGTTTTCCAGCACCCAGGCAAGTTGTGAAGTATTGGGGTTTTGCTCGTTAGCCGACATCGGATCGTGGTACATGCCGGCCGTCCATCCGGTCAGTTGGTTCCCGGACGACAGTTTCAGTTCCTCGGGAATGGTCGGTTCACCTTTGATCCGGACCATCTTCGCGCCACCGGAGAATGTGCCCCAGCTCATGAGAGCTACCCAGGGGTCGGGATGATCTGGTAGAGCTTGCTCGAAGACAAACCGATCATTCAGGTAGTACTTTGAACGGCCCGGTTCGACAACCAGTTTCAGTCGACACCATTCGTTGAATTCCAAAGTCGGTTCGATCTTGGGACTCGACCAGTTTCCGATCAGGTTGCCCAATTCGACGACTGTTTTGGTGTATTGAGGACCGACCCACTGCGTGTTGTACATCAGTCGAATTTCCCTCCATCCGTATGTCGACACTTCGGCATCGACCGTGAACGACCCCGTCAGAGGAGACTGGAAGTACAAATAGTCGTGGCCATATCCCGCGAGATGAGAAACCCCCTCATCGTGGAACAGCCAGCGTGGAACAGGACCTCTGCCATGTGCGTCGGACCATTCGATCGAAACGGGAGTCCATTGCCCCTTAGGTGAGGCTGCTCCGGGGGGCGGGAACTGGTTTCTTTCCATCCAAGCCCGGCACTGATCTCGCAACCCGGTAACGCGGGCGTCCCACGCCTCCCCGAGACTTCTCTTGTGCTGCTGGTCGACCAGCAGGTTGAGAAGAGGCAAGGTCACCCCGCGAAGTTCCGCGTATCGCATTGCTTCGTCACTCACCAGCAATTCTGGCCAGCGATCGACGACCGAAGCGTCTTCGGGGATGGCCTGTGCGAGTTCGTGCAATTGAGGAATCAAGGCCGCGGCCTGTCCCAGATCCTCAGCGGCGATCGAAATCAGTATCTGAAGTGCCAGCTTTGATCGGACCGCGACAGGGGTCCGGGCAGGCGCCTCAGTTACCCGTTTTGAAAGCTCTTTCAGTTGGTTTTTCTGTTTTGCCAGATCCACCAGATCCAGGGCAGGGGCGAACACTTCCCCTCCTGGCCTTTGCCGGCGGAAGGTCAACGGACTGGAACTGGAGTCGTTTGTGAAGCGCGCTGCCAGCTGATTCGTACCGGTCAAATTGCTGTCGGATGTGAAACTCCCGTAGAGGCGAAATGTCCCATGATCGTCACCCGCCAGAACCCAGTCTGCCAGGCGTTCAAACCGCGCATCGTCCGGAAGCGAACGGAAGTGATTCAGCCGTTGATCCAACCCGTTGAAGTGAAACTTTTCTTCGATGGACTGGCTGAGTGCCTGTCTCTCTTCTCGCGTTCGCGGCTGAGTCGTCGCCAGAAGGTCGCCCAGCATCTCTGACGTGACAGTCTGGGGCCAGTCCCCTTTCAGGACGACATTTCGGACCCGCACAGAGGAAGATCGCTTATCATGATAAAAGCCGAACTGTCGGGAATTATCGGATTCCATCCGTCGCTCTGCGACAACGCTGCCGTTGAGCATGATGGAAAGGAGGTCGCCATTGAGGGTGAGTTTGACCGAGTTCCAGTCCTGCGGCTTTAAACTGACTCGACCACGCTGCATGTTCTCTTCGGTCAGTACATTGCTCGCATCAAGTCCCGCGTAGCCTTCCTCGATAGAGTTCCCCTCCGTCATCCAGTGTAAGTGCACGCCACGCTCGTCAAGCAGGAATGCAAGGCGATCCATCGTGGGGGCCACGTTGACACCGGTGACTCCGGGTTCGTACCAGAATTCGTAGTCAATCGTTTCTCCCTCCAGCAAAGGGCGATCGTAGTAGATCCGGCTTTGTAAGACGCCTGGGCTACCCAGTCCTGAGAAGGGGAGATAGCGTCCGTGAAGTTCCCCATCTCGGGCGGACCAGTCAGGATCGGTGATTTTGGCGAGAGGTTCTCCGTTATTACCTTCCGCGACGTGGTCCGGATGGCGGAAGGGACGCGTTTCTCCATAGAAGTCACTATCCCATCCCAGCAGGGAATCTTTTTCGATCAAGGTCACTTGCCGGGGAATGACTGGGTTTCCGGTGATCTTCAAGTTGGTCATTGCCGAGTTCCATTCACTGCTTCCAAAAAGAAAGAGGAATGGTGATGTGCTGGTCGACCGGGGCTCTGAGTACAGTAAGACATCATTTGCGTAGTAGCGGACTTCTTTGCCGGTGACCTCAAGCCGCGAGCGATTGAACCTTTCCTGCATCATCGGCGCAGGGGGCTTTCTCACCGTATCGGTGCGATTGCCAAGCGAGGTGAACTCGGCTTTCGAAGCGAGCTGCAAGGCGTTGAACAGGACACCCCCATAGCCCATCGCGCTCTCGGCAAAACGGCCCACCCAGGAATCGAACGAGACGGTAAATTCTCCCTCAAGCGGGTATTTAAAGTAGAGCTCGCTGCCACCGGGACCACAGACATGGCTGACGACGTCTTCGTGAATGATCCAGAGTGCGGGCAGGGGGCGGGCGGCTCCCGCAACGGCATGAGGGTTGGCTGCCGATGTCCAGTATTTCAACCCCTGATCCCAGGGCCGATCTGCCATTCGATCGGCGGCCGCAGAGCCGGTAAACGGAGCAAAGCTTTCTCGCCGTGCCAAAGACATCTGCCCTAAGTCGCGTATTCTTAACGTGGCCGCGACGGACTGTCGTGCCAGTTCCCGCCCGTTGTCGCTGAGGTGCGGATCAGCGATGGCGGCGTGAGCGACGAGCAAGTCTGTCGTCGAGAGGGGACTCGACGAGGGGGTCTGAGACGAAGCAAGTGCTTTGCGTTCGTCGATTAACTTAAGTAACGCCTCCTGAGCCTCAGTGCTCTTTCCATTTGCGATCCGTACCAGCATTAAGAGTGGCGCGGCGTTCTCAATATTCTGTTCTGCGAGAGGTGTCAGCACCGCCTGCAGCTCATCGAGTTTATCTGTCTTCGCTGCTGCGGCGATCAGTAATTCCGCGGTGCTCATGACCTGAGAGGACCTTGGTCCCCTGGGGGCATTTCCTCTGAGCGAATCAAAGCTCCCGGGGGCATGATCCCCCTGGACTACATCGGCAACAATTCGTACAGAGTTTCGCTCGGGGGTCGGCAGTGACCACTGCAGCAGCAGTTGATAGCGCTCCGCGTCGGGCAATGAAGCAAGACCTGCCAGGATGATTCCCGCAGACCGACCCGCAGGTTCCCGTCCGTAGTTCGCATTGAACTGCGTGTCGGCGTACTGGCCCAGGCATTTGAGGAGTTCCGTCCGTAACCCCGCACGAGCGTATTCCGCGGCGACCTTAATGGATTCCGCCCGGAGCCGGACTTGTCCGTAACCTCCGGAGTATCGGGCATACATCGGGATCAGAGAGTTCAGGTACTCTTCCAGGTGCTTCTTTCCCGCTTCCGTATTCTGATTGGCAAAATGGGCTCGAGCCAGTTTAAACCGGTACGTGCGCAACGGTTCTTCTTGTGCGTTACCCCGTCCGAGCTGAGAATTCTGCGTAAAATGTTCGACGGCCCGTTCGAACAGCTCCATTGATGCGGGATGGGAGCCGAACTGACTGAGAGCGGGAATGGCGACATGGCAGGCGAGTTCGCTGGAGTTCTGCAGAGTGTCCTGCTGCAGCCGCTGATTCAGGATCTCAAGTTGCTCTGTCGCCAGTGATTTATCGCGCGTGGCCAGGGCGATCTGGGCGAGCAGGACACGAGCCGAGAGTTCACCCAAAGGCTGTGTCAGCTTCGGTTCAATCAAGCTCTTGAGCTCGTCGACCTTGTTCGCTCGGATGGCAGAGAGTACCAGCAGAGATCCGACACTTTGAGGGGGCTGCGAGGGATCAACCGTGAGAGGCCGCAGATATAAGAAGACTTCAAGGGGCCGTCGCTCGGGCAGCACGGCACTCTTCAGCATTGAATACACGGCTTCTTCAGGAAACGCTTTTTGACGCCACAGATGTTCAATCACCGTTAAGCGTTCAGAGACCTTTGCGTAGACCTGGGACTGATCGTCCTGCTGAGGATTGCTGACTGTCGCGAACGGCTGATTCGGGTTGATGGCTTGAAGGGCATTTAAGGGGGGGCCTGATTGAAGTGCTTTTGACATGGCCTTGATCGACAGTTCCGTCAGTCCATTTTCCGCTGCCAGTTTCGCGATTTGAGTCGCTTTCTCGAACTGGTCGAGCGTTACGACGACTGACTTCATCGGCGGCGCCGGGGCAGGCTGTACGGACTGAACCTGGATTGCGTTTTGTCCGATGATCGCTAATGACACCATCATTTCCCAACGCGACAACATACGACGGGGCGCGGCCCGCTGAGTACTTCGATCGATTGAAGAGGGGATCTGGAATAGGGGAGTCTGTCGGGACGTGAATCCGGATCGATCGGCTGTCGGCAGCGACGCAGGCGTAACGGCAATCTTCGCGGGAATCACCGTGGCTGCTTGGTGTAGCGGTGGGACACCAAGAATAGTTTCCTCCAGGTCCTTGCACTGCGACGTGGCGTGTGAAACTGTGACGTGATTGCCAGGACGGACAGGATTGAACCCATTCAAGCTGGTTTTCGGCTCTTCCGGCTTCTTAGGCTTCTCGGGCGGTTTCGGAATGATGACTTCCAGCATTTCCGCCCAGCGACGTTCCGCTGCTGCGGGATCGCCCCTTTCCAATTCCAGTTGACCCCATTCCCGGAGGAGCGCCAGTTCAAAGCCTCGATCTGCCTGGCGCTGGGCCGCTTCCAAGGCACGTTCCGCCAGTTTCACACCGGCCGATCGCAGTGACTCCTGCTTGATGCAGTCGCGGCCGACGATCCAGAGACCGATCTGTGGTTTGGCTGCATCCCGCTGCGCGGCGGTGAACGTCCCCTTTTCCGGTGCGGGGTCGAGGGGCGTCCGTTCGACCAGGTCCACCAATTGCGTCACTGCCGTCTGGTAATTGTCGGCATCATTCAGCGCCTTCGAGATCTGAGCGACCAGGATTGACTGCGAAATATCATCAGAGCTTTTCGAGCGGAGTTCGCTGATCGCTGTTTTCGTCTTGTCAACCATTTCGGGGCTTGAGGTAATTGTCGTAACCAGGTTGGCAAGTGCGCTCGACATCCGCGTTACGTCCAATTCGCGGGAATCGATGATCAGCAGCAGATCGATTGGTTCCTCCTCCTCTTGCTGATCCGATTTCCTGCCGGAAAGCAGTTCGGGTAAGGCCTCAGGCTTGAGCCCTTTTAAGGCGGTCTGGAATCCCGTTTCGAGCTGCTTCTTTAACCGCTCGATTTGTTGAGCTCCGCTCGATCCCCCTCCGTAGACTCTGACTGCCGCAGTAAAATCTTCCGCTCTGGCAAGTTGTCCCTGATACACTCGAATAGCGTCCATCGGGAAACCGAGTGTGGAGATTTCCTGGCCGAGCGAAATGGCATTATTGATTCGCTGATAGGCTTCGTAGTCTTCGTTGCCGCGATGGCGAGTTGGCCTGGGTTTCGTGGCCTCAAGAATGATCCGACGAGCGTCCGCCTTGCGGCCTTGTTTGGTATAGAGGGATGCCAACGGCTTGCCAGGGGTGTACTGAAATTCGTTCTGCGTCATGATATCGGGATCTTTGCAGGCCGCTTCGAAATACCGGATGGCAAGTTCGGTACATTCATCGTGGGCTCGAAGTTCCTGGCCTATTTCCCATAGGGTGTAGTTTCCACGTTGTTGGCCTGCCTTGATCGTTTGTAAGACCGTTTCGAGAGTCTGTTTGCCTTCGGCCACTTTACCCCGACGCAGGTCGATCAGCGCCAGCAGGGCTTTGCCCCCTTCCCAGTGTCTGACCTTCTTCTGTGCGGCAACAATTTCTTCTGTCAGCTCGTCGAGCTTTTTGTTCGTCGTCGCAATCGTGAGGAAGCGGTTGATCAGCGTCTTGATCTGTCCGTCACCGCTGTAGCTTTGAATCTGCCCGAACCCATGCCATCCGTTGGACTGCTGGAGCGACGTTTCCGAAGGGATAATTCCCTGTCGGGCATAATCATAGATTTCCGGCATCTGCCAGAAGATGTCGTTATTCAGACTTGAGAGGAACTGTTGCCGCTGGTCGGGTAATTCTTTCCAGGCACGCTTGAATAATTCGACGGCGTGATCCCGTGTCTTGTCCTGGTAGGAAAGATTGCTGATGACGTTGGTCAGTTCCCAGGGGTTCTGACGAAATGCTTTGAGATCGAATTCCTTCAGAAGGGCGACCAGATCATCCATTTTGTCCGCATTTTGGAACGTATTGATAATCTGATAGAAATTGTTCCTCGCCAGTTGAGGATCTTTTTTCAACGCGACTTTGAAGTGTTCGACCGCTTCCTTGTGCTTCCCCTGCTGCAATAGCTGCTGGCCGAGAGCATAGCGGAATGCAGGGTCATCCTGTTTCGTCTCCGAGATTTTTGCCGTCAGCTCTTCGACTTTCTTCGTGTCTCCATTTGCTGTGTAGTACTCGATCAGAGTCTCGGTCAATCGCTGGGAATTGGGTGCTGACTTAAGCTGGTTTTCCACCTTCTTGATCATCTCGGGAAGCTTGCCCGATCGCTTCAGGACCATCAGGGCCTGTTGCCGCGTCCCGTTATCACCAGATCCCATGCCGCGCCGGCGTACGGCGTTCAGGACAGTCGAGGCATTGCTGGGAGACCGTCTGAGAAGTTGATGCGCGATTTGCGTTGCCAGATCGTTCTTTCCCTGTGACTGATACTGTTGCATCAGGCTGGCCAGGACGTCCGTTTTGTTTCCCGCTTGTCGACCGGCGCGGGACAGCACCGCTTCCGCCTGTTCATGCATCCCAAGCTGGTGCATCTGCTGAGCGAGCTGGATTTGCAGGTTTGAATCCAGCCGCAGCCCAAACAGTCGCTCTGCCGCCGTCCGGGCACGTTCAATATTTCCGCTGTTCACTGCCATACGCAGGGCAGTGATCTCACGTTGCTGAAGGGCCTGCTGGTCCGTTGCAGAAAGTGAATCGATAATGGCCAGGGCCTGATCGTGTTCCTGTCGCTGCTCATACAACCGGGCAAGTTCAAACTTCATTTCCGGATTTTCATGAAGTTGCTCTGTCGCTTGCGAGAGTACGGCAAGTGCTTCGTCCTTGTCGTCCGTCCACCAGTGCAGGTAGGCGAGCCCGAACTGCCAGAAGATCTTCTCGCTTTCCTTCATTTCCGGCGTCGCGACCTTCTGCTGGAACCGGGCGATGAGATCTTTCAAGGCCTCTGCGTCTTTGTAGATCACATAGATTTGGCGGAGCATTTGAAGTGTCGCCTGATCGTAGATCCGGTTTGCGGCAGGAAAATCGAGGTTCTCGTACTGCTGTTGATTTCCTTTCCACACATAGACGTAGCCACGCTGCTGATTCTGAACACCTCGCTGCGAGGCACTTCGTTGTGCGATGGCCGCAGGCGATTGCTGCTGTTCGTAACGTTGGATCGCCGTTTTGAGGTACCGATCCCAAAGTGGCAGGACGTCGCTGATCCCGTTCTTCTTTTGAGCACGGCGCGCCATCAACTGCGCGAGAATTTGGGACTGGTAATCCGGTGACTGGATGTATTGCGCGTAGTTGAACGATGCGCTGGAACCGCCAGTCTGGTTGCCCGGCGTTTCCGTCTTCAACGCGAGCATACGATCGAGCAGTATCATGGTATTTTCAAAATCGTTGCCTTGGATCAGCGTGGGAAGCAACATTGCCAGCTGCAGTGGCTCTTTGGCTTCTTCCACGGCCTTCTTCTCGAGCTGATTTGCTTCCTCACGGCGACCGCACCGCTTCAATTCCATGACGACTTGCTGCAAAAAGTTCTGCCCGTAACTCATTGCCGTCGTGGAATCGTCAATCGATCGATAGCACGACAGAACATGCTCCATCTCGTCGTGGCTGAGGGCCGCCAGTTTTGGATATCGGGGCTGAGATTCATCCGGGGTCTCGCCTTCGACAACGGGATCAACCGGAGCTTCTTCCTGATCAGGTTCAATACCGCGACCATTCAATGAAGCAAGATACATAGATTTGACTCCCGCATCCGCGTCGGGGCGCATCGAGAGTTTCTTCAGGATCACGTACATCGGTTTGGAATTGTTGGTCACCACCGAAAGGTAGTACCAATCAAAGAGTTCACGCTCTTTTTCGGATGCCTCGCCGAGTTGCCGCTGTTCATTGAGGAATTCAGCTTCCTTCCCCTCATGACGCGCCAACGAAGTTAACCAGCCCAGCGAGGCCATGCGGGCCGTGCCAAAATCCGACGGGATCCAAATCGGCTGCTGCTGGCCGCCGTAGTAGTTTTCGTTGTCCAGGCCGACCGCCTGACGAATTTGCCAGCTATGCTGCGCCCGCTGCATGAGGGGGTTGAGTGTCTGCGACGGGGTGACAAGAGCGCGACCGCGGCCTTGTGGTTTTTTACCCTGGCTCTGCCCGGCCAGACCCAGTTCATCATCCTTGAGTTTCAGTGCCAGGATCGCTTTGAACCGTGAGCGAGCTTCGGCGGCATTTTCATTCTCGGCTGACTTGGACTTTGCCAAGGCCACACCTTCCCGGTACAGCAGTTCCCAGTTTTTGGGCTGATCTCGTGTCAGTTTCTGGAGGATGCTCAGTGCCTGGGCGTAGTTCTCTTGCTTCAGCATGGCATCGACCGACTTGAGAACGGTATCGGGGTCTTTTTCTTCCGCTATGACGCGACTCATCAGTGCATAGGCTTCGTCTTTCTCTCCCCACTTCATCAGCAGTTGCGCCAGACGCATGTTCGAGTCTTTGCCCGGTGATGACTTCAACAACTGCTGCTGGAATTTGACGGCAGCTTCGAGATCGCCTTCCGATTCGCACAACTTGACGAGCTGCGACAACAATTGGATATCGCGTGTGTCTTCGGTAAGCAGTTTCTCAAGTTCCTGACGTGCGTTCCCGTCGTCGCCGGCGGTCTGATAGACCTGCGCAAGGCAGATCGTCATTTCACGTTGACGGTTTGGTTCACGGCGCAGTCGTTCCAATCGCTCCAGCAGTCGGTCGAGCTGATTGGTCTGCAGGTAAAGTTCAGTGAGTTTAGGAACCACGCCCAATCGGTCTTCGAGGTTCCCTGCATTGTCGAACGCCCGCCAGTACAGTTCGATGGCTTCGCCCGTACGAAACTGCTCACCCAGGGCCGCGGCGAGTAGCAACAGGCCTCTCGGTTCAGAAGGATTGACCCGGACAGACCGTCGCAGTGCGGACAATCCCTCTTCCGTTTCCCCCAGTTGAAAGCAGAGCTGGCTGAAGAACTCATACCCTTCCGGGTTGCCGGGTGCCGATGCAATCAGATCGCGACCTGCCTGGACGGCCTTGTCACGTCGTCCCAGCTTCTGTTCAAGCTGAGCAACCTGTTTCAGATATTCGGTACGGTAACGGCGATCGATGGCTGCCAGTCGCGTATTGACTTCCACCGCCGCCAGCAGATTGTTCTGCAGCTCTTGAATCCGGGCGGATGCCATCAGGACAGGTACCGACTGAGGTGAGATCGCGCTGGCTTTTTCGATCGCTTGAGATGCTTCTTTCAGTTGACGCTGGGATTCGTAGGCCCGCGCGAGCCAGTACCACTGCTCGGCATTCTCGGAATCCTTCTGGCTGGCAAGTTCGACAATTCTTTCTTTTAACTGATCGAGTGCTTCCAGTTCGCGAAGATCGCGGACGATCCAGGCTTCGCGCTCTTCATCATTGGCAGCCAGTTTCTGGACAAGGGCAAGCTGCGCGTGCGCTTCCTGATGTTTGTCAGCCTGGCTCAGCAGGTCCACCTGCTTGACTTGAAGTGAAAAATTCCGGGGGTCCAGTCGACAGGCTTCTGCGTTGGTTTCGACGGCTTCTGCGAGATAGCCAAAGCTGGAAAGAACTTCTGCAAGACGGGCGACGTTCGGAGCGGTCTTCAGCTTTCCGTCCGCGATCTCTCGCCACGTCTTCAGTGCTTCGTCTTTCCGGTCAAGCGAGTGATAGTATTCACCGAGGTATTCACGATACTGACTCTGATCCGGCGCAAGTTCGATGGCTCGCTTGTAGAACTCGAGAGCTTCGTCTGTCATGGCGGCCTGCCGAAAGAGTTCGCCGACCTGCGACGTGATGAGCGGGTCTTTTGGTTTGGCTGCGGTCAATCGTCGCCAGACAGCAGCAGCGTCGGCTTTTCGCGTTGCCTCGTCACGTGCGGTATCTTTGAGGATCAGACGGCCCCATTCGCGAAGTGTGTCTGGATTGTTCGGTTCGATTTTGTCCAGTTGCTCGTATTGGGCGATCGCCTCTGCATATTTCTGTTCGTACGTCAGTTGGCTGATCAGGGCATTTCGCAGTTCTTTCTTCTTCGGTGCCAGCTTCAGCCCCTTCTCAAGCCACGCCTGGGCTTCGGGGGTGCGGCCCATCCCTGCCAGCAGGCGAGCCAGTCGCGAGACCGCTTCCAGGTCTTCTGGCTTCCGCTTGATCCAGTCTTCGTAGTACGAGACCAGTCCCGACTGGTCGTCTGTTCGCAGGTAAATCGCTTCGATCCGGCGGCGGACCTCCCGGTACAACCAATTGTCGGGGTTCAGTTGTGAGAGAAGTTTTTCAAACTCGTTAATCGCTTCGGGAGCTTTCCCCAATTTGACCTTCAGTTCGGCAGCTTCCATTTCGAACAGCGATTGCCGGTACTTATCCTTCGTCATTTTGGCGAGAGCCTGGAAGCGGGGCAGAGCGGACTCGAACTGGTTCTCTTCCAGCAGCGTCGTGGCGATCTGCTCCTGCACCCGAGCATCATTGGGAAATTGCTTTTCCAGCCGATTCCAGACCTCCAGTGCCTGCTCGGTTTTCTGAGCACGCTGATAGACGCGACCCAGTGCCTGAAAAACGTCCAGCAGGTCGGCCTGAGCGGGCTTGCGCTTGATTGCACGTTCGAGCGCCTCGGCGGCTTTATCGGGTTGCCCGATCAGCACGAGAGATTGACCCAGATAGTAAGACGCCATCGAGTCGCCTGGGGCAGCTTCTTCGGCCTTTCCGAATGCTTCGACTGCAGCTGCGTCCTGACCCCGGAGTGATTCCAGCAGTCCAACGATCATCCAGGCAGGCCCCGCATTTGCCGGTTTGGCCCCCGTTGTCTTCTGTCGATAATCCTGAATCAGTTTTTCGAGTGAGCCCCGTTCCACGTGATAGCCATAAACTTTATCCAGGGCCGTTCCACGACGCGGGTTCTTCTCCAGTACTACCACGAAGCGATCAATGATGCCCTTTTCCCGGACCTCGTCTTGATCTGTCTCCTGACCGATTACGGCAGAGACCATCCAATGGCAGCACAGGAAACCAACGAGAACAAGACGCGACCCACCAGAGAAAGTACTGATCACAATGGCCTCCTGTAGATATGTTTTCGAGAGCCGCTTCGATCGATTGGACTATTCAAGAAAGAGCAGGGCTGTTCGGGTCCCCATAGAAGAGATGGCCCGATGAGCTGGAAATTTTTGTCTGAGGCATTTTGTCTTGCCGTGCTTGCGTTGGGAAGCGATCGGCGGCAGAATTTTGCCACACAGCGTTCATGACGCCGGTGCAAGGGCGACTCAGGTCTGTTCACAAACCGAAAGGCACACATGTCGACGACCGCAGAAACGCAGCAATTGTGTGACCAGTTTCGCAGCGATTTCACTAAGCTTCGCGACGAAATTGGTAAGGTGATTGTCGGCAACGAAGACATAATCCGGGGTACACTCATCTGTCTGATCGGTGGCGGCCACGTCCTCCTGGAAGGGGTACCCGGGCTGGGGAAAACGATGCTGGTTCGGACCCTGGCCGATGCTTTGCATCTCAAGTTTAACCGCGTTCAGTTTACCCCCGATCTGATGCCTGCGGATTTGCTGGGGACCAATGTCGTTCTGGAAACACCTGACAAACAGAAGAAGTTCGAGTTCCAGCAGGGGCCCATCTTTACTAACGTCCTGCTAGCCGACGAAATTAATCGTGCTACGCCGAAAACCCAGTCTGCACTACTGGAAGCGATGCAGGAGCATACGGTCACGATCGCCGGGCAGACCTATAAACTGCCTGAACCGTTCTTTGTGCTGGCCACGCAGAACCCGTTAGAAATGGAAGGGACTTACCCCCTTCCTGAAGCACAACTCGACCGGTTCTTCAGTAAGCTCATCGTCAAGTTCCCGGATCTGTCAGAACTTGAGACGATCCTGGACCGAACGACAGAAGCAAGAACTCCCCGCGCGGAACCCGTTCTTGTCGGCGAACGGATTCTTGCCATGAGTCAGTTGGCCAGACAGATTCCGATTGCGGACGATGTCCGCCGATATGGAATCTCGCTCATTCTGGCGACGCATCCCGATCATCATGCAGCACCCGACGTCACCAGGCGATACGTTCGTTACGGCAGCAGTCCGCGTGGAGCCCAGGCCCTGATCCTCGCAGCAAAGATCCTGGCCATTCTCGATGGGCGGTATCATGTTGCGCGAGATGACATCAAGGCGGTCGCACTGAACGTGCTGCGCCACCGCATCATCCTCAACTTTGAGGGGCAGGCGGAAGGGGTCCAGACTGACACGGTCGTCCAGGGCATTCTGAAAAGCGTCGCAGGATAAGTCCTTACACTTAGCCTCTGAGTTGACGAGCACCGTATCCGGCTACTGTTGGCGGATCTGATTCCAGAACTTCGTTGGACTGCGTTTGCGTGTCTGGTACTCACGCAGATACTGCACGTATTCCGCATCGTGCGGTCGCGGTTCTCCATCGCGATGTGCGTAGACGGTCATGGCTTCAAACGGCAGTGGTTCCACGACGTCACCATAAACCGTGTTCAAGTCGGCGTCTTTGTCCCAGCCTACGGAGTACAACACAAAGTCGCGAACCCACCCTGGGGGCAAGGGTTCGGCGGGTTCTGCGAAGGCAAGTTGAATCTCGTCCCCTGAACCGGTCACCACCAGCTTGTCATCGCGCTGTGTCAGCAGCGGCAGGACGTCGCCGAAGCGAGTAAAGTTGCCAAACATGGGGGGCCATGCTTCACCTTGAACCAGGTCATGATAGTCGAACTGATCGGGACCATTTCCGGTTGCTGGCCAGGAACGACGGGAGACCCCGCCACGGTCAGAGACGACAGCACGGACCAATTCCAGTTCCGTCTGCTTGAATGTCACCGTTGGGTCGTCAACAGTAAAGAAAACCGCGTCCCAGTAAATTTCTATGGTTGAAACGATCCGCAGGCGATGATCGTCGCCTGTGAACAATCCAGAAAGATCGACGGCGATCGTTTTTGTTTTCCCGCCCGGGAATCCCATGAAGGGCCTGACTTCCTGCCAGACACCCTGTGCGTCTGGAACGTAGATCGCCGGAGGGCGAGGTCGTGGCCCCACTGGATTTTGGGAAAACTGGACGCTGAGTGACGTGCATCCCGGATACATCCATCCTGTCAGAAACAGGGTGATCTGCTGTTTGCTGTGGTCACTCGATTCCGGCATTGGACCGAGGTCAAGCTCTAGAAAGTGCTCTTCCGTCAGACCTTGAGCCAGCCGGTGCTCGAACGTTTTCGTGTAGATCGCGTCACGCGTGTCGATCTGCTGCAAGAGATCGCGACCCTGCGGATCGCGAGCGGCAACCGGCCTCAAAGGTTTCTGCACTGTATGAATCTTGGGGGATGCCAGCTCGGCCGGTCCCACTTTTTCATTGGTGTAGATTTCGGTTCCGGCGGGGTGGTCGACGGCGAATAACTTGAACTGATCAAAGTATTCCGCTTCCCACAACTCTGCAGTGACCCGTAACTGGTACTCGCTGTCAACCGATTTCAACTTGGTGCCGTCGATCTTGATGTACTCCCATTCCCGCCAAGGAGCAATGACATGCTCGGCAAACTTCAATCCCAGAGGAGCATTCCAGAGCAGGTCGGTCACGAATTCGAATCGTTCGCCGTTCCACGTGTAGAGGTAGGGGCATGATCCGACGAGAAGCTGTGGGATCGAGAGTTGCTGGTTGGGATTGGGATTCACCACATTGGTCGGAATTCCGTTTGTCCAGAGGACCCGCGCGACATCCGCTCGCTGGTTGGGGCCGAGTCCGAAATGCGTGGTACTCTCCGTCACGATCTTGGACTGGTACCGCGCACCGGCCTTCAACTCCACCAATCCTCCCAGGTTGATGTGGTTGGTCCTCTTGTCGTTGTTTTGCTCTCCGGGTTTGACCTGATATCCGATCAACTGGATCTCTTGCCAGCCGTTCCCAGGATTGTCGGACTCGCGGCACTGACTGGAATAGCCGGTGACCCCCGCAGGCTGTACGGCAAGCAGATCCAGGTCGCCGTCGTGATCGAGATCTCGGACAACAACTCGTGCGGTTCCTGCCAGCCAGTCAGCGGCTGCCCGTGGAACTTCGGTGAATCGGCCCTGTCCATCACCTCGAAAGATGGTCGCATGGGTGGCATCGATCAGAATCGCATCCGTGGTTCCGTCATTATCAAAGTCACCGAGGCTCGCTGCTTTGATGGGGCTCGAACCCAGGCTGGATGACTGGACCTTCGTCACCGTACCACCTGGCGAAATGCGCGTGGTGGTGGCCGTCGCTCCGTCGGGGCCTGCCGACAAGATGTCCCAGGAAAGGTCACCGTTAAAATCACCGATGACCAGTGATGTCGCGTTCTTCAGGACAGAGAATTCGTCCAGCGAGTGAAACCGGAGTCGACCATGGCGAATATTCTCCAGCCATCCGGCACCTTCCGAGGTGGCGACCAGCAGATCGACGTCAGCGTCTTTGTCCCAGTCGACGATGGCCAGTCTGGTCACGGCGACGCCATCGGGTGGCAGGATCGACCGTGATGTCGTATCCTCGAATGTCATGTTTCCCCGGTTCGAGAAAATGCGAACACCGGTTGCTGTCGCTGCGACGAGATCCAGATCCCCGTCGTTGTCGACATCCACCACACATGCGGCAGTGACATCTTTGACACCCTCAAACGCGTCGCCTGCGGCTCGTGTGACGAGAGATCGACGCTCCGATTGAGGTTCTTTTTTATTCTCAAATAGCTTCAGCCCGGCGGCACCGTACAGGATCACATCCGGATCAGCCGTGTGAGTCAGTCGGCTCAGGCGGTATTCGTGTTTGAGGGCGTCTGCGGGTTGCTGTTCGGTAGGAAAGTTTTTGACCTCCTGGTCGACATCATCATCGAAGTCATAGGCGAGGATTCCCGAATAGTCTCCTCCCGTTTCGGATGTCGCCAATTGGTCCCACGTTTGCCCGTCACGGTTTCTCTGCCAGATGACGATGTGGCGATCCAGCAGGACCATCAGATCCGGGTCGCCATTCAGATCGAAGTCGGCGATGGCCACATCGCGACTTCCCGCTGCCTGCAGGTCCTTTCTTTGATCGGCCATGGGTTGGAAATGTACGGCGTTTGGAAGCGGGCCATCGGGCTCGGGCAGGTCTGCACGATCCTGGAAATCTTTGCCGAAGTCGAGCAGCAGATACTCCAGCGAGTCCAGTGCGACGAACCGCTTGTCGCGCGCCGCTTCGGAGATAATCAGGTTACGGAAGATGGTCATTGACCGTTGAGCGATCTGCCAATTCCCTTCCTGCGCTGCCATTGCAGACTTTTCCAGAATGTCGTGCAAATCGATGCGCGTATTCGTCTTGATCGTTTCAACGAAGGGGGCGATCGTCTCCTGCACACGTTTCACCTCGCTCGCGAATTCCGGATCCCGGCGTTGCACAAGCGTCGGCAGCCAGTCTTTGATGACGAAAAGGTTATTCGACTCTTTCTGATAGACAGTACGGAGTGCCTTGAATCCTTCCTCACCCAACTGTTCACCCGGAAGGACCTGGCTCAGCGCGAACAGGTCGTAGAAGGGGCCGACCGATCCCGGATTGAGACGAATCGCTTCCCGCAGTTCCTGCAGCGCAGTCTCGTTCTGATCCTGTTTGAGTGCGACCCTGGCTGCAATGAGGGGACCGATGAACGAGTCGGGGTCTGCACTGCGGAAGCTTTTGATTGCTTCATCGGCCAGGGTAGAAGCCTGTGCGAATCGCTGAGGATCGCGATGCTTGTCGAGTGCGTCGAGGGCCAACTGACGGCTGATCGCCAGGTTACGCGGCCCAAAGGGATCCGCTGGCAGCAACTGAATGATTTCCGTTAGCGCCGCATCGGCTTGTGCGAACTCGTGGTTTTCCAGATTGCCAAGCGAACGATTTCGCAGTTCGGACAACTTGATCGAGTCGTCGCGACTGAGCTTGACGGTCTCCGGCAGTAGGGGATCGACACCGGGGCCCCGATCGAGTTGAGGTGCGATGGCAAGCCACGCCACCGCCAGCAGCGACGCAGCGACTCCGGTGAGCAGAAAGGGGAGCAACCACAACGTGTTCTTGTTTCGCGCCGGAGGGGTGTCCATAGCGTCGCTTCTTGGCTGAGGAGAGGAATTTCTCGAAATTACGCACAGAGTAGGAAGTCGATCACAGTGATGCCAGTTCACCCCGGATTCGCCCTCTTTCCGGGGAATCGACCTCAGCCTTGAGGCAAGGAAAGGAAGCATAAACGGAAATAGATGCCTTGTTCGGGCAGGGGGAGTCACGGCATAATGGCCCCGACTGAAGGGAACGTTCAGTCAGCGTTGCCGGTTGCCCCCTGACAGGCTTTGTTCAGGCGTGGCCGAGTTCGGTGAGACAGCGTGTATCAACCAGGGCGTGGCGTAGAGAGAATTGCGGAGAATTCACTGAATGTCGTTTCAACGGAACTCACAAGAAGAGAACCTCAGGTCACTGGTTTGCCGTCGCGACTTGCTGAAAGTGGGGCCGCTCGCGCTGTCTGCTTCTGTGCTGCCGGGACTTCTGACCGGGACGTCCCACGCATCATTTGCTCCTTCGCCGACAGCCAAGGCCAAGTCCGTGATTTTCCTGTGGATGGGGGGCGGGGTCACACATCTGGACTCGCTCGATCCAAAACCGGACGCGCCGGAGCAGATTCGGGGGACCTTGTCGACGATTTCCACGGCGACCCCCGGCGTTCACTTTTCCGAAGTCTGTCCCAACCTGGCGGCGATTTCGAACGACTTGTGTACCGTTCGGTCCTTCTCGCACGACAGTGACGACCATCTCCTGAGTCAGGTCTACACCCTCTCCGGTCGCAAGGTCACGCAGGCGCAGTTGTTTACCGAACCGAATATTGGTGCGATCGTCCAATATCTGCTGGGACCTCGAAACGGCCTTCCCGGCTACATCGCTGTCCCGGGGATCACTCGGCCAGGACCACCCCCTCATAACTTGTTCGTGGGTGGATGGCTGGGGAATCAGTACGCTCCGTTCTGTGTCGGAGGCCAACCGGACCAGCCCGACTTCACGGTGGGTGAAAAGGAACTGATCCCTTCTCCCGTCGCATTCGAGGACTTGAACCCGCCCGAACTGAAGTTCCCTCACGAAGTCACCATCGGCCGACTGCAACGCAGGAGTCAATTGCGGTCGAGTCTGGAAGACTCACTACGAGGTGTTGAGCAATCCGGGGCCTTGCCGGCCATGGAAGGGCACTTCAGTGGAGCACTGAATCTGTTGACGTCGCCTCAGGTGCGGGATGCGTTCGACATTACAACTGAGGCACCCGAGGTGCGTGACGAGTACGGCCGGACCAAGATCGGCGGTCGCTGTTTACTGGCTCGCCGACTGGTCGAGGCAGGCGCCCGGTTCGTACTGGTCGACTATGGATACGACCCAGACTATGGCAACCTGTGGGATATTCATAACGTTCCCGAACAGAACTTTCCGCACGTCTCGGAGATGTGTAAACGGGGCTACAACGTCGCCGGCATGGATAAGGCGTTCGCCGCTTTGATCACCGACTTGAAGCAGCGCGGCTTGCTGGATTCGACGTTGATCGTGTATCTGACCGAGTTCGGCAGGACGCCGAAGATTAATTCGCTCGGTGGCCGGGATCACTGGGGGGCCTGCGGCTCGATGTTCTTTGCAGGAGCGGGAGTCAAGGCGGGTCAGGTGGTCGGGGCGAGCGACGGTCAGGGGGCTTACCCGACCACACGACCGATCGGGCCTGCGGATATCGCAGCCACGATGTACCACTGTCTCGGGATCGAATCCGAGACACGGGTCCCTGACCGCCAGGGAAGACCGTCACCGCTGCTGGATCATGGTCATGTGATCGATGAAGTGCTGGCCTGAGATTGCCGTACCCCGTTCTCCCCTGCGGTTCAGTGCAGAGGGAGACGTTTGGTCGTGAGAAGTACGAGGCCGGGGGCTATCGCACAGCCAAGTTGCGCGAAGTGACGGGACTGGCGCACCTGGGCAGTGGTAAGCCCTTCCACCAGACGGACTGCGGACGTTTCGCTGAGCGGTCACTCACGGCGTTTTGCGGCGTGTCTATTTTTTGCCTGGCATCAGGCGATCTTCCAGCCACTGGTAGGCTTCCCGGCGCTGGGCATCGGGGAATTCGTGTGGCGCGTCGGGGGTGACGAGCTTTAGCTCGTCGACGGCATCGAAGAGTTTGTAAACGTCGGTTGCTTTCTGGAAGGCCTTGCGAACGCCTTCCACTTCAAAGTTGCTGTCGTGCAGCGGCGAGTTGGAATAGACAGCCCGCGGAGCCAGACCAGCGAGGATCTCGTAGAAGTCAAACGGAACTTTGTCAGCGTTATTCTGATAGATGTCGCGAATGCGAGGCATGTAGCGATCACTGGTCCAGCCCACTAATGCCCCCTTGTAGTAATCGTGAAACGGGGTGAATCCGCAACTGGTGACGATGGCCTTCAAGCGTTCATCGAAGGTTGCAGTAAACAGCGCATTGTGCCCCCCCAGGGAATGCCCGATGACGCCAATCCGCTTCTGATCGACTTGGGGTAATGATTCGAGCAGGTCGACAGCGCGGATGTTGTTCCAGATCGCCTTCATAGACCCACTGGTGTAGTGCGCCCCCTGCTTCTTGAAGTCGTAGGGATACTCGCCGAACGAAGGGTAGTCTGGCACGATGCAGACGAAGCCTCGCTCGGCCAGTTCGTGAGCATAGTAGAGACTCTTCAGTCCCCCCAGTCCCGCAGGTTCGTCCTTGCCGACGTTGTTCGTCTGATGCAGACACAGCATTGCGCCGCGTCGCTCGTTGCTGGCGATCCCCTTGGGGATCAACAGCCAGGCCGGAACGCGGTCGTCCGGTTCAGGGGTGAACTTGATCTTGCGGCGAATGTACTTGTCGGTGATGTCTTCGGACAGGACCTCGACATCCAGGGGGACCCGTCGCGATTCGTCAGGCAGCGGCCCCATGACAATCTGCATGTTTTCGCGAATATGAGTCAGACGCTCCTTCCAGTCTGCCCTGGTTTTGACGGGCCGCTCATTTCCTGCTTTGGATCGAACGACAAGCAGGTTTGAGTGATCTGGATAAGAGACGATCTCTGACTGCGGCTGGTTCGCAGGGGATGACGCTGACAGAAGAGCACAGATTCCGAAGGAGAACACGCAATAGAATCGTCGCATTTTCGTCCTCGAGTGGGGGCAGGGTCAGCGAGTCAGGGCGTGTCGGAAATCCTTGTCAAAAGACTGGCACGACTGCAGACGCTGGCATCGTTCGGGTCGCCAAATCCTGGAAGCGACAAAGCCTAATTCTCGTGTCAGAGGAACGCAAGTTCGCTTGCAAGAACTACAAACGCAAACATTCGGGACTTGAGTTGGCACGGGGGATGGCAAATCCGGGATTGACACTCCGGGGTTTTTAATTGAGATTCCGCTCGCTTTTGCCACAGACCTTCATTGATGTCGTAATCCTGCTATTCCGGATGTCCATGAGCGCAACCTGCTCTGCACCAGCTTCGATGACTTCAGCCATTCGTCGGCCTGCCTCGCTGTCGCGTCGCAGTGGCCTGACCTCGCTGACGCTCCGTCTCGCCGGGGCGGGGGGAATGTTCCTCAGTCACATCGTGCTCGCACGCGCTCTGGGGGTCGAAGCGTTTGGAGAGTATTCTCTCGCCGTTGCCTGGCTGCAGATTCTGACAGTGGTCGGAAAGCTCGGTTTGGATAACACATCGTTGCGTTACGTATCTGAATACGTCACGCGGGGCGAAGTGGGAAAACTGCGTGGCTTTCTGGCGGAATCGGTTCGGGCGTCTCTGCTCGCGAGTCTGGGTGTCACCGGTCTGGGGGTGGTGACCGTGTTCGTCTGCTGGCCCCGACTGGGGGATCACGCTGCCTGGTGCCTGATTGTCGCCCTGACGGCGGTCCCGATCGTTGCCTTACGACAGATTCGGGAAGCCAGTCTGCGTGGTGTGGGCCGCTTATTGGAAAGTCAGATCGGAACGGCGATCTGGCCGCTGGTCTTATCGATTCTCGCAGGGACAGCCTGGTTCTCGCTGGGAGCTTCATTTACCTCGCCCGTGGCGATGCTATTGCATCTGGTCTCGTTGGGATCGGTGTTGCTTCTTGTTTGTCGCTACCAGTGCCGATTGCCTAATTCAGGTGATCAGTCATTTGCCCGTGACGAGTGCTTCTCGGTTTGGCAAAGCACCGCCATGGCATTTCTGTTTGCGGAAGTCTTGATCGCGGTGAAGGCCCGGGCTTGTATTGGACTTGCCGGTATGTTGCTCGACCGTCCGTCAGTCGGACTTTACGGCGCGATGGAAAAATTCGCGGACGTGTCGCTGCTGCTCAGTCAATCACTGGGAATCGTCATCGCTCCGCAGTTTGCGTCTCTGTATGCCGCAGGTCGATTTGCCGAAATGCGAAAACTGATGCGGCAGGGGCAGTTGCTTGGTCTGGGATTCACGTTGCCGGTCGCTCTGGCAGTCGGATTTCTGGGCGATTATGTCTTCGCTTTGCTGGGACCCGGTTATCGTGATGGCTGGTCCGTGCTGATCGCGCTCCTTGTTTCAGCCTGCATCGCGGCATTTTCAGGGCCTGCTGCGTATGTCCTGCAAATGACAGGACGTGAGCGGACGATACTCGCGATCACTGCCGCCTGTGCCGCGACCAATATTTTATTCAGTCTGCTGCTGATGAAGCGATTTGGGATTCTGGGACTGGGACTGGCCCAGATTGCTACCAGCCTGGTTTGGACGGCCGGAGTGCGTGGAGCACTTTGCTGGCATCCTGCCTGGCAGACCGCCACGGCAGACGAGCAGAACGCAGCTCAAGAGGTGACCGCATGAGGATGTTGTGGTTATGGATCCTTGCGGGGGTTGTCGCATGGCCCGTCCACTCGACGGTGGCCACCGTCGGGGGGAAACCGATCGACCTGATGTTGTCCGATCTGCTGTTCCTGGTCATGCCGATTGCTTACCTGTTCGTGAGGTCAACACCGACTGCACAGGAATGCGAACTGGCTCGTGCACCGATTTCCTGGTACCCGCTGACCCCCGCACTGGCACTGATCTGCATCATCTACATGACGGCCCTCGCCGGTGTCGGACTGGGGATCTCGGGTGAGACCGTGCGAGTCTTCTCAGCGTTCAAACTGGCGAAGCCGATCGGGTTCGTGCTGTTGGGAGTTCTGCTCGGATCCTGGACGAATCCGCTGGAATTTGTCGACGTCTTCGGCAAAGTGTTCGCCACGATTGCCGGATTAACGATCTTTTTCACGGTGACCGATCCCAGTTTTCCACTCGGGGAATGGGGTAAGTACATCTTCGAATTTGAACTGAGCGGCTATCCGAATTCCCCGATGAGCTTCTACGCAGTGCTGGTACCACTTGTTATGGCGGTGGCGGACAGTTCGCGAAATCCCACGCTACGGCTGATCTGCTGGGGGATCTCTGCTGGAACGGCACTCATCATTCTGGGATCGATGTCCCGTTCTTCGACGCTCGCACTGTTTTTCGGTGTGACGATCTACCTGGCAATGACAGGACGCCGTGCCTTCCTGGCCGTGAGCTTTGTGCTGATTCTCTTGATGAGTATTGTCGGGTTTGGACTATTCTCTGCATTACGTGACACTCAGGTGGTGACGGTGCTGATGCAGCGTGTGCAGGATCGTGTCGATCGCAGTACCGAATCTGAAGATCCTTCTTCGGGGCGTTTTGAGATCTGGGAGTTTGCTATCGAGTTGTGGGCAGAAAAGCCCGTGTTCGGCTATCTGTTTGAATCGTTCTCCCGCTATGCAGTGGATGTTGACACTCCGCACCAGCAGTATCTGGAGGTCCTCTATAAATGCGGGGGGCTGGGGCTGTTAATCTACGGCACTCTGCTGGCAAGTTGCTTAATGGTGACTCGCCGCTTGCTGCGGTTGACCGATATTGGCAGTCCGGCCTGGTATCGCCTGCATGCGATGGCAGCGATGTTGTGCGGGGTTCTTCTCGGAAACCTGACTCAACCGAACCTGACGTATTCGCTGACGGGGAACATGATTTTCCTGATGTTTGGTTGTCTCTGCAGCGCACGTGCTGTCGTGTCGGCGTCACAGCCTTTGTTTCGGCCAGCGACACGTGAGATTCCTCGACCTCATGTGCAAATCCATCGCTCGGCCGCATGAAGGAGTTTCGTTCGGCAGCAGAAACGTCTGCCAGAGATGGTTGTCCCACAGTGACCGTCCCGTCGTGAACCCAGTCCACCTCGACGGAGGACCAGACGGTCTCGCCAATCGCACGTTTTTCCTGCTCTATGCCTATTTCCATCCCGCCCGAAAGTTGCAGGTTTCTATGAAGACAAACTTGAGCACGCCAGCCCCATCGAACGGCTCTCCTTCGGGCTCAGCGGCGCCGGTCCCATTCAGCGAACATATTCGCCGTCAGTTTGAGAGCCAGCACCGCAGACACGAACTGGCGTCCGATCTCACCTGTTATCGTCCCGGCAATGCTCTGCATTCGATTCGCTACATCGCCCACCCGCATGGGTTGCACGTGGCCCGCTGGTTGAAAGTGCTGTCGTACACTCAGGCCCATGTCACGATTGATACTGCAAATCCGGTCCCAGCTTTTTCGAATGATTTCGTCACGGCAAATCCGGTACTGCCAGCATGGCTCAAGCTGCCGATGACGATCCGGTACTTCCTTGCTGGGCTGGCGCTTCGATACACAAAACCCGCCTGTCCCGACGAATTAATTCATGCCCATTGTGCCTCAGGTAATGGCACACTCGCATGGCTCAGTAGTCGACGCTACGTGCTTGGGACGTACGGCTCCGAGATTTACGGTGCACGGCAGCGTGGCCGGTTGTACTGCTGGTTGCTGAAGCAGATCCTGCAAAATGCCGAACGGATTTCAGTCGGTTCGTTCGAAAGCACAAAGATTCTCGTTGAGGATTTTCAGGTTCCGCCCGAGAAGATCTATTTCTTTCATCTGGGCTATGATGATGAAAACTTCTTCGCCCTGGACCATGCACAGCGGATGGAACTGAGGGCCATTCGTAACCTTCCTGTAGACGAACCCGTCTGGGTCATCAATCGCCGGACAGACCCTCACTACCGGACACAGGAAGTCGTGAACGGCTTCCTGTCGTATAGCCAGATGGGTGGCCGGGGGCGCCTAATCGTTCTGTGTGGCGATCACCAGCCGGAATATACGAAATCCATCTGTGATGAGATCGAATCGCATCCCCACGGTGACCGTGTTGTGGTCGTCGATCGGATGCTCAGCCCGAAAGAACTGGGGAGCTGGCTGCAGATCAGTGATTTCAGTGTCTCGGTCCCCAAGACAGATAACTTCTCGGTTTCGACTCTTGAATCACTCGCCTGTGGCGCGATTCCGATTCTTTCGAACCTGGAAGGCTATGCCATGCTCCGACACTGCAAGCCGGTTCAATGGATGACAAAGTACTCCGTCGCTGACTTTGCACAGATTTTTGCGAAAACGGCGGCGACCTGGCCAACGTCTTACCAGGCGAGCCGAAAAGTTTGTCTGCAGTTTGTCGCCGACGGTTACTCAACAGACGGCGCTGTTCGCGATATCGCCGCCTTCTACCTGGGTGATCGAAGTCGTCAGGCGGTCGTCACGAAGAAGGCTGCTTAAGCCTGCCTGACGGGGAAATCGAACGCGTCTCTGAGAGACGCGTTCGGGAAAGTTCTCACTCAAAGGCTTGCGTCGAACAGTCGGCCGATCTTGCGCAGCAGGAGTCCATGTTCATGGTCAATGAAGCAATGTGTCACACAGCAGTGCCGAACAGGGGTTTGGCATCAGAGGCCGCCGCGCGTTCGGCTGCACCGAAATTATTCTCTGGTCCTGCGGATGCATTCCAGGTTTTCGCCGAATGGTCGGCCCGGCAGATTTACTGGCGAAGTCCATGGCTGCGCGACCAGATCAAACGCTGGAAGACGAAGTCACAACCTGCAGTGCAGTTCGCATCCCGTGCAGACCTGAGCGACTATCTGACGTCGATCGGTGTCATCCCGGGATCACTGGTCATGGCGCATACCTCTGTGTCGGGACTCTCATTCG
The DNA here is from genome assembly GCF_044336245.1 of Schlesneria sphaerica. Taxonomy (NCBI): domain Bacteria; kingdom Pseudomonadati; phylum Planctomycetota; class Planctomycetia; order Planctomycetales; family Planctomycetaceae; genus Schlesneria; species Schlesneria sphaerica. The sequence goes on along the minus strand of NZ_CP172346.1, from coordinate 2,701,176 downwards.
AGTCGACGGCAGGGGCTGCGAATTCGATCCAGAACTCGTTTCAGGTCGCTCAGGAACTTGTCTCGCTGCTGAAGGAACTCGTCGGTCCTGCGGGGACGCTGGTGATGCCGACGCATCCGATTTACAAAGCACAAGCAGCATCGCAAGCCAGAACGGGAGCACCACCCGTCTATAACCCCAAGACGACACCGTGCGGTGTCGGGTTGGCTAATGAAGTCTTCTGGCGGCAGGCAGGGACTCAGCGGAGCTTGTTTCCTCACAATACCCTCGCCGCCTGCGGACCACTGGCGGATGAGTTGCTCCGCGACAATCTGACCGAGCACAAGTCGCTGCCGCATGGAGAGGATTCAGGGTACTACCGGTTCTGTCAGCGAGACGGGTTGCTGATCAGTGTCGGTGTCCCTCTGGCAAGCTGCTTCACGCTGGTCCATGTCGCAGAGGAATCGCGCGACGCCCATTGGCCGGTGAAGAACTTTTTCGAAGAACGGGAATACGTTGTTCGTTCACAAGGTGTCGATCGGACCGTGACGATCCGAAAGACTCGTTCCGATTTCATGAAGTTCAGCTTCTGTCTGCGGAAGTTGCGTCGAGACCTTCTGCGGGAAGGTGTGCTGCACGAGGGCAAAGTCGGTTCTGTGCGGGTTGACTGGGCGTCGTCGGCAGAAATGATCGACTTTATCTCACGTCGCAACCAGAATTCCACCTATCCCTATTTCGGTACGGGGTTCGTTCCTCGGCCTGCCCCGTAGGAGCCCCCCTCATGTCAGCATCGATCTCGCTGGAAGGTCGACAAAAGAAGATCATTCCGGGGCGAGCCCTGTACGTGGCCGCCAACGGTGATCTGTATCTCTGTCGTGGCTGCCAGATTTATCGCTCGTGCGACCGGGGACAGACGTGGCTGCTGGATTGTTACGTCCCCTCGTTTGGCTGGAAGCATCATTGCTCGCGAGTGCGGGTGCTCGCACGATTACTGCGCTGGTACATCGCGGCCCTGCATGTGCTGCCGGACGGAAGCCGACTGGCGATTGCGCGGGACGGGATCTACCGTGCCGCGGCGGGTGAACAGCAGATGACGCGTGTCTTTCAAGTGGAGCGGGGTTCTCGCCCGTTGAACTTTTCCGTTGATGGCTCGCGGGTTCTGTTCGGGGAATACGGGAGTGGCCTTGAGAACTCTGAAGTGCTGATCTATGTCTCGGAAGACTCAGGTCAAAGCTTTCAAGCAGGCTTCCGCTTTCCACAGGGGGACATCCGGCACGTACATCACGTCATGGTGGACCCGTTCGAGGGGAACTATTGGGTTCTGGTTGGTGATTTCGGCAGGCAGACCGGTGTCGGTGTTCTTTCGCGTGATCTGAAGCACCTGGAATGGCTCGGACGTGGCACACAGCGGTATCGGGCTGTCTCGGCTCTGATTGATCGCGATGGCCTGACTTACGGCACGGATTCGGATCGAGATCACAATTTCATCGTCCGGCTCGATCGAAAGACGGGACGGATCGAGGAACTGCTTCAAGTGGAAGGAAGCTCACTTTACGCGGCTCAGTTCGGTTCACTGAGGCTGATCTCGACCGCGGTGGAACCAAATCCATATTGCCGTTCCCGTGAATGTTGTCTATATGGAAGCACCGAGGGGGGCGACTGGCAGCGGCTGGCCGCTCACCGGAAGGACGTGTTAAGCCCGGTCTATTTTCAGTTCGGAGCACTTGTACTTCCCTACACCCAGCAAACCAGGGATGGACAGTCACCGTCAGAAAGCGACTTGATGTACAGCGGTCAGGCCGTCACCGGACTCGATGGCCGCGTAGCCCTGATTCACGGAAACAGGGAGCCTGGCAACGTGGCCCGGGCAGCCTGAGCTGATTCACCCCGCAGTCGGATTTCTGCGGCAGACTGTTCTAATGGAGGAGAGATCCATGTCCACAGCCAACACCAGTTCCGTCGCAGAAAAGTTCACCGAAAGCGAAGTCATCGGACTGGTTGCCGAAGCTCTCGACGTTCCGGCTTCCACGCTGAACTCCGCCAGTAAGGCGGTCGACGTTCCTGAATGGGATTCGATGGGGATCCTGGGGATTCTGTCAGTGCTGGATCGTGAAGGGATCAAGTGCGACATCGGGAACACCGAATCGCTGCAGTCGATCGCGGGAATTCTGGAAACATGCCGCAGTGCAGGACGCCTGAAATAGTTCGGAACCGCGCGGCCGCATGATTGAGTGCCCGACGATTATTTGAGTGCCGTCGCTTCAGTCGGGGTGAACATTTAGCGTTTCCTTGGGGACTTTTTTGTATTCGCCGAGCGTGAGATTGATCTTTCGATGCTTGAGAACCTGGTTACGCCAGAACAGGTAACAGCGTCGGTCAGATGTCGCACAACCAATGCATTCTGTTACCGAATGAGCTCCAGTAACTTCCTCGCTGCGGCTTCGGCGAATTCGGTGTCGTTAATGTGGTGGTCCAGTTCCATCAGTTCTACCGCGCCATGCGTCGAGCGAATTCCGTCGAGCAGTGCCTGACGTGCTTCCGGATAGTCGAAAGGTTTATCCGTCTGATCGATGGCCGAGACTCCCTTTTGTGGAAACAGGATTGCAGTGGGGCCCTTTGCGGCCGCGGCCTTTCTTCCGAGTTCTGCTCCCAGTTGGCGGTTCTCGTCCACAGTCGTTCGCATCAGCGTCACTGTGGCATTGTGCTCGTAGAATTGTCGATTCTTGAACTGATCGGGAACGGTGTTTCTGGGGCCGAAGTTCACCATGTCGAGAGCCCCCACTGAGATGACTTGCGGCACACCTCGTCGACCCGCTGCTGTGAGACGCGTCGGACCCGCAGTCAATGTGCCGCCGACAAGTTCATCCGCCAGTTCGGTGGTGGTGATATCCAGAACTCCTGCGAACAGTCCGTCAGCGATCAGTCCTTCCATGGCTTCCCCGCCGGTCCCAGTGGCGTGAAATACCAGGACCTCGTATCCCGCCGCCTCAAGAATCTGCCGCGCCCGTTCCACGCAGGGTGTCGTGACCCCAAACATGGTCGCTGCAATCAGCGGACGATCGACTGATGGTGACGTCTCGCTCACAGAGGCGCCGCGCCGGACCATGCCCGCCATGGCATGCGCAGCATTGGTCAGAATGACGCGGCTGATTCTGTTGATGCCAGCGATATCGACGACCGCATTCATCATCAGGATGTCTTTACTCCCCACGTACGGACGCGTCTGTCCTGAAGCGAGTGTGCTGATCATCAGCTTGGGAACCCCCAGCGGCAGGGCCCGCATCGCTGACGTTCCGATGCTGGTCCCGGCAGATCCCCCCAGCGATATAATCCCGTCGACTTCTCCACGTGCGTGGGCTTCCCGTATCAGCCGAGTGGCCCCCAGCGCCGCCAGTGAGACCGCCTTGCCGCGGTCTCCTTCCCGACGGACGTTATCCAGCAACCACTCCGCAGCCTGAAACACCTCGTGCCGTGAAATGTCGGCGTCGATGACGGGCTCACCCAGGCAGCCCGTGTCGACGATGCAGGTGGGGATCGCGAGCTGGTGAAGTAAATCGCGAAGGAAACCGACTTCAGCCCCCTTGGTATCCAGCGTTCCCAGAAGATATACGGTCATCGAATTTCCTCGACTGCAGGAAGCGGACAGGCAGAGACTCGTTCGGGATCTGACCAGATCGGATACACGGCCTGTTACCTTGAAGCCATGGACTGGTGACACCGCGAATACGAAATTGCTGTACCTTCGCACTGACTGTAACACAGGCCGGGCGTGAGCCGAATTTTCTTACATCGCGGGAACGTGAGCCGGAACCACCGTCTTATTGCCCCCGGTTGAGGTACAGTTTGACATTTTGAGTCGCACGCCCTCCGGCAAGAAGATCCAGCTTGCCGTCCCCGTTGAAATCGGCAATCAGAGCATCCTCCACGGCGATGCCGCCATTGTCGATCACGTGTCGTGTCCACCTCTGTGAGGAAGGATCGTCTTGCGAGAAGACGTACAGCCCGGGACCCTTAATCTCACCTGTTCCCGGTTCACGGAAGCCGACCAGGATTTCATCCCCGCCGTCCCCGTCCAGGTCCGCGGTCCAGACGGCGTGCCCCTGTTTCAGCTCGGATTCGATGACCCGTCGTTCCAGGGGAAACTGACCTGATTTCGATTCGGTGTAGACTGCGACGCTGGTTCCGTGCATGGGCTCGACGGTCGCGACGAAACGCTTTCCCTGCTTTGTCTTCCCCAGCTTAATTTCGCCGGCCCCACGAAGTTCCGGTTTTGGTGATTCGGCCCCGCTGCCAATCCGCCGTTTCAAAAAGGCGTTTCCGGGACGGTGGATCACGAACAGGCCTTCTTCACTGGCGGTCAACGTATCTTGTGTGCCATCACCGTCCCAGTCGGCGTGTGTGTGACCGTGGACGCGATTCAGTGTCTCGTCAATCGGCGTCCCGATCCAGCGATCCATCTTCGGGTCCTTGGGAATTGAGAAGGCAAGCAGACGCACCCCTTCGTTCCCGTCGATACTGCGGTTTAGCGGCGACACCACCAGTTGCGGCTGACCTTCACCCAGAACATCCGCGAAGCTCATCCGGTGCGTGCTTTTCTCGTGGGCGATCAGGTGGACGGTCCAGGGATCTTCAGGTTTTTCGCCACGAGTCACCCACTGAATACTCCCCGTATTCGTCTTGATCCAACCGGCGCCCAAGGCGAAATCGATCTTGCCGTCGCCGTCGACATCGTGGACGGCGATGCAGACATTGTCCATTTCGGTCTGGTTATCGAGAATGACGTGCTTTTTCCAGGTCGGTGCTTCATACCACTGGAGTCGGTTTTCGCTGACCGCCACGATGTCGAGCTTGCCGTCTCCGTTAACGTCGGCTTTGGTAACGGCGTAACAGACGGCGCCAATCCTCGGATCGATGGTCTGCGCCGTGAACTTGGGACAACCGGCCAGAGCTGGCTGAATCAAGGTCAGGATGGAAGTGAAGAACGCGGCCATCGAGTAGCAGAGACGCATGAATACACCTTCGTGAACGATGCAATGAGATCGGCATTAGTCAGAAATTGAGCGTGGAATGGAATCCATTCCACGCTCAGGCCGGCAGATTACACCTCGGGCAATGCTTCAGTCGCATCGCCAAACTTGTCGAGGTTCACACCCATCTTGTTCATCATCGAGAGATACAGGCGGCACATCTGTCTGTTCGATTGCTCACGATAATCGAGGACTTTTCCGGTCTTGATCTGGCCGCCGCCCCGTCCCACCATCACGACAGGCAACTGAGTTGCGTCGTGGCTGCCGCTCATCATGCTCGAGCAGAACATCAGCATGGTGTTATCCAGCGCCGTTCGCTCCCCTTCCTGAATCGCGTCGAGTCGCCTTGCGATGTAAGCCACCTGCTCGACGAAGAACTGATTGACCTTCAACCAGTCTGGTGTGTCCGAGTGTGACAACAAGTGATGGATCATGTAGTCGACGTTGAGGTGCGGGAACCGCAGCGAAGAATGATCGTTATTCAGCTTCAGCGTGCAGATTCGTGTGGTGTCGGTCTGGAAGCCGAGCACCATGATGTCACACATCAGCCGCATGTGTTCGGCGATATTCTGCGGAATCCCTTCGGGCGGACGAGGCATGTTGGGCTTGTCGAGCGTAGGACGCCAGCCCTGAAGTTCACCCAGCTTTCCGGCGTTCTCGATGCGCTGTTCGACATCCCGGACTGAATCGAGGTATTCATCCAGTTTGCGCTGGTCTGCGGTACTGATCGATCGACGAATTTGCCGGGCGTCAGAAAGGACCGCATCCAGAACACTCTTGTCCCCGCGCTGAACTTCGTCCTTGAACAGACGATCGAAGGCGAGCGACGGATACAACTCCAGCGGCGTAGGTGTGGTTGGTGAGCTCCACGAAATGTGAGAGCTGTAGATCATCGAGTAGTTTTTATGGACAGATGGGTTCGCCGCCTCGCAGCCCAGCACCAGGCTTGGCACTTTGGTAGTGCGACCGTAGGTCTGTGCCAGTAACTGGTCGACGCTGGTTCCTGAATGAATCTCGCCCCCCGCGGCAAGGGGAGCTCCGGACAACAGGTTGCCCGTTTGCGAACTGTGAATGTTCCCTTTCAGAGCCTGTTCGTTGTAAAGACCGCGAATGAAGAGTGTCTTATCGCGGAAATCATTCAGTGGTGCGAGCACCTGGCCTAACTCGAGTCCCCCCGGTGTTTCCTTGGCCCACCACTCCCTGGCGTGAAAGCCGTTTCCCGCAAACAGCACGGCGAGCCGGACGGGAGGTTGACTTCCCTTCTCGCTGCCCCGTGTTTCGTCACCCCAAACCTTGAGTGATTCCATCCAGGGGAGAGCCATCGTGACTCCCAGCCCCCTCAGGAATGCGCGTCGGTTGAATGGATGCGAGACGGGCGACATGTCACGGCGCATGGCAAGGTTCCTTCGCAATTCGTTTTCAGATTGGTGAGGTCATCAACGTCAGAAAGTAAGGGGCAAAGTGAGCGGGTAATAGCGATCCTGGTATGGCATTGGCGCCCGGTTTCTTCACATTTGCAGCCCTGCTAGGGGATGCGGCGGGCACTCTTGCCGACGAATTCAAGTACACGAACAGCGTTCCGTTGTAGAGCTGTATTCTACTCCGGGACATTGCCACGTTGGAACCTGAATTGTTGACTACGAAGGATTGTTTCGACCGCGGCCGAGAATCGGTAATCATTCGATTGCAGGTTCGCGATCATTTCATCCAACAACGGTTCGTCAGACAACTGGACACCACGGGCGAGCGAATAACCGAGCAATTTCTTGCAGAAATGTTTCAGGAAATCGTTGCGACGGGCCTGCAGGAGATAATCTCGTAGACCAGACTCGCCGGTAAACCGCGTTCCGTTGGGCAGTTCGACATTGACATCGATGACTCGTCCACCCAGATCGCGATCACGACGGCGGCCAATCGCATCGAATCCCTCCAGCGAAAAGCCGAAGGCATCGATCCGGTCGTGACAATGAGCACACGCCGCATTACTGCGATGCTTTTCGGTCAATTCGCGGACGGTCAGATCTGTATCCGTTTCGCTTTCGGGCAGTGGTGGAATATTCGCCGGTGGCCGCGGCAGCTTTTCCCCCAGCAGGCTTTCCAGCACCCAGTTGCCGCGCAGAATGGGACTTGTGCGCGAAGCACCCGATTGCTGCGCCAATGTGGTCGCGAACGTCAGGATACCTCCCCGGCCGTACTGTCGAATGCCGTTAACGCGTCGCCATTCAGGCCCGTTCACACCGGGGATTCCATAGTGCTTCGCGAGGGATTCGTTCAGGAAGGTGTAGTCGGCATCGAGAACATCCAGTACCGAGCCGTCCCGTTGGAACAGGTCCACGAAAAACTGGACCGTCTCTTCATACATGTCATCACGCAAGTCACTGAACGTGGGGAAGACTTGATCGCTTTTTTCACTGTGCGAATCGAAGTCTCTCACCCCCAGCCACTGGCAGGCGAATTCGGTCGACATCGCACGAATCCGTTCTGATTTCAGCATTCGTCTGGCCTCGGCCACCAGCGTATCGGGTTCGTGCAGGTGTTCTGCGCTCGCCAGATGATTCAGCTCGGCATCGGGTGGTGCAGACCAGAGGAAATAGCTCAGGCGGCTGGCAAGTGCCCAATCATTCACAGGGACGATTTCTGTTTCCGCCGTCGTACTCGCAGCGAACGGTTCGACGCGATAGAGAAACGCAGGAGCGATAAGGACGCGTGCCAGCGTGTAACGGAAGGCCTCTTCATGGGGCAGCTCCTGCTCGCGCAGTTTCCGGTAGAGATTTCGCAGATCGTGGGTTTCCTGATCTGTGAGCGGTCGGCGATAGGCGCGGCTGGCGAACTGAATCAACTGATCGAGCTGACGGGGTTCTGCATCCACCAGTTCCTGCTCAAACTGCTTCGCGCGATCATAAATCGGTTTTCGCAGGGGTTCAAAAACCTTTGGGTCGGCATCCTGGGTGGCAAACTCCATCAACTGGTTGTACGCATCGACCAGGGTCAGGGCATCTCGACTGACGAAATGAAGTTCGCTCCACAGGCGGTCCAGTTTCCTCGCCTGCTCTTCGTTGAGCATCAGGTTGACCAGGTGGCGGTCTTCGCGGAAGAAGAGCGTCAACGTGACAACTTCGTCCACAGGGACAATGCGCGAATAGCACAGTGCCGCTGGGAACAGGTTGCGGAACGATTCGAATCCCGCTTCAACGCGCTTTCGGGCCGTGCTGGAGTCGCTGACCAGAATCGGCGTTGAGTGCTGCAGCACCCATTTGTTGTCCGTCCACTGGCTATTCGCATTGACCGCGGTCACTTTACTGGCGATCAGACCCGCAGCCGCGTCTGGTTTCGTTGTCAGGACCTGAAGTTGAACGGTACCTTCCTTGCCCGTCTCGGGATGAAGGATGCCTGACGTGACGAGTTCGTATCCCGCTGCAAAATCGGCTGGCAATCGAACTTCGATGACGGAAGGGGCCTTAACGCAAAGGCTTTCCGATTCGATCTTCTGGCCATTCGGGTGAACTCCGAAGAGCGCGGGGTCGGGGCCCCAGACGTCTGATTTCGCAGACGTTCCCGCAGTTTTGTTTTCCTTCAAGGCCGGTAGAGGCATTCCTCCGAAGAGTGGACCATTGAGGGATCGAAGCTGACGTCGCAGTTCCTGATCCGCGGTCTTTCCATTCTCGCGAGGTTCTTCGATCAGCAGTCTTTGAATTTCCTCCGCCAATTTCTGTCGGGCCGCAGGATCCTTCTCAACTTGCCACTTCGCCAGCAGTGACCCCTCGGGGATGACAGGTCCCTGGGACGCACTGTTGACGGGCTCTGTATAGAAGTGCCAGATCGCTTCGTTGCCGAAACGATCGGCATGAGGGTTACCGGCATGAATATCGGGAGACACGTCGGCGGAAAGGTCCCATGACCGGCCACCGCTTTCCGTAGAGGTGATTGTCAGATCGATGGCGGTCAGATCGCACGAATGATTTCCGTCGCGTGGTCCAATCAGCAGCGAGATGACGTCCTCGGGCTGGACTTTCAGATCGGCGATCGGATCCGCGACCACAACCTGGTCGCCATGAGAGATTCCGTTCCGCAGTCGCTGCCGCGTTGCACCGCGCCGCAATTCAAGAGTCCAGGTGACCCCGTTCCCGCACTCGGGATGAGCATGCTGAATCTTGGCTTCGACTCGAACGGCAGCGGACACCGGGCTCTTCCACCCGACCACAGCCTGACGGTCGGGTGATGGGTGAACGGTGACTCCGTGGGGCTTGAGATTTCCCGGAATCCGAACGTGCTCGCCCGACGAGTTGGCCACCATCAGGGGCGTTTCGTGACTTCCCCAACCTTTGGCAAAAGCATAACCCGAGATGTTCGAGAGCTGATTAGTGAAGTAGTTTTCGATCTGAACGTGCCCGCCCGTCCCGACCCCAACGTAGTTCAACCAGGCGGCGAGCAGGTCAGCAACGACTTTGTGACGCTTTGCAAGGTCCGCAAGTTCGACGTTACCCTGGGCGGCACCCGCTTCGGTGGCTGCAGCCAGACATCGCACTGTTGCTGCAAAGGAGCGATCACGCCGCTCGGCCAGTTCGGCGGTGACTCGGCGGACATCCCGCAAGAGTACATCCGGCCGGCCGGGTGCGACCAGGCGAGGCTGCTGCCAGACGACGTAGTCATGTTCGTTACCATCTCCGCCGTCCATCGTCGTGAGATAGACCGAGACCTGCTCGCCGTCGCTTGACGCGGGCAGTTTCATGCGGATGTCGGTTCGGGTGGTGATGGGACTGACAGGTTCCATCCACGCCTTGGGGCCACCCACTTTGCCGATATGTCCGATGCTGGTGAATCGCCATAACGCCTGCTGCCACTGAGCGATTTCTGCAGCAATTTGCGGAGTGTCCCTGGGAGTCGCGTCACGCCACTGGCTGCGAAGTCGATCGAACAGAAACGAAGGTTCCTCGCTGGTCAGCGTGCTCCAGAGCATTCGCAGATACTTCGGACTCAGGCTTCGTTCTTCCGCGACTTTCTCGATTGTCTTTCGCCCTGATTTCAGAGCGTCTCGTTCCTCCAGCGTTGCCAGCAGATACTTCGTGACGGGCAACCGGCCGCCACCATTGGTATCGAAAACGATTCCCTGCAGGTTGACCTGCGTTCCCCCCTCAGCGTCGGTGAACTCACCGTACACTCCACGAATCTGGGCGAGCAACTCATCCGTCCAGTCGCGCGGAGTCACCGTCGCAGAGAACCGAAAGCCGTGTGGCAAGAGGATCGCGTGATTGGCGATTTCTTTCGCGGCGTCAAAATACTTTGTGACCATCGCCGGAGACATGGCGAGCGCGTTGCCCAGGTTCGTAAACCCTTCACCCGCTGCGCTGTCGACCGGAAATTCTCGAGCTGGCGAAAGTGTGGGGACGCCCGTCAGGTCCCGAATCGTGTTGGTGTATTCCACATTATTGAGACGTCGCAGCACGACTCGTCCCGGATCACCGGCTCTCGATTTGGCTTCCAGTTTCAGGTATCCGCGCACCCATTGCTTGAGCCGGGTTCGCTCGGCGTCAGTCGGCTGGGGAGCGTCCTTGGGCGGCATCTGACCGCTCTCAAGCATCTCGTTGACCTTCTGCCAGACTTCCGGATGCTTGCGCACTTCGTCCAGCGAGGGAAACGCGGTCAGATCGATGTCCGCTTCGCTGAGCTCGGGTGAGTGACAGTTGTCACAAGTGCGAGAAATAATCCGACGAACGTCGTTAGAGTAGGATCGAGAGAACTCAGAAAAGTCCGTCGGCTCAGCGGCGAGCGTGATCCCGCAGGTCACGATGGAACCAGCGACTACCCAATTGAGAAATCTTACCATCTGCATTCGTCGCGCTCCGAATGATTGAATGAACCTCAATGTCCGTGCCCCATCATCGCAGGTTTTGCGATCGTATCAAACAGACACGATGCGTTTTTACTCAGATTGAGAAGGATCTTTCCGGTCGCGAACGGTGATTGCTTGTCGATGTCTGCGGCACTCTGATATTTTCAAACTCGGCCTGATTTCAGGTGAGCTTCGACGTTCTGGACGGAACCTCATCTCGATCAATTCTTAGAATGGACTTGTGGACACCAGAAGTGGTGCAGAAGGATATTACGATATGGCAAATCATGCGCCTCGCTTCCTGCAACTCGTTGAAGCCGTTCGGGGCAATATCCGCGAGTGTACGGTCCGGGACGTCGAGAAGAGGATCGCGGCCAACGAACAGTTCCTGCTGTTTGATGTCCGTGAAGAGAGTGAGTTCGCGCAGGGGCATCTGCCGGGGGCGAAGTCACTCGGCAAAGGGATCATCGAACGCGATATCGAAGCTCTTGTTCCCGATTTCGATCGCGAGATGGTGCTGTACTGCGGCGGTGGATTCCGTTCGGCCCTGGCCGCCGACAATCTGCAGAAGATGGGCTATACCAACGTCATCAGTATGGATGGCGGCTTTCGGGGCTGGAAAGAAGCAAATCTCCCCATCGAAAAATGATTCGGTGACTGTGGTCAGAACCGCGGAGCCAGTTTTTCGACTATCAGCTTTCCAATATTCAGAGAGGCGGTCGCAGCCGGGGAGGGTGCATTGCACACGTTGACGACCAGATCGTTCTCTTGAATCAGAAAGTCATCGACCAGTCGGCCATCTCGTGTCAGTGCCTGTGCCCGGACACCTGCCGGGGCAGGGACAAGGTGCTCGCTCTGAATTTCAGGGACCAGCCGCTGCAGCGCCGCCACGAATGCGTCTTTGCTGAACGAGCGATGGAATTCGTTCCAGCCCGCGCGCCAATGCTTCCAGGCCATCCTCAGGAAGCCGGGGTACGTCAGTGATTCGAGGGTGTCGAACAGATTGAAGCTGGTCTTGTAGTAACCCTCACGCGCGAACGAGAAGACGGCGTTGGGCCCACATTCGACCCCCCCATGAATCATGCGGGTAAAGTGGACACCGAGAAACGGAAACTCGGGATCAGGTACAGGATAGATGAGGTGCTTGCACAAGTGCTGCGCTGAGGGTTTCAGCTCAAAGTATTCGCCACGGAAAGGGATGATCTGGGCATTGGGCCGAACCCCCGACAGCCAGGCAAGTCGATCGCTTTGAAGTCCGCCGCAATTCACAACCAGACGAGCTTCCAGTTCGCCCGCTTCATTCTGAACGACCATACGGTTATCGCTGCGGAACATCCCCGTCACTTTGGCGCTCATCTTGATTTGACCGCCCGCCTGTTTCACGCGTTCGGCCAGCCGTTCTGCCACTTGGCGGTAGTCGACAATTCCTGCATCGGGAACGTGAATCGCCTGGACCCCCAGGACGTGGGGTTCAATTTCTTTCAGTCGCTCGGGCCCGATCAGTTCGCAGCGGATTTCATTGGCGAGACCTCGCTCGTAAATTCGTTCGAGCTGCGGGATCTCTTTGGAATTGACGGCAACGATGACTTTACCGCAGCGTTCAAACGGAATGTTTTCCTTCAGGCAGAATTCTTCCATCGCAAGGCGGCCATCGCGGCAATTGGTGGCACGCAGCGAACCGGGTTTGTAGTAAATCCCTGAATGGAGAACTCCCGAATTGTGGCCGGTCTGATGCTGAGCGACCTCGCGTTCTTTCTCGAGAATCGTGACCTTCCGGTCGGGAAACTGTTCCAGCAGACGGTAGGCCGTAGCCAGGCCGATGATCCCTCCACCGATGATGACGACGTCTGATTGCTGCATATTCCATCCTGTATGACTGGCTGGTGACCAACGCGAACATCCCGTCACGCCAGAGCACCCGCAGCAATATAGTTAACCTGAACGCTCGAAACTAACCATCCTGCCTGTAATTCCAGTCTCCCCGAACGGCTCGATCCAGTCGAACCACCTCAGGCATCGGCTGAGATGTCCGTCGCACAAGTATCCACTCCTGAATTAAAGGGAAAGTCCCTCGCCCCACGATCGTTCCGCGGGCAGGCTGCAAATTCTTGTAAGATTTCCGTGCGGCAGTTGTGTTACTTTTGTGGGCCGCATCGTGACACGAACCTGCACGGTTGGCCTCCTTTTCCTGAGGCATCAATGGCACCTGTTCCGGATACTCGACCGAGTCTTGTTCTGCGGCTCCGCGATACGCGGGATCAGCAGGCATGGACGACATTTCTCGAAATCTATCAGCCGCTCATTTATCGCCTGATTCGCACTCGACACGTGCAGGACGCGGATGCCCGTGAAATCACACAGGAGGTGCTGCTGGCGGTTGCAGGTTCAATCGATCGTTGGGAGGTTGATCCGGGGCGGGGGACCTTTCGGGGCTGGTTGTCCACGATCACACGCAATCTGGTTGTGAACTTCCTGATCAGACAATCGAGACATCCGCGAGGTCGGGGCGACGCGGATTTTCAGCAGGTGATGGTTGATCTGCCGGCTCCGGAAGGGGATGAGTCGGCACTCTTCGACCTGGAACAGCGCAGGCAGGTCTTTCGCTGGGCTGCCGATCGAATTCGGAATGAATTTCGAGAATCCCACTGGCTCGCCTTCTGGCGAACCGCCGTCGAGGGGCACCCGGTGGCTGACGTCGCACGTGAACTGCAAATTTCTACAGGCCTGATTTACGTCTCACGCAATCGCGTGATGAAACGGTTACGAGAAAAGGTGGAAGAATTTGAGAAGAAAGATGTTCGATAGTCGTTCCTTTCGCTGAGCAAGAACTTTTTCGCCTCGGTTTCGGCTGGCCCTGCGCACTCGTGCTGCGTCAGGGCCAACTGACAGAATCGATTCCTCGCTGAATCAGAGGGGACGCTAATTGATCGGCGGACCGTGATACGGCAATACGGCGTTGTCCAGGCAATCTCAAAGAGCTGAACCATGTTTACTCGCATGTCCCATTATGATCGGGAACAGTTACAGCGAATGCTGAATGGTGAGTTGCCTGAGGCAACCCAAACAGCCGTCGTGCGACATCTCGAAGACTGCACCGGTTGCCAGCAGCAGATGGAATCCCTGGCGGCCACGGCACATTGGTGGGAAGAAACGCGTGATGCGTTGGCGGGGCTCCAGCCTCACACGAATTCATCCGAATTCAGTGGACTTTCGATGCATCCAGCAGAGGAGTCCATCCGCACCGTTCCGCTTGATTTCCTCGCCCCTTCTGACAATCCGGCAATGCTCGGAAGGTTGGGTGAGTTTGAGATTCTCGAGGAGATCGGCTGCGGTGGAATGGGAATTGTGCTCAAGGGCTACGACCACGAACTGAACCGGTACGTAGCTGTGAAAGTGTTACACCCGTTCTGTGCGACGAGTGCCGCGGCACGGCGCCGGTTTGTCCGGGAAGCTCAGGCGGCGGCTGCAATCGTTCATCAGCATGTCGTTGCGATTCATGCCGTGGATGCCTCTCATCATCCGCCGTATCTCGTGATGCCGTATGTTCCCGGCGAATCGCTGCAGCAGCGATTGACCCGCGTGGGATCGCTGGATGTCGTCGATACGTTGCGGATCGGGCAGCAAGTAGCAGACGGGCTCGCAGCAGCACACGCTCAGGGACTGGTCCATCGTGATATCAAGCCAGGCAATATCTTGCTGGAGCGGAATGTTGAACGCGTGCTGCTGACCGATTTCGGACTGGCTCGCGCGGCGGATGATGCGAGTTTAACGCGAAGTGGGGTCATCGCCGGGACCCCTCAGTTCATGTCGCCTGAACAGGCTCGCGGGGATCAGGTCGATCACCGGACCGATCTGTTCAGTCTGGGAACGGTGCTTTACACGATGCTGGCAGGGCATTCTCCCTTCCGGTCCGAAACGGCGATGGGCGTCCTGAGGCGTGTTTGTGAGGAAACACCCCGTCCGCTACGCGAGATCAATCCAGCCGTGCCTGATTGGCTGGAAGCATTGATTGCCAGGCTGCAGGCGAAGCAGAGCGACGACCGATTCGAGGATGCCCATCAAGTTGCTGCACTTTTGCAGAACTGTCTGGCTCACGTTCAGCAACCAACACGGGTTCCGCTGCCGGTTGAAGTCATGGAGTTAGTCCGGCGGCCAACGCGAATAACGCGATGGCAATATGGCCTGGTTGCGATCCTGCTGTTCGGCGTATGCGGGGCAATCTGGGCCTCACGTCCCCCTGCGATTGTTCCCATGCCGCATGCCAGTGTCAGTCCTCCCACGGAGGCTGCGGTGTTAATGCCGACTCCCGCCGATGACGGAGCCAATGATGGATGGGATGACGAGTTACAACCCGAGACCGATGCAGTCCTGGGAAAGCTAAAGGCGTTAGAGAACGACAGTGAATTCTAAGGTTGACGGTTTCGGTGGTCACCGATAACCGCGTCGTCGTTCCGCCGAGGGATCCTGTGTCCGATGCAATTTCTCACTCGGACAGTTTGCCCGAATTGATGTTTACTGAAGCAACGATGTCTTCAACTGACAAAGAAAGAAATCCCATGGCGAGCAGATACAAACTGGCGAGTTGGATTGTTCTGGGCATCGTCGTGCAGGTAAGCATCATCCTGGGCACGATCTACTATATGGAGTCTCGCTTCGCCCAGGCGTTCTCGAGTCGGGATGCCCGTGGTTCCTCACACGAGAGCGATGTCATTCGTCTAGAGCACGGGGATGTGCCGATCCCTCATTCGGCGCAGTCGGATGACGATGACTCGGCCGTTCACGTCTCCGAAATTGCCGAGTCCCCGATTCCCGCGCCCCGAGTGCGGGAGTTGATCAGAATTGAACGAGGCTCTGCTACCGAATTCGCCAGATCGATCCGTGAACTTTTCGGAGACGGGATCAAAGTTTCAGCGGTCGAGAGCAGTAGTTCCGTTGTTGTGATGGCTGATCGAAAGACAATCGATGACATCGTCGCATTCGTTCATGAAGTCTCAAGGCGCAGTCACGAACTGGACGAGTCACAGTCCGAGCCCCCGGCTGGTGAGCAATTGCCTGAACCCGAGGATGAGATTCCCGATTCCAATTCAGTCGGGTTGACTGACACCGAACCGGTCGGAATTGATCCGATCGAGCCAAGTGAGGAAGGGGCCGCACCAGGGAATGTGACGACGTTCTTCCGAGTTCGAAGTGGTTCCCCCAAGAACATCGCGACGACGATCAAAGAGGTGTTCGGAGCCTCGGTCAAGGTGATCCCGGAACTCGAGAGCCAATCCGTGATTGTCGTCGCTGACCCGGCAACACAAGAACGTGTCAGCGATTTAGTGGAGAAAATCGAACCTGAGGCCAGAGAGCAGCCGGCCGGGAACCATTCGTCCGATGAGACAGACGATCCGCCGGCGGAAGGGGAGCAGGATGAGGCGATCGTCCATGGGATTGAGCCTCATCCGGTCGCCGATGCGCTGCCCTCAAACCTCTCCGACCGAGATCGAGTTTTCGCCGCAGAGGGCCCGATTGGTCTCCGCGAACCTCTGCCGCAGGATCATTCCTTTTCCGGCCTCTTCGTTCAGGATGCAGAGGATGCATCCTATGATCGACAGGCAAAACAGCTTGCCCGGCGGATTCGTGAGGCGAGGTCAGACGAGCGCCAGCGCCTGCTGCGGGAACTGGAAACCCTTACTGTTCGGCAATTCGAACATCGTCAGCAACTACGGCACCGAGAGTTTGAGTCCATCAGTCAACGACTTGAAAGACTGATCGCCAGCCACTCGCGACGTCAGGCTCATCAGGCCGAAATCGTCGAGCGACGGATCAAGGATCTGCTCGAGCCCGACGCGGATCTGCGCTGGGACGAACCGGGCACACGGGCAGAGCGTCTGGCCGACGTCGCTATTGCAGGGCCACTAGGCGAAACCGCAGCAGCGTTGCCACGCGACCCGGACACCAGAGTGACGACGCCAAAACGCGAATCTAAGACGAGCGACTTAAGCGAGGCCGAGCCAACTTACAATGGAATTACCTTGAGCGACTGGCTGCGCATGCTGCAGACGGAACGAAACGAGGAAAAAGTCGCTGAGGCCGTTCGCGCGATGACTTGTCTCGCAGATCGGGCAGATCCCGAAGAATTGGCAAAAGTCGTCTTTCGAACAATTCGCCTTCAGAACCCCGATACGATCGTGAATGGAATGGGATCTCAAAGGGGGATGGCAATACAGCAAGAGCCAGTGGCGATCGTGCGAGGGCTCATGTATGTACTGACGAAATTACCTGCCGAAATCGTCGTCTCCGAACTCTTGTCCTCGTTTCAGCAGTCCTCAGAAAACACGGCAACGCGAGAATTTCTCGGTTGGTTCCTGTACTCTCTTCAGCAGGACAGCATTTCCTTTTACAGTTCAAAGGGACATTCGGCTCCGCTGGACCCGGTTACTTCAGTGGAAGCACAAAAGCGTCTCCGGGGAGAGATTCGTCGCCGTTCCAGGGAATTCATCAGCCAACTCGTTGCGATTGCTACCAGGGACGAAAGACTGACGAATTGGTCGATCAGGTGCGCGGACATGATTCTTCGCATGAGTGAAGAGTCAATGAAATCCTACCCTGAACTTGTTCCTCTTGCGGAGCGATCACTGGAACAGCTTCCGACGGAATCAGGGGCGACGAAACTGAGCTCGCCCTTCTATCAGGGACCAGTTGCCGCACTGCTGCTGGCCGAAAGCGGATTGAAAACTGCTGTGGTTCTCACGTATGCGGAGAAGCTGTTGGCGACCGAGTTTGAAAACGGTATCCGGTGCGTCGTCGCGATCGCTCCTCATTCATCCGGCGCAGTGGATCTACTGAATAAAATTCTGGACCGGCACTCGAAGGTGTTTGATGAGTACTACGCCGCAGTCCGGAAGGAAAACGATGTCCTCAATCCCTACAGTTCTGCTCCAGCACATATCACGGAACCCATTCATGAGGTCGCGAGGATCATGAGTGCCCTCGGCGAGATGGGGACTGCTGCCAGTCCATCGCTTCCAAGGCTAAAGCATTACGCTGAATCAGAAATGTTTCGGTACCATCGAGTGTCGCTCCGGGAGCTTTCAGCGCCGCCAGGAGGACGGGGTATCGGGAGGGGGAGGGAATTCTCACTGCAAGATCTCGCCAGGGAAACGATCGTGAAAATCGAGAAGGCAAAGGCGCAGCTGGACCGCGAAACAGTTCCAGTTGAGGACGGAAAGGCAACAGGAGACCACTCGCCCACAGACCAGGACGGACTTGACGAGCAGCCCCGGGATGATGCACAAATTCCGTCAAATGGACGGGTCGACTAGGGGACCGGCGGCAATCGCGAGGGGAGTTCGCTGGAGGAATTTTTTCAGCAGCACGCATTCCGGGGAGGTGACCGCTGCGCCATGCAGGTGTGCATATTGCCTGGAAAAAATATGTTCTCCGAATTGTGCCGGCGTGTGTTCTTCACGGATGTGTTTTGGTTACTTGAGGACAATTAGCAGTCCCGTCGTCAGAACGCCCGAATCGTCCAACTTGTGGGCCTCCCATGAAAATCACCCCTCCCTGCGTCGTTGAATCAGAATTCAATTTTCTTCAGAACGATCTTCTTCAGATGGCGGGGGCTATTCACTGGGGAAGAGAGGTCTTCGGCGGCACATGAGTTGCCCGGTTTTCTGAGCGTCTGATTTTCCCGGGCGATGGTGTCCCACTGGCTGCATCTGGTCGGTTTCCGTGCAGCAGTTTGAACCGGGAGGCACCATGAACTAGGATCAGGATCGACTCAGGAGAAACCGAAATTGACTTGGCGCACCGTCCTTTCCCATGCATTCCTTACCATCATCCTCTCGGGAATGGTTGCCGTCGCGTACGCACAGGAGAAAGCCTCGGGGGATGATCCTCTACCGGCGAAGTCCACAAATGCGGCGACAAAGAACGGGAGTGAACTGACTCTTGAAGCGATTCAGGAACGGGTCAAGACTGTTGAGGAAAACAATGAGCTTGAGGCCGGTGTCAAAGCCAGGATTCTCGACAACTATGCCAAGACGCTGGTGCAGTTGAAGCAAGCCTCTGATGCCACTGCTCTCGGTGAGCAGTACGCTCGTCTGACCCGTGAAGCCCCCGAGACGCTGCAGCAAATCAAGCTGCAACTAGCGAAACCGGCCCCCCCGACTGCACCCGTGATCGCGCCTGACGCGACTCTAGCGCAGCTCCAGTCGATGCTGACCCAGGCGGAAAGTAATTTCACTGAGGCACAGAAGTCCCTACAGAGTCTCAAGGAGGAGCCTAAACGCCGGGCTGATCTGCGACTCGAGATTCCTAAAAATGCGGACTCGGCCAAGCAGCAACTCGCCGATATCGAGAAGCAGCTTGAGACCAAGCCCGCACCGGGTGAGTCAGCTGATTTAACAAATTCCGTGCATGCCTATCTTGAGGCACGTAAGCGAGCCATCACTGCAGAAATGGCGACGGCGCAGATCGAGTTGCAATACTTTGACTCGACGGGCGATCTCTTGTCGGCCCAGCGCGACCGCGCCGCACAGCGTGTGCTGGAAACGGAAGAACACGCCAAAGCACTTCGTGCCATCGTCAATGACCGTCGCCGGCAGGAGGCGGATCAGCAGGCGATTGAAGCGACTCGCGCATCTGTCCAGGCCCATCCCGCTGTGCGAAAAATTGCCGAGGTCAACGCTGCTCTTGCCAGCCGACGTCGGACGCTCGCCACGACCATCGAGAGGACGGCTCATGAAGTCGAACACCTGGATCAGGTCGTTCAGTTAATGGACGAGCAGTTCAACCGGATTTCCAAGCGATACGACACTGCGGGTACGACAGAAGCCATTGGACTGTTGCTGCGCAAGCAACGCGACGATCTGCCGAATCGAACCTCAAATGTGCAGGAAATCAATCGAAGGACGGCACTGATCGCAGAAGTGTGTCTGGAGTTGATCGACGACGAAGAAAAGCGAAGCGATCTGGCGACGATCGATCGACACGTCAAAGCGATCATGACTCACCTGCAACCTCCAATTCCCGAAAACGAAAAGGAGTACCTGCAGGAGAGTATCCGGCAGGTGCTGGAAGCTCAGCGTGACCTGTATGACTCACTGATTGCGGACACGAACAGCTATCTGGACAATCTGGTCGAAGCGGATGTCCGACAGCGACAGTTAATTTCCAAGGTCGACGAATATGCCGCGTATGCCGACGAACGAATTCTCTGGATTCGCAGTGCGAAAATCCTGGGGCTTGCAGATCTGCATCAGTTGATGCCGGCGATCAGCTGGCTGGTGAATGGAGAAAACTGGGTCACGGTCGGATACGCGATCTGGAATGACGTTTTGGACCGCCCTCTCCAGGCCTTGCTGCTCCTGGCCGCCTTCCTGATCCTCGTTTTGTTCCGGCGATTTCTTCGCACGAAGATCACGCAACTCGGGGAAATCGCCGCTCGCAGTAACAACACGGCCTTCTATCCAACGCTCTGGGTTCTCTTGATCACCGGATTGCTCGCGATCCAGTGGCCCTCGATCCTGTATTACGTCGGACACGCTTTAACGGCGACCGAACGAGGATCCGAATTCATTCATGCGGTCGGGCAGGGGCTGCGCAAAGCGGGGGTCATCTATGCAACATTCGAGATGCTGCGGCTCGTGTGTCGTCGGCACGGTCTCGGAGAAGACCATTTCGGCTGGAACAAGACGAGTACGCGGCTGCTTCGCTCCGCAATCTCGTGGTTCATGGTGTGTGGCCTTCCTCTAATCCTGATTGTGACCATCACGGAATCTCAGTCCAACGAGTCGATCAAGAACTCGCTGGGTCGGCTGGCGTTTCTGGGGACCCTGATCGCATTGATGGTCGCGGCCCATTACGTGATGCGGCCGGTGGGTGGGGCCCTCGAGTTTGCTTACGCGGCCGCTCCTAAAGCCTGGGCCACCCAGTTGAAGACCGTGTGGTACGTTCTGACGCTGTTGTGTCCGCTGTCTCTCGGCGTTCTGTCATTGTCGGGCTATCACTACACCTCGGTTCAGCTTGCCTGGCGATTGCTGGCAACGTTCTGGCTGGTGATCGGGCTGTTAATTGTCCACGCAACTCTGATTCGCTGGTCCTTGCTTTCGTACCGTGACCTGGCGATGCGGAAGGCCCGCGAGCGTCGTGCCGAAGCGGCCGCGGGGGGAACGCCCGCGGGGACACCCATCGCCGCCGCAGCCTCATTGCCGGGGAAAACGCAGGAAGAGGTCGCTCTTTCCGATATCAACAAACAGTCCCGCAAGGCTCTGCAACTGTTCATGGCGGTCGGCATGGCGATTGGGGTCTGGCTGGTGTGGGGCGATATCATGCCCGCACTCGGGGCGTTGCGGAATATCGAACTGTGGATGGTGGAAACGGCCAGTACGGACGGATCGGCTTCGACGACTGTCCTCAAGCCCGTGACGCTGGCCGACGTGCTGCTGGCGATCGTCATCGGATCGCTGACATTCACGGCCAGTCGCAATCTCCCCAGCTTGCTCGAAATCGCGCTGTTGCAGCGACTGCCACTGGATGCCGGGGTGCGCTACGCGATTACAACTGTGATCCAATACGCCATCACCGCTGCGGGGCTGGTCACTGCGTTTGGCGTGATGGGGATTGGGTGGAATAAAGTGCAATGGCTCGTTGCGGCCATCGGCGTGGGATTAGGGTTCGGGTTGCAGGAAATCTTTGCCAATTTCATTTCAGGTTTAATCCTGTTGTTCGAGCAACCCGTGAGGCTGGGCGATATCGTGACCGTGGGGGATGTCTCGGGGAATGTAACGCGGATTCAGATGCGTGCCACAACCATCACCGACTGGGATATGCGTGAGTTAGTGGTACCAAACAAAGAGTTCATCACCAGTCGGGTAATGAACTGGACGCTTTCGAGCAAAGTCTCACGCATGAGTATCACGGTCAACGTGACTCACGAAGCCAATCCCGATCGCGTCCGAAGTCTGCTGATGGAGATTGCCACCCGAAATCCTCTGGTCATCAAAGAGCCGGCACCTCATGCGCTGCTGGATGACTTTGGCACGAACTCACTCACATTCATTCTGCGGGTCTACATGGCTACGCGAGGAGATTATCTCGAACTGCGTCACGGCCTGCTCACTGAAATCGCCCGTGAATTTGAACGAGAAAACATCGAGTTCGCCTTCCCGCTGCGGGAAATTCACATTCGTCCCGCAGGCTTCGACCACATGAACTCAGCTCTCAACGGTAGCTTGGCAGGTACCTCAACAAACCACCAGGACGGCAAGCACGCTTAGCAAGATTGATTCAGGGGCGGACAAGTTCGAATCCGATTCCCCCCCCCCCCCCCGAGATTTCCGTATGAGTTGAGATCACTGAGAACGGGCCGTCGCTCCCTTCAGCGGCCCTTCGAGTTCATAGTCGGTCTCAATTTGTGCAGTTGCCAAGATCGTTTGCAGCTTGCTCCGCAACCGATCCAGTCTTTTGTTTTCGGCCAGTGTCTTTCGAATTTCCTCTTGGACTTCCTCAAGAGGCTGACGACGTGGCTCGATTCGCTTCGACACGCAAATCAGGCAGATATAACCCGGTTGTGAGATCACCTCACTCCACCGATTGATTGGGAGAGCAAAAAGCTGCCCCTCCAACTCCTGATCCCGCTTACTTCCCTGTTCAGCCCGATTGTTTGACGAGTACTGCACCGCTCGTGAGTTGGAATTCCGGCGAATTACTTCGTCGACCACTGCGTCATCTAACTGATCAATCTCGGCGGATAGTCTGGCCAGCATGTCTCGAGCAGCTTTGTCACCATCCTCAAGCGAACGCGCAACCCGCAGTTCTCTCCACCAGGCGACACCTGGTACGTCATACGATCGGGAATTCGCCTCATAGGCGGCACGGACTTCTGCAACGTCGATCGATGTGGGGCCATCCACCATCGCCACGAGATACTCCGTTGAGATCCGCTCCTGAACAAAGTGGTCCCTGATTCTGGCCAATGTTGTTCCCTTTGACATCAGGGAATGTTCGAGATCCTGAAGCGTGTCCACTCCGTGATCCCGCTTCAGGATCTCGATCTGCTGTTCGAATTGTTCATTCGCGTGTGCCTCCATGCGCTGGAACTGCTCTGGTTCCAGGCGGGTCCTTGCGGATTGCACGAGAATGACTTTTTGGAGTTGTGTTGAGATGTCGCGCTGAATGAGCGATCTCCGAAGTTGGTGGAAGTCGTCAATTGAGGGAATCGCGTCGCCGTGGCGAAGTGGACGATCAGCCGCTGCCTGCATCTGATCTCGAACACTGATCAGGTAGCCGCTGTAGCGGTCAAGTATCGCTTGGTTCGGAATAGGGACGCCGTTCACGGTTGCGGCCACCTCAGCGTTAAAAGCTTCCGTATCATCCGGCCAGAAGTGTTCCGGTGCGGCTTGGCTTGGAGGACCTGTTTCAATGGCGGTCGGAGCGATCTCGCACTTCCTCTGGAGTTTTTCCCCGAAATCCGCCCATTCCGATCCGGCGACGGATTGTAAAGTCTTGTTCTGTGACGAATCAGGGTAGCTCCCAGTACGCGCTGTGAGCATCCCGATGACGATCAGTCCTGATGCGACGGTCGCCAATCCCAGGGCAAGAAATTGCTTGATCGCTCCGGATCGAGGGTGGTGGCCAGGTGGCAGACATGCCAACTCATCCAGCCTTCGGCGGATCGTCGAGTGATGCGCCATGGCGATTCCCATGGTGCCGGTCCGTCGGAGATTGCGGGAATCAGCCGCGAGTCTGGCGACCTCAATGAGAGCCGTCGCGTACGTCTGCCAGCCCAACTGGTGAGTGCAATATCGATCACACAGACGCTCACGCAGGATGTCACCATCGCGTCGAACCAGCCAGGCGAGTGGATGGGGCCAGTAGAACGCTGTCATGAACTGTGTGAGAACTTTCCAGAAAAAGTCGTAGTTTGCGATGTGCGTCAGTTCGTGAATCAGAATGGCTTCTCTCTGCGAAGAGTTCGTATTCAGAACACAGCGTGTGGGGATCAGGATCACAGGAGAAAGCCAACCGAACGTCTGAGGGACTATCGTTTGGTCGGTTATCCGGACCGTCACCTGTCGGCGAACACGGAGTAAGCGCGTCCATTTTGCAATCCGACTGGACCAATCAGGATCTGACAGTGCTGTCCCGGTCGTACGCAGTTGTTCCAGTCGGCGAAGCGATCGGATGAGCCGTACGCACAGGAGAGTGACAGGACATGCATATACGACTGCGACGACGATCCAGATAACTGATTCGCTCGAACGCAATGAGCACAGGAATGCGGGGGATGCGTCAGCAGCGGCCCTGTTTGAACGAGCGTGGTGAGGTGACATCGAGAGAGTTCCCGCGGTATTCGACGGGAATGACTTGATATCAAGATTTTCGGAGCGGTCTGAACCCGTCAGGGTGGCCGCAGCGAACTCGTCCGTCTGCTTTGGCGCTTCCAGTTCTATTTCGGCGAACGCGGGCAGGAGGGGAATGGAAATTGACGGGAAGAACGCCATGGCAACGGGAAGGACCAGCAGTGCCACAATCGCGACACGCTTCCAGAGGGAGCACTGCTCAGGCCAGCGTTGCCCTGCCAGCAAAGTCATCAACACGCTGATTCCCAGAATCAACGAAGACTTGATAATGAGCGTCACCAGTGGGATTCCGGTCATTTTTTGCGTCCTTGCTGGAATTGATTCATCAGGTCGTCGAGTTCGTCCACGGAAAGCTGTTCTTCCTCAAGCAGTCGTAAGACGAGTTCATGTGGTGATCCCGAAAAGAACTGGCGGATGACATCCGTCAGAGTCTTCCCCTGTACCTTTTCACGCTTGATCAAAGGCTTGTAGACGTAGCTGCGACCACTTCTCTTATGGCTGACAAAGCCCTTCGTTTCCAGAATCCGCAGCATTGTCCGGACGGTCGAATCATGTGGCTCATCTGAGAGTCTGTGTCGAATCTCTTCTGCGGTCGCGGTTCCGAGCGTCCACAGCTGTTCCATGATTTCTGCTTCGCGGTCGGTCAGTGTGGGGGAGGGTTGGGGGGGCACTTGGCTTCCTGTTAAATGTTTAACAGATGGAGGGTAGTTCCGCTGGCGGATCTGGTCAAGTGAAATGTTAAATCGTTAACAGTTTCTGCGCTGATTGAGACGTCTGGGTTGCAGTGAGGATATGGACAACCGCTGCTGAGACATTTGCTGGAGGCCGGTCGTAGGTACGATACGGGCGAACCAGGGGCGGACTAGCAGATCCCGTCTGGTTCCTGTGTATGCGGTGCGATAGAATCGGGCGGATTGAATTTGCTCAAACTGGAGATGCCGCGATGTTCGTGGAGCGACTTCTGACAGATCACCGGGCACGGTCGTGCTCGATTATTCCCGCCCAACCCGCGATGCGGGAAAGCCTGTCTGTAAGACAGCCGCAGTCCCGTCATTGCTGCGTTTCAACTTTCCGCCCCGCTGGAGTCGTCTGGCTGGTGATGGCTGTTCTGACCCTCGGGATCGGGGGAGTGTTCGCACAGTCAGAGCCGGAAGAAACCGCTGCCGATCCGGATGCACCACCCAGCCTGTCGGCGACTCAGGAAGCGATCGAGATGCGGTATCGCCGCTTTGAGATCACCCTGGAACAACTGAGCGACTATCTGCGCAAGACCGATGCCACCCGGTCCGAACTGTTGCTGCGTGCGATCGGCAAAAGCAAGGAAGGTCGAATCACGGACCAGTTCAAATCACTGACCGAACTGCTGAAGAAAGACCAGTTGGGGGACGCGGTCGAACGGCAGGAAATGGTTGTGGCCGAGCTCCAATCGCTGCTGGAACTCTTGATGAGCGAGGCGCGAAAAGACGACCTGGAGCAGGAAAAGAAACGCATCCAGGAATTGATTAAGGACGTCACCAAGCTCATCGGTAAGGAAACTGATGCGCGAGCGAATACCGAGCGGGGGGCGAACGCTGCGGAACTGCAGAACCAGCAGAAGCAGGTTTCTGATGAGACGAAAAAACTGGCCGAGAAAATTAAATCTCAGGATGCAGCCAAAAAAGGAGCTGATTCCTCGACGGAAAAAGAGGCGGGAAAGAATGCCGACAAATCGGGCGGCAAATCTGGAGACGATCAATCCGAAAAGAAAGAATCCGATTCGCAGGACGGAGGAGAATCGGACAACGCGGACAAGCCCGACAGTGGCGACGACTCTCAGGAGGGAAAGCAGCCCTCGCCCGACCAAAAGGGAAAGTCGAGTCAAAAGGGGCAAAAATCGAGCGACGCCAACGGCGAACAGAAGCCAGCGGATGCCGAAAAACCCGCTGGCGATGAAGATGCGAAACCCGAGGAGGGGGAAAAGGGTTCTACTGAAGACGAAGGGGCACCAAAGTCGGATGACCCTGAACAGTCCAAAAACGCTCAGGAAAAATCCGAGAACGGGAAGCAGGGGAAACCTCAGCCCGGAAAGAAACCCTCTGGCAAGCCCCAGAAAGGAAAGCCTCAGCAGGGAAAGCCGCAAGAGGGAGAACCTCAGGAAGGACAGGAGCAGCAGGAGCAACAAGAGGGACAGGAGCAGCAGTCCGACTCGCAAGAGCAGGAATCAAGTCCTCAAAAGCAACCCCAGAAGACTGCGGGACGTGACGAAATTGAGCGAGCCCGACAGGAAATGGATCGTGCAATTGAAGAGCTGAAGCGGAATAACCGCAAGGGGGCTTCCGACAAGCAGGATCAGGCCATTGCCGAACTGATGAAAGCGAAAGAGAAGCTGGAAGAAATTCTCCGTCAGTTACGGGAAGAAGAACGTGAGATGGTGCTGGCGCAACTGGAAGCTCGCTTCCGCGACATGCTGCAAAAGCAGGAGGCCGTCAATAACGCGACTCTCGCGATTCACGCGGTGCCCGTCGACAATCGGACCGATCGCCATCGGAATCGATCGGTCGAGCTGGCTCGAAATGAAGAAGAGATTTCATTGCTGGCCGCGAAGGCCCTGACACTGCTCAAGGAAGAAGGTTCTTCCGTTGCCTTCCCGGAAGCGGTCGAGCAGATTCGGGACGACATGCTGACGGTCGCACGTCGACTGGAACGAGTGGACGTTGCCGAGATTACCCAGAACATCGAAGAAGATATCGTGGAAGGATTGCGGGAAATCATCGAAGCGCTGCAGAAGGAAATTGAGAAAGCCAAAGACAAAAAGCAGGAACAGCAACAGCAGCAACAACAACCCCAGGAACGGCAGAAGGAACTCGTCAATAAGCTGTCGGAGCTGAAGATGTTGCGTTCGCTGCAATATCGGGTGAACCGGCGGACGAAACTGCTGGGCCGAATGGTCGATGGTGAGCAGGCGCTGGACGGGGATATTCTCAATCAATTGCGGCAATTGTCGGATCGACAGTCCAAGGTCCAACGTGCCACGTACGATCTTTCGACCGGCAGGACGGAATAGCGAGCCGTCCTCGCGCGATCACGGATCGGCGGATCTCCAATACGTTGAAGTCCACTGGTATGACCACGTCTCACCAGTGGACTTTTCAGTTCGTTACACCTGATCCGCAGTGCGTCACCTCTGCAGAATCAGAAGCCTTACATCCCAGCGTTGAGGGCGTCCAGGTGTCTCACGAAGTGTTCGCGCAGCACTTCTGTGTAGCTGGCCACGTTTGCCGCCAGAAGCGATTTGACTTCCTTCCCCAGGACGGGATCCGTCAGTGTTGAGCCGAACGTGCAGTGCAGAATCTGCCTACCCGGTTCCGTGAAGCCCCGGCCCTGAGGGACGTCGCTCCATCGCTCAAGGTAATGGACTTCAAGCTGCCCGGCGTCAGGACAGTCCGTGGTCGAGGGGGCCGAGTCGAGTGTCGCGGAAACGTGGTAGGTGGCTTTATCTCGCATGTAGCGGTCACGTGCGAAATCGATGATCCGCCGGAACAGGGATGCGTCATGGTGAGCCACAACTCGAAGTGCTTCGAGATAGCTGGTTCCTGCGGTTTTGACGTGGAAGCAGCCCTTTGTTGCCCGTGCCAGCGAGCCGTACATCGAGAGTTTGTCAGACCCGGAATGCAGGCTGAGCTTATAGGGTCCCAGCAGCCTGGCGATGGCGGCGTGATCGGCCAGGGAGCGATCCAGCAGACTGGGATCTCCCTTGAAGTCGACACCTTTCTCAAAGTCGCCAATAAATCGCGGGGCCAGACTGACGAGCTTCATTCCTCGAGAAAGTGTCTGGTCGGCGATGATGTAGTGTTCGGCAAGTGTTGTCGGTTGATCGGTCTCGTCGACACTCAGTTCGATCTCGTAGTCGCGCTGCGCGGCAGTCTGGACCGTGCGAATGTGATCTGCAAGAGAGACCGCTGCGTTGATGGCCCGGCCGTACTTCACCGCCGCACGAAGACAGGCTTCTTCGGTCAGTTCAATCGTGGTTCCGGACGAGAGTGTCACCCGGCGACCTCGGTAGGACTCGATCCAGTTGACTTCGCCGGCCAGCGAGGCGAATTTTTCTCGCACCTCGTTTTCAGGATAGTCATCCGCCTTCTGGTCAACGTGACCGGATGGGTCGATGGTGAAGAAGGTAAAACCGACGGCGGCTGTCTCATCGACGTCGTTCGTCGTTTTCAAGTGGTCTGCGTCGGCGCCGATATCACCCTTCCAGCCACATTCTTCGGCCGCTCGTAGTGCATCCGACATCACCTGGGAAGGGGTGCGTGAGGTTCGCGACATTTCGCGAATCGACTGTTGCGGGAAGATCGGCAGAATGCCCGCTCCTGCTTCCTGCATCGCGGCGACATGGCCGGGGGTGGCCAGACCGATGCGATCGCCAAATCCGAAGCTGGGGGTCATGCCGAGTGTTTTGCACTGCAACGCCATTTCTCGCCTCACGTGAGTAGTTAGTCGGGATCGTCGTGGGAAGATATATAACCGAAGAATAGGGGCCTGTCGCGGGAGCAATGGTTTGATGAGTGGTGACCGTGAACAGTCGAGGGCATCCGAACAATCGCTGCCGCGATTTGATTTCGTGCCTGACCGTGTTCCGGGTGACAATCGGTCCGCTTGTTAATCAGGAACGTTACGGTCAATATTCTGTCTTCCTGCCAAGTTTCGATCCGTGAACGTGCTGTCCAGCGGGGTGGGAGTGTGCCCGGTCTGCGATGGATCCCCGCCTGATGCGAATCAGAGGGATGAACCAGCAATGGACGACGCTCCGGCCCCCTTGCGAAACAGGCGCAGTCGCTGTGGAAGAGTTTTTTTCATCTGAAATATCGGAAGAATGTGTCATGAGTACAGGTGAGTACCTGCAAGGGATGTTCGGTCTGAATGGGCTGACGGCTGTCGTGATTGGCGGAACCGGGACGCTGGGTGGGGCCTTTTGTGATGCCCTCGCCAGCGCGGGAGCCCACGTTGTCGTTGTTGGGCGAAACGACGAACATGGCAACGAGCGGGTACGCCTGATTAAAGAACGAGGCGGCCATGCCGAGTATTTCTCTTGCGATGCCACCCGGCATGATGATCTGGATCGGCTTGTGGAACACCTCAAGTCCAGTCACCGCGAAGTCAATGTGCTCGTGAACGGTGCTGGCGTGAACTCGCCCACCCCGTTCCTGGAAATTGGCGAAGAAGAGTGGGAACGCATTCTGAACGTCAATCTGCGCGGCGTTCGCCTGGCCTGTCAGGTCCTTGGTAAGTATATGCTCGATCAGGGAACGAAGGGCTCGATTATCAATATCGCCTCGGTCAGCGCCGGCCCGCCTCTGTCGCGCGTATTTACCTATTCGCTGTCGAAGGCGGCCGTGATCAGCCTGACGCAAAACCTGGCACGGGAATGGGCGACAAAAGGCATCCGCGTGAACGCTCTCTCGCCCGGTTTCTTCCCTGCAGAGCAGAACAAAAAGGTTCTGACGCCGGATCGTGTGGAAAGCGTCATGCGTCACACTCCGATGAACCGGTTTGGTTCACCGGAAGAGCTTGCCGGCGCCATCCTGTTGCTCGCCTCGCCCAACGCGGGAAGCTTTTTGACGGGGCATAACCTGCTCGTCGACGGCGGCTTCACCGCGATGACGATCTGATGGAAGTATGGTGACTCGCCGTTAGGTCGACTCGCATCGGCAAAGCAGACTCAGTTCGATGTTACGGCGCTGCTCGCCGGATCGGTGGCAATCCTGAGAACGTTCGCAACAACTCAGGAAACTGCAGTGGTCAGTTCGGAGGGGGCCGGAGCCCCGCGTCACTTCGCCGAGTATCCTTGAGGTGTCGCGATGAGCGCAAATTGCACATGATTTTATGGGTCACGTCGGAAACCGAAATCCTCATTCCGTTACTCCTGGAAGGACACAACGTGCATAAGTCGACAATCGCAATCGGGATGTGCGGCATCAGTCCCCGCATTCGCCGCCTGGCCTGTGTCATGAGTGCCTTGCTCGCCATGTCGGTTTCCGGAACCGTACGAGCTGACGAGTCGTGGCTGAAGTTCCCCGGTGGGGAAGGGCCTGGAAAAGGGAAGCACATTGTGCTGGTGGGGGGAGATGAAGAGTACCGTTCGGAAGAATCGCTGCCTCAACTCGCCAAGATTCTCTCCCGACATCATGGATTCGACTGCACGGTCCTGTTCGCTATCGATCCGCAGACCGGGGAAATCAATCCAGACGTCAACAACAACATTCCCGGAACCGAGGCACTCAAGTCGGCCGACCTGATGATCATCGCGACACGATTCCGCAATCTGCCTGATGAACAGATGCAGCACATCGTTGAGTATCTGGAGTCAGGACGGCCGGTGATGGGGCTGCGGACGGCGACACATGCCTTCAACATTCCTGCCGGGACGAAGTTCTCTCAGTATTCGTGGAACTCCAGCGATAAAGCCTATGAGCAGGGGTTTGGTCGGCAGGTCTTAGGCGAAACATGGATCAGCCATCACGGAAACCACGGCTCGCAGAGCACCCGGGGAATCCTGGTGAAAGACCAGGCAAAGCATCCGGTTCTGACAGGGATCAAGGATGGCGAGATCTGGGGACCGACTGACGTGTATGGTGTCCGGTTGCCGTTGCCTGGGGACAGTAAGCCACTGGTCCTGGGACAGGTCGTGCAAGGAATGAAGCCCACTGATCCCCCGGTGGAGGGTGCTCAGAACCAGCCGATGATGCCAATCGTCTGGACGAAGTCTTACACGAGTTCATCCGGAAAGACAGCGCGCGTGTTCACGACAACTATGGGATCATCGACAGACCTTGAGAACGGACCCCTTCGTCGACTGCTGGTGAATGCCGTCTATTGGAGCGTCGGGCTGGAAGACAAAATCACCGATCACCTGAAGACCGATCTGGTAGGTGACTATCAGCCATCGCCGTTCAATTTCGGCGGGTATGTGAAGGGCCGCAAACCGGAATTCTATGGTAAGTAAATCTGCCTCGGTCGCCGACGGGTGTACCGGATGGCTCACACGAAGGGCATACGCTCTGCACGCCCGCGGTGGTTTGTCGAAGATCGACCCCAAGCAACCGTCAATGTCAGGATGTCCGAAGGTCAGGGTGGGGCTGAGGCCGCCGGCCGGCTTTCAGGTTTTGGGATGAATAAACCCCTGCTTCGCTGTCACCAGTGAAGCAGGGGTTTTCTGTTTGCTGCGGTGTCATCGCAGGCAGGTGTCAGTGGTACCAGTCCGGTCTGGCCACAGAGCCCGGGCGGCTCAGGCAATCGCCTTGCGGTAACGGGCGAGTGCCATGAGTGGGAAGTACAGCGCGTAGTAGTGGTACTTGAGGTAGAACACGCGGGGGAAACCGGTTCCGGTAAATTCGTGTTCGTACCATGTTCCGTTCGGACGCTGTGTGCTGAGCAGGTAATCGACACCCCGCTGGGCGGCTTCAGAGTGGGCTTCACCGGCGGCAATCAGTCCCAAGAGAGCCCAGGCGGTTTGTGAGGCTGTGGGGACGCCAGTGCCGCGCAGAGTCGGATCATCGTAGCTGTTCGCTGTTTCGCCCCATCCGCCACATTCCTGCTGATGATCCTTAAGCCATTGGACGGCTCGCTGGATCCGAGGATCGCGGGCAGGAATGCCGTGGGTCACCAGGCCGACGATCACCTGCCATGTCCCGTAGATGTAGTTGACGCCCCAGCGGCCGTACCAGCAATGATCCGGTTGCTGGTCTTGCCAGATAAAGTCGAGAGCTTTCTTGTGGACTTCGCTGTCAGTGCGGATGCCGACTGCGGCGAAGCTTTCGAGGACTCGCGCGGTGATGTCGGCCGTGCTGGGGTCGATCATCGCGTTATGGTCTGCAAAAGGAACCTTCGTCAGGACTTCACGTGTGTTGTTCGCGTCGAAGGCACCCCAGCCCCCGTCTCGGCTTTGCATGGCTTTCAGCCACATCACACCGCGGCGCATTGCATTCACCATGGGCGACGCGGCTTCGAGTTCGGCGATGGCCTGTTCGGCGCTGGCGGATCGGCCGCTGAAGACAACTGGAGCATTGGGGTCTGTTGCGGCACGGTCGTCGAACAACTCCATCGTCCAGTCGGTTCCCATTCCTTCAGGAAGGCATTTCCCGAAAGCGATCAGCACCATCGACGTGTCATCGACGTCGGGATAGAACTCGTTGTTGTATTCGAAGTACCACCCCCCAGGGGCCAGCTTGGGGTTACGTAACGACCAGTCTCCCTGCTGGCGAACCTCTTTTGAAAGCAGCCACTGCAGCGATTTGCGAATGGCCGGATCGTGACGTGGAACTCCGGCATCCCGCAAGGCGATGGTCGCAATCGCAGTGTCCCAGACAGGAGAGAGGCAGGGTTGCAGTCGCAGGCGTGCGACACCCTTCGCGTTGACGTCGCGGATCATCAACTTGTCGAGCTCTTCGAACTGCGACACGATGACCGGTGAATCATCCGGGTAACCGAGGCAACGAAGTCCGATTAATGTCCAGACGATTGGCGGGAAGATCGCGCCGAGGCCATCACTGTCTTTCAGTCGGGCGAGAATCCATTTTTCGCAGAGTTTGATCGAATGCTTTCGCAGGGGCTTGATACCGAGTCGTTCACCAAACTTGATGGTCTGATCGACGCGCTGGAAAAACTTCGTCCAGTTAATCCAGCCTTGCGACGGCCCTTCATGGTTCACTCCACCGATCGTGGCGGGCAGCCTCTTTTCAGGTGAGGCATAGAGCTCGTCGATCTGATGTTCGGGTGGAAGAGTCGTCTTCGGCTGACAGGCCCACAGCAGGCTGAGGGGGACGATGATCGTGCGAGACCAGGCAGACATCTCATAGATGTTGAACGGTGCCCACAGGGGCAGCAGGATCATTTCAGGAGGAACCGCAGGACACAGCTCGTACGGGATCAGACCGAGCATCGCGAGATAGTAGCGGGTGAAGCTGTTGACCTTCTCAACACCTCCCGCACGCAGGATGGCTTCCCGAGCGCGGACCATGTAGTCAGCTTTGGGGTCATGGCCGGTGATTTTCAGTGCGAGGTAAGCCTTCGCCGAACCACTGATTTCCAGGGGACCGCCGGGGAACATGCCCCAGCCACCATGGTCGCACTGCTGATCGAGCAAGTAGGCGGCAGCTTCTTTTGCCTGTTCTGACTGGCCCTTGCCGAGGAAGGCCAGCAACAGGATGTACTCGGATTCAAGGATGGTGTCTCCTTCCAGTTCGGCACACCAGTGGCCGTCTGGTTGCTGGAGACTCAGCAAGTGATCGCGGGTTCGTTCGATGCCCTGTGCCAGGGAGGTGATGGAAGACGCATCACGCGCGACTGTCATCGTTGACTCGCCTGCGTGTTGCGATCCGATACCCGCTTGCTTCGAACTCATTTCAGGCCTTTCTTCCGTGTTACTGACTTCGATGTCATGAATGCGGCGGATCGTATTCGGCAACTACTGCTGATGACAACAGAGATTTTCGTCCTCGTATGTGATGAGCGAGGTCGATGGATGTGCCAATGGGCTGCGATGTTCATTCAAGACCGCAGAGCAACATGATGAGCGGCTGCGTCCAGGGATCTTTGCAGGTGGTATTTCGACTTGGGGAGCCTGGTGCTTCAATTCGCCTGGTTGCGAGAAATCACTGTTTTTTATGGGTTTTTACGGTGTTGCGTGGTTCGTGTGGATGACTCGGCCAGGGCTTGGCTGACACTCTATGACAGTTGTCATAGTAACAGAGGCGACGTGTGGTGAGGCATCAATGAAGGTCATCGTTAAGACCAGTGAGATGGGCTTGAATGAGTCTCGAAAGTTCAAAAAAACAGAGAATTTATGTGGTGTCGGGGCGAGAAATGGCTTGAACAAAAAGATGAAATTCGTAGGATGATCGCAGTTTGTTGTTGGAACTCGTAAGGATATCACTGTCAAGTCAACAAAAAGTGGTCGCTGCCGTGGCTAACTGATGTTGTGAGTGACGAATGACGAGACCAACAGGCGACTTGTCAAGGTTGACAAGTCGAATGGAATCGATGTGGATGATAAGTCTTAGCCGTACTGCTTAGCCCGGTGCGCCAGCGGTCGAGACAAGTCACTCACGGGGTCTCTTGGAAAGAGGACTTGAAAATGGCTAAGAAGAAGGCTGCTGCTCCAGCTACGAAAGCTGCTCCTGCTACGAAGGCTGCGCCAGCTGCGAAGGCTGCTCCTGCTACGAAGGCCGCTCCTGCGAAGAAGGCTGTTAAGAAGGCCGCTGTTAAGAAGGCTGCCGCGAAGAAGGCTGCTCCTGCCAAGAAAGCCGCCAAGAAGGCAGCGAAGTAGGCCCTAAAGCCACGTTTTTCGGCTTCAGTATCTCATCGATACTGAACTGCGTCGCTTGATGCGATGCGCGTACTACAACAAGCAAGAGGGGGTTGGTTTTCCAGCCCCCCCTTTTTTTTGCATCTGCATTAAATAGCATGGCCCGCTAAGGTGGTTTCACCATTGTTGCGAGATCTGGCAGGCCAGTGTGGGGATGGGTGCCGTCACGGGTGGTTGCCCGGATGTGAGCTGGAAAAATTGGAGTCCCGTCAGGATGATGAACGGTGATTCTGTTCTGTCAATCGTCTTTGATTCGCCGCAAGAATGTCGCCTAACTCTTCTGACGACCCGCTGCAAACACCTGTTCGATTTCTCCGCGGGATTGGTCCAGCGCGCTCTGATCTGATGGCGCGGCTCGGGATTGCGACGGTCACAGACCTGCTCTGGAATCTGCCTCGCGATGTTCTTGATCTGACTCACATTTCAACGGTCTTTGAGCTGAAGGAAGGGGTGTTGTCGACCGTCTTTGGTGTTGTTGTGGATCGGGATTCCCGCCATACCTCGACGGGGAAGACGATGACGGCGATTCTGCTGCAGGCTGATGGTGGGTTCGTGCGGGGGGTTTACTTCAATCAGCCTTATATGCTGAGAAGGTTTGAATTGGGGCAGCGAGTTCTCTTTTCGGGGAAGCCCAAATTCATTGCCCGGCGCTGGGAGTTTTCTCATCCCACTGTTCAGTGGCTGGGTGATGAGGAGATCGAAGAAGGGGGCCGGGTGCTGCCGGTTTACTCGCTCACTGAAGGTCTCTCGCAGCACGAAATGCGCAGACTGATGAAAGGGGTAGTGGAGGAGTATGCGGAGTTGGTTCCGGACCCGCTGCCCTCTGGCTTTCGATCTCGCGCCAATGTGATTGAGCTCACGTCAGCACTGCGATGCGTGCATTTGCCTGCTTCCATGGATGAGTATCGGGCCGGGATGCGTCGGATCGTGTTTGATGACCTGCTCGAGTTTCAACTGGCGCTGGCGATGCGTCGCCGATTCTGGAGGGCCGAGAATGCGGCCGTTCCTTTACAGACCTCGGCCAAAATCGATGCACGAATCAGGCGACTTTTTTCATTTCGCTTAACGCCAGGGCAGGATCGAGCGATTGCCGAGATCGTCGAAGATCTGGGGCGACCCTATGCGATGCATCGGTTGCTGCAGGCGGATGTGGGTGCCGGGAAAACCGCGATCGCGATTTATGCCATGCTGGTGGCGGTTGCGGCCGGGGTGCAGGCGGTGATTATGGCGCCGACCGAGGTTCTCGCGCAGCAGCACTGGAGCACCATTGATGCTCTGCTCGAAGGGAGTCGGGTAGAGCGTCGTTTGTTAATTGGAGGGTTAACCGCTGCTCAGCGTCGCGCGACGCTCGAGCAGATTTCCTCGGGTGAAGCGCAGCTGGTGGTGGGGACTCAGGCGGTTATTCAGGATGCCGTTGCCTTCAAGAAGCTGGGGCTAGCGGTCATTGATGAGCAACACAAGTTCGGAGTGGTCCAGCGATCTCGCTTCTCATCGGGTGAGACGGCACCTCATGTCCTGGTGATGACGGCCACACCCATACCTCGAAGCTTATGTCTCACGCAGTACGGCGATCTGGACTTAACCGTCATCTCAGATTTACCGCCGGGGCGTCAGCGGGTGGTGACCAGTCGGGTTGTGGGAAGTGGATCAGCCCGACGGGCTTGGGACTTTATTAAGCAGAAGTTGAGGGATGGGCGTCAGGCCTACGTCGTTTGCCCTCGGATTGAAGACAATCCGACAACGGCTTCCAGTGCGGATGTTTATGGGAGTGCTGAGGCCATCTATCGCGAACTGTCGGAGCGGGAGTTTCGGGAGTTTCGTGTGGGTCTCGTCCATGGTCAGCTTGATCGCGATGAGCGAGTCCGGACGATGGAGATGTTTCGCAATGGTGAACTCGATCTGCTTGTGGCCACAACGGTCATCGAGGTGGGGATCGACGTTCCCAATGCGACCATGATGGTGATTGAACAAGCAGAGCGGTTTGGTCTATCGCAACTTCATCAGCTTCGCGGTCGGGTGGGTCGGGGTAAGGTGCAGGGGTACTGCTTCCTGTTCTCCGATTCGGATTCGCCAGAGGCGGCCAAGCGTCTGGCGGCGATGGAGTCGACAGCCGATGGGTTTAAGATTGCGGAGGCAGATTTTGAGCTGCGCGGACCGGGTGACGTGTTGGGAACGAGACAGAGCGGGTCGCTGCCGCTGCGTGTCGCTGACCTCAATCGGGATCAGGCCCTGCTGGATGAGGCGCGCGTGGCGGCGTTCAATCTGGTCGAGTCGGAAGAGTTTGATCAATTGGACATGGCGCCGCTGAAGATTCGTGTGCTTGAGCGATTTCATCGCTCAATGGATCTCCCCCAAACGGGTTGATGTCGATTTCGCGGTTCGCTCTGGAGTAAGAGCGGGTAGACGAGACGAGGACTGGCACTCATCTCGTCTACCAGGGTGTCAGTTCAACGGCCTGTCCGGCTCGAAAGCCGCAACGAACCGTCATCGAATATAGATACCAAATCCTGGAGTGCTCAGTCCGAATCCAGAACGGCCATAACCATACCCGGGGCCATACACAGGACCGTAGGCAGGTCCATACGCGGGGCCGTATACGGGAGGGTATGAGTACACGGCGGGAGGGGGCACAATGACTCGAGGTGGGGCCACATATCGATACCCCCCATAGAATCCTGGGCCGTATCCGTACCCATGTCGATGGCCATGGAATCCTCGAGGCCCGTGAGCCGACGCGGTTCCCCCCGCAACGCAGATCAGACCCGCCACCGCCACCAGGGCAACTACTGTTCGTCGCAACATGTTCTTATCCTTCTTTCATGAAATTAAGTTGTCTCAACCACGGAAGGATAGAAAGCAGGGTTCGTGCCAATCGGCAGAAACTGCGGGCGGGGATCGCTTCGGGGGCTCGATTTCAGTTGAAAATCAGATTGACGCGTGTCATTTGTTTTCCTTTGATTTTGTTTAATTCATTTTGGAGTACGATTTTGTGGGGAATGGTTGTGTGCTGATATTGATTCGGGCTCTTCACAGGAAGTGAGTCAGATTGTAGGCGTGATTCTCTTCTGTGTTGTCGAATTGATGTGGCGTGTTGTCGATTGTGTCGCGTTATTCGGACGTGAGTTTTTCGGAAGGGGCTTTCTTCTCGTCTGAGTCGGTCGGCGGTGAGTTTTCGGTGTCCGGTTTCTGCAAGCTGGGCAGCGGACTGATCGAGCCGTCTACGTGGACCTCGATTTCCAGCGGGACAGGGGCTTGACCGTCGGCGTGAGTTTGTCCGACGATCTTAAAATCCGTCACTCCTGGGGGAAGCAGGAAGTAGTAGCCTCCCTCTCGATCCTGGTAGACGCATCGGTACAGCGTGCGCGCGTGTTGCGCTACCAGTTCAAAGCCAAGGCCCTGGACCAGTGCGGGGATTGCCATGGAATCTCGGAAGACCGTAATGCTCTGGGCGCTGGTCTCTTTCGCGATCACCTTGCTGTATGTCTCAAGGAACGCGGTCGCAGAGGTAGTGATCTGGGAGAAACGCTTCTCTTCCAGGTTGAGAAGCTGATGAGACAGGTATTTCTTGAGTGTCGGCAGCTCGTCCAGTTCCACTCGATAGAACCGCGCCTGCTCGCCCGCATCGAGACTGACGGCGAGGCCTTCCGTCGATCCTTTCAGTCTGATTTGCATCATCTGGCTGTTGAGGGGGACGGGGTTTTGCTCCAGTTGGCTGAGGGCTTCGTCGACAAATTCCGAGGGAAGTTTGAAGTGTGATTTGCGAATCACGACCGGAGGAAGGTCCAGGCTTTCTGCCGTCTGTGCGCTGACTCGCCCTGTGATTTTGGTGCTCATCGATAGCGAAAATGCATAGATTCCGGCTGCGATGAGGGCCACTGCCAGAAGAGTGAATCCGATCCCTTTGGCCAGCGGGTTGGGTTTCTTCTTCTTTTCAGGGCGGCGAGTGATTGCTCTCGCGCGGGGCGGTGTTTCGACGGGCAGTTTTCCGAGGCGGTCGGACACCGTTTCCGAGGGGGGCGGGAATTGCTGTTCGGAGTGGGTCAGTTCGGGCGGTGCCTCTGCAAACACGATGGGGCCATCCGTGTCGGGTTCGTCCTCTGCGGCCTGTAACGTCACAGGCTCATCTTCCTGCTTGAACAGTTCGACTTGCTGAGGGGCTTCGGTGTGAAGCGGTTGCGATTTGGATGGGACGGTGATCCGCATGGCGCATTTGGGGCATCGCCCTTTGCCCCCTTTGGCGCTGTCGGGAACACGGATGATTGCCTGGCAGTACCGGCAGGGGAACTCAATCGCCATGAGGGTCGGTTTCTCACAGAGTGAGGGGAATGTCACTTTCAGTTGTCATCCCATCATGCGGGTGACAACTGAAAAAGCAATCGGCCAAGTCGATTCCGGCTGCAGCGGGTCTGATGAAGGTAAGCGGAACGCGAATTCCACTTCGTCCGCGCAGAGCTGTGTGCTGCGCCTCGGAATTTCAACAAAATCGACGTGGCATCGCGGTTTTGTACATCAGCAGGCTTTTACCGATACCTGAATTTTGAAATACTCAAACAGACTTGAGAAAGGTACGGCTAAGACTTACAGGAAGACCACGCGATGACTGTGTCGATTGAATTCCCCAACGAAAACCGTTCAAACGTTGCTCGTAAGATTGTTGCTCAGCACGAACCCGTGGCGTTGCGGACGTTCACACCATCCCAGGCAGTCTTTGCCAAGTCGGCAGGTGTCTACCACTGGACGCCGGAAGGTCGAAAGCTGTACGACTATTCTTCCGGTGTGCTGGTTGCCAATCTGGGCCACAATCCCAAACGCTGGCTGCAGGCGCTGGGGCGGTATATGGGTTGGTCGCCCGAGTTTTTCGGTGGATCCCCCGCAGGGGCGAACGAGTATGTCCCCGCGGTAACGCTGACGGCGTACAACGGGATTACCGAAATCGAAACACAGGCTGTCGAACGTCTGCTGGCGAACCTTCGCCGCAGCAAAGGGAGTGAACGGCTCGACACAATCGTCTGGGCCGCTTCGGGATCGGAAGCGGTTCAGAAAGCAATCTGGGCAAGTCTTTCCCGGGATCGAACCCGAGACATCATTCTGGCGACCCGTTACGGGTTTCACGGAAAGAAGGGGCTCGCGAATGCCGTAACCGGATCAGAAAAGGATGCCGAAAGAGATCCACGAGTCCGATTCATCAGCTTCCCGATGGAAGAGATTATCGACGCGGGCTTTGATCCCGCCGCGATTGACCTGTCTAAATATCAGCAGGAACTCGAAGACCTGTGGCGCCAGTTCGGGCGGAAAATCTCGTGCCTGATTACCGAACCGTATCTGGGGGGGGGAGGAAGTTTCCATCCTCCTGCCGCTTATCATCAGATGCTGCAGAAGTTCTGTCGCGAGCATGACATTGTGTTGATCTTCGATGAAGTCCAGGCCAACTTTGGCCGGACCGGGGCGATGTACGCCTTCGAAGCTTATGGCATCGAACCTGACATGGTGGTGCTTGGCAAGGGCTTGGGGAACGGTATTCCGGTCGCCGCCGTAGCGTCTCGTGGTGATGTCTTCGCCACGATGAAGTATGGCGAGGCCTCCGATACGTGGAGTGCCAATCCGCTTTCCTGTGCAGCGGTTCTGGCAACGCTTGATGAGTTTGAATCGACGGACGTTCTGAATCATGCCCGCAAGCTGACGCCCCTCTTTATCAAGGGACTGGAACGCCTGAAATCAACTGGACTGGTGAACCACGTACGTGGGGAAGGGCTGGTGTTTGGGTTTGAGTGCGCCAGTGTTGGACAACTCACTGCCGGTGAAGTCGCCGCGAAAATCGTGCAGGCGTGTTACGTCGGTCAGGACAATACCGGCATTCACCTGCTGGGAGCTCTCGCAGGCAAGGTGCTGCGCGTCAGTCCACCGCTGACGATCACGGTGGAAGAAGCCAATCAGTCGCTCGACCTGTTGTATGACCTGATCGCATCACTGGCGAAAACAATTCGGTAGTCAGATTCCCCGTAAGACTTTTTCTGATGACAGGCGAACCGGACGGGGTGGTGCGCCTGTTCTTCTATTGAATTTCTCGACTTTTCATTTTGCTGAAGTGAAACGGATGTTTCACGCCGGTACCGGCGCGCTTTGTCGCCGCGGTTGTTGCTGATGTCCCATCATGAGCGGGAGAAATCGCGCGCTGCCATTCTCCCTCTGCCGATCCCCCAGCGTCTCTCCCTGAGCGGCTGGGCTGTCCACGTCTTACGCTAAGTAATTCGACTGCCTCCGATCCCGTTCCCGGTTGATGTTTGTTGCGGGGGCGAGGGGCAGGTCATTTGTGTCGAGTGTGATTTCCTTCAGACTTCTCTGACGTATTGAATAGGAGTAATCATGACTCAATTCGGTCGGCGTGATTTCCTGTCGGTTGCAGCCTCAGTCGGTGCCGTTTCGACATGGGCCCTTGCAGGCACCCAGGAGGCCGAAGGGGGAAACTCCACCTTCATGAATAACGTTCCCGATCCCTTGCTGGCGGACAAGGAACTGCCGACGTTCAAATTTTCACTGGATAAGTCGGTCGGCAAAGTCATCGGCGGAAGTTCGGGAAAGGAAGCGACGGTGCTGCAGCTTCCGATTTCCAAAGGGATCGCTGGCGTTTCGATGATTCTCGAACCTGGTGCGATGCGGGAACTTCACTGGCATGCTACGGCTGCGGAGTGGGCGTTTGTGCTGAGTGGTCGGGTGCGCACATCGGTGATTGATCCTCAGGGGAACGCAGAGATCAACGATTTCGGTCCCGGTGATGTCTGGTATTTTCCACGCGG
Organism: Schlesneria sphaerica; assembly: GCF_044336245.1. Classification (NCBI taxonomy): domain Bacteria; kingdom Pseudomonadati; phylum Planctomycetota; class Planctomycetia; order Planctomycetales; family Planctomycetaceae; genus Schlesneria; species Schlesneria sphaerica. The sequence continues at coordinate 2,659,855 of NZ_CP172346.1, read as the reverse complement.
CCATGGGCACATGCTCGAGTGTCTCGGGCATGAATCGTGTCACTTCATTCTGATCTTCGATAATGGATACTTTTCCGAGTTCGGCACCTTCAGCGTATCAGACTGGATTGGTCATGTTCCTAAGTCGCTGCTCGCCAAAAATTTCGGGGTCCCTGAGTCTTCGTTCAATGGCTTCCCCAAAGAAGAAGTCTACTTTGCGCGAGGTGCCGTTCCTCCGGACAATCAGCCGATTCCCCTCCAGAACAAGAAGTTGCCTGCTCAAACGCACAAGTATGAGCTGCTGTCTCAGTCACCTCATGCCACGTTCAAAGGGGGGAGGGAATGGCGAGTTGATTCCACTTGTTTTCCGATCTCGACCACCATTACTGGAGTGATCCTCGATCTCGAGCCGGGCGGTTTGCGAGAACTGCACTGGCATCCCACGGCAGACGAATGGCAGTATGTGATTGACGGCAACATCAGCGTCACAATGTTTGGCTCACACGGACGGTATCGGACTGAAGAGCTGGAGCGAGGGGACGTGGGCTATATCCCACAAGGATACGGTCACTCCATCGAGAATATCGGATTAAAACCATGTCGTGTGCTCATCGGATTCAATACAGGGGTCTATGCCGGGATCGATCTGTCGCAATGGCTCGCCGGAAACTCGCTCGATGTGCTGGCAACCAACTTCAGCAAGCCTGCCACCCTGTTTGAGAAGTTCCCTCACAAAGATGTTTTTATTGCGGATCAAGAAGGTCACTGACGCTGGATCGGTCAGTTCTTCCGAACAGTTCCAGGCACTCTGTGAAGGGAAATTCGGAAAGGGATGAAGTGCCTGTGGCTGCTGAATCAGAGCGGAATGCAAGCTCAATTTACTCGACTGACTTACCAGAAGTCGAGCAGGATCCGTGCGGGCGTTCTGCCAACTGAGCATGTCTGGGGAGTTCGCACCTCCATCCGGTACGCCAAGTTATAAAGGCGATTCCAATGTCTTTCTTCAATGCTGGCCTGACACGGTCCCCGATTCAATGCGTTGAGGGTGGAACTGTCTCGACGGAGATGGATGAGGTATCCATTGAAGAGCCACTGCAGATCGAACTGACGCATGTCAGAGGTGGGAAAAAACATCGCTACTCGGTGGCGGTCATGATGCGTACTCCCGGGAATGACGCAGAACTGGCCGCAGGGTTTCTCTTCACGGAAGGGATCATCAAAAGGCACGATGATTGGAGCCGAATCGAGTACATCGACAATAACCATGTACTGGTCGAGTTCAGCCGATACGCGTATCTGGACGTCTCCAAGCTGGAACGCCAGTCGTTCGTCTCATCGAGTTGCGGCGTCTGTGGCAAGAGATCAATCGCCGCAGTATTCTCAGAACAGCAATATCCTCTCACCCCCGGCAGCCCCCGTCTCGAGGTCGACCTGATCCATCGTTTGCCGGAGATTCAGCGAAAGGCTCAGGATAATTTCCACCGCACGGGAGGAATTCATGCGTCGGCTCTGTTTGACGCCAACGGCAATCTGCTGTCCCTGTTTGAGGATGTTGGACGCCACAATGCGCTCGACAAATTGATCGGCAATCAAATGTTCGCCGACAAGCTGCCTCTTACGCAGCACATCCTTCTCTTGAGCGGTCGCGCGAGCTTTGAACTGATCCAGAAAGCCTGTATGGCGGGGATCCGGGTCGTGGCCGCCGTGGGGGCTCCCTCAAGTCTCGCGGTGCAACTCGCAAGAGAGACATCGATGACACTCCTGGGCTTTGTTCGTGAGAACCGTTTCAACGTATACGCCGACGCCGGTCGTCTTCAATTTCACCGTACCTCAGCGCCCGAGGTTGATTCCCAACCGACTGAAGAGAGCAAACTTCAATGACCACAATGACACTCAATGGAACGGTTCACGAAGTGAACTCGGGAGAGCGATTGATCGACGTGATTCAGCGGGCGGGGGTCGAGTTACCGTCGGTCTGCTACCACTCACAGCTTGGGCCCCTTAAGACGTGCGATACCTGCATGGTCGAAGTAGATGGGCAACTTGTCAGGGCGTGCGCCCTGACGGTGGCCGATGGGATGTGTGTGGTCACGACGACGAATGCGGCACGTTTGGCACAGAGACAAGCCTTCGACCGGATTTTGGCCAATCACATGCTTTACTGCACTGTGTGTGATAACAACAACGGCAACTGCACGATTCACAACACGACGAAGATGTTGAAAGTCGAGCATCAGGAAATTCCGTTCGAACGGAAACCATACGAGGTCGACAATTCTAATCCCTTTTATCGGTACGATCCTGATCAATGTTTGCTGTGCGGTCGATGCGTCGAAGCTTGTCAGAACGTGCAGGTCAACGAAACTCTGTCGATCGACTGGACGGCGGAACATCCGCGCGTGCTCTGGGACGGCGGAGCCGACATCGGCAATTCCAGTTGCGTCTCGTGTGGGCACTGTGTCACGGTTTGTCCCTGCAATGCGCTGATGGAAAAGTCCATGATCGGCCACGCAGGGTTTCTGACAGGGATTCCCAAAAAGGCCCTGGATGGAATGATCGATATCGTGAAGGGGGTAGAGCCCGAATCAGGATACAGTGCCATCCTGCAGGTGTCGGAAGCCGAATCGGCGATGCGAAAATCACGCGTCCGCAGGACTAAAACGGTCTGTACCTATTGCGGAGTGGGATGCAGTTTTGATGTCTGGACCAAAGACCGCCACATCCTCAAAGTGGCACCGGAAAAGGGACCTACGAATGGAATCTCGACCTGCGTCAAAGGGAAATTTGGCTGGGATTTTGTGAACAGCGAAGATCGACTCACGTCGCCGTTGATTCGCGAGGGGGACTCGTTCCGTCAGGCAAGCTGGGACGAGGCTCTTGATCTGGTCGCGCGGCGGTTTGCGGAGATCAAACACCAGAATGGTCCTGACGCGATTGCATTGATCTCTTCGTCGAAATGCACCAACGAAGAGAGTTATCTCATGCAGAAGCTCGCCCGAGCGGTCATCGGGACAAACAACATCGACAACTGCTCTCGCTACTGTCAGGCCCCCGCGACGGTGGGGCTCTTCCGGACAGTCGGGTACGGCGGAGATGCCGGTTCTATCTCTGACATCGCGCAGGCAGGGCTGGTCCTGATCGTTGGCAGTAATACCGCGGAAAGCCATCCCGTTCTCGCGACCCGGGTGAAGCGAGCTCACAAGTTACACGGGCAGAAACTGGTCGTCGCGGATCTGCGCGAGCACGAAATGGCACGGCGTGCAGATGTGTTCTTCCAGCCTCATCCGGGCACGGACCTGGTCTGGCTATCAGCGATCAGCCGCTATCTGATTGATGAAGGTCTGATCAATCATGAATTCCTCGGTCGCTGGGTTCATGGCCTGGAGGAGTACCGACGAAGTCTGGAGATGTTCACTCTGGAGTTTGCCGAGACGACGTGCGGAGTTTCCGCTGCCACCTTAATGAAGGTGGCTCAGATGATCGCCGCGGCGGATGGGGTGTGCGTGCTGTGGGCGATGGGAGTGACTCAGCACACCATGGCCTCGGATACGTCGACTGCCATATCGAACCTGCTGCTGATCACCGGCAATTACATGCGGCCGGGGGCAGGTGCCTATCCGCTACGAGGGCACAACAACGTACAGGGGGCCAGTGATCAGGGAGCCATGCCGGCAATGCTTCCCGGTTACCAGTCGGTGACGGATCCCGAGGTCCGAGCACGCTTTGAAAAGGCTTGGGGCGTCACCTTGCCTCGCACTACGGGCCTGGATAACCACGAAATGGTCGACGCCATTCGCGATGGCCAGCTGAAGGCGATGTACCTGTTTGGTGAAGAAATGAGTCTTGTTGATTCCAACGCGAACTATGTCGAAGAGCAGTTCTCGAAGCTGGAGTTCTTTGTCGTTCAGGACATTTTCTTTACCCATACCTGCCAGTTTGCGGACGTGATTCTTCCCGCCGCCCCGAGTCTGGAAAAAGAGGGGACTTTCACGAGCACGGAACGACGGATTCAGCGACTTTACGAAGTCATGGAGCCGCTACCAGGAAGTCGTCCCGACTGGCGCATCATTCAGGAATTGGCCAATCGAATGAATGCGGGATGGAATTATCGACATCCTTCCGAAGTGATGGACGAAATGGCCTCACTCACCCCGTTATACGCGGGTGTCTCCTATGAACGGCTGGAGGGTTATCGCTCGCTTCAGTGGCCCGTCGCGGAGGACGGAACTGATCAACCGCTACTTTACACCCAGCAGTTTGCATTTCCCGACGGAATGGCGAGGCTATACCCGATCGGCTGGACAGTGCCGACAGAACAGCCGGATGCCGAGTACGACTTGCATCTGAACAACGGCAACTTGCTGGAGCATTTCCACTCGGGCAATCTGACCTACCGCGTCCCCGGGATCAAAACCAAGACGCCGGATGTTTTTGTGGAAGTCTCTCAGGAACTGGCTCGAGAGCGAGGTATTCAGAGTGGCACGATGGTGGAACTGACATCACGTCACGGCAAGATTCAACTCCGGGCTCTTGTGACAGACCGTGTGAAAGGCCATCAGTTGTTCATGCCGATGAATTCTGCGGAGTCGGCTGTGAACCGGTTGACGGGCAGCAACACGGACGCCGTAACGCACACGCCGGCATACAAAGAAACCGCGGTTCGTATGCGCGTTGTTGCGGGTGATATTCGCAGCCCGCTGCCCCGAATCAATCATCGCTTCGGCCATCCTACGCCAAAGCCGGGTGTCGAAGTCGAACTGAAGTGGAAGCGGAAAGACTATTCCGTACCAGGAGGCGACCTGGTTTAGCTCGAACCCTATTCCCGGCCGACGTAAGCAATTGACAACTTTTATTAATACAGCAGGACCTCAGGAATTCTGTCGTCGTCTCACTGGTTCCGCGGCTCCGGATGACTTCGCGTGGATGACGCACGTCGAAATTCCAGGTGGACTTACCACTTCCAACACAAATGGGAAGAGTGACAACATGGCAAAACCGATCCCGAAGAACATCAACCACCCTGATCCCCGGATTGAACTTCAAACGAGACTGCAGAATGCTTCTGTTGAGCATGCCGAGGCAATCCTGTCGGGGCTGGAGACGCTGCAATGCCTGCACGAGTGCGGGGCTATGGAGTTCGTTCGCGGACTGCTGGGGTCCAGTGACGAGGTCCTTCAGATCGCTGTCGATGCCGCAAGGACTCCGTCATCCATTCGAGGGATTCGGAACTTGATTCTGCTGATCAACATGTTCAGCGAAGTGGACCCCGAAACGCTGAAGGCGGTGACCCGTACACTGCCGCAGGCGCTCAAGTCGATGAGTGCGAGCACGGAAACTCCCTCCACATGGCGACTTTTCACAGAATTGTTACGGAATCAGGATACTCGACGAGGGCTGGGTGCAATGAATAAAGTCCTGGCCACGTTCGGACACGAACTGTCGGCCGCTCATGGGGCTCAGTGAGCCCAAGAGACATTCAGTTCCTGCATGAGAGACGCCGGGCGTTCCGAATCCTACGACAACTCAGGTGATGATGAGCGAATCGAAAATCAAACCGGCTGATACGATCACCGTCCTTGTCACGAGGAGGATCCGAGATGGCGGAGATGATGCTTTCGAAGATGCTCTGAAACAATGGATCCCGCGACTGACCCGGTTTCCGGGACATCTGGGAGTTCAGATGTTGCGTCCCTTACAGGGGGACCGGGAATACGGTGCGGTCATCACCTTCCGGTCAACGCAGGACTGGGAAGCATTTCAGCAATCATCCGATTACCGGCAGTTTCTCGAAGAGATCAAGCCTCTTCTTGATACAAATCCTGGGTTTGTCACTGCCAACGGCTTGGAGAGCTGGTTCTTACCTCCGGAAGATCGTGGTGCATCCCTGCCACCACGCTGGAAGATGGCGATTGTGACCTGGATGGGAGTGAGCTTTACGGTCTATATCGTGACGACATTGCTGGCCCCGCATCTGAGCAATTGGCCGTGGCTGCCGAGATTTCTGTTGAGCAACGCGTGTGTCGTTAGTGTACTGACATGGTGCGTGATGCCGGTTCTCACCAGCGTCTTTCGTTCGTGGCTTTCTCCGCGAACTTGAAGTTTAATAGCATCGTTCCGGTCGCCGCGCGATGTTCAACGGAAGTATCTTGCTATGACTGATCAGCCATCCAACGCATCCAACGCATCCAACGAATCCTCGCCTGATCCCGCCACAATCGCCGCTCGAGCCGGGTTGGCCCCCCCGTTCACAACGCGATCAAGTTCTCCTCCAATCTATATGACCACGGCGTTCGACCTTGAGTCGCTCGAACAACTCGATTCCGTAGTCGGAGGGCGAGAGAAAGGGTACATCTACACCCGTGATGGCAACCCGAACCATGAAGCGTTCGCAACCGATGTAGCTCAACTGGAACATGCCGAATCGGGAGTTGTCACCGCGTCCGGTATGGGGGCTCTAACTGCGATTCTGATGGCCACCATGAAGACGGGTGACCATGTCCTCGCGGCCCGCGTGCTGTACGGTCGCACGGGGCAGCTTCTGGCTCATCTGGCGGCCTCATTCGGCATCCATGTGACTTACTTCGATGTTGAAGATGTGGCCTCACTCAAGTCACTCATCACACCTCAGACGCGGCTGTGCATTGTGGAATCGATCTCTAATCCACTGCTCGAAGTGGCCGACCTGCCGGCGATTGCGGCCGTTCTGGATCAGATCCCCCTGCTGGTCGACAACACGTTCGCAACCCCATGTCTGCTGCGACCGATTGATTATGGTGCGTCGCTGGTCTGGCACAGCGTCTCCAAGTATCTGAACGGACACGGGGATGTCATGGCGGGTATCGTCGTCGGGCCAGAGGGGCTCATTCGCAAGATTCGAGCCATGTCCAGTCTTTATGGAGTGAACGCCAACCCATTCGAGTCATGGCTGGCCACACGCGGACTTCGGACTTTGCCGCTGCGTATGCAGCGAGTTTCAGCGACGGCTCTCGAAGTTGCGCGGTTTCTGGAATGTCATCCACACGTTGCGAAGGTCTACTACCCGGGGCTGACCAGTCATCCAAACTTCGAACGTACTCAACGACTTTTGCCGCATGGACAAGGTGGGATGCTGGCGTTTGAAATCACCGGTGGTCGACCAGCGGTGGACGTGTTGTTTCGGCGGCTAGCTGAAGTAATTCCCTTTTCCCCCACGTTGGCGGATGCACGGACAACCATGTCCTATCCGGCAGGAACTTCCCACAAATTCATGAGTTCCGCAGCGCGAGCGGAATATGGAATCGGGGATGGCCTGGTTCGACTATCGATTGGGCTCGAGGCGCCTGACGATCTCAATCGGGAACTGGGTGCTGCGCTGTCACCTCCTGTTTGATGTTGGACACTAGGCGAATCCCAACGCGCTGAGATATCATTCCGCTTCGCACTCAATCCTCTAAGTCACATTCGAGCCGGTCACCTTCTTCAGAGGTGGGAACCGGTCGGAACTGACTTTTTGCCCGTTCGAGCATAACAGGAAAGTAGTACTCTAATGAGATGTTTTGGATTGTTGGTCGTTTGTGCCGTCTTCTTCAGTTCCATTGAGGCTGCGGATTTCCCTCGCGAGAAATTTGACGACTCGGCATTCGAGACGATCTTTGATGGCAAGTCGCTGAAAGGCTGGCACGTCAGTACACAGACAGGGCACAGTGCGGCGAGTATGCATACCAGCGGGGGACGCTGGAAGCTCGAAGACGGTGCCATCATCGGCAGTCAGGACATTCCCGGAAATGGGGGAATCATTCTGACAGACCGGGCGTTTGGAAACTTCGAAGTAATCGTCGAAATGAAGAATGACTTCGGACCCGACAGTGGTCTGTTCCTGAGAAGCAACGAACGGGGGCAGGCTTACCAGTACATGATCGACTACCACGGTGGTGGAAATCTCGCCGGCATCTATGGCGAAGGCTTGTCGGGCGGTATCCACCACCGCAACTTCGATTTCCTCGACGCCGTCACCAAAATCAAAACGATAGACTCACTCATTCCCTGCCCGGTTCAGCCGGCTGACTGGCCTCAATTCTGGAAGCACGGCGAATGGAATGAACTTCGGGCCCGGATTGAAAGCAATCCCCCGAAGATCACCACCTGGATCAACCAGGTGAAGTTCATGGAGTTCACCGATACAGAGAAGCGGCATTCGGACACGGGAAGTATTGCGCTTCAGGTCCATGGCGGCGGGGACTATACGAAACAGTACGTCCGTTACCGGAACGTCCGTGTTAAAGAGTGGAAATAGCTTCTGCGCTCCGGAAAAATTGACGGGACTCACCTGCGTCAATCAGCGAGTTGTCTGTTCCCCCGCATACCTGCATGTGGGGGTGTCGATTGAAGTCCCACATTACGGCCGCACATTTCAGTTCCCTGTACCTTCAAATTTTTCTGTTATTGAATTCTGTCATTGATGAGGAGTCGCGTCTCATGAGTCGTACATGGATTACCTCTGCCATCGTGTGCGGGTTGCTCGCCAGCACACCCTTGATGAGTCAGGACAAACCAAACGCCAAGCTCGCGTTCCTCGATTCAAAGTCGGCTGGTCCCGACTACCAGATTCAAGGTGAATACATCGGCAAAGTGAACGGGAAGACGATCGGGGCGAACGTGATTGCCCGTGGAGACGGCAAGTTCCACGTTGTCGCCTTCCCGGGGGGCCTGCCGGGCGCGGGTTGGGAACCTGGTACTGCAGAAAAGATCCAGCTCGATTTCGAGACAAAAAACGGGGTTGTCAAAGCCGTTGATCAAGGCAATGAAACGACCATTTCCAATGGCATTATCTATGTGAAACATGGTGATTACAAAGGCGAACTGAAGCGACTCCATCGGGAATCGCCCACGTTGGCCAAGTCGGCACCTGAAGGGGCGATTGTCCTCTTCAATGGGACCAACACCGATCAGTGGGAACCGGGTAAGCCCGAGGACGTGGGACTGATGGGGGTGGGGACTCGCACGAAAAAGGTCTTCACCGACTATCACCTGCACCTGGAATTTCGCACGCCGTTCATGCCAAACGCCACGGGACAGCAACGTGGTAATAGTGGATTGTATCTGGGTGACCAGTATGAATGTCAGATTCTCGACTCGTTCGGTCTGGAAGGACTGGACAACGAGTGCGGGGGAATCTATCGAAATGCCAAGCCCAAGGTGAATATGTGTTACCCGCCACTCGCGTGGCAGACGTACGATGTGGACTTCACCTGTGCCAAATTTGATGCCGATGGAAAAGTGACCGCTCCGGCGCGAGCCACGATTCGCCACAACGGCGTCGTCATCCATGACAACATCCCGCTTTCCCCGACCCCCGGGGGAAAGCAGTCGGACGAGAAACCCGGAGCCATTTTCCTGCAGGATCATGGTGACCCGGTTCGCTTCCGAAACATCTGGCTTGTCGAGAAGAAGTAGCACCACTCTAGCTCAGATGGTCGCTCTGGCCGTCGTTGCGGGATGTTGAGGGTAAAGAAATTGCCCATCAGACCCTCCACGCCCCCTTCAGGGTGTGGAGTGGTTGATGTACCGTCTCGCACTTGGCTGATCAATGACCATGGCGATGAGAGCTGTCGTTCATGTCGCTCGGGCGGGTAATGACTCGCCCGGTGATTACGACATCGCTCAGCGATTTCTCAGTGATAGATTGAGTCTCGATGTCGACGACACCCCCGCCTCCGCTCCTTGATTGTCGAAAGATCGGTGTTCGCTATGGGGGCGTTGTCGCGCTCACCGATGTCGACCTGAGTCTGCAAGCAGGCGAAGTTCACGGTGTCGTTGGTTGTAACGGGGCTGGTAAAAGTACCTTGATGAAGGTTCTGGCCGGCGTGGTGCCGGACTATTCCGGCGAAATTCTGCTGGACCAGAAACCCGTCCGATTAAGCTCACCGCGCGCGGCACTTTCTCATGGCATCGCCATGGTCTATCAGGAATTATCTGGCATCGAGCAGCTTTCCGTCGCTGAAAATCTGTTTCTCGGACGGCAGCCGGTCACTGCCTGGGGGCAGGTCAACTGGAAGGCGATGAACCGCAAGGCGACAGAAGCACTCGCGCAGCTCGATATCCACATCGACGTCCGGAAGCGGCTGGGCGACTTCCCCCTGGTGATTCGCCAGATGGTAGAAATAGCCCGGGGACTCGACAGTGGTGCAAGGATCCTGATCCTGGATGAGCCGACCAGTGCGCTCAGTCTGCCCGAAGCCAAACGCCTGTTTGAGCTGATTAAACGCTTGCAGAAGCGCGGAGTCTCCATTGTCTTCATTAGTCACTTTCTGGAGGACGTACTGGCGATTTGTGGCCGCATCACCATCATGAGAGACGGGCGAAAACTGGCGACTCGCCCCGCGTCCGAGTTAAATCGGGCCACGATTCTCAGTCAGATGGTCGGTGCGGGGGAAGGCGCGTCGTCAGAGGAGTGTATCGAAACTATTCTGCCTGCTGCCGTATCGGGCGTTCCCCGAATCGAATTGAAGGGACTGACCCGTGCAGGGCTATTTGATGAGATTCACCTGGACGTGAAGCCGGGTGAGTGCCTGGGGCTGTATGGTTTTGTCGGGGCAGGCCATCAGGAGCTGACACACGCCATTGCGGGAGCATTGCGTTTTGAACGGGGAGAGATCCTGCTGGACAGCAAATCATTCCGCACGGGAGATGTCGCCACGTCCGTGAAGGACGGAGTTGTGCTGGTGGCGGCAGATCGCGCGGCAACGCTGGCTCGTCGTGCACCGATTGCACACAACATGACGCTGGCTCACTTGCAGAAGAACCTGGGCAACTGGATCGTTCGTCGTCGAGAACTGAGCGTCTGTCGTCCAATGCTGGAAACCGTCGGCTGTCGACCTCCTAACCCGACTCTCCGTGCCGGTGCATTGTCGGGCGGAAATCAGCAGAAAGTCGTCCTGGCCAAGTGGCTGTTGGGGCCGATCCGGGTACTCCTGCTGGAAGAGCCCACTCGGGGGATGGACGTACACGCCAAGGCGGAAATCATGGAACTGGTCGCGAAACAGAAACGACAGGGGGCCGCAGTGATCCTCGCGTCCACCGAGCCCGAACTGGTTCTCTCCCACGCCGACCGGATTGCGACGTTTGCTCGAGGCAAGGTGACGCATGTCTTCGGTGAAGGGCGCGTGACCAAACATGATTTGATGCGACACGCCGAAATCGAATCTCAAAACTGACTCGCTGTCGCCGTCATGTCCACCCTCACCAGTGAGCCAGGTCAGTGGGCGACTTCGCCGGGCGTTTGCGGAATCGAATGAAAAACGCTGTGGGACTCATTTTCCTTTCGAGAGACTCTTTTCGAGCGCATCAAACTGAGGCTTCAAATCCTTGCCCCCCAGTTCCGGGTACAGGACTTTGGTGATTTCCAGCAGTTTCCGTCCTTCATCCAGTTGATTCAGACGCACGTAACACTGAAGGACTTCGTACCGAGCTGTCATCCATTCGGTTGTCCCCGGCTTGTTGAGTGTTTCAACCCGCCGCCAGAGTTGCTGAGCCAACTTCTGTCCGTCAGTCGCTGGCGATTCACTGAGGAGCGCTGCCAGTTGCCGTTGTTTTTCAGGGTGTCTGGAGGTGGCCTCCGACAGGGACCGAGCTAACTCGAGAGCTTCTGAAACCTGGCCTGTGATCAGGTAGGCGTTCACGAGATTCTGCTGAAGTTGTTCCTTCTGGGCCTCTGAGAACTTGTCTGCCTGTGTCAATAATTTCTGACCAGCCCGGATCACGAGACGTGCGAGCGGAGGACGTTCATCGACAGGAGCCGCGACCGTAACACTGGAAAGCTGAGCGACAATCTCCAACTGTTCGGCTGGTGAAAGCGATGAACTCTCGAGCGTTTTTCCGGCCTCGAAAAAGTTTCCGTCCCGCGCGAGCAGCAGGATTTCAAATGGAACGCTCCGTGACTTGAGTGTCGCAATCGCTTCGTGACCGTCCGTGCGTGAGGCGTTGCGAGCTGTAAATTGCTCGACGCGATTCAACCATGCGCGGGCCTGCTCGTATCGACGTGCCTTTGCCGAAGTGTGAGCGGCGTCGTGTGAGGGCGAAGATCCTGGGGTCGAATTTTCCGTTCGTGAAGCGTCTGCCTCCATCAGCAGAATCGAGACGAACCTGAGCGCAATATCGGCGTGGGTTGTCGACCATTCTTCTGCCGGTGGTGCGCCAGCTTCCAGGTATTTTGAAAGTGTCTCGATCGCGGCTTTCGTGATCTCGGTGGAAGGAAGTTGCCGCTCGCGCATGCGGCGCAGAATCGCCTCATATGATCTCGCTGCTCCCGCCATGGCTTCGAGTGCCCGGGGATGGTCTGCTGCGACCTGGAGGTACAGCGGAAGTGCTGCTGTCGACTGAAGTCGCTGTTCCTCCAACTGTCCTTTGAGAAACCGGACTTCATTCGCGGTTTCATCCAGAGGGTAATCGGTCAGGTGTCGATCAAGTGCCTCGGTGTAGGAACCGCGTCGCGCCAGCGTTCGGTGGGCGTCATAGGCTCGTCCGAGGGAGTATGTCCCTAAGAGATGAAAGTTTGCCGATCGGGGCGAGGAGGGGTAATCCTGGACCAAACGAAAATACTCTGTTGCGGCAGCGTCAAACTTCTTGCCGTTCAGCAGGATGGATGCTCCCGTGGAACCCAGTTCCATCGCCAGATCGGTTTGACCATGGCTCTGAGCGACCTTTTCCGCTGCGGAGTATTTACTGACCGCTTCTTCAAATCGGCCGGATGTGAAGTCGGTTCGAGCCTGTTGCATCAGGGCATCGAGTTCCGGCCCGTACTGATGCGCTGATTTGGAGTCGGCCCAGAGGACGTGGCAACGTCGAGCCCAGTAGCCGCCGACTTGCTGCTCACACCGTTCGATCGCCGCCGCAATCTGTTCCGCCAGCTCATCGGAAAGAGCTTCCTGTTTCTTTTCGATCGTCACATCGCGCAAGGCAATTAGCGAACGGGTTCGCAGAAACCAGAGCTCTCCGGTCAGTCGACGTCGCTTGCTTCGGACCTTCACGAGAAGATCTGCCGCGTCGATGGGACGCTGCTGGTCGAGCAGAATGCGGGTCTGTTCTGCCAGCATTTCATCCGATGGCCCGGCTTCAGTCTTCTCTGCAGTTCCGATGACAAGGCCGATCAGTTCGGTCGCCCGGTCGAGCCTGCCTGCCAGTCTGGCACAGGTGGCCAGCAGGATCCGAGCGCGTGTCTGAAGAGGTTCGTCGGCAACTCCGACCAGTTGTTTCATGTACTGCTCGGCGCTGGCAACATGGGCCGCTCGGTCGGCGGAGTCAGGGGATGCCAGTTCAGCCAGATTTCGATATCCCACGCCCAGTTCCCAGCGGACCTGGTGCAGGAGCAGTCGCATCTGGTGATTCGTCGGTCCACTGGTGTCTGCTTTTTTTCCGGTCATATCAACCGGGGGATCTACGAGCATCTGCTCGATCGGACGCAGAATTTCGATCCCCGCGATGGCAGTGGAATGAGCCCGTTCCAACAGTGCTTCGTCGTACGGATGATACTCCCGTTCTGCCCGCATCCAGGTGCTCTCTGCGATCCAGACGGATGCGAGTTGAGTTCGCAGAAGCAGCATCGCGCGCGGGTTCAGGGGGGCCTGATCCAGACGTTCTTCAATCAGTGTTCTCGCTCGGATCCATGAGGCGTCGCGCTGGTCATCGGGCAGATTTCCGGCCTGTTCAGCCAGCGTGCGGGAAAGCTGAATCGTGAGTTCATTTTGTTCAGTCGGGAGGATCGACGGATCGGACAATCGCGACATGGCCTCGGCGATCGCGATGGCGTGGAGGCTGCGCTGGCGTAACTGTTCGAAATATCGGACGAGATTCTCATCTGCCTGGCCGAGGGACGTATGCAGCACAAGGAAGAAAAAGAGTGCAATCAGTCGAAGACGGCCGTATCGCATTTCGTTTCGAATCCTCGCACATCGCCGGCCAACAGGAAATTGTCCTCATGACAAGAAAGATGCCCCGGAAGCGGTTGCTCCGGGGCATTATACGTCTGAAAACTCAGGATTTCTCAACAGCCTGATTACTTGAGGATGTCATGGACGATCTGAATCGTCTCATCGCGTCGATGGGGCTTGCTGAGATGCTCGGCCGAGATTTCCAACTGAATTTTGGCATCGGCTTCTTCGATCGGTTCCAGAGTCAATTCGAAGCCAGCGTTTCCTTGAGGATTCAGTTCATCGATCGATTCAAAGAGGATCTGATCGCCTTGCTGCTGGTATCTGCGACCGCGGACTTCGACCAGCCGCAGTTCAGGCGGAATTCGCAGGCTCAGTCGAACATTGCGGGCCGGAGCGGTGCCTGAATTTTTCAGCTGCATCTTTGAGGTGATCCGGTCACCCACTGAGACCACCCCCGTGGCACTCAAGGTTTCCATCTGAAGCTCAGGACGTCCGACGACCTCGACAGTAGAATTGACCGATGCCGTACTGCCGGAAGCCCCCGTCGCGGTGACCTTACCTACGTGTGTTCCTGTTTCTTTCGGTACGTATTTGACGCTGACGGCAAGGTCGTCTCCGGGGCCCAACGGGCCAAGTGTCCAATGGACGGCCCGTTGTTTGGGATCGTATCGGCCCCCTTCTGAGGCCGCTTCAAATTCCATTCCTGCCGGAACCACTTCCGAAATTCGCACATTGGCTACGCGCTGGTTTCCTTCATTGCGGATATTGCTGGTGAAGGTAGCGGGCCGGGATACGTACACGCGGTTGTGTCCGGATCGCGTCAGGACCAGAACTTCACCAACCACATTGATGGTGTGGTCGAGTTCTTTCTTGATTCCGCTGTCCGCGGTCAGGATGGCACGGTTCGTTCCCGTTCCAGTCGACATCGCGGTGACGGGGAGCACGATTTCACGGACTTCGTTCGGTGCCAGCTTACCGATGGCACATTCGATGTCGGTCCCTTCATCGTGTTTGAAGTTCTCGGGGATGATATCACGGACCAGAATGTTACTGGCGTCGACCGTCCCGATATTCTTGAGATAGAAGATCAGATCGACCGTCTGTCCCGGACGGACTTCGTGCGGCGCTTTGACAGTGAAGTCCAGTTGAGGAGTTGCGACCTGGATCTCTGCAGAAACTTCTGTGGCAAAGTAGAGTCGTGCCACGCTGCCGATCGGCCCTTCCTGTTTGGGAATCACCTTGATCGAGATCTTTTTCTCTTCGTTCGGCTTCAAGACAAGTTCGTTCCAGATCAGTCGCTTCCCGACCAGTTCTGCACGGGGTGATGTCCCCATCAGTTCGGTCCCTTTGGGGATGCGATCTTCGACGACCACATTGTGAGCGACAACGCTGCCCGTGTTTCGCACGATGATCGTGTAGATCAGTGGTTGATCGACCACTGCCTGATGCTGTGCGACTTTCTCGATCGTCAGTCGTGGTTGCTGCACGCCCTGTTGCGAGGGGTCACCTGCCACGCCATCTCCAACCAGATCACTTGGAGCGATGCTATCGGGATCGGAACGACGCTTGGCTGGCTCCCGGGGCGAAAACGGTTCGCGGTCTGAATCGTCTTCCTCACGCGTGTCTCGCTCGAACATCTCGGGTTCGGGCAGACGGCGATTGGGAGTGGTCTGTGGCTCCAGAGGAAGTCCGGGGAGCGAAAGCCGCTTTCTGTCAGAAGCAGGCGATTTCGGTGCTGGCTCATCATCCACAGGGAAGAGTCCGGGCGGGGTACTCAGTGTGTCCGTGGAGGGATTTCCGAGTGCTGGAACGGGCTCTCGCTTCGGTTCCGGAAGTGACTGGATCTGCGATTTGGCAGGGGGAGTCACTTTGGTTTTTGATTTGGGGGCAGGCTCTTCTTCCGCGTCGAATTCTTCGAATGCAGGAGGGGCCTCCACAGCGGAGGGGGTCTCATCCTCTTGCTTTTCTTCTTCCACCATTCCATCGCCTGGCAGGAGAGGATCAGACTTGGGTTCTTCCTCGATCGATTCGGGCTCGTCCTGAGGAGGGGCGTCCTTGTCCGTTGCGGCCTCTTCGGGGGTTTCCTGGAACGAAGGTGCTTCGGTGGCGGCAGGCTCGGCCTTCTTTTCCTGACCCTCGGTTTTCTTTTCTTTACCCAGAGTCGCGCGGCGTGAGCGTGGGATGACGGCCTCATCTCCAAAGTCGATGACGGACTTTGAGGGGGCCGGTTCGGCGACTTCTTTCGTTTCCGCCTTCGTCGCTGATTTTTCTGAGGGGCTGTTTTCTTCTGTTACTTCTTCGAGTTCGTTAAAAGCGGGGGGAGCTTCGTTGACGGGTTCGGTCTCAACGTCTTCTTTTTCTGCCGGTGAGTCGCCGTCGAAGGGATCAAATGATGCTTCAGGAGCCGCGCTGGGCGCCTCTTCTTCTGCTTGCTCCTCTTCTTCAGAGGCTTCGGCAGATTGTTTCATTGATGGTTCATCGGAATCAGAGAAGAGGGATTCTTCTTCTTCGTCGGGAAGGCTCTGCGGTGCTTCTGTTGCCTCTTCTGGCACTTCCAGTTCGACGAGTTCAACATCATCCCGGAAGCTCAGCCCTCTGGCGGGTGGCTGCAGATCAATGGCAGCAACTTGTCGATCAGACGAGGACCGGGCTTTCGTCGCTCCGCCCATTGCGGTTTTGACGGTGGCTTTCTCGGAATTGAATCGTCCGACCAGATCGATTCGCCCTTCCTCATAAGTATCGGTGGGGCGCTTGCGCGGAACGGGCGAGCGTTGCTCATCCAGGCGCGAGACGGAGACTGACGAAGCCGCTCCGGCGTCTGGTGCTTCGCTGTCAGTCTCTTCGGCGGAATCTTCAGGAGTATCGACATCACCCAAGGCAACCGATGGATGCATCGTCGCAGCGCGGTTCATCCCCTGTTGTGCCTGAAAAACGGCGAATAATCCAACGCCGATCACTCCCACCATGACGGTGAGCTTCCAAAATCCGTTCCACATGGGAATCCCTTCCCCCAAATGCCCCCCGATAATCGCGAAACCACTGCATTGTGGTCGTTGCGCCGGTCAGAGCATGAGGTGGTGCCACTCAATGAACATCACAATTCAAGCATCCCTGCCGGAGTTGAATCGAGTGTCTCTAACAGATTTACAATCATCTGGAAAGAGGAGTCTCCTTAAAGATTGCCTCAAGATCAAGGTGGAACAATGCCCAAAATCAGAATCTTCCTCACGATCTGACTTAACGGAAAAGTTTTTCCAGAAGTTTCACGATCGTCAGAACCGATACTTCAGGCATAGGCGTTAGTGTCGGTGCGTCAATGGCAATACGTAATGTTGACGACACTGAAAGACCCGTCGGGATGCACTTGTCAGGGAAACATCATGACCGGACGGATTCCATTCGGTTTGCTCACAGTACTGGCTGCATTGGTATCAGTGCCAATACAGGCTCAGGGCCAAATGGGACCGCCTACTGGAAACGGAGTGCAGCCTGCTGGGTTTCACACCTTTCACGAGGCGGCCATACCAGGCCAGTACCACGGGAGACCTCAGAGCTACCAGCGTAGCGGCGTGGAGCGATATCCCGGTCCGCCAGCACCCACGATCTACGAGGAGCTGCCTGACGATCTGGGATTTCTTTACGACGAAAGTCCGCTGGGGAACTTTCTCACGGACACGTTCCGGCATGCCTGGTTCCGCGGCGAGTATCTGCTGTGGAACATTTCGGCTCCAGGCGATGTATTGCTGGGGGCTCAACCTTCCAGCGGCGTCGTCGCTGTGAACAACAGCAATCCCTTATCGAATTACGGGTTTCCTGGACGACAGCAGCTTGCCGAAAATGTGCAGTTTGCCCGAACTGTGAATGGCGTCAGCGGTGCTGCCATCGCCCCTGGTCTTGACTCGTTCTCCAATAACAACCTGAATGGATTCCGCGGTACGTTCGGACTGCCGGTTTCGACAGGGACAGTGGAATTGGGTGGTTTTGTCCTGCAGGACAGCGGCAATACCTACAACGGTGGTAATACACTTGCCAGCGTGTACGAGTCCGGGGTCAATCGGGGAATCGGAACGGGCTACATCCAGGAGCAGATCGACGCGAATCCAGCCGTCGTCATCGGCGGGAATGTCGGAGCAGACGGAAACCCCGCGACGAACGGGCAACAAGCTCAGTTCATCACGCAGCCTGTGCTCGTCAACGGCGTTCCTCAGAACATGACGGCCACATCCTCTGCCATCGACTACGACGTCAGCTATCAGGCCAAACTGCTGACATCGGCCTGGGGTGCAGAAGGTAACTACGTTCTGGACAGTCCGGACCCCAATGCCATCATCCAGCTTCGACCGATGATCGGTGGTCGTTACTTCAATATCCGTGACCGCTTGAACCAGTTCGGCCAGTACAACGAGCAAGACGCGATCGATCCTACGATCAATAACGTGATTTCTCGAACGATTGACTCAGCCGGTAACAACAACATCTTTGGTCCTCAGCTCGGTTTGCGAGCCGAAGCGATGCACTCCCGATTCCTGATCGGTGTCGAGCCCAAGTTCACCTTCGGTATGAACACCTGGAAAACCAATCTGGATACGACCAACGTGTTCGGTTCCGACGATCCGGCACAGAGCCTGACGCTGAAAGGAACGACATTCAGTCCCTTGTTCGACGTGAAATTCTACTCGAACGTGGCACTTTCGAAGAACTTGTCGGCCTTCGTTGCCTACAACTACATCTGGGTGGGTCAGGTCAACAAGAGCTACAACGACGTCGTCTACAACCAGCCTGACTTCCGTCTGACTCGAAACTACTCGGGGACGACTCTCCAAGGACTTTCGTTCGGACTTGAGCTTCGCTACTAGCGTGAATTTCAAGGGTCAAAATGAAAACCGCGATCAACGTCGCGCTTCATCTTGACCCCAATCACCTTCCCACCTAGATTCCGCGACCTGAATCACTTCATCGATGTCAACGGATGCGAAAGGAATCGCAGAGATGACCTACACCTTGGGTATGACTGACGAAAGACCGATTCCGTTTATCGATCTGGTACCCCAGTTCAACGCCATGTCTGAAGAAATCATGGCGACCGTGGAGCGGGTCTTTAAGGAACAGAAATTCATTCTGGGCGAGGAAGTCTCGGAACTCGAACGAGAAATCGCCGAGTATTGCGATGCTCGCCACGCGATTGGGTGTAACTCGGGAACAGATGCTCTGATCATTGCTCTTCAGGCGATGGGAATCGGAGAAGGCGACGAAGTGATTACGACGCCGTTCTCATTCTTCGCGACGGCAAGTTCCATCTGCCGCGTGGGAGCCACCCCCGTCTTCGTCGATATCGATCCTGATACCTACAACCTTGATCCGCGTGCCGTGGAAGAAGCTGTCACGCCGCGTACCAAAGCAATCATGCCGGTTCATCTGTTCGGCCAGTGCTGCGAGATGGATGCTCTCTGGCGAGTCGCTCAAAAACATGACCTGCAGATCGTCGAAGACGCTTGCCAGGCGATTGGGGCAGAGTACCAGGGCCGAAAGACGGGCGTCCTTGGATCCGTCGGCTGCTTCAGCTTTTTCCCGACCAAGAATCTGGGTGGGGCGGGCGATGGCGGGATGATGACCACGGACGATCCCGAACTGGCTCAGCGACTGAAACGACTCCGAGTCCACGGGGATGTCGGACAATACGAACATATTGAAGTCGGCATGAACAGCCGGCTGGATGCCCTGCAGGCAGCCGTCCTGCGAGTCAAGCTGCGACAGCTTGATCATTGGACCGAAGCCCGGCAGCGGAACGCTGATCGCTATGGCGACATGTTCCGCCAGGAAGGGGTCCTTGATTCGATCGCTCTACCCAAGGTCGGTGCAAATCGCCGCCACGTTTTCAATCAATATTGTATTCGGGTGCGACACGGAAACCGCGACGCCCTGATGCAGGAACTGAAATCGCGCAAGGTCGGTTGTGCCGTCTATTATCCCAAGCCGCTGCACCTGCAAAAGTGCTTCAAGCATCTGGGATATCGTCCCGGCCAGTTCCCCGAGGCGGAAGCCGCATCACGAGATATCCTCGCGCTGCCCAGCTATCCGGAACTTCCCGCCAGCGATCAGGCTCGGGTCGTCACGGCCGTGACCGAAATCTGTCATGAGTTTCGTGCGGCCCGCAGTCAGAAGCGTGCGGCCTGACGCCCCTCTTCCTACTGTGTTACGGCAGTTCGGTCGACGTTCAACGATCACCGAACCGCAACACAGGTGGGCGTGACAACATCGACGAATTTGAGACTCTCACAGCTTAATCCACGTGATTAAGCTGTTTTTGTTTACGGTTTCTGTGTGACGATGCGGCTTGCCGGATGTCGCCTCACAGAAATTCCATTGCCACACGATCCGCAACGAATCGACCGGCAAGCGTCAGTTTCACGGTTTCACCATCATCTGTGACCAGTCCCAACTGAATCTGCTCTTTGAGGGTGTCTCTGTAAAGATCATCGAATCTGATGCCCGTGCGAGCAAAAAACTCTGTTCGCTGAAGTCCGGCGATGCGACGAAGTCCGAGATAGACGAGTT
Organism: Schlesneria sphaerica; assembly: GCF_044336245.1. Lineage (NCBI taxonomy): Bacteria > Pseudomonadati > Planctomycetota > Planctomycetia > Planctomycetales > Planctomycetaceae > Schlesneria > Schlesneria sphaerica. The sequence continues at coordinate 2,639,414 of NZ_CP172346.1, read as the reverse complement.
CTCGGGCACGATGATCGGGGGCCAGTTCTTCCGCATCGGCAACAGGGGATTCTCCCCGTTCGATCCGTGACAGCCATCCGAGGACGCTCCGGATGTTCGTTTCACGCCGGCCTCCAACGTAACGGGCGGCACCCGGCCCGAAAGCCCAGTACTCGTCTCCGCTCCAGTAGACCTGATTGTGCCGACATTCAAATCCGGGACGGGCGTAGTTCGAGATTTCGTACTGATGAAATTGCGCCTGGGGCAGGATCTCCATCGCGAGGGCGTACTGATCCCTTTCGAGTTCCTCATCGGCTGCCTGTAACTGACCTCGCTCACGGCGAGTCCAGAACTCGGTCCCTTTTTCAAAGGTGAGGCCGTATGCGGAGATGTGAGCTGGTTCCAGATCGATTGCCTGACGCAGCGTGCAGCGCCAATCCTCCAGTGTCTGGCCCGGTACTCCAAAAATGAGGTCGAGCGAAATGTTTTCGAATCGCGGCTTGAGGCGTCGCATCACGTCGACGATTTGAACGGGATCATGATCTCTCTCCAGCAGCTTCAACGACTGGGGTGAGAATGATTGCACTCCCAGGCTGATTCGGTTGACTCCCGCTTCCTGCAGGAGTTGCAACTTCTCTTCGGTCAGATCGAGCGGGTTCGCTTCGACACTGAATTCCGTTTCCGGTGTGTGTGGAAACGTTCGTCGAACGAGTTCAAACAGGCGTCGCAGTTCGTCAGGATGAGGATGAGTAGGTGTCCCGCCGCCGAAAAAAATTGTCTTTACGGGGACCGCTGGGGGAACGTGCGCCGTTTCAATCTCAAGTTCCAGTGCACGCAAATAATCTTGCACCAGATCATCACGCCCCGCGACCAGCGTGAAATCGCAGTATCCGCATCGATGTGCGCAGAACGGAACGTGGATGTAAACGGAGTGTGGAATTTGTCGCTCGTACAGTCTGATCAATGAGAAAAACGCTGATTTCGTGCCGGTCAGTGGGGCGGTCGCATGTGATGGCACGTCGGTGATCGCAGGCCGTCGCTCCGACTCCCAAGGTCATGCGTGCGTCATCAATCCTCGATGAGTTTTGTCAGGTTCCTCGCTGGAAGCAACTCTTGGGCATTCATCACGGCAGCACGAATGCCGATCTCCAGACACTGCCGCATCGGATACTGGTGATCGATTCCCGCGGCGATACCGGCGGCCAGGCAGTCTCCGCAGCCAATCGGATTGATCACATTGACCTTGGGGATTGGAAGCTTCAGCAGCCCATCCGGTCCGAGAGCCAGTAACGGTGCTTCGCCCTGACTGACAACAACCCAGGCAGCACCGCGATCTCGAATCTCTGACATGGCCGACACCAGAGCATCTTCGGTCGTCAGCCCCCTTCCCACAGTCCGCGAGAGTTCCTCACGATTGGGCTTCACGACGAATGGTCGAAGCGGAAGGGCTGCCTCGAGTTCTGCTCCTCGGATGTCCAGCACGGCTTTGGTCGTCGTTTGTTCGAGAAGTCGCCGGTAGAAATCAGCAGGAGTCGTCTCGGGCAGCGATCCACTCAGCACGACGACATTGGCAGTCCGGGATTCCACAGCGAAGGCTGAAAGGAACGCGGCCCGATCTTCGTCCGGGATAGGGTGCGAGTTCTCGACCAGTTCTGTCGTTCTTCCTGTGGTTTCGTCCAGGATGGTGGTACAGGTCCGGGTGGGGACCTGCGACCGAATCCACCGGACTGAAACTCCCAGACGGGCAAAATCGGCCGCGATCAGCTCGCCCGAGGGACCCCCCACCAGGCACAGCGTTCTGGCAGAGGCACCCAACTGGTGCAGTGCCGCTCCGACGTTCAGAACTTTGCCAGATCCGCACCAGGCGGAGCGGTGGGCTCGGTTGACTTCACCGGGCACAAATTGCCGGAACGACAGTACCTGCTGCCAGGCGGGGGTTAATCCGGCGGCGAGAATCACGGATGTCGATCCTTTTTCGTTGTGGGATAGAAGTCGTTGGAAGGTATGGGGAAAGCTGATCCAGAAATTCCGACCATCGTGGCTGTGCAATCAATACTGCGGCGAGGGGGGAAATCCCCATCTTGCCAGAGGGAGAATTCGGGATTTTCTTGACTGACCCGACGTCAGGCTGTTAGGGTAGTCCAAGTGGTGCAACGACTCCAGCCCCATGCATTTCCGTATCCACACATCGTGGAAATTTTGCCTCTCTCCAGTTCCTCATAATTTAATTTGGTTTCCAGCTCGGTTCTGAATTTCCTGTTGAGGATGCTCTGGTTCCCGGCGATGATTGAACGATTGAATGACAATTCGCTTTTGCTCTGCGGACAACCAGGCACGCAACGAACTCGCCCACAAATGTTAAAGCCGCGAAAACCGGTACTGCGATCGGGTGGCAAAACAGCGCCGATGTGGTTAATTTGTCGCGACTAACAAAACCGGGCTTGGTGCTGAGACCCTCATGTCCATGAACCGACTTCGTCAATATTCGAACCCACACCATTCTGATGTGAAGGATGGGTCCATGCACGACCTTCATCGGGCCGAATCCTCATCCTCGTCGCAGTGGGTGGGAACCGTCTCCCTTTGGAATCTGCTCACGCGGGCTCGGTCGCTCCGGCTCACTTTGGCCGTCGGGATGGCGATCAGCTTTTCTGATTCAGTGTCATTCGCACAACCCGGGCTGAACCGGCCTGCGGTACCCAAGAAAAAAGCCGACTCAAAGCAGACCAAGAAAAGCACCCCCGACAAATCCACGTTTGAGCAACCCGATCCTGATTGGCTTCCTCCCTCATTTCAGCCGTTGCCTGAACCACCGGCGATTATGGAACTGGAACAGCCGATTGCGACGGCTGACGAGGTCGCAAAACTCAAGAAAGACTTCAGTGGCAAGTTTGCCAAGGTTTTGCGTGACTGCGATCTGAGCACGAACGGAAAACAGGTGATCGCCGGGGGACTTCGTTTTAAACTGGCGGAAATGACCCAGGGCGAAAAGCGGAAACTGCTGCCGGATCTGCACAAAACCCTGATGCGAGAAATTACAACCGGCATCGGTAGTCCTGGAAGCAAGCCCGCAGACGTTGCCAGCACAACGCAATTCGTCAATCAGGAGCTTCTCAGACAGGTTCCTGAGCTTCTGGTCAACAATTTCTATGTCCGGTTGCATGCTGTTCTGATTCTCAGCGAGCTGGATTATGCACCCGCACATACGCTTCTGGTTCAGATGATCTCGGCGAAGGATATCGAAGAAGACCCTGTAAACGGGCAGCCTCAGGCAGTCAAGATTGCAGCAATGCAGGGACTGATCCGCATCCTGAAGTTCGCTCAGCCACAGGCCACTGTGAAGGAACGCGGAACGATCGCGGTCGCGATTGTGTCCGAGCTGGCAAAGCCAGAAAATCACTGGTGGTATCAGCTTCGATTAATTGAGGGGCTTCGGAACATGACCGTTGCCCTGGACACCGCGAACAACACTCCCTTTGTGATTCAGTCATTGCTGGCCGTTGTGAAGGACCCGAATCGCGTCTGGACGGTTCGAGCCAAAGCCTGCTACGCCCTGGGACGAGTTCCTGTTCCGCCCGTGGTCAAAGTCGATGATCTTGTGACGGCGATCTCTGAGTGTGCCCTGCAGATGGCCAATGACGCCCAGGCGAAGCCTAACAATCCGATCTGGAAGGGCTGCTTCTGGGACCTCTATCTTGCCTTTAAGCCAGACGGTTCAAAGGATAAGGATGGCAAAGACAAAGATCTCGACGCTGAGGGTAAAGCCCTTGGCGGCCTATTGGCACGTTTCCGTCCAGTCGCTCAACCTGCCTACGATGTGATCGTCCCGATCTGTTCCGGAGTGATTCAGGGTAAGGCTCCCGATCCGGGGGACGTCCAGAAACTCGGCGGATTCGTCCGGGCTCGACTGGCCATGCACGGCGGTGCCCGTGATATCATTCCTGTGAACAATCAGGTTCCCGAAAAGCCCGCGGAGCTTCCTGATTCAGACCGGCCGACGAACAACAACGCCGGCGTCGTCCCCGCGGTACTTCCGAACAACAGCAGTGTGCCCGCCGGGATCAAGCCCTGATCCAACGCTGACGGCTTCAGTTGCACGTCACTTGGCGTCTCAGGTGAGGTTGTGAAGTCCCGGTGTCGTCGTTGGAATGTGTCTCACATTCGTTGGTTTCGTCCTGGAGATTCCTCTTCCAGCCGATCCGAATGAGTCCCGCGTCGGCTTCGCGCTTTGATCCGGCTCCATCGTTCCGCCCGGGTGAATCGAGCCTTTGATGTTTCGCCGATCCGTGGCCTGCTCTCATGGGGGGCTGTTCTCGCCTCGGCTGGTCGAACTGTGAGCAGATAACGTTATCCGTTTGAACTGTTTCGCCTCGACTGGAAATCCCACTACGGAATCCCGCAGTCCGTCAATCGCTCGGATCGTTCACTGGCACCTCCCATGAAATGCGAAGAACCCGGCTTTGTCTGTCGGACAAAACCGGGTTCTCAAGATTCATTCGACGACTGCGTCGACTATTCTTCGATTGGCAGCGGGACTTCTGCGAACTCCGATGGCGACTCATTCACAATGACGTCATCGATGGCCGATGCTGGACCTTCGACATCAAGAGCAGCCGTCCGGTTCTCAATTACTTCCTGAGCCAGCCGTTGTGCTTCATCGCTGATTCGTGGGGTAGAGACTTCGACCAGAGGACGAGAAGCACGGGTGACCTTGGAAAGTTGTTCTTCGATCTGGCCCAGTTCAGCGAGTTCCTTCTGAATGCTCACCAGAGACTGAATGTGGGCATTCAAGGTTTCGCGGAAACCACGCAGAGTTTCGATCGTTTGAATCGCTTCTGCAACAGAGCCCGTCTGATCAGCCAGAGTCGACTCAAGCTTCAGCAGGTTCGCCAAGTTCTGCTCCGAGGTGGCGATCATCGCTTGTTCGCCCGCAAGCTTTTCGTTGATGCTCAGCAGATTCGCCAGGTTCTGTTCAGAGACGGCTGCGGTTGATGGATCGGATGCCAGCTTCCCCTGGATGTTGAGCAGGCTGACCAGATTCTGTTCCGAAGCGGCCACGTTCAGTTCGTCGCTCTTCAGTTTGTTCTGAATGTTCAGCATCCGGTCCAGGTTTTCTGACGAGGCAGCCACGTTCAGTCCGCCTGCAATCAGCTTGGAGTTAATCGCAATCAGTTTTTCAGCTCGTTCAGCAGCGATTTCTGCCTGCTGTTCTCCCACAGCCAGGCGACCCTGAAGGCTGACGACTTTGTCTGCAACACTTTGAGCTGCTTCCAGGTTTTCTGCGGCGGCGTAGAGTTCGGCCTTGAGCGAAGCGAGTCCGGTCAGGCTGGTGCGGGCGAGTTCCATCTTATCGGACTGACGCTGCAGGTCGTCACTCAATCCCACCAACTGAGCCAGAGAAGCCTGAGCCTGATTGATGTCTTTCCCCTGTGCTGAAGCGGTCTCTTTGAGCGAGATCAACTGCTCAAGTGATGCAGTGGCGCTCTCGTGAGATTCGCGCTGGTCGATGATGTTGTTCTGAAGCGACGCCATCAGGTCGAAAATCTGAACGGCACCGATCGTCTTCGAGTGCTGGTCAATGATGCGATCCTGCAAGATGTCCATTCCAGCGATTGCTGAGCTGACGACATCGTTCTTGGCAGCAACTTCAACCAGTTCGCTCCGCAGATCGTGAATCGCACGAAGAGCACGCTGTGCGTCGAGCGTTTCGGCCTGCTGGATCCGCAGGTTGGTGAGCAGGCTGTTGGTGTCGCCGACATAGTCGCCGACGGCCGTCAGCTCTTGCACACGCTGTTCCATGACATGAAGGGTCGATTTCACCTGGGCCAGTTCACGAGCGGTTGGCTGGGTCACGAAAAAATGCAGACCGGCAAAGCCGAGTGCGGCTCCCGTCAGCATCTTCAACCAGGACTGTTTAGACTGTTCGGCAAGTTGATTTTCAATCACACTCGATATTGATTGTTCGTTCGTAAGCATTGGCTGCTCCTCATCCCGTCGAAACGGAAGAACATTAAAAGGGGCAGGCCATCCGGGGCCGGAATTCTCATCCTGAAGTCGCGGATCATCCACCATGGAAAATCCGCTCCTCCTAGAATATCGCCTTGACTGTTCGGCAAACTTTGCCGTTTGACGAAGACTTGTCGACGCGATTCGAATCATCAGAGAAACTGGATCGATTGTGTGGGTTGGGATTGCTATCCCGCAGGTGAGAGACGACGTTAAATCATGCAAGATTTCAGAAAGAGTGAGGGCCTGCATGCGATATCGGGAAGAGGAGAGTGATGAATACGAAGTCGAAGATGACCAGGAGGATGACGGTTATGTTCCCTGCCCTCATTGCGGCGAATTGATGCTGGAAGCAGCGGACTATTGCCCGGCTTGCGATCGGTGGATTTCTTCCGAAGATGCAGCGAAAAAACCGCGACCCTGGTGGATGGTCGTTATCTTGATCATCCTGCTGGCGACCTTCCTCCTGACTGTCTTGCCATTCTGACCATGTCGGCCTGGTGTGAGGGCTCAAGAAGACGGGTTGCAGCATGCCGAGCTCACGTTTTTTCCTTGAAAGTGCAACTGAATGCGAGTTTTGGTTACCGGTGGAAATGGGTTCCTCGGGAAGGCAATCGTTGAACGACTGGTCGACCGGGGCGAACAAGTCTGCTCACTCCAGCGCAGCGACACGCCCGAGCTTAAGGCTAGGGGAGTCGAGTGCTTTCGCGGCAACCTTGGTGATGCGGCGGCCGTGGATCAGGCCGTCACTGGTTGCGAGCTTGTCTTCCATGTCGCTGCCAAAGCGGGGGTCTGGGGTCGTTACGAGGATTACCATCGCATCAATGTCGTCGGCACAGAAAACGTGATCAATGCCTGCCGGCGACACGGGGTTTCGAGGCTGGTTTACACCAGTTCGCCCAGCGTGGTGTTCAACGGGAAGGACGAGACTGGCATTGATGAGTCCGCTCCGTACCCCGACCACTATTTGACGCATTATCCCCAGACGAAGGCGCTAGCAGAGCAACGGGTGATTGCCGCGAATGGAGCCGATCTGGCAACGGTAGCTCTTCGGCCACACCTCATCTGGGGGCCCGGTGATAACCACCTGATTCCGCGATTGATTCAACGAGGACGAGCGGGCGAACTGCGCCGTGTCGGTGACGGCCGAAATCTGGTTGATGCCACCTACATCGACAATGCGGCTGATGCCCACTTGCTTGCTGCCGATCACCTGATGCAAGGTTCTGGGTGTGCCGGTAAAGTCTATTTCATCTCCAACGGAGAACCTTTGCCGTTGTGGGATCTGATCAACCGGATCCTGGGATGCGCGAACGTCGCACCGGTGACTCGAACTGTTTCAGCGAATGTCGCTTACGCTGCGGGGGCGGCCATGGAACTGGTCTACAAGCTGACAGGACGACAGGATGAACCAAGGATGACGCGGTTTGTCGCCCGCCAGCTTTCAACCAGTCATTGGTTTCGGCTCGATGCGGCGCGCAGGGATCTGAACTACGTTCCTCAAGTCACCGTCGAAGAGGGGCTTAGACGCCTGGCGCGGCACTTGTCTGATGTTGGCCTGGATCGGGTGGAAGTGGGAAACAAGCATGCCTGAAAACGCCAGCAGGCAGGTCCGATTTGACGATCGGGACCTGCCTGATGTTTCAATCAATCAAGATTCTTCAGCGTGGGCTGTTCTGCGGAGAGCATCCTCGCTGAGATCAGCGCGTAACGGTGTTTCGCGTCTGCCATACCGAAGCAGCCGAGGGAACGCCATTGAACATGGACGTCTTGCGAACCGGGGCCGACGCTTCCTCTTTGGGAACAGGGACGCTGCGTGCGGGAACGGTTTCATAGTCACTGGAAGAAGATGAATGAGCTGGGTCGGAAACTGCGGGAGTCGGATAAAGGGCCGCAGGGTTGTATGCCGTCTGGGGCAGAGGAGCCACGACCACCGGAACTGTTGAAATTGTCGCCGTGGTGTACGGAGCGACCATGGTGGTGGTGTAAGGAACCGTCGGGTAGACCGGCGGCAGGTAGCTCATCTGTGGTGTCATTCGAGCCGGCCCGAAGGCACGGCGGGTGTTGCATGTATTGCAGCCCGGAGCGGCAACGGCCATCGTCTGGACCGGAACTTCTTCGGTGACAAGCTGCACAGACTGGACCGGGACCATTTGTGTGGTCATCGTCGGAACTCGTCTCGTGACCTGTACCGGCACCGACACGGTCTTCACCTGTCGCTGAATGGTCGTCTCTGCAACTTGCTTGGTGACCGGTTTCGGGACCCAGACCATCTGGTATCCCCCTTCATCGACCGTTACGTTCCGCGTCGTCGTGATTGGGACGTTCTCGACGACTTGCTGCTGCTGCACCTGAGTCTCTGTCACATCGCAGAACGTCGTGACGGCCTGTGGGCGCAACTGCGTCGTAACGACGGGACGCGTCTGAGAGATGGTGCAGTTGAATGGAGTTCCTGCAATTTGAGCAGAGGCACCTGAGGGAATCAGGCCACCTAAACCCGCGATAGCGAAGCAATGCAAAAGTGTGCGGTTCATGGATCCGGCTCCTCTGGTTCTCAATTGCTTGATGGCTGGCGACCAAGCTCGGTTGATATGACGGTGCCGACTCGGCACAAGACCCGCTCTTCGTCACATCGACAACGCGACCTCGCAGACTGAAGCGAAAATCGGCAAAATCAAAATAATCTGCCTGATCGCTACTTTCCGGTCGTGTTTACGGCGCTGATTGCCGCTGCACGTAGCCTCTATCGGCAGGAAGTGCCGCTTGTGATTGCTCAAATCGGCGAAAGACCCGCACAAATTCCGGCTCACATTGACGGAGAAGCAGGCTGGGTAAAACCGCCACGAGGAGTGCAAGTACGTAACTCAGCACGGTCGTCCGGGGAAGTGCTTTGAAGAGCAATGCTCGGAAGGTCCCCTGTTGTTCTGCCGAGAATCGATCGTTCAGCATGTGAATGGCTTTAAACACGATCAGAGTAACTGCTGCTGCCATGATTGTGACCAGTAATAAACTCTCGCGAAACAGTTCTGAAATGATGAGCGATCCACTCGAAAAGAAACATAAAACGGGCAGGCCGGTCAGCAGTAGCAGTGTGCGAGTATGGAATCGAGGTTCGGGAGGAAGAGCTGCCCCGCTGGACCCTGCGTTCCCGACGGTTAACAGGACTGCACACATCAACACGTTGAGCTGTTGCTGCATCAGCCACGTCCCACAGAGCCCGATCCGCGAGAATGTGTAACTTCCCATCAGTGACAGCCCCGATAGGCTGAGGAAGGCATATGCGATCAGATTTCGCTGATCAGCCGTATCGAACACTTTCAGTGCCCCCCAGATTGCGCCACCGACAGAGGCGATCACCACCCATTCGTCAAATGAAGCCAGCAGGTCAGGAGAGAGCGGCATCACGAACCGGAACCAGCCGATGCGGTTTGCGGAGAGACCGCCGACGACATACAGCAAAGCCAGTTCAGCGGGAACGTTCCTGATGATATTGATCTGGGAAGCATGAAAGGGGAACAGACCGGAGACGATCGCGAAACCGATGGAGATGACGAGCAGCATCCACGGGAAAATCTCGCTTTGATAATGAAACGCCAGTTCGTTTCGCGTCGTCCAGCGCTGGATATCCTGAACGATACTGGAGACGCTTGTTGAGAGTGCTGGCGTTCCGATGGAATCCTGCAGTTTCATCCACGGGATCGACACGACCAGCAGAGAGAAACCCATCAGAATCAGTGAACCACCCCAACATTGTTCCCACAGATACCTTTCGGTGATCGCGCGTCGTTCTGTCGGTCCATAGTTTCCGATCAAAAGACTCAGGCTGGCGACGCTGAGTCCCGAAAGCAGCAGGAAGACGATGACGTCGTTCGCGAGCAACGTTCCCAGGGCTGCGGACTGAAAGAAAAGTATGAGGGGAACGGAAAAATTCCTGTCGCTCTGCGAAGGCTTGAACCGGTAGACGACGAGCGTGGTCACGACCGACAACAGGAGTGCCGGGAAAATGTTGACTCCGTCAGCGACGAATCGATGATTCTGGATTCGTTCGCTTCTCATGCGGTCCAATTTGCGTCGGACCTGTTCTGGGGCGGCGATCTCGCTATTTTCTGGGGATTGAGCCTGCTCGGCAAATCGAATAATCGCAGCCTGGTTGACCAGGTCAGACTCATAGTGCCACTCGATCCCGACGAGGATGAGCAGCGTGCAAAAGCAATTCGAAACAGCGAAGTATCGCGTCAGATCCGGGGCCTTGAGTACGGCAACGGAGGCGGAAACAAATCCGATCAACGGCGACAGCACGAGCAGCAGCGGAAACTGATCTCTGAGTGATGTCAGCCAAGCCATGGAGTTCCAATCCTTTTCGCAGGAATGCTAAGCGAAGCCAGGCAGAATCGGTAGCCTTGGAGCCCGACGCACGATTCTATGAATTGCTCTCGTCGGCTGCGGAATTCGTCATCGAGACCGTGCGGCGGGGCCTGATCAACGAAGGGGTGCCTTTCTCATTAAGTTCCGCCTAGGAGATCGCTTGTGTGTACGAGATTGCCTGGCGATTGAGTGCTTGTACACATCGGGATTCACTGGATGTCCAAAATCGAACCCCTACGAATGTGGTGAGCCGTCCAGAATGAAGAATTTGTTGGAGGATGTGCGGGTCGGTTTTCAGGAATTGTGAAAAAACGGTTTGATTCGTCGGCAATCAACCGTACCGCCGCCTCTGGCTTTGACGACACAGTAGCGTGATAAAAGGCCGAGCGATACGATTTCGCCTTCCCCATGGAAGGGTGACGTTCACTCGGCGAATTGAACTCGCCCTTGTCCAAGACAGGCCACGTCTTCGGACAATTTTTGATTCTGTTACTCCTTGGGAAGTTGAAATGTCGCATTCCGGTTCTGCGGAAGTTGTGCGTGAAGAAACCGAAGCCTCGTTGATCGCTCGTGCGCAAGTTGCCGTCAGCCGCTGTAACTGGGAAGTCGGTGAATGTGCCGCACTGTGGACGAAGCGATTTGCGCGAGGACGAACCGACGCAGACTTTGCGGCGCTGGTCTCTCTAAGCGCCGATCAGGTTTACCAGCGACGACGTGTCTGGGAAACCTTCGGAGACGTCAGCGGTAATTACTCGACGCTCAAGTGGTCTCACTTTTATGCGGCGATTAACTGGGACGATGCTGCGGAATGCCTGCAGTGGGCCGATGATGTCCAGGCCGGTGTCGCGGAAATGAAGGCCTGGCGCCGTGCACAGCGCGGTGAGGACCTGAGCACCCCAGCCGTCGATGAAGCCCTGGACGGCTTGCCGACGGAACCCGCACTGGCCCGTGAAGCCGCTCCCTTTGATCATCAGTCAACGTTTTCGGTGTCAGCAAATCAGTCTGACGAAGGTGAAGAAACGTCAGCACCAGTTCCACCGTTCGGGAATCGATTGCCCGAAGAGACAACTGAGTACGCTCCTTTCAATCCCCACGCGACGACCGTCCCGCCACGCGAAACGGGGGAACGACCTAATCTCAGCACCGAGCAGATTGCCAAGCGGTTTACGACGACGATCGAACGGTGCCAGAATCTGCTGACCCCGCAGTTCTGCGAGGAATTCGCTGAGCTTCCCGAAAAGGTCCGTAAACGCCTGCTGAAGGCGGTCGAGATGCTTGCGGAAAAAGTCAGGGAGATTGGCTAGTCGGAGTGAAGATCTCCATCGATGGTGACTGCGGTGTCATCGAAATCACAAAAGTCTCTCGCCCTGGATCGGGAACGAACGAAATTCGTGGCCCGATCCAGGGCGTTGTGTTTTGGGAACCGCAAACTTCGCGATCGAATGTCTGCGTGCCGCAGGAAGACGGTTCCGACATTTTTCCAGGCCGCATCCGCGCTCGATCCACTTGCTCACTTCATCGCGCAGGTGCGTCCCTTCGCAACTCGGCACCAGTTGCGGATCGAGTTCCGAATATGCTCAAATACCGATTCGTCAATCTCTTTCCCGATCGGCGGGTCGATATCCCCGGCAAAACACATTCACGATGAATCAACAGGAGATGCTCATGCGCATTCGGATGGGATGGATACTGTGTTCGATGGTCATGACCGCTCTGGTAATGTCCTCAACGGTACGTGCAGAGGATGGCTGGGTTTCCATCTTCGACGGCAAGACGCTGGAAAAATGGGACGGCGATCCCGAACTGTGGAGCGTTGAAGACGGGGCGATTACCGGCAAGACCACTGAAGACAAACCGATCAAGGCGAACACCTTCCTCATCTGGCGTGGTGGAGAGACTGCTGATTTTGAGCTGAAGCTGGAATACAAGATCATCAACGGTAACTCGGGGATTCAGTACCGAAGTTTTGAACTTCCTGATCGGAAGTGGGGAATCGGCGGTTACCAGGCCGATGCCGAAGCGGGGGACAACTATTCCGGAATCAACTACGGTGAAAACTTCCGCGGCATCCTGGCCCTGCGTGGAGAGAAAACCGTGATTGGCGACGACCACAAACCCAAGGTGGTCGAAAAGTTCGCTGATACCAATGAGATCCAGGCGAAAATCAAGAAGGAAGACTGGAACGAGTACCATATCTCTGCGAAGGGATACGTCTTCGAACACCGGATCAATGGCGTACTGACCTCAGTCGTCACCGACGAAGACAAAGAACAACGACGTGCCAAAGGTCTGCTTGCTTTCCAGCTACACGTCGGTCCCGCGATGAAAGTTCAGTTCCGCAATATCAAGCTCAAAAAGATTTCCGCGGAAGGGAAGACCAGCGATTCGGGTAAGAAGAAAGCTCTTCTGATCGCAGGTAATCCCAGCCATGGATTTGGTGCTCATGATCATCTGTCGGGCTGTTCTCTGCTGGCTCGCTTGATCAACGAGAGTGGCCTGCCCGTGACAGCCGAAGTCCATTCCATCCAGAAGCAGGGATGGCCTTCCCCAGAGAAGCTGGCCGCCGCGAATACGATCGTGATCTATTCAGACGGTGGAGCAGGGCATCCCTTCAATGCTCATCTGGAAGAACTCGATGGATTGGCGAAAAAAGGGGCTGGCATCGTCTGTATTCACTACGGAGTCGAAACTGTTGCCGGTAAGCCGGGAGATGCATTCCTGGACTGGATCGGTGGATTCTTCGAACCACACTGGTCCGTCAATCCCCACTGGGTTGCCGACTACAAGAAGCTGCCCGAACATCCGACAACGCGCGGGGTCAAGCCGTTCTCGACCAATGACGAGTGGTACTATCACATGCGATTTCGAGAAAAGATGGATGGCGTCACAGCGATCCTGACCGACCTGCCGCCGAAAGAATCACTCAGCCGTCCCGACGGTCCTCACAGCGGCAATCCCGAAGTTCGTAAGGCGGTCCTTGAGCGGAAAGAACCACAGCACACGGCATGGGCTCGCGTACGTCCTGACGGTGGTCGCGGTTTCGGAACGAGCGGCGGACATGTTCACTGGAACTGGGGCAACAACCAGTTCCGCAAGCTGATTCTCAATGCCATCGTCTGGACGTCGGGAGCGGATGTTCCGGCTGACGGGACCCCCGCAGGGAATGTTACCGTCGACGATCTGCTGCAGAATCACGACGAAGCGATTCCCGCTGATTTCAACAAAGCGATGATTCAGGCGATGCTGGATCAGTGGAACAAGAAGTAAGCAGGACTGGTCTACCGGGGCACGGTCACTTCGCCATAACAAGGGAGTGACCGGATCGCTCCTCACGTTCGACGTTTGAAAATGCACGGGGTGACGCCCAGAGTGTCGCCCTGTATCGTCTGCAATTCGCTATCTGCCTTGTCGGTCTGCAACAAATGCGGCTCTCGTCCGCTGGGTGAAGTTGAGGCTTCGAGCCGGTCAGATCAATGGCTCTTCCACTTCGTCTCGGATTCTTCCACTGGCGGTCCCTGATCATCCGCCCCTCACACGGTTAGATGCAGTTCCTCTTGCCCATTGGAGCGATGCGTTCATGCTCTCACGTGCTCTGAACTTTTTTGCCTTGCATGTTGCCATCTGTTCGTGTGCCATGGCCCAGGACCCGGTCTGGCAATCCAAGGTGATCAACACGCTGACTCCGGGGCACGCCGTTGAGGTCGATGTGGATGTCGCAGGGGCGAAAGAGCTCTTCCTTGTGGTCCGCGATGGGGGGGATACATTCACTGCCGACTGGGCTGATTGGGCCGAGCCCCGGCTGATCCTGGACTCCGGTGATAAGCGGCTCACTGAGCTGAAATGGAAATCGGCTTCAGCCGACTGGGGCCAGGTACGAATCAATCAAAACGCCGATGGCGGTCCTCTTCGTATAAACGGCAAGGCCGTGGAATACGGGATTGGCGTGCACGCGAATTCCGTTGTGGCCTTCGACCTGCCCCCCGGAGTTAAACGGTTCAAGGCGCGAGCGGGAATCGACAACGGAGGATCGGACCAGGGAGCGTCCAGTTCGGTTCAATTCCTCGTCTTCACAACAAAACCTGGGGCGAAATACCTTCAGCCCTCTGGGGGGACTCCCGGCGGAAGCCGCGACCCACAGGACGCGGTTTCGGGGCTGGATGTCGCAGAGGGTCTGGAAGCCACACTCTTTGCTTCGGAAGCTTCGGGGTTACTGAGTCCAGCCAACATCGACATTGACCATCTCGGTCGCGTTTGGGTCTGCGAGGTCGTCAATTATCGTGGTCGCCTCGGCGAGCGGGCCGAAGGGGACCGGATCCTCATTCTCGAAGACTCGAACAGCGATGGTGTGGCTGATAAGCAGCACGTTTTCTACCAGGGACGCGAAGTGGATTCCGCCATGGGAATTTGTGTTCTCCCCACAGCCACGGGCGAAGGAACCAAAGTCATCATCTCGTGTGCGCCGCACGTCTGGATCTTTACGGATGACGATGGAGATTTGAGAGCGGACAGAAAAGAGCTGCTGTTCAGCAAAGTCGGCGACCCGCAGCATGATCATTCCACACACACCTTCGTGATGGGGCCTGACGGCAAGCTGTACTGGAATATGGGAAACACCGGACGCCATGTCTTCGACAAGGATGGCAAGCCCGTCATCGACGTGATGGGCCGGGAAGTCAATGAACGCGGAATGCCGTATCGCCAGGGGATGGCGTTCCGCTGCAATCTGGATGGGTCTGAGTTCGAAGTCCTCGGTCACAACTTCCGGAATAATTACGAGGTGACCGTCGACAGCTTCGGTACCGTCTGGCAGTCAGACAATGACGACGACGGGAATCAGGGGGTGCGGATTAACTATGTGATGGAAGGAGGCAATTTCGGCTATACCGACGAGATGACCGGTGCGGGATGGCAAACTCCCCGTACGAACATCGAAGCCGAAATTCCACGTCGCCACTGGCATTTGAATGATCCCGGAGTGGTTCCCAACCTTGTGCAGACGGGCGGCGGGTCTCCCACCGGGATCTGTGTCTACGAAGGAACCTTGCTTCCGAAGCTGTATCAGAACCAGATCATCCATTGCGATGCGGGGCCGAATGTCGTCCGGGCTTACCCTGTGAAGAATTCTGGTGCGGGATATTCCGGCGAGATGGTCAGTATTCTGCACGGTGCCCGAGATAACTGGTTTCGCCCCTCTGATGTTTGCGTGGCACCGGATGGTTCACTGATCGTGGCCGACTGGTACGATCCGGGTGTCGGGGGCCATCGTATGGGAGACGCCGAAAAGGGGCGTCTCTTCCGGGTGGCTCCACCCAAGACTTCATACCAGATTCCCAAGTTGGATGTTTCGACCCCTAATGGGGCGGCTGATGGACTGAAGAGCCCCAACCTTGCGGCGCGTTATCTCGCGCGGACGACCCTGCTGTCGTTTGCGACTCGGGATGCGGGGAAGACTGTTGGCATCCTCTTCAATCGCTTCGAGCGAGATTCTGACCCTCGGTACCGAGCCCGCGTGCTGGCGATTCTTTCGCAAATTCCCGCCGCGCGAGAAAAAGCGATTTCGACCGCAATCAGCGATCCAAACCCGGATCTCCGAATCGCCGGTCTGCGACTGGCACGTCAGAAATTGCCGACAATCGACAGCGACAAGCATACACAGGGATTAGTCAAGATTCTGTCGACGCTGGTGAGCGATTCGTCGCATCAGGTCCGACGAGAATGTGCCTTGGCGCTTCGGCTTTTGAAGTCCTCTGTGAAGGCGGAGTTGTGGGGAAAGCTTGCTGTCCAGCATGATGGAACTGATCGATGGTATCTGGAAGCGTTGGGTATCGGTGCTGATCAGGACTGGGACAACTGCCTTGCTGCCGCCGCCAAAGCCGCAGGTAACCCGTCTTCCGAGAAAATCGTGGCAAGTCCCGTCGCCAGAGACATCCTCTGGAGATCCCGCGGAACCGCGACCCCCGAAGATCTTTATCAGATCCTCGCGTCCGACTACGTGACGGAAGCGGACGCTCCCCGCTATCTGAGAGCATTCGACTTCCTCACAGGACCGGCCAGAGAAGCCGCGCTCATCAAATTGGCGTTTGGTCAGTTTGGCAGTCCCGCAAAAACCCAGTACGTGAATGCAGAAGCCATCAGTCGACTTCAGCGATTCGATCTCGCTCCCAATTCACCTGAACTGGCGGCGATGAATCGAGTCCTGGATGGAATGAAGGGGCAACCCTCATTCGTCCAGCTTGTGGGAAAGTTCAACGTCACAAATCGATTTCCTGACCTGCTCGCCCTGACCCAATCGATGCCCGACGAGCAAACGGGTGTCGACGCCGTTCGGGTGCTGGTAGACAAGAATCAGAAGGATCTGCTGAACGCAGCTCTCAGATCCACTGAAGGAACGTCAGCTGTCGCGGTTGCCACCGCGCTCAGCCACTGCGGAAGTGCACAGGTCGCAGAAATTTTGTTGCCCCTGGTTGCAGATCAAAGCTTTGCCTTGGATCTCCGACGGGAAGCGATCAAGGGGGCTTCTCGATCACGGCAGGGGGCAGCGGAACTGATTAAACTTGCCGAGTCGAACACGTGTGATGAATCACTGATTCCCGCATTGGCTGCTGCACTGCATAGTTCGACATTTGACGACGTGCGGAAGTCGGCTGAAAGGCTGTTTCCGTTACCTCCCGGTAAAGATTCGAAGCCACTTCCTCCCCTGGAACAGCTGGCTCAGATGAAGGGAAACAGTGGTAACGGGCAGAAGCTGTTCGCATCGACGGCGAAGTGCAATACCTGTCACGTCGTCCACGGGCAGGGGAAAGAGGTTGGTCCGAATTTGTCAGAGATTGGATCTAAACTGAGTCGACAGGCTCTGTACGAGTCGATCATTTTTCCAAGTGCGGGGATCAGCCATAACTATGAATCCTGGACGATTGTGCTCGCAGACGGGACGTCGCAGACCGGGATCATCGTCAGCGAAGACGGTGAGAAAGTGATCCTGAAGGGGAGCGATGCCATCGTTCGCACCTTCCCTGTCAAGGCGATTGAAGAACGCAGCAAGCAGACCGTTTCGCTCATGCCTGCTGACTTTGCTAAACTCATTTCTCAGGAAGAACTCGTCGACATCGTCGAATATCTCACCACACTGAGGAAGCCACGATAATAACGTCGAACTCCATCGAATGAATTCTCGATAGAGCTCGACGCTACGTCGGTGTGCCTGTTCTGTATGTCAATTGGACGTCTCCGGTGATGCGAAACCTTGATGTTTCCTCGCCTTCGAGGGGATCCAGGCTCGCTGGCCTGAGATCATTTCGCTGCGATTGCTTTCATCCACTTTTGCTAACGTGAAGCTGCTTTATGTCGAAACCCGAAGAAGCTGGGCTCGCTCCCCGATTTCAACTTGCGGACTTCGCGCCGCTGATCAGTTTTTTCACGCTCGTCCTGGTTTTCTCTGTTATTGCCAGTGACTTCCTGAGTCTCACTACGTTGACGCTTATCTTGAAGCAGGGAGCCGTTCTGGCCATCGCCGCAACAGGACTGACCTTTGTCTTGCTGTGTGCCGAGATCGACCTCTCAGTAGGGATGGTCGCGCTGCTCTCGGCTTGCCTGTGCGGGGTCCTTTGGGAATCGTCATTGGCTGCAGGGCCAAAGGAAGTGAACGGGGCCGGGAACGTCTCGTACCTTGCAACGGGGCTCGTGATCCTGATTCCTCTTTTAGCGGCAGTGTTAATGGGACTGTTGTCAGGTTGGCTGACAATCTCATCGGGACTTCCCAGTTTCATTATCACACTGGCAATGATGAACATCGCGCTGGGGCTCGCCCGGTTCCTGACTCGCAGTCAGAAATTCGCGGTACCGCCAGTTCTGGGAGAGTTGGGGAACTCGCCGCTGCTCGAATTGCACTTGGGGCGATACGGGACTCTCAGTATTCCTCTGAGCGCCGCTTTGGCCGCCGCGGTTATGATTGCGGCCCACCTGGTACTGCAGCACACCCGTTTCGGCCGGTACGTCTACATGACGGGTGGCAATCGTCAGGCGGCCCGGCTGGCAGGAGTCAGAACCGAACGGATCGTCATCGCCTGCCTGGCAATTTGCGCGACGACCGCCGCGTGTGGAGGAATGGTCAACTCAGGCCGCATGAACAGCGTCAGTCTGGACCAGAACGCCGATCTCCTGCTGGATGCCGTCGCGTGCGTGGTTCTCGGCGGCACGAGCCTGTTCGGGGGGGAAGGGAGTATCGGTCGAACCCTGATTGGTGTGCTCAGTTTTACCGTTCTCAAAGTTGGACTGAACATTACGAACGTGGAACGACTGATCAAGCAGTCCGCACTTTCACCACAGCTTAAAGAGGAATGGCTGAAGGCGAGCTGGGTGACCCATTTTGATCTCCTGCGACCGTTCCTGATGGGTGTTGTCCTGCTGCTGGCACTTGTGATTCACGGCCGGCTGGTCAAGCACCGCAGCGATTCGTGACGGCTATTTCGCGGAGGATTCGGCCTTGGCGATATCGAGGCAAATCAGGTAGTCCTCACCCCGGAGGTAGAGTCGTCCGTGTGAAACAACCGGAGCGGCCCAGGCTGGATAGCGGATCTGGGGGTAAACAGCCCGGCTAATCTGCTCGTATTTGTCTCGGCTCAGTTTACCCAGGACGAGGATCCCGCGTTCACCCAGCATGATGAACTTGCCATCCACGGCGGTCTTCGAGCCACGGCCGAAGAACGTCACTGGCTTGCCTTCGCGATCCACGATTCCCCCATCGGGACTCGCACGAAGTTCCGTCGGGGCTCCTTCGAAACCATTCGTTTCCCACAGCAGTTCGCCACTTTTCAGGTCAACACACTGCAGCATCGCTTCGCCTTCGTGGCGACCACTGAATCCGTAAATACAGCCGTCCTGGAAGATCGGGGTCGACCAGTGTGTCGACATGCCTCGCTTATTGCGCCAGACGACCTCGTAGTCTTGTCCGTCGGGTTTGACTTTCAGCAGCGCCGCCCCCGTTTCATAGGCGGCCGAGAGGAAGATCGTATCGGCAACGACGACAGGTCGAGCCGCATTCACTGACTCGTGGACCCGGGACCGGAACCAGTACTTGAAGCGAACATTCCCATTGGTCGGGTCCAGCGACACCAGACCGTGCCGCACCAGGCACAAGAGGTGCCTTGTCCCGTGGATGGTGGCAACAATGGGTGACGAATAGCTGACGACCATTTCGTCGCCGGTCCACCGGTATTTTTTACCGGCCTGATCAGTGGCGACGCCGTCCCAGGTATCTTTGCCGACGCTTTCCCAAATGACCTCGCCAGTCTCCGCATTGAACGCGACGACGCCGGAATTGGGTTGTCCCCCGACGAGGACGATCAGCAGATTTCCTTCAAGAATGGGCGTACAGCCCGCACCGAAGAAATGTTCCGGGACGTTCCATTTCTTAGTGGTCTCGACTTCCCAGATCAGCTTGCCTGACTGCAGGTCGAGGCAGACCAGCCGACCTTGCGCGCCGAAAGTGTAGCAGCGATTCGCGGTCAGCACGGGAGAACATCGCGGGCCGTTGTTGTATCCGTACGGGTCCGAGAAGTCCGTTTCGTACTCATGCGTCCAGAGCCGTTCGCCGTTCTGTGCGGTGAGGCATTCAATCACGTCCCGGTCACGCTGGCGGTGATGGACAACGACATGCCCGTCGAGGATGGAGGGAGAGCTATAACCTTTGCCGATTCGCTTGCCCCACAAGACTTCGGGACCATCCTCGGGCCATTCGTCGAGCAGGCCTTTTTCGTCCGAAATTCCGGTACCGTGAGGGCCGAGGAAAATGGGCCAGTCGATTCCAGGCCGTTCATCCCGTACCGCCGCTTTTCCGGGAGAAGCCGATTTCGCTTTCGCCAGATCATCTGCGGCATGGACGAGGGACGTGCTGAACGTCGTTGATACCGCTCCTCCACAACCCAGTGCCACACAAACCAGTGAACTGAACAGTCGGGGAAAAGTGAATCTCATACGTCCCATCCGACAAACGGTGACCATTGCACTCGGTTCGCGCATCGCCTTGGTCTGGCAGCGAAAACTGAGTCTAAAAAAAGCCGTTCAGGGAGCAAACAGAAGTTTGCCACACCTGACGGCTTCGGAATAAGTCATAGAGCAAGCAGTCGCAGACTGCTTATTGGATCAGCGGTTGAAGTCGCCAGGGTTCCCAAAAAGTCCCCCGCTGCTTCCCATCGCTTTGCCACCACGCAGTGGTTCTTTGCGTTTGCGTTCGTACGGCTCGCCTTTGCCGGGGGCCAGATCTTCGTCTTTCGGCTTTTCCGGCTTCTGCTTGAGGGCCTTCAGTGACAGGCTGATTCGCTGGCGGTCAGGTGCGACTTCCAGGACTTGTGCCTGAACTTCCTGGCCGATGTTGACGACATCAGTCACTTTGCGGATTCGCTGGTGATCCATTTCGCTGATGTGGATCAGGCCTTCGACTCCCGGTTCGAGTTCAACGAATGCACCGAAGTCAGTGGTTCGTGTGACTTTCCCGGTCACTTCTTTACCAACGGCATAGTTGGTTTCAACGCTGCCCCAGGGGTTATGTGTCAGTTGACGCATTCCGAGGCCGATTTTCTGCTTCTCCCGGTCAAGCGACTGCACGACCACTTCGCACTTCTGGCCTTCCTGAAGAACTTCAGAGGGATGCTTTACTCGCGTCCAGCTCATCTCACCGATATGGAGGAATCCGTCGGCACCACCCAGATCGATGAAGACACCGTAGTCCTTGATCGTCTTGACCGTACCGGTGAACTGCTGGCCAACTTCGACCTTTTCCCAGAACGCGACCGCCAGTTCCTTCCGCTCTGCGATCATGACAGAGCGACGGCTGACGACGAGGTTGCGCTTGGCTGGGTTGAGTTCGGTAATCTGTACCGTCAGCTTCTGTCCGACCAGAGCGTCCATCGAAGAGACGAAACCAAGGTCGACCTGACTGGCGGGAAGGAAGGCTCGCAAACCACCGACGGTGACTTCGAGGCCGCCTTTGTTTGTCTTGTTGACGATACACTCCGTCACCTGGCCAACGGTGAGTTCGTCCCAGTTGCCGCGTGCCTTACGGGTCGCCTTGGGCAGGTTCACCAGAATGACGCTGTTTTCCGGATCGTACTTTTCCACGATCACGAGGAACTCTTCGCCGACGCGCGGCTGCTTTCCCTGTGGGAACTGCCGAGCGGGCAGCAGACCGGGAGAGCGATAACCGACTTCGCAGAATACGTCGTCAGCGGTGACGCTCTGAACCTTGGCCTTCAGTTTGGTGCCCGCTTCTAACTGATCTTCGGAGGCGGGAAGTTCTTCTGCGATGGCCGACGAGGTCGGAGTCACGGCACCGGCGGGCGGGGCGGTGGGGGATGTCATCTGGCCGGACATCGCCGCTTCGATTTCTTTTTCGAGACTGTCATCCAGTGCGACTTGCTTTGGAGGCAGTTCGATATGGCCGATGGGACCACTGGCTGTACTGGTCTGGGCCTGAGCTGCGGCCGCGGCAGCGAGGGTTGCTGCTTCGGACTCGACTTCCGCTCCAATGCTGCCCACAGCGCGCGACGACTGGCCGCTGACGTCCGGGTTCAGGACGGGCTTCTTGCGAGCTTCTTCGCCGGTTGCGGCAGCCGTCTCGGATGTTGGCGTGGATTCGCTCGCGGGAGCATCTGCAGAGGACATCGCGGCGACGGGGGCGTCGGTTGCGCTGCTGACAGCCTGTGATTCGGTCGGTGTTACCACGGCGGGGTCCATTGCGGCGACGGGCTCTGCCACGGTGGCCTCTTTCGTTGTGAGTGTATCCGCCGACGCTGAGGCGACCGCAGCATGAGCGGCCGACAATGCGTCCGGGGTTAGCGGCTGTCCAGCCACCGAACCGACGTGTGGTTCCGCCCCTGTTTGCGAAGTGGGTGTCGCGGTCGGGCCGTCATGACTTGTCGTCTGTGCAGCCGGAGTTTGAGCGTCCCCAACCATCGTCTCATCACCATTCATCGTACCAACCCCAACTCGTCGAATGACTCGCGCAACGCCGAATTGCGATGCGCCGATATGTAACCTTATCAAACGGGAACTGTTTTGCGAAATCCGTCTTATTTTTGATCTAGCAAAACCGTTCCACGTTCAGATTCCCCGATCGAATTCGGGCTACGGTAATCGAATCTGCCAGGGAACGCCAGTTTTCCGTATCGCTTTCACTGAATTCTGACAAAACGGTTCCAGATTTCTAGAGATCGGGCATTGGCACGGGAGCACCCGGTAGCGGGGCAAGTTGCCCTCGTTTCGTGCCATTCTGTTCGCCACGATCCCCTGCGAATCCCTCTGCTCCCTGTGCGGGAAATGGCATCGGCAGGGGGACGTCGTTTAATTTCGGGATCGCGGGATCAACGGGCTCGTCCTGCGGTGCAGCAGGGGCGTTCGCCGCGTGATCGAGAAACGCCAGGATGTGACTGTTGTCCCCTTGTCGTTTCATTCGATCGGCGGCCTCAAGAAATTCGCGACTTCGGGCGTCCCCTTCAAAGTGCAGCAGCACGCCCAGCACAAACAATCGGTCCGATTCTCGATAGTCCTCCCGCACCCAGTCCATCACTTTACTGATGATGGACGAGCGGACGACGTCGCTTTCGGGGCCGAACAGGATCTTGGACTGGTTCCCCGATGCCGGAATGGTAGGGTCAATGAAGACGGCACGTTTCAGTTCACGGATCGCCGGCTGAAAACTTTGAATCGTGATGAGACTCAGCCCGAGTCGCAGGTGAGCTTCGGCCCGGTCAGGAGCTGCGTCCACCGCGGCCCGATAGGCCGCACGCGCATCGGACCATCGTTGTTCGCGCAGCCGCTGGTCTCCCCGGGCCTGGTGCTGAAGACTCCGCAACCGGGCCGCAGGACTGGAGGGAACCACAGGAACCTTGGTCGGCTCGAACGGTGTCTCACGCTGCTCGTTGGGAACGAGGAACGACGGTTCACTCATGGGCTGCGGGATCGTCAGGTCGGGGGTAAACGGGTTGATTCGTGGGGAAGGATAGTAGCCAACCTGATACGAGATGGTCCGTGTGTACCCCGGTCCCATGAATCCACTGTAGCCCATCGCCGGTGCGACCACCCACGGGGACCAGTGACGACGGAAGCTGTAGCGATGGTCACACTGTTGTGCGTCGGCCACGGTCGGCTCGTACAGAGCAACAAGGCTAAGAAGCATCACCAGCCAGGGCTTCATCACTCAAAGCTCCCTTCTTCGTTGTGTGACTGTTGCAACAGCATCGTGTGCGCTCCTGGGCCGTGAAGCCAAAAATTCGTCAGCGGAAGCACAATCGGAAATGGCTGCAGCAGTGGTTCATTTGGCATTATCAGATGCGAGCTGCGCGGGTGCAATATAACCTCTCAAATCCGTCAGGTTTTCCGGGGCACAGCAGCCGCGGATTTCAGATATGCTTGAGACTCCACGTGAGCCGAAGACCGTCCGAGCGGGGAATGGAAACGGGTGAAGTCCCCTGGTGGCAGGAGACGATTCTGAGACTGTTGAGTCTAAAAGGCTCACCAGATTAAGATGCCTGCAGCGTTTTCCGTTTCCAGATGAAAGCCCCGGAACCGGGGGAAGGGAAATCGAGAATGACGTGATGCGGATGAGAATGATAATTCGCCGCGGATTTGCAGAATGTTCGGCAGATATTTTCCCGCCGCAAGAGACGGAACTCTGGTCATTGCTGATCGTCACGCCTGACGCATTACAAATCGTGAATCGACCGACCGAGAATCAACCGACGAAGGGTGACACATGTTTGATGGACGATTTCCGACGGTTCTCCTGTTTGGAGCACCGGGGGTCGGAAAGGGAACGCAAGGATCAATTCTGGGGCAGATCCCCGGCTTTTATCACCTCTCTTGTGGCGATGTTTTTCGCTCGCTGAACATTAACTCGGCGGAAGGGCGTGAGATCTATCAGTTCAGTTCTCGCGGACAACTGGTTCCTGATGAACTGACGGTCCGTATCTGGACCAAGGCTCTGAACGGACACATTGCTGTGTCCCGTTATCGTCCGCCCGATGAACTGCTGGTCCTCGATGGGATTCCCCGAAACCCCAATCAGGTGGAAATGCTGAAGAACACCATCAATGTTCTCGCCATTATCCATCTGATTTGTGTCGATGAATCGCAGATGATCGACCGCATCAAGCGTCGCGCGATCCGCGATAACCGGGCTGACGATGCGAATGAAGATATCATCAAGACCCGGTTCAACGTTTATCGAGCTGAGTCGGAACCCGTCATCAACTGTTACCCGAAAGAACTGATTAAGTGCGTAGACGCGATGCAGTCGCCTCCCGAAGTTCTGGTCGACGTTCTTCAGCACCTGATCCCGATCCGGAACAAGTGGTTGTCGGAACTTCCTGAAGCACCGATGTAAGAAAGCGTCTCTTGCGGAGTCGTGAGCCATGAGCCGGTCATCTCGACCGGCTCTCGCTTTTTGCAAACACACCCGCGTGGAAACCGGATTCGCCGGACTCCCCGCGCGGGGTTGCTATGCCTCCGAAATTCAAGTCGCCTCAGTGGCCCATGTCTCAGTGGCCAAGGCAGAGAGTCGGCCCAGACTGAACTGCCGCGAGCGGAGTTCTTCTGCGAGTTTCGAACTGCAGAGGAGTTTGAGCTCCTTCGATCGGAATTCCGCCAGGGGATCAAACCAGGGATCCGATTCCGCTGGGGTGTCCGGGCCGGGATCGATGGCGGGATGAACCCCGATTTCTGTCATCCTTGTTCCTCGTGCACTCGCGAGAAACCGCGTCATTGTGGCGTCATCAATGCGGCCAGCGTGCGACGTTCCAAAAAATCGATCTGGAAACGCGACGTTGGTGTTAGCCATCCGTCGCCGAAATGCCCGCGCGAAATGTCGTTTGACCAGTCCAAGTCCCCAGCCTGTGACGTCCCCCTGCAGCAGGACGCTACGGAACAGGCCCCGTTCGCAGGCAACTCTCACTGTCGGGATGGCGTAGTCGTGTAACAGGGCGGGGACAATCGCTGCGATTCGCGGAATCAGTTCAATGTATTGATGGCCATTCAAATGCGTCGGGTGGTGGCCCCGGGCGATCATCCATTCGATCTGGGCTCGGAGTTCTGCTTCGACGGATTTCATTTGAGCGTCGCTGGCATGATTAATACGAGCGAACAGTTTGCCGATCCCGGGGAAGCACCCCTCCTCGTCGAGTAACTCCGGCGAGAAGTCATTCGATGTCAGCGGTCGGCCCTGGGTCAAATTCAGATGGATGCCCAGGTCAAACGGGATGAGGGGGTCGCTCAGCATGTGGCGACGTTCGAGGGAAGAAAGTCGACGTGTCTGCACGTCTGCCATCAGGGCCGGCCACACGCGGCAGGCATCTTCTGCAGCAGGAGCATTCGCCAGGAGCGAAGTGCTCGTTAACAGACCCTCGCGAAAGGCTGCCTCAATTCCCGCGTTCACGGCCGCATTCATGCCGAAGTCATCTGCATGAAAGACGATTGAATGCCGGGGACTCGAAGAGGCCGACATCATGCCGCCTTCCTCGCCGGCGTCGTCGCGGCGGAGGTTGGATTGAGCACTTCGATATCGGGGTGATAGCCGTTTCGCAAGCCATGCAGTCGGACACCGACGACGTCAATGAGCATCGGAATGGCATTCCGCGTCAGTGAGATTGTGGTTGAGTAGTCGTTGACGAGCGTTACCGCAACTTTCTCAAAAGAAAGGTTCAACAGATGGGTCAAATAGACGACCTCGGCGTCGAACGCGAAGCCGTTGACAATCGTCCGCGAGAAAATCATTCGAGCGGCACGGCGACTGAAAACTTTCAGTCCGCACTGGGTATCAGTGATCTCTCGGGAGACAAGGCACATCATGCAGGTGCGGAACACGAACGAAGCCAGTGTCCGCATCAACCGGCGTTCCACGCGCGATGTGGCTCCTTCGATGGTTCGGCTTCCGAAGACCACGTCTCGCCGGCCGGTCTCGATGATCTGGTAAGCAGTCTTCAGCGCGTCCAGGTCGTAGGGGAGGTCTGCATCGGTGAAGCCGATCACCTTCCCGCTGGACGACATCATCCCGTTACGGATGGCGGACCCTTTTCCACCATTGGTCTGTCGGATCGTCGAGAACCTGCGGCCGAATGCTTCGGTCAGCTTTGCGGTTTCATCACGACTGCCATCGTCGACGACCAGGACACGGTAGTTAATCCCCCAGGCATCCAGATACGACTTTGCGTCCGCTAACGTCCTTGGGAGCCGTGCCTCTTCGTTGTAGGCCGGAATGACGAGCGTCAGGTCATGATCGACGTGTGTCTCTTCCTGAAGTGACTTGGTGGCCATCTTCAAGATGACAGTTTTTGAGCTTCCAGCAAAGTGCATCTCGGTGCGCTCCATCGCCCCAGGGCCGCCGCAGACAGGTCGTTCTCTGCGGCCGTTTATTCGTTGTAAGAGGATACTTCGAATGAGGATGCGCGCCTATGGCAGCCTGCCTGGACGGCATTTTCTGCCGAATTTCGCCCACCTCATTGGGAAGGTTGCTTTGCTGCGGAATTACCAGTTGAACGACAGAAGTGTCGACGGTGGAGGGGATTCACTCTGCTCATGATCCCAGAATTTACGCCAGTCTTCCCAGTCAATGTCGTGCAAATTGAACACCAGCGCCCCCATGGGGAACGCGGTCAAACCAGCCGCGCGCGCGGCGGACCGAGGGCGGGGATGAGCGACAGGTTGATCGTCCAGAACGTAGTGAACTTCGTGTTCGTAGTTGCGATGCGGCCAGACCACCAATCCCGTCGAGTTGATGTCGTACGCGTGTCGCTTTCGATCGGCGGGGACTCCGTTGCTGGCCACAGACTTCGAGCCAGGTTGTGTGGATTGGGCCAGTTGAATTTCAATTTGTTCCCGGACCAGATCGACTGCGGCGAGCTTGTAAAGACCCATTACAGCGACTTTGAAGACTTCGACATCGCGAGCCGGTAACTGACTGAGCCATCCTGGTTCCCGGACTGTGGCAACGAGCCAACCGGATTGCTCTGCAAACTCCAGTTGCAAGGGCGTATCCGCAGGGAAAGCTGTTTCTTTGCTGCTCTTGTCGATCCAGATGACCACTCGATTGGTGGCGAGTTCGACGTCGCGGACCTGAAAGCGGTCGTCGCGGAAAGTGCGACTGATATCGAGTAACGCAACAAGTTCACGTTCGATGAAGTGCCTGAGCGCGGCTGCTTCGTGATGCAGTCGCTCGGCGAAGCGGGCCTGGTTGTTCCACGAGAAAGTATCGACGTCACGTCTCGCCGCGCGTCGCTGTTTGGCAAACAATTTCGGGATCGTCCCGGAATGGAAACCGGGGCAGAGAAGCCGGAGCAAGGTCTCTCCATGATCGCCGATTCGCACTGGCCGCAGCTTGGGAGAGCGGTTGGCTTTGTAAAGCCGCCAGTTCTCTTTGAGTTCCCACGCGAGGAATCCAAAGACTCCGGGGATACACATGAGGATCAGTGTCG
The DNA here is from genome assembly GCF_044336245.1 of Schlesneria sphaerica. Classification (NCBI taxonomy): domain Bacteria; kingdom Pseudomonadati; phylum Planctomycetota; class Planctomycetia; order Planctomycetales; family Planctomycetaceae; genus Schlesneria; species Schlesneria sphaerica. The sequence continues at coordinate 2,611,605 of NZ_CP172346.1, read as the reverse complement.
AGGCGGTATAGGCTGTCGCCACTCGGAGATCAAACAACCGTACGAGACTCTGGCCGAGCGGCAGGTAGAACGTGGCGAACAGGATTTTGTGTGAGACTGTGACAACGGGAAAATGTTTGATCGGATTCAGTTGAGGTTCGATCAGCAGCGTCACGCAGAACCGGACGACGCCATGAATGAAGGACCAGATGAGTCCAAAGATGGCTTTGGCTCCGAGGGTCAGATGGGACTCACCACTACGGAACCGTAACCATTCATCGACCGCATAGAGAATTCGCTCAATCCAGTCGGTCAATGCACGAAAGACATCCACGATCAGTGTGAACATGCCCATGACGAGATGGACGCGGATGCGATACCAGGTACGTCCGAAGAATTCGCGGGCCAGTTCTTCAGTGTCACGCCCGACGCGAGAATTCAGAACGACAAACGACGCAATGAAGATGGCCAATCCCCACCAGCGGTTGAGAAGACTGTAAAAGCCCAGATGAGGAAGGACCTGCCAGAAGAAGAATGTTGCGATGAGCGGGGCGAGGGCAAACCGACGGAAAAGCATCATGGGAAAACTTTTCATCAGCCAGTCGACCCAGGGCCAGCGGAGCACTGCTCGGGGTACTTCAACCAGCAGCACCTTGAGCACGGCCCAGGATTTGACCAGAAACCAGATCACCCATTGTCGGAACCGGGGGAAGTGAATCAGCATGAAGATCACACACCCCAGAATCAGCATCGCCTCGTGGCTGTAGACCAGATGGCGACCATGTCCCGCAGCGTGTTGCTGCAGCACTGCGGGAGGGATGGCTGTCTCATCCGCCTCGTCCAAAGTTGGCGGTGGCTCTTCGGCTACGAGTTCCGAATGGGGTACCGGTTCATCTGCGACAGTGGCATCAGCGACGGGGGGCAGAACTTCAGGTTGATCCTCGGCTTGTTGTGCTTCGACCGGAGCTTCGCCCTCGTGTCGTAATTCATCGTGCGGATGAAGCTCCGCCGCGACGTGCTGCGGAGCGGGACCGAAGCCGAGGATGAGATGTCCAATTTCTTCGATCGACATTAGCAGCAGGAATGAGAGGCCAAACGGGAGAGCGATATACTGCGTCAGTAATCGGCCCCAGTGGATTCCGTAGGCGAGTGAGTTCAGTTTCTGGAGAAAACGCAGGTAGAAGGGACCGCGCTGATAAACCCCGGCCAGCGAGACTGACATCAGTTTGTCGGCACGAAGCAGTGGGTCACCCTTGAAGAATTCTTTCACATCGACCAGATCGGGCATCTTGAGCTGGTTACGGGAAATGGTGTCCCGCAATCCTCCTAGCGTGATGAAGCCTCGCTCAACGATGCCGTCGGAAAGCTCCTGCACCATCTTCTTGAGTGCCACTCGCTCGACGATGCTGGCTGGGACGAATCCGGCATCCTCCAGATTTCGCTCGATCGTTGGTCCGACGCGCGATCGCAAAATCTGCTCGGCGGCATCGGCGGCCTCGTGAATCAGGTGGCTTAGTTCAGTCTGGCCCTCGGGATCGATATCAATGTTCGGCACGCGCAGCGCGGCACGACGCAGATGCTTCGACATCATGACGATTCGCTGCATCGGCAAGGGGCGTTTGAGTGGCGATTTTCCCAGGCTGAAAGCCCATCGCAGCAGATCCACCCGGTAAATCTCCTGCTCGCTGTCGATACAGACAGACTGCAGGTCGTAGAGCAGCCGCGCGTTTGGATTCCAGAATCCCGTTTGAGCGGCGGGCAACAGCTTTTCGCAGATCGCGATCCAGGGAAGTGCTTCCTCATCGCTGAATTCCAGCGCTGCCTGCAGTCGATTCACCAGTTTCTGGACTTCACTTCGCAAAAGATTACGAGCATCGTCAATTGACGTCTCTGGAGCGACTTCCAGGGCTGACTGGAGCGTTAAGGAGGCGCGAACGTGGTTTCCTTTTGCGCTGATCCTGGCGGCTTTTCGGATAAGACTTTCGTAGTGACGGGCCGAGCGGCGTGGGACCTTCGACGGGACAGGCTCTTTCTTCACTTCTGTGGTCAGTGCGTAGTTGATCTCCACATCCGCCGGGATATCGCGAGCCAGGTCCAAGGGTCGCGTCTCGTCCAACAGGCGAGTTGCATCACACTCGCGATTGATGACCTTCAGGACCTGATCTGCGGGAGGCAGGCTGGGGAAGTAGAGAGGAATCAGCCGCGAGGCAAAGGCGGTCAATTCGTGGTACACCGCGACGAATTCAGAATAAACGTTCCGATCGTCGTCGGGTTTGGTCAGCATTTGTTCGGCGCGCAGAACCGACCGAATTTCATCAAATGCGGTCTGGCCGAGCTGGTCGATCCGACTGCGCAACTCAGATGCCGTCATGCGGCCTCGACTGGCGTTCTTCAGCATTTCGGAGTCGATGCGGGCATGAAAGACCAATCGCCAGTAATGCCGCAGCAATTCTTCCCGAGTCATCTTTTCAAGCTGATCTTCTTCGGGTTGAGCGATCAGAATGATCTGCTCAGGCAGGGCAGCACGGTCACTGACGCCGAGCTCGTCACGATTCACCAGCCAAAGCAGGCGATCCCGCTGAATGACATAAGTCTTGCGGTGAGGGGGCTGCTGCAGTGGGCTGGCGATGTCGAGTTCGTTCTGCAGCACACGGCGGACGACACGCGGCAAGACGAAGTAGATGCCCGGCTGTTGTTGACGCAATCGACGCTCGACGTCATTCGCCATCTGAAGCGAGGCGGGAAGTGGCGGCGATTCGATCGGAGCAGACATGGTACTTCTCGGGGGCTGAATCGGGGATGAGGGAATTACCCGCTTCACGTACTACGACAAAAACTCGGCGATCACGAGATGAACGCAGAAAAGGGACGGGCGGACCAATTCCTCGAGTGAACGGCAGCCACGATTTCAACGCAGCTTTGCGGCTACTTCGTCAACCAGGGAACTGATGTCGCGTCGAAGCCTACATCTTGCCTGCCGTCGCGGCAAGGTGTGTTGCTTTGTTACTCGCTTGGTTGACTGAATCGTTCGACAGTCATACCGTGCACCGCCAGAAAACTGGACGAGGCAAGGACATGTGCATTCCTTAAAAAGGTTCGCACAATTCGACCGTGGGGTTCCAGGCGCTTCAGGAGACCCACGGGCAGGACTTGCGGAACTTCACCCCGCAGCTTGAATCAGGGCATGAATGATTCCAGATTTGTTTCCGAGGGAGACCGATTGGAATTCTACCGCCGATGCTGGATGGATAGCGGGGATGAAAAATTCCGTAAGTCTGCCCAAATTCTCGCCGAACTCGATGACCCGCGTAATGACGACCGGTAACGGAGATTCGCATGACAGATGAAGCGACCGTGACACCCCCGCAGGATTCAGAATCCCCCACGATTGTGCGGCATGCAATCCTGACGGTTTTGACTTTGATGTCAGTGTTGCTTTATCTGGACCGTTTCGCGGTCAATATCGCGTCTGAGTTCATCCGCGAAGATCTGCAGATGACGCAAACGCAGATGTCCTGGTTCATCAGCGCATTTTTCTGGTCTTACGCACTTTGTCAGGTTCCCGCCGGCTGGCTGAGTGACCGTCTGGGCGGTCGCGCGATGATGACCCTCTATATCATCGCCTGGTCCATCTTTACCGGGTTGATGGGGGCTGCGAGTGCCGTCTGGGTCGTCCTGTGGCTACGCGTTTTCTGCGGTGCCGCTCAGGCGGGTGCCTATCCGACATCGGCCAGTCTGATTCGACAGTGGTATCCCATTTCGAAGCGGGGAATGGCGAGTTCTCTGGTGGGATTGGGAGGCCGCTTTGGTGCTGTGCTGGCCCCGCTCATGACCGCCTGGCTGATCCTGTACTTCGTCGGAGATTCCTCAGCCTCGAAGCTGGCCCCGACCGACTTTCTGGATCCGGTCGCGCTGCTGGCCCGTTTCGATGGTCCTCTCGATAATGCCACTCCCCGCGATAAGTTCATTTCTGGTTATCTGGCTCAACTTCCTGAAACAGAACGTTCCCAGCTACGCGATCATGCGGCGCTGGCGGCGGCTCAACTTAAACAGCAGGAACAAGAAGCGAAGCCAACTCCATTACTCGATCTGGCCGACTGGGTACCCCGATTCGGTGCGAACGATGTCCCGGAAGTTCCGGAAATCCCCATTCAGTTCCGGGAGGCGATCGATGCCTTTGCCGCACGGGTATCAGATGCGAACCTGATCGACTTTACTGCTGTTCCCGTACGACTGCCTGCGGATGCTCAACGGCTGCTGGCCCGGCGTCAGCAGCAGAACGATTTGAGTGAGGCAGAATCGACGCTGCTCAACCGGTCGGCTCTGGAAGTTCTGTTTCCTAAAGAGATTCGCAAATATCAGGGACGGGGCTGGCGACCGACCATCATTCTCTACGGTTTTATTGGAATCGGTGTCGCTCTGGTGCTGTTCGTGGTCGCTCGAAATCACCCGGAGAGTCATCCCTGGTGCAATGGGGCCGAACTCGAAGTCATCAATGATGAACCGACTCGCTGGGCGAAAAGCAGGGAGCCAGGTAATCCAACGTTCCCGTGGCGTGCATTCCTGACCAGCCTGAGCTTGTGGGGAAACAGCCTGACACAGTTCTTTACGAATATCGGCTGGCTCTTCGTCGTGACGTCGCTCCCTCGGTACCTCGACAATGTTCACAGCGTCCCGTTGGTAACAAAGGGAGTCATGACTGCGTTTCCGAGCGGCCTGGGGATTCTGGGGCTATTCGCCGGTGGACGTGCGACTGACTGGGCCTTTCATGTTTTTGGACTGAAGAGCGGTCGACGAATCCCGCTGGTTGCTTCCCGTTTCGTTGCCGCAGGGGGTTACGGACTGTGTCTGATTGTCAGTGCACTCTTCACACCGACTCCGGAAAACTGGTGGCTCCCCTGGCTGTACATCGTTGGTCTGTGTATCGCATCCATGTCGGTCGACTTCGGCTCCCCCGCCATCTGGGCCTACGCTCAGGATGTCGGCGGACGCTATACGGCATCGATCCTGGGTTGGGGGAACATGTGGGGGAACCTCGGTGCCGCCGTTGCACCGCTGGTCTACAACATGGTGCTGGGTGAAAACCCGACCGTGGGGGACTGGAACAATGTCTTTCTGATGTGTTGTGGTGTCTTCGTTCTGTCCGGCTTCTGTGCCATGCTGCTCGATTCTACAAAGCCGCTGACGGTTGAGCGCGCCTCATGAAGCAGTGCGGCCTACATTATTGAATTAAAGGGGTCTGACTGCACGTTAACACTTCGCGAAATGACTCCCGCCAGCCGTATGCGAGGACGTGTGCAGGATGAATTCCTGCCGGTGCACGATTATCATTTTCCGGATTCTATCTACTGGATACCCCCCCTCCCTGGAGATCCTGTTCCATGTCGTTGATCGAAAGTCTGCGTGATGGAAAGTCTGGAGTCATCCGAAATGCACTCCTGCTGGGATTCGTGTTTTGTCTTGCCTGGGGAAACCCACTTGGCGCACAAGAGACGCTCATTCAGGGACTGGAAAAGATCACTCAGTCACCTCGATTCAAACATGCGCACTGGGGAGCATTATTTGTTGATCGGGAAACGGGCCAGGTTGTCTTTGAGCACAACACTGACAAGCTGTTCATTCCTGCTTCGACAACCAAGCTCTACAGTGTCGCGACCGCACTGAAGGAATTCGGTGCGGAGTATCGCTTCCGAACTCCGGTCGTCCGACGAGGTGACGTTTCTCCCGAGGGTGTGTTGGAGGGGGATCTCATTCTCGTCGCTTCGGGCGATCTCAGCTTCGGTGGACGAACATCCCCGGAGGGGACTCTTGCCTTTGCTGATGGGGACCACACGTATGCGAACGGAAATCCCGATGCAGAACTGACGGCACCCGACCCGTTGGCGGGGATTCAGGAACTGGCGGAACAAATCGCCAAATCAGGGATCAGGCGAGTACGGGGTGATGTCCTGATCGATGACCGACTTTTCGAAAAAGCGGAATCATCGGGAAGTGGACCCAGTCAGGTGACGCCTGTCCTGATCAATGACAATCTGATCGACTTTCAGTTCAAGCCGACTCAGCCGGGATTGCCTGCCGAACTTGTCGTCCGACCTGCAACGAGTGCTTTTCAGGTCGAATCCAAAGTCCTCACTGTCGGAAGTGATCAGTCTCCGGAGATCGAAATTCGGGATCTCGGCTCAGGCAGATTCTCGATTACCGGGCAGGTGCCGGCCGGGCATACACCTGTATTGCGCGTGCACGAAGTTGCAGATGCGGCATCTCTGGCGAGAACGGTGCTGATTGAGGCTCTGTTGCGAAAGGGTATACAAGCTGACGCCCCCACACTGGCTGAAGCCCAGAAAGATCGATTGCCACGAGTTGACGAGGTCAAGACTCTGCCCAAGGTGGCTGAGTTGACGTCTCTCCCCTTTTCCGAGTCCATCAAGCTGATATTGAAGGTGAGTCATAACCTGCATGCCAGTACGCTCCCCTTACTCGTCGCGGCCAATCATGGCGAGACGACCCTCGCTGCGGGGCTCAAACGCCAGCATGATTTCCTGAAAGAGGCTGGAGTCGAAGTCGAAACAATTTCGTTTGCAGGAGGTGCCGGGGGAACGCGTAGCGATTACGTGACACCTCGTGCGACCGTCCAACTGCTTCGGTACATGGCAACGCGTCCGGATTTTCCGATCTATCAAGCCGCACTTCCCCGGTTGGGAGTGGACGGGACACTGGCAAAAAACATCCCCCCCGACAGTGCCGTGCGAGACAAAGTCCAGGCCAAGACCGGGACTCTCTATACTGGCAACACGATGAACGGAACCACCCTGATGACCAGCAAGGCGCTGGCCGGCTACATGACAACGGCGAAGGGAAAGAATTTGATCTTTGCCATGTTTGTGAACAACGCTCATCTGCGGGACGGTGTCACGGCGAAGACGTTTGGTGATGACCTGGGAAAGTTCTGCGAGGCTATCTACCTGAAAGAATGATGTTCCCCGTGAGATCGCGTGAGGCCGTTGGCCAACAGAGCTTCACTCCCCCCAGTCGTCGAATTAGGCAGTCGTCGAATCAGGATGCAAGCCGTCGCGTGTCACGCCTGCGTTTCCACAGGATGCTGCCCTCAAGTTCGTTTCGCTGTTGCAGGATTCCGGGAGACCACATGAAGGGACGCAGGATAGAGACAGGGAGACCGGATGGGGTTGGTTTCCAGCGTCGTGGGCGGGCTTCGCTGCTGGAAACCTTGAGCAAACTTGGTTAAACCTTGATTTTTACCCCCGTTCCAAGAACAGAAAGTATGCATGGCTTTTCATCATCTGACGCTCGACAACGGCCTGGAGGTTGTGGCCGAGACGAATTCCGCAGTTCACAGTGTGGCATTTGGTTTCTACGTCAAGGCAGGAGCTCGCGATGAAACTCCTGAAGTCTCGGGCGTCAGCCATTTTCTGGAGCACATGGCATTCAAGGGGACCGAGCGTTTCTCGGCCGAAGACGTGAACCGGATCTTCGACGAACTGGGGGCCGACAACAACGCCGCCACCGGTGAGGAAAGCACTGTCTATTACGCAGCCACGCTGCCGGAATATCTGCCGCAAGCGTTTGAGATCCAGTCGAGTATTCTGTTTCCCACTTTGCGGCAGGATGACTTCGACATGGAAAAGAAGGTCATCCTGGAAGAGATTGGCATGTATGCCGATCAACCCTCTTCAGTCGCTTACGACAATGCCATGCAGACCCACTTTCGGGGCCACCCATTAGGAAAGTCGATTCTGGGAACGACGGAAAGCGTGAGCGATCTGACCTCCGATCAAATGCGAAAATACCACCGCGAGCATTATCTCGCGGGCAACATCGTGCTGGCAGTGACCGGAAATACAGATTGGAACAGTGTCGTCGAACTGGCTCACCGGCACTGTGCTCACTGGCCACAGGGGAAATCAAGTCGCCCTGTTGTAGCTGCCAACCCTTGTCCGTCGACGCGATTCATCCCCAAAGCCGACTGCCAGCAAGAGCAGATTATTCAGCTCTCCCCCGCTCCCTCAGGCTGCGATCCCCTGCGATTCGCCGCGGAGCTCATGGCGGTGATTGTGGGCGACGACTGCAACAGCCGCCTCTACTGGGAACTGCTCGATCCCGGCCTCGTGGAATCGGCGGAGCTCGGCTACTACGAATATGAAGACACAGGTGCGTATCTCACGTTCCTGAATGGTCCTCCGGAAGAGACCGAAGCCAATCTCGAACGGATCGCTCGCATCTACGCTGACGTCAATCGGAATGGCATTACCGCAGATGAGCTGGAACAAGCCAAGAATAAAGTTTGTTCCCGACTGGTCCTGCGTGGTGAGCGGCCGATGGGACGCCTGGGGGGGCTCGGCAATAACTGGCTGTTCCGCCGGGAATACCGCAGCATCGCCGATGACGTCCATATCGTGCAAAGTCTGCAACTGTCCGATATCCGCAAGCTGCTTGATCAGTACCCTCTCGGCCAGATGACTACGATCGGGGTGGGGCCACTGGAAGATCTGTAACAACGTCCGGCAGGCGTTATAAAAATAACTGACACGAAGCCCGTCCAGGAAATTAAAAGATGCCGAAATCGACTCTCGTGCGTGCGATCTGTGTGCTCTGTGTTTCGTCCTGGTTAGCTGCGCTCGTGCAAGCCCAGGAGATCCCCCAGGGCGAGCTTGTCAAATACACCTTTGATCAATCGAAGATCTTCCCGGGGACCACACGTGAAGTGTCGATCTATATCCCCAGGCAGTACGACCCGGCCACGCCCGCGTGTCTCTACGTGAATCAGGACGGAGTTCAGTACAAGGCTCCTGAGGTCTTCGACGAACTGATTCATAAAGGTGAAATGCCCGTAACGATCGGTGTTTTTGTCACTCCTGGAGTCGTCAAGGCGACCTCGGATCAAGCCTTGCCGCGGTACAACCGCAGCTTTGAGTACGATGGTCTGGGTGATGGATACGCTCGATTCCTGCTCGAAGAACTGCTGCCGAATGTCGAAACCAGGCAGTCGACGGATGGTCGAGCCATTAAGTTGTCCAAGAAGGGCAATGATCGAGCGATCGGCGGTGCCAGCAGCGGGGCGATCTGTGCGTTCACCGCCGCTTGGGAGCGTCCTGATTCCTTCCGCAGGGTGTTCAGTGCCGTCGGTACCTACGTGGGCCTGCGCGGCGGGCACGGCTATTCGACGCTGATTCGCAAATACGAGCCCAAACCGGTTCGCATCTTCCTGGAAGACGGCAGCAACGATCTGAATATCTATGCCGGGGACTGGTGGACTGCCAATCAGGCGATGGAACGTTCACTGACATTTGCCGGGTATGAAGTGACGCATGAATGGGGTGAAGGGGGACATAACGCCGAAGCCGCCACGAAACTGTTCCCCGCTGCCATGCGATGGCTATGGAAAGATTGGCCTGCGGAAGTCAAAGCCGGCCTCGGATCCCCTCAATTGCAGGAACTGCTGATTCCGGGAGAAGACTGGAAACTGGTCGGTGAAGGTTACAAGTTCACCGAAGGACCTGCGGTGAATGCCAAGGGGCAAGTCTTCTTCAACGATGTCGGAGCGGGGAAGACGTATCAGGTGACTTCCGAAGGGACCGTCAAAGAGTTTCTCGGCAATTCGAAGCGAGGCGACGGACAGGCTTTCGGTCCCGATGGCCGGCTGTATGCCAACGCGGGTGAAACGAGTCAGGTACTGGCCTGGGACCCGTCTGGCCAATCAAAGGTGATTGCTGAAGGATTTCGGGGCAACGATCTGGTCGTCAATCACCAGGGAGGCATCTACGTCACGAACCCCGGCTGGAATGGAACTGATCCGAGCAACGTCTATTACATCAGCCCGACCAGCGAGAAAAAAGTGGTGGATACAGGACTGAAGTTCTCGAACGGCGTGTGTCTGTCTCCTGATCAGTCGCTGCTCTATGTTGCCGACAGCAGAACGCATTGGGTTTACAGTTATCAGGTTCAGCCAGACGGTTCGCTGAACCACAAGCAGAAGTATTTCCATCTGCATGTACCTGATTCGGCTGAAGACAGTGGAGCGGATGGAATCCGATGCGACCGAGACGGACGGGTCTGGATTGCCACACGATTGGGACTGCAGGTGTGTGATCAGCCCGGCCGAGTCAACTGCATCATTCCAACGCCCAACGGCAAGGTTTCTAACCTGACATTCGGGGGTGAAAACTTTGACACGCTGTACTGCACCTGCGGCGATCGAGTCTATTCCCGCAAGGTGAAGGTCAAAGGGGCGAACGGCTGGGATGCTCCTAACAAGCCGACGACGCCAAGACTTTAATTTGCGACACCGGCGTCATTCTCCTGCGAGAATGTTTCGTTTTGCTTTTGCCTCAAACTGAGGACCCCTTTGAAGAAAAACTGGAATTCCCGATTGTGAGTCGTGAGAATAGCGGACACGTCCTGTCTCCTGTTCGAGCGCATCCGTTAATCGAAAATGGGGGTTCTCATGTCCAGATTCAAAGCGGAACAAATTCGCAACATTGTTCTTGTAGGACACGGAGGAGTAGGAAAAACAACGCTGGCCGACCAGATGTTGTTCAAGGCCGGTATCGGATCCAGGGCTGGCTCGGTCGATGAAGGGACCAGCCAGCTGGATACCGATGAGGAAGCCCGCCAGCATCACTTCTCGATTTCCTCAGCGATGGTTCATTTCGAACAGCAGGGAGTTCGAGTCAATGTCATCGATACGCCTGGGTATCCTGACTTTGTTGGTCAAGTCATTAGTGCGGTCTGTGCCGCCGAAACGGCGATTATCACTGTCAGCGCCACTGCGGGTGTCGAAGCGAATACCCGGCGAACATTCGAACTGGCCGGCCAGGCCCAACTGGGGCGGTTCATCGCCATTAACAAGCTTGATCAAGAAAACGCGAACTTTGCGGAACTGGTCGAAGCCATTCAGGAATCGTTCGGAGCCATGTGCCTTCCGATCAACGTTCCTTGTGGCGTTGCTTCAAACTTTCACGCCGTTACCAGCACCTTGAGTCAACCGTTTGGTTCGAATGGTGCCGTCATAGATCCCTCCGGCTACGGTGCCGCGATCATGGACATCATCGCGGAAACTGACGATGCATTGATGGAACGGTATCTGGATGGTGCAGAGCTGTCAGCAGACGAAGTTCTTGAGGGGGTCAGGAACGCCGTTCAGGCAGGGACCCTGATTCCCATCATCTGCATGAGCGCCAAGACGGGTGTCGGGGTTTTGGAACTGATGGATGCCATTACGGACTTTGCTCTACCTCCGGGAAAACTGGTCCGTCATGCGACCAGCGAAACCGGAGAAGAAGTGGAAGTCAATGCGGCAGAGGATGCACCGTTTGTCGCTCAGGTATTCAAGACACGAATCGATCCGTTCGTGTCCAAAATGAGTTTCATCCGTGTCCTCTCAGGAAAGATGTCCAAGGACGCGACCGTCCGCGACATGCGCACCGGACGCGGGATCAAAATTCATCAACTCCTGGACGTTCAGGGAAGTCATGTCGAGGCGGTGGATGAAGCCCACGCGGGTGATCTTGTCGTGGTGGCCAAAGTCGATGAACTTCAGGTTGGAGATACTCTGGTCAATGGCGACCGCGGAGTGTTCATGCCGCGGCTGGTCTTTCCTTCACCGATGTTTGGTGTGGCTGTGGAACCCAAAAGCCGGTCTGATCAGCAAAAGATTTCCGGCGCTCTCCATAAGATCGAAGAAGAAGACCCCACCTTTCACATCACTCGCGATCCGCAAACACAGGAAATGGTCATGCAGGGGATGAGTGACCTGCATCTTCAAATTGTGCGAGAACGACTGCACAAGCGAGACAAGGTCGACGTTGTCACTCATCCCCCCAAGATTCCTTACCGAGAGACGGTCACCGGGCAGGCTGAGGGGGCCTATCGTCACAAAAAGCAGTCGGGCGGTTCTGGTCAGTTTGCAGAAGTGCATCTGCGTGTCTACGCCCTTCCGCGAGACCTTGAGCCCAAAACGTACTTTACCCGTGAGCGGTTCGAGAGCTTACGTGAGCACCACTATGACCCGCACCTCAATTTCGCCTTTCTGGATTGCGTGACGGGGGGCACTGTTCCCAATCAGTTTATTCCCGCCGTAGAAAAAGGGATCCGCGAGCGAATGGAACAGGGGGTCATCGCGGGATACCAGGTGCAGGATGTGGCTGTGGCACTCTTTTTCGGGAAGGACCATCCCGTCGATAGCAACGAAGCGGCATTTCGGACGGCAGCCAGTCGATGTTTTCGGGATGTCTTCAAAATGGCCCGGCCGTCATTGCTTGAACCGATGATGCACCTCGAAATTACAATTCCCGGCGAATCGGTGGGAGATATTACAAGCGATTTGAACTCCCGCCGGGGCCGGATGGAAGGAATCGACTTATTGCCCCAGGGAATGCAGATCGTGCGTGCGCGAGCGCCTCTGGCTGAACTGATGACCTATGCACGCACTCTTTCCAGTATGACAGGAGGTCGTGGATCCTACGTGACCGAATTCAGTCATTACGAACCTGTGCCTGCCCACGAGCAGCAGAAGATCATTGCTGCTTCAACAGTGAAGTCTGACGACGATTGATACCGCGGGTAGTATCCCCACGCTCCGTCGAAAGCGACATCCCGGCTCCAATCTCAGGCCGGCTTGCCGACGACTCGCAATAATCGCCGCGAGATGTACGTGCATTCACAGGTGGGCAGCGATGCGGGACATCGGCTGCCCCTTGTTCCAAAGGAGAACCTTCCATCGTTTCATCCAGGGAACGTGGAAGAGATCAAATGTCGCCGATGCGATGGGCTGGTGAAAGGCACCCCTGATCCTTCCCGGCTGTCAGCGAGCCTGCGGTGGAAAGGATCTATGCATTGTGAGAATCAGGAGCCCGATTTCCCCGTCAGCATTAGGCCACCTCGACGTTCCTGCCTGAAACGGAGGTGGCTAATCCGGGCACACGAGTGCAAAAGTTACTTTGCGGCTTTCTGGTCCAGAATTGCGACAAGCTCACGGATCTCGGTCAATTCGGCCTTTCGTTCCTCTTCGATCGTGTCCGGGACCTCTCGGATTTCAAGCATGCGACTGCTGCGCACGAAACGCAGCCCGCGCAACAGCAGTTCGCGTTGTCGGTCTGTCAGTTCCAGATGAAGCAAGTCATTCATAGATGGTTGTCCGTCTGCTCATTGAGTGCGTAAGTTTTTCTGCAAGGACGAAATTGTACGCCATGATTTGGCGGATGCTAGTCGCCGGATCAAGGCCGCACAAGCGATTTGCCCGCCCCACTCGATTGTAGCAACTTGTGCAGCCACTTGGTGGGATTCCTGATTCCCCCTGTGAAGGTTTTACAATCCCTCGCACCGTCACGGAGAACTCTTCGCGATGGCAAGCTGACAGCACATCTGGTGCCGAAGTTTTGGTTGTCCTTCTTTCCAATACTCCACACATCATCGTGAATGCGACTGGCAATCTTTGCCGTTTTGTCTCGCGAACGCTTGAACGGCACGACCCCTCCAGTCTTTTGTCTCTGGGTCAACAGTCTGGGAAGCTCGGGTGACTCTGTGGATTGGCTGAATTTTAGGGATCATTCGGATTATTCCTGCAGGCGCCAAGGATCCCGCGACGAATCTTGTTGTGATTGACACAAGTACTCAGGTTCCGCGCCGAGGTAGGTTCCCTTGATCATTGCCTCCCATCCTTACGAAGTGGCCGATTTTGGTGTGACTGCTCGAGCAACGCGCCTGCAGTATGAAGGGACGAGGATGCACTTTGCCGGGCTGGTTTCGAAGGGGAATTCGAACACGGGTGACCGGTTGCGATGGCGTAGAGCGGCGCAACAGGCGGAGGTGATCCGAAGAAGTTCCGCGGAGCTGCGACGGCAACCCCTCTTTGCTACCCACTTCGCAGGCAGCGAGGGGACTCAGAATAGCTCCGTTCGTTCGCCGAGGGGGCTGTTCCCGGCGTCCTTCCCGCGAGGCGTCCTGCCGCTGGAATCCGAGTGGCGTGGCGATGTGTCTTGCAAAATCTGGTTTAAGAACCTGGTGGCATTTTTCGTGAAGGCCGGAAGAGTGAACTCTTCGGACGGTCCGCAGTCGCACGACCCTGTCAATAAGCCCAGATCCCCTTAGCTGGCGATGCAGCAAATGCAATTTGCATTGAGTGTGCATGCGGGCGCTGAGTCAATTGAAAGGGAAGTGGCATGAAATTGAAAAACAACACCAAGGGACGATTCTGGCTGGGGCTGACGCTTTGTGCCGGTCTGCTCACCTCTGGGTGCTCGCGCAATTTCTGGCGCTCTCAGGCAGATTTCGATTCGTATAACCTATTGAGCCAAAAGCAGTTCAGTCCTCTGTGGACACTTCCCCGCACGACGGTCGAACCAGACGAACGTAGCCGATTCTACGATCCGTATGACCGTGATCTTCCGCCGCTCCCCCCTGATGACGAAGCCGCAAGCCGTTACATGGAATGGGTTAACGGGATGCGGGGCTACAAGAGCTGGCACAAGTTCGGCCAGCTGCTCTCCGTCGAAAACCCGCAATGGCTCGCCAATTTTGGAATCGCTCCGGATTCGTTCCACGACGGCTACCTTCTTTCAGACGGGGTGAGCTACGAAACGGACCTGGAAAAACTTCCGACAGGTGATCCCACCCGCCTCGTGCCGACGATCGAAGACATGACGTTGGGGCAAGCAATCGAGCTGGCGGCGATCCACAATCGTGAGTATCAGACGCAGCTTGAAAACCTCTTTCAGTCGGCCATGCAGTTGTCGCTGGATCAGTTCCAGTTCCAGGCCCGTTATCTGTTTGGTCGCGCACCCGTGGCCCCGTCGGCCAACTTGCCAGGAACGACCGTTCCTACGGGAGTGCTCAACAGCACGACCATTCCCGGGGAAGGAACAGCGCTGGGGCTGACCTCGGCGGGCGGAGTGAGTCAGGTGCTGCCCACCGGGGGCCAGTGGATCGTCGGATTGGCGAACAATACACTTTGGTTGTTCTCAGGAGGGCAGCGGACTTCATCGCAATCAGTCCTGTCCTACTCTCTCGTTCAACCTCTGTTAGCCGGTGCGGGGAGAAAATTCTTCCTGGAAAACCTGACCTACAGTGAACGTAAGGTCCTCTACGATACCCGTACGCTGGCCCGTTATCGCAAGATCTTCTTTGCAGATGCCGTCGTGAACGCCACGGGCGGGGGGAACAGTGCGACTCAGACCATTCCACCATCGACCGGTGCCAACAATCCATTTCCGGGGACTCTGGTCAGTGGGATCGCTGCGACCATCGCGTCCGGGGCGTCAGGGTCGTCCGCGGCGAGTTCCCAGGGAACGAGCGGGTACCTCGGGCTACTGTTTCAGTTGCAGCAGGTGCTGAATCAGCACGAAAACGTCGAGCTTCTGCGGGTTCAAACGGAACGTCTGCGGGAACTGGTTGCCCAGACTCCCTTCCGTCGATTGCCGGAAGGAGCACTGCCGAATGGGATTACGTTCCCTCCGCAACTTGCCAATAAGGTCGATTTCTCGCTTACCACTCGCCGTCTCCGATGGAAGGACGCCGACGGGATGACGGACAACGAACTCCGGCAGCTCCTGGCGGTCAGCGACGACGTCGCCTATCAGGAAGCCGTCCAGGAGATCTATGACCAACTGCGGATCGGAGTGACGACTCTGGATGTGCTGCAGGTGGCGAACACACTCACGAACTCAGAACTGTCGGAACGCAACTTTAAGCTCAGCTACGACAACCAAATTGATAGCTATAAGTTCTTTCTGGGGCTTCCGATCGACATGCAGATCACGATCGATCGTTCGATGCTGAAACAGTTCGAGCTCACCGATCCACGCCTGATCGAAACCGAAGGCCGAATTGTCGGGATGGTGCGGGCGCTGGCGCAAATCGATGACGAAAACCCTGCGGAGGCCGATTTGCGCTTCATCGTCGACCGCTTCGCCAAACTGGTGGACATGGTTCGCGAGCAGGGAGTGGAACTTGTCGAAGCCGACATTGCCAAAGTCGAAGAGAATATGCCCAACCGGCTCGCCGGGTTGCTGTGGGACGAATCCAAGGAAACGGTCGAACGTTTGTTCGAGCGAGACCAGATCATCTTCCGCGGCGTGAAAGGGACATTCGAAGATGTCGTCAGTGACCTGGGACGGTGGCAGGAGGAGTTAGAAAATCCTGCGACAACGAAAGAGCAGCGGATGAAAATGCTGAGTCAGCTCAAAGACAGCCGCGAAGAGCTGTTGCTGATGACTCAGAACTTGCGCGTGCTGCAGACGAGCCTCCGGTCGGAATTGATTACATTGGTGAAGTTTGATATGTCTTTGGAGGAGGCTGTTGAGCAGGCGTTGACTCACCGGCTGGATCTGATGAATGCGCGTGGGCGGGTGATGGACGCGCGGCGAAATATGGAAGTTGCGGCCAACAGGCTGGAAGCAGTGCTTAACGTCGTTGCTCAAGGTAACTTAGGAACAACCCCCACGGGCAACCATCCGTTGGACTTCCGTGGAGCCAATAGCGACTTTCAGATCGGCCTGCAGATGACCACGCCACTGGATCAGGTGCAGGTCCGAAATGCGTATCGAAGTTCTCTGATAAATTATCAGCAGGCTCGCCGCGCTTTCATGTTGCTTGAAGATCAGGTGAAGTATGATATCCGGTCCAGTTGGCGAAGCTTAATGTTGAATCGCCAGAACTTTGAGCTTACTCGGAAAAGTCTGCGTCAAGCGGCGCTGCAGTTTGACATTAACGTCGCCAACAACTTGAACCCGAAAACACAAGTTGCGGGACAAGCGGGAACGACCTCGCTGGGTCAGACCGGTTTGAACCTGATTAACGCTTTGACCCAACTGCTGAATGCCCAGAACAATTTGATTCGAATCTGGGCTCTGTATGAGCGAAACCGGATTAACATTTACCGTGATATGGATATCATGCAGATTGACGAGCGGGGCCTCTGGATTGATCCAGTTTACCAAAACCTGGGTGGCAACGATTCGTCTTCCAACCTGAACGGCCCCGCCAATGACATCCCACCAGAGCCCTCGTTCATCGAATTCGAATCCGCTTCCGACTCAGGGAGCAGTCGAAGCACATTCCCCGGAATCTCACGGGTCAACTCCTTCGCGCCCGCTGCCCCGGAAACGCCGGAACTGGATTAAGGTCATCCTTCTGGGGGGCGTTACTCTCGGGGGTGTCGTCCTCTGGCCACAGTTGAAGTCCCTTTCGTCGCAGGTCTCCACCGCGCTTGTGAGGACCCCGGATCAAACCGATGGTCTGGTCATCGAAACCGCCAAGCGGGGGACCTTCCAGATTACCGTTGTCGAGAAGGGGACTCTCGACAGTATGAAGAATGCGATTCTCTCCAGTAAGGTCGAGGGCCAGACAACGATCATCAGTATCGTTCCGGAAGGAACGAACGTGAAGGCGGGCGACCTGGTCTGCGAACTCGACTCGTCGGTTCTCGCCGATAAAGAGACGCAGCAGGAAATCGCCGTCGAAAAGGCGAAAGCCGCTTTCGAGCAGGGGAAAGAAGACCTCCGGATTCAGGAGGCTCAAAACGAGAGCGACATCGAAGCCGCCAATCTGAAGCTGAAACTGGCTCAGATCGATTTGAAAAAATTCATCGAAGGGGATCTGCTGCAGCAGAAAAATGATCTGCTGGGACGAATCAAACTCGCTGAAGAAAATCTTTCCCGAGCACAGGAAAGTTACGAGTACGTTCAGCGACTCGCGAAAAAGGGATACCGAACGCAGAACGATCTGGAATCGGAGCGAATCGCCGTCGAAACGCAGAAGATCAATCTGAAGCTCGTCCAGGGCGAGTTTATGGTTCTCGAGAAGTACACCGAGGGCCGTACGCTGGCGGAACTGGAAGCGAACGTCAAAGAATACGGCCGCGAGATTGAGCGAACGGAAAGCAAGACTCGTGCGGCCCTGTCACAGAAAGTCGCTGAACTGCGGGCTCGCGAGCTGACCTACGAAGTCGAATCCAAGAAATACGAACGTCTGGTCGCTCAGATCAAGGCTTGTAAGATCTACGCAACCCAGGACGGCCAAGTCGTCTACGCAAATATTCGCGATGGTCGCCCGACAGAGAACGTCATGATCGATGTCGGGGTTGCGGTCCGCGAACGCCAACCGATTATTAACCTGCCTGACCTCGACTCGATGAAAGTGAACGCTCGAATTCACGAGTCTCGTATCAGCATGGTCCGACCGGGTATGTCGGCCATCGTGAAGATCGATGCCTATCCCGAAGAAACGTTCCACGGCGAAGTCGATTCGGTCGCCTCCGTTCCCAGTTCGACGGGAGGATTCGGCAGCACGACCCGCGAATATGACGCCGTCGTTCGGATTACCGATTCCTCAGACAAGGTCAACAAACTTCGACCTGGTCTCACCGCCAGCACGGAAATTCTGGTTGAACGTCGTGAAGACGTTCTTCAGATCCCGCTGCAAGCCAATCTCTCGTTTGGTGCCAAGCAGTATGTCTTCGCGGCGAATGGACGGAAGGTCGAACTGCGTGCCGTGAAGGTGGGGAAATCCAATGCGAACTTTCTCGAGATTCTTGATGGTCTCACGGAAGGTGAAGGGGTCGTGATGAACCCCCAGTCAAACTTCAAGAAAGAGATTTCGGACCTCGAAGCAGAACTGGCCAAAGAACTTGGCAAAGAGGTGCCCAAGCTGCCCGAAGGGCTTACGCCACCTAAATCAGATGCTCCAGGAGTGTCTCCGGGACAACCCGGTCAGCCTGGTTCAGGGGCACTCGCATCTCTCGGAGGACCTGGCGGTGCCAGTGGTGCGGTGGAAGCGGCGGAGCGTCCCGTGGCAGGTGGACCACCCCGAGGGGAAGGAAAGCCTCCCGAGGGAGCTCGTCCACCTGGTGGATTCGATCCAATGGCCCGCTTCAACTCGATGGACAAAGATCAGGACGGAAAGGTGACCCGGAGCGAAGCCGAAGGCCGCATGGCCGAAAACT
Source organism: Schlesneria sphaerica (assembly GCF_044336245.1). Classification (NCBI taxonomy): domain Bacteria; kingdom Pseudomonadati; phylum Planctomycetota; class Planctomycetia; order Planctomycetales; family Planctomycetaceae; genus Schlesneria; species Schlesneria sphaerica. The sequence continues at coordinate 2,592,674 of NZ_CP172346.1, read as the reverse complement.
TCGAGAATTTTGATTCAGACTCCGACGGAAGCGTTACGAAAGACGAATTCCTCGCCGTCATGGCCAAGTTCCGTGCAGCAGGTGGCCCTCCGGGGCAGCGCCAAGCGGAATCTGGCGGCAACTGATCCTGATCAACTCGGAACTCGTTCAGAGTCTGATCTCATCCGACGCCCCCGCGGGATGAATTCGTACGAACGTTGAAATCGGTGTTTTCTTATGGCGATGGCCGCACAGCTCATTGAATTGACCAAGACCTACCATTTAGGCGAAAACGTCGTTCGGGCTCTGCGAGGCGTCACGGCTGATTTTCCCGAAGGTGATTTCGTCGCCATCATGGGCTCGTCGGGCAGTGGAAAAAGTACGCTCTTGAACTTGCTGGGGGCTCTCGATCGACCCTCCAGCGGGAAATACATCCTCTCCCGCTACGACGTCAGTACGCTCAACGACGACCAGTTGTCCGAGATCCGCAATCGACTGATTGGCTTCATCTTTCAGTCCTACAACCTGATTGCCCAGTACACGGTGCTGGAGAATATTCAGGTCCCATTTCACTACCGAACAGATCGGCGAGTGATTGGTTCCGAGGAGATGAATCGAACAATCGACCTGGCGGCGAAGGTTGGACTGGCCGAACGTTTGGATCACCGTCCCTTTCAGTTGTCGGGGGGACAACAGCAGCGTGTCGCCATCGCGCGTGCTCTTGTGATGGATCCCCAGATCATTCTGGCGGACGAACCGACCGGGAACCTGGATTCGACGACTGAAAAAGAAATCATGGAACTGTTGACCGGCCTCAATCAGGAAGGCCGGACAATCATCATGGTGACCCACGAAAACTCGGTCGCACGCCTGGCGAAGCGACAGATCGTCATGAAAGATGGCTTGATCGCCAGTGAAGGTCTCTTCTCGCTCGACTCCAACAGCAAATAGCCCAGCTGGTTAGTCGGGGTGTGCGACGGCGTCGCACAGAACCTCCTGATTCGTGGAAATCCGAGAGTGCGTCTGACGCGAGCCCCCGGACAGGTCGACTTCCGAATCTCGCTACTTGAGCGCCGCTCACTCAAGTGCCTGGCCCCCTCGGGGCCTGGCCGCGCACAGTGATGTTGCGAGGGCAGTGGGAATTTGGGTGGCCCGCATGGGTGCGGGGGACAACACGCGAAGTCATTCACCCCATTCGCAGATGTTGTCTGGTCAGGCGACTCATTTCTGATGACACAGCAGTCTGGTAATCCGCGCAGTGACCGTCATCTTGCCTCTTCGTACGTCTCAGGCCCATCTCGATCTGGGGGTTATCGGATCTGACTCAAGATGCGGATTGCACGAATCACATAGTCGTATCCGCTCCAGACTGTGACGGCGACCATTGTCCAAAGGAGGCCGTCGCGGATCTGAGCGATGCTCACCCCCGCTGCGGACCAACCCGAGACGGACGGATCCAGCGAAATCATCGCCACAATGGCGGCCGCACACTGGAGGAACATTTTAAGTTTCCCGGATGCCGAAGCCGAGAAGTCCGCCCCTTGTTGTTCAAGGAAGCCGCGCAGGCTGGTGACCAGCATCTCGCGGCCAATCACAATGACGGCCATCCAGGGGGTGACCCCGGACTGTGGATGGGGAAGCAGGAAGAGGAATGTTCCGCCGGTAATGAACTTATCGACGAAGGGGTCGAGGATCCGGCCCAGTTGCGTAATTAACTGGTATTTTCGAGCGATGTACCCGTCCAGTACGTCAGTGGCCACGGCAAACAGAAACAGCCCGGCGGCCCAAAGCCAGTTCGCCCCTGCCTGAATCATGCCGAAGAGCACAAACGAAAGAAACAGTCTGGCGAGAGTAATCAGATTCGGTGCATTCAAATTACGCATATTGCACTCTCGGTATAACGCAGCAGATTGAGCGGGAATTGTCAGGACAGTATGTCTTCGATGGTTGCAATGCAGAATGGTAACCATTGTAATGGATGTAGAGATGCTGGCCACTGGGGGCCGGCAAGCCGCAAGGGTCAGCGGCGCGGTCAATACGTCGAAAGACGGTCACCATCATCTGCTCCAAATGAGTTGTGAGCCGATGAGGAAGGTTGGAAGAACGAAATGCTTAAGTCTCCTATGATGTGCTCATTGCTGATGGCGTTTGGAATCTCGGCAATGATTCTCGGCTGCGAACCTGCAAAGCAAGAAACCAAAACACCTCCTCCATTGGCTTCTTCCGCCCCAACGGGTGGTGGTTCGACCACCGGTGGCGGCGCTGAAGTCCCCGCAACACCTTCGACTGGTGCTCCTGAAACTCCCGCTGCTCCTGCGGAAGGCGAGCCGGCCAAGCAGCCAGAGTAATGCTAATATCGATCGGGCGACCGCAAGTAGACGGTGCTGCCTGAGATGGCAATAAACGATGCAAGCCGGACTTTTTAGTCCGGCTTGCGTTTTATTTGGGCGGGCGACAAGGCAAAAGGCGTTGCTTGCAGAGTTTTCATTGTCCGTCGACTTGATCAATTGTGCAGAAAATCGGCGAAGTGCGGCGACTCAGTCCGAATGCGCCAAATGATGGCAGATGTCGTGAAAATGAGAATGGATGCCCGGGGTCTATCATCCCACGCCTTGATTACTTCGTTGCCTCTTCTGACTTTCGCTGATTCTCTCGCTGAATCGCTTCGTAGACTTCCTGTCGATGGACGGGGATGTCTGTCGGGGCTTCGATCCCCAGGCGAACTTTGTCGCCACGAATGTCGACGACGGTGATTTTGATGTTGTCGCCGATGAAAATACTTTCATCGCGCTGTCGAGATAGAACGAGCATTTGCGTGTCTCCTTATTCGGCGTTCGCGGCGTCGTTCGTACGCCATGAACGTTTCTCCAAGTTGTTGTCTCTCCAGTTCCTGACACTTCGCAGTCGCCGTCAAAAGCATTCTAGACATCACAGCCGAGCGAGTGACCACTCTGGTAGGCGGGAGATCGATTTCGGGAGTGTGTGGCCTTTGACTTGCGACGCACTCCTAATCGTCATCTGATCATATCGAGGGAGAACTCGACATCGCGAAAATTGCAGGTTCAGGGAATTGTTTCGCGAAGCTCGCAAGCCGTAGCGAATAATCCGTGTACCGTGCGAGTCCCATTCGTGCATGCTATAACGATCGCACCAGACATTCGTCCCATTGCGCCTTTGCGGAGTGATTTTCATGCTGCGACAGACTTGGCCGCACAGATTCTCAAGTTTTGTTTGGCTGTTTCTAAGTTTTTTTATTGTCACAACTTGCGTAACGCCTCTCGATGCGGACGACAAGGTTCGTGCGCTCATCGTTGACGGCCAGAACAATCATGACTGGCGAACCACGACGCCGCTGCTTCAGGCGTGTCTGGAAGCGACAGGACGTTTCCAGGTCGATGTTGCGACCGCGCCCCAGCAGGGAAAACCGGCTGCCGAATGGGATGCCTTTCGCCCTCAGTTCGACCAGTACCAGGTCGTAATCAGCAATTACAACGGTCAAAGCTGGCCCCAGCCCGTCCAGATGTCGCTGGAGGAGTTCGTCGCAAAAGGGGGCGGTTTAGTGATTGTTCATGCTGCCAATAACGCCTTTTCGGATTGGCCCGAATACAACAAGATGATTGGGCTGGGTTGGCGAGGCGCTGAATTCGGATCACGCGTTACGGTGGGTAAAGATGGCAAACCTCTTATTTTGCCGAAGGGTGAGGGCCCTGGTGCCGGGCATGGTTCTCAGCATGACTATACGATCGTCACCCGAGATCGACAGCACCCCGTCATGTTGGGAATCCCTGCGGAATGGATGCACGTCAAAGACGAGCTGTATCACGGCCAGCGGGGGCCCGCTGCCAACATGCACATCCTGGCAACAGCCTTCTCGGCAGGCTCCACGAATGGGACTGAAGAACACGAGCCACTGATCTGGTGGATTCCTTACGGAAAAGGCAAGGTCTTTACGACATTGCTTGGTCACGGCGATTACTCAATGAAGTGCGTCGGTTTCCAGACGACATTCGGACGCGGCGCGGAATGGGTTGCGACGGGCAAAGTCACCATTCCGGTTCCGAAGAATTTTCCGACTGCAACCGCGACCGCCTCGGTTGAGGGGGCGAAATAGCCAGGTGTCCAGTTGACTCGGGTGGATCGCGAAGTCCGCCTCCCGTGCATGACGGCAGCACATTTCCCCGCAGTCAACGTCCCGCTTGCCCACTTGAAGGGGACACGGATAGGGAGCTGCCCGACCCATTCAATTTCTCCGTGAGTCACTCTCTTCTGACCAAGCGGGGGGACGTATAGGTCACCGTGGAGAATTAACAAAACACCTCGCGTCCGGCTTGTAATGCCCGACGCGAGGTGTTTGTTTATTCGCACGAACGGTTGATGGAGTTCGACGATCCTGACATCGGGATCTGCCCGGTGCCCGGTGCCGATCTCCATAAGCCTACTTCGGCACGTCCACCTTGATGTGCAGGTCGCGAAGTTGTTTCAGGTCGACCGGAGCGGGGGCGCCGGTCAGCATGTCGCTGGCTTTCTGGGTCTTGGGGAAGGCAATTACGTCGCGGATGTTGTCCGATGCAAGGAACAACATGACCCAGCGGTCCAGACCCAGTGCAACTCCCGCGTGCGGCGGCGCCCCGTAGCGGAGTGCTTCCAGCAGGAATCCGAAGCGTGCTTCCGCTTCTTCGTTTGTGATGCCGAGCAGATTGAAGATTCCCTGCTGGACGGCGGGGTCGTGGATTCGGACGCTTCCGCTGGCGGCTTCATATCCGTTGCAAACGAGGTCATACGACTGCGCTCGTACTTTCCCCGGATCCGTCTGCAGCAGAGGAATGTCTTCTTCGACCGGTTGGCAGAATGGGTGATGTTCTGCGTCCCAGCGTTTCTCTTCTTCGTTCCATTGAAACATGGGGAAGTCGAGCACCCACGCGATCTTCAGTTCCTGAGGATCGTAGAGATTCAGTTCTTTACCCAGGCGCAGACGCAGTGCCGATAACGCCGCACAACTGACTTTGAACGTGTCTGCGACGCAGAACAACAGGTCACCGGCCTTCGCCTGCAACTTGGTGATGATGGCCTGCTGATGTTCGGGGCTGAAGAATTTGGCGATCGGCGAGTCGAGGCCGTCCTCTTTGACGCGGAAGAACGCCAGCCCTTTGGCACCGTACTGCTTGACGAATTCGGTCAGTTCGTCGATTTGTTTGCGGCTGTACTTTTCGGCGGCTCCCGGGACGCAGAATCCGCGTACCCGGCCGTTGGCTTCGATCGTTGACTTGAACACGCCGAAATCACAATCGCGGGCAATCTCTCCCAGATCAATCAGTTCGAGTCCGAAGCGAAGATCCGGTTTGTCGCTGCCATACCGCTCCATGACATCACGGTGGGTCAACCGTGGAAGAGGGAGTGGCAGATCGGTTCCACGAAGAACCTTGACCAGCCGGGCCATCAGGCCATCGATCATTTTGAGGATGTCATCCTGTTTCACGAACGCCATTTCGACATCGATCTGCGTGAACTCGGGCTGCCGATCTGCACGCAGGTCCTCGTCGCGGAAACATTTGGCGAGCTGGAAGTAGCGGTCGTAACCGGCGACCATCAGAATCTGTTTGTAGATCTGAGGCGACTGGGGAAGTGCATAGAAGCTCCCTTCGTGCACTCGACTGGGAACCAGATAGTCGCGAGCCCCTTCCGGAGTGCTGCGACCGAGCATCGGTGTTTCGATTTCGAGGAACTGCTGTTCGTCGAAGTAGTCGCGAGTGGCCTTTGACAGCTTGTGCCGCAGGATCAAGGCCTGCTGAACACCAGGTCGACGCAGGTCCAGAAAGCGGTACTTCAGGCGAAGCTCTTCGTTCGGGAGATCCGATTGGGTCGGAAAGAACGGCGGTGTCTTGCTCTTGTTGAGCACTTCCAGCTGGCGGCCTTTAACATCGATTTCGCCCGTTTCCAGCTTGAGGTTCTGCATGTCAGCAGGGCGTGCGACGACTTCGCCCGTCACCTTGATGACATCTTCGTTGCGAAGGGAGCGGGCGACGGCATGCATTTCGGCGAATGAGGGACTGAAGACGACTTGTGTAATGCCGTAACGATCTCGCAAGTCGATGAAAACAAGTCCACCGAAGTCACGGTAGGTATCGACCCAGCCGCACAGAGTGACTGATTGTCCGACGTGGGCCGTTCGCAATTCACCGCAGGTATGAGTCCGAAGCACGTAAGTCAATCCTTACTAGTTTCATGAAGCCGCCGGATCGAAAGAGAACGACCCGTATCGAGCAATGTCGTCACAGCTGTAGTGACCCGATAAATCACTCGAAGCGGCGATTATAGGTTTACCCCGACTGATGGGGAAGCAGCCGGGACACCACAAAACAGGCCGCCTGATGCTGCCCCGCAGGCCAGCCTGGAGTCGAAATTGGCTGTTTTAGACGTCAAATGACCACTTGAAGTGCAGAATCCGCCGATCTTCAGGCCCGATTGATCACAAAGTTCAAAAAAAAGGCATCTGGCGTGGTGAGCGTGGACCATTCCAATTGACCGGTTTCAGCCCCCGGCTATACTCCGCCCCGTCCCGTCCAGCATCACATCTCAGTTAACTCTCTCTGCAATTTACCCACTGTCATGTCTGTTCCCGAGCGGCGACGTCTGCGATCGGAACAGGACCTTTCGACTCGTCGCTATGGAAATTCAAGGAGGAACGCATGTTCGGAATTCGCTTCGTCAAGGGCATGGCCGTCAGCCTCGCCGCATTCGGTATGATGGTCCCGCAAACCCGTCTGCTGGCAGACACACCTGCCGCAAAGGCGCCGGTCGCGAAAGCGGGCAAGGTCAACCGAGTACCTGATCTGGTTCTGACCGCCGGTGGCACCATGACGGGGCGCGTCTGCGACCACTCCGGCAAGGTGATCGAAGGGGCAAAAGTTGTTCTCAAACAGAACAACAAGGAAATTGCTCAGACTGTGACGAACAATGAAGGAACCTACTCCTTCAAGAACCTCAAGAGCGGTATCTACCAGGTTGGTTCCGGCAATACCGATGGTGTGTTCCGTGTCTGGTCTGAAAAGACCGCTCCTCCTTCCGCCAAAGAGCATGCTCTGCTCGTGATGGGCGAAAACGGGGCTCGCGGACAGTTCGGTGCCGTCGACCCGACTCTGGTTCTGCTGACCGGCGGTGTGATTGCTGCCGTGGTCCTCAGTGCCATCGCTGTCAGTGAAATCAACTCGGTGAAAGACACCGTCAATCAGATTCCCATCTCGCCCTGATCCGCGAGACGCAAGTCAGTGAAGGATCCCTCCAATCGTCTCCCCCCAGACGATTCATACCGTCGACGGCTCGCCCTGAGTTGTCGACGGTTTTTTCGTTTTCACAGAGGGACCGCGTCAATTACCCCTGTGCCACACGTCACTTACCCCTGGGCCAGAGGGCATTTCCGTATGTCAGATACTGTCGGCTAGAAACCGGTCAACGCGACGAAAGTACCACGCTCCGGAAAGCAGCAGACAGGTGAGAGAAGTCAGGGAGATCAGGACCAGGGTCCCGTGCGGAGCATTGGTTCCGAACAGCGTCCAGCGAAAACTGTCGAGTAAGGCCGCCATCGGATTCAGGTGATAAAGCCCGATCCACTCGGAAGGGATAAGACTCGATTCGTACAGCACCGGACTGACGACCATTCCCAGTTGCAGCATGAATGGGACGACATATCCAAAATCCCGATAATGTGCATTCAGTGCAGAAAGCCACAGCCCAATCGAGAGTCCGCACAGGACCGTCAGAAAAACGACGAACGGAGCAAGGATCACGGCGGGGCCCGGCACGACCCGGAACCAGAGCATCAGCAGCATGAGAACCACCATCCCGATGCCAAAATCGAGAAGGGGGCGGAGGCAAGCTGATAAGGGAAGGGCGAGTCGAGGAAAATAGACCTTGGTGACGACCTGGCGATTATCCACGAGGCACGCCGTCGACGCAGCCAGTATCCCGGAAAAAAGCTGATACAGGAGCAACCCGGAAAAGCTGGTCACCTGATAGGGGAGACTACCCTCGACGGGTTCCGTCTTCAGCATGCGAAAGAGGCCTGTGAAGACAACCATCTGGGCGAGCGGTTGCAGGATTGTCCACGCGATTCCGACTGCGGTCTGACGATAGCGGACCTTGATGTCACGTTCGGCAAAGATCCAGACCAGCTCGCGATATCGCCACAACTCTTTCAGGTCGAACCAGGGAGAATAGTGGTCGGCATCGACGACGATGAGCTCCGAATCGACGGGTGGATCCGAGGAAACACTTTCGGGAAGACTCATCTTTGTCGCAAACTTTCGAGGTTAAGGCCGAACGAACGATTGTGTCATGATAGTCGCCCAGAATAAGGGGCGTCCACGAACTTGCTCACGGTGGGTGTCAAGCACCAGATTGAGTCGCACGATTGAACCAATTCCTCGTACATGCCACAAATTCGGGGCGAGCAATTGCCAGTTTCTGCTGTAGAATTGTGCCGCATGCGGCGATTGACGGTCGGCTAAAGCACCTGAGTTGAGAATTTTTCGACGCCTGTTTCCGGTCGAGAGAGGGTCGTCTATGGAAAAGCCTTTCATTTCCCGTCGCGATCTGTTGTCTTCCACGGCGTGCGGCTTCGGTTCGCTGGCCCTCGCCAATCTGTTCGCGCGCGACCAGCTTTTCGCAGATGAGCCGCAGTCTGAACTGAATGGCGGACTGCATCACCGGGCCAAAGTTCGGCGGGTCATCCAACTTTTCATGAATGGCGGCGCAAGTCAGATGGACTTGTTCGACTATAAGCCGCTCCTCTTTCAGAAGGGGGGCGAGGATTTCGATCCTGGCGAAGGGATTCGAGTCGAAGCCGCAACGAGTGCCCCGGGAAAGATACTGAGGCCGCCATTCGAGTTACGACAGCACGGTGAAACCGGACGCTGGGTATCGGATCAGCTTCCGCACCTGGCCAGGAAGGTCGATCAACTGGCTTTCTGTATGGCAATGCAGTCCCGGACCAATGTTCATGGGCCGGGAAGTTATCTGATGAATACGGGGTTTCTCTTGCCCGGCTTTCCCTCAATGGGGGCCTGGATCAGTTATGGTTTGGGAAGTCTCACGGACAATCTCCCGACATTCGTGGTGCTCCCCGATGCACGCGGGCTTCCCTATAACCAGAAGGGGAATTTTTCAGCCGGTTTTCTGTCGTCGACTCACCAGGCAACGATTCTCAACACCAGTCTGCCGGCACCGATTCCAGATCTCCGTCCTCCGGAATCCGCTCATTTCATCACTGAAGAAGCGGATCGGGAAGGTCGGGAATTGCTCCGGAAACTCAATCACCAACACTTGGCTGTGAACCCGGGGGACTCTCGTTTGGACGCTCGGATCTGTGCTTATGAACTCGCTGCGCGGATGCAGTTGAGTGCACCCGAGGCTCTGGATATCCGAAGTGAAACAGAGGCGACGCAGAAAGCCTATGGACTGGATGAGAAGAGAACCGAAGACTTCGGTCGTCGCTGTCTGCTGGCTCGGCGACTGATCGAACGGGGTGTGCGGTTCGTTCAGGTCTGGAGCGGGGCAGGTGGAGCTGCCAACAACTGGGACAATCACACGAGTATCGTTAATGAGCTTCCACCCATGTGCGGCTCGACCGACCGCCCGATTGCCGCGCTGCTGGAGGATCTTGAGCAGCGCGGACTCCTCGAAGACACGCTGGTTCTATGGAACACGGAGTTTGGTCGGATGCCCTTCTCTCAAGGAAGCGAGGGGCGAGACCACAACGGCGGAACATTTGTCGGCTGGCTTGCGGGGGCGGGGGTCAAAGCCGGTGCGACCTATGGCGAAAGTGACCCCTGGTCGTGGCGTGCCGAGCGTGACGTGACAACGACGTATGACTTTCACGCAACGGTTCTGCACCTGCTGGGGATTGACCACGAACGTCTGAGTGTTCGTCACAATGGGGCTAACAGACGACTCACCGACGTACATGGACATGTGATTCACGACGTCCTGGCGTAGTAAGTGTTCCCTGAATCTGCTTGCGACTCTTCCCTCAGACTGTGCACCGTTTGACGTTGGAACGAATTCCGTCAGACGCGAACCGGGTCAACTCAGAGCGACGCCTGCTCGAAACGGAAACGTTCCGTTTCCTCAGCCGACTGGAAGCCGAAAGATCCGTCGAGCATTCGCCGTGGTCGCTTCGGCAATCTCTTCTTTCGAAACTCCGCGAATTTCGGCAAGGCAAGCGGCCGTCAAACGGACGTGGGCTGGCTCATTCCGCTTGCCGCGAAACGGCGTCGGCGCGAGGTACGGCGCATCGGTTTCGATCAGCAGTCGATCGAGCGGAATTGTCGCTACTGTTTTGCGGATCGTTTCATTCTTCTTGAAAGTCACCATACCACTGATGGAAAGAGACATTCCCATTTCCATGCAGACGTGGGCGGTCTCGACAGAGCCACAGAACGAATGCATCACCCCATTGAGGGGGCCGCGTTCCGCATGTGTTTTCAGTTGCTTGATAACCGCTTCCTCGGCATCGCGACAATGAACGACAAAAGGGAGATCCAGTTCGCGAGACAATTCGAGGTGCCGATCGAAGAATTCGGCCTGCAATTCGATGGGCGAATGATCCCAGTACTGATCGAGGCCTGTTTCGCCTAATCCCACAACCTTGGGTGATTTCGCCAGAGCGACAATTTGCTCCCAATCACCCGGATTGGCAGCCGCGACATAATTCGGATGAAGTCCGACAATCGCGTGGACCTGGGGAAAACGTTCGGCCAGTTCGAGAACGCGGCGACAGCTTTCCAGTGTAATCCCCACCGCCAGCATCGCCTTAACGCCCGCATCGACCGCGCGGGTCACGACTTCTTCACAGTCCTGTGTAAAGGCGTCTTCGTCGAGATGGCAATGGGTATCAATCCACTCCATTGTCTCTTTCCCTAATTCTTAAAGTGCAAAATTCTGTCTGACATGCCTGGCGGGACGATACCTTCGTCCTCTGGCTGAACCTGAGCCGTGAGTGCGAAGTCTCATGAGCCAGCGAAGAGAAGAACCGCGTCAGTTGACTCAATTGAGCCAGACAGAATGCCCCCAGGCAGGGACAGCACCGTCACGCGGTGGCGGTCCTCGGGGAGAGACGATAGCACTTCAACCGCTGACGGGTAAGTGGTCGAAGTATTCCGCGGGACGTCGTGCCCCACGATTCCAGAGCAACGGGCAGAAAGATAGGGAATTGGGCTGGTACGACAATCCGGGAGAAAAAACTTCACACCGTCGCTTTTGCCCCGGCCGGCACCAGGTTGTTCAGTCGCTCGGTCAGCTCACGTTCCGATGTCAGGATTTCGCTGATGAGGGCGCTTGCTTCCGGATCGTGAATGCAGGTGTGAGACGCCTCATCCAGCACCGTTAGCAGTTCCTGCTGGTTCACGCGGATCAGTTTCAGCAAATAATTGAGTGACAGAAAATGCAGGTCGGTGTAATCCGCAGGAAACCCGCCGAAATCGATCGTCCAGCGTCGCTCGGTGAGCAGAGCGGAAAGTTTTGCGACGTGTTCCTGCTGAACGGCCACAATTTTCTGGAACTCTGCTTCGACTCCCTTTTGAGACCGGCTGGACCACGAGCTGCATTGGCCAACATATTGAAGCAGGCTTTTTCCGAGCGCGATCAGGAGTTCGTTGAGCCTGGCATTGTGTTGCACGTGTGCCATAAGAAACTAGCCGTCTATGAGAACAAAAGGGTGGCCCGAGGGAATCGGGCCGGGATCGATTTTACTAGTCACTGACTTCAGTTGTGCTTTGGTTTGGTCGACCGGTCGATGTGACGATCACCGAGGGTCCATCTGCGGTTCAAAAAAAGGCATGGGCCGCCTGAAGTGCGACTTTCGTCAGTGGATCAATAATGATCCCCAGGAAAACCACCATTCCTGAGACCAGCATGACGTACATCGCAGGAGAGGAACTGGCCGGCATGGAGACGGTGGCCGCCCCGGAGGGCCGAGAATCGATGCACATGATTTTGGCGACGCGGAGATAGTAGAACAAACTGATCACGGTGTTGAGTCCCCCCGCAGCGAGGACCAGCCACATGAACCAGTGCACGTGCGTTGATTCATAAACCGATGCGAAAATAAATGCTTTCCCGTAGAAGCCGCCGAGTGGCGGAATGCCGACCAGGCTGAACATGCAGATCGCCATGCAAATTGCCAGCACGGGAGCCTGCTGTGCCAAACCCTTGTAGTCTTCGATCTCTTCCGAAAAAGTCTGGTTCCGAATCAAGGCGACGATGGCGAAGGCCCCCAGATTCATGAACAGGTAGACGCCCATGTAATAGAGCAGCCCTTCCATCGCGCGAGGACCGTTTCCGGGGTGTGCAACCTGAAAGGCTGAGTCCGTTCGCACACTTTGCAGGACCAGCAGTGCTGCAATTGCCATCAGCGAGTAACCGGCGTGTGCAATGGTGGAATAGGCGAGCATTCGTTTGATATTTCGCTGCGAATAGGCGGCCAGGTTGCCGAATGTCGACGTAACAATCGCCACCAGTCCCAGCCCGAGTCCGCACGAAAGTGAAAGCTGCGAAAGAGCACCTGAGCCGTCCCCGGCCAGGGCCAGCGACAGACGAACGAGCAAGGCGAATGCCGCTGCTTTGGAAGCAACCGACAAGAATCCACCGACTTCAGCGGGAGCACCGTGAAAGGCGTCAGGGCACCAGAAATGGAAGGGGACCAGTGACAGTTTGAAAGCGAACCCGACGGAAATCATCAGGAGTGCGAGGACCGCACAGCGGGTGGCGGGATCCTGCATTCCCCCGCGATTCGCGAAGACGGCCTGGAACCGCTGGGCCAACTCGGGAAACTCGGCCGTTCCCAGTAGACCCGCAAGGAGGCTGATGCCGAACAACATCACACCGGCCGACCCGGCTCCATACACAACGAATTTCAGGGCTGCTTCACTGCTTCGGCGGCGACCTTTCAGGAATCCCGTCATGACGTAACTGGGAACGCTGGCCATCTCGATTCCCAGGAAAAGAATCAGCAAGTGATTCGCGCTGGACATCAGCATCATGCCCACCACAGCACCCGACAGCAGCGAGTAGAAGTCAGGAGCGTCCTCGTCGTCAGGAATCCCTGTCAGGACGGTCAGGGCGATCACGAAGACAAGGAAAAAGGTGAGGAACCCACGGAAGAACGTCGAGAACTCATCGTGAACGGCCAGACCTGTGAAAATCTCGACGCCGACCGCTTCACCAACCGTGAATTGCCAGAACTGCGACAAGATGAGAACGAACGCGCCCATCCCTCCCGCCACGGCAAACCAGTGTGTCGGGATGATCTTGTCGAGACTGGTCAGTCGTGCCAGCAGCATCAAGATGATCGAGCCGGAAAGAATCAGTTCCGGCAGGATGATCTTGAGCGAGCGAAGCAGGGAAACCTGCCCGGCAACGTCACCACTCAAAAACTGCTGATATAGAGCTTCAAAATCCATCGGATTCGCTATCAGTAAAGCGGCTTGCGGATGTGGAACAACGAACGCCGGCAACTACTTCCATTGCGATGTCTGCATGGCAGTCACCGCGCCGTACAGCGCCTCGTATGAGGATGCAAGGCTCTCTGTCAGTACCTGAACCGATGCCTGCATCGGATTGAACAGCAGTTGAGGCAGCACGCCAAACAGAATCGCTGTGGCGACAAGCGTGTAACCAATCGCGAGTTCGCGCGGATTCATTTCGACCAGTGCTTCCGGGTGGGGGCCTTTGTACTCAGGACCCAGATAGACCCGTTGCAGCGTCCACAGGATGTAGCCTGCGGTCAGGATCACTCCGCTGGCAGAAATAATCGCCAGCAGGGGGCTGAAGTTCCAGCAGGCCAGGACCGAAAAGACTTCGCCGACAAAGCCGCATAGTCCGGGCAACCCCAGTCCAGCGAAGAAGATGACTGCGGCCAGGCCTGAATAGTGCGGCATAAACTGAGCGATGCCACCAAACTTGTTGATGTCACGGTGATGGACCCGGTCGTAGAGAACTCCGACCATAAAGAACATCCCGGTGGAGGAAATCCCGTGGGCAATCATCTGGAACATCGCCGCATTGATTCCCATTTCCCAGTACGAACGCCCCAGCGTCCGACCGTCGACGATCTTCCAGACCGCGATTCCAATCAGGACATAGCCCATGTGACTGACCGAACTGTAAGCGACGAGCCGCTTGAAGTCGGTTTGAGCCATCGCTGCAAACGCACCGTAAATGATGCTGAAGACGCCCAGCCCGACGAGAAAATACGCGGCATACTGTGCACCATACGGAGCCAGCGGGAACGCGATGCGGATGATTCCGTAGCCCCCCATCTTGAGCAGCACCCCTGCCAGTATCATGGAGATTGGCGTGGGGGCTTCGACGTGGGCATCGGGCAACCAGGTGTGGAAGGGGAACGCGGGCAGCTTAATCGCGAACCCGATGAACAGCATGATGAAGGCGGCGATCTGCATCGTCGTCCCGTATACGGGGGCCTTACCATCACTGGTTCCCGCGGCGATACGAGCCATTTCCAGCAGGTCGAATGTGCGGTCACTGTTGAAGTAGAACATCAACATGGCGATCAGCATCAGCACAGAGCCGGCCAGCGTGTAGAGGAAAAATTTGATGGCCGCATATTCGCGCCGAGGTCCACCCCAGATCCCGATCAGGAAATACATCGGCAGCAGCATGACTTCCCAGAAGACGTAAAACAGCAGGAAGTCGAGTGCAGTGAAGACGCCCATCATGCCGGTTTCCAGTAACAGGAACAGCATCAGGTAGCCTTTGAAGTTCTTCTCAATGCTCCAGGAAGCCAGCATTGACAGCAGACAGACAAAGCCCGACAGCACAATCAGCGGCAAGCTGATTCCGTCGACTCCCAAAGTAAAATTTGCGTTCCAGTTGGGGATCCAGGGAACCGAAATCCGGCACTGCATTCCCGACTGGGATGGATCGAACTGCGCCCACAACTGCAGGGTCAATGCGAACGTGAGCGCCGTTCCCAGCACTCCCCAGTATCGCATCGCCTCCTTGGCTTTCGCGTCAAAGCACAGCAGCGGGATCGCCCAGACGGCTGGCAAGAAGACGATACAGGTCAGGATTGTTTCCGAACTCATGATGAATTTCATTCCCTCATTCGTGCATCAACCATTCAGATGGCAGGCAGAATCCAAGATTACTTCGGAATTGTCGTGTACAAGGCACCGAACAACACGATGACGCCGACCGCGATCCACATCACATATTGCCGCAGGTGACCGGTCTGAACGGCCTTCAGCGATGATCCGACTGTGTATGTCATGCTTCCGACCAGATTGACCAGACCATCGATGAACGTCTCATCGAACTTGCGGTCAAGTTTGGACACCATCACTGTCAGGCCGGCAGCTCCGTGCAGAATGGAGTCAAGCACCTTCCGGTCAAAGTTCACGCACCACTTGGCGACGACATGAACGGGGGCAACAAACATCACATCGTACAGCGTGTCGAATCGCCATTTGTCGACCAGGAAATCATAGACTGAAGAAAATTGCCTGCGAACCTGATCCGGGTCAACCGACTTTTTCACGTACAGCAGATAAGCGAGGCCCATACCGACGAAGGCAGCGACCAAAGCGAGAAACCCCGCCATCGCGTGAACGTGGTGGACGTCACTGTCATGCCCGTGATGGCTGGGAAGTGTGACTTGTGATGCTCCTGCGGACACAACGCGAGTCGCGGCCGGGACGGTCTCGCTGTCGGTGATCAACCGATACAGCGGTCCACTCTCGCCGGGCCAGGCACATGCGGCTGCAAGGACTGCCAAGACGATCAGCGGAACGGTCATGATTCGCGGATTCTCGTGGCAGTGCTCATAAACATGAGCATCACGAGGTTCGCCCGCGAACGTCATGAACCAGAGGCGGAACATGTAGAATGACGTGATTCCTGCCGTGACCAGAGGCGTGATGAACAGCAGGAAATGGTTTGGATTTAATTCGCTGTAGGCCAAAGCGGAAGCGACGATGGCATCCTTGGAGTAAAAGCCCGAGAATCCGATGGCGGTCCCTGGAATTGCCAGCCCCGCAATGGCGATCACGCCGACGAGCATGGTGTAAGCGGTGATCTTCATCTTGTGGCGGAGTCCGCCCATCTTCCGCATATCCTGTTCATGGTGGCAGCCGGCAATCACACTGCCCGAGCACAAGAACATCAGCGATTTGAAGAAGGCATGCGTCACGAGGTGGAACAGTCCCGCTCCCCAGCCCGCGACTCCGATCCCCAGCATCATGTAGCCGAGTTGACTGATCGTGGAATAGGCCAGGACCCGTTTGATGTCCGTTACGACCAGGGCGATTGTGGCTGCGACGAACAGGGTAATGCAGCCGATGTAAGCAATCCCCAGCAGCACTTCAGGAGTAAACACGGGGTAGAACCGGCCTGCCAGATAGACACCAGCGGCGACCATGGTTGCCGAGTGCACGAGCGCGGAAACGGGAGTGGGACCTTCCATCGCGTCGGGGAGCCAGGTGTGGAGCGGGAACTGGGCACTCTTTCCGATGCTGCCCGCAAAAATTCCCAAGCCTGCGGCGACCAGTAGTGAATAACTGATCGTCAATGGCAGTCCGTCTCTTTCTGCGCGGTGGCCATGAGCGTCGCGCAAGTGGACCTGCTGACCGTCGTCTGAGACGTCGAGCGTCCCGTCGTTTCCACGAACCATTGTGAACAGGCCTGCCTCGGCGTGTTCCCCTTCGCCGCGATCCCCGAACTGGAAAGTCCCGAACGAGGTCCACAGGATCATCATCCCGATCAGAAATCCAAAGTCTCCGACACGGTTCATGATGAACGCTTTGTTGGCTGCGGTGCTCGCCGATTTCCGCTCAATGTAGAAACCGATCAACAGGTAGCTGCACAGACCGACCAGTTCCCAGAAAATAAAGACCTGGAAAATGTTGCCGGCCAGAACCAGACCGAGCATCGAAAAGCAGAACAGCGAGAGATAGGCGAAGAAGCGGTAAAATCGTCCGGGGCGACTGAAGTGCCCTCCGTTGTGAAGGTGGACTTCATGGTCTTCGTATTCTTCGGTCAGCTCTTCCTGCATGTAGCCGATTGCAAACAGATGAATGCACGTCGCGATGAAGGTTACCATCGTGAACATGACCAGCGTCAGACTGTCGATATACCAGTCCAGCGAGATCCGCAGTCCACTGAAACGAGCCAGTTCGTAGTAGGTTCCGGAGAAGTACTTCGGAGCAGCGGGAGTCGGGTGAGCCGCCTCAGCGTGATCGTCCGCCGGATGGGTGTCTGCATGCACAGCCTCAGCGTGCGCCTTGGCATCGTCGTGGTGGGGGGCCGAGCTGTCATGGTGTTCGGCGTCGTGCGACCCCACGTGAGCATGATGTTCGGGCTCTGACAAGGCCGCCCAGTGTGTCTGGTTGCCCCAATAGATCAATGCGGAAAGGCTGCAGAGAAAGCCGATGCCGATACACGCCACGGCCGTGTAGGCGGCACCCTGATGCAGTCGATGCGACCATCTGAGCCAGTAGATCTCGACGACGAAGCCGACAAGTGGCAAGAGCCATGCCACCGTCAGCAGATACATCAATACTTCACCAGTCTCAGTCATAATTCCATCACTGAATATGTGGGCTGGACACAGACTGATTCGTCCGTGGTTTCTGATCTCTCTTTATTTCAGCCAGTGCACGTTACTTGCAGCGATTCATTTCGCAAGTGACGGGCACAGTTCACCTGGAAGATCGCTATCCCTGCAGCTCGTTTCCTCGGTCCACATCGATTGTCAAATGGTTGTTATAGAAGTTGAGAGCGATCGCGAGTGCCACTGCCGCCTCGGCAGCTGCCAGAACGATGACGAAGAGTGCCGTTGCCTGACCGTCCAGACCCAGTGGGGTATAGCGAGAGAAGGCGACGAAATTGACATTCGCGCCGTTCAGCACCAGTTCGACCCCCATCAGGATCCCGATGCCGTTTCGCTTTGTCGCCATGCAGACAACGCCGCAGACGAATAACACTGCACCTACCATCAGATAGGCATTCAGGCCAATTTCACCCATGATCGAATTTCACTTTCCAGACTGACGGTGGCTGTGAGCAGCGATCGCCATTATTCCAGACTGACAGCTTCTTCCGACACGGCGCGTCGTTTTGCCCGCGCGAGGTATGCAGCTCCAATCAAGACGACAAGCAGATGAACGGAAACAATTTCAAATGGCAAGAAATATCCAGGGGCCAACCCCTGTGCTCCTCCTTCGGCAAGGTTTCGATCCACACGCATTCCCAGGAAGCTCATCCCCAACTGCCGGATCGTTCGCCCCTGTTGCACGCGTGCTTCCAGATCTGCTTTCGCCTGTGTTGATCCGGTATTAACGAGTACCTCTTCGGCGTGTGCACCGAGCGTCAGGTCGGCGAGAACAGGTGCTGCCGGGATGGTCGGTGATCGGGCAGTGATATCGGCCCAATCGACATACCCGATTGAAGAGATCAGGACGAAGAGCAGCAGGACTCCCACTGCGGCACCCATGATGCCTTCCGCCGGTGAAGTCTTGATCGTGGAATAGGGTCCACTGGCAGTCAGCATCACACCGAAGACCAGCAGGACGACTGTACCACCGACATAGATCAGTAGCTGGGCAGCTCCGAGAAAATCGGCATGGAGCAGAAAGAAAAGTGCCGCGACGGAACCAAGAGATACAACCAGCCAGAACGCCATTCGAACCACGTTCTGTGATGCGGCGACAGCAATCGCGCCACCACAGGCAAGAAAGGCGAATGTGTAGAACAGAAGTTGTTCAATCATTGTGGTCCCCCCTTGCCCTCTGACGCGACGTGAATGCCAGTGGCTGTTGAACGGAGGACCGCTTTTTCACCGAGTGGTGCACCAGCCAGAATCGGACGTGAAAAGACAGTGGTGAGTGTCAGTGGCCACAGAACGGCCATCAGAAAGAGAAAGCAACTGATCGGGACGAGGTACTTGAGGCAGGTGGTCATCACCTGATCGATTCTCAGGCGAGGCAACGTCCACCGAACCCAGATCTGCACAAAGACCAGCAGACAGGCTTTCGTAATCAGGACGATCGCGCCGAACAGATTTGCAATGTACGTCCCGATCGAAAAGCCTGAAATCCAGCCACTTCCCGTACCACGCAACCCGTCGAACAGGCTGTCGATCATCAGACCGTCGTGCCAGCCTCCCAGAAACAGAATTGCCGCCACGGCGCTGACGGCAAACATGCTCGAATATTCGGCGAGAAAGAAGATCGACCACCGGAAGCCGCTGTACTCGGTATGGAAACCGGCGACCAGTTCGCTTTCGGCTTCGGCAAGATCGAAGGGGGCTCGTTTGACGCTAGCTGTTGCCACTGTGAAGTAGGCGAAGAAGGCCAGAAAGGTGAAGGGGTCATGAAACAGAAACCAGTTCCAGAAGCCGCCCGACTGCAACCGGCCGATCACCTGGAAGTTCAGCGATCCGGCGATCATCAGCGGTATCAAGGCACAGATCGCGAGTGGGATTTCATAGCTCACCATTTGAGCCGCTTCGCGCATTGCGCCGAAAAGTGCCCATTTCGAACCGCTCGAATATCCCGCGAGAATAATCCCGAGGACTTCGAGTGACATGAGTGCCAGGATCAAAAAAGCTCCGCATTCTGCTGCAACGGCGACCCAGCCGTCGGAGATGGGCAGAACCATGAACGCGCCAAAGGATGCGATCGTTGCGAGATAGGGTGCCATGCGGAAAACGAGGTTGTCGGCATCCTTCGGAACAAGGTCTTCCTTCTGGATCAACTTGATGCCGTCTGCAATCGTTTGCAGCCAGCCGAAACTGCCACCGACACGTGTGGGGCCCAGGCGGTCTTGAATACGACCGGCGACTTTTCGTTCGAGCCAGATGTAGAAGACGGGAAGTCCACCGAACAACCCCAGAAGCAGGGAGGCGTGGATGACTGCTGCCAAGAGGAAAGCAACAAGAAGAAGTGTCTCTGAATCAGCGGGAATTTTCGCCGTAGACGAGATTACCCTGACCAGGAAGTCCTGCAACGTGATTGAGGCCAGCAAGCCATGCATGGGTTGTGTCCATTCGGAATCGAGCCCGCCCACATGATGGGAGGCGGCAGGGAGCGGGCCAACTATGCCAGATGGATTTCACCCTTTCAAGCGAGCCGAACATCTTTCGCTACCATTCCCACGAATGGGAAGTCATTTGACTCCACGGACCTTGGTAACCTTTTCTCAAAGCGCCGCGTCATAACCGCAGCAGGTCATTCATCTCCAATTGTCTGCCTCGTCTGGGGTAGACGAAGGGCGACTGCTGGGGCTCAATCATTCAGGCTCCTTCGCGACTGTGCTTGATTTCAGGCGTGACTGTTCGATATTGTCGGTTTTGGAATCCGTTCCAAAGTGACTCGATGAACCGTTTTTGACCGTTCAGATTGGCGAGGTTTTGATGGCGAAGAAAAAAGCCACGGGAGGGCTTGAAGGATCTCGAATTCGAGTAAAGGGTGGCGTTAACTCGCCCGAATTTCCCGAGATCTCATTAGCAGGTTGGACGGGCTCCGTTGTGGAAACATCAGGAAAACCTCCCAGCCAGTCGGTGATCATCGAATGGGATGCCACCACGCTGGAGACCATGCCCAAAGAGTACGTTGAGAAATGCGAGTCCGAGAATCTCTTCTACTCGATGGCCAGCCTGAAGGCCGATGACGTGGAAGCCGTCATCTGAATCTGTCATCGCACGGATGCAGGTACTTCTCTGACTCTGCTCGATTCTGCCAGCAGGCAGGTCGCGCAAGTGTGAGCGATTGCGCAGCGGGCCAACTGCGGTATCCGCTCGGCGACCTCTCCCCGCAGCGAAGGGGTGATGCACGCGGGGGAGGGGATGAGTGTGTTGCGGTGAGCGTCTTTGCGCCTGTTTCATTGTTGCGATCACATCAAGTCGCTCGATGTCGTTAAATCGCTGGGTTTCTGATTCTTCTGACGGTTGTCTCTCACTTTTGTTGATCAAGTGGTCCCGTTCTCTGCTGCCGAGCGTGGAACATCACGGGAGCTGTCTCGACCATAGACGCCTCTGACTCGTCGAAGCTGAGTTGAATCGGCGGTTGGTCGGTTCTGCCGGACGTTTTGCTCATGTCGGCGTCCCTCGTGACCCTGCTGCGAACTGCTGATCGCGGCCTGCCGGTCCGGTGTGCATGTGGGGTTGTCTTGAGTCGTTCATCGGAGTGCCCGCATGCTGTCTGGTCCCGTTCGACAGAGTGAAATTGGATCGCCGTGGCTGCGCCGGGCAGGGGCCCATTTTTTTGGGAGTCGAATTGCATTACAATCGCGGCTTGTGACAGACACAGCGGAATGAAGAGGATTTTTGAATGTCAAACGCTCTGAAAGTAGGAGTTAACGGTGCCGCCGGACGGATGGGGCAGCGTGTGGTCGCGTTGGCCCATCAGGACAAAGCACTGCAAGTTACCGCCGCCTTCGAGTCTGCGTCGTCCCCCAAGCTAGGTCTCGATGCAGGAGAACTGGCCGGGATTGGCAAGCTGAATGTGCCGCTGAGTGCCACCATCGATCAACCGGTTGATGTGATCATCGATTTCTCGACCCCCGAAGGGTGTGCTCATATCCTGACGCTCAGTAAAGAGCGGAAGATTCCTCTGGTGATTGCCACCACAGGGCTGACAGAATCACAGCGAGCCGATGTCGTCGCCGCGTCAAAGGTGATTCCGGTTCTGATGGCTCCCAGCATGAGTCTCGCAGTCAATATCGCGATGAAACTTGTCGCGGATGCTTCTCGCGCCCTGAAGGACCATTCGAGCGGGGTCGATGTAGAAATCATCGAACGACATCATCGCTACAAAGAAGATGCACCCAGCGGAACGGCACTGAAGTTCGGCGAAATCGTGGCTGCGGAGATGGGGCAGACCGAACACAAGCATGGACGGGAAGGGCGCACAGGGCAGCGTCCTCGGAATGAGATCGGCTATCACGCGCTGCGAGTCGGGGACAACGTCGGCGAACATACGATCGTCTACGGAATGCTGGGAGAAACCCTCGAAGTGGCGGTTAAGGGGCAATCTCGAGACAGCTACGCGGTGGGATCGCTGACCGCTGCCAAGTTTCTGGTGACTCAGTCACCGGGGCTGTACTCGATGAAAGACGCTCTCGGTCTATAATTTCTCTCGGCGTGGCACCGCTTATTGTTCCGGAGCCAGACGCCTTGGCCTGGTTCTAGAAACCTCGACCTGCGCTTTGAGCAGGTCGAGGCCATGCGACGAAAATCTACCCCATGTCTATCACCGCTGATCCTGCTTTCGATGTTGAGTCGATTCGACGCGACTTTCCTATTCTCGCGCAGCGACTTTCAAACGACCGAACCCTGGTCTATCTCGACACGGCTGCGACGTCTCAAAAACCGCGTGTCGTCATCGATAAAATGGTCGAATGTTTCGAGCACTTCAATTCGAACGTCCATCGGGGCATCCACGAATTGGGGGATCGGATGACCACGGAACTGGAAAACGCACGTGAAAACGTCCGCCAGTTTATCGGGGCCGCCGACGTCGACGAGATCGTCTTCACATCCGGGACGACGATGTCGCTGAACATCGTGGCTCATGGGTGGGCAAGAAAGTTCCTCAAACCTGGTGATGAGGTCCTGGTGAATGCCATGGAGCACCACGCGAATCTCGTTCCCTGGCAACTCGCGGCCCGCGCGACCGGAGCGGAACTGAGATACATCCCGTTGACCGATGATGGCCGACTGGACCTCTCCAGACTGGATGAGGTTCTGACATCGCGGACCCGACTGCTCGCCGTCACCGCAATGTCGAACGTGCTGGGGACGGTCAATCCGATTGCGGAACTGGCGCGGAGAGCCCATGACGTCGGTGCGTTGATCTGCGTGGATGCGGCTCAGAGTGTGCCGCACGGTCACACGGATGTGCAGGGAGCGAAGATCGACTTTCTGGCATTTTCGGGACACAAGCTTTACGGCCCTACCGGCATCGGTGTGCTGTATGCTCGCCGCGAATTGCAGGAAGCGATGGACCCGTTCCTGGCGGGTGGTCACATGATTCGTGAGGTGTTCGAGCAGTCGTCGACCTGGGCGGATCCTCCCGCCAAGTTTGAGGCGGGGACCTGTCCGTTTGTCGAAGCGGTCGCCATGAGTACCGCGATCGACTATCTGCGCGCCGTGGGACTTGACAGGATCGCTCAGTACGAACATCAGTTGTCGAGCTACGCCCATCAGCGGATGAGGGGAATTCCTGGAATTCGGCTGCTCGGGCCGTCGGTCGACCACAAGGGGGCGATCCTCAGCTTTGTGATTGAAGGGCTGCATGCTCACGACCTTTCCGATCTTCTGGATCGTCAGGGAGTGGCTATTCGGGCGGGACATCATTGCACGATGCCCCTGCATGACCTGTATGGCCTGACGTCGTCAGCTCGCGCAAGTCTGGCCTTTTACAACACGCGCGGCGAAGTTGATAAACTGGTCGAGGCAATCCTGGGGGCCCAGAAGGTTTTTCAGCGACCGAAACGGAAGTAGGACGTATCCGGGAGAGAAGGCTTTGTCGCGGAATCGGCTGTGAATTGCCTTTCGCAGTTTGTTGAAGGTATCCTTTTGTGTCTTCTCTTCCCTGTCCCTCGAGAAGGTGTGTAAGCCGCAAGAACGGTTGAATATGACTCAAAACATAGACATTGACGCCGTTAGCAAGACGCGGAAACTTCTTTCTGACTGCGGACTGAGAACGACAGCAGCGCGACTGGCGGTGATGCACTGGTTGCAGCGGGCCACGTCTCCAGCAACACATGCGGAAATTGCGGCCGATCTGGTTCCGCTTGGTTTCGACAAAGCGACGGTGCTCCGAAACCTCACCGATCTGGTCGAGGCAGGCCTGGCAACACGCCGGGAACTCGGGGACCACGTCTGGCGATTCGAGATCCGTGACGTGTCGCACCCTGATGGATGCCAGCACGCCCATTTCATTTGTGTCGATTGCGGTAGTGTGACCTGCCTCCACAAGGTCGAACTGCCCAAGTCTGCAATCAAGTCGGTGACCGAGATTGGCCGAATCACCGAAATCCTGATCCGTGGCCATTGTGTGCTCTGCCAGTGAGAACAGGCCTTATCCAGGACCCTCCGATGGTCTGGATTGATCGGCTGTCAAAAAACGCGGCTCTGGTCAGGCGTCGCCGGTCTTAATTGTGTTGATGATGACGCCTTTCAGCGTGTTTTAAGTAATTTCCAGGAAGTCCGGGCATAATGGCGATCCGCGTGGTGCTGGCGATGAGTGGTGGAGTGGACAGCTCTGCCGCTGCCGTGCTGCTGAAGCAGCAGGGATACGAAGTCATCGGACTGTTTATGCGGTCTGGTGCCGTCGAGGAAACCACTTGCCGAATCGAACCCAAGCCCAAGGCTTCCTCTGCTCCCGCTGTGGTTGACGCGTTACCGTCCCCACCGCTGCCGACCCTGCCGATTCTTGGCGCGAAGGCGAACAAGCAGGGTTGTTGCAGTGCCTCGGATGCAGCCGACGCCCGCCGCGTGGCGGACGTTCTGGATATCCCCTTTCACGCACTGAACTTTTCGGATGCGTTCGGCAGGATCAAGGACTACTTCGTCGATGAGTATCTTGCGGGGCGAACGCCGAATCCCTGCGTGATGTGCAACAACTGGCTGAAGTTTGGAAAGTTGTGGGACTTTGCCGTCAGCGTCGGTGCCGAGCGGATCGCGACGGGGCACTATGCGCGGATCGGAACGATCGACGGCGAACCCGCCTTGCTGCGTGGGCGAGATCGATCGAAAGATCAATCGTACGTTCTG
Organism: Schlesneria sphaerica; assembly: GCF_044336245.1. Lineage (NCBI taxonomy): Bacteria > Pseudomonadati > Planctomycetota > Planctomycetia > Planctomycetales > Planctomycetaceae > Schlesneria > Schlesneria sphaerica. The sequence continues at coordinate 2,567,908 of NZ_CP172346.1, read as the reverse complement.
GCGGGAATTAACCGCGAGATCCTCGATCGAATCATGTTCCCTGTCGGTGACTTCAATAAGCCCGAGATCCGTGAACTGGCAGGAGAAGCGGGACTTCGCGTGGCCACCAAGCCCGACAGTCAGGAAATCTGCTTCATCCCTGACAACGACTACGTCGGCTTTCTCGAACGGTATCGCGGTCGACCCGACATGGCGGGTGATTTTGTGGACCCCTCCGGTAATGTTCTGGGCAAACATTCCGGATACGACCAGTTTACGATCGGACAACGTCGTGGGTTAGGGATCACCTTCGGTGAACCTCGCTTCGTGATTCGAATCGAGCCGGACACGCGGCGCGTTGTGCTGGGCAAGTACGAAGATCTGGCCTGCTATGAGTTAGAAGCAGATGGGTTAAGCTGGCTCAAGGACCACCTGCCGGAGAAGTTTGACTGCCTCGCACAGATTCGCTATCAGCACACCGCCGCCCCCGCAGTGGTTGAACGGATATCGGACGGACGTGTTCGCGTGCAGTTCGAAGCACCCCAGTACGGCGTCGCTCCGGGGCAGGCGATGGTCCTGTACGAAGGCGATCGCGTTCTCGGAGGGGGCTGGATCTGTCAGCCCGCGCGAAGTGAAGTTCACGTTTGAAGCAATGAAGTTCGCGATAAGGCCGTCGTTCCGGGGTGAACACTTCTGTGGGAGACCTCAGCCCATTCGAGAAGGTCTCCCTCAAAATTCGGTACGCATTGTCAGCCCGCGATCGGAACCCAGTGCCTGGTCCAGCCGCTGGTCGCCGCTCTGTTGAGTCCGATGTAGGAGTTTTCGCAGTTCGTATTGGACTTGCGCGGATCAGGGGTTTCCGGGGCGGAACAGGGGGAAGCGAATACGCTTCTGCCAGCGCTGGTCCCTCACGAATTGCCAGATCTGTGACTTGGCCCGATCGACGAAAGGTACTTTTGGACGATTCAGCCTGAGAACAGCCAGGGAATGACCTTCCAGTGGATACGGTTCCTGGAACGTCAGCCGCTTCAAGAGGGAATCGGTTGCCGTGTCGAGCAGGGGTTGCCAGAACTCATTCTCGGCGTGCGGGGGCATCAGGAAGGGGATCGAGTCGTTGTGCGAATTGAACAGGATGAGGAGCGTGTCCCCTGAGATGGGGCGCCCCTTTTCATTGATCTCGTCTTCCATCTCCCCTTCAAGTCGCATTCCAAGGCAACGGGTGTAGTCCTTGTTCCAGTCTTCATCCGTCATCTGCTGGCCAAGCGGAGTGAGCCAGACGACGTCCTTGACCAGCTCGCCGCGAATCATTCGTCCCTGAAAAAACTTTCGTCGCTGCAGGACGGGTTGCGACTTCCAGAGTCGAATGACTCGCTGCGTGAATTCCAGGAACCGTCTTTCTTCTTTCGTCAGTTTCCATCGCAGCCAACTGATCGGGTTGTCCTGACAGTAGGCGTTGTTGTTGCCACCTTGCGACTGACAGAATTCATCCCCGCTGCGAATCATGGCGACCCCCTGTGATATCAGGAGAGTGGTCATGAAATTTCGCTTCTGCTGTTCGCGAATTTTCAGTACTGCCGGGTCATCTGTGGGGCCCTCGGATCCACAGTTCCAGCTGATGTTGTGATTATCTCCGTCGTTATTGTTTTCGCCATTGGCTTCATTGTGCTTGTGGTTGTATGAAACCAGATCATGCAGTGAGAATCCGTCGTGAGACGTGACGAAGTTGATGCTCGCGTAGGGGCGGCGGCCTGTTGCTTCGTAGAGATCACTACTGCCGCACAGGCGTGTGGCGAACTCGCTGGCGGTGTGTCCGTCGCCGCGCCAAAACTTGCGCACGCAATCGCGATACTTTCCGTTCCACTCGGTCCACAGGACGGGGAAGTTCCCCACCTGGTAACCCCCCGGCCCGACGTCCCATGGTTCGGCAATTAACTTCACCTGGGACAGGATGGGGTCCTGGTGGATAATGTCGAAGAACGCCCCCAGCTTATCGACGTCATGAAGTTCACGTGCCAACGCCGCTGCCAGATCGAAGCGAAAACCGTCAACGTGCATTTCCTGCACCCAGTAACGCAGGCTGTCCATGATCAATTGCAGAACGCGGGGCGACTGCATGTTCAGGGTATTTCCGCAGCCGGTGTAGTCCTGGTAATAGCGGCGGGGGTCAGCGAGACGGTAATAGGAGGTGTTGTCGAGCCCTTTCAGGCACAGTGTCGGGCCTAGATGATTTCCTTCGCAGGTATGGTTGTAGACCACGTCAAGAATGACCTCAAAGCCATTTCGATGAAGCTGGCGAACCATCCGCTTGAATTCATTGACCGTCTGCTGCGGGTTCGGGATCGAGGCGAACCGCATCTCGGGCGCCAGGTACGCCAGCGTGTTGTAACCCCAGTAGTTTGTGAGTCCTCGATCGACCAGAAACCGTTCGTCGACATGGTGATGGACGGGCATCAGCTCGACCGCCGTCACTCCCAGGGACCGCAGATGTCGAAGCGTTCCTTCACACGCAACGCCGGCGTATTTTCCGCGGCTTTCGCGCGGGACCCAGGGGCTTTTGCACGTGAAGCCCTTGACGTGCATCTCATAGATGAGCGTTTTATGCCAGGGGGTCTTGGGGGGCTTGTCGCCGCCCCAGTTGAAGCGGGGATTGATGACGGCGGCGAGGGGGGCCGAATCCGCATTGTCGCGCTCATCAAAACTGAGATCACCAGCCGGATCGCCGATGTGGTAGCCGAACGCGGCGTCGTTCCAGATCAGGTCTCGTCCGATTCCCTTGGCGTAGGGGTCGAGCAGGACCTTGTTGGCATTAAACCGAAATCCCCGCTCGGGATCGTAGGGACCGTGGGCACGAAACCCGTAGAGCTGTCCCGGTCTGATGTCAGGAAGATATCCGTTCCAGACATGATCCGTCTGATCGGGAAGGGGGATCCGGGCCGACTCTTTTGTCGCGAGGGGAGAGTCGAAAAGACACAAATCAACCTGAGTCGCGTGTTCAGAGAACACCGCAAAATTGACCCCTTTGCCGTCCCAGGTGGCGCCAAGAGGTGCGGGGCGGCCAGGCCAAACTCGTTGATGTGCCATCCTGACAAAACTCTCCGTCTGGGCAAATCGTGTCGCAACGTCCAATTTTTTAAGAATAGTCTTCCGTAGTCCCTTCACGGAAGAGCGAAGATCGACTTTATCGCCGACGATCGAATTCTGTTGCGGAAGTCCGATGTCCATAAGTCAGCACTCCGCATTCGGGTGGTTTGGGCGGTTGGCGTCCATGTCGCTCATCAGCGGGGCGGTTCGAGATCTCTTATGATTTCGACTGTGATGCTGATTGTCGCAAATACGGTCCGATCGAGTCCTACCGTGATGATCATCGTCTTGAGTCTGCCGGGCCAAAGGATCAGGGGATATCCACTCAAGTCTGGCGAAAAGCTTTCAAAGACTTCAGGTACGCAGCAGCGATCAGTGGCTCAATGGTCTCGCGGAATGTCTCACGTGAGGGGTTGAGAATGCAGACCCAACCCTGGGCGGCGTAGACGGGGTGGGGCATAAGCCGATTCACTGCGGCAAAGTCTTCGGTTGCCGCAGGTGTGGTCGGTTCGCGGAACTTGTCTGTGGAGAGACCGAGGGCGCTGCGGAAATCGTCCTTTCCCAGTCCCAGGTTCAGGCGGAAGATTCCGGGGCGGTTGAGCTGCGAGAACTCATCGAACCCCGGGTAATCTTTCACGACGATGGTGGCGTAGGGGAACTGACGCTGCGAAGGGAGATTTCCATCAGGGTCGTAAATAAAAAAGCTATCGCCCCAGGCAGCTTCCGGTGCACCGCTTTCGCGTGACGCGACCAAGACTCGGGTCCCGGGACACTTCAACTCGATGAACTGTCTGATCGCTTGCGGATCCATCGCGCCTCGCAATTCAAAATGGGGGAATCACTACTCATGCGTCATGGAGTCAATCAGGGTGGTCGAGCAGGGCAACAATACCAGAAGCTCAATTCCAGACCAGCTCAAGCCTGCGCAGTGACAACGGAACCCGCCAGCCCCAACATCCTGCTGCGGGCTCTCATGGAAATAAAGTGCAAAAATTCTCAGAAAAATATTGAATATTATTGATCTAGAATGAATAATATTCAGTTATGAGCAATAAGAAGTGGATCGATCTGCTGGACGACGAAGATCTCGCTTTTCTGAAGCGTTTCGTGCTGGCGTCCGGCTCATTGAAAGAGATGGCGAAAGCATATTCCATCTCTTATCCCACTGTGCGACTCCGTCTGGACCGTCTGATCGCCAAGATTGAGGTCTTTGACAGCCAGTCACGGATGAGTGACTTCGAGCGAACATTGCGCGGACTTTTGATCGACGGAAAGATTGATCTCAGCACACTGAAGACCCTACTGGCCGCACACGCGAAAGAAAACGAGAAGGGGACGAATCATGTTTCTACGGATGATGTTAGTCGCGGTGCTTCTGCTGACTTGCCGTAATAGTGCCTCTGGTGAGGCCCCGACGGTGGAGCTCACTTTTGCGAGTCTGGAAGAGATGGGTCAGAACGCGGTTTCTTCGGCGGGACCGGCCAGTGAACCCGCCGTCATCGTTCTGGGTAGCGATCAGCCAAGCACAACACGGGTCGCCGTGTGTGAGTCACCGGGTATTCTCAATCATCAGTACGTCGTAAGGGGGCGAGTCAAGTACGAAGACGTCGCCGGGGATGGGTATCTCGAGCTGTTGAATGACTTTGGCTCGAACGGAGAGTTCTTTACGCGAACACTGTCAGCGACGGGGCCGATGTCAAAACTGACCGGTACATCGGATTGGCGCGAGTTTGAACTCCCATTCGATGGCAATCCGGGAAGGAAGCCACGGCGACTGACACTGCGCGTGGTGTTGCCCGGACAAGGGAAAGTCGCCATCGCGCAACCTCTGATGGTCCTTTCAGCGGGCCAGGCAGGGGATTGGTGGTCGATTCAGCAGGGAGGGTGGGTCGGGGGAATCGGTGGCATGCTTTTAGGCATCTTTGGCGGTCTGGCGGGACTGTCTGCACGGAGAAAGAGGAAACATCTAGCTGTGAGCATGTGTTCCACCGCGATCGCGTTCTCGCTGGTCTCACTGATCGCGGGAATCGCTGGTCTCGTGATGCGGCAACCGTTTCACGTTTTCTATCCACTGCTTTTAATCGGCGGGATTGGAGCGTTCGCAATCGGGCTGAACCTGCGAAATCTCTTGCAGCAGATCCGCTCTGAAGAACTTCGGAAGATCCAGGCGGCCGACGCCGTCTGACCGCGCGCCGTTTAATTTCGCGCGGACAAGCCTGGCGAGATCTCCTTCTCAGCATAGCTCTTCTCCCGCCTCACGCAGAGTTGAGGAGATCACGCCATTTCCAGAGTGTCGCACCCGGGTGACGAGACTCGCCACGACATTTGGCTCTCGCTCGTGGAACGAAGCGAGTTTCCCCTCACCGGCGGTTTTTGCCGGCGACTGGCGTTCTAAAAGGGGGATGGCTATTCTCACCCAATCCGTGTTGAAGTGTTCCAGCTGAAAGACAGCTATTCGGACAGGTAGCACCGCGAGGCGAAGGCGGCCACCGGTTGAGACCCTGTTTGGGCCTGATTGTGAAGTACACTTCCACAGGAACGTGATTTTCGTGGCTGATATTGACGCTTGGCGTCTAGAGGTTTTTCGAATCATGTTAACTCACAAGCCCCAGGCCATTTCGGGAGTCAGTCCGGATCACGAAACGGTGATCGAAGAGTTGTATCCGTCGATTGCTCATACTGCTGTGGGCGAACTGATTCATCGGATACTGAATTGCATTCCCACTCGCATCTGGGGAATGAAGGTTTCGAACATTCTGTTCGGATTGCCGCTGGCCCCGCTGGCTGCCTTGACCTACTTGTGGATGAAGGTCTTCGGTTCACGTTACGTTTTAACGAACCGAGTCGTAAAACGTGTCAAATCAATCGGTTACCGGCAGTTCGAATCGATTCCCCTTTCGCAGATCGTCACTGCGACAGTCGAGCCCGAGTCGGTGAGAGACTTTTACAAGACGGGCGACATTCGTCTTACCGGTGCCGGAGGCCAGCCACTTCTGGTGCTGGAAGGTGTCCCGCGCCCCGAACGGTTCTGCCAGGTCATTCAGGAGGCCTGTGATGCGAAGCGCCTCGTGGCCAGTTCCCTTGCGCGGATCAATGCACGACATTGAGATCCGCTGCGGTGGTTCGATTTGATCTAAGTGTTTTCCATATTTCTGTTTAGAGTGGACTCACGACTGTCTCTCCGAGAGCGCAAAGAGAACTTTGCCGATTGGAGCGGTTTTCCCAAAAGTTCCGGATGTCAGGTGCCGATATTGTCAGCGAGGGAAGAGTGCGCGTCGGCCTGCGGCGCTCAGTTTTCTCTTCGATCTGAATCGTCCAGACGAGGCGACTTGACATTAAGTCTTTCTTGGGTATACAGTTGAGTCTCATCAGCACCATCGAAAACTGTTCGACTGTTCCAAGTCGTCATTCTTCGGGAGACTCAGGTCATGACCAAGAAAGAAATTGTCAAAGAGATCTCAGAAGCCCTGGGGATGACTCAGCTCAAGACGAAAGAGATCGTCCAGAAAACGTTCGATGCGATCGTCAAGACGCTCGTCGCAGACGGGCGAATCGAGCTGCGGAACTTCGGAGTTTTTGAAGTCAAAAAGCGTGCGGCCCGGAAGGCGCGGAATCCACGAACTGGCGATAAGGTCTTCGTACCTGAGAAGTTCGTGGTGACGTTCAAGCCAGGCAAAGAGATGGAGGAAAAAGTCCGTCAATTGGAGATGGAGGCTGCGGCCAAAGCGGCCATTGAATCAGCCGACCATCACCAGCTCAACGGAGCGCCCGAACCAGTCACGATCGCCCCGGAACTCCCCACCAGCCTCCCTGAATGATCTCTTCTGCAGTTGCAGTGGCGGTCATTGCGTGGCAGGTGTGAAGTCGGTGTGATCGAGATATCACAAAGGCGTCATACCAGCGGATTGACTGCTGGTCGAAATACGGAAGTATCGATCACGGCACTGCACCTGTGAAAGATCTTATCGCAGACACATTGCGCGAACGAAACCGCCTGCGGGCGGTGGGCACGGAGGCCATCATGCGAAATCGGCTGTACATTGCATTGTTGCTGCTGGGTTGCAGCTTTGGGCAGATCGGCTGCATTGTCCCGATCTATTCGTCATCACCCGATGTTCGTGCCCGTCAGTTGATTTACGCCTCTGAAGGTTATCGGCACATTCCCGAAATCTGGGAACGTATCTGGTCGCTTGATATGCCAGACGTCGCGACTCCCTACCGTACTCACGGTGGTGTGATCTAGTTTTCTGATTAATGCGTTCGCAGATCGTTCCGGTTCGCTCTGGCGGCCCTGTACGGCCTATGATGCGGGTGTGAGATCCGCTGTGAGGAAACACCTTGCAGCGTGAAGTCTCCATTCGGGTCGTCGTTCGCTTTTGTTCCAGGAAATTCTCGCGCTCCGGGCTGCGTGAATGTCGTCACGGCGCAAGGGCGTGTACGATATTCACGTAATGACGGACAGGCAGGGTCGAGCAGCCAATGGGGCCGCAGTCGACGCGACTGGCCTGCGTCATCCAGAAGAGAATTGCCTCGTGCCGCGCCTTGATGTCCAACTCAATCGAATTCATCTGAAGAATCCAATCCTCGTGGCGTCCGGGACGTTTGGGTACGCACGCGAGATGGTGGCGTATGCTGACTTTTCCCAACTGGGAGGAGTCATTCCTAAAACCGTGACCCCCTTGCCCCGTCCCGGTAACCCGCCGCCGAGAACGGTCGAAACGACCTCGGGTTTGTTGAATTCGATTGGCCTGGACAACGATGGGTTGGATGTCTTCATCGCCAAGCACCTGTCTGCGCTGCTGGAGTTGGGGACTGCGGTGATTGCCAATATCGCCGGGAAGAACACCGGTGAATTCGTCGAGATGGCCCGCAAGCTGAATCAGTTCCCCAAGCTGGCGGCGCTCGAACTGAATATCTCATGCCCTAATGTTTCGGGCGGCGTTGACTATGGGACTAATCCCGCGATGACTGCTGAAGTGGTCTCGGCGGTTCGTAACGCCTGCGATCTTCCCATCATCGCCAAGCTCACCCCGAACGTAACGAATGTCGTCGAGATTGCTGCTGCCGCGAGCGATGCAGGGGCAGATGCTCTGTCACTCGTCAACACATTCCAGGGGTTTGCCGTCAACTGGCGGACGCGCCGACCGATTCTGGGAAATGGAATTGGCGGACTCAGCGGTCCCGCGATTAAACCTCTCGCACTGCGTGTTGTCTGGCAGGTGGCCCAGGCCGTGAAAACGCCGATCATCGGAATTGGCGGTATCCAGTCGATCGATGATGTCATGGACTTTCTTGTCTGTGGTGCGTCTGCCGTCCAGGTGGGAACCGCAAACTTCTATAACCCGACTCTCGCATCGAATCTGGTGAGCGACCTCGAGTCGATTCTGGAACATGAAGGGTGTGAATCGGTCAGCGACATAGTCGGAACGGTTCTCCCTTCGAAAGTTGCTCAGATGGCTTCACGGGTTTCGTGCGACGTCGCGAAGGCAACTTGACCGGTCCGCTCTATTAACCCGGGGCGTCGTTGCTACAATTCCCCTGCGGTTCTCCCTCAATTTTCGCTGCACTGCTTCGTCTCGGATATCCGTTCAGCATGACAGACATCGCTGCCTCGCCGAATCATTCGACTCAACTCCCCGTCCTCTCCAACGGTCCGGCCGCTTCGGATCAACCGCGAGTCGGGAGCGGGATTGACTACGAACGATTCCTCGACTGCGTTCATTGCGGTCTCTGTACCGCCGCATGTCCTACGTACCTCGAGACCGGGAACGAGAACGATAGTCCTCGCGGCCGTATCTACCTGATGCGAGCGGTGACCGATGGTCGTCTGGAGCTGACAGACACGGTCAAAGGACATCTCGATCTGTGTCTGGATTGCCGAAGTTGCGAGACGGCCTGTCCTTCGGGCGTGCAATACGGCCGGCTGATCGAGCCGTTTCGGGTTGAGATGCAGCAGCATGAAATGGCCAGGGCCGGCAAGAAAGGCTCGCAGGGTGACTGGTTCCAGAAGTGGATTCTGTACGGGCTGTTCCCGTATCCTTCGCGGCTACGCTGGGCACTGGCCCCGGCGAAGTTGATGCAGGTCCTGCACCTGGACCAATTTGCAGAGTGGACTGGACTGACGAAACTCTTGCCCGAGCGGTTGCGTCGCATGCAGCGACTACTTCCCCCCCTGAAACCACGCGAGCCCGGTCTTCCTGAGTTCCTGCCAGCCATTGGTCCGCGACGCGCTCGCGTGGCACTCTTCACCGGCTGTGTGGCGGATGCCATGTTCCACCATGTGAACTGGGCGACCGCGCGAGTTCTCCAGGCCAATGGGTGTGACGTTGTGATTCCCCGCAGCCAGGCTTGCTGCGGAGCAATCCATTATCACAGCGGAGCAGGGCAGCCTGCGCTGGATCTGGCGCGGACAAATTCGGGTGCATTCGCGGCCGAGGATCTCGATGCCGTCATCGTGAATGTCGCCGGTTGCGGTTCAATGTTGAAAGATTACGGTCATGTCGCTGCGGAAATGGCTCCGAATGATCCGGTGGTCGCTCAGGAACTGAATCGCTTTGTCGGCAAAGTGAAGGATATCAGCGAATTCCTGACCGCTCTGGGGCCGATTGCCCCCAAGGGCGAAGTCCGGATGAAGGCCACGTACCACGATGCCTGTCACTTGTGTCACGCCCAGAAGATCCGTGAGCAGCCACGCGAACTGTTGTCACTTGTTCCCGGACTGGAGCTGGTGCCGCTGAGCGAGTCCGAAATCTGTTGCGGTGCCGCAGGGAGTTATAACCTGACGGAAGGTGAAATGGCCGACCAGTTGGCCAGCCGCAAGATCAAGAATATCCTCGCAACAGGGGCCGAGACGGTCATTATGGGGAATGCCGGCTGCTCATTGCAGATCCAGGCCGCACTTCGACAGGCAAAAAGCCCTGTCTGGGTCGCTCACCCCATGGAGATTCTGGATCTGAGCTATTCCAGAGGGCAGCAAAAGTCGAACTGACCCCAACAGCCGTCCAGGTGGTGGGGTGAGTGGTCGTCGAACGGACGTAAGAGACTCCGTTCCTGCTCTGATCACCAGAACGCATCTCGCAACTCAGTCGTTACCCGGAACGCCGATCTTATCCGCTTTTGGTTGCGTGACGGGGTGGTGTGGGGCGACTTTGCGTTTTTTGGCGATTGTAGTGATGGATCGCGGCCTCATGTGTCGATGTCATTTCCCGGCGGAGGATGAGTCCATTTCGCATCCTCGTATTCGAACGCGAAAACGAAACGGACATGACCATGGCGGAACCGACCTTAGTCGCGACGATTGAATTGCTGGCGCAGGAAGCGCTGATGTGGATTGGGTTTGGAACGATCGTTGGTCTCAGCGCGAAAGCTCTGATGCCTGGACGGGATCCCGGCGGAGCGATTGGCACTATGCTGATGGGGATCGTAGGGAGTCTGATTGGCTGCAGCATCCTGCTGTTGTTCGACACCAGCTTTAAGATCACGCCCATCAGCCCGATTGGATTCGCGGCCGGGACGATCGGCGCGTTTCTGCTACTCTTCTTCTTCCGCCTGCTCTCAAACTCGTACGTCGTCGAGGCCGTCGACGGCAAGGTCTCGGGCCGGCCCGGAACCGTGGTCACGACGTATCACCGCCGGCGCACCCGCAAAGCGGCGTGATTCGTGGTGCGGTGGTGAGTCTGATAGTGGAGCCACCCGCGATCACGAATGCCGTGTTCCCGGGTGGACGAAGTGGAAAATCGCTCAAGCGGCGATTAATGCCCGGGAGCGTCGATCGCTACTGGGCTGGTGCGTCATCGACAACTGGTTCCAGTTTGCCTTCCGCAGTCCTCTGATAGACAGACTTCGTGTGTGGGTCGACAATCAGCAGGTTGCCCTTCCACCAGGCCAATCCTACCGGGTTCTTCAGCGGTTCACCTGCGAAGAACGGTTCAGGTTTCTCGCCCTGCTTCACTTTCCAGATCGTCTTGGCATAGCCGTCGGCGACGTAGCCTTCCCCTTCCTTGCCGAGCACGATGTGGTGCTGGAACTGGAACGGACGTCCTTCCGTAATGACCTCGCGCTGCATTCCGTCACTTGAGAGCCGGATCACAGCGTCTTTACCGTGTGAGACGATCCACAAGCGGCCTTCATCGTCGATGGTCATGCCCCGAGGGGCCGTCACTTCCGCGATGATGTTCGGCGTGCCCCCTTCTGCGGGAATTTTCACGATCCGCTGGATTTCAATGTCTCCGGCATAGATGGTTCCATCTTTGGCCACGGCGAGCGACATGGGAATTCCGACTCCCCCTTTGGTCAGCGGCTGAGGTTGAGCGGATTCATCGAACCGATAAATCTCTCGCGTGCTGGAATCTCCCGCCAGCAGTTTTCCCTGATGATCAATCGCCAGACATCGCACGGCATTGAGCGGCGTGCGAAACTTCTTTGATCCCTGAAAATAGATCGACCACTTCCCTTCTGAAAACTTCCAGATGCCGGGAAGTTCACGGTCGGCAACGTAGATCGTGTCATCTGCCGTGACCGCGACGGCCAGTGGGTAGAGCATTCCATCAGCCGCTCGCCCCGATTGCGTAAGTCCGCTGAGCAGGCACCACGACAATAAACACAAATACGCCGGGCGTAGAGACGTCAACATCGATTCAGGACCTATGCTAAAAAGCGTACGATGAGGAACGGTGCCATCCCGCATCCGGGAAAATGATCAGCATCTACCGTAGATCGGGAACTTGAAAAGATCAGCCGTCGCCAGCATGGCGATGATTCCGGGAATCACTCAACACAGTGACGCAGCGAAAAGTATAACGAGCGATGCCGAGATGTTGCCATTCAGGCAACTCCTCTGGCAAGACAAGCGGGAAGACAGACGCCCAGATTGCAGGTCAGAACGGGAAATGGGTCAGAGCTTCGAGACAGTCCAAACTGTGAGGGGCGGCCGGAGGATTGAGTCCGCTCCATTCACTTGCAGGGGGGAAGTCGGTACGTTTCCACCGGTTCCCCTTGTTTATTTTGACTCCACCTTCTCTGCAAAGTGTTCTCTATGAGCAGCGCGTCTGAGTCTGACGTCAGTTCACCCCGCATCGTCGTTGTCGGCTCCATTAATATGGATCTCGTCGCGCGGATGAGCCGTCTGCCACGGCCCGGTGAGACGGTGCTCGGTACCTCGTTCCAGACGATCCCGGGAGGAAAGGGTGCGAATCAGGCTGTTGCCGCTGCACGACTGGGGGCGAACGTCATGATGATCGGGTGTGTCGGCAAAGACGCGTTCGGCGATACGCTGCGGAGAAACCTGCAGGACGCGGGAGTCAATACGGTCCACGTACTGGATTCTCCGGATGTCTCCAGCGGCGTGGCATTGATCGGAGTCGACGATACGGGTGCCAACTCAATTGCCGTGGTTCCCGGTGCGAACGCATTGCTGACTCCTGAGGTGGTGGCGTCCCGTGAAGAGGTGATCGCGGGGGCACGTGCCCTGATCGTTCAACTGGAAACGCCGCTGGATGCAATCGCCAGTGCCATTCGACTGGCTCATCAGCACGGAGTGACAACGATCCTGGACCCGGCACCGGCGCCGGTCAATGCTCTTCCGGATGCCCTGCTGTCCGTTGATATTATCAGCCCCAATCAGACTGAGGCGGAAGTCCTCACGGGAGTCGTCGTCAATGACTGGGAATCGGCAAAACAGGCGGCAAGAGTCCTGCAGTCTCGCGGAGCGAAAGACGTCGTTCTCAAGATGGGCGAACTCGGGGCACTCGTGCAGTTAACGGGCGGATCGACCGAGCAGATCCCTGCACACAAAGCGAATATTGTGGATACGACGGCGGCAGGAGATGCGTTCACGGCGGCACTGACAGTGGCACTGTGCGAAGGAATGTCTCTCCCAGCGGCAACGCACTTCGCGTGTGCAGCAGGTACGCTAGCGTGTACCCGTTTTGGTGCTCAGCCAGCGATGCCCGTCCGGGCCGAACTGGAGGCATGGATGAAAACCGACGCCGCAGTGCGCTGAACACAATTCGACTCTGTCACCTGTCGGCTGTAAGTCCCGGACGCCGCAACGAAGAGTGCATATTGCTGAATTTTTGTAATTCCATTAACGTCTCGACCGTTGATGTTCTGAGTGACAGTGCGCGATTGTGCCTGGGTTTCGCCTCGCCTGGAGAATTTCGAGGTGAGGACCATCGAAGACGATGACTTCGATGGGATTGAATCCAGGACGATGAGGCCGGGATGCTCCAGAATTTTCGACGGTAACGGTGCAGAATACGGTTGCAGGAGTGGCAGCCGATGGATGCCGAACGGCAACAGGATCGTAGCAAAGGACTGAAGACGTCCTGAGACCGTGACAGGCAATCGCCAAAAGGAGTTGACGATGCAATGGGTGCGGAACACTGGTTTCGTGGTTTCGCTAGCAGTACTGGCATTTTTTGTCTGTTCTGTGGCGGTCCAGCGACAGTTTGAACGCTATTCGGAACCGTTCACGTCCGACCAGCCATTTGCAGCGCTCTCCGGACCTTTGCTGAAGTGTTCTGCCGAGGACTTCAGCGACATGGGAGATCTCGGCTTCCCTCGCTTCGCCGAACGGGTCGGTGCCGACTCTGACGTCGTTTCCGCACATCAGATTCAGGAGTGCGAAGGGCGCGACCTGACGATTCGTACGAGTGATCCCCCGACGGCTGTTCCCGCCCCTGTCGACGCATATCCCGTCGATGCGCCGGGCGAAGAAGATCTTTACGAGCAAACCGGGAACGAGGCCGTTCGCAGCGTGATCGAACGAGAACTCTCACACACGACAAGCGAAGAGCGGGACATCTGGTTTGAAGAATTGAAATCACTTCCCGCCGGGGTGGTGCGTGACCTGCTGCAGGTTCGAAAGCAGCTTCGCGCCCTGCCACAATTGCTCGGCGGTGCTCCCGAAAAGCTTGCCGCCGCCGTTCCACTGCGAGAAACCCGGACGGGCGACATCATTGCCGAACCGATCTCACAAAAAATTCGGTTCCAGTCCTCGCTGGATTCCTCGCCCACGGCGGCGATTGAAGCGGCGATTACGCAGCATCAGCACAATTTGACCAACTCGAAAACGCCGGGTTACAAGCGGATTCGTGTCACGCTGGTGGATTACTACCGGCAGAGGGCTTCAATTGAAGACGAGCAGGACGAAGAGGAGTCCACTCCCGCTGCTCGGGCGGGGATTCAAGGTCTCGGCTGTCGCATGTCTCCGCCCCAACTCGACTTGAAACAGGGGCTCTTAAAGAACACGGAACGACAACTGGACCTCGCCATCAGTGGCGAAGGCTTCTTCGTCGTGAAGCGCGGAGAAACCGAGTATTTGACGAGATGTGGTGCATTCACTCTCGACAGCAATCGTCAACTCTGTCTGCTCGTCTGTTCTGACTCGGTGTTACTCCAGCCGCCAATGACCGTCCCCGAAGACGTTCGTGAGATCCAGGTGAGTGCCGACGGCACCGTGTCGATTCTGAAGAACAGCGAAGCGACGCTGGTGATCATCGGCCGTCTGCATCTGGCCCGCGTTGCCAGCTCACCTCGATTGCTGCCGGCCGGACAGACACTGTATCTGCCCACCCGGGAATCCGGTCCGATTGTGGTCGAAGCTCCATTGTCGAATGGGATTGGGGAAATTCAGCAAGGGTACCTGGAACAGTCGAACGTCGACTTCGAGGCCGAACTGGAAGAAATCGAGGACTTGCAGATGATTCTGAAGTCGCTTCCCTATCCGGCGTCTCGGCCTGTAACGGCCAGCGGCACTCCGGCAGCTCCGACTCGCTAGAGCCCGCTGATGCGTTCCCCGCTCCATGAGTCGCACCCGAATCAATCGGAACTGTGACCGGAAGACAGCGACCCGATAACGGGGATTTGACGTTTGCGCACTGTCTGCGGGAAACTGTCTGTGGCGAGATTCCTGCGGTCAAAGTCGTCTGGCAGGTCGGTGTTCAGTGAGCCGCAGTGTCCTGCGGGCCGGGCCCTCGGATCTGGGTTCGTGCATAGAATCAGCCCGCTTCTGCGAATCGGGTAAACCCTGCGCATCACGTACTTTACAACGGTGTTGACGCTGTAAAGCAGGGGTCAGCACGGTAGGTCGCTTTCGGCCGATTGTTGGAACGGCCGACGCCGTATACATTGGTGCGGCATGTGGCCTGCTTGATCGGCCCTGCGCGGATGCTGATCGCTCTGTGGCGCCCGCCGAGAATTATCGCGCCATGATGATCTTTGAGAGAGACCATGCCTTTACATCCTGAAGCCGCTGCGTTCCTGGAACAAGTCGCCCGGCAGAAGGCCTACACGTTTGAGACTGTTCCCGTGGAAACCCTGCGTCGCGCGGCGGCACTGGGCTGTAAGGCCGGGACGAATTTGCCAGATCTTGCCAAGGTCGAGAACCTCACGATCGAGGGACCCCACGGAGACGCACTGCCGATCCGGGTGTATGTCCCGCAAGGTGACGGACCATTCGGTGTCTGCCTCTATTTTCACGGGGGGGGCTGGGTCCTGAACAACCTCGACACGCATGACGACCTGGTCCGGCATCTGACGGCCGAATCCGGCTGCATCTTCGTCAATGTCGACTACCGGCTGGCCCCCGAACACAAGTTTCCTGCTGCGATCGAAGATGCTTATGCCTCCCTGAAGTGGGTGCATGCGAACCCAGACCAGTTTGGCTGGGATCCCCATCGAATCGCCGTCGCCGGGGACAGTGCCGGAGCGAATCTGGCGGCTGTGGTCTGCCTGATGTCCCGAGACCGCGGTGGACCACCGGTTGCATTTCAGTCACTGATCTACCCGATTACGGACTGCGATTTCGAACGTCCCTCCTATCACGAGAATGCCGATGGGTATTTTCTGACGCGGAAAGAAATGGGGTGGTTCTGGGATCAGTACGTTTCCTCTGCAGCACAGCGGCAGGACCCCTACGCCTCGCCTTTGCGGGCGACAACATTGAAGGGGCTGCCACCCGCTTCGATCATCACCGCCGAGTACGATCCTCTGCGGGATGAGGGAGAAGCCTACGGGGCTGCCCTGCAGGCCGTGGGAATCCCTGTGACGCTGCACCGCTACGAGGGGATGATTCATGCGTTCTTACGCCGCGTTCAACAATTTGAAACCGCACGGGATGCGATCAAACGAATTGGACAACAGCTTCGCAACGCCATCGGAACGAAGTGATTTTCTGGACTAATTGGATTCGCAATGCATAAATACGTGATCATGGGAGCGCAAGGATGCGGCAAAGGGACCCAGGCTAAGCTCTTGAAGCAGGTTTTCGAGATGGTTCACATCTCGGTGGGCGATATTTTTCGATGGCACATTCAGTCGCACACCAAGCTGGGGGCTCGTATCAAGCGTTTGATCGCTGACGGGAGAATGATCGATGACGAGATTGTCGAGCAGATCATTCGGGAGCGTCTGGCCCAGCACGACTGGAACTACGGATTCATTCTCGATGGCTTTCCTCGCACGCTGACTCAGGCTGCCTTCTTCCTGGAAAGCTACGACATCGACGCCGTGATCCATATCGATGTTCCGGATGAAGTTGTGTTCGAACGCGTTCTTGCACGACGGCTGTGCAGCCAGTGCGGCCTCGACTACAACCTGATCCATCACCGACCCGCAACTCCAGATACATGTGACGTCTGCGGCGGGAAACTGGTCATTCGCAGCGACGACAACAAAGAAGGATTACAGCAGCGACTGCGTGACTATCGGACTCAGACCGAGCCCGTCCTGCAGCTGTTCGCGAAAAAAGAACTAGTGATCCAGACGGACGGAGCCCGCGATATCGACACGATCCAGCAGGATATTCGTTCGCAACTCGGCCTGCGTAAGGTCTGAGCGGACAATGCAACGTCCTGGGTGAAGTGGGTACGTGCGACGACACGCATGGATCCGTCCGGCGAAATCTCAAACGCACGCCGTCGCCGGCTGAGGATCCTTCCGAAGACGGATTGCGATCGAATCGTCGTCTTCATGCCACTGCTTCGAAGTCTTCGTAGAAGCAGTGTCTTATCATCTTCGCACGGGTGGATAGAGCACTGCATGCCCGAAGCCGGTCAGACAGGGGCATGAGCGTTCTTCCAATAACCGAGCATGCGAGCGTCGTTATGATCAGATCATTAGTCGTCATTCAGTGCTTCAAAATCTTCGGAGAATCAGTCTCTTCCGCATTCGCGCGGCGGGATAGAGCACTGCATGCCCGAAGCCGGTCATACAGTGGCATGTGAGCTTTCGCGATCTTTTCCAGGGGCTTGCTTCGGAACTTCATTCCGATTCATCCCAGCGAGGCGGTGACCCATGGGACAAACGTCTCGCTGGCCCCGTCCAACCATTGTGTTCGGCGGATCACCAAACAAGTCAAACCAGACAAGTGCGACGATGCAGGTTACACCATGCAGTGCAGCGGGTCGGCCAGGTAATACATCGCCTGCAGGGCCTGCGGATCATCCATTGTGACCAGCGGTCCCGGCGTGATGATCTCCAGCGGAACGGAATCGACCGATTCCTTGTTGCGTGCGATGAAGTGGCCAAGGAACAGCGCTGTCTGGTGGATCCGGCAGACGGGGTTCACCGCAGAAGCGGCGAGTGTCCCCGCCCTGATGGCGTCGAGTCCATCCTTCTGGCCATCGACCGCGACGACGATCATCTTTTCGTGAATCGTCCCCTTCAGTGCCGGGATGGCGCCCAGGGCCATGTCGTCACTATGGAAGAACGCACCGGCGATCGGTGTCGTCTCCTGCTGAAGCAAGGCTTCGAAGGTGTTCCGGGCTTTTTCCTTTTTCCAGTCGCACCAGCGAACGCCCCCACCGACAACTTCGACATCCGGAAACTTTTCCACGATGTTCTCAAAGCCCCGGCGTCGACCCTGCGCTCCGCTGTGTCCATCCAGGCCCCCGATGTGGATGACTTTCCCGCGTCCACCAATCTTCTTCATCAGGTAGCCGACGCTTTTCTCGGCCATGTCAACATGATCCGGCATGACCTCGCACCAGACCCCGGTGTTGCGCATTTTGTCCATGTCAACCAGCAACGTGTCCATCGAGATGACCGGAATCCCACGGTCCCTGAGTCGTTTGACTGGCTCAGCCAGCGAATCAATCTGCACGGCCTGAAAGCAGCAGAAATCCCAATCCCGGCCGGTGAGCGAATCAATCTTGTCACGTTGCCGGCCGGGATCGAATTCGCCATCGAACCATTCGATTTCGATATTCAGCAGGCGTCCCCAAAGTTCAGCGGTTTTCTTGCCGAGTTCGCACCAGGTGCTTTGCAGTCCCGCATTGGAAAACGCCGCTCGCAATGGTCTTGCACCGTCTCCTGCGGGAGCGACCCCTGATGCGGCACAGCCCGCCAGAGACAGTCCCATGAGTCCGGTCGATCCGATGGCGAGCGATTCCAGAAAGTCACGACGTGATGCAGACATGGTAGTTCTCCCGGGTGAAGTGTTCTGAAGGAGAGCAGTTCTACACTTTTGCCCGTCTAAAGTCGTCCGCTGCGGAAAATTCCGTAGATCAGCCAGATGGCCAGCAGACTGGAAAGGAGATAGATCGGCATGGTGACCCAGATGGTGCTCGCCCCTTTTGAGATAATCAGGGCCGAAGCGACAATCAGGGCTGCAATCACCATTCCGACGACCAGCCGGTTACTTGAGCGTTCCAATTCGAGGATGAAGTGATCCAGATTCCGATGTTCGAGCTGAATACGTAAGTCGTCGGTGCTGAGCTTGTGCAGCGTGCGGCTCAGTTGGCTTGGAAGATCGTGCACGCAGTGCCACATGTGCTGAGCGTCGGCGTAGACACGCTGTGCCATCTGCGCGGGCGAATAGCGCTCACGCACAGACCGTTCGACGAAGGGCTCCAGATGTGTTGCCAGGTTGAATTCCGGGTCCAGGGTGCGGCCGACTCCTTCCAGGGTCACAAGGCAGCGGATCAGCAGCATCAGGCTGCCCGGACAGCGAATCCCGTGGTTCGTCAGGATCGCCACGAAGTCTGACAGGACGGAAGCCACTTTCAGATGAGCCAGGTCGATGCCGTAGTAGTTCGAGATGAAATCACGGACATCGATTTGCAGCAGCGCCCGGTCCACCTCCATGTGTGGTTCGCCGATTGCCAGAATCAGCTTGATGGCGGAATTGACGTCCTGACGAATGATTGCCAGCAGCAGATCCAGAAGCTGCTCGCGAGTTCTTCCGTCGATCATCCCGATCATGCCGTAGTCGAGCAGGCACAGTGTCCCATCTCGCAGAATTCGGATATTGCCTGGATGGGGATCGCCGTGGAAGACACCGAACTGGAAGGCCTGCTTCATGAAAATACGGGCGCCGTTGGCTGCGATGTCCGCGGGACCCCACTTCGAATCGGTCAGCATCGTGAGCTGGTCAATTTTCAGGCCATCGACAAACTCCATGGTGAGCACTGCGGAGGTGCTCAGGTCGCCGTAGACCCGAGGAACATACAGGGTCGCATCGTCCTCGAACAACCGGCTGAACTCGAGCATGGTTCGACCTTCACGATCGAAGTTGAGTTCACGGCGAATCGAACGTGAGAAGTGTTTGACGAGACCCGTCGGATCAAAGATGCGTGTTTCCGGAACATTCCGCTCGAGCAGAATGGCCAGTTCGTGCATCAGCAGAAGATCACGCTCGACATCACGCACCGCGTTCGGCCGACGGATTTTCACTGCCAGAGGAGTTCCGTCAAAATGGACTGCGGTGTGGACCTGTCCCAGAGACCCCGCGGCGAGTGGCGTTCGGTTGAATTCGGCGTACAGGGTGTCGACAGGACGGCCCAGTTCACTTTCAATCTGGGCGACCGCTTCTTCGGAGGAAAAGGGTGGAACACCCTCCTGGAGCTTTTGGAGTTCGAGCAGCATCTCTCGCGGGACAAGGTCCGGACGAGTGCTCATGACCTGGCCGAACTTGATAAAAGTCGGACCAAGCGTTTCGAGCGTCATTCTGATCCGCTCGACCTGCTTCAGGTGCTTGATCGGTTCAACCGGTTTCCGGCTGAACAGACGGCACCAGCGATACCAGACCGTCCGCAACCCAATGCGGTCGACGAGATCGCCGAAGCCGTGATTCAGCAGAACAGTGACAATTTCACTGGTTCGTCCGAGATTACGGAGCAGCCGAAAAGGATTGGCTTCCACAGGGATGCTCCGTTACTCGTGACAGACGACAACTCAGGCCTTAAAGGAATTCATGTAGGGCAACTGCGCAGAGGACGACTTCACGGCGTCAGCTCCTTCGAGAAGTTGACCGAGAAAGTCCCAGTTGCCCGTGGTCAGTGAGGATCTTGCACTTTCGAGGATCGTCACGGGGAACGTCAGGTCCCCTGCCTGGATCTGCTTAGCCATCAGGTCCACCTTGATCAACTGCACGGGGTTGTCCGCCACCATGCGATTCAGTCGATCCAGGTCGGCACGAGCAGCACAGACACAGGGGATGCCCAGAGTCGTGCAGTTACCGAAGAAAATCTCGGCAAAGGATTCGGCGATAATCGCCTTGATTCCCCAGCGCATCAGAGCCTGTGGAGCGTGCTCACGGGAAGAGCCACAGCCAAAGTTGCGACCACTGATCAGGACTGAGCCTGACTTGTATCGTGGATCGTCAAATGGGTGGGACTTGTCCTGCAATCGATCGTCTTCAAAGGCATGCTCGCCAAGTCCGTCGAACGTAACGCACCGCAGGAAGCGGGCAGGAATGATGCGATCGGTATCAATGTCGTCGAGCAGCAACGGAACACCGGTTCCCGTTACCTGAGTAATGCTTTTCATAATCGTTTCCAGTCAATGAAGAGGCTATTCGCAGAATATCAGATCAGTCGTGCTCGGGCTTCGGTTCTGGCAGGAAGCACGACAGAATGAGATTGAGGAGGAACAACGTGCCAGCCACCCCCGCAGCGACATAGGCGGTCTTGGCTTCCGGTGATGCTCCGGGAACAAATGATTGAAGTGCAAGATATTGCGTGACGGCGGCGAATGGCGTTCCAATCATCCGGCCGCCAATGTTCGCGGCGAAGCTCTCACCAGTGCCACGCAGGTGCATCGGATAGGCATGCGGCAGGTAGTTACCCCAGAAGCTGAACTGGGCTACGGTGAAGAATCCGGCAAGGAAAATCCCGATTCCCAGCAACGAGATATGTAATCCGTGGAACCCGGGGATCCAACTGATATCGGCGCTGAAGAAAGTCGTGTCTTTCCCTTGAGAGAACGCGATGAAGATCAGCGGCGTGAGGATCAGTCCTGGAATCAGGAAGACACGGAGCAGGTTCCTGCGGCTGGCGAAGACGACCACAAGCGCTGCCAGGGCAAAACGGCCGACAAGACCTCCAATTTCCTGGGCCTTCGTGTACTCGGCGGCTTTCTCCTGGCGAGCCTTGCCGGCGGCTTGACCAGCGGCTGCCTTGGCTTTATCCGCGGCGTCCTCCTGGCCTGCTGCGCTGGCAAGGGCTTTTTCTTTTGCCGCGCTGGCGCGTGTCTCCATTTCTGCTTTCACGGCATCGATTCCACCGACGATCTGTGGCATCTGCTGAATCGCACCGAAAGCGACTCCGTAGCTGCAGGCAAACATGGCGGTCGTCACGAGAGTCGTGGTTCGCAGTTCGGCAGAGAACAGCTCAGCAATACTGGGGCGACGCAGTGTTCCAGCAGCTTTCTTCTGGGCCCACTTGGGGGACTCGGGAAGAAATGGGCGGATGATGATCAGAGGGATGGCCGGAATAATACCGGACATCAGCGTGTATCTCCATGCGGCGTGTGGATCAGCGATTTCCCCACCGAACAGATTTAAGAATCCAGGCAAAACGATCTGCGGCAACTTGCCGGCGTAGACAAGAATCAGTCCGTTAGCAATCGCGACCAGCAATCCCCCAATGGACGAGAACGCCTGGGTATAGCCAAGTACCTTTTCGCGCTGTGTCGGGTTGTCGAAAAGTTCTGCCAGCCAGGCGACAGCGGCCACGAACTCGATACAGACACCGATGAACGTCGTCGTGCGGAAGAAAAGCAGCATTGGCAAGTTGGTTGAATATCCCGCTGCAAATGCGGAGAACGCGTAGAGCAGGATACTCCAGGTTAAGACACGGCGGCGGCCAAGCCGGTCTGTCAGATAACCACCCAGCAGGCCGAAGATCCCCCCGCAAACGGCAGGAACATAGAACAGCAAGCCGAACCAGAACGCGAAGAGTTCTTTATTGGCGGGTGTAATATTGCCGAGCTCTTTCAACGCAGGCGCAATGACGAGCGGCAGCATCAAGAGTTCGTAGATATCGAATGCGAATCCAATTGCCGCGATAATACAGATCAGCCATTGCGTACTGGTCAGTCGAAGCGGCTCAGCAGAAGTAGACGGGGCGGGAGCGGACATGAAAACTCCTCAGAGGGTGTCTCTCGGCAGGATGGAACGGCAGGGACGCGGAACCCAGAGTTTAAGCCCTGCGCGCTTCACCCACAACTAAGACGCGATGTAAGGACCAAACAGGCCAGACAAGGCGCCCGATAATCGTCAGGAGCGGAATCGCGGCTTGCCGACTTTGGCTATCGTCGCGATTGCGATGCCTCAAAAATGAGAATTCTCCTGACACGAAACCACTTGCTTTGACAGGCGAATTCCACATGGATAGGATTCCGACTTTCTGAACGAACCTTAAGCCGTTGCTGAGGCTGGCAGATGACGCAGAGCGATAATGATCGCGATGGTCGCAGTGCAGTTGCTCGGGGTTACGTTCTGGCGACGAGGGTGACGTCCATCGGGATGCAGATGGCATTTCCTTCGTTAGTCGGCTGGTGGCTGGATACTCAGTTCAATACGGGTCCGTGGTTGCTGGTGCTGGGTGCCGCTCTCGGTTTTGCTGTATCGATGCTCGAGTTGCTTCGGCTGGTGAAGGATATGAATTCCAGGGTCTGAAGTCTGGGGAGAAGGAATAGCGTGAGGGGTGACCTGCGTTCCCTGCTCTGGCGTCAGGCTTTGTTCACGCTGGTGATGGTTGGGCTGAGCGGTCTTGCTGCCGCGGTTGCATTTCAATGGGTCGGTCCCAAGGGTGTTGAAGGGGTTGTGATCTCCGGGTTACTGTGCCTGATTCCCGGTTGGCTCACAATTCTCATCGGTGGGCTCGTCAAGCAGGGGTCGCTTGCTGTTTATCTCGTCCTCGTGGCGATGATGAATCGAATGATCTTCGTGCTGGTGGGTGTGTTGGCGGTTAAGAATCTGCGGCCGGATCTAGGCTTCTACGAGTTTACGATCTGGTTGCTGACTGCATATATGGTGGCGCTGGCTTTGGAGACGTGGCTGGTCTTGTCACCCTCCAGTTCCGGTTGAGTCTGGCAGCTTGTGCCTTTTTGTAGGTTTGGCAGCGGATATGGATCCATTTCATCACGTACGAGACGGTCAAGTCTGGGAATTGCCCCGGTTTGTTCTCGATCTGCTTGGTCGCGGTGAGCACTTGGTGCTCCCGGGGCGATGGACCAAGTATATGGTCTTGCAGATCGTGGCTGCCGTTCTGGTCTTTCTTGTGTTCCGGGGGCTCGCTGGACGGGTCAAGAACGGTACGCCAGTTAAGGGTGGCTTCTGGAACTTCTGGGAAATGCTGGCACTGTATGTTCGTGACGAGATCGTCCGACCATCGATTGGCTACCCCCACGACGATCATCATGATGATCACGGCAACGCAGATCATGCTCATGCGGATCACGGAAATTCTCACTCTTCACACGGCAGTCCGGCGGTCGTACTGAGTCAGTCACACTCCGGTGCTGACGCAGTACTCGCGGGTGGTCATGTCGCCTTGACCCCTTCGGGCTATGCGGCGGTTGATGTCAGTCATCCTGCCGATAAGTTTCTGCCCTATGTCTGGAGTGTCTTTTTCTACATTCTGTTCTGTAACCTGCTCGGGGCGATCCCGTTGCTCGGTTCACCGACGGCCGATATTAATGTCACGGGAATGCTTGCTGCGGTGACATTCCTGCATGTGGTCTTTTTCGGTTCTCAAAAGTCAGGCTTCGGTGGCTTCCTGAAGTCACTTGTGCCTCATATGGACCTGCCCGGTCCGATCGCGATCATCCTGTTGCCGTTGATCTGGATCATCGAAGCAGGTGGTCTGCTGATCAAGCACGGTGTTCTGGCTGTTCGATTGTTTGCGAACATCATGGCCGGTCACACAGTGCTGGGTGTCTTCCTGGGCTTTATTGCAGTCGTGGATGGGTTCTTGTGGAACCTGGTCACGCCTGCCAGTATCCTCGCTCAGGTGGGTGTCGGTTTGCTGGAACTGTTCGTGGCGTTCCTTCAAGCCTATGTGTTTGCTTTGTTGACGTCGTTATTCATCAGTGCGGCAGTGAATCCTCACTAATGTTTTCGGTTTGCCAAATGTCTTTGGGTTTGTCCCAAGTTTCCCGGTCAGGAGAGTTAACGTGAGTCAGAATCTGCGAGTGTTGTGCTACGGTATCGCTTTGGTTTTCGCTTTCGCCGCGCCCGCTTTCGCCGCTGAAGGTGGTGCTGGTGGAATTCACTTTTCCGCTGCTTTCGGTGCCGCTGTTGTGATCTGTGGTGCTGCTTACGGTATCGGCCGTATCGGTGTTGCCGCTGTCGAAGGGATGGCTCGTCAGCCAGAAGTCGCTGGCAGCATCCAGACCGCCATGATCATTGCAGCCGCTCTGATCGAAGGTGCGACGTTCTTCGCCCTGATCGTCTGCATGCTCAACAACACTGGCTACCGTCCTTACATCGCTCAGTGATGCTTGTCCCTATCGTCCGTACTGTTTCTTGTCTGAGAGTTCTGGGTATGTTTCGGATCATCTCGCAATTTGTTGCTGTGGCCATGGTGTGCGTTGCGTTGCATGCACCTCAGGTTGCATTCGCGGCGGATCCTGTCCATGCGGATGCACATGGAGACGCGGCGCATACTCCTGACGGTGCCCATGGTGACGCACACGCTGAGGGCGGGCACGGGGAGCACGGCGGGTTGCCAATGACATTCAGCAAGGATCTTGCTTTTTTCTCATTGATTACCTTTGCCGTTTACCTGGTCGTGCTTCGAGTCGGTGCCTGGGGGCCACTCAGGGCAGGTTTGAGCGAGCGGGAACGAGGCATTCAGCAGAACATTGCTGACGCCGAAGTATCTCGCACCAAAGCCGAGGCACTGCTCAAAGAACACGAACTGAAGCTTGCCAAGGTGCAGGAAGAAGTCCGTGAGATCCTGGCGGAAGCCCGCCGGGATGCCGAGCACACCAAGCAAGAGATTCTGGCAACGGCCCAGAAGGAAGCAGACGCTTCGCGGCAGCGGGCGATTGCTGACATCGAGCGATCACGCGATCAGGCGTTGACGGAATTGTTTGACTTCGTGTCAACCAACGTCGTCAACGCAACCGAGAATGTGATTGGTCGGAGCCTTTCTGGCGATGACCATGATCGTCTCGTGAAAGAAGCACTGTCACAAATTAATGTTCGGCGGAACTAGGGAGTCGGCTGACGTGGATTCGCAAGATCTCCGCACTCAAATCTCCTCCGTGTTAGAAGATCCACGTGCCCAGTCGGTGGCAAAGGTCTACTCACACGCCTATCTCGAATCTGCCGAGAAAGCAGGCGGGATTCCTGCGGCACTGGAAGAACTCGGGTCGTTCGTCACAGACGTACTGCAACAGAACCCCGAGTTTGACCAAATGCTGCGGGCGCAGGGGTTGAGCGTCGAAGCGAAGCTGCAACTGCTTGAAAAAGTTGTGGTTCCGCGATCGACCCCACTATTCGCAGATTTTATTCGCGTTGTCGCAAATCACGATCGACTGAGTCTCGTCCCGCTGATTCATGATGCTGCCGTCCGCGAGGCCGAGCAACGCCTGAATCAGCAGCGAGTGCAGATCACGAGTGCCGCAGAGCTCTCTACCGAGACGCTCGATGCCATTCGCAGTTCGTTGGCGACAGCATTGTCAAAACAGCCGATTCTGGAAACGCGGGTCGACCCATCTCTCCTCGGCGGGATGACGATTCGTGTTGGCGATACCGTCTATGACGGTTCCTTGAAAACTCAAGTAAAACAACTTCGCGTTCGTTTGCGCGAGAGGTGTCTGAATGAAATTCAACGCGGGCGAGATCGCTTCAGTCATCAAGACGGAAATTGAAGGCTTTCGCGGACAAATACAAACCAGTGAAGTCGGCCACGTCGTCGAGGTCGGTGACGGCATCGCGCGGGTCTATGGCTTATCGACAGCCATGGCTGGCGAAATGGTGGAGTTCACCAAGAGCGGCGTTCGCGGCCAGGTGTTCAACCTGGAAGAGAACTCCGTCGGTGTGATCATCCTCGGTGACTACCTGAAGATCACTGAAGGTGAAGAAGTCCGTACGACTGGCGCACTTCTGTCGGTTCCTGTCGGGGAAAGCCTGATTGGTCGCGTAATCGATCCATTGGGTAATCCGCTCGACGGCAAGGGTCCTGTGCTGACCACCGAAACCCGTCCGCTGGAAACAACGGCACCAGGCGTCGCCGGACGTCAGCCGGTCAAGCAGCCGCTGCAGACCGGGATCAAGGCTGTTGACGCCATGACCCCTGTCGGTCGTGGTCAGCGAGAATTGATCATTGGTGACCGAAAGACGGGCAAGACAGCCGTCGCCA
This sequence comes from Schlesneria sphaerica, assembly GCF_044336245.1. NCBI lineage: Bacteria > Pseudomonadati > Planctomycetota > Planctomycetia > Planctomycetales > Planctomycetaceae > Schlesneria > Schlesneria sphaerica. The sequence continues at coordinate 2,541,254 of NZ_CP172346.1, read as the reverse complement.
TCGACGCGATCATTAACCAGAAGGGCGGCGACGTCATCTGTGTTTATGTGTCGTGCGGTCAGCGAGCCAGCTCGACAGCCGGTGTGGTGGAAGCTCTGACCAAGGCCGGAGCGATGGACTACACCATCGTCGTGAGTGCCTCGGCCAGCGATCCTGCTCCGCTGCAGTACATCGCTCCTTACGCCGGTGCTTCGATCGCTGAATTTTTCATGTATCAGGGTAAGCACACCCTGGTCGTGTACGATGACTTGACTCGACAGGCGACTGCCTATCGTCAGTTGTCGTTGCTGATGCGACGCCCACCAGGTCGTGAAGCGTACCCCGGGGACGTGTTCTACTGTCACAGCCGTCTGCTGGAACGTGCCGCCAAGTTGAGCGACGAGCTCGGTGGTGGATCGATGACGGCCCTGCCGATCATCGAAACCCTCGAAGGGGAAGTTTCGGCATATATCCCGACGAACGTGATTTCGATCACCGACGGTCAGATCTACCTCGAGCCGGATCTGTTCTTCAAGGGTGTTCGGCCCGCCATCAACGTCGGTATCTCTGTCTCCCGCGTCGGTGGTAACGCACAGACGAAGGGGATGAAGAAGGTTGCCGGTAGTCTGCGACTGGACCTGGCAGCGTTCCGTGAGCTGGAAGCATTCGCTCAGCTCGGTACAGAACTCGATAAGGCGACACAGCAGCAGCTTGACCGCGGTTACCGCATGGTCGAACTGTTGAAACAGCCTCAGTTCCAGCCGTTGAACGCAGCAGATCAGGTCATGAGTATCTATGCTGGTTCGAAGGGTTACTTCGACAAGGTACCGGTACCACGCGTTCAGGAAGCAGAAAGCAACCTGCTTCAGTTTATGCGAGAAGAGAAGAGCGAAGTCCGTGACGCCCTCATCAAGGGTGGGGCACTGGATGACGCCACCGAAGGTGCCCTGAAGAAGGCACTGGAAGAATGGCGTGACCGCTGGCAGGCGACCCAGGCAAAAGCGTAATTCCGAAAGCCTTCTGTTTCGGCAGGAGAACAGGAACAACCGGGAACATTTGACAGATGTCCCGGTTGCGACACCGTCCCCAATTTGAAACTGACTGCAGTACAAGAGAACCATGGCAAAAGCACGTGCGATCATCAAGCGGTTAAAAGCCGTTCGCAACGTCCGCAAGATCACGCGGACGATGGAACTGGTTGCGACCGCACGCTTCAAAAAGGCAATGGATCGAGCGACACAAGCCGCTGCTTACACACGCAAGATTTCTGAAATTGTGGCGGATCTTTCGAGCACACTTCAGGAAGGCGCGTCAGGATTCACTCATCCACTGCTGCAACAACGGGATACCGAACGAAAAAGTATCCTTTTGGTCATTACATCCAATCGCGGGTTGTGTGGCGGTTACAATGGGGGGGTGTTGCGGCACGCTCAGGCACGCATCCGCCAGGCCAAAGCGGATCAGATTCCGCTGGACATTGAAGTGTCCGGTAAGAGAGGGATCGGCTTCTTCAAGTTCCAGAAGATTTCGACGGCGCTCAGCTACACGCATTTCGAAGATAAGCCGACATTCGATGAAGTCGACGTGCTGGCAAAGCGGTACGTGGACCTGTTCATCCGGGGCGAGATTGACCGGTTGGACGTGGCTTACACCCGGTTTGAAACCATGTCCCGGCAGAAGGCCGTGATTGAGACCTTGCTGCCGATCGGAAAGCTGGAAGGGGCGGCCGCGGCACCCTCTGGCAAACCAAGCATCGAGTACGAATTTCTGCCATCACCCAAAGAAATTCTGGAAGAGATTGTCCCGGCGTCATTCAAGGCGCGGCTGTTCAAGTGCTTCCTGGATGCCGCTGTGAGTGAGCAGATCGCACGTATGGTGGCGATGAAGAGTGCTACCGACAACGCGGATGAGATGATCCGCACAATCCGTGCTCAGTATAACCGGGCACGTCAATCGCAGATTACATCGGAACTCAGTGAAATCATCGGTGGTGCCGCTGCGTTGGAATAACGCGGTGCCCCCGACCACGAGTTGTTCGCCAGTTAACCCGTTAGTTCGTTCAGAGTGGCAAAACAGACCATTCGAGAATAGAGACCACAGATATGACGACCGGCACCAATATTGGCCATGTCACACAGATCATCGGATCAACATTTGACGCGGAATTTTCGGAAGCGAGCCTGCCCGGAATTTATAACGCCGTCAAGATTGAGACCGAAGTGAAGGGGCTCAAGCTCAAGGTGACTGGGGAAGTCCAGCAGCACCTGGGTGGCGGTCGAGTCCGGTGTGTGGCACTCGGTTCCACCGACGGTATGGTTCGTGGAATGGAAGTTGTGGATACCGGGGCGCCCGTGAGTGTTCCCGTCGGTAAAGCGACTCTGGGCCGTGTCTTCAACGTGCTCGGCGATCCCATCGACGGCCGTGGTGAAGTTCCCTGTGAAGAACGATGGGCCATTCACCGTGATCCTCCGGCTCTGTCGGACCTCAGCTCCAAGACCGAACTGTTCGAAACCGGTATTAAGGTGATCGACCTGCTGGTTCCATTCGTCCGCGGTGGTAAAGCCGGTCTGTTCGGTGGAGCTGGTCTCGGTAAGACCGTTATTTTGACCGAGTTGATCGCTCGTATCGCCTCGGCTCACGGGGGTTACTCGGTGTTCGCAGGGGTCGGGGAACGAACCCGTGAAGGTAACGACCTCTGGCTGGAAATGCAGGAAGCCGAGATCGGCAGTACTGGTCGTCACGTGATTGATCAGACCGCGATGGTGTTCGGTCAGATGAACGAACCGCCCGGTGCTCGTCTTCGCGTGGCTTTGACCGCTCTGACAATGGCCGAGTGGTTCCGAGATGCAACCGGTGCTGACACCCTGTTGTTCGTCGATAACATTTTCCGATTCTCGCAAGCCGGTTCGGAAGTGTCCGCTCTGCTTGGTCGTATGCCGAGTGCCGTGGGTTACCAGCCAACACTGGGTACCGAACTGGGAGCTCTGCAAGAGCGAATCACCTCAACCAATCGTGGTGCGATCACCTCGGTGCAGGCCGTTTACGTTCCTGCAGACGATCCGACCGACCCTGCTCCTGCGACCGCGTTCGCTCACCTGGATGCATTCTTGTATCTCGAACGACGAATCGCTGAAAAAGGGTTGTATCCCGCAATCGATCCGCTGTCTTCGTCGTCACGAATCCTCGACCCGCTGGTCGTGGGTGAACGGCACTACAAGATTGCTCGCCGAGTGCAGCAGATTCTGCAGCGATACCGCGAACTTCAGGACATCATCGCAATTCTCGGTATCGATGAATTGAGCGAAGAAGACAAACTGGTTGTGCACCGAGCACGTCGTATCGAACGATTCCTCTCGCAGCCGTTCCTCGTTGCTGAGCCATTCACCGGCAAGAAGGGTAAGATTACCCCACGCGACGAAACGATCGAGAGTTTCGAAGAGCTTTGCGACGGCAAGTGGGACCATCTGCCGGAAGCCGCCTTCACTTATGTCGGTGGTATCTCTGAAGCTGCCGAGCAGGCTGAACGTATGGCCAAGGCTTAATCAGCCGGGTCGGTTTCAGGCTGGATCAGTTTGTTGAATTGGATTAACGATCTGGTGCAAGGTTGCATCAGATTGCGAGTGGTATAATGCCAGCGGGTGCCGTTTCAGGTCCCCGCTGACGTGAACTGCACGAAGTGATTCGGGACAAGACGCCGTGATTGTCCCTTTGGCTGTGGTTAAGTGAGGTCAAAATGGCTGGTGGCGACAAATTGCGACTGATCGTCGTGACTCCCGAGCGAACTTTGCTCGATGAGCCTGTCGCTTCGCTCCGTTTTCCGTTGTACGACGGTGATATCGGCATCCTGCCGGGGCGAATTCCACTGATCGGACGACTCGGAACTGGGGCGCTCCGCGTGCGAACCACGGCAGGCGAAACTGTCTACTTCATTGACGGTGGATTCGTTCAGGTACAGGGACCGGTCATCACGCTGCTGACGAATCGAGCGGTCCCGGCTCAGGACCTGTCGACTGCAGAAGCGGAGAAGCAACTCGCGGAAGCGATAGCCCGTCCCGCCAAGACAGATGAAGAAGTGGCTGTGAAGTTCGCAGACCAGCAGCGGGCACGAAAGATTCTCGCAATCACCAATCCTGCCAACTCCTGAGTTGGCGAAACAGATTTTCAGAACCCTGTCAGGCCTCACGATGGTCTGATGGGGTTCTTTCGTTTCACGTCTGGAAGATTGGGCGTAGCAGAAACTCACTCATGGGAGGAAGCTCTCGAGGCGGTGTCGGGCCTGGGTGAAAACCGCATCGAGCATCGGTTCTGTGAGTCGTCCCGTGAATGTGTTGCGGGGACTGGGATGGAAGCATCCAATGATCCAGCCCCGGTCGTCGAGCATCGGGACTTCCTTGCCGTGACCGAATTTCGGTCGTGGACCCTTGGGGGGCAGCCAGCGTTGGGTAATCGCCTGAGCGATCACGTTGGTCCACGCGGTCTGACCGAGGGCGACGATGACTTGAACGGGTAACAGAGTCAGCGTCCGTGCGATCCACTCCGAACAATTGGCGATCTCATCCTTCGTTGGCTTGTTGTCGGGTGGAGCACAGTGGCACGGATTGGTGATTGCACAGTCAATCAGCTTCAGTCCGTCATTTCGATGTGTGGCGGTCGCCTGATTTGCAAACCCGGCTTTGTGAAGAGCGCGGTACAGCCAGTCGCCACTGCGGTCTCCTGTGAAGACGCGGCCGGTTCGATTGCCACCGTGTGCGGCAGGCGCTAACCCCACGATGACGAGTCGGGCGGATGGATCGCCGAAGTTGGGCACTGGCAGCCCCCAGTATTCCCAATCGCGGTAGGCAGCCCGCTTCTGCTGAGCGACCTCCTGGCAATACGTCCGTAGCCGCGGGCAGCGTTCGCAGCCCACGATCTGGTTGTTGAGTTTGGCCCAGGCTAATTGCTGTTGTTTTGGCGTCAGGCGTCGTTCCATGTGATCAATGTCGGCAGAGGGTATGATGCGATGCGCCTGCCTGGCGCTGACACCAAGTATACGCGACCAGGGATTGTCCAGGTGGTAAAGTTCGGATCGTCGTGCGGACCAGATTCCTCGAGGGAAGATTCATGATGACACGGATTCTGTGGTTGCTGCTGCTGGTATCTGGGATGGTCGGGAGTGGGGAGGCATGGGCCCAGGATCCGGCATCGCAGCTGAAGCCAACATATGCGGAGGTCACGTACGGTCCTTATCCCCGTAATGTCCTCGATTTCTGGCAGGCAGAGGGAGCAGGGCCCCGGCCCGTAATGGTTTACATTCACGGTGGGGGATGGACGGCGGGGGATAAGAAGCAGAATACGGACAAGTATCGTCCGTTTCTCGAGAAAGGAATCTCCTGTGCCGCCATCAATTACCGCCTGACCCCGGACAATCCATTGCCCGCCCCCGTACACGATGCTGCTCGCGCCATCCAGTTCCTGAGGTCGAAGGCCAGCGAGTGGAATATTGACGGCGACCATCTCGCCGTCACGGGGGGGAGCGCGGGGGCTTGTACGTCGATGTGGCTGCTGCTCCACGACGATCTGGCGGATCCCGACTCTAAGGATGAAGTTCTGCGACAGTCGACGCGTGTTTGCGCCGCGGCGGCGTATGCCGGCCAGGTCTCAATCGATCCAAAGGTGGTGGAAGAGTGGCTGGGGCCGAACGTCCTCAAGCATCGCATGATCAATATGGCCGTCGGAGAACTGACGATCGAAGGCGCTCTGAAAAACTATGACAAATACCGCGATCTCTATGTGGAGTTTTCACCTTACAACCATGTCGACGCGAAAGATCCCCCGCTATTCCTGAGATATACCGAGGAGATGACACTTCCTTCCAGGGACGCTGGGCATGGTATTCATCACCCGGTCTTCGGGATCAAGCTCAAAGAGCGATCCGACGAAATCGGTCACGAATGTCATCTGCTCATTCCCGGCCATTCCCGCTCGGAAAAATATGAGTCAGAGACTGCGTTTCTGATCGCCAAATTGCTTGGGCAATGAGCGGACGATCCATCAGCAATTGACGGTCCGTGATAAATCACGCGCGGGGTCGGTCGCCACGAGGGGACGGCAACCGAGCTTGGCCAGAAATCTGGACCGAACAGCCGCACACACGGTTTTTTGCCGTGGACTAGATGTCATCCTGAATCGTCGTGGGGGACATCAGGTGCCAGTCGGTTTCCCGTTCCAGCATTCGGCCGGCCTGCAGCAATCGCACCTCTGCGAATGGGGGGGCGAGCAACTGGAGACCGATAGGAAGACCGGATTTTGTCAGACCGCACGGGAGCGAGATGCCCGGGATCCCTGCCAAGTTTGCACTGATGGTGTAGATGTCGGACAGATACATCGCCAGCGGGTCTTTGGTTTTTTCACCAATCTTGAAAGCGGGTGTCGGTGTGACCGGGCCGGCAATCACATCGACCTGCTGGAATGCGGCGTCAAAGTCATTGCGAATCAAGCGGCGCACCTGTAACGCCTTGGTGTAAAACTTGTCCGCGTAACCAGCGGACAGCGAGAACACGCCGAGCATGATCCGTCGTTTGACTTCGTCACCGAATCCCTCTCCGCGGCTGGCTTCGTACATCTCGGCCAAGCTCTGCGAGTCCCCTGCGGCACGATGGCCGTAGTGTACGCCGTCGTATCTGGCGAGGTTGCTGGAGGCCTCGGACGTCGCAACCAGGTAGTAGGTCGCGATCGCATACTTGGAATGAGGGAGATGAATCTCTTTGAGCTGTGCACCTTGGGATTCGTAGACCTTAAGTGCCTGGCGGACCGAGGCTTCGATTTCTGGATCTAATCCCTCGGAAAAATATTCTGCGGGGATTCCGATCTTCAGCCCTGCGAGTGGCTGATCGAAGAGCTGACTGTACGCGGGAACGGGCTGGTTCACGCTGGTTGAATCGCGTGGGTCATGTCCCGACACGGCCTCAAGCAGTGCAGCGGCCCCCTGAATGTCTGTCGCGAAGGGGCCGACCTGGTCGAGCGAGCTGGCGTAAGCAATCAGACCGTAGCGGGAGACCCGTCCGTACGTCGGTTTAAGTCCCACAATGCCGCAAAGGGCTGCGGGCTGGCGAATGGAACCACCCGTATCGCTGCCAAGAGCCACGGGAGCCATTCTGGCCGCGACGGCCGCTGCAGATCCGCTGCTGGACCCCCCGGGAATTCGCTCGATATCCCATGGGTTCCGGGTTGCTCCCCAAGCAGAATTTTCTCCCGATGAACCCATGGCGAATTCATCCATATTGGTCTTGCCGATGAGTACCGCATCGGCCTGACGCAGCTTTGTAATCGCGCAGGCGTCGTAAGGAGGGACGAAGCCTTTGAGCATGCGGCTGGCGCAGGTCGTTGGCTGTCCCCTCGTGCAGAGTACGTCCTTGGTGGCGACGGGGATCCCGGCGAGGATGCCGAGCGGGTGGCCGGAGGCACGCTTGTGATCAATCTCTTTCGCCTGGCGAAGGGCTTCCTCTTCGTCAACATGCACAAACGCGTTCAGGGACGGATCCCGCTGCCGGATTGCTTTGAGAAACGATTCTGTCACTTCGACGGAAGTGAGTTCGCGCTTGTTCAATCGGTTGAGCAGTTCACTGAAAGACAATTTCGTCAACGACGAAGAAGCCACGGCGTGTTCCTCATGAGATGTGTCGAGACTGGTGCGGGCGACACCGCGCAGCTCGTCTCAATAACGAAAAAGCACGAACAAGACCAATGCCTTGCCGTGCTTTGAGTATCCCGAAAACCGAAGCCCGAATTACTTGCTGGCCTGCTCGGCTTTGATTTCTGCGACGCGTTCTTCAAGATTGTAGAAAGGGCTGAGCCGACGAACTTTGGTCGCCAGTACAGCCTTATCGGCCTGTGCGGTGGCCTTGATGTACTTGGCTACCAGCTTCTGAATTTTGACCTTACGGTGTCGTCGGCGAGCAATCTCGCGATCTCGTTCAATGCGAGGCATATTTCAGTGTCTTCTTGAAGCGGGATTGAAGAAAATGATTTCGTATCGTGTTCACCGCAGGCGATCTCGCCAGTCAGGTGAGAATACAGCCGACGATGGATGCAAGCGTAATCAACGCAACTTCTTGTGGCAGGTTTTGCAGCGCACACGCATGCCGACAAGCTTGTTGCACTTGGGGCAGCGTTTGGCCTTGCGAGCCAGCTTCAGTTTCGTTCGGGGACGATAAACCATGACAGAACCCTCGTCGTTCCCTGCCAGACGCAGAAGAACCAATTTGCATTACCGGTTTTCGTGACCACTGCTCGCGGATCAGTTCGCCATGCGAAGCCAAAATCGAGCCAAGTCCCGATACATTAATTATTTACTGTTATCGACTGAATGGGGGTGAGTCCGTAGTTAACAGGCGCAATCCCATTCGGGGTCGAGCAGTCTACTCGTTGTCGGTAGGCCATGCAAGCCAAGCCAGTGTTTGTTGCTGATTCTTCAGATCAAATTGAAAATTTGCTGTATCACACCGCGAAGGGGATTGCTAAAATTGTCGGCGTCCGTTCCGTGGATTCGCTGGGACGGCTTGTTTGAGTGGGTCTCAAGCAGGTCGTGAATCTCGTGACGGATACGCAGTGTTTTGGGTGTTTTTGGTTCCAGGTGTTTTCAACAAACAATTGCTCAGTCCGCTGAGGAAGAAGGTTTGTTCGTTCGGCGTGTACCGAATAGGCCACGTCGAAGAAACAGTATCGACTGGATCAGGTTCAAAATCCGATAGAAATTCAAGATCGGGTGTGTAACCAGGTCACGTGTACTTCTGTGGCTCAAGAGGTCGCTGTTCGCGTCCCCTTTGTGCACCGGAAACCTGAATATTCAGCGAGCGGCAAGGACTGCTGGACGAGAGTGGAAACTCTTTGGCGCGGGGAGTCCGTAGTCAAAGTTTTTACGGGGTCAGGCGATGATGGCTGGTTCCGATTCCCACCGCGTGGTCGTCACCGGTGTTGGAGTGGTGTCACCGATTGGCATTGGGCAAGATGCGTTCTGGCAGAATCTCATTGCCGGACGTTCCGGAATCGACTTGTTAACGGCGTTCCCTTCGGGGGGCTTGCCGTCCAAGTTGGCTGCGGAAGTCCGCGATTTTGATCCGGTCGAGCACATCTATCACCGAAAATTTCTGAAGGTCATGTCACGCGACATCCAGTTGGGTGTTGCCAGTGCTTCGATGGCGATGGCCGATGCGGCGTTGCCTCGTGGAGCGATCGATCCTGAACGGCTGGGCGTCGAATTCGGTGCCGGACACATGTCCGCGACACCGGAAGAGCTGGCGGATGCGGCGAAGCATCTGCAGCAGACGGCTGATGGCGTTTCGTTCGAAGGCTGGGCCGAAGATGGTCTCGGCGAGATTGCTCCCTTGTGGCTGCTGAAGCAACTTCCCAACATGCCCGCGTGCCATGTCGCCATCGAACACGATGCGCGCGGGCCGAACAATACGATCACCAGTTGCGAGTCGTCCGCTCTTCTGGCACTGGCCGAAGGGATGCGAGCGATTGAACGGGGTGCGGCTGACGCCATGATCGTCGGCGCCTGCAGTTCGTACATTCACCCGCTGGAAATTGCACGGCTGAATCTGTACGAAAACCTTTCGCGTGGTGACGATCCGCGTTACGCCTGCCGGCCGTTCGACCTGAATCGGGACGGGACCGTTGCCGGGGAAGGAGCGGCCTCGTTTGTGCTGGAACGGTACGATCATGCGATCCGCCGCGGTGCACCCATCTACTGCGAGATTCTCGGGGTCGGGGCTGGCTGCGATGGTAGCGATCCTGCCAATCGTGCGAGCGGTCTGGGGTTAGCCCGATCGATCGATGCGGCTCTCAAGCGATCGAATCTGACGCCGCGCGATCTGGGGCATATCAACGCCCATGGTAAGGGGACTCGCCGAGACGACGTCGCGGAAGCGAGTGCCTACTACCGGTCGCTGGGGACGATTGCCGAGTCGATTCCCGTAACGGCCCTGAAGAGTTACTTCGGGCATTTTGACGCTGGAGCCGGTGCGGTCGAGCTGGCAGGTAGCCTGCTGGCAATGCGACATGGTCAATTGCCCATGACGCTCAACTATCGCACTCCCGATCCACTTTGCCGGCTGAACATTGTCCACGATGAGCCGATGAAGATGTCCAACGGGATTGCACTCAGCGTTAACCGGACTCGCATGGGTCAGAGTGCTGCTGCTGTGATTCGTGCTGTCTGACAGACAGATAGCGTAAGGTTGGGTCACAGGGCGGTCCACTTAAGACTGTCCGCTGAATTCTTGGAAAACCGCAGGCATTGCTGCTTGCGGTTTTTCTGTTGCTGTCGCCGAAGTGGACGCCTCCGAGCCCACGGGAAGGGTGAGTTGTTCGCGGGAATGGTTATTCAAATCTTGTGGACGGTTTTACCCGAGATGTGAGCCCGAATTTCGCCTCGTTGCACCTTTCGTCTACACTGTTCCTCTACACTGTGTGGGGGCTGTGTAAACCGTCCTGGACCTGCACGGACGAGTTTGGCGACTCTCGCTGTAATCTGTTTTGAACTCACTGCTTTTGATGATCACTGTTGAATTTCACTGTTGAGGAGACTACGCGATGACCGGCGAATCGAAACCTCTCACGATCGGCTTTGTCGGGGCGGGGCAGATGGCGACCGCACTGGCAAAGGGGTTTCGGGATGCGGGGTCGGTACCTGCCTCGTCAATCGTCGCCTGTGACGTGTATCCTGCTGCCGGAGAGCGATTCGTCGAGCAGACGGGAGGGCGGCTCGCTCCGTCCAGTGCTCAGCTCGCTACCGAAGCTCAGGTTATCTTCCTTGCTGTCAAACCACAGCAGATGACGCAGGCCATGGCTGATCTTCGGAAGTCACTTGGTGCCGGTCAATTGGTGGTCTCCATTGCTGCAGGGGTGACTCTCAAGACGCTGGCAGCCGGGTTGGGAGAACAGGTTCGAACGATTCGCGTGATGCCCAATACTCCCAGTCTGGTCGGCTGCGGTGCCAGCGCGCTGAGTCGCGGGGCAAGCGCGACCAGCGACGATGTGGCTCTTGTTCAGAAGCTGCTGTCGAACGTGGGCGTGGCCGTTGAAGTGCCGGAAAAGCTGATGGATGCGGTAACCGGGCTGTCCGGAAGCGGGCCGGCTTATGTCTATCAGGTAATTGAATCTCTCAGTGATGGTGGCGTTCGGATGGGGTTGCCTCGGGATACGGCGACGAAGCTGGCTGCCCAGACCGTGTTGGGTGCCGCGCAGATGGTCCTCACCACAGGTCTCCATCCCGGTGCCCTGAAGGATGCTGTGACGAGCCCCGGGGGGACCACAATTGCGGGGATTCATGCACTCGAGCGAGGCGGTTTGCGCGGAGTTTTGATGGATGCCGTCGAAGCGGCGACAGAGCGTGCGCGCGAACTGGATGCGTCGTGATCGAATTTCGCCCCTTCTGATTCGCATGACGGCTTGACCGCTGCGTAAAGGGTTGGTAGGTTGCGGCGAATGCGGGTGTAGTTCAATGGTAGAATGAAAGCTTCCCAAGCTTTAGGCGAGGGTTCGATTCCCTTCACCCGCTCTTTTCAAGCTTCTTCCAGATTGGTACTTGCAACGAATCTTGCAAGGCACGATGGGAGACGCTTTTCTAAGGTTGAGACGCTTTATCTCCCGGGCGCGATAGCGCCGGTCTCTCTCCGCTCGTGGGCTGCACTCTTATAGACTCGCGTCGCCTGGAGTCTCCCGTCGTCCTGCCCTTTGCCGTGTCTGCATTGAATTACGCAGACTTCAGGTAGTCTCCGATAATGACCGTCACGTTGTCACGGCCTCCTGCGGCGAGTGCTGCATCGATCAGTTGCTGGCATGATTCCTGGGTTGAGCTCTTTCGGGCCATGATCTGGGAAATGTGAGATTCACTGGCCATGTCAGTCAGGCCGTCTGTGCAAAGGAGCAAGCGGTCGCCATCCTCAAGCTCGATATGCGAGGTCTCGACGTCGAGCTGATTAAGGTTCCCCCCGAGGCAACTGACGAGAGTGTTCCGGAATCGCCTGGCTGCTTCGTCGAGGGAGTTGATGAGTCCGGCTGCGAGCATGGATTCCGCGAGTGTCTGGTCTTTGGTCAGCCTGTGCAGTTTGCCATCCCGGAACAGGTAAGCACGCGAATCTCCCACGTGGAAGATGAACGCGTCCCAACCCACTGTCAAAGCCCCGGTCAGGGTGGTTCCCATGCCGCGGTACTCACCCTGGGCACGGGCTTCATCCTGGATTCGCTGGTGGATGAGATGCATGTAGACGTTGATGGCTTCTTCCAATTCTATCCGTTCAGCTTGAGAAAGGTTGAAGTGCCATTTGAAGGCTTTGCCGGTCAGCTCCCAGCACGTTTGCAGAGCGAGCATGCTGGCCAGTTCGCCAAAGGCGGCGCCACCGATCCCGTCGGCAACCGCCAGTGAATAAGCTTCATCGCTATTCCCTTGATAGGCGTCGGTGGGCATGTTTGTCAGCAGGACGTCACGACCTCGGTATCGCCGAACGACCGAATAATGGTCTTCATTGTTCGTTCGGAGTAATCCGCGATGAGACAGGGCGCCGAACTCCGTTTTCACACGAACCGCCTCGTCACCAAAGTACTTGGTCGCAAGTTCATCGTAGTCGGGCTTCGCTGGGCGAAACCATTGCGTGTCCTCGATTCGCGAAGTTGCCACGACTATGTCCTTTCTGGCACGAGATGTGACTGTCGGAGTTTCATCTCTATTGTAGACATCCCGGTTCATGAACGTCTGTGTACATCTTGTTATCTTTTCGAGGTGACCGAGTCACTGCGGGTCGGATGATTTCAGCGCCAGTTTGTCTTGATTCGGCTATCGGCGCTGCCTAAAGCGCTTTCGTAGAGGTCAACTTGGATTACTCCTCGTCTCCTCTAGGCCGTTGCAGCGAGTGAAACCTCGTGAGAATGAAGGAGCAATCATTGTTCCGTCGCCCGAAAGCCTCTCGGGAATTGAAGGAATGAGCCGGAGAAATTGGCTTCAGAGAGTGGCAGCCACGCTGCGGGATCTATAAATTCTCCGTAATTCTGCAGCGAATCGCCGATTCGTACCCGATCAAGCGCATTCGGGTCCCTGAATTGGGCTCTGCCGGTGAATTACGGGATGTCTTCGCTTCCCACACCCTCGCTGCGTTGCTACACTTTCTCCCCGGCTCTCGCCTTGGTACGTACCGGTACAGGCTGAAGTGCGAACATTTCTCAAAACATCCGATGGGAGGATTGTGTGGTTAAGTTGCGGTTGCGGGACAATGAGGGAATCAATGACGCGGTGAAGCGGTTTCGTAAATTGGTTGAACATGCGGGCATCAAGAAAGAGATGCGCCGACGTGAATTTTACGAAAAGCCAAGCGAAACCCGCCGTCGTGCCCGTCGTCGCGCCGAACGTCGTTCACGGATTCAGCGAATGGTCGGTGGGGGCAGCCCTTCCGCACCAGCCGGTAAGCCAGATCGATAAGTTCGAGAGTTTACAGCAGTTCTGGAAATGTTCAGCACTCAACCAGCCATTCTTCGGAATTGATGCTGGAGCAGGGAACGGTACAACGTCGTCATAGCGGTTTCACGCACGTGCTTCAGGCGCGGCGTGGCCGCTGCGGCTGGAACAGCCTGGATTTCGATCACGCCGGGCTGTTTATTCCCGGACCGCAGTTCTTTGTCCCTGCGATGTTATGCACTCTGAAGCGATGATGTAGTAATGGGGCAGTAGAGTCTGCTCTGTGGCATCGCCTGTCTCATGCGGTGCTCGCACGTGCCATGAGTTTGGAAGACCTTCTCTTCGGTCGTCCCCGGCCCCGATTTTTGCGGTTTGCCGAGGCAATTCGATCGGTTTCGCCCTCTTCTCTTTCTCTCAAGCTTCGTTCATCTCAGCGGGGCCCCGTGTTGATTTGACCTGGCGATGGTCCCCGGAAATCGAAAAACGGGCATGCTGAGTCGCTCGATCGCTCATGTATGACGGCGAGACGGAACTGACTCTCTGCAGCCGGAACGACGCAGATCCCTGGCGGCAAAAGTGAACTCGCCACAAATTCGGCTTTCGGCTATTTCTACCGCTGTCACGCCACCTGGCTGAGTGACACTGCGAGGCAATACGCGAGAAGCACGAGTGTCGACATCATTGACTGCCGCGGAAGCTGGTCCTGCGACTCCGACTTTCGTTCACTGGATTGGACGGAAGACGCTCGACCTGTTCATTGCCATCGGCGATCTGGTGACCTTCACCTGGCAGCTTTGGGGTTTTCTGTTTGCACGACTTCCGCGCGGTCGCGTGCTCTGGCCGATCTTTTACGAAGTGGGCGTTCGAAGCGTCCCGGTTGTCTGCATTACGGGGTTGTTCATCGGGATGGTGCTGGCGGTGCAATCCTATGATACCTTGAGTCAGCTTCACTTCGAGATTCACATCGGTTCCGTCATTAACGGGACTCTGGTGAAGGAACTGGGGCCGGTGCTGGCGGCCGTGATGCTGGCAGGGCGAGTCGGAAGCTCCATCGCTGCGGAGATCGGCACGATGAAAGTCAGCGAGCAGATCGATGCTCTGAAAGCCCTCGGAGCGGACCCTGTGGCGTATCTGGTGGTTCCTCGCTTTCTGGCCTGCTTCTTAATGATCCCGGCGCTCACCATGGTGGCAGAAGGGGTGGGAATTTTCGGGGGCTGGTTTGTGAGCACCCAGGTTTATGGGGTCAGCGGTCATCACTTCTGGGATTTCTCAGATCGATTCGTCAGCGGTTTTGATGTGATTACCGGGGTTGTGAAGAGCATGAGTTTCGGGGCGGCGATCGCCATCGTTGCCTGTCACCGGGGTTTTCGTTGTGGATCCGGGGCAGAAGGTGTCGGCCGCGCTGCCACGGAAGCCTTTGTCATGTCATTTATCGCGATCCTGGCACTCGATCTGGTACTGGCGCTGACCACAATTCAGCTCGTGAAGACCTTGGAAATGCTTGGAGTTCCGGTCACCTAGTTCCGGACAGGCCCTCAGGCATGATGCTCACTTACTGGAATGGATGTCAGCGATTGTGATGGATCACGAACAGTCAACTCAGCTCGAAACCTCGTCGAACCGCGACCCGGCGGACCATGCCGCGTCGCTTCCCTCGCTACCGGGGTTACAGGTCACCGAGAGACTCTCCGCCAATTCACAACTCCCGCCAACTCCATCGTTGGCTCAGGCATCCCACCGACCGATGACGACTGGTTCTCGCGCGAGCCGTCCGGCAGCGGCAACGGCCCGGGGCAGCACACTGGCGATGGAACTTCGCAACGTGTCTCAGTCGTTCGGAACTCAACAGGTCCTCCGCAACATCTCGCTGGAAGTACGACGAGGGGAAACACTGGTCCTCATCGGTGAGAGCGGTTGCGGAAAGAGTGTCACCACAAAACTGCTGGCGGGGTTGCTGAACCCGACGCAGGGAGATGTCTTGTGGGATGGCCGACCCGTGAGTGACCGCAGTCCTGCTGAGCGGCGACGTGATCGACTGCGACTGGGGTATTTGTTTCAGGGAGCGGCTCTCTTCGACAGCATGAATGTGTTCGAGAACATCGCTTTCGGCCTGCGTGAAAATACGATGCTGAACGAATCGCAAATTCGTGACATCGTCCATGAGCGGCTTCGGGAAGTGGGACTGCCCGAGAGTACCGCACGGAAGCAACCGTCCGATCTCTCGGGGGGAATGAAAAAGCGAGTCGGGCTGGCGCGTGCTCTGGCGATGTCGCCTGACATTGTCTTTTATGATGAGCCGACAACGGGATTGGATCCCGTGATGAGCGAGGTCATCAACGAACTCATCGAGCAGACGCAGGCCCGCCGTCAGGTCACCAGTGTGGTGGTGACACATGACATGAAAACCGTTAGCCGTGTCGCTGATCGCGTCGTCATGTTCTACCCGCTGGCCCGGTTGGGAGCGGGGGAGTCACAACTGGTGTTTGAAGGTACGCAGGAAGACGTCTTTGAGTGCGAGGATCCCCGCGTCGCTCGATTCGTGCGAGGTGAACTCGATCCGCGCCGGAATGCGGGGTAATCCCGATCCGTCTCAGCAGATCTATGCAGTGACTGTCGTTTAAGAAGGAAAATCATGGCCACGGAACGGCAACTCCAGTTTCGAGTCGGTGTGCTGGTCACGGTCGCTCTCTCGATTTGTATTGGACTGGTGGTCTGCTTTGGTGATGTGCAGCATCTCTGGAAGAAGAGCTACCCTCTGGTCGTCCAACTCGATAGCGGCACGGGACTCTACCCCACTGCGCCCGTCCTGTTGTGCGGCCTGAATATCGGTACGGTCAAACAGGTTGAACTCGATAAACAGGGGCGGGGCGTCAACGTCATCGTCGACATTCAGGAGGGGATCGATTTCCCCAAAGACACCCGCGCCGTCGTGACCAGATCACTGCTGGGGGAGTCGGCGATTGAATTTGTCCGAGGAACAGACTCGGAAATTCTGAAGCCCGGCAGCCGACTGCCAGGGCAGACTGCCGTCGACCCACTGGTGATGGTACAGCGACTGGAGGCCAGAACGACCGATTCGCTCAGTGCCTTCAGCGAAACCAGCCAGGAATGGCGGAACGTAGCCCGGAATCTGAATCAATTGATGGAGACGCGGCGAGGTAACCTGACGGAAATCGTCGAGAACGCGGCGGAGTCACTGCACCAGTTCACGGCGACGATGAAGACTGCGAACCAGTTGATCGCGACCATCAACAAGGTGGCGGCTGACCCCGCCTCACAGCAGGCGGTCAGGGAAACATTGACTGGTCTGCCGAAGCTCGTCACGACCACGAAAGCCACGGTGGATGAGACGCGGCTGGCAGTGGCGTCAAGTCGTCAGATGATCGACAGTCTCAACCGGAATCTCGTGAATCTCTCTCAGGTAACAGAGCCCCTCGGGCAACGTGGCGACGAAGTGGTGTCCAAGGTCGATAGTGTCTTGGGGAAGATGGACGCATTCCTGACGGAACTGAATCACTTCGCCAAGGAGGTGAATCAGCAGGACGGGACGCTGCATAAATTTATCGCTGATCCCACGCTGCACAATCAATTGGTTCGCTCAACCGAGTCTGCCAATGTCCTGCTCAAGAACCTGGACCCGATTCTCAGGGATCTGCGTGAGTTCAGCGATAAGATCGCGAGGAACCCGGAAGTTCTGGGACTGGGGGGAGCGGTCCGTCCCAGTAAAGGTCTGAAAGACGCCGAAATGAGATCCCAAACTCACAATGGAGTTTCTCCCAAGACCATCGTCCGCGGGAATAACCCCGAATAATTTCACTGCAAGGGCCGTCGACGGACCGCTGATCAGGGGCGCGATTGCCGACGGATTACTCCGTGAAACGCTGTGACGCAAAAAGAAAACGCCCCTGTTCAACGTCCGTCGCAGAGGGGTCAAACACAGTTCTGCGAAGAACGTTCGCGCTTGATCTCCACGTATGGCACCGCCGTCGCGGTGGAGAGGGTGCTATTGCCAGTTCCTCATCGGAATTATTTGGTTGAGGAGGTTGTGGCTTCTGCGGGAGTGATCGCGACACCGGAACGGTCGCAGACGCGAACTTGGAATGTCCAGGCCTGAGCCCAGTCATCGGTTTGCTCGTTCTGGCAGATTTTCAGCAGGATCGTGTTCGGACCTGGCTTCAGCTTCGCGCTGACCTTGTACTGGTCCAGGAAGGAACCCCGGTGATATTCTTCGTGTCCGAAGATCTGCACGCCATTGACCCAGATTTTCCAGGCATTGGGAGTTCCCAGACGGAATTCGACGTCCCGTGCTGCATCGGAAACAAAGGTGGTTGTCGCGTAGGTTACCGCGCCTTTGAAGGGTTCCGTTTTCTTGGCGATATCGAGGATCCCGTACTCATCGTCCGTTGAGTATTCTTTCCACTCAACCTCGCCCATTTTGCCCACGTATTTGGCCTTCAGGTTCAATTCGCGTTCGGGTGGATAGGCGATATTGAAGCCTTTCTTGTCGGTGTTATCGAACGGACCAATCAGAGACCACTTTGTCAGAAAACCGAAGTGTTTTTGCAGATCAACCGTCTCGCCAAGTTCCCGCAGCGGTTTCACGATCTCTTTCACCTGATCATCGTCGATCGCGCCGGAGAGTGCGGTGGTCAGCAGTTTCCGTTCGGTCTCTTTGTCGTCCTGTTCATGTGCTTTGGTGGCTTGTGCCATTAATCGAGCGACAGCATCGCGCCGAAACTCGGAACTGGTGTCCTGCAGCATTCCCGGAATTAACCGATCAGATGCGGTGGCATCGACCTTCAGCAGCCATTCATACGCAAGTCGACGAGCTTCGGGGGAACGAGCGGTGTCTTTGACGAAGCTTTCGAGAGACTTAGCGGGAAGGTTTCCCGTGGTCTTCAGTGTTCGATCGGCGATGGTGTCGACGGCGGATCGAAGCCAGTTTACGGCAAGCGGATTGGCATCTTCGAAGTTTTTGAGGATGACGGGCAACGCGTCGGTCGGCGCCTGCGACAGTTCTTTGACGGCGGCGATCGCTGCGGAATGACGGGCTCCTTCCGGACCGACGGACTTGATCGCT
Source organism: Schlesneria sphaerica (assembly GCF_044336245.1). Classification (NCBI taxonomy): domain Bacteria; kingdom Pseudomonadati; phylum Planctomycetota; class Planctomycetia; order Planctomycetales; family Planctomycetaceae; genus Schlesneria; species Schlesneria sphaerica. The sequence continues at coordinate 2,522,766 of NZ_CP172346.1, read as the reverse complement.
TTGATATTTTCTTCGATCGATGCGGCATTCGCCTGCAGAGCGGGGGCCAAGGAAACTGCAAAGCATGCAATGAAGACTGTCCAACTCCAGGCTCTTGACCGCATCGATGGCTCTCCCGCAGCAGTTCGTTCTCGTGAAAACTCTCTTTATCTGGGCTGACCAGCTTCAGATGAGAATTGACACGAATTCTACCCGTAGCGCGGGACAAAAGACTACTGTCTCATGCTGGTTGCGCCGGAGCGGCCGTGTGGATAGGATTGTGCCCGGGCGGATGACAACGTTGCTGCTGCCAGGTTTTTGTGGGCACGATCGATGAACGGATCGTTGTCGCGTCGATGCTGAATTTCCGGGCTGCCGTCAATCAATGGACTAATCCTTTACAGGAAGCACCTATGAACCCTTTGCGCGATGCGAGGCACAGGTTGAAGAGTCACTTGAACGTAGTGCGATTGCTGACGGCAGCAGTTCTCGGTCTGGCGGTCGCCGGTACGGCTCCGAATCTTCTCGCGTCCCCGCCCAGCATCGTCGTCGACACTCCGATGCATCCTCCCTACTGGGCTCTTTTGGAGCGTGAACTGCTCAGACAGAATGCGAGCGCCTGCCGCGAATTCTTCGACAAGTACTTTGACGAACGGGGTTGGCTGCTGTGTGTTGAGCGATGGGGCGGTGATGACGGACCCGATGATGCAATCGAAAGCTGTCTGGACTGGCCGCTCGTGCATGCGTTAGGGGGCGATGACGACGTCCTTGCGATGTATAAAAAAGCGTGGGAAGGCCATCTTCGACAATACACGTTGGCAAAAACCGTGGATGTTCCGCTGGCCCGCGACGGGATGTACTTCAAAGAGTTCCCTGTCATGATGGATTGGCTGCATAACAGTGAGGGACTGGTCGTCTTTAACTTGCAGGGACTGTCAGATCCTCAGGATCCTGCATTCCTGCAGCGCGTCAAACGTTATGCGGGATTCTACCTGAATGAGGATCCCGGCGCGCCGAACTACGATGCAGACCACAAGATCATTCGCAGTATGTTCAACGGCAGTCGAGGTCCGTTGCTGAGAAAAACGACCGGGCTCGACTGGGCTGGTGATCCGATTGAAGTTGAGAACCGCTTCCGGCCTAAACATGGTGAGTCGACGTATGCTCAAATGCTCGAGCATTTCAAAGACTACAACGACACCGTGGGGGATCATCCGCAAAATCTGAAAGCGACGACACTGGCGCTGAATGCCTATCTGGTGACACAAGATCGGAAGTACCGGGAGTGGTTACTGGAATATGTCGATGCCTGGCATGACCGGATGAAAGAGAATGGTGATCTGATCCCGACAAACGTGGGGCTGGATGGCAGGATCGGCAGTGACGCGGGGGGACACTGGTGGGGCGGGGTCTATGGTTGGGGATTCACTGTTTATGATCCTGCATCAAAGACAATGGCCAGTCGCAATCAGCATCATGCCGGGCTGCAGGGATTTCTGAATGCCTACCTGCTGACGGGGGATGATCGCTATCTTGAGCGATGGAGAAGGCAGATCGATGCCGTGAACCGGAACGCCAAAGTCGAAGCCGGAGTCACGCTGTACCCCCGCATGTACGGTCAAGAGGGCTGGTATGACTATGTTCCCGAAAAGTATTCGGCAGGCGCCTACGAGATCGCTTACCTTTCGATGAAAGAGCAGGATCTGGCACGCGTTTCCGATCATGCCTGGTTTCGGTTTCTGAACGGCACGAATCCGGACTATCCGCAGCAGGCATTGCTGGCGGACCTGACCCGGATCCGCAATCAGGTCGACGGCATTCGCAATGACCCGACCACACCGGATACCCGTCTGGCTGATGATCCTCTGCCGTTGAATCCCGCCAGTGTGAATTCGCTGGTGGAACTCATGCTGGGTGGTCTTCCGCCAGGCCGAAGCGGTTCGGCGCTGTTCTGCCGTTTACGGTATTTTGATCCCGAGAAACGCCGGGCGGGCCTTCCGGACGGTGTGGCGGCATTGGTCGATGAGATGTCGGACAGCCACGTCACTGTGACACTGGTGAACGTTGATCAGCAGTTTTCCCGGGATGTGACCGTTCAGGCGGGTGCGTACGCCGAACATCATTTTGAGTCCGTAACGAACGGCTCGAAGGTAGAGAAAGTGGATCGCTCCAGCTTTACAGTTCAGCTTGCCCCGGGGGCGGGAGCTAAGTTGAGGATTCAAATGAACTGTTTTTCAAATCCCCCGCGCATGTCATTTCCGTGGAGGTGACGATCCTCACCGAATTGAGTGACCGGATCGTAGAAGATGTCGAATAAGGGGCTGGCGTCGGACGGTCACGAACGGTCACGGACACATGGACGATGGCAGAGTCTCGTCTCTGAGCTATTCGGGACGCTGGTACTTCTTCAAAATGGGTTCGACGACTTCCGAAGGAAGAAATTCGGCCAGCTTGCCCCTCACGCTGCCTGTTGCCAACTGAGCGACCTGTTTGATCAATGTGCTCGAGACGTGAGTTAAGTGCTCGCTGGCCATGAGAAACAGCGTGTCGATATCGGGTTCAATCGCCCGGTTAGCGAGTGTAAACGTGAACTCGGTTTCAATGTCGGACAGCGATCGAATACCGCGAAGCAGCACGCGAGCCCCGCATTGGCGGACGAATTCGACGGTCAGCCCTTCGAAGCAACGGACCTGGACGTTCTTGAGTGGTTTCAGGACTTCCAGAGCCATCGAAAGGCGTTCATCCGGTGTGAACAGCGGATGCTTCTCGGGGTTAATCCCGATTCCGACCGTCAGTTTTTCAAAGATTGAGGCACCGCGGCGAATGATGTCGACGTGACCCAGCGTCAGGGGGTCGAAGCTGCCGACATAAACCGCGTGCTGCGAGCTCAATCCCGTTGACATGATCACAAACTCCTGCAGAAATCGCCAGTGGGCCATGGAATCTGGCTGATCCTGCCGCACGGACGCTGAGGTTTTAAATGTGGTCGAGTTGCCGACGGGGTTCGACCGTGGCGACAGGCTCGCTGTGTTCGACCGGAGCGTGATCCATAATCGACATTGTCATCCACCGGCCGTTAACAAACCGGGCCAGGAACACAAACCCGAGCGTGATGACGTAAACGGAACACCAGACCCAGCTCAAAATCAGGCTTTTTCCATAGAACTCCCAGGTCAGGTAGGTCGGAATGACCAGCAGGCCCCAGGCACAAACACACGTGACGATCATTGAGAAGACAGTATCACCCGCTGCACGGATAGCGGACCCAAAGATAATTGCCATCGCGTCGAAGAACGAGTAAAGAGCGACAAACCGTAGGAGCACGATCACAACGTCCTTGGTGGCAGAAAAGTCATCCCCATCTGCGTAAAGGGCGTACGGGACCAGCAGAACCTGAGGAAACACGACGTAAATAAAGCCGCATAACAGCATGATCCCACCGCCGAACACAAAGCCCTTCCAGGTAGTTGCTTTGGCCAGTTCCGGTCGACCTTCCCCGATCCGCTGACCCACCAGAGTGGAGACAGCAATCCCGACGCCGATCACTGGAGTGAATGCAAGGGTGTTCAGATTGAAGGCAATATTGGTCGCGGCCAGTTCATGTGGCCCGATCAGGCCGATGATCATGATGAATGCCGTGAAGCCCGCCACATCAAGGAACATTTGCAGTCCACTGGGTCCCCCAAACCGAAAGAGGTCCTTCATCAGCGTCCAGTCAAAGCGACGGTGGCGGGAGAACTGGTACGGTCCGTGGACAGAGTAATAGTACATCAGAGCTGCATAACAGAGCGTTGCATAGAGGTTCGCCAGGTTTGTGGCGGTCGCCGCACCCGCGATGCCCATTTCGGGAAATGGTCCACGGCCGAAGATCATGGCCCAGTCGAGTCCCGCGTTGACAAACACCGAAGACGCATTGACCGCCAGTACGACCGTCGTCTGTCCTCGCCCGCTGAAAAAACAGGAAAGAGCCGCAGGCAGAAGCGCAGCGAGTCCACCGGTACACAGATAGCGGAAATAAGTGGCTTCAAGTGGCCACACCGTTTCGGAATGCCCCACCCAATTGAAAAACGAGTCTGACCAGAGGGCAGGCAGAAACAGCAGCAAGCCGCAGAACGTCGCGAAATAGATTCCTTGCCAGACCGAAGCGGAAACGCGATCCGGCCTTCTTGCTCCGTCGTACTGTGCGACGAACGCGTTCAGGTACGAGATGATCCCGAACGGCAGGCTCAGGCACGACCAGAACAGAATCCCCGCAGGAAGTGCCGCAGCGACGGTATCCTTCGAATACCAGGTCAGATAAATACGATCTACGACGTGCATCATCGACTGTGTGCTGGCACTGAGGACCATCGGCAGCGCAACGGCAATCAGTTCTCGATAGCTGCCGGGAACCCACTTCAGGGGGCGTTCGTCGAAGGATTCGGTTGCCGAAGACACTATGAAAACCTAACTCGAGTTTGCGGCGGGAAAAAGGGGACTGGGGAGTATGTATTGAACCGATTTTAACGGCAAGTGGATGTGAAAAGATCCTGCTTCGCAGCACTCTGTCGAGCGAGTGATCCACTCAATGTAACTCGATGCACGTCACTGGTTAGGCGATCGATCAGATGTTTCATCACTAATCAGTGACATACCCGTCCAACTCCGCGTCACTCATCACAGAACTTCATTGAAGAGAATGTGCCCCCACGCCAAGGGCGACGAGAGAGTCCGACACAGGAGCCGAGAAACGGGTTCGGAATTTTATCCCCCTGATTGTTCCAAAGTGTTCTCGCGGTGAGGAGTAGCCCGTGTTGTGGAGTCAAGCCGCTGCTCGCCTCAAGGCTTTCGCCGCTCTGCCGAAGCCAGTATCCTCGCAGGCCTTAGTCGAGCAACGAATCTTCTGGTATTTGAGGATCCCTTTCGCAAATGCGGGCGTGGATGAGTTTCCGATGGCGACGGAAAACCTGGCGAGTTGCTCCGTGGGTTTCATTGCGCGCGGCAGGGATCTCGTTGCTGATCGTGGTCGCGACCGCACTCGTGTTCGATCACTGGATCCTGGCTCGGCTGGAGAAACGGGGCCTGATCGCATCTGATGACTGGAAACGCCATAACCAGATCGTCATCGCGAATCACGAGAAAAAAGACCGTCAGATCGCCTACGAGCGACCAAAGCCAGAAGGGCCCTGCGGTGTCCGGTCCTGGCTGGGACACCCGGTTGAAAAACAGGGCCGCACTCAACATCGCCTGCTGGTGATGGGAGATTCATTCGTCTGGGGCTCTCCGTACTTGACGCTGAATCATCTGTGGTGGCGGCAACTGGCGATCGAACTCAAGCGTCGCGGATACCACGACGTGGAAGTCATCGCGGCCGGATGTTCAGGAATGTCGACTCGTGATGAACTTGAGCTGGCTCGCAGAGTCGTCCCTGATTTCCACCCTGATCTGATTCTGTGGGGGTTCGTCACGAACGATCCGGATGAACGCCTGGTTAAACAGATTCACACCAGCCAGCTCGCGCCGCCGATTCCGGGACGAATTCAAAAGGTGCTCGAGCGATTCATTCCCCGTCTCTGGGAACTGTTCAAATCCCGTCGTGCTGACAAGTTGGCCAAAAGTTATGTAGGACCGGAGTATGGGTACTCGTACGACGACTGGCTGAACCGCATCCATGAAGGGGAAAATTTTGAACGCTATCAGCAGACCGTTGCTGATGTCGGCCGTTTTATGAACGAGTCCCAGACACCTGCTCTTTTCGTGACACTCCCCGAAGCACCCATCCGATCACGATTCGCGTTCTCGTACGACAAAGTGGTCCCTTTGTGGGAAGCGGCCGGCGTTCCTGTGCTTAATTCTCTCGACACGTTCGTCCAGCAATTTCCCGATGCCGAGTCGACCGGGCCCAATTCCCTGGTGTGGGGAATCAATCCCGCCGACGGACACCCCGGTCCGCGAACGACAGCATTTCTCGCTCGGCAGACGGCCGATCGGCTCGAGCGGGACTTTCCGCAGGTACTCGGCCCACGCACCTTGGAGCCGCCCCGACTGACGATTAACGACTGGTTGCCTTACGATCTTGACGTGAGCCCGCTTGTCGAAGCGGGGCTGTGGGAACTGGACTATCCTCGCACGGAAAAATTCCTGCCGACGATGCCGCTCGGGATTCCGACGACGCTGATGGCGCTGGAACTGCCGCAATCCCTCGATGCAATCAGGCTCAGTTCATCCGGCTTGAGGTCGGCTCAGATCTGGATCTCGACGTGTGATCCGGATGAGGGTTACGACACGGGTGAATGGCACGATCTGGGGACCGCGAAGGGAACGGAGCTCAACTGGGTGATTCCCGATGGGCTGGCCCGACGTGACGTCGCGGTGATTCTGCTGAAGGCTGACGTCTCTTCCGATGATCGCCGGTTGCGACTGATGTTAGTCCCTGCTCAACCTTCCTCTTCTCGATCGGAAGGTGAGAAATGACGTCGATCCTGGGGATTTCCGCTTATTACCATGATTCGGCCGCGGCACTCGTAATCGACGGCAATATCGTGGGAGCGGCACAGGAAGAGCGATTTACGCGGGTGAAGGGGGACTCGTCGTTTCCTCATCACGCCGTGGGATGGTGCCTGCATTTCGCGGGTCTGTCGATCGAAGATGTTGATCACATCGTGTTCTATGAGCGGCCGCTCGTTCATTTCGAACGTCTGATGATGTCATCCCTGTTTACTGCCCCTCGAGGACTGCGCAGTTTCATCCACATTCTGCCCGACTGGCTCACCCGCAAACTGTGGCTTGAAAAAGAAATTGCGAAGGAACTGGGGATCGACCGGAAGATCGACTTCGTTGATCATCATCGCTCGCATGCGGCCAGTGCTTTTTATCCCTCTCCCTTTTCGCAGGCTGCGATTCTGACGGTGGATGGTGTCGGGGAGTGGTCGACAGCCACGTGGGGAGTCGGGACCGGGAACGAGATCGAACTGAAGCAGGAACTTCGCTTCCCCAATTCCCTGGGGCTGCTTTACTCGGCCTTCACGTACTACTGTGGCTTCAAGATCAATAGCGGCGAGTACAAATTGATGGGGCTGGCTCCGTATGGCCGGCCACTCTATGCGGAACGTATCCTTCAGCATGTTGTCCATCTGATGGATGATGGCACCATGCTGCTCAATCAGGATTACTTCGGATACGCCACCGGACTGGTTTCGACAACGGCCAGGTTTCACCAGTTATTCGAAGGGCCACCTCGTCAGCCCGAGACACGGATCACTCAGCGGGAAATGGATCTGGCCGCCAGTATTCAAGTGGTGATAAACGAGGCCCTGCTGCGTATGGGACGATTTATCCATTACAAGACTGGCATGAACCAGCTTGTGTTGGCGGGGGGCGTGGCACTGAACTGTGTCGCGACCGGGCACTTGTCGACCGCTGGTCCCTTTGACCAGATCTGGACTCAGCCCGCCGCAGGGGACGCGGGGGGAGCACTTGGTGCCGCTCTCAGTTTCTGGCATCGGGACTTAAATCAACCGCGACTGACAGCCAAACCTGATGGCATGCATGGAGCTTTTCTCGGACCGGATATCCCTCCGGAATCGCCTGTTGATGATGCCGTGCTTGAGGCGATGGGGGCGGTGTGGGACGCGCTGGACGAGTCCGAGTTGCAGACGCGGATCGCAACGGATATCGCGGCGGGGAAAGTCGTCGCCGTCGCGCGAGGGCGAATGGAGTTTGGGCCGCGGGCTCTGGGAGCCCGCTCCATTCTGGGTGACGCGCGATCCGACTCCATGCAGACGCGGATGAATCTGAAAGTCAAATTTCGAGAGTCATTCCGGCCGTTTGCTCCGATGGTGCTCGCCGAAGATGCCGACCGGTATTTCGATTGCCGCCAGGAAAGCCCTTACATGCTGCTCGTCTACCCTGTGACGCAGTCGCAGCGTAAAGAAGTTTCTGACGAGAAGCTGTTCGGCATCGACCTGCTGAAGCAGTCGCGCTCGCAGATTCCCGCAATTACGCATGTGGATTACTCGGCTCGATTGCAGACGATCGACCCCGCGCGAAATCCGTTCGTGTATGGCGTGCTGACCTCGTTCAAGCAGCAGACGGGGTGCAGTGTGATTGTCAACACGTCATTCAATGTCCGTGGCGAACCCATTGTGAACACGGCTGAGGACGCCTATCGTTGTTTCATGGCGACGGAAATTGACTCCCTGATTGTTGGCAATCGTTATCTGGAACGGACCCGTCAACCCTCCCCTCCCCTGGATGAGACCGCTCGTGCCCAATGGCTTCAACGCTTCGAACTCGACTGAGTTCCAGGCATCATTCAGCGCCTTTCCGTATCTCCGTCAACTTTCCGAGCGACGTGAGCGGGACGAGATCCGCCAATTAACCAGCTTCGGACTCACGATCGGGTGGCTGTTTTTTCTGCTGGGGGGCTTCTGCTGGTTCTGTGTGGTCAGTCCGCTCGATGGGTTCTGGCACGGTTTGATGCTGAGCGGCCTGGGTCTCATGGGGTGCGGGACGCTGTTGCCGCAGGCCCTTTACTGGCCGCATCGGATCTGGATGTCTCTGGCCCATTTTCAGGGGCGGCTGGTGATGACGCTGCTGCTGACGGTGTTTTACTTTTTGCTCATCTCGCCGCTGGGCTGGTGGGAGCGTCTTCGACACGGGAATGCGAATCCATTCTACTCCTGGACGACCGAACCTCCTCCGGTCACGTCTGCCTGGCAGGACCTGCCTGTCGAGGAACTGCGGGAATCGTCCGTATCCTATCGCCGTCTGAAGTCGCGGCCGCTGATCTCGCTTTTCGCCGAAACGTTCTCATTCTTTGCACGACGAGGCCACTACCTGCTGCTGCCCATTCTGGTGCTGCTGCTCGTACTGGGAATGGTGCTGTTCTTCGTGCAGTCGTCGGCACTGGCCCCGTTCATCTACACCATTGGCTGACGGCGGGATGAGAACGGGCCTGTTCCGTCCGGATGTGGAAATCGAACACCACGGCAGTGCTCTGCGCCGGCCGACGTGTGCAACGGGTCCGGCATGGGGCACTCTGACTTTGTGGTGGGTTACTCTGCGGCGGTGTCCGCTTTTAATTTTGACTTTGGAATCAGGGCGTAATAGACGATGCCGGCGGCGATCAGAGCGAGCACCCAGATGAGCTTGTCCCACTGTTCGATCAGTGTTCCGATCAGGGCGAGGAGATAAGTGGCGATCAACAGTCCTGGAGTGATGGGATACCCCCAGGTTCGATAGGGACGAGGTTCGGCAGGACGCCGGACCCGCAGGATGTAGACCGCTCCCACGGCAAGACTGTAGAAGATCAGGCCGGCGCAGATGACGGCATCGGTGATCAGGTCAAAGACTTCCTTTGGATTGGGGCTGGTCGCATAAAAGGCGATGATCATCAGCGCCGTCCAGATTCCTTGTATCAGAATCGAGTTCGCGGGGGTGTGATATCGAGGATGGACTTGCTGGATGTAGTTGGGGACCAGACCATCGCGAGCGGCGGCGAAATAGATTCTCGGGCCGGCGATCAGATTAGAATTGGCGGCTCCGAAGGTTGAGCAGCAAACGCCCAGTGCGGCGAACTTACTTCCCCATTCCCCGAACAGCACTCGAAAGACATCGGAGGCAAGTGTCGTGCTGTTGGCGACGGCGGACATCGACAGCACGAGATGGTAGCTCAGGTTGGCTCCTGCATAGACCAGGACGACCGTCAATATTCCGATCCCCAGAGCTCGGGGAACGTTCTTCTGCGGCTCACGGATCTCCTCGGCAACCGGTGCGATATTGATCCAGCCGTCGTAGGGCCAGAACACAGCGATCAGGGCCACACCGAAGGCTGCCAGGAATGTCCGCGATGTCGGTCCAGACTGTGATGCGGAATCCGCGGTCTCAGCGACGGCGACATCCGTTTCAGGTGCGATTGTCGTTTCGGGGGAGGAGACCCAAAGCGGCGAAAGATGTTCCAGGTTCATCTTTCCCATGAGCAGGGGGAGTCCGATCAGCAGGGCTAGAAAAACGAGCTTGGCAGCGGTGGCGACGTTCTGAACGGCGGCTCCCCAGCGGGTGCTGAAGATGTTGATGGCCGTTAGGCCGGTGATGATGATTAGCGATGCAGCGAACTGTCCGTAATGACCCAGCGGATAAGAGGTCGCCCCGGATGGACGCAGAAATTCGTCCAGATAAATTGCTGTCGCACAAACGAGTGCCCCGACAGAACCGGTTCGGATCACCCAGAACTCGGTCCAGCCCCAAAGAAAGGCGGGAAGTTGCCCGTAGGCTTCACGCAGGTAGAGATACGGTCCGCCTGCCTGGGGATACATTGCTGCCAGTTCCGCCAGAGCCAGCGAACCGCACAGCGTGATCAAGCCCACGAAGACCCAGACGCCAATGATGGGCAAGTATCCCCAGGCCATGAGTGCCTGATCGACTTTGCCCACCTTCAAGAAAATCCCTGAACCAATAATCGAACCGATGACAAGTGCCGTGGAGTCGACCAGTCCCAGTACTCGAGGAAGAGTCTTGGGAGCGACCCGATGCGGAGTTTCCGGATTCGACATAGATTCATGGTTCCTAGGTGGCAATACGGACAGCTTCAGCGACGTCGATTGTCCCTTCGTAGATTGCGCGTCCGACGATCGCGCCAATCAAGCGAGGGTGCTTACGGGAAAGCGCAGTCAGTTTTTCGATATCCGCCAGCGTGGTGACACCCCCCGATGCGATCACGGGGAATCCGAGTTCCGTCAGTCGGATCATCTCATCAATGGTGGCATCATCCACACCTTGCATCATTCCATCATTGGCAATGTTGGTGTAGATCACTGCGGCCAGTTCCAGATCGGAGAACTGTCGTGCCAGTTCCATCGCAGACGTCTGCGACACATCCAGCCATCCCGCTGTCGCGACCATGCCGTTGCGGGCATCCAGTCCCAGTGCAATCCGGCCGGGGAATAACCGGGTCATATCGCGAAACCAGTCGGGTTCCTTGAGTGCCTGAGTGCCGATGATGACCCGATCGATCCCCACTTCGCTCAGCATGAAGCGAATGGTGGACTCGTCACGCAGACCTCCGCCGAGTTCGCAGGGAATTTTGACGGCCCGGACGATCGCCTTGATGGCATCGACATTGACGGGCTTGCCTGCCTTGGCGCCATCGAGATCGACAAGGTGCAGTCGGGTTCCTCCCTGTCGTTCCCAATGTCGAGCCATTTCAGCCGGATCATTGCCGTAGACAGTCTCCTGGGCATAGTCACCCTGTCGCAGCCGCACACAGCAGCCGCCTCGCAGATCGATTGCAGGCAGAATTTCCATAACTGTTTCGGTGCAACGGTTGGTCGAAAATGACGGCACATTCGATCGACCGTTGCCAGATTCCTTGTTGTTCTCACCACGGGCTGACCGCGAGGAATGAGATGTTTACAGATTTTCACGTACCACAGTTTCCGCCAGAATGACTTCGGGGAGTACTGCAACAGGTCAGGATGATAGCAGTCCCGATTCGGTGCCACGATGGAAAGTGGCTGATTTTCAAAATCAGAAAAAATTCTGGTGGTGACCAGGCTGCAAGAGCCCTGTTTTTCAGGGGTTTGCAGCCACGAATACGGTAGAATCAGGTGAAATGCGATGGACGCACACTGTCTGTCGGATAAAGTGGTGTTCGTCCTTGTGCTTTACGGAATCCAGATAGGGACCGATTTTAGTCCTATGAAATATTCTCGAGTCTACATTGATGCGATCGGCTACGAACTGGCACCGGTGATCGTCACCTCAACGGAAATTGAGCAGCGTCTCGAGCCTTTGTATGAAAAGCTGAAGATTCCCAAGGGGCAGCTCGAAGCCTGGACCGGGATTCATGAGCGACGCTGGTGGCCGGAAGGGCATCGACTGAGCGACGGAGCAACGGAGGCGGCCCGCAGGGCACTTGAGAATTCCAATGTCGCCGCGCGGGATATCGGCGTGCTGATCTACGCCGGGGTCTGTCGTGAACAGTTTGAACCCGCGACCGCCTGTAGCGTTGCTGCTAACCTGACGATCAGCCCGGATGCCTCGGTCTTTGATGTCAGCAACGCCTGTCTGGGGGTACTCAACGGAATGGTTGATATCGCCAACCGCATTGAGCTTGGGCAGATTCGTGCCGGGATGGTGGTGTCGTGCGAGACTGCACGGGAGATCATCGACTATTCGATCCAGCGATTGCTTGAAGAGATGTCGATGGATTCCTTCACCAAGTCCCTCGCGACCCTGACGGGCGGATCTGGGGCGGTGGCGGTACTGCTGACGGATGGGTCGTTCTCGCGTGAACAGTCCCATCGGCTGCTGGGGGGCGTGACAAAAGCGGCACCCGAGCATCACGCTCTTTGCCGCTGGGGATTCGAATCACTGCTCCCTGCGGCCGTGAACAAAGTCGATGCGATATTGCCCTCCGTCGTCACGCATACGAAATTCGGAAACCTGCTGCCCAACCTGGTCCAGCAGAAGGTCAGCGGCCTGTTACCCGCGAAACTGTCTCACGCGTTCACTCAGTTTATGCAGACCGATTCGATCAGCGTACTGAAGCACGGCGTCGACCTGGGAATGAACACATGGCGTTCATTCCTGTCCAAAATCGGTTTCTCGCCTGACGAAATCGACAAGGTCATCTGCCATCAGGTTGGCAAGGGGCATCGCGAACAGGTTCTGGGGGCCCTCGGCATCGCCCATGACAAGGACTTCAACACCTTCCCCTATCTGGGGAATATTGGCACAGTGTCGCTTCCACTGACTGCGGCGATTGCCGATGAGCGAGGATTTCTCGTTCGCGGGGACCGGGTCGGATTTCTCGGTATCGGCAGCGGACTCAATTGCCTGATGCTGGCAATTGAGTGGTGACTTGCCGGGCGTGATCAGTACTGACGGATCACGCCAACCACGATACCAATGACCACAACGCGGTCGACGAACTGGGGATTTCCGGTCTTGCGAACCGATTCCAGTCGGACGCGGTGGATTTCCTGGTAGAGACGGCGAACGCCGATCGTTCCATCTTCGTAGGCGATCACGGCCAGGTCACCGTCACGGAACGACGGCTGCTTGTGAACGACCAGGGTGTCCCCTTCGGCGATCTGGTCATCGTTGAGGCTGGAACCACGGACTCGCAGGCAACACAGTTCGGGGGATGTGAACAGTCCGCTGAAGTCGAGGCGATCGTCGGGGTTGGCGGCAGGGAATGGCTCGCCCACCGTAATCTGGCCCAGGAAGGGGAGCACCGTCTGCAGCTGAGGGGGATTCGACAACTGAATCGCCCGTGACATGTGTGCTTCGCGGGAGATGAGCCCCTTCTTCTCCAGTGCCTTCAGGTGACACATCACTCCGTTCGGCGACTTGATGCCAAATTTGTGACCAATTTCGCGAACGGTGGGACCGTAACCGCGGGTCACAATTTTGTCGCGCAAGAAGTCGTAAATCTCTTGCTGTCGGAGTGTGAGAGAATGCATAGGATTCAATGTGTTCATCGAGATCGCCCTTAATTAACAAATACGGTGAACCCGACCATCAACCGAGACAGAGCTGACACAGATGACTGTTGCGTTTTCCGGCGCATGTCATCACGGGATGCCCTTCGCGGGCTCTCCCAGGAAACTCTTCTACCAAGTGCGCTCATCAGATCCTGATACCGCGAAAGTTGGCATGATGTTCGGGCAGTACACCTGCCAAGCAATTGACGTTCCAGAAAGCGGAGGTGCGGTTCGCAAACCCGAATCCGTCTTTCGACCACGTCGAAATGACAAATCGACAATCAATTCCAGTGTATATGTTCCCCCTCCATTTCTTTCGAGTCTGGCCTGTCTAGTTGTCGCAAATTCAGATCGGCTTCAGGTTGGCTATGCACGGTTGCGCGAATAAGTCTACTTTTCAGGGGGGTTGGAGGCCGTTCAATGTCGATCGTTCTGGCGATCGGTGAGACGATATATAAAAAAAGACTTTTGTTTTTGACGCAATTTGACGTTGCGACTCAGGGTGCCCCGTTTCGTCGAATGTGGCTACAGTCGGAATGACAGAGCTTCGAGCGACCCTCCCGGCCCCCTTGTTTTGTCACTTCCCGATGGTCTTCAGCTCATCTCTGAACAGCCCGGACGAATTGTTCATCGGATGTTGAGTCGCGTCCGATGTCGCCCGAAAGAGGGGAAGCCTGTCGCACCGTCAGCCCTTCCAAAGGTTCCACGCCGGCTACTCTCAGCAGGGTATTGCAAGTCATTTCAGCTGGTAACGGGCGGCAACGCGTGTACGTCGTGATGCTTCTTCCTGTCGACTTGTGGGTCGTGAAGGGGGCTTACGCGTCGGCGTCCGGGGGCTCTGGTCATCAAGGTCTGCTCCCGAAACCAAAAGTGTGTCGAGATTGATCAGCCCGCAGGCGATCTTTCTTTAAATGCTGTCTGAGACGTTAGTAAGGGCATGTTTCGGAAAATGTTTCTTAACTTTGAAAATTTCTAAAGGGCTCGAATTTGTCGCTGGGTTTCGTCTTCGAGGAGTGAAACGCGTGTTCAAAACCGTGGAAAACTTACACCCCTTTGGGAAACAAATTTTCCACACATGGACACGAGTTGGTGGGCAATCGCTCAGTAGCCATGGAAGCGTTTTGAGTGTCCCGACCTGTGGGGAAGGGGCTGAAAAGGTTGTCACCCATAAGTGATTTACAATTGATCATTTTCCTGTTTCGCACGTCCGAAGTGTGGGGGATTGCTCTTCCCTATATCGTTTGTCACAATTCTGCCTCTTTCGGGGAACGGGGACCGTGAAATGCGGCCGTGTTGCCTCGTCTTGCTGTATTCCGGTCGTAGTCCGGTGCGGCCTCCAATTTGCCACATTTCAGACGCCCCGCGGGGTGAACTTAGACTGCAAAGAGCTATTCCATGACTGAATCGAAACCGGCTTGCACAAAAAACCTGGATCTTCTTTGTGTCAATGCACTCCGTTTTCTGGCCGTAGATATGGTCCAGAAAGCCAACTCGGGGCATCCCGGCCTTCCTCTGGGGGCCGCATCAATGGCCTACGCCCTCTGGGATCGGTCGCTGAAGCAGAATCCCGCGGATCCACAATGGCCGGATCGTGACCGGTTTATCCTGTCTGCAGGGCATGGGTCGGCACTTCTTTATGCCCTGCTGCATGTCAACGGGTTTGATTTGTCGATCGACGAACTGAAACGATTCCGTCAGTGGGAAAGCAAGACCCCCGGGCATCCTGAGTATCACCTGACTCCCGGAGTGGAAGCGACAACCGGCCCGCTCGGTCAGGGTTTTGCGAATGCGGTGGGGATGGCCATCGCCGAGGCCTCGCTGGCCGCTCAGTTCAATCGTCCTGGTCATACGATCGTGGATCACTACACGTACGTGCTGGCCAGTGACGGCGATCTTCAGGAAGGAATTTCGTCAGAAGCAGGGTCAGCGGCCGGCCATCTCAAGTTGGGCAAGTTGATCGTGTTGTACGATGACAACGAGATCACCATTGAAGGAAGTACGGATATCGCCTTCACCGAAGACCGCATGGGTCGATTCGCCGCCTTTGGCTGGCACGTTCAGAAGGTCGAGGACGGTAATGATCTCGACGCCATCTCGGCGGCCTTGCAGAAGGCCCGCGAAGTGACCGACAAACCGTCGCTCATTCAAGTCCGAACACAGATTGGATTCGGCAGCCCGAATAAGCAGGGGACGGCAGGGGTCCACGGTGAGCCTCTCGGTGCTGAAGAAGTGCGTCTGACAAAAGAGGCGTTGGGCTGGCCAGTTGAGCCTGCCTTCCATGTTCCCGCAGAAGCGGCCAACCACTTCCGGGAAACGGCCAAGCGAGGTGCCGCCGCTCAGGAAGAGTGGAACGCCCGCTTCAAAGAATACGCGAAGGCTTTCCCGGAGTTGGCGGCCGAGTATCAGCGAGTCCTGGCAGGGGAGCTTCCCAAGTCGTGGGAAACCAAGCTGCCGACATTCTCGCCTGCTGATGGCCAGATCGCCACCCGCGTGGCGTCCGGTAAGACGATTGCCGCAATCGGCGCTGCGGTGCCTGAGCTGATCGGTGGTTCCGCGGACCTCGCACCCAGTACGCATACCTATCGCAAGGGGGGCGGAGAATTCGAGCCCGGCAACTTCGCGGGCAAGAATATGCACTTCGGGATTCGTGAGCACGGCATGGGGGCCATTTTGAATGGTATGGCCCTGCATAAGGGGATGATTCCCTACGGTGGGACATTCCTTGTCTTCAGCGACTACATGCGGCCACCCATTCGTCTGGCGGCCCTGAATGGTCTGCGCGTGATCTATGTCTTCACGCACGACAGTATCGCCATGGGCGAAGATGGGCCGACTCACCAGCCCGTCGAGCAGCTTGTGGGTCTGCGTTCGATTCCCGGGCTGGTTGTTCTGCGACCGGCTGACGCGAACGAAACGGTCGCTGCCTGGCGTGTTGCTGTTGAAAAGAAGGATGGTCCAGTCGCGTTGATTCTCACTCGGCAGGGGCTCCCTATTCTCGACCTGGGCAAGTATCCGAAACTCACTTCCGGAGTCGGGCAGGGGGCTTACGTCCTCTCCGAGACCGCGTCGTCCGCAAAGCCGGACCTGATTCTGGTTGCAACCGGATCGGAAGTTCACCTTGCCCTTGAAAGCCAGGCGCGGCTCGCGAGTGAAGGGGTTCAGGCTCGCGTGGTGAGTATGCCGAGCACGGACCTGTTTGCTCAGCAGTCGGCGGAATACAAAGAGTCGGTCTTGCCGACCGGGGTTCCGCTGCTGGCGATCGAAGCGGGTGGCACTCTCGGCTGGAATTCCTATGTCGGTCCACAGATCGAGGTGATTGGGCTCAACTCGTTTGGGGCCTCTGCACCCGGGGGAGAAATTCTCCGCCGCTTCGGTTTCACTGTGGACAATGTTTGTGAAAAAGCGCGCGGCGTGATCGCCGGGGCGAAGGCGTAACCGACAGTGGAAACGCGAGGGGGGCTGCTCAGTCAGCCCCCTTTTTTTATGCGCGCGATCTTTCGCTGGCTGCCCGAAGTCGGCAATGAATTCAATCCCGACCGTTACGGTGCGGGCGTGTAGAGGGGAGCTCATTCTCAGGCAGTGCGGCTCGTGTCCGATCACTCGCTGGGATGTCAGGCCGCCGGTGAGAGGGGGCGGTGCAATCTCCTCGCTCGAACCAGGACTTGAACTCCCTGGCTCGATGAATGATCAGGGGTCTGACGTGAGGGTTGGGCACCGGCGGGGCTGAGGAAGGCAATGCCCCTGAGGTCGTAGCGCTGGCGGTCGCTTACTCGGGAAGGCTGCTGAGAAGTCTGGTGATCTGCGACTTCAGTTCCTGAGGGTCGATGTCGCTGACCAGAAATTTTTTCAGCGCGGAGGTGGGGCCGCTGACTAATTGAATCTGGCTTTTCCGGATTCCGAGTGAGTCGGCGAGGACCTTGGTGATTGCCGCGTTGGCTTTCCCTTTTTCAGGGGCCTGGCTGACCGCCACTTTCAGTGCCCCATCGTGAACACCCGTGATTCCGTTTCGGCGTGCGCCCGGGTGTGCTTTTACGGGAATAATGACGCCGTGCTCAGAGGGGGCCAGTTCGATCAAATGAAGCCTCGCGCGCTACAAACGAACTCAGACGGTCAGCAAAAATTTACTGACCGTCTGAGAAGTTGCTTCAGATTTTCGTGGAGACGAAGTGGCATCGCGAGAAGCAGTCGGGAAGACTACTTCTTCTTGGCGGCCTTCTTCTTGTCGTCCTTCTTTCCATCGCCTTCGGCGGCTTTCTTCTTCTTTTTCTTGCCGACAACCAGGCGAACGACGCGCAGTTTTGGAAGACCGAATGGGCTCGTTCCGTCCGCCCAGCGTTCATCGGTTTGCATTTGAGTGATACGTTCGTCGCGGGACAACACACTGCGAAGGCGAGCCAGACGCCCCTTCCGCTTCAAACTCTTGTCGATAGTCACAGCAAATTACTCCCGCCACACTGGCGATCTAAATTGAGCATACGATGCTTGAATACCCGGATGAAAGCACGCTCGACCCTGGACAGGGAGCCGCCATACGGGGGACACATCGTAGTAGGATGCCACTCGGGTTTCAAGGCGCGTTTAAGCCGAAATGTCGGCCGGGGGGATTATTGAAACAATCCGGCAGGCAAGTCAGTTTCCACACACACCTCCCCTTGCCACTCCCCCGATCGATTCGATAGATTACCGCCTCCTTACCCGATAGTGTAACGGTAGCACAACAGATTTTGGTTCTGTTTGTCCAGGTTCGAATCCTGGTCGGGTAATCTCTTTAAGTTGCTTCTCTTACGCGGCTTACAATCTTCGATCCGCGGTCGCCGGTTGAGATCACCTGATCTTCTGGTGCTGCTGATTGGTTCGCTTGAGCAACCTGTCTCAGCTTTTGTCTTTACTTCTTCTGACCGTCAACGCTGGTCCGATTTTTTACTTCGTCTACCCCCCCTTCCGCGTGTGATTTAATCTCGTTCCGGAAGCGTTCACCGGTCGCTGATATTGAGACAGGAAAATGAAGTCCGGCGGTCTTTGCCGTTTCTTTTCTGTCTGGGGCGTTGGCGAAAGGGGACGGCCTCTCACGACGATGTCTGGCCACGGCAATGTCCCGCGTTCCTACGCCAGCCCGTCTCGCGCCTGACAGCCGAAGCGTCCCGGAATGGGGTGCGGGTCTCTGACGCGTGCCTGTAGAGAGGCGTAGCGCGCGGCTCTCGGGCAGCGGGAGGCCGTTCTCTCCCTTACGTCTGTCCTCGAAGTGCTGTCATCGGGCTGCGGGCTCAGCTCAACATTCGGTTGCCGGTTTCCAGCGAACCCAGCCCGATCATCGCAGCCGATTGTAACTCATTGTCGGTACGTACCCGTCCACGCCTGTTTTTCCTTATCGGAAATACCGACGGTTGTCGGAATCGGTTGTCGCAATCGCAGGAGGCCGGCAGAATACGATTGCAGTCGAGGGACGATGTTGTCGTTCTGCATCAACGCGGCAGGCGTCACCTTTCCGGCAGCGGGATCACCATCGCTCGTTACGGAATGAGTCAGGTCGATGTCGGTTTCTTTTCTGAAATTGGCGAAATACGGCTCGGCAATCCCTTGTCTTCACTGCACAATAGGAATGGGGCTAACCTTGTGTGAATGGATGCTGTCCACCAGTGACGAATGGAGTGAACGTCTGGTGTTGCGGGATTTGGGGGAGCGAATTCAATGAGTTATGTGAGCGGATACGCCATGCGGCTTGTTGGTTGCCTGGCCCTGGGAGCGGGCGGACTGTACGTCTTCGGATCGATTCTTCCTCTCCCATTGACGTCGCATCCCATCGTCGCAAGGAAGCCGCTTCTGCCTGCGATTGAGCAGGATCTGTCGTCCGCTGCACCGGCGGATGTGGCACAGGATGGTGGTGGCGACGGCACTGCATCGCCGATCCTAGCGGAGGAGTCGGCCGAGTCCTCCGCGACGTCAACGCTTCGCCGGAAGATTGAACTTCTGGATCGAGGTCTGGCCTGGCTGCAGCAACTGAAGGACTACACCGTGACGCTTCAAAAGCAGGAAGTCGTCAACGGAGTGTTGCTGGACGAACAGACGATCTCGATCAAATGCCGGCACAATCCCTTCAGTGTTTACCTGGCCTGGCATAGTGGATTCGCTGGCCGCGAAGTGATCTACGTTCAGGGGCAGAACAGCGGCAACATGGTGGTTCACGAGGGGGGCTGGAAATCACGTATTCCCGCGCTGTCGCTCCCCACCGACGGACTTCTGGCCATGCGCGACGCTCGTTATCCCGTCACCATGGCGGGACTCATGGGACTGATCGAGATCATGCGCGGCGTGCATGCGAATGATCTCGCCAGTGCAAACTATGTCTCCTGCGAAGTCGACGAACATCGGCAATTTGACGGGCGTCCCTGCTCGATGTTCACCACGCGCTACCAATCGCGTATCGGGTCCCCCGTCTATCGTAAATCAATTACGCTCATCGATCACGAATGGAGTGTACCGCTGCATTCGCGCCACTTCGAATGGTTGAACTCGGGTGCAGTCATGGATGAAGAGCAGTTGGACGAAGCGACGTTGATCGAGTGCTACTCTTTCACCGGATTGAATATCGACTGCGGCCTGACTGATTTCGATTTCGACCGTACGAACCCCGAGTACCAGTTCCGCTGAACGGCGGCAGAAGCAAAACCAGCTATCGGTCAGACAAGCGCCCTTGCGGCGCTGTCTGATCGGTGGAAATCATACCGAAACGGGCTTGCTCATCCCGCTCCCCACTCTGGTCGATCGCGGGTCGATCGCGCGAGAAGCGTCGGAATGATCCGATCGAGGATGCTACCGAACTATGCACGCGCCGCAGAGATGCCGCGTCGCAGCGTTTCCCGCAGTTCGTCCAGTGAAGCGGGCTGGCCTGTAAAAAGTTCGAACTGGGCCGCAGCCTGGCGAACGAACATTTCCACTCCTGTGACGACGGTGCAGCCGCGGGCCTTGGCCTGTTTCACGAGCAGGGTGTTTTCAGGAGTGTAGATCGTGTCGAACACGATCATGCCGTCACGCATCCAGTGATCAAAAAAGGGTGTTTCATCCAAATTGGGAAACATCCCGACGGGGGTGCAATTGATCAGAATGTCCGCGTATTCGGCCCCGCGATTTTCCCACGTGACATGACGGCAATTGAGTTCCCCGGCCAGGACCTTTGCTCGTGATGCAGTCCGGTTGCAAACCACAAGTGCGCCCCCAGCCTTGACGATCCCCATTCCGATGGCGCGTGCGGCACCGCCGGATCCGAGCATGAGGACGCGTTTTCCCTCGAGCGTTTCACCCGGTCGCAGAGCGAGCTTCACGCTCTCGAGTGCGGCTGTGTAGTCGGTGTTGGACGAGACCCATTGCTGGTCCTTACCGCGGTACAGCGTGTTGACGGCACCGATCTGCTGGACGAATTCTTCGCACTTGGGAAACTTGGCCAGCACTGCTTCTTTATGAGGAATCGTGACGCTGAGGCCGCGGAAGTCGAGGGCATCCAGGTCCGCCAGTCCTTGAGTGAGCTGGTCGCGGGCAATCCGGATGGGGACATAGACGCCGTTGAAGCCGATTTTCCGCATCATACGGTTATGCAGCAGGGGGCTCAGACTGTGCCCGATCGGGTCGCCGATCACGCCGAACAACTGCGTCTGCGCGTTGATCGATTCGTAGAAGTACGTCTCCTGCATGTCCTGGAAAGAGAGCTGACCCGGGGCAATTTCACGATCGGGGCTGAATGCCGCGTACGAGAAGGGGGCGCCCAGCTTTGCACAAACAACGCGACTCCAGACGCCGAACTCACCCATACAGAACGCGACCGTCGGAACCTTGGCGTTCTTCACCAGCTTCAGCACACGAGCACAATCACTGGGGGAACTGGCGAGAGTGACCAGCTTGATGATGTCGGGATTCATCTCGGCCATGTTGGCCCAGATTTCCTCCACATTTTCGGGAGTTCCCTTGAAATCGTGATGGCTGACGATTCGCTTGGTCTTGCCGTATCGCGGGATGGACTTGGCAATATCGTCTTCCAGATCGACATAGTCCGCGCCCGAGATGATGGCGGTTCGAAGCAGCAACTGCCGTTCTTCTTCGGTCCCTCGCCACTTTCCGCCGTCCTGGGCTCGCCGGCAGGTGAGGACCACCGGTGTCGGTCGATCTTTCAGCAGGCGAGGAATATCGGGTTGCCGCGAAAGCCAGTCGACACGCAGTTCGACGAGCTTAGCACCTCGTTCGGACAGGGCTTGATGTTCAGCCTGCATCATTCGATGTCGCGTGCGGGCGATGGACACACAAATCATTTCAGGTGCAATTCCAATTTCTTCGGGCGGTCGTCAGCGGGTGAACCCTGCGAGCCCGTCTCCGCATCAGCTTCCACGGGGGAACTGTTGGGTAACGGCGACGCCCTATCCAAGTCGTCCAAACTGGCGATCCAGTTCCATGCGGCTGAGCGACAGCGCCGTCGGTCGCCCATGGGGGCAATGGTGTGCGTCGTCAACCAGATGTCGCTGCATCAACAAACTATCAATCTCTTCCTGTGACAGTCGCTGTCCCGCCTTCACGGCTGCTTTACAGGACATCATGTGCAACAGTTCGTCGAGAATATCGCGTCGCGCCGAGGATTGCACCCCGGCTGATCCTCCGTCCTCCAGCTTCGCGATCATCTCACGAATCAATTCCTGCAAGTCGAGCTTTCTCAGCATTGCGGGATAACTGGTGACGATCAAGGTCCCATTTCCGAAATCTTCCAGTCCCAGTCCCGCCCGTTGCAGTGACTCATTCTGTTCCAGCAGAAGTGCCGCCTCACGCGGCGTCACTTCGACCGGCTGTGGGACGAGCAGTCGCTGAGATTCGACGGCACCGGCGAGAACTCGTGTCCGCAGGTGTTCGTACATGATTCGTTCGTGCAGAGCATGCTGATCGATCACCGTGACTCCTTCGGGAGTTTCCACGATGAGATAACAGTCGTGTACCTGCATCGCACGATGAGCCGAAGCGTAAGGAAGGGACTTGATCGTCTCCCTCACCGCCTCGATCGCCGCACTTTGTCCCATCGCGGCAGGTACCTCCTCAGAGATCGACCGAAACTCGGGTTCTGTTTCGTCCGATCCCGCAAGCGGCAACGTGTGCTGCGGGTCCACTGCATGGGCGACGGCGACGGTCTCAGCGGAGTCGAAAAGATTTCCCGTGCGAGATCCTTCGGATGTGCGGCCAATCATCCAGGGCTCGGCCAGCGCAGGTGCCCCCGGTGAAGCATACGTGGTCGACGCAAACCCGGTTGCTGCCGCTGCCGTGCTGCTGTCACCCGGGACGATTTTTTCTGCCAGCCAACTGGAGATCTGCTCGGTCAGCTCGCGCTGCTCCGTCCGAACCCTCGGTTCCGGCGGTGTAAATCCGGAGAGTAATCCTCCGTTCGACTCCGTTGTGGCAGGAAGCCTTAGCTGACTCTGCAGATCCATGCTCAAGAACTTGGATCGCACCATCGACAGGAGTTGTCGAAATAACTGCTGACTGTCCTGAAACCGAACTTCGACTTTCGTCGGGTGAACGTTGACATCGACCCGGTCGGGGGGAAGCTCGATATACAGAAACGCGACCGGTTGACGTCCCACCATCAACAGACCCCGGTAGGCCTCGGTCAGGGCATGCAGCAGGGAACGGTCAGTAATCCAGCGACCGTTAAGAAAAATGTACTGGTGTTTGCGTGACGACTTGGACTGATTCGGGTGACCGACATAGCCCCACATCCGAACGTCAGACTGGGTCGACTCGACGGAAATCAGATCGTCAGTGATTTCTCCACCGAAAAAGAGCCGGAGACGATCGATCGGGCGGTCCGAGGCGGGAAGTTCCGCGACGAGCTTGTCGTTGTGACGCAGCACCATGTGGAGGCGAGGGTTGGCCAGGGCGACACGCGTGAACTGTTCATGGATGTGACCGAACTCGGTCGACATCGTTTTAAGAAACTTGCGTCGAACGGGTGTGTTCTCGAACAGGTTTCGTATTTCGATTTGCGTTCCCAGGGGGCACCCGCACGGCTTGGGAAGAACGATATCACCCAGATTAACTGTCAGTTCCATCCCATGGGTCTGGTCCGCCTGGCGCGACCGGATACGCAGCCGACTCACCTCGGCGACGGAGGCGAGGGCTTCTCCCCGGAACCCCATGGTCTGCACGCCGAACAGGTCGTCAGCCTGACGAATTTTGCTGGTCGCATGTGACGCGACTGCCAGCAACAGGTCGTCAGGGTGGATTCCTTCTCCGTCATCCACAATCCGGATCAGTTCACTGCCGCCGGCCACGATATCGACTTCGATCCGGGTGGAGAGCGCATCAACGCTGTTCTCCAGCAGTTCTTTGACCACGCTGGCCGGTCGTTCAATGACTTCTCCGGCGGCGATCTTATTGATTACGCTCGTCGAGAGTTGCTGAATCCGAGACATCAAAAACCGATCCGTGGAACAAAGCGGAAAAGCGGCCCGAGGGCTTGGGGGAATGCGGTTTAATCACCCTGCGTTACGATGCCAGGAAGAGACCCGTCGAGAAGCGAGGACCGTTCCTCGTTCCGTGACCCTCCCCCGAGGCGGGCGAATCCTGCGCTGAATGAAAGTCACTGCGGTCAGTCAGGATAACGCGACGCAGAGGATTCTCGTAGGGTTCAGATTGTTTCGGAAGGCTGGATCCGGCCCCTTTCCACCCAGGATGACGTGCAAAACGTATTATCCTTACTGATGTCAAAAATTTACGAACGATTCCGACAATTCTGTTGTTGCTGCCGAATATCAAGTCGATCGATCGACCGGATTGGATTTGAGCAGGCCGTCATCCGTAAGTGCTAATTCAAACAATCGTTTGTGCCGTTCAGCCCACGTAATGGATGGACCGTGCCAGGGGCAATCGAGGCCGCAGCTCTCAGACCAGCTTCCAGCGTTTTCGCAGCAACCATTCGGCCGTCAGCAGCAGCGTGATCAGCGTAAAAAATTCCCAGCGGTTCCAGATCGGAATCGGTTCGTCGGTTTCCAGGGGGACAGGCGTTCCCCGGGGAACCTCGGAGGTCAGCTTGTCGACATCCTCGAGAGTGTAAAGCCGACCGTGACTGGTGGTGGCTGCCAGCTTCAGGTCCGCCTTGTCGAGGCCTCGTCGCAGCATTTCGCGCTGAGGGACTTCCACTCGGAAATCGACGGAAGGGGGGGCCTCGTTGAAGGCGGGTTGCGAGACCCAGCCATGATAGCTTCCTTCGCCCAGTCGTGTGAGCTGGCCTTCGAACGCTGTGGGGAGGTCACGCAGGCGCGTCAGATTTACCGTCTGACGGCCTTCTCCTTTTTGTTCGACGATCACACTGACTCCGTCCGGATTTGTCGGCAGGAATTTTTCGTCAACGAATTTCACCCGGAGAGTCACTGGCTGGCCGCGCTGGTAGACGAGTTGATCGACTGTCAGTTCTGCTGTGCGGTCCTTGCCGATGAGCTTACTGCGACTGAGATAGCGAATGGCCTGAATCCAGTAGCGGCCGAAGTAAACATCGCCTACACGGAACCTCCAGCGCCAGGTTTCGTCCGTCGCATGGAACAGCACTTTCCCTGCAGCCGCTTGCTGCATCAGGATGACGGGCAGCTTCACATTGGCGATGCTGCTGTTTCGGGTGGGGTGTTCCGCAAAAATCCGGGCACCCGGCTTCGGTTTTGTCAGGTCGACCAGCCAGGTGAAGTTGGGCAGGCTGTTCCAGATTTTCAGGCTGTCAACGTCACTGTTACCAAGCCGGAACAGGCTGTTCCCTTTCTGTCCTTCCAGCGTCAGGACGGGGTGGAAGGTGTCCGTTGCGTCCTCCGCAGGAAGTTTGACCGCAGAAACGAGGAAGGGGAGCAAGTTTTCGATGGGTGTTCCAGCAAACTGGACCGGGTTGTATTGGGGACCTGCGATCAGGATCAGTCCGCCCCCTTTTTCCCAGACGAATTCTCGCACGTTTTCGAGGGCTGCGTTGCCCAGTTGTTTGGGAGCGAGATCGCCCAGGATCAGGACGTCAAATCGAGCGAGGTCTTCCTTCTTCACGGGAAAGTGGGAAACGGCCGTGCGGTCCTCGTCCGTATATTCGACGTCGGCTTCCTGCAGCAGCGTGCTCAGCTCGATCGATTTGTCCCGCTCCAGCAATTGTTTGAGGAAGCGGAATTCATACCGTGGACCGCTATCCGCCAGCAGCACACGAATCTTCTCTTCCCGTACGCTGACATGACGTGTTTCGGAGTTATTGGAACGATTCGACTCTTCAGGCTGCTGAGCAATTTCCAGCACATAATCGAACTCACCTGCCACGCTCGACGCATACGACAGTTCAACTGCGGTGGTCTGTCCGTCCGGCGGAGCCGCGACGTCCTGTTGGGCCAGGACGGTGTTGTCCCCCTCTTTGCGCAGTTGCAGGCTGAGCTTCTTTCCCGCGAATCCAAAGCTGCGCAGTTTGGCTCTGAAGATCATCGGATCGCCGACGAACGCGACGTCATCCACCAGCGTGTCGTAAAGGTAAAGATCCTTCGCGGCGGCTTCACTTCCCAATCCGACGATGTGAAGCTGAACACCCTTGCGTCGAGCGGACTCGGCGACGGTCGACAGTTTGTCGACGTCGGACACACTGGCGACACCATCCGTAAACAGGACAATCGCGGCGGGGGGAACTCCGCGTAGATCGCCCAGGACCTTTTTCACGGCAGGAGCAGGGCGGGTCTGGTCGCCGTCAGGTCGCAGGGTGGTCAGTTCGTGAAGTGCGGCAGAAAAAACTTCGGCTGCGGAAGGGGATTCAGTCGAATCGGGCGCGCCCCCTGTATCAGGTCCGCTCAGGTCACTGGCGTCCAGAGGGTACGCGGTTTCTGCAAATCGGTAGAGCCGAACCTGGTGATCTTGTTGAAGCTCTTTCAGCATTCGCCCCTGGTCTCGCGTCAGCAGTTGCTGTGCGATTGCCAGTCGATGCATGTCGGTACCGGTGTTCTTCGCCAGTTCGTCCACGAGCCGCGTTGACTTTGAACCGGCGGGATACTGGTCCCGTAACGACATACTCGCGGACGAATCGACCATAACAGCGACAATGGGCAGGCCTGTTCGCTCGATCGTCAGGCTGAGTTCAGTCAGCAGAGCCAGGATCAGGGCGAAGACCGCCAGTCTGAGACCTGTCAGCAGGCTCCGGTTGACCCAGCCGACTGAGGTCGCTTCGCGGCGATAAATACTGACCACGAACACAACCACGATGAAGGCACCGACCAGGACCGCCCATTGGGGTTCCGGCCAGTGCCAGTCGAATCTCCACGCTGTCCCTTCGCCCGGTCGAGGAGCACGCAGGCCAAGATACCACGCCAGAAATCGTTGAATTATGTCCATTAACACTGTTGTCGCGTAGGTGTTGGTCACACCGGAGCAGTGTCCGATGTGACCTGGCTGTCATTCAGGGATCCTTGAGCGTACAGAGAATCCCGCCGCGGTACGAGCGGCGGGATTGTGAAGGGGACACGACTACATGGAACCTTCTGCACGGTTGGACCACCAGGGAAGACTGACACCCCCGTCGATGGTGACCGTGCTGCCAGTCATATAGTCAGCGTCGTCACTCAGGATATAAGCCACGCCCTTGCCGATTTCGTCGGGGCGACCCAGTCGCTTCCAGGGAAGGGTCTGAGCGCCGGCGGCGATCTGTTCTTCGGTGAAGAACTTGCGCTCACCCGGTGTGTCGATCCAGCCCGGATGAACAATGTTGACGCGGATGCGGTGCGGTGCGAGTTCGATTGCGGCCGTGCGTGCCATGTGGTCGATCGCGGCCTTTGCCATGTTGTAGGCCATGGCAGTCGGGATGGGGATCACGGCATGGGGCGAACTGATCACCACAATCGAGCCGCCCGAGTTCTGCTTGACCATCTGCAATGCGGCGGCGCGAACACCGTAGAAGGCACCCCACATGCCGACGTCGATGGTTTTACGGAATCCTTCCAGATCCGCTTCGAGCATCAGTTGTCGGTCGGAGTAGACGGCGTTCGAAACGAACAGGTCAAGTTGTCCGAATGCTTTTGCCGTTTCGGCAACCATTTCTTCGACCCGTTCACGATTCGCGACATCCCCCTGAAGGGTGATGGCTTTGCCGCCAAATCCCCGAATCTCCTTGGCCACTTCTTCCGCTTCACCGGCGTGTGAGAAGTAGTTGATGGCGACATTCGCACCGGCCCGACCCAACTCAATCGCGCATCCGCGACCGATTCCTCGAGAAGCCCCGGTAACCAGAACATTCTTCCCCGACAGTTTCATCCCCACAACTCCCAATGCAACAACGAAGCGACGTGACCGGAGTACGTAATTTCTTCCGATCCGGATTGTCGCGGATTATTGCGCGGGATGCGAGAGATGCCACCTTCTTTCATCAAAGGGGCTGTTTTCAGAAACGCCTGACAGCGGGGCCTGTTGATCAGGCAAAGTCCATTGCGAACAGGTGGACCGAGCCCCGCCGAGAAGCCCCCGCGGGATCTCTTCATCGCTAGAGAAGGTTAGTGCCGCCGACATCGCTGCGTCAGCGTTCGAGCGTCGCGGATCCGGCCTGCTGAATTTCGGAACGTTTATCCAGAACGGTCGCGACCGTCTGCTGAAACGCTTTGACGTTCGCGAAGCCTTCGGCCTTGTGGATGAAGTCAGCCTGCGGCGTCAGAAAAACTGTGCTGGGCAGTTTTTCAACGTGCAGCATTTTGACCACTTTCTTTTCTTTGTCGTAATCGAGGTAAACGGGGATAAATTGACTCTCAATCAGAGTCACGATCCGTTTATCGCTGAATGTTTCACGGTCGAGTTTGTGACAGAACGAGCACCAGGTCGCTCCGAAGACAATCATCAGCGGCTTGTTCTGCTCGATCGCAATCTTTTGAGCGGCCTGCAGATTTTTTTGCCACTTCACCTTTGGTGTTGCGACCTTCGACGGGGTTGCGACTTTTGAGGGGGCCGAGACCTTGGATGTCCCCGAGGTCTTGGGGGCGGCATGGGACAGACTTCCCGTGACTCCAACCAGCAGTCCGGCTCTAACGCAGTCCAAGCAGAATGTGCGACGATCCATGGGCCAACCTTCCAGAGTAGTCGGACATCTGTCACTGGCGATCACTACAGATCAATATCGGCGGTTCCGAACGGTTTACTGGCCTCCTTTTCATCGAATCCCGCGACAATTTGCGGTTTTTTCTCATGTTTCCTACGATTTCGGTGAGAGACTGCCTACTTGATTGAACAGATGGACTTGCGTAGTGAACTCGACACACCCCAATGATCCGTTGCATGGTGTAACGCTCGCCGTGATGCTCGAAAGGCTGGAGCGTGAATACGGCTGGGATGGGTTGGCTCAATTCATTCCGGTCCGCTGCTTCCTGTTCGATCCCAGTATGAAATCGAGCTTACGCTTCTTGCGGAAAACGCCCTGGGCTCGTGCCAAGGTCGAAGCGCTCTACCTGCGCACCGTGTCCGACGAAGCCCCAAACGGGGAGAACAACCCGTCCTGATAAACTGGTGGATTTGTGCGTAACGATGCTGATTTGGGGTGTTTCGGGGTTTTCCGATGGTTGTGTCGATAGTACACTCTCGGCTATCCGCGCAGGGACCGCGTGCAGCGTCCTACTGAAGTTCGGTCATCGAAACAGGGGACGCACGGGAGGAATACGCAGGTCAGCGCGGATCAGTTCGACAAACGACAGGTCGAAGACGGTTGTATCGGAAGGGATGCCGTGAGGGTGACAAAACCACTTCGCTTAATTCATGCTGCGAATTTGCAGCTGGACTGCCCTTTGCGTGGACCGGGCACACTGAATGAGGATGTCCGCGAGATCGTGGAACTCGCCACGATCACCGCGTTCGATCGAATCATTGCCAAGTGTCTCGAAAAAGATGTCGAAGGATTGCTCATCACCGGCAACACGTTCGACGCCGGTTATCCCAGTCTCGCCGCAGAAGTCGCTCTTCGCGAAGGCTTCACGCGGCTGGCCGAACGTCAGATTCCCGTCTTCGTGACCCCGGGCCGCATGGACCCCGCTACGGCATGGCAAGAAATCCCCACACTGCCTGAGAATGTCAATCTTCTGCTGGAACCTCGCGAGGCCCCGGTGGAACTGATCGACAAAGGAAGGCTGCTGGCACTTCTCTTGCCCGTCACACCAGAGACATCCATCGAACCGGAAGAGCTGACACGCCTGCTGGGAGATCGGGGGGATCCGCAAAGTGGACGCCCGCTGGTGGTGGGGATGCTGATTTCTGATCGGTCGACCGACCGGCGCGATCGACCGCGGCCGTCGACGACTCGCTTCGCTGCACTGGATTGCCTGCTGTGTCCTGCCGGAACGGACACCGAATCGCTCCCTCTGATTGACGGTCATGTCCTGGCTCAGGCTGCACCGCAGGGAATGAGCGCGAGCGAAACCGGTATCCGTGGCGTGACACTGCTGGAAGTCGACGGTCAGAAGAAGACGAAGCAGATCGCCATTCCCACGGCTCCTGTTCGCTGGGAATCCCTCGTGCAACTGGTGGATCATGTCAACAGCCGTGACGACTTGCTCGAACGGATGGTCGCACAACTGGAGCGACTGCCGCTGATCGAGGGCGAAAATGTCCGGATCATCGACTGGAAGCTCGATCGTGAATCGGGTGACGCACGAGGCTGGGAGACGGACGCGATGGCGGCCGATCTGGCATCGGCACTGACGGAACTGACCGACCAGTACGAAGGGCTGCGGTATGTCCATCGGGTGCGCCCGCTGGAACTGGACCTGACCATTATCGAACCGGCACATCGCGAAGTGTTGACCGAGTATCTGCTGGCGTTGGAACGTCGGGCTCCTGCCAATCCCCAGGCTTTTTCACGCTGGATTACGGAAGCCCGAGTGGAAGAGGTCCTGAAGTCAACCCGGTGGGAAGAATGGGCCGAAGCGATTCCGACCGAGCAGGTGACTCAACTGGCACAGCAACTCGGCTGGAAATGGTGTTCGAATATCGGAAAGAAGTAGTCCGTGACCGACGCCGATCTCCCGGCCCGGTGACAGACGAATTGAAGTGATGAAGAACGATGATTGGAAAGAGAAAACCCAGGCGGCGGCAGCACTCACAGCGGGTGAGGTTCGTCTGAGCGGCCTGAATGAAAACGATGAAACAAGTTTAGAGGTGTAACCCACCTGCGTTGGTTGAGCGAATTCCGTGTAACGCTGCGTCAACACACTGCCTCATTCATCGCCGTGAGAGAAAACACTGATGCGGATCACTGGGATTGAGATCGAACGATTCGGCGTCTGGAAAGATTACCAGCAGCCTTTGAATCGCGAAGGACTGACCGTCTTTTACGGCCCCAACGAAGCGGGTAAGACCACGCTGCTGCGATTCATTCGTGGTGTGCTTTACGGTTTTCCTCCGGACGAACAACTGACGGGCCTCAAGAAAAAAGCACGTCGCGAAGCACAGTCGGGGCTCTTGCGTGTCGAACACCGATCAAACCAGTACGAGATTCGACGAACGGGCTATGGTGAGGATTCCGGCATTCTGTCCGTCAATGGGATCCCCAATGGCGAATCCACCTCCGCCTTCATGGAAGAATTGCTCGCCTCAACAGATGAAAAGCTGTTCGAATCGGTTTTCGCGGTTGGACTTCCCGAACTTCAGCAGTTTGCCACGCTGACCGCCGATCAGGTCGGTGACCATCTTTACGGCATGACCCTGGGACCTCAGGGACGCGTGCTGATGGAACTTCCCAACCGCGCAAACCAGGAACTCAATCGGTTGCTGACTGCCAACGGTGATTCGGTCATCGCACAACTGTTGAAACGTCGCGAAGAACTGTCACGGCAGACGGGAAGCACCGCCCGGCAGCGCGATCGATACCGAGAACTGCTGCGTAAAAAATCGGAACTCGACGAACGGGTGGTCAAGCAGCGGAGTCGGCAGACAGAGCTTCAGGCCAAGATCCGGGGTTACGGGCATCTGGAAAAGGTCCATCCACCCTGGTCGCGCTGCCGGGAATATCGGCATGAACTCAATCAGCTTCCTGACTTCAGCGCCTTTCCTGCGGACGGAGTGACACGCCTTGAGCGGCTTGAAATGGACATCAACTCGGCTGTCCGTTCCCGTGAGTCGCTTTTGGCAGAAGTCTCACAGATCAATCAGAAGCTCGCTTCGATTCGCATTGATCCTGAAATCCGACGGTTCTCTGGGGCCATCCAGATCCTCGTCGAACAGCGGGCCCTGACGAAGGACGTCGAGCCGCGGGTTCACGAACTCGAGGCAGAGGCCGCGAAGCAGCAGCAGGTCTTAAATGGTCTGCTCACGAATCTGGGTTCGCACTGGACGATGGAGCGGCTGGATGCGGTGCAGGATTCTCCGGAAGCCACTGCGCTGTTCATCAAAACGGCTCGTGATTACGAATCGATCGGGACGAAAACCCGTCGGATGCAGCGCCGATATCGCAAGGCAAATGGCCTGAATCGCGACAAGGAAATGGCACTGCGAACGGAACTTCAGGAGCATGGAGTTCCGGCAGAATCCTTGAATGAATCGATCGATGTTGCACAGAAGCGATTCGAGGGACTTGTCGATCTCGGTCGGTGGCATTCCAAAGAGACACAACTCGAACACCAGACCTTCGGGATCGATGAACAACTCGAACGTCTGCACGATCGCCATGGCATCCCCAACTGGATTTATGGAATTCTGGCGTGGTTCACCATCGCCGGATTCGCCCTGTTTGTCGCGGGGGCCTATGCCGCCGTTTATACCGGCTGGCTGGTGGGTCTGATCTTCATCGTCCTGTCGGTTTTCGCCGGGGCCACCGCCTGGGCCTTCCGAACGCACTTTGAGCACCATCTGCAGGAACAGGTCTCTCAACTGCGCGATCAGCGCCGCGAAATTGAGACCAATCGCTGGACCATTCTCCGTCACATTCAGACCTTCATTGATCAGAATGGATTACGTCCCTGGGTCGGGGCGGAAGTGGCACCGCAGCAGTTCGCCAGTGGAGAGCTACTGGCGAAGGCATCACGCCGGACTGCCGATCTGGAACGGGTGCAGCGCGAGTACACCCAGGTGCTGCAGCTCCGGCGCAGGCTGAGTGCATTCCGCGGAAAGTTGCAGATTCAGCAGCGGGAACTCGCAAACGCCCGGAAAAACTGGTGTCAGGCTCTCTCGAACCTTGGTTTGGATGAGACCGTCAATGTCGATGCCGCCATCGAACACTGGAAACAAGTCATCGTCGCCCGCGACCGGCGGAAGAAACATCTCGCGGTTGTGGAGCAGTCTCGCGAAATTCGCCGGTCCTTCGATCGATTCCAGAAGCAGGTCGAAGAGCTGGGCCACCGCATGCAGCGACCGTCGCTGAACTACTCGAATCCGTCCGAAGTGGTCGATCTATGGGAAACGGAGCTGCGAACCGCTCGTGAACTGGTCCATGAACGGTCTCAGCTGCGAAAACTGCATGTTCAACGACGGCGGGAAGCGGTCGACTTTCAGCGCAAGATCGATGTGCTGACCAAGAATCACGATGCCTTGCTGGCGCTGGCTGGTGTGACGCATCGTTCGCAGTTAGAGCATCGGCTGGAATTGATGGAACGGCGGAAGAAAGTCGAATCCCTGCTGGAACAGTCGACGCGCGAGCTCGAGCATCTGGTGCAGTCCAACCCGGACCTGGCTGTCGTTGAAGAAGATCTCTTGAGGTACAACCCCAAGGACGCAGCCGCGCTGATCAAGCAGTTCAATGACGAACATGATGAGCTGGACCGGCTTCTTCAGCAGACATTCGAGCAAATCGGAACGATCAAGCAGGAATCGAAACAGCTCGAACAGGACCGACGCGGCACCCGCATCCGGCGAGAGCTGGCACAGGTCGAATCAGAACTGCATTCGGCATGGCATACCTGGTTCGCCGCGTCGTTGTCGGAAGAAGCGATCGAGGAAGTGGCGGCTCAGTTCGAGCAGGCCAACCAGCCCGAAATGCTGGCAGCCGCAATCCCCTTCCTGCAGAAGCTGACACTCGGCAAGTATCACCACCTCTGGACGCCGCTCGGCCGAAAGCAGCTTTTCGTCGATGATGACAAGAATGAATCACGGCCAGCGGAACGCTTGAGCGGCGGAACGCGCGAGCAATTGTTCCTGTCGATCCGCCTGGCGATGGTGAAAGCCTTTGCGAAGAA
This sequence comes from Schlesneria sphaerica, assembly GCF_044336245.1. Taxonomy (NCBI): domain Bacteria; kingdom Pseudomonadati; phylum Planctomycetota; class Planctomycetia; order Planctomycetales; family Planctomycetaceae; genus Schlesneria; species Schlesneria sphaerica. The sequence continues at coordinate 2,489,159 of NZ_CP172346.1, read as the reverse complement.
TGGCATCGATCTGCCGATGGTGCTGGACGATGTGACTGTGAACTTCGACCAGGACCGGTCTGAAGCGGCGGTCGACACGTTACTGGACTTCACACGCGACGGTCAGCAACTGCTGGTCTTCACCAGTCACCTGCACTACGCTCAACTCTTCGAGAAGCGAGGCGTTAAGCCGATCTATCTTCCTTCGCGGCATCCCACGGGGGGAGTCGTTGAAGAGCGTCGAGCCGGGTGAGTGATTGCAGGATTCACGGGCCCGAGATTCGGGTCCTGTACAGGCTGATCTCGTTTGGAACGACCCCTAAAAACGAAAAACAGGAGCGAGGCAGTTATTGCCTTGCTCCTGTTTTTCGTTGTTTCAAGGGGTTTGTCAGCTTTGCGGCCGGTTCGCAGTCAGCACGTCCGCGGTACTCGCCGCAAAACGCACAAAAGTCCGACGCAGCCGAACACCCCGAGTATCAGCCAACCGGGCTTAACCCCCGGTGATGGCAGGCACTACCTCAGTGTGATCACACACCCAGCTTGCGTCGGCGGGCTTTGCGGGCCTTCGAGCTGGCAGGACGTGAACCGTGGTTGGCCTTGTTGACCTTGCGAGTATTCTTCGCCATTTTTGCTTCCTTTGTGTTGAGACGGCGAACAATGCCGCACGTTGTCATTTTGGTTCGAGAAACCGCACCAGAATTTCTGTTCGGTTCCGGCCGAAAGTGGCCAAATATTATACCAGAACAGCCTCGTACACAACGCGGCACCCGAAAGCAGCCTGCGTTCTGTGGAAGCTTGTCCGAGATCTCGTTTCAACGGAAGAAATCGAAGGCCTGACAAACTGGCGGAATGAGTGGCTCTCCCTGCCAGTTCGCGGCGTCACAATTACTTACCGTACTTCTGCTTACGGATCTTGCGTCGCTTGATCTTCCAGCGACGATCTCGTTTCTGCTTCGTCGTCAACTTCACTTGTTTCATGTCGAACCCCTTATGGGACTAATGCCAATGTGCCGGCAATGGCCGGATTATTCGAGCCCGAGAAGATAGCAGCACATCCTGATTTCGGAAAGTGTGGACGCACCCTCGGCGAGGGATTATCGGCTACAACGGGTAAACTCACTTGCAAAATCATGCTGCGTGACGTTCACCCCGGCATTTCGCCTTCGCGTTTTTCGGTGTCGCCTGCCTTCAGTACAACGCTGCCTCCGGTCGATGTGGTTCCGCCTGTAGCTATCTGGTGACAGGCAGGGATGCGGCGTGAGGTCACACGTACTTCGGGATTTTCGGTTCCGGAACTTCGTCCAGCAGCCGGGCGACCACCGATTCCGGCGTCATTCCTTCCGCCTGAGCCTGAAAATTCGTGGCCAGGCGATGACGGAGCACTGGAATCGCGACCCGGCGGATGTCGTCGATGGACACACTCGGGCGTCCGTCCATCGCGGCCAGCGCTTTGCCGCCGGAAATGAGGAACTGTCCGGCGCGGGGACCGGCTCCCCAGTCGACCAGCTCGCGAACGAACTTGGGAGCGCTTTCATCGAGCGGCCGTGTGGCCCGGACCAGACGAGCCACATAATTGACAGTCAGGGGGCCGATTTCGATCGCGTGGATCTGTTTCTGCAGGTACAGAATCGATTTCGCGGACAGGACTTTGCGAACTTCCTGACGTTCGGTCGAGTTCGCGGCATGCAGAATCTGCTCTTCTTCCGCCAGATTCGGGTAGTCGACTTTCACGTTAAACATGAAACGGTCGAGCTGTGCTTCCGGGAGAGGATACGTTCCTTCCTGCTCGATCGGGTTTTGTGTTGCAATAACGAAGAAGGGTTCGGGAAGGCGGTACGTCGTCTGGCCGACTGTGACTTCCTTTTCCTGCATCGCCTGCAGGAGGGCCGCCTGGGTCTTGGGGGGCGTACGGTTGATTTCGTCCGCCAGCAGCACGTTGGTGAAGACCGGGCCTTCGACAAAACGAAACTCGCGGCGTCCCGCATCGTTTTCGTCGAGCACATTGGTGCCGGTGATGTCGGAGGGCATCAGGTCGGGAGTGAACTGGATCCGCTTGAACTGGACATCCAGAATTTGAGCAATCGTCGAGACGGTCAGTGTCTTCGCCAGACCGGGGACACCCACCAGCAGGCAATGCCCCCCCGTGAAAATGGCCGCGAGAATCTGCTCAATCACGGCATCCTGGCCGACGATGACCTTGTGTAATTCTTCGATCATCAATTCGCGATGTTTCCGAAACCGCTCCAGAAATTCGTCGAAATCCGGTTTCTTTTCAGCCAAGGCAGGCCCTTTCCTACTCGCAAATCAGTCACGACACCGGTCAGCCGGCCGGAATCACGCATCAGCTGATGCGGGTGGTCTCCCGATCAGGGAAATCTCAGCATCCTTTGTCTTTCACACACAGTCCACTGTACGGTACGTGAATGAAGATGAAAAGTTGTGGATCGGGATTGTCGAGACTTCCGGGCGGGACTTTCTCTGGTAGCATACAGGGGCTTGTCAGCCAGGAAGGCCGGGTCGCATCGCTTCGTGCTGCCGCAAACAGTTGACGCTGTTTCAACAGGCCGAAACGGATGCAGGTTACTTGAGGGAGGTCCAGGGATGGACATGCTTGTCGTGCGTGGAGGTCGCCCCCTGCGTGGTCGCGTTCGGGTGAGTGGAGCGAAAAACGCCGCTCTGCCGATCATGGCTGCTGCCCTGGTCGCCGAAGGGACTTCCGTTCTGCACGGTGTTCCCGATCTGGTTGACGTCACTACCCTCTCAAGTGTGCTCCGTTCGCTGGGGATGTCGGTCGATCGTCGCCCTGACGGGGCGTTAGCCCTGACTGTCTGTGACGAGCAGCGTTGTCTGGCGGACTATGAACTTGTCAGGCGAATGCGTGCCAGTGTCTGTGTCCTGGGACCGCTGCTCGGTCGGCGAGGTCGTGCCTGCGTCTCGCTGCCGGGAGGGTGCAACATCGGGCACAGGCCGATTGATCTTCATCTGAAGGGGCTGCGGGCGCTGGGGGCCCAGATCACGATCGACCGCGGATATGTCTTCGCTCGGGCTGACAAGCTGACTGGTGCCGATATCTATCTGGGGGGCTCGTTCGGCAGCACGGTCACCGGCACGTGTAACGTCATGTGCGCTGCAGTTTTTGCTCACGGAACGACAACCATTTCTGCCGCCGCATGTGAACCGGAAGTTGTCGATCTGGGACGGTACCTGAATGCCATGGGGGCAAAAATCGAAGGGCTTGGAACTCCGTTCTTACGCATCGAGGGGGTCTCTCACCTCTCGGCGGTGGAACACACGGTGATCCCGGATCGAATTGAAGCTGCCACGCTACTGATCGCAGGGGCCATTTCCGGGGGCCGATTGCAGATCGAAAACCTCGATCCGACCCATCTCGCGGCCGTCATTGATGCACTCCGCACAATCGGGGTCATGGTCGAGACGCATGACAGAACGGCGATTGTCACCGCCCCCGAGAGACTGCGGCCGCTCGATATCACAGCGCTTCCCTATCCCGGCATCCCTACGGACGTCCAGGCTCAGTTCACGGCCCTGCTCTCGCTGGCAGAAGGAATCAGCATTGTTACGGACAAGGTCTTTCCCGACCGGTTCATGCACATTCCTGAACTGATGCGAATGGGGGCGAACGTGCGCCGTGAAGGGGCCAGCTCGATTGTCAGCGGAACTCCGAATCTCACCGGTGCCTGCGTGATGGCGTCTGACTTGCGGGCGAGCGCCGCCCTTCTGCTTGCGGCACTCGCAGCAGACGGAGAATCCGTGATTCGACGGGTTTATCATCTCGATCGGGGCTATGAACGTCTCGAGAACAAGCTGAATCAGGTGGGAGCCGATATCCGCCGGGTGAACGATCAGCCGGACAACATGCCCGCCAGCCTGCAGCTTTCCGAGGACGAACAGCAGCCACTGGCCCTGGATTCCAGCGATTCACCCCCGCCCCCCAAGTTCCTGTCTCGCAAGGATGCGACGTTTCCGCAACCGCAGTAAGCGAACGGGTCAGTCAGCGCCACACCGAACGGAATGCGGGTGATACCGCAAGTCGGGGCCGGGGCGGCGAACGCTTCCCAGCTGCGGGACTCGTCCGCAAGGGGTATCGACCGATGGGGTTCCGGAAACGACGACGGGATGTCACCGGCATTACCGATGACATCCCGTCGAGCATACGGACTCGTGTCGAGCGAAACCATCTGGTGAGCAGGTCTTCCAGACTATCCTTTGAGTCGTTCTCGCCAGGCGGCGACTTGCGTTTGCACTGCGGCTCGACCGCCGCTGCCATGGCTGGAAAGGCGAGCGACGACGTTCTGAACGCCGATGTAGTCTGAGACACCTGCTTCGATCTTGTCGCAGGCCTGCTGCAGTTCGGCGAGGGGCAGGTCGGCGAGCTTACACTTCTTCGACTCACACAGCCGGACCAGTTTCCCCACGACTTCGTGACCGGTTCGCATGGGAACGCCCCGTCCGATGAGATATTCCATCAGCGTGGTGGCATCCAGGAATCCTTCCTCAAGCCGCGCGTTGATGGTTTCGACCTGCAGGCGGGCTCGTCGGACGATGTTCGGTGCCAGTTCCAGACAGGCCTGGACGGTGTCGAGTGCATCGAAGAAGGCGAGCTTGTCTTCCTGGAGATCGCGGTTGTAGGCCAGGGGGAGCCCCTTCAGAAGCGTCAGAATTTGGGTGACATCGGCGATCACGCGAGCGGACTTGCCACGAATCAACTCCAGCACATCGGGATTCCGCTTCTGCGGCATGATCGATGAACCGGTCGTGTAGGCGTCAGGCAGTTTAAGGAAGCCGAATTCCGTCGTGCACCACAGGATCCATTCTTCGGCCCAGCCACTCAGGTGAACGGCAATCAGTGACAGGTCGAAAATCGATTCGGCGAGATAATCCCGGTCGCTCGAGACGTCGAGGCTGTTCGCGGCAACGGCAATCGACCCGGTGTCCGTCGCTGCGGCACCCGTGAAGCCAAGCAGCTTTGCCGATTCGTCGCGATCGATGGGAAGGGATGTACCGGCAAGGGCGGCAGCGCCCAGTGGCAGGACGTTGACTCGTTTCAGGCAGTCAGCAATTCGCTCGCGATCGCGCTGAAACTTTTCGCAGTAGGCCAGCCAGTAGTGAGACGCCATGACGGGTTGAGCACGCTGCAGGTGCGTGAATCCCGGCAGGACGACGTCCGCATCGGCTTCACATCGCTCGACAAAGGCCTTTTGCAGTTCTTCGAGCAATCCGTCGAGGGTTGTCAGGGAATCGCGCACGTACAGCTTGAGATCCGTCGAGACCTGATCATTTCGACTGCGAGCGGTGTGCAGTTTGCGGCCCACATCGCCGATCCGCTGAATCAGGGCCGACTCGATGTGCATATGGATGTCTTCGAGTTCCGTCTTCCAGACCATCTCGCCCCGGGCGATTTCGCCCCCGATCTGGTCCAGGGTTTCGACAATCTGACGGCATTCGTCCGCAGTGAGCAGTCCGACTTTGGCCAGCATGCGAGCGTGCGCCTGCGAACCCCGAATATCGACGGCGGCAAGTCGATGATCAAAGGAAATGGATTCGGTGAATTTCTCGACGCGCGGGTCGGTCTGTTCGTCGAAGGCACCGCCCCAAGGTTTGACGGACAAGATTGGCTCCTGCAATAAAATCTCTGTATCGATCAGGCGTGATGCACGCTTTTATCAAAATCTCGTTGAAGCAGGTACGGTTCGCAACGCCCATGGGCAGAAAAACTCCGTGCCATGTTCTTGCCGGAAGGGCTGCTTCTGATCACCGGACGTGCCCCGTTCCCGACGCCGTTGGGCTGTCCCTCAAAGGGTTCAATGCACGACGCATTCGGTTCGCGCGGCGTCGGCCTAGGAACCGTGGACGGTCTCTCGAGGCCAGGTGTACCCTTTCTGCTGGCGAAAACCCTTCAGCCGAATCGTTCCGTCAGGATCCAGGTCCATGACGGAATAACCATTGTTTTCGGTACCGGCGCCCTCCACCATCGCAACCAGAGTGCAGTAGTGAATGCCGCCGATCTCGCGGAGATCGTTCTGATGGCTATGTCCCTGGAAGACTGCCAGCACCTTGCCGGACTGCTCCAGCACCTGACGAACTTCCGGGCCGTTTTTCACCCCGTGATCGTTACTCACATCCAGACGCTGATGGGCGAAGACGACCGTCTTTTTCTGAGTCCCCTTGAGGTCCGCTCGAAGCCATTCCACCTCGGCCGGAGGGATGTTGGCGTCCGTCCACTGGGAATTTTTTCGTCCATACGGTTGGCCGTCACTGCGGAAACACGCGTCGAGCACGACGAAATGAAAGTCCCCCCGGTCGAATGAGTAATAAGACTTTGATTGACCGACGGCCTCCAGAAACTCGTTCTTGGTCAGCGTATCGACGCAGTGATTTCCCAGGACATAGTGGCGATCCCGGGAAATTGCCGAGAACTCGCGATCGATCGTGTTGAGGTATCGCAGCTCTGTTTCCACGGTATCCGCGGCGTCGATGAAGTCACCCAGTTCGACGACAAAGTTCGCTGTCTGCTGCTCAAACTCGGTCGCCGCATCGGTCAGTTTCTTCAGGGTGTCGCGATAGTGACGAGTCCCCGCCGCAGGTTTATCTGCGTAGTGCAGGTCTGTAATCAGGCCCACTTTCAGCGATTTTTCATTGGGTTCCGCGAAGAGAGAGTGGGGATCGAGTACGGAGGCGGCGGCCAGGCAAAGCACACCGTGATGAAAAAAGGCTCGTCTACCGACACGTGCAGCGCTCTCGCGGTCGCTCATCATCATTTTTTCGCCTTGTGGTAAAGGAATCGAAAGGACACCCGGTGCGGAAACAAGGGCTGGTTCTCCCTTGATGAACACATCTTCGCCACGTGACCCGGGGCCGGCATGCAGGTGACGAAGATGAGTCGGGGAGTCACTCCCGGCCAGTATATCCCCCTTGGCCCGTTTTGAGGCCATGTTAGCAGGGGGGAACTGCATTCGAGCGATCTGACTGTTTTGCTGCGAATTCTCCTGAATTCCAATCTCTGATCAAAAAAGTCTTATATACGTCTCGACAAAGGTTGTTTGAACGAGTAATGTCGGTTTCGGGAAGCCGAAGTCCTGTCCGTCAGGCTCCCCGGATCCCCGCAGCGGGCCACTACTGCACCAAACCCTCGCACGGCTGAGCAAACAGGAGCGTTTAAATGACCGAGAATCAGGGTCCTCAAGTTGTCGTCATTGGTGGTGGTCCTGCCGGATCGACGGTGGCGACACTCCTGGCCCAACAGGGGATCAATGTCGAACTGTTCGAACGCGAGGTATTTCCCCGGTTTCACATTGGCGAATCATTGATTCCCGAGACGTACTGGGTGCTTGAGCGACTGAAGATGCTCGACAAGATGAAGCGGAGCCATTTCGTCAAGAAGCACAGTGTTCAGTTCGTAAACGCCAGCGGACGAAGTTCGACTCCGTTCTACTTTCACGACAACAAACCGCACGAATGTTCGGCAACCTGGCAGGTGCTTCGTAGCGAGTTTGATGAGATGATGCTCATGAACGCTCAAGAGCAGGGCGTAAAGGTTCATCAGGGGGCGCGTGTCCGGGACGTGCTGTTCGAGGGGGAACGGGCCGTTGGGATTGAAGTCACGACGCGAGAGCAGGGGACGCGAAAAATCCTGGCGGATGTCGTGGTCGATGCGAGCGGCCAGAGTTCGATGATTATCAACCGGTTCGGACTGCGGGTCTCGGACCCGCAGCTCAACAAGGGAGCCATCTGGACTTACTTTGAAGGAGCCTACCGGGACACCGGTCGTGACGAAGGGGCCACGCTGGTACTTCAGACGCACGACAAACAAGGGTGGTTCTGGTACATCCCGCAGCACGATAATCGTGTCAGCGTCGGTGTTGTGGGGGATTTCGATTACCTCTTCAAAAACCGGGGGGACCACGAGCAGACGTACCTTGAGGAACTGGACCGTTGCCCCAGTGTCAAAGAACGTGTTTCGGTCGGACGACGAGCGTCCCGTTACTATGCGACGAAGGACTATACGTACCGCTCGAGCCGTGCCTCGGGGGACGGCTGGGTGCTGGTGGGTGACGCCTTCGGCTTCCTCGATCCCCTGTATTCGTCCGGAGTCCTGCTGGCACTGAAGTCAGGGGAACTCGCGGCCGACAGCATTGTCGAAGGTCTGGCGAAGGGAGATACCTCCCGTGCCCAGCTCGGGAAATGGGAAGCCGATTATGTCCGCGGAATGAATCGCATGCGGCGACTGGTGTGCGAGTACTACGACGGATTCAGTTTCGGCCGGTTCGTTCGCCGGTTCCCTCATCTGCGAGGGGCGGTGACAGACCTGCTGATCGGTGATCTGTTCAAAGAGGAACTCGACACCGTCTTTGAGTCCATCGACCTGATGCGGAGTGAAGCTCTGAACGCCCAGCCGACCTGATCAACTTGACTTCTCTTCCTCTGATCCGGAATGCAAAATAAGGCTTCAAGCCGAAGAAGGATCGAGGAATCACTGACAACGTCGATCTGAACCAGGAAATTTCCGCTGAGCCGCACGGGCGGCTCAGCTCTTTCCCGCCGCATTGGCAAAATGCAAACCTCCCCGGGGCTTTCTGAGTTTGTCTCAGAGCAAAAGCCCCTCAATTCAGCCTGCCAGACACCTGTTTGCACGTGTTTTCCAGTTCCCTCACAGATTACGATTTTCCCGACAATCTGCGATGTGAACCACGCCCACCTAACCTGTTGCTGAGGAATCCAGGATGACCAGCCGAACGCTCGTATGTATCGTCGTGATTTGTGCGGCAGTCGTATTACTCAGTGGTGTGAAGTCACCAGCAGGGGACGATCCGCAGGGGAAGAAGGGGGGGGCCAAACGGAAACCCGAACCAACCGTTCGCTTTACCGTTGAAGCTGCGAAGGAGCGATCGGAGCTGATGCATCACATCTATGCCGCCACGCTGGACACGATGCACCATCACTATTTCCGCGTGAACAAATCGGTGCTTCCGGCGCGGGCGATGGAGGACGTTTTTGCCGATGTCGCACAGCAGACGCATTCCACTGCGCGGTGGATCTCCGTCAATACGAAGCCGATGAGTGTCGATCACGAGCCCAGCACCGACTTTGAACGAAACGCCGCTGCCGCCATCGCTTCGGGTAAGACGGAGTTCGGTGCTGTGGAAGATGGCTACTACCGTCGGGCGGGGATGATTCCTCTTTCCGCCGGATGTGTGGGATGTCATACAGGAATGGCGACGGACCCCGGGAAAACTCCCCGTTTCGCCGCACTCGTCATCAGTATTCCTGTCCAGGAATAATTCGTTCGGTACTCGTCTCCATAAAACCCTCGACGCATGCGCTGCCAGACGCTTGCGTTCGTCTTTGGCAATTGCGCGGCGTCGGCTGTGCGGATTTCGCGACCTTGGCCGGGCGGGATCGGCGACAGACCGGCAATTTCGGCTGCTGGGCGCCGATTCCTTCCGAATTGGAACCCCCTTTCTTGGCACGGGTTTCCGTCAGGTCGAATTGGTATTTGCAGAAAGAGGGGTTGCTGCGATTCTACGGCTCGTTTCGCGTGAGTCACGGAGTCAGATTACTACGCCGAGCGTGCATTGCCATGTCGCACAAAGCTATCCCGCAAAGTTCCCGCCGAAGACGCTCTACGCGGCACAATAATCCGATTTCGGACTTTGGCATTTCTTCCACCAAAGCGAACCAGCCCTTTCTGGTGACAGCGACAGACATCTGTCTGTGGGGGACCCTCATCGCGGTCTCGATTGGAATGGCAGGGCGTCTCCCCAGCGGTCAACTGGCCCTGGTCATTGGCGCTTCCGTCACGACATTCTGCTGGATCATGCATCTGCTGACGACCTCAGAACCACGGTATTCGTGGAGCGGCAGTGAATGGCTGTGGATCGCCGGGATCCTGGTCGGGGTGGCCCAGATCGTGCCGCTGCCGACAGAATATCTGCTCGCCATTTCCCCGCAGATCAAAGAAGTCCTGCCGTTCTGGTTTGATCCCGAAACAGCCGGCATCTTCCCGAGTGCCTGGAATCAGTTGTCCCTGGCACCCTGGGAAACGACATCGGGAATCGCCACGTTCGTGTCCTATGCGCTGCTGTTTCTCATCGCCTTCCAGCGAATTCGAACCGTGGATGACGTCGAACAGACGCTCTGCCGCTGTGCGCTGGCGGCGGTGGCGATGATGTGCTTCGCCCAGGTCCAGTTTCTGCTGAGCAACGGGAAGTTCTTCTGGGTCTATGAACATCCCTTCATGTCGACGATGACCTATCCGCTGGGTTGTTTCACGAATCGAAACCATCTTTCCCAGTTTCTGGCTCTCGGAACCGCTCCGCTGATCTGGTGGGTCCTTCGGCGCCTGCAACAGCAGAAAGAGGATCGGGCGAACAGCACCGGCATGCCAGACGGGATGCACGGTCTATGCGTGACGCTGCTGCTCTGTGCGCTGGGGGGGATTGTCCTCACCGTGCTGCTGACTTTGTCCCGTGGGGGACTGGCCGCTGTGGCGCTGACGACACTCGTCGCAATCATCGTGCTCTGTCGCACAGGGCTGGCCTCGGCGAAGTTTGGTTTTGCACTCATTCTGGTCGGAGTCGGCGCGAGCACCCTGTTCTCGATGAGTAAGTACGAGGCGGTTTTGGCAAATCGTCTTGAACAGGACAGCGGACGTACCGAGATCTGGCAGGCAAATATTCGTGTCGCGCAGGAATTTCCCGTCCTGGGAACCGGTGTGGGGACACATAGCGATGCCTATCAATTGCATATCCAGAACGAAGGGGAAGATGGCTATGAGTACTCGCATGCAGAGTGCGGTTATCTTCAGATTGCGTCTGAGTCGGGGATCGCCGGACTGGTCGTGACGGGACTGGTCATCGCGACCTGCTTCTGGTGGTGCCTGGGGGCACTTTGGAACAGGGATCAGAAAGCGAGTTCCGCCGCCGCGGCCATCCTGGCGAGTCTGATAGCCAACGTCGCGCATGCGGCCTGCGACTTCTTCTGGTACACCCCGTCGTGCATGATCATGCTGGCTGTGCAACTGGCTTGCGTTGCCCGGCTGTACCGTATCGCGCGGCAAAGCGCGGGGGCTCGGGCCTATACGTTCCGACTTCCACGCCTGGTTTCGGCGATGGGGATGTGTGTCGTCGGCGCTGTCGCCGTCTGGATGTTTGATCTCAAGTATCCTTCGCTGCAGGCCGCGATGTATCGCACGCACGGACCGCGATTGGAGACGTCTGAAGACAACGATCTGACAGACGAAGAATTCGAGGCGGAAACACAGCAGCGCCTCAAAGAAATTGTGCTGGCCGCGCGCGTGAATCCGCACGATGCCAAACTGCAGGAAACGGCCTGCTTTGCCTACATGCAGCTCTTCGATCTGCGACAGCAGAAGGCCGAGAACACCATGTCGGTGGGGATGCTGCGTGACGCTGTGAAAGCATCGGAATTCCCTTCCGCGGAAGCCTCCAGCGAGTGGCTCAGTCGCTCCGTCGGGACCAATCTCAAGTTCCTTAGGCTGGCCAAACGCTCTCTCAACCGGTCATTGACCAACAGTCCTTTACGGTCGAAGTCGTACATCCTGCTGGCCGACCTCAATTTTCTGGATCGCCTGGATGATGCGGACTTTCTGGAACGCTGCCTCAGCCAGTCGCTGAAACTGCGGCCCCGGGACCCCGATACGATGTATCTGGTTGGTGCTTCGGAACTGCAGGAAGGGGACATGGACCGAGCTCTCGAGTACTGGCGTCCCGCGTTCGCTGGCAGCCGCCGCATGCAGGAACGGATCGCGAACATCCTGGCCGGTCAGATGGACGTGGAATTCTTTGAAACCGAATTTCAGCCTGACTGGAAAGCACTGGAGCTCATCGGACAAGCCTACAAGAAAGTGGGGCGCGACGAAGAGGCTGAACGGGTCCAGCGGAGATACATCGAAGAAGGACTCGTCCGGGCAGAATCCCTCACGTCCGATGAGGAACTGGAAACCACCATGATCTCGGTCAGAAACGCCTGCATTGAACTGGGGGATCGCGACGAGGCGGTGAATGTATTGAAGCTGGCCGTGGAACGGTTGCCTCATTCGTACTCGATTCACTACATGCTCGGCCTGGACCTGATGAATTCCGATCGCGTCGTCGAAGCGTCAGAGCATCTCGAATGGTGCACTAACCGGCAGCCGGGTGACTCGAACCTGCGAAAACTGACCTCCAAGGCGGTCATCGAACGGCTGAAGCTGACCCCTTCTTCGATGGATGAGATCGAAGACGAAATCGAACAGACCAGTTTTCAACCCTGATCTCTCGGCGAACGGGAACAACGCGGGGGCGTGTGAGGTACCGGGTGAATCCCTGAACGCGGGGCCACCTCTCGGCTTAGAGGTAAACTCTAAGAGCCCCGCTCTGCCGGATGCGCGTGCATCGAATGGACACTCATTCGGCGTTTTGTTTCACCGCGCTGTCGGCGCCAGGAAAGTTGATTCAAATTCCAGTTGGATGTTGCCGACTTCGCAGTCGTCGAATTCGGTGGTCCGCTTCTCCAGAGAATGCTGCTTCAATTGGAACGTATTCCGGCCGGGCTTTAGCAGGCTGTCGGGAATGGGGAGCCGGACTCGATCCGGATTTGCGGCACTTGCCTTGAAACGGACCTGCGAATTCAGATCCCCGATGCTGTGCCCGTTGATCAGAACTTCGGTGATCAGTTGACCGCGGCGAAGTTCGGGAAGAAACGGGCTGCCGGGCGGGGCTTTCGGACCTGACGCCTCGAGTTCGGCGACGTCGATTGTGAAGAACGCCTCCCCGGCGGGAACGTCATTGAGCACGACCTCGCCCGAAACTTCGGTTCCGTCCGGTAATTGACGATGAAAATCGGAGCGAATGGAATTTCCCAGATGAAACCGTCGTGCGTCGACCAGAACCGACTGCCCGAAGAAACGTGGGGTCACTCGAAGGACTTCCGACCATCGAAACGTCATGTCTCCCATCAGCTGATGCCTGACCCGAAGTTGCCTGGCGTCGATATCACAAATCGTGGCGGTCAGACGCTCGGGCAGGCAGTCGGGACGGTCGACAAACGGCTGCAGTTGAATGAGGGCAGAGACACCTGTTGCCGGAATGGTTCGCTGGTTGACTGCGCGATCGGGTTGATGCCAGTTCAAGGAAACCAGTCGCGAGAGCGGGATTGATCGGGACTGACCCAGCGCTATCAGTTGAACGCTGGGAGGCGAAAGGTGGGTGATCTGACCGAACAGTTCATCTCCCGTGATGGTGACGAGCTTGTCACGCAGACCGGCGTCGATTGATCCCGCAAGTGGCTGGCTTGTCTCGACGTATCTGCGGACGTGCAGTTCATCAATCCAGAGACCGTTGCCGGAGTCTGGATTTGCAGGTCGGAAGTCGATTGATGCCAGTGGGGTCGCAGGTCCCCTGACTGTCGCGAGCGTGGAATCATCGATCAGAAACTCGACGCGGCCCCCTTGAGCACGCATCAGGAAGGTGTGCCAGCCAGGTCCAATCTTCAGCCGCGGGGGTGCAGGTGAAATCGCGATTCCCGCGATCGACACGGAATGGTCAGCTCCCACGCGGACAATCATCGATTCGGCGTCGGGGGCGTCACGGTTCCAGACGAGCCGCCACTCTCCCGCACTCTGGCTCGGATCATGCACTTGGGCAAAAAATGAGAACTCCACGCGGCCGGACAGGATCGGTGGATCGAGCGGAATCGAGTATCCCGTTGCTGACGGGTCCAGACGCAGCGACGACGTCCCGTCGGCGGCACGGTGAGGATCCAGTATCCGTCTCTCACCAGTTTCCGTCGGGGCGGATGAGTCGTGTTCAAACCCGTCGTAAAGCAGATCCGCTTCGCCGGGCGGGTTGGCGATCTGTGTGATGGCAGAGGAGGGAACTTCAACGATTTGTCGAGTCTGCAGCCGCACCTTCGTAGCGTGCTCGTCCCTAGCAAGCAACTCGCCCAGGAATCGATCCCCGCTGATCAGTGTGAACTGGTACAGAAAGCGGTGTGACCGGCTGACGCGCGGCTGGCGGGGAAGATCAATTCGTGTGCCACGGATCGTTTGCGACAGTCGAGTCAGTCCGCTGCCGAATTCGCCTGTCAACGGGGCGATCAGTTCGGCAGAGTGGCTGGGGCGAGTAACGACCTCAAGAGCTTCTTCGAGGGCAAGAACGGGCGCAGCGGGGGTGAGGATCAGTAGCAGGCAATACAGAGGCTCGGCGAATCGAATGCGACCAGACAAACAAGGATCCTCGAATCTTCAGTCTGACCATGTGAGTGGCGGTTCATTCCCCGCACTACCGGACGAGCTTTCTCACCTTATGATTACTGCTGTCCCCAACGTAGATCGCACCATCACGTGCGACGAAAACTCCATGGGGACGGTGAAGCTGGCATTTGAGCGGATCGCCGTCGGGGCCGTCCCCCGGTTTACCTGTTCCGATCAGCGTATCGATCTTCCCCGATTCCTTGTGGATGATTCGGACCGCGTGATTTTCTGTATCGCACAGTAACAGATTGCCGTCGTGATCGATGGCAATTCCTTTAGGGCCGGCAAGCTGAGCTTTTCGAGCGTCACCGCCGTCTCCTGAGAATCCCTGTTTGCCTGTCCCCGCGACATGGTGCATGATTCCCTTGGCGCGGTCGATGCGGTAAACGGAGTTGCCCTCCCGCAGGATCACATACAGATCACCATTGCTGGCGACGGCGATCGACCGGGGACCGTTTAAGGCTGATTCCGCCAGCAATCCCCCGTCCCTGGTGGCGGTACGCTCACCTGTCCCCGCGAATGTCGAGATGATCCCCGTGCTGAAATCGATTCGTCGGACCCGATGATTTTTGATGTCGCAGATGAACGCACCCGACTCACCATCGAGAACTACGGCGATCGGCAAGTTCAACTGAGCCTTCACAGCAGGACCGCCGTCACCGGCAAAGCCCGCGACTCCCGTCCCGGCGATGGTGCTGATCAGGCCCGACTTCGTGGCCACTTTGCGAATCGCCTGCGAGTTTGTGTCCGAGATGTAAAAGTTGCCTTCCGCATCAAACCGCAACTCATGAGGTTCGTGCAGCAAGGCCGACGTGGCTGCGGCGCCGTCCCCACCGTAGCCCGGCTTGCCTGCTGTTCCGGCAACCGTGGAGAGTGTCTTCTTCTCTAAATCGAGCCGCCGGACAATGTGATTGGAAAACTCGCAGAAATAGAGGGCTCCGTCCGGGCCGATCTCCAGTCCGAACGGCTGATTGAGATTGGCTTTCGTCGCCGGGCCACCATCACCGGAATAGCCCTCCTGACCACTGCCGGCCAGTGTGAAGATTTCGCCCGCGACGGCGGCGGACGCGGTGACACCGAAGACAACGAGAAGGCTGAGCCAGGTTGAAAGCTTCATACGTGGTTTCTCACATTCGTGACTCGGGTGCTGGTTCAGGTCGATGGTAGTCATCGTTGCGCAGGCATTTCAATGATACCAGAAACCGCTTCATCGCCGTGCCCATGAACGGCCGGGTCGATGGAAATCTCACAAATTCCTCACGTGTTGTCAGACTGATCAAAGCGGCGCGGGATCACGGCCCGGGGGACCCGCCCGTACCGCTTGAGCGAGCGATTAATTGAGGCATTCCGCTTGGATTATTTGGGGATCACGCCTACTCTTCTAGGATATTTGAGTCATTCCCCACGAACGCGTTTCCGTTTGGAAGCGGGCCTTCGGGGATCTTCAAGGAGACCCAGAATGAGATTCGCAACGTGTCTAGCCATCTTTCTGTCTTCCGTGCCCGTCGTGACGGCGCAGGAAAACACCTCCCCCAAAGTCCTGCTGGGATCACCCGATCTGACAGCAGGGATTCCGGGACAGGGAGAATTGACCATCGAACAGATCAAGCGATGGCTCAATAACCCCGCGAACCATGTCCCGCTGCAAGTGGAATTGCCGGAAGGGTTGTCGCTGGGGGCGAACAATATTTCGATCCCCAAGAATAACCCGATGACGCGGGCCAAAATTGAGCTGGGACGACAGCTCTTCTTTGATACGCGACTCTCGGCCGACACCACGATCAGTTGTGCCAGTTGCCATCATCCAGAAGATGCGTACGGCCGTAATACGACCTTCGGCGAAGGGATCGGCGGACAGGTCGGCGGACGCAATTCCCCCATCGCTTACAACCGCATTCTGAGCACCCTTCAGTTCTGGGACGGCCGCGCCGATTCGCTGGAAGAGCAGGCTAAGGGGCCAATCGCCAACCCGATCGAAATGGGACATACGCACGAAGCCGCGACGACCGGTTTGAAGGGGATCGAAGGCTACCGGTTGCAGTTCGAAAAGATCTTCCCCGGGGAAGGAGTCACGATCGATGCCGCAGCCAAAGCGATCGCTGCATTTGAACGGGCACTGGTGACCGGAACGTCGCCCGCCGACTACTACGAGCCCCTGCTCAACTTTGAAAAGACGTTCAAAGACGATCTGAAAGACATGAAGGCCTTCAAGGAAGACGACCGTGAATCCTATGACCTTTACTGGAAGCTCAAACGAGCCAGTAACGCTCATCCGATCTCCCAGTCAGCCAAACGGGGTCGCGAGCTGTTCTTTGGTAAGGCGAACTGCACTGCCTGCCACGCGGGGGCTAACTTCACCGACGAGAAGTTCCACAACATCGGCATCGGTATGGATAAGAAAGATCCCGATCTGGGCCGCTATGATGTCACCAAAGAAGATAAGGATCGTGGCGCCTTCAAGACCCCAACGGTTCGAAACGTTGCTCAGACCGGCCCATTCATGCACGACGGCAGCCTGAACACGCTGGAAGAGGTCGTCGAATGGTACGACAAAGGGGGCCATCCTAATCCTTACCTGAGCGACAAGATGAAAAAGCTGAACCTGACCGCTCAGGAAAAGGAAGACCTGGTCGCCTATATGATCGCCCTGCAGGGAGACCTGCCACCCGTCCGCATGGACCGCCTGCCCAAGTAACCACGCAAGTGTGATCGGGATGCCCACGTGACAATTGCATGAGGCCCGTGTGTACAACCGCACGGGCCTCATTTTTCGTACCTTGGGCACGAGGCCTCGCGTCGTCCTGCAAGAGCTTCAGCTTTACAAAGCCACCACTGGCACAATCGAACTTTTAAACCTGATTTCGACAATCTGATCGGCAATTAAGCCATTTTCTCCAATGACTGGATGGGCCGCCCGTTCGCCGCTCCTGATTTACTTCGCTGGACGGACCAGAGGCGCTGCGACACAAATCCGCGACCGTGCCCAGTCCCGAACAAACGTGAATCTGAAACCAATCTGAATTCAAAAATACTTTTAAGGGAGGAGTCGCTAAGTTCTGCAATACTCCGCAACGCTTGCCAAAATTTCATCGTGACTCATGGGGTCAAACTTGCACGCGTCACTGCCAAGAAGGTGTTGGAACGCTAACGCCACGCAGCAGCGTGTAATTCTGCTTTGCTCATTCGAGTGGGAGATGGTCTGATCGCTCGGCGAGCCGTTTGCGGTTGCCCCGCCGAAATCAATCCCCAACGCCGTCATCGCCAGGGAAAAGTTTTGCTTGTTTCCAGTGACTTGGACACGGCGAAAATCCTCTCACGTTCTCATTTGCAAAGAGAGGATTGTTCTTTTATCGTCGGCGTCACGATGCCCCCTAACCCCGCCCCAGCCCGCCATGTTTCCAATCTCTCGCCTCACATCGAGCCAATCAACATGGGGGATCCCGGTTCGAATACCCGTAACTCGATTTCCCCCCTGCAATCGCCGCTGGAATTAATGAGGGCCAGAAAATCGGGCCAAACGTCCGCTGCGGGAGCGCACCGCAGGCGAAGTTGGATCTCGAAATCAATGCTCCATCTGATCCGCCGTGGACATCTTTACGCGGGGCTCTTACTGATCCCGTGGGTCATCCTGTTTGGCGTGACGGGCTTCCTGTTTAATCACTCGACGTTCTGGCCGGAACAGCCGGTGATTCATGTTCGTCAGAGTCATACACGAGGTACCCCTGTCGCTTCGTTACCCAAAGCCGTCGACATTGCAGAAGAGGTTGTCAGTGGGATCAATGCTAAAGTTGGGTCTCGTTACAAACTTGTGAATCCTGGTTCCGTGAATTTCACGCGGGGTGCTTTTGGCGCGGTTTTGAATGGAGCTGGAGGAGACCGCTACACAGTTCAGCTCTTTCCAAACGGCACTGGGGTGATTCGTGTCGCTCCGGCCGGGGCGGCAAATGCACAAGAGGCCGAAGGAGAGCGTACCACGCAGCGACGGCGAGAGACCCCAGTTGAAAAAGTGGGAGGAAGTGAATCGTCCCGGGGACCAGATGATGAAAAGGACGGGAAAAACCAAACCGTGCCCGCAGGAGAGACTGGTCCGGTTTCTCAACCCCAATTGCCGGAACGCAATCGACGACCTGAAGCAGAGAAAGGAGCGCCGTTCGCGACTTCTCAGGGAATGCTGCTTAAAACCTCGGTGCATGAGGCCATGGAGTCTGGGCTACCGGAGGTGCTCCGCCGGCTAAAGCTGGACCACACCAAGGCAAGTAATATTCGTGCCAGTACGGTGAAGTTCAAGATGTCAGACGATGAGAAAACCTGGGATGTGACCTACGATCCCAATTCCGGTGCCGTCTCGGGCATCGATACTTCGGAATCGCCGGGTATCTCGTTTCGCATGTTTCTACTGCGACTCCATATGACGCATGGCTATTTGCCAGGAGACGGGAGTGTTCGATGGCTGTGGGTGATCATGGCAGATGCGACAGCGCTGATCATGATCTTCTGGGCGGTCTCGGGACTTGTCATGTGGTGGCAGATCAAACGGACCCGGCTTCCGGGAAGTATTTGTCTGGGGATGAGTCTATTGGTAGCAATCTATATCGGACTTGGAATGCACGAAATGATTGCGTCGGCAATCAAGCCCTGAAAGCCTGTTGAAACCCGAGACCGTCACGCGAAGTCATTCAAGACCAGCAAGACTTCGCAATTTCCGGAGCGACGGTCCCATTTCTCCGCAGGCAGCTCACGCCGATACGCCGGGTTGCGTTCGTCACAGTATGGATCCTGTCCCTGCTGCGAGCAGTCCACCTGATAAACTTGTGTTGCGTGGTCCTGTTTTGCGCGGTGAGGTTGACCCGATCTCCGTTTCCAGTACGAACGCTGTCAGATGGAATGGTGGCCCAAATGCGTCTGTTCGGATGCGGTTCCTGTGAGCCGACATCAGGAGTGATCGATATGAGGGACTGACGAACGACCAGAAATCACTGATTGCTCCGGTGCGAAATGCACCTTCTGGATCTGAGGTGCGGCCTAGTGAAAATTTCCCCAATGTGCTGATGAAATCACCACCGTTCGCCACGCGCCTCAATCAGGAATTGCTAAAACGGAATTGCCTGATTTGGCGATGGGTTCTGGTGTCAGATTCACCGTCCCGTGTTGATGTGTCGGCTGGCGCTACTGCCCAACGGTCTGGCACACAGTTTGCTTTAGAAAATCGATTCGGCCAATGCCTCGATCGCTCTCCACAAATCCCCGTTGCAAGATTGAGATCAGAATTTCTCCGAAGAACGGGCGACTCGAATTGAACTTTGATGAAACGAAACAGGAAAGAGATTTTTACGACATGAAGAAGACGCGGGGATTCACGTTAATTGAACTTTTGGTCGTTATCGCAATTATTGCCGTCCTGATCGCCCTGCTTCTGCCAGCCGTACAACAAGCGCGCGAGGCGGCCCGTCGCACGCAATGTAAGAACAATCTGAAGCAGTTGGCGCTCGCTTTCCACAATTATGCGGACAACTTCGGCATGCTTCCGCTTCCTGATATCGGAATCACCTTTGCGGCCCGCACCCCGATCCACTGGGACATGAGCTGGAGCATCTCATTGTTGCCTCAATTGGATCAGGCACCTCTGTTCAATCTGTTCAATCAGAATGCGCCGAATGGCGTATCAGATGCGGCTAATCAGATGGTCATCTCTACGACCTTGCCCGCATTCGTTTGCCCCACGACGCCCCGTAGCGGAAAGATTCAAGGTATCATTGAAGTCCAGCTTCCGATTGCCTCTGCCGTGGTCAACCCGGACTTCACCGCGGCTCCGAGTGACTACCTGATTCCTCGGAGCTTTCAGGACTCAGCTTTCACGCCGACGGAAGTCTTCGGGGCGTTCTGCAATCCCAATAGCGCTGGCACGCTTGACCTGACCCGTGCCGGGGCTCGGTTTCAAGATATCACTGATGGACTTTCAAACACGATACTTTTAGTAGAGCGAGCGGGGTTTCCGACCATCCTGGTTTCACAAGGGGGCGTAACCAAGGCACCCACCAGTTCCACTTATCCTGCTGTCGTTCAAAAGCATTACAGCGGTTGGTGGGCTTCCACTCAAAACGATCGGGTCCGCGCCTGGAATGCCCAAGGGACGTCCTATGGATCGGGTCCCTGTGTCATCAATTGCTCCAACGACTGGGGTGGAGCTTATTCGTTTCATACCGGCGGGATGCAAGCTCCGCTCGCGGATGGCTCCGTTCGCTTCTTGAGCGCGAACCTGGATAAATCGACTTTTCGCGCATTAATTGGCAAAAGCGATGCCGTCGTCGTCGGCGAGTTCTAAGGTGGAGCCTCAGATCAAAGAGAGCTTCGCACCTCGGTTTCGAAAGATCCCATGGATAAATTTTGTCCCGCATTCCTCATCGTCGCATCTATCGTTCTCCCTGGATGCAGCCATCAGAAACCAGGCAAGGATTGGCTACCAACCTATCGCACCGAGGGTTATGTCACCGTTCAAGGAGAGCCTGCAGTGGGGGCGATTGTTCGCCTGTTCCCTACCGTCCCGCAGGAAGACACAAAACCTCCTGTGATTCCAACGGGAGTCGTTAATGAAGACGGTCTTTTCGAATTGACCTCTTACAGCACCGGCGACGGCGCTCCAGAAGGGGAGTATTTCATCACGGTCGAGTGGCCCGATCCGACCATCAGCACATCCCAAAGTGCCGTGCCGGAAGATCCGCCCGATCGACTGAAACACAGGTATTCGGACCCGAAACGGTCCAAGTTGAAGGCCTCTATCTCCGCGGAAGAGAATCTGTTGGACGAAATTTCACTCGATTGAGTTGACCATTCTTCGAAGGTGCCATGCCAACGATGCGGACCAGGCTGTTCACGAGTTTATTGATATCTCTCA
Source organism: Schlesneria sphaerica (assembly GCF_044336245.1). Taxonomy (NCBI): domain Bacteria; kingdom Pseudomonadati; phylum Planctomycetota; class Planctomycetia; order Planctomycetales; family Planctomycetaceae; genus Schlesneria; species Schlesneria sphaerica. The sequence continues at coordinate 2,468,016 of NZ_CP172346.1, read as the reverse complement.
GCGGCATTGGCGTCGCAGTCTGGTGGCTGGTTCGGCTGTCTGCTCCACCATTCGCGTCTACCCCTTTGGTCTCCCCGACCCAGCCCATATCCATCACGGGGCGATCGAAGCGGGTGACTGACCTCGCAGGACGAGAAGTCGAAATTCCGTCGCAGGTAAGTCGCTTTGTCCTGATGCGGGGAATGGGATTGTATGATGTCGCCGTACTTTTGGGGGACGAAACGCCTGAGAAGCTCGCTGGGTGGGACTCGTCTCTCAAGACCAGCGACCGCGATGCCTATGATAAGTTCGTTGACCGATTCCCCGGTCTCGCGGAGATTCCGATGCTCGGTGACACGCTCAAGAAAAGTGTCAGCGCTGAAGGGATCCTGGCCCTCCAACCCGATCTTGTGATTGGTGGGACTTATATGATGGGCCAGACCGAGTGTCTTGATCAAGTCGAACAGGCGGGGGTTCCTGTTCTGTACCTGAGTTCCGACGATCCGTTCAGCGATCCTCAAAAGAGTTTAATCTTACTTGGCGAGGTGTTTGGTAAGCAGCAACGGGCTCGAGAAATCGTCGAATGGGTCGACCGTGAGATCAATATCGTCCAGGATCGAATGTCGCGTCTGGAAGAGGCAATACCCTCAATCTATGTCGAGGCGGGGAATTTTGGCGCGGGGAAATACGGCAACACCTTTGGCTGCAGCCCTCAAAAGAAACGGATGAATTGGGGAAGCATTCTCGCTCAAATCCGGTGCCAGAATGTGGGTGAGGACGTTTCCGGACCTTACGGCATGGGAGTCATACAACCGGAGTATTTACTGAGTCGCAATCCCGACGTCGTTGTAATCACCGGTGCCTGCTGGGAAGCGTTCCCGGAAAGCCTGCATCTGGGCTATGCCGCCGATGCGGAGAAGGCTCGGATTAATCTTCGTGCCTATCAGTCGCGTCCCGGCTGGTCCGAGTTGAACGCGGTAAGGGACGGCCGCGTCTTTGGACTGAATACCCGACTGGGCAGTCACATCATGAGTTTTGTCGCAGTGCAGCAACTTGCCCAGTGGCTTTATCCATTGGAATTCCAGGATCTCAATCCACGCCAGCGGTTGCAGGAATTTCATGAAAAGTACATGCCGATCGACTTCAGCGGAACATGGATGGTCGAATTGAAGGGGGATTGATGTCTTGTGATTCCTCAACCAGCCACTTCAGCGGTGCGCGTCGCCATCGAGGATTACGCCGGCTATTGATTCTGGTCTTGATGCTTCTACTGATCACGGGCTCGCTTGTAGTAGATCTTTTGACAGGACCTGCCGCACTATCGCCAGGAGAAGTCGCAGGGACGATTTTTCAACCGAGTTCGGTAAGCAGATCACAACGAATCATCGTGTGGTCATTTCGTCTTCCAACAGCCCTCATGGGAATCGCCGTGGGAGCTGCTTTGGGGCTGGCGGGTGGGCAGATGCAGTCGGTGCTCAACAACCGTTTGGCCAGCCCCTATACCCTTGGTGTTTCTGCGGCAGCCGCATTTGGGGCTGCCCTGGTCATTGTTTTCGGGTCTGGGGGAATCGGAATGACTTCTTCGGTTGCAATCCCTGGTGGAGCATTCGTTTCTGCCCTCGGATGCTCATTGGTGTTGTTTGCCATTGGGCGTACTCAGACTAGTGGGTCTGAAACGCTGATCCTGGTCGGAGTTGCGTTGCATTTTCTATTCAGCTCCGGACTGGCATTGGTTCAATACACCGCCACCAATGATGCGCTCAATGCCATCATTTTCTGGACATTCGGAAGCCTGCAGGGGGCGAACTGGCAAAAAGTGGGTGTCCTGGCAATCGTACTTTGCGGAACGTTTGCGGTAATACAATCAAAGGTCTGGCAGCTGACCGCTCTACAACTGGGTGATGAATACGCCCTAAGCCTGGGTGTCGACGTTGGAAAATTGAAGCTGCAAACGATCCTTGTCGTCTCGGTTTTGACAGCAACGGCCGTTTCCTTTACCGGTTCAATCGGGTTTGTCGGTCTGGTTGCCCCTCATCTCGCTCGGATGTTGATAGGTGAAGACCAGCGTTTTTTTATTTTTCTTTCGGCAGGATTAGGAGCACTCCTTGTTTCGATTGCTTCAGTGCTCTGCAAGACGCTCGTCCCGGGAACAGTGTTCCCGATTGGGATTGTGACTGCGGCCATCGGTTCTCCATTTTTTGCCGCAATGGCAATCTGGACGCGGAGAACTCGCCCATGACGTTGCGGACGGACAACGTCTCGTTTGGATACGGGGCTCGGCGCGTGCTTAATCAGGTAAGTCTCTCATTTGAACCGGGGATCACGGCGCTCGTCGGCCCCAATGCCGCCGGAAAATCGACACTTCTCAAATGCCTGTGCGATGTCCTCACTCCTGCAGGGCAGGTATCACTGAATGGCCGGCTCATTCGTGAGATGTCACGTCGAGAGATTTCCCAAGCCGTTGGCTATCTGCCACAGACAGGTTTCTCCCGCGGCGAACTCACTGTATTCGAAACGGTCCTTCTGGGGCTCTTACACAATCTTGGTTGGCGGGTTTCCTCGTCAGATGCCCGGTCCGTCTACTCACTGCTGGAGGAAATGGCGCTGGCCCCTCTCGCCGATCGGGTCATCGGCAAATTGAGTGGTGGGCAGGCGCAGCTGGTCGCCATCGCACAAGCCTTGATTCGTAAGCCTGCGATCCTGCTGCTTGATGAACCCACATCAAATCTCGATCTGCGTCGGCAATTCGAAGTTAGTTCCCTGATCCGCCAGATCACGAAATCGCGAAACCTGGTGACCGTCATTTCCATGCACGACCTGAATCTGGCGGCCCGCTATGCAGACTCGATAGCTGTACTTAAAGAGGGGGCGGTCTATGCGATGGGGACTCCTGCCGAGGTTCTGACCGCTGAAATGATGGCCGAAGTCTACGATGTCGAGGCAATCGTCAGCCGTGATGGCTCAGGCGTTCCTTCGATTTATGTTTCAGGAGCGGGAACGAATCTCGTGAGAGATCCCGGGGCTCGATTCTGAAATCGACAGGGGGTGGACGTGCTGAGTTTGGAATTTCGGCCCGTTTCGATGGCGACCTAGCCCAATTGCACGCGGGGATACTCTGCTCAAATCACGCGAGTACGAAAAGGGGTAAACATCAATAGGCTTTCGGTGGTGCATACGGCTGGTACGCCATGACCTCTTGTGCCTGCTCGGGGCGATAGTAGTTATTCATCTGCATCCACAGGTTCTCGTCGACGGACTCTGGTTCTTCCGGACGGCGTACTGCTCGCAGCATCAAGCGCCAACCTTCAGCATGTGCGGGCGCGTCCCGATGAAACGAGCCGAATCCCATTTTGACGAGTTCGCCCGGCCGCAATTGGCTGCGAACAATCTCACCCTCCGCGATCATTCGTTCGATTGCCAGATTATAGAGGACTTGCTGCGGATGGCCTGTCGGATAGTCGGGCAGGTCGACCCGGCCCGTCACGTATTCCGTCAGTGAGACATCGCCAAAGACGCAAATGATCGTTTCCAGTTTGCGAACACGTTGATCGCAATTCTGATAATCGGGGCCACTCCCATCGGGACGACCGGGAACCATATCGGAATGCCAGCCTAGCAATTGATGCAGGGGGTACCAGCCTTTGCGAAGCCAGGCGAGCTTGGATCGAATCGTCAAATGCGGATCGTCGCGCCACGATTGGGGCAACAGTTCGACGAAAGATTTCGTCGCAGGGCCGCCGAGCCGCAACGCGGTTTCACGAGAGGCCTGATAAAGATTGCGTTCTTCAGCGATGATTTGCTGTGGCACCTCCGGAGCCAACGCAATGGTTTCAAATCGAGACTGAAAAATCATAGCACCTCTCACAAGTTCGTCGCGTTGCGGATGCCATTGACAAGGGGACGATTATCGCCACGCGTGGCGCGGATCCAGAAATGAAAACCGCTCGTCTTTGCCACGGCGTGCCGATGAAATGAACCCCAGCGGTAGCGGTACATCGTGTTGGCCGGGACCTGATGGATTGTCAGCCGCTGATCACCGATCGCTGCTTCAAGTCGCGTATGCCGAAGTCGGATCTCATCCATTCCCAGCGGTCCACTGTCGCATTCTGCCGCTGCAACAGCTCCCTCCAGAAACTCAATGTGAGTTTTACCGAAGCAGCATGCAATATGCTCTGCATTGCGATTAAGGTTCGACTCTCCTGGTACGCCATCCGTTCTTCCAGGAAACGGTTCATGGCACCAGAGCATCTGCCCCTGTCGAAATCCGGAGGGGAGCCAGACGAGCGTCGAATCGATGACGAGGTGCCCGGCTTTCCACTCGTCGGGGAGCGAATCAAGAAACGCTCTTGCCACTTGGCCTGATGTCTTCCGGGCGAACTGAAGACCAGCAGCAAAGAGTGGTGTCTCACCGTGCAGGTCGCCACCCGCACACTGGAAATCCTTCATGCGAACGACCACCTCGTTCTTGCGTTGCCCATCGACAGTAGCCATTCGTCAACTTCCTCGCGCTCTCTCAACGCTTGCATCGTGTGCCTGGTTCTGTTTCCGCCCGCACAGGGGTGATCATTTGCTGCTCGAAGTGATTCGAGGGGAGCGCAAGCGGTCCCGGTAAGGATCGGTCTCCATCGGGCCGGTGAAGCCAGTTCGTTTCGAATTCTACCACTCCTCTCGGTATCATTCGACGATCTGCCATTCGATGATAACCGTCGCTTCTCGCAGGACCACGATTTGAGTAAGCCATCTCTGAGAATGAGGGCCAATTCAGTGACACCCGGCATGACGCCTGACTTGCTTGCCCCGACTACAACCATTCGTCTCCCAAGTTCCGTCCGCCTGGAAGCGTGCAACTGTGTTTTCTTCCGATCGCCCGTCCGTGATGCTGTTTCGTTTTTCTCTGTACGGATTCCTCAAAAACCAGACCTATTTTGAGCCGTTCCTCATTCTGTTCTTTCTGGAACAGGAGCTGAACTTTTTCGAGATCGGAGTCGCGATGGGGGTGGGAGCGGCTGTCTCCAACCTGCTTGAGATTCCCACGGGGGCGGCTGCTGATTTGTACGGTCGCCGCCGCTGCATGGTTGCCTCGTTTGTGATCTACATCCTGTCGTTCCTGATTCTGGCGACAGGCACAGCCTATTGGCAGCTTCTGGTTGGAGTGGCCTTGGTGGGAAGCGCCGACGCTTTTCGGGGTGGCATCCATAAGGCGATGATTCTCGATTGGCTACGTGCACAAGGGCGTGAGAATGAGCGTACCAGGATCTACGGGTATACGCGCTCCTGGTCGAAGATGGGGTCTGCGGTGTCGGTGCTGATCGGGGCCGCACTCGTTTTTATGACGTCCAACTATCGCCTGATTATCGGTTTTGCGATCATCCCGTATGTCTTGAACCTCATCAATCTGGCGACCTACCCGGCATATCTTGACGCGGTGCCCAGGCAAAAACTCTCTCTGACGGCAGTGCTACGGCATATGTATCAGGTGTCCCGCGAATCCCTGAACCATCCGATGTTGCGCCGACTGACTTGGGAAACGATCGGGTTTCAGGGAGTCTACGAAGCGGTGAAGGACTACCTGCAACCGGTGCTGAAAGTGGCTGCCCTGTCCTCGCCATTGTTTCTGGATCTTGGCGACAAGCAACGGTCCGCGCTGCTGGTCGGTCTGGTTTATTTTGTACTGCATCTGCTGGCGAGCGCCTCTTCCCGACACGCACATACCCTTTCCCAATGGTGTGGAAGTGACGAACGTGCCTCATATCGCGTCTGGCAAATCGTCGCGCGGGGTTACGTCGCCCTCTTGCCGGCGCTCTATTTCAAGGCCTCTTCAATCGTGATCCCAATTTTCATTCTGCTCGCCTGCGCACAAAATGTGTGGCGTCCGATCCTGATCAGTCGCTTTGACGCTCATTCCGATCCAAGTGTCGGTGCGACGCTTCTGTCGATTGAATCGCAGGCCGCTTCGCTGGCGACTCTGATTCTGGCGCCTCTGCTCGGGTATGTCATCGACTTGGCAACCTCGTTAGAGGGGGGCACGACTGAACGTAGCTTCTGGCCAATTGCAATCGTTGGAGCTGTCCCCGCCATTCTCTTTTCGATCGACAGGAAGACGCGCCCTCCTTCCACTTCACACGCGGGTGAAGAGTGACCCGAGTGTGAAGTGGAACTTCAGCCTTCCCACATCCTCTGCTGTTCAGGCGGATTCAAAAATGTCGGAAGTTGGGAGAATGAATCTGCCGCAGTAGCCCTGAACCTGCATGTAAAGGATTGATCAGAGTGCTGCAAGGGTGGCCATTGTGGCGGACCCGGTCGAAGTGAGAGAAATGACTCTGCCACTGATCAGCTTTCGGGTCGAACAAACTGGTACCGGGTGTCTAAACCCTGGCAATACATCTCGCGGACGTCCCCTCCGAGAGATGTCTGACTTCGAGTTTGCGGTCGTTCAGTCCCGGAAGGAATCTCGGAGAGTGGTCATTTCTTCAGGGAGTTGACGACTTTCTTCAGGCCGGCAAAGACACGTTCTTCGACATCTTCGGCCCAGCGATCGGTCGGAAGTCCATACACCATCATCGAGCTTTGACCTTCGTAGCCCCCTTCCAGCAGGACCCGGCGTGAAGGGATGTATGCCATGACATCATTGGAGTAGGCCGTGACCCACGTCTGCTCACCAAACTCGGCTTTAATCCGCAGCGAGTAATCCACCACCACCTCGCCCCCCAGAGTCACCCAAAGTTGATCGTCGCCGAGTTTCCATGCCTGGACGGGATAGGGATACTCCGTAAGTTGAATGGTGCCGGACTGCAGTCCCTTGAGGACGCGAGCGGCCCAGCGCTGGGTATAGCTGACCGGTTCGGCTGCCATCTTCTCGAGGCGGTCGATTGCCGGGAGAGCATTCATCGCCAGGGGGACCATCGCATGCTGAGTTGCCAGCGACGACTTGATCGGTTCAAGGGAATTTTTCAGGACGGCGTCCACCGCGTTTGCGAGTCGGTTTCCGTATTCCTGACACAATTCAACAGTGCGGCGCGGAAGTGGGTTTTGATCTGCTCCGCAACCCATCGTGAACAGGGCGGTCACTCCAGGGTGTTTTTCTTCGAGTGCGTACTGAGCGAAACCGGCGTAGTCACCGCACCATTGCTGGAATGCGAGCGTCGTGTTGTGGCAGGCATAAATGAAGACCACCGCTTTGAGCGATCCATCCGGTCGTTTGACGGCGAGCACCGGGACCGTATGGTCCACCGGGCCGAGCAGCAGGTTTTGTTCTCGCAGCGAGGGAACGTCGGGTTCGCGGTTGGTGCGACGATTCACGCCAAAGTCGGCCGAACCGACTCCGCGCGACAAGGTCGCGGGTTCCAGATCGGCAATCGCTTTGCCAATGGTGGAAACGATCTCGGTGACCAGCCAGTCGGAGTACTCATTGATATCCGCCATCTGCTGATCGCTAACCGGATAAATATCCAGTAACGCCCCTTTCAGCACCGGGCCACAATGCGTGTGCGAGGCGTTCAGCATGAATTGCGACTGGTCAAGTCCATACTGTGTCTTCAGCAGTTTACTGACTTCGTCGTAGATCGACTGAGGAATGCCGAGCGTATCGCTCGAAAGCACAATCCCCCGGTGGCCCTGAGCATCTTCCACGGCCAGGACCCGGATGTAGAGGTCGTGAAGTTTTCCTTCGGCGGGGGCGGTCCGCCCGCCATACCCGGCCATCCACAGTGGCTTGGAAGGGGTGATGACCGCTTTGGCGGTACCGGCCTTCCAGTTGTATTCGGAGGCCTGAAGAGGCAAGGCCATCAGGGCCACCCCCAGAACCAGCATGCGAATCGAACCTGCGATCATGGACATCAGCGGTGCTTTCGTTAGAGAAACCTGGTCGAAGTCGAGCCCCTTGAAGTTCTTCTTTGTATGCACTCGACAACATCTGGTTCAACGATACATCAATGTTTTTTCATGAATTGAAGCGCATTTGAGTCCGTGGGGGTTACAGCATCTTGTGTTGCGCAAGTCAGTGATCGATCCGCCGATGACGCAGAGCGACGCAGATTCCAAGGGCAAGAAAAACCTCTGCGAAAATCAGCACAATCTGCGGATCAATGGTTCCTGGTGACGCTGTTGCAGAGTGGAACCGGCATCCTGCCGGTTTCAGGATTTTCTGACCCCGCTTTCAATCGTGATGTGTCAGCCGCCATCAGTTTGCTTAACGATGCTGCCCGTGTTTTGCTATTCCGTTCTTATCCGTTCTGACGACGGTCAAATTCCCGTGATGAGAGGACCAGCTGAAGAAGAGAGCGTCGTCCGGGCATGGAAACGCAGATGGGCGTTGAATTTTCAGCCTGTTCTCGTGGAATCCAGCCAAATCCTTTCCCCTGATAACGTTCAGGACGTCGACTGAAACCTCATTCGAGACAAACTCAACATGCCCATCGACAAACAGGAACTGGCAACCATCCTGTGACGAGCGACCATAAGTCGCCGGCTTCGCATTGATGGTTTCGAGTTCACGCCAGTTGTAGGGGCATCCCCATGGAATAAAGTCCCCGCCGATTTCGCCGACGAGGAAAGTCTTGTCAGCTTGAGCGATGTCTCGAAACTTCACCGAACTGCTGCTTGCCATCAGGTGAGCGTTCGCAGAGTAATGTGCGACTGGGAACTCCCAATAGCGACGCACCGTTGGTTCACTGGGATTCTCAAAGTCCGGATTTGCATTCAGAAACATGCCTGCGTTTTCCGGTGAGTCCCACGGCTCTTTGTCATCGACGTAAATGTAGAACGGCGAGGCGCTAAGATACGGCAGAATGAACGTCATCCAACCGTGATACGCAACTCCTTCCTGATTGAATATTCCTCCCGTCGGCAATCCCCCAAATGCGTCTGAATAGTTGTACAGAGCCAAGCCAAACTGTTTCAGTTTGTTCTTCGATTGCATTCTCCGTGCCTGTTCACGCATTGTGACAATCATTGGCAATGAAACACTGGCGATTAAACCGAACATCAGTACAACAACAGCAATTGAGATTCTCTTTTGCCACATTTCGTTCTCCTCAATGCAGAACCGGCATCCTGCCGGTTTCAGGATTTTCAGACCTCTTCGCTGCAGGCGGGCACCGAAAAGGCACAACCAAAAAGCGGCGGGCCGCCGCGTCTCGTTTTGGACATCCATGCGAACGGTCGAACCGGAATCTTCGTGTGGCGTCTGGCGAAACGGAGCCGCGCACAGGCGGTAAGTCGCAGAGGAAGGTCAAAGTGGCGGAAGGCGTTGAAGTGGCCTTTCCTCCCCAGCTCTCTGCGACTGTGGGTACGTCGAATCCTTCGGCCCAACAGCTTTTGACACCTGCCCCGCTTTCTGTTCGTCTGAAATTTTCATTCGTTTTGTCGATCTTCCGACGGTTCATTCGACCATGGTGTGAGGAGATCGGCACGGTGACGTTCGGCCGATTACGACCTTGAGTGTAAACGGGTGTCGCAGGGGAATGCATCATGCGCGTCATGGTATTGGGGAAGGCGAGCAAAGATACCGAAGCGGGGGCGATGCCCTCTCCGCAGGCGTGGGAAGCAATGGAAAAATTTAACGAGGAACTGCTTAAGGCGGGGATTGTGCTGGCGGGCGAAGGGCTGATGCCGAGTTCAAAGGGGGTGCGAATTCGCTATTCCGGCAAGGATCGGCACGTAATGCAGGGGCCGTTCGCGGAAACAAAGGAAATCGTCGCGGGATACTCGATCTGGGAAGTACAATCGATCGACGAGGCCATCGACTGGGCGAAACGCTGTCCCCTCGAGGACGGCGCCGAGGTCGAAATACGCCCGATTTTTTCGTATTCGGAAGAGGATGTCAGCGAGATTTTGACTTCGCCTCAGTGACCCCCTGTAAAACCGACATCCTGCCGGTTTCAGGATTTTCTGACCTCTCGCTGCAGGGTGGCCACGAAAAGGCACCACCGAAAAGCGGCGGGGCGCCGCGCCTACTTTTGAACATCCCTACCTACGGCCAGACTGGAATCTTCGTGTGGCGTCCGGCGAAAAAGGATGTTCACGCAGGCGTGAGTACAACGAGGAAGAAAAAAGTGACGGAAAGCGTTGAAATCGATCGGCAGATGACGCAGAGCGACGCAGATTTCAAGGGCAAGAATCACCTCTGCGAAAATCAGCGCAAGCTGCGGATTAATGGTGCCTGGGAAGGCCGTTGCAAAGTGAAACCGGCATCCTGCCGGTTTCAGCTCTTCTCCACTGACACCAGAGCGGTCGCGGAACCAACCAGGAACGCGTAATTCGTGATCTGCCTGTCCTGTTCTTTTCCTCGTCCCATAACGTGGTTAATGTGCGACAAAAATAGATGTGGACAAAATGTCGCAACGGATGTAATCTCTGAAGCCATCGTGAGCGATTCACAAGGGAATCCGCGTTGAGCAGGGTGGGGGGCTGGGACGATGCTGCTGGAAGTGATGAGTGGGGTTGAGTCTAGACCGCTGGAGTGGGTTTGGGAGGGAGTGGTCCCGCTCGGGAAACTGACGCTGCTGATTGGCGAGCCGGGAATCGGGAAAAGCCTGGTCGCCATGGATACCATTGCGCGAGCGACACAAGGGCGACAAGGACTGGCCGAAGATGCTCGCGGGCTGCCGGGTGATGTGATCCTGTTTGCGGGTGAGGATGATCTTTGCAGCACGATTCGTCCACGACTCGATGCCGCGGGAGCTGTTGTCAGTGGGCGCCCAAACAATACCAGTGAAGGGCGCTTCAAAAGGTACCAGTTGAAGACAAAGGGGCTTTTGTTGTCTCGTGACTCATTTTCTTCACAGAAAACGAGTGCATGGGGACGCAATGGCTTATCAACTGGGCATGGACAAGATCTTATCTATTCAGCAGTTACACGCGAGCGGGATGTCGGAGCGTGGAATCGCATTGGCTCTGGAAGTTTCTCGAAACGCTGTTCGGCGTCATTTGTCGGAAATCGGGGCAAACGATACCACGGCGCCCACCGGGTCGGACGAGCCGGCCAATCACGTTGCAGAGGGCGTTTCCCGGAGCCGTTGCGAGCCCTTTCGTGATGTCGTTTTGTCGAAGCTGGAGCAGGGTCTGGACGCTCAGCGGATCTATCAGGATTTGGTGGAAGAAAACGGCTTTGAAGGAAAATACTGGTCGGTCCGTCGCTTTGTGAAGCGTCTGGGAACGTCACGGGAATTGCCGTTTCGGCGAATCGAAGTCGATCCGGGCTGGGAGCTTCAGGTCGACTTTGGAGCGGGTCGCCCGTGCCCTGATCACACAGGAACGTTACGCAAGACCCATGTCTTTCGGGCGGTCCTCAGCTATTCGCGAAAGGGCTATACAGAAGCGGTGACGCGTTTGACCACCGAGAGCTTCATACGCAGTTTGGAGAATGCGTTTTGGAGACTGGGAGGTGTTCCGAAAACCGTCGTCTTCGATAACGCCAAATGTGTCGTGCTGAAGGCCGACTGGTACGATCCGGAACTGCATCCCAAGATCAACGAGTTCTGCAAACACTACGGCTTCGTGCTACTGCCCACCCGACCAGCGACACCTCGGCATAAGGGGAAGGTCGAACGCGGCGTGGACTATGTGCAAGAGAATGCCTTGAAGGGAAGAACCTTTGAAAGCCTGGCACAGCAGAATAGCCACTTGGATCATTGGGAGAAGACGGTCGCCGATACGCGGATTCATGGAACGACGAAGAAACACGTCGGAGTGGCCTTCGAGAGTACCGAGAAGCCTTGTTTAAAACCGCTTCCGAAAGATCGATTCCCGTTTTATCACGAGGAACAGCGCAAAGTTTCTCGCGACGGTCACATTGCGATTGAACGGGCCTATTACTCGGTTCCACCGGAGTACCTGGGTCACGATGTCTGGGTCCGCTGGAATAGTCAGACGGTTCGGATCCTGAATCAACGCATGGAAAGCATCACGGTCCACTGCACGAAACCAGCTGGCCGATTCAGCACATTGAACGAACACATCCATCCTTCGAAGACTCACATGATCGAGCGCGGGCTCGAATATACGCTACGAAAAGTGCGATTTTTAGGGCCTCACGCAGCGCGTTGGGCGGAAGCCACGATTGAGGCTCGCGGTATTCCCGCAGCTCGAGTCCTTCAGGGATTGTTGAGTCTCACGAAGAAATATCAGACGGAACAAATCGATCGAGCGTGCGACACGGCCTGGCGCAGCCAGGCGTTCAACTATCGCGTGATCAAGCGGCTGCTGGAGAACCAAACAGCCGCCCAACAGCAGACCATGGAGTTCGTGGGCGACCATCCGATCATCCGATCGGTGTCGGAGTACAGCGATTTTATTCAACGTTCCCTTCACGGAGACTAAGATGATGTCTGATGGTTTAACAAACATGCTCAAGAAGCTTCGACTATCGGGATTGGGCGATTCCCTGGAAATTCGATTGCATGAGGCCTCGAGTCGTGGCCTCACGCACCGCGAGTTCTTAGAGTTGATCCTTCAAGATGAATTACTCGTGCGGGATGGCCGACAGATCTCACGCCGAATCACGTCAGCCTGTTTTCGTGATGTGAAGCGGTTGGAAGATTTTGATTTTGGTTTCAATTCCTCGATCAAAAAGAACCGAATCTTCGATCTGGCGACCTGCCACTTCATTCGAGACAAACGTGATGTACTCTGGCTCGGACCTCCTGGGACAGGGAAGAGCCATCTCTGCCAATCGATTGGTGTCGCTGCGATCCGATCCGGCTTTACAGTGTACTACCGCTCGATCTTTGACACGGTCCGCGACTTCCTTCACGACGAGGCGATGGAGGGCCACGAACGGATCCTGCAGCGATACCTCAAGCCCGATCTGTTGATCGTTGATGACATGGGAATGAAGCAGTTGCCGAAGCGATCCGGCGAGTACCTCTTCGAGATCATCATGCGCCGCCACGAACTTCGTTCGACCATGATGACGAGCAATCGCCCCTTGGATGATTGGGGCAAGTTGATCGGTGATGTCCCCAGCGCCACGGCCATTCTTGACCGCTTCCTTCATCGCGCGGAGATCGTGCAAATCACCGGCAAAAGTTATCGATTAGAGAATTCTGAAAAAGGTTCAAAAAGTACCAAAGCGCCCACCGGGTCCAAGACCGAAGAATAAGAGGGCAAACGGAACCATTTCAGACAGAACCACTCAAAATGGTATCGTTTGAGGCGCCCACGACTGGTATCGTTTCAAGCGCCCATCGACAGCTGTCAACGAACGGGTCAGTGTCGCCCAGAATTTTGATGTCGACCCACTCGCACCTGCGTCTTACGAGCGACCGAGGCTGGATGAAGATCTCTCGATCGAGATGCTCGAGTGCTGTCTGCGAGGGAACCGGGACGCGAACCAGCCTGTCCAACTGATCGTCATCGATCCGATCAATTGCTACCTGGATCACATCGACAGCCAGCAGGAAGACCGGGTCCGGGTGATGGCGTCCAAGCTGGCGGACCTGGCACAGCGGTGCAATGTTGCCATTCTGCTGATCGCTCAACCTGCTCGAGTCGGGATTGGCAAGCGAGGGGCCTGGATGCCGACAACTCGTGTGTTTGCGAAAGCGGCTCGCTCGGTCTGGCTCGTCACACAGGACCCCGACGACGGACAACGACGATTGCTGCTCCCCATCAAAACGAACCTTTGCGCGTTGCCCGCTGGGTTTGGGTTTCAAATTCAGAATCAGGCAATCGTGTGGGAGACCGACCTCGTGCCGCTGACCGCAGAGCAGTACCTTGAGGAGTCTCAAGAGCAGCAGCGACTTCAGGTCCGGCAGAAGTCGAGCGAACTGACGCGCGTGACCGACTGGCTGCGGGACCGGCTCAGTCAAGGAGAGGTCCCTGCATCGCTGCTCCGGGAGGAAGCAGCGGCGATTCAGGTGACCGAGGCGACGTTGCGGCGTGCATTGCGGTTGTTGAATTGCCAGAAGTCCAAAGAAAAATGTGCCACAGGTCGCTGGTTCTGGCGACTCCCGGAGCCGTGGGACGAGGCAGCAGTGCCGAATATCGAAGTTGCTCAACCTGCTCAAATTGAGCAACTTTAAAACCGCAGAATCGCCCTGAAAACAGGGAAGTTGCTCAACTCGTTCAACTTGCTCAACACATTTTTTTCCGTAGAACGCATTGGTTTTCAATCGGAGGGACGAACTTCTGCGAAATATGTAAGAGGCCGTTGGTAGATGTGGCTGGCAAAGATTCCTCAGGACATTGGTATTCCACTGGAAGAGACGAACCTCTGAAGTTCGTGCACTGTGCGCCACCAGGTTCTCCCTTGCAGCAGCTTTTCTTCGTGTTTCCGTTTCAGTGCCGCGTAAACGGGGACTTCCGCAAGCGTCCATGACCTTTGTTCGAAATAGCCCGCGAATCCGACTTCTAATTGCTCGAATGGCTTCCATGGAATTAGGCCGTAATCAGCTATTGTTTCCCGATGTCGACGTGCGGGGTACATCGGCCATAACTGAAGAAAGTCGTCTCGAATTTTCATGGAGACGGCAGTAACACGCATTAAAGTGTAACCCCGTGAAGAATGCTTGTATTGCTCAGTGCAGAACCGATCCCAGATGGGACAGCGTTCCTGAGACCACAAATCGCCACCCACCGCCGTCATCCGAAAACAGACATTTGCCTGCGGAACAGTCGTTCTGAGCACGCCATGGTCGCAAAGTTTCAGTAAACGCGACACGAGCTCTTTGTCATTGAGTGTATGCGTATATCCCAGATGCCACTGCTGGTGAAAAATGCTTTTTCGCAAGAGTCGGACCGATGTAGCGCTACAGTCGAAGATTGCATCGAGCAAGATTAGGTCATCGTCGTCAAGCCAGGTAGCGTGCGTACGGAATGGCAGGTTTTGCATTTTTTGGTGCAGCGAGGGTTCGCTGCAGGCGGTACGGTTGCGGTTAGGGGCAAAAATTGTTTGCCAACCGCTATCCTGGTCGAATTGAGAAGTTGATCGTTGTGGGCGTGTTAGATTCTGTACCAGTTCGAAAGTCTCACGCCTCGCCGCCTTTTTCCCTTCAGGTGAGCATGCGGCTATCGGGTGGAAAGCCGGCCCGAACGTTCTCCAAATGCCCATTGTCAGGTTGGTCGCGTCGGCCTGTGAGGGAGGTTGAACAGAAGGGCTAAGGAGATGGGTGGTGTAATCTTTTTCAATGACGCTCTGCTGGCGATCGAGTTATTTAGCCGGATGGGCTGGGATTTTGCCTGAGGTCGCAAGAATTCCCTCGCAAAATGCTTAGCGGCGGGAAAGCTAAAAGAAAATCACCTCGCGCGATGTCCGTGTATACGGATTCGGGAGTAGCCTAAGGGGCTCGGCGCAATGGCTGGCCGTTGAAAATAAAAAAGTGGCTGGGGCCGGGATCGAACCGGCGACACCAGGATTTTCAGTCCTGTGCTCTACCAACTGAGCTACCCAGCCGACCATAGGCTCGGTGACGAGCATGTCATGGGGGACGAGGATCATACCCATTTGATTCAGTTTCGCAACTGATCCGGGACGCTCAACTTTCTGAAGTTCGTCAAAATTGGTTCCTGAGCCTGTTTCAGCGGAATAATTTGCCGGATCCGATTTTTGGTAACCCGAAATTCGCTCAAATGAGAGAACCTGCGCGGGATAGCGGACGCTGCGGCAGCAGGCTCGACTTGTCTGGATTGAAGTTCTGGCCGATACAAACGGTGCGGAATTGTCACATTTTCAGCGAGTTGTCTGGCATGAGTTTTCATCAGCGAATCATTACCCGTCGGACCATGATCGCCAGTTCTCTGGCCGTCTGGTGTTGCGGCTGTCGTCATGCACCGATCACCGGGCGTGGTCAACTGCTCGCGATCCCCGAAACGCAGGAAGTTTCCATGGGACTCTCGGCCTATGAAGAGGTCGTGAAGAAAGAGAGCCTGTCGACAAATCAGCAATACATTGACATGGTCAATCGAGTGGGACATCGGATTGCCCAGATTTCTGACCGGCCGGATTACGAATGGGAATTCAAAGTTCTCGCCACGCCCGAGCAGAATGCCTTCTGCCTGCCCGGGGGGAAGGTGGCGATTCACGAAGGAATCCTGCCGATCTGCGAGAACGAAGCCGGACTGGCGGTCGTGATGTCGCACGAGATTGGACATGCACTCGCTCGACATGGCGGCGAACGGATGACACAAAATTACGTCGTCCAGGGGGGGCAGATGCTGCTTTCCTACGCCACAAAGAATCAGGACGAAAAACGCCAGCAGATGATCCAGCAGGCCTACGGCGTCGGGACCCAATATGGCGCGGTGCTCCCCTTCAGCCGCAAGCAGGAACTGGAAGCAGACCACATCGGCGTGATGCTGATGTCGAAAGCGGGTTACGACCCCTCCGAAGCTCCTCAGTTCTGGTCCAGGTTCGCCGCCAGCCACAAAGGCCAGCAGCCATCAGAGTTTATGTCGACGCACCCGAGTGACGAACGACGTGAGCAGGCTTTGGTCAAGCTGCTTCCCGAGGCACGGGAGCTTTATGCGGGTGCTGGAGAAAAAATCGGGATCGGCGAGTCGATCTCCGTGACGCAGATGGCAGCGCATCAGGAAGATGCCGAACTGAAGTCATTACCCGTTTCCGGTGCGTCCGCATCCAAGTCGCTGACCCCTGCGAATGATGATTGGCGCTAGAAAGGGCTTCGAGGCACCTGTGAAGGGGCCGGAGCTGTTCCCTTGCGGAATCGGTAAAATCTTTGTGGATCGCCAAAACGGACGCCACGTGCGAGAATCCTTCCACGTTCACTCCCTGATATAATGGCCACGGGAGTGTCTTCCAGGGGGAGTCGTGGATCATGGAACCGCAGTGGATCTGGCCATTTGAGCTGCTCGATAAGCTTGGCGAAGGGGGCATGGGTGTTGTCTACCGTGCGCGCTACGTCGGCAACAATCGACAAGTTGCCGTGAAGCTCATTCCCAACGATATCACGGCAAACGCGACCGTTTTTGCCCGGTTCGAACGCGAACTGGATGTTTTGAAGCAGCTTTCGCACCCCAACATCGTGCATTGCTTCGGCGGGAGTTGTGAGAGCAAACAACGATTCTACGCAATGGAATACGTTCCCGGCGGGACGCTTTCCGACTATCTGCTCGAGAAGGGGGCTCTCGGCTGGGAAAACGCCGTCGATTATGCCATTCAGATGTGCGATGCGCTGCAGTATGCCCATGAAAAAGGGGTGACGCACCGCGACGTGAAGCCGGCGAACTTCCTGATGACGAAATCAGGGCAATTGAAGCTGAGTGACTTTGGACTGGCCTCGATTGTTTCTCAGGGACGGCTGACGGCGTCGGGGCGCACGGTGGGGACAATTCTCTATATGTCTCCTGAGCAGATTCGGGGGGGGCCGGTCACAAATCGGGTTGATCTGTATGGTCTGGGCTGCGTGATCTTTGAGATGCTTTCGGGCCGAACACCCTATAGCGGAGAGACCGCGGCCGAGGTGATGCAGCGGCATCTGAAGGACCCTGTCCCCCACGTGGCGGCGATCGTGCTGAACTGCCCGTTGGAACTCGATCAACTGGTGTGTGAACTGCTTGCGAAGGATCCGGCTCAGCGGCCTGCCACGGCGGCAGAAGTGAATCGTCGCCTGCACGAGATTCTGCTTCCCGGCCGTAAGATGGTTGCCGTCGAACCGAGCCTGTTTGGCTCTGGCAAACAGCCCCCGGTCAAGATGATCAAGGCGAAGTCCTCACCCGCGTCATCGAAACGGGCGGTCGCTCCCGAAGCGACGGTCTCGAGTCGGATTCCCTGGGGAATTGCGGGTGTCGCTTCGCTGATGTGCCTGTTTCTGGCTTATGGCTGGATGCAATCCGCTCGGCAATTGCGACAGGCGGAACAAAACTGGGTGTCACTGCTGGATCACGGTGAACCGGGCGTGCGGGTGGTCGCCGCCAGTTCATTGGCCAAGTTTCCCTCGCTTAGTCCTGATACGATCTCCAGACTGAGTGACTGTGCGTCGTTACCTCATATCGATCTGCAGCTTGCGTCGCTGCGAACCCTGTCCGCTCACGCCTCGCAGTCACGCTCACTCGCCGCAGAACTGCTGCGGATTCAGAAATCGGACGAAAGTTCGGCCGTTCGGGCGGAAGCGGCAACCGTGCTGACGGCCATTCAGCAGTCAAGCCGGCCGTTCTCTTACTTCTTTTTTGCCCTTGAGGGGATCATCGTGCTGTCGCTCATCGGGGCCGGATTTGGGGGCTGGTGGATCTGGAACAAATTTAAAGCCTTCGCCAATTAGCTTGAGAAACTGGTCTCGTGACTGGCCCGTGTGAGGTAAACTGTTCTGAGTCCTTCACCGCGAAAAAACGTCATTTGGTCGCTTCAACTGCGGCAGTGACTGTAAGAGAAACGACGAGTTTGGGAAGTGGTACCTTCAGCCTGAAATCGGGATTCCTGTCTGGCACGTGAGAATTTTTACCGATAATTCTGTGACGTCCGTATTGAATTGTTGACCAACTCCCTGAGCGTCACAAGAATACTTTTTGTGGCATTTTCGAGGTATTCCTGCCAGAGCGCGCGGATCATGGCGACATCACAAGCTGTTGAATCCTTCTGGCTCCAACTCACCAAAAGCAGGCTGCTCACCGCTCAAGAAGTGAAGGCAGTCGCTGATGAACTTGCGGGCGAAGGTGTCGATACGGACGCTCTTGCCGCGAAGAAACTGGTCCAGCGTGGTCTGATTACCCGTTATCAGGCGGACCGACTTCTTGAGGGGCGTTCCCGGGGTTTCTTCTTTGATGACTATAAACTGCTGGATCTTCTCGGGATCGGCGGGATGGGCTGGGTTTATCGCGCCCAGAGCGTCAGTACCGGTCAGACGTTCGCACTGAAGGTCCTGCTGGACCAGTTGAAGCAGGATCGAGGGCTGCTGGCGCGTTTTGAACAGGAAGTCCGTGCGGGGCAGCGGTTCAAGCACGAGAACATCGTGCGGACATACGAATCAGGCAACGCGGGTGGCTTGCCCTACATGATCATGGAGTTTGTGGAAGGACCCAGTCTGCTGGAACTGCTGCGAATGCGCGAACGGAGTCGGCTTCCCTGGCAGCAGGCCTGCGACATCGCACGACAAGCCGCCAACGGACTGCATCATGTCCACCGGGCCGGTTTCGTTCATCGGGACATCAAACCCCAGAATCTTCTGGTTGACCACAACGGACTGACCAAAATCCTCGACTTCGGTCTCTCAATGAAAAAGGATGGCGAAGACGGGGACGAGTTCTCGATGGCGATGATTTTCGGGCATGAATGCGTCGGGACGGCGGCTTATACCTCGCCAGAGCAGGCACTCGACAGTCTGACCGCGGATGCTCGATCCGATATCTATAGTCTGGGCTGCACATTGTTTGCGTCGCTGACGGGGGATACCCCCTTTCCTTACTCGCGGACATCGGAAGTCCTGAAAGGGCACCAGTCGGTGATCCCTCGCCACGTCAGCGATATGGTGCCTGCCATCCCCCGGGAGGTGGGTGATCTCGTTGCGAAAATGCTGGCCAAGAATCCCGCGGACCGTTTCGCTTCGGCGGCCGAGGTCGCCCATGCTTTGGCGCCGTTCTCCAAGACGTTACCGGTGGAATTCAATTTCAGCCGAATCCTGGCAGAGCGAAATCGGGGGGCGGAAGAAAAGCTGGCCGAACTCCAGAAGCGGCAGCGATCAGCCTCGGGGGCGGCAAGTTCCACAGCCAAGCTGACGGCGGGAAGTTCGGTTGCCAGTTCGACAACAGCCGCATTGCCGCAGGAGGCGAATCCCTCGGCCCCGGCGGGACCGTCCGTGATTCGTCGGGGTGGATTTCGGTTTGAAAAACCCCCTTCCATCACGATGAAGCAAAAGATCGAAAGCGTGGCTCATTCCGACGCCAGTTCGATGAAAGCCATCAATTCCGGCATGGTCCTCCAGCCGTTCACCGGGGGGGCAGCGATTCCACTCGTGAAGGACCCCTTCGTGATTGGGCGTCGCGGGGACTGTGATCTGCAAATTCAGGATAACGCGGTCTCCGGAAGACACTGCGAGTTGCGATTTGACGGAACCGCCTGGACCCTGATTGATCTGAACAGTCGCAACGGAACCCGCGTGAATGGGGCACTAATCCAGGAACACCGGCTGAAACTGGGTGACAAGATCATCGTAGGGCCGTCGCTGGCTCTGCGATATACTCATCCCGCGAAGGAATCGGCAGCACGCTGGGCAACCCGCGTCCGTGTCGGATTGCTGGTTGTGCTGGGGCTGGCGGGACTTGCGGGGCTTGCGGGGCTTGTCGCTGCGGGTCTCTGGATGTGGGGTGGCCGGGGCTGACGAACCGGTGCCGCTGTCCCAACGGGCGGCTCGACGAACTTTGGCCGGCGGGGACGTTTTAAAAAACCTGCGGGAACTCCCGGCAATCGTGGCTCGTCGAAGGGGGGAGTTGGCACGCTCTCCTTTTGGAAACCAGACTTTGCCTGTGGAAACGCCCCGTTGTGGGGGCAGGCCGTCAGGTTAACGTCTCACCGGTCGACTTGTTTCCAAATGCGAGGTGAATTGTGGGCAATCGCCGAACAATCGGCTTGTCCGTCGTGTCACTTTGAGGCTATTCTGACCCGCCAAACGTCGGGTACCATGTGACGCCGGAAAGACCGCTGCGTCTGCGACATGGATTAACAGGGATCGATGGGTTGTGGGGACTTGAATGTCAGTCTCAGTGGATGGGTTCCTGCAGCACCTGAGCGACAGTGGGATTCTGTCGCCAGAAGAACTCCTGGAACTCGAAGCACAGATTCCCTCGACCAAGCGATCGCACGACGCGCTGGCTCTGGCACGCGAACTCGTTCGGCTGAAAAAGCTGACGCCGTTCCAGGCGAACCGTTTGTATGCCGAAAACCCCGCCCCGTTGATTCTCGGGAATTATGTCCTGCTCGAGAAAATCGGTTCCGGTGGCATGGGAAAAGTCTACAAGGCCCAGCATCGCCGGATGAAGCGAATTGTGGCGGTGAAAGTTCTGTCTCAAACAGCCCTTCAGAGTTCGAACGTCGTCAAGCGATTCCTGCGTGAGGCGGAAGCGGCCGCGAAACTGAGTCACCCGAATATCGTCGCTGCGTTCGACGCGGACGAGATCGACGGGATCCCGTTTCTGGCCATGGAATTTGTCGAAGGTGAAGACCTGGCCGCCTGCGTCAAGTCGTCGGGGGCGATGACGATTGAACGGGCACTGGACTGCGTGCTGCAAGTGGCCAGGGGGCTGGAGCATGCACACCATCAGGGAATTGTCCATCGCGATATCAAGCCGGCCAACCTGTTACTCGACGCTCACGGAATTGTCAAAATCCTGGACATGGGTTTGGCCCGGTTTCACGATTCCAGCGATTCAGCGATGCCTGTCGCGGAGACCGCCGGCATTACTCAGGCTGGTAGTCTTGTCGGGACGGTGGATTTCATGTCGCCCGAACAGGCGATCGATTCCCGCAGCGCTGACCATACTTCTGATATTTATAGTCTGGGTGCGACACTGTACTACCTGCTGACTGGCAAGCCGATGTATGAAGCGGCCACGCTGATGGCCAGACTGCTGGAACATCGCGATGCCCCGATTCCGTCGATTCGCGCGGTCCGTGGCGACGTTCCTGCTCAGATTGATGTCATCTTCTGCCGTATGGTGGCCAAGAAGAAACAGGATCGATACCCGACAATGACGGACCTGATCACTGATCTGTTGAACTGGCAGAATGTCGCTTCGTCAGAGGGGAGTTCCTCCAGTGAGGATTTGACGGTCCCTTCCAATGTTCTCAACCTGATTTTCGGCGACGATTGAGAGGCGAATACCGACCGGTGAATAAAGTAAGCCACCTCCCGCAGCAAGCGGGTGGAAGCGGTTCGGTGCATGAGTTCGCCCCCGACGGGGGGACTTGGCTCTTGATGTCGGGCAGTTCGATGAGTCTACATGTCGGATTCGGCGGCCGACGAAAACTCGCAGGCACGCAGTAGAACAACCGAGCCGGCAACCAGCAGGGTGGTAAAAAGGATCAGGATACCGACGTGCTGCCACGGGGGCTCACTGCCGATTAATGTCTGCATCGCGGGGGAATCCCGTCGGGCGAGCGAGACCTGACACCATTCGGCGGCGAGGGAGCGCAGACGATACTGGACGGTGAATTTATTAATCACCGCGGGAACGAAGCTGATAATCAGTTCAAAAATCAGGGTGTAGGCTACGGCAAGAACCATCGCGCGACGGGGCATCACAACGCCGAGAAGGAGATAAATGGCTGCATAGGCCGGGGCGGAAAGCAGGATCAGTCGGACCATCGTCCACCAGACTTGAAGCGCCTGCTCCGCCTGGGCGAACTGACACAGTAGGACTGAGACTGTGAGGCCGAGAATGGCGGGGGGAATGACCCAGGTCACAGATGCGAGGTATTTCCCCAAGAGAACAGCCGTTCCGCCGTGAGGACGTACCGCCAGATAGACCCAGCTCCGTCGTTCCAGTTCCGCTGAAACGGCAGGAGTCGCCCAGAGGAGCGTTCCCAGCATCGCCACGAGCATGGGAACAAGAGCAAACAGCAGCCAGACGCAAAGTTCCACCCACATGTCATCCGAAACGCCTGGAACGTCTGCGTCTCTTTCCACGGTGAAGACGACCAGTCCGACGATGAACACCGGAAACAGGGCCAGTACCCACCACCAGAGCATTCGCTGCCACGTAAAGGCCCGCTTCCATTCGAACAGAAACACTGCACCGACGTTGCCCATTAGAGTTCACCCCGGTGCATCTTCATGAGAGAGTTAAACAAAGACTGCAGGGAATCATCCGCCGACCGCATTTCCAACACCTGCAGGCCCCATGCATCAAGCCAGCGCGGCAGGTTCTGATAGATTGGGTCCGGAGTTTTGGTCGAAATGACGAGGGTATCACCCGTGATGCGGACGGAATCGGCAACGCGTTCTTCAATGAATCGCGATGCCAGACGATGCGGTTCAGGACACTGAAACGAGATCTGGTTGGGCAGGCCGACCATCATGGCATGGACCTCTTCGGCCGTGCCGGATGCGAGCAGGCGACCGCCGCAGATCAATAGAAAGGAATCGGTGATGGATTCAATTTCATGAAGCAGGTGGCTGGCAAACAGCAGGCTTTTCCCCTGGCCAATCCAGTCCTTTAAAACCAGCGTCAGCTCGTGCCGGCCGATCGGGTCCAGGCCGTTGAACGGTTCATCCAGAATCAGGAACTCGGGATCATGCGCGATGGCCTGTGCCAGCTTGGTCCGCTGCCGCATGCCTCGTGAGTAGCTGGAAATAGGGCGGTGCATGGCGTAGGTCATACCGACCAGTTCCAGCGATGTTTCCGCCGCCGACTTAGCCGCATGAGCGGACATCCCCTGTAGCTGCTGCAGGTAACGGACCCATTCATAGCCTGAGACGTCTGAGTACATTCCTTCGCCGCCGGGACAGTAACCGAGCTGACGGAACAATTGAACGTTGTTGCGGGGGGAACGACCCATCACCCGGACAGTTCCCAGTGTGGGACGGAGCTGGCCCGTAATCAGGTTCAGCAGGGTGGACTTCCCCGAACCATTCGGGCCCAGCAGGCCATAGGCACCAGGCTCCAGCGTCAACGTGAAATCATTGACTCCGATGACCTTGCCATACAGTTTTGTGACGTTGTGAAGTTCGATCATACACGGGTTGTCGTCAACAGGAACAAGTGGAAAGGGTCATGACGGCTGCTGATAGACGATGCCTCAACAGTCAGCGGCTTACACACGCATCGGTGCCGAAATTCGATAGTACGTGACGCCGAGAGAGATGCTCGTTAACAGGACCAGAATTGCGATCGAGGCCACGACATCCTCGAACTGATCAAAGCCGAACACCCAGCTCTGGACGCGACCCAGGGTGTGATAGAGCGACAGGTGAGTCCAGGCGGATTCACTCGGGACAGCGACTTCGGCCTCGGGAAAGGGGAACTGCTGATGCCGGGCGGCCTGTTGAGCGTTGAACCCTTCTGCAGACGTCACGGCCCCATAGGTAAACCAGCCGAGGATCCAGACGGCGAACCAGGCGAATCCCGCGTACCGGCTTTCTTTCGTCAGGGAGGAAATACAAAGTGCCAGCGCCGATGTCGGAAGAATAAGGACGAGTGTAGCACCGATGATGCGGAGAGGCAGATCCCAGGTCGTCAAGACGACACTGATGCTGGGAGACAACATGACTCCGATGAAGTAGAGGACCAGCGCGGGAACGCCTGAAATGAGGCAGAGGAATGTCCAGAGGCTTCCCATCTTCCCCAGCACGTACTCGCTGCGGGTGAGGGGGCGTGAGAAGTACAGCAGGAACGCGCGCGAGCGGATGTCCTGCGAGATCAGCGGTGGAGAGATCAGGCCCACGACAAGGACCATCAGGACTGCCTGTGGATAACGAAAGAACATCTGAAGTAACCCGGCCCAGAACAGATGACGACTTTCCGTCAGGTCATCGCTCCGTACGGCTTCCTGGATCACGTCAATGGGCGGGGAGGGGGGGAAGTTGCGCAGCAACTGCCGCAGAAGCTGCTGCCATTCGGGATATTGCGTCGCCTGCTCCCAGAGAAAGAAACCAAACCCAAACCAGACCGCAGGCAGCCATGCGAAGAACAGCATCCGCTTCAGCCATTGACTCTGCCAGGCCCGTTGGACGCCGACTTGCGAAATCACCATCCAGCGACTCCACCCCGATGTCCGGACGCCCGACCACCCTCGGTAACCCAGGTGGTGGACTCCCCGTCCGGCACCCACCCCCGATCGATGCGCGGGGGCGGCACCAACCTCTGGTGAAGGTGACGTCGGGGCTTCATTGCCGGTACTTGCGGACATCCTACGACTCTCCTCGTATGGCATTCAGGAAGATTTCTTCCAGAGTGTTGCGCGCGGGGGTCATGGATCGAACTCCCACGCCGCATTCCGTCGCCACCTGCCAGGCCGTCTGTGTGAGTTCGTCCGGATTTCCTTTCAGTACGAGATGCCCATGTGCGGGTTGTGTAACCTCGATGCCCCGTTCGCGAAATCGCTCCACCATCACCTCAGAGGGACCGGCGAGTCGCAGTTCCAGTGCGGGAATGGTTGCGCGACTCAGCTCCGTCAATGTCTGGGAAACTTGTACCCGTCCCCCCGCGAGGATCACGACAGAATCGCTGATCGACTGGACGTCAGGAAGAATATGAGTACAGAGCAGAACACCTTTTCCTTTGTTTTTCGCAAGCAGTCGGATGCGGTTGAGCATCACCAGTCGTTCCTCAGGATCGAGTCCCGAAGTCGGCTCATCCAGGATGAGGATCGGCGGATCATGAACGATCGCCTGGGCAAATCGAAGTTTCTGCCGCATCCCCGTGGAGTACGTCTCGACGGTTCGGTAACGCTCCTGCGCCAGACCGCAGAAGTCGAGCGTTTCGTGGGCCCGTCGCAAGGCTTCGATGGCCGGGATCTGCGAAAGCTGGGCGACAAACTGCACACTCTCGATCCCCGTCATGCCGTACAGGAAGCAATCATCTTCCGGCATGTAACCGACGAGACCGCGTATCTGGCGCGACTGGCGTCCAAGTTCGAAGTCGAGAAAGCGTCCGTGGCCACTGGTCGTGCGAACCAGTCCCAGCAGCACCTTGATCAGTGTGGTCTTGCCAGCACCGTTCGGACCCAGCAGGCCGGTGATCCCCGCCTGAATCTGCAGCGAAACACGATCCAATGCCCGAAATCGGCCATAGTACTTCGTGATTTCTACGAGGTCGATCAGCACCGTCATAAGTTGAGCGATCGTCTTACAGGGGGGACTTCGATGTCGCCATTCGATAACACATCGTGTCAGGCCAATCGTCCGAATGCAATCGTCAGCATCCTGATGGAGACGCGACTACAGGAAACATATCGCCCTGAGTCAGGTTCCACGCAAACCCAACATGGTTAGTCCAAGAATGGCTTTTCCCGGCAGTCCGCCATTCCGCCACTTGGCTGTCGCAATCTGCGGAAATACCCACAACACAAATTCCAGTCTGAATCCTTCGCGAATTAGATTATTTCGAAGACGGAATGTCTATTGACGGTGTCAGCATCGAGTCGGAAGATATCTGAAGCCTCTTCGATCAATCCTGTATCCAGAGACAGTCGAGCCAGACCCGCACCAGGAAATTATCATGAAGCGGCTCAAGATCGTCGGAGTGGTTTTGCTGGTCTTATCCGGTCTGGCTGCCATGCTGATCCCCGCTGTTCAAGCCGCACGACAGGCCGCTCGTCAAAGCCAAAGTCACTGTCGCTTGAAACAACTTGGATTGGCCCTGCACAATTACCAGGGGACTTACGGCGTCTTCCCACCGGCATACACAGTGGATGCCGATGGGAGTCCGCTACACAGTTGGCGGACACTGATTCTGCCCTATCTCGACGAGCAGAAGCTTTACGACTCGATCGATCTCGCAAAACCCTGGAACGACGCCGCGAACGAACCAGCCCGCAAAACCGCCGTCCGTGTGTATCAAAGCCCGTGGGGGGCTGAAGATTCAACCCGTACTCCCTTCCTGGCAATGGTGACCCCTGAAAGCGTGCTACGGCCGGTGCAGTCGTGCAAACTTGAAGATGTCACCGATGGGGCTTCGATGACTCTGATGCTCATTGAAGTCCCGACTGACCAGATGGGGGACTGGATCTCTCCGGTCGACGCCGACGATGAAACATTACGCAAGCTGGCAAGCACCACAAAGTCACCTTCTGCCAAGGGGCCTGGTATCTTGCTAGTGGATAGCTCGGTTCGGAACCTCGATTACAAGACTCCCTACGATCAGCTTCGCGCGTTAGTGACGGTAAGTGGTCGCGATGCGGCCGACGGTTTCTGATGCGTTTAACGCTGAAAAAACGGAGCTGATTGAACAATTGGTGAGATCTGGAGAAAAGCCAGCATGAGCAGGTTTCTTGAATACGTTGTAGCGACGCTTGTTATTGGACTTGTCGTAGTGGTGCTATGGCCAGCGACTCGCGGAAGTAGGGAACCTTCGCGACGAACACATTGCAAGAACAATCTGAAGGCAATCGGCCTGGCTCTGTACAACTACCACGACAAGTACAACTCATTTCCTCCTGCGTACACGGTGGATAAGGATGGGAATCCGCTGCACAGCTGGCGGACGCTGCTTCTCCCCTACCTTGATCAACAACCACTCTACGACAAGATTGATCTCTCCAAGCCATGGAACGACCCAGTCAACGCCGAAGCGTGTGAAACACCCGCGCCGGTCTATCGATGCCCATCTGCCCCCGTAGAAAAGTTGACAAATACGACCTATCTGGCAGTGGTGACTCCATACAGCGTCATGCGGCCTGGACAGTCCTGCTCGCTCGGGGATGTTACGGATGGGATGGCCACGACGTTGATCGTGATTGAAGTTCCATCCGACCAAGCCGTTCACTGGATGTCACCGGTGGATGCGGATGAAAAGGTCGTGCGGGAGTTGGTACAGACCAAAAAAACGCCCCATAACAAAGGAGGACACATTGCACTTGTAGATGGCTCTGTTCGACTCCTGGAAAACAAGACGCCGTACGATCAGGTTCGCGCTTTGGTGACTGTGGATGGGAAAGAAATCGTCAGAGATTTCTGAGCCATCCAGTTCACGACCTACCTCATTGAGGCTATGGGGTAGCGACGATCGACGTCGCATGGCAACCCGGCCTGCGTGTCGACATCAGAGAATGGACTTTCAGAAGGAAATCAGAATGCTCAAACATTGGCCGATGCTACTCGTTCTGGCCGTCGTGAGCCTCTTTGCGATTTCGATGTTACCGGACGTCTCACGTGGACGCGAAGCCGGACGTCGAACTGTATGCAGGAATAATCACAAACAGATTGCGCTTGCACTCCACAAATACCATGACACCTACTTCACCTTCCCACCCGCGTACACCGTGGATGGCGATGGGCGACCTCTGCATAGTTGGCGTACGCTGATTTTACCCTACCTCGATCAGCAGGAACTCTACGAGTCGATCGACCTCTCCAAGCCATGGAACGACCCTGTCAACGCAGCGGCGCGTCAAACGGCTGTCGGCGCCTACATGTGCCCATTCGTATCATCAAAAGAGGCTTCGACAACGTATCTGGCGGTGGTGACACCGACGAGTGCTCTACGGCGCGCCGAATCGTGTGGAATCAAAGCCATTACTGACGGCACATCGGATACAGTTCTGGTTGTTGAGGTACCCCTCAGTGAATCTGTGAGTTGGATTTCGCCATCCGACGCAGACGAACGGTTACTGCAGTCAGTGTGGAACTCGGCGAAGGTTTCACACGTGGGAGGTGGCCATGTCCTTTTCGCGGATGGCTCTGTGAGGCTGGTCAGTATCAATATGCCGTTTGAGACTCTACAAGGCCTCATCAGTGTCAGCGGGGGAGAACGCATCGGTGAGTTCTAAGCTGGGTTCGGCACTCGCCCATACGGCCGACCTGTTTCGCTGTCCTGTTCGCATCACCCCTTCATCGATCGTTTCCATGGGAAGAGTTCGTACAGGGCGAGTGGGATCAGCCAGCTTGTCCATGCCGACGAAACATAGATCCACTCCTGTTCGTAACGAACGAGCGAAGCGAAACCGGCCACGACTCTCAGGACGATCGCAGAACAGAGCAGCAGAAAACAACGCGACATCCACCTTCCATGCGATACAAACCTGCGCTGGACGGCGGATCGCCATCCCATCGCGGCGGACAGTCCGGTCAGCAGTGCCAGAACGGAAAAGCCCGCTGCGGGGACCGGGCCCAAGTCAACGTACTGCGCCATCCATAATCCACTCGGGGTGAGAACGAGCAGGATGAACAGACACTGGATTCTTCCGAGCATGCGATGCCATTTCGGCCAGCGCCTGCGGAACCGGTCGCTGATGAGGATCAGTCCAAGGATCAGTCCAAGGATCAGTGTCACCGGGCCAGAAATCAGATGCGCATAGAAGGCCTATTCGTAGCTGCCGAAGAAGTAGGACTGACGACCCAGCAGAAAATCAGAATCGAAGTTGGGGGGAAAGTAATCGGGATAATTGAGCAGAATACCGACCGTGACGCGGACGAAAAGCACCAACGCCAGGAAGGGCAGAACTCGTCGCAGATGGAACGGGGGGCGCGGTGTCGCGGTTGGTAGCGAGGTCCTCGCGGTAGGTGACAATCCGCGGGATTCAGGTAGGGCGTCTTTCATTGCAGTCTCGCCTGAGGCCATTCCATCCCCGTCGGTGCTGCACCACGTTACTTTGAGGGGTCGAGCAGCAGTTTCAGTGTGGGGCGGGTGCGTGCTCGTTCAAAAGCGGCGAGCGATTCGTTTAGTGGATAGGTGGCATCGATGAGCGATTCGACATCGATCCGCTGTTCAGCGAGGGCTCGGATCGCAGGGGGAAACGGACCACATCGCGATCCAACAACCGTGATTTCATCAATGACTAATGGAGCAAGCGAGAGTTGCTGGGTTCCTGCCACTGTCGTTTTCAGCACCAGTGTGCCACGAGGTTTCAACAGCTTGAGTGCTGTCTCGAACCCCGTCGCCGAACCGGTGCAGTCGACGACGAAGTCGGCCTGCCGGGCCATTTCGATTTCACTGACGATCGCCGTGGGGATCCCATGATCGGACAGAAGCTTCAGCTTTTGCGGATGCTTTCCGACGGTGGTCAATCGGCAGCCGGTCTGGGCAAGCACCTGCGAGCAGAGATTTCCTAATCGTCCATCGCCGAGAACGATGACGGTATGGCTTTGGTTCACGGAAATCTGATCGAGAATCTGAAAGGCGGCGGCGAGAGGTTCAACAAAGACCGCGTGTTCGGTGGAAACACTCTCTGGGACGAGATGCAGATTATGCTCGGGGACGGCGACATATTCGGCGAAGGCACCATCATGGTTCAAGATTCCCAGCACGCTGCGGTGCGGGCAATGTGTCGGGATCCCTTGTTGGCAGGTTTCACACTCGCCGCAAGCACAATTGATTTCACCCACGACCCGCTGTCCCTGAAACCGTCCCGATTCGGCAATCCCGACAAACTCGTGGCCGAGAATCCCCTGATAGCCCATGTAGCCTTGGACCAGTTGCAGGTCGGTCTCACACAGGCCGGCTTTGATGACCCGGACGAGAACCTCACCCTTTTGCGGCGATGGGATCGGACGATCCACGACTTCCAAACCCCGTTCGCTCAGAACTACAGCGCGCATCATGAAATCTCACTGGTGATCAAATCCGGCTCGCTGCCGATGGTCGCATCTTACGAATTGCAAAGGTTCGTCACTACTGCTCGTTCATTCCTGCCACGAGACGATGACGGGACAGAGCGCGTAAGTTCTCGATAGGGAGCACGGGATGCGCGATCTCCCGGCAAAGCGTTGAGGTCGTTACCACAAGTCTGGAAATCCTCCCTACCACTTGAACTGGACAGTCCATATCATGCGAACGCCCAAAGTCAAATCGCATTGAAGTATTGCCTGGTTGACTGGCCAAATCGGATCGCTGAATTCGCGAATCGCGCCGCGGCCGGATTCCTGCTTCAAGTAAACCATCACCCTGTCGAGTGTGTGCTGCATTTCCTTGTTTCCGTCTCCGGAGGTGAGATCTCAGCGATTGCGCTCATGATGAAGTTCATTCCAACAAGGACCGAAAGATTGGAGGACTGCCAATGACGGGAGCCAAGTCGCCAGAAGAATTCACCCCGACCGACCTCCCCGAGTCGGCTCGTCCTGCGGAATCGGCAGGCCTCGCTGCGGAAATAAAATCTGACGTAACGTCGGTGAGTCCCGCCTCTGCCGACGAAACGACCTCTGCAAATGTCGCGGGTATCAATCCGCAGCCGACACCGGCAGTCGAGGAGAACGCAACGTCGGTTTGCTCGAATGAGAACGGAAAACAGTTCAGCCATGTCAAAGACGTGCTGAATGACCCCGTCACTTTGCATATGCGTCCCGCCTCGACGCTGTTGCGAATGGATCAGACGATTGCGGCATCGCTGGAGTTGATTCGATCACGGCAGGACGTGGGACGCATCATTTATTTCTACGTCGTCGACGACCAGCATCGTCTGCAGGGAGTGGTCACGACACGGAAGCTGCTGCTGAGCTCACCCGAGACCACAATCGGTGCCGTCATGTCGCCTCATACAGTGGCCATTCCTTCCACCGCCAGTGTGCTCGAGGCGTGCGAGTTCTTTACTCAACATAAATTGCTGGCCTTTCCTGTCGTCGACGCTGAGCAGAAGGTCGTTGGAGTTGTAGACGTCGATCTCTACACGGAAGAAATCCGTGAGATTGAACGGCGGCAGGATAGCGATGACCTGTTCCAGCTGATCGGGGTTCATCTTTCGGAAGCCGCTCAGGGAAACGCGCGACTGGCCTTCATGGGGCGGTTCCCCTGGTTGCTGTGTAACGTCCTTGGCGGAATGCTGTCGGCGCTGATCGCTGATGCGTATGACGATGTTTCGACATTGGTTGTCGTGGCCCCATTTATTGCACTCGTGACCGCGCTGGCCGAGAGCGTCAGTATTCAGTCGGTCAGTCTGGCTCTGCAGGCGCTGCATGCACACCCCCCGAAGTGGACGACGTTTATTCGACTGGTCGGACTGGAACTGCTGGTAGGGCTTCTGCTGGGGGTGGCCTGCGGTCTGACGGTCGGGGCCGTGGCGTTGATCTGGAAGGGAAATCTGGTTGTTGCCGTCAGTCTCTTTCTGGGGATTGTCGGTGGAGTGGTGACCTCCGCAGGAGTGGGACTCGCAATCCCCTACGTCTTGCGCCTGTTCCGCCGGGATCCGCAACTGGCCTCGGGACCCATCGCTCTCGCGCTGAGCGACGTGGTCACGCTGCTCTGCTATTTCAACCTCGGTCGATGGCTGTTGACGTGACGATCTGAAACTTCTGATTCGTCAAGTACCCTGGCGCGTCAGATCAATATTCTCTTTTGCACTCGCCGTGAACTTGCGCTAGACTTCTCGCTTCCCGCCCTCAGCGACGGACGTCGAATGCAGGTCTGCGACGACGAGTCCGCGTTGGAGCGGCCGGGGAAGCAGCCTGATTCCGAGGTGTCAGTCCTTGGTCGGGCGATCGGTTTAACACGAAGTTAAGTCGCCTTTACGCACGGAAAATTGAATGCATTCTCAACGCCTCGACGAACTATTGACGCAGTTTCCTCGACATCGAATTGCTGTGCTGGGTGACTTCTTTCTGGACAAGTACCTCGAAGTCTCACCCGAGCTGGCAGAACCGAGTCTGGAAACGGGCCGGGTCGCTCATCAGGTCCTGGCACTGCGTCGATCGCCTGGTGCTGCGGGAACCGTTGTCAACAATCTGGCGGCACTCGGTGCGGCTCAACTGCATGCGATTGGTGCCGTCGGTGACGATGGAGAAGCGTTTGATCTGTGCAAAGGATTGAATCAGATCGGCTGTTCGACCGACGGTCTGTTGCGATGTCCTGAACTGATGACGCCGACGTACCTTAAGCCTCATGATCAGAATGTCGCGGGACTTGAGGGAGAACATTCGAGATACGACACCAAGAACCGCGTTCCGACGCCGCAGGCGATCGTCGATCGTATCGCCGCCGAACTGGAACGGGTCCTACCGCAGGTGGACGCTCTGCTGATTATGGACCAGGTCGAAATCGCTGATTGCGGTGTCGTGACGACGCGATTGCGGGACCGTGTCGCCGAATTGGCTCGACGATTCAGTAATGTCATCTTTTGGGCCGACAGCCGTCGGTTCATTCGATCCTTCCGCAATACGATGATCAAAGCGAATCAGTTCGAGGCCGTGCATCGGCTGAACCCGGCTGTGGGAGAAGAAGTTTCGGCTGAGGAACTCCGCCTGCTCGTTCCCCAGTTGCGAACGGAAAACCAGGCTACTGTGTTTGTCACCTACGGTGAGCGGGGGATCTGGGTGAGTGATCCGGAAGTCACGCTGGTACCGGGTGTGAAAGTGCGGGGGCCGATCGATCCAACGGGGGCGGGGGATAGTGCTTCGGCCGGTGCGGTGATGTCCTTGTGTAGCGGTGCGACGGCCGCCGAAGCGGCGCTGGTCGCGAACCTGGTTGCCTCCATCACGGTCCAGCAATTGGGCACCACCGGCACGGCCTCGCCCGATCAGGTTCGGGCAGCCCTGCAGGAGTGGCATTCCCAGCAGGGACAGTCATAGACGGGTCGCTCGCGTCTCGGCTCTATAGTGAATGTCAGTGCCGGGGACAAGAACCCAGGCGCACTGCCGTGTTGATGTGGGTGTCTCCTCAAGTACGTGGAGTGTTCTACGGGTGTTGTAACCCCGGATGAGGGACAGGGATCAGGACCGGCCGACAAGAGGGTGAATGAACTCCAGGGCCGCTTCGGATTCGGGACGCAGGAAGTCGAAGTCACATCCTTCATCTGCCTGGAGCACGTGGTCAATATACAGTTTGGGGTAGCCTCGCAGATGCCTGGACGTGGGGGCTTTCCAGGCGGCTCGTCGCCGTTCGAGCTCCGTGGCATCGACGAGCAGTTCCAGGCTCCGGCCGGCGACATCGAGCTGGATCAGGTCACCATCCTGGACCAGTGCCAGATTTCCTCCCATAGCCGCTTCGGGCGTGACATGCAGCACAACGGTTCCGAACGCAGTGCCACTCATGCGAGAATCGCTGATCCGGACGAGATCGGCGATACCGGCCTGCAGCAGCTTGCTGGGGACAGGAATCGAACCCCACTCGGGGAATCCGGGAACTCCTTTCGGGCCTGCATTCTGGAGTACCAGCACACTGTCACCCGTCACCGGCAGGTCCGGAGCATCGATCCGGTTGAGCATATCTTCGTAATCACGGAAGACGAGTGCCGGGCCGACATGCTTCAGAAGGTGCGGCGAGGCGGCAGAGGCCTTGATGATGGCTCCGTTGGGGGCGAGGTTGCCCTTCAACACTGCGAGAGATCCGCCGGAAAGGAGGGGCTGCTCTGCGGAAACGATCACCTTGCGATCGAAACTGCGGGAACGGGCAATGTTTTCTCCCAGCGTTCGGCCGCTGACGGTCATTTCATCGAGATGCAACAGGGAACGGATTTCAGCAAGCACGGCCGAGACTCCACCCGCCGAATCGAAGGCGTCCATCAGGTGGCTTCCCGATGGCATCAGGTTGACCAGGAACGGGGTCGACTTCGAGAGTTCGTCGAATCGTTCCAGCGGCAGTCGAATTCCGCGACGTCCGGCCATCGCAATCAGGTGGACGATTGCATTTGTCGATCCACCCAGAGCGAGCAGTGTCCGGATCGCATTGTCAAAGGCCTTTGGTGTCAGAATGCGCGATGGACGCAGGTCTTCGCGGACGAGCTGCACGATCCGGCGCCCTGTTGCTGTCGCTGCCTGAAGTCGTCGCGCGTCGGTCGCGGGGATCGAGGCCGTGCCGGGCAACATCATTCCCAGGGCTTCGGAGAGGGATGTCATCGTGGACGCCGTCCCCATCGTATTGCAGGCCCCGACACCGCAGCCGTAGCTGGCTTCGATCTCGTGCCATTCTTCCAGAGACAGCCGTCCCGCACGCCGGTCGTCCGAATACTTCCACAGGTCCGTCCCGGAACCAACGGAGTTGCCTCTCCAATGACCAATCGCTCGCGGCCCACCATTGATCTGAATCGCGGGGAGGTCGGCACTGGCGGCGGCCATCAACTGGGCGGGGGTGGTCTTGTCACAATTGCACAGCAGCACGACACCGTCGATGGGGTTGGCGCGCAACGTTTCTTCGACGTCCATGGCCATCAGGTTGCGATAGAGCATCGCCGATGGCTTCATGAATTCCTCACCCAGAGAAATCGTGGGAAACTCCAGCGGCAATCCCCCTTCCAGCAGCACGCCCCTTTTCACCGCATCGGCCACGTCACGCAGGTTGCCGTTGCAGTTGTTCAGCTCACTCCAGCTGTTGGCGAGACCGATCACCGGTTTGCCGAGATAATCGTCCGGGTTGAGACCCATGGCTCGCAGAGCAGATCGGTTTTGAAATGCCAGTTCCTCGCGTCCACCAAACCACTGAGCGCTTCTGTATTTCATCTGTGTGGACACGTAATGGCCGCTTTGCCTGCTAGGGAGTCGGGATGGGTCACTGCTGAGAGAAACGAATTTAATAGATCGTCTTTGGCCGCGAAACAGTGTCACTGTTCCTTTGCTCAAGTGACGCCTGCATCCCTTTCCATCACCCTGAACGGATTAGGCGGTCCGGGATCGACGGCGGAAGCATCATTTTTCTGGAAAAATCGGTATATTCGGGACTCTCCACGAACTTCCCGCATCCCTCCTCGCCGCCGATCGAACGCAGTCCATTTTGTTCAGGTATAACGATACCGTAGAGTAGGCAAACTCTCACCACGTGTTCGGTGGCCGGTTTAGGTTTCGACATCAGAGATTCAGCGATGAAGCAAGACTGGACGGAAAAGCTGTTGAGTTGGTGGCAAGGCCGGACAGGTCCTCGAGCGGCGCGTCGGTCTCATTCCCGCGGGCCCTCATACGGAGCCGCCTCCGGGGCACTCATCTCTCACCTCGAAGTGCTGGAATCACGTCGTCTGCTGACAAACCTGATTCATGTCACGGTCGAAGACGGAGCAATCAGGCTGGTGGATCAGGCGGGACGGTCTGCCCAGGACGGGGATGCCTTTCAGATCACCTTCACCGCAACTCAGGTGACTCTGACCGGGACGAACGGGACGCAGTTTGAGGTCGCTGGTCAAAAGGTCTCCACCTACACGGCGGCCATTACCCAGCCGGTTTCGATTTCGATGCACCTGCATTCCCGCGGCAATACGGTCTCTGTGACAGGGGACGGAACGGCCAGTCTGAAGTCGCTGTCGGTGAATTTTGGTCACGCACGAGGGGACAATTCCATGAATCTGACGAAGGTCATCGCCGATTCGATCTCGATTCGTGGCGGCCGGGGCAACGACTCGGTGAACATCGTCCAATCGACAGTCCGGAACAACCTTTCGGCGGAATTGGGCTTCCGCAGCGGTGACCTGCTGGATCTGGACCGGAGTACGGTTGAGGGGAATGTTCGGGATACGGTCAGCCAGCTCGTGATCGACCACTCGACAATCTCCGGGTCCCTGAATTCCCGTCAGTTTGGACGAAACAGTTCCTTCAAGACGATTGCCAGCACCTACGACGGTGCCGTGACGTTGCGAATGGGAGGTGACAGCGTCATCGGAATGTATGGGTCTCCCGAAGGGCCGAATCGATTTAACAGTTCACAAACAGTGATCGGTCTTCGGCGATATCAGACGACGATTTATCAGGCCACGAATTCGGTTGTGAACGCGGAATCACCACGATTGAGGAACGTGAACGTGACTCAATTGTCGGCAACGTTCACACCGCCGACGGTGACACCGCTGGCGGCCGCCACGAACACTCCCATCATCACCGGGACGTATGATTCCGTGAAGTCGCCCGTACTGACTGTGGCGGTCAACGGAAAGACGTACAAACTGGGGACCGATTCACAATTGACGTCTCCCTCCGCTGGCAAATGGTCATTGAATCTGTCGGGGGCTCCCCTGACGGCCAGAACGACGACCGTCACCGCAACCAGTTATGACGTGAATGGGAATAAGCTGTCGGGGACGGGGACGGTCACGAATGAACAGTTCATCATCGACAGCTATCTGACCGCGAACAACCTGACCGCCACAAGAACCGCTACTGGCCTGACCTATGTGATTACGACAGCCGGGGGGGGCGAAGTTCCGACGAACGGTCAGACGGTGAAGGCTACTTACACCGGGTATGTGCTGAATTCGGATGGAACGCAGGGAACCCAGTTTGACTCCAACACGACGACCGGGTTCTCGTTTGTCCTCGGAGCCGGCACGGTGATCAAAGGGTGGGACGAAGCGTTCAAGCGGTTACCGGTGGGAACCTCCGCTCGACTGCTGATTCCGTCTTCCCTGGCCTATGGAACGGGTTCACGCACGAACATCCCGGCGAACAGCATTTTGATTTTCGACGTGACGCTGGTATCAGCGGTGTAGTTTGAGGAACCGACGTCCCGTCCCGGATTTCTGGCCTGCAAACCGCGGTGAGAAAAGACTTGAGCTCTCTTTTCTTCCCCAATCTCCAGTTCACATTGATTCGTCAGGATGCGTGGCTGGACGCTGGCTGAGGCTCATGCGGTCCCAGAAAAACTGTCCGAAGGAACCCGCGTTGACGAAACGGGAGGCAAAAGGAAGGGGAATTGGGGATCGTGGACTTGCGCCGCCCGGGACCTGCTCTTGACGAGCAGGGCAGAATTCACCTCAGAAGAAAGGCCGCTACGAGTGGCACAATCCATCGTGCCGAACGTCAGTGTCTGCTTTGAACAGAACTGGGGGCGTCGCATCAGACGTGGACTCGCAGTCGTTCACTGAGACTGCAAGTCCTGACTGATCAATCGAGAGTTAGAACTTGTGGCCGACCTGGGGGCCGTTCTTGGTCTGAGTCAGGATTTCCGGACCGGATTCGGTAATCAGCAGCGTGTGTTCGAACTGAGCGGACAAAGAGAGATCCATGGTTCGGACGGTCCATTTGTCGCGCGTGTCGAGCATGGTTCGCCACGTGCCGAGGTTCAGCATCGGCTCGACGGTGAAGCACATGCCAGGCTCGATGACAACCTGGGGTGCACCCGATCGCGGAACGTAATGAGGAACTCCGGGTTCCTGGTGGAATTCTCGTCCGAGCCCGTGGCCCTGGTATTCCTGTACGACTGCCAGACCATTAGCGCGAGCGAATCGTTCAATCGCATGACCGATGTCGCTGATCTTGCCAAAAGGCTGGATCGCCTTAATTCCCAGGTACATGGAATCAAAAGTGACCTGCACCAGACGTCGGGCTTCCTGCGAGACGTTTCCAATCAGGAACGTTTCGGAGGAATCCCCGTGCCAGCCATCGACGATGGTGGTGAGATCGATGTTCACGATATCGCCGTCGCGCAGTGGCATTTTGTTGGGGATGCCGTGGCAGACGACTTCGTTCACGCTGGCGCAGAGGCTGTTCGGGTAATTCTTGTAGCCAAGACAGGCGGGAATGTGGCCATGATCCATCGTGTACTCGTACACGATCTTGTCGAGTTCCAGAGTCGTGACGCCTGCCTTGACGAGAGGACGAACGTGGTCCATCAACTCGGCGTTAAATCGACCCGCTGCACGCAGGCCTTCCTGCTCTTCTTCTTTCAAGTAGAGCGGACACTTCGATTGTGGCTTGCGGCGCAACACGTTCATGGTTCTCAAACATTCACTCCCGACCGGTCGCGGACGACGGTCAACGACTTCCCGTGGCAACAGTCATCTGAATCATTACCGCAACAGTGTCATACGGCAAGTAGCATTTCGCAAGCCAAGTTTCGCCACGTCCTGCTGCTTTTTTACAAACAAACGGAGACCAAACAACGTGAAATCCAGCTCCAGATGGTTACGGTCGGAACGGTAAACGACTGAAATCTCACGTTCTGAATCGTTTACGATGGGAGGCCGAAGCCCGAGGTGTTATTGGGACCGGATAGGGAACCTCATGGCAAGATGTCGCAGATCGACGAAGAGCACAGGCTGCTTCGGTGTGTGCAACCTGTGCTCTCGAAAAATCTCAGACTGTCCCGGATGAGTTTCCGCTTAGCGCAGAAATATCCACAACATTGACTGCTTCAGGGTTGTGGAACGCCGATGCAGGCTAACCATGGCAAGTCGTGTGCTGATGCACTTCGGATTCGGGCGCTGACTGACAGCCGTTCTGCGATGCCTTCCAAGCCTGGTAAGCGTCGTGGTCTCCGATCACGATCTCGAATCCCAGGTCCGCGACCATCTTGAAATCGTCTTCCGCCGGCTGACCTTTAGTGGTCAGGTAGTCGCTCACGAACATCGAGTTAGCTGCGTAAAGGCTCATCGCCTGCATCGATCGCAGATTCACTTCCCGCCCGCCGGACACGCGGAGTTCGACAGCGGGGTTCGCCATCCGGAACATACAGAGTGTTTTCAGGCAGTAGCGAGGGTTCAGGTCCCACTTCCGTTCGAGCGGAGTCCCGTCGATGGAGTGCAGGAAGTTGACCGGTGTCGAATGAACTCCCAGTCCCCGCAGTTCAAACGCGACATCCACCAGATCCTGTTCGCTCTCACCCATCCCCACGATCAGTCCACTGCACAGTTCCATCCCGGCGTTTCGGACGGCCTTTAAGGTCTTGAGGCGATCCTCGTACGTGTGGGTTGAGCAGATGGTGTCGTGGAACGTACGGCTGGTATTCAGGTTATGATTGATGCGATCAACGCCCGCTTTTTGCAGGGTTTCGGCTTGTTCGGGCTGCAAAAGTCCCAGGCAGCAGCAGATGTGCAGCCCGTATTTTTCCTTGATCTTGGTGACAGTTTGAGCAATGTGATCGACTTCGCGATTGCTGGGGCCACGGCCCGAGGCAACGATGCAGTAGGTGCGGGCCTGCGAAGCCACAGCACGCTCGGCACCTTCCATCAGCTTGGCTTCGTTCAGCAGGGCGTAGCGAGGAATGTCGGCTTCAGACAGGATCGACTGCGAGCAGTATCCGCAGTCTTCGGGGCAGAGGCCGCTTTTGGCATTCTTCAGGAAATAGAGGTGAACGCGTTTGCCGAAATGCTTCCGCCGAACGCGA
The DNA here is from genome assembly GCF_044336245.1 of Schlesneria sphaerica. Classification (NCBI taxonomy): domain Bacteria; kingdom Pseudomonadati; phylum Planctomycetota; class Planctomycetia; order Planctomycetales; family Planctomycetaceae; genus Schlesneria; species Schlesneria sphaerica. The sequence goes on along the minus strand of NZ_CP172346.1, from coordinate 2,428,488 downwards.
TAAGTCGCCGCGAGCAGGTCGAGAATCTCATCATCGTCTGACTGCAGGATGGCGAGTCCTTCGTCGACGGTCAGTTCGTGTCCGTCCAGAATTCGGGTAGCAAGGTCATTCCAGCGGTCTGCAGCCAGCGAGCAATCCATCAACAAACTTCCTTCGAGCAACACGTTCTCATCAAGAGGCGGAATTCTAATCGTCAAACCACCCTTCAGAACAGGCAACCGTCGCCGGACGGGGGATTTTTGCTGGCGGTCCGTTGAAATCCGAGGCCCCATCGGGCCGGGCAGGACGTTGCCAATCTGACGCAGAGATCGAAGTGATTAGTGGACCTCCCGGAAGTCGTGCCACCCGTTTGAAGAATTCTTTGCGACAAAAAATCTTGACGTCTTGTTGTGCGGCTTGTATGCTCGTGCTTTTGAATCTCTGGGATGGCGGAACGACATTCAGGGCTTCTCGAGTTTCCCATGTTGTCTACGGGTGAAGTCGGAGATTTCAGGATCCCAGGCGATCGATCGAATAACAGATGGCTCGATGTCCCAACTCCAGATTCTTTACAGCGCGAGTTCTTGGCAGGGGCCGGAATGGGTCAGCACTGAGGGGCTGCCGTGGTTCTCTCCGAAAGAACAACGCCTTGAGCGACATTTGAATCAGATTTTTGAACCAGATTGAAGTTGCTCAACCTGCTCAAATTGAGCAACTTCAGATGCTGGTTTTGCACATGAAAACAGGGATGTTGCTCAACTTGTTCAACTTGCTCAATCATTTTTTTTCAGCGGTGTCGAATCCTCATTGAACCATTTTCGACGGCCGGGACGACGCAGTATCGCCGCATGCGTGCTGTGTGAACTGTTCGCCCTGATGAAAAGGAAGTAGCGAGGGCGAGCGAGCCCAGCCGCAGTCCGCCCTGGAGGGGGGGGACCCCACTGCTGGAGGCTTCGGCGTGGGATATTTGTCGCCGGCAGACTGACGTCAGGTACGGCAGGCGATTTCGAGGTCGGGGCTGTCAGGTGAGGATTGAAAGAGGGGCAATCGGGAGTGGCATGGCATAATGGTTGCTCTTTTCCGCCCGGTCCGACGGATCTGGTGTCGGGGGAGCGGGATTGACCCGTTTGTTATTGACAAATAAACTGCGCTGCGCAAGGAAGTTACGTCGCAATTTATGGGTCGATCCGGCGGCTTTCGCCTTTTCAGGGGCGATCGTCTGCTGCGGACACGGAGAATCTCCCTGTCACGTTGGCAGTCGCTGGATGGAGCCCGTCATCGACGTAGCGCGTCAGGAACACCTGCTGAAACTCGTGTACCAGCGTATGACATTGGTCCAAGTTTGACTTGGGGATATTGCCTGGGGCCACGCAGCTCGTAACTCAACGGATGAATTATGCAAATCCTGGATAAAGTCGGCGATACCTTCAATCTGGTCCTGGGCGGAACCGAACGGTTCATCACCAATCTCTTTGGTTCGTCCAACGAACGCCGCGTCCGAAACATCGGATTTTCGCGAGATAAAAGCGGAAATACGGTGATTCTGCCAGGATCCTTTCTCGACCGCATTAATCAGCTAGAGCCGGAACTGGAAAAACTCAGTGACGGTGAATTGCGGGAAACCGCCAGCAAAATGCGGAAGCGACTCGCCGCCGGCGAAACGCTCGACATGCTGCTGCCCGAAGCCTTTGCGTCCGTTCGAGAAGCGGGCAAACGCTATCTGAAGATGCGTCATTACGACGTGCAGATGGTCGGGGGATACATCCTGCATAAAGGGATGATCGCCGAAATGGCCACCGGGGAAGGTAAAACGCTGGTCGCGTCACTTCCCGCCTTTCTGAATGCACTTGCCGGTTCGGTTCACGTCATCACCGTCAACGATTACCTGGCACAGCGCGATATGGAGTGGATGGGGCCGCTGCACATGGGGCTGGGGCTTACCATCGGTGCCATTCAGTCGAATATGGATCCGTACGAGCGAAAACAGGCGTATGCTTGTGACATCACCTACGGCACCAATAACGAATTCGGTTTCGATTACCTTCGCGACAACATGAAAATGTTTGCCGAAGAGCAGGTGCAGGGGAAGCTGACCTACGCCATCATCGACGAAATCGACAACATCCTGATCGACGAAGCCCGTACTCCGTTGATCATCTCGGGGAAGGCTCATGGTGATATCACCCGCTTTCCAAAAGCGGACAAGATCGCCCGACAACTGCAGCGCGACCTCCACTTTGAAGTCAAAGAGAAAGAGCACACCTGTCACCTGACGGAAGCAGGCGTTCGATACGCAGAAGAACTGGCGGGCGTCGAGAGTTTCTACACCGCCGGGAACATGGAGTGGCCGCACCTGCTCGACAACGCTCTGCGGGCTCACCACCTCTACAAACGGGATGTGAACTACATCGTACGAGCAGATGAAATCATCATCGTCGATGAGCACACCGGGCGTATGATGGAAGGCCGTCAATGGAGTGATGGACTTCATCAGGCCGTCGAGGCCAAAGAAGGGGTCCGGATCAAGGAAGAGACGCAGACGCTGGCGACCATCACGCTGCAGAATTTCTTCAAGCTCTACAAAAAGCTCTCGGGGATGACCGGTACCGCCATGACCGAGGCGGCCGAGTTCGTCAAGATTTACAATCTGGACGTGATCACCGTTCCAACAAATCGGCCGCTCAAACGAATCACGTTCCCCGATGCCGTTTACCGAACGGAACGGGAAAAGTGGGATGCGGTGGTCGAAGAGATCAAGGAAGTGCATCAGACCGGACGTCCCGTGCTGCTGGGAACCGTGTCGATTGAGAACTCCGAGAAACTCAGTCACAAACTGACGAAGAACGGCGTCAAGCACAAACTGCTGAACGCCAAACCTGAATATGCCGAACGTGAAGCGGAAACGATTGCTCAGGCAGGCCGCCTGAATGCGGTCACGATCGCGACCAATATGGCAGGCCGCGGTACCGACATTATTCTCGGGGGAAACCCTGAGTATCTCGCTTGGGATGAACTCAAGCAGATGAAAAACGAAGATGGCCGTCCCCTGTATCCCTCACGTCTTGACGTTCCCAAATCGGTCTGGAACGAACTGACGAAAAAGATCGCTCAGCGCGAAGGGATGGAAGACGAAGGGCACACTGTCGCGGAACTTGGCGGTCTGCACGTGATCGGCACGGAACGGCATGACTCGCGTCGTATTGATCTTCAGTTGCGCGGGCGAGCGGGACGTCAGGGAGACAATGGCTCCAGCCGTTTCTTCGTCTCACTCGAAGACGATCTGATGCGGAAGTTCGGTGGCGAGTGGGTCAAAGACTGGCTGTCACGCCTGGGAATGCAGGAAGGTGAGCGGATCGAGAGTAAGCTCGTCACCCGCCAGATCGAAAGCTCGCAGAAGAAAGTCGAAGAACGCTTCTTCGAACAGCGAAAGCACCTGCTCGAATATGACGAAGTGATGGACGAGCAGCGAAAGCGAGTCTATTCCTACCGCCAATCCGTCTTGGAAGGTGCAGACTGCCGTTCGTTGATTCTGTCGATGATCGACAAGCAGGTCGAACAGAAGACCGAGTATTTCCTGAAACCGTCCTACCGATGGGAAACCGTCGTTGCCTGGGTCAAACAGCAATGCGGTCTCGACCTGAAGCTCCGTGAAATTCGGGACATGCACGCGGACCAGTTGATTGGTTATCTGAAAGATCGGTCTGAACGTCAGGCTTACGAAACGATTCGGGAACAGGTCGAAGACAGTATTCCGGAAGGTGTCGACGCCCGTGAACAGAACTGGCAGGCACTTTCACGCTGGGTGAACACGACCTACGGCTTGAATACCAACGAGCGTGAATTGCGGAAGGTGGCCTTCCTCATCGACGGGGATGCCGATTCGCTGGATACCGGCAAGCTGCATCAGCATCTCTACGATCGGGCCCTCGAATCGATTAACCGGTTTGACTTTTCGCCAGTCGAAGTCTTCCTCAATGAGAAATGGGGCGCGCAGTCGCTGGCAGAATGGTTGCATCAGCAGTATGGGATCCAACTTGAGCCCTCAAAATTCGAAGGCGGCTCGCCCGAATCGGCGGCCGAACTGATTTCCAACGCGATCCGTGACCTGTACCACCGCAAAGAAGTCGAATTCCCCGTTTCCGTCGGTCTGTCTCACTATATGCAGGAGCATAACGGAGTCACCCGCTACAACCGGGAAGAATTGGCACGCTGGGCCAGTAACCGCTTTGACATCTCGATGTCGAAGGAAGACATCGAATCAAAGTCGAAAGCCGATATTACTCAGCAGTTGCTGAAGACCAGTGACCAGTTCGACGCTCAGGGCAAGCAGGCTGCCGCACGACTGGAAGAACTGCTGACGGCGGCCTTCGGACCACGACATCAGAAGTCGCAAGGGAAGAAGGGGGCGGAATCGACGACGCAGCGTGACGTTGTCAGCGCGACCGCGGTGAAGCCACTGGTCGACTGGGCAAATGCCGAATTCGGAACGGAACTGGTTGCCGAAGACGTTGCTCACCAGGGGCGTGCCCTTGTGGAAATGGATCTGCGCAGCAAGTTTGAGCGGAAATATCGGTATGAAATTCATCATGCCGAACGTTCCGTCGTGCTGGATACACTGGATACCGCCTGGAAAGATCACCTGTATTACATGGACCAGTTGAAGTCCGGTATCGGACTGGTCGGATATGCACAGAAGGATCCAAAGGTTGAGTATCGACGGGAAGGGATGCGGGCATTTGAACAGATGTGGGACCGCATTGCCTCGCAGGTGACCGGAACCATATTCCGGATCGCTGTCGAGATCCCAGAACCGACCGCCGATCGCTGGCAAATTACCTCGCAGGTGCATCAATCGCCTGTGGATGACATTCCAGACGACCATCCTGCACTCGAACAGAATGCAGGCGATCGTTCCTCGGCGAGCGGCGCGAATCGCGGGGCTCCTGCGGTCGAACCGATTCGAAACTATGGAAACAAAGTCGGACGCAACGATCCCTGCCCCTGCGGCAGTGGAAAGAAGTTCAAGAAATGTCACGGTGCGTCGTAAACGGCGGATCGTCTGATTGAGAAAATTATGTCGGGATCGCAATCCGGGGAGACTCTCTCCGGATTGTTCCCGTTTTCATTGCTTCTGAGATCGCGATACCTGGCCAGTGGCAAACAGCGACTGCAACCGGGTGTCGCCCCTGCGAACTGCCTGTAGCCAAAAAAGGGAGAGGATGCCCTTCGTCTTCAGTTGGCTTTTGAACGGCCTCTACCTGCTGCTCATCACGGCAGTTGCTCCGATCTTGCTCTACCGTCGCGTCACTGCCGGAAAATACCGGCGCGGCTGGAATGAAAAGCTGACTGGACGGCTTACGCGGCAAAACCCCGAGAGGATGTGTATCTGGTTTCACGCGGTCAGCGTGGGCGAGGTCCTTCAATTACAAAAAGTTCTCGACGAGACTTTACTGCGATTTCCTGAAGCCGAACTGTTCATCACTGTGACCACCGAGACGGGGTATGATGTCGCTCGCGAAAAGTACGCGCGTCACACCGTTTCCTTTTTTCCACTCGATTTCAGTTGGGCCGTCGGACGGGCTCTGACAGAGATTAAACCTGCCGCGATCGTCCTCGTCGAACTTGAGCTGTGGCCGAATCTGGTGCTGACGGCGAAACGCCGCGGTATTCCCTTGATTCTGATCAATGGCCGCATGGGGGCGAAAAGCTTCAAAGGCTATTCACGGATCAGGCCCCTGATGGCCCGATTGCTCTCTTGCTTCGACGTGCTGGCCGTCCAGGCGGAGACCTATGCCGAGCGACTGCGGACACTCGGTGCACCAGCGGACCGCGTCACGGTCACCGGCAACATCAAGTTTGATCGGGCAGAATCGAATCGAGCCAATCCCAAGACAGAGGAACTGCGTCGCGCATTCCACTTGGATCCGGCTGCACCAACTTTCATCGCCGGAAGCACCCAGGATCCCGAAGAATCCTGCGCCATTGATGCCTGGCAGGGATTGCGTCCGCAGTTTCCACAGCTGCAACTGATTCTTGTTCCTCGTCATAAAGAGCGGTTTGACGAGGTTGCGGAACTGGTCCGTCAACGACAATTTCGACTGGTACGCCGCAGTGAAGTGATTGCTGCAGACGTGCCGCAGAAAGACGATGTAGCGGGGACGGATGAGCCTGTGATCCGTTTACTCGACACGATCGGCGAACTGGGGGCCTGTTGGGGGCTGGCGGATATCGCTTTCGTCGGCGGCAGTCTGACCAATCGGGGCGGTCAGAACATGATCGAGCCAGCCGGATATGGAGCTGCCGTTCTTTTCGGCCCGAACACCTGGAACTTCAAAGATGTGACAGAGGCATTGTTGTCGCATCAGGCGGCCCGTGTGATCCGGGGTCCCGAAGAACTCAGGGAAACCGTTGAGGAACTGTTAAAGAATCCTGACGAGATGCGTCGGATGGGCGAGGCGGCCAGTCAATTTGTGGCGACACAGCGCGGAGCGACTGAGAGGACGGTGAACCTGATCGCCGAGGTGATCTCGTCGCGCGGTGATAACCGATTGCTGCCGGTTGATGAAGCGACCAAAAAGAAAACGTTCTGGCTTGTCCTGAAGACGGCTCTGCTGGCACTCGTCCTGATCTTCATTGGACGTCGTGCGTATCAATTGTGGGAGGCGGCTCCTCCGCAGCAGATTCGGATCCACTTCGGGTGGCTCATCGCAGCTGCCGGTTGTTATCTCGTGAGCTGGCTTCCTTCCGTCTGGCTCTGGCGAGCGATGCTCGTCGGGATGGGGCAGCCTCTCGACTGGTGGACCGCTTTGCGCGCTTACTACGTCGGTCACCTGGGAAAATATGTTCCTGGAAAAGCACTTGTTCTCGTGATTCGAGGCTCTCTCGCAAAAGAGGCTCAGGTGAATCCTTTGCTGGGCGGGGTGACCGCGGCCTACGAGACATTGATCTTCATGGCCACGGGGGCTGCCATCAGTCTGGCACTCGCTCCGGTTGTCTTTCCGGCGACGATGGAGGGGTGGTGGCCCGGGCAACTGGAAGGAATCGGGAAGTCGCCATTTCTGTTCCCGGGGTTGGTTGCCGCGGCAACTCTGGCGACAACCCCACTCAGCAGTTGGTTATTCACTCGCCTTGGTCGCAAGGCCCTGGCAGCCCAAATGCCGTCCACCGAAAAGGCTCCGGCGATTACGGCAGGATTGATTTCCCAAGGGGTGATGCTGACCTGTTTCGGTTGGGGACTGCAGGGGCTGAGTCTGGGATGTGTTCTGCAGTCGATGTCAGACGTCCCACTGCAGGTCGCTCAATTCCCCGTCTGGCTGGCCGCTTGCGCTCTCTCCACAGTAGGGGGATTTGTCGTTCTGCTCGCACCGGGAGGAATCGGCGTACGGGAAGGGCTGTTGATCGAAGTCTTGAAGGATCAGCCGCAGATTGGTCCGACGGTAGCACTTGTGGCCGCGGGATTGCTGCGCGTCGTGTGGTTTGTCACCGAGTTACTTGGAGCGGCCCTGTTCTGGTTTGCTGGTCGAGGGCGACAAACGAAAGAGTAAAAGAATAGCTGTCCCGAGTGTCCGGCAGCATGGTTGTGCTCGACCTCATTCAGGCAGTTGACGCGTCCCAAAGTAGGACCAGTGGCAGAACCCGATGAGACAGCGTCGGTTCCTAGGGACCGAGCTGGGCTTCGTTTCGCAACTGCATCGCGCGCGAACGAAGTTCTTCGTCCGGAACCATTTGTTTGGGCTGCAGGTCAAAGTTGAAGACCCGGCGATCGGTGACGCGGTGCGGGAGAAAGTTGTCAGAGAAAAATTCGATGACGGGCCACTGGTACCACGGAGCCGGAACGGTGACGAGGTCCGTTTTGGTCTCGTACCCATCCTTGATCAGGGTCACCTGACGGGTTCCATACCAGATGAAGTCCGCGGAGGCGGGGGTGTAACCGATTTCTTTGCCATCCAGGAGAGCCATCGCTCCGGGGGGATTCGAAACGACTGTCAGTCGGCGGCTGACACAACCTGTCTCCAGCAGAGCAAGGCTCATGAAAGCGCATGTCAGTCCACCCCGGAAGCACCACTTCCAGGTCGCTTTGATTTGCTGTGAAGTTTTATTGGGTGGAATCATGGCGACGCCGCGAAGTGAACCTCTGCTTACGAGCGATTCGGGGCACCCCGAAACACATTGTCGATGAACGCGCGAAGTATAGAAAGTGATGAAAAACCGTCCTATAGCAGTTGTAAGTGATTCTGCAGTGGCTCTTTACGCATACGACCACCCTTGAGAGGAACGCCGGTGTCCGAAATGGGACTGAGCTGCTGGCTTACTGACGATCTCGGCGATCAGGTTCCAGGGGGATGGCTGGAGCGGAAGAGATTCGGGATTTAGGAGAGCGCTGCTCTCAACGGCTCCCTCCGAATTTTGCATGACGTATTGCCCTGCGAGTAGAACGGTTCCGGCACCACTGACAGTGGTTCCGGACTTTATTGTGAGTGATTCACTGGTCCGATAGGATACGCGGATGAACCGAAAGCCTCCCTATCAATCGTCTGGTCGGCGTTACGAATCGTCTCGGCAGCCCGTCCGTATTCGTCGCGAGTTACTTGAGCAGCGGCCGCTGTGTCCTCCGGAAAATGTCACGTTACCCGCGGTCGAAGTCCGGCTGGGGGGGGCCTTGTGGCATCCTTTTGTCTTCCGAAAGCAGCTCGGACAAGTTTCACGCGATGCGCAGCCGGGCGATATGGTCGAGCTGTTTTCGCCAAGCGGCGAAGTCGTCGGCTATGGCCTCTTCAATCCCGAGGCCGAGATTGCTGTCCGAGTCCTCCGAACGGGGATGCGTCGGCCCGACGACGCCTGGTGGAGCGAAAAACTGGCTCAGGCCGTTTCACTGAGACGTGACACCCTAAAGCTGGACAAGGAGTCTGAGGCCTATCGTCTCATCCACGCCGAGGCTGACGGCTTTCCGGGTCTCGTGGTGGATCGGTTCGGAGATGTGCTCGTCGCCGAATGTTACTCTCTGGGGATGTATCAGCGAGCCGAAGCGATTCTGGCACAGCTCGACATCCTCGCAGGAACCAAACATGGAGTCCTTCGCGCGGCACCCATGTCTCAGGATCACGAAGGTTTCACTGCGGACCCCTATGGTTCTGCCGATGTTCCCGCGAAGATGACGATCGTCGAGCACGGGACCAAATTTCGCGTGAACTTTGCAGGTGGACACAAGACCGGTTTTTATTGTGACCAGCGGGAAAACCGCAAACGTCTGGCGGAACTGGTCGAAGGCAAGTCTGTACTGGATCTCTGCTGCTACACGGGCGGATTCGCACTGCAGGCCAAAAAGCTGGGCAATGCTGGCGAAGTGACAGGAGTGGAACTTGACGAAGAGACCGTTCTGCTGGCCCGGGAAAACGCCAAGATCAATCAGGTGAAAATCAATTTCACCCAGGCGGAAGTCTTCGGCTACATGCGCGACATGCTGCGGAATAATCGCAAGTTCGATGTCGTCATTCTGGATCCTCCCAAGCTGATCCGCAGCCGGTCGGAAGCGGAAGAAGGCCGTCACAAGTATTTCGATTTGAATCGCCTCGCGATGCAGTTGGTGAATCCGGGGGGAATCCTGCTGACTTGCAGCTGCTCGGGACTGCTGGATATGCAGGAATTTACCCGGATTGTGAATGCGGCTCCGGAAGTTGGTCGTCGAGGGCAGATCTTTGCCAAGGGAGGTGCGGCACCCGACCACCCCATCTCAACGAACTGCCCTGAGACAGAGTACCTGAAAACCATCTGGCTGCGTCTGGACTGACCGGGGCCGTGTTGAGGCGTAGAGCGCCGGTGACTCTTGAAACGTCCAGAGTGTGAATGAAGAATGGGCATTCGATGCCACGTTTTGCTGTTAAATGACTCTTCGTCGGTTCGCGCGAAACGAATCGATCCGCGATGCTACTGGGAAAAATGCCAATGAATCGTCCGGTCTTTGCAGTCTTGTTAACCGTGTTCGTCGCCACCCAGTCTTATCAGGTCATGGCTGCCGATCCCGCCAGCCCCCTGGGTTTGCCTCCGGTCGTCCATCCGAAAGACAACCCTCCCACGCCCGAGAAAATCTCGCTGGGAAAGCAGCTCTATTTTGATGCTCGCCTGTCGGCGGATAACAAAGTCTCCTGTGCGACCTGCCATGATCCGGCCAAGGGATACAGCAACGGTGACCAGTTCGCGACCGGGGTCGAAGGAAAAAAAGGGGGACGTAATTCCCCGACGGTCATCAATGCGGCGCTTCAGGCATTTCAGTTCTGGGATGGCCGAGCCCGCACCCTGGAAGAACAGGCGCTCGGACCCGTGCAGAATCCTGTGGAGATGAACATGCAGATCGACCAGGTGGTTCAGAAGCTCAACGGCATCGAAGGCTATCGCACCCAGTTCCAGAAGGTGTTCGGCACCGATGTCACTGCGGACGGGATTGCCAAGGCGATTGCGACATACGAACGAACCATCCTTTCGGGTGACGCGCCGTATGATCGATTCAAAGCAGGTGACAAAAACGCTCTGTCGGAATCCGCTCAGCGTGGCATGAAGCTCTTCTTCGGGAAAGCCAACTGTTCCTCATGCCATTCAGGTCCTAACTTCACGGACAATGGTTTCCATAACATTGCCCTGCCAGGGTCAGACGAAGGCCGGTTTGCCATCAGCAAGTCCCTCGGTGACACGGGTTCTTTCAAGACCCCGACGCTGCGTGAGATTGCCCGGACCGCCCCCTATATGCACGACGGAAGTCTGAAGACCCTGGAGGAAGTGGTCGATCACTACGCTAAAGGTGGGACGCCGGGACCCTACAGCGACGAGGAAGTCTATCCGCTGAAGCTGACCGCCGAAGAAACAGCAGACCTGGTCAACTTCCTCAAAGAGGGACTGAGTAGCGCCAGTTACCCCGAGCATGCCGCTCCGGAACTGCCGCAGTAGAGCCGCAAAGACGTCGTTATGACGTGCGTGGTGTCGGACTCATAAATGTCCGTTCTGTTCCCGCCTGCAATTAACGAGTATTGACCGTGAGTGAACCTGAAAAAGAGATTGTTTCGCTGAAAGAGATGCCTCGCAAGCAGCGCCGTGTTCTCGGTGTCCTGCTGGAAAAGGCATTTACTGTTCCGGACCAGTATCCACTGACGCTTAAAGCGACGACAACAGGATGCAACCAGAAGAATAATCGCGATCCCATTTCCAACTATGTCGAAGACGACGTCATGGAAACGCTGGCGGCACTGCAGCTTCGGGGACTGGTCGCATGCCTGCACACGGAAAGTGGTCGAACCGAACGCTATCGCCACTACATGCGGCACAAGACCAATCTGAACGAGCAACAGCTTGCCATCATGACAGAGCTGATGCTGAGGGGAAAGCAGCAACTCGGTGAACTGCGGACGCGGGCCAGCCGGATGGTGCCGATTGAGACCCAGGAAGATCTTCGCCGCGAGCTTCAGTCGCTGATGGCCCAGGGGCTGGTCCGATCGAATGGACCGCTGGAGCGACGGGGGATCGAAGTGGACCACGACCTTTATCCAATCAACGAAAATCATGAGCCGCTGGCGGAGTATCGGGCGGAAGAGGCCGATGGGCCGGTCGTCAGCTCAGCCAGCGCACCGGCTGCAACTCGTCCGACAGTCAGGCCCGTTGAAGAGGTCGGGGCGGCGCAGCTCGAAAAGATGAGCAGTCTGGAAAACACGATCCGCGAACTCCGCGATGAAGTGGCCTCCGTCCGTTCGGACTTCCGGGCTCTGGAAGACCGATTCGAGGATCTGCGCCGCCAGTTAGGCGGCTAGAGAACGCTATGCCCAGTATCATTCTCGCCACATTGAATGCTCGCTACATCCATTGTGCGTTTGGACTGCGTTACCTCTGGGCAAACCTGGGTGAACTAAAAGATGACGCCTCGCTGCTTGAGTTCACGACTCAGCAGCCGACGCTGGAAATCCTGGATGCCATCCTTGAGCAGCAGCCAAGGATCGTGGGGTTTGGCGTCTATATTTGGAATATCGAAGAAACCACGCGACTGATCGCCGATTTGAAACGCGTCCGGCCAGACATCGTCGTCGTGCTCGGGGGCCCCGAAGTCAGCTACGAGTCAGAAGGCCAGCCCATCGTCGGACTGGCGGACCATGTTATCGGCGGCGAGGCCGATCTGGCGTTCGCGTCGTTCTGCCGCGAGTATCTTGCTGCTTCTGAGACCAATGATTGTACGTTGAAAATCGGCAGGCCTCATACGGCAACCGCACCGCTCCCTGCACTCAACGAACTGACGTTGCCTTACGACCTTTATTCTGACGAGGACATTGCTCATCGGGTGATCTACGTTGAAGCGTCGCGGGGATGTCCCTTCACTTGTGAATTCTGCCTGTCCGCACTGGAGATCCCGGTCAGGCAATTCCCGCTGGAGGACTTTCTGGCCGCGATCGACAAACTGCTGCGCAGGGGGGCTCGCCAATTCAAGTTTGTCGACCGGACTTTCAATCTGAATTTGCGGGTCAGTCGAACAATTCTCGAGTTCTTTCTGGAGCGTTACCAGCCAGGGCTGTTCCTGCATTTTGAGATGATTCCTGACCGGCTGCCCGAAGCTCTCAAGCAACTGATCACACGGTTTCCGGCGGGGGCCTTGCAGTTTGAAGTGGGCATTCAGACCTTCAACCCTGATGTCTGCAAGCTCATCAGCCGCCAACAGGACAACGAGCAGGCTGAACAGAATTTGAACTGGCTGAGAAATGAGACCGGGGTCCACATTCATGCAGACCTGATCGTGGGATTGCCGGGTGAGACTCTCGAGAGCTTCGGAGAGGGATTCGATCGTCTGGTCGCCCTGCGACCTCATGAGATCCAGGTCGGCATCCTCAAGCGACTTCGCGGTACTCCCATCGTCCGACATGATGAAGAGTGGAGAATGGTTTACAGCCCTCATCCCCCCTACGAAATCCTGTCGAACAAGCTGCTAGGCTATGCTGCCGTGCAGGAACTGCGCCGGTTTGCGAAGTATTGGGACGCCATTGCCAACAGCGGCAACTTTGTCGAAACGCTGCCACTTGTCTGGATGGAGCCCGCCGAGACGGCTCATCTTGAAAGTGCAGGGCGACAGGAAGCTGGGACCACCATGACAGGTTCCCCGTTCCACGAGTTCCGCCAACTGGTGGCCTGGTTGTTCGCGGAAGAGCGGAAAACACACGGAATTGCGCTGGGCCGCTTACTCGAACTGCTGATGCAGTATCTGACAGAACGACGGGGTTGGTCTGCGGATGTGGTTGCTGCGTCCCTTTGGCGAGACTACCAGCGGGGTGGCCGTAGCGATAAGCCAAAGTGCCTGCGGCCCTATCTGGATGCCAACTTGCAAAGCCCCTCGCCCTCGTTGGTCCGACGGGATGGCAGCCCCAAACGGCAGTCACGCCATCATACGGCGTGAGAGCGAACTACGGAGACTTCCCTTCTGCCGTACTGATTCGGTCGATGACTTCAGAAAAAGGAGTATCACTGAGACTAAGTGCCTTCAGAATATTCGCAAGGACGATCAGCGCATCGCACGCGACGTACTCGTGACGAAACCAGACACGCCCATCGCCCGAGAAAGCTGCGGCAGCCTGGCGGTCGACCAATGACCGCAACAGAGAACTGTTGGACTCACCTCCATCGACAGCGGTGGCATCGCGGCCTGTGAGCCAGACCCGCGCGTCAGAGATGAGCGACGTCGCCATGATGAACTGGGCGGAAAGGTGATCCCGTTGCGTAATTTCGACCAGCAGGCGAGCGATTTCTTTCACCGTGACGAGCCGTCCCTGATCGGTGAAAAAGGCGCAGTGTTGACCATCTTCGTCGACGACGACCCCCAGGTGATGTCGTCCGTCCACGACCCCTTTTGCGATTCGCTGAAGGTCGGGATCGAGCGGATTAAGCAGATCGCGTTTGCGGGTCGGAAGCGGGATGGGTGTGAGCTCACAAGGCAATCGCGTGAAGATCTGTTTGACTGTTCGTTGGGTTTGTCGGGATGAAGTTCCGAAAGCGACCCGCAAGGGGCGGAGTGCGTGGAAATGCTCGGTTAGACTCGCTTCATACAGGGCGTGAGGGTGTACAGGAGTGTGTCCACCGATCTGCCGCGTCTGCCTTCCGATCCCTGTATTGACGATCGACTCCATCCTGACCAGATCCGACTGTGAAAAGGGCATTCCTCCCTGATCGAGTAACTCAAATCCTGTCATTGCGATATCGCAGCCTGCACCGGTGACGAACAATCCTGCTCGGGCACCCGATTGCTGGAGATGAAACGAAAGGACCGTCAGTCCCGTCTGTCCGAGATCAATGACGGGGCATCCCATCCTTCGCAGTCCCAGGACAACACCGGTCACGATATCAGGTGACGAGGGGCGTTCGTCAAAGCCCACCACGACTTGCGGCCCGCGAGTCGCCGGTTTCCCGATGGGTATTTGGGGGTCGCTGGCAACCGAAGAGCGGCCGTCGTCGGGGGGGAGGGCAATCAGTGGTTTGTCGTCCCACAGCATTGCGGCAAGGGCCTCGCCCCACGCGATGGCTCGATTCCGCGTGAGTTCGTTGAGGTAGACTCCCCGCACCGACTCGTCAGTCAGCAATGAAGTGCGGACCACCGGACGACGGACTTCGGCCGCGGGGGATGAAAGATTCTGACTAGGGGGTGGAACCGTGCTCCCCTGGTCGAACCGATGAGGACAGTCGCGGCATTTGGAATAGAAGGCCGCAATTCGTGCCAGATGAATACTGCGCGGGATCGAATACAGTTCGCCAGGGCAGGTATAGGAAATCGGGCCCACGGGTGCGGGAAGTTTCGTTGAAGAAGTTCCCGGTTCAGTCATTGCGGTCGATTCCTGACTCGTTCGAAACTTCCTGAGATGGGGTGATGTCTGCCGTCCGTGACGCTTCCGGCGCGGGTGCGGAAGTGACTTCATTGATCGCAGGATCTGCTTGCGTTTCGTGGCCTGCGGTTTCGTCTTGAGTTTCGACAGGGGGGAGCAAAGGGGAGGACACGACGACTGGTGGACTTTGATTTGTGTATCCCTCGAGGGCGTCAATCATCCGTCCCAACTGGGCAATCATCAAGGGGACGTCGAAATCGAGAGTTCGCTGAAGCGTGCTGGTCCGCGCGCGGTACTCATTGGCCTCTCTGGAGGCTTCGACCATCCACTTCCACGTGACCTCCTGCTTTTCCCGGACGTATTCCATCCGCATTTTTGCTCTCTCGAAGGCCTTCTTCTCTTCAATGCAGTCTGACCGATGTCCGGCAACGGTCCGCAGGCGGCATGTTTCGAAGGCAGTCCGGGTTGTTGCGACACGGTCGTAGGCCCGGCGTTCCTGCTCCTTCCAGTAGTTTGGACGATCGAGCTCCAACCAGGCGACCGTTCGCTCTATCTTCTGTCTGAGATCACTCAGAGCGGTGGTGGAACGTTCCTGGAAAAGGATTAACGCAGCACGAACATCTCTTAACGCGTCAACGGAATGAATGTTTGCACTTTGCTGGCCGGACATGGATGGGCAGGCCTCGACTTCGAAACTTGGATAAGCATCGCTTGGCGGAAAAAGGGGAGCGAATCGAGCATCGCCTTCTAAGGATAGGGTCTACTTCTGAGAAAGATACTCCTCAATCCTTTCTGCTTTACGCAGTAGGTAAGGGACATGAGTCTCATTGGCTTCAATGAAGCGGGCCAGCAGTTTGAGGTGCTGTGAGAACTCGTCGGCAAATTTCAGGTGCTCTTGATCTCGCCAGGTCTGGCTGAGGGAGTTCAGTTGGGTGTTCACTGTGACGAGTCGGCCTTGCAGTTCGTTGGTGAACTCGCGCAGTAGCGAGGCAAACCTCCTCAATTCGGCTGGATCAACGATTGCTTGCGACATTGAAAGACTCCTGTTTGAGAGCTGAACGACCGCTATCATTTTCGTATATGCTGCAATTTCGACTCACCGAAATCGGCTTCCAGTGATCAAAATCTCATTAAAGACTATTCAGACCGCCGATGAACGGGTACAGAAATACGTGCACCGACTCTTTCTGCTTTAATTGCGCCTTTCTTTGACGGCGTAAGAGTATTTCTCTTGAACGATTCGATGTTGGAAGGTAGGGTAAAACGCTCTCCATTATCTCAATAACCTTAATTCGCCCAAAATCCCATCGAGGCCGCGGCATGACGTTTGCGCGATTTCTCAGTCGTTTATGTGTTCTCTTTGTCGTGGTATCTGTCGCTGCTGGCTGTGGGTCTAACAAACCGAGAGCATACCCGGTAACAGGCAAGGTGACGGGGGCTGAGAAGCCATTGAAGGGTATCATCATTCGGTTTCAGCCGGTCGATGGCGAGAAAGGCGTTTTCTCGTCAGGGACGATCAAGGATGACGGGGGATACGACCTGACGACGACAGATGGTCGGCGCGGGGCATTGCCCGGTAAGTACAAAGTAGTATTCGCTTTGGGTTCAGGTGCCATGCAGGAAGCCATGGCAAAAATGTCGAAATCTCCGAAGAAAAAATCCGGCCCTCAGATGATGCGTCCAGGAATGAAGGCCCCCCCAGGCGGCTTCAGTTCGGTCGGCGGCGGAGGGGCTCCTGAATTTGACACGCCATATCCTGCCAGTTATGGGTCCGCTGAGACGACTCCACAAGAAGTCGAAGTCAAAGCGGGGACCAATAACATCGATATCGCGATTCAGAAATAGTTGGAATTATTTGATTGCGCTCTTTTTGGCGGTAGTGTTTGTAACTTTTTCTTTTTTCGGGGTAGGTGCTCTATGATGAAACGATTGCGCGTTCAGCAGCAATCATGGGCGAGAGCGTTCACATTGATAGAACTTCTTGTCGTGATTGCCATTATCGCGGTGTTGATTGCCTTGCTGCTGCCAGCAGTACAGCAGGCACGCGAAGCCGCACGGCGGACCCAGTGCAAAAACAATCTGAAGCAACTCGGATTGGCCATGCACAACTATCACGACACGCATCTGATTTTCCCCAACAACCGGATGGCAAGCATCCAGAACGGGAATAACTTTAACAACAACTGCTATTCCTCTCTGGGATGGACCTTTCAGCTTCTCCCATACTTCGACCAAGCGCCTCTGTTTAACTCCGTCAATACAGCTTTCTGTGCGACTGCAAACCGAGGTGGCGACAGTCTCTACGGAAACAACGCCCAACCTGTTGCTGTGACCGCACGAAACACAGTCCTGACCGGACTGCTCTGCCCCAGCAATCCACAGCCCAATATTGTTTCCGGTGGTTCCTATAACGACAGCAGCTGGGACGATGGGATTACCGGTGCCCGTACTGACTACGTGGGGAACCTGGGATTCATGAACTCGGGTCACCGTGACTGTCCGATCGCCGATTATCCCGGTGTCGAGTGGGCACAGGCATGGGACATCAGCATTCTGCCCCTCCAGGGACACAACGGCGTTTTTGGCTTCCAGGGCTCGATCAATCTCAGCAAGATCACCGATGGTACGACGAATACCATCATGATCATGGAATCAATGCACTGGCGAGACAAGAACGTCAAAGATCAACTCTTCGGTGATTCACACTGGATGGGCCCCTGGGCAATCCACAGTCTTGAAATGCCCATCAATACGCAGCCTGCGGGAGACTATCGCTGCGATCAGATGAGCAGCAACCATACGGGTGGGGCACAGGCCCTGCTGTGTGATGGTTCGGTCCGATTCATCTCGGAAAACATCGGTAACTCGGTGCGACTGGCTCTCGCAACACGCGGTAAGAGCGACCCATTGGGTGAATTCTAAACCGGGCCGCTGTTCCGTCGAGTTTCCGTAGTCGATTGATCCCACGAGGTGAATGGCACCTCGTGGGAACTCTCATTCTACGGCTGCGCTCGACCACCGTGTTTTTTGAGTCCAGAAGTCGAATATGTCGAAGCCCAGACGACAGGCCCACGTGCCCGATGCAGGTTTAATTTCCTGCCCGGCTCGTGTGATCCTGATGATCATCACTGCGCTCGTCAGTGGTTGTGATAAGTCTCCCAAGTCGGCAGCTCCCGTTGAAGTGACGTCGACGCCTGCGCTCCCGGTTCGGGTACGCGTTTCGCAGAATCTTCCTTTGGATCGCCTCCGCAGGATCGAGTCCGTCAGTAGTGACCTCGGCCGGATCCGCTTTGCTTCGGTGGCAGCGTCGACAGGACTCGAGTTTACCTATTCAAACGGAAACGAAGGCCGCCGTCTGATGTCCGAGGGGACAGGTGGAGGCTGCGGGTGGCTCGATTTTGATCGTGACGGCAACTGGGATTTGTATCTGGGACAAGGGGGTGTCGCAGACGCCGACACAACCGACGACCAGCCCTCTGACGTACTCTATCGGAACGTCGACGGACGTTTTGTTGATGTCTCGCTGGCAGCGGGGATCGTGGAGAAGCGGTACGGGCAGGGGGTCGCGATTGGAGACCTGGACAACGACGGCTTCGATGACGTTTTCGTAACGAACATCGGAGGAAACGTCATGTGGCATAACCAGGGTGACGGTTCTTTCCGTGTCCTGTCTGACTGGAGCGAGGTGGAGTGGCAGGGATGGAGTACGACCGCCGCCTGGGCTGATCTGGACCTGGATGGGGATCTGGATTTGTACGTGTGCAACTACTGCGACTTTTCCCCTCGAAATCCGGTCATCTGTCGAAACGCTGGAGGGAAGCCGGTTCAGTGTCAGCCAAATCAGGTTGACCCTGTCGCGGACCACTATTTCGAGAACCTCGGTGATGGGCGGTTCCGGGAATGTGCTCAGGACCGGGGACTGGCAGGACCGGGAAACCGTGCACTCGGCGTTGTCGTCGCCGATTTCACTGGGGATGAGCGTCCAGAGTTGATCGTCGCAAATGATGCCACAGCAAACTTTCTGTTTGTAGAGCAGCAACCGGGAAAGTATGTCGATCTCGCCTCTCGCTTCGGCTGTGCGCTCGATGCAAATGGGCGTGCTCAGGCGAATATGGGAATCGCCATCGGTGACTACGATCGTAACGGGCTGCTGGATATCTACATCACGCACTTTGAAGGGGAGTGGAATACGCTGTATGCCAACGACGGAGAGAGCGGATTTCATGATGCCAGCGCGGAAACGAATGGAATTGAAGTGACACTGCCGTGGGTCGGGTTCGGAGTTGTCTGGCAGGACTTCGACCTCGACGGGGATGACGAGCTTTTCATCGCGAATGGTCACATCGATGACTTGGGGCGGGCGAGAGTCGTGGCCATGCCACCTCAACTGTTGACATTCGATGGTCAACACTGGAATGACGTCAGTGCCGACTCGGGTGAATACTTCGGACAGCTTCAAGTGGGACGGGCAGCAGCCGAAGCCGACTTTGACGGGGATGGAGACATGGATATCGCTGTCATTCATCAGAATACCCCCATGGAACTGCTGGAAAATCAGTCCCGATCTGGCCATTGGCTCGCTGTGGAGTTTACGGGGCGCAAAGTCAATCGCCGTGGGATTGGGGCCCGAGTCACCTTGAAGCAGAATGGGAAGACGCTGGTTCAGGAACTTGCAGGGGGTGTCGGCTACTGTTCCAGTCGGCAACCTCGCCTCGTCTTCGGGCTGGGAGAGTCAACTTCCCCCTGCGACTTATTGATTCGCTGGCCGGGAGGAATGCTGCAGGAACTTCGCGTGGACAACGTCGACCAGCTTGTCACCATCATTGAACCCCAAGCGGGCGGAAGCACCTTGACTGCGGGGAGCACGTCCGAGTGAGCCTTCCTGAATCTCTCAAACAACGGATTCTTACCCTGGTTTGCACCGGGGCCGCTTTCCTTGCCGGATGTCGCGCTGACGTCGCGGAACTGGTCCAGGGTAAGGGGCCTTCTGAATCGAAAGATGACGTACCACCGGCCCTGGCGACATCGGAACGAAAGTCGGTTTTCGCCGAGTTTGCCAGTACGAAATCAGTGTCAGAGAGTTCTGCACATCTGGCGGACTCGTCACGGCCGGCGATTCGATTCATCGACCGGGCTGAGTCGTTAGGAGTCAACTTCGTCTACCAGAACGGTGCTCGCGGTGAACAATTGATGATGGAGGCAACTGGGGGAGGTGTGGGCTGGCTCGACTATGATCGCGATGGCTGGCCGGACTTGTTTTTCGGGCAGGGGGGCGAGCCATGGCGACCCGCTGGACCTGATCAACCCCGAGACGAACTGTTTCGCAATCGAGATGGCACTGACTTTGAGAATGTCACCACGAACGCCGGGATCGATGATCGAGCCTACGGCCAAGGTGTCTGCGTGGGTGACTATGACAACGATGGCTTCGCCGATTTGTTTATTACAAATTTTGGCGAGAGTCGGTTATTCCATAACAGGGGCGACGGAACGTTTCACGAGGTGACACGTGAATCTCAAATCCATGAAACACTCTGGAGTACTTCTGCCGCGTGGAGCGACATTGATCGGGATGGCGACCTCGACTTATATGTCTGCCGGTACTGTCAATACGATGTCAACAATCCTCGTCCGTGTATGGACAAGGAAGGCCGTCCCTCGATCTGTCATCCTCAGCAAGTCGATCCAGAGCCCGATGAATTCTACCTGAACCTGGGCGACGGAACGTTCCGTGCTGCCGCTCAGGAACTGGGGCTTTACGGAGAAAATAATCGTGCGTTGGGAGTCCTGATCGCCGATTTAAACAATGACCGCTGGCCCGAAATTTTCGTCGCCAATGATACGAGTTCCAATTTTCAGTTTGTGGGTACGGAAGGCAATGACTTCGTCAATCTGGCGACGGTGCTTGGCTGTGCCTTGAGTTCAGAAGGAGTTCCCCAGGCGAATATGGGAATCGCCTGTGCGGATTATGATCGAAATGGCTACCTCGATCTTTACGTGACCCACTTTTCCGCAGAATGGAATACGCTGTACGCGAACGACGGTCCAGCGGGTTTCTCAGACCGTACAGCACTCGTCGGCCTGGTGGCCCCCACGATGCCCATGCTCGGCTTTGGAACGACGATGCACGATTTCAATGGTGACGGTTGGCTGGAAGTCTTCGTCGCCAATGGCCATATCAATGACCGCCGAACGGAAGGTTCGGGATATGCTCAGCCTCTTCAGTTGTTTTCCTTTAACGGTCGCTCGTGGGACGACGTGGGGAAGACGGCCGGGCCCATATTCCAGAAGTCGCTCGTCGGACGTGGCGTTGCAGTCGGTGACTATGACCGTGACGGGAAGATTGATGTTGTTTGTGTCACTCATAACACCCCTTCGCTGATCCTGCACAATGAATCCGAGGGGGCGCGAGTTCTTCAGATCGACTGCATCGGCCGAATCAGTAATCGCCAGGCGTTCGGCACGCGCGCGACGATCCATGCGGGTGGCCAGCAGTATATCGCCGAAATATTCGGGGGCGGAAGCTACTGTTCGTCGCAGGAGTTGACGATCACATTCGGCCTCGATCCCTCCATAGCGAGTGTTGATGTTGAGTTGGTGTGGCCCAGCGGGATCACTCAGGCATTACACAACGTCGCTACGCCACAGCGAATCACGGTACTCGAACCACTCGACAGCGATTCCGGTTCATCCATCAGGACTTTCGAAAATCGTGCCCCCTGACGCAACACCCATTCGGGACTCTCGACCGCGTTTCGCGCAGCATGTGAAGAAATTTGCGGGCGCTGTGCTATTGCTGGCGGGGATGGGTGCATTACTTTGGGGGGGCGTGACCTGGATGTATTTTTCTCAGGTCGAAGCTGCGCGAAGTGCCTGCCAGAAATGGGAGTCGGAGCGGAACTGGTCCAAGTTGCTTGTGGCGGCGCAGGAGTGGCGGCGGCTGGAACCAAATCGTCGAGATGCCATGCAAGCGGGGGCCACTGCCAGTCGCGAATTGCGTCAACCCAATTCGGTTTTCGAGTTTTTGAAGGATCACCCTGCTGAGACGAAGGGAGATGTCCCCTGGTTAAGTATGCTCGCCAGTGCACAAATGGGACCGCTGAAAGATCCTCTCACCGGTTTGAGCACCCTGCAGAAAGTGTTGACGCTGGACCCAAAAGAAACAGAAGTTCGGCGTCGAATCATTTTCTTCTATGCAGTCATGGTGCAACCCGTTGAACTGCTCGCGGTGGTCCGTGATTCAGCGGAAAACGAGGCGGATCTACCGGAATTTTATGCTTATGCCTTTCTGGCGGATGGGCTGAAACTCAGCAATGCCTTGGAGCGGATCAAGGGTTGGATGCGAGGAGATCGGGACGAGCCGATGATGGTTGCGTACGCACTGAATTCGGCACGAAACCTGGATGGTGGTGTTCCTCCGATGGATGAAGCAGAAGCAACGAAGCTGCGGCACTCGCAGGCACTTCGGGCAAGCTACCTGCAACAGCTTCGGGAGATGTTTCCAGAGAATCACCATGTGCTGGCGTACGATCTTGGGCAGGCCGTGAGTAACGGCCGGACAGTCATGTGTGCCGAACTGTTGTCGCGCGCAACTGCGGTGGCGGATGGTGACTACCGCTTCTGGCGAGCTCGAGGCTGGCTTTTCCTGAAAGCGGGTGACTTCGTCGAAGCACAGCGGGCGTTTGACGAGGCCTTGAAGTTGCATCCGATTGACTGGCGAACACGCTATTATCTGGCTGACCTGAACAGGCGAAATCGTCGGCTCGATGTCGCTGACCAGGAGTATCAACTTGCTGCGGAAGGGAAGGAGTTGGAATCAGAATTCCTGGCTGCTTCCGACGTACAACATATACCGCACGAACTGTTTGACCGGCTGCGGGTGTTTGCGGGGAAATGCGGGGACGAACTTGTGGCACAGCGATTGGAGGTTTTGTTGAGCACATCGAAGACAGGTCGTGCGTCCCCAAGCGTCGTTCCCAATCGTCGTCGTCAGGCCGCGTCGCAACAACTTCAGACACTCAAGCGGGAATTTCCCTGAAACCAATGTGTGTTTGCACCAGAGGGACAGAACATTTTCCCACTCTTGCCGTAAATGAATCTCATGTCCTCGCAGCAATCAACCGCCAATTCACCTCGAAAAAGCCAACGACATCGCTGGCTGTGGCTTGCTGGCATCCTGCCTCTTGTTGCACTGGGGGTGTGGGGTGGCTGGGAGTGGTCGATTCACCGCTTTACCGAGTCCTGTCGTGTGGCACAGGAGGAACATCGCTGGAATGACTTGGAAGGAATCTCGCGTCGCTGGAGCTGGTATGATCCATCGTCGGCGGAACCATGGGTCTACCTGGCAGATGCCGTCCAGCATCAGGAACGATACGTTGAAGCGGCCGAGTATCTGGCGCGTGTGCCGCAGCACAGCCCGGAGTACCTGCCGGCTCAACTGGGGCGAGCAAAGATTCTGTTCGGACCCGCCAATCGCCCGTTCGATGGTGAGGATGCTTGTCGCGAGATCCTGTCGCACGAGCCGTTGGTGGGTGGTGCCCACGAACTGCTGATCCAGTTCTACGCGGTCACGCTGCAGCGTACAAAGTTACGGGAGCAAGTGAAATCGGCGATTCAGGTGGGGCGTGAACCCCGGGATGCATTCGTATATTACTTTCTCATTGACACACTCAGGCTGGGTGAAGGGGTGTCGCTGAACGGACTTTGGTTGAACTCATATCCCGACGACGAGATTCTTTCGGTCGCGCAAATGCTGCACGGGGACGACGCCGCGCACAGTTATGTGGCGTCGCCAGAAAGCGTTGCCGACGACATGCTGAGCTCTCTCGGGACACCGGATCAGCGGACAACGGAATCGAATGCGGTCGCGGATGCTGGTATTTCGACGCTGACAATTAAGGAACATGCCGCCCGCCAGTTGCTGGAACGCTTTCCCCACAATGCGAACCTGCTGGCTTATCTGGCTGACCAGGAACTTGCCAAGGGGAATGTCGACCAAGTGATTAAGCTCCTGGCGCAAACTCAACCCGACACAGAAGCGGACCCGCGATTCTGGCGATTCAAGGGATGGGTCCACTTTACGCGGAAAGAGTATCCAGAGGCTGAAAGTGCATATCGGAAAGCCCTTTCGATTCATCCACTCGATTGGCTGACGATGCACCGTCTTGCTGAAATTCTGCGAATTCGAGGACTGACGGACGAGGTCACGCGACTCGAAAAGCTGGTCGACCGTGCCCATGAACTTCGGCCTCGAATTCGCGAGCTGCGAAACGTGCGCGATTCGCCGGTGCCTCTTCTCAAGGAAATCGGTCGTTTTGCGCGTGACGCAGGGGACTCGCTGATTGCCGACGCACTGACAAAACGACTCGGGTCTCTTGAGTAGTCTCAGGCGACCCACTTGTACGAGTCTCATCGGATCATCTGCATTACTTCAGAAATCGGGAGATGGCAGTCAAGATTTTGCGGTGCCTTTCCGCGTTGTCTTGGTTCCCGAGTTGCTCGTACGCGACCGAGAGGCGGCGACGCAACTCCATCTGGGTGGGCTCACATTGCAGCGATTCTTCCGCCAGTTCCAAGCCCCGTTCCAGGTCCCCTTGATGCCACGCGGCCTCGGCCCGCAGTTTGTAATAAAGGCCCTTCCTTTTATCTTTTTGCAGGAGGATCTCAACTTCGCGGTCGACCTCGTTCCATGCGGAGCGAGCGGAAAGGGCCCCCGTGAGAAGCTCTCGCGCGTCGACTCGACCGGGTGCGAGTTCTAAAGCCCGCGTCGCGAATTTCTCGACATCGGACCACTTCCCTAGACGACTATGAAACCAGGCCAGGCTTTCCCAGATCTCTGGATCTTCGGGAAGCATGTCTGTCAGCTCTTGCAGTGTCGCAATCGCTCGTTCAAGTTCTGCCGGTTTTCGCACCTGTTTTCGATCTGTTCGCACAGACATAGCCTCGGCCCGACGAATCTCCCATTCCGGGACGCCTGACATCAGAACTTCAGCGAGACGATCTGGCGACTCTTGATCAAGCTTTTCCTGGGGGCGTCTTAAGATGCGATGATCTGTAAATGCGGTATGGGGGATGTCTGATGCATCAAACCGGGGCATATGACAGCCGACGCAGCTTTTGCCAATTCGCTCGGCGACCGCCTCTGAACATTGCGGCTGGTTCTCGGAGTGACAGGCGGCACATTTCTGGTCGAACGCAGTCGAAGGATTGCCACTGGGCAGTGCATGTGGATTATGACAGGAGATGCACCCCATCTTGCCATGACTTTTTTGATAGCAGGTGCTCGTCAGCATCTGTTCGGATTGTGAAACAGCAGTACGTTCTCCGGGAGGACTCGATAATATGACGTAGATATCACTCAATCGATCACCGGGACGGAAGTCGGAAGCACGTCGTCCGTAGCGCAGAGATGTTCTTGCTGCGTGAAAGTGACATTGGTGGCAGACGGCATCACGTCGCTCGGGGTCAAGATCGCCGGGATTGACGATTCGATCCTCTCCCTTGAAGTTGTCAGGTTGCTGATGGTGTGCGACATGAGACGCGCCGGGGCCATGGCACCGTTCACAACTGATGGCATGCTCTACAATCGGCGCCTCTCGGTTCCATGAGTCAGGCGACGCCTCGATGTTCATCTGTCCGATGTGACAGGCGAGACACCGTTCTGTCAGCAGCCGGTCAAATCGCTGGTGCATTCCGGGTAAGTAACCCGGTGACAGATCCCAGCGACTTTTGGCTGTGTACCAACTGATGGGCGACATGAAGTAACGGTCACCTCGGCGATAGGCATACGAGCGGCCATGTCGACCAGAGCCGATTGCGAGTTCCATCGCAACCGCGAAGTCATAGAGGGTTTCTTCGTCACGATCAATCAGTTCTTCATGATGGACGATGCCCGTCGCGTCCTTTTCAACACGATACTGCTTGTCATCGGCCGTGATAAACTTCGCGGTTTCACCATAGGCCTCGATTTCGGGAACGGTCGAAAGACTTCCGCTGGACCTTCCCATGGGATGTTGCGCGAACTGATCCGCGATCTCGCGGTGACACGTCGCGCAGGTCGCCGATCCGGCATAGTCCAATTCACGCGGAGAGGGCTTGGGGATGGACGGACTTGAGATCGTGAGTTCAGGGCTCTGTGCAGGGCCATTGGAACTGGGCGAACCACAGCCAGCGAAAAGAGTCACGGCAACCGCAATCCAAGGCCAGTCGAAAAGGGAGACACGCATTCCTGCCCGGCTCCACCCGCAGGCAGTCTGGAGAACATTTGAGTTCCCCTTTGTCAGGTGGGTGAAAACCAATCGCGAAAGACCGACTGTTCTCGCGCGGTCAAACCGTGGTCCATTGTGCATGAAGATCGGTCTCGGAGCGAAATGCAAGAAGAGAGTCAAAATCGACACATGCGATGTATTACGTGAATAGCCTTCACCGACGGAGATCCTATCTGGAAAACGTGGCTGACGCGTTTCAATACTCGATTCGGCTGACGTCGAATTTTATTTTGGTGATCTGTAATCCACGTTAATTCAGAGAGGTATCGGTTGGGAAGAAACACTCCGTCGTTAACCGGACGCCGAAATCTGATTCCCCGCCAGATGCAGCATCTCAAGGATTTCTGCCCGGAGATTCATAAACTCTGGGTCCGTTCGTCTGCGAGGACGAGGGAACGGGACGGGGATGACTGCTTCCAGACGACCGGGGCGGTGCGTCATGATCGCGATGCGATCGCAGAGGTAGATTGCTTCATCAATGTCATGTGTGACCAGAACCATCGTCGTGTCGCTCTTCTCCCACACGCGCAGGATTTCGTCCTGCATCCGAATCCGAGTGAATTGATCCAGGGCGCCGAGCGGTTCATCAAGCAATAGGAAATCCGGATGACTGATGAGTGCGCGGGCCAGAGCAACGCGTTGGGCCATTCCACCCGAGATCTGTGATGGATAACAGTCCGCAAACTCAGTCAGGCCCATGAGCTCCATGTAGTCTGCAGCAGCCGTCGGATGTTTCTTGCGTCCACCGCAGGCGATGAGGCCCGCTTCAATATTTCGGCGAACTGTCAGCCAGGGAAACAAGCAGTGACTTTGAAAAATCAAACCTCGTTGGGCACTCGGACCAGTGACTCGCTCGGAACCCACCCAGACCCCACCGGACGTCGCCTGGTCGAGACCGGCGATCAGGCGAAGCACGGTTGACTTGCCACAACCGCTGGGGCCAAGAAGCGCGACGATCTCACCCGGATTCACCGTAAGGTTCATATCGCTGATGGCCTGGACCGAGCCGAATGTGCGACGGAGTTGCCGGATCTCGAGTGTCTCACCTGTTCTTTCCGACGCGAGTCGAGACGGAATCGTTACCATTTGACAACCCCCTTTTGCCATCGCAGGAAGTGGTCGCGGGCCATGAACAGAAGTGTCATGAGGCTTGAGAAAAAGATCGCCATAATCAGCAGTGAAGCGTAGACCTTACCGTATTCCGCGTATCCTTTTTGCCACTGGATATACCAGCCGAGCCCGGCTTTGACACCTACTGTTTCCGCCACGATCAGGGTAAGGAATGAGGCACCCAGGCCCTGAAACAATCCGAGAAAAATGTTCGGCAACGCAGCCGGAATCGCCACGTTGAAAATCAAATAAAGGCGGCTCGCACCCATCGTTCGAGCGACATCCAGGTATGAAAGCGGAACATGAGAAATTCCTGCGGCAGTCAGCATGGTCATTGGAAACCAGACTGCAAATGCGATCAAAGCCGCGCCGCTGAAGAATGACAACGAGGCCGGGAAGAGTGTCATCACGAGAGGGACCAGTGCCGTCGCGGGTACCGGTCCGATGGTCTTCAGAACGGGCGTGAGCCAGTACCTCGCAATCGAGAACCACCCGATCAGAACGCCTGTTACTAAGCCGGCAGTGACGCCGGCCAGATAGCCGCACGCGAGCAGTCGCAGCGAGTGCCAGGTGCTCTCTAGCAGGATCTTGCGATCTTCGATGAGCGACCCGAGTACTTCATCCGGGCTGGGAAAAAAAGGGTGTGGCAGAGAACGCCATTTGGCCGTCAGCAAATCACAGCCGCCCAGGATGGCTACCGCCCCTGCGACAAGAGGAGCGTAGTAACGCACACGCGGTTGAAGGGGGGGGAAGCCGAACTGAAGAAGCCACGCGCTCGAAGACCCGAAAAGGATGACTATCAGCAGGAGGGGGTAAGGGTGCTGCCACTGTGGGAGGTTTGCCATCCATGCAATCGATGGCGATGTTTGATTGGGGAGTACAAGATGCAATATCAACGCCACGACTGACGCCACGACCGGTGATGCGCCAGGCAGGTTCAATTCGTTACGATTGATACGTGTATCTTGAGACCATTTGCCGGTCGCTGTCTCATCACCCTCTCGTGACGTGGCCGGCAAGGGGCTTACTTCGGGAGCTTCTGTGGTCATTGTCTCACTATTCGATGCAGCAGCGGCAGCAACACAGGCAGTCTTTGTTCAATTCAAAGAGTGCCACAAAACCTTCCGGAGACAATTTCGGAGCCCTTCCGCCATCGGCGATCTTCTCGACCTCCAATTGATTAATCCACTCGTCAGTAACTCCCTCCAGGTCCAGCCATGCCCGCTTCGTCAGCTCATCAACGTTGGTTGACTCTTTCAGCAGGCCCGCCCGTTTCATCTCGCTGGCGGCGTTCTCGATACTCTGCCGGCAACTTGAGACGCCGGGCATGTACTTCAGTTGGGAAATGGCCTGGGCATTGATCTCTGTTGATGCGGCGATGTAATTCTTTTCGACTGCGAGCGTGGCGGCCGCGATGGTGTTTTCTTCAACCCAGCGCGACGCTTTCAGAAACGCTCGGGTCACCTTTGCTGCTGCGGCAGGGTTCGCGCGGGCCAGTTTACCGCTGACGACGGCAGCACAGCAGTACTCCTCGCTATACGGTGCATCGGTCGCCTGGTCGGCAATCGTTCGCACGATCCCTTTGCCGACCAGAATCGTCCCGATCGGGTCGGAAGTACAGACGGCATCGACAAGTCCTTTTTCGACGGCCAGTCCTAATTCTGCCGGGGGATAAGGGATCCACTGGACGTCGTCACTTTCGGGACGGGGATCGATTCCGTGAGCAGCCAGAACCCGACATGAGAACAGGTATGGGGGACTACCAATGTGGGTCGCGACGCCAATTTTCTTGCCCTTGAGCTCGGCAGGTGACTTGATGTCCGAGTTCGCGGCCACTTGCAGCCGCAGGCAGCCCGTATGGATGCCACCCGTGATCTTCATATCAACACCCTGCTCGATCGGCTTCAGCAGATACATGATCAGTGTGTGATTTGCATCGAAACTTCCCGTCCCCAAACCTTCGCGCAGGCCGTCCCAGTCGGTCTTCACCAGTTCTACATCCAGACCTTCTTCGGTGTAGAATCCTTTTTCCTGAGCTACGAACATAGGTGCTTCGCAGGTCAGCCCCAGATAGGCAACTTTCAGTTTTGTCCGTCCATCGGCCGTCGTGGGGGAAGATTCACCACTGCATCCAATCGCGCCGGCCAACAGGCCGACCGCTCCAAGCAATGGTAAAACGCGGCACGAGAACGAACGCTTCATGAATCACCTCTGTATACGGTTCGCTTCAGGGGGAATTTCAGGCACGAAATTGTCTGTCAGCAACGTCGCAGGCAACAAGGAGGAGTCAGCCCGAGACAAGATCGGTTTTGATTTCCGGCGCCGTCAGGTCGAGTTTCGCTTCTGATTTGTTCGGGATTGGTTGGTTTTGAGTCTTACGTGAATCCAGATAGATCTCAACAAGATTGGTTACCGGTCCGACAATGAATAACGCGTGGTAGAGAGAATGAACATCTCGGAACGCGATTCTCAGGAATGTTTCCATGACCGCCACGAGGATGGCAACAGCTGTCTGACTTTTCCAGCCCCGTGTCGTGGTTTTTGGGTCTGTGATCATGAAGAAGATATACAACTGGAACATGGGGCTGGTGATCGGGGCGATCTCTGCCTGCCATGGATGACCCGTGATGTAACTTCTCAGGAACGCCAGCGGAACAAAGGCTGCGATGAAAGCCGCCGGGATA
Source organism: Schlesneria sphaerica (assembly GCF_044336245.1). NCBI lineage: Bacteria > Pseudomonadati > Planctomycetota > Planctomycetia > Planctomycetales > Planctomycetaceae > Schlesneria > Schlesneria sphaerica. Next base: position 2,398,614 of record NZ_CP172346.1, on the reverse strand, counting down.
TGGAAGCGGCCCAGCCGATACATGATCAGGCCACCCAGAATCCAGATCGTCAGGACGGCGATACCATTGTTTCCCGCCTGGACCGTCAGACTTGCAACATGTGCGGGGGCCAGAAAGAGCATCATCGTGACGCCGAAGTTCGTCGGATTCCATAGGTGTCTGTTACCAATCCGCAGTACATATTTTGATGTGATTGAGATCAAGCTGCACAGCACGAACGGCCACAGCAAAGAGGACTTAATCAGAATTCCCGCACTGATCCCCGAGATATACGCACTTGCCAAGTGAGGCCATTTGCCCCAGAAAAAACGTCCCAGTACAAGCTCGCACACAATCGTCGTGGCGATGGCCAGGAACGTGGGCGAATACTCCATAATCGCGCCCCCACTGGCTGCGACCAGCCATGGCGGGGCGGGATGATTCTCGAGAATACTGAATACGGCATCTCCGACTGCAAGAATGCAAGTGATCAGCAGAGGGGCCTGGAACCGCATGTCACGCGAAATCAATCGCCACCAGACCGCCAGCAGCACGGCCAGCAGCATGATCACGGCAATGACACGAGGTGCAATCGGATCAAGGGGGTAGCCGGTCAGTTGAGCGAAGACCTCGCCCACCCGGGTCCCGATAATTCCCACATTCCAGTAGTAGCCCGCCACGAGCACAATCGTGGCCAGGACCCGTGCGGCGAATGCAGGCCAACCTGGGGCTTCACATGTTTGAGGTTTAGGCTGCGTGATGGGGCGGGTTTCGCTGCTCATTTTGCAGCCTCCTTCGAATCAATCTCACGGACGAGGTGCACCACACCCGTTTCCGGAGCATCGATTTGTGTTGTGCGGCCTGATGGCCATTTAATTCGAACCTCTTTCAACTTTGCCTGTTCGCCGAGACCGAAATGAACGCGCGACATGCTCTGAGAAGCATAGGCGTCGCCAGCGGTGGTGACTTGTGACTGCTGACGCGTCGTTCCTTCCTGCCCTTGAACCCAATGCAGGGTGACTGTCGCACCGACGCCGCCGCGATTGCTCCATCCCTGCTCATTGCCTGGTCGAGCACCTCCCTCAAGGTGGAACTGCACCCAGTCTCGACCCGGCGAAATCGTATTGCGGTAGAAGAGCACCGGACCTTGTTGATTGGCGATGGCAACGTCGAGGATCCCTCGGTTGGAGAAGTCACTGAAAACGACGGCTCGACCGTCGTAGACGTCAGTGACTCCCACTGCGGCAGCGATATCCGTGAAGTCCCCCCCTTTGTTGAGCCACACACACTTCGGCTGGTAGCCGGACAGACTTTGCTCGCCGATGGGGGGCCAGTAAGTCGCTTCGCCGATCAGGCCTTTCAGCCCGCCTGCAATCTTTCCGTAGTCATACCAGTAGCTTTTCCCTTTGCTGGCCGAGATATAGCCATTGGTCAGGTACAGGTCGAGCCAGCCGTCGTTGTTCAGGTCTCCAAACTTAGCGCCCCAACTCCAGCCTCCCCGCTCGACGTTAACGGCACTGGCTTGATTGAGGAAGCGGGGGGCACCGCGGGTGCTTTCACCTGTGGGAACCCAGAGATTGTTTCCTTGAACCAGATTTCCAGGCTCGGTGATGTTCGTGATGTACAGGGCCTGTTGCCCGTCATTGAAGATGTCACCCAGCCCGACACTCATCCCACTTTTGGGAGTCACGCCGATACCCGTTTCGTAGCCGATTTCCTCGAATCGCTTACCCTCACGGTTGGCATAAAATTCTGAGACCCCGTAATCATTTGCCAGGATGAGGTCCGGATAACCGGTGCCGCAGATGTCTGCTGCCACGACACCTAACGTCCAGCGAGTACTCTGGATTCCCATTTCACTAGTGACATCCTGGAATTTCCCGTCACCGAGGTTGCGCAGCAGATATTTTCGTCCTCCATTGCGGGCGTATTCGAATGATTCAGGCATAATTTGCGTGGTCTTTAGGTTCCATAGATCCACCTCTTCAGACCAGTAACCGGCCAGGAACAGGTCGAGCCGACCGTCGCGATCGTAGTCGAACCAGCACGCCGCGTTTGCATTGACCCAGGCGGGTAGACCAGATCCCTCGGTCACTCGGACGAAGCCTTTGCCCTCGTTGTTACGAAATAGTTCCGGGCGACCCCACTTGTAGACGAACAGGTCGACATAGCCATCGTTGTCATAGTCGGCAGCGAGTGAGCCCATGGAGGCACCCGTTCCCGGCTGGTTCAAGTCAGCGACACCCAGACTGGATGCAACGTCTTCAAATGTGCCGTCTCCGCGGTTTCGATAGAGTGCGTTTTGGCTGCCCGCTTTACTCGATACGACGTAGAGGTCATCGTAGCGATCGTTATCAAAATCAAAGACCGTCGCTGCAGCGCCCATTGCGTTTACAATAGGCATGATGTGAGACAGCTTGGGATCAAGTTCGGCGGCGGCGTGCCGGAACGAGATACCGACTTGCTCCGCAGCCTCAGTCAGGCAGAAGCCATAACGGCGGAGTGCCTCGGCTTCTTCCAGCGTGGCTGCTGACGGCGATGCGTTCCCTGTCAGCCGGGCCCAGGGTTGAGATCGGTTTCCTTCAGACCCACGGAACGCCACCCATCCCAGCATTCCCAGGAAGAGAACGGTGATCACAATTTGCTTCAAGGATTGACTCACTGATTCCCTCCTTTCTTGCTTTGCCGAGGATGTTTGAAGTGACGCAGCCCTTGTTCGAAGACTTGAGGTGTCACATATCGAGTGTGGTACTGCTGCCAGTCCTCAGGGTGTCGCTGATAAACGGGATCATCTTCGAGCTGTCCGGGTGGAGTGTCGTAGCCAGGCATATCGTGCGCAGGTAACGGAAGTACGGTTTTTCCAAAGCGTGTGTTGAAGTCACCGTCCTTGACCCACCCATCAGCGATCCATACGTAATTTCGCTTCCAACCCGCAGGTGGATCTGGGGGGGCGTAAAAAAATAGTGTCATTTCATCGCCCGCGTTCATAATAACATATCGATCGTCGATCACCTGCAGCAATTCGTCAATCTCGCCATATCGAGTGTGATATCCGATCAGGTCCCGCCATGATTGGCCTCGAGAGACGATCTGATTGTAATGAGGAAGTTCGGGCGAGCTGGGATTTGCCTGAGTCATTGCCAGGATTCCTCGGTGATTGAGTGAAGCACTCGTGGCGGTGAGAATCTGACGACGTTCGGGTGACGATTCGTACCCTTGAGCGACCCGCAACGAATCCCAATAGATCTCCAGATTGGTCCGCAGGCGGAACCGGCGCGGTGGGATGCTCGCCTCGCCGACGAGGCCATCCAGCCGAAGCAGAATCGTCTTGTTTTTTCCTGTTGGAAATCCGATCTGATCACGGACGACGCGCCATTGCCCGTTGTCGTCAGGAACTTCGAGCGCCAGACCTTGTGGTTTGGCATGCTGTCCCTGTTCGATGGCATAGTTGACCGAACTGTCCGTCGGGTGCATCCAACCACGAGCCACCAGCCAGACAGGTCCTTCCTTCGGGGTGTCGTCGCCAAGCTCAATCTCAACCCAGTGATCAGTAGCGACTCCCTGATACTGGCCACGCTGAATATGATCGAAATAGACGCCGTCGTTGGCTTGCAGGTCCGCAGTTGCATCACGGCCCTGATCATCCGTCACGCGCGCCACATTGACCGGGGGGGATGTCAGAATGAGATTCGGCTCGGTCGGCTGCATGAAGAAACGTTCGTCGACGAACATTTCCGAGTTCTCCGGATGGTCGACCACCATCAGGGCCAGGTAATCGAAAAAGTGGGTCTCCCACAAGTTGGCATTCACTCGCAGTTCATACTGACCATTCTGAACGCCCAGCAGGTTGCCGGGGACATTCACCCAATCCGTCGTTTGCAGGAATCCCCCCTTGTCCGAGGCATTGATATACATCCCCAGCGGGGTACTCCACATGAAGTCTGTGACAAATTCAATCTGATCGCCATTTCGAGCGAACAGAAATGGACAGGATCCCTTCAGCCGCTGCTGAGCAACAACCGTCTGGTTAATCGCGGAATTGAACTCAAACTGGATCGTGCCGTTGGGCCATTGAATCTTGACCACCTCGGCCTGAGGTCGATCGCCCAGTCCAACGTGTACCGCAGGGGATTGAATCGGAACTTTGACGACGTGCGTCCCTGCTCGAACTTCAACGTCACCGCCGATCGCGAAGGAATTGATGCGGTTGTCTCCCTTCCCTTCCGGGCTGGCATGAGGCCGAACGGTCAGCCAGTGATACTGGTATCGACCGCTGCTGCGCAATTGAACTGGATGCCCATTCTCGTCCAGTCCGAGCAAGGCGAGTCGGCCAGTTCCATCGAGATCCGCGGCAGCCGTTATTCGCGGAGGAAGTTCATTTGTCAGTAAGTGTACATTTCCATGGCCCGTTCCCAGCCACAACGTACTCGTCTGACTGCCACTGACGACGAAATCGAGGACACCGTTATTGTCGAGGTCGGCCACAAGCAGTTGCGGGGATTGATCAGGTGCAGAGGTCGGTGTCCCGTCCCAGCGAGTGATTTCTCTGATCTGCCATTCGGCCTGCTTATGGCGATCTGAGAAGGCCAGCAGCGTTCCGTCATCCCGAAGAGCGATGATGTCGAAAATGCCGTCATCCGTCACATCACCGACCGAGATTGTCAGGTACTTGCCTGCCGGCGGTGGCGTCAACCATGCCTTGAATTGACCGGACCGATCGTTCGAAAAGACTCGCAAGGCGCCGTCGGAGTCGACCAGTCCTGCATCCGGGGCTCCGTCGTGGTCAAAGTCGGCCCAAGTGAAGATCACGGGGCCTGAGAGTTCGTTGAAGATTGTCTGAGATGTCCAGGTTCCGTCGAAATTATTGCGAAGGAACTGGGGTGGGCCGGTAGTGCGGGAGATGAGTAAGTCGACATCACCATCAAGGTCGACGTCAGCGGCCAGTGCTGAAAAGTTTGCGGCGTTCAGTTCGATGTCTGGCAGGCCCGTCTTGCTCGTGACATCGACCCAGGTGGTCGCATTCTCCTGCTGGAAAAATCTCAGTCCCCCTGGACCAGTCACAAGCAGATCTGTTTTCTGGTCATTGTTCCAGTCGATTGGCACCAGTCCTGTATTGGAAACGGGAATCGAGGGGAGTACCCCATCGTCTCCAATCCGTCGGACTTCCTTTTCGTTTGCCACAAAGACGACGGGTAATCCTTCAGCGGACAGCCAGACGGGTTGCAGAGCAGACCACCGTCCCTCTGGAGTTCCGGAGATGTCGGAAGCCGTAAACTTCAAGTCGGGATCATAGGGAGCGGGCGAGTGCTGAAGATCCGGAATTGTGCGAAAGCTTTGAAGTGAAGTTCCGGCCAATTCGTCTTTTGGCTGGACCTCAGCAACGTCCGTCACGTACCTCGGCTCGGCCTTCAGCACGTTATCAAATCGGAGCAGTCGCGGGACAAGCGTTGGCCCGAGAGTGCCAGCCAAAAGGGGCTGAATGTCGTTCCATTCTCGTCGGGTCCGGTCCAGCCATTTGGGACTCAGTTCGTTAAATCGGACGACCGTGTCGTCCACGACCTTTCGATCAGCGGCTCGCACGGCTTTGCGAAGCCGGTCAATCAGCACTCGTAAATTTTGAGGGCTTTCCGCGAGAATCCCATCCAGGAGTTTTTGATATTCCTCGTCGCTATCAAGTTCCTGTTCCTGCTCAACAATCTGGGCGAGAAGGTAGAGGGCCTTCACATCCGTCGGATCCTGGCTCAATGCCTGGCGAAGATGTTTTTTCGCTTCGGTGAACTGACCTTGCCGCTGTCGGAGCAGACCGAGCAGTTTCTGAATTTCGGGGTCATTCGGTTGAAGTTTGTCAGCACGCTCAAGATCGCTTGCCGCTTCTTCCATTCGTCCCGTTCGTAGATATAACAAGCCACGGTTGGCCCAGGCTGCGGGTTCACTGGGAATGAGGGTCACTGCACGGGTCAAATTGGGTTCAGCGGTCTGTGGCAGGTCCGCATCCAGTGCTGCGACGCCGAGTTGAAACGCGCGAACATATTCTTCGTACTCGGGGGGGCGTGCGGGTGCTGGTTTCGTCTTGTTCCAGAACAGGAATCCGACGCCAGCAATGAGCAGCGTCAAAATGCCGAGTAAAACGAATCGCGGACGAGGGTCATGCGAAGTCGGGGGCGGACTCAAATCCATGGTTGTCGTCGGGGACCTCTCGTATGAAGTTGCCGAAAGGCAGCAAAACCCCAGGCCAGATGGGCTGGCGAGTGATTGTCGTGCGGGTTGTCAGTAAAACGGATTCCTTAGATCCTACCCCGCAACGACGTGCCTCGAAAGAGTCACGAAGGGCATCGTAGTGCGATGGTGAATGCCGTTCAGATGAGTTGGCCTTGACTTGAGCAGGACAGGGGGGCCCGCAGCAGCTTCAGTCGACGAATGTGCATTGTCTGCCATGCGAGTTTGGTGGATCAGTGCCGCGAGAATCAGGATCTTCGTTTGAGTTGGGCGGGGATTCCGTACTTTGGTGCAAGCGTGATTTGCGGATTCACGTCAATCCTGGCATTTGGAAGCAAGGTAAAGTGATACTTTTGCCCCACCGTGGCCAGCAGAATTGCCGCTTCCATCATCGCGAAAGTGTTGCCGATACAAATGCGGGGGCCGCCGCCAAACGGAAAATAAGCATACTTTGGGATACGTTTGGCGAGTCCGTCTTCCCAGCGCTCGGGCTGGAACTGGTCGGGGTTGGAGAACCATCGGGCGTCGCGGTGATTAACCCACTGGCTGATGAAGACCGTGTAACCTTTTCTCACACGGTATCCCCCGAGATCCATATCACGAGTCGCCTCACGACCGATGAGATAGACCGGCGGATACACGCGCATCGCTTCCGTGATAACTGCATCCGTGTAGGGCATGCTGGACAGATCCTCGGGTGTCGGTGGTCTGCCTCCGAGCACCCGTTGCCACTCTTCGACGAGCTTGCGTTCGACTTCGGGGTGTTGTGAGATCAGGTACCAGCTCCACGACAGCGTTAACGAGGTTGTCTCGTGTCCTGCCAAATAGAGCGTCATCAATTCGTCGCGCAATTGCTTGTGCGACATCCGCGTCCCATCTTCATCCTGGGCTGAGACAAGTCTCGAAAGCAGATCGTCACCAGAGTGTCCTCGTAAACGACCTGCCTCAATGTAGCCGTCCACAACTGAGAATAGCTCTTTGACGGCATGATTCAGTTTGCGATTCGATCCGACCGGAAGCCAGCGAGGGGGTTTGAGCAGGGTTCGGATTCGGATACTCATCAGGTCGAAGGCGATTCGCAATGGTTCCGTGAACCGGGCGCGATCACCCGGATCGTCCAGTCCAAAGAGAGTTTTCAGCGCGATTGCGCTGGTCAGTGAAGTGAATTCTGCGTGGATGTCCACTTCAGCCCCTGGCTTCCATTTCGCCAGCATGGCCTCCGTCAAGTCAGACATGATCGGGGCATAGGACTGAACACGCTGCTTCAGAAACGCGGGTTGACTGAGTCTGCGCTGCCGCAACCAGAGTTCCCCTTCACTGGTCACCAGACCATTTCCGAGCACCGGCTTGTACGAACGGGCTCCGAAATGCTTGATGTAGTGCTTCGCCTGCGTCACCAGGACTTCTTCTATCAGATCCGGGTTGCTGATGAGAAAGATTCGCCGGGTGCCAAATCGAATACTGGCGACATCACCATAGTCATGGGCAAGCTGGCGGAAGAAATCAAGACGTCCCTGAGTGAACTGGCGCAAGTTCCCACCAATCCACGTCCCTTTGGGGCCCGGTGGTAATGCGGTACTGGACATCTTTCAAATTCCTCCTTGTCACTTCGAATGCCTGTCCCGTGCGGAGTTGTTCGCCCCTCTCGCATTCCCGCCCTTGCGTCCGAATGATTGACTCACGGCAGTCGGCATGGTGATGGGGACTGCGCTAAGACAATTGCACAAAGACAATTGCACAGAAACCTGACGTTCGTTTCCGATCGGCAAGCAGATTTCTATAGGCATGGGAAGCGTAGTGGAACGATGAGGCACCGTGAAGGGCGTCGCTGACGACAGCGGTTTACGGGTGCCGTTCTGGAAGATGGGAAAGAGAGAAGGAGGGCGAAGTGATTCGGAGGCGAGGGTGAAAACGAACAAGCGGAGGCTTTCGCCCCCGCTTGTCGGAATTCAGTTCCAGTACACTCATGTCTGGATGAGACTTTTCGTCACCGCAGCTCTTGAGGCTGCATGCGGCAGATCAGGGCGATCTTAGAACTCGCCAACAACTTCACCGCAGTTGCGAGTGGACAGAGCACCCAGCGTCACGGCAGAGATGTTCTCGCTCAGGAATCGGACCGAACCGTCGCACATGAGTACTTGGCTGCCACCGATGTGGAACGAGTAGATTTCGCTGTCGTTGGTTCGATTCATCGCATAGGGGGTAGCGGCTGTGGTGAGGTTGCATGGGCCGCTTGGCACAGTACAGCTAGCCTTTCCAGTGATCGTTCCGTCGATGGTGGCACCGTCCAGGCTGTAACCACCCTGAATGTCCGCCCAGCCCCATCCGTCCTTGACGGTAGGGATGCCACCGTTCGTGGTGGCTCGACCTGCACGATAAAGTTGGGGACGGCCAGCGTCTTCCACCGCCATCAGCGTGTTTGACATTCCGTCGGTGATGTCAGAAATGCGGGTTGAAGCAAACTTTTTCAGTCCACCGTCCCACTCGTACTTGGTGGGTGAGGGAGGATTGCTGGAATTGATTGTCGCCGTGTTGGTAGCCATTCCCACTGGTGGAGTTGGCAAGCCATGGCTCAGAAAGAATGCTGGGCGGACCGAGTTCATTGAGCCGTAGTCACAAGCACCGTATCCGGCAGCGGGCCAAGGATAGTTGACGTTCATGATGTCAGGTGTGGGAATTGATCGTCCCGACGGGGCAGATGGGCAGACGAAAACGCTTAACTTGGCGCTCGTCGCGGGGATGTTAGCTGGATTGTCCCAGCTCACATTGAAATTGTAAATGTTATACAGAGGGGTCTGATCGAAGAATGGAAGACACATTGTCGTCCAGCTTGTCTGAAAGATGACGGGGCCAGGAGGGCCTGCAAGGTCAATTCGTGCTGGAGGGAATACACCGTGAGTGCTTTCATAGTTAAACAGTGCTAGTCCCATTTGCTTCATATTGTTCTTGCACTGAGTGCGGCGAGCTGCTTCGCGAGCTTGCTGGACGGCGGGCAAAAGCAATGCAATCAAGACTGCGATAATGGCAATCACTACGAGAAGTTCGATCAGCGTGAAACCTCGCGAACGAATCTTAGTTACTGGACGGGACATTCAATTTCCTCAATAACGATTAACGGTGAATTGTGTAAATTCGGAAGATAATACGGGGACTAGTGCAGTTCATCCAAACTCGACGAACTGGGGCAAGTACTTTAGGGGCCTCGTGATCTGTTGGGCCGCAGACTTACCGCCTGAATTCTCTTGTTCGGAAAGATTTGGTGTCGGAGCGTCAGTTATCGCCCGGAAACCATTCGGGGGGGAGTAGCGGTGATTTCGAACGGTTCAAGCACATTCTTGGTTGGCTCGACTTCCACGACCAGGTCGGATTTTTTCGGATCCTGGTACTTCTTCGGCAGCAGCTCTGGTCCGTAGTCGGGCTCGCGAAGATTTGGATTGAGCGGCTTGGCCCAAGAGATCGTCACCGTGTACTCACCTGGCTCTGCTCCGTCGAACTGTCGTTGTGTCGTCAGGCGGAAAGCTCCATCTGGGCCAACGACCGCGGAAGCGGGTTGTGCGTCACTATCCTTGGGAACGAACAGGACGTTTGCGAACTCGGCGGGTTCGCCGTTCACGAAGACACTTCCCTCAACGGGGTAAATGCCTTCGCTGACGCCTGTCGAGCTGAAACATCCGAGATTCGCGACGCAGATTCCAGCCACGATGCTGGCGGAAATCAGTCTTTGCAAGCGTGGAAACATCGTCTCTGAACAAGCTCCTCAAATAAACCTTGATCGATCTGGAGGTCCGGCGAATCATCACACTCGCCGGGGGCTGCCATTGAGCCGGGAATACTAGGATCGGTTTGTTAAGAAGTTGTTAAGAAACTGTGAAATTGCGGATAAGCCGCGAAGAGAGCCATCGAACTCCGTGTTGGCGAGAGCCGATCGGGCGAGCCTGCGACGGTGATCAAGCCTTCATTGCTTGAGGGCTGGCGCAACGCTTGGGTCTCGCGGGCATGGGAAGGAAGTTTGACGAAACTGACACGGGGCGGAGGTCGTCAATGAATGAGCCCCCTTCCGGTCACTTCCGGCAGGGGGCTCAGGTTACAGATTTCGGTGCTTGCGAGTGAGATTGCTTTGCGCGTCATCAGGATATTGGGATTGATGGTCGCGCAAATTCGTCAGAATAGCAGGGATTCAGTCCAGTTTCGTCGCAAACACGTAGAATTCGGTTGGTTCGTCTTTCTTGAAATCATTGTCGCTGGCAATGACGACAACGCGTCTGCCATCAGGCAGCACTGGTCCCAGTGCAATTCCTTCGATTTTTTCGGGGAATTGGTCTCCAGCCAGTCCCAGTTCGGGTGCCAGCAGGTCGAGGAACAGTCGTTTGGCAACCGGTTGTACGCCCGCTGGAATTCCGGTTGAGGGGAGTTTTTCGAGTGAGCTGATGTCGGTCGCGTGAGTCAGGTCAATGTCATAAACACGCTTTGCTTTCGCCTCGGATCCAGGCTTTCCATCTCGTTCGATGACCAGCAGGCGGTTTGGCGACACCCACTCAATTTCACTGCAACCGTGTGATTTGTCTTCGAGTTGGTACAGGAACTCGCGGGATTTGCTGGTGACAAGGTCGTGTTCCCAAATCCGGACGTTCGTTCCCACACGCTTGTTCTGTGCATTGAGCCCACCGTCCTGAATGAGCGGGCTTTGGAGAATGGCGAACAACTTTCGATCGTCACCGCTGAGGGCAAGGCCTTCCCACCCTCGGTTGGCCTGGCGGCCTGACAAATTTCGAGGAGGGAGTTCTTGTTCGGGCGAACCGCTGGGGAATTGGATCTCGTATTTTTTCGGTGTCGGCAGCACCTGGATCAGTTTGCCCGAGCCGTCGAAGTGGCGAACTGACGGACCGTACTCGTCCGCAATGAAGTAGCTCCCTGACTTTGTGGCCCGGATTCCTTCGGGGTCCATGCGCAGGCTGTTTGAGGGTTGAGACGTGTTGAATTGAGTTGATCGGCCGACGTAGTTCACACCCTTGTCGTTGGTGAGGAAATGTGTTCCCACCAGCCGAACTTTCACCGGTTCACTGGCAGCAGGGTCTACGGGAATTTCGACAACCTGGAAGCGGCAGCGGTAAGACGTGGCGCCGTCACCAGGTCCCCGGTCAGGGATCATCACATAGCGATCGCCAGTTCCCAGCCAGGCAATTCCCGAACCGAGTCCACCGAGTTGATTCTGGGGTGTTCCGTCCTCCTGCAAGGCCGTTTCCCCTGAGAGATCCGTCGCGGTGGGGGAGAGGCTGGCCCGACCAACAAGAGAAATCGATTGGGCCTGGCAATGCGTGCCAGCAATGAGGTTCGCCATCAGACTGGCGATCAGTCCCCAGCAGTAGCGTTGATTCAACATCGTAAATTTCCATCAAGAAAGCAGAAGGCAAGGCTCCTGTCAGACAAGTCCGTCTGACCGAGTCGAAAACGGGGCAGATGATTGTCACAGACTAACTGATTGACAAGTGTCAGGAAGCGACCGCAGTCAAGAAACCGATGGTCACAGGAAGAAGCGGTCGCCCAAAGTGAGACATCTAAACGATTTACTCCGATTCGCTGTCATTGATTATTCCCGAATTAAAGAAACCACCAATGCGCAAGGAGAGGCCGCGGTAGGTCGCGATTGACTCATCGAATTGCCCAGACGGATTGACTCAAGTACGTCATTGAATGCGTCATCTCCATCGTGAGGAATTTAGCGGCGTGTACATAATGGTAAGAAACAACCGTTTACATGTGAGCGTGGTAAGATGACTCATCCATACTATCGGTTTGTCTCTTTTAATGATCTGGACAGATGGTGACTGTAGAGGACTTCATGAGCTCAGATTCATGTTACCAACCCAGGCTTCAGAAGTGATTGATAAGATTAGTGTGCGCTGGCGTAATACGCGTTTGGTAGTCCAGCGTAAGTGATCGTTCCGCCTTCGGGTCCCGCCAGCGGGCCGACATCAATTTGCCAGTCGGAATGGGAGATGACTTCGAGGTTGTGCTCGATCACCAGGACGGAATGTCCTTCGGACACGAGCCTTCTGAGAACGTGGAGCAGTTGCTGGATATCGGCGGCGTGGAGTCCCGACGTGGGCTCATCCAGGACGAAAAGAGTGTGGCCGCTCATCGCATTGGATTTCGCCAGTTCCGTTCCGAGTTTGACCCGCTGTGCTTCTCCGCCCGACAGTGTTGCCGCTGACTGTCCAAGTTTGAGATACCCGAGGCCAAGTTCATTGAACACCGTCAGGGACTGTGCCAGTCGGGGAAAGTTTTCGAAGAATTTCGCGGCTTCATCGAGGCTCATTTCCAGCACGTCAGCGACAGATCGTCCTCGGTAAAGGATCGATAACGATGCTGGTGAAAATCGTCGACCATGACATTCGGGGCAGCGAACCCTCCAGTCCGAGAACTGCTTTTCATCAATGGGAGTCTCGCCTCGTCCATGGCAGACGCGACAGCGGGCTGCCGGCACTGTCAGACTGAAGTTTCGCGAAGTGAATCCCAGTCGCCTCGATTCTTTCGTCCTCGCGAAGACCCAGCGAACTTCGTCCCACAATCCGGAATAGGTGGCGGGTGTTGATCGGGAGGATCGACCAAGAGGCGACTGATCGATGCGAACCAGCCGCGTGAGTTGATCGACACCCTCCAGCTTGCGATAGGGGACAGCCGTGATGTTACGCTCACCGAGTGATTGGCGGATTGCAGGAACCAGGGTCTGCATTATGAGAGACGACTTGCCTGAACCACTGACGCCTGTAACGCTGACGATTTTTGTTAAAGGAATTTCGACGGTGACGTCTTTCAGGTTATGCAGCGATGCCCCTTCGAGCCGGATGAGTGGCGTGAATGCATCCTTTGCCTCATTCTCTGGGCCGGACTTGGACTTCTGACGTGTTGATTTTGCGGAAATTTCTGTTCGTGCACGCAGAAATTGGCCGGTGATTGATCCAGGGATCCGGAGTATGTCGTCGGGACTTCCTGCGGCGAGAAGTTGTCCTCCCAGTGATCCCGCACCCGGTCCCAGATCGATTACATAGTCCGCGGTGCGAACGACTTCCAGGTCGTGTTCAACCAGCACGACTGTGTTGCCAGCATCGCGCAGCGTCAGTAGTGATTTCATTAACCGCTTTGTGTCGCTGCTGTGCAGGCCGGCCGTCGGTTCGTCCAGGATATAGCAGACGCCGTTCAACTCACTTCCAAGGCATGCTGCCAATCGGGTCCGTTGCAACTCACCTGCCGAAAGGGTTTCGCAACCTCGGTCGAGCGTCAGATATCCGAGCCCCACTTCGAGCAAAAATGTCAGTCTCGATTCGATTTCCGGAAGAATATGTCGGGCCGCCAGTCGCTCCGCTTCCGTGACGGTTTCAGCAGATGAGCTTTGCGTATCACTGGGAGTCTGGGCGAAACGGTGGTGCCAGCTCTGGATTTGTTCGAGGGCCCGTTCTGGCACCATCGAACAGAATTGTGCGATGTTGATCCCGTCGATATGGACTGCTCGAGGAAGGGCCCCCAGACGAGTCCCCAGGCAGGCATCGCATGTGCGTCTGGCTTCGGTTTCACGTTTGGAACGGAAAGGGTGGAGTTTCCGCTTCTGTTTTGACTCGGCTCGATCGCACGATGCCGGAACGTTCTGGAGTGGAAGTTGGTTCCCCTCCGGAATTGTCGATTCGTCTGAAGTCTCTGAAAGGTGGGTGAGTTCGCCAAGTCCGTGGCAGGTCGAGCAGGCGCCGGCGTGACTGTTGAAACTGAATGAGCGTGATTCAACAGGAGGAAAACTGAGATCGCATCCGGGGCAGGCAAGGTAGTTGCTATAAAGCCGGTCATGCCATTGGCCGTCGATCTCTTCCGAGATGACACATTGTCCGTGGCCCAGTTGAAGGGCAAGATCGACGGATTCTTCCAGTCGAGACTCGACACCCCGTTTCAGGATCAGACGGTCAATCACAATGTCAATATCGTGTGGTCCCGCTTTTTCCAGAGCTGGTGGAGTCGCAGCGTCGACGAGTACACCATCGACCCTGGCCCGGACGTACCCATCCTTCACGATACGCGAGAAAACGTCGGCGTGTGCTCCGGACTGATCCCGCACGATCGGAGATAGAACCATAACTTTCTGACGCTCGAGGCTCTGTGTAATTCGATTGACGATTTCGGTCCTCGATTGCGCCACGACACGTTGACCACATTGCGGACAGTGGAGCTTGCCGACGCGGGCGTAAAGAATGCGGAGATAGTCATAAATGTCAGAGGCCGTTGCGACTGTCGAGCGTCGTCTTGCCCCCGACATCTGCTGCGATACCGATAAGACCGGAGGCAGTCCTTCGATGAAGTCGACGTCAGGTCGCTCGGTCTCCTGCAGGAGGGTGCGTGAATTTGACGAAACCGACGACAGATATCTTCGCCGTCCTTCGGCGAAGATCGTGTCGAATGCAAGCGAGCTCTTTCCACTCCCGCTGACCCCGGTGATCACCGTCAATTTTCCGGTGGGAATCTCCACATTGAGGTTACGCAAATTGTGCGTCCGGGCGCCCACGATCTGGATCGTGGAATGAGGCGGGAAGGGGGAACTCTCAAGTGGGTGTTGCATGCGGGCTTCTGCAGTTCGAGGGATTCAGCTCGGTAAACAGCGGCTCGGCCGTTTCCTGAGAGAGCGATAGTATATCGCATCGATCGGGGGAACTTCAGTTCGGTGCAGGCAATCGCTGACGGGATGCATGTTCAGTGGATCTTTCGAAACATCGACATCCTGTGGGACGATCGTCCCTGTTTGAATGTCATATCAGTGGTTGGTGATGTGAGTGGGGTCGTTCGAGTCTTGATTCACGAAAACCGACCGGCACTTCTCAAAACCGCGGCACTCGTTTGGTCGCAGGCTCCGCGATTGTTATTCTTCCTCCATCGTAGCGTGCGATGGAGCTCGGCTTTCACATCGACGGTAGAACATCTGTTTGGATGATTCTTCGCGTGTGTATTCAGGTGAGCTTCCGACGGCGGAGCCGACTGAATTTGCGAGCCGCGAGCGCAAGCGATCGGTTCTTGGTTTACGGGCAGCGGCACACAGTGGTGCTTCTCGATCCGGGGCGGTGCTTCGGATTTCCAAGAGGATTGCCATCGGGAGGCGCTCCCTGCTGCCAACGATTCACGAGCAAGGTCACGCAGGGTGATTGAGCCGTATTGCATAGCCGTTAACAGGAGCCACACAGACCGATGGCCGCAGAACAATCCGAAGAGCTTTCTAACAAAAAACAACAGATTCGCGAACAGGCCCATGCCAATCGAAACGCTCAGGAGAACAAAGATGAACTGAGCCGTGAGATTGTCGCACGGTGCATGAGTTTGCCTGAATACAAGAACGCGCAGACGGTGTTGTTCTATATCGATGTTCGCAGTGAAGTTCGCACGCGTAACGACCTCGTCAATGCACTCTCCAGCGGAAAAAAAATCGTTGTCCCCTACTGCGTTGACGGTGAACTCGAATTATTCCATCTGGAAAATTATGACGAACTGGCGATCGGCATGTACAAGATTCTAGAGCCGAAGGAAGAGCTTCGTTCTGTTTCGTCAAAGAAAGTTGATGTCAAAGACATCGACCTGATCATCGTGCCGGGAGTGGCTTTCGATCGTCGTGGCGGGAGAACCGGTCACGGGAAAGGTTATTACGACAAGTTGCTCGAACACGCTCGTCCTGACACGCCACTGGTCGCGCTGGCATTCGAATGCCAGATGTTCGATGAAATTCCGATGCAGGAGCACGACGTGTTCATGGATAAAGTCGTGACCGAGAAGGCAAGCTACGACGGTCTTGGACGTAAGTAGAACTTTCCATCCCCTTTTCCCCAAAGAGCACCTGACGTGACCACATTGTCTGACGCGATTGTTGAAGATACCTACGCCGAGGGGTTTCGCAGCATCTATGCGGAGGTGCTCATCACCGCGCGAGACCGTACGTGGCTGGATCACGCCTGTAACGCCGCGACCGGCCATGCCTCCAGCAGTATATTCTGTGAGTGCGAAGCGGGCATTGATCGCTACGTTGGTCCTGGGGGGGACGAATCGTTTCCTACGCCGGATGGACGTCCTGGTGCGATCGTGCAGTTTCACGTGCCTCGGTTTAAGAAAGACCGCGAGAAGTTGCTGGAAAAAGTACTTTTGCATCGGCTGAGTCAAAATGTACTGACATGCCCGACGGCTTCCTGTTTCAACCTGATCGACTCGGACCCCTACTTTAAGCTCGGGCGTAAAATTGCCTTGTTTGGTGACGGGCATCAGTTCCGTGACCACCGCTATGGTCGCAAGGTTTGGGGGCTGCCAATTATGGGGGGGGAGTTTATCATTGACCGTCGGTTCGGATTTTCCGACGGAGTGATGGGGGGAAACCTGTGGTTCTTCGCGGAATCGCTGGATGCGTCACTGGCCGCTGCAGAACTGGGGGTCGCGGCACTGGCAAAAGTTCCCGGGACAATTGCTCCGTTTCCAGGGGGGATCGCGGCGAGCGGCTCGAAGGCGGGCAGTGCTTACTCTTTTCTGTTTGCCAGTACCAATCACCCGTTCTGTCCAACGCTCCGTAAGAAACTCGGGGACCAGTCACAGGTGCCTGAAGGGGTGAACTCCATCATGGAGATCATCATCAACGGTCGCGATCTGGCCACTGTCTCCGCGGGCACGCAGGCCATCATTGACGCAACCCGAAATAGCCCTGGACTGAAGAAAATCTCGGCAGGCAATTATGGTGGACGATTGGGGAAGAGCTTCATCTACCTTCGTCCAGAACTGCATACCTGAGTTGCAGACGTTTCTCGCATAAAGCGTAAACGCCACAGGCACTCGAATAGGATTCGAGTGCCTGTGGCGTTCAAGTGCTACTTTATGGTCTTCAAGACCAGAATCATTTCATCTCGTATTCCGTTTCTTTCGCGGCATCGCCATCGAACGACTTCCGGAATGATTCGGCAGCGGCTGTGACCGTCTTCTCCGGTCCCGTCAGACGCAGGAAGTAAACGCCCTTATCGGGGATTGCGAGGACGACGCTGACAGAGCGATAGCCTGGCATGGGAGTCTTTTTGCCAGCAAAGGGGCCGCCAGAGGATTGCAGGTAGGTCCCGGTAATATCATTGACATAATACTTACCCTGCTCGCATTCTCCCCGGCTGAGCTTGATTTTACGCCCTTCTGCTGTGAACTGATCAATCCATCGCTTGAAGTTCGCGTCGATTCCCCCGCCGTCACCTTCGAACGAAGAAATGACCAGTTCCGTGGCTGGTTTGTCACCTTCAGCGGGTGGGAGCTTGAATTGGCCGAGGCGAAGATTGTTAGAAGGCTTTTCCTGTTTCCAGTCTGCCGGGACTTTCAGCTTGATGGCTTTAATGGTCACGGATTTGGTCTCGCCCGACTCGCTCTCCTGAGCAAATGCGGGAGCAAGCCGGTGGGAAGTCGGGAGGCCCGACACAACGCAGACAAAGAGCGCAAAAGTGAGAGAAGCGTGCTTCCAGTTGGTCATTGAATATCCTTTCGCAAGAGGCCGAAGGTGTCCTGAGGTTTACCAGAGCGACAGGGGTCGCAGCTGCACCAGTATGTCGTTCTGATTCTCAGCTTGCCATCCCGTGGCGGGATATCGTGGGACATCTCCACTTGCCACTGAAGTGGGGCGGGAATGTCGCGAGTGACTCACTGGCCGAACAGGAAACCTCCGTTCAGCGGTCAGCCAGCATTCTCATTCCGGGGACCTGTTGCCATCAGGCGGTGTCATTCAGCGGAGAGAGGTAACAGGTGTAAACGGAGGAGTCGCCGTGTGGCCCTCTTCATCAATTTGTGAGAGTTCCACCTGGGGTTCGAAAGGTCGGGAAAGATTCCAGGCCGTCTCATGGCCATCTGCGTAACCCGACTGATAACCGAAGTACCAGCAACTATAAAAAGCCCACAGCGAAAGTGGGGCAGCCCAAAAGATCCAGCCGTGACTCGCCATCGCCAAGTCTCCCGCGTCAGTTGATCAAGTTGGTGACTTCATTTCCCTTCAAGGTCAATTCAATCTTCCGCGTTGTCCACGTCTACCCCAACGAGTGTGTGGCGTCAATACGATACTGAGCTGGCCGCGTGGTATTGTCTGAAGCGACACCAAAGAAAAGGGCTCGGTAACCTTTTCGGTTAGCGAGCCCGCTCTTTCATCCGTGGGATGTGAGGACTCAGTCGAGTCGCTTCACTCGGATGTTCTTGAAATGGACGGTGCTGCCCGGATCATGAGCCTGCAGTGCGAACGTTCCTTTGTCGATCTTGCGGGTGAAGTCTGCACCAGCGACCTTGTCATCGGGTTCGGTGTAGTCAACAACAACTTTGTCGTTGATCTTGACGATGATTCGCTTCCCTTTCACGATCACTGTCTCGGTGTACCATTCGTGATCGGGGACATGTTTCTCCAGCACGTCGACCACGCCGTACAGACTTCCGGTACGCTTGGGGTCACCCTGAGTGTTGTTAACCTGAGCTTCGAACCCGTATTTCGGCCATCCCTCAGGCTGGAACTTGGTGTGGAAGTAGATCCCGCCATTGCTGTTGGGCTCTGTCTTGACGTCGGCCCGGAATTCAAAGTTCGTGAAGGGCTTGTCATCACCCACATAGAACAGGTGGCTGCGGGAGCCGTTGGCGACGATGGCGCCGTCCTTGATTTTCCAGCTTTCGGGGCTTTCGTTGATCTTCCAGCCATCGAATGATTTGCCGTCGAACAGTTGGATGAAACCATCCTTGTCCGGTTCAGCAGCCCACCCCAGAGTGCTCAGCGAGACGATCGCCAATGCCACCAATCCAAGAAAACTTTTCATAACATTCCTGTCTGCTCAGAAGTCAAATCCAAGTCAATGTCAGTGGGTCGGCACATGCTTCCCCCGAACAGAGTCTAGTTTGGCGGAAGAATCCACGCGTGTAAACGCATTCGCGCGAGGAAGCGCCCCTCAGAGATGAAAAGTGATTCCTGGTCCGCCGGGAATCAGCCCGGGCGGGGGAACAATCACCCTCGAAGCGGATTGGCAATGAAACCGCAGGCGGAACGATAAGGCTCGCTGCAAGCCGACACGGGATTGCACGTTGTTAACGCTGGCGGCCGTGGCGGACTATCCGTGACGTACGCTGACTCGAAACTGGAACGGAGAGGTCATTCCTCCCAGCACAATAATGTTGTCGCCGAAGTCCAGAACTTTTTCCTGTTCGTCCGAAGGGCCGCCAATCACGGTGTCGTTCACCAGGATTCCCAGTGACGATCCCATATCTCTCACGACGATCTTGCCGTTTTCCATGTCGATCATCGCGTGATTGCGTGAGACATTGTAGGGCTGACGGTCTTCCAGAAAGAGGTCATTGCCATCCGATTGCCGCCGATCACGCTGCGACGATGATCGGCCGATTCGGAATGGGAAATTCGTAATGGGTAGTGACGCGTGAGGCAACGATGACGCGGCAGTCCGGGTTAACGGATAGAGGGTGGCCGTCAGTGCCTCGACCGGTCGAATGGCCGTTGTGAGACACTGCTCGCGCGAGGTCAAATCCTTCAGTCGTTCCAGGATCGAATGGATATAAGCGTTCACTTCGGTCGGAACGGAACTCAGCGCCTGTTCAAACTCATCCCGGGTGATGGCAGAAAGACGGGCAGGCTTAATCACCCGCGCAGAAACTGTGTGCGGCGTTTCGGTGAGAAGGCTCAATTCACCAAAGACTTCGCCAGGACCGAGTTGCGCCTCCCGGTCATTAGAATCAAACGTGCCACGTCGAAGCTCTACGGCACCCGAATGAATAAGGTAGGCTTTCTTGGAAAGATCCCCGGGCATGAATACGACCGCCCCTGCGGGGTACTCGTAATGTTCCATAAAAACCACCTCCGAAGAACAGAACGTAACCTTCATTCAAGTGACTAACAAGAATGAAAGCTGACGACCTGAGTACGGGTCAAATCAGATACGGAAACTTCGAATCCTGCAACCGCAAAATTGCATTTTCCTGGCAGTGGCAACGTATCATCATTGAATCTGTTTTGCCACTCTTTGGTTGTCGAAAAATGCGTTATTGGACGTTTCCCGACTCGGTTTCGAGCGAATAGATACAGTTGCCTCTTTACTGTTCGCGTGTTTATTAACTTTGTTTGAAAACAGCCTGAAGTTGGCAGGTGCCGTAGTGGGCTCAGTCTGAGGAAAGGGGGAGATGACTTTCCACTCTGCTGAAGTTAGACTCGACTTATTGGTCCCCACGCGCCGGTCCCCTGGTTTTCGACAGTGAGGTGATTTTGGATGAATGGAGTTGGGGCATGTGTCACGTGGGTAACTTCTTCGACGAAATCGACGTCTTGGAAGCGTTTCCCGTAAAGACTCGCGTGATCGAGAAACAGACGGCCAGCCGATTCTCACGAGGGGCCGATCTGTTTGTAGCGGTCGTAATTGGCGTTGACTTAGGATATTCTGCAAAGCTCACGGGCTCGTTTAAGAAGTCTTCAGGACTCACAAACTTTTGCAGTAATTCAGGAGCCGATGCCTGATGTCAGCTTGGCTCGCCAATCACTTTTTCAATCCCGGGTTTGTCGCGGGGGGCGCACTCCTTGTCGCCCTTCCGATCGCCATTCACCTCATCAATCGAGTGCAGTATCGGCGAGTTCGATTTGCAGCGATGGAGTTTCTGCTGCAAAGTCAGAAACGGAATCAGCGGCGCCTGCTGCTGGAGCAGCTGTTGTTGTTGCTGCTTCGCATCTTGATTGTGATCGGGTTGGTCCTGCTAATCTCCAGGTTGATCCTCAATCCTGCGCAGATGTCGATTTTTCGCGGCGCTCAAACTCATCATCTCGTCCTGATCGATGACAGCTTGTCGATGAAAGAGAGATGGGAAGATACGAGTGGCTTTGAGCAGGCGATCAAGGTCGTCAACCAGATTGCAGCGGGGGGAGCGCAACAGCCCAATACTCAGAAGCTGACCTTGCTGAGGCTTTCACAGCCTGAGCAGCCGTTCTTCGTTGAGAGGAATGTCAACGAAGACTTTGTTGCGGAACTGCTTGCCAAACTCGATCCACAGACATTTAAGTGCACGAACCAGTCACTCGATTTAACGACGGGCCTGCTGGAGGCGAAGAAGTTCTTCGCGGAAGACAATGGCAACATCCATCATCTTCACGTGATCTCTGATTTTCGCGAGCGTGACTGGCGGGATCAGAAGGCCATTACTTCGGCCATTGAAGGGCTCGCCGAGAACGGGGTTTCGGTCAATCTTGTCCGTGCAGTTCCTGAAGCTCATGCCAACCTGACAGTTGTTGAACTGACCGGTGACATCCAGGTCGCTGCCGTTGATGTTCCGCTGCGAATGCGTGTCACGGTCAAGAACAATGGCTCGCAGGTCGCGTCGAATGTGCGCCTTTCCGTTTCTGATAACAACAACAAACTTCCCACGAGTGTTCTGCTGGAGAAAATCGAACCGCAGACGGAGGTCACTCAGGAGTTCGAAATTCGACTGGCCACTCCGTCGACGCACAAGATTCGAGTCAGTCTGGATTCAGATGCACTGTCGGAAGATAACGACCGGTCCATCGCGGTCGACGTACCGCAGGCTGTCTCGGTGCTGCTGGTCGACGGTGATTCGTCGGGAGATGCGGCTTCGTACATCGCAGACGCAATTGCAGCGGATCCCAAGGCCACGGGTTACCTGGCCACGATTGAGAGTGTCGAAGCCCTTCGTCGCCGTCCACTGGATGGCTTCGCCTGTATCTACCTCATAAACGTCCCGGAATTGCCCGCCGATTCCATCGATGCGCTCGAACGTTACGTCGCTGACGGGGGGGGATTGGCGTGGTTCGTAGGAGAGTCGATCCGGCCCGCACATTACAACTCAGAGCTTTACCGGAACGGGACGGGGTTATTCCCGATTCCGCTGGAGAGTGCTCCGAAGGAATTGATTCTTGATCCGACCAGTCCTGGCGCAGACATCCTGACATCGAAACACCCGCTGTTCCGAATCTTTGCGGGTGAGGATAACGCGCTGGTGAAACTCGTTCGAATCTTTCAGTTTATGCCCGCGGCAAAAGACTGGGTGCGCGACGATCAGGTCCGGATGGACCGTGTGCAAACCATGGCGTCGCTGCGAAGCAAGGATTCGCTTTTCCTGGAGCACCGCTTTGGAAAAGGGCGGGTAATCACGTGTCTCACGACGGCTCAACCTGACTGGAACAACTGGGCGACCGATAACAGTTTTGTCGTCGTCCAACTGGAACTCGTCAAATCTCTCGCACGAACGGATCGCATCCCCGAACAGCGACAAGTCGGTGAGCCCATCGTCCTGGCCCTCGATCCCGCAGAGTACTCAGATTCTGTTGAAATTGAAACGCCCGGCGAAGAGGGCGATCGAATGACAAGACTGCAGGCATCACCCGAAAGTGCCGGTGAAACCGGTGGGCAGGGGCAATCCGAGGACGGAACTCTTACCCAGGGAATTGAAGCTCCGGTGGCAAACGATGGATCGCTGAATTTGAGAGCTGTCTTTCGAAACACCGACCAGCCCGGAGTCTATACCGTTCGATTGTTGAAACAGAGCCAGGCAAGCGAAGAGAGACTCATTGCCTTCAACACGGCCCCGGGCGAAGGGGAGCTGGCTTTGGCGACTTCGGCGGATCTGCGAAAGCGAATGGGGAACGCCTCTGGCGCCACTATTCAGGAATTCGGGCGTTTGGACTGGGTCGAAGGACGCGAGGCCGGATCAGAAATTCGGCAGTGGCTCTTGTGGTTGCTGGGAACTCTTTTCGTGCTTGAGCAAGCTCTGGCCTACAAACTGAGTTATCATCCACCGCAAGCAGTCAAGACGCTGAAATTCTCAGAATGAATGGAATCGTAAAATGGACGACGCAAGTATCCATCCCGGGCAGCCTGATCGCGATCGGCTGATTTGTCCTCACTCAAGTGGCCATTGAGGAACAACGTTTTGATAAGGTTGAGGGATTGGCTTTCTTGTTTCACAGATCTCCTGAATGAGACCCGTTGATGTTTGATCTCAACCCAGGATCGATGCTTTCCGTTGTTGCCGCGGTCGACACGGCCACGCTGACGGTGCGTGAGTTCGACTGGCCAACAACGTCCCTGGGCTGGCTGCTCTTAATTGGCGGTTCGGTGCTGTTTGTGGCATGGTCGATCTGGCTCTATCTTCGCGACACAGCGGACCTTCGCTGGTATTGGCGAGTCTGGTTAATCCTGCTGCGCGTCGGCATCCTCGCATCGCTGCTCGTGATTGCCCTGAATCCCTCAGACCGGACCCAGAAAGAATCCTACCGACCGTCTCGTGTTGGCATCCTGGTGGACACTTCTCTTTCCATGCGGCATCCCGCGGGAAATCCATCCGAGCGTGAGTCTCCCGGCACCGCCACCGGTCCTTCAAGGGCGGACGAAGTCAAACGGCTGCTTGTGACATCGAATCTTGTCGAGACACTGCGAAAGCAGCATGAGGTGAGCATCTTCACTTACGATTCGGGACTGGTCGGTCCCCATCGGGTCTTCCCCCGCACGGGAGGTGAATCGACCAGCAACGGTGATGTCGTACCGGAATCGGAATCACCACTGGACTGGGAGGAACTGCTGCGGCCTCGCGGTCTCGAGTCACGATTGGGGGAAAGCCTCGATGAACTGATTCGTCTCTCTGCAGGTAAGACCCTGTCGGGACTTGTCGTCATGACGGACGGTGCGTCCAATGCCGGGATCGATCCCGCGACGACACACGACCGAGCCATCGCCACCAAGTCCCGTTTGATTGCTGTCGGCACGGGAACAACCGAGCAACCTGTGAATCTGGCGGTCTCTGAAATCGCCTCACCTACGGATGTCCAGATGGGCGATCCTTTCGAAATCACTGCCTTCATTCAGGGGAATGGTTTGGCAGGACGAGAGGTCGACGTGGAACTGTTGATGAAGTCTGGGGCGGACGTTGAGCCTGTTGCAGTCGAACGGAAAAAGGCCACGCTGCTGGAGGATTCACTCCCGGTGGAGGTCAAGTTCTCGCGAAATCCCACCGAAGCGGGGCGAGTGACCTACGTCGTTCGAGCATCTACGCCCAACCGAATCGCGGAGTTCAATTCACAGGACAACGAATTGTCCTTCACCGTCAACACGTTCGATCGACCTACTCGCGTTTTGCTGGTCGCCGGGGGGCCAATGCGAGATTACCAGTTCGTCCGTAACCTTCTGTTCCGGCACAAGTCATTCGATGTCGATGTCTATCTGCAGTCCGGAGGGCCCGGGACGAGTCAGGAATCGAACAGGTTGCTCACCGCATTTCCCGCAGCCAAAGAAGAACTGTACGAGTACGACGTCGTGATGGCGTTTGACCCGGATTGGAAGAGTATCCCGGCCGAGTCTTTCAAAACTCTGTCAGACTGGGTCAGTCTCGAAGGGGGAGGATTGATCCTCGTTGCCGGCGACGTGAATACACCCACCCTGGCGGGGATGAGTGATGCTGCTGCTTCCGGAGCGGCGGGGGACGAGGCATACCGGCCATTACTCGAACTCTATCCTGTTTTCCTCAGCTCCTACTTCACCTCGTCTCGTTTTGACCAGGACTCCACACAGCCATGGCCCGTTAAGTTTAGCAAAGAGGGGCAAAGTCTGGGGTTCCTCCAATTGACCGACGACCCCGTCACTTCTGCCGCTCGCTGGAAAGCATTCCCCGGAATTTATCGCTGCTACCCCACGAATGGGCATAAGGCCGGTGCGAAGGTCTACGCGAACTTTTCGGACCCCCGTGCCGCAGGTGAGCCCCCCGTCTTGATGGCGGGGCAACCACTGAGCAAAGGCTTTGTTTTCTACCTTGGCAGTGCAGAGATGTGGCGGCTGCGGTCGGTGAGCGAAGACGACTATGACCGGTTCTGGATTAAGACCATTCGCGAAGTGGGACAAGGTCGCTCCAAACGCGGCACCAAGCGAGGCCTGCTGATGCCAGACAGTCGAAAACTGCTGATCGGTCAGACGCTGCGCGTACGAGCACGTGTCCTCGACGCGAAATATGATCCCCTCGAAGCGGAAACAGTGACCCTGGATATCCACGACCCTGCTGGAAAACCACTCACTCCGCCCCGTCAATTGCGTCGTGATCCTTCCAGTCCCGGTGTTTTCACGGGTGATTTTCGTGTCAGCCTGCCCGGTACCTACAAGCTCGATTTACTGCTTCCGGATTCGCGCGAGCGTGTCACCGACGAAATCGTGGTTGCGCTGCCAAAGCTGGAAGATGAGAATATCCGGCAGAACGTCAGGTTGCTGACCGACCTCGTTCGCGATACCGGGGGGAAGTACCTGACTGTGGACGAAGCGATTGTCGAACTGCCAGGCCTGTTGCCTGACCGGGGGGAACAGTTCTATGTCCCCGAACGTCTGAGAACGCTGTGGGATCGTCAGTGGGTGATGTACCTGCTGGTCTCGATTCTTTCGATCGAGTGGCTGACGAGAAAGATCCTGAAGCTGGCCTGACGGCTGGCTCAGGCCAGCGATTCCGCATCCCCAGAAGTTAAAAGCTCAAGAGCGGTCCATGACTACGCCGAACCAACTTCCCGCTGAAGCTCTTTCTATCCTTGATCAGCTCAAGTCACGAATCCGTTCCTATGTATTCTGGGAAGGGCTGGCTCTCGTCGTTGTCGTACTCGGCGTACTCTTCTGGTCCAGTTTCGCCTTTGACTGGGCCTATTTTCAGCTCAGTCACCTGGAGCTTCCTCGCTGGTTTCGCGCAGCCGTCTTAATCGCCGGAATTTCACTCGTCACTTTGGGGGCCTGTTCGTGGATCGGGCTGCGGTTGTTTCGCGGGTTCCGCACCAAGGCACTCGCGCTGGTCCTTGAACGGCGATTTCCCGAACTGGACGATCGACTGATAACGGCCGTTGAAGCGTCTGAAGGTCTCCTTGAGACGGATTCGCCCGTCACTGCGGCCATGTTGCAGCGGACACTGAAGGATGTCACCAGTACGGCATCCCGGCTGGATCTGGGTTCAGTTTTTGACAGTCGCCCTCTTCGCCGAGCGATTGTCGGCGCCGTTGTTCTGGTTGCATCGGTCTTCGGAATGATGGTGGTGGACTCCGCGGCGATGGAACGCTGGGCCGCCGGCTATTTGGGACTGAAGGATGGCTACTGGACCCGGGAAACCGAACTGGTAATGAAAGTCGTGGTTCAACCTGGGGACCGAGTTCGGGATTTTGTGGAAGGCCACTATCGACATCCGAAAGGGGGGGACCTCACGGTCGTTGTTGAAGTGCCGGAAGGAAAAAAGCCCCCCCGCCGAATTCGACTCGACAGCCAGATGGGGCGCCGTACAACCCAGATCTGGCTGACCCCTTCTGCCGATCAGGTCTTCCGACATACGTTTGTCGGATTGATTGAAGGGGCTCAACTTTGGGTCTCTGGAGGGGACTACCGCCATTCAGATCCTTACCTTGTCGACGTTGTTCCGCCCCCGGAGGTCACTCGGGTGACGCTGCACAGTCTGTTCCCGGAATATACGGGTCTTAACACCGTTAGCAGTGCTGGTGTGGAACGGACATCGAACGAGCTGAATGGCTCTCAGATTTCGCTTCCATTGCAGACCGACTTCATCCTGGAGATTACTGCCAACAAACCGCTGACTCAGGCCAGAATCGAAGGGGATGTTGGACCTGATCGGTGGGAGATCACGCTCACTCACGGTGCGACTGGTGCTCCGGAAGCGTTGATTTCGATGAAATCTCAAGATGGCAAGACTCAACTTCAACTTCCGATCGTCGTCGGAGCTGGACAACCGCAGTTCTGGTCGAACGACCGCCTCACGTTCTCGATGCCGTTCATCTTGAGAGCGGATGCCGCCGCCATACTCCCCGGTCTATTGAGTGCCGCATCGGCCGCCGGAACGTCTCCCCTCTTGCCACTGCCGATGCCTCCGGACAGCCTTGTGCGAATTACGCTCGAGGATGTCGATCAGATCACCAGTTCCACACCAGCCCGCTTCACAATCAACGGGATCGTAGATCAACCCCCTGTGATCGAGTCACGGCTGAAGGGGATCGGCACCTCAATTACTCGCAAGGCCAGAATTCCGATCGCTGGAACCATCACAGACGACTATGGGATCGCGAATGCAGAGTTTGAGTTCCGGGTAGACGACGCTCAGGAATGGCAGAAGCGTTCATTTGCGGCACCACCTCTGCCGGATTCGAGAGAGTTCACGCTGAAGCGCGCTGAAAACGAGGAATTTGAGCGGTTCGATGTACTTCCGCTAGATCTATCGACGAAGCAGCGACTGACGCTCACGGTCTCTGCCCTTGATGGCTGCACGGTGTCGGACGGTGGCCCGCTCCAGCCAGTGGATCCTAACGCGGTGGGGGATGCAGCTCCTGCCCCGAGTGCCGCTCACCGCTCGCAGGGTATCAAGTTCACCTTCACGATTATTCCCGAAGAAGAACTTCTTTCGATGCTGTACGGCCGGGAACTGAATCTGCGCAAACGTGTCGAACAGATCATTTCCGAGTGTAAAGGAACACTTCAGGAGTTGCGTACTCAGCACGAAAAACTGCTCGATTCAGGACTCAAGGGTTCGCAGAGTTCTGAGCAGATCAGTCAGATGATCAAGGCCAATTCACAAGGTTTGAATGCAGCAGCAGATCGGTCGCTCCATGGCATTCGCAAGAACGCGATCGAGACAGTTGGTGTCGAATCCGCATTTGCCGATATCCGCGAAGAGCTGATCAACAATGCGGCAGATACGCCAGCCATGCTGGAACGGCTTGATCGACGAATCCTGTCACCACTCAATGCCATCAACATGACCAACTTTCCCAGCCTCGACAGTTCTTTAGGGCTCTTCAGATTGGCGCTCGATAAGAGCACGAATCCCGCATCCTCGCTGGAGACGTCAATCGATCAGTTGTCCACGTTGATCGCCCGGTTAGAAGAGGTGCTTGGTGAAATGGCCGAAATGGCTCGTTTCGACGCGGTTCTGGAAGAACTCAAGAAGACGATTAACGACGAACTCAAGCTGCTCGAGGAAACCAAGCGAAAGCGTAAGGAAAGAGCGATCCGGGCACTGGAGTGACCGACGGGTGGGCCCGGTGCCGGGAGGTCCGCGAGAGAGACACAGAATAGCACTGGCCCGAGCGTTCCGGAAACGGAAAACTCGGGCCGCCTGCTTCAACGGAACTTCACTCGGGTAGCTGGTGAGTTCGGCCTTTCCCCGCATTGAGCCGTTCGAACTGCCCGGAGAGAAGAACCAGCTTTTCAGATGTGACCTTCACCGCGGCTTCTGCGTCTGCAACTTGCTTTTGAAGTTCTGGAGTGATCACCGCTTCGGCCGCTGCTTTATCCAATGTGGTCTTGGCCACAGCGGCGGCTTCCGTTGCCAGCTTGAGTTTGTCTGTGCATTCGGTCACTGACAGCTCCGCCTTTTTAGTCTCTTCTGCAGCTTTCTCTCGAGAAGCTTTCGCCTTATTCAATGCAGCGACCGCTGCGCTCAGGGCCTCTTCCCCGGCTTTGAGCTGCTGATTCGCCTTAGCAGCAGCATCCATCTCTTCCTTCAACCGGTCTGCTAGTGTGTCGAGGTTCTTCCTGGCTGAGGCGGCGGCCTCTTTCAGACTGGCATCGTCGGGACTGGCAGCCAGGGCCGCGTCTGCCTTTTCAGCATCCTTCTTCGCAACTTCAGCCGCTTCGGTTGCGGTTTTCACTTTTGCTTTGTGTTCGCTTGCTGCCTGAAGTGCGGCATCCTTCGCTTTTGCTGCATTCGAGTGCGCCACCTGGGCGGCAGTCAATTCTCCCTCTGATGTCTCAAACGCTTTCCGTCTGGCGTTGAGTTCCGCCTCTGCCTGGGTCTTTGATTTCGTCAGGCGCTCGACTTGGGAGGAGGTGTCTGCCAAGACTTGGGCGGCGGATTCTTCCGCTTTCTTCCGTTCGGCAATTTGCCGGTTCAGCGATTCGAGGTTCGTCGCAGCCTGCTTGGCTGCGGCTTCTGCGGAGGCTTTCGACTGAGCGGCAATTGCGATCTGTTGTTCGAGTGGAGGTGGGTTAGTCAAAAGCTGGCTGACAATGGCTCCATCTTTGGCGTTCCAGACGCGGACGATCCCCGACAGATCGCCTGCCAGCAGAAAATCGTTCTCGGAATCGAATGTCACTTCCATTCCGATATCCGTCAGTCCTCCAAAAGCGCGAATCGCTGTCCCGTTGAAGTCCCAGAGCTTCGCCGTATTGTCGCGACCGGTGGAAGCGATGCGGTTGTCACGAGAGATCTCGATCCCCGTGACGCCTCCTCCGTGTGCACCCCAGTTTTTAATCAGGGTTCCATTCTGCATTTCCCACAACCGAATGGTCGTATCTTCACTGCACGAGGCCAGAATATTGCTATCGGGTGACCAACTGACATCGCTCAGTGCTGCGGTATGTCCGGTCAGTACGTAGAACTCTCGGCCGGTGAATGCTTCCCACACGATCAGGCCATTGCTGCGATCGGCAGTTGCCAGCAAGACGCCATCGGGGCTGAACTCCAGCGCCGTGATCCAGTCGGTGTGTTTGTTTTTCTCGTAGAGTAATTCTCCGGTCGATGTATCGTAAACGCGTACGATTTTCTTGGGGCCACCCAGAGCCACCTGCGTATGGTCTGGGCTGATATCGGCGGCCAGAACAACGTCATACTCAGAACCAACCTCGGCGACTCGCTTGCCCGATTTGACATCCCACAAGACCACCTTGCCCGAGTGGGCTCCGCGTCCACCCCCCGCGAGCAGCCACTGTCCATTGCGACTGAACTTCAGGACGTGTGCCACTCCTTCTGGGAAGGGGAGAATCCCCGCGACTTCGCTTGTCCTCGTGTCATACAGAATGACTTGCTTGTGTCCCGCCACTGCGACGAGTGGCGACCATGGGTTTGCGGCGAGGGCCGTGATGCCATTACCGCGCTGGGAAATGACTACAGGCTCGAGCGGGAGGTTCTCGGGCATCGGAGCTGGGCCGGCAGGACGCTGATTGGAGACCGTCACCATTGCAACGGCCACGTTCTTTTTCGCCTTGGCTTTACTGCCACTGTTTTCGAGAGCCCCCCCCTCGATCCATTTCCGAATTAATTCGAGTTGCTCGTCAGGCAGCTTGGGCTGCTGCGGAGGCATCTTGGGTTCAGATAAGTGTGCTACGACGAGGTAAAGCTGACTTTGCGAAGCGTCACCATCGGTGTGGATCACTTCACCGGAAGCGCCCCCTTGCATGGCCAGGCCGTAGTTGTCGAGAACCAGATCCCCTTTTTTGTCATTCGTGTTGTGGCAGGAACCACATTTTTCACGAAAGATGGGCAGAATATGCTGATCGAACGTGATCTTTTCTTCTTTGGGTGCCGCCTTCTCTTCCGCCTGGGTAGATCCCGAAAACAGACTGAGTGCGACCAGACAGATAGCGAAGGAACGCATAACCAATCACTCCACGAATTCATCGGGTCACGAGGACCGCAAAACTGGATTGCGAGAGTCGCATTAAGTGAGCTTCTCGCAGATCAGGTGTTTTCAATTACCGGCCACTCTCGTATGTCGATTGGACAGGATGAGAGGGGGGGGAGTGCCGGGGCGGGGGGGCAACCCCATCAACCCCGGCACCCAGGTTTGCTCGCCCTGGTCGGCTAATGGTTGAACAGGAACTCGCGGCTGTTGAGAAGTGCCCAGAAGATATCTTCGAGCGAACGCTTAATGTCGTTCCCTTCGGCAAACAGTGGCCGCAAAGCGCTAATCTCGTCAGGGGTTGGCTTCCGGCTGAGACAGCGAATATAGAGCCGTTCAACGATCTGTTCCGGGGTGAGGTTTTCGCCCTGCAAGCTTGCGACCAAGCCTCCCTGAACAATCTTCTGGTTCGATGTTTCGCCATTGAGGAGATGAAGCGCTTGTGAAAGCGTCGGTTCCATTTTGACTTCACACGAACAGGCCGTCTCGCGCGTGGCGCGCCCGAACGTCGTCAGAAAGTAGGTGCTGGTTGCGCCGTCGGCGATCTGGACCGCTCGTGCTCCCACAGGCAGTAATGGAAACTTATCCTGGGTGGACGTGACCTGGCTGATGATATCCAGCATCGACTCGGCCTTGATGCGTCGTAGCGTTTGCGAGGCGAAGTTGCGTTCGTCCGTGGCGTTGCTGGCGTTCTTTTCGGTCGAACGCTGATAGGCCTCTGACCGGCAAATGTCCCGTACCAATGACTTGAAGTTGTAATTTGATTCTGTGAACCGTCGCGCAAGTTCGACAAGGAGTGGTTCGTTCGATGCGGGGTTACTGACGCGGACATCGTCGACAGGCTCCACAATCCCGATACCGAAGAAGTGGTGCCAGATCCGGTTCACGAAGTTCTGAGCAAAGTAGGGATTTTTGGGAGAAGCAAGCCATTCGGCCAGGACTTCACGTCGATCCTTTCCGGCGACATCGGCAGGGCCACCTCCGAGGAACTCGGGAAGCATGACGCGACCGCCGACGGGATGATTGACTTCGCCACCTCCCGCGTTGAAGACAATTGTCTCACGATAATCTTCACCTTGTTTACGCCCCACTTGCCTGAAAAATGCGGCGAACGAGTAGTAGTCATCCATCGTCCAGCGATCAAACGGGTGGTTGTGACACTGGGTGCACTGGATGCGCATTCCCATGAAGATCTGAGCGACGTTCTCACTGACTTTCAGCACGTCAGGTTCGATCTGATAGAAGTTGGTCGCAGGATTCTTGAACGTACCACCGCTGGCCCCCAGAATGTCTCGAACCATTTTGTCGAGCGGCACGTTGTCGGCGATCTGTTCGCTGAGCCAGGTGTAATAAAGCGTGATCGATTTCGGACTCGTCTGAATCGAGGAACGCATCATCAGCCATTCGGCCCATTTGCTGACCCACAGTTCTGTGAATTCCTTGCGGTTTAGCAGCTCATCGATCAGCTTGTCACGCTTGTCGGGCTCGGCACTGGTAATAAATCGCGTGTATTCCGCTTCCGAGGGGACTTGTCCTACCAGGTCGACATAAACGCGACGCAGGAAGGCTTCGTCGGCTGCCTTCACGGATGGATCGATTCGCAGCTTCTTCAGTTTCTGATTGACCAACTCGTCAATGTAGTTGACCTGGGGTTTTGAAACGTCTTCGTAGACCAACCCTTTCGGCAATACCACGAAGTGGGAGCCAACGGTGAATGTGGCAAAGCGAGCCATGACGAAGGCTTCACCGCGTGCTCCGGCCGTGATGATTCCATCCTGTGAAATTGAGGCTGAGGTGTCATTATTGGAAAGATACAGAGCCAGTGAGGTGACGTCCCGATCCGTTCCGTCAGAGTATTTGGCTCGTGCAGTGACTGCCTGCTGAGCCCCTTCACCGTCGAGGACTCCATCGCGTGGATAAATCTCCAGGCCAATGCATGTGGCGACGTTTGCGGGATCGCTGGGACAGCCGGCCGAGATCCAGTCGATGACGGTATTGCAGATTTCAGAGTCTCTCTCGAATCGCTTTCCCCCCGTATGAGGGACGACGCCAACCGATTTTTCGATGATCAGACTGGCTTCGGGAATACTCAGGTCAATGCGGCGACCGGGAAGTTCACGCGTAATCCGCTGGTAATCTCCATCGGGATCGTACCCGAACAGGGACAGGCGAAAGCCATCCTTCCCACGTGCTGCTCCGTGACAGCTTCCTGTGTTGCAACCGGTCTTCATCCAGACAGGCATGACGTCGAGTTTAAAACTGATGGGCCGCGATTCCGCTGCTCGTTCGACCTTCACGGGGATCGTTTGGGACTTACCGCCATATTCGACTTTCAGTTCGGTCTGCCCGTCGGCGACGGGATGGAACGTCGTCCCCTCACGGCGACAGAGTGCGGGGTTTGCCAAGGTGAATTTGGCTTCTTTGCCAATATCACGCGTGATTCCATCCGCTTGGACTGCCTGGACCACGACGCGTTGCCGGTCGCTGTGGGTCGTGAGGTTCACTTCGGGAGGGTAGACATTAATTTGTACCAGCGGCGAATCTGCTGCCATCAAGTTTTGACAGAGAGTCAGCATCGCGCACGTCAGCAACGGTACAAGAGGTGAGAACCGAGGCATTTCATTGTCCCTAATATTTCGTCGACAAGCTCACTGACCGCCAGCGGGCTTTGAGTCAGGGCTAGCGGCAGATCCATTCAGAGCTTTAACGCGTTGTTCCTGTTCAAGTCGCAGTTGCTCCAGCCGCGTTAATCGCTTGACCGGGGCGGCCGTGGGTTCTGGCGTCGCTGCGGGGGCGGCCTGCGCTACGGGTACAGGTGCGGCCTTCGGAGGTAACGGTTTGTCGACCCGAATTTGACCTGTCCCGATGTTATGAATGACTGGCTCGCCGTTTTCTGTTACGACCGCCTGGCAGAAGAGACTTTTGTTGACCCCTTCAGGGGCGTCGGCTTCGGCTTTCACCTTGAAAATCAGCTCTTTGGCGTCCTTGTTGAATGTCATTGCGGTCGTCGTGATTTTGTTGGGCAGGCCCAGCAACTGCACGGTCGCATCCCCTTCGAATTCTTTGGCCGTTTCCAGTTTGACGACGAGATCTGTCTCGGCACCAAGTTCAACTGCGGCCGCCTCATAGGTGAATCGGAAATAGGGCTCGGCGACACGCAGTGTGACGAATGGCGAGCAGACCATGACTGGGCCATTGCCGACCGTGGCTTCTCCCCGCACAGTGATCTTGTGATCCTTGACCTGTGCATTCCCCGCTGCATTGATCGAAATCAGTGCCTCGGACTGTCCTTCGGGGATGGAAACCTCACGGCTGGAGTTAACGCCATTAGGGTTCAGCACAAGCTCAATTTTGATCGGAGCAGTGAAGTCGGGGGCGCGCGTTGCGACCACCTTCAGCGACATCTGTCCCCCTTGGACGAGCGGGACTTTCGGTTCGACAATCTGAAGCGTGAACGGAATTTTCTGTGTCACGACCGTGGCGAGCGAGTATGTCGGTTCTGTCCAGAAGGGAATATTGTTCAGTCCCCGGACCAGAACGGTTGGAAGGCGAACTTCACCTCGTGGGGGATTGGGGTTGGCAGGGTCTGTCAGCGATCCCACGATTTGAGAGAACCGCCCGGACATCGGGGCATCCGGGGAAGCGGCAAGGATGACTTGGGCCAAGCCCTGGTCGGCTGCCATTCCGAAGGACTCGACGGTGACGCCTTCAGGCAGATTCAGTCCTGTGAAATCGAGATGGCCGCCAAAGGCGACTCGGTTGGCGTTGATTAGCAGCGGGAAGCGATTTCCCTGGGGAATCGCGAGTTTCGGCTCTACGTACTGCACAAATTCGTTGACACCCAGCAAGGCTTCCGGCACGAGCGGACTGACTTCAATGCGATAGTGGAACGCACTGCCTCCCCGTCGCAGGTGGTCTCTGACCTCAAGAAAATATTGGCCATCTTCGGGGACCGCGAAACGGATGAAGCTATCCGGTCCATTACTATCGTCGTTGCTGGCGATCGCTCCGCCCTGCGCGTTGTAGAGAATGAGAATCGGATCCAGTTCCGATCGCAATCGTCGAGCCCAGACATGGATTTCCAGCGTCTGCCCCTTGGTCGCAGTAAAACCAAAAAAATCCACATCCGTTTTCGATGAGAGTGCTCCGTTAAACGCGACGGGTGCGGCTGCTTTGGTCGCCTGAGCAATCGTCTCGTTCGGTTCCTGCTCGATGGAGTTTTCCAGGTCAACAACTCGGAAGCGGTTGCCCGAGGGAGAAATCCCCTTGTCGTCCGTCGCAAAGACGGCATACTCCGGATCGACATTCGCGGGAAGTTCGACTTCCCGTTCGAACTCGCCGCTGACGTCGCCCATAAATCGGACTGCGAGCTTCTGTCCTGGCTTGCCTCCGGCTGGGACAATCGCCAGGGGACGAGGATAGTTTCCGATGTGGCATCGGTAATAGCAGGCACCGTTTCCGCCGTAGCTGCTTTCACGGATTTGAATCACGTATTTTCCGTCAGCA
This sequence comes from Schlesneria sphaerica, assembly GCF_044336245.1. Taxonomy (NCBI): domain Bacteria; kingdom Pseudomonadati; phylum Planctomycetota; class Planctomycetia; order Planctomycetales; family Planctomycetaceae; genus Schlesneria; species Schlesneria sphaerica. The sequence goes on along the minus strand of NZ_CP172346.1, from coordinate 2,363,483 downwards.
GGAGCGATGATCGAGGCCACGCCGTCCTGCCAGATCAGAGCCGCATCGTCGCTTGTCGCCAATTCAAAACGCGATTCGTTCAGAATGGCGACATACGGATCGAAGAACGTATCGCCCAATCGGATCCCTTCGACCTCGGCCGTAATGCGATCCCCTTTTTTTGCCTCGATCAGGAAATAATCCACATCCTCATTCTGGATGATTCCCTCGACCGTCACGTTGCCGGCGACAATCTGTGGTTGCTTGAAATCGCTGTTCGGTTCGACCTCGGCAACCGTTGGCAAGGCGCTGACCCGGAATGTTCGTAAATCAGATAGACCACTTCCCGTCCGGATCCGACAGTGCTTGGTTCCCAGCACGCAATCCGGTGCAATCTTGAGTTTCGCCTTGACCTGGCTGCCATTTACGACGGTGAACTGGGTGACTTCGATCCCCGGTTCGTAAATCATCAGTTCCAGAGCGTCTTCGAGGCGCTGACCATTGAAGGAGAGTTCAGTCTCGATTCCTCGCTGGGCACCACGAGGGAGGATACTCGAAAGAACCGGACTTGCGGCATAGGTAGGGGACGCAACCAGTACAAGCACCAGCGTCAGGACTGCACGCATATCATCGATCTCGCAAATTCGGGCGAAGCGCAATGACGTTGCTCAATTGGCGCGCGCCAGTGGCAGCAACAGTCGGCGGGGGCGGGTAACGGGGAACAAAGAGCCTGAGTCCACTGAGGTCTTTGCAATGTGGTCTGGAGGCGGACATCCTGTCACACCCGGTCATTCTCTATCAGGATGCAATGATCGCCTGCTCTGCGGGGCGACGTGGCAAACCGTTTTCGATTTCCCGCGTCAGCCATTCCGCACGAGCGATTTGTGTTCATTCGCATACTCGCGTGAATCCTCGCCGAAGGTCTGCGAGAATCGTTCGATCAGGCGAGGAGTTCTTTGATGACTTTTCCGCCGTCGACGATCTCGATCGGACGATCACCGGGTGCCATGAGTTCCTTATCCGCGACGATTCCCATGCAATGGTAGACCGTCGTAAAGAGATCTTCTGGGCCAACCGGATTGTCTTCGGGTTCGGAGGCGGTGGAGTTGGATGATCCGTAGATGTAACCACCTTTGATCCCTCCTCCGGCCAGCGCGACGCTGAAGACCTTCGGATAGTGATCACGGCCTGCCTGTGCGTTGATCTTCGGGGTTCTGCCGAACTCTGAAGAGACCATCACGAGCGTTTCTTTCAGGAGTCCCGTGCGATCCAGATCATTGATCAGAGTGGAAAACGCCTGGTCAAATGCTGGCATCTGGTTGCGGAATCCGGCGACGATACCGGTGTGCATGTCCCATCCGCCGTACGTCAGGTTGACCAGACGAACTCCTGCCTGGACAAGTCGTCTGGCCAGCAGCATTCGCGCACCCGCCGTGTTTCGACCATATTCGTCGCGGATCTGAGCGGGTTCTTTTTCGATGTCAAACGCCTCGCGCGCGGCAGGAGAACTGATCAGGCTGTAGGCCCGGTCGTAGAAGGTGTCCATCGCGGTCAGGTCGTCGGATTTTTCCTTTTTCTGGAAATGGGCATTCACCGCTTCGAGGGCCGAACGACGGGTCGCAAAGCGACTTTCATCCACGCCACCCGGCAGGTCGAGGTCGCGGACTTTGAAGCCGCCGTCCGCGGGATCACTCCCGAGACTGAACGGGGCAAATGCGGAACTCAAATAACCGCTGCCAGCGAACTCAGTCGGCATGTTTGGAATGCAGACATACGGGGGAAGGTTGTTGCGGGGCCCGTATTCATGGCTCACGACCGAACCGATACAGGGGTAGATCAGCGCAGGACTGGGGCGATAACCCGTAAACATGTTGTGAGTGCCTCGCTCGTGCGCGGCTTCACCATGAGTCATTGAGCGGATAATGGTGAGCTTGTCGGCGACTTGGGCGGTCTTGGCGAGGGTATCACCGAAGACTTCGCCGCTAATCTTCGTGGCGATCTGTCCCATCTCGCCTCGGTATTCGATCGGGGCGTATGGCTTTGGATCGAAAGATTCCTGATGCGCGATTCCGCCCGGCAGAAAAATATGGATGATGGACTTTGCGGTGCTTTCAAAACTTTTGTAGTCTTTGAGGTCACCGTATGCCGTACTTCGCAGCAGTTGTGGCAGCGTGAGCCCTGCACCTGCCAGAACGCCCAGGGAGAGAAATCCACGACGATTCATACGGTCGAAATGACCAGGATTACAGCTCGGCATTCGAAATTCTCCGCGAAAACCGGTGAAAGCAATGTTCAGCAAAGTCTGGGAACGGACCGGGCGACTGTCACAGTCGCAATGCCGGATACATCTACCTTGTCAGTGAACATCAGCGGGTTACAAAACATTCGGCGAGGAATTCGTGTTTTTCAGGAATTCTCAGTAATTTGGCAGGCAGCAGTGGCGGGAGTACATGGTTAGCGCTGGTGGACAGATATACTCAACCAGCTACTTAGGCTAACCAACACACATCGGAATCGTCAAGTGTGTGCTGAGCCGGAATAATCCGTCAGGACTTCCTTTCGGCAGGGTTTTACAGCACGGGCTGTCGCGATCGCCCGTTCGCTCGCCACCTGGGTATTACCTCCCGCGCGATGGGCTCGTCTGAATATTCGGTCGTTTCCTGGGGGGGACATCGGCTTGGGTGCTGATGTGCGCCCGGGACGGGGGAATTTTCCGTCACACAACGATAATAAAGGGACTGGAGTCCTTCCCGTTAAAGTCTACAGTTCTATCATTGATATCTGCTTGCTAAGATGTCGTAGCGGGGCAGATGACTTTTCATCGCCAGGGCATTGGACCACTGCCTGTATCCAAGCAACATGAAAGAGTGTGGCTGGACTTGTGCCGACGCGGCTGATGGTGAGAGAAAGTGGTTGGTTCCTGTAGAACGAAGAAGTAGAAAGAGCTGAGAAGTCAGCAAGTGACCATTCGGCCCATGGATGCTGTACGGGGTAGAAGCCCCCGTCTCCCGTGTACGAAGGTCTCAATTCAAGAGAGTCGGCTCACCCGACGTGATTCTGATGCAGTTGCCCTCCAGATGCGGTGCGACTGCAACGGGTTTGAGTGACAGAACAAAGTGGCATTAAGACGCCCAACCACTGAGCGGCATAAAGACCGCTCTAGAACGAAGGATTTCCCATGACAGATCACGTGAATCAAGTGACAGACGCTTCCGAAGCGGATGATTCCACTCTGAATGTTTCGGTGCCCAAAGCGGCCGCACACGTCGAAATTCAAGCTGGCGACCAGGCTGATTACGAAGAAGACTTTGATGGCGACTCCGAAGAACAGGGATCGATTCAGGGGGATTTGACTCCAAACGATATCTTCGGACTCGATCCACTCGACGTTCTGACTCTCGAAGAATTGGCAGACTATCTCAAGGTTTCCACTTCCGCCGTCCATCGCATGATGAAAGAGCAGAAGCTCCCCGGGCGGAATTTCGGTGGCGATTGGCGATTTCTGCGGGACGCCGTTGCGAACTGGCTCCGCTGTCAGGAAGCTCCCGCACAGGAGCAGAAGAAAGCTCGCGACGATTACTCGAAAAGTCAGTCGAGTCAGTCCAGCGATTCAGAAACGAGTCGCTTCAGTCGTCCGCCGCAACGAAGTTATCAGGATGACCAGTCCGGTGGCGAGTACCGCTCCCGCCAGCGGTTTTCAGAAGGGGGCGAGCAGTACGGCAAACGGAGCGGTGGGCAGTACGGGTCAAACCAGTACGGTTCCGGTCAATACGGCTCCGGAGGGTACGGCGGCGGTCAGTACGGTGGCGGTCAAGGTGGTTCAGGAAACTACGGTTCGGGGGGGTACTCTCCCCCACCTCGACGCCAGTTCCGTAGCGGACAGGAAGGTGGAGGTAGTTACGGGTCAGGAGGCGAAGGAGGTTACGGAGGTGGTCGCCGCTTCGGAGGAGGTGAAGGCTATTCGGGTGGCGACCAGCAATTCGGTGGACCCAAACGAAAGAATAAGCGTCAGGTCTTCGACAACGAACGGGGCAAGCGACTGGACCGACGCCGTGACGTGGACTCGGGCGAAGGGCTTCCGGGCGCCAAGGAGTGATCTGACTCGGTTAAGCAGTAGAGGAGAGGCTGGGGCACCCACTCGGCCTTCGGTCCTCAACGCATAAGAAGTGTGTGGAGTCGACGATCGGGAGGAAAACTTACCCCGGTCAGTTTCCTGGTGGTCTATGAGAACGCATGGCAGTCGTCATGCGTTTTTTTACGCGCCGACCTGCTGGCTTAGGCGCCTCGGGTTAAGCTGCAGGTTTGCAGTGACCACAGTTTTCACACGATACTGCCGCCAGGATTCAACGCCGCCAGGATTCAACTTCGCAATGGCCTCAGGGTCAGCAAAAGAACCACCGACCGGGCTTCACCCAAAAATCCCCCTGTGGAAATGAACGAGGGCGTTCCGGTCAGGACTCTCACCGTCACCAACGCTCTGGAAGTACGATGCATCATCAACTGATTCCGACTTGCTATCATCGTTCACTTGGACCTTACAGCCCAGTGCTGAAAGTGCGGAGTGCTGACACCGTTTCTACAACCACAGTCGATGCTGCTGGAGCGGATCAGACGGGTGAAGCTGTGACTCCCCGCGGCAATCCGCAGACGGGGCCGATTCATGTCGCAGAAGCAGAACCCGGCGATACGCTGAGGGTGACACTTGATCGAATTCGTCCCAATCGCAGCAAAGGATGGGCGCGATCCGTTGTCGCTCCGAATGTTGTCGACCCGACATACGTGGGACAATTACCTGAGGCGCCACTGGCAGAATGGACGATTGATGAAGAGGAAGGGACGGTCACACTGACGTCTCCGCCGAATCAACTCGGCAAGTTGACGATTCCCCTTGAGCCCATGCTCGGCTGCTTCGGTGTGGCTCCTTTTCGGCAGCAGGCGATCTCAACCGCGACTTCCGGAGAACACGGTGGGAACATGGACTACCGCGGCTTTGTTGCCGGGACCACTGTTTATTTTCCTGTGTTTGAACCGGGAGGACTGTTCTTCCTGGGGGACGGGCATGCTGCGCAGGGAGACGGAGAAATTGCGGGAACGGGTATCGAAATTTCCATGGACGTGACAGTCACGCTCACCGTTCTGAAAGGTAAGTCGATCGGGTGGCCGCGAGGTGAAAACTCTGACTTCATTTTCACTGTTGGCAACGCCCGTCCGCTAGACCAATGCCTGCAACACGCGACGACAGAGATGCTTCGCTGGCTGCAGCAGGACTACGGCCTCGACGCGATCTCTGCCAACCTGCTGCTCAGCCAGTGCGTCCGGTATGACCTGGGGAATATGTTTGATCCTGCGTACACGATGGTCTGCAAAGTTCCCCGCAAGTACCTTCCGAACCGAAATCTCAGACCGACGACCTGACGAATCGTGCTGTCGAAGTGGATTGAGTGACGCATCTGGATGGTGAAATTGGAAGCATCCAGATGCGGCGCTCTACAGGTTCCGATTGTGTTCCCGGCGACTAGGCCTCGTCCGATTTCAACGCTTCGATTTTGGCAAGCACCTTGGGGATGTGTTCATCGACTTTAACTCGGGCCCAGACGGCGACGATCGTCCCGTTCTTGTCGATCAGAAATGTTGAACGCTGGATTCCCATCGATTTCTTGCCGTACATGTTCTTTTCAACCCAGGCACCATACTTTTCCGCGACTGCGTGGTCTTCATCGGAGAGCAATGGAAATGGGAGTGAAAACTTGTCAGCGAATTTTTGATGAGAATCGACAGGATCAGTACTGACCCCGAGAATCACGGTGTCGGCAGATTGAAACGCTGCAAATTCATCGCGAAATCCGCACGCCTGCCGCGTACAACCGGGGGTGTCGTCGCGAGGGTAAAAGTAGAGTACTACATTCTGCTTTCCCTTGAACTGACTCAGTTTTGTCCGCCCTTTCGGGAATGTGGGCAGATCAAAGGGGGGGGCTTTATCCCCTACTGCAGGCCTGGTGGTCTCAGCCATGTTGAGTTTTCCTCGTGTGAGATAAGTGACGTACCAGTACCGGGTCTGACTTCAGCAACGCCTGGCTATGTGCACTGGACGTGGGATGAGCGGCGGATGACTCGGCGAGACGCTGTTTTAGCCAGCCCGTTGGGAAAAGGATATCTTGATGCAAGTACTTCCGGTATTGGACATCCTCGGCGGGGAAGTCGTTCGTGGCGTTGCTGGTCGGAGGGCGGAGTATCGCAGGATTGAAAGCCGACTCAGCAGCAGTTCTGATCCAGTGTCGATTGCGCGAAGGTTGCGAGAATCGTTCGGTTTCGACCGCTTTTATGTTGCCGATCTCGATGGGATCATGCAGCAGAAACCGCATTATGACGTATATCGCCATCTTTGTGACGAGCGGTTCAAGCTGCTGATCGACGCAGGTGTCTGCGACTTCGCAGGGACCCAGGCCCTGGCGCGAGCAGGCGATGTGGAGATTGTTCTGGGGCTTGAGACGACACCCTCACCCCAATCCGTGCGGCAACTCGCGAAGAGCGTGCCGAACATCACTTTCAGTCTCGACCTGCTCAATGGCGTCCCCCGTTTTGCGGGAAATGTTGGTGGCTGGAGTCAACGTCCTCAGGAGATCGCTGCCCAAGTGGTCGAAGCGGGGGGTCGATCCCTGATTGTGCTCGATCTGGCAGACGTAGGTATGTCAACCGGGGGATCGACGGACCTGCTTTGCCGGTTCATTCGTCGTGAGTTTCCCGACGTGGAACTGATCAGCGGTGGTGGGGTGCGCAGCCGATCAGACCTGTTGCGGTTTCGCGAACTGGGCGTCGATTCCGTCCTTGTCGCATCTGCACTGCATGACGGGCGGTTAGATTCGACGGACCTCTGTGGACTCTAGGTCCCAACGCACGCCAGCCAGGGCAGCTGTCGTCAGCAGTCGAGGGTGTTGTCCAGCTCCCATTGAGTCACGTAGCTGGAGAAATCCCTCCACTCTGCATGCTTGAGTTTGAGGAATCCGGTCACGAATTCCGGGCCCAGTCCCGCGGTCAGGATCGTATCTCGTTCCAGGGCTCGCAACGAATCGAGCAGATTGTCGGGAAGGATCCGCAGTCCTTCGGGAATGCGATCGAGGTAGGCGTTTGATTCCGATGGAGGCCCCGGGTGACGGCGGTGGTCGATTCCATCCATCCCCGCTTCGAGCAGAGCCGCAGCCATGATGTAGGGGTTGGCTGCCCCGTCCGCCAACCGCAATTCGAATCGACCGCCGTCGGGAATACGGATCATGTGGGTACGGTTATTCCCTGCGTAGCTGATCGTATTCGGGGACCAGGTGGCTCCGGAACTGGTTCCCCGTGCATGGATGCGGCGATACGAATTCACGGTGGGGTTCACGATGGCCGAAATCGCCTCGGCGGAGTTGAGAACCCCACCCAGGAATTCATAGGCCAGGGGGGACAGTCCGAGATCGTTACGGGCGTCGTGGAAAAGGTTGACTTTCCGCTCTTTGTCCCAGACGGAAACGTGAATATGGCAGCCGTTTCCGGTCAGGCGAGAGAAGGGCTTGGGCATGAACGTCGCCCGCAGCCCATGCTGTTCGGCAATCGACCGGACGAGAAACTTAAAGAAGGTCTGTTGATCCGCCGTGCGGAGTGCTTCGCTGTATTTCCAATTGATTTCGAACTGTCCGTTGGCATCTTCATGATCGTTCTGGTACGGCTCCCAGCCGAGCTTCTCAATCGCATCACAGATTTCGGAGATGACGTCATAGCGACGAAGCAAGGCCTGCTGGTCGTAGCAGGGCTTCCTCTGATCATCCAATTTGTCACCGATCTGCTTTCCGTCGGGACTGAGCAGGAAGAATTCGCATTCGACCCCGGTTCGCATTTCAAACCCTCGGGCAGCAGCCCGGCCGATCGACTTTTTGAGGACATTGCGGGGGCCTTGTGCAAGTGGCTTCCCTTCCATCATCAAGTCAGCCGCCAGCCATCCGACTTCGGGTTTCCAGGGAAGCTGAATCAGACTTGCCGGGTCAGGCAGGGCATAAATATCTGGGTCGGCTGGAGTCAGGTCGAGCCAGGTGGCGAAGCCGGCGAAAGGCGCTCCCTTCTCGGAGACTTCTGAGATGGCGCTGGCCGGGATCAGCTTCGACCGGGATGTCCCGACGAGGTCGGAGAATGACACCAGGAAATAACGTATCCCCAGCTCGTTTGCGGTTTGCTGCAGGTTCATGATCGCGTCTTTCGATTCATGTACGTCGTCGATCGCCGCGAGCAGCAGTCGAGGACGTTCTCAGTTCGTATCGCCCACGAGTGGCGGGCGCCAGGTCTTCAGTTTCAGGTGCGGTTCAAAGCGAGGAGCGCGCTCCGACGAACCTTGACGAACACCAATCGCGATTCAGGAATCGTTTAATAAGTCCGCGACTGCGGCTTTCAGGAACAACTGATCTTGCAGATGCTTCGATGGATTTCCGGCGCGATGGCCCCAGATCGAAGGGATCGGGCGGAATTCCGCGTTGGGCATCTTTCTGGCCTCAATCAGGCTGTCTTCGGGAGTGAAGTAAAGATCCGTCTGGCCCGGGATGATGAACGTTTTCGCGGTGATCGATGCCAGGGCCTTGTCCAGGTCGCCCTGGAAGACGTCATTATCACTGATGTCAGAATGCAACCATGTCTGCAGCATGGACAGCAGATTATTGGCGTCGCGACGCAGGAAGCTCGCTTCCCAATCCCGGACCAGAAAGTCTTCCAGCGAGGTGTAGCCGAGACTCAGGTAGACGTGTTCGCGGTAAAAAGCCTGTGAGAGAGCCCAGCCAGCATAGACGCGGCCAAAGGCTCGCAAGCCCTTTTCGGGATGTGTTCGGAAGTATCCCTCCACAAAGTTGGGATCGGTGGTCAATGTCGCCCGCAGGCCTTCCAGAAAGACCTGATTGTGGGGCGAGGTTCTGGCTGACGTGCAGACGGCCGCGATCCGCTCGACCGAGTCAGGAAAGAGTGCGCCCCAGTGAAGTGCCTGCTGGGCTCCCATTGACCAGCCGTATGCCATTGCCAGTCGGGTGATGCCGAACACCTCTGCCAGCATTCGCCGCTGTGCGATGACATTGTCAACATGGGAAATGAACGGAAATGGATGTCCAGGGGGAAAAGGGCTGTTGGAAGGGGAGGTGGACAAGCCATTTCCGAGCATGTTCGGGATGACGATGAAGTAGCGTGTGGAATCAAGGATGCTGTCAGGCCCCCCGATCAGCCACTCGATGTCCATATGCTGTGCCCCGTACGAAGTGGGGTAGAGCACGACATTGGAGCGATCTCGGTTGAGGTTCCCGTAGGTCTTGTAGGCCAGCTGAAGCTCTGGAACGACAACTCCACATTTGAGCGTAAAGTCGGGAAGCCGGAAGATCTGATAGTTCGAAGCGGCCAGGGGAGGGGAGGCCGGGGCACTCAAGAGGCTTCCTCCCGCTTTTCAGTGCCGAGGGAGCGGACGACCGAACGATTGGCGGCGACGTAATTCGGGGCCAGGTGTGCCAGCTTCTGTTTGAGTTCTCCGTGGGCCTTAGGCAACTGAAAAAAGGGGATCGAAGGATAGAGGTGATGTTCTGTGTGGTAGGGCATATTCCACATCAGCAGCCGTACCGGAAAGCTCGCCAGTGTCGTGCGGGTATTCGTCAGTCCATTTTCGTCATCACTACAGCCAGTGTGCTCTGCAATCAGAATGGCTCGCAGCAATGGCTGAGCGAGGAACGTGGGCAGGAAGAAACAGTACAGCGCGTAAGGGTAACCCAATACGACGGAGATGATTCCCGCCACGTACACCGCCGATTGCAACCCGGCGGAAAGGGAGATTTTGCGACGGGCATTCTCGGGGACGAAGGGGTAGCTGCTGGTTTGACCGGTCACAAGTCGGGCGAACATCAGAGGGCGGTAGAGCCAGAAGGGGATGCCGCTGATTTCCAGCAGGTATTGGATTACCGTTTGTGGTTTAGGAGACATCAGCTCGGGATCGCGATTCGCATCCTGTGTGTAGCGATGATGCCAAGTGTGATAGTAGCGGTAGTAGGTGAAGTTATAGTAACTGAGTAAACCGGCGATCCAGCCGAAGATTTCGTTGTAGATCGGGGTCGCAAAAGCAGTCTTGTGAACACACTCATGCATGGGAGCGAACATCGTGACCAATGCAAATCCCTGCAGCAGCATCGCGGGAATCATCAGATACCAGTGGGGCATAGCCCGCCAGACCAGCAAGCCCGCACCAATGATGATGGCGAGATGGGTTCCGAATCGCAGAAACCCCTGCAGATCAGATCTTTGGCTGAGGGCTCGCACGGTGGCAATTTCGAGGGCTCCGCGGCCAGGTAGTGCCGAGGTACCCATGTCGATTGAGTCAAGGCTTGAAGCCGCATCAGAAGCCATCAGCTACTCCCACGAACACTCACCTGAACGGAATCAATCGCGGATTCGCACTAGTATCTGCATGTTTACTAACGTGATAAGACGGGAGTCTCTACCACCATATTTAGCTTTGTATAATTTCAGATTCAGCGTAATCAGGTGCTTATGAGGCGACAAGCGATTTCCTGCACGATTGTTGGGTGACTTCGGCTTCCCGCACTGGCGCTGATTGCCTCGGTTCGTGCGACGTCTTTCCCGCGCAGCGACGGAGATTTTCATCACTGAACAAGGACTGGTGGACGTCGGGTTGCGATCTTTCTGGATGCCACAGATGCCCCCCCACTTTGGGTGGCACTGATGGCACTGACTTGATCGGTGTTGAAGGAGATTGTCGATGACCCGGTGCGGGTGCCTCGTCGTGCAGTCCTTCGCCTGACGCAGGCCTGCGTCAGGCGAAGGACTGCATCTGCAGGAAACCTTTTTTGAGATTTTTCCCAGATTCGCAATCGCCATTGAAACCGTTTAAAGTGATGGCGGGTATTGATTTCGGAGGGGTGATCAGCTCGTGGACGATCGGGAACTCGCCGAACGCTGTTTGACCGGTGACCAATCGGCCATCCGTGAGTTCGTTGCGCGCTTCGAGGGTCCTGTGCTGGCCATTTGTCTTCGGCAACTCAGGCATCGCGAGGACGCGGAAGACGTCGCGCAGCAGACAATGGTGCGTGCGATCAGGCATCTTCATCACTGGGATCAACTACGGTCTCTGGATCCCTGGGTGCTGACGATCGCCGTCAATCGCTGTCGAACGCATCTTTCACAGCGAAAAGTACGTCCCCGCAGTTTCGATCCTGCGATTGACTCTCCTTCGCGCGAACAGCGTCTGGGGACGGCGGATTTGTCCGAAGAACTGCACCTGGCACTCAGAAAATTACGTGACGAATATCGAACGTGCTTCATTCTGTTCTATCAGCAGGAACTGAGTATCGCTGAAGTTGCGGAAGCCATGAATTGTCCCGAAGGGACAGTCAAAACGTGGCTGCACCGGGCTCGTCGAGAACTCGGACAACTGCTGATCGAACGCGGCGTCGTGACAAAGGACGGATATGAACTGCACCGAATTTAATAAAGAATTTGAGCAGTCTCTCGAGACTTCCCAACCGCTGGACTCGACGGCGCGAGAGCATCTTTCCGTCTGTCCTTCGTGTCGGGCATTTTGCGAATATCAGCAGCAACTCGACGATGCGATCGATGCGTGGAGATCGGGGTCCGGTTTAGAAGCATTGTACGAGCTTCCGCCACAACACATGGAGGGACTGGTGGATATGCTGCGGCGAGCGGCACCTCCCACGCGTCTGGCTGATTTCGTTCTGCATCAACTTGGGGAACTTGAGCCGGCTGAAGCAGGGGCATCGGAATTGCCGAGGCCCCTCCGTCGAGTCGCCGCAGTCCATACTCATCGCCGGGAGTCACGTTCGGCACCAGGATTTTTCGCGTCGCGAGCCATCCTTTTCGCATCGACGGTCGCGGCGGTCTGTCTGGTGGTTACCGTTCTCGTTTCCATCGGCAGGAAGGAACAAATCCAACAGGTCGCGAGTCAGTCTCCCGCAGTTCCCGTTGAATTCACTTCCCCATCTCCGGTGATCGTGGCTGCTCCGCAAGACGGACTTGTCACTGCGGATGTTTCAGAAACACTGACGGCGGTCTTGTCGGATATTCGGTCCGAGTACCAAGTGCTGGCGACCGAGACAACGTTGGCCGCTCGTGAGTTTGCCAGCGTCATGCCAGTCAGACCCATTTCCCTGAACCTGAGAAAACCAGAACCGGAGACTTTGGAATCGGTCGATTCGAAATCCTCTGCGGTCGATGCTACCCGGATACTGAGTCCCATCAGCACCCGGGTCGAATCAGCACTCGGTTTCCTTTGGAACACGGTTCCGAGTTCGGTTCCTGCCGGCTGAAGGACGTCTCGCGCAGCTGACGTTATTGAATTTGAACCGATTGTGGCGGTGTGAGGGGCAGAAATGCGATTGGAAGTTTCTAGACCAGATCGCAAAGTCCAAGGTAGACGCTCATGTTAAATCATTGGTCGATGACGTGTTGCTGGTTGCTGCTGGTCAGCTTGAACTTCAGCTTATCCCTGTGGGCCTCGGAACCGCGGTCCGCAATGGATCTCGTCTCTGCGGATACCGCACTTTGTCTGGAGATCACCGGTCTCGAACAGGCATGGGGAGACTTAGAGTCAGGTCCGCTGGTGGAGCGGCTGCGAGCATTCCCGCCATTTCAGCGATTGCTGGAAAGTCCTGGCTTTCAGCAGTGGCAGGCGCTGAACCAGCATGTGGTCAATCAGACGGGGACGACGATTTCTGCGGCACTTCGCCAGCTATTCGCCCGTTCGCTTGTTGTTGCCATCGAACTGGATGTCACAGGGCGTCCCCGTGGGATTCTCATCGGAGAGGCGCACGACGAGGCCGCAGTTCGTGCTGCCATTGCCGCCTGGCAAAAGCTGGAGCCGAACACGGTGGTGACCAAGAAGACCCACCATGGCGCTAGCTATTTCGAACGTTCACGTCAGAAGACTTCGAAGGACACTCTTTACTTTGCCGTCGCGGATCGATGGTTCGCTATTTCTGATCACGAGACGCTGCTGCATGACGTTATTGATCGATTCACTGCGGGAGCCGACGGTGCCGCTGCGTCAGGCTCGTTGAAATCGATGCCGCAGTCCGTGAAGTACAGCGAGGCTCGCAATCGTTTAAAGGACGACGCTTTCGCTTACGTGCACATCAACGCCCGTGCGTGGGATCATGGAATCGAGGAATCGTCAAGGGGCGACAAGGATCTGGAGAATCTGTCGGCGATCTGGAAGGGTGTTGACTGGGTCTCAGCGAGCCTTCACCTCGATCAGGGGATTGTGTTTGAAGCGGTGGTGAATCTCGACGCCGAACAACTTCCTCCCCACTGGACACAATTCGTAACGCAACCAGTAGCCGAGTCTTCGTGGCTACAGCAGATCCCGCCGGAGTCGCTGCTGGCATTCGCGGGCGGTTTCGATCTGGCGCCACTGGTGCGATTTGCGTTTTCTCAGATTCCACCGGGCGAACGCGCTGAAATCGCTCTGATGTGCCGCGTCACGCAGAGTCTTTTTGGGGGATATGATCTCCTCGAGACAATCATTCCCGCACTGGGCCGTGATTTTGGCGGTTTCGTGACGATCCGGACCAATAGTACATCGGGAAAGACCACGCTGGACGGTGCCGTTGGCTTTTCGTTGGGCTCTCTGGCTGAAGAGCCGCTGCTGTCGGGGCTGGACCAGGGGCTCGAAGCGGGCCTCAGGCTGCTGGCCGCTTATCACTCCGCTCAGGGGAACTCCATCGTTACGGTAAAGCGGGAGGAAAAAGACGCCGTCCGCGTTCGAACGTTGGCGGGAGAAGCTCCTTTTCCGATTGCTTACGGACTGAAACAAGACAAGCTCATCGTTGCGGGATCGTCGGATCAACTGCAAACGTCGTTAGAGACTTTGGGGCAACCTCAGTCGGTGGGGCGGTTGCACGATCATGCACGTCGATTCTTCCCGGGTTCCCACCAACTCATCTGGCTGGACTGTGTGAGAACACGGGAAGTGCTGGCGAAGAGTGGACCGGAACTGGCCAGTTCGCTCACGTTTGAAGCGGTAGAAGAGACTGCACGGCTGAAAAGGCGATTTGAAAAAGTCAGGCCGCTGCTGTCGGTCGTTGATTCCCTGTTTCTCGCTGGCAAGCTTGAGCCCGATCGAATCTCGCTGATTTTTGGCGGAGGCTTTGATCAACCCTGAGGTTGCACCTCGTGAAAACCAGCCGCCTGCCGGAACTGTTGGCCGCGCAGGTCCGATTTAAGTGTCGTCTTCCCGCATGACATAAAACCGGGACTGGCATCGCCGGCGAGGGCTGTTGTGTTGGGAATTGGCAGCTCTGCCGAAGGTGGCTTAGGATCGGGTTGATTGATTTTCTGGGTTGAATTTGACGCGATTTTGGTGAACCTCGTACAACGACCCCTTGTCTGTTAAGCTGGTTTATCCAAAATGAACTTGCACAGTGGTGTTTCGATTCGAGTCGAATCGGATTTCCTCGCACAAGTGACTGAACAACCATACCCGCGAAATGAACTTTGGAGTCTGCTATTTCTGCCGCCGTCTCTACCCCCAGTTCAAAAAATCGATTGCAGCGCAGTCTGGAAGATGCCTGCCACATAGCCAAACTGTGCGAAGAGTATCGCGGTAAGGATACGGTGGTACTCGACTTGACCGGTGTCACACCGATCATGGACTTCTTCGTGATCACGACCGGAACCAGTACGCGCCAGATGCATGCACTCAGTGACGAAGTCCGGGTGCAGATGAAAGCTCGTGGACACAAACCACCCGCAACCGAAGGATACGAGCAGAGTTCCTGGATTCTGCAGGACTGGGGCGACATCGTGTTGCACTCATTTCTGCCAGAAGCGCGCGAGCTTTACGACTTGGAAGGACTTTGGGCCGACTCGAAGCGGGTTGACTGGCGAGCCGTCGTCGCGGCAGCTCCTCGTTAATTCGATGTCCCTCTGCTGATCAGTCTGGTAGGATGACTTCCTGAGCCTGTGCGACATGAGTTGGTGGGGGATTTTCCGGAGAGAATCTCCCCCGAGTGGCGACTCCCGGGGATGAGACCATGACGGCTGCTGCACCCTTCCGGATCGGATTGACTCGCGATTTTCTCAAACCTGATGGGACAATTGGCTTCGGCGATATTGGACTGTCCTTACTGGATGACGCACCGAACATCCATTGGGAATTTCTTGCCGAACATCGACCGGTTCTCGGTCCGGAGCAGATCGCTGGCCTGAACGGTTTGCTGGCCCTTTCACCAAAAATCACGGCTGAGACTCTTAAAGGGGCCCGGGAGCTCAGCATCATCGCCCGGTTCGGGGTTGGCTATGACAACGTCGATGTGTCTGCCTGTACTGACGCAGGCGTCATGCTGACGATCACACCGGATGGCGTAAGGCGTCCCGTCGCGGTTTCAGCGATGACCCTGCTGCTCGCACTGTCTCACAAGCTGCTGATTAAAGACCGATTGACCCGTGCCGGACAGTGGCACGACAAACTTAACCACATGGGGCAAGGTGTCAGTGGAAGGACGCTGGGGGTCATTGGTGTCGGGAACATCGGCCGTGAGATTTTCCGCCTCGCCTCGCCGTTCGAAATGCGTCACCTTGGTTTTGATCCCTACCTGAATGCGCCGGTGGAATGTGTGGAACTGGTGTCGCTGGATACGCTGCTGCGAGAGTCGGACTACGTGGTTGTCTGCTGTGCATTGACTCCGGAAACGAAGCACTTGCTCAATGCAAGCCGACTTCGGTTGATGAAGCCCAATGCCTACCTCATCAATGTGGCGCGAGGACCCATTGTCGAGCAGACTGCACTGGTGCAGGCACTGGCCGGTGGTCAAATCGCGGGAGCGGGACTCGACGTGTTTGATGTGGAGCCCATCCCGCCAGACGACCCGCTGCTCGCACTCGATAACGTTATTCTTTCACCACATGCCATCTGCTGGACTGACGAGTGCTTCCAGAATATGGGACGCAGTGCCTGTCAGAGTCTGATCGACGTGGCCAGCGGACGAACTCCGGCGCACATCGTCAACCGCGATGTCCTGACGAGCATTGAGCTGGTTCGAAAGCTGGAACAGCATCACTGCGCGGCGGCAAATTCGAGCCGGTCCTCTTAGCTTCTTCCTGAGCTGGATGCATGCTGGATAAATTGGTGGCGACGGCCATGATCCGCGCCAGCGCGCCCGATCCGAAGGCGTGATGGAGTTGTCCAGCTCGGATAACCCCATCCGCCTTCGATTCATGGGGCCCCCCTGCGAGTGAGTCGCATGACGAGTTAGTCGCATGAAGAGTGCAGACCGCTTTGCTATAACGAGCGAAGGACAACCGGACTGAAACGAGGAAGTCTGTTGAAGTCCTGCCGCACACCGCCAGAGGCTGATCGCACTTTTCACGAGAGAATTTTGATGCCGCGTCGAGGATTTGACCTGCTGGTGGAATTCCTGATCCACCGACATCGGTTCCTGGTGGGCATCGCATTTCTACTGACAGTGCTCGCCATTCGCCCGGCGAGTCGGCTGGCATTCGACCAGTCCATCGAGTCGCTCTATGCGGCGAAGAACGTCCGTTTGCAGGACTATTCTGAAGGGAAACGCTGGTTCGGAGGGGACGAATTTGTCTTCGTCGCTTACAGTGATCCGGATCTGTTCTCAGATGACGCACAGACCCGCTTGGAGGAATTGGCGAACCGACTTGAACAGGTTCCCGGTGTTGTGGAAGGGAGCGTTCAAAGTCTCGATCGCACTCTCGCGATGGAACGGCTTCCGTTCCTGAAGCACAGGCGTGAAGAACTGCTTGACTTCAGCCGGGGAATATTGCTCGGAGATGACAATCAGACGACTGCGGTCGCGGTCAGATTACTAGAACCGAGCCAATCTCCCGTAACCCGGGATGAGTCCCTCGCTCAGATTCAGAAAATTGCGAATGAACAGCCCCTGCCGACGTACGTCGTTGGTGAACCGGTTCTGGTTCATGACATGTTCCGCTATGCCCAGGAAGATGGAGAGTGGATGGGTTGGGCCGCGTCTGTATTGCTCATCCTCGTAATTCTGTTTTTCCTTCGCAGCCTTCGGTCAATTATCCTGCCTTTCGTTATCGTGCAGTGTGCCATCCTGTGGACGAAAGCCGTGCTGTTCCAGAGCGGTATGCAGTTGAGCATGGTCAGCTCGATCCTGGGGTCTCTCGTCACCATTGTCGGCGTCTCGACCGTTGTTTACATGTCGCTTTACTATCGGAAAATGCGCGAGCAGGCGGATCGAGTGAACGCGTTTCGGCAGACGCTCCACGTCATTGGAATGGACATTTTCTGGGTTTGTCTGACGACGGCCGTGGGCTTCGGCGCCCAATTATCCAGTCGGCTGCACCCGGTCCGTTCGTTTGGCCTGACAATGGTGATTGGTTCGTTGTTCGTGCTGGTGGCCATGATCCTTGTTCTGCCCGCTGGTTTTCTGCTGGGGGCCGAGGGAGGAACGCTCCGCAAACCTCGTGGCGATCGTCAGATGAACCAATCTCTTGAGGGGCTTGCCAAATGGGTTCTGCTGCATCCCTATCATGTCTGGATCACATGCGCAATTCTCATGGCGTGGGGCGTGATGGGACTGTTCCGGCTGAAGATCGAAACCGACTTCAGCAAGAATTTTCGAGCGACAAGTCCCGTGGTTCGTGGTCTGGATTTTATTGAGACACGGTTAGGAGGAACCGGTGCCTGGGAAGTCAATTTTCCTGCACCTGATTCCCTGAACGATGAGCACCTTGAGAAGGTCGCTCGACTGGCACAGTCGCTACGTGAAATCCCGGGAGAGGACGGTCCTGCTCTGACTAAAGTTCTGGCGGTGACGGATGGTCTGGAGTTAATTCCCACGATTCCCTTGCTCGCTGGAACAACCGAGGCGAAAGCCAATCACTTGAACCGAGTACAACCGGAATTTATTCCCAGTTTGTACAACGCCGAAGCAGGGCGAATGCGGATCATGCTGCGTGCGTACGAACGTCAATCATCGGAAGCAAAGCAACAACTGATCGAACGAGTCAAAACGCTCGCGCAGACGGAATTTCCTGAGGCGAAAGTGACCGGGCTGTTCGTGCTGCTGACGTTTCTGATTGAAAGTCTGCTGGCAGATCAATGGACTGATATCATGCTGGGGGGATCCTGCCTGATTGCCGTGATGTCGGTGGCCTATCGCAGTCTCTGGATGGGCTTTGTTTCACTTGTCCCCAACATCATTCCCATTGTGCTCCTGTTGGGGGGGATGGGATGGCTGGGTTTCCCGGTGAATATCGGAACGGCAATGATTTCCAGCGATACGATGGGACTGACGATCCATGACAGCATTTTCTACCTCTCCGCATTTCTGCGTGCCCGTCGGTCGGGGCTTGATTTTCCGACATCACTCCATCACGTTCAATCCGAAGTGCGCCAACCGCTCCTCTATTCGAACATTGCATTGATTGTTGGCTTCCTCGTTCTGGCAACGTCTCACTTTGTCCCTCTGATTTACTTTGGTGTGATTGTCAGTGTTGCCATTGCAGGAGGGCTTGCCGTCAATCTGCTCCTGTTGCCACTCTTACTGCAATTGGGAGAGCGCTTCGAGAAGGCAGTTCCCGAGGCAGATGAGCCGAGTCCCGCTTCCAGTTTGTAATCATTGCCCTGCCGAAACGCGTAGTGTGAGGCGATTCATTCCTGATCTCTGGTCGCGGCGAGTGTGTCCGGTGCGCCGCTGCCCTGGTTTGGGTCCATCCGGTTTTCGTGCCTGTTGATTCTGAGGCTACGCGGCCAATGATGTGATCCCTGATGCGGATTAGACTATCCCGTTCCCGAAAATGAGCTGTCAAAGGAGCTTTTCTGGTGGATAACAGCCTGGCGACACGAGTGGCGGTAGCGATCGTTCTGACAATTCAGGCGGGGCTGATCGCCGACGACTGGCCACATTGGCGCGGTCCCTATCGGAATGGGCATCTCAATGAGAAGTCAGGATGGAACGGTCAGACCTGGCTTGCCGACAAGCCTGACTGGACCCTGGAAGTCGGGGAGGGAGCCAGTTCGCCGCTGGTGGTCGGTCCGTCTGTTTTCGCGCTGGGCTGGGCCGAAGGGAACGACACGCTGCGATGTCTGGACGCCGCCACTGGAAAAACGGTCTGGTCTGTCGCACGCCCTGCCCCGCAATGGGGGCGTTTTCACGACGGTGATGAGGGAATGTATTCGGGGGCCTGTTCCACTCCCGAATATGATTCGGAGACAAAGTTTATTTATACGTTGGGAGTTGACGGAGATCTGATCTGCCGTGACACCCGAAACAGTGGAAAAACGGTGTGGGAGATTAACCTCTACGAGACTTACCACGTCAAGAAAAGGCCTCGGCTGACGCGTGCTCCTCAGCGCGACTACGGTTATACATCAAGCCCGCTCGTGCATGGTGACTGGTTGCTGGTCGAAGTCGGTGCCGACTCGGGATGCCTCAAAGCCTTCGACAAGCGAACCGGACAGCTCATCTGGTCCTCGGAGTGCGTCGACCCCGCTGGGCACAACGGCGGGCCGGTGCTGATCACTGTCGAATCCGTTCCTTGCGTGGGGCTGTTCACCGTCAATGGACTGGTCGTCATCCGCCTGGACGAGGGGCACGAAGGAAAAACTGTCGGAACTTATCCCTGGATTACTGACTTCGCGAATAACGTCGCTTCACTGGCGGTCCACGAAGACAATTTGCTGATTACCTCGCAGTACAATCACAAGTCGATCTGTCGATTGAAGGTTACCCTCAGCGGGATCGAAAAAGTCTGGGAAGCGGACTATTCCTCAAAAGTTTGCACCCCAATTATTCACAAGGGCTTTGTCTACTTTACGTGGCAACGTCTGCGATGCCTGGACTGGGAGACGGGCGAGCAGAAATGGGAAGGGGGGAGCTTCAGTGATCCCGGTTCCTGTATTGTCACCAGTGATGACCGCCTGATTGTCTATGGTTTCAACGGCAGGCTGGCTCTCGTCGAAACGGCGGTTCGATCGCCTGAAGAGTATGTCGAACTTTCGGTTCAGGAGCGACTTTTCCGAACTGAGGCCTGGCCCCACGTTGTCATGTCCGGCGGCCGCATCTTTTGCCGTGACCGCCTCGGAAATCTCGCCTGTTTCCGCGTCGTCGATTGAGGGGGCTCTACACGGCAGGACAGATCCGCAGTGACGACACCGGCCTGCGACCCGGTTCAACAGTGTCGAATTGTTGATTCTTTACGCCAGGATTTCACTGATAGGGACACCCCCTTGCGAGATTTCGACGGGGCGGTTTGTGTGATCGGGAACTCTTCGTTCGGGGTCAATCCCCAGGGTCTGGTAGATCGTCGCAATCAGATCGGCGGGGCGGACGGGTTTATCTTTCACGTAGGCCGCCTGAGAGTCAGAAGAACCATGGATGGTTCCCCCCTTGATGCCAGCTCCCGCAAGCAGGGATCCGAAGCAGTTCGTCCAGTGATCGCGCCCGGCATTACCATTGATTCGAGGAGTGCGACCCATTTCGCTCGTGATCACGACCAGCGTTTCGTCCATCAGTCCGCTGGACTGCAGGTCCTGCATTAAGGCGGAAATCGTCTGATCGAACCCGGGTAGTTTATTCTGCTTCAGGATATTGAAATTGTTGGTGTGTGTGTCCCAGGCATCGTAATCGACATTGACGGGACCCCAGTACAAGTCCCAGGTGACGTTGACGAAACGGACACCGGCCTGAATCAGCCTGCGGGCGATGAGGGTCGAATTTCCGAAAAGGGTTCGTCCATAGCGCTCGACAATTCGAGGGTCTTCCTGTGTCAGATCGAAGGCCCGTCGCATCTTCGATGACGTCAGGATATCGAACGCCTGCTGCTGATTCCGCTGAAAGGTAGAGGCAGTGAGGATCTGGTCCGCTCGCCGTCGTTCCTCGTCAATCTGATTCAGTAGTGACCGCCGTTGATTCAAACGATCAATGGTCATTCCCTCCTGGAGCGATGTGCTGGGCAGGACGGGCTCGCCTCGAACAATCTGTGGATTCCCTGGAAGCGGGTCAAAAGAGGTCTTGTCGTAATAGGGCTGACATTCGGTCGTCAGCGCGTCGTAACGCTTCCCCAGGAATCCGCCGTACGGTCCAGCACGGCGAAATGCCTGACCCCAGCCGAGCCAATTCGGCATGTAGACGTACTGGGGCAATTCTGCTTGCGCGCCGCTTAGATATTGCAGCACGGATCCGATACTGGGGGGATCGGTTTCGCGCGGGTGTTGGTCAGGAGGGAGCATGTCGTAACCGGTAAAACAGGGAAGGCAGTTGTGACAACCCGCCTTGTGGTTCACCGACCGGATGAACGCAAACTGGTGAGCCCACTGAGCGAACTGCGGCAGGTGCTCGCAAACATTGATTCCCGGCACCGATGTGGGAATCGGCTTGAATTCCCCCCGGACCTCGGCGGGGGCATCCGGCTTCAGGTCGTACATGTCCTGAGTTGCAGCGCCACCCAGCAGGAAAATGAAAATGACGTTCTTCGCTTTGGCGTCGTGTACCAGACCTGCATTTTCGGCAGCCAGAATCTGTGGAAGTCCGAAACCACCTAATGCGGAAAGTGCCCCGGCTTTCAGGGTCTGCCGGCGTGTAATACCATCACAACAACGACGCGGACTTCCAAGCAGATTCAGCATGGGGATCTCGCCGCAAGAGGGACCGATCTGTACGCATCAATAGGTTTTGATTATACTTGTTGTGCGGGGTTCATCCAGTGAATTCGCATCGAACTATGCGCGGTTGGGGCTAAGGAGTTCTTCCCGAAAGTCGATGAAGAGTGGGAATTGAAGAGCAAGACAGCCCAACGACGATAAAATAATCAAAATAGAGAAACTCCCGCAGCACTTCAGCGGCGAGCTACGTGAACTTTCAGCAAGACAACAAGCAATATGCCCAATTCGCCTCGTTCTCGCTGTAACGGCCCGAAACCCACGCGGCGTGAAATTCTCCGCATGGGATTAACCGGTTTTGCTGGCCTGACCCTGAGCGACATTCTCAGGCTTCAGGCGACCGCCGCTGAACCTGCGACGACGTCGACCTCGGGGGATCGTCCAGCCATTATTCTGGTCTGGCTGCGCGGCGGGGCCAGTCATCTGGAAACGTTTGACTGCAAACCCGAAGCATCGCTCGATTATCGCGGACCGTTCCAACCGATTTCGACGAACGTTCCGGGGATCGAAATCGGGGAACACCTCCCACTGCTTTCACGAATTGCTGACCGATACACACTGCTGCGATCGGTGGCGCATACGGGAGGTGGACATCCCGCAGGTTCACTTCAGGTGCTGGCCGGTGACACAGATCCCCAAGACAAACTTGTTCCGATTCTGCCCGACTGGATGACCGTCGCCAGCAGTTTTCTCTCCGATCCCAAACGGGGGATTCCAAACTACGTTGCTGTCAATCCGATAGACAATTACGACAACTTTACGATTGCAGGACCGACGTATCTCGGCCCTTCGCGGGAAGCATTCAAGGTCGTCGGCGATCCCAACGCACCCGATTTCCGAGTCCCCAATATCGGCATGCGGGATGAGAGCGCTTTGCACGTGCTAAATTCGCGTTCATCGCTGAAAGCGAATCTTGATCGCATGCTGCGGCGGGTTGATCAGTCCGGTGTGATGGACGCCATCGATAAGTTTGATGAACAGGCCATCAATCTTTTGACGAACCCCGCAGCGAGGACGGCGTTTGATCTTTCGCTCGAACCCGACTCGGTGCGAGACCGCTATGGTCGCAATCAGTGGGGACAGCAATGCCTGATGGCGCGACGTCTGGTGGAAGCGGGGGTGGATATCGTGGCGACCGAGTTTGACGGCCCTCTGTGCGGGCGCGTTCAGAACTGGGACGATCACGCGGTCAACCAGCATGTCTTCGATGCATTGAGTTTTCGTCTACCGACATTGGATCAGGCTGTCTCGGCTCTGATTGAAGATGTCTACGCTCGCGGGCTCGATCGCCGTGTGATGGTGATCGTGACCGGCGAGTTTGGTCGGACACCGCGGATCTCGTATGTCGCCAGCAGCGGCGGAGGTGTGGCGAGTGCTCCTGCGGGAACGGTTCAACCGGGGCGTGATCACTGGCCGAATGCCAACTCGATGCTCTTCGCAGGTGGTGGAATTCGCACGGGGCAGATTATCGGAGCAACGGACGCGCGAGGTGAAAATCCGGTTTCGCGTCGAGTCAGTCCTGCCGACTTTCTGGCTACGATCTATCGACACCTGGGGATCGATTACAAGCACGCATCGATCCTCAACTTTGCTGGTCGTCCGGTTCCGATCGTCGAGAACGGAGAGGCAATTCCCGAACTGACTCGAGCATAAAGTTTGATGGAACGACTTTTCGCGTTCAGGGCCAGTGCTTTGCCGCGTCCAGTCGCAGGGCACGAATGGCGAGTGAGAACCATTCGATGTGAGGGCTAAGTCGCGGGCTGGGTCTGACGGATGTCATCACTTCAGCATGGCCGCACTCAAGCGGCGGGTAACGCGTTCGAAGTCTAGTCGATGGTTACCAGGGAACTTCCATCAGGTTGACGATTTTGCGCGCCATGGAATTGAGGTTGTCTTCCATAGCTGTCGCGAGAGATTGCCCCAATTCGGGAGAGAACTCGGCCTGGCCCGTCAGCGGAATGAGCTCGGGCGTGAGCGGCAATTCCTGCTCAGCGATCAGTTCGCCTGTTCGCAAATCTTCCCAGCGAACCTGAACCATCAGCGTGATTTGCAGTTCGCGAGGGTCGTCTTGAGCTGTTTCCCCCAGGACATCTTTTCGAAATCCAACGATCTTGCCGGTCAATCGCGTATCGGCATTTCGACCTTTCGATAGTCGATAATGCGAACGTTTTGTGATTTCCTTTTGGACCGCTTCCGTCAGTTGATACTCGATCCCCTGTCGATTCGTGGTGTTTTCGAAAATCGGGACTGCAACCGACTTGATGTCGGTTCGAAAGTCATTGCCGACCGTGTAACCACAGCCGGACACCAACATTGCCAGCACCACACTCAACCAGTTCCAGTTGCGTGAAGTCACGCGGATACCGCATCTCCGCTCGCCATCCAAATGATGAGCGTCTGACCGGGAAGCCTGTTCGCGAACAACGATCATCCCAGCCGGATGTGGGGTCATCCAGGTACTGCGGGGCGCAATGGTTGGTTCGTTATTCATCGCTGGATTTCACGATTTCTAGAGGCGTGCTCGCCCAGGCTTATTCGGTTCCATTTCACGGGCTTCCGATTCAGATCCCGGAGGCAATCTGTCGGGCGTCTGGTCATCGTCCCCCCAGCTGTTTCTGCGTCGAGGCGGATTCACCGGCTCTTCGGCTGGAGCTTCTTCTTCGTACATTTCTTCGTCTTCAACGACTTCGTCCTCCGCCTCGTCTTCGGATGTTTCCGAAAGGCGTTTCGGAGCCGTACCAGTCGACTTTGCCGTCTTGCTGCGTGGCCCACCGACAAGTGGATAGTTCTTCAGGCGATATGTGAAATTTTTAGGGACAATATTGTCAAAGACCGTGGTCTTCTTCTGATCGATGGGCGACAGGAACGCGGCGCCACTGGCATATTCAGGGCCAAGTTCGACGAGTTTGGCGCGAGCGAGTTTCGCGTACTGAGAATTGGGGAATTTATCGATCACCTGATGGCAATAAATCGCTGCGGCTTTCTTGTTTCCTTTACGCAACCAGAACTTGGCCTGTGACCAGTCAATGAGTGCCTTGGCATCTTCGATTCGTGCCAGTTCGCTCTGAATCCGGTCTTTCTCAGGCAGATTTGGATACAGTCTGACCGTTGCCTCTTTGAGCTTCTGAGCTTCTTCCAGGGTGCGTGTTTCGTAGTCGGGGCCCTGATAGGACATCAGCTTGACGTGGGAGCCCAGAAGGAATGCGTTCTGCACGTGCGGACTGTTAGGGAACGTCTCGCGCAACATCTGAAAGTAGCGATCCGCTTCGATATAGTTCCCTTTTCTCGCGTGGTAACTGGCGACCAGCATCATGGCGTCGTCAGCCAGCGGCCCGGTCGGATCATTCATCCAGACGGCGGAAAGTGCGGCCACACCGTTTCCGGGTGTGTCGAACAACGGTTCTTTCTTGTTCGTCAGATTAGGGACAAAGACGAATCGAGATTTCGCCGTGTGCGGCTTTTCCTCGGAGGGGAGTTTCTTGTTCGGGTCTTCGAAATTGACCTGTTCGATTTCATCGAGTTTTGCCACTTCCGGAAAGTCGAGCCAGAGGCGGCCGACTTTGAACATGCGCTCGCTCACCACATTCAGGTGGCGTGTCGAAGGATATTCTTTCAGCAGGACGGCGTAGATGTCGTGAGCACGGGAGTAGTTGTCGAGTTGCCAGGCCGCCTCGGCCTCCATAAACAGGGCATCTTCGCGAATTTCGCTCTTCTTGAATTTCTTGCCAACCTTCTTGAACGCCTTTTGGGCTTCAAGGAACTTCTCTTCTTTATAGAGTTCAGTGGCGGCCAGGTATTCTTCGGTACCCGCGATCGGCTTCAGCGACTTGCCGGAAAGTGACAGCTCCTCTTCGTCGCTCTCTTCTTTCTGTCTGCGGAAGACATTGCGTAGAGCTCGTTCTGTCGGCCCCTGGACGCGGTCGATGTTCGGATACGTTTCTTTCAGCAGCGCCGATTTTTCCCATGGGGTAGCGCAGCCTGAAATCAGTACGAACAACACGACTCCACAGACCCATGGTCTGCGTGTGCTTAAGATCCGGCGATAGATGGTTGTGTTGTCCATGGTCGTCCATGACCGAGACGCAGCCGGTCGGCTGGTTGAGTGCTCGCTGTATTAGTGGTCGAGGTATTTCAACATTTTTGGCCGTTTGCCCATGACGTGGCAGATGGCTGACGTCGTAATCCGTTTCAGTTCTTTGAGCTGAGCCGGTGTCAGATTCAGTCGTTTCCAGTCGGTTTCACTCTCACTCGACAGCAGCCGCATTGCAGCGGCGGCACCTGCGTGAACAGCGATTTGTGTGTATCCCTCTCTTTGACAATCCGGACAGATGAGTCCCCCTTCCGAGACCCAGTACCCAAACGTTCTGCCGGCTGTCAGTTCCGCGCCGCATGCGACACAGTTTTCCAGATCTGGCAGTTGCCCAATTTCTCGCAGTAAAACAAGTTCAAAACGGATCACACCGAGCAACATGGTTTCTGAATTCTGAAACAGATTCAGAGCATCTTGCGCGGCGGAATATAAAACAGGATGTGGATCGTAATCTTCAGTGAGTGCTAACAGGATTTCAGCCAGGTAATAGCCAGCGTAAAGGCAGGCTAAATCACGTTCTTGAGGGTGGAACCGCGTAACGAGTTTGGCTTCAGTGAGGAGATCTAAACCAGACGTGTTCTTGCGGAGGAAGACTATCTGACATGTCGAGAGAAGGTCAAGAGCGGATTCAAACGGCCCTTTCAGCCTTCGCCCCCCTTTCGCCAACGCCGATATCTTGCCAAAGTCACGCGTAAAAATGACGACGATCCGGCTGGATTCGCTGTAGTCTGTGACCCGTAACAGTAGTCCCTCTGACTTTTCGCTCGACATCGGTCCGCGTTCTTCTCTCAAGTGGTCCGTCAATTTGTGAGATCAGTTTCGATGCGAGAACGATTCACCATTGAGATCGGCGCGAACATCGGTGGCGGGGATCCCTACGACCGGAAGTGGTTCACGAGCCGGTCTCGCTTCATCGTCGACTGCCACAGTATCGATGGGTACACCGTCCACCTGTTGCCGCAACAGTAGATAGCTGATCGTTGCTGCAGACCAGAAAAAACTGCTGCCGACGGCACCGACTGCCAGGCGAAGCAGGAACGAGAGTGGCGAGAAGAGCGCAGAGGTGGCTCGCTCATTGCCGCTACCCCAGGCGGCGCTCGACAGGGCACACCAGATTGTCGTGTCCGCGAACAGATGGGCGAGCGATATCAATACGGTGCCTGCTCCGAAACTGACTGCGATGAAACTTAAGACGTACCAGGGTTTTGAAGTCATTCCACTGTAGGCTCGACTCAACGCACCGAAGCTGTCGCAGTCATCCGTCGCCACAGCAGCGACCATCAGGGGCCAGCCTACAGTGGTCACGAGCAGCAGAAATGCCATTGCGCCAGCCAGAATGAGAATGAAGGGTGAACTCAGCAACAGCCAGGCCTGACCAACCCAAGGAAGCCGCCCAATCAGTCCGATGATTGCGATGAGAAGCCCGGCAATGAGCGTCGCGAACAGCGGCGTAAGGGGGGCCATGATCGCCGAATACCACCGTCGCACGCTGTATTGAAGAGCCGCCTGGATGGAAGATTCGCGGTGGCCGCCGAACAGGATCGCAGCGCGACGACAGATCACGGTACCCGCCAGTGACCACAAGCCGAGGGCGAAAGCGAACGAAAACAGAGCCTTTGTCCGATAGCCCCAACTCACATCAGATGAAAGTATGGTCCTGGCAGGATGAAAGACGCTCGTCCAGGGCCACAGGAATGACTGCAGCGTGAAAGCACGGGCAACGATCTGAGACCTGTTCGGCAGGGCGACATGGGATTCGATCAATTCACCCGTGCTAGTCTGCTCGATTGCGATGCGAGGGACATCGACCGAATCAGCCGTTCTGACAACGTCGCCTGCCAGCCATTGAGCGGCGAAGAAGAGAAACGTCGCCGCCATCGAGATCGCGATTGAACCCGGCGACAGGGCGATGCGCGCTGCCTGCAGCAGTTGGAATGCGCGCATTTGCCGCAGGAAAGGGTATCGACCGACAGAAACGTCACGAGGCATTCTTATTCCCTTAATAACTCGGGGGATGATTCCTGGCCCGAGACTGCCTTCCTTTTGCAATCTTGATCACGACAGCCGTTGAGCGTTTCTGACTCGAGTCGATTCCAGGTGAAGTATGGTCTTCTTCTGCTCGTCGGGCTCCCGAGAGAAACGTTAAGCGGCTTTCTTCAGCATCTGGGTGAAATAGTCAAGTACCCCCTGGGCATCGACTTCCGTCAGGGCGTCCACGTTGTTGTGCCAGGCGGGTCGGTGCCGGCGATCAAAAATTGTCATTCCCCGGGTCAGTTGTCCTTCGGTTTCGACATCGACGGACAATGTGGCTCGCTTGAAAAGCCTGGGTTGCGAGATTGCGGACAGTGCCGTGATCTCGGGTAACCAGACACCTTCTACTCCAAGATATTGACGGTGAGCCCGCATCGAGAAGGGAAGGAGATGACGCAGGAAGGCACCGTAACGATTCGATTCCGACAGATTGAGTCGGTCCAGTTGATCGAAGGTCAGCATCGCCCGGTGACTGACGTCGCGGGGGAC
Organism: Schlesneria sphaerica; assembly: GCF_044336245.1. NCBI lineage: Bacteria > Pseudomonadati > Planctomycetota > Planctomycetia > Planctomycetales > Planctomycetaceae > Schlesneria > Schlesneria sphaerica. The sequence continues at coordinate 2,335,218 of NZ_CP172346.1, read as the reverse complement.
GATCAGCTTCATTGTTGGCGATTTCAGGACCACCTTGGCCGCCTCGGGATGATGGAACACATTAAATTCGGCGACCGCGGTGACGTCTCCTTCGCTGGTGACGGTCCCGGCCAGGCAAACCAGACTTCGAAGACTGCCGAGAAAACTGGCGTCGCGGTCAGCTGCGAGTGCCACGTTGCTGAGCGGTCCCAGTGTCAGGAGAGTGATCTCATCGGGAAATTCCCGAGCGAGTTCCGTCATGAGCTTTGCAGCGTCGCGGGGATGATGGAGATCAGCGACAGCGACGGGAAGTTCGCCTAAGCCATCTGGTCCGTGGAGGAGCCGTTGCTGATTCAGCCATTCGGGACTGGGGTCGACGGATTCGGCTTCGAGCATCCGCTGTGCTGCTTCGGCCTGGCCGATCCGGGGCCACTTGGGCGGATCGAGAGCTTCCACAATCGCTTGCAGATTTCTGCCTGCCTGTACTGCAGAAACGGTCCCTCCGACCGCAGTCAGTGCGATGACGTCGAGATCGGGATCCGCCAATGCCAGCGCAATGGCCAGCGCATCTCCGATTCCTGGATCCGCATCAATGATGATTTTCTGTGGCATGGATCATGTCTCTTCCTATGAGGCTGGTTTGCCATTCAACTCTCGCCGTCAGACTTGCACGTCCCGAGAAAAAGGGGACTCAAGGTCCCGCGTGCAGTCGTCTGAGCACCATCGCCGCACCGACCAATTGTTGGCCCTGTGTCGCTGCCGGGGCAACGGCTCCGTTGTGCACAGATCGTAGGCCGTCGCGCTGAACCGTTCAATCCCTTGTTGTGGCTTGCGTTGAATCAAGTCATTTCATCGCCAGTGTTTGAATTCGAACCAGGAGTAACAGGTGACACACGACACACAGAGTCGTCATCACCAGGGCAGCCGAAGCGAAAAATGCGTCGGAAGGGCCGCGAAACAGGCTTATTCCCATGATAATTCCAAAGTAAACTCCAATCGTCAGCCCGAAGGCGACCGCGACGGCGCCCCACCTGACAATCAGTGCTGCAAGTGGAGCGAAGTGCGGTGGCAAAAGGAACAACAGAACGACGCACCAGCCGCCATGTTCGTTCTGCAGTAAGCTGTAGAAGTCGCTTCTTCCCGATACGGTGGTCAGCGTGACGGTCAGGAGTACCAGCGGGCCGGGAAACCATCCCAGGAGGGATCCCAAAAATTTGGAATAGACAATCCTGACAGGTGACTGAGGCAACATCAGCAGTGCGGCTAACGTCTGGCTACGAATTTCGTTGTGCATGGCTTGCGCCAGGGCCATCGCAGCGTCGATCGCAATCGCCAGCGACAGGAGCATTTGGCAAAGACCAACTGCCCCATTCGGGCCGAACGAAGCGTCAAGAAAATGGTCGAATCCAAAAACAATCAAGCATAGACTCAAGTAGAACCCAAATCGGACGAAGATCGTGCCGATTCCTCCTGACACGAAATGAAAATCTTTCCAGACAAAGGGATTTGGCCACGGCCGTCCGGCATTGAATTGCAAGAAGGCTCGCTGGCGTGCCACGAGTCCCCGGGATGATGCTTCGGTTGATGTGGCTAAGGAGGCGGTCCCGAACAGCAACCAGGCCAGACCAGACAGGACGAATCCCAGCAAGACGTTCGAGATGACCTGGAAGCTCCAGATCGACTGGCCGAAACCTGTGGTGAGGATTTCCCCCATTTTTAAAAAGATACACAGGTTTTCCATACTTTCCAGGAACGCCCTCCACATCGAAATCGAGGTGGTAGCGGTCACCCCCTGAATCGTACTCTTCGCCAGCTTAATGAGAATCAGCTTCGCGATGAGCGGGACCAGGAAGTAAATCGAAAGGCCGACAATCATCATCGAGCTGGCGGTTCGATTTCGAGATGCCAGAGTGGAACAGAGAAGCCCCATCCCCGCGAGAAAAACCATATAAGCGACCAGAGCCAGCGTGATGGCCTGGACTTGCAGTGTTGTGACTCCCCCCATTGTGACGGAAAGCAACATAAAGGGGTACTGTGCTGCTACAAGCAGGATTGCCTGCCAGAATCGCCCGATGGACTTGCCTGCCAGGATTCCAAGCGGACTGACACCCGCCATCAGCATCAGTCCCAGGGTATCCTCTTCTTTTTCTTCAGTAATGGATGTTGAGAAATAACTGAGTCCCAGTAACGTGATGAAGGCCAGATCCAGAAACGCGATCCCCTGAAAGAAACGCAGACCGGGAGCCCCAAACCTGTTCTGCGTTGACAACGCAAAACAGAGAGAAACATAGATTGATCCCACCAACCCCAAACGACACAGGTGCGTCGGCCAGTTGCGGGCATCAATCCGCAGTGACCGTTCAAGGAGTGCGAAAGCGCCGTGGAACATGCAAGACTCCCATCGACGGAAAGGGTACTTCTCGGCAGTCTTCAATCCGACCTCAGTTGTACCGGGCGACGGAGGCCGAGCCGTCCAGTTCAGCGCCAACTTCACCTGCAGCTGACATGGGTAGATAAGTTCTGCTGGCCGCATCTCATGGTGTCCAGAAGGGCGGAATACTTCAACAGTTGTTTTGTGTTTTTAAGACATTTAGTCTTGTTGTTGACTTCAGGGGAGACGACGGTGACGTCAGGATTGGGCTTCCAATAATCGGTTAAGACCGTGGGGTGCGGGCGAGAGCAGCCTTCTGCCCCCCATCCGGTTACAATCGGTCGATCGGATTGTGCTCATCACCGCAGGGAGACCTCAAATGCAGTTGTACCGGTTGAGTCTGGCAGTCATCTTTTCAGCGATTCTGGCGGGGGATTGTCTAGGCGACGACAATTCGTCGGTTCATTCCGGCCGACCACGTAAAGTACTGGTAGGAGATTACTCTGCGAAAGCGTTGGCAATCGTAAACGAAAAAGGGGACATCGAGTGGCAGACTCCGATTCGCAATATTCATGATGCTGCGAAGTTGGCGAATGGAAACATCCTGTTCCAAACCGACTGGACCGAGATCGTGGAAATGACCCCGGACTATAAAATCGTCTGGAAGTACGATGCCGCGAAGCAGAATGGGAACGAGGGGAAGCGAGTCGAAGTTCACGCGTTTCAGCGGCTTGCCAATGGTAGCACGATGATCGTCGAAAGTGGCCCGGCCCGGATCATCGAGGTCGACGCCATGGGCAAACTTCTCAAAGAAGTTCCTCTGCAAGTCGAACATCGAAATCCCCACACCGATACGCGACTGGTTCGCAAGCTCGATAACGGCAATTACCTCGTCGCACACGAAGGGGACAATCAGGTTGTCAGAGAATATGACGAGAAGGGGAAGGTCGTCTGGGAGTACAAAACAGGGACGAAGGTCTATTCCGCACTCCGGCTCAAAAATGGCAACACATTGATCGGAATGGGAGATGGTCACCGCGTCATCGAAGTTGACAAACAGGGCAAAACCGTCTGGTCGGTCGAAGAAAAAGAGCTTCCGGGAATCACTCTGGCGTGGGTGACAATGGTGGAGAGACTCGCCAATGGCAACACGCTGATCGTCAACTGCCATGCCGGCGAAGCAAACCCGCAGCTTGTCGAAATCGATCCTCAGAAGAAGGTTGTCTGGACATTCAAGGATTTCCGACGCTTTGGCAACAGCCTTCCGGTGGCCAGGATCATCGAGTAGCTCGACATCTGAAATATGTGACAAGCCAACGGATACAGAGAGTCACGAACACGATCGGTCCAACGAGATAGGAGATCAGGAAGCAAATCAGCCAGATGAACTGTGCGGCTTGCATTCCGATCAGGCGTTCAACGAAGGTTGACAGAGAATCATCTTGCCTGCCAGGAAGATCAAGCGCCAGTGAGGCGATACTGCTCGTGATCACCATGGCGATCAGCCAAATTAGGATGAAGCCAGCGATCTTATAGCGGCCCGAGAATTTAGGCATCACAGATCCCCGATCTGAGAATAGATCAATTCGCTCGCTGCTCAGCAGCGATTGCGCATTCAAATCTCGAGCGAGTCCGGCGTCGTCAAATACAGCATCCCGAATGCGGTTGGCCGACGATTTTCCACCGACATGAACTCGTCGCGGTACGGGTTGATCGGTCGTTCTGACGGATGATTTCCATAGAGTCAGAATTGACGCCTCCCATAGTCAAATGCGAACTACGGGAGGCTGCTTGTCGTTATCAACTGTCGCAATCGGCATTAAGCGGGCACGTGAGACGCAACAGCCCGCCTAACTGTGCATAAGTCGTTCGCTTGATCAGCAGGGTGTCCGATGGAAATGGACATGCTTCCAGCCACTGGACGCCTTCTGCCAGATTCGGGTTTCCATAGCGGCCACTGACAGAGGTGCGCCGTTGCCGTCGAGCTTCTGGACGAGTCGAATATAGGTGACCACAGCAGAATCCCCCATCACGCGGACGTGAGGCGAGGCGATTGAGGACTGCTTGGCTGGCTTGGTGGCGCTGGCGGGCAGGTCGAAGTAAAACTTGTGAAAAGGCATTCCGGTGACCAGATGCCCCAGTGCTTCGGGTTCGAAGCAGGTGATTGATTCGTCGCAGAGCGAGACGTAGGTTGCCCAGTCCCCTTTATCGATCGCGTGCAGCAGTTTTTGGCTGAGTTCCAGAAGCTCTACTTCAGCAGACATCCGTCATATTCCTTGTGTACAAAATTGGGATCATTCGATCGGCCGCCCGATGAGGTTGCCGTGGGTGTCGCAGAGGGTGTGCTGAAATTTCTCCACACCAGGTCTCCACATTCCCCGTATGACTCGCTCGATCATGCGAGTTAAGGTCACACAGCATAATGAACCTTTTGCCGACAGGGAACGAGCGACCGGACGCATTTTTCCCTCAAAATGGGGTCGGGTTTCGACTCTCACAAATTTCCGTCGCCAATACTGTTTCAATTTTTGTCAATTAGTGTCATCTTATCGCCATTCAGACGGAATGCCTTGAAGCGGCTGAGGCGTGAGGCTGCTGCCGGGACCTGTCACTGCGGTGTCGTGCTGTTGCGCAGAAGGGAAGGACATGGGAACATCGTCTACGGCCAGATTCTGGCGCACACAGGCAACGCTGGCACGAACCCACTCCCTGTGGCTGATTTGTGTCAGTCTGGCGTGGGGAGTTTTCTCGTCGTCGGCACTCGCAGTGGATGTTTCCGACTATAAGTGGGGATTCAACGGCAAGGTGGCGCCGCACCGATTCAACGTCCTGTCGGTGCTTGTGAACAATCCTACACCTCAACCTTTTGAGGGAAATATCTATCTGCGGAAGTCGCTGGGGGGAGCGGGGACTGTGGATGCGACGCTGGTCGAGTCCGTGACCCTGTCGCCCAACTCGTCAAAGTGGGTTCAGTTTTACCCGTATATCGTCAGTGAAGGCTCTTACAGAAGCGAGTCCTGGCGAGTTTCGTACAAGGGGGGCTATTACGATCTGCCAGAACCACGCTTCGCCAAATATCAGCGAGTGATTCTGGATGACCCAAACGCGGTTTCAGGGAAGGGGGGCGGAATCAAATTCCACTTGCCTGATAATCTGTTCCCGCCGTTTGTGATTGCGACGGATGCCCTGCAACTGGTCGTCCTTGACCACGTCCCGCGCTGGGAAGAGTCGCGCCGCCAAGCCTTTCTTGACTGGCTTTATCTCGGCGGAACTGTCGTCGTCCTGCACGACACCAGCGGAAAATTCCCCGATTTCACGGGCCCCATGAGCGTTCTGAAAACTCCTCTGGACGATGTGCGATATGGCGCGGGCCGCGTGCTGTATATGCCTCTCACCCGCTCGCAGTTCAGCGAAGCGGAGCTGAAACAGGCCTGCGCAGGGTTGCCCAAAAACTACCTTCCACCAAACTCGGAAAGCACTGACGATATTGTCGACCGGGTGGAGGAAACTGAGGAGAACGTCCCGCAGCAGAACTTGAATTATAACATGAGCGAGGGGACTGACCCGTTTAAGTCGACCTCGTTCCTGTCCCAGCTCAAGCAGATGACCAAGCCAAATCATAACTGGGTCCTGCTCCACATGATGTTCTGGGCCTACATCCTGCTGATCTTCCCGGGCTGTTACCTGCTGGGGAAAAAATGGTCTGATTTTCGGGTCGTCTATGCGGGGTTGCTCGGGACAGTAGCACTCTTCAGCCTGCTCTTTTCTTACGTTGGTCAGCGTGGTTATGGCGAAGCCACCGCCGTGCATACCGTCGCCATTGCCAAGCCGTTGCCCGGGGGACAGATGGACGTCTGCAGCTGGTCGAACATCTTCGTCACGACCGGTGCATATTACGATGTCCGGCACAATGCATTCGCGGCACTCTACTCGACCTGTAATGAGCATGAGCAGGTCAAGGGTGAGGTCAACAATGGTGCCGAAGCACTATTCAAAGTCGATATTCCTCCCTTCTCGAATCGCGAACTGGCAGCACGCGCAAAAATGCCCATCGAAGGGCCGCAACTCAAAATTACTGATGTGAAGTTTACTGGCAGACAGTTGTCGAAGCTGGATATTGACGTCAGCGGTCTCAAACCGGAAGACGTACAAAAGCAGTATGCCCTGATCGGCAATTCGTTTTACCTGCTGAAATGGGACGACGGTAAACTGGTGATGTCGGCTGAGACAGGGAACGTCGTCGGGATGCTGCGGGTTCAGGAAAAACAGACTCAGTATCCCTATGGATTTAACTACGGATATGAATATGGGGATCAAACACCTGTGAGCGTACGCTACACGCAGATGTTCGATCTACTTCTCTCTCGCAGCATGAGTGTCAGCCGTACTTCCGACGCAGAACAGTATCGACTTCCACCCGGTCTCGTTCGAGTCTTTCTCTATGCCCGAATTCCGCCGGAATTCGGCATTCAAAATCCACTGCTCGGAAAGCAGGAAGGTTGGGTCCTCTACTGCATCGACCTGACGGCTACCGAGGAAAGTGTCATTCCAGCCGTCGGTCCCGTATCAGAATAATCTTCAAATTCTTCAGCTGAGTTCTTATCAGTCTCACTCACGACAACGCCGAAAGCCCCTCACATGAGCAATTCGACGAACGGCAGTGCAACGCGTCCGGTCATTGAAGTCGATGATGTCGTCCACTCTTACAAAGGACGACGTGCTCTAGACCATGTCAGCTTCAAAGTGATGCCGCAGTCGCTGCATGGATTTGTCGGGCCCAACGGTGCCGGAAAGACGACGTCGCTGAAGATCATCTGCACCCTGCTCCGGCCGCAGTTCGGAATTGTGAAAGTCTTCGGGCACGACGTCGTCGATGAACAGAAACTGGTCCGCCGTAAAATCGGGTTCATGCCGGATCACTTCAGTACGTACCGGCAGATGACTGTGTACGAGTATCTCGATTTCTTCGCTGCTGCCTACGGTTTACCCTTTGCTCAGCGGACGCAGGTCATTGATGAAGTTCTCGCCTTGACCGATATGGAAAAGCGAAAGAATGATCTGATCAGTGGCCTGTCTCGGGGGATGCAGCAGCGGACAAGCCTGGCACGCGTGCTGGTCAATGACCCGGAACTGTTGTTGCTCGACGAACCCGCTTCCGGACTCGATCCACGTGCCCGCATTGAACTCATGGAAATCCTGAAGGCATTGCGGTCGATGGGAAAAACGATCTTCATCAGCTCTCACATTCTGCCCGAGTTGGCCGAGCTGTGTGACTCTGTGACGATCATCGACAAGGGCAAGGTGATGTACAGCGGTTCGATGAGCGGCTTGCAGACTTCCTCCAACGAGTATCCGACCTGGCGTGTCACGCTGGATTCTGAAGTCGAAGGAATCGCCGAGCAGATCCTGGGACTGCCCGGGATTATCAGTGTTGACCAGGTGGAGGGACGACCTGATTATCGCGTTGCATACGACTGGACGGTGACCGACCGCAACAGCCTGCTACGGGGAATCCTGGACCTGGGGGCACCGATTACTGCGTTTACAGAAGACAAACGGCATCTCAACGATGCGTTTATGGATCTGACTACCAAAGGGGTTAAATAGCTCGTGGTGGCAGGCGAGACACCTCTCACGCTCTGGTTACTCGATTACGCAACGCGTCTCACTGTTGCGGTACTGCTCGATTCCCAACTCTGCGTCCAGGAGCGATCATGGCTTAAGCCGTTCCTTCGTCATCGTGGATCCAGCGTGAAACCCCGCTCATGCCAATTTGACCTGCCGACTCCTGAATTCGTCCCATCGTGTTGAACCGGATCATCCATTTTAGCCGAGTCGTTCTATGTACTATGGCGTAGTGGCGCTGCTGACTCGAGCTTTAAGGCAGGATGCGCGGCAGTTTCGAAATCATCTGTTCCGACTCGCATTTGTTGGCTTTATTTATCTGTCCCTGTTGATCGCCGGAATTCAGAGCTTTGTTCTGGGGGCACCCGGACTAAGGTTCTTTGAAAATATTGCCTGGCTGAACTTGTTCTTTATCACCTGCGCAGGAATTGGCTTCTTCTCGTCTGCAATCACAGAAGAAAAGGAAGAAGAGACCATCGGTTTGCTGCAAATGGCTGGATTGAACCATATCGGTATTCTGCTCGGCAAATCGACCAGCCGACTGATTCAGGTCCTGCTGCTGCTGGTCGTGCAGTTTCCATTTATGTTGCTGGCGGTCACGCTGGGGGGTGTCACGACGCACCAGCTTTTTGCCGCGTACGTGGACATGATGGCGTACACGGTTCTCCTCGCGAATGTGGCTTTGGTCTGCTCGGTCTGCTTCAAACGCGGGGGCAGTGCAGCCGGAGCGACCACGTTGTTGATGATTCTCTATGCCGTCGTGCCAGGAATTGCATCCTTGGGACTACGGGACCTGCTCGCGAGTGGCTGGACGAAGTCGGAATGGTGGAAATCGGCGATCCTCACGACGCTCGAATGGCTGCAGAGTTCGAGCGTGTTTTTTGAGATCAATTCCGTCCTGCAGACAGGTTTTGATCAGCCGATTCTCACAAAGCAGGTCATCTCGAACGTCGTTGCGGGCATTTTCTTCTTCGGCCTGGCCTGGCTATTGTTTGGGCCCTGTGTGCAGAACGCGGATGCGGGCGGTGACTCACGAGGTGCCGTACTCAAATCGACATCGCGAGTCCGGTTTCTCAGTGCCGGGCGTGCCTGGATAAATCCACTCAGTTGGAAGGATTTTCATTTTATCGGCGGCGGGACTTCGCACCTGATTGTGAAGTTCATGGCATATGTGGGCTTACTGATTCTGATCGCAGCCATTTCGCAGTCTCCGGGAAACTGGCTGGGACTGAGTTTGGCAGAATTTCCTTCAGTGTACTTCTCGATCATGCTTGGCGCACTGATTCTTGAAGCGAGCATCTTGGCATCGCGCGTGTTCCATGACGAGATTCGCCTGCAGACAATGTCATCGTTGCTGATGTTGCCACGATCCATCCCCTACATTGCCTACTCAAAAGTGGCGGGGTGCATCATCGGATTGGCTCCGGCCGCAATTTGTCTCGTCGCCGCAACGCTCCTGTTGCCTGACTTTCAGCCTCGCGATTTGGGGAACTTGCTGGCCGAGCCCGCCTTCTGGGGGGTTATCATGATAGTCCTGGTTTTTCTGCATCTCGTCGCGCTGCTGAGCCTCTTCGTGAAATGGGGGTCGCTACCTCTCGCCTTTTTCCTGATGGGACCGATTTCCTTCTGTTGCCCAATCTGGCAAGTGGTGTTCATTTTCAGTCAACAAGTCACGAACGATTTCTGGGGTAAGCTTCCAGCGACGATGACCGTCTGGGTGCTGATCGGGCTGATTTGCTTCGTCTTTCAGATGATGATTGCAGCACGATTGCAGGAACTCGGGACGAAATGACTCTGGACACCATTGCCGGTGTCAAAGTTGGCTGGCAGCGTGTGGGCTCTGCGGTATCATGCAGTTGGATTTGACCGACCCGAATTCTGATTCGCTGTTCCTGTTGCCCACCGGAATCGACTATGTCCCAAATCGACAGTCTGCATCGGCAGCACCTCTTGTCCCGACGAGACGTATTAAGTCGAGCGGGAGCAGGCTTTGGTGCGATAGCGCTGGCCGGGATGTTTGCGGAGGAACAGAACCTTCTCGGGGCCCCTGCATCACCGCTCCTTTTGCCTCACAAAGCAGGAACCGCACGGAACGTGATTTTCCTGTTTATGGACGGGGGGCCAAGTCATCTCGATACGTTTGATCCGAAGCCCCTCGTGAATGAGTATGCGGGAAAGCCTCTGCCCCCTTCGATTAAACGCGTGATCACTCCCATGGGGGTCACCGAGAACGGTCTGCTCGCCTCCAAAAGAACCTGGAAAAATTGCGGACAAAGCGGCCTGCCGGTTTCTGACTGGTATCCCCGCGTCGGTGAATGGATGGACGATATCTGCGTGATTCGGTCCTGTACTTCGGACGCATTGAATCACGTGGGGGGCGTGACTCAGATGAACACCGGCAGTATTTTCGGCGGGCGTCCGAGTCTGGGGGCCTGGGTCCACTATGGATTGGGTTCCGAGAATCGCAATCTCCCGGGGTATGTTGTGCTTCTGGACGGCGACCGAGAACCCCCCGGAGGAAACCGGGTGTGGGGAGCAGGATTTATGTCCGCAGGGCACCAGGGGACCAAGTTCCTGCCTGGCGACCACCCCATCCTGCATCTGAGTTCTCCCGCAGAGATCAGCGACCTTCGCCAACGACGGAAACTCAATTACATCAATCAGATCAACAGAGACCATCTGGCTCGTCGCCCAGGTGATAGTGAGCTCGAGGCTCGCATTGCTTCCTATGAACTTGCCTTTCAGATGCAGGCCCATGCCCCGGAAGCGGTGAATCTCGCCGAAGAGTCCCAAGCCACCCACGAGGCCTATGGACTCAATCAGAAGCGGACACAAGCCTTCGGCAAGAACTGTCTACTGGCAAGACGGCTGATCGAACGGGGCGTCCGCTTCGTTCAGGTCTATTCGGGTTCGGGCAGTCGGTGGGACGCTCATGCGAAGATCGAGCAGAACCATACCGAACTTTGCGGCGCGACAGATCAACCGATTGCCGCACTTCTTCAAGACCTCAAGCAGCGCGGACTTCTCGAAGAAACCCTGGTCGTGTGGGGAGGAGAATTCGGGCGGACGCCGATGAGTGAAAAGGGGGATGGACGTGATCATAACCCCTATGGCTTCACAATGTGGCTGGCAGGGGGAGGGGTCAAAGGGGGACAGATTATCGGAGCGACGGACGATTTCGGAATGCACGCTGTTTCACGTCCCGTCCACGTGCATAGTCTTCACGCCACAATTCTGGCAGCATTAGGACTGGATCACACAGAGGTGATCTATCGGCTACAGGGGAGGCCGGAACGTCCGACGGTTAACGAGGGTGAAGTCATCGATGAAGTCTTCGGCTGAGCAAGTTTTGATGAGGAGACAAATTGATGTCGCTTCGGTTTGTCGCCGATGATCGGGCGGGCCTGCGGATCGATCGGCGTGAATGGTTGCGAATCGGAGGTCTTGCGGGGCTCGGATGCGGAGTCGCATCGTCACTGAGTCAGCAATCCGCTTTCTCCGCTGACTCGGCCCGTGTACTATCCCGCCCCGACGGGTTTGGGCGAGCCAAGTCGGTCGTCGTGCTCTATGCGAGTGGAGGACAGAGTCAGCTTGAGACCTGGGATCCCAAACCGGACGCACCTGAGCAGATCCGAGGCGAGTTTTCCTCCATAGCGACCTCGGTCTCCGGCGTTCGACTCTGTGAATATTTGCCGCGAATGGCTCAACTCGCGGATCAGTACACAATCATCCGGTCGATGTCGCATGATGACCTCGACCACGGTTCCGCCATTTATCTGTCGTTGACCGGTCAGTTTCACCCGCAGAAGTCTTCGAATTTTCCTCCCCGACCTGAGGATGCTCCTTCCCTGGGGGCGATCCTTCACCGAGTTCGTCCCACTTCCCAATTCCCGTATTCGGCCATTGATCTGAATGGGCCCGTTCTGATTCCTGATCTTCCTTCCCCCGGTCAGGATGGTGGATTTCTCGGGCGGACCTACGAACCGCTCATGGTGGGTGATGTCACGGCCCCCTCTGCGATTTTGAACGGATTGGAACCACTTCCCAAGCTTCCAACGATCCGGCAATCTGCCAGAAGCTCGCTGCTGGCCACGATCGATCGGGCTCGCGATCAACTGGAGAATCATCGTTCGACCAGAGCGATGAGCGAGCTTTACCGCCAGGCCTACACGCTGCTGGCAAACCCGAAATGTCGGCTTGCATTTGATCTGACACAAGAGCCTGAAGCGGTGCGAAACCGTTACGGTCGTTTTCGGTCGGGCCAGGCCTGCCTGCTGGCTCGGCGTCTGGTCGAGGCAGAAGTGCCGTTGATTACGGTGTTCCTCAACGAGAGTATTCGAGGTCAGGATAATGAATTCGGCGTCACTGACGCTTATGGCTGGGACACGCACAATGACATTTTCGACTCAATGAAAGCTCATCTGCTTCCCCGGTTCGATTTTTCTGTCTCAGCCTTGCTTGAGGATCTGCAAACCCGTGGATTACTCGACACGACTCTGGTCGTTTGCATGGGCGAGTTTGGGCGAGCACCCCGAGTCGCGGTGGAGCCCAATTTCAAAGGAAGTTCGCCAGGTCGCAAGCACTGGGCCGCAGTTTACTCAATCATGCTGGCCGGGGCCGGAGTGGGTAAAGGGCACGTCATCGGGGCATCTGATCGAATCGGAGCCTATCCCGAATCGTCCCCTGTGTCCCCCGGCGATGTTGCCGCGACCATTTTTTCCTCACTGGGAATCGACCCTGCCGGACACTACAACGATCCGACCGGACGGCCAATTCCGCTCGCAACGGGACGTCCGGTGTCAGAGCTTTACCATTAGTGTCGCCTGACAATGTGTACCGGCTCGAAATTCTCAGAACGGTATCAACGGAAGCCTGGCGAGAACGCGGGCTCCTCTTTCGTCCGTCCGGCGTCTTCGAACTTAGGCCTTCGGTCTGGTAAGCCAACTGAGCCCGCAACTGAGAAAATAGAGCGGAATCCCCGCAAGAAACGGAACTGCGATCAGGGAGAGCAGTGGTCCCGCATAAGTGGCGGCGGAGTAGAGTCCAAATACGCATGTCGCACAAAACAGTAACGGGCATAGAGGAAACAACGGCGCAGTAAAGGGGCGAGACCTGTCCCGGTCAATCCGTCTCAGAATGAAATAGGCTATTCCGGTGCTGAGAAAGAAGAGCCAGAAGATCGGGGCTGATGCGGCAAACAGCGTATCGAATCCTCCATAGTACGAATCCCACGGCACGGGTTGCAGGTGAAGTTTCGTCAGAACAGCATCGATTATTGAACGCCCCTGATGAGTCCCCACGGCGAGGATCATGATGACCGTCACGATGCCTTGCGCCAGAAGTGACCAGACTGGTGCGTTTGTGCGAGCCGACCAGCGTCCCAGGAGTGAAAACAACGCATGATCGGCCCCAACGACCGCGTGCACGCGTGAGACAGCGAGAATCAATCCATTCAATCCACCCAGCGCCGATATCATGACCAGCAGACTCATGGCACGGCCCGCGTTGGCTCCCAGTGCTGCCGCGAGCGCATCTGCAGCAGGCTTTTGAGAATTTCGCAGTCCTTCGAACCCCAGCGCCTGTAAGTACGCCATGTTCACGAGGACGTAGACTGTTGTGATCAGTCCTAACCCGTAAAGCAGTGCGAGCGGAATATTTCGTGATCGGTTGCGAACTTCTGCAGTGACGAAAGCGGCATCATTCCAGCCGCCATATGCGTAAAGAACCAGAATCATCGCCAGTGACCACCCCGGTCCGGTAATCGGTTTGGTTGCTGTCATTTCAGCACCCGAATTTGAAGAAAGTCCGACGGCAATCAGCATGACCAGACCCAGCAGCTTCGCTGCGACGAGCACCTTTTGCGTGTGACGCCCAGCGTGGACTCCCAGCATATTGATCAGTGTGAGTCCGACGACGGAACCGAGCGCAAACCACACGACGCTCGCCGGTGGGGCGTGAAAGACTTCGACTGCGTATTCCGCAAAGACGTAAGAAAGAGCGCCAATACTGCCAGTTTGAATAATCGCCAGTTGGGACCATCCAAACAGAAATCCAGCCCAGGGTCCGAAAGCTCGCGTCAGATAGTTATACTCGCCGCCCGACCGGGAATAGGTGGTGGCAAGTTCGGCGTAGCAGAGGGCACCAACAAATGAGAGTCCTCCGCACAACACCCACAGCGTTAATGCGGCTGCGGGGCTGGGGACATTACTGCAGATGATTCCGGGTGTCTTGTAGATCGTGCTGCCGATGACGATTCCGATCACCAGACTCACTGCGTCCCACAGTGACAAGGGACCGGATTCATCTCGTTCGTTCGTAGTGATCTCTGCCAATCGTTTCCCTTTGCGACGGTTTCGTTGTGGATCATCCGACGATGAAAATCGTCATCGATCGGGATCCATGAGCTCCGATCACCAGCGACTGTTCGATATCCGCGGTCTTCGAGGGCCCGGCAATGAACCCCCCATAAGGCGAACCAGTCACGTCAAGCCGCTCATAAGCCTCGTACAGGTTGTTTACGATTGCGCTGGCCTGAACCACAAGTGAAAGGTGCTGGCAGAGAAAATAAATGACCCTGTGTTTGACGGCCTCGTCACTGACCCACACGGCGGCGTTTTCGGCGACGGCGACTCCTCCGGGCAAAATCGCGAAGTCGACGTCAGAAAGCTGGTGAGGGTCAGCGATCGCATCAAGGTCGACGTTACCTGTCACAGCAGTCGTAACAAGCGACAGCGTCTTGGATGCGGATGCGAACTGTGGAAGCGCATTCAGATGTTCCCGGATGTCTGCTTCAGACGCGACTCGGATAGCACGGCCGCCGATCGACTCGAGTACCGAAACGAACTGTGCAACGGGGTCTTCGTATCGAATCCAGGGCCCGTCCAAGGGAGGTAACGGAGCCGATTGAGGAAGTTGTCGACGAACTGATGCAAGAATCGAATCGCGTGAAGACATAACGATCTGCGATTTCCAATCGAGGGTAGTTCAAACAGGGCGAATCCTGGGTAATCGCATGCGAACTGGCATGCCCGATCTCCCGAAACTTGCACACAGTCTAAACAAGGTGAAATCACAACGCACGTCTGCCGCCTGATTGTGTGAAGTACACCGGTTGGCGACCGCAGCGTAGAGGGGGGCAGCCGACTTTCGGTGCAGTGTTCCGGGCCAATTTTATTTGGCAGTAACCACTGCTTTTTCACGTGGCGAGGGAACTGAACGCGACGCCGCAGGGGATACTGAAAATTTCGTTCTGAAACCGCCCCGATTCGGCAGAATCTGCCGATCGACGCAGATAAGTCCTCCTTCCAAATCCCTTTTGATTCAGCGTCAAAGTGTGGCCGGTCGATAGAAAACGGTAGGACGTGTTCTTTGCCGGAGTTGGGACGCTCACATTGTCTGCCATTTTGAAACATCAATCCGCTTCTGGACGCTACCCTCATCAGGTCCTGCTGGTGACTGGGGTGCTATTGATGCTGGTGGGGCAAAGTGGCTGTACTTACGCTCGCCCCGCGATGAAATCGTTTTGGCAACGGGTCCCTCCCGTGCGCTGGCCAGTTCGGTTGTCCGAACAACAAGTCGCCGAATCGCGAAAGAGTTCCGAGCCGACGGTTGCCGCCAACGTCGCTATCAATGATGACGTTCCGACGGATTCCGATTCGAATCAATCGGCCGTTGAAGGTGAAGCCGTTCCGCGATCGCAGTTTTCTCGCGTTACTTCCTGGTTGCCGCGGATAGACTCCTGGTCATCGGGTGAGGCGTCGACAACGCCCGAATCCCCAGCGACGACCGAAGAGAGTGCACAAGCGTCGCTGAAGTCGGATCGAAAAAGGTCTCCTTTAGAACGCCTGGATGCGGCGCTCAACAATGACTTGCAACAGGCCCGTGCTTTGCCTCAGCAGAGCGAGACCATCAAGGAGCAGCGAAATCGGGTGGACTTACTCATCGCCCGTGCCAAAGCGTTATTGTCGATGGGACAACACGAACAGGCACTCGAGATGGCGGACTTGGCGCAGCAGTTGAGTGATTCGCACCAGTTGGATTTCCATCCCGATGAAGACCGGCCCGCGGATGTCGTGAGGCGAATTGAAGGTCAAATGGAAGCGGTGGGAGATCTCCCTGAGTCGGAACTCGGGCGTTCGGAGTCCGGAAAGGCTTCAAAAGACGCTGTCGACCCTCTGGAAAAAAAGATCGATCCCAACTCGCCTGAGCAAGAGCTCAAAGAGCTGACGCGCAAGAACCGTAATTGGACGGCGCTGTTTCGCCGCGTGAAGAAAACATCGGCAGTTGAACTGGATGGGATCCTGCCATCCTCCGAAGCGGTAACTCTGGGTCTACCGCTGGATCTGAATACCGCAGAAACACTTCCCGAACGCGGGCTCAAATCGGTCCAACCCGGAGCGATCGTGAGGGCTAATCGCAGCGTATCGCTCAAGTTTGTCGATCCCGTTGGAGATTCAATTTCGCCTACAATTGAACCCGTCCTCGATGAATCGATCCCCTCGATTAATACGTCAATCCAGACGGAGAATGAGACCCCGATGGAAGCGCCCGCCATTGAGCAGCTCAATGAGGGAGAGGCCCGCTTTTCCGACCGCGAGCAGCGCGCTGTGACTCTCGGCGACCTGGATGATGAAAACGTCGAGATGCCGCAATTCGAGAATGTGGAAGTTCCCGCGAGATCGCGAAAAACTGAAACGCGGCTCGAGGAATCACAGTCACGGGTCTCGGATGACGAGGCGCACTCTGTCCATAATATCGATTGGCTGCTGGCTTACGGCGTAATTGGAGTTTGCACTGTCTTCGCTGTGGTCTGTTACCGAAGCGGGACCACCTGATCGATCGACTTCGCGCCTTTCGTAGAAGCTCGTTTCAGCAGAGACTTGTGGCGATCTTCCATTCGAGAGATTTCAAGAGCCGCTGATTCCGGGTTGACTCGAAATTCGGCAAGTTGGCGAGGATGGACTGCATCATCGCAGCGAACTCAGGCTCTTCCACCGGAGTGTCCGAGAGCTGCTGAATAAAGTTCATGCGAAGTCCCGCGGAGACGAGATCTTCGATAGGGTTGTGGCCAAGTTGAGCATCGGCGGAGCCAGTGCTCTCATGAAAATCGCTCGCTCGTTCCCGGTCGAATGCAAACTCGAATGATTCGCTGTCAGATGCCACTATCGATACCAGCAGGTCGGTCGACCGATCGCATTGACGACGCAGTCTGTCCAAGTTTCGGAACGGGATATCATACTCCTCGGGGAGGCTGACCAGCCGAGACAAGACTTCCAGTCGCAACTGGAAAAGACCACTGACAATGTTTCGACAGACGCGAGTCAGGTCGGTGGAATTGGTGACTTTGTGGTGTGCAGAAAGGCATGTCGCCCAGGTGCGGACGAGCATCTCACAGACGAACAGTCGGGGGGCGATTCGCTCTAACAGGCTGAGATTCCGTTTCGGGTCTTCTAGCCCCCTAGCGAGAAGCGCCGTCCAGCGTTGCTGGAGTTGCCGGTTGCTTTGCCAGAATATTCGGATCGCGTCGGGCGAGACAGGCTCATCACAGTGGCGATGGGCTTGTCCGAGACGCGAAACAAGCAGTGCTAGTTCCGCAACAGAGCGAGTTGAGATTCCAGAATTCACGGACAGCATACAGGCCTCATCAATAGCAACGGCGGGACTCTCCTTCGCAATTGCAAACGGAATGCCACCTCTGCTGATGACGGGATTTATGCCCGGCATGCCTCATTCATGAGGTGAATTCCACTGGAGAAGATTCCCCAAACCCCCGTGAATTCATGCGTCGACTTTGTACTGGATTGTAATAACAGCACGTGACAGCAAACGGTGAATCCTGATCAGGCCCGGGCTGTTTGCTGATGAGAACGCTGCCGCAATACGACATCGGGCGATCAATGTTTACCGGAAGCAACATCGATCGCCCTCGTCTTCGGTCCAGACAGAGATGCAGAATGGATCTTTGGATTCCGGTCAAGCGGCGATGGTATCCCATCTGGAACGGAATGTGGCCGCAGGAGTCTGCAGCCACATCTTCACTCCAGACTCACTTCTTGCGGGCTTTTACCGCGAGTGGTTGAGGACATTTCGCACGTCCGATTCAGGGACGTCAGAGAAGGTTTTGACGGCGCCTGCCCGGATCGGCAGGACGAACCTCAAGCTTCCGGAGACAGATTTTTTGTCCAATCGCATCCGAGAGATCACATCATCGTCCGACAGCCGCAGCGTGTCAGGAAGTGCGGTCGGAAGATGGAGAGCTTCCAGCAGACTGATTTGTCGCGCGGTCAGTGCGGCGTCGATCAAACCGCGTTGTTCGGCAAGGCGACTGGCGTGAATCATCCCGATTGCCACCGCCTCACCGTGCAGCAGTTCGCCGTATCCAGCAAGTGCCTCGAAAGCGTGACCAAACGTGTGGCCGTAGTTAAGAGCGGCACGCAGTCCTCTGGTCTCGAATTCGTCCTGTTCCACCACACTTGCCTTCAGTCGGCAGCTGCGGGCAATAATATGCCGAAGAACGAGGGGATCTCGATTGTTGATGGCTTCGATGTGGTGTTCGAGATATGTCAGAAATTCAGCGTCCAGAATCACACCGTACTTCACGACTTCGGCCAGCCCCGCACGATATTCACGTGCCGGGAGTGTGGCGAGTGTTGCCGTGTCGATCAGGACTCCGATCGGCTGATAGAACGCGCCAATCATGTTCTTGGCGCGAGTGTGGTTAATACCGGTCTTACCACCAACTGAACTGTCGACTGCAGACAGCAGGGTGGTGGGTACCTGGACGAAGGGAAGCCCTCGCATGTAGGTGGCAGCCAGGAATCCCGCAAGATCCCCAATCACTCCGCCGCCGACCGCGACGATCAGTGTGCGGCGATCCGCGTTCAGCGCGATCAGTCGATCATGCAGACGCGTCAACATTTCCGCCGACTTGGATGTCTCGCCCGCCGGGAGAACTTCCGTTTCACATCGCCATCCAGCCTCGATAAGCGATTGACTGACGACACGTCCGTGCGAGTTAAACAGGTTCTCGTCCGTCACGAGAAACGCGAACGGACGCTCCACAGGACGCTTCTCAGCGATCCAGACACTTCCCTGTGGCGGAGGCTGAGTGCAAAAAGCGGATGACATGCCATCGCGTACGTACCACCAGTTCTCAAACAATTTCCCGCAAGAGCTGAGTTGATCGGTGACAATGGCGATTTCATACGATCGTGGCCCAAGATCCACTTTCAGGCTAGCGTCGTCGTGAATCACTTTGGACCTCCATTCCCCGTTGAACGTCCCGTGGCAGACACTTCGTCATAAATCCGCTTGAGGTAGTTGATGCTTTCACGGGCAATAAGTTCGGCCCCAGGCTTGTAGTCGAAAACCTCGACACTGACCCATCCGCTGTAGTTCGTTTCGAGCAGGGCCTGGATGATGGGACGGTAGTCCGTCCGGCCCATTCCCGGTCCCAGCAGATTGTCGTCGTTCACGTGGAAGTGGCCCGTGATAGAAGCGTACTGCTTGATCAGATCAGGAATCGACACGGATTCGCTCAACATCGCTTTTACATCCTGGTGCAGCACGATACCGGGGTGGTCCACTCGGTTGATCAGTTCCGCTGCCTCTGCACAGGAATTGACGAAGTTGGTTTCTTTTGTCGTGAGTGGCTCCATCACGATTTTGACACCCCGGTCGGCGAATGCAGGCAGGGCGTTACGAAAAACCTCGGCTGCATTGTCGTACGCTTGCTCCCGTGAAACGCCCGGCTGAATGTTGCGCTGGAGGGGCGAACCGAATACCATGACTTCGCCCCCCAGATCGGCGCAGGCTTTCCCCAATTCGATCAGATAGTCCGTGGTTGCTTTACGGACAGCCTGGTCGTTGGTCGTGAGGTGAAACCCTTCTGTTTTTGCCAGCAGCCAGTGCAGCCCGCAAATCGTCAGTCCGTGATCTGCTGCGACGGACTTCAGTTCTCGCCGCTGCTCGGAAGAGACGTCTGAGATTCGAGAAGCAAGGGTAAACGGGGCCAGTTCGATACCGGTGTAACCCGTTTCTGCGATGAAGCGACACTGTCGTGCCCAGTCCCAATTCTCGAACAATTCCTGACAGATCGCGTATTTCATAACCTCTCCGGTGGGTGGGTGTCTCGCAGGTTCAGACCTGCTGCACTCAGAATTAATCGGTAAGTAAGGGACACTCCGCTCCAGCGGACTGCCTCAGTTTATTTGGAGGGAACAGCCTGTGGGGGATCATTCACGAGTCGTGACTTCAGTTGATCCAAATCGAAAGGCTTTCCCTTCAGTTGTTCGAACAGATCTCGCTGGGGTGCCGTCAGCACTTGGAGAACCTGTTCGTCGAGTTCCTGTTTCGTTGCCAGAATTTCCTGCTTCAAACGGTCTGCGAGATCTGCTGCTCCTGTATTGCGACCCGGAAGGCCTATCAGCATTCGGACCTTTTTGACCAGTTCCTGGTTCAGTTCTGCAATCAATTGCTGCTGATCCGCCGTGATTTCCAGTGCTGACGCAACCTCCTTCTCGTTGAGTGCTTCATTTCCCAGTTGCTGCCAGTAGATCTGTTGTAATCGCTCGAACTGGTTTGCTGTCAGCATCGTTTTCAGGTCGACAACATACTTGTCGTACAGTTTAGACTCCAGTTCCTGCCGCCAGTTTTGCTCTTCTCCTCTGGATTTTCGACGCACTTCATACAGTTGAGACGTGTATTCTTTCGCGAGTGCCCGCAGTTTTGCGACGAGGGGGAAATCATTTTCAATCCCCAGTTCCACTACCACCGGTTCCTTACCGATGAGGAAGAGGATTCCCCGTAAGCGTGACTGCGCGATGACAGGCGGTTCAGGCCTCGTCGCTGTCTCCTGCCGGGAGAGTTTGAACGGCCGCCCTTTGAGCTCGGCAAAGCGAATCCGCTGGTCGGCGGTCAGTACGTCATCGTAGGCGCGATCACGGTCTTTCATGATCTTTCGCAGCGATGCCCGGACGTCGCTGAGGTCACCTCCTCGGTTTTGCGAGGCATCCCTTTGACTCTCGAGGTCACGTTTCTGAGTTTCGAACAGGTTGTGTAGCGAGTTCAGCCCATCGATCTGTTCTGCGGTCAGCTCCAGGGCTTCAGTCACTTCGGCGTCGTGGAGTGCCTGAAAGCCCCAGCGTTGCCAGTGAATCTGTCGAAGCCGGTCGTACTGTGATGGTGTGAGCAGAACCTTTAGTTGCTCAACGTACTCGGATTCGACGTCAGCAAATACCTCCTGAGGCGTTCTGGGCTGTTGCCGATCTTCCTGGGCAGGAAAATTGATCCTCTGTTTCAAGGTGACTGGAAAGGACTTCAGTAGCAGGCGAATTCGCAGAAGTTCATCCGAGTCTGGCTCAATTTGAAGTTCACGCAGGACGGGCTCGCGTGCGATCAGGCTGATCATTCCCACGAGGTGGGGTGGGTTCACATTTTCCTGGTTCTGTCCGAACGACGGGACGACCGAACACACGACCATGGCAAATGCCAGGCACAGTCGATGAAAGGAATCTCGGTCCATGGGCCGTTTCCTGAAAGCAAAAACGTTGGTCGAAGCATCCTGCCACCGGTAATTTGTCTCCAGCGTAGATCCCAAACCACCTGAGTTCAACGAGTGCCTGACAAAAGGAGCAGGGGATTTCTGCCTGCAGAATGAAGCCCGAATCAGGGTAATCCGCAGGGCATAACCAAACCCCACAAATTTGCACGTGAACTGCAGGGTCGTCGCCATTGTCGTTTGACGCCGTTAGAACCGAGCCATACTTTGGCAACAGGAAGAAACAGAACTCGTCGGTCAGGGTGCTGCTGCTTCACCCGAAGCTGCGACTGTTTGTGAGGGCCGGATTTGGCAAATGTCACTTCAGGGCATGTGGCGTTTGCGTTCTGTGCGGTGGTCGTTGACCGACGCTGAAAGCGTGTCGTTCCTTCGATCGAGCGGGCTCCTCCAGATAATTAAGTCGGACTCAGTTTGGGTGTAACTGCCTTTTGAAAAGCGGTTGCTCGGTCGGGAAAGGTATTCAGTTGCAGAGACAAACGGACAAAGTCGACGTCGCTTTACAGGAAACCGGATCTGAACGTCCCGCGTTCATGGAAGTACTGGGGCTATTGCCTCCTTACGAAGCAGCGGACGTCAAGGCAGCTTATCGCGCCAAGGCATTACTGACCCATCCCGATCGAGGGGGAGATCCTGCTGACTTCAATCGGCTGAAGGACGCTTACGATCAAGCGCTGGAATTTGTCGCCTTCTCTGGTAGTCGCCGTGAATGGATTGCCGCTCGCGTAGAGCCTTATCTTTTGCAGGAGGAAGTGGTCGCTGAAGTCATCAAGCGAGGCGGACGAGTTCAGGTCGAGCGGATCCCCTGGATGGAAAAGTCGTGCGGAGAAGACTTTGCTCATCTGGCCGAGCGACTGCGACGGATCAAGCTGCATCATGTCGCCGACGGCGACAACTTTCTGAAGTTTCTCGCTGACCATAAAGCTCATTTCCTCGTCGAGCTTGATTTGGCGGGAAGCCGAATTACCAGCCAGGGGCTGAATCATCTTTCGTCGTTCGACGCGCTGCGCAGCCTTAACCTGAGCGGCACAGGTGCGGACGCTCGATCGTTGCGTAATCTGCTGCCAAGCTTACCGTCGCTTGAGTGGCTCAATGTCCGTGGCACAAAGCTGGGCTGGTGGAACCGGTTCATACTGCGACGCGCCTTTTCTCACATTTCGATCGTGACGGACACAACCCCCGCTGTCATTCCCGGAAGCGAAACGGTCGACCACAGTTGAGGATTCTGGGATGGAGCCGATTCTTCCAATTCGACTCTGAATGCCCGAGTTCTGAGAAAAGGTGACGTCCGCGCTACCGGTCCATGGGGGGCGTACGACGCCTCCTTCAGGTCAGCACAGAGCGAACTGAACTCGGATCGCTCCGCGTGCTCCAGAACTCTGCGCGCATCTGACCGATCCCTTCCGCACGTCATTTAAGTGAGTTGTCGCAGGTCCGTCTTTGCGCGGTTACTGACTGCAATGGTTCCTCCAGTTCTTCAATTATTGGACAGCCACGGCGGGTGCATCTCGATCTGAATGTCGCTACGATCAGCGCAGATTACCCGTGCGATCGAGCGGGTGATGTAGAACGCACTGGAACGTCAAGAAGAACTCGGTTGGATAAGGATCGTCATGAACTTTGCTCCTTTGTTCAGATCGGTGGGGTTGCTGCTTGTTTGTCTTGTGACGTACTCCCACCCGGAGGTTTTCGGTGGCGAGGGATTGCGAGTGGGAATCGCGGAGGTGGACATCACCCCTCCTGTCGGTTTTCCTATGGCGGGCTACTACCACGAACGACTGGCAGAAGGGGTGATTGACCCGCTGAAAGCGAAGGCAATTGTTTTCCGGGACGGCGATACTTCGGCGGCGCTGGTTGTCTGCGACCTGATTGGGATTGCTACGGATCTGGTGAAGGAGATTCGCAAGCGAGCCTCGACAGAAACGGGGATCCCGGTTTCCAATATTGTGATCACGGCCACGCACTCGCATACTGCGCCGGATTATATGAAGGAGCTTTACCTGAAGCTCGGGAAAGAGAATCAGGCACCGATGCGGGCAGAATTCATTGAGAAGCTGATTGCTGGCCCAGCGGAAGCCATTCGCAAGGCTCATGCGACGGCGAAGCCTGCGCTTCTGGAAGCAGGGGCGGCGACACAGCTGATCCCTGTTTCGTTTAACCGCCGCTTTGTCATGCGCGACGGCAGCGTCAAGACGTGGCAGAGTCATGATAATCCTGACGTTGTCCGAGCCGCCGGCCCAATCGATCCCCGAATCGAACTTCTGGCTGTTCGCGACGAGACCGGTGTGGCGAGGGGGATTCTCAGCAATTTCGCACTGCATCTCGATACCGTCGGCGGCATGCGATGGAGCGCAGACTACCCGTACTTTATTGATCAGGCACTCAAGAAATCCCTTGGGAATGAAGTGGTTTCGATCTTCGGAACGGGTTGCTGTGGAGACATCAATCACGTCAATCCTAACAGCAAAGAGCGAAACAAGGCCGACTACATTGGAACCAGCATCGCGGAATCTATTGAGCGTGAACTGGGGAAGCTCAAGCCGTTGGCAAAGACGGGTCTCGTCGCGAAGTCGGAAGTCGTCCAACTCCCTCTGCAGGAAGCGACTGAAGACGAAGTGAAGTGGGCGATCGAGATCCTGCAAAAGGCTTACCGCAAGGAAACGGTGGACTTTTTTGATCACGTCACCGCGCACAAGAAAATTATGCTCGATCAATTCCGCCATCGTGAACCCTACGCCAACGCGATTGATCACATCACGTGGGGACTGAGCCATTCGCTGAAGGGGATCGGCGAGACGATTCCCGCGGAAGTGAACGTCATTACACTGGGACAGGACGTGGCAATTGTCTGTCTCCCCGGCGAGGTCTTCGTCGAACTGGGTATGGCCATCAAGCAGGGGTCTCCCTTCAAAACGACTCTGGTGATCGAGCTGTCAAACTGTGTCGAAACGATCTACATCCCCAACCGTCCCGCCTATGCCGGGGGGAGTTACGAAGTGACAAACTCTGCAACGAAGCCCGGTTCCGGCGAAATGCTTGTCGAGACCGCACTTCGACTTCTGCGCGAGGCTGCATCGGCATCCAATTGACTTACCCCTGAGACTGGATGACAATCTCAGGTACAAAGTCTTTCGAGCTCGCTGCTGAAGGGGCATGACCATGTCTACTCACCAATGGATGCTTCTGGGTGTCACTGTGGCAATCGGCGCGATATGGACGCAGGGCCAGACCAATGCCCAGCAGATCTACGTCGGCAGTACGCCTGCTGAGATGCAATACCCTCGCAGTATGGGGCTCGATTCCAATGGCCGGGCGGTTGGCGTCGAAGGTCGGTCCGTCGACCAGTACGGTACTTACACCGATGACTACGGACGCCAGACGATGGCCGGCCCGGCAACTTTCACTGCCGTCCCCGGGCACTATCATGGGGGCGGCTACACCTCGGGCGGATACTATCCGGGTGGTTTCAGCGGACTTGGGTATTCCAACAGTATTGGGTATTCCGTCGGGCTCAGCGGTTACTCGGGGGGCTACTATTCGGCAGGCTATGGAGGGCCCGGGCCGGTCGTTGCAACAAACACTCTGCTGGCACCTCGGACGATTGTCGTGGGAGGTGTCTATCCTTCCAGAACAGTCTTGAATAATGCAACTCGTGGTGGAGTAATCGAATACACACACGGCGGAAACGGGTATGTCTACACCCCTGGATCGTCGTACCAGACGGTAATCTCGTCAGGTCCATCAATTTTCCCTGCTACGACGATCATTGAATCTTCTCAACCTCCAGTCATCATCGAGCAGAAGTCGAACAAGTTTCTGAACAATTCGAAAGTGACAGCCGCTCGGGGGACGGGCGGGACCGCCGAGATCAAGTTGATCTTCCCGAAAGAAGCGACGGGGGCACTTTCGTATGTATTGAACGGAACAACGTACACGATCAAGCCGGGGTATCATCAGACGTTCGTGGACGACCGGGTCTGGACGATTGAATTTTTGCGGGGGGGGAATCGCAGTCTGCCAATGCGATATCAATTGACAGCGGGAACATACATTTTTGAAGCCGACGAAAACGGGTGGGACCTGAAACAGGTTCCCCAGGTAATTCAGGCTGTGAACCAGACTGTTCCAGCTCCTCCACCTCCTGCACCGGTGCCGACCCCTGGTCTGTAGCGAAGCGTTGGTGTTTCTCCTAACGAGCAAGTTTTTTTCTCCCTTAAATACAACAACACATTTCCGAATATCGTTGAATCCGTCGAAGGTCTTGCCCGACCGTCCATCATCGATCGGATTGAAAGCAATCGAATGAATCAGACTGTGCAAATGATTGGACTGGGCGAGCTTCTGTGGGATTGTTTTCCTCATGGCCGTCTTCCCGGTGGTGCTCCCGCGAATGTAGCCTTTCATGCCCAGCAGCTTGGACTGTCGGCGGCGGTCGCCACGCGTGTCGGTGTTGAGGAACTGGGTGATGAGCTTTGTCAGTTCCTTCGATCGCGTGGGCTCAGTACTGACCTTGTCCAGCGTGACTCGAAGCATCACACAGGTACGGTCACCATCTGGCCTGCATCGAAGAATAATGCGGGGTACACGTTTCTGGAAAACTCTGCCTGGGACTTCCTGGAACCCGAGCAAGAGTTGCTGGATGCAGTCAAGTCCGCCAAGTCGATCTGCTTCGGGACATTGGGGCAGAGAAGGCCGGTCTCTCGCAGTACGATTCATCATTGTTTGCGGCTCACTTCCGATGATTGCCTGATCGTGTACGACGTGAACCTTCGTCCCCCCTTCTTTGCAAAGGACTGGATTCTCAAGTCCATTGCCCAGTCGGATATCGTCAAACTGAACGATGACGAAGTCAAAGTCCTCGCCAAATTGTTTGAGTTCGGTTCCGACGACGAAGTTCGCTTCGCAAAAAGTCTCCTCGACGATCATCCTGGACTCCGGCTGGTCTGTGTCACCCGGGGGAGTCGGGGCTGTCTGGCCGTGACGTGTGACGAGGTTATCGAACTACCGGGAATTCCCGTTGAGGTCGCCGACACGGTCGGTGCGGGTGATGCCTTTACTGCGGCGATTATCTATGGCCATCTGCAGAAGTGGTCTCTGGAAGCGTCACTGACGTTAGCCAACCAGTTTGGCGCCCTTGTCGCCAGTCGAGTCGGCGCCATGCCAATCCTGACGGAAGAGCTTGCTGGGCTTAAGTCCAGTCTTGACTGGTCTTTCCGTGACACAAGAGTGTCTCCCTAGACGGTCGGTCGACGGCGGGAAAAGGCCGGTTTGTTTCTGAGCCCGATTGCTCCCGTTTCCAAGTTGCACTCGCTATTGTGTAACGCCCACTCCCTCGCCTGATTCGACGCTTTTGGTACCCCTGCTGGGCGAAATTGAAGGTATCCAGGCGGTGGGTGCAAGCATTGAAACGCCCCTGTTTTCGAGGACTTTACGATGAAAAATGTGCTGGCTGTCATTCTCGGCGGGGGAAAAGGGAGCCGCCTCTTCCCACTGACGGAAGTTCGATCGAAGCCGGCCGTCCCACTGGCGGGAAAGTATCGTCTGATCGACATCCCGATTTCGAACTGCATCAACAGCGGGATTAACCGCATCTTTCTGCTGACTCAATTCAACTCGGTGAGTCTGCATGCCCACATTCGCCAGACGTACAGTTTCGATCAGTTTGACGGAGGGTTTGTTGAGATTCTGGCCGCTCAGCAAACGATGGAAGGAAATAACTGGTACGAAGGTACGGCGGACGCAGTTCGCAAGAATCTTCGTCATTTCGATCAAGCAGGCTATGACTACGTTCTGATCCTCTCTGGCGACCAGCTCTACCGCATGGACTTCGCCAAGATGCTGGAAGCTCATAAGGAAGCAGGGGCCCACGTATCGATCGCGGCGTTGCCAGTCACGCGCGAGGCAGCGCGTGGCTTCGGTATCATGCGCGTGGACGACGAGGGGCGGGTTAAAGGGTTTCTTGAGAAGCCGAAGTCGGATGAAGAGATCGACAATCTCGTTCGAACCGATCCTGCCTGGATTGATGCGCGGGGTGTGAAAAGTCATGGTCGCGATTGCCTGGCCAGCATGGGGATCTACCTCTTCAATCTGAAGACTCTGGTGGATCTGCTTTCGAAGTCGGACTACCAGGACTTCGGCAAAGAGGTCTTTCCCATGTCGATCCGCACTCATCAAGTGCATGCCCATCTCTTCGATGGTTATTGGGAAGACATCGGAACGATTCGCTCGTTCTACGAGGCGAATCTCGATCTGACGTTGCCGAATGCGCCATTCAAGCTCGAGGACCAGGAGCGGCCGATTTACACCCATGCCCGGTTCCTCCCTCCCAGTCGCTGCGACGGCGTGCATGTTAAACGGAGTCTGATTGCGGATGGTTGCGTCATTGGCGAAGGTTCCACGATTGAAAACAGCGTCATCGGGCTGAGATGCAAGATTGGCAAAAACGTCACCATTGCAAATTCGATCCTGATGGGTTCGGACGACTATCAGAGTGAAGAAGAGATCCAGGCCGATGCGAATGCAGGGATTCCCAGTATTGGTGTCGGGGATGGCTGTCTGCTGGATGGAGTCATCGTGGACAAAAATTGTCGTATTGGCGACGGAGTCCATGTGCGGGGCGGCGACGTATTGAAGGTTCCCGAAAATCCCGCGGTCGTTATTCAGGATGGCGTCATCGTCATTCCCAAAGGGACCATCCTGCCCGACCGGTGGCAGCTCTAAACAATGACTCATCGGTTCTATTCACCTCAACTTCCTGAGACTGGTTCCGTCTGCCTTGCGGACAGTGAAGCCCACCACATGATCCACGTCTTGAGGACTCAGGTGGGTGATTCGGCTGAGCTGTTCGACGGGCGGGGGCTGGTTGCGACCTGCCGTGTCGTGCAGCTCCGCAAGCGGGATGTCACGCTCGATGTTCTGGAGACGCGACGGACACCGACGGCATCGAGAGAGCTGGTTCTTGCGACGGCTGTTCCCAAGGGAGACCGATTTGACTGGCTGATCGAGAAGGCCACAGAACTGGGCGTGACTCGCATCATTCCCATCACGACCACGCGGAGCGTCGTGGACCCACGCGAGAGCAAACTGGATAAGCTCCGTCAGACAGTTATTGCCGCCTGTAAGCAGTCGTGCCGGAACCATCTGATGGAAATCGCGGCCGTCACTCCCTGGAGCAAGTTTATTGAGGTGACCGAACCGGGCTCCCACCTGTTCGTGGCCCATCCTCAAGGAGGGTCGGTCGAGGAGTTGCTTCGGAAATGTGCGAGCGACACAAACCCCATCATTTTCGCGATCGGGCCTGAAGGGGGATTCTCGGAAGAAGAAGTCGCACTGGCCCTCTCTCGCGGGGCGGGGACGATTCATCTCGGTGGGCAGATTCTGAGGATCGAGACGGCGGCCCTTGCGCTGGCTGCACGCTTTCTGCTTTGACATTTCCGTGTTTGAATCGCGGATGTGCGGATGACGGCGTGGGGTTTGTGCTGGCATAAATGGACTCTGCAGTGGCGAGAACGGATCAAATCAAACGGAACCTTGGACCGACGCTTGTCCGCCCACACGAAATTGCTAAACTTCCGATCTGAACCAACGGTTCACTCGAGTGTCCTCTCAGGGCATCGATGATGGCGAGGTAGCTCAGCTGGTTAGAGCACAGGCTTCATAAGCCTGGGGTCGCGGGTTCAAGTCCCGCCCTCGCTACTTTCGATTTTTCTGACCTGTTTTGTGCAATCAGCTCCTGGACACTCATCTGCAAATGAGGATGGGACGCTGTAATCGATAACTTCTGACATCTTGCCATTTCGAGGCAAGTCTGTTTCGATGCGTTGAGCGGTCGTTCGCTCCGCGTGCTCTCGTGCAACCCGCGTGACATTGATCAAGCGGTTTGATATCAATCGTCGCGGTGAGATTCGTTTGCATGGGCACCTGTCCGCAACGAGATTCCACCGGCTCTATCAAAAAAATCTCGCAAAGGTCGTCGCGGTATCATGGAAGCTGGAATCGTCGGGCTCCCCAATGTGGGCAAAAGTACTTTGTTCAATGCACTCACCATGTCGAAGGCGGCTCAGAGTGCAAACTATCCGTTTTGTACGATTGAGCCGAACGAAGGAATCGTCAGCGTTCCCGATGACCGGTTGCGGCGGATCAGTCAGTACATCGTGCCTAAAAAGCTGGTCCCTGCCGCGCTGAAGCTGGTCGATATCGCGGGGATTGTGAAAGGGGCCAGCGAAGGGCAGGGGTTGGGCAATAAGTTCCTGACGCATATCCGTGAAGTCGACGCCATTCTCCAGGTCGTTCGCTGCTTCGACGATCCCGATGTCATTCACGTTTCCGGTACGGTGAATCCCGTCGCCGATATCGAAACGATTGAGATTGAACTGATGCTGGCAGATATCCAGACCTTGGAAAATTCGCTGGCGAAGGCTGAGCGAACCGCTCGAAGCGGCGACAAGGACGCGAAGCTGCGGGTCGAGGTGATCAAGAAATGTCTGTCGCATCTGACCACAGACCAGCCGCTGCGGAAAATGGAATTCGACGAGAATGAAGCCAAGGTGGTCTCCAGTTACGGTTTGATGACAGCGAAACCGATTCTGTACGTTGCGAACGTCGACGAAAACGACTTGGAAGGCAAAGGAAAGCTTGTCCAGGAGGTTCGTGACTTTGCGAATAAGGTCGGTGCTTCTGTCGTCCCCGTCTGTGCGAAGCTCGAAGCGGAAATCGCGGAACTCGACGAGGCCGATCGGAAAGAAATGCTTGAAGGAGCCGGTTTGTCGGAACCCGCATTGGCCGCCCTGGCCCGTGAGGCCTATCGAGTTCTCGGTTTGCAGAGCTACTTCACGGCGGGCGAGATCGAAGTACGGGCCTGGACAATTCCCATTGGGGCGACGGCCCCTCAGGCTGCGGGGGTGATCCATACTGATTTCGAGAAAGGCTTCATTCGGGCCGAGGTCTATACCCTGGCTGATCTGGAAACCTACAAGTCCGAAAAAGAAATCCGATCCGCTGGCAAATTGCGGGTGGAAGGCAAAAGCTATGTGATGCAGGATGGTGATATTTGTCATTTCCTTTTCAACTGAGCTGAACTGCGGATTCTCATTCGAAAGGTCGGTCGATGTCTCGCGATCATCAGTCAAGTCGACGCTCGTTTCTGAAACAGGCTGCCCTCGGCGCATTCGCAGCTCCGGTATTCATCCGGAATGTGCGAGCCGCTTCGCCGAATGACGTCGTCCGTCATGCCAGCTTTGGTGCGTCGGGAATGGCGTTCGCCGACCTTTCTGCCATCATCACACATCCTCAGGTGAAGCTGACCTGTGTTGCTGAAGTTGACCTGCAACGTGCCGAGAAGCTGAAGCAGACCTTTCCTGAATTGCGCGTCTACCAGGACTGGCGGCAGATGCTGGACGTGGAAGAGGGAAAGCTGGATTCCGTGAATGTTTCGACCCCTGACCACATGCATGCTTCGATGGCGATGGCGTCAATGGAGCGGGGACTGCATGTTTACGGTCAGAAGCCGCTGACGCATGACGTTTACGATTCAAGACGATTGGCAGAATACGCGGGAAAGAAAAATCTGGTGACCCAGATGGGGATTCAGATTCACTCGCATCCTGCCTATCGATCGGCGGTGCAGTTGATTCAGGAAGGAGCGATCGGGAAGGTCACCAGCGTTCATTCCTGGAGTAGTAAAAAATGGGGCGACGATACCGAGCGACCCGATCGCAGCGATCCGGTGCCCGACAGTCTGAACTGGGACCAATGGCAGGGGGTCTGTGAAACGCGCCCCTTCATCGGTGGAGGTTACTACCATCCGGGTAGCTGGCGCCGTCGACTCGATTTTGGTACGGGAACATTCGGGGATATGGGATGCCATATTTTCGATCCTGTGTTCAAGGCTCTCGAACTGACTGCTCCATTGACGCTGAAGTCGACGGGACCTGCGCCCAATGCCCATAACTGGGCCAATAATGCGGTGGTGCATCTCACGTTTCCTCAGACGAAGCACACCACCGGACCGGTGGTTCCCATCACCTGGTATGACGGGGACGAGCGACCCGGGGACGAGATCACCTCGCGATGGTTGAAAAAACGACCCTTGCCCGAGCAAGGCTCACTGTTCATTGGTGAAAAAGGGGCGTTGCTGTTACCCCACGTCGAAATGCCAATTCTCCTGCCGGAAGAGACCTACAAGGACTATGCCCGGCCAAAGCTGGAGGACATCAATCATTGGCATCAGTTCATTGATGCCGTGCGAGGTAAGGGAAAAACATCGGCCCACTTTGGCTACGCGGGCCCACTGACCGAGAGTGTCCTGCTGGGCGGTGTCGCGACTTTCTTTCCTCAGGAAACCCTTGAGTGGGACGCTGCCAGCCTGCAGTTTAAAAATAGACCTGAAGCTGCCATTCGACTGCGTAAACCTCCTCGTAAGGGGTGGGAAGTTAAAGGGCTCAGTTGAGCTCTCTTCTCTCTATTGTCTCCCTATTGGCCTTCGACCAGGTTGTCAGCCCACATCCGTCGTACAGCCTCGGGTGTGGGCTGATCGGTTCCCTGAAACAAAGGGGTAAGCCGATTTCTGGATGTCTGCTCGTCGGGTGGAATTGAGCGCACCTGCCGGTGGCTTCCGCCTGCCGCGTTTGAGAGTACCTCCTTTTACTGACACCGTGCTTGAGTTGTGGTCCACATCCATGGTGAGCCGAGCTGCGCGAGTACTCCTGTCAGCGTTGACGGTGCAGGAGTCCCTGTCAGCGAGATCACTCAGGTTGTGGCAACGGTTGCTGGGGCCATGGCGCTGGCGTCGTCATTGTTCCGTGGGCGTTCCACAAACCAGGGGTAGATCGCCGGCATGACCAGCGCCGTCAACAGGGTTGACGTGATCAGGCCGCCGATCACCACGGTTGCCAAGGGGCGTTGGATTTCTGCTCCTGCCGTGTGAGACAATGCCATTGGCAGGAAGCCAAGGCTGGCGACGAGAGCCGTCATCAGTACTGGCCGTAAACGATTGACCGCTGTCTCTTCCGCTGCTGCCTTCGGTGAAAAGCCTGCCACGCGAAGGTGCTCAGCCGCGCTGACCCACACCAGTCCGTTGAGGACCGCGACCCCGAACAGAGCGATGAAACCGACGCCGGCGGAAATGCTGAATGGCATTCCACGCAAGGCCAGAGCGTAGATTCCGCCTGAGGCTGCCATCGGAATCGCCAGAAAGATCAGGCTGGCAAGTCGGCCGGAGTGGAACGTGGTGTGAAGCAGCAGGAAGATCAGCACCAGGACCACCGGGGTCACCAGCAACAGACGCTGTTTGGCCGACTGGAGATTCTTGAAGTCGCCGCCCCATTCAATTTCGTAACCTGTGGGGAGTTTCACATTTTCGGAGATTGCTTTCTGAGCGTCGTAGACGAAACTCTCGACATCGCGGCCGCGGACATTGCATTGTACGTAGGTACGTCGCTGTGTCCGCTCGTGTTCGACGCCTGGAGGGGTTTCTTCGGTGATCAGGTCGGCAAGCTCACCCAGAGGAATCTGGCGGCCGTTCGGGGCAAAGATGGGAATCTGCTCAAGGCGGTAAAGGTTGGTCCGCCATTCGACAGGGATACGGACCATGATGGGGAACCGCATTCGTCCGCGGAAGACTTCACCGACTTTGTGGCCCCCCATAGTGGCGACAGTCTGCATGACCTGATCCGCATCGATTCCATAGCGGGCGAGTGCTTCGGGTTTGACCTGAATGCGAACAGTGGGAAGATTCGCCTGATGTTCGGCTTTCACATCGACGGCTCCCGGAATTGTGTGCAGAGACTTTTCCACCTGCTTTCCGATCCGGGCGAGACTCTCGAGTTCCGCCAGATTGGAGGAATCTCCACTCCCCTGCAGCGACCCGCTGGGGGCATAAATCAGGACGGCCACGTTGGCCTTCACTCCCGCGACCAGTTCATCGACGCGCATCTCGATCGGTTGAGTAAAGGCAAACAGCGCACCGGGGACATTGCTATTGAGTACAACTCGCATTTCGTCGAACAGTTCTTCGCGTGATTTTTCCTTCGGCCAATCCTTTTCTGGCTTCAGCAGCACCCACACGTCTGTTTGCTGTACCCCCATCACGTCGTTGGCAATTTCTGGACGTCCGGTCTTGCAGAACACCGTTTTCACTTCGGGGAATGCCAGCAGCAGGGATTCAACCTGTTTGCCCATGGGGATCGAATCCTCGAGTGTGGCGCTGGGCAACCGGTTAATTTCGATGAGCAGGTCCCCTTCATCCAGCTTGGGCATGAACTCGCCACCTAGATGCATGGCGATCGGAATGCTGACGGCAAACAGCAGCAACGCCGCCCCCACGGTCAGAACGGGGTGCAGCACGGTGCGATGAACAATGGGATGGTATACCTTATGGAACATCCGGATGATGAAGATCTCTTTTTCTTCCATCTTGCGAGGCAGTGCCAGTGACGCCATCACCGGCATGAGCGTCAGCGAGAGAACAAGTGAACCTGCCAGCGCGAAGAGAACAGTCAGGGCCATGGGTCGGAACAGCTTTCCTTCCGTCCCCTGCAGGGTGAGCAGCGGGAGATAGACGATCGAGATGATCAGCTCGCCGAACATGGTCGGTTTACGAACTTCAATCGCCGCGTCCCGGATGACCTCCAGGTGGGGCCGTCCCTCTTTATTGTGCGAGATCCGGCGCATGCAGTTTTCCACCATGATGACCGAACTGTCGACGATCAGTCCAAAGTCGATGGCACCGAGACTCATCAAACTGGCCGTAATCCCCGTCATGGCCATCATGTTTGCGGCGAACAGCATGGACAGGGGAATTGCCAGAGCGACGACGATTCCCGCACGCAGGCTCCCCAGCATCACCAGCAGCACGATGACGACCAGGGTTCCCCCTTCCAGCAGGTTCTTCTCCACGGTGTGCAGCGTGCGATTGATCAGTTCAGCCCGATCATAGGTCACTTCGGTGTAGACCCCCTTGGGAAGGGTTTTATTAATTTCCTCCAGACGTTCTTTTGCAGCCATTACGACGGTGCGGGAATTGGAGCCCCACAGCATCATCACCATTCCCATTACCGCCTCGCCCCGACCATCGCGGGTCACCGCACCCTGGCGCGTCAGCGGGGCAATGTTCACATCGGCGACGTCACGCACGAGTACTGGAGTTCCATCCGGATTGCCCCGGATGACGACGTTCTCGATATCGGATTCGTTGGTGAGCAGTGCAGACCCGCGGATGAATCGCTGCTCTCCATGATGAACGACGTAGCCTCCACCCGACGTTCCATTATTGGATGAAACAGCCTGAAACAGTTCAGGCAGCGAGACGGCGAAGCTGGCGAGTCGATCGGGATCGGGCTGGACTTCGAACGACTGGTAGTAGCCGCCATGCGAGTTGATTTCGGTTACTCCAGCGACCTGACGTAATCGAGGTGCAATCTGCCATTCAAGGATCGTTCGTAGGTCCATGGGGGAATAGCCTTCGCCACGAACTTCAAACTGGAGAATTTCTCCCAGAGCTGTAGTCAGGGGATTCAGCTTGGGTGTGCCATATCCTTTGGGAACTCGCTCGGCGGCATCGATGAGACGTTCAGCAATCAGTTGCCGGCCGCGAAAGACGTCGGTCCCTTCGTGGAAAACGACGGTGACCAGTGAGAGACCAAACTTCGAGACGCTGCGAATTTCTTCCACATTGGGCAGCCCACTCATGGTCAGCTCAACAGGGGACGTGACATACTGCTCGACTTCGAGTGGGGACAGCGCACCTGCTTCGGTGACGATCTGAACCTGAACGTTGGTCATATCGGGAACGGCATCAATCGGAAGGTTGACGGCCGAATAGATTCCCAGGCCGGCCATGATGACAATCATGGAAATGACCAGCATCCGATTATTCAGCGAAACGTCGATGAGCTTTTCAAGCATGGCAGGTGATTCTCGGCAGAGTAATTTGGCCCTGATTTCGTGGCCGCATTCTATCGGGGAACATCGCTGGAATGGCGTAATTCTCTCGACAAAGTAAGCAATTCGTTTGTACTAATGGGGCTGAAACGGGCAAACTTGTTGAAACCCGAACTTGTTGGTGCTGGCTGTTTATCGCTTTCGAGATCCCTAAATTTTGACTTCGATCGATCGGGCGATTCAGGGCATTCCTGGTCAAACGCTTCCGCCTTCTGCAGTGGGGAATTTGGTTTTGATCATTCCGTTTCGGATTGCGTGCGCTGTTGCGATCTCATTTAATCATCCGATGAATATAACCCGCTGAAGCCTGTTCCCTTCCTTCGCATCCACCGTTTGTCACGTCACTTGCAAAGGGCTATTCCGTGAAACTTGCGCATCGATCTGTCTTGTTAGCGGTGACGGTGGCTTCCTCACTGATCCTGATGCTTTGCACTCACGGTCCCACAGTTCGGGCACAGCAAGGGAAAGGGAAACCGAAGATCCTGAAGTCCACATCGTCGGGGGAGGTCAAGCAGATCGATGCCCGACTGCAGAAGCTGCAAGACAACTTCGAAGCCGAGTCGAAGGCGATTATTGATGGCTATGAACGTTCGGGGCAGTTTGATCGTGCCAAGTTTCTGCTGGAAGTTCTGCTGAAGCTGGATCCCAGCAACGAAGATTTCAAGAAACGAGTGACGGAACTTGAAGACCAGTTGCTCAAGACGACGGAATTCGACATCAAGTTTGATGCAGCAAGCGATTGGACTCCTGTCGGAACAGTCCAGAAAGACAAGTTGACCCGGGTCGAAGCGAGCGGGGATTACAAACTGATCATGACCGCCGCAACGGTGACCGCAGACGGGTTTCCTTCGGACAATGTCATGCAGGACCTGATCAGTCGCGTACCGACCGGTGCCCTGATGGGTATGGTTGTCACGGACGAAAATCAATCCGGCAAACAGCCCCCGGAACCGTTCCCAATCAAATCCAAACTCGAATTTACGCCGAAGAAGGAGGGAGTCCTGTATCTGAAGGTCAATTCGCCTCCGGGGGCGAAGTGTGTCGGTGATCTGAAAGTGAAAGTCAGCGGCGTGACGCGTGCGTCCTAGGAATCGGAAAAAGGAACGAGGATGACGCATCCGTCGGTACCCAATGTTATGTGTTCGATCGCATCGGATCTGTCCTCCTCCGACCTCGCCGTACGAGCTGACGGTCGCCCCTCGTGGAAGGTCGGGATTGTCGGCCTTGGGACGCAAGGGCTGTACCAGCTGGAACGGACCCGTCTGAACTCGCAGATTGAGGCAGCGATCGTTTATGACCCTGATCCGCGCAAACGACAGTTCGCTACAGGATTCGGGGTCATCGCTGCGGATGAACTGTCTCGCGTCACTGCCGGGGGGAAAACTGACGCCGTTTTCCTGACTGACCCGTTGGGAGCAGAGACGGCGTCGGCGATTCTCGAGAGTGGCCAGCATCTTGTGCTCGATCGTCCATGGACGTTGACGTGTGAGGAACTGCAATCCATTCAAACGCGTGCCGAGTCGGCACAGCTTTCTGCGACGTACTTCTGCCCGCGACGGTGGACGGCGGACGTTCTTTGTGCTGCCGAGGCCGTCCGTTCCGGGCGGCTTGGCAACGTATATTCCGTGCAATATCTGTCCTGCATCAGACATCTTCCTCCGCTTTCCGGCAGCGCAGGGGTTCTGCGAGAATTCGGGTTTGATCTGCTTGACCAACTGCGAGCATTGGTCGCTGCTCAGCCGATCTCCGTCTTTGGAAAAATGGTCGCGGACCCTCAACGGGGGGACGATCGCGCGTTCCTGGCCGTGATGGAATTCCAGAATCAGTGTCGCGCTGAAATCCGGATC
Source organism: Schlesneria sphaerica (assembly GCF_044336245.1). NCBI lineage: Bacteria > Pseudomonadati > Planctomycetota > Planctomycetia > Planctomycetales > Planctomycetaceae > Schlesneria > Schlesneria sphaerica. The sequence goes on along the minus strand of NZ_CP172346.1, from coordinate 2,297,903 downwards.
GACTCGCGTTCTCGACTTGGTTTCCGAACCGGTTGGATGCTCGAAGGAACATCCGGGAGCTATCGAGGTGAACGTCTCTTGACGGAAACACTCGACGGCGAAATCGTTGACCAGCCGCTGGAGCGGCCCGTTTGTCACGCGGACCCGTTCCTGGCTGAACTGCCCGCCGCGTGGCAGGGTCAGCCCTGTCGACTTCCTTCACTGAGGGACGCTGCCAGCATCGTTGCTGTGATCAACGCAATCGAACAATCCTCACGCACAGGTGAAGTGGTCAGGCTTTAGTGCTTTCAGGCGAGTACTTCCGAGACGACCTTTCCATGCACATCGGTCAGTCGGAAATCGCGTCCCTGGAAGCGATAGGTCAATCGTGTGTGGTCCAGGCCTAACTGGTTGAGAATCGTTGCCTGCAGGTCGTGCACGTGGACCGGGTTACTGACGATGTTGTACGAGTATTCGTCTGTTTCTCCGAGGACCATCCCCGGCTTGACGCCTCCACCTGCCATCCACATCGAAAAACAACGCGGGTGGTGATCGCGGCCGTAAGTCGTATCAGTGATGGCTCCCTGACAATAGACAGTTCGACCGAATTCACCCCCCCAGATCACCAGCGTATCATCGAGCAGTCCCCGTTGCTTCAGGTCCATAACGAGTGCTGCTGACGCCTGGTCCGTCTCTTTACATTGCTGAACCATTCGATCGGGAAGCCCGCCATGATGATCCCAGTCACGGTGATATAGCTGGATGAACCGCACACCCCGCTCCACCAGCCGCCGGGCCAGCAGACAATTGGCAGCGTAAGTTCCCGGCTTCTTCGAGTCTTCGCCGTACAGTTCGAACGTGTGTGGGGACTCGTGCGACAGATCCATCAGTTCCGGCACCGAGGTTTGCATCCGAAATGCCAGTTCATATTGGGCGATTCGGGCGGTGATCTCGGGATCGCCGACGTCCTGGTACTGCATCCCGTTCAACTCAGCCAGTCCATCCAGCATCTGCCGGCGTCCCTGGCGGTCCATTCCCTGTGGATCAGACAGGTACAATACGGGGTCGCCCACGCCGCGCAGCTTCACTCCCTGATGCTGTGATGGCAGGAAGCCGCTTCCCCACAGACGTGCCAATAGACCCTGACCCTTGGTTGCCCCATTGGAGATCATCACCACGAACGCGGGAAGATCTTCGTTCATCGTCCCCAGTCCGTAATCGACCCAAGATCCAAAACTGGGACGCCCAGGCAACTGGCTCCCTGTTTGAATGAACGTGATGGCCGGATCGTGATTGATGGCTTCTGTATGCATCGAGCGAATGAGGCACATTTCGTCGACGATCTTGGCCGTGTGCGGCAACATCTCGCTGACCCACGTCCCCGACTGGCCGTGCTGAGCAAACTTGAACTTCGAGGCGACAACGGGAAAGCTCGATTGCCCTGAGGTCATCCCCGTCAGTCGCTGCCCCATGCGAATGGATGCGGGAAGTTCCTGCTTGTGAAATTCGGCTAACCGTGGCTTGTAGTCGAACAAGTCCATCTGCGAGGGGGCACCGGATTGAAACATCCAGATGACCCGCTTGGCCCTGGGGGCGATGTGGCTGACAGGCAGAGGATTATTTGCCTGTGCGTCCCGTCCCAGCAACGAAGCGAGTGCTGCCGTTCCCAGTCCTGGTGCGGAGCGCCCGAAAAAATGGCGTCGCGTCAGTTTGTCAGCCGTTGCCGTCAAGTAGGACAAGTCAGTCATTTCGGCATCTTTCGTTTGGCATGCTCGGAGCGACGGAATCCCGGGGCAGGTCCGTCAATCGATCAAGTCACTTGAGGGGCGGCATGGATTCTGGGAGTGTCGGGTTCGTCTTTCCGAATCTGTCCGTATATCGGACAATAAGGATAAGGCGAAATGAGTGAGTAGCCAAGTCGACGTCGTGATTGCGTTATTCGATCAAGATCAAATCAAGTCCCGTTCTGCTGGACACTGCAGTCGCCGGCAAAACCCGGGCTGAATCTTGTATCCCGCGCACTGATTGCGCGAGCTAAGGTTGGCTTGTGCACTGAAATAATTGGGTTGTCCAGCTTCCGTTGGGAGCAAGTTCCCACAACCGGTATTCCGGGGGGCCAAGGTCGATCACAAGTTGCTCGGTTCGGGGGCGGAATTTTGGACCCACGGCCGGCGTTGAGAAGACCGTAGCGTGACCAAAAGAGGCGACAATTTCGTGATGCACGTGCCCGCACCCGATGAGCTGCACCTGGGGAAATTCGTCCAGTAGAAGCTTCAGATCGGCCGCATCCTGCAGACCAATCTTATCAAGCCAGGGACTGTGGACAGGGACAGGAGGATGATGCAAGAACAACAGCGTACGCAGCGAGCGGGAAGCCGTCAGTCTCTCCTTCAGCCATTGAATTTGATCCGACGCCAGCGATCCCGCGACCTGACCAGGAAGTTGTGAATCCAGTCCGATAATCTGCCAATCCGACCATTGTTCCACGAAACGAATTCGATCAGAGCAGAGGGGCTGAACCCCTGGAAACCGATTTGCAATTGCCGCGCGATGGTCGTGGTTACCTGGGATGACTCGCACCTTATCGATCCAGTCTCCCAATTCTGCGATTACGGCGTCATACGTGGCAGCAGCTTCGTCGTGAGCAATGTCCCCTGTCAGAACGAGCAAGTCGAAATCCGGGAACTGCTGACGGAGATGTTGAAGGACGGATTGAAAGCGGGGCCAGGTCACGATCTCGCGCAGTGCCGTCGTTTTTTCGGTAAACAGGTGGCAGTCGGTCAGTTGAACGATGCGGTGCATTCGGACTTTTCCCCGATTGGACAGTGACTACTGACTCGACCTGCGTCGCAAACGGTCGCCGGTCGGGGCGACGCGGACCACGGACGAGTCGCCTCTACTTGCCTGATTTTCCCATTCTCCCGAAATCTTGCGTCAGTCCCTTCACTGTTGCGCGCTGCACATGGTTGAGCACCTTGAGCACCTAATTGGTCAAACCTCTATTTTTCAGGCGTTTCGATTAGATGCTCAAGGTGCGCACGTTTGAGCATCGTGAGCACCTAATCGCTTGTGGCCGCTCGAAGACTCCTCCCCCTTGAAACAGACGCTCTTAACAGGGAAATCACGAGAGAAAAGTCATGGTGGGCCATTGGGTTTTCCCGCAGAGGACGAGGTAACGCTTTAACGTGACACACGGTGATCAGCGACCCGCTGCCCGAACTTGGAGCTGGCCCGTCGAGTCTGGGGTGCCAAATCGGACTCGTATTTTCTGAGTGTATTCCGTCTATCGTACAGATTTACAAAAAGACGTCAAGATTATATGTCGTTTCGAGGTGTCTGGGCGCACGATCTCATCAGGGAGTTCGACGCGTTTCTCGAGCATCAGTCGCATCGGCGAGACCGGACGTCATATTCGTGGGTTGCGCGACAATTCGGGGCTTGGCCGGAGCTGGAACGCAGGGGACAAGTCTGAACAAACTCTCAGACCCTGCGCAGGAACCCGCCACCGAGGCCCTGGCCTGATTTCAGGATTCGCGGACGAGACGTCTGGCTTTCATCTCGAAGCGAGGGAGGGACTCAAAGGGAACAAGTTTGACTTCGGCGTGGAACTGGAGTTTTTGCTTAATCGTCGCCGAAATGCTTTCGACCAGCGTCTCAGGATTGGCCGAAGGGGTCGGTTCCAGTTCCAGACGGATGTGCTGCATCTCGCGGTGACGCGTGACGACAATCCGGAATTCCGCCACCGCAGGAAATTCCCGAACGATCTCTTCGATACTTGAGGGGAAGACGTTGTTTCCGCGAATGATCAGCATGTCATCCGTCCGGCCCTGAATTCCTCCCTTGAGTCGCATCCAGACGCGCCCTGACGGATGGGGATCCTGCGCCACTTCAACCAGATCACCCGTACGGTAACGAATAAGCGGCGAGCCGATACGGCCGAGATTGGTGATGACCAACTCCCCTTTGCCGGTCGTAGAGGGATTTCCGGTTTCGGGATCGATGATCTCGGGGATGCAGGCCGATTCATTGACCGTCAGGCAATCCGTATCGTCTTCGCATTCGGTGGCGAGCGGACCAATCTCTGTCATGCCCCAATGGTCGAACACGCGGGCACCCCATGCCTGCGCAATGCGGGCCCGCACTGAGGGGATCGAACCTCCGGGTTCTCCCGCGACGAGGACTGCGCGCACGGAGCTCTGAGAGACATCAATCCCTTGCGCGGCCGCGACCTCAGCCAGCCTCAGCGCGTACGTCGGGGTGCATCCAATCCAGCTGACCTGATTTTCGAGGATCAGTTTGAGTCGGGCTTCACTGCTCATTCCACCCGCAGCCAGACAGAGGTTTCCCTGGCGTGAAGCCCCCTCGAAAGCGGCCCAGAATCCGAGGAACGGGCCGAACGAGAAGGGAAAGCAGAGGCGGTCGTCTCGCCGCAGGCCCAGCAAGCGATAAATGGTCGACCAGCATTCCAGCACCCAGTTCCAACTGGCTGACGTATCCATCCAGCGCATCGGTTGACCGGTGGTCGTCCCGCTTGTCTGGTGCAACCGGCAGTAGTCGCCCACGGGAAATGTCAGGTTCGTCCCGTAGGGCGCAGCCGCCAACTGATCCGCGACTAATTCCGACTTCGCCGTCAGGGGGAGCAAGTGAAGGTCGTCCAGCCCTCGAATCGATTCAGGATCGATTCCTGCGGCGGCGTACTTTTTTGTCCAGAAGGGGTTCGCGGGAATCACTTGTGCCAGAAGTTGCGTCAGCCGATCACCCTGGTATTGGGTAAGCTCGGACCGACTCCACAGTTCCCATCGCTGGTCGCGCGTCACAGCATACCTCTTAGAAAAGCGTCTTGGGATCGGCGATCCCGGCGGTGGGCGCGGCATTGAAAGGCGCTGTCACGGGTTCCCCATCGGCTTTAAAGTTGATCAGAACTTCGATCTTCTGCTCTGCCTGTTCCAGAAACGCGTGACAATTGCGCAGTAACCCGATTCCCCGCTCGAACTGGACCAGGGAGGCCTCAAGGCCCAGTGAATTGTCTTCGAGGTCGCTTACGATCTGCTGAAGTTCACCCATCGCCTCTTCAAAGCTCAGGTTGGGTTTATCTTGGGTTGTCATCTCGGGAACCGTTGAACTTTCGTCACTTTGTGGGCTCTTTTCCGCCCGGGACCGTTTGGCCAAGCCTGCGTCTCCTTGGAATTCGTTCGTTCCTCACGGTAGGGACCCCTCAATCCGGTTGCAAGCGTGAACTGGTTCCGTGGTAGCCCGTGCCGGTTCATCTCGATTACGGTGACATTCATTCGGACCGGGCGCATTGTGGCTGATCTGCTGGATCTACCAGAAGTTCATGAAAGACAGTTAATGGCGAGACACTGATCCGCGACCCTGAGCTCCTGGAACGAAAGTTTTTCACTGAGTCGCCACCATTACGATTTGTGAGGACCTCCGAAGCCGATCGTGCGGACATCTGTGAGTAACTCTCCGTGGGGGATCGCCGTTTTCGGAACATCACCTGGTCCTTCACCTGCCGGTCAGCGGAGTCCCCGTTCCGCGAGCAGCTTTTTCGTCGTGGCGGGGTCGTGCTTCATCCGGATTCGCCAGACCATTTCCTCCGGGGAAACGACATGGACATTGGCAGGAAGCCGATCGGCACACCATAGGGCGGCATCGTAGCCACGCGACGCACCATGTTTCACGGCAATATCCTGGGGAATATTCTCAGCGTCTTCGTCGTCACCCGCTTCGTGTCGGAAATAGGACCAGGCGTGGACGATCACCCAGTCGTCCCGCGTCGATTTTCCAGCAGTGCTCTCTTTAATCTCCCTGGCGACCTTCGCCGGTGTTCCGCTGCGCGGACGGGCGTTGGAGTTTTCCCAGATTGAGTACCGGGCCGTAATCACGGGGATCTCGATCCCGCGCTGGTCTTTAACCCAGAATGTTTTCCCGGCGCCTGCTTCGTAGGGGGCATACTGAAAGACAAGAATGGCGGAAAGGCCATCGGTCTGCTCGGCAATCGTGGCATACGCTTTCATTGCCTTTGCAGACTCGGCTCGCGCGACATTGAATGCCAGGATATGGGTTCCGGTTTGACGCATGTACTTCCAGGTGCGCTGGACCTGGCGCGCCAGTAGTTGGCTCGCTTCAGGCCGGGCATCTCCGAACAGATCCGGGTAGTAGTAGCCTCCTCCCCACTCGATGAATTGATCGTTGCGGGTCTGTGTATGCCAGGCGTACTCCATCGTAACAGGGCAGAGTTGTGCCAGATGTGCGAAGCAGCAGGACCACCCGAACGGAATTTTGCCTCGATGCGGGTTGTTCCAGTAGCTGGTGTTACCGTGGAAAAAATTCGACTGCAGCCACTGCACATTGTCACCGTCGGTCATTGCGAAGCTGACCGTACTGCGGTGGTCATTCCAGTTAATATTCTGATGGTCGAAGGTTTTCTTGACTGCGGGCTGCCGGTTCTCGCTTCCGGCCATCAGGACCGGCAGGTTCATGCACCAGTCCGTTGCCGTCTGAAAGTGGCCATAGATGCTGGTCAGTTTCGTTGTCTTGAATTCGTCACCCCCGTTCCAGCCGAGAATGGGGGACAGAGGTTCCAGCCACTCGAGGGCCGCGACGATAGGCTCATCCGCTCCGAACAGAGTGAACGCGTTCTGGGCGATGGCCAGATCACGAGTGTTGGAAATGCGCGGGTCCTGGGCGCAGAGCAGGTGGCGGTTGAATTTGTCCTTGTAAGTTTCAAAGCACCAGGCGAGCGACTTGTCCCTCACATCCAGCAGTCGCGTCAGGCCTGCGGCTGTGGCTTCGGCTTCGATCTCTTCCGAAACGAGCACTCCGTCGAGAAGTCCGGCCAGGCTGGTCGCAATATTCACCGACTGATCCATCCCTTCCCGATGGTCCGAGGTTGCTCCGTCTGACCGATCGGTGGAATAGAGAATGTAGCCTTTGATGGTGCCCCGGCGTTTGAATCGGCCGACCAGTTCCCAGGCCGTGGCGGTCCCTCGCTCTTCGACTGCGGGATGCGCCTTAAGGAATTCCTGATACCAGCGTTCCATGTCGACATTGTCGTTGTAGACCCAGACTAATTCGTCGCCATGTCCGTGATTGACGCTCTTTGCCGCCAGCCCTGCGACGGACTGAACGAGCATCTTGATGGCGGGATCACCATGCTCGCGAGATCTCACGAGCCCCTTGGGAACTTTCTGAACGGGCCACCAGCGCGCATCGTCAGCCCGACCGACAGAGCTTATTCCGCAGAGAACGACAAACAGAAGCCATATTTTGTCCGAGACTTTCACGATTGCTTTCTCCGGCGTTTCTCAGGGATTGATACGACCGATTGACCATCCACCCGCTGGACTTCGTTCGTAGGCAAAGCGGTCATGCAACCGGCTGGGACGGCCCTGCCAGAACTCGATCCGATCGGGAACCAGCCGATAGCCCCCCCAGTAAGCAGGGCGGGGAATGGGCGATCCTGCAAACTTCTCTCGAAGCTGTTCAACTCTTTGAACCAGTGCTTCGGCCGATTCGAGCGGGCCACTTTGAGAAGATGCCCACGCTCCCAGTTGATTGGAAACGGGGCGGCCTGCGAAATACGCGTCTGATTCTTCTGCGGAGACCGGTTCGACGCGTCCTTCGAGTCGAACCTGACGTTCGACTTCTTTCCAGTAAAAGCAGAGTGCCGCGAGGGAATTCTGAGCCAGTTCTCGACCTTTTCGGCTTTCATAATTCGTGTAGAACGCGAAACCTCGATCGTCAAAGCCCCGCAGATAGACAATCCGTGCAGAGGGACGGCCATCAGGAGTGCACGTGGCCAGCGTCATCGCGGGGTATTCAGTGATCGGAAAGTCTCGGGCTTCCTGATACCACTTTCGAAATTGCTCGATCGGGTCGGCAACCAGGTCGGATACATCGAGTTGACCTCGGTTGAAATCGGCATGGACAAAGTCTTCAACCATGGGAAGGGCCTCACAAGGGTGTTCAGTGTGCGGGAGGGAGACTGGGATGTCGATGCCAGTTGTGCTGGTCCTTGCGCCCGGTTTCCGCCCTGCTGTGTCCAAGATCACGTTGGGAACAATCAAACGGCATGCGGCGACACGATATTCTCGCTGCTGCCCGAATCCTCATCCGTCTCATGTGCGGGCTCTGACCTGGCGACGCATGTCGCGATGGCCAGGTCGCCGGTGACGTTCACGACTGTGCGGCACATATCGAGGATCCGGTCGACGCCGAGAATGATCCCAATCGATTCCCCGGGGATCCCGACGGAGTTCATGACGGCCACGATCAGCGGAAGTGAACCGCCCGGTACCCCTGCCGTGCCGATTCCCGCCAGTACAGACATCAACACGACTTTAAACTGCTGACTGGCGGTCAGCTCGATGCCCATGACCTGTGCCAGAAACAGGACGACCACCCCTTCAAACAGGGCCGTCCCGTTTTGATTGCCCGTGGCACCGACTGTCAGGACGAAATTCGAGATTCGTTTGGGAAGCCGAAGTTCCTCAGAAGCGACTTTCATCGCCGTTGGCAGTGTGGCACTGGAAGACGAAGTGCCGAAGGCAACGAGCATCGCTTCGGAAACGTTCGAGAAGAATTTCCAGGGGGACATCCGGGCGAAAACAAACACCACAATGGAATAGACCACGATCAACTGAATTCCGAGACCCAGCAGGGCCGTCAGTACGAACCAGACGAGCGTCTTCAGAATGTCGAATCCCAATTGAGCGGTCAGGGCAAAGACCAGGCAGCCCGCCCCGTAGGGAGCCAGTCTCATGGCAAAACTGATGACGGACATGGAGATGGCATAAAGGCCCTCCAGCCACGAGACGAAGGTCTGCGTCTCGATCGGACGGGTCGTAATCGCCATCCCGCAGATAAGTGCGAAGACCATGACGGACAGCATCCCGTTCCCTTTGGAGCTGCCATCGACTGCACCGACCATCTCTTGCAGGGGATTTTCGGGCAGCAGGTCGACAATCGTGTCGCGAACGGGTTTGGCATCCTTCAGCTTGTTCATTTTTTCCGAGGCACTGCCCGAGTATTGGGTGATCAGCTTCTGCCGCTGGCCCTCTTCGAGTGCGTGTCCGGGACGAAGAACTCCTACGAGTCCCACACCGATCAGAACCGCAGCGGTCGAGAGGAGTCCGGTGAAACCAAGTGTCTTCAGCCCCATGCGGCCCAGTTTCTTGAGGTCACCAATTTCCACTACCGCCAGTGCCAGTGCCGAGAAGACCATGGGAAGCACGACCATGAACATCATCCGGAGGAAGATTTTTCCGACGGGTTCAACCCAGTAGATCAGCGTATCCAGCCAATCTTTCAGGCCGTTTTTGTTGGCGTCGCCGGGGACGCCCGCTTCGACGGTGGCCACCACATGGGCCGCAAGTCCGCCCAGAATTCCGACAAGCAAACCAATCAGAATTTTCGTATGCAGCGGAAGGCCGTGCTGTTTATCCTCGTGGCGACGATCGGTGGACATCGAGATCCTTTCGTAAAATTGACTTCAGCGAAGGAGGATACAGGTCGGTGCCGTGAAGGTCACGTCCAACGAGCATACTTCATCGCTTAAGTGATGCCGCAATTCAGATTGCGTCGTTTCCCGTCTCGCCATGGCAAGCAGCAGCCAAGCAAAAACCGCGATGCAACGAACTTCATTTCAGTTGCAATTCTGCGATAAAATTCGATATCAACTCAGCAAAACTGGAAAGAGGTGAGCATTGGACGAATACGTTGAACCACTGGGAAAAAGAATTCTGATACGCAAAGACGAGAGCCGTCAGGTGACGCGAGGAGGGATTGTTCTGCCCGACAACTCCGAGATTCCCACTATCACGGGACGGGTTGTCGAAATCAGCATTCAGATCGAACGGGACGATGATTTTCCTATTCGGAAATATGACAAAGTCATTTTCCATCCGAAGCACGCCATCCCCGTTGACTTTGAACCGGACAATCTGCTGTTCGTTGTCCCTATTGAAGACGTGGTGGCGGTCTTCCGTCGCACCAAAGTGTCGAAAGTGCCGGACGAAGTGGAAGACGAAATCGAGCCCTCGGATGAAATTACGGACGAAGAATAAACTCAAAGTTGATCTTGCACACAATTTGCTTAGGGAAGGATTGTGTGTTCGGATGAACAGATCTAAGTGATGTTTTGTCTCGTTTTCAGGGGTGATTTGCGGCGGGAAAGTAGACGCTTGCTTCTTCCTTCGACACTCGCGTTGTGAGATTTGCAGAAGCAGTATACACTTCCGATTACCGGTTGAATCTCAGTATGGACGCTGGGCTCCCGGAATCAGGACACCTCTCATCGAATGGGTGGGTATGCGCTTTCAACTCTCGCAAACCACGCCGCCTCATCTGAATCGTCGACTGCAGCTCCGAATGTTGTCGTTCGTCGGATTGATGGCGATCATCATGTTCACCGTGGGTGCTGTGACCAGGCGCCCGGGTGTGAGCACGAAGCCGCAGGGGATCTCACCCGATTCGCTGAGCTTTGAGGTTCGTCGTGAAACGTTCGACTTGAAAGAGGGCGAGTTTATCGCTGCTCTTTCAGACGATCTTGCAACCTTGGAAGACCTTTCACCGGTTGCCGAAGAAGACCTCAGAGGTCAGTCGCCCAGGTCGAAATCCCTGGACGATCGGACGCCATTCACGACCCGCAGCAAAGAATCCAGGAAGGCCGGCCGGGAGAGCGGCAGTGATCCTGTTCCCTCGGGCAATCCATTAGCCCTTGATGTGGCTGACGAGTTTGGGGCACGTACCCCTTCGCGGTCAGTCAGTGATTTTGATCGAGTTCCTGCAACAGCCGCTCCTCCGGCGGTTGATGACTGGGCTCTCGACCCGGACTTCGCAGGTTCCGCCCCCGCGCGAAACGAACCAGAAAATTTCATCAGACCGATTCCACGGCACCGGAAGCCTCAGCAACTGGATAATTCGTTCGAAGATCTTCGCACGCCGCGCCTGACGACGGACCCCCCCCCCGCTCGAAGAGATGAACGTCTGCCTGCCCCCAGCAGTGTCGACGAGGGTGACGACTGGAATGTCGCTCCTCGCTCGCGACAGGTGAAACCTGCCAGCGGGCTGTCGACGCGTGGTCCCGCCTACGATCCAGACGAACGTCCGGCCGCACCGATTGAGCTCGGTCGCCGGGGGACAGTCACGCCGTTTCCTCCCAGCCAGCCAGAACCGGTTGATGCAGAAATTGCGAAACCTCGCATCGACAAACGATATCTGGACAGGGTCAAAGACAACGATATCGGAATTCGCAGCGACGAATCCGAAGCCTTCTTCTGGTTGCTGGATCATTCACGGCGGGTTCCTCCGTCCCAGCTGGAACGTGTCTCCAACAAGGATGTGCAGTACATCAATCTGATGACCGAACCAGATCGCTATCGTGGTGAACCGATTACGATCGAAGGGGATCTGTGGCGCCTGTACGAGCTGAAGGCCAATCGGAATTCGTACGGCGTGGCCAGGATGTATGAAGCGTGGATCTTCACCGGAGATTCCAGCAATCATCCGTTCCGCGTCGTCTGTACGAGTCTGCCCAGTGGCATTGAGCCGGGCGAAAATCTGCGGAAGCCTGTCCGCGTCACAGGATACTTCTTCAAGAAAGAAGGCTACCAGTCCAACGGTGGAGTCCACATTGCTCCGACGATTCTGGCACGACGCATTAACATCAACACCATGCCCAACGGAATTCCGTCTACCAGTGGAATTCTCCCCTACATGATCGGGGCCGTCATGGCGATCGGGCTGGCCGTGCTAGTGACGATTGTTGGATTCGCGATCAGCGACGGACGATCGTCGCGAGCGGGAATGGATCGATTACGACGTCACCCACAGATGTCTTTTGCGGGACTCAAGATTCCAGAAACCGTCTCTGTCGAATCGGCCCTGAAGCAATTGGCCGAACAGGAACGCAACGCTGCAGTGACGGGGGCGTATGGCCCCCTGGTCTCGCGACAATCCGTTCGGACGCAGACACTCCGCGACCGCTCGCCCTCACGTCACCTGCAGGCAGAGGCAACACACCAGCAAAAGCGGCTTCAGACCGGTACACTGCAAGACTGGTCCAGCCGTCAGGCGGCGGCCCGAGCCGAAATCGAAGCGCTGGCTCAGACCCGAACGGCAACGAAGGCCGCCTCAGTCGAACGTGCGGATGAACTGGACTTCAATCGCCTCGATCCTGCTCGGAATGTACTTCAACGGGATCAGGCACTCAGCGAGATTTCCACTGTTGCCCCCGACAATGACGCCGTATCGTTCACTCTCGCTCCGACAATCGATCAGATGCGATTGAAGCACGAGACCGAGTCGCTCTGGCCAGGTGAAACGTTGACATCGGATATCGCAGAGCAGAGTCGACCCGCCGCAGCCTCCAACATCCCCGAAGCGTCGCAGGTTGAAGACGAATCCACAGACGACAGGGTACGTCGGAACCGGCGCAATTGGCGACGTGGAAAGTCGGCCTGACGGTCGCTGCATCGGAACGTCTGAAAGTAGATCTTACCTGGAACTGCCGGTCTTCTTTGTGCGCTCCGCTTGAAACGGAATTTAACGACACTCTTCGTGATTGCTCCCATGGTGTCAGTCGATCCCCTGAACCTGGTCCAGCCCCGGCGCAAAATCACTGGCGTCTCGGCCATCCTGCTGCCGTTTACTGAAGCGGGTGAAGTCGATTGGCTGGCCTTCGATCAGCACGTTTCCCGAACTGTCGAAGCGGGGCTGATTCCCGCCGTCAATATGGACACGGGCTATGTGAATTTGATCGATGACTCGACACGCAACTACGTGCTGAACAGGACGCACGACATTCTGGCAGGGCTTCCCTTCGTCGCAGGAGCGTTCGTCGCTGATCGAGAGGGCGATGCGTTCCAGTGCGATGCCTATCTCCAGCAGATCGAGTTCATCGAAGACCGGGGCGGACTGCCCATCGTTTTTCAATCCTATGGGCTGACGCGTCAGTCGAGTGAGAGAATCGTTGAGAGTTACGCGCAATTGGCTTCCGCCTGTGACCGCTTCCTGGCGTTCGAGCTGACGACCAGTCTGGCACCGTTTGGAGCAATCTACGATTTGCCCACTTTCGAAGGGGTGATGTCGATACCTCAATGCGTCGGGGTCAAGCACTCTTCATTTCGTCGGGAACCCGAATGGGAGCGACTGCAATTACGAAACGAGTCGCGGCCCGACTTTGTGATCTTCACGGGGAACGACTTCGCCATCGATATGGTCATGTACGGAAGTGACTACCTGCTGGGACTCAGCACCTTCGCGCCGGATTTGTTCGCGATGCGTGACAAATTTTGGGAAAACGGGGATCGCCGCTTCTATGAGCTGAATGACCAGTTGCAGTACCTGGGGCACTTCGCTTTCCGTCACCCGTCGCCGGGATACAAGCACTCGGCAGCTCAGTTTCTGCATTTACGCGGGTGGATTGGCACGGATCTGACCCACCCCTTCAGTGTGCAGCGACCCTCGTCAGATACCGAGATTCTGCAGGAAATTCAGGTGCGACTGGAACAATTTGTCGCAGAAGTTTCCGCATAGCCAGGGATCGATCTGGTTCATTTTTTCGTTCCATCTATCTGAGCGGGGGGGGTTGCGCTCACCAAGCAGGAAACCGGGATCGACTCTGAGAAAAGGATCGGGGGGGGATTCAGCGTGGCTCAAGCGACGCACCAGTTGTGTGGTCCTGTGGGTGATTTAGAACTTGGGCTATGGTGCCGCACTTTGGAAAACCTCTTGCTGCTGACGCCGCCAAGGTAGCCGCGAAGACGCGTCAACCTTGGCTACCCGCGGGTCGGGGAGTAAACAAAGCGGGGGAACCGCCTCATATTTTGAGAAGGTTCCCCGCATGCTTTACGCGCTGATTCCGGCGAAGGTTACTTTCGCGACTGGTGTCGCAGGAGTGCGGCTTCGATGAAACTGCGAAACATCGGATGCGGATGGTTTGGTTTGGATTTGAATTCTGGATGGAACTGCACTGCAGCGAACCAGGGATGGTCGGGAAGTTCAATGGCTTCCACAAGTGTGCCGCTGGGGCTGTTTCCGCTGAGAGACATCCCACCTGCGATGAACCGTTCACGATATTCGGGGTTGAATTCGTAGCGGTGGCGATGACGTTCTGAGATCTCGTTGGTTCCGTAGATCTTTGCCATCAACGAATCAGGAGCGAGCACGCATGGCTGTGCTCCGAGGCGCATCGTTGCCCCCTTCTTCTCGATGTTCCGCTGGTCCTCCAGCAGGCAGATCACCGGGTGAGGCGTTGCTGTGTCGAACTCGGTGCTGTCCGCATCTTCGAGACCGAGTTTGTGCCGGGCGTATTCGATCACGGCAACCTGCATCCCCAGACAGATTCCGAAGTAGGGGATGTTCTGTTCGCGGGCATAGCGCACCGCCTGGATCTTCCCTTCAATTCCCCGGTGTCCGAATCCACCAGGGACGAGCAGACCATCGATACCTGCTAGAACAGATGCGGCTTCCTGCTGTTCGAGTGACTCGGCTTCAATCCGTTTGACGATGACGCGGGTCGAATGCGAGAACCCGGCGTGATCCAGGGCTTCGTAGATCGATTTATAGGCGTCGCGATGTTCAATGTACTTGCCAACCACGGCAATGTTGACGTCGTGCAGCGGATTCTTGATCCGGTGAACAAGATCTTCCCAGTCATCCATTTCGGACTGGCCTGCGGGAAGGTGCAGTTTCTCGAGAATCAGCTTATCCAGACCATATTCGACCAGCCCGCAAGGAACTTCGTAGATCGAATATTCCTTGTCCTGTTCAACAATAACAGCACGTTTCTCAAGATTGCAGAAAAGGGCAATCTTGTCGGCGTTATCCTGACCGAGGTCGCGTTCCGTTCGCACGATCAGAATGTCAGGTTGGATACCGATCTGCCGCAGCTGCTGCACGCTGTGCTGGGTCGGTTTGGTTTTGAGCTCTTTTGCCGCTTTCAGATACGGGACGAGCGTCAAATGAATGAACAGACAGTTTTCTCGACCAATATCGAGTGGGAGCTGTCGAATGGCTTCAAAGAACGGCAAGCCTTCAATGTCGCCTACGGTGCCGCCCAGTTCGGTGATGACGACATCGACATCAGGACCGGCGAGACCGCGGACAGCGGCCTTGATTTCGTCGGTGATATGCGGAACCACCTGGACTGTCTTGCCCAGATACTTCCCTTCACGCTCTTTCTGGATCACTTTGGAATAGATCCGTCCGGACGTGTAGTTGGACTCGCGCGTCAGGGGGCTGTTGGTGAATCGCTCGTAGTGTCCCAGGTCGAGGTCTGTTTCTGAGCCGTCATCCAGGACGTAGACTTCGCCATGCTGAAAGGGGCTCATCGTCCCCGGATCAACATTGATGTACGGGTCGAGTTTCTGCATACGAACTTTGAGTCCGCGTCGTTCGAGGATAGTCCCGATTGAAGCAGAAGTGAGGCCTTTACCGAGCGAGCTTACCACGCCGCCAGTGACAAAAATATGCTTGGTCATTATGAAACTTTGAAGGAAGGTCAGGCGGGGGAACGAAGGATGGATAAAGGGGGAATGATGAGTGCGATGAGAACCGGCTTCATTCCGCTGCTTTCATCCTCTGGACGAATCGAGCATAGTCCTCAGGTGTGTCGATGCCAACTGAGTGATGCTCAACAATTGCGACTTGGATCCGGGCACCCGCTTCCAGCGCTCTTAATTGCTCAAGTTTCTCAAGTTGCTCCAGTCTTGATGGAGCCAATTGCGTCAGCCTGAGCAAAAAGTCGCGCCGGTATGCGTAGATACCAATGTGTAAGGTCCAGGGATGCTCGGCTTCCAGGACTTCTGCGGCTTCGCGATCCCGACAAAACGGGATCGGGGCGCGACTGAAATACAGAGCCCGGCCGTCGGCACCCGTAACAACTTTGACGCAGGAAGTTGCCTGAACCTGTTCGAGGGACCGCATGGGTGTCCCCAGGGTGGCCATATCGGCATCAGAGCAATCGATCAGTGCCTGGACGACGGCGTCGATGTTCGCAGGATCGATCTCGGGTTCGTCCCCCTGGATGTTAACGAAGATGTCACCGTCGGGGCAGCTTCTGCGGGCGACTTCAGCGATGCGGTCGGTACCGCTCGGGTGTTCGCCGGTCATTTCCGACCGTCCACCGAAATTGGCGACGGTCCGAGCAATTTCGTCATCGTCTGCGGCGACGATCAATTGGCTGAGACTGCGAGCCTGCGAGGCCGAATTCCACGTGTATTGGATCAGGGGACGCCCCGTTTCGGCCAGCAGTAACTTTCTTGGCAGGCGAGTCGAGTGCAAGCGGGCAGGGATGATTCCGTAAACCTTCATGATGCTTTTACTTCTGACTGCTCGTTAATGCCATTAAGTGTTGAAAATCGAGATCGTTTCGCAGGGGGTCGAAATCTGTTTCCCGGGGGACAAGTTTGAGCAGTTCACGATCCATTCGGAACGCCCTCCCGAGCCATGAGAGGGCCTCGAACTTTTCGCCCGCCAGCGAGTAATAGCAGGCGAGATTGTACAGGACGACGGGAACATCCTTGTGGAACTGATAGGCCAGCTTCATGGCGTCAATCGCCTTGGGGAGCTGGTCCACTCTTTTGTAGCACCAGGCCATCCGCATCAGCGCGTTCAGCTCAGTCGGTTTTTCCTTGTGAGCTTCGCGGAAGTCGTCAAGCGCCGGTTGCATCTCTCCTTTCATCAACAAGGCTTCGCCATGCAGCATGCTGACATTGTATCGCTCATCGCCGACATCTTCGATGTGTCCCAACTCGCGTAGTGCGTGGTCAGGCATGTTGAGCGCCAGATAGCCTTCTGCGGCCAGAATCTGACGTTCACGACGCTTTGAGGAATTTATGGGCATGAAAGTAAACCACTGGTGGCCGGGGTTGCCTTGCGTTAAGGAACCCGACAGTGCGGCAATGTAACGGATTGCGCGCGGCAGGACAAAGCTGACGGATCAGCGAAGTTTTCCGGCGATGAGTTGCTCGAGCTTAAGAATATCCGCCGAGAACTTCCGAATCCCTTCTGCGGTTTTCTCGGTCGCCATGGCGTCTTCATTCAACAGGAAGCGGAAGCTCTTTTCATCCAGTGTCTGCTTCTCCCACTTCGATGACTTCGCCGCGCTGGCGTCCAGTTTACGGGGCAGGGGATCCGTCGAAGCCGCAAGTTCCCCGAGGAGTGCGGGGCTGATGGTCAACAGATCACAACCGGCGAGCTCGGTAATCTCACCTTTATTGCGGAAGCTGGCTCCCATAATTTCTGTCTGGTAGTCGAACTTCTTGTAGTACTCGTAAATCTCCGTCACCGAGCGGACTCCCGGGTCTTCTGCGGGGGCGTATTCCTTCTTGGTTGCCGCTTTGTACCAGTCAAGAATTCGACCGACGAAGGGAGAAATCAGTCGGACTTTCGCTTCTGCACAGGCGACTGCTTGCGGGAACGAAAAGAGCAGCGTCAGGTTGCAGTGGATTCCTTCGCGTTCGAGGATTTCGG
Organism: Schlesneria sphaerica; assembly: GCF_044336245.1. Taxonomy (NCBI): domain Bacteria; kingdom Pseudomonadati; phylum Planctomycetota; class Planctomycetia; order Planctomycetales; family Planctomycetaceae; genus Schlesneria; species Schlesneria sphaerica. Next base: position 2,280,443 of record NZ_CP172346.1, on the reverse strand, counting down.
CAGCCCGAATTCCCTCCCACGTGGATGCAATTTTGATCAGGATTCGATCTCGGGAAATCCCATTTTTCTCATAGATGTCAATTAACTGCCGGGCCTTGGCGAGTGTTCCCATTGTGTCGAATGACAGTCGCGCGTCGGTTTCTGTTGAGACTCGTCCAGGTACGATCTTCAGGATTTCGATCCCGAAATTGACCAGGACATGATCGATCACGTCTTCGACCTGTTGTGCACCTGATAACCCTGACCCCTTTCGGTCTGTCACGGCTTTGTCGACAAGATAGGCATATTCCGGCTTGGAAGCGGCAGCCAGGATCAGTGACGGATTGGTGGTCGCATCTTGTGGCTGATACTGCTTCATCGACTCGAAATCCCCGGTGTCGGCGACAACGACCGTGAATTTTTTAAGTTGATCGAGTTGCGATCCGGATCCAGACATAGTGCATCTCCTGCCAATGTGGCGAAGGGAACGTTCCGCTGCAGTCTTTCACAAGTTTTACTCGTTGCGACCGACAGATTCCATCACAGGAAATTCATGTGGAGGCACTTCGCAAGGACGCACGACCTGTTAGCGGTCTCACTTGCGAAGCCTCCCTCTTCGCTGGGAACGGGAGGAGGGCAAATATCGACTTGTCAAAACTAAACGTCAGTCTGTCACAACACGATCGCCCAGAGGCACTCAGTAATCTGTCTCACCTCTAAAAATGAAAAGCTACTCCGCTTTCGAGAGACATTGATGCAGTGGCTCACTAGGCGGAATTTTGTCGTCACAAGTCACTAGTGCATTGTCACCCATCGAAACAGGGATTGCCATAATCCGTATTTTGCGAGAATCTGTATGGCACAAGGAGGTGTGCGATGCAGAAGAAGTATATTGTTCGGTTGAACGACGAAGAACGTCAGGTCCTTCGAGAAGTCGTCGGTAAGCTGAAAGGCTCGAGCCAGAAGGTGAAGCGAGCTCAGATTCTCTTGAAGGCCGATGTCGAAGGTCCGGGCTGGTCTGATCGCAAGATCGCCGAGGCGTTCAACTGTCGGACACAGACCGTGGAAGATGTTCGCCGTCGATTAGTGGAATGCGGTTTCGAAGAAACTTTGTGTGGCGCGAAGCGTGAGACGCCAGCGACGCTGAAGTTGTTGGATGGTAACCAGGAGGCGAAGATCATCGCCTTGCGTTTAGGACAGCCGCCGAAAGGCTATGCGAACTGGACGCTGCGTTTGTTGGCTCGTAAAGTCGTCGAGTTGGAGATTGTAGACTCCATCAGTCACGAAACTGTCCGTCGCACACTCAAAAAAATGGCATGACCAACCGCAAGATTCAGTACTGGGTGATCCCTCCCGAAGCCGACGCCGAATTTGTCGCGGGCATGGAGGATGTGCTGGATATTTATGCAAGACCCTACGATTCAGGCTGCCCGGTGATCTGTATGGATGAGCAACCGGTCCAACTTTTGAAAGAAACACGGACACCGATTCCCGCGACAACGAAACATGCCAAGCGGGTTGACTACGAGTACGAACGGGCCGGCACTGCAAACATTTTCATGTTCACGGAACCTCTGGCTGGGTGGCGCAAAGTGACCGTCAGACAGACCAAAACAAAGATCGACTGGGCTCTGGAAATGGCTCGTTTGCTCGACGGTCGATATGCGACGTCAGAAAAGATTATTCTGGTCTGCGACAATCTGAACACACATACGAAAGGTGCGTTCTACGAGGCATTTGAGCCGGACCGCGCTCGCTCATACGTCCGACGCATCGAATTTCACCACACACCCAAACACGGCAGTTGGCTGAACATCGCTGAGAACGAGCTCAGTTCCCTGACTCGACAATGTGCCTCAGGTCGACGCTTTCCTGATATCAAGACCCTTCAGAGCGAAGCCACGGCTTGGTCTGACCAAGTGAACTCAACACAACGAGGGGTGAATTGGCAAATGAAGATTGACGATGCACGAACTAAACTCAAATCCGTATACCCACGTTCTTTGATGTGACAAAGCACTAGGCTTCAGGCAACTCGACGTAGAGTTCGGAACCCTCGACGATGACTTCAAAGCAGGGATGCTTCAATTGCGCGTTCAAACAGTGTCGGCCTGATGTCACATCAAACTGCCAGCCGTGCCAGGGGCAGGTGACTGTCGTTCCGGAAAGAGCGCCGCGCGCGAGCGGTCCTCCGGCATGCGGACAGATCCCGTCCAGGGCATGAAAGCGTCCCTCGACGTGAAAAATGGCCACGATCCGGCCAGCCACCACAAACTCGCGCCCTTCTCCCTGTGGAATATCCGAAACGTTCGCTACCCGATGTCGATTCACAGCAAGACGATCCTCTGCAAGTATTGCCCGGAACCGGGGAGTCAAGAGTTGGCGAACGCGTGTTCAATCGCGGATTTTGTTTTGTTGAATCCCGTCCGTGCGACCTCGAGAGCATCCTGCTTCCAGTAGTCTCGATTGAAGAGTTCGAGCGAAACGGCGCCGCGATAGCCTGCATCTCGCAAAGTTCGAAAGATCATGCCGAGCGGCGCAATTCCGTCACCCGGATAGACGCGATGGGCGTCGTTGATGCTGTCGCGGGCGGGCGTTGCCGGGTAATCATTGACGTGGAAATTGTGCATCCGGGATCCGGCGAACATGGCCAGCCCCTCGAAGCTCGAGCCTCCCTTGAAAATGTGGTAGACGTCGAGGAGGAAACAGGCACTGGGATGAGCTGCTTCAACGCCGATGAAGGCGACTTCTCCCAGTCGCGCCAACGTCTTGGAAAAGCCCCAGAGTTCCAGTTGAGGCAGGACTCCTTCTGCTTGCCCCAGTTCGCAGAGCGCCCGGTATCGGTCTGCGAGTTGATATGGATCAAGCCCCGTTTTATCGGTCACGCCGACGGGAGGAGCGGCCAGACGTTCTCCACCGATTTCCCGGACAAGTCCCATACATCGCCTGGCTTCTTCCAGGCCACGTTTTCGCTCAGCTTCGTCTTCCGCGAGAAATGCCGCAAACCCAATCGCACTTTCCACCTGAAGTCCCGCATCGGCGATTCGCTTTCGCAGATCAGACAGGGTACCACCTGATTTGACATAGTTGTCAATTTCGCCAATCCACGGCTCAATTCCGGCATATCCTGCTTTCGACGAAACTTCGATGGCACCGAGAATGTCGAGCTTGTTCCCTTTGTAAGGGCAGTCGCGAATCGTGCTGGTATTCAGGCAAATGCGAAAAGGCTGAGTATTTTCCGGAGCAGCCGATGCCACCGCGGGTGCCAGCAGCGATGTGGTCGCAGCGATTGTGGCCGTCGTTCCGAGAAATTCTCTGCGATTTAAGGTGGTCAACATCAGCTTCTTTTCCACGGTTTTGAGAGCTTTGAATCAGGCCCGGATTGTCCAGAATCGAATCCCGCAAAACAACGCTGTCAGGCATTCGCGGTTGGCGATGAAGGAAAATCTCGGAGCGTCAGTTTACTTCCCACTCTCTCCAGTGGAAACTGCCCTGACAATGTTGCCCTGTTGTGCAGTCAGCCTTGACCCTCCAGCGATAATGAAGACATGCTGTTCATCCTCGATAACTACGATTCGTTTACTTACAACCTCGTGCAGCGGTTTGGCGAGATCGACTCACGAGTGGATGTACGAGTCGCACGAAACGATGAAATCACAATCGATGAAATTGCCGCGTTAAAGCCCAGCGGAATTGTGGTTTCGCCCGGCCCCTGTACTCCGCACGAAGCCGGGATCTCGATGGAACTGATCCGGCAACTGGGCCCCCATATCCCGACGCTGGGTGTGTGTCTCGGGCACCAGTCCATGGCCGAAGTCTTTCATTCGCCGGTCGTGCGTGCTGAACGGCTGATGCATGGAAAGGTCTCGCCGATCCATCACCTTGGAACAGGTGTCTTCGAAGGATTGCCCAATCCCTTCACTGCAACCCGCTACCACAGCCTTCATGTTCCCGAAGCGACGTTGAGCCCTGAGCTCGAAGTCACGGCCTGGGCCGACTTCCCGGGACATCCGCGAGAAATCATGGGCTTGCGGCACCGAGTCCATCCCATCCACGGAGTCCAGTTCCATCCGGAAAGTTTTCTGACCGAAGGGGGCATCGATCTGCTCAAAAACTTCCTTAAAATTGCCGGTGAAATTTCTTCGTGAAGCTGTTTCAGGCCTCACTGGCATCACGGTCGCAATGTTGACTGTCCCCGTGAATTGGTCACCGACGGTTTCCGGTGATTGCAGGTAAGGCCTTCAAACATGGCGAAGAAGACTTCCCCGAGGAATGCGCTGGCTGAGGCGAAGACCGGACAAGCGATACGGCCTTCGTTTATTGGGCGACCTTCGACAAGTGATCGAAGCCGCGAGAGAACAGACAGCGCGAGCGGTCAATTCGACGCTGGTCATCATGTACTGGCAAATCGGAAAACGGATTCGTGAAGAGGTCCTTCAAAACGAACGTGCCGAATACGGCAAGGAAGTGGTACAGGACCTGGCGATACATCTGACGGCTGAATTTGGGAATGGGTTCTCTCGATACAGCCTTTCAAGAATGATGTCTTTTGCTGAGAAGTTTGGCGACGAACAAATTGTTGCGGCGCTGTCGCAACAATTGAGCTGGAGTCATTTTGTCGAACTCATCCCGCTGGAAGACCCGCTCAAGCGAGATTTCTACGCCGAAGTGTGCCGTCTGGAGCGGTGGAGCGTCCGAACACTGCGGCACAAAATCGGCCATTTGCTCTATGAGCCGACTGCTGTCAGCAAAAAGCCGGACGAACTGATCGCCCGAGACATCGCTGCTCTGCGGGACGAAGACCGCATGACACCCGATCTGGTCTTCCGGGACCCTTACTTTCTGGATTTTCTGGGTCTCACGGGGCTGCACATCGAAAAAGATGTCGAAGATGCGATCTTGCGAGAGCTGGAATCTTTTATCCTGGAGATGGGGACCGATTTCGCATTCGTCGCCCGACAGAAACGAATCACGGTCGACAACGAAGATTACTATCTGGATCTCTTGTTCTACCACCGTCGGCTGCGGTGCCTGGTGGCAATTGACCTAAAGCTGGGAAAGTTTCAGGCGGCTGACAAGGGGCAGATGGAATTGTACCTACGCTGGCTCCAGCAGCATGACACCCATCCGGGAGAAGAACCTCCTCTGGGCCTGATCCTGTGCGCCGACAAGTCACAAGAGCACGTCGAACTCTTACGGCTGAATGAAAGTGGGATCCGCGTCGCTCAATATTTAACCGAGCTTCCTCCTCGAGAATTGCTCGAAAAGAAACTGCACGACTCGATCCTCATCGCCCGCGAACGTCTGGCGCGCGATGAGGATCACTAACAGCCTAAGGACTGAAGGTGGAACTGGCTCCTGTCCCAAACTGCTGGCATCACAGTCGATGCCGAGTTCTCTGGTGCCAATCGAGGGTTGCCACGGAGCCTGTGCCACCAACTCTTTTTCTCACGGTTTCCTGGAAGCGTTATCTTCAGTCAGCTTCAGGCTGCGTCCTACGAGTTCCGGCAGGAATTTCACGGGCACAGAGGCTTCGTTGATGACGGCTTCGTGATAGCGTCCGAGGTCGAATTCGGTCCCCATCGATCGCTGGATCTGCTGGCGGAGTCGGAGGAAAGCAGAACAACCGACGAAATAGGTTGAAAGCTGACACGAAGACTGTTTGGCGCGAACGACCTTCAGTCGTGCTTCCCCTTCGGCCTGGAAGGCATCTTCCGTCAGGAACCGCAGGGCCTCATCATCCGACATTTCAGTGCAGTGCATCTTGTGATCAAGGATGGCATTTGCGACGCTGCGAAGTCGGAATTTGAGCTGCATCATTCGCAGGGCCGGGTCCCCCTCTCCATAGCCCTGATCGAGCATCATTTGCTCGCAGTAGTTCGCCCATCCTTCGGCGTAGACGCCGGATCCCAGAACTTTGCGTATGAGAGACGGATTTCGGTTGGCGTATTCCAACTGGACATAGTGGCCCGGATAGGCCTCGTGGATTGTCAGAATCTTGAGCATCTGGCGGTTGTACTCACCCAGAAAACTGATGACGCGTGAGCGGTCCCAGTCTGCCGGAGGAGGGCTGATGGCATAGATGCTGGCCGTATTGGGATCGAGCGGGGGGGCGGGTTCCAGAAACGCGACGCTGTTTCCCCGCTGGAATTCGGGCATCTCGATGATTTCGCACCGGTCAGGATCGGGCAGTCGCAGAAGATTGCGGTCTTTGATGAACTGCTTGATGGTTAGGACGGTGGCACGAGCATCGTTTGCCAGTTCCTCTGCTGAGCTGTGGTCTCGACCGATTTCCTGAAGGACCTGCTGAATGGCAGACTGCCGCCCCGCTTCATCATCGGGAGGGAATGGATGACGGGGGAAATAGCGTCCCCAGAGCAGCTTCGCGATGAGCAGCAGATCGCTACGAACCAACTTCAAGTTGGCCTCTGCTTCAGCGAGAACGTCATCTGCGGTGACGCCCGCATCCAGCACCATTTCGAGTTTCTTTGCAAATTTCTCTCTCCCCAGCCGCCACTCACCGTTCGCGCGAGGAAGCAGTTCGTCCTCAAGGAATTTCTGGTGGCGTTTCAACTCTTCGACGACAGTTGCTGCCGCACTCTGCACCGCCTCCCGCTGTGGCGAGTTTCCGATGATCTCGAGCAGATCCTGTTGGAAGAATGCGATGGCACCCTTGTTCTGAAGGATTGCCGTTTCGGTTACGATTCGGGGCGGGTTCTTCAGATTGGAGCGCGCCGCGACCAGGATCCTGGGAATCGCCTGCATGCGATTCAGTGCGTGAGTAATCGCAGACTCTTTCGACTGGGTCGATTGGGTGAGCAAGCTATAAACACAATCGGTCGCCAGTCCCGTATAGATCCTGGGGTCTGTCTCATAGGGACGCTCGACCTCTTCAAGCCAAAGGTCGAGTTTCAACGAGTCGCGCAGGATCTCAAAATCGACCTGTCCCTCGCGCGATAGCGATGAGTAGGAGATTTCTCTGGCCAGGCGGTCAAGTGTTGCCTGTGTCAGTCCGAAACGTTTCTGACGGGTCTCGGAAGAGACATCGTCGAGCAACGAATCAAATCGGCGGTCACCCAGCCGTGAACCGCGTAAAGGGCTAAAAGTAAAATCCGCTTCCAGGTATTCCTGAAAGATTCTTGCCAGTGTCTGGTCGGCGTCGGTCGGCATCGTGTCTGCGTCCTTTCGTTCCACGTTCCATACGCTGGTCAAAACGTCGTAGGTGCGGGGATCGAGCTGCTTGAGTTCGATCGCGTTGTAGGGAAAGAAGTCGTTTCGGCTGAAGTAGGCCTCTGTCGTCTCAGCAAAAAACTCTTGAGGGTTCGTCATGGCATAAGCGCGACCGCGACTCTTGCGGCCTTCTGCATCCTGTCGTTCCACATTGTCGTAGTCACCACTGGAGCGGGCCCGTTCAAACGCTTCTCGGATCACAGAATTCTCGAACCCGTCCTTCAGTACGCGATGGTGATAGGCATGAGCCAGCTCATGCAGGGCGAAGTTCGGCATACGTCGGGTCTCGGCCTCGAAGATGCCGATATTTGTGAATTCGATTCCCTGTGCCATCGCGGGGTCACGACCATGATCTCGCAGCCAATCGGCCGCCGGGTGATATTCCGCCAGGGGAGGCGTGTTGGGGTACTCGGGAGAGAACCAGAGGGGGACTTTCTTCAGTTCCGCCAAAGGACCCGGCGGGACGACACGCTCAATTTCCAAGAGTTGCCGCTGGAGCAGTTCCAGAGCCTTCGTAGTCTCTGCAGGCAGGCTTACGAGCAACTGAGGATGCACATGGACGACCCATCCTGAGAGGTTGCGAACGGTTTTATCGGTCGTTTCTGCGGCAGCGACATTGCGAGCGAGTGCCTGGGCTCGGATCGCAGCTTGAGCGTTCAGAAGTCGCTTTGGCCATTCAAACTTTGGCGCCTGCTGCGGTTCGTACCCCTGCAGGTGGCCCGTCAGACGAGTGGCAGGTTTGGTGTATTTGAGTTCGGTTTCTCCAAAGACTTCTCGGCACACAGCAGCAAGTCCCGGATCGTATTCCAGCAGTAGCTCTCGCGTGTTGACATGATTGTGGTCGTGGTCATTGATGCGGTTGTTATCAAACCATGACTGGACTCCTTCGGCGAAGTACTCATGGTGGTTCACGGACGCGTACTTCCCCTTCCAGAAGCCAGCATTCATGGCTGCGTCGTAGGTTTCTTTCAGTCGGCGGTCGAAAGTTGGATCGACATTAACCATCCCACGCAAATGAATGTTATGGGCAAACTCATGAATCAGAATGTTTTCTGCTTCGTACGGGTCACCCGGAAAACCCAGCAGGTTTTCTTCCGCGACCGAGCAGTAGGGATCGGTCTCACTTCCCCCCAGGCCGCGAGCACGCGCGTCCCAGTAATCTTTGGGAGCGATTCCGTCAAAGTCCGGAACCTTCTCGCCTGCGAGTCGGGCGAATTCTGGCAGGTCTGTCGTAAACTCGTCCCGCGCCATAATGCACATTCTCGCTCCGCTTTTGATCATTGCCTCACGCACGTCAGGTCGTCTGGCAAGCATCATCTTCACGAGGTAAGCGGCTTCTTTCAGTGCGTAGGGATTGACCCGACTCGAGGCCACGATCGGAAACCCATCGACACTCACTGACTGCTCGTAGAACGCGGGGATTCCATTTTGTCCCTGTGGATCGAAGCGGAACCCCTGGTAGGTCACTTCGCTCGTCACGCGAGCCGACGCCTTGTCGTCGCGACCGATGACTTCAAACTGATGCCCCAAGGTCGTAGAGAGAATCAAATCCTTGCCGGGTTCGACCGTCCCGCTGGGAACTTTTTCAGTGGATGATTTCTGCCAGAAAATATCGATCGTCTGGGGACTGCCATTGATCATCTGCAATTGAGGACGCGGAAACTCGGCCTTTTGAGAAGGGGACTCGTCAGCGAAAACTTGAACTGTAATCGTGAGAAGGATCGTTCCGATCGCGAGACTGAACCAGGGGCCACGAGATCTGACGGATGGCTGGGGGGGGAAGGGGAATCTCATCGAACCTCCACAATTCGTGGACCAATGACATCGGCCCGTGGTGTGATGCCAAGTCCCGGGGTACAGCTTGCCTGCATCGTTCCCTGAACTCGACAGGGGGCTCCCTCGGCAATGCTGACAGTTACATAACTGTTAAAGTCAGTACTGGTGAAGCGAAATTCTTCCGGGGTACTGTGCGCCAGATGCGCGATCGCCGCTGTGGTGATATCCCCGCCCCAGCTGTCTTCCAGCGTCATCGCGATCCCCATGGAAACGCAGAGATCACGAACCTGCTTTGTCCGGGTGAGGCCCCCGAGCTTACTGATTTTCAGGTTCACGACGTCCATGGCGAGATCCGCCTTGGCTCGCAGCAGCATGCTCAGGTGATCAATGTTTTCGTCGAGGACGAATGGATGATCTGTGTGTCGTCTCACCGCCAGACATTCTTCATAGGTCAGACATGGCTGTTCGATATAGACGTCGATATCACGAACAGCTCGAACGACTCGGATGGCTTCGTGCTGCGTCCAGCCCGTATTCGCATCGGCGACCAGGCGGTTTGATGGTTGCAACATCGCACGTACCGCACGAATCCGCTCAATATCGGTGTCGGGATCGCCCCCGACTTTCAATTGAAATCGCGTGTAACCTGCTTCTCGATAGCCCGCGACCTTGACCGCCATGGCATCGGGAGATTCCTGTGAAATCGCCCGGTAAAGCCGCACGCTGTCGCCGAAGCGTCCTCCCATCAGCATACAAACCGGGAGTGATGTCGATTTTCCGAGGAGATCCCAGCAGGCGATATCGATGCCGGATTTGACGTAGGGATGCCCCTTGAGTGCCGCGTCCATCCGATGGTTAATGACAGCGAGTTCCCTCGGGTCCAGTCCGATCAGGTGCGGTGCCAGTTCTTTCAACCCGGCTCGGACTCCTTCTGCATAAGCGGGAAGATAAAACGGACCCAGCGGACAGACTTCCCCGTAGCCAATCAGCCCTGTATCCGTTTCGACCCCCACAATCGTACTGTCGAAGACGGAGACGGACTTTCCTCCAGACCATTTGTAAGAACCTTCAACGAGTGGAAGTTCGACCCGGTGAGCGAAGATGCGCGAAATTTTCATAGTCACAGCGGCTCGTGAAATAAGAGTTCAGTCTGTGGTGAATGTCAGCCACCAGACGCGATCGGAACGAATCGAGCGAACGAAATAAGAATGGATAACCGGAAATCATGGGACGCAATCCTGTGATGGGCAAGCGAAAGGGGCTGCTATGCCCCGGCGAATTTCCGGGTGTGTTGTTTGCGAGACGCAATTCTCGAATTTTCGCGATAGGTTTAGCGGAGTGATTCGTACGTGCTGAATGAGGCAGATATGACAAGCACACCCCCGACACGGCCGACATTGCTTTTTCGGATTCGAAACGCCCGTGACCAGGAGGCGTGGGAGCGGTTCATCGACCTGTATGCACCGCTCGTTTATGGGTTTCTCAGAAAGCGAGGTTTGCAGGATGCGGATGCTGCGGACTTAACTCAGGATGTTTTACGGCAAGTTGCATTGGCCGCGAACTCACTTGAGTACGACCCCAGGAACGGGACCTTCCGCAGCTGGCTGTTCACGATTGTCCAGAACCGCTTGATTGATCACTGGAGAAGAGAAGGAGTGCGTGAGCGTGCCACGGGAGACTCAGTGGCTCAACGGCTTTTGGAAGAACAACCGCAAGCGGGAGTGAACGAATCTGCCGATGGAGATTGGGACACCGATTACAGCCGGCAACTATTCCATTACGCGGCCAAAATTGTGAAGCAGGACTTCACTCCATCGACCTGGCAAGCGTTCTGGCGGACGGCCGTCGATGGGTTGCCCGGGCCAATGGTGGCGGAGCAACTGGGTCTGAGTTTGGCAGCGGTCTATCTGGCCAAAGGTCGAGTCCTGAACCGGTTGAAGGAGCAGGTGAAACAGCTCGTTGGAGAGGAGTAGCCTCGCTGGCATCGGGAAGAATTTTTGCGATCGCGGGCTTCAGCCGTCGACGGCGCAAGCATCGATCGTGAATGGTGCAAGGCCCTGCGATTTTCAGGCCGTGGGCTCATTTTGCTGCAATGGCGGGCGACGGGTGAGGATTGGCAACGAACACGTTCTGTAACTCAGGAAAGTCAATATCATGACACACTTCACGATCGCGTGTCCCACCCGGGACGACCTGCGGGGCTTGATCGACGGTGCGGTTTCCGGGGAGATGCAGCAGGCGATTCAAACCCATCTCGAGAGCTGCGCCCGATGTCAGCAGGCGCTGGAGTCGCTGGTGGTCGTGAGTGAGTCATGGGACTCAGAACTGGGGAAACTGCGTGAGCAGGAGGGTCTCCCCGTTGAACCGGTTCTGTCCGATGCCATGCAGCAGATGAAGGGGGAGGATTTCGTGGACATCGCGGAGCCTGCTTCCCGGCGGCGTGCGGAGATCGACTTCCTTCAGCCTTCTGACGTGCCGAATTCGATCGGTAGACTCGGACACTACGAAGTCACGGAAGTCGTTGGTCAAGGGGGAATGGGAATCGTGCTGCGGGCATTCGATCCGACGCTGCATCGCGTTGTCGCCGTCAAAATTCTGGCTCCCTATCTGGCTCACAATCCGCATGCTCGTCGCCGATTTGTCCGGGAGGCTCAAGCCATCGCTGCCGTCAGTCATGACCATGTGATTACGATCCATGCCATCGAAGACGTCGCCGAGCAACCCAGAATCGTGATGCAGTATGTCGCAGGTCGTTCCCTTCAGCAGAAGATTGATGCAGAAGGAGCGCTCGAGCTGAAGGAGATTCTGCGGATCGGAATGCAGACGGCATCCGGCCTCGCTGCGGCTCACGCGCAAGGGTTAGTCCATCGCGACGTTAAGCCATCCAATATCCTGCTGGAAAATGGAATCCAACGAGTCAAATTGACGGACTTTGGGCTGGCTCGTGCCGTCGATGACGCCAGCCTGACGCAAAGCGGAGCCATTGCCGGAACGCCGCAGTATATGGCTCCAGAACAGGCAAATGGAGATGCCGTCGATTACCGGGCCGATCTGTTCAGTCTGGGAAGTGTGATTTACGCGATGTGTGTGGGGCATTCTCCCTTCCGTGCGAGTACTGCCATGGGAGTATTAAAGCGAGTCTGCCATGATCCCCCTCGGCAGATCCAGGAGCTCAACCCCGATATTCCTGATTGGTTGTGCAATATCACAATGAAGCTCTTGGCAAAGAAACCGGACGAGCGGTTTCAATCTGCCAAGGCCGTTGCGGAAGAACTGGAGAACTGGCTGGCCCATGTACAGCAGCCGACCGTAGTAGCCAAACCCAGGGGAGTGTCAGAAGGGGTTTCTGCAGAAGCGGAACCCGCAACGCCGTCAGCGCAGCAAACCGGCTTGCCAGTTTCACAGACCCCAGTGAGTCCCTGGAATAACCCCACCACGACAATCCTCTTTCAGCACATATCCGGGCGGCTCTTGCTGTTCTTATTTCTGACCGGAATGACAGTCTCAATCGCGTTTCACCAATTTAATTCAAAGATCGGTCTTGCCGAAGTGATCTTGGTCGGAGCGATTGCGGGGTTGCTTGTCAGTTTTTGGGGTGTGCTGTTCGTGGCGTTAGTCCGACTGCTTTGGGGCAACGCCCGCGAAGTATTCGTCAGATCTTCCAGTTCGCGATGGTTACCAAAGGTGTCACCTGAAAGACGGCGTGCGTATGGGAGCGCCATTCCTCCCGAGAGCTTAGGAATGCTGTCAGCCATCGTCTTAATGGTCATGGGCGTACATCCGCTGCTTGCCGCCGTTGTTGCTCTAATTGTCTGGATCCTCGTGCTGCGGGTCATTCAGCCACCCGGCTCCGCCTACGGGAAAAGACGTGTCATTCCGGTGGCAGCCCAGGAAAATGGGAATGACCGGAGGACGACCTCTCAATCGGCCGGTTCGGCAGCGGAGATCTGAATCCTGTCGGACACGATGGGGATGTCCCCCGCGGGATCAGGTTGCCAGAGTCGGAATCTCCCAGACCGTGCCGTAGGCATTCTGCTGTTCGAAATACTCCAGCAGTCGTAAGTAGAACTCATGGTTGGCGAGCGTGGCACTGTCCCCAAAAACGATCAGTTTGCGGCGGGCGCGGGTCAACGCCACATTCATCCGGCGGGTATCGTTCAGGAAGCCGATTTCTCCCTTCAAATTCGAGCGGACCAGTGAGATCACGACGGCTTCTTTTTCCCGTCCCTGGAAACCATCGACGGTATCAACTTCGACGGCTTCGCTGCTGAGCAGTTCGCGGATGAGTCGCGCCTGAGCGGCATAGGGCGTGATCACAGCGATATCGTCCGGATTCAGACCCGATGCGATCAGTTCCTGGACTTGACCGATCACGAAATTGGCTTCGCCCTGATTTTGGATACTGCTTCCTTCCGGATCAGCTTGTTCATCGCAGTCGGATCCTGCGGTGTCGTAGAACTGGATCGAAGTTTGGGTCAGCGGAAGTTCGGCGACCTTAGGCAGATCGCAGAGTCGATGCTCCCTGACTGAGGCGGCGGCGGTCAGTTCGCCATCATAGAACTCGTTGGAAGAGAACTGCATGATTGCCGCGTTCATCCGGTATTGAGTTGTCAGTCTGCGCGAGATCGACGTTCCCCAACGCTTCACCAACCGCTCCATCAGGCTGACGCCGAACCCTTGTCGCCTGGCTTCAGGACAGATAATCGTTGGCGGCAACTGGTAGTGGTCCCCGGTCAGGACGAGACGCCGGCTGCGGAGGAGTGGGAGCCAGCAGGGGGGCTCGGTTGCCTGAGCCGCTTCGTCGATCACCACCAGATCGAATTGCCGGTCTTCCAGTAAATCCTCGTTAAGCCCGGTGAGGGTACTGCAAACGATCTGCGCTGAATCGAGCAGGTAGGTGACGAGGCGGGACTCGAGTTGTCTGGCATCGTGAAGGAGCCGTTTGGCCTCATCCCGGGCCTCACGGCGCGCGCCGGGCTCGGGAGCCGACCGGGTGAACTTGCCTGCCTGACGTCGCAGGATCCACGCTTGCTTTGTCCATTCCCGGGCGAGTCGCAAATCCGGGTGGGATTCCACAAGCAGGTCCAATGTATGGTCGCGGAGCTGTGGCAAGACCCGTGCCGGGTGTCCGATCCGGATCACTCGTTCCCCGGCCGCAAGCAGTCGCTCAAAGAGATTGTCTACTGCCAGATTACTGGCGGCACAGGCCAGCACCCGTTCACCCCGCCGGACGGACTGCCGGATCAGTTCGACGACTGTGGTGGTCTTACCTGTTCCGGGTGGACCATGGATGATGGCCACATGCTCGGCGGACAGTGCGTGACTAACGGCAGCGTGCTGCGATGCGTCCAAGGGGGACAGGGGGATCCACTCGCGGCCGGGGTTGAACTCCGGTGCGTCTTCGCCCAGCAAGCGGCTTTTGAGCGCAGCCAGTCGACCGCGGTCGGCTTCAGCCACTCGCTTGAGGGCGTTTCTTTGACGCTGTCGAGCGATTTCGTCTGACGAAAGATCGATCCGAAACGTCGGACGATCGGCCGTCGTTTCGGGGGAATCGCTGAGCACCACCGTGATGGTTTCGCGGTTGCGATCAGTGACGACTCCTCTCCAGCCCTCCTGTTCACGACCCTGTTCCTCCGACAGCAGGATCGGTGTTCCCGAGTGAAGTCGAGACCAGGGGAGCTGCTGCCTGCGGTCACGCTTGCCGAGCGTGAGGATGACGCGCCCTCCAAACCCGGCCGTCTCGTCGCGAATGGCGAGATCGACGATTGTCGTACCGGTCCGTTCGGCCTGATCCCCTGATGCCTTGTGTGAAAGCCGCAGCGTCTCGGCCTTCACGGCGTCTGCTTCGAGATCAAGGTTGCGAATCAATTGTTGAAAGAAGTCGGCCGACACAAAGTTCCCTTTTGAAGTTTTTCTCTACGGGAATGCTACATCCAATGCGATGCTCACTTCCAGCGGAAGGCCCCTGACGGAGGTCACCCGTACGCTCGTTCGGAGGGGGGGCCGTCCCGGACTCACGTTCCTTCGCAAATTTCTGCGGTTACCCACAAGTTCAAAGTACCTCCAAATCGACAGCCGAAGGAGCTACGACTTGCGATGGTAAATGACGATAGCATAAAATGATGTTGATTCGTCCACCTTACGAGGAAGCCGGTATGCTGCGACTACTCAGTTCCCCTAGACAGCTTTGTAATGGGTTAACCCGGCGGGAACTTCTGGAGGCGGGTGGAACGAGTCTACTCGGTTTGTCGCTTCCTCACCTGCTGCAAGCCGACGCAGTCCGCGCGTCCGAAGCCACGAGCACCGCTGCGACAAAAATGCCCGATGGGTTCGGACAGGCCAAACGCTGCATCATCCTGTTTCTGTATGGCTCACCCAGCCAGATGGAAACCGTGGACATGAAGCCGGAAGCACCCGTCGAGATCCGGGGAACAATGAAGCCGATTCCGTCGGTTGTGCCCGGCTTGGATGTCTGTGAGCACCTGCCGAACATGGCCCGGATGATGGATCGTGTCGGGGTATTAAGATCCATTCACCATGAATATCCGATTCACGGCGTGGCACATGCGATGACGGGGACGCCCGTGATCGACGTGAACATGGAACTCAGTCCGAACGATCCGAAACATCATCCCTATTTCGGGAGTGCGGTGGAGTACATCGACCGGCAGCGCCGTGGCGGGATGTCGCCGTTTCCTCAGAATGTGGCCCTGCCGTTCCCGTTCAGTTCACAGCGGACAGGAGAAGTCCATCGTGCCGGGCCGTATGCCGCGTATCTGGGATCCGCCTACAATCCGGTCTGGACCGAATTTGAAGGACGGGCAGACCGTTCTGTCTACAAGACCCTGGGGGCCCGGCGGGAAGAAATCTTTGATCCCTACGTTGGTTGTACATCCGATGCTTATTTCCGGATGGCGTCGACTTCACTTCCTGCCGAACTGACACTGGATCGACTCGATCGTCGTCGGTCGCTGCTTCAGCAGATCGACGTGGCCCGCCGAGATCTCGACCAGTCCCTGGGTGGTCGATCGCTGTCCACATTCCAGCAGATGGCGCATTCGCTCATTCAGTCCCCCGCAGTTGTGTCGGCACTCGATGTCCGACAGGAATCGCAGGAGACTCGCGAACTCTACGGCATGACGCTCTTCGGACAATCATGCCTTGCCGCTCGCCGGATGCTCGACGCCGGGACCCGGCTGGTCAGTGTGTTCTGGGACGAATACGGTCTGGCCGGGGATGCGTGGGATACGCACTGGAACCACTTCCCCCGCATGGTCGACCAGTTGCTGCCGGGCCTCGACAAGGCATTCTCTGGCCTGGTCCTGGATCTAGACCGACGCGGGCAATTGGACGACACATTGGTCGTCTGTATCAGCGAGCATGGTCGCACGCCCAAGATTGCGGGGGTCGAAGGAGGCGGGCGTGATCACTGGTCGCAAGCCTACTCTGCACTGTTTGCCGGGGGCGGAATCGCGTGCGGACGCGTCGTGGGAGCCACTGATAAGCACGCAGGCGAAGTTGTTTCAAACCCGGTCGGACCGAAAGACGTGCTGGCGACCATGTATCATCTGCTGGGAATTGAACCGCACATTTTTCTGCCGGACCGGACTGGCCGTCCGATTCCCCTGGTTCCCGAAACCAGTCGAGTCATCACCGAATTGCTGGCCTGATCTGGCACGATCGAATTCGAAACGGGTTGCCTTTGAGACTTCGTTATGGACTTTGGTCCCGCTAACATTGAAGGGTGGTCCCGCCACTCAGCGGAGACTGATTGTGGTTGACCTGCTTACCGCTTACCTGAATAACTGATCTTTCTGACTGTCCTACCCGCCTGAATTGTCCTCGCCTCAGCTTACTTGATTACCTGCTTACTTTGACGAGTCAACTTGAGCTGTGATGATCGTCCCCCCATTCAGTAGAAAAGCTCATTATGTCCGCTGACCCCATGCAGACCCATATTGCCAAGACGCTGGCGCACACCAGCCCCCTCATCTCGTGTCGGATCGATCCGACAGGAAGATTTGTCTTTGCAGGAGCCGAAGATTCCAAGGTCGTCCGCTGGGAACTGGCGACAGGAAACAAAGTCGAATTCATCGGGCACGAAAGTTGGGTGCGCAGTTTGGCGTTCTCGGCGAACGGAGAGACCCTGATCACGGGCGGGCACGATGGAAAGCTGATTTGGTGGTCGGCCGCCGCGGACGCTCCTGTTCCGCTGAAGACCGTGCAGGGACACGAAGGCTGGATTCGTGATTTCGCCGTCAGTCCCGATGATCAGTTACTGGCGTCCTGCGGTAACGACCTGAAAGTCAAGTTGTGGTCACTCGCAGATGGGGTTCTGGTACGCGAGTTACTCGGGCATGAACGACACGTCTACGGCGTGGCATTTCATCCGGACGGTAAGCAACTTGTTTCGGGGGATTTGACGGCGAAATTTGTGCATTGGGACGTCGAGACGGGAAATCAGGTACGCAGTTTCGAAATTGCGAGTCTCTCGAAATACGACCCGGGCTTCATGGCGTATTACGGCGGTCCTTTCTGCCTTGAATTCCATGCAGACGGGAAGCGGTTGTTCGCCGGGGGAATCACCAACGTCTCAAATGCGTTTGCGGGAGTCGGGAATCCCATCATCGTGCAGATCGACTGGGAACAGGGAAAGGATGCGGTAACGCATCTCAGTAAAGGTGGTGTGCAGGGAACGGCATGGGGACTGACCTGTAAGCCGGAAGGGTTCCTGATCGGAGCGACGGGTGGGCAGGGGGGCGGTCACCTGTTCTTCTGGAAATACGACCAGAAGGATGAGTTTCATACGCTCAATCTTGGCAATGTCGCTCGTGACCTCAGCCTGCATCCCGATGGACTTCAGATCGCAACGGCTCACTACGACAAGAATCTTCGCATCAGTCTGATGGCTCCGAAGACCTGATCGGTCGTGGAGGCTTTGCAATTTGAGCGGGCGTCGGTGCGAGAGACTGCAGCCTCCGTGCGTCATGCGCACCATCAGTTGGAGGCGTTTCGCTGAAGTGCGGTCTTTATGGCTGCCAGTGCCTGGGGGGTGCCGTTGATCGTCCCTTTCAGCGGCAGGAGACTCGTTCTGTAGTCGTCGACTCGCCCCAAAAACTCAAGGAAGCGGCGCGCTGTGAATGTTTCGACGGTCATCCAGTCTCCTGCCCCCATCTGTCGCAGAAAGTGAGCATTGATCTGCTGCTCATAGTGCATCTCTTCCGGGATCGCAAAGACAGGCTTTCCGTAAAACAGAGCCTCACCCAGCAACTGATTTCCCGCAGCGCTGACGAGCGCCGTGCAGGAAGCAAGGTCGGCGACAAATCGGTGTTCGTCGATTGCGTGAAAAGTGACTTGCCCCATGGCGGGGCGTTCCCCCAGGCCATAGACGCGTACAGGCCAACCCGATTGGGCCAGAATCTCGATCACGGCTGGGGGAGTATTGGTGCGGAGATAGGACAGCAGGAATCGATTCGTTGTAGGGACCGTTGCCACGACATCCGGCCTTAACATGGGGCCGATTTGCACGACGTGTTCAAAGCCCTTCTTCAAGGGAGGTGTGTAGAACGATGAGGCGACCGGAGTGTAGGGCCCCCAGCCGTAGTACCAGCGAACCGCCCAGCTCATCCACCACGCATAGCGTCGCAGGAGGAGTGGTAAACTGCTGAGATCGTAGGCGAGCAGCACATGCTGGTGATCGATACTCATCCAGGGGAGCCCCGCCAGTCGACTTGCCCGGGGAAGCGCGGGTTCAAAGTCCGAGATGGCGAGGTCTGGCTTTTCCAGTTCGATCTGCTTTCGGAGCGTATCGACAAGTTGCGGCAGGACCCGCCAGCCAAATTTCATCGCTGCCGCAGTGGACTTAAACAGATCCAGTTTGCCACCCGTATAACGAAAGTTCAGGCCTGGGATCTTCTGCAACCGGACATTCTCAGATTGTCGTTCCCCGTACGATTTCGACAGAAATTCATACGCATCCCCCGAAGCGAACAAGACGATTTCATGTTCACTTTTCAGATGCTCCACCAGCGTCATCACCCGCACGGCATGCCCACGCCCTTCGCCGGCCATACTGTAGAAAATTCTGGACATCCGATCTCCGAGACGCAGCGATGAACGAAACCTCAGCGGCCGTCAATAATAGACTGTTTGCAAGTCAATAAACTCTGGCTGGGAGTGAAACGTACGGGAGATTGGCTGACTTTGCTATCGACAACGTCACAGCAGCCCCGTTCAGAC
Source organism: Schlesneria sphaerica (assembly GCF_044336245.1). Taxonomy (NCBI): domain Bacteria; kingdom Pseudomonadati; phylum Planctomycetota; class Planctomycetia; order Planctomycetales; family Planctomycetaceae; genus Schlesneria; species Schlesneria sphaerica. The sequence goes on along the minus strand of NZ_CP172346.1, from coordinate 2,261,219 downwards.
GCGCAGCGTAAACGTTACTGTGACCGTGTCCAACGGGATTCTCTGCAAGTCGGCTTTCATCGCGCCTGGATTTACCGGGGCACGTTTTGTTTGAGCGGGTGCTTTTCAAAGAATTCCCAGATCAATTCGTTCGCAGAAATGTTGCGTGCACAGCGGCCCAGGAATGCAACGGGTACCTGACGACCGGGCCAGGTATGACCACCACCGTCGATGACAACCAGGACCACGTCCGCTGCTGTCGCCTTCTGCGGGTAAGTACGACGAGTGACCGTTCGCTTGTCTCCTTCTCTGGAAAGCATGTCGACCTGACATTCTTCTTCGCATCCATTCCGTTTAGCCCAATATGCAACCGTATCTTCAACACCGAGCAGCTGGAATACAGGTGGCGTCGGATTAATAGGGGAACCATAGGGGACGATCCCGTCACTCGTACCGTGGAAGTGCAGGACAGGGACAGCCCGGGGCGGTTCCGGGAGATCCATGGCCATCGTTCCCGAGACGGCCGCAATGGCGGCGATTCGGTCGGACATTTCTGAAGCCAGCCGATAGGACATCATGCCACCATTACTCATCCCACAGGCATAGATCCGATTTCGATCGACATTCGCGATTGATTCGAGTTCGTCCAGAAGATGTCCAATAAACGCGACATCGTCCGTTTTCTTCCCCTTCAGTCGGCTAATCAGACCGCCTGCGTTCCACGTCCTCAGGGGACCGGGACCCGTACCGCTGGGATAGACGGCGAGGAATCCTTTTGCGTCGGCGGTTTTATTCAGATTTGTGAACCAGACCATCATGGAACCATTCATGGCGGCACCATGCAGGGCCAGGACGACCGGCGTTGGTTTTTCAGGGTCATAGCCCGGAGGAACGTGCAGGATGTAGGATCGTTTCTCGGCGCCGGAATAGAGATAACGTGAGTGGTCCCCGGGGGTCAGCGGCGTCGCGATGACGCTCTGGTCCGTGGGAGCGGTCGGTGCTTCTTCTGTGCGGCCCAGCTCTGAGGTACTTCCCAGCACAACGATGAACAGCAGAAACCTGCAGAGGCGACAGGTGTTTGATTCAAGGATTCCGAATGAACGATGCAATTGAACTTCCTCCACTGACGGCCAGTGAACACGCCTGACGCAGGGCCTGGAGCTAATGTGTGATGCCTCGAACTTCTCAGGATTCTCGGTAAGCGCCCAATCGAGTCACCGACAACCGCAACGCATTCACGGGTTGGAATCCGCAGCGGAACGGCGACGGGTCAGACCCACTTCGTCGTCGACGACCGATGCTCGATACAGGACAATGTCGAGCGTCGGTGGACGAGCTGAAACGGTCTAGGCCAGCAGTTCCGGAATGATCTTGGCACCCTCGACGCCGGTGAGTCGCTGGTCGAGTCCCTGGAATTTTACTGAGAAACGTTCGTGGTCGATGCCCAGGCAATGCAGCATCGTGGCGTTGAGATCATTAACGTGGACCGGGTTTGAAACGACGTTGTAGCTGAAGTCATCAGTCTCACCGTAGACCTGACCACCCTTGATACCCCCTCCCGCCATCCACATGCAGAAGTTTCGTGGATGATGGTCGCGACCGTAGTCGTCGCTGGTCAGTCGCCCTTGTGAGTAGACGGTTCTCCCGAACTCGCCACCCCAGACCACGAGCGTTTTATCGAGCATTCCGCGCTGCTTCAGGTCTTTCAGCAGTGCTGCAATTGGCTGATCGGTATCGTGGCATTGGGCTCGCAGGTCCCGCGGCAGGTTGCCGTGCTGGTCCCATCCCCGGTGCAGGATCTGAACGACTCGCACTCCCCGTTCGATCAGTCGCCTCGAGAGTAGCGCACTGGCTGCGAATGACCCGGGTTTTGTGACTTCGGGGCCATACATGTCCAGCGTGGCCTTGGACTCTTGTGCGAGGTCCGTCAGCTCAGGAACGCTGGTCTGCATCCGGAACGCCATTTCGTACTGAGCCATTCGCGTCAGCGTTTCGGGGTCGCCCAGTTGCTCGAGTGTTCGTTGATTCAGTTCGCGGAGTGCATCGAGCATGGCTCGCCGGTTCACGGCACTCACTCCAGCGGGATTCTGGACGTAAAGAACTGGGTCGCCGATGTGACGCAGCGCAACGCCCGTATATTTGCTGGAGAGGAACCCGCTGGACCACATGCGAGTGAACAACGCCTGGGCCGCCGCGCTCGAAGACCATGAAGGTGTCAGCACGACAAAGCTGGGCAGATCGTTGCTTTCGCTTCCCAGTCCGTAAGCGAGCCACGAGCCCAGACTGGGTCTGCCAGGGACTTCGTTACCGGTCATCACGAAGGTGCATGCGGGGTCATGGTTAATGGCATTGGTGTGGACTGTCTTCACGACGGCGATGTCATCAACGCATTCGGCAGTATGGGGGAGCAACTCGCTGACCCAGGTCCCGCATTGACCATGCTGGTGAAATTTGAACATGGAGGGAGCGACGGGCAAACGACTCTGTCCGCTCGTCATGGTAGTGATTCGCTGTCCCTTCCGAACGGATTCTGGCAGGTCTTTATCGAAATATTCGGCCAGGTTCGGCTTATAGTCCCACAAATCCATCTGCGCAGGTCCACCGTTCATGTGCAGATAGATGACGTTTTTCGCCCGGGGGGTGAAGTTTGGAAGTCCGGGTAATGCCGGATGCATCCGGGTGGCAGCAACGGAGTCCGCCGCAAGCGCAGAGGAGGCTGCTGACATTCCCAGGGCGATCCCCCCCATGCGAAGTCCAGTCGAACCGAAGAACTGGCGCCGGGTCATGGCCAGCAGTTGATCATGAAGTATGTTCATTTCTCTATTTCCCTCTGCAAGAACTTCGACTGTGGTCGGCGAGCTCGGATTACTCGTGGTTCCATCGCAAGGTGCAAGACAGTTCAAAAAATCGGAACGTCTCTTTTCCTTGTCACGCCGCGGCCCATCTCTGGAAATGCGATCACAATTTCGCCCGCGAACACCGGGAAGCGGGACTCCCACGGGAATTTTCAGTTTCGGTTTAAGGCCTCGTCAGTGTTCAGAACAAGGTTGGCGAGCATTGTCCAGGCTGCTGTTTCAACGTCAGATGCAACTCCTCGTGGCTTCGATTCGCCGACGTGAATTGCCTGATGGGCCGATTCCGGATTACTGGCGAAGAGTTCCGTCTGTCGATTGAGCGAGGCGACAAGGAGCGTCAGCTCTTCTGGTGCTGGCTGGCGCGAAAGGACGGTCTTGTAGAGGTATCTCAGCCGACTTTCAGTCGATTCACCCCCTTCGACGAACACCCGCTCGGCGAGTGCCCGGGCGGCTTCAAAGTGCTGAACGTCGTTCATGAGCTGCAAAGCCTGAAGCGGCGTGTTGCTTCTCTCACGGACCGTGCAGACCTGTTCGCGGTTGGGGGCATCAAAGTTCGACATGAATGGCGGCGGGGCAGTCCGTTTCAAAAACACGTACAAACTGCGTCGATAGAGCGAAGATCCGTGATCCTGCATGTAGAACCGGGTATTGCTGTCGGAGTATCCGACAGGCTCCCAGATGTTTGCGGGCTGGTATGGTTTCACTCCACGGCCCCCCATCGTTAGATCGATCAGTCCGCTGGTAAACAAGGCGTTGTCTCGCACCTGTTCTGCGTCCAGGCGAATCCGTGGCCCACGGGCATAGAGGCGGTTCTCCGGATCGGCAACTCGTACTTCCGGCAGCAGCCGACTGTGTCGCCGGAACGCGTCAGAGGTCAGCAGCAGCTTCATCAACTGTTTCGTATTCCAGCCCGATTCGCGGAATTCGGCTGACAGCCAGTCGAGCAGTTCCGGGTGGCTGGGGACTTCTCCCTGCATCCCGAAGTCAAAACTCGTTTTGACAATTCCTGTGCCGAAAACCTGTTGCCAGAATCGGTTGACCGTCACTCGTGCTGGCAACGGGTTTTCAGGAGTCACCAACCAGCGAGCCAGGTCGAGTCGATTCAGTCGTGTTTCCGGGCTGCTCTTCTTAATTGCTGGAAGCACCGCAGGAACAGCAGGCTCAACCGGGTCTCCCTTCGTGTCGTATTGTCCGCGCAACATGACAAACGACTCCCGAGGAGCGGGCGTATCTCGGAAGATGAACGTCCCCGGGGGGGAATCGTCTGCGACGGTCCGTGCGATACGCGCCGTTAACCAGGTCGTTCGCGCGGCAGCCACTTCTTCGTTGACCGGTCGAGCCACGACTGCCAGATAGAATCGGCGCAGCTTTGAGGCTTCGTCCTCTGTCAGCACTTTGTCAGGTCCTGCCTGGATCAGTGGATGCAGTTCGCCGGGCAGTTCGGGAGGCACCGTGGTGCCGATGGCTTTTCGCCATGCTGTCATCGATTCCAGTGGATCTGTCGCAGGATCAGCTTGACCTTTCATGAGAACTGCGTCCCAGTAGGCAATTCCACCGGTTTGCGACAGCTTGAGTCCATGGATCCGCTGTCCGGGGTTGAGGCCCAATTCTGCGGCGTTGATCGTCAGGCGATTCCACTGACCGGGACGGATCTCGGATTCCGTCGCCCCGTCGCGAACCAGCCCCGCGTCTGTTTTCTTCCAGTTAAGGGTCTTCGCGCCAGCGATGCCGAAACCGATCGACGAGGGAAGATCGACTTCGTCGACATAGACGGAAACCTCAAACTGCCCCTCCTGGGGGACAAGGAACGGATGCAGCTTGTATTCAAAGTCATCCGTGTATGTTGAAGCAAAGGCTTGTCGGATGATACGGCGACCCATGGGGGCCTTGATTTCGGGGTCGGTCAGCCAGTCGATCGGATTGCGAGATGAACTGCGCGAGTAAGCCCCGAAAGGAGTGACATCATCGAGCAGGACATCGCGCACGGTTTTTCGGGCGATTTCCGTTTTGGCGTCCGCGGGATCAACGTAGTTCGTATGGGAGAGAACAATATCGATCCACGCCCGGGCTTCATCCTGAACCTTCGCTGCTGCTGCGGCGGTCGCTAGTTCTTTTTCACGTGGCAGCTTCATGAAGGGCGCGGTCACATTGGTGTTCCCATCCATTGCAGGATCGGCCGCGCTGTTGAAGAACGCGTAGAGGGAATAGAACTCTTTGGCGGTCAGTGGATCGTACTTGTGATCGTGACAGACTGCACAACCCGCCGTCAGCCCCAGCCAGGCTTGTGAAACGGCTGTCGTTCGTTCGACCGCGTACCGGTAAAGAAACTCTTCCGGGATCGCGCCCCCTTCACTTGTCGTCACGTTGCAGCGGTTGAATCCGGTTGCGATCAGCTGGTCACGCGAGGGATTGGGCAGCAGGTCTCCCGCCACTTGCCAGATGGTGAACTGATCATAGGGAAGGTTCTCGTTGAATGCGCGCACGACCCAGTCTCGGTAGGCCCACATCTGCCGTTCATTGTCCAGATGCAGTCCATGGGTATCGGCGTAGCGCGCGACGTCGAGCCAGTGCTTGGCCATCTCTTCGCCGTAGCGGCTTGATGCCAGATACCGATCCACCATTTTTTCATAGGCGTCTGTGGAAGTATCGGCGAGATACTCATCGACTTCCCGAAGTGTTGGAGGGAGGCCGGTGAGTGTGATGGCGACGCGTCGAATCAGGGTTTCGCGATCCGCTTGCGGCTGAGCGGTCAGACCGGATTTCTGTAGTCGTTTATCCAGGAATCGATCAACGGGATGTGGCGACTGGATTGCGGGAGGAAGTTCAGGCCGCTGAATCGCTTCGAAGGCCCAATGCTGCTGATATTTGGCACCTTGATCGACCCAGCGTCGCAGAATTTCTTTCTGTGCATCGCTGAGCGTCTTGGTTGATTCCGGCGGGGGCATCATCTCGGACTCATCCTTCGACAGGATTCGTTGGACGAGAGAACTTTCATCAACTTTTCCGGGGACGACCACGGTGGATTTTCCGTGGAACATGCCGTCGGCCGTATCGAGTCTCAGATCGGCTTTCCGTGTCGAGCCATCCGGGCCGTGACAATGAAAACATTTGTCGGCCAGAATCGGTCGAACGTCGCGGCTGTACGAGACTTCGGGTTCGGCTGCGAAAAGAGGTGCGACAGGACGCACACTGACTGCCAGGCCCGTGACGAAAAAACACGCCCCAAGGAGGGCGATTGGCTTTGGCCGAGTGAATTGTTGCCGAGCGTATGAGAACAACTGCGTACCTCGCATTTCACATCGTCAATTGGACGTAGATAAACAATCTCAAGAGCAGGATCGCGGGAGTGGCGACCTTGTTGTCCCATTTTACGTTCCCGTCCCCCCCATTGTCGAACTCGACACTCGCTGTCTCCCCGTGCCGTGCGGTCCCAAAGCAGCCTAAATGACATTGTCGCGACCTTTTGCGGGTTTCTGGAAGATTCAGGAGTTCTGGTGAACTCCTGACCTGGAAGACGCGATTCGTTCAGGGATTTACTCGAAAGGCGGGTTGCGAACACAATCAGGGGGTGAAATGACGGAGCATGCCTCGTACGTGGGATGCCGGTTGCCAGAACTGGAACGCGTTCGGGTTTACTACTTGAGGAGAGATCATGACAGGTCCGATGCCATCACCGGCTCTATTTTTTGAGACCATTAACGCATTTCAGAAAACAGAGGCCCTTCGATCGGCGATTGAACTCGATTTATTCACGCTCTGCGCGGCAGGAGACCAGACAGCGGAGAGCCTCGCTGCAGCGACAAAGACCTCGCCACGAGGTGTTCGTATTCTGGCCGATGCGCTCTCGATTTACGGATTCCTGACGAAGCGAGGGAATGTTTATGAATTAACGCCGGATTCCCAGGTCTTCCTTGTTCGCTCGTCTCCCGCCTATCTGGGGGGAGTTATCGAGTTTCTGCTGACCCCACAAATTCGTGAAAGTTATCACTACCTGACGGCGGCAGTGCGTCGCGGGGGAACGGCTGTCTCGGAAGAGGGGACGGTTTCTTATGACAATCCCGTGTGGGTCGCATTTGCCCGGGCGATGGGGCCGATGATGCATTTGCCCGCTCAGTTGCTCACGGGTCTGATCGGCGGAGAGACGCAGCAGCCACTGAGAATTCTGGATGTGGCGGCCGGTCACGGACTGTTTGGGATCGCGTTCGCCCAAAAGTATCCGCAGTCCCAGGTAACGGCACTTGACTGGGCCAATGTTCTCAGCGTGGCGACTGAGAATGCCGAGCGTGCGGGAGTCGCGGACCGGCATAAGCTGTTGCCGGGCAGCGCGTTCGAGGTCCCCTGGGGTGGCCCGTACGATCTGGTGCTGTTAACAAACTTCCTGCATCACTTTGACCTGCCGACCTGTCAGCAGATCGCAGAAAAGGCTTATGCGAGCCTCGCGCCCGGGGGACGTTGCGTAACGTTGGAGTTTATTCCTGATGCGGACCGCATCAATCCCCCAGCGACCGCCTCGTTTGCTCTGACAATGCTCGCCACAACGGCCCACGGTGATGCCTACACGTACGCAGAACTGGAACAGGTGTTCCAGAAAGCCGGTTTTCAGAAGAACGAGTTCCGTCCCTTGCCGCCGACGATGCAGCAGGCGGTGATTTCCTATAAAGACTGAGTCTCTGTCCCGGGCTCGCTGTACCACTGACGTCAGATGATTCAGCAAGCTCCGAGCCCTCCCCGTTGGATTTACCGGGGAGGGCTCTGTGAGGATGCGAGATCAACCCGATGGTCGCTTCATTCCCGGTACAGATCAGGGCTTCTTCCCTTCCTCGCCGAAAGTCGATTTCTTGCGAAGCAGGTGATGATATTGCTGAGCGAACCGGTGCGATTCGTCGCGAACGTACTGGAGCAGTCGCAAGGCAAACGAATGTTTGCTGAGAACACGGGGGTCGGACTGGCCTGGCAGGAAGATTTCTTCTTCGCGTTTCGCCAGCGAGCAGACGAAGGGGGGCGTGACGCCGATACTCTCAAGTGCTGCCATGGCAGCGCCAAGCTGCCCCTTTCCGCCGTCGATCAGCAGCAGATCGGGGAATGGTTCCCCTTCCTGCTGGAGGCGTCGGAAATGGCGGCTCACCACTTCGCGCATTGAGGCAAAATCGTCGACTCCATCGACCGTGCGAATTTTGAACCGCTTGTATCCCTGCTTAAACGGAAGTCCGTCGATGAACTGAACGCAACTGGCAACGGTTTCTCCTCCCTGAAGATGGGCGATATCCATCCCTTCGATGCGGCGGGGAAGGGAGGGGAGATCAAAGACTTTCTTGAGCCCCAGAAGTCCTCGTTTGGGATCGACCTGAAAGACTTCGGGCTGGGCATGTTCGCGCAAGTCGCCTCGAAGGTTCAAATTTTCCAGAGATGTAATTTGATCCCGCAGCCGCGCAGCTTTCTCGAATTTGAGTTCCTTCGCCGCCAGTTGCATTTCCTGTCGGAGTTCTTTGAACAGCGTTTCTTTCTTGCCATCCAGAAACATGCGCAATCGGCGGATGTCGCGGCGATAATCTTCGCGCGAGATGCGCTGGTTGCAGGGGGCCGTACATTGCCGGATGCTGGCCAGCAGACAGGGACGGAACCACCGCCAGCGGTCGTCGGCTTCCTTAATGTCCAGGGTACAGGTCCGAAACTGAAAGATCTGCTGTAGAACGGCGATGGCTCCCCGCAGGCGTTTGGCGTTTGTGAACGGCCCGTAGAGCTTCGTCCCGCGTTGTCGCGGCTTGCGGGTGAACTCGACCCGGGGAAACTCTTCGCGGATGAAGATTTCCAGATACGGGAAGGTCTTGTCGTCTTTCAGTTCCTGATTGAACCGGGGCTGGACATCTTTCACCAGCCGGGCTTCGAGCAGCAGGGCATCGACTTCGCTGTCGGTCACGATATAGTCGAGATCTTTGATCTCGGGGACGAGATTCGCCGTGCGCAGGTCTTCTGCGGCCTGTTTGGTGAAGTAACTTCCCGCCCGGTTCCGTAAATTGACGGCCTTACCAATGTAAATCACCCGGCCGCGCCCATCCTTCATCAGATAGACCCCGGACGTTGTCGGGAAGGTTTTCACCTTTTCTCGCGGATCACACGGTGGCTCGGGGGGAAGTGTGTTGTCACTCATGCAGAAAGGTTCTCGGCGGTCTCTTTGCTTGTCAACTTGTCGGCGAATGAAGTAAGTACGACAATGGATTGAAATTGCTCTGGCAAAATGTCCACCCCCCGTGGGGTGGCAATTGAATAATCAGTTCAGGCAGATGACTGGATCATCGGTCTGACTTTGGGCTTTGTGCGTAAAGTCATTCTAACGAAAGTTAACGTGTCCATGATCGATTCGATCGAAATAGATGGGGTTCGTCTCTATCTCAGCCAGCCGGATTCGTCAGAAGGCGAGTGGATCGGTCAGCGGGAGATTCTTCAACAGTTGCTGGCCTGCTGGCTGGTGGTTGACCAGAAGGACCTGCCTCTTTCTCCTCGACTGGTGGGTTCACCGGGGATTGGGAAGACCACACTGGCAATCTCTGCAGGACGCGCCCGACAGCAACATCTGCACATCTATCAGTGCACGGCAGATACTCGACCTGAGGACTTGCTCGTGACCCCCGTTCTCGCCGAGAACGGCAAGATCAAGTACCACGCGTCGCCGTTGGTGACGGCGATGGTGCGCGGCGGCATCTGTATTCTCGACGAAGGGAACCGGATGAACGAGAAGTCGTGGGCCAGTCTGGCACCGCTGCTCGACCATCGCCGCTATGTGGAATCGATCGTGGCGGGGGTTACGATTCACGCGCATCCTGATTTTCGCTGCGCCGTGACGATGAACGATGACGAATCGACGTTTGAGATTCCCGATTACATTCTCAGCCGTCTGCAGCCGACCCTGACCCTGGGGCACCCGAACCGCGAAGATGAAATGTCCATTCTAAGGTTCCATCTCCCCTTTGCAGAGACGGAGATGCTGAACCTGACGGTCAACTTCCTGCAGCAGTCGCACGAACTGAATCTCGATTTCTCCACCCGGGACGGCATCAACGTGCTGCGGTATGCGATGAAGCGGATGGCTCAGGATAAAGATCATCCTGTCAGCAAAGATGCGCTGTGGAAAGAAGCTCTGATGAACTGCCTCGGCGAAGGGGCCGAAGACCTGGAGTCGCTGGCACGGCGGCGTCAGCAGTCGCTAGGCGGGAATGCCATGCCGATGGGGTTGGGGGACTTTTTCTTCGACCCGGGGGATCCGATGCATCCAGACTACGATCTCGATGACGAGGACGACGAGGATGTAGAGGACCGTTGATTTCTGGATGTCGTGACGGCCTTTTGGAGCCTATGACCACGCTCTCCATTCTATACCGAAAGGCCGAATTTGAAAGGGGTTTCAGGTTTCCTGTCATTTTGGCTGCAGGGTGTCAGACTGCGTTTTGAGGCCCAAACGAATTTCTGCCAAGTTGGCATTGTGGAGAGTTGCCTCGCCGTCGGATTCAAGATTTTTGTTTCGGCGTTTTGTGTTGCCTGTTGATGTAATGCTTTTTAAGAAAATAGGTTGCATTTTGGGGAATGTCTCTGTCAAGCCTGTGTTGACCCGAATGGTACATGACTTGCTTTTTGAGAGGGGCAGACCGGGCCCGGTCGATTCTCAAATCAATCGTGTCACAATCTCTCAGGGAGAGGTCCTCCCTGACGGAATGGAGGTCTCACTATGCTTGTAAGAACTCGACGAATCGGTTTGCCCTCTGTTGACAGTCTGTCCACCGTTCATCGCGATATGGAAGAGTTGTTTGGGCGTCTGGTGAACGGCGCCGCCAACGGTGCCTCCGCTCATGGATGGCACGCTCCCGTCACCTTGTGGAACGATGCTGACAAAGTCTACGTCGAAATCGAAGTTCCTGGGGTTAAGAAGGAAGACCTGGAAGTGACCGTCCATAATGGACTTCTCCGGATTGCAGGCCAGCGCAAGCCTGCGGAAGGGGAACGTCAGTACTGGACGAATGAACGACGCTTCGGGGCCTTCGAGCGGACCATGACGATTCCTGACGAAATCGACGCCGACAGCATCGATGCCGAACTGGTGGACGGCGTGTTGCATCTGACGCTGACCAAGAAACCAGAAGCTCAGCCGAAGCGAATTGCCGTCAAGTAACCTGCGTCGCATGACGAAGCCAGTCATTTACGATCGTTGAGTGGTTTCACTATGCGACCGAAGGTGACTCAGGTTTGAGTCTTACTTGATAGAGCGAACGATTGAATGAGGGGTTCATCATGCAAGCATGGTGGACTCCTTGTATTTTCGGAATGGGCGAACAAATCGTGTCGTCACATGGTATGAACCGACGGGGATTGTCTCTTCCTCTTCGTACCGTCACCTGATGCACTGTTCACATTTGGGCCGACGGTTGTGGCCGATGGGACTGAATAAACAGGCGGCTCATAACTTCCATGGCAGGTTGGCGTTGTCATCGGCGTCAGGGCTTACCGACCTCTGGGGGTGATGAGCCGCCATTCGGATAGGACGAGGGGACCCGCCCTGCAGGGGACTCGGCTTCCGCTGGGCGAGGGTGACTTCGTTTCACCAGCGTGATCGAGTTGCCACTCGTATTGTGGTAGGCCTCATCCATAAACGAGCGAATCAGCAGCAGTCCCCGTCCACTGGGTTTGAGAAAGTTTTGCGGGTCGCGCGGGTCGGGAACTGCTGCCAGATCAAAGCCCGGACCTTCGTCCGTGATCACGAACCTGACCTCGTCGGGCGTAAAACGTGCTTTGAGGTGAATTCGGCGATTGCAGTAGGGAAGTGTCTCCTGACGCGCCAGTATCAACTGTTCATAGGCGTCGTCTTCGCGGTCCCGCAGCTCCGAGCTGATTTCCAGATTGCCGTGGATCATGGCATTCAGCAGCGATTCTTCCAGTGACACGCCGATGCGTGTCAGTTGGTGCTCCTCGAACGTGCCACTCGATTGTCCGATTTCCTGCAGTTCTGCCACCGCGGCAGACAGTAATCTCCGGTCATTGATGAGCGAGAATTCGAGTTCATGCGCGACGATGTGCCGGGTGAGTCGTTTCCGGATCTGACGTCGCGTCGCGGCGGTGAGCACAGTCTTCACGACATCGGACAGACGGCCCCGAATCGACTGCTTAGGGACGTAGCTGGCTGCTCCCTCCTGGATGGCCTGGACGGCAATATCTTCGTTCCCAAATGCGGTCAGGATGACAAACGGCGTGCAGCGAAATCGGTCCCGGACGACCGCGAGTAACCCCAGCCCATCCAGTCGCGGCATTTGCAGGTCACTGAGAATCAGGTCGAAGGGGCCCTGTTCCTCAAGACTCTGCACCGCATCTAATCCGTCCGTGGCCTCGACCACTTCGCATTCGAATGATTTCTTCAATAAATCTCTGATGATTTGCCGCGCCAGCAGCGAATCGTCAACGATTAAGAAGCGAGTCATACCGTCTCCTCCGAATCGGGTCGACTTGCGGGCCCGCGTCTGAAATGTCACGGTCCTTCCGGTAACGGACGAATCGCAGACTTGTCTAATCGGCCGCTGCATTTGGGGCAGATGGACTCCAGCCCTCGGGAGATTTCCCAGTGCCCCACTCTGAGGATTTTCGCGAGTTTGTGCAGTTGCTTCAATCTTGTGATGACGTAGCACGGAAAATGTGCATGGAAACGTCCTCAATCCCGTAGAATGTCTGCGCCTTCAGGACAATGGCAGGGCTTCATGGACTGCCGCAATTCTGCTCCGACGGGATGAACTGAAGATCGCCTGATTCAGATTATCCCCTCGGAGCGGTGACAGAACGAACTGTTTTCAGAACTAATTGACCCTTCACGGAGAGGTGTTCAGGACGACCATGGCTGCCACCAGTGTCCAATTTTCCGTTGCGATCCACATGATGGCTGCCTTGGCCGAGCACTATGGGGAAGCAGTCCGTTCTGATCAGCTGGCAGCAAGTGTCAAAGCGGATTCCAGTTTTATTCGGCGGTCGCTCTCGAAACTCGCAAAAGCAGGCCTGGTGGAGACGACGCGAGGCCGAAATGGCGCCTGTTCTCTCGCTCGCCCTCCCGAAGAAATCACACTTCTGGATATCTACCGAGCCAGTGGCGCGCCACCGCCGTTCTCGATTCATCATTATGATGTCCAGGAAAAGTGCTCCGTCAGCGTTCACATTAAGTTCTGTCTGGGTGACGTCCTCGACAAGGTCCGGTTGAGTTTCGAAGAGACACTCTCGAAGACCACGCTCGCCGACATTATTTCAGATCTTCGAAAAAGATCGTGTAAGGATCGCTCGGGCCCCCTGTAATCCCCTTCAGATGAGTTTGTTACTTTTAATAGCACAAAATCGCAGGGAAAGAAAAATGAGCAAGCTGACAGGTAAAGTCGCGGTCGTGACAGGGGCTTCCAAGGGGATTGGTGCTGGCATCGCCAAGGCTCTCGCGGCCGCAGGTGCTTCTGTGGTTGTCAATTACGCGAAAAGCAAGAGCGGTGCAGATGACGTCGTCAAATCGATCGAAGCTGCCGGGGGAAAAGCAGTGGCGGTCGGCGCCGATGTTTCGAAGAAAAGTGATGCTGAATCGCTGATTGATGCGGCCATCCGAAACTACGGTCGACTGGATATTCTCGTCAACAATTCGGGCGTGTATGAGTTTGGCGCGATCGAAGAGATCACTGAGGAGCACTTCCACAAACAGTTTAACATTAACGTGCTGGGCCTTCTGCTGACGACCCAGGCCGCCGTTAAGCACTTGGGGGCTGGCGGTCGCATCATCAACATCGGTTCGGTGGTTTCGCGCCTGCGTCCCGCCAACACGGTCGTCTACACGGCGACCAAAGGAGCGGTCGACATGGTGACGTCGGTTCTGGCGAAAGAACTGGGGCCGCGCCAGATCGGCGTTAACTCCATTAATCCCGGCCTGGTGGAAACAGAAGGGACGCACGCTGCCGGTATTGCCGGGTCTGACATGGAACGTCAGAACGTGGCGATGACTCCGTTGGGTCGCACAGGCCAGCCAAAGGATATTGCGTCGGTCGCCGTGTTTCTCGCATCGGACGAATCGGACTGGATGACAGGGGAACTGCTAGTCGCGAGTGGTGGACTCTAAACCGCACCAACCAAACCGCACTGCGGGCTCATCGACCTGTCTCTTTCTCTTTAAGGTCAGAATTATGTCAATGTTCATTGGCCGTGGGGTGCTGCGCGCATGGTCTGGAGGAGCTTTGCTGATCACGCTCGTCATGAGTGGTTGCTCCTCAAAAATCGACACGGCGCCACCGGCCATTGTGAAGGTTGTCTCAACTCGACCACTGCCAATGCAGATCATTGAGTGGGACGAGTATGTCGGCCGCATCGATCCGATCGAAGAAGTTGAGGTTCGTGCAAGAGTCGGCGGTCATCTTGAGTCGACTCATTTTAAGGAGGGGCAGATTGTTCAGAAAGGAGATCTGCTCTTCGTTCTGGACCAGCGACCCTATCAGATTGTGGTCGAACAGGCGGCAGCGGATCTGGCCGGTGCAGAAGCTCGCGTGGAGGAAGCCCAGGCACAACTGAAGCAAGCTGAAGCAGATCTGGCAGCCGTGGAATCTCAACGCGATCTGGCTGCATCGATGCTGGAACGTTCAAAACGCTTAATTGCGAAGAATGCTTCGACACAGGAAGAACTCGACACGAGGGAATCGAATTTGAAGCAGACAATCGCGGCGCTGGAGGTGAGAGTTGCACGAATCGCTCTTGCCAAGTCAGCAATCGTGACGGCGCTTTCAGAGACGAACGCGGCCCGCTCGCGGCTCAAGTCCGCCAAACTGAATTTGGAATACACAGAAGTCAAGGCACCGGTCACGGGGCGGGTCAGCAATCGGGTTGTGACTGACGGAAATTTGATCAGTGGTGGAACGGATCAGTCGTCGCTACTGACGACGATTGTCTCACTCGACCCGATTCATTGTTACTTCGATGCGGATGAGCAATCATTTTTGAAGTACGTGAGACTCGTTGAAGCGGGCAAGCTATCTGACTTACGCAGCATGCAGGTTCCCGTTCTGGTCGCCCTGGCTGATGAACCCGGGCAGTATCTCCATCAGGGGCACCTGGACTTTCTCGACAATCGGCTCGATCGTCGTACGGCTACGATGCGAGGGCGGGCGGTGCTGAAGAATCCGGATCTCATACTGACTCCCGGGCTTTTTGCAAAGGTTCGCGTACCAGGAAGCGGAAAGTACGAGGCTGTCCTTGTTCCTGATACGGCGATTGGCACCGATCAGGCGGAAAAGTTCGTGTTTGTGGTGGATGCCACGAAAACGATCCAACGACAGAAGGTCGTAATCGGTCCCAAGATCCATGGACTGCGGGTGGTCAGAGATGGATTAAAGGGAGGCGAGCAGATCGTCTTGCGGGGACTACAGCGAGTTCGAGCTGGTACCATTGTCGAAGCCGATTTTGAGCAGACCGTCGCCCTGGATGATGGTCTGCCCGACGAAGCCCCTCCGATACCCGAGCAGGATCGGATTCCTTCTTACGTTAGTGGCGAATCGACACGTTCTCGAGAATTCGCGTCATCTGCCCATTAGTGGTTAGGGAACGGGACGGTTCCCCCAGCTCCGCGTAGCCATGTGACTGGCTGGTGAGTGCGTTGAACATTCACCGGTCACGTCAGGGCATTCCATTTGCCATCGTCGATCTTCGCTCCTCGTCGCCTGTGAGCTCGAGCGCAGATCAATCGACGAACCCTAGGCGTTCTCAACTTGTAACTCAGCCCGTTTCAAGCTGACGTCGTGTGACGTCGACTGGATAGCTGATGTCAAACGTACTCCGGCATGTTCGAAAGGACAAAGTGATGAGATGAGGATTGCTCACTTTTTTATCGACCGGCCGATTTTCGCTGCAGTGATCTCTGTTGTCATCACCATCTTTGGTGTGATTTCGTACCTGGCACTTCCCGCAGCCCAGTACCCCGACATTGTTCCTCCCACGATTGTCGTCCGCGCCAGTTACCCAGGTGCGTCTCCAGAAGTCATTGCCGATACGGTCGCCACTCCCATTGAACAGGAAGTCAATGGTGTCGAGCACATGCTCTACATGTCGTCGCAATGCACGGTGGATGGCCAGATGGAACTCACAGTGACATTCAAGTTGGGGACCGACCTTGATACGGCTCAGGTGCTGGTACAGAACCGCGTGGCGACCGCAGTTCCGAGACTACCGGAGGAGGTGCGCCGGCAGGGGGTCACAACCACCAAATCGACGCCCGACATTCTGCTGGTGATCCATCTGGTTTCACCGGACAACCGCTATGACCAGTTGTATTTGAGTAATTACGCATTGATTCAGGTTCGCGACGTCCTGGCTCGTGTTGATGGAGTGGGGGGGATCACGACGCCGGGACTGCGCGAATACAGCATGCGGGTCTGGCTCGATCCTGAGAGGCTCTCGCATCTGTCATTGACTCCCGGCGAAGTCGTAAGTGCTATTCAGTCACAGAATCTTCAGGTCGCGTCAGGAGTCATTGGTCAGCCTCCCCAATCAAGCAAGGGCGATTTTCAGCTCACCGTGAAAACACTCGGTCGACTGATGGAACCGCAGCAGTTTGCAGACATGGTTGTGAGAACGGGTGACGATGGCCGTCTCGTTCGCCTGAGCGACATCGCGAGGATTGAACTGGGGGCTCGGGACTACACGATCAACAGCTACGTCGATGGAGAAACCGGTGTTGGGATGGCGATTTCGCAGCGGCCTGGCTCGAATGCTCTCGCCACTGCGGATGCATTGCAAAAGGCGATTGAGGAACTCTCTAAGGATTTTCCGGAAGGACTGACGTACCGAATCGCCTACAACCCGACGGTTTTTGTGCGCGAATCGATCGACTCGGTGATTCATACACTCTACGAGGCTGCCCTCCTGGTGGTGATTGTCGTCCTGGTCTTTCTCCAGAACTGGCGTGCAACACTGATCCCGCTGCTCGCCATTCCTGTATCGCTGGTCGGTACCTTTGCGGCTATGTACGCACTGGGATTTTCGCTGAACATGCTATCGCTATTCGGTCTGGTTCTGGCAATTGGAATTGTGGTCGACGATGCAATCGTGGTTGTTGAGAACGTCGAACGCCACATTCGCGCCGGGCTTTCTCCGCGCGAAGCGGCACACAAGGCGATGGACGAAGTCACGGCAGCTGTCATAGCGATTGCGGTGGGGTTGTCTGCTGTGTTTGTTCCCACCGCATTTATCACGGGCATCAGCGGGCAATTTTATCGACAGTTCGCTCTGACGATTGCTGTGTCCACATTGCTGTCGGCATTTGTTTCGTTGACCCTCAGTCCCGCTCTGTGCGCAATCCTCTTGCAATCGCATGATGAAAAGAAGGATTGGTTCGGTCGCGGTTGGGATTTCGTTTTCGGCTGGTTCTTTCGATCGTTCAACCAGATGTTTGACGGCCTCAGCAATGGCTACGCCCGGTCTGTGGGATGGTTGTTACGTCGGTTAGCGTTGCCTCTATTCGCCTATGTGATCTTGATCGGACTTACCGGTTTCGGATTCAAATCGGTACCGACGGGATTCATTCCGCGCCAGGATAAAGGCTACCTGATCACAGTGATCCAACTTCCCGACGGCGCATCGCTAGCCCGAACCGACGAAATTGTTCGACGTGCCGGAGAAATTATTCGAAGCAACCCTGTTGTCGGACATACGGTCGAGTTTGTTGGGTTCTCGGGAGCCGCCCGCTCTAACAATCCGAGTGCCGCGGTCATCTTCTTTGGCCCGCTGTTGCCGCATGAACGACACCACAAACATGATCACCCCAATATTCTGAATGAACTTTCCGATATCCAGCGAAAGCTTTCAGAGATTCCGGACGCGAATATTTTCGTCGTTCCGGCTCCCCCTGTTCAGGGTCTGGGGAACTCGGGAGGCTATAAGTTTCTGGTGCAGGACCGAGCCGGACACGGAGCGCTCGCTCTTCAGGAGGCAACTCAGGAACTCATTGCAGCGGCTCAGAAGGAACCAGCACTTTCCGGTGTCTTTACGATTTACGGTTCATCGACGCCACAGGTTTTCGCCGATGTCGATCGGGTAAAAGCCTATATGCTGGATATTCCCCTGACCAACGTTTTCGATACGCTGCAGGTCAATCTGGGCTCGGCGTACGCAAATGACTTCAATCTTTACGGACGGACATTTCAGGTTCGAGTTCAAGGCGAAGAAGAATTTCGTGATTCGATTGAAGACATCAATCAGCTGAAAACACGGAACTCGAATGGAGACATGGTACCATTGGGCTCTGTGGTCGATGTTCGCTGGGAAACGGGACCGGACCGGGTTGTCCGTTATAATATGTTCCCATCGGCCGAGGTACAGGGGGATACTGCGCCAGGGTTCAGTTCCGGGCAGGCGATCGCCACGATCGAACGGCTGGCCGAAAAGATCCTTCCTCAGGGGATGTCGATCGAATGGACTGATATCACGTATCAGGAACAGCTTGCAGGTAACACGGCGCTGTACATTTTTCCGTTGTGCGTCCTGTTTGTGTTCCTCGTGCATTCGGCGGAGTACGAGAGTTGGTCCCTACCGCTCGCCATCATTCTGATCGCCCCGGTTTGTCTGCCGTTCGCGCTGGGTGGCGTCTGGTTGCGAGGGATGGACAACAACCTGATAACCCAAATCAGCTTCGTTGTGTTGATCGGTCTCGCAGCCAAGAATGCTGTCTTGATTGTTGAGTTTGCCAAGCAACATGAAGAAGAAGGTCATAGCCCGATCGAGTCGGCGACAGAGGCCTGTCGACTTCGGCTGAGGCCGATCATCATGACATCGTTCGCGTTTATCCTGGGGGTTGTCCCCCTCGCCCGAGCGGTGGGGCCGGGATTCGAAATGCGACAGGTCTTGGGGACCGCGGTTCTCGCGGGAATGCTCGGCGTGACACTGTTCGGTCTTTTCCTGACGCCAGCATTCTATGTCACGCTGCGGAACGTTTCGAACCGATTTTGGGGACGAGCCGAGCATCACTTAAGGAGACCGGACGTGCGCTCGCACGTTCAACCGGAAACACTAAGCTAGTGCATTGTCACCCATCGAAACAGGGATTGCCATAATCCGTATTTTGCGAGAATCTGTATGGCACAAGGAGGTGTGCGATGCAGAAGAAGTATATTGTTCGGTTGAACGACGAAGAACGTCAGGTCCTTCGAGAAGTCGTCGGTAAGCTGAAAGGCTCGAGCCAGAAGGTGAAGCGAGCTCAGATTCTCTTGAAGGCCGATGTCGAAGGTCCGGGCTGGTCTGATCGCAAGATCGCCGAGGCGTTCAACTGTCGGACACAGACCGTGGAAGATGTTCGCCGTCGATTAGTGGAATGCGGTTTCGAAGAAACTTTGTGTGGCGCGAAGCGTGAGACGCCAGCGACGCTGAAGTTGTTGGATGGTAACCAGGAGGCGAAGATCATCGCCTTGCGTTTAGGACAGCCGCCGAAAGGCTATGCGAACTGGACGCTGCGTTTGTTGGCTCGTAAAGTCGTCGAGTTGGAGATTGTAGACTCCATCAGTCACGAAACTGTCCGTCGCACACTCAAAAAAATGGCATGACCAACCGCAAGATTCAGTACTGGGTGATCCCTCCCGAAGCCGACGCCGAATTTGTCGCGGGCATGGAGGATGTGCTGGATATTTATGCAAGACCCTACGATTCAGGCTGCCCGGTGATCTGTATGGATGAGCAACCGGTCCAACTTTTGAAAGAAACACGGACACCGATTCCCGCGACAACGAAACATGCCAAGCGGGTTGACTACGAGTACGAACGGGCCGGCACTGCAAACATTTTCATGTTCACGGAACCTCTGGCTGGGTGGCGCAAAGTGACCGTCAGACAGACCAAAACAAAGATCGACTGGGCTCTGGAAATGGCTCGTTTGCTCGACGGTCGATATGCGACGTCAGAAAAGATTATTCTGGTCTGCGACAATCTGAACACACATACGAAAGGTGCGTTCTACGAGGCATTTGAGCCGGACCGCGCTCGCTCATACGTCCGACGCATCGAATTTCACCACACACCCAAACACGGCAGTTGGCTGAACATCGCTGAGAACGAGCTCAGTTCCCTGACTCGACAATGTGCCTCAGGTCGACGCTTTCCTGATATCAAGACCCTTCAGAGCGAAGCCACGGCTTGGTCTGACCAAGTGAACTCAACACAACGAGGGGTGAATTGGCAAATGAAGATTGACGATGCACGAACTAAACTCAAATCCGTATACCCACGTTCTTTGATGTGACAAAGCACTAGTTTCGACTCACCCACGGGATGCGGGCAGGCTGAACTCCCACCGACAATTTGCTGCATGGCTCGATTCGGCAGTAACGCTGGTTTCGGAAACCGAAGTTGCACAGGTCGGAACAATGCTTGATGGCAGCAGGAATCGGGCAGAACAGCGGCGACGACGGGCCTTTTTCCCCGATCTGTTCGCAATTCCGCCGGGACAAATATAGTGTATTCCCCAGTGTCGGTTGAGAAGCCTTTGCATCGGTTTCCTGCTCAACCCGATGTGCATTTTCTCAGACCGTCTCCACTCGGCATTTTGATTTCCTACCTGCATGGTTCTCTTCATGAAACAGTCTGACACGACCCGCCGAAACTTTCTTAAAACGTCAATTGCGCTCGCGGGAGCGGTTCCATTGATGTCCAGTCTCGCCTCCGCTCAGACCGCAGATTCGGACCGCCCACTATTTGCTTACGTGGGAACGTTCAGTTCTCCTTTGACGGATGTGCTGCCCACTCAGGTGGACCTTCCCCCCGGGAATGGTCGCGGGATTCATATTTTCAAAGTGAATCGATCCACGGGGGTGCTCGATCCTGCGGGCGAATTTCCGATGGGGACCAGTCCCAGTTGTCTCGCGCTGAACGCTACCGGGACCCGACTATATTCCGTGAACGAGACGGACCGGATTGGTACAACGAAAGAAGGGACCGTCAGTGCCTTTGCGGTCAACCAGCAGACGGGACAACTCGAGCTGCTCAACACGATTCGTTCCGGTGGTGCCGGTCCGACTTACGTGAGCGTCCATCCGAATGGCAAATTCCTGCTCGTCGCCAACTACTTCGGTGGTTCTGTCGCCGTTCTGCCCATCCTGGCCGATGGCAAGTTGGGTGAGCCGACCGACGTCAAGAATGACGCGGGCAAGATCGGTCCGACGAAGGCCGTCAATGCTCCCCCGGGAAGCTTCGCCATCAGCGGGCATGACCGGACGCATGCGCACATGATTCAGGCAGATCCTTCCGGTCGATTTGTGCTGCATATCGATCTTGGTCTTGATCAGATCCTCATCTGGAAATTCGACGAAAAGAAAGGGACTCTGACCCCCGCGGCATCACCCTACGTGTCACTGCCCCCCGGTGATGGGCCTCGACACTTCCACTTCCATCCGAATGGCAAATGGTTCTATTCCATTCAGGAGGAAGGTTCGACGGTTGTGCTGTTTGACTATGACGATGAAACAGGTCGGCTGACCGAACGCCAGACCATTTCAACACTTCCCAAAGGATTCGCGGGCAGCAATTTCTGTTCAGAGATTCTTGTGAGTGCGGATGGCAAGTTTCTCTACGCGGGGAACCGCCTGCACGACAGTATTGGGATCTTCTCCATCGGTGCCCAAGGTGAGCTGACGTATCTCGGTGAAGAATGGACGCGGGGTGATTACCCGCGGAGTTTCAACGTCGATCCGTCGGGAAAATTCCTGTATAGCTGCAACCAGCGTGGCGACAACGTCGCACTTTTTGAAGTCAATCAGCAGACCGGCGGACTGCAGTTCACGGGACACTACACGGCCGTCGGAAATCCCTCGATCATTATCTTCCTCGAACCGAATCAAAAGTGATCGATGAGGAATTAAAGATTTCCCCACCTCTCATTCGTCAGAGGTGGGGAGGGAATGGATCAGATGCGGTCTCTCGAATCGTCGCCTGGACGAGTATTGAGAGACCGCTTTTGTGCGTCGCAGGAATCGGAAACTCACTCGGCCACAGACTGCATCGCCCATGTGTGCAGTTGCCGAATCAGACTTGGGATGACTTCGAACTCTGATCTTTAGAGACGGCGCGGATCAAGGCATCGATTCGGACCGGTTTTGAAATCCAGCCATCGAGTTGCAGCGGCTCTGAATCAAACTCGTTGCGCGATGAACCACTGACAGCGAATACTCGCAAGTCGTGAAGTCTCAGATCGCTACGGACCGACTTAAGAAAAGTCGGGCCGTCAACATCGGGCATTCGCATATCGAGTAGAACAATATCCGGCAGTTCATGTCCGTGAAGGTAATCGAAGGCTTCGCGGCCATTGCCAGCGGTGGCGACTTCGAATCCGCCCAGTCGAAGGCACGTAGCGAGTAGTTCACGTTCGTTTGCCTGATCTTCGACGATGAGTACCTTGGGTGTAGTCGATTTGGCTTCGACAACAGCGTCGTGAGTGGCTCGTTCCAGATCAGAAAACTCTCTCAAGACTTCGCTGAGGTTGGCTTCGAGATCGACTGTTTCACCGAGTTCAATTTTCCGTTGAAGCAACTGAAGCTTCAGCATTCCCAGGTTAAGTTTATTTCTCCAGGCGTGGCTCAGTTCTCGCACTTCCTTTGTTATTTTCGAAGTAGGAGCGGGGGAACGAGAAGCAGAGTCGGGGCTGTTATCGAGCACTTCTTCCCGAAGCACTTTGACGTCGTTGGGGGCCTCGATTCCAAGTCGAACGACAGAACCTGCGGAACGAAGGACATCGATCGTGATGCCCAGTCCGGGAAAGACCACTCTCTGTCCCGGGCGGCGAGATAGTACGAGCATTAGAAAACCCTTCCATGGCAAGAAACCAGGCGCATGACCAATGGTATGTGGCAGGTCGCTGCGATTATCAGGGTAAGAGCCTCTTGCCCACGTCAACACTTCCGTGCGGACCCCGACAATCCTTCTTGACGCAGATTGTATACGACTGGGTACGAAGTTCAATAGCGATCCCGATTTAGGGAGAAACGAAGCGGACCCCGTGGCGGTATTCCCGCCGTTGTGCGACGAACTTCTCGCGAAGCGTTCTCTACAAGCAAGACGCGAAATCAACTAGAAATGAGCTCCTCACTCACATTCGCTCTCAAGGATCGAGCCGATGAAGTTCGTGTTGACGACGATTGGAAGCGCAGGGGATGTCTTTCCGATGATCGGACTTGCTCGCACTCTGCAAGAACGTGGACATCAGGTTTTGCTGGCTACCAACGGCGCCTTTAAATCCGTCACTGAACGAAACGGCATTCCCTTTGAACCGCTGGGGACGGCCGAAGATTATCATCGTTGCATTGCCAGCCCGGATCTCTGGCATCCGACAAGATCGTTTCAGCATGTTTTTCAATTCTTCCGAGGAACTCTTCAGCGGCAGTTCGAAATCTTGAAAGCGCATGCCGAGTCCGGGCCCGTGGTCGGCTTGTCCAGTTGTCTTTGCTTTGGATCTCGCATCGCACAGGAAGCGTTGGATATTCCTGTTTTGACGGTGCATCTGCAGCCCTCAGTTATCTGGAGTGACCTGGAACCGCCCGTCGTTGCCGGGCTGTCGGGACCTCGGTGGTTTAAGAGCGTGATGTTTCGACTGGGTGAGAAGCTGGCTGTCGACCGCGTTGTCTGTCCGGAACTGAACCAATGGAGAGCAGAACTCAGTTTGCCACCAGTTCGCCGAATTACGCGCTGGTGGAATTCGCCCACCGGAGTACTCTGCCTGTTTCCGGATTGGTATGCCGCTCCGCAGAGTGATTGGCCGCAGCCACTCATTCAAACAGGGTTTCCTCTGTGGAACGATCAGTCGGAAACAAAGAGCGGTACTGGCTTGCCCGACAACCTCAAGCAATTCCTGGATTCCGGGACGCCTCCGATCGCGTTCACCCCGGGAACCGCAAATCGACATGGTCGGGCATTCTTCCAGACTGCAATGCAGGTCTGTCAGATGTTGAATCGACGGGCGCTGTTCCTTACCAGATACACAGAACAACTCCCCGTGACGCTGCCTGAAGGCATTTTGCAGGTCGAATATGCGCCGCTGGACCTGCTCTTGCCACGCTGTGCTGCTTTCGTTCACCACGGGGGAATAGGTTCAACATCGCAGGCATTTCTGGCAGGAGTTCCCCAGATCGCAATGCCACTTGCACACGATCAGTTTGACAATGCCGCCCGCATCACGAGCTTAAATGCAGGCCGTTCTCTCGCTGCCACTTCGTTCAAACCTCCTGTCCTGACTCGCTTGCTTAAGGATATCTTGACGAGTCCGCGAGTCACTGCGGCATGTAAGTCGCTGCAGGAGAAGGTTGCAGCGCGAAACGCATTGCACGAAAGCGTTGACGCGATCGAACGTCGAATTGGGATCGCGGATATCCGCTAATGGTGGAAGATGTGTGGGAACATACGTGGCGCCAACCAGGCAAATGGGTGCCGTTCGAGAAGTCGAAACGGAACGGTCGGACCGGTGAACCAGATTTCTTCGGAAGATTACGACCCACTTCCCGTCGAAATGAGTTTTTCTCGGTTGTTGGCCTGAGAGGAAAACTGACCGGCCGACCGGCGAGCAAGACATATTGCCGATTCCGCCGAAATGAAATAGAAGCCCCGTCCCATCATTTTGGATTGCACATCGCGACTGACCCGTGACATTCTGTTTCGTCCCCGTCAGTCTCGCCGAGGGTTTCATCGAGGCGTTGTTCAATGGATCTGGTCTCACGCCGTCGTTTCGTCGCATGGACGGTTGCTCAAGGATGTCTTTGTCTCGACGTCGGTTGTGGTACGATTCTGCATCCTGAGCGGCGCGGTCAACCGGCTGGTCCACTGGATTGGAAGATTGTAGCGCTGGATGCTGTGGGGCTGATGTTTTTCTTCGTGCCGGGAGTGATTGCCTTTGCCGTCGACTTCAACAATGGAACGATCTACCTGCCGCATGAGCACCATGGACGTAAGCCACAGTACTATGCGGACCAGGAATTTGCGCAAGTGACTGTTCCCCGCGATGAGATCTCGGCGGAACGCATCGAACAGGTGGTGGCTCAGCACACCACGCGCAAGATCTCTCTAAAACCCGGAACTTATCAGACAGAAGAACTGAAAAGCATCGACGATTTCTGGAAGGTCAAGGAACGTTGCCGAACGGCGGTGAACCCGGGCTGAGTCGAGCCCCCCTCACTCGTTTGAATCGTGCTTTGCTGTTGCAAGGGACGATAGAAATCGCTTCAGTTTCGCCTATGGAATACACCTCCTCGCCATCACTTCAATTTTGGGTGACGAGGGCCGGGGCGGTCGTGCGATTGGCTGACAACGGGAGGGTACGATGCCCGGATAAGACCCTTATGGGTTCCCTTTATGGATCTCATTCCAAACCGCGACATACCATAGCAGGGCAGCGCGGCGTTGTCCGATGCCGGAAAAATGACGGCGAGAATTGACGTCGCCCCGATTTTCCCCTGCCAACTGGTCCGTATCGGGGCCCGGCCCGAAGTGAGGCCGCTTCCATAGTTGATGTATGGCCGACCGAATCCGCTCTTCTGCTACGGGATCATTGTAGACGGTGGGATGAAGAGTGGATTTCGCAAGCAGCCAGGGTGGCTCGAATCGCCATGCCCGCGCGGCGGCTTCCCGGATCTTGATCATGTTCCTGATATAGGTCTCTGTCGGGGTGTGTTCGATGACATCGGATTCTCCCTGCTGCCACAAGACGGCTCGGAACGAACCGATTTCGCGTCCCGCCTTCACCAGACGGTTGTGTAGTTCTTCGTCGGGCATCCATTGGCGTGACGCAGTGCCTCCCACAGCGACATTCACAAACGCGACAGGGACGCGCAGCGTCGGGACGAGAAGGTCTCCCAGATGCGGCCAGATGGTTCCTCCATCTCCAACATGGGGTTGGGGATCGTTGGCAACGGACCAGGTTTTCGCCACCCAGTCATAGGCAGAGACACGACCTTCGGGATCGGTGACTTTCAGCAGTTCGTCATTTGCACCCGCAGCGTACGACTGTCCTGCGACAAGAAAGACTTCTCCGACACCAACAGGTTCGACGGCCCCTTCGGCAACCGTCTTGCCGTCAAGGATGCAGCGTACTTCCAGTCGGTACCATCCCCCCGCCACCATTTCGGCCGGACCACGAAACGTCTGTCCCTCTGATTCCGTCACCAGCGGCGCCCAGTTGGAATCCGTTCCAAAGGCTCCCTTGAGCGCGACGACGCGGAACTCAAGCTCTCCGTTGACGTCGGCAGGAAGAGTCCCCTGTACTTCGATGTCCGCGTAGCCCAGTTCGGGGCCTCCAAGATTGTGATCGTGCGAACGAGAGGACTGGAAGCCTTCCCGCTGTACGACCTGATGGGGAAGGGGACTTGATAAATCAAGTCTGGCCGTTTCCGCTGCGATCAACGGACAGGCTCCCGAGAGGAGAACGATCAGGCTCCACGCGACGCAGATGCGATTCATGAGTTTTCTCCGATGTCTAATGTTGTTCGTTCTGATCAGACTCATCGTGGTGGGAGCCGGTCTTCGGTCCTGTCCGCATGGTAGGTTTGGTGCCATGGGTACAGAGAAGTTGTCGCCTGAAACGCGCTTCTGAAACACACCTGAATCAGGGTGATGCGAACGCTGCCGCGCGCGCTTCACCCTGATCTGTTGCCGTCTTCAGGTTGTTCCCGCCGCGGCTTGATCCGCAAGGATGATCGCGTCGTCGCGACGAATTCGACCCGCGGGAATCGTGTGGTCACCGCTTTGCAACCGCGACAACATCTCTCGCTTCTCTGCACCGGTGACGACCCAGAGAATTGTCCGACTGCGGTTGAGGACCGGGAAGGTCAGCGTCATACGCTGGCGACCCTGATAAATGTCCGTGACGGCAACGTCGCTTCCTTCAATCGACAGGGCGGCGTCATTGGGAACCAGCGACGCTGTATGCCCATCAGTTCCGAGACCGAGATGAACGAGGTCCAGTACTGGGGGGACACCTGCGTAAGTTCGGAGAAGTTCACCATACTGGTCTGCGGAAGCCTGCAGGTCCTGCTCCGCTGTATTCATCGCGTGTATCTGGCTCTCGGGGATCGGAGCACCGGCGAGGCTGGCCCTAAGATGTGTCAGGTTTCTGTCGGAATGGCCATCGGGTGCGGCGCGTTCATCAACTTGAAAAATGTGGACATTCCCCCAGGGGATTTCTTCTTCGGTCAGGGCCTTGAGCATCACCCAGGGGGTCCTGCCGCCACTGACCGCCAGCAAAAATTGGCCACGTTCCGCGACGGCGCTCCGCGCGAAGCAGGCGATTTCACTCGCCGCTTGGCGAGCGACGGTGTCTGCGTCGGTCAGTACTTCCAGATTCATCGAACACTTCCTTCAATTCAAAATTCTTGCTGCAACACTTCGACGCCTGGTCAGGGTGATCACTGTCGCGCTGTGGAGACGCAATTGATCAAACGGTGATCCCACAACGGGAATCGGCAATGGAATCGCTCGGGTCTAGAATGACCCGAATACCGAGCCCAGTACGAGGACGACGAACAGGCCGATCACACAGCTCACAATCACCGTCATCACCATGTCGAGATAGCTCTCACGATGAGACAACCCGCTGATGTGAAGTAGTAGCAGCACCGTACCATTGTGGGGAAGTGCATCGAGGGTTCCCGCACTGATTGTGGTCAGCCGATGCATCAGCCCGGGATTAATCCCCTGTTCTTCCGCAATCTTCAAATAAGTGTCACCTAATGCGTTGAGGGCGATCGCCATCCCACCCGATGCGGTTCCGGTCAGGCCAGCCAGAGCATTCATCGCGATGGTCAGGGAGATCAATGGGCCTCCCTGAATGGACAGGACCGCGTCTCGAACGAGACCAAAGGCCGGAAGTGAGGCGATGACGACACCGAAGCCGACCAGGCTGGCGATGGTGAGCATTGGCAGAACCGACGAGTTGGCCCCGGCGTCGAGTGTCTCGCGCAGTGACGGCAGACGCTGAACGTTCACGAGGATGACAGTGAGACTCCCCGTTGCGAGAGCCGTCACCACTGACCAGACACCAGCGACGGCACCAATGTGAGTCTGACCCCATTCCGCTTTCGCAAGATAGGAAAAATCAATCGCCGGGAGGATTACTTGCGACATCAGGAAATTCACGACGATGACCACAGCCAGTGGCAGAATTGCCATCGCGAAGGACGGTTCGAACGTCGATCTTTCACCGTGGTTGAATTCGGCAGGATCGAAGTCGCCCACCGCCGTCGCGTGCTCGCGGAGTTTTTCGTCAATGATCGGGGGATCCTGTGAAACATCACCGTAGCCTTCCTCGGCCTGTCGAGCGATCGCTTCCGCGCGCGAGAGCCACCACAGGCCGAATGCGGCGATGACCACTGAAGCGATGATCCCCAACCCGGGGGCAGCATACGTTGTGGTCCCGAAGTAAGGCATCGGAATCGCGTTGTTGATGGAGGGGGACCCGGGTAAGGCTGACATTGTGAACGTGAACGCGCCGAGTCCAATCGCTGCCGGCATCAGTCTGCGCGGGATGTTCGCAGCCCGAAACATTTCTTTCGCCATCGGAACCAGCACAAAAAAGGCCACAAACACGCTGACGCCGCCGTATGTGACAACTGCGGATGCAAGGACCACCGACAGCATCGTCCGACGCGTTCCCAGTTGTTCTGTGAGAAATCGGGCAATCGAGGTGATCGATCCACTGTCGTCCATCAGTTTCCCGAACAATCCTCCCAGCAGAAACATCGGAAACCACTGGGCCAGAAACTCAGACGCTCCTCTCATGAAGGTGAGCGTCCAATGGGCCAGCAGCGGTTCGCCCGAGATTGCGGCTGCAAGCAAGGCCGCGGCGGGTGCGACGAGCAGAATCGTCCAGCCTCGGTAAGACAGCCACATCAGCAATGACAACGAGAGCAAGATTCCGACTAATCCCATACTGAAACCTCTCTCGCGAGATCATTTGGGCTGGCTGTGGGGTGATCAGTCACACATTCCCGTGAAAGATTTCCTGGAATAACACAATTGCATATCTGACAGTCCGCTGGCAACACGAAGATCACTCTTGGGTTGCGATAAAGAGGGTGACGCGATTCTCAAGCTGCGTCGAGTGAAGCGGGGTTCTCGATTTTCGAACCGTAGCGGTCAACCGCATCCAAAATCGGAGCAAGTTGAGCTAAATGGACTCAAGCAGACATTTCGAATCCCCGTCGGGGAGGTTGCAAACGAAGATCCGAGAGGAAGGTGAACTGCGATCGGGTGGAGAGACGATGGCGCCCGTTGCTGGTAAGCCTCATTTCATCAGCGAGGGGAGCCAAATCGCTGCCTCGCGTGACAAGCTTGCATTTTCTCGTTCATCTCTGCCGTTTAACTGTATGCAAACGATACAGAGTGCCCTCGCAATTGAAAACGTCCGCTGGATTGGATGTCAGTAATGACCTACTGATCATCCAAAAGTAACTGCCAAGGCGGATGGTGGGTTTAGTGCATCTTTCTGAATGTGTGTTGTTTTGGTTCTTTTTTGATCGTTAGATGATGGTGAGTGGTTCTTTTTGGTTCGGTCTTCCGGTGGGTTGGTTTAAAGTTGTAGGGTTTTGATGGTTCATGTTTCCGAATTGTGTCTTTTTTTGAGTTCTCAGTCTTCCCAAAACTTGTCGAAAAATGTTATCTTGGTGAATGTCCGACCTAAAGAATGAACCATTTACGATGCGTTGCAAAAAAGTTCGTCTGGGTGATGCAAAATGATCTGAGTGGTTGTGGTCGACGAATTTTCAGGCTAAGCGATTCACGGATGACGGCCTGATTAGAGGTGTGGGCGGAACACGGACGGTGCTGGGAATCTGGCAGATGGATTTGGAGGCGGCGAGGGCGAGGAGCTGTCGGTCAGTCCGGCTGGTGCGTGGATTCGGCAGTCTGGTCCTTGCAGCACTGAAATAAGTGAGAAGGGGTGACATAGCTTCCTTCACGTTCTCGTGGAGCAGGTTGGTGACGGCGGCGAAGGCGAATATGAACTGGGGGTGGGTGCGGGGCTGGCCTCAACCTCAGTGATTTCCGCAACTTCTCAAGATTCTGTTGCAAGACTCCGAATCAGGGTGAAACCCCCAGGCCACCAGCGTGTGGCACTCGGGGAAATGAGTAGTGCGCGTCTTGCGCTGTGGGAGCGTGAGTCTGTCTTTTGTGAACTGTTCTGACGATGAGCACATCTTAAGAGTGATCCGAAAGCTGCAGGGTTCTCTGAAACAGAGTGGAAACTGTTATGTTTGGTACAGTCTCTATGTGTCGCAGTTCATTAACGGCTGTTGCCTTTTGTGTCGGTGTATTCTTTTCCGATTGCCTCGCCCCGATCGCTTTCTCACGTCTTGGTAGCTCCTCTGTCGCCTGGGGCGCCTGTCTGGATGCGGATGAGGTGCGTGCCTGGTATGCGGCCGCGATGCGAAAGTTGACGTCCATCGCGGTGACGTACACAGGGGTGGAAGACCTTCCTTCGGAATTCCCCTTAAACTTCAATCCCAACACGGGTGCCCACATGCCTGATCCGGAAGCGATCAAACGTCGCTATCCGGGCGGAGGGGATTGGTTCTCGCGCTCGGAAGGGTTGCGTAAGTCGCGTCGTCCAACGCGCTACTGGGATGGGCACCGTTACGTTCCGATTGTCAAATCAGCAGAATCCACCGGCGGCGATCTGGTGCGACTCGTTGGAACCGTCGACCCCTGTTTCGCTGACACGGTTGGCCCGAGCATTCTCGGGGGCTTTCGACTTTCCCAGTGCCTGTCAAATTTCGAACAAGGTCAATCCGGACCTAACTCCACTGTCATACGCAGAATCATCGAGGACGGCCAGTCCAACTGGCGGGATGTGATGGGGCCAGTCTCCACCCGCCATGGATTCGATACGCAGTTTGTCGCAGAGATTGACGTCGCCGGTGCGGAACTGGCCCGTCGCGGCCCCATTCAACACTGGGTGGCAACGCGACTGTCGTCAGGCTACGCCGTCTGGAATCAAAGCTCCGGTCTCGAAGTCGTCGATGAACTGCTCGAGCTGACAATGGATGCATTTCGAAGGGTGCCAGTCCAGGTTGATCTGTTCAATGGAGCCGCCATCAAACAACTCGCCACTGCGGTGGATTTCGCCTTCTTGAGCCCCCGTTCCTCCCGTCGTTCAAATCCCTATCGGAAGATATTGATCAAAGCTCATCCGATGGACAACGTCAGTGAGGATCAGCACGCGGACTTGGCCGGGCAGCCTCAGGCCATCGAGTCTCAGGAGATGTTACGGACTTATTCGGGGGATCGGGGATATGATACCCGAGCGATATTGCGCTATGCCTGCGTGATTGTTTTGATCGTGAACGCGCTCATGGTTCCTCGATTGGTTGCGCGTTTCGGTTCGAAGCGCCATCGCAAGTCTCGTCGACGATCTCGCCATTCAACACGCAGTCTGCTCCAGCGTTGGATGGCATAGACCGTCTGGGCACAACCCCACCTCTCTCTAATGCTGCAATCGTCTTGCAGATATGGTCTCTTTGCTAAAGGTTCACCAACGTCGCCAACGGTCTACCAACGCTTGGCAAACCGTTGAAATGGATACCGACGTCCTCTAGCACACGCTTGACCTTGAGAGCTCAATCTTCGGGGCCGATGCCGAATGGCCTCACTCGTCGGGGCACTACCAGTACGCCCAGTGTGCATACGAATTCCTCCATTAAAGAGGATCCCCCCTGGTTGTCCCCGAGGAAGACGATCCGTCTCCGATCCCTTTCCGAATTGAGAATCCGCAACGGGTTCAGAAGGGGCGACGCTGTATCGAATCACCGGTCGATGTTCCAGCGTTGGGGCTGTTCGATCGGCTCTCAAAATGGAAGTCTGAACGATCCGCTGAGCACGCTCACCGCTTGCCCGTGAATGCAAGACTCAGGCTCATTCTTGATCCAGGGCACATCGCGCACTTTGAGTCGCCGGCGATTCACGCGTCTTCAGTTGAAGTAGGGCCAAGCGTGCGCAGTTGGCGTCACGGGCAGGCGTTTCACGCGGGTTGCAATCCGCTCTTCGGCGATCCGATGAACCGATAGATGCAGCGATGTTGATGACTTCAACTTCTGCGAGGACGTGGATACTGTAATGTGCTGCCACTTCCGGTTTGCCTGCTACGTCTCACGAACAGGGCAAACCCCTGCCAAATCTGAAAGGGACGACATTAATGGTCGGATTCTCGCGGAACTTGCTGGTTGACTGCTGCGGTATGTGGACGAGCAAACCCCACATGGAAATCAGTCGGCCTCTGGCCACGCTTGCGGGAATCGTTGCGGCTGTTTTCCTGGCGTCGTCCAACCTGTTGGCTGAGGAAAAAAGTCTCGCAGAGCTGATGCCCCGAATTGCCCCGAAGACACCCGAAGAAGCGGTCAAGTCCTTTAAGCTGGAACGCGGATTCTCACTGGAACTCGTGGCCGCAGAACCGGCGGTGACCGATCCGATCGATGCAGCGTTCGATGAGCAGGGGCGTATGTTTGTGGTGGAGATGAACGACTATCCGTTCCTTCCCGAGCAGCGCGTCAAGAAGTACATCGAGCAGCGGGCCCGGACGGAGGGACGTATCCGCCTTCTGACGGATACTGACGGGGATGGTCGGATGGACAAGAGTGTCGTCTTTGCCGATGGATTGCGGTGGCCGCAGTCCGTTTGCTGTGCAAAGGGAGGCATCTATGTCATCGCACCACCCAGTCTTTATTTCATGAAGGATACCGACGGTGACGACGTCGCGGACTTCAAGGAAATCATCTGCACCGGTTTCAATTCGTCTAACGTACAGGCGCTTTCGAACGGGCTGGAATGGGGGCGGGACAATGCTATCTACTTCTCTTCTGGAATCTCCGGTGGTGAGCTGACGGTTCCGGCCCGGGGTGGAAAGCCCGAGTATAAATTCACGCCCGGACGACGTGACCTGCGACTCGATCCCGCGACGAATGAGCTCACCATGGTCGGGGGCGGGATGCAGTACGGGCATACCATCGATGACTGGGGTGATCGTTTTATCTGCTCCAACAGCAACCACATCGTTCATGTTACCTGGCCTCTGCATTACCTGGAGCGAAATCCGCTGCTGGTGATTCCCGAGATGAATCGATCCATCGCGAAGGAAGGTGCTGCGGCTCACGTGTTTCGTACCAGCTCGGCAGAACCGTGGCGGCTTGTCCGAACAGCGCGTCGCGCCGCTGACCCGGTGATGCGTAAAAATCTTCCTCCATCGGAGCTGGTACCGATTGGTTACTTCACATCCGCGACCGGGATCACTGTCTATCGTGGCGGAGCCTATCCTGAAGAGTTTCACGGCGATGTTTTCATTGGAGACGTCGGCGGGAATCTGATTCACAGAAAGAAGATCAATCCGGCAGGAATCAGCCATCTTGCAGAGCGCGCGGATAAAGATATCGAGTTCATGACGTCCACTGACAACTGGTTCCGTCCGGCCAACTTCGTCAATGCGCCGGACGGCACCTTATACGTGCTGGATATGTATCGCGAGACGATTGAGCACCCGATTTCGATCCCCGACGACATCAAGGAATTTGTCGATTTGGAGAGTGGTTACGACAAGGGGAGAATCTGGCGACTGGTTCCACCTGGGTTTCGCCGCACCAGTCCGCCTGACCTGAGTCGAGCGTCAACCGCCGAACTGGTTGAGGCACTGACCTCACCCCATGGCTGGGTGCGCGACACGGCTCAACGGCTGCTGGTCGAACGACAGGATTCGTCGTCCAATGCCAGGCTGCACGAGATGGTGGCGGCAGGCCAGAACCCGGGCCAGCGAACGTACTCAGCGCAGACGCGGCTCCATGCCCTGTGGTCGCTCTCGGGGCTTCACGATGTCCAGGTCGGTGATGTCAAAAATGCTTTGAAAGACTCGGATCCGCACTTGCGGGAACATGGTCTGCGTATCGCACCCCAACTTGTACAGCAGTCGCCAGATCTGGCCCCAGATGTGATTGCCCTGGCCAACGACGATTCTCCGCGTGTCCGCTGGCAGCTTGCTTTCACCCTGGGAGATCTGCCACCGGAGCTGGCCGTTTCCGGGCTGAAGTCAATCGCCGCCTATGCGGCCAACGATGCCGACCTGCGAACGGCGTGGTTGTCTTCGATTTATTCGCAGATGGGGACCGTGGCGGTGGAGTTGCTTTCCGGGCCGACAGAGCCTGTCGTTCCCGTACTGGTTCAACTCGGCCGCCTGATCGGATCGGCACCCGATCAGGCCGACAGCGTGCGACTGTTGCAGTCGATTGTCCCCGACCGTATTCCGGATTCGACGCGGATTCCGGTACTGCTGGCATTGGGCGAGGGGCTTCGTCGTCGTGGTACGACCATCACGAAAACGCTTGCAGATTCCCCGTCAACAAATGAGTCGGCAGATGCGATCCGTGCGGCGCTCGATCATGTCTTCGAACGCGCGGCTGCGACGGTGCTGGATCGCAATGCCGCCGAAGCCGACCGCATTTCGGCTGCAACGCTACTCGCTCTCGGAGATTCTGGACTGGCGGAACGCACACTTCCTGAACTCTTCACGCCTCAAACGTCGCCGACACTGCAACAGGCGGCGGTCAAGTCGCTGGTGATGCAGGGGACCGAGGCGGGATTCAACGGCGTGCTGGAGCCGTGGAAAAGCTTCGGACCTGCCACGCGGCGAGAAGTCGTCGATAATCTGGTTCAATCGGCGAAAGGAGGAGAAGTTCTCGTGAAAGCGGTTGAGTCGGGCATGATCAAGCCGAGTGAAATCGAGCGGGACAAGCGACAACTGTTACTCAATCATCCTCAGCCGGCAGTTCGTGATGCCGCAAGACAACTGCTCGCCGAGCCGTCGAGCAACCGGAAACAGGTTGTGCTTACTTATCAGCCCGCTCTTGAACTGAAAGGAGATCCGGAACGGGGTCGAATGGTTTACACAAAAACCTGTATTCAGTGCCATCGGGACGGGACGTCCGGTCATCAGGTGGGACCCGACTTCGCGAGCGTCAAGAACAAGTCGCCCGACGACCTGCTGATCGCAATCCTTGACCCGAATCGCGAGGCACAGCCCAATTTCCAGACGTACACCGCGATCACTCAGCAGGGAAAGATTTACACGGGAATCATCTCGGCAGAAACCGAGGCGAGTATCACGCTGAAGCGGGCTGAAGCAAAAGAGGATGTGGTCTTGCGAGACACACTCGACGAGCTGGTCTCGTCTGGGTTGTCACTCATGCCCGAAGGACTGGAAAAGGATCTGGACCCCCAGCAGATCGCTGATCTCATCGCGTGGATCAAGGGTGAGAGGTAACTGGTCAAAATAGCAAAAGCTGACCATATCGCAGACGTTGGCAGGGGCAATTTGCCTGCGACATGGTCAGCACCGAAAGACACTGCATTCGCTAGACCTGCACGAGGCCCGCGTCGACAAAGAGATCGATCCCCGCGAGGAATCGTGACTCATTCTGTGCGAGGTAAACTGCGGCGTCGGCGATTTCCTCGGGATCGCTGATTCGACCGAAAGGGATTCCTTCTGGGAATGCACCTTGCGTCCGGTTGCCGAACAGCGGAGGAACGATCGGGGCAGGGTTGATAACGTTGACCCTGATATTTTTCAGTTTCAGGCTGCTTGTCCACGTTTTTGCGAACGCGCTGACGGCAGCCTTCGTGGCGTTGTAGGCACCGATGTTGTCGAAGCCCGTCACACCGGCAACAGAACTGGTCAGAATGATGGAAGCACCGTCATTGAGAAGCGG
The DNA here is from genome assembly GCF_044336245.1 of Schlesneria sphaerica. Classification (NCBI taxonomy): domain Bacteria; kingdom Pseudomonadati; phylum Planctomycetota; class Planctomycetia; order Planctomycetales; family Planctomycetaceae; genus Schlesneria; species Schlesneria sphaerica. The sequence goes on along the minus strand of NZ_CP172346.1, from coordinate 2,225,644 downwards.
CAGCGCCTTCTGAACGGAAATCAACAGGCGGCGCACGTTGATTCCGAACAGCTTGTGGAAATGAACTTCCGTTGCGGACCCATAGTTATCACGCTCGCTATACCCCGCGTTGGCGAACAGGATATCGATGCGGCCTTTCTTTGACCGGACGGTTTCATACAGGCGACCAAGATCAGCAAACTTGTCGATGTCCCCCTGGACAGGGGCAGCGTGTCGGCCAATTTGCATCACGGGCGTGTCGAATTCAGCATGGCTGCGTCCCGTGATAAATACGTCCGCGCCTTCTGACACAAACTTGCGCGCGGCAGCGACCCCAAGTTCGGTGCATCCACCCGTGATGACGGCTACTTTGCCTTCTAGCTTCTTTGACATGGTTTGGCTTCAAACTCCTCATCAGATGTCAAGAACCACTGACGGTCAAATATCGCTCAGACCGCTGTCGAGAACGCGACCCTGACAGACTGAATTACCGTCCGTTGATGCGAGTCTTACATCCTCAGGCCGCTTTTTTGAGAAAAATCAGAAAATGGCGACGTCTTTGAGGTGATTGGACAGGTTCCCAGTGCGTGCGAGGCTGAGTCAGAAGAGCAGTAGAGAAATCCTGTAAGAAAGTTTGCGGGAAACGGTATTTCCTACAAGAGGGGTGAGTTGGCCGTTTGACTGTTCACGCAAGCGAGGTTCGCATGACGACACCGGTGATTGAACGAATTCGCAAGTACTTCCAGATTCCCGATGCCTCGATATTCATGGAGTTCCACAAGCCACACGCGAAAGAGATTGCGCATCGGAAAACCATGATCTGGGGGCTCGACGAGAGCATTCTGAGAAGTCTGCGCAAACAGCAAGCTGACGGCGGAGATATGTCATGTCCGACTGCCTGAGTCGTCTTTGGAACGGCCCTTTCCCTAGTCCACGCTACCCCCGGCGCGTATCATACGACGTAATGTCGTTGAAGAAGATCCCTCAGTCAGGATCCACGACAGCAACTGGTTTACTCAGGTGCTCATTTGGCTGTCAACGACTCACCACTGACTCGAGCAAGTCTCCTGGTTCAGATTCGTGATGGCACGAACCAGCGAGCGTGGCGAGAGTTTGTGAGTCTATATGGGCCGGTCGTGTATGGGTTTGCCCGGAAGCGGGGATTACAGGATGCAGACGCCGCTGACTTGATGCAGGAGGTCATGCGTTCGGTTGCTGCGGCGATTGGTCAACTGGAGTATGACCGCAAGCGTGGATCGTTCGCCGGTTGGCTGTTTACGATCACTCGCAATAAGGTTTTCAACTTCCTTTCGGCTCGGCGAAGTCGTCCGCAGGGAGCAGGGGATACCGACACTCACCGTCTGCTCAATGCCCAACCCGATAACGACGAAGGCTCCGACGCCTGGGAACTGGAATACCAAAGACAAATTGCTGCGATCGCGATGCAGCGAATCCAGCCAGAATTTCAGGAAAGTACGTGGCGGGCCTTCCAGTTGACGGCCGTTGATGGACTGCCGGCACCTGTGGTTGCCGAACGGACGGGGCTTTCCACAGGAGCCGTCTACGTGGCGAAAAGCCGTGTTCTCGCCCGATTGAAAAGCGAAGTCGAAGCGGTGCGGAAGCAGGAAGAGAATTAGTTATGCATACAGATCAGACCTGCCCGCGTGCGGAAGAGCTTCGGCAGCTTCTCAATGGAACCCTCTCGGGCGAACGTCAACAGTCCTGCACTGAGCACATGGACGTGTGCAAGGGCTGCCAGACAACGCTCGAAGTCCTGGCTACCGAGGGGACTGATCTGTCGAGCGTGGTGGGGAGCTTGCGCGAGTCCGCCCCTCCTGCCAATTCGGGCTACTGGAAAGCGGTCGAACAAGTTGAGGCGGTGCTTGAAGAGACGCTCGTTCCCAAAGTGAGCGTCCTGAAACGCGATGTCTCGCTCGACTTTCTCGAACCCCCCGTTGACGCCGCATACCTGGGACGAATTTCTCACTTTGATGTGATGCGTGTTCTGGGGCGGGGGGGGATGGGCGTCGTTCTCGAGGCGTTTGACTCTCATTTGCAGCGGAATGTTGCTCTGAAGGTGTTGGACCCTGATCTGGCAGAAGATGACATTGCCCGTCAGCGTTTCTGCCGAGAGGCCCGCGCAGCCGCGTCGATCACACACGAAAATGTTGTGGCGGTGCACCAGGTGGAAAGATCGGGCGCCAATGGGCTTCCCTACCTTGTGATGCAGTTGATCACGGGAGAATCGCTGGAACAGCGATTGACCCGAGAAAAAAGCATGTCGATGCGCGAAGTCGTACGCATCGGGATGCAAGTTGCAAACGGGCTGGCAGCCGCTTATGCCCAGGGGCTGATTCACAGGGATATCAAGCCCGGAAATATTCTGCTTGAGCAATCGAATGACCGTGTGAAGCTGACGGACTTTGGTCTGGCCCGTGCGACAGAAGATGTGAAGCTGACACGGTCTGGTTTTGTTTCTGGCACGCCCCTGTATATGGCTCCCGAGCAGGCGATGGGGGAAGAACCGGACCACCGGTCGGACCTCTTCAGCCTCGGTGCTGTGATGTACGAGATGGTTGCCGGGCAGCCCCCTTTTACAGGCAATTCTGCACTCGCGATTCTGAAGCGTATCAGCGATACGAAGCATCAGTCGCTTCGTGAACTGAACCCTGAAGTCCCCGGATGGCTGGCCGATACGATCGATCAACTGCTTGCGAAGAAGCCGTCCGATCGAATCCAGTCAGCCACGCACCTTGCTGAACTGCTTGAGTTTCAACTTGCCCTGATGAAAACGTCGGAGGATGTACCCACGGTTTGCCGGATTGAGGCCAGTAAAGAAGCGGCGCGTCAACGCTGGATTTCGGCGGCGATTGGTGTGGGATTCTTGAGTCTCGGTTTGCTCGGAGGGATGCTGATCGCAAACCGCCCTTCTGTCAGCACTGCCCCCAGTTCAGCAACCAAACCATTGGCGGTTCTCAGCGCCAATTCGGGTACCGTCTGGTCCGTGGCCTTCAGTCCGTCCAGTGACTTGCTCGCCATGGGTGTGGAGGATGGTTCCGTACGGATCTGGGACGTTCAGTCACGTAGCGTGAAATCGACCCTCAATGCTCACCGAGCGGCCGTCTGGTCAGCTCAGTTCACGCGCAAAGGAGACTTGCTGGCGACTGCAGGTGACGATGGGCTGATCAAACTGTGGGATCTGACCTTCTCAGAACCAAAGATCACCTTCGAAAACCCCCACGCGGTGAGAAGCATCGTTTTCTCACACGACGATCAGGTGCTTTATGCAGGGAATAAAGACGGGGGAATTAAAGCCTGGTCACTGGAAACGAATCAATCCGTAGCCCAGGCTCACCAACCCAGTGCCATCTATGCTTTGGCAATTTCGCCCGACAACGAGACCCTTGCCAGTTCGGGAAGTGATAAGGTTGTTCGACTCTGGAATGCTCGCAATCTGACGCAGAAATTGCTGCTGGAGGGACATTCTGGCCCGGTCTATGGTCTCGCCTTCAACCACGACGGTCACCAGTTGGCGTCGGTGGGGTGGGATAAGATGATCCGCATCTGGGATGCTGATAGTGGGCTTCTGCTGCGATCCTGGGATGGCAAAGGGGACGACATCTGGGGCGTGGCATACTCTCCAGATGGAAAACGCCTCGCCACGGGGGGGCACGAGGGAGTAGTGAAACTCTGGAATCCGGAAACAGGACAACTGCTCGATGAATTTCTGGGCCACAAGATTGCGGTGCACAACCTGAAGTTCAACCAGGACGGACATCTCCTGGCATCCGGAGGCCGAGACGGGACCGTCCGGATCTGGAAGATCGAGTAATCGTTACCTTGCGTGTGTGGTTTCAAGGCGAGCGGAGGGCGCGGTGCATCAGCTCGGCGCCCTCTCGCGCGGCACGATTCCCGGGATTAATTCTCAGCACGGTCGTGTAATAGTGCAGGGCGGTGCGGGCGTCCCCCCTTCGCTGGTAGACTTCACCGAGAAACAGATTTCCCGTTTCCGAATCTGGCCGAAGCTTCAGCAGTTCCTGGAAATGCAGCTCGGCCAGGTCGAGTTTCTGGAGCTTCAGGTAAGTAAAGCCGAGCATGTCGTGAGCCCGGTCGGAATGAGGGTCAATTTCGAGGCTCAGCTTGAACCACTTTTCAGCTTCTTCGTAGTTCTGCTGAATCATCCGACAGAGTCCCAGGTTTAATCGGGCTCGAATGAAGTTCGGGACAGTCGATGCGATGGGCTCGAGAATGACTGCCGCATCGTCGAATCTCTTCTGTTCAATCAAGTGGATTGCCTCGTCGACCGCGTTGAGGTGTACGAGCATGTCCTTGATGTCTGGAAGCTCCTTCTGACCTTTAAGATCGAGTGCAGCACGGGCGGGGCCGCCTGTGTATCCAAGACTCTCCAGCGCCCGACGATCTTGAGCGGAAAGTTCGACGTTCTCTCCTGAACGGAGGCGAAGCTTCTCTTCAAAGATCGCGAGTTCGTTTTCCAGATCGTTCAGAACGTCTGAATTTGTCACGGCGAGGTTCACGAGTTCCGAGGGATCCGCAGTCAGATCATACAGTTCCGGGCGTGTCGATCGGACATACCGCCACCGCTCGGTCGTCAGCCCCCGCAGGGGGGACCAGAACGCCTGCAGATAAGGTTCATCTGTCAGCGAGTAGCAGGTACGGGGTTCAAGGGGTTGACCCGAGAGGGCAGGTTGCAGACTGCGCCCACTGATCTCAGGTGGGACTGGCGCACCTGCAGCGTTTAACAGTGTCGGAAAGAGATCGACTAACGGAACCGGTTGAGTCACCCGTCGGCCCGGGGACTGAATTCGAGGATCGACCACAATCAAGGGGACCCGCAAGGTCGATTCGTGAAGCGTAAATCCGTGAGTCAGCTCTCCATGCTCGCCCAAGCTCTCTCCATGGTCACCGACGACCAGAATGTAAGTCTTGTCCCTGATCCCCAACTCGTCCAGTGTTTTCAGCAGCCTCCCCACGAGCAGGTCGGTATAGGCGAGTTCCCCGTCGTAGGGCTGATTGTCGAATCGATCGCCGAATTCATCCGGGTGAAGGAGGTAGGGCTCGTGCGGATCGTAGAGATGGACCCAGCAGAGAAAGGGAGATGGGGACGGGCTGGAAGTCGATTTCTTCAGCCAGCGGCTCGCGGAGTCAATCACGAACTTGCCATCGCGGTAGCGGTGGAGTTCGTCACCCTCCGGGCTCGCAGTCGACAGGTCATCGTCGTAGTGCTCGAACCCGCGACTCAGACCGAACCGCGACTGGAGAACGAACGCGCTGACGAAGGCCGCACTGTGATATCCGACCTGTTTAATGAGCTCGGCAAGTATGGGGATTCCGGGTAGCAGGCTCGTCTGCCCATTCGTGACCACTCCATGTTCAGGAGGCCACAACCCTGTGAACATCGACGTGTGGGAAGGGGCCGTCATTGGAGCCGGTGCGTAGGCGCGCTCGAACAGAATTCCCCTTTGAGCCAGGGAATCCAGATGAGGTGTCTCCGCTCCTGGGTATCCATAGCATCCCAGGCGGTCTGCGCGTGTCGTATCAAGAGTGATAACAAGGATGTTCAGCCGAGGCTGCTGTCCTCGCATCAGGATTATGCACGTAATCAGAACGGTGGCCGCGACACAAACGCCGCCCCAAACCATTTTGGACCTGACTTGCATCGAATCTCCTGGGGGCGAAAGGAGGTAGTTGTTCACAGACGCAGAAAGAGACGTGAGGGGCACCGGGTGACTACGATAATGAAGTCATCCCGGTTTTTCCTCTCGAACCTTTCTGGCTGTTCACACGATGGGTGTTGGCCTGTGAACAACCACGACCGCAACGGCCCTCAGCGAGGGGGGACAATATTCAGGTTGATCAACTTGAGCTTATTTTTTCCTTTTCTCCAGTTTGAAATCGTAGGGGGATTTGCCGCTTGCCACGTCTGCCACCAGCTTCGATTCCACGGCATACTGTCGTGGAAGCTCCTCCTTTGCACCAAAATTCATCGGGCCTCCCGGATTTTTGGGGTCTGGCTTCCAGACGGACCCATCGGCTTTCACCATTCGACTGACTGAAACACGGTATTTGCCGGGGATTGCTCCTGTTTTCGGCTTGCCGTCCGGGCCGAGCGACTTGAGTTCATACTTTCCGGATTCATCCGTGGTTCCGACGGCCCCTTTGCCTTGAGTCTGTTCGAGTGGTGTGAACGAGACGGTTGCATCGACCAGCGGCTTACCGTCAAACGTAATCGTGCCGGATGCGGGAACCGGATCAGGCCACTTGGGGAGTTTCGGGCCGCCTCCACAACCCAGGACCACAGTTAAGTTGAGAAGAATGAGTGCTCTCAAACCAAATTTCATGCGGGGAATCCTTACCTTAATGCGAGCCAATTGAGGGAATAGCGCGAGCGCTGCCAGATGAAGGGTCTGGCAGCGCTTCAAATGAACATGCGCAGGAAATTCGAATCCGCAGAGGGATTAGAATTCGCTGGGATTGACGCCGTCTGAGACGTAGCCAAGAGCCGCCTGTGCCTGTCCGGCGATATTTTCGCTGATGAAGCGAACTGCCCCGTCCCCCATCAGCGCGTGACATCCGCCAACATGGAGGCTACCGGGGGAACTCCATTGTCCCAGTCGGCCGTAGAGATAAGTTGATGGGTCGTTGTTGTAGATCCATTGATTGATTGGCGTCCATGGCCAACTCTGTCCGGGTCCCACATAAGGGCCGACGAAGTCGATTCCCAGGTTCACATGGCAGACGTAAGTCCAGCCCCCCAGAGTTCCGTTGTACTTTTCTCGTGTCTGTTCCGCCATGACGACACAGTTACTGGTGCCATCAACCCAGTCGCGCATTTGAGTCGCTTTGTCAGAGCCAAACGCGCGGCGGTTTTTCAGGTCTTGTGCTGACCAGTAGTGGGCGTAGTAATACTCAAGGTAGGTGGCACACATGGCGTAGCTCGTACGGTATCCCCCGGCCTGCGTCGAGCTGATGCTGTAGTACTTGTTAACGCCAGTGTAGTAGTCACTCCCCGGATCGGATGGGCATTTAAAGAGGGCAACTTTCGTTTTTGACAGCTCGGCATTCACGTTTGGATCACCTGTCACCGCACTTGGCTGGTACATGTCATAAACGTGCGACCAACTCGCGGCGTGTTGGAAATTCCAGGCGTTGTAAAGGGGGGCCTGATCAATGTAGGGGGCCAGCAAAAGCAAACCCGAAACGTTCATGTATCGTGGAATCGCAGGTACGGTTCCTCCCCCAGCGAAAGAGTCTACACCCCCGATACCTGGCGCGATCGACAACGGTGGGAAGCAGGAGTGAGTATCGTGGTAGTTGTGGAGAGCCAATCCCAGATTCTTCAGATTGTTCTTGCACTGTGTCCGACGGGCTGATTCCCGAGCCTGTTGCACCGCCGGAAGCAGCAGTGCGATCAGAACTGCGATGATCGCAATGACCACCAGCAGCTCGATTAACGTAAAGCCAACGCGACGCGATTTCATCAGATGCTCCTTGTCAACTAGAAAAGCAAGGATAAAAACAACCGCAAGTGCGGTATCAACGCAGATGAACGCAGAAGCTGAAGCGAAGTCGAAATAAAACATCCTGGCACGAAGGTGCCCGGCGATGGAATTTCAGTTCGAGACGTCGGCCGAAGTTGGCGATGGGATCCTGAAGCGAATCAAATCAGAAACTAAAACAATACCAATCAGAAGTTCAGTGAAGAACGTAAAGTACTGCTGAGAAAGGAGTGTTTCTGGATGGTCACCCAGCGAAACGAAGTTTCACCTATGGTGTGCACTGAGAGTGCCGAATGACTGAATTTAGGTATACTGCTGCGGCAAGCCGAAGTAGTCAAGCGAAAAATCCGAATCGTTATCCTTCTTTTCGGATAATTCTTAGGCATTTTTGATCGTAAATTATGCACATGCTAACATCGTGGCGGATTTCATGCGGACGTATCGATCAGCCTCACAATCAGCTCGCATCCTGAGTAGTATGCGAGAAACTGCGAGTGAAGGTTCATAGCATGTTCTCTCTGAATACCCGGTGAAATCACGAGAAATATTTGCCTCTACTTTTGCCCTGAAAGCTGCAACGGAATCCAAACACCGTCCATGCTTCAGCGTCTGGATGTTTCAGCGGCAGACCTGGAAAAGACCTGAGAACTTCTACTGAAGCCTGTCCGCTAGTCCGCAAACGACGATTCCCGCTAGTCGTCCTCGAAGGCCACGGTGGCTCTCTTCCGGTGCTTTGGAGCTCACGTCAGATGGCAATCAGCCTCCACGTCTGCAGGCAGCCTGGGCCAGTGATCGGCAAGGCACACTGGCCTTCAAGGCCTGACTACTTCTGTGTACTGAGCGGAGGATCCCGATTGCGGGGCTGTAATGCAGCGGAGGTGAGTCACGGGACCGGATAAGTCGGTCGTCGTTTCCGTTGGTGTCCCGCTCCGGGGCCCCTCTGCTGATGCCGTTTCCGGGGGACATCCGATCCTTCGGAACCCGATCTCGCGCCGTTGGAAATTTCTGAAGGTTTAACTCGACCTGAGTTGAAACGTTGTGGTCCGTTAGAAGGGCGTCAATTCCCAAGACATTTCAGGCGGAAGTCTGGATGCGAGCCTTCCACAACAACTGGACCGTTTTCCTGGACGCTTCAGCCGAACTGACACTCCGCGACTCGCACGCGATCCGAAGTCCATCTCGAAGGTGAGCACTGCCGGCCCCTCTGCTGTAACACGGGCCGAGATTACGAGTGCAAGGCAAAGTTTCGTCCGGAGTCGCGCATTGTTTCTGCCGGGAATGACACTCTTTGCGACCCACTTGCTGGTCAAATGCGCGACGCTCTCGGCGGCGTGGGGTGGCCCCCCCGGAATCTCGCGGTGCGATGCTGGTTTGCAAGCTGTGACTGGCCAAGCCATCTTGACCCTCATTTGAGGGAGACATATACAGTCGCTTCAGGTCGTATTGAGCGAATTGCCGTGGGCGACACTTCCGTTTCCGAATTCTTCGGTATCAGATTGAGAGGCACCTGTGGTTGGCAAAGTTCACCTCTCGCACACTCCCCGTTTTTCCACCGCACTCGAACTTCCAGTCCGGATGATGAAGCAGATCCTGGTCAGTCGCAACGTTCCGTTCGGGGGCCGGGTGCTCGTGGCTGGCTGCGGACATGGCGAACTGGTTGCGTTTCTGGACGGGATTGCGTACCAGGTGGATGCCGTGACGGACTCGCCCGAAGAAATTGAACAATTGCGGAAACGGTGTCCTCAGTACGACTTCCATTATGCGCGGCTTGACGAAGCCGTGGGAGCTCCCCCGGACGTCTTTGATTTGATTCTTGTGCAGGATCTGTGCGTCTATCGGAACAATCTGCTTGACCTGGGAACACGTTCGGCCACGGCCAATCTCCTGGCTTGCTTGAAACCCGGGGGTGATCTGGTGTTCGTCCGGAAGCAGGACGGCCCGATGGGCTGTGGCACCGGACATGAAGCGGGGTGCTGGAAGCGGCATCTTGCCTGCTTTCCCGGGCAGATTACGATCAATCAGTACCCGGAAAGTTTCTTCGGGCGATCAACGTGGGATTGGTTTTGTGGAAATCGGGATCATGGCGACTACTTTACCGTGACGATGCAGTCCCCCCCTGAAAAACTCAATCGTAACTTCTGGCGAGATTTTGCGCGTCGCGGGCTGATGACGGGCCAGGGAAAATGTTGCGCAGGGCAGGCCGCAGGCGTTCCCGCCCTCCGAGCGGCGTGACTCGACATCGGCGTTCAGCCCGACTGACTTTGAAGTTCCCTCAGCGGGGGAATGATGATTTGTCTGCTGGAACCAGCCATTCAACCCATCCCCAAGAGGTCCCTTCCCGGCTTGTGGAGGAACCTCGCCTCGGGGCTGGAGCGGGCTCGCTTTACCCAGCAACGCGCCTTTGTCTGAGCAACGAGACAATCCGTCCGCTTGCGCTCACTTCCCTGTAGCGGTGGGGACGTTCGGGCTGAAGTGGGACTTTCGAAGCTTCGATTTCTTCCGTGGTCAATTCTCGTGCCGCTTCGGTTCGTCACCCTGATGAATCATGGGAAATCGCTTCCGAAAGATCAGCTTTTCCCACCACCGGGCAGGACGGAGTCGGGGATCGCTGATCGCGAGGTCATGAAATTTGCCTCTGCGGGTAATGACTCGCACTTTTTCCGGCGACTGAATCTCGGCGACGGTCCAGTACTTGGGGACTTCATACGAATATCCGTCTCCCGAAGGGACGGCATAGACATGCTGAGCACGGGGGCCTGGCTGCAGGCCGAACTTGCTCACGAAACACACGACAGGATCACCTACCCGAAAGCGATTTTGCATGTCGACCACCCTCGTCCGCTACTTGTGGTGAAATTGGAGTCGCAAAAATCAGATCGATATCGAAATCCCGCAGCTATTTTTCCCGATCCCCGCAAACATCACAGAGAAGCGAATTTTGTTCCAAACGCGGAGGTTGGCTTTACTCCCCAGCTCCCGCGTCGCCTCCTGACGATAATTTTGCGGTCCAACTGCTCATCTGCACTCTCTTTTCTGGCGATTCTCCACTCTTTGTCGACGACGAGACCGATTGTGTCAATCGTAACGGTTTTCGGGTGCTGGGGCGGCCTGCACAAGATTTACACTCTGATCGCCCACGGATTTCGCAACTCATGATTCTGCCAATTGATCGGACGCACCCGTTGCCCTGAGGAGGCGACAGGGCGCGAGTACCCAAACCAGGACAGGGGGAGAGGGCTGCTTCTCTTGAGGCAACGATCGCCCCTGCGGAGTCTCTCTCTCGCCCCTGACTCACCCGTGAGGCTCAGCAGAATTTGATCGTTGCGGCCCCCAATGTTTCGAGCAGGCCTGTACAACGGCTGGCCGGACCGGCGTCTCAACGTGTCAACACGTCGACGCACAGGTGTCGTCAATCTGTCGAGTACCGTTCGATTGGCGGTTTTCCCCGGGAAACGGAGAGGGCGCGCGCCTTGCCCGAAGAGTCGACCTTGCGCAAAACGCAGGTGATTCCGATTTCGTCAACTATGGCCTGCGAGTGGATTGACCGGTCGGCACTAAATGCCGCCATCTTCCGGGGATCTTCCTGACGATCTAACACCAGTTCCCGTTAAAGACTGCAAGCGATGTCTCGGATCTGCCTAGATTGCCCAGATTGGAACACTCTTTGCTTCCTCAATGGCTTCATCATGTGGTGACAGTTTCATTCGCCGGCAGGATTGCAAAGGGCCCTGAAGTCCCGAATCCGACACCAAAGAATCCGAAAAGAAGAGCCTGGAGTAATCCCAGATGAGCCGATTAAGCACTTCACATGATTTGCTGCAATCCCGACTGTCGATTTCCACTGCCGATTTTCCACAAACGCAGACAGCGGACTGGGGTTCATCGATCCCGGGGATTTCTCGCGTCATCAGGAAGCTGGGGGTATCCGAGTTTCGGCGACGGCTTTTCCACATGACACCTGCGCTGCTTCCAGCCGTTCTGCCCTTCCTCGATCATCCCGATCCCTGGGGCATGCTGTTAATGGGGGCCGTGGCGACAATTGCTGTTGTGGTGATTGTGCTCTCGATCGTGCTCGCCCCGTACATCAAACGGAATGGCGAAACAGACTGGCGATATGCCGTCTGGGGATACATGATCCCGGTGATTGCGCCGATCCTGTTGTTCCCTGACCGAGCAGAATGGGGGCTGATGACGCTGCAGATTCTCGCCCTGGGAGACGGTTCCGCCACTCTCGGCGGGCTAATGTTTGGTGGACGACGACTTCCCTGGAACCCTCGTAAAACTGTTGCCGGCCTGATCTGCTTCACCATGATGGGGGCGATGGGGGCAACGTTAAGTTTCTGGGCGGAAGCTCTTCCCGGCGTTCCCTTCGGAATTGCCTTTGCGATCTGCGGGACCGCTTCGCTCTGTGCGGGGTTGGTGGAGTCGCTCCCGATTCGCTCTAACGACAATTTCCGCGTCGGTATGTCAGCTCTCCTCTCGGGAATTTTCATGACGATGCTGCTGACCTGATTCTGATCCAAGCGAGTTCAACATTTCCAGTCGTGCCGACACCAGGGGAATACTCTCGGTTTTCCGAGAGTTCCCGGAAAATTCGTCGTAAGTGGCCGGGGTAGCCGGTCGATGGAAAGATTGAAAATGATGGAGCTTCGCACAGACAACTTGCATCTGCCGGTCCTCAGGGGGCCGGTGAACGGTGGGACCTACGTCCTGGGAGAAAGCTGAAAACAGAGAACAGGGAGCACAATTTTTGCTGTTCGAAATGGAATCGTGAAGCAGAAACAATGTGAAGTTCAATTGAGAACTGAGCAGGAACGTTCAGGAAGTTTTTCAGTATGGCATCAGGATTCGCCTCTACAGCATCGGCGGGCCGATCGAGTTGGTTGTCTGAACGACCTGCTCGTGCCGCCCAGCGTCCACAGACACGCGAGCACGTTCAGAGCACCGCGGTGGCAGAGTCGGGAATCAACCTGGCTGCCGTCGTTCATCTGCGTAAGAGTTACGGTGATCATGTCGCCGTGCACGACGTCAGCTTTTCGCTGCACAGTGGAGAAGTGTTGGGACTTCTTGGACCCAACGGTGCTGGAAAAAGCACGACCATGATGATGCTGGCCGGGCTGCTGACGCCGACCAGTGGAGAAGTGCTGCTGGATGGACAGCGGTTTGATGGCCGGAACCATGAACTGCGACGGATGCTGGGGGTTGTGCCGCAAGAGTACGCGATCTACCAGGAACTGAACGCCGTCGACAATCTGATGTTCTTCGGAAAGCTTTACGGGCTCAGTGGACCTGCTCTCAAGTCCCGCTGCGACGAGGTGCTTGAGCAGGTCGGCCTGACGGAAAGTGCCCTGCGTCCCTCCCGCACCTATTCCGGCGGAATGAAGCGGCGACTGAATTTCGGCGTCGCCCTGATCCACCGGCCCTCGGTCCTGATTCTCGATGAACCCACCGTGGGTGTGGATCCGCAGTCGCGGTCTCACTTGCTGGACTGTGTCCGACAGCAGGCCGCGGACGGGGTCGGGATCATCTACGCCAGCCATTACATGGAAGAGGTTCAGTCGATTTGCAGTCGTGTTGCCATCATCGACCATGGACGCGTCCTGGCCAATGATACGATTCCGAATCTGCTGGGGGGGACTGCATCTGATCTGCATCTTTACGTCGATCGTACCCAGGGGATTACCTGTGAACTCGGTGGCCTGGCTGAACTGGGGACAGGGAGCGACGGCAATCCGGCCGTCATCATTCCAGGCGAGTCGACGTTGATGACGAATCCCTCCGATGCATGTTCTTTAAGATACGGACTGAACCTGACCGCGAAGGAACCGACTCGCGTTCCCGTCGAACTGTCATGGAGACTGCAGATGGTTCTTCACAAGCTGGGGAATCTAGGGGTTCGGGTATTGCGTGTCGAAACGCAGCAATCCAATCTGGAGCGACTGTTCCTTCAACTGACTGGCAAGCGATTGCGCGACTGACAACGTGCTTGGATTCGCGTCTGCTTGTTTGGACACAAGACAGTCTGCTTCGTCATCGACTTTTTGAAAATGGATGAGTTTCAACGATGTCTGCCTGGCACATCACATCAAAAGATCTTCTGCTGCTATTTCAGGACAGACGAGCACTCGTGCTGTTGCTCATCTTACCCCTGATGTTCATTTCGATTGTCGGGATGTCGACCGGACAGTTGCTGACGCGCGACGAATCGACCGAACGTTTCAAAATTGCCGTCGTTGATCTGGACGCAACCGAGACCTCGCACGATCTGGTCGCCGACCTGTCCAGGAAGCCTGAGTTACTGATTACCACCGTCGCCTCTGAATCCGTCGGAAAAGAACTGATGGCGCGCGGGGACGCGTCGCTGGTTCTGGTGATCGGAGATCAATTTGAAGAGCGGGTGGAAGAACTGAGTCTGAGCGACATCTTCAACCCGAAAGAGGCATTGGCGGTTTCGGGACTGAGTGCCATTGATCTCAATGTTCACATGAAGCCCAACTCTGCCGGACTGGGACGGCTGCTGGAAGGTGTTCTCCGGGCGCAGGTCATTGGCTTTGTCGCTCCCATAACGGCACGAAAAAATCCGGTGACACGTGCCTGGGTGACACCCCGGGAAGAGACCGAAGACGAAGCGGGCATGGTTGGGCTCATCGAATCGGACTCGCCAAAGTCTTCGTCCAAAGTGAATGGAGTCTATCTCTGGGTGGTGCCCGGCTTCACCGTCATGTTTGCGTTCTTCGTGATCAGCATCATGGCACGGTCGTTTATCATCGAACGAGATCAGGGGACGTTGCGCCGGCTGATGATGGCACCCATCAACACCGTTTCCGTTCTGTTAGGTAAGACCGTTCCGTTCTTCCTGACTTCCGTACTCCAGTGCTCGTTGCTGTTTCTGTGCGGACGAATTCTGTTTGGCATGCCTTGGGGAAACCAGCCGTTCTACCTGATACCCGTTATCCTCAGCACGTCCGCCGCCGCGACGGCACTCGGACTTTTGCTGTCGACTCTTGTTCACACCGATCAGCAGGTTTCCTCATACGGAACGACGTTGATTCTGATGTTCAGCAGCATCAGCGGTTGTTTCTTTCCGCGTGAACTGTTTCCCAAAGCGATGCGCCAGATCAGTCTCATCACTCCTCACGCATGGTCGCTCAAGGCGTTCGATGCTGTGCTGACGCAGCCGGTGGTTGATCCGCAGGTGGTCCTGATGTGCTGCGGTATGCTGCTGGTCTTTGCGGCCGTGTTTTTCACGACCGGCTGGTGGCGATTCCGGCTGAGCGCACAGGGCTGATCGGCAGTGGCTGATCGGCAGTGCGGCTCAGGGGCGCCGCACGCTGGGCGATTCCCGGGAATTCGCACTCTCTTTGTCTCTCGCTTTCTGCGGTACAGATCGAGGCCCGACTTTGGGGGCGTCCCGGGTCGAGAGAGGCTCCTTCCAATCCACGTCGCGCTTTGACTTCGATTCTTCCCCCTGCTGTAATTCAGGCAGGAAATCCTCTTTTACTGCACATCGGCTGGATAACGCCCCGAAAACGGAGTGGTGGGATGCATCGAATTTGGCGAGTTGCTCCCCATGACCGGGGGTATGTGAAGAATCTCAGCGCGACTCTGAAGATTACTCCACTCGTCGCACAAGTCCTGGTAGCACGCGGGCATCATCTGCCGGAATCTGCAGAGGCGTATCTGGCAAAAAAACTGACGACGCTGCATGACCCTGAAACCCTGCCAGGTGTCAGCCAGGCCGCCGATCGGATTGTTGCGGCCATCCAGTCTGGTCGTCGGATTACGATTTACGGTGACTATGATGTCGACGGAGTGACGTCGACCAGTCTCTTGTGGCACTGTCTGCAGCTGAACGGTGCCAAGGTCGATTACTACATTCCCAGTCGACTGGAAGAAGGGTACGGGCTGAACTGTGAAGCAATTCGTCAGCTTTCGGCGGAAGATCCGTCCCGTCTGCTGGTGACGGTCGACTGCGGAATTTCCAGTACGGCGGAAGCCGATCTGGCCCGAGAGCTTGGTCTGGAACTGATTATCACCGACCATCACACGATCGGTGCGAAGTTGCCATGCGCCGACGTACTGGTGCACCCACGTCTTCCGGGTGATCATCCCCCCTACGCTTTCGGTGAGCTATGCGGGGTGGGCGTGGCCTTCAAGCTGGCATGGGCGATCTGTGCACGGCTGGGCGACGGGAAAAAAGCGACCCCACGAATGCGGGAATTCCTGTTGAGCGCTGTCGGGCTGGCAGCCATTGGAACGATTGCGGACGTCGTTCCCCTGGTCGATGAAAATCGAGTCATTGTTCACTTCGGTCTGGCGAGTCTCCTGGAACGGTCGAATCCGGGGTTGAAGGAACTCCTGCGGATCGCGCGCGTCTCGGACAAGGATTCTCTGCAGGCAGAAGATATTGCCTTCGCCGTCGGTCCTCGCATCAACGCTGCAGGTCGATTGGGGCAGGCACGACTCGCTGTGGAACTTTTGACGACGCCTGACAAAGAACGCGCTGTTGCTCTGGCGGCTTATCTGGATGGTTTGAACAAAGACCGTCAGGCAGTCGAGCGAAAAATCCTCAAACAGGCCAAGCAACTGGTTGAGGAAAATGCTGAGTGGGCGGAACATCGTGCGCTGGTGCTCGCTCACGCGGAATGGCACCCGGGTGTCATCGGCATCGTTGCCACGCGAGTTGCCGAACATTTCCAGCGACCAACGATCATGATTGCGCTGGATAAAGCCAATGGTGCTGCTCAGGGGTCAGGTCGCAGTTTCGCTGGTTTCAATTTGCACGCAGGGCTGACGGCCTGTCAGACGCTGCTGGAAACTTATGGAGGGCATCAGGCCGCTGCGGGTCTGAAGATTCGTCCGACAGAGATCGAAGCGTTTCGTGTCGCCTTCGTTGAATATGTCGCCGCGAACCATACGGTGATGCCGGGGTCGGCTGAGCTGGCCATCGATGCGGAAGTCTTACTCAGCGACATCACCCTGCGATCTGTCCTCGACATTGAAAAGCTGGGTCCATTCGGCGCGGCGAATCCCCGACCGATTTTTGTCGCTTCCAATGTGGAACTGGTGAGTCCCCCGAAAAAAATGGGGGAAGGAGAACGACACTTGTCGATCTTTGTGCGCCAGTTCGGGCAGCGGATGAGGGGAGTGGCGTTTGGAAAAGCAGACTGGGCCGATGAGATGGCGTCGCATGACGGCCCGATCGCGATTTGCTTCCAACCTGTTATCAACCGATTCCAGGGTCGAGAAAGCGTAGAGTTTCATCTCATCGACTGGCATCCTGAAGAGCCTCTTTCCGGCACGCCATCGTCTCAGTTGGCGAGCAGTGCTCTTCAGTGAGCTTCGCAGCGATTGGCCAGTAGACCTGACATTCGCGTGGATGGAGCAGTTGCGTAGACTGTGCCATTCGAGCTCAGCTCGACCATTCTTTGAAGCAGGAAAACCCAAGTCAGGAGTGTGTAAATGTTTCTTGCTTCTGAGAAATTATGACACACCTGTGAACGGTTAGTTGTCAGCAGGATGGGATGTTGACAGAATCCACACTGCAATGCCTCATGGAGTCGAGGCGCCTGTCCTTTCTGTCCCTGTTTAACTCGTTCTGGGTCTAAGCACCATGGAAGAGAAAAAGCCTTCCACTGCCGATATTCTGGCCAAGATCCGCGCTCAAAAGGCTGCGGCGGAAGCGAAACCCGGCGAGGCGCCTGCTGCAGTTCCCGAAGCAACACCCCCTGCCGAGCCAGCGGCAACAGTTGAAACTCCCGCAGCAAAAGAGGCTCCCTCCGTTGCCAAGCCTGCAGCGGCTGCGGGCCCCAAGCCAACTTCCACAAAAGATATTCTCGCGGCGATTCGTGCTGGCGGTGCAAAGCCCGGGGCGGCACCTGCCGCTGCGGCTCCTGACGCGCCGGTCGCAGCGACGCCTGCTGCTGCTGCACCGAAGGTTGCTGCTGCTGCACCGAAGGTTGCTGCTGCTGCGGGGCCCAAGTTAACCACGCAGGAGATGCTGCAAAAAATTCGGGAAGCGAAAGGGGCCGGGAGTGCTGCTCCTGCGGCCACCGCAGCGACGGTCAAGCCGACGACACCGGTTGCTGCTCCACCGATGCCGGCAAAGCCAACGCCAGCAGGAAAGTCAGGCAAGCCCACCGCAACGCAACGTGGAATGGCGGGGTTGTCGGTTGTTGCCACGCTCTGTGCTGTCTTTCTGGTGCTTGGTTTTCTGACGGGAAGTTCCCTCCTGATTGGTGCGGGCATTCTCGTCTGGGGATTGTTACTCAGTCCCTTCGCTGCCGCCTGGGCTGCAGTCACGGGAGTCGGAGGAATCCTCACGCTGGGGACGGCCCGATTCATGTTTCCCAACGTGCTTGTTGAACCTCCTTCGAAATTCAAGGTTGGTCCCCTGTCGGACTATCCGCTGAATACTGTTTCGAACAAGTGGAAAGATCAGTTCGGTATCTGGATCGTGCACACCGATCAGTACGAGGGCCGCAATCTGATTTTCGCCCTTGCGTCGGTCTGTACCCACTTGGGATGCACGCCGAACTGGCTCGACGGTGAGCAGAAATTCAAGTGCCCCTGTCACGGATCAGGCTTCTATATGACGGGGATCAACTTTGAAGGACCTGCTCCTCGTCCGCTGGAACGGATGGGGTTGCGAGTCGCTGAAGACGGGATGCTCGAAGTGAACAAGAGTGTCAAGTTTCAGGAGGAGATGGGCCAGTGGGCCGACTCGACCTCTTTCGTTGAAGTTGTCTGAGAATGTGAAACCGCAAGCTCTCGGGCCTGGTTTGAAAAGTCTGTGGTGGTTTCGATTTCAGGGATTCAGTCGGGGATCGTTTGATGTCAGTTGGTGACTATATTCGCGGTTCGCAGATCTGGAAGAGTATCTTTCGGCACCCTGCCCCGGTTGATCGCCGCAATCGAATCGTGGTGATGCTGACTAACTTCTTCCTGCATCTGCATCCGGTTTCAATCAAGCAGCAGGGAATCGCCCTCTCATATACCTGGTGTATGGGAGGGATTACGTTTTTCCTGTTCCTGGTGGAAGCGATCACCGGTGTTCTGCTGATGTTCTATTACCGTCCCACGCTGGAACACGCTTTCAACGATATCCTGGCCCTCAGAGACGTCACGACGCTGGGGATCATGCGAGAAGTCCACCGCTGGGCTGCACACTCGATGGTGATCACCGTCTGGTTGCATATGTACCGAGTTTTCCTGACCGGCAGTTATAAGCCGCCCCGGGAATTCAATTGGGTGATTGGCGTGCTGCTGCTGGTGCTGACCCTGCTGTTGTCATTCACTGGGTATCTGCTGCCCTGGGATCAACTTGCGATCTGGGCAATCACCGTCGGTTCGAATATGGCGCGTGCGACTCCTTTTCTGGGGTATGAAGGTCCTGGAGCGCAATTGCTCAACATTGGCGGGTATGACCTGATCACCAACGGCAGCGACGCCCGCTTCCTGTTACTGGGAAGTCGGTTCGTGGGGGAAGCAACGCTGAACCGGTTCTACATTCTGCATTGTGTGGCCATTCCTTTGGTGGTCTCACTGTTGATTGCGATTCACTTCTGGCGAGTTCGAAAAGACGGTGGGATCAGTCAACCTCTTTGATCAGTCACGAAGACGATCAAATTCTGGTGGCTGGTTTGTGTGGATGAGGCTCGAACGAGGCGCGTTTTTCCAGAGAACGTTGAATCACTCACTTCACTGGGTGGCAGACGACAATCACAATTATGCAAAACATAACCCACAACCCTAATCTCACCGCCTCCGTCATCTACGGCCTGGGATGGGTCTACCTGCTGCTGTTTTTCATGAATGCCTACTGGACTCGACGGAGCTTCGCCGTAGACGGCAACTGTCGAGTCACTCTGGGGGGGCTTCTGGGAAAGGGGCAGCAGATTCCGGTTGCCACGTTCTGGGCCGTCTATTCTGCTCTGTTACTGATGGTGGCTGTGACTCACCTCACCGGCGCCAATCAGCCGCAGCAGTTCAGTTTGCAAATGCCTGAGATTCTGAAAGAGCCGATCAATCGAGCGTCGAACCCCGTCGCCTTTTTCGTTGGTTCGACGTTGCTGTACGTGCTGATGATCGTACTGCGACGGTGGTGGACAAAAGATACACCCGCATGGATCCTGCTGAACCTGTCGATGCTGTTCCTGGCGATGAGCATTACAGACTACGACTTCCGCCAGATTGTCGGTAAGCCGGACAACGTGCCGATCGTGGCGATGCTTTACATCGTGGCGTTCTTCACCTGGATCTACTTTCGTAAGTCCGTTGAAAACGACGATCGTCGAGCGGCCGGTCGACCACTGATTGAACAGGAAAAAAACGAAAAAGTACTCACTTGGCCCGATCTGGTTTACACGGAACTCATCTGTATGGTTCTCGTGACTGCGGTCCTGATTGCCTGGGGGATTGTCCTGCAGGCCCCGCTGGAAGAACCCGCTTCGGCCGCCAAGACACCGAATCCCTCGAAAGCACCGTGGTACTTCCTCGGACTGCAGGAGATGCTGGTCTACTTTGATCCCTGGATGGCGGGAGTTGTTCTGCCAAGCTTGATTCTGGTCGGACTGATGGCGGTTCCGTATATCGACTTCAATAAGCTCGGGAACGGCTACTACACATTCAATGAGCGCAAATTCGCGGTCTCGACGTTCCTCTTCGGATTCCTTCCGCTGTGGGTCGCCATGATCGTGTTGGGGACGTTCCTGCGAGGACCTAACTGGAACTTCTTCAGTCCCTATGAGTACTGGGACACTCACAAGCTGGAATTGCTGAACAACATTAATCTTTCGGAACTGTTCTGGATCAAGTGGCTGAAGCAACCGTTGCCCGCGGTGCCAACCAATGCGACGTTCGGGGTTCAGGCCTGGCATATCCTGTTGCGGGAATGGCTGGGACTGGTGGCCGTAGCGGTCTACCTGCTGGTGCTGCCGAATCTGATGGCGGCCACCGTCTTCAGAAAGTTTTATATCAGGATGGGTTTCCTGCGTTATATGGTGCTTGCCAACCTGATGCTGATGATGATGTCATTGCCAATCAAGATGGTGTTGCGCTGGGCGGCTAACCTGAAGTACATCGTCGCCATTCCAGAGTGGTTTTTTAATATTTAGGTCTGCAGTTTCGGTGATCGGGAATAATCCCGGAAGGTAGGTTCAATTCGTCAACGCGTGTTGAACAAACCAGCTGCGGGATTGGTGTGTGACACGAGTTACGTGCTTGACGTTATCCGTTCAAGTCGACCTATAAGGATGGTTCGGTATCATGCCGGCAACCGAAGATTATCTCCGCAGTCCGAAAACGATGCACAAGGTGTTTTTCGCAAGCGCCGCGGCTCTCTTTGCCGTCACCTTGTGGATGATGTGGGCGGACTATAACGACGAATGGCGTACGTTCCAGCGCAAGGCGTTTTCTCTTCAGGCGGAACGGGAGAAAACCCGTTTGCAGAAGATCAAGAACGACCCTGCGTTTGAGGAGAATGTCAAGTCGTTGTCGGAACGTGTGTCTGCGGCAGAGGAGTCCATCAAGGGACACGAGCAGGATCTCAAGCCCCTCGAGAAACAGGCGAAGGATGCCAAGGAAAAACTCGACGTTCATATGCGCGACCTCAAGGTCCGCCGTGCCGAGCGAGACGTGGCCCGCGCCAATTACAACCTCGGTGTACGCGACAACGTCCCTGATTTAAAGAAGCTCGAAGAGAAGTTCGCCGACATCGAAGCCGATGTGCAGAAACGAGAAGCGGAATTCGTCCAGCTCTCGTACGAAGCGAACGAAGCCAAAGCGGCAGTGAACGCGTTGACGGCGCAGCGCGATGCAGCGGTTGCCGCCAAGAAGGCAGCGGAGTCAGAAATTACTCTGATCGATGCTTCTCTGAACAAGATCGAGCCTCAACTGTCTGACTGGAAAGGGGAGTCGACGAGCTTCGACGGCACTCTCAAGAACCTCAAGTTGAAATTGATGCAACTCCCGATCATTGACGGTTTCAATGGGCGTGAGCGGATCACCCAGGATTGGATGCCGAAGCTTGAGATCGATCTGGGGGGAATGTCCAAAGTGGCTCGTTTCGACCGGTGTCGTACGTGTCATGCCATGATCGATTCGGTCAATACCGGTACGGAACCGGCGTTTCCGCACGGGGATGGCAAGGACGGAACGTACGCTCATCCGTTCGCGTCACACCCCAGGCTGGATCTGTATCTGACGTCGTCAAGCCCTCACCCCCTACCCCGCTTTGGCTGCACGGTCTGCCATGAAGGTCAGGGGTCCGGAACGTCATTCTCCAATGCAGCGCACACGCCGAATGACCCGGCGGTGATGTCGAAATGGGAGCATGATCATAAGTGGTTTGACAATCACTACTGGGAACACCCCATGTATCCTGAACGGTTCCAGGAGTCGGGCTGTATCAAGTGTCATATCAACGTCACCGAACTGGGGGTCAACGATAAATTCGGAGCATCAGCGCCGAAGGTGTTCAAGGGCTACCAGTTGGTTAAGACCTATGGCTGCTTCGGCTGCCATGAAATATCGGGATTTGATGGAACCCGAATTGTGGGCCCTGATCTGAGGCTGGAACCGTCGACTCCCGAAGAAGCTGAACGAATCGCAAATGACCCTCTCCAGGTTGCTGGCAAGATGCGGAAAGTCGGACCGTCGTTACGGCACTCAGCATCGAAGTCTGACGAGGGTTTTGTGGCCTACTGGACGGAAGAACCTCGCCGTTTCCGCCCCACCACTCGGATGCCTCAGTTCTTCAAGCTGGATAACCAGCATGATGAAATGGCCAAGACCTTCACTCCTGTGGAAATTGCGTCGGTTGCACACTATCTGCAGTCAAAGTCAGCACCTTTCGAGACGCTTTCGCCTGCCGCGGACTACAAGCCAGATGCTGAAAGAGGCAAGAATTTCTTCGCGACCAAGGGATGCGCTGTTTGCCACGTCCATGAAGAAGTTCTTGGCGTGGGTGCCACATTCGGTCCCGAGCTTTCAAAAATCCATGGCAAGTTGAAGGAAGGCAAGACAGGTTTCGACTGGCTCTATACTTGGATTCGTGAGCCCGAACGCTATCACCCCCGCACGAAGATGCCCCATCTGTACCTGGATGCGGAATCAACGGCCGACGGCACAATTGATCCCGCAGCCGACATTGCTGCGTTTCTCTTAAAGCTGGAAGGCGAGCCCGCCAGCTTCAAACCGACGGCGATCTACGAGACACCTGCTGTTGACGACGCCGCTCTGGATTCATTGATCCGGTCGATGCTCTCCAAGATGTTGACAAGCACTCAGATCACGGAGCTGCTGGAGACTGGCAAGTTCCCCCTGCCGGTGGAAAAGATTAAGACCGACGAAATTGAACTGGTTGGAAATGAGGGTGAGTTTTCTGCAGACGAATGGAAGCAGCGGAAACTGGCGTACGTGGGACGTAAAACGATTACCAAGTACGGCTGCTACGGCTGTCATGACATCCCGAATTTCGAGAGCGGCCGTCCTGTCGGGACAGCTCTGCAGGATTGGGGCAAGAAGGATCGCTCGCGACTTGCCTTCGAGCATATTCATGAGTACCTGCATCATCACGGAAACCCGAGTCTCGGCGTCGAATTCGAAGCAATTACCCCGAAAACGGCACAGCGACTGAAACTCGAAAAAACAGAGGGTGTCCGTGTTTCGAACACGAAGGCAGGTCAGAGTCCTGCTGGTGACAAGCTGATTCTTGACGACATTATCGTCAACTTTGACGGTGTCGCGATTCACAATCCCCAGCAGCTGCAGGACCGCCTCAGCCGTACGGTGGTTGGTTCAGAAACAACGGTGACTGTGCTGCGAAACGGTGAAGAAAAAATTCTGCATATCATTCCCGATGGTTCGATGCTTGCTCGCGTCGAAGAGGGGATCGGGCGCGGAAAGCGAGGTGAATTCAAGGTCCCCGCAGAGGCAGATCGCGAACTCTCCGCCGCATTCTATTACGAAAGTCTAATTCACCATGGCCGCCCTGGTTTCCTGTGGCAGAAATTGAGGCAGCCACGCAGCTACGACTACAAATCTATTGAAACCAAGTCATCTTATGATGACCGCCTGCGGATGCCGAAATTCCCGCTGTCCGAAGAAGAAATTGATGCGATTGCCACATTTGTCGTTGGATTGATCGCGGAACCTCCCGCGCCGGAGTATCTGTTCAACCCTGGCGGGGCTGCTGGGGCGAAGATTCGTGGAGAGCAGTTGATCGAGCAGTACAACTGCTCGGGCTGTCATATGTTGGAGATGCCCAAGTTCCGCTATGGCGCCGATGTGGAAAACTTGACTCCTTCAGACACTTCGTCGGAGTACCCGGAAGCGGTCCAGTTGCTGATGCAGCTTCGACCGCCGCGCAACGGCTTGTCCGGCGGTTCCAAGACCGTCACGGTCGACGGCGAGAAGAAGTCCCTTCCGCTCGTCGATTTCCATGGGCTGGTTGCGAGTGCGCCAAATCCTGAGGATGATCCGGAAGACCAGGAGTATGTGGTTGAACTTTGGGAAACGTTGAAGATCGCGGGGAAAGACTTCCTGCCGACCTACAAGTTCATTTTCCCTGCGGCAAATCTGGACGCGATTGAGCCCGCTCGCGGTGGTCGATACGCCGAGTGGCTGGTCGATCGGTTGCTGGAAACGCGCCAGGCGAATGAACGTGCACTCGCCTGGCAGATGTCGCCTCCGCCGCTTTATAAGGAAGGAACAAAGGTTCAGACGCCGTGGTTGTTCAATTTCCTGAAGAATCCGGGCAAGATCCGACACACAACTGTTCTGCGGATGCCTCGGTTCAACATGAGCAATGACGAGGCTCAGTCGCTTGCGAACTACTTCGCAGCCGTTGATGGGACGCCGTACCCCTATCAGTTAATTGCTGAACGTGAACCGGCGTACCTGAGCCAGCGGAATGCCGAATTCCACAGCAGCTTCCCGGACAAGACGAATGATTATTTGTCCGAGTCTTGGAAAATGCTCAATGTTCCCCTGTGCATCAAGTGCCACTCTGTCGGTGGCAACCAGGTGAAAATTACCGATCCCGCCAAGGACATTCGTGGTCCCAATCTGGACTTCGCGGCAGATCGATTGCGTCCTGACTGGATGATGTTATGGTTGTACAAGCCCAACTGGATCACCCCCTACACATCCATGCCCGTCCCATACCCGCCGCAGCAGCCGGGGGATAAGCCTCGGTCGCCGGAATTGTTTGGCGGTGATGGGTTGAAGCAGACGATTTCGTTGCGGGATGCGTTGATCAACTACCACCACTTGCTGGAACGCGAAGGGAAGGCTGAGTCTCAACCTGCTCCCGAATCAACAACTGCAGGAGGTGGAGAATGAAGATGATGGACTGTTCACGGAAATCTGCAGCTGTATTGATCCGTCGCCCTGCGGGTGCCACGTTGTCGGTGATGATGATGGGTGGATTGATGCTGGCGAACGCAGGTTGCGGCCCGCTGGTATCGGGCGCAAACTTTAAGCCTGTGGTACTTTATAAGCCAGGTACCACTACCCCAGTGTCCGCAGAGGCCGATTCGCCAGAAGCGGAGGCCGGTCCGACCGAATCAGCGGGAGGAATTGGTACCCTACGTGGCAAGATCGTATTTGATGGCCCCTTCACCCCATTGCCTCCGCTCTACGCCAAAGGTGGCGATGTCAAGGACGCTGCCGTTTGTGCTGCTGTCGAAGCTCCCAACGAGTCGGTGCTGGTGAAAGACGGTGGCCTGGCAAACGTCTTCATCTACCTGCGTAAGGCTCCCAAAGGGGTACCCAAGGTCGACTTGGATGCCACCGTGGAGTTCGATCAGAAGAACTGTATTTTCAAGCCGCATGCCATGCTTGTGCGCGTGGGACAGACGGTGAAAGTGCTCAACAGCGACGCTGTGGCTCACAACACCCATACCAACGGTGTCAAAACGACTTCGTTCAACACCATCGTAAATCCCAATGACAGTGTCGGGGCTCGGCTCGTTTACAAACAGGCCGAGCAGGAACCGATTTCCGTCGTATGTGATATCCATGCGTGGATGCGAGCCTACCATCTGCCGATTGATCATCCGTATGCAGCAATCAGCGCAGAGGATGGGACTTTTGAGATCAAGGATTTGCCTGCTGGCAAGCATGAATTCAAAATCTGGCATGAGGCTGGAGGGATGCTGGATAAGGCCCATGTTGTGACCATCAAGCCGGGTGACGACAACGAGTTGACGTTCAAAGTGACGCCTTCCCAGCTCGTGAAATAAGCCCAGGATGCATGGGCCCTTGTGTATCGCTGTGTTCGACGTTTTAGCACTGACGGTGCAGATAATGCTTCGCGAGATTCTTCCAAATACAATGTCAAAACATGCAAACTCGGGCCTTCCCGCGTTGATGCTTTTCGTCCTGACACTCTTGAATGCCGGCTGCGACACGGGTCCGCAGGCCGAATTCAAGTTCCGTGAGACCACCACGGATCTGGTACCGGAAGCATTCAGGGCGGTGAAAAAGACACTCGGTGAAAACTTCGGCACCCCGAATAAGATCGTGGCGTGGGAACGCTTTCCGATCAATTACGGTGGAGTGAAAGGTGTCGTGACCGCGATCGGATCCGATTCCGTGGTGGTCAAGCTGGATGATGAAGCTGCAGAGGTCAAAAGCGACTCTCCACTCTTGTGGCTCAGCGGCACGCAGGCAGGGACGAAGACGGCAGAGGTGGCGATCAGTCGATACGACGCGCTGACCGGCCAGTTAACGTTGGCAAAAGGGGCGGCAACTCCGAGCATTGGCGACCAGTTTGTGATTGCCCACGGCGAGGCGATCCGACTTGGACGCGTTGTGTATATGAAGAATTGCATGCACTGCCACGGCGTCACGGGAGATGGTGAAGGACCGACCGGTAAGTTTCTGAACCCGCGACCACGTGACTACCGAAACGGTCAGTTCAAGTTCACCGGAACAAAGCCAGGCGAAAAGATTACGAAGGACGACCTCGATCGAATCGTTCGTTATGGAATTCCGGGCACCTACATGCCGTCCTTTCTGCTGCTGGGAGACAAGGAAACGCAAGCGGTGGTTGAATACGTCCGCTGGTTGGCCACTCGAGGCGAATTTGAGAAACGGCTGGTCGCGGACCTTTCCTCTGACTACTCCATCGCTTCTGTCCGGGATACGGTTGATAAAGAGGAAGCGGCGTACCAGGAAATGCGAAAGGATCCTGCAGAACGTGCCAACGCGGTGAAACCAGCGGGTCTAGCAAAAGCCAAGAAGGCAGCCGGGGCCGAATTCCTGAAGTTTGAAGAAGAAAAAGAGTACGAGGCGGTGATCGAAGAGACCGCCAATCTGTTGGCCGAAGCATGGTCGCGGGCGGAAGAACCCGACAGCCTGGTCTTGCCATCGATCCAGCGTGTGGAAGACACCGCGGAATCACGCGAACGGGGCCGATTGCTGTATATGTCCGATAAAACCAAGTGCTACACCTGCCACGGGCCGACCGGTCGGGGCGACGGGGCCGCCACGGAAGACTTCTGGCCCATGCCTGGCTCCAACGACAAATATCCTAACCGTGGTCTCCATGACGAATGGGGTAACCCGCTGAAGCCACGAAACCTGTTGCAGGGACAATACCGTGGCGGACGCCGACCGTTAGACATTTTCCGGCGAATGTATGCCGGGATTAAGGGAACACCGATGCCTGCCTTTGGTGGAACCGCGCTGAAAGATGAAGAACTGTGGGATCTGGTGAACTACGTCATGAGTCTCCCCTATCAGCAGCGACAGTCTTCTCTCGCAGCGCATAAAACGGATGACGTGGCGAAAAGCGAAGAGAAGCCGGGACACTAATCCTTCCAGACAGTTTGATGAGCACTGATTTGTAAGCGACTTCTGATCCACTGAGCGTGTCTCGGGAATGAGCCGCACACGCGGCTTCGGAAGCAGAGCAGACGACTTGGGTCGTACGAAGGGCAACTATCGTGGGTAAGTTCTGGGCAGTATTTTTTACTCTGACGTCGGTCATCATCTTCATCGTCTCGTGGATGTCACCCGCGATGCAGTGGTGGTTTCCTGGTGACCACAAGGCCTACTCCACGTTAGGTGGGAAGATCGACGACCTGTTCTACCTGATCCTGGTCATCGTCTCGGTGACCTTCGTCGGAACTTCTGCCGCGCTGGGTTACGCCCTTTGGAAAGGGGCTGCGATTCGACCCGATGAAAAAGTGTGGTTCTCGCATGGCAGTCATAGCCTGGAAGTAATCTGGACGATCGTTCCCTCGGCCATTCTGCTGTTTATCGCCCTGTACCAGTTGGATGTGTGGGCCGAATACCGCATGAAAGCAGTTGCCAAAGAGATGAGCTCCGCATCACGCCCGATGATCGCTGTCGCTGAGGTGACGGCCCGCCAGTTCGAATGGCGAATCCGGTATCCGGCGAATGGAAAAACGCTCAAGCCGACACCTCAACCCGATGACGTCTATACGGTGAACGAACTCCATGTCCCGACAGGAGCGCTCGTATCAATTACCCTGCGGACCGACGACGTGCAGCATGCGTTCTTCGTTCCCGAACTCCGCGTCAAACAGGACGCAGTGCCAGGAAAGATGATCCCTGTCTGGTTCGACGCGACGGCACCACGCAGTTACGAGCTGTTGTGTGCAGAATTGTGCGGTTGGGGGCATTACAAGATGAAAGCCGTGTTGGTCGCTCAGTCCGAGGATGATTTTGAGGCTTGGAAAGAGGAAGCATCGGCCCGGCAATTTGATGACGGATATCGACAGCCCGCGGAATAGAGTTAGGAAATTGAGTCCACGTTGTCACGATTGCTGGTGACCTCAACGGCTCAAGTCGACGAGAACGGGTCGGGCCGAAAATTCCCAAGAGGTGTCAGAGGTTTTGGCTGACCGGGAAACGGCAGATTCAGAATTCAAAGTTGAATTAAACGAAAAAGCAGATCGATTATGAGCACTCTTCATCCGACTCTTGACCATGTAGATCACGTTGACCACGGCGCTCATGGTCACGCTCACGAGCAAAGCTTCATTTCGAAGTACGTCTTTTCCACCGACCACAAAATGATCGGAAAGCAGTTTCTGATCACCACCATGTTGATGATGATGGTGGGGGGAGCACTTGCACTGGGAGTGCGCTGGCAACTGGCTCGGCCCTGGGAGCGGATGCCGCTGTTTGGGGATATGGTGTTCCGTGCCGATGGGGGGCAAATCTCGCCTGAGGCTTACACGATGCTCTTCACCATGCACGCGACAGTGATGATCTTTCTGGTGATCATCCCTGTTCTGGCAGGAGCATTCGGAAACTTCCTGATCCCGCTGCAGATCGGAGCGGACGATATGGCGTTTCCGACACTGAACATGCTGAGTTACTGGTTCATGTGGCCGGCAATTGTCTTCTTCGGCGTCAGTTTCTTCATGGAAGGTGGCGGCCCGGCTGCGGGTTGGACGTCCTATCCGCTGTTGTCTCTGCTGCCGGAAGCGGCTCCTGGATCACGGAATGGACAAACCTTCTGGCTGCTGGGACTGACGTTTGTCGGGGTCTCGTCGATGATGGGTTCGGTCAACTACATGACCACCATTATCAATATGAGAGCTCCCGGGCTGACCCTGTTCCGCATGCCGCTGACGATCTGGTCGATGTTCATTACCGCAATTCTGCAGGCGTTCGCACTTCCCGTCCTCACTGCAGCAGGGTTCATGATGGTTTCGGACCGTCTGTTGGGGACCTGCTTCTTCGTACCGTCCGGAATTGTGGTCAACAATGCCCCTCCGACAGTGGGTGGGGGCCAGACGCTCTTGTGGCAGCACCTGTTCTGGTTCTATTCCCATCCAGCGGTTTACATCATGCTGCTTCCAGCGATGGGAATGGTCTCGGACATGTTGTCATGTATGTGCCGCAAGCCGATTTTCGGCTACAAGCCGATGGTTTACTCGATGGCCGCGATTGCGGGACTCGGGTTCATCGTGTGGGGGCATCACATGTTCATCAGCGGGATGAACCCAGCCCTTGGGATGACGTTCATGGTCAGCACCATCATGATCGCCCTTCCTTCTGCGATTAAGACGTTCAACTGGATCGGGACGATCTGGGGGGGACGAGTGCAGTTCAATACCGTCATGCTGAACTGTATCGCGTTCGTATCGATGTTCGTAATCGGCGGTCTGAGCGGCATTTTCATGGCCGCTGTGCCCGTCGACATCTACATTCACGACACCTATTTCATCGTCGCCCACTTCCACTACGTGATTTTCGGGGCCACGCTGTTTGGCGTGTTTGGTGGTATCACGTTCTGGTTTCCCAAAATGTACGGCCGACTGATGAACGAGACCGTGGGGAAAATCCACTTCGTGCTGACGTTTATCGGATTCAACTGCACGTTCTATCCGATGCACATGCTGGGGATTGCCGGTATGCCCCGTCGCTATGCAGACCCCTACCACTTCCCATATCTGGAACACCTGCTCCCTTTGAACCAGTTCATGACCGCAGCCGCGTTTCTGATGGGGTTCGCACAGTTTCTGCTGCTGGGGAACTTCTTCTACAGCATGTACTTTGGACCTAAGTGCGGTCGGAATCCCTGGAATGCGAACGGGTTGGAATGGACGGCACCTTCGCCTCCGGGACACGGCAATTTCGATGTTCCCCCCATCGTCTATCACGGCCCGTACGAGTACGGTTCACCCGTCAGCGGCGATAAAGATTACCTGATGCAAACCGATTATGTGCCGCTGGATCAGCGAATCGCCCTCGAAGATCACTAACCGACAGGGTCGGGAACGACCCGGCAGCAGATTAAGTTCGGCGACATGAGTGATGCCCCTTATAATTCGCTGAGGACACCCAGAGATGGGAACCTCTGCAGTTTTCTTGAGACCTGAAGTTACGTTGACCGAATCGAACGCTCTGATGAATCCCCCCGCCCCATCCCACTGGCTGCATCGCTTTGCGTGGCTCATTGCTGCGTTGACTCTGTTATTGCCGGTGACAACCGGCGCGGTCGTGACGACGCTCAAGGCAGGGATGGTGTTTTCGGACTGGCCCTCATCTGACGGTTATAACATGCTGGCCTATCCGTGGTTGAGTTCTGCCCGGGACCAGTTTGTGGAGCACGGACACAGGTTGGCCGGAATGGTGATTGGACTGTTAAGTCTGTCACTGATCGTGGCTGCCTGGCTTCTGGATCAGCGACGGTCAGTACGGATGGTCGCGGTCCTGATCTTTTTGGCGGTCTTTTCGCAGGGAATGCTCGGCGGGGCACGAGTGCTGATGGATGAACAGACGCTCGCACTGTTGCATGGTGACTTTGCTGCACTCGTTTTCAGTCTGATGGCCACACTGGTGCTGATCACCAGCCAAGGTTGGGATCAGCGGGAACGGTTGAACAGTGCGACAGAAAGCCGCAGGGTCTCGGTCGCAGCCAGCTTGCTGTTGGGGTGTCTCGTTCTACAATATGTCATGGGTGGATTCCTGCGCCACCTGCGTGAGCGGGAAGCGTTCGCGTGGAGCTGGCTTGTACATCCGTGGTTCGCACTGGTTGTTCTTGCGGCTACAGGGATGTTTATCTGGTCTGTAATCGGGACGCATTCCCGGTACCTCAATCGCTTTGCAGTTGCGATGGTGGTGTTGACGCTGTTTCAGTCGTTGGTCGGTCTGGGAGCCTGGTACGTCCGGTATGGTGTTCCTGCCTGGGGA
The DNA here is from genome assembly GCF_044336245.1 of Schlesneria sphaerica. Taxonomy (NCBI): domain Bacteria; kingdom Pseudomonadati; phylum Planctomycetota; class Planctomycetia; order Planctomycetales; family Planctomycetaceae; genus Schlesneria; species Schlesneria sphaerica. Next base: position 2,194,469 of record NZ_CP172346.1, on the reverse strand, counting down.
GTCGTTGCTCAGCAGGATTCGCTGCCACAGATCGTGATTTGTTCGTTGCACAAGGTAATTGGACTTTTGACTCTCATGACTAGCGTACTGGCCGTCATCTGCTGCCGTTCATTACGGCCGCTCGGTGGTGAGCCTTACAATAAAGAGCCGATCAATCAGGACCGCCAGGCAACGGTCCAGCCCCTCGGGAAGTCTGTTGCGGGAGCTGCCACATGAGCGCTGTCACCCCGCTTCCGGCTTGCCCTGATGTCACCAAGACCGCCTCTGTGAGCGTCGCGTCTCCGCTTCTGTCGCGGTTGGCAGACTACGTGGAAATTGCCAAACCACGTATCTCGCTCATGGTGCTGCTGACCGTCTCCTGCGGATATGTCCTGGGGATGGAAACGACATCGGTTTCCCTCACTCTCGCTCATGCCTGTCTCGGAATTGCCGTTGTTGCCGTCGGGTCCTCCGCGGTGAACCAGTGGATTGAACGAAAGACTGATGCACGGATGCGACGGACCATGAATCGACCCCTTCCGGCAGGTCGACTGGCTCCCGCAGAAGTGCTGATCATGGGAATTGTGGCGGCTCTGCTGGGCTGTTCTTACCTGTACGTGAACGTGAATGTTGATACCGCGGTCCTGACGGGGGTGACATTCCTGTTGTACGCACTGGTTTACACACCTCTCAAACGCGTGACGTCTCTGTGTACGGCAGTGGGAGCCATTCCGGGGGCCTTGCCCCCCGTACTGGGGTGGCTGGCGGCAGGAGGACGGTGGGATGCCAGCGCCTTCGCACTCTTCGCTGTCTTGTTTCTCTGGCAGTTTCCGCATTTTTTCGCGATCGCCTGGTTGTATCGGGAAGACTATGCACGAGCCGGTCTGCGGATGTTGCCGGGGGGCGAAGCTCGTCCCCGCATCACGGGATTGCTGGCAGTCGCCTATGCTGCCTGCCTGGTTCCTGTCAGCCTCCTCCCTTATCAGTGTGGCCTGGCCGGTGTGACCTACGCCGCGGTCGCCCTGGCGCTCGGTCTCGCCTACCTGTTTGCATCGATCCTTTTTGCCTGGAATGAGACACGAACCAGTGCTCGCCGGGTGCTGTGGACATCGCTCGTTTACTTGCCTGTGCTCCTGCTTGTCCTGACCTGGGACCACTTGCGACTGCTGGAACGAATTTGAGAGTTTGCTGTCATCCATGAATCCTTGAAGAATCACCCTTCACCTTATCTCACTGCCCACGCAAGTGGTCTGTGTGGATCGTGCGAACGAGACTGATATGACACACGCTGCTGCCGCTCCGACCTTGAAGATGGGTATCCCGATCTCGAATGCCAAACTGGGAATGTGGCTGTTCCTGGGGACCGAGATCATGTTCTTCACGGCCTTCATCGGCACATACATCGTGATGCGGATGGGTTCGCTGGGATGGCCTACCAGCCCTGACGTGACACACATCAGTATCGCGTTTGGTGGGATCAACACGTTTGTCCTGATCGTGTCGAGCTATTTCGTGGTCGTTTCGCACGACTGCCTGTTAACGAATCAGTATGCCAAAGCCTGGCGATTTATGCTGTATACGTTCCTGCTTGGTTGCCTCTTCCTCGGCATCAAAAGCATCGAGTACGCCGGCAAATTCGAGCATGATATTCTTCCCGGGCATATCCCTGAGAACAATCAGCAGGCCATGGACAAAGTGGTCAAACAGTTTGGGAAAATCGTCAATACGCGGCTGGCGGCCGCTTTTCCCCAGCAGGGTAAGTATGAAGATCAGAAAGCGGATCTTGATGCGCGGATCAAGACCCTTTCGGAAAAGCCTGCAGAATCCCTCACACCTGCGGAAGCGAAGCAGTTGCAAGGGGATCTAGCCTTGGCGGAACTGAATACCGAGTACGTCAATCTGAAAGAGCACGTCCGGTCAGAACTCTCACTTGAAGTTCCTTACGATCAATTTGATTCGATTCGGAAAGAAGAGAACTCAGCGGGCAAGTATGCCAGAGTTACTCTCGATCAGGTCAATCATAAAGTCGAAGAACTGCGCACAGGAAAGCTTGCTTCCCTGGTCAGCGATCTTCACCCGGCTCACCCCATTCTTTATGGAAACCTGTTCGCTTCGAACTACTTCCTGATGACGGGGTTCCACGCAATCCACGTGATCATCGGGCTGTTCATGTTTCTGATGATCCTGCTGAAGGGACATCGGCTGTCGATTGATGATGCGACCCTGGTAGAAAACGTCGGTCTGTACTGGCACTTCGTGGACCTGGTGTGGATCTTCCTGTTCCCGCTGTTGTACATTATTTGACGTCATCAACGATTGACCTGCAGGTTTGTCGATCTGTATTGCACCCGTCTGATCTCGTCGGTTTAGAACTGAAAGCCTCATGGTATGACCGAACACGAGCAACACGAATCCCACGGCGGTGTCTATTTCAAGGTGTTTCTGGCTTTGTGCGTTTTCACCTTGATCTCAGTTGCGGCAGACCTGGTCGGAATGCCGAACAAGATCATGTTGGGAGCCATTGTGCTGGCCGTCGCCGTTGCGAAGGCACTTTGCGTTTTAATGTATTTCATGCATCTCAAGTTTGAGCGAGCATGGAAGTACCTTTTGCTGGTACCGACGACGATCATTGCTCTCGCCATTCCTGTTTCATTGCGACCTGACATCGGTGCCAGCTACTACGTTCAAGACATCCCTCAGTTGCGGGACTATCCTGAACATCAAGCGGCGACCCAGAGTTCCTCCCACCACTGAGCCTCGGTCGAGGTTCGATGTTGGCGATGCAGGCGAGTCACTCGTTTTGAGAGCCCGGATGCAGTTTCCGTCCTTGGATCCTCTCGCGATCACGGAGAATTGCATTCCGGTCTGCCCCGGACTTCCCCTCTCTGTCGCTGCGCACTGTCTGTATGAGACATTGTTCCTGATGGAACTGATGTCCTGATGGTCTCTTTCCAATCCTCACGCCTCGGTTGAAAATGCATGTCAGACAGCATCGCTGTCAGTGTTGAAGAGCTGCGGCACCGGTACGGTGAACGGGAAGCACTGCGTGGGATTCGATTCTCCGTCTCCTTAGGTGAGATCTTTGGATTGCTGGGGCCCAACGGAGGTGGAAAAACGACCCTCTTCCGCCTGCTTGCCACACTACTCCCAGTCCAGTCGGGAAGGGCGACAATCCTCGGATTGGATGTCGCGTCCGAATCTCGAGCTGTGCGTGAGATGATTGGCGTCACATTCCAATCCCCGAGTCTCGATGGGAAGCTGACAGTTCTTGAGAACCTCAAGTTTCAATCTCTCTTCTACGGCTTGACTGGCACACCTGCCCGGCAAAGGATTGACGAACTGCTCGCGCGGTTGGGGATCGGTGACCGGCGTCGAGATGTGGTGGATTCGCTATCGGGAGGCTTGAAGCGACGGGTTGAAATTGCCAAGAGTCTACTCCATCAGCCGCGACTGTTGCTGCTGGATGAACCGAGCACCGGGCTTGATCCGGGTGCCCGCCACGACTTGTGGGCGTACCTGGAAAAGCTGCGTCAGGAACAGGGAACAACAATCCTCGTGACGACACACCTGATGGAAGAAGCCGAACGTTGTGATCGACTTGGAATTCTCAATCTGGGCGAGATCGTCGCATTAGGGACACCGGAGGAACTGCGACTGTCGGTCGGGGGGGATTGCCTGACGATCCAGTCCCTCAATCCCGACCAGTTGACGGATCAGATCGAATCGCGGTTTCAGGTCACACCACGACGAATCGGCGATGCACTCAGGATCGAATGTCCTGCGGGGCACGAATTACTGCGGGACATTGTTGCTGCTTTTCCGAGTGAGATCACCTCAATCTCGTACGCAAAACCGACGCTTGAAGACGTGTTTATTGCCAGAACGGGACATCGATTCTGGGAATCGACACCCGCCTAGCCGGGAAGACGAGGATCAGAAATATGGTGGCTACAAGTTCACTCTCGCCAGCTTCGGTCACAGACCATGCCTCGGCGACTGCCGTTCGAGGTTCGGCCGTTATGGCGATCTATTCGCTGGCAAGTCGCGAACTCTTGAGATTTTTTCGGCAGCGGACCCGGATCATTGGTGCACTCGGGCAGCCCATCATTTTCTGGGTTCTGTTCGGGGCTGGGTTGCAGAGTTCTTTTCGTGGTCCGGCGGGAGTCACTTTCCAGGAGTATTTTTTCCCGGGAGTGGCGGTCATGATCGTCATGTTCACGGCGATTTTCTCGACGATCTCGATCATTGAAGATCGTCGCGAGGGTTTTTTACAGGGAGTCCTGGTGGCTCCGATCGCGCGGCTCTCGATTGTGCTGGGGAAAGTCTGTGGTGGAACAATCCTGGCCCTGCTCCAGGCAATGCTGTTTTTGGCGATCGGACCAACGCTCGCCATGGTTGGGCTGGCTCCTCCGATTTCGACGGGACTTACCTGGATGAACTTGCCGCTGGTCATCGCTTACCTGACGCTGGTGGGCTTCTCGTTGACTGCGTTGGGATATCTGATTGCGTGGCCGATGGACTCGACACACGGCTTTCATGCCATCATGAGTGTTTTTCTGATGCCGATGTGGTTGCTTTCGGGATCGTTCTTTCCTGCTCCAGAAACGGGCTGGCTGGCGTGGGTGATTCGAGTGAATCCTCTCACGTATGGAACAGCAGGATTGCGGCGTCTCGTCACCCCTGACGCAGATGCACTCGCGGGTCTGCCGTCCTTCACATTGTCTCTGACGGTGACAATTGCTGCTGCCGTCGTCTACATTTCGATTGCGATTTGGCTGACCGGACGTCAGACAGCCCATAACGCACGGTAGCCGTGACCTTGCCAGTATTGAGACCCGCAATGAATGACCAACCGACGCCACAAACGGAATCGCTTCCGGAGGCGAATAGTGCAACTCGAAAAACCCCACTGCTGCTGATCGGCAGCATTCTTTGGGGCCTGTGCCTGATTGGAATCATTCTCGGGTGGTACCAGTGGCGAAAGACTTATCTCGCACGATTGAACGTGGTGGACTCGAATGTGACCGCGGATGACGATGGCCGCAGCGGCAAGGTGATTAAGCTTGTTCCGCAGAACGATGGGACAGTTTCGGCTGTTGAGGTCACTCCGGGAAGTGATGACAACCCGTGGAGTCCGGACGGAATTGAAGATTTTTCGTTTACCGACACCGATGGAAATCCGGTGACGAAGGCGGACTTACTGGGCAAGCCGTTTATCATTGCGTTCATTTTCACTTACTGTCGTGGCCCCTGCCCCAATGTGACCCGAGAGATGCGGGAGATTTCCGAGAGGCTGAAGGAACATGACTTCCACCTCGTCTCACTGACTGTTGACCCCAAGCGGGACACGACCGAAGTGCTGAAGGCCTACGGAGAGGCTCAACAGGCGGACTTTTCGCGATGGAAGTTTCTTACGGGCGATCAAGCGGAAATCTATGGTCTGATTCAACGCAGTTTTTTAATGCCGGTGCAGGAAGAACTCGATCGAGATTTGAAACCGGGGTTTGAGATCATCCATTCCACCAACATCATGCTCGTTGATGCGACGGGACGGGTGATCGGTAAGTTTAATGCACAGAAGCCTGAAGAAGTTTCGAAACTGCGTCGCGAGCTCAAACGGATCGCGCCTCTGAAGACCAGTCATCCTTCCTAGTCAATTTCTGGGTATTTTTCCGTGGAAAAACTTCCTGCCTGGGCAGCGGCTCTTCCCGCAGTCAACGCGGGCCTCAACGGCCTCGCCGGGATCATGCTGGTGGCCGGTTACATTTTGATCAAACGAGGACACCGAGCTGCCCATGGACGCACCATGGTGGCGGCGTTTGTGACATCGATCTTGTTTCTGGCAAGTTACCTGACGTATCACGCGGCTTTGGATCATTACACCGGAATGCCCGGAAAACGATTCGGACACCAGGGAACGCTGCTTGGAAGTGTTTACCTGTTCGTTCTGGCGACGCACGTCGTTCTTGCGGCAGTCGTCCCGTTCCTCGCTCTCGTCACACTTTACCGTGCCTGGCGACAGGATTGGGTGCGTCACCGAAGGATCGCTCGGGTGACATTTCCGATTTGGGTTTACGTCTCTTTGACAGGCGTTATTATCTATGTAATGCTCTACCATTGGCCTGGCGCATCTGTCTGACGGCGAGACGCCAACGGGATTGCATTTTCGTGATGGGTTCCGACGCATGCACCACAGCATGTTCCCGGAAAACGCAGATCAACTTCGAGGTAACTATGAAATACCTGTCGAGAAGTCTGATGTTGGCAACGCTGGTGCTGGTGCATGCTTCCACTGCATCTGCGTGTCCGATGTGCAAGTACGCACTGGAATCAGATGCTGCGGAACCACAGGCGTATATGGTCAGTATTCTGTTCATGATGGGCATGATTTCGACACTGTTTGCGTCGGTTGGCGGGCTATTGTGGTGGGTCTCGAAGCAAGAGAAGCTGGCACTGACGGCAGCTGGCTATCAGCACGTCTTCGAAAACGCGGGAAGTCAGCCCTATCAATCCAGGTCTGCTACCCGTCGCTGATCTCAGGACCGATCCTCCAGACGCCCTGCCCGGCCGAGTCGTTCCGACCGACCTGTGACTGACGTGATCTACTCGTCGTCCAGCGTCGGAAGTTCGTAGATATCGATTTGTTCCAGTTCATCACTGGCCACATGTGCCCAGCGAAAACGGGTCTGCGGGTGCTTCCAGACATCATCTCTTGTCCCGAAACTCCGTTTCATGACGACATAGCGAGTTGGCGTTTCATTCAGCAGCCTCAAGCCGGGATTGTCCGGCAGATAGCGTGAAAAATGGGGCGCCTGCTGGGCATCGCCCTCTTGAGCATTGGACTGCTGGAACTGTTCCAGTCCTTCCTTGATCGCGATAAACGTCGCCGGGAAGAAGCCCGAATAGCCGTTCAGAAGCGGCCTGCCATGAAACGTGCCCCAATACATCCACAGTGTCGTCTGCTCGTAATCGGATACCTGATACCCCGTGGGGAAGGGCAGGCAGGCAACACCGGCCCCCGGCTCTCCCTGATCCCGTAACCAGATGACCCAGGCAGGAAGTTTTCTGTGCGAAGGGATGGGATAGAGTTCCGCGGTCTGTGGCACCACTTCCAGCGTCACGAGCAGACTCGCGGTGATGAGTGGCAGAACGAACATTGCCTGAGTCGTCTTGCGATCGCTCCAATTGAAAAGCTGTCGCATCGTTAATTGGAAACGTCCAGCGAGGCCCTGCAGTTGCTCCGCGATCGGATCCACGAACCAGCGGGCCGGGCTCAAAAGGTCGAGTGCTTCAACGCTCATCCACACGGCGGCGACTTGAACGAAGAGAGCGAACCGGAACGGGCTGCGGATCAGCGAAAAGCCAGGAAAATTCGTCATGAGAAATTCGTACGGACAGACACCCCCAAATACAGGGAACCAACTCGAGATTCTCACTGTTGGTCCGAGCGACAGTCCCAGCGCAGTGGCACCGAAGATGACAACGAACAGTCCCCAACGGCGTCGTTGCGGTCGCATCCACGCCGCAAAAGCCCCGGGGAGCACGAGCAGAAGTTTCAGGCCCCCGCCCCCGAGGGCCCAGGCATTCTCACGCTCGCGCTCGGGCCACTCAAGCCAGGGGGTGGTGGTCAACCAGGGGGAATCAGTGTGGTCACGCCAATGTGCAGAAAGCCCCTCGATCATCTCAGGCGTTCGAGCGGACGACCAATCGTGCTCAAGTGACAAGCGATGCTGCATCCAGGCAAAGGGACCGATCATCAGTGAGGCGATGATCAGGGCAATGAACACGTTCCGCCAGAATGCGAACGTCCATAGTTTGTTGCTAAAGAACGCGAGACTGCTCGGAATCAAAAGCGCCGTTAGAAAGAGGCCCCAATAGTTGCAGAGCCAGTAGGTGAGTCCGTAGGAAAATCCGAGCCAAACACCGACACCTGAAATGGGATGGGCGATTCCGGCGAAAGTGGGATGGAGCCATTTACTGGAGAAGTCAGAGGCCGGCTGGCTGGACGGTATGCCTACCGCCTCGGTGGGCTCCTTTGTGAAGAGATCGAACAGCGAATGAACGGTCCAGATAATTCCGAAAAGTGTCGTTAGCTGTAAGACGCCGGACTGCCAGGTCACAAAGGGAAGGATCTGGAACATTGTGCCACCGCACAGTGCCAGCAATCGCGTGTGTCCCAGTCGACGCAAGAGGCGATGTGCGCTATATCCGTTGAGAGCGATGATGGTCAGTTGGTAAAGATTGTAAGCCAGCGCCCGGTTGCCGGTCAGCCAAAGGACGGGAGCGACAATCAGGGAGGTGGGCTGCGCTTCCGAGAATATGAACGTGCCAGCGGTGGGATAGAAAATGGGAGCGTTCCAGTAGCCGGACATCCCGTTGAGGGCTCGGTCGGCATTCCACCAGATCGTCCAGACGTTAAGTAGAGGAACTGTGATTTCGGCTTCATGGCCGTAAGAGATATGCGTTGTGAGCGACCCCAGCAGCGGCCAGTTGATGACCATTGCTGACAGTACGTAGTACACAAACCATTTCCAGCCCCCAAAACATGATAAGTGTCGAACCGGCCATGTTGGTGATTGCCTCTTCACGCCGTGCATCTCGAGTGGAGTCATCGTTGAAGGTACTGGATGAAATTTCCGGGGGCCTACCTCGCGCTTAAGCGGGACTGTGAAATCGATGAACTGCGGGAGCCGAGGAGAGGTGTTGAATTCTGCGGTGATTCAATCGCTTGAAGGTACAGGGGGCGTGCTCCCCGGGAGTTAATACCGTCGAGTGCAATTAGGGGAACCAGAAGTAAAACATTGTGTCGATCACCAATACAATTGAAAATTCAGAATACCCCAAAACGATTGCTTGAGGCGAGCGGTCGAATTCAGGTTTCTGCCGCGGTTGATTTCAGGCTCTCTATTCAGTTGTAAGTATTTTCTGAGACAATGATTGGGGTAAGTGGTGCCTGCTTCTTTAACTTGAGAATTCCCGAAAAATTGCCGAGAGCGCGAAAATCGGGCTTGTCGATAACCGGTCTCTCGGAAAAAATTGCGTTGTGGGTCGCGGAAACGTACGCGACGGGACCCTGAAGCCGTGAAGTGACTGGTACTGGCTGACCAGTCGAAGCGGGTGTACTATTAAGAAAGGGAGGTGGTCTAGTGGATTCCGACAGTAAACGCCAGCGAGGTGGCAACGTCTGACAGCAGTCGACGGGCTGTCTACAGACGGCCACTGTCTCGTCCCGCGGATCCCTTTCGATCCCGACGATGACGCAAAGCGGCAGGCTCGGTTTTCGCAAGAGAACCGAGCCTGCATTATTTCATAGTTACAGTACTCTTGGTGACAGTAGACTGGGTTACCGCGCCCCCCTGACTCGTTTGGCGTTCTATCGACCCCGGCGAATGTCGAAACCCCTGTAGCATGTGGTCGAAGTGAACGGATCCACATTCTGTCAGGGTGGTTTTCAGACAATCGACAACGTCCATTCGCATCAAAAGAGATGCCCTCAGTCATCAACTAAGGGCATTGGTCGCTGCCACGTCTTCGTCACTAAGACTCCAAATCCTGCCCCCCCCTTTTGCGTCGTTCTGGGGTTGAGGCGTCCAATGGATTACTTTGCTTTCTCTTTCTTTTCCTCAGTTCGAATCAGGGGTGCCTTCGCCTCTTCTTCGGTCAAATTTCGGATCTTGATATCCTTGAGGCCAGCCGTCGTGGCATAGCATGAAATTCCGAACGGGCGCGACGGTTCGACTTCGCCTCGGATCGAGATCTTTCGTCCTTTGGTCGAGACGCTGACGACCTGTTTGTCATCGATCCAGGCCATCAGACCCTGCTCTGCGACACGCAGTCGGATCTTGTACCATTTTCCTCTTTCAAAGCTCTCGTATCGGGCAGTCTCGTTGTTGGCTGCATCAAGTCCGTCAAGGCTGGAGATTCCCACGATTCCCCCGCCCCATCCACCGATAATCAGGCTGCAGGGGTCTTTGTCGACTTCAAATGTCATCCCACAAAAGAAATCATTGCCCTCAATTCTCTGAGCTGTCACAACGACCTCGTAGTTCATTCTGGGCAGTTCATCGCCTGTCCATGTGACACCGGTCATATCCGAGCCCTGGCTCAAGACAATCATCCCGTTTTCAACGGCCACATTCCCTTCCCCCCCGAAGTTGGATGATTGCCAGTTCTTCAGAGTCTTTCCGTCGAATAGCGATTTCCACTCCGGTTTCTTCCCCGCCCCTTCCGTTTTGTCCTCAGCCATGGAATGTCCGGTGAATGCGACTGCAAGCACCATGGCAAGTGGTAATAGCGATTGTCCCAGTGACGAATGCGTGATGGGGAAGAACCGGTTTCGCGTCATTGATGTCTCCTCAATTTTGATTTTCGATTGTCAATTTCGTGTAAGCAGGCGTCGCGTCTTTGCGCAGACTACTCCTTGATCCTCGCGCCCGCCGCAGCGTAGTGCTTGCCGAACCGATTGGCGAGGAAGTCGTCGAAGTTAACCTGTTCCTGTCGAACGAAACCAGTGTTGGGCAGGCGGTCCTGTCGATGCAAGTCGAGGGCTGCACAGATTGCTGCGGCGGTCGTAATCTGGATCGCACTCCAAACTTCGTCTCCCTGAGTCTGGTGGTAGACCTTTCGAGCGTCCCACAACTGAACCATTTGACCGTCACGAATCCCCGTCGCGGTGCAGAAGACGATGACGACATCCTGGAGCGTGCGAGGCAATGCATTCTCGAGGATTTCCTTCAAAAGCTCACGACGCTCACGCAATCGCAGTTCGTCCAGGAGGAACAACATTCGGTCACGGTGCCCAATGTAACGAACGGTCTTGTAGTTCAGTTCTCTCAGCTTCCCTTCGTACGTTTCACAGAGAGTTCCAAGTCCTCCAGATGTCGAGAACGCCTCGTATTCGACACCGTCGATTGAGAGATGTTCCAGTCCCTCCAGGGGCCAGCAATTCTGACGCGTCCCCTGATGCACCACGTCACAGGGGTTGCAATATTCGTTGATTAAGCCATCCGTCGACCAGGTCAGGTTGTACTTCAACGAGTTTGTCGGGAACTCTGGCAATGCGCCGACTCGCAGGAGCAGCGAATCGAGCGATTCGAACTTTGTGGCGAGGTGATTGGCCGCAATTCCAACGAATCCCGGTGCGAGTCCGCACTGAGGCATGAAGATTTGGCCGACCCTGGCCGAGTCAGCCAGATCTCGTACGACGGCTGTCGTGGCGACATCCTCGGTGAGGTCAAAATAGCTGACTCCTGCGGCCAGTGCTGCACCGGCGACTGTGGGATTAAGGCTGAATGTGAGTGCCGAAATGACGGCCTTCATTCCCGTCATCGCGGCGACGAGTTCCTGCTCGTTTGAGGCATCGAGCAGCAGCGTCTCGACACCATACTTCTGATGCAGGCGTCTGAGAGCCTCAGCATCTGAATCGGCGACCCGCACTGTGTAATCGCCTGACTGAACCAGAAGGGTGGCGATCATCCGCCCAATGGTTCCCGCCCCGAGCAGCAACACGTTCGTCATCGGAATTCCTTAAAGACGAGAGTTGGAAGCCTCCAAGCCGTGCACCGTATTTTATGACGTGTCCTGCTCGTTCCCAAGTGTCCGCCAGCAGGGCCTGCAAACTCTGAAGAGAATGTTCAAAGCAAGTGAGAGCTTTCTTCAGTCGAGGTAAGTACAACAAAGATCCTCATTCCAGAACCTCCGCCCTGGACTTGCCCATGAAATGTGGGCGCGAGGTTAGGATTAAATGGCCTGTTCGAACTTGACGGGTGGGAGATACCCGATCGTCGAGTGCCTTCGTACGCGGTTGTAAAACGCTTCAATGTATTCGAAGAGGCTTTGGCGCGCTTGCGAATGGGTCTGATACCGTTCGCGGTGGACGAGTTCCTTCTTCAAGGTGGCGAAGAAGCTCTCCATCGGTGCGTTATCCCAGCAGTTGCCTCGGCGGCTCATCGAGCAGGTGATCTGATTTCGTCTCAGAAGAGTCTGGTAGTGTTCGCTGGCATATTGCACCCCGCGATCCGAGTGCGCCACCAGGCCTGCTGCAGGAAGTTCTCGCTGGACCGCCATCTCCAGCGCATCAACGACCAGTCGACTGTCAATCCGATCTGACATCGACCAGCCCACGATCTTGCGTGAGTACAAATCTTCGACGGCCGCCAGATACAGCCAGCCTTCCTCCGTCGGAATGTAGGTGATGTCTGCTGTCCATGTCTGATTCTTTTGAGACGGAGCAAACTCACGATCCACAACATTGGCAGCCACCGGATGAGAATGGTTGGAATCCGTCGTGCTCACGCGGAACTTCTTCACCGTCGAGGCCTTGATGCCTGCCTCTTTCATGCAGCGAGCAACGGTCTTCCGATTACAGGGATGGCCTTGAGCTTTCAGTTCTGCCTGAAGTCGTGGCGCTCCATAAACATCATGATACTTCATCGCATGAATGGTCTGAATGCGACGCGTCAGTTCCTCGCGTCGCCGTGAAGATTCACTGGCGGGGCGTTTTCGCCAGGCGTAGTATCCGCTGCGAGAAACGTCCAATACCCGACATTGAACTGTGGCAGGCCACACAGTGCGATGGTCTTCAATGAACTGATATTTCATTTGGACTCCTTCGCGAAGAACTGTGTCGCTTTTTTTAAAATGTCACGTTCCATCCGTAAGAGCTCGACTTCGCGACGCAATCGCGACAGCTCGGCTTCCTGGGCCGTCTGCTGGCCTTGGCCGGGAAAGGCCTGCACGCCCTGCGCCGCGAACTGCGCTTTCCACTTGTAGAGCAGCGTTTGACTGACACCCAGGCGGCGCGACACCTCTGCTACGGACAACTGTTGACTGCTGATCAGACTCAATGCCTCACGCTTAAACTCCGGCGTGTGCTTCCGACGTTATTTCGACATCCTCTGGACTCCTTGAAGAAAAGCATACTCGCTTTTCCTCGCGCCCACATTTCATGGGCAAGTCCACCCCGTTGCGGGTTTGAGCTGCTGCCAAAAGGAACTCTGGCCATTGCTCTCTTCTCGCGGCGAATTATGATCAGGATTCAGTATCCCACGTCTTGACCCTTGAGTACTGGAGTGACGATGTCCGCTAAAATCCTTGAAGAGAAGCGAAAACAGAGACACGACAGCGATCTCAGCAGAAGTGCTCCCCTGGACGCCGAAGAACTCAGCAAGATTGATGGCTACTGGAGAGCATCGAATTACTTGTCGGTCGGTCAGATTTATCTGATGGCCAACCCGCTACTGAAGGAATCTCTCAAACGAGATCACATCAAACCGCGACTTCTGGGACACTGGGGGACCTGCCCCGGCCTGAATATGCTCTACGTCCATATGAATCGCGTGATCAAGCGTGACGACCTCGAGATGATCTACATCATCGGACCCGGTCATGGTGGTCCAGCGATTGTAGCACAGGCATACCTCGAAGGAACGTACAGCGAGGTCTATCCGAGCATCGGTCAGGACATTCCGGGGTTGCAGAAACTGTTCAAGCAGTTCAGCTTTCCCGGAGGTATTCCCAGTCATGTTGCTCCCGAAACTCCGGGAAGCATCCATGAGGGAGGAGAGCTGGGGTACGCTTTGAGCCACGCGTTCGGCGCGGCGTTCGACAATCCGAATCTGATTGTGTCGTGCATCGTGGGTGATGGAGAGGCCGAGACCGGTCCGCTTGCCACAAGCTGGCACGGCAACAAGTTTTTGAATCCGGCGCGGGACGGGTGTGTTCTGCCTATTCTGCATCTCAACGGCTACAAGATCGCCAATCCCTGTTTGCTTGCGCGAATTCCACACGAGGAGTTGCAGAAGTACTTCGAAGGGTTGGGCTACAAGCCGTACTTTGTGGAAGGGAGCGATGCCGAGCAGGTTCATCAGACGCTGGCAGCAACATTTGATGCAATCGTTGCCGAAATCAAGCAGATCTGGGCTGAAGCGCGCGCACCGGGTGCGGTGATCAAGCGACCGGTCTGGCCGATGATTGTGTTCCGCACCCCAAAAGGCTGGACGTGTCCACCCGAGATCGACGGCAAAAAGTGCGAAGACTATTGGCGAAGTCACCAGGTACCCATGGGAGACATGGATAAGCCCGAGCACATCCGCATCCTCGAAGGATGGATGAAGAGCTACCGACCTGAAGAGCTTTTTGACCAATCGGGACATTTAAGGGCGGAGCTTCAGGAACTGGCGCCGAAGGGGCATCGCCGGATGAGCGACAACCCTCACGCAAACGGGGGGCTTCTACTGCGAGAACTTCGCATCCCCGATTTCCGTGATTATGCTGTGGACGTGACCTCGCCTGGAGCGGTGACTGCGGAATCTGCCCGTGTGATGGGAACATTCCTGCGCGATGTGATGCGGGCCAACCTCGATCGAAAGAATTTCCGACTATTCAGTCCTGACGAGAACAATTCGAATCGCTGGCAGGACGTGCTGGACGTCACCAATCGCTGCTTCATGGACAACATCAGTCCCGACGACGATAAGCTCAGTCCGGATGGACGAGTCATGGAAGTGCTGAGTGAGCACCAGTGTCAGGGATGGCTGGAGGGTTACCTGCTGACAGGACGCCACGGATTCTTCTCGTGTTATGAAGCGTTCATCCACATCGTTGATTCGATGTTCAACCAGCACGCCAAATGGCTGAAGACGTGTAATCATATTCCCTGGCGTCGCCCCATCGCTTCGCTGAACTATTTTCTCAGTTCGCATGTCTGGCGGCAGGACCACAATGGACTCAGCCATCAGGACCCGGGGTTTATCGACCACGTCGTCAACAAGAAGGCCGAAGTTGTTCGGGTGTATCTACCGCCCGATGCCAATTGTCTGTTGTCGGTGACCGACCACTGTCTTCGCAGCCGCAACTACGTAAATGTCGTCGTGGCCGGCAAGCAACCAGCCCCGCAGTGGCTGACGATGGATCAGGCTGTCAAGCATTGCAATGCCGGACTGGGAATCTGGGAGTGGGCATCAAACGATCGGGGGAGCGAACCCGACGTCGTGATGGCCTGTTGCGGTGATGTCCCGACGCTGGAAACGCTGGCTGCGGTCGATCTGTTAAGAAAGCACCTTCCCGAGTTGAAGGTGCGTGTCATCAATGTTGTCAATCTGATGAAACTGCAGCCATCGAGCGATCATCCGCACGGTCTGTCTGACCGGGACTATGACGCGCTGTTTACTAAGGATAAGCCGATTATTTTCGCCTTCCATGGCTATCCGTGGCTGATCCACAGACTGACCTATCGTCGGACGAACCATGCGAATCTGCACGTTCGCGGGTACAAGGAAGAGGGGACGACGACGACTCCCTTTGACATGGTCGTGCTCAATGACCTCGATCGATTCCATCTGGTGGAAGACGTGATCGACCGGCTGCCTCAACTGGGTGCGCGGGCCGCGTATTTCAAGCAGGCAATCCACGAAAAACTGGTCGAGCATAAGGAGTACATCGAGCAGTTTGGCGATGATCTTCCCGAAGTCAGCGGCTGGAAGTGGGGAGTAGAAAGAGCAGGTTCGGCGGGCGAAATTTCTACCGCTGCCGACAACGTTTGAACGGTGATCCGTTTACGCTGAAGGAAGTGACCTGCTGTTTCAACTTCGATTGCCTGAACTTCGTCGCCATTGTCAACGAGCCGCTGCAGACGCATCCGCGCCTGCAGCGGTCTCAGACTGCGCTGCTGCGGGCTGCACGACGCTCGGCGGCGAAGTCTTCGGCTCGTTCCAACTGAGTGGCGACAACTTCGGCAACCGTTGAGAAAACAGTACCGGCTCGTTGACTTGCCTCGACGATGATTGGTCCCAGGTGGCGAGTCAATTTGGGAACTCCAACCCCGAGCAGCGCACCGGTGCAGATTCCCCCGCCAATCATAATCCAGTCTCTTCGCGTCATTTTTCTTCCGTCCTTCTGTCGCTATGCCTGTTCGCTCACGAACTTCCACCGCACCGCACGGCACGGCGTCGATCCGAGGATGTGAATCAGGACAAATGAGTGTTTGTGCCCGGCGCGAGAATGAGGCCTGCGTTGACGAGCACCGTTTTCCGTCAGTTTCACCGAGTCAACAAGCGTGACACCGTGGGGTGATAATCCAAGCGCTACGTTGCAAACATACCTCATGAATTGAAGCGACGAGGAAGTTCGGCATCACGCGTTGAGAAATGGCAACACTTGTCAGCGACATTGACGATTGTGCTGTTGGTGGCGCAAGTGTTGGTTGTTCGTTCGATCCCAACTGTTGCCGCCCCGAATTCGATGGAAATCGAGAACGTGTTCTCGGCGGGCGGGTGGCGGCGTCACTCACTCTCGTCACAGGACGGCTCACGGTGCGTGCCAAACCTGATTCAATCAGGCCCGGGGATCTTGCCGCCCGTGGAATTCCAGTTGCGAGCCGAATGAGCCCGAACTCAGCCGGTCGGATTTGCGAGATGCTGCTGGAGGATTTGATGTCCCTTGCTGACCCAGTTCTCAAGCTGGCTCATGACGACTTTTCGCGTCACGACGAATCCCAGCATTCCGCCGGGGGGATCAAACTGGACGACGCTGGTCAGCAGCGTGTTGCCGTTGCCGGAATCAGCAAAGTGCTGTTCCTGAGACCATGCCTTGAAAGGTCCCTCGATCTGTTTGATCACGATCAGCTCGGCATCTGCCAGTTCGGTTACTTCGTGGACGAACAGGAACTGGGCCCCCATCGCTTTGACTTTGAATTCAATACACTCGCCGACGGAGATGATGTCGGGATGTTTCAGCCAGAGGCGGGATGTTTTCTCTGCGGGGAACATTTTTAACAGGTTGGCAGGACGGCGCAGGTACTCAAATACCTCCTGGCGGGGACGAGGCAAAACAACCGACGCCTGAAAATCACTCATCCTCATCTCCCTTAACTTTGCGAAATTTGCAGATCCATTCGACTAGTCCTCAGATCATCAGTTCGGCGAGTTTAGTGAGGATCGCATTCAGCGGCAAAGCCGTCCCTAAAAGTGGAAGCATGGGAATGAGTGCTGCACCGACGAGCACCATGATCCCGGTCATGTCGAATGGCAGCAGCCACATTTCGGTCACATGTTCATAGCCACGGGCAATATCGACCAGGGACTGGACATCCGGAGTGCCGAGCAGGTTTTCGGCGGGCTCGCCGGATCGCTTTTCAATCCATTTTTCCTCGAACGCCCGGTCATAGCGGAGCACCAGCGAACTGAATTCCAGCAGTCCCAGGAATCGACATCGGGACATCCGCCAGAAAAAAACGAGCAAAGGGGCGTGGACCAGACTGAGGGTGATGATAACGAAGATCATTAAATGATACTTCATCGTCTCGATCGACTGGTTCTTGTGGATGATTTCATAGAAGACGGCCGACGAGAACATTGCGGAAATTGCCATGACAACCCCAGAAAAGCTTGCCAGACCCCATCCGAGGAATCCGAGTCCCCCGGCGTGATCGGGGTGAGTTGGTGTTAATTGAAGATCCAGTTGCGAAACGCGAAAGAGAAACCATCCCCAAAGCCCAAATATCCACAGCCATCGCAGTACGAAAAAGTACAAGATTGGCAGGCTGACCAATGCGTAGTACCACCCTGCAGGCGTCGTGGTCGAATCGTGCTCCCAGCTTGGCGAAATGTCCTGAAAGACAACGCGATGGAAGATCACCCCCGATACCAATGCCGTCACGCCAATCAGCAGTTCGACATAGACGGACGAGCGGAGCTTAAGCACCTCATTGAGGATCGTTTCAAATTGAGGTTTCTGATTCGCAGGAACGATCTGTGAAGTCGTGAAATGGCGAATCTGAATGGGCAGGCTGATTGCGACCATCGCCTCGGCCAGTTCCAGAACGGGAAGTACGAACAGAAGTCGTCCCGACAGTGCCGGGTCATGTATTAGTGGGACAGGCACCTTGCCGGCGAAGGTATGTCCTGACAATAGGGAAAGGACAAGTAATGGCAGCCATGTAACAGCAACCAGGATCAGCACCCGCTCCAACCGTATCCTCAGTGAGGGGCGGGTTTGGCCGTAATAGCGCGAAAGCGAATTAACGTAGCCGCTGTGGATAAGTGGAAAGTCGATCTGTTCTGAACTGCTTTGGCCCGTACTCATGCTCATTGTCCGAAGGGTGACAACTTCGAAATTCAAAGAACCCGTGGTTCCAGTGTTGCGTTGAACCTGGAAACCACCCAGCGGATTTATGGCGAATCGAATCCGCTCTGACTAGTGCGACTGAGGGACGGAAGCTGAAGCGACGCTGCCGGGAATAGAGCCCATTCGACTGGGGCCGCGAAGTTGACGAATTCGGCGAATGTAGGTCTCCGTGAGAGCTGACCGGCTGAGCAGGCCGATGACGGTCCCTGATTTCGAGGAATCAATCACGGGGATCTCGTTGATGTCGATTTCGTTCATTCGGATCATGGCAATGAGAACTTCATCCCCCGGCACAACGAACGGAGAGGGTTGAATTGCCAGTTCAGCAGCGAGGACCAGTGGGCCCAGTTTGCTATTTCCAAACGCATGGTAAAGGTCCTCGCGACGGATGATTCCTGTCAGTTCCATCTGACTGTTCATCAGTGGAAACGTCTCCTGGTCCGATTGCAGGCACTGCGTCAATACAGAGTCGATCGGCAGGCTTTCCTGGACCGTCACCAGTTTCTCTGTGATGAGGGGGACTTCACTCACCGTGGTCTGCTCAAGCAGATCGATTGTGAAATCACCTTCATGGGCAAGACTGTCGACAGGCGACGGGACCTGTTCATGGTAGAGAGACCAGCGCGTCGAGAGTCCCAGATGCAGCCCGCAAACCAGCATCAACGGAACCAGCAGGCTATAAGAATTCGTTAATTCACAGATCATCAGAATGGAAGCCAGCGGGGCTTTCGAGACTCCTGCAAAGAAGCCTCCCATGCCCACCAGGACGAAGGCTCCGGGCTCGTAGGAGGCACCGGGGAACAGCCAGGCGAGGACTTGCCCAAAGGCCCCTCCCAGCATACCTCCCACGAAAATCGAAGGACCGAAAACACCCCCGCTTCCCCCCGAGCCGATCGTCAGGCTGGTGGCAACAATCTTGACCAGGGCGAGTGTCAACAGCACGGCAAAGCCCATGTTCGGGACGAATGGCTGCTCGCCCGGCTGAAGCAGATCGTGCGGCTCTCCGAGGGCTCCCCATTGAACCCACCCGTATCCGCCAGCCAGGATCTGCGGGAAGACTAATCCGATGAGTCCCACAGCCAAGCCGCCGAGCGCGGGTTTCAGCAGATTGGGGATTTTGAATCCCGTAAACAGGGGATCGCGTGTGTAATGGAACACCTTGACGAATAACCAGCCCACCGGCACGCATAGCAACCCAAGAAGGGTGAAGGGGCCCAGGTCACTCAGTCCATGAAACGTGTAGTCGGGAACTCGAAATACCGGTTCAGGAGAAACAAACGATGCGAAAACAGAGTATGCCACAATGGAACTGGTGACACACGGCAACAGCGCGGCCGATTCACTGGCGGTCGTCGAATACAGGACTTCCGTGACATAGAGTGCTCCTCCGAGGGGAGCTCGAAAAATAGCGCCCAGTCCCCCTGCCGCACCGGCGAGCATGACCAGTCGGCGTTCCTTTACGGGAAGGCCAAGACGTGTTCCCAGCCAGGATCCCAAGCCGGCACCAATTTGGGCGGTCGGACCCTCCTGTGCGGCAGAGCCGCCGGTGGCGATGGTGATGATCGAGGCCAAACCTTTCACGAGAGGGACTCGTAAACGGATCTTCCCTTCCCCTTTGTGGAACCCCTTCACGAGAGCATCGGTACCATCTCCGGCCGCTTCAGGAGCCCATTTCTGGACGATTCCGCCTGCAATGAATCCCCCGATGGTCGGGATCATCAAAACAAGCCACCAGCGGGTGGGCAACATTGCCACTTGCGAGGGACCTTCGCCGGCCGCAGGGGGCCGCAATCCCATCCATTGTTCCAGAATGATGTGCGAGGCGAACTCGAGTCCCTTCAGAAAGGCGACCGCAGCCAGTCCAGATCCGAGCCCAACAAGGATGCTCGAAAAGAGCAGTCGGTGTGAACTGAGCACAGCCCAGAAATGAGCGCTCAGTTTGATTTGCCCTGCGCCGTTCGCAGACGCCGATAGGGAATGGGATTCAGATTGAGGGGACATGGTTTGCCTGTCCGCTGGGGGCAGAATGAGCTCGGTTTCAATCCACCCGATTGTGTCAGGTCATGGTGCGCTGCAGAAGTTCGCGAGGACGATTCTGTAGATGGACCAGAGAATTGGGAACCGAATCGGATTGCACTTAAAGCGCTAACGCGAAACCCATCAGAGCGAAACTAATGGGGGCATCCGGGGTAATCCCGAAGTTGTAACTTCCGAAGACCGCCAGACGGTCATTGACTGTCCAGAGGCTTCCCACACCCATAACCGTGACATTAGGAATCTCGGCCTGGGAAGCCAGCTGAAACTGACTCAGCCGGGGCAGCGCGGCAGCGTTGTAGAAGCCATGAAAGAAGACGTCGAAATCTTTCACGATTTCCCGCTGCAGTGACCATTGGAAACTGAACTGGTACGCGATTTCTCCCTCGCTGTTCTGCACCCCGGTGTAGCCGATGTTGTATTCAAAACCGACCTCATAGGGCAGTGATTGATCGAACAGCAGGTTCACGGACGGCTGCGTTCCCGTGTTAAATGCGGATGATCCCAGCAGCGGCGTCTGCAGGTAAATCTCCAATCCCATGGCAGGGAGGTGGTATCGGGTATTTTCTTCCCAGAAGTTCGCTTTGAAATCAATTGCGAGCGGTTGATACCCCGTGATTCCAGACTGGCCTGCCGATCCCGCTTCGTGCGTAATGCCGTTGGAGAAGACGCGAAACTCGAGGTTGTCCGTCAACCCGTAGCGAATCAGATACTCCCACTGATACATGGCGGGCTGACCCCCTTCGGCACTTCCGCGATAGAAACCGACCGGGGACGTTTCAATGTAAAATCTTCCTTTAGGGATCGTGTAGGCCCCGTTCGGAAAATTCGCAGTATCCGGATCGGGGTCGCGAATGTTGATTTTCAACTGTCGCTTGTACTGGTTTTTCAGTGCCTCG
Organism: Schlesneria sphaerica; assembly: GCF_044336245.1. NCBI lineage: Bacteria > Pseudomonadati > Planctomycetota > Planctomycetia > Planctomycetales > Planctomycetaceae > Schlesneria > Schlesneria sphaerica. The sequence goes on along the minus strand of NZ_CP172346.1, from coordinate 2,173,434 downwards.
GCGGGGTCTTTCTCTGCCAGCAACCAGCGATCTTCGAAGATCAGATTCGTCAGCCAGGGAAGAAGAAAAGGATCGTATTCGCCTTCAACCCCAAATTCGTCGTGATACCGCCTGGCAGGATCTGCACAAACATCGGGGTAATTAAACTGGGGATCTTCATTTGAGTCGTCGGCGGAATCAATCGAATCCTCGAGACGGTTTCGAAGGCTGGCGCTGACACCACCAAATTGATCACCGAAGGCTCCACCAGGGAACGAAGCGCCACTCGAGCGTGAGTCCTGAGTTGCAGGGCTCTGAAGGCGAACCAAAGACACGGCCGGAGACCCGGCCGCCGGCTCTTGTGTTGAACGGGTGGTGCGCAGCGTCGTGCATCCAGACAGAGTCACAAGCACGAAGAGTGCGCAGGTGACAATCGTTGCAGACTGCGGGCGTGCCGGGATTCTGCATGCACGGCGGACCACTTTGAAGAGGCGTTCAGGTGCCATAATGAATCGAGGCCATGAACTGGAAAATCCCTCCTTCAGATTCATTAAGCAGTTCCTCAGGCAGAAAATTCACTCTCCCGCTGAGTTTTGGCACAGTGCCTGTACGGGTAGCAGCACTATGAAGTTTGCGCTCGTGCGAACTTAACCGTCACGAAACCGGCGTTAAGAGCGAATCTATCTATGTCTTCTGATTCATCCGATCTTTATCGGCCCTACAACCGTCAAATTTGATGAAATCCTCAAGTTTTGGTTGCGGATTCAGCGGTAAAGAAGGATCTGAGGGTTCCTTCACGTATGAGCTCACCGGAATGGAGCTTATAAACGTGGAATTGGGCGTCGTGAAATCCGACACCGGCCGCACGCTGTCAGGACGACCTGAACTTTTTGTGATGTAAAAATAATCGCTGATTGAAAAAGAAACGATTTGACGGCGGTTCTGACCCGTACTAGTGTTGAAAAGACAAGAAGGGTAATTTGTGCAAAGGTGCACCAGGTTAATGGTTTTGACGCCGCAGTCGATCGGACCGTGGCGCCAACCATAGGTGATCATGGTCTCCAAGAGGGATCCAAGATCGCTTTACTCCCGCAGCCCAATCACGCCAACTTCACCAGTTTAATGAGAACGCCTCGTGAATTTACATGAACCTTAAGGCCCTGTCTCGGGCTCTCTGGCCAGTTCCCCCATGCGAAGGTCCCGTTGTTTCAATCCTGCACCTCGACCGGGTCAGTACGGTACCTGGAGATGGCGGCGGAAGAAAAATTCGATCAGCAGATCTTCCGATCCCAAGTTTAAGGCAGACACGGTTGGCCCGGAGGGACTGATTGAGAGTTAGATGGTCGACCGAAGATCGTTTCATCCGCGATTTGCTTGAATCGATGGCTGACAACTTAAAGACGTTTCGAAAGACAAACATGAATAATCCGACAGCTCCTGAGACAAATGCCTTTCTTTCTGATGTGGCCGATAAACTGGAATCAGCGGCCTCAAATCTTGAGGCGGGAATGAACTCTGCGACCGCGGCCATGGGCAGTTGGAGCGACAAGTACATGAATGCGAATTTTGCCAGCAAGCTGGCTTACACGGCGTGTTATTCGCTTTCATACGGAGTCTGTTTCCCCGTCTTCATGGCATGTCACTACATTCCGAAAAATAACAGCCTCGTGGAAGGGCTCGTAGATGGCGCGGCCTCTGCGAATGCCTCCGCCGACAAGACGTTAGCTCGATTCCAGACAGGTCGACTGCAGAGACGCGATCCCCTGACTGGTGAATTCGAAGAAGTTGTTCAGGACGGGGTCGGCTGTCTCGAACCGGCATAACTGGGGAAAATTCGTTAGACGGCAGAAGATGGAAATCGATCTTGGCTTTTGAAGTTTCAGGCTGATTGAATCTGGCGGTACCGAAAAGTCAGGCAGTGGTAGAAATCCATGATTTCAACCGGCCTGTCTCTCTTGTCAATTGTTGCAGCTCCAGTTGATTCACGGATGCGGCCGCTCACAAGTCCATTGCGATGAAATTCCACAGCGAGGCGGAGCTTTCGTGTGGACAACTACGGCGTTTTGGTGTGTGGAGTCTCAACAATGTTTGATTGCGAAGTGCTCGCGTGTGAAGCTGGCGCTCTGAAAATTCAAAGCGATTCTCTCTTTTCAGATCTGAGCAGCACGCGAGCCAAGGCGATTCTTGGATGCATCCTGGGTGCCGATCCGGATGCCGAGATCTCAATTACGGGGGGAGGGGCGACCGGGCGGAAAGCTGTCGCCGAGATTCGGCACAATCATGCGTCACCGACGGGATTCCTCAAATCCATCGTCGCCAGGATTCGCAGCCTGGTGGAACCGCCCGCAACTGCGAGCACGCCGACGGACATCCATGCTCGCGATCAAAAGCCGGTCTATGACGGGGTGTTAACTGGAAGACCTGTTGTTGCCGGTGACGGCGCTTCGGTGAAATCTCATCGTGGTTCGCGAAACGGTCAGGTGGCAGGCCAGAACGGCACTACTGCACATTCCTCTGCGGAACGCGCTCCATCTGTTTCGCTCGCAGATATCTTGCTGATGCCGGATCGCAAGGGAGTGACGCGAGTTGGGCGCAACGGCAATCATGCAACTGCCTGGGAGATCATTCACGAAATACCCGGTCGACTTCGATTGAAGCACCCTGCTCTGTATCGCCGTAAGGACGTGTGTCAGAGCATCGAACGTGAATTGATGAGCATGCTGGGGGTCGATAGTTATAAAACGCGCTCTTCGACAGGAACCTTGCTCGTCACTTACAACCAACGTGATCTGCGCAAGGATCAGGTGATTACGATTCTGGATCGGGCCATCGCCCGGGCAGAACTCTCTCCGCACCTGGACCCGCCAGACCTGGATTTTCCGCTGGCCATCGCCTCTGTTCCGCTGGCCGCAGTCGCGCAATTTGCGTTTCCTCCGCTCTTGCCTGTCGCGGGCCTGTTGTTCGGCTACACGTCGATCACCACGTTTAAGGAAGCCTACCATGTGCTCGTCCACGAACGGCGACTCGGTGTCGATGTTCTGGATGCCATCGTCGTGACCGGTTGTGTAATCACTGGACAGATCTTCGCTGGCTCGGTTCTGTGCTTGTGCCTCAGCTTCGGTCGCATGCTGGTGAAGAAGACCCAGGATGATTCAAAGCGACTGCTGGTGCAGGCGTTCGGAAAGCAGGCTCAATTCGTCCGTCTGCTTCGAGATGGTGAAGAAGTTGAGACGCCGCTGGATGAACTGAAAAAAGGTGATGTCATCGTCGTCCATACGGGAGATGCGGTTCCGGTTGACGGCGTTGTCAAAGACGGAATGGCGATGATCGATCAGCACGCCCTGACCGGTGAATCGACGCCGTCCGAGAAGTCTCCAGGGGACAAAGTATTCGCCTCGACACTGATGGTCGCAGGGAAAGTCTATGTCGAAGTCGAAAACGCGGGGAGCGAGACAACATCCTCCAAAATCGCACAAATCCTGAACGATTCCGCAGGATACAAGCTAACGAGTCAGCACAAAGGTGAGCGAATGGCGGATAAGGCCGTCATTCCGACGCTGGCCATCGCAACCGCAGGCATGGCGACTCTGGGACCGCAAGGCGCAGTGGCCATTCTGAACAGTGATTTCGGCACCGGGATCCGGATGGCGGCTCCTCTGGGTATGCTGACATCACTCGCGCTTTGCGCCCACAAGGGAATCCTTGTCAAAGATGGTCGGGCACTTGAGTTGATGAACGATATCGACACTGTGCTGTTTGATAAGACTGGTACCCTGACAAGAGAACGCCCGGAAGTCGGGCATATCATTCCCTTCAACGGGCATGAACGAAACCGCCTGTTGCAGCTGGTTGCGTCTGCAGAGCAGCGGTTCTCGCACCCGATTGCCAAATCGATCGTGCTGGAATTTGAAAAGACCGGCATGCCGATGCTTCCGATCGACGATTCGAAGTATCAGGTGGGTTATGGCCTGGAGGCCGTTATCGATGGTCACACGGTCAAAGTCGGAAGCATTCGCTATATCAAGCTCGAGCAAATCGAGATTCCTATGGAAGTGCAGGAAGTCGTCGAGGTGGCTCACCGCGAAGGACACACCCTGGTGATGGTGGCTCTGGACGGCGTCTTTGCAGGGGTCATCGAACTGCGAGCCTCGCAGCGGCCTGAAGTGATCAGCATCATCAAGGGGCTGAGAGACCGCGGAATCAAGCACATCGCCATCATTTCAGGTGACCACGAAGGGCCGACGAAAAAGTTGGCCGAAAGCCTTGGAATGGACGAGTACTTTGCCGGCGTGCTGCCCGGTGACAAAGCGGACTATGTCGAACGGCTCCAGAAACAGGGACGCAAGGTCTGCTTCGTAGGTGACGGGATCAACGACTCAATCGCACTCAAGAAGGCCAACGTCTCGATCTCGCTTCGCGGTGCCTCGTCGATCGCAACCGATACCGCCCAGATCGTGTTTATGGAAGAGAGCCTGCATCGGCTCTGTGAGCTTCGAGATATCGCGCGGGACCTGGATAAGAACGTGCGAAACAGTTGGTACCTGATCTTGGCGCCGAACCTGCTGTGTATTGCGGGGGCCTTTACGATGGGCTTCGGCATCATGGCATCGGTGATCACAAACAATGTGGCTGCCATGGCCGCACTGGCCAATGGAATGATGCCGCTGAAACGGATCGCAGACGAACAGGCGATGAAGCAGGCACAGAAGGAGATGACCCTGCTCGTCACCGAGTCGCTGGATGCCGCTCATAAACCACAGGTTCACCTGCAACCCGCCTGACACTCACTGTAGAGAGCAGACTATGACTGACAAAAAATCGGGGAAGGGAAAAGATCACCCGTCGAACCACAAGCAGCACGGCCACAGGCCACAACGTGCTGCGAATGGTGGGCTGGCGGAATCAACTCCTGAGTCACATGCCGTCCAGTCAGTTGCATCGGCGCACGAAGAGTCGGGGGCAGAGTCACGTGCCAGCCACGCTGCAGCAGAACAGTCAGAGCGTACGGCTGCAGCCATGGCCGAACGGGTCTCGCCAGGGGAACTCAGTCAGCCAGAGGCATCGGAGGCCAGTCAGATTCCGGTGGCGGCTCCCGACGTTGAATCTCTGGAGAATTCGCAAGCAACGGCCGGAGCAGCCAGCCACCATGGGGCCAGCAACCGGCGAATTCTCGATGTTTTTCTGATCGATTCAGGCTGGAACAATGAGGTTGGCAAGGCTGTCCGTGAGAACCTGCCGATTTTTGCCAATTATCTTGAAGGTCAGCGCTTCTTCGTGTTGAACGAAACGCAGTCTCTTAAATACATCAAGCGGCATCCATCGCTGGTGGGGGCTGATCCCGTCCTGATCGTGCTGGATCGAAAGGCGGTTAAGGAACGTTCTCCCAAGGGATTTGGGTTTCGTCTCTGCCTGGGCCACATGAGAAATCCTGACGCGGCAATCTCAATGATGAAATGGGCAATCCAGCTCTCGATGGCGTCGAACGGGGATCAAATGGCGACGCTGGTCAGAGAGAGCGGTCATCGCCAGACCATTCAGGGAACAATCGAATTGATCGGAGAAGGGTCCGCCCACCTGCTGGAATTTGCTCCCGTTTAAGTGTCTGGCAGGGTGTGTCTGTCCCGCAGCGTGACTGTGTGACGGGACACAAACAGTTAGTAACCTCTTCAAGGAATGGAACGCGATGAACGAAGGTATCGGCGGCGTCGTATTAGGGTTTGTCGGGTTTCTCGGGGTGGCCTACCTCGGCGTGAAAGTACGACAGAACCAGAAGCGACTTCAAAGGATGGTGGCAGTCATCGATAGTCGGCACACCTTTGAAACAGACTACCTGTTTGAACTTGCCGACCGGGGAGACCTGGCTCTTTATTCGACCGGACCGCTGGTCAATTGATTCCCGACAAGGGTGACAAGATCGCTCGTTGACAGAGGTCGTTCTCTGATGTCCCAGGCAAGCAGGATTTTTGTGGATCGCGAAGCGGGCACAGTGGTGTTGTGCTCGCCCGCGCTCGCGCAGACGCAGCCATGGGAAAAGACCCGAGAGATCCTTCGGCGTGTACTGGCAGCAGAGTGCGTTGAGTCGGTTGTTGTCGATCGAGCACGAGAGTCGCTAAGCCTGCACGTAAAGGGGCTTACTGGTTCTGCTGGACATCGCGACGTCTCAAAGGGCGGCGCGGCATCCCAGATACCATCGCACAACATGTCGAAGGCCCAAGGAGCGCTCAAGGACATCGTTACCCACTTGCGCGACGAAGGTCTAGTCAATCCGCCAATCAGCGACAGCTATGCCAGGCAGTCCTGCTTGAAGTTGCAAAAGAAAACACCATTCGGCACCGCCACGGCTGGCACTATTGTGCACGCTCTTTCCGGGCGAGTCCGTATTCACCACCCTCTGCTTCGCGGGAATGGAGACCTATCGAGACACGCAGTCATTGCCTTGAAGATGACGCCCGGCATCACGGGGGTCTCTGCCAGTTCCATGACCGGATCGATTCTGGTCCACTTTAATCCGAGCGTCGTGACCACAGATCAGTTGCTGTGGACGATCGAGAATGTACTGACTTCACGATTAAACGAACTCGAATTACTAACGGGACCACCGCTGCGGCGATGGGGGGAATCGGCTGCCTGTCTCGGTCTGGCAGTTGCCTCGGAGTTCTTTGTTCCTGTCGTTGCACCGCTGACGGCCATCGCATTTGTTGCCAGCAACCTTCCGACGCTCAAGCGAGGTGTTGCGGAACTGGCGACACTGAACTGGCGAGTATCTGCACTCTATACCGTGATCATGGGGACAACTCTGATCAGCGGACAGTTCCTGGCTGCAGCGTTGATGCAGGCCTCCATTACGTGCTGGCATGGCTGGTCGAGCCGTCGCCTGCGGCGAATCATCCATCAACTGAAGTGTCAGGCACAACTACCAATCCTGACGGGAGACCTGCAGGCTTTGCAGGTATTGCCTCGAGGGACATCCCCTCAATCACTGATTGGGACATCCGTGATGTTCGATGCGGGAGCGATTCTCCCGTACGACGGCATCATTGAGCGTGGGAGTGCCGCGCTCGATGAAAAGTGTGTCCGGGGTATCAGAGGGACCTCTCAACGTTCAGAAGGTGACTCGGTATTTGCCGGATCACGGGTCGTCACTGGCCAGTTGCAGCTTCGGGTCACTGCCATCGGCCATGAGACTCGCATGGCGAAGATCAGGGATACCTTGCTGAGCGCCGTTGCTGGACTTCCTGGTCGAGGAACTCCTACCGAGCGAGGTCATTCGTCCGCATCACGGTTTGTCCCCTTCACTTTTGCCACCGGGACGGCCGCGATCATGCTGGGAGATCTGACGACGCTGGCTGCTGTCCTCAGGCCGGATTTCGCCACCGGCCCTTCGATGTCAGAACGATTCAGTAACTTTAGCAGCATCTGTCACCTCTGGGATGAGGGCTGGCTGGTGAGGGATAGCGAAACACTTCATCGCCTTGCCAAGACCCGGACTGTCGTCGTCGCGCACGTTGCGTCTTCTCCAGAGGGACGTGCTACCCAAGCGCTAGCGGATGCGATTTCCGGCGTCGACGAACTGAAGGAGCGGGTTCGAATCCGCAATACCACGCCATCAGGTCCAGGTCTCGAGTTCCATGAAGTCTTTGGGCCAGCAGACTTCTGTCGTCATTACATCCGCAACCTGCGGTCTCGGACTGACAAAGTCGCAGTGATGTCCAGTGGACAACTGCTGGGCCAGCTTCAGCAAGATGACGTGATTCGTATTTCCAGTACACCTCATGAGTGTTTAAACACGCGGGATTTCGACGTTCTGGGATTGCATGCGGAGCCACAACGAGTTGAGCAGCTTTGGAGTGTTCTGCAAGAAACGGGACGTCCCCACCGACTGGGGTGGGCCGCAGTGGTGGCGTTCAATTCGCTCGCAATTTCCGGAGCATTCCTGGCTGGTTTTACGAGTCTGCACGTGGTCTTACTGACGAATCTGGGGGCGCTGACGGCTGGGCTTCTCAGCAATCGGCATTTCAGGCAGGCGAAGGTTCTGCTTTCAGGAAATGACCACATCTCCGAGCCTGACCCCAGTAACGCAGGCACGTCTATAGACTGTCCTGAACAAGCTGGCATGGTTCAGGGCGATTTGCAGAGCAAACCATCCAGTGCCCCGACATGTGAAGGGGTGAATGGGGCCAGGAATGCGAAAATGAGCTCACGTCAGAAAATCGATCCCCGACGCGGAACCGCTTCGTCGACGTCCTCACGATCATCGGATCTGGACGTCATCAGCAAGACCGACCCAAACTGACAGTTCGCCGTCCGCAACTTTGACCAGAGTGAACTACCGTGACTGAAACCGAAACTGTTGAATCGCCGCAATCGATGGATGCTCACGGAACTTCCGACGCTCCGGGAACCGTGGAGGGTTTCGCAGGGGCCGAGAGGACTGCGTCATCTCAATCGGATCCCACAGAAGATGCGTCTCAAGCTCAGATGGGAAGCGGAGATCTGGACGCCGAAGAAACCATTGAGATGCTTGGTCGACTTCCACCTGAATTTGGCATGCTGCTGATCCTATCAGGTATCGCCGGAGTGATCCTGCCCGGTCCTGTTGGAACGCCCCTGCTTATTGCGGGGGGCGTCACGATGTGGCCGAAAGCTTTTGGGCCCATCGAGCGATGGTTCAGTCGAAAATTCCCCGCCGTTCATCGAGAAGGCGTTCATCAGATCAGGGAATTCGTCAAGGACTTACAACGCCGATTTCCTGAATCGAAATGACAGTTCGGCAACCGCCGCGAGAGTAATTCAAGTCGATGTCGCGGCAATGACACCTCTTTTACAGCCCTTTGAAAACAATCCATTCCGGAGAATTACCATGTTACGGTTAGCACGACTTGCTGGTGGCTTTGCAGAAACTGTTATGATGGGATTTGCGTTCGCCGTCGGTTGGATTCTGGCCTTGGCCGTCGTCTCCAGCATGGTGGCGTGATTCGTATCTAACGAACGAATTTCGTAGTTTCAGTCTCGACTAAGTTGGGAGAGACTTGTTTCAATTCAATATCCTCCCCGGAGACGGGGGAAAGCGTGTTCAAGGAGTCTGATATGTCCGAAGCATTGGCGATGACGATCAATGAAGTTCCCACGACAACAACTGGCATCCTGGCAACGACCAGGCATGCGATGGAAAGTGGGATCGCAGATGCCCGCGCCAGTGTGGAAGAGGCTTGGCCCAAGATTACCGCCGCCGTGGGAAAAGGGACCTATAACTCGGCGTACTCCGTCGCGTTTGGTGTCGCTTTCCCTGTCCTCCTGCTCGCGAAGGTGATTCCTCAGAACAACTGTATTGTGTGGGGACTGGTCGATGGCGCCAAAGCGGCCAGTAACTACTGCGATCGCACTTTCGGAAAAAAATGAGTGCGGTATGATTCCGGCTGGTTGAAAACCTCATCTCAAACGACGGCGCTTGAGAACCACCGTCAGATCGATCATTAGTCTGCTTTTCGCACAATGTGGAGTTCATTATGGCGATTCAGATTATGGGCAAGTCGCCTCAATTGACTCTGTTCTTTGATCGATCGACGGCGCGGCTTTCGCGGAAAAATATGGAGCTGCTGGGACAGACCCTTTCCGATGTTGAGGGAGTCGAGTCCGTGCAGGTCCGTCGTGTCTGGTACGGCTGTCAAAGTCTCACCGTGCAGTTTGATCCGAATGACGAACCCAATTCGATTCTGCGAAAAATGGCCCGGGCTTTGCGAAAAGTTGACGGGAACAGCTCTGGTAAGGACGACGACGCTTCGGGGCAGAATTCGACCGGATGCCCGTTTCCACTATTATCATCAACAGCCGCCCCGGCTGAGTCGGCAGCAACTCAAGGCTTCCACGGACTGGATGTGGCCTCTTCAGGATACCTTCGCTCGGTCCAGCGGCTTCGAGAATTGAGTTACGCGGTCCTGACATTGGGTTGCTTTGGCATGTCCTGGGTGGGACTCGTCGTACCGGGGATCCCCACAGTCCCCTTCGTGCTCCTCACGGCTCACTTCGGCCTTCAGGCTTCACCTCGACTGCGACGTTCTTTATTGCGAAGTCGTATGTTTGGCCAAATGATGCGCGACTGGCAGGCGCATCGCGCCATCCGGCGCAATGTTCAATTGCAGGCGTACTTCTTTACGACGCTTATCGTTGTCGCGGGGTTTCTTACGTCTCCCCCGATTCCGATCCTCTATGGGGTGATGCTCGTCGGAAGCTTCTTCGGGTTCTACGCAGTGTCGAAGATTCCGGTCCTGGAGCAGGATGGCACGATAAGACGGAACCGGCGCACAACAGCGGTGCAGCTTTCTCTGAGCCCCGCAGTTGGGACCGTGTAATCGCGTAGGTCCCCGAAATTCTGCGAACTCCCCTGGTGACGTCGGTCGATTCGAACGTCAGCCTTTGATGTCTTGCGCATTCATGGAATCGTGATGCCTCGATTGGCCCTTTCGCGGTTCGTTGACGCTTCAAAGAATGAATCAGGCCGCACGTGGAACTCACGCGCGGCCTGGTTTTTGTCGACTCAGCAGACTGCCTGCGGCGACTACTTCAATTTGGCGATCGCTGCTTCTGCGGCTTTACGAACAGATTCGTCAGAGTCTTTCAAAGCCAACGAAAGAGCGTCCTTGGCCAGGTGTGAACCGTTTCCGATCTTGCCAAGTGTCTCTGCGACTTCGATGCGAATCTTGGGGTTGGCCGAACCGTGCAATGCTGCTGCGAGCAGCGGAATTGCAACTTCAACCGTCTTTTCATCAGGAGCGACGTGAACAAGAGCCCAGGCGGCAATTGTTCTCTCGTATGTATCCCGGCTCTTCATCTGTTTTTGCAGGTGCGAGACGGCCGCCGATGAACCCTTTCCGATCTTTCCGAGCGTGTAGCAGGCGACGGGTCGCAAAGCGGGGTCAGCGTCCGAGAGGACTTTTACAACGGCTTCAACAGCGGGCTGACTGTCAGGGCCAATTTCCGCCAGAGCAATCAGGGTTTCTCGGCGCACAGTCGGGTCCTGGTCGGCCAGACGCTTCTGCAATTCAGGTACAGCATTTTTGGCCTTGGGGCCGAATTGACCAATCGTTTCAACGGCTTCACGACGGATGTCGGCTCGTTCGTTGCTCAGCGCCGTGACGAGTTTAGGGAGGCCAATTGATTGGTACTCATCGTTCTTGGGATCGATCTGAAGCAATGCCCAGATGCTGGCGAGCTGCAGGATTTCGTCATCCGAAGCGTTCAGGCTGTTCTTGAGTGAAGGGACTGCGTCTTTTGCTTTCAGCTTGCCGAGGGCATAGGCCGCAGCCGGACGGGCTTTGAACTGCTTGTCATCAAGTGACTTGATCAAAGCTGGGGTCGTCGACTTTGCGGCGTCTCCAATGGCAGCCAGCGCGACAATGGATTCTCGTTGCAGGCTGGGGTTCTTGGAACTGATCAGTGCAGCCAGCGGAGCTACTGCCCCTTTCGCTGCGGGACCAATGCCAGCAAGGATGGTCACGATGGCATGCTGTGTCTTTTCATTCTTCAGAGCTTCGACCAGTGCCGGGACGGCTGCTTCGCCAAATTGCTGAAGTGCGTGAGCAGCATTGAAACGAACTTGTGCGTCAGTATCCGTCAGAGCGGCAATCACCGTGGGGATCGCTGCTTTCGCAGCCGGGCCAATATCCCCAAGCGCGCTGATTGCGTGCCAACGGAGTTTGGATTCTGACGATTTTGCGGCGGAGATGAGGTTATCGACGGCACCGGAGGCGTCGGCGCCAATTCCGGCAAGGGCGTCACAAGCGTGCATGCTGGCCGAGGGATTGGAATTGCTGATGACTTCCTTCGTTGCAGCCACGGCGGGGGCACCAATAAACACAAGGCCCTGGACCGATTCGTTGGCCACGTCATGGCGGTCACTCTTCAGCCCCGACACAAGGACGGGGATCAGGTCTTTTGCGTGCTCACGCTTCCCTGATTCGATCTCAATTTCCGCGATCGCGCGAGCGGCGCTGACGGCCACAAGCAGCTCTTTGTCCTGGAGGGTCTTCTTCAGTTGTGGAATTGCCGATTCCGCGTTGGCACCGTACTTGCGGAGTGCAGTCACCGCGCTGTGGCGCAGCAGGGGGATGGGGTCTGACAGGACTGCGGTCAACGCGGGAACGGCCTGATCAGGATTCGCTGCAATACGACCGAGAGCGTCAATCGCTTCATAACGAAGACCAGCGTCTTTGTCGTCGAGTGTCTTAATCAGAAACGGGACGGAATCTGCAGCCGCGGGGCCGATTCCACCCAGAATTTCGGCAGCTTTGGCTTTCTCTTCCAGCGATCCTGATTCCAGTTGCTTGTTCAACACCGTCAGCTCATGATCTTGAGCTATGGCGAAAGACATCGCGCAACACACTACTACCGTCGCCAGCGTTCCTGTCAGTCGCATTCTCATGCCCTACTACCCTTTGATCGCGAGTTTATGCTTGATGGAGAGATGTCGTATCCGGTACAACGTTTGGTTGCTCTCATTTGATTCTAACAGCGTCGATACTGCGGTCGCCACTCTGAGTTTTGATTTCGTGAGATGGCACTCAATCGTTTGATTCAGAATGCGGATAATGACTTCCGCGAAGGGGTTGATGATGAAAACGCCGGTCGTAATTGCGATTCTTGCCTTAGCTGCGGCCCTGCCTTCAGGCTCTTCGACCTACGCATATGACAACTGGTACGGCGCGGGTGGATTGGGAGGAATGTATGGTGGATACGGCGGGTACGGTGGCTTTGGTTGGGGATGGGGCGGTGCCGCTGGCGGCGTAGGCCAGATCTACAGCGGGATGGGAAACCTCGTCCGTGCAGAAGGCCAGCGAAACGTGCTCGACTCCCAGGCCGAAATCAATCTCCAGAAGGCTCTCCAGGAAAACGAAAAGGCCAGAACGTTGCATCTGGAAAATCAGCAGAAAATTCATGCTGAGAAGTTACGACGGGAACGGGAAGCAAAAGCCCGTAACAACGAAGATCGCAGACTGGCGATTGAGTCGCGCGCCCGCCAGCAGCAGTTCCTCGAAGCGCATCGACCGCAGCCACTTCCTAGCAGCCAGCTCGATCCTGCCAGTGGTACGATTCATTGGCCGACGGCATTGAGAAACAGCACCTTCGATGAGGGGCGTCAATCGATCGAATCAATGCTCGAAAAATTCACCAAGTATGGTCCTACGAATGATTTGACCATGCAGATTGGTAGCGCTATCAACGAACTGAAGACGAAGCTCCGCGGACAGATCCTCGCGATGTCCATGCCCGAATACACAGAGTCACGGCAGTTTCTTGATAGCCTCGCTGAATCGGTGCGATAGTATCTCCTTATCAGACGAGGGTGCAATCCCGTTTTGCGGTCGAGTACGGAGAAGTGATTATTTGCTGAGTGATCTCTGAGTCTGTGTTATTCTTCCCTGCTGTTGTCCAATCGAGGATTGGATGGATTCGGCACCGAGATCGCAATGGAGGGCGGTCGAATGGGAGGGATTTCCTTGGACGGTCGGGATGGTGAGTTTATTAAATCCGTTTCGGAGATGCTCTTCCGATTCAGTGGCGAGGTGTTTCCGAAGCTGGGGGAGTGGGAACGTCGTCTGAAAGGAGACCCGCTGAGTCTGGAAGCCCTTGAGTTGGAAGTCCAGCGGGAGTTCGCGCGGGGTGCGGGGATGGTCGTGGCGGGCTTGGCATCAGTCGTGATGCAGACACCGGAATTTGCCGCTGCCGCCGAGCAGACGCGACAAGACTATTCGATTCCGCTATCCAAGGGGCGTGATCGAAAGATGTCGGTTCGGCTTCTGGGGGGCGTGGTCATGTGGATCACGTCGCTTTACTGTGAAGCGAGTCGTCGTCGCGGGAATGGTCTGCAGAAGGAAGAATCAGTCTCGGGCCTACAGATTGAACAGGTGCAATTCGGGCTGGGAAAGAAAGTCTCTCCCGGGCTGGAGAGTACGGTCTCTCGGCAGTCGGCTCTGTGTCCCTCGTTTGAACTGGCTTGTGAGGAACTGGAGCGTCAGGGACTGTCGCTCAATCTCAAAACGGTGCGGCGGATTTCTCAGCAGTGCGGTGAGAAACTGCTGAAGCTACGAACGGCAGAATTGGCCTCCTGGCGTGCTGGAACTTTGGCATCGACAAACGAACTGTCGGGGAAGCGTGTGTCGATCCAGATCGACGGCGGCCGGACGAAACTCCGTGGAAAACTGCGAGCGGCAACGCCTCATGCAGAACAACTCAACGAAGACGGTTTGATTATCAGTGATGCGCCGGGACGCTCTAAGCGCCTCGCAAAACGGACGTTCGATGGCGAATGGCGCGAACCCAAGTTGATGACGATCTTCATTCATGATGAGCAGGGGCGCCTGGAGAAGAAGTCACGCATGACAATGGATGGGACGTTTGCGGGACCTGACGCTATGGCGGAACTGGTTGCCATGCACTTGCATCGCCTGGGAGCAGCCAAGGCACTGAGCCTGACCTTTGTCAGTGATGGAGCGGTCTGGATCTGGGACCGCGTCGATCAAATCGTGGCTCAAGCGCGGATTCCGAAGGAGGTCGTGATTCATCAGGTTCTGGATACCTGCCATGCCGTGCATCATATCTCACGAGCGTTAGCCACGCTCGGCGTGACCACGGAACAGCGGATGCCCCTGTATCGGGATCTTCGCACGCGACTACGTAACGGAGAATGGGAATACGTCGTCCAGGAACTACGAGTGTTTGCTGAAGACGAACCCACCAACGCGGAACTTCAAACCGAATTGAACTACCTCCAGCGACACGGGGATGCGGGACGATTGAACTATGCCGAATTTCGTCGCTGCGGTCTCCCCCTGGGAAGCGGTGCCATTGAAAGCAGTATCCGCCGAGTCATCAACCTGCGGCTGAAAGGAAACGGCGTCTTCTGGCGAGAACATCACGCGGAAGAAATGTTGCAACTGCGCGCCTTGGTGATCAGTCGCCGTTGGGATGAACAGGTCAAACGAATGCGAGCTTGGACCAAGAAACATCACCTCGCCACCTGGCAATGGACACCCCAACTGATGTCCTGCAAAGTTGAACCCCAAACCGCGAGTCCACAAAACACCCTGTAATCAAGAGTTTCACCGAACGCAAAACGGGGTTGCACCCTCAGACGAACACTGATAAGTCAGTCGAATAAGTCATTCGAAAACATCGACAATGCGATTGGACTTCCTCGTCGCTGTTTCCCAGGCGGAAGCAGCGACTTTTTGTTTCTGTGGCGGGATCGTGGTGGCGGAAGATGGTAGCCATGTCTGGAATCGGGATGTCGGCCGAGTTCCAGGTTTCACCCCTTGCGGTTGCGCCATGACATCATGGCCTGCTGTAACTGTTCGGCCCACACTGTGTTCAACTCCTCTGTCGATGGAACGTGTCCGTTCTTCATCTCTCCAAAGTACCAGCAGCACGCCTTTCCCAGCGAAAAGGTGTAAGCAAATGCCAGCGCCGCATTCGCAGTTTGTCCGACGAAGGGAATCAGCTTCAGCGGTGCTTTGACCGCAAATCGGACAGCCAGCCTGCCTCCGATGGCGCCGACCATCTTTGCCAGTAGTGAGGCATTCATTTTCTGGTCATACAGTTCCGCAAGCAGATAGACCAGGCGCGTCTGCAATGCCATTACAACTGGGATATCAACCCAGGGTAAAGGAGAGGCCGCAGATGTCGCGGCCAGACTGCTATAGGTCAAGATCGTCGGCATGGCCTGCTTCTCGGTCAGATCCCGCAGCGAATCTCGCACAACGTCAAGGTTGATCAGGGCCTGCCGACACGCTTCCGGAAGAAAGTCAATCAGGGCCTCTTCCAACCGCTTTCCTCCGTAGTTCGGTTCCGTATAGCCCTCTTCGGGGTTGGTCAAATCAATCGGGATGATGCGATCCACAAGTCCCGCGAACCGCTCTTCATGCTCCCGCAGGCTGCGCTGCAGCGCCGGATGTGTGGCGAGCTGGGATGGAAGCAGATCCTGAGCTGATTGATTCGCGGCGGGCAAGATCGAATTGACGACCTGACCATCCTCTGACACGTGTGATGACGTAGTCACCTGATCAAACGGATCGGGGACAGGATGTTGCTGAAACGGATACGCCTCGTGCAGGCAAGTGAGTGCAAGGATGATGGGCCGCGTTGGCCGGGCCTCTCGAATTTTCCTCAGCGGCGCAACCACATCAGCCAGTGCGTGATCCATGACTCTGGCCACAACAATTACGACGTGAGTCGAGTTATTGAACGATTCGATATCTTCACGCGGATCGTAGTCCGCTTCCCCCAATCCGCGCGTATCCAGAAATCGGACCAGCGTCTCTGACGAGTCAGGAAAGTCATAGCGAAAGGAAGTTCGAGTCTGAGGTTGAAACCCATTGCCAATCTCGGCCTGAGTCGAGCCGGTGATGTACCGAACGATCGACGACTTTCCGCTGCCCGTCTTTCCGAACAACCAAAAGACCGGAATGGGAATTTTCTTCAATAACTCTTTCCGACGCTGCTCAAACTGCTCGTCCGTCAACGACCTAAACCCAAGCAAGGACTTGACTCGGTCGAACATGTTGCTGGGCCTTGTAGCGGGAGTTGGGGTGCAATGGTGTCGGGACTGTATTGAATCAGGAATTGATGTGACATGCGAACGTAAATCTCGACGTTTCAGCAGGATCCCGGACGACAGTCGTCAGCAGATTTCCTGGTCCTATTTGAAGAATTGATTCCCTGGCGGGGCGACGCATTCAAGACGGACGACGACATTCCCAACTCCAGGGTAGGCACCGGGAGATCGTCACTTTGGGGGGCGACTCATTTCGGGGGCGAGTCAGAGCCATCGGGCCGCAAGTCTGACCCGGACATTCTTCCTCATGGATGTGCTGGCCAGACTGTTTGTCCGTTTTCCTCTCATTGAAACGCTTTGTTTTCGAGGGAATGAATGCAGGAAGGGTGCTGGAATCGAGTCCAGCACCCTTCTGAATTTGTGTGATAATCAGTTTGACTGACTATTTTGCTTTTTTGCCTTGGGCGACGTTGTCACCGGTCTTCAGCAGATTGGGGAGTTCGGTTTTGACATCCGTCAGGGTGGCGTTTCGATTGACGACTTTCCCTTCGCGGTCCACCAGAAACATCGTTGGAAGCGAGATAATCCCAAACGATTCAGCAATGGGACTGTTCAGTCCGCCGGACTGCGTCGTCTGGTTGGGTTGATAGATGTGCTTCCAGTTCATCTTGTGCTTCTGTACGAATGGAAGGGCCGTCGATTTGTCAAAGTCGAGTGAAACTCCAACGATTTCAAAGCCTTTCGCCTTGTTGTCCTGGTACAGCGCTCTCAGTTGCGGAACATCATCTTCGCAGACTTTGTATTCGCTCGCCCAGAAGACGACGAGGACGACTTGTCCCTTGAGGCTCTTCACATCAACGACTCCGCCACCCAGACCCGGTCCTGACAGCGCCAGATTCTGGCCATTCAGTCTCAGTCGTTTCAGAGCGCCTTGCGCACGCGGGGCCATTGCCGATTTGGGCTTTTCTTTCAGCAGCCTCTGATACCACTCGGTGGCCTCTTTACTTCGCCCCTGCAATTCTTCGTGTGTGCCGAGCATGACCATTGCATCATCTGCATCGTCGGATGTCGGATACTTGGTAACAAAGCTGTCGAGACCTTCCAGCCAGGCCTTTTGAACTTCTGCCTGCTTGTCCTTATCTTCTTCGGCGGCCTGAAGGTTGACGTAGTACTCGGCCTGCAGCAGCCGGTAAGTCGTATACGGGAGCAGCGGCGAATCGGGAGCAGCCTTCGTCAGATCCGTTTCGATTTCCTTCAGCGCTGCAACGCCCTCAGGAAATGTTCCCATCTGCGAAGCGAGGGCGTACCCATCAACTGTCTGCTTCATCAGCAGTGACTTCTCTTCATCAGTCTCCGCAAGTTCGATTGCTTCTTTCAGGAGTGCGGCACGCTTGGTCATCAGGGTCTTGACCTGCTCGGGTGGCTGACCTTGCTTCATCAAGCTCGTCTCGATCTCCTGAAGTTCTTTCAGGATTTTTTCGACCTTGGGAGACGGGCCTGCGGGGCCAGGAGTGATCGTGCTCGACGCGACGATCGGCTCCATCAGGATTCCGCCGCTGGTCGTCATGACTTCGCCTTCGATCGGAGTCGGAACCTGTGTCAGCTTCCAGACGTCGCCGACACGAATCATTTCTCCAATCTGGACCGCGTTAAACTTGGATTGCGTTTCCACAATCGCCATCGCGCTCTCGTACACCAGCAAATCGCCCTTCGCTTTTTCATCATCCGCAGGAATCAGGCTGGGCATTTGAGCATCGAAACGTGTCCAGCGGCTCTGAGCGGACAGCGTTTTCGTTTTGGCCATGACGGCCTTGGCTTTTTTACCGGGGTCCGCAGCGGCTTCGAGCAATCGCGCGGAAATCCGGGAATCCACGCCAAGTGACTTCAGGTCATCCTCATTGATCATGATGGACTGAAAGGCGGCTTCGTCCCCTGTGATCAATGCGCGAAGCGCTTCTTTCGATGCTTCGGCTGCGGAAAGGATCTTCCATTCGTCAATTCGACCATCTTCGTTGGAGTCGATTCCCCAGCGCGTGCCGCCCAGGTTCAGCCACCGGCACTGATCGACCTTATTGTTATTGTTCGTGTCGATGTCACGATAGACTTCCACGCCGTGATTGTAGTACCGCCACTGGTCAATCCCGCCGACGCCATCGGTATCGAGAAACTTACGCAGGACCTGCCCGGCGGGACCGAGTACCACCCATCCGTTGATTTTGCCTCGGCGTTCGACTTCCACTTTGCATTTCGCGTAGTCGGCCGGTTTGGGGGTTTCGAATTCAACATCTTTCTGGCGGGGCACGAAGGCCATCGTATCTGCAACTTTCGGCGGATCGGCTGCCCATGCGGAACTGCCCATCGCTGAACTGGCCACCAGTAGTGCCATTAAACGAAAACTCTGCGAAGTCATCCTCGCCACTCCATTGAAGCGATCCAAAATCTTTCCCGGCGCCAAAAGAATCTTTGGACACGGAATCCATTCGTCGCGGGATTCTAGGAGATGACCAATTTCTCGTCACCAGCAGTTTCGGCCGTAGCCCTCCCCGCGCATAGGCGCAGCTGGGCGAATCGGTCGATGCTCAGTACGAGTGGCACCGCTGTGACTGATCCGTGACGTGAACGTTTTCAAAACGTCGCCTACCACGGACGTCCAGCGAATTGGCTGCTCAGCGGGGCTCGATCAACGAAGTGAGATGTGCGCAGCGTCAATTTCCCTCGACTGCCTGTTCCACGACGACCAGTTTGTGATTCACCTCGTCGTATTGATACTGCTTGTTCCCGGGAAGGACGGGCAGTTTGATGTTGTTTGCCTTGATGATTTTCTCCATGAACTCATCGTAGTTCGCGGGAAATCGCCCATGCTCCGCCTCGAACAGTCGCAGGGCTGATTCGATCGATGATTTGGAGATTTGTTCCAGCATCGGTCCGTAGGCCGACGTGGGGGCAGTCAGTGGATCGGTCGCATGGATTCGGGAATCGCTCACAGTCTGAGCGGCTGCCGGATCGAACTTTCCAACTTCCTGAGTTGTCTTGTTAATGATTGAATTCGGCGACTTTTCGACCTGTTTTTCGAGGTTCTCCATGCAGCCAGAAAGCAGCACTGGGAGAGTCAGGGTGTAAAGTTTCCGGACCATCTTGGGAAATCCTCATCGGGTATGTCAGGTGTGGTATCAGAGGGCAATGCCGCCTCTGCCATCGATTGCCTGTGCCATCGATGTCGTGAAATGAAATCGTTCGTTGCGAGTCTGCCTGACGCCAACTGAGACGAGCGACGCGCCAAGCGAAGCCCTCGCCATCGCTGACGAGGGCTTCCTTTCGATTGGCTGGACGGTCACACGAACTGCCTGAGGAATCGGCGTCGGTATTCGTTCGGGTCTGCCGGAAAGATGGTTTGATAGCTCTTCTCGTCGGTGGCTCCGCGTTGAAAGCGACGTTTCTCGAATGTCGGCATCGACAGGCCGGTAACCGCCTCGACACCACGTCGAACGATTTCTCCCTTCAATGCGTAAAGACGAGATTCGTCCCAGTCTGTCAGCTCGATAAATGGAATCCCTTCTGCCACCTCAATGACGTTGGGCAAGGCAAAGGGGCTGAACCCGTGGAATCCGAGAGCAGCGACAGGGGCGGAAGAGCGGACATGGCCTCGGCTTTGCCCACCTGAATACGTGAGCGAGTGTTTAATCGCATGCACGCCCCACCCTTCCTGATACAGCATCTGATTATTCAGCACGCTACGAATTGTGAGTTCGGTATTTTCATGGATCGGGTAGTCCTTGAGGTTCTCGTCGCCACCGTCGCCATCCACCAGCCACTTCCAGTCAGGATATCGATCCCGGATTCCCTGGCAGAGAGCCAGTGTCATCGTCGCAGACTCGACATCCAGCGGCTTGTAATCTTCCACGGTCCGGATTGCGGCATCCACGGAAATGGACTCAATCGGAACTTCGATCCGTTCCATCAAGTATTCGAGGTCCAGCGCAGATAGAAACTGGGAAGCCTGCTGAGCATCGGCCCCATTTCCACCCACGTCGAGAGTGAACGCTTTCAACCGTTGCGGGGCTTCACCTCGTGATAGCAGCAGATGGTAAAGTGTCAGTAACACCGACCCGCTGTCGATCCCCCCCGAGAACAGCACCCCGATAGGTTGCGGTGATTGACCAGGTCTTTCAGCTGCGTCCGTCTTCGCGACGTAGTCGAGCCATTTATTGAGTTCGTCCGCCAGTGCTCCAATGTAGGCGCGGCCGATTTCATCGAGGTTTGTGCTCAGTCTGTTCCGCTGAGGATCGAAGAAACGCGAGTATGTTGGACTGGGGTCAGGACAGCCCACGAGTGCCAGTTCCGTCAAATGATGTGCCGGGACCATGCGGGTGTAGCTGGGGTGGAACTGGTTATCGAGTCCTTCGGCCTTCAACCAGTTCCAGATTTCATCAATCCGCTCGGCAACGATCAGCACTGGTCCCGCATGTTTCTTCGCGATGAAGTACCGTAGCGGGCGGCCGATGGATCGAGCCATCCTGATGATTTTGCCCGCCTTGTGGACGAGAGCAAATTGACCATCGATTCCCCTGACCTGTTGTGGATCACCCGAAGCGACACGTGAAAGTGCTTCTTCGGCAGACATGTTCAGAAAGATATTTCTTCGTGGATCAACGAGGTCAACGAGACGTTCAATCAGTTGGACGGATTGCATGGTGGCTCCTGAATAGCTAACTCGACTTCACACGCAATCATGCATTCGAAGCCCCCTGATGGCAAATGAGCAGACCTGTTCTTGCGGATCGTTGTCCCGAGGGGGGCCTGTTGATCCTCCCTGCTTCCCAACGCCCCCTCGCCGGAACGCTGCATAGAAAACGGGTGCAGGATTGAAGCGATTTCTCCTGACTTCTCAATTCCGCCAAAGATTTCAGGGATCTGTTCCGAAAATAACTCCTGAGCGAAGTATTCCGGAACGATGTCGAGGGGAATGAAGTGGTTCTTTCGACGCGCAGATCGGAGATTAGCAGGATGATTGTCTGAAATTCCCGCGTCGAACAGCCGTGTCCGATTCCTCGTTTGGACAGGAGCAGATGGTAATTTGGTCCCAGTTCGTTGAAACGCAAAGGAGTTGGCAGAATCAAAGTCCTCTTGCGCGGGTAAACTGGCGTAGTCGATGTTTCGACTGCTGAGCGCTGCGCTCAGCAAAACAGCTGTTTATCGTTCGATTTCGAATCCGTGAGAGGGCTCGGCCGTGATTGCTCGAGTCAGACTCTGGCTGGCGAGCGGCAGAACTTGTTTCTCAAGCCTCACGTCCACGGGTTCGTGTGCTCTTCCCCGGTAGAACTGGGACGTAAACTCTCTTACACTTCTGCCGTGACGACTCTCGCATCGTCGGCAAGGTCCTCGCACTGAAGGACGATTCTTTCTCTAAAGCCTGTTTCATGAGCGACAATTCATCTCACGAACCCCCTCGCGACGAAGTTGAGCGACTGCGGACTGAGATTCGACGCCACGATGTCCTGTATTACCAGCAGGCGAAGACCGAAATCTCGGACAAAGATTACGACATCTTGATGCGAAGGCTCGTGGAACTCGAGACGGCGCATCCCGAGTTACAGTCGCCGGACAGTCCTACTCAGAAGGTGGGCGGAGCACCGGTTCAAGGGTTTGTCACGGTCGAACATCGTGTTCCCATGCTTTCGGTCGACAACTCGTTTACCGAAGAAGAGCTTGCCGATTTTGGCGGGCGCGTTGTCCGACTCATCGGACCGGATCCTGTTGAGTGGATCGTGGAATACAAAGTCGACGGGGTCGCGCTGTCACTCATTTACGAAAAGGGGCGACTTGTCCGTGGTGTGACTCGCGGGGATGGTCGCCGTGGCGACGACGTGACCCACAACGCACGGACCATCAGCGGTGTCCCCTTAATTCTGTTCGGTGACGTTCCGGATGTGCTCGAAGTTCGCGGCGAGGCGTATATCGGCAACAGGGACTTCGCTCAGCTTCAGGCAGACATGGTCAGTGCGGGCGAAGAGCCTCTGAAGAATTCCCGCAATGCAACGGCTGGGGCAATCAAACTGCTGGATCCACGACTGTGTGCACGGCGCAAACTTCGGTTTTTCGCTCACAGTGTCGGCAGCCTGGAAGGGGCCAGCTTTTCAACTCATTGGGAATTCCTCGAAGCAATTCGCCGCATGGGGATTCCCGCCGTTGAAAAGACTTCCGTTCAACCGAGCTTCGAAGCCGCAGTGGCCCACACGCAGAAACTGATGGAAGACCTTCACGAGCTCGATTTCGAAGTCGATGGAATTGTACTCAAGGTGAACGATCTGCGAGTTCGCGAACAACTCGGCATGACAAGCAAATCCCCGCGCTGGGCCATTGCTTATAAATGGGTGAAGTACGAAGCGGAGACGAAGGTCAGAGACATTCGGATCACTGTCGGGAAAACGGGAACATTGACGCCGACCGCCCATCTGGAACCGGTCGAGATTGCGGGAACTACCGTTTCTCGCGCCAGCCTGCACAATCGCGATGAAATTGACCGGTTGGGCGTGCAGCTT
Source organism: Schlesneria sphaerica (assembly GCF_044336245.1). Classification (NCBI taxonomy): domain Bacteria; kingdom Pseudomonadati; phylum Planctomycetota; class Planctomycetia; order Planctomycetales; family Planctomycetaceae; genus Schlesneria; species Schlesneria sphaerica. The sequence continues at coordinate 2,150,370 of NZ_CP172346.1, read as the reverse complement.
CACGATTGGGTCATCGTCGAGAAAGCGGGAAAGATTATCCCTCACGTCGTCCGCGTTGAGCAGCACAAGCGCGATGGGACACAAATTCCCTATCAGTTCCCGACGACCTGTCCAGAGTGTCAGACCCCCGTCGTCCAGGATGAAGATGGGGTCTACATTCGCTGCCCGAATCCGGGCTGTCCTGCGCAATTGCGCGAGAGTCTTCGATTCTTTGCCTCCCGTGCCGCAATGGATATTGAAGGGCTCGGCGTGAAATTGATCGAGCAACTGACGGGCAAAGGACTGCTGACGAGTTTTTCTGACATCTATCGCCTGAAAGAGAAACGGGCTGAGCTACTCAGCTACGATCGACTCGGTGAAAAATCAGTTGATAACCTGCTCGTGGGCATTGAGGCGTCGAAACAACAGCCCCTTTGGCGACTCCTCACCGCGCTGAATCTCCGCCACGTCGGAACCAGAACAGCGCAACAACTGGCCGAACGATTCGGTGCCATGGAGATCCTCGCTGCTCAGTCGGAACAGCAACTGAGCGAAGTTGATGAAGTAGGCCCGGTCATTGCAAAGTCGGTCGCCGCATTTTTCCAGAGCGAATACGGTCAGAAGATCGTCGCTGAACTCCGCGAATTGGGCGTTGCCATGGGGGACGCGAAGGCGGCCGCGGAGGCTGCCGCAGAGCGTGCGGCAGGTCGGTTAGTGGGGAAAACGCTCGTGGTGACCGGTACACTGACACGCTTCAAACGAGACGAGATCGTTGAACTGATCCGCAATCACGGCGGCAAGTCGGCGGGAAGCGTTTCCAAAAAGACAGACTATGTCGTTGCCGGAGCCGATGCAGGAAGCAAGCTCGCCAAGGCAGAAGAACTGGGAGTGCCGGTCCTCACGGAAGACCAGTTTCTTGAGTTGATCGGCAGTCCCGTTGACCCTGAGAGCACATGATCGATCCGCTGGGGATCGATCGTGTGTTCTTCCCACTTCCACGAAACCGAGGTCTGCCCGCCTCCCTGCCCCGCTTCATGGTGCGCCGATGTTCGGGTTGACGGACGGGGGCGTTGTGCCGGTGGGGCACAACGTGGCTACCAGATCTCGAACTCCCAGCGGCGTCGCGCTGATTAACAGCTCTCCCGCTTCAAAGCCAGCAGTCGCTCCATAGAACCGGTTCTGGCTCTCGACGAGTCGGAAGACACGGTCTTTGGAGGGAGGGAATTGGGTTTTATAAGCGCGAACGGCTTCCAGTTTCGTTGAGAGTGTTGCTGAAATATCGACGACAAAGCGGCCGGACAGTTCGGGCTGTTCCAGTGTGGAAAGCCCAAGCGGGTACCACAGTTGCTTCGTGACGGTATGCACGTTCAGCCCGGCGAACTCGTCATCCCACTTCGTTAGCCGACTATAAAAAACCGCCGCGTCCGTGATCTGCATTGCCTGCCAGTGGTCAGGTGATGCCATCGGAGTCTTGCCCGCGATCCCCAGGACGATCTTAGGTCGCCAGTGCCGAATGACACGTGCGAGTGCGATCCGTGCTGCGAACGAATCAAACAGGCAGCGGTTTGGCAGCGTCAGCGTCTCGCGCATCTGAAGGCCGAGAATGCGCGCGGCTTCCTGGGCTTCGTCAAGGCGAGTCTGAACACCGGGACTTCCCGGCGTTGGTTCTCCATTCGTTAAGTCACAGATTCCGACCTGATATCCCTGGCGGACCAGATTGGCGAGAGTTCCTCCCACTGCGATTTCGACGTCATCGGGATGAGCTCCAACGGCGAGCACATCCAGGGGGCGTGGCAGGTCTTCACTCATAGCATTTTCCGAAGTAGGGTCTTTCGAGATTTTCCTGACTGTCGCAGCGCGATCGCCAGACAGTCAGATTCCGCCGCTCTGCGGGAGGGCTGTGGCCACAAACATTCTAACCAGTTTTGCGACGCGATGAGGATGAGTCAGGTAGGGGTGTTGCCCTGCAGAATGCATCCATTCAGTCCGGCAATTCAGAAGTTTTTCTGTAAGTACATCTTGAGCCTCGGCCGCAATTCGCCCTTCCCCTTCTGTACGCAGAAGAAGAGCTGGCGCGGAGATCTCCGAGAGTCGCGACCGAATATCATACGAATGCGCGGCGAATGCCTTCTCGGCGAGGTCACGGAGGGGAATCGTCCCGGTACTTTCGAGCAGGAATTCGAAGCGAGATGAGTCGAAGGGTGGAAACCATGGTTGATGATTCACCGCCTGGAATCGACGCCGTTGCGGAAGGTCGTTCAGGTTTCGAGACGACTGAAGACAGACCGACGCGAGTGCTCTCTCGAAGTATGACAGCCGTCGATAGGCAAATCCGTGCTGCAGGAACAGGTGCTCGATCGATGCCGGGGAGTGCAGTGCAGCCTCCATCGCCACCGCCGCCCCGAACCCGGCACCGTAGATTGAGACGCGCGAATCTCCCTGTTCGTTGGCAACGGCGAACAGGTCAGCTGCAAAGTCGGTGATGGTGGATCGTGAACTTTTCTTTGGGTGGGTTGCCGTAACGTCGAAGACCACACACCGAAACTCATCTTTCAATAACCAGAGGGTGAGTGCGAAGAGTTCTGCTGTGCCCGCGAAATGGTTGAGGAAGTACAGCGGGGGACCGCTTCCCCAGGTTCGACCAAGGATTCGATGACGCCCGTGATCAAACTGCCACGGGGTACTTTCCGAATGATACTTCTCGAGAATCTCTTGCCACATCAGCGGAGCCGGACAGGGTTCACCGGCGCCATCGATTCGGGGGTCCGCATCAGGCGACCGTGAATCTGGGTACGGGTGCAGTCCGGCGGTTTTCGAGGATGCGCTGACCGCATCTCCCGCTGCAGGAAATTTTGAGCCTGAAGTGAACGTGGTTTTGAGATCCGACATTTTCACGGCTGCTTCGTAGGAATGACTGCATGTGACCAGACCGAATCATCCCGCGTCGGGCGGGAACTTCAACCCTGTCCTCTTCCTTATGAATGAAACAAGCGACTGCGACCGGATCTCACCTCAGAAAACGAATCCGTTCCCAATCAGGAATCCGCAACTGAAGTTCGCGATTGCCCATGCGAAGGCTGCCCGGCTTTGATGGTAGGTGAACGAGAAACGGCTTCCCTATCAGGTGCGTTTGATTCACGACAGGACTGTTCCAGCGGCGGCTGTCATGTGACACGGGGCTGTTGTCCCCCAGGACAAAAAATTCGTCCTTCTTCAGTTGGTACGGCCGGTTGATGGCATGTCGACTGCGCGTGTCGGTGTAGTAAACGTCACGATAAAGCTTGAGCTGATCAATTTTGACGTCGAGCCCGCGAGCACCGACTCGGAGTGGAATTCGTGACGGAGGAACCGAGACGGGGTAGTCGAATTGCCACGGAGGCATCACAACTTGACCGTCCACCGCGATGAGAACTTGCTTATCGATCAGTGAAACTTCGATCTTTCCTCCGCTCTTTGACATCGACTTCGGCCATGGTGCGACAGCGACTGCTTCTGACTGCCACTCCGTTCCTGTAGGCTCCGAGTTCAACGGAACCCCTTGTTGAAGTGGTTCTTCGTAGAGCAGGACCTCACGGTGAACGATGTCGAAGACCACGTGATAGATCATCACGCCATTGGTGATTTCAACGAAGAATTCTCCTGACCCTCCTTCAATGGTGACCTGGGCGGAAACCATCAGATCCCGGACGGGATTCGGGGCACCGACTTCGTCTACCGGGTTGTATCCGTAACTGTCCGAGACGCTGACCACATGTGATGCCTGGTACAGATCAAGAACCGCATTTCGGAACGCCTCGTCGTCGGACAGGTCCAGCAGCTCGCGTGCGGTCGATGCGGACAAGGTTCCCGTCACACTGAACTCGCCTGAGCGTGGATCAAACCGGAGTCCAGACGGAGGGACCGATGCTGTGTTAACGTCTGTGGGCCATTGTTCGAGATGGACTGAGGTATTATGTAGCCCCCCCGATCGAACCCAATGGTGGTACTCGACCCAATCAATTGGCTCTTTGTCGGGGCGTCGGACGTGTCCACCTTTCATCTGGAAACCGGTCCCCAGTGCCTCCCATCCGGCATGACTGCGCTCATCTGGTTCGACTGTGGAAATGGCTGCTTCCCAATGAGGGTGGAATCCGTCATCATCCGCGGGAAGATGACTGTGGTCATGGACCAGAATCCGCGTCGCCAACTGTTGCTGGTATGTTTTCCGGGCAATTTCGTCATTGACGTAGACATCGCCCGCGATGATCTGGATCCGCTCACCGGGCAGTCCCACCAGGCGTTTGACATATGCTTCCGTCGGCCGGGCCGGGTTTCGGAAGACGATCACATCCCAGCGATGGGGTTGTTGATAGAGGTATGCCTGCTTATTGACCAGTAGCTGATCGCCGTGGTTTCGGGGTACGTCCGACACATCAATACCCGGTTGACCGCAATTCGGACAGACGGCGCGCGACCGGCTGGTCATGACTCGATTGGCTTCGGGGTCATCGTCTGTATCGTAGGCCGTTCCAAACGGGAAGGTGGTCTTACATGTCGGGCAGACGACGCGCTTGTGATAACCGAGTAGACAGGGAGCCATCGATCCTGTCGAGATCATGTAACCTTCTGCGGCAAACGTGCGGAATAACAGGACGGCGATAAACAGCGAAACGAATGCTTCCAGAAGGGCCCGGAAAGTCCCACGGTTGTCCTGTTCGATGTGCGGGCTGTTGGAGTCACGCCTTTCATCGTTCGGCAAATTGGATGGAAGTTCAGTCATTGATACCAGCCATGGCCATGAAGCACGATTCCGTTCCTCCGATTCACGCCTCTTGTGTGCCACTACCGCTGCGGCGACGGATCCAATTCAGTTGAAACGGAACTACGTGATTCTATCGCAACGAGCAAGAACCGGGAAATAGCAGCGTTGCCCAGATCCGTCTTCGCGCAGAATTGGCCGATTGTTATCTTGCCGACCTGCCGCAAACGGGCTCCAAGTCACGATTTTGAGCGACGAGATGATCTTGTCGCCGCGACGCCACCAGGGAAGGTTGAGCGATGTCACTGAAAACCGCAACAGCAGCGCCGCTAGTCGCATTGCTACTCTCGCTTACGTTGTGTGTTACCGGAGCCGGCTGCAGTTACTTGATGCCCACAGTCGTCGACGATGATATTGACCTGGCTGAGCTCGACGATGATGGCAAACAGGAACTGGTGGATGAAGAAGAAGAGGATGAGTTCGAAGAACTGGATGAGTCGCCTTCCAAGGTTCAGGATCTGGACGGAAAATCCAAGAGCGGTGACCGCTATCCTCTGTCCAAAACTGTTGAGCACCGGCTGACGCAGATCGACAACGAAGGGACACGGACAAGTACTTCGCGGGCTGAAATTCAGTTGACCCTGGTCGTTGATCGAGTCCTCTCGGACGGCCGCAAACAGATGAGCGTCACCTACGATCGGGTTCAATTTGAGCAACTCTCCGGCGGCAGGCGGGTTTTCTACTCTTCAGACAAGGTGGGGGAACCGGTACCGCCAGAGGCGTTCCTGTATGCCGGCCTCGCAGGGAATGGGTTCGGATTCTGGCTCGATGCCTCTAATCAGGTTTCGGACGTCACCGGTTTCAGCGACTTTCTTCAGCGCTGCCTGCGGAGTGTTCCGCTGGAACATCGCGAGAACGTCAAAATGCAACTGGACGCCTCCAAGTCGGAAGACGGGGTCGCTACGTTTATCGATGACAGCGTCGGAATGCTGCCGTACCGATTTGACCCCAGACATACCAATGTGGCCGTATCACAAGGGACGGAATGGGAGCTGGCTCCCCGCTATTGCGACTCCCCCGTCCAGATGATTACGAACGTCCAATGTGTCCTGCGAGAGCTCACCGCGAACTTCGCAGACATCCGTCTGACCGGGCAGATTTCCGGTCCGAACGAGCCCGTCACCGTGCAGCACGCGGAAGGTGAGTTCACGGTGCTGGTCAAAGGAGGGAAGTGTAACGGGACATGTCGAATCGATCGCAGGACTGGATTGCCAACACTTTCGCAGATTCAACACGATGTCGACCTGGTCATTGAGTTCCCGGACGGAAACAGGGTTGAACAGAACAAGGTCACATTCAGCACGTTGTCATCCCAGTCGAGCCTGCTCCAGCGGCCGGAAGCGTATTCAGATTCCCATGTCGAATCCGCGAGCTACCAGCAAAGCTTCAGAAAAGAGAAGCCGGGCCGAGTTGTTCCCGCAGGCAAATTCCGGCAGAATTGATCGCAAGCTCTCACTGACACTTCCACGCAATTCGTTTGCGGTACCTCAAACGCAACCCGGTCACATCCTTGAGATGGTGGCAGAGCTCTGCTTGCGGAACTGCTTCGATACCGCAGTCGACGTGTCTGTCGGGGGTGGACTTTTCATTGACGCGATCAGGACACGCCCCCATGCCGCATTTGCAGAACATCCTTGTCGGTGTTGACCTCCACCACGGTGACCGAATCGCATCCTCGAATATTGGAGCTGAGTCGAAGGCTGCTGTTGATGAGGCCATTCAGCTTGCACTGGTTTCGGGCGGGGCGATCACTTTCTGTTCTGTGCTCGAACTCACAGCGCAGAGCCAGTCTCTGATCGAAAAGGATCACGAGAACATTCTGAAGACGGTTGAAGATTACGCCAGCATTACACTGTCAGAGCTGGTGGAATCGGCGAACGCGCAAGGGATCGCCGCGGAAAGCCGAATTCGATTCGGTGCCGCCTGGGAGGAACTTTCCAAGGAGAGCGCCGAAGGGAAGTACGACGTCGTTCTGGTTGGCACCCGTTCAAGGACTCGCGCTGCGACGCTTTTGTTTGGAAGCACCGTTCAGAAGCTCATGCGATTTGCCCCCTGCCCTGTCTGGGTTGCCAAGCCTTCAGAGGTGCGCGAGATTCGGGAAGTCGCCGTTGCCACCGACCTGAGCGATGCCTGCTTGCCGGCGATCAAAGTGGCTGCGGCAATCTCACGGCAAATTAACGCCAAACTGTATGTGCTGCACGTTTTGGAAACGGGTGACTTACGGTATCTCGCGATTGCGGGAGTGGCTGAGGAAGAACTCCGCGACACAGAGGCGCAGCTGCGGATCAACGCGGTGCAGAAGCTCAAAGAACAACTCAGTCAGGTGAACCTGAGCGGACTTCAAAATGGAGTTCATTCCGAAGTTCTCATGGGTGACCCCGACACAACCATTCCTCAGTTCGTTCTTGAACGGCAGGTTGATTTGCTTGTGATCGGAACGCATGGTCGAGGTCTGGTCTCCGGACTACTGTTGGGGAATACAGCCGCGAGAATTCTGCCAAGTCTGCGGGCATCTCTGGTCGCGGTGAAGCCCGCCGGATACGTCAGTCCCTATGCGAAACCGGTACGGTGAGTCACCTCTCTGCGGGAGAGATTCGGTTCGTCCGCTCCCATGAAGGTAAGGCCCGATAACGTCGTCCTCGCTCGAGTCAGCAACTGAAAACGAAAGAAGGGGGAACCAGATCATTTCCGGTTCCCCCTTTCTAACTGTCACTCTTCACCCCGGCTTTGACCGGCCAGTGATGAGACTCGGCAAGTAGACTTCAGTGGCTGGGAGCCTGCATCACGAAACCAGGATAGGCTTCGTTACCGTGTTCGCCGATGTCCAGACCTTCAATTTCTTCTTCACGCGAAACGCGGAGTCCGAAGATTGCTTTCAGGATCAGGAAGGACACAAGTGACAGCGGCAAGACGTAGGCCGCAGCCGCGACGACTCCAGTTGCCTGAATGACGAGCTGTTCTGTCCCCCCTCCCATGAACAGTCCCTCTTTGACGGTACTTCCATCGATATAGGGCTTTTCTGCAAAGAGGCCGATGCAGAGGGTTCCGAAAACGCCATTGGTCAGATGCACTGATGTCGCGCCGACGGGATCATCGACTCCAATCCGATCGAAGGCCAGAACTGAGACAACGACAATGACCCCGGCAATCGCACCAATGATGGCGGAACTCCACACGGAGACGAATGGGCATCCTGCAGTGATCGCAACGAGTCCGGCAAGACTGCCGTTCAAGGTCATCCCCAGGTCAGGTTTACCCAGAAGAGTCCAGGCGGTGGCTGTGGCAGTGAGCGTGGCGATTGCGGCTGCTGTATTGGTGGTCAAAGCAACATGGGCCATCGGGGCGGGGACAACACCCATGAAGCTGCCCGGATTGAATCCGAACCAGCCGAACCAGAGGATGAAACAGCCGATTGTGGCCAGCGGCATGCTGTGACCTGGGATTGCGAGTGGCTTTCCTTCCGGACTGTATTTTCCGATGCGGGGGCCGAGAATCAGTGCGCCAGCAAGCGCCGCCCAGCCACCCACAGAGTGGACCTGGGTTGAACCTGCGAAGTCGGCGAATCCCTTTGCAGCCAACCAACCTCCGCCCCAGATCCAGTGGCCGACGACTGGGTAAATGACCGTCGCCATCAGGAAGCTGAAGAAAATGAACGAGTGATACTTGATTCTCTCGGCAACGGCTCCTGACACGATGGTGGCTGCCGTACCTGCGAACACCAACTGGAAGAAGAACTTCGCATAGAGAGGGACACCTGAACCGCTGATGGCGGCGTAGTCGCCCTTGTAGTCGTTGCCGGTTGCGGGGCTGTTATCCGTAGCAGCACCACTGAGGAACCACAGACCTGCCTTGCCGAAATAGCCGCCGTCACTCTTTCCTTCCGAGTCATTCCCGAACATCAGTCCCCATCCAACCATCCAGAACGCCAGGGCGGATACGGCGAAGACGATGAAGTTCTTGGAGAGGATGTTGACGCAGTTCTTGGACCGGCACATTCCCGACTCGACGCAACCGAATCCAAGGTTCATAAAGAATACCATGAATCCCGCGATGAGGACCCACAGTGTATCGAGCATGATTTTGAGTTCCGCCGTTGTCAGCGGGGCGGCAGGAGTTTCAGCGGCGTTTTCGGAAGCAGGCGCAGATTCAGGGGATGATGCCTCAGGTGTTGTGACTTCGACAGGAGCGGCATCCTGCGACCAACCAGTCGATGGCAAACTCATTGTGAAAAGTAAACACATCGCGGCCAAGCTGGCGGAGATACACCACCTGCCACTCAACACATTCAGCATTCTCATCGTGCGCTTCCTCAATGAATTTCAAGCCAACAACATTCGACAAACGACATCTGTCTCGCCAACAGGGAGCCAGCGGAAAGTCGAGTCGATCCTCGCCGCCCGCTGGCGCGAGTTCGCCAGAACGCAAGCGGCGTGCCTGAAACGGGCTTGAAATTCACCAGACAGCCCCGTAGACCCGCGGCGTGCCTACAGGAAAAGCAGTTTGCACTTGGATAACGCTGCAAGTTCGTGGGAAAAGGTGCTTTCCCCAGTCGCTTTCAGCGGCAGAGAGAATGCTCACGCACGGGGCAAGTCTGCCAGCGAACCGTGCGGCGTCGGAAATTGTCAGGGGGCCTTGATCAAGCCATTATTCCGTTCGATCAGTTCCTCTAAACGGTGGACTTGGGTCTCTCGCTGGGCAGGGGTACCGCCGAGAGCCCGAAACTCGGTCTTCCGCCCGGTGAGGCGTTCCACCCAGAAGTCAGCCAGTTCCCGGATCTCCGCTTTTGGGCTTCGCATCCAGTTAACGAACTTCCAGGATGTTGTTCGTGAATTCGTCACGTCATCCCGAGTAAAGCCCCAAAGCATTTCGAAGATCGCTTCCGCCTCGGCGGGGGGATAGTGCAGTTCCAGTTCTTTCATTAACTGCGCTCCATTTTCGGGATGCATGGGCAACCATTGTCTCAGGCCGTCACGGGCAACGAAGCGAGCCTCTTCATGAGGACATGACGCTAGAGTTGCTACGAGCGCGGGACAATTCTCAATCGCTGACAAGCTCTGCGCCGCCAGTTCCGCGAGCTTCGGAGACTTTGACGTTTTCACCACCGTGAGCATGGACTCGTCGATGGGTTGGTTCAGTTCAAACATTTTTTCGAACTGCACCTGGGACTGGTATCTGCGAATGGGAAGTGCTTTGCGCTTGGAATTGTCGCACCAGTCTGGCACAGAAGTGAATGAAATCGGATTCGAACGGATCTGAACGTCTTTCTCGGGAAGAATGATCAGCGCCTGATGGTCACGAATATCCTGCGAATGACCCAATGCGCTGGTCCATTTAGCTCTGCCGGAGATGACATACAGTGTCGCCTGATACCAATGTTCGTCATGCAATTTCTGGAACTCAATCGCCTCCCGAGGCGTAACTTCCAGCCCACAGACAGTGTCGCTGTCGACCAACTCCAGCTTCCAGAGGTCTCGTCCAATGTTCACCCCGATCGCAGCCGTGTTGCCGTTGTCCTGGCGACCCTGCTGAAATATCAGCTGGCCCTTTCGAATGCCTAAACCGGGAATCCCGGACTGTGCCGGGTTCATGACGTAAACCGCGGTGTTCCCGATGAGCGTCGTGCGCAGCCGGCCCTTGTCGAAATCCAGGGTTGCTTCAAAGGGCTCGAAGGTTGTCAGGAACTCCCCAACGTTGAGGGCTGACCGATGAGGTACGACAAGCCATTGCCGTTTGGCATCGAGACGAGCGAGGACTCCTTCGTTGGACGCATAGGCGACGTCCACCTGAGGAACGGGTTCGCCCTCTTTCAGGAATGTGGGAAGCTGATTGACGGCGACTGCCGGGGCGGGAACATCGACATGTGGCTCTTCAGGCTGAGCCGGTTCCGGCACTTGCTCGGTCTGTTTGGGGACAGTAGCACCGACTGGCGCCGGTAGCTCTTCGACATCCGGTTCGTCTGGAGGAGGCATCGGATCAAGCCCTTCCGGAATCGATGGACGCGCTGGTGCAATTGCGGATTCGGGTGTTGCAACCGGTCGGGAATCTGCTGCCAGTTCCGTACGAGACTCGTCCGTAGCAACCAGGCTTTTGTCCGCGGCGACCATCGGTTCGGCATCCGTGACAGTCTCGGTGACTTCACTCTTGCCGCGAACTTCCTTTCGCTCAATCTCGTTTTTGGCTTGCTTCAGTCCCGTGATCAACCCAGGAGCAAGCAAGAGAAAGCAAAGGATCGCCAGCAGTCCCACGACGGCCGAGGGGAAAATTCGTAGCGGCCAGGGTGACGGCTTGAGATAGTCGGGAACTGTCTTCACGGACTCGTCCACGTCGTGTGAGTGCGTTGCTGCCCCGCGCGCTGGATTAGCCACTCCGTTTCGAATGGAGATTGATTCGGGAGTTCGTGACCTTGAAGCGACACCCTTCTCGGCAGGGACGTTCAACTGGGACGAAGCGTCGACCGGACCCAAGGCGTAGAGTGATTCGCGACTCTCGTTTGACAGCTCGATTGGATTCGCCAGCCAGACAGGTAATACCTGGTGGCACGCTGCAACTTCCGCGAGCAGCTCATCGGAAGAAAGCAGGACCCGTTCGACATCTGCATACAACTCGGGCGGAAGCGTCGTGTCGAGGTACTGCGAAACGATGTTCGGATCAATTCCGATTTCGGGGCCGGACACGTCAGGTGCCTTGAGCCGACGCCGTCGCATGACTTCCCTGATCCGGCTCACGAGCACCTGAGCGACCGGGCTCTCTTGGATTTTCTGCCCAATGATCTTGGTGTCGGCGGGTTCAAGGACGTCATCCAGGTACGCCAGAAGCGTTCGCAATGTGAGTCGCATCGTCAGGACCTCTACTTCAACAGCTCTTACCAGAACTCAATCTTCCCGATCCGGCAGGCCCACACGTGGGTCAGGAACTTCGAATTCACCTGGATGCACCCTGCCGGAATCGATCCGAAACGGGAAGCCAACACCTCCCGGCGCGGATTCCTATTTCAATAGTGGAGTCGTCCGAGGAAATCCGTACAACTTTTTTCTGTGCGGTCCGCCGAAATCGCCGGGGGGACTTCCCACTTTGTCCACAAGCAGCGTGAGAATCCGTGCTTTGTGAGGCGACGCGGGTGATGGGAGTCCCGGGAAAATTCTCCTGCGCGAGCATGCCAGACCCAAGTCCATTAGAATTGAAAAATCATTCGAGGCCTTCAGATGCTCCGGTAGCAACCTGTGGCAGGACAGAGATGTCCGTCCTGGATTCTGATCTCTCGTCGGTGTGCGCGAGATGGGGCTACCTTGGACAGTTCCGGAGAAGCGGTTGCGATGACCTGTTACCAGCGACCGAAGGGCCGAGATACGGAAATTCGGGCCAATGAATGTTGAGAGATTCCAAGAATTCTCTTCCGACCATGACACAGTCCAATACAGAGCGGATCAATGCAATGCAGGAGGAATCAGGTCTAGGTGAACCTCGCATCGTTTCACGTGAAACATGCAAAGGGACACGATGACCGTGAACTATGATTTCGTCGTCGTTGGACAGGGCCTCGCCGGGACCGCGCTCGCATGGTGGCTGCGCTGGAGTGGCCACCGCATCCTGGTGATCGATCGTGAAGAACCCGTGACGTCTTCCCGAGTCGCCGCCGGATTGATGACTCCCATCACCGGTCAGAAATTGATTCCTTCCTGGCGGTTCGACGAGTGCTGGCCAGTTGCGGTGTCGTTCTATCACCGCGTCGAGCAGGAGAGCGGAGCGACGTTCTTCCACCGACCGGCGATGCTTCGGCTGCTCTCGACCGAAGCAGAAAGCGAAATGTTTTATCGCCGAGCCTCGGACCCGCAGTTCCGTGACAAAGTCCAGCAACCCAGTTCCAGACTGCGTCCGGAATGGTTTTATGAGTACCGCGATGCCTTCGAAATGAGAGAAGGAGGCAAGCTCGACGTCGCCCGTTACCTGGACGCGTCGCGCGAAATCTTCCGCGCGGCCGGGGCCTATCGGGCACACGATCTCGACGTTTCACGTGAAACGGAGCCTGGTCCAGAGTACGTCGAGATTCGCTCCCTGGGAGTCCGCACCCGAGGGATTGTCTTCTGTCAGGGGATCGCCGGGACTACCAATCACTGGTTTGAGGATGTGCAGTTCAAACCGGCAAAGGGTGAGATCCTGACCCTCCGAATTCCCGGGCTGACGGAACAGCGGGTTATCCACCGAGGGATCTGGCTGGCCCCACTCGGAGACGACCTCTTCCAGGCAGGAGCGACCTATGACTGGAAGGTGCTCGACAACCGTCCGACTGATGCGGGCCGTGAGGAGATCCTCTCACAAGTCCAGAAGATCCTCCGGCTGCCAATGGAAGTGGTCGGACATCATGCCGCGGTGAGACCCATTCATCGAAACCAGTATCCTGTCCTGGGACGGCATCCCCAGCAGCCGCGGATGGCCTGCTTCAACGGGCTGGGCTCAAAGGGAGCTTTGCACGCACCTTACTTCGGCAGGCAGCTCGCCGAACACCTCACTAGTGGGGCGCTCATTGACCGCCAGGTCGATTTGGTGCTGAAGACCCGATGGAGCTCAATTGCGGGACATTTCTCCGCAGGTCAGAATCAGCCATCGAGTGGTGCTTCGTCTGGAAAGAGACCGCGGGCCCTCCCATTGACGCGACAGGCTCAGCTCGCCGTCAGTGAGGTGGTCGGGCGCGGAGACATCGTGATCGACGCGACGGCCGGTAATGGTCACGATACTCAGTTCCTGGCAGAGCTGGTTGGCGTGGATGGGCAAGTCCACGCATTCGATATTCAGGAAGTTGCTCTCGAAAATACGGCACGTCGAATATCGGAGTCGGGACTCGCCAACGTCCGGCTGTGGCATCATGATCATGCTGAACTGTCCGACGTACTCCCATCAGAACTGAAAGGTCGTGTCGCGGCGATCATGTTCAATCTGGGCTACCTTCCGGGAGGGGATAAGTCTGTCATCACCCGCGCGGAATCCAGTGGCGAAGGTGTCTTCAAAGCGGCTGCCCTCCTGAAGCCGCGGGGGATCATGACGGTCCTCGCCTACACCGGCCACGATGGCGGGCAATCCGAGGCGGACCGGATTGCCTCGATCCTGGCAGCGTTTCCAGCAGACGAGTTCGAGATCAAGACTGTTGAGAGCCAACCAGGGAGATCGGCGGGCCCTCGATTGTTTCACGTGAAACGGCTGAAGGCTCGCTGACAGTTTTGACACGACGCCGCGTCCGCAATTTTCTTCGAGACGACGGGGTGCGCCGCAGGAGGCCACGTTTCCACTTGCTTCTGGAGAGGGACCGTGCTGAGCTGACCGAGGTTACTGACGGCGCCGCCTTCCGGTTAATTATCGCAGGAGGATCTCGGTTGTCGTCCGGGAACCGCTTTCTCAACACGCTACGGAAGGCTGAGCCCACAGTCCATTCTGGGAGAAGTCCCCAGCCGTTCGAGGCCGCCGGGAGAAAGAGATGTCCGGACCTGATACTAGTCGACCTGTCGTGATCGCCGGGGGAAGCGGCTTTATAGGGACTTCGATTGCGGAGTATCTTCACTCCCGTGGATGGGCGGTCATTGTCCTGTCCCGTCACCCCTCGCGGCGACAGCTTCCGTGGCGCTGTGTGTCGTGGGACGCGCGAACGAAGGGGGAATGGTGTTCTGCTCTGGATGGGGCCGTTGCCTTGGTTAACCTCGTCGGACGGAGTGTCGACTGTATCAAGACTCCCGACAATCAGGACGAGATTCTGCGATCTCGAGTGGAGGCGACTCGCATCCTGGGGTTTGCCGTCCGAAGCGCCGATCAGCCACCTCCTGTCTGCATCCAGATGAGTTCGGCTCATATTTATGGGGACCCGCCCGAGATCAAATGCACTGAGGATTCACCCACCGGATGTGGCTTCGCACCCTGGGTGGCAAAACGCTGGGAGGAGGAGTTTGACGCATGTTACCTTTCCTCCCAGCGGCCCGTTGTCTTAAGAACGAGCTTTGTCCTTGGGCGAGATCGAGGGGCTGGACAGGGAGCACTGAACCGATTGCTGAGATTGGCTCGCTGGGGTCTGGGTGGAACGATCGGGGGCGGCTCGCAGGGGATCAGTTGGATTCACGAACTGGACCTGTGCCGACTGGTGGAGCGGAGCCTTCTCGACCCCGGGCTGCGAGGTACCTACATTGCATCGTCACCAAATCCGATCCCCTCGCGCGAGTTCATGTCGCATCTGCGATCGGCTGTCGGAGCGCCCATCGGGTTACCAGCGACAGCTTGGATGGTGCGGTTTGGTGCGCACTTGATTCTGCGAACAGATCCTGAACTCGCCCTCTATGGCCGCTACGTCGTGTCTGAAAGATTGAAGGAACAGAAATTCGAGTTCCGGTCCCTCGGATCGACGAGGCGCTGCGGGACGTGATTCGGAATGAGGTTGCCTGAGCTAGGCTAGGTCCTGGTCACGGGGGCCTCGCCGCAAACCCGCACGTTGAGTGGCTGTACTAACAGCCGGACATTGTTCTGCGGGGCGCCGACGGCTGTCCTGCATCATTCCTTCCCCCCCCCCCGATGATTGAGTCGATTGCCACGCTCAACGTCGACTCTCCGACGAGCAAGCCAGAGGACCAGTGAGTGGGATCTGCGAGATCCGCAACGGGAGGGTGCAAAGAACGAAACAGCCCTCTGACGAATTCGCCAGAGGGCTGTTTCAAGCATGTCGGGATGACAGGATTCGAACCTGCGACTTCCTGGTCCCAAACCAGGCGCTCTAGCCAAGCTGAGCTACATCCCGAACGAGGCGACAGTTTAGAGAGGAGAGATCATTGCGTCAATGAAGTTCGTTTCACGTGAAACCCTCATTTGCAAGATTTTATGCGGCACGCTGCAACTTCCCCACAATCCGTTCAAAATCATCATTCGAACCGAAGTCGATGACAATCTTTCCCTTGTCCTTGGCTTTTCCCGACAGCTTGATTTCGACGCTGGTTCCGAGCCAGTCGCGGAGCTGATTCTGAAGATCTGCCACATGTGACGTGTGGGAACCGTCAGCTTTGGCGGGCTTCTCTTCGGGATTCACGAAGGGAACGATGTCTGCATCCTTCGGTGTCAGCATTTCTTTGACGGCTTCTTCCGTCTTGCGGACCGAAAGCGATTCCTTCTGGACTCGCTTTGAAAGTTCAATCCGGGCATCTTCGTTTTTCAGGGCCAGCAGCGCACGTGCATGGCCGGCGGTAATCTTGTCAGCTCGCAGGTCAGACTTGACCGCTTCCGGGAGTTCCAGAAGTCGGAGCATGTTGCTGACAGTTGAGCGTTCGAAAGAGAGCCGACGGGCCAGGTCTTCAATCGTGCATCCGAATCGCTTCAAGTAGTCCTGAAAGGCGATCGCCTTTTCGAGGACGTTCAGGTCCTGTCGTTTCAGGTTTTCTTCGAGGGCCACTTCACTGACCTGCTGGTCGGACAAGGCCAGGACGCGGCAGGGAACCTGGCTCAATCCCGCCTTCTTGGCAGAGATCAGTCGACGCTCGCCAGCGACGAGCTGGTAGGAGCTGCCAACCGATCGGACCAGCAACGGCTGGAGCACCCCGTGGGTGCGAATGCTGTCGACCAGTTCATTCAGCGAGGACTGGTCAAAGTCCTGTCGTGGCTGAAACGGATTTCGCTCGATCAAATCGACCGAAATTTCTGTCTGGTCCGACGAGGTCGCCTCGTCAGTCCCACCCATGGACGCCGTTCCGAGCAGCGCGTTTAAGCCTCTGCCCAGTCTCCGTCGGGATGGCTCTGGTGTCGTCGATTCTTGACTGGATTGCTCTTCCATGATTCATTCCTTGTCGAAACGCAGAGTCGTCGCGCAGTCATTGCGGAGAAGATCTGACTCAAGATTAGGGAGTAGAAGTGAATTCGATTCTAGTCACGGGGGCGAAAAACGGACAATAGGAACTTCACGCACGCCGGGTGAGAGTCCTCTCTCGCAGGACCCAATCTGCTCGTTTCGACCTCGCTAAAAAGAACCCCGGAGCATCCCCGTTCCCTGCCCCTCTCGTGGCCGCCCTAAACGCCCGCCTTCCCGGCCGCCTGTTGTACAGAGTCATGGCAATTCGCGGCGACGTGTGCCCGGCGTGTTGAACTGCTTCCGATACAGGAACTTCCGCCGTCTCTACTTGTTCAGGCGGTAAAGCTTCCATTCGGTGAGCGGTAGGCCTGGGCCTGGATCGGGACCTGGATCGGGATGAAGGTCGTCCAGAAGCACGAGATGGCTTTGTTGATGGGATACACTTGTTTGCAGTGAAAACCGGGCAGACTCTAGAACTGAGCGAACATCCGCCGGCACCGATGAGGTTCGAGACGGGACGGCAACGAACGTCGGACGCTGCGGTGTCTGGTTCGCGAATCCCAGATCCTGTACCGGGCCGACTGCCAGGATCCCTTCCGACTTCAGCCCAAAAACAAGGGCCGGTTCGCCCATCACGTAGATGATGGCCTCATCGGCGGGGAACCCCTCTCGGTCATTCACCGCTCGAACTGCTTTGGCAATTTCACTGGAAGTCGATTGCAGATCCGTTCGATCCGCCCACGCGAAACCTGAACCGCTCAACTGTCGAAACGTAGCGATTGCAAGCAGTGCTGCCACGCACATCGCGGCAGGTATCCCCGGCACAGAATTACTCTCTTCATCCTGTCGTGCCTTCCGGCTGCAGAATTCGAACACCATTCCCGGGCCGATCCAGACGGAACAAAGCCACGGGAGGATCAACCGAGGGTACGGGTGGTAGAAAGGGGTAGAAAAGCTCATCCCGACCAGCCATGCAAGCGCGAAGCTGGCTGGCAACTTGCTGTCCTGGAACCGGGATTTCAACACGCCGATTGAGCAGACAGCAACTGAAAGAGCCAGGGTCCCCACCGGGTGTAGCAACAGCGAGAGCATCTCCAACAGACTTCGCGAATGGGATTTTTGCGCCGGATCCCGCAGGTGTCCTGTGATGAGCCGTTCATGAGAAAACAGGGCACTTAGCGGATTGTCATACATCCGCACGATGTCGGCCTGCGACTGGGCGGAGCGGATCCAACCGTTGGTCCCCACGATGTACTGGCGGTGGTTGGTCGCGACCTTTGCATACCCTCCCTGTTTTTGAAGACCCCATAAGACCGGAGACCAGGCAATCATTGCGGTCAATGCGATCAGCAGCCAGCAGATCAGGGTTCTGCGAACCTGTCGTTCTGATTGAGGCAATGCGATTTGCCAAATGACTCCGCCTGTCAAACCGATCGCCAGTGGGAGCCACCCGTTGTATTTGGTCCACCACGAGAGTCCCGTCAGGCCCCCGGCGAGCATAATCTCACGCCACGGTGGGCTCCAGCGGGCCGGTTGCGTCCTGCCCTTTCCGGACCATGGAGATGAGCCTCCTGCTGAGTCCACTGACGCGAATGCTTTCCCCGTGAAGTAGACAGCCCAGAGAATGAAGAGGCAAACGGGGACGTCGGTCAATGCCGCCCGGCTGTAACTGGCATGAAAGTCACTCAACGCGATTAACCATGCCGTAACCAGACCTGCGGTCGGACCGAACCAGCGTCGACAGATCCACCACGCTGATGGGACCATCGCGATTCCGGTGACGAGTGAGGGAATCAGCGGCACGACGCCGCTGGGACGCAGTCCCACCAGCGACGCGAGGATCATTGTCCACTCAATTGCGGCAGGCAGCAGGGGCGGCGCGTAGAGAAATCGTGCGGGGTACGAATAGTCGTTCTCTGCCCCAAACCAGAAATTCGAGGCGTACACTCCTTCGTCGAAGTGCTCGACCGCCATCCTCTCAGGGAAGGCCAGCCGGAAAATCGACCCGGCGATGATCGCTCCGAGCAGCCAGTAAAGCTCGGGCCTGGTCACCTTCTGAGACGCAGATGGTTTTGTGCGATTGTCCATGATCGAGAACATATCGCGCGGATGGTTGGATCGTCTTCCCTGAGACCCTATGATTGTCTGTGATAACGGCGGATACCAGAAAAAAGGAATGCCTCAGAATGTCGAATCCAGACCTCATGTACGACGAAGCCATTGCTCTCAAAGACCAGGGCAACCTGCCCGGAGCAGTGGAAAAGCTTTTGGAAATTGAAGCGATTGCTCCCACCCACACCCTGACCCACTCTGCCCTCGCCATCATGCTGCAGAAGTTGGGACGCTACGACGAAGCGATTGCCCACGCGAAGACAGTCGTCGAGTTGAACCCCAACGATCCGTTCTCGCAGTCGCAACTCTCGGTGATCTACCAGCGATGTGGCCGAATTCCCGAAGCGGAAGATGCCTTGGCGCGAAGTCGGACGATGAACGCCGGCGGCGGATGCGGCAGTGGCGGCTGCGGTAGTGGCGGGTGCGGAAGCCACTAAACGTCCACGACCGACGCCTATTGTCCGAGAACGTCGGAAATCCGAATCAAGCCTGGCGAACAGCCGTTTGTTGTTCGCGACACTTAATGCGGCGATTGAGTCGATGCGGCACCTGTCACCAGGTGCCGCTCGCACGTTCGGATCGTTCTACCGAAGGCCGACCGACGGTGGAGGGAGGTCGGCACCTCTAACTCGGACCCGAACCGCAGCCGCAACGACCCCCTGCTCTCCGGTAGGCATTTTCTAGTATTGTGCAGGGCTCAATCAGAAGGAATCCTGATTGTGTCGCCACCCGCAATTCGGACTTCGTTTGTGGGTGCCAGTCCCTGACCTAATGCACGCGTCCCATCAGCAGAGCGTGGTGGCAGCCCGGGGATTCCTTTCTTCCCGGATACGGAATCTGACACCGATCGAGCGCCGAGTCGTCGCCGATTGGACGACCGGGCGAGTTCAGAATTCTGCACTTGGAAAGCCCACGCGGAGGGAAACTTGCGCGCGTTGGTCTCGACGAATTGCCTCAATTCATTTAGATCAATCTCATATTTGCAGCGAACAGGGACGGCGGCACGATCATTGGAATGGAAAAAGGCGAGGTACGGAGTATGAGCGGCCAGGTACGACTGATCTTAACGCTGCACAATCATCAACCCGTCGGCAACTTTGACGGCGTGTTCGAAGCGGCTTTCCAAGACAGCTACGCTCCGTTTCTGAACGTCCTGCAGGACTTCCCCGACCTTCCCGTGGTGCTTCACTTTTCTGGCAGCCTGCTCGACTGGCTCGCCAAAAACCATCCCGAATATGTGGCTCGGGTGCGAGAGTACGTTCAGCGCGGCCAGATCGAAATTCTCGGTGGCCCCTATTACGAACCGATCCTCTCCGCGATTCCGCGACGCGATCGAATCGGTCAGATCCAGTTTTATAAGCAGCACCTGGAGGAATTGCTCGGTGCCGAAGTCCGGGGGATGTGGGTGCCGGAACGTGTCTGGGAACAGTCATTTGCTGGTGACATCGTGGAAGCGGGGATCGAGTACACGCTGCTGGATGACACCCACTTCCGAAATGCAGGGCTCAATGAGGATGAACTGAACGGCTACTTCCTGACAGAAGAAAGCGGCCGGTTGCTGAAGGTGTTCGCGGGGAGTGAACGTCTGCGGTATCTCATTCCCTACGCTGACCCCCAGGACGTGATTGGCCATTGTCGGCAGGTCGCGGAACGATATCAGAACGCCGTCCTGATTTTCGGGGACGACGGCGAGAAACTTGGAGCGTGGCCCGGCTCAAACGATCACGTGTACCGGGACGGCTGGCTGCGTCGGTTCTTCACCGCACTGCGCGAGAACAAGCACTGGCTGCACGTCACGACCCTGGCAGAGACAGTCGACCGTGTTTCACCACTGGGGAAAGTCTACCTGCCCGACGCCAGCTATCGCGAGATGACAGAATGGGCGCTTCCGACGGAAAAGCAAACCGACTATCGCAACCTGGTCGCTTCCAATCAGCAGCGCCATGACTGGCATGCGATGCGCCAATTCGTACGCGCGGGGTTCTGGAGAAACTTCCTGGTGAAGTATCCGGAAGCGAACGAAATGTATGCTCGAATGATCCAGATCAGTCAGAAGCTCGATCAGGCCGTCATCGCCGATTCGGTCGGCACAGGTCCGCAACTGCTGGCAGAAGCGCGTCGCGAACTCTATCGTGGACAATGCAACTGCCCCTACTGGCACGGAGCCTTTGGCGGACTGTATCTGCCCCATTTGCGAAACGCGATCTACGGCAGCTTGATCTCGGCCGATTCACTGCTGGAGCGGGCCGCTGGGAGACGTGGTCGCTGGGTCGATGGTCAGGTCAGCGATTTCAACCTGGATGCCCGGAAAGAGATTTGTCTCTCGGGGGATCGACTGGTCGCCTTTCTCACCCCCGGAAAAGGTGGGCACCTATATGAACTGGATGTCCGCCAGATTCGAACCAACCTGCTGGCGACGTTGAATCGCCGGCCCGAGCCCTACCACGATCGAATTCGTCAGCATGCCGGGCAGGCTGTCAGTGACGTCGGTGGCGGCGTTGATCCCAATGGAGGAGTCCGGTTCAAGCAACCTGACCTCGACCGTAAACTGCAATACGACCCGTGGCCTCGAAAAAGTCTCGTCGACCATTTCCTCCAGCCTGGGCTCAGTCATGACCAGTTCATTGATGGACACGGCGAGATCGGCGATTTTGTGGAAGGGGTCTACCTGTCGAGGATCCGGCGGTCGTCTGAACAAGTTGAAGCGACGATGGTGCGTGAAGGTCGGCTGGGACCCTACCAGGTGAAGATTTCAAAAACGGTTCTGCTTGAAGCCCAGCAGGGTGGAACCCTCGAGATTCATTACGCGTTGGAAAACCTTCCTGCGGGACTCCCCTTCCATTTCGGTGTCGAGTTCAACTTTGCCGCGATGGCGGCAGGAGCCCATGACCGGTACTACTATGACGGAGAGGGTCATAACCTGGGGACTCTCGAAAGCGTCCATTCGACATCCGCAACATCGCGGATGGGGCTCGTCGACGAATGGCTCGGATTGGACGTGTCGCTGGATGTCAGCAAGCCGACAGGTTTCTGGACCCAGCCGATTCAGACGGTCAGTCAGTCCGAGAGTGGCTATGAACTCGTCCACCAGAGCTGTTCGGTGATGCCGCACTGGGAATTCATCGCGCCGGCCGACGGACGATGGACAGTCAAGATTGTCCTGTCCCTGGATACTTCCGCGGCACAGGCAAGGGAACTGGCGGAACGCTCAATGTCGCGACTCGCGGCATCCGCATATTGACTCTCCTGCGATCGCGTGCCAGCGCGGTGCTCGCGGCAAGCTACTATCAGCGTGCTACAGAGAGGAGATCTTGAAATCGTGAATGGGGCAGTTGAGACTCATTTGCGTAAGTCAACATGCGATGGACAGGCTAGGAGTGAAGACTGCTATCGTTTTACACTCACAGGATGCTACTAAGAATGCAGATTCAGAGGTGTCAGTCGACCGTTTTTTTCCTGACTCACATTTCAAAAAGCAGCTCCCATGAAGTTCGGCTTTCGAGTCCCCTATCTCCGTAAGCGAATCGCTGCTCGAACGTCTTTGAAGCGGGCAATTGTCCACCGCCTTGGGCTTAAAGCGCCGCGCGGATGGGGCTGGCTGACGAATCCCAGGCGAGCCACGTACAACCGAATCTACAATCGAACCACTAGAGGGTGCAGTGTCCTCTTCCTATCTATGCTAGGTGGCACCCTATGTCTGGGGTTCGCAGTTTTTGGGATGTTGACGAACTGACCCGCCACCGGCGGAATATGATTGCAAAGGATGTCGTGGGTTAGAAAACGATGTGCCGAGCTGCCTGACGACAAGGGACACTTCCGAGTTGCGATCCGTTACGAATGACGGACTGGCTTCCGAGTGGCTTCCGCAGAACAACGCACATGACTACTCAATGATTCATCCGGTCACGCATACTCAGCAGCGGCGGAAATCAGGTGACGCTATCGGGGAGCAACCAGATATGACTTTTGATCAAACGGAACTGTTCGATCAAAAAGGATGCCGTAGAGCGGATATCCGTGGGTTGGGTTGGCATTGTTGCGGAGTCGAGCGAGTTCGTTGTCGTACTCCCGCCGCAGGTGTGCTAGTTCCTCCGCGTACTCCGGGTTTGCGATGAGGTTTTGCATCTCCAGCTTGTCCTGCGCAATCTGGAATAATTCCTCCGCAGGCTGGGCCGGACCGGCGTGGTACCAATAAATGTACTTCCAGTGCGGTGTCACGATCGCCATGGATTGAGCGGTCTTGATCCCCCAGAAGTTGAAGAGTGGCAGCGAGGCACGAACTGAATGGTCTGCCTCTGCAATCACTGGGACGAGACTTTTTCCGTCGATTTCCGACAGATTGGGAATACCAGCCAGTTCCACGATGGTTGGCGAAATGTCAACGTTTGCAGTCAAAGCGGTTCTGACTTCGCCTCGTTTCTCGCGCGGAGTTCGGGGATCGTAAATGATCAGTGGGACTTTGGATGCCTCTTCATAGGGCAGGACCTTATCCCCGAATCCGTGGGCCCCACAGTTGTAGCCATTGTCGGAAGTGAAAATGATGATCGTATTCTCAGAAAGTCCTTCTCCCTCAAGCGATCGTCGAATCATGCCAACGGCCTCGTCCACGCCCGTAATCAATGCGTAGTAGAGCTTCGCTGTTTCATCGTACTTCGTAATCCACTCGCGGTAGCTCGTCGCGGCGCGGCTGGTCTGCGATTGCGGAGACAGATGCCGCCCGTTCTCCATACCGTAGTTTGCAGGCCGTGCGAACTCTGTCTTGCGTTCGTAACGTGCGAGGTCGAGTGGATCAGGACGGAACGGCAGGTGCGGCGCTTTGAAACTGATGCTCATGCAGAATGGACGACCGCTCCGCTTGGCCGCTTTCAGAAAATCTGCTGCCCACGCGGCATACGCGCGGGAACAATGCGGGTAGCGGTCCGCGTATTTCGCGATTCCTTTATTCTTGATCGTTTCGTATTCCGTCTGGCCGGGGCCCCCTGCCCACTCGTCGAATTCACGCTCGAGATGATCAAAAGGCTCTCCTTCCAGATCGAAACCAATCTTTCCCGCAAAGCCGGTGTAGTAGCCGGCGGCTCGTAGTTGCGCTGGATAGGAGTTCGCAAGGAAACGCCGCTCAAGGTTTCCTCGTTCGAAGTTGCACCCGTGGCGGTACTCGTACAATCCTGTCAACACTGTGCTGCGACTTGCCATACAAATCGCGGACGTGACGTAGTGATTCTGGAACCGGATTCCATCGCGCGCGATTGAGTCCAGGTTGGGTGTTATGACGTCCTTATTGCCATAGCAACCAACGGCTCCGGCCGGTTGATCATCCGTCATCAGGAAGACAATGTTCGGTCGGTTTTGGGGCCCTTCGTCGCTATTGGCGCCGCCTGTCAGCAGCGCAAAGCACAGCAGCGGGATGAAGGTCGCGAGCGAAATTCTCTTGCGGCGAGGGCGAGTGAATTGAGATTGGGTACGGGTCGTCAGGGTCATCGAAGGACTCTCAATGGGATGCCGCAGCAGAACGTGCAATCATTACTTCAACGAAGAAAGTCGTTTGACGTATGCGTAGTAGGCGCCGACTTCTTGACCATCCTTCGTTTGAAACCGTGCACTCAAGCGAGTCGCACCCGCTTTCAGTGGCAACTTGAAGACGGCCTCCCTGGCTCCTGACGGGACATCGATCGCCGCTTTTTGATCGCCGACTTCGATCGTGGCGTGCACAATGGGAATCGACTTCCCCGGATGCGAGCGGAAAGCGGTGTCACCTGGAACGGGATCTCCCGGGGCCAGCGAAGCATCGAGGGGGGCGTCGGCAGAGAGCGGCCATCGTCTCAGCCGAATTTCATAGTCGCCCTCTTCAACGACTTTCACGTTCCAGTAACCTGTGTTGGATTTCCCGGCGAGTCCCTTTCGGACATCTCCCTGATTCCATGGGGGCAGGCCTTCCGTAATCCAGTCATGTGAAGTGAGACTCGCGGGATTCTCTGCTGGATGCCCCAGATAGATCAGAGCGTCTTCTTTGAATGAGGGTTCGAGTTCTGCCCACCAGGCGTCATAGAATTGGGTGAGCCGGGTGACGACTTCAGGATGTTGTTCGATGACGTTCAACGTCTGCAGAGGATCGACGGCAATCTCGTAGAGTTCCTTGCCGTTCACCAATCGCCACTGACTTGTCATGACCGCGGTCTGTTTCCACTTCACGGGGTCTTTAACTCGCTGCGAGTCGGTCACCAGAATCCGGTCAGGCCACTCAACGGCATTGCCACTCAGCAAGGGTTTGATACTTCGTCCGTCGAAGTGAATAGAGCTATCGACGGGAATACCGCAAAGGTCAATGAGGGTCGGCAGGACATCGACATGAGCCGTGATCGGTTTGATATCGCGGCCTCCAGTGAGCCCCCCTTCCGGCCAATAGACAAAGAATGGAACCCGGTGTCCTCCGTCGTACTCACTCCCTTTTTTGCCTCGCATTCCTCCGTTGTTGATGCTGTCGCCCGCAGCAGTGCCGTTGTCAGTGGTGAAGATGAAAATCGTGTTCTGAGCGAGCCCTTCTTCCGCCAGGAACGCACGCAATCGACCGACGTTGTCGTCGATGTTCGCGATCATCCCGAAAAAGTTCGCCAAATCGACAGGGAGATTCTGGTAGGGAACGCTGCTTTCCGGCGGTGCATGCATGGGGCCATGCGGTGCGTTGGTCGCGATGTAAGCCACGAAGGGTTGCTTCGCTGCCTTCTGTTTCTTGATGAACTGGCGAGCGGCGTCGAAGAAGACGTCTGTGCAAAATCCTTCGACGGGGACCGGGCGAGAATTATGGAAGTACGAACCGCCGAAGTAGGCGTTGTTCCATGCGTCTGAAATCTGGCCAACTCCCCCTCCACCGTGACGGAGAACTTCGGTGAATCCTCGGTCTTCGGCTCGATACGGATAATTGTCACCCAGGTGCCATTTCCCGAACATGCCGGTCGTGTAACCAGCGTTCTGGAATATCTGCCCCATGGTCGTGAAATTCTCTTTGAGAAGCGACCGGCCCAGGACCGTATGCCAGACGCCCGTTCTGTCGGTCCAGTTGCCTGTCATGAGAGCGGCGCGCGTCGGTGAACATGTCGGTGCGACATGGTAGTCAGCCAGGCGAACCGACTCTTTGAACAAAGCATCGATCTCTGGCGTTTTGAGTACGGGGTTCCCATGGCAGCCCAGATCACCGTAGCCCTGATCGTCGGTAATCACCAATACCACGTTGGGTCGCTCTGCACCCCATGCGGGTGAGAGCGGCGTCCACAAAATCAAACTGAGCGTAAGGCAAAGGCGAATTCTCATCGGTGAAACTCCATCTTCCTGGTGTCTGATCGGGGGATAATCCGCCCATTTGCTGACGGCGCTGCATCGAATTCATTTCGAAAGATCGAACGCGAAATAATTGTCTTCGTCAGCCACAACCTCAACCTGCAACGCTGTACTCGCCGAGTCGCGGTACTTTTGGGGCCACTTGCCACGAGGTGGGGACTTCTCCTGCCCCATGTCGTCCGTCGGAATCGGATCATCCGGTGGCCAGCCTTCCGTCACTGTGACCGTATATTTCCCGGTCACAGCCCCTTCAGTCCCGCTTTTCGCCATGACGATCTTTGAGAAATTTCCGTCTTCATCCGTCTGTCCAACACAGGGCTCGCCACCTGTCACCTGTTGAGGCAGGAACACTAGCTTCGCGTATGAGACCGGCTCACCTCGATAGGTGACGACACCCTGCACTGTAGCGATCACAGGTCTGTCGCCGGATGAACATCCGGTGGACATGAAAGCGAATGCGACGAGGGCACCCTGCAGCCACGTCGCGATGCTGATTTCCCGGCGCGGGGTTCGATCAGGAGAGGGAGCAATGAGTGTGGCTGCGGGAGAATTCATTCCCGTTTGTTGTCGTTCAGAACTCACCGATGATTTCTCCACCCTGAATCGTCCCCAGGCTCCGATAAGTTCCCAGGTCAATGTTCTGGGCAATAAACCGCGAGCTTCCGTCGCACATGGCGAAATGAGCTCCACCCACATGCTGACTGCTGAATCCCTGCTGGTTCGGCCAGTCTGTCCAACAGGCGTTCCAGCCTTGAGCGAGAGGTCGACCGAGGCCTTCCGGGCATTCCGCTGGTCGATTCACCGGGAACGCGGTTGTTGCGAGAACTCCGTTGAACCAGAACCATGCTGACAAAGCGTTCTGATTGAATGAGGTCTCGCCCAGCATGAACGAGTTTGATGTCCCGTCAGTGATATCGCGGATTCGCGTGGGAATTCCCTGCCCATCATTGCCGCGACCCATGAACCCGGAAGGACATCGAAATGGATACTGGGTCTGCACCGCCGGGGGGGAAGAGTCGAAAGTGCCACAGAAACGACTGGTGGCCCAGACGCCCGAAGTGACCTGAATCGTGCCACTCACCCAACTCGAACCGAGGACGCCTTGATAGTTTGTGATGCCGATTTTCAGATCGTTATTGGCTCCACCAGCGAAGTTAATGATCCTGGATCCGGGGGCCACCCCGCCAGAAGCGGGCGAGGGATCTGAAGGACAGTTGAGTGCGGGGATGCCTCGTCCCACAAGCCAGGGATTGCTACCTGAGTTGGGATTCGTGAGGCCTCCCGGTCCAGTTCTCGGATCTGCCTGAATCCCGTTGGGCCCCGAGTTCCATGAGAAAGTCGAGTCCCACGCGTTGTAGATGTTGGCCTGATCAATCATTGGCAGGATGTTGTGAATCCAGCTCACTTGGTTCAGAGCGCCTGGGATGCTGTTGAGTCGATATTGAATAGGAAAGGTGCCATGGACATCGAGATAATTATGCAGCGCGAGGCCCAATTGCTTCATGTTGTTCTTGCACTGAGTCCTGCGAGCGGCCTCGCGCGCCTGCTGTACTGCCGGCAGCAGTAGAGCGATCAGCACCGCGATGATGGCGATCACGACGAGCAATTCAATCAGCGTAAAACCCTGATAATTCTGACGATGATGAGCACGTGGTTTGTTCACAAGATCCCTCTGAATGAAACAAAAACTGCGAAACAGATTTGAAGTGGCTGGCTTCAGTCGACCGCGGAAGATCGCGCACCGGAGGTGAGAAAAATGACGTGGCAACGACGGAAAGAGACTCCGCCCGCTTTCGTCAAAGTCGTCGCATCTCGATGCCGGACCTGCGTAAGGCATGTCTCGAAATCTCTTGTCCGAAGAGCCACGGAAATCATTCGCAGCGAAGTGCAAAATTTGATTCGCGTGGTGGCGACAGATATCGAGTGCCGAAGATTGCGTCCGCTCGTTCGCAATCCGTGAGCGATCGAATGCAGATTGGCTCCGTGGCCTGTGCAGCGTGCTGCGGCTTACGCCTGTCAGTGCTGCCGATGATGAAACGAATGAGTCAGCCTTTGGCGATACTCATATATCACCCATTGAGTGATGCGGGGTTGGATTCTCACACCAATGTCGATTGGTGTCAAGCCGACTCGATCAATCGCTGGGCGGAGTGTTACGCGTGCCGGCTCGAATGGAATGGGCCGCAGATTGACTGCGAGTGATACTCAGTCGGTGCGCGAGTCGTTTCGCTGAAAGCAGAAACTCTCAGTAAAGTCCGCTGTCTCTTTTCAGGATCAGTTCGGATCGGCTGAAGTTCAGACCCGTGGAAATCGTTGAGAACGAGATTCGCCTTTGAGCTCGCACGATGCTTTGATGGATTCCATTATTCATGGTTGGCTTTGAGAAATCCGCGAGATGGCAGCTCATTCTTGTGGTCTGAATGGTCGCTATGCGATCAACAAAAAAGCCCATGGTAATCGATGATTACCATGGGCTTCGATGCAATCGTATTGAACGCAACCGTGTGCATCCCGAACTTGTTGAACGACGATGGTCGCTCTCTCAACTGCGAGCGCCCTTTAATCGTGTCCGGGATCAGACGAGTACATCAGGCACTAAGCAGTTACGCCTGGAGTCTTACTGTGAGCGTTCTGTGGGAAGTCGAACGTCAGAACAAGTGGATCTTTTCCAGTGTTCTCGATCTCAACGCCACCGCTGGCGATCGCTGCCTGAGTAATAAATCCGATTTCCGGATAGATCTCGCCCAGAATCATATCCTGGTGATAGCGGATGTTGAGCTTTCCAATTCGTCCACTGCCGCCATTCGTGTGGAACAGTGCAGGAGACTCGGGGCGGAACTTCGTTTTCGCTCCGGGCTGAACAGTCATGCGGAGGATCGAGCACTTCTGGTCGCCCAGGAAATTGCCGTACACGATCCACTTGGCATCGACGCCATCAGCAGAGAACTCATCCGAGGTGATTGCCGGACGGGAATTCTTCAGTACAAAGTCCGGGTCCTGGTTCGCGGCGAAGTCAAACTTCTCAACCAGATATTCCCAGTCTTCGTGGCGTGCGGCCGGATAATCTTCTTCGCGGCACGCGTAGAACGCGTCTTTCGCCCCGATTCGGCCGTCGAGAGTCAGATCCTCTGCGAGGAAATGCTCGTCCATGGTCACGTGCAACTCGTGGGTGCACAGATTCGTGGGTGAGTGCAATACCCCGTTCGGCATCACGAAGCCGTGATCAAGTCGCATCATGACGTGTGGTGCAAGATGGCGAACTCCGTTGTATTCGTCCTTGCCGAAACGCTTCATGCAGGCAAGGAACTGATCTTTCGTCACGAAGGGGTACAATCCCATCGCGGTCGTGTGATAGTGCGAAGGGTTCACTCCAGGGTTGTCGAACGAGTTAATGTCATAGACTTCCCACTTCGCCCAGTGCAGGTGATCGGGAATGGGATTCAAATTGTCAAACTTCTTCGAGACGATGGGCCACGTCGCGTAGCCGAACATTTCTTTCGCGAACGCCGATACCTTGTCACCGATGACCGATGAAGGATTGGCCGCGATCAGGTCCTGGAGTGCGACGACCTGTCCGCTGGCGGTCAGGACCTGGGCTTCCCCTTCGCGGAACGGAGCCTTATTCGTTCTTGTGTCGATGACACCGGTCTTGATCGGAACAGTGCAGCACATCCAGATTTCATCCAGACCCGTACCACCCATGTAGTCTGGGTAGTAGGACTTGGCGTCCAGGCGAAGTCGCTTGCCCGGAGTACAGAATGTCCGACCGGCGTAGCGGTGAAGCAACTGCAGTACACCGCCGTGCTGGTTGAGGCAGTCGTCCAGAACCGACGCAATACCGTTGCTGGTTCCGTCGATCACGTCGTGCCGGGGATACTCGTGCAGTTTGTCCGCGAGAATTGAGTTCGAAGCAGCCATGAGCGTTTCTTCTCTCAGAAGAAGTCTTCGGATTGTCTAAAAGATAAACTCGCTACGACGCCACATTCCATGATTCATCTGGGCAAGGAAAGGGGGCGGTAGCGAGTGTCAGAAATTATTCCAGTAGTATCGCCGATGAGCAATGGAAGCCCAGTGAGAATCCGCATGTATCGAGGGGAGAGATGACCTGCTGTGCATGGACTTGGCGCTCGACTTTTCAGGGAGGGCTCGGAAAGACCCGGCTCGTACTGAGACGAACCGAACTGCCGATGCTGGTCATCCCCGAAGTTTGCGCTCCGAATGTGGTTTTTATTCCTTAGAGCACATCGCGGCCTTCATGTACTCACGGTTCAGTTGAGCAATGTTGGACAACGTGATTCCGGCGGGACAGGCGGCTTCGCACTCGGCCGTGTTCGTGCAGTTTCCGAATTGCTCGGCGTCCATTGCTGCGACCATCTTCAAGACGCGTTTGCTGCGTTCGCCTTGTCCCTGAGGCACATTGGCAAGGTGTGAGACTTTCGCGGAAACGAAGAGCATTGCCGAGGCGTTCTTACAGGATGCGACGCACGCCCCGCACCCGATGCATGCCGCAGCACCCATGGCTGCCTGCTGTACGTGGTGAGGGACCAGCGTCGTATTGGCTTCGGGGGCATTCCCGGTATTGACGGAAACGTAACCGCCAGCCTGAATGACCCGATCGAACGCAGAGCGGTCTACGACCAGGTCGCGGACAATCGGGAAGGCCTTGGCCAGCCAGGGTTCGATGACAATCGTGTCTCCATCCTGGAAGCGGCGCATGTGCAACTGACACGTGGTGGTGCCACTATCAGGTCCATGTGCCTGTCCATTAATGACAACACCACAGGCACCGCAGATCCCTTCGCGGCAGTCGTGATCGAACGCCACAGGTTCTTCACCCTTGGCGATCAACTGCTCGTTCAGGACGTCGAGCATTTCCAGGAATGACATGTCAGTCGAAATGCCGCTGACGTTGTAAGTCTTCAGGCTACCTGGCTGCTTCGGACCGGCTTGTCGCCAGATCTTCAGTGTGAGGCTCAGGTTCTTGGAAGCAGCGTGGCTCATGATGTTTTGATACTCCGCGCAGACGGATTGAGAGATTTCAAGTGCGAGCGGTTTTGTGCGTCTCTTCGACCAACCTCGAAATCATTTGTAACTTCGGACGCCAAACGGAGCATCCACGAAGGTCAGGGGTTCTTTATGGAGAATTGATTCTGTGCCGACATTCTGGAACTCCCAGGCCGATACAAAACTGAATTCGTCATCGTTGCGTGCGCACTCGCCTTCCTCTGTCTGATGTTCTTCCCGGAAGTGGCCTCCGCAGGATTCATCTCGGTGCAGGGCATCGCGGGCCAGGAGTTCAGAAAACTCCAGGAAGTCAGCGACGCGACCGGCATGTTCAAGATTCTGGTTCAAGGTTTCGCCGCTGCCGAGCACCTTGACGTCCTGCCAGAACTGCTCACGAAGTTCACTAATCAAATCGATGGCCTTCAACAGACCTTTCTCGTTGCGGGCCATACCGACATAGTCCCACATGATCTTTCCGAGGGCTCGATGGAAGTACTCGGTGCTATGGGTGCCGTTGACTTTGAGGATGGACTCGACTCGGGACTTTGCCCCTTCGAGTGCCGCCTGGAATTCGGGGCGATCAGTTGTGACAGGCTTCACCTTACGGGTGGCAATGTGATCTCCCACGGTGTAGGGAATCACGAAGTAGCCGTCAGCCAGTCCCTGCATCAGCGCACTGGCACCGAGGCGGTTCGCCCCGTGGTCTGAGAAATTGGCCTCGCCCAGGACGTACAGACCGGGTAGGTTGCTCTGCAGGTTATAGTCGACCCACAGTCCGCCCATCGTGTAATGCACCGCGGGGTAGATCCGCATGGGGACCTTATAGGGGTTTTCGCCCGTGATCCGCTCGTACATATGGAAGAGGTTTCCATACTTTTCGCGAATGACGGATTCTCCGTCTTCCTTGATCGCTCGCGAGAAATCAAGGTAGACGGACATCTTGGACGGACCCACGCCATACCCGGCGTCGCAGCGTTCTTTTGCCGCCCTCGATGAGACGTCGCGCGGGGCCAGGTTGCCGTAAGAGGGATAACGTCGCTCAAGATAGTAATCGCGATCTGCGTCTGGAATCTGATCAGGCGAACGGAGGTCGTCTTTATTTTTGGGAACCCAGACGCGACCGTCGTTTCGCAAACTTTCGCTCATCAGGGTCAGCTTGGACTGATGTCCGCCACTGACGGGGATGCACGTCGGATGAATCTGTGTGTAGCAGGGGTTGGCGAAATAGGCTCCCCGTTTATGGCACCGCCAGGCCGCAGTGACGTTACAGGCTTTGGCATTCGTCGAGAGATAGTAGGCATTGCCGTATCCGCCGGTGCACAGCACGACAGCGTCACTGGCGAATGTCTCGAATTTTCCTGTCACCAGGTCTCGCGTCACGATTCCGCGGGCAACTCCGTCGACGACGACCAGATCGAGCATTTCTCGCCGCGTGAACAGCTTAACGCCGCCCCCGTTCACTTGTCGCATCATTGCCTGGTAGGCACCCAGCAGTAGCTGCTGACCCGTCTGGCCCCCACAGTAGAACGTTCGAGAGACCTGGGCACCACCGAATGAACGGTTTGCCAGAGTACCGCCGTACTCGCGAGCGAAGGGGACCCCCTGGGCCACACACTGATCGATAATCGAAGTGCTCAGTGTTGCCAATCGATAGACGTTCGACTCACGGGCGCGCCATTCGCCACCTTTAACGGTGTCGTAGAACAGTCGCCAGATGGAATCGCCATCGTTCTGATAGTTCTTGGCGGCATTGATCCCCCCTTGGGCGGCAATACTGTGTGCCCTGCGGGGAGAATCCTGAATGCAGAATGACAGGACGTTATAACCCAGCTCCGCGAGTGAGGCTGCGGCTGATCCACCTGCCAGGCCGGTGCCGACGACGATGATCGTGTACTTTCGCTTATTGTTCGGAGCAACAAGCTTCAAATCCCGTTTCCGCTGATCCCAGCGGCTGGCAATATCTCCCTCGGGACAACGTCCGTCCAATGGGGTGTCAGCGACCGTCACCATCTTATTTCCCTTGCGACCGTTAACTGGGCGGAACACGCACATGGCATGTCGTAAGCCCACAGATTGAATGACTTTTGCCCTGCTGACAGTCGGTTTGCATTTCTCCGAGTGTCAACGTCACCTAACCGGGTTGTGTGACGAGAGCGGAAATCCATTTTGATACACGACATTCTCTAAATTGGCCGCCGTCGGCCACAGTGGAACAGGTTCATCGCCTCTCGGGTGTCTGACTCTGCTCGCACATTCTGGCCTATTTCCACATGCCCGGTGCAAAGACCGCGAGGCTTGCGAATCCAACGGCAATCACGACGGCGAAGACTTTTCCGATAATTTTAATCAGCGGAGTGTACTTCGGGTGATTGAGGCCCAGTGATTGAAACGCGCTGGCGAATCCGTGCGACAAGTGAACACCCAAGACAATCGCGCCCACAAAGTAAACGACGCGACTGACGGGATCACTCAGTGCGGCGATTGTGTTTTTGAACGGCGCTTCGGGATCGGATTCAGGCAGGTAGCTGATGCTTCCTCGCATTCCCAACCGCAGATCAATCAGGTGGAGGATGACAAAGCCCAATACCACAGCGCCTGATGCGAACATCCAGCTGTTCGCCCCGATGATGCGATGGGGAACCTTCGATTGCTTGAGGACGTAGCTCTCGCGACGGGCTTTGTAGTTGCCAATCGTCGTCGTGATGGCCAGGTATATGTGGGCCAGAAACAGAATCAGGAGACCTGTTTCTGCGACAATCAACAGTTCCCACTGCTCGTGCAGCTTATGGGCATACTCATTGAATGCTTTCGGGCCGACAAACAGCAGCAGGTTACCTGCCAGATGTGCGGCAAGAAAGCCGCACAGCAACAAACCCGTCAGGCCCATCACGAACTTTTGTCCGATCGACGAGGACAGCAGCCGAAAAAACCACCCCAAGCCCAGCCAATCAATCAGCCCAGTCTGGGACTGGACGCTCGAGTCCGTCACGTTGTCACTCCCTGCGGTATTCACCGAGATCGCAAATTTTAACACAGCAAGCGACGACTTCAGACAACATCTGAAGTTTTCCAGCTCGGTCGTCAGCTCACCGGAAAGTCAACTGGAATTCAGTCTTCGTGATTCATCTTCCGGATTATAGGATGCCCGCCCACAACTGCAATTCTGTCAGAACGACGAACGGCATCGGCTGCGGGAATTCTCATTTCTGGATTTACGTCATCGGACAACCCGTCGTTTTTCTAGCGGGAATTTGAGCAGTTTTCCTGATGACAGGAATTTGGGGAGGGAATCCCCGAGGAGCTATCTTTATGCGATGTCTGATTTTCGGTTGCGGCTATCTGGGGAAGCGAGTTGCGAAACGCTGGGTCGCCAAAGGCCATCAGGTGTTTGCTGTGACGCGTTTTGCTGCAAATGCGGAAACGCTTCAGCGTGAGTCAATTCAGCCTCTGGTGGCGGATATTTGCGAGCCGGCGACTCTTTCGGAACTTCCGGAAGTCGATTTGGTCTTGCACGCTGTTGGCTTCGATCGCTCATCAGGACGAACGCATGAAGAGGTGTCCTGCGTCGCACTCTCAAACGTCGTGCGTGCGATCGACAATCAGCGTCCACGGTTTATTCATATTTCCAGCACCAGCGTTTACGGTCAGTCAGACGGGGGATGGGTTGACGAGGACTCCCTTTGTCAGCCGCAACTGGCCGGGGGGCAACTCTGCCTCCGCGCTGAGAACCTCATCCGGGACCAATTGATTGCCGGAAGTCTTTCTGGACTGCAGATCTTGCGTCTCGCCGGAATCTATGGTCCCGGGCGTTTGCTCTCGCGAATTGAATCACTGCGGGCAGGCGTCCCGTTTTCGGGACGTGGTGATGCGTGGCTCAATCTGATTCATGTCGATGACGCAGCCGATGCGGTGATTGCCTGTGTGGAGGGAGGAGGCGACTTCTCTGTGTGGAACGTGGTTGATGATCAGCCGATCCCGCGAGCCACGTATTTTTCGACCCTGGCACGACTCGTAGGGGCATCAGAACCAGTGTTCGATTCGACGCAGCCTGCAGCACGGGGGTCGGGGGGAATCAACAAGCGCGTCTCGAATCGCAAGATCCGCGAAGAACTGGGATGGAGACCACAGTACTCATCCATAGAAACCGGGCTGCCGTCTGCAATTCGATCAGCGGAGTGAGACAGCGTGTACGCGATGGGCCAGATCCGTTCGCGGTTGCTCGATCCGAATAAAGTGCCACCGAAACGAACCTCGTTCGACGAGATAGTGGTTTGTGACGGGGCTTTCAGTCATCTCCCGTGGAATGATCGCTTCGCTTTCGCTCACTTCACGAACCTGAGTCCGTCCCCATTGATCCGACACCAGATACGTCCCAGGCGTGATCTGATCCGGAAGCGGAACGGTGACGCGTCGCACGCCTCTTGATCCGTTTGAAGATGCAACCCGGAAGGCTGGTCGGACAGTCGCAGCTTTCGTGATTCGTTCGACCGATGCTTTTTGCTGGGTCTGATCCTCTGACCAGATGGCTGCAAACAGGCTGGTTGTTATGAACAAAAGTGCAACGCGAGCCATGACATCTTCACCCATCGCAACAGGAAGTCGGGGCGGAGTTTCAATCCGGTTTGTTTCAGCAGATATCGTCATCGGCAGAGTTTGCCGTTTGGCGAAAGATTCTCACCTGGCAAGAATCCGCAAGCAGGTGTGGACTCTGACGACTTTTCCGTGAGAAACGGTTTCGCCTGATGAATCGAACAGGACGATCCGTGGGGTCGCCAGCCTGAAGACGTTGTCAGACCTGGTCGACGAGAGTCCCGGTCGCGTCGCAACGGAGAATGAGATCGTCCCGGGAGTGCTCGATGCCTGGGCAGACGTTGCTGACGTTTAACCTTTTCCCTTCAGTTTCCCGCTGGCATTCTTTTCTGCCGACCACCACAGGCTCCAGGTTCGTTTGTCGAAGCCGAAGTTTTGCTGAGTCAATTTACTTAATGCGGTGAGTGCCTCGACATTGCTGTGCTCGATGCGGACAGTCACCATTTTTTTAAGCGGCTGCGGCGCATCAGGGGACTGAGCGAATACCGGTGGCAGCAAACGTCCTGCTCTGACAGCTTCCATAACCCCTGGAGGTACTGCGGGTGTGTTTGACGAAAAATTGCCATCTGTGGAGAAGCTGTAGGTCTGGTTGTTCGGGATATCCATGGCGACCTGATAGTGATGCACAGTAATGAGTGCTTCGATCAAGGGCGCGATACTGCTCTTATCCCCAATCTGGCCCAGCGCGTTCGCAGCACGACAGACAATCGCGTTGGATTCGTGTTTCAACGCCTTGACGAAGGCATTTTGAGCCCGTTCGGCGTAGTCATGTCCAATCCCATCCAGGGCCTGAGTTCGAATGACCAGTGATTCATCGAACAGGGCAATTTTGACGAGACCCGTCGTGGCTTTGGAGCCAGAGATCCGAACCAGAATTTTTACTGCCAGTTCACGAATATCAATTCGTGGGTCCGTTGACAGGAATTTCATCACGGCGGGTGCTGCATTCGGGTCGTTGATTGCCGCCAGGTTGGTCAATCCTTGTGGCCTGCGATTCTCATGCTGTCCGTCCAGCCAGCCGTACCACAGTTTAATCTTTTGAAACCATCCCCGTTCGCGTTCCAGCTCATCCGCAGTATTTTCGATGACCTCCAGTTCCTGAGGTGTGATGTACTTGTTTTTGTACTTCACGTATCCCTGGGATGTCATCAGCTCGTCTTTGTCGACCCACTGGCCCTGATGCCAGACTCGACCAAGCAGGGACTGCGCCTTGTCGTTGTCAGGGTTCAGTTCCGTCACTCGCCGCAAATGATGTTCGCGCTGCGGAAGAAGGCCTCGCTGGCGACACCATTCCGCCAGCTCCCAATGAGCCTCTGCATCGTCTTTGATTCGCCGTGATCGTGATTCGTACTCCTCGACGATATCTGGTCTTGTGGTCACAAACTGAATCTGTTCGCTTTCGATGACAATGGTGGCACCCGTCATCGATTGCAAATGGATATTCCCCTCGCTTCCAATCCCCGCCGTGATCTTTCCGCGGACTTCGCCGCCGTTCAGCAGTTTGACAAGGTCACCCTTTGCAGCGTTGGGGGCGATTAACGACCATCCCGCCAGTGCCAGTGCGACGGTGAACAGATACCGGCGGTGAGGTTGTCGCGCCCCTGCGGACAGCAAGTGCAGAGAAATCTGATGTGAATAGGGGTGACTCATCTCTCACCTCCCTGAGGGACGTAGCGGCAGGGCCGGATTCGATCACTCAAGATTCTATGTCCAATTCGTTTCAGATCGCAACAGTTTGTTTGGCGTCAGTGAATTGCCGATTACGCCCAGTCTGCGGACTCAGATCGCGCACCGACTGACTTTTCATGCGAAGCGTTAGCCTCAGCATAACCGTCTCAGATCGGTCAAGTGATTTGACTGTTGAGTCTCCTATTGGTCGGCTCCATCTTATCGGGCGCTTGGAGAAATGAAGTGCAGTTTCCCGGAAATCAGTCGATTCAACCGCTGGCGATCAGTTTGGGTAAATCGGTAGGATAGGGAATCAGATTGGATCTTGAGCGACAGTCCGACTTTCGATTCAGAATTCATATGCGACAGGGCAATCCGCCGAAGTCATGATGCTCACCGGTCCAATGGCTGTAACAGGTTTCTGGTACTTCAACCGCCCGTAGACGTTCAAACAATCCGAAGAGAGCGAAGAGATGACGAGATCCCTGCGGGTATTGACGATGGTCGCGTTGGTGACAGTGACGGCCGGTTTGCCAGTTCAAGCTCAATTGAAGGGTGATGCCCCACTTCCGACACATCAGCAGCTGACGCGGATCGGACTGGAGCGGGCCTGGTGGGGACAGGCTGTCACCAACCCTCATCGGGATAAGGTGAAGCACGTTTCGATCGACGAAACCATCGTCTACGTGCAGTCTTCGTCCGGAGTCACGACCGCTTTCGATGCAGAAAACGGCCAGCAGTTGTGGGCAGTCCAACTGGGACGCTTCGATCAGCCGAGCTTCGCAGCGATTTCAAACGAAACAGAAGCCATGATCATCGTCGGGTCGACGATGTACGGTCTGGATAAACGGACTGGCCGCACGATCTGGACTTTGGTCCTGGACGGTCAACCGTCGACAGGTCCTGCTGCTGATGACACGCAGGTCTACTATGGTACGATCGATGGAATGCTGCATGCCTACAGTCTGAGCAAAATTCAGCGACTGTTCGAGCAGCGTCGACTCCCTCAGTGGTCACTGGAAGCCCAAGTCTGGACGTTTAAAGCGGCAAAGGAGATTACTTCCCCTCCGATTACGAACGGGCGTGTTGTTAATTTTGCGAGCCGCGATGGTTCGCTTTACTCGATCAGTGCTGCCAACCGGAAGTTGATTTATCAGTTGGAGACCGATCAGGCGATTGTGGCTCCGCTTGCATCGCACGGAAGCAACATGTTCATGGCGTCGGAGGACCTCACGTTCTTCGCATTGGACTTGTTCAAGGGGAAGATCCGTTGGGAGTTCACATCAGGTTTGGCCGTTCGAAAAGCACCGGTCGCCTTCGATAACGAACTTTACGTTATTCCAGACCGCGGTGGGCTTTACAGCCTGG
This sequence comes from Schlesneria sphaerica, assembly GCF_044336245.1. Lineage (NCBI taxonomy): Bacteria > Pseudomonadati > Planctomycetota > Planctomycetia > Planctomycetales > Planctomycetaceae > Schlesneria > Schlesneria sphaerica. The sequence goes on along the minus strand of NZ_CP172346.1, from coordinate 2,111,713 downwards.
ATCCGAACACCGGCGATCGACGGTGGTGGAAACCAGATCTCACACACTTCATTGCCGCCACAGGAGATGCAGTCGCGGCCTCTGACGTCGATGGGAATCTGGTGATGATTTCTCGGGAGAATGGAGCAGCAATTGGTTCGCTTCCGCTCCACCGGTTTGTGGTCCGACCAAGCAACGATCGAACTGACCGGATCTACATGGCGACTGAAGCCGGACTGGTGATTTGCCTTCGGCAGACCGGACATTCGTATCCCGTCTATCATCGGTTCCCTGATCGGCTGCCGCTACTTCCGGAAATCACGCCTGAAGAGGATGAGCAGGCCCCCGTGAAAGAACCAGTCAAAGAAGAAGCCGAATCATCAGAAATGCCCGAAGCCGATCCCGAGCAATAGCCGGCCCGTGAGTGTGGGAATCGACTGCTGCACGAATGATAACAGCAGCGCGTGACTCGATATCGACGGTTTCATTCCTGAGCAGTCGTTGCCGCATAGCGACTGTCATCCTGCTGTGGAAGTCCTTGCGCAGACCCATTTTCCGTTGCGCAGGAAAAGCGTGGTAACGAAAATCGTCGCCGATGGGGGCATGAAATCCTCCCCATCGGCGATTTTCATTCCAGTGAATCCTCCTTTCAGTATCACCCCGGGGCAGGCAAACGGTCTTCCATTGGCCCTCCGGTATTCTGCGGAACCGACCGATCGATTCCAAAAGTCGAGAAACCTTGACTTGTCCCCTCGCCCTGAGATGGACAAAATCGATATAGTTGATGAATGTCGCTGCGACGCACTGTTTCAAGCCCTGTGTCATTCGGCGGCCGACACGCCGGGCAGGCTTTCAGTGCTTTCGGCACAACCCATCTACTCCTGTGCATTTCGTCAGAGACAAGTTTGAGTCACGACGTCAAAAACGACTGAATCCATCTGCACGAGGTACGTTGCCATGGCAAAAGCCGGTTCCCGTAAGAAGCTTCCAAAAGAAGTGGCTGTCATCAACGCAGACAATTGCACCGGCTGCGAAGCGTGTCTCGAAGTCTGCCCCGTTGACTGTATCTACAAGGTTCAGGGCGAATCGATACCAGTGCTGCAGTCCTGGTGTGAAATTGATGTCGAACGATGTGTGGGATGCGAAGTTTGTGTCCACATCCCCACGAAAAAGTCCGATCCGTACGAACTGACTGTCTGCCCTTGGGACGCGATCGAATTGGTCCCTACGATTGAAGTCGCTCAGTACGTTGCGAACAAGGGGGGGCCCCCGGACTACCTTCTTAAGAACTGGGACCGTTTGGTTGTCCCTGCTCAACGCATGGCCGAACTCGCTGCGGAACAGACGGCTGCGAAGTCGTAATCGAAGGTATTTCTTCTCACGTGAACGTACTTCCAAGCGTTGGAAGTCATCCGATGCACCTCTGCGACGTCGAATTCACGCCATCGTCGCTGACTGTTGTCTGGCCACAATGAGTTGACCCGGGAGTCAAGCTGCGGACGGATCTTCGTGTTTTACAGTTCGCTACGGGGTTGTCGGGTGCCAATACGGTGGCCAATGGCTTTGAACGGTGAGCAATCCAGACGAGGCGATCGGGTGTACTTTCGTCTCTGATGTCAGCAGGTAATCGACAATTTCAGCAGATTCCTTATTTGAAAGGTTTTGCGGAAATCATTCTCTTGCTTCCGCTTTTAATTTCGGCGACGTCCCTTCAGAATGACGCCGTAGAAAATTAGAGCGGAGGGTCTGCTCGGCCAATTCCCGAATTCGTTAACAGGGTTACTCAGATGCGAAACGCCGCAAGCTCGTTTGGGAACTGCCCATCGTCGAATCTTTTTCTATCTGCGGGGGCGGTTTTAGGCCAGCTAAGTCTGGTTGCAATCGTCAGTCTCTTATGGCTTAACGAAGGCATTGCTGAGGATAAGGGCGAGAAGCAGCCCGAATCCTCGGTCACTGCGCCAAACTCGGTGGAACTGGGGGACAGCCTCAAGAAGCTGAACCTTTCGGAAAAACAGCAGAGCCAAGTGAAAGAGATCGCGGAAAAATATGACGCGGCGATCAATGCCGTCTGGAAGCAGTTCAGCGACAAATACATGCAGACGATCGCGGCGGAAATTGCTCTGATGGCAGCCGTGGAAGATAGTCTCACAGAGGAGCAGCGTTCGCGAATCCAGCAGATGCGGCGTAAGATGGCTCAGCACGAAAAACTTGCCCCAGCAACATCGGATGACGCCAAAGCTCCTCGCTCAAAACCGATTGAAGGTGTGAACGACGAACTCAATGAGTCCGGTGTTTCGTTGACGGAAGAGCAGGAAGAACTGGCCGACCGTGTTCAGGAAAAATACCGACCTCGTCTGCGAGCATTGAACCGTGAGATTCAGGGGCTCCATGCTCGTTTGCTCTCCCTCGAAGCCGATAAGCTGGTTTCAATCGAGAAAGTTCTGACCAAAGAACAACTTGATCAACTCCGGGAAATTCGCCAGAAGGGCCCGGTAGCCGCGAAACGTGCTCAGCCCAAAGCAGAAGCAAAGTAGACAGTTCACATTTGTCGGGATGCATGCCGCAGTAATCGAAACGTCTCAGTCAGAGGTGGAGAAATGGTACAACGAGCTTTCCACTGGTCATTGATGTTCTGCGCAGTCTCCTTCTTCACGCTGTCGAGTACTGGGAACGCATACGGTCCCGGGCCACGAATTGTGATGGGACCTGGCGGTTACTACAACGCGTACGGCCAAGGGGTCTACGGGCAGGGTGGAGAAGTTAACGCAGTCAATAGCCCCGGCTTTCGCGGTGGTTACGGACGGAATATCAATAATTATCCCAGTTACGGATTCGGCCCTTACGGCTACGGATATACCAGTCCCGAAGCCTACAACAACGGCAACAGCCGGGCGAACTTTAATTACAATCGCACCGACGCGATGAACAACTACGGAAATGCGCAAAACAGCGGAGAAGGTTTCAACAACTTCTATAGTCCTTACGGTTGGGGCACTTACAGTCAATTTACGAACGGTTGGTAAGTCATTGAGGCCCGGGCCGAGAATGACTTGCCGTGGCAACGTGACGGATAGTGAAAGTATGGTCTGGTTCTTTTCCCTCGAAGTCGGCTGATGCGACTTCGGCTGTTCCCCCCCCCCGAATCTCCATCTACAGAACCAGACAATAAAAACTCGAGTGCAATGACTGAATCTCCGTTCTCGTCGCCGTTAGTGAAAACCGTCGTCATTGTCGGTGTCGGGATGATTGGCGGCTCTCTCGCCGCTGCATTGAAGAGCAGAAATGTTGCCGAACGCGTGATTGGTGTCGGCCGAGATCGGCGTCGAATTGAATCGGCCCGCGAAGCGGGGCTGATTGACGAGGCCGTAACCGACATCAGGCAGGTAATCTCCTGCTCGGACTTGGTCGTCTTCTGCACACCTGTTGAGAATCTGGCTGCCGATGTGCAGGCCGCAGTTGCCGACCTCTGCCAAACCGTTGCCGATCCCGGTTCCTGTAACTCCCCAAAATTGCCTCTCATTACGGATGTGGGCAGCGTCAAAGGATCGATCTGCAGCCAACTGACGGCGATCCCTCAGTTTATTGGATCACATCCCATCGCAGGATCACATCGCCAGGGCTTCGAAGCGGCAAATCCGAATTTGTTCGAAGACCGGCTCTGCATCTTGACTCCCCTGCCAGGATCAACTGCGGATTCCGTTCGCCGTCTTGAGCAATTCTGGCAGGCGATTGGGATGAAAACACTTCAGATGTCTCCCGAGGCCCATGATGAGGCACTCGCCATGACGAGTCATCTGCCACACGTCGTCGCATCTGCCTTGGCCATGACGCTTTCTCCCGAAAACCGGCACCTGACAGGAAGCGGATTTCGCGACACAACTCGAATTGCCGCGGGTGACCCTGATCTGTGGGCGGGTATCTTGCTGAATAATTCTCAATACGTGATGCGGGGGATTGATGACGTGATCCACCGATTGTCACAAGTGCGAGAAGCACTCGCGCGGAATGACGTGTCAGAAGTCAGGCATCAGCTCGCAGTGGGTCAGGAATCGCGTAAGAGTTTGGATGGGACAAAGAATTCCACAACCTGATCCCCTCGCAAGTCTGGTGGCAAATCGCGACAATCACGTTTGACCTGCTCAATCTAATTTTTCTCACCAGATTTGATCTGGTTGAGAAAGTCCTTCAATGATGGGAATTGAACTCGAATGCTCTGGGAAGTCGAAATTCGTCCGTCCGCAAATGAAATCGATCGGGAAGGACAACGAATCACACAAGAAGCGCGAGACCTGGGCGCGACTTCCATTCAGAATGTCCGTAGCGCACGAGGCTTTTTGCTGCAGGGAGGGAGTCTGACCGAGTCTGACGTGCAGCGTGCTGCGAATCAATTGCTCGTTGACCCCGTAGTCGAGACCTTCCTGGTTCGGCAAGTTTCTCCTGGCAAGGATACCTCTGCCTCGACAGCCTCCAACGAATCGGGAAGGCATGTGCTGAATGTACTTTACAAGCCAGGGGTCACCGACAACGTCGCTACCAGTACCCAGAAAGCCCTGGTTGACCTCGGTTTTTCAGTGGATGCGGTTGCGACGGTCCGAAAGTACTGGTTCGATGCCGGCATTTCCGCGGCTGAGCTGGAACGATTGTCGAAGCGAGTCCTCGCCAACGACGCCGTCGAGCGAGTGATTTCCGGCCCTCTCCATATGGAACGAATTGGAGCGGGTTCTGAGTACCGCTTTCGGCTGGAAACTGTTCCCATCCGGACGATGGACGATAAAGCGTTGCTGGTTCTGAGTAAGCAGGGTCAGCTATACCTCAGCCTCGCAGAAATGCAGACGATCCAGCGTCACTGGGTTGAGCAAGATCGAGATCCGACCGATATCGAACTCGAAACTGTTGCTCAGACCTGGAGCGAACACTGCTCGCATAAGACGCTGAAGGGGCGCATTCACTACAGCGATGAGAATGGCGAGCGAACGTTCGAGAACATGCTGAAGGAGACAATCTTCGGCGCGACGGTAGAGATCCGCAACCGACTGGGTGCGGATGACTGGTGCGTCAGCGTTTTCAAAGACAACGCTGGCGTTGTGAAGTTCGACGAACATCAGCATGTCTGCTTCAAGGTGGAAACGCACAACCATCCCTCCGCGATTGAGCCCTACGGCGGCGCTAACACGGGTATTGGTGGCGTTATTCGAGACCCCTTGGGAACCGGATTGGGGGCGAAGCCGATTCTGAATACGGACGTCTTCTGTTTCGCTCCTCCTGATACGCCGGTCGAAAGTCTTCCCCCTGGCGTACTGCACCCTAAGCTGGTCATGAAGGGCGTTGTTTCCGGCGTTCGAGACTACGGTAATCGAATGGGAATTCCGACCGTCAACGGTGCGGTCTTCTTCGATGAGCGTTACCTGGGTAACCCGCTGGTCTATTGCGGAACGGCCGCAATGATCCCAGTGGACCGCGTGGAGAAGTCTGTTCTTCCCGGCGATCTCATCGTTGCCATCGGTGGACGTACAGGCCGTGACGGGATTCATGGAGCCACGTTCTCCTCTGCTGAACTGACGCAGGAGAGTGAAACAATCTCGGGCGGTGCGGTTCAAATCGGCAATGCCGTTGTCGAAAAAATGGTTGCTGACGTCGTTCTTCAGGCTCGACATCGTGGGCTCTACCACGCGATTACAGACTGCGGGGCAGGCGGTTTTAGCTCTGCTGTCGGCGAGATGGGCGAAGAAATTGGGGCGGTCGTCTGGCTGGAGAAATGTCCGCTCAAATACACCGGCCTCTCTTACACCGAAATCTGGATCAGTGAAGCGCAGGAACGAATGGTGCTGGCTGTTCCGGCTGACAAATGGGAGCAATTCCAGGCTCTGTGCGCGGCTGAGGGGGTCGAAGCCTCGGCGATCGGACAATTCGGCAACGAAGGTCGACTTAAGCTGACCTACCATGGTGAGACTGTCGGCGATGTCGCGATGAGTTTTCTCCATGGCGGCCGCCCTCCTGTGACTCGGCAGGCAGTCTATCTGCCTCCTCCCGAGACGCCTCTCACGCAGACTGCCAAGGCTCAGAAATCTATCCGGGAATGTGCTGAGATGACGCTCGAGAAGATTCTCGGGTCGCTTAATGTCTGCAGCAAAGAATGGATCATTCGTCAGTACGATCACGAAGTTCAATCGGGCTCTGTGGTTAAGCCTCTCGTTGGGGTTGCATGTGATGGTCCCTCCGATGCGGCAGTCGTCAGGCCGGACCTCAACTCTTATCGGGGCGTGGTTGTCTCCAACGGGATGAATCCCCATTTCGGCGATTTTGACCCCTATTGGATGGCGGCTGCGGCGATTGATGAAGCGATTCGAAATTGCGTCAGCGTGGGAGCAGATCCCGATCGCATCGCGATCTTGGACAACTTCTGCTGGGGCAACACCGAGCGTCCAGAAACACTGGGATCACTTGTTCGAGCGGCTCTCGGTTGCAAGGATACAGCGATCGCACTTGGAACTCCGTTCATCAGCGGAAAAGACAGTCTCAATAATGAGTTCTCGTTCGTCGACTCTGCGACGGGTGAGCGACGGACGGTAGTGATTCCTTCGTCCCTTCTCATTAGTGCGATTGGTCAAGTTCCAGACGTACGTAAGTGCGTCACGATGGACTTGAAAGAAGCTGGTAACGCCATCTATCTGGTGGGGGCAACGCGAGACGAACTCGGCGGGAGCCACTATGCCTTGGTAAATCACCTCTCGGGGGGAAGTCTGCCACAGGTGAATCTTGCACAATCGCCTCTGATTTTCGCTGCTGTCCATAATGCGATTCAACACGGGCTAATCAGGAGTTGCCACGATCTCAGCGAAGGTGGTCTGGCCGTGGCGGCGGCCGAAATGGCGTTCGCAGGCGGGCTGGGGGCCAATCTTGACCTCACTCCAGTGGCGAGCGAAGCCGGGATCACGGATCCGATCGTGTTGCTATTTTCGGAAAGCACGACTCGATTCCTGATTGAAGTAGAACCAGGCAACGTCGACGAATTTGAAAAGGTGATGAAGGATTCGCCTTGCACTCGAATTGGTCGTGTAACCACCGACGAGCGCCTTGTGGTGACCTCATCGCAAAATGAAGTTGTCTTGAGTCAGGATATCGCCAGGTTGAAATCAGTCTGGCAGTCAACGCTGGCCTGGGACTGACGATATTCAAAATGAGCCTGTAATCCTGATTGGATTCAGGCGATCAAGACGGTTCGTTTCCGAACGAAGTGATGCATCAAATGCGTCACTTCGTTCGCGTCTTTGTCGCATGGCTGACAACTCCACGCGGGGAAAAAAATTGTGGGGTTGCAGATCTTCGGGGCAGCTAGTCCCAAAGCGCTCGTAGACCGAAAAAGGCGGTGTCCTTAACACGACGCGCGATCTCTTTCAGTGGACTGATTCTTGAATCGGTGCAGAATGTCATGCTCAGCATGATGCGTAGATCTCCCTCGTCCGTGGGACTTGCTCGGTGAAGTACTTTTGCTCCTTCAAAAAGTACAAGGACGTTTGCTGAGGTATCGATCGATTCCTCGCCCTTGGAAGTTTTTCTCATCAACTTGCTTTTCGAAACCCCGCCGTGGGGCGATTCGTTGGCCAGCGACAGCAGCACCGTAAAATGACGTCCGCGATAAAAGTTGTGGTCGTAGTGCCAGTTAATATGGTCTCCCGCTTCCCGGTAGCACAATAGTGATAACGAGCTTTGGTCGCCGTCAGGAGTAGGGAAAACAGGTATCCCTGCGATACTTGAAACCCACTCTCTCAGTTCATCCGAGTGATACAATCCGACGCAATTTCTCGCGTGACGCTGAATATTCTCGTACGAGAGCGTATGCCCTTTCTTGTGCGTCGGTATGTAGCTGAAAACCATTCTTGGAAGGTTACTCATCGCCTCGGATTGCAAAAGCTCCAGGTCTGAGAACGATAAGAAATTCTCGACACGTACGAGTCGTTCGCGGGCGAATGCCCGGCAAAGCTCTTGTATATTGACTGGTCCCTGGATCGTGAAGTGGTGCTCTTTAACCCAGTTGGCTCGTTGCTCTGCGAGCTGACCGAGCATCCGAACTCGGCACTTTCGGTGACGTACGTAAACCACGGAAAGGGTCGCCAGGGCGATAGCAGCTGTCCCCACCATCCACGGCCACATTGGATTCACCCCCTCCGAATCGCATCGAGAGCTGATCCACGGTTAATAGTTAACCCCGTATTTGGACGCGGGGTGACTGACGTTTACTATATGGTCTTGATCTTCCCGGTTTCAACGGCGGTCTGACTGTTACATAATCGTTATTGCGTCAGTCGTCCCCAATGACAAGCCTGATGTAGCTTTCATATCGGATCTGCGAGATCAGGTCTTGTTTGACCGCCTCTCTCACGGCACATCCCTCTTCCACCAGATGAAGGCAATCGGGGAACTTACAACCGGGTACGAATGGGCGGAACTCGATGAAATAGCCTTCCATCTCTGCGGGATGAACGTCCCAGAGTTCCAATTGACGAATTCCGGGCGTGTCGACCACCCATCCCCCAAAAGACAATTCCTGAAGCTGGGCGAACCGAGTTGTGTGTCGACCTTTCTGAGTGACGCGGCTGATGTCGCCGGTCTTCATTGAAAGGCCAGGTTGAATGGCATTCAACAGCGACGATTTGCCAACACCGCTTTGACCTGTAAAAACGGTCTGCTGGTGCTTGAGCAGCCGTCGCAGCCATGCGATCCCTAGGCCGGTCGGAACACTCGCCGCAACGACGGTATATCCGAGCTGAGCATAGTGTCCGATCATCGGCTGCAGGTCAGCTACGTCGACGAGATCGCACTTGTTAATAACGATGATCGCCCGAACTTCCCCTTTTGCTGCGCTGACAACAAAGCGGTCTATCAGGGCGGGTTTCAGCGGCGGTTCATCGGCCGAGGAAATGATCGCTACCTGGGACACATTCGCCACCAGGATGTGCTGCTTGTACTGATGCCCGCGAGCGATAATTCCCTGCCGCGGCTCCACACGTTCAATCACCCCACACTCGTTCTTACCCGGGAGGAAGAGAACGCGATCTCCTGTGACAACTGCGTTCCGTGCATTCCGGGCAACTGTTCGGACAACGCGACGGACAGTGCACTCAAATCGTGTGCCGCTTCCCTCTTGACCCTCGTCGACCTGAACGGTGCATTGTGTTGAGCCGATCGCCGAAATGACCCGCCCTCGCAGACAGGCAGCTTCATCGACGGCAAGGACAACGTGATCTCCCTCGCCCTGCTCACCCAAGATCGTTCGTCGTCTTGTCAGAGCCCCTTTTCCGGAGACTCGTTGTTCGCGGTCGATATCCTCGATAACGGACTCGTCGGCATGGATCTGCCTGGTAAAATCGTTCTGGCGAGCAGAGTTTTGTCGATTCTTCCGGAAATCGACCCTCACCTTTTTAGAGATCTTCTTCGCCACGTGATGGGTGCCTCGAATCTCGAGAGTTGATTATCCGCTGCGGGATCGATTGCTGCCTGAAACATTGTTGACGCTTGCCACTCGTCTCCAGACGCACGCGAGACGACGGCTGTCGAGCGATGGCCCTGCCCTGAATCATACCAAACGCCGCTCTATGCCATCGGGGTCAACCCGGTTGTGATGCTGTCTCCAGTTCTGGAGCCCGTGATGGGTCGCAAGCGATCCAGCGGGAGAGATCTCCGTTCCGGCGGGTTCGGGCTTATTCTGGTATGGGAATCTTTCTTTCTCAAAACCGAGTGCGGTCGGATTCGAGCATCATTCTGATCAGTACGACAAATCGCCAAGTCGTTATGGATTAATCAGTACAACTTGCGTTGTGATAAATGAAAAACGTCCGAGCCCAGTAAAGGACTCGGACGTTTACTGACCCCATGGGGATTCGAACCCCAGTTCTCGGACTGAAAATCCGATGTCCTAGGCCTCTAGACGATGGGGCCGTCATTCGCAAAACTAATCAGAAGCGAGAACAAGATCGGAGTTTGGTGCCGGATTCTTTAGTCGCGGCTTCCGATTTTTTCGCTGCGGATTAATAACAACGGACGGCAGGGATTGCAACAAACCGAGGTGAATTTTTTTTCGTCTCGGTTTCGTTGCGGGGGGCGAGTTTTACTCGGCCACCGACTTTTGTTCAAGGCTTGGGAATGGAGAAGTTGCTGCAGATTCTGAAGAGGCGATTGCGTCGCGCACTTCGCTCCGATGAATGGAAACTTCTCTCGGTGCTTGAATGCCAAGTCGAACCTTGTCGCCGCGGATTTCGACGACCGTGATGACAATGCTGTCATCAACAATGATGCTCTCGTTTTTTTTCCGCGACAGAACTAACATTTCCCACAACTCCGAGGGCCAAGCCCTTTCTTCATCCGTGCTTTTCGAGTCTTTCAGGCTGTCAGCGCAATTTCCTTGCGACCGTCAAATTGTAGAGTCTACAGAATTCGTGTCAACCCCAGCACTTCTTCATTTATTGGCACGCGATAATTTACCGCTTTTAAGCGTATGTCCGGCGCGCTGTTTTTTTACAGTCAGCCCATTTTCTCACTTGCAGACTTCCTGCTTTCCTGGTCTCCGCACAAGTACTTCCTCCTTAGCGCGGCGACGGGATGATTTTGCTCATTTCCCTGAGCCGGACGACTTCCTTCTGACAGTGCTGAGCTTATTGGCTTTCTGAGCGATCTGATTCTTCTGCATCTGCTTGCGCAGGTGAGGCAGTTTCGTCGCGGGTTTACGCGGGGCTCCGGTCATTTCACACTTCCTTTTCGGTATGGAGTTTTCATTTTCTGACATTCGGGGCAGTAAAACGTGGATCGCTGTGCCTGGACGATCCTCTGAATAGCCTCAGTTCCGCAGGAAAGACAGGTCGAACCGGCTCGCATATAGGCTCGATGCAGGTTCTGGTAGCTGCCATTCTGGTTCAGTGCATTACGGTACGTCCGATCAGAAAGAGTCGAGCCCTCACACTCAATCGCTTTCAAAAGAACCTCCTGTGCCGCTGCCGCCAGTCGCTCGACCTGCCTCGGGTTCAACATCTTCGCTGGCACCGAAGGGTGAATCCCCGCCACATGCAGAATCTCACTCGCATACAAATTACCGATCCCCGCGACCCTCTTCTGGTCGAGCAACAAGACCTTAATTTCCCGGTTTGAAGCGGCACACCGCTCGCGCCACATCTCCAGAGTCATTTCCAGGGCATCAGGTCCCAGACACTTGGGGCCATAGCGCTCCTCAAACTCTCCAGAAAGGTAATGAGAGACCGTTCCCAGGCCTCGCCGGTCCCAGAACCACAAAGAGGGGTACTGATCGTCACCTTCAAAATCCCACCGCAATCGCAAGTGGGTGACGTCAGGAGGATCGGCCAGCACCATCAACCCTGTCATCCGCGGTTCGACGGCCACAATCGTACCATCCGACACGTCGAACACGACCCGCTTGCCGACTCTCCGAACGCTGGCAAACTGCTTTCCCACAAGCCGTTTTCGCAATTGAGTGAACTTCGGTGTGATGAGAATCGGCTTGCAACCGTTTTCGCATTCGCTGAGATCGCAGATCGTCCGACCGACGATCTGCGGTCGGATACCACGAACCATGGTTTCGACTTCAGGCAGTTCTGGCAAATTGTTCTCCCGCGGATGTCTCTGGTGGTGTGGGGCGATGAGGGGGCAACTCACTGCTCTCATCTGCCCATCGACTGTAACTCAACAGAGTATTCTAACGTCTGATCGGATTGTGGGGTTGAACGCCAGGGCGTCGCCCCTTCATCAGCAGAATGTGCAGAATTTTCTTGACGAAGCAGTGCTGAAGGACGATTCTAAATCGATAGTGGCTTGGTTTGTTTTCAATGCAACTTTGTCCCCTTTTGACGGCGTCATCGTCACAATCCGTCTTGCCCACGACTAGGAACCTGACATGGTCCGATTTGGCCGATTGAACTTCAATACGACTTTTCTTCATCGGTCGTTGACCCTGTGCGGATGTCTCATTGCGATGTCCACTGCTTCGCAAGCTGCCAATTCGCCAGCTCAAATGAACCATGCCGCAGTCGTTGCCGATCACCTGAGTGCAGGAGAATTCGGCTTGGCTCTGGATCAGGCCCTTGTCGCTCCGACTCCCGAAGAGCGAGCCGCCCTGCTGACCCAGGTCGCCGCTGCGCAGCAGGCCGCCGGAGAGACGGACGCCGCCGCTGGCACTCTCAAACGTATCCCGCGCCGTTCGAGACTCGAGAACGCTCCTGCTGCTCCTCGAACACTTCAGGGGGGGGTTCAGGCTGACTTCCAAACGCTGATGCGACTGATTCGTGAAAACACGAAGTCCAAATGGGAAGAAGAAGACGGTGAAGGTGGAGCAATGTCCCCCTTCCCCACTGGTGTGAAGGTCTCTCCCACAGGTCTGCTGCATCGCGTCAGCGCTGCAGAGCAATCGGGCGAGCTCGCTTCGCTGGGTGTGAAAGCCCGCCAGGCCGACATTAATGACGACGTCGCCCAAGACTCTGAACTCCGTATGGTCTCGCTGACACGTCTTGAACGAGCCGTCGCGCGGCGCATTGAAGAGGGACTTCCTGTCCCCGAAACAATGTCGCAGCTCGCCGGTCTCTCGCACATTAAGTATGTCTTCGCCGTTCCCGAATCGAATGAAATCGTCATTGCCGGGCCTGCTGCCGGCTGGCAGTACAACGAGCAAGGCCAGCCCGTTTCTGTTCGCGATGGTCAACCGACCCTCCAGTTGGATGACCTGGTGACAGTGCTGCGGACCTTCGCACGCGGAAACGCGGACTTTGGCTGCTCCATCAACACTCGCGATGAAGGGGTGAAAGCCCTCAAGGAATTCGTCGAGAAATCGCAGGCCAAAGGACCCATCAACAAGGGAGGCGTCGGCGCCTGGGTCAATCAGATCCAGCAGAAACTGGGACGTCAGGACGTCTTGGTTTGGGGTGTCCCCGCTGAAAGTCGTGTGGCTCGCGTGATCGTGGAAGCGGACTACCGGATGAAGCTGATTGGCATCAACAAGTTGCCAGCCGGTAAGGAGATTCCCGGTTACTTCGATCTGCTGCCTGTGGCCGAACAGAAGGCTCAACCCAACATGGACGCCCTGCGATGGTGGCTCACCATTCAGTGCGATGCTGTGATGCACAGCGAAGATCGTAACACATTCGAAATTCAGGGCTCGTCGGTCCTGTGCCTTTCGGAAAACCAGTTGGTGACCGCCGAAGGGAAGCATGTCCCCACCGGCAAGTCCGAACCAACGAATCGTCTGTTCGCCCAGAACTTCACGTCCCACTATGCGACGCTGGCAAAGAAAGACCTGGTCTTTGCAGACGCTCAGAACATCTTCAACATGGCGTTGTGCTCGGCCCTGATTCAGTCTGAAGACCTGCGAGGCAAAACCGGCTGGAACATGGGAGTCTTCGCTCCCAATGGCGGCTACGCACCAGCCAGCTATCCTGCCCCGACGGAAGTGGAATCGGTTGTCAACCACCGGGTTTACCGAGGCCGCGATATCGTGGTCCAGGCAGCTGGTGGGGTCCGATGCGACGTGATGGCCCTTGCGAAAGACCCTGTTCGTAACAAGCTCGCTCCGCAACTGGAAGAAACCGCCAAAGTGCAGCAGGTCCAGTCGGTCGCTGCCGGACGCTGGTGGTGGGACGCGACGAAATAAGCCCTCCGGCCCATGCGAGGTGGTCTCCGACAAGAGCGGTCTTGATCGAATTGCCACTCTCAGGCAACAATCATCGCCTCGATTGGGCTTGATGAATTCAACAGTCATGTCGAACGGCTCTTCGGGGCCGTTCGATTTTTTATTGGGGTAGAAACAACCGCCATGCAAGTCGTGATCACTGCAGTGGGGCCGGATAACCGAGGACTGGCCGACCCGATTGTTCATCTTGTCTCGGCGGCGGGGGCCAACATCTACGAAATCCAGATGTACGATCACGATTCCGAACGACTGTTCGCAATGCTGCTCCGCATTGACTGGCCTCTGGGGCCCGAGAGCGTTGCTGAACTTCGCGAAAAGATGGACGAAATCGGCCGCCTGAAAGGCCTGTCGATTCGAACCTGGTCGCGGGATGAGCATCAGTCCCGTTCGCGACTTCCTCGACTGGCCATTTGCACGACCTACCGCCCGGAACCCGCCCTCGCACTCCTTCGTTCGATGCGCGACAAGCGTCTGCTCGCTACCCCGGCCGTGATGATCGGCAACCGTGACAGTTGTCGAGGGGTCGCCGAACAATTCGGTGTTGAGTGGCACCAGATCGGTGATGCGAAGGGAGAACCCGACAATCAACGGATGGTGGAACTTTTCGACCAGTACGAGGTCGACTACATCATCCTGGCCCGCTACATGCGCGTCCTGCCGGCGAGCACCTGCTGGCGGTTTGCCGGGCGCATCATCAACCTTCACCACGGCCTGCTCCCCCCCTTCCCCGGCTTTCGCCCCTATGAAGATGCCTTCCAGCATCGCATGCTGACCTACGGAGCAACGATTCATTTCATTGTGCCCGAACTGGATGCGGGAAATCAGATTATTCATCAGAGTACATTCACCGTCTTTCCCGGAACGCCTCTGGAACAGATTAAACGCCAGGGGGAAACCGATCACGAACCGAGTTGCCTGGTGGAAGGAGTTCGCCGAGTGGTCGACCGGGAAGTCGAACTTCATTTCCATCGCGTGGTCCGGCACGTGTCTCACAGTTGATTCATGTCCACTGATCCGACAGAATTCGTTCTTTAAACGGGAAGGGATGCCGTATGATTGAAGTAAAGAAGGCGCTTGCAATTCGCTTGATGGATGCCACCGATCTGGATCGGGGATTCCTCGATGCATTACGAGCCCTGAAGCCAATCGAGTTGACGGATCAACAAGCGATCGATGTCTACCGTGACCGCCTGAAGTCCAGGATCCGGACTTATGTGGCACTGATCGATGGAAACATCGCCGGAACCGCCTCCGTCTTCATCGAACCCAAGTTCATCCATTCAGGCGGAGTGGTCGGTCACATCGAAGATGTCGCCGTCCATCCGAATTACCAGAAGCACGGCGTCGGCCGAGCTCTCGTGGAACACCTGCTCGAAGTCTGCCGGGACTTCAAGTGCTACAAGGTGATCCTGGATTGCGCCGAAGGGGTGATTCCTTTCTACGAACGCCTCGGCTTCCATCGTTGGGAACGAGCCATGCGAATCGACTTGTGATCCCGTCGAATCGCCAAATCGAAATCCGCTAAACATATCTCCGAAGCGGCGATGTTCCGTCACCGCAGCGCACCCACTCCAACTTCTTTCCGGCTGGCTGACTGTTCGCCCGGTAACAAATGGCCAGAGACCGACCATTACAAGGCCCGCCTGTTCGCGTGCAAAACAACGCGAGCCCGGCTGGAGCCGTCGGGTAGGAGGTCGCAAATTGTGCTCGGGAATCACCGCAGCACTGGGGTCCGCGTCTCGGGTTTTGTGTCATCGAATCAAATCTCCTATTGGCCCCCCTATCAGTCCTCCCAGTGTTGCTGTCGGTGGCCACGAAGTCCCTCTCTTGCCCCTCCCCTTCATCTGTTCCAAATTTGTCGTATCCAATTCGATAATGCGCGCTGCACATTGTTGAGCACCTTGAGCACCTAATCGTCGAAACCCCTGTTTTACAAGTGTTTGAATTAGATGCTCAAGATGCTCAACACATGAGCATCTTGAGCATCTAATCATCGATCATAATCTCCCCAAGATCGTCGAATGAATCCAAGCATCTGGAAACGCTCGTCCCCCCGAAGCGACTCCCACTGCGACCTCCAGTACATGCACTACCGCAACGGACGCCAGCTTCATTCCCACAACTCTGCCAGTGATGGCCTCTCAAAACCCAAGAGCGCTGAAGCAGGAGAAGCCTCTCTTCAAGTAGCCCTGGCGGTCCCTCGCCAGGAAAGCCGAATCGCCAATCCCCTAGCCAATCACGCTGATCCAACTCCACGCGAAACCCGTAGCCCCCCTCCCCCGGATTCATCCTCAGCAGCCCGTTCATGTCGAGACCTCGATAGCAGGCACTCCCTTCCAACAGTCTCCCCAATCGATCGCGAAAATTATCGAGGGACCCGCGCACCAAAAACCGGCGTAGCCGCCGCATCTCGCCGCTTACGTCTTAAGGAATCCACTGCAACCATCGCACCCCTCCATAGCCTCTCCGGCCCTCTGAAAAAATGCGGCGTTTCCACACCACCCTTGGCCAGCCGGGCCAGTCCCCCCGAAACGCTTTAACCTTCAATCTCCGCAGCACATGGGACTGGCCACCGGCTGGCCAAGGGCTGGCCAGTTGGCCAGTCCCCTCCAGCGTCACGGTCATTCGCTTCACTTCGAACTGGACTCTCATTCGCGACCAATCGCAAGCGGTCCCGAATTTCTCACCACCACTCCCACAATTACGAGCAGTGTGGTCATCCGACCAAATCACGGCGAGTCCAAGTATCCAGACATTTGGAAAGGGACTCTGACTCGAAGACCCAGCGAATAAGCTGTCCGTGGCGAACCAGGAATCAAGGTGGCTATGAGTCAACGAAGAACCGAGCAGCAAATCGGGAAATCAGGGTCGCGGTGGCGGCAGTGCACTCCTGAGCATCAGGGTACGGGGACCCATCAGCGCTGCAGCAGGAGAAGCCTCTCTTCAAGTAGCCCTGGCGGTCCCTCGCCAGGAAAGCCGAATCGCAACGCCGCCGACCTATCAAGTCCATCCAGGCCCAACGCGAAACCCGTAGCCCCTTCCCCCGAATTCATCATGATCAGCCCCGTCGTATCGAGACATCGATAACCGGAACTGCTTTTCCACGTGCATCGCGTTTGGGGCAGTGAATTCCTGCAAAACTTCACCCGCTATGTTTCGGTGTCGGTTTGTCCGTGTTGACGTCTCCCAGATCAACCGCGCCAGAGTGTTCCGTGGCAACGCCCCGGAACCGCTTGAGCAGAACAGTCTCCGCTGCGGGGGCAGATCCCAGGTTCATCGTATGCAAGAGGCTCCGCATCGAGCCGGGGAAGTTCGTGGCAATGCTCCAGCCGATCAGTGAGCCATGCTTGTCCTCACCGATTGCAACTTGACGATGTTTGAGACAGACCTTGACAAAACGGCATTCATGTAACAATGTAAGTTACATGAAACGCGACGGCAAACTTTCCGGTGTCCTCCACGTCCTGCTCCATATGGCAGAACAACAGGGACCCGTCACATCTGAAGATCTCGCCAGGATGATGGCGACCAATCCAGTTGTCGTCCGGCGGGTCATGGCTGGCCTGCGGCAGAGGGGATATGTGCAATCGGAAAAGGGACACGGCGGCGGGTGGACGCTGGCCTGTGATCTCACGAAGGTAACGTTGGGAGACATCTATGTCGCGCTCGGGAGCCCTACGCTCCTGGCTGTCGGCATTCGTTCCAGCTCCCCTGAATGCCTCGTAGAACAGGCTGTGAATGCCGCACTGGGACAGGCATTTAATGACGCTGAGGAATTGCTGCTGGCTCGCTTCGGAGAGGTGACGCTCGCGGAACTCAGTAAAGACATTCACGAGCGGATCGCGGCCCGTGGGATATCTCAGCCTCATGAAGGACACAGCCATGGTCCCTGAAAAAATCACTCCGCACGACGCGTTTTCCGATGCTCGACTGGTGGCACGGTACGTAGACGGTCCGCCGCGAATAGTGCCCGGGTTTGCAGATATGCAGCGAATGTCGACTTTGCTCCTGGCCGAGCGAGTACCCGACGGGGGGCGTGTTCTCGTCGTCGGGGCGGGAGGTGGATTGGAGCTGAAGACCTTTGCACAGGCTTATCCCACCTGGACGTTTGATGGCGTTGATCCGTCGTCAAAGATGATCGAACTGGCTGTGCAGACTTTGGGGACTCTTGCTTCGCGGGTTCAATTGCACGAGGGGACCATTGATGCCGCACCGGCTGGACCATTCGACGCGGCGACCTGTCTACTGACCATGCACTTCTTGAGTCTCCCTGAGCGTCTGCGAACGGCAGTTGAGGTTCGTCGCCGACTGAAGCCGGGTTCCCCTTTCGTGGTGGTTCACATGAGTATTCCCGCAGAGCAAGACGAGAGAACGAGCTGGATGTCACGGTACGCTGCATTCGCCATCTCTTCCGGGATAGACGCCCACGACGCCCAGAAGTCGAGTCAGGCCATCAAGGCGCATTTGAATATCCTCTCTCCGCAGCAGGACGAAAGCATCTTGCGCGAGGCGGGGTTCTCCCGAATCAGCTTGTTCTACGTGGGATTTACGTTTCGTGGCTGGGTCGCCTACGCCTGATCATTTCCAGCGCGCCCATCTTCGTCGAATGGACTGACTTCACCCGTTCTGAGCAGCATCAAAGTTTGATGTCCTCGGGAAAAAAGGAGTCGCAGGAACGGCTCGAAAGAGTCAACCCAACACAAACTCAGCCAACCTCATGCAACATGGAAAATCAGTATGCAGTCACGTATGAGAAACCCAATGCTGGTGATTCCCGATGTCATGCCAGCCGTGATGAGTATGGCGCAGGCCTTAAATACGCCCTGCGTGTCGCAGACGATAGTCAATCTCGTCAGTCTGCGGGCGAGTCAGGTCAACGGAAGCAGTGTGTGCGTCGACCTGTTTACTCGAAATGCCAGGAATGCCGTGGAAACAGATGGGCGATTGTTCTCGCTGGCAGCGTGGTGGGATGCAGCATGCTTCGATGATGCAGAACGAGCCGCAATCGCGCTATGCGAAGAGGTCACCCGGATGAGCGATCGCTCTAAACCCGTGTCGGACGAAACCTGGAACGAAGCGGCTCAGCACTTCAGCGAAGAAGCCCTTGCCGTGCTGATCCTGACGATTGGAATGGTCAATTCTGGGAATCGAGTCAACGCCGCGACGAGGCAGAACGTGAATGAATGTGAATGTCCCCCGACGAAGTAATGATTCGCATGTCAAAGAGAACGTGGCCATGAAACGATTTGCTCTCCTTTCATTTCTGCTCTCGATCACATACGGCCTGTGCGGGTGTGGCAGTCCAGAGAATAACTCGGTGCCGCAAGTTAACAACGACATGAGCTTGGATCAGGCAACCCTCCAGAAAGAACGGCCCCGCCATGGCGATCACAAACATGCGTTCCAAGATCCCGCCGAGTGTGCGAAGAAGTGGAATGCCTCGGACCGAGACGAGTGGCAACACCCTGAGGCAATCATTGCGGCACTTGAACTGAAGCCTGGAGCAATGGTCGCGGAGATCGGTGCGGGAACAGGATATATGGTGAGCCACTTAAGTAAGTCTGTGGGCGAGTCTGGAACGGTCATCGCTATCGATGCATCGAGCGCAATGATTGCGTTTTTGGAGAAGCACAGCGCCGAGATGCCGCCCGCCAAGGTCGTGGCGCGAAAAGTCCCCAGGGGTGACCCCGAGTTAGCAGGTGCCTGTCTGGATGGAGTCCTCATGCTGGACACGTGGCACCACGTCGAAGATCGAGAATCTTATGCAGAAAAGGTCTATGAGGGATTAAAGCCCGGTGGGCGGTTCGTCGTGGTGGACTTTGAAGTCGATGCGGCAGCGGGGCCGCCAAAGTCGATGCGGCTCACTCCGGAACAAGTGGGCTCACAGCTGAAAGCGGCTGGGTTTCGGACGGAGATCTTGCCGAATTCGATGCCGCGGCACTATCTGGTCGTCGGACACAGAGATTAGACCTCACCGTTCGCCAATGGTCTTCGACTGGCGACTGGAAGGCTAAGTTCGTGTGCGGGAATAGTGTGCCCATCACCTTCCCCCGGACAGTATTACAGGAGTTGAACATTCGTGGCCGAGATCTTCGGCGCAGGATCGTCACTCGGATCGGAAGCTTGCTTTTTTCGCATCTGGCCACGCTGGCACGGCAGATAAGCTGATCAGGTAACAAACAAAAAATGCCATTCTGTCACCTCACTGTCAGAGAGTGGCCATTCGCCAGTGCTGTCCAAACGGGGACGGTGCATCATTGGCTGGTATGACGTAGGCATTAATTCGACCTGGTACACGCGTTCGGCGTCTGAACAGACGAAAGATGCCCTTCTGCCTGAAGGGCAGCAACAGGTCAGCCCGGGGCAAAGCGCCGCGGCGAACGCCGCAGTGCGACGCCCCGGGTTCATTGCTAATTGCTGCAAGCCCTGTCAGGGCGACACAATCCTTCGCGGCGCAGACGCATGGAGGCTCGAAAGGAACTCAATAAGCACAGGGTTTGAGTGAAGTTGATTCCTCGCAGAATCCTTTGCAGCACGATTTACTTTGAGCCTACCGGAGACAACCGCCTCCCGTCGAGGAACGGGCCGGACAAAACTTCTATGCATCGGGATGGGGACCGTGCATTGGTGAATGAAGGTCATCGCTTCAAAGTCGGGATCAAGACGCTGACAATGCCACAGGCAGTTCAAAATGCTCGAATAGCCTGTCAGTTATGTCGAAACAACAAGTTACGTTGCGTCATCGGTACGGTGTATACACCTTCATGGTTTTCGCTGTCTGACTAAGATAGTCTTCCCCAATTGGGAACATGCATAGATGCCTCTGCAATTGCCAGAGCATTGTTCTGCGGCTGCGCATAGCGAACCACAAAATTTCGGTTCAGGACTGAATAATGAGAATGATCGACCTGAGTTTGTCGTTGGAGGATTCTGTCAGCGAGCCGCTGAGGGTGACGATCGAGTATCAGACTCACTCGTCAACGGCAGCGGTGATGGCCAGTTTCTTTAGTGCCACTCCGGACGACCTGCCCGACCGACTCGGTTGGGCGAATGAGGTCATTACCGCCTGTTCCCACAATGGCACTCGTGTGGATGCGCCGTATCATTATTTTCCGACAAGCGGCGGGGAACGAGCCAGGACAATCGACGAACTGCCGCTGGAATGGTTCTTCGCCGACGGAGTCGTACTCGACTTTTCGAGGAAGCCCAAGGGCTCACTCATCGAACCGCATGAACTTGAACACGAGCTGCAGCGGATTGGATATCAACTCAAGCCATTCGATATTGTGCTGATTCGGACGGACGCGGATCGCTTTTGGGGAACGGCCGACTACTTTCAAGCCGGGGCCGGGATGTCAGCTGCTTCGACAAGATGGCTGATCGAAGCGGGAATCAAGGTAATGGGAATCGATGCCTGGGGCTGGGATCAGCCTTTCTGGGCCATGAGAGAACGCTTTCTCGCAACCCAAGATCCGGCCGTCATCTGGGAAGCTCATCGCGTCGGTCGAGACCTTGAGTACTGCCAGATCGAAAAGCTTGCCAATCTGGCGTCCCTGCCAAACCCCTATGGCTTCAAAGTCAGTTGTCTACCCGTGAAGCTGAAGGGAGGAAGCGCCGGCTGGAGCCGCGTCGTCGCGATCCTCGAATGAGGTATAAGCACGGTTGAACCAAACCGGGACAATGCATTTCTGGCTGGAACGGCGTTGGCGTTCATCGCTCCTGGTCCCCTCGTTCGGGTTCATGAGCACTGTAAGTCCTCCCTGACTGGCTGAAGGGAAGCAGTTGGTCAGCC
This sequence comes from Schlesneria sphaerica, assembly GCF_044336245.1. Classification (NCBI taxonomy): domain Bacteria; kingdom Pseudomonadati; phylum Planctomycetota; class Planctomycetia; order Planctomycetales; family Planctomycetaceae; genus Schlesneria; species Schlesneria sphaerica. The sequence goes on along the minus strand of NZ_CP172346.1, from coordinate 2,090,258 downwards.
CAGGGAAAAACGCCGGGGGGAACGCTGCACGTCTCGCGTTACCAAGTGTGTTTGTCTGGGGGTGCAATCCCGTTTTGCGGTCGAGTACGGAGAAGTGATTATTTGCTGAGTGATCTCTGAGTCTGTGTTATTCTTCCCTGCTGTTGTCCAATCGAGGATTGGATGGATTCGGCACCGAGATCGCAATGGAGGGCGGTCGAATGGGAGGGATTTCCTTGGACGGTCGGGATGGTGAGTTTATTAAATCCGTTTCGGAGATGCTCTTCCGATTCAGTGGCGAGGTGTTTCCGAAGCTGGGGGAGTGGGAACGTCGTCTGAAAGGAGACCCGCTGAGTCTGGAAGCCCTTGAGTTGGAAGTCCAGCGGGAGTTCGCGCGGGGTGCGGGGATGGTCGTGGCGGGCTTGGCATCAGTCGTGATGCAGACACCGGAATTTGCCGCTGCCGCCGAGCAGACGCGACAAGACTATTCGATTCCGCTATCCAAGGGGCGTGATCGAAAGATGTCGGTTCGGCTTCTGGGGGGCGTGGTCATGTGGATCACGTCGCTTTACTGTGAAGCGAGTCGTCGTCGCGGGAATGGTCTGCAGAAGGAAGAATCAGTCTCGGGCCTACAGATTGAACAGGTGCAATTCGGGCTGGGAAAGAAAGTCTCTCCCGGGCTGGAGAGTACGGTCTCTCGGCAGTCGGCTCTGTGTCCCTCGTTTGAACTGGCTTGTGAGGAACTGGAGCGTCAGGGACTGTCGCTCAATCTCAAAACGGTGCGGCGGATTTCTCAGCAGTGCGGTGAGAAACTGCTGAAGCTACGAACGGCAGAATTGGCCTCCTGGCGTGCTGGAACTTTGGCATCGACAAACGAACTGTCGGGGAAGCGTGTGTCGATCCAGATCGACGGCGGCCGGACGAAACTCCGTGGAAAACTGCGAGCGGCAACGCCTCATGCAGAACAACTCAACGAAGACGGTTTGATTATCAGTGATGCGCCGGGACGCTCTAAGCGCCTCGCAAAACGGACGTTCGATGGCGAATGGCGCGAACCCAAGTTGATGACGATCTTCATTCATGATGAGCAGGGGCGCCTGGAGAAGAAGTCACGCATGACAATGGATGGGACGTTTGCGGGACCTGACGCTATGGCGGAACTGGTTGCCATGCACTTGCATCGCCTGGGAGCAGCCAAGGCACTGAGCCTGACCTTTGTCAGTGATGGAGCGGTCTGGATCTGGGACCGCGTCGATCAAATCGTGGCTCAAGCGCGGATTCCGAAGGAGGTCGTGATTCATCAGGTTCTGGATACCTGCCATGCCGTGCATCATATCTCACGAGCGTTAGCCACGCTCGGCGTGACCACGGAACAGCGGATGCCCCTGTATCGGGATCTTCGCACGCGACTACGTAACGGAGAATGGGAATACGTCGTCCAGGAACTACGAGTGTTTGCTGAAGACGAACCCACCAACGCGGAACTTCAAACCGAATTGAACTACCTCCAGCGACACGGGGATGCGGGACGATTGAACTATGCCGAATTTCGTCGCTGCGGTCTCCCCCTGGGAAGCGGTGCCATTGAAAGCAGTATCCGCCGAGTCATCAACCTGCGGCTGAAAGGAAACGGCGTCTTCTGGCGAGAACATCACGCGGAAGAAATGTTGCAACTGCGCGCCTTGGTGATCAGTCGCCGTTGGGATGAACAGGTCAAACGAATGCGAGCTTGGACCAAGAAACATCACCTCGCCACCTGGCAATGGACACCCCAACTGATGTCCTGCAAAGTTGAACCCCAAACCGCGAGTCCACAAAACACCCTGTAATCAAGAGTTTCACCGAACGCAAAACGGGGTTGCACCCTTTGTCTGGTTGGCCGCTGCGTTCTACGCATATGCTGGCGGACCTATGACATTGCTTGTCATGGGTATTATGTACATTCGGACAAGGTTCGGCCGCAATTAAGATGCGCACCATTTCGTGGGATGGCCTGTCTTGCCACGTGCTCGCGACGGTGCGGGACAAAAGGGGATACTTTTGCAGTGGCACTTTTCGGAGAAGGAGACGGAGACACGGCAAATCCTCTTCAGCACGCGATTTGATGTGGCGTGTCTGGTCTGCGGGTGTCTTTTTTCTGCGGTCGTCCTCGTCCGATGAATCCGGTAATGCAGGGGAGATCGATGCGATGGAAGACACACAGGATCTGCTCTTTGACGCGTGCGTCCGCGTGCTGTAATGCCTGCGACTTTAACCCAACAGTTCGCGAACGATGGTGCCACCAGAAACGAGCGGTACGGTGCGACTGGGTGACATAAGCAACTCACGCCGAGCGTCGATTCCTAACAGGTGGTACGCCGTGCAAAGTATGTCTTTGGGGTCAATTGGGCGGTCAGTCACTTCCGCCGCGGTCGCATCCGTCGCACCAATCGTGCGGCCTCCCGGTATTCCGGCGCCGGCGAAAATCTGGCTGTAAGCCCGGGACCAATGACCCCGTCCCGGTGCTCCGGAGCTGGTGATATCAAAATGAGGTGTCCGACCATGTTCGCTCAGGCAAAGAACGAGCGTGTCATCCAGCAGTCCGCGGGTGTCGAGGTCTGTTAAAAGAGTTGAAAACGCTTTATCGAATGACGGCAACAGATAGCCTTTCATCCGTGAGTGGTGGTCATAATGCGTATCCCAACTCTCGTCGGTTTGCCCGTACTCGTCCCAGACGACGGTGACAAATTTCACATCTGCCTCGAGGAGTCGGCGTGCTGATAGACAAGCCTGGCCGAAGAGTGTCATTCCGTAGTCCTCGCGTAAAGATAGTGCCTCACGGTCGATGCGCAGGGCGTCTCTGACCTTCGAGGTCGCGAGAAAATCGAGTGCGAATTCTCGTTGCCGCGTATAGCTAGTGACCGACGAGGCCCGTTGCAGGTGGGCGCGCTGCGCTTCTAGCTGGGTGAGCAATGATCTTCTGGTGTCGAGCGTATCGAGCGTGATTCCGTCTGCATCGCCCGCTCCAAATTGGAATCTCCCTTCGGGGGTGATTGCGCGGAATGGGTCTCCCAGCGGGGCCTCACCGTGAAACTCGGTCCACAATGGATCGAAGGAAGTGCCGAGAAAGCCGCCAAACGTCCCGGAACGCTTATTCGGCCGCGCGAACAGGCTCTGACGCCACGGAAGCATGACATTTGTCGGCGTCCCCCGGATCGGCGGTCGAAGGTCCCCCTGAGCGGTCAGATAATCAACGACACTCCCCAGATAGGGCCATTGGTCGGGATGTCGCTGACGACCTTCGATCAGTTCGGTGTTCGGGTTACCGGTGAGGGTGTATGACGCCGAATGGATGTTCCAGGGATGAGACATCGATCGAACGAGTGTGCAGCGATCGAGAACTCTCGCTGACAACGGTAGATGTTCGCAGACCCGGACGCCCGATATGCACGATTCGATTGCGTCGAATTCGCCGCGAATCTCAGCCGGGGCGTCGGGTTTAGGATCGAATGTATCCAACTGGCTCCAGGCACCATAAACGTAGAGCACGAGGCAGCGTTTCGCTCTTCCAAAGCCAGGCAGATTCGCCGTGTTAGAATCCTCGTTGGCCAGACCATTTCGAGGCCACTTGGCTCCAGCAACGCCGCAGAGTCCAAGAGCCCCGGTCTGCAACAATGCTCGTCGACTCAGTCCCTTTGAACATCTTCGCGCGGACCCGAGAACTCGCAACATCGCTGGATTCCTTGAGACGGCAATTTCGACTGAGAAAGATGACCTGTCCCGCGTCCGGCTCGGATTACGGAGGATGAATGTTGAAAGGTGCCGACGCAGTTTTGATGGCAGCAACGCGATTATCATCTCGAATTTTGAGGCGAGCAATAGAAGGTCCTACTGAAAACGCCCCTCTGCGAAAGTCCTGTAGCGCCATCGGAAGCTAAAGTGTCATTGTGATCTCCATCATGGCCGTGCTGGGTGGTTGCAGTGGCCCTACGGGAATCGCGGAATGGGCGGAACTGAAGAAGGACTTCCTGCTGGGTCTGCTCGACTTGCCTTAGAAAGATGCCACGGGGGCACAGTGCGCCGGCGCAAGCCGGAGGAAGGTAGCGAATGCAAGTTTCGTACAGGGTAAGATTTAGCCAATCGCCTTGGCCCCGAGTGATGCGTTGTGTCGGGAAACCGGCAGAGCGAAGCGTTCACAGGGGAAAGTCCAGGCTGTGTATTGAGCTCCGAGATCACAACTTTGCGAAGGCCGACCCTGTTGTGTCAAGGGGAAGGCAATAGTGGTGTCGAACGCTAATGGCGAGTCCGATTCCACCAGCACGGAGTCCCAGACCACACGCATGGACGGAAACTTTCCTTACGGAAGCCGGGAGATCCCGGGTACATCCATTTCCTCGGAAACGGATCGGTCGGAAAAGGCGCGATGCCACAATGCCGACATGCACGTGCCCGGGAAGTCAGACAGTTTCGTAGTACCAAAGAAGCAGGTGCACAACGCAGGACAGCCCACTGCAGCGGAACCTGTGGAGGAAAGGAGACTGACCGAGGAGAACGCCTCTCAGCCGCTACTGGTCCGGACACAGAGCCGGGAAGCTAGGCCGCGTGGGCTGCTGGGCGTACGAGAGATGGCAGGAAAAGACAAGAAGGTGCGGTTCAACAATCTGCTGAACCACGTGACTCCTGAGTTGCTACAAGCGAGTCTCTTTGACTTGAAGAAACAAGCGGCACCGGGCATCGACGGAGAGACGTGGGTCGAGTACGCCGAAAACTTCCAAGCGAGGATCGTTGATCTTCACGCACGGATTCATCGGGGAACGTATCGTGCCAAACCATCGAAACGAGCTTGGATTCCCAAGCTTGACGGCAAGCTGCGGCCCTTAGAGATCGCAGCCCTGGAAGACAAGATCGTCCAACAGGCCGTGCGGGTGGTCTTGGAGTGTATCTACGAAGAGGACTTCCTGGGTTTCAGTTACGGCTTTCGTCCTGGACGAGGCTGTCACCGGGCTCTGGATGCACTCAGCGTAGGTATCGAACATCAGAAAGTGAACTGGATACTTGATGCGGATATCCGTGGCTACTTTGACAACATCAGCCATGAATGGCTGCTGAAGTTTCTGGAGCACCGGATTGCCGACCGCCGACTACTACGGCTGCTCAAGAAATGGCTTCGAGCTGGCGTTTCGGAGGACGGCGAATGGTCCCCAAACACAGTAGGAACGCCCCAAGGCGCGGTGATCTCACCGTTGTTCTCGAATGTGTTCCTGCATTATGTGCTGGACCTATGGGTGGTTGCGTGGCGGAAACGGCACGCGAAAGGCGAGGTGATCATCGTTCGCTATGCCGATGATTTTGATCTTGGATTCCGTGAGGAGATCGATGCAAAGCGCTGCCTCGCAGCACTCACGGACCGGTTTACCAAGTTTGGCTTGGAGCTGCATCCCGAGAAAACGCGGTTGATCGAGTTTGGCCGCTATGCGGCCGAGCGGCGCTCAAAGCGCGGTGAGGGCCCCCCTGAAAACTTCGACTTTCTCGGCTTCACGCATGTTTGCGGGACGACGCGGAAGGGCGGCTTCACCATCCGCCGCATCTCGGCGATGAAGAAAGTTCGAGCGAAGCTGCAAGACTTGAAAGACAAGCTGAAACGAATGATGCACAACGATCTGGCGACAGTCGGATCTTGGCTCTCCCGTGTCTATCAGGGGTGGTGTCATTACCACGCCGTCCCTGGCAACTGGAAACGCCTGAATCAATTCCGGACAGCCCTCCAAGACCTCTGGTACCGTGTGTTGCGACGTCGGTCACAACGTGCCTGCCGGTTGACCTGGGTCAAGTCTACGCGGCTAAGCCGACGCTGGCTTACTAAACCGAAAATCATGCACCCTTATCCTGAAGTGCGTTTCGCTCGTCTTTATCAACGGTAAGAGCCGTATGCGGTAGTGCCGCACGTACGGATCTGTGCGGGGGGCGGTCAGCAATGGCCGTCCCTACCGCGATGCATGTGTTCACCGCCGAAGCTGAGTGAGACACCACAATGGAGCGTCCTTCAAGTAAGCTCGTCTCCCTCTGGGTAGCGGGGATCGAAGGCCTCTGCGGGTTCTACGGTTTCTTCGATCACACTTGAGCCATATTTTTCGGCGAGAAATCGTTCGCGATAGAGGAAGTACGCGGCACTGCACACATTTGACGTAAAGTATGCATTAAAGCCTCCCCCGATTGCAGCGCCAGTTACAGGAATCACCTGTGCTAACTTATCTTTCGTAAGGCGAATTCCGAGGGCTTTTGAAATTTGCTGGACGACTTGCACAAACGCATGTTGGTTCAAGTGTTCCCAAGTCCTCTTACTTGCTACATCCTTAGCGATCTTGACGAGTTGAGCCATTGCCATCTGTTTGGCTGCTGCATTCGACGACGACGCCAGTCCCAAAATATTCATGGCAAAAAGTCGCTCTTGCGGTAGCGTCAAGTCGAACCCGTAGTAGGTTGCATACTCGCCAATCGCCCGAAGATTCAGCATCAAAAGTGCAACGATATCCGCAGGAATTCCGGGTAGCCCCACGGCACCGGCCCCAGCTCCCTCAACCGCGGCAAGGGCCCTGTACTTTGCATCCAGCCAACCAACAAGCTTATCGATTTCTTCCAGTTCCAATTTTAAAACGTCCCTTGCATCACGGACTTCGTGTCCTTGCTTTCGGAATTCGTTATAAATCCAATCTTTCGGAACGCTCCAGTGGGCCAGGTCGTTGCAAACGCCAACGGCTCCTTGGACTGCATGTTTGATGGCGTCACCAAGCCCGGGCGTGGACAGGAGCATATCTCCAGCTTTGCTTAGCGGCCAATTTAAGGTCGTCAGGGCTCGGCTAAACCATCCAACATCTGGATTCTTCCATTTGTGGATAGCCGTGATTGCCTGTTTGTCATAGCCCGATGAAATCATGGAACGATTTTCAATTGAAAACAGGATGGGTTGTGAATGACGAGTGTCAGCAGAGTGTATCGAGAAGAATCAGACTTCGCATGAGTTCAGCGGTTGTGAGGGACAAAGCATCTGTGGCTGCAATGGCGTAGGCATTCATCCGACCTGACGCATGCGTTCGGGGTCTGAACAGACGAAAGATGCCCTGCTGCCTGAAAGGCAGCAACAGGTCAGCCCGGGGCAAGGCGCCGCGGCGAATGCCGCAGAGCGACGCCCCGGGTTCATTGCTAATAGCCGCAAGCCCTGTCAGGGCGACACAATCCTGCGCGGCGTAGACGCATTGAGGCTCGAAAGGAACTCAATGAACACAGGGTTTGGGTGGGGCTGATTCGTCGCAGAACCCTTTGCGGCACAGTTCATTCTGAGTCCACCGGTGACAACGACCTCCCGTCGAGGAATGGGACGGACAGGACTTCTGAGTCAGGAGAAGACTTCGCGGGTTTCACGGCGAACGTAGTGCCGGTGCTGGCCGATGCGACTGCGCGTCAGCTCAATCGTCTGCGGTCGACCGGCGACATTGTAGAATAGTCTGCCGAACTTTCTGACCAGGGCCAACCAGGCGTTGGCGTTCAGATCCAGCTTGCTGAGAACCTCTTTAAGCTCAGGCGATGTCCGACCGCGCTGTTCACGCGGTAGCTGCTTCGCCGTCCAGTGGAGCAATCGAAGATAGCTTTCCTGGGTCATCGGCAGAAAGCCTTTGTCGCTGCAGCGGGCTCCCGTACAGCTTGCGACTGGCCCCGTCTTGCCATTCCGCTCGTCCAGCGGCAATGGTGCCAGAAATTGATCGGCGGTTGACAGTTGCTTTGTTCTCGCGTCGTCGGTCTTTTTGACCGAACGGCGGGATGGTTTGCTCTCTGTCGGTGAACTATCGCTGGGACTAACGGTGTTGCGGAACTCTGATTGGTTCTGCTGAGTCTGAAGCCGGCGCTGCACGGAAGTGTAGTCACTGGTCTCCAGTCGATCGGTGATGGCCGCGCGAATCGGGTTTAAATCGACATAGGCAGCACAAGCGACGAGGGCCGCTTCATCAAGAAGACGTACCGCCCGAAATCGGCTTTGCCAGAATCGGCCGATCTCGTGGTCCTCGTGGTTAGCGCGCATCGCCACAGTCTGACACAACAGCCGCATCCACCAGCCGATATCGGACAACCGCAAGCGGATAATTTCCAGCTTACGAGGATCGTTCTGGATGAAGTCCAATTCGGCCTGATTCGGCTCCAGGGGATTTCCGTGATCATCCTTCCGGAGAGGGCACAGGTGCAACCATCGTCGAGCGACCTCCGCATTATCCCAAGTCGCCACCACGTCCGGACGAGACCGCAGGATCAGATGAAAGTGGTTCGAGAGAATCGCGAAGCCGAGCAGATCGATCCCGAAGCAGGCGGCATAGCGTTTGAGCAGATCTTCAATCCACTCTTTCCGGTGGTCATAATTCTTGCCGGTCAGGGAATCAGTTCCGAGAAGAAAGCACCGGCGAACAACCCGGTTCATCACATGCACAACCGCCACCTCGTCAGGCGCAAAGACCTCTGCACGAGCTAACCGAGCCATACTGTCCCCCTCCGTTTAATGACAACTACCACGATTCGTCGTCGTAAGATCCAAGCGTACCGACCTTGTGGACGCGCTGTCAACAGGATATGCTGTGTCCCCATCTGTCCCTCCAAAGCAGGCGGCATAGCATTTCAGTAGATCTTCAATCCACCCCTTCCGGTGGTCATAGTTCTTGCCGGTGAGGGAATCAGTCCCCAAGAGAAAGCACCGCCGGACAACCCGGTTCATCACATGCACAATCGCCACCTCATCCGGCGAAAAGACTTCTGCACGCGCTAACCGAGCCATCCCCTCATCCTCCATCCCCGAAACTCACATCGCGAAATGCTAGTTCGCGAGTTCAAAATACCGAACTTGTGGATGCGCTGTCAATCAGAGATGCTGTGTCCCTGTCATTTCCCTTATAATATTACCTCTCGCTATAGAGAAAGGTGGTGGACACGATATAATGGAACTGATTTCTGGGAAGCTTGGCGAGTAAATGAAGGGCAAATAGTCACTGAATTTGCGGAAGAAGGGTTGGTTGAAGACGACACTTACCAATGGCCAAATGACGACGATTGTACAATTGGCGTAATACAAGTCGATGGCACGTACGGATACGTCGAAGGAGCGATCCCTTCTCCTCCTATGATTTTCAGAAACCCAGAAACTTATGCTGGTGATACTTATTCGAGTAAAACTAATCCTGGTGTTGATATGGGTCACACACGGCACCATGATATTGTCGTTGGATGGGATTGCTGCGACTGAACTATAAAGGGTTGTGGGCAGCATGACTATAAATCGTCGTACACGTTTCGGTGGACTCTTGGTTACCGGCACAGCCCTAGGCGCTGTGTGTCTCTTGATTTCGATAAAAGTGTGGTGCACGAGGGAGTCTTTGCATGATAGCACTCGTACGACGACTTCTGTAGAGGAAGAGACGACGACTTCTGTAGAGGAAGAGACGACGACTTCTGTAGAGGAAGAGACGACGACTTCTGTAGAGGAAGAGACGACGACTTCTGTAGAGGAAGAGACGACGACTTCTGTAGAGGAAAGCATTCTTAGAAAGGTGAAGGCGGAACGGATGTGCGGAAAAAGGTTTGGGGACGCTAAAGAAGCTCTTGAGGATCTAATTCCGATCAGAATAGTTTGGAGCAATCAGACTTCCGCATCAAGACTTTCGTCTAAGATTGATCGGAGCAAGCGCAATTCGGTCATGATGATGACGTTTGAAGACACTAAGAACATAGCCTTCTTATTTGAGGTGGAGGGACTCGATGTGCGTGCCGGTAATGGAGTTATTCAATGTATTATTGTGTATCAGTCGGGAACATTGAACAAACGAGAGGAGCTAGATGGACGAGTAATACAACGCATTGAGTAAAAATATCGACTACGTAGTTGGCTTCTGACTTAGAAGAAGTCTTCAAACCCGATTTTGGTTAGCAAGCCTTCGGGTCATGAGTCCGATCATGGAGATCTGAATCATGGCTTCGCTGGTCTCGGGGTTATGCTCATAGTCCTTGCTATGCCGTCGGTGCCGAGCCAGCCAGGCAAAGGTTCGCTCCACAATCCATCGCTTTGGCAAGACGACGAATCCGCTGGTGTTCGGCGGCCGTAAGATCGTCTGCAAGATCCATCCGAATGACTCTTTGACCCACTTCGGTAGTCCATCTCGTCCATAGGCGCTGTCCGCAAAGATGCGGCGCAATCGACCGAACGGCTCGAGTTTGTGCAGAAGGTAGCAAGCGCCGTCCTGATCCTGCCAGGAGGCGGCATGAACGACGACTCCCCAAATGAGACCCAGCGAATCAACGGCGATGTGTCGCTTACGGCCAGTCACCTTTTTCCCTGCATCATAGCCTCTTTCCGCCCCTCCTTCCGCGGTACGAGTAGTTTGGATGTCTATGATGGCCACACTCGGCGTCGGCTTCTTGCCAGCCGCCTGACGAACCTTTCGACAAAGGGCTTCGTGGATCGAATTCCAGACTCCATCTCGACGCCAGCGCCAGAAAACGGTGTAAACCGTCTTCCAGTGAGGGAATTCGAGAGGCGAGTAACGCCACTGACAACCGGTTCGATTCAGGTACAGGATCGCATCCAAGATGACTCTGCGGTCCACAGGCGGTCGCCCCACTTTGGCCCGCTTGGGTAACAGTTTTTCAATCACCTTCCATTGCTCATCCGTGAGGCTGCTGGGACAATCCTTCATGATCGCTGTGGCTCCGTCTTCCTTGACCTGAGAATCCATGGATGCGGAGTCGTAGCGATTTTTTACGTTTCAGGCAATTTGAAGACTTCGTCTTAGTACAATCTCTTGCTCAGTCGTATGTTACGGCAATTGCATATTACGCTGTGAGACGGCGTAGAGATAGGTGGGAGCTGAGCAGGCTGTATCCCCAGCAACTCTCCTCGGAGATAGCCGGAGAAAGATTAGATGACCTTGAACCTTTTTCAATTGTCGCAAATCGCACGCGAATGCTTACATCAGTCCGGCTGGAGTGAAGACTCGCGTTTCGATGCTGATGTTTTTGCCAAGAGCAGAATCGACGTTAATATGCATGTGTCATCACATGCCATAGAGGTATGGCAGCGATTCGGACCATTGTGTTTATCTTATCCAAACAGAAGATCGCGAAACTCGTTTTACGAGTGGCAGTTTTTTGAGAGCCCGACGCGTGTCAGTCCAATTGACTGTGAAATGTACGAAAATGTACTTGGTGTCCCATTTACTTTTCTTGGGGTTGCTGGCGAGGATGGCCGCATGATCTATATTGATGCGATGGGCGCAGTTTACTCTGCAGATTTACTCAATGGTGGTGTGCTTCTGCGATACGGCGATAATATGATTGAAGCGTTAAATAATCTCTGTGAGTTTGATGCGCCCGCGGAGATTCTGGTTCCAGAGATAGTGATCAACGAACAGAGAAAGTTGCGTATGGAAAAGGGTCTGAGAGAACAGATGGAGCAGATTCGGGCGAAGGTTTTTTGGAAATTTTACGAAAACGATCGTAAGGGAGGCTCAGAAGAATGAATAGATGCAGGATGCGGGGAGACTGCATATCTGGGGCCCGTAAAGTCTGAGGTGGGTTGAGACGGCATTGAATATCAATTTTATGCCGCGCGGTAGCAATGAATGTTTGGCGAGGAACTGAGCGGGCTGTGTCAATAATAGATGCTGTGTCCCTGGCATTTCTGTCCTGCTATCACCTTTTCGAAAGCGTTGGCAGAATTACAGACGCGGCAAATCACGGCCCTGATGTCGGACGTTTCTTTCGAATACGCCCGACATCAGGGCTTAAGCCAACTTTTTGCCATCGGCAGTACCGGCTCGTACGCTGCGACATCAATCGATGAGTCGCAAGACGGGACCTGGATGCTGTGAATCAGCCCATCAGTTCAGGAATGGCTTTTCCATGATCAACGATGGGTGTTGGGCGTCCATTGAAGTCTCGGATCATGGTGCTCGGTGCGTCGATTCCCAGGTGATGATAAATTGTCGCCAGGAAGTCGCCGGGACCGCAAATTCTTTCAACGACATCTTCCCCACGCTTATCCGTGGCACCAATGACTCGGCCAGTCTGAATACCACCACCCGCCCAGATATTCGAGAATGCTCGCGGCCAGTGATCCCGCCCGGGTTGTATAGTGCCCGCAGGTGCGCTGGCATCACCGGCACCGGTGCTTGGCGAATATTCAATCTTCGGCGTACGACCAAATTCACCCGTCACTACGACGAGAACTTGCTTATCAAGGCCTCGATCATAGATATCCTCGATCAAAGCAGAGACAGCCTGATCATAGGCGGCCGAACGAAATCGCAGTGCATCGAATACGTGATGGTTTACCGCATGGTCGTCCCAGTTATGGACGCGACCACAAAGTGCACCGCTTAAGCTGGTCGTCATGATTTCGACACCTGCTTCGACGAGTCGTCGCGCGAGCAGTAGTTGTTGCCCCCACGAGTTACGGCCGTAGCGATCGCGCGTTCGTGGGTCTTCTCGACTCAAATCAAACGCTTCCTTCGTGCGGGGGTTGGTCAACAGCGTCATGGCTTGAATTTCGAATTCGTCGAGAGCGGCGAGTTCGGCGCGTTGGTCAAACGCTCGCTCGAGCGTGTCGAGATTCCGTCGCAAGTTGGAACGTCGGCCGAGTCGTGTCACTTCGCTCGTGTCAGCCAAACCAATATTGGGAACAGAAAATGACGGTGAATTGGGATCGCCCATCACGGTAAAGGGAGAGTACGCATCACCTAGATAGGCGGGGCCGTTATATTCCAGCGGTGGGTTAATACCGACATAAGCTGGCAAGGGATTCTGGCGGGGCTCGGCTTGCGAACGCAGGTAATTCGCGACCGTCATCCAGTCGGGATAGCGTGGTTTGGGCTTATCGCGCGTATCGGGATCCCCTGAAAGCAACTGCATCGACCCCGCAGGATGTCCGCCCGCCGTCTGCTGCATCGATCGTAAAACCGTGAATTTGTCGGCGATCGCCGCTTGCCGCGGAAGCAGTTCCGTAAACTGAAGGCCCGAAACTTTTGTCGAGATCGTGCTGAACGGACCACGATATTCGCTGCCGCTATCTTGCTTGGGGTCGTACGTATCGATGTGCGAACACCCGCCGGGCTGCCAAACCATGATCACAGCTGTCTTCTTCCGCTGCGCCGCTGTCGTTTCGCTTGCACTAAGAGTTCGCTGTGAACGGAGCTTTAAAACCTGAGGCAAACTCAGTGAGGCGAACCCCGCGATACCTGTCTGAAGAAAATGACGGCGACCCGTTGTCCGCCAAGCACCTGGTCCAGGGCAGCAGGAGGCCATTCTCGCAGATTGAGATTCAGTCATAAATCACCATGCATTCTGTTCAGAGACTTATTGGGCCGACGCTTCCTTGGGCTTCACGCGGATGGCGATTGGCTCGGATACGACGATATCGACAAGATCCACGGGACTCGCAATCTCGGTTACTTTCTTGAGTCGATCGGCTGCTGCGGCCACGGCAGCAACCGCGGATTTGTGTCGCGATACAGCGGCTTCAGCTGCCTGATCCGCTGCTGCCTTGAGATCTGCCGGAGCGGCCTTGGCATCTTCTGCCAGTTTTGCGGCAGTTGCGGCCAGTGCGAGCTGTTCTTGTTCCGCCTGTTGATGGGCATTCTGAGCGGCGATGACCATTTCCGCCTGCCGTCGATATTTCGCCACAGCACTTCCGTAAAAGCCGATGAGATAATCGCCTGGCGGAGTTTTCATTGCTGCCAGATCGATTGTTGCTTGCGAGAAGTCGGCTGTCAGTGGGACATCGAATGGAGGAAGATGTTCAAAACCCGCGCCAAACGCCTTCAACTGCATCGTGGCTCCCGAGAATTCGCAACGACGGATTTGAACGAGAGGAATTGTCAGCTTTTCACCGGCTGTCGTTTCCACGACATTCTTTTGACTGGGGGCGATCGTGAGCGGAGCGTATTCGATACCACTGACCGAAACGTGAACATCGGCTAACAGTCGCGGGCTGGGAATTTCGCTCCAAGAATCTGGAATCGGCCATGCCATGGATGCCAGTCGACAGGTTCGAGTGACCGTTGTCCCGTTGATCTGGGCGCTTCCCACAAAATTGGTTGTGGCGCGCGATCGAGGTGCGTCCTGATGAGTTGAAATCAGCATGACTCCCCGAGTTTTGCCCGCAGGAATTTTCAATCCCTTAGCGGTCACTCCTTCAGGAAGTCCTGTCATTTGCAGGTCAATTTCGCCGTCGAATCCATCGCGTCGAATGACGACGACCTCCATCGCCATCGTGCTACCGCCACGTAAGGCAATCGGCTTAGACAGGGCATTGCGGTCTCCATTCCGCAGTTCCATGTGTAACGCCCACGAGACAAGTGCAAAGTCGGGAGCTGCTTTGCGAATGATCAGGCGATAGATGTTTCTGGGGTCATTTCGAGTTCCGCCAAACAAATCCGAAAGCTGCAGTCGATGAATCCCGTCTTCTTTGATCTCGAGCTTCCCCAGGACGTCTGCGGATCCCGCATCGTAAGGAGGGCCATCATAGGCATAACCGTTACTGGAGACTCGTACAGGGCTCGGGATATCACTGAGCTCGGCGACATCCGTTAACATTTCGTTGGCTCCAGACCTTGCGACGTGCTGGACGAGAATGGCAGGATCTGTGGGCAATCCGAGGCGTTCCGACGCCACTTCGATCCACCAGATTTCACCCCTCTTCGCCTCAAATTCAAAAACGTCGACATCGGCTGCGGGAAAGAATCGTCCTGAAATATCGCACGGCAACGAGATCTTCTGAGCTTTTGAATGGTCGTTATTCGGTTCAACCTCAGTCAAAGTGGCCTGGTCAGGAAGATCTGTGGGAGGCCACGAGAATGAACTGACAGAACGAGTCGATGGATGCCGCACAACTGGCTCCCCAATTGCCAATTCTCGCAAAACGAGCCGATAGAAGAATGCAGGTCCGCCACCAAATGTCATCTCGTGAACCTTGATGACATATTCGCCGTCATGGGGAGCAATGAAGTCCAGCAGCCCACTGCGGCGCTCAACCAGCAGATCGTTACCGGAGGCGTCGGCGATAATCAGTACTGCGTCCAGTTTCGAATCGATGCCGCGCGATGCGCATTCTGCAACGATGCGCTGGCCTTGTTTTGCTTCGAACACAAAATAGTCGACGGCTCGGAGACTCATGACCGCGTTGCAAACCGAATTCAGTGGCAGTTTCATCGCGGTCGAAAGCGACGTGCACGGCTTTGTCTGGACGAATTCGGGCAATCGTCCTACGGAGAAGACTCGTGAGGATGAAATTCCCAAACGAGTCATCACTCGCGCTTCGTAGACATCCGTTGGACAGTCGCCTGCGATAGAGACAAGATATTTGTTTGGCTCTCTCTGTCCGTCGGCGTTGATCTTATGAACCGCAGTGATGCGTGAATCTGAGAAGATCAGCTCATCAGCTTCTTCGAGATTTTCACCACTGATCGTGATTTCGACCGTAGATCCCGACGTACCACCCATTGGCATCGTGGTCAATAACCGCGGAGCAGGCAGGCATACCGACTGGGCAACGAGGGTTGTGTTTAGCCCTACCAAGGCCAGACACAGCGATGATGCAAACGCCAGTTTGCATACGCAAATGGCCACCGGGCCTCGTGATGAAAGTGCGAAGAGCATCTTCGTTTGCCTAATGATTGAACAAGAATTCTTTGGTATTGATCAAAGCCCAGATCAAATCTTGAAAATTTTCTCTCGCAGCCTTTTGTGCATCGACGGGTTGACCGTCGGCACCGACCTGCGGTTCGGTCAAAAAATCGATCGCCGTCTTCAGTTCATCGGGCCGAGGTTCACGTGAGAATGCAGACAGATAGAGTTCCCTAATTTTCTCATCGACTGGTTTCTCTTCTTTGGCGAGTCGCTCGGCTCGACCGTTTGGATTGGCCAGTTTTGACTTCATCTCGCCCGAATTGATCAGGTGCAAGCTTTGGGCGAGGCTAGAGGATTGAACACGTTCGCATTCACAGACACTTTCCCCTTCGGGTCGTCCAAAAACCCGCAGAAACATGGACGATCGATTGTAACTATTGTCAGGTAAGGCCACCGCTCGTGTTCCTGGCGGCAGGTTTGGAAAGTCCGTGGGGCTGTCTGTCAGTTGATCGATGGCGTCAAGCAGAACCTCTGCCTGCAACCGTCGCGGGTAGTACCGCGAATAATCTTGACGGTCTGCGATGTTGTGGGCATTCGGAATCTCGCTGAGCTGATATGTTTGGGAACGCGTCAGTGTGCGGACCAAATCTTTCAAATCGAATCCGCTGGAAATGAAGTGTTTTTCCAGCGCCGCAAGCAGCACGGGATTCGTCGGTGGATTGGTATCGCGGATGTCGTCTTCGGGCTCGATCAATCCTCGTTGGAAAAAGTGCTTCCAATATCGGTTGACCAATGATTTTGCGAAATACGGATTCTGCGGGGAACTCATCCAATCAGCCAGTCGCAGCCGAGGATCTTCATCGGGCATGATCTCAGGAGCAGGGTCCCCTAGTGCCGCGGGTTTTAGCCGGACTCCCGTTTTCACATTGGTCGCCATCGCGATTCCGCGCTTGTGAAAAATCAGATCTTCGCCACGGGTTGACGACGGTTTTCTACCAACTTGAGTGAAAAAAGCGGCCAGCGAGTAGTAGTCGTCCTGACTCCATCGCTCAAAGGGATGATGGTGGCATTGGGCACACTGCATCCGAACGCCCAGAAACAGCTGAGCCACGTCTTCGATCTGTTGTTTCGGGTCTTTGACGCGCTTGTACCAGGCGACCGGCGGATTGCCGATCACGCTCCCTGTAGCCCCCAACAGCTCTCGCACGAATTGATCATACGGCTTGTTCGCCAGCAGACTATCACGGACCCAGGAATGAAAGGCAAAATTGGAGACGATGTCACTGGTATCGTCGCGTCGATTTTTGAGCAGGGCGGTCCACTTACTCGCGAAAAAATCTGCATAGTCAGAACTTTGCAATAAGGCATCGATGATTCGATCTCGCTTATTGACATCTTCGTCTGCCAGAAATCTCTTCACTTCCTCTGCGGTTGGTAAGCGCCCCCCAATATCAAGTGAAACTCTTCGGAGAAACGTGGCGTCATCGCAGACGGCTGACGGAGGAACGCCGATCTCTTTGAGGTTAGAGAAAACCAATTCATCGACGAAATTTTTGGCTGGGGGGACGTATTCGACCGGGGCACCTAATGGGACCGAAGCGCTATACACCGCCACATGCCCCTGGTAGCGGACCATAATCGCGACATTTCCGGAAATGTCCTGGATTTTCACCAACCCCTGAGGCGTCACCTCCGCCATCGCACTGTCGCTGGATTCATACAGCGCCGATTCGGTGACATCGCGACTCGTGCCATCGGAATATCGAGCGATCGCACACAACTGTTGCTGGTCATTAGGTTTGAGTGAACCACGACTCGGTTGAAGTTCGAATGAAACGAACTTAGGGTCACTGTCATTGTCGTAAACAGCCCCCTGCCGAATCCAATCCCGCAGTAATGCATAGCCGGGCGACGAGTATTCGAGTCGTATGCCACCGCCGTGCGGAAGCTGACCTGAGGCCTTCTTTAACAGCAAACTTTGTTCGGGCGCTAACGTAAACAACCGTCGGCCACGCCCTTCTTTCACGAGGTGTTCAAAATCTTCTCGGGGTTCGAAACCGAGCAAAGACAATTGAAAGCCGTTCTGACCGTTGCCTGCTTTCGCATGGCAAGCCCCCGAGTTGCACCCTGACTTTGTCAGTACTTGAACGACATCGTTCACAAAACTGACAGGTTGCTCACCTGCTGCTCCCACGGAAACTGCACACAGAACGCAAGCGAGTCCCGCAATGGAAAGGACTCGAAATCGAAGACCCACAGGAGAACAGGACATTTCATTTCCACTCGAGGTCGAAATCGCACCACGATCGATTGTAGCTCATCCATCGGGTCAGCTGAATGCAACGCATCAAAAAATATCGACGTGAATGAGAATATGCTCGTAAACCATGGACTCCGTTTGTGAACGCCAGGGTCATGGGGGACAGGGCATATCCTGTTGTGCCGCAGGCAGAGCGGGACCGGCTGGGATTTGCCGTCAGCAGCGTTCTGAACCATAGCCACAAGTCCGGAGGTTTGGATGTCCAAGCTCAAGGTGCTGCGGATTGTTTCGGGCGCTGCTTGCTGCGGTGCATCTGCTGTCGGTTAGGGGAGAAACGTGGAGCGAGGTAGCCAGATCAGATTGCGGGACTAGACGTTCGTAGAGCTTTGCAGGATGCGGGGGCACTGCATATCTGC
Organism: Schlesneria sphaerica; assembly: GCF_044336245.1. NCBI lineage: Bacteria > Pseudomonadati > Planctomycetota > Planctomycetia > Planctomycetales > Planctomycetaceae > Schlesneria > Schlesneria sphaerica. The sequence continues at coordinate 2,071,970 of NZ_CP172346.1, read as the reverse complement.
GTGCTTGTCAAGTTTGAGGTGGGTCGAGTCGGCATTGAATAGGGGTTTTGGGACGCGCGAAATCAAAGGAACTTTGGCGAGGAACTGTGCGGGCCGTGTCCCCAGCACCTCCCATTCTGTGCTCGGGCTATCTACTGGCCCTTCGAGGTCGGAGTAGGTTTGGGTGACCCGCATCCGTTCGTGCCGACGGGGACGTCGGCGGTCCCGGGATCGCCGACGTCCTCGTCGGCTTTTTTTAATCTCCACCCAAGGCGAGGAACAGAACGGGCTGTGTCCCAGCACCTACCTGCTCATGAGAAGACTTCGCGGGTTTCGCTGCGGTCGTAGTGACGGTGCTGGCCCGAGGCGGTGGTCGATGCCTTTCTTGATGCAGCAACCTCTCGTGCAGTTTGCGACCGGTCTGGTCATGTCGGCCCGCGCGTCGAGCAGCAACGATGCAGGAAATTGATCCGTTTCATCATTTCTGTCGTGTCGCGCGGGAGTGTCGCGACGGATGCCGTTGCGATTGGATTTTGCGTTACTCGGGGTAGTCGGCGTAGATCAGGGGTGGGGCGTGGTCTGGTTCTCGTTCGGCGAGGATGCGGATGGTGTAGCCGCCGTAGCATTTTCCGTTTTCGTGGATCATCCAGTCGGACACCGCGGACCGATCGACTTTGACCGTGTCTCCGAACTTGAGGCGTGAGATTTCGACGGGGTCATTTGCGCAGGTCGCGGTAATCTGGTTGGCGTCAATCTTGGTGGGAGTAAACCAAATGTGTTCCAGTCCATCGTGATCTGTTTTGAGGCCCAGTTTGATGCTGTAACCTTCAATATCCAGCCGCTGCCAATTCTTTTCGAACTGGTGGAATGTCTCCTTGGCTTTCTGCATCGCCGCGTTCATTTCCTCGTCGGAGTCTTCGATCCGTGTCACCCGATGCGGAACGTCGGGAAGCTGGTTCCGCGTGTCGCATCCAGTGGTGAGTACCACGGACACGGACACGGACAGGGACATGGACAGGAACATTGCGGTTGTGACGTATCTCAATGGAATCTCCTCGATCAATAAGTCATTTGGCCGACACTTCCACCCCAAGGGGCCGGACTCCTTCGGCGTCCCCTTCCCTCCTGGGTGTTGTACCATCGATTCTGGACCTTACCGTCGACTCCGCCGAGTCAGTCGATTCTGCTACGGAGGATTCTGCTACTAGCGACGCTGCCACCGTCTCCTCTGCTACCGGCTCGTCTGCACCGGTGGGGAACAGCTTGTCGTGTCCTTGGGCTTGGGGAAGGCTGCCACTCCGAATTGACGACCGGCGACGTGCTAACTCTGTGGCGAGGCAGATACCTGAATCGGTTCGAAGCGGAACGGGCGTGTTCATTCAGCTTCGACCTGATCTGAGACTCGATCCGGCACTGAGCCAGGTTGAGAGGACGATTCCCCAGACGGAATATCGGAACCACTGTGATGATTTTGCCCCCGCAGCTCTGATGTGCTGTTCCAGTTCCTGAGGGAGTGTTGGCTCACGCAGGACCGGGTTGATTCTGTTTGCGAAATCCCAGGTCGTGTAGGTCGCCATCAGAATGCAGATCGCGACGCCCAATGTGTAGACGGCGAACAGCGTTCGATGTTCAGGACTCTGCCGAAAGGTGGCGGACAGCGGTAGCATCAGCCCCAGATACAACAGTCCCGTTTTCCAGAAGACCGGGGCGATTGCGAGGTCGTAAAGGAAAGAGACTGAAGCGACCAGCAGGCCCATGACCAGGCAGGCGCCGATCAGCATTGATTCCAGGCGTTCGCTCGGACTGAGAATCAGCCGGCCGAAGGAGTCGGTTTGCAGGACCAGATTGAACAACGACGGAGCGGTCCAGGTCATCCAGACGAACAGGACGTAGACGAGGCTGATGGGCCCCGCCAGTGGCTCAAGCATTGGAGCCATTCGCATGAGGCTTGTGAGGGCAAACTGGCCGAAAACCATTCCCAGGACCAGGGCGAATCGGACATTGGGAGGGAAGCGGGTCATCCAGAGAAAGAATTTCAGTAACCAGCCGTAAAGGAAGAATCGCCCCTTCATGGCTTCTACCATGCCCAGCCGCGCCCACTCCAGATTCGGTTCCAGCCGTAATGCTTCGCGAAAATGCGTCGCGGCGTCAGCAGGAAGTCCCTGGTGCAGTTTCGTCCAACCCTGATTGGCGTGAGTGACGGCGTCCTCGGGATTCCGGCTCAGCGTGGCGTCGATGGACTGGCCGGCCTCGTCTTTACGACCGAGATTGACGAGTGCAACCGCTCGCATGTTATTGCAGTTGACGTGATCCGGGTCACATTCCAGTCCTTGTTCGGCCGCCTCCAGCGCTTGCGTCCAGCGATATTGTCCCGCTTCGATGCTCGCCAGAATACCGAAGTGATCTGCGTCCCAGGGTTCGAGATGAATGGCTTCTTCAATTGCTGTCCGGGCTTCTTTCCAGCGCCGCCGATGTCGCTGGATTGCTGCGAGTGCATAGAAGCCTAAGGCCTCTTGCGGTGCCTCCCCGATCGCGGCTTCCGCTTCCGTGATCGCTTCGTCCAGCTTGTCCTGCATGTACAGGCACAGGGCGAGCAACGCGTGCGCGGTGGGCGCATCGGTCCCTTCCGCCAGGGCCAACCGCAGCTCGTCCTCGGCCAGGCTGTAGCGATGCTGCTGGTACAGAAGTTGCGCACGACTGATGTGGATGCTCATTTGAGTTTCAAGTACTTGAGGATATCGTCGTACAGACCACCCTGGTTGGAATACAGTGCATAATTGCGGGCTGACGTGAACCATTCTTTTGTCGAGGGTCGCAGGCTGGCAGCTGCGGAAACCAGATCCCCGGTTGTGATGGGAATCGGCCGCATTGTCTTCATTGCTTCCCGCAGCTTTGCTTCGACCGTCTGATCGACGATGGCCTTCATATCAGCCCCGGAGAAGTCCTTTGTTTTTCGAGCCACCTGTCCGTGGTCAATGGTCTCGACCGGCTTGCCCGTCAGGTGCAATCGCAGGATGTCTGCGCGAGCCGGTTCATCGGGTGGTGGAACGAACAGGATACGGTCGAATCGGCCGGGACGCCGAAATGCCGGATCCAGGTGCCAGGGTGCGTTGGTCGCTGCCAGAATCAACACCCCTTCATTCGACGATTTGGCGCCGTCGAGTTCCGCCAGGAACTGATTCACCAGATGCCGAGAGGCACTCGTCTTCATATCCGTACGACTGGCACCCAGGGCATCCACTTCGTCGAAGAACAGGACACACGGTTGATGCGACCGGGCATAGTCGAAGAGCTCGTGCAGTTTCTTCTCGCTGTTTCCAATCCACATATCCAGGACATCGTTGATCCCGATGCAGATGAATTCGGCATTGATTTCGCCCGCCGTGGCCCGTGCAAGGTGCGTCTTGCCGCAGCCCGGGGGGCCGTACATCAGGATTCCGCCGCCGATTGTCTTCCCGTAGGCCGCGAACATCTCGCGATGCTGCAGCGGGTAAATAATCTTCATGCGAATTTCTTCTTTGAGGGCGTCCATGCCGCCGACCGACCCAAAGTTGATCTTCGGACGCTCGACGGAACTGAGGGACGGCGACGAGGAGTCGTCATCACCATTCCAGGCCGCTCGAACTTTCCCCTCAACGACGTCTGACGTTTCATCGGCGTCTACTCCCAGTTCTGCAGCGAAGACAGGGTCGCGCAGCGATTCGTCCTCGCTGACGGCGCGACGATACTCGGTCACCGCGAACTCGATATCCCCCTGCTGAAACAGTAATCGCGAATGGAGCAGATAGGCGGCTGCGGGGGTATCCCGGTCTTTAATCAGTTGTTCGACGATCACAATCGCGTGGGACGATTTTCCCTGTTGCTCAAACGCGCGCGCCAGTCCCAGCTTCAGTTCCGCATTGTTCCGATCGCGAGAGAGGGCTTCGCGGAATTCCTGTTCGGCTTCATCCGCGCGCCCGAAACCCAGCAGCGTCTCTGCCAGCAGTTTTCGCAGAGGGACGTTGTCGGGTGTCTGAGCAAGGGCCTCTCGCAAACCGCGAATGCTGTCATCTCCAGCCAAGATGGATTCTTTCCTTAAGAAGGTCGCCAATCTTATTTTGAACAGGTCTGCAGCAATGTATCAATTTCTAACAGATCTGGTAGCATGTCTCACAATAGAACCCTCTATTTTAGTGAATAGAGGATACGGAGAGCGGAACAGATTGACACCACCGGCTGCCTTTGGAAAACGTGGGACGGGCACCTTGTGCAATGTAGATTGCTCATTGATTTCGAGCGGACTTCGGAGCCAGTCCCCATTTTTTCAACAGACTGCTGGGTGGCAGGGTCCGTTATTGCTGCAGACGCTGATTCGCCGACCGTGGGGACGTGTTCCGTCGACCCGTTGTCATCGCTCGACGAATGGGGCCTGGGCCGGCGTCCGGAGGGGTGTAACACCTGAGACTGGCTATGGGGTTTTCGCTCGTGGCTTTTGCGTCAGGGTTTCGAAGCCTGCGACGATGTCCAGCAGTTCTTCAGTAATGCCTTGCTGTCTTCGCTGGTGATATTCTTTGGTCAGTTCGTTCAGGTGGGTCTCGATGTTTTTCTCAGCGGCCTGCATCGACGCCAGCCGACTCGAATTCTCGCTCGCCATGGACTCCGCGAATGCGCGATAGAGCGTTACGAACAGGTGCTGACGAACGAGCGATGAAAAGAGCTGTTCCCATTCGAGTGTGTAGGTGGGAAGGGAATGGGACTTCCACTTTTTGTGGGACAGATCGTGAAGCCATTTCCGGTCGATGGGCAACAACTGTCGTTTGTCGGGTTGGAATGATGACCCGGCGGGGCGATGGTGGATGAGCAGGAATTGGTTGATTCCCTTTTGGAAACGGAGCTGCTCAATCTTCAGCAGCAGGTCATTCACACGCGGTGTGATGTTGTCGATCGTGCTGGGGACCATCAAATCCTCAGCGATGGGATAGCCTGCATCTTCCAGTCGTCCGACGATGCGGAGACCGACGGCGAGCAGAGTCAGATCTTCGGGACTACTCGTGAGCGTGCGGAATTCCTCCAGGGCGTACTGAGTGATCTGTTCGTTGAATGAACCGCACATTCCCTGGTCCGACCCAAAGACGACGACGCACCAGCGTTTGCCGGGAACAGGATCGTTCCCCAGCATCCCGGCCCGATGTCGAACGGCGATCTGGAGACCGTCTTCGACCGTCCGGGCATAGTCGTGGAGCGATTCGACCGCTTTTTCGCACTGCCGGATATTGGCGGCGGCGAGGGCTTTCATCACGCGCACGACCGAGTACAGGTCACTGGCGCTCTCTTTTCGCCGTCGCATTGCCTCGAGGGTCTGTGCCATGACGGTTCTTACTCCTTGAGGCTCTCGATCGCAGCGGCGGCGACTTTCAGCAGCTCTTCTCGATCTTCCTTCGTCAGTTTTTCGGCGGAGGTCATCCGGGCGAGCAGTTCGGAAAGGTTTGCGTTGACGGCCTCGCAGATGGCTTGTTCTGCTTTGTGAACGTTGGCCAGAGGAACCTGATTGAGCACTCCTTCAATGGCCGCCAGCAGGACGGCCACCTGTTCGGCCGGAGGCATGGTTTCGTACTGCATCTGCTTAAAGACTTCGCGGACGCGTCGACCCCGTTCCAGCAACTTGCGGGTCTCGTCATCGATGCGGGTGCCGAAGCGGGCGAAGACTTCGAGCTCTTCAAACTGCGAGTAGGAAAGTCGCAGTTCCCCGGCAACGGACCGATAGCAGGGGAGTTGTGCTTTGCCCCCGACTCGGGAGACGGACTTTCCGACATCGATGGCGGGCAGGTTTCCTTTGCGGAACAGATCCGGCGAGAGCACGATTTGTCCGTCGGTGATGGAAATCAGGTTTGTGGGAATGTAAGCCGAAATGTTCTGGGACTGGGTTTCTGCAATCGGCAGTGCCGTCAGCGAACCGCCCCCATATTCTTCGCGCAGGTGCGTCGAGCGTTCGAGCAACCGGGAATGAAGATAAAAAATATCGCCGGGGTAAGCTTCGCGGCCGGGCGGTCGACGGAGCAGCAGAGAGAGTTCGCGGTAGGCACGGGCATGTCGCGTCAGGTCATCATAAACGATGAGCACATCCCGCCCCTGCTCCATGAAGTACTCGGCCATGGTGGTCGCAGCATACGGTGCGATGAACTGGACGCCTGGTGAATCGTCCCCCGAGGCGACGACGACCAATGTGTATTTCAGGGCGTCATAATGCTGAAGTTGAGCGAGGAACTTGGCGACGGCTGAGTTGCGTTGTCCGATCGCACAGTACACACACAGGACATTCGTATTCCGCTGGTTGAGAATGGTATCGAGGGCAATTGCGGTTTTGCCGGTCTGGCGGTCGCCGACAATCAATTCCCGCTGGCCGCGACCAATCGGAAGAAGTGAATCGATGGCTTTGATCCCCGTCTGCAGCGGCTTCGTGACCGGGGCACGATGCATGATCGGTGGTGCGGGCCGTTCGATCGTCCGTCGCTGCGGCATGCGTAAGGGGCCCTGATCATCGAGGGGTTGCCCGAGTGCGCTGACGACCCGGCCGATCAATTGATCGCCGACGGGAACATCCAGGATGCGTCCCGTTCGATAGGCAGGGATTCCTGCGATCAACTTGTTGCTCGACCCGAGCAGCACCACGCCAACTTCATCGGGATCGAGGTTATAAGCCATCCCCAGAGTACCGCCTTGAAAGCGGATCAGTTCCTCGGCCTGTACTCCAGGAATCCCGCGGACTTGTGCGACCCCCTGGCCGACAGAGATGACTCGTCCGACTTCCTGAGTGGCGAGTTCTGACTGCGACCGGGAAAGGCTGTGATCGATGAGCGCGAACGTCTCAGCCAAAGTCGAAGTCAGATTAGGCTGCACGGTGGGCATCGTGGGCACAGGGGGTTGTTCAGGCTTTATCGCTTTGGGGCTTACCATGCTCGATCACTTTTTCTTCAATGGATTGAAAGATCACGTTCTCGAGGTCTGTCAGGTAGGAATCGAGACTCCAGACCAGGCGTTGGGACTGGATTCGGAGCTCGATTCCGCAGATCAACTCGGGAATCGTCGTGAATTCGATCTCCAGGTCCTGCTTGAGTGACTCGGCGAGATGCGTACGGAGTTGCTCGCGCAGATCTTCCGCGACAGGAAATGATGTTCTTACCTCGGCGTGTCCTGACGCTTCTCGGGCGGCACTCACCATCGCCTGATGTTCGCGTTCATCGAGTGCATCCCAATGGTTCAGAAAGGCGTTCAGAACTTGCGATTCGAGATCGGTGTTGGCGATCTGATTCATCGCGTGGCGCGTGATCGAGACGACCTGCTGAGCGACTTTTTCTTGTACGTCGTCGAGGATTTCCGTCCGTTCCCGCTCAAGGGCTTCATACCACTGCGAGCGGACCTCTTCGGAATTCGCTTCCGTTTTTTTAATCAACTGCTGTCGATAGGCCTCGGCTTCCTGTTTGGCCACAGCCAGCATCGCCTGCTTTTGTTGATCTGCTTCGTGAATCCTGGCGCGGTATGTCTCTTTCTCGGCCGCTGCCGCCTTACGTTCTTCGGCGGCGGATTCCAACTGGCTGACGATCTTTTTCTCTCGCTCGTCCATTGCCCGGACGATTCGATCGTACAGCAGGTAATGCAGCAGCCAGACCAGGATGGCAAAGTTAATGATCTGTGCGATCAGGGTAAACCAGTCGATTTGCACTACTGGCCTCCTGCAGCTTGAACCACGTGATTCCAGAATGGGTTTGCGAAGATGAGGATCATCGACACCACGAAGCAGTAGATGGCAGAGGATTCGATCATGGCGATCGCGATGAACAGCGTTCGCGTGATCGTAGGTGAAGCATCCGGCTGCTGTGCCAGTGCCGTCATGGCTTTGGCAATCGCATACCCTTCACCAATTGCAGTCAGCGGCGCACCAAATCCAATCGTTGCGCCCGCCGTGATGATCGAAACCATGCCGATCAAATCGACACTATTCATGAAAGATCTCCGTTTTCTGAGGTGAGGTCCTGCGTTGCATGTAATTCATCGTGGCTGCGGCTTGCTGAGGCAATAAAGACCAGAGCCAGGATTGAGAAGATGTAGGCTTGAATGACACCGAGCAGCAGTCCCAGGGCATTCATCACAATCGGGAACAGCAGCGGCGCAATCGCCAGCACGGTTGCTGCGATCATCGAACCGCTCATCATGTTGCCGAAAAGGCGGATGGCCAGAGATAAGGTCCGGGTCAGTTCGCCCATGATATTGAAGGGGAGCATCATGGGAGTCGGCTTGAGATAATCACCCAGGTAGGCTTTCCAGCCTCGGGAGGTAATGCCGAAATAAGGGACAGCGACGAACACACATAATGCCAGAGCCCCGGTGGTTGAGAGGGACCCGGTCGGGGGATGAAAGCCGGGAACGATCGAGAGGGTGTTACAGGTCAGAATGAACAGGAACAAGGTGCCGATAAAGGGGAGGAAGCGACCAGGGTCTTGCTCGGTCACTTCGCGCAACTGGCTCTGGATCATGTTGACAATGATTTCGAGCAGATTTTGCCCTCGGCTGAGATTTGTGCCGCTCGAGAGATTTCGAGTGATCAGCCATGATCCTGCTGCCAGCAGGAACATCACCAGCCAGGTGAAGACCAGGGTCGCATTGATTTTCACGAACCCTGCCTGGAAGTAGATGATCGTGTCGGGAGTAATATTCATTGCGGCATTTCTTCTTTACGAATGGATGACTCACTTGCCTGGAGAGATCGAACTGAGGCAACCCAGAACAGCCGCATCGTGATAAAGCCAACGAGACAGGCGATTGCCCGTTCCCAGCGGTCCCCCATGACGAGATAGAACACACCGATCGTCACCAGCGTGCGGATAATCGCACTGGTCATGACGAGTAGTACGGGCATGCGTGTTCGGGGAAGCTGCTGGATGGTAAGCCACAGGCCGCCGAAGTAGAGCAACCCGACGGCCAGTCCAGCCCCGAAGGCCAGTACCAGGTAGATAAAGTCCAGGGTCGTCAATGAGAATCATTCCTCCGATTGTCGATAGACTGCTGTTCTTTACTGACCCAAAGCCAGGCACTCAGGCAGCCTAATGTGACGCCGGCTAATAGCATCGCCAACGACCATGAGAAGTGGCCGGGGAATCTTCGATCAAGCCAGAGTCCAAGTATCACACCAAGCAGTGTCGGGACGGCGATGGACCATCCGACTGCTCCAAAGGCACTGAATCCCACCAGCAGCGTATGGTCCTTGTGCTGACGTGCAGAGACTTTCTGCTTTTCGCGGGCTTCAATTTGTTTACGGAAGCGGTCGAGGTTGCGAGATACGAATTGCGGATCATCCAGCGGCGCGTTGTGGTCATGTGGTTGCTCAGACATAGCCCCCTCCTTCCCGCCCCAGGACCTGGCGGACGAGGCTGGCCTCGAGGTGTTCGAGCGCCAGTCGTGCCTGTTGTTCCTTTTCTCCCAGGGCGGCAAACTGAGCCTGTATGGCTTTGTTGAGCTCTCCCAGCGGACCTTGTACCGCATTCCACGTCGACACGAGGACGTCGGCGCCCCGTTTGACAAGAATCCCTTCATCGATGGCGATGTAGAGATCACTGGCATCGTCTTGAGTTGTTTGTGGGTCCGTTTCTGCAGAAAGATCTGGTGTCAGAGAAAGAATTCCGGACGTCAGTGCCGTGACAAAATCGACATGGCGAGGGAGCAGACAGAAGGATCCATTCTTGGCTTCCGCGACGACTTTGAGCGCGCGCTGCTCCAGAAAAATGCCGGACGGGACCACAATTTTGACGCGCATGCTCATGATTTGCGGGCCTCGTCAATGGTACCGATCATGTACAACGCTCGTTCGGGGTAATCAGAGAACTCGTCATTCAGAATCCGCTCACAACCGGTCAGCGTATCTTCCAGATCGACCATCTTTCCTTCGCGGCCTGTGAACTGGCCCGTTGTGAAGAAGGGCTGAGTGAGGAATCGTTCGAGCCGTCGCGCACGGTGGACGAGTTTCTGATCGTCGCGGGAAAGCTCTTCCAGTCCCAGCATGGCGATCACGTCTTTGAGATCTTCGTAGCCAGCCAGTGTCTCTCGAACGCGTCGGGCGACGTTGTAGTGACGTTCTCCCACGAGGGGAGGCGTCAACATTTTGGATTCTGAGCGCAGAGGATCGATCGCGGGATAAAAGCCCTGACTCGCCCGATCGCGAGAGAGGACGATCAGCGATGAGAGGTGTCCGAAGGTGTGTGTGACCGCCGGGTCTGTGAAGTCATCTGCGGGAACATAGACCGCCTGAACCGAGGTAATCGCGGCCTCGTTGGTGGTGCAGATCCGTTCTTCCAGTTCCGCCAGCTCAGTCCCCAGCGTCGGCTGATATCCCATGCGAGAGGGGAGTCTCCCTAAGAGCCCGGAGACCTCGGATCCGGCTTGAATAAACCGGAAGATGTTATCCATCAACAGGAGGACGTCCTGCTTGTGATCGTCGCGGAAGTATTCCGCCATCGTCAACGCGGCATGACCGACGCGGAATCTCGCACCTGGAGGCTCGTTCATCTGACCGAAGACCAGGACGGTACTCTTGAGCACACCCGCTTCATCGACGTCGCGGTAGAGCTCTTCTGCTTCGCGGGATCGTTCGCCAATACCGCAGAAGATGGTGACACCATCATGACGGCCGACCACATTGTTGATCAATTCGGTAATGAGCACGGTCTTACCGACACCGGCTCCTCCGAACAGCCCTGCCTTGCCACCCCGCTCCAGCGGTGACAGCAGATCGATTGCCTTGATCCCTGTGACGAAAATCTCTGTTGTGGTTCCCTGGCGAGCCAACGAGATCGGAGGATTGTGCAGTGGCCGTCGAATGCCATCGGTCAGTTCCTCCTTTTCGTCGAGAGCCTTTCCGAACACGTTCACGGCGCGCCCGAGTAAGCGTTGTCCCACGGGAACCAACAGCGGGTGGCCGGTATCGACAACGGTGGAACCCCGTGCCAATCCGGCTGTCGGAGTCAGGGCGATGCCACGCACGATCTGGGGCGTCAAATGCGTGACGACCTCGATGATGATGGAATCGTCCGGTCCTGCACGCAATTCGGAATTGAGCTCGGGAAGTTGAGCAGGAAAATGCACATCCACAACGCTGCTTCGTACCGAAATGACGGTACCGTGCACTCGATGAGTTTCACTCATTCCGATCTCCTGCGTTTTCTGTCCCGGTTGTGGCGAGCACCGACAGACTCGGAGCCGTCGGAATAGTGGATCTTCTAAAAATCATCCAACCTCAGTTCATATCACCTGCGCTTAAAGCCAGGTGTGTTGCGGGGACGTGACTTTTGCATCGTTTGTCGTTCTGGACTCTACCCATTCAGCGGGCCTGAGTTTCTCTTCAATTCTCGAAAATTAAAAATCAATTGACTTCTGGCCAATTCCTGGTAGGGAGAAGCCTTCCCTTCAGAGCTCGACCTGCAACAATACGCTCGGACGGTGTCGGCGGATGACGATAATCTCGTTTCATAATCCACATTTCACGATTTGGCTACCCGCATTCAGCAACAATTGAACGTGGGCAGAAAACTCCTGTCGCAAGCGCGGAACTGGCTTCCCGTTTTGCAGGAACGGATTGTGTTTTTCTCCGTGGTCCGCTTTCTACTTTTGACTTGAATTCGACTTCCATTAAAGAGGTTTGTGATGAGAATTCTACTGGCAGTTGATGGCTCTCGGTGCAGTGATGCTGCGATCGATGAGACAAGTCGCATGCCGTGGCCATCAGAAACGATTGTCAAAGTGGTGATCGTCGATGCGCCTCTCGGGCGGGGCCGTATGCCAGGCAGTTCCACCGCCTACGATGAATTGGTTCAGCAACAGCGGCAGGAAGTCACTGGGGTTTTGCAGGCAGCCACAGCGCGACTGAGAAAAGCTGCGCCGCACCTGACAGTTCAGTCGAAATTGCTGGAGGGAAATCCCAAGGATGGGATTGTCCGTGAAGCCGAAGACTGGCAGGCCGATCTGATCGTTGTCGGCTCGCACGGGTATGGCCCCATCCGCCGATTCTTCATGGGGTCCGTATCCATGTTTGTCGCGCATAATGCTCCCTGTTCTGTTTATATATCCAGAAGCAAAGACGCGCCGACCCCAGAGGACTGAGCTCGTCTCTCTCAATTCATGTGAGTCTGTCATCAGCCATCTCCGGGTTCACGCAGGGCCCGGAATGCGCAGCATTGGCGACTGACTGTCGAATGAGGGACCTCATTCGATCCAAATCGGAGTGACTCGATTCTGAACCGAGTCACGATCCTGTGCGTAATCTGTTTGCTCCGTCCGAATACCGAAGCGGGCGAAAGCCACTCTCCCATCGTTTACGTAATCTCGCGAGACACACCATCTAGTCAATTAAGGAGTTCATCAATGACGCCTGCCGCAGTACGACAGCTTGATCCTCCTGTCGATCCCCTACACGATCACATCCTGGGACCTCCAGACGCGGAAATGACCCTCGTGCAGTACGGCAGTTATGCGGACTACCGCTGTCGTGCCGTTCACGTGGTGGTCGAAGCGCTCCGCAATCGATTCGGTGATCGCATGCGGTATGTTTTCAGGCATCTGCCCGTTGAGGGGAAGCCGGATGCACAGCGTGCCGCAGAGGTCGCCGAACGCGTCTTTGACACTACGGGGAATTTCTGGGACCTGCATGAGTCGTTCATGGAGCGAGGTCCGACGTTAAATAACGCGGGAATCGAAGAGGCTGCGCGGGAGTACGGTGTCACCGACGATGCTCTGGCCGGTACCCCACGAGCCGAAGCGGCCAGAATCGCGGTGCAGGAAGACGTTGACAGCGCGCATCGCAGCGGTGTCATTGAGACGCCTGCGTTCTTTATTAACGGACGTCGATATACAGACACGTGGGATGAGAGCTCACTTGCCGACGCGATGCTTGCGCCACTTGGGCATCGGATCCAGGCTGCGGCCTTCAACTTTGTTCATTGGGGACCCTCATCAGGCCTTTTGCTCGGGTTGGCCACGCTCCTGGCGATCGTGCTGAGCAACTCTCCCCTCAGCTCTGCGTTTGAAGCCTTCTGGCAGAAGCAGTTGGGCTTCATCTGGGGCAGTATGACGTTTTCTCATTCGCTGCTGCACTGGGTCAACCACGGGTTGCTGACCGTGTTCTTCTTTGTTGTCGGTCTGGAAATCAAACGGGAATTTACGGTCGGTCACCTGGCGACATTTCGTTCGGGGGCGTTGCCGGTGATCGCCGCGATTGGCGGGATCGCGCTTCCGGCAATCATTTACGCTTCGATCGTGCCGGCAGACTTGCGACAGGGGTGGGGAATTCCGATTGGAACCGACACTGCCTTTGCCGTGGCTCTGATCGTACTGCTCGGTTCCCGCGTTCCGATTGCGCTGCGAGTATTTCTGACGGCTGCCGTAATCATCGATGACGTCGTTGCGATTCTGATTATCGCGTTCTTCTATACAGAGTCGATCAACACCCTCTATCTGATCGCGGGGGGGGCTGTGACTGCCGTTGTTGTGGCACTCAATCGGATCGGTGTGTATCGCTCACTCCCCTACGCCGTGTGCGCCGTGGCCCTGTGGTTTGTCCTTCACGAAGCGGGGCTGCATGCGACATTGGCAGCAGTGATTATGGCCATCCTGATTCCCGCGCGACCTCCCGCGAATCTCAAGGCGCTGCTCACTCAGGCTTCGGCAGTGATCAACCGCGAGGAGAGTCACGCCGGGGAGGCAATGCGAAATGGTCCCTCTGAAGGAACGCTTCGCACGCTGGACGCCATTTATAATCGCATGGAGTCACCAAACGACCGGCTGCTTCGTTCGGTTGAACCCTGGTCGAGTTACGTGGCCTTGCCGATTTTCGCATTAGCAAATGCGGGAGTCACCTGGACACCCGGCGTCCTTGAAGGGCGGGGTCGATTGATTGCAGCGATCGCACTGGGGCTGATTATTGGTAAACCGGTCGGAATTATTACCGCGTCGTGGCTGGCCGTTCGTAGCGGTATCGCGGACAAGCCGGATGCCTACACATGGAGACAACTGTGTGGTGCGGGGGCACTGGGGGGTATTGGTTTCACGATGTCCTTGTTCATCGCCGGAATTGCCTTCCCGGATCAGGCGACGTACGCGGCTGCCAAGATCGCGATCTTTGTCGCTTCGTTGATCGCCGGCGCCATTGGATTTCTGATACTGTGGCCCAAGTCCGCTACTGCGGAATGATTGCGGGAACGATAGCGACCGCCGAAATTCCGGGGCTGCAGTAACAAGAGCTATTGAGGAGCCGCAGGTTTGCGGCTTCTCGGTTTGCTTTGCAGGACGGATGTGGAAACGTCGACCGCGTTGTTGCCGTCACCGTTTGCAGCGGCTCAACGAAGATGTGAGACAGAGCATACCCCGTGTCTGCTCTGTCTCTTCTGCTTTCCGGCGGGAACGCTTTGCTGCCCCGACGCACCTTGTGACCGTAGGAACATTCCTGTCTGGATGTCATCTCGGCAGACGCTTCAAATGGGCCTTGGGCGCCGGATTCCCTGCTGGCGAGGGCATTGAGCCCATGGGCAGTCGGTAATTTCCTGGAGTGTACGTGCCGTCGGTCGTACTTGAGACTCAACGTGACAGATTGGGCCTGATCTCGCAAAGTCTTTCCCGCGTGGCTAACGTGATTGTCAGTGCGGTACCGATGGAGTGCTCGCGCTGTGCTTTTCCTGTCACCGAGGTGATCGTATGGCGAACGAGCGTATGTATCCGATACTTCCGTGTCGCGATATTGACGAGGCCGTCGAGTTCTATGCAGTCCTTGGATTCGTGAAGACGTATCGTCAGGTAAGGCCCAACCCGTACGCCGTCGTGGCCAGAGGCGGTATGCACATTCACTTGTTTGGGATGGCGGGATTTGATCCTGAACAGTCCTATGGGAGTGTTATTATCTGTGTTCCCGACCCCGATGAACTGTACCGATCGTTCGCTGAAGGTTTGCGCTCGGCGTACAAGAAGCTACCCATCTCAGGAATTCCGCGAATCATGCGTCCTCGCAAACGGTTCGGAACCGTCTATGGTTTCAGCGTGGTTGACGTTGGGGGGAACTGGTTGCGTATTTCCCGACTTGGCGAGACGGAAGAGGATGCCGAGATCGACGAGAAATCGGTCAAAGATCTCTCGCACTTCCTTGATTTGGCGGCCAGACTGGCAGATGCGCACGGCGATGATCGCAAGGCCTACCGGACTCTGGAGACGGGATTAAAACGGTTCCCCGATGCACCCCCTTTCGCACGAGCCCGAGCGCTGATCTATCACGCGGAACTGGCCGCACGTCTTAAGAAATTCGCGGCTGCCAGCCGGTCTCTGGCAACAGTCCAAAGCCTCGTCCTTTCTGACAAGGAGCGGACGGAGCTGGCGGATGAGATTGCCGAGACCTCAGCACTCGTCAATGACATGTGACACTGTCGGCGCGGCTGTTCACTCTTGGTGGCATCCCGATGAGCCGCTCCTCCCAGCGAGGTTGCGTAACCGGGGTCTCTTTTCCGAGAAACTTGGCGGTGTACGTAAAAAAAGCGGCGTTCTGTCGTTTCCAACAAAACGCCGCTTTAAAAGCAACCCGATATTAAGGTAACTCAGCGTCGATTCAGACTAGATACCCGGAACGTCGAGATGCTCGTCTTCGGCGATCTTGCGCAGCTTCTGGAGTGCCCGAGATTCCAGTTGACGAATTCTCTCTTTTGTGACGCCCAGCTTCTGTCCGACCTGTTCGAGTGTTTGAGCGGGCTTTCCTTCTTTCAGGCCATACCGCGAAACGATGATGTCACGTTCTCGCGGATCAAGCTGTGAAAGAATCTGCATCAGAGCTTCGTGCTGGCGTTTGTTGACGACTTCTTCGTTCAAACGTTCGCTGCGAGGATCGGATGCCTGGTGGAAAACTTCCTCATTCCCCGTTCGGAAACGTTCCAATTGGGTGTACTCGGCAGGAATCGACCGAGCGAAGTTCTTCATGATGGCCCAACTTGCGTAGGTCGAGAATTTGAACCCACGCGTGTAGTCGAACTTTTCGATGGCACGAATCAACGAAATGTTACCATCGCTGACCATCTCGAAGAAATTCGAGTTCGGCTTCATGTGCTTCTTGGCGATCGACACCACCAGACGCAAGTTACTGCGAATCAAGAAATTCTTGACTTCATTGGCTTGCCCGATCAGACGCTCGATGGCGTCCATATCTTTGGTTTTCGGCTGAGTGAGATCGATCTGTCCCTGAAGCTTTGAAGCTTGATACAGCAGAAAGTTCATCTTACGGAAGTAGTAAACTTCCTCGTCCTTCGTCAGAAGTGGCACCGCGTAAAGGCTGTTCAGGTACGGCGGCAGCCCAGGCGGCGTTTTCACTGGAGCCGATTTCTTTTCCGCCACAGGAGCTGGCTGAAGGATTTTGGCTGCAGCGTCCGCTTCTTCGAACATCGGCGAACTCATGAAGTCGATCGGTTTTTCGAGCAGCTGTTCGGCTCGCACTTCTGCGACCATCCGATAGATGCTGGCTCGAGTCCGCCCGAACTTCTGGGCAATCTCGTCCACAGGAACACCCTTGCGGAAGCTGCGATAGATCTCCAGCTTGTGCTCTTCAGTAATGGTATTGAGAGCATTGGGGAACACCGCGGCTTCGGGATGATCCTTGTCATAGTTCTTGAGTGTGTACCGCACCGTTTCCGGCGATCGGCGGAACTTGCGGGCCAGCCGATGACTGATTTCGGTGGGGCAGCCCCCGGCCTTGGCGAGCCGGCGAGCACGTTGAATCAGCTTTTCTCGTTCCTCTACACTCAGTTGGCTGAACTGAGAGCCACGATCGACATCTTCGGCATGTTTGGTGACGAAGCGTTCGACTGAGGAGCGCAAAAAACCGACGCGTTTTCGCCCACCGAAGCGAAATCGCCGACTGACGAGACCTCGATCTCGCCAACGGGAAACGGTCTTGGACGAAACGTTAAATCGTTTGCTGACGTCTTCAACGGTCCAGACTTCTTCCCCGGCGCTATCCGCGGAAATATCGGCGTTTTCAGACAGATCTTCCACGAAACAGCGAAGATCATGGACCGCTTCAGCGCCACTGACGACGAGATCCGGATACATTTCTCCACGATACGTGGTGATCTTTTCGCAAATCTCGGGATATCGATAGGTTCCTGCTGGATTCAGTTCGTCCATCAGGCGTTCAGCACGGGAAATCTGCGTCAGTTGAACATCGCGAGGAGCATACTTGATCTGCTGGTCGCGAAGTTGTTTCAGAGCAGGGTTACGATAGCGTTGCATGATTTACCTCCCGTCGTTGAGGACAGGTTTCAAACATAATTGTCAGTCTGACAGAGCGAACTTGACGGAGAGGCTGTATGCAAAGCAGATGCCGGTCCGATCACGTGCGACTGACAGCACTCGTCGCCACGACTTATACTACGTACAAAAGAGACACTTAGATCAAAAAAAAGTTCAAAGGGGACTTGTTTTTACGTAACTCACTTTCTAGGCGATGGTTATGTGCCGCATCTCCGGCCTTTCGAGTGTGTGAAAAAATTGCAAGCGGTTACTGAGTGTTTTCCTCGATCAATTCTCCAGTTGGATTTCAGGTTCGGGCGGAGCAGCCGCTCCCATCCCCTACATTCGGACCCATCGCCATAGAGCGTTCTTTGTGCGATTGATCTGCTGAATCGGGCACCTCTGCTTCGACAAGATTGAAGGCTCATCGGCACGAAACCGAATTCATGAGATGAAATCTGTCAGTGCATTCAGTTGATTTTCACGGAGGTCCGCATGTTCAATCTCCTGCAGTCCGCGAATGACGATCAAACCGCAATTGGTTTATGCGTTCTCGTGCTTGCGACATCTGCCTTTTTCGTCTTTGTCAGTTTTCACTTGGGTCCCGCAGGCAAAAAACGCCGGACTCTGGAACTGCAAGGGGGCGATTGGTCTCGGAACACTCCAATCACGGAAGGCCTTCAGGCACGTGACCGGGCCGCCTGAGGGGGGGCGTCAGCGTCTGGTTGCCATGAAGTTAATAGGATTCGTTTCAACCCCACTCACGCGGCGAACGAAGTTCGAATTTGTGCAAGTGGTTCCTGAAAATCCTGTGGAAAGCAGTCGTCGCCGGCGATATTTTCGAGAAATGCAATCGACACCAAACAGGAGCGACTTGATGCGAAGCGCAGCGTGGGTTTTGACGGCCACCAGTCTGGTCGCATTCGGATATGTTTTGGGCTCAACCCAGGTTTTCCCGCTCGCACATGCTCAGCCGGACGACGTTTCTGTGTCAGAAGAATCGACGAAAAAGATTGTCGAAGCCCATGATGCACTCAAGAAGGCGATGGAGCAGTTGAAGCTCGAATCCCGTTACGAATCGGTAACAAAAGGGGTCAACTCGTACGCTGTCCTCGTAGGTGGCATCAACGCCAAGGAGGATTTGGAAAGCGGTCAGGGCGTCGATCCGGAAACATTCGCCGCACTCAGTACGGCGGCCTACCAACTGAAGAAGTACAGCATTAAAGACGACTCCCTGGCAGACTGGGTGGATACAAACCTCCTGGGGTACGATAACAATGGCCATTTGACGTATCGGAACAAGGTCGTCCGTATCTACTCGATCTCTCGTTTGCGAAGGCTGGACGCGCAGCGAATGGTCATCCTTGGTGAAACAACAGACAATAAAAAAGCCCGATAGTGAGTTTTGATGCTTCGCTGCCGCCCTTCGACGGTACGGATGTGATCAACAAATTGCGTGAGATGAAGGGATTTTCTTTCCCTCCGCCTCGCGAGACCCGTTAGGATTGAACTGCATTTCCCACGCGCCGCACTAACCTGGAAATAATCGTTTCAGGTGCTGGACTCTCACCAGAAGCGAGGAACTTTGTCATGAACCGATCAATTTTCAAAAGACTGCTCTGGGCTCCGGTGTTAGCCGCCAGTTTTGGCGTGATGGACTTGAGTGCATTCGAAGTTTCTTCGCCCGCACCAGTGCTGAAGCATGTCCAGGGTAATGGCGATGTCGTCCAGGCCCTGCTCTTCCGATTGCAGCAGCCACAACTGGGCGTGACCGCTCACGACCACATGGTCTTCATCGATACGTCCGCCAGTCAGATCGGGGCCCATCGGGTCCATGCTCTGAGTGTGCTGGAATCGATGATCAAGTCGTTGCCCCAGCAGGATCGTGTCCGAATTTTCGCCGTTGATGTTCAAGCCGAACCGTTGATGGCCAGCATGTCCTCTCCGAGCAGCTCATCGGTGATGGATGCCATCGCCGCGCTGAAGAGCCGAGTCCCTCTCGGCGCGACGAACTTGGAAGAACTGGTCAGCACGGCTCTTGCTTCCGCCGAAGAAGGTCGGAACGCTTCGATCACTTACATCGGTGATGGTCTGAGCACTGCTGATCTGCTGGAATCAAAAGAACTGCTCAGCATGGTTCAGTACCTGTGTGAAGAGAAGATTCCGTTCCACAGCTACGGCGTGGGACCGCAGATGAATCTCCAGTTGCTGGGAATCCTGGCGCATCAGACTGGTGGGTATGTCAACTTCGATAATCGAAAAGATGTGCCGCGGAAATCTGATGAGGCGACCGAAAAGAATCGCTCCGACGCCGAATCACAGTTTGCCGTCAGTGCGGGTGAGAAACTCGCCCTGGCCGTGCAGCAGCCGGTCTACTTCCCCAATCAGGTCGAGCTGACGGGTGACATCGAATCTAGCCTTCCAGCATTGCCACTCCGCAGTGATCGTGAAACAATCCACGTGATTCGCGGCGAGCTGACTGCGAATTCCCGGGTTGTCTTCACCGGATTCGACGCTGCAGAAACGTTGGAATGGAAGCTGTCCGCTCCCGTGCAACGACCAGGGAGCGCGTTTCTGGTGGCAGTTGCCGAGCAGGCCGATCAGGACCAGGGTCTGAGCAACTCGCTTGCGGGCGCCGACCTGATGAATGTTTACCAGGATGGGTTCCTGAACTCGATGGACGCGGCGCTGCAGTTTGGTGCTCAACAGCTCGAACGGGGCCAGGCGAAGCAGGCTGCCGAACTCGCTCAGCGAATCGCGCAAGTTGACCCTTCCAATGTGGCCGCGAAGACGCTGGCCAGCACTTCCGCGCGGCTTCAGGTGATGCAGGTTTCACAGGTTCCTGCAGCACCGGCTCCCGGCATTCTCGACTCACGCAGCGATGCTGCGGATGATTCGAGTTTGACTCGCGATCAGGAACAAGTCATCCGCGTTCGAACAGAGAAGCTGCGGAATCAGGTGGGGAACGCAATTGAAGCGGCCCGACGAACTAACGATCCGGAATCCAGCCTCGCATTGCTCAAGCAGGTAGAGAACTCAGTAAGGTCATCGCTGGATATCGCTCCAGAAGACCGTCTGCAGATGCAGAAGCGTCTTGAAAGCGAAATCAACCAGATGCGAAACTTGTCCGATAAGCGAGCACAGGATCTCGTTCACCTCGCCGAACGGATGTCACAGATCGAGGCCGAGCGGAGACTGACTGAGCAGTTGCTGCTTGAAGAAGAGAAACTGGAAGGCTTGATCGATCGGGTCCGGTCGTTGATGTCGGAAGGTTTCCACGGTCGTGAAGACGCGTTCGGGGAAGCCCAAAATGTGGCTGACGTTGCTATTATGCTGCGACCCGGTGAAGGAACCTCGGCCGTCGCTCGATTCAGTGCGGAAGCGGCACACCAGATTGCTCGTGCAAATCGCCTGCGTGCTCGACGCGCAGACCAGTTTCTCGAAGCTCTGTACCAGGTTGAATTGGCACACATCCCATTCCCGGATGAGCCCCCCATTCGATTCCCGAATGCCGAAGTCTGGAAAGCTCTGACGGAACGTCGACGGAAATGGGCTCAGGTTGACTTGAAGAAAGACAGCCCACGGGAACAGCGAATCCAGGAAGCATTGAAAGAGCCCACGGAAGTCTCGTTCACTGACCAGCCGCTGAAAGATGCACTGGACTACCTTGAAGAATTGCATGGAATCGAAATCATCATCGATGAGGCCGCTCTCGCGGATGCGGCAATCAGTACCGATCAGCCTGTGAACCTCAATCTCACGGGGATCACGCTGCGAAGTGCACTTCGTCTGATGCTCGAACGATTGCAATTGACGTATATCATCGAAGATGAAGTCATGCAGATCACGACCCAGGAAAAAGCGGAAGAGAAAACCTCGACCCGCGTCTACCCGGTTGCAGACCTTGCCGTGCCCATTCGACCTGCCACGGGGGGGGGAATGATGGGTGGTATGGGCGGCGGCATGGGGGGAATGGGCGGTGGCATGGGCGGTGGTATGGGTGGCATGGGCGGCGGTATGGGTGGTATGGGCGGTGGGTTTGGGGGTGGTGGTTTCTTCAACATCGCTCCCGAACAGGTCGTCCAGCAGGATGACGCACAGCGTGCTGACGCTGCACCTGCCGGTGCACCCAAGTTGGACAATAAGTCCATTCAGAACCGGAAAAAAAAACGAACTCTGTAGGCCCCGCACGTAAGAGTGCCCAGTCGGGTACCTTTGCCCCGAGTTTACGATTGCGAAGTCAGCGAGATTTGTCCATTCGGACGAGTCTCGCTGATCGCACTTACCGACTGACTCGGCAGCAACGAAGTCCGCAGGTACCCGCTGCGTCGACTGCAAAGGAGAGAGCTGATTTCTGGGCCGGATTCTTCCAGGATGAGGTGTCGCCTGAGACCGTCCGGGATGTCGTTGCGGAACTTGTCGAGAGCCGCAAGCACGAAGATGTGATCAGCTGTATCGAACAGGCAATTCTGCAGGGGCAGATCCAGCCGTGGATGTATCAGGTTCTGGCCATGTCGATGCAGGCAGCGGGCCGCCCGAATTCTCAGATTGAGCGAGTCCTGCTCTCAAGCCAGGACGTGGTGCTCAATGATCCCCGATCGATGATGCATCTGGCCGCCTATCTGGCCCGATTCGAACGTTATGACCGGGCGCAGGAGCTCTATCGGCAGGCCGCGGCTCTGGATCCTTCCCGGCCCGAAGCCTACGTACTTGCCTTGGAATTGGCTGTGCGAGCCAAGAACTATGACACAATTGCCTGGTCTGCTCCTGAGGTACTTTCATTCTCGTGGGCCAAAGGGCGCGAAAAACTGAATCAACTTGCCGAAGCATCAGCAGCGGATGCGTCCACCGAGCTGCTGAAGGCGGGCGACCATGCCAAAGCGCTCAAGCTCGATCTGGACATGCGCAAGGCACGTCGGCTGGATCTGGTCGTAAGACTGGAATGGAGCGGTCAGGGGGATCTCGATCTCGAGATTCATGAGCCCGGGGGAACCGTTTGCTCGACCATTAACCCCGCAACCACCGCGGGAGGCATCTTCACTCACGATGGCTTCGGACCAATCCAGGCGCGCTGCTATGAAGAGTACCTCTGCCCTCAAGGGCTAAAGGGTGAGTACCGTGCTGTCATCAAGCATTCCTCGGGAGACATCGTCGGTAAGCGGGCTCAACTGAGCGTGACCCGAAATCGGGGAACCCCGTACGAGGAGACACTGGTCGAGACGATCCTGCTTGGGCCGGTCGATCAATCCGTGCGGTTTTCCTTGGCCGGGGGTCGACGTGTAGAGGGGCAACTCGCCGAGCGTGAGCTCAAGGTCGGGACACAGCAACCTGCCAAAGGATCGGTTCTGGCCCAACTGGGGCAAGGTGGCGGAGTTGGTCAAATTGCCCAGCGAGGATCCGCAGTGGGATTTACTCCGATCATTACGCAGATCAATGAAGGTGTCCGACTCGGTGCTCTGGCCACCGTGTCGGGTGATCGACGGTATGTTCGGATTAATGCAACGCCTGTGTTCTCAGCGATCACGGACGTTTTCACGTTTACTTTCCAGCAGTAGCCTTTTCGGCGATGACCAGGTCGAGTTCTTCCTTGAGGCGGGGCAGGATGGCGTCGTAGGGGAATGCACCCAGTTCCTTTGCCCCTTTCTTCAGGTTGACAAAGTTAGGACCACACCAAAGTCCCAGGTCGGCATCGTCCGTTTCCCCTGGGCCGTTCACGCGGCAGCCCATGACGGCAATCGTGACGGCATGGTCTTCCGCGTAGGAGGTCATTTCCTTGACCTGTTGAGCGAGTTCGATGAATGCTTCGTTCTCAACGCGTGAGCAACTTGGGCAACTGATGATATTGAGTGTTTTCAGTCCGAAGTCGACGAACGAACGAACTCGTCCGGCGGCGATGTCTGCAAGAATCTTCTTGCCAGCGACAATTTCTTCGGACTTGCGGGAGTTGGGAACCGTCAGAGACACACGAATCGTGTCACCAATTCCCTGGCTGATCAGTTGCTCGAAGGCGATACGCGTTTTAATGATTCCGTCAGGGGGCATACCTGCCTCGGTGACGCCCAGGTGCAATGGAATGTCGGATCGTTTTTCCGCGAATCGACGATTCCCTTCGATCACCTTCTGGGGATCTGAATCTTTCAGGGACACGCAGTAACGCGTAAAGCCGATCTCGTCGAGAAAGTCACAGTGTTCCCAGGCACTTTCGAGCATCGGAGTCAGGCTGTCTTCGGGGTCGTATTTTTCTTTCTTGGCGGGGTCAACCGATCCGCAATTCACTCCCACACGCAGAGCGCAGTCATTGTCCTGGGCAATCGATGCCAGATATTGCACCTTTTCTTGCCAGGGCTTGGACCGTTCGTGGTGGTAGAGATGCCCCGGGTTGTAGCGGATCTTGTTCACAGACGGAGCGACAATTTCAGCGAGTCGGTAGTTTTCCTGCAGGTCGACGACCAGGTTTGCCTTGGTTTGTTTGCGGATCTCTGCCAGCGCTGCGGCGTCCTTCTGGTTGTCGACCGCCACACGAATGACGTCCGCGCCAGCGGCGAACAAGTCTTCAATCTGCTGTACCGTGGCGTCGATGTTCTGAGTGTGAGTGGCGGTCATGCTCTGGACAGCGATCGGGTGATTGCCTCCGATGGTGATCGAACCGATTTTCACATCTCGCGTCGGGTTACGCCGAAGTTCCACTCTCGCATCTCCGAAGTGCCGTTAATCTCTAGGACCTCGGGGGATTCTAGTGGCCCATTGTCACATGAGCGAGTCTGGGTGACGCCGCAAGCAAGAAAATGCACGCGCGTCGGAAGGGAGACCAATTGTCGCTGCTCCAATACGATGCAAAGAAGCAGCGGGGACGCAAAGAAGCAACGAGCAGACGGTGGTCTGGCATGCTCGCTGTTCTTCGAGGTTCCTGTTCCATTGGCTGCCGATGAAACACGACTGGCTGGATTGCCGGAGAACGAGGTGACAACGCCGGGTGATCAGGCGCTGCGTTCCGTCCATGTCCCGAGGGTGTCTGGCTGGTTCCGCGACACGTGTAACGCGGCTTCTACGCAACCCGGCGGTGGGAGCGGAGCGAGTCGTCGAATTCCAGACGCTCTGCTTTCAGGCTGGATCGGAGGTATTCGGATCGCTGTCGTTCCGCGAGTCGTTCCAGGCTTTTGACCGATTGGTCGACGGCGATTAATTCTTTCAGGCCGAGATCCCATCTCCGTTTGGCGAGTCGGATGGTCGCCTGCAGTTGCAGAAGTTCGCGTCCAAGTTGTTCGCAGTACCGATGGCGTGTGGCGATCTGTTCGGGTGACAACGCCTCTGCGTCGTTCAGGTTGCGAAGTTCTTCGAGAACCTTGTCCCGTGTGGCGTGGAGTGATTCGCCCGCCTGAACCGCTGCGGCATGGTCGCGTTCCAGCAGAGACACTGCCTGACGCAGCTCGTTTCTTTCGGACTGACGGACTTTCAACACGGATTGCAGTGAAAATTGAAAAGACATGGATCATCCTTGCGGAGCGAGCCGAGCGGCAAGTGTGAAATGATTTCTGGCGGGTGGGAGTGTGCGGTTGTTCGCTGCTTCGTGGCCTCGATGCTGTATCTACTGCATCTCGATGTGCGGTCATAGAGCAATTTATTTCTCCCTTTGCACAGGAAGGGGGCCTTCCTTCCGCAAGGGCGACGCCCACAGGAGCTTTTGGTCCACCTCACCGTGATCTCAGTGTGGCAGCCAAGCGAATGACCTCGTATGTCGCCAGGCCGTCTGCAGAAGCGCTGATGCTGCCAACATGGCAGCGTGGAGTTGTTGATGTTCTGCTGTAATGTCTGTAACCTATTATAAATTCGATACTTGTGTCTCTCGTGAAATTACCGGCACGCAGCTTGCTGAGTCGGTGCGTGTGTCGAATTGTCGGCCGTGTTGGCGGAACTGACACGCATCGATCTACTTCACCTGAGACCGCCTCGGGTGTCATCTGTGAGTTATGAGTCGTCCCATCAAGTCTGTCTTGTTGGTTGAGGAGTCGCTGTGGCCAAACTGATCAGTTTTGATGAAGAAGCCCGGAAAAGCCTGTTGGAGGGCGTTTCAAAGTTGTCGCGAGCGGTGAAAAGCACGCTCGGACCTCGAGGCCGCAACGCGGTGCTTGATAAGGGTTGGGGTTCACCAAAAGTCACAAAGGACGGCGTGACTGTCGCTCAGGACATCGATCTCGAAGACAAGTTTCAGAACATGGGCGTGCAGCTCGTGAAAGAAGCTGCTTCTAAGACGGGCGATGTTGCTGGGGACGGGACCACGACCGCCACCGTACTGGCTGAGGCGATCTACAAGAATGGCCTCCGATACATCGCCAGCGGTTGCGATCCGATGGCTCTGAGCCGTGGTGTTCAGAAGGCCGTTGACGCGGTGACCGAAGAGCTGCGAAAGCTCTCGAAAGAAGTGAAGGCAAATGACAGAAAGGCCGTTGCAGAAGTTGCCAGCATCGCGGGAAACAATGACCCCGAAGTCGGCAAGATTCTGTCTGACGCCCTGATGAAGGTGGGTAAAGACGGCGTCATCACTGTTGAAGAAGGACGCCAGATTTCGACGGAAGTTGAACTGGTTGAGGGGATGCAGTTCGAGCGAGGCTATTTGTCTCCTCACTTCGTCACCGATCAGGACAGCCAGACTGTCGAACTCGATTCTTGCCGCGTTCTGATTTACGAAGAAAAAATCAGCAGTGCCAAGTCGCTGGTTCCACTGCTCGAAAAGACCTCCAAGGCTGGCGTTCCGCTGCTGATTATTGCAGAAGACGTCGATGGCGAAGCTCTGGCGACGCTGGTCGTCAACAAGATGCGCGGCATCCTCAAGGTCTGTGCGGTCAAGGCTCCTGGTTATGGCGATCGCCGCAAAGCCATGCTTGAAGATATCGCCGTCCTCACCGGCGGAAAGGCGATCTTCAAGGATTTGGGCCTGAAGCTCGAGAACGTCGAGCTTTCGGACCTGGGCGTTGCCAAGAAGATCCGAATCGACGCTGAGAACACCACCGTCGTTCAAGGGGCTGGTAAAAAGGCAGAAATCGAAGGGCGTGCAGCTCAGATTCGTTCCGAAATTACCAAGACCGACAGCGAATACGATCGCGAAAAGCTGCAGGAACGCCTGGCCAAGCTGGCCGGTGGCGTCGCTCAGATCAGTGTCGGTGCCCACACCGAAACGGAAATGAAGGAACGCAAGGACCTGATCGACGATGCTCTTGCTGCAACGCGAGCCGCGATTGAGGAAGGGATTGTTCCTGGTGGTGGTGTCGCCCTGCTCCGCTGCCTTCCCGCAGTCGAGAAGCTCAAGTTGAATGGTGACGAGCAACACGGCGTGTCGCTGATCAAGACAGTTCTCGAAATGCCACTGCGCACAATTGCCGAGAACGCAGGCCTGGATGGGGCTGTCGTCGCCAACAACGTGAAGAAGTCGAAGGACAAATCCTACGGCTACGACGCCTTGAACGAGCGTTATGGCGATATGTTCGACTTCGGCGTCGTTGATCCTGCCAAGGTTGTCCGTTCGGCGCTGCAGAACGCGTCGAGCGTGGCCTGCCTGTTGCTGACGACCGATTCGATCGTCGTCGATGCACCAAAGCCAAAGTCCGACGATCACCACCATGACGACCACCACGACGGCGGCATGGGAGGAATGGGTGGAATGGGCGGCATGGGAATGGGTGGCATGGGAGGAATGGGGATGGGCGGCATGGGAGGCTTCTAGGCCGAGCCGTTCAGAACTGACTTCCGACTGTCTGATTCCAAATTAGATTTTCAATTGAAAATACAATCAAAATTCTTTCGCAGGAGATTGAAGCGATGAAATTGACGCCACTTGACGATCGAGTTGTTGTTGAGCCATTGACCGCCGAAGAGAAGACCGCAGGCGGTATCGTTCTGCCCGATACGGCCAAAGAAAAGCCCCAGCGCGGCAAGGTCATCGCAGTTGGCCCTGGCCGGTTGCTTGATAGTGGCGAACGCTCACCCATCGCGGTCGTAGTTGGCGATGAAGTTCTGTTCTCCAAATACGGCGGGACCGAAATCGAAGTCGACAAGAAGGAAATCAAGATTCTGCGTGAATCGGATATCCTCGCGAAGGTTTTGGCATAAAGCGTTGACGGAGTCAGCTGATTGTCACGAGACCAGGGGGGAGAGCGAAACTCGCCCCCCCTGTTGATCACGGAGAAGTCAGTGAAGTCGCATTCTCGAAATTTCATTTTCCCACTGGAGTCCCGTTGTGGCTAAGCAACTTTTGTTTGAAGATCGGGCCCGCATCAAGCTGCTTCACGGCGTGGAAACGCTGGCGAAGGCGGTCGCAGTGACGATGGGTCCGACCGGCCGGAATGTCATCATTGACAAGTCGTTCGGTAACCCCGTTGTGACCAAAGACGGTGTGACGGTATCGAAGGAAGTCGAACTCGACGACCCGTACGAGAATATGGGGGCCAAACTCGTTAACGAAGTTGCCTCCAAGACCAGCGACGTGGCTGGTGACGGGACGACGACGGCGACGGTTCTCGCTCGCGCCATTTACAGCGAAGGGCTTCGCGGACTGACCCTCGGTGCCAATCCGACCGTCGTTCGTAAGGGAATCGAAAAGGCTGTGAACGCAGCGATCGAGTTCATCGAAAAGATGGCGAAGCCGGTCGAAAAGAAGGAAGAAATCGCCCAGGTTGGGGCGATCTCTGCCAACAACGACCGCGTGGTGGGTGACCTGATCGCCGACGCGATGGAGAAAGTCGGTCGAGACGGCGTGATCACTGTGGAAGAAGGAAAAGGGAACACGACCACTCTCGAACTGGCCGAAGGTCTGCAGTTCGATAAGGGCTATGTCTCTCCCTACTTCGTCAATCACCCTGAATCGATGCAGTGCATTCTCGAAGATTGCTACATCCTGCTCTTCGAAAAGAAGATCTCGAATCTGCGAGAGTTTGTGCCTCTGCTCGAAAAGGTTGCCCAGCGCAGCAAGCCGCTGCTGGTCGTTGCCGAAGACGTCGACAGCGAAGCTTTGACTGCTCTGGTGGTCAACAAGCTGCGTGGCGTGCTGAATATCTGCGCCGTTAAGGCTCCAGGGTTCGGTGACCGTCGCAAAGCCATGATGGGCGACATGGCAGTCCAGACCGGTGGAACGTTGATTTCGGAAGATCTCGGCATCAAGCTGGAATCTGTCGAGATTGCTCACCTCGGCCGGGCGAAGAAAGTTGAAGTCACCAAGGACACCTGCACGATCATCGACGGTGCGGGCGACAAAGAGCAGATCAAGGCTCGCGTCGATCAGATTCGTCGCCAGATCGAAGCCACGGAAAGCGAATACGATCGCGAGAAGTTCCAGGAACGACTTGCGAAGATGACGGGTGGAGTTGCCATCATTTCCGTCGGTGCTGCGACCGAAGCGGAAATGAAGCAGACCAAGGCACGAATGGAAGACGCACTGCACGCAACCCGTGCTGCCGTCGAAGAAGGCATTTTGCCAGGGGGCGGTGTCGCACTGCTTCGTTCCATCCAGGCCATCAGTGAATTGAAGGTCAAGGGCGACGAAAAGATCGGCGTCCAGATCGTCATCAAGGCCCTGGAAGGTCCAATCCGGCAGATCGTGGGCAACAGTGGACTCGACGGCAGCGTTGTCGCTGACGAAGTTCGCAGCATGCCAACCAACACTGGCTACGACGCCAACGCCGGAAAGTACGTCGACATGTTCAAGGCGGGGGTTATCGATCCTGCCAAGGTCGTCAAGAGTGCTTTGCGTAACGCGGCTTCGATTGCCGGCCTGATGCTGACCACCCAAGTGCTTGTCACGCGAAGTGACGACACCGACGGGAAGGCCAAGAGCAAGGTTGAAGGAGCGATTCGATAGCCTTGGGGTTGTCGAATCACTGTTAACCATGACAATGATCGAGCCGCTGGAGCTATCTCCGGCGGTTCGTTGTGTATCTGGACAAAGACGAGTGCCGTTGTTGTCTAGCGCAGATTGGGAGTGTAGCCGTGATGGCGACGAAGCGCGATTACTATGAAGTGTTAGGTGTAGCCAAATCGGCCAGCGTTGAAGAAATCAAACGAGCCTACCGGAAACTCGCTGCGAAGCACCATCCGGACCGCAATCCTGGCGACGCAACGGCCGTCCAGACATTCAAGGAAGCGGCAGAGGCATTCGATGTTCTCAGCGACCCCGACAAGAAGGTGCGGTACGACCGCTATGGACACGCAGGTGTCGATGCGGGTGCCGGTGGCTTCCAGGACGTAGGGGACATTTTTGACGCCTTCGGGGATATGTTCAGTGATCTTTTCGGGGCGGGTGGCGGCGGACGTCGTGGTTCTGCAGGCCCGCGCGGTCGGAAAGGCGAGAGCCTTCAGACATCCTTGACGATCGAACTGCTGGATGCGGCCGTTGGATGCACTCGGGAAATTGAGATTGAAAAGCATGTGTCGTGTGTCACCTGCAACGGTTCGGGGGCCAAGCCAGGTACCCAGCCGCAGAAATGCGATTACTGTGACGGTCGTGGTCAGGTGATCCAGTCGCAAGGCTTCTTCCGAGTCCAGACGACGTGCCCCTCGTGCCGTGGTCGTGGGACGACCATCCGAGAAAAATGCACCGAATGCCATGGGCAGCGAGTCGTTGGACGTTCCAGCATGCTGGAAGTCAAGGTCCCCGCCGGGATCGACAACGGCATGCAGTTGTGTCTCCGAGGGGAAGGCGAAGCGGGAGAAAACGGAGGGCCCGCTGGCGACCTGTACATTGATATTCGTGTGAAAACCCATCCGCTGTTCAAGCGTGACGGACGCAATCTGATGTGTGAAGTGCCGATCACCTTCGCACAGGCGGCACTTGGTACTTCACTTGATATTCCGATTCTGACAGGGAAACATCATATCACCGTCCCTGCAGGGACCCAGCCAGGTGAAGTGTTTCGTCTGAAGAATCAGGGGATGCCCGATCCCCATGGAGGGATGCGGGGCGATTTGCTCGTAGAATTTCACGTGGAAGTTCCGAAAAAGCTCACTAAGAAACAGGAAGAACTGCTGCGGCAGCTTTCCGAACTCGACGATAAGCAGGTCTCTGCAAAGCGGAAAACCTTCTTCGATTCCGTGAAAGCTTTCTTCACCGTAAACGAGGATACTGAATAATGGCGGATGAGAAGCCTGAACTCGATCCAGTACAAACTCCTCCCGAAAGTGGTGCACCAACAGTGGCAGAACAACTTCAAGCAGCACTTGCGGAACGAGATCAATACAAAGAGAAGTGGACCCGCACTTTGGCGGATCTCGAAAACTTTCGTAAGCGGATCTATCGCGAGATGGACGACGAACGAAAGTATCAGTCGCTGCCATTGCTGAAGTCGCTGTTGCCGGTATTCGATGGTCTGGACCGTGCGGTCTTTGCGGCCTCGCAGTCGAAGAACTTTGACGATCTGCTCAACGGTCTCCTCATGACCATCAAGCAGATTGATGGTGCACTGGCGGGGCACGGAGCCAAAGCGATCGTAGCCGAAGGGCAGCCCTTCGATCCAAACCTGCATGAAGCGGTCAGCCAGGTCCCCTCCAAAGAGTTTGCCCCAATGACCGTGATCAACGACGTCGAACGGGGCTATACCTTGCATGACCGGGTTGTCCGCCCCAGCAAGGTCATCGTCAGCACGGCTGCGGCTGAGTGATTCGCACAGAGGAATCGTTTCCGTCGAGGCACGAAATGAAGAGCGACCGGTGAGCAGTGCTGCTTGCCGGTCGCTTGCATTTGTCGAACCCCGTCATCGATCATCGGAGACGAAGTCCCGCCGAACGTCGGTTCGGAATCGTCATCAGGTCGGGAGCCAAATGCATTCATATGGCTGTCGTACAGCGTTCTTTTCCTACCGCCGGCATGACGTGCGACGGCGATTCGCTGCTGCGGAACGAGCGACATCGGTACTTGAGGTGTTGAGCCCGGACCCCATCACGCTCCCTGCCGTCAAGTCTTCCAATTCTCGGGCGACGACCTTGATGAGAGACGCACATCAATCATGGTCTGCCAGGGAAGTCGCCTTCGTATTCCAGCAGAACTCGGAAGGATCGCTCCATACTCCTGGAAAGTGCTTGCCGGAGACAGGGAACGAATCTGAGCCAACCCAGGTGCGTCTCATGCCACAGTGGTAGCATCGTTTTCAGACCGACGCCGCTCGTCGATTGTCGTTCTGAACGAGCCGAGTGATCGTTGTATATGACCAATCTGCACACAGCTCATGTTGATCAGGTTGCCGCGATGGCATCGCAACGGGGGCGGTCTGTAAGTCTCGGCCCCGCATCTTCGCAGTCGGTGAACTAGAGAGGTTCCCAACTGATCCTGCACCAGGGCATCTGTTGCTGAAGTCGCCCAATCCCGGCTGAGGTTGTGGGCGTTCGTCGCAGAATCAAAGTCTTCAGGCGCTTTAGCCGAGTGAAGCCCGACAGTCCCGCGTCGTTGATTCTGGTGCGGGTTGCGTCAAAGTACGTCAGCGAATCAGGCAGGTCCTGAATTGCGGGGTTTGAGAACTGGGTTCTTGCAACGCACAGCCACTGTAACGTCTGATTTCGAAGGAACGGAAGGCGGGTCCGTGGGAGGGGCTCACTCGGGATATAGAGGGCGCTGGGGCGAACGCCCGTCAGCAAATCTTCGACTTGATGAATCGAGATCCTGGTCTCATACGATGAGATCGAGTCCAGAGAACCGATCTGCTTGACGATCTGAATTGCCTTTACAAGTTTATCGGGATCGGGCGAACGAAAAGTGACATCGCGAATTCGCCGGGAGTTCCATCGGGTCCAACCTCGTTTCAAACGGGCGGGAAGGGACGTCCCTGCAGTCGAAACGTCTCGCTGGAATTCGGCGCTGCAACACAGTTCCCGAAGCTTGTCCGCGAGAAATTGATGCTGGATGTCCAGGTAATATTGCCAGCCAACGAAGCTGGCCAGCAACACGAGGGCACCAGCGAGAGCGACTCGAGAACGAAAGTGGAACTGCGACAGGGGCCGATTCCAGAGGGCAGAGATCTGCATCGGAAACATAGCCTCCTGTCGCGAGTTCACATCAAGTCG
Organism: Schlesneria sphaerica; assembly: GCF_044336245.1. Lineage (NCBI taxonomy): Bacteria > Pseudomonadati > Planctomycetota > Planctomycetia > Planctomycetales > Planctomycetaceae > Schlesneria > Schlesneria sphaerica. Next base: position 2,039,672 of record NZ_CP172346.1, on the reverse strand, counting down.
CCAGTCAGCGGTGATGAACTTGCGCTAGTCTTCGAGATTCTCGTCGGTCACTCGTTCGACCCACCGCATCAGTTCCTGGAACTGATAGGCGAATGCCGGTTCATCAGTTCCCATGGGGCTCTTGAAAAAGGAGGCCAGGTGGGGAATGACGCCACTGCTTCCCCGGCGGGCTTCGCGTTCGGTCAGTCGAATCAGGTCAATCACCAGAGGTGCTGCCAGTAAGGAGTCACAGCCCTGCCAGGTGAATTGCAGTACCATGGGCGTGCCGAGGAAGCCCTGGAAGTGAATGTGATCCCACGCTGTTTTCCAATCTCCCATCGATTCGATGTATTCGATGGAAACCAGCGTTTGTGGTTTATAGCCAAGGATCTCTGTGAGCAGGTGATCCTTGGATTTCACCTTGTTGGCCTTGTTGATGGGGTCATCCAGGACTTTGCCGTCCAGATTTCCAAAGATGTTATGGCCCACCCAGCTCATCACTTTCAGATTGCGAGCGGCGAACATGGGTGCCAGGACGGCTTTCATCAGGGTCTCGCCCGTCTTCCCGTCACGGCCAACGTGCAGGACCTGCTGCTGGTGTGCGTATTCGTCGAGCCCTGGCAGATCAGAGCCGATTGAGGGGGTGAAGTTCACATAGTGAGCGCCACACTTCATTGCCGCGATGGCGTAAAGTGTGCTGGCCGGCAGCGGGCAGTCTCCTTTGGCTGCAAGGGATTTCTGGACGTCAGCCCACATCCACGACTTCACTTCTTCTTTAGGGGGCGGTTCTGTCGAAGAGACATTCACCACGACGACGCGATCGAGCTTGTTGCTGGCTTTGAATGTTTCAATGTCTTTTGCAAGGCGTGTCACAGCCTGGCTGGCGGTTTCTTTTTTCGTCTTGAGAGTGGCCGCACCGGCCAGGGATTCAATGCGGGAGCCCACGTTGAACAGCGTACCGGGACGGACGTTGGCGTCGAACTTTGCCAGTTGCGAAGCGATTCCGGCGAGTGTTTTCTCGTTGAAAACGTGAGATTTCTCGATCAGGTTCTGGGCTTCGGCCGAGTATGAAGTGTCACGAATTTCGTGGCCACCAATGACGATTTCATCCCAGTTGACCAGGTCAAGACCCGCGAACGGAGGAAGCGAGGTGACTAATCCTGTGGTGTCTGTCAGACCTTTTCGCAATGCTGCCAATCCGACAACAACGGTCGTGGCAACTCCCCCCCAGGCGCCGATCAACCAAACTCCGACTTTCCGCTTCGCCATGCCCTGAGCCTTCCTCTACGCAGTTTTGACCTGAACTTCGAATCCCTGACCCGAACTTTCAATCCGTCACTTTATCAGAGGGATTCGGGCATCGCGAGGCACACAAGCGTCTACCCCGATTACGGCGGAATAGTCCTGCTAATCAGTCGAGTTGAGGGCATCGCACTTTAACAAAGCGGCAAAGTCGATCTCTGGCATCGTGGGTTATCTGGCCCTCGGGTGTCGAAATGAATCGGGCAAGAACGCTCGAAGAAGTCCGATTCCGAACAATCGCGCACTTTTGATTTTGCTGATTGGTCCCTTTTCTGACGGGTGAGCGCGAGTCGAAGAAGACAGGAGAATCTCCGCAGGGAGTCCCATTGAGAATGGAATGATCCTGTGGCAATCTCTTCCCGGATGCATTCGGCATTTGGTTTTTCCGTCAAGTCAGTAGAATGCGTTCCATTCACGGCCTGATAAGGATGTTGTGACGATGACCCATCCCAATCCCAGACGAGACGGACCGATGTTCCCCTCCCCCATTGTGCGCAGTTCTCATCGTCCGGCCGGTAGACGCGGATTCACGCTTTGCCTGATGCTGGTCATCGTTTTGGGGGGGATCTGGAAACTGGCCTCCGCGCAGGACTCCGCCGAAGAGCCCGAGGAAAAGGGAACAACAGCAGCTGTCTGGTCGAATGAAGGTAAAATCCCCACCGAACCCTACGAAGTCTGGCTTGCGCTGGGGGCATTTCGCTTTCCCCTGGCCCTCACTTCGATCATCGTATTGTGGTTTACGATCGAACGGATGGTCGTACTTCGCCACGGTCGAGTTATTCCGAATCCCTTTGTGAAGCGATTCTTCGAGCACCTGAAATCAGGCAATCTCGAACCGAGAATGGCGATCAAGCTTTGCGAAGACAACGGCAGTCCGATCGCGCTGGTACTCGCCAACGGGTTGCGGAAATGGGGCAAAAGTAGTGTCGAAGTAGAGCAGGCCATCATTGATGGCGGGGAACGGCAGGTCAGTCAATTGCGAAAACATATTCGCATTCTGAATGGTGCTGCCACAATCGCTCCGCTCCTGGGACTTCTGGGAACTGTGGTGGGGATGATCGACTCGTTTAACCGCATCTCGCAAAGCGCGGCGATGGGCAAATCGGAAGCGCTGGCAAGCGGAATTGGATTGTCGTTGCTGACCACCGCGGCAGGACTCGGAATCGCCATTCCGTCGCTGATTATGTACATGTATTTCACCGGCCGGGTGGATTCGCTGGTGATCGAGATGGACGGGCTGGCTCAGGATCTCGTCGATATCATTTCTGCAGAAGGGCTTTCGGAACAGGCTCGTGCGGCGGCGAAAGCGAATTCGGCCAAAGCAGAATCGCGCCGCGCTGTATGACCGTGTGACATCGTCTTGAGGGCTTTAAAAGCGATTTTGGCGTATTCGTCTTTGGGAGGGCTGCCATTTCGGGCGGCCTCGCTGGCGGGCCACTGGCTCCCTGATTCGTGCATGGCTTCATTCATAGAGTCGCGCGATTGCCATTACGAACAGAATGACGATCCAGACAATTCCGAGAGCGTGCCAGAACCAGGCTGCAATCGTGACCCCCCAGTAGTACTCGTGGTCATACCGGTCGGCGTTAGCCTGCACAATGATGTAGCAGAGGAACAGCAACGCAATCATAAAGTGCATCGCATGCAACGCAGTGATGACAGCGACAAAAGAAGCCATGGCACTCGACGCTTCATCCCTGGTTCGGCTCTGTATCAGATAGTTTAAGGCGTATGCCTGGACCGATACGAACAACGCTCCTGTCGCGAGAGCCCACGAAAGGGAGCGACGAAACCGGATCTGACGTTCGCGCCGCACGGCCTCGATTGCACGGAGCAGAAATCCGCTTCCCACCATCAACAGCCACGTGCTCAGGATGAACGCCGACGAAAATCGGCTTGCACTTCCCGGCAGCTGTGGCGGAAACGCGTGGCAAAGCGCTAGCGAAACGACTGCGGCAACAGCCAGTGTTGACGTGGCCAACAGAAAAAAACGCAGGGCATAGACACTTTTGAGTTCCGCAGCCACTTGCTACCCCGACCGCAATTTGGAGTCATCGTAGAAAAGACGAGCGACAGTTCGGTCTCCTCTCAGCCGTGAACGATCGTAAAACAGTTCAGTTGCGGTGGATTGGTCGGGATTTCCAGTGACGTGAATTATTCCCCTCTCGCCGGGGGCCTGACAGACTTGCGCCCCATCCCCAAGGTGTCACGTTCATGGACTGGTTGAGGGAGTCCTCCTGATAACGAATCGGTCCTCTAACGAATCGGTCCTCTAACGAATCGGTCACCCATCGCTCACACAGCGGCCGTGGAAAAACGCAGGAATCGTCGTGAAGTGGTGTTATCTGCGGGTTACAACTGGCTCGGTGGTATTACACCGAGCCACCTACCATCAAACTTGCGTTTTGCGACAGTTCTATTTTCGCTGCAGAGATTCACAAGTTCAAACGAAATCACGAACTTTGAAGGTCAATCACTGCTTCCCGGTACGAACTTCCTGAATCAGCGAATGCATTCCGGTGGGAAGTGGTTGGGTCGTGGATCTCGGGTAGAAAGTCCGGCTGTGAGATGAACCGGCGGGTAGGAGGAACCTTCGCGGGGTTCCGGATGCTCTTGGCAGTTGTTCGATGGCAGGATCTCGGCCTGGAACTACTGATCCCCGACCCGTTCGACCAGGACGTGGCGGGCGGCCGGGTGCCCCAGCGTCACTTCGCGACCATCGATCACAGTGGTCACGATCCCGGCTTCGGGGCTGTTGAAGATCACGCGACATTCCTTGAGCAGGGAGAATCCCGAATCCCCCAGGAACCGCAAGAAGTCACTCCCCTGCTCGGTTACGCGGACGATGCGAATCGTGGCGCCGGACTCGATTGTGTCCAGCGGAATTGCGAGTTCAGAGTTGCCGCGCATGGCCCCATCGGCGGATGGGATCGGGTCTCCGTGGGGGTCGGCAACTGGATGTCCCAGGAATTCATCAATCCGGTCAACTAACCGGTCACTGACGGCATGCTCCATGTTTTCAGCTTCGGCGTGAACCTCGTCCCAGTTGAGATCCAGCGTTTTCACAAGAAACAGTTCAATCAAGCGGTGTCGCCGGAGAATCCGCAGGGCGATCTGGCGGCCGGTTTCCGTCAGCCGAACCCCTTCGTAGGGACGGTAATCGGCATGTCCCGTTTCTGACAGGGTTTTCAGCATGGCCGTGACCGTACCCGGCGCGACGGACATTGCAGTGGCGAGTTGACCTGTCGTCACCCAGTCGGAACCTGTTTTCAGGCCCGTCAGCAGGGTGGTTTTCAAATAGTTTTCGACCGTAAGTGTTGTCATGGACCGATTCTCGACGGAAATTAAGAGCCCTTCGTCGCAGCCCAGTTTGCGATAAAACCGAACATTTTGAAAGTGGCTGGACAAATGAGAATGAAAGCCTTGCGAGCATTGACGCCAATACTTACACTTCCAAGTCCCGTTGCGGTCGGAGCGAATTCCGCAATTCCGGTTCTGTTTTGAAAAAAAGATGCCCATCGATGTCGCGCGAACATCGGGCCGTCGTCACTTTGCAGGGTAGGTTGGATCATGAAAGAGGGCATTCATCCCGAGTATCGAGACGTGGTCTTTCAGGATACGTCGACGGGAGTTCAGGTTGTCATTGGGTCTACGATCAAGACTCAGAAGACGGTTGAGTTCGAAGGCCGAACCCTTCCCATGGTGACGGTGGACATCAGCTCTGCTTCGCACCCCTTCTTCACCGGCAAGCAGAAGTTCATCGACGCTGCGGGCCGCGTGGAAAAATTCCAGCGCAAATACAACTGGGGCAAGAAAGACGAAGGCACTGCCGAAGCTCCAAAAGAGTAGTTTGCTGCTGTCGGATCGGTCGACTCATCTCGTACAAGGGGTGGGTCGTACCGTAGGCTTTTGAGTTTCGCCGTCAATCTGATCCATTTTCTCGAGCGGCACGTCCCTCTTCCGGATGAAGTCGTGCTGCCGGTTGAGATTCATGTTCGAGACGATCTGGATTTCGCTGATCGTTCAGGGCTGATCGCCGTACTCCTCGGCTGCACCTGTTTCAGAGGGATGGTGATCGCCGCTCGGTCGAATTTTTGGCGTCGACGTGGTCTGCGTTCCCTCGCAAAGTTGGTCGCTCGCCGCCTCAGGCCCTCACTTGAGGGCAATTGCTGCATCGCAATCCAGAATGAGTTTGGCAGACGCAGGTTGCCCGTTTTTCTGCGGTCGTTCTGATCGGCTGCAAGAGACTGTGCTGCATTCCCTTTTGTTCCGTCAATAGTCGTACGGTCACCATGTTTCCCACGCTTCAGTCTAAATTGGCTCGCTACGAAGAACTGGAACGAATGCTCCAGGATCCTGAGGTGCTCGCCGATACGACTCAGATGCTCAATTGTCAGCGTGAGCATGGGGGACTGGCAAAAGTGGCCCGCTCAGTACGCGAGTTTAACTCACTGGAAGCGGAGCTTGCCTCCGTCCAGGAGATGGTCGAGACGGCGGACGACGATGAGACTCGCGAGTACGCACTGGCAGAGCAAACAGAGCTGCAAGCCAAGTACGACGTGCTTCGCACCGAACTCGAAGATATGGTGACAGCGGGCGATTCGTTGACCCGTGGCAGCCTGATCATGGAAATCCGGGCGGGGACAGGGGGGGACGAAGCGTCTCTGTTTGCCCGCGATCTGTTCGACATGTACACCAAGTTCGTCGAGAAACGGGGTTGGAAATTCGAAGTCCTCGAGCTCTCGGCCAATGAACTGGGGGGGATGAAGGAAGTCGTCCTGTCGATCACTGGTGAAGGAGCTTTCCACCAGTTGCAGTTCGAAAGTGGTGGTCATCGAGTCCAGCGCGTTCCCGAGACGGAAACACAGGGCCGCGTCCACACCAGTGCCGCGACCGTTGCGGTGATGGCCGAAGCGACTGACATTGATGTCGAGATTCGGGACGAAGATCTTCAGATTGACACCATGCGTGCCGGTGGTCCTGGCGGTCAGAAGGTGAATAAAACCGAATCGGCCGTGCGAATCACGCACGTTCCGACCGGGCTGGTGGTCAGGATTCAGGACGAAAAGAGTCAGCATAAGAACAAGGCCAAGGCCATGCGTGTGCTGCGCAGCCGACTGCTTGAACATCGACAGGCCATGGCCGACAAAGAGCGCTCTGATCAACGACGGACCTTGATCGGGTCTGGAGATCGAAGTGAGCGAATTCGGACGTATAATTTCCCGCAGAATCGACTGACCGATCACCGAATCAATCTGACGGTCCACAAGTTGGACCAGATTATTCAGGGTGATCTGGATGAAGTCGTGGGGGCATTAATTCAGTTCGACCGTGAAGAACGGCTTCGTGGCGGTAACGCACTCGGCTAGAATGATTGAGTCAGAACGTCAGGGCTTACTTGACGCCCGGGCTTGTTCTGCCGGGTGAGTGAAACTCAAGGACGAATTTAGTGACAACTGCTCCTTCCGAGTCGCCGTCTGCTTCGGAACAACCGTGGACGGTGCGTCGTGTACTCGAGTGGACCACGGCTCACCTCAAAAAACATGGCAGTGACACCCCGCGGCTGGATGCAGAAATCTTGCTCGCACATGCTCGTCACTGCCCTCGAATACAACTCTACACGCACTTCGATGATCCTCTCGACGAAGAAGTGCGAGGCGTCATGCGCGGACTGGTACAGCGACGCGCCAAAGCTGAACCAGTGGCCTACCTGGTGGGCGAGCGTGAATTCTTCAGCCTCAGTTTCCGAGTCACGTCTGATGTCCTGATCCCTCGACCCGATACCGAAACACTGGTCCTCGAAGTTCTGGATCTGGCGAAATCAATTGTATCGCCGCGAATTCTGGATCTGTGTACCGGATCGGGCTGTGTTGCGATTGCAGTGGCCAAGAACGCGAAAACATCCCGGCTGACTGCGGCGGATATCAGCGATAAGGCGATTGCGATCGCACGTGAAAATGCTGCTCGGCACAATGTCGACGACCGGATGGAGTTCGTTGAATCAGATCTGTTTCAGGGATTGCCCCCTGACTCGAAGTTCGACATCATCGCCAGTAACCCACCCTATATTCCGTCTGCGGAAATCGATCAACTCGATGCAGAGGTAGCCAAGCACGAGCCGAGACTCGCTCTGGATGGTGGTGCCGACGGGCTGGATGTGCTGCGAAAAATCATCGAAGCTGCCCCCCGTTTCGCGAAAGAAAATGCTCACCTGCTACTGGAGTTTACTCCCGAGCAGGCGGACGCGCTCACGGAAATTGTCGCGGCTCATGGGGGCTACGACGATATTCTGATTCGGAAGGACCTGGCCCTTCGACCCCGTATCCTTCGCGCCCGATTCCGTTGAGCAAATGATCGCGCGAGTCAATTCTCGCGGGGACGAATCAAGTCTACTGGTGCGGCAAGTCGCTGACTCTCACTTTGGCGGATGAGCCTTGCGCGAGGAGCCATCGGCTTTGAGCTGGTGTGCTGCACTTCCCTTATGCCCTTGCCGTAATCGGGCTTGGGCTGAAGGCGGGCGGCAACAGACTGCAAACAGGTCCCGAATGATCCTTGCGGCTAACGCCTGGGATCATTCGGGACCGGTCGCCTGACCTCAAGTCGCGTAACGCTTATCCGTCATCTTTCGAACGGATTCGAGCAGTCCGAACAGAATCGGCAAAATGAACAGGGTGAAGATCATGCTGCTCATCACGCCGCCGATCACGACGGTCGCCAACGGCCGCTGTACCTCAGCTCCAGATCCTTCACTGGTGGCCATCGGGACGAAGCCCACGCTGGCAACCAGTGCTGTCATGAGAATGGTTCGTAGACAACTAACTGAAATATCGACCACAGTCTGTGGCTTATCGCCGTGACCATGGCTGTGTTCATCGCCCGATCCGTGATGATCGTCCAGGTTCAGGGTCAGTTCGGGGTCTGGCGCCGTTCTCGCCGCACGCCATGCAGACGCAAGAATCATACTGCTGAGAACCGAGACCCCCGACAGGGTGATGAATCCGACCGCGGCCGAGATCGATAGTGGCATTTGTCGGTAGGCAAGCGAAAGCACTCCCCCCACGCAGGCAAACGGCACACTGGCGAATACGATGAATGTTTCTGGCAGACTGCGATACGTCAGGTACAGCAATCCCACGATCAAGCTTAGCGCCAGCGGCACGACGATCATCAGGCGCTGCTGGGCTCGCTGCATGTTTTCAAACTGTCCACCCCATTCGATTCGGAACTGTTCTTTGGGGAGATCGACTTTTTCCGCAATTGCTTTCTGGGCTTCTGCGACAAAGCTACCGACGTCACGACCACGGACGTTGGCCTGAATTGTGATACGGCGTTTGCCCCATTCACGAGTGATCATCTTAGGACCACTGAAACGTCGGATGTCCGCGACACGGGAGAGTGGAAGCTGCTCACCGCCGGGGCCGGAGAGCAGGATTCGCCCGATCACTTCAGGGTTCTCGCGATACTGGTCGGGAAGTCTTGCCACGAGAGGAAATCGCAATTGTCCTTCGACGACTTCACCAATCACTTTACTGCTGATCGATTCAACAACGTCGAGAACCTGTCGTGCCGAGATGCCGTAGCGGGCGATCTCGTCCTGTTCCAGCGCGATTCGCAGGATGGGCTGCCCTGCGACCTGTTCGATCGAAAGGTCGCTGCATCCGCGCACGGTACCGAGGACTGCCTGCAGTTCCTGGGCTTTGGGAATCAATGTCGAGAAATCGTCACCAAACAGCTTGAGAGCAATATCCGCGCGAACGCCGGAGACCATCTCGTTGATTCGTTGTTCGATTGGCTGAGTGAACCAGGTAATCTGGCCCTTCATCTGCTCCACTTCGGGCAGCATCAGGTCGACGAGTTCTGCCTGGGTTCTCGCTTTCTTCCACTCTTCACGTGGCTTCAGCGACACGAAGACGTCGGTGACTTCCACGCTACCTGCATCGGTTGCCACTTCCGGGGTACCGACGCGACTCCAGACATGTCGCACCTCGTCCGGGAATTTCTCGACGAGCAGCTTTTCGAGCTTCGTGTTCATTGCCGCAGACTCATCCAGGCTGGTTCCCGGGGCACGCAGCACCCCGATCACGATATCCCCTTCAGAGAGTCGCGGGACGAACTCGGTACCAAGGCCCATGGCCGTTTTGAGTGTGATCGCCAGAGCCACCCCGGCGGCGGCGAGCATGAGCCATTTGAACATCATCACCAGATTCAGGAATGGTCGGTACACCCACTGAGCGAATCGGACGATAAAGACTTCTTTCTCTTCAACGACGCGTGGCAGGAAGATGCTGGAGAGGACAGGCGTGAGTGTCAGAGAGAGGATCAGTGATCCAATCAGAATGAAGATCACGGTGATTGCCATCGGGCGGAACATCTTCCCTTCGACCCCCTCAAGGGTGAGGATCGGCAGATAGACGATCATGATGATCAACTGTCCGAAGACAGTGGGGATTCGCACTTCGGAGGCCGCATCTCGAATAATGGCGAGTCGCTCATCCGCGGAGCACGCCCCGCGATGCGCGAGGCGTTTAATGATGTTTTCGATCACCACGACGGAACTGTCGACGACGATACCGAAGTCGATGGCACCCAGACTCAGCAGCGACGCGGCGATCCCCATCGACCACATTCCGCAGAATCCGACGAGCATCGAGAGTGGGATGGCGACGGCGGCAATCAGGCCCGCACGCAGATTACCCAGCATCAGGAACAGCAGAATCACGACCAGGAACGCCCCTTCGAACAGGTTGTTCTTAACGGTCGCGATCACGCGGTTTACCAGTTCTGTGCGGTCATACACAATATCCATATGGAAGCCTTCTGGAAGAGTTTTTACGACTTCCAGAAAGCGTTCCCGCAGGCGGTTCGTGACCGCGTAACTGTTCTCGCCCATCAGCATGAAGCCAAGACCGAGGACGACTTCGCCTTTTCCGTTGGCGGTAACGATCCCTCGACGGAGTTCATGCGAGATCACCACTTCGGCGATGTCCCGGACGCGAATGGGGACACCGTCGACGGCGGTAATGACCATGGCACCAATCTGTTCCACATTGATCGTACGACCTACGCCGTGGACCAGCACCGAGTCACCTGCCTGCCGGATACTGCCGCCGCCGACGTTCAGGTTGTTTTCCCGGACCGCTTCCAGGACTTGCTCGAACTTCAGACCGTGTTTGACCAGCAATGTCGGATCAACTCGGACTTGGTACTGTTTCTTCAGTCCCCCCCACGAGTTGACTTCGGCGGTTCCGGGAACAGTTCGCATGACGGGCTTCACTTCCCAGTCATGCAAGGTCTTCATGGCAGTCAGATCCCCGTCGTCCGAGGTCATGATGTAGTGAAACACTTCACCCAGACCCGTTGACACGGGGCCCATCTCGGGCCGCCCAATGCCGGCGGGCAGTTCCACACCGTTCAACCGCTCGTTGATGAGTTGTCGAGCGAAGTAGACGCTCGTGCCGTCCTTGAAGGTGACGATGACTTGCGAGATCCCGAACTGAGAGACCGATCGCAGGTCTTCGAGCCCGGGTAGTCCACCGAGCGACATTTCCACAGGGAACGTCACCTGACGCTCCACTTCTTCCGGCACTAATGCTCCAGCCGCAGTATTGATCTGGACCTGGATGGGGGTGGTGTCCGGGAACGCGTCGACATTGAGCGCGTTGGCGGCAAGGTATCCCATCAGACAGATCATCACGGCGCCGAGCAGCACCATAATACGATGATTAAGAGACCAGGCGATGATGGACTGAAGCATTGGTTCAAACTACGTTAGAGATTGAGCTGCGCATCCACAGACGTTTTGCGACGTCAGCATTCAGGCCGATCATCACTGCTCAGGCTGTGACTTCCCGCCTCAGGGCGAAGTTTCAGGAGTGAGCAGAGACGGTTAAGCAAACCGGGATGCGACGATGCAATGTCACTCGACCGGAAGAGTTTAACATCGCATCGACGTGTATTCATGCCATTCAAGTCCGGAGCATCACGATTTTCCGCGACACCTGGCAACGAGGCGAATGATTCGCCGCGATCAGGGTGTGGAAGCGACGTGGTTCAGAATCCACTCGGACTTCAAGATATGCGTCCCTTGGCAAACGACTTCGAGATCGGGCCGCAGTTCGTCTGACTCGATTTGGACCAGGTCTCCCACTTGGGGGCCAAGTTTGACTTCGATCGCAACGAACGTCAGCGCATCGGTCTTGGCGAAAATCATCGGTTGTGCATCGGCGTGCAGAATCGCCGAACGGGGGACAACGAATGCTTCGGCCGACTCACGAATGACGATCGTCCCAATTCCGAAGGTTTGGGCTCGGAGCAGTCGGACTTCGTTCCCTGTTTCAGGGTCCGAAGAAACAATCGGGTTGTCAACTTCTGCCCGAATCCGCAGGGTTCGGGTCTTCTGATTCATCTCGGTATCAATCCAGGTAATCTTACTGTCGAGATCCTGATCAAGGCCATCGGGAAGAAAATGGACGACCTGTCCCAACACCAGTCGGTTCGCGTCTTCCTTGGGAACGTCGAGCTTGAGCCACATCCGACGCATGTCGGCGATTTCCAGCAGTGACTTTCCGATTTCCACCATTTCGCCAATAGCAAGATCATGATGCAGCAGTGTGCCATCGAACGCGGCCGTCAGGGGCAACAGGTTCGTTGTCGTCTGGGACGGATCAAGACTTTTGGCGATCGAATCAGGCAGGCCCAGGAAGTGCAACTTGGCAGAACGCTCTGCGTCTTTGAGTCCCTCAAAGTCTTCCTTCTTCAGGGCAAAACCCATATTGATCAAGGTTTGTTCGGTGTCCTGCAGGCGAATTTTCGCTTCTCGCAGGTTGACCCGCGCTTCGCGAATTTGTCGCTCTGGGACCGATGCAGAGGCCTTTTCCAGTGCTGCGAGAATCTCGGCCTTGGACTCTACATCGACGAGGTCGCTGAAGAACTCCGCTTTGGCACGTCCAACCTCAACGGCGTCAATGACGACCAGCACATCACCTTTGCGGATCGTGTCGCCAGGCTGTTTCAGCACCCGCCAGACTGTCCCCGAGACGCGAGACGAAAGAGCGGCGAACATCCTCTCGTCATAGGTGATAACGCCAGTCGTCTTAACCTTTTCGGTAACGGTACGCTGCTCAATGGGAACAGTTTTGATCCCGGATTGCTGAAGAGATTTTTCCGAAGGGAAAGAAACTTGCCATTCTTCGGCGTCTTCTTTCGTTTCCAGTTTTTCCCGAACCTCAGTTTCCTCGTGCTCGCTGTGAGGAGCGGCGTGAGCGCCGTAGCCGAATGACCAGTGCGTGCTGTGTCCGTAGTATGCCACTGCCAGCAAAATGAGCAACGTGCCGATATATCGTGCTCCGCCCCAAACCTTTTGAAAAAGAGTCTCTGGTTTGGGGTCTGCCCCCTTTTTGTGCGCCAATTCATCAGACACTTTATTCGAACTCCTCGGGAACGTAAGAGTCATCTGCGATCTGGCGAAATTTGCCGGCTCCTGCAAACAGAAAGACAAGTCGAAATGTCTTCTCTGTTTTGCCCGAGATCGGAGAACCTCACCTTACGACAGGTTAAGCAATGTTTGTGCCGCCTGCAATTCCGACCTGAAGGAACTGTAACAATGGGAACGGATGACAATCGATTTTGGATCTTTCGAAATTGCCGCAGAGATATGTATCTTCGCGTTAACAATCTATGGTAAAAAGCGTTGCGATTTTTTCGAGTTTTTTCTCGCTTTTTCCTGCCCATCTGAGACAGAAAGGCTGGGTAAGAATCAACCAATCAAGCGACGACGTCTTGTCGCCGCATTTTCGAGGTGGGCTCTGAATCCCGGGAGAATCCATGGGCTCCGCTTCGTCTATGTCGATGGAGACAGGAGGTGATAGCATTGCGGCGAATGCATTCCTGGACTGCTGCTTGTGCCTAGCGGCGTATGAGTCCGTCGAATGCAGATGAACCCCGGTCACCTCTGGATCTCGTCGAGAATGACGGATTGCTCGATATTGGACCTGAGCTGAAATGGGTGCAGACTCAGCTCGGAGCAGTGAACGTGGGAGGATTCCGATCCTAGGATCACTGGCTGAGCAACAGGATTGCCGCAGAGTGACAGTGTCGGCACGAGCGTAAATCCCTATGCAAGCAACTTGGATTCACCGAATGGTTCGTGATCTGCTGAGGCTCCTCTGCTGTGGGACATTGACTCTTTCCGGACTGGTCGGCTGTCAGCAGGAAGGTTCGCCTCAATCTCCTGCAGAGATGCCGAGAGCGTTAGCCGCTCCCCCCGCGGAAGCAATTCCGGCGAAAACAACGGCGACTGAACCACCGACGAAAACAGCGGACGATATCCTCGGAGAGGAAGCTCTCTCTCCGGTCGCATTGAATGGGCCTTCGGAGCTTCTGGTGCGCCCCGACGATCGCAGGCCTCAGCATGACGAAGCCAGCTTGGCCCAGGCAGGCATCCACCTGTTTGAGTCAAAAAGGTTGAAGCTCTTTACGGATGTTCCTGCGGCAGAAGCCGAGCCTCTCCCGCAGCTGGTGGACCAACTTTACGATGAGCTGGAGCAGTACTTCGGCCCGTTACCTCCCGATCGGCAGGGATCGTCATTCCAGATGACCGGTTACCTGGTGAACGATCTGGAATTATTTCGAAGTCAGGGACTGTTGCCTGAGGAATTCACTTTCGACCATGGCGTACAGCGAAGAAATGAGTTTTGGGTCCGCGATCAGGATCTCGACTATTACCGGCGTCATCTCGTGCTGCACGAGGCAACACACTGTTTCATGAATTACATGCCAGACGTGGATGCACCCCTCTGGTACATGGAAGGAATGGCCGAATACTTTGCCACTCACCGTATCGGGGAATCAGGGGCGCAGTTTCGTGTCATGCCGACTTCAGCTCGCGATTTTGCAGGCTTCGGACGAATGGGGATCATTCGGCGCGACGTCGCGACAAAGTTGACTCCGCCGATTCCGTCGATCGCGTCACTTGAGCCGGCGGTGTTTAAGACTGCTGATCCCTACGCCTGGTCCTGGGCGCTGTGTGCCTTTCTCGATGGGACGCCGCGGTACCGAAATCAATTCCAGAAGCTGGGGCAGGCGACACGGGGTGGAAAGTTCGAGCAAGAATTTCGTAACTCGTTTCCGGACGAGGACCGCGAGCTGGCTACGGGGTGGCAACTGTTTCTGATTCATGCACGATACGGATACGACTTCGAGCATGCGGCGATTGATTTCCAGCCTGGGGAACCCCTGTCTTTGAGTCGTCCAGAGGCCTCGATCTCGATCAGTGCACAACGTGGCTGGCAGTCCAGTCGTGTTCTCCTCGAAGCGGGAAAGACGTACGAGATATCAGCGACAGGACGATTCACGCTGAAAGCGGCGACCGGAGATACCCGGGCGTGGGAAAGTGACCCACAGGGAATTTCATTCCGGTATGTTGATGGCCTGCCGATGGGAACGCTGGTGGGATGTCTTCGGACCGAAACTGGGCCTGCCGGAGGATCTGACGACGCAATGCTGCAGACCATCCGGATCGGAAATCAGCGGACGTTTCAGGCACCCGTCACGGGAACCTTCTACTTGCGTCTGAACGATGACTGGAACTCGTTCTTCGACAATTCCGGCGAAGTTCAAGTGACACTTCGTGAAGTCCGATCTGTAGGACCGGTTGAAAGCGACACGCAACCGGGAAACTGAATTACGACGTTGCAGATCGCCCAGGGAAGTACCTTTTCGGAATCTCTCCGGTAGAGGTCTCGTCGAGATTACTTATGACGAGTTTTTGGCCTTGGTCGAAGGATCAACGTCGCGATGGCAATTCCTGCCAGCAAAGGGATGATGATTCGAATGTCGACTCGCTTACCCGTCAGCAGGAGCGCCAGTCCGACGAACGCGATGACGTTGAACCAGGAGGCTTCGCCCAGGCTTCGGTTTCGAGCAATCGCCGGCAAGGCCATCCACAATGCCCCCATCACCAAGCCAACTTTTAAGCAGGCACCGGTCCAGATGTTCTGAGTCCCGGTGAATACCCAGAGGATCCCTGCGCCCCCCAGCATGACAACCGCGATCACACCGACCAGATTGCGATTGATGACCACGGACTTCGATGACGACGGATTCAACGCTCGCCGCTCCTGTTGAGAACGTGTTGGGTGAGATGGGCCCACACAGAGTTCTCCTCGGGGAATATTGCTCAATTCGGACAACGAACGAGATACTGTAATAAATCCCCCCTTTCCGATCGACGTGAGATTGCAAGAGGCCTTGCCGCGGCGATTTTCAGGACATTGTGGTTTTCAGGACATTGTGTCTGCAATCTTTAGGTCGATCTGGTGACGGGACGAGGTGCCACAATCAGCGATCATCCAATCTGAGTGCACCTCGGAAACGTCCTGGGAACTTCGAACGGTTGGAAGGAATGGGCAAGACTGGCATTTCGGCTACTTCAATTCTCTTAATAAGCAGTTTCGTTGAAGCGTCAGGGATGCTACGATTTACGAATTGCCACACAACTGTTCAGCTGGTTGGGATATGAACGTCACCGGGACGAACAGTCCTGTGATTCCGATCACTTCGAGGGAGTGAGGTCAGTCGGATATGGGTGTTTTACCGCAGAGTCCTGGCCGGTACGGGAGCGATGAGGCGTCAGGGACCCATGGGCGGAAACCGATGGCAGTACAACCCCCGGTTTGTCGAGCAATCGCTCGCGGGACGGGGATCGAATTGAAGATGCGAGCGTTCCACGATTAGGGTTCATCATGCTCTGGGAGCAACGAGTCCGTTATGCGGCGCAAACCGACATCGGTTTTCGGCGTAAGAATAACCAGGATTCCTGCGCGGTGGCCCTGTGTTCGCTCAAAGAGGAATGGGAAGAAGGTGGGCATCTTTTCGTCGTGGCTGACGGAATGGGGGGCCATGCCGTCGGAGAACTGGCCAGCAAGATCGCCACCGATACGATTCCTCACATGTTTGCCAAATTGCGAGGACGGCCTCCCGCAGTCGCTCTGAAAATCGCGATTGAAGAAGCCAACGACGTCATCAATGAGCGTGGTTCGCAAAACCATGATTTCATGCGGATGGGGACCACCTGTTCCACACTGGTCCTTTGTCCGCAAGGGGCTATCATCGGTCATGTCGGGGACAGCCGAGTCTATCGGATACGCAATTCGCAGATCGACCAGTTAACCTCGGACCATAGCCTGCTCTGGGAGATGATTCAGTCTCGCAAGCTGAACCAGAAAGATGCAGAGAGGCTTTGTCCCCGAAACGTCATCACGCGATCACTTGGGCCTGAGCCAAATGTCGATGTCGATATCGAGGGGCCATTTCCAGTTGAGCCAGGGGACATTTTCCTGCTTTGCTCAGATGGACTTTCCGGACTGCTCAGCGATTCCGAAATCGGGATGATCGCGGGGACAGTTCCCCCCAACGAAGCCTGTCGGCTGCTCGTCAACCTCTCCAACCTGCGCGGTGGCCCGGATAACATCACTGTGATCATCGTCCATACCGGGGATCTCCCCGAGGGTGTGGATGTTGTCTATGAACGACCTGTGCCCCCTTCCCGGTTTGAAGGGCTGAGCTGGGGTGGGTTTGCCCTGATGTGCGTGTTCGCCGCGCTGTTCCTCGTGGGTCTTTATTTCTTTGAGCTGGATAAAGAGCGGCGGTTACAAGGAGGGGCCATCCTCGCAACTGCCGCGCTGGCGGGGATTGCTTACTGGACGTGGCATCGCAGTCGCCATTTCAAAAACGGATCTGACTACGCCCCGAATTCAGCCGTGGATCGCCGGCCCTATCGTGAAGCACCCGCGCGCATTACAGATGCGTTTGTAGAACAAATCACGCACCTCGAAGCGGATCTTCAGCAGGCTGCGATTGAAGACCACTGGCCCGTCGACTGGCCCAGCTACGAAGAAGCCTTTCGTCGTGCACGCGATGCGGTAGAGAAGCGACTCTTTACTCGTGCACTGGTCGAGTACGGGCGACTGTTTGACTTGTTGATGGCAGCGATTCAACAGCAGAGAAAACTGCAGCTCAAGGAACAGCGGCCAAAAAAAGGGAGCGGTCCTTCGATCTCGACGATTAAGGATGCAACCTGACTTGGAAAGTGACCCTATCGGCTCACTCACAATCTTGCGGCTCTTCAATTCGGTTGCGGATGGGTTCCAGTCAACTGTCGTCCGTAGCGCAACCCGGTTGTTGCGGGAGCAACTCAACCGGGATTGCGATTGCGATTCGTGACGCCTGGACGTTTCCTCGGCGACTATGTCGCGGAGAGGATTGATTGAAGGGATGCGATGAGGTTGCCTTCTTCGACCGTGGTCGATGTTCCCGCTTTGAGATCCTTGATCTGCCAGACCCCTTTGGCGAACTCATCGGATCCGGCAATCAGAGCAACCCGGAATCCTTTTTTATCCGCGTACTGAAGCTGCTTTCCGAGTTTTTTCGTTTCCGGATAAACTTCGGTACTAATGCCAGCGGCCCGCAGCAGGCGTGCAACTCGCAGGTAGTCTCCCAGTCGTTCATCATCAAACTGCGTGATCAGGACAGGAGCGGGTGTCGTCTGCGTTCCCAGGAGTTTGAGTTCCTCCATCGCGGCGATCAGGCGGTCCAGTCCCAGGCTGGCACCAACCCCGGGGAGACGTTCCTTGGTGAACAGTCCCGCCAGATTGTCGTAGCGACCCCCGGAGCAGATGCTGCCAATCGAAGGGAGATCGGTCAGGAAGGTCTCGTAGATGGTCCCGGTATAATAATCCAGACCCCGAGCGATGGAGACATCCAGCGCCATTCGATCCTGGGGAATTCCAGCCGTTGCGGCGGCATCGAAGAGCTGACGGAGCCGTTTCACGCCCTGCATGACCTGTTCGTTGTCTGCATAGGTGGTGGCCAGGAACGCCAAGTCAGTCTGCGGCCCGACCGTCAAGAGCACCTGCTTTGCCTGATCGGGAGTGGTTCCCACCTTCTCGACCATTTCAGCGATCACATTGTCCTGTCCAATCTTCGGCAGTTTGTCGATCGCTCGCAGCACTCCGACCGTCTTGTCAGTCAGACCCAACGCGGCGAGAACGCCGTTCAGAATGAGACGGTTGTTGACGCGAATCGTAAATCGTTCAAAGCCGAGTGCCACGAGCAGGTCATGGATCACTAGCAGGGTCTCGATGTCTGCCGCGTTGGAATCGGTGCCGATCGTGTCGAAGTCACACTGGACGAATTCGCGGTAACGACCTCGCTGGGTGTTCTCTCCACGCCAGACAGGCGCAATGTGGTAACGCTTGAAGGGAGTCCCCAGCGTCGAGGAATGTTGAGCGGCGAAGCGCGCCAGGGGGACGGTCAGGTCGAACCGCATGGCGACGTCTCGATCTCCCCCGTCTTTGAAGCGGAAGAGCTGTTTATCGGATTCTTCCCCCCCCTTTCCCGTCAGGATCTCGGCATATTCGAGGGCAGGAGTATCGATCGGGCTGAAGCCGTAGCTGCGAAAGACACGCCGGGCCGTTTCCATCAGCCGTTCGCGTACCAGCATGACTTCAGGCAGAAAATCGCGGAATCCTCGCAGGGTACGTGGTTCAATCAATTGGGACACGGTGGCTTCCATTCAATGTAGCGTCTGACGACGAGGACAGGGTAACCGAGGGGATGGTCTTGCTGATTGGACGAATCAATGTCTCTCGACCATGCAGGTCATCAATTCGGATTCTACTGGGGAATAATGCAACCCGCCGGCTGAGACGAAGGCGGAATCGGGAGTGGGCTGACCGGTGCCACCACGTGACGGCTTGCGGCTTTACAGACCCCGAACCTAAGTACTGAGGACCGGAAGTGTGGGCAGGTCCGGCACTCCGGCTTTCTTGCGAGGCTGCGGTTTCGGAGGAAGAACCGCTTCTGCATATTCCCACAACTGATCGGGGGATTCGAAGTATTTGTCGTAGCACCCGTTGTTGTCATACTCGCAGTTGTCGGTGGAGTACGCCCGGCAGATTTCGGGGCGAGTGTGATAGATTCCGCAGCGCTGGTCAGGAAGCAGGTTCTGGCAGTCTCCGTAGACGAGCAGATACCAGGTTCCCCCATCGACGAAGATCGCGGTCCGTCCGTGCATGACGTACCAACGCATGTGATCGAAGTCCTCCCAGGTCGTCGGGGTTTCGATGGGTAACGCGAAATACCGGCAGCAGCGTGCAGTGCAATATGTGCACAGCACCTCGCCCGGTTTTAGATCGCTGCGACGGACTTTCACTTTCGGCATGGTTGATCCTCTTCGAACAACCCAGGAGTCTCATTTCTCCCGGGACTTGAGAAATCAGTGTAGCTGGTCGATGAAATCGATGGTATCGATCAGAAATCCAAGTCGAGAACAAGAATCGATGAGTGCGAAATTGCGTCGGGACTGAACGTCTTGATCCCTATTCCCTGTCGGCGCGTGCACCTGCTGCGAAACAACTGTCGGCACTGCAAGTTAGCGAGTCTCTGTCCTGTTTGAGCTGGCGGGCCGGCAATATTGAACGCAGTCCGGTACCGCATTTCGCGTTGTTTTGAGGAATCGAACGGTTTGTAAGTGATCATCAGGACTTGCTGAGTTCAGTTTCCACTCAGGTGGTGATTACCGAAAAAACTCCGACAGATTGCTCGCATCGAGCGTAATCGATGTTGTAGCATTCGTTGCGGTGCTTCTTGAATTGCGTACCTGTTTGGCGCCAGATCAAGTGAATTGCCAGTTCCGCGATGGCGGAATGTGGTTTGTGATTTCGGAAAATTTTGGAAAGAGCATTCGATGAGCGATCAATTTTCGACGGGATCAACGTCGCGACGGAGCTTCCTCAAGGGAAGCACAGCAGTGGCTGGAGCCCTGGGAATGAACCTTGGACTCAATTCCGGTCTGTTTGCCGCGGGAAGTGACCAGCTGAAGGTCGGTCTGGTCGGCTGTGGTGGTCGCGGAACGGGTGCGGCCGGTGAGGCTCTGCAGGCCGATTCCCAATCGAAGCTCGTCGCTGTTGCGGACCTCAGCAAAGACGCGATCGAAGCCAGCTTGGGCAATCTCAAGGTCAACAAGCGAATCGAACAGCAGGTCGCGGTCGACGATGCGCACAAATTTGTCGGTCTGGACGCCTACAAGAACGTCATCGAAACGTGCGATGTGGTTTTGCTCGCCTCGCCACCAGGTTTCCGCCCCGCTCATCTGCGTGCCGCGGTCGAAGCAGGCAAGCATATTTTCACCGAAAAGCCCATGGCGACCGATGCCCCGGGCGTGCGATCGGTGATGGAGTCGGTTCGCATCGCCAAAGAAAAGAACCTGGCGGTCGTCGCCGGTTTCTGCTGGCGCTATGACTACGCACGGCGCGAGCTGTTCCAGCGAATCCACGATGGACAGATCGGTGATGTCCTGGCAGTCTACGGGACCTACCTCACCAGCCCTGTCAAGCCGATGCCACCCGCCAGCACACGGCCAGAAGGCATCACCGATTTGGAGTGGATGGTTCGCAACTGGTATAACTTCACGTTCCTGTCGGGGGACGGACTGGTTGAACAGGCCATTCATACGGTGGACTGGCTGCAATGGGCGATGAAGGACGAAGCCCCGATGAGCTGTACGGCGGTCGGTGGACGCCAGGTTCCCGCTCATGGTGGTAACATCTTCGACCATATCGAAGTCAACTACGAATGGGCCAACGGAGCTCGCGGGTTTATGGCACAGCGGCAGATCGCCGGCTGCCATAACGAAAACAGCCTGCACGTGATGGGAACGAAGGGTTCCGCCTACATCAAGGGTGGTGTGGAAATCACCGGCGCCAATCCCTGGAAGTACAGTGGTCCTAACTCCAACATGTACCAGGTCGAGCACGATGAATTTTTCGATTCGATCCGAACCGGAAAGCACATCAACAATGGCGACCGGATGGTGACCAGCACGCTGGCTGGGATCATGGGGCGCATGGCAGGCTACACCGGTAAGCAGGTGACCTGGGAGATGGCACTCAACTCGAAACAAGTGCTCATCCCCGAAATCACCGGCTGGGATACTAAAGTGGACGTACCACCGCTGGCTCGGCCCGGCGTCACTCCGTTCATCTGATCTGATCTGATCTGGACGGCGGCAAAGGAAGAATTGAGAAGCTGCGTGGTCACGGTTGATCACGCAGCTTTTTGTTTAAGGTCGCCAGACAGCATACGGCCTTTCCAGTCTTGCCGCGCCTTTCGCCTTTGCTTCCCCTATTTTGAAGGGAAGAGAGTCTGGCTGCACGACAGGAGTGCACTCGTCGCAGCAGCTTACTTATTCTTGATCGAGTGATTGGTGCCGTCGAACGCGATAATGGCGGGCTTGTCATCGATCACCGATTCCAGATGAACTGGCCGCGCCCACAGTTTATGCAAGTTCCGTAGCGTATCCTGGGCGTAGTCCTGCTTCAGCTCGATTCCCTGATACTTGTGCTGCAGGTAAAGCTCACCCCGATTGCGGTAGTTGGCGTCGACGACGTAGATGAACGGGCGGCTGTGATTGGTGAGGCTGTTGAGGAGTTGCGCTTTCACTTCCTGGAACTGACGCGAAGCAATTTCGTAGTTGTCGCTGCTGTCGTTGAATGCAAACGAGAACATCTTGTGCTTCTTGCAGAATTCAGGCGTTAAGAATGTATCGATGAAGGTGATGTCGTTGTGGATACGGCGGACTTCAAAGATTTTGTCCCGCCCAAGCCCCAACTGCTTGTCCCAGCTTTGCTTGGCCTGCCAGTCGTCACACTCTTCGTATTCGAGGCCGAACTGGCCCCGGTTCCAGCGTTCTTCAATATCCCGGAAGAGTTCGATTCCGATCTTGTAGGGATTGATGCGCTGGGGGCTCATGGCCACCGTCCCACTGTGGTGGTCTGCGTAGTCGATGACCTCGGCGTCGGTGAGGCCGTGTTTTGTCATGAGAGTTGTGTGCCAGTAGCTGGCCCAGCCTTCATTCATGATCTTCGTCTGACCCTGGGGGGCGAAGTAGTAGGCCTCGTCTCTGATAATGGCGAGGATATCGTGCTGCCAGTCTCGGAGGGGGGCGTGTTCGAGTAGAAACAGGAGAACATCCCGCTGAGGCTCGTCCGGAAACGACCGTTTCTTGTCTCGCTCCTCTTCCTGCTGGTGCTTTTCTCTTGCCGCCTTTTCCAGGACTTCTGGTGGATTGATGAAGGAGTCCATGTAGCCCTTCGAGGGGAGGCGGCCGGACTGCATGAATTCGAAATCATCCTCGCGCAGTAGAGCTGCGTGGGGAAGTGGTGTCACATCCGGGGCGCGTTTGATATGCATGGAATGCATGTCGATCAGGTCTTCGAGAGACAGGCACGCATCGATGAATTCTTCTACCTTCTCGTACCCGTAGCGGTCGATGTATCTGCTGATGCGAGTGGCGTGGTTGGCCATCTGATCGAGCATTTTGCGGTTCGTTTGACCGAACCAGGCGTTGTTCTTGAAAAAATCACAGTGGCCGTAGACGTGGGCAATCACCAGCTTCTGATCCACCATCTCGTTGGTGTTGAGCAGGTAGGCGTAGCACGGGTCATTGTTGATGACCATCTCGTAGATTCGCTGAAGTCCGTACATGTGGGTTTTCAGCAGTTGATCGTACTCAGCGCCAAACCGCCAGTGCGGGTAACGCACGGGGAATCCGCCGTAGGCGGCGAACATGCAAAGTTCTTCCAGATCGAGAACTTCAAAGATGGTTTCGAAGAAGTCGAGACCGTAACTTTTCGCGAGGGCTTCCATCTGAAGCTGGATGTCGCGAAGTTGCGAAGGCAGCGTTCGGGCAGTCGATATAGCCATGGGCTTCCCTGCTGAAATGACGAAAAGTCATCCGAATGAGACTGCGGCAAGGGACTTCTTCCAAGCCTCTCCCCGAGACTCACGCATCTAACGGCAAGGTATGTATACTCAACTCGCCACCTCGCAAAAAGACCTTTGCCAGCGAAGCGGCGTCGGAATGAAATTTATCCACACGGGAATGATACGCGGGCGCCGGGGAAAAGATCAGACCCTTTCTGCGGCTTCAGACCTGAAAATCCTGGTTTCCCGCCCCAAAGACAGCGCTGATCCTCCGACTGTTGTGGAGTCTGCTCTCCCGGCAGGGAAGGCAAGTCGAATTATGAAGGGTTGATCCGAAGTCCAGGTGGCTGCGTTCGGGCATGACTTGCACGGGGATGTACGCCGGGGAATGGACCGACTCGGAGACAGATTTGGGTGAGGGGGAGTTCGACTCAGGGAGCTTGAATTGTCGAGATTCGAAGCCCTCTCGACGAACGCATCGGGTAACACCTGCATGTTTCAGGGGTGTAACCCTGCAGTTCCCGTTGCAACCGTGATGCCACATTGATCGACGCCGTCGGCGATCAGGCAGTTACCGATTCCGCTGTCGTAAGGAAGACGATATACTTTTCCGGTCTGAAGGAGGTGTGGACTTCGGAGGCGTTGGCATCTGAAATTCGACCGAAAAGACCCCGAGTTCTCTTTATGGATGGTGAGTGATATGACGGCGACGTCGAAGATTCTGATTGCCGACGACAATATTCAGAACTGCGAGCTTCTTGACGCATTTCTCGCCGACGAAAACTATGAAATCGCGATGGCTCACGATGGTCGGGAAACCCTGCAGAAGGTGGAAGAGTTTCAGCCGGACCTGATCCTGCTGGACATCATGATGCCCAAACTGAGCGGTTATGAGGTCTGCAAGCAACTGCGAAGTGAAGCGGCAACCCGGGATATTCCCGTCCTGATGGTCACTGCCCTCGCGGAAATGGGTGATATCGAGCGCGCGGTGCAGGCGGGCGCGGATGATTTTCTCACGAAACCTGTCAACCGTATTGAACTTACGACACGTGTGAAGTCGCTGTTGCGAGTTCGGCACCTCACCAGTCAGAGGGACCGACTTCTGGCCTACCTCGAAGAGGTTGATGCTGTCGCCGTGAAAACGCTGGGTCTCAAATAGCAAAGCATGGCCCTCGCACGATGACGAGGGCGGACCGCAGACTGACAGGCAGAATGTCGCCCCCCTTCAAGATTGATAGAAGACCGAATGAGTAGATCCAACCCGACCGCCGCTTCTGTCAACAAAGGGACGGAATCCACGCAGAATCCCGCTCGAACAGCTTCACACGGCTCGCAGCAGGACGCCGGACGGGAAACGATTGAATCGATCGCGTTTGCTTTTGTACTCGCGCTCCTCTTCCGGACATTTGTCGCCGAAGCCTTTGTGATCCCAACCGGGTCGATGGCGCCGACTCTTTTCGGTCGCAATAAAGCTGTCGTCTGTACCGAGTGTCATCAGCACTATGAAGTCGGTGCGAGCGACGAACTTGACGACGATGGCTACCTCGTTCGTCGGATTAGCGAATCCATCTGCCCCAACTGCCGGTATCCCAATTCAATTCGAGATCTCCCTGTTTTCAAGGGAGATCGCATTCTGGTGAATAAGTTTCCTTATCAGATTGCCTCACCGGAACGCTGGGATGTCATCGTCTTCCGGTATCCTGAAGACATGCAGAAAAACTACATCAAACGACTCGTGGGGCTTCCTGGCGAGACGATCCGAATTTCTCGCGGTGACGTCTACGCACGCCAGGGAGATCAAGGGGAGTTTCAAATTCTGCGTAAGCAGGATCCGGACAAGCAGAAGGTTCTGCAACTCCTGGTCTACGATGACCGAAATCCCCCCGTCGACTTGCTCGCCAGTGGCTGGCCAGAACGATGGCAGACAATGACCCACGAAGAGATTTCAAATGGACTCGACGGCTGGGTTCGGGCGGAATCCGGCTGGAAGCATGATGCTCAGTCACGCAGCTTTTCCGTTGAATCGACTGATGAAGAAAAGTGGGTCAGGTATCAGCATCTCGTTCCGAGCAAATCGGATTGGGATGATGTGGGCGGACACGAGGATGTCGTGAAGGATCCTCGACCGCAGTTGATCACCGATTTCTGTGGATACAACGCGTTCTCTGGTGGGCGAAGCTCCAACAACGACGATGACCGCTTCTGGGTCGGCGATCTGTCATTGAATTGCACCGTCAACATCACCTCCATTTCAGACACCACATCCGGTGATTCTCAAGCGGAACTGAGCTTTGAATTGACCGAGGGCGTTCGTCGCTACGTCTGCCGGATTGATGTAAAAACGGGACAGGCGACCTTGCTGCGCAATGATGACCTGGCAGCCGATTCCCGCGCGGCGAATATCGAAATGGCGTCTGCGCCGACCCCGATTCGCGGGCCTGGACGATACAGCATCACATTCGCGAACGTCGATGATCGGCTTTGCCTTTGGATCAATAGTTCCTGGCTCAGCAGTGGTTTGATCCCGTTTGGTCCCGGGGCGGAATTTTCCGCTCCCGCAAATCGCAGCCCCCAGGAGTCGGACCTGACGCCCGCTGGTTTCTCTGCGCGGGGTGTGACCGCTCAAGTCTCAGACCTGGTTCTTCAGCGAGATATCTACTACCGGGCAGAAAAAGTCCCTAACGATGCGGGTGACTTTACGATGCACGATCAGGAGCTTTCGGACTCGCTTCAGATCCGCGAGAGCCTGAAGGATCCGAACGAATACGGGAATCTCTATTCGCGTCAGCATCGCGAAGCGACGTTCCGGGAACTGGGGCCTGATGAATTTTTTGTGATGGGGGACAATAGCCCCCGCAGTCAGGACAGCCGATTGTGGCCGAACGTGCAACGTCATGCCTACAATCGGCATGCCGTGCCGCGACAGGCGTTGCTGGGGAAGGCCTTCTTTATCTACTGGCCCCACGGAATCCCGTTTCTTAACAGTGGCAAGGGCTACCCACTGCTGAATCATTCGCCACGTCGGAATCAGCGAGGGGAACCGGAAGTCGACAACTATCCGGACTACGTGGCCCCCTTCTATCCTCAGTGGTGGCGATTGAAACGGATTCGGTAACCTCAAGCAGTGTCAGTCCGAAAGTGGTGTCAGTCCGACGTGCGGCCCGATCGGGTAAGCAGCGAGGAATCCCCGTTGACAGCAACTCTGCTCTGCGGATTCGGCATTGGCATCGTCAAAATCAAGGTGACCGACTAAACTGGCGAAACGTAAAGCAACCTCGACAGAGACCGTCATGGAGGACGAAATATGTCATTGCTGCAATGCATTGGTCTGGTCAAGCAATACCCTGGCAAACGTGCCGTCGATGGGGTTTCGTTCCACGTCGAGCCTGGTGAAGTTGTCGGATTGCTGGGTCCGAACGGTGCCGGGAAATCGACGAGCTTTAGTATGGCGGTCGGACTGGTGACCCCCACCGATGGCAAAGTCATTTTTAACGGCGTGGATGTCACCCGCTGGCCGCTCTACAAACGAGCCCAGCATGGCATGGGATATCTGCCCCAGAATGACAGTGTCTTCGGTAAACTGTCCGGTGAACAGAACCTCTACGCGGTGCTGGAGTTTCAGCCGCTGTCATACCGCGAACGGATGGCCAGAGCGAATGAACTGCTGGGCATGTTCGGACTGACGGAGAAGCGGAAGCAGACCGCCGGGACGTTATCCGGGGGGGAGCGACGTCGTCTGGAAATCGCCCGCTGTCTAGCGAGTCGTCCGAAGCTGATTCTGCTTGACGAACCCTTCACGGGGATTGACCCGGTCACGATTCATAGCATTCAGGACATCATCGCTGACTTGCGGCAAAGCGGCATTTCGATCCTCCTGACCGACCACCGTGAACGCGAGACGCTCACCATCACCGATCGCAGTTACATCGTGTTTTCCGGCCGGATCCTCGTCAGTGGTGACGCGGCGACGGTACTGAATGACGAGAATGCACAGAAGTACTACTTCGGGAAACGCTTTGATGCGGGCTCGATTATCGAGAGCAAAGGGGCCTTCCAGACGCAGATGGATGCCGCAGCCGCCAATCGGGCTGCATAGCCCGGTGTCTCAAGGGATCAAACGGCTTTCGGAATTGCTCTCATGATTGACGTGCGGCCGAAAGACGTATGAGCGTCCCGCGACAAGGAAAACCTGCGTGTTCTGATGGGCTGAATCCCGAGACGGAGCATCAAAGGCCGCGTCGCCCCAACAGAGGCGACGCGGTCGTATTATTGCCGCCCTGAGCGATCAGAGGGGACGCACGACGGACATGCTTCTCCAGTAATCGAACAGCGTTTCGATCGACAGGACTCCGCCCCCCATCCCGCTCTTGTTGACACCGCCGTAGGGAATGCCGTGAGCAAAGATGTTGTGGGCGTTGATCCAGCTATTGCCCGCGACCAGCGATTCTGCCACACGGTACGCTCGCGTCAGATCGCTCGACCAAACGCTGTTGGCCAGACCATAGTCAGTCTGGTTAGCCATCTCGATTGCCTCCTGCTCTGATGAGAAGGGGGCGATGTAGGCGACGGGGCCAAAAATTTCCTCGCGCGCGGCGACATTGTCGAGCGATCCTGCCAACAGCGATGGTTTGACGTAGAAACCAGAGCGACCCGGCACTTCGGCAGCGCCCCCATCGGTCAGCAGCTTGGCCCCCTGTTCTTGTCCTTTCTTGAGGTAGGAGAGCACCCGCTCACGCTGACGTGCATTGACCACCGGTCCCATTTGAGACTGTTCGTCGAGCTGATAGCCGATGCGAACTTTCGTCATCCGGTCTTTGCATTCGTCGATAAAGTCGTTGTAGATCGACTTGTGCACCAGCCAGCGCGTCGCATCACAACAGACCTGTCCCGTGTGGAACGTGATCGCCTGAACCAGCTTTTCTGCGGTCTTGGTGACATCGACATCGTCGAAGACGACAGCGGCGCCCTTCCCTCCCAGTTCGAGCTTGACCGGGGTCAGATTACGTCCGCAGGCCTCACCCACCATTCGGCCGACTTCGGGTGAACCGGTGAAGGACATGCGTCGCAAACCGGGGTTTCGCGAGAGAGCGGCACCGGCCGTTTCGCCTGTTCCGGGAACGACGTTGATGACCCCATCGGGGAACCCGATCTCACGAGCGAGTCGTGCAAGATAGATGGCAGACAGGGGAGTATCTTCGGCCGGTTTGATGACGACGGTGTTCCCCGCGGCAAGTGCAGGGGAAATTCCCCAGCCAATCAGCAGGAAGGGAAAGTTCCAGGGAAAAATGAAGCCACAAGGTCCCCAGGGGTGACGAACCGTCCACGCATCATGTCCCGAGACCGCCAGTGCTGTACGGTGCTGAACGTGAAGTGACATGTTGGTGAAGTAACGCAAGGTGTCGACAAAGTTCTGTACGTCGCCGAGTGCCTGTGGCAGAATCTTGCCGGCGTCCAATGCTTCGATCTGACCTATGATTGGTTTGTGCTTCTCGACGGCATCCGCCAATCGGTGCAGCCACACACCACGCTCGTTCGGCGGGAGTTTGGCCCAGGGTGACTTGGTAAATGTTTCACCGGCGACTCTGACGGCGTTATCGACATCCGATTCACTGAGAGCGGAGAACTCCGCCAGAACTTCTCCCGAGCCGGGGTTCAGTGTTTTCAATGTCTGACCGGTGGAACTGGTGACATCCTTGCCCCCGACGACTCCCTTGAGAGTTCCCGATGAGAGAAACTTGACGACGTCTGGATGCAGATTACTCGAGACGGTGGCTGTCATATCGTTGGATTCCTGTGGTAGAGGCTTCGCACTGAGCGGAGTCAACGTGCTCGGAGACGAGTGTCGACTGCCATCAACAAGTCGTTCGCAATTTTACGACAATCACTGTCGGAATGCGATTTGGTGAGCCGTCAGCAACAACTGCAACTCAAGTCAGCGCGAATTTCTCTCAGGACTGGATTCCGCCTCGGGCAGGTAAGGCGGAAACGAGTCAAGGAGATTGCGAGGCGTTGCTCGTACCGGTGTCACTTGAATGCGAGATCTGGTCGTTCCGGGGGCGTTTCAACGGATCGTTCGATCAGCTCGTGAATTCAGCAGGTCACTCAAACAGGTAAGCCGGCATAGAGCGAACGTCCCGGATGACGGGACGGAAGTCGAGATGCGCGAGGATCTGCGTTTGGATGTCGATTCCCGGTGCGGCTTCAATCAGTTCCAGTCCAGCCGAAGTGAGTCGGAAGACCGCTCGTTCGGTGACGATCAGCACATCCCTTCCGGTTTGTCGCGCGATCTGGCCGCTGAAGGAGATCTGTTCGACAGCCTTAACAAATTTGCGAGTCGCACCTTCGCGGACGATGATCAGCTGGCCATCCCTAACGTCGACTTCGAGACCCCCGGAGGTCAATGTCCCACAGAAGACCAGCCGTTTGGCCGTTTGTGAGATGTTGATAAAGCCGCCGGCACCGGCGAGTTTGGAACCGAATCGAGAGACGTTCACATTCCCTTCGCAGTCGATCTGCGCCGCTCCCAGTGCGGCGAAGTCGAGTCCGCCGCCGTCGTAGAAGTCGAACTGTGCGGGTTGATCGACAATGGCTTGTGGGTGCATTGAGGCACCAAAGCTCAGTCCCCCGGCTGGCATTCCGCCGATGGGGCCACTCTCCACGGTGAGGGTAATGCGGGCCAGCAGGCCTCGCTCAGCGGCGATTCGAGCAATGCCCTCGGGCATCCCGATTCCCAGGTTGGCCACGGCGCCGGGCTGAAGTTCGTCACAGGCCCGCGCGGCAATGATCCGGCGTTCATCGTGAGGAAGCCTTCCCAGTGCCGCACATCGCTCTGCCGCATGATCCGCCGACGCCGGCAGGAAATAGGCGTCGTTCAATTCTTCTGCGAATGTTTGCGAGTGATCTTCCGAGCTGGAAACGATGACCTTGTCGACAAGGATTCCCGGTACCCGCACCTGAATCGGGGGCAATGGGGCAGGCAAAAGTTGCTTCACCTGCGCGAGCACGATGCCGCCGGAGTTTCGGACTGCCTGTGCGATCGGCAGCACGTCGCCAACGACCGCTTCCTCCTCCATGTACAGGTTGCCATAGGGGTCGGCGGAAGTGGCTCGGATCAACCCCACATGGATTGGAAAGGATTGGTAAAATAACCATTCCTTCCCGGCCAGTGTGACGCGCTCCACCATCGGGATCGACGTCCTGGCGTTCAGGCGACCCCCTCCGTTAACCGGGTCAACGAAGGTTCCGAGGCCCACGTGAGTCACGCAGCCTGGACGACCTGCAGCGATGTCGCGATAGAGCTGGCAGATGACCCCCTGCGGAAAGTTATAGGCCTCGATCTGATTCGTGAGTGCCAGTTCTCCCAGACGGGGGACAAGGCCCCAGTGTCCCCCAATGACACGCTTCACCAGACCCGCATGGCCGAGGTGGTTAAGTCCGCGGGATTTTCCGTCTCCCTGACCGGCACCGTACACGAGGGTCAGGTCGCGGGGCGTACCGGTCTCCAGAAAGCGGCGTTCGAGAGCGGCGGTCAGGGACTCTGGATGCGCGGCCCCCACAAACCCCCCGCAGGCGACGGTCGCACCCAGGGGAATTTGCGCTACAGCAGCATCGGCAGTACACAGAAGTGTGTCGATCCGGTCCATTAACCCCACCAGCCCCCATTGACGTGGATCGTCTGCCCGGTGACATAGCTTGCCAGGTCGCTGCAGAGGAACAGGATTACGCTCGCAATCTCAGAGGGTTCGCCAAACCGCTTCAGCGGGATGTTGACCAGCATCTGGTCACGAACTTCGTTGGGGATTGTCTTTCCCATTTCTGTCAGAACGACGCCGGGGGCGACCGCGTTCACGGTAATCCCTCGCGGGGCAAGTTCTTTGCTCAGGACTTTGGTCAGGGCAATTACACCCGCCTTGGCGGAGGAGTAATTCGCTTGTCCGTAGAAGCCAATCACTCCTGAAATCGAGGCCATGCTGACGATGCGACCGTTCTGGGCCAGTTTCTCCTGGGCGACTTTGCAGACGTTGTAGACCCCGGTCAGATTTGTATCGATGACGTCCGACCATTCGTCGTCGGTCATTTTGCGGATGGTGCGGTCACGGATGATCGCTGCGTTATTGACGACAATGTCGATTTTCTGGAAACGGTCGACGATCTTCTGAAACAGAACGTCCAGCGATCCCCTGTCGCGAACATCCGCGGGCAGGGCGATGGCTCGTTCGCCGAGCTGTTTTGCGGCTGCTTCCGCCAGCCCCTGATTCACCCCGGCCGAGTCGGGGAAGTAATTCAGCACAACCGACGCTCCCGCATTATGAAGTTCGGTGGCGGTGGCTAACCCAAGTCCCTGGCTGGACCCGGTCACCAGGGCGACTTTACCGGACAGATCGATGCTTCTCATGGAGGGAATCTTTGAAGTTATGGAATCACGAGACTGGAAACAAAATCACCTCGGTTTCCTGGCGAAACCGAGGTCGATCTCAATTTTTTCGGCAGCGAGAGTCAATTAGATTGACAGGAAGCCGTTCTTTTCGAGGTAGGCGATGACTTCGTCCGCCAGTTCGTCGATGTTCTTGCTGTTCGAATCCAGGACGAGTTCTGGCTTTTCGGGGGCTTCGTAAGGATCGGAGATCCCGGTGAAATTCTTGATCTCGCCGGCTCGTGCCTTTTTGTACAGGCCCTTCGGGTCCCGTTTTTCACAGGTTTCCAGCGAAGCGTCGACAAAGACTTCGATGAATTCGCCGGGGAGAATTTCGCGAACCTTATCGCGGTCAGCGCGGTAAGGCGAAATGAACGCGGTCAGTGCGATCGTTCCCGCTGAAGCGAACAGCTTGGCGACTTCGCCGATGCGGCGAATGTTTTCGGCGCGATCTTCTGCCGAAAAACCAAGGTTCTTGTTCAGGCCCATACGGATGTTGTCGCCGTCGAGAACGAAGGTTCGCTTGCCCAACTTGTGCAATTTGTGGTCAACGGCATTCGCAATGGTGCTTTTTCCACAGGCAGAAAGTCCAGTGAACCACAGGACGGCCCCCTTGTGGCCATTCAATTTGCAACGATCTTCCTTCGAAACTGCGTGTGCGTGCCAGGTAACGTTAGTGGCCTTCTGCTCGGTCATGAACAACGAACTCCTCGAAATTTCTGCGGCGGAAATGGTTTTTATTGATCTCTACGGGTGGATCACGTGGATAAGCCGGAGTGTATGGTACGAGCTATTTTGAGGGAAGCGACGTTCTCGTCATGTGGGACGTCGCCAGGGATTGCCGGAGAATCATTCTCTTCGTAAAAATCGTGCTGTTCAGGGTAACGGTCAATCCTCGCGGAATATGTCTTCCCGCATCGAGTCGGCAACCGACAAGAAATGAAAGGCCGCCTGACGCTTCCCGGATTCCGATCTGGCCTTCATCTGATGTGCCAGGGACTGGCCATGAGTGTGGTACCGATGTGTCTCGCAAAAAATGGCACAGAACCAATGGCGAGTCGGTCGTGTCGATCCTATACTAGATTTTTGCAAACACTAGGAATGGCCAATGACCGATTCTTCTCCTGTTCAACCCCTGCAAGACGTCCATATCAGCGAAACGATCCCGCTTGTATCCCCGCGATATCTCAAGCAAGAAGAGACCATTTCCGATGTCGCCGTCAGGACGGTGATCGACGCGCGCGAATCGATCAAGCGAATCCTGCTCGGTGAAGAGTCGCGAATGATCGCCGTCGTGGGACCGTGCTCGATTCATGATCATGTCGCGGCCCTGGAATATGCCCGCCGACTCAAAGGACTGGCTGACCGCGTCAAAGACCAGATTCTGGTGGTCATGCGGGTTTACTTTGAGAAACCACGCACGACCGTCGGCTGGAAGGGATTGATCAACGATCCCCACCTGAATGACACGTTCGATATTGCGACGGGACTAAGAATCGGTCGACGTATCCTGCTGGAAGTCGCCAATATGGGACTTCCAGCCGCGACGGAACTACTGGAACCGATCACACCTCAGTACATCGCCGACTTGATCTCATTGACCGCGATCGGCGCTCGAACCACCGAATCACCGACCCATCGGCAGATGGCCAGCGGCCTGTCAATGCCGGTCGGGTTCAAGAACGGCACCGACGGCAGCTTGCAGGTCGCAATCGACGCGATGCTCGCCGCTCGTTCCCAGCACAGTTTCCTGGGCATCGACGCTGACGGACAAACGTGCATCGTGAATACCAAGGGGAATCCCTGGGGCTTCCTGATTCTGCGGGGGGGACGATCGGGGCCGAATTACGGGGCCGAGAGTCTGGCTGACAGCCTGAGCCGGCTGAATGCGGCGAAGCTCCATCCGCGCCTGATGGTCGACTGCAGCCACGCCAATTCCAACAAGGATTACCTGTTGCAGCATGTCTGCTGGGATGCTTGCTTGAAGCAGCGTCTGGCAGGCAACAAAAATATCGTGGGACTGATGCTGGAAAGTAATCTGTTTCCAGGTAACCAGGCGCTGAACAGCGACCTGAAGTCGCTGAAGTACGGTGTGTCCATCACCGATGGCTGCATTGGTTGGGAAGAAACGGAGCGATTGATCCTGAACGCCCACGAACAGTTATCGGCCGCATCGTAGTCGGTGTCAGAGTCAGCGACGTTGTTAGATCCGCTGAGACAAGCTGCCAACGGGTTCCCGCTCGCGTAGTTGTTTGAACTGCGCGAGCGGAAGTGGCCCGTGCGAGCGTACTTTCATCCGCCCTTTTCGTCGACCGAATCTTTTGCGTCGCGAGGCCGGTGTCACTCTCGATTCTCTTTCGACTTCGCCAGCGGCCGCGCGACTGGACCAACTCTCTCCCCGCGCAGGCCAGCCATGCGAATTTCATGGCGAATCGATCTGAACATCCGAATCGAAAAGATTCGGCCATTCCCGAATTCAGAACCGGAGTTGTTTGATTGCTACCCTGAATTCACGATAATGGTCGTGAATTGATGCTGGGCCCATCGATGAGAACAAGAGCGCTCCAGAGAATTTCGGAAATTCAGTTCACACAGTGGACCAGGTGTCGCCATTCCAGCGCGCCGGTCCTCATCTGATTGGGCTGACGTTCGGGGATATACGCGAAGCTACGACCATGGAGGTTCGGTGCCCGGAATGATTCAATTCCCACATGTCTCGCAGACAGATCTGTCTACCTGCCTGCTGCTGCAACTGACCGGTACGTTGCGTACTCCGGTTGAATCTCGATTGATTGTCGAAACTCACGTGCCGCTTCCCGAGTTTCAGCAGTCTGACCCAGATCGGGAATCGAAGCCTTTCCCCATTCTACCGCCGCTTTAGCTCCCCGATGAAATCGTTCCCTCAGGGATTTGTCACTGAGATACGAGAGACATCTGGTAGGCTAATCCTGCAATGATCGCGCAGTTCTTCATAACTGGATGAGTCAATCATGACGGATTCGAGCGACCCTCGCTTTCACAAGACCACTGCCTCGGAATCTGAGAACGTCGTCGGTCAGACTGTCGGGTTAAAAGAGGGGCGTGGCAATCATTCGGATCTCTCAGAGTCACATGCTCGAGCACTCATGCAGGCGATGGTCGCCTTTCGGGATGGTGACTTTACCGTTCGATTGCCATCAGACTGGCTGGGAACGGAAGCTCGTATCGCTGAAGCGTTCAATCAAACAATTGCTCAGAAGCAGCGGATTGCGTTCGAAGTCGCACGACTGAGCAACACGGTTGGTCGCGAAGGACGCTTGAAGCAGCGAATGACGCTTCCGGGGGCGATTGGCGAATGGGCGGTGGAAGCCGACTCCATCAACAATCTGATTGACGATCTGGTGCGGCCCACGACCGAAATTGCCCGGACGATCGGTGCCGTCGCCAAGGGAGACCTCGGTCAGTCGATGGAACTGGAAGTCGACGGTCGGTCGCTCAAGGGAGAATTTCTTCGATCAGCACAACTCGTCAATACCATGATCGAGCAGCTATCCGTGTTCACCTCTGAGGTCACTCGTGTGGCTCGTGAGGTCGGGACTGAAGGAAAATTGGGGGGGCAAGCCCAAGTAAAGGGTGTCTCCGGTGTCTGGAAGGATCTGACGGATTCGGTCAACCAGATGGCAGGCAATCTGACTGCCCAGGTGCGGAATATCGCTGAAGTCACGATTGCCGTGGCAACAGGCGATCTCTCCAAAAAGATTACCGTGGACGTGCGCGGGGAAATTCTCCAGTTGAAAGAAGCGACCAACACCATGGTCGACCAGCTTCGTTCATTCGCTTCGGAAGTGACTCGTGTGGCTCGCGAGGTCGGGACCGACGGACGTCTGGGGGGACAGGCCGTTGTTCCAGGGGTCGCCGGGACGTGGAAAGATTTGACGGATTCTGTGAACGCCATGGCAACGAACCTGACGGCTCAGGTCCGTAACATTGCGACGGTGACCACCGCTGTCGCGCGGGGCGATCTATCGCGAAAGATTACCGTCGATGTGAAAGGGGAAATTCTCGAGCTGAAAGAAACGATCAACACGATGGTTGATCAGCTCAACGGGTTCTCCTCCGAAGTGACCCGCGTAGCGCGCGAAGTCGGTACCGAAGGGAAGCTGGGGGGGCAGGCGGTAGTGCCCGGGGTGGCCGGTACCTGGAAAGACCTGACCGACTCGGTGAACTCGATGGCATCGAACCTGACGGGCCAGGTCCGCAATATTGCCGATGTGGCAACGGCCATTGCCAAAGGGGATCTTTCCTCCAAAATCACCGTCGAAGTGAAGGGAGAGATCCTGGCGCTGAAAAACACCATGAACACCATGGTTGATCAGCTCAACGGCTTTGCTTCAGAAGTGACCCGCGTGGCGCGTGAAGTGGGAACCGAAGGGAAGCTGGGAGGGCAGGCCGATGTCCCTGGCGTAGCGGGGACTTGGAAAGACCTGACTGACAATGTCAACTTCATGGCCTCTAATCTGACGGGGCAGGTCCGCAATATCGCCGAAGTGACGACCGCCGTGGCCAATGGCGACCTCTCCAAAAAAATCACGGTAGATGTGCGAGGGGAAATTCTTGAGCTGAAAAACACCATTAACACCATGGTGGACCAGCTCAACGGGTTCGCATCAGAAGTGACCCGCGTAGCGCGCGAAGTCGGTACCGAAGGAAAACTGGGCGGTCAGGCCGAAGTGCTGGGGGTCGCCGGTACCTGGAAGGATCTCACCGATTCTGTCAACGCGATGGCGACGAACCTGACATCCCAGGTCCGTAACATTGCCGAAGTGACGACCGCCGTGGCGAACGGAGACCTCTCGAAGACCATCACCGTCGATGTGCGGGGAGAAATTCTTGAGCTGAAAAACACCATCAACACCATGGTGGACCAGCTCAACGGGTTTGCCGGTGAAGTGACACGTGTGGCGCGCGAAGTCGGTACCGAAGGCAAGCTGGGGGGACAAGCTCAGGTGCCGGGCGTCGCCGGGACGTGGAAGGACCTGACCGACAACGTGAACTCCATGGCCTCCAACTTGACCGACCAGGTTCGCAACATTGCGGATGTCGCGACGGCCGTGGCGAACGGGGACCTTTCGAAGAAGATTACCGTCGACGTGCAGGGCGAAATTCTACAGCTTAAAGAGACCATGAACACGATGGTCGAACAGCTTTCGGCGTTCGCTTCTGAAGTGACCCGTGTTGCTCGTGAGGTCGGTACGGAAGGAAAGCTGGGTGGCCAGGCGATGGTGAAAGGGGTTGCCGGTACCTGGAAGGACCTGACCGACAACGTGAATTCAATGGCCAATAACCTCACGTCACAAGTACGAAACATTGCCGATGTGACCACGGCCGTCGCCCGGGGCGATCTCAGTCGCAAGATCACCGTGGAAGTGAAAGGCGAAATTCTTGAGCTGAAGAACACGATCAACACGATGGTAGACCAGTTGAACGGGTTTGCCGCCGAAGTGACACGCGTGGCACGTGAGGTTGGCACGGAAGGGAAACTGGGGGGGCAGGCCGCCGTCCCCGGCGTCGCCGGCACCTGGAAAGACCTGACCGACAACGTGAATTTTATGGCGTCCAACCTGACCGGGCAGGTTCGCAATATTGCGGAAGTCGCCACGGCGATCGCCAAGGGAGACCTGTCGTCCAAGATCACGGTGGAAGTGAAAGGAGAAATCCTGGCACTCAAAAACACCTTGAACACCATGGTCGACCAGTTGAACGCGTTTGCGGGCGAAGTCAGCCGCGTGGCGCGCGAGGTCGGTACCGATGGGAAACTGGGTGGTCAGGCCGAAGTCGAAGGGGTTGCGGGAACGTGGAAAGACCTGACGGACAACGTGAATTCGATGGCGTCGAACCTCACCAATCAGGTCCGCAACATCGCAGACGTGACCATTGCCGTCGCGAACGGTGACCTCTCGAAGAAGATTACCGTCGATGTGCGGGGCGAGATTCTGGAGCTGAAAGAAACCATCAACACCATGGTGGACCAGCTTCGATCGTTCGCAGCCGAGGTCAGTCGCGTCGCGCGTGAGGTGGGGACCGACGGGAAACTGGGAGGGCAAGCACAAGTTCCGGGCGTGGCCGGCACCTGGAAGGACCTAACTGACAACGTCAACTCTATGGCGTCGAACTTGACGGGGCAGGTCCGCAACATCGCCGATGTCTCGATGGCCATCGCCCGCGGAGATCTCAGCCGCAAGATCACGGTCGATGTGAAAGGAGAAATCCTGCAACTGAAGGAAACCATCAACACGATGGTCGATCAGTTGTCGGCGTTTGCTTCTGAAGTGACCCGAGTGGCTCGTGAAGTCGGTACGGAAGGAAAGCTGGGGGGCCAGGCCGTGGTGCCGGGAGTGGCGGGGACCTGGAAGGACCTGACCGATAACGTGAACTCCATGGCATCAAACCTGACGGGGCAGGTCCGCAATATCGCCGAAGTGACGATCGCTGTGGCGAATGGAGACCTGTCAAAGAAGATCACCGCGGACGTGCGGGGTGAGATTCTGCAATTGAAGGAAACCATCAATACGATGGTCGAGCAGCTTCGCTCGTTCGCCTCGGAAGTGACCCGCGTGGCGCGGGAAGTGGGAACCGAAGGACGGCTGGGCGTTCAGGCTGTTGTGCCCGGCGTTGCGGGAACCTGGAAGGACCTGACTGACTCGGTGAATACGATGGGGGCCAACCTGACCGCTCAGGTGCGAAACATCGCCGAAGTCACGACCGCCGTGGCGCGTGGTGACCTGAACCGAAAAATCACCGCCGACGTCAAAGGTGAAATTCTGGAGCTGAAGAACACGATAAATACGATGGTGGACCAGTTGAACTCGTTCGCCGGAGAAGTGACCCGTGTTGCTCGTGAGGTCGGTACTGAAGGGAAGCTGGGTGGTCAGGCGCAGGTGTCGGGGGTAGGAGGAACGTGGAAAGACCTGACGGACAATGTGAACTTCATGGCTTCCAACCTGACGGAGCAGGTTCGCGGAATCGTGAAGGTGGTGACCGCCGTCGCGAATGGCAATCTGACGCAGCGTCTGACGGTGCAGGCCAAGGGGGAAGTTGCCGCTCTGGCGGACACGATTAATAACATGACGGACACCCTCGCAACGTTTGCCGATCAGGTAACGAACGTGGCCCGTGAGGTGGGTGTCGAAGGGCGATTGGGAGGTCAGGCTCACGTCCCCGGTGCTGCAGGGACCTGGAAGGATCTGACTGGAAACGTCAACCTGCTGGCCGCAAATCTGACGACGCAGGTCCGTGCGATCGCTGAGGTGGCTACGGCGGTGACGAAGGGAGACTTAACTCGTTCAATTCAGGTTGAGACGCGCGGCGAGGTCGCCGAACTCAAAGACAACATCAACACGATGATTTCGAACCTGCGAGAAACGACACAGCGAAACCGTGAGCAGGACTGGCTCAAAACGAACCTCGCCAAGTTCACGGGGATGTTACAAGGTCAACGGGAACTGAGTACTGTCGGGCAGTTGCTGCTGATGGAACTGGCGCCGCTCGTCGACGCACATCAGGGAACGATTTATCACCTGACAGACCATCAGGGCAGCTCAACGCTCAAGTTGCTGTCGAGCTACGCGCACGTCGGCAGCCGCCAGTTCGAGGCAGAGATTCGGCCAGGCTCGGGTCTGGTCGGCCAGTGTGCGGTCGACAAGAAGCGAATACTGCTGACGAACGTTCCACCCGATTTTATCTCGATCCATTCGAGCCTTGGTCATGCGCAGCACCTCAGCATCATCGTGCTGCCGGTCCTGTTTGAAGGACAGACAAAGGCGGTGATTGAATTGGCGACGCTTCAGCAGTTTAGTGCGGGATCGCTCGCATTTCTGGAACTGCTGACGCAAAGCATCGGAGCTGTCTTCAATACGATCGAGGCGACGATGCGGACTGAAGGCCTGCTGTCGCAATCGCAGCAACTGACCGTCGAACTTCAGTCCCGTCAGAGTGAACTTCAGCAAACGAACCGTGAACTGGGGCTGAAAGCCAAACTGCTGGCCGAGCAGAACGAAGAAGTGGAACGGAAGAACCGGGAAGTGGAACAGGCCCGCAGGGCGCTGGAAGAAAAAGCCGAGGAACTTGCGCTGACATCCAAGTACAAGTCCGAGTTCCTGGCGAACATGTCTCATGAACTCCGAACGCCGCTGAATTCGATTCTGATTCTCAGTCAGCAGCTCGCGGGAAATTCGGGCGGCAACCTGACTCCCAGGCAGATCGAGTTCTCGCGCAACATCAACTCCTCCGGCTCGGACCTGCTGCATCTGATCAATGACATTCTGGACCTGTCGAAGATCGAATCGGGCACGGTCACCGTCGACGTCGAAGAGATTCCGTTTGCGGGACTGCGGGATACCATCGACCGGAACTTCCGTCACGTGGCCGAAGCGAAGAACCTTCCGTTCAATGTCCACTTCTCCGAAGACCTTCCACGGTCCATGGACACCGACCCAAAACGATTGCAGCAGATTCTGAAAAACCTGCTTTCGAACGCGGTCAAATTTACCTCCCACGGACACGTCGAAGTGGGAGTTCGGTTCGCGACGGAAGGATGGAGTATCGATCATCCCGTGCTCAATTCGACCCAGCAGGTGCTTGCATTCTCGGTGGAAGATACCGGGATCGGGGTTCCCCCTGACAAGCAACGACTGATTTTCGAAGCCTTCCAGCAGGCGGATGCGGGGACGTCTCGCAAGTATGGTGGAACGGGGTTGGGGCTGGCGATCAGTCGCGAGCTGGCCATCCTGCTAGGGGGCGAGATTAAACTGACCAGCATCCATGGTCAGGGAAGCACATTCACGCTTTATCTTCCACTGCACTATTCGGGGCCCGCGAATTCTCCGAGCCCCGCCGCAACCAGCAATCTCGTACCAGATGTGGCTCAGAGCATTACTGTACGGCCAATGGTCGCCGAAGAACATGTCGAAGATGATCGCAAGGCCGTCGACGAGGGTGACCTGATCATGCTGATTATCGAGGATGATCCTCATTATGCCCGAATTCTGCTGGGATTGGCGCGAGATAAAGGTTTCAAAGGAATCGTTGGAAATAAGGGATCGTTAGGGCTGTCATTAGCACGACAATTCAATCCGACAGCGATTTCTTTAGATATCTTCCTGCCTGACATGCTCGGCTGGACCGTGCTGAATCAGTTAAAGCTGGATCCTGTTACCAGACACATTCCTGTACTGGTTGTTTCGATGGAAGAGGAACGTCAGCACGGTCTGGCACATGGCGCGTTCGCGTGTCTCGTCAAGTCATCGACGACGGAGGGGCTGGAGACAGCTTTTGATCGGATCAGGCATTTCATCAGTACCACAACAAAACGACTTCTGATCGTCGAAGACAACGACATCGAACGGCAGTCGATCGTCGATCTGCTTGCACACAGCGATGTGGAAATTGTTGCCGCGGGCTCTGGCGGCGAAGCGAAGGCCGCCATCGAAGAAGGATCTTTCGACTGCATGGTTCTCGACCTGAGGCTGCCCGATATGTCGGGTTTTGAACTGCTTGAGTACCTTCAAAAACAGACGCCGAAACCGGATATTCCCGTCGTGGTCTTCACAGGGAAAGAACTTTCCATGGAGGAACAGAACCGTCTGAAGGTGATGGCAAGAAGTATTATTCTCAAGGACGTGCAGTCGCCGGAAAGGCTGCTTGACGAGACGGCGCTATTTTTGCATCGCGTCGTCACCGATCTACCGGTGGAAAAACGCAAGATGCTGGAGCGACTGCATAATTCCAACGAAGTCTTGCATCATCGAAAGATACTGGTTGTGGATGATGATGCCCGTAACATCTTTGCATTGACGTCGTTGCTTGAGAATCAGGAAATGGACGTACTGACCGCGACGAACGGCCGGGCGGCGATTGAAATGATCAGGAATACGCCCGACCTGAGTATGGTTCTCATGGACATCATGATGCCGGAAATGGACGGTTACGAAACGATGCGGGAGATCCGCAAAGACCCCGAATTTCGTACGCTGCCGATCCTGGCCCTGACGGCAAAGGCAATGAAAGGCGATCGGGAGAAATGCCTCGACGCCGGCGCAAGTGACTACATCGCCAAACCGGTGAATACGGACCAGTTACTCTCGTTGTTGCGTGTCTGGCTGTTCCGATAGTTTCGACCCTGATAAAACCACTGCTGTTATGAACATGGATTCACGCTCGTCGATCTGCGGGCTCACTGATCGCTCTCTCAGGCAATCACCCCTCAAGGAGGCTCCGATGTCTGCATCGCACAGCGGCGCCATTAATATCCTGATCGTGGATGATGAGCCGAAAAATCTGACGGTTCTGGAAACGATCCTCGATGATCCGCACTACCGGCTGGTGCGAGCAGAATCTCCCGACGAAGCCCTGCTGGCGCTGGTGGCAGATGAGTTTGCGCTGCTCATTCTTGATATCCGCATGCCGGGAATGACAGGGTTTGAGCTGGCTCAGATGATTAAGGAACGAAAGAAAACGGCCAGCGTTCCGATTATCTTTTTGACCGCATACTACAACGAAGATCAGCACATGCTCGAAGGATACGGAACGGGGGCTGTGGACTATCTCCACAAACCCGTGAATCCTGCGGTGCTGCGGTCAAAAGTCGCTGTTTTTGCTGAACTTTACAGCAAACGACGTGAACTTGCAGAAGCCAATCGCGCGCTCATCGCCGAGAACGCAGAGCGGCGGCGGGTTGAAGATGATCTCAGGCAGCTCAATGAAACACTCGAACAGCGGGTATCAAACCGAACCCAGGCGCTCGCTGAAATCAGTTCAGCGCTCCAAGAGTCCTTCGCGTTACTTGATACTCTAGCTGCAACAGCACCGGTGGGATTGGCGTTTATCGATCGAGATCTGAAATTCGCTCGAGTTAACGAAACTCTCGCCGACTACCACGGTGTCCCACTCAACGATCATCTCGGTCGAAAGGTGGCGGAGGTTGTGCCTGACCTGTGGCCCGACCTGCAGCCGCTACTTCAACGGGCGATCGCTGGTGAGCCCG
Organism: Schlesneria sphaerica; assembly: GCF_044336245.1. Taxonomy (NCBI): domain Bacteria; kingdom Pseudomonadati; phylum Planctomycetota; class Planctomycetia; order Planctomycetales; family Planctomycetaceae; genus Schlesneria; species Schlesneria sphaerica. Next base: position 1,997,196 of record NZ_CP172346.1, on the reverse strand, counting down.
TCGTGAATATCGAAGTATCGGGTACGTCAGCGACCTCCGGGGATGTTCTGCACTGGTTGGCGAGTTACTACCCGGTCCAGGTGCAGACGGAAACAATCGGTGCTGGCGTGGTCATGGTGGATGTCACGTCGCAGAAAAAACTGCAGCAGGCGATCACGGAAGCGGACCGCCGTAAGGATGAGTTCCTGGCCACCCTGGCGCACGAACTTCGCAATCCGCTGGCCCCGATACGCAATTCGCTCCAGATCATCAAGCTGGCACCTGGGGACGCGGAGATCGTCCAGGAGGCGCGGACTGTAATGGAACGGCAGCTCGCGCAGATGGTTCATCTGGTCGACGACCTGCTCGATGTCAGCCGAATCAGCCGGGGTAAACTGGACCTGCGGATTGAACGAGTGGATCTCAATGTGATTCTCAACAACGCCCTCGAGACTAGCCGGTCTTTGATTGAATCGAGTGGTCACGAACTCCGTGTTGATCTGCCGTCCGAACCACTCTTTATGGATGCAGACGTGACCCGATTAGGGCAGGTGTTCGCGAACCTACTGAATAACGCGGCAAAATACAGTGAAAGAGGGTCACAGATTGCCCTGACCGCTGCCCGAGTGGGGCGCGAAATTGTGGTCAGTGTAAAGGACAATGGCATTGGGATTCCGACCGAGATGCTCCATCAGATCTTCGAGCTGTTCACTCAGGTCGATCAATCGCTGGAACGCTCAAACGGTGGCCTGGGAATCGGACTGTCACTTGTCCAGCGCCTGGTACAAATGCACGGCGGTGACGTAAAAGCTCACAGTGACGGCAGCGGAAGGGGAAGCGAATTCATCGTTCGGTTGCCACTCGCGGTCCTGAAAAGCAGTCCCGCTGAGCCGTCTTCTCCCGGCGGGCCCGCCGCAACATCGACGCCGCCCCGCCGAATTCTGATCGCCGATGACAACGAGGACTCGGCGACCAGTCTGGCCAGAATTCTCAAGATCATGGGGAACGAAGTCCATACAGCGAACGATGGTGAAGAGGCAGTCATACTGGCCGCCACGTTCCGTCCGGACGTCATTCTGATGGACATTGGCATGCCGCGAATGAATGGCTATGACGCATGCCGCGAGATCCGCAGTCAACCCTGGGGGAAAGAGACCGTCCTGATTGCCCAGACCGGGTGGGGACAAAACGAAGATAAGAAGCGATCCCGAGATGCAGGCTTCGATTTGCACATCGTTAAACCGATGGACCCCATGATTCTGGAAGGGTTACTGACAGAACTGAAATCCTCTAATTGACTTCCGGTTTGGGGGTTGCTGCGGACGCTCAGGCAGGCTTACTTTCCATTGAAGCGTGGTTTCCGTTTCTCATTGAAAGCAGCGATCCCTTCTTGCGCATCGGGTAATCCTAGGCACTGGATGTAGGCTGCCGTATCTGCGAGGTAGGCCTGCTTTGCTTGTGTTCCTTCGTCCGCGTGGATCAGTTGTTTTGTCAGACGAAGAGCGGCGGCGGGCTGAGCCAGGAATTGCTGGGCTAGCTCCCCTGCGCTGCTTAGCAGCCGCGTTTGAGGAACGAGATCATGGACCAGACCGTACTGGCTGGCTTGCTGCGAGGTGATCTGTTTGCCGGTAAGACATAACTCGAGGGCGCGGGCTTTGCCAACCAGTGCCGTCAATTGAGCGATTCCATAGCCGGGTGGCCAACCCAGTTTAATCTCGGGCATGGAAAAGCGCGACGAATGTGCGGCAATGCGGAAATCGCACGAATATGCCAGCACGCATCCCCCTCCAAATGCCACTCCGTTAATCGCCGCGATGAATACCTGAGGCAGTTTCTCCCAGGCGAGGTACAGAGATGCCTGTCGATGGCTGAGTCGGGTTGCTTCCGCCAGATCGAGCGTGCCGACCTCGGTGACGTCGTCCCCTGCGCAGAAGGCTTCTCCACTGCCCGTCACGATCACCACTCGAACGTCGGGGTGACCCGCCAGCCAGGCGTTGAGTTCCTCCAGATCCGCCGTCATCTGTCGATCCACCGCGTTCAGCTTTGCAGGACGGTTGAGCCAGACCGTGGCGATGGCCCCCGCTCGTTCGACTCGTAACGTCTTGAGGGGAGGCAGGTCCGAATGATTCGGTTGCGGTGAGACCGGCAGGACTGACCCCTCCCGCATTTGGCTGGCTTTGTCGTCCAGCCTGGCAGCGAACTTCTCGGTGCGGATCACTGCACGGCGGTGTGTACCACGACCAATCTGGTCTTGGGTGTCGAATGCCGCCAGTTCAAAATCAATCAACCGTCCGTCGATCGCCGTCACTTTCGCCTCGGCACGAACGACCGAATTGATCGGGGTGGCAGCCAGATGTTCGACGGAAACTGTCGCTCCGACTGATTCTTCTCCGTCTTCCAGAAACGGTAACAGCGCCTCACGAGCCGCGTGTTCCATCAGGTCGATCATCGCTGGCGTTGAAAAGACCATTGCTCCGACCGGTTGAGAGGCCCCGAGATGGATCACGCTGGATCCATCCACAAACCGGTCGAGTTTTCCGATGGTCCCAATTGTTAAACCGGATTTCATAGGTCTTGGTTCGCAATGAAGATCGGCCAATCGACGACCGAACGGAAGTTATGGAGATCGAGTCCGCAGGTGTCAGGGCTGGAGATCAGGTACGCCGATGGAGTTGCCGAATGATTCCACGAGCACTTCGGGGGTACAGTCATACGTCAGTTTGAGTGCCTCATCGAGCGGGTATCCGTCTTTGATGGCCGTCAGGAATGCGCGGTACAGATTGGCATCCGTTTGCAGCATGAATTCGGTCAAGCTCGATGCGATGCCGTAGTCTGTCGGGGTGAGTCCGTCGACTTTCTGGAAAAATCCTCCCATTGTGCGGTTCATACGCAGGAAGGCGATTCCGTCCGACTGTCTCCGAGCGACAGCAGGTGTGCCCGGAACGGCGACGCCCGCAATCCATTCGGCAATCCCTTCATTCAGCCAGGGAACGATGTGTACGTTGGATCGCATCCGATGGACGAACCCGTGAGCGGTTTCATGGACCAGCGTTGCTGCAAAATAAGCAGGGTCCTTACCAATCCAAATGACAATCACAACGCTGCCGTCGTACGATCCGTGGTGCAGTCCCTGCGTCCCCTCCGATTTTGGGTTCTTCATGACCGTGGCTTCAAAATGGTGGTACATCTCGGCGTTAGCGAAAGCCAGCACGGGACATTTTCCTTTCCAGATGTTCTTGTCGGGCAAGATTCCAAACGCCAGGCAAAGCTGTCGATACATCGTGTCAAGATTATTGAGGTATCCCGCCATCTGTTCTGCGGGTAGATCTGTGAAAAACAGGTAGAACTCCGTCTCCTGCATCAGGAAGTTGTGTCCGGGGAAGAGCTTCCGAGCTTCCTCGAATAACTCTTTCGATTTTTCAATCGACTCCGCACGTTCCTCGTCGGATGGATCGTCCCAGAGAGCATGACCCGTTCGCGATAACCGTGCTTGTGCCAGTTCATCTCTTCGAGCGAGATCAAGCAGGAAGAATGACTTTGCCGAGGGATCCTGCACGACATCAAAAACCTTGTCCTCCGTTGCCAGATGAGCCAGGTTTGTCGCGGGAATCTTTTGCTTACCCCCCTTCGGGAGTGTGATTCCCAAGATTTTCAGTGTGTTTTTCTGTTTACCGGGCAATAGTTCGGTGATCTCGACTTGCTCAAGCTTTTTCCCGGTCTGAAGGTACAAGTCGGCCTTCATTCCTTTAGAGAGTGGCGATTCGTCGGTCCCGAGCGGTGCGATGTATTCCTGCTCAAGCTTGAGCAGCGCGCGCGTCCCCAGCTTCACACCCCGCAGCTTGGGTGGTGCCGAATCTGCGGTCAGGCAGAACAGAACGGCGCCCCCAATCAGACTTGCGACACAGGCACGGACTGCTTTTGACTTCGCCATGGGGTGACTCAGAAAAAGAGGGACCAGATCGAAAAAATGAGTTCCGGAATCCTGCGTGCTGCACAGTAAATTTTTCTGAGATCGGACTCGGAGCTGTCGCAACACCGATTCACCTTGCGTTCTACGAGCCGCCCGAATCTCTTTCGAGCCGATCAAGGGCACGGAGTTTCCGGTCGGCGTCGAACGTCGGAGGGGGAAGAGTCGCCGCCAGCTTGAGTGCGTCTGTCGGGGATACGTCAGTGCGGGGTTTTCCGGTCCCGCGAAAAATAGGCAGTGATTGCCTCATGGCAATGATTTCACGTCGTGTCCGCCCCTTGGGGGCATCGGGCCACGGATTCGGATGCGATTGCCATTCAAAAAAGAGCGGCATCACCTGCTGCATATATTTCCAATATCCGGGGTTATCTGTCTGCAGGACGAACTGCCCCCCCGGGGCCAGAGAACGATGGACGAGCGCGATAAATTCGGGGGTGATCAAACGTCGGTGAACCTGACTCGCCTCGTAGTATGGCTGCGGGTGGTATACGTGAATCTCAGCCACCGATTGTGGTGCGATGTAATCCGCCAGCAGTTCCCGTCCACCGATGACGGCGAAGCGGACATTGGTCAATCCTCGCTGGTTAGCTCGTCGGGTCGCATAACGAATGACCACGGGAAGGACGTCTGAAGAAAGGTGATCAACGTCAGGCCGCCAGATTGCCGAGGCCAGAGTAGATCGTCCATTGCCACACCCGATATCGAGCATGACGGGAGCCGTACGACCGAACAGCGCCGCAAAGTCCAGCGGTCCGGGCGGAGGGAGCTTCTTGATGGCGGTCTGTGTCCATTTTTCCGGGGCAAGAATCTCGCCCGGTACGGGTACACCGAATTCGCGTTCGATCTGGCGCTTGGGGCGTTCAAAGGGACTGGAAGGGGGCACGGTCGTCGTCCAAAAAAGTGACTCGGTCGCGGCGTCTGCGGAGGTCATGACTCAACTGCGCTGACTGAGTGCAAGTCGACCCGACGCTCTGCCCCCTATCATAGCGACTGTCCAAACGGTTGGGATTAGAACCCTTCTCCGGTGGTAAAGTGGCCGCCGCTGCGGGGACGCCCGACCCGTTCCTGATGCACACGTCGCTCAGGGGCCCGCCGTTCGATTCCTCGTTGCGCCATCGAGTTCAGAGCACCTTCGACAACCTGTGCAGTTGCGTTGATGAGAACGCGAGACAATGCGGGATTATTGAGGGCTTCCAAGACGACATAGGCCCCTTGCGCAGACATGTTCTCGGCCCAGTTTGGCTGAAACTGCTGCTGCCGTCTGATGATTTGCCAGAACTCTTCCGGTTTGGTCAGCCCCTGTAGATAACGTGTCAGTTCGGTGTCAGGGTTCAGTGAATCGGAGAATGAACTTCGCTCAGAATCAAAGTTGTTCTGACGAAATCGGTTCACGACCAGATCCATACCTCCCGCCAGATCTTCAGCCAGCTTGCGGTTACGCTGGGCGTCCACAATTTGAGGCCTAAGTCGCTCGATCTGGGCCGTCAGCTCGGTGACTCGAGACACAATCTCGTCATCGCGGGGGTCAGGGGTTCGTCTGGCCCTGCTCTGGAGGACTCCTGTTTCTGTCTGGCTGAGGAACTTTTCGAACTTCTTGATGGCCTCTTCGTAGAAATGTCCCTGTGTCTGATCAAGTTCCTCGAGTTCGGCATCGACGGCCTGCAGTTCTTTTCTGGTCTTCTCCAGGGTTGCGACAATTTCCTCTCGCTTTGCCCCGAGTTTCCGGCCTGCTTCCAGAACCGCGGTCAGCCCGACGGAGTCGGTAATCTGGTACTCAATATCTTCGATCTCTTCCATCAAGCCCTTGAATTCGGCCTTGCGGCGTTCGACTTCTTCTGCCATCAGTTTCGGCGTATTCCGGAGAAACTCATACCCGTTGCGTGCTTTGGGAAAATCGATGATCCTCGCGACCCATCTGTCGAGAGATCGGACGAATCCTTTCCCCCGGTAAGCGGATGTTCCGTAACCGATCCGGTAGAGGTACTGAAAGAGTGAACTTTTCTCGTAGGGCGGAAGCTTTTCCTTTGCAGAGGCCTGGAGTTCGAGGACGCGGGCCTCATTCCGCTGCAGGCGCGCTTCCATCTGAGCCGCGTCGTGAGAAAGTTCCTGGAAATGCGTGTCTTCCTTAAGCCGGTCAGCAACGACCCTCTCCAGATCGTCGCGTCGTCGCACGTGTTCATTCAATTGTTCGGTGATCCCGTCGAGATCTTTCTCGAGCTTACGGCACGATTCGACGAATCGGCTAGCCCGCGCGGTTAACTCGGCATGGATCCGCTCTTTACGCCCCATAATCTCCAGTAACGTCGCCCGGACTTCGGCAAAAGTCGTTTCAATCGACGATCGGCTGAATTCAGGGAGATAATGCTGCGCCAGTTCGAGGAGAGTTGCCCCTTTGCGCGAGACCAATTCTTTTAACTGACTGTCGAGCATTTCCACATCTCGCGTCCGTTCTGCGACGGCCAACCGCTGATGGTCGAGGGCGGATTGCAGCTGATGATAGATGACTGAACCTGGAGTCGGCATGGATCGGCTTCTCGACAAGGGGCCAAGCGACGTGTTCTCTAATCCACCCTGGGGATCGATTTTCAGAATCTCGTAGGACTGGGATCTTCCATTGTCAGTCAATCGATATCCCTAAGTCTAGTGACGGGGATCGCAGCTTCGATGCTGTGACCCTAGATCTCCCAGGCGAGCGGAGGGTCGGAGGAATCTCAGGTGATCCAGGCGGAATCGGACACCGTCATCGATAAGACGATTGTGTTCGTCGCAGTTGGAAACCCGGCTGGTTGCGCTGGTTAATTCAACAGTGAGGGCCACAGCGGCGAATGACTTTCGCTGCCGTGGCCCCACTGATTTCTTTCCTCTTCGCGTCTTCTTCGCCCGAACTTGTGGTACGGAAAGTCGAAGGAAGCGGACGAGGCTCAGTTACATTCTGCAACCAGCGGACCGGCCAGATCTTGCAGGAAGAACAGGCGACCGGGCTGTCCGGGCATAAATGTCGAAGGAATCCATGGAGTCGGCTCGTGTCGCAGGGTCATCCAGAGCGACAGGCCCTGCCACTGCATTCCACGGCCAAAGGTGCCGTCAGCGCCGCCGATGATCTTATCGCAGCCGAGGAACAAGCCTGGGCCGATCGTATTGGCGAACGCCGGGACATGCGTCGTGCGGCTCTTGAAACTGGTTAGCGCATTCTGTTCGATCGTCAGAGGATGAAGCTTGGCACCCAGCCGATGAGTCTGTTGCTTCCATTCAGCCACCGATGAGTATTCGGCGGCGAAGTGAGGTTCCCAGAATGCGATATGGCAAACTCGGCCAATGCCGAAGATGGTGGTCAGCTTTGCGCCGCGCGATCGCAGTTCGCCGATCTTTTCGGCGTAGGTCGGCAGCAGTTTCTTCGTGGCAAAGTTACGCTGCTTTTTGGGAACGGTCAATTTTTTGAGAGGACCGTAAAACGCCTGCTCCATTGCATACTGGAATGATCCCGTATTGGACGATGGGAGCGTATTGCCAGCGATGTCCGACCATTCGTCCATGTTGAAACCGTGCACATGATCGCACGAGACATTCCATTCTGTCAGGAAATAGACGGCCCAGCGATACATGCCCATCGGACCCACGGGCAGAATCATGGCGGCCTGTTCGCCCGCATCCCGGGCCTGCTTGATCGTGTGGGCAATTTCATGCCCGAGCATCATGTCGAAGTCGGCCAGGCTGGTACAGGGGATTGGCTGGAAGCCCGAGTGCCAGCTCTTCTGTCGGACCGTAATCGTTGAGGGATCGGGGTCGACGCATGCGTCGATTTTCGCGAGATCCCAGCCCGCCGGATAGAAGCCTTCCATCAACGAACCCGACAATGTCGTAAGCAAATCCATTAACTAAACTCCCAAGTCAAATGCAGGTTGAATCATCGAGAAGCAGTTGTCACTGCGAAGCCCGATTGTAGACGTTTAAAGGTGAGTTATGCCTCTGCTGTGATCACGATTTTCGCCCGGATTTCGGAAACGCCCGGCCTGGAGCGGGAATTGACCTTATAAGTCAAATTGCTGAAACTGTCCGACCGTTCCGATTCCCCGCTACTTTGTGCTCGCAGGTGCAGGAGACAACCCTTGGCGCCGTGTTTGGGAAGGGATCTGCTATTCTTTCGCTAAGTCACCAGAACAAACCAGTCCACTGGCGGCGTGGCGTCGATCCGCTTGACCGTATGTGATTTGCGAATCCGACCGAGAGGTTCCCCGCATTGTGAATCGATCGTCTACTCGTTCCGGTTTGAATGGATTCATGCGCGACAATCGAGTCGACATGACTTCGCCGGACACTCAGGAGCAACCGATGGCCAATTTTGATCTGTCCGTACATGGATTGAAGGCTCCCACGATTCTGCGGAACGCCGATCCCTCACAACTCTATGAAGAGGCGATTCGCTACGAACCGGGGACGCGCATTTCCAACTCTGGAGCACTCATCGCCTATTCCGGGGAGAAAACAGGTCGCTCGCCACAGGATAAACGACTTGTCAAAAATTCCGCGTCGGCAGATGACATCTGGTGGGGACCCGTGAATTTTCCGCTGGACGATGCCACGTTCTCAATCAATCGCGAGCGGGCCAAGGATTATCTGAATATCTGCGAAAGGCTTTACGTCGTCGACGCGTTCGCCGGTTGGGATCCGCAGCACCAGATTAAAGTTCGAGTGATCTGTTCTCGGCCCTATCACGCCCTGTTTATGCATCAGATGCTGATTCGTCCTACGGACGAACAGTTGGCGAACTTTGGCGTGCCCGACTTCGTCATCTACAACGCAGGAAGGTTCCCGGCGAACCGTTACACGACCGGTATGACGTCCAAGACCAGCGTTGACGTCAGTTTTGAGAACGGTGAAGTTGTCATTCTGGGGACCGAGTATGCAGGCGAGATGAAGAAGGGCATCTTCACGATCATGAACTATCTGATGCCGAAACGAGGAGTGCTTTCGATGCACTGTTCGGCGACAGCAGATCGTGTCACGGGGCAGTCATCGATCATGTTCGGACTCTCCGGAACGGGGAAAACCACGCTCTCTGCCGATCCCCGTCGGTCTCTGATTGGTGACGACGAGCACTGCTGGTCGAACGAAGGAATCTTCAACATTGAGGGGGGCTGCTACGCCAAGGCGATCTACCTCTCACGAGAATCCGAGCCCGAGATCTTCCAGGCGCTGCGGTACGGGGCGGTGCTGGAAAACGTCGTCTACGATGACGCCCACCATCACGTCGACTTCAACAATTCGACCATCACACAGAACACTCGGGGTGCTTACCCCGTTGAATATGTGACGAATGCGAAAATTCCCTGCGTTGCGGGCCACCCGACTGACGTCATTTTCCTGACGTGTGACGCGTTTGGAGTCCTGCCGCCGGTCAGTCGATTAACGACCGAGCAGGCAATTTTCCATTTTGTGAACGGCTACACTGCCAAGATCGCGGGAACGGAAGTCGGTGTGAAAGAGCCTCAGGCAACGTTCTCGCCCTGTTTTGGCGGACCGTTCCTAGTCTGGCACCCGCAGAAGTATGCAGAACTGCTGGCGGAAAAGATCCAAAAGCACGACGCCAAGGTCTGGCTGGTGAATACGGGTTGGAGCGGTGGCCCTTACGGAATCGGCGCTCGAATGAAGCTGCCCTACACTCGGGCCATCATCGACGCGATCCACTCGGGGGAACTCCGGGACGCGCCGACTCAATTGGATCCCATTTTCGGGCTACACGTTGTCACCCGGTGCAGCAAAGTCCCCGACGAAATCCTCGATCCGCGAAAAGCCTGGGCTGACGTTTCCCATTACGAAGCGAGTGCCCGCCGACTGGCCGACTCGTTCGCGGAAAACTACGCCCAGTTCCAGGAAGGGGGAGTCATCACCGGTTCGATGGACGGTTGATCCTCGGGGGTGCCAATGGCGCCATCAGCGAGGATGACGTGAGCGGGCCGCTATTTTTCAGCGGGGGGCCGTTCGCCTCGACCCGGGCGATGATTTTTGGCGGCGTGGGGGTGCGCGTTTTCGTAGGTGTCTTTCAGACGTTTTGTGCTGACGTGTGTGTAGATCTGGGTTGTCGTCAGACTTTTATGTCCCAGCAGTTCCTGAACGGAACGCAGGTCGGCACCCCCATCCAGAAGGTGAGTTGCAAACGAATGACGCAAGGTGTGGGGAGTGGTGAGTTTGTCGAGACCCGTCAGCATCAGATACTTTTCCAGCATTCGACCGATGCTGCGTGTTGTCAGTCGCGTGCCGAAGCGATTTAAGAAGAGTGCTCCCTGGTCTTTCGGGCCTGCGCCAGGAGCCTCTTTGCGGACCTCCAGCCAGCGGTAGAGTGCTTGAGCGGCGAAGCGTCCGATCGGTGCGATCCGCTCTTTCTTTCCTTTTCCAAAGACGCGGATGATGTTCGCGTCCTGATCCCAGTGGTCGACGTTCAGGCCAACAAGTTCAGCCACTCGGAGACCGGCAGAGTACAGCGTCTCCAGAATCGCTCGGTCGCGAAGTCCCTCATCCTGATTGGCGGGAGGAGCTTCGAGAAGTTTTGTGATCTGTTCGGTCGTGAGAAAGTGAGGCAGTTTCCGACCGACTCGGGGCGTCCGAAGGACTTTGGCAGGATTCGAACTGGCAAGGCCTTCTCGCTGGCAGTAGCGGAAGAAGCTGCGCAGGCTGGCCAGTCGTCGGGCGATCGTCGTTCGTGCGTAGTCGCACTCATGAAGGTAGGCGACGTAACCGCGAAGCTGCGGGATCTGCACTTCGGCTGGATCGACAATGTCCCCGACGCGATCGCGAAAATAGTCCAGCAGGCTGCCAAAGTCCTCGCTGTAGGATTTCAGTGTCAGCTCAGACGCATTTCGCTCGATTTTCAGGTAGCGCAGGAAGCCATCAATCGCGGCGTACATTGGGGCGTTGCTTGTTTCCAGGACGAGAAGCGCTGTTCAAGTTCGCGATCGGATCGACTGAACTCAACGGAACCAATTTCGCAATCGAGGTCAGTACGACCGTATCAATTCATTGGGTGACGACTCAAGATTGTTCTGGGTCGGTCCGCATTGAAGGAGCAATCCAGCCACCGCCGGTCGGATGCAGTGGGATCGGTGCGTTTCGCAATCCCCCGTGGCTCGCTACCGACTTAATCATTCATCGTTGTGTCAGCGTCCAGCGGCAAGAATGTTGGCTGCTGTGACGGCACGGCTTCGGGGGGGGGCGGAGCCAATCTTTGCGATCAGTTCGCCTTGAGCCGGTGATCAGGCTGCGGACCGGCGAATGCGATTGCGAGGACGCTCTTTGTCCGTGGAGTCGGCTTCCCGGAGTTTCCGGACACGCTGGCTCAGGGTCGCAGCATCATACCACGAGAAGTTCAGCTCGGGATCGGCCGCGTACTTACCGAGCGTCTGCAAGAGTTGATCGGCGCTCTCATCGTCGTAGAGAAACACAAAACGCTCGGGTCCCTTGATCAGCGCGAGGACATTAACGCCGTGTTGAGGCATGACTCTTCCCTTCCGTGGGTCCGATCTCGAAGTTGAAGCGTAATTAAGCTGCCGCCGAGGCCAGCGTCGTGAAAGGGATATCGACCGATCAGCTACAGATTCGCAGGAATCTGTGAGTGGGAGGGGAACTGCGCGTGATTCACTCTATTCAGCCGCTTGAATCGTCGTGAAACGGATGAAACAACGTTTCCGTGCCGCCGATTTTATCGGCAAAGTCCACGTAGAAGTTTAACCTTGCCAAGTGGCTTCAGGCGTCGCAGCGTGCACTGTCCACGAGAGATTTTCGAGGAGCAGCGGAAACTGGTCGATTCTGCTGAATTTTGACAATTGAGCGTGCACGCACCACTGGACGTGTGCCATAATTTTGTAAAGATTGGGAAACCTGCGTCAAGTATAGGGCTGGTCTGCCGTTCGAGTTCATTTTCCTGCTGGAACAACACTTATGGCTCGTTTTCGATTGCTTATTGCGCTGCTCGTGCTGGCCGCGACTGTCCCCGGTACTGCCGCGCACGCTCAGCAACCCGCCGCAACACCCTCGAAGTTTGATACGTTGACGACTGGCCTGAAAAAGGTCGACGGAGGGCTGTGGACGGTCTATACGAAGGACCAGCAAATCCTGGTCGACCTGAAGCAAGCTCAGCTCAACCAAGACTACTTGATGCTCAGCTCGATCGCTCGCGGGGTGAGCCAGGGGATGGTTCTGGGCGGGATGACGTGGGGAGACGATGTTCTCTGGTCGTTCCGTAAAGTCGGAGACAAGATTCACGTCCTGCGTCGCAACGTCAAATTCAAAGCCAAAGCGGGAAGTCCCGAAGCGACCGCTGTCAAATTGGCCTACAGCGATTCCGTTCTCTACGCCCTGCCGATCCTGACCGACACTCCGGGCGGCCACCTGGTCGATATGACACGCATTTTCCTGAGCGACGACGAAATGGTCGGCAGAATGCTCGGTGCATCCTTTGTGTTCGATCGCAGTACGATCGCCAATGTGAAGACATTTCCGAAGAATGTGGAAATCGACATTGCCGCAGTCTACTCGCGCGATCCCATGAACGAGTCGGACGCGGTACCCGATCCGCGCGGAATGCAGGTGATGATGCATTACAGTATCAGCCAGTTGCCGCAAACCGGCTACAAACCACGAAAAGCAGACGACCGGATCGGTTACTTCCTTACGGTTACGAAGGATTTCAGTGACGTATCAGACGATCAGCACTTCGTCCGCTACATCAATCGCTGGGACCTTCAGAAGCTGGACCCTTCCGCGAAGATTTCTCCTCCGAAGGATCCGATTGTCTTCTATCTCGAAAAGACCGTCCCCTTCAATTTGCGTCCGATTGTCAGAGCGGGGATCGAAGATTGGAACAAGGCATTCGAGAAACTCGGTTTCGACAACGCCATCGAAGTACGGCAGCAGCGTGATGACGACACCTGGGATCCGGAAGATGTGCAGCATAACACGTTTCGCTGGATCACAGCAGAAGCCGGTTTTGCCATGGGCCCCTCCCGTACGAACCCGTTGACGGGTCAGATTCTGGATGCTGACATCATCTTCGATGCCAGCTTCCTGCGGTCGTGGAAGTCGACGTACGAGAACTTTACTCCTGCCACCATCGCCACCCTGTTTGGGGAAGAGCTTCCCGTAAAGGGGCCACGTCCGCTCCGCCTGCCGGGAAATCGGGCTTTCCACGAATGCCGGCTGTCGGAAGGGATGCAGCAGCAGACCGGGTTTGCGGCAGCAGTCATGGCAGTGCAGGGCCTCACTGATAAGCGTGGCGAATTGCCCGAAGAGTATCTTCAGCAGGCCCTTAAAGAAGTCGTGATGCACGAAGTCGGCCATACGCTGGGACTGCGGCACAACTTCAAGGCCAGTGCCTGGAAGTCGCTCGCGGAAATGGAAGATGCTGCCAAGGCCCATGAACCGACTGTGGCGAGTGTGATGGATTATTCCCCCGTGAATATCGTCCCCGCCGGCACGAAACAGCCAGCGTACTACACCACCACCCTGGGCCCATACGACTACTGGGCGATTGAGTACGGCTACAAACCGATCTCGGGTGACGAGAACGCCGAACTGGCAAAAATCGCCTCTCGCAGCGGTGAAAGTGGCCTCGACTTTGGAACCGACGAGGACGCAGAGTCCAACGATCCCGACCCCCTCACCTTCCGGTTTGATCTGGGCAAGGATCCTGTCGTTTACGCACAGCGCCAAATCGCCATCGTAAACGGACTTCTGCCGAAGTTCCTGGAGCGGACCGTCGACAACGGCGAGGGATACCAGCGCGCACGGCAGTCGTTTGGAATCCTGATAGGTGAGTATTACAGAACCATCCGCTTTGCTTCGAAGCTGATCGGCGGAGTGCACATTTACCGCGATCATAAGGGCGACAATCAGGCTCGTACTCCCTTTAAGCCGGTTGATGCAGCACAGCAGCGAAGTGCGACCCGATTGATCCTGGACCAGGGGTTGGTGGCTCACAAGTTCGACCCTGCCCTGCTGAATTCCCTCGCGGCAACCCGATGGCGACATTGGGGCACCTCCGAGATCCGCCGGATCGACTATCCAATTCACGACCAGATTGGGAGCCTGCAGGCAGGCATGCTGAGTGGATTGCTCAGTCCTCAGGTTTTGGCACGGCTTCAGGACGGGGAACTGAAGGTGGCACCTGGTGAAGACGTCTACACCCTGGCCGAACATCTCAAGACCTCTGTTGAGGGGATCTTCTCGGAAGTAATGTCTCCCCCTGCTGGCGAATACACGAACCGAAATCAGTACATTGGCAGTTTCCGCCGAAACACTCAGCGAGCCGCGCTGAAACGTCTGAGCGACATGGTTCGTCGCTCTCCAACGGATACTGCTTCGCAGTTGAAATTGCCCGAAGATGCACGGGTTCTGATTCGTGTGCTGCTGACCGATTTGCAGACGCGAATCGATGCAACTCTGGCGAAGGAAGATTTGAAGCTGGATGACTATACTCGAGCCCATCTGATTGATGCGAAACTTCGTATTAAGCAGACGCTTGAAGCTGAGTCAGAAGATTTCGGCAAACCTCAGTCTTCGGGCGGGGGCGGCAGCTTCCTCTTACTGGGGCAACCCAACGGCGGGAGTGGAAGCGAAATTGTCGGGGAACTGCAACTGGTCCCGGAAGACCAGCCCTGAGAATAATTCACCGCGAAGTGACGACTCTGGAATTTGCTTTATGAAAAGTGAAAACTGAAAACAGCCAACCTGACCGTAATTCTGCTCGGATCGGTCCTTTGCGCATTCGTTCTCTGGTTTACGAACGTTCCTCTGGGGATTCCGGGAGAATGGACATGGGAACGCGTACCGACTGAACCCGATTTACTGTTAAACCTTTGCGGTGGCGCCGTCGCTGCCGCATTTTTCATTGCTTACGTCGGGTTCGGGCTGCGTCGGTTTTCCCGTGATCGTATCTCGGTCGTTGAGAGCGGCGTCTGGCTGGCAGGACTTGTCACCGCGAGCTTCTGCTGGCTCTGGATCGTGCAAGAAGTCGCTCCCGTCAAAAATCGCCTCGGGAAATCGGCGTTCGTCCTCTACTACACCAACTCATCCGGCTATTACACCCGAGCCCGTTATGATGAGTCCGACCCTGCCAAATTGCTGAAGGGGTATGAGGCCCTGATGCGAGAAGGGGATGTTCTGCATACGGGGACTCATCCCCCAGGACTGTTTCTGGCATTTCACGGCCTGCTGAGAATCTGCGACAGTTCATCCGTGCTCGCTTCGTTTCTTGACGCGACTCAACCCGCTTCGTTCCGTGAGGCGACAGACGTTATTGCCGCGAATAATCTGAGGCGACGAGTGCCGATTCCGCTGGTCCCTCTCGACAAGCGGGTTTTGTGGCTGGCAACTCTGCTCGTCATGGTGTCCGCTTCGCTGGCCGTTGTTCCCTTGTTCGGTCTTTTGCGACGGACTTGCTCGCCGCCGATCGCATGGGTGGGGACATCATTGTGGCCCTCGCTTCCGGCACTGGCGATTTTTATTCCCAAGTCCGATGCCCTGTTTCCCTTGATCGGCCTGGTTCTCTTGTGGTGCTGGCTCACCGCCTGGGATAACAGGTCGATACTGCTTTCGCTCATTAGCGGTTTAGTGGCATGGCTGGGGATGCTTTGCAGTCTGGCATTTATTCCCGTTCTGATCCAGGCGTTCTGTCTTTCAATCGTTACTACTTTCATTCAGCAGCTGTTCCGGCGCGAGGACAACCATATTCCCGAGGACGCGAAGCATGTTGACGTGCGGGGATCAGCTCCGTTCGATTCTCGGAGATGGCTCTGCATCGCGACCGGAGTGCTTGGGTTCGTGCTGCCAACATTTCTGATGTGGGGCTTTGCTAAGGTCAACCTTCTTGTTGTCTGGTGGCTGAACTATGGCAACCATGCCGGCTTTTATGTTCAATACCCGCGCAGTCACTGGAAATGGCTGCTAGCCAATCCTGTTGAGCTGACATTCTCGTCAGGTTTCCCTGTCGTTTTTCTGGCAGCATCTGTCTTAAGTTGCCTCCGATTGAGTGAGTTCACCGGCCGACGGCGGGTTGACGTAGCGGAACTCGATCAGGACGAACGACAAAAAGGAAACGCGTCGGCGACAGTCATTTGCACCGCGGTGGTATGGGGGCTCCTGTGGCTAACTGGCAAGAATTCAGGGGAAGCGGCCCGGTTGTGGCTCCTGTTTCTCCCTTGGCTGGTCTGGCTGGCGGCCATTCAGCTTGAACGGCAGATGAATGGGAAAATGAAGTTCTTGCCGTCCGACTGGAGAGTCTTGACTCTGCTGGCTGTTCAATTCGCGGTCTCACTTCTCACGGTGACACGGGTGAGTGGCTTTCACTCGGACGCTGGATAGATCAATTGACACGACTCCAGTGGATTTTCTAAAGATCGCGCGTCGGGCTGTCGATAACCATTCATCTTCGGTCGGTTAAGGCGCAATTTCCGCCTTCTAATTACTTCCGATGGAGAGAAACACGTAACAAGGATGTTGCAAATGCTTCTCAATCGATCGTTGTATTGCCGACTTATCGATCATGGTTTGAATGTGGTGTCGAAGACAGAGCCACAGGATTATCCTTTTCCCCACGTTCTATTCGATGGGATCTTCCCTGACGATATCTATCGACGTCTCTTGAAGTCGTATCCTTCCGCTGAGCATTTCGTGAAGGCCAATCAGAAGCACCATTCCAACGAGTACGGCGGAAGCACTCGTCAGCGAATGTCGCTCTGTGAATCCGCACTGAACTCATTGAATGAACAAGATCACATGCTGTGGTCAACTGTTCGCGCGGCCATCAGTAGCACCGAGTTTCGTGACGCCGTGTTTCAGAAGCTTTCCACTGGGCTGTGCCGTCGGTTCAAGGTAAGGGCTGCAGAGCTTCCCACGATCCCGGCGTACCCTCGCGGTCAGTTATATAGCGAAACCGAAGGGTACCGGATTACTCCGCATCCCGACACGCGTGAGAAAATTGTCACGATGCAGTTTGCTTTCCCCAGTGACGACTCACTGGCGAGCGTCGGGACCGAATTCTACACGCGCAGCCTGAACCCGGCTCATTATCTGCGGGAACCTCGTGGGTTCACGATTTCCAAAACAATGCCTTTTCTGCCCAATCATGCTTACGCCTTCTCGGTGCTGAACGATCTGGGACTGAAAAGCTGGCACGGTCGCAGCACCATTCCACCAATGGACCGCGTACGAAACACGCTGCTCCATATCTGGTACGCTGAACCAGATGAGTCAGACAAGGATCTGGTCGCCTATCGCAAGTTTCTGGAAACACCCGTTCCCGTTCGCAAAAGCGCATAGTATGGCGCAGACGCCTTGTGAATCGATGGCGGAGGCAGCGCACGCAGCACGGTGACGCAATCGCGCCACTCCCTTTCTATCCTGCAATGAGCTCCGTCAGTCCAGGTGCATCACAGTATCACGTCGGTTGTAGCTCGTTCAGCTTGTCTCTTGCCGTTGTGATGCGTGAGGAGTTCCACCGTGTACTTTGATTTTGGCAAACTTCCCCCGAACGAATGTTACAAGCTGTTTGTTTCGACGATCACACCGCGTCCGATTGCGTGGGTCGTCAGCCAGTCCGGCGGGGGAACCTTGAATGCAGCGCCATTTTCGTTCTTCAATGCGTTTGCGGCCGATCCACCCGTCATCGGGATTGGGATCGGCAGCCACAAACGTGGGCGTCCGAAGGACACCAGGTGTAACATTGAAGAGTCGCGACAGTTTGTTGTGAATCTTGTCTCGGAAGATAACGCGAAAGCAATGAACGTCACGGCGATCGACTTCGACTATGGGGTAAACGAACTGGACGAAGCTGGTCTGACGCTGCTTCCGTCGACGTTGATCCATCCGCCCCGAATTGCAGAAAGTCCCGTCGCATTTGAGTGTGAACTGATCCAGTCGATCGCACTGGGCGAACATAGTGGCTTAATCCTCGGACGTGTCCTCGCCATGCATCTCCGCGACGACGCCGTCATTGACCCTGATCACCACTATGTCGATACACCAAGCTTGAAACTGATCGGACGAATGCACGGAGCAGGCTGGTACGCTCGCACGTCTGATCTCTTCAAAATGGACCGGATCCCCCTGGCGGACTGGAATCAAGATCGTCCGCGTTGAATCGCTCTGATCGATCGCACCCTTGGGCGCACCGACCGATACCATCGTGTAAGCTCGCCTGAGCGATGCGATAGCGAAGTTCTCCGAATGGGCTTTGCCTGATCTCTTGGACTCGTGATCGTGCTTAACTTGTGACGTCACCTGGTCGCTAGTGACTGAACCCGCAGCAGAACTCCCAGATGGCAGGCGCCGCAAATACCAAGGAAGCTCAAGGCCATGAAGCTCAGCAGAACATACTCATTCATGGAACCACCGAGCGGAATCATAATTACGGCTTCGAGCATCGCGACAGCGATATAGATACCGATGGAGAGCCCAATCGCCAGTGGAACTGCTCCCCACCGGGCGTAAAGCGAAATCAGCGCGGCGAGATGGCAAACCATTACGGAAAACAACGCGAGAACGACCATGCCAAGAAGAATCACATCAACCCTCTCTTCTCTCAACACCGAGTCCAAATCAGCGTTGAAGTTCGGACAGAGGGCAAGGGTCACTATCCCCAGCACAGGTGCTGGGAGCCAGTTCAGCAATGCTCCTTCGAGCTTTGAGTAGACGACCTTGTTGATCGAATGAGGGAGTAGCATCAGCGCCGAGAGCGTTTGGCCTCGCACTTCTTCCTGCAGAGATCGGGAGATGACACGTGCGGCATCGACTACGACGGAGACCCACAAGAGGAACAGAAAGAAGTAGAACCAGTTACTATCGCCATCGAACGCGAACAGCAGCAATCCTAGAATGCCGTAGTAGAAAAGGCGGAAACAGACTGCTGGGCCGCCGCCAGCGACAAAGTGGAAATCTTTCCATCTGAACGGGTGGGTCCACGGTCGCCCTGCGGAAAACGGAGAGTAGCTTCGATAACGCGATACAAATCCACGCGATGTCACTTCTGACGAGGGACTGCGCGTGGCGATCCCAAAGCAAAGCCACGCCAGGGCAGAACAGAAAATCCCCATCAGCACATTTGAAATCACCTGGATGCTCAAGGCGGTCTCGCCAAATCCGGTGGTCAGGATCTGGCTCATCTGAGTGAAAACAGAGACTCTCGAAATAGCTTCGACGAGCTGCCATCCGACCGTGGTCGACGTAGATCCACCTTGCGACATTTGCCAGTTTGCATGAACAAAAGACCAATATCCGGCAAGCATTGGGATGAAGAAATAGGCGAGCAATCCAATCACCATCCATGTTGACGCAGATTTGCTGTTGGGAGCCAGCGTTGAACAGAGTAGTCCGAACCCTGCCAGAAAGATCAAATAGGCCACGAGCGCTACGGTTACTGACCAGACCTGGGACTGCATGACGCCCCCCATCGTCACGGCCAGTAACACGAAAGGATACTGCGCGGCGATCAAGAGCATCGATTGCCAGAGTCGCCCGCCTGATTTTCCGGCCAGAATTCCAAGCGGGCTGATCCCCGCCATCAGCATCAATCCTAATGTGTCTTCTTCTTTTTCCTCGGTGATCGACGTGGCAAAAAAACTAATGCCCAGAAGCGTCATAAAAAAGACATCGAGATATGCGATGCCTGAGAAAAAGTGAAGTCCGGGTGCTCCGATCAGGAAGGACGTCAAACGCGTGTAGCTCAATGAAACGTAGATGGCGAGCAGAAGTCCCAATCGGGCCAGGTGGCTTGACCATGCACGAGAATCGATTCGCAACGAACGTTCCAGTAGAGCGAATGTCCCATCGAGCATGGTGTTGTCCTGGTTGTCTTAGAGCAGCCCTCGGCGAATACAGTAGCGAGCTTTACCTTACTTCGCGATCGGCTTTTACTGAATCTCCGTCCGGGATGATCTCAAAAGCTTGCGCAACCTCGGGGGGAATCCGTTTCGGTGAGCCTGTCACATAATCAATGTAGGCCCAGTCGCTGGCTGACCTCGCTATCACGGCCTGGTCCGAGACGCGGATCATCTCATAACGTCGCAGGGACGTGACTTTCTTCAGGTTTGCAACCCAGGTGCGCACGACGATTTCATCACCCAGTTGAGCGGAAATCAGGTACTCGATGTAGTGTGACCGGACAACCCAGCCTTGTCCGAGTTCACGATGGGCCTGCATCGACCAGCCTTGTGCCGACGAGTGTTCCATCGAAGCGGACTGCATCCACTTCAGGTAGGAGATGTTATTGGCATGGCCCAGATCATCCAGGTCCCGTTCAACAACGACGTGTTTCCATTCGAAGATGGCTGGCATTAGTTGGTTCCTCCGGCTGCGCCTGGTTCCGCCATCATGAATCGTAATGCCATTTTGAGATTGGCCTGTGTCCATAGTAAGGGGCAGATATCGTTCGGAACATATCGCCCCTGGTCACTGTAATACGATTCGGGGCATCGGTATGGACCTGACGAAGACCCTGCTGAAGTCAATTGACCGAGTGCGCGATTCAGATGTTCGATCTGCCGCTGGCGAGCCTCTTTCTCCCGGGTACGCTGGTACCGCAGCCCATAGTGAATCGACAGGATTGGGTCGAATAGACACCATTGGGCTTCCGTTCCGGGTTCCAGTAAGCGGTCCCGGTCGGCGAGGTTGTCGCTGAAATCGGCCGTCCGCACGGTGGCGGCGAGCTTCTCTTTGTAGTTTGCACACCAGTACGAATCGCCGATGTAGCGCCGGATTCCGTAAGGGCCAAGCAAGTTCGTCGTGACGTCTGCGACAATCTGGTCTGCCATCTCGTTTGAAACGAGGCGATAGGGGAAGATCAGAAAAAGCAACGCGGCATCATAGGGGCGATGCTTCAAGGGATCCGGCTGAATGCATTCCCGTGGCAGGATTGTTTGCAGAGCTTCCCTGCCTCTCGCTGGATACGACTTCCCGGAATACTCGGACCAGGCCTCTAACCCCGCCGTCGCGACGCCGATACTTGAAGCAGAGACCTTGCGAACTTCCTCCCAGTGCCCGCTATCTTCGTCCTCCCAGAATTCAATCGCCAGCAGGTAGCGGGCGATCATGTCCAGCAAGTTCTGCTGTGCCGGATTCCACTGGCAGACGTTACCGAGTCGAGAGGCGAGCCAGAGAAAGCCGCCGATGGCATCGTTCTGAGCGTGAGACCATTTTTCGTCGAGTTCACACAGGCGATCGCCGTCGAATCGGATATGTGGACGTGCCATGGGATCGCCGGGATCGGTTTTCCCGTCGATGATGTCACTGAACCGGTGGCGATGCTTTTCGAAGTACGTCATCAGCGACCGGGTCGCCGCGGCGGCTTTCTCAGTTTCACCCCATGTCCAGTGTGCGTGTGCGATGTGGACATTGTCGCGGACCCACACGTTCCGATAGCCGGTCAGCTCGAAATCGCCCCCCTCCCCAGCCGCGGCGGAAAAGAGGCCATTGGCGAGCGTCGGGAAGCGAAACGTCCCCTGCTCTTCCAGAAACTGAGTGAGCCGTTTGACCTCGTCTGCTGTGCAGTCCGGGGAAAGCTGAAGTGGCGGGAGAGGGTTCACCATGGCAACATCCTTGATGTCATAGTCTGTTTTTGAATTCCGTCGATGGGTCCTCGGTCGCTCGGGCAATCCCGAACATCGACGAACTGAGGGATCATATCCAATCAGGTAACGCCCGGCTGTTCGAGTCTCCGGGCCGCTCGATCCATGGTCTGGACGCACCGTCTCATTTGCGTGACTCGAACAAACTCACATTGGACTGACGCTGATTCCTCTGGCTGGTTCTTCAGGCCTGGGAAACATCCTTCCAAGGAACGCATCGTACCCAGCAATTTTGCTGCTGGTAAGACCGATCGGTGGATCGCGGCACCGGGTAGCGGGTCTATTTCGTCAATCCGAATTTGGTTCCCGGGGACCGATCTACTACTGCACCAAGCCCTTTGTCAGCGACATGAACGCGGTTTCCAGATTGACCTCTTCTTCCCGGAACAACGTCAAGTGGAACCCTTCCGAGATCAGCATCGTGGGCAGTGGACTGTAGTCGAACGTATCTGATTTCAGGGTGGCTTCGATGGTTCCCTTGACGATGTCGACCATTGAGACCAGTTCGTGTTGCTCGAGCAGAGCGGCGGCTTTCTCCATGGTCTTCCCGGGCTGCTCTTTCACCCGAATCTGAAGCATGATCTGCTGCCGTGCTTTCCGCATGACTTCATCGACATAGCCGTCGACGATCAGATTCCCTTTTTCGATCATGCCGACTCGCGTACAGACGTCTGCCAATTCGGGAAGAATGTGGCTGGAAACGATGACCGTCTTCTTGAGTTCTCCCAGTTTTTTCAGCAGGTTACGGATTTCGATTCGGGCCCGGGGATCCAGGCCGCTGGCGGGTTCGTCCAGAAGCAGCACTTGAGGTTCGTGCAGCAGGGTTCGAGCCAGTCCGATTCGCTGGGTCTGTCCACGAGAAAGCTGATTGACCATGGCGTCCCGTTTAAAGGACATGTCCACCAGTTCCAGCTTGTCTTCGCAGACCTTTCGGCGACCGGGGCCATTGATCCGGTAGGCGGATGCGAAAAATTCCAGATACTCGATCACCGTCATATCGTCATAGACACCAAAGAAGTCGGGCATGTAACCGACCATTCGGCGGATCTCACGTGGATCATTATAGATTGACTTGCCGCACACATAGGCTTCGCCGTAATCCGGGGCGAGCAACGTGGCCAGCATTCGCATGGTGGTCGTTTTGCCTGATCCGTTGGGGCCGATGAAGCCGAACACATCCCCTTCCTTCAAAGAAAGGTTGATCTCGTTGACCGCGATCAGGTGGCCGTAACGTTTCGTAAGCTGTCGGGTTTCAATCATGTGCTTCAGTCAAAGCGAAAGAGTTTTCAGGTCACACGCACGGACGAGATGTGGATCACTCAACGCCTCACGCCGTTTCTTGTGGTGCGAGGTTGAGGCTACCGGATCAATCAGGGACGACTCGTTTCAGTTCTTTCAGGACCTCTGTCGATTTTTCGACGGGAAGGATCAATCGGACAAACGATGCTTCGCTGTCTGGTTCCAGCGGTTGCTGATTCAGCTCGACTCCGGCGATGGGCTGACGCAGTCGACCAAACAGTACGGCACGTCCCAGTTTCAGCAGATGCGAACAATCTTCCTGGTTCAAAAGAAGGTTCGTCAGGCCCGTATAGCGATCGCCACTGACTTCATCGAAGAAGGTTAAGATCCGGACGACTTCAAACGGGTCGAGAGACAGCGTGTTATACGTCGATTGCTGCTGGACGATTTCTTTTGTCGTTCGCGATCCGAAACGCGCGGTTGCCATTGTCAGAATGCCGGTGAGATAGGGGCGCAGTTCTCGCTGGAATACGCTTGGCTGTTCAACTCGCCAAACCTGCTTGGGTGCCAGAGGAAGTGATTGAGCATCGTCACGAGTCTTCAAGTGACGATAGACCCGGTTCTGGAAGACGATCATCCAGTCTTCGATCGGTGTATCGAACCGGTGCAGAATCGTCCCCGTCAAACTTCCCGTAGCGGTTGCTTTCAGATTGCATTCGACCAGGTCTTCAACCGTTTGCAGGCTTTCACCCGTCAGAGCTTTTGAACTCCACTGCAGGACCGGGATGTTCGACAGTTCTCCATCGGCATGGTGTTCGTAAGCAGCACCCCGTTCCAGGCCGGAGGGGCGCAGCATCCCTCCAAACCCCGATTCGGCAACGCCGTTCCAGCTAACATTCGCCGGGGAAATTCCGGTTGCGGAGCTTGTGATGGGGTGGGGCAAAATTTTGAGCGACGATTGCGC
This sequence comes from Schlesneria sphaerica, assembly GCF_044336245.1. NCBI lineage: Bacteria > Pseudomonadati > Planctomycetota > Planctomycetia > Planctomycetales > Planctomycetaceae > Schlesneria > Schlesneria sphaerica. The sequence goes on along the minus strand of NZ_CP172346.1, from coordinate 1,973,438 downwards.
CGTCTGCGGACTGTAAAGGTTCACAAAGTACCGGCTTCTCAGTGTCGAAGACGCCTGATCATAGTTGATGATGTTGAGCTGGTTGGCTCGAGCGACGGACCCGTTTGAACTTGATGCCAGTAGTGCCGCACCGACGGTGACAGCGCAGGCGGTCAAAGGAAATGTGACCCAGGTGAGCGTAGGGCGTTTCAGCAGCCGGTGGACAAGTAGGTAGTCCAGGGGACCGATCAGCAGCAGAAGTCCCAGTAGTCCCCCCAGGACACTCCAGGGTGAAGTACGATTGACCTTTTCGAAATGGTCCTGAATGGCATGCAGTTGTGTTGCGACATCGGAAATGCCGGTGGAACTGAGCTGCGAACCACGGCTTCCCATTTTTTCAGCGAGTTCAGTGCGACTTTCGATACCGACCAGCCGGGCACAGAACGGATGCAGGGCTTTCCAGTCCTTGAGAGGAGCGGACGTGAGATCCATGGTCAGGAGGGTCACTGATCCCATGCCGTAGGGAAGACGGACCAGGAATGGAATCGAACGGCTGGATGCCAGTGTTTCTCCTGTCGGATACTGAACGTGAGGTATCGCCAGCGGTTCTGTCTGGGGAATTCGAATGTTTTTACCCGCGAATGACTCCAGACTGCCGAACTCTCTGACCGTCGCGGAAGACTCGCCAATCGTGGCAGGAACCCAGTTGAACAAACGCTTCCGAGCTGCCGCGACATCACGCGGAAATGAGATAGTCAGTCGCCCCCCGCCAGCCACCCAGTCGCGAATCGCCGTCGATTGAGCTTCTGTCAGTTCAACGGATCCACTGAGTACCAGCGCTGCCACTCCATCGTATGCGAGAGGATTCGTCGGCAGGTCTGCCGCGCTCACATTCGCCCACCGATGGTCACGAACGGAAGCGGATTCCTCTTTGTCAAAGTCAAATCCTGCCGGACTGCCGACGGTGACGACAAGCTTGGCTGCGGGACTGACGGCGGGTTTCAGCCAGGGGGCACGACCCGGCGTCCCGCTGAAGTCATTTCCCCCCTTCAACCGGACGCTGATCTCGCCATCCAGGCGTCCCGCTTTGAAGAGACCTTCAAGTTGATGGTCACCTGCATCGAGTGTGACGGGCGCTGCCTGATAAGTGACACGATTCCCGTCCGGATCGAGTGCGCTTACTTCCAGTTGGACTGCGGCAGATTCAGTGAGCGACACAGGGACGACAATCGGACTCCAGCGCCCGACCAGGTAATGATCATTCCAGCCGACACGAGGCTCCGAAATTGTCGGGGCAGACTCGGCGAATGACTCACGCGTGAGTCCTGACAAGAGCCCAATCGCAATGAAGAAGATGAACGTCTTCTGTTTAAACAGCACTGTTCGCGCTGATTCAGTGGGAACCCTCAGTCGATCACTGGCGATTCGTCCCGCTACAGAGGGGGCATTTATGAGTTGGCCGAAGAGACACGCAGGGGGGAATTCGGGGCTGCTACGGTGGAATGCCTCATGGGAAGAGCTGCAACATTCCGTTGCGTTCTCTGACAAATCACTGCCGGTCAGATCGTTATGAGACGAATCGCTGTGATGGGAAAACAATCGAGGCACCCAAAGTTTTTCGGCAATGGAGATAAGCGGACCGCGAACGGTTCACGGGAAGCACACATGATACGCTTCCACTCGCAGAAACGTGAGCGCACCGACCAGATTCTCATCCGGATCGAGGGCAACCAGATGGGGCGGTCTCGACCGACGCCCTCGGCGATGCACATCAGCCTAAAAGATTCGTATATTGTCTGAAGTCGTTGACAGTGAGCGTGTTATTTCGTTTTTCGAACCCTGTTCCACTGATCTTCACAGGTTCACCTGGAGTGTTTCTCTCACAATCGTTGATCAATCATGGTTCAAGGAACCAATGGACTCGCTCTGCTCGCGTGATGGGAAGACGCGAGTAGAGCAAAGTGGGCCATCGACCGCTCGAAGATCTGCCGCGCGCTCGACCTGAAGTCGCGGGTGCCCGCAGCTATGACAGGTCGCTGTAATCCTTCATCCACTTGATCACGTGCGAGCAGTCGCCGTACTCTTCGCGCGAAGCCATCGGGTTGACCACAACGCATTTCATCCCCGCTCGTCGCACCGCTTCAACTCCTGGGGGTGAGTCTTCGAATGCGACACAATCTCGGGGATCGACTTCAAGTCGCTGTGCGGTCAGGAGGTAAACCTCCGGGTTTGGCTTTCCGTGCGCGACGTCTTCACTCCCTAGAAAGACGTCGAAATACTTGCGAATCTGAAGTCCATCGACCGTGAACGCGATGTTGGTGGCGTCCCCCGCCGTGGCAATTGCCGTAGAAAGCGGTTGCTGACGAGCCCACTCCAGAAACGGGATGAGGCCGGGAAGTGGCGCGAGATGGGGGCGGAACAAGTCGCGATAGATGGCTTCTTTACGTTCGCCTCGCTCGAATCGCTCATGGGGCGTTGCATCAGGGAACAGCCGGCGCGTAATTTCCCCAATCGTGCCATACGCCTGTGCGAGGAGTTCAGTCTTGGTGTACTTCAGGCCTTCCTGCTCTGCCCAGATAACCCAACTTTGATCGTGATAGGGAATGTTATGGGTGACGGTTCCATCCATATCGAAAATAAGTGCCTTGGTTGTGGGCACGTCAAACGGCAGATTTTGCATTATTGCGTTGAATTCTCGAAGTTTTCGTTTTTACTTGGTCAAGACAGATGCAGTTGCAACTCCTATGCCTCCGCAGGATAGGGAGATCAAACGAAGGGCGAAAGGGGCAACCAACATAATGACAGAGCTGTCGCGCTGGTGGTTCAGTGTTCCAGGGATAGATCACCTCTGACTTCGTCGAATGAACGCCTTAAACTGCGATTTGGAGACAGGTTCCAACGGCATGGGCCGCTCGCTCTATTCCTGTGAAAAGCGGAATCTGGCGGACAATCGGTCAAATCCGTCGTGAATTTTGGATCGGAAGTTCAAGCGGGAAGGGTGGTGGCAGAAGCTGCTGGAGCCCTCGTCTGGTGGTGGTGCCTTTGGATCAGTTGGTATTGATCAAAGGGCAGGGCGTTACCTAGGATCCGCGCCTCCCAATCTCCCATCAATCGATTTATTCCTCATATCGCCAGGTTATTCCCTGTGGATAGACTTTGCACGCACCGAAACTGCGCGCCTCCAGCGCCCAGTAATCGTCGGGGTTTCCCTGCTTTTCCATGGGTTGTGACCCTTGGAGTATTCACGTTTTCGATTCTGGCATCAGGTTCGAGTTCCGCAGAGACTCCTGATGGACAGACATATAAGTCTTATGCCATCAAACATAAGTCGCTCTCCGAAGCCGAGACCGTCCTCACCGAGATGCTCGAGGGCTACGGAGAGGATGTCCAGATTGTCGTCGACTCCAAGTCAAACCGCCTGCTTCTAAGCGGTTCGGCAGCCATCCAGCGAATCGCGGCAGACGTTCTTGCGACCTTCGATCAGCCTCCTCCCGCCCGGAAGGTCGAAGATGCTGAACCGACACTCAAGTCCTATGCCTGCGCTAAGAACCGGTTGAGTCAACTGGTTGTGAGCCTGCGCGAGAAGTACGCAGACCGCAAAGGGATCCGCATTGCTGCTGACGCGGACGGTGCCCGACTGCTCGTCCTTGCACCACCTGAAATTCATACTGAGGTCGCGAAAGCCGTTGAAACTTCGATCGACGACGCGGACGATTCTTCAGAGCTGTTTGAGGAGGCCGCATCCGAGCAGGCTGCGCCGGTTTTTGTGCCCGCCCGCACTCGCCAGGCGAAACAGGCTGACGCCCCCCTCGTAGAGAAAACGGTTGTCAAAAAGTCTGCAGTACCCGTCGTCTCAGTCCCTCAAGACAAATCAGACCTCCATGAGGAGGACACTGATGGAGATAGAGATGAAGACGAGTACCACAAGCTAGTGCACGTGAGTGTAAGCGCCCTGGTCAGCTCCCTGCAGAAAATCCTAGGTGAACGATTCGAAGCGGTGAAAAAGTCCAAAACCGAATACCAGGTCACCGTAGACGACGAGATATCGTCCGTGCTGCAGTTCGATCGGCGGCAAAATTCCGTATCGATCACCGGAGAACGAAAGCTCACGCGTCAGTTGCTTCAACTGATCACCAGTGTGGATATCCCGAAGCAGACAGGTTCGGAGCTGACGAAGATCGTTCCCCTGGAAGCGATTGATTCAGGCGACGTCGATAAAATCAAGCAAGCCCTGCAATCGGAACCGCGTAGTGGCGGTAAAGGGAGCGAAAAGTCCAAAGGAAAGCGGTCATCGGGAAATCGCAAAGGTGTCAAGAACGCATCTTTGGAAGGTGAAACTGGCACGCTCAGCACGATCAGGCTGGTCGCGAACCAGATCGCCATTCCCGATGCACCCGCTCCCGGGGCAGGTGATGCACCGGATGGAAGTGGAGACACACTTTCTGATGAGATGGAGTCGCAACTGCGCCGACTCGGTTCCGATCTGGACATTGAAGTTCTGCCCGATCTGGACGCAATCATACTCCGCGGGAGCAAACCCGATGTGGAAGAAATGACGCGGATCCTGAAAGAACTGGAGCGGTTGAGTCAGGAAACAGAACCGACGATCGAGGTCTATGAGCTGAAGCACGTACGGGGAGATTCCCTCTCGCTTTTAATTGATAAGGTAAACCTGGATCTGACGGGTTCGATGCAGGGGCGAGTCACCGTGACACCGCTGGTGGTACCGAACTCCTTGCTGATTATCGGCTGGGGCGAGTCTGTTAAGTCGGTCCGCCAACTGATCGAGAAACTGGACCAGCCCGTTCCTGCCGATGCTCAGTTTCAGGTTTTCCGCCTGAAGCACGCTGACGTTAGCCAGGCACGTACGACGGTACAAGATTTCTTCACGTCCCGTACAACGCCAGGTGGCGGTACGGGAAACTCGGCCAACCAGGGGCTGTCACCCAAGGTTCAGGTGACGGTCGATAATCGTACCAACTCGTTGATCGTGCAGGCGGCTCCGCGTGACATGGCAGAGGCGGCCCGGCTGATTGAGGAACTGGACGCTCCCAGTGGGGCGGTCGTCCACCAGGCTCGCATCTTTACCTTAAAGAATACATTGGCAGGTGACCTGGTCACGGTAATCCAGTCTGCGATCGACTCGGCCCGAGGGGGAACAGGAAACGCCGCCGCTTCACAGAAAGCATCGACGCTCGAGTTTCTTTCCATTGATAAGGAAGGGCGTCAGGTCCAGAAATCGGCCGTTTTGAATGATGTGAAAGTGACGGCTGAACCCCGCACGAACTCATTGCTGGTCTCCGCCCCTCCGGAAAGCATGGAACTCATCGCATCCCTGATCCAGCGACTGGACGAACCATCGTCAGATGGTGCCCAGATTAAGGTGTTCCGGGTCATTAACGGTGACGCAGTCAGTCTGGTTCAGATGTTACGGTCCCTGTTGCCACCACCGACAGGGCCTGCAGGAACACCTCAACTTGCGAATTCGCGTGATGAATCATCACTGGTGCCAGCTCGATTCTCAGTTGATTTGAGAACGAACAGCATTATCGCGACCGGTTCCAGCGGTGACTTGCGCATCATCGAAGCCCTGTTACTGCGACTTGATCAAAAAGATATTGAACAGCGGAAGAACACCGTTTATCGACTGAAGAACGCGCCTGCAGAGGCGGTGGCGCGTAGCGTCAATGACTTTCTTCGCAGTGAACGGACCGTGAGTCAGGCTGCTCCTGGAGCGATCAGTCCCTTCCAGCAGATCGAAAGTGAAGTTGTCGTCGTACCTGAAGCCGTCAGCAATTCGCTGATCATCAGCGCGACCCCGCGCTTCTACGATGAAATTGCCGTCCTGGTGGAAAAACTCGATGCCGAACCGCCTCAGGTGATGATCCAGGTCTTGATTGCTCAAGTGACGCTTAACAACACCAACGAGTTTGGAGTGGAACTTGGTCTGCAGGACTCGCTGCTATTCGATCGAAGTCTGCTGGGAGGACTTGTGACCACAACCAGCACCGTACAGCAGTCGTCTCCTTCCGGAATTCTGACCTCAACCACGCAAAACATCCTGGGGGCTACGAATACACCCGGTTTCCTCTTCAATGGGCAACCACTGGGGAACAGCGGAGCACCATCGGCATTGGCGAACTCAGACCAAGTCGGAGGGCAGGGGGTCTCCAACTTCGGGGTGGGGACTACCAATGCTCAGTTAGGATATGGAGGACTAGTTCTCTCCGCCAGCAGCGAAAACGTCAGCGTGTTGATCCGGGCGTTGCAGCAGTCGAACCGGTTGGAAGTGCTCAGTCGGCCTCAGATTCGTACGTTGGATAACCAGCCTGCGTTCCTGCAGATTGGAAAGCGCGTTCCTCGTATTTACAACGCGTCCGTCACCCAGGTCGGTTCGGTTAACGGCGTGTTACTTGAGAATGTCGGTTTGATTCTCGGGGTGACACCGCGTATCAGTCCGGAAGGGATGGTGGTCATGGAAGTTGATGCCGAGAAGTCGGAAATCGATGTCGTTGATCCTGGTATCCCTGTGTCGGTGTCGGCAAGCGGAGCAGTCATCCGGTCACCGATCTTTAATATCACCACAGCCTCAACGACGGTGAGTGCGAACAGTGGTGAAACCATCATTATCGGTGGATTGATCACGAAAAGTAACAACGACACTGTTCGCCGGGTTCCCTATCTGTCCGACATTCCAGTGCTGGGGAACCTGTTCCGCTACGACAGTTCGATCGCTCAGCGGACAGAGCTGTTAATCATTCTGACACCTTACGTTATCCGGGGACCGGAAGAGTCAGCCCGCATCAAACGGGAAGAGGCCGCCAAGATGCATTGGTGTGCGGGTGATGTGGTGGACGTCTATGGACCAGGGATTATCAGTGACGATCCGGGGCCCTTCCCCGAGGCGGATATCCCGGTGATTTATCCCGATTTGAATCCACGCGGGACCATCATGCCGCTCGAAGTTCCTCCTGGACCGACTGATCCTGAACCGCTGATCCTCGAAGACCAGGAAGACCAGACTGTGAGTCTTAAGACGAAGAAGAGCAAAAGATCCGGGTTCTTTCCACTCGGTTCCCAGAAGAAGCGGAAGTAGTTCCGGGGACTGGTAGAGAGGAAGACACACAATGAATCGGCATCAAGTGACGCACAATATCGCGGTGGCCAATTCCAACATGGCGCGGAAAATTGATTATCGGAAATCCCGTTGCGAGCAACCGAACCGTGCATCGTGGCGACGGTCAATTCGATACGTTTCGCTTTCGGTGATCTTGGGCGGACTGCTCTGTCTGATCGGCGGCTGTACGGTTTTCGATTTGAAGAAACGAATCCCCTGGATGGACTCTGATGAGATCACCCTGCCCACGCGGATAACGACACTGTGGTCGAATACGATCCTGAATCAGCTGGGAAAGAAGGGGGTGCGTGGATTCGGTGGAAGGATCATGTTCCATGGCCGTGACAACGAAAAGCCGGTTCGCGTTGAAGGGACGCTGACTGTTTATGCCTTTGACGAAACCGTCCGCCCCTCCACAGTTCCGGAGCGGAAATTTGTATTCACTCCCGAGCAGTTCGAGAAACATTACAGCAGGTCAAAACTGGGTCATTCGTATAGCGTCTGGCTACCATGGGACGAGGTGGGAGGAGAGCCGCGACGGATTACGCTACTGGCTCGCTTCGAACCGGTGGATGGTCCGATGGTGATGTCTGAGAACTCGCTTCAGATTCTGCCCGGAGTCGAACCGGTACCCTACGACGATTCGGCGTCCGACGATTCCGACGAGGAAATTATGCATGCTGGTCATCAGAAGATTTCGACGGAAGGAGAGAAGAGCAACCGATCCGAGCGGCCCGCTGCGGAAACGATCGAACTTCCACCGGGATTCATGCGTCGATTTGGGCGTCAGGACGAGCTGTTCCCCGTCAAGATTCAACAGGAACGCTCACTGCCGACGTCGCCTGCTGCGGTGTCGCAGCCGACGACTGGACCGGTAGAAGTGGTCGAACCTCCCCAAGACCCGGTCGCTGACCCCAATAATCCCAATCATAATGGGCTCACGGACTCCAGATACCGGGCCGCTAATCCACAGCAGGCCTTGGAGGAACGACAGAAGGAACTGTCAAGTCATTTTGGACGGAAGAAATCCCAGGTTCAAAGAGCATCATATGCTCGATCAAAGCTCGCTCCTCCTCCGAGCCGACAACCCCCCTCAGGTACACCGTCTCTCCTACCACAGTCGTCGATATCTGAAGTGAGGGGTCAAGTTGAGTAAGGTGTTGAATATGACGACGCAATCCTCTGTTGATGTCTGCCTCGGTTCGAGGGGCATGAGCAAATCCCACCACCATTTTGGGTTCGTACATGCGAGTTCGTGAGGCTGCAGTGCGGGTCGGATTGATCAGAGTTTCAGGGACACGACGCTCACGCACTTCCAGTGCTGCTGGCTGACCAGGCAGGCCTAAGGGAATCTGTACCGCTCCGACCACCTTGCGCGCGTCGTTCGTATCCTGACCGACAAAGTCTGACGATTTCCTGTTCCCCCTCATGAACCGAGCATCAGGCGTCGCGACTCCGATGACGCTGGGGCCAACCGGACCTGCGTTGGAACCGATCCCTGGCGCGGGGGTCGGTCCGCCGAAACTCCCGCCCCCCGCGTTAGTTTGAGGCTGCAGTGATTGTCCAAAACTTCTTTGACTGCCGAACATCTGCGCCTGTGCGGAAGAACAGACACAATGACAGACAGTGAGGGTGGCGGACATGATGAGCAAAAAACGATTCATGGCTCGATATTTACCTTCTGACCAGCATGGTGTGCAAAAGGGACTGCAATGGGGTTTATGACGCGGACTCGCGAGTTGATGCACCCGTGAATTCGTTCTGACTCCGCCATTATAGCCGTCCCACGGTCTCGTGAATAACTCTGATACAGGACAGGAGTTGCAACCTGAGCCTGTTGGTAGTCTCTGGTGTCTTGCTCGTTTCGCCCTGGTAAAGTTGGAATGTCTTTCAGGGATTTCGAACGACCATCAGTACCGGACCTTGATCTTGAATCAGCCGCAAGAAGCATCGAGAGTGAAGCATGGACCCAATTCGTCATGCACTCCCCCCTGTCTGAGATTCGGAATCGGGGGCCCCAGGGCTGAAGTGATCCTGCGCATACCCAAGGGTGAATCCGGATTTGTTTTATTGAGGTTCGTTAATCTTTAACGCAAACTGATTAAAATCAGGAATGCAGGCTCGCAGGTTCGGTCAAGAGGATCGAGTTCACACTGACTAGGGTCAGTGTGAGTCTTGGCCGATGATCGAATGAAATGACTGGTGAGGTCATGTTCTGGAGCCGAACTGAGTGTCAAGTTGTTTGCATTGTTGGACTTGGTTGGGGGCGAACGCTTTTGCCCGCCAACGCATCAGTTTCTGCCGATTATGGTAGAAATCGATGCCCAAGAGCCCTGCCACTTTCCTGAATTGCGAGCGTTTTTGCTGATGAGTGAGTGCATTCCCGGTCGCTGCCACACTCGGCTCCATCCCTTCGGAGGTTTCACAGTGGCGCATCATCGAAATCCTGGCATGAAGTCGTCGGCCGCCGCGACGGGATTCGTATTAAGTTTGCTGCTGGCTTGCTCGACGCTGGCTGCACAGGAACCTGCTGCGCCTGTGACACCTGCTTCCAGCTACCAGCGGCTGACCGATCCGCGGGTGGCAGAAACCCTCAAGCTCTCCGACGATCAGCGAGTGCAGATTGCCAATCTCATTACGCAACGGGCCGAGGGACTGGCAAAAGCGGGGCCGGACGAACGGGCTGAGCTCTTGGCGCAGAGCGAGAAAAGTCTCGAAGCCGTTTTGACGCCAGAGCAGCGCTCGCAGTTTCTGAAAGAGATGGCTGAGCCCCGGCTTCGCTTTAATTTCCGGTTCCAGCGGTGGTCCGATGTCCTGGAGTGGCTGGCAAAGCAGTCTGATCTTTCGCTGGTCCTCGATGCCCCGCCTCCCGGCACATTTAACTATTCCGATACGAAAGAGTACACCGCGACCGAGGCGCTCGACCTTCTGAATGGCGTCCTGACGACGAAGGGCTACACACTCATTCGTCGGGGCCGGATGCTGATGGTCATTGATATTCAGGATGGTGTGCCCGATGGCCTGGTTCCCACAATCCCCCTGAGCGAGTTAGATACACGCGGAAAATTTGAACTTGTTACAGTCATGTTCCCCGTCGGAGACCGAGACCCGCAGGCAGTGAAGACCGAGATCACTCCGCTTCTTGGGCCGTTCGGCAAGAGCGTGCTGCTTGCGCAGTCACGACAGATCATTGTGACGGATACAGCCGGGATTGTGCGGGCGATCAGCCGCGTCATCTCATCAATGCCTCAGCCTGAACCCGAGCGGCGTAAAGATCCCCCCCCGTCGCCAGTACTGGAGGTGTACTCAGTCCGGGCTGCGGACGGAAAAATTGCTGAAGACGTGCTGACGAAGATGTTTCCGTCAGCGAAAATCGTTGCTGATTTGAAGGCGGAACAGATCAACGCCTTTGCGACCCCTGCCGAGCAGTCTGCCATCAAGGCCGTGCTGGAGCAGATGCAGACTCACAATCCCCCGGATCGGCGTCCCACTTTGGAGGTTTACCCTGTCCGGGATCAGGACGCAGCACAGCTTGTCCCCAACCTGCTGCTCGTCGCCCCGACAGCGCGGATTTCCTTTGACGCGCGTGAACGTCAAATTCTCGCTTTCGCCAATCCCGCTGATCAGGCCAATTTGAAGGCCGCAATCGAAAAGCTGGCAGTGTCAGGACCGGTCGATCGAAGTCGACAACTGGAAATTTACCGTTTGTCAACGGCTGATCCCGCGACCACGTTCACGTTGCTTCAGGGACTGTTGCCACAGGCGAAATTTACACTCGATCCTCTGACGCGCAGGATTGTCGCTGTTGCGTCGGTTGATGATCATAAAGCCATCAAGGCTGTGCTCGATCAGATCCAGTCGACAGCCGAGGGCCCCGATACCGTCCGGCTGGAATTCTATCCGCTTGACGAACCACTCTCGGCGACAGCGATGTCGCTGCTGGTTTCACTGGCTCCGAAAGCCAAGATCGTTGCCGATACCGAGGCCAAACGATTGCAGGTGTTGGCGACGGCCGCCGATCAGGCTGTGGTCAAAGAGAATCTGGAATCGATCCTCAAGGGGCGGCCTACCGTCGAAAAACGGAAGTTGGCCGTTTTCAAGGTCATGCCTGAACAGCGGGCACGCTTTCAGGCCATTCTTCCGACCCTCAGCGCCGACTTTCCCGACATTCGCGTGGTTGCGGACGGGGAACCAAACGAACTGGCCATCTGGGCAAAACCCTCGCAGCACGAACTGCTTCAGGGTTTGATTGACTCACTTGCAAGAGAGCCAGTTGAAGGGGAAGAAACTCAGCTCGTCGCTCATCCACTGAGGTCTGCCGATCCTGCAACCGCGACAACAATCCTCAAGACGCTGGTACCTCAGGCGAAGGTTTCGCTTGATGCCGTAAATCGTCAGGTCGTCGTTATTGCGACGGTGAAAGACCAGAATGCCATCAAGGAAACGATTGAAAAACTGCAACCGGGCGATCTTGGACCTGATACACCCGTCCTTCGATATTACCCTGTCGACCAGCCCTTGAATGCGACGACACTTGCCGCCTTCGCGAGACTCGTCCCCAAAGCCACAGTGACCCAGGACGTGGATGGCAAGGCCTTGCAGGTTGTTGCCACGACAGCCGAGCAGGAACTGGTAAAGAAGTATCTGGACGAAGCGCAGAAAGGAATGCCGGTCGCTGAAAAGCGGAAGCTCTCCATTTACAAAGTCGTGCCCGCTCAGCGAGCCCGTTTCCTGACGCTCCTTCCCTCAATGGCGTTGGAGTTCCCTGATGTCCGCGCCGTTCCCGACGGAGAACCAAACGAATTGGCCATCTGGGCAAAGCCATCTCAACATGAGGTTCTGAAAGGGCTGATTGAGTCGCTCGCGGGTGATTCTGGCGCAGGCGACGAGGTTCAGTTGGTGACGCATCCCCTCCGTTCTGCGGATCCGACGACCGCGACAGCAATTCTCAAGACGCTGGTTCCCCAGGCCAAAATTTCGCTCGATCTGGTGAACCGGCATCTGGTGGCTATCGCGACTACCGAGGATCAACAGCAGATCAAATCCACGATCCAGAAACTGCAACCGGGTGATTTGGGGCCGGACACACCGCTGCTACGCTTCTATCCACTTGAGCAGACTTTGCCGACGTCCGCACTGGCCGCATTCTCGAGACTCGTTCCCAAAGCGACGGTCACTCAGGATTTGGACGCCAAGGCACTGCAAGTCGTCGGCACGTCCGCCGAGCATGAACTCATCAAGTCACACCTGGATGACGTTCTCAAGGGAATGCCTGTTACAGAAAAACGGAAACTGTCCGTATACCCGGTTACTCCTGCTCAGCGCGTTCGTTTCCTGGCAGTGATGCCCACTCTGCGTGGCGACCTGCCCGACATTCGTGTGGTCACCGATGGTGAACCCAATGAACTGGCGATCTGGGCGAAGCCTTCTCAGCATGAATTGCTGAAAGGAATCTTCGATGAACTCGTTCGCGAGACACCCGTTACGGAAAAATATCAGCTTGTCTCGTATCCGCTGAAAGCGGCTGATCCGAACACCGCTTCCACTGTACTTCAGACCCTCTTCCCGGGCGCGAAGATCACAGTCGATCTTAACGGCAACCGACTGCTCATCTGGACCCGAAGTGCGGACCACGTTGAGGTTAAGAAGGCGATTGAAGAGCTCGACAGTGACGAAGCCGGAGAACGCCGGGACAAAGTCGTCGTTTATCCGGTACCGGAAATCGACCCGGATGTCGCCGTTGGCTTGCTGCAATCCGTGCTTCCGAAAGTCCGGATGATGAAAGACACCAAAGCGAGAACGATTGTCGCGTGGGCCAAGAAAGCCGATCACGAGACCATTTCGCGGACGCTTGCGTCAATGCGGACATCCGCCGATGGGGACCAGAAACCTCGTCTCAAGTATTTCCCCCCGGGAAAATTTAATGCGGCAAGTGTCATCGATGTGCTGCGAGTTGCCATGCCGACCGTTCGGATTGCTGTCGATCCAAAAACTGGCGGACTTGTCGCCTTGGGAACGGTCGCAGACCACGAACAGGTGGAGTCGGCGATTTCGCAGATTACATCTCAGGCAGGGGCTCAGGCGGCTCAGCTTGTGACGTACCATCTGCCTCGAGCGGGGGCATCCTCTGCATTTCAGATCCTGTCTCAGGCAGCGCCTGATGCTCGAGTTGCTTTGGGCCAGGATTCGAGCCATCTGCTTGTCTGGGCAAGGCCCGATGATCACCTGATCGTCCAGAAGATTGTGGAACAGCTCGAAGCCGATTCGTCCGCGAAAAAGAAGTTTGAACTCCGGCCGTACACTCTGAAGGCGACCGGGGCAGGTACCGTGATTCCGCTACTGAGTCGAGCCGTTCCGAAAGCCACTCTGAATATCGGCAATACGCCCAACAAGCTGATCGTGTGGGCCGTTCCCGAGGATCATGCCATCGTTGAGCAGGTCGTCAAACAGTTCGACGCCGTGCATGCCCCGGACACGACGATTGAGTTCTATGATATTCAGAATATCGACTCGGATTCGGCGCTCCGTCTTGCTCAGGCAATGTTGCAGAAAGATTCTGTGGGGACGAATGTATCAGTCATTTCCGGCAGCAACCAGTTGTATGTCGAAGCCAGGGCTGAACAGCATGAGATGATTCGCGACGGCTTGAAAAGGTTGAAGACGTCGTCCGAGGCTGGCTTCGAAGTCTTTCAACTGGAAACAGTCGACCCCTCTTCGGCGGAGGTGATGATTCGCCGGATGTTCGGTGGATCCCGATTGTCTGGCCCTGTCGTTGAACCTGATTTTGCCTCACAGAAGCTTTTCGTCCGCGGGACCAAAGAGCAGATCAAGCGGATCGAAGAACTTCTCGAGAAAATGGGCGAAAAGGGACTTTCGCGTCAGGAACCAGCAGGTTCCCCAACGATGCGCGTCGTCCCCTTCGGGGGAGACACATCTTCGGCACTCAAGGAAATTCTGCGGATCTGGCCAAAACTCCGCTCGAATGAATTGCGGATCATCCCTGGTTCGGACCGAGGTTCGAATCTTCTACTTCCAGGTTCGGGGCTCAAAAAGCAACCTGCAACGAGCGACAAGCCTGTCACGAACGATGTACCACTTGGTACCAAGCCAATTCCTGCAGAATCTCCCAAGCCGAAGTTGCTCAAAGAGCAGATTGATGGTGCGGACGACCAGGATGAAGAAGAAACTCTCGAGGACCTCGGCGACGACGAGGGGGCAGAAGAGGAAACCCTGAAGTCAGGCAAGTCCGCAGCTCGGCCAATTACGGTTCCCCGTCAGACGACCGACGTAGTGTCGACGCAAGGGACTGTCGCACAGGTCCAGGCTCAATCGACCGAGCCGCCTGCTCCGATTGTGATTTTGCCACGTGAGGGTAGTGTCACAATTTTCTCTGAGGATCTGGAAGCCCTTGAGCAGTTCGACAAGTTGCTGCGAGTGATGTCGGGGCCTCAACAGACGACGGGACGGGGATTCTCGGTCTATGGGCTGAAGATCGCCGGGGCCACACAGGTCGCTGAAACTTTGCGACAAGCCTTACGGTCACAGTCCGGTGGTGGATTCCGCTCTGGCGGAAGCGGTCCTACTGTCGTGGCAGACGAACGGCTGAATGCCATTATCGTGCATGGTAGCCGGGCAGATCGGGCTTCAATCGAAACCTTGCTGGAGGTGCTCGATTCCGCGGATATGCCCGATTCGCGTGCAGCCAACCGACCGAAGCGGGTCAGTGTCAAACATGGATCCGCAGTTCAGATTGAGCAGGTTCTACGGCTTGTTTATAAGTCGCAGCTCAGCACCGGTGGTGGACGGAAGGAGCTACCGATCCCCTTTGGTTTGGCACCGGAAATCGCGGCGACACTCCAGCAGTTGAATGCCATGAACTCAGGTCCCGTGCTGTCCCTGAGTGTCGACGAAGTGACCAATTCGATTGTCATCATGGCGCCAGCAGCAATCACCGAACAGGTCGCTTCGCTGATTCATGAACTCGACGAGGCTTCGCTGACAGAGAACTCACGCGGTATCAGCATTGTGCCGCTCGAACGGATGAACTCCTCCAAGACGCAAAAGGTTCTGAATCTGATCCAGGAAAAGTCGCGCCGGCGCGATCGGCGGTGATCCTGTCGGTCGCCGCTGCTCCGTACCGAACGGTAACCGGATGTCGTGCTAAGCACCCCACAGGCGGAGTCTCCCAAGGAGCGAGTATCCGCCTGTGGGGTGCGAACCATTCGGCATCGGATCTTTTTGACGGATTCGAACGTAGCGCGAGTGGGCAATGCGCGCTCGTTTAAGGACTCACCGTCGTTCCGGGAATGACTTCCACGCTGGTGGAAGTATTCGAGGGCAAGGTTCGGAGCGCTGGTCGCGTCTTGACCAATCCGGGGAAAGAAGGTTTCCAGCCTGAGAAAGGGATTGCAGCGTCTGCACGTTCTGTTTGGTTATTTGGACGTGCCCGATTTGCGGACGCACTCTTTCGCTGTCACAACTCCATCACCATTGGCATCCAGATTGGCGAAATCTTCCAGCTCCGCAGGGATGCTGGCGGGACTGAATTCTCCCGCTGTTAACTGTCCATCGCCGTCCACGTCTTTCGCAATAAACCATTCAGGCAGTCCTTGCGGAAGTCGGTTGGGGGGAACGAAAAACTTCAGGTTTCGTCGCCGTTCATTGAGAGATGGTTCTGCGTCGTCTGCATCAGCGTCACGTCCGATAACGCTGACACTCTCTTCCGCTTCGATTGATGGGGCCGGTGCAGACTTCACAACGGGTCCCATCGGAACGCCAATCCGCTTACGCCGACCGTAATCGATGACCCACTCGATCAACTCATCTCGATCAATCAGGCCGTCTCCATTTGCATCAATCAGGTCCGGTCGCCCTTGTAACTCCTGCCACTCCGTCGTCTGAAGCACGCCGTCTCTATTGTGGTCGTGGCGAGAGATGAGATAGGTCGCATACCGACTGATTTTGGGAGGGACGGCCGCGGATGATCCAGAGCGGGACATCCTTGGCTGCCGGGGAGTTTGTGATTCCGTCGGGGGCGATTCTGCCGCGACAGGCGTCGAAGCCTCTTCGGGCTGGCCGATCGCCACCAGCGGCGTCAACACCACGATCATCCACAACACGTGGCGCCTGAACTGGCGTGTGAACGAAAAGCAAACCATTCTGGTCGATTTCCGACTAGGGCTGATTCGAAGTTCCGGGATGAGCAATAGGGTGTCGAAATGCGGCATCGCCAGCGGCTCATGTGAACTCGGGGATTACCATTTCAGGAGACTCAAAGCAACTGAAATCAGCCCATTCCAGCGATGTTGCAGAAAATTGGCTCGCCCGATCCGTTACATCGGTCGACAGCAAAGAAAGACGAGTTTCGGCTGGAATTCTGGACGATATAGTCCACAGGAACAGGATAGAAGGGTTGGATTCGTTCTTGTTGATGTGATGGAAATTTTTATCTCTTAGTCACTTATAGCGATGAAGAACTCTCGCCCGTTACGTTGAGTCACGTCGCGATTGGAGAAGAGATTGAGACGGATCTTCCACCGGATCGGGGGTAAACCTTGACGATCGGCTAGGCTTTACCTACGATTAGCGTCACACCTAAACGGATTTTGATGGATTTTGTTTGCTCGTCGGCTCGAATGAGCCGGTAAACGAACTGCTTTAACTTCAGTGATAGACGTTTTTACCCGCCTTACTCCCGCCAGCTATTTGCAACCTACCTGAAATGATCAGAGTTCCCGCCTAAGGCTAGAACAACAGGAAACTGTTTTCGCAAACCGTGTGCCGTTGACTTGATATCGACGGAAATTGGGCTGGTCTCATGTTTTCGACCCCAACCGCAGGACGCACTACCAAAAGTTGATCGTTAAAAACTTCGCCTCTGACACGGGGCTTGGTTTTTTAAGTTTGGTTGTGTCAACCAAGCGTTCGACTGCTCGTTTCTCTCGAATTGAATGCCATGATGCACGGTGCCCAGCTTGTCAGCGGCTCAAGGCTACTTGACGCTCACGAGTTTCAAATCGCGCGAGAAGCTCAGAAAAGCCACGGCTCCCTGGAGAAGGTTGCCGCGTCGCTGGGCTTTGCTACTGAAGAACTGGCAGTTCAATCCGTCGCCGCGACGTTGGGTCTCGACTTCGTTGATTTGTCGACGATTGAACCCGAGCTTTCATTACTGCAAGGCTTTCCCGTCAAGTTGATTCACCGCTACGGGGTCTTCCCCTTGCGACAGTCCGATACCGGTCTGGTGGTCGTGACCGGTAATCCCTTCGATCTTCAGGCACTGGATGCTGTCAGTACCGCTGCTGGTTGCAGCGTGGTTCCTGTCGTCGCTCTTCCCTGGGAAGTGGCGAAACTGGTGAAGACGCATTTGGGTGTGGGGGCCGAGACGATCGACGGCCTGATCGCCAATACAGAAGACGAAGATGGCGTCGAAGTTCTGGACGAACTCGAATGGGATCGTTCCGAAGCTTCACAGATGGCTCAGGAAGCGTCCGTCGTTCGTCTTGTGAACGAGATTCTCTGCGAAGCCGTCGAAGCCCGCACCAGCGATATTCATCTGGAGTCGCAGGCAACGGGCGTCAAAATCCGATACCGAATCGACGGTGTTCTTCAAACACAGCCGATGCCGCCGGAAATTAATCGGTTTCAGGCCGCGATCATCAGCCGCCTGAAAATCATGGCGAAAATGAACATTGCCGAAAAACGGATTCCGCAGGACGGCCGTATCAAGCTGAAAGTTTCAGGCCGCGAAGTCGATATCCGCGTCTCTGTCATCCCCATGCTTCACGGCGAAAGCATCGTGATGCGTGTGCTCGACAAAGACGCCATGAAGTTTTCGCTTCGTGGCATCGGGATGGAAGACGACATCTACGAAAAGTTCCGCCGTGTCATTGCGTTGCCACACGGAATTGTACTCGTCACCGGTCCAACCGGGTCCGGTAAAACAACCACCCTGTATAGTTCGCTCGCGGAGATCAAGGACGAACAGACCAAGATCATCACCACCGAAGATCCTATCGAATATCAACTTGACGGAATCAATCAGATCCAGGTCCATGCGAAGGTTGGCATGACCTTCGCCG
This sequence comes from Schlesneria sphaerica, assembly GCF_044336245.1. NCBI lineage: Bacteria > Pseudomonadati > Planctomycetota > Planctomycetia > Planctomycetales > Planctomycetaceae > Schlesneria > Schlesneria sphaerica. The sequence continues at coordinate 1,955,264 of NZ_CP172346.1, read as the reverse complement.
CCAGTTTGCGAGCGATCCTGCGACACGATCCCGACGTTGTACTGGTCGGGGAAATTCGTGATCAGGAGACAGCCGAAAACGCGATTCAGGCCTCACTGACCGGTCACCTGGTGTTCAGCACGCTGCACACCAACGATGCCGCCGGGGCCTTCATGCGACTGGTGGATATGGGTGTCGAGCCGTTCCTTGTCAGTTCCACCATCGAAGGGGTGATGGCCCAGCGCCTCGTGCGAACGCTCTGTAAATCCTGCCGCGTTCCTTATACCCCCGCACCGGAAGAGATTCCCGCAGATTTCACGATGGATGATGTCACCGAAAGCTCGCCGATCTACACGAACGTCGGCTGTCGGAGTTGCCGCGGAACTGGGTATTCAGGGCGAATCGGCATTTACGAGTTTCTGGAAGCAAACGACGAACTTCGTCAGCTGGTCGCTGAGGGGGCTTCATCAAGTCGTATCAAGCAGTGTGCCGTCAAGGCAGGAATGCGGACCTTGCGGCAGGATGGCTGGAAGCGGGTCAAGCGAGGGCAAACCACGATTGCAGAAGTTCTTCGAGCCACGAAAGCAGACTGACGACTGAAAACGTAACTGGGTAACTGACCATGCCGGAATTTGCATACGTCGCGCGGAATGCCTCGGGAAAAGATATCTCGGGCGTCATCACCGCCGGAAGCAAGCGAGATGTGTTCTCGCTGCTGAAGGAACGCGCGCTCTTTCCGGTTCGTGTCGAGGCGGCCAGAGAACCGCTCCGGTTACTGCCCAAAGCCAAGCGAATCAAAGCGGAGCTGCTGGCCAACAATCTGACGCAACTGGCTGACCTGCTGCAGAATGGCGTCTCGCTGATGGCGGCACTGGACGTACTTGTCGAACAGGCGTCACATCCGATCCTCGCTGAAGTCCTCACAGACGTTCGAGACAAGGTTGCCGAAGGGGTTCCATTCGATCAGGCGCTGGCCCGGCACCCCGAGATCTTCGGCGAACTCGCCATCAGCATGGTTCGGGCCGGATCGGAAGGAGCCTTTCTCGAAGACGCCCTGAAGCGAACCGCTGACTTCCTGGAAATGCAGGAAGAGATGAAAGGGCAAGTCGTCGGGGCAATGGCCTACCCGGCGTTTCTCGCTGCGGCCGGAACGGTCGTGACCGTCGTCCTGATTGTGTTTTTCGTGCCGAAGTTTGCTGAGCTGTTCGCCCAACTGGAAAAGGGGGGCGGCTTGCCGGGACCAACAGTGGCACTCCTCTGGATCAGTGATTTCCTCGGTAACTACGGGCTGTTTCTCGCCGCGGGGGCCGTCGCTCTGTTTTACTGGTTACGCAAGCGACTGCAGACAGACGCGGCCCGGCTGGTGATCGATCGGTACAAAATCAAGTTACCCGCGATCGGTCCCATCTTTCTGTCCACGGCCCTGTCCCGCTTCTGCCGCGTGCTGGGGACACTGCTGAAAAATGGAGTTCCGCTGCTGCGAGCCCTGGAAATCAGCAGCGATGCCACTGGTAACCGCGTGCTGGCACAAGCAATCAATGACTCTGCCAAGAATATCTCGTCCGGTGAGACCCTGTCGCGTCCGCTGCGGGAATGTGGACTCTTTCCAAAGCCGATCATGGCCATGATCAGCATCGCCGAGGAATCGAACAACCTCGAAAAGGTGCTGATCAACGTCGCCGATGGGATTGATCGGAAGATCGGTCGTCAACTGAACATTATGGTCCGGCTACTGGAGCCGACCATGTTGCTCGTCATGGGGACAGTCGTGCTGTTTGTTCTTACAGCCCTGCTGCTGCCCGTGTTCGAGATGAGCTCAACAATGGGTTAATCCCCCGGATACTGCTTTTTCTAGATGGAGGTTGTGATGGTGAAAAGTAAGAGAAGTCAGCAGCCAGGACGAGCTGGCTTTACGCTGGTTGAAATGCTCGTCGTGCTGGCGATTCTGGTGCTGCTCATTTCGATGGTCGGACCCCGAATTCTGGGTAGTAAGCAGAAGGCGGACGTCAACGGCGCAAAAACCCAGATCGGCATGCTGATGTCCGCTCTGGAACATTACGTCGTCGATATGCGTGAGTATCCCGATACCGAAATTGGGCTGGCCGCACTGATCGAAGACCCATCGAAAGATGAAGAGACCAAGTCAAGCTGGGACGGCCCCTACCTCAAGAAGTCGCAGATTCCCAAAGATCCCTGGGGACGTGACTACCAGTACCAGTTCCCTCCGACACACGGCAAACGAAAAGAACCGGAAATCTGGTCGCTTGGCCCTGATGGTCAGGAAGACACAGAAGACGACATCGTGAGCTGGGACGCTGAAGCAAAGGATGGAGCTTGATGATGAAGTCCACTCAACAACATTCCCAGCGCCGCGGTCATTCGATGATGGAAATGGTCGTCGTGATGTCCGTCCTGGCGAGCATGGCTGCTTTATCGTGGCCGATGCTGAAGTCGCCAATGGATAAACTGCGTCTGCAATCGGCAGCGCAGGAAGTCTCTGCGGCACTGTCGAAAGCCCGCTTGAAAGCCATGCAGTCAGGTGAGGCGCAGGTCTTTCGCTTTCAGTTGCACACGGGAAAATTCCAGGTGAAGCCAATGTCGCTCGACGATACTCAAGCGGGCGGCCTGTCGGACGTCGAGTTGTCCGCGAGTGAGGCATCGCTCGACGGGGCCGAACGATCTCCGCTCAACGAATCGACGGACCTTCTATTGGAAGAACGAGAGCTTCCTGAAGGGATACGATTCGAAGTCGCCGTCGATACGGATGAGAGCCTGCCGGAAATCGGCAACACTTCTGTCGAAAGTGAAGGGATCGAATGGATTGATCTCGCAATTTTCTATCCCAATGGGGGAACGACAAACGCTGTCGTCGAGCTGCGCGGTGAACCTGATTTCCGCCTGGATGTGAAGTTGAGCGGTCTGACGGGTGCGGCCAAAATTGGAGAAACGCGGCGACAGGAATTGAGATAATGTCGACGTCCCGACGCGGCTTTTCGTTGATGGAAGTCCTGCTCGCAACGAGCATCCTGCTTGGCAGTTCCATCGCACTGATCGAGCTTGCGACAATCGGTCGCAAGCAGGCTCATGCCGCGTATGACCTCAACATCGCCCAACTGCTCTGTCAGGCGAAAATCGACGAAATCCTGGCGGGGATTGAGCCGGTCAAATCGATCGAATCGGCTGAACTCGAAGATGATCCGGGGTGGTTCTACTCTGTGGATGTCGAGCCTCTCAGCCACCTGCCACGACTTTTGTCCGTTTCTGTCACTGTCTTTCAGGGAACAGAGACCATTGCCCGCCCCATCCGGTTCACATTAGTTCGCTGGGTGCCTGACGACCTTGCCGATCCGGATAACCTGACCGGCACAGCAGGGACTGGGTCTCAGTCAAATAGCGATACCTCGCCCTTACCGTTCACGGGACGGCAAGCTCTTTCCCCATCTTCTGGGGCCAGTTCCGGACCCTCCTCGCGTACATCGCCACGTCAGGTGGCACCGTGAGGTTGTCTCGTTCTCACACAGGGAATGACGAAGGTCCGGTGCGCGCCGGTTTTACCCTGCTGGAAGTGCTGCTCACTTCGCTACTGGCATCCGTCGTACTGATCGCGTTGTGGAGTCTCTCGGATATTTACCTGAGGATGTTCGCGACCGGCAGGAAGAAGATTGAAGAGACTCAGATTGTTCGCGGAGTCACGGCTCAACTGGCCAAGGATCTTGCGCAGATCGCCATGAATTCCGACGACGAGGGCGGCTTCTCTTCGGGGCCATTGATTCCGCTCTTTAATGGTGGATCAGAATCCTCGTTCGACCCAGCCATGGCAGGAGCGGCAGCGCCGGATTCCTCTGCCCGAGGACGCTTCGGAGGAACCCGGCCCGGTGCGCTTCAGGAAAACTCCGCTGGTCGTGACTTTAACGGCCAACGCTCGATGTCCCGCAATTCTGCTTTGCCAGATGCGGGAAGAGATGCCGGACCTGGTGCGGCTCGCTCTCGCGGTGCTGGTGGGTTGGGCGGTGAATCGCCGGGAGTGTCAGGTCGCCCGCTGGGGCGGAATGAACTGGCGGGCTCTTCCTTGTCAGGCCAGAGGAACTCGTCCAACGGTCCGGTTCCTCCGTCACGCGACAGCTTTCGAAGCAGTAATTCTTCAACGTCGAACGCTGTCGGAGAAGACCCTTCGGCAGAGCAGCTCGTACCGAAATTCGGTCTACTCGGCACGAGCCGGTCGCTACGCCTGATGATCCTGCAGGCAGATCCAGCACAGACTCAGGGACCAACTGATCTCACGGAGGTCTTACCGCTTCCGGGGCAACCTCGAGCTTCGTTTGCCACCGAATTGAGGACGATCCAGTACTCTTTCGCTCTGCCGACGGAGGCTGCAACGACAAATGAAGCGCAACATCCCCCCGGACTCGTTCGTCGGGAATGGTCTTGGGAGACCTGGGCGGGAATCCACGCGCTCAGCTCTTCGGTCCCTTCGGCTGAGGTGTCCGACTTGCCCGATTGGAATGCCGAGGACGCGCTTGCCTTTGAACGCGGTCGTGATGTGCACCACCTCCCGCAGGTGATCGGTATCGAGTTTCGCTATTTCGACGGACTGGATTGGGATTTCGAGTGGGACAGTGAAGAACGCGGAAGTCTTCCGGTGCTCGTCGAAGTCCTGTTGAAAGTCAGCACGATTGGTGACTCTGCCGGCACGACTTCGATGGTCGCGGAGGATGCGGAAAGTGAGGATGGGGCCTCTTCGACTGAAGAAGGCGTTTCCTCGAGCTGGTCATCGGCTCCGGGAGCCGTTTACCGGCAACTCATCCATCTTCCCTTCGCCGCCACCCCCGCCGATCAGGCTGACCCCTCCGGAAAACCTTTAGGGCTGCCGATGGCACCGGAAGTTGCCGGGACACCAGCCGTCTCGCCTCCCGCAAGGAGTCGACCGTAATGAGAGATGTGAAGTCTGATTCAGGCGGAAGGCCCGTTTCGAATCCTGTCAACTCGGTGACAGCTCGGCGCAACGGAATTGTGCTTGTTGTCGTCATGGTCGTTATCGTGATGGTGAGTCTGGCCGGATTTGGTTTTGTCGCGTCGATTTCACACGAAAACAAAGTCGTTCATCTGCGTGGTGAGCAGATGCAGATGGAAAATGCTCTCGCCTCTGCAGAGGAGTTTCTGAAACTTTATCTCTCACTTCCGCCCAATCCCGAAGCGACTTCCGATACAGATCTGGTCGAGCAGGAGCTGATGCGGGGCGTTGTCGTTTCGGATGAAGCGAGACCCAACTCCCGTGTACGTTTCACCGCCATGGCTCCTCACTACGACGACGGAACGGGAACGAAGTGGCAATACGGTATGCTTCGCGAATCAGGGAAGCTGGATTTGAGAAAAGTCCTGCAATGGGAAACGGAGATGCCCGGACAAGGGCGTCAATCGTTGATGACACTTCCCGGAATGACCGAAGCCATCGCCGAGGCATTGCTGGACTGGATGGACAGCGACTCGATGCCCCGGTCGGCAGGGGCCGAAGGGGACTATTATTCGTCGCTGACGCCTCCCTACTCCGCTCGCAACGGTATTCCCCTGTCACTGGAAGAATTGCTGCTCGTTAAAGGAGTGACACGTTCGCTGCTCTACGGAAGTGATACCAACCAGAACCACCGCATCGATCTCGATGAACAGGCCGCGGGGCTGGATCCCGTACAACAAGATGTGTCGGGTGGGAAGCACATCCCCTGGGTGGAACTACTGACTTTGTACAGCGACGAACGGAATTCCTCGTCTTCAGGTCAACCGCGAGTCAACTTGAACCAGATGGACCTCAGTCAGTTGCATCGCCAGTTGTCGAGCGCTGTCGATCCCGAGTTCGCCAATTTTGTCGTGTTATACCGTCAGAATGGACCAGGTCCCGCAGGAGGGCGACCCATCGAATTACGGTCAGTCCGCGTCGACTTCCGTATTCCAGCGCGTTTCTCGATACTTTCGCTCGTCGATCTGATTCAAACTCGGGTGAGTGTCGCGGTCCCAGGAGGAGTCGCCGGCTCGGTCGAGAGCACTCTCTCAAATGAGGCAGAAAAGCTGGATGAAAGCCTCGGGAAAGTGTGGGATAGTGTGACCGTAGCACCTGAGCCGGTACTCAAGGGGTTGATCAATATCAATCTGGCTCCGGCAGAAGTTCTGCAGGCGATTCCGGGAATGGAAAAAGACTTGGCTGATCAGATCGTGACGTCGCGCAATTCGTCGACACAGAAGAGTCCCTCGCACGACCTGCACCCTTGCTGGCCGTTTACCGAAGGGCTGACGGATCTGGCCAGGATGAGGCAACTTGTTCCCTACATCACGGTGGGGGGGGATGTCTACCGGACGCAGTTGATCGCATTTTCCGAGGCGTCGAGACTGTCGCAACGGGTAGAACTTGTGCTGGATGCCAGTCGTCGCCCCGTCAGGCGAAAATACTGGAAAGACCTGCAGGTGCTTGGTCGAGGATACCCCTGGGACGTGATCGACACCCCAGGAGGCATTTCAAACACGCAGACGGGAGCATTCAATGCAACGCCTTTTGGCAATTGATTGCAGCGAACGGGAACTCTGTTTCGTTATCGCAACCGCTGCAGGCGATCGCATTACGGTCGAATCCGCGGAGGCCGTTGAACTTCCTCGTCCCGCTGATAATTCCGTTCTTTCGAATGAGGACGTCGGTAAAGCCCTACAGGGGGCTTTAGGGAAGTACAAGCGGAGTGGCGCGAAAGTCCTGGTGGGGGTGGATCGATCCGCGGTCGAATTGTTCGAGCTGACCCTTCCCCCAGCATCAGACGCGGAACTGCCGGAACTGGTCATCAATCAGGTGACATCGCAGTCGGCCGGGGCGGCGGAAGGTGCGGTCATTGATTTTGTCCCCCATCCCGGCGCCGTCACCGAACCGCGCCAAATCACTGCCGCCGCGCTTGCGTCTCAGGAACTTACCAGAATCAATGCGGTCTGTTCGGCCGCTTCAGTGACCCCGGACAGACTGCTCGTCCGCCCCTACGAGACAGCCTCGTTATTCCTGAAGCACAATCCCCTTGAGTCCGGTTTTGCCCTGCTGGTGAATGTCATCAATGATGATGTCGATCTGATCGTTGTCGACTCACAGCGACCCCTGTTTTTCCGCAGCGTGCGCTTACCAGGAAAGCTGGGGAACGAGTCTGCTGAGACCCGACTGGTTCACGAGATTCGCCGGACACTGCTCGTTGCACCGCCCGAAGGCTCGGCAGCCCGCACGATCGATACGATCTACCTGCTCGGAACGTCATCCGATTACGAGCGAGTGCGGGAGCGGGTTTCCCAGGGAGCAACCACGAACGTCGAACTCTACGACCCTCTTTCGGGATTTCTTCCAGGAAAAGACTGGAAGCCACTGACCTCCGGGCGTCTGGTTCCGCTTCTGGGGATGTTGGTTAACGAAGCAAAAGGGGGTACGCACGCGATCGACTTTCTGCATCCGCGCCGGCCTCCGAAAGCGAAAAATCAACTTCAGCGGTACGCCGTCCTGGGGACGGTGGTCGGATTAATGCTGGCCGTCGCTGGATATTACCAGTGGGATTTGATTGCGAGTGCCGACGCGGAAAACCGTCGGCTGCAGGAAGAGCTCTCGGACCTGGAAAAACTGGTGAAGAAGACCGCCGAGAAGAAAAAGGTGATCGCCGCACTCGACGAATGGAATACCAACAGCATTGTCTGGCTCGACGAGCTACGAGACTTGTCATCCCGATTCCCTTCGGGGCAGGATATTGTCTTGCAGCGACTGACCATGTCCCCCGCACGCGGCGGCAAGGCGAATGTCGCATTTCAGGGACTGGTGCGAGAGCCGGGTGTGGTGACCCGAATGGAAGCCACACTGAGAGACGCACGGCACGAGATTCAGACCCCGCGCGTGGACGAGCGAGTTCAGGATAAATCATACACCTGGAACTTTGAATCACTGCTGAGTCTGTCCGCCGTCAAACCAAAGTCGACGGCCGAATCCGATGACGATGCTCCTAAGGGAACAGGCAAAAGTTCTCGCAAGAATGGGGCAGGCAAGAAAACCGAAACTCGAAAGTCGGCTAATCCCAAATCTCCCGCTCCAGAAAGTGACGGGGGCGCCGAGACGACTGGTCCGGCTGCCCCGGCCGAAGCCACCAACAACAAGAAGTCTGCAAAAGGGGAGAATGCTCCCGAAACATCCCCTGCTGGCGCGAGCGAGGGCCGCAAATCATGAACGACCTTCGAAAGAGATTGATGTATTTTGTTCTCGGCGCGATCGTCCTCTTCATGGGAGGGGATTACGTATTGAAGAACTACGTCGACGCCCCGTTGGAGCAACGGCAGTCTCGCAAAGAGCAACTCGAAAAGAAGATCAAAGGAAAGAAGAAGGAGCTGGCTGCAGCGAAGGAAGCTGCGGTCAAGTTGGCGACGTGGGAAAAGGCTTCGCTCCCCCGTGACACGGAAATTGCCCGTTCACTGTATCGCACCTGGTTGCTGGATCTGGTCGAGAAATCGAAGTTTCAGTCCGCCCACGTTGATTCCGGACCGGCGACAAGTCGAAAGGGATTCTACGACTCGCTGGCCTTCTCCGTGCGAGGAAAAGGAACTCTGCACCAGCTCGTCAACTTTCTGTTCGACTTTTATCAGGCGGGACACCTTCACAAGATTCAATCGCTCAATCTGACCCCCATGGGCAAAGGGGGAGGTGTCGATATCTCGCTGGCGATTGATGCCCTCGTGCTTCCCGGGGCGGAAAACAAGAACCAGCTCTCGCAAGTCGCGTCCAACAAACTGGCGTATCCTCAGCTTTCGGACTACGCCATTATCGCGCAGAGGAATCTGTTCGGGGCTGGCGGAGAGTCTGACGTTTCCCGACAGGCTTTCCTGACTGCGATCGCGCAAGACGGGGAGGAACTGGAAGTCTGGTTTACGCTTCGCTCTGAAGACAAACTGGTGAAACTCAGACGAGGAAGTCAGTTCGAGATCGGCCACTTCACAGGTTCGGTGGTCGATATCCTGGACGATGACGTGATTCTGGAATCCGTGGGCGAGCGATGGTTACTGTCGATCGGTGAATCCCTGGCAGAAGCGACGGCCTTACCGCTGGAATACTGACGTTTCTCACGACCTACTGAGCGAGTGAGCGGCCCACCACTGCGCTTCGACGACATAACGTCAATGGTCAAATTGCGTTGTGATAGGAGAACCGAGCCAGGCCGACGAATCCGTCACCTGCTGCAAGGTTTTCCTCTGCACAGAGAAGCGATAAAGGCTTGTGGCGCGTCGGGGCGTCCCCTCTGCCCAGATCAACGAAAAAACCCTTGGAGTTCGGCTTGTTTGCAAGCAACTCCAAGGGTTTCGAGTGATGGGCGATGAGGGATTCGAACCCCCGACATCCACGGTGTAAGCATGGCGCTCTAACCAGCTGAGCTAATCGCCCCTGACTCGGTCAAGGCCAGATGAATCTGACCAAGAGCCACCGCTCGGATTCGAACCGAGGACCTATGCTTTACGAAAGCATCGCTCTGCCAGCTGAGCTACGGCGGCCGGGTTAGGGAGGAGAGATAATAACAGAATACGTCGTCGCGGCAAGACTGCACAGCATGACTTCATCTGCCAATATTTCGTTCGGCACCAGACACCATCTCTGCCTCCACTTAATCCCGTTTTCCATCGGCCGCGATGCCACACTTCCCTGAGGTATTTCGGCTTTGGATTCGCTGCAGGGGCTGGAATTCTCGATGACCGGCAGAGGGCGTTGATTAAGCAGGTCAAGTCAGTTTGGTTTCGCGCTGACCGGTTTGGCTCCGACTTTGGCCGGGGTCCTTGCGGGAACGAGTTTCTCCAGCATTTCGCCCTGAGCCTGCAGCAAGGTTTGGGGGCCGAAGGCGCCGATCACCTTTTCGTCAATTTTGAGAGAACGCGAAAGGATTTTCCCCTCCTTCAAATCGAACTCGATTGTTCCTGACGGGGTCTGCTGAACAATCTGCCGCAGAATGTCCGGATCATGCATGGGGACACGGAGGCTGGTTCGAAAGCGAATCGTTGCGATATCGTTCTCGACTTTCGCGAGTTCGTAGACACGAATCAGTCCCAGGTCCTGGGTTAGATTGTTGCCCACCGACACGGGGGTGTCTGATTTCTCGCTCCACTTTTCGCCAATTTTGACGGCCTTTTCCGGGAAGACGACCAGACAGTTGATGGCGGGGTCGGTTTTCTCGGCGGCCTCAGCAAATTTCTTGGGGACGTCGTTGACCAGCAGCGTCACCTTGTTGAGTCGACCGTTGGCAGAAACCTGAAAACGGGCAAGAGGCCGCCCAACGGTTCCGGCGAGGCTTTCAAACCCTTTGGGAATGACTTCATCTTTTGTGCTGTCATAGCCCACAACGCCCGATTCCCCTGTTTGGGACGCCATTCTGACACTTTCCACGACGGGCTCGATTACGGCACTGCCATCGTCGTCAACGGAAATCACCCGAAACGATCGGAAGGTCTGAGTCTGCTGGATGGCGAGCGCCTGGTTCGATCCCGACTGCGTCGTCAGCTCCGCCCGGTCAGACTGCTCGTAGTGGAAGAACTGGCCGGGCTTAAAGTGATAGACGAGTTGGAACGTCGTCTCGTCCGCAGCGGCAACGCCCGAGAGGCCGAAAGCAAATCCCAACAAAGACAAATACATTCGCAGCCGCTGATTCGACATTCGCGCCCTCCTGGCCTTGTCGTTCATGATGGACGATCTTCACGCGGGGGCGGCCCCCGTGTGACAACAGCGCCTTCCCAGCACTCTATATAGAGAAGACGGTAGCCATCGTAATTCAACCGGCGGAATGTGCCGAGATCAGTTTGCCTGGCGGTTCGGCGCCTCAGTTTGGCGGCGGCGGCAATCGGGCCTTCAGGAAGACCTCCTTCTTTCCCAAAGTGGCAACTCCTCTTCTGGGTTCTATCTTTCGCACCCTACCCAAAACGACCTCGTTTCGGGCCGAACCGGGAAACAAAAACTTTGTGAAAAAAAGAAGGGCCTGAAGGTTGACGGTCAGATCGCCGATACATACAATCTCCCTCCCGCAGCAACGCAAGTCGCGACGGGAACTGATCTTTGAAAACATGGTTGGAGAGATTTTGGGAATCAGTTTTGTTCGTATGATGTGGTTGCTGGCCGTATGAAGACCTTGTCTAACAAGTCCTTTAAGGCTTGTGACAATACGATCAGGAAAGTCGAAAGACTTTCACATGATCAGTCAACGTGTGGCCAGCGGACAAACCCAAGTTAACATTTTCGTGACGACAAAACGTAAGTTAAGTTGTCGCGTTTCTGAAAACAATACTCAAAGGGTTTGATCCTGGCTCAGAATGAACGTTGGCGGCGTGGATTAGGCATGCAAGTCGAGGGAGAACCCGCAAGGGGGACACCGGCGAACGGGGTAGGATCACGTAGGTGACGTACCCCCAGGGCGAGGATAGCCACGGGAAACTGTGGGTAATACTCGATAATCTTCCTGGTCGTGATGATCGGGAAGCAATGGGTGAGATTCCACCTGGGGAGCGGCTTACGCAGTATCAGCTAGTTGGTGAGGTAACGGCTCACCAAGGCTTTGACGCTTAGGGGGTGTGAGAGCATGGCCCCCACCACTGGCACTGAGACACTGGCCAGACACCTACGGGTGGCTGCAGTCGAGAATCTTCGGCAATGGACGAAAGTCTGACCGAGCGACGCCGCGTGCGGGATGAAGGTCTTCGGATTGTAAACCGCTGTCAGAGGGGATGAAGTATACGAGAGCTATCTCTTGTATTTGACAGAGCCTCAGAGGAAGCACGGGCTAAGTTCGTGCCAGCAGCCGCGGTAATACGAACTGTGCGAACGTTATTCGGAATCACTGGGCTTAAAGGGTGCGTAGGCGGTTATCTAAGTCAGGTGTGAAATCTTCCGGCTCAACCGGAAAACTGCGCCTGAGACTGGATGACTTGAGTGAGGTAGGGGTGTGTGGAACTTCCGGTGGAGCGGTGAAATGTGTAGAGATCGGAAGGAACGCCAGCAGCGAAAGCGGCACACTGGGCCTTTTCTGACGCTGAGGCACGAAAGCTAGGGGAGTGAACGGGATTAGATACCCCGGTAATCCTAGCCGTAAACACTGAACACTGGAGGACGGGGGCTTCGGCCTTCGTTCTCGTAGCGAAAGCGTTAAGTGTTCCGCCTGGGGAGTATGGTCGCAAGGCTGAAACTCAAAGGAATTGACGGGGGCTCACACAAGCGGTGGAGCATGTGGCTTAATTCGAGGCAACGCGAAGAACCTTATCCTGGGTTTGACATGCATGGATCAACCTGATGAAAGTCGGGCCACACTCGCAAGAGCGGAACATGCACAGGTGCTGCATGGCTGTCGTCAGCTCGTGTCGTGAGATGTCGCGTTAAGTCGCTAAACGAGCGAAACCCTTATCCTTAGTTGCCAGCACGTTATGGTGGGGACTCTAAGGAGACTGCCGGTGTCAAACCGGAGGAAGGCGGGGATGACGTCAAGTCCTCATGGCCTTTATGCCCAGGGCTGCACACGTGCTACAATGGGGCGTACAAAGCGCTGCAAGCCTGCGAAGGCAAGCTAATCGCAAAAAGCGTCCCTCAGTTCGGATTGCAGGCTGCAACTCGCCTGCATGAAGCTGGAATCGCTAGTAATCGCAGATCAGCATTGCTGCGGTGAATGTGTTCCTGAGCCTTGTACACACCGCCCGTCAAGCCACGAAAGCGGGGGGCATCCGAAGTCGCTGCGTGAACCGCAAGGACACAGGTGCCGAAGATGAACTCCGTGATTGGGACTAAGTCGTAACAAGGTAGCCGTAGGGGAACCTGCGGCTGGATCACCTCCTTTCTAAAGGATATTGGTCAATTGCGCCAGAGACACACGTGGTTCGAAAGACGTCAGTCGATCGAACAATACACGGTGACTCAAATCAATAACAAACAGTCCGCATCATTCGACAATTCTTGATTCTCAACTCTCCAGCCTGTTCATACAAAAAGCCACCATCGCGTTTATTCGTGATGGTGGCTTTTTCGTTTTTCGTCCAACCCATCAGAGCTGTTTCGGCAATTTCCAGAGTGTCATTCTTGAAACCCTGGAATGACCATTGGCCGTAGCCGGGATGCAGATAGTGGAATGTGGAATGCCGCTCCGCTTCGCGTTTCCTCTTCGGGGTTGGTCCGACGTTCTCTTCCCAACGCGGTAAAGAAAGAGACCCGCGTCTACCGGTACTTGTGAAGAAAAGGATCCCAGCCACGCGGGCTGAGCGAGTTTCTCCATTCTTCGGCTGGGTCGGCTGTTCTACACGTCGCACGGACTTTCTTCCTGGCACCAAATTGCTCGGGTCTTCTTCACAGAGTGTCTTAGTCAACGCGTCCTCTGAGTCACCGGGCAGGCATTTAACGTCGGAAAGTTTCCGCAAAAGAGCAACACCCCTCCGTCCATTCCCGAAGCACCGGATGCGAGTCGGAGGATGCTCATTCGGAAATCCTGGATCCTGAGTCGTGGGTGGGGGACCTCTTGTGCTGCGAGCACGGGTAGCCCGGCGGCCCTGGCAACCCGTGCAACACCCCTTAAGTACGCTGAACGTATTCGTCTTTGCGTAGGATTCGACTCCTCTTTCGGAGGAGCTGACCACAATCGAGCAAGCTGACTGAGACAACACCCGAGTGCGGGCATCTCCGTGTTGAAGAACTGAAACGCTGGACATTGATTTGGTGCAGATTGGTGGAGTTCGCTATCGCCAACTCTGTCAGTCACCTTGCTCGCTGTTGGTTTACCAATACGTCTTGAGGGCGCTGCTAGTCCGGTGGGGCACAGTTCGCGGCGGTATTCAACTGTGTCGAGTCTCGTATTTGAACCGAATCGGAAGATGTTCGTGCGGACGGGACTTTTGGGGGATTCACGCACTTGGTGCATTGTCTTCGTCGCCAATTGGACCTTGAACGCTTTTCGGATCGTATTCGGGGTTCATTGTGGACGTTGTACAGGTTTTCCCGTCGCAGTTTGCGACGAGTTGGCTGGCAGCAATTTCGTATTGGAGCATGTGGCGAATTTGGATAGTGTTCTCCTCGCGCGATGGCGCTTCGCGCGTTCTGGATAATCCGCTTGAGAAAGGACGCTGAAAACATGCCCATTGATCAAAGTTCTGGACGTCAGCCCTGGTCTCGCAAGGTTCGGCACCAGCTTCTTTGCGGGTTTGTCTTCGTTGCGCCGTGCCTCTGGTCGACCGAGGCATATTCACAACGAAACCTTTCGATTCGTCCTCCTCACTCGCGGGAAAGTATGCGAGGCTTCATCGATGATTACACCAAATCCTTAGATAGTGATGCTGACTTCGATCTGCCTCGCGAGTCTGGATCGATTCAAGCCGTAACGCCGTCATTCGATATCAAGCAACTGCGTCCGCTGGTGCGGAAGTTCTCGGATACGATGACGCAACTGAGCTACGGGTTGAACGAGGAAATGGGAAGAATTCCCGGCCTTCGGCAGAGTAATACAGAGGCACTGCGGTTGAGCGCCACAGCTGTCGTCGTCAGCAAGCACGCAGAAAAGCACGGTGCAGATCCACTGCTGCAGGAAGAGATTCAGCAAGTGGATGCAGACTGGCGGGAATTGGCTTTTCGACTGGAGCGGATCCCCGGACTTTCGGTTGAGTCTAAGGATCATATGAAAGTCCTAAACGAAACCAGTCAGCGGATTCGTCAGGTGATTGGCATTCAGCCCCAGTTGAACCGCCAGCGGCTTCTCTTGAAGGCGGCCTCGCTCGTGGCCGATCTGGAAGGACTTCAAGAAGACCTGGCGACGGAGTTAGGGAACGGTGAGGACGCTCAAACATATCGACGCTCCGTCAGTCGGCTTCGACAAATCGCATTGAATCTGGTCACGGTTATTCGTGACGATCGTTCAGAGTCCAAGGTGATTGTTGAGGCCTACAAGCAGTTTGAAACATTGTGGGGGCCCGTCGCATCCAAACTGCAGGAAGAAGAAAATCGTTATATCGATCATGGGATTCGACGTGTCGCGGCGGCAACCAGTGAAATTCACCAGCTCCTTCTCTTACCGCATAAGATGGACCAGTCGCAGTTCATTCAACTGTCGTCATATCTGAGAAAGGACATCGACGAGTTCTTCGAACGGACGCCGCTACTGCTGGTCATGCAGCTGCCGAAGGCCAAGCAGGCCCTTTCCGTCGCCGAACAGTTCTATAAAGTCTGTAATGAGTTCTCTTCAGCGGTCGACCAGGGACAGGGTGAGAAGGAAATCACCGCCCTGTTCCGCAAGATCGAGCAGGCCGAACGCTCGTTCATTGATGTGTTTCAGGAGGTCGATAGTGACAAAGCCGTGGCCGTATTGAACCGGATTCACCGAACTGTCAATACTCTGCGGACTTCTCTGCATCTTCAGCCAGATGATTTCGACTACCGGGCAGCCGAAGAACTGGCTGCGTCGATTCAGCACTTCTCTGAACAAGTCGATCAGGTCACTCGTCGCTGGCTCAATCAGGACCGCCAGCCGTACACACAAACCTGTCTCGAAGAAACACAGAAGCTAACTCGGCAAGCCGCGCGGATCCACGATCATCTTCTCAGCGGCCGGTCTGCGTCGTCGCTTGAAGGCGACGTCACTGAGTTATACGAGACATGGCGTCGCGTCTATGCATATATCGTAAAATGTCAGACCGAAGATCGACGCACCATGGGACGTATTTCTTCGAACCTGACTCCGGCGATGGTGCAGCTTCGGACGATGATTCTCCAGTAGGTTGAATCACACCTCAGAAAACATGAGGACAAGGGGGATTTATGGCGAGCAGCATCGCACGCCACAAATCCCCTGCTCTTTTGTCGTTCCGTATCACTCGCATCCCGATTAAGACAGGGGATGATTTCTTGAAACGTCGCGTTTTTCAGTGAAGCACGAACCGCAACGATCGTCTGCCGGAAGCAGCAGCGGGAATGTTGCTGAAAATGCTTCTACGACATCGCTGGCGGAGTTTGGCTCGGCGATTCAGACTCCCAGACGGTGAATGTGACACTCCGAGGCGAGATGTTGCCGGACGATATCGAGCAAGTGTTCGTGGTGGGTGAAAAAAATGATCTGGCGTTGTTGCGCAATCCGCGCCAGCAGCCGAAGTGCTGCAGTTGAGCGGGCGTCATCGAACTGAATGAGAATGTCGTCGATGATCAGCGGCAGGTCCTTACGCGGCTCTACCTCAAGCTGCAGACTGGCGAGTCTCAGTGCAAGGTAAAGCTGGTCGCAGGTTCCTTCGCTCATGCCATCGACTGGGACAGTCTGTGTCGAATCAGCCTTACATCCGACCAGCAACGGCTTGCCGCTGGCATCTTCTTCAACGCGCAAGCCAGTAAAGGAATCGAGGGTGAGCTCGCGAAAAAATTCGCCAGCGATCTTCAGGACCGGAGCTCGCGTTTTTTCACGGTAGCTTTCTATTGCGACTCGCAGAACGGTACTGGCAAGCTTCAGGCGAATGTAGTCCTCCGCATCGCTTCGGATTTGGGCCAGGTACTGATGCCGTGTTTCTTCGGCTTCAACGGCACCGGTCCCCGCTTCCATTTGTTTCAGTTGCAGGTTCGTAGCCCCGAGCTGAACGTTGAGTCGATCTCGTTCTGCGTTTGCGTGTTTGGTTCCCGTTTCGATCTCATTCAGTCGGTTTGCGAGGTCTTCAGGAGACTGTTGACGAACTTCTGACAGGAATTCATTCAGATCCTGTCCACTTGCCAGTTGGATCAGAATCTCTTCAACCCGCTCAAGTTTTTCCCGATGCTCATTGCAAGCACGAGACGAACGTTCAATCGATTCGAGCTGATGCAGTGTCTCCTGAAGCAGGTCTGCGGATTCCTGATCAGTGGCTCCAGGTGCGGGCGGAGCGAATCCCGCGATACGACACAGTTCTACTGTCAGCGCGTGTGCCTGACTCCTCAGTCGCACTGCTTCTTTGCGCTGCGTATGCGCCTGCTCAATCTTTTTCAGTTGTGAACTGCGTATCGTCGCTTCACGTTGACATGCCACCAGGCGCTCGTGAAGCGTGCGGACTGCCTCATGAGTGGCAGCCGAGAGTAAATCGGGAGCTATTTCGGAGCAGAGGGAATGAACATCTGCCTCAAAACGTTCTATGTCGTCGTCGATCCCTTTGATTCGAGATGCGAGTTGCTTTGCTTGCCTTTGATGGTCGGCGAACTGGTTCAAGATTTCGAGATGTTTCGTCGCCGCGTCAGGCGTCGTCTCTGGTGGCAGCTGCAGCAGTGCCATTGCTCCGTGCCATTGTGTTCGCCATTGTGTCAACTTGCTCTCGAGCTCTTGCTCACGCTCATCGAGTCCGGCGAGGTCCATTTCTGCACGGCTGAGCGAATCCATGATCTTTCGGCGTGAAGATTGGAGTTCTTCCGCACGTGATAGTTCCCCTTCGGCTTGCAGCAGCAACTGCTTCAAATTCGGAGACACTGCCGCCCAGTCTGACCTTTCGCGACCCGGCGAAGAATCACTTGCTTCTGCGGCCTCGTCCCAACCGAAGGAAAGCTGCGGTGTCTGTGGCGACGTGAGAGATGGACGCGAACCGAACTGCGATGGTTCTGAATCGGTCGCTGCGGATCGAGGTGAAGTCTTTTCCGGCTCGGAACGCAATAGATCACTCAACAGCTTCACGTTCACGCGGATTCGCTGTTCCATCGCTTCGACTTCGATGCGTCGTCGTCGAAGCAGATCGTGATTCTTTAAAAGTGTTTCACGTCCTGCTAACCAATATGGCATCTCCGCAGGACTCGGCACTGGCTGAACCGTGGCTGGCCAGTAAGACTGCCACTGCTTTTCCAGTTCGGAACGTACGTCCTCCAACTGCGTGAGCCGATCTAGCGACTGGTGCAATTGATTCTGTGTCTCTTGCAAGTCCGAGAGTGCGTCTGCGAGCTGTGCGACGCGGTCTGCTTCCTGCCTCAACCGATCGGCAACGGTATCAGCGTGGGTTACCAGTTCTTCAAAGCTCTGGAGTGATCCGGCATTGGGCAATGCTCCCGAAAGTAGACTGTCGCGGATCTGTTGCCAGGCCACGTCTCGTGTTTGTCTGGCTTCCTGAAGGTCCGCTTCAGTGGGAACCTGAAATTCGACGCGGAGTTGGTTGATCTCCTGCTGGAGCGTTTGAATCTCTACGTCGTGTCGAGCGATGAGAGACCGGGCTAAACTGTGCTCGTTCTGGTTGGTTTGGAAATCGCGTTCAAACTGCTTCACAATCTCGCTTTCAGGAAGCTTTAGCGACGCAAGCGTTTCCAATCCTGACCTGGCGGATCCCAGTTGAGTGAGTTGTTGTTCAATCTCAAGCTGAAGGGTGGCGACTTCAGTGCGAGTCTCCATGAGGCGGGACTCCAGGTCACCCTCCCCTTGAATTGTGCGGAGCACCGTCTTCATGTGACTCAACGATTGTTCGGGAGGCAACTTGGAAAGTGCGCCTCGAAGCTCCTGCGTTTGCTCACCCAGTCTTTTTCGTTGTGCCTGCGCATCACGCTGGGACTGAGTGACAATCGCCAGTTGATTTCCCAGCGTCGCAAGTTGCGTCTGAAAGCCTCGTTCCAGAGTAACTTCGACCGAGAGTGACTCGGATCCGGTTCGTCCAATGGAGCTGAGAATTTGTTCCATCAACCGAACGTGTTCATCTTGCTCTTGTTTCAAATGATGCCGGTCGCGGATCGCCTTCTGGCTCGAACCAGATTCGGCCATCAGTTTCGAAATCACATCGGACCGGCCGAGGAGATCGTCGGAGAGTGAGAGGGCAGCCAGCTCCTGCTCAGCAGTCCTGATCGACTGCGCTGCAGAACTCGCGTATCCCTCTCCCTCTTTCAGCAGGAGTAATCCGTTTTGACGCTTCGCCCCGAAATCAGAAGGAAGCCGAGGAACATCCTTCAGAGATGCCATTGATTCCTGAAGAGTGTCGTATTCTTTTGCGCGTGGAATTGCCTGTTGCCATCGCTGCAGTCGGCTCGATTCGGTTTCAAATTCCAGGAGTTTGGTCTGGAACTGATGAAGTTCAGCCTCGATCTGACATTTCAGGCGGTGGGCGTCTTCCCATTTCGAGAACGGAAGCTGGCGCACGCGGACGTCATCGTTCTTTTGTTGCCATTCACTGAGAAATACGTTCAGACGCTGTTTCTTGCCAAGGGGCTTAAAGATCTCGGCAGCTTCGTCTGTCAGTCGTTTTTTGACTGAGTTCAGGTCCATCACGCCGGAACCGGTTGCAAACAGAATTTCCCCCAGATCACCGGTGCCCACGGCGATCTGATGTCCACCCGCCGTCAGTTGCTCGTAGTCAATTCCATAACGCTGACGGAAGGTCTTCTCGTCAATTCCGCAAAGCATCTGATCCCATTGCAGGGGATCAATTACAGTGGTGTCGTCCGCAGCTCGAAGCGAGTCATTGCGTGACTTCCTTCGAATGACTTCAAGCTGCATTCCGGCTCGGTTGCAAACGATGCCGCCGACACGCAAGTTCGGTTTCTTGTGCACGAAATCGTCAGCAGTCCGTTCGTCGAAACCGAACAGAAGCTGGCGGATTGCCCGCAAGGTCGTGGTTTTACCCGCCTCGTTTGGGCCGAACACGAGATTGAAGCCTCGGTCCAGATTCAGTTGTACGTTCGTAAATTTTCCGAACGCCAGCAGATCGAGTCTTGAAAACCACATGCGGATTCCGCCCTTCTCCGTCCTGCCCGATGCATGCCTACTGCGACTGCCACAACTGCGTGAGCAACTTATGTCTCACTTCATAACACGCGGGATTCCCTCAACATGGATTGCTGCCCACGGAATGTCATGGCAGTTGCGATTCCTCTCATGCAGTCGGACTACGGAATCAACCACCTGCCTGGCTGGCAGCGGTAACCGCCTGCGCCGCAGCAAGAATCGTCGCCTGCAAAGCTCCGTTCGTGACGATCACCCCGCGATTCTCTCGAAGCTCACGCCCTTTAGAGAAATCGAGCGGCTTGCCTTGCAGGTCTGACACCGTACCGCCCGCTTCCTGGACGATCAGAACACCACCAGCATGGTCCCAAATTTTTTCAAAGTAACCGGTCTTTGCGGGGAGTCGCAAATAAATGTCGGCTTCGCCTCCGGCAACGAGGGCATACTTTGCCTGGCTGTCGATCCGAACAGGCGACTCGGTGATTCCCAGACGACTGGCGATCTGAGCGGATTCGTTGTGTGAGCTATGACCTGATTCATACGATTCGCAGAATCGTGCAGCAGACGAATCGGTGGTCTTCGTAACGTGGATTTGCCTGACTTCTGCTGACTCGTTCAATTGCGTTGCAAAAGCACCGACACCTGCAACCGCATAATACAGGGAATCACCTGAATTGTTAGTTGTTCCCAGGTTCGGACATCCCAGGATCCCGACTTTCAGTTGACCATCGACGATCAGCGCCAGCGAGATGGCGTACTGCTCTTTACGCAGGAATCCCTTTGTTCCATCGATGGGGTCGAGTGTCCACTGGCGAGGGGCGAATTCCTTTGAACCACCTCGGTCGATCCAGTCACAGATTTCGTTGTGCGTTGCCGTCTGGTAGTGCGCATTGATCAGCGCATGAATTTCACGCAGGAATCCTTCATTCTCTTCCTGGTGCAGTGCCATCGAATCTTCCTCCGCAATGATCGGATCGGCGGGGAATGACTGACTCAGTCCATGGCAGATCACTGCCTGACTGGCAAAGTCGGCGACAGTGACAGGGCTGTTATCTTTTTTATCGAGAACTTCGGGCGTGATTGCCGCCTGGACGACCTGGCAGATTCGGGCAGCGCTACGGACAACGGCCAAGCCTACGCGTAATTCATCCTCATAAGGATGAGACATATTCAGAATCCTATTGCACTGGAGTGGCGAAATATTCAGACAGCAGGGACAGCGACATTCAGTTGGTGAGCGAGATCGACAAGAGCCTGCCAGTTCCCCTCATCGAGTGGAATTCCGGATGCCGTTCTCGACTGTCGTGTCTGTCTTTCCGGATCTCCCGGAAGCATGATTGCGTCGACACCATCAATCCGCGGGACTTCGCGAACGTAAGTCTCGAGTTGCCCAATCTCTTTCTGCAGATGCTGGGTGCCGCCAAAGAACTCGGGGTTAATGACCCAGAAGACGACGCAATTGCCTAACGGCGGAGGTGGGTTGGGTGTGGAACACTGCCCTCCGGAAAGTCCTCCTGCCATCATCTCAATCATAAATGCCAGGCCGAACCCTTTGTATGCCTGATCGCCGCCCAGGGGGAGAATCGTTCCTGGAGGGTTGCCATAGAGCTGGTTGGGATCCGTTGTTGGCTTTCCATCCGGATCAAGGATCCAGCCGAATGGTACAGGTTGTCCCGCGATTTTCTTAACTCTTACTTTGCCTTCCGCGGTGGCACTGGTCCCGATATCGAAAATAAAGGGCCCTTTTGAGCCCCCTGGCACGCCGATGCAGATCGGGTTGGTTCCTAACCGGGGGCGCTTGCCACCGACGGGTGAAACGCGTGGTGCCGCGCCGTGGTTGTTGGCGATGACCATCGCCGTCAAACCATGCTCGGTTGCCATCTCAGCGTACTCACCTAACCGACCGATATGACAGGTGCGACGGAGTGTTCCACAGGCGATTGCTGAGGTCTGACACTTGGTAATGAGCCGCTTCATGAGGTCCTGCGCCAGGACTTGTCCCAGACCCCATCCGCCATCACAAACCAGAGAGCTTGCCGACTCTTTTTCAATGGTCAGTTGCGCGCTGGAATTCAATGACCCATCTTTGACTTTGCCGATATAAAACGGGATTCGCATCACACCGTGTGAATCATGCCCCCGCAAGTTTGACTCGACAAGACTTGCCGCGACAACGTCAGAGTCGGGGCGGCTGACGCCAGCGGCACAAAAGAGTTCAGCAGCGAATGCGGTCAGATCGGCAGGCTTCAGAACGGGCAACGTGACACCTCTTCCCAAGAGATTCCCAAGAGAAATTCTTCAGCAGAATAACTAGTGTAACAGAGGAGAACGACATGACAAAACCCAGGATGGGGGCGTGAGGGGCAATGGTTCCTCACCGTTTCTGCGTGACATAACCATGTCAATTGCTGCGGTCGGGTGCCACTTCTCTTCGGCACTCGGTGCGCGTTTGACTCTGTCGATCACTTTTGTCCGACGGTGATTTCGAACAGTTGTGGCCAGTTCTTTCCCGTCACGAACAGCCGCTTCTTCTGGGGGTCGTAGGCGATGCCGTTCAGCACTTCTTCGTTGCTGGTACGCTGGCTTCTGGGGTAAAGAGTAGATAAGTCGATCCAGCCGAGTACCGTGCCGTCCTTCGGTGAAATACGGACGATGTGGTCTTCGTACCAGACATTTGCCCAAATCTCGTCGTTGACATATTCCAGTTCGTTCAGGCGACCGATCTTCTCTTTATTGTCCCGACGGTGAACGTTGATTCGTCGAGCGACCTGAAACGTTTCAGGGTCGAGGAAACGAATCGTTGCCGAGCCGTCGCTCATGATCAGGTGTTTGCCGTCGGTTGTCAGGCCCCACCCTTCTCCGGAATACTGGAACGTCTTTTTGACATCGAACGTGTCGATGTCGTAAACGAGACCGATTCGATTCTGCCAGGTCAGTTGGTAAACCTGATCATTGAGGACCGTGATTCCTTCGCCAAAGTAGTGGGAATTGAGAGGTGCAATCTGTTCCACCTTGCCCGTTCCAAGATCGACTCGGCGTAGCGACGATTCCCCTTTCTGCCCTGTACCTTCCAGTAACTGCCCGTTCGCGAACACAAGTCCCTGCGTGAACGCCGTACGGTCGTGTGGATAGGCCGCGACCAACTTGTATCCCCAGACTTCCCCTTTGAGAGCCCGCTTGGATTGTGCGAACACGCTGATACCAGCCACGCTGCTGACCAACAACAGCAGCACGATACCCCAGCGGGAATTTCGTGTCGGCGATCCAACTTTGGGAGTTAATTGTCCCGACATTACAGCATCCTTTTGGGCCGCCAGAATTAGCCAGTTCCTGCTCAAAAATGTCATCCAGAATAATGTCGCAGTCAGAGGCGAAGACGTCCAGAGAGTTTTCAGGTATCCTTGTTCCTACCATGAACTACGATTTTTTTTCGCCAAATCAGATTACGTTCGGTTGGGGACGTCGAACTGAACTCGGGAAGCTCTGTGCCAGTCTCGGTGAGCGGGTCTTTCTCGTTTCCGGCAGTCGCACTCTCGAGCGACGTGGCCTGATCAACGAACTCCAGCAGGCGATCGCCGCAACAGGGCTGACGGTTCACCAGTTCGAAGCGGCATCACACGAGCCGGAAGTCAGCGATGTCGATGCCCTGGTTGCTTCGTTTCTGAAGCTTGAGCCGACCGATCGGGATGTCGTTGTCGCCATTGGTGGAGGATCCACGATCGACCTGGCGAAAGCTGCTGCCGCGTGTGCCACGAACCGGCAGAGTTCCAGTGTCGTTGACTTTCTAGAAGGTGTCGGGCGGGGATATCAAATCTCGGAACGTCCCCTGAGCGTCATCGCTGTTCCGACGACTGCTGGAACGGGAACCGAAGTCACCAAGAATGCGGTGATCTCGTCCTACTCACCTCCTTTCAAAAAGAGTCTTCGCAGTGACCACATGATTCCCCGTGTGGTACTGGTCGACCCCGAACTGACCGTCAGTCTGCCTCGCGAGACCACGGCCTATACCGGAATGGATGCGATTACGCAGTTAATCGAATCATTCATTTCTCGTCGAGCGGCTCCCATTCCCCAGGCACTCGCCTTGTCTGCACTGGAGAAGGCGTTGCCCGCACTTCGGGCTGTCGTTCAGGATGGAACGTTGCGTTCCGAGCGGGAAATCATGTCCCACGCCGCACTCCTCTCCGGGATGGCTCTCGCCAACTCAGGACTTGGATTCGCGCACGGAGTGGCTGCTGCGTTGGGTGTCCATTGCCGTGTTCCTCACGGACTTGCTTGTGCTGTCATGCTTCCTGCGGCGCTGCGCGTGAATCAGCACGTAAGTGAGAAACCGTTGGCCCGACTTGAGGCACTGTTCGACCAGAGTCATCCAACGTCTGAAGCGTCCGCCGCAGCGTTCATTGCCCGCATCGATCGACTGTGTCACGAGATCGGCATCCCTGCACGATTGAGATCCATCGGGGTGGAAATCGACCAACTCCCTGCCATTGCCGTGAGTTCGCGCGGGAACAGTATGAACGGGAATCCGCGCGACGTCAGCGACAGTGAAGTTCTTAGCATCCTTCAGCAGCTTTGGTGACGGGCATTCTGGATGAATGGAAGTCTGTTCACGGCTTCCCCGCCTCGTTTCAA
The DNA here is from genome assembly GCF_044336245.1 of Schlesneria sphaerica. Taxonomy (NCBI): domain Bacteria; kingdom Pseudomonadati; phylum Planctomycetota; class Planctomycetia; order Planctomycetales; family Planctomycetaceae; genus Schlesneria; species Schlesneria sphaerica. The sequence goes on along the minus strand of NZ_CP172346.1, from coordinate 1,930,974 downwards.
TTCGGGCGAAATTGTGCTCGCGCGCCATCGCACCAATGCTTAAGCGCGTCTCCGGTTCCAATGATGACCATCTCTGCCAGTCGATAAAATTCTTCAGGCAGATTCGAATGTAGAAATTAGGCGGCGGGGGACTCGTCGAGTGTTTCCTCGGCCTTCGAATGGTCAGGGAACACGAACGAGGCGGCGACACCACCAACGAGCGTCAGAATGATGATGGCGAACGAAACGCCATTGATCATTGCTTCCGTCTCTTCATTCTTATGGAAAAGATGTTTTTCCAGCAGCATCTTGGCTCCAACGAAGCCAAGAATGATGACCAGTGAGTATTTCAGCAGGTGGAACCGGCCCATGAGGTCAGCCAGTGCGAAGTACAGACTCCTCAGCCCCAAAATGGCGAATACGTTTGAAGTGAAGACCAGAAACGGGTCGCGTGTCAGCCCGATCACGGCAGGAATGGAATCGACTGCAAACACCAGGTCGGTCGTTTCGACCATCAAGAGTGCGAGAAAGAGCGGTGTTATTGCGAACCGGCCATCCACACGTGTGAAAAAATGATCTTCGACGAACTGAGGATGAAGACGGCCCCGCAGCATGCGGATCAGGATGTTTTTCTCGAAATCCACTTCGCTGTCTTCGCCCGAGAACAGCATCTTAAGAGCGGTGAAGATCAGGAATGCACCGAAGATATACGTCATCCACTCAAATCGTTCGATCAGAGCGACGCCGGCGAAAATCATGACAGCCCGCATGACAAGCGCACCCAGGATCCCCCACAGAAGGACTCGGTGCTGGTATGCCCCTGGCACCTTGAAGTACGACAAAATCAGGGCAATGACGAAAATGTTGTCGACGCTCAGCGATTGTTCGAGCATGTAGCCCATGAAAAACTGGACTGCGGCTTCCCATCCTGAGTCTGGAAGACCAGTGGCATCGAAGGGGACATTCGGATCTACCGGAGGAAGCACACCCAGGTTGAACCAATGGTTGTCGTATGCAAAGTAAACGAAGGCGGTGAACAGTAGCGCCAATACGAAGTAGGCCGCAGTACGTATCAGGGCTGTCTTTGCGGTCAGCGCCTTCGCTTCACGAGAAAAGACACCGAGATCAAATGCGAGGATCATCAAAATCAGCAGCACAAACGCTGCCCATACTAACCCCGTCACGCGATTGCCCCTTTGTCCAGATAACTGGTCGTCAAATTCCAATTCAGCGGATCTGGCAGAAATTCGATTCTCGTCGAGACATCGTAATCGGGCCAATCCATCGTTCATCAACTATCGGAGGCAGTCCCGCCGCATGCGGCGATTGGACTGCCTCCGGTGGTCGAGAGTATAGCGTCAGCAGAGAAGCTTGCGCAGCCTGCTAACGGAAAAGAGGGACTGGCGGATCAAATGAATTCGACGATGGCCGGAGTATCGCCGATTCGCAGTCCCAAACAAGTCCAAACTCTGACCGACTTTGCCGTCCATGCGAAGTCTAACGTGTGTCAAAAAGTGGGAAAGTCAGAGCGTGATGGAAGCGTGTGCTCGCCTTTTCGACCGATGCGCCGCTATTCTACCCTGCGGCTTGTCTATGAACTCGGTTGGCAATGAACTTCGATGCTCGTCCTCGGAATTGAAACAAGTGGTGTAGACGGGTCGGTGGCCCTCACCCGCGATGGTGAACTGCTCGGCGAACGGCGTTTGAATCAGGCGGGGCGCAAGCATGCCCAAGGGTTGATTTTCGAAATCGGCGAAGTTCTACGCGAACAGGGACTTGCACCACGCGACCTGCAATTGGTCGCCGTCAGTCGTGGACCCGGTAGTTTTACTGGGCTGCGAGTCGGGATGGTTTGTGCCAAGACCATTGCATACGCGACAGGGTGTCGCTTTATCGCCGTCGACACGTTTGCCGCTATTGCCAGCGGAACGCCGGACCACGCTTCGCCCCTTCATGTTATTGAAGATGCTCAACGAGACGATCTGTTCCTGGGGGAATATTCCCGAGATGCACACTCTCAATGGCACCAGACGTCCGCCATCCGGATTGTATCGATCCCGTCATTTCTCGATCTTTGTCAATCGCCGATCACCGTTACGGGACCGGGACTGAAGAAGCTGGATCGGGACGATCGAATCCTGGAAAGTCTGCCCGTGACAAGGATCCCGCTCGACCAACCCCCTGCACGCGTGATCGCGGAAATTGGACGATTGGAGATCGAACGAGCGGAACTGTCTGGTGAAACTGCGGACACCGATTTCTGGTCAGCATCCCCCTTCTACCTCCGGTTGAGTGCCGCTGAAGAAAAGCGGGCGGCTCAGGCGGGCGCAGCACCGCCGATCAGTCCTTGAATCCCGGTGGATTTTGTTTATGGGACCAGCCGATGAGTCGATTTCATCAAGCACTTCTCATCGGCTCAACAATTCTCCTTTCCTGGTTTGGTATGCAGCAGGTGCATGAACTGGGGCACGTCGTCGGGGCAATTTTGACGGGTGGAACCGTGAAACGAGTCGTTGTGCATCCTGCAGCAATTTCTCGTACGGACCTCGCGACGAATCCCAAACCACTGCTGGTTGCGTGGGCGGGCCCCCTTTTCGGGGCGGTTGTTCCGACTTGCTTCTGGGGCATGCTGTCCCTGCTTCGGGTCCCCGGAACTTTCGTAATGCGGTTCTTCGCGGGTTTCTGTCTGATCGCGAATGGAGCCTACATCGCATTCGGATCGCTGCTGCGAATTGGGGATTCGGCTGACTTATTGAGCCACGGGGCTCCAATGTGGCTGTTATGGTTTTTCGGCGCGGTTACGATTCCTCTTGGACTTCTCCTTTGGAATGGGCAGGGAGTTCATTTCGGGTTGGGAGCTACTCCTCACCGGGTCAGTCCACCGATTGCCTGGGGCACTTTTTTCGCATGCTTTGTGGTCCTCCTGGTGGGAGTGTGCATCGGCGGCAACTGAGCAGTCGAGATACCGCCTGAGCCTCACCAATCGCGATCTGGTTTTTCGCCTTGAGAGCCGCACGAGGGTTAGTCCTCGGGTTCCAGCAGGAATTCTGCTTTCAAAATATTTGTACCGGAACTCACGACGCGGTCGTCGGGCGAAATCCCCTGCAGGACTTCGCTCCAGTTGTCGACGCTCAGGCCGATCGTGACATCTTTCACCTGGTATTGCTGAGGGCCGGTTTCAACAAAAACAAACGTCCGTCCGTCGTTCGATGCAATGGCGGACTGAGGCAGTGTCAGACAATTCCGTTTCGGACCATCGGGGATCAGGACCCGGACAAACATGCCCGGCCGCAGTTTTCCTTGCGAGTTATCGATCTCGGCGGTGAGCGGAACCGCACGCGTATCGATTGCCACCTTTCGGCCGATAAACGCGACCGTTGCAGGGAGTGTCTCACCGGGTAGAGCAGGCGTCTGCACGGAAATCGATTGCCCCCGCGTGACAGCCAGCGATTTCCAATCCTTTTCGCGAATGTCGGCCTGCACCCAAAGCCGTGAAGTGTCTGCGATCTGGAATAGCCCCTGCGACGTTTGTACGCGTTCTTTAGGGGCCAGCAGAATCTCCTCGACGGTTCCCTTAAAAGGAGCCTTTACGGGCCAGGTGCTGAGAGTCTCTTCCCGGTCAAAATCTTCCAGCGTTTCGTAGGGTTGACTCACGATCACGCTGAGCCGTTGCCTCGCGATGACCAGTCGTCGCTGGGCATCATTCATTACTGATTCCGCTTTCAGATGCCGCTGCTTGACGTCGAAAATCGCTTGTTCGCACGCCGCGAAGAACTCGGCTGTCGTCGTATCTCGTGCTGATCCCGTCTCCAGGGCCATCCGGATGCTCACGGCTCCGATCTCGCTGGCAGGCTTCAAATTGCTGCTCAGTTTTTCTGCCAGTCTCATTCTTGAGTAAGCGGTCAGGATCTGCTGACGAGCTTGACCAAGTTGCTTGTTCGCAAAGTCTTTCTCCAGATCCTGAATATCCTGAGGCGTCTTCAATCGTTCCACCAATTCCTCCAGGTTGCCTTGAATCGAATGCCACCAGTCATGCTCGCTGACGGCCTGTCCAAGGTCGGATTCCCGCAGTAAGACATCCGCACGGCCTTCGCCCAGTTGAGGGCTGTCGACAATCGCGATGACCTGCTGTTCTGAAACGCGGTCTCCGACTTTCACATTGATCTGCTGAATCAGTCCGTCGAACGGAGATTTGACCTCAACATGACGAGTTGCGTCATAATCAATACGACCAGGGACGGTTCGTATCGGTTGAAGTTCGCGGAAGGATGGTTTCTCGACCTCAATTTGAGCTGCGCTGAATTTTTCCTGAGGCAGGACGACGACATCCTGCTGCGGGGCGGGTTCGCTGCTGGCATGGACTTCCTGGGGCGCTCTTTTGGCCCAGAAGGAAATACCGACAGCACATGCCGTTATGAGTAGTGCTAATCCGACGGTGATGGCTGCGAAGCGTTTCATGGCGGGTCTTCAATTCAAACAGAGGTTTGATTGGATGTTGTGGGCTCGCTCAATCGTTCACACTTGGCAAGGACGATTCAGCGGACACACCCGGAGCAAGTCGAGACTGCATCAGGGCTACTGATCGGAGCAGGTTAAAACTCCGTGGTCCCTGACGCGTCTCAAACCTGTGCCATTAACAACGCAGTAGGGAAGTGTTACCTGGAATAACAAGAGGTCTGGTGATTGCGCGGTATCGGATCAGAGTGCATTCGGTGAGGTCGATCGAATACACGACATATTCGCAAAAATTTCCACCAGAAATCATCCCGGGAAGAGAATTCTGCCCCGTAGGAAGCGAGACTATCGTGTCGGCGGATACCGATTCACGACTCGGTTGATCGGCTTCGCAGTCTTTGTCGAAGGCATGGTTCCAGCAGGGGAGGATCCAGTGGAAATGCCAGCCGAGATCATCCTCAGTATTGCTGTGGAATGACTCCAGATGCAGCCGTAAGTTCACCGCCGCAGTCGACGTAGTCTCAATCAGATTCGTGTCGTGACGATGCAGCCACGGCAGGGGACCTTGCCAAAGGCACACAATCAGACACAGGCGCCCCATCACGCGCAGCATCCCACTGGTCTGACAATTGTCCCGCTTCGCGATCATCTCTGGTTCCCGAGCAGCCGTGGCTCAAGATCGAGGATCATTCCTCGTCATCGTCGTCGTATTCCTCATCGAAATCGTCGTCGTCGCCATCAATTGTACCAACGTCCATGCCGTCGTACGAACTGATTCCCATCTTTTGGGCGAGGTCCGCCAGTTCCTGATTTCTCTGGAACAGCGATTCAGGATTGTGGATCTCAATTTTTTCGACCTGCAGCGTCAGGGGATCGTCGGCTTCATCCCCTTCTGCGATCTCCACGAAAACATAGCCTTGTTCGACGAGGTGATCGGCGAACGATTCAAGCTTATCCCGATCATCGTCCGTAAAGAAATAGCCCCAGAGCATCTCGGAGGACATGTCCCAGTCCGTTTGTTCTGCGATGGCCTCGAACATCTCAATTAATTCAGACTTGGGAATCATACGGCGGCCTCAGTTTCTGCGTGGGCGAGCAATCTCAATACACTCTCCAATTTTAGAGGCAGACCACCCCTGCAGCAATTCACTTTGCCTGAGTTCGAAAATTCTCAGGCAGCTTCGCCGATGCAACGCGAAAAGCCCGATTCGTGCCATTTCGAATCGGGCGTCGCGGTCGAAGTACTGTGTAACAATATGAAATTAAACAGGTTGCAGCTGAGCCAGTTCCTCACGCAGCCGGATTCGGGCCGTATGCAGCCTTCGCTTAATCGTCCCGATCGGGCTTCTGAAACGGTCACTCATTTCGATCAGAGACTGGCCTTCAAAATAGAATGCCACCAGGGTCTGCCGATCGAGTGTTCGTAACCGCTTCAATCCCCCCCAAACCTGGTCTGCTCGTTCGTCAGACATGAGGCCGTCCAGAGGAGACTGTGCCTCTGCGTCAACCGAAACGAGCGTCACTGGATCTTGAGAAACCACGGGGGGCCGCCGCACTGCTCGGTTAATGGCGAGCCGTACCGTGATTCGCTTCAGCCAACCGGGGAACCGTTCCGGTTCACGTAACTGATCCAGCTTTCGCATGGCCTGAACGAAAACGTCCTGAGTCAATTCGGACGCCTCGGCCTGATTCCGCAATCGCCGTAACGCAATCGCATAAACGGTCGACTGGAACAGGCGGACCAGTTCTCCGAAAGCAGCCCGGTTCCCTGCTTGAGCCTCTAACACAATCGGCAAGTATTCGTCTATGTCCATTATTCGCTCGTTTCCCAAAGCTACGCAGCGACGCTTTCCACGTCAAAAACTGCGAGCGGAGTGGTTTGGCGAATTCAGGTGATGCCATGCAAATGCCGCTGGCAAACGTCGACACCCTGTGCGGAAATAGGCACGATCCGACTACGGCACAATGCCGTCAGCCGGGGGCGACGCTTGCTCGAAGCATTTGCATGAGACACTCGACGTGGACCTCAAAGGGATCCGTCAGAGTGATTCACCGGAATTCGATAAAAAATGTCCTGTCGCAAATGCGCTCAGCCACTGATGGTGGATCTGACGCCCCGCATGCTTCGCCCCATCATCGATCCCCGTTTAAAGCGACGTTTCTGTCGCCAGGAATCTTGTGGTTGGCAAAGTACGACCGGATGCATGTGCTCCCCACTGCCGAGTTCAGACTCAGAGGACGAGTCGGATAGGCGCGGCGAGGGCAGATACATTCGATACGGACATTTTTTGACTGGGTACGTGTCGCAGGATTTCGTCGGTAGGGCACGATGGGCATTCGCGCGGCCGGCGACGACTACGACGGCTTCAAATCCGACGTTGGCGTTGATGTTGGCGTTGTGAATGCAATTGACATTTGACATCGTGATAACCTCCTGCGATCGCCGCAGTCTCCGGGAAACGAGAGAAAAATTCTGTGTTCGGAACAGTCCGCAATACTGAGATCTTCGTGGATCACGCTCACGAATGGCGGGCGGAGAAACAATTTCTTCCGCGATGTCGCATTAGAGCACAGATCGTCATGATTGGTTCGCGGAAATTCCGGATTTCTCCAAAATTTAAGAAGATCGTTTCTGAGGCCCTTCGTTAAGCGAGTTGAGCCTCTTTACTGAATTCCACCACCAATTTTCAGAAAATTCGAAAAAATCCTCCCAACCGTTAAAGTTTAACAATCCGGCAGGCCGATCCTATCAGAGACAGAGTCTCGGTGAATTGAATCTGCTTGAATATGGGTAGGATTTCAGAATGAATCTACTGCGATACTTGATGGTCTCGGTCTTTACGCTGTCTTCAATTGGATGTTGTTGCAGCCGCTGCGTCGTGACCGATCCTTGTGACCCCTGCGGAGTTACAGCGATGCCTCGCTGTTCGATCTCCCGGATGTGGCCATTCTCACGCATTCATAGCTGCCTCAGCCATGCAACACTCCCCACCGCATGTCATTGTGCCTGTGGTGGTTACAACACGTTTGATTCCTACACCGACTTTGGTGCCGTCTCCAGTTGCGGCTGCGGGGCTCCGATCAGCTCGTGTGCCGCCCCTTCCTGTGCGTCACCCATCATCAGCTCGTGTGCCGCCCCGGCGACTTGTGCCGCCCCATTTATGTCCGAGGTTCCCGCTCCCAGCGGCTGTAACTGCACGAATGGTGGTGGTGGGACTTCGTACTCCACTTCCCTGCCCCAGATGAGCACTCCAACCTACGTAGCACCGCCCACCTCAACGCCTCAGACGATTCCTGAAATTCCTCCCAGCAGTGCACCACTGCCGCCGACCGAGTCCACTTCCTATCTGCCTCCGCAAGTAGGCGGTCAGCCGCAAATGGTTTCATATGAAGAGTTTCAGCGTCTGCCAGGCAACATTATTTCGGGACCCGGTGCTCCCGGAACTCCCGCTCCCTCGCCAATCCAGCAGGTTTCGGCACCCGCTCCTTCCATGACCGTTCCTGCCGCCGCGGCCCCCACAGTGGCCCGAGCCGCTCGAGTTCAGCCACCAGCCGGGAACCAGCAGACTGTCTGGTCACCAGTGAAGGCCTACTGAGTTTCGTGAGACACCTCTGACCGAGACCCTGTCGCCTGTCCATGCTTCTGTCGGACTTCAACTCAACTGAAAGTCTGCGGAAACCGGTTCAATTCCTCACGATGACTCACCGATCACAAGCCCGGGTCTATGACCTGGGCTTGTTTGCGTTCCCCTGTCTTCTGCTGGAAGGTGTCCCATACGGGAAAACAAATGTATCCAATCTGTTCGGTTTTCAGGACATACACCGGCTGTTACACTCCCGCACCCGAGCGACCGGGGAATCTTCCTGGCCCTAACGAATTTGAGGTCAGGCGGTGGTACGGTGATCAAATCCTGTGACTTCTGTACCAGGAATTGCCCAAATCGTCTTGACTTGTCCCGTCTTGACCCGGGAACCTGATCTCGCCGTCTCCGGTTCATTCGACCGGAGCAAATTCGCATTATCACAACGCAGGGAAATTGGGAATGACGCACGCTTGGCACGATGTCACGCCGGGAGAAAACCTTCCATCGGAATTTACGACAGTCATTGAAATTCCGCGAGGCTCCAGCGTCAAATACGAACTCGACAAGACGACGGGTCTGCTTCGTCTGGACCGCATGCTCTACTCGGCCGTCTATTACCCCGCTAACTACGGTTTTATCCCCCAAACTCTGGCGGAAGACGACGATCCTCTCGACGTCCTCGTACTCTGTCAGGAACCGGTGGATCCCTTGACCCTCGTCGAAGCCCGGGCGATTGGCTTGATGACAATGGTCGATTGCGGAAAGCGGGATCATAAGATCCTCGCCGTCGCTGTTCACGATCCTGAATACAACGCCTTTCGTGAGGCAACGGAACTTCCGACCCATAAACTCACCATGATCCGCCGCTTCTTCCAGGACTATAAAACCCTGGAAGGAAAAGCAGTTGAAGTCGATGAACTGACCGAAGCCAAAACGGCCTTCCCCATCATCCTCGAGGCGCTTGAGCGATACAGTCTCTCACGACGACGAGGATTTCGTTAATGGATTGTCTGAGGAACTCGACGTCCGGTGTGATTGAATTGATTGCCAGATTCGGAATGTCGGCGAGTCGTACGGCTCGCCGACTGGAATCGCTCTCTTCGTGGCGAGCGAGCAACGACAGTGGATTGGCCGCATTCATCGTGACCGGCGACATGGTTCGACAGTCGAAAGTATTTTTCGAAGGATAAGTAATGGGTTCATTCCTCCTCTTGAATCCATGGCCGACAGTTTCCATCGCCCCATTCTTGACGCTGGGGGCCGTGGACGCAGATGGATCGACCGTCGGCACGGGTGCGCTTGCGTCGTCGCCGCTCCTCTTGCTTGCGGTCTACTGCGGTCTCATTGCCGTTTCGTCGCTGTGCGGTGGAATGGTGCCGCTGCTGATTCGAATGACCCATACCCGCATGCAGATTCTGGTCAGCGCCGTAGGCGGGTTCATGCTCGGCGTCGGTATTTTTCATCAGCTTCCCCACGCCGTTTCGGCGATCTCGTCCGAAGATGGACACGATTCGTTCGCACTCGACTGGTGTATGGGCTGGCTCATGTTTGGGCTGCTGCTCACTTTCTTCATGTTGCGGATGTTTCATTTTCACAGTCACGGACCCGTGGAAGAAGACAGCCCGCATGATCACGACCATGACCACGATTGCGGTCATGATCATCACCATGCCCATTCTCATGCGCACGACCACTCACATGGACACAGTCACGAACACAGTCATGGGGCGGGTGAGCCCGCCACGCTGAAAGGGGCGAGCTGGATCGGCATTCTGCTGGGACTCTCGTTGCATACTCTGCTCGATGGTGTTGCTCTGGCAGCGAATGTGAAAGCGGATGCACTTCATTTTCAGGGTTCAACGACATTCGTTCTGCTCGGACTCGGGACGTTTCTGGGTGTTGCGCTGCACAAACCACTCGATTCCATGTCGATTACCTCGCTGATGGCGGCGGGGGGCTGGTCCCGACGTGCCATGCAGATGGTCAACCTTGTCTATGCCTTGATGTGTCCATTGGGGGCATTCCTCTTCTACTTCGGCATTCAAGCCTACTCCGGCGTTCAAGAGAACGTCGTTGCCGCGGCACTTGCCATGTCGGCGGGGGTCTTCATCTGTATTTCGCTCAGTGACCTGCTTCCCGAGGTCCAGTTCCATTCCCACGATCGGTTGAAGTTGTCAGCCTGGCTGCTGTTGGGTGTTGCGACCGCCTGGGGCATCGGTTTCCTCGAACCACCGCATTCCCATGGACATCAGCCGCACACACATGGCCACCAGCAGGCCCCCCACCAGGGCCAGGATGACCACGATCACAGTCACGGCCCGAGCGGCCACCGTCACTGACGCAGGCGTATTTCAGTAGCCCGCCCGACGAAAGGCACACTGCAAATAGCTGCTCACCGTGAACGAACCCTGTGTTTCAGGGACCTAAGAGAAGCTCAGCTTGTTCAACGGTGGGCATCCTTAGTGTGCTTCATTCCAACTCCAACGAGGCGGACCGAGCATCCTCCTGGCGACCCGCCGATTCGCAGGTGGGGGAACGTCACGTTTGCCGCCATGAACGTGAGAAACGTGGGAAGACTGGGTTCCGCTGGCCAGCTGGCCAGTCCCCTTGAAAACACATAACGTGTTTTCGCTCAACAACATGGGACTGGCCACCGACTGGCCAAGGGGCTGGCCAGTTGGCCAGCCGCGGGCTGGGGTGACTGTGATTCGACATCGGCGCAATAAGTTCCATAGCATGCAAGGCCTCTTCCGAACTCCCGTCCGTCCGCATCTTGAGACGCGCGATCTTTCAACGCGAGCAGTGTGATCGCTCGAAAGCAACACCGCGAGTCCAAGCATCCATACATTTGGAAGACGGCGCATGCCCCGGTCTCGAATGAAGGCGAGGCCAGGAAGTCGTCGGCGTCACCCGGCGCTAATTTCTTGATCGTCCCATGCGGGGAATTGCCGCATCCGCTCCAGCGCGAATTGCCGGCTATGCACCTCACCTACACAGCGGATGACATTTGCTCGCAGTTCGTCAGGCCAACGCATCCAAAAAATACCAGGATAATTGCCAAGCAGATGCACAACGACCAGTCGATTCGGAGCTGTTTGGTCTGCCTGAGAAGCAACAACAGCGGTGCGGTTACGAGGCACAGCACCGAGGCAGAGAGCAGAATCACGACCGAATGCATCAGCATGGCAATTAAGTGAGGTTTACGGCACAGCGGTTTTGTTCATCCCATCGGCGAGAAAGAAGATGCGTTCCAATGCTAACACCGTGAGTTTCTCCGCCTCAAGGCCCGCGCGATTCAGAGGCTGGCACCGGTAGCGCGGTGGGAGCCACCGCGCCGGATACAATCCCAGTCCTGTCGCCTGGAGGCCAGACATGCAATTCGACTTCTGACTCATGCCGACTCCGGAAGTTCTTGCAAGAATAGATGCTGTGCCCTATGCCCGTGCCTCCTGCGAGAATGTTGATCATTCGACAACGGCTCAGAGAGATCGCATTTCAAGCTGTTGTGTTGTTCCATCCTGGCCAACGACCCAAATCTTTTGGGGGCACCGTTCGATGCGGAACAGTCCAGTCGCCGGCGTATGCCATTGCGTCATTACACGGATGCTTTCGATGCAGGGAATTTCCCGTCCGACCAATTCATTGAGCGGCCGGGGCGATTCGACAGGCGGCAATGTCTGCCCTTCCAGTTCGTGTCGGATCGTACTCAGAATTGCTTTTGAATGTGCGGCGCTTGCGCCAGCTGTCACTTGCGGATTGGACGTGTACATTGATTCATGCAGAATTAATCCTTCTGCACATAAGCCGATACAGATCACCAATATGATGGTAGAATAGGCGCGCATGGAACCTATGGTTGGTGCGATGAACGCTGCTGAGCTATCTCGCTCAGCGGTATATGGAGGGCGGTATATGGAGGGCGGTATATGGAGGGCGGTATGCAGTTCTATTATTTAACTGGCGAGAGGATTTGCGCTGGAGACGCTGTTCTCGCTGGCGGTAAACAGGCGATTGTCGAAAGCGTACTACTCAAGCATACTAACGATGCAAGAGACTTTAGCTGTTATGAGACAGGGGGCGTTCTTTTAGCGTTTCAGGATGGCGATCTCCAGATGTGGCCTTATATAAATGAAGATCTAGAGCTGATTCGTGGTAATACAGGGTTAAGTAGTAGGTAAAGGGCAGCAATTCCCGGAGGTCAGAAAAAGGCTGAAAATCGAGCGATATTGGCCGCCCCTTTCGTAAACATCGGGTAGGATTTTCGTGGTCTTGATACTCTGATTTCCGCTGTTAGGAACTGCGGGGTGATGAATGGAATCGCGAGAAGGCATTAAGGCGCGGAAGCATTTGTCGACAAACGCGCTGATCCGTGTGGTTCAAGAGAGATTCTCTTTCGTGAAGGATCCACGACGGGGACTCGTCGAGATTCCTCTGTCGGATGCGTTGATGTCGGCGTTCGCGATGTTCTCCCTGAAATGCCCGTCCTTGCTGGCGTTTGAAGAAGAACGTAAGAACCCCAACATCGGGCGGTTCTATCACATTGGACGTACTCCGAGTGACACCCGGATGCGGGAAATTCTGGATAGCGTCGCCCCCGAGGAAATTCGCCCTGCGTTCGCGGATGTGTTTCGCTGCGTGCAACGGGGGAAGATTCTGGAACGGTTTGCCTATTGGAAGAATTGCTATCTGCTCGCGTGCGATGGGACAGGCTATTTCTCGTCCGACAAGGTCCATTGCACATCGTGCCTGGAGAAGCACTCGCAGTCGGGCCGGATCACCTATTCGCATGCTGCCGTGGCAGCGGTGATCGTCCATCCCGACATTCGTGAAGTGATCCCGCTGTGCCCGGAACCGATCATTCGCCAAGATGGCACGGAGAAGAATGACTGTGAACGGAACGCTTCGCGACGTCTCTTGAGTCACGTTCGAAAAGACCATCCGCACCTGGGATTCATCGTCACAGAAGATGGGTTGGCCTCGAATGGACCGCACATTCAGGACCTGCGTGCTCATGACATGCATTTTATTCTGGGGGCCAAGCCGGGGGACCACGCGCTTTTGTTTGAGCAAGCAACACAAGCCATTGATGACGGGACTGCGATCACGTGGCAAACGGATGACCCCCACAAGAGTGAGCGAAAGAGTTACACCGCCGTGGCGCAACTCCCGCTGAACGCGGCCCACCCGGACCTGATGGTCAATTTTGTCTCGTGCACCGTCGAAAAGGGGAAGAAATCGACCACATTCAGTTGGGTGACGGACCTGCCCGTGGAACCCAGGGAAATGATGCTCCCACTGATCGAGCGAGGAGGTCGCGCCCGGTGGCGGATTGAGAACGAAACGTTCAACACACTCAAGAATCAGGACTACCATTTTGAGCACAACTACGGGCATGGATTCCAGCATCTGTCCACCGTCCTGATGATGTTGATGATGCTTGCGTTTCTGGTGGATCAGACATCGCAACTGGCTTGTCCGCTGTTCCGTGCCGCCTATGCAGCGATGAAAAGCAAGCGGGCTTTATGGGAACGACTGCGAGCCCTCTTCTTTACCGCTCCCTTTGAAGACATGGAGCAACTCTACCGAAGAATCATTCGAGGCTTCGAAGATTTCCCCACCCCGGTCAATAGCTCGTAACCCACAACCGTCCACGCATCACACCAGGGAAGATCATGCGGCCGCCCCAAGGATGGGGAGGGTCCAGGGCAACGTGCGCAACACGCCCTTACAACAACGAAATTGAGGTAACCTCACGCGGCATTAGCACAAAGAATACATCGCCGTTCGTGGCGATAATGCCGATGAATTACACCTCTTTGCCCCATTCTACCATCTGCATCTGCGCCACTGCCGAAATCGCCTCACAATCAGGCTCAAGGGGTGCAATCCCGTTTTGCGGTCGAGTACGGAGAAGTGATTATTTGCTGAGTGATCTCTGAGTCTGTGTTATTCTTCCCTGCTGTTGTCCAATCGAGGATTGGATGGATTCGGCACCGAGATCGCAATGGAGGGCGGTCGAATGGGAGGGATTTCCTTGGACGGTCGGGATGGTGAGTTTATTAAATCCGTTTCGGAGATGCTCTTCCGATTCAGTGGCGAGGTGTTTCCGAAGCTGGGGGAGTGGGAACGTCGTCTGAAAGGAGACCCGCTGAGTCTGGAAGCCCTTGAGTTGGAAGTCCAGCGGGAGTTCGCGCGGGGTGCGGGGATGGTCGTGGCGGGCTTGGCATCAGTCGTGATGCAGACACCGGAATTTGCCGCTGCCGCCGAGCAGACGCGACAAGACTATTCGATTCCGCTATCCAAGGGGCGTGATCGAAAGATGTCGGTTCGGCTTCTGGGGGGCGTGGTCATGTGGATCACGTCGCTTTACTGTGAAGCGAGTCGTCGTCGCGGGAATGGTCTGCAGAAGGAAGAATCAGTCTCGGGCCTACAGATTGAACAGGTGCAATTCGGGCTGGGAAAGAAAGTCTCTCCCGGGCTGGAGAGTACGGTCTCTCGGCAGTCGGCTCTGTGTCCCTCGTTTGAACTGGCTTGTGAGGAACTGGAGCGTCAGGGACTGTCGCTCAATCTCAAAACGGTGCGGCGGATTTCTCAGCAGTGCGGTGAGAAACTGCTGAAGCTACGAACGGCAGAATTGGCCTCCTGGCGTGCTGGAACTTTGGCATCGACAAACGAACTGTCGGGGAAGCGTGTGTCGATCCAGATCGACGGCGGCCGGACGAAACTCCGTGGAAAACTGCGAGCGGCAACGCCTCATGCAGAACAACTCAACGAAGACGGTTTGATTATCAGTGATGCGCCGGGACGCTCTAAGCGCCTCGCAAAACGGACGTTCGATGGCGAATGGCGCGAACCCAAGTTGATGACGATCTTCATTCATGATGAGCAGGGGCGCCTGGAGAAGAAGTCACGCATGACAATGGATGGGACGTTTGCGGGACCTGACGCTATGGCGGAACTGGTTGCCATGCACTTGCATCGCCTGGGAGCAGCCAAGGCACTGAGCCTGACCTTTGTCAGTGATGGAGCGGTCTGGATCTGGGACCGCGTCGATCAAATCGTGGCTCAAGCGCGGATTCCGAAGGAGGTCGTGATTCATCAGGTTCTGGATACCTGCCATGCCGTGCATCATATCTCACGAGCGTTAGCCACGCTCGGCGTGACCACGGAACAGCGGATGCCCCTGTATCGGGATCTTCGCACGCGACTACGTAACGGAGAATGGGAATACGTCGTCCAGGAACTACGAGTGTTTGCTGAAGACGAACCCACCAACGCGGAACTTCAAACCGAATTGAACTACCTCCAGCGACACGGGGATGCGGGACGATTGAACTATGCCGAATTTCGTCGCTGCGGTCTCCCCCTGGGAAGCGGTGCCATTGAAAGCAGTATCCGCCGAGTCATCAACCTGCGGCTGAAAGGAAACGGCGTCTTCTGGCGAGAACATCACGCGGAAGAAATGTTGCAACTGCGCGCCTTGGTGATCAGTCGCCGTTGGGATGAACAGGTCAAACGAATGCGAGCTTGGACCAAGAAACATCACCTCGCCACCTGGCAATGGACACCCCAACTGATGTCCTGCAAAGTTGAACCCCAAACCGCGAGTCCACAAAACACCCTGTAATCAAGAGTTTCACCGAACGCAAAACGGGGTTGCACCCGGCTCAAGACAGCATCACTCCGGGAATGGCTGGACTTCAACGCTATCGATCTTGTGTAGCAATTGTCAACAGAATATGCTGTGTCCCAATACTGTTCGGCACGCCATTTGCGCATGGCCAAGATACTGATTGCAAGATGCCAGAGGGGCATTTTTGCCCGTCATTTGGTCAGTTTATCTGCCATGTCAGCGTGCCCGGATGCCAAAAGAGCAAGCTCCCGACTCGGATGACGAACCAGCGCCGAAGATCTCGGCCAAGAATATTCATGGTCTGAAGTACTTTCGGGTGCTGAGGCCCTTCCTGAAGCGTTTACATGCGGTTGGAACCGCACGGGATACAGCGGGAAATCGACAGCTGCACATGGACCAGTATTGCACGCTGGTGCTGCTCTGGTTCTATTCTCCCATCGTCGACTCGCTGCGTGGCCTGCAGCAGGTGTCGCAGCTGAAGAAGATCCAGCAGAGACTCAAGATCCCTCGAACGTCATTGGGCTCCCTCTCCGAATCGGTGAAGCTCTTTGATCCTGAACCGCTCAAAAAGATTGCTCGCGAGTTGGCTGACCAGTTGCCCGACGCACCAGCCCCGGAGCGCTTCCGAGGGCTGGGTAAGACTCTGGTCGCTGTGGATGGTTCAGTGATTCCCACCTTGGCACGGATCGCCCGACTCGCCTGGATCACCAACTGTTCCGAGAAACCAACGTGCGGCTATCGCCTGCATACACATTTTGAAATCCTGCGTGGTCTTCCGAAGCGGATTGAAGCCACCTCAGCCAACCCGAAGGGAGATGCGGACGAACGAAAAGTTTTGGAGCGGACAATCGAACCAGACCACTGCTATGTTATCGATCGTGGTTACATGACGTTCCGACTCTGGAATAAGATCCATAACGCTGGAAGCAGTTATGTCTGTCGAGTCCGTGACAGGCTGGCGTATGAGACAATTGAAGAACGACCGCTCACGCCCGAAGCGACGGCTGCTGGAGTTCAGGCTGACCAAATCATCGAATTGCGACACAAGAAGACACGAACCAACCATACCTTGAGGCTGATCTCCGTCCGCTGCTCCGCTCACACCAGCCGCGGTCGACGCCGGGGACGCAAGTTCTCCAGTACAGCCCCCAGCAGCGATGGAACCCTGAGAATCGCCACGGATCTGCTGGACGTCCCCGCAGAACTGATCGCAGAGATGTATCAGCTTCGCTGGACGATCGAGCTCTTCTTCCGCATGTTCAAGCACCTGCTGGGCTGCCGCCACCTGCTGAGTACCCGACAGCAAGGTGTCGAGATTCAGATTTACTCCGCGCTCATCGCCTGCCTCTTGATTCTGCTTTACACCGGACGCATGCCGACCAAGCGGACGTTTGAGCTGTTGTGCTTTTACCTGATCGGCTGGGTCGACTTCGATGAGATCCAAGGACACATCGATAAGCTTAAGACCGCGTCTTCCTGACGTGAGTCTTTGATAAGAGATCCGTTCCGCGTGAACTACATTCCGCGATGAGAACGGGTGCGCGCCTATATAAACATCCTAATCGACAACCACTAAATACTAGTCTCACGTCGCGCCGAACTCCTTGCTTCGCGGGATTGACCGGGCGTGAACAGCTACAGAAAGAACGAATCCAGGATACAGACGAGCCACATCAATTCTCGTGCCGAACAGTATTGGCTGTGTCCCTGTTTCTCCTCCGCGGTGCTGAGCTATCTCGCTCAGCGGTATATGGAGGGCGGTATATGGAGGGCGGTATATGGAGGGCGGTATATGGAGGGCGGAATGCAGTTCTATTATTTAACTGGCGAGAGGATTTGCGCTGGAGACGCTGTTCTCGCTGGCGGTAAACAGGCGATTGTCGAAAGCGTACTACTCAAGCATACTAACGATGCAAGAGACTTTAGCTGTTATGAGACAGGGGGCGTTCTTTTAGTGTTTCAGGATGGCAATCTCGAGCTATGGCCTTATATAGATGAAGATCTAGAGCTTATTCGTGGTAATACAGGGTTAAGTAGTACGTAAAGGGCGAAAAGACGTATTTTTCACTTTACGAAGGACAATAATTCAAAAGTCTATGCTCACACACAAAAAGGGACACAGCATGAGGAAAAGTACCCATGGGGACACAGTGCGCCAGCACTAGCCGGAGGATTGTAGCGAATGCAAGTTTCGTACGAGGTAAGATCTAGCCAGTCGCCTTGGCCCCGAGTGATGCGTCTGTATGGGCAACTGTGCAGTCGAAGCGTTCACAGGGGAAAGTCCGGGTTGTGTATTGAGCTCCGAAATCAACTTTTTGTGATGGTCGACCTTGTTGTGTCAAGGGGAAGGCAATAGTCGGATCGAACGATATTGGCGAGTCCGATCCCACCTCCACGGAGTCCAGGACCACATGCACGGACGGAAACAATTCTCGCGCAAGCTGGGAGATCCCGGAAACATCCCTCACATTAGAGATGGATCGGTCGGAGAAGGCGAGTGGCCACAAGGCCGACATGCACGTTTCCGGGAAGTCAGACAGTCTCGTAGTACCGCAGAAGCGGGTGAACGACGCCGGACAGCCAACGGCTGAGGAACCTGTAGAGGGAAGGAGACTGACCAAGGAGAACGCCTCTCAGCCGCTCTTGGTCCAGACACAGAGCCGGGTTGCCAAGTCGCGTGGGTTGCTGGGCGTACGAGAAACGGCACGAGAAGATAAGAAAGCGAGGTTTAACAATCTGCTGAACAATGTCACTCCTGAATTGTTGAAGGCCAGTTTCTTTGACTTGAGGAAGAACGCCGCCCCCGGCATTAATGGAGAGACGTGGACCGAGTACGCCGAAGATTTCGAAACGCGGATCGTCGATCTGCATAGTAGGATTCATCGGGGATCGTATCGGGCAAAACCATCCTTGGATCCCCAAACTCGATGGCACGCTGCGGCGGAGCACGCTGTGTGACTGGGTTGCCTCGATGGCCGATCTGCTGACGCTCTTGTACGACTTGCTGTGCCAGCGCGTGCGGCAATCGGGAGTGATCCATACGGATGACACGAGCATCAAGATGCTGTCCGAAGGTCAGTGCCAGAACTGCAAGTTCTGGACATACATCGGCGATCCCGCCCATCCGTACGTGGCCTACGAATTCAGCCTGACCCGCGCTGGGAGGAACCCGTCCCGGTTTCTGGAAGGCTTCTCGGGTTATCTGCAGGCGGATGGCTTCAGCGGATACGACAAGGTCTATGCCAAACAACGGGTGATGGAAGTCGCCTGCATGGCGCATTGCCGCCGGTACTGGCAGGAGGCCAGTCACACCGATGCGCGTCGAGCGTACGAAGCGCTGGGCTACATCTGACGGTTGTATCAACTAGAAACAGAATTCGAAGCGGCAGGGCTGACCGGTGCCTCACTGCGTGACGCACGCGAGCAGCATGCGGTTGGGATTCTCAAGACCTTCCGCGGCTGGCTGAACGAAGAGCAAAACCAGGTACTCCCCAAGAGTCCGATCGGACAGGCCTTCACCTCCACACTGAATCAGTGGGAGGCGACCTGCCGCTACACCGACGACGGTGCACTGCAGATCGATAATAATCTGGCGGAGCGGATGATGAAGCCCCCCGCCATCCTGCGGAAGAACATGCTGTTCGTCGGCGGCGAACAGGGAGGTCATCGCGCTGCGATCCTGCTCAGTCTGGTCGGCAGTGCCAAGTACTGCGAGGTAGAACCGTGGCACTGGCTGCGAGCGGTCCTAGAGGAACTCCCCAAACGACTACGCACGGGAGCAGATCCCCCCGACCTGACAGGCCTGCTCCCCGATCAATGGCTGAAGGCCCATCCCGAGCACCGCTGGAAGATCGAAACGATCCGCAAAAAAGAACGCCAAAGGTCCAAACAGCAAAAAGCCAACAAGAGAAAGAAACGCTGAACCCCCATTCTCATCCACGGGGGCCTTCTTCACCGTGCGCTTACTCTGCGAGAACACGGGCGTCCATGTTATCACTCTTGCGAGCGCTCTGAGCAACCACTCGCAGCTTCCCAGGGTGCGCGAGGATCACGCGTTTCACATGAGGTTCAATTGCGGCGACGAACCACTTATAGCTCGCCGTGGCTTCCACCGTAACCAGGCACTCGCCCAGAGACTTCAAGTGGGCAACATTGGCGGCTGTATCCAGATTCGAAAAACGCTTTCGCGAGTGAACTTTCCTTGTCGCATTCACGGCCACCATTGTGATAGTTTGTTTGTGGAGGTCGACGCCGACGAAAAGCGTGATGGTTTTCCTTGTGTACAAGTGAGACGGATTTGTTAGTGACGTAACAATCATCTTTACTTATCCACCCGACTACTGTCATTTCTTTTCTTCGGCTCGACTCTTCCTTCATAGTTTCACTGCACTTCAGAGGAGGCTACCGGCACGTCCCCGTTAGCGTATGTTCTACCCCGACAAAAAACGGTTAAGAAACGAAATGATCAGATTGAGTAAATTTACTACTCCGGTAACAAGCCATGCGCTCACGGCGAATGCAGGTACGACAACGATGAGTATCGAGAGAACAAACCAAACACCGTAACGCAAGTGAAGCTCCATTGCACCCCACGTCGTGAGTCCAGTAGTGATCAAAACCACGGCTAATGTGTCAACATGGCCAGGTCGCTCGTATGAGTTGGATGTTTCCTTAACTCCGGTCGGTGGAATGTTGCCTGAATTGCTGTCGGCGCTTTCGTAGTCTCCACCCTTTCCCATGCTTGATTTCCTTTGGGCGGCAGCAAGCTCCTGCTCATTGGCTGCTCACGTGAGGGACTGTGTTCGCTGAAATACTGCTCAGCGAGACATTCGTTTCTCTCCAGTGATTGAAGCGTTTCCGGACGCATTCGGTGGTCGAGTGACGCTGTGTGGCCCGACCGCCTGTTGAGGGCGGTCGGGTGCCGGAGGTACAAGATGCAATCTCGTCGGCTGGCCATTCCACATCCGAGGTAAATTTATCATCCGCTTCCAAATCAGGCGACTACCGAATCGGTAAACCAGCAGATTTCTGTTGAAAGTACCAGCGAGCCGAACTCGACGGCCAGTCCCTGGCTCGTTCTACCAACCCGGCCCGAACGGGATTCATGTGCCTGGAGTCCAGTTTTAGTTTTCTTCCACCTTGGCCCGCGACCAAATGTTGAACCCTTAGTAGCGTGCCTGCCAGACGGGTTCGGTGGAGTCAATCAGGGACTAGTTGCTCTGGAGACGCCGGTGCAACAAGGTTTCCAATGATGTCGAAGTCAGTTCTTTCGACTTGTTCATGAACGGGCTAAATTTCCACCTTTCCGGGAACCAGATGAAACGGTGCCCCTATGCCCGCTGTGTCGCTATGCCCGCGGGGGATGGACGGAGATCAGTCTCAGGGGCTGGTTGATTCTCGCTTCTTCTCATCACAGTTGGATGACTTGATCAGCCTGAATTCCTGCTGCCGTCGCTTCTACTGACTGTCATGGAGCGTATTGCTGGTGGCGACCACCCTTTATTAATCTAGGTTGCCGCTTTGGATAAGGTGCGGTTGCGTCAGCGAGAACTCGCCATCAACGCCATTTCACCGATTGACGATTTTCGTTCAGGGCGTCATTCGACGTCGAGAAAGGGACTCGAATTGCATCACAAGTTTGACCTGATTTGTCTCGGCAGTGGCCCTGCTGCTCTCACCGTTGCGACCACTTGCGCCAAGGAAAAATTAAAGGTTGCTGTCGTGGAGTCGCGCGAACTTGGGGGGACGTGTGCGCTGCGGGGTTGCAACCCGAAGAAAGTCTTCACCAACGCTGCCAGTCTGGTTGACCAATTCCAACGCGCACGAGGTCGCCTCACTCGTGGCAGTGAGTCACATCTAGAATGGAGTGACTTGGTCGCGTTTCAGCGCGAGTTTACGGAGCCGGTGCCCGAACTCACCGAAGAAAAGCTCCGTAAGCTAGGTATTGAGACATTCAAGGGAACTGCCCAATTCGAAAGCGAAAACGTGATTCGCTTGGGCGATATGCTTCTCGAAGCGGAGAACGTCTTCATTGGTGTCGGTGCACGTCCAGTTCCGCTGAAGATCCCTGGAGAAGATCTGATCGTAACCAGCGATGATTTCATGGAAATCAATCCTCTTCCCGCAGACGTGGTGTTCCTGGGAGGGGGCTTCATCTCGTTCGAGTTTGGGAGTGTGGCGGCGCTTGCAGGGTCGTCCGTCACAATTGTTGATCGCAACGAGTTGCCGCTCAAATCGTTTGATCCAGATCTCGTTCAGTTGCTGGAGAAGACTTGCCGGGCAGCGGGAATTGAAATTCTGACCGAAACAGAGATCACCTCGATTCAACTCGTCGAAGGTCGCAAGAAATTAACGCTGAGGACGTCCAGCGGGACCGTGACCCGGATGACCGACATGATCGTCCATGGAGGAGGTCGGGTGGCAAATGTCGGCGGAATGAATTTGGAAGCTGGCGGAGTGGACCACGGGACGCGCGGGATTGTGGTGAACGAATTCCTCCAGAGCAAATCCAATCCGGCGGTCTATGCTGCGGGAGACTGCGCCGACAGTGGAGTTCCCATGTTAACCCCCACGGCGAACGAGTCCGCCCGCGTTGCCGCCAAGAACATTATTTCCGACCATGCGTCAAGAAAAATCAGTCCAGCAAAGGCACAAGGTACCGATCAACCGAAGAACAAGGTCGTCTTTGGATGTGTAGCTCAAGTGGTATTTTCTATACCACCACTGGCTGCAGCAGGGTTGTCAGAGGCAGAAGCGCGACACAAGGGGTACGATGTCGACATCCGCTTTCAAGATCTTTCAACTAAGGGCGAGGTTCGAAAGCTATGCGCCCCTGCCGCTGGCTGTAAAATCATCGTAGATCGCGAGACGGAGCAAATTTTAGGTGCCCACTTGCTGGGACCTCACGCAGAGGAAGTGATCAACCTCTTCGCGCTCGCCATTCAAGTCCGTATGACCGCCACGGATTTGAAGGCAATGCTGTTCAGTTACCCCACGATGACGGCAGAGTTCCTCCGAATTCTGTGAAGAGGCGGCGGGAGATTGCATTTCGGCCGAAATTCTCAGTTCGTCGGTGGTACACATCGGTTACCGACCGTCGAAACAGTCTGTGAAGTGTCAATAAGACACGAAATCCCGCTTGGGCGGTTTGTTGTGCCCGTAACAAGGCATAGGAAAACCACAGGGCTTTTCCGGGGCGTCGCTCTGCGGCGCTGTGCCCTGGCTGATATGTCCTGGCCTTTCCCAGCCAGGAGCAGGACCATGCCTGCGAATAGGCCGTCATTCGCTCAGTGTAGCCGAAAATTCACGGGTGGGGCGATTAGGTCGACGTTATTCCCGGGTTAATTTCGCTGTTTTGCCGTCATTCTTCGTTGGCATCGGGGCCTTCACTTCAGCGCGCCAGGCGATGAGGCGGTCGTGGAGTTCCTTGACCTTGGCGGGTTCGGATTTGGCGAGATTTTTTGATTCGCTGATGTCGTCGGTGAGGTTGTAGAGTTCCAGGCGGCCATCCTCGAAAAACTCCATCAGTTTCCAGTCGCCTGTCTGGATGAGACTCACAGGTGTCGTCCGCCAGTGTCCGTCGCCCCAGCCGAGGTAGCCGGGGAAGTGTGCGAAGATTGCATCTCGCTGCAGTTTGGCCGCGGAATCCCGGAATAATTTGACCAGGCTTTCTCCATCGAGTGTCTGCCGTGGCTGCGGAGCACTGGCGATTTCAAGGAGGGTCGGGAATAGGTCGACATGGATGGTTGGCACGTTCGATGACGATCCCGGTTTGGTCACACCGGGCCAGCGGACGACGAAGGGGACGCGAGTTCCACCCTCATAGAGGCTCCCTTTTCCGCTGCGGAGCGGCGCGTTGTCGGTGATGCCGGCATCGTCGTCGTCGGCACCTTTCGCCTTCTTTCTCTTGTTGGCCTTGTTTGCCTTCCCTTTGGCACCTGGTTCGCGTTCCAGGCCGTCTGGTCGGTCGTACCCACCCACTCCACCATTATCACTGGTGAAGATGAGGATTGTGTTTTTCGCCAGGTTCAGTTCATCCAGCGTCTCCATCACGCGACCAACGCTCTCGTCCACCGATGCAATCATGGCGGCGTAGGTAGGGCTGTTGTGGCCTTCGACGGCAGATTTTCCTTTGAACTTTTCAATCAGTTCTGCCTTGGCCTGATGGGGAGAGTGGACGCCAAAATGGGGCAGGTAGAGGAAGAAGGGTTTGTCCTTGTGTCGCTTGATGAAATCGACCGCCTTATCGGTAAGGAAATCGGCGAGATATTCTCCCTTGGGGTATTCGGTCTTGGGTTCGGTGTTAAAGTCAAAATGCTTGCCCGCAGAGACGATGGCTTCGTCAAAACCGCGGTTCTGGGGAAGGTATTCCCCCTTCTGGCCGAGGTGCCATTTGCCAAACATGCCTGTTACGTAGCCGGCAGCTTTCAGTTGATTCGGGATAATGTCGCGATCAAGAGGGAGGTTCGTGACGTTGTCGACAGGCCGCAGGGGGCGTTTGCTCCAGTCGAAGCGATCGATTCCTCCCACGGTATAAACCCCGGTGCGAGCTCCGTATTGTCCGCTCAGGATCGCCGCCCGGGACGGCGCACAATTCTGGCAATGGTGGTGATTCAGGAGTCTGGTTCCCTGCGCCGCGAGTCGGTCGATGTTCGGCGTTTCGTAGTATTGGCTGCCGAAGCAGGCCACGTCTGTGTAGCCCAGGTCATCTGCCATGATGAAAATGATGTTCGGCTTGGCGGACGGATCTGCTCCGACGGCATCACGCACAGACGTGCTGGCGAGCAGTTGCAGAAATGTCAGCAGAGCAACACGCGTCAGGAGGATTTGTAGCTTGGATGTCATCATGATTCCGCAGGGTTTTACGACAAGAGATCTCGCGACGCATGCATTGTTTCACACGTGCGACGGTGTTGGCAAGAATGGCACTTCTGCACGCGACCGTGAATGACTCGGTCACTTCGGGTTTCCGACAGGTTCCAGTTGCGGATCTTTTTGCTGACTTGGGGGGCTTTGGAGGGGCCGCTTGGTCGAAGGGAGATCTGTCGCACCACTCAATAGCTGAGTACGGATCCTTTAGGGTCTGATGGTGGGTGACCTCTCGTGCTTCGCACGCGGGTAGCCCAGAGGACCGTGCAACCCGCGCTACCCCTTGAGTTGCGTTGAACGCGCTCGTCTTTGTTAGCGACTCCCAGTTGTTGGCGACTCCACGCCTCGGTACGGGCCTTGGAGCACGATGGAGCATGCACTGTCAGGCACAGGTTCAGTCTCGATCCAAAGGGGAAGGCGACAAGTAGACTGCTGCTCTGGGAATACCTGGGTGACTACCTTGGGAGGGGGCAAAACAAACGCCCCTTGGACACGGGGTCCAAGGGGCGTTTGTTTTAACTGATATCAAGCGGAGAGGGTGGGATTTGAACCCACGGTGATATTGCTACCACACTGGATTTCGAGTCCAGCACAATCGGCCACTCTGTCACCTCTCCGGGGTCCGTCTTGCTGATATCCAGTTCAAGTTGGTCGATTGCGGTATCTTCATACCTCAACGGACGTTCGTTGACCCGGATCTGGCAAAACAGGGATCCACTGACACCGGGCAGTTCAGGCGGTCGGTGTCAGCGACGTCACCCACCGTTGCGAACATGGGTGATGCGTGGCGGATTCTAGCGAAACTTTTGCCGGGGGCAAACCCAAACTGCCGGACAAACCGTTCGCGGGATGGTGACCGTTGGGACAGACTTTGGGCGCGAGATCAGAGTCGTGGCAAGAAATTGCGTCGTGCGCAGTCTTGCGAAAGAAAAAGCCATCCAGACGAGTGGTCGGGGATGAATCATTTCATCCGGTCATTGGCCGGGTTGGAAGGTCGCGCTTGCAGTGGTGGAAGCGGTCAACCGGCAATGTCACTCAGCGGAACTGAGAACACTAAGAAGCGTGCTGAAGGGCGTTGATGTGGCCCAGGAGCCCAGAGGCACAGAGATGCAGGCTCTTCTCATCCCATACAATCGACGAGGCTGTCTTCGAAGATTTCGTCATGATCCCAGGCGTCCATTGCGCTCAGCAGTTTCCTTGGGAAAAGGGTGATGTTGACGCTGTCTTCGCTGTTTCCATCCATGAGCTGAACGCTTGCTTTGATGAACAGGTAGACGGGGGCGTCCTGAAGGTCGGCGACTTTTTCGATCCAGTCTCGCAACTGCTGACGCTCATCTTTCATGAGGCGTTCGTAATGCGAGCGGAATTCCGCGAAGTCCTGGTCGCGACCCTGAATGCATCTGGTAAGCGAGTTGCGAAGAGCGCGATCACCGTCTCGACTATCGAAAGTGGACATGAAATACCTTGCTCGATAGAGGCTGGAAGTTTGAGAACTTTTGATTCTAGACCCTACCCCCTCAGCGGCAATAAAATTTTCTCTGCCTGCCAGCGGGATGCATCCGCGAAGCTTGATTTCTGCTGCAACCTCGTTTTTCCACTGGGGATAGTGACCCCCTCTTCAACGGTGTGGTCTCGGAAACGGTGTCTTAAAGCTCATCGCGCGTGACGGCAGTGTTGCTTCCAATTCCGTCAGATCCATGCTGGCGCTGGTGGAAATAGCTCGGGTAGCTCTGCCTCTGCGGTGATCGGTTAGACAATTTGTGCCGACCGTAACGAGCGGTTGTCGGATAACCGAAGATATCGATCCACATGAGAACACAGCGGCCCACTTGGATGGGGCAATAAGGTGTCTCCTTTGCAAATCAGCTCTGTTTGACCGACAGTTGTGTCAGGCTGGGGACCATTCGCGAGTTTGCGGAGGGTCTGTTCCAGCCTGGGGCTGATGCCGCGCTTCCTGGCGACAGAGTCCGCTGCGTGGTTTCCTGCTGGTGGTCACGGGTCGGGTGCTCGCTGAACCTATTGGACGGAGCCACAAGCACGTGATTGTTGCAGCCTGTTTCTTCTCAAATTTGATGAGTTGTTTTTATGTTTACGGGATTGGTCGAGGGGTTGGGTCAGATCGTATCGCTGGTGCCGGAACCGGCCGGAGTTCGAATTACGCTAAAGCCACCCACGGAAATGTTGACACCGGGTCAGGCTGGCTCACAACCGACGGCCTGCGGTGACAGTATTGCCATCAATGGCTGTTGTCTGACGGTGATCGCGATCGAGGAGGGAGACTGGTCGTTTCAGGCCGGGACCGAGACGCTGTCGAAGACGAACCTTGGGCAGCTTCAGTCAGGTGACGTGGTGAATCTGGAACGTTCGCTGCCGGTCAACGGGCGACTGGGAGGGCACTTCGTGCAGGGGCACGTCGATGGCGTCGGCACGGTGGAGTCGATAGAGAGAGATTCGGACTGGGTCAACATGGTCTTCCAGGTGCCGGCTTCACTCAGCGAACTGATGGTTCCGAAAGGTTCGGTGGCGGTCGACGGAGTCAGCTTGACGCTGGTCAACGTCGAGGAGACGACCTTCAGTATTGCGTTGATCCCTCATACGTTGTCCGTCACGACATTGGGACAACGAGCGGTCGGACAAACGGTCAACATCGAGACGGACATCTTGGGAAAATATGCTCGAAAGTTTCTGTCAGGGGAGCGGGGTCTCCTGACGATTTGATGTCGCGGCAGGCACGACCGCCAGGGATGTCGTTCGAGGTGAAGCGGTTCCCCATCTCAAGGGCTGTTCTGAATGTGGCACATCCCCCCAACTCCCCTACGCGAGTCAGACAGAACTCGCGATTGTCGCCAGTTCGACTGTCTGTGGCTTCGCGAAAAGGTGAAATTCTTCGGAGCCTGTTTTCCGGTCATCACGGCAGAGCGTGGTGAGAAGGTCGAGTCCGGGGCTTCGTGCTGGTCGTGGCCTCGGCGACCCAATTTTGTATGGGGAAACGCGAGCAGCCGCCCTGCTCTTTGTGGAAGCGGGAGCGGCTGCATGAATCCAGTAGGCCGATGGAATCAGGGGCTCGTGGATTGCCGTGATTTGATTTCAGGCGACTGCCAGAGCACTGCACGAGGACAGGGCACTGCATGACCGCGGACGGTCATACAGTGGCATGCCTGCCTTATTCGCAATGAATCGCTAGTTGCGATTGCCGCGGCGGTTTGGTCCTTCGTCCCGGCCGGGGCGGAAGTCTCGACGAGGGGGCGTGCCGGGCATGGCCTGGACTCGTCTTCCTCGCAGGCGGACTCCCTGAACGGCACCGAGAATCTGCTCTGCCGCCTCAGCAGCGACCTGAACGAAGCTGACGGTCTGGAGGATCTGAATGTTTCCGATGACGGTACGTGGGACACCCGCCTCGTTGGCGATGCAGCCGACAAAGTCGCCCGGTGAGACCCCGGCGTTATCGCCGACATTGAATTTGATCCAGACTCCCGAATCGTCAACCCGCGAAGGAGGCCCGTCGTATTGGCCTCGACCGGTCGATTCACGTGGCCGGGTCATTCGCGGCGGACCATCGTCGCGGTCGCCTCTGGGTCCGCGCTGGTCTCGCTGATCGAACGGATGATCGCGGTGGGATCGACGGGGAGGACGCGGGTCGTCTTCGGCGATCCGTTCGGGGGCTCGGTTGCTTTCGCCCGCCAGCATGTGCATCAGGGCGGAGATGATTTCGCCGGGAGCGTGCCCTGCTTCGATCAGGTCTTCCAGCAGTTTGTCCTGCGGCTTGAACTCGCCCGACTGGATCGTGTTATGCAGGGACTCGACGAGTCGACTGGCATGTTTCAGCTCGAGCTCTTCAAGTCGCGGGACTGAGACTCTGTTGATCTTCGCCTTGGTGAAACGAATGATCTGCTGCAACCGTCCGAATTCGCGGCCACTGACCAGGCTGATGGCCTTGCCGCTTTTACCGGCGCGTCCCGTCCGGCCGATGCGGTGTACGTAGTCTTCGGCATCATGCGGCAGCTCGTAATTGAATACGATTTCAAGATCGTCCACATCCAGGCCGCGGGCTGCGACGTCGGTCGCAACGAGCAAGTCGATTTTACGTTCACGGAACCGCTTCATGGTTCGTTCACGCATCGGCTGGGTCATGTCGCCATGCAGTTTGTCGCAACTGTAACCGCGCGCCGTCAGCGCCTCGGTAAGCGTATCCACCTGGATCTTTGTGAATCCGAAGACGAGTCCGTAGCGGACATCGTGCAGGTCGAGCAGGCGACAGAGTACCTCAGTCTTGGATCGGTAGTCGACTTCGACGTAGGACTGTTCGATCGCCGGGACGCTCATCGCGGTTGCTTCGATCCGGACCGTAATCGGGTCCTTCGTAAAGCGTTCGATGATTTTGCGGATCGGAGGGGGCAGGGTTGCTGAGAAGAGGACGATCTGGCGCTCGCTGGGGATCGCTTCGAGGATCTTCTCGATGTCGTCGCGGAAGCCCATGTCGAGCATGCGATCGGCTTCGTCGAGGACGATCATCTTGACGCCGCTCAGCTTCAGCGTGCCTTGCTTGATATGGTCGATCAGTCGGCCGGGTGTCCCGATGACGATCTGCGGGCCCGCTTTCAGTCCGCGAAACTGATGTTCGTAACTCTGTCCGCCAAAGATCGGCAGTTCGCGGATTCCCTTTTTGAAGTGGGCGAGTTTCGAGATTTCTTCGGCAACCTGCGAGGCCAGTTCGCGAGTCGGGCACATCATCACGATCTGCACGTCACGATTGGTGGGGTCGGCCATTTCCACAGCCGGGATACCGAAGGCAGCGGTTTTACCGGAACCGGTTTGAGATTGGCCGATCACGTCCCGGCCGGTCAGAATCTGTGGGATCGCCTCAGCCTGAATCGGTGAGGCCTGTTCAAAACCCATTCGCTCGATGGATTTGAGAAGGTCGGGCGAGAGGCCCAGATCGGAGAAAAGTTTGTGTGTCATGCCGAAAACTATACCGAGATTTGCGTCTTCATCACAGCAAGCAAATTTGATCGCGCGGGTAGGGTGCGAATGTTCAAGCGATCCAAGTTTCCTGAGGCGTCGCCGATGGAAATTCCCGTCCCGATCAGCGGGGGAATTCCCCTTCCGTCCGAATGTGACGATTGAGCAATCTGAACCGGTCTCGCACCAGGCGGTGGGGGACTCGGCTGGTGGAGTTAAAGGGCTGGGGCGGTGAAGTCACACGCGATTGACTGAATTTGTTGAACGTCTGCAGGCCCGGAAAAAAATTCCCGAATTTGATCCTCGTGGCGAAAAGTTCCGTTGCGGAGGGGGCCATCTGCGGGAAGGACTGCATCTGCTGGTGGGGATTCCTTGTGTCGCGGAATAGTGACAGTCTTTGATGCCGGAGTGGCGTCAGTTGCGCAAGTGACGATGAATGCGTTGGCAGGCCGTGGACTCGACGGATATGGAAGCGGAGGTGATTGACAACGAACCTTGTTCAGGCCGTGTGGGGAGGTCTGTTCACCATCAATCAGCCGTCCGGTGGGGTTGTGCGTCAGGGAGGGCTTTTGCGGCGTTGGCCAGGTTCTTGAGGTTTACGTTGGTTGACGCATCCGCTTTAACGGCAGGTGCTAAATCAATTGCCCGTACGACGGCTCAATCAGACTGATCCCTTAAAAATTCCTGTTTGCCAAACTCCTCATTCCTGTTACGGTCTGTTACATTCAAAAACAATTTCCGATGTTACGGGTTGGTTGCCTCACCAAACTGGTTAGAATGAATCGGAACGTAGAGTCTTTTTTGCATCACAGGTTCTCTCGACTGGAATTTCAGACAGGGGCAAGCCTTCGACCAGGCGAGTCGAAACAGGGCCAGCACCGTCTGACTCGGGATCAGAAACGATCAAGATGAGTCCTTCAGATACGGTTACAAGTCGCTCTTCGTCGAAGGGCGTTTCTTCCTCAAGTGGGTCCCGTAATGGAGACCACCAATTTCTGGATGAGGAGAGCCGGGTCCCGGGTCAGGATACAAACTTGACGTATGTCGAGTCGCTGTATCTGGAGTACCTTGAGGACCCCTCTTCAGTTTCGGAAGATTGGCAGGACTACTTTCGACAGATCGTCGAGAGTCAGACCCGATCTGGAGGCGAGCTGCATGATCCGAGCCTGTTCCGTGCACCATCGGTGGGAACAGGTGTGGTCAGTCCGATTCAGCTTGACTACGCCATTCTGCAAGAGCGGGTTGAGCGACTGATTCGTAACTACCGAATCATGGGCCACTACGCAGCCGATATCGATCCCCTGGGTCAGCCACGACCGACCGTCGATGAGCTTGAACCTGCTGCCTGCGGTTTGACCGAAGCCGACATGGATCGTCAGGTCTCCACGATGTCGGCAGGCGGACAGCACTTCCGAACCGTTCGCGAAGTGCATCAGTGGATGCGGAACACTTACTGCCGATCGATCGGTGTGCAGTTCATGCATATCGACGACATGCGGGTTCGTGAGTGGCTCCAGACCCGGATGGAAACGACCGAGAATCGGATCGAGCTGACGCTGCAGGAGCAGAAGCGAATCCTGAAGCGACTCAGTGACGCGGTCGTGTTTGAAGAGTTCATCCTGAACAAGTTCAAGGGTGCCAAAAGCTTCTCGCTCGAAGGAGCGGAAACGCTGATTCCTCTGCTGGAACTCGCCATCTATCAGGCGGCGGACCAGGGAGTCGAAGAGATTGTTCTGGGGATGGCCCACCGCGGTCGTCTGAACGTGCTGGCAAGCATTATGGGGAAAGCTCCCCGGGCGATCTTCCGCGAGTTCGCTGACCTTGATCCTGAATTGAATACGGGGCGTGGTGACGTCAAGTACCACCTCGGTTACAGCAACGACTGGCATTCCGGCGACGGCCGCAAGATGCACTTGTCGCTTTGCTTCAACCCCAGCCATCTGGAATTCGTCAACCCGGTCGCCATGGGCCGTGTTCGCGCGAAGCAGGATCGCAATGGCGACACCACTCGCGAAAAAGTGGTCTGCATGCTGATCCATGGGGACGCTGCTTTTGCCGGTGAAGGGATCATTCAGGAAACACTGAATATCAGCAATCTCGGTGCGACGGGAATCGGTGGTACGGTTCACGTCGTGGTGAACAACCAGATCGGATTCACCACGGGTCCTCATCAGGCACGTTCGACACCTTATGCCACCGACGTGGCGAAGATGCTTCAGATTCCGATCTTCCACGTGAATGGGGAAGATCCGGAAGCGGTCGCTCAGGTGGTCCGACTGGCGATGGACTTCCGCCAGACGTTCCACAGTGACGTCGTAATCGATATGTACTGTTACCGCTTCCGTGGGCACAACGAGAATGACGAGCCGTCATTCACTCAGCCGCTGATGTACCGTCAGATCAAGGCACGGAAAAAGGTCGGACAGAACTATCTGGACAAGCTGATGAAGCTCGGCGGGATCACCGAGGAAGAAGCGAATCGTCTGCAGTTCGCTCATCGGCAGCAGCTTGAGTCGGAACTGGAAGTTGCCAACGGTCCCAACTACGAACATCGCTGGGATATGCTGCAAGGGACCTGGCGCGGGTACCTCGGCGGTAACGAAGCGGGGATTCCCGAAGTCGACACCGGAGTTGATCCCGCCAAGCTCGCTCAACTTCTGGAGCAGATGTCGCAGCTTCCCGAAGGGTTCCAGCCGCATCCGAAGGTCCACAATCCGCAGAGTTCGCTGGCAATTTTGACGAAGCGACTGGCGATCGCCCAAGGCAAGTTGCCGCTCGACTGGGCCTCGGGTGAATCGCTTGCATTCGCGACGTTGAGCTTGGAAGGGCACCGGATCCGATTGCACGGACAAGACGTTGAACGCGGGACGTTCAGTCACCGCCACGCCGTGTTCCATGACTTTGAAACCGACCAGACCTATATGCCGCTGGCACACCTGTCGCCAGATCAGGCCCCGGTTGAAGTCGTGAATAGCTGTCTGTCAGAAGCAGGCGTTCTGGGCTACGAGTACGGTTACAGCCTCGATACACCCGACGGGTTGATCTGTTGGGAAGCTCAGTTCGGTGACTTCGTCAACGTGGCTCAAGTCATCATTGACCAGTTCATCGTCAGTGCTGAAGACAAGTGGAACCGACTCAGCGGTCTGGTCATGTTGCTTCCGCACGGGTTTGAGGGGAACGGGCCAGAGCATTCCAGTGCTCGTCTGGAGCGATTCCTGCAACTGGCTGCCGAAGACAATATTCAGATTGTCTATCCCACGACTCCAGCCCAGATTTTCCATGTGCTGCGTCGTCAGGTGCTGCGAAAGTGGCGTAAGCCGCTGATCGTGATGACGCCGAAGGAATACCTGCGTAATCCGCGAGCTGTTTCCAGCTTTGCTGATCTGGGTACCGGAACGTTCCGCCGACTGTTGCCCGACACGCTGGAGCGACCTGCCGGTGAAGTTCGTCAGATCGTGCTGTGCACGGGCAAGATCTACTACGAATTGGCGGCCCGCCGCGAAGAACTGCAGAGAAACGACGTGGCGATTCTGCGGCTTGAGCAGCTCTATCCGACTCCGGATAAAGAGCTGGAAGAAGTTCTGTCCGCCTATCCTGATGGGACGCCGGTCGTCTGGGCACAGGAAGAACCCGAGAACATGGGTGCCTGGCGGTTCCTGCGAGTTCACTGGGGCGAATCGCTCTTCCGACGCTATCCGCTGTCATGCGTGTCTCGACCCGCTTCGGCCAGTCCGGCAACGGGATCGCACAAAAGTCACGATCTCGAACAAAACGAGATTTTGACCAAGGTGATCGGCGCTTCGACAAAACCTGCGACCTCGCACTAGTCGAAAAACAGTTTGACGTCTCAGCATTGATTCTCTGCATTGAAAATACGCTCTGTTCCTGACAGGCAAAGGATGACGAAGTCTCATGACAGTCGAAGTACAGCTGAAGAAAGGTGATTTTGGCGATTCCGTCTCGGAGGTCGTCGTCGTTGAATGGCTCAAGCAGGTTGGTGAGCAGATCACGGCCGACGAAGACATCGTCGAGCTGGAAAGTGATAAGGCCACAACGAAATGGCCCGCACCCAAAACGGGTGTGGTCACCAAGTTGATGTTCAACGCTGGCGATACGATTGAGCTTCCCGCTGTGATCGCCTTGATCGACGAAACGGCTGTCGCCGCAGCTCCGGCTGCCGCACCTGCAAAAGCCGAAGCACCCGCCGCTGCCAGTGCTGCCAAGCCGGCCGCGACAGGTGACATTCGCGTCATGCCGTCGGCCGCTGCTGCTCTGGCCGAGAACGGTCTGAAGCCATCCCAGGTGACCCCAACGGGACCCGGCGGGCGGCTGCTGAAAGAAGACGTTCAGCGTCAAGTGGCTGCTGCACCGAAGGCACCCGCTCCCGCTGTCGCCAAACCGGCTCCAGCCCCTGCTCCAGCACG
Organism: Schlesneria sphaerica; assembly: GCF_044336245.1. Lineage (NCBI taxonomy): Bacteria > Pseudomonadati > Planctomycetota > Planctomycetia > Planctomycetales > Planctomycetaceae > Schlesneria > Schlesneria sphaerica. Next base: position 1,897,072 of record NZ_CP172346.1, on the reverse strand, counting down.
AACGATCGTCGCTGGGGACCGCTCGGAAAAGCGACAGGCGATGAGTCCGATCCGCAAGCGAATTGCCTCGCGGCTGGTCGAAGCTCAGACTAACGCAGCGTTGTTGACCACCTTTAATGAAGTCGACATGACGGCCATCATGGATCTGCGAAAACAGCACCAGGACGCGTTCGTGCAGCGCTACGGGATCAAGCTCGGGTTCATGTCCTTCTTCGTGAAGGCCGCGATCGATGCCTTGCAGACCTTCCCTGCGATTAACGCTGAGATCCAGGGTAACGAGATCGTTTACCATAACTATTTCGATATCGGGATCGCGATTGGTGGCGGCAAGGGACTGGTCGTTCCCGTGCTTCGCAATGCCGAAGGGATGGGCTTCGCACAGATTGAGCAGGCCATTGCCGAGTTCGCCAACAAGGTTAAAGGGAACACTCTCAGTCCTCAGGAACTGACCGGCGGAACGTTCACTATCACGAATGGTGGGGTGTATGGATCGCTGCTCTCAACCCCGATCGTCAATCCGCCACAGAGCGGAGTGCTCGGGATGCATGCCATCCAGGATCGTCCGATCGCTCTGAACGGACAGGTCGTCATCCGACCGATGATGTATCTTGCACTGACCTACGATCACCGGATCGTGGACGGTCGCGAAGCCGTTACATTCCTGAAGCGGATCAAGGATTGTCTCGAGAATCCTGTTCGTTTGCTTCTCGACGTCTGATCGATCACGGATGAAAGCGCGTTCAAAGTGGGATGAAGTCTGACTGGCGAAATCCCCACGGAATGCTCGTCCGCGAGAAATGATTGAGTTACAACACGGGGCGTCCTCAATGCGAGGGCGCCCCGGTCAACTTTGAGACCCTACCTTTGCAGCAAGACTTCGTTGGTCGCCCGGGGCCGAAGCAGTGTCCGGACACGAGGTTGCTGTCTCGTTGTTTCAACTGAATGCTGGAATCGAAAATGCCTCAACATGATCTGGTTGTCATTGGTGCCGGGCCCGGCGGATACGTTGCGGCGATTCGTGCGGCGCAATTGGGACTGAATGTCGGATGCGTCGAGCAGGAAGGGGCCCTGGGGGGGACCTGTCTGCGGATTGGTTGTATTCCCAGCAAAGCGCTGCTCGAAGCCAGCGAACTCTACAAGATGGCTCAGCATCATCTGAAGGAGTACGGCGTCGGCGTCGACGGGGTCAAGCTGGATCTTGCCACCATGATGAAACGGAAGGATTCCGTCGTTACTGGTCTGACGACAGGGATTGCAGGCCTGTTCCGCAAGAACAAGATCACACGCTACACCGGCAAGGGGCGGATTGTCGCTCCCGGGAAGGTCGCGGTTGAAGGCGCCGAACCCGTCGAAATTGACGCCAAGAAAATTCTGATCGCCACCGGCAGCTACTCTGCACCGCTGAAGGGGGTCGAGGTCGACGGCAACCTGATTGGTACGAGCACCGAAGCTCTGGGCTACCCCACCGTCCCACAGCATCTGGTGGTGATTGGTGCCGGTGTGATCGGACTGGAACTGGGTTGCGTCTGGTCGCGACTTGGTTCCAAAGTGACCGTTCTCGAGTATCTGAACCGCATTCTGCCGGGGATGGACACCGAGATTGCGACGGAAGCACAGAAGACTCTGCAGAAGCAGGGACTCGAGTTCCGGCTGGGCGTGCGCGTCACGGGAGCCCGCGTGGTGGGACAAAAGTGCGTTGTCGAATGCGACGGACAGCCACCCGTGGAATGTGATCGAGTCCTCCTTGCTGTTGGTCGGCTTCCGAACACCAATGATATTGGGTTGGAGAAGCTGAATATCGCTCGCAATCAGCGTGGATTCATCACTGTTGATCCACACACATTTCAAACGTCTGTACCAGGGATTTACGCCATCGGGGACTGTATTCCCGGCCCGATGCTCGCTCATAAGGCGGAAGACGAAGGGGTTGCCGCCGCCGAGTCGATCGCGGGCAAATACTGCCATGTGAACTACGACGCGATTCCTTCTGTCGTCTATACCGATCCGGAAATTGCCAGTGTCGGCAAGACTGAAGAGCAGCTGAAGGAAGGGGGAATTCCCTATCGGAAAGGAATCTTCCCGTTCCTGGCGAACGGTCGTGCCAAGGCGATTGGCCGAACCGAAGGACGCGTCAAGATGTTGGCTCATGCCGAGACCGATCGAGTGCTGGGTGTCCACATTATCGGGGCTCACGCAGGGGACTTGATCGCCGAAGCGGCCGCTGCGATCGAGTTTGGTGCCAGCAGCGAGGACATCGCCCGTACCAGTCACGCGCACCCGACCCTCGCCGAAGCGATTAAGGAGGCGGCGTTCGCCGTCGACGGTCGAACCATCCATCTGTGATGGGCTGACCCATCGGAGGGAGGCTGCCGCTTGAATTGTGGCCGAAGACCATCCCACGAATGAACAAAAATGGCACGGGCAGTCCCTGAGGATTGTCCGTGCCATTGTCATTAAATGGACTGTGGGAACGTGGCGTCGGACGGGACTTCTCGTCCGACGGGATTCGGCATGATTCAATGAAAGGCGTGAGGTGAATTGGCGGTGCCTTACACACGAACGCATGATGTTCCACAAGCAATCCCCGCACCCCTTGTCTGGTTGGGGCTTCTTTGTTGATTTGTTGACGGGATTACTCCGTCTGAGGAACAGGTTTCATTCCTCAACGGAGTGAGTGGGCTGTACGGACCGGGGGCCGGGCATGGCGAGCGGGGTGGGTTGTGACTTCCCTCGAACTCGCTATTTTCTGCTGTGGATCCGGATCCATCAAAGCCTGAATACGCGGCGAACGGGTCTTGTATGGCTGGCGGGAACTCGCACGAGAACACGCGAGCGTGGCGTTTCAGGACAGCCCCTTCCTCGTGATCGATCGACGAACCCTTCATCACTGGCGAATTCATGTCTGACGGTCACCTGCCCGAAATTTCCTGGCCTGCCTCTGTGCTGGGGTATGACGAGACATTGCCGACACCGGCTGACAATCTGGCTCTGGAGGAGGCGCTTCTTGCGGATGTCGAGGCGGAACCCGCGAAAGCCTGCCTGCGGTTCTGGGAGCCGAAAGAGTACTTTGTGGTGCTGGGGCGTTCGAACCGTGTCGAAACGGAAGTCAATGTAAAGGCGTGTGCGGACGCTGGGATCCGGATTTTTCGCCGGGCAAGTGGGGGTGGGACGGTGCTGATCGGACCGGGGTGCCTGTGCTATTCATTGGCGCTTCCCATCACCAATTTACATCGCACACTGGGGGTGGGGGGCGTCACGACAAAGTTGATGGAACGGATCGCTGTGGCTCTGAGTCAACACGGGCCTCAGGTTGAAGTGTGTGGAACGAGTGATCTGGTCTGGAACAATCAGAAGTTTTCGGGGAACGCGCAGCGCTGGCTGAAGAATGCGTTTCTCCATCAGGGAACACTGCTCTACGATTTCGATCTGGACCTGCTCGCCCGGTGTCTCGCCTTCCCGAGTCGACAGCCGGATTACCGGCGAAGTCGGAGTCATCGCGATTTTGTCGTCAACATCCCACTGGGGTCTGTGGCCCTCAGGGAAATTCTGCGTGAGACCTGGCGAGCCATGATGGCGGATGTGACAGCGACACTGAGAGCTGCGGCGACGAAAATCAGTGAGACGCGCTACAATTCATCGGAGTGGCAACTGTGAAGGCCGGCGCTCGGTGGCCGATTTATTTTGCGGGCGATTTATTCTGTGGACGATTCACGGAGTCGCCGCAGCCGAATCCCTTCTGTGGGATGTTGCGGCTTGCTTCCCTGCTGAGGGGCGTGCCGCTAAAGAGACGTTTGTGCAATTCGATCCCCTGCGGGTTCTCGCCAGAGGACTATTGCCGGCAGAAAATCGAGCCATGAATCGCAGCGCGGTTGGATTGACTTCATGACGACCTTGCTGCATCGTGGCGACCCGACGACACCAAATTTTGATTGCAAACGAAGAAGGAGAGAGACACATGCCCAAGTTGACCGTGGAAGGTTTCGGAGAATTTGACGTTCCAGAGGGCAAGCGTCTGGTGTTGGCGTTGGTGGAAGATGCGGGTGTGGACCAGCTGCATGCCTGTGGGGGTGTCGCCCGGTGCACGACGTGTCGCGTCGAAATTCTGGCAGGCGAGCCGGAAGAGATGACCGTCGCAGAAAAGAATATCCTTCAGGCGAAGGGGGCAAGTGGCGTACGCCTGAGCTGTCAGATCGCGGTTCAGAACGATATGACGGTACGCTGCATCAGTCGATTGCAGGATAGCGGTCGTCCCGGGCCAGGAAACGTTCCGACACCTGAGATCGCTCCACTGCCTGAATGGACGACGAAATAGAGATCGCGAAGTTTATAAGAGGACGTTTCATGCGGGGATTCGGACTGGTCCTGTGCGTTGGTCTTTGCTTGCTGAATCTGACGGAACGAGCGGATTGTTCTGACTACATCCGCGAGATCCAGCAAAAGGCAATTGAGGACAACAAGGCTGACTTTGGGCACTGGGGACATGAGCCCTCAAACTACAAATCGTGGGGTTCTCACTCAAATCGCCTGATTCCCGTCTACACTTTTGGAACGCTCAACGCTCCGGACGGCGTGGATCTGAGAAGCTACACGGGCAAGAAGAGTCCCTACCGTAGTGAAACGGAACTCCAGCGGATTTATGGTCGTGTCCCCCCTGACACGCTGAATGACCAAGCCGAGTACCTCGATCAAACGAATCTCTTTCAAATTCAGCAGGCGGGATTTGCCAAGGGCAAGAAATACGTCTTTCTGGTCGTTTTCGACGGTATGGACTGGCAGACGACGCGAGCGGCAGCGATCTACAAGACTCAGCGAATTGCGTATACCGAGGGACGCGGGACGGGTTTCCATTTTCAGGACTATACGGCCAATGGAACGTCCCAGTTCGGTTATATGTGCACCAGTCCGCACAATGAAGGAACCCAGGTTGACACCAATCTTCAGTCTGTCTTGAACCCGGGTGGAACGCTTTTCGGTGGTTATTCTGTTTCGCTCGGCGGACCAAACGCCTGGACCGCCGGGAGTGACCTGCTCTACCCCATTTCGGGAAACAAAGAAGGACCCATCCGACACGCCTACACTGATTCGTCCAGTTCCGCTGTCAGCATGACCGCAGGCATCAAGACGTATAATAACGGGGTGAATGTGGACTACGCGGGAAATCAGGTTCCCACGATTGCTCATCTGCTGCAGGAACAGGGGATTTCGGTCGGAGCTGTTTCGAGTGTGCCGATCAGCCACGCGACGCCCGCTTCCGCCTATGCGCACAACGTCCACCGCGACGATTATCAGGATCTGACTCGTGACATGATTGGACGCAAGTCGATCAGTCATCCCGACGTTCCTCTGCCGGGGATGGATGTCGTGATCGGGGGTGGTTTCGGTGACAATCGTCTGGTTGCGGGAAACCCCAGGAAGTCGACGGCTGGTGAAAATTTTGTCCCCGGAAATGCGTATCTGACAGATGCGGATCTGGAAGCGATCGACGTCGAAAACGGTGGGAAGTACGTCACATCCATCCGCAAACCGGGTGTCGCAGGGAAGGCGGCCCTGCAACAGGCTGCCGAGCGCGCCGCGAAAGAGGGCCACCGGCTGTTCGGCTTCTACGGTGTCGGCAAGTATGCGGGACATCTTCCTTTCGCGACGGCGGACGGTGATTTTGTTCCGACTATCGGTCGATCGAATCGGGCTGAAGAGTACGAGCCTGCCGACCTCGCAGAGAACCCGAGTCTCAGTGATATGGCGGCGGCAGCAATGACAGTGCTGTCGAAGAATCCCAAAGGGTTCTGGTTGATGGTTGAACCAGGGGATGTCGACTGGGCAAACCACGACAATAACATCGATAACTCAATTGGAGCGGTCATCAGTGGGGACGCGGCCGTGAAAACCATCACGGACTGGGTTGAGCAGCACAGCAATTGGGACGAGTCTTTGCTGATTGTGACGGCAGACCACGGGCATTATTTAGTCCTGGAAAAGCCCGAACTTCTGATTCAGCCTCGGTAAACGTTGAGCGGCTTGTCAGGGCGAAGTCGGGGTTTTAGGATGGGGCTCCGCAAGCTGGACCGATTTCTGAAATCTTACATGTGAAGAGCAAACGCCTTCATCATGTTCGACGTACACCGTCAGCAGTGAGTTGTATTTTTTCCGACGAGATCTCGTTGGTGATTTGAGTTTGAGTCGTTTTCGTCGTCATCGGCTTTTACGTTAGAGACTCCGGGAGCATGCATGAGCCAGTCTGAGGCTGTCATCGAGATTCGCAATTTGTCGAAAGTCTATCGCGACTTCTGGGGTCGCCCTAAAGTTAGAGCTCTCAATGCTTTGAGTCTCGATATCCGTAAGGGTGAAGTGTTCGGTCTGTTGGGGCCGAACGGATCCGGGAAGACCACGACGCTGAAGCTGTTGCTGGGACTTCTCTTCCCTACGGAAGGGGAGATTTCGATTCTCGGCAAGCCTGCCGCTGATGTCAGCAAGAACGAGAAGATTGGATATCTGCCGGAAGAGTCTTATCTTTACCGGTTCCTGAATGCTTACGAAACACTCGATTTCTACGGTCGGCTGTTCAATCTGTCCGCTGCCGAACGAAAAGAGCGATCTGACAAACTGCTCGATCTGGTCAAGCTGGCTCCGCAAGCGCGTCGTCGCCAACTGAAAGAGTACTCCAAAGGGATGACTCGCCGAATCGGGGTCGCCCAGGCCCTGATCAACGATCCTGATCTGGTGATGCTCGACGAACCAACCAGCGGTCTCGATCCGCTCGGTAATCGTGACATGAAGGACCTGATTCTGGATCTGAAGAAGCAGGGGAAAACCGTTCTGATGTGCAGCCACCTGCTGGCTGACGTGCAGGACGTCTGCGACCGGATCGCCATCCTTTATGGTGGTGAGCTGAAAGTGATGGGTCGTGTTGACGAACTGCTGAAGGTTCAGGACGAGACCCAGATTCGCAGCACCCTGCTGAGTGATGCCGCGAAGAAGGAAGTGGAAGAAGTCCTCGCGCGTCACGGTGCGAAATACACCGTGGATCAACCGACCGAGAACCTGGAAGACCTGTTCCTGAAAACGGTCAAGGAAAGCCGCGATCGTCCCGGCCACCGCAACGTTGCCGAACCACAGTCCGCGTCCTGATCGAAGTCCGTTGACTTCTGATCAAGGTCGATACGCAGTGGCGCTGTTGCCATTTTTGGTCCTTCATTCATCAGCAACGGTCTAGGTTATGTATTTTGATCCTGCGATTTATCGACTGAACCCGCTGTACTCACTGCTCAACTGGGCCGTGGTGGCGGGGGCTTTAACATTTGTCGTCATGTTCGTCTCGTTGTTGAACCTGGTCCTGACTCGCGGGAGTAAGGGCTTCGGGATCTTCTTCGGCGAACTTGGGGCGATGTTGTCAGATCTGATTCATCTGTCCCCTCGCCGTATCTGGGCATTGACCCGCCTGACGTTCATGGAAGCTTACCGACGCAAGGCCCTGGCGGTCTTTGTTGTCTTCGGTCTGCTGTTCATGTTCGCCGGCTGGTTCATGGGCGATTCTAAAGAAATCAAACCCGATCAGGTCAAAGTCTATATCAGCTTTGTGCTCACGGCCCTGAGCTGGTTGACACTGCCCGTGGTTCTGCTGCTCTGCTGCTTCGGCATTCCTGAAGATATTCGCATTCGCTCGATTCACACCGTCGTGACCAAGCCCGCACGCCGGGTTGAAATCGTGCTGGGCCGTATGATTGGTATTTCGCTGATCGGTTATCTGGTGCTGCTGGTGATGGCCACGGTGGGCTATATCTGGATCGTTCGCCAGATTCCCACCGAAGCGCAGGGGTTGCTGATCTGCCGTGTTCCGGTTTATGGCGATGGAATGCGATTCATCGATCGCGAAGGAAACCAGGGCGCGACCGGGATCAACGTGGGGGATATCTGGTCGTTTCGCAGTTACATCGAAGGAGCGACAAAAGCACGAGCCCAGTGGCTATTTTCGAACGTCAATGAATCGATGCTCGACAGTGACGGGAACTTGAACCTCGAGAACTCATTCACCGCATTTCGCAGCTACAAAGGGGATATGACACGCCCGCTGTTCTACGATATCAAGATCTTTAATCCTGATACGAACCTGGCATACACGACGGACCCCAGTCCCGTGGCCGAGTTTCGCAGTACGATGAACAAGATTCCTCGTAAACTGACGGTGGACGACAAGCAGTACGATCTCCTCACCGACTTTGTCACAGAGAAGAAGCAGATGTTCGTTGAGGTCTCGTGTATCGACCGCGAACAGTATATCGGGATGGCTCGCCCGGACTTGTTCATCCGGATGCCTGACCGTGATTTCTGGGTCGGTTACTGGAAAGCCGTGTTGGGGATTGCCCTCACGTTAACCCTGGTCACGATGATTGGTGTCGCAGCGAGTACCATTGTTAAAGGACCTATCGCCACGGCACTGACTCTGGTGATTTACATCCTGTCGGGGCGGAACGCTCATCAGTTTATGGATCAACTGGTGTCCGGCCAGGTTCAAGGGGGTGGCGTTCTCGAATCGATTTATCGACTCGTCACTCAAATGGGACCGAGCCAGGAACTGCCTGCCAATCCTGCGTTCAAGATCGTTCAAGGAGTGGATGGGATCCTCAACAGCTTCCTGTGGTTGTGCAAGCAGGTGATCCCCCGGTCCGAATATTTCAACATGCCTGAGTTCGTGGCAAATGGATTTGATGTCCCCTGGGCCACGTCTCTGCTGCCGAGTCTTCTGGTGACATCCGCATTCATTATTCCCTGCGTCGTTCTGGGGTATTTCGCGCTTCGAATTCGCGAACTGGAGTCCAAATGAACAATCTGACATCCCAACAACGCAAGTTGGTTTACCTGACAGGAATTGTCCTGCTGCTGATTCCGATCATCTGGCTGAGCTTGCCCTCCGATGGCGAGAAATCGCCCGGTGGAGTCCTGTCTCAACTCCGTTCACAGTATGAACTGGGTGAGGCGGATCTGGGTGATGTGGATGCATCGAGCGCTGCCATGAATCTCGTCCTCCTGGGGATGCGAGGGATGGCTGTGAATTTGCTCTGGATGGATCTGGATCAGCAGAAGGATATGAAGCGATGGGCGGAAATGCAGGCCACGACGGAATCGATCGTCCGGCTTCAGCCACACTATGAAAAGGTGTGGGACTTTAATGGCTGGAATCTGGCCTATAACACGTCAGCGGAATGGGACGCTGTGCCTGATCGCTACTACTGGGTCAAGCAGGGTGCCAAGTTCCTGAAGCGAGGAGTGGAACGAAACAAGCGATCGACCGAACTTCACTACCGCACCGGGAAAGTGATCCAGCACAAGATCGGTTATGCCGACGAGGCCGCTGACTATCGTCGTTACTTCCTCTCGGACCCTGATCCTGCCTACGAAGGGAAGCCCGATCTGGTGATCAATCCCGAAGGGAAGGATAACTTCCTGGAAGGGAAACGCTGGTTTGAACTCGCCTGTGAAAGAGAACTTTCCCGTCCTCAGCACATTCTGGATCGCAGTCTGTTCCGCGCTACCCCTGCACGATGTCAGTTCGACTATGCCCAGGCGTTGCAGAAAGACGGAAAATTCGGGGAAGGGACGCGGGAGGCCTGGGATCAGGCACGCAAGGACTGGACGGAAGGTTATGGGCGTGAAATTTTCCATGCTCTGATCGGTTCAGAAGAATCTGATATTCGTCTCGAAATGACGGACGAAGAAATTAAACAGATTGCTTCGACTCCGGATGACGAGCAGCGTGTTCGCAAGGCCGTCGATGCCTACCAGAAGATGACGAACTACCGCTACTGGCGTATGCGGGCGTATGCCGAGGCTGAACCGGAAACGGCAGAAGCCCATCGTGCAATCTTCGAAGCCAAGCAGGCGTACAAGGCTCAGGAATTCGACAATGCCCGGAACGCGGCCTACCGCGGAATGGAAGGCTTCGACAAGCTGTTGAAGAGTCCTGAATACGAAATGCTGACGGACGAAGATCTGTTGTGTGAAGAATGTCTGCTCGCGTGGAAGATCTGGGACGACATCTACCAGGTGGCTGGCGAGAAGATTCCTGACGACTATCCGCTGAAGTGGCTCGTTGAACTGAAACAGGGCAACGACCAGCTGATGGCGAACGTCAACAAACAGTTCAAGCGGTTGTTCCTCGAGAATAGATAAGTGGTAATGACGGCTTGGGATCAGGTCATCAAGCGGACCGCCGAACACGTTCGGCGGACGCTTGAGAATGACACGACAGGACACGACTGGTGGCACATTGATCGGGTCCGCCGTAACGCTCTGCGAATTGCCGCAGAAGAGAAGGCGGACATGGTCATCGTGGAACTGGCCGCTCTGCTGCACGATATCGCTGACTGGAAGTTTCATGGTGGTGATGACACCGCGGGGCCACGGGCAGCCCATGCGTGGCTGAGTGAGAACAATGTTGATCCTGCTGTTGTGGATGCCGTGTGTGATATTGTTGCTCGAGTGACCTTCAAAGGGGCGGGTGTTCCGACGGAAATGCCGACGATTGAAGGCAAATGCGTTCAGGACGGAGACCGTCTGGATGCGATTGGAGCAATCGGTGTTGCTCGTGCGTTCACCTATGGCGGGCACATGGGGCGGCCGATGCATGACCCGTCGGTCCCCGCGGAACTGCATTCGTCGTTCGCGGCTTACAAGTCGAAGTCAGGTCCGACCATCAATCACTTCTACGAAAAACTGCTGCTTCTGAAAGATCGAATGCAGACGGATTCAGGGCGGCGAATCGCTCATGAACGCCACGCATTCATGGAAAACTACCTGCAGCAGTTCCTGGCGGAATGGAACGGCGCGGACGGGCTTCTCGTCGCCCAGACACCCTCCGCCTGATCTCAACCTACTCTTCGCTGCTGATCTTGAGATGGGGTGCCCCTGTGCGCAATGAGCCTTTCCAAACTGGCGCGAGCCGACTTTCGTCTCCCCTTTCAGGGTGATGCTGTCGCTGGAATCGCCGGCGCTCGACCACGCTGAATTCCTTCTCGATGTGAGAAGTCCTCTTCGCTTGGGCCGCGGGAGTGCGTATCTGGATCAGGCCAGGTCACCGGGAACGGGGGCTTGGCACCGATCGACAGACTTTGGAGGGACTTAGTGCCGGGCGATCTGGGGCGGATTCGACAGGGTGTAGATGAGTGATTCAGCCGCGATGCGGTCCCTGACCAGCTTGGACGACTGCAGAATGCCGAGCAGTGTCTGGCCGTCAAACATTCGCATGGGGCTGGACGTGGCTTGCTGTAAGAGCTGGTCGACCTGATTGACGTCGGGTCGTTTTTCAAACGGCTTATCCGACGCGACGACAAATCCCCAGGCAGACCCGTATGTCGGGACGTTGACGGTCGCAATCGCCGTATCGCGGAATACGGATGCAATCGTCTTCGCTGTTCTGGCGAGAGGTTCGATGAGCGGGGGTGACTGGGAACCCGCTTGATTGACGAAAAAACCGCCTGGCGTGAGGGCGTTCTGGCAGTGCGTAAAGAATTCTTTCGTGAACAGCTTGTAGGCCGGGCCAGATTCAATGGGGTCGGTCAGGTCGGCGATAATGACATCCCAGCCGCTTGTGTTCGCAATCACATCGAAGGCATCCGCGGCTTCAATCCTGACGCGTGGGTCGTTGAGTGAACCTTGATGGATTTCTGGCAGATGCTGTCGACAGGCCTCGATGGCATTGCGGTCAATGTCGACGAGCAGAATCTCTTCCACGTCGTTCCACTTGAGCGCCTCGCGGGCCGCTCCTCCGTCGGCTCCGCCGGCAATCAGAATCCGGCGAGGCTGACCGTAGAGAACAAAGGGAGTGTGAACGAGCGGTTCGTGGTAAAGGAATTCGTCACCGGTGCATGTCTGCCATCGGCCGTCGAGGACGAGTGCTTTTCCATAAGCACCACTTTCGACGACATACAGTTCCTGAAACGGTGTCTGCTGATGGTGAAGAACCTTGCTGACGCGGTGCTGCCAGATGTCGTCAGGGGTGAATGATTCACCGATCCAGCGTTCTTGTGTATTCATCGATGTGGACCTGTCACAGTGTCTTGATGTTAAAGCGTCTTGAGGTTAACCGGGGTGTTGTTCACGGCAGTGCGGGGACTGCACGTGCGATTCTGACAAAAAGGAGTCGCAACCGCGCGAGGCTGGCAACTGTTCTGCCTCGACTCCGTGAATGCGCAACGGACTCGGTCATCAAGGTGCCGATGACTCCCACCCTTCCAGCTTCACCAAAGCGTATAGCCACCGTCAATGACCATCGCGGCTCCCGTGACGTAGCGGGACGCGTCACTGGCCAGGTAGACCGCCAACGGCCCCAGATCTTCAGGCTGACCGAAGTCTCCGCTCGGAATCTGTTGACGGAATCCCTTGATCATTTCAGGGGCGTCATTGGCCCAGCGGATATTGGGAGCGGTCATGAATCCTCCCGGACAGATCGCATTGACCGTGATCTTGTGCGGAGCCCAATCCGCTGCGGCCGAACGGGTCAGATGCATGACAGCAGCCTTGGCGGTTTCGTAGCTTCGGCCACCGATTCCGCGGTTGGCGACCATTCCCGAAATGGAAGCGATATTGATGATCCGGCCCCCCTGCCCTCGTTCGATCATCGATTTACCGATGTATTTCATGCACAGGAAGGTGCTGGTCAGATTCAAATCGATGATCTGCTGCCACTGCTCGAGTGTCTGATCCTCGATCTGGACGTCAATTCGTCGTCCTCCCACATTATTAATCAGGATGTCGATCGGACCATGATGCTGCAGGACCTGATTGCAGATCGCTTCGCACTGTCCCGGCTGACTGACGTCCCCTTCGATTGCCCAGGCCTGTCGCCCAAGGGCACGAATATCATCGGCAGTCCCTTTCAAACTGGTCGCTTCGCGGCCGACCAGGACGACATCGGCCCCCGCGTCTGCAATCGCGAGCGCCATTTCGCGACCCAGTCCCCGGCTGCCGCCGGTGATGAGAAGACGTTTTCCATTCAGTCGAAACCGGTCGAAGATACTCATGAATTTCCCTTTCTTCACAGTCATCACGGGACGTCGCGCGCTTCCGTCGATTCGCTGCGCGACGGAGATGTTAGAGCCACAGCCGGATTCGATCTTTCAACTGTTGCGGGATTCGTTTCATCACGGCCCGTTCAATCTGGTTTGTGGCGTATCGCGTACTGAAGTGCATGGCAATGATCAGTTCGTTATGGAACTTGTCTGCACGTTCGATGATGTCGTCCAGGTGCATGTGTCCGAATTTGTAGATCTTTTCCTTGCGGTGTTCGGGGCGGAAGAATGTGATTTCTGTAATCAGGATCTTGGCTTCGAAGACGGGGGGATAGTTATCGATTCCGGGAGGAGCCGTGTCACCCGTATAGCAGACGAGCGGAGTTCGCACTTCGTGTGTGACTTCCTCACCTGACATTCTCAGATCCCGGATTTCGTTACCGGTGAGTGTGATGTACTGGGGCTTGAGTTTTTTGCGGCGCTGCCAGACGACGTATCCCACTGAGGGGACCGTATGGCGGGTCGGAAAGACCGTCACGACGTGATCACGTGAGATCTCGATTTCCTGGCCGGCCTTGACGCCGATCAGTTCGCAGACCATGCGGCCCCGATCCAGTTGCTGCCAGACTTTCAGCAGGCGTTCGGCCCATTCGACGTTTTCTTCCGGAAGGTAAATCCGGGGAGGTTCCATTTTCATCATCCGCCGGCGCGCGACATAGACTGGCAGAGCCGCCATGTGGTCCAGGTGTGCGTGCGTGACGAAGATCGTGGGGATATTCATGAAGTCCCAGGGACTTCCTCCCAGGTCGAATCCGAGTTTCAGTTCCGGGATTCGCCAGTAGCTCTGCACGGCCGCCCGGGAGTAACCCTCGATTGTCAGGCCGTCGTGCTCAAGCGTGTGAATTGGCAGGTTTTCGACCATGCGCGGGATCCGATCAGTGGGAACGTCGCACTTCTTGCACGGTCGTTCGTCGCGGGGGTGTCAGGGAATGAGTGGATATGATTATAGGGATCGCTTTGCAGCAATCGACCGACTGAGACCTGTCTTGCTGGCCAATCTGGACCAGGGCAATCACTCGCTCAGGGACCCGTTGTTGTCTGCAAGGTGTCTGCAGAGAGGATCAGAGGGAATCCCTGTCGGGATTCCCTCGTGACTGCTGTCCCGGGCAGTGCGTCTGCCCGTAGATCCTTTGAGTGTGTGCGCCGTCCAGGATCCCATATCTTTGCGGCGGGGCTGTGGGTGCTAACCATCGGTCGAGCCCCCCCCCTGAGCCACTTGACCGGTTTGAAATCGTCTGACCAGCAGGGGGATTTGCCTCGATGGGACTAGCTGACCTTGACCGGCTTGCCCGTCTGGATGCTCTTCGCTTCAGCGTAGCAGACCTTCAGTGCGTCACGTGCGAGTTCGTCAGACAGAAGTCGTGGCGTTTCTCGTGACTTGACGGCGTCGACGGCCAGCTGGAGTTCGGCGGTGAAGGCAGAGCACCATTCGGTCCCTCCCTTGAGCTTCGGTTGGGTTACCTTGCCGCCGGTGACAACGGTGAGAGGGCGGTCCGGGGTCCATTCACCCGCCAGGGTACTGGCGCTATAGAGAAGAGTGGCTTTCTCGAGATAGATTTCGAAGCCGGCTGAGAAACCGAGACCGTCGGCGGCGATTCCTCCGCTGACAGCGCTGATGGCGAGTGACGGGTCTTCGTAGAGGTACTGGGTATGGACGTGATTGACGTATCCATCCTGAAGCAGACCGCGCGAAAAGACCTGTTGCGGGACACCACAGATCAGGCTGATGAAGTGGTTGTCATGAATGTGGAGATCAATCCCCCACCCGCCGAGTTTGCGGAAGTCGGACATTTCGGCCGACCATTTCGGTGACGAGATGACGCGGCGGAAGTGAGCGGCCTGCAGCTTGCCGTATTTTCCGGACGCGATCGTCTCGGCGGCGAATTTGAATTCGGGGAAGAAGGGCAGCACCTGGGCCACCATCAATTTGCGGCCGGTCTTGCGCGCGGCAGCGACCATGCGCTCGGCTGACTTCAGGTCGATGGCGATCGGCTTCTCGATCAGGACATCCTTACCGGCGTTCAGCGCGGCGATGGCGACTTCTTCATGCTTGTCGTTTGGCAGGCAGATGTCGATCAGGTCGATGTCTGGAGAAGCCAGCATCTGCTCATAGTTATCGTAAGCGACGATCTTGGTGAGATCGAGCTTGGCGCCTCGAGGACCATAGTTCCCTTGGATCGAGGTCCAGTCGCCGATCAGCTTTTCGGGGCTGCGCGCGCAGATTGTTGTGACCGTGCCACCCTTGAGCTTCGAACCGGTGATGCGACCCGCTTCGTTGAATTTCATTGCCCCGGAAAAGTGGGCCCACCCCATGAAACCAATTCCGACGATTCCAATTCTAACCATCAAAAAACCTCTCAATCTCGCGGCGTAAATTTCCCTGATTCTTGGCTGTAAGCATCTGGCTCCCCTATGGGAAAAGCAAGCGAGATGAGTTGCACAAAAACCAGGCAGCGAGGCGTTGCCTAAATGTTGTGCACGGCATTGCAGTGACTCGCTGGTGACGGACTGCAGTTTTGGCAGGTTGATTGTTTGTTGCGAAATGATGCGATGGGTTGGCCGCTTGGGGGCGTGGTTGGGGGTTCTTCTGGGTGTTTGTGCACGGATTTTGTGCATGTGAGATGTTTGCAGGCGATTCAAGTTGCAGGGTTGTTTCTGTCGATTTCTCGGATTGGACTAGATTTTCCTGTCTCGCCCCTGTTATCCTTCTGACGTCGTATTCCAGTTGATGACAGTCGCGGTGGTTAGCCGCAGGGATGGATTCCGGACACGACTCGTTGAGACCGCGCAGCACGATACAGGGAAGATACTCACGACCAGGAAAGGGGTGGCGGTATGTTGGTGCTCTCTCGAAAGCCAGGCGAAAAAATTCTGATTGGTGAAAATGTGACGGTCACGATCGTCAGGATCGGTCCGAATACCGTGCGGATCGGTATTGAAGCGCCGCGCGACATGAATATCGTCCGCGAAGAGCTCTACCAGACGGCAGGGCATCTTGAAGACCCGCTCAAGGGGCATCAGGATGTGGAGTCTCTCTAAAGAGAGCACCGCAGAGGACTCGCTCAGGGCGAGGACTCAAAACACCAAAACATCAAACCGACGTGGCACTCGTGCTCCGTCGGTTTTTTATTGGTCTCTCAGGAAAGGACCGGCTCTAGTCCTGACGCCGTCAGCTCTGGCTTTCTGAACGAGTCGCTCGAAATCAGTCAGAGTATGTTACAGTACCAGGTGCCCATGCATTGATCGTGGTTTGAGTGATGACAAACGCTTGCTGGTGGAGCTTCCCCCATGATGCATCTTTCGGGTTCTGGAGTGGCACACACGTGCGACGGCGTTTCGCGGCGCGACTTCATGCAGGTCGGCTCGCTAGGCGCGATCGGACTTTCGATGGCTGACGCCGCGGCGATGGAAGCGCGTGCCGCTGAGTCTTCAACGAAGCGGCCCGGCAAGGATCAGCGATCATGCATCATGATTTTCAATCTTGGTGCGCCGAGTCAGCTCGACACGTTCGATCCCAAACCGGATGCCCCCGCAGAGGTTCGGGGGCCCTTCAAGGCCATCTCGACGAAGTCACCCGCGATTCAGATCAGTGAGATCTTCCCCCGACATGCCGCCATTGCCGATAAGATCTCGTTTGTTCGCAGTTGTAATCATGGTGCTCCCGCGGTGCATGATGCGGGATGGCAGATGATGCAGACCGGGCGTTTCTTCACCGGAGGGGTCAACACGCCGCATGCCGGCAGCGTGACATCTTATCTGATGGGGCGCAAGACGGATCTTCCTCCCTTCGTGGTTCTTCCCGAACTGATGGGATCAGGGGGTGGAAACCTGCCCAACGGACAAGCGGGCGGGTTCCTCGGCAAGGCGTATGATCCCTTTGCCCTCAATGCGGATCCCTCCAGGCCCGACTTTGCAGTCCCGGATCTATTGCCTCCTGCGCAGCTTGGCGAAGTCCGCCTTCAGCGTCGTCAGCGCTTGCGGAACGTCGTCGAACAGTCGCTCTCAGGATTCGAGCAAAGCGAGAATGCCCAATTGATTGACAGCAGTTTTCAGTCGGCCTTTCGTCTGATTTCCAGTCCACAGGCCCGCGAGGCGTTCGACCTGAACAAGGAATCGCCCGCCGTTCGCGAACGATATGGAATGAATCGGTTTGGTCAGTGCTGTCTTCTCGCGCGTCGCCTGGTTGAGGCGGGGGTTCGGTTCGTCACAATTAACACCTTCCTGACGGTGTTCAACGAAGTGACCTGGGACATTCATGGGACACTCCCTTTCACCTCCATCGAAGGGATGAAGAACATCGTGGCGCCCATGTACGATCAGGCCTACACCGCATTGATTGAAGACCTGGTCGAACGAGGGATGCTCGACGAAACCCTCGTCTGCAACCTCGCCGAATTTGGCAGAACGCCACGCGTGAATCCTGCGGGGGGGAGAGACCACTGGCCACAATGCTGGACCGTGTACTTTGCAGGAGGAGGAGTTCAGGGGGGCCGCGTTGTCGGACGGAGTGACCCGATTGGCGGTTATCCCGCGGAACGACCCGTGACGCCTCCCGATGTTGTCGCGACGATCTATCACAGTTTGGGATTCAATGTGGAAGAGCATCTTCCTGGTCCCGCAGGTCGGCCGTTTCCTCTGGCCGACTTCGGTACGAAGCCAATCCTTGAGCTGTTTTAGCAGGAGAGAATGGGGATCGTCGTTTAGGTGAGCTTCGTCTGAATCGACCCGCGCGATCCTGTGGACCTGTCCCGTCGGTGGAAGCGTCGGCACGCTGAGGAGGGATGGCTTGCGCGGTGGCGATTCGCGCGTGTTTCAGCGGCATGTTCTTGAAAGACTTTGCCGTCTGGTGAGCAATCCGAGTCTGACACCGCGGCGGGCCTGATCGAGCCTGGATGAATGCTGCTTCGCGGGTATTGCTTTGTTGGTGCCCCTCTGGTTGGGGTTGCATCCCAGTCATCGCGCAGCAAAAAACCCTTCGCGAGCCGACGAACTCAGACTCGATGAAATCGTGTCTGAAATCGCTGACTGCGAAGGGCTCGTCCCCCCCGACATCGCCGGATCGCGATCTGTTCGATCACGGATTGTCCGACGATGTACGAGTCGCGTGATGCGAGTCTGCTCGTCGTAGACGTACAAGCAACCTCAGCATGGTGTTCGATTCATCCGACGGGCGTCCGGGCACTGCGATCAGTAGCCCGCGTTTTCGTTGAGGCCCTGCATGGATGCCTCACGGTCGGCTTTATACTTTTCCAGGGCGCGAATCTGCCGGGACAGTTTCTGCTCAGGCCCTTTGGGGAAATACTGAACATCATCATCCAGATAGTAGGCCGATGGCAAGGTTTGGCCTCCAATCGTTGTCTGAAGACATCCGATCGAATTGGCCGAGATCAGCAAGCCTGCTACCAGATGCATGTGCCAGCCCGATTTCGCTTTCATTGCAACATCCTTGCACGACAAATTCCCCACGAAGCAACCGTGGCGTTCCCTACTTAGATCGGCGAACGAAGCCCGAATCTTTCGCAGATTCAGCATAACCCGCCACATTTATGGCTTTCATGCAAGGGGCGAGGAAAATGGCATGCAGAAATGGGCGCACAAACTCTCTATTTTTCCCAGACATCCTGATCCGCAGAGGCGGGAGCGCGCCGCATTTCGGAGATTCTCGTTCTGATCCATTCTGTAATCGAAGTCACGCGTCGTCAGGAAATTGTGATCCATTCCCGGAAGCGTGATTCATCCACGTTTCTTCCGCTCAGGACGATGACGATGTCCCCTTCTCCGTCCAGCGAGATCTTCCCGGTCAGCAGGGCGGCTGTGGAAATCGCGCCGGAAGGCTCGGTCCGCAGACCGTGGGTCTCGTAGAGCCACTTCATGGCTTTCCGTGTTTCCAGGTCGGGGACTGCAACCGCCTTCGACAGATACTTCTGAAGGATGGGCCAGTTGTGCTGACCCACGTCATAAGAGAGCAACCCGTCGCAGATGCTTTTGGGGTGGTCAACGCGCACGCGGTGTCCTGCGGCGAGCGACTGGGCAAAATCGGTTGCGCCGTCGGGTTCAACCCCAATAATTTGAGCGGTTGGGAAACCGTCGGCGATCGCCAGGGCGTGGCCTGCCATCAGGCCTCCCCCGCTGACCTGACAGACAAACTGTGAGATTTGCCGTCCTTCACGCTGAAGCTCGCGAACGATTTCCAGACCACCGACGCCATTCCCGGCAATCACATACGGGTCATCGTAGGGGGATGCCTGAACGGCGTGGTGTTCTTCCGCAATCTTGCGGGTCAGTTTGTCTCGTTCGCCCGTTTCGTGGTCTCGCGCGATGTCGTAGGTCATGACTTCGGCGCCGAAGGACCTCGTTAATTGAAATTTGACGTTCGGCGCGGTGTTGGGCATCACCACGATGACTTTTTTCTGATAGCGCATTCCGGCGAACGAAATTCCCGATGCGAAGTTGCCCGAGGAATGGGCTGCAACGGGAAGATCACCGATGCGATCCAGATTCTTCGACATCCAGTACAGAGCCCCTAATAATTTGAAGGAACCGACAGGAGTCCACCCGTAGTCCTTCAGCCAGACGCGGCGACCATTGGTCAGGCCGAGCTCTCGTTCAAGCGGGTAGGAGCGGATGAGCGGGGCAGGTGAAAGATGTTGGCGAATGACCGCTTCTGCATCGCGAACGTCTTCCATCGATGCGATTTTCAACGTCATTGGGGGGCGTCCTTCTCTAGAGGGCGTAATGGGTGGAGGGCTGTCGGTGAGAAAAACTGGGCGACGGCAGGGTTTGCAGGGAATTCTCGTTCGCAGTGGAACAAAGCAATGGAACAAAGATGTCTCGCGACCAGCGTTCGACGGAGCGGCATCGTCGTCTGGCCGCAATGGCCCCTACTCGTCAGTGAGAAGTTCGTCTTCCAATTCCGCATCCTGACCGCTTGCCAATTCTTCCAATTGCCGGGCGAGGTCGAGTTTTTCCACGATGGCATAGCGCCCCTCGCACCATCGAATCAGGTCGACTTCTTTACAACGGCGACTGCAAAAGGGGGCGTAATTACTGGCAGGATCGGTGGCCGGAGCGACTGCCTTCTGGCAGATTGGGCATTCTGGCAAGCGGATCAAGATAGGTAAGCTCTTTTCCGGTGTTGTGACGGATCCACAGGGGTGCCGACGACGTCTGTGCCGAGCATCAGCTGTCGGATTTGCTGCCGGAATCGCTTTTCGAAGCAGAACCGGAATCACTTGACGGCTTATCGGCTGCGGCGGCTTTCTTGTAAGAGTCGCTGCGATAGTCTGTCAGATAGAACCCGGACCCTTTGAAGATCAGACCAGCGCCGCCGCCAATCTGGCGTTTGGCCTTGGATTTGCCACATTTGGGGCACTTCTTGACCGGCGCCGCCTTGATCGACTGAAACTCTTCCCAGAGATGATCGCAGGCGTCACATTTGTAGTCATAAGTCGGCACGAGAGAGGCTCCTGATATACAAAACGCGTTTGATCTTGACGCAGATGAAAAACCATCCGGTCGTTGTCCGCAAGGGCTGGATGAGAACTCCGAGGAATTCTCACGGAAGTCCGACGGAAGGGAATGCCGAAACCCGTCAGGACTGTCTAGATTCGCGTATGATAGCAACGCTGGCAAGTTTCCAAGGCTTTCTTCCTTAATACTTCGAAGTCTGACATGAGCCGCCCTGAATTCGATCTGATTCACTGGATACGTTCGCAGGTTCGAGATCGCGAGCCGGTCCGCGTCGGAATCGGGGATGACGCTGCCTGCCTTCGTCCACCAGCCGACCGCGATCAACTGGTCGCAATCGACATGCTGATGGAAGGGGTTCATTTCACCTTTCCCGACGCCACCCCTGAACAGGCTGGGCGAAAAGCACTGGCTGTGAATGTCAGCGACATTGCCGCCATGGCAGGTGAGCCGACCGCGGCGTTTGTTTCCGTGGCCCTTCCAAAGCACCGGGGGGCCCAATTCGCGCGGCGAGTGCACACCGGCGTCATCGAGCTGGCAGATGAATTCAACATCGTCATTGCCGGGGGTGATACCAATAGCTGGAACGGGCCACTGGTCATCAGCGTCACACTGACCGGGCACCCTGTCGGTCCCCGTTCCATTTGCCGAGACGGGGCAAAACCGGGAGACTGGCTGTTTGTCACGGGGAAGCTTGGAGGAAGCCTGCCCACCAGGCACCATTTGACATTTACGCCGCGGCTCGCGGAAGCGAAGAAGCTGGCGCGGATGGTTGAACTGCATGCCATGATGGATATCAGCGACGGACTTGCGGCCGATCTGGACCACATTCTGACCGCCAGCCGGGTCGGTGCGCTGCTTGTAGCCGACCAGATTCCATTGACGGAGTGGGCACTCGCATCCACGGATGGTTCTTCTCCCTTGCAGCACGGACTCAGTGACGGAGAGGATTTTGAGCTCTTGTTTGCCGTGTCGCCTGAGGAGGGAGAACGATTGCTCGCTCAATGGCCCGAAACGACACCCATCACCAGGGTGGGAGAAATTGTCGAAGCTGCGGGGTGCAGGATTCGGTATCCGGATGGAAGAATCGAACCGCTCAGTCCCATCGGGTGGACTCATTCGCTGGACGCTGAGGGCCAGTGATCGTCAGAGCGATTTTCGGGCCGAGCAGCCAAGTTGGGCGCGGCTGCCTGGAGGGGGATGGTGTGATCCATTTTCCGCAGAGTGTGCTGGTTCTTTCACGTACGTCTGATGATCTCTTCCCTGCTCACCATTGGTTTGAAGAATGTCCGTAGACTCACGATTACGAGTGCTGTTCGTCATTGGCTCCATGGGGGGGGGCGGTGCCGAGCGACAGGTGCTGGAGATTCTGTGGCGCCTCGATCGAACCCGTTTTGTTCCGCACCTGTACCTGGCAATGAAGCAGGGGGAACTGATGAGCGAAGTCCCCGCTGACGTTCCTGTCTCTGCATACTGGGATCGGCAGCCGGAATCGATTTCGCGTCGTCTGCTGAGGATGCTGAAACTGACTCGACTTCTGCGCTACCTCCACCTGGCCCGTGTCTTACGCGATCAGAAGATCGATCTCATTTATGACCGGACGTACCTGGCCACGCTGGACGCCGCTGGTGCCTGCTGGTTCCGGCCCACTCCGCGGATCTCGTGTTGTGTCGCCGACCCACAGCCCGAACTGGAGCAACACGCTCGTTTTTCGGTCCGAATGGCCTGGTTATTAGCGCGTCGAGCGTACCAGAGTGCTTCCGTCGTCCTTGCCAATTCTGAGGGGTTGCGGCGGAGAATGCTGGACTATTTTCATCTTCGTCCAGAGCACGTGAAGGTTTATCAAAATCTGCTCGCCAATGTACGGCCACCGTCTCGAGCAGATGCGGGCGGTCAGGTCGATGCGTTACATGGTCCGGGAGGGGTGGGAACCGACGAAGCAGCGGCTTCGGTTCCGAAGGAGTCTGCGGGCGACGTGTCCCCGGAACGGGATGAGCGATGGCAAACGCTGCGGGCAATTTTCCGGGAGGACAATCCCTCGTTTCTCATTGTCAGTGCCGGGAGGCTTCATCCGCAGAAAGGGTATCAGTACCTGCTCGAAGCCATGCACGAGGTGGTGAATCATGGGGGGCGTGATGTGCAACTCGTGATCTTCGGTCAGGGGGAGTCACGAAGGGAGCTGACTACTTATATAGAGAAGCACGGTCTGGAGCGGCACGTCTATCTGGCTGGCTTCGATCGAGACCCCCGGAGGTGGTACCGGCATGCGAAGCTGTTTGTGCTTCCGTCTCTCTCAGATGCGATGCCAAATGCGTTGATTGAGGCCGTCATCGATGGGGTTCCCGCGCTGGCGACAACGTGTCCGACTGGCCCGAAAGAGATTCTCGCCGACGGAGAACTGGGGGGGCTGGTGCCGCCCGAGGACGCTCGTGCGCTGGCTGATGCCATCGTGGATGCGATGGATCATCACGAGCAGTGGAGGGCTCGTGCGGTACGGGCTAAGGAGATCATTGAGAAGACGTTCGACCCCGAATCGGGGATGCACCGGCTCCAGACATTAATGGAAGAGATCGCGCGTGGAGCGATAGCAAAATCCTGAAGTCTCGATCGTGATTACTGGCCCACGGGCATTCATGGTGGACAATCGGGATGTCGGCGGGAGAGACGGGGCGAGGAATCTTTCAGGTAAGCCCGTCTGAAATTTGATGCGGGGCTCGTTGGTGGAACCCAAAATGAAGATGCCCCGCGACTCGCATCGCGGGGCATCTCGATTAATCACGTGAGTGACGATTACTCAACAGAGTTGAGCAAGAATCACTGGCAGCAAGGAGCGGCAGGAGCAGCGTTGCAACCGTTGTTGCAGCATGCACCGTTGGAAGCTGGGACGAGGACCGTCTTTGGAACAAGCTTGCAGACCTGAACGGTGACTTCTTTTTCAACCGTTACAGGGACGCAGACATTGTAGGTTTCGGTCTTCTCTTCGTTGACGGTGTCGCAAACCGTGACTTCGTACGATTCTTCACGGGTCTTCGCGACGCTTTCCGTGTAGTTGATCGTGCGGGTCTTGGTTTCGGCAACCTGACGGCTGACAGGAACAGTACGGGTACGGTTTTCCTGTCGGCAGAGCTGAACCTGGTAATCATACTCTTGCTGAGCAGCAACCTGACGGCTCACAGGAACGGTACGGGTACGGGTTTCCTGACGGCAGAGCTGAACCTGGTAATCGTACTCTTGCTGAGTAGCAACCTGTCGTGTGACAGGAACGGTACGGGTGCGGGTTTCCTGACGGCAGAGCTGAACCTGGTAATCGTACTCTTGCTGAGTAGCAACCTGTCGTGTGACAGGAACGGTACGGGTGCGGGTTTCCTGACGGCAGAGCTGAACCTGGTAATCGTACTCTTGCTGAGTAGTAACCTGACGTGAGACAGGAACGGTACGGGTACGGGTTTCCTGACGGCAGAGCTGAACCTGGTAATCGTACTCTTGCTGAGAAGCAACCTGTCGTGAGACGGGAACGGTACGGGTATGGGTTTCCTGACGGCAGAGCTGAACCTGGTAATCGTACTCTTGCTGTGACGTGGTGTAGTTCGTGACCTGCACCTGTCGGGTGCGTGTTTCTGGGCGACACAGCGTGACGGTGTAGGTGTAAGGAACCTGCTTAGCAACTTGCTGGCAGACGGTGTAAGGAACCTGAACCTGAACTACGTTTGGAACCCAGTACTGCTGAGTAGCGACTGGGGTACCACATGCACCACCGTTAACAACTCCACCGGCGACGTTTCCGCAGCCGCTGGCGCAGCCACCGCAAGCGGCGGTTGTACCACAAGGAGCACAGACATTGGCAGCAACACCCACTGGCTGGCAGCCGTTGGAAACGGCGACAGCACGGGTTTCCCAGTGACCCTGGTCCTGGCAAACGGTGCGGAACTGCTGAACCTGAACGGTGTCATATTCCGTTCGCGACCCCTGTCGTTCTTCCGTGTACGGAACATTGACGGTGTAGGTCTGGTCTACAGTGCTGACAACGGGGACGGTGACAGTCCGTGTTCCCTTGCGGGTTTCCGTGTAAGGAACGCTGACGGTGTAGGTCTGCTCAACATTGTCGGTGACAGTGTTGTAGACGGTCCGTGTTCCCTTGCGGGTTTCCGTGTAAGGAACGCTGACGGTGTAGGTCTGCTCAACATTGTCGGTGACAGTGTTGTAGACGGTCCGTGTTCCCTTGCGGGTTTCCGTGTACGGAACGTTGACGGTGTAGGTCTGCTCAACATTGTCGGTGACAGTGTTGTAGACAGTCCGTGTTCCCTTGCGGGTTTCCGTGTACGGAACGTTGACGGTGTAGGTCTGCTCAACATTGTCGGTGACAGTGTTGTAGACAGTCCGTGTTCCTTTGCGGGTTTCCGTGTACGGAACGTTAACGGTGTAGGTCTGCTCAACATTGTCGGTGACAGTGTTGTAGACGGTCCGTGTTCCCTTGCGGGTTTCCGTGTAAGGAACGCTGACCGTGTAGGTCTGTTCGACCTGGTCAACCACCGTGTTGTAAACCGTGTAGGACTCTTCCCGCGTACGAGGTTCGTTCTCGTAGTACGTTACGGTGCGAGTCTTGGTTTCGGTGCGTGGAACTTGTCGAGCAACGGTGTACTTGCGTTCACGCGCTTCTTGACGGTATTCCGTCACGTTGACCTTGCGAACTTCGGTCGTCAGCTGTGGTTCCATGACCGTCTGTTCGACCATCGCTGGCCCGCATCCACCGCTGGCGTCGCCGGAGGAAGCATAGCCGACTGAACCGTAACCTGCCGAACCATAGACAACAGAGTTACATCCGCTTGACCCGGCAACTGCTGCTCCCGATCCGCAGCTGGGAGCTGCAACGCAACTGGGCACCGAGGCGCAAGTTGCTGGACGTGGTTTGCAGCAGCGGTGATGCCGATGCCCCGCTTGTGCCGTCGACCCCAACAGGGCGACAGTGGCGACCAAAAGGCCCCATTGTTTGACCATTCAAACCTCCCCCTCAACATGAACAGAAACCGACACTTTCCAAAACAATTTGGAACTTCCAGACGGTCTGGAAGATTAAGCCGCAAAGTTTCGCGCGGAAAACTTTTCGAAATTGATACGGTTTGGGATTTTCAAACAAATCCTAAGACGCGCTACTACCCATGTCCACTGTAAATATAGGTAATTTCTGCCGTAGCTGAATTTTTAGGTAAAATGCGGCGTTTGTGTTGTCTGGGATATGTTTGCGGCTCGAGTCGCTCGCAACTGTCAGGCAATGTCAAGAATTCGCGAAGAGCGAAACTGCGCCGAAATCTCTCAAGAATTTCTTGAAGTCGAGTTGGATTGGGGGTCTATACATGCTGTCGTGAAATTGAACGAATAGCAAGTGGTTCCTTTTGCGAAGCTGGCGCATTTGACATTTTCTTCAAAATTGTCAAATTCATCAGCTGCTTCGCAATCTGGGTTCGCGTCGAAATCTTCAGACAATTTCCAATCCCGGTCGCTTCCATTCCAGCGATGTGTACACGCGTGTCGACAAGCTTTCAGGTCCAATTCGGCGCTTGTTCGTTTGTTGAAACCGATTCCAGTTTTGACAAATCACCCAGATTTTGTCGCATGCAGTCGTGCCAGGATTGCAGCGTGTGGAGTGTCCAGGGCGGTCGTCATCGAAGTCGGAAGGAAGGACATCTGTTCTCGCCTATTCGGGTTTGAAGAGATCGGGATCGATGAATTAAACCGATTCCGCCGCAGGACCTGTGCCAGTGACGGCAGTATGGCAAGTGTTGAGAAGAGGTCCCTTCCCGTCGGCTGCTTCAGTTCATCTGGATAGCGTCAATCGTCTTTTTGGCAGTGACTCCAGGCTTGGCAGGTGATTGGCAGGGTTCGTGATGGACCACTTCCAGTTTTTTTTGACCGACCTGGCTCGTATTGCGGGGGCACTATGCTGATGCGTGGAATGACAAGTTTGAAGCGATTGCGTGCGGGAATTGCGTCAGCCGGGGTGCTGATGGCCCTGCCAGGAATGATGATCTGCTGCAGCGCAACATTGGCCGTAGCACAGGGGGTCACACCGACGGTGCTGACTTCGAAAATGATTCGCTCGATGCCGGGCGTCGATATCACCCGAATCAAAACACCTCTGGCTCAGCCCGCTTCGGGAACAGCCGTAACCACCATACCGCTCGCGGATACCTTCCGGCTGCATAGCCAAGCCACGGCTACCAAGACGATCTACCTGGATTTTGACGGTCACACGACGATCAATACGCCCTGGAACACTGGCAGTGGCGCGATTACCACTGCGCCGTTTACGTTGGACTCCAATCGGGCCTTCTCCAATACAGAATTGCTCGCGATTCAGGAGATCTGGCGACGGACGGCGGAAGCGTTTTCTCCCTTCAATGTTAACGTCACGACTCAAGAGCCACCTCTTGCTGACCTGATCAACTCGGGGGGAAGTGATACCCGCTGGGGGATTCGCGTTCTGATCGGAACATCAACACCCTCGCCCGCTCCGGATGCAGGGGGCGTCGCGTTTCTCAATAGTTTCCCAGCAAGTGCGGACGTTCCCTGTTTCGTGTTTCCTGCAAGTCTGGCAAATACTTCCAAGTTCATTGCTGACGCAACGATCCATGAAGTCGGACACACGTTGGGCCTTGATCACGATGGACGAATTTCTCCCGCCGAGGGCTATTACTACGGCCACGGTTCGGGGGTGACTGGTTGGGCGCCTCACATGGGGGTTGGCTACGAACAGAACCTTGTGCAGTGGAGCAAGGGTGAGTATCTGAGCGCCAATAACCTGGAAGACGACCTGGCGATCATCACCACACGAAACGGATTCACTTATCTGGCGGATGACTACGCCAACGATCGGACTTCCGCAGCCGCGATCAATGGGACTCGTGGTTTGGGGGCGGCCGCGAATATTTTCAACGTCGCGCAGACGGGCGTGATTACGACGCGAACCGATACAGACTGGTTCAAATTGACGGTGGGGAATGGGACTCTGGTGCTCACTGCCACCGGGGGAATTGCCAATACGATGCTTGATATCCAGATGGATCTTTACACAAGCACGGGCTCACTGCTGGCCAGCAGCAATCCGACCGATCAGTTGACCGCTTCGATCAACCGTAATGTGACCGCAGGGGTCTATTACGTGCGAATCGACGGTGTCGGCAATGGCCAGGTGCTGGGAACGGGATACTCAGACTATGGCAGCATTGGGACATACAACATCGCCGGTTCGTTTGTCGCTCCTCCGACAGTCGTTTCCTCTCGCGTTGTCGCTTCGTACTCAAGTGCGACGAAGACCCTGGCATTAACCGGTGACGGGATGGGCAACTCGTTGACCGTTACGCTTCAGGCTGGAAGCCTCAAGGTCGAAGGGGCCAATGGTACGAGCATTGGCATCGTGGGAAGTGGCGGCGCGATCACGACCGTCCCCTCGACGACGTTTGCACACACTGGAAAGCTGATTTTAACGGCTGACCTGGGTGACGGGGATGACGCGATTGCAGTGCTCGGGGTTGATTCTTCGACGACGAACATCAGTCTGGGGAACGGAAGCGACCGGGCGGCGTTTACCCTCTGCAATATCGGCACGTTAAGTGTCAATGGTGGTGCAGGGACTGACGTCATCACCACGACATCCAGCACAATTGGTCAGTTCAACGGCACGAGTATCCCGTAATCGGACGCAAAAATGAGGTGGTTCGGGTTCCCTGGACCACCTTCTTCTGCCTTGCTGCGAACGCTTCATTTCCGACTTTCCGTGTGGTAGACTCAGACCGTTTGGGAACCACACGGAAACCGGAAAATTATGAGTCTGCTAGAACCTGCGAAACTCGCCCTCGCTGATGGTACGGTCTTTACCGGCACCGCATTTGGAGCACAGGGCGAGGTTTATGGCGAAGTCTGTTTCAATACGAGTATGTCGGGTTACCAGGAGATTCTGACCGACCCATCCTACTGTGGGCAGATCGTCACGATGACGTATCCACTGATCGGCAACTACGGAATCAATTCCGAAGATGTCGAAAGTCGGGGGCTGTTCCTGCGGGGCTTTGTCGTGCGGGAATTGTGTCGGCAACCCAGCAATTTTCGATCACTCACTTCACTGGATGACTACCTGCGCAAGAACGGTGTCGTCGGAATTGAAGGAGTCGATACGCGGGCTCTCGTGCGGCGACTCAGAATTCGGGGAGCCATGACCGGCGTCCTTTCGTCGGTCGATCTCGATGACGAATCACTGGTCAGAAAAGCACAGCAAAGTCCGACGCTGGTCGGACGCGACCTGATTCAGGAAGTCATGCCGAAGGAACCGTTTGAGTGGTCCGAAGGCCTGTCGGATCTCGGAGCAAGCGGGACTGCCAGGACGACCTTGAGTGACAAACAGCCTCATGTCGTGGCAATCGACTACGGCATGAAGTGGAACATCCTGCGGCACCTGAAGGCGATAGGATGTCGGGTGACGGTTGTTCCCGGAAACGCGTCCGCCGAAGAAGTGCTCGCACTCAAACCGGACGGCGTATTTCTGTCTAACGGGCCTGGCGATCCGGAACCCCTCACCTACGCGATCTCGACGATTCGCAATTTGCTCGGCAAGACACCCGTTTTCGGGATTTGTCTGGGCCATCAGCTTCTGGGACTGGCCAGCGGTGCCGAGACATACAAGCTGAAGTTTGGGCATCGAGGGGCCAATCAACCCGTTCTGAATAAAGCGAACGGTCGGGTTGAGATCACATCGCAGAACCATGGTTTTGCAATCTCGGCCGAGACACTGCCCGACAGCCTCGAAGTCACCCACGTGAATCTGAACGATCAGACGATCGAAGGGTTTCGACATCGAGAGTTTCCCGCCTTCAGTGTGCAGTATCATCCTGAGGCCGCAGCCGGACCGCATGACAGCAGCTATCTCTTTCAAGAGTTTCTGCAGTTGATGGCCAAGGCTTGAGCCGACACCGGCCATCGTCTCTAGTCTGATCAAGTGGTTCCAGATTGGCACTATTCGTCGCGGTGACGTTGTTGGCCGGAATGAGTCAACTTTCA
Organism: Schlesneria sphaerica; assembly: GCF_044336245.1. Taxonomy (NCBI): domain Bacteria; kingdom Pseudomonadati; phylum Planctomycetota; class Planctomycetia; order Planctomycetales; family Planctomycetaceae; genus Schlesneria; species Schlesneria sphaerica. Next base: position 1,867,496 of record NZ_CP172346.1, on the reverse strand, counting down.
TTTTTCAACAGTTAAGGAATGTTCGATGGCGCTGGAACGTAGTTTTGTTTTGCTGAAGCCCGATGCCGTGGCTCGTCGTCTGGTGGGAGAGATCCTGGGACGATTCGAGTCCAAGGGACTGAAGATTGTCGGGATGAAGATGCTGAAGGTGACACCCGAGCTTTCCAAGCAGCACTACGCCGAACACGTCAGCAAGCCGTTCTATCCCATGCTTGAGCAGTTCATCACCTCGGGGCCGGTCATTGCTCTGGCCGTTGAAGGGCCTCAGGCGATCTCCGTGATTCGGGCCATGCTCGGTTCAACCAATGGACGGGAAGCTCCGCTGGGAACCATCCGTGGCGATTTCGGGTTGAGTCGTCAGATGAACCTGGTTCATGGCAGTGACGGTACTGATGCTGCTGCCCGCGAACTGGCCATTTACTTCAAGCCAGAAGAATTGCTCAACTACCAGGACTCGCTTGATCCCTGGACCTGTGCCTCAGACGAGAAGTAAGCGGGTCTTTCAGCCACGAGCCAGCCGCTCTGCCCGTTGATTGAGTTCGACGGGCACTTTGTCGATGAGCATCTCGATCACCGCATCGGCATCGATCTTCTGGCTCTGGGCAGCGAACGTCGTGACAAGGCGATGGCGCAGCACCGGGTGCGCCATCGCCTTGATGTCTTCTGTCATCACGTGAAATCGTCCTTGAAGCAAGGCGCGAGCTTTCGCACCGAGAATCAGATTCTGTCCTGCTCGGGGCCCTGCTCCCCACGAGAGATATTCTTTCACAAAGCCTGGTGCATCGGCTTCTCGGGGCCGTGTGGCTCGCACCAGATCTCGTGCGTAAATAAAGACGTGTTCTGCGACGAGAACCCTGCGCACCACTTCCTGAAGTGCGAGAATCTGTCGACCCGTCAGGGTCACGGTGAGCTGCGGTTCTTCTCCGCTGGTGGTCTGCTTGAGGATTCGCAATTCCTCTGCGGCGTCAGGGTACTTCACGACGATGTTGAACATAAACCGGTCCAGTTGTGCCTCGGGAAGAGGATAGGTCCCTTCCTGCTCGATCGGATTCTGCGTCGCGAGCACAAAGAACGGGACGGGCAGTCGATAGGTGTTCGAACCGACCGTGACATGTCTTTCCTGCATGGCTTCCAGCAGCGCCGCCTGCGTCTTGGGTGGAGTGCGGTTGATTTCATCGGCGAGAAGCACATTGGTAAAAATCGGCCCCTGCATGAATTGAAAAAGGCGTCTTCCGGAGTCGGGGTCTTCCTGGAGAACGTCTGTGCCAGTGATGTCGGACGGCATGAGGTCCGGGGTGAACTGGATTCGGCGATAGGACAGTTGCAGGATTTTCGCGACGGTGCTGACCAGTAATGTTTTCGCCAGCCCGGGGACACCCATCAGGAGACAGTGCGACTTGCAGAACATGGCGATCAGCAATTGATCGATAACATCATCCTGTCCGATGATGACCTTACCGATTTCCTGTCGCAGTCGTGAGTAGGCCGTTGCGAGTCCCCGAATTGCAGCCAGTTCTCGATCGCGGGCTGAGGTGTCAGAGTGCGAGGCTTGGTCATCATTCGCTCTCACATTCATCAGATCTGCCTTCGGTGAATCAAGTTGATATCCGCCTAGAGATACGATAGCAGGTCATTGATTTGCAAACCAAATCGAGGCCCGGACACGGAAATACATTGACATCACGGGAGGGCAGATCGAGCGGTGTGGAGTTGGAGTCATGAGCCCGTTTCGAGTCAAGCTCGTGTCTGACAGGCGGAGTTGGCACGAAATTGAAAGATTTCTGCGTCGCTCATAAGCCTGTTCGCTGCTGAGAAAGCCGGGAACCAGACCGCAGGTTAGTGAAACCGGGGCGATTGATGGAAGCAGGCTGGTCATCGCGGCACGTTTTCATGTTGCGATTATTGATAAATTCTAGAAACAGTGTCACCTTGTACCGGTAATTGACGTTCGCTTCCCGGGCGTTGAATCTGGAATTTCAGCAGCGTCGCCATCGCACACCACGACGATAGCTCCGGCCATCCAGAAAACTATCCAACTCAATCAAACGCAAGGAACTGCTTCAATGTCCGGAAACGATCTTTGGGTTGATACTCCTCACGAACCACAGCCTCTTCCGCCGGTTCCGAAAAAACGAATGAGCGGCTGCATGATCGCAGCAATCATCGGTGGTATTTTCGGCACGTTGGGCCTGCTGGTCTGTTGTGGCGTCTTGGGGTGGCTCGTGACCATGATGATGCCGACCACCACGAATGTTCCCGCGGAAATTACCGGGATCGGGAAGAAGGTCCTGGATATCGAACTTCCGCCCGATTTCCAGCCTGAAACCGCAGTGACCGTCGACAATATGTTCATGACGATGCAGCTTGCGAAGTTCAAGCACAAAGAGGGTAAAGGCGATTTGCTTCTCAGTTCCTTCAAAAGCAAGTTTAATCAACCCGGCCAACCCGCCATGCCAGCGGACCAGTTGCGTGTGAAGTTCGAGGAAGAGATTCGTAATTCACTCGACGTCAAGAAAATCGATACGCACGACATCGTCATTAATGGTCAGACCGTCAATGCATCGATTGCTGAAGCAACAGATCGAGCAACGAATCAGGGGGTGCACACGGTCACCGTGGACATTCCCGTTCCAAACGGTCAGTCGTTTATCATGTTAAAGCTGACGGATGATGTCTGGGATCAGGACGCCGTCTTGAGAATGCTCTCAGGCGCCAAATCTGAAGCGGTTGAGGAAGTGAAGCCTGAAGCGGCCGAGGAAGTGAAGCCTGAAGCGGCCGAGGAAGTGAAGCCTGAAGCGGTTGAGGAAGTGAAGCCTGAAGCGGTTGAGGAAGTGAAGCCTGAAGCGGTTGAGGAAGTGAAGCCTGAAGCGGTTGAGGAAGTGAAGCCTGAAGCGGTTGAGGAAGTGAAGCCTGAGGCGGTTGAGGAAGTGAAGCCTGAGGCGGTTGAGGAAGTGAAGCCCAACGAATAAGTTTGCTGGCGGGTGGGGACCAGTCACTAGGCCACGTCGCGACGCCGATCCTCTCGGGATCGGCCGTCCGACCCGGTTGGCCTTGAACGGCGAATCGGCCGTGATGACTGTTCCCGTTGTTCTAAAGATTGACTCAAGCGGTGGATCTCGTCGCGCAGGTTGTCGATCCGCCAGGTGACTTCACTGACCGTTTGCTCCATGCCACTCGAGATGAGCGTCACCACCCCCAGGAACAGTAGCATCTGTCCGACGGCAGCGGTCAGCCAGCCGGTCGGCATGTAGTTCGGTGGACCGCCGAAATAGCTCCACATGATCAACACAGTGCCACAGGTGAGCAGGGCGACGCCACCGTAGGCACACAACTGCCCGGCGAGTGTCGTCCAGCTTGAGCCGCGGTTCAACTGCTTTTGAAGGGCTTCCAGGACGACACGATCGTGCGCCTGTCGGGATTCATCATCCACCAGTGTCAGGTCAACTTTGGGGCCTGATTTTTGAGTGGACCGCTCACGGCCGGACGAACTCGGAGTGCGAACGCGTTCTGCGGCGGGATCGATCGCTTCATCGAGATCCTGCTTGATCCGGGCCGCATAGGAGGGATCACCCAGATCCGCAAACGGCGCCCGGCCGGGGGACTTTGAGGAGATCAGCGACTCGAGTTGTGCGTCGATGGGATCAGACGAGGGGATCGGTCGAGTGACCTTGGCACCTGCGCTGCTCGTGGTCGATGCAGGGACTTCAAGATTTTGCGCCGACCAGCGTGCGAGCAGCTCGCGGGCGTCTCGTTCGGCTTCAATGGTTTTCGGAGCAACGGCGACCCGGGGCGTTTCAATCGCTGCCACGCCGAGTTCCATTTGGCAGCGTGCGCAGAGCATCCGACGGTTGTCCGTGGACAACTCGGCCGCGACATCTGCCCGGCACGATGAGCACCACATCAGGTCAATTCCGCGAGGTTAAATCTCGAACAAACTTTCCAGTGCCACTACATGGAAGCGATGACACCAGGTCGCGGAAGCTATCGGGACATTGTGTTTCATGCAAGATCGGTTATCGGGGGAGCGGAGCCACGGAGCCACGGGGCTTCCCCGCTGGCTGTCGGGTGTTACCTCGCCATAGAGCCTTCCGCTTCGTCAGGCTCGTGTTCAGGTGCGAGAATCGCCCCATTCGCGCTTCATGCAAAGGGGCTTGCTCAACCGCCTGCTGACGGCTCGAAAAATGATCATCAGGGCGAGAACTCGACGAATCCTTCGAAGTCAGCGAGTGACTCGAATGCTCGCCCTGTGATGTTGTCGTGCCGGTTCAAGAAGATTGCGGGGTGGGATAAGAGGGGAAGTCGAGCCGGTGGGCCGCCAGTTCCGGAAACGTGAGCTCGTAGCACTTTAATTGAGTGTGGTTGGCATGCTGGCTCGTTTCCTGTTCGCGATGGGGTTCCCGAAGTGGGGGATCGCACGATCGAGGCGGCCTCAAACTGCCCGAGTTCGAGTCAATCTGGCTGCACCTGTGCCGCCATGAGAAACCAGGAACTGCGAAACGATCACGTCTCTTCGATCTCGGTGATTTCGTAGTTCGTCACACCGCGAGGTGCCTGGAATTCAACCCGATCTCCCACTTTCTTGTGCATGAGAGCCGTCGCGAGCGGTGAGGCGGTGAGGATCTTCATGACGTCGCTGGTGTAGTCCTCTTCACCTGGACCCACAAACTCATACTGCTCGATCGAGTTGTCGCTCAGATCTTTGACAGTGACGCGTGTGCCAAAGGTCACAATGCCCTTCGGCAGACTGGATTTATCAACGATATAGCAGTCTGCGAGAGTCGATTTCAGTGAGTTGATGCGCGCCTGCAGCATCCCCTGAGCTTCACGCTGACCGTGGTATTCTGCATTTTCGCGAAGGTCCCCTTCATCACGTGCATCTGCAATCGCCTGTGCGATCTTGGGCATTTCCACTTCTTCAAGCTGACGCAGCTCTTCCTTCTTCTTTTCGTACCCTTCTCGCGAAATTGGCTGCCGTTCCATTGTCTATTCCTCAATCCAAATTCAAAAACCTGAGTTGGCGAGAGCCCGCTTCGAAGCGAGTGGGGCCCCTCCAACTCGCACTGCAGATCAACAGGAAAAAGCAAGCACGGGCGACGGTGATGTCGCCCGTGCAATTTTCACTTCATCATCGATGGCCAACGGACCGGGAAGAATCTCCCCAGTGCACCAGGATCGAATCCTCATCGAACACTTTTCCGGCAGGATTGGAAGCTGCCGTTGATCGCATAATGCAGCGAAACGCTGATCGCTTCTACAACATTATACCATCGCCCCAAGGGGACGCTATCCGACTTCGGTCCAACTTCCTGACTTTGCACTTTTCAGCACAGCATCGCAAATTTTCTGCGTTTCCAGGGCTTCGCGGAAGGTCGGTGAGACAGAGACACCTTTGTCGACACCTTGCAGGAAATCAGCGACATGGTGAACAAATGTGTGCTCGTAGCCGATCTGCAGACCGGGTACCCACCAGTTGCCCATGTAGGGGTGATCGCCGTCGGTGATATGGATCGACCGCCAGGCTCGCAGGTTTCCTTCATCACGGTGATCGAACCACTGCAGACGGTGCAGATCGTGAAGATCCCACTTGATTGACGCGTGCTCGCCGTTGATTTCAAACGTGTACAGCGCCTTGTGGCCTCGTGCGTACCGAGTCGATTCAAAGAGTCCCAGCGACCCGTTTCCAAACCGGCACATAAACGTACAGGCGTCGTCGATACCAACTTTCTCGACCTTGCCTGTCAGCGTGTGTTTACGCTCCTTCACGAACGTTTCGGTCATGGCAGTCACGTTCTTGACGTCACCGTTCAGCCAGATGGCTGTATCGATACAGTGAGCGAGCAGGTCACCCGTGACCCCGCTTCCGGCTGCGGCGGCGTCGAGTCGCCACAAGGCCGCGCCCCCCTGGGGCAAGTCCGCCGAGATGGTCCAGTCCTGCAGAAAGTTTGCACGATAGTGGAAGATTCGCCCCAGTTTCCCGGAATCGATCAACTGCTTGGCGAACGTCACGGCGGGAACGCGGCGGTAGTTGTACCAGACCGTGTTCAGCACCTTGGCCTTTTCGACCGCCTGGCACATCTCTTCACCTTGCGCGGTATCCATGGCGAGTGGCTTCTCGCAGAGGATCATCTTGCCATTCTCGGCCGCAGCGATGGCAATGTCACGATGCAGGTTGTTGGGGGTACAGATATCAATCGCGTCGATATCTTTGCGTTCGACCAGCTTGCGCCAGTCGGTTTCGATTGATTCGTACCCCCAGCGATCGGCAAACGCCTTGACCTTTTCGGCATCCCGCGCGCAGACGGCCTTCAAGACAGGATGATGCTCGGAATCAAAAAAGTGGTTCACTTTACGATAGGCATTGGAATGGGTTCGACCCATGAACCCGTAACCCACCATTCCGATTCGCAAAGGCTTTGCCATGATCTCGTCTGTCTCCTCAAATCCCGGGTGAGTCTTTTTTGTTGGCGATTCACCCGGTTCCCCATGTCTAGATGAGAGATTGTCGTTGAATCTGCCGATGGGCAGGCATCATACGCAGTGCCCGTTGCCACCTGCAAACACGTCCTGCTTCCTGATGGCCGACATGTCTTCGACGGCCCGGCGTCCGGTCCGGTGGAGTGGTCTTCCTATTTCGGATTTCATTCCACTCGAATTCCACGAGGAAATCCAGTGCACCACGAATGACGTACGAATTCACCGGTCACATGATCGCAAGCAGTAGAGTTTCACCCATCGACATAATCGCGATTGTTCGGTGAGGGAAATCTCTGCAGAGACTTAGTTCATCCCCCATCCTGTCAAGTTCAATTTGACCGTAAGATAAATCTTTTGTGGGCGTTGCGTCTCGATCGACGACTCCATCAACGAGAGGTTTCCCCGATCCGATCCGTTGTCTGTGACTGCTGGCAACTGCTGGACCTGGCGTCATTTCTCGAATTCCGGCCCCAGGGTGGCCTCACACCATTGAGTTCATTGGTAATTGGTGACGTGAGGGAGAGGCGAGTTCGCACTCCACGGCTCCGTCCTTGGGAAAGAAAATGGAACGAGTTCGTCACCGTTCATCTGGTCATTCCCTCCGGTGACCGACGTCATCGATCGGGAAGAGGAAACGCGCCAAGATGAGGGGACACGTTTCGGACTCGTCAGGAACCGGCCGCAAGGCTGCGGAGTTGGCTGCAGACCTCATTGGGTATTGCGGGGCCGCCATCCCCTGCCTCTGGCGGCGACTATCTTAGGAGCCTCGGCTCCAGTTCTGCTTTCGTAATTGCGATGTCGGTCAGGCTTCCTGGCAGACCGTCGTGCGGGTATGTCAATTTCTTATGGTCCAGGCCCAGTGCGTGAAGCAGAGTTGCGTGCAGGTCGTGAACCGTTACCACATCCTGAACCGCTTTGTAGCTGAAGTCGTCCGTCTGGCCATGGCAATAGCCCGCCTTAAAGCCCCCTCCGGCCAGCCAGAGCGAATTGGCATGTCGGTTGTGGTCTCGCCCGTCTTTCCCCTGAGACACAGGCAACCGTCCGAACTCTCCGCCCCACATCACGATTGTGCGATCAAGCAAGCCTCGCTGTTTCAAATCGCGTACGAGTGCAGCGCTGGGTTGGTCACTGCGGGCGCACAGTGATTTCAGCGTGGCCGCATTATTGCTATGCGTATCCCACGGCTGACCTGCCAGAAACAATTGGACAAACCGGACTCCTCGTTCGACCAGCCGTCGAGCAATCAGGCATCGGGTGCCATATTCCGCCGTCGCGGGGTTGTCGAGACCGTACATCGATTTCGTCGCTTCTGTCTCTTGCGACAGATCAAGTGCTTCCGGAACGGTCGCCTGCATCCGGGCGGCAATTTCAAAGTTGTTAATACGAGCCGCGAGTTCGGTATTGTTCGGGTAGGAACGCAGGTGTGTCTTGTTCAACGATTCGAGCAGTTCCAGTTGCCTTGCGCGGGCTCCCGGGGTGATGCCCGCGGGAGTCGCAAGATTCGGGACAGGCGTCGCACCGGGACGGAACGCGGTTCCCTGATAGGCGGCAGGCAGCCATCCTGCGGTCCAGTTTCGGACACTATCCACCGGCATTCCCCCCGGATCAGTCAGCACGACATACGCGGGGAGATTTTGATTGACGGTACCCAGGCCGTAGGTCACCCAGGAACCCCAGGTGGGATAGCCAGCCTGGAACTTACCGCTGTGAATCAATCGCAGTGCGGATTCATGATCGACAGACTCGGTTGTGACCGAGCGAATGAGCGTCAGGTCGTCCACGATCGTAGCGGTGTGCGGCAACAAGTCACTCAGTTCGATTCCTGATTCTCCGCGCGGTTCAAATTTGAACGGCGAGGCGAGCAGGTTCCCCTTCTGGCCGGGGAAGTGGATCTCGAGGTCTCCCTCGTATGGTTTGCCATCATATTTTGTCAGCTCGGGCTTCGGATCAAACAGATCCATCTGACTGGGGCCGCCGTGCTGAAACAGGCTGATCACCGCATCGGCGCGGGCCGGATGGTGCGTCCCCAGCGCTAAGGGAGAGCTTGAACTCCCCAACGGTGCCGCTGACGCCCGTTCCTGATTCAGCAGGTGGGCCAAAGCCAGTCCCCCGAGATTTCCCGCAGAATAGCTCAGGAACGCTCGGCGATTCGGAAGAAAATGTTCGGCGCAGTGCATGGCAATATCAACTCGCTGAGATGCTGGGCCAGATATTTATTCGATGTAGAGGAATGCATTGATCGAAAGTAACAGGTTTGTGAAATCGACCCAGGCCCGTTCCTCCGCATCAGCCTGACCAGGATATTCAGCAGGTTGCCGTTCGAGAAAGTCGATCGCAAAAGCTGACTCATCGGAGGTGGCAGGCCGACCAACCGCCAGTTCAAAGGCGTAGTCAATTCGTCGTGTCAGTGGTCCTTCCACGTCGGACAAGACCCGTTTTGCGAAAGCCGCAGACCGGCTTCGGACGAATTCCGAATTCAGAAGTTTGAGTGACTGCAGAGGAATGGTCGTCGGGATCCGCAGAGTGCAGTTGGCGACAATCGACGGTGAGTCGAAGACTTCCAGAATCCCCGGCACTTGAGTGCGACGTTGCTGGAGGTAGATGCTGCGTCTCAAGGCTCCGTCCGTCGCTTCCTTAACAACCACGTCCCCTTCCGCATCGTGCGCCGTGGGCACGTACGGACCACCGTGCCTCAGGTCCAGCTCACCCGCGATTGCGAGCATCGAGTCTCGAATGCTTTCGGCATCCATCCGATTCAGCGGGAATCGCCACAAGAGCTGGTTGGATGGGTCGATGTTCTCGCCCCTCTCGTGAGGGACGCTCGACTGGCGGTAGGCGGCGGAGTGGAGGATCAGGCGATGGAATGACTTTGCACTCCAGCCGCTCCGAATCAGTTCGCTCGCCAGATATTCCAACAGCTCGGGATGAGTCGGTGCGACGCCGGAGTATCCCAGGTTTTCAGGCGTGGGAGCCAGCCCCGTCCCGAAGTGGTGCTGCCACCAGCGATTGGCTGTGACACGAGCCAGGAGGCTGGCGGCTCGCGAGTCGGGCTGCGTCAGCCAGCGAGCCAGAGCCAGACGGCTTCCGGTGGACCCGGTCACTTCCGGCGTCCGCCCCAGCAGCGTTGACGGGTTGGTCTCCTCTGCCAGCACTTCCGGCGCACGAGCGTCAACTTTTTCGCTGCGGTTTTTGTAGACCCCGCGCTCCAGCAGGTAAACCTCGGGAGCTTCTGCCGACAGATCCATCGCGGCTGCGATGATTCCGGGATGACGGGGTCGACGGGCTTCGATCTGGCGAATCTCTGCCTCGTGTTCCGCTCGCTTCTTCGCGACTCGCTTCGCAAGCTCTTCACGGAAGGCGAGTGCATCAGGAGTTGTCTCACCGGTCTCAATCAGGACGTTGTCGACGGTAAAGCTGCGACCGCAGCAGTATTCAAAACCGAATCCGCCGTCGGGCAGGTCTTTCTCTGTGAGAGTGATCGACTGAGTTTCGACAGCTCCATCGAAGATATGGGCCAATTGGTACTTGCCGCCACCCATGTTTGTCACCTGCACTCCGTAGTTGTGGCCAGGGAGGCATTTCTGCTGACTGATCGATCCCACACCGCGGCTGCCGGTCCCGGGGTAGTCGACGTGAACCGTAACTCCACCCGACGCGGCCCCGTCCAGTAGAATATTACCCGCCACAGTATCTTCAGCGTCGTTGAAATCTCGCAGAGCGATCAGGAAACCGACGTAGTCGGCACCTGTCACCAGATCGAACGTGACGCGGATCCAGTTTCCTTCCTGGTCTGGTGTCCAATCGAAAATTTGTCGGGTGCTGCAGGCACGATCACCACTGCCACCGGACTCGATGATCTGCAGTCGGCCGTCAGAAGCCCTCGCGGCCGGGGCGTCGGTGGAGTCGATGTTAACTGCGGGTTGCCCCGCCGGTGCGGCATCGCCCGGTGCAGAATTGGCCCACGTGTCAGCCAGTTTTCTGTCGGCTCCGTCGAAGTCATCGCGAAATACGGGTTTCCCCGCTTCTCTGTTCGCACGAATCCATTCGCGGTATTTCTCGCGAGCGGCTGCAATTTCGTCATTGATCTTCTGGATTGTCGTTTCGTAGGCCGCAATCTGTTCTGGCGACCCGACAGTCACTTGTCTGGCGTTGGGAGTGACCCACTTGTCGACGTTAAACACCGGAAACAGAACCGCTTGCAGCTGGTAGTAGTCTTTCTGTCGGAGCGGCTCAAATTTGTGGTCGTGGCAGCGTGCACACTGGACGGTGATTCCTAGAAGTGCGGATCCGATGATCTGGAGTTCCCCTTCCAGCACAGCGTAGCGGTCGGCCCGAACTTCATCTTCATTCCCGTCACTGCTGTCGGTCCCGTCAGGGCTGTTGCGGAGAAAATGGGTCGCTTCGAGTAACTCGATCGTCTCGGGCGAACCGTCAAATCCCGGCCGGTCGATTCGTGCGAGTTCATCTCCGGCGAGTTGCTCAATGATGAATCGATCGAACGGCTTGTCCGCATTGATGGAGCGAATGACATAGTCGCGGTAACGGAATGCCAGAGGACGATCAGTATCCGCGCCGAAATAGCCATTGGAGTCCGCGTAGCCAGCCGCGTCGAGCCAATGCTTTCCCCACCGTTCACCGTATCGAGCCGAGGCGAGAAATCTCTCAACCATCTGTTCATAGGCGTGCTCATGCGGATCGTTGAGGAACAGCCGGATCTCGTCCCGCGTCGGAGGAACACCCGTCAGATCAAGGCTGACCCGGCGGATGAGACGGCGCCGATCGGCTTCGGTATTCAGCGTTAACCCGGCTTTTTCAAGCTCTTTCAAGAGAAATGCATCGACCGGAGTCAGGACTCGGGGTGCATCAATGACCGGGGGGACTTCTTTCGGCACAAGTTTCTGGAAGGCCCAGTGCTCGTCCCCATCCGCGACGGGAGAGACGGATTCGGGCAACCCCGATGCACCCTGAGCGATCCAGTGACGCAGCAGTTCCTTTTCTTCCTGCGTCAGCGGTTCGTCGGGGGGCATGGCATCGGTTTCGACGCGTTGCCAGAGCAGACTTTCAGCAGGGTTTCCCGCGATGACGGCGATACCGGAATGTCCCCCGCGGGCAATTCCAGAGGGTAATGCAAGACTCAGCCCTCCTTCCTGCTGGGCAGGGCCGTGGCACTTCACACACCGGCTTTTGATGAGCTGGATCGTCTGGCTGCGCAGGTCGCCGGGGGGAGCCGCATCCGCACCCCAACCTGATGTGACGAAGCTGAACAAGATGATGCAGCTCAAAATCGGCTGCAGGGTCGTCCGTCGTCCCACGTGGTGCTTCCCAGCTTCAAAATTCGTTGGACATTTCCACCCGCCGAGCTTGTGAACGGATGCATAATGAATAAAGTATCCTGCATACAATATGCGGTCAACTTCATAGAGGTTGATTCTTATGCATGTTGATATTCATCGTCCCGGTACAGTCGACCGCGTTGAGGTTCTTTTGCGGATTAGGGTGCGTGCACCGAAAGAAAGCATTTGAATGCCGGCTTACTGTCAACCGCAGGTGAGGACGCGATCGGGACAATTCCTGCTCGCCGTCTCGGCGTTCCACCGCTGGTTCTGTTCGGACTCAGGCCTGTGCCAGCTCTTCAGTGCTGTTAAGCCGACTTTCGGTTGGGGGCTTTCTCGGTCTCGAACTGCTGCGTCAAAAAACGTAGTGCGACCCATGGAAGCGTCGATACAGGGTTCGAAGCGGATCCGTCGGCTGGTCGATCCCTTTGCTGATCGTCCTTTTCAGTCCCGCAACCAAACTCTGACAAGTACCCATTCCCGTATGCGCAGTATGCACTTCGTGACACTCTTGGCGCGGCTTTGAAACGCTAAGGCGGCCATCGACGGGAAAAGTTTGCCTCGTTGACGTTTTTGCATCTTGTTTTGTTTCCTTACCCCTTTCTGTTCCACGGATAAGATTTAGTACATGAAAATTACGGAAGTCATCTGCCAGTTGTTGCGCGTCCCCAGCGTTGAAGCGAAAACCGCCAGTAGCCAGGACGCTGTGCTTGTCCGCATTAAAACCGACTCGGGTCTGGAAGGGATTGGTGAAGCGGATTCTCAGCCTGAAGTCGTCAAGGCGATTATCGACGCCCCTTTCAGTCACAACATCGCCTGCGGTCTGCGTCAGCTGCTGATCGGCGAAAACCCGCTCGAGACCGAGCGTCTCTGGCAGAAGATGCATCGCCGCACGCTCTATTTCGGTCGTTCTTCGGTGACTATCACGGCCATGGCCGCTGTCGACATGGCGTTGTGGGACCTCAAAGGGAAACTCTACAACCAGCCCATCCATCGCCTGCTGGGTGGCAAGCAGCATGACCGGATCAAGGCATATGCCTCGATTCTGTTCGGACGTGATGGAGCCGAGACCAAGGCGATCGCACAGCGCTGGCGTGCAGCGGGATACAATGCAATCAAGTTCGGCTGGGAGCCAATGGGGCAAAGTGAAGCTCTCGACATCGAATTGGTCCGTTCGGCCCGGGACGGAATTGGCGACGGAACGTTGTTGATTGATGCCGGCTGTGTGTGGGACGCCCGCACCGCACTCCAGCGCGCCAATGCGTTTGAGCAGTACGGGATCGGCTGGCTGGAAGAGCCGCTGCGACCTGAAGACGTGGAAGGTTACCGCTGGTTGCGTGACCGCTCACCAGTTCCAATTGCCGGGGGTGAAGAGGAATGCGGTCGTGAGGCCTGGCGTCCCTTGATCGAAGCTCGAGCTCTCGACATCTATCAAGTCGACCTGGCACGCAACGGATTTACTGACGCCGACTACGTTAAGCAGCGTGTCCAGGAAATCGGTGCACGGCTTTGCAATCACTGCTACACCAGCCCTGTGACCGTTGCAGCAAGTCTGCATTGGCTCAGCACCTGCCGAGACGCATTTGTCTTCGAGGACTGTGTGGAAGACTCGCCACTGCGTCACGAATTGACTCATGAGCGAGTTCAGGCCACTGATGGCTGGATTTCCCCACCGGATGGGCCGGGCCTTGGAGTCACCCTGAATGAAGATTTCGTGGCGAAGTATCTGATCGCCGAATCAGGACGAAAGTAATCAGGAGTTTGTCCTTCGTCGGAGCCCTTGGAAGGCTCGGAAAGATGATTTAATGGCTGGCCTGGTTTTTAGCCTGCGCGAACAAATCGTTGACCAACTGCGAAACGACCTGCTCTGCGGTCGTTTCGCGGAAGGGGAACGTTTGAGCGAAAATAAACTGGTTGAACGATTTGGCGTCAGTCGAACTCCCATTCGTGAGGCCCTTCAGCAGTTGACTCAGGAAGGACTGCTGGAGGGGCGACCGAATCTGGGTGTCAAAGTTGCCTCACGCCCCCCGGATGCCATCCGGGAACTGGTCGTGCCGATTCGTCGCAGTGTCGAAATTTTTGCGCTGCGATCGTTCTTTCATGAGATCAATGAAGCCGACTACGTGATCTGGAACGAGATTCTCCAGAAGCTGAGAGCGGCCTGTCTGTCGAGCGACTTCATTTCAATTGGTGAGCAGGATATTGCCTTCCACCGTTCCATCGTCCGTCGGGCGAAGCAGCGAGATGTGGAAGCGATCTGGATGACGTTGATTTCCCGCGTCCGCTCGCACTTCTGGCAGACACAGCGAAAGCGGTATTCGGATCCGATCGAAGTCTACGAGGAACACGAACAGATTATCTCCGTTTTTCGAACAGGAGATCTTGAGGCCTCAGTCAAGGCCCTCGAAGTGAACATCGATTGACGATGGAAACCGACTCGGTTCAGGGATGACAGCAGAACTCGGGGCACCTGTTTTCATGACGCTCCGCTACCGGGATTTGTCAGGGCGTTTTCGGCTCTGCCTGAGTCTTGTCGACCTGAGTCTTGTCGAGGAGTGGAATCTCGATTCGATCTTTCTGATATAGCGGCAGGTGCCGGTAGTAGACTTCCAGCGTCAGCAGTGCGAGTGTGGTCATGTAGAGCCGACCTCCCCCCCTGCCGTGATAGTCGGCGACATCCCAGCTCCCCATGGCATGTCCTTCCTGAATCTGGGTACGGATCAGGCGTTCGCGCATGACCAGATTCCAGCGGTCCCACTCAGCGCCGCCCCAGTGATGCATCACCTGAGTCGCGTAATAGTTGTAGTACATATCGTTGTAGTCCGGGCCATGTTCGTCCAACAGTCGAACACCTGCGGCGAGCCTGCCGTTGTCTTTCCACTCGAGATACATCCGGCTTAACAGCCCTACGGCGGTCATGGAAGGTGTCGGAGCGGCACGCCGCTGTGGTGTGTACGCGTACTGTGAGCCGCGCATCGACGAGACACTCACAAGAAATTGATCAACCCCGGCAAAGACTCGCTGGGGAATGGGGATACGAGAATACTGAGCACTTTTCAGTGCCATAAGTTGCCAGCCGACGACAGACGTATCCCCCGGCTGACCGGGATAATACCGCCACCCCCCTCCGAGTTCCTGAGTGGCGACGAGGAACTCGACGGCACCTGTTACGACGGGCCTGAGTCGGGCGTCCCCGGTCATCGCCAGTGCCTCGCTCAGGGCGATCGTTGCGAGGCCGTGTGTGTAGTAGGTTGGTGGGCCAGCCAGGTTTCCGTAGAAGCAAATTCCCGACTCAACCTCCATCCCATTCTGCATGAGGAAATCCAGACCTTTGAGAACTTCGGTCCGGTACTCACCTTCTTCATGTGTCTGGCCAGCACCGAGAAATGCCATGAGCGCCATTGCCGTGGCAGCATTGGGGTTGTTGTCCATGTAGCCTGGCATGGAACAGTCACAGGCCGGGTAGTGAGCGTGATTGAAGTTCCATGAACCGTCGAATCGTTGATGGTTCTTGAGCCAGACCAGTCCACGGGCAACCGCGGCTTCACTGGCATCGGTCCCACCCATTCGTTTCACCAGGGCGGCGCGCGATTTAGGGCTTCGTCCGACAAAATGATTCACATGCTCGCCCGGATCTGCCGCCTGCCCCCCGTTTCCTGTTCGCCCGGAAGTACGTTTCTTGGAGGTGACGCGCTTTGCTGCAGGACGCTGGATGGGGGGGACGACGATCTGAGGATTCTGGACGACTTTCGGGCGATCCACACCGTCCAGGTCTGTGGAAAAGGACTGAACGGACTCCACCGGTTCTTGTGTCAGATCTTCCGACAAGTCCAGGTCTGACAGCAGTTCGCCCATTTCGGCGGGGGCGAGATCGGCTTCGTCTGTGGGAAGATCCAGTTGCGGGGCTTCGACGGAAGGTTTCTCGTCCGCGACCACCAGAGTCAGGATCGAGTCCAGGAGCATCGGCCGCGGCAGGTCAAAGTAAATCCAGCTCAAGACAAACAGTACCAGGGCATGCAGCGCGAGACTGACGATGACGGACGCCGAGACTTCTTTTGTTCTCGGTTTCGATTGAGACAATGACCGAGGAAGCGCGGTGAAAGCGAGTTTCCTTTTCTTCGCAGGGGAAGCAGATGTCTCGTTGGCTCTCAGCGACATGATCTCGACCCGCGAAGGGAATCGGTGACGAGGGGGGTAACCTACAGCAATGATAGCAAAGTGGCCAGTTCGCAGCGCCATGTCGAGTTCAGAACCGGGTATATTCTGATGCCACGCTTGGAATTCAGGTTGACCGGCTCCGAGTCTGGATAGGTCCGCGACGGGGAGCTCTCTATGAATCTGAGGAAATGGTCCCCTCAGACTCGCCGGAATCCAATGTGGATCAGATCCATCCAGTCTGCCTCTCGGTTTTGCGATCGTTACGGCCACAATCGCCCGTGTTCTCGCCTGGTGGAGGTCGAACGGGTACTGTGGAGGAAATCGCGCCATTGGAACGTCATCTGCATGAGAAAAGGTTGAGGGCCTGGGGATCGCGGTGCATCCTGGTCAGGCTCTCGGATGATTTCCGTGACCTCCCAGTTGGCCTCCCAGTGAAGTTGAGAAGCTCATGCGATTTAACGTCAGCTCACAGTTGAATTATCACGTCAAGTTTCCCTCGACACTGATTCTAAATATTCAGGCGCAGATGAGCAGCGCGCAATATGTCGTCGAGGAGAAGCTCACGACGAACCCTCAGGTCAACTATGAAGAGTTTTACCTGGAGGCTGGAAGCAGCCGGTTCATCCGGTTACAGACCGGAAACGCACAAACTCTCGAGATTTGCTATTCCGCAACAGTGGATTGCTCGACGGAACTGGTACCTGCAAAAGGTGCCCCCCCCGTCTCCATCGCGGAGATGGACCGAAACGCAATCCCGTATTTGTTTCCAAGTCGTTACGTCCAGTCGGATCGACTGTCGAAACTCGCCTGGGACCTGTTCGGTAAGATCAACGACCCTTATCAAAAGGTGGTTGCGATCGATGACTGGATTTATTCGAACATTGAATATGCGTTAGGCAGCACCGATTCGCAGACATCCGCCTATGATACGGTGGTGGAACGCCGGGGTGTCTGCCGCGACTTTGCTCATCTTGGTATCGCCTACTGTCGGGCCCTGAATATTCCCGCCCGCTATTTTTCGGGATACGCCTACCAGCTCAATCCGCCGGATTTTCATGCCCTGTTTGAATGTTATGTCGCAGGCCAGTGGCTGCTGTTTGATTCAACCCGACTGGCTCCCTTGAATGGGCTGGTGCGGATTGGCACAGGGCGAGATGCGGCAGATGCTGCTCTGGCGAGCATCTTTGGTGGGGTACAAGGGACGGGGGTGAAGGTCGATTGTCAACTGGGGAGTGGAGAGACGTTCACACCCCTCTTTCGCAATCAGCTCCGCACGCAGGGAATCGCCCAGAACTCGGGCGATTCCTCGGGGAACGGCTAATCTCGTCTAAGGTGATTCTGGGAGGTGATCCTAGAATCGGCTGTACGGAGAGCCCTTGCGGTAGTAGTGATCCCCGGAACCGCCAAAGCCATCGATTCTCTGATGGTGTCCGCCATAAGAAAGTCCAGGACCTCCGCCACCGAAGCCGTACCCGTAGTCATATCCGGTCCCAAAACCGTAGCCCTGGTTGTACGAGTTCTGGAAGATCGAGTTTGGTCTCGTCGCTCCATATCGACCGGAGCCAAAGGAATTATACGAGCGAACCGGTGCGATGTCGTCGCGGTAAGGGACGTAGTTCTGTTGTGAGAGTGTGGGATAGCCCGGTGCAAATTCAGATGAATACCCCGATCCGTATGCCCCATACCCCTGACCATAACCGCCGTAATAACCCTGGCCCGAGCCCGTGTAGTATCCGGTGCCATATGATTGTCCGTTCAGAAAGTCTTGCGCAATTGCAGCCGGCAACGGAATGGCGAGCAACGCTGCGGCCAAAGTGGCTAATGTGATTTGCTTTGCGTTCATGATGATCCCTTTCAGAGACAATGTTTCTTAAGGGGACAGTCGGAAGCAGTGAATCGTCACTTGCAATGCACAACTGACACCCCTGATTGTGGTTTCGGGCTTCGACGGGAGGCTGGATACCCATGACATCCGGCCATCCACACCGCTCGCTTCGGAATTCGCCTCTTGCTCAGGCGGATTACCGGATTGAGCGGGTTCAGGTTGCCACTTAAGGGGAGCTGGAGTTCTCCCGCTGCTCTCACCGAGTGGCACCTGAAGTGGCGCGACTCACGAATTCAGAGGTTTCCTCCGAAGGATTCGCAAGTCGGCTAAGAGTGTAAATTGCACTTCGCGTACCATTCAAAAAGCGGGGATTCACCACGGTTTTGAACAGGAACCTGGCGATTGCGGGTTCAAATCGACCGGCGGGCAGTCAACGTGGTTCCTGCAGACCGCAGCTCGGTCACATTCGACGAAGAACTCGCCGTTTCGTATTCTGCGGCGGCGAGGCCATCGCTGCTCGACTGCTCGACGTTTGGTGGCCAGACAATGCGGCCCGTATCAAGCCGAACGACGAACGAGCTTCGGCGATGATGTCTGGCGACGACAACACCTGGATGGAACAACAATGAATTTGCATGGACTCCCAATGCCGCCCGGAGTGCTCTCCGGACCTACTGTTGCCACCAGCATCGCCTTCACGGAAGGACCTGCTTGCGACTCGACGGGCAATCTTTATTTTACGGACATCGTCAACAACCGGATTCTGGTTCTCGAAAAAGGTTCAAAGTATTACCGGGTGTTCCGCGAGCCGAGCGGCCGGGCCAATGGTTTGCTGTTTGACGTTGAAGGGCGTCTGCTGGCCTGCGAAGGGAACGAGTTCTGTCCCAACGACGGGAATCGTCGCATCACCCGGACCGATCTGAGGACGGGGGCTGTCGAGGTCCTGACCGACCGATTTGAAGGGAAACGCTACAACGCGCCGAATGATATCGCGGCCTGTTCCAACGGCCAGTTGTTCTTCACGGATCCCTGCTATTACGACCGAAGTACGATGGAGCTGGATCATGATTCCATCTATCGGATTGATCGCGACGGGACCGTCACACGAGTACTGACTCAGCCCGAGATTCAGCGACCCAACGGAATTGCGCTCAGTCCCGACGAACGGACACTGTATGTCGTCGACAGTTGCACGGTCGCAGGGGGGCACCGACGCATCTGGGCTTTCGATCTCTCAAGTGACGGAACACTCTCGCAGCAGCGTCTCGTCTTCGATTTTGCTCCGGGACGGGGAGGCGATGGTATGTGTATCGACTCGCAGGGAACCCTCTACATCGCCGCAGGGATTTCCCGTGCTCGTAGCGCGATCGAAACGGACCGGGTTCCCACTGGCATCTACGTGGTTCGCCCGGACGGAACTCTGCTGGGGTGTATTCCGATCGACGAAGACATCGTCACGAACTGCACGTGGGGCGGTCCCGATCTGAAGACGCTCTACGTCACCGCAGGCAAGACCGTCTATCAGATCCAGGTCGAAGTCCCCGGCTGGGTCGTCCATCGCAGTTCGTCGTCCCGCGGTTGATCACGAGAACCACGGCGGAACGGTCGTCAGAGACCATCGGATGCGTTAATCTGGCGACCTCTGAATCGACTCGTTCGGAACGAGCGTATTTGCCAACATCACTGAGGAACGACCGGAATGAAGTGGCATCTTTGCGTTTTCGTCTTGTGTATCTCGCTATCGTCGACGGTCAGTGCTCAATCGCAGCTTGAGCTGAAGAAGGGCGATCACATCTGCATTGTGGGTGGCACCGTCGCCGAACGCATGCAGCACTACGGCTGGCTCGAAACCTATATTCACGCAAAGTTTCCCGACGCCGAACTTGTCTTTCGCAATCTGGCTTACAGTGGTGATGAGATCAACGGATTTCGCGATCGCAACAAGCGACTCCGTTCGATGGACTTTGGTACGCACGATCAATGGCTGAGCGGCAATGCTCCCTGTCCGCAAGTCGACAAGCTTTCCAAACGCGACGAAGGAAAGGTGCGGGAGAACCGGTTTGAACTGACCAACACCAATGCCGACGTCGTCTTCGCCTTCTACGGCTACAACGAGTCCTTTGCCGGTGAAGCAGGCCTCGCAGAATTCAAGGAAAACGTGGATGCCTTCATCAAGCACACCTTGAGCCAGCAGTACAACGGAAAGTCAGCGCCACGCCTCGTCCTGTTCTCGCCGATCGCGCATGAATTTGTCGGCGATCCCAATTTGCTGTCGCGGACACAGGTCGTGGCTGCCAATGCCCGACTCAATTTGTATTCCAATGCCATGGGCGAAGTCGCCCGTGCCAACTCGGTCTTGTTCGTAGACTTGTTCACGCCGACCTTGAAGTTATTTAACGGCGATTCCCCGGTCGTCGGCAATTCTCGTGACAGCAAGGCCCCTGTTGCGACCATCAACGGCGTCCACCAGAACGCTTACGGTGACCGGACGATTGCCCGCGTTGCTGTTCAAGGCCTGTTCAAATCGAAGAGCGAGCAGCTCGATTCGATTCCTGCATCCCGGCTCAGCTCCATTCAGGCTGCGGTCAACGACAAAAACTTCTACTGGTACAACCGCTATCGGGTTACAGACGGCTATTCGACCTACGGTGACCGGGCGTTTCTCAAGTTTTCCGAGGGGCCCGGTGGGTATGGAGACGGACTGTCGAATTACTCCGTCGGCCAGCGTGAACTCGACGTCCTGGATACGCTGACGTCCAACCGTGACAAGGTCGTCTGGGCAGCGGCACAGGGGAAAACGATCAAGCCGGACGATACGAACCTGCCCCAGTTCCTGGAAGTGATTTCCAACAAACCCGGTCCGCTCGAAGGGGGCAAGCACCTGTTCCTTTCGGGGGAAGAAGCAATCAAGAAGATGACGGTTGCTAAGAACATCAAGGTTGAACTGTTCGCGGACGAGTCGATGTTTCCCGAACTGATCAATCCCGTGCAGATGGCCTTTGATACACGCGGTCGTCTGTGGGTGGCGACCTGGCCGACGTATCCGCACTGGAAGCCGACAACGCCCATGAACGACAGCCTGCTGATCCTGGAAGACACCAATCACGACGGCAAGGCGGACAAGTGCATCACCTTCGCCGGTGACCTGCACAATCCTACTGGCTTTGAATTCTGGGGAGGCGGCGTCCTGGTAGCACAGGGACCGGATCTGCTGTTTCTGAAAGACACGAATGGAGACGACAAATACGACGTGAAGGAACGTGTTGTTCACGGGTTCGACACCGCCGATACGCACCACACGATCAACAGCTTTGCTCTTGATCCGGGTGGCGCGATGTACTTCCAGGAAGGGACATTTCATCATTCGCAGATTGAGACCCCCTGGGGGGCTCCTCGCCGCGTCGCGAACGGGGCAGTGTTCCGTTATGAACCCCGGTCCCAGAAGACCGACGTCTACGTGACCTACGGATTCGCCAATCCACACGGCCATTCATTTAATGCCTGGGGACAGGACATCGTCGTGGATGGAACCGGTTCTGCTCCATACGACGCGACGCTGATGTCCAGCTTCCTCGAATACCCTCACAAGCACAGTGGCACACCGACGGTCTACAAACAACGCACACGCCCCTGCCCGGCAATTGAGTACCTCAGCAGCAGCCACTTTCCTGAAGAGATGCGCGGCAGCCTGCTCGTCGGGAACGTCATCGGGCTCCAGGGAATCCTGCAGTACAAGGTCTTCGAGGACGGAGGGAGTTTTGGGGCGACCGAGTTCCCTGAAACACTGGTCATGTCGAGTGATCCCAATTTCCGTCCTGCCGATATCGAAACAGCACCGGATGGTACAATTTATTTCACCGATTGGCAGAATCCAATCATCGGACACATGCAGCACAACTTGCGTGACCCCAATCGCGACCGGATTCACGGCCGTGTCTACCGCATTCGATACGAGGGACGCGATCTGATCAAACCGATCCCCATTGCTGGTCAACCGATCGGCAAGCTGCTGGACGTTCTGAAAGAGAAAGATGACCGCGTCCGTTCACGAGCGCGCATCGAACTTTCCGCTCGACCCACCGCTGATGTGATTGCGGCGCTGGAACCCTGGCTCGCCCGGCTGGATAAGAATCATGCAGATTACGATCACCATGCACTCGAAGGACTCTGGGTTCACCAGCATCACAATGTGCTTAATACAGCATTGCTGGAACAACTTTTGAAGGCCCGGGATCATCGCGCACGGGCAGCCGCGATTCGTGTGCTGCAGGCTTGGCGGGATCGCGTCAGCAATACTCTGGATCTGCTGAAACAGGCGGCGAACGATGAGGCCCCCCGAGTTCGATTGCAGGCAATCTGGGCGGCCAGCTTCCTGCCGCAGGCGGAAGCGGCCGAAGTTGTGCTGATCGCGCGCGAAAAACCGACAGATGCGTTTATTGACCACATGTCGAAGGAAGTCATGCGGACGCTTCAACCCTATCTGGATCTTGCCAGCCGGGAAAACCGACGTGTGGAATTCACCTCCGATGCCGGTGCCAGGTACTTCCTGAAGAGTCTTACAAATGACCAGCTGCTGAACGAAAAGCGCGACCGACTGGTCTACGTGGAAATGCTGAACCGGCCTGGGCTGCGGGATGAAGCCCGACGCGAGGCCATCGAAGGACTTTCGCGGCTGGACAACAAGCCACAGTTGGCCGTGATTATGGATGCCATCAATACGCTGGACGGAAAGCAGTCGAATGCGGACGTCACCGTGATCTTTGATCTGGTGCGACAACTGACGGGACGAAGTGCCGCGGAACTGACGACGGCTCGTGCGGAACTCGAAAAGCTGGCGACATCCGCAAAGCAACCCATCTTCCGACAGATCGGGTTTGTCTCGTTGATCAATGTCGATGGCACGATCGATAAGTCCTGGGCGCTGGCGACAACCAGTTCAAACCACCTGATTGATTTCGTGAACGCGTTGCCATTGATCAGCGACGCCTCGATTCGGGCCAGTCTGTACGACAAGGTGGTGCCACTGCTTGACGGGCTTCCTGCTTCCATCGCCGGCACGACCTCTAAAGGAACGCTGGGACGCTATGTGCGAGTTGAGTTGCCCGGAAAGGGAACCTTGACACTTGCTGAAGTCGAAGTGCTCAGCGGTGGTGTGAATATCGCTCGCCGGGGCAAAGCGACGCAGAAGAATACCGCTTCGGGGGGGGATGCTTCCCGTGGTATCGATGGGAACAAGTCCGGTGCCTATGGCGATGGCGGGCAGACCCATACCGAAGAGAATACCGCACAGCCGTGGTGGGAAGTCGATCTGGGCGAGGTCTATCCGATCGATCAGATTAACATCTTCAACCGGACCGAGATTCCTGATCGGCTGGACCAGTTCACGTTGAAAGTGCTGGACGACAAGCGGGCTGAAGTCTTCGTCAAAGAGAAGAACCCTGCTCCAAAGGTCAGCGTTTCCTTCACTCTTGAGGGGGGCGGTCCCGAGTCACTTGTCCGTCGTGCCGCCATGCTGGCCCTGACCTACGTTCGCGGACAGGAACCAAGAACGTTCTCACTGCTTCAAAAATTTGTGAAGGAAGATGTAGAACGAAGCACGGCCATTCGTGCTCTTCAGCGACTGCCACAGTCGGCCTGGCCGAAGGATGAAGCGGCGCCGCTGCTGGAGGTGTTGATTGCTTCTATTCAGAAGACCCCCGCGGCCGACCGGACATCTCCAGCGGCCCTGGATGCACTCGAGTTTTCCGACGCACTGACAACGCTGCTGCCGGTGGAAGAGGCGAAGAAGACGCGCGCCATCTTGGGTGAACTGGGCGTTCGCGTCATCAAGATCGGGACGATCTTCGAGAAAATGGCGTTCGATAAGGATCTGGTCGTTGTCGTAGCGGGCAAACCGGTCGAGTTCCTGCTTGAGAACAGTGATCTGATGCCGCACAACTTTGTGATCACTCAGCCAGGGGCACTCGAGGAAATTGGACTGATGTCTGAAGCCAACGCCCAACAACCGGCGTTTGCCGAGCGATACTACGTGCCGCAGTCGGACAAGGTTCTTGCCAAGAGTACCTTACTGCAGCCTCGCGACAGCCAGCGAGTCAGCTTTACGGCACCGCAGCAACCCGGCGTCTATCCCTTTGTGTGTACCTATCCGGGGCACTGGCGGCGCATGTACGGGGCCTTGTATGTCGTCCCGAATCTGGACGAGTATCTTGCCAGCCCGGAACCGTATCTGGCTGCGAATCACATTGAGCCAGTCGACGCATTGCTCAAGGATCGCCGGCCCCGAACCGAGTGGAAGTTTGAAGATCTGTCCGACATTGTTGCGACGCTCGCCGAAAGCCGTGGCCACGGAAACAGCGACGACCATTCGCATGCAACACCCAACTTTGGCAATGGCAAGCAGCTGTTTACGGTGGCCAACTGTGTCGGCTGTCACAGATTCGACGGTGCTGGTCGCGAGTTTGGTCCGGACCTCACGAAGCTCGAACCCAAATGGACCAGTGTCGATATTCTCAAGGAAATTCTTGATCCTTCCGCCAAGATCAATGACAAGTACCAGACCAACGTCATTGAACTGGGGAATGGAAAAGTCGTAACGGGGCTCGTGGTCGAAGAAACCCCCGATGTGATCAAGATCGTCGAAAATCCACTCATTAAGGCCGAACCGATCGAGGTCAAACGGAGTGAGATCGTCGAACGGGAAAAATCCAAAGTTTCCATCATGCCGAAGGGCCTGTTGGACAAACTGACTCGGGACGAAATTCTGGATCTCGTTGCGTACGTGAATTCACGAGGCAACCGGAACCATCCCGTTTACAAAGCGGGTGCCGAAAAAGGTGGACACAAGCACTAGCCCGCCTTGTCGGTCGCGATAGAGGAATCCCTGGCGGCGCTCAGGTGCCGCCGGGGATTCGCCTCTTGCAAACTGGAGTCGGAACTGATTGTGGGCAGAGCCGCGGTGAGTTGAGGACTGATTGCCAGCACTGATCGTGACACGGCAGAAAGTGTTTATCTCGCCACCGCAATCTGCCATACTCCACCGGCCTGAACACGGGATGAGCCTGTTTCCGTGAGGGGAAGAAAATCCCACGCTACCAGGACGGTCTGCGTAAGCCTGTGTGTGTATCTTGTGTCTTTTTGAAGGTTATTCCGTGAATCTTGCGACCATCGCCTGGAAAAGCATCCGTGAGCGCGGATTGGCTTCCTCATTGACCGCTCTCAGTGTAGCACTGGGCGTGATGTTGATGGTGGCGGTCCTTGTGATCTATGGGATCCTGCAATCCGTATTCAGTCAGCGGGCCATCAACTACGACCTGATCGTGGGAGCCAAAGGGGATCCCCTGCAACTGGTCCTGAGCACCGTTTACCACATCAGTCCACCGATCGAGAATTTGCCCTATCGGTACTTTCAGGAATTGAAAAAGGATCCCCGTGTTGCTGTCGCCATTCCGGTTGCGATGGGGGATGTCACAGAGCAAGGCGGTTTCCCGATTGTTGGGACCGTACCCGAATTCTTCGACGTCGACTACGCCCCTAAGCAGCCTTTTATGGTGAAAGGGCATGGGTTTCGGCGGGACTTCGATGCCTACATCGGCGACCGGGTTGCACGGGAGAATGGCTGGGGACTGGGGAGCAAGCTGAAACTGGTCCACGGAGGTGCGGAATCAGATCACGTCCATGATGAAGAATTTGAGGTGGTCGGGATCCTCGCCCCCACTGGGACGCCTCATGACAAAACGGTGTACGTGAATTTGAAAGGCTTCTACCAGATTCAGGGGCACGACAAACCTCTCAAAGAAGCGATCGAACGAGAACGTAAGTTCTTCGGTGAACCTGCTCTGACTGACGAAGAGCTCAAGTCAGAAATTGCCCGAATTCAGAAGAAATACGGAGTGCACGACCACAGTGCCGGAGGGCACGACCATCACGGACACAGCCACGATCTTCCCGATGTACAGAAGGAAGTGACGGCAGTCCTCCTGCAATGTAAATCCGCAATTGCTGCGAACCTGATGGCGGGGGAACTCAAGAAAGGGAATCAGGGACAGGGAGTGAATCCGATTGTTCCCATGCAGAGACTGTTCACGGAGTTTCTTGCCCCTGCGCAAGCGATGTTTCTGGTCATGACCGCCCTGATCGTGCTGGTATCAGGGATCGGGATTTTTGTGAGCATTTACAACTCGATGTCAGCTCGCCGACGTGAAATCGCCATCATGCGGGCGTTGGGGGCGCAACGAGGAACTGTCCTCACTATTGTCCTGGCGGAATCAATCATTCTCTGCGTAGGCGGAGGTCTGTTAGGTCTGTTGCTGGGCCATGGACTGGTCTTCGCAGCGGCCCCCATTGTCGCTGCAAAAACCGGTCTGCTGATCGACCCGCGTGCATTCTCCACCTACGAACTGGTCGTATTGCCGGTTCTCTTGCTGATGGGGGCGCTGGTCGGATTTCTGCCGGGGATGACGGCCTACCAGACGGATGTTGCCGAGTCGCTTAACAACTGATCGCCGCCATGGGGGCCTTGCGTCATCGTTTTAATGGGGCGAGCGCGAGCAGTTGGTCCAGCGTTACGCCCCAGCCTTGCTGGAAGCCCATTGCATCATGCCGCTTGCGTCCTTCGGGGGTGGTGTGCCGGACATGTCCCGTGTATTTTGTCCCCCCCGGTACCTTTTCGAATGAGATCGTTGCAGTGAAGGCGAACGGGGCTTCGGATGTGTCTTTGGGTCGATAACCCGGGCCCAGCATCCAGGTCCAAGTCAGTCTTCGATTCTTCACGATCTCGAGAAAGCAGCCGGTGTTCTCGGTCGTTTCTCCGTCAGGCCCCTGCATGACGGTCCGAAAAATTCCACCTGGGACGAGGTTGATCTCGCATTCGATCGTCTTCCAGGGGGGAGGACAGAACCAGGTTTTCAGCACTTCGGGGTCTGTCCAACCCATCCAGAGGTGCTTTGCGGTCACTTTGACAAGTCGCTCGAACTTGAGATCCAGTTCTGGATCAAACTGATCGTGAGTCTCGACGTGCATGCATACTGTTCCTTCTGGAGTGGGGGCGGGTCAGCGCCCACTGCCGCACTGGGGGACAAGATGCGATGACGGTCAGTAGTGCGGCGGTTTTTCGTCGTTGATGTCCCGTTCCTGCCCCCCTTCATTGACAATATCAATGCGTCGTTCGAGTTTCGAGATCTGATCGCGGGTTCCTTTCAGCTCGCCTTGAACGGCCAGCAGAACGGAGTGCATCTGCTCGAGTTCGTGCTGGAGATGAGCTACCGCCATTTCGAGGCGAATAATGTGATCGGAGGTTTCGTCAGGGGTCACGATTCTGCTTTCTAGCGAACGCATCAGGCCAAGGATGACGTTCCGGAGGAGGAGTAACGACCAGTCACTGCTGATTTATCAGGAAGAAAACCAGGTCACAATGGGGCAGGGAGTCGGGAATTCCGCAGTGAACCAGGATCCGTCGAGAAGGGTGTGAATCGCGGCTGCCGGAAGTTAATTGGGTTTGATCGATTCCCGATCATCGGATAATGTCTAAAAAGTCATCGTTTTCGATACCGAACGCACCAACGTGCGAATCGGGCTTATCTTAATGATTGCGAAGGATCGTTCAGATGCCCAAATTTGTTGCCGGGATGGGGTCGATTGGCGGATTGTCGAGAACCGTCGGTTACTGCATGGTCTCGATGGCCGTTTCCGCGATGACTGTCGACGCACAGACCAATACCGAACAGGTCACGACCACGGTGAATAAAGCGCCGGCAGCGGACCGGGTCGAGGTCGATGAGGCCCATGCTCTCTATATTCCGCTGCAACTGGCGTACAAGGCGCACGACAAACTCGAAGAGATCGAAGATTACGAATGCATTTTCGTCAAGCGGGAAGTGATCGGAAAAAAGCTGATCAAGGCCTCGATGAAAATGAAGTTTCGCGAAGAGCCGTTCAGCGTCTACCTGAAGTTCATTGACAATAGCCCCGGTCGCGAGGTTCTGTACGTTAAAGGGCAGAACAACAACAACCTGCTGGTACGCGAAGCGGGTTTCAAGTCCATTATCGGAACTGTCGCGCTCCCTCCTACCGGCCCGGATGCAATGGCGGAAAGCAAGCATCCCATTACGTCGATCGGAATGAAGCAGATGCTTCAACGGGTCATCAAGCAGTGGGAACTCGAATCCAAGTTTGACGGCACCACCACGCAAAAGCGTCCCAATTCGAAACTGCCGACGGGTGAGATCTGCACGGTGTTCGAATCAGTGCATGAAAAGCCCTACAAAGACTTCAAATTTCACACGACCAGGCTCTGGATCGAAGACAAGTCGGGGCTGCCGATCGGCGTCCAGCAACTCGGTTTTCCCGGCAAGACGGACAAAGAGCCCCCCCTGGTCGAAGAATACTTCTATAATGACGTAAAACCGAATCGAAAGTTTACTGACACCGATTTCGACAAGAATAACAAGAGCTACTCATTCCGATGACCAGCCCCGACCGAACGCCGCCCCACATTGCGGAAACAACGGCCGACGTTCGCGCTGCCGTCATTGCAAATCAGCGAGCCGGAAAAACAATCGGTTTTGTGCCGACGATGGGGGCTTTACACCCTGGTCACGTGAGCCTGATGACGCGGGCCCGGCAGGAATGCGATGTTGTCGTCACAAGTATCTTCGTGAACCCCACCCAGTTTGGTCCCAACGAGGACTTTCAGAAGTATCCTCGACCCCGCGAGCTCGACCTGAAGATCTGCGGCGAGGCGGGATGCGACATTATCTTTTACCCCAGTGTCGAAGTGATGTACCCGGCGGGATTTCGGACCTTTGTCGAAGTCGAGGGGTTGTCGGACATCCTGGAAGGAGCAATTCGTCCCGGTCACTTTCGTGGTGTCGCGACTGTTGTGACGAAATTGTTCATGATTGTCGGGGCCGATCGGGCCTACTTCGGTCAAAAAGATTACCAGCAGCAGTTGATCATCCGCACGATGGCCCGGGAACTGAACATCCCGACCGAAGTCGTGACCTGTCCCACCTTGCGTGATCCAGATGGTATGGCGATGAGCAGCCGCAATGCTTACTTGAGCGCCGAAGAACGCCAGCGAGGCCTCTGCTTGTCGAGGGCTCTGGTGGCCGTATCTCAATCGCTCGCCGCGGGTGAACGTGACCTGTCCCGACTCGAAGCGACGTTGATCGAGCAGCTATCTGCATCATCGGGTGTCGAATTGGACTACGGGGTTATTGTTGATGCTGATACCCTCGCTCCACTGACGTCCGTGGCATCGGAGATGGTGGCACTGGTTGCGGCACGAGTCGGTACGACGCGCTTGATCGATAACATGCTTTTGAAGCTCCCTGAATGAAGGGCATCCGTGCACGCGTCAGGCAAGTTGTCATTGAGTTGTCTGACGTCGAAAGTAAATGATTCAAGCACGCCTCGCTCCATCGTTGCTCACAGTATTTTATGCTGACACCTGTCGGCTCGGAGACGTTTCCCATGCGGCAAGTACTCGTTCAAATTCCCCTGGATCGTCCGTGGGATCTGGGGCCGCTGGGTAAAGTGCCAGGTTTTGGCTTTGGCGTTGTCCTCTTTGTCTGGATCCTGATTGGTGCAGGATATTTGTATCTTCGTGGTCGCAAGTCTGGCTGGAAACTGAAGCTTTCCGACGAATTCCTTCCGTTCGTAAACTGGCTAGCCGTTGCACTGGCAATTGTGTTTGGTGCCCCATTGCTGGGCAGTTATCTGAGATCACACGGCTCTGAAAATTTTCGTGAAGGGATCCCGATTTTCGGATACGGACTGATGCTGTTCATCGGCTTCAGTCTGGCGGTCTTTCGGGCCACGATTCGGGCTGAGCGAGAAGGACTACCCAGCGATGTCATCTGGGATCTCGCTGTCTGGTTGTTCATTCCCGGGATTGTCGGGGCTCGGCTCTACTATCTCATTCAGTACGGGAATCGCGTCTTCACCGGTCCCCCCAGTCTCGACTGGCTCATCGCCGCGGTGAGTCTCTCACAGGGAGGGATTGTCCTGTATGGTGGTCTGTTGGGTGGGGCGATTGGTTATTTTTCGTTCTGCTATTTCCGCGGAATACGGCCGCTGGCGCTAGCAGATATTATTGTCCCGTCGGTCTTCATCGGGATCGGGTTTGGCCGCATCGGCTGCTTCCTGAATGGCTGCTGCTATGGAGCGATGACATCGCTTCCCTGGGCCGTCCAGTTCCCCAGAGAGAGTGCCACGTTTGCGTCGATGGTAGAGAAAAAACTGCTCGACGCCAGTGCCGTCTGCACGCCCCCGCTGCATCCGACTCAGATTTACAGCGCAATTGACGGGTTCGTGATTGCCGCGATCACGGCCTGGTATTTCCGCTATCGACGTCGGAACGGGGAAGTGCTGGCAGTCGCCCTGTTGATTTATCCCATCACGCGGTTCTGTATGGAACTGTTGCGCGCCGATGAGGGGGGACAATTCTCAACCAGTCTAACGACTGCTCAGTGGGTGAGTATTGCCTTGTTCGTTGTCAATCTGGGATTCATGTACTATCTGTCGACAAGACCTGCCGTGCGGGAGCCCGTCACGATTCCTCCTGCTTCGACTGGTATCGGTTCGCTGGTCCCCAACGGACAGCACCGTTCAGCGTAGTGGCGTTCCGGGTGTCTTGTTATTCACTACTGGTGACTGACATCGATCGAGTTTGACGATCGTCAGCGCGGACCCTGAGCGCCGGATATCCGCTCTCAAAATCCGAGTGTTGGACTCTGCGAGATTCACATGACTGTCAGCTCGACTTCATCGCTCAACCGAGTCCGTTTCGCGATGATCGGCTGTGGCCGAATGGGACGTCACCATAGTGAAAAGCTGTTGGAAGATGGGCGAGGTGAAGTCGTCGCGCTGCTTGATTCCTCGCCCGCGATGGCGACGCGTCTTCAGCAGGAATACTGGCCTGCGGCTGCGGTGGCGACTCATTTTGATGACCTGATCGCCAGTAGGCAGGTCGATGCCGCTATCATCTGCACGCCGACTGCTGAGCACTATGCACAGGCACGACGTTGTCTCGACAGGGGCTGGCATGTTTTGTGTGAAAAACCGCTGGCTTCTGACCGGTTACAGATTCTGGATCTGATTCACGATGCAGAACGAGCTCGGGCCCGGGGACAGGCTTTTTCGCTCGGCTATCAACGCCGCTACACCGCTCTCTTTCGCACTCTGCGAAAACAGGTTCACTCGGGCAGGTGGGGCGCCGTGCGGGCGATCGCTTCGCACAACGTTGAGAACTGGCAGTCGACGATCGCGGGAACCTGGCGAGACGATCCGGAGCAGAATCCGGGGGGATTCATTACCGACGCCGGCAGCCATAAGCTCGACATACTTTTCTACGTCACCGGTTTGAACCCGCTCGAAGTCTTCACACGGACGCAGAAATGGGGCAGTCAGGTGGAGATCGTGGCCAGTGTGTCGGCCTTGCTGACGGGCGACGTGACCTTGACGATGGATTTCATCGGGAACGCACAGTACCTCGGTGAAGATCTCCATATTCATTGCGATGGGGCGGATTTGATGGTCCGGCATGAGGAACTCTGGATCGCTCAAGCCGGACACCGCGAACGACTGCCGATCGATGAATCCGATTCCAACCCGGTCACTGGCATTCTGAATATGATTCTCGATGGCAAACCCGATGTATCGCCTCCCGAGGCAGCCTTGCCCGTTTACGATATCACTCAGGCCATCCTGGCGTCCGGTCGAACCGGCATGCCTGTGAAGGTTCATCGTTGAACGATGGCAGCTCAGGTGATTGCTCAGAATGGTCATTGCCGAATGGCCAATTGTCCCGAAGCAGCCTTCTGGTGAGCAAACGGGACCCGGTAGGTAAAGGGATGAGAATACCCATCACGCGCCCCTTCTGTCAGCGACACGAATCAGAAGGCTGCTTTCAATGAATTTTGCGGCTGGGGTACCGACGCGCGATGCCGGTGTCAGTATCATTGAAGTCCCTTCCCGTATACCCCTTTGATGAAAAAGAGATGGTCATGTCTGATGAAGAATCGACGCCGCAATCAAAGAAGTCTGACGAGACGCAGATGGCGATCGAAAGGACTTATCTTTCTTATGAAAGGACACTGCTTGCCTGGGTGCGGACAGGGACGTCTCTCGTGACGTTGGGGCTGACGCTCTTCAAGTTTATCGAATTTCTTCATGATCAGAACAAGACCGAGTTGCCCAGGCGATTGCTGAGTGCACGTACGCTGGGGATGGTCATGGTCGTGATCGGAATTACCACACTGGGAACCGCATGTCTGCAGCATCGGCAGCGAATGCGACGACTCCAGAAGAACGTTCCCGGCTTTACGTTTTCACCGGCCTATGTCCTTGCGTTGCTTATGAGCGCCCTGGGGGTCATCGCACTGATTATGACTCAGTGGAATTTTTAAGAGAGCTGCCCACAGTCACCACGGTTAACAGGAGGGAATCCATGTCACGTTCATCATTTCCATTTAATCCAGCGAAGCGGGCCTTCACGTTGCTCGATGAATTCAAAGCGTTCGCCTTTAAGGGGAACGTCATTGATCTGGCGGTTGGCGTGATCATCGGCGGTGCATTCGGTAAGATTATTGAATCCATGGTCAAGAATCTGATCATGCCCCTCATCTCTGCCCTCTTTGGAGGCAACCCGCAAGAGGCCACCAAAGGGCTGGAATCTTTGTCTGCCCCGATCCGAGGTGTGCAGGTTCCGTATGGAGCGTTTCTGGCGGATTTTGCCAACTTTCTGATTCTGGCCTGTGTCTTGTTCCTCGTGATTGTGAAGTTTCTCGGGTGGGTGCTGAAGTCCCGCAAAGAAGAAGCCGAAGCTCCACCACCACCTCCCGCACCAGAGATCCTGCTGTTGACGGAAATTCGCGACTTGTTGAAGACGAAATCCCCTACTCCATGAAAGATTGACTGATGACACTTACAAAAGGTGGCTTGACCACGCTGGGGCTTTTGGCGCTGACGGGCTTTGCAGGCTTCTCGGCTTCGATCACTCAAGCCTGCACACGTGCCGTGTATCTTGGCAAAGAGGGAATGGTTGTTACGGGACGAACGATGGACTGGGCTGAGGACATGCACAGTAATATCTGGCTGTTTCCTCGAGGCATGAAACGGGACGGAGGTTTCGACGAAGCCTCGGTGAAATGGACCTCGAAGTACGGCAGCATCGTGACCTCAGTCTACGAATCGGCGTCCGCAGACGGGATGAACGAAAAGGGACTGGTTGCGAATCTGCTGTACCTTGCGGAGTCCGATTACGAACTTCCCGGTGATCAACGCCCTTCTCTCATGATCTCGGCCTGGGCGCAGTACTTCCTCGACAACTTTGCGACAGTCAAAGAAGCGGTCGAGGACGCGAAGAAAGAAGCCTATCGCATTGTGACGACTGAGGCTCCGAACGGAGCGAAAGGGACCGTGCATCTCTCGATCTCTGACCCCACAGGTGACTCTGCCATTTTCGAGTACGTTAAGGGAAAACTGGTGATTCATCACAGCCGGGACTTTCAGGTGATGACCAATTCGCCCGTTTTTGACGAGCAGATTGCCCTCAACAAGTACTGGGAGCAAATTGGCGGGACAGTAATGCTCCCCGGAACCAACCGTGCCGCCGACCGATTCGCTCGTGCCTCGTTCTACGTTAATGCGTGCAAGCAGTCAGCCGATCCACATGAAGCCGTTGCGTGCGCTCTGAGCGTGATGCGCAATGTGAGTGTTCCTATCGGAATCAGTACGCCCAACCAGCCGAACATTTCGTCGACTCTCTGGCGCACCGCCAGTAATCAGAAGAACCTCGTCTACTTCTTCGAGAGCACGCTGAGTCCCAGTCTCGTATGGATCCGGTTGAAAGAACTCGATTTCAGCGAAGCGGCCGGGGTACGAAAGCTGGTGCTCGCCGGTCGACCCGAACTGGGGGGAGATCAGACCAGGGGATTCGAGAAGGCGGCTCCCTTCAAGTTCCTGGCTCCCGAGAAAAAGTGAGCTTATCCGTGAACTGCTGCGGTGCGATGACCCGTCGTCGTGCCCGCGTGTTCGGTTAACGCTGTAATCAGATGATCTGAGCACGGCCCGAAGCGAGCACATCGTTTTCGGGCCGTGCTGTTTGTTTTTCACTGCCGGTCAGTCAGGCGACAGTCGAAATCGCTGCAAAGTTAAGTCCTGAGCAACACGGTCAACCGAGCATGCAGGAGCGTCAGGCCGGCCCCTTGTGGTGTAAACGGACGAGGTAACGATTCAGTCCGGGGACCGTTTCTCCCGGTTGGCTGGCCTCTATCGACGGAACATGGCGTTGATCGTCGTCGCCATTTGAGAGAGCGGGATGATTCGATCAGCGAGGCCCGCCTGGATGACGGATTTGGGCATTCCGAATACAACGCATGATTCCGAATCCTGGGCGAGGACTTCGCCCCCCCGCTCTCGCACCAAACGGCACCCGTCTGTTCCGTCGCGACCCATGCCAGTCAGAATGACGGACACGATACGCCCGTCAAACGCCTCGATTGCGGAACGAAGGGTGTAGTCCACGGCGGGGCGGCAACTGTGCTCATGAGGATCGTCCGTCAGTCGCACGACGACCGGTCGGAAAGGCTTCTTTTCAAGACGGACGTGGTGTCCCCCGCGTGCCACGATCGCCATCCCCTTCTGCAGCACCGTCCCATCGGCCGCTTCGACCACCGGAATTTCGCTGGCCTCATTCAGTCGTTTGGCCAATGATGCAGTGAATCCTTCGGGCATATGCTGGACAATAATGACGGGAACCGGGAAATCAGGTTCGAGAAACGGGACAATCCTTCCCAGTGCATCAGGACCGCCGGTTGAACAACCGATGACGACAGCATCAAAGCTCGAACCGTCGGCGGGTTTCAATTTGCGTTGGTCGAATGGAACAAGGGGAGCCGTGTCACGACGACTCAGAGCGTTCTCACGAATCGCGGAGATTTTCTGTGCCAGGGCGTCCGTAAGCTCGGCTTTATTCGCTGCCGGATCCTTACCGGATGGCTTCAGGATAAAGTCGAATGCACCCTGCAACAGGGCGTCGGTCGTGATTCGTGCGCCTGCTGTTGTCAGTCGGCTGACGATGACGACTTTGGATGTCACCTTTCGCAGCTTCAATTCCTGGAGGACTCCCATTCCGTCCAGTTCGGGCATTTCCATGTCGAGCGTGACCAGGTCGGGCTGAAGTTCAACGATTTTCTGAACGGCCGATTGCCCGTCTGACGCAGTGCCGATGATTTCACAATCAGGAATGGAACGGACGGCATTCGACAGAAGCACTCGAAACAGTGCTGAATCATCAACAGCGACGATGGTGAGTTTGGCCATATGTCAGTTGCTCTGCCGGTACTGCTCGAAAAATGCTTTGAAGTTGTCGGGCTGGAATGGTTTGACGACGAAGTCGATTGCTCCACTCTCGATGCATTCGCGCAGTTTATCCTTCTGATTGACGGCGCTGACCATGACGATGTTGGCATCGGGGTGCAAACTTCGGATGGCCTTCAATGCGGACAGACCATCCATCCCTGGCATCACCATGTCCAGAGTCACCAGGTCTGGACGATGTTGCGTGAATAGCCTCACGGCTTCTTCACCGTTTGTTGCTTCTCCGACGACTTCCCACCCCGCAGACTGGGCGATCTCACGGATTTTCATCCGCATAATCAGGGCATCGTCGACAATCAAGAGCCGGTTCATTGGTCAGACTCCGGGGATTTCCGGGCCAGGTCGAGTTGATACATTGCCGGGAACCGCCTCTCTTCAGATGTATTCACGTTGTGATGGTCTCAAATGGGACAAATAGTGATGTAGCGACCATTTCACAGTTCAGTTGTCGAAGCCCCGACGACATCGACGGTCACACGACCTGTGTCCACTTCAAACGCCAGCCGCCGACCTGCCTTCCCACCGCAATGCCGACCCAGCACCGGAATGCCCGCGGTCTTCAGCAGATGTTCAACAGCGTTGATATTCTGCTCTCCAATCGATGTCGGCCCTGTGGTAGCAAACATGTTGGCACCTCCCGCGAATTTAGCCGAAAGTTGACGTTCGCGGCCACCCAATTCGCGGATCTGTTTCAACAATTCCTCCAGCGCCTGATCAGCGTACTTTCCCGGTGGCCCAGACTGCCTGGTTGACGACGGCAGGACGATATGAGCCAGTCCCCCGACCTGATTCTTCAAGTCGTAAATGACCAGACCGACGCAGGAACCTAGAAGAGTTCGCAGCACAAATGCTCCGCGCGCAACCTCTATCTCACCCATGCCAACTTTCCGTTCAGGAAGCTTTCTGGATTTGGACTGCGATGGGGACCGATCGTGTTCCGTCATGATTGGGCGCCGCCTGCATTGTCCCGGCTGGATAGAAGTTGCGACAGCTTTTGCAGTGAGGGCGGGTGGGGGATCAGCAGGAACGTCCAGTTCAGCGGTTGTCCGCGCAGTTCAAATCGGGCTCGGGCAAACAGGACATGACTTCCGTCTACGGCTTGTTCCATAAACACGGTTTGCAGCAGGCTTTCAGCAAAGTCACGATAGAATTGGGGTGGTGACGGTACCAGGGTCACTGGCGAGGATGCCTCTTGGGTCAAGTTGGCTGCCATGCCGTTGAGGTATGAGCTGCCCAGAATGTTCATTGATTCCAATGCCGACGAAACCTCGATTTCGCCCCATTCCACTGCCGTTCCTGGCTCTTTCCCCAGCAGCAGATCGCTCAGCGAGAGTCCGCTCAGGTCGTCAAAAGCCAGCACCATCCGACCCGAGAGTGTTCCCTCCATCTGCATCACGCACATCCCGACGATATCGCCTGTCTCGCTAAGAACCGTTGTGGCCAGATCCAGGGGACATTCATCCGCAGAATCGATCGAGATCACCGCAGGGACCATTAGCCAGCCCTCGATGGCCTTTGATGCCGTTGCGGCTCCCGCATGAAATGCTGCGGTGAGTCGTTGAAGTTGCCCGGAGGTTAGTCGCGCAGCAGGGCTCAATTTGGGTTCCTTCTAGTGAAGCGTGGTCAGGGACGCGCCCCGGTGCGCGTGGCGGATCTTTCCGAGGCAAGTTCGATCAATGCCGCACAATCAAGCATCAGACAGACCGATCCGTCGCCCATGATACTCGCACCCGACAGTCCGCGAATGGCAATGAAGTTCTCAGAAAGAGATTTAATCACGATGTCTGCGCGCCCCACGAGAGCCTCAACGCAAAGTCCCAGTGTCTTTCCTCGCCCATTGAGTAAAACGACGTTGATATTGCGGTTGTGTAGGCTCCGTTCGGCCTGAGGTGATGCGACCTTATGCCCCCAGTCAAAAATGCTCTCCATACTCGCCAGCGAGATTAATTCGCCACGGACATCGATTGTCAGATGGCGGTGAACAGCATGGATGTTTTCCGGTGCGACCGAGACGATTTCCCTCACGTCATCGATGGGGATGGAAAAGTGACCATCGCCATGTCGGATGAGCAGGCTGCGAATAATGGCCAGTGTCAGAGGTAGCCGAATGGTGAACGTTGTCCCCACTCCGACAACCGATTTCATCTCGATCGTCCCGCTGAGAGATGCGATGGTGCTTTGAACGATGTCCATTCCTACGCCGCGACCTGAGATGTCCGAAATCTGGTCGGCCGTGCTGAATCCCGGGTGCCAGATGTAGTCCACGACTTGTTGATCCGACATTTCGCGGACTTGTCCCTCGGTGGCAATCCCGCGGCTGACGATGCGATCTCGAATCCGTGCCGGGTCGATTCCTTTCCCGTCATCACGCACGGTGATGAGGACGTTGTTCCCGCGGTGCGACGCCTCAATTGAGAGGGTGCTGATGGCGGGCTTTCCGTTCGCGAGACGTTCTTCGGGCAGCTCGACGCCGTGGTCGATCGAGTTACGGACCAGATGAAGAAGCGGGTCACCCAGTGAATCAATCATCCTGCGGTCGAGTTCTGTGTTCTCGCCATGGACCACCAGTTGAACCTTCTTTCCCCGCTCGACAGACAGATCACGAATGACTCGCTTGAATCGGTTCAACAAGGGGCCGACGGGAACCATCCGAGTATTCAGTACGCCGCGCTGCAAGTTCTTCGAAACGCGCGTTAACTGGTCGACGGCTTCGGTAATCTCCAGAAAATGACGGTGCCCCTCATCCCACAGCGAGGACTGCTCATCGAGTCTGTCAAGGTCGTCTTCCAACCCGTGAAAAAGAGACTTGAAACTCTCATCGAGTTTCGTTGTCGCTCCCAACTGTCGCTCGAACTTGACCAGCCGTTGTCTCAACCGTTCAGTTAGATCCTTCGTCTTGTTAATAACTGAGGTGCGACGAAACACCGGACTCATTTTGGACGTGATTTCGGCGAATCGAGCATTCGTCACGACGAGTTCACCGGTCAGATTCATCAGCCGGTCGAGTCGATCAATGTCGATGCGCAGCGTTTCAGTGACAGGTACCTTTGCGTCGGTGGATTCTGGGGGTATGGGCGATGCGGGTGCGCCGTTGTTTGGTTCGATGGCAGTTGCGGAACTTACGGCGACATCAGGTTGAGGCACAGGACCGCCGGCAGCCAGCCTGTTTTCATTGGAGACTGTGGCACCTGCGTGCGATGCTGCATCACCCGGGCTGTCGACAACGAGGTCGTGCGGAGTTTTCCCGTCGACATTTCCATCGAACTCAATGTCAACGAGCGAAGGCATATCCATTTCGATGGAGTCGACGCCATCAACACTGGCAATCCGTCGGATCTCTTCGAGCTTGCGATCCGTCAGGAGAACTAAGGAGAACAGTGGAAGCTCGTCAAAACTGCGAACGTCCTCAATTTTGGGTTCGCAGGAGATGACTTCGCCGATCGATGACAGCCGTGCCACAATCAGCCGTGCCTTGAGGTCGGCCAATTGAAGTCCCGGCTTGAACTTGACCTTAATCGGCACACCCGCGGACATCGAGACGGCGTTCGAAGGTCCAGCAGCAACTGAGGCGGGAGCAGGAACTTCCGGTTCGAATACCGATGCGTCTCCGCGAGGTGACTGCTCGTTGAGTTGACGGATCAACTCGCTGGGATCTCCTTCATCCGGATTTCCCGCTCTCAGTCGATGGGTAAAATTCCGGAAGTAGTCGACACATTTCAGGACAAGCGTCGTTGTGTCCCGGTCCAACTGCTCCTTACCTGATCGATAGTTTTCGAATCGGTCTTCCAGCGTATGGGCGAAGTCTCCGATGACTTCAAACCCCATCATTCCGCACGAGCCTTTCAGGGAGTGCAGCATGCGAAAGGCTTTGTTCAACGCTTCGGCGTTAGTGGGGTCCCCCTCCAGAAACAGCGTCGCCTCGACAAGAGCATCGAGCTCCTCGGCCGTCTCGTCGAGAAAGACCTGCAGATACACTGACAGATCATCGGATGAAGAGTCAGAATTCTGCGTCGGATTATTCGGATCTGACACCATTGGGTTCCTGACTACTCCTTCTGATACAGAAAAGTACTTCGCTTGGTCAGCATTCCCAACATGTCAAAAATTCCCTCTGAGGGGCCGACGACGAGAAACCCCCGTGGCGCGAGCGCCTTGACCAGATTCTCAATCACGGTCTCTTTTGAAGCCCGGTTGAAGTAGATGAGGACATTGCGAAGAAAGATGCAATCAAATGCCGGCTCAGTGATCGGCTGCATGAGATTGTGCCTTTTGAATTTCACGATCTCTGACAGGGCCGGTTTGACCCTCCAGGCGTTCGCCGCCGTGTCGTGCTGAAAGTACTGTGTCCGCAACTTCAGTGGGATATCGTCCATGGTTTGGGTATCGAACAGACCGGCGCGTGCTTGGGAAAGTGCCTGTTCGCTGATATCGGTCCCCAGGATTTCGAGCTTCCAGCTTGTCAGCTTGTGCTGGTTTTCGGCCAGACAGAGAGCGATGGAATAAGGTTCTTCTCCGGTGCTACACGCCGCAGACCAGATGCGGATACTGCGGCGGCTCCCCACTTCTTTGGATCGGGCGATCTGCAGATCGACAAACTCGGTACTGAGCCAGTCAAAGTGTTTCTGAGTACGAAAGAATGATGTTTCGTTCGTGGTGATGGCGCTGAGGAATCCGTCAAGTTCCGTCTTGCCGGACGATGAGGTCAGGAAGTCGAAGTAACTCTGGAAGCTCTCGATTTTCGTCGCACGCAGTCTTCGACGGACTCTGTTACTAAGTAGTGTGATCTTGGTATCGGGCACACTGATACCGCAGAGTTTCAGAATCAGCTTCTGATACTTTTCAAATTCTTGACGAGTCAGTTGAATCGAGTCCACAGCCGCCCGGCCTTCGAACAAATTGTCCTTCGTGCGCTTCTAAACCTTAAATCGTGCCACGAGATCCTGTAGCGTTGTCGCCTGTGAACCCAGTTCCTCTGCACTGGCGGCCATCTCTTCCGATGCTGCTGCATTCGAGTCAGTTGTCTTGCTGATCGACCGGATTGCGAGCTGAACATCTTTCGCGCTGGCTGCCTGAGTCCTGGTCGAATCCGCGATTCGGGTGATCCCCAGCGCCGTCATTTCTACGGCGTTGACGATGGAACCCAGCGACTTGCCAACCTTTTCCGACAGGTCGGCTCCTTCCGCCACGCGCCGCGTTGATTCCT
The DNA here is from genome assembly GCF_044336245.1 of Schlesneria sphaerica. Lineage (NCBI taxonomy): Bacteria > Pseudomonadati > Planctomycetota > Planctomycetia > Planctomycetales > Planctomycetaceae > Schlesneria > Schlesneria sphaerica. The sequence continues at coordinate 1,827,124 of NZ_CP172346.1, read as the reverse complement.
TGATGAGCTGCGTAATCTCTTTGGCTGCCAGACTCGAACGTTCCGCCAGTTTACGGACTTCATCGGCCACCACGGCGAATCCCAATCCATGCTCACCCGCCCGTGCCGCTTCGATCGCGGCGTTCAGTGCCAGCAGGTTGGTCTGGTTGGCAATCTCACTGATGACCTGGATGATGTCATTGATCTGTTCGCTGGACTTCTGAATCAGCCGCATCGAAGAAATTGCTTCACTGACCGAGTTCCCACCTGACTTGGCCAGTTCCGACGTCGATTCAGCCTGTCGTCGCGCTTCTATTGAGTTCACCGAAATGTCCTGGATCGAGCGGACAAGTTCTTCGATGCTGGCAGACATTTCCTCAACGGAAGCGGCCTGCGACTGAGCCCCTTCACTGAGATTCTGTGAGCTTTCGGAAATGGCCCGGGCCCCTTCGTTCTGCTGCGCTGCCGACTCGATAAGCTGACCGATCAACTCCCGCAAGTCGCTCGACATCTGTCTGATGCTGAGGCTCAGTCGTCCCAGATCATCTTCCCAATTCTGTTCGAGTTCCTGTGTGAGGTCACCGTTTGCGATGGCCTGAACCACGACCATCAGTTGGCTGATCCGGGTCCGCATGTCGTCCGCAATGCGTTGCTGCTCTGCCTGAAGTGCCTGCTCCCGTTCCTTCGTGTGGACCTGGTCCGTGACGAGTTCCCAATTGATCATGGGGCCCATGTATTTTCCGGCCGAATCTCGGATTGCCACAGCGTTCAGATTGAGGATTTCGTTCCCAAGTTTGATCTGGGCCTGATGCGGCAAGGTGTCAGGGTTGGCCAGAATGCGTCGCTGGTGTTCAGGATTGCGGTGGAAGATGTCGATCGACTGCCCCATCATCTGGTCGACTTTGCAGGGGAGCAGATGCTCGAGTTGCTTGAGTGTTCGGACCGACGCGGGATTCATATAGACGATTTTGAGGTTCTCGTCGGCGAGAATCATGCGGACCGTGGCGTGCTCCAGCATCTGCTGAAGCCGCTGCTGCTCGTGTTCCAGCCGGACTTTGTCGGTGATTCGTTCCCACGTGATCATGGGGCCCGCATAGTTTCCCGTTTCGTCGAACATTGCCGACACCCGCAGTGCGAGTGTTTCAGGTCCCAGTCGGATGTTCGCGACGTGCGGCAGATTGCGCGGATCGGCGAGCAGTCTTCGCTGGTGCTCTGGATTGCGGTGGAAAATGTCAATCGACTGACCGAGAAGATTGTTCACATCGCAGGGAAGCAGATGCTGAAGCTCTCGGAGTGTCGAGAGAGAGGCCGCGTTCAGGTAAGTAATCCTCAGGTTAAGGTCAGCCACGATGACGCGGACGGTTGAGTTCTCGAGAATCTGTTGAAAATCGATTCGGGGCTCCACCCGCCGGGCAGTCGCGGACGCGCGTCGCGCACGGGGACGCCCTGGTGAGGGTGCGGATGAGAGTGATTCGTCGGTGGACATAGGATGACTCCAGCAGACAATGCGCTGCCTCAGGCAGTATCGCGTGAGAGCGGTTTTACCGGCTCACGATCCGCCGATCTCTGAGAGAGGACAGTCGGCAACTCACGTCTGCTTTTGACATTGGTTAGTTTTCAGATTTGGAGAGTGACAAAATCGAAGAGCCGCGACGAGCTACCTCTCGCACGTGCTCGAGTTTCGCTGGATCCAAAAGTTCAGCGATATCGAGCAGGATGACCAGTCCACTGTCGAGCTTGGCAAACCCGGAGATATAAGCTGCCCCGTCGGCTTTCACGATGTCCGGGGCGGGTTGGATATTTTTGGGCGAGATTTTGATGACCTGGGTCACCGCGTCCACCGTGCATCCGATTGTTCTTGAACCGACGTTGACGACGATGGTTCGGGTTTCTTCGCTTTTCGACTGGGCATCCAGGTCGAGCAGTCGGCGCAAGTTGATGATCGGGATGATCGTTCCGCGGAGATTGCTGACACCTTCGACGTAGTCGGGGACTTGAGGCATGCTCGTCACATGATCCGGGATGACGATCTCCTGAATCCCTTCGATGCGAAAGGCATACATCTGGTCAGCCAGTTTGAAACCAACAAACTGCATTGTCGATCGCGATTGGGCCATTGCTTCCGACGAGGCTGACCTCGTCGAATCGTTCCCGCTCATTCCCGCAGTCCTTCACACATAACTCTCAGGTCGGTCGTAATGCTTCTTCCGCTGATTCTGCAAGCGGAGGGAAACCTACGTCAACTTGCGATTCGGGGAATGTGATTTTCCTGAACAAGCAGGGATTTGCGGTACCGTTTATGACGCCCGGCATGCCTGTAATAGACATTTCAGGCGATGTGCATCCAGAATGCGATGGACAGACGCGATGACGCTTTGACGGAAAAGGGCTCGTAAGTACAGCCTTCGCTGGTCGACATCGACTTCTGCGAGAACGTGGCGCGAGTCCGGTAGAAGTCGCATGAAAATCGAATCGCGGAAATCTCGCTGGGTCGCCTTTGTTAATTCCCAAAGACGCAGCACGACAGTGGGCGTCTCACTGATGGGGATTCTTTCCGAGTCATTCAATCCGACGAATACCACATCCAGAAGTCCCGTCTGGCGAATCAATTCCGCAACGGAGTCTGGTACCCGCTTGTAATCGGACATGATGACAAGGCGGAACCGGGTCGCGTCGATCTGAGCGCCGATGATTCCCTGTTCCAGTTCACAGGGACCCGCCGCATGGACGATGCGAAGCGTATCTTCGGGGCGTACCCGCTTGGGAGCCAGCACCAGGCTGGCGGCCGTACCAGCGGCAACCAGGTCCTCGACAGTTGAGTCACTGGAATTGAGCACGACGCATGTTCGGTTGAGTGAGCATCGCATACTCAATTCTGAAATGAGATCGATCCCCTTCCCATCGGGCAATTCCATGGCCGTCATCAAGAGATCAGGCACATGGTTCTGCATTGCTGCGATGACCTGTTGTTTGGTCGAGTATAAGTCGATACGAAAAGCGCCTGACCGGGCACACGTGTCTCTCATCATGGTGGCGAGCATCTTCGATGGCTCAATGATGACGACCGACCGCAATCGGCGGACCTCATCACTGACTGTGATAGACGCGCGCTCCGTTTGCTGGACGGGCGACGGCGTGAAAACGGGGGTCTTGGTCAGCGCCGAGATGTGTGAGCCCCCCTTTTCGATGACGTCCATCAGCGCATCGGCCATCTCGGTCGCTGTCTGATAGCGGTCTGCGGGCTGCTTGGACATTGCCTTGGCAATGATGTGGTTGCACTCAATCGGGAGGTGCCGAACAAATTCCGTCGCTTTCGGTGCTGGTTTATTCAGATGGGCCATCATTGTCTGGACAATGGACGAGCATTCCTCGTAGGGAAAACGGCCTGTCAGCAAACGAAAGAGCGAGGCGCCCAAACTGTAGATGTCCGTTCGTAAATCGACTTCCGACGATTCGAATTGTTCGGGGCTCATGTACTGAGGAGTCCCCAGGATCTGACCTTGCTTGGTCATCGCTGTCCGGGTGTCATGTGCCGCGTCGACCAGCTTTGTCAATCCGAAGTCGACGACTTTGACAAGTCCTTCCCTCGTCTTCATCAGATTCTCGGGTTTGATATCGCGGTGGACCATGCCGGCGGCATGTGCCGCGGCCAGTCCAGCCGCCGCCTGGGCGATCATCTTACAGGCGACTCGCCAATGCGACGGGCCGTAAGTCTGGACCATTTCCGCGAGGCTTCCCCCTGAGAGATACTCCATGACGATGTAGTACTGGCCGTTCCAGAGATCGATGTCGTGCAGTGATACGACATTCGGATGATTCAGTCGACCAATCGCGCGGGCTTCCTGAAGAAACCTCTGAAGCGCCGTCTTCGAAGAAGCGACTTCCTGTGACAGGACCTTGATTGCCACTTCCCGTTCAAGCATCTTGTCAAACGCGAGATAGACGGCCCCCATCCCGCCCGAGCCTAACTGGGACCGGATTTCGTACTTGCCAATGGCTTTGCCGACAGGAGTAGGTGAGCCCGAAACGTCGGGACCCGCCACTGAGTCTGCCCCCAGAACGGTCTTCGTATCGTTTTCCGTCCGCGCTTTATGCAGCCTGTCGTAGGATGGGGGGGGGCCTCCTGCGAACTCATTGCGAGTAGACTGAGAACGGGGATCGGAACTCATTGATTCCACCTGGGATCGATTGTGCTACCAGCGGCGGGGCACAAAGAGAAGTACGGACGATAAGCTACGTCATAAAGTTTCATTTTACAACGGTTCGGCGCTGTTGGTGAGAACCAAAGACGCCAAAATGCAACGGAACGAGATCTTAACGGTTCTAACGGCCCGGGTTGTCAGGTAAACACCGCTTTTTATTAGTCAATTTTGCACGAAGTTCTACTGGCAACTCAACATTAAAAAAGAATGATCTCTAAAACCAACGGGAATTTTGACTTTCGGGACATTTGCAGAATTGGAATCTTGGACAGTTGCCTTTGCGAGGGGAACCCTCCATGTCAATTTGTGAAAAATGCACCAGTGGACTGTTTAAGTCTCCTCATATGTTTTCAGATGTATTCAAGGGTACACTGAACCTGCGGTTGTTGTCTCTCTTTTTCGGAATGATGATCCCCCCTCCGTTTGGAGGGATCATCACTCGTTAACTTCAGGAAGTCTGCTGTGAGAGTTTCGCGTCGATCTCTGGGAATCACCATCCTTTTGGCTCTGCTTGTCGGACTGTTGCTGCGGTCGGCCGATTCAGAGTTAACACCGCAGAATCCAAGGATTACACAAGGAATGGCGCTACCCGAATACGACGAAGAGGGAAGGTTGCGCAGGCCCGATGGATTTGAGAAATGGGTCGTGGTGGGAACGTCTGTCGGTCTTGGCTACTCCGATGGAGCGCAATCAAATGCAGATAATCCAGGTACGTTTCACAATGTCTATCTGCAACCGGAAGCTTTCGATCACTACGTGAAGACAGGCGAATTTCCCGAGCAGTCGGTATTCATTGTGACAAACCTTCCCTCGCGACCTGCCAAGACCAAGGGCCCTGTCTCAAGAACGGGTTTCGTCGCGGCTCCGACAGAAGGGCTTGAAGTGGCTGTCAAGGATTCAAAGCGGTTCCCGGATGCCTGGGCCTACTTTCTGTTTCATGACGCGGCAGAGGGTCGGAATCAGACCGTCCGGAAGACTGAAGCGCCGATCGCGAGGAATGCTTGCTACGACTGCCATGCCGAGCACGGTGCAGACGATAACGTCTTTACCCAGTTTTATTCGGTGCTGACGAGTGCCCGGGAGAAGGAACTCAGGAAGAGCAAAACAGGCAAATAGGCAGGCCTGCTTGAAAACTCGGACCAATTGCAGATTGAAGCGGACTCACCAGGAAATTGCCCCAGCACCAGAGTCGGACGCGGATAGGCCGACTTCAGTCGATCAGAGGCAGCGATCCTGACGGATTTGCTCGCGTTCCGGATTGCCGTCAGTCCATTTCACGGGACTCGACTGTTTCTGGCGGCATGGTGTCCGACTGTTCAGCAAGTCGAATCTCGCTCCTGACGAAACGGCTCGATGTGAAGCGGCTGGCTGAGAAGCGGAAAAGAATGCCGCCCGCGCGTTGAATCACCGTACGGACTCAATCAACGACTTTGAAACGAACTCACCTGCTCCCGGTAATAACAATGACCGTGCGCTTTGACGCACGGTCATCTCGAAGCAGCTTACTGGGCCGGTGCAGCAGCGGGTGCAGCCGGGGCCGTGAAAGGGATCAGATCCGGCTGATACTCACGCACGTCGATTAATGTTCCACCCAGGAACAGGGCGACGAATAAGAGTGAGAAGCAGAATACGATCGCGTGAAACGGGTTGTCGTAGCGCAAGTGCATAAAGTAAACGGCCACCAGTGCTGCTTTCGTGGTCGCGATCGCCATGGTGATCGGAACTTCCCAGGCACCAAGGTGAAATTTCGAGATGACCACCGTGGCAATTGTGAAGAAGATCAGTGCACCGAAAATCGTAAACAACATGCTCAAGGGCATGACGTGGACATGCAGTCCTTGATGGCCATGGTGCCCCACTTCGGTATGGTGCGGCGTCATGGGATTGGCAACCGAGTGTGATTCTGAGTGAGACATGGGTTTACCCAATGAGATACAAGAGTGGGAACAGGTAGATCCAGATCAGGTCGACAAGGTGCCAGTACAGGCCAACGTAGTCGACGGGACCAAAATAGTCTGGCCCAAAATCACCTCGGATCGATCGCCAGACCAGCCATGCGATGGTTCCCATTCCAGCCAGAATGTGAATCGCGTGCAGGCCGGTCATGACATAGTAAATGCTGAAGAAGATCCCCGTGTAGGTCGGATCGAATTCTGCCTGGCCCAGGGGATGCGAAGGGCCATTTCCGATGCTGGCCTGGGGTTCACTGACTTGGCTTTCGGCTGCGTGGCTGTGACCCGCGTGGGCATCAGTCCCCTGAGCTACGTTTGCGTGCTCATCGTGACCGTGGCTTCGATCCCCGCCCTGCTCTGAGTGCGATTCTTCGTGATCGCCACCGTGTTTGACACCGGTGAAGGATTCCTCGATCACGGGAACCATTGTTCCCAGGCCGACGCCGCCGAAGAACGCAACGCTGGTCAGCAGCAGACAGAACCAGAAGGGGGCTGCGATTGGAGACTTCTTGGCTCGCGAGACCGCAAATGCAACGCCCGTGATCATCGTTGCCAGGATCGCTGGAATTGAGAGTACGAGCAGCGCTGGACTGTGTGCCGCATGATCTTTCGGGTTGAACTGAGAAGCCCACAGGATCCCCAGGTCCCACTTGTGGCTGTATTCCACGGCTTTCACGCCCAGGAAGATGCTGGCACACATGAGAGTGATCGTCAGCAAGCGGATCAGCAGCGTCTTCTGACCCAACTGAGCTGCGCGAACTGCCCACGCCATCGTCAGGCTACTGAAAATCAGCACGGCAGTGTTCGTGGCGCCTAATGTCGAATCGAGATAGCGGTCGGCATTCGCGAACGCTTCCGGATGGGTGCTGCGATAGACCGCATAGGCACAGAACAGCCCACTGAAAAAAAGGACTTCAGTGATCAGAAACAGCCACATGCCGAACTTGCCCGCATCAAATTGTTGCTGGGGCGAGCCGAAGTGATGGGCCAGGAACCTCGGATGATCGTCACTGTGATGATGCGAAGTGGCGGAGGGCTCGGCAACTACGCTTGATGAATCGGACATGTGGATTAACCGGATGAAAGTGAGGTACTGGATACGTTCTGAAACGGAATCGTGCGATCAACGCTTAGTGCTTCACAGGGAGCGGAGCGTCATCCGGATCAGGTGCGACTTCTTCGACTTCCACATATCCACCTTCCTTGGGATCATACTGAATGTGGTCGTAGTGGTATGGCTCAGTCACGACAGGTGGCCAGTCAAAATTATGGTGAGGTGGTGGCGAACTGCATTTCCACTCCAGGGTCGAACCACCCCAGGGGTTTGCAGGGGCACGTCGCCCTCTCAGAAGTGAATGCAGCAGCACGCCGGCGGACAAGAACAAACCTGCTCCCAACAGCAGCGCACCAAACGTGCTGAACTGATGGAAGATCTGGAATTCAGGATCGTACTTTGCATATCGCCGGGGCATGCCCCGACTGCCGAGGATGAACTGCGGGAAGAAGGTCGCGTTGAAGCCGACGAAGATGATCAAACAGGCGATTCGAGCAAGGTTCTCGTTGTACATCTTGCCGAACATCTTGGGCCACCAGTAGTGCAGGCCACCCAGGAAGGCGATCAGAGTTCCACCCATCATCACGTAGTGGAAGTGAGCCACAACGAAGTAAGTGTCGTGCAGATGGACGTCGGTAGCGAGGGCGCCGAGGAACAACCCCGTCAGACCGCCGATGCCGAACAGGAAGATGAAAGACAAGGTGTAGCACATGGGGGTCTCAAGGCTGACCGAACCCTTGTACATGGTCGACAACCAGTTGAACACCTTGATGGCTGATGGAATCGATACGCTGAAGGTGAGCGCGCTGAACATCATCGCCGCCAATGGCGACTGGCCACTGACGAACATGTGATGGCCCCAGACCAGGAAGCCCAGCAGTGCGATGGCGATTGAACTGTAAGCGATGAAGCGATATCCGAAGATCGGTTTACGCGAGAAGGTCGAAACCATTTCGCTGATGATTCCCATGGCCGGGAGAATCATGATGTAAACTGCAGGATGACTGTAGAACCAGAAGAAGTGCTGGAAGAGGACCGGATCGCCCCCTCGTGCGGGATCGAAAATACCAATCCCCAGAGCCCGCTCGGCAATCAGCAGCAGACCCGTGATACCGATGACCGGAGTGGCGAGGATCTGAATGATGGATGTTGCGTAGAGGCTCCACAGGAACAGTGGCATGCGGAACCAGGTCATCCCCGCAGGACGCATCATGTTGATCGTCACGAGGAAGTTCAGCCCGGTGAAAATCGAGCTGAAACCCAGAATGAACACACCCAGGCTGGCGGTGATCACACTCGTGTTCGTTGTTGTGCTGTAGGGGGTGTAGAACGTCCAACCCGTATCGAGTCCACCCAGGATCACAGCGGCGAGGAAGAAGATTGCTCCGCCGATCCACAGGTAGAAGCTGGCGAGGTTCATGCGCGGGAAGGCAACGTCTTTGACGCCCAGCATGACCGGAACCATGAAGTTCCCTAATGCGGCGGGAATGCTGGGGATCAGAAACAGAAATGTCATGATCGCCCCGTGCAGGGTGAACATGTGGTTGTACTGGTCTTCGCTCAGGAAGAACTTGCCCGGAAGCAGCAGTTCCAGACGGATCAGCAGCGCCATGATCCCCCCGGCCAGGAACGATGCCAAGATGGCGACCAGGTACATCACCCCGATCCGTTTGTGGTCAAGCGTGAAGGCCCAGGACTTCCAGCCACTTGAGCATGAGAGGTAATCCTCTTCTCCGTGGCCATGAACGTGAGCGGTGGCGGTGCTCAGATGCGATTCGGACATTATTTTTTCTCAGGCGAAATAGTGTGTTTCGAAAACCAGAGCGAACGTTACTCTTTTGGCGTCGCTTCCGGATTCAAGCTTTTGATGTAAGCGATCAGTGCGTCGATTTCATTGTCCCGCAGGCGACCCTGGTAGGTGGGCATGACCGGCTGGAATCCTGCGCGGATCTGGGCCAGTGGTTCCAGGATTGAACGACGCAGGTAGTTTTCTTCGATCGTGACTGATTCGCCGTTCGTCAGACGCTGCTGCGTGCCAAATGTTTTGGCGAATGAAGGACCGGCCTTCCCCTGCACATTGTCATCAATGGCGTGACACTGAGCGCACCCTTGTCGCTTGTAAAGCAACGCACCAAGTTCTGCTGGCGGCAGGTTGTTCGTCTTGTCAGTCTCGATCCTCAACCACTGTTCAAAATCGGCTGGTTCGTGTACGACGACATTGGCGACCATGGTCGAGTGCTTCTGACCGCAGTACTCGGCACAGTACAGGCGATGCGTCCCAGCTCCGGTTGCGCGGAACCACATTTCAGTATACCGGCCGGGGACAAGGTCTTGCTTCACGCGGAAGGCAGGTACGAACAAGCTATGGATCACGTCCATCGATGACATCAGTAGTCTGACAGGACGGTCAGCGGGAACATGCAGATCCTCCATCACCAGACCATTGGGGTACTCAAATGCCCAGCTCCATTTGCGGGCGGTCACCTTGATCTCGTACGCACCTTCAGGAACGCGTCGAAGGTCGAGGAAGATCAGAAATCCAGCCGCAAAAATGGCGAGAAGAATGAAGCCAGGAAGGACCGACCAGGCGATCTCGAGAGGAGTGTTGTGCGAGGCACTTGGCTGTGCATCGTGTCCGGGGCGCCTGCGATAACGCAGGACGAAATAAACCATGACGCCAACAATGATCGCAAAGAAAAATGCGCTGATGGCGGTAATGGCATAAAACAGCCAGTCGATGGCCGGAGCGAAGTCGGATCCCTGTGTTGGGAATACGAGCGTCTCGCCAGAGGATTGTCCCCACACCGCGTGCAGGGTACTGAGCATTGTCGACGTCATCATGTCAAATTTTCCGAAACAATCGGCGCAGCGGCTGCAGAAGCGGGATTGGTAAACCTGGCGATTGCTCGCTTCCAGGGAAGGAAAAACAGGGCCAGCACAATTACGGTGGCTGCTGCTCCAGTTTTCATCAGACTTACTGCTGCCGGAGCATAGTTCCCCGAAGTGGCATCATAGTGAAAGCAAAATAACAGGACCTGGTCGAAAGTGGTTCCGATTCGTCCTTGTGCCGCCTCGACCAACGACAACTGAACCGTCTTGGGTTCGAATCGGATACCGTAGAGGTATCTTGAAACCCGGCCATCGGGAGTGCAGATCATGAAGACTGCGGCGTGAGCGTATTCCTTACGTTCCGGAACATACTGATACTGGAAGCCAATCGCATCTGCCAGTGCACGAATTTGTGGCTCACGCCCCGTCAGAAACGTCCAGCCTTGACCGTCGCCGCGGCCAAATTCACGCAGGTATCCCTGCTTTGCCATTCGAGCTTGCATGGGAGATTCGAGCGGGTCAATACTCACTGAAACCACCCGATAGTCACGGCCCGGTTCCAGCGACATCTCTGCCAATGCCTCGATCATCCCGCGCAGTTTCAAACCGCAAAGCATTGGGCAGTTCGTGTAGTTGAGCGTTAAGACGACGGGACGTGTGCCGTCGAATAGCGATTGCAGCTGCAGCGGCTTTCCGCGTTCATCAACGAACTTGAGATCGAGCGGAAGCTTCTGGTCGAGGTGTTCGACAACGCCGACTCCCTCGAGCTGAGCAACTGGTCGTAGAATCTGCGCAAAGGCTTGAGTTGACACTCCAGCCCCCGTCAAAAACGCAAAACAGATTGCTACGACACACCGGTTCATTCCGTCACAGCTTTCGTGGATTGCTGCTGTTCCTGCACGACCAGCCGCATTGCTTCCGAGATGGGGATACTGACCACGCCTTTTGCCGGATCGACCCAGCCGTATCCGGCCAGGCGGTTCTGCTGCTGTGTCAGACTGTCCGCGAGAACGGCCGGAACAGCACCCGTGATCTTCCGCTTGGATTCGAAGCTGTTCGTCGCGAAGAAGATCGCTTGAGTGGCCAGAATCGTTACGAAAGTCAGGATGGCGGAAATGAATCCGACAACGACGATTGTTGGTGTATCGATCGTGTCATAGCGCTCGAACTGACTCGCGGGATTGAGGGTCCGCGGACTGGCGGGAGCGGCTTTCGCTTCGAGAGTTGCTACAGACATTTTACCACCTTAAACGTTGTGAAAGGCCAGGGACTCTTCAAGCCGAGGGTCGCGGACTGCAACGAACGACTTGGTGGACGCTGTCCGGATAAATCCGGCCAGGAACAGGCTGGAAACTCCCAGCAGTAGCAGAATGTCGCTCAGCGTCGGCCAGACTTGCGAATGGAACTGCGGAATGACATTCCAGTAAATATCAAGGGCGTGCATCAGGAGTAACCAGACAGACCAGAAGGCAAGTGACTTCATGTTCCGTCGGGTATGTCGTGACATCAGTCCGAAAAACGGAATCAGCAGATGCCCGAACAGCAATGTCAGGCTCACCCATTCCCAACCGTTTTCCTGGCGAAGAATTAACCAGCCAGTTTCTTCGGGAATGTTGGCGTACCAGATCAACAGGTACTGCGAGAAGGCGATGTAGCCCCAGAAGAAGTTGAAGCCGAACAACAGCTTTGCGAGGTCATGATAATGTTCGACAGTGACTTCAGGGCCAATGATCTGTCGCTTCTGGAGGTACATGGTTCCGAGGATCATGACGGCCAGGGCACTGACGATCGCTCCTGCGAAGAAATAGATGCCGTAGATCGCGCTGAACCAGTGAGGATCGACCGACATCATGAAATCGAAGGCGAAGAAGTTTGCGGTCAGTGCAAACAGGAGCGTTCCGAGTGGCGCGAGTGCCTGCATCCGGTGAGTATGATTGACATCACCGGTTTCGTCCTGCTGACGTGAGTGAGACAGGAAGAAGCGACCCAGGAGAGTCCAGATGCCGAAGTAGATGACTGTCCGGATTGCGAAGAACGTTGGGTTTAACCAAGGCTGCTTGTGGCGGATCAAATGATCGGTTTCGATGAGCGTGGCATCGTTCCATTCATAGATCGCGTGATTGCCCAGAAACAGCGGAATCACAATCGGCAGACTCAGCAGCGCGACCCAGCCAGCGGAAGCGGCCAGAAGTTCGGCGATGCGGCGAACTACGACACTCCAGCCTGCTCGAACGAGGTGCTGAATGAGTACGAAGAACAAGGCCCCGCATGAGATGCTGGTGACGAATAGGAACGCGACAAGGTAGCCTGCCTGGAATCCCTGCCAGCCAGAGGATCGCTGCTTCAGGAAATCATCCCAATGCGGTGGAAGTTCCTTGCCGAATTGAGACTCTGCCGCGCTGGCGATTTCCGTCAGCGGTCGCCCTGCATACTCGGTGACGGGCTTACCTTCCTTGTCGGCCAGAAGCCGGACAACGCCGACCAGCGCTGTGGGGGCCGATTCAGGATGGTACGTCTGTTCGAGACGCGATTGTCCGCCCAGCAGTGACAGGACTGCAGCGATACCGATGCACGCGAGTCCGGCGAAGAGTGCCTTGCGCGTAGCACCAGGGCCGCGATCCCCCAATGTGCGATCGCGGGTTAAGTCAATCTGTGGATGAGTGTGGTGATCGGCCATGGAAAGCTGAATTACTTCCGGTTTTGGAGAATCGTGGCTTCGTCTTGGGGAACATCGTTCAGCGAAGCACGCTGGCTGCGCTGCAGGGCCTGGACATACAGCACGATGGACCAACGGTCTTCCGGTTCGATCTGTGCTGCGTACCCGGCCATCTTGCGACGTCCGTGAGAAATTGTGTCGAACAGCTTGCCAACAGGCTGAGCCGTAACGATGTCATTCGTGAGATTGGTCGGAGGAACCCAGGTTGGTTCCTGGAGACTGATGGCGCGAAGCGAAATCAATCCATCTCCTTGACCGACAAGTCCGTGGCAAGGAGCACAGTAGATGTTGTATTTGGCCTGTCCGCGAAGCATCCGCGCTTCTGTGACATCATATGGGAACTGAGTCAAGTAATCCGGTTCGACTGGCGGTGCATTCGGATCCGGATTGACGTTCACAGGGGGCTCGCTGGAGGGCTGATATCCCAGGAACAAGGAATCGTCCTCGTGGAAATCACCTAAGGCGACTGTGCCGGGAACCTGCGGACGCATGGAGCGTCCATCGGCAAACAGTTTTGATCGCTGCTGTGGACCGGGGCGATCCTGCGAATCCATGTCTGCGAAGAAGTCGATGCGGGGAGCATCGGATGTCGTGGTTCGAGCCCACGCGATGCCGACGACAGGAACTGTCGCCAGCGTCAATGCAACAGCGACGACTGCACCGAAGAAACTGGGGAGCTTGTCCGACGACTGCGAAGGTGGAACTTCACGAATCGCTACGGCATCAGCCATTCGAAACAGCTCGACGACGTCCTGCTTTTCGTTGTTCGGGTCTGCCGCGTCGACATACAGAAAGAATCGGTCGTTCGTAACGCGACGGAATTGATCCACATCGAGCAGCGGATTGGAATGTTTTGGCAGTCGATTCAATGCCAGCATCCCGAAGAATGTCGTGAAGGCGCTGAGGAGCACGATCACTTCGAACATCACGGGAATGTTGGCCGGGAGGCTGAAAGTTGGCTTTCCGCTGATCAGAAACGGATAGTCAACTGCGTTCATCCACCACTGCATCAAAAGAGCGGCCAGTCCCCCAAACGTTCCGACGATCAGCACAAACCATGGCAAGCGGGTGGGCCGAATGCCAAGTGCGGCGTCAATTCCGTGAACGGGGAAAGGGCTGAACGCATCCGTCTTCGTGAACCCACGGGTTCGAACCAGCTTGGCCGCCCGGATAAGTTCGTCTGGTCCGACGAACTCAGCCAGTACGCCGACAGACGGACGAGAGGATTCATTCACCTCGTCCCGCTGGGCGACATCATCTTCAAGCATAACCGCAGACATTTAGTTACCTGTTATCAGAACCTGGCTTGGGCATGACACTTTTCACTTCGGCCATAGCCACGATCGGCAGATACCGACAGAACAAGAGGAAGAGTGTGAAGAACAGACCGAAACTTCCGGCGAACATGCAGATGTCCACCCAGGTGGGCGAATAGTAGGCCCAACTCGAAGGCAAGAAGTCCCGGCTCAGCGACGTGACGATGATCACGAAGCGTTCAAACCACATCCCGATGTTCACAAAAATGCAGACAATGACCATCAACCACGGTGAGGTGCGGATCTTCTTGCTCCAGAAGAACTGAGGAGCGATCACATTGCAGCTGACCATTGTCCAATAGGCCCAGGCGTAGGGTCCGTATGCCCGGTTAAGGAAAGTGAAACCTTCATAGGGGTTCCCGCCATACCAGGCGATGAAGAATTCAATCCCATAGGCAAAACCGACCATACAGCCTGTGGCAAGGATCACCTTGCACATATTTTCCAGATGCCGCAGCGTGACAAAGTCCTTCAGACCGAACCATTCACGTGCGGGGACCATCAGAGTGATCACCATGGCGAAACCGCTGAAGACCGCACCCGCGACGAAGTAAGGTGGGAAAATCGTGGCATGCCAGCCGGGCAACTGTGCTGTGGCAAAGTCGAAGCTCACGACGGTGTGCACCGAAAGGACCAGCGGAGTGGCCAGGGCGGCGAGCAGCAGGTAAGCCTTCTCGTAGCGATGCCAGTGGCGTGCGGAACCTGTCCAGCCGAGTGCCAGTATGCCGAAGATCACCTGCTTGAATCGGCTCTTGGTTTGATCCCGGAAGGTGGCAAGGTCGGGAATCATCCCCATGTACCAGAACAGCAACGAGACTGTGGCGTAGGTACTGACGGCGAACACGTCCCACAGCAACGGGCTGCGGAAGTTTGGCCACATGTCGAGTCGTGCGGAAGGAACCGGGAAAAGCCAGTAAGCAAACCAGACGCGGCCGACGTGGACGGCGGGGAAGATACCGGCACAACAGACAGCGAAGATCGTCATCGCTTCAGCGAAGCGGTTGATACTGGTGCGCCAGTTCTGGCGGAACAGAAACAAAATGGCGGAGATCAGAGTACCTGCGTGTCCGATACCGACCCAGAACACGAAGTTAACAATGTCCCATGCCCAGAAGACAGGGCTGTTGTTTCCCCACACCCCTACCCCTCGGTAGATCAGATAGCCGATCATCGAGAAGAGCAGCAGCGTAAAGCTTGAGGAGATTGCGAATGCAATGTACCAGGCCAGTGGGGTTTTTCGTTCGGAAATGCCCACGATGGCGTCGGTAACCGAACCATAGTCATGATCCCCGGTAACGAGCGGAGCGCGTTGCGTGGGATCTTCAATCGTCGTATCGACGAGTGTCGCCAGTGAGGAAGCCATTAGACGTGGACCTCCTGACCACAACGATGATCTTTAAGATTCATGGTGTGAGTGGGTACCGAATGATTCTGTGGATGAGTTTCTGAACGAGCCGCAAGCCATGGATGCGGATTGCGGATGCGGGCCAGATACTTGGTCCGTGGCTTGATGTTCAATTCGCTCAACATTGCGTAAGCCCGAGAATCGTTATGGGCCTTGGCAACGTTGCTTTCAGGGTTATTCAGGTCGCCGAAGACGATTGCCTGAGCGGCACACGCCTGCTGACAGGCGGTCTGCACTTCATTGGCCCCAATCGGACGCCCTTCGTTGCGGGCTGTGATCCGTGTATTCTGGATTCGCTGCACACAGTAAGTGCATTTCTCCATGACACCACGGGTCCGCACAGTGACTTCAGGGTTGAGCACCAGGTGCGACAGATCGTTGTTGGTCCCCGGCAACTCGCCGCGATAATCGAGGAAGTTGAAGCGACGAACTTTGTAGGGACAGTTGTTTCCGCAGTAACGTGTTCCGATACAGCGGTTGTAGGCCATGTCGTTCAGACCTTCATCGCTGTGGACCGTCGCTGCAACAGGACAAACCTGTTCGCAAGGAGCGTTCTCGCAGTGATGGCAGGTGACGGGCTGGGTGGCAACCTGCGGCTGTTCTGGATCGCCAGCGAAGTAACGATCGATTCGCAACCAGTGCATCTCGCGGTTCTGTCGAACCTGCTCTGCACCGACAACAGGAACGTTGTTTTCTGACTGGCAGGCAATGGCACACGCGTTACAGCCGATGCATTTATTCAGATCGATGGCCATACCCCAAGCGTGGCCGTCGTACGAATGTTCGGTCCAGGGGCTTTCCAGCGGTGGATGATGAACCTTGTGCTGGGCGAAGTCGGGATGATGGAGGTAGTCATCAAGACTTGCTTCGCGGATCAGGTCACCGATACGACCGTGAATTCCTTCAAGACCAATCTTGTCAATACTGTAGTGGTCCTGCGTCGCGGCCAGTTTTTCAACTCGCCCGGTCGCGGTCACCTTGAGTCCCTGTGCAATATACAGTGCATCACTGGTTCGAAGCGGTGAAACATTGACACCGACCGCAGGGATCGAGTTTTCGGAATCTCCACCCACAAGTCCTGCACGGGTTCGTCCGTATCCAATCGCCACGCTGACGGTTCCCGTCGCCTGACCTGGCAGGATGTAAACGGGAAGCTCGATCTGACGGCCCTGGATTTCCAGCGTGACAACGTCGTGATCTTTGACATTAAGGGTACTGGCCGTCTGAGGACTCATGACGGCAGCGTTACCCCAGGTCAACTTCGTCAACGGATGAGGCAGTTCCTGCAACCAGGCGTTATTAGCGAATCGTCCGTCGAAGATACTGGAAGAACTCGAGAAGTTGAGTTCAAGCTCCCCATTCTTGACTTCCGCGATTGCTTTCCACGAGTCGCCTGCCGCAGGTGCGTCAAACGACTTCAGTTCTGGGGTGATCCGAGCAAAAGCCGTTTCGGCGACATAGCCGTCATGGACTGCGCGGTTCCACTCTTTATCAACTTTCAGGCGAGATGCGGTTCCAACGGCCGTCTGACGTACGACTGCCAGGCTGTCCTTGTTCCCACCCAGTACGCGGCTGAGGAACTCGACTTCGCTGCAGCTTTCAAACAGAGGAGCGATCTGTGGCTGACCAATTCCGTATGTTCCGTCTGTCAGTCGGCAATCCGACCAGCTTTCCAACTGGTGCGAACGAGGCAGGACCCAATTGCAATGAGCTGAGGTCTCATTCGGCGACAGCGTTAAATGGAAGCGGTCAGCAATTCCAGACAAACTCTTGGCGACGTCAAGGTCGGCAGGAGCTGCGTAGACCGGGTTTCCACCGAGAATGAGCAGTGCCTTTGTCTTTCCTGCAGCTGTGTGAGCCACAAAGTCTGCCAGCGATCCTGCTTTTTCAGGAGCAGCGATGCGAGTGAACGAAACCGTCTTACCGACGTTCTTCAACTGTTCGTTGATGCGGTGTGCCAGCGCGTGGACTGCTGGGGGTTGTGACGGTCCCACTGCGATCAGCGATTCGCCTTCGTGATGACGGAGATCATCAATCAGAGCGGCCACGAAACTTTCGGCGTAGCCAGTCGTCTCGCCTGGCGCTGAGGCCGCTTCACCTTTGAGGCCTGCTTCCACCGAGGCGAGGATTTCACCGATCAGACTCGATTTGATTGCCAGACGATGATCGGCAGCGGTTCCGGTCTGGGTGAATTCGGATTCGATGGCGTAGAGTCGCACCATCTTGCCGTCTTGAGGAGACCGTCCGTTGGCGTACTCTCGCGTCAACCGCAACGCGTCGGCATGGGCGCCGAGAAGGTCACAGTCGAGTGCGACGATCACCCGGGCCGACGTGAGGTTGTAATGGGGACGCAAGGCTTCGGCGTATGCAAGCTTGGCGCCTTCGAGGACGTTGGCGTCTGATACGGCCCCATACTCGAACCACCTGGCCTCAGGGAATCGAGCGAGCAGGTCAGTGCGGAGTCGCTCGACAGTTGGACTACTGGTTGGTTCAGCCAGGATGGTCAGTTCAGCACCGCGGGAGGTCTCCCAGCCCTTGGCCAGATCAGCCAGATAAGTGTCGACTTCAAGCCAGGTGCGCGCTTTGGAATCGCGATCCTGCTTTTGTACTGGTGTTCTCGCGCGGTCGGGATCGTAGAGCTCCAGGGCCGTCGCTTGAGCGAATGACGTGCTGGCTCCGCCGGACGACACGTGGTCAGGATTACCATCCAGCTTGATGGGGCGACCGTCGAAGCTGGTGACCCGCAAGGCCTGCGGTACACCAGCGATTTCGAATGTCGTATTGAAATACTTCGGCTTTCCGGGAATACGGTTCGCGGGCCGGGTTGCGAACGGAGCCAGTGTCTCCTGTTCGAAACGGCAACCAACGGAACCGCCGAAAACCAGTGACGCACCCATCAGTTGCAACCAGCGGCGGCGAGAGAATCCGGTGGGGAATTCACTGGCCGCCTTGGGGAACTCACGATGCATCAACTCGAGGAATTCCGGAGTACTCTCCAGTTCAGCGAGACTACGATACCAAGTCTTAGTAGGCATTTGTCGGGGTTACATTCCAGCGGCCATCTTGAGGGCAAAGGCGCTCAATGACGGTCTAGCGGTGGCAAGTCGAACAGCTTGTTCGCGGGTTAATTCCAAGATCGGATTTGACCTGGTGGCCAACCTCTTTAGCAGAGGTCTCTGGTACCCAGGCAAGGTCCGTCACCTTGTCCACAGGACGAAGGTGCTCTTCGGGATTCCGATGACATTCGAGACAGAAGGTCATCGAAAGCGTCTTCTCTTGCGTCACGACATCCATCTGATCGACGCGACCGTGACAGGAGACACAGCTGACACCACGATTCACATGGGCACTGTGATCGAAGTAAACGTAGTCAGGAAGATCGTGAACCCGTTTCCAGGGAATCGATTCCTGAGTCGCAACACTTTGCCGCAGCAGTGCAAGTGCAGGGCTTTCGCTACGAACGGAACTGAATTTGACGGATCCGTTCTCGCTGGCCCCGGAGTGGCAATTGGCACAAGTTGCCGAAGGAGGAATTGCCGCATGAGCTGCCTTGTCTACTGTGTTGTGACAGTAGCGACAGTCCATCTTCAATTGTCCAGCGTGAATGCGATGGCTGAAAGGGATCGGCTGCTTCGGCGCATGTCCTACGCTCAGTGTCTCTGGCGCTGTCGCGGCATAGACAACTGCACACAAATACAAGGCGGATGCACCCAACCCTGCAATCGCGAGGAAAGCGAAGCGGTTGGTCCAGCGAGGAAATGAGAAATACATATGTTCTTTATCAGCGTCGTGCGGTCACCGCCTCAATGAGGCGTAACGAAGTTCGAGACAGACACCATGACAGGCTGGGGGCGTCGAGCGCACCAATCTGGTCGTTATTGTCGACGAAGTATAGGCTCGAAGACGATCCCAATCACTGCGACAAATCGTCGCGGAATTTGCATCAGAAGTGGTCGATGCAAGAGGCTTTACGGATCAACAACCGTTGAAGGATCGTCGTTATAACTGATTTTTTTTCAGTTTCCGCTGCAGGGTTCTGCGAGGAATTTCGAGTAGCTTCGCGGCCTGAGAAATGTTCCCGCTGCACTCGGAAAGAACCCGTTGAATATGATTCCATTCGGCTTCGGCAAGTGAAGGGGCACGAAGCTCAGTTTCTTCGTGAACAATTCCCATTTCGTTGGCGGGCTCGAAGGCAGCGAGAATCTCTGTTGCATCGGCCGGCTTTGTTACGTAGTTCACAGCTCCGGCACGGATTGCGGTGATCGCGTTGGCAATACTGCCCCAACCGGTCAAAATCACGACTCGCGTTTTTGCACATTTTTCGCGCATTCGAGTCAGCAATTCGAGCCCATTCATTCCCGGCATCTTGATGTCGATCACGGCGATGTCAGGGCAGGATGCGACGACATGTGCGAGGGCCTCTTCGGCATTTCCCGCAGAAAGAACGTCATAACCGCGTGAACTGATTGCGGTGGCCAATCGCGTTCGCAGGATATCGTCATCATCAGCGATCAGGCAGGACTTGGCTTTCATCGTCGTCATCAGTCAATTATCCATTGCCGCGTTGACAACTCGCTGGAGAGGAACGTGATCTCCATCAGCTCATGTGCACCTGGATGCAAGTTCTGTGCGAGGTGTGCGGTGAAAATCAAAAATCGTCAATTCAAGCCACATGGATGAATTAAAATAAGCCTGTTGCGTTTCCAAGAGGGTCGATCGAAAAACTTCGGTCTTGCGAAACTTCGCGCGGAATTGAGATGGATACAACGGTTCCGCGGCCCGGTTTAGATGAATATTCAAGCGTTCCACCGAGTCGTTCGACCACGTTGCGTGCGAGGTAAACTCCCAGACCCATCCCCTTCCCAGGTTCTTTCGTCGTAAAAAATGGCTCACCAATCCGGCGAAGTGTCTCGGGAGCGATCCCCGCTCCCTGATCCTCAATCTTCATTGTAACATTGAAACCGGCCGTCGCTGCGTAAAGTGTGACCTTTTGCGGGTGTCCCGCAGCATCGATGGCATTCTTGACGAGTGCCCGAACGGCCTGAGCCAACCCTTCGATCGGAGCACGAAGGATCAATGATTCAATCGCAGGGTCGTACGCAAGTTTGACGGCAGCGCGTGTATCAACCCCCTCAGTACACTCACGAATCAGCTCGCCCAATGTGATTGTAGAGATCGACTCCCCGATCACCAACCCCGCATCGCTGGACATCCGATCGAGAATGTCTCGACATCGATCCAGTTCTGTACGAATCAATGCGATGTCGGCCACAGTCTGATCCGACACGGTGCGGTTCATCAACTCGAGTTCGACTTCTTTCATAATCACAGCGATGGTGGAAAGGGGCGTCGCCAGCTCGTGTGCGGCGCCGGCGGCCAGAGTTCCCAGGGAATCGAGTCGCTCGTTCCGCGCATTTTCCTGGGCCAGTTCCCGAATATGATCTTCCAACCGCTGGATCTGACCACGAATTCGCGTGATGAAGAGCACGATGATGCTGCTGCACGCGGCGTACGCGACAAACGAACCAAGGCGGGAAATCGTCATTCCCAGAGGCAACGCTCCGCGCATTGCTTGCGCCGGATCGAGTTCAGCCAGCGGTCGATACCACGAGTTCAGAAGTGCGACGCAGCCGATTCCGAGCAGCGTCAGGAACCAGACCCATCCCTGTGGCAGCAGAATGGCTGCCAGGACGATGTTCACAAAGAAAAAAGACGTGAAGGGGTTAGAGATTCCCCCCGTCAGATAGAGAAGTGCTGTCAGGGCCGCCAGGTCGAACGCCATCGTCAACCCCAACACCTGCTGCCAGTAAGTGCTGGAGAATCCGGGAAACCGTGCCGGAATGATCCGATGAGCAATCATCAGGCCTACGTTCAGTACGGAGGTCAGCCCCAGAACCATCAACAGGGGACGGAGAGGAAGACTCACCCCCAGCAGTCCCTGCACCGCAAGAATCGTCAGCAGCTGTCCCGACACGGCGACCCACCGCAGCGCAATCACTCCGCGGACATTGATCTCTGTCCGGGCGTCAATATCATAGGACAGGTTGAGCTTCCGCGGTTCCTCTGATGAAGAGGCGAGGCTTTGCACTTGATCTATCGGCATAATTTTATCTGCCCGATCGCGTTCAAAAGGTGACGACAACGTTGATCGCCCAGACGAGTCAATCGAGCATTATGGGAAGGCGTTCAATGTCCACACCCGCAGACCTCACTGTCGACTCAATGCAGGATTCTCGGCGTCCGGGCCTGAAACTGAATAGCCGAAGTTTAACCCTGTTGTTCGGCGGAGTGCTATTCTGCCCGATCGCGATTATCGCGTTTCTGTACCTCATCCTGCCCGCCGCGCATGATCGACCGCTACCCGTTCAGGTGACGATGATCGACGAGGCGGGCAAATCGCGATCGATGCGCCTCGTCAACGCCGGTGATGTTGCGCTGCAGAGCGTGCGCATCGAAGTGAACGGAGCATTCGCCTACTTCCCTCAGGCCCCCTTGCAGCCCAAGGATGGGGTGGAAGTGTCGCTCGATTGGTTCATGAAGAAAACGGGTCAACATCTGGACCCGGACCGCACGGAAATTCGTACGGTCCATGTGTCGGCACGCCTTCCCGGTAACCAGCGCGCAGTCACGATGATCGAATTTTAAGGTCGTGGGACGGCGATGCGATGGGAAACGTGTCTTCCATTGATCGTGCGGAAGCGGAAGAGATCGTGCATCGCTTTACTCGGACTTGTAAGCGAGCCGATTGTTAACCGAGCTGGGTGATGGTATCGCTTGTAGAAAGAACCGCGTTCGCGAGAAATCCGTAGTTGATGAGGGCCGCCTTGTAGCCGTCGCCGATGGTGGGATGGCGGGGAGCGGCCGTCGCGTCTTTGACGACCGCAACCTCGAAGCCTTGTTCCAGCAACTCGCGCAGATGACTTTCAACACACAAGTTGGCGAGCATCCCGGCCAGGATGACCCTATTGATTCTGCGCTTGCGCAACTGCAGAACCAGATCATTCGTCTGGGGCCCCCACATCTTGTGCGGGCTGACAACGACCGTACTTTCATCCTCAATGTAGGGTCTGAAACGGTCCAGCCAGTCAGCTCCTGATCCCAACAGCCCCTCGCGACCCAGCGGGTCTGGACGGAAAAACTCTCTGCTCTTCAACATCAATTCTTCGACAATTCCACCGTACTTCCACCCCTGATCGTGAGGATAAAGGTAGTGGGGTGAAATAAAGGTCTGATAGTTCTGCTTCTTTGATTCCGCGAACAACGCAGCCAGATTTTCGACGGTGTTGTTTTCCTGGATGCTGTCACCCACGAGAGCCCATGAGAGTCCCTTTTCACTCAGCACATCGTTCTGCGGATCAATGACAACAAGCGCTGTATCAGCGGGGTTGAACTGCATGATCGGATTCCTGTTTTGAGTAGCGGTCCAGCGGCGGTGAATTGCATTTCCTACTTTGATTCTTGATGACCGGTGCGGGCATTCGCGTGAGCGACGGTCAATGATCGGTGACAATGATTCCAAGGGTGTCTGAGTGGTTCGGTGGGAACTGCCAGGCGAACTCCCGTTCGCCTGTATCGAGTAGAAGTGAGATCGCCTGCTCGACAGTGCCATGAAAAGTCTGTACGAGCGGGTGATTCTGATGTTGCGCTCAGTAAACCCACTTCGTGCCGAACAACGTAAGCTGTTCGGGTGAACTTCGTCATTTACCGGTCAACTGCGCGGGAAACTCATGCAGCTTAACGGTTATCGAATTCAACGGACGTCGGGAATGCCGGGGTGATCGGCCGGTCGTGCCCCGGGGGCAGGCCAGTCAAACTTTCGATCGGACTGTTCAATCATCACGTCGTTGATGCTTGCTTCACGACGGCGCATCAGTCCTGAATCATCGAAGTGCCAGAGTTCATTGCCGTAGCTTCGATACCACTGGCCTGCCGCATCGTGCCATTCATACTGGAACCGAACGGCAATACGATCTTCGGTGAAGGCCCATAATTCTTTGACCAGTCGATAGTCCAGCTCTTTCTGCCATTTGGAAGTGAGAAACTGGCGAATCTCGGTTCTGCCGACGATGAACTGGTCTCGATTCCGCCACACCGAGTCTTCGCTGTAGGCCAGCGCGACCCGCTTCGGATCGCGAGAGTTCCAACCATCCTCTGCCGCGCGGACTTTCTTTAGCGCGGTGACAAGAGTGAATGGTGGGACAATCACACCAGACGCTTCAGAGTTGGCCTTCGAATTCATTTCTGACTTCCATTCGCATCAGGGGCCTGAACAACGCAGCAGCACTCGCCATTCGCGAATCAGGTGGCCGCGTTCGATCGCAGGTCAGGTGAGGAGACAGTTTTCATACGTCGGAGAGTCGCCTTTGCTGAGTCAGCCATGGTGACGAGGGCCGCTCCACACATGATGGCGTCTTTGATGACCAGCCGACCTGCGCCCGACAGCAGTGGAAAACCATGTTCGGACGTTCCCAGCGAAGGGACCCAGCATTCGGGCGTTGTAATCAGGAATGACAATGTGACGAACGACATGCCGAAGACCAGGAAGCTTCCGATTGTGGCGGCTTGCGGCAGCCAGGGGTGAAGGGCAATTAGAACACCGAAGGCGACAATGACGGCTCCCAGCCCCAGGGCAAACTCATAGGTGCCGTTTCGCACGTGCCATTCCCGGTTGGCGGGTACCAGTTCCCCTTCCCGGTTTTTATGCTGTCGATATTCGCCGGCAGGCTGGTGGTAGAAAAAACTCATGAATGGGCTATTTGCCACGAAGGGAACAATTCCGTCCGCTTCGTATTTGTAGATCTTCAGCCCGCCGATCCAGACGAGTACCACGATCAGCCCGATGCGCGTCACGGCGATGCCTGCCTGATCGCACTTCGCAGCAAACTCAAACATTGACTTGTACCAGCTCATCAGATTCCTCCTGAATTCAGTTCATTACGGCGATAAAGCCATCAATAAACGTCGATAAATCAAACGGCGTGCCGTAGCGATGAAACTCGATAAGTTATGTTTGGGTAATAGGTTATGATTCTTGTCGGTGGCGTGCCCTGTTACGTAATCTCGTAGAATTACGAAAAATCGTGAACCAAGTTCGAAAACTCGTAATACTGATTTCATGAGCGATCCCAGCGAACCACTGTTGATTGACCCCAAGGGGCTGTTACTTGACCTCGCCCTGCAGCGATCAGTTCCCGAACTGCTGGAACTGATCGTGACCCGGCTGAGTGAGACTCCCCGCATTGGACTTGTAAGGATCTGGCTGACTCAGCCCACCGATGCCTGCACAGGTTGCCGTAGTGCTGACGTTTGCGCCACGCAGTCTCAGTGTCTTCTGCTGGTGGCGAGTGCGGGGCGCTCGATCGCGTCTGCAGGCCTGGAGTGGCGAAACGTCGAGGGCGAATTTCGACATCTTCCGCTGGGGGTGAGAAAGGTCGGACAGATTGCTCTTAAGGGCGAAGCGATTGAAGAGCCGGAATTCTTCGAGCCTTTCCCCGACTGGGTGGCCCGACCCGACTGGATGAGGGCTGAAGGCATTTGTGGTTTTGCTGGCCAGCCATTGATCCACCAAGGGCAAATCCTGGGGGTCCTGGCTCTGTTTTCACGACGACTC
Source organism: Schlesneria sphaerica (assembly GCF_044336245.1). NCBI lineage: Bacteria > Pseudomonadati > Planctomycetota > Planctomycetia > Planctomycetales > Planctomycetaceae > Schlesneria > Schlesneria sphaerica. Next base: position 1,802,061 of record NZ_CP172346.1, on the reverse strand, counting down.
ATTTGCGAAGAGAATATGGGCTGGCTGCGGATGATCGCGGATCATGCCGCCGCCGCGATCGCGATCGCGCGCGCTTTTACCGAGATTGAGACGCTGAGAAAGCGACTGGAGCTCGAGAATGAATACCTGCGGGAGGAAGCCACCGAATCAGCGGCGTTCGGCGAGTTGATCGGGCATAGCGCCGCTCTCGAAGCAGTCACGCGTCAGATCGACCTGGTCGCTCCGACGGATTCAGCCGTTCTGATCTATGGTGAGAGTGGCACAGGAAAGGAACTCGTTGCACGCGAAATTCATCGACGCAGCAAACGCTCAGACAGACCGTTGATTAAGGTCAATTGCGCCGCTGTACCCCGCGAGCTTTATGAGAGCGAATTCTTCGGACATGTGAAAGGAGCGTTCACGGGGGCGCTGCGCGATCGGGTGGGCCGGTTCGAACTGGCCGAAGGAGGAACACTGTTTCTGGACGAAGTCGGTGAAATACCGCTTGAACTTCAATCCAAGTTGCTCCGAGTGCTTCAGGAGGGGGAACTGGAGCGGGTTGGCGAAGAACGAACTCGTCGTGTGAATGTCCGAATCATTGCGGCCAGCAATCGGGAGCTGCGCAGTGAAGCCGATGCGGGCCGATTTCGGCAAGACCTGTACTACCGACTGAGTGTCTTCCCGATCGAAATTCCACCTCTCAGGAAAAGGTTGGAGGACATTCCGGTCCTTGCAGAGCATTTTCTTGAGCTTTCCTCACGCAGGCTGGGACGACCCAAGCCCCCCCTGACGCTGGCCGCCGTTCAGATGCTCCAGCAATATGACTGGCCGGGCAATATTCGCGAACTGCAGCACGTCATCGAACGCGCCACCATCACCTCCACAAAAGGTCGCCTGAATATCGAGCTGCCTCACCGGGCCAGCAATCATTCACTTCCCGTTTCGGTACCTGAATCCCAAAGCATCCTGACAGCGCCGCAAATCCGCCAATTGGAAGAAGACAATATCCGAGCCGCGCTCAAGCTGACGAATGGCAAAGTCTTCGGGGCCAGTGGTGCGGCCCAACTACTGGAAATGAAACCAACGACATTAGCCTCACGTATCAAGGCACTCGGAATTTCTTGAGTCGTCACGTCTAGCGAGTCAGTGTCCACGGCGACAGGGCAGATGGGGGACCCACGCGTGAGTCGCGGGGAATCGATGGCATTAAAAGCGAACGGGTGCAACCCCGTTTTGCGTTCGGTGAAACTCTTGATTACAGGGTGTTTTGTGGACTCGCGGTTTGGGGTTCAACTTTGCAGGACATCAGTTGGGGTGTCCATTGCCAGGTGGCGAGGTGATGTTTCTTGGTCCAAGCTCGCATTCGTTTGACCTGTTCATCCCAACGGCGACTGATCACCAAGGCGCGCAGTTGCAACATTTCTTCCGCGTGATGTTCTCGCCAGAAGACGCCGTTTCCTTTCAGCCGCAGGTTGATGACTCGGCGGATACTGCTTTCAATGGCACCGCTTCCCAGGGGGAGACCGCAGCGACGAAATTCGGCATAGTTCAATCGTCCCGCATCCCCGTGTCGCTGGAGGTAGTTCAATTCGGTTTGAAGTTCCGCGTTGGTGGGTTCGTCTTCAGCAAACACTCGTAGTTCCTGGACGACGTATTCCCATTCTCCGTTACGTAGTCGCGTGCGAAGATCCCGATACAGGGGCATCCGCTGTTCCGTGGTCACGCCGAGCGTGGCTAACGCTCGTGAGATATGATGCACGGCATGGCAGGTATCCAGAACCTGATGAATCACGACCTCCTTCGGAATCCGCGCTTGAGCCACGATTTGATCGACGCGGTCCCAGATCCAGACCGCTCCATCACTGACAAAGGTCAGGCTCAGTGCCTTGGCTGCTCCCAGGCGATGCAAGTGCATGGCAACCAGTTCCGCCATAGCGTCAGGTCCCGCAAACGTCCCATCCATTGTCATGCGTGACTTCTTCTCCAGGCGCCCCTGCTCATCATGAATGAAGATCGTCATCAACTTGGGTTCGCGCCATTCGCCATCGAACGTCCGTTTTGCGAGGCGCTTAGAGCGTCCCGGCGCATCACTGATAATCAAACCGTCTTCGTTGAGTTGTTCTGCATGAGGCGTTGCCGCTCGCAGTTTTCCACGGAGTTTCGTCCGGCCGCCGTCGATCTGGATCGACACACGCTTCCCCGACAGTTCGTTTGTCGATGCCAAAGTTCCAGCACGCCAGGAGGCCAATTCTGCCGTTCGTAGCTTCAGCAGTTTCTCACCGCACTGCTGAGAAATCCGCCGCACCGTTTTGAGATTGAGCGACAGTCCCTGACGCTCCAGTTCCTCACAAGCCAGTTCAAACGAGGGACACAGAGCCGACTGCCGAGAGACCGTACTCTCCAGCCCGGGAGAGACTTTCTTTCCCAGCCCGAATTGCACCTGTTCAATCTGTAGGCCCGAGACTGATTCTTCCTTCTGCAGACCATTCCCGCGACGACGACTCGCTTCACAGTAAAGCGACGTGATCCACATGACCACGCCCCCCAGAAGCCGAACCGACATCTTTCGATCACGCCCCTTGGATAGCGGAATCGAATAGTCTTGTCGCGTCTGCTCGGCGGCAGCGGCAAATTCCGGTGTCTGCATCACGACTGATGCCAAGCCCGCCACGACCATCCCCGCACCCCGCGCGAACTCCCGCTGGACTTCCAACTCAAGGGCTTCCAGACTCAGCGGGTCTCCTTTCAGACGACGTTCCCACTCCCCCAGCTTCGGAAACACCTCGCCACTGAATCGGAAGAGCATCTCCGAAACGGATTTAATAAACTCACCATCCCGACCGTCCAAGGAAATCCCTCCCATTCGACCGCCCTCCATTGCGATCTCGGTGCCGAATCCATCCAATCCTCGATTGGACAACAGCAGGGAAGAATAACACAGACTCAGAGATCACTCAGCAAATAATCACTTCTCCGTACTCGACCGCAAAACGGGATTGCACCCAAGCGAACGGTGTGGAGAGGACTCTATATGCGGTCCTCACCACACCGTCATTTTATCGCGTTACTGACTTGAGCGGATTATTTATTCAGGTCACGCTTCCAGTAGCGGAGCTTTCGGCAGTGTGAGACGAAGTTGCTGGAGTCTTCGGGTGATTTCAGCGCGATGATTCCATCATCAGGTTTCTCAGGACCCCCGGCCTTCTTTAATAGCTGGCTGCCCCCTTCTGTCACGCCGATGAACTTATGATGGGCGAGTGCATCCGCAATAAAGTCCCGTGCTGGTGGTTTGCGGCTGAGCTTATCGACGGCATCCTCAGGGACGGCCAGGACGACCGCATCGAACAGGACTGAGGGGGCTCCATCCAGCTTCTGATCGACGGTGAGTGCTTCACCTTTTTTCGTTTTGACCTTTCCAACATGCGGAGCGATCAATGTCATCCCCGCCCCTTCTTTCTTGAGTGCCGCTTTCAGCCCTTCGAGTAATCCATCGTCGACGCCATCGGCGACCAGGACACCCACGTTCCTCCCGGCGAATGACTTGGGGCCGTTCTTCAAGATGCTCAGGGCGTTCGAGGCATTCAGTTGCTTCGTCGGTTTGGCAGCCTTGATCGGTTCGGGTAACTGAGTAATCCCCAGCTCCGTCGCGACAGTCGTGGCGAGTGTTGCGTCGATATTGCGGAGATGAGCCACCATTCGTTCGCGGATCTTTGGGGTTTCGACTTTGCTCAGTTCAAAGACGAGGGCGTCTGCAATGTGCTGCTGTTCGGTCTCAGTCTGGCTGAGATAGAACTGGCGCGCCTGGCTGTAGTGGTCAGCGAATGTCTCGGATCGAGCGCGGACCTTCTTCCCCTGAATTTCTTCGGGATACGATCGGAAGCCTTTCTTGGGGGACTCGCGGGGGCCTCGTTCATCATCACCCCATGAGTTCGGCTCATAGTTTACTCGGCCTTTGGGGTTAACGAAGTTCATGTGACCGTCCTGCTGGAAGTTGCGGACCAGGGCCTTGGCCGCATTGATCGGCAATTGAGTGAAATTCACACTTCCCAGACGTTTCAGTTGCGTATCCAGGTACGAAAAGTTCCTTCCCTGCAGCAGCGGGTCATTCGTGAAGTCCAGCCCGGGAACAATGTTCTGGGTACAGAATGCAACCTGTTCGGTTTCGTGGAAGAAGTTGTCAACGCAACGATCAAGAACCAGTCGGCCGACAATCCGGACAGGGACTTCCTCTTCAGGGATGATCTTGGTGGGGTCCAGGATATCGAAGCCGAACTGGTCCGCGAATTTTTCGTCGAATAATTGCAGTCCGAGTTCCCATTCAGGGAAGTCTCCATTCTGAATCGCGTTCCAGAGGTCTCGACGATGGAAGTCAGGGTCGGCTCCGTTAATCTTTACTGCTTCATTCCAGACGACCGATTGCAGACCCAGCTTCGGTTTCCAGTGGAACTTAACGAAGGTCGATTTTCCCTCGGCATTCACCAGACGGAACGTGTGTACGCCGAAACCTTCCATGAATCGGTAGGACCGTGGAATCGCCCGGTCTGACATGACCCACATCACCATGTGCATACTTTCGGGGGTGAGGGAAATGAAGTCCCAAGCGTTATCGTGAGCGGTCTGAGCTTGCGGGAAACCTCGGTCAGGCTCGGGACGAAAAGCGTGAACCATATCCGGGAACTTGATCGGGTCCTGAATAAAGAAGACCGGGATGTTGTTTCCGACAAGGTCCCAGTTCCCCTCTTTCGTATAGAACTTGACCGCAAAACCCCTTGCGTCACGAGCCAGATCGGGCGACCCTCGGCTGCCCACAACCGTCGAAAATCGGACGAAGACCGGGGTTTTCTCGTTGGCTCGCTGGAAAAGGTCTGCCTGAGTGACATCCGTCAGCGGCTTATAGTTTTCAAAGTAACCGTGAACACCGAATCCCCGCGCGTGCACAACTCGCTCTGGAATGCGTTCGTGGTCGAAATGAAAGATCTTCTCACGGAAATGGAAGTCCTCCAGCAGGGCAGGACCTCGCGGTCCTGCTCGGAGAGTATTTTGATCGTCTGAGACAGGGACTCCTTGACCCGTTGTCAAAATATCCTTGTCGGACTTCGCGGTCTGGTGAGTTTCTCCGGCTGACTTATCCGAAGAGTCTTTTCCTTCTTCACCGCTGCTCGCTGCGGCGGTGATTCCGACCACCAGACCGAATACGAGCGCTCGCACAGCGCACTTCCAGGGTGAAAGTCTTTGCATACTTCGATCCTTTACAAAATGAGGTTTCAAGGAACGATCGCAAACGATGTACCGACCTTTCCTGATTGAGGGGCATCTCGCTCATCCCGCGGAATTCCTCGCGAGTGGAAGGGCGGCGGGAGAGCAGCCATCGAAGAGGGGGCGAAGTTCCGAAATCGCTCGGGGTTGAACTCATCGGTGGAAGTCGGAAGCAAATAGGTCCATGTCTTCGGTATGAGTTGAAACGCCGAAAACTCACCCGCGGCGATCGGGCAGATCTTGATGGGGCATGAGAAATCGCTCTGCCTGGCTTTTCCAGTGACATGGCCCAGCCGAACAGTCGCTCCAGGTATTTTCAGGTGGTGATGCTCTTTATGGCAAATATCTGATGTTGCATCGACCAGACTGTCGTTCAATCGTCCGATCATGTCTCTCGCGTCTTTCTAAGCTTCTCGACGCGTTATCAGACAGTGACTCGCCGGGGTGTAAAAAAAACAGGGCAAAACTCGTGGCGAGTTTTGCCCTGGAGCGACGTCAGGTTGCGACTGATATCAGGTTACCTCTCAAACCCTATTTGGGATTGGGAGTATTAGGCTTAGGTTCATTAGGAACAGGAGCCGGCTTCTTTGGTTCCGCCGGTGCATTGCCCCGGGGAGCGGGTGGCTTAGGAGTATTCGTTCGGGGTGCATCTGCTCCAGGTCGATCTGTATTCTTGGCATCTGGTGCGGGTTTTGAGCGTTCCGGGGTGGGACGGTCAGCGTCATTTGAAGTTGGTTTATCGGTTCGCCGGTCCGGGTTATTCTTGGAGGCCTCGTTGCGATTTCGGTCTGAATCGGAATTGTTCGGACGAGCATCATCCGATCGCCGTCGTTCAGACTGGGGATCACGATCATCATCGTTGTCGTCTCGCAGGGCCGGCTTGTTCACCCGGACATTCGTCCCGCGATTCAATCCGCGAACTCCGATCTGGGATTGCTGCGAGTAATACTCGTTCACGCGCGGACCCCACTGGGTGTAGGGGGCCTGGCGCCAGCGATTCCATTGAAAGTAAGGGGCTTTAACCCAGACAGTCTGAGGGATCGTCAACGTGGTAAACTGAATGACGTTTGCATCGCCGAATGAGGGTTGAAAGACAGTCCACGGCATCACGTAAACCGTGTCTTTTTCTTCCGCTTCATTCATTGCCACGACAGCGTAGAGTACTTCCGATGAGCCTCCATTGATCACCAGGTCCTTGATCTTTCCGACTTCCTGGCCGCCATCATCTTTGACGGGCAAGCCAATCACTTCAGAAGCCCGGTAAATCTCGCTTTCGCCAACCGCCCCGTCGCCACGCGTCGGCACAGCTGCTTTACCTTCAACCTGATCATCGGCCAGAACAGGAATGATCCCCTGTCCGCTGACGAACAACGCAATCGCACTGACTTTTACCAGCAGATTCTTCATGGAACTCTCCGATAGCTAATGAAAGATGAAAACCGATCGCCTCACGTTGAGTTGCGATCCGTCAAAGTTCCCGATCCATGTCAAATCGAGTTCTCAGACAGGCGGAACAACTTGATGCCATTCCGCGAACTCGAACGTGACGCTCATCCAAGGTGGGTGAGACGGTTTCCCGATGGAGCCTGAGCAGGAAGCGGTACTTCGCTCTGGCAGGGAATGTTCGGGACCATCCGCAAATCACATTCCCCAAGTGGAATTGAAAGGCGTAAGAGCACGAGCGGTAGTGCGGTTGGGAAAGCCTGCTAAAACAGGAAGACGCCGGTTGAATGGACGCTGCGTTTGATAAGATATTGTGTCGATCGAGGGGGCTCTGCAGGAGGTGCAGATCTGAGAGAAAGGTGAATGAACGCGCCTTGGGCGATGCACCGAGATCTCAAACCGAGCAGACTGGTCGATGGGCGGAAATTTGTCGTGGCGGAAACCTGTTCCCCCAGGCCGCGCGGACCTCTTGAGACATCCCTATCAGATGCACTGGTTGAACGCGTGTTATGGAGAGGGGGATAACATGACTCGGGTTGCGATGACGGTGAGTTCAGCGCCTGACCAGCACGTAGTGCACGGCTTTGGGGGATGGCGTTACTTTCTCGCATTGATAGCCAAGTGCGTTTAGATCAATGCCCTCAAAAAGATGTTCGCCCCTACCCAGCAGAATGGGCGAAACCGCCAGATGCAGTTCATTGATCAATTTGCATCGAAGGTATTGCCGGATCGTTGAGGCTCCCCCCAGCAGTCGGATGTCCTGTGCTCCCGCCGCCCCCTGCGCCTGTTCCAGAGCGGCGTGGATGCCGTCGGTCACAAAGTGGAAGAGGGTCCCCCCTTCCATTTCGAGGGATGGTCGCTTGTAGTGCGTGAGCACGTAAACGGGGGAGTGATAGGGGGGATTTTCGCCCCACCAGCCGCGCCAGGTTTCGTCAGGCCACGGGCCCCGGATCGGACTAAACATATTTCGTCCCAGAATCCACGCCCCTACCCCGGCCATGCTTTGTGCAGCGAGTTGATCATCAATCCCCGTCTCGCCCCCTTCCTTTCCCACCATGCTGTGGAAGGTTCGGGTCCCGACCAGCCATTGGTGCAAGGACTCGCCTCCGATCCCGAGCGGATTGTCCAGTGACTGGTCAGGACCGGCGCCGTAACCGTCCAGCGAAATCGTAAATCCTCGAACGAGCAGACGTGCCATGGACTGGTTCCCAATTCGTGGGGCTGAATTCTCAGAAACGTACAGACTGGTCGCTCATCCATTCCAGTTGAACGCTGGCCCGGTCAAGAGTCTGAAATCGAGGGGCGTCAAGAGCGACGAGATGAAGTGCGACGGCCGATCGGGTTGCGAGACTCACTTTCCGCCGTCGATCGCCGCCTTGATGGTGGCAACGTCGATTTTCCTCATGGGCATCATTGCATTGAACGCTCGCTGGGCGATGGCCGGATCGGGATGGGTAACCGCCTGCATCAGGATCTGCGGTGTAATTTGCCAGGACAATCCCCACTGATCCTTGCACCAGCCACACTGACTCTCTTCGCCACCGTTATTGATGATGGCATTCCAGTAGCGATCCGTCTCTGCCTGGTCCTCGGTCATTACCTGGAATGAGAATGCCATCGAGTGTGAAATACCCGGCCCACCGTTCAGACCCAGGCAGGGAATGCCGAGAACCGTGAATTCCACCGTCAGGACATCGCCGGCCTTTCCTGACGGATAGTCGGCCGGAGCACGCGTGACCTTGCCGACAGTCGATTCAGGGAATGTTTTTGCGTAAAAGCGAGCTGCCTCTTCTGCTGTACCGTTGAACCACAGGCAAACCCGATTCTTCACTGCTGCTGCTGTCACGTTGTTTCTCCATGGATTTGGACGACTGCCCCACCGAAAGACATACCTCAGAGACAGAAATTCGATCGTGGCACGGGCTGTCTGCTCGTCGACAAGTGCGGGCTCAAGATCCATTTCCGTCACGATTATTGGAGAGTCGATTTGAACCCGATCGGCTCTCCGGAATCTTGTCGAACGAAACGGACCGATTCGACAGTGGCTCCAGGAATTTGAGGGAATTTTTTAAGGTGAGACTTCGCGGTGGAATTTACCGGATCAGGAACGTTTGATCTGGTGTGCGGGGCGATTCGGAACCTTGGTATGAAGGGGACCGGCCCCCTTCAGTGAGGTCGGCCCTGGGAATGCTGGGGCTGTCCCCCTTGCTCGGGATTCGGTGGGAGTTCGCTCTGCAACTGACGCGTCCCCGTTACTGCTGCGTCCTCGTTGCTGCGAAATCGCAACAGGGCGAACGGTATTGTGAGGTAGGAGATCTCATTCGGGGATGGAGGCTATTCCCACATCTTGCCAATTCGCTTCCGGACATCCGCCGTGGTCACCCCAGTCGCCGTCTCGTATCCGCTTGACGCGGGGGGGCGCGTATTGAGTTGGACGCGATCGAAGTATTCCATGACTTCATCCGGCAGGAACCGCGTTCGCTGTGAGTACGAATGGCGATCACTTTTGAAGTGCGAATGAAAATAGTAGCGCTGCGGATGCAGTACGTAGAGGTTTGACCTCGCACGCGTCAGAGCGACATAAAACAGTCTACGTTCTTCTTCAATTTCCTCGGTGGATTTTGTCGCCATGTCCGATGGTATATTGCCATCGGCCGCATGCAGCACGAAGACCGATTCCCACTCGAGCCCCTTGGCGGAATGGATGGTACTGAGTGTGAGGTAGTCTTCGTCGAGTAGCGGATCGACCGCAAAATCCTGCGTGGAACTGGGAGGATCCAGCGTCAGATCGTTCAGAAACTGGGAACGGGACTCAAACCGTGCAGCCATCTGCTCGATCTGTTCAATGTCCCGCGCCCGCACGAAGGCGTCGTCGTACTTCTGTTCCAGCAGCGGCGCGTAGAACGTCCGGATGTGATGAATCTGCGAAGCAAGTTCCAGGGGTTTTGTTGTCCGCCCTGACAGGATCCTGAGTAAGGCGATGAACAGTGGCCAATGTGTCGATGTGGCCGCCGGTGGCTTAAAGTCGCTCCACGCTTCAAAACGTCCCTGCTGGGCAACCAGTTGCTCAATCAGTTGCGACGCTTTCTTCGAACCGATTCCGGGAAGCAGCAACAGGATTCTCAGTGTGGACACAGCATCGCGAGGATTTTCGGCGACTCTCAAAAACGCCAGGACATCTTTGATGTGAGCCGCTTCGACAAACTTCAGGCCTCCGAATTTGTGAAAAGGAATATTCCGTCGGGCCAGTTCCAGTTCCAGCCCCAGGCTGTGATGCGCCGCGCGAAACAGGACGGCCTGCTGTTTCAGTTCGACCCCCTGCTCTCGCAACGAAAGGATCTGCTCGATGACGTAGTTGGACTGCTCATCCTCATCAAGACAGGAAACGTAGTTTGGTTTGCATCCTTCCACTCGCTTCGACCAGAGCGTCTTGCGATGTCCTTCTGCCGCGAGGGCGATGATCCGGTTTGTTGCTTCGAGAATCGGTTGAGTCGATCGATAGTTCTGTTCTAAAGGCAGTACCGTCGTGTTGGGAAACTGCTGGGGAAAGTCGAGAATGTTTCTGACGGTGGCGGCGCGAAATCCATAGACCGACTGAGCGTCATCACCAACAGCGGTGAGGCCAATTCCGTCGGGACAAAGCCCACTGACAATCTCGGCCTGAAGAGTGTTTGTATCCTGATACTCATCCACAAGAACACAGTCGAACTTCTGGCGAATGACCTCACTGCACGCGGGCTCTGCAATCAGGCTGTGCCAGAACAGCAACAGGTCATCGTAGTCCAGTGTCTGCTGTTGTTCCTTGCGATCGGAATAGGCAGAAAACAGCTTTTTCAGACCCTCAAGTTGATCGGTGACCCAGGGAAACGATTCCTTCAGGATTTGTTCGAGCGGACGCTGGGTGTTGACGACACGGCTGTAGATGTCGAGGCAGGTTCCCTTCAGGGGAAACCGCTTGTCCGTCCTGGTCAGCTCAAGTTCCGTACGAAGGATGTTCAGTAGATCTTCGGCGTCACTTCGATCGATGACCGTGAATTCGGGGCTGAGTCCTATCAGCTTGCCATGCTGCCTGAGGAGTCGTGTCCCGACGGCGTGAAACGTTCCGCCCCAGACCCCACGTGCAGCGGCCTTCGTTGGTGTTCCCTGGGCTCGATCAGGTTTTTGCTGTTGCAGCAGCAGCGAATCAACGCGCCTCAGCATCTCGGCTGCGGCGCGACGCGTGAACGTCAGCAACAGGATTCGACCTGGGTCAATTCCCCGGGCAATCAGACACGCAACCCGGTGAGCCAGAGTCGTAGTTTTGCCCGTCCCCGCACCGGCGATGATCAACAGGGGGCTTTGCCCATGCGTGGCCGCTGCCCGTTGCTGTGGGTTGAGCTTGGAAAGCAGTGAATCGAGGAATCCGTCAGACTCGTCGGTCGTCCTTGTCACAATCACTCCGTTCAATGCGCTGCCGATGGCGGGACCCCTCTCGTGTCCGCGACCCGTCGGCCAATTCCTGGAATCGTGCATCATAACAGAAACGGCGACGTCGCAAGGCGTCGAGATCCGACTCTCCGGCAACTGCTGAGCTGAAGGAGGTTTAAAGTCTGCGGAGACGATAGGTCTGTGGGGCTTGGATGAATGTTCTGTGGAGATCGAGCCAGCGAGCGCGAGGAATGTGTTGAGAAATGACAGCGTGATCGGTCTGAAGCCAATCTGCCACACGTCCAGCGTTGTTCGGTCTACGGAATCGCCGTGGAGCGTTGTCACTTCATCCGAGTGGGGAACGCGGTTAGTCCTCCGGCAGTCAAGCGTCCGTCGTTGCGTGGTGGGCGAAGAGCCGCAGTCGTAGCCCGGAAAAAGAGCAAGGGGGACCCGACCTTGTGGTGCGGATCCCCTTGCTCTGTGAGTTCTGTCAGGAAATTGTTCAGTGACTGCAACCGCAGCTGGCCGCGTCTGACTTCCAGGAACTCTCTGTTTCCATCGAGTTCTTATTCAGATGGACTTCGCTGTCGACGTGATCGACCCACGAAGCGGGGATGTAGTGATGCTGCCCATCGGAGCTGTGGTTTCTGGTCAGTTTGATCCCGTTTCCCTCAACGTGATCGACGACCCCCACCTTCTTGCCGCACGAGGCGACGACGGACATGTGGTCTTTGATCTGGGAATAGCTCTCGCAACACTGGGATTGGCCCATCCCCGTCGCCGATTTCACATAACCCACGGCGTTCTCGGCCCCTTGAGCGATCTGCTCACCGGCGCGTTTGGCCACGTCTGCCACAGCCTGTCCCGCTTCAACCGCTTTTTCCTTGAGTGAGTTAGCCATTTTGCTTTCTCCTTGAATTTGGTCATCGAATGGTAGGTTGTCACGGCTGCAAACCGCGAACGTCTACCCACTCAATTTTGCAAACGACGTGCCGCCCTTCCTTACGTTCCGTGAAGAGTTCCGATCGGATCGCCGAGCTCACAGGCGAGCGATCATTTCAAGCAGACGGGCATGACGTGACGGGGACTAGTGTCAGCGCGGTTTTCGACTGAGTACAGCTTGAAGGGCTCGAGACCGCTATCCGGTTGCGGAGGCGAATAAGCTTTGCGGCAATGAGACATGAATAGAAAGCAGGAGAGCCTCTCAGTTGGTTGCTGAGAGGCTCTCCATAGATTGAGCGCTGACGATCGTCGATCGCCTTGCCCGAGCAGATTCAGAAAATCTGTCCCGTCGACAAAACTCCGTATTCTATTGCCGATCGATTGGAACTATTTCCCTCCTCCCAGAGGTGCTCCCGTGCGAACTTTCTTCGAAGTCATTTTGATTTCCACAGGATCGGCCGATTTGCTGACCGTGACTTTCACACTGTCCGCCGTCGGACTGGTCCCGATCTTCATGGGGTCGGGTAGCAGCAGGACGACGTATTCGCCGGGGACAATTCCCGGTTTGTTCGGATAGCTCTTCAGATCGACGCTTCCATCGGAAGCGACGGTTCCGGTTGCAGGGGGAATTTTTGAATCCGGGCTGGCTGCTGACAGACTCAGCGTTGCAGGACCATAGGGCTTATCATCAAGCACCAACTTGGCAGGGACCGTCACAACTGGCAATTGAGCTGGTCCGCCGCCGCAGCCGGAAAGGCTAAAACACAGGACCGCCAATCCAGCGTATTTCCAATTTTTCACCATGAACTGAATCTCTCCCGTCATACAGTGCCTGGAAATGCTCCAGGCGAGTTTATTGACTTAACAGCACCAGAGTGCCGATGGCAGGAGCAATGTCCTGCCGCAAAGCGATGGATTTATTCATCGCCAGCACCCCGATGGACGCTCAGAATGAAATCGAGCCTTCTGGCGTCCATCGTGGTGAGAGTGAAAATGACAGAATCGACCGTGATCAGCCTTTAGAACTCGCCGATGCTAACTTGAGCGTTGGCCCCGGCGATCGAATGCAAGGCTTGCCAGAGCGACAACGTCCAGTTCCCATCGTGCATCAGACTGTTGGAAGTAAACCGGACCGAACCGTCTGCCATCAGAACGTGGATTCCGCTGACATGGAAACTGCTGGGCCCAGGCCATTCCGAGTTGGCTGCATAAGCAGCAATGTAGGTCGGCGAAAATGCGTAGGGACCTGCTTTCCACCAGTCTCTGGAACCGCAGGCAGCGGTAGTACCGTCTGGAAAGAGGGTGGTGTTATTCGGAATTCCAGGACTGATCCCGCCGACTGACATACTGTCGCAGTTGGTTTGTGTCGCCAGCAGTTGGGTACGGAATACACGCTCGCCAGCGACTCGCTTTCGGCCCTGGCCACCGAATTGCGAGCCTGTGTTGCTGCTCGAATCGGTTTCTGCTGCCGCAATCGTGTTCGATGTTCCGTCAACGATGTCACGGATCGAGAAGTGCGTCTTGTGCATGAAAACGCCCGCAAGGCGGGTATCTTCGTTTCTCGACCACCAGTCCCACCCTTGAGAAACGGCATATGAGCCGTACGACAAGCCATTGTGGGGTGGACTCGGCAAATATCCGATATCGGATGGGCACAGCAGTGCCTGTAACTGAATCGTCTCGAGAGGCTTGCCACCCAGATTCTGCCCCAGTGCGGGCAGACTGAAGTTGATCATGTTGTAAAGCGGAGCCTGATCGACGTACGGCAGGACCGCGCAAACCCAACTGTAATTTCTGGGCTGCCGGTTAGACTGGTCACCGTTCAGAGTCCAGATCCCGTCGGCGGGAAACTTGTTGTAGGTGTCATGATAATTGTGAAACGCGAGTCCGAGCTGTTTGAGATTGTTACGGCACTGTGTTCGACGTGCTGCTTCGCGAGCTTGTTGGACTGCCGGTAGTAACAGTGCAATCAAGACTGCGATGATGGCGATGACCACCAGCAGCTCAATCAGGGTGAATGCTTTTCGACGATCATTCTTCATGGCCAAGTCTCCAAAGATGATGGGAAGGAAATGCGACTGGTCGATGCCAGTAGACCAGATCATTGAATTCGAGATCAGATGACCGTATCGCTATGCTGATTGATGACCTGCAAGAATGTGACACTTAAGAACTAAGCTCAGGTCGTCAGGATATAGCCGTGAGTCTCCAGAACATGCCATAACTGTCATGGCATGCCTGCTGGATTATGTAGGATGAAGTAGATAAACGAATCAGCTGTAGAACAACGACGCTATATGTAAGACGCAGGCATTAACAAGTCCCCGCAGCGGCTTGTCTGCAATGAGCAGATCCCGCAGTCGAAGAATTACCTATGATGAAGGCGCAAGTCGTCTGTCGTCATCGCAGTGACGTCCGCATCGGCTGCGCTTGACTCGCTGTCCGCTTACTCGATCTGCCCCCAAGCCGTTTTCAAATCCGTGTTAATGAGAATTCGCTGATGGAATTCCATTCGGAACGCCAGAGGCGCCCGCGTGCGCGTACTGGTTCGTAAAACGGCATCGAATTTGGTGGAGAGAAGTCGCTTGCCTTACCCTGTTCCGCAATGGAGTCGCGGAATTGGGGGTACAAGCAAACTGGAACCATTAGTACCAATGGGGCCGATGAGTTGAGCACAAGTGCTGGTCCTTCCTCCTGAAAGAAGAAGGAGATCGAATGTGCACTTGTTGCGAGTCTAACGCTCGTTTTCTACCGCCATGTTGAGAATTTGGGCGGGCGATCCAAGCGGGAAACGAATTCCAACGCGTGGACGGACTCTGACGCCGGGGCGCGATGCTTCAGCAGTGCAGGCGTGGGAAGAATGGTCTGAAACATCCAGATCCAGCGTTCTTGAAGCTCAGGGACTGCAACAGGAGAGTGCAGCGGAGCCTCTTGAGGCCCTTGTTGGCACGAGGGGCCATTACAAGGTTTTCTCTTCAATGGAGATGCGGGCAGGTTCGTTGAAGACGAATGCCATTTCGCGAGTTGGCTTTGAAACTCAGCCCCATCAAATTCGGCATGGTGACGGAGATAGTCACCGCAAGTTGCTTCTGCTTGACCAGGAGCAAGCAGAACTGCAGAGCAGAGTCCTGCCACGATCAACAAAGCGAGCCGGAGCTGTCGTTCACGACAACCTTTGAAGAATTCGCGACTCGTAACAATTGCGTGCAAAGATGACTCCAGAGATGGGCGGCTTCATAGTACTTGCGTCGAGGGGTTTCTCGCAACTGGTATTT
The DNA here is from genome assembly GCF_044336245.1 of Schlesneria sphaerica. Taxonomy (NCBI): domain Bacteria; kingdom Pseudomonadati; phylum Planctomycetota; class Planctomycetia; order Planctomycetales; family Planctomycetaceae; genus Schlesneria; species Schlesneria sphaerica. Next base: position 1,786,759 of record NZ_CP172346.1, on the reverse strand, counting down.
AGAGAATTATTTTTCCTGGCTTCGTGATAGCACGATGTAAAGGGGGATTATTGGACGGCGCGAAATTCAGGAATGAATATTTAAACTAAGATTCAAGTGGCGTTACTCCATGTGCTTTCTTGCGTCTCAGTTGCCAAGTTCTGGGACTGTACGATTGCTGTTCAATCTGGTGCAAAGAATTGTTGGAATTACCTGGCTCCGGACCACCTTTTAAAAGACCATTATGTTTTCAGATGCGCTGTAGGCTAGGCAAATCTGAGAAAGGAGAGGAGAATAAATCGAGTCAGCATTCCAGTGAGGCAAGGTCGATTGAACTGTGTGTGTCGTGAGCGCAATCGTTGAAAGAAGTCCTGCTGATGCGGACCGCGTGACCCAGGGAGCTTCCAACGTTCCTCGAAACATGTCCCGATCTGGAAAGTGGAATTGAGCGAACTTTCCCGGCATGACGTCCGGGTGACCCTCAGGGACGAACAACGTGACATCGGGGATCTCGACGTGGGAGCACCATGTGGTGTATCGTTATTCCGGATGGAGGCTGATCCTTCCGGGGTTCGAATCGAATACTGCCAGAGGGTTTTGGAGCGTGGTGGATCAGGTCAGGTCTCAATTGACGACAGAGATCGCTTCGCACGAAGTGTTGAGCGATACGCTGAATCAAGACGCCGAGTCGATCCAGAAATCTCTTGATCTGAGCGGATTGGCGGGGGAGGCCCCCTCCGTCGTGCCTGGTTACCGGATTCTCAAGCCGATCGGCGAAGGAAAGTATGGCTCCGTCTGGCTGGCCCGCGAACAGAATACGGGAAAGCACGTGGCGATCAAGTTTTACACCCACCGCCGTGGTGTCGACTGGTCGCTGCTGGGACGTGAAGTCGAAAAGCTGGCGGTGCTGTACACTTCGCGAAATATCGTCGGTTTGCTGGCTGTCGGATGGGATCATGATCCCCCGTATTATGTGATGGAGTACCTCGAAAACGGTTCGCTGGCTGCTCGACTGGCTGTCGGCCCTCTCGCTGTTGCGGACGCTGTCCGAATAGCCACACGCGTCTGCCAGGCGCTGGTGCACGCTCATGGAAGCGGGATTCTGCATTGTGACCTCAAGCCGGCGAATATCCTGCTGGACCAGGACTTCGAACCTCGCCTGTGTGACTTCGGCCAATCGCGTCTGGCGGACGAACATAGCCATTCCTTGGGAACGCTCTTCTACATGGCTCCGGAGCAGGCGGATCTGAAGGCCGTTCCGGACGCTCGCTGGGACGTTTACGCGCTGGGGGCACTCATTTTTAACATGCTCACCGGCACCCCGCCCCATCGGACAGAAGAGACCGAGCGACGATTGAGTTCCGCAGGGACACTCGAAGAACGACTCTCTATTTACCGGCAAATCGTTCGTTCCGATGCCAGACCGACCAGTCACCGCAGCGTTTTCGGCATCGACCAGCAGTTGTGTGAGATTGTAGATCGCTGCCTCGCTGCCGATCCTGCAAAGCGTTTCCCGAATGCTCAGGCGGTGCTGGATAAACTGGTCAGCCGTGAGCGATTCCGTGCCCGGCGACCATTGATTCTGTTGGGGCTGATCCTGCCATTGCTGCTGCTGTTGAGTATCGCTCCACTGGCAATGGACACGATGAATGATGCCGTGCGGACAACTCAGGACAATCTGATCCGCCGGGCGCTTGAAAGTGATGTTCTATCGGCAAATCTGCTGGCTGACAGCATCAATCGTGAACTGGAAGACCGGCGGCATGAGCTCGAGACTCTGGCCGCCGACACGCGATTGCGGGAGGAGATTGCCAGCCTCGCCGTGCTTCCCATCGCGCAGCGGAAACCACTGATTGACCACCTCGATCGACTGAAGCGGGAAAACGATGAGCGGTCGAAAGAGTTAAGCCGCGTCCAGGACTCAAGCTGGTTCCTGCTGGACGCGAGCGGGATCCAGCGCTGGAGATCGCCCGCCAGTCAGATGCAGGATGAAAACATGGCTTGGCGCGATTTCTTTCACGGCAGTGGCAATGACTGGCCGCGCAACGAAGTTCCCGTGGATATCCACGCGATCCGGACGTGTCGGATCTCCATTCCGTTCAAATCTGCGTCGAACGAACTCTATGTCGTCGCGCTATCGGTGCCCGTGTTCGATCCTCAAAAGTCGGAAGACGTGATCGGGGTGCTCTGTCGTACCCTGACACTGGGGAGTCTGATTAAGGACTATCAGCGGAACTGGCAGACCCAGATTTCGGACGGGGTGAATCGCAAACTGGCCATCGTCGATGGGGGGGATCTGGACGGCGAGCGTCATTGGCAGTTACTTGCCCATAGCTGGATGGATGACTCGCAACTGGGGCAGATCAGCGAAGCCGATTTCCGGAAGCTCCGATTGAAGGGAATCGTCGATGATGAAGTTCTGGAGAATCTGGAGGAACTGATTCGACAGAACAAGAAGGGGGATCCCAGCGTCGCAAAAGGAGAATATGACCGGACGCGACACTATATCGATCCTGTTCATCAGTTTGACCCGGATACCTATGGAGGGGAATGGCTGGCCGCGTTCAGCCCGGTGGGAAACACAAAATGGGCCGCGGTCGTACAGGAACGCAAGGACGTGGCTCTGCGTCCCGTGGAGGAATTGAAGGCCCGCATGTTGAATTCGGCCATCGGCGGCGTGTTGGTGGTGCTGGGACTGGTTGCCGGATCCTGGTGGTTGATTGTTGCTCTGTTGAGTGAGCGTGCACCTCGGTGGCTCAAGTTCTGGCAGCCCCGCGCCGCGAGGAGTGGAACGACGATGATGTCTCTGACTGGCAAAACCGTTCCAAGCGACTGAGTCGCAGCCAATAAAACTTGGAAAGGTTCCCGTCTTTACGCATTTTCACCAGAGCGCGCAGCCCCGATCGTTGATGCTCGGACGTGGGAATTCTGACATTCAAGTCGCACCGACGAACCGACGATCAATGGAAAGTCACCCGAGATGTGGCAATCACCCTTGCGGGGGACTGCCGGGCAAAACTCTGAAAAACGTTAAGGAAATATGCATGTCGAACGGGAATCACGACCAGTTTCGGTTGGGCTTCCTGACAGCGGTTGAGGACGAGGAACGAGGATACGTCGGCGGACTGCTGATCACGAATCGGTTTGGTCGTCCTCTGGAATTCCAATGCACCTCGCCCGTGAAACCAAATCGGACCCAGCAGATTCTTTATGGCCCCACCCTGAGACCTTACGTTTTGGGAGAGCTGATTGGGCGCACCCTACTGGAAAAGGTCGGGGTTAAACCGCATTTGATCATGGTTGAGACTTCCGATCTGCTCGATCTGAGAAGTGTTACATCACTTCCTGTCGCCAGCCTGCCGACGACTTCTCCGGACTCAAAGTCCAGTGAAATAGCAAAGAACAGGGGGAATGGTGAGGATGGTGGAGATGCCTCCGGGTCCTTGCGGCTAGGCAAAGAATTGATCGCATTTCATGCATCCCATCCCGAGGACAGGACCGAGGTCGAGAACTATTCGAAGCTGGTTCCCGGTGATGCAGATCTTCGTGAACCCTTCGAGCGTGTCCGTGAAGCCTTGGTCGAAACCCTTCGACTCAGTCTCGCACGACCCGCCTGACGGGATGGTTGTTCTGAAGAGGGGATGGTCCGACTGATCGGGATATGAGAAGCAGCGGGGATTGCCTAAGCTGCTGAGATGGACGGTATTCTCGGAAAAGACGAGAGCCTGATTCACGCAGGTGATGGACAATCAGATCGCATCGGAGGACGCATTGATCAGGGACGATCTCAAAGCCGACAGCGAGCTGGCGTCAAAAGTACGGCGAGCAAAATCGGGGTCACTTCAGGGGCCCCACTGGACGCCGCTCAAGGCCATTGACGCGCAGGAACTGGGGGATGCCTCGCAGGATTCGCTGGACGAACTTCTCAGCGATGTTGCAGTGGAATCCGTGCCACTCAAATTGCGCGCGGATATTCATTCTTCGGGCCAGAATGTCGCAATGCGACGCTGGGCTTCGGTCGAGGTTGAGCCGCAGGGGATGCCGAAACCTCCCGCGCTGATGCCGGCCTGGAAGCCCACGCGGCAACGTGTCGCAACCTTTGGAATTCAGTTCCCTGAAGGGGCCTCACTGCTGGAAAAGCAGAAGGCCGACGCTGCGGCGCAGAATAAGGGTAAGAATCCCGAGGAACCGTTGGGGCCGCCCCCCATCGAGATCATGCCCGACTACGAACCGCCGACCCTTGCGTCACTCGTCGATGGTTTGAACGAGGTTCCCGAGAAAAAAGCCGTCACGCGGATCAAGCCACCTGACGATGCATTGTCGGTAGAAGACCGACTCTTCTATCTGCTGCAACCTCCTCTGCAGACGTGGCTGGCCGGTCAGGAACTGATTATGCCGTTCGAGCCATTCCCCTATCAGTATGAGGGAATTGGCTGGCTCTTTTCTCATTCATCTGCACTGCTGGCGGATGAAATGGGACTCGGCAAGACCATGCAGACCATCACGGCAATCCGGTTGCTGGTCCGCAGTGGACAGGCCCGACGGGTGCTGCTTGTTTGCCCCAAACCTCTGCTCCCGAACTGGCAGCGAGAGTTCCAGACCTGGGCCGAAGAACTGCCGTTTGTCGTGGTCGAAGGGGACAGTGAGCGGCGCAAATTGACCTGGACGATGCCTGGCGTCCCGGTGTTGATTGCGAATTACGAGTCACTGGTTCGCGACTTCGCGGCATTTGGCGAAGGTGAATTTCCCAAGTTTGATTTGATCGTGCTGGACGAAGCTCAGCGAATCAAGAACCGAACTTCGCGTACCGCAGTGACTGCGCGGGCACTTCCCCGCCGCCGAAGCTGGGCATTGACCGGAACGCCGATTGAAAATCGACCGGAAGAGTTGGGAGCACTCTACGAGTTTCTCGAGGTGGTTCCTCCCAATGCGACGCCTGACCTGCGGCAGCTTCAGTCTCTGGCGAAGCAGTTCATCTTGCGCCGAACCAAGAATCTGGTGATGAAGGATATGCCGCCGCGGTTGGACCGCGATGCCTACCTCGAACTCCTTCCTGCCCAGAAACATGCGTATGAAATGGCAGAAAAAGAGGGAGTCATTCACCTGAATGAACTGGGTGATTCGATCACGGTACAACACGTCTTTGAACTGGTGCTGCGGCTGAAGCAGATTACGAACTTTGACCCGCTGACTGGCGAGAGCTCAAAGCTGGAGCGGCTTGAAGCGGATATGGAAGAAATCGCTGCCAGTGGTGGCAAGGCGATTCTCTTCAGTCAGTGGACGAAGGTGATCGATTGGCTCGCCAAGCCGATGGAAAAGTATGGTGCACTCGTCTATCACGGCGGAATTCCCCACAAACAGCGGGAACCGATTCTGGCCAGGTTCAAAGAGGATCCGGATGCCCATCTGTTGATGATGAGTTACGGGACGGGGGCTGTGGGACTGAATCTGCAGTTTGCCGGGTATGTCTTCCTGTTTGACCGGTGGTGGAACCCGGCAATTGAAGACCAGGCGATTAATCGAGCTCACCGGATCGGTTGCAAAAGCCAGGTGATCGTGACACGATTCATCTCGAAGGACACGATCGAAGAGAGAATTGACAAAGTCCTGACCGAGAAACGTGAGCTGTTCGCTGCGATTCTCGGTGAGGGGGATGATACGAACGTCTCGCTGAGCATGAATGCATCCGAGATCTTCGGACTCTTCGATCTGAAGGCCCGCCACGGCAAGGGAACGCGGGCCATTGGACCTAAACCGGTAACGCAGTAGCGAGATCCACCGCGGAGTCACGCTATTGCAGTCGGGTCAGTCCGATGCGTCGTCCGAAGAGAGACCTCCGCTTTCCGATTCTGTCTCGACGAGACAGACGCCGAAGTAATCAATCATTTCGGCACTGTTGACGGAAGTGTGAGGACTTGCCATTATTCCTCTCTTCGATTTAGGTTTCAGTAATTATGGGTAGACGCAGGTCGACTGCACGGGAGTGATTTGCATGGGTCGGTATTCGGGTCCCAAGGGACGAGTTAATCGCCGGTTGGGGGCGATGGTGTTTGAGAACGCCGGAGCTGCAAAGGCTTTGGAAAAGCGTCCGAATCCTCCTGGGATGGCCGAGCGTCGCCGTAAATTGTCCACCTACGGTCTGGCTCTCGCTGATAAGCAGAAGATCAAGTACCACTACGGGATGCGCGAAGCTCAGCTGCGTCGCTATTTCGCCAAGGCACGTGCCCAGAAGGGTAACACCGGCGATATTCTGCTGGTGATGTGCGAACGCCGTCTCGATAACGTTGTCCGCCGGGCTGGTTTTACGACCACTCGTCTGCAGGCACGTCAGGGGATCGTTCACCGACACTTCCAGCTCAACGGAAAGACGATCGACAAGCCCTCGATCTTCGTTTCCCCAGGCGATGTGATCACTCTCCGCAACCGACCAAACGTTAAGAAGTTGTACCGCGAAATCGTCGACAACTCCTCTCGTCAGTCAGTTGACTGGGTCTCGTTCGATTCCAAGGACTTGGAAGCCCGCGTTCAGGCTCTGCCTACCGCCGGCGATGCGACTGTACCTCCGATTGAAATCGGTCGCGTGATCGCTTTCATGTCTCGCTAATTCTCGCAGATGCAGGTCTGCATGGTTGCTGCCGCGTACAGGCTGCGCAGCGATTGCAGGCGGATCACATGAGAATGTGCCAGTGACCGGCACGCTGAATTCAGAAAGGTGCTTGCGAACTTTCGCAAGCACCTTTCTGCTTTATGGTGACGCGGATTCGGCTCGCAGGCACCTTCGATCAAGTCTGTGCTGGGCGGGGGCCGGCGCGTAGGTCAACCAATGAAAGCCGCGCGAGGTTGAATGGCTCCGACTGTCCCCGGCGACTCCAGTGACGTTCTCGAGGGGGCAGCAGTTGTGTCTCCGCAGTCTTCTACTGCGGAAGGTGCTCGGCGGAAGACTGAAAGATCTTGCGCGTGCGGCGTTCGCTTTCAGGGGAGTGGGCGTGATGACTCAGGTCAGCCAGATTGGCGGCACACGAGCGGCAGCCGATGACTTCAACATGGAACTTGAGGTATTGGGTAAGTCCGTCCCCAAGTCTTCCCGTGACAAACGCTCCCCAAACCGATCTCGAGGGGCAACTTAAACTCCCGTGTCGCCAGATTTCCCCGACGCTGGTCTGCCCTTGGTCTCGCTCGGAAAGGAGCGTGACGAATCGGTCCTGAATCAGTCGCTCATTGCGCAAGGCGCGTTCGATCTCGGCAGATCGCTCGGAGGAGAGGCGTTCGTCAGCGTAGGCAAGCAGTTCCTCATCGGTGAAGTCAGGCATTGATCATCCTTTGCTTCAACTCATGGGGCCTGATCAGTCTGACAAGTCGTCCGCTCTGGTATCAGCGGGCGATGGCCTTGCGTAACGCTACGAGAACTTTGGCGTGAATGCTTCCACATACGGCCTGCGTGCCAGCACTCCTGCGAGGGGCGTATTCGCGGTGATGGTCGCCTTTGCAGCAAGGTGAGGCCGGGGTTTCCATCGAGCCTCACCTTGCCTGTTCGTGTGTGTCAGCCGATGAACTCAAGCTGAACGGGTTCGGGAACGATCTTCGCCTGATACGCTCGTTCAAGCAGAAGCGAAACAGCTTTGCGACCTCGCTCGCCGAAGTCGATCGTCCAGTCATTGACGTACATCCCGACAAATTTGTCGGCCTGACTTCGATCCAGGTCGCGACCGAATTGAAGTGCGTATGCCAGCGCGTCTGCACGGTGGTCGAGGGCATACTGGATGCTTTGCTTCAGCAGCGCAGTTACTTCAACCATCGCCTTCGGACCAAGGTCACGTCGGATGGCGTTGCCACCCAGGGGCAGAGGAAGCTGTGTTTCGTTCATCCACCACTTGCCGAGGTCAACGATCAGGTGCAGGCCATCGTTCTGGTACGTCAGCTGGCCTTCGTGAATGATCAGTCCGGCGTCAACCTTGCCTTCGCTGGTTACTTTGAGAATCTCGTCGAAGGGGTAAACGACCGCCTTGAAGTCGTCTCCCAGAGCGAGGCGAAGTGCCAGATAGGCAGTCGTCAGCTTGCCGGGGATCGCGATGGTTTTGCCACGGAAGTCGTTCAGGCTTCCTGGCTGCTTCGCGACGATCATGGGGCCGTAGTTGTCACCCATGCTGCAGCCACACGCACAAAGTGCGTAGGTCTGGGTCATGTAGGCGTAGCCATGCAGACTGACGGCAGTCAGCTCCAGCTCACCTCGAAGAGCTCGCTCATTCAGCGTCTGGATATCCTGAAGCTCGTGAGTGAACCTGTAGTTGCCTGTGTCGATCTTGTCATTGGCGAGCGCATAAAACATGAACGCGTCGTCAGGGTCAGGACTGTGTCCAACACGAATGAGGGTCTTTTCGGACATCGGAAAACTTTTGGCTGAAGGTCAGAAATTCGCAGAGCAGTCTCCGCGTTTGCTCACTAGCGAATCCTAGTGATCTTCCCCCAGCCTGACCACTCTCCCGCGTGCCGAAAGCCCCCTTTCACCGCCATATCCGATGCGACTGGTCCTTCGCGAGAGATCAGTCGCTGACGCATGATCTCTCGCGGTACCCTGATGGATCCGTTGAGGGCTGGGGGGCTACGGCACTGATGTGACGAATGTCAGTTGGCCACGCGGGCGGCTGCGTGCTGAACAGGGAGCTGTGGGCCGACCGACGCCAGTAAGTCAGAAATTTTTGACCGATCTGATGCGGTGACAGTGCTGAATGGGGGAGCAAGTTGCTCGGAACAGATTCCCGCGACTGACAGGGCGCACTTCAGGCCCGACAGATATCCGGATGGGCCTTCGCCAGCGATGCCGTAAAGGTTTCCCAGTTCCATGACCAGCTTTTGCAGGCGATTGATTTCCGCGTGGTTTTTTCCGTCTGCCGCCTGGAAGAGTTCGACGAACAATCTTGGATACAGATTGGCACCCCCATTGACCCCTCCATCTCCCCCCATAAGGACGGATTCGGCGGTCAGGTGTTCAGGGCCCATCAGGAATGTCCAGTCGGGGCGGACGGACCGCAGTTCCAGCAGTTTGCGGAAGGCCTCGATGTCGCCTGAGCTGTCCTTCACACCACAAATGTTCTTGTGGTCGGCCAGTTGTCGGACGGTCTCGAACGTCAGGGACAGCTTCACGCAGGAAGGCATGTTGTAGACGAACAGTGGAAGCGGAGAATCGTCGGCCAGTTCCGAGATAAAGCGGCTGACGTGCGATTGCTCGACTGAAAAATAGTAAGGTGGTGCCGCGACAACCGCAGCGGCGCCGACGCCATGAGAATACGTCGCCAGTTCAAGGGCTTCGACGAGAGATGTGTCGGTGATTCCGACGAGCACCGGCACACGCCCGGCGACAATTTCGCATGTGCGTTCGACCAGTTCATAGCGGAGCCGGTACGAAAGACTGGGACCTTCGCCTGTCGTGCCCAGGATGAATAACCCCGCGACCCCGGCGTCGATTTGATGGTTGAGCAGACGTTCCAGTCCAGCGTGATCCAGATCGTCGCGTCCAATGAGCGGAGTCACTACGGGAGGCACGATGCCGCGAATTGGTTTCGGGAAAGCAGGAGTGGAAGGAACGGAAGGCATTACGAGCGACTCCAAAATGAACGGAACTCAAGTCTGTGGACGGGACGAGGCAGAAGCTTAACGCTGACTTTGCAAAGTTCATTTTATCGACAGAGGAGCAGGTTCACGTGGAGAGTTCCTGGTCAATGACACTTTCTGGAAGTGGATCGATCCGAACTTCACGAGTTTGCCGTTCGGCCAGCCGGCTTGCAGTCAGTCCAATCAGCAAAATCGTTAGTGCTCCCACGACAATGATCAGGTTGTCGTTGAAAGGGCTGACAAACCAGCCTAATCCCTGTGAGCTGAGATAGCCGCTGGCCATGGGGGTTACCGTCATCCAGACGATGACGATGACTCCTGCTGTTACGGCGATCGCAGCATGACGCGAGTTCGCTCGTCGTGAGAGCAACCCGAGCAGGAAGAGGCCCAGTAGTCCGCCGCTGAATATTCCCGATAGTTTCCACCAGACGTCCAGCGCGTTCCGCTGGCGTCCGACCATGGCCAGGGCTGCGCAGATGCTGAGCATTCCCATAATCAGCGTTGAATAATGGAGAACGCGCATCGACTCTTTCTCGCCAGCATCCGGGTGAATGTAGCGACGGTGAATATCGCAGAGATACAGCGTCGCACAGCAGTTCAGATTCGAGTCCATTGCGGCTGAGAAGATTGCCGCCAGGACGAGCCCCATCACGCCGGGGGGGAGTTGCGAGCCGATGAAGTGCGGGAAGACAGCGTCGGGCTTGATGTTCGGCGGCAAGTCGGATGGGCGTTGCTGGTAAAGTACGAAGAGTGCCGTCCCGATAAAGAAGAATGCCGCGCTGAGGGGAATAAAGCAAAGGCCCCCCATCCAGACGCTCCGTGCTGCGTCTTCATCGGATTTCGCTGTCGCATACCGCTGGATGTAACCCTGATCAATGCCGAAGTTCTGTAAGTGTGTGACGAGTCCGAATAGCACCATCACCCAGAATGTGGACTGGGTCACTCCCAGGTCCATGTCTCCCAGGCTGAACTTATGATTGGCCACCGCGACTTGGAACAGTTCAGGCAGTCCTCCGCTGATTTGCATGACGACAGCCAGTCCGCATAGGGCGACTCCGGCGACCAGCACGCATGACTGAACGACGCCGGTCCAGATGACCCCTTCTGTGCCACCGAACAACGGGTAAATGGTGATTGCGATGCCGCTGATGATAATGATCGTCGATACTTCCAGCCCGATCAGTGGCGCCAGTGCCAGTGCCAGCAGGTAGAGGATCATTCCCAGCCGCGCGAACTGAGTCAGCAGGAAACAAACGACACCGTATGTTCGTGCCCACGGGCCGAATCGTGCTTCGAAATGTTCGTAGGCCGACAACTGGCCGCTTCGCCGGTAGAACGGGACGAAGTATTTGACTGAGATCCATGCGGCAAGAGGCATTGTCACTGCGAGGACGAATGCATTCCAGTTCCCCTGGTATGCCTTGCCTGGGTTGGCGATAAAGCTGATGCTGCTGATGTAGGAGCCGACAATCGACATGCCGACGGCCCAACCGGGGATGGAGCGACCAGCCGACATGAATTGTTCAGATGACCCGCTTCTTCTGGCGAACCAGCACCCGAACCCCACCACTCCCACCAGGTAAGTTGCAAGCACAATGAGGTCAATGGTGCGGTCTGCTGGCATCGTCTGTCTTTTCAGTTTTATGGGCCGCTAAGTGTTCATCAGCAGGCTGACAAAATCGATGCGGTCACGCAACCGAGACCCTTTAATTACCCCTCGGTTCCCGACCGCTCTCTGCTGGCACACATGTCAGTCGAACAGTGAGCGTAACCGACGCTGTCAAAATTCGGGCAATTGGAAAATTCAGATAAATCGGCGCTTGCAACCGCTCTGGCAAGCTGCGTAATCTTTTCGGATGCCGACCTTGATGCCTGTTCAGCGTCTCGCGGACATTTGCGAATTGCATTCAACCCATCTGTACGTCGAGCGTGTAAACGAGGTCACTGAACATTCACTTCTTCTGTCACGAACGCTTTCGCTTTCGACCAAGCTCGAACTTCGGTTCAAGTCGCGGGCCATCTGTACGCATCTAACAGTATCGCATTGCGCTTAGAAGGTTTTCATATGATTCTGCAATCCTGGTTAAACTCGGTACTCGCCCGGTTGAATGCGTCTTCAGGTCATACCCGACGCCGAAGGTCGAATAGGATTCAGTCGACAACACCCACAGTCGTAGAACATCTGGAACAGCGTCGGATGTTGACCGATCCGGTTGTGGCTGCGGTCACGGTTTACATCAACGAGACGCCGCAAGTCTTTCCTTATGCTGCTACTTTCGGCGCTGGGACCGAAGTTGTCTCCATTTCAGTGACAGACCCTGATGCAGCCCCCGACGACTACACTCCCGGCAACATGGAAATCACCGCAGGGAATGTCGATTACAACGGGAATGGGATTCCCGCGTTCCGAATTGACGTCGTCAACGGCGTCGACACCATCGTGGTCAATGATCCTGCTGATCTTAACTACGAAGCCCAGAACTCGTACGCGTTAACGGTCACCGCGACGGACAACAGCGGCGCGACCGGCAGCAACACGATCACGATCAATCTGTGGAACGTGAATGATCGGCCGGTCATTCCGCAGTACCCCTACGATAACGCATCGACTCCAACTCCGACGATCCCCGATGGAATCGTGAACGTTTTCGAAGTCAGGGAAAACAGCTTTAATGGCACCGTCGTCGGGACGGTCACGGCCATCGATCAAGACATTGATTCCAACCCGGTTCAACAGGCGACATTGACGTATGTCCTGGTCGGTACGGTTCCAGGATTCAACGCGGATACACCGGCTTTTGCCATTGATCCGTTCACGGGCAGAATTCGCGTCACCGATCAGTCATTCCTCGACTACGAAGCGCGCCGCGTTGCAAATCTGGGTCAGGGAAACCTGGGTCAAGGGGGGCTTCTCGGCTTCCCTGACGTTGTCTTCGATCTGCAGGTACGCGCAACGGACATCCGGGGTCTTTCCTCCCAGACCTATCAAGGGGGTAACCTCACCGCGAATGGCGGCAACTTTACCAGCGATAGCCACGTCTATATCCGGCTTCGCGATGTGGGAGAAGTTCCTCCTAACGTCGCCAATTCGACAAAGACGCTGGCCGTCAATGAAAACAGCACAGTTGGGCTGAGCGTTGGATTCTTCCAACTCATCTCCGGAACCGACAATTTTGTCATTCCGCAAGGGACCTTCACGCGAATCGCGCGTCCCGGACTGGATCCACTGGAGCCACAGCAGCGTCACAGTTTTGAAATCGTAGGGGGCAATCCCAATAACACCTTCGCCATTGATCCTGATACGGGTGAGATCACCGTTGCCAACCCTCTCGTTAACTACGAGACGCTGAACGCCTACGATCTGCAGATCAAAGTCACTGATCGTAATCTGCACGCAGTCCAGATCGGCGCCGTTGACAACGTTGCACCGCTTTCGACCGTGGCAACCCTGCGGATTACCGTGAATGACGTGAATGAAGTCACGACCATTCCGAACAATCAATCGTTTAATATTCCTGAGAATACGGTTAATGGGACAATCGTCGGTAGCGTTCTTGCCAACGATCCTGATACCCAGCAGCCGAATGGGAATGCCAACCTCGTTTACAGCATCATCAGCGGTAACGTGGTTAAGGTGAATGGAGTCGAGTACGCCGGAGTCTTCTCCATTGATCCTGCCACCGGGGTAATTTCTGTTAATAATACGACGGGGCTGCCCAACAACATTGCGTTGAATTTTGAAAATCAGTCGACGTTTGCACTGACGATTAAAGTGGTGGACCGTGGGGATCAGGGAACGTCAGCAAATAACTCGGTCCTGATTAATCTGCAGAACGTGAATGAGACGACACCGGCGGTCCAGGACGCGACGTTCTCGATTGCGGAAAATCGCCCTGCCGGTGACCTTGTGGGACAAGTCATTGCCTCCGTAGGTGAACTCGGAAACACGATCACCAGTTTCCAGATCATGGCGGGAAATAAGGACGGCGCGTTCGCGATCGATTCCGTCGGCCGAATCACTGTCGCCAACCCCTCTGCAATCGACTTTGAAAAGAATCCGGTATTTAACCTGACCGTGCGGGCGACCGACAACGGTTCACCGGCCCTGTTTGCGACGGGGACGATTACCATTCTGCTGAGCAACTTGAACGAGCAGATCGTGATGCTCGATCAGGGGCCAATCACAGTCAACGAGAATACGCCGAACGGGACCATTGTGGGCCAGATCGTGACGTCGGATCCCGACAACGCGAATGCGCCGATCCAGGGACAGTCGTTCGTCATTAATGGGGGCAACACAGGGGGGGCGTTCTCAATTGATCCTCAGGGACGCATCATTGTGGCCAACTCGGCTGCTCTGAACTTTGAGTCGACACCGACCTTCACAATTGTCGCCACAGTGACCGATACGGGTATCCCGTCCACGTCCATGGCAGCGACAATCACCATTGCATTGGCGGACATCAACGATGCTCCGATCATCGGTACGCAGTCCTTTAACCTCAAGGAGCACTCGTTGCCGGGAACGGTCGTAGGGACGGTTCAAGCAACGGACCAGGATTCACCAGCCCAGACCCTGACCTTCGCGATCATCGGCGGGAATGATTCGGGGGCCTTCGCGATCGATCCGGCGACGGGAGCGATCAGGGTTGTTGATCCAGGACTGATCGACTACTCCTCAAACCCGACGTTTGCCTTGACGATTCAGGTCACGGATAACGGAGCTCCTGCTCGATCCTCCACAGCCACGGTCAACATTCTGCTGCTGGACGGGCAAGAACCACAGATTGCAAATCAGTTGAAGACGATTCCGGAAAACTCCGCCGTCGGTACCGTGATCGCGACTGTTGCCGCATCTAATGGACTCGCTCCTTACACGTACTCCATCTTCAGCGGGAATACGAATAACGCGTTCACGATCAATCCGACGACCGGGGTGATCACCGTCTCGAACCCCGCCGCACTGAACTACGAAGCGATCAAGTCGTTCTCTCTGAAGGTGATGGTCGTCGACAGTCAGGCCACGAAACTGGCGGACACCGCGACCATTACGATCAACCTGACGAACGTCAATGAGGCACCGTCACTGATCTCGCTGGAAACGGCTCCGATTGCCTATACCGAGAACGACGTCGCGCCATTGACTGCAAATATTGTGGCCATCGATCCGGACAGCAATAACGCATCATCTGCGGTGATCAAGATCACCGGAAACTATCAGAACGGTCAGGACCGGTTGAACTTCACCAATACGGCGAAAATCACGGGTGTCTGGGACGCAGCCACAGGAACTCTAACCCTGACCGGAGTCGATTCATTCTCGAACTACCGCACGGCGATTCGGTCGGTGACCTACACCAACCTGTCAGAGAACCCGAACACGTCAACTAGGACGGTCAGTTTCTCCATTACGGATGATGGTGGCCTGACCAGTCTCATCGTGAGTCGGAACATTGCCCTGACCAGCGTGAACGACGCACCCGTGCTTACCGGATCCAGTACGATCTCTTATTCCGAAGCCGATCCTGCGACAGTGATCAATCCAGTGATCAGTGTCAGCGACAGTGACAATGCAACGCTGACGACTGCGACGATCCGGATGCCAAACTATATTGCTGGCCAGGATATCCTGAGCTTTGCCAATAACGGCGTCGATATGGGCAACATCGCCGTGCAGTCAAACGCGAATGGGGTGTTGACTCTGGTCTCTGCCGGAGGTTCAGCAACGCTGGCACAATGGACCAACGCTTTGCGTGCTGTGAAATACGCCAACTCCAGCGGAAATCCCAACCAGACACCACGGAGTGTGCAGTTCCAGGTGACTGATGGGTCCGCTCTGAGCAATGTGATTACCAGCACCATCGAAGTCACGGCCGTCGATTTCCCTCCTGCTCTCTCGCAGGTCGAGCCAGGGTCACTGCTCTACACCGAGCTTTCGACAGTAAAGGTTTCGTCGACGATTACAGCCTTCGATTTCGATAGTGCCAATCTGTCGGGTGCAACGATCCAGATCACCGGCAACTATCAGAACGGTGAAGACTTCCTGCAGTTCACCAACACTGCCAAGATCACCGGGGTGTTCAATGCCGCGACAGGGATGCTGACCCTGACCGGGGTCGACACGGTCGCAAATTACCAGACCGCGCTTCGTTCGGTTTCCTACTTTAATTCCAGTTCCAACCCCTCCGGGTTGCTGCGAACGGTTGCATTCACGGTGACCGACACCACGAACGTGGTGAGTAACTCGGTGGTTCGTACGATTGCACTGGATGCGGTCAACGACGCTCCTGTTCTCTCGGGTATTGAAGAGACGGCGCTGGACTACCTGGAAAATACGGCTCCGAACTACGGCACTAATAACACGACGCCGATTTCGTCCACGATTCAGGTCAACGACCCTGACAGCCTGATTACGCAGGCCACGATTCGCATCACCGGAAATTATGTGCCGAACCAGGACTTCCTGCGGTTCACCAATACGGCAACGATTATTGGAACCTGGAATGCCGCAAACGGGACCCTGACACTGACCGGTCCCGATACCGCCGCCAATTACGCTGCTGCGTTGCAGTCCGTAGCTTTCTACAACCTGCATAACGCTCCAAATACCTCCACTCGGACCGTCAGCTACACAGTGACGGATGACGGCGGTGCAGCAAGTGGACCAAAGCTGACGAGTAACACGGTCAGCCGTGAGATTAATGTGATTGCCGTGAATGATCCCCCCTTGCTGACCAGCTCGGACACAACTGTCCTGGCCTACACAGAGGATGCAGCGGCCATCAAGATCCTGCCGAATGTGCTGGCAACGGATCCTGACAGTGATAACCTGATGGGGGCCCGGATCTGGATCTCGTCTAACTACAACGCTAACGGCAGCAAGGACATGCTCGTCTTCGTCGACACGGCGAAGATCAAGGGATCATGGGATCCTGCAACCGGTATACTCACCCTGTCTGGAGTCGATAGCGTCAGTAATTACCGGACTGCTCTTCGATCCATCGGTTTCGCCAACTCGCAAAGTGGTTTGACGGCTCCGAACCGGACTGTCAGCTTCAGTGTGATTGATGATCAGGGACTGAGCGGCAATACGGTGACGCGTAACATCAGCATTGCAACGCATCCGAATGGTGCGGTCCTGTCGGGAATCGAGACCGTGCCCGCTGTCTATAAGGCGAATGATCCTTACACCCCGCCTGCTCCTGTGACATCAACGCTGGTGATCTCGGATAACGACAGTACGCTGCTGCGAAGTGCCGTGATCAAGATTTCTGGCAACTATGTCCGAGGACAGGATCAGTTGCTGATCTCCGGAGCAGTGGCGAATGCAAACCAGATCTCCGCGGCCTGGAACTCTGCAACGGGTGAACTGACGTTGTCTGGACTGGTTCCTGTGGCCAATTACATCAACGCGTTGCGGGATGTGAAGTACTACAACAACGGCAGCTCGGCACTGAGTACCCTGACCCGGACGATTACATTCACTGTGATCGACGACACGCAACTGGCCAGCAACATTGCAACGCGCAATGTGACAATCCAGACGACCAATACGGCTCCGTTCCTGAACGTCGGGGGCAGCAGCCCATTGCAGTACCAGGAGAAAGACGCGGCGACGAATGTCGTTCCGGCGTTGACGGTTCAGGACGTGGACAGTCCGAATATCGTGAGCGCGGCGGTCAAGATCACAGGAAACTATCAACAGGGACAGGACCAGCTCGTGTTCTCCAACACGGCCAAGATCAAGGGAAGCTGGGACGTCCTGACAGGAACCCTGAATCTGACCGGGGTCGATACTCGGGAAAACTACGAGGCAGCTTTGCGGACAGTGAAGTACCTCAATACGAGTAATAACCCCAGCACATTAACGAGAACTGTCGGTGTCACTGTCAATGACGGGCTGGCCACCAGCAACGTCGCCAGTCGCAATGTCACCATATTGGCACTGAACGATCCTCCTCAGATTGCCACGAACGAGGCTGCCGCACTCAACTACAAACCGTCGCAGGGTGCCGTCAGTATCGCTCCGTCGCTCTCGGTTACCGATCCGGATAGTGCGAACATCACGGGGGCCACTGTGAGGATCGCGTTCAATTATCAGCAGGGGAACGACCAGCTCTCGTTCGTCAATACGGCGAAGATTACCGGAACGTTCGATATCCTGACGGGGATTCTGACGCTGTCCGGGTCCGACACCGTGGCGAACTACCGCACGGCACTGCAGTCGGTGAAGTATCAGTTCAATGGAGTACCGCTCGCATCGATCAAGACGATCTCATTCGTGGCCAATGACGGCCTCGCTCTGGGGAATCTGGCGACGCGGGACATCTCGGTCACACCGAACGCGTAACTGTTAAAAGTCATTGAACGAGTCCGGCTTTCGGACTCGTTTGCTGAGTGAAACTTGAGAGCCCGGCGACACAATTTTGTGCCGCCGGGCCTTTCTGTTCCGTGCCTCTTTCGACCATCGCCTGCACGAATTCGCGGGCGACAGTTTCGAACCTCGACCGTGGAAGGTCGGGTACCGTGGTAAAGCGTGAGAGTTGATCGTTGAACCGAGCTTCAATTCGGCAGCAGCAGTTCGGGTCCCAGTTTGCTATCATAATCCGACTTTCAAAGACATCAGCGGCCCGTCTGTAGACCGTTGATCACTTCTCAATTCCCTGAAACGGCGGCTCGTCCTCCGCGCCCTGGTTATTCGAAATGAAGCAAATTCTGATGCGTAAGTTATTACTTCTGCTGGTAGCTGGCTTTCTGGCCTTTGGCATCTCTTACTTCGCGACCCGCAACGCGATGAAACCTTCGGCTTCCTCACAGACTCCCCCAGAGAAGGCAGAAACATCCTTATCGTCCACTCCCAGCACTGGCTCCAAAACAGGAGCTGACTCTGGCAGTGGCAATGCGGTACCTCCTGGTATGGTTTGGATCCCCGGTGGCGAGTTCTGGATGGGAACCGATTCTCCCGATGCCTGGGATGATGAACGACCGGCCCATCGTGTCAAATTGGATGGATTCTGGATTGATGCGACGGAAGTGACCAATGCGGAATTTCAGCGGTTCGTCGATGCCACGGGATTCCTCACGACGGCTGAGCGAGCTCCGACACTGGAAGAAATCATGGCGCAATCGCCTCCTGGTACCCCACCTCCTCCGGAAGAGTCGCTCGTCCCGGGATCACTCGTGTTTACTCCACCCGAGCATCCGGTTCCCCTGGATGATTTTTCCCAGTGGTGGCAATGGACGCCGGGCGCCAACTGGAAGCATCCGGAAGGACCGGGTTCGCATCTGGCAGGGCGTGAGAACCATCCTGTCGTTCATATTTCCTGGGACGATGCGGTTGCGTACGCGAACTGGGCGGGCAAACGGCTTCCGACGGAAGCGGAATGGGAGTACGCCGCTCGCGGAGGACTTGATCGCAAGAATTACGTATGGGGTGACGAACAGCCGAGTCTGAAACAGCCTCAGGCCAACTTATGGAATGGGACATTTCCACACAGGAACACGAAGGAAGACGGCTTTGAACGGACGGCCCCAGTCCGGTCTTTTCCCCCGAACGGGTTCGGGCTGTTCGACATGTCAGGAAATGTCTGGGAGTGGTGTGCCGACTGGTACGACCGTGATGCCTACAAGCGATTCGGTCGGGGTAAAGTGCAGGTCAATCCGACGGGACCGTCGGTCAGCAATGATCCGCTTCGTCCGTATGCGACCCAGCGCAGCCAGCGGGGCGGGTCGTTCCTTTGCAACGATAGCTACTGCACTCGCTATCGACCGAGTGCCCGGCATGGAGGCACTCCTGACACCGGGATCTCGCATGTGGGGTTCCGCTGTGCCCGATCCGCACAGTAATTTCGGCCCGTAATTGAATTCGTGAACCTGAGTTCCAACACTTTCGCCTGCACCTTTGTCGTCACATTCAGGAGAAGTCAATGCGCTTAAATTCATCCCTGATTACTGCATTTGCGGTGGCTCTCGGAGCTGCGGCAGGTTTTGGTGTCGCCACGGCAGAGTCACAAAAGACACAGGTTCACTCGGCTACTTCCGCTTCTGCCGTCGCGGTGCGGCAGGAGAAGGCGGGCGAAACTTCGGACGCACATCCACGTCGAACCGATTCAGCAACGGTGGTCGCGGGATTGTCTCCGGCAGACCAGCTCGCTGTGGCCAGCCACAATCAGCTTGTCGCAGCGTCTTTGGCCCAGTCGGGAAAGAAGCCCAATATCTGTATCATCTGGGGCGACGATATCGGGCAATCCAACATCAGTGCCTACACGATGGGTATGATGGGATACCGCACCCCGAACATCGACCGAATCGCGAAAGAAGGGATGCTCTTCACGGACTACTATGGCGAGCAAAGCTGTACCGCCGGGCGTGCGTCGTTTATCACGGGGCAGCATGGCCTGCGAACCGGATTAACCAAGGTGGGAATGCCTTCTGCCACCATCGGCCTGCAGAAAGAGGACCCCACGATCGCCGAGATGCTGAAGCCTCTCGGGTATGTGACGGGACAGTTCGGCAAGAACCACTTGGGAGATCGAAACGAGTTCCTTCCCACCGTTCATGGTTTTGATGAGTTCTATGGCAATCTGTATCACTTGAACGCCGAGGAGGAGCCAGAGCACGTCGATTATCCGAAAGATCCCTCTTTCGCTGCGAAGTACGGACCCCGCGGAGTTCTGGACTGTAGAGCGAGCGATAAGGACGATCAGACTGTCGATCCCCGCTTCGGCAAAGTCGGTAAGCAGATCATTAAGGATACGGGGGCTCTCACACGTAAGCGGATGGAAACTATCGACGACGACATTGCTGAGCGTGCTGTGGAATTTATCCACCGCCAATCGAAAGCGAATCAGCCATTCTTCGTCTGGGTCAACTTCACCCATATGCATTTCCGCACTCACGTGAAACCCGAAATCAAGGGACAGTCCGGCCGCTGGATGAGTGAGTATTGCGATGCCATGATCGACCATGACAAGAACGTCGGTACCGTGCTGAAGGCGCTTGATGACGCGGGAATCGCTGACAATACCTTCGTGATGTACAGCACCGACAACGGACCCCATATGAATTCCTGGCCGGATGGGGCCATGACTCCCTTTCGGAACGAAAAGAATTCGAACTGGGAAGGGGCCTATCGGGTCCCTTGTATGGTTCGCTGGCCGGGAGTCATCAAACCGGGAAGTGTTTCCAATGGAATTGTCAGCCATCTTGACTGGCTGCCCACTTTGGCCGCAATCGCGGGTGACAGCGAAGTCACACAGAAATTGCTGGCGGGCTATAAAGTCGGGAATACGACTTACAAGGTTCACCTCGACGGGTTCAATCTACTTCCTCTGCTGGCCGGCGAAACTGACAAAAGCCCACGAGAGTCGTTTCTCTACTGCAATGATGATCAGCAATTGACCGGATTGCGTTTTGACAACTGGAAGCTGGTTTTCATGGAACAGCGCACAACAGGCACATTGCGGGTTTGGGCCGAGCCTTTTGTGACGCTGCGATTTCCTAAACTGTTTAATCTGCGGCTGGACCCTTACGAACGCGCCGATGTCACTTCGAACACCTACTACGACTGGGTGCTCGACCGCGTTTATTTGTTCCTGCCTGCCAATGACTATGTCGCGAAATTCCTGATGACATTCAAGGACTACCCGCAACGGCAGAAGGCCGCAAGCTTTAATCTGAGCGAAGTGCTGGAACTGCTGTCAGGAGCCCCCAGCGAATAATTCATGACAACGATGACGTAGAAAAAGCCAACACGATGCAACTCAGGCCGTGTTGCCTTCGATCTTGTCAGTCTATCCAAACACGAGACGAGCGATTTTGGTAACTTCGCTCGTCTCGTGGTCGTATGATATTAGTGAAATTCCGACATCAGGTGGGTTCGGCCGTTCAAGGCTGCTCCGTTGTTTGAATCACGAGGTCTCATCGGTTCTGCTGATTTCCAGGAGCAATGACGGCAATGAAATTCTGCTTCTCAGTTTACTTGTGCCTGGCAACAGCCCTCTTGCTGGGAGTCGTTCCTGGTGAAACAAGGGCGGTCGATGAATTGCCATCCTGGAATGAAGGCCGCGCCAAGTCGGCCATCATCAATTTCGTGACCAGAGTGACGGACGAACAAGGGACGGGCTTCGTACCTCTTCGAGATCGGATTGCCGTTTTTGACAATGACGGAACCTTGTGGTCAGAGCAACCGATGTACTTTCAGGCGTACTTTGTGCTCGATCGACTGAAACGTGCTCCGCAGCAAAATCAAGACAGGAAATGGGACCTGTCGGTCTTCGCCGCACTAAAGGGAGACTTTGCCAAAGCACTTGCTGGCGGTGAAAAAGGACTCGTCAACATGGTGACAGCCGCTCATGCGGGGATGACAACGGAGGAGTTTGAAGCCGCCGTAAAAGAGTGGATTGCCACCGCTCGGCATCCTCAGACGGGGCGCCTGTTTACGCAGATGGTCTACCAGCCGATGCTCGAATTGCTCCAGTATCTGCGAGCGAACGGCTTCAAAACTTACATCGTTTCTGGCGGAGGAATCGAGTTTCTCCGTCCGTGGGCGGAGCAAGTGTACGGGGTCCCCCCTGAGCAGGTCATCGGGAGCAGCGTTAAGACAAAGTTTGAACTCCGGGATGAGAAGCCCGTGCTGGTTCGACTCGCGGAGTTAAACGTCATCAATGACAAGGCCGAAAAGCCAGTTTCCATCAACAGCTTTATTGGGCGGCGACCGATCGCCGCGTTTGGTAACTCGGACGGTGATTTTGAAATGCTGCAATGGACGACGACGGGGCCCGGTCCACGATTCGGCCTGATCGTTCATCACACTGATGGCGCGCGCGAATTTGCCTATGACCGTAACAGCCCATTCGGGCGATTGGACAAAGGCCTCGACGAGGCCGAGACACGGGGCTGGACCGTCGTGGACATGAAGAGCGAGTGGAAGACGATCTATCCTGACATTGAATAGCTTGCCGCCGGGTTGCTACGACGCTTGTATCCGCCGTTCCCTGATTAAAGCTCTCGTTGCGGTCGTCCTCTGGCTGACCACGCACCGTGCAAAAAACGTCACTTCCAATTCTCTGATCGCTCTTCCAGAGGGAACCGCCGCGTCGAAGACGTGGGCCTTAGGCCCAGCGGACTCAGCCGTCAGTGAACTGAAAGGAGTAGAACTTCGCCCGCTTCATCACGACTTTCATCCGGATGGGCTTCGTTGCCAGGGATGAGACGTCTGGGCTACCTCTCCAGTAAACGCGTTGGTCGATGAAGTTGCCGCCGATTTCTTCGCATTCAGCCAGGGTGAACCCGGGGATGGGAACTCCCTGCTCATCCTGAAGTTCGACGAAGGCCGTACCCATCGCCCCTGTGTCGATGTTCAGACGTAGCGTGTTTCCGCGGAAGACCAACACGGGAGTGCGGAGTGATCCCCCTTTGTGATCGCAGTCAGCAGAGACGAAGCCATCCAGTCTCTGACGCACGATTCCCACTCCGCCCTTTTGCTTTGCTGTCTCCTCATATTCAGGGCGTAACGCGACAGAGTCATGCAGCTGGCCGCTGGAGTAGTAGTACTGGTAAAGATAGTTTCCTCTTCGGATGATTCCTGGAGCCATAACGGAGTACCAGCGATCCCATTCATCGGGAAGTCCGGTAGGAAAATAGGCATCGCGAGTGGGGCGACTCCATGTCCGGCCATCGCGACTCACGGCCAGTTGCACTTCCAGCATGCCGAAATCTTCCCACTGCCCGGGGACTCGAGGACGAATGAACGGATTCCTCTGCGGCGAAAAGTGACGGAACTGGGATGTGAACATCAAGTGGGTGTCGGCCGCCCATGGGTAGATCATCGCTGCATTGTAGTAGATGTCAGAGTGCGGATCGTCTTCTTCATCAGCGGACAGTACGACGTCGACATTGTCGATTCCCAGAAACATTCGATCATTGGCCGACTTCTTGTAGGGCCACGGTTGCAATGGGTCGTCAAGTTCGATTCGGCCGATTCTTCGTTGATTTTCGGAACTGTAATCGAACGCGCGCGTGTAGATTACGTACCGGCCGATTTGCGGGTCCCATTGCACGATCGTCGGGTTGTCTGTGAAAAAGGGGAGCACGCGCCCCGCTTTTGTAAAGTGAATTCCGTCATCGGAGTAGCTGGCGAAGACCCCGTGTCTCTGCGGATCAAAGGGGGGCGAAAACTCGAGGTGAAACAGTTTGTATCGCTGCGTCGCATCCGGCGTATGCTCATCCAGAAAAATCGTAGTGAAGTGGCCTCCCGACAGGCGACTGCCCGCCGCTTTGAAGTGAAGCCCATCCGCGCTTTCGTAGATGTCGACGCTGTCGGCCCCGAGGTACAGCTTCACTGTTCCCTGGTCATCGATCACGCGGCTGATATGCCCCTGAATCGGTTTCCCCTCTCCATCCAGAATCATCCCCACCTTCTGGGCCGGGTTTGTCTGGAGTGTGACTCGTTCACTTTCGGCGATGAAACGTCTGTCGAGAAATAACTGCTTAGCTCCCGCCACATCGATCGGGGACGAGGCCAATAACAGCGCGCACAGCATGAGCATTTGGGATCCTCTCAGAGTAGTGATGCTCTGTCGCAATCGTCCTGTCAGCGAGACCGTGACCACTCATTCTTTTAACGAGACCGCTGTGCAAATGAGATCATCGCGCCGCGATTCCGTCTGCAATCCAGTCCCGTTCCTGTTCCACAATCCATCAGTCTGTCGAAATGAACTGGTGCTCTGCGAGGTTTTTGGTGGTAAAGCAATCCGATTGAAAATCTGAAATCGACATGACAGAATCCCACTCAGTGTAGTCTTGTTCAAGTGTACATTGTGCCTTTTAAGAAGAACATTCCATGTGGTTCAAGACTTGGGTAGGGTTGCTCGGTTGTGTCGGAATCATTACGAACTTCTCGGCGGCTGCAGATCCTCTCGACTGGTTGCCGCCGGACGTGAATGCCGTGGCGAAAATCAACGTGGGGGACGTCTACAAATCGTCGCTCGCCAAAAAAGAGGGTTGGCTGAAACAGGCGACAGAATCGTTTATCCAGCAGGAATCACTGGTTCCGCCCGGTACCAAGCAGATTATTGTGGGTTCGGAACTGGACCTGTCTGACACACTTACAGCAATCAAGAAGTATTCGATTATCGTCCCAGAGGAGACGCTGACGCTCGACAAGTTGTCGATGTGGCTGCCGGGTGAGATCGAAGATGTCGCCGGAAAGAAGATGGCCCAATTTGGGGCCGATGGCTACGTTGTCGACACCGGCGATGGTCTCTGGCTGGCGACCACATCTGCAAGTCGCCAATTCATTACCCGCTGGTTGAAGCAGGGACCCAGTGGCAAACAGAAACTGTCCCCTTATCTGACGTCCGCGTTACAAGGGTCAGGAGAATCTCAGTTCGTCCTGGCGATTGATCTCCAGGAAAACTTTTCCGAGTCGGAAGTTGCTGAGACCCTCAAGTCTTACAGTTGGATCGGCTCCGAGTCCGCGGCAAAGAATGTGGCTCAGGTGCTGGCGTCGGCAAAGGGAATTACAATCCGGCTCACAGTGGACACAGGTCGAACCGGTACCGCAACTGTCGATTTCGACCGGGATGCAGCACCTTTAAAGCCATTCCTGGACGACCTGATTGCCGAAATCTTGAGTCGCGTCGGAGCGTCGTCGGATGACGTAGAAGGCTGGAAGTGGACCGTTGCGGGTAAGCAGGTGAAAGGGACAGGTACGTTCTCTCCGGGAAGTGCAAGACAGGTCATCTCGTTGCTGGAACCTCCTTCGATTACTCATGCAATTTCCGCGAGTACTCAGGTGACCAGCACCACACCAGAAGATCTTCAACCCAAATCGTCTCTCAAATACTGCAACTCAATTCGCGTTCTCCTTGATGATCTGCGAGCGACTTTGAATAAAGAGAAACACAATCACGCGGTGTACTTTGAACGATATGGTCGCAAAATCGATGACCTGCCAAAACTGAACGTCGATCCTGCGCTGCTCGACTTCGGGGCGCGAGTCAGCAGTTCACTTCGCTATCAGGGGCAGTCAGACCGGATGCAGAAGATCAACACGGGGACCCGTAAAGAACAGACTTATTCAGCTTACGCCTCGCGCGCCTACTACGGAAATGTCGGGCCATACAATTCGGGCTGGAACTCGTATTACAGCGGCGCCACGTCCCCGGGAGTAATCGATGCCGAAGCGAATCAGGCCGCAAAAGGTGTCCGGTTCTCAGAGTGGAAGCAGATTGAAGATGGACTGGTTGCGGTCAGGCGTGCGATGACAGAAAAGTACCATCTCGAATTCTAATTGCCATGGCACGTCGACCGATCGTTCCACGGTACGCGGTTCGCATCGGAATTCCCGTCAGCTTCAGGAGGCAGGCCAGCAGCGAAGTTAAGCTGGCTTGCCTTCTTGAACTTGCGTAGGAGCGAATTCGTGCTCGGCGATGCTGTAGTTATTGAACTGCATCGTGTAACTGGAATTGAACCACTCTCGAATTGACGGAATGACACCCTCGTCGTAGTCAGGTGCCGTCTGGAGTGTGATCCCTTCGAGGGTTTCTCGGATTTCCCCCTGCTCGATCAGCATTCTCCCGGATTTGATCACATAACGTGGCAGTTCAAACATCCGTTCGATGTCTGGATCGGGAGTGTAAACGGTGATGTCTGCATCCGCTCCCGGACCCAGATGCCCTTTCCGGGTAAGTCCGAGCATGCGCGCCGGGCCAGCACGGGTGATAATGGCAATCTCTTCGAGCGTGTACTCGCGGTGAAGATCTGCCAGCACCGTTTTCTCTCGCAACCGGGCAGGCAATCGAGAAATTGCCTCTTCGCGACGGTTCCGGTCCATCAGCAAGGCGATAATTTGAGGATAGGCGAGGAACGATGCTCCGTTCGGGTGGTCTGTACTCATGGCGACCCGCCAGGGGTCCTCCACCAGAAGGTACCATTCAAGACCGACGGCCCATTGGAGGGCGTGGACGAAACTTTTTTCTTTGTAGACGATCGGAACGATGCCGCAGCCTGCTTCCTGCTCGATATCACCGCTGAACCATTTGCCACCGATGACGCGATGGAGGTAGTGGCCGAGTGGACCATCGCCCGTCATCGAGACCGTATGGCCAAACATGACTTGTCCGACATCGATCGTCAAATTCGGATGCTGGTTGATATACTCAGCAAGTTGCGGGACTTCAGACCGAAACGTTGACTGATCATCCGGGTCACCGCCATAGCTGTGAAATTGAATATGCGTGAGGTGACCGCGATGACCCTCCAACGCCTTCATCGTGTCGAGTGTCGTCGTCCAGTTTCCGGGAAGTCCCAGATTGTTCCCATGAATGTGGACCGAGTGCGGCAGCCTGAGACCGTCAACAGCCGAGGCGACACCGCGTAGAATATCTCGCGGGCTGATCCCGAAACCTTCGACAGGGTCGTCAAGTGTCTTCACGTTTCCGTTGGCCCGGTTCTTCCAGTTCTCGACCCCGCCCGGGTTCACAACCTTGATTCCGTAGCCTTTGGTCGCATGCAGCAACCAACCCAGATACGCCTGAACCAGTTGAGGTTCGGCACGCTGGAGTTGTCGCATGACAAAGTGGTTGTTTCCTGCGAGAACAAGAAACCCTTTGTCGATCATCGGAGTGTCGACAAATTCTTCATGCGCGTGACGCGCTGTCAGCGGGGGGATTGCTGCGTCGAACGCTGTCGTGTATCCCAGTCCCGCGTAAAGGTACCCTGTCGCGAACGTACTGGGGACACTTCCAATGGTTCCCGAACGTGTGAGGTTCGACCGCACCATGTGATCCGCCTTGCGACGGTCTTCGGGCAGCATCTTCCGTGCTGCGTTGACTTTGGGACCCGCAATGTGACAGTGCATGTCAACACCACCAGGCATGACAACAAGCCCGGTGGCATCGATCACACGGTCTGCTCGAAACGCCGGATCGGCAGGTGCCGACGCGATACGTCCGTCGACAATCCAAAGGTCCTTTTGGGCACCATTGATGCCGTTGGCCGGGTCGTAGACTCTTCCGTTACGGAGCAGAAGGATGGACATATCCAGCCGATTCTCATCGTCCCCGAGTTGCCACCTGGGCTACCACGTCACCATCACGAACAAGTGCAACACCCTCTGAAGGGATGGCATGCTTGAAGGCGCGACTATGTCGAGGAGGAGATTCTCTGTAAGCGTAAAGCTGATCGCCGTCCCGAATCTTCGAGACCAGTCTGACCCATTCCGAGTTCTTCACGCCAAATGGAACGACGTTATCGCCGCCTTCGCCAGAATTGTCCGCTTCCGCCTGCTCTACGGTCAATCGCTTTAACCATTGCTTTGCCATAGGTTTCCTTTCGCAAATCGTTTTCGGTCCAATCCGTTGCGGCTCTTGCGAGCGCAGTCGTGAAACTCATTATACCATCGAAACAGCCAAATTGGCATTCAGTATCCGTGATTCAGCGGGATTCCTGCCAATAAATCATCCCGCTGATCATCTCATCGCCCTGTCAACATCTGAGAAACATGCAAAATTCATGGTTCTCAGGGCGTCTGTGGCGTCTATCATATTTTGCGACCTCAAGATCCCGAGGCTTTATTTTTCGGAAAAGGTCGTCATGCTTCGCGGAAGTCGCAGCGAACTGTGGCGGGCCACGAATTACGGGCCCGAACGAACCACAGCCATGTGTGATTCGCTGTATCTCTAATGGAAGAAGAATGCCAAAGCCCACCGAACCGATCTCTGATGAACCTTTGTCTCTTTCGATTCGCTCTTCTCGTGAAGCTGCACTGAGGGTTCTGGAAGAGCATCGCGCTACCGGAATGTGGGTCAGTGATCTGCTCGACCGTGTCTTCCGGGAATCCGGACT
This sequence comes from Schlesneria sphaerica, assembly GCF_044336245.1. Taxonomy (NCBI): domain Bacteria; kingdom Pseudomonadati; phylum Planctomycetota; class Planctomycetia; order Planctomycetales; family Planctomycetaceae; genus Schlesneria; species Schlesneria sphaerica. Next base: position 1,758,322 of record NZ_CP172346.1, on the reverse strand, counting down.
TCCCGCGAAAGAACGTGGACTTGCGACGGAACTCGCCTGCGGTGTGGTTCGTCGACAGGCAACGCTGGACGCGATTCTCAAGACTCTGATCGCCCGACCGGCTGACCAGGTCGAGATATCGCTTTGGACCATTCTGCGGCTGGGTGTTTATCAGATTCTGTTTCTCGACGGTATTCCGCCTCATGCCGCCGTTCACGAGACCGTCGAACTCTGTAAGCGTGCCGGGAGAATGCGCTGGAGCGGCTTTGTTAACGGAGTACTACGAGGGGCCACGCGTCTCACGACGACTCAATATACGACAGAACCCTCCGATGCGGCCGTTCCACTGAGTGATGGCCGGCATCGCAAACTGACGAAGCCCGTCTTCTTCGATCCGAAGTCCGATTTTCCCGCCTACCTCGCCAGCGCCTACAGCATGCCTCTGTGGCTTACAGAGCGTTGGGTAAAACGGTTTACCTCCGAACAATTGCTGCGCCTGTGTCAGTGGTTCAACACGTCTCCTCCGCTGACGATTCGGGCGAATACGCTGCGATCCACTCCCGCCGATGTCTTGAGGATCTTCCGAGAGGCGGGAATCGCCATCGAACCCCAAAGTGACTCAGATACCATGGTTGTGGATGGGGTGTCCCGCGTCGATCAACTTCCCGGCTATGCGGAGGGGCTATTCTTCGTTCAAGACTTTTCTGCCGGCCATTCTGCAGCGCGACTGGCTCCACAACCGGGGCAGCGTGTGTGGGATGTCTGCGCGGCTCCTGGCGGTAAAACCTGCCACCTGGCTGCCATCATGCAGAATCAGGGCGAGATTCTGGCGACGGATATCCGTTCGGACCGGCTGGAAATCGTCAACGATAACGCGCGGCGACTGGGAGCCGAGATCATTCGGACGCAACTGGTCGATGAAGAAGGGTACCGTCTGCCTCAAGGTCCCTTCCACGCCATTCTGGTTGACGTCCCCTGTTCGAATACGGGAGTGCTCGGAAAACGGCCGGAGGCCCGTTGGCGAATTACCCCTGACGGGATCGAGTCGCTGAAAGGAATTCAGGAAAATCTGCTGGGAAAATCGCTTGAGCGACTCGCTCCGCAGGGTCGGCTGGTCTACTCCACGTGCAGCATCGAGCCAAATGAGAATCAGGAAATCGTGCGCAAGATCCTGACGTATTTTCCGAACGTCAGGCTCGCGGAAGAACAGCAGTTTCTTCCCGGCGAACCTGGCGACGGAGCTTATCAGGCGCTGCTGATCAAGGACTGAACTGGCTTCACTTTGCCAACGCTTCGACTGCCACCGTCTGCAGTTCTGCACGCATTTCAGACGCGTCGGCGTTTGGCAGTCCCGAGCGTTGTATCAGCAGGATGACAAAGACATCCTTTACCGGATCGATCCATGCTTGTGTTCCAAAGGCCCCTCCGTGCCCGTAGGTTCCGGCAGACATCATCTCGTGCACCCCTTCCGGTCGACGGATCACCTGCCATCCGAAACCCATCCCGACTCCGGACGTGAAGCCGGCGGGCAAATCTCCGACTTGATTGCTGGTCATCGCTGCGACGCTCTGTTCCGAGAGCAGTCGAAGCTCGCCAATCGCGCCACGCGTCAACATCATGCGGTAGAGTTTTCCGAGATCTTGAGCTGTCGAAAACAGCCCCCCTGCAGGAATCGGGTGGCGAGCATTCCTGGACGGCCCGACCAATTGATATCCGGCGTGCGACAGTTCTCCGTTCTTCATGTCGTAGAGAGCTGCCAGTCGCTGAAGCTGTTCGTCACTGGGATAGAACGTCGTGTCCCGCATCCCCAGCGGCTGAAACAAACGGTTCTCGAGGAATGTTTCAAACGAGACACCGGACACAACCTCCACGATACGGCCGAGAACGTCGATGCCCGCATTGCAGTAGGCCCACTTCGTTCCGGGTTCAAAGTCCAAGGGGCGTTGGGAACTGATCGCGGTCGCTTCGCCCAGCGTCAACTGTCGGCGGAAATACAGGTCCGAAATCCCCGACGGGAAACCCCCAGGCAGCCCGGAGGTATGTGTGAGCAGATCGCGGATGACGATTGGACGGGAAGGCTTCTTGAGAGCAAGCTGATCTTTACCAGCAGTCTCGATAAGCAGTTGGCCCCGGAACTCCGGAAGATGTTTTTCGACGGGGTCGTCGACTGAGAGTTTGCCGTCATCCACCAGCATCATGATCCCGATGGCGGTGATCGGTTTTGTCATCGACGCGATCCGAAAGAGTGCGTCGACGGGCATCTTGAGTTTCTGCTCACGGTTTAAATAGCCGAGCGCGGAGGTGGCAACGATCCCTTCTCGTGAACCGATTGCCGCAGTAAGCCCCGCGACCGTTTTGTCTTCGACGTACTTCTGCATCACTGCATCCAGACGCTTCAACTTCTCAAGATCGAATTCAGCGGCCGAGGCGGTCAACTGGTTTCCGCACACAACGGCCAGTAGAAAAGCAGGAGCGAATCTGCAATGCAGTCGTTGGATCCACATGGGCATTCCTCGTCAGTCTGTACTGATGGGTTAAACTAATGATGACCGGAACCGAGAATGATCCGTTCATCAGCAGGAGTGTACCGGCATTTCTGCGTCGACCGAAGTCTGTCGCGCGAGGGGATGTCATCGCAGACAACCGCCTCGCGTGTCGTGATTTCTGGAGACTGCGATCGGTTCATCTTGCTCCGTAACGACTCGTTGATCCCTCTGGATGATTGAGGCCGTGACTCGGTGTGAAAACACGGTCGTCAACAGAGCATCGCTGTTCGATCAGACGCGGATGTACCAACCAAGTCGCTCGAGGAGGCGGCAGCAGAGGTAGACGATCAGGGTGAAGCAGGCGAACCCTAAGAGCGCGCGCCACTCAGAAGAGTCCTTTGGAAAATAGGGAACCACGATCCACCCCGCGACACTGTGCAGGATGTAGGCCGCAAGGGAATTGGTGCCGAGCGTTCGGAAGAATCCGAGATTCCACCCACGCCCGTCGCAGGCCCACAGAAACAACGCATAGATGACCAGGGAAAATCCGGCGGCAAATGTCGGATAGGAGGGGTTGCCGCTGCGTTGACTCATCATCCAGTAATTCCAATGGCGGTACATCTTACTGGTTCCCTCCTGCCCCTTCGGTTCAAATTCTTTGCCCGCAACCGGAGGTGGAACGAATGGTGGTTCGGCCAGAGTCCCGTCCCATGACTTCAGTCGATCCATCGTCGTGATCACCGGATCGAGCGCAAGTTTCTTGTTGCGGGGCTTCGCCGTCGTCGCTTGTGCTGTGTCAACCGGTGCGGCGGCCGTGGGAGCAGCGGCAGAGGTCGACGAAGTGAGCTGGGCGTCATCCTGCGGAGTTGCAGGATAGTTATACAGGACGGTTCCATTAGAAATGATCCAACCGATCAACATCACTCCGACACCGCCGAGTGCGATGCGGGTCGCCGCACCGGTGCCAAATGCTCGTACGGCGTCGCAGGCCAAGGTTCCGCAGATGGCAGGAACGGCCCACGTCAAAAATCCAAGGGGTCCCCCATCAATCCCGTTGGGGTCTGTATTCACCCACTCAAAATTGAACCACCACGAGAGGCAGAAGTGCAGAATGACTGAGAAGAACATGTATCCGACGCGAATCTTCCAGTGCGAAGTCACGACCGGCAAAATCCAAAGCGACGTGACGGCAATGTGCATTAGCGTCTGAAACCACCGACGTTTGAAGAGCTGAAACAGCACATCGCCGAGCGGCTTCGATTGGTAATCTTTAATGATTCCGTCTAAGTCGCAGTAGGAGTACCAGAGGATGGCCACCAGTCCCAGGCCGACGATTCGTCGGATTGCGCGTCCCCAGGGCATCTTGCCCCCGGATTCCATTCGCTTCCCCAGGCTCAGCCTCATGGCAAAGCCTGCCGCGAACAGGAACTGGGGCATGATCGTATCGGCGTAGCTGCAGTAGTCGTGCGTATGCTTCAGGATCCGGGGGCACATCGCGTATCCACCCAGAAAGTTGACCAGCAGCATTCCGAACATCGTGTAACCACGAAACTGGTCCAGGGACGTAAGGCGAACCTTAGGCGATGCGACTGAAGACATAGTCAGATCCAACCCTTTCCGGGTATCGAAAAATCCCTCAGACAGACCAGAGTACAACTCAAATCAAGTTGCCAAAACAACGAAGCAACATGCCGAATCGGCACGTCGCTTCAAACTTTCAGACCTACAGCCGAATAAAAATGCGCTGTTTTTCCAGGAACCGGACAAAGGCGTAGGTAGTCATGTAGAAAATGCCGAGTCCGCACAGGCACCACCACAATGGAGAGTCCTTGGGGACAATTCCCCGCACCGCAACCTCGATGGAATGATGCAGGAAGTAGGCGGCCAGGGCATTGGTCCCAAAGGTGCGGAACAGCCCGATCGAAATGCCTCCCAGATCCGTCAGAAAGACGAACAGTGCAAGAGTCGCCATTGAGAAGCCCGATGCGAAGAGGACGAAAGGGGCCGAGACGATTCGCTTGCTCATCATCCAATAGTTATAGCGTCGCAGAACGGGTTCGGGTGTGGCACCGGTGCTCTTCAGTTGTTCATACTGACCGGGGTCTTTAGGTGGTGGTGCGAAGAACGGCGGTTCTGCCAGTCGTATTTTGGCGCGTTGTTCGGTCGTGGGAATGACGGGAGATTCGGCCAGATCTCGTGGAGTGGGTGGCGAGTCCACGGGAATGTCGTACGCGGTCGAAATACACGAAAGGCCGTAAGCGATGGCCATCACTACCGCACCGAGTCCTAACAGCAATCCTCCCGCCTGGGCCGGTTGCCGGTTGTTGATCAGCTCATACGAGAGGGCACCGGCGAGCATGATGACGCCCCAATTCATGGTGCCGAAGACACCCCCATCCCAGCATCCGCTCTTCGCCGCACCCCAATAGGCGTTCAACCAGTTTGGTTGCCCAAAAATGAACGCGAAATTGAAGGAATATGAGAACAGCAGGTGTCCGGTGAGCAGTGCCAGCATCCCCAGGATCAGCACCGGCGTTCGGGCGGCGATGAAAGGGAGGACGACAATCTGAGTCACTCCGATGATCGCGAGTGTTTCCCAGAGATTCGCCTTGATCATCCCGGCAATAAAGTCCCACACTTGATTCGGATTAACGTCGTTCCAGGATTTCACGAACGAATCGTTGAAGCCGTACATGGCGAGCGAAACGAGCACCAGACTGAGGCCCCGAATCACGGCGTGTCGATAGCTGGCAAGTGCACCGTCACGTGCCAACCGACGAAGCATTGTCAGTCGGTAGGAAAAGCCGGCAGCAAAGATAAACCCCGGCATGATGGAATCGGCGTAGCTGAAGTAAGTGTCGTGATGTTTGATCCAGTCTGGAATGGCCTTCAGGTCACCGCAGAAATTCACAATGAACATGACAGCAACGGCATACCCGCGGAACTGGTCTAGAGAAATGCGTCGCCCGGTGGACGGCATCGTGGCCGGTCCTTCCGATTTTGTTTCTGCCGATGTGCTTTTCACGTCGTTAGTAGCCACTGGATGAAGTCCCTGATTCAGTATGAGATGAGAACTGGATCAACTGCGAGATGCGACGGGATGCGATAAGGCGCATGAGCATAGCCAATTCAATTCACAATTTGAGTCTTCCGCGACGATCCTTGACGAATTTCTCACGAAAGACTGTGAGTCCTGTCTTCAGTTGATTTGACTGAATCGTGATCAAACAGTTTGTCGCTATCGGCTGCAAAGTGCTTTGGGCGGGTTAGTCAGGGCATCAGTGCTAATTGATTCAGTAGATCAGTAAAAGGCGTTCCGGGTCTCAGGCGTCCACTTGAGATGAGCGGTTCAGGCAGTGGTCACGAAATCTGTGTTTCGGTCGTTCTACCGACGGGGAGATATCGGACGGCGAGTGAAAAGCTTGCGACCCGCTGCTGCGGACATGTTTAATTTGTCGGTGTGAACAGAATCTCTGTGCATGAGCCTGCAATCGACGTTCTCTGCCATTTCGGCCGAGCGGCCTGAGTTCATGAAATCTTCTGATTTCATGCGGTTGCATCGGGTACTTCCCATCGATAGGATCAACCGCTCAATTCGCTTCTCTTCAATGCATTCTGCGTTCGACTGACCACACGAAATTGCTTTGTTTCAAAAGCTCGGGAAAGCTGCGCGAGGTGATTGTCATTCGGTTTCTCGCACATTCAATTCGATTACTGACCGCGCTCCTTATTGTGGTCGCGGCTCAGCAAGCTCATGCTGTCGACGGAATTAGCTCAGCCGAGGATGGTCAGATTCCGGCAGAGTCGTCTGTTCGGTTTTCCATTGAGACGAACTCCCGACTGGGTAACTTCGCGTTTGTTCCCGATCGTTGGGGTGAGTTTCAGTTTCGGGTTGAGAATCGAAGTGGGGCCGTGCGAAAACTTCTTTGTACGACCTACTTCGCTGATTATCCAACTCTCCAGTATGGTCGGCAACTTACGGTTCCTGCGCGCTCCCGATTGCAGTTATCTCACCCTGTTCGTTTGCCGCTCTTCGAAACGTCGACGGGGACAACGGCGAACATTCATACGCTTGTGATAGACGAGTCCGAAGGGAAAGAAGTCCTGATTAAGAATGACTCAGGGCAGCTTCGCCATGACCGTTCTCTGGTGCTGACAAGTACCGACCGAAACACGGGAATCATCGCGGGGTGGCGGCACACTAGCCACATTCCACAGGATGTTGTCGATCTCGTTGTGGCCAATCGAGTGAATCAGGGGCTGAATAATCGCATCACCGTCATTGGCGATCAGTTCCTGCCTGCTAATGAAACGAGTTACGACTATCTCGATCATATCGTTATTGCTGACGATCGGGTCGCTGACGACGTTGCAGCCCTGGCAACGCTTCGACGCTGGGTCCATTCCGGGGGGAACTTGTGGATCATGCTCGATCGTGTCGACGCAGAAGTCCTGGAACGACTCCTGGGGGATCAGTTCGCCGGGCGTGTGGTGGGGCGTGTCCGCAAGACGTCCGTTCGAATCGACAAAGGCCCGAACCTGGCATCTCCCAAAGGTGAGCCCGGTAACACAGTCGAATATGACGAACCGGTCGAGATGGTTCAGCTGCTCATTTCTGGAATGAGAATCGTCAACACGGTCGACGGATGGCCGGCGGCGCTGACTGGTTCGTTCGGTGAGGGCCGGGTGCTTCTCACCACACTGGGAGCGCGAGCCTGGGTTAACCCGACTCCCGAAGCAAAACGTCTGGAGATGGAGAAAACTCCAGGATCAGAATCAGCGTTCCTGCCAAATTCGCGGATGGAAGATCTGGCTGCCTATGTTCTGGCACGCCGTGAACCCGAAATCGCGAAGACAGTGTCTCTTGAGTCACAGGCCGTAAAGCACGTCTCTTATAAAGTCCCGACCTGGGGGCTGATTGTGGCAACGATGAGCACATTCCTGGTCCTTTTGCTGGTGGCCGCAGTGGGACTGCAACGGCTCGATCGACTCGAGCATTTCGGGTGGTGTGGTTCGCTGCTGGCTGTTGTGTTTGGGTTTATCCTCACAGGAATCGGTGTCTCTAATCGCTATGGAGTGCCGGGAACTGTCGCGGGATCTCACCTCCTGCGTGCAATCGGGGGAACGGACGATTTGCGAGCAGAAGGGGTGACGGCAGTTTATCGAACAGACGAGGGAGTCTCGCTCGCTCAGATGCCTCAAGGGGGAAAGCTGTGGCCTGAAAAGACCGATTCCACTGCATCGACCCGGCGTCTCATCGCCAGCGACCTCGGATCCTCACGCTGGGATGGGCTGCCGCAGGAAGCAGGGCTGTCACTCTATACGGACGCGCTTTCCCAGACACACGTGGAACGGGTCGAAGCGATCGCCACACTGGATTCGGCCGGACTTGTTGGCACCTACAGGGGGCCGGAGGCGAGCCGTCAGGATGCACTGCTGGCGACGAGAAACGGCCGAATCGGGGTCAAGTTTTCTTCCGACGGCGAATTCGTTGCCAAGAGTGAAGACACATTCGGTGAAGGTCAGTTTCTCGACGCGACTTACGTCGGTGATCAGCAGGATCGTCGGTTGAAGATCTTTCAGGAACTGTTTGCGAATGCGCGATGGAAGAACTATCTGGACCACCCGCATTTGCTGGTGTGGCTTGATAAGTGGGATTCGGGCTTCAATTTCGGCGACGGACTGATTCGACAAGGCGATGCGCTGCTGGCGATTCGCCTCAATCTGACTCGTCCACCGCAAGGAACTGAAGTGCTGATCCCCTCCATGCTGGTCAACTTCTCAACCCGCCGTCCCCCCGACGGTACGCTGCCCGCGGGTTTCTGGGATGATCTCAGAAAGGAATGGCAGGAACGTTCCAGCCCCAGTACGACCTGGCTCCGTTTCCAGCTTCCGCGTGAACTGCTTCCTTTGTCTGCGAAAAAAGCACGGCTGGAGGTGAGGGTGACCGGACCGATTGGTCGCCTCGAAATTCTGGGGATACGGGATAACGCTTCGGTCAGCCTCGCAAGTGTTGTTGATCCTGCCAACACTGTTGGTTTTGATCTGGATGACAGCGATGTGCTGGCCATCTCGCAGGATGGCGATCTCTCTCTGGGGATCAGCGGTGGAGACACGTCTCGATCACAGACCCCGAATCCAACCGGTGCAATCTCTGCTGCGAACACCTGGCGAATCGAGTCACTGGACTTGCATGTCTGGGCTACCGCCACTGATTCGACGAAAGAGGACTGAGCATGAACACAAAAGCCTCATGGGACGGGGCCGGTTCCGTTCCAGCACTCTGTATCAAAGGTCTGACGAAGTGCTATGGCTCGTTCACGGCACTTGACGGTTTGACCCTGACGGTTGCGCCGGGACAGATTCTCGGGCTGATTGGTCCCAACGGGGCTGGGAAGACGACAACGATCAAGATTCTGGTCGGTCTGATCAAGCCGACTTCCGGCAGTGCTTCGATCGCTGGTGTCGATTGCCTGCGGGACGCCCGCGAGATCAAACGCCTGGTAGGTTACATGCCAGATAAATTCGGGGCGTATGACAACATGCGCGTACGGGAATATCTGGACTTCTTTGCTGCGGCCTGTGCAATCCCTGCTCGACTGCGGGCGAAGCGAGTCGCGGACGTCATGGAACTGACTCAAACTGCGTACATGAAAGAGAGCTACGTCGAACGCATCAGCCATGGAATGCAGCAGCGTGTGGGGCTCGCTCGCACGTTGTTACACGATCCCAAGATCGTGATTCTCGACGAGCCAAGTAACGGGCTGGATCCACAGGCCCGAATTGAAATGCGAGACTTGTTGATCGAGTTGACCAGGCAGGGGAAGACCGTGGTGGTGACCAGTCACATCCTTCCCGAATTGGCACGTATCTGTCAGCAGGTCGCCATTATCACGCACGGAAGGTTGCGAGCGTTCGGGACCGTCGAGGAAATTGGCCGCCAGATCAGCCGCCAGCAATCGATGGAAGTGCAGTTGATCTCTCTGGATCAGTTGAAACCGGCGACGCAACTCATCCAGCAGAATCTGGAAGAAGGAGCCGAAGTGGTCGCGTCCCCCAGGGAGCTTGCCATTCGGTTCCGCACGGCCAGGTCAGAAAGCGATCTGCAAGCCCTGTTGAAACTCCTTATTGAATCAGGAATACGTATCACCCAGTTCCGTGAGCTTCAGACAGATCTCGAAGAGGTCTTCATTTCGTTTACACGCCCCAGGGAAACGAAGGAAGTGAAAGAACCTGCGGTTGCCGGAGCCGGTGTCCATGTTTAGTGCAATCTTGCGGCGAGAACTGCTGACTCCCCTTCGACGTCGACGGATGGTCGTGTTTCAGATCGGGCTGGCAAGTCTGTTCGGGTTGCTAGTGATTCTTCGCTGGCCGACCGACGGTGAGGTTGCCCTCTTCGGAGCGCGCTCGCGCGAGATCTTCCGGCTGTTCGCCTATGGTCTGTTGATGACGCTCCTGTTCCTTTTGCCCGTGTTTCCTGCGACGAGCATCGTCAGTGAAAAGCGGCGAGGGACTTTGGCCTTGCTCCTCAATACTCAGCTCGGTCCCGTCCATATTTTCGCTGGCAAACTCGCAGCTGTCATGGCGATGGCGGGGATGATTCTGGCAATGAGTCTGCCTGCAGCGGGAACTTGCTATTCCATGGGTGGGCTATCTCTCTACGGCGACATCGGTAAGGTCTATAAGCTGCTGATCCTCGTGGCGATTGAGTATGCCGCGATTGGAATGCTGGTCAGCAGCTTTTCGCAATCGGTTGACTCGGCTGTTCGTACGACATACGGGATCGTTCTGGGTACCAGCGTTCTTACGCTGATTCCTCACTATTTTCTGCAGGGGTCCCAGGGGTTACTGGCTGATATCGGAGAATGGTTCTGGTGTATGTCTCCTGTGGCTGCGCTGATGTCGATTACAGGAACGGAAGAGCCCGGCAGTCAGGGGCTGGTCACCAAAATCGATGTGCTCGGACGCTACACCATTTTTTCGCTCACCACTGCGGTCGCTGCCTCTATCTGGACAATTGCACGTCTGAATCATCGCCTGTTTGACGTTTCTCGCGCTGCAGGAACGATGAGCGATGACCTGTCATGGTCCGCCAAACTCTTTCGGCGATTCTTCTTTCTGGTGGACCCGCAGAAGCGAAGCGCAGGGATCCCGTCCTTTGTGAACCCGGTCATGTTCAAGGAGTTTCGTTGCCGTCGGTTCGGTCGACTCCATTGGCTGGTTCGACTGGTCGCGGCATGTGCGACGCTTTCGCTGGGGCTGACCTATGCCACTACGGCGGGAACTTTCGACTGGGGCGTTGAAACGATCGGTGGGATCATGGTCGTGATGCAAGTTGCATTGATTATCCTGGTCGCGCCGAGTTTGTCTGCGGGCCTGATCAGCGTGGAGCGTGAACACGGAGGATGGTTGCTGCTGCAGACGACTCCGATGGCGACTGCACGAATCATCTGGGGTAAGTTGCTGAGTGCCCTGCTCCCATTGCTGCTGGTGTTGTGCGCGACGGCTCCGGGGTATCTGGTGATGGCCTACATCGAGCCCGGAATGGGACAACAGGTAAAGCGAGTCATTGTGTGTCTGCTTCTGACGGCCATCTTTGCCATGCTGGTCAGTGCGGCCGTCGGCAGCTTCTTCGTCCGAACCGCGGCTGCGACGGCCACCGCGTATGCTGCGCTGCTGCTTATCTGTGGACTGCCCATGTTGATCTGGATGGGGCGTGACGCGCCGTTCGGGCACCGAACTGTTGAGGCTGCTTTGTCATTCAGTTCGATTGCAGCGGCACTGTCAGTCATACGGATGCCCGGATTTCAGAACTACGATCTTGTGCCGATGAATTGGTGGATTCTGGGGATTGGTTCAATTGCCTCGATTCTTATCTTGCTCATCCAGACACACCGCATTTCCCGGCCTCAATGAGTTGTCCAGCGAGAATCTGAGAATGGTCCGTCCTCTTCCAATCCGATCCGCTGCCCGTGTCATGACACTCGCTTTTGTCGTGGCGTGTCTGGCGGCGTCCTGCCTTGTGACGTTCGCCGAATCGTCGGCGCTCGATGCTCTTCGCGAGAGCGATCCCGCACTTTCCTATCCGGTTGCCCAGTATGCGATTGATCCAGCGCAGAAGCAGTTGTGGTTGTCGGCGCTGGACAGTCCTGAAGTTGACATGCAGCGAATGGCTGCCGAGACAATCGCCCGATCGCAGGAAGTGAACGGCTCGAATCTGGTCGAGGCTGTCCCTTCTCTTGAGCGGATTCTCGAAGCGAAAGCCTCGCACCCTGCTGCGCGCTTTGCCGCAGCGCGGGCACTCGTTGTATTGAACTCGCGCGATTCCAGCGGCAAGTTGCTTGAGGCCTCCAAATCTTATGGAAGTGATTTGCGTCTGCTGATTGAGCCCACGCTGGCTGAATGGGACTACGAGCCCGCTCGATCCGTCTGGTTGGGGCGGCTGTCGGAGCAGGCTTCGCGGCGGCGTGAACTGATCTTGGCAGTTCGCGGCCTGGGCGTCGTCCGAGAGCAGAAGGCGCTCAATCCCTTATTGGAAATCATTAATGACTCTCGTCGCCATCCTGACGTGCGATTCGAAGCGGCGACGGCTGTTGGTCAAATCTCTGCAACCGGACTGGAAACGCAGGCAGACAAACTTGCACGATCACCTGGTACGCCGACGTCGCTCAATCGATTGTGCGCGATCCAGATGCTCTTAACGCACGAAACTGCGGCTGCAGCTCAATTGCTGTCGGCATGGGCAACTGATGACGAGCCATTGATCGCCGCGACGGCCATGCGTCGACTCAACGCACTTGATTCGGCACTCATGCTTTCGCTGGCAGAAATGGCGCTGAGACACCCTGATGCCCGAATCCGGAGCGAAGGGATCGAATCCTGTATTACGCATCCGACCACGGATAAGACAGGTGCACTGGGGCGGTTACTCGCAGATCCAGACCCAGCGCTCAGGGAGAAGACGCGCGAAGGGCTGCTGCGACTCTCTTCAGTGGCGGAATTGAAGCCCGTCGTTAACGACGTGGTAAAGGGGCACCTCCAAAGTGACGACTGGAAGGGGCAGGAGCAGGCGGCGATCCTGGCGGGCGGGATCGATCTCGAAGAGGTTGCGAATCGTCTCGTCGAGTTATTGGAGTCTCCACGAGTAGAAGTGAAATCGGCATCGGCCTGGGCTCTGCGAAAAGTCGCCGTAAAAGAAACAATCCCGGCAATTCTGCAAATTGCGAAAAATCAAACCGAATTGCGAAAAGCGGGAACGGGAACTGTTGTCGATGAACAAGTTGCACATCTGCTTGAAACCCTCGGAGTCTTGAAGGCGACCGAGGCGATTCCGTTGCTGAAGGAATATATTCCCAAGCACTATCCGATGGGGGTTCAATCGCGCAGTGCAGCAATCTGGGCACTCGGAGTGATGCCGCGGGAGGAAGCAGACGCGGAACTGGAAGACGCGCTCATGGATCGAATCCTGGATTTCGCAGATCGTCCCCCGGAAATGCCGGAAGTGAAGCAGATGAGTGCGATCAGTCTGGCTCGGATGAAATCGACAAGCCAGGCGGAACGACTTCGCGGACTCGCGGTAAATGTCCCTCTCTCCGTTGAATTAGGAGTCGCCTTGCGGTGGGCCGTAAAGGAACTGACGGGCGAGGAACTTCCTCCTCCCACTCCAGTACCGGTTCCGGCCGAAGATTGGTTTCTTGTACCCCTGCAATGATATCTTTGATCAGTTGCACAAGTTGTTCTCACAGGTGATAACATAGGTCATGAGCACACGGGAACGTGTCGAACTTGAAACCTGAAGATCAGGTGAAAGGTAGGCAGGGTGATTCGTCATCCGAGTGCTTCATAAATCACATCGACTGACATATCTGAATTCTGACTGCAGTATCAAATCAAATGTTTTGCGTTCGCAATTCCATGAATAAGGGCGCGCTCGTCTTCCATTACGATTTCTAAAGGTAGCCTGTTCTACTCGTGAATTCCGTGAAGGGAATGTGCGACTTTTCATCGAAAATTGCGAAAATCTTGGTGATCTCTTCGTTAGTTTCCTGTAATTTTCGATGTATATTGATGTCTACCTTCATCTCGTACACCTGTTTCTGGTCGCCACTCATTGAATTCCGTTAGGGGACGCACGCGCTTTTTCGTCGTGCAAACTCGCATTGATTGCCTTGCCGTGCGAGCGTTTTTTTCTTTTTTGAAGAGGAGTTTTCTAGATGTTATTGTCCACTGAAAGAAGCCGTAGACGGCAGCGGGGATTCACGCTGATTGAATTGCTCGTGGTGATCGCGATCATTGCTGTCTTGATTGCCTTGCTGTTGCCCGCCGTCCAGCAGGCACGTGAAGCGGCACGCCGGACACAATGCCGAAACAACTTGAAGCAGCTGGGTCTGGCATTCCACAACTACGAAAGCACATTCGGTAACTTCCCCGGTGCGCTGTATCTGGTCAGCGAAGCCAGTGGTCCGAGTATCGGCGAAGGCGTCGATGAACAACCTGCCGGCCGTGCCGACTTCAACGTGCACGCCTGGCCTGAATTAGTCCTGCCTTACATTGATCAGACAAACCTCTACAACACGATTAACTTCAGTGTTGCCATGGGATTTGGTTCCGCAACGGGTGGCCCTCCACCAAACTACGCCAAAGGGGGAACCTACTCCGGATCGCAGAACTTTGCTGCGATCGCTGGATCCGTCATTCCATCCTTCATCTGTCCTTCGACTCCACGTTCGGGCAATTTGCGCCCTGCCTATGTTGATGACTGGCTGTCGGATACGTTTGGCACGCAGATGTACCATGCCGGCGGTGCACTCGATTACGTCGGGATGGCTCCTGGGGGAAACATGAACGACAACCAGGGTGCCTTGGGCAACTTCTACACCGGCGCAGTTCTCGACATCGAAACTGGCGACGGTGGTCCATACAGTTGTGGTGTCAGGATCTCGCAAATTACGGACGGTACCTCCAACACAATGATCTGCGGTGAATCTTCGCGACCAGACGCCAAAGAGTACGCCATGGGTAAAGTCGTTGGTAACCTGACCGATGAAGGTGTGGGACTCATGGGTGATTCGTGGAACGATTGGCAGCACTCAACAGGTCACTTCATGCGAGGAATCGCTCCCGGCAGCAGCAGCGTCGCCGGCCGACCCGGGGGTGACTGCACAATCAACTGTAACAACAAATGGAACTTCTACAGCTTCCATGTTGGTGGGGCACAGTTCCTGATGGCAGACGGCGCCGTCCGCTTCATCAGCCAGAACATTGATCGCCTGACCATGAACCGGGTTTACATCATTGCCGATGGAACCCCTGTAGGAGAGTTCTAAGCCTGATAACCAGGCCGAACGCTCTCGCCGCCTTTTTTTCGATATGATGCCTGGGTTTCAAGCTTTGAAGCCCAGGCTGTCTCTACCTCTACAGATATTTTTCCTGACAAGGGTTTGGCTGGCAATGGCATTCATTCGTCATACTGCGTTCACGTTGCTGTTCGTCTCTCTTCTGACAGGGTGTGGATCGAACAAGGGGGATATGTCGCCGGAGCGATTGAAGAAGCTTTCTGGCAAAGATGCACTTGAGGCGGTCGTACCTGTCAGTGGAACTGTGATGATTGATGGAGAGCCGCAAGCGGGGGTGAATCTTTACTTGTATGGTTCGCCGCCAGCGACTCCGCTCAAGGAGTGCAGGACGGACGATGAGGGGAATTTCTGCTGGTCCACTTACACTGCATGCGATGGACTCGCGCCAGGAAATTATACACTCGGATTCGAGTATGTCCCGAAGATGAAGAAGAACGACAGTGGCGTCGACTTGTTCAAGGGAAAATACAAGAACCCCGCCAAAAATGAGTACAAGTTGACAGTCGAGGAAGGCTCCCCTCAAACTGACGTGACTTATGAATTGAAGTTGAAGTAGCCTGGCCTGCCGGTGATTTCCGTACCAGTTGTGATAAGAGTCAGGTCTGTAGGGGGCTGAACGTGTGGGCCTGGAGCGGAGGCGCAGGCGTCTTCGCCGGAGCCGTAGCGGAAGGACCGCACGTTCGCGCGAACTCCGCCGGGGTCTGATACCCAAGCGAACTGTGAGGTCGCACTTCGTTGTACTGACGTCGCCACGACAGGCCCAGGCTCGTCGCTGAACGCAGTGATTCAAACACTTCGCAGGCCAGAAACTCATCCCGCACCTTCGAATGAAAACTTTCCGCGTAGCCATTCTCCCACGGTGAACCAGGCTCGATGCACAGCGGCCCCACCGATGACCGCTCCAGCCAATTCCGCAACGCTTTGGCAATAAACTCCGGTCCGTTGTCACTCCGGATATGTGCCGGTACACCGTGAGCCACAAACAGGCCGCGCAACACCTCGATGATGTCCTCGCTTGTCATCCGGCGAGCCACCTTCAAACACAAACATTCGCGAGTGAATTCATCGACCACGCTCAACCACTTCAGGCTGGTCCCGTTCGACGTTCGATCGAAGATGAAATCCCACGCCCAGACATGGTTCTTCCGCTCCACACGAACGCGATTGCAGCGATTGACACTGGCACCGAGACGTCGCTTCTTTCGTCGCTTTTTTCTGCACCTTGAGACCTTCGCGACGCCACAGCCGATACACACGATCAAACCCGGCTTCAAACCCTACCCGCTGCAACAGAACCGTGATCCGGCGATACCCGAAACGCGGGTGCTGAAGAACCAACTCGTGAATCCGGGATAACAGCCGCCCTTCGTCACAAGAGGGTTGCCGTTCATAACGGTGACTACTGCGCGGCTGGCTCAACACACGGCACGCGCGACGTTCACTGACCGAAAACGAGCTCTCCAGATGGTCCACAGCTTCACGCTTGCGGGAAGGGCTCACCAGTTTCCCGAGGCGATCTCTTTCAGCATCGCTTTGTCCAGCTCCGCTTCAGCCAGAAGCTTCTTCAACCGCGCGTTCTCTGTTTCCAGCTCCTTCAGACGCTTCGCTTCGTCTGAACTCATCCCGCCGTACTTGCTCCGCCAACGGTAGTAAGTCTGCTCGCTGATCCCGAGGTGCTGAACCACTTCCGATACCGACTTACCTGACTTCAACATCGCATCACAATCACGCAGCTTCTCCACGATCTGAGCCGCGCTGTGACGTTTCCCAACACCTTTCGGCATCTCCAATCTCCTTGCCTTAATTCGGCAAAAAGACTCTCATTACTGGTGGTACATTTCAACCATGGCAGACCAAGCCCATAAAACGAAGGGCTCTCCTCGTTTTTACTAACGAAACCGCGTCTCATGCATGGAGTCTCTCTTGGTTTCTGGCTCTCCGTATTCGTGAGTCGACTTACATCGTACCCACACCGGCGCGCCGTTAGGGACTTTCTGCCGTGGTACACGCTGCATCTCTCTTTTAAAGATTGATGCAGCGTCAGTTCGTTTGTACAAGACTTTAATATGGTCGATCCGCCTCATCACCGGGGCTTCGGCCAAATACATGAATGGCTTTCTGGCCAACTGGTCAATTCACCTCTTGCTCACGGCGCTCATTTCCTTCCGGTTGATCAGGACAATACGGCGACTTTGTTCGGATGGACTTTAGGAGACCTGGGTCGGCACGTTTGATCATTGAGTTGTCGCGGTCATGCGAAGCACTTTTCTGCATCGGCAAAGCGCGAGCGAGCAGATCGACCGGACTCCTGATCCCGGAACCGTTTCACGGCAGCTACGTACCGATGTGATCTCTCGTTCTCATTCAGGTCTGTACTTCATTTCGTCGCCGTTCTTTGGATGCGAATAGAAAGTGCATTCGGGATGACCCGACATTAAGTCATCGCCCAGGATTTTCGGTAGGAGGATCCTGCCATTGTGCTGTGCTGCGAAGTATCATGTATGATTGTTTCTGTATTCAATTTCTCTGCATCATCCCTGGTCTCTTTTCTGTGCTGGTCTATGCGTAGAGTATTTCTTTATCTCCTAGTGGCCTTTTGTCAGCTCTGGTCAACTGCACGAGCCGTGGACGGAGCGGAAGAAACAAAGGAAAACAAAGCTAATTCGGAATACTACGTATTCGAGCGAGATATCCTGCCCATCCTGCAGCACAAATGCTTTACCTGTCACGGCGAGAAGGTTCAGAAAGCAGAATTGAATCTGAGCTCGCAGTCCGGTATCGCCCGTGGAAGTTCGAGCGGTCCGGTTATTGTGGCAGGTAAACCGGAGGAGAGTCTGCTTTTCGAGGTGATACATGACGAATTGATGCCACCGGCGGATTCGACCGAGCCTCTAACTCCAGAAGAGACCGGACGCCTGCAGGAATGGATCGTAGGCGGAGCCCGTTTTTCGCAACCTGACGTCGTTGCTGAACCCGTAATCACAGAGCGGCAAGTCTCTCAGATTATGCTGTTGCGCTGTGCCGTCTGTCACAACGGCCGTGTTAAGGAAGGGGGGCTCGATCTGCGATCGCGCCAGTCGATGCTGTCAGGTGGCAAATCGGGACCCGCGATTAACCTCAAACGACCTTCCGAAAGCCTGATTCTGAAGAAGATTCATGCGGGAGAAAT
The DNA here is from genome assembly GCF_044336245.1 of Schlesneria sphaerica. NCBI lineage: Bacteria > Pseudomonadati > Planctomycetota > Planctomycetia > Planctomycetales > Planctomycetaceae > Schlesneria > Schlesneria sphaerica. The sequence goes on along the minus strand of NZ_CP172346.1, from coordinate 1,740,332 downwards.
GCCTCCACTGCGTCGGCTGGCCAGTGCATCCGTAAAAGTGATCGAAACGGCCGAGGTTGAAACGGTGGCGAAATGGATTGCGGCGGGGGCACCATTGGCGGCAAATCGCACCGAACGGGATCCGGCGGAGATTGAGTCGGAAGTCACTGATGAAGACAAACAGTTCTGGTCGTTCAAGTCTCCGGTCGCGCACGATGTTCCGAGATTCGAATCGGAGCACCGTATCCGCAACCCGATCGACGCGTTCGTGCTCGAAAAACTCAAAGGAGTTGGATTAACACTGTCTCCCGATTCAGACCGGAGAACGCTTATCAGGCGAGCGACGTTCGATCTGATCGGGCTTCCTCCCACACCTGAGGACGTCGAGCGTTTTATCAAGGACCCGGACCCTGCGGCCTACGAGAAGTTGATCGATCGGCTGCTGGAGTCCCGTCACTACGGCGAGCGGTGGGGAAGATACTGGCTCGATCTGGCTGGATACTCGGACTCCGATGGTGTGAATGCGGAAGATCCCATCCGCCACTTTGCTTACCGGTATCGTGACTACGTCATCCGTTCGTTCAACAACGACAAACCCTATGACCGTTTCCTGCTCGAGCAAATCGCCGGGGATGAACTGGTCGACTATGAGAACGCTCCCGACGTCACCGAAGAGATCTATGACAATCTTGTTGCAACCGGTTTTCTGCGAATGGCGCCAGACGGAACCTACAACGGGCTGACAAACTTTGTGCCGGATCGTCTGGACGTCATCGCGTCCGAAATTGACGTTCTCACTTCATCGGTCATGGGGTTAACCGTGAAGTGTGCCCGTTGCCATTCGCATAAATTCGATCCCATTCCGCATCGCGATTACTACAGTCTGGCCGCGATTCTCAAGGGGGCCCTTGATGAAAACGACTGGCTGCGACCCTCCAAAGCGAATCAGGATTTCCCGCTGCGCGGTCTGACCTACGTCCCCTCGGAAGAGAAAGCCGCATGGGAAGCCGAACAGAAGCGTCTGAAGGGGATGATCGAAGCGATTCAAACGCCTCTGGAAGCCAGGCAGCGGGAATTGGTCACCGCTCAACTCGAAAAACATTTGCCTCAACTCCCCGAAATCTTGCATGAAGACCTCCGCGCTGCAGCGCTGGCGCCACGTGACAAGCGGAACGAGGTACAGAAGTATCTCGTCACCAAGTTCGAGAAGCTGCTCAAGATCGACATGGACAGTCTTGAGGAACTGGATCCCGCATTCAAAGATCTGGCACGAGATTCCTTCAAGCAGATCAAGAGACTTAAGTCGGAACTGAACCCGAATGAACCGTTCATTCACGCCTTATGGGACCGAGGCCAACCAACTCCAACGTACATTCTGCGGCGTGGAAACTACCTTTCGCCAGGAAAGGAAGTTGATCCAGGCGTTCCCGCAGTGCTCGCCGATGCGGTCGCGCCGTACTCCGTCATCCCTCCCTGGGAGGATTCCCGGAAGACCGGCCGACGTCTGGCGTTCGCGCGGTGGCTGGTTGATCCGCGACATCCGTTGACGGCCCGCGTGATGACAAACCGGATCTGGAAACATCATTTTCAACATGGAATCGTGAAGAGTCTCGATAACTTCGGGCGGGCTGGGCAGGTTCCAACGCATCCCGAACTATTGGATTGGCTTTCGATTCAATTCGTCGAACGAGGCTGGAGTATCAAAGCGATTCACCGGCTGATCATGACCTCAAGCACTTACCGGCAATCGTCCGAGATCACCGAAGAGCATGCAAACAGGGACCTTGATAACCGTCTGCTATCGCGGTACCCGCTCAGGAGGTTAGAAGCCGAGGTTCTGCGTGATTCGCTGCTGTTCGTTTCAGGCAAGCTGGATCCTACACAGTTCGGACCGGCAGAACGGGTAGAACGACGCGATGACGGACTCGTCACGTCTGTCGGGTCTGAGAAAGGATGGCGACGGAGTATCTACGTCCTGCAGCGTCGATCGCAGTCGTCAACGATTCTGGAAGATTTCGACTTGCCTCAGATGGCCCCCAATTGCGTCGAGCGGACTGTTGCCACCGTCGCACCACAGGCCTTGCACTTGCTCAACAATAAGATGGTGCATGACTGGTCACGAGCCATGGCGGAACGAATTATCCAGGATGTCGGCACCGATCGAACTTCTCAGATTCAGCGCGCCTTCGCTCTCGCGGTCGGACGCCAACCCGATGCTGCGGAACTGGAACTGGTCACGCAGTCCTTTGACGAACTTTTCGCAAAGTGGCACGCGACCCTGCCGGAACCACCCGCTTCTTCGGCTGGGAACAGCGTTTCGCTCGAGCAGGCCGCTCATGAGTCAACGGCAGAACTGAGCGTACAGACCCTGACGAATCTGTGTCATGCACTGATGAATTCCGCAGAATTCATGTATGTCGACTGAGGAATTCCCATGTTTGATTCCAGACAATGTCAATCCATCCTTCATCAACTGATGGGTCGCCGACGATTCTTTGAGAACGTCGGTTCGGGCATCTATGGCGCTGCCCTGGCGTCGATGTTGTGTCGCGATGCCTACGGTGAAATCGAGGCGGATTCCACAACGTCCCAGGGTTCCAGGCAAACGTTTGACCTTGCGCCGCGGCGGCCGAATTTTGAGCCTAAGGCCAAAGCCGTCATTCATCTCTTCATGAATGGTGGTCCCAGTCAGATGGACCTGTTCGATCCCAAGCCAGAGCTGGATCGCCGACATGGCCAATCCTACTTCGAGAAGATTGCCGGTGAGGTCGAATCGCCCGGCTCGGGTGGTGCGCTGATGCGGACCCCGTTCAAGTTTGCTCAGCATGGCCAAAGTGGAATGTGGGTATCGAATGCGATGCCGCACTTTGCGAAGTGCGTGGACGATGTCGCCATGATCCGCTCCATGCACACAGTCAATCTCACTCACGAACCGGCTCTGTATCACATTCACAGTGGCAGGACGATTCCCGGGCAGCCGTCGCTTGGTTCGTGGGTCACCTATGGACTCGGTTCCGAGTCCGCTAACTTGCCTGCCTATGTCGTGCTCGATGATCCCCTGGGACTTCCGGTCAACGGCACGCAGAGCTGGGCATCGGGTTATCTGCCCCCGATTTATCAGGGAACTCGCTTTAAAGCGACGGGAACACCCGTTCTGAATCTCGACAGGGAATTTGATGAGCCCGACGAAGTCACGAATGCAGAGAGAAGCCTCATCGGACGACTCGATCGCCTGCACCGCAGTCGACGCCCTGGACAAGCACAACTTGACGCTCGAATCGCCAGTTACGAGCTCGCGGCCCGGATGCAGTTGATGGCTCCGGAAGCTCTGGATCTTTCTCAGGAGACCCAGCAAACGCTTGAGGCATACGGCATCGGAGACAAGATCACTGATTCTTATGGTCGGCGATGTCTGATTGCACGCCGACTGGTGGAACGTGGCGTTCGATTTGTCCAGCTCTATATCGACTCACAGATCTGGGACACACACGATCATCTGCAAACCGAACTTCAGAAGGCCTGTGACCGTACTGATAAACCTGTCGCAGCACTCCTGAATGATCTGAAAGCGCGAGGGCTGTTTGACAGCGTCCTTGTCTTGTGGGGAGGCGAATTTGGGCGATTGCCGATCGCACAGCTACGCGGAGGAGACGAGTCAGTGACATCGGGGCGCGATCACAACAAGAACGCGTTCACCAGCTGGATGGCGGGGGCCGGAATCAAAGCCGGAACCGTTCATGGCTCCACCGACGAAATCGGTCTGATGGCCGTTGAAGATCGTGTCAGCGTTTCGGACTGGCATGCGACAATCCTGCATCTTCTGGGCCTGCACTACAGTGACCTTTACTACGAACGTAATGGTCTCAAAGAGAAGCTGACAGGGGTCGACCAGGCACGGGTTGTCAAAGAAATTCTTGCCTGACATGCTCTTCTACGTCCGTTGCTTTCCCAGTATCCGATCTGAGACGCAATCGAATACACGAGCGGGGTGTCCTCTCGATTAGCGATGACGACTCGTCATCTGGTTCACCCCCCGTGGAACTCTGATCAAGGAAGCTGGGGATCCGCCTCTCCGGTTCAATCCGATCGAGGACCGAGGTCAATTTCAACGGGCTGTCCATCAACGAAAAAACCGCCGCAATCCAGCCCGGTCGGATTGCGGCGGCCGAGGACTTGCGACAGAGCCTCGGAAGTTTTCGTTGATCAGACTTACAGGCGAAGGGATGCTTACGGCTGTCGCTGATCTTTATCGAGTGCCCGATCGATGCGGTTAAGGCATCGATCGGGCGAGTGCACCGCGACTAGTTGCGTGGGATTCCCAGCAGCTCTTCTTCTTCTTCCTGGATGATGATTCGTGGAGTCACCATCAGCATCAGGCTTTCGGTTTCGCGGCCCACACCACTGTTCTTGAACAGACGGTTCACATAAGGAATTTTGTTCAAGATTGGAACACCGGCCATTTTGCGGCCTTCCTTCAGTCGTTTGACGCCACCCAACAGGACGCTTCCGCCGTCCGGTACGCTGACCGTTGTCTGCACCGTGATGGTTTCGATGACGGGCTGTTGAACTGTGATCGCTCCGGCACCACCACCCTGCTGGCCCTGTTGTCCCTGCTGACCTTGCTGGCCTCCTTGCTGACCCTGTTGGCCACCGCCGAAACCACCCTGGCCACCACCACCGAATCCACCCTGCTGGGTGAACAGTGTCTGCATGATCTGCATGCTTCCCAATCCACCACCGATACCGAACTGGCCACCGCCGAATCCGCCTTGACCACCTTGCTGGCCGCCACCGCCGAATCCACCCTGGCCACCCTGCTGACCACCCTGACCCTGTTGGCCACCGCCACCACCACCACCGACAGCGGTGAAGGTGAAGACGTCAGTGATACTGCGGAAGATCGGGAGCAGAGTCAGTCGGACAAATCGTCGGTCGGCCGAGACCACTGGCGTTGCTGTCAGGGTGATCCCTTCAGGAACGTTGGTGATGATTGGAGTGTAACCGACTGCGGCAAAACCGACGGTTGGAACCAGACTTGTCACGAACGGGCGAGTCCGGTTGTCACTGACAGTTGCGGGAATCCCGTTAAAGGTCGTCACTTTCGGAGCAAACAACAGGTTCGATCGTTCATCACCCTGAGCGGCCGAGATGAAGAAGAATGCTTCCAGGTCACTCAGAATCGCGATACCTGTCTGCACACCCGCGGTTGGGTTGTATCCACCGAACGAGGGGATCCCTACGTCGAATGAACCCTGCTGGAACGGAATGGTCAAGTCGTTGGTGAACTGCGTCGGCGACTGGAGACCGACAATCGTGTTACTCGCTGGGTTGTTGATCAAGCTACGCATTGGGCTTGGATCGAACAATCCTTGGGAGACCACTCCACCCTGTTGTCCTTGTTGTCCCTGCTGACCCTGTTGCCCCTGCAATCCACCCTGGCCCTGCTGACCTCCTTGCTGACCACCTTGACCCTGCTGTCCACCCTGGCCTTGAATTCCGAACAGGTTCTGGCCTGCCTGCGGAGTCATAATGCTACCGAAGGGCAGGATTGGCAGCAGCGAGTTGTCGGTCTTGGCATAACCCACGGTTGGTTTGATGTTGAAGTCGAAGTCGACCCCGATACGTTCGAAGAATCGATCGGACACGGTGACGAACCGGACTTCAATCGTCACTTGCAGGTCTTGCAGGCGACGCAACTGGCTGAGCAAGTCAGCAATCTCTTCATGGACCTTCTGAGTCTGTCGGATGACGAGGCTCAACGTGGTTTCGAATGGTTGGACGCGTGCCTGACCACCGGACTGCTCCCAGGTATCTGGCGAGATCGTCGAGGTAATCAGATTGGTCAGTTCGGTGAAGTCCGTATTACGTCGCGATGCGTTCAGACGCGAATCGGCTTCGTTGGGGATGTTGAATCCACCCAGGCCACCGCCGTTAGGTCCGACCTGTGCGAACGCCTGGCCAGTCATCCCGGGAGTCAGATAAGCCTGGCTGCCGAATCCCTGACCGGGACCTGGCACACCACCAATTCGGGGTGCTGCCCCTGACGAATCCGTGCCGAAGCTGGGGATTGCGACCACGAGGTCCGCCACGTTGTATGTGGCGTTGATCAGTTCACCCCGTTGACGAACGTGGTTGGTGATCTTCAAAACTTCGTTGTCGACCATGTAGCCCAACTGATATCGCTGCAGAATCAGGTTAAGAGCACTCTTGACCGTGATCCCTTCGACATCGATCGACACCGCTGTGTTTGAGCTGACTCCTTCTTCTTCCAGACCAGCTTCGTCAAAAACGATGTTGATGTCAGCCACTGCCTTGATCTTGCGAATGACTTCGACGAGCGGAGTGTTTTCTTCGTGCAGCGAGATTCGCTTCTGAAGGCTCTTCTCAATGTGAATTTCTTCTTCAGACTTGATGCGATTATCCGTGCCGAACTTTCGCTTCTTGGCGTTGTCCCAGATCTTCTTATCGAAAGACATCGGGTTGTCGTCGGACAGGCTGTGGATCAGACCCCGTTCGACGTCGTTCCCCATCAGCAAGCGGGTGTCGGCCTTATCGCTCTTGATATCGTCGTTGATCTTGTTCTGCATCGCGAGCTGACCCTTGATGACCATCGTGACGACAGCCGGATCTTTCGGGTTCAGTTCTTTGGCTTTCTTGGCAACGACAACGGCTTCTGCAAACCGCTGCTGCTTGTAGAGCTCGTTATACTCTTCAACGAGTTGAACCAGCTCCTGATCGATACGGACAGCATTGCTGATTTCCTTTTCGATCTGTTCCTTCACTCGCTTGTTCTCGGCACGCAGTTCGATATTCGGTGCCTGCTGTTCGATCTCGGTGCGAAGGCTGGATCGAGTCCGGTTGAGTTGCTTCAGCAATGGTGCTGCCGCTTCGGTCGACAGTTCTGCACTTTCCACTTTGGCCAGGGTCTGATCGACCAGTTCCAGAGCCTTCTCTGGCTCGCTGGACTTCAGGCGTTCGGCCTTGAAGACCGTGTTCAGGACTTCTGCCCGGACGCGTTCGAACTTGACGAGTTGCTCTTGCTGAGCAGCGTCCATTGGCGTGGACTCTGCGAACGATTCCGATTCATCGCTGGCGGCCTGGATCTCGCTCTGGTTACCGCGTGGAGCGAGGTCGCGGAGATAGTCGTTCATCCGTTGCGTGCGGATGGGATCAAGACGTTCGCCCGAGTCATAGGCGGCTTTGAAGGCCTGGTAAGCCAGGTTCCGCTTGCCTTTTTTCAATTCTGCCATGCCGCGGTTGTACATTTCGCTGGCGGAAAGACCAGTGGTCTTCACATCAGCAACTACTTCTTCCTCGGCGAATTCAGTGTTGCTGGCACTGACCAACTGGCCTCGCTTACCGGTCTGCGCGAATGGGTTGTCGTCATCGGTTGCACCTTCGACTGCGTTGGCGGTGGTGACACGACGAGCGGACTTGCCACCTTTGGCGTTCATCGCCTTGTTGAGGTCAGCGAGCAACAGTTCAGGACTGTCTGCATTGACTGGAAGTGCGACCTGAAGCGACTGGACTTCGACGGCCTTCTTGTGTGCTTCTTCGAAACGTCCTTCTTTCATCAGCTTGCGAGCATCTCGCAACAACTTGACGGCGTTTGACTGCTTTGCGAGGTCTTCTTCCTTGGCACCTTCACCCGCTTGAGCGGTCTCTTCAGCGTCCATGGCAGAGAATTTGTCGCGACCCTTACGGGAGATGTTCTCGGCGGCACGACGAGCGGCAATATCGTTCATCACGATATCTGGCATGTCATCGAACAGCTTGTAGACAACGTTCAGCTTTTCAGCCTGCTCGGCCTTGGCCTGAGCCGCGTCTAGGTTTCCTGTCTGCAGTTCTTTACGAGCTTCTTCGATCAGCTTCATGGCCTGCTGCTTCTTGGCAGCCGACGGAGCATCGGTTGCACCGGCGAATTCATCCTCACTGCTGGCCGCTGCCGATTTTGCTCCGGCGTTGCGGGTCATGGTGACGGTGTTCATGCGGCGATCGAGTTCGGCAAGTAGCACTGCGGGACGATCTTCGGTGATATCGAACGAGACGTTCAGATCATTCGCTTCAATGGCCTTTCGGCGAGCGGCTTCCAGGCGGCCGGCTTTCAGTTCGGCACGAGCCTGAGCGACCAGCTTGGCCGCGCGATCCTTGAGAGAGTCGGAGTGACCGGCGTTTTGAACCTTAGAGGAAGCCCCGCCGAAGTCATCGCTGTCACCTTCGGAGGAGAGCTGCATGATGTCCGAGGGAACGGCACTACGGGCAGCAGTGCGAACTGCACCACCGACTTCGTTCGATGCCCAGTCAGCAGCGGCATCAGCGAGTCCGCCCGCTTTCGCGGCAACTTCTTTCTTGGTTGAGCCAAGTTTGGCCAGGAAATCGCTTGGGGATACCTGGTCTTTGGCGAACTTCAGCTTGGCTGATTTAGCGAGTTTGTTCGCGAGCGTTGCCAGCTTGGTTGCTTCGGCGACTTCACCCAGCTTATGTGCGGCTTTCGCCTGAATCATAAGTTGTTCGACGCGGTCCCGCGCTTCGTTGTCGGCTCCGTTCGAGGCTTGGGCCGGTTCGGAATCCCATGGGTCGGACTGCCCTCGGATGACCGCTCCGTTCTCGTTCTGACCGGAGGGGTTTGTCCGGTCGGCAACGCCCTGCACTTTGAGACGTGCCCGGTTCAGACAGTCTTCCGTCTGGCGTCGTTCGTTGGCCGACAGACCAGTCGTCGACTGCGAAGCTTCTTCCAGATGAGGAAGGGCTTCCAGGTAGCGACCGCGAAGATACAGTTCCCTGCCACGCTTGTAGTGAGCTCGCGGCGTCAGCTTCGACTGAGCTGCTCCGCGATCCTCGCCACCTTTCAATTTGGTGGTCTCAACGTGCTGAAGGTTGGTCAAGCGCATGGCAGCGATGACCAACATAGTGCATCCGATCAGTCCGATGATCCTACCCAAGATAACTTCCTCCTCCGGGTCTGGCATTGACGAAGCGCGTCAAACTTTTACCGACAACTGGTTGAGCCGCGGGCGAAAAGCGACCCGGCCGTTTCACTTGACAAAAATGGATTGGCGGACGCCGATCGACACGATGCGACGTCACGATTGAAGGACCGAAAATTTGAGGTCCAGGATTTGGACCTTTGAAAGGCGGCGATTAATAGTCCATCTTGGCGAAATGGGTCAATACGATTCCGTTGTGCACTGCCGTAGATTCAAACCGATTTCCCTGCTATTCATTCGATACCGGCAGAGTTCGCCGGGGGATTGTGACGACCTATTAACGTGTGCCGTCGCGTTGAATCGTTGACTGTCATTTCCCCTTTTGCGCCAAGAGGAGTTTTCATCGAATTTCAGGGAGGTGAAATCTCCCGGATTATGGTTCTGATGTCCGTTCAAGACCGTCCGCCAGCCACTGCCGGTACCAGCCGGTGTTGGGCGATGCGTTCGCTTGGCAGGCTGCTCCGCCTCTCATCATTATGAGCCCCAGTCCCGCTGCTGCAGACAGCACTGTAACTACGTAGTGATTTCGAGATCGTTGACTGAGTTCCCAAAGCGTGTCATTCGACAGGAATGGATTCGGGATCCTCATCGGTCTCGGCGAGTTCATCTGCTTCCGCCAGAATTTTGTTGAACTCACCCACGGGATCACGGAAGAACTCAGGCGTCCAGCAGCGCCGCAACTGCCACCCCTGCCCTTCCAGAATCTGGGTACGGAACAATTCCCACTCCACGGGATCGTCCGCCTGTGTAAACCGGGTCACATCGAAAATGATCCCGAGTGTTCGGTCTTCGCGGCGTGAAGGATGATGGAATGCGACATCGATACAGAATCCATCATTCCCCCGATACAGGTCGCTGCCGATCCTGTTTCGCCTGGCGGCCAGGCCGGCAAACGCGCGTGCAAACCGTGATGGCGTCTGTGTCGGGCTTTCGACAATGAGCCCCGTCGGCGAGTCATTGTCTGAGGGCGATTCGCGCCAGCGGTTGTAGTCTTCACTCAAACGCTCTGCAAAGGCCAGATACGCGAACAATAACCATCCCCCGCCCGGTTGCTGACCAGCGGGAACGGGGGGCAAACTGCGATAAAGCTCCACGGGAATCGACGTAACGAGATGGACTTCTTCTCGGGCTCGCGTAATCAGCACATTCAAACGCCGGCCTCCTCCTGCCTGGCCTAATGGACCAAAGCGGCGGTAGAAGCGGCCTTGAGAATCGACGCCGTACGTCGTGCTGATAATCATGTGGTCACGTTCGTCACCTTGGACGTTCTCGAGGTTCTTGACGAACAGCCCTTCAAACGTCCCCTGCCCTGAACGACAGCGGGCCGCGGCAAGACGATGAGCAAAGTCCGCGTCTTTCACCGCGAGTTCATCCAACCGTTCCAGAATCAGGTCCCGTTGCGTCAGGTTGAAGCAGGCGATACCGATTGAGGGAGGTTCAGACCGCCGCAACAAGTCCTCCACAATCTGACAGACTCGATCCGCCTCGGCCGAGTTGGCCCGGTCCTCAAAAACTCCATTCACCTGGTAAAGAGTGATAGGTGCGAACCGGACTCTGTTTCGAGGATGCCCCGGAATGACCTGGAGTCGTGAACTATAGAACTGGTCATTGCTGAACTGCACCAGATCCGCATTGCGCGAACGGTAATGCACGTCGAGATAGCACTCCTGCAGATTAAGAGAGAGTGCTGCGGAGAGCAGGTCCTCTACTTCACTTTGATGCGATTCGAATAGTTCCTGTTCGGTCTCGCCGAGGCTTTGATCACTTGAGGTGACGGTCGATTCGAAGAAGCGGGAGGGAGGCAACTGTTTAGGATCGCCTGCAATCACGACGCGTCGGGCACGTGTTAAGACAGGGAGTGCTTCTTCCAGACGACACTGGGAGGCCTCGTCGAAGATCACCACATCGAACAGTGGTTCTCGGGGAAAGATCTGCGCGACCGTTTCGGGACTCACCATCCATACCGGACAGAGGTCAAACAGCGGGTCTCCACCGGGAAGCTGTTGTCCGGTGGTAATGACCTGGCGCAGTCGCATGGCTCGTTCACCACGCGTGGTGAGGCGTCGACGCAGGTCCGCCCCGGCACTATTCAGCCGTGTGCCGGTCATCGCGAGCAATTTCTGACGCTGCCGCTGAGTCCAGTAGTCAAGAATGACGTCCCGTACGATCGCCTGCTTCTTCTGCTGCAGGGCAATCACGTCGGTGCTGAGTTTGTCGAAGCCTGGCCCGTCCATCTGCAGGAGCGCAGGGTTGGCCGCAAGCCACGCGGAAATCTCCGCAGCGAGAACCTTCTGCCGAATCGACGACAGGATTCTTTCGCACGGACCCGTGTGCTCAATGGCCTCCTCTGTGATCCGTCTTAGCCCTGCAGGCAGTTGCTGAAGTGACTCGAGAATTCGCAGCACATCTGCCAGCTGATCGACCGAGGTCTCGAGTTGTCGCAGTTCGTCGACGACTGAATCGGGACTACATACTCGCTCAAAAAATCCATTCAGCCAGTCAGTGGAGAACAGCCTGGATCCGACAAGCTCATCTCGAAGTTCTTCGAGTGAATCGGCCACTTCGGATGATGTGACCAGCGACTCAATCCAGTCTTCATTGCCGTCGTTCAGCGATTGTCTGGCACCTTGCTTGAGCTCGTCTGACAGCGGTGCATTCTCCAGTTCCAGCAGTATCTGAAGCAACTGGCAAAGCTGATCCCAGTCCTCAGTCAACGAGTCTGCTTCCACTTTCCGTGGCGGCTTTGCGGGTGAGACCTCATTTAAACAGGTTGCCACCGTATTCCGGGCAGTCATTTGCGTCAGAAAGCTGTGGACGCGGGTTGCATTCGGGGGACTGAGGGGCAATCCGAACTCCCGCAAGATCGTGCTGGCTCGGCTGCGGCTTCGAAATGCGAACCAACCGTACCACCGTGTGCATGTTGCAAGGTAGCGGCCCAGATCGACGGTCCAATGCAACTGTTGTGAAATGGGGATTGAAGTCGAGCGAATCAGATTGAGGAACTGTGCATCAAGCAGCCCCAAGCGTGTCACTTCAATCTCGGGCTCGATCTGAAGTAGTCGATCAAGGGACCGTTGGAGAATCGACTTGGAACTTTTCGCCCAGCGTCCTCGAAGACCGCCGTCAGTGGAGTCGACGCAGCGACGCATCCGCGCAGCCAGTTCTCGTCGGAGATGCGCCTGTTCATGAAAGCTACGGCCGGGCTTGGATCTTATTTTTCCCCCGGAAATCGTCCCGCTCGATGTCTTGCCCTCAACCCTCATCTCGCCCTCGTGATCTGCTTCGCTGCTTGAGGGGGCGATCCAGCCGAGTGGATCGAGCGACGGGATTCCACCAGTCTTCGCATCGTCAACGGTCAACGCACAATCGAGAATGACTTTAAGATCCTCACGAATCTGATCCTGGGGAGTTTGCAGAAGCTCCGTCAGTGTGATTCCAGCGGGGCGCCGCCAGGGATGGTTCGAAAAGTCGATACTGCTCGCACGACTGACCAGATCACGAATGACCGTTTCGTGCGACTCATACAGGCTCAATGTGACCGTTTCTGCCGACGCCTCGGAGCCGCGTCTTCGTGGGCGAGTTCGCCCACGGTCCGATCTTGATGTGTCGGGGGAAGGTCGATTGGCTGAGGGGGCGGATTGGGGTTCAGTTGCTGACCAGGTGAAGTTGGCCGTTTCGAGTGTCGGAACGATCGCTTCGAGCCAGTCTCCCATGCGTTCGTGGAAGGACGTTGCACGTTGGGGATCCCTGTCCATTGTCAGACGCCACGCCTCCCACAACTGATCAAGGCCCTTCTGGACTTGGGCATCGAGCGAATCCAGACGTGCTTGTGCCATTCCGTCACGGCTGTTTTCTGTGAGGGACTCCAGTCGTTTGCGGATGCTGTTAAACAGAATCCGCTGATCATGCTGGGGATCGTGAATCAACGAGCAAAGAGAGCCCAGTCCCAGGTGCTCCAGTCGGCTGGCGACGACGTCGAGAGCCGTTCGCTTGTCGCACACCAGAAGAACGCGTTCCCCGCGGACAAGGTGGTCACCGATGATATTAGTGATTGTCTGACTTTTTCCGGTGCCTGGCGGACCATGAATGATCAACTCGGAACAGTCTCGCGCAAGACGCACGGCTTTCGACTGGAACGGATCCGCTGCGGAAATCAGCCGATTGGCGGCAGCGGGAACTGCGGTCCGGGAGCGCCGTAATAAGTCCGGCGAAACATCGTCATCCAGACTGGGGAGGTCCGGATCGAGCGTCAGAAAGCTTTGCAGGGGACCGGCGAAGGTACTCTGTTCGACCATGGCCTGCATATCGCGCAGCAGTCCCTGCTTATTCATTGGGAACAAGCCGAGTACCGCAGCGAGGACGATCTCGGCGCGAGGATTTTCGTCGTCAGACCGTGGTGCCTTGCGCAGGTTCTCCAACGAGGCTGCGCTGAGTGGTGATTCGGGAAGTTGCAGCAATCGGGTGACACGGCTGACCAGAGAGTTTAGTTCCTCCCAAAGTTCCTGTGATGTTGTGGTGCGGCCGGAACCGAGATCCTGTTGCTGAGATGAAGTTGTCGCGGAGTCAATTTCCCCTGGTTCTGATGCAGACGATGGGGGGGACGCGAGAACCTCTGTCGGCGATGTGTTCTCGTCGTCATTGGCGAGGAGCGACTGTCCGGACTGGCGCTCCAGCCATGCGAAGAGAGCCTCGTTGGGGACCAGAGCGTCAGCGCCGTCGTTACGTCCTTCGATGGAGATGACGGGTTGAAAGCCCGCCCGGACTTCCAGTGAAACGGAGATAAAGGCGATGGGCGCCAGCAGTCTTTTTCCCCCGCTGCTGAACGATTTGACATTGCCCGCTGCGGAGGGGGGGACACTCAGCAAAGGGAACCCCACGTGCAGCACATGGACTCCCGTGTCCTGCTCGTAGGCACGGGCGTCTTCCGCAAGCCCCCTCAGCTTAGTTAGCAGACTCTGCTGGTTGGACCACTCGTCCAGAGAATTCAGTGAGTCAGTTGGAACGGGGGGAAGCTGTCCCATCTCTTCCGGGCTGGAGTCCTGTTCGAGCTTCCGCTTTGCATCCGACCGGGATCGCGATTTGCCCCGTCCGTCACTGGACTTCCCCGGTTTCGCTGGAGGTTCGATCTGCGGGCGAAGTTGAATTGAGGGCTTGGCGGTGAACAATTTCCCGAGCGCCTCTGCGGGCGAGAGATCCTTGAGGCGTGCGAACTGCGTCCAGTCGACTCGTTGCCGGCTGGAATGGGGGCGGCAGTTGAGGTTGGGACCACTCGTCAATCCGGCGAACAGCCGATCGAGCATTTTCAGCAGAATTGCATTTTTGACCCCAGCCATGTCCAGGCATCCATTCCAAAAGTTCTCGTTGAAACCGTCGCACTGGTGAGCAGAACGCAGAACTCCACTGACCAGGCAAGAATTGAACGGTCCACTCACCAAATTCGCAAGTGCGCGTCCTGACTTCTCAATCGCAATGAGTTACTGAGAGCAACCAAGCCCGAGCCTGAGCCCGAATCGATCGTCGACGGCAAGTTCCGCGATCTGGCGTGGAGGAAAGAGGCGAACAGTTCTGATTGAGGCCCATCACGATCACTTATCTTGGATGGGCATCTTGGTTGAGCATCTTGGTTGGGCATCTTGGTTGAGCATCTTGGTTGAGCATCTTGGATGGGCATCTTGGATGGGCATCTTGGATGGGCATCTTGGATGGGCATCTTGGATGGGCATCTTGGTTGAGCATCTTGGTTGAGCATCTTGGTTGAGCATCTTGGTTGAGCATCTTGGTTGAGCATCTTGGTTGAGCATCTTGGTTGAGCATCTTGGTTGAGCATCTTGGTTGGGCATCTTGGTTGGGCATCTTGGTTGGGCATCTTGGTTGGGCATCTTGGTTGGGCATCTTGGTTGGGCATCTTGGTTGGGCATCTTGGTTGAGCATCTTGGTTGAGCATCTTGGATGGGCGTTTCCATGAAGCCCTACATCAAAATGCTCCCTTCAAGATGCGTTCACGCCAACCAGCGAGCCTCGCGGGAAGGAAAAGTCGGCGGCGTTGCGATCTGCTGGCCAGCCTGGCCAGTCTACTGAAAACACATAAACCGTTTCTGCTATAGAACATGGGCCTGGCCACCGGCTGGCCAGGAGTTGGCCAGTTGGCCAACCAAATCAGCTGACCCGCGTCCATTGAAGGACTGTGATGACGATGAGTTTATATTTAAGACCACCATCAAATCCCGATGCTCCACCAGTTAAACCATCCCTTTCAGCTCCATCATCCTTCGATCGATGTCGCCGATGAATTTCGGAAGCAAGTAGTGTCAGCAACCCCCCGCAATCCGGCGAGCCCAAACACCCAATCGTTTGGAAAGCGGCCCAAACAGAGGGCAACAGCCACCATTCCCGATCCGTCAAGGCGTGAAGAAACCAATTGATCTGTAAAATGGATAAGAAACGCGGTCGAACAGGGAGACCATCGCGCTGCGACCCTGTTCATTCCGGTCGCCAGTGCAAAGCGCTGCCAGTTGGAACCGTCACACTGCCTCAAGAGAAACGCGTCAGAACTCCCCGCAGCGGCTTCGCCACGGACCCGATCCTCACGCCGTCAGTACGGTGGCCATGCCCTGATCGAGTTCCGAAGCGTATCGGCAGTGTCCTTCTGAACTGTTCATGCAAACTAGACGACAGCGAATGGCCCGAGCACATTGGTTATTTCGGAAGAAGGGGCGGCAAGATTGCCAAACCGCCCTAAGACAACTGTATTGATAGCTTCGAGCAACGTCCGTCCGAATACCGTTGAACTGCAACACATCAGTGTCCCTATGCCCTGTTCTTTTTGGGAACCCAGACAGCGATCGCCAAACAGATCATTGAGGCGAAGGCCGACTATGTTCTCGCTCTGAAAGGGAATCAAGGATCCCTGTACCAGGCAGCGACGGATTATCTCGAAGAACAGATGCAAACGGATTTCGCCGATATGGACGCTCGTCGGCACACAACAACGGAGACCGGACATGGTCGCACCGAGACACGCACCTATGTGCAACTCCCCATTCCAGATGTCCTTGCGGGTGCTGATCGCTGGGCGTCACTGAAGACGTTAGGCGCGGTCATCTCGATGGTCGATCGCGGAGGCAAGGAAACCGTCGACATCCGGTATTTTATCAGTAGCCTCCCCTTAGGAGTGAAGTGCTTTGCAAAGGCCGTTCGCAGTCATTGGTCGATTGAAAACAGTTGCCATTGGACCTTGGATGTCACGTATCGAGAAGACGAGTCCCGCATCCGAGAAAAGCAACTTCGGGAGAACATGGCGTGGCTCAACCGACATACTCTTTCGCTGCTCAAACAACAGCAAAACAAGAAAAGCGTCGCCATGAACCGCAGAAGATGTGGCTGGGATGATAACGTGATGCTCAAAACACTAATGGGAATCAAGAGTTAGTACGCGCTGGCCCTGGCAATGTCCCGGCTGCGGCACCGGAATCGGTATGCCACACAAGACCTACTGGGACATCGAGCGACGCACAGCGAGTGGAGGCCAGAGAATCACTTGTGATTGTAAAGACCATGATCCGATCAAAGCGAAATGGATCGGTGAATGGCCGACCGGAGTAGAGACCTTCGATGAAGGCAAAGAGCGATGGGATGGAATCATTGGATGGGAAAGCACTGTTGAGGGGGATTATCTCATCTATCGCTCGCCATCCGGGTTTCCACTTGCGTTGGCAGACCTGAGCCGGGTCAAGGGGAAATTTCGTGCGTATTTCGGTCATCCAATTGGACTTCAAAACGATTGGCTAAACGAACGTGGGGAGTCGAACTGAACGGACACCGAAATCGAAGATGAACGATGTCGGTCATTTCTGGGCGATTTGCCAATAAACGCACAACTTCTGGAGCAGAAGGATTGAACGAGGAAGAGCTTAAAAAAATGAAGGACTGCATGGAATCGGCTGGCGAAATCGACCTCAAGGCCACGGTGCTACATCTCGACGGGAGATTTAAGCGTGTCTGCCGCACGGCGGCACTCGCTCATTTGCCGAAGATCTGTGCAAAACGTCTCAGGTTTGCAGCCCACTGGGAGGACCTCGTAATTCCGGTTCAGACTTGCCGGAACAATTGCAGGTCTGTATTTAAAAACCCAAATGGTGAGCACCTCCGACTCCAACAAGAAAGGTTGTCTGATGCCGCAGAGCGACTTTTACGTGAAGCAGTATTTGACCGCTGTCGACGTAGGCAACGGCAAATTTAGGCTTATTGAGGGTAAACACACTGGTTTGTTGACTTGGATTTTTCATCCCAAAAAATCAACGCCGGTATTAGGCGTGCAACTGAAATCCTTTTTTAAGTCCATCAAAAAACCAGCAGATTCGCTTTTAACGAGTGAAGATGTTGATGCCTTTTTTGAGCGACTCGAAAAGGCTGGTTATCGTCGCACATATGCGGCACCGGACAAGTTGTATCACGTTACGCACCCTGATTCTGTTCCGGCAATACTAAAAGACGGATTAATTGGTGGGAGGGAGATTCGTAATAGAGGCCACGTTCAGACGCCCTCGATATATACTGTGGTCAAAGATGATGAAAGTTTGTTGCAAAATTTGGTCATTAACCAAATATGGACGATGCAAGACGTAGTGGCATATTCGGTTCTTGAAATCGACGGGAACGGAATTACAGGTGATGTCATTGATGACGCTGTAGCGGAAGAATCATCCTTTCTTCATCGCGTGATTGAACAAGCATTGATTGAGCCTCAATACTTAAAGCTGTTGCGAACCTGCACCATCAACTTTCCGGGGAAAAAAGTGTGGGAGTTGAACACACCGGAAAAGCTGGAATCCAAAGAACCTTGGACCGACGAGGATTGGGCGATTGCCAGAAAATGGTTGGGGCCGGAGAACCATATTCTGGAAATGCGGCGACAAATCGAAGACCGACACTTCTCAAGTAAATCAAAGGCTACAAAATAAGTCCGACACCGCAGGAAGTCGTCGGCAATAGAACGCTCGTCATGGGTAGTAAAATGCAGCAATTCTGGCAGCATGAAGTCCCGAAGACAACGGAACCTGTCGGAGAACGAATCAATTTGACGTTCAGGAAGATTGTGCGGGTGCAAACACGTCCATGATGTTGGCTACGATGTTGTGCAAACCTTCCAACCCTCGGTTGGTTTTACTGTTGCACAACTTGGCCCGCCGTCTTTAGCCGTCCCCGGTAAACGGGCTTCAAGAACGAGCTTCGGATCTTTAGCCGCCTTCTCGATCATATCCCATGTGATACCTTTCAAGGGAACTTTGATTCTGCGATCCCAAGGGGAGTCGGTCTGCCCTGCAAGTTTTCCGATGTCGATGTAGTCAAAACGCTCCGTCGCGGGCCCTTGCATCAACCTGCCCAGAAAGTTCGGCAAACCGTCCTCACGATTGTCCTTGATTGTCGCAGTGATCTGGAACGTGAGGTCATCACCCTTCGACCGCTGTATCTGGATCGTCGTGTAATCGTTCCCCTTTCCGTCCTGAACGCCAAACTCCACTCCAGCAGGTGGAGCTATTAGGATGATGCGGAGTCGGACTTCGGAGTCTTTCTTTGGCATTCGTTGTTCCCTGTTCATCAGCTAATGTTAAGCCAATTGGTCATTGCCCATTACAAATTTTGGAATGAGCAGGATGACCGCAATTGTCGCAAGACTGGTTCGCATCGAATTGGACTCTCTAAGCTCTGAAACACAGTGGCTGGAACGTTATTCTGCTTCTGCACGGGAATTGAATCAATCGCTTTCTTGAAGAAAGCGACTGATGTCCAAGATTCACTATTTTCAAGGGTATTCGTCAATCGAGAACACGGTTCCGAACAACAGAGTGTCGGGTTGACGGGAACCAAGTGGGTGATTCGTTTTTTCAAAGCGACGAGGGATGGTTCCGATGCCCCGTGTCAGTGCAGGATTGTTGATGTATCGCGTTCATGACGGCCAGTTGCAGGTCTTTCTGGCCCATTACGGTGGTCCATATTTCGTGAAAAAGGATGACGGGTTTTGGTCGATCCCCAAGGGCGAGCTTGAGCCGGGTGAAGACCTGCTGGAAGCCGCACAACGGGAATTCAAGGAAGAGGTCGGGATCGCTCCAACGGGACCATTCATTGCTTTGTCGTCTATCATGCAGACCAATAACAAAATTGTTCACGCATGGGCATTCGAGGGCGACTGTGATCCGAGTAAATGCGTTAGCAACCTGTTTACGATGGAGTGGCCGCCAAAATCGGGGCGACAGATGGAATTCCCTGAGATGGATCGGTTTGATTTCTTTGACGTTGCGGCTGCAAAACGGAAAATTACCGCTCGGCAAGTGCCGTTTATCGAAGAGCTTGAGGCGATGGTGGGCAGCAAAACGGCAACTTGACGAACTTCGAGATGGATGACCTGAATCATATCCGCAGGCCGTGTGACTCGTCAGCCGAAAAAGATGTCGACAGCAAGAATTCAAGGACAATTGATGAGCGGATTTATTCCAGCGACGGACCTGAAATGCAAATACGACGTATTCGGCCATTTTTACTCGGTAGTGGTTTCTCAACGAAGGATCGTCGAATGCAGGAGTGTTCTTGAACTCGTGGAGAAACCTCATTCCCCGAAGGAAGCGTCAGTGCTTTCAAAACGAAAGCCTGATGCGGTTTTCGTCATGATGAACCCCGGCTCCTCGCGACCGCTGGTCGAAGTCAACAATCGAATTGCTGCCGATGAGATCCATGAGTTGCCAATCACTTTGGTCCCGACAAAACCGGATACGACGCAATATCAAGTGATGCGGTTAATGCAGCATTGCGAATGGCGGCACGTCAGAGTGCTGAATTTATCGGATCTGCGATGTTCAAAAAGTGGCGAGTTTTTCAAGCAGTTCAGAGCACTGGAAGATGCTTCGTTCGATTCGCACTCCATTTTTTCCGACCGAAGAAAGAGCGAATTGGCATTGAAGTTGACAACCGACAAATCAATTCCTGTCATTGTCGCATGGGGCGTAAGTGACAAGTTGGACCCTCTGATTGAACGATGCAAAGCGAGAATCATCAGGAACCGGACGATCAGGAGGCTGCTGAAAGACGGGACGACGAACAAATATCTTCACCCGT
Source organism: Schlesneria sphaerica (assembly GCF_044336245.1). Classification (NCBI taxonomy): domain Bacteria; kingdom Pseudomonadati; phylum Planctomycetota; class Planctomycetia; order Planctomycetales; family Planctomycetaceae; genus Schlesneria; species Schlesneria sphaerica. The sequence goes on along the minus strand of NZ_CP172346.1, from coordinate 1,720,257 downwards.
TGCCGTCATTGCAGAAGCAAAAAGTTCTGTGGGTAAAACGAATGGTCGCGAGGGACATAGGAGGGACACTGCATGTTTGCTGTAATCAGGAGACATTATTGAACGGCTGTAGGACTTTCTACTGCGATTTCCGGTCTCCCCGGACGCAATGGATTCCCTTCGAGTCATAACGAGGTTGGTTATTACATTGCGGGGACTGGCTGGTGGGGCTTCTGCGCAGAGACCCCTCCGGCTCATCCACAAGCGACGAGCGCCGCCATCACACCACCTCTTCCTTGAGCGTGTCCTGCGAAAACTGCGTCTACGTCAGGAGAAGACCTCGCGGGTTTCTCTGCGGACGTAGTGTCGATGCTGGCCGATGCGACTGCGCGTCAGCTCGATCGTCTGCGGGCGACCTGCGACGTTGTAGAACAGCTTGCTGAACTTCCGGACCAGTGACAGCCAGGCGTTGGCGTTCAGATCCAGCTTGCTAAAGACCTCTTTCAGCTCAGGCGATGTCCGGGACAGCTTCTCACGCGGAAGCTGCTTCGCCGTCCAGCGGAGCAATCGAAGATAGTTTTCCTGGGTCATCGGCAGAAAGCCTTTATCGCTGCAGCGGGCTCCCGTACGGTTTGCAACCGGCCCCGTCTTCCCATTTCGTTCGTCCAGCGGTAATGGTGCCAGAAATCGATCGGCGGTTGACGCTTGCTTCGTTTTAGGGTCATTCGTCTTCTTGACCGAACGGCGGGATGGTTTGCTCTCTGTCGGTGAACCATCGCTGGGAGTGACGGTGATACGGGGGCTTGAGTGGTTCTGCTGAGCCTGAATCCGCCGCTGGACCGAAGTGTAGTCACTGGTCTCCAGTCGATCCGCCATCGCCGCGCGAATCGGGTTTAAATCGACATAGGCAGCACAAGCGACGAGGGCCGCTTCGTCAAGAAGACGGACCGCCCGAAATCGGCTTTGCCAGAAGCGGCCGATCTCCTTGTCCTCGTGGTTGGCGCGCATCGCCACAGTCTGACACAACAGGCGCATCCACCAGCCGATATCGGACAACCGCAAGCGGATAATTTCCAGCTTACGAGGATCGTTCTGGATGAAATCCAACTCGGCCTGATTCGGCTCCAAGGGGTTTCCGTGATCATCCTTCCGGATGGGACAAAGGAGCAACCACCGTCGAGCGACTTCATCATCATCCCAGGCTGCCACGACGTCCGGCCGAGACCGCAAGATCAGATGAAAATGGTTCGAGAGAATCGCGAAGCCGAGCAGATCGATCCCGAAACAGGCGGCATAGCGTTTCAGTAGATCTTCAATCCACCCCTTCCGGTGGTCATAGTTCTTGCCGGTCAGGGAATCAGTCCCCAGCAGAAAGCACCGCCGAACAACCCGGTTCATCACATGCACAATCGCCACCTCATCCGGCGAAAAGACCTCTGCACGCGCCAACCGAGCCATACTTACCCCCTTCGTTCCAAAGCCAACCACCGCGATTCGACTTCACATCCTCCAAGCGTACCCACCTTGAGAACATGCTGTCAACAGAAGATGCTGTGTCCCCGGGGGTGGCTGTCTTACCGGGTGAAAATGGCCACTGCTGCCTTCAATGCGGCAGTCCTTGCAGCAGCCACTCTCTCACCTGCCATCGTTCCGAAGCCCGATGATCCAGTGCCGACGACCGCTGCCTGACGATTTGTATCTCATTGATCAGTGTTAAAGAAACCGCTTGCGCGAGTGGAAGCATGGTGTTATGAGTGGTGAATGACGGCGTTCACCAGATCTCATTCACAGCCTTTCCGCGTAGCAGTTGCCAGAGCGTCGGCAAAACCTCGTTGCGTCTGCTACGTCGAGGGGCTGGCAGAGAGGTGATGTGAAATACAAACCAATTCACTTTAGCCTCCTGATGGTTCGCGCACTGCTCGACGGCAGCAATATGCAAACGCGGCACGTGGTGAAAGGAGAGGCGCTGGACTGGCTGGATGGCGCCTTGTTCTCTCCTTCATTCGTGGCAGACCCCGAGAACCAGCTTTGCCCATACTGCCAGTCCGGCGACCTGCTCTGGGTGCGGAAAACATGGGGCACTGGCAACCGGCGTTGCCCATTTAACGGCTGGATGGACGGAGCATACCCGGGGACATCGCATATCTTCTTGATACGGAAGAAACTCCACCCGAGCCCGCAGCGTGACAACCAACCTTGGTGTAACTCGACAGGGATTCCATCGCGTTCGGTGTGACCGGCAATCGCAACCGAAGCTCTTCGGCCGTTCAAGAATGTCTGCCGCTTACCGCAAACATGCAGTGTCCCCGTGGTCCTCATTCGTTTTATTTATGCAGTACCCGTCCAGTCGCAAAAACGTCGGTAATGGGACACGCCCATAGGGACACTGCTTTTTCCGGGGTAAGAGCCGAACACCCGATACTATCCGTCTGATATGGTCAGGATTACGACCGTTGGCACGTCAACGGATGCCAGGCGCACTCCAGAAACTGGTGGCTGCCTACGTGTTGTTACGGTTCCAGTTCACGCTCGCCTGCCCCGAGTCATTTGCAGCGCAAGCACTCCAGCGACCGCTAAAAACGATCGCTTCAAATCGAGAACGTCGTGGCGCACTACTCCTGCGTCAGGAGAAAACTTCGCGTGTTTCGCGGCGGACGTAGTGACGGTGCAGGCCGATGCGACTGCGCGTCAGCTCGACCGTCTGCGGTCGACCCGCCACGTTGTAGAACAGTTTGCCGCAACGAAATATGCTGTGTTCCTGTTGGTTTCCTGCTTCTCATTCGGAATTCCAAGCAATGAAGATATTCATCGTCCTTCATCACGAAATCATGGGGGTGCCCGGCAACTACCGTGCTGATGAAATGGTCTTCTATACAGCAAGAAGCTTGACCAAAGCGTTGGAACTTATCAAGAAGACCCACGTCTCACGATGGTCGTGGTGGGAAATTCAAGTTTGCGAACTGGACGACAGCGAATGGCCCGAGCACATTGGTTATTTCGGAAGAAGGGGCGGCAAGATTGCCAAACCGCCCTATGACAAATGTGTTGATATCTTCGAGCAACGTCCGTCCGAATACCGTTGAACTGCAACACATCATGGTGTCAACACAAAATGCTGTGTCCCTATGTCCTTTTCTTGCACCCCGAACGGCCAACCAGCCACCAGATTAGGAAGATGACTCCCTTGCGTAGTATCGTTGATCATCTTTTCGGCAGATTAGATGCAATCGCGATTTACCATCAATGCTCAGGAATGGGCCGTTGTGTTCGTGGTACTCAGTGTCGGCAGATGTGTCTCGATCAGCCAACGTAGCAAAATAGGAGGCAAGTTCGCGATAGTCTTCAGCAGATCCATTGATGCTGATCTGTAGTCCGCCGGAGTACGGACCCTCGCCGATTGGGTTCCAAAGACCATCGGCGTCCTGAAATTCACGATAGACGTCAAATTGGATCATAGTGCACGTCACCTGGAGATACGGTTGGAAGTCCTGTTTAGGAGAAGAAAGGAAAAAGGCGGCGTATCCTGCTGTTTAGGTGAAACTCAGCAACCCCACAGCGGTGTCAACTGGATATGCTGTGTCCCAATACTGTTCGGCACGCCATTTGCGCATGGCCAAGATACTGATTGCAAGATGCCAGAGGGGCATTTTTGCCCGTCATTTGGTCAGTTTATCTGCCATGTCAGCGTGCCCGGATGCCAAAAGAGCAAGCTCCCGACTCGGATGACGAACCAGCGCCGAAGATCTCGGCCAAGAATATTCATGGTCTGAAGTACTTTCGGGTGCTGAGGCCCTTCCTGAAGCGTTTACATGCGGTTGGAACCGCACGGGATACAGCGGGAAATCGACAGCTGCACATGGACCAGTATTGCACGCTGGTGCTGCTCTGGTTCTATTCTCCCATCGTCGACTCGCTGCGTGGCCTGCAGCAGGTGTCGCAGCTGAAGAAGATCCAGCAGAGACTCAAGATCCCTCGAACGTCATTGGGCTCCCTCTCCGAATCGGTGAAGCTCTTTGATCCTGAACCGCTCAAAAAGATTGCTCGCGAGTTGGCTGACCAGTTGCCCGACGCACCAGCCCCGGAGCGCTTCCGAGGGCTGGGTAAGACTCTGGTCGCTGTGGATGGTTCAGTGATTCCCACCTTGGCACGGATCGCCCGACTCGCCTGGATCACCAACTGTTCCGAGAAACCAACGTGCGGCTATCGCCTGCATACACATTTTGAAATCCTGCGTGGTCTTCCGAAGCGGATTGAAGCCACCTCAGCCAACCCGAAGGGAGATGCGGACGAACGAAAAGTTTTGGAGCGGACAATCGAACCAGACCACTGCTATGTTATCGATCGTGGTTACATGACGTTCCGACTCTGGAATAAGATCCATAACGCTGGAAGCAGTTATGTCTGTCGAGTCCGTGACAGGCTGGCGTATGAGACAATTGAAGAACGACCGCTCACGCCCGAAGCGACGGCTGCTGGAGTTCAGGCTGACCAAATCATCGAATTGCGACACAAGAAGACACGAACCAACCATACCTTGAGGCTGATCTCCGTCCGCTGCTCCGCTCACACCAGCCGCGGTCGACGCCGGGGACGCAAGTTCTCCAGTACAGCCCCCAGCAGCGATGGAACCCTGAGAATCGCCACGGATCTGCTGGACGTCCCCGCAGAACTGATCGCAGAGATGTATCAGCTTCGCTGGACGATCGAGCTCTTCTTCCGCATGTTCAAGCACCTGCTGGGCTGCCGCCACCTGCTGAGTACCCGACAGCAAGGTGTCGAGATTCAGATTTACTCCGCGCTCATCGCCTGCCTCTTGATTCTGCTTTACACCGGACGCATGCCGACCAAGCGGACGTTTGAGCTGTTGTGCTTTTACCTGATCGGCTGGGTCGACTTCGATGAGATCCAAGGACACATCGATAAGCTTAAGACCGCGTCTTCCTGACGTGAGTCTTTGATAAGAGATCCGTTCCGCGTGAACTACATTCCGCGATGAGAACGGGTGCGCGCCTATATAAACATCCTAATCGACAACCACTAAATACTAGTCTCACGTCGCGCCGAACTCCTTGCTTCGCGGGATTGACCGGGCGTGAACAGCTACAGAAAGAACGAATCCAGGATACAGACGAGCCACATCAATTCTCGTGCCGAACAGTATTGGCTGTGTCCCCTTTGTGTTGCAACGTAAACAACCCCGAAGATCTCGTGTTCAACATGCTACAACCGACTTGCTTCGCCGCAATCGGCAGAGCGAGAAGCACACTCCGCCGACGCTCAGCAGCCCGATCGACGTCGGCTCAGGCACGGCAGTCGCCAACAGATTTGGCGACGTAAGCCCTGATTCAAACGTCAACGTGTAACCCGCCTCCTCCGGCGTCCGTCCATCAGGCAATGTCACCCGTGCCAGCACGGCCGTGTGCGAGTAATCAGCGATCGACGTACCATTGAGCACACCAACGAGTGTCGTCGCCTCAACCGTATACGATCCGACGCCGAGCAATTCGTTCTGTGGCGAGAGAACAGGATAGAAATACATTTTGAACGTTAGCCAATTTTCCCCCGGATTGTCATCCCATCCATGGCTGGTGCTCTCGGTATAGATCCCGCCACCTTCTACTCGACCTGAGTATCGCCATTCGTTTGCCTGAACCGTCGTGTGGGTGGTCGCCTTCAACACGAAACTCGCATGGGCATTGTCTCCCGTCGCTGAGATATTGCCGGTCACGCGATAGCTAAGATTGACGTACTGCGGCGTATTTCCTCCCGCGATCGTCACAATGTCGCTCCAGGAAGCTCGCGAAAGGATGTTCTGTTCGGGAGCAGTTGAAGACGAAACAGTTGCCGAAGACAAAGCACCCAGCTTCTGCCATCCATGCTCATCGATATATGAATAGGCGAGGCCGGACCCTCCATACTCGGCCTCCGAGACGACTGCGGAATCGCCTTCTTGAGAGCTGTCCCACTGATATGAGACGGTTCGGGCCTTGGCGTGTACAAGCGAGGCGTCGAGACTCTTGGCGGATCCAGACCAGAAACCGACTTCCACCAGCATCATAATGACCAATATCGTTCTTCGAATCATCAGTAATACTCTCGATCGCATTGGAGAGGAAGGAAGAAAAGCAGCGGAAGAGCGATTGCCCCACGGCAGCCACCGAGTCCAGTCGACCATACTGAACATCCTCGCTAACTGCAACTCCGTCTAGCAAACGTCACATTGAGCGCACCACATTGAGCGTACTATGAGGTGGGCTCTGATGACGTGATCCGGGGGGAGGCATGTTAGCTTTCTTTTTTAGGCTTCTTGTTTGCTGTTTGCATGTGGGACGCAAAAAGGGGAACAGCATGTTTGAAGCCAACGACCGACACTAACCGATCGCCCGAATCGAAAGTGCTCATGTGCAACCCCTTCGGCGCAAAACCCTTTGCAGCACGCGTCATTGTAAACCCGCCAGCGCGACCTATTGCAAAGGTGAGTGCCCCGCACAGGTTATCTCGTATGCGACGTCTCCACGGCCGCTTCCCCTGCGCGACACGATGTTAAGATTCATCTCTCGATGTGACCGTGGCGAGCCAACCGTAAATTGAAGGCGCCTTCTGAAAGCTCGGCCGTTCAATCCTTCGAGAGGTTGTATACCCAGAGATCACACTGGTTTGTCCATTGGAGTTGTTTCCGTGATCGCATTTCTAACGCAAGCAGGCCTTGACCGGGTGATGATACATTCGCCTAGTACAAACAGCGGGAGCAACCAGAATGACCGTCGAACTTGGTGGCCATGGCGAGTTCGATATGTACTTCGACGACGTTTCGGTCCATTTCGAATAGCAACAACTCCGAATCGACGCCTTGGAACATGACTAACGCGCCGAATGAGAACGCCAGTACGACTGGTTCTCCCAACTCCGTGACCGTACCTGCGAAATCGCGGGATCTTCCATCTGAATGGGTAACTCAGTACCTGGTTAGACTCCTGCCTGACTCGACATATAGTTCACCGTAGGTTCAACTGGCAGATTCCTTCGCCCGGATATCACCAGTCGAGGCCGAATTCGGCGAGTCGCTGTTTGAGCAAATCGACTCGAAGGATACGGACGGCGGTTTCGTCTTCGATCAGCACGGCGACTGCTCTTCCGTCTGCCGTTGCCGCGAGTGACTTAACCTGGTCGGAAAGGGGGCTCAGCGTGAGCAAGCCTCTGAGCGATCCCCCGTTCTGAAGTTGCCACAGCTTCAGATCGGCATCGCGTGAACCCGACACGATCAAGTTCCCTCCAGCGAAAGTCACGGCTGACACACTGTCCCTGTGTGCGGGAACTCTTTTCTCGAGACGACCGGTTTGGGAATTGATGACCAGCAGATTGCCATCACGGGTTCCCGCGACAATTGTCCGTTCGTCCGGTGACAGCGAGATCGAATCTGCGATCCCGCTCAGGTCAATCTTGTGACGGACGGCGCCGGTAAAGGGATCGAGGATACGGATACTTCCATCGAGCGAGGTGCACGTCAGAATCGTCGAACCGACGGCGAACGATTCGATGCTGCTGACTCGCAGCTTCTCTTGAGAGACGCTGTTGATCCAAAGCGTTCTGATTTCTGAAGTGGCCCTGTCCAAAACTTTGATCGAATCCGCATCTCGATCCGCGTGTGAAGGATTGCTCGTCACACTTTCCGATACGAAATAGAGTCTCTTGCCGTCCGGTGAGAATCGGATGATCTCTGCCTCGATAATCTCGGGCGATTCAATCACCCTGTGTTTGGCGGACTCGTCGAGGGGAAAGAACCGCAGACTGGTCGTTTCCTGGTGATTGAAGCAGATGGAATGCTCACCCGGCACGCACTGAATTTCGGTCGCCTGTCCTGTCTCGATCGTGGTGAGCAGAGAAATTTCGGCATGTTCCAGACAGCCAGTGAGGACTTGATTGAGTTCGTCAAAATCACCTGAGTCTTTCCGAAAGAAGCGGCTGGATCGCGTCGCGGCGATGGTCTCGCCACTTTGACTGATCGCAACCCGATGCAATTTGTGGGGTTGCTGCAGGCGCGCTGTCCAGACGTCATGCGTCGACAGTTCGTAGATTTTCAGTCGCGAATCTCCGCACAGAGCCAGGAGATTTCTTGACGGATGAAACCGGCCGACGATACGGCCGCGACCACCGGTCGAAATCAACGCCACCCGTTCACCGGCGATCAGGTCCCACAATTTCGTTGCATCGGCGTTGGAGGTGACCAGCCATTGGCCGTCGGACGACATTCCGATGCCGTGCATCAGGCTGGCGTCTCGGAACTTCGCCCGGCGATCGATGATTCGCCTCAGCGATGAATGCCGGTGCGAATCCGCGATTTCGTACGTTTCGATCGAGTCTCGCACCCAGCCCCCGCCGTCGGGATAGGCGACCGCCACCTCGTAGTTTTGCACGATCCAGTCCAGTTGATCTCTATCTGGTTCAAAGGTCTGAAAATCCGACTCGCGCAGCCATAAGGGTGACATACCGGCGACTGCGATCATGGGGGTTTGAGCATAAAAACGGTCACTCACAACGACCAGATCCGTAAACTCGGACTCTTTCTCGATGCTGGCAAGCAGCTGACCGTCGAGTGACCATTTCTTGACGCTTTTGTCTTTCGAGCAGGTAATCAGTGCATGGCCATCGGACGAAAAACGGATACGGTGCAGATAGTTCGAATGGGCTTTCCATCGTCGGACAGGCTGCCGTGTTGCCATGTCGAAAACACAGATCTCTCCGCTTCGACTTCCGACAAACAGTTCCGTTCCCGCAGGGCTGAACAACAATGAGCGAACCCCATCAGGCCGCAGACGCATCCATTGCTCATCGGCCGGAAATTCCAGGGTATGAGTCAGCTCCCAGGTGCTTGTGTCGACCAGTGCGATTCTGACATTGCCGTTGAGATCCGTGTTATCGCCTGCGGCCAGTAGTGACCCGTCGGGAGTGAACTCGATCGTGTAGGAATCATATCCATGCAGAAGTTCTCGTTTTTTTCTGGCATCAAACGCGGCGAGCGCCCGGGTCGCTTCGCTGCGCAAGCGGTAGATCGCTGCCTGATCATCGGGGGGAGCGATTCGGGCCGCCAGTTTCAGTTGATCCAGATTGGTCCAGCTCCATTCCCGCGGGGTCTGGAGACTGCGATCGCTGATTTCGGCGAGGGCCAGATAGAACTCTTTTGTTCGGGTCTGTTTCAAGGCGGCATCGAGTTCCTTCTCACTTCTTTGCTTTTCCAGTGCAGCATCGTGGATGCGAGTGATTTCCCAGGCACCCACCCCCACTGCCAGCAGGAAACTCAGTGCGATTGCGGCGATCAGTCCGGCTCGGTCGGGATTGCGTTTCGACCAGCGCCAAGCCTGACCGAAAGGCCCCAGGGGTCTTGCGCTAATGGGCCGTCCCGCGAGGAAGTTTTCCAGATCCGCTGCCAGGGCAGCGGCGCTGGGGTATCGGTTGCGAGGGTCTTTTGCCAGACACTTGAGGCAGATGGTGTCGAGATCGCGCGGGATCTCGGGGACCAGCAACCGGGGGGGGACCGGATCGTTGTTACGGACCTGCTCCAGGGTCGCCAGGTGTGTCGCCCCTAGAAAGGGGGGGCGGCCTGTGATCAGATCGTAAAGTGTCGCACCGATGCCATACACGTCGGTCCAGACGCCGATTTCACAAGACGCTCCGACGGCCTGTTCGGGGGCCATGTAGCTGGGCGAGCCGATTGCTTCGGTTGTCAGTGAGGCCTGCGTATCGCCCGCAAGGTGTTTTGCCAGGCCGAAATCACTGATCTTGATCAGCCCCTTCTTACTCATCAGGATGTTTGCGGGCTTGAGGTCGCGATGGAGAATCCCGTGATCGTGGACACTCGACATCGTTCGGGCAACGGTCAGTGCGATCTCAGCAGCGGACTTGGGATCGATCGAAGATTTGGTATCCCGCTGAGCAAGGTTCTTTCCGTCGATATATTCCAGCACCAGGCAGGGCATTCCATCCAGATCGATGACGTCGATGACTCGAATGACGTTTTCGAGGTTCAATCTTGCAAGTGCGTCCGCCTCATTGCGCAGACGGGCAATCAGCACCTGGGGACGTTGGCTCAAATTGTTGATCAGCTTGAGAGCCACGTCCCGTTCTAAATTGAGCTGGGTCGCTTTGTAGACGATCCCCATTCCTCCACGTCCGATTTCATCCAGCACTCGGAAACCGGGGACTGAGGGCAAGTCAGGGGGGAGAATTCGGGCGAACTCGTCTTCACTCATGGAACGGGTTTCGGCCAATCGAGCACCCAGCATCCTGTCCATGAACCCCAGCATCTCGATGCGTCGTGTCAATTCGTCGACGAGGTCAGTGCGCGGTCCGCACAACTGCTCAGGGGACTTTGGAGTTTGAGAATGGCATGCGTCTTCCCAATCCAGCAGCAGATCGGCCAACAGCTCTTCGTCGGACAGTGGTTGATCCATGTTCACGAAGAGTGTTCCCGATGAGGTACGAAGCGGCACGGGATCAGGCGTACTGACTGGAATCCCACGAACGATCAATCAGTTTTTTCAGGTTCAGCCTGGCGGATTGCCAGTAACGACGAAGCTGGCGTTCGCTGACGTTCAGCACTTTTGCTGCCTCGGCCTGCGTCAGATCGTGGTACCACAGCAGATCAAACACACGCCGCTCGAATTCAGGAAGAAGTTCGATTGAAGAATGGAATTCCGACCAGACAGACAGTGAATACGGGCCGGACTGTTTGTCGTAAGAAACCATCGGGAGTTGGGCGCCTTCCGACATCAGTGAGCCGGGTATCGGCGTTTCATGATGGGCTCCCATCCCTTCCGGACCAAGGTAGTGCCGGGCCATATCGGTCAGCTCGCGCCGCATCAGGGCCGCTGCGAAGCTGAGAAAATCCTCAACAGTTTGCGGCACAATGCTGGCGAGTGCGGAATGCAGACGCATCACGGCGCCTTGCATCAGGTCTTCCGGCTGTTCCCAACGTCCCACACGGGGACTGTCCCGCATCATTCGTCGCGCCAAGGCCAGCAAACGGTGCGATATGCGCGACATCAACTCATCGCGCGCATCCAGTTCTCCCCGCTTCAGGCGGTCCAGGCAATTCTCGATGACGACGGTCGTATCACTCACACGATTCCTCGCGAGTCGCTTCTGAAGTGCCAATGAAATGTCGGGAAGTGTGATCTCAGAATCACCAGGAGACCTGTGAGAAAATACTGCTGGAAAGCAGGGATGTATTCAAGTGTGTCGACTGTTTCACGGAATGAAGATTACTCAATTAACATGTTGTGTCTGATGCGACGATTCTGCCGGTTCGAGCAGTTTTTTGTCCAGATTTCACGGAGAAGCTTTTCGTCCGTTTCACTTCAGGGGATAGGACTGGCACCGCGCTGAGGCTTGAATCAGGCACTAATCGACGCGGGTAAGTAACTCTCGTGAAGTGAAGTCTTGCAGGTGCACATGCGCAGTCCCTTGTTCGAGCCCCATGTGCGGGCCCTTCCCTGCGGCGCAATGACAGGGGGCTGGTCTGTGACGGGGGGCCACTGTCGGGTAAGCTCACGTCGCATCGTTTGTCGGGCTTGTATCGGGATCTTCGGTTGAGGTTTTTGACGTGGAACGTAATTCCAGACTGGTCCCTCTCGGGCGGCTACTGGTGGGAGCCGGGGTGAGCTTGATCCTGCTTCGGGGGATTGAACTGTTCGCACGGATGCCGGGGCTCCCTGCGTTCTGGTATAGCAATCAGGCAATATGGATCCTGGTCGCAATTGGACTGGCCGCTTTGGGCTGGAATATCTTGTGGGGACGTCGAATGTTCGTCGAAGAGACTTGGCAGCCTGCAATTCCCGGACGTCGCTTCCAGTCGGCGACCATCTACACCAGCGCGGGCTGTCATCTTTGTGAGGATGCGGCGGCACTCATTGCCGAGCATCATCGCTGGCTGCCAATCCCGGATTACGTCGACATCAAAAGTGATCCGACTCTTTCCGAAAAATACGGGACCTGCGTCCCTGTCGTCATCTTCGACGGCAAGGTGCGGTTTCGGGGTCGTGTCGACCCCGTGTTGCTGCGACGACTGATCGAAGGAACTCCGCCGCTGCCCGTCCACTGATACGACTGTCAGACAGAGTGTTGCGAATGCCCGCCAACCGGCGAGCCACAAATGACAGCACGTTTGCGAATCTGGTACTTCAGGGAGTACCCGGCGTGTTACGGTAATCGAGCGGTGGAGCCTGTCCGGGGAGAATCAGCGGCTGGTACTTTCGGCCTGCCAGTCGTTCTGCGTGTTCCGCTTTCGCCTGCTGAATGATTTCAGGTTGTGACATCAGGTCCCAGACGCTGGCGGCCATGGTTCGGGCAGCCAGTTGCATCCCCTGTTTTCCGATCGAAGTCCCTCCTGCCGCAACCGCCTGCCACGAATGCGAGGGAGTTCCCGGGACAAAGCAGGCGGTCGTGAATCCTGCCGTGGGCACAACCCACGAGACATCGCCCACGTCGGTTGATCCCTTGCCGACTTCGCCGCTGGTGTCGGCAACTTGATTGATCGATTCCAGTGGCTGCGGTTTCATCAGGGTTTCACGAATTTTCAGTGCGAAGGTCGCCTGTTCTTCATCATATTTGAGGTCATTCAGCTCCCGCAGATTCGCCAGGGCGATTTGAGCGAGCCGGTCGTTCGGCAGCAGTTCCATTGTGCCGCCGAGGTACTGTTCGTCGAGTTTCGTTTCGGTCGCGAGTGCTCCCGCCTGAGCACACTTCACGAGTCGCGGGTAAAGTTCACGCACCACTTCAGCCTTGGGATGGCGGATGTAGAAGAAGACCTCTGCAAAGTCGGGGACGACGTTGGGGGCCGAACCGCCGCTGGTGATGACATGATGAATGCGTGTAAAATCCGGTGTGTGCTCACGAAGCAATTCCGAGGCATGACAGGCGAGTTCGACAGCATCCAGTGAGGAACGTCCCTGCTCGGGAGCACCTGCCGCATGGGCGCTACGGCCGTCAAAGCGAAACTTGACCGCAGCACGCGCGAGGCAGGATGAGTCGCCTGCTGTGTTGCGACCCGCAGGGTGCCAGTGAAACGCTGCATCACAGTCTTGAAATAGCCCCGCGCGTACCATGAAGGCCTTACCACTTCCCCCCTCCTCGGCCGGACATCCATAAAAACGAACGGTGCCGCGCAGATTGCCTACCTTGATTTGCTCAGCGACCGCGATGGCCGCGGATGCGGAGGCGGCGCCAAACAGGTGATGGCCGCAGGCCTGTCCATAACTGGCCTGAGGACGGGGAAGCTGCTCTGGAATTGCTTGCTGAGACAAGCCGGGGAGTGCGTCGTACTCGCCGAGAATCGCGATGACCGGCGACCCCTCACCGTAAGTTGCTGTGAAAGCGGTGGGGATATCAGCGACTTTGCGTTCGACACGGAAGCCGGCATTCTCAAGTAAATCCGCCAGCAAACGAGCTGATTCAAATTCCTGATAGCCCGGTTCCGCAAGCTCCCAGATCCTGAGAGCGATATTCCATGTCGCTGCTTCCCGCTCGCGAATGCTGTGAGACAGAGCCTCTTTTTGTGCAAACGCAGGTGAGACCGCTAGTGTCAGCATCAGCAGTCCCGCGGCAATTCGGATCATCGGTCGTCCTCGGCTTGGATAGGGAACATCCTCACGAACAGGGGCTCTGTCGTTCGGAGTGGCGACTGTGGCCGTTTCCGAGTGTAACCGTCGCGCGCGGTTGGTTTCTAGCGGACAGCGGTCGCGGCCCAGAGGGCCAGCTTCTCGCGGAAGATCTTGGAATTGTGACGAATGTCGACGGGGAAGTGAGGATGAAAGAGCATTGTGCGAATCGGCGTGGTGAGCTCAAAATTTGCCCCGAGGTCCCGGAGCTCCGATAGCAGTTGGGTGTTCGTCCGCTTCTGGTCGTCACGTGACTGGAAGCGGGGATAACGTTCGATGCACAGGATTGGCTCGACGGTCCCCTGTTTTCGTACGCCTACCAGAGCCGTGCGGAACACGGCCGGGTGCTGGTTAAAAATTCCTTCGACCGGTTCTGTGAAGTAGGTCCGCGCGGGGGTGACCACCCGGTGCGACTTGCGGCCGCAGAACCAGAGCCGCCCCTGGGCATCGAAGTAACCAACGTCCCCCATGCGGTGCCGCATTCGTCCTGATTCCGGATCGCGGATTTTGGCCAGCGCAGTGAGATCGGGACGATTGTAGTATTCCTGTGTGACCATCGGTCCGTGGACGACGATCTCACCGATCTCGCCGGGCCGGACGCGGAGTTCGTCAGACCAGACGGGGATCGGTTCATCTGTAATTCTGATGATTTCGACGTGGATCGAAGGGGCCGGTTTTCCGACACAGGTTCCCGCTCCTTGCGCGGTCAACTTCTGCGTCTCACCCAGGATTTCGTGGCTGCCGATCACGGCCACGGGCAGAGACTCTGTCGCACCATACGGCGTGAAAATTTGCGACTGAGGGAGTAAATACTTCGAGAAGCGTTCGAGGATCATGGGAGAGACAGGGGCTCCCGCCGATAGAACGCGGCGCAGCGACGGCCATTTCTCGATGACATCCGTCGTTTGCGCGTTCGAGGGGGTGTGGCCCTGTACCGCTGGCCTCCAGTCCCGTCCCACCCGATTCAGTAAAGCTGGCGAGCCGAAGAGGTTATTAATCTGGAACCTCTGAATCGGGCCGACAATTTCGGCGGGATTGACACGGGCCGGTTTCGTGAAATCCATCCGTGGGACGACGGCCGTCATACCAAGAGCCGGAGCGAAAAGTGCGAACAGAGGAAATGTGCAGAGATCGACCTCTCCCGGTTCGATCTGCAGTGCTGCTTTCAACGCCGCGACCTGGGCCGCAAAGTTTCCGTGCGAGTAGACTGCCCCTTTAGGAACTCCCGTACTGCCGCTGGTAAACAGGATCGCGGCAGTCTCTTCTGCTTCCGTCGCTGCGGGGTGCCAGTCTATTGTCCCGTTTTGCTCTGAGGACCGACGGGTACGTCCTTCGGCAGCGACCTCCTGCCACGTCCGCCCTGCCCATGCCAGTCGTCGTCCCACCGTCACCAGATGCTTAATCGACCGCTTTGCCCAACCGAACAGGAGTCGTGCCAGATGGGCCTTCGTCACTCCGATGAAGGCCTCTGGTTCGGCTTCGGCCAGACACTTGCCGAGGTTTTTGATGCCGATCCCCGGATCAATCAGGACCGGAACGGCACCCGCCTTAAACAGGGCGAAGGTGAGCGTGAAAAACTCCAGCGAAGGGGGGACCATCAGCGCCGCTTTCACGCCACGTCCGATACCGATCCGCTCCAGTCCCATCGCCAGATCGTCGCTCTTCTGATCAAGTTGCTGATAGGTGTAGCTGGTGTACTGCGTCTCACCATTCGCGTCGCGGGAGGCAGGAAACCTTACCGCAATCTGATCGGGGCGCTGCTGAGCCATTTGTTTCAGGTGCGACGCAATGTTGACGATCGGCATTGACCAACCCCTGAAGCAGACACTGTTTTGTGAGGACCTGACTGCACAGACCGAGGATCCCGTGATTCTGTCAGCACGCATGGAACAAGATGAGCAGCCTGTCGTGAATTTACAGGGGCTGCAAGCGAAGCATTGAAGGACGCAGCACTGTCATGAATCGCCTGTTCGGTCGCCGGAAACGGCTGTTGTTCGAGACCTGTCGCTTTGCGTGAGGCCAGCAGAACGACCGATCTGCTATCAGACGACAAGCCACACTGCCATGAATGGGCGGTGTGGCTCGTCGCCTGCTGGAATCCACCGAGGTGACGGACCGAATCACAATGGAAAACCACTGAGAGGCGGGCCGCCGGGGCGGTCCGATTACTTCTGATCCGTTTATTCCTGATCAGGGGAATCCGGCTGGGCCGCGTCGTTCGGGAGTGAAGGCGGAGCGACTTCGGGTGGTTTCGTTGCGGCAGCTTCAGCCTCATTCGCGACGGCGGCGGCAGCAGCACTCAGATCCGCAGGGATGCGAGCCATGCTGACCAGTTTATCACTCTCTTCCAGCCGGATAATTCTGACGCCCTGCGTATTGCGGCCAATCTCGTTGATATCTCCCGCACGAATACGCTGGATCTTGCCCGTTGCGGTCACCATCAGAACTTCGTCCTGCTCTGCCACCGCGAGAATCTTCACCGCATTGCCGTTACGTTCCGTGGTCTTGATGTCCTTCACACCCATCCCGCCACGCTTTTGTCGGCGATACTGGTTTGAGGAGCCGACTGCTTCGTCACCGGATTCCACTTCTTCAGAATCGGTCTCGGTATCTTCTGAGACGGTTTCGTCTTCAGGGACTTCGTCCTCGGCAAGCGCCGCTTCATCGTCGAGAGGAGCATCAGAGGCAACGTCGCCGGTCGTGGACAACGTGTCGTCTAAGGCCAGGCCGCCGATACCGATGGCAGTTCGCTTGCCGTAACCATTTTCGCAGACCGTCAGAAGACTCATCGTCGGATCGGCGAGAACCATACCGATGACCAGGTCGTCCTTTTTCAGACGGATGCCACGTACGCCACTGGTATTGCGTCCCATGCTGCGAGCATCGGTTTCGGTGAAGCGGATCGCCATTCCCCTCTTCGTCGCGAGGAGCACATCTTCGTTCGGGGAGACGATCATCGCTTCGATCAACTGATCATTGTCACGCAGATTGATCGCAATGATCCCCCCCTTCATGGGGCGCTTGTAGGCGGACAACGGTGTCTTTTTCACAACCCCGTTGCGGGTGGCCATGATCAGGAATCGCTCGTCATCAAATTCGCGTACGGCAACACAGCTGCTGATGCGATCCCCTTCCGGCAGGGCGAGCAGGTTGACCAGTGCACGTCCCTTGCTGGTGCGGTTCTGCAGCGGCAGGTTGTAGACCTTTTCCCACAGAACCTTCCCCTTGTCGGTGAAGAAGAGCAGCCAGGCATGGGTGCTTGCCACGAACAGGTGCTCAATCGCGTCTTCCTCATCAGCTTTCGCGCCGATGATTCCTTTGCCACCGCGATTCTGAGCCTGATAGGTGTTGAGCTGCATGCGCTTGATGTAGCCACGTTGCGAAAGCGTCACCACCATCGGCTCTTCGGCAATCAGGTCTTCCTGGTTGATGCCGCTGAGTTCCAGGTCGTTGATTTCGGTTCGCCGTTTGGTGGCATACTTGGCCTTGAGCGCCAGCATATCGTCCCGGACGACAGCCCGAATGTTGGCTTCGTCCGACAACAGGTACAGATGGCCTTTGATATCGGCCAGCAGTTTCGTGTGTTCTTCGTTCAGTTTTTCGCGTTCGAGATTGGCGAGCGAACCGAGCTGCATCGAGACGATGGCTTCCGCCTGATTGGCAGACAGAGAATAGCTCTCTTTTTCGCCGACTTCGCTCTGGTACATCTCGAAGCCGCTGTCACCCAGCGCCCGCTTGACCAGTGGCGCGGGAACCTGGATCAATTGCAGACGGTCTTTTGCTTCGGCACGACTTGGCGAGTTGCGGATCGTCGAGATCACTTCGTCGAGGTTGATCTGGGCAATCAGCATCCCTTCGACGGTATGCTTTCGCTTGCGTGCTTCGCCCAGCAGGAATTCGGTACGACGACGCAGCACCGTGACGCGGTGTCGGATGAACTCGGCCAGCATCTCTTTCAGCGAGAGCAGCTTTGGCCGGTTGCCAACCAGGGCTAGCAGGATGATGCTGACCGTCGACTGCAGTGGCGAGTACTGGAAAAGCTGGTTGAGGACAACTTCTTTGTCTTCCCCCCGTTTGACCGCGATATGCAGACGGGTTTGCCAGGCGGGCAACGTCCGGTCAGTCAGGTCGGTGACGCGGGCGATCCCCTTGATCCGATCGTCCTTGATCAGTTGCTCGATCTTCTCACGAATCCGGTCGCGTGTCTCGAGATACGGGATCTCGGTCACTTCGATAACATCGGTGTTCTTTTCCGTGATGAACCTGGTGCGGGCACGCAGCACAATCGTGGAACGGCCGGTGAGGTAGGCCTGACGAATTCCCAGGCGACCGCAGATCACACCGCCGGTGGGGAAGTCGGGACCGGGCATGCATTCGATGATCTCGTCGAGTGTGCATTCGGGGTCATCGATCAGGCGAACAACAGCGTCGCAAACTTCACCTAGGTTGTGGGGCGGAATGCTGGTTGCCATCCCGACCGCAATTCCGTTCGACCCATTGACGATCAGGTTGGGAAAGCGGGACGGAAGGACGACCGGTTCCCGGTTTCGCTGGTCGTACGTGAGCACATAGTCGACCGTATCACGCTTCAGGTCGTCCAGCATTTCGGACGCGACGGCTGAGAGTCGAGCTTCGGTATACCGCATTGCCGCAGGAGGCATCCCTGCGAGAGAACCGAAGTTCCCCTGCTTGTCGATCAGTACGTCACGAACGTTCCAGCTTTGCGCCATTCGGACGAGGGTTGGATAGATCGATCCATCACCGTGGGGATGGTAGTTACCGCTGGTATCACCGCAGATTTTTGCACATTTGACTCGACCCGAGTTCGGACCGAGATTCAAATCGTTCATCGCGACAAGAATACGCCGCTGCGAAGGCTTCAGACCGTCGCGAACATCGGGCAAGGCGCGGCTGATGATGACCGACATGGCATACGTGACGTAGCTCGTCCGCATCTCATCCTGAATCGCGATATCCTGTACGCGATCATTCGTGCCATGGGAGGTCAGAGGATCAAGGGGCAGATCTGAGCCGTCAGGAGTTCCGTCGCCAGTAGCCAATCGTGAATTCCTCAAATGGAACGAGGTTTATCTGACCGTGACTCGATTTGATCGAGCGGAACGTCCCAGAAAACTCGTTCCGGAAAGGTCGTAGGCACCGCAGTTGCGCAATGCCATCTCATGCACTTTGTAAGAGGAAAATGATACTCTTTTTGAGCGATGATCTCAACTCAGCCGATCTGTTCTCAACTGCATTTTACGCAATAAAAAATGAGGTTTTTCAGCGACGGGGGCAGCCTTGGAAAGGTGCTTTCGGCAAGCCAGAACTGGTCCCTCAAAACGGATGGCGTCGACCTGTGAAGGGACAGCGAAGTGACCTTCCAGAAAGGCGGCTGTGGCATTCATGCGGGCCCCTGCCCCGTCATGAGCCAGCCTCTACCAGCCCGCGGGAGTTCCCCAGACGCCGGGAGTGATCAATTCGACGGAATTCCCTGCGGGGTCTCGCAGGTAGAGCGAAATTCCTCCCTTCGGCCAATGATGCTCTTTCTCGATCTCAATCTCGTGCGCCTGGAGTTTCGCCCGCCACGCATCCAGAGTTTCGTGTCGCACTCCAAACGCGACGTGGCCCGGCCCGGTCGCTCCGTGCGGGGGAAAGACATGCCCCTGCAATGTCGTCTGGGGATTAAAAACCAGAAGTACGCTTGATGGCCCTGCAGAAAAGAAGACATGGCGTCCCGTTTCCTTCGCCATCACCGGCAGGTTCATTACGTCGGTATAGAATCGCTCCAGCTCATCGAGGCAATCGCCGTAGATCGCGGTTTCGACAATTGTTTCGATGGACAGTTTGCACGGAGGATTGTCCGTCCCGCTGTTTTCGTCGGGGCGGCTGGATTGCTCGCTCGATGGACTCATCACATCAACCCATTCTTCAATTCAGGCGTGACGGCTCGGTTTTATCACAGCAGGGATCCGTGCACCGGACGGGTAACCATTTCCCATTGCGACGCGGATCCGTCAGTCCCATTCTACAGCGTGGAACAAACGAAGAAGCACAGGCCAACGAAAAAAGGCGGAAGAACAACTTGTGTCCTTCCGCCTTTCACGCTCCCTGTGCAGGGAAACCTGGGGCTTGCAGGCCCCCAGACGTCACTCGTGCAGGTGACGCTTAACTTCCAGGGAAGCGTTCGGCCACCACAGCCTGCATTTCATCATCTGTCACAGCGATCAGTTTTCCGTCTTCAAGACGACGAACCGTGAGTTCTTTCCGTCCGAAACCAGCAGCAACATCGATTTGGCATCTTTTTCATTGCTCAAGATTTCGTTGAACTCTTCAGCCGACTGAACCTTCTTCCGGTTGATCTGCTGAATCAGCATGCCTGGTTCCAGGCCCGCGTCACTCGCCGCAGAACCGGGCGTCACTTCGGTGATCACAACGCCCGAGTCTTCGGAGTAGCCAAACTTCTTCGCCAGGTCAGACGTCAGTGGCTGAACCGAGAAGCCCCAAGGGTTGGCCGACTTCTGCGTTTCTTTCACCGATGCGATCGTTGCGGACTCAGGAAGCTTGTCGAGCGTGACTGGCACAGTAATTCGCTGGCCATCCCGGAGCACAGTCAGATTGACCTGCGATCCAGGAGCCCGCATTGCGATGGAGTTTCGGAATGAAGCTGCCTCCTGAACCACTTTACCGTCGAGTTCGACGATCACGTCCGCTTGTTTCAGGCCAGCCTTTTCACCCGGAGCACCCTTCTGGACATCTCCAATCAACACACCGTGTGGGTCATCCAGCCCGAACTGTTCGGCAAGATCCTGATTCAAGGCCTGAATCCGGACCCCCATGTAGCCACGAACAACGGTCCCGTGATCCCGAATCTGTTCGTAGACCTGCTTGGCCATGTCGATGGGGATGGCGAATCCCAGTCCCACCGAACCGCCGGACCGACTGAAGATCGCGGTGTTGATTCCAATCGCTTCGCCTCGCAGATTGACCAGCGGTCCGCCCGAGTTACCGGGGTTGATCGCGGCATCCGTCTGGATGAAGTTTTCGTAGTTGTTGATCCCCACGCTGTTTCGACCCACGGCACTGACAATCCCTGCGGTCAGAGTGTGCGTCAGTCCGAAAGGAGCTCCTGAAGCGAGGACCCACTCACCTACTTCGGTCGTCGACGAATCTCCCAGTGGAAGTGTTGGCAGGTTCTTGCCATCGACTTTGATGACCGCGACGTCGCTTTGAGGATCGCTACCAATGACCTTGGCGAGCATTTCCCGGCCGTCATGGAATCGGACAGTCACCTTGCTGGCGTCACCCACCACGTGGTGGTTCGTCAGGATGAAGCCTTCGGGAGACACAACGAATCCCGAACCCTGGCCGACAACCGGATTCTTCGGACCTGGCAACTGTCGCTGCCGCAGTCCTTCGGGAATCCGGTCGCCGAAGAACCGCTTCATCAACTCATCGTTGAGGGGGTTGGATGAGTCATCTGGAGCGGAACCCAGGACGTCGGGGCCAGATTTCTTTTCGACCTTGAGTGAGACCACTGCCGGAGTAAGGCGCTTGGCGATTGCTGAAAAAGCCTGCCCAGACTGTTCTAGGTTCTGGATCGCTTTCTCGGAACTGGAGGCGGAAACGGCCCCCTTCTCGGGGTTGGCTGCGACATGAGGAGGTGTCGCCAATGCCATATATCCAAGGCCTCCGAACAAAAGTGTGCCGGCGATCGTCAGGCGACTCGCGAGATTCGCGTTTTTCGTAGTCAAACATCGTTCTTCCATAATTGCACCTCCCGTTGAATTGTTGAGACAAGCCTCCCAACAGTTCGTTTCACACGACGAACTTGATGGCGAATGGGGTATTCGCAAGTGGAATGCCAGAAGATTTTTTTTCAACTTCTTCGAACGTCAGCTAAAATGATTGGCTTGTAAGTCATTGCTGCACAAGGAGTTCAAGAGATGCCGAAAAAGAGGATGCCGCGATCGACTGGGCGAAAGGGCGTCGCGGGCCCGTGTTGCCACGGGGCATTGTGCCCCAGCGGGGAATTCTGCCCCGGGGGCGCGCCTGGAACATGGGAGCGTTTGCTGACTGAACTCGGGTGACGACAGGAATGCGGCTCGCTGTCGTGTGTTGACTGTCAGGAGAACCGTGCGGGTTACCGACAAGATCGGCCAGAGGGATTGTCAGACCGTGGCGTCTTCCGGAGAGTCGTCCCCCATCTGCTTGAGCTTTCGGTAAAGCGTCTTTCGGTCGAACCCCAGGACCTGGGCAGCCGTGGTCCGGTTCCCTCGCGTCGCTTTCAGGACGTGACGAATGTAGCGTCGTTCGACCTCTTCCATCGTCAGCAGTTCACTTGGATTATCTCCCCCCAGCTCCAGTTGAGAACCCTGATAGTTACGGATCTTGTCAGGCAGGTCATCGACGGCAATCCGATCGAACCGCGCCAGGGCAACCGCTCGCTCGATCGCGTTTCTCAGTTCCCGAACATTCCCCGGCCAGGAGTAGTCCATCAATTTCTTTGCGGTGGCGTCAGAGAGCCCCACCACCTGCTTGCCGTTCGCGCTGGCGAACTGCTGAAGGTAGTGCTGCGAGAGTAACAGGATGTCGGTGCCGCGAGCCCGCAGCGGCGGGAGTTTGATCTGGATGACGTTCACCCGAAAGTACAGATCTTCCCGGAAACGCTTCTCTTCGACGGCCGTTTCCAGGTCACGGTTGGTGGCCGCGATCAGGCGAACATCGAAAGGGATCTCCTTTTCGCTGCCAATGGGTCTGACGGTTCGCTCTTCCAGAGCCCGTAACAGCTTCGGCTGAAGAGTGAGGGGAAATTCTCCCAGTTCATCCAGGAACAGTGTTCCGCCATCGGCCTGAACGAACAGGCCACGCTGGTCTGAGACGGCATCGGTGAAAGCACCTCGCTTGTGACCGAACAGTTCGCTTTCCAGCAGAGATTCGGGCAAGGCTGCACAGTTGATCGCCACGAACGGTTTGGACTGGCGTCGGCTTTGCTCATGCAGGGCCCGCGCCACCAGCTCTTTTCCCGTGCCGCTTTCACCGGTGATGAGTACCGACGCATCCGTGCCGGAGACGCGCCTCAGGTCCTCAAACAACCGCTGCATCGCGGGGCTTTCCCCCAGCAGTTTCGAGAATCGGCCGGATTGCTGCACACGATCGCTCAGCACGCGCACCTGCTCTGACAGTGAGCGATGCTGGATGGCGCGATCAATCCGCAGAGCAAGGATGTCCAGTTCTACGGGCTTACTGACAAAGTCATAAGCCCCCACGCGCATGGCTGCGACGGCGGTTTCCAGACTTCCGAAAGCGGTCATGACGATCACGGGGATGTCAGGACGGTTGGCCACGATCCGTTCGCACAACGAGAGCCCGTTCATTCCCGGCATCTGCAGGTCGGTCAGGACCACATCGAACGGTCCGGTTTCGATCTCGCGCAGTGCGTTGCTGGCGGACGTTGTCCACTTCGCAGAAAATCCGCGCGAACTCAGATCCGCTTCGATCAATTCACACATGCTCTGGTCGTCGTCGACGATCATCACTCGGCCGGGCATTTCACATGATCCTTCGGCAGATAGACTCGAAATTGACTTCCTCGACTGACTTCGGACTGAACGTCAATCCAGCCCCCATGCTCGCGCACGATTCCATAAGCAATCGAGAGTCCCAGGCCAGTCCCCTCGCCCACATCTTTGGTGGTGACAAACGGTTCAAAGACACGGCCCCGGATCTCCGGGGGAATGCCATGTCCATTGTCGTCAACACATATGCAAAAGTAATCAGCAGGTACCGCATCACTTGCAGGGGGCGACCGGCGATCTTCGGTCACAGAAATGGCGACCCGCCCCCCGGGATCTGACGCCTGAATGGCATTGACGACCAGATTCGTCAACACCTGCTGAATTTGGCCGGGATCGACACACGCGATCATCGGCTCCGGTGAAGTTCGGACCACCAGATCGACTTCATGCTTGTGGCTGAGCTGGTTGAGGATCTGGGACGTCTCGCGCATGATCATTTGCAGATCGACCTGCGTGCGGTGTGACTTTCCGCTGCGAGAGAAATCGAGCAGATGTCGAATGATCGTTGCCATTCGTTCCGCTTGAGCTTTAATGATCTGAGCACTTTCGACGATTGCGTCCGGAGCGAGTCGTCCCGACGTGATGAGACTCGCTCGGCCCGTCACGACGTTCAGGGGTGTACCGAGTTCATGAGCCACACCTGAGGCAAGCTGGCCGACTGTCCGCAGGCGATCTGCATGTCTCAGTTGTTCGATGGTGGCGATGCGGGCATCCGCTTCCTGCCGAATGCGCTGCTCGGATTCCAGCAGACTTTCACACATCTGATTCAGTGTGTCAGCCAGTTCGGAAAGTTCGTCGCGACTTCGCAGCTCGATCGGCTCGGTCAGATCCCCAGCTCCGACCCGGCGCGCCTTATCGATCAACCGCTTCAGTGGCCAACCAACCAGCCAGATCCCCAGCAGCAGCGTGACTCCGATGCTGCCTGCGACAACGATCGCCGTCAGGGCGATCTTTCTGTAGAGAGAAGTGCGGACGAAGTGGTCTGTCATGCTCAGCGGTTCGGTCAACTCCAGGGCTCCGGGCCGCTGGTCGACATTCACCGAAACGTATGTCACAAGATACTCGTTTCCATCCGCCGTTCGATACTGTAGCGTGACCGGCTCACGCAACGAAACTTTGCCAAGACGCTCGGTCGATGCGTGGGGGCGAAATCGTTCTCCGCTGCGGCCGTCGAGCCACACCCAGCGGATCAGCAGCAATCGCTCCCTCTCATTGGCGGCCTGGATCAGGGCCAGTGCGACTTCAGGCCCTTCCCGGCGCCATGCGTCCGCCACCAGTTCTTTCATAGCACTACCGATGCGATAGGCTTTCCGTTCCAGCTCGGCACGCAGAAACTTGGACTCACGCTGGACGGAGAGATAGGCATCGATCCCCAGAATCACCACGATGAAGGCGATCAGTGCAAAGACGAGTTTGAATGTCAGTTTCATGGCAGTGACGTTCTTCGTCTGGATCGCACGACGGGTTTGTTCGGTCTCTATCTTATCGAGGCAAAGTCAGCAGAGGCCATTCATTTCATGGGTCGGTCAGCGATGGTGCATTCCATTCTATCGTTGTCCAGGCGTGACATCCCTTCGCTGGTGTATGGCGTGAAAGAACGAAAAAACCCCGACCGGAAATGATTCCGGCGGGGCCATTCTTGATCAGTCGAACCAGTTCTGTCAAAACAGAAAGACTGGTCTCGATTGATTTAGCGTTTCGAGAACTGAGGGCTTCGACGAGCTTTCTTGAAGCCGTATTTCTTTCGTTCGACCATTCGGCTGTCTCGGGTGAGGAACCCGTTTTCGCTCAGCAAGCCGTGCAGGCTGGGGTTCATCGCTTCGAGGGCACGAGCGATACCCATGACGACGGCTCCGGTCTGTCCGGTCGTTCCACCGCCGCTGACGCGGACCCACAGGTCGACCTGTCCGAGCTTTTCAGTCGCACGAAGAGGAGCTTCGATCATCTGCAGATCACGAATGTTCGTGAAGTAAACTTCGAGTGGGCGGCCGTTGATTGAAGTGGCGCCGGATCCGGGCTTCAAACGGACGCGGGCGACGGAAGTCTTACGGCGACCGGTACCGATCGCGACCCCTTGCCGATCCAGCTTGCCGTGAATCTTGACGACAACCGGTTCAGGTGCAACCACCACAGGTTCAGGCGTGGCCGAAAAATTCAGTTCTGGGGAATCAGCAATCGTTTCATCCATCGTATGCTTGCTCAACGGAAGGGTACGGGAAAGTATTCGAAGAAACTGACGTTCTCTGCCGGGACCGGATCACCTGACTCGGCCGTAACCGAAACAGATGCCGACACCCTATTTAGGAAGCAGATGCGACGGCAGTGGTTGTGGTTGTTGGGCCTGGTGGGTGTGATCAGGACCGACGAACAGCTTCAGCTTTGCCAGCATGTGGGTAGCGAGAGCGTTCTTGGGGAGCATTCGCTTGACGGCGAGACGCAGGATCTCGGTTGGGTTCTTTTCCCACAGGTCGATCGCAGGAATGGTGCGCTGACCGCTGGGCCATCCGGTAAACCAGACGTAGCTCTTCTTTGACATCTTGGTAGTGTAGTGCGGATGCTCGCCGTGCGCCATCCGACCGCCGGTGAAGCGAATCTTGTCCGCGTTCACAACGATGACATAGTCACCGGTGTCGACGTGTGGCGTGTAATCGGGGCGATGCTTGCCCATCAGAACCGTCGCCAACCTTGTCGCCAGACGACCAACCGTCATACCTTCGGCGTCAACCACAAACCACTTGGCTTGATGATTCCCGCTGGGACTACGATCGGAAGCTTTTAGAAATGTCGTGCCAGGAGCAATCACAACTACAACCTTCACCCAGATTCACAAATTCAACACAGACACCGACCCAAGTTTTTGGGGAACGGGAAATTTAACGACTTCACGCATTCCCTTCAACCGTTGGTGTGAACTTTTGTGGCCATATCTTCCGATTGTCACTCGATTTCACTCGATCCAACCCTTAAAGCGTCTTGAGATATTCAAGAACGGCCCGCTTCTCTTCGGAATTCAGCCGATTC
Organism: Schlesneria sphaerica; assembly: GCF_044336245.1. NCBI lineage: Bacteria > Pseudomonadati > Planctomycetota > Planctomycetia > Planctomycetales > Planctomycetaceae > Schlesneria > Schlesneria sphaerica. The sequence continues at coordinate 1,694,030 of NZ_CP172346.1, read as the reverse complement.
GGGAAGAGATGACCCTGAGGGCTTTTCCCCGGTAAACGCGTGTCGAAATACCTTCTCTTTCGGGCGGGAAGGGTGTCTGCCGCCGGGATTTCGGCGAAGTCGGTCGCCTCCAGGCCAACGCGTTCCTCATCATACCCATTCTCCGTCCTTTTCCAGATCTGCGGACGAGACTCGGGATTCAGGATGTGCCACAAAGTTGGGACAGAGCCATTATGTAAATAAGGCGCACTAGCCCAGATTCCATCCAGAGGAGGGGCCACATAGCCAACGGGATCGGTTTCGACGGGATCCGCTCCGAATCGGCTCAGCCAGCCTTGCTTCATCCAGGAACGGTGCTCCGGCGTCAACGCGTTCAATCGCAGCGGATCCGTGCCGATTTCGTCAATCGGGACAATCGTCTGCACATATCGAGCGTCGTTTCCGTAGGTTCCATGACACTGCGAGCAATTTTCCCGGAAGACGGCTGCCCCTTGCTGCGCCAGGTTTTCATCGATGGCGAAGGGGTATTTCGGGGGGGAGAGCGACTCGATCCAGGCGAGGATCTCTTCAAATTCCGGCTCCCATTCCGTGAGCTGCTGCGGGGAAACCCGGGGAATCAGGATAAACTGCATCAGAGGTCGCGCTGTCTTGGGTGCGAATCCGTCGGCGTAGAGCGACTCTTTCTTGCGGACGTTCCAGAACGGCGGAGCATCCACGTCATGGTGCTCCAGGCGAGGAAGTTTGCGTGTCAGGTCCACCGACATGTCCGGGTTCCGAAAGGCTCCCAGCGCGATCCCAAAGATGACGGAATTGGTTGTCCCGTCGGTGGTGTTCAGGGGCATCTGCAGCGAGCCGAGATCGAGGTGTGCGAGGGCTTTACCTAACTGCAGTTTGGTGGCGCGCACGTCCTCCGTCAGCGTCTGCAGGGCAATGTGGGAATTCGGCAAGCCTGCGTAAGGGACACCCGCGACTTTGCCGCCGTGGCAGGCGAGGCAGGTCATCGTCCAGTTTCCCTGTTCGTCGACGCGGTATCCCAGGGGTTTTCGGCCGGTTGCGTCGTCCGGATCCAGAGTCAGGCCGTAGTAGGAGAATGTCAGTTTTCGACGTTCCACTGGATCCGCGCTGGCCGCTTTCGAACGCTCAGGTTCTGGCCAGGCCTTCCACAATGCGTCGAATACCTCCTCGTCGAAATCGGCAGGCAGGTACGAATGTGTTCGCAGGTTACGGTAACCCTGAGAGCCGGGATCGGAAATCTCTGCCCCGCTGGCCAGCGGAGCGAACCCCAGCCAGATTGCCGACACGAGTCCCGCCGAAATGACCTTGGCGGCGCGGCCGAAAGGGATGGAGGAACGGCGGTGGTTCCTGCGGAGCGAGCGTGATCCAGCTCTCTGGCACGTGCCCCGGAAAGGTCGAATCCGTTGGATTAGATTTATATTCACTTTGATCACAGTCAAGTTCTCCTGAGAGCAGGCTCGGAGGCGTTTTTCGAGTCACCGCATTCTACAGGAAGTGGGTCCTAAGTTCTCCTTGTCGGTCCTCTGCATCGTATATCCGCTGTGCCGATCGGTTATTAACCAGACGAAGGCGAGGGGCGGTCAATCGCGGAAATGGGACCGTGCCCACCGGAGAAAAGCCGCTTGTAGTGCTTGGCAAATTGAGAGTTGCGAGACGACCGGGGAGCTCAAAATTTTCAGTAAAACATTCCTCATCATCACGAGGTGTTTTTCGGTGGACATGCTATGATAGTAGGCAGTAACGCTATTGACCCGCCAGATCGGCCAGCAAGCCCATGTAACAGACTGCAAAGTGGCTCATTAAATTCAGCTGGAAAACGGCCCGCCGACGATTGCTAAATCGATGGCAACGTTTTTGCTCAGCCGAAGCTCTCAACGTCCGATAAAACCAGGTCAGGTTGATCGGCCGACAGGTGACCCTCTCTCTCAGACTTCCGGGTACATGGATGTAACGGAGACACTCGTGGGGGTCAGATAAATTTCAGCACTGGAAACCCCTTGATCTCGCTTGTAAAAAAGCACAATCGGCCTCGCGGTTCAATCTCCCCCCGATTCAATCCCGCCTCGTCCCCGGATGAAACCCCTTCCCTGCGATCCCGGGGAGGATTCACAACGTCATCCCCATCGGCGACGACTGCGGTCGCTGCGCCGCTGGCAATTCCCGGCGTCCGCTCGAATGAAGCTGGTGACGCTGCTCCGATCGAGGCACCCGTCGATCGCGAAGTGGCTCCTTCTGCCATCGAAATGGCCACGAACGGACTGGGCCTGAAGCGGAACCTGCAACTGAGCATCGGTGACGGTTCGTCCTACGGCGTCATGGTGGGGATTGGTGAGACCTATCTGCAGGCCTTCGTCCTGGCGATCGGGATGGGAGAAGTGTTTGCGGCTCTCATCGCGACGGTGCCACAGCTCGTCGGTAGTCTGCTGCAGTTGGTGTCGCCCGCTGCGATTCGTTTGATCCGCTCGCACAAATGGTGGGTCGCGGCGTGTGCCGGGATTCAGGCACTCTGCTTCCTGCCACTGATTATTGCCGCATCGACGGGGACAATTTCCCACTCCGCCATTCTCGCGGTCACCTCACTCTACTGGGCCACCAGTTTGGGAGCGGGACCGGCGTGGAATACGTGGCAAGGGACGATTATTCCTCGGGATATCCGAGCCAAATTTTTCGCACGTCGGGCGCGACTCTGCCAGGCAACGACCCTGGCCGGGTTCCTCGGTGGCGGATTCGCATTGCAGTGGGCACGAGCGCACGGTGTCGACGTTCCTGTTTTCGCCATCTTGTTCGGCATCGCTCTGGTTTGTCGTCTGGTCTCTACACTCTGTCTGATGTGCCAGAGTGAACCGGCTCCGATTCCGGCAGAAATGCGGTTTCTTTCGCTGGGCGAGCAATGGGAACGGTTTTCACGTGGGTCGTCAGGTCGGCTGCTTGTTTTCGCCGTCGGCATGCAGGTGGGCGTCTTCGTCGCAGGTCCGTTCTTCGTTCCTTACATGCTGAAGGAACTGAATTTCCAGTACCATCACTATGCCATTCTGATCGGTGCTTCGTACGTTGCCAAGTTTTTGACCCTTCGCTTGTGGGGACGGATCGCTCACCGCACGGGGGCTCATCGACTGCTGTGGATCGGATCGCTGGGTCTGATTCCTCTGGCGGGAGGATGGTGCCTCAGTTCCAACTACGTCTGGCTGTTCGTGCTTCAACTGATTGCAGGAACCGCCTGGGGGGCGTACGAACTGGCCCTGGTGCTCTTGTTCTTCGAAACCATCCATGAGTCCGAGCGGACGAGTCTGCTGACGCTGTACAATGTTGCCAACAGCGTGGCACTGGTGGTGGGGTCTCTCATTGGGGCCGTGATTCTCAATGGTCTGGGGATCTGTGCGGCGTCGTACCTGTGGGTCTTCGTCGCTTCGACAGCTTTCCGGGCACTGGCGCTGGTGCTGTTGAAGCGCGTTCCGGTGCCCCATGTGGAAGTGGAGCGCGCTGCCGCTGTCGTGACACCCCGTCCAGTGAACAGTTGATTCCACGGGGGACTCAGTAGGTCGGGGAATGCGCCAACGAACGCCCGGTTCTTCGTGGAAAAAAAAGACTCCTGCAAGAAAAAATTTTTCTTGCAGGAGCACCATGCGTCTGGGGTGGATAACGATGCCGGGAAAAACGAACCCTAGTAATCACGCATGGGAAGAATATTTCGCTGCCGCGAGGCAGTTGTCTCATTGCTTATCGCATTTCGACAAGAATTTCATTAGCAATTCCTGCGCCACTCGTTCTTGTTGAAATAAATCCTGACTCAGCTCTGAATGGGTCTGTCGGTGACGCGCCGCAGAAGGCGATTTGGCGTAAACGCTGCGGCAAATTTGAACGCCCGTATCAAGTTGCCACTTCCGGAAATCACCGTCCGATCCGGGGCTCTCGACCAGCAAAAATCCCGAGCCTGGCGGCAATATTGTCCCTGGCATCGCTGAGGCTGCAGTCGATTTTGGTGCGAGCCCTAAATCTCCAGGGAGTTGGACTCTTGCGGGCCATTCAATGACAGGCGGTACAATCGCCACAGGGCGAGCAGATAAAGCACCAGCGTGCTGACGACGCCGTGGAGCACGACGTAGAAGCGGGTCGAGAGCGTCGGTTCTACGAACCCGAACCACTCCATTGCGGCGTACCATCTGAGCAGACTGACGCCAAAGACGATGGGCAGGGCGGTCAACCAGACGCAGTGATAAACAATTGGAGCCTCGGACGGGCGGATGGGGAGCAACCACTGCCGAATCGACAGGTGAGATCCCCCCGTCGCTGCCTTCAGGAACTCGATCCAGTTGCGCGGTGACGAGGCGGAGATGGTCTCGACAAGAATCTGTCGATGTCGCAGAAAGCCGATCCACAGTCCGCAGAACAGAGTAATGTAGAGTGACTGTGTGAACAGTGCGTGCATGTAGACGAACGTGAGCGAATGCTGCGAGTCCAGTAGAATACGGATATACGGGTTTCCCTCCAGTTCCAGATCGGGGCTATGGGCCACCGTGACGGCGATGTCGAGAATCGCACCTCCCACGATGAAGATGCCACCGCAAAACGTAATTCCCCAGGGCAGGCCGGTTTTTCCCTGATTGACCAGCCGGTCCAGCAGGATCAGCGCGACCAGCCCGAGTGCAGGAAGTGAGTAGGCGGTGTAGAGATGCAGTCGCCAGGAGTCTTCCGGAAGCCACTTCAAGACGCTTTGCGGAATGGTGAAGCCGCTGGCCTGCTGCACCGATTCCCAGACATCCGCTTCAAGACTGCCGGGACCTGAAAGAGCGTGCGCGACCAAGTCACAACAAAGCCAGCCGAGAAAGAGTGCCGAAACGAACATGAACCGCCGGAGGGTCACGTTCTCATTCCAGTAGACGACGGAACGATCAGTGTTTTGCATGTGAGGATCCCGCCTGACGAGTTGCCGCGTTGATACCTTATTGTAGTGGAGGGTGTTCGACGAAAACGAAGATTATCGCTTTTAGAAATGAGGACGTGTTTCGTCCCACAGACAGGGACCGTGCGCTCCTGGTGAGGGAACCGTACTCTCCCTGTCACTGATTCTTAAGTGGCTTTGTCTCCTGAGTTTTCGGGGAATCGCGTCCGTCAGAACTGATGTCGGATGAATAATCCACGGTGATGGTTTCTTGCGTCAGCTTGATTTCCAGCATGCCTTGTTGAGGATCCGGATTCAACAGGAAATATGGGAGCACATCCATACTTCTGCGTTCCATCAGGATTTTCCCGGTTAGCTTGTCGGTGATCTTGAACACCCCTTCGCTCGCGTTGTTGATGCCTGCGGGAGGGAGTTTCCAGGCCTGCACCAGAACCGGCGCGGATCGGGAAACTTCTAATGCGAATGGTTCATTCTTCAGGTCTCGTTGCCACACAATCTGCCCGTCCGCTCGCTTCACAGCATAAAGCGGGCCATTCACGAACCGTGTCCGATAAGACTCTCTCGGCTGGATCCCTTTCAGCCCCTCCAGATTCGGGACCGGACGAGACATGGCGACGTACCAGTGATCCGAATCAAAGCTCGTCGCGATCTCCTCAACGGCGTCAGATTTTACACTCAAGGGGGCAAAGCGCAGTTCAGCAGTCCTGGCGTCCAGGATATACAACAGCTTCTCGGGGGTGACGACTGCGAGCGTTGACTCATCCAGGACGGCCACCAGAGCTTCGGCCGGGTCAGTTCGAGTCCAGATGCATTCACCCGACCTGAGATCATGAAGGCTGACTTGGGTGGTGGCTCCGCGACGGGCGGTCCAGGCCAGTGATCCCTGCTGTAGCAGCAGGTCTTGAGGCGATGCCGTTAGTTCGCGCTGTGCCAGACTCCGGCCGTCAATCGCGCTGAGTTCGTCCACTCGGCCCGTCTGATGCCACACGAAAACCCGCTGGTCATCGCCAAGGATAGCCGCGTCGACCGGGACATCGTAGCGCTGCCACAGGCTGCGGCCTGTCTCGGTGTCGACTGCGGTCAGCCGTTTTCGCTGGTGGTAACAGAGATAGCCCGCACGGACGGGGCCAATTTCAATGAGCGGTGGTCCGTTGAGGGCTCTGACTGTCTGTCGAGGTGAGTAGATCCCCTTTGAGGACGGTGCTTCTTCTGTTTCGCCGACGGGGATTTCGAGGTCAATCGGGTTGGCCCACAGGAATTGCGAGTTGGGTTCGCCCTGTTCATCCACAAGCGAAACCCCGAACAGTTCGCTGCCAATCAGCAGTACGACAATCCGTCCAATTCCCCAGCCCTCGCGCAGCATGTGACCACCGGGCCCCCGGAAGGGAGATGACGATTTAGGGAGGTTCAAGCGACGTTCGTTTTCTTCGTCTTGACCTGTCTGGAAGAACGCGCCTCCCCGAATGTAGACCTCGTCTCCCGTACGATCGATCGACACGTCGAGTCGTTCGGTGAGACTTCCTGGTTCGGAATGAAGAGGGATGGTCGGAGCATAAATTCCGAAGTTGCGATCATTGCGTGATTTGATCTTTGGCTTCGAACTGGGCCAGTGCGTCTGGAGTTCGCTCGAAGTCCCGCGAACCGCAACAGCAATGGATTGGTCTTGAGGTGTCCCTTCTCGCTCGATCTCTGGCGGAGTCGCCGAAGTCTCTGCGGACGACGAGAGTTCCCGCGACTCTTGTTCAATCTGGGCCTGCCGACGGACTGCCTCCGCTTCCCGATGAAGCCCCTGTCGTTCCAGCTTTTCAGCCAGTCTCTGAAACGCCTGAGAGGCGATGGAAGGATCATCACTGCCCGCCGCGTCCCGCAGCCGCAAGTCCTGTTCGACGAGCGGGCGTTTGCGAAGGATTTTATCCTGGTCTGAAATGATGAGCTGACGGCTCCAGTCGAGTCCTCGCCACTGCGTCCAGAGTTCCTGAAGTGCCAGTCGGTCTCGGCTGTTCCGTGCCTGGTTCACTCGTGATTGAAACAGTCGGTCCAGTTCGTTGCGGTCGGAGGGTGGGGCACGCCGGTACGCTTCATCAATCAGACCCAGCAAGACACGGTCCTTACGGACGTGAGTGGTCTGCCGTTTGACCAGTTGATCATGATGAGCCAGATTTGCGGCGAGTCCGTCCAGGCAGGCGTCGACGGTGTCTGCAAAGTCGTTCACCGCAAGTGCAGACATGCCGATCGAAGCGGCGGCTGCAAACCTGTAGTCCGAGTTGTCGGCCAGTTCGTTCAGTTCGCGCGCCAGACTGGTGCGACTGACTTCACTGGTTGCGGTTGGACTACTTTCCAACGCTGCAATCAGAGCTTGTCGGCGAAGATTGCGTGCCGGGGTCGATGTCAGCCCGACCAGATGTTCGCGGGCCAGTTCTACATTTCCTGCCTGGAGGTCCAGGAGTGCCGCCCGAACTCGCAGAGACTCGTTATCAGGGTCTTGTTTCAGTTCCAGGGCGATCGACTGTCGAATGTCATCTAACTGAGGGAGCAGAGAGACGGATTGTCGGTTGAAGGCAATCCAGCCATGTTCAGTTTCGGCGAGGATTCCGAGCGGCACGTCACTGGCCCCCGCTTCATTGAGAACCGTGCCGTCGATCGCATTGAGGACGGATGCACCGCCCGACTGCACGGGAATCACCAGCAGTGATCCGTTCAAGACGGCTGGACCGCTGACCTGCTCGATGGGGGTGGCCCAGGCGAGTTCTCCTGAACCGATGTCGTGCGCCCGGACGCGCATGTCTTCGGTGATGATCACTCTCTGATCAGTGATCCCGATCACGGCTAACCCGTCCTGGCGATCGATCTGCCAAAGTGGTTGACCGTGAGGAAGGCGAATGGCATGCAACTTGTCTGTCTCTGGTGAGGCGAACAACAGCACGGATTCCGGGGGAGGGGACGAGGACTCGTTCTGTGTGTTCGGGCCTGATTCCTGCGGGATCGACTGTGCGACGGCAAGAAAAGGTTCACGCCACGTTTCCCACCAGGGTTCAATCAGATTCACGCGTCCGGCCCGTCGTGTCATCTGGGCCATATCGCCCGCGAGGATGGTGATGGCAGGATACCGGTAACTCCATTTTATGGACCTCATCGCAGGATCGACAGCGACGATGCTGCCGGAACTTGTTGAGCAGAGCAACAGGCCCTCATGCCAGACAATCGGACAGGCCGTGCGTGACCGCTGCAGGTCTTCGTCGATCGGCCGAGCGGCCGTGCCGAGCGGAAGTCTCCAGTTCAGTTCCCCTGTGCCAATGGACAGGGACAGCAGTTCGAGATCTGAATCACGCTGTCCGATGACGAAAAGGTCGCCGTCAAGGACGAGCGGCGCACTCAGAAAGCAGTATCCTTCCAACTCCTGCCCCAACTCTTGCCGGGGTTCAGAGACCGGGCCGCCGATCTCCCAGTTGAGCTCCCCGGACGTCAGATGGTAGCTGCAAAGCTGATTGTACTGCGGCCCCAATCGGGGAAGGCCGCGCGAGCGATCACTCTCCATTCGGAATTCACTCGAACGGTCCGGTTCCTGGATGACGAACAGATGCAATCCGTCAGTTGTCATTCGACTGAACAGGGAATCGGCCTGGGTGCGTCGCTGTGCCCACTCAATCGCAACCGATCGATAAGCAGTGCTTTCAAAAATTCTCTTGCCGATGTTCAGGAATTCCGTATTGGGAATCGACCATTGTGCCTGACCGGAGGGGATATCAAACGAGTGAATCTCCTGCGTCGTGCGCACAATGGCCTGAGAGCCGCAGATCAGGGGAGCGGTAATCAAGACAGGTCGTGCCGACGGATCAGGTAGAACTTTCACCAGCTTTTCCAGACTGGTCTGCGGAGCATTCGGCAGGTCATGTCGCCAGATGGGCAGAAGCACCGGCCGGTGTTTCTGCCACCGCTGTGCGGTAGCGCCCACCTCCTGAGAGGTTGCCGGGGACTGGTGTCCAGAGGGGGACGCAGCAAGATCCTGTTGCATTCGCCATTCAGCAAGCGTGATAACGCGACCAGCGATTTCCAGCTTGAAATTGCCATCCAGTGCAGAAAGTCGCTCAGCCAGTAACCGCCGTTCTCGGGCCGCATCCTCGTTCATCATGGATGTGTGGGTCAGGGACTCCGTCGCCGCAATAAGTGCCGTGACGCGAAGGGGCAAACTCACTTGAGGATGCTCTGCCACCCTTCTGAACGCCGCGGCCGCACGGCGAACGTGTCCAAGATCCCGCTCATGAAGTCCAAGCTGCCACCACGCTTCGACAGCCAGGGGGGACTCGGGGAAATCTCTGAGAAAGCGAGCGATTTCCTCACGACCGGAGTGCTTCGCGCGGTCCCAGATTTCACTGGCTGCGACACGCCGCTGTGCTTCAAATCTCGCTCGTGCCTCGGGCGGAATCTGCTCCAGCACACGTCTTACATACTCTGCCGCAGTGACGTCTGAATAAGAAGAAATCGGGACGAACGTCGTGGGTTCCGAGAGCAGGGTCTCCAGCAACGGAAACACTGCGTGATATTCTTTCCGTTCCAGAGATAACTCAATTGCATCGGCACATTGGACGGCTGATTGGTGTCGATCAAGGCTGAAGGTGGTTGAGCTACCCCGCCTTTCACCGGGCTTTTTGACCGGTTCGGGCTGGATTGCCAACCGCGGCGGAGGGGGGTCGAGAATCTGAGCGAAGACAGAAGTTGGGCAGATGAGGTGGCTGTTCTGAGTCCCGAAGAGACCGACCAGCACCGCGAACACGAACTGTCGAATTGCCGCTGATGAAATCGTAACGCCGCTCATAAATCGCCCTTGTGTGGCAACTTAGGATTGTCGCCCTCGTGCAGCGAGACCGCAACCGATGGGCAAAATTTCGGACTTTTGAGTGAGAAATCAATCGTTCCAGGAAGGGTGCATGCCAGGGACTCACAGGCTGCCTGACCCCAGCAAGTCATTGACAGATGTTTCTTATCACCAGTATAAGGAATTGAACACACTGACTTTTGCCGATGTATTCCTGGGCAGGATTCGATCGCCATAAGGCCCGCGTGACTGAAAGCCTCGTTCGTCAAACAGGGAGCGACCAGCATGTTTGTGATTCCCGGCCAATACGGTAAAGACAATTGCGATGGATACAGTCGTCGGGAGTTGCTGAGAGTCGGTGGTGCGTCGCTGATGGGCCTTTCACTGCCCAGTCTGCTGAAGCATGAGAAAGTTCAAGCTGCGGAAGAAGCACGCTACGGCGGTGTGGGATACGGCAAAGCAAAGCATGTCATTCTGGTCTATCTGCAGGGGGGACCAAGTCACCTCGACCTGTGGGATCCGAAGACCGATGTTCCTGACAACGTCAAAAGTGTCTTTGGGCCGATCGACACCAGATTGCCTGGCGTTCAGTTCACCGAGTTGATGCCCAAGCTGGCTCAGGAACTCGACAAAACAACGTTGTTGCGCGCTGTCAGTTACTCACCCAACGGACTGTTTAACCACACCGCCGCAATCTATCAGATGATGACCGGCTATACGGCCGATAAGGTCAGTCCTTCAGGACAGTTGGAACCACCGAGCCCCAAGGACTTCCCGAACTGGGGCTGCCACGTCATCAAGGCTCGCCCACCGGAAGTTCCGATGCTGCCGTTCGTGATGATGCCTCGGCCTCTGCAGGAAAGTAATGTGATCGGCAAGGGGGGAACTGCGGGCTTCATGGGCCGTGCCTTCGATCCGTACACGCTCTATCCGACCGGCGACGACATGGATATGTCGAAGATGGATCGCATTCGAGTGGACGATTTGCAGCTTCGTCCCGAAGTGCCCCAGGATCGTCTGGCCCGCCGAGCCAGCCTGCGTGAAACGGTCAATGCCAGCCTGGACGACCTCGATAAGGCCGTCAGCAAATATGCACTGGATGAATATTACGGCAAGGCTCTGTCGCTGGTTCTGTCAGGCCAGGCACGTGAAGCGTTCAACCTTTCCGCCGAAACCGATGCCTTACGGGACAAGTACGGCAGGAACACATTTGGGCAAAGTTGTCTGCTCGCCCGCCGGCTGATTGAAGCAGGGACGCGCGTTGTCCAGGTGAACTGGCCAAAAGTTGCGAACTCAGACAATCATTCGTTCGACGTTCATGCGGGACTTTCCGCCCGAATGAAGAATCAGTCGGGACCCATGCTGGATGCCGGGCTATCGTCACTGATTGCAGATCTGGATGATCGTGGAATGCTTCAGGATACTCTCGTTCTCGCGATTGGCGAATTCGGACGCAGCCCCAAACGAGGTGTCAGCACCTCGGGCAATGGGAACACTGACGACGGACGTGATCACTGGCCTTACTGCTACACCGGCATCATGGCCGGGGCCGGGGTCAAACGAGGATTCGTCTGGGGCAAGTCTGACCAGACCGCTTCGGCTCCTGTGGAAAACCCCGTTCATCCGATCGAACTGCTCGCCACGATTTACCATAGCGTCGGGATGAATCCACGTCGAATGGTCTATAACCACTTGAACCAGCCGCGAGAGATGGTCAACGCCGATGCAGTGACCGGCATTCTTTCCTGACACCCGGTTGCTGGACCAGGGCCAGAACTTTGTTACTCATCGAGTTCGCCGAATCCGTTTGAGGATCGGGGTACAGCACCACGATCCTCAAACCTGCAGACCTCGCACGTCCGATGTGTCAAGTCGCTGCCGAACTCTCTGCAATAACAAACCGAACGCAGTGACGAGATCTGTTGTCTCACTGACAGGATGACTGCATCCACCGTGCAAACCGCGGGAGGCAGTCATTTTCAATTTCAATCAGTGCAGCGCGACCATACTCAGGGTGCATTCCGTGGATCACGTCATTCAGACCCTCGTTGACTATGTCAAAGACCACTCGGTCAAGGTAATCACGGGTCTCGTGCTGATGGTCATCGGCTGGTATCTGGGACATCGCCGTGCATCCGCCGACTGGAAGAAGCAAGAGTTCTATGATCGGTTGAACGTGTCGCTGAATATGATCCAGGATGGCACGCTGAAGATTCGCACTCTCAGTGAAAAACGCTGTGAGGACGTGTTCCTCAATCTGGCCGCAGCCCACACGGTTCAGAAACTGGCTCGGCAGACGACCGGAAATGACCCCATCCTTCCGATCCCGGCTTCGGAAAACTGGTTCTACCTGAACGCCATTCTCAACGACCTGTCAGAGCAATTCGCAATCGGTTTTTTGAAATCCGATATGGGAGCGCAAGTCACCACGGCGACGTATCTCATTGCCCTCACCTGCGAATCTGTCGGTGAGATGAAGACGCGAAAAATCCGGGCGATGGTGGTTCGAAAAAGCCTGCTCACGAATCTGCCCGAGGAAATGCCCAGGCTCGAGGCGTCGCACCACATCACCCGCTGGTCAACACTCCAGCGGCTTGCTTCGGAATTTCAGAAGCGCCCCGAGCGTTTTAAAGAGGTCGAACTCGCCGTCTCCTGAGTCCCTTCGTAAGCAGCTTTTGAGGAGTATCGGGTGGGACCAGATAAGAATGTTTCCTGACCGATCAAGTCCGCCTGCTGCATTCCAAAATACGAAACGACAGCAGGGGAGTATTCACGACGTCCAGTTCGAAACTACATACCTGCAATCGGCAGGACCGGAGGAAAAAATCATGCCCAGCGCACACGCGGCCTAGCGGTTCACACCGATGTAGAACGCGAAGACCTGCTGGATATCGCCCTCTTCTTTCATCAGAGGTACTGCCAGGTCGAGCGCGATGGGAACGGGGCCCATGGCTGGCACGGTCACACGGAGACCACCCCCCAGCGACAGACGGAAGTTGCTGAGCGATACATTGTCATTCACAGTACCGAAGTCGGTGAAACCGACCACCTTGATCATTTCATTGGCGGTAACTGGCAACATGTATTCTGCACCACCGAGGACCATGAAGTTACCCCCGGTGTAGACTCCCCCTTCCATCGGGCTCACACCGCGGAACGCAAAGCCGCGGAAGGTCTGGAAACCCCCTGCGAAGAACCGTTCGAAGATCGGTGTGTCGTTGCCCGACCAGCTCGCCTGACCACGAACCATCAGGGTGTGTTTCCCCTGACCGTCGATTCGTTGATACGTCGTGAAGTACTGACGTGCCTCAGCTTCAAATCGGGGGTACGAGTATTCGCCGAAAGCCTGTTCGTAGCTGAAATCGACGTAATGACCCGACGTCGTACCAAAAGCGGCATCTCGAGTGTCATGCATCAACGAGCCGCGAATGGTCGAGAGGAAATTGCTTCCGACGGACGCCGCGAGCAGCGGTGGGGTCGGCAGGTACGGGTTGTAGATATTGACGTCTTCCAGTCGCAGGGCTACCGCCGTGGACCAGGTTTGAGTCAACTGGCGACCAAGTCGAATACGGCCACCGGTCCGGTCTTCGTACCAGTTTCGGTAATAACGAGTGAAGTAGAATCCGCTCAGGCCCAGGTTGAAGTTGGTGTCCAGGAAGTAAGGATCCTGCCAGTCAACCAGATAACGACTGACCTGCGAACCGGGCATCGCCTCGATCTTGAATTTCTGACCACCACCACGGAAGGCCGTTCCGTTCGTGATGTCAGACCAGCTTCGCGGGGGCTTCAGGATGTCGAAGTTCTGTTCGCTCAGCACAATGTTACCGATGACACCGGCATCGCTGTTCACACCGACACCGAACATCAGGCGCCCTGTACGGGCTTCGGAAACGTAAGCATCCAGGTCGATAAACTCTGGAGGTTCCATCCGTGTCCAGTCGCCCGGATCAGGATCGCGGATCGCCTTTCCGAAGGGGTCCCCCTGAGGACTGTTGTCGAATCCAAAGTTGGCAGGGGGCTGAAGCGGATCGCGACTTTGTGCGCGAAAGATCGGTGTGATGGGCGACAGGCCTTCGTCGAAGACTTCGCGAGGTTTGGGTTCCGGTAACGTAATCGGCTGTGCGATCTGGTCGAAGTGCGAGGCGACGGTCACGAACGGGTCGCGACTTTCTTCACGCGATTCGTTCGTACCAACCCAGCCTTGAAGACCAGTGAGAGGCTGAACAGCCCCTTGTGTCTGCAGGCCTTCCGGCCGTCGGTTGGCGGAGGTTTCCGTTGTGGGCTGTGTCCTGGGACGAGCACCCTTGGCCGGACGAGTGGGTTTTTCGGGCTTCCCCTCTGTCCGATTGCGGAGCGTCGTGTGTGGCTGAATCGGCGCAGATTGGCTGCGGACGATGTTGTCGTAATCCCGTTTGTCGACCCAGTTCGGGTTTCTCACGACGTTCGTCTCGATCCGCACGCCCCCTTCCGGGCCCGTTTCGAAGTTCTGCGAACCTTCGAGGCGGCGTTTCATCAGATGGATTTTCTTGGGATCAGCGAGGTCCCCTGGTTGGACTGGCGAGATGTTCCGCACCAGATTCGTCCGCGTGTGCGGGTGATCCCCCTGAATATGGACGTTCAGATTTCGGATGCGATAGACCTTGTCTTCTTCAATCTTGTAGACGATGTCGACGATCCCGTCGTCTTCCGTCCAGCGGGGGACCGCGTCGACCCGGCAGAACAAGCGGCCCTGCTCACCGTATTTCGTTCGGATCGCGTCGACGTCTTTATTGATGTCGCGGGTGTTGTAGTGCACCCCTTCCGCGACTTTCATCATTCCGCGGATTTCCTCTTCCGAGATCACATTGTTGCCGTCGACTTCGATACTTCGGATCTTGTACCGGATCCCCTCGTCGATGGTGTACAGGATCTTGACCTTGGAACGGTCTTCGGAAAACTTCAGCGTGTGCTTGATGTCAACGTCGAAGTACCCCAGGCTGTGGTAGTACTGTTTGACCCCTTCGATATCATCCTTTATCGACGCAGGATCGTATTTTCCACCGAACAGCCACAGGATCTGGGTCTTGGTCCGGGTCTTCGTTTTCAGGATCCCGTCGTAGAAATCCTCGTTTCCGTCAAATTCGACGCCGGAAACAGCGACTTTCGGGCCTTCGTTGATCAGAAAGACCACTTCGCGATCGTCGCGATCGTTCCCTTTCTCCAGTTCGACCGTCGCAAAGGCATAGCCTTTTTCGTGGTAGTATTCTTCGATACGGCGAGCACACTCGCGGTTTGAACTGACGTCAAACGGGCTGCCGGGGCGGAGCTGAGTCATCGAGTCAAACACTTTCTGTTTGATCTTCTTCAGACCCTTGTATTCGACTCGGCGGACAATAGGACGCTCCAGGACGCGGAAGACCAGCACCACCCCATCGTCGGTGCGACGCAAGGTCGGTTCGACACTGGCAAACCAGCGTGTTCGTACCAGCGCATCAACGTCGTCCTTGATCTGCTTCTGCGTCACAGGGCGACCGGGACGTGTCTTGATATGTTTGGCGATTTCCGGGTTGGGAATGGTCGAGTTTCCCTCAATGACCACGTCGACCAGAGACTCATCAAGGTGAAAGGGTGTATCGGGCTTGTCCTCGTCCCCTTCGAACGCGGCCACGGGGCGAATACCCGACAGACCAGAGGTCTTGGGAAGCTTCACTGCCGAACGATCTTTGCGGTCTGCTGCCGTCGTCGTTGTTCTTTTCGGAGTGGGAAGGTCGAGCGAATGTTCAGGCTCGACCAGACTGCTTTTTGCCGTCTTCGATTTGGCGGCGGACGGGGGACTCGTCGTGTATTGGCCGGATGCATTCTCGACCGCGATCAGACTGCCTGCCACGATTCCCGCGGCGACCATCGAGCGGAAAAATTTCGGCATTGTTTTCAAATTGTAATCGCTGAACCGTCCTGTGCTGGCTTTTTGAAATGATTGTGGCTGCGACTGTTGCAGTTCGGAAAGTGACAGATCCGCAGATGGCATTTCGGGAAAGCAGGGCAGCGAAAGAATCGATCTGCGACTGGTGAATAGCTTGCCAGCCCCAAAAACCATCGCCCACCGCGAGACGAATGTGCCTCTCGGTGACCCCTTGGTAACGACGGTGTTCGAACTGGAGTGCTGGATCATGCGATCTTTTCTCACGGGCACGAGCATTCAGGCTCCGCGCCAATTTCCGAGCACGGGATAGGATGATTCTGACAGGAATTTCACGAAAGGAGGCAAACGCAACCGGACTCCAAAGAGCCCGTTTACCCTTGCGCCGCGGACAATTAGTCTAAAATGAAAATCTCGACAAGATGAACCCCGCGAAACCGGGCAGGGGTCAGCCGGATTAAAGCCAAATAGGAAACGCTCTTGGAAATCGTTGCGATTCCTGCCGCTCGACCTCCCTTTCGCCCACAAAATCAGTCCACCTGGTTTCATTCCCTTTGTTTACCGGGTTACCGCAGTGGGGATTTCTCCAGATCCTGACCCAGCAGAAGCCAGTTATGTCCCGCGGGGGCTCGCCGGCCGCAGGGCGCTTCTTGCAGGAATGATCTGAACGGCTTATTAATCCGCTGCCGACGTACGTCGGCAGGATGGACCGGGCAGATCGCCGTATGACTTTATTCCGATAGAAAGCCATCTACCGTTGTTTCTCGAAGAACTCCGCCGGTACGGCCCCGAGTCATCGGCCAGACAGATTGATCGCGCCGAGGCCGAGGCTTACTGCAAACACCTCGCGACCTCGCATTACGAAAACTTTCCCCTTGTCTCGTGGCTGCTTCCCAAAGAACTGCATCAGCACTTCTACAATGTCTATGCCTACTGCCGCTGGGCCGACGATCTGGGTGACGAAGTTGGCGATCCGGCCAGATCGCTCGAACTGCTCGAATGGTGGCGGCAGGAACTGCAGGCATGTTATGCCGGGCAACTGCGACACCCGGTGTTCGTCGCCCTCAAGCCCACCATCGATCAATTTTCGATTCCTGCTGAACCGTTCCTCGACCTGATTTCGGCCTTCGAACAGGATCAGACAGTTCTCGAATATCAGTCCTTTGAACAATTGCGGGACTATTGCCGCCGCAGTGCAGACCCGGTGGGTCGGCTGGTCCTGTACTTGTGTCAGCAACACCATCCACAAAACGTCGTCTGGTCAGATTCCATCTGTACCGGACTGCAACTGGCCAATTTCTGGCAGGATGTCGCTCGCGACTACAAGATCCGCCGAATCTATCTTCCCAGGGAAGACTACGAGCGATTCGGATACCACCGTGAGGATTTCGACCACGGACGCATCAATCCTCCATTCCTGGAACTGATGAGATTTCAGGTTGATCGAGCACGGCAGTTTCTCAACTCGGGATTACCGCTGATCGAGCAACTTCCGGGGCGGATTCAGGTGGATATTGATCTCTTCGCACGGGGAGGCCTCTGCATTCTCGATCGAATTGAATCGATTGGTTACCGGGTCTGGGAGACGCGTCCGAAAGTCACGAAGTTCGATGCGCTCAAGCTGCTGGCCGGGGCACTCTGGCGGAAAGCGTTTCGGTCACGATGACGTCCTCCTGGATGTCGTCGCGACTGCCACCGGTTGCGAACAGAATGGGTTTCACATGACGATTTGCGTTTAGAATCACGCTCATTCCCCCTTTACGGTTTTCAAACCGGCAGGTTGCGGGCAGAATTGGGCAAAAATTGTCCTTGAATCTCCCCTCCCACACCCCTGTCTCGCCCGCTTTGCGGAGGGAGACCCGACGCGATACCTCCTCCTATGCTGTCTCTTGCCGAATCGTATGAGTATTGCCGGGATCTGACGCAGCGGACCGCCCACAATTTTCGCTTTTCGTTTATGACGCTTCCCGCCGAACGCAGGCAGGCGATGAATGCACTCTATGCCTTCAATCGAATCACAGACGATCTGGGCGACGACGATTCGATTGATCTGGAACTACGCCGGATTCGACTGGCTGTCTGGCGGGAAACCATTCGTCACTCGTTGACTCAATGCAACGCCAAAGGGGGGAATCCGGCGGGGGTAAAGTGTCACGAGGCGTTTCAGGAGCAACTCCTTTCCGTCAGCGGCAAACCGGCCCTCGAAGAAGGAATCGGAACGGCGGAAATGGGGACGTTTTCCGAACATCCGGCGCTCCCGGCGATCACCGACATGGTAACGCGTTACCGAATTCCGCAGGAGTATCTGCTGGCCGTCATCGACGGCGTCGAGATGGACCTCTATCCCTTTGAGATCGCAACATTTGCGGATCTCCAGCGGTACTGCTTCCACGTCGCGGGTGCTGTGGGACTGGGTTGTATTCACGTCTGGGGTTTCAAGGACGAGCAGGCCATTTCGCTGGCCAGTGATTGCGGAATGGCCCTGCAACTGACGAATATTCTGAGAGATGTGGGAGAAGACTCTGATCTGGGGCGGATCTATCTTCCCCGGGAAGATCTGGATCGGTTTGGGTACACCCCCGACGATCTCCGCAACCGCGTGATGAACGACCGATTCCTCAAGTTGATGCAGTTTCAGGCCGACCGAGCCCGACAGTACTACGCTGCTGCCGAACGTCTGTTCGCTTTCCTCGAACCTCCGGGCAAACCGATCCTGCGAGCGATGGTCGATATTTACGAGGGACTGTTGCGGCAGATCGAACGAAACCGGTTTGACGTCTACTCACGCCGTGCCTCGCTGCCGAAATGGAAAAAGCTCTGGTACGCGACCCGGGCCATGATCTTCGCTCGGTAGGGAGACACTATGCCCGCGTGGGACCGGTGGGACCGCGGGGCTCGCTGTTTCCAATTGACGGAAATCGGGATGCTGACGTATACCCCCCGAATGGGGCGTCGGCCATCCCGTCGCCCGTTGCTTCCTTCTGCAGCCTGCGTGGACACCGATGACGCAACCGTTCTCTCCTCTCGAATGGCGGTCTGGCGAAATCCCCTCACCAGATCCCGAATCGCCAGATTCGGACGAAGAGCTCGGGCCGGGTGATGTCCAGTACTTTCGAGGAGGGACAATGCCAATTCCCGATCCCGCATCATTTGCCGGGTTCAACTCGAACTGGCCCGACGGCGAACTGCCGCCCGACCAACTACTGAATTCGGTCGAGCGAAGTTTGAGTGAAGTCATCCTGGGTTCGATGCCCGAACCTGTCGAGAGTCCCCCTCCGGCGGTGGCTTCTACGCCCGCTGCTCAGAGGGTTCAGTCGAAGTCTGTGCCACCCCCGTCTGTTCTCTCTCCTGTTACTGCTGCCGACACCGGTGGTCTGACACTGGATGATCTCGGAGACGTGGAACTCGATATCGCGATCGAGCTTGGTCGTTCGGAATTACTGATTGATGAGGTGATGAAACTGCGGGAGGGGAGCGTCGTGACGCTTGATAAACTCGCCGGAGATCCCGTCGACATCATCGCGAACGGGAAGTTGATCGCACGGGGAGAACTGCTGGTGATCGACGGAATGTTTGGCGTTCGACTCAGCGAAGTTCTCTGACCTCCTCGCTCGCGGTATCGTGCTTCAGGAATGGTCTCAGTTTATCGATCAACTTGATCCCCAGTCCTCGCACGCGGGCAACGTCGTCAATGGATTTGAACGGACCGTTCTGCGTGCGGTCCTCAACGATCCGGCGCGCCAGCTTCTCACCGATGCCATCAAGTTGTGCCCATTCGACCCACGAGGCCTGATTGATATCAATCGAGTAGAAAAACTCGCGCGGTTGCTGATTGATAATCTCGATCTCGGCCTGACCACCTGCCGAAAGTCGCCAGCGGAAGATGACGAGCAGACCGAGCAGCGCGATCACCAGAAATCCCAGGAACAACTGGTCGGCTCGCCGCAACCAGAGTGCGATCGGTGCCTGGTCGGATGGAGTTTTGTGATCGCCCGCATCCGCTCCAACCGGGCCGGACTTGGTCTGCGACGTCTCTGGGCTGCCGGAGTCTCCTTCGGGCAGAGCTGACGGTGCACGCAGCGATTCCACTCCCGGTCGCATCGGGGTGGAGCGGTCTGCTACTTGCCTCGCCCGGCGGCTCGCCATTCGCACTCCTCGTTGAGATAGGAAACTCTGGAAAAGTTCCGGATTGTAGCAAAGTTTTCAGTGACGATTCAGAATTCGCCGCTCTGTTTTCGTGAGACGAAGTCTCTTGCGGTGGAAGTTCTTCCCTTTCGCTACTGACTTGCGTAAAGTTGAGAAGTGCAGGGGACGCGCCCGTAACGTAGCCGCATTGTGCGATCACGGACATGGACAGGGAGATGGGAACGTTGATGTTAAACCGTGCCTCGATCGCCGTGATGCTGTTGCTGACCTTTCTGGGCCGCATCGACACCGTTTTGGCGCAAACCAAGGATCCCAAAGCGAAGCTCGCCGCGCAACGCGGAATCGACTGGCTGGTCAGTGAGCAGCACCGCAGCGGATACTGGGAAGCCAACCAGGGGCAGTACCGCGTTGCGATG
Source organism: Schlesneria sphaerica (assembly GCF_044336245.1). Taxonomy (NCBI): domain Bacteria; kingdom Pseudomonadati; phylum Planctomycetota; class Planctomycetia; order Planctomycetales; family Planctomycetaceae; genus Schlesneria; species Schlesneria sphaerica. The sequence goes on along the minus strand of NZ_CP172346.1, from coordinate 1,673,862 downwards.
ACCGCGCTGGCAGGCAACGCGATGCTCTGCGAAGGTTCCACGACCACTCGAGGACGTCTTGCGAAGCCCATCTCACGGGCTGTTGATTATCTGATCGATACGGCTCAACCAAACGGATTGATCGGCTACAAGCATGACTATCACTACACCTATGGGCACGGCTTCTCGATGCTGTTCCTCTCGCAGGTCTACGGCGAGGAAGAGAACGCACAGCGACGTGAGAAGCTGAAAGAAGTCCTGACGAAGGCGGTACAGTTCTGTGGTGAAGCTCAGACACCCGATGGCGGCTGGGGCTATGTCTCGGCCAAGGATGGAAACAATTTCGACGAAGGTTCGACATGCGTGACCCAGGTGCAGGGACTGCGGGCTTGCCGCAATGCGGGAATTCCCGTTCCTCGCGAAGTAATCGATAAGGCGGTCGAGTACATCCGCAAGTGCATGGCACCGGACGGCGGCATTCAGTACAGCCTGCGTAACGCGGGTGGATCCCGCCCCCCGATCACCGCGGCAGCCATCGCCTGTCTGTTTAATTCGGGCGACTACGAAAACGAAACCGCCAAGAAGCTGTTGAACTACTGCCAGAAGAATATCGAAGGGACGAACAACCAGGCCCAGATGTTCGGACACTGGCACTACACCCATTACTACTATTCCCAGGTGCAGTACCGGCTGGGCGATGACAAATGGTCGAAATATTTTTCGACGATCTCGAAGCAGATCATGGCTCAACAGTCTGCCAACGGTTCCTGGAAAGAAGGGCACGTGGGGCCGGTTTACGTGACCGCGATCAACTCAACCATTCTGCTGCTGGATAACGGCTACCTCCCGATCTATCAGCGCTAAACGCTCATCATGGGGTCATTCGATCCGTCAGCGCCTTTCGGTCTCCGTCTCTACGAAATCAAACATCCGATGACGCTTTACTCGTCGGGTTCGTCCCTGATGACATATCGTCACGTTCTGCTGTCTTCATTGATGTCACCGATCTTCAACAGAAAGTCATAATAAACATGAGTGAGTCTAACCCTGAAAACAGCGGCATTCCCCCGGTGGAACGAGTTCGTCAGGAAGTCGATCGCTGGCTGGAAGTTGTTCGCAACACCGGCGAACGGACGCTGGAATCGCTGGGAATCACAGGGGGAAACCGCACGTCAAACCTCCCCGTGGACATGATTGAGCTGCCGAATGAAATCGTTGTGCAGGTTGACCTTCCTGGTGTCAGTGCTGAAACAGTCGATGTGAGTCTTGCGGGAAACATGCTGACGATCACGGCAACTCGCCAGCGACAGGAGTTCACGGGTGACGCCCGGGTTCATGTCCGTGAGCGTTTCGCCGGACAATATCAAAGAGCCATTCCATTACCCGCTGCGGTGAACGACGAAGGGGTGAAAGCCGAAACGCGTGACGGCCTCTTAACGATCACGTTGAAAAAAGCCGTTCCTGGCCCTGGTCGCTCGATTCCCGTTTCTCGCGGCAACGGCGGAACAGTTTAGTTTCTCCGTAACAAGTGCCTTATCTCCGCTTCTCCCCCTGCATGACTCACTCCCCGACAAGAGAGCCGTGCAGGGGGATTCTGTTTTGCCACAACGAATTTCGCCTCCTCCCCGATCAGACTCGTTCTTGAGTCGCCTTCACCAAGGCAATTGAAGCAGGGTGAGTTCGACTCGCCAACCGGTCACTTCAAATGACCGCAGAGGATTTCGAGTTCTCGCTCGAGCTGCCATCAAGGAATCGGCCACTTCGATAGACAATGTGGTGACCTGCATTGTCGTGACGGGTCTCGGCGAGTTATTGTAGCCGCACTCTCTCATTCCTTGCTCCATTTCCGATCCGTATCCAGTAGGCAACGTTCCCCCGGGCCAGCGTTGGAGCCATCGTACATGGCGATCATTTTCCGCTGTGATCACTGCAATACTCGGTACCGAGTGGATCTCGAGAAAGCGGGTTGCCGTGCGAAATGCCGTCAGTGCGGTCGCGATCTCGTCGTCCCCGATGCAAAGCAGAGCGATCATCCGGTGGAACGACCGCGAGTCAAGAAAATTCGATCGGTCACAAAGCCCGTTCATCCGGTCGACTCCCGCAAACGCCGCAAGATCGCCGATCACATTGAATCCACCATCGGCCCCATCGACTTCATCTTTCATGAACTGGTCTCCGAGTACGTCCAGATCGACGTGTATCGCGTTCCTCCTCAGACCAATCATCCCTACTACACGCTGGTGACAAGCGGAATGTCAGAGCTGCCAATGACGGTTCCCGACGGTGCCGAAGCGTTGCGATATGCCGAACTGATGCTCTGCCTCCCTCGAACCTGGAACCTGGGAATGGATGACTTCCGGGATGAGCGGCATTATTGGCCGATCCGCCTGCTGAAGGTCCTCGCTCGTCTGCCGCACGAATTTCAGACCTGGCTGGGGCCGGGGCATTCGGTGCCCAACGGCGTCCCCCCGTTGACGTACGCCTCCAACACACACTTCTGCGGGGCCGTACTGATGCCCCCCCTCAACCCGCCAACACGTTTTCGCACTCTCGACATGGGTGATGACGAGGAGATCCATTTCTATGCTGTCATTCCGCTGTACGCTGATGAGATGGAATGCAAAGTCCAGAAAGGGATGAACTACTTGATCGACCGGCTCGACCGCGCCGAAGTGAACGAAGTGATTGATATCCAACGCAAAAATACCTGCAAGAAGAGCTGGTTCGACTGGTAGCCGTTCGCGCCGTCTCACCCTCGCTGCTGCAGGACAGAAGGCCCTGTCACTCGTTACGGTCTCACTCCTCCTCCTCACTCCTCGCGCTGTCTCGTCAGGTATCGGGACAGTGCCACCTGCGGGGTATCAGCGACAAAGTGCGGTTAGACGCAAGTCTGTCGCCGTCCAGGCTTCTCGTAACAGCTCTGGTTCCAACGCACTGCGGCACAGGATCGCAAAATCTTTAAAAAATCGACCTGAAATCCCAATTTGGCTGCATGAGATCGGCGACGAGTGCCGATTATTCCGATTGTGTCGAGTTATGCCTGTCAAAGAATGGTCGACGTCTCGGGGACGAACCATGCGTTCGCGGATTTTCACGCTGCTTTGTGCTGTTTTTGCTTCCACTGCTCTGGCTGGCTGGTCTGTCCCCGCAACGGCAGAGGACGAGACTGCAGACGGCGACTTCGAGGAAACGGCCGCGACACCGGAAGCACCACCCGCAAGTTATCTCTCCATCATGGGAGAAGTCGTACGTCCCGGCACGTATCAGGTCGATCCCTCCGATCTCACACTGCATAAGCTGGTACAAAACGCTCAAGGCTTCCGCGAACATGCCTCGACCGCGATTCGGTTGATCCGTCGCGGACGCTTCAGTCAGGTCGAAATCTATTCGCAAAACGACGATACTCGACTCCGCTCTGGGGACCTCTTGATCGTCGAATCCAAAAGCTCAGGCACTGGCGACGCTGCGGACAAAGATCAGGGCGAGAGGGAGATCGATCCCTCCTTTCCGGACGGCGACGGATCAGTCCAACCCGAGTTCACACAAATCGCGCTCGTTAATCTGATGGAATACCCGGTTGTGCTGAGGCTCCGACCGCAACGAGCGAACGCAAGATCCATTCTGGAAGCACTCGATTTGCCTGTGACGTTGCTCGACGAAGTCCACGTCATCACACCCAATGTCCCTAACCGACTCTCATCTGAAGCGGCCAAGCAAGCGGCTGCCCTGCAGCATGGCTCGGTCCTGGTCTTCGTACCGGATGAAGCGCGACGACGGCAACTGGTCGGCGTGCTTCCCCGTCCCACTGACATGTCCCGCTCGAAACCCGAGTTCGGGGAACTCGCCGGTCCTTCAGCAGGAGGACGTAGCGCCCCCCGCAAGCCTGCAGGACCCCCGCTTAACCCTTCCTCACAGGGAGATCCATTCGCCGAAGCCGACGAACTTCAGACCCCTGCGAGTGATGTCGTTCTCATTCCCAGCGATGAAGCGAATGCGCCTCAGCAGGGATCCACCGAAGTGGAGGAAACGACCAACGGCCAGTTCCGTCCCGTCGCAGCCGCGAAGCTGCTGGATGCCCCCACTCCCGAGGCCACACCGCTGACTCCCGTCGGGCAGAAACTTCATTCACAAAATTCACATAAAAGTGAATCGAACTTCTCGACAAGAGAGGATCCGACCATTGAGAGGGATGAGGATGAATTTACTCCCGCTTCTCAGCGGTCATTCGTCCACTTGCTGATCATTGTCCTCGCTGTCGGATCACTTGTCGCAGCGGCTCTCCTGTTGCGACATTCCCTTGAGAGAATGGCGCTCAAGATCGACGAATCTCCCGATCGGCTGCGGTTTGATTCAATGCCGACTCTTGCCCAACTTTCGCAGGAGGACCCTGTCCCCACCCGTCCCTCCACCGTCCCCGCACCCAAGTTGCTCAGCGAGCAACTCAGGGAACGCGCAGAGGAACTTGCATTTCCAAAGATGCATGTGGCCCCGGCCGAGCTGGCTAACTCGGGGGAGATCTCGCTCGATATTCTGCAGTGGCAGCAACATGCATCCTCGACATCGCTCGGAACGTCGTATCCAATGATGCAGGACGAGGCCTGCCACGAGGAGCACACTCCGCACGACGAACACACCTCCTACGACGAACTCCGTACGATCCCCTTTCCGGTGGCTCTAGACGCTGCCCTGAAAGTCTCTCCAAGGGCCGACGACGAACCGCGGCAGGAGGAACCAATTCCACAGAAAAATGTGGCAGAAAACGATTCCCATCCCGCTCCTTTGGCGATGGCACTCTTCCAGTTAGAGAACAAACGTCACGACTGATCGGTCGATTTCGCTCAGCCGAAAAAAAGTTCGATTCTGACGTGCCATGTGGACTTGCATCAAACGACCGAATTCAATATCACATGGCCGTCCGACAAATTCCCCGATAGCTCAATAGGTAGAGCGAGCGGCTGTTAACCGCTAGGTCCTAGGTTCGAGCCCTAGTCGGGGAGCTGGTTTCTGTATCGCGAACTGAGCGGTACAGTCGACTCACAAAAGACGCCGAGAGTTCATCCTCTTGGCGTCTTTTTCATTGCTGCCTGTCGCTTGTGTTGCTCGTCTGTCATCTTGTATTGCTCAGGGGTGGAGTTCTCCTCGGACCGGGCGTCGCTTCGAGCCTTGACGCTTTAGCGGAGTTCAGGAGCGGCTCGCGTCAATTTGGGCCGCTGTCCCAGTTCCTCAATCCGTCACGGACGCCCGACGATCTCAAGTTACGACCGCCTACAATCATTCTTATGAGGCACAGAGAAGATGCACCTCGCCCGAATTGTCAAATATCAGAGATGCCGTCGACGTGGTTTGAAACTCCCAACAAAACCGAAGCGGGAAGGGGACTCGAGGGCATCATCGGGGTTCCACATTCGCTCTGGTCTTGCGATCAGGAGGCCAGTCGACGAGATGAAATAGGGACTGGCTCGTCTAAGGTTCCCTGCCAGAGTGCCTGTTTCTGTTCTTCAGCATTCTTGACTCGGTTTTTTCCCGGAAAGTGGTTCCCGATCAGCGTTTCGATGCCAGTCCGCTCCGTCGCCGATGTCGTGCGTAACCGACTTAATCGATGAGTCGGGAAGTTCGGCCGCGTCCCGAAATGTGTTGGCCAGTCAGGCCAGTCCGCCGAAGCGACTTAAACCGTGATGATTACAGCACGTGGGACTGGCCACCGACTGGCCAAGAATTGGCCCGCTGGCCAGTCCCTCCGTTTGTCGCTTCAGGATTTTCCGGAAGTCGTTGGAAAGCTGGCACCGCCAATAATAGAAACACCCTGCTCCAACCGCCGTCTCCTTTTCTCGCCCGCCACAGGCCATCTCAGTCCCATTCAGAAATCGATTACTGATCGCTCTCTCGCAAGTCACCCGATGCTGTTCGAACTCCCCCGGATCCATCCCGATAACCGCCGCTGTCGACCGCCTTCAACTCACCTGCTACTGTTCGGCCATCCCCTTCCAGCTAAATGATTCAATCAATCGCCGGTGAAGGGCACGGGCGGACCAACTCCCAATCCACAGATCCCAGCTCTAAGAACGTCAAGTCCCGCAATCCAGCCACCTCGCTCCACGTGGCCCCCTCACCGGCAACAGATGGACCGCAGCAAACAGTTTCTGAAACACGCCGCAGCACCGCGAGCCCGGACATCCAAACCTCTGGAATGATGGCTACGGATCGCTGCTGACGGCAAATCCCAGACGGTCCCACTCTGCCTTCCCGCTTGCATCTCACTGTCCGGCCAGCAGAATATGCTATGTCCCTGTGGCCATGTCCATCTTCCCTGAAACGGCGTCCGAGATTGCACGGGTTCTCAAGCCGGGCGGATCGGACCGCTTGAGCCATCCAGATGGCTACGCAAAGGTTGCCCGTCAACGTGTGATCGATGCTGTTGGCGGAAACGTTCAGCAATGGACGAAAGACGGAATCACGACGACCGTAATCACTGCACCAAGGTAGAACTCATGCCGCACACCGTTGAGCCGAATGAGAAAGAGCAGTTCGTTGTTCGGCTGCTAGACGAACCACCATTCATCCATAGTTTGATGATGTCTCCTGCGGGGCGTGAAGCAATGCTCGATAGTGGAGATTGGCTTGTTTTGGCATTCGCTGTTTGGAGTATTAACGATCAGCCGTCGATCACACATGCCATTGAATTTGCAAAATCACTTGATGGACGCCTGAACCTTGGGCTTCGTCCATTTGAATCTGCCGAAGAATTCGGTCCGTGGTGCGACGTGCACGTGGAGGATTCGTCATTCAGCGACGTCTCTGCTGAGAGAACGACGGAAAACGGTCTTCACGTTTGCATCAAAGGTAAGACTGGCAGCACGCCGATTTGGATCTGCTTCCGTGATGGTGTGGCTGCCGGTGAGCATCACGGATTGTTGGACAAGCAAGGATTACAAGAATTCACAACCCGCAGCTTTCAATGACGTAGACAATCCTGGGCTTCGCCCATGCGTGAGCGTCAGCCCCGCCCCACATTAAAAAAGCAACCAGCCATAGCCACTGCACCGGCCCGGCCACCATCCAGCCACCCAGCGATTCGACCAGAATGGTGCGATTACAACTTTTGCAACAACCGTCACGCTGGCGTCAGCCATTCAGGTGCTGGGGACACTGCATGTTTACTGTAATCGACAGACGTTCTCGAGCGGCCGTGATTTTCCTTTGCGATTTCCGGTCTCGCCGGCCGCAATGGATTCTATCTCAGTTGCACCGAGGATGGTTGTCGCACGACGGGCACGGGCTGGTGGGAATTCGCAGAGGCCCCTTCGGCTCATCCGCTAGTCGCGAATCCCGCCATTACACCACCTCTTCCTTGAGCGTGCCGTGCGAAAACTGCGTCTATGTCAGGAGAAGACCTCGCGGGTTTCTCTGCGGACGTAGTGACGGTGCTGGCAGATGCGACTGCGCGTCAGCTCGATCGTCTGCGGGCGACCGGCGACGTTGTAGAACAGCCTGCCGAACTTTCTGACCAGTGCCAACCAGGCGTTGGCGTTCAGATCCAGCTTGTTGAGGACCTCTTTCAGTTCAGGCGATGTTCGCGTCCGCTGTTCACGCGGAAGCTGCTTCGCCGTCCAGCGGAGCAATCGAAGATAGTTTTCCTGGGTCATCGGCAGAAAGCCTTTATCGCTGCAGCGGGCTCCCGTACGGTTTGCAACCGGCCCCGTCTTCCCATTTCGTTCGTCCAGCGGTAATGGTGCCAGAAATCGATCGGCGGTTGACGCTTGCTTCGTTTTAGGGTCATTCGTCTTCTTGACCGAACGGCGGGATGGTTTGCTCTCTGTCGGTGAACCATCGCTGGGAGTGACGGTGATACGGGGGCTTGAGTGGTTCTGCTGAGCCTGAATCCGCCGCTGGACCGAAGTGTAGTCGCTGGTCTCCAGTCGATCCGCCATCGCCGCTCGAATCGGATTCAAATCGACATAGGCAGCACAAGCGACGAGGGCTGCTTCGTCGAGAAGGCGCACCGCCCGAAATCGGCTTTGCCAGAAGCGGCCGATCTCGTTGTCCTCGTGGTTGGCACGCATCGCTACCGTCTGACATAACAGTCGCATCCACCAGCCGATATCGGACAACCGCAAGCGGATAATTTCCAGCTTACGAGGATCGTTCTGGATGACATCCAACTCGGCCTGATTCGGCTCCAAGGGGTTTCCGTGATCATCCTTCTGGATGGGACAAAGGAGTAACCACCGTCGAGCGACTTCTTCATCACTCCAGGTCGCCACCACATCCGGCCGAGACCGCAATATCAGATGAAAATGGTTCGAGAGAATCGCGAAGCCCAGCAGATCGATCCCAAAGGAGGCGGCATAGCGTTTGAGCAGCTCTTCGATCCACTCCTTTCGATGATCATAGTTCTTACCGGTCAGCGAATCGGTCCCCAGCAGAAAGCAACGGCGAACAACTCGGTTCATGACATGCACGATCGCGACTTCATCGGGCGAGAAAACCTCCGCACGCGCTAACCGAGCCATGTCATCGCCTCCGATTCAATCGCAAAACCCGAGCAATTCACTCCAACGACTTCAAGGCTATCGAGCTTGTGTAGCAATTGTCAACAAAATATGCTGTGTCCCTGTGTCCCTCCGAAGGCGTGGTCCTCGATCTTACGAACACTTGCGTGACTCAAGCACAGCTTGGAGATGTATTGAAACGAGTGCAGGGTGCTGGAGCGACGAATATCAAGGCCGTTGTCATCATTGGTGGAAATTAAAATGCCGGCAATCAAGTGCAAATGTGGTGAAGTCCTTCGCTATGGTGAAATTCCCAATCCAATAGAATGGCTGCTCATCAGCGACACTGAATTTGACGGTTTCTCTGGTGTGGTTGAGTCTGAGAGTCTCTATCAAAAGATGCGGAGTCTTCTTCAGTGCCCGGACTGCAAGCGACTGTGGGTATATTGGGACGGCTTCGATAAAGATCCGACAGAATACGCATGTCAGACATAACAAAAAGCAACCAGCCATAGCCACTGCACCGGCTCTGCCACAGTCCGTTGTGCAAAAAGACTCACAGCGACGTAGCTAGCTCCGTTCGGCGCGTATTGTCACGCTGAGAGTCCCTTTCGGGGAGCTGATTTCTGTATCGCGAACTGAGCGGGTGCACACCAGTTAACAGTCGGCGCCGAGTGTCCATTCTCTCGGCGTCTTTTTCGTTGTCTGCCTGTTACTTTTGTTGCTCACCTGTCGACTTGCGCTGCCCGGGGGGAGATCTCAGCGGACCGGGCGTCGCTTCGAGTTTTAACGCTGTGGCGAGTTCCATTTACGGATCGCGTCACTTGAGACCACTGCCGCACGCCCTCAATCTGAAGAGAATGCCCGACGATCTCAATTTCCGACCTTCCACCGCCATGCTGGTCGGGCACGCGAAAGACGCGGTTCGCTCGAATTGTCAAATTTCAGCGATCGCGTCGACGTCCATTAGCAAGAAAGCGTGAGAAATAGCGCGAACGAACCCAGACCGATTGGCGGAACAAATAAGGCACGCCTTTTTCTACCAAGACTTCTGTCGGACGTGTCTACTCGAAGTGATAGACCGGGCTCTGGCCACTCCGCGGCTGACTGACTCGTTTTCCTTGCGCTGACGTTTGGGAGTCGGTACCGCCGAAAGTTAAGGCGACGTCTGCGCCGGGGTCGGGTCCCGCTGTGCCGATGTGTCTCCATGTCGGTGTCTCACTCGTTTACTAGTCAACCTTAAGCCGCGAAGAAAAAGCAATCGCTTCCCCTGCACGCTTTGCGATCTGCATGACCGTTGGCTGACCATTGCGAAGCAACAAGTTCAAGACTTTAATCGCGTCTTGTTTCCGACGCTCTGATCGTGCGGGCGAGAGGTCGAGAACTTCCTCTGTGATCTCCGCTCACTTTTTTGTCAGCTCTCTATTTCTTGGATGATTGAACGTGGGAATTGCATACCGCGTTCCATTGATTATCGAGACATGGCGCATGAAGTGCTTTCCGGAGCGAACTGCTGTGACGGTAGCGACCAACTGTGAAAGTAATACGACCAAGCAGCTCATGTATTTTTCATCGATACCGAAACACGACGGTCGATTCGCTTCCGAAGTATCGTGACCTTGGCGGAGTATTTCATGACGACGAATGTTTCGGAGCCAAACCCGGAAACGATTCGCAGATCTCTGCAGACGCTCACGACGTTCGTTGTGATCCTGTCGGTCTGCGTTGCTGGCGCCGTACTCACCGCCCTTCGATCAGTTGTGACACCCTTGTTGACTGGCTTGCTGCTGTTGTTGCTGGTCAGCCCCTTTGCGTCGATGCTCGACGCTCGTGGTGTCCCTCGGTGGATCACGTACGTTTTGCTCCTGATCTTCGGCGTGGTCGGAGTCATGGGGGTCGCGCAACTGATTGAGCGGCAGGGAAATCAGTTGATGGACAAACTCCCCGAGTACAAGAAGCGATCGAGTGCGGCCCTGGATCAGTACGCTCGAACATTTGGATTCGCTAACAAAGATGGGCACTTTGACAGCGGCCGATTCGGGCTCTCAGACGTGCTACCGGTTTCACAAGAACAGGTTGTCAGTCCAATCGTGCGGACCGCCATGGAAGTCCTTGAATTGTGCACGATGGCTTTATTTTATCTCTTGTTTGGGCTGGCGGAATCTCAACACTTTTCGAAACGGCTGGAGCGCAGCCTTTCGGATGAATCAGCCTCCGAACTTCGTGCGATCATCGATTCAATCCAGACTGACATCTGGCGGTACTTGTGGACCAAAACAGCAGTCAGCGTTGGCCTGGGACTAACAACCGCAGCACTGGGATGGCAATTCTCGCTCGACTTTTGGCTGCTGTGGGGGTTTCTGATGTTCCTGGCGAACTACATTACATACATCGGATCCATCATTGCACTGATACCACCAATTCTGATTGCCTTCGTCCAATTTGAAAGCCTCTCTGCTGCAGTCGCATTTGCGGTTTTGCTGACGGTCATACGCCTCATCTGGATCGACTACGCCGAAATGCGATTTTCAGGGAAGCAGGTGAATGTCAGCCCCGTGCTTGTGCTGTTTGTCGTGGCACTCATGGGCTGGATGTGGGGAGCAATCGGCATGTTACTCGCGGTCCCTCTTCTCACCGTCGCCCGTGTCATTCTCGGAAATTTTCCGCAGACGCGATATGTTGCCAGCCTAATCAGCGATGTGGAGGCGTAGACCTAAGCTCAAGGGGCACATCGTGAGCAACATGCAGCAGTTCCGCTTAGCGATGAGTATTGTCGCGCTGAAATTTCCTTCCAAGAACAGGTCCACGAGGACGCTGCATGTCTGCTATTCGATCTTTTTACGGATAATCCTCTTCACTCGAAATCCTTCCGCGATGAACGACTCATAGGTTTGTTGACACTCATGAGACGCCTGAAACGCAGAAGGATTTCGTTCTCTTTCGTCCAAAACTGGAATTCACGCAAGAAAGCATGCTTGGTTAAAGACTAGCGGGTAACCGGTAAGGGTAAATCAGATGGCATTAGGTCTTTGATACTCAAATCTCCGTAAATGACGCGATACGTCCTGGAGTTCCGTGGGCGGTACCAGCATACAATTTCGTTCTTGTCACCCAGCTTGACCTCGTCGCCGAGATACTTCCACGTGCTGAATTCGGTCGAGTCGTTGATGAAATCTTCGATCGGGCCGTCGGGTCTCAAGTAACGCTGCCGGATCGTCTGCAGCATTGTTTCGGCCGATGTTAACTCGTCCTTTGCCTTGCCATCCAGTTGAGTGATCAACTCGTGAGCGTTTCCCTGGCTGAAGTTTGGCATTTGATCCGGAAACGTGCCGCCGAGAACCAGAGCCACAATTCGCAAAAATTCGACGACGTCCGATTCCTTGGCTGAAGGAGTCCCGACAACTTGCAGCTCAAAACCTTTTGGAGAGTCAAGTCGAAACAGTTCGTCGTCCAGTGGCACATCAAACGTAATATCATACAACCGAAATCCGCTATACACTCCTTGCAGCGGCTCATCGTAAACCTTGTCGGGATCAATGATGTCCATCCCAGGAACTTGATGCTCAACAAGTTGCTTGTTTTCCGCGTCGATCCAGAAATCGGCGTTCCATCTCTTCGCGTCGTTCGGAGCCGACGCGAATGGACAACGAAACCCGACGGCTTCACGTCCGGCGACAACGCGACGGCCCAGCATTTTCAGATTGCTGTGAGCCATCATGTTCCCCGCCGACACGAACGGGCCGCCTTGGCTATCCATCGGTTCATTCAACGCATACAAAATCGCTTTTTTCTTTGTCGGATAAATCGAAAGTCGCTTCAACTTGACGGAATCGCGGATATCGATGGACTGAATATTTCCGTCACGGTCGCGGGACACTTCACGATACTTGCCGGGAGCCTTGTAAAAACATTCACGCGTCTCGAACTGTTCCGGTGCGAGTTTGACTTGTTGTTCCTTGAGGCAACGTCGCGGAAAAAACTTCAAACTGTAGGTCGCAGATTTCACCTCGCCAACCTTCTGCTGAGCAACAGCAAGATCGTCGGCAAGAACATGCCCGACTCCTGACATGCCAGTTGATTTCCAAAGCACCACCCCCATGGCGATCAGGAACGTTGCGGCGGCCGACAGACTCATTTTCAAATTCCGCCTGGTCGCTGTCGGGCCTGCCAATCTCGGCCGGGCGAGGACATGATCCATGACCGAGTTTGCAATACGGACGTCCACGGAGAGATCAGCGTCCTGAGTCAGACGCGCCACCACCTGCCGAGTTTCTTCCAGCGACTTTCGACAATTGGGACATTCAATCAAGTGTTGATCAATTTGCTTCTGGATCTGTTCTTGAGCAATACCCTCGAGCAGGCTTGCGTATTCTCCTTCACATTGCTGGCAATTCATAATCGTTCCTCGAGTTTCAGAGTTCGCAGAGACGATCGCAACATGGCATAGGCCCTTGATAAGCGACTTGTGACTGTCGCTAGCGGGATTCCAAGTTGGGTCGCGATGACGTGACACGATTGACCGCCATAAAAACGCCGCAAGATGACGTCCCGGTACGGTTCGGGCAGTTCCGCAACGGCTTGCTTGATCAGATCGTCGGAATTGTGGTCGGTGACAGATTCCACGACGGCGTGACTCGGGATTGAGTCGAGATCCGCATTCGCGTGCTGGCGACGTTGACGTCGGTGGATTTCGGCCACGACTCGATCGGAGATCCCAAATAACCAGGCCAGGAACGAATCGGCTCGGCGCAATTTCGCCAGGCTGAAATACGCTCGAACCATGGTTTCCTGAGCGGCCTCCGCCACATCGGTCTGATTCGCCAGCTTAACGGACACATGCTTGCACAGCGGTTGCTGATACCGAGTGACGAGATTTCGAAAGGCTTCCGGATTTCCTTCCAAACAACATCGTACGTCCTCGGCATCGGTCGTTGGCATAGCCCACCCGTTCACGAAATGAATGAATTCTCAGCAATAAGTGTCGGCAGGATCGAAAACGCTGCAACAAATTCGGCGAGAGATCAACTTTTTTTCAGGACAACTCGCCACGTTTATGCCGGTGGCGAGCCACTGCACATGTAATCTCAAATTGGAGCAAGTCACATCGGGAGCAACGGTGGAATCGTCATCCGTCTCGCGACCAATTCGTCAACAGTCATTTGCTGGGCGTTCTTCATCAACTGTTTGCTATTTCGGTATTACGAATACGTGAATCTCAGTATCCGCAGGCATTCCGCCCGAGAAAGATTGGAAGGCTGTTTAACAAGTCTGCGGTCGACAAAGTCTCATGCGCAATCGAACGGATCGTCGCTGGGGGCCGCCAAGCCCAAGGGGCATGGCCGACGTCCCATCCCGCCTGAGATCCCGCGGGAAACGATCGTCCATGAACTGACGGAGCAAGAGCGACTGTGTCCCTGCTGTGGAGAGTTACGCGCCGAGATCGGACGTGAGGTCAGCGAGCAGCTGGAATTCATCCCCGCCCGTCTCAAGGCGATTCGGCACGAACGAGTGCGCTACGCCTGCCGGGGCTGCAAAGAGCATGTTGCGCTGGCCCCCAAGCCACCGCAACCGATCAACAATGTCAACAGAATCTGCTGTGTCCTTGTTGACCCGTTCCTGACGGAACGTGTCACTATCTGAAGCGGGGAATAAATGCTGTTCCGGGGATCTCAGCCATCGTCTTCAAGACCTTCAAACTGTGCATGGGCTACAATTGCGAGCTTGCAGAAGCTGAATCGCCCCTTGCAGGCGTCTATTGACGGTTGCGTCGAAGTCACTGTCACTTGAACCGAAGGTCGGGCAGAACCAGAATCGGGGAGAGCCGATGGAACTCGTAGAGTGATCTGACTTCAGGAATTGAGACTGAACGTGAATATGACGACTGTTTTTCGCTTAGGTTTGGTCGGCACATTGCTGACGGCGAGTCTGGTGGCCGTCACGGCACTCGGGTTCGTCATGTTCGGGGTCGATACTTCCGAGATTTCCTTCACGGGAGAGAACTCCGAGGAGGCTGTTGAGCGGCAGGTGATTGATTTTTGTGGTGCCTGTCACGTTGTTCCCCGTCCTGACGCTCTTCCTCGAAGTTCATGGGGGGAAGAAATTGAAAAGGCGTTCGAACGGTATCGAGTTTCAGGTCGATCGGATCTCAATGAAACCGGGTCACTGGGACGCCGTATGTTCGCCGTAAGCGGCAGAAATTCTTGAACGGTCGTGCCGCTTTTTGTTGAGATTGTCGGTCACACTGATCGCGATGGATTCCTGTCGAGTTTACACCAAGGTTTGTTGTAACATTGCTGGCTCGGGTGGAGTTTCGTCCGTGTCAAGAAGATGTACCACGTCTCCGGGTGTGGTCCATGGCATGCGGAGGCCAAGGCCGATCCCTATTGGCTTTCTCGCATTCCTGACCCAGCATGGATAGAAAAACTGGCACACACAGCGTTGTGCTGGTATATTTATCCACATGAGCGTCGAACACCATTCCGAAGAATCCCGCCCGATCTCGGCGGCGCTGGACCACTTCCGCGCCCACGGCGGGGTGCTCCGCACGCGCGATGCTCTGGAGGCCGGTATTCATCCCCGGACACTGTACGCTCTGCGTGATTCCGGTCGGATCGAACTGCTCAGTCGGGGGCTGTACCGACTGGCGGATGCTCCGTCGCTTGGCAATCCTGACCTGGTCACCGTCGCTCTCAAGATTCCCAACGGTGTGCTCTGTTTGATCTCGGCGCTCGCCTGGCATGAACTCACCACCCAGATTCCCCACGAAATCTGTGTCGCCATTCCCCGAGGGGCAGAACCACCACGGCTGTCCTATCCGCCCGTGAGGCATTTCTGGTTCAGCGGTACAGCCTATTCGGAAGGGATCGAAACGCACTTGGTCGACGGAGTCCCCGTTCGCGTCTACAGCCGCGAGAAGACACTGGCGGACTGCTTCAAGTACCGGAATCGAATCGGCCTCGACACCGTGCTGGAAGCCCTCAAGACCTACCGCCACCAGGACCGCGTCAACGTCGAGTCGCTCCTTCATTACGCGGAAATCTGTCGCGTGAATCGCGTCATCCGGCCCTATCTGGAGGCCGTAATGTGACCGAGCGGCCCCTCAAGAACGTCGCGGCCTCAGTCCGCCAGCGGCTGATGAATTCCGCCAAAGCCTCGCAGCGTCCGTTTCAGGAAGTCCTCCAATATTTCGCGATGGAGCGATTCCTCTACCGTCTATCGCAGTCTTCCCATGCCGAGCGGTTCATTCTCAAAGGAGCGCTCCTGTTCAACCTGTGGGGCGCGCCATTCTCCCGGCCGACACGCGACATTGACCTGCTAGGCCGACTCAACAACAGTGTGGACACCATCGTTCCAGTGTTCCGCGATGTCTGCCAGCAAGAGGTCGAGCCGGATGGTTTGGTGTTTGCCGTCGAGACTGTGGCAGGGGAACCGATTAAGGAAGACGCGGACTACTCGGGCGTGCGAGTCATCTTTCAGGCGTCCCTTGAAAATGCCCGTGTTCCTATGCAGATCGACATCGGGTTCGGTGACACGGTCGTACCCGATGCAGCGTTCGCCGACTACCCCACGATCCTGGACCATGCCCATCCGCGACTTCGCGCTTACCCGAAGGAGACTGTGGTCGCCGAGAAGTTCGAGGCGATGGTGAAGCTCGGGCAACTCAATAGCCGTATGAAGGACTTCTTCGATCTGTGGTTCATGTCGCGGCAGTTTGAATTCGATGGCCGTTTGTTGTCTGAGGCGATCACAAGAACATTTGAAAATCGCAAGACCGCCATGAGTGCGGCGCCGATCGCGTTGACCGCGGCCTTCGGGAACGACCCGATCAAACAGACGCAGTGGAAGGGATTCGTGCGAAAGTCGCGACTGGAGATCGCCCCCGCCGACTTCCCGGTGGTTGTCGAGGCTCTCGGGCATTTTCTGGGACCACTGGCACCAGCCCTCGCGAGGGGCCAGGAGTTCGCGTCGAGTTGGCATCCGCCTGGGCCGTGGCAATGAAAGTCGGACCTCTCAATGAAGAAGTCCAAGGCTGCCAGTACCACATGCTCTCAATGATCCTTTAAACCGCGATGCTGAAGCCACGGTAATTGGCATTCAGATGTTCCCAGGGACAGCACCCGTCTCCCTGCGCTACGCCACGAACTCAAACGTGCGAATTGCCTTCAGCACGAGCAGTCCTTCGATCGGCGGATTGGCCAGAAATTTCCAGTATCTGTCTAGCACAGGGAGGAGGCCAGATTTACGAGCTCGCGAAAGCTGAACTTCAAGTCGCCAGGTCGTTCTAAAGGCCGCGACGAAGTCACTTTCACTTGAATCGTGAATCCGGCATAAAGGCTGTTGGGGATCCCGTTTCGTCTGTGTGGTGAAGAGCCTTCTGGAATCGAGACTGAACGTGAATCGGACGTCTATTTTTTGTGTTGGTTTGGTCGGCACAATACTGGCGGCGAGTCTGGTGGCTGTCACAGCACTGGGGCTGGTCGTTACCGGGATCGATCCTTCCGAGATTTCGTTGACGGGACAGAACACCGAGGAGACTCTTGAGCGGCAGGTGATTGATTTTTGTGGTGCCTGTCACGTCGTTCCTCGTCCTGACGCTCTTCCCCGAAGTTCATGGGGGGAAGAAATTGAAAAGGCGTTCGAACGGTATCGAGTTTCAGGTCGATCGGATCTCAAGGTTCCCAGTCAATCACGAGTTACAAAGTATTTCTTGCAGCGGGCGGTTGAGATGTTGCCCATCCCTAATGTTCCTGATGCCCCCCCCAGCCCGGTTCTGTTTCGCCCAGACGTTCAGCGGTTGCCGAATCAATATGGTTCCACAGCCGTTTCGTTCCTGGATGCCATCCACGTCAGCCCTGGTGTTGATTCTCAAATGGATCTGCTGCTGTGTGATATGGGCAACGGAAGCGTGAATCGCTTTTCCTGGCAGGACGGCGTGATATCCAGCACGGAATTGGGCCGCGTCAATCATCCCGCGCACGTGGTCCCTTGTGACTTTGATCGCGATGGAAATCAGGATTTTCTGATTGCCGACCTCGGGATGCTCAAACCGACGGATGAGCTGCTGGGGTCGGTCACGCTGCTGCGATCGTCAGGCTCCGGCCGTCCTTTCGAAGCCATCTCGATCCTCGATCACGTCGCACGGGTTGCGGATGCTCAACTTGCGGATCTGGATGGAGACGGTGACCTTGATTTTGTCATCGCGGAATTCGGGTTTGAGCAAGTTGGGCGGTTGATCTGGTTGGAAACTTTGTCGATGACTCGCGGTCGACCGGAAACGAAGCTGCATCTGATTGATGCGCGACATGGCGCGATCCGAGCCACTCCCGTCGACTTGGACGGTGATGGTGATCTGGATCTCGTGGGGATGTTCGGTCAGGAGCACGAAGCGATCATCGCGTATCTCAACGACGGGGCTTGCCGTTTCGAGCCGAGGACACTCTATCAGGCTGACAGTCCTTCCTCTGGAAGCACTGGTTTAGAACTGGCGGACCTCGATGGCGATCTCGATCTGGATGTGCTCTTTACGAATGGTGATACGCTGGACACGATGCAGATCAAGCCTTATCACGGCGTCAACTGGCTGGAAAACCTGGGCGACGGGCAGTTCGCGTATCACCGACTGGCCGAACTTCCCGGTGCTGTGCGAGCAATCCCGGGAGATCTCGACGGTGACGGCAAGCTGGATATCGTCGCCGTCGCATTCTGTCCCCCGTTTCTTCGTTATCAGGTGCGACCTCAAGCACTCGATACGGTGATCTGGTTAAAACAGATTCGACCGGGCGAATATCAACGGTATTCGCTGGAGCGTTCCAACGCAGGACCATACCCGGTCGCAGCCGGTTCCATGTCGATCGCCGCTGGTGACTTCGATCAGGACGGCGATCTCGACTTCACGGTCGGTCAGTTCAATCCGTACGAGACCCCGTCTCTGCGAAGTGCCGATTCCCCACGCAAGTGGTTTACGGTCTACTGGAACGAAGGGATGCCAGAGCAGGCGGACGGTGAGATCAATCAAACGTCAGATTGACGTGAAGTCTCATCTGTTTTTATTGCTCATGTCGGGGGACCCACCCGGGCTTCCCTTCGATCACGATCCATTCCCCTGCGGCCGGGACGTCATCAAAGGTGGATCGCAAACCCGATGGCCAGATGATCTCCATGTCCTTCAACTGATCCGAATCACCGACACAGATCTCAATCACTCGCTCATTGCTTGATTCGTATCCATCACCAGCGGTGAGCTGCCAGGTTCTGATCATGCCAGAAGCGAGGGGCGCATTAAGTTTCGTTCCAATCGCATCTCGACTGCTTTGTGTCCCGACAAATTTCAGGCGGAGTGAACGATAGGGGGATTCAGACCGATTCACACCCAGCAGCACGGGCCCCTGCAGATCCGTTGCAATGAAGTCGGTTCGGCCGTCACGATTCCAGTCGAGTAACGCCATTCCGCGTCCCAGCCGTGGGACGTCAAACAGGGTTCCGGCCCTTTCTGCGGTCAGTTCTGTGAATCGGCCGCCCGGTTCGCCCCGGAAGATCTGAGGCTTCATTTGAAACTCTTCGCCTTTGAACTCGTCGATATGCCCGTTCATGACGATGAGGTCAAAGTCGCCATCCTGGTCAGCATCCAGAAACTGAGTGCCGAATCCCAGCGGTTCGAAGCTGGGCTGACGCAGGCCAGCCGCCTGTGTAGCATCTCGATAAAAGCCGTCCTGGTTCGATAAATAAAGTGTATTTGCTTCTTTGGCGAAATTGGTGACCAGGAGATCAAGCTGGCGATCTCGGTTGATATCCGCGCACGCGATTCCCATGCACGCTTGCGAGAGTCCGTGTTCGTCCAGTGCAAGATTTCTCAGAAAAGCCTCTTCCGCGAATCGGAGTGATTCGTCGCGGGAGGTCGTCTGGTTGATCAGAAGATGGTTTGCAGTCATGTCGTTTGCGACAAAAACGTCGAGCCGTTGATCATCGTTGAAGTCAGCAATGACGATCCCCATCCCCATTCCTTCCGAGAGATCGAGGCCCGCTTCCGACTGCTGCTCGCTAAACCGGCCGTCACCGCGATTCAAAATGACGGTGTCCGGAGCTGGTTTGAAGTGTGTCGGACGACAGACTCGCTGTTCGCTATGCTGATCCAGACAGATTCTGGTCAGGATGTCCGGTCCCTGAACATAGTTGGCATCAAACAGTTCTGGAAAGCCGTCACCGTCGAGATCAGCGATGGCACAACTGACGGTCCAGAACGTCTGTGTCAGGCCAGCGATGTCTGTGACGTCAGAAAATGTGCCGTCGCCATTATTGTGAAGCAGTCGGTTACGACCGAAGTTGGCGACGTACAGATCCGGAAAGCCATCGTTGTCGAAGTCGCCTGCAGCAACTCCCTGCGAATAAGACGTTTCGCTGATGTTGGCAGCGAAGGTCACGTCTTCAAATCGCATGGAGGGAAGGTTGCGGTAGAGCGTGTCAGAGGGTCCAGCGGGTGAGCCGTTGGGAGAAGTGCTTCCCTGAGGGAAATACAGATCGGGCCTGCCATCCAGATCAAAATCCAGGACGGCGACACCGGCCCCCATGGTTTCCAGAATGTTGCGACTGCCCCCAGGCTGACACGAGTTGACGAACTGAAAAGCTAAGCCCGCCTGCTTTGCCTGATCGTCAAATTGAATTCGAGTCACACTTGAACTCTGATCAGTGGGCAGGGGAGAGTGCTCCCCTTGTTGCTGAGACAGGTCTGGCAGTTCGAACTGCGTCCAATTGAAATCAGTCCCGGGAAGAGTGTCCGGTCTGGTGCGCGGTAGTGCGGGGGAGAGTTGAGGCTTGATTCGAGCTTGAGCGGCCGCCACGCGGGGGCTTGGGGATTTGAATGTCAGTTCGTAAATCGCGCAGAAGCCCCACGCTTCCCACAAGCGTCCTGTTGCTTCCAGTTCTTCGATCATCTCGAGCATCGCCTCTTCGCTTCGAGACTCATTCAAACGTCCATTCAGATCAATGATCTTCTGGAGCCGCTTTGCACGTTCCGTGAAGGCTGTACCGAGTTCGACATGCTGATGTGACTTCAAGAGTTGTCCTAGCAGGGTCGTCGTCGAGAGCTGTTCAGGTTCTCGCAGCAGCGATTCATGCAGACATCGAATGGCGGAATTGATTTCGCCCTTTTCCGATAACCACTTTCCTCGAGCCGACCAGATACGCGAATCGTCTTGAACCTGTGAAGGCAATTTCGAGTGCCAGGAAATGAATTTCTCGGGTCGGTAATGTGCGTAAAGTTCCGCCAGAACTCCCTGAGCTTCGAAGTTATCGGGATGCGTGCTCGTCACTTCCAGCAGGATTTTTTCTGCGCTCTCGATGTGACTTTGATCTAATTCGTCGAGTGCAACCGCCAGATACGGTGACTTGCATTTGGGATCGGCGTGCAGAATTGCTTCCAGACGCTCACGATCTTTAATTCGGGGCATCTGGGCTGTCAGCAGCATTAAGTCCCCTCGCGTATAGGCGTCGCGTTTCAGCAGTTCGACGATGCAGCGGGCGGTCTCACGCGGGTAGCCCGTCACTGCCGCGATCTGCTCTTGATACAGCAGCGCCTGCGGCTGTTCGACTTGCAGGCTTTCGGAGAGTCGAAATGCAGCGGCGGCCGGGCAGACATAATTCTTCTGCATCCAGCGATTACCCAGCCGCATCGCCAGCCGACCTCCTTCGGCAGGGCGTAGGCGAGAGTACTGGGTCAAAGCAGCAAGGGACTCGTCATACTGACCCTTCTGGTCGGTTGCTTCAGCCAGGAGATACCAGGCCGATGCGAGTTCTGGTGATCTCTCAATCGCACGTCTAGCTTGCTGGATGGCAAGATCGAACTGACGCTCAGAGAGATGGGCTCGGCCTTGTTCAATGATCTGATCCTCGGATTCGTCGCCCGACAGCATGAAGGCAAGTCCGACCGCGCCGATCACAACTGCGGTTACGGTCCCAATTACCAGTGACCCGCCGCGAACCTTTGCTCTCTTTGCGTCGGTCGGTACTGTCTGATCGTTGAGCGGAACCATTGACAGCAGTCCTGGTCAAATGCAGAGATCGCCGTGAGCAGGCTCACGGCGATCTCTGGGTTATTCACATTTGTTGTTCGCGATGGTCTTAGAATTCACCGATCGGGTTTCCGTCAGCAATGTATCCAAGTCGCATCCGGGTAATCGAGTCCAGGTTTTCGCTCAGGAACCGAACGGATCCATCCCCCAGCGTCACCTGCATCCCACCCGTGTGGATACTTCCGGGACTTCCCCAGCTAATCAGTCTTCCGGGAATTCCTTTCTCAGCCGTCCAGGAAGCCCAACTTGCGGGGGCAAACCAATCGTTGATTTTGGCATTACCCGAGGTGCCACCGGCGGCAAACATGACGGATGCCCCACCGACGTGCTGCAGGATCGCCCATGGTTGACCGGGGCCGTTGTAACAGTTCAACGTCGTTTCTGCGATTGCAACCGTATTGGTGCTACCGTCGCTGAGATCACGCAGATTCGTGTTGGATTCAAAACCGAACATACACTTTGTGTACATCCCTTCCGATGTCCACAATGCTCCGACATTTGGTGCACCTGCGGAACCCCATCCGTTGGGATCGCCTTGAGCGACGCTGAAGCCGTAGCTCGTTTTGGAGGTCTGTCCGCCGACCTGAGCGCCATAGTAAGTTGGATCGTCTGGCTGAAATGGGTTTCCATTGTCAGACGGACACAAAAGGGCAGCCATTTTTGCCGTGGAGGCTGCGATGTTCTGCGGGGGCATGGTCGTCAGAGCGCCCCCATTGAAATTCCACTTTCCCATGGGCAAGTTGAAATTCAGTGAATTGTAAAGCGGAGCCTGATCAAAGTAAGGAAGTAACATCACCATGCCAGTGACGTTCTTTGTCCCGGGAAACGACATCGCAAACGGAAAAACATTAAAGGTGTCGTGGTAGTTATGCAGCGCGAGACCAATCTGTTTCAGATTGTTTTTGCACTGCGTCCTGCGTGCTGCCTCGCGAGCCTGTTGGACCGCGGGCAGCAATAAAGCGATCAAAACAGCGATGATCGCAATCACAACCAACAGCTCAATCAGCGTAAACGCTTTTCTTCGTCGCAAACTCATCAACTGAACTCCAAAAAGTAGAAATAAAACAGAATCGACTTCAGACTTTTTGCTGCTCAGCATCCGAAGAATCCACGAACGTCGTGCTATCACGTCTGAACGGAATTCATAGGACATCAAGCAGGCCATGAATCTAGACACGAGATCCGCAGATTGAAGATCGCGGTCATCTCGCTGCGATTGCGCCAAAACTGACGACAACGCTCAGTGGTGTCCCATCACCGCTGAAGCACGGCAGCGGAGACCTGAGTGCGGCTTATTTTTGAGTCGTAATCTTGTACTCGAGGTCAAACTTTCCGCCGTCGGAAACTTGCAGAAAGTTGTGCTTCGATACCTTTTTGGGGTCATTCCAAAGAGGGGCGATCTTTTCTACCGCAGTGACACCAGGAATCGGTGGTCGGCTGGAGTCGACGGGTAATCCATCTTGTGTCTGCATCCAGGAGAATGTGACCGCGTAGTCTCCTGGTGGGAGGCCGACTAAATTCTGGTAGTTTCTCGCCTCGAACTTGCCGTCCTTGTCCGTAACAGCGGTACCGCCGCGACTGTTCTTGGTGTCTCGCTGAGGGGTGAAGATCACTTGGATCCCCTCGTGTGGAGTTCCCTGAATTGTGACACGGCCAGTGACTGGAGCGAGTTGTTCGACGGGTTTTTTAGCGGATGCTCCGCACCCAAATTCGAAAATCACGGAAGACAGAATCAAACCTACGAATGCATGGCGCGACAGACGGTTCATCTTTGGTCCTGAAGAGGCAATCAAAACGTGAAACCTGTTACTGCATCCAAGCAATCGGCCTGGAAACAGCAAATGCCCAACTCTCAATCAATTTCAGCTAAATCCCAACAGCGAACCCGTGCGAAGTGGAGGTCTCTGCCGAGTTGGCTTCAGCGTGAATTGATTGTCATTCTTGAATGAGGTGCTTTCTTGAGTAGCTGTATCCGAACATAGATTTTGACTGTAATTTGGAAACGTGTGCCGAACAATACGTCGCTGATACATCAAAATCAATCAGAACGTAACAAGATTGCGGATTTCCGCGGACACTGGGGTGCGATAACCCCACCAGACTAATGTGAAACACCTTAAACGGTGATGAAGTTGGACTGTCATTACTTCAGGCAGCTTGGCGTTTGCGAAAGTAGTCGTAAAGCAAATCCATTACCCAGAATGTGACTTGTCGCTGCTTTTTGAACGCGGTTCGATGCGTCCGACAGGTATGAGAATGATGATCCCGGTGTGAGTTAGACGTTACGAATCATCGTTGGAAATCCACGTTACGTTCGTGAACCGCTCAGGGTCTGCCAGGACGATTTTGTTGATCAGAATCTTGATTTCTCGGATCGCTTTTTGGGCCTGTGTGTCAGGGAGTCGGGCCAGAAGCCATCCGATGCACCCGCGTGGTTGTGCAAGAACCAATGCCCACTCGTTCTCGCCCTGCCAACTTGTGGTCACGGTGAAAACGTCGTTTCCTCGACAATGCTTTAACACGGCACCGGAGTCTTCCTTCTACAGGCTCGCTGATGTTCCACGCGGTCGTTCGGCTCTCGAGGCTCAATTTCAGGTGGTGACAGAGATCCTCACCGAGCGGCATGTCGCTAACTTCCTTGCCGTTTCGCAGAGGAGGCTCTCATGAAAACGCATCGGATTCGAATCGCAGAATGTCTTGATCATCGACCATACCGCCACAAATTCCGATTGCGTCGCCGTACTGGGGTGGGAAGGAATCCGTGATTACAGAATGCGGAATCGACCGCAATCAAGCGGTTCTGTCTCGCGGGATCTTGGATCCTGCACTACGTTATTCGACTCGAAGCAGGATGACCGAGTGTTGGTGCCGCTTCCTGCACCGAGTGGGACGCTGAAAGGCCCGGGAAACATTTGACTTAAACTTTTGCAGGTGCTGTTGGTGGAATTGACTGCGTATCACGAAGCCGGACATGCGTTCATGGCGGCTTTTCTGGGGGGGAAGGTTCGGTCGGTGACGATTGAACCGGATGACGATGACGGTCCGCAGCGATTTGGGGATACTCAGGTGGTCTGGCGGACGTCTCGCATGTCCGAGCGGAAGTTGTGCGAGAACTGTATTCAGGTGTCGCTGGCCGGGCCGGTGGCAGAAATGCTCTATTCGGGCGACCCCTACCATCCGGGACTGGTCGCGGAATGGGCCAGTGACTGGCAGGCTGCCTGGGAAGCCGCTGCGACGCTGTTTTCCGATCAGCGGAAACGACTGGAATACCTGGAGTCAGTGACGGGTGTGCTGTACCGAATGCTGGATTCCGAACCCAACTGGTCCGCCGTCGCTTCCTTGGCTGATAGCCTGCTGGCTCATGAAACTCTTGAAGCCGAAGAGGTCGAGGAGATCGTCGGAGAGTGGCTGGATTGGTAGCGGGAATTTGTTCGCAGGTGAGCGACATCTCCTGTTGGAATATTGCCTCGAATAATCTTCTTACCGACGTTGCTGGGGCACGGTCGAGGCTTTGAACATCGCCGTTGTCGTGTTCGGTGGTCGTATGCTGCATGACTACAGTCGCAGCGGCTTGCGGCTTATGATGCAGTGCCGGGTTGGTGAGGGTGGGGATCTCAACGCAAACACTGGATACGTGAATGACCGCGGAACTGGCGCAAATGGAGTTACTCGCTCAAGTCGACGATCTGATCGCGCGACTGAGGGGGTGGGTGGCTGAACCGACGCCGTGGGAGCCGGTCCAGCAGAGTCAGTCACTGGTAAAACGTTTGCTGCTGCGTCTGGAGCCATTGCGTGCTCGTGTTGAGGCCCCGCTGGTCGTGGCAACATTCGGGGGGACGGGGGTTGGAAAGAGTTCCTTAGTCAATGGACTGGTCGGTCATGAAGTGACGACGGCGGGACGGGAACGGCCGACCACGACGTTGCCCATCGTGCTGGCTCATCCGCAGACGGATCTCTCGACGTACCACCTGCCACTGGACTCCGGAGACGACGAGTTGCAGATCGTGCGCGTCGAGTCTCCGTTGCTGCGCGACATCGTCATCATTGATTGTCCGGACCCCGACACCACGGAATCCGAGACGGCGACCAGTAACCTCGCTCGCCTGCATCGGCTGCTTCCTTATTGCGACGTACTGCTGTATGTGGGGACACAACAGAAGTACCGTTCCGCACGCGTCAGCGAAGAACTGATGCAGGCAGCCAACGGATGCCGGGTGGTGTTTATTCAGTCGCATGCGGATCTCGATTCGGATATTCGCGACGACTGGAGAAAGCAGCTCAGTCCGCAGTTTCAGGTTGCGGAGATGTTCTTCGTCAATTCCAAGCAGGCACTGCAGGAACAGAAGAATGGGATTCGGCCGACGGGAGAGTTCGGGCGGTTGCTGGACCTGTTGATGCAGGAGCTTTCGGCGACCCAGCGTGTTCGGATTCGCCGCAGTAACCTGATGGGGCTGGTGCAGGAAGTCCTGACACACGCTCGCGAAGTCCTGGCCAATCACGCTCCTCTCGTGGCACGGCTCGAGAAAGCTCTGGCAGAACAGCGTCATCGGACGACCGAGCGGATGGCCGAACGGCTGGAAGAAGAACTGCTGGTCAGTCGAGGGTTGTGGGAGCGGCGGTTGCTCGGACAAGTGACCGAAATGTGGGGCTACAGCCCGTTCGCGTCGATGCTGAAGCTGTGGCATAGTCAGGCCAGCCTGCTGGCTTCGTTTTCGCTGATGCGATCGCATACGACGGCCCAGATGGCACTGGTCGGGCTGGTGCACGGAACTCGCTGGCTGACGTCGCAGCAGCAGGAACACGAGGCAGAGCGCCGGCTGGAGTCTTTATCATCGCTGGGGCTGACTGATTCGGAACTGCGGGAAGCCCAGATGGTGATCTCGGGACATGTTCACGCAGCCAAGCTCGATCGGCCCCTGCAGGAAACCAATGCCCTGGAACATTTGCGCCATTCGGCGGCAGGGATTCAGCTTGAGTTCCTGACCGACGCCGCTCGGCGGATTGACGTGCTCATTCTGGAAGCGGCCAAACGGCACTCGCACTGGACGACCCGGCTGGTGTATGAGGCATTGTTCATTCTGTTGCCCGCCTTCCTGCTGTATCGCGTGGGCCGCAACTTCTTTTATGACTCGTTCTGGCTTGAGAAGCCTCTGCTCGACACGAACTTCTATATCCCGGCGCTGCTGTTCTTTGTGATCTGGGTTGCGGTGTTCGTGATGAGCTATACGGCACGTCTGCGACGAGGTCTGACCAGCCGAATTGAAGTTCTGGCCCGCGAACTGGCTCGTGTCCAGGCGGGAGCCGGTTTGTTTCCCGAACTGGAGCAGCGGTGCGCGGAGTTCTCTCGCCACCGTGATCGGCTGGAGCAGTTCACGGCGAACCTGGAGTCGATTCGGCAAAGCTTTGCCGTGGGGGACGGCGTCGAACGACTGAGCCTGAAGCAAACCGCCGTGGCGAGCAAGGCGAAGGAACCGGGTTTGGTCGAACAGGTTTAATGCCATTCAGTGCGAAATTCCGCACGCACTTCTCCGACGTGCGAGATGAGCCATCGCCGAGTTGCCGCGGATGTATTTCAGTGCGAAGAGGACTCTCAGGGATGGAACGTCTTGCGGCCCTTGTTCCCTATACCGCATCCTGCTGTTCGAACAGTTGCCTCAGATGGACCAGGTTGTCTGCAATAAAGTGAGGCGGTACGGCGGCCGATTCAAAATCCTGGCGTTTGCTGATACCAGTCAGCACGCCAGTGGTTGTCAGGCCGATTGCGAGCGCGCCGGCGATGTCGGTGTCGTATCGATCGCCGACCATCATGACTTCCGACGGCTGCAGACCAATACGGTGGAGTGCCTGGTCGTACATCCCGCGGTTGGGCTTTCCGATCACCGTCGGGGCGACTTCGGTGGCGGCCTGAAGCAAGGCAAGGATGCTGCCTGCTCCGGGGAGCAGTCCTCGTTCGCTGGGATAACTGGGATCGGAATTGGTTCCGAGAAAGCGAGCTCCGTTGCGGATCGCCAGCGTGGCGCGAGCGAGTTCCTCGTAGGTGACTTCAAAGTTGATTCCGGCGATGGCATACGTCGCTTCGGTCGGTTCCAGGGTCAGTTCAAACCCGTACTGCTGCAGGGCGGAACGGAGTCCATCCTGCCCGACGATGATGATCTTGCCCTTGGGCCAGCCCTGTTGCTCAATCTGTTCGGCGAGCCAGCCTGCGGTTGCTTCCGCACTGCCGAGGATCTGTTCGGGCCGGGCTTTCACCCCCATTTCCGTCAGTTTTTCCACAAACTGGACGGGGGTTCGGCTGGCGTTGTTGGTGACGCACAACCACTTCCGACCTGTTCGTTCCAGATAGTCGAACATTTCCTGGACGCCCGGCAGGAGTCGCGTACCGACGTAGATGACGCCATCCATGTCGAACAGGATACCACGGACTTGCCGAAGACGAACGGAGGTGGTTGCAGACACGGAATTCCTTCAGAAGCAGTCGGTCGGACGGTGACGAATCGGTACGAGGGGAAATTCACGGATACGCCGGATAACGTCAAGGGTGGCTCCCATTCCCATTTTCTACGATTTGGACCGAAACTTTTTGCGGTCTGGGGTGTTTAACCTTCCAGGGGTCGGGAACCGTCTACCCAAGCGGCTTCCGCGATTCCTTGTAAGTGCTAACTCAAGAATGATTTGCGTAAGAACTCGGCACCCGGAAGGAATCCGGGGGCGATCATTGAGACTGGAGCAACATGAAAATGCTTAAACAGTTCCGGCATTTCACTTTTCTCTCTGTTACAGCCGTTCTGGCTGGGGGAGCTGCAGGGGTCGCTCCTGCCATGCCGTCGCTGCTGCGTGCGACGATGGTCTCTGCTGCAGAGGCCGTTCCGGCAGAAGCCGCAAGTGCGGTCGCTCCTGCGAATCAATTGAAGGAGCTCAGCGCAGCGACGTCGGACGGCGGGACACCCGTCGGCACGACAGAGGGTGCTGCTACGGGGGAGGTGGCAACTTCTCCCGTAATTCCTGTCATCACGCCGTTGTCTCTGACAGATCCCCGGTCCGTCTCGGCGCAGGAAGTTGCTGCGGAAGTGGACCGTCAAATTCTGGCGGAACTCGCGCGTGCCGGAATACAGGCGGCCGAGCTGTGCAACGACGAAGATTTCCTTCGACGTGCCTCGCTCGACATTGCGGGGCAGTTGCCCAGTCCGGCGGAAGTTCACGCCTTTCGGAGGGAATCGGACCCCGCAAAGCGAGCTGCACTGATTGAGCGATTGCTGGCTTCGCCTGAGTTCGGGCTGAACTGGGGACGGTACTGGCGGGACGTGATCTATTTTCGTGCTACCGAACAGCGGTCTCGACTGAATCAGGAAGAATTCACGACCTGGATGGCCGCACAGTGGAACAATAGCGTCGGGTGGAATTCCACCGTCACCTCGATGCTGACCGCGACGGGGAATGTGCTGGAGCATCCGGAAACGGCATTAATTTTCGCGCAGGGAGCCCACACGGAAGACGTCGCGGCGGAAGCCTGTCGCGTCTTTCTGGGAATCCAGCTCCAGTGTGCCAATTGTCACGACCATCCGACGGACATCTGGAAACGCGAGCAGTTCCATCAGCTCGCCGCCTACTTTCCTCGAATCGCCGAGCGACGCGTGACGAAAGGGAAGCCCGAGTTTGAGATTGCTTCGGTCAATACAGAGAACCGTCGAGCGGAACTGATACGCGATTACCCGGATCTGTTCGTGCGTCAGTTCGACCGCAACAACGATGACAAGCTTTCGCGAGAGGAGCTTGAGAAAGGTCCTAAACGTGTCAGCAAGAAGCTGGCTGCCGCTTTGCAGGCTCGCGCGGCCGAACTGAAAGCAGATTCGGGCGTGGAGATGGATGCGGAATCGATGCAGAGTGAGTCGATGGAAGCTGCTCCGAAAGAGAAACGCAAGGGAGCGAAGAAGAAAGCCGCCCAGATGGCGAACGCTGCAATGGCCCGGGACCAGATGGCCCAGGACAAAATGGACGCGGGTGCGATGAAGAAGGCGGGGCTGGCGGCTCCGAAGCTCAATGCCAAGCAGATTGACCGCCTCTTCGAGGTGGGAGATACGAACAAGGACGGAGACCTGACGATCGACGAGATCAAGGCCTCTCAACCGCCGCAGAACAAGCGGCGTGGGGCGACCGAACACCATATGTCGAACCTGCTGAATCCCGAATCCGAAGGGGAACTGATCGATCCCAAGTTCTTCATTGATGGTTCGAGTTT
The DNA here is from genome assembly GCF_044336245.1 of Schlesneria sphaerica. NCBI lineage: Bacteria > Pseudomonadati > Planctomycetota > Planctomycetia > Planctomycetales > Planctomycetaceae > Schlesneria > Schlesneria sphaerica. The sequence continues at coordinate 1,644,094 of NZ_CP172346.1, read as the reverse complement.
ACCGCACGGCCAGACTGACGAAGAGCGACGCAAGGCGGTCGCGGAAGCGTTTGTTTCACCCAACAATCCCTGGTTTGCGAGAGCGATCGTCAACCGCGTCTGGGCCGAGATGCTGGGCGAGGGCTTCTACATGCCGATCGACGACCTGGGGCCGGCTCGAACGCCCCGTTACCCGGAGGTGTTGGATCTGCTGTGCGTCAACTTCGTGAAGAATGACTACGATCCCAAGTGGCTGGTCCGGACCATCGCGAACACGGCAACTTACCAGCGGAAGATCAGGTCCAAATCGGTCTCCGAGACTGAGCTTCCGTTTGCCTCGGCAACACCGGTTCCGCTCCGTTCTGACCTCATCTTTAATTCGCTGGCGCAGGTATTCAGCCTGACCGACGACGAGATGGGTGGAAGAAGCGCCAAAGCGGCAAAAGACAAACCTCGCAGCTATGCACAGTCTCCCCGTTTTCAGTTCGATGCTCTGTTTGGTTCTGACCCGTCAGTACCGAAAGAGGATGTGACCGGGACGATTCCTCAGTCTCTGATGATGATGAACTCACGTGTGTTCCGCGCGGGAATGTCGGCCAAGGGGGGAACCCGGTTAGCGAAGATCCTCAAAGAACATCGGGATAACACGGCCGCACTGAAAGAACTTTACCTGGTGACGCTGTCGCGGGAACCGTCAGAGGAAGAACTTCGCATCTGCACGCAGTACATCGCAGACGTGAAGGCGCGTCCCGAAGCGTTCGAAGACCTGATGTGGAGTCTGCTGAACTCAAGCGAATTCATTTCGCGGCGGTAACCCTCAGGAAGTGGCGGATCGGCAGATGCCACTTCCTCTCTGTCACGGCCCGCTGAAGCAGCAGTCACGGCCGGTGCCATGACTGACAGAGCAGAAATTCACGTGAGATCGAGCCTCATAGAGTATCACGAAATTTGCATTCGTTCGGAGAATGATGATGGATCAGTTGACCTGGCATGAACGTGTATCACTCGACCGCCAGACGGTTTCTCGCAGAAGTTTTCTTTACGGTGCCTCAGCGGTTGCGGCTGCGACGGGGATCAATTTTCGCGACGTCATGTCGCTGCGCGCGGACGAACTGCGTAAGCAGGGAAAAGCGATGATCCTGCTGTTCATGCAGGGTGGGCCGTCCCAGTTGGAGACGTTTGATCCCAAACCCGGAACCGAGAATGGAGGGCCGACCACCGCGATCAGTACGACTGTCTCGGGAATTCAAATCGCAGAAGGGTGGGAACGGACTGCACAACAGATGCAGGACATCGCCATCATCCGTTCGATGACGAACAAAGAGGGAGAACATCAACGAGCCTCGTACCAGATGCACACCGGGTACATCCCGTCCGGTTCGGTGAAGCACCCTTCGCTGGGGGCCTGCATTGCTCAGGAACTGGCGCCGAAGGACCGCGAACTCCCTGCCGTCGTGACGATCGGAGACCGGGGAACTTATGGTACAGGAGCCGGATTTCTCGGCGTGGACTATGAACCCTTCCAGGTGGTCGGTCGCAGCATCGGTGTCGTGCCGGACAATATTTCCCCGATCATCGGCGAGAAGCGGTTCACTCGGCGACAAGGTCTGCTCGATCGACTGGAAGGGGAGTTTGCGGCACGGGGGGGAGAAACAGTTGTCAGCAATCACCGGCGTGTGTACGACAAATCCGCCAAGCTGGTCCTGTCACCTCTCACCACCACGTTCGATCTCAGCCAGGAATCGGCGGAAACAAAAGAACGCTATGGGGATTCTGAATTTGGCAAAGGCTGCTTACTGGCTCGTCGTCTGATCGAAGCGGGAGTCACGTTTGTCGAAGTGCGCCTGGGGGGATGGGATACGCACCAGGAGGTCTTTTCCGGAGTGAAGAACCTGGCAGGTAAATGCGATCCTGCCTTGGCCGCGTTGATTTCGGATCTCAAAGAGCGTGGCCTGCTGGATTCGACGCTCGTGATGTGGACGGGTGAGTTTGGGCGTACACCGAAAATCAATCCGCGAACAGGACGGGATCACTGGCCACGCAACTTCAACGCTCTGCTGGCCGGGGGCGGAATCAAGGGTGGGCAGGTGATCGGAGAGTCCGCTGCAAACGGAATCGGAGTCGCCAGTGATCCAGTCACCGTACCCGATCTCTTCCAGACGATCTGTACGGCGCTGGAAGTGAACCCGGCAAAAGAGAACATGAGTCCGATCGGGCGACCGCTGAAGATCGTCGATGGTGGAAAACCCGTTTCCAAGCTGTTCGGGTGAGTTGCCTGAGTTTCGCCGCTGCACGGGGACCCGCCGGATTGCGGCGGGTTTCCCTGTGATTCCCCACAAGTTGCACTCGCATGCTACCGGAGTCAGAGCTCTGGAAGACCCGGGCGACGTGTGAAGTGGTGTGCGTTATTGCGATCGCTAACAGCGCGCGGAGCCCCGTGAGTCTGTGCGGAATAGTTTGTCCGTCCCTTGCCGAAGGGGTCGGCGCTGGCCCGCGCGATTGAGAGCGAAACCCCAAGGCAGCGTGAGGCGGTTTTCCTGACGAATCAGCCGAGAGCGCACTGGCTTTTTCAAGCAGCGTTGGAAGCGCGCCGTCGTCGTGCTGCGAGGTAACACCCGAGTCCGCCCAGTCCCATGAGGGCTGCTGTTGACGGTTCAGGAACCGGGGTCACCGTCGTGGTGACTCCGACCAGATCGTCGTAGATCAGAGTCATGAAGCCGTCGATCGTGAGCAGTTCCAGGGTGGTTTCGATACTTCCCACGTAGCCCGAAAATTGGGTGGGAGTGACAGCATCCCCAAAAATGTCAGGTGTTGCCGTGGTGTACATGGGCGCAAAGGCATAATCACCATAGAGCATGGCAATGTAGACGGGTTCTTCTGTTACCTCGGCAGTCGGATCGGTGAAGACGACGTCGAAGTAGAATGGATCCAGCTCTGTATAAGTGACTCCATTGATCGTGGCAGTAATGCGGTAAGGCAGATAGACCCCGCCGCCGACGTTCCAGGCATAAGCCCAGTCGTCGAAGACGGCGGTGACTTCAAATGCGGATCCCGCCAGATCGTTGTTGAACGGGTCGACGCTTCCTTCCGCCAGAACACCTTCATACTTGAGTTGCAGAAATCCCGCCTGCAGGGAGCCACTGAAGAGTGCGACCGCAAACCCCAGCACGCAAATCAGATGCTTCATCTCGACCGTATCCTTCTCGTTTCAGCAAGACGAATCGAACCCGGAACTTCCACAGAACGGTTGTACTATGTGTCCTATTTCTCCCAAACTACCAGTGTCGACGCCTTGAAAACAGTGGCAATAGGCGCATTTCGCAGGACTCAGATTCCGACTGGGGTACGAATCCGCAAGATCGTCACGACCTGGACGCACGTCGATCATCGCAGTTCAACCGGGTGCCATTGAGAGAGCCGGAAACAATGATTTCCGGACATCGCGAAAGCAGCGATTCACGCTGCACGTGCGATAACGAAGAATGAAAAGAGAATGGGCGATACTGGATTCGAACCAGTGACTTCCACCGTGTGAAGATGGCACTCTAGCCGCTGAGTTAATCGCCCTTCTGAGATTCGTCCGGCTGGATCTTTGTATTATATCCAGCGGGACGCGGTCAATTTGTATCCGTTGACGCGGGTGTCGGCAAGGAAGAGGCCCCGTCGATTGGCGAGGTTCGCGCCATCTGGTCGGATTTCTTGTGCACAATCCGACCAGATGGCGGGGTTCGATATGGTTGAGCTACCTGCGCGGATGCAGAGGGCTTCGCCGGGATCCGATGAACTGGGGCTCAACTTACTGCTCGCGACAGCTCGTCTGGCCAGGAAGCAATTATTGCGACCAAGTGGTGGGCTGTCGGACCCAGCGGTGTTCTTTTAACTGATCTCGGAGTGATTCCGGCAACGGTCCGGTATCGCTGGTCGCCAGATTCGCTTCGACGTTCCGGAGGGATCTCATTCCGGGGATCACAGTTGAGACGGCTGGATGGGAGAACGAGAATCGAAGTGCCATTTCTGCCATCGTCATGTCGGCGGGAATCAGCGGGCGAAGGGCGTCAGCGCGTTCCACACTCGCATTGAGATTTTCGGGGACGAAATAGGTACTGCGCCAGTCTTCCTTGGGCCAGGTAGACGACTTGGTCAAGGTTCCGGTGAGCGTCCCTTCGTCGAACGGGACGCGGGCGATGACTGCCACGTCGTGCTTCTGGCAGGCTGGGAACAATTCGTCTTCCGGGTTCTGATCGAAGATGTTGTAGATGACCTGGACAGCGTCGATCAGTCCACTTTTCACCGCCTCGATCCCGTTCCAGGGTTCCCAGCGATTGAGGCTGATGCCGATGGCCTGGAAAAGCCCCTGTGCCTTGAGATCGGCCATCTTGTGATACCAGCGATCATCGCGCAGCCAACTATCTTCCCACGTGTGAAACTGCATGAGATCAAACGAAGCGAGTCCGGAATTTTTCAGACTTGAGCTGACGTACTCTTCGATGTGCTCGGGAGGAAAGCAATCGTCGAGTGAGTATTCGCGGCGGCTGGGCCACTGAAAGTTTTTCGGAGGGATTTTTGTGGCTGTGTAGAGCTTCCTGTCAGGAAAAGCACGGACCAGATCACCCAGGATGGCTTCGCTTTTCCCGGCGCCGTAGCCCCAGGCGGTATCGAAAAAATTGCAGCCCAGTTCCACGGAGCGGTGCAGGGCGCGGTTCACTTCGTTCAGGTCGGAACCGGTCCAGCCGGCCATGCCCCACATTCCGTATCCGATTTCGCTGACTTGCCCGTCGGTTCGTCCGAATCGTCGATATTTCATAGACCCTGAGGCCTCCTTTGAATTCGTCGTCGATGAAAAATTGCGGGATGCGAAAGGGAGCAAATGTGTCGCAGAGGATGGCTTCCGGGACCGACAGCGGCTTCCTGACGGCTAGGTGATAACCGTCGCGTCAACTGAAGTAAAGCAGGGGGATTTCCTGACTTACTGACGTCCAGGTCCTGTCAGTTAAAGTCACGTCGGAAGGGAGGCCTGAATCGCTGACTTTGACAGGGCTGGAAATGTCGCTTTTCTCACAAGATTGATAGCATACCCGACGAAAATTGAGGGTGGAGAACCTGGAAAGCGAGCGGAGACGACGATGCTGATTGGTTGCGTAGTTGTGTACATGATGATCACGGTTGCGATTGGAATTTACGCATCGACTCGTGTGCAGAGTTCCAAAGACTTCATGGTGGCAGGACGATCGTTGCCGCTGTACATGAACTTTGCCTGCGTTTTCGCGACCTGGTTTGGGGCCGAGACTGTTCTTTCCGTCTCATCCAAGTTTGCTCACGGGGGGTTGACCACGGTCTCGGGCGACCCCTTCGGAGCTTCGCTCTGTCTGATTCTGGTCGCGTTCTTCTTTGCCCGCACGTTCTATCGCATGGAATTGATGACGATCGGCGACTACTACCACCTGCGGTACGGAAAATTTGTTGAGATTATCACGTCGCTGGGGATTGCCAGTTCCTACCTCGGCTGGACGACCGCTCAACTTTCCGCATTGGGACTGGTCATCAATGTTCTTTTCCCGGCGATCACTTTGAACCAGGCGATTCTGATTGGTGCGGTCATTGTGACCGTGTATACGATGTTTGGTGGAATGTGGTCCGTTGCACTGACAGACGTGGTTCAGACCGCAGCGATCGTGATCGGGCTGCTGTTTGTGGCATATATTCTTGGCTATAAGGCGGGGGGAATTGACCACGTCTTTGCTGAGGCTTCGAGTCAGGGAAAACTGAACCTGTTCCCGCAAGCCAGAACGGCAGCGTGGATGGTTTTTCTGGGTGAGTTCATCACGATGTCGCTGGGATCGATTCCTCAACAGGACGTGTTTCAGCGTGTGACGAGTGCCAGGAATGAACGGACGGCCATGATTGGAACGATGATGGGAGGTGTTTTCTACTTCCTGTTTGCGTTCGTACCGATGTTCATCGCATTCGCCGCGACCATGGTCGATGCCAGTTTTCTCACTCAGTTCGAGGCGGCGGGCGAACGCGAGGTCCAGAAACTGCTGCCGACTCTGATCTTGAAAGAGATGCCGATCTGGTGTCAGGTGCTGTTCTTCGGCGCGGTCCTCTCGGCCATTCTGTCGACCGCCAGCGGAACATTGCTCGCGCCTGCGAGTTTGCTGACGGAAAACGTGCTGAACCCGATCACGAAGGATTTCAGTGACAAGTCGCTGTTGTGGCTGCTGCGCATCATCCTGATCATCGTCTCGGTTGTTTCGACCTTGATTGCCGTCAATTCCAACAAGACCATGTATGACATGGTTGAAGGGGGGTATCAGGTGACGCTGGTGGTCGCCTTCGTGCCGCTGGTCTGTGGCATCTACTGGAAACGGGCCACGACACAGGGGGCGATTTTCTCGATTCTGCTGGGCGTTCCGGTCTGGCTGGGGACGGAATACATCTACTCCGAAGAGAGCGCGCAGATCTGGCGCAACGTTCCGTCGCACCTTTACGGTCTGATGGCGTCGTTCCTGGGGATGTGGATCGGATCCTCCATGCCGAATTGGATCAAGCACCGTGTGGCCGATCCTGCTGCTCTGGCAAATCGACGCAGTTCAGCGATGGGGCACTAATCGTTTCGCCGTTGCGGCAAAGTGCGACTGTTCGTGCGGCGAGGAGGCACGCTCTGCCGGTCGCTCCGTGCAGGAAATTTTTGTTGGCGAGTCACCTGGCCCGTGTGGTAACGGAGCGGTCAACGTCGACTGTGGGATCTGGTTGAGTCGGGTCTGGCTGTCGCATTCGTGTGTGTGACGACTGCGCTGTCGAAACGACTTTGAATGGTGCTGGCCGGAGGTTCTACCGCGTTTGCTGGTGATCCTGTCGGAGTTGAAGAGGGCGATGCTCGATCGACCGACGGGGTCTCTTGGATGGAGGCGGAGCTGAATCAATTCTGAACGCAAAAAAGGGGAGACGTGGTTGGCGTCTCCCCTTGTTGCTTACTGATGACGGGCCTTCGATTGTGACGATTCACCCGTCGCGAGTGTCAATCACTATGGCTTGACCCGGACGAGCTTCATGATTCGTCCCGAGACGTTCCAATCCTGGACGTAGAGGTTGCCATCTTTGTCCCAGTAGGATCCGTGAGTACCGCTGAAGATCCCTTCGATCCATTCCGATTGCGGGATGTTGTAGTTGCCCCCTTTGGTGGGATCAGGATTATGACCCAGCACCGCCATGATGGTGTTGTTTTTGTCGAGGATCACGACTCGTCCGTGCAGATCAGGAACGGAGACGTAATCACCCTGCACGGCGGCTGACGTGGGCATCCCCAGCCCGGTCACGACTTCGCCGAGGAATTCTCCTTCGAGGTCGTAGTGGACGAGGCGGCCTTTGGGCTGGTGATTTCGATCGCAGATCAGCAGGCGGGGTGGTGAATAGCGGGTATCGAGTGTCATTCCGTGGGCCGTGTTGAACTCCTTGAGTTCGTTTCCTTTCACACCGAAGTGCTTCAGGTACTTGCCCGTTTTGTCGAACTTGAAAATGTGATTACTTGCGTAGCCGTCTGACAGGAAAATATCACCATTGGGAGCGACGGTGATCGCGGTCGGGCTGAATTTTTCGAGCTTCAGGCCTGACTCCTGAGGGAACGGCAGCTTCAGCACGATTGCGCCGGTTTCGGCGTTGAACTTGATCCCTTCGGCGTTGGCATTGCGAGCTGCGTAGATGTACTCGCCATCGGCTTCGTCACGAATTTCGATATCGTGCATGCGACTGTATTCATCGCCGATGAACCGGCGAATGACTTTCCCCTCGGGCGAGAAGACGAACAGACCCATATCCGCGCTGGTATAGATGTTTCCAGCTTTGTCGACGACGACGCCACCATGTGTCGGACCGATGGCAGACTTTCCATCCGGACCGAGGCCCCAACCGGGGACGGTTTCAAACGTCATCAGTCCGCAGCCCATGCGGACGGGATGAGGTTTGTCGGCGGCGAGAGCCGACAGCGTCAGACTCAATGATACAAGGCAGGCGAGGCCGAAACGAAAATACGTCACGATTCAAAACTCCTCTGGGTCGTCAAACTCTGTCCTGGAATGGTCGACAAAAAACAATGAGTAAGGCTCGAAGCAATTCTGCTCCCCTACGCCATTGAAGCAGATGAGCGTCACCTGACCTTGTGGGATCACACGACGGCCAGCTTCTTCCGGTTGTAACGATTTCGCGGGGAGCAAAGTGAGTTGTTCTACTGCGATGGAGGGGTTTGTTCAATTGGCGGGTAGCGAAATCGTTGAGGCGGATGGAACCGGACACGTTCACGCGGCCAGTCCGGACCGTTGCTGACCTGGGCTTCTGGCGACGAGTAACACGGCAGTCGCAGGCTTGATTAATCGTTCGCGATCGCGATGAGCCGTCAGCAAACGGCCGAACTTTCCGAAGGGGAAGAACTCTCCGCAAGTTGGCTCTTGCGGACTAGACTCGTTGTACGACAAAAAGAAGTGTAGAGTACATTCGACGTGCCACAGGACCGCCATGTTTGAGGACGCCTATCGTGTTGAATCTTCTTGGATCAGAAAAGCGACTCTGCAATGGAATGACTCGACGCGATCTCCTGCACATCGGGGGGATTGGAGCACTTGGACTCGGACTGAATTCACCACTTCCGCTCAGGGCCTCTGCGGGCGGAGTTTCTGACGCCAGGAATCCTGCCAAGTCGTGTATCTTCGTGTTCCTGTTCGGTTCGCCGCCGCAGCACGAAACGTTTGATCCCAAGCCGCTGGCCGCTGCTGAAATTCAGGGTGAAATGAAAGCGATCGACACGGCGGTGCCGGGGTTGCAGTTCTGCGAGGGCTTACCGCAAACGGCGCAGATCGCGGATCGACTGACCGTTGTTCGATCGATGACGCACGAGTACCCGATCCACTGCTGTGCTTATGTCATGACGGGGATGCCGACATACAGCATTCCGCTGGAGACGGCCCCGCGTGCACCGGAGCACTGGCCGTTCATGGGTTCGGTCATCGACTATCTGGACAGTCGACGGTTTGGGGAGCAATCCTCGACGCTGCCTCGGAACATTGGTCTTCCCTGGAGATTCTGTTCAAAAGGGAGCTCCCCGCAGCAGGCAGGGCCCTATGCTTCCTTTCTGGGAGATCGCTACGACCCGTTCTGGTCCGACTTCACGGGCGAAGGAACTGTGGTTGTGCCCAAGCTGGCTGCAGAGCAGGTTGAAGACGTTCGTGACCCGCACGCGGGAATTTCGGCCGACGCCCGATTCCAATTGTCGCAAGGTTGCGAGTTACCGAGCGAACTCTCGACACGCCGATTCGACGCGCGCGTCCACCTGCTTCAGCAGTTCGATGCGTCTCGTCCGCTGATTGACCGGGCAGCCGCGATGGGGAATTACGACGCTCATCAGCAGCGGGCCATGTCGCTGATTGGATCGAATCGAATTCGTGATGCACTCGACGTGGCGCACGAGTCGCCCAACCTGCGAGCCCGCTATGGGATGAACCTGTTCGGCCAGTCGTGTCTTGCGGCCCGTCGTCTGGTAGAAGCGGGAGCCCGGTTCGTCTCGGTCTTCTGGGATCCGTTTGGACCGCATGGGGCATCCGTCTGGGACACGCACTCGAACCATTTCCCGCGACTGAAGAACTACCTGCTGCCCGTCTTCGACCAGGCGTACTCAGCCATGATTTCTGATCTGGAGGATCATGGATTGCTGGATGAAACCATGGTGATCTGCACCAGTGAACATGGTCGAACTCCTCAAATTGATTCTGCTCCGGCAGGGGGTGCTCGTCATCATTGGTCACGAGCCTACTCGTCCGTGTTTGCGGGGGGAGGGATGGCCAGGGGGAAAGTGGTCGGCCAGACAAATTCCGTGGGCGGGGATGTGGTTGACACGCCGATTTCGCCCAAGGATATGCAGGCCACGATCTATCATCAGCTCGGTTACGATGAATCGACGACGATTCCCGATCAGCAGAATCGCCCTCATTCGATCGCCGGAAATGGACGCGTCCGGCATGAACTGCTGGGGTAAAGTGCAGACTCCCGGTGAGATGCGTGCTCAGTGGCACAGTCGTTCGTGGCAGTCTGTGATCAAATTGGGGGGACGCATGTGAGCCGGCTGATCCGGGAGCGATTGAATTCCGGTTGTCGCGTTCTATGGTATAATGTGGTTTGAGTCCGCCAGAGTGCTACTGGCGGCAAACGTGCTGTGCCATAGGACAAAGACTTGCAAGTGATGACCGACACATCGCCTCAGATGGAATTTGCTCAACTGATTCGATCGCAGCGTGTGGCTGCGATTGGAACATTGCGGGACGGGGCCCCGTTAGTCTCGATGGTACCGATTGTGGTGAGCGACGACTTTTCGTCCTATGTGATCCACATCAGTCGTCTCGCACTTCACACGCAGGATATTCTGGAAAATCCGCTGGTGGGACTGATGATTTCCGAGCCCGACAATGGATCAAAAGACCCGCAGGCACTGGCTCGGGTGTCGATCCAGGGCAAGGCCGTCATCGTTCCGAGGGATTCCGAAGAGTACGATCGACTGGCAGACCTGTATCTGCAGCGGTTCCCTGATTCGGCGATGACGTTCTCGCTCGGAGATTTCGAGCTTTATCGTATCGATGCGAAATCCGCTCGATTCGTGGCGGGATTCGGCAAGATCTATAATTTTGGACCATTGGACTTTCAGGAAGCCGCGAATTCCCCGCTCGAATGACGTGAGCGCTGATCACAAGTTTCCTGATAATGAGAATCGTGACAGGCAGACTACTGTAGGCTCCGGCAGACGCAGTAGTCTTGTCTTTCTTCGTGCGGTTTTCAGAATTGCCAGCGAACGCAACACCCCCCGAAAAGCCCCATGCCGAATCTGGCCGCGGATTTTGCCGAATTTGAGCGTTTTTCTTATTGGATGGCCTGTGGAGGGGCGGAATCGGCAGATTCCGTCGATGTCAGGGAGTACCCGCGTGACGATTTGAGTGGTAGAGTTCATTGGCCGTTTCCCGATGCGGCAGGTGAAATGGATTGAGCCGCGGTGATCCACAATTCCGTCTGAAGAAATCGGAAAACGGGTTTTCAACGGATAAAAACATCCCTATTATTGGAAAATTGGCCGTTCCGTTCGATACACGGCCTTGTAAATGGCTATGTGGTGCCTAAATAAGAGCATATTTGAATAGGTGATCGGGGTTCGATTCTTCGAGCGAAGGCGATACCTGCCAGTTTTATGATTTCAGGGGCGTGCGGAGTAACAAATGCCAGCTTTCCTGGTTCCCGTCGATCCCGGCCATTGCCTGATTCCGCTGGAGAAGGCCATTGTCCTGATAGGCCGCCAGTCGGATTGTGATGTCGCTTTGACTCTCAGTCGCAAGATTTCTCGTAAGCACTGCTGCGTGGCTCAGGTCAACAAGAAATACGTGGTTCGGGACCTTGGCAGCACAAACGGCGTTTATCTGAATGGAACCCGAATCAAGAAAGAGGCGACGCTTTCGTTCGGCGATGATCTGATGATCGGCGACGTTCATTTTCGGATGCAGGCCGACGCCAAGTCGATCGTGAATCGAGCGAAACCGCCGGTACCAAGAACGCCTGAATCACAAACATTCGAAGAAGCCTCCAGCGAAGCGATCCCGCAGCAAGGACAGGGTGACCAGACCGCGCCTCCGAGCCTTGATATTCCCATTGCCCTTGCTGAGGGCAAGGAAGTTTTCGAGGTCGAAGAAACCAGTCTCAACAAGCAAGTGTCCCTTCGAAAAAAACGCGTTGACGATGTCATACCACTCAATGACGTGATACCGCTGGACAGTGATGAGGAAGAGGAGAACCTCATGCTTGCCTCAGACAATTTTTGACGAGAACTTTGGAGGCTTGTCGGGCAATGAGAAGCGTCTGACATTTCCTGTCGAGCTTCTTGTCATTGGCCTCACCTGATGAAGAGAGGCTGTCGCGGTCCGGCGGTCTTCCTGCAGTCGCCAACTCGTCGCCCCGCCACTAAGCTGTGACCGATGACGAATCGCAGCGATTTCTTTTCCCTTCCTGCTAACTGAAAATCCGAGCCTTGTCTTTTACTCGCCCCCAACTGCGAATTGCGACGCGCGCCAGTCAACTGGCCCTCTGGCAATCGAACTACATCGCGGGACTGATTCAGAAGGTTGCACCGCAGGTCAAGGTCGAACTGGTGCATGTCAGCACTGCCGGCGATCGGGACCAGACAGAGGCATTGCAAGTCCTGGGAAGCTTCGGCGTCTTCACGCGCGAAGTTCAGACGGTTGTTCTGAAGGAACAGGTGGACATAGCCGTCCACAGCCTGAAGGATCTCCCTACGGATGGGCCTCCTGAGCTCACACTGGGGGCCGTTCCGACTCGTGGACTCACGCATGATGCCCTGATTCTTCCAGCAAATCAGACTGCCAGGCTGTCGCTGAAGGATCTTCCTCGCAATGCGCGAGTGGGGACCGGCAGCCCACGTCGTAAAGCGCAGCTTCGCTACCTGCGTCCTGATCTGCAGTTGTTCGAGATTCGGGGGAACGTGGATACGCGTTTGAAGAAGCTGGACGCCGGAGACTACGACGCCATCATCCTCGCTTCAGCCGGATTGACGCGACTCGGTTGGGCGGGACGGATCCATTCCGAGATTGCTCCCCCGTTCATGTACCCTGCTGTGGGGCAGGGGGCGGTAGGAGTCGAATGCCGGACGAACGACCATGAGCTGCGGGAATTGCTGCAGCAAATCACGGATCCGGTTACGATGGCGGCGGTGACCGCCGAACGGAGCCTGATGTCGAGTCTGCGGGCCGGTTGTCATGCCCCGCTGGGGGCGTATACGACGGTCTCAGATCAGAGGATCCGGCTGGAGGCGGTCGTGTTGCCGGTTGATGGAAGTCAGCGGTGGATGGCATCGGCGACTTCTGAGCTTGCTGAGGGGGAGGCATTAGGCAATCAGGTGGCGACCCTGCTGAAGGATCAGGGGGTTGATCGCGTGCTTCAAGCCGCGTCGTAACGCCGCCGAGTCCGAGTCAGTCGCTCTCATCTGCCTGAGCCATTATAATTCCGGGACGCTCTTTGTCCCGGAACGTTCGCGGTATTACAAAGCACCCCATGCCACAAGTCGCACTGTTCATTCCTTGCTACGTCGATCAGCTCTACCCCAAGGTTGCGATGGCAACGCTCCAGGTTCTAGAGCGGTTCGGATGTGACGTTGATTTTCCGTCTGCCCAGACGTGCTGTGGACAACCGATGGCCAATACGGGATGCGTGAACGACGCACTGCCTCTGGCTCAGAAGTTTGTCTCGATCTTTTCAGATTACGAATACGTGGTCTGTCCATCGGGAAGTTGCACGGCGATGGTCCGACAGCACTATGGTGAGTTGCTGCATGACGACCCGGGGTATGCCCGTGTCCGGCCGAAAACGTTTGAGTTGTGTGAATTCCTGACGGATGTCCTGAAGGTGAAGTCCATCAAGGGACGGTTCCCTCATCGAGTGGGATTGCACAATAGTTGTCACGGATTGCGGGAACTTCGTCTGGGCTCTTCCAGCGAAATGATCGTTCCTCGCTTTAACAAGGCGGGGCAGCTGCTGAAGGACCTCGAAGGAATTGAACTTGTCAGCTTGAAACGCCCCGACGAGTGTTGCGGATTCGGTGGGACGTTCGCTGTGGCAGAGGAAGCGGTCTCGTGCATGATGGGGCTTGACCGCATTCACGACCACGAACAGGCCGGCGCCGACGTACTGACCGCCGGGGACATGTCGTGTCTGATGCACATGTCGGGATTGATTCATCGCCAGAAGTCCCCCCTTCGCGTCATGCACATCGCCGAGATTCTTCAGGAATCGATGTCAGCAGTCGACTGAGGGGATCGAGGAATCTGATTGGGATCACTCCCCTTTCCCTGACGAGGTCTGAAACTCACAGGATCGCTCGGACCGCACCACTTCTGAAATTAGGAAGGCGTTCTTCCATGAAAGATGGATTCCTGGGAAATCATGCCTCTTTCATGCTGGATGCGATCGTCGTTGCCCTGGTCCTGCTGGTTCCCGTTCTGATCTTCAGCCTCTATTCGGTCAAGTGGAAGCGACGCTTTCAGCGTCATCGGAACCTTCAGCTGGCATTGGCAGTCACACTTCTGGTGGCCGTGTTTGCCTTCGAGTTCGACCTGCACTGGGTCCAGGGAGGTTGGAAGAAGGTCGTCAGCAAGGGGCCCCCACTTTCGGCCGAGCAGGCTGATACGATTCGGCAGGCACTGCGGATCCATCTGATTTTTGCCGTGACGACCCCATTTCTATGGGCCACGACGATCATTTGCGCCCTGCTGAGATTTCCGCATCCCCCTGCCCCCGGGAAGCATAGCCGGCTGCATGCCCTCCTGGGTTGGACGTCCGCAGTAGATTTGCTGCTGACATCTTTGACGGGGCTGATATTCTATTATGTGGCGTTTATCAACCGCGGTTGAACCCACTTGAGACGGAAGGTGCCGCTGTGTCCCCGGTCGCACGTCGTCAAAACTGTTGCAAGTTCATTGTGGCGATTGGCCTTGTTCCATCGCTTGTGCTTGCGGACCCGAAGTCGAGTGGTCCTCGCAATTCCGCCGTCGATGTCATCGTGCTGAAGTCCGGGCGGACGCTGCGCGGGCTCGTTGCCAGCAGCGACCCGAAGGCGTATTTGACACTCGTGGTTTCGCGAGACTGGCTGTCGGCAGCCCACCCGCAGGGCGCTGCTGCCGTCGTCAAAACGAACGTGGAGTCCCGCGAGCGTGCGTGGATACAAACCCGTGACCGGATCAGACACTGTTTAGACGCAGGTGATGTACCGGCGGGAATGAGTTTCTTCTTCAAGCAGGAACTGGAGCGACTGGACCGCCTATTGGCGGACCCGCCGGACGAAGACCCTGATTTCCTCTGGTATGACATTCGCCCCGCATCAATTGCCAGAATGGTGCGAGCTCAAGGGGATCGTCGCCTGATTGCGACTCACGCCTGGAACGCCCGGATCGCTCACGTCGAAACTCGTGAAGTTGCGTCACTGCAGAAAGAGTTGACCGACCTCGGAATTCCCTTCGAGGCGCCGGCCCACGAGTTCATCAAGCAATTGCCGGGACGAGTACAAAGTGATGCGGAATGGGCGGCACGATGTGCGCTCCTGGAACATGGGCTGGTTGAGGAACTCAACTTCCAGGGGACGGGGGATGTGATCACTCGCACGAAAGCGGGGAAAGCCGCGGATCTCGTCCAGGTGATCCCGCAACTGCTCGAGCAGCAGTGGAACTCGCTGTTGAAGGATCTCGGGAATGATTTTTCGGCACCGAAAAAATATCACGACCAGTCGCGGTGGCTGGCGAATGCCATTCGTCAGGCACAGGCACTCAAGCGACGCGGATTTCGCGTGACACGATTGGAGATTGATCCGGTCGGCTTACGTGTCCGGGTCGATTCGCGGTTTGTTGTCCAGGTGGCTGAGGGGGATTGGCGGACGATCTGGAGCCAGACCGAGGTGGGCGATGCGGCTCAGCCACGTCCTCAGGCGGAGGCGAGAATCGAAGATGATCCTCAGGTGAAGTCGATCAAGCAATCCCTGGGTGCTCTTGGACTGGTCGATGCCGAGTCAATGCGGCGGGCGATCCGGTTTGGTGCCGCAACGATGTCCACGCAACAGAAAGTGGATACCCGCTTCGAGGAATTTCGCGAAACCTATACGAAGGCTCTGGACGGCCCTCCAATTCAGCTCTACTCCATCAGCGCAGGAGCGACCGAGTGAGAGAGGCTCTTCTAACCGCGATGATCCTGATCGCCTGTACGTTCCATTCGTCGACCCGACTCTGCCGGGCCGAGGACGATACGCCGGTCGACCCCGCACTGGGTAAAAGAGTGGCGGAACTACTGGCGGTGGGCTTCGAAAGGGGGCCTCAACAGTTGGCCAATGCGGAGCGACTTTATCTGCGCCTCAAGGCTGACGCACCGGACGATCCCCGTATCGATTATGCGCAAGGGTTGGTCCTCTGGAAGCAGTTGAAGAAGAAAGAGGCACTGGAAAAATTTCAGGCGGTCACGCGATCAGAAGGGGTGATGTATCACGCCGCCTGGAAAGCCGAGATCTGGACCTGCTTCGTCTCAAAGAATGATGACGCCGGATATTCCCGCCTGATGGAGTTTGCCAAGCGGATTACGAGCGGGGACGAGTCCTCGTCTCATTCGGTAGACGCCGATGTTCGCTGGATCGGCACGATCATGGCCACACTGGGTCTTACGTGTGAAACAAAAGAGCGTCGAGAGGACTGGTTACAGGCGGAAGCGAAGCTGGCAGAAATTCTGCCTGAAGAACGCATGGAGGGATATCTCGCCGGAAAAACCGAGATCCACATGAAGCATGCAGAACTGGAAAGCGAAATCGAGCAGGCACGGGAAAAGGTGAAGCAGCAGCGGGCCGCACAACTGGAACGCAAACAGGCTCGCCTGCAGAGGTCACTGGACGGAGCGAAGGTAAAACGAGAGGGGCTGAAGAAGTCTGCAGCGGAAGCGAAAGAGACCTTCGCTGAGAAAACGGCTGAGTTTCAAAAATCAATGGACCGGCTTGAGAAGGAGTACACTCTTGTCGATCGACGGGCCCAGGTTTTAGTGAGCTCGATTGCACTTCTCGATCAGCAAGTGGCGATGCTGCGGGAGACGACCCGCTTAGCAGGGCGCCGGGTGGATGAAAGGCGTCTGGAATTCGGACTCACTCAGTTGCTCAATCAGCGCGGTATCTACCAGGCTGAGTGTATGCGGTCTGTCGCCGCAGCAGAACAGCTCGCCAATACGGCTCGGACCCTGCACCAGGCCTATGCGGCGGAGGTGGACCAATACGAAAAGGCGACGGGGGAAATTGTCAAAGCGGATGTGAACATGGATACCTGGACGGAGAGAGCCTTAAAGCAGGCGGATGATCTGAAAAAAACGCCAGTGAAGCCCGTGGTTCCAAAAGGGAAGATTCAGATGGTCCGGTCGTTTCGTACCTACATCGACCTGGACCTGAATGCCGAACGGGAGAGTCTGCTTGAGTCGTATGGGATCGTGACGCCCGAAGGGAACCTCGAGTGACGTTCCCGCCCCCGCACCTTTTTCGCGGTTTCTTACAGGGGGGGGGGAAACGTCCACGACTGCCCCAGTCCCACTCCGCTGGTGCAGAGCGGGAAACTCGTGATCTCGCCGTGGAAAGAGACTCTGTGCAACAGCCCGAGCGGCCGCCGCTTGACGATCGGGCCGATTCTATTTCCCGCCAATGACCGACGGAGTGAATGCGAATTTGATGATCTGATCTCTCAACGCGTACCCGGCAACCAGGGTAATGGAAACAAACGCGATCCACAGACAGATGTCGAGGAGCAGCGGAGGTGTCAGACGCCGGTCGAGCTTTCGGTAACGGAAATAAATTGTCGACGCGGTGATAATCGGTAATGTCAGTGCCTGTCCAAAGCCCCCCACCACCACCATCCACTTCGGCTCCTTGAATGTCAGGAACAGACCGAGGGCAATGACGGGAATCAGCAGCGAGATCCAGTGGATCGCACGAGCACGTTCGTGCGGTTTTCGATAACGGGCGATACCGGCCAGACTCATGAGATCTGCCACCAGACGTGCATTTCCGGCGGATGACAGGTAAAGCGTCTTAAACAACACAGCACCCGCTCCAATCAGAAACGCAACCTGAGTCCACGTCCCGAAGGAATCGACAAACATTCTCGACAGGGTCAGAATCATATCTTTACCCTGTGGGGCCAGGCCCTGGCTGTGAAGGACTGTCGCTCCCATGAAATAAAAGGCGACGGTCGAAATGGTAAAGACGATCATGCTGACCCAGGCATCCAGATACATGACGCGGATCCACCCGCGAGCCCGGTTCACCCATTCCGGACTCTCGTCAGACCGGCCGGTATATCTCGCATAGCCTTTCTCGAGGCACCAGTAGGGGTAATAGAACAGCTCTGCTGCGCCCACTCCGGTGATTCCAAATACTCCGAACGCGACCGCAATCCCTTCTGCGGGAAGACCGAACGTCAACCCCTTGGCGACATCGTTCCAGGGGATGGGGAACCGAGTCGCCGGGAGGGCCATCGCAGCCGTCACGGTGACCAGAGTCAGTCCGACGACCAGAAATGTCGTCACGGACTCAATTCTCTGATAGCTGCCGCTCCAGAGCAGCAGAATCGCGGTCAGACAGGTCAGGATGGCCCAGGGATAATCAGGGCGTTCGCTGACGATCCTGGCCAGTGCAGGGAACGAAGTATCGAACAGGCTGACGAGTTGTTCGCTGAGGCCGGGGAATGCGAGGTGCAGGGACTGGCCCACGGTGCCCGTCATGGCACCAAGCTGAAACACAGTCGTGGACATCATCACGAACCACCACCAGCAGATCCAGTTTGCTCCCAGACGAGGTCCGCCCAGTTCATTGACCGCCCCGAGGGTCGGTTTTCCAGAGGAAATGGCGTAACGACCCAGCTCTGTCTGAACAAAGACCTTGATGACGCAACTGAACAGGATCAGCCACAGGAAGACGAATCCGTGTTTTGCACCGAGAGAAGTTGTCAGCAACAGTTCTCCGGACCCGACAATCGTTCCCGCGAGGATGATCCCCGGACCGATCTTACGCAGCGCCGTCAGCAAAGACTGTGGCGGTTCCTGAATCGCGTCTGCCGGAAGCGCATACGGATCATACTCGACGTCTTCAATCATCAGAGACTCTTTCGGCTGCCAGCAAATTGAAAATGGGAGGGGTGCATTCTCCGTGATGGCGCTGACAAAGCAAGCGTAAGCGGAGATTGATTCATCCGATCAGTACCTCTCGCCAAATCCGGTTTCGAGGTCTCGCGCGAAGACCCTTTCCACCAGGAGTGGCCGTCAGAGTCCAGCCGTTAAACCCTATACATTTCTCGTGAAGTCACTTGCTCACGGTCAGCGGACGACTTCGGGATGAGGTGTGCAGGAATCGGGCGGTCGGGAACCGTGACTGTGATTGTCACGGGCGTGTGACGACGTCTGTGCAGGTCGGAACTGCGGCCAGAGAGTTAATCGAGACTTTTATGAGGAGCTTCTGTGCCCTGAGGATCCCTAAGCGATCACATTTGTCACAACACGACCTGCGGAGACCGGGAGCGGCCGATTGAGCTTGTCGCGCACTTCTGTTTGAGGATCAATTCCCAAAAGTTCAAACACGGTCGCCATGAGATCGTCGAGCTGGACGGGGTCCTTGTCCGGATAGGCAGCCTGCTTGTCGGATACGCCGTGGACCAATCCCCGTTTGGCACCACCACCGGCCAGCAAGACCGAGTAGCACTGCGGCCAGTGGTCGCGACTGATATTGTCGTTGATCCGCGGAGTGCGACCAAATTCGCCCATCCAGACGATCAGCGTGCTTTCCAGCAGTCCGCGTTCCTTCAGATCCGTGATTAGGGTCGGAAGCGTCTGGTCCGTCATCGGAAGCAGGTAATCCTTGAGGATGGGATACATGCGGGTATTATCGAAGCCGTGGGTGTCCCAGCCCCCGTCATTGCGACGACCACCGATGCTATTCGCAAAGTAGACGTTCACAAATTTGACACCCGCTTCGACGAGGCGACGGGCGAGCAGACAGCTTTGCCCATACGTCGTTCGTCCATACTTTTCCCGGATGGACTGAGGTTCGGCGTCGAGGTTGAACGCATCCCGGACCTTGGACGAATTCAGCATTCCCATCGTTTTTTCGTAGTAGGCATCAAGCCCGCGTGCGGCCGGGTTCTGTTCGAGCTCACCAATCTGCCGATTGATCAGTTGCTGGATCTGACGCCTGTCCTGCAACCGCTGAGCATCAAGTCCATTAGGCAAACTGAGTTCCGGGAGAGCGAACCGGCGATCGTTGGGATCGGACGTGATCAGCAACGGATCATGGCCTTTTCCGAGAAAGCTGGCGTGCTGACCCGGTGTGATTTCACCGTCGCGCATCACGTGCGGAAAGGCGACGAACGTGGGCATGCCGTTGGTGTTGGGGGAAAGCCGATCGACGACAGAACCGTATGCAGGAAACAAATCCTGTGAGTCGCGCAGCCGAATATCGTCGACGGGCGGAGCGTGGCCGGTCAGTGCGTAGTAGGCGGCAGGATTGTGATTCTTCATCGTGTGATACACGGTCCGAATCACGGTGATCTCGTCCATGACCGCTGCAGTCTTTGGCAGTTGATCGCAGATTTGAATTCCGGGGGCAGCCGTGTCAATAACCCCATAATGGCTCCGAACTCCGGCAGGTGCCATGGGCTTGGGATCAAACGTGTCGAGGTGACTGGGCCCGCCAAACTGGTACAGGAAGATTACGGATTTTGCACGGCCCGGTCGGACAGCGGGTTCTTCTGCAGCCCGGATCATGCGAGGCATCGTCAGACCTAGCATTCCAAGTCCGCCAATCTGCAATGCCTTCCTGCGGGGAAGAATGAGTGGGGGTGGTTGTCTCATTGTCATCTCCGTTGCTTCTGCATTGCGGGTTGTTAAACGAATCAGCTGCGTGAAGCACTTTTGAGCGTGCTTGTCGCACTCCCTGGCAGACACCTATCGCCGCAGCAGGAATTCGTGCGAGTTCAAAAGTCCCCAGACGATGTCTTCCAGTGCAGTACGCTTGTTCTCGGACTGGTTTAGAAACTGCGTGATGCCGGCCAGTTCTTCCTCTGTCGGCGGCCTTGTGAGTGCGCTCCAGTAGAGTTCGGTGATCACCTGCTCGGGGCGGTTGTTCTCTCCGCTCAGGTTGCTGAGGCGGTTCGATTTGGCGGTCAGCATTCGATTCACGAGTGAACCGCTCACGAGCTGGAATGTCTGCCCCAGTGTGGATTCGTCTGATCGTTCACAGTCACAGGATTGCAGGCGAGGTGGTCGACCAAACAGCCGGAGAAATCGATCCGCTTCCGTCAGCCCGTTCTCTCTGGTCTTCATCGCGTTGATCCCGGGGATTTGTCCTGCCCGTCGACCTGGTGGATAGCCCGAAAATTCCAGTGGAACCTCCAGCATCAGGCTTGTTGCGTCGAGTAGCTGTTCTGCAGAGTAGCGATGGACGTAGGCACGGCTGAAGTTCGATTCATCGTCTCGATTGGTCTCGTTGATGGTGGATGAATGCTGGTAAGTTCTGGAGTTCAGGATCGCTCGCAACAGACGCCGTAAATCGAATGCCGGGATTTGAGCAGTGAGATCGGACGACGGTATCGCTTCGACTGGACTCGATTCGGAGCCAGGCGTCTTGCCAGACACCAGGTATTCCGAGATTGCCTTAAGCAACGCCGGGTTTGACGGCGGGTTCGTCGCCCGAAAATCATCGATCGGGTCCACGATCCCGCGGCCCATTACCTGCTGCCAGGTCCGATTCGCCAGCATTTGCACAAAGCGTTCGTGCTGCTGGTCGGTCAGCCATTGGGACAGGTGAAGCAGTGGATGGTCGGCGGCTGGCAACTGTTCCCGGCTGCCGAGAAATTTTGCATCGCGTGACCGGTTGGTGCGGGGATCTTTGGCTTCCCCCTTTTCGCTCAGATACACGATCTGTTCGCCGTCAAACTCGTGTTGATCATTTGAATCTCGACGGCGGTTCTCCAGAATCTTGTAGTTCACGCGTGAGAAAACGCTGCCCCAACTGTAGTAATCATCTTGAGTCCACTGGTCGAATGGATGATTGTGGCACTTGGAGCACTGAAGCCGGACCCCCAGAAACAATTGTCCGACCGCTTCAGACCGCTCAAACGGGGTCCGCAGGGCTCGATAGAAGTTGGCGGGGGGAACCTCGTAAGTACTGCCTTGTGCGGCCACAATCTCACGTACAAGTTGATCGAGTGGCTTGTGCGTAGCGAAGGACTCGCGCAGCCACGAATAGAAATTTTCGACTCCTTTTCGATCGAGCGTTTTCTCTTCAATTCTGAGCAGATCGGACCACTTGAGGGCCCACCAGTCGGAAAATTCGGGCCGCTCGAGGAGTGAATCAATCAGGACGGCACGCTTGTTCTCTGTCGTGTTCTGAACAAATTGTCGAGCTTCCTGGGCCGTGGGAGGAATCCCGAGAAGATCCAATGTGACTCGCCGAATGAATGTCGCATCATCGCAAACGGGCGACGGGTTGATCTTGAGCTGCTTCAGTTTGTCGAAGACTTGAACATCAATAAAGTTCGCAGTGTCGGGACCGGTCCAGACGAAGTCAGGTCGATCGGGCAGAAACGCGATCCTGACGATCGACTGAAGATCCAGATACCGAACGATGACGGTGACTTCACCTGCAGCGTGACCTGTGACCAGCCCCTCTCGTGAGACATCAGCAATCGGCTGCGACAGTTCATAGACGGCAAGTGACGAAACATCCTTTGCTGATCCGTCAGAAAATTCGGCGATGACTTCAATCTGCTGCTGCCAGCCCGGCGATGAGGACGTTCGTTGTTCGGGAAGAAAGACCGATTCGGGGAGGACGCGAAGTCGCAGTAACTGTGGCGTGTGACGGGTGTCTCGCGGCATCCCCGCCGCAATCCAGTTTCGCAGGATCTGGTATTCCTGCGACTCTGTCGAAAACCGTTTCCCTCCTTCGTGGGCCATCTGCATGGTCGGTTTCAGCAGCATGAGGCTTTGATCGGGATCGAGGGAATTCACGCGACGGCCGAAGAGTTCCCGCGTAAGAACCTCGAAGTCGGCATCCGGGTCCTGACCCCGTAAGGAAATCTGGAATCCCCCCTTGCCACGAGCGTTGCCGTGACACGTCCCGAGATTACAGCCCGCCTTGGAAAGAACGGCCATGACATCATTCCGAAACGAGACTTCTGCCGCACCGGTCGAAGCGGCATAACAGAAGAACCCGATCCAAGCGAGCAGGCGCAGTGTGAATCGCTTTTTCACTCGTCTGTCCATTCGTGGTACGATGAATGTCCAAGGCCACCTTTAGAACGTTGATTCTATGATGGTGGAGTGGTGATCGAAAGTCCGAACCAGACCGGTGCCCGCGTCCACCGAAGATGACGTGTCAGCCGCTGCTACTCACCCGAGGATCGACCCCTGTGCGCTGTATGACTGCTCCTCCGATTGTCGTCGCATTCATGTTCTGCATCGGGATTGCAGGATTCGCTGCCGCTGACGATCAGGAACCGGGAAAACTCCCGTTTACACTCGTCCCTCAGAGAAAATTTCTCCAGATCCCCAAAGGACAGCCTGTCGCGCAATGTTCTGCCGTTGCCGTCAATTCCAAAGGAGAACTGTTCCTGTTCCATCGCGGACCGAGACCTGTTCTTTGCTTCGACGCGGAAGGGACGTTTTTGCGAGGTTGGGGCGATGATGTGATTAAGATCGCTCACGGACTTCGCATCGATTCCGACGACAATGTCTGGATCACGGATGTCGGTTCAAGTCGGGTTTACAAATTCGATTCCCAGGGAAACCCATTGCTGATCCTGGGAACAGGAGTCGCCGGGACGGGCCACAATCAGTTTAACGAGCCGACCGATATTGCGTTCGGTCCCGAGGGTGTGGTCTACATTTCTGATGGTTACGGCAACAGTCGGGTCATGAAGTTTAATCAGAACGGGGAGTTCATCTCGACCTGGGGAACGGCGGGAAAAGACCAGGGCCAGTTCCGGTTGCCTCATTCGATCGTGGTCGACAAAGAACAGCGCGTACTCGTCGGGGACCGAGAGAACAATCGGATTCAGGTTTTTGATACCGACGGCCAGTGGCTGGCCACCTGGAAAGGGTTCGCACCGTACGGAATGGCATTCGATCCCGAAGGTCGATTATTCGTTGCCGATGGACGGGCCTGTCAGGTGCTGCTGCTGGACGACCAGGGGAAAGTGGTCCGACGCTGGGGTCGCGAAGGGAAAAGCACGGGACAGTTCCAGATGCCTCACATGCTGACATTCGATGCGTCAGGGAATCTTTACGTGGCGGAAATTAACGGCAAGCGTTTGCAGAAGTTTATTCGCAATACATTCGATCGTAATGCAGCAGAGAAATGACATATCAAAGCGCGAACGGGCCGCCGGTCGTGTGAACTGAAGTCTCTCGGTCCGATAAGTTCAACATTCTCCGCACACGTCCATTGAACTCGTCCGCTCACGGGCGCGAGGGACTCACGAACTCGCTCGGAGGATCATTGCGATTCGCGGATTTTCCTGTCCGGCGTTCTGTTGCGGCTGAGATATTTCTGCATCTCGCGCGACCAGTACGCACCGTTGTCGGTGACAATTTTCTGGAATTCGGCGTAGGTGTCCGCGGTGACTCGCAAATTGCAGTTACACATCTCGTCGGTTGATTCCTCGCCGAAGTAGACCGTCTGGGGGGGAATATTGGGATTGGCGGGGTTACCCGACGAATTGTCAAATGCCACTTCAATCTGAATACGTGATCCTGCGGGAAGGTGGACAACCGGGTCGACGACATACGAGTCTTGCCAGTTGAAATCCCATTCTTCGATCTTGAGGAGAGGGACTTCAGCGCCGGAGGGAAGAATGGCTCGAACCAGGTAACTCTTGCCGAGAAGGTGCATGTGGGGTCGAACCTCCAGCACCAGCAGGCTGACGGGAGTCACATATTCTCCCTTAAACCGAACATCGGGTTCATCGGCGGGAATCACCAGATCGACATTTCCGACAATCAGATCTGTGATCATTTGCCTGGCATCGGAGGGGGCGAAGTAGATGCCAATCTCCGTTTGATCAAATTCGGGCTTACCTGAGGGGTGGTAGTGAATCTGGAAAACGACGTCGCCTCCTTTGGGCATCAACCGGCCCATTCCTTTCGGAAAGAAATGCGGCGTGGCCCCAGGATTCCAGCCCCCCAGATATGCGGCTTCGGGCAGGCCATGGCCTCCGAACCGTGTATAGCCTTCCGTCGGATCGGCCTCGTCGAGCAATCTGGCCTGGCCGCTGTTGTCGA
Organism: Schlesneria sphaerica; assembly: GCF_044336245.1. Lineage (NCBI taxonomy): Bacteria > Pseudomonadati > Planctomycetota > Planctomycetia > Planctomycetales > Planctomycetaceae > Schlesneria > Schlesneria sphaerica. The sequence goes on along the minus strand of NZ_CP172346.1, from coordinate 1,619,242 downwards.
GGAACATGTGAGCGTGGTGCACGATGCGGGGGTTACCCGGATGGACTTCGATGGCTCTGATCAGTCGGTCCTGGTGCAATCCCGTCGGGATCACAAAATGTTTGTAGAGGTCCGGGCCGTCAGCAGGGAGTGCAAATCGGCGCGGCATACGAATGACCATGTCAGGCTTACCCAACTGCCAGCCCTTGGGAAACGTCGGAACGGGTGGCAGATCATCGTCGTCCCCTTCGGGCGTCTCTGCGTGGTACCACGCTTGAAGGGTTTCGATCTGTTCCTGAGAAAGTCGGCGTTCGCCAGCAAAGTGGCCGTAATTGGGGGCGGGCTTCCACGGCGGCATCAGCCGTGTATTGACCACTTCGACAATCAACTGGGCGCGGGTGCGGACTTGGTCGTACGTCAGCAGGGGGAACGGAGCGACCTCGCCCTCGCGGTGGCAATTGACACAGTTCGAAAACAGGATCGGTGCCACATCCCGAGTAAACAGGATCGTGCTCGAGGATTCATCCTCGGTCAACGGGGCCAGTGGCTCGCCAGCGGGGTCGGTCTGAGTTACCGCCAGACGTTTTCCGTGTGCAACCGCTTGCAGAGCGTCGACCAGATAGTTCTTTTTTGACGAGCTCTTCTTGCCTGTGGTCGTCGCAGCGTCATCCAGACGTCCCCGGTAGATCAACTTCCCGCCCCGATCGTAGACGAAGGCCTGCTGGGAATGGGTCGCCCCCGTCAGTTTCCGTAGCGATTGGCGGGCATCAAACAGGACCGGAAACTTGGGACGGAATTTGAGAAACTCGTCACGAGCGTGCTTGCGAGTCGCGTTGGGCGCTAAGTAGACGCCGTAGAGTGTGACGTTTTGCTTTCGATACACAGTCGCCAGCTTGTTGAGACGCTGCAGAAGCTCGTGATTCGACGCGGTATCGTGGGTCAGAAAAACGAGACCAATCCCTTTGAGTTCGGCCGAACCTAGCAATTGATGCTGGTGTCCCTCGACATCGTGGGCGCGCAGATCCGCAGGAAGCGTCGTCGTGGGTTTCACTTCTTCCGATGACGGTGTCGCCGATGACGGTGTCTGGCCACCGGGCACGCTTGCCGCTATCGCTGCGAATAGCAGGAAAACGGTTGCCCGCCCGGCGAAGTGCGTCAGAAGTAATGGGTTCGATGTGTTCATCACGATCTGTCGAAATTCACGGGGCTAATTGAGCAGGCCGTGATCAGGGGGCAGGGGGCTGACATCATGACCTCGACCGCAGCGTTTTTTCTCTTCCGGATCCAGGGACCCCGAGTACGTTCAACCACGGGATTCAAGGAGAGGATTCGGACCGTTGAGGACAGTCCTGTCTTACAGAGTAGCTGCTGGCGGACCTGACCGCACGCCTGATTTGATTGAAACCCTTGCCCCAGATTGCCTTGAGGATCAAGTCCCCGCAGGGCCGCAGCAAGTCTGCGGGATGCCACTTCGTCCCTGATTTGTTTTGCATTTTGGCGAATCCGCGGCAGATCGTTCAATGATTGCGAATCGTTCCCGGGACTTCTAGGATTCTGCACATTTCCTGCGGCTCCCGAAAGGACTTCTCTTTTTCAGTTGGAAAGACAGATATGACAGACAATTTTCAACCCGCCACGCAATGCATTCATGCCGGCCAGGTGCCCGATCCGGCCACGAATTCGCGCGCTGTCCCCATCTATCAGACAACGTCATACACGTTCAATGACACTGATCACGCCGCCAGTTTGTTCGCCCTGCAGGCCTTCGGAAACATCTACACCCGGATCATGAATCCGACTTGCGATGTTCTCGAGAAGCGTCTCGCTGCTCTGGAAGGAGGGGCCGGTGGACTTGCCGTTGCTTCCGGACAGGCCGCCGAATCGCTCGCGATCCTGAACATCACGCAGGCCGGACAGAACATCGTCTCGGCGACCAGTCTCTACGGTGGAACGTACAACCTGTTCCATTACACGTTCCCGAAGTTTGGCATCAAGACGAAGTTCGTCCAGCAGTCTGATCCCGAGAATTTCCGCAAGGCGATCGACGACAAGACGCGCTGCGTGTATCTCGAAACGATCGGTAATCCTCGCGTTGACGTACCTGATTTCGAAGCGATTTCCAAGATCGCTCACGATGCCGGAATTCCTTTGATCGTTGATAACACGCTGGCCTCTCCGATCCTGTGCCAGCCGTTCAAATGGGGTGCCGACGTCGTCGTTCATTCCTGTACGAAATTCATCGGAGGACATGGGACCTCGATTGGCGGAATCATCATCGAGAAGGGGGGATTCCCCTGGGGGAACGGGAAGTTCCCGGAGATGACCGAACCGGACCCCAGCTATCACGGCATGAAATTCTTCGAGACGTTCGGTCCGATGAACCTGGCCTACCTCATCAAGACCCGGACGCAGCTCTTGCGGGACCTCGGTCCGGCGATGAGTCCCTTCAATGCGTTCCAGTTGCTTCAGGGACTGGAAACGCTGCACCTGAGAATGCCTCGTCACAGTGAAAATGCCCTCGCTGTTGCTCAGTTCCTGCAGTCTCATCCCAAGGTGAGCTGGGTGAACTATACGGGACTGGAAGATCATCCTTCCTATTCACTGGGGAAGAAGTACCTCCCCAACGGCTGCGGAGCGATCCTGGGATTTGGAATCAAGGGGGCCACGCCGACTCAGCAGAAAGAGAATGGCATCAAGGTCATCAACCGCGTGAAGTTGTTCAGCCATCTGGCTAACGTCGGTGACAGCAAGTCGCTGATCATTCATCCTCACAGCACGACGCACCAGCAACTGACGCTCGAAGAGCAACTGGCGTCCGGGGTGACACCTGACTTCCTGCGACTGTCGGTCGGAACGGAAGATGTCCAGGACATCATTGCCGACCTCAAGCAGGCACTGGAAGGGGTGTAAGAACGGCTCGCTGAAATATCCGCGAGCGAATCCAGGGGTGATCCACCTGTAACGGGTGGAGGAACCGCAAATAGAAACGGGGAGCGATCGTAAGTTCGCTCCCCGTTCTTGTGTAGTCTGGTGAAGATCAGACGATGCCGGTCAGACACCTTCAGCAATGACTTCAGCGATCGATTCCCGGACGGCCTGACAAATTTCAATGACCAGTTCTGCGGGCATTGCAGGGGCTGGCATCAGGACGATGATATCGGCGATATTTCGGAGGATGACACCCCGGCGTCGACAAGCCAGCGTGACACGATGTCCCACACGCTGACTGGGAACGAAGGGCTGTTCTCCGTTGGCCAGCTCGATTCCGACCATGGTCCCTTTCACGCGAACTTCTTTGACCTGCGGCAGCTCTTCCAGCGGAGCAAGTTGCTCTTGAAGGATCCGTTCCAGTCGGAATGCATTCGGTAAGACCTTGTGCTCATCAATCAGGCGAAGCGAGGCGAGCGCTGCGGCACAGGCGAGGGGATTCCCGGTATAGGTATGGCCGTGGTAGAACGTTTTGCCCGCCCAGGGATCCCCCAGAAACGCGTCGTACAACTCGTCGGTGACCAGCGTCGCAGCGAGTGGCAGGTAGCCTCCGGTCAATCCTTTTGAAAGAATCAGGAGATCCGGCGACACCGATTCCTGCTCACAGGCAAACAGAGTTCCCGTACGGCCGAACCCGACCGCGATTTCATCGGCAATCAGTAGCGTATCATACTTGTAGGTCAGTTCCCGGACTTTGCTGAGGAAGCCTTCGGCTTGCACTCTGATCCCGGCAGCCGCTTGCACGAGTGGTTCAATCACCACCCCCGCAATTTCGCCAGCATGTGTTGAGAGCAGCCGTTCCAGCTCGATCGACCAGTGCTCCAGTTGCTGCCGCTCCTGCTGGGGCTGCGTCGGCGTAGCAATTGGGACGCTTGACCAGATGGCTGGGAAGAGGAGTGGGCTGAAGAGATTCTTGAATCGATCGATTGATCCCAGGCTCATCGTCCCGATGGTGTCGCCATGGTAAGCCCCATCGAAATAGACGAATTTATCTCGCACCTGTGGTTTGTTCGGACGCTGCTGGAAGTACTGATAGGCCAGTTTCAAAGCGACTTCGACGCCCGCCGCGCCGCAATCAGAAAAGAAGACTTTGCTGAGACCTTCGGGGGTGCGGCTGACGAGTTCCGCCGCCAGTTCAATCGACGGGACATTCGCCAGACCCAGGAGCGTGGAATGTGCGACCCGGTCGAGTTGGACGCGGATCGCCCGGTCGATCGCCTCGACGCGATGACCGTGAATGTTACACCACAAAGACGAGTGCCCGTCGAGATAGCGGCGATCCTCTGTGTCGGTTAAGTAGAATCCTTCTGCCTCGACAATGATCGGTGCCTGTTCGTCCCGATAGGACGACATCTGTGTGAAGGGATGCCAGACATACTGGTTGTCGGCGATGCGTAACTGATTGGAATCCAAGGTCATTTCCTGGCAAATGAAGTGGTACGTTGTTGCCGCCCCCAGACAGGGGGCGGCAAACTCCAGTCGGTCGGAAGTCAAGACATTCCAAAACGGTCCGATCGTCGATTCATTGCGCCAGCTTTTTGGCCGCTTCCTGACGCGCCTTTTCCATCACGCTTTCCAGGGTGACGGGTTTGCCATTTTGCCGCTTGCTCTCATCGGCGGCTTCCATGAACGCATAGATTTCCAGCGTTTCTTCGGGCGAAACAGGTGCTTCCCCCGTGTGGAAGAATTTGACAATCGCGATCACCAGCGGGTCATAACCGTCGTACGATCCGACGGCCGCCTCCCCTTTTTCTCCTTGGGCAGTTCCCGTGTAGCCGGGTCCTTCCCGATAGATCCCGGTCCGGTCACCCTTCCATTTTCCGGTCACTTCGATCTTGCCATCGGAGTTGACCGAACGGACGACCGATTCACATCCTTTCCCCATCACGGTGAAGAGCGACTCGACCCCGTGAATTCCGTACCAGAAAAGATCGGGGTGAGATGGTTCCAGCGAGGCGGGACTGGTTGTGAAGCAGTGCATGACTTGACCAATCGATCCTGCCCGCACAGCGAGTGAATTCTTGCCGAAACGGAGTGAGGATGAAGAAAATACCGGGACTTTGTACTTCTTCGACGCTTCAAAAATCGCGATCGCATCCGCAAGTGAGCCCGCGATCGGCTTGTCGATGAAGCACGGCTTGCCTGCTTTCAGACAGGGAAGAAGTTGCTCGTAGTGAGGTCGTCCGTCATTCGTTTCCAGCAGCACGACATCAACACGCTTCAACAGTTCTTCGATGGAATCGACGATTTCGATCCCCATCTTTTTGAATTCTTCGGTGTATTCGGGGACCCGCTCGAGACTCGTTTTGATGTCAGGGCTCCCTTTGGGATAGGCCGCCACAACTCGGCAGCCTTCTGCTCCTGCGACGGGCTTACTCGCATTCAACGTTTTGGCAAATGCAGGAGCGTGCGATGTATCAAGACCGATTACCCCGACTCGCAGTGTCTTGGGAGCAGCAGGAGCGTTTTCCGTTTGCAGGGCAGTTGCGGCCTGGATCGGAACTGCCACCTGATCGGCGGCGACGTCGGTCGACGCTGCTGGGTTTGTTGCTGAAGTCGTCCCCGTTGCAGCGACAGATTGAGACAGTCCGATGGTGAGGAAGGCCGTGTTCCACAGCGCGACGGATTTGTCCTGCCCAGCGGTGGCAACCAGACTTCCATTGTGGGAGACCGCGACGGCCGTGATTTTCGCTTCATGTGCTTCGAGCGCAACCAGCGGCTCACCTGTTTCGAATTCCCAGATCATCAGTTCGTTCTTTCCCACTGCGCGGCCTCCGCTGACGCTCACGGCCGTTTCCCCGTCCGGATGGACGCTCACGGCGTTTGTCGGTCGCGAATGGCCGGCGAAGTAACCGAGAGGTTTGCCACTGGTTAAGTCATACACATTGACGTGCTCATCCACACTGCTTGAGAGTAGAAAGCGTCCATCGGGAGAGAAAGCTACTCCGGTTGCTGCTTTCGAGTGGAGTTCAAAAGTGTGCTTCACTTCTGCGGTGGCGGCGTTCCAGACTTTGACCTGACCGGCTTTGGTGGGGCGTAATTCGTCTCCAGCCGCTGTGGCGACAAGTGTTCCATCCGCAGACCACGCGATGGCGGTTAATGGATATCCATGTCCCCGCAGCTCTTTGGACATTGGTTCTGGAGTCAGTGTCCAGATCCGTCCGACTTCATCTTCGCAGGCCGTTGCCAGGAACTTGCTGTCGGGAGAAAAGGCGACGCCTGTGACTGAGCCACGATGTCCTTTGAGTTCATGCAGTAAGGCACCCGTCTGGGCGTCGACAAGACCGGCGAACTGATAACCGCCGACGGCGAGGAACTTTCCATCGGCTGAAAAACTGAGGCTGCGGACTTGCCCGGCCTTGAATTCGAGTGCCCGGCCGAGTGTTTTGTGGCTGACGTCGACCAGTTGAACTCGATTCTTGAGTCCGATGGCCAGCGTCTGATCATCGGCCGAGAAGGCGACGCTGGTCGCCCAACTGGGAAGCTCGGTGAACCGGGCGGTCTCCTTAACTTCTCCCCTCGTCGGGGAACGATCGGTCCCGCTGAGAATCTTCAGCTCGTCCGGGCGGGCCGCGGCGTGTGCCAGTGAAGTGCAAAACCAGACCAGTCCTAACAGGGTTCTGAACATAGCTCCGTTCATCCAACGCTCCTCAGCCGATCGGGCACCATAAAATTCTCAAGTTCACCACGCACGTCGGACTCGCATCCTCGTCGGGCCATCGCCTTTTGGAGTATCGGGCAATTGTGATGCGTGCGTCAATTGCACGGCAGGTCAGTGCTGCAGTGGGCCGCCTGACGATCAGAATTCGCCCGGCGCAAACTCTCAAAACAGTCCCGTTTGCGTTACCATGCGGTGGCCGTGTCCAAACTGGAGGATTCGGCCGAACGGTTAACGATCTCCTCGAATCGCAGTCATGAGACACGGAAAGGGGCCTGATGTCCGCCCAGGGATTGACAGCAGCACAGCTGGATGAGCTTCGAAAGTTCGATTCACCGACAATCTGCAACGCCGTCGAGTTATGGAACCTGCGACCACGAAATACGGGTTACATGAATTCGTCGATCAAGGCCTGTTTCCCGAGCTTCCCTCCGATGGTGGGATACGCGTTGACGTCCACCTTCCGCAGTATGGCACCCCCGCGCGGGGGTGATGCCTACGGAAGCATCGGTGCTCAACTGGACGCCTTTGCCACATTACCCGGTCCCCCTGTGATCGTCTTTCAAGATCTTGACGAACCCTCTGCGTCAGCCACGTTTGGTGAGGTGATGTGCTCGACCTACAAGCGATTTGGCGCTCAGGGGCTGATTACCTCGGGGACCGGGCGCGATCTGGCACAGGTCGAAGCACTCGGCTTTCCAACCTTCACGAACGGGGCCTGCGCCGCGCATGGATACTGTCATATTGTCTCCATTAATGGACCCGTCACAGTGGGGGGAATGGTCATTTACCCAGGGGACCTGCTGCATGGCGATCTGAACGGGGTCACGACGATTCCCGCCGAAATTGCGTCGGAAGTCCCCGAAGTCTGCCAGGAGATTGCCCGGGCCGAAGCCATCGTTCTCGACTATCTCAAGAGTGAGAAGGTGTCCGTGGCGGAATTCAACGTCGCCCGCAAGGCCTGTGGAGACGCGATCAACGCATTGGGCAAACGGCTTCGTGGAGAATGAATTCCTGCCCGGGCAGAAGTCGCGGGTGAGTTTGAGATGATGGAAGTTAGCTGGGAGCCAACGTGACAAGGAACGTTGCAAGGAATCGCTCACCCTTCTCGATCTGGTTAGCGGTGATTTCTCTCTGCACGGCGGGGCTGGTGGGGACTTACGTCCTGTTCGTCGAAGCACCACCCCCCCGCCGGATTGTGATTGCAACGGGGGGCAAGGATGGTGCGTATTATCGCTTCGCGCAGCTCTATGCGAACTTGCTGAAGAGTGAGGGAATCACTCTCGAAGTTCGTTCGACGCAGGGCTCGGTCGAGAACCTGAAACTGCTCATGGATGACGATTCCGACGTCCGTGTCGCGTTCGTCCAGACCGGCATCGCCAATTCCGAACAGTGTGATTCGCTGGAAGCTCTTGCGAGTCTGTATCGTGAACCCCTGTGGATCTTCTACCGCGGAAGCAAGGGAATCGATCGGCTGACGCAGTTGAAGCAGCAGCGGATCGCAATCGGGCCAGAAGGGAGCGGGACGCGCGGAATCGCGTTGCAGTTACTCAAAGCGAATGGTCTGGGCGAAAAGGATGATGAATTCAGTGCGCTGGCGGGGAATTTGGCAGCCGAAGCTCTGGAGCGGGGTGAGATCGATGTCGCCTTTTTCGTGGCGGGTGTCGACGCAAAATACGTTCGAAAACTGCTGCGAGATCCAGAGATTCATCTGGCTGAGCTGACTCATGCCGAAGCGTATGAAAGACAGTTCCGGTTCTTGTCTGCGGTGAAAATCGACGAAGGTCTGCTGGATTTGCAGCAGAACATTCCTTCACACCAGATCGTCCTGATTGCGCCGGCGGCGACGCTGGTCGCCCACCGCTCGTTGCATCCGGCACTGGTCTCATTGCTGCTCAAGGTGGCGACGAAGGTGCATCAGCAAGGGGACCTGCTCTCGAACGTGGGTGAGTTTCCATCGCCAAAGTTGACCGACCTGCCGCTGAATCCTGAAGCGGAACGGTACTTCCGATCAGGGCCACCCGTACTGCAGCGGTTCATGCCATTCTGGCTGGCGTCGATGCTGGACCGGCTGAAAATTATGATCATTCCGCTGATCATGCTGCTCATGCCGCTGATGAGGGTTGCACCGCCGCTGGTCCGCTGGCAGACACGCCGGAAGATCTATCTGTGGTATGCCGAACTTCGGCGGATCGACCTGCGATCGATAGATGGAATGACAATCGAGGAAGCGGACTCGTCATTGGAGCACCTGCATCGACTGGAACAGCAGATCGCACGGATTGGGGTTCCGTTGAGTTATATGGAAGAGTACTACAACCTGCGCTTACACCTGAATCTGGTGAGATCGCGTGTCTTGTCGATTCTGAGGGGAGAAGCGGGGCATTCCCAGCCGGGAAGTCACCCCGGTTTTCGGACGGAGGGGGGAGAAAGTACGCTCGCCCGATAGCAAAGGACTTTCGCGGCAGATAGGATCTTCGCCGCAATCTTGTGACTTCGGAGGAGCGGAAAATCGCTGGCTCCGGTCGATCTTCTCGCAAAGGCATAGTTTCGCATGAGTTCCAATAACGCTTCACCTCTACGGGTCGGGATCGTGGGAGCGGGTGACAACACCCGCCGCAGGCATATTCCGGGTTTGAAAGCCATTCCCGGCGTCCAGATCACAGGCGTCGTCAACAGCTCTGCGGAATCGTCAGCGCGAGTGGCCAGTGAGTTCCAGATTCCCAAGGTCTACCCCGACTGGAAGGCATTAGTGAACGATCCCGCCATCGATGCGGTTGTGATCGGGACATGGCCCAACCTGCACTGTGAGGTCACCTGCGCAGCACTGAAGGCTGGCAAGCATGTCCTTTGTGAAGCGCGGATGGCTCGCAATCTGGCGGAAGCCCGGCAAATGAAAGCCACAGCCGACGCCCATCCCGATCGCGTTGCCATGCTGGTCCCCAGTCCCATGGGATTGGTCGTTGACCGCGAGGTTCGACAGTTGCTGCACGACGGCTACATTGGCGACCTTCGAGAAGTCATGGTCTTCGGGGCCGACGACCAGTTCTACGACTACTCACAGTTTCTGCATTGGCGACAGGACCGAGACATCAGCGGGGTGAACGTGCTGACCTTGGGGATCCTTCAGGAGACGCTGCTGCGCTGGGTTCCGCAAGCGACTCGCGTCTTCGCTCAAAGTCAAACCTTTGAGCCTGTCCGCCCGAACCCTGTCGGGCCCGGAAACCGCCAGGTGACGGTTCCCGATAGCGTCCAGATTCTGACGCAGCTTCCCAATCGTGCTCGCGGCCTCTATCACTTCAGCGGCGTCGATGTTCACGGGATGGGAAAACAGATTCATCTCTATGGAACTGCCGGGACGATCAAGGTCGTTTTCGGTGAAAAGGAAACTCTCTACGCGGGTCGCGTCGGACAAGAGGGACTGCGTGAAATTACGATCCCCGCCGAACGGCTGGGAGAATGGCGCGTCGAAGCGGAATTCATCGGAGCGATTCGGGGTAGCGAAGCCGTTCAACGGACGACCTTCCCCGATGGTCTGAAGTACATGGAATTTTCAGAAGCGGTGGACCGCAGCGCGACGACTTCGACTCCCGTCGATCTCCCGTTGGCCTGACGGCTGCGTGCCGTGACCGTTGCGTGCCCGAGAGCGACATCTGGTCGAGCAGGTTTCGTTGCGACCGCTGCGCGGGGTTCCTGCTGCGCGGGGTTCCTGCTGCGCGGGCAGAGGTGTTCTTCCCTGGCCTGTCCACAGCCTGCTGTTGCGTTCAGGGATTTGTCGCGGGGGTATCATTGCGGGCTGCCTGCGTGACAAATGGAACTCCGTTTGTTTTCATGATGAACCTCGCGGATCCATTTCTACATCCCTGGCATCGGAGAACATCGTGTACGAACCGCAATCTCGAAGAGACTTTCTGGCGGCTTCCGTTGCTGCGACCGCGGCGATAGGTTCATTCTCGACTGCTCTTCAGAATCTTTCTTCCGCTCAGGATAAGTCCATGCCCGATCAGCTTCCCGTCATCGATACTCATCAGCACCTGTGGGATCTCAGCAAGTTCACGCTGCCGTGGCATCAGGGAGGAGAGACGGGGCCCATCGAGCGCAGTTTTCTGATGTCGGATTATCTGGAAGCAACCAAAGGGCTGAATGTCGTCAAGACTGTCTACATGGAGGTTGATGTCAAAGTCGACCAGCAGGACGCCGAGGCGGACTATGTCACGCACCTGTGTCAGCAGAACGACAATCCCATGGCGGCGGCCGTGATCTCGGGACGACCAGGAAGTCCGGGCTTTGAAAAGTACGTGTCCCGCTTTGCGGATAACAAGTACATCAAAGGGATTCGCCAGGTGCTGCACGGTGATTCGACACCTCCGGGATACTGCCTGACGCCCGAATTCGTCAAAAGTATTCAGTTACTGGGCGACATGGGCAAAAGCTTTGACCTGTGTGTTCGCGCGGGAGAGGTCGTCGACGCGGCAAAGCTTGTGCGGCAATGTCCGAAGACCCGTTTCATCCTCGATCATTGCGGGAACATGAGCGTCACGTCGACCGACGCGGCTCTACGAGCGAAATGGGAACGCGGGATGAAGGAGCTGGCTCAGCTGCCGAACGTGATCTGCAAGGTTTCCGGGATTATCGTGACGGCCAATAAGGACTGGAAACCCGATGATCTGGCGCAGAACGTCAATGACACGCTCGACGCCTTTGGCGAAGATCGGGTGATTTTTGCAGGTGACTGGCCGGTCTGTACCTTGCGAGCCTCATTCGCTCAGTGGCTTAATGCTCTCAAGCAGATCGTTAAAGACCGACCTCTTGTCTTTCAGAAGAAGCTGTTCCACGATAACGCGGCCAAATTCTACGGAATCTGACGGCAGCAGACAGATTCACTGCTTTCCGCTTCGAATCTGTAGTGCGAGTCCGCATTCTCTCCGTTCGCTGGTGATACGGAGTGCGTGAGTTGTCGATGAAGTCGATTCAGGAGCAGAAAATTCCCGAATCGACCTCATTCTCAATCAGCGTCTCAGCAATCGCAGTTCACCTCCTGGCTGAGGCGAACTCAGATCAGGCCATCCGCCTGGAGCATGCTCAGCATCCGATCGAATGCAGCGACGGTCTCCTCCAGATCGTCTTCCGTGTGGGCTGACGAAGTCATGCCGCTCCAGCCGAACCAGTCAACACCACACGTCAGCAGAGCCGATCGGAAGGCGAATTTCAGAGCAGCCGGTTGTTCCCGGTCAAGCTTCCGATAGTCTCCGTCGCATGGAATGAAGTCTGCGCTGACCGGATTGTGGCCTGTGTACCCTGGCAGGATGTGGCACATCGAGAACTCGCCGTATGCGATCCAGGGGACTGATTTTCGGACGAACAGTGCATTGAGTTGCTGACGGAGTTTCCCGGTCAGTCTGTTTGCCTGTTGACACGCAACGCCGTCGGCGAGGAGATCAAGGGCCGCGCAACCGGCCGCAGCGGATAGTGGGTTTCCGTTGAACGTGCCAGGGTGCTTCATCTTTTTGCCATACTGGTTGCCGAACTCAATCGCCTCCAGCAAGTCGCGTCGTCCAGCGAGGGCTCCACCGGGCAAGCCACCGGCCAGAATTTTGGCCATCGTCGTCATATCGGGCGTAATCCCGTAGTGGCCTTGGGCTCCACCCGGATGCACACGGAATCCCGAGATGACTTCGTCGAAAATCAGCAAGACGTCGTACCTCGTGCACAGTTCGCGCAGTCCACGGAGATACTCGCCTTGCACGGGGACCAGTCCCCAGTGTCCCCCTGTCGGTTCCAGGATGCAGCAGGCCGGCCGGTGTTCCTGAAATGCCTGTTCGATCGCCTTCAGGTCGTTGGGGGGAACTGCAACCAGATCACTGACAACACCGGGACTCACGCCGGGCATTGACCAGTCATCAGGCGTGTAGGGTGCGTAAGCCGCCAGCACCAGTTGGTCGTGCCAACCGTGAAAGTGGCCAATCAGTTTCACCACCTTGGTCCGATTCGTCACCAGTCGTGCGACCCGGACCGCCATGAGGGTTGCTTCAGTTCCACTGCTGGTGAAGCGGACCCGCTCGGCGGATGGGACGAGTCGCTTCACACGTTCGCCCCACTCGATTTCGAGTTCGTGGTTGGCGGAGAAGTGTGTCCCGCGGGCCATTTGCTGCTGGACGGCTTCCACGACTTCGCGGCGACCGTGGCCCAGCAACAGGGCTCCGTGTCCCACCCAGTAGTCGATGATCGAATGACCCTCGACGGAAGTCTTACGTGACCCATGCGCTTCTTTCACGAACACGGGAAACGGTAACAGGTACCGGGCATCGTGGGTGATCCCGCTGGGGAATACCGTCTTGCCCCTCTCGTAGAGCGAGGCAGATTGAGGGAATTTATCTCGGTAAGCCGCTTCAACAGTCAGATGATTCGTCGCCATGTCACCTCAACCTTGTCTGTATATGATCTGCGCTAACTTGTCAGTGATTGACGCCTGCAGGCTACCCAGAGAAGGCGATCGAACGTCCGTCGACTGTGGTTCGTGTTCGCCGGAAAGACTGCCAGGGGTGATCATGCTTCACCCGTTGATGATCCCAGGAAGCGGCCACCGTCGACTCGGTATACCTCGCCGGTCACGAAGTCGGTCCCCTCCAGCAGGTACAGGACCAGACGATTCACGTCATCGGCAGAGCCGATTTTTCCCAGCGCCGAAGTGCTCCGAATCTGTTCAAGCCGCTCTGCTGAGACGTGCGGAGGGGGCTCTACAGTCCCCGGTGCGATGGCATTCACGGTGATGGTCGGTGCGAGCTCGACAGCCAATGCCCTGGTCAGTGTGACCAGGCCTCCTTTGGCGATCAGGTAGGGAAGGAAGTCACGGTAGGGCCGGTCCACAGCCCAGTCGGTGAAGTGGATGATCTTCCCTTGCAGTCCGTCGACCGTCGGCTGTTGCTGCATTGCTCGAGCCGCGGAAAGGGCCGTGAAGTAGGGGGCCGAAAGATTCGAGGCGATGGCTTCTTCGTAGTCGCCGGGTTGTAAATTGGCGAAGGGGGTTCGCGTGTAGATGCTGGTCAGGTTGATCAGAACGTCGAGTGAGCCAAACCGGGCGACGGTTTGCGCGACCAGCGCTTCGGCTTGCTCGCAGTGCCGAAGATCAGCGGAATTGGCCTCGGCCTGCACACCTGCTTGCCGACAATCCTCGACGACTTCCTGGATCACTGCAGCGCTGGAGTGATAGCTCAAGGCAATGTTGGCACCCCGTTCAGCGAGCAGGCGAGCCAGCGCGGCTCCGATGCGTCGCCCCCCGGTAATCAGAACGGTTTTACCTGCCAGCTTCATGGTTCATCAATCAAATGACTGACCAGGTTCGTATCTCGTTGTCGAGGAACTGAATCAGGTGAAAAGGGTTCACGGGCAGAAGCGGGACGAATACGTGAAACCTCGTCTGACAATCTCCGGCCCGTCGCCGCTCCCAGGAAGTTTTGTCTCGGAGTCGCTCTCTGCCGGTGCTCCGGACTGAACTGCGTCTCCAGGTCATGCCCCCAAATCGTTGTGCGATTACTTCGTCACCTCAATGAACTGTTTGTAGGCTTCGGCGACTTTGCCTTCGGTTGCGTTACCGGCGTGGATGTAGGCACCGAACCGGAACCGCAGGGAAGGGGTGTCGGCGTCGAGAATGACGGGCTGGGATTTGGATTCGTCATTCTGGTAGGCCCCCTCGCCAAAGGGACTCATGGAAAACAGACCGTAATCTCGGACGTGGTATCGCGATGGACGAAAGTTGCCGGGATGGTCCATCAGGGCGACGCCATAAGTTTTTGCATCGACCACGCCAGTATAGTCGACCCATTTGGCTGGCTGTCCCCAGCATTCTGCGGTCGTCTTCTTGCCGTCCGAGTTGGTGACGATTCCCCCTTCTTTTTCTCGCATCGATTGAGCAACCCGAAAACCGAAGAAACCTTCCTTCGTATCGTCGAAGCGGGCGAGTTTTCCAACCGGCGGGGCGAGCGTCGTGTCATACGTGATGAGCCGTTCCGGATAGATGGAGACGATCGTTTTTTCGATCAGTGCGGGGGTCCCGTCCAAGCCGATCCACTCATTTGTCATCTCGATCGTTCCGGGATTTCCCGACTTCGACTTCACATCGGTCGTGACGATGCGACCTTTTTCCGCCCAGAAACGGACGTGATTGACTTCGTCGACGGACAGCCAGATCCCGCGGTGGTGAGGATGCTCTTTTTCGTTTGGGTCGTTGGGACGGGTGAGAATGGCGCCACCGGGACCACGTACAGGCCAGAAGTAAGGCTTAGGGAGTGTGGCGCCGTGATGAAAGACGGTGAACTCTTCCCCCTTGATTTTGACGGCCAGTCCGTCGTCGGTCTGCTCGATAGTCACCGCTTCTTTTCCGCCGACAGAAGCGGCGTCGTTCTGCGCTTTCGCGCGATCCTCGGCCTGTGCTACCGACCACGGTCCCGTGATCGCAAGCAGACACCAGACGAAAAGACGACGCTTACAGAACTGATGCATTGAGACGCTCCACCGTGATACGTGAACTGTCATTTCGAAGCAGGTCGAATCGGTGCAGCACTATAACCGCATCGATTTGTCTCCGTCGACCCATCCGATGTGAGCACCAGAAAGAGGACTGGCGGTGAGCGACTGCCCGCATTCATGCCGTCGAGTCTGCAATTCAGGCTTTCGCGAACGGCTTGCGCGGAAGCGGTCGATCAGGGGCTTACTCAAGCAATAGCCGACAACTTGCCAGGGGATTGCCGGCCGGATTCCCGATGGCCGAAACTCAGAATTGGAGTCATTCAGCAGCAGCACGGTTTACGTTTGCTGCTGTGCCCGGTTAGACCGATGTCGTCCTATCAGTGTGTTTGCTGCTGCTTCCGTCGCAGCATGCTGAAGAGGTAACGGAACGGCCGCTTTGTCTCAGTCTGTTCGACAGGATCGGTTTCCACGACTTCCCAACCCGCTGCGCTTTCAATAGTCGAAGTCAGTTCGGCAGCAGACGGAGCGTTCGCGGGTGGGACGGCAGGAATGTCTCGCTGGAGCGAACGGAGAATCTCCTCTTCATCCTGTCGTGAGGGAGGTGACCACCAATCGGTTTTCGCGGCTTCCTCATAGAGGTCATGGGTCCGCTCTGCCTCTTCGACAAGATTCGGATCATGTTCAACGTACTGAGGACGCTGGGGCTGTTCCTTGGACTGATTCCAGTCGAAGACATCTTCGGCGACGATTTCTTCGGTCAGTTGCGGCTCGTCGAGTTGAATCGGAGGTGCCGTCAGGGATTCAAACGAGGAACTCGAATGCGATTCCGCGACTTCCTGATTTGTGAGTTCAATCAGCTCATGAACCGCGCCCAGAATCTGTTCAAGCTCGTGCGAATCCAGATTGTGTGATGCTGGTCCCACCGATTCGAGCACCTGCTCCACGATCAGCTCGTGGGCATTCGCGGGAGCGATGACCTGAGCCGGCGCCATCGGAGTTTCGCTCTCAACAGGTTTGATGTCGCGCTGCGCAGCCAGACTTGATGCGGTCTGCGGCTGAGCGTGAACCTCCGCGGGTTTTGCCGTGTCGACGTAAGGCGCGAACGCGGGAACAAATCCCGCGTCGATTGCAGCGTACCGGTCAAAAATGACTTCTTCTTCGAAGACTTCGGAAGGTTTCGAAATGTACTGAGGATTTGCTGGCGAATGAGAACTCACCCGACGTTCCTCGGACCGCTGTCTGTCGACACGCGGTGTTACCGGGGCTGGAGCGGAAGGCGTTTCGTCCGATTCGGTTTCGGACTCTTCGAGTTCACCTGAGAGCGTCTCATCATCGTCACCATCGCTGGTGACTGACTGTGGGGCGTGGTCAACTCGACGAGAACGCGCACTGAACGTGTACTGCGGTGTGGAAACTTCCTCGTCGGACGATTCCTGCTCTGTGCTAGACGACTCTGAGGCAGACGACAAGGTAAATTCCTGCGCATCTTCTTCATTCGTTTCGGATGTTGAGGGCGAGGATTCGCTTTCCGCGACACGGAACAGATCAATGACATGTTTCCAGTCATCGCTCTGCGCTTCGATGGCGACAGGTTCGACCCAACTGGCGGTTTCCCACGAATGGAGATTATTGTGGTTCACCGGTTCATCCGTTTCTGTTTTGAAGGAAGAATCTTTCCAGGCAGGCAACTCGGTGCCCACCTCGAGGGACGATGATTCGTAGGCATACGCAGAGGGATGGGAACTATTCCGTTCAATCGCGTTGCCGATGGAGTCGTCTTCGACCGACTCGACAGTCTGACCGAACGTTGGTTGCTCGTACGACCTCGTCGGGGTGGATGGCTCGTTCCACTGCAGAGGAAGCTGTCGCAGGTCGTTGAGGGCTTCGCGAACGAGTTCTTCACCGGCGGGACGCTGTTCGGCAACAAAGGCGAGCAGCAGGGTATGGTCTGCCAGTTGATTCATGCATCGGGGAACCCCATCGCTGGCCTGCACGATGACATCCAGCGCCTGCGGGGTGAAAATTTCGTGGGTACGTCCACCTGCCCAGGTGAGACGGTAATCGATGTAGTCGAGAGACCCGGCGCGGTCGAATGTGGGCAGGCTGACATGCGCACGGATACGCTGGTTGAACGCTTCGAGGCTGGGAAGGGCGAGCTTATCTTCCAGATTGAGCTGCCCCACCAGGACCAGCCGGACCAGCGGTTTTCCCGCTTCGGCGAAGTCGGCAAGGATACGCAATTCCTCGATCAGGTTTTTGGACAATTGGTGAGCTTCATCGCAAATCAGGACCAGCGCTTCTCGCTGAGGCTGTAATTTACGGATTGCGGGCCAAAGCGCAAGGCGAAGCTCTTGTTCCGACGAGTGCTGATACGAATGATTGAGCTCGCAAAGCAATGTCTGCAGGAGGGCGCGACGTGTAAGAAAACTGGCATGGCGAAGGAAGATGGTTTCAAAACGAGGCTTCAGTTCCATTCTCAGGCGTTCGCACAACAGCGTCTTTCCCACGCCAGCCGGCGCCGTCACCACAGAAATCCCTTGGCCTTGTTCAATGCAGACAAGCACCTCATCCAGTGCGGCTTGAATCGGTGCGGCAGCGAGAAAGCATGTGGCATCAGGAGTTGCGCCAAACGGGCGACGCTTCAAATCAAAACTGGCTTCGTACATTGGGCAACTTCCGTGTTGCCGCCGCAAACGGCGGTGTCGTGGGAAACTTATGCGTCCTGACGACAGTGAAAATCCTTTAGTCTCTCATCGAACTTTCTACGCCCCTACCTTGAATACAACCGCTACGGAAGTCACAGACTTCACAAAACAACCGTCTTGCCCAGACCGTTGCGGCGTAAATTCGGCCGAGTTTTACGACGAATCCATTTTCGTGTGTAGTTCTTTTGCGAGTGATTCCCAAAAACGTTAAAGTGTACGCAGCACGCGACCGCGGGTCGCGGACACTTCCAGTCTGACATTGGCACTCGGAATGCACTCTCTGCTTCCAGTGGGACGAAGACTGGCGATCTCAGGAAAAGTTTATGTCTGAAGGACGAGTTCAGTTTCGCAACTATGAAGATGTTCGCACCCTTTTCGGGCTTCGCGATAAGAACCTTCGTCGTTTGCGAGATGTTCTGCATCTTGACGTCGTTCTCCGCGGTGACGAGCTTCATCTTCACGGCGAGCAGGCTCAAGTCGATCTCGGGAAGGAAATTGTTTCTGAACTGCGATCGATCATCGAACAGAAAGGCCTGCTGGACGACGATGAATTCGATCGAGCCTTGCACCGAGGCCAGTTCCCGGTCAGTTCGAATCCTGATGAATTGATTGATGTATTTCACAAAGCCCGGAAAATCCGCCCGCTGGGGACCGGACAGCGTGACTATATCCGAGCCATTCGTGAGCATGACCTGGTGATCTGCGAAGGTCCAGCGGGATCAGGTAAGTCGTATCTTGCCGTAGCGATGGCAGTTAACGCACTGCGGCTCGAACAGGTACGAAAGATCGTGCTCGTGCGGCCTGCGGTCGAAGCGGGTGAAAAGCTGGGCTTCCTGCCCGGGGATATGCTGGCCAAAGTGAATCCCTATCTGCGTCCGTTGCTCGACGCACTGGGTGACATTCTGGACTTTGAACAGGTCCAGCGTTACCTCGATAAAGAAGTGATCGAGATTATCCCGCTGGCCTACATGCGTGGGCGAACGCTGAATAACACGTTCATGATTCTCGACGAGGCTCAGAATACGACCGTTACCCAGATGAAGATGTTCCTGACCCGAATGGGACATCATTCAAAGATCGTCGTTACGGGTGACGGAACGCAAACCGACCTTCCGGACCGTGTCGAAAGTGGCCTTAATGACGCCATTCGCCGGTTGAGAAATATTCCGGGAATTGCCACTGTGTCACTCTCCGGTTCGGATATTGTCCGACATCCGCTCGTTCGTAAGATCGTCCAGGCGTACGATGTACGTCGAGACGGCCCTCCAGACGGCAGGTGGGAGAATTCCTGGCACCAAGCTGGCGAAACGGAAAATGTGAACCCGGGCACGGGCGATGTCGAGGAAGTTCCGCTCAGTGAACTGTCGTCAACGTCCGATACCGTGTCCGAATCTGGTGTCACTGACGCGTCGAAACCATCCGCACTACCAAACTCAGACACCGACTGACCTAAGTCCTTGTCGGTTCTCAGAAACAGAAGGTATGAGCTTTTTCTTCTCTCGTCGAGTACGTCCGGGCCGACTGTCCGTTCACAAGGTGGGCACGTCCTGGTCCGGCCGTCTAACAGAACGACTGAGCCAAACCGATGTCGCATTGCGTCTCGCAATTTGCTTCGTCGTTTTGGCAGGTCTGGTCATTGCATTGCAAAGTTGGCAGGCTCCGTTCCCTCATCGTCTGGGTGACGATGTTCCGAACGGGATGCTGGCTCGCGTCGATTTCACCCGCGTCAATCAGGACAAGACAGAGCTTGCCCGAATCGACCGCATCAATCGCGAACCCCCCGTCTTCCGGAAGATTCCGGCCGGGGTTGAGCGGCTTGAGAACCTGGGGACCGATCTCAGGCGTCATCTGCTGGAAGTTGTCGAAGTGAGTCGCTTCGAAGAACTTTCGGCCGAGTGTCGCGCGGCGTTCGGCTGGATTGCGAGTGGGCCAACTCCGCTCGATCCCCGCACGACCGCCTTCGAAGAAGAGTGGAAATCCCTTCGATCAGCGCTTGGTCCAGCGAATCTGGCAGAGCGACCGATCAACGAACTGTATGGCGAATTCTCACAATTCGTGGCTCCGCTGCTGCAGGTCGGGATTGTCGACCTGGCAGAGCTGTCACGGCCACGTCAGAAAATTCGCCTCGACGACGAAATCAGCATTCTCAGTGACTCGACCGAAGACCCACCCAAGCGGTTTGCGTCGGACGTCGTTCTCGACGAACTGCTCAAGGCAACAGGCAGCCTTGGGAGCCAGTGGAAGTCGTTTCCACTTTTGACTCCCCTGCAGCCGATCCTCGAGAAGTGGCTTCGCAATCGCATCATTCCTTCACTCGAGTTTGATCTGGCGACGACGAACCAGCGAATCACTCTGGCGAACCTGTCGACCCCGCCCGTGAAAGATACGTACAAGCGAGGGACGCTGCTGGTTCCACCGGGTAGCAAGATTACCGAGGAATACCTGGACGTCCTGCATGCCCAGTACGACGAGCTTGAAAGCCGCGTGGGCATCGGCGAACGCATCGTGCGGATGGTCACAGTTCTTTTACTGTTGATCGTCCTGAGCGGATTGATTGGCTGCTACCTGGTGAGGAACGAGCGAAGGCTGGCGACGAATGTCAGTCGACTGGCCGTCTATCTGTTCGCGGTCACGCTGTCAGTCGTGTTGAGTCGGTTGCTGTCGTTCGATCACTGGCGAGCGGAAGTTGTGCCACTGCTCTGCACTGTGATGGTGCTGGCGATCGCCTATAACCAGGTTCTGGCGGCACTCACCGGCTTCGCCATGTCACTCGTCGTGACGCTTTCCATCGGGGGGGACGTGAGCGGGTTTGTGGTCCTGATGAGCGCGATTGCTGCTTCGGTGGTACCACTCAATCAGGTGTCCAACCGCATGAAGCTGGTCAAAGTGGGATTCGGCGCGGCACTGACGTACCTGTTCATCACACTCGGTACGGGGATCATCGAAACGCAGCAGCTGGGACAATTGTGGGCAGACGCCGATCACCGCTTTCTCTTGAATGGACTGCGGGGAGCCGGCTGGTGTTTTCTGTCTGGATTCCTGGTTTCCGGTAGTCTGCCATTCGTCGAAAATCTGTTCGGTGTGGTCACGGATATCAGTCTGCTGGAACTGAGCGATGTCTCGCATCCGTTGCTGCAGGAACTGATTCAGCGGGCGCCGGGGACTTACAGTCACTCCAACGGGGTTGCCACGATTGCCGAGACGGCTGCGGACGCTATCGGGGCCAACGGCTTGTTGTGTCGTGTGGGGGCGTACTATCACGACATCGGGAAGATGATGAAGCCCCATTACTTTGTGGAGAATATGACTGCTGGCCAAACCAGCCGCCATGAATCGCTGAATCCGGCGATGAGTGCCCTGGTGATTATTGGTCACGTCAAAGACGGGGTTGAACTGGCCCACCAGCATAACCTTCCCGAACCGCTGATCGATTTTATCGAGCAGCATCATGGGACCACGCTGGTCGAGTACTTCTTTCACGCTGCGACAAAGCAGGCGGAAATGCAGCCTGACCATCGCTACGACGTGCAGGAATCGGCGTACCGATATCCAGGCCCTCGGCCGCAGTCTCGGGAAGCGGCCGTATTGATGATCGCCGACGCTGTGGAAGGGGCAAGCCGGACGCTGGCCGAGCCAACGCCAAAGCGACTCGAGACGCTCGTCCACGAAATCGCGATGAAGCGGCTGCTGGATGGTCAGTTTGATGAAAGCTCGTTAACACTGAGCGAACTGGCTGTCATCGAGGATTCGCTCACGAAGTCGCTGATCGGCATCCACCACGGTCGTATCAAATACCCCGAGCAGAAAACCGCTTGAACGCTTCATCGCGTGACGCGGTGCGACGACTCTGGAACGGGCGACGGACGAGGGTCATTGGATCCTCGTCCTGGACAGATTCCATGAGGGGATCAGACGAATTCGCGATGTTCGTCCGCTCGATTCCTGCCTAGGTCTGAAACCGCTTATGGGGAGTTGTATTGATCGCGTTGGGGTGGCGGTCAGACGGCAGCTCGAGATGCGGCGGCGCCGCGATCTTGAATGGCCTGATCGATGCGGGAAATCTGTTCGGCGGTCAGCGTCCATGTCAGAGCCGCCGCGTTATCGCGGATCTGGTCCGGACGCTTGGCACCACACAGTGCCACGGTGATCCCGGGACGCTGAATCGTCCAGTTAAGGACCAGCTGGGCGACGGTCGACTGACACTCCTCCGCGATCGGTCTCAACCGATCGAGAAAGTCCTGGTTCTTGTTCCACTCGTCTCCCGAGAACATCGGGTACTTGGGCCGACCATCTTTCGGATCGAACTGATAGTCCCGGGGAAGCTTTCCGGCCAGCAGGCCCTTCATGAGGGGCCAATACACGATGGCAGAGACATGATTCTCAATACACCACG
This sequence comes from Schlesneria sphaerica, assembly GCF_044336245.1. NCBI lineage: Bacteria > Pseudomonadati > Planctomycetota > Planctomycetia > Planctomycetales > Planctomycetaceae > Schlesneria > Schlesneria sphaerica. Next base: position 1,597,053 of record NZ_CP172346.1, on the reverse strand, counting down.
GTAGCTGGGATTCCTCAATTTCCCGCTGCAGCATGTTGTAGTGTGGCTGGTAAGCAGCGAGGGGGCAGACCGCCTGAAAGGCGATTAATTGCTGAAGGGAAAAGTTGGAAACGCCAATGCTGCGGACTTTTCCCGATTGCAGCAGCCCCTTCAGCGCACCCGCGGACTCCTCCACTGGTGTATTGGGGTCAGGGGCGTGCAGGTAGTACAGGTCGACGTAATCGGTCCCCAGCCTTTTCAGGCTTTCCTCACATTCTCGCTCTAATGTGGCGGGCCGGGCATCCTTGACCTGGACACGATTTTCATAGTGGATACCTCCCTTGGTCGCGATCACGAGTTCGTCTCGGCGATGCCCCAAGGCACGTCGGATCAGCTTTTCGCTTTCTCCGTCGTAGCCATAGCAGTAGGCGGTATCAAAGAAATTCAGGCCGCCATCAACGGCGGCCTGAAGCGTGGCAAGGCTTTGCTCGTCAGTCACTCCGACGCTGGTCACTCCGGCAATCGGCCAGCACCCCATCGCCAGTGGAGTAACCAGGATCTCAGTGCGGCCGATTTGACGAAGTTCCATTGGGATTCCTGCATCCGGGGAATTCAGTTCGCCGATGCATCCTGGGAATCAGGAGCGTCTTGAGGGTCGACGTTTCCGGCCGGCGACGACTGACCTGCTGCATTTTCAGGAGTCGACTTTGGCTTCACCAGCGTTTTCCGACCCTGTCGCAGGTTTTCGAAGCTGTCGCCCGAGATGACATAGTACCAGTCGGCAAACCGCCGGTTCAGGTCTTTAACCAGCTTTTCGCCGGTTTTGACTTTCTCTTCATACGATTTGAGGTCCGCTTCGTATTTCTTGAGATCGATGTCGTACTTGGCCAAGGCCTCTTCGTGTACCTTCTTGGGATCGGGCTTTTCGCCGACGTTCTCTGCTGCAGCGGCGTCGGCAGGCGTTTCTTCGTTTGCAGCTGCTGGTTCGGCAGGGGCTGCGGGCTTTTCGGGTGCTTCAGGTTTTGGGCCGAGAGCCGATGGATCGAACTGGGCCTGTGCGAAGAGATAGCGACTCTTGATCTTGCGAGCGTCCGTTTTGGCGTCGGCTTCGTCTTTCTTCTCTTTGTTCTCAGCCTCTTTCCCGTCTGCGTCGGACTTCTCTTCACCCTTGTTGATAAATCCGGCTTCAACTTCTTCTTCAGTCCCGGAAAAGACGGAACCGAAGTGCAACTCGTAAGCGACCCCCTGTTCGGTGACGGCAGCCAGATCTCCTTCCTGAGAGATCATTGCCATCCCTTTCCGGTCGGGCATACGGACGAAGAAGAACCCAATCTCTTCCATCTCTCGCCGCGTGCGGTCGTCCAGTGCCAGCCCCTGATCGTCCTGCAGTCGCTTCTTCAACTTTTCATTTTTGGGACGCACGCCAACGATCTTCAGATCGTCGAGCGCTTGGACGAGCTTGCGGACTTCGTCTTCGTTGACTTCTTCGGCTGCATCATCAAGTCCATCGAGCTTCCATTTGTCCGTTGCGGAAGTTCGGGTCAGCCGGTTTGATTCTTTTCCGGCCAGACTTCCACCACCATCCTGTCCGAACTCGACACTGTGCTTTTCGATGTTGATGTATCGCAGCTTGGAACCATCCAGCTTCAGCAGGTCTGGTTCGATCCAGTCTGCAAACTTTGTTGAAACGTCGATACTGACCTTCGCGATGTAGGTCTGATCTTCCGAGGGATTGCGGACATAGAAGAAGCCGCTTCGACCTTTGACTTCCTTACCGATAATCAGATCGGCCAATACTTTGCCGTCTTTTCCATCTTTCAGTGTGACGCGGTTGCCGACACCCTGATAGTCGCTGACGGATTCGCTGAGGGGATCCAGCACGCCAAACTCGATATGCTGGCTCTTTCGCGGACCGGCCAGGGCCTCTTTCTTGATTCCGATGATCGAGGTGGCCGTCTTGCCAAGCCGTTCTTTTCCGTCGACGGGGTAGTTATTGCGGGACGGGATTCGCCAGACACCGTCAGAGCCCTGCTCGACGCCGAAGATTCGGAGGCTGGCCGTTTCCGGATTGTAGTTCACGACCTGCAGCGACTTGGCTGCGTCGGCATCCACAAAGTCAGGGTAGAACGGCGTGCCGACCTGACTGAACTCGGCAGGGGGCTTGGTAACACCCCGGCTGGTGACCTGGGCGGCGATCAATGAGAGCACCGCACCTGCGACAAATAGAGATGTACGCACGGTTTCGTTCATAACGAAGCTCCTGCGGAATGAATTCGGTTGGAAATAGAGTCGTCATTCATCTGACAACGCCTGTAAGTTGGATGGTATTCTTCAAACAACGGTCGTTTAGCCACGTCCGCCAATTCGGCGAGCAGGGGCGATATCGCGTTGTTCATTGTTCTTGCGGATCAGCCAGACGATGAGTCCCAGCATGATGGCGGGAATGGGTGAGGCCAGCAGTGACCGGGTGTAGTAGCTGCTTTCGACTTCTCGAGTCAGCCGGTCCATTTTGGTCTTGCTCTCATCAATCTTCTTTTCTTTGGCCTGATTGATGTTTGCCTCTTCCACTTCCAGGCGCCGTGCCTCTTCCTGTTGAGCCATCATCAGCTGCTGCATCTTGCTGTCTTCGTCGAGCGATTCATTGTTTTTGATCTTTTCGACTTTCTCTGCCAGACGATCCTTTGCGTCCTTGAGTGCTTTCTTGGCTTCATCGGAAGCCAGTTTACGCTCTTCGTTCGCCGCTGCATTGAACGCTTTTGTCTGACGTTCGATCGCGGTCAGCGTACGGACTTTCGGCCGTCGATTTCGCAGGTCGATCATCGCGGTGTCGTCGGCCAGCTTGTCCACTGCATTCAGGACGAACGTGACGTTGTCCAGATCGAGGTTGAACTGTTTCGTTTCACGCAGATGGAAGAAGAAGTCAGAGACCAGATCGGTATCTGCAACGTAGATCACGTTGATTTTGTTCTCCTTGGCATCCTTAGTGGAAACAATCTCTGCCGCGACGATGTGAGCAACCTCGTCTGTGATGCGGCGCGGGTTGGAATCGATGTTCATCCCGAACATGCTGCTCTTCACCAGATCGTCCCAGTCCAGCAAACCGGAGTTTCGACCGGTGAGCAGCAGTGGAGTGAACTCCAGAGTCTTTTCCTGCCCGGAACGGAGTTCACGTTCCTTGATCGAGCCTGAGAAGAACAGCATCACTTCCTGCAGGCGATTCGTGATCGGGCTGTCAGGGTTGAACGCCTTCGAATTGCCACTTTGCGGACTGATCGAAATGATTTCTTCGCGGAGCAGCTTTTCGTATTCGGGATGCAGGTACAGTGATGTGTTGTCCCAGACAATCTGGTCATAGACCCATTCGATCCCGAGCAGGTCGACGAGTGAAGTGGCCTTTCCGCCGAAAGCCTTTTGCTCGTTTGGCATTCCCATGCTCATCATCGGGTTGCCACCTGCTTTTGGCTTCGGTTGCCGTGGTGCAAGCGAGGGGTTTGTGGCGGGAAGCGGGTCATCCAGAATCAGGACGGGTTTCCCTGTCTTCACGTAGTTGACCAGGTTTTCCAACTCATTGGCTCCCAGAGAACTGGGGAGTACCGAGATCAACACATCGAACTTGGAATCGTGAATCGGGGCCGAGGCGGGAACACTTTCAACGTTATAGGACTTCTTCAGTTCTGCGACGATCCGCCACTCGGGTGACTGCCGGAACGTTTGCATGTCGAAGCCCCCCGTCAGCTTGGCATCACTTTCGAGAATCCCGATTGTCTTTCGCTTCTCGTTGGCGGCGACCTGGATCGAACGGGTCAGTTCGTATTCGATCGGCGTTCCCTTGCCGAAGTGAGGAATCACGACTTCGTTGGCACCACTATTGATGACAGCACCCATCGCAACTTTTTCAACAAGCATTCGACCTTCACGCTCGAACTGAACATCGCGGAATTCGATGCCGTATTGTTTGGCTTCTTCTGCCTGCTCGCTGGCAGGATCGACTTCGACGATGCGAACAGTGACATTCGGCGAACTTTGTCCGTACTGACCGAGCAGGCCAAGCAGCGTGCTCTTGACCGAGACATAGTCACGGGGAGGAGTACGACTGACGAAGGCCTGAATCGAAACAGGTCGATCGCTCTTGAGGTCCTTCACAACCTGGCTGGTCGTACTGCTGAACGAGTAAAGCTTTTCAGCAGTCCAGTCGGATCGGAAACCCTTTTGTGAGAGGACGACACCCAGGCCGAACAGGATGAGCAACAGCGAGACGGAACGAACCAGGTACTGGGGACCCATATTCGTGCCTGCAGCGCCATTGTTCCAGTGGCGATATCCGATCAGGACATAATTGATGTACAGCATCAACCCGGCCAGAGCCACAAAGTAAAAGAGCCCTTGTGAAGGGATAAGTCCGATCCCGAATGGCTTTAACTGGGATGACAGACTGAGGCCTTCAAAGACCCCTTCCGGGACGACTGACTTCAGGACGAAGGAAAGACGTTCGGCAAAGACGGGAATTGCGCACAAGGCTGAGCCCAGCACGAAGGCGACGGTGGCATTGCTGGTGAGCTGTGATGCGACCATCCCTGCTGCGAGCAGGGCACAACCCGCCAGCCAGTATCCCAAGTAGGTGGTCATGATGACACCGGGGTCCGGGGAGCCGATCCAGTTCAAGATCAGGACGTTTGTCAGTGAGAATCCGAGAGCCACGGTGTAGACCGCGACGACTGCCAGATATTTCCCGAAGAGAACCTCCAGGTTCGAGACCGGAAGTGTGAAGAGCAACTCTTCGGTCCCCAGCTTTCGTTCTTCGGACCAGATCCCCATCGTGATGGCGGGAATAATGAACAACAGCAGTTGAGGAAACCACTCGTTCAATTGATCGAGACTGGCAACATTATTCGCGAAAAACTTTTCCTGGAAGGCTGCAAACGCACCCAGAAAGACGAACACCACGATGAAGAGGTATCCGATAACTCCTGAGAAATAACTCCAGAAGTTGCGTTTGAAGACCGCAAGGACAACATGCGAACGCATCTGTGGCGATCCCTGTCAAATTGAGAAACAATAATCTGATCAGTTCAGGGCAACTGGTAATCACCGCTGCCCGCATACCGAGGTCACACACCCCGATCGAATCCGTCTAACAAGTTGCCTGTCGTCCGTTGTTCTGAACGTGTCATCCGGCAGGATGACCCTCGCTGAGCATTCACCGACAGAAGCAACTCGGTCCCAGTGAACTCGTTGACCATACCGCGTTTGCTTGTGACCCCAACCTGACGGCAGGGGGCGTGTTACTTCGCGGCGCCCGTCAACTGTCGGAACCGCTGGTCCATGCTGTGGCCGCCCCGTTCCAACTCATCAATAGAACCATCGAGTACGATTCGACCGTCATTGATCAGGATCACTCGATTACAGACGGCTTTGACTTCCGTCAGAATGTGCGTCGAAAGCAGGATTGTTTTCGTTTTGGCAAGACTGAGAATCAGTTCGCGCACATCGTGTGTCTGGTTCGGATCAAGGCCGCTTGTCGGCTCATCCAGAATCAGCACCTGGGGGTCATGCAGCAGGGCCTGGGCCATACCGACGCGCTGCCGGAAGCCCTTCGACAACTTGCTGATGGGTTTGCCCCAGACACCCTTCAATGAACACTTCTGAGCGACAAAGTCCAATCGCTCGCTGAGCCTTCCTCCGGACAATCCGCGTGCTTCGCCCAGGAAACGCAGGATGGAAGAGGGGGTCATTTCCAGATAGAGCGGACCGTTCTCGGGTAGATAACCAAGTAACTCGGCCGCCTTGATCCGGTCGACGGACATGTCCAGTCCACCGATTTTTGCCGTCCCTGCACTCGGGGCCAGGAACCCTGTCAACAACTTCATCGTTGTTGATTTTCCCGCACCGTTGGGGCCCAGGAACGCGGCCACCTGACCGCGGGGAACTGAGAAAGAGACATCCTGTGTCGCGGCAAAAGGCCCGTAGTACTTGCTGAGGCCAATCGCCTCGATCATTGCGCCATCCGGTTTACTCATGCAGTCACATCTCGCGCAAAGGGTGGTGACATTAATTCGCCGCCATTTCGGCAGTCGAAATCCGATCAAAAGGCTCCCAGCAACCCGCGTTCCAGTGAGCCAACTTCAATAGCCGGTGCACTCTAGATCAGATCATGGTTTAGTGACGTGATGACTGAATGTCCAGCCACGACCCGTTTCCCACGATCGTGTCCTCGGGCGTTGGACCGCCGAGGACACGACCTGTCGACCCTTAAGGAACGACTAAGGAACCACGTGGACGAGCATCATGTCGTGCCATTCGAGCTTCCAGTCAGAGCTTCCGATCAGGACGAGTTTTCGGCCCGAATCCAGCATTTTTCGAGCACGCCCGAGCTGTTCAACGAAGGCGATCTGTTCCCGGGGTGGCAACGAAACCGCAGAAGTTTCTACCGGTGTGACACCCCAGAACAGGCAGAGTCGCCGGGCGACTTCGGGCCGGTCGGTCAGGCCCAGAATCGGAATGCGGGGACGCTGTTTGGAGATCGACATCGCCGTCTTCCCCCCGCGTGTTGCTGCAACGATCAAATCTGCATTTAAATGTTCAGCGGCTGTTCCCGCTCCGTGGGTCACCGCTTCCGTGATGGCCGTGGCCCGGGTGCGGTGTGTGCTGCGTGAGTCGCTGAGGCTGATGCGCGGTTCGAGCATCCGCTCGGCCTCGCGCGCGATCCGGCTCATCATCGCGACCGCTTCGACCGGATAATCGCCTGCGGCGGTCTCACCCGACAGCATGACGGCGTCTGTTCCGTCGAGCACGGCGTTGAAGACGTCGCTCGCTTCTGCACGTGTCGGCAGTTCACTTTTCTGCATCGAATCGAGCATTTGAGTGGCAGTAATGACCGGGGTGCGATGCTCATTGCACATCCGGATGATCTGCTTCTGAAGCGCCGGGACACGGAAGACATCAGCCTCGACCCCCAGGTCACCGCGAGCCACCATGACAGCGTCTGTTTCAATGATGATCTGCTCGAGATCTGCGATGGCTTCGGGTTTTTCGATCTTGGCGACGATCCAGGGACGCGTGGTTGTCGGGTGTTCCGAGATGATCTGCTTCAGCAGGCGAATGTCTTCGGAGTTGCGAACGAAGCTCAGTCCGACATAGTCCAGGCCATGGTCAAGAATCCATTGCAGGTCCGCCCGATCTTTCGCGGTGACGCTGGGGGTGCTCAGGATCGCTCCGGGAAGATTGACTCCCTGGCGACTGCGGATCAGTCCAGGCTGAACGACCTCGCAGACGACTTTGCCCAGTTTGGGGTGAGTCTCCACGACGCGTAGTGACACCGAGCCGTCCGCGAGCAGTACCCGATCGTTGACTCGCAAGTCATCGATCAATTGCTCGTACGTGCACGTCAGTTGATCCAGGCGCCCTGGCTCGACCTGATGGACGAATTCGATTCTCGCTCCGTGTCGGCAGCGCAGTCCGTCGGGGGGGAGTTCGCCGAGTCGGATCTTGGGGCCGGCGAGGTCTGCAAGGATGGCAATGGGTTGGTTGAGCTCGGTCGAGACCTGACGGATCCAGGTGACGACCTGATCGAACCACTCATAGGTTCCATGGGCAAAGTTGAGCCGGAAGACATCCACACCCGCGAGGACCAGTTCCGTCAGTTTTTCGTACGACGCAGATGCGGGCCCGACCGTGGCCACGATCTTGGTCTTCACCAAAGGTCCTTCTGCGTATTTTCGTTGCCAGAGATCCATCTTCGAGTGATCCTTTGCCAGAGTTCCATTCATTCTGCGACCGGGCGCATGAATGCGGATTGTAGCAACCTGAGCAGTCGATGCGATCTGTGGATCTCGTCAGGGCCTTCGAGAGAACGGTTCGGCCCGTTCCCGTCTTGTCGGGGCCTTTATGTTTGGCGGGAACTCCGATTACACCTCGGGCGGATATCGGTCGTTCGGAGCAGTCAGGTTGTTGTGGCGCTGACGATTCTCCAGACACCCCGTTCCCCTTGTGCTGTACCGTCGCACGCTTCGTAGAACATCCGGTAACGAGGAGGTGAACCCGGTGGAGTAGGGAGTCTGATAATGCACATCTCAGAAGATTTAGCCGCGTCCCAACCCGTCGGCCCAGGTGAGATCGCGGGTTGCGGTTCTTTGATCCAGTTCAGTCCTTCTGAGGAGGTTGCTCGCAGGATGAAGGCACGGTTCGGTTCGCGATATCCGGCGTAGTACATGACGTAGCTGGGGGTTTCAGGGGTGCGGACGATTTCCGGAGCGAATGCGAAGCAGCGATCATAGGGGCCGTCCTGCGCGATTCGCACACCCGGTTCGAGCTGAAACTGCAGGCCATCCATTCCGGCAATTGCGCTGATAATTCCCCGTCCCCGCTCGTAGCAGTAGAGTCGACTTTGTCCGTTGTCGAGAAACACGATTCGGGGTGCTGAATAATTACAGCCCCGCTTCGCAAGGCGGTCACCCTCTTCGAGTCTCCAGGTCAATCCTTCATCGGTAGAGAGCGCGCTGCGGATGGAATTTGAGTCGGACTGGGGGCCGGCACTGCACTCAAAGTACATCCGCAGGGTATTCGCGTCGGCTGTCGGCACAACTTCGGACGACACGACTCGCAGGATGTCGTTGCCTGCGTCCACGGGGCCAAGGCGAACGCCGGGTTCGGGTTGCCAGTTTTCCCCATCGGTTGAGTGGGCGCTGATGATTCGCGCCATGGAGTGGTCGTAGTCATTGGCGCCGCCCGGATGGCCCGGCTGCGGAAGAATCTGCGTGTAGAACATCCGGTACATGCCATCAGGCAGTCGGATCACGCGCGGCGCGACGACCCCTGAAAGACCTGTTCTCACGGCATCAGTCGGCCAGATTGCTTCGGGGCGGGGGTTTGTATCCTCATCTGGCGGAGCGTCCAGCAGGATCCGACGATCCTTCGTCCACACAGGCCCGGGGTCAGTCGGGACCATGTGAACTATGGATGACGCGGTTCTCGATCGGCCCATGTCGATCATGGTGGGATATGCCTCGTATTGAGAAGGGGGATCCGAACAATGACAGACCGGGGGATGGGGGTGCTAGTTTTTCAGCCCCATTTCCTGCCGCTGTGCGCGAGCTGATTTTTCGTAACGTGCGAAGGCTTCTTCGTCACGGCGGCACGAGATCCCTTTGAACACCATGGCGAACGATCGCCGGTGTCGCTCAGCGGAAATATTGGCGTCAGCTCGATGAATGGTCATCCCGTGATGGGCCACCACATCGCCTGGTTGCAGGCAAATGGCCACTTCACGCGTGAAGTCATCGGGGGTGTAGTCGATGATGCCCTGTGAAAATCCCAGGATTTTGGATCGAGCGTGATTGCGGTATCCCTCGCGATGCGATCCGGAAACATACCGGAGGCAGCCGTTCTCTGCGTCGACAGAATCAAGTGCCATCCAGATGGTGATGACATTCGACGGTGTGAGGCAGAAGTAGTAGTTATCCTGATGGGGCGGTGTCACGTGATTGGTGCCGGGGGGCTTATTGAACCATTCCGGCTCTTCGGCTTCCACTTCTTCGCCGACCAGTGCGGCTGCGAGTTCATTGAAGGGGGAGTCTTGCATGAATTCGCGAAAGTAAGCGTCGCGACCGATGCGCTGAAGTTGCTTGAGTGTCTCGGGTCGTGACCGGTCCTGATAGAACGCTTCGCTGTCGGGAAGGGACGGGACCACGTCGCGAATGTATCGGTCCATGTTTTCGCGTAACTCAGCAAATTTCGATTCGGGAAGCAGTTGCCTCACGATTACAAAGCCCTGCTCTTCGTAAAGCCGTTTCTCGCGTTCGTATGGCATCTCTGATGGTCCCGTATGAGTCCGATCCCTGAATCGCTACGACACTTGCGCATGATCGACGGGGGCTGCGGACGCAGTACCGCCCGCTCCACCCGCCCAAACTGACGAATAAATACTATTATAAGACAGTCGTATTCACAACTCATCATGTGAAGGTGCTTCTGCACTGCAGAGCAGGAAGTCTCGTCTTGTTGAGGAGATGGAGAAAATGCCGGAGATTCTCAGCCATGCCCAGTTCCTGACGTGTCCCGGTGGTACTGAACCGGCGGGAAATAAAAGGTATTAAAGCTGTCGTGCGAAGTGTCGTGAGACTATCTTTGCAGTCGCAGCAGCTTGGGCGGGAGGTTTTCTGCATCCGATTTCAGTTGTCCGCAGGCGGCCATGATGTCTTCACCCCGAGTGGCTCGGACGGCCGACGAAAATCCCCCCTCGCCGATGATGCGGGCGAAGGCCTGGATCCGCTCAGATGTGGAAGTCTGGTAAGCCGCACCGGGCCAGGGGTTCCACGGAATCAAGTTGACCTTGGCGTGAATCCCTTGCAAAAGACGAACAAGTTCGCGGGCATCCGCGTCGGAGTCATTGAGATCCTTGAGCATGACATACTCGAACGTGATTCGTCGCGCATTGCTTGCTGCAGGGTACTCACGACAGGCACGCAGAAGTTCGCTGATCGGATATTTCTTGTTTAATGGCACAAGTTCATTCCGCAGATCGTCACGGACAGCATGCAAACTAATCGCAAGGTTGACGCCCAGTTCCCGACCCACGCGTTCAATCATCGGCACGACGCCGGCCGTCGAAAGCATGATACGGCGACGGGAAATCCCGATGCCATCTCCGTCCATGATGATTCGCAGGGCCCGGGCGACGTGGTCGTAGTTGAAAAGAGGTTCGCCCATTCCCATCAGGACGAGATTTGTGCAGAGGCATTCGGTTCGCTTGCGTCCCCATTCCTGCAGACGATCACGGGCATTCAGGACCTGCGCGACAATTTCCGCTGCGGTCAGGTTCCGCGCGAGTCTCATCGTGCCGGTATGACAGAAACTGCACGATAAGGTGCAGCCGATCTGGGACGAGATGCACAAAGCGCCCCGATCCGTTTCCGGAATGAAGACAGACTCAACCCGTTGTCCATCGGTCCATTCGAGCAACCATTTGCGTGTCCCATCGGTCGAGATGAGTTCCCGCGAGATCGTCGGGCGGGCTAGGGTGAAGTGTTCGGCCAGTTGCGCCTGCGTCTTCCGGGCGAGTGTGTCCATCTGAGAAAAGTCGGTCAGTCCTCGGACGTAGACGCCATTCCAGACAGCTTTGATCGCCCTGGAATCGATCCCGAGTTCCGCGAGTTTCTCCGCCAATTGAACGCGGGTTAACTCTGTAAGGACAATTTTCGGCGTAGACATGTCTGAAACGATCCGGGTTGGGCAGAACTGAGCTTGGCAATAAAAGAGAACGGGGCTGTGTCAGAATACGGATGTGGCGTGTCTCACTTCGGGTGGCCTTGCCACTGCGTGCCGTCTGACCCGGGGCTCGAATCTGGACGGGAGGGGTAGGGGGCACAATGGTATTTGGGCGTCAAACTCATACAATTGCCAGCACGTCAGATTCGCGGTGGGCCAATCAAGAGTCAGTCACCCGACGTTCTCGGGCAGCATTCCTCACCAACAACGAAATGCAGTCTATGATCCGAGTAGAAGGCTATGAAAAGTCTTACGGCAATACAATCGCCGTTCGCGGATTGACGTTCGATGTGGCGGCGGGTTCTGTTCTGGGGATCGTCGGTCCCAATGGTGCGGGCAAAACCACCACGATGCGGGCTCTGGCCGGAATCATCCATCCGTCCGCAGGACGCCTGATGGTCGCCGACCATGATGTCGTCGCGGACCCGATGGCGGCAAAAAAGGAACTGGCATTCATTCCGGATGAGCCTCAGTTATTTGATGTTCTGACGGTGTGGGAACACCTCGAGTTTACCGCGTCCGTCTACCGTATGAACGATTTTCGGGAAGCAGCGGAACGGTTACTTGAGCAATTCGAACTGACCGAGAAAAGAAACACGATCGCACAGGAACTTTCGCGCGGGATGCGGCAGAAGGTTGCGATCTGCTGTGGATACCTGCACCAGCCGAAAGCGATCATCTTTGATGAACCCCTGACGGGGCTCGATCCACGGGGAATCCGAACTCTGAAAACGTCGATTCGGGAACGGGCGGCGGATGGAGCTGCCATCATGGTGAGCTCGCACCTGTTGGATTTGATCGATGACCTGTGCAGCCATCTGTTGATTCTTCATCGGGGTGAATCTCTCTTCCAGGGGACGATTGCAGAGGCGAAAAGTCGTCTTGAATCCGCAGGTGACAACACCTCGCTGGAAGACATCTTTTTCGAGTTCACCGAGCGGCGATCGGTGATAATTACTCCCCCTTGAAAGGCCTTCATTCGGGGTTGCGAAGACCGGTTGAGGTCATTCGATTAAACAGATGAAGATTTCCGGTTTCGCGTTGATGGCATTGATGGTTGCACTGAGCAGGAAGCGATTCGATGTTTCACCCCGCATTATGGAAGCTGATTCGATTCCAATGGCGGGGGAACTTTCGCCAGTTCCGCAAAAGCCTGCGAACGCCGCGGGGGATCTTTCAGGCGCTGTTCATCTTTGCGATGATTCTGTACGGCCTCGGCTCGCTCTACCTGGCCACAAGGTTCAGTGCTCAATCCGCCCCGCTCGCGAAGGTCTTTGGACAGCTGCAGGATGATTTCCTGCCGCTCGGTCTGTTCGGCTATGTCTGCTATGCCCTGTTGTTTCAGACGGGCGAATCAACCGTTTACTACACCCCGAGCGAAGTCGCATTCCTGTTTCCGGCCCCGATCACGCGAAAGCAGCTCCTGACATATCCATTGCTGAAAAGCCATCTCGGAATGGTCACGATATCGGTGATGTTCGCTCTGGTTTCAACTCCCCGGCTATCAATGATCCTTCCGCGAGCGGCGGCACTGGTGATGACGTTATCCTTCGTGCAATTGCTCACGATCAACGTGGCCTTCACCAGGCAAATACTGAAGGCGAGAATCAACACGATCGTGCGGCAGGTACTGGGGCTGGTGATTGGCTCGCTGGTACTCATGGGCATCATGCAGACTGCGGGGACTGCCGCAGAGGATCTGGCTTCGTTCCTCACCATGTTTAAGGAATCTCCTGCGGGATCCGCTCTACTGGTTCCATTTCAAGTTTTTGTTGGGGCGCTCCGTGCGGACGACTGGCCGTCGTTTCTGTTCAACGCGGCCATCATTCTGCTGGTTGACACGGCCTTGTTGGTCCTGGTGTTTCGACTGGATGGGCTGACGCTTGAAGCGGCGATGGCATTCAGCGAGAAGATGACGCAGCGAATGAAAGCGCTGCAATCCAAGGGGATCTGGGATGCCTTCAGCCCGACCAATTCCGAAGTGGCGCGACGCCGGCTTCCCCCGCTTCCGTTCTGGTCAGGGATCGGACCCATTCTCTGGCAGCGGATGACGACGACGATCCGGTCGTCCGCCAGTACGTTGTGGATTCTGGGAGGAGCCGTTCTGTTCGCCTCGGGGCTGGTCTACCTGATGGCAACCTCGAACTCCCCGCAGACACGAGAATTCGGGGCTCCTGCAGCCGGAGTGGGGGCGATGGCCTATCTCAGCTTCCTGATCTGCCTGACTCTTCAGCACGATATCGAGCGAGTCGGTTACCTGAAATCGCTACCAATCCGATCAGTTTCGATCGTCCTCGGGGACTTGGTGGGATTTCCCCTGATTGTTTCGGCTATCCAGATTGTGTTTATCGGAATGTTGAGCTGTTTCTTCCCGGCGGTCGCGATCTGGCTGATCTGTGGCGCCGTCCTTATGGTTCCGATGAATTTCCTGTTGTTCGCAATCGATAAGCTGGTCTTCTATGTCTATCCGACGCGAATGTCGAAGGGGGCTCCCGGTGATTTCCAGAATTCAGGAAAACAGATCATATTCATCGCGCTCAAGATGCTGATGCTGGGAGCGGCATTACTGCTGATGGGGCTCGCAGCCATACCGGGCGGGGTCGTTTTTCAATCGCCGTTCATCGCGGGGATTTCTGCCGCCGCAGCGCTGCTGATTCAGTGCGTGGCCATCGTTCCATTGCTGGTGATGGCGTACACACGATTTGACCCCAGTACCATCATTGTCCAGTAGTCAGCAGTCAGCGCTGAGGGGGAGCCGACTACTCGTTTCCTCCCATCAGCATACTGCCGATCCCCCCGAGGACGCTCCCTTCATCTTTGCGTGAAGCCCCGATTCCCGCCGACATCATCCGGCCTGCCAGACGCGAGAAGGGTAAGGACTGCAGCCAGACTTCTCCCGGCCCCGACACGGTTGCCAGAAACAATCCTTCGCCCCCAAAGAGAGTATTCTTAAAACCGCCGACGAATTGAATGTCGTACTTGACGGAGGGCTGCAGGGCGACAAGGCATCCCGTGTCGAGTTTGAGGACCTCGCCCGGCCTGAGAGTCCTTCGCATCAGGGTTCCACCAGCATGAATCATGGCCACGCCGTCGCCTGTCAGCTTCTGCATGACGAAGCCTTCGCCGCCGAACAACCCCACACCGATTTTCTTCTGGAAGGCGATCCCCAATTCGATTCCTCGCGCTGCACAAACGAAGGAATCCTTCTGACAGATCAGTTCTCCACCGATCTGTGTGAGGTCGACCGCCAGGATCTTTCCGGGGTAGGGTGAGGCAAACGCAACTTGACCTTTGCCTTTGCCCGTCTGAGTAAACGTTGTAATAAACAGGGATTCGCCTGTCATTACCCGCTTGCCAGCCGTCATGAGTTTGCCCAGCAGCGAGTTGTCTTGTTTCGAGGGATCGCCGAAGCGAGTCTCCATTTTGATCTCGCTGGTCATGAACATCATTGCGCCCGCTTCGGCCATGACCATTTCGCCGGGGTCCAGTTCCACGACGACGTACTGCATCTCTTCGCCGAAGATTTCGTAATCAATCTCATCGGATCGTCGGGACGATTGGCGCAGCGGTGGCGGGGTCGGGGGACTCACCTCTTCCATGATCTCGTCGACATGCTTGGCCTCGGTCCACTGGACGAGGCCCGGACCGAACACAAGAGTTTCTTTTCCATCGAGCTTCGGTAATGCCGCTTTCAGTTCGGCCAGTGACATTGGACCGACCGACTGCTGGCCGTCAGCGTAGTACCACACTTCACTCGAATTCATCGTCGAAGCTCCGTGGAAGGATATTGCTTCACAGTCAACGTGCGCGATGGTCCCCCTGAACCGGAACACCATCGCATCCAGCGGGTTTGCATTGCTGAAATCATCTGCGGTAACCAGGGCGCCCGGTGATTAACGGGCCGTCCCCATTTCTCCGGGGCTTCTCGTTTCAGCCGTTTCGGTCGGGAACCATGACCCGATGTCTGGATCGATTTCCCCGAACGAGGATACTACGCTGGAACGAGTGCAACGGATCAAATGAGTTCAAAATTGTGACAACGAATACTCTACAAGGCAATTCGATGATGACTGATGCGAATTTGGAATTTCAAACCGTCTGCACAACCGAGGCGATTCCAGAGGGAGAAGGCCGAGCATTTCCGCTGAATGGAACTCTGGTGGCGGTCTTTCGGCGCGGTGGGGAATTTTTCGCGATCAATGATTCCTGCCCCCACATGGGCGCTTCACTGGCAGCCGGGTATCTGGAAGGCTGCGACGTGATCTGCCCCTGGCACGCCTGGAAATTCAGCGTCAAAGACGGGACCTGGATGGACAGCCCCAAGTCGAAGATCAGGACCGAATGCTACGCCATCAAAGTTGTGGGGAACGAAATTCAAGTCGAAGTTCCCAAACCCCGGTCATCGACGAGCGAGTAATCGACGCTGGAATTCGACAGCCCACTCCGCGGGTGGGACGGGTTGGTATCACCAGAACCTGGCATCGGTTTCTTGTTCCCGAGGCACCGCGCGGCAACTCCTGGCACGATGGGAGGGGACCTGCGTTGAGTTCAAATTTTTCTGCTGTTTCGCCATAGTTGCGTTGTCCCCGACCTGTTTGACGGGACCTCCCATCCGGCGTTTCACCCAGAGGTTAATACTCCCTTGACATCCAACGTTGACCAGACTTTTCGGGCTTCCAGTCCCACTCAGGAACATGCTTTCCGGGGGGGACCTCGCATTACCGCGATCGAGACGCTGATTCCCCACGATATCATGGGGGGACTGCTGATGTTGCGGCTGCACACGGACGGGGGAACCGTCGGTGGAGAACCGCTGATCGGACACGGCGAAACGTATTACGTCCCTCAAGCGGTTGCGGCGACACTGCATGACTGGATGTCACGGCGACTGCTGGGGGCGGATGCCACAGCGATCGAAAGCCACTGGCGATTTCTATACGAACGGGGGACTGCGTTCGGAGTTCGTGGCTGTGAGCTGCGGGCGATCAGTGCGATCGACCTGGCGCTTTGGGATATCCTTGGCCAACTGACGCAAAAGCCGATCTGGAAGCTGCTAGGCGGTCCTGTCCGTGATGCCATTCCTGTTTACAACAGTTGTGGTGGTCCTTCGTACGGACGCCGGCCGTACTCGTCCGAAGGTCCGTCAGAGCCCCCCTCATCAGGCTGGCCCGGTCATGGTGATCTCGGCCGCCCTGGTCCACTCGAGGATAACTACAACAGCGTTCATCACCCCGGCGATCTGGCTGAAGAACTGCTGGCCGAGGGCTACACTGCCATGAAGCTGTGGTCGCTGGACCGCATCTACAAAAATACGGGCGGCCATCGCGTCAGCTGGACCGATCTCGAAGAGGGTCTGCAGCCATTCCGCGCCATCCGTGAACGGGTCGGACTGAAGATGGAAGTCATGCTCGATGGGCATGGGTTCTTCACTCTTCCCGCCGCCCTGCGGATTGCCGAGGCAATGCGTGAGCTGAAGCCACTTTGGCTGGAAGATGTCATTCGCCCAGACTGCGTCGATACGATCGCGGACTTCCGCGACCGTGCAGGAGTTCCCATTGCCGTCAGTGAGATGCTGGTCAGCCGTGAAGAGTATCGGTTGATTCTGCAAAGACGTGCTGCCGACTACGCGATGATCGATCCCACCTGGGTCGGGGGGATCAGTGAAACACGCAGAGCGGCCGAGCTGGCTCAGGCGTTCAATATTCCCGCCTTGATGCACGACTGCACCGGCCCACTGACACTATTTGCAGGGCTGCATGTGACGGCGTCCTGTGCGAATGTGACGTATCAGGAAACCGTTCGGGCTCACATCAAGACGCTGTATCCGATGATGATCGATGAACCGCCGACGGTTGTGAAGGGACACATCGCGCTGCCGACTCGGCCGGGATTAGGGGTTCGTCTGCTGGATGAATTGTTCACTCCCGACCACCCGGGATATCGCATCACCCGACTTCAATAGCGGTAGCAAATCGGACATTGCTGCGACCCCAGACGACGACAAAGCCCGGCGAGGATTGAATCCCTGCCGGGCTTTTTTAGAAATGTCTGATCAACGCTGCCTGACCAGATCAGTCTGATTACTTGTCAAACATCTTTGCAGAAACCTTCAAAGGCTTCTGGACGTTTTCCCCTTCTTTCACGTTGACGACGTATTTCTTTTCCAGGTAACCGGCCGTCTCTTGCCAGACGATGAATTCGTGCGAGCCGACGGGCAGGTCGGTAATCGTGAATTCGCCGTTTTCATCGGTGATGGCTGCATAAGGATGGTCGACGATCACCCAGTAGGCTTCCATCCAGGGGTGAATGTCGCATTTGACTTTCACGGGCAATCGTTCAGCAACCGTCAGGGGCTTCACCGAGACCCCAGTCCGATCCTTCGGTGCCACGACAAAGTTGTCCTGGCGATTCTTGATCGGGTAGGTGTGGGTGTTGTGAGCGGCTTCGTCGTCGGAGAGCACCAGGACGGTCTGGTCTGTTCGGACCAGCAGAACGTGTGGCAGGAACCGGCAGCCGGCCTGATCGAAGGTCACTTGTGACTTTTCGCTTTTGGCGACCGATGGAGCGATCTTGGCGGGCTTCTTCTGAAGGTAGACCACCACATTCGCGATTCCCTTGGATGTCGGGTTCACGACGAGCGACTCATTGGGAACATCCTGAGCCGCGCAGACGGCAGCGTCTTTCGCCTGGGCATCCCCTTTAACGACCAGCACCTTCTGGGTTTTGGCGGGAGGTTCACCGTCGAGCAGAACCTGGCCCTTTACGGTTCCCCACTGGGCGGAAGCCGTATTGCAAAGTCCCGCGCCAAGGAATGCCGCCGCGACGCACGCGGTGGAAAGGAAAGAGAATTTTGGCATCCGAAATCACTTTCAGAAAAGAGTTGTGAGGCCTTCCTGCCTGCGGGGAGAGGCATCCGATCCTCGTATTGAAGTTAGGTTACATTATGGCCGAATGAAGCCCGGGAACAAGAATAGACGCGAAAATTTACTGTGATCCCAGATCGTGCGTGCATCATATCGTGAGGTGAATTCCGCCTATTTTGGCGGCCCGCAATCCTCGGCAGCGCGTGACGATTGCATTTCAGGTGACAAACCTCAAAAATCTCGCTCCCCGTCCTCCATTCCCCGCTCCGACGGACTGAGTGTTTCGGCTATCGATTTTTACGACGCGACCGCTTTCAGCAGAGTCCTTTGACCATGGCCAACGTGAAACAACTGGCGTCCGCTGCTTTGACCGAGGGCAAGGGGGTCTTGCGATTGGCTCCGAACTGGGTCCCCCGGGTCTTTCTTCAGCCCGGACGCCGCCTGAAATTGCACCCGGCAGATTACTACGCGCTGGGGACGCATCGGGGAGGCATCGACGAACGGTGGTTCAGTTCGACCACGCCGACGACCAATGAAGGGGCACCACCCGACGAAGGGCTGTCTTACTGTGTGCACGCAGGTCAAAAGTTCACGTTGAAGGATGTGATTGCCGAACTCGGGGCGGAAGTGGTCGGCGACCACATCTGGAATAAGTACCAGCGATGGCCCGTCTATTCCAAGTTCTTCGACAACATGGGTCCCATTCCGCACCACATGCACCTCGATACTGAGCGGGCGCAACTGGTGGGGCAGGAAGGGAAGCCCGAATCGTATTACTACCCGCCTCAGCTCAATTCGACGGTGAACAATTTCCCGTACACCTTCATGGGGTTGGAACCGGGGACGACGAAGCAGGATGTGATCGATTGCCTGGCCCGCTGGAATGATGGCGACAATGGGATCCTCGATCTGTCCAAGGCCTACCGGCTGAAACCGGGTACCGGCTGGTTGATTCCACCCCGTGTACTGCATGCGCCCGGCAGCCTGCTCACCTACGAACCCCAGTGGGGAAGCGACGTCTTTGGAATGTACCAGTCGGTGGTCGAAGGCCGCGCCGTCCCTCGTTCGCTGCTGACGAGGGATTTTCCGAAGGCCAAGCATGACGACCTTGAGTATATCGTCGACGCTCTTGACTGGGAAAAGAACGTCGATCCCCATTTCAAAGACAGCAACTATCTTGAGCCGATCCCTGTTGCCGATACTGAGCGAGAGGGCTACGTCGATCGCTGGATCGTCTACGGCAAGGTGAATGGTGAGCAACTCTTTACTGCGAAAGAGTTGACCGTGAATCCAGGCGCAAAATTGACACTGAAAGACGGCGGAGCTTATGGCTGGATTACCGTTCAGGGCGAAGGAAAGATTAACGGATTGCGGTTGCAGACACCCGCGATGATCCGGTTCGGTCAGTTGACCGATGATGAGGTGTTTGTCACGGCCAAGGCCGCTGCAGAGGGGGTGACCATTGAAAATACGGGATCGGAACCGCTGGTTTCACTCCGCTATTTTGGCCCTGATGCGCAGCCTGATGCACCCAATGTGGGTGACTATCAGCGCCGGTAATTGTGCTTCCAGATTTACGTTACACGACTCTGCGACCTCGAAGGAACATTCATGAGCAACTCGTTTCCAAGACTTCACAATGCCATGTGGCCCGGTCTCGTCGGAAAAGGTTCCCCGGGGGCTGAACCCTTCATCGCACTCGATCGCATGCTCGAACTGACGACGCAGGCCAATGTTAACGGCCAGAAGTTTGATGGTGTCGATCTGTTCCTGTTTGATCCTCACATCAATATCGATCTGAGTGAAGACGACGTCAAAAAGATCGCTGACAAAATCGCCGCCAAGGGGCTTGCCGTTGGATCGCTGGTGGCTCCCGTCTGGCCCGGGACCGTCGGCGACAGCGCCATGGGTACGCCAGAGCAGCGAGCGAAGTTTGTTCTGGCAGTGAAGAAGGCGTGTCGGATTGCTCAGATCTTCAATGAGCATGGCGTCCGGAAGTACGGAGTCATCCGCATCGACGCAGCGACAGGTCCGGCCCACTGGCTCGAAGACCCTGTTGCAAACACGAAAAAGATCGCCTCGACGTTCCGGGAAGCCGGGGTCGTTGCCGCAGCGCACGGTGAACGCCTCGCCGCTGAAGGGGAAATCTGCTGGGCCGGGATGCACTCCTGGAAGAATATGGTCGATCTGCTCGAACAGACCGACATGCCAGGCACCGTCGGATTCCAGGCGGATCAGGCGCATACGTACCTGTACCTGATGGGTTACAACGCCCCCGAGCATGCTCTGCTTAAGGAAGGATACTCCCAGGCGGAATTCGACGCCGCCTACACCCAAATGACGGATGCTCTGCGGCCCTGGACGATTGATTTCCACGTGGCCCAGAACGATGGAACCGTTCACGGCACCGGAACACACGATAAGACCGGACGTCACTGTCTGGCCGATGATCCGAAGGGGAAACTGGATATTGTCAAGACGGCGGCCTACTGGCTCAAGGGGGCAACCGATCGCGGCATTCAGCACATCTGCTGGGACGGTTGCATGTTCCCGAACAGCACGCTGGAAGACCCCAAGACCTGGAACACCATCCTCGCGACCATGATCAAGGTGCGAGACAATTCCGGCTGGAACGCATAACGAGCCCACCATTTGAGGGGCAGACGAAGACCAGGGAAGAGTCTCCTTGCCAGGGCAATGTCTCTGCTCGAGAAACGAAAAACCACCGGTCGGCGATGTGATCGCTGACCGGTGGTTTCGTTACGGGTCACTGATTTTCGGGTTTGTCGGAAACATCGACGGCAGGTGTGCGGTCCGGGCGGACCGCAGACGGGACGCGATTTACTTTGGTGCCCGCAAACGGGCGGGCGTCGGAGGCACCTGTTCGATTAACTGATTCACCTCACCCGGCTTTTTGACGAGGGTAAATCCGTCATACGGTTGACCCGTTGCGGTACGAGCCTGATAGCGCAGTTCATTTCCATCGACGGTGATGATTTGAAAGAGTTGCGTGTCTTCGGCAACCCGCTGGAATTCAGGGCGGATCGGCTTGCCAATGTCATACAGCTTGGGGCCGCTGACGGAGACGACGTACACCGTCCCCTGTTCCCCCTGAGCCGTGACGCCCGTCGTGCTGTTTACGAGTCCTGATCGGGCGTAAGTATGGTCGTGTCCTTGCAGGACCAGGTCGACTTTGTACTTGTCGAAAATGGGTTGCCAGTTGTCGCGGATTTCCAGATTGTCGCGGTTCTTGGCGCTGGAGTAGATCGGATGATGCATGGTCACGATCGTCCAACGGATGGAGGAATCTCGTGACGCCAGCACACTTTCCAGCCACGGATTTTGCGCTGCAATCTTTTCGTTCGAGTTGAGAGAGATAATCCGTGTCCCCTGGAAGTCGACGTAGTACACAGTCTCGATCAGGTTCGCAGGGCCGTTCTCTGGCAGTGCAAACTGGGGCTTCCAGTGGTTTGACAGATGAGGGATCTTTTCGGGGCCCACCCGTTCGTATTCATGGTTACCCGGGGTCGTTACATTGGGGATCATGGCGTTCATCCAGCCCCCGGCCCAATGCCATTCGCCCCATTCGGCATCGCTGTTGGCGCGGTTGATCAAGTCACCGGCGTGCAGCAGAAAACGGGCTTTGGGAGCGTCTGTAAATGCTTCGCGAATGACGCGCGACCAGAGCGACTTGACCTCCGTCTGAGCGTCGCCGAAGTAGATGAAGGTGAATGGCTCGGCCTGGTCACTGGCCGTTTCGAAATGGTACCACTCAGTCCAGTTCAGCCCATCGCCCACCCGGTAGGCGTATTTTGTCTTGGGCGTCAGTGCGTTGAACTCCACTGTGTGGTAGTGCGCATTTGAGAGATTGGATTGCAGAGGGGTTGTCTTCGCAGTCAATTGCCGCGCACTGCGAGAAAAGACTCCGTTGTCACCCGCGACCGCGATTTCCGCCAGCCCCTGTTTTACGGTGGTGTCTGTTCGCCATGTCACGGCTTGCGTCCGCGAGGGGTCGCCCGTCCAGGAAAGGATCACGCGATCTGGAAGCGGCGTGGGCTTGTAAGCCTCTGCGTCAGCGACTTTGATCGGGGTTGAGGCATCCGGCTCGCCCACACTGTCTACGGCAATGGCCGATGTTCCGCAGCCCATCGAGCTCAGCAGCCATCCACTTATTGCCAGGCTGCAGACGATACATCTCATTGATTCAAAACCTCGTTCTTAACAGGGCCCTCGGGCAGTCTGCCGACGTTCGGCGACCTCCGTTATAGTCATTTTCACGATACCACGCGTGAAGTTTTGATGAATACCGAACACGAAGGAACCGTTTGATCCTGGTTTCCTGTCACGAACGGACGGCAGGGATGCGTCCAGGAGCTATGGATTGGCCACAGCGGCAGCAGGAGGCTGCCGTTCGTCCGTCACGTCAACGCTGAGATCTTGAATTCGTCCGTCGCGCTCGATACGGAATTGAAACGGGCCGGGTTCGGTCGTGACCCGTTGCTTCATTTCTTCGGACGAGTTCAAGGGACGACCGCCAAAACTGAGGATCACATCACCGACCGAGATGCCGGCTCGGGCGGCGGGCGAGTCGGCGATGACCTGGGCGATTACGACGGAGTCAGGGAGGGCAGGATCATCGCGCCAGCCCGCGCCGAGTCGAATCGGTGAGCCGGCCAGGTTTGCTGTCAATTCGAGGGGGGACCCGACTCCGGGGCGTTCGATGCGGATTGCGACAGGGTTCTTCGCCGCCAGGATCGTGGATTTTAAGGTGTCGAAGCTGTTGTTTTGCTGCCAGACCCCGAATTGCACAAGGCGGTCTCCGGGAAGCAGGCCGGCATTCGCCGCGGGGGAGCCCGCGTTGACCTGCGCGATGGTCATCAGGTTTTGCTTGATACGACGTTCGTCCCAGGTGACTCCCAATCGCACCGGCGGAGGTGTCAGTTCACGTTGCACCATCCAGTCGGGCGGTGGTTCGGTGAGAGCGTCACGACGGAAGCGAGGGAACTCGGGCCGGTTCGCCGCATCGAAGATGAGCCGGTAGGCATACTCTGTCATGACTTGAAGGCCGTCCCAGTTGATGCGATCGGGATCGTCTGTCGGGCGGTGATAGTCATCGTGTTTATCCGTATCCAGGTGGATTGCGGGGATACCGGCGGAATAGAAAGGATGGTGGTCACTATCCGCGATGACTTTCGGCTGGTAGGCCAGTAACAGGAAGTTGTTGGTGTTATGAGCGGCCAGGAACGGTCTGAGACCTGCAGCGGAACGCCATCCGACGGTGATGACCTTGCCATTCCTCAGTCGCCCCAGCATGTCGAGATTGAGAACGAACCGAAGTTGTTGAAGTGGGATTGTGGGGTTGGCGACCCAATGTTTAGATCCGAGCAGGCCGACTTCTTCGGCATCCCAGAACGCGAACAGAATGCTGCACGCGGGACGCGGTTCCAGGGACGAGAACGCTTCGATCAGCTCAAGTACCGCCGCGGTGCCGCTGGCGTTATCGTCTGCACCGTTATGCACATAGCCAAGCGGTCCTTGGCTGTTGGAGGCCTTTCCGTATCCGACGTGATCATGATGAGCACCCACCACGACGACCTGATGCTTTAATTTTTCATCTGACCCCGGCAGCAGAACGAGTAGATTCTGGTAGTCCCCGCCAAATTCCTGGACACGTTCGGGTGGTACTGCGGTACGGGCCCGAATCGTCTTGAGAGCCGTTCGCAGGTAGGCGACCGTCGCTTTACCTCCGCGTGAACCTGCTTCACGGCCTTCGAGCGCGTCGCCCGCCAAGGTGACGACATGCTTGCGCAGGTCTTCGATATTGATCTTCGACAGGCCCGATGAGCCCGCAGTGACCTCCTCCGCCGCTGACGTGGCAGTCAGAAAAACTGCACGAGCCAGGATGATGAGCAGCAGGACCACGGATCCCCAGGGGGAACTTGGGTGGCGAATCACTCTTTCTACTCCTTTGTGAGCCCAGTCGATGCCGCACGTCCAGGCGGTGGTGTGTCTCATGTTCTGCGGGAAGCCAAAAGAGCACAATCCGGATTTTCCTGTCATGCCGAAGTTCTCTGCTTGCGACGGCGGCCAAATGAAATGCGGAGAAGTCCATGCTGCAAAGAGGCCTCGGCAAGTCGAGGCCCGGATCCCGGTGGCACAGTGGCACTTTCTGCCGGAGTTGATGTTGACGAGGAAAGTGTTTTCTGGAAAAACCTGCCGGACCAGATGGGTCGCCGGTGCGCCCCGTACCACGTTCATTTATGAGGCCGGTGTGGTGAGCAACGTTCTTCTGAGCCTGTTTGCGATGCTGATCAGCGGTTTGCCCGCACAGGCAACCGGTGTTTCAGAGCGGGATCGTGGCTTGGCCGTGGTTTTCCGCGAAGAAGACCCCGCCGTTACTGCGCCCATTCAGCACCCGGGCTGGCTGCGTGAACCCTCTCAAAAACGTCCGGTCGTCAGAGGTCAGTCGTATGGCGGGACGTATGATTCGCCTCCGTCAACGCCACCTCTGGCTGCTCCGTACCAGCCCTACGACCCGTTTGCACTGCAGGCGGGGCCGGATCCGGTCCTGCCCTATGTGAATGACCCGGGGCAGCCGGTCCTTTCCGGGGTGAACGGTCCTCAGCCCGAGCGATTTGGCTTCACCCCTATGTTTGACGGCTACTATCTCGCTCCTGCGGGGACATCAGGGCCGGCAGATGGTTATTTCTCGGTACAGGCTTATGATGCTGCGTTGAAGTACACTGCGATGCTGACCCCCGAATGGATTTTTACGAACACGGCTCAGGCAGGGGTCCGGTTGTGGGACGGACCTAACTATCCGGATCTTCCCGGTTCGGTGTACCGGTTCGGATGGGATTTCCTGTTGAATTCGCCGACAGTCGGCGGATGGACGGCACAGCTTGATTTCAATCCGTCGATTAACACCGACTTTGACGGTTCATTAGGGCGTGAGGCATTCAATCTGGATGCGTATGGTGCGCTGCTCTATCGAACTTCGCCCCAATGGATGTGGGTGTTGGGGGTTCAGTACTGGGACCGCGTGGACAATATTATCATCCCCTACGCCGGGGCCGTCTGGAACCCGAACGAACGCCTGGAGTTGCGGATGTTATTTCCGAAATCCCGCATCAGCTATTTTCTGGGGAATTTCGGCAATGGATCTCACTGGCTCTATGCTCAGGGAGAGTACCATGTCGAATCGTACCAGATTCAGCAGAACGGAAACCGCGATCAGATTCAGCTCGCCGACTGGAGAGTCGGGATGGGGCTTCGCAGCGACCATCAGTGGTATGACAAGTATTTTGAGGTGGGGCTCGTCTTCGGTCGACAAAATACTTTTCTGAATTCGACGCCCGATTTTAATGTGAACAATGGTCTGATGCTGCGATTCGGGGTGCGGTTCTGATTCTTTGAAATCGTCGCATGAGCCGATCTCAGGTGGGATCGGATATCAGAATTCAGTCGCAGAAAAGGGGATTCATGGCACGCTGGCCCGATAGTACGCGGTCCAATGTCATCGGGTTGCTGATCGTATTCTTCCTGTTTCCGCTACTCTGCTGGCTCGCCTGGTGGTGGCTGAGCTGATTGTTTGTTGGCCTCAATGCTTGCCGCGAACGTCCCTCAGTTTTATGATCACCAATCAGAAATTGAGAGGGAGACGTTTTTGCCCCGAGCCGTCCGGCAAGGAAATTGTGTTGCGCGCCATCATCAGCGATATCCACGCGAATCTCGAAGCGCTTGAGGCCGTACTGGCCGACATTCGCCAGCAAAATATCTCCGATATTTATTGCTTGGGGGATATCATTGGCTATGGACCGAATCCGTGCGAATGCATTGATCGGATCATGGCTTCTGCGAAGCAGTGTCTGTTGGGAAATCATGATCAGGCAGCGCTGTTTGATCCGGAAGGATTTAACGCCAGTGCGGAACGGGCCGTTTTCTGGACGCGAAAGACGCTGGAAAATGGTTCTGGTCCACAGGCCGACAAGCGATGGGATTTTCTCGGCGAGCTTCCGCGGGTGATCCGTGAACCGAACCTGTTATTTGTCCACGGGTCTGCTCGAAATCCTCTCAACGAATATGTCTTTCCAGAAGACATTTACAACCAGCGGAAAATGGATCGCATTTTCTCGCTGGTCGAGCGTCATTGTTTTCAGGGCCATACGCACATCCCGGGCGTATTCACCGAAGACCTGAATTTTCTCGCCCCCGAAGAGATCGATTTCCAGTACGAGTTGGGCGAGAAAAAAACGCTGGTTAACGTCGGTTCGGTCGGCCAGCCGAGAAACGGCGACAATCGGTCGTCCTACGTCGTTCTGGATGGAAACAAGGTCTTCTTCAAGCGAGTCGAATACGACTTCAACAAGACGGCGAAGAAGATCTTTGACATTCCTGATCTCGACAATTTTCTGGGAGAGCGTCTTGCTGACGGACGCTGAAAGTTAGAGTGTGAACCGCGACGTGAATTCTTGCGTTCAAGTTTGATCGATCTGGTCATGTGAAAATTTCCCCAGGTCCTTCTTGAATGTTTGAAACCCCGCCTGAATGGCCTTGCGCTGTCAGGCTAGACTTCTTGGGAAATTGGTATCCGGAATGGAACAGCGGCGGTTTTTTTTGTTTTTTGTGATGTCGATGGCGATCTGGATGGCGTGGATCAATTTCGCCGTCCCCGTCCTCTTCCCCGAGTTCGCCAAACCCCCCAAACAGGTTGTTAATCTCGACGACACACCCGCAGACAGCTCGGATGCAAGTCGTGGCGATGCTGTTGCCGACGGGCTGAAACCCGCCAATGTCGAAGTCGCTGAACCACAGGTTAAACCCGCGGCTGCCCCAGAAGCTCAGCTTCCTGCGCATCCCGCCGTGAATCTGTATGTCGGCCCTCCCGATCCTGACAAAAACCCCGACAGCAAGCTCAACGCACAGATCGATGAATTCTTCCTGGCGGCCAATCTCGATAGTCGCGGCGCATCCGTGGAATATATCGAGCTGACGGATAAGGAGCGTTTCCCAGCATTCGGGCGCCGCGGTGACCGCGTCCGTGTCGTCGGCAGCGACGATGCAGAATTGCGATCCAGTCGGAAAACTTACCATCGGACGTTCGGTCTTCGGTCACCTCAGATCGATCATGCGCTGGCCCCGACATCGCTCGATGAAATCCCCTGGGAAATCGTCCAACCCGCAGATCCTCAGGAAAAAGACCGTACGGCAACGTTCCGGTACACGTCACCTGATGGACGATGGGAATTGTTGAAACGCTTCGAACTGAAGCAGTTGACTCACGAAGAACTGAAGCAGCGAGATATTCGTCAGACACTGCTCGAAGGGTATGAACTGAAGCTGAAGGTCACCGTCAAGAACCTGACTGATCAGGAACTTCCCTTCAACTATACGTTGCAGGGGCCGGTGGGAGTCCCGCTGGAAGATGCCGATAACTCGTACAAATACCGCGATGTCCGAATGGGCTTTTTGCGGGACGACGGCGTTACCCTCGACGAGAATAAGCTTTCAGCCTCGGAAGCAGTAAAGAAAGCACGGGCTGACAAGACCGAAGTCTGGAAGCGTAAGGTCAAGTACATCGGCGTCGATGTTCTCTACTTTGCAGCCCTCGTGATTCCAGGTCAGGATCAGGTCGAGTCGACCCGCGCGGTCGTGACCAATGAAAATCCTGCCAAAATCGAACACAGCGATGTCTCCGTTGCGCTGTCGTCTCCGACGATCAATGTGCCGGCGAAAGACGAATTCACCCACGAATACAGCATGTTCGCCGGGCCGAAGAAGAAGGAACTGGTCGCCCAGATTCCCGCTCTCGCAGTGATGGACTACGGATGGTTCGATACGATCTGCCGTGGCATGGTCTGGCTGTTGAACATGTTCCACAGTCTGGGACTGAGTTACGGGATTGCGATCATTTGCCTCACGGCGCTGGTCCGAACAGCTCTGCTGCCGATCTCGAAACATCAGGCGGCAAACGCGGCCAAGATGAAAGAGCTGCAGCCAAAGCTGATGGAAAAGCAGAAGGAGCTGGAGCAGAAGTACGGCAAGGGGACTGACGAGTACATGCGGGCCGCTCAGGAATTGAGCAAAGAACAGCTCGGCCTGATGTTCAGCGGCTGCTTGCCCGTTTTGCTGCAACTTCCGATCTTCATCGCGCTCTACCGGGCGATTGGCAGTTCGATTGAGCTTCGCATGGAACCATTCCTGTGGTTCGAGAACCTGGCTTCGCCCGATGCGCTGTTCAAGCTGCCGTTCGTCGTCCCCTGGCTCGGCTGGACCCATTTCAACCTGCTGCCCTGTATTTCGACGGGGCTGATGTTCATTCATCAAAAGCTGACGATGCCAGAGCCGACCAATGAGGAACAGGCTCAACAGCAGAAGATGATGAGTTTCATGATGATCTTCATGGGAGCCATGTTCTTCCGTGTTCCCTCGGGACTCTGTCTGTACTTTATCGCGACCAATATCTGGTCAATGACAGAACGCTGGGTCTTCGAACGATTGAAACGAAAATCGGCGTCGGCAGAGACTTCCGCCGTCGCACTCACTGACGGATCGTCCGCTTCGACCGCAAAAGCGGGTGTCATCGGTAAACCAGCAGCGACAAAAAACGACAGCGAACCCGCCAAGCCAACAGCTCTGGGGAGCTTCTGGGAACGGTTGCAGCAGTCGGCAGACAACCAGCACTCGGCCACGCGGCAGCTCGGCAATGGCGTACGGCGTGACGACAAGAAGAAAAAGAAGAAGTAATCCCACTGTCTGACGGACCGGCCGGTGGCGGCAGTTTGCCAATGCAGACTGAGCCGCGACATTGTCCGGTTCCGATGACGTGAAGTGCACAGGTCTGCTCGCGGGTCGTTCGGCAGGTCAGAACAGGACGATTCGGGAGAGGGACATGACGATTGATCTTCTGGTCAATCCGCCAACCGGGGTGGACGCGGCTTTGCCTGCTGAGCGTTCGGCAGGCCACGTGGTCGACTTCTCGGTCGACACCCCGATCGCTGCCATCGCTTCTCCACCAGGGGGGGCCGCTCGCGGGATCATTCGTATTTCCGGCCGCGAGGTCGCGAGCTTCGTCGACGGACTCTTTGAACCGGTCGCCGCGGACGCCTGGAACGCTGCTCGAACTGCTGCGATGCATCCGGGAACGATCCGGTTTCGTGGCGACACGCGTGAAGTTGCGGTCCCCGTCCAGGCCCTGTACTGGCCGAATCGGCGGAGCTACACCGGACAACCACTGATCGAACTTCACCTCCCCGGCTCGCCTTGCCTGATCGAAGCGGTCCTGAGTGAAATCTACCGGCGGGGTGTCCGGCCGGCCCGACCAGGGGAATTTACTTTACGTGCGTTCCTGGCCGGGAAACTGGATCTCATCCAGGCAGAGGCCGTACTGGGAGTGATTGACGCTCAGGATCAGGTTGAGCTGCAAACGGCGCTGTCGCAGCTTGCCGGAGGTGTCTCCGGTCAACTGGCCGAGCTACGTGGTCAACTGCTGGAATTACTTGCCGATCTGGAGGCGGGACTCGACTTCATCGAAGAGGATATCGAGTTTGTCAGCCGCGAGGAGGTCGCTCGCCGGTTGCTTGGAGCCCGTGCAGTTGTCGATGCGCTGCTGCAGCAGACGTCCGACCGAATGCAGTCGCGTGTTCGGAAGCAAGTCGTGCTGGCCGGTCTGCCGAACGCAGGCAAAAGTACGATCTTCAATCGCCTTGCAGGTCTCAATCTTGCGCTGGTCTCGCCTGAGACTGGGACGACTCGCGATTTCCTGACGCGGACGATCAACTGGAACGGGCTGATGTTCGATCTGGTGGACACAGCGGGATGGGAAGAGCAGACAACGGGGATCTCCGCCGCGGCCCAGCAGCAGCGGAACGAGCAGCTTCGCAGAGCTGACCTGCTTGTCTGGTGCACGGCGGCCGGGGTAACTCCTGCTGATGCCGCACTCGATGACTTCCTGTTTGAACAAGCCAGCAGTGGTGCGTCCGCGTCGGTTCGCTTACTGACAAAAATCGATCTGGGTCCTGAGTTCATTACCTCAAGTCGTGGCGCTGCTGATTACTACAGGCTGCTGCCCGTCAGTGCCGTTACCGGTCAGGGATTGGCCGAGTTTGAAGAGCAACTGAAGCAGCGACTGTCGCAGAGTCACAGCCGAAACAGCCAGTGGCTGGGAATGACGGCTGCTCGATGTCGAGACACGCTCGAGTCACTCTCGGCGTCACTTCGCCACGCCAGCGATGCCGCCCAGCAGGAAACCGCGGGCGACGAACTGATCGCCGTCGACTTGCGACAGGCGCTGGATGATCTAGGGGTCATTCTGGGAGTGGTTTATACGGACGACATTCTCGACCGTGTCTTTAGCAAGTTCTGTATTGGGAAATAGCGAGTGACGGAAGATCTGCCTCAGGAAATCAAAACGGACCGCCTGCTGCTGCGTCGGTGGCGTGAATCGGATGGACCACTTTTCGCCCAGATGAATGCCGATCCGAAGGTGATGGAGTGTTTCCCGAGTCTGTTGACACGAGAGGAAAGTGACGAGTCCATGCGGCGGATCTGTGAGCATTTCGATGAGCACGGATTCGGACTGTGGGCCGTCGAAGTTCCCGGGACTGCCGAGTTCATCGGGTATGTGGGACTCAAATATCCGACATGGCAGGCCTGGTTTACTCCTTGCGTGGAAGTCGGCTGGCGAATCGACTCCCGTTACTGGGGGAATGGTTACGCCCCGGAGGCGGCCAAAGCCTCACTGGAATTTGCGTTTCACGCTGCGGGACTGAATGAAATTTACTCTTTCACCGTCCCGCACAATCTGCGCTCGCGTCGAGTGATGGAAAAGATTGGGATGACCCATTTGCAGGAGCACGACTTCGCTCATCCGATCCTGGCACCTGACCATCCGCTGTCGCGTCATGTCCTGTACCGAATTTCGCGCAGCGACTTCGCGCGATCCTGAATCAGACAGGGGGTTCTCTGAGGACCCCCGAGGAACGCGGTCAGATGACGCTCCCGGTCATAGCTGATAAAACAGCCACTTCAGCACAGCATCAGCGAATGGGATAGCAACCACGAAGATCTAACAGCGAGAACTCGAATGGACTTGAAGCTAATTGTGTGTGGACTGATCGTCATGACCGCATCTTCGGTTGAAGCTCAACGGATCGTCGCCCATCGCGGGGCATCACATGATGCTCCAGAGAATACGTTGGCTGCGTTTCAGCTGGCCTGGGAACAAGGTGCCGATGCGATCGAGGGGGATTTCTATCTGACGCAGGATCAGCAGATCGTCTGCATCCATGATGACAAGACCAAGCGCACCAGCGGCGAGGACTACATCGTTTCCATGTCGACGTTCGATGTGCTGCGCAAGCTGGATGTGGGACGGTGGAAGGATCCCCGTTTTACCGGTGAGAAGATTCCGACATTGTCAGAAGTCCTCGCCACGATTCCTCCTGGTAAGCAAATTTATATCGAAGTCAAATGCGGTCCTGAGATTGTTCCCTTTCTGTTACCCGTCTTGAAGCAGTCTGGACTGAGCCCCGAGCAGACAGTGGTCATCAGCTTCAATCAACAGGTCATCGCAGAGACCCGTCGGCAGATTCCGGAAATCCAGGCCTACTGGCTCGTCGGCTTCCGTCAGAACAAGGAGACGAAGGTTTCGGAGCCGTCTCTCGAATCCATCCTGCAGACCGCAGCCGAAATTCAGACGCAGGGAATCGATCTGCAGGCGAATAGGGATCGGCTGAATGACGACTTCGTCAAGCAGCTTCGTGATCGCAAGCTAAGCTTTCATGTCTGGACCGTGAACGCGCCTGCGGATGCACTTCACTTCCAGAAACTGGGGGTCGACTCGATCACGACGGACCGACCCGCGTATCTGCGGCAGGAACTGAACCTGCAGAAGAACTGAGAAGGAGCCACGGCCGAAGTCGGATCAGGCGGAAAATCGAATTGGATCGCCGTAGTAAATGTTATGCGGCCGATCCAGGTCGTCTTTCCAGACGGCTGTGTCGGGGATTCCCAGTGCATGGTAAATCGTCGCGGCCAGATTCTCAGGCGTCCGGGGTTCACTGACGGGGTAGGCTCCGTTCTTGTCGGATGCTCCGACGATCTGACCCCCTGTGATACCTCCGCCCGCAACGAAGACGGTCTGGACCGCTCCCCAGTGGTCTCGACCTGCTTTCGCACCCGGACTGCGATTTTGCGATTGAACTTTGGGAGTGCGGCCCATTTCCCCGAGCATCACAACCAGTGTCTCATCAAGCATCCCTAACGAGTGCAGGTCCTCGAGCAGCGCTGAAACCGCTTTATCAGTAGGCGGAAGAAGGCAATCCTTCAACAGCACAAAGTTGTTGTCATGGGTGTCCCACGACTCATTGTTACCGAGATTGACCTGAACGAGATTAACGCCCGACTGAACCAGTTGCCGAGCCATCAGCAGCGACCATCCAAACGAGTTGCGTCCATAACGATCGAGCACCTGAGGGTCGGCGCGATGCACGTCGAACGCACGCTGCACGCTGGCATCGGTGAGCAGCGAAATGGCCGCTTCACGATGCCGGTCGAATGATTCAGTTGCCGCTGCCCGTTCGAGGTCGCTGCGCTGGCGATCGAGGATTCCCAGCAGGTGGTTCCGGTCAGACAAACGGCCCCGGTTGAGACCTTCCGGCAGGTTCAGGTTCGGTGACTGAAAAGTGAGCTTCGGATTCGATTCACGCCCCCTGACAAAATGGAATTCGTATTCGGGATAGGCTCCATACGACTTCGGGTTGTAGGGTGAGGCTTCTATGAACCAGGGATCACGGCGGCTTCCCATCTGTCCGCCATACTGGCCGGGCAGGGCACGTCCTGAGTTATGAATCAGCCGTTCGGGTAAGACCACTGCGGGCGGTAGATTGTTGTTTCGGCTCTGCGTGGCCGCTCCGACCACGGAAGCGATCGAAGGCCAGTCGGATGACTGGGGCTTCGATGGATCGTACCCCAGTGGCATGGGTGTTCGTCCCGTGAGGATGGACGTGTGCCCTTGCGAGTGTTCGTTATGGGGCGTGGTTAGCGATCGGATTTGACTCCAGAGATGACTGCATCCGGCGAGCATCGGCAAATGTTCGCAAATCTGAATGCCCGGTGTACGGCAGTGAATGGGCGAGAATTCACCGCGAATGTCGGCGGGGGCGGCTGGCTTGGGATCAAAGCTGTCGTGCTGTGACAACCCTCCCGACAGAAATACGAAAATGACAGACTTGGCCTTTCCACCCGGTAGCGGCATCGTGGTGAGGTCTCGGGACACGATCTCGCCACCACGCAGTGCCGAAACGTGGTTCATTCCAAGGCCGAGTAATCCGATCGAGCCAGCCTGAAGAAGTGACCGTCGACCTCGATCCAGGGGAGTAACGTGACTGGGTATCATGCCGAGAATCTCTCACAAATGGACTCCCCGCCAGACAGCGAGATGGCTGACGGACGGTGAGTTGTTCATCGCAGTTCTACGTCGCAGACCATTGGCGCCCTGTCGGTCTGCCGTTTCCGTTTGCACATCCGGCTCTGTAAGCATCATCAACGGCTCAGGATGACCGTGACGGACCCCGTGTTAATGAGCCAGTGCACACCAACAGGTTGTGGCATCATAACAAACTTTGCCGATGCGTGTCACTGCGGTGTTTCGTTTTACCGAAGCCGTTGAGTTTTCGATCAGTGAATCGACGCTTCAATCGGAACCACGCGGTACATGGTGCGAAGAACCCGAAATCCAAGGCTTTGGTAAAGTCCTACGGCAACGACGTTATTGGCCGTCACTTCCAGTACGACGCGTTTCATACCCGCTTCGGCAAAGCCACTGAGAGATTTCAGGACGAGGGCACGTCCGAGGCCAAAGCCCCGATGTTCGGGGACCACACCAATGTTCTGGATGGATCCGGAGTGGTCGGTCAGTCCGATCCCCTGAATTGTTCCACAGTCCTGGGGAAGATGGTCGCCGTCTGACCACTCTACGAGCCAGGTGGCCCGCGAAAGGAATGTTTCCTGGCTGGCAATGTCCGACATCAGTCTGAGGCAGCCATAATATTCACCCAGACAGGCAAAGACCTCAGAATCCACTTCATCGCGAAAGCTGCGAAACTTGGTGAGAGCGTGTCGCTCGACATCCGTTTGTCGCCATTCTCGCCAGTGATACCCGACCGGTAACTTCGCAGGAGGAAGCGGAGTCTGCTCGAAGTTGATTTCCATCCGGTAGCGTTTGAAAAACTGCTGGTCCGCCATAAGACTTCATCACTGGAATGAGGTTTCCGACAACGCTTCCCATCCTCGGCTCAGCCAACGCGCCACGTCATGTCACTTTCTTATACCGAGAATCTCAGTCGAAGCGAATTGCTGCTCGCACTCGAATAAGAATCCGTCAGGGACCTGCTTGAGGCAAGGGGGACACCCTGTCGAGATTGCGGGTTGCTGCGTCATTTTTGCGAACCGCATGACTTCGCTTAAGGGCCAGGAGAAATTTGGGGTACAACGGAGAAAGGGGGGATTCAAAGAACCTGATCAACTGTGTTTTGTCCGAGTTACGTCGGACTGGAGGGATGACGTTTGCTGAATCCTGATCTTGTCCGATTTTCCAATCCCGGTTATTCCACGCGATCAGTTTCGGCGGATTTTGCCGGAACCAGAATGCGACTTTGAGTCGGGGAAGTGGAATTCAGGATTTGTCGTGCGGCATCGTGACCCGTTCGGTCTGTCGCTGCTGTTCCTGCTTCTGACAACTTCGACCCCTTCAATGACAGGGGCGGATGATGTGGGATTCTGAAACGCTTCGGAAACCGCTGTTGCGGCGACGGGAGGGGATGCCACGTTCCTGGCTGGTCTGCGCTCTGTCCTGTCTGGTCCTGGTGTCAGCGGCTTTGGGGGACGAGTCAGCTCCCGCATCCCAAGCGAGCGGGAAACGGAGTGTTCCCTTGCCACCGCGGCGAGTGGCCAACGAACCGGCAGAAACGCTGCGAGGCAAAACCGCCCCGTCAGCGAACCACCTGTGGAGTACCCTGGTTTCACTGACGCTGGTGGTTGGTGCGAT
Source organism: Schlesneria sphaerica (assembly GCF_044336245.1). NCBI lineage: Bacteria > Pseudomonadati > Planctomycetota > Planctomycetia > Planctomycetales > Planctomycetaceae > Schlesneria > Schlesneria sphaerica. The sequence goes on along the minus strand of NZ_CP172346.1, from coordinate 1,561,902 downwards.
TGTTGTCATCGGGCGAGGGCTGAAGCGTTACGGGCTGCGCACGACACAGTCGCTGCCCGTTGAGGCATTTGAGGTGTTGGGTCGCCGAATGCTGGAACCTCGCGTCGCCGTACACATGGTGCGCTGCGGATCACGCATTCTGCTGCTCGGAGTGGGACCGGAGGGCGCTCGTACCCTTTCCGAAATCAACGACCCGGATGAGGTCCGGAAATTAACAGAAAGCTGCCTGGGAAAACCGTCCGAAGACACTTCTTTCGACTCAGCGAAGGCTTCTTTGAAGGGATTTTCTGCCCGTCCGAGCACCATCGCGAAACGGGCAATGCTGCTGGTCGCGGCGCTGGGGTTATTCGTGTGTTCTCGCGCGGAAGCGCAGTCACCTCGCCCCTCGGGACCGAACAGACGCGCTCAAGCGCAAGCACCCGCACGGCTGGCGGTCAAAGATGTCGACCGTCCCGTGGAGGTCGTGAAAAGCGAGAATGTGACTCCCTTTCAACTCGACCCGCAGCAGTGGGTCTCCCCTCAGCAGATGGGGCTGTCGCTTAAGATGCTCGCGCTGATGACGGTCTTCAGTCTTGCCCCTTCGATCCTCATGATGACAACCTGCTACGTCCGATTTACCGTGTCGCTCGGACTCTTGCGGCAAGCATTGGGGACACAGCAGGGGCCCCCCAACCAGGTTCTCGCTGCGATCTGCCTGTTCCTAACATTTCTCGTGATGTCCCCGGTCTGGCAGAAGTGTTACGAGGAAGGGATTCGACCGTATACCAACCCGGCGAATGGCGAGACTTCGATCGATGAAACGACGGCGCTGACACGCACAATCGCTCCTGTGCGGGCCTTCATGAGCCAGCAGATCGAAAGGGCGAACAATGGGGACTCGGTCTGGATGCTACTGGATTACCAGCGGTCCGCTACGGATGACGGTCAGTCATGGGAAGAACCCCAAAGCTACGATGACGTTCCCTTTTCGGTGCTGGCACCCGCGTATCTCTTGAGTGAATTAAAGGTGGGATTTCTGATTGGGTTTCAGTTGTTCTTGCCGTTTCTCGTCATCGATCTGGTGGTCGCAATGGTGCTGACAAGCCTGGGACTCACCATGATGCCTCCTTCGATGGTGTCGTTACCCTTCAAACTGTTGTTGTTCGTGATGATTGACGGATGGTTCCTGACCGTAGGGATGCTGCTCGAAAGCGTGGGGGCAGCGTAATCCATGGAGACCGAATCGGCAGTCAGCCTGTGTCAGTCAATGCTGCTTGAAGTGCTGTTGCTGGGGGGGCCGGTATTACTGGCGGCCCTGGGGATTGCGCTGGTGATCGGCATGATGCAGTCGATGACGCAGCTCCATGATCACTCGCTGACGTTTGTCCCCAAAGTGACAGTGATCTCTCTGGCGATTCTTTACCTGCTCCCGTGGGGTCTCAGCCGGCTTGCTGAGTACGCGACGGATCTCATTCGTTCCATCCCTCAGCACTTATGAACTCCATTCTTACTCAACTGACCGACGACCCCTGGGGGCGACTGGTTTTCGAGTACCTGGTGACAGGTGGTCTCGAGAACGGACTCGTCAGCCTGCTGGTTCTGGTCCGTCTGTCCGGGGTCTTTGTGATTTCGCCCTGGTTGATGTCAGTGAAGTTCCCACTTCCCGTCCGCCTCGGTCTGGTCATGATTCTGACGTGCGTCATCGCGCCCCTTGCGTGGTCGAGACACGGTGCCCCAGAGGTCGGCAGAGCTTTGCTTTCCTCGCTGATCGTTCAAAATCAAGACGGCGCCATGCGGGATACGCGACTTTTCGATCTGTCTTCCAGACAGAGCCCCGTGGGAACTGCTGACTCGTCCGAGGCGAAAACTGGTGGCACCGATTGGGGGGTGATCCTGTTCAGTGAAATTGCAGTGGGGACATTGCTCGGCACGGGAATCCTGATCATTTTTCTGGGACTGAAGCTCGGTGGGGAATGGCTGGACCGCTACAGCGGACTTGGGCTCGCACGCACGTTCAATCCAGAAATTTCTGGCGACGATTCCGCCTGTGGCCAGATCAGCATGCTGATGGGAATCGTGGCATTCGTCCTGCTCGAGCCACTCAACGGGCAGGCACTCGCGCTGAAGTCTTTGATTGATTCGTTCGCAAGTCTCCCGCCGGGTGCCCCCTTCTGGACGGAGCAGCCTGTCGAAACGATCATCGAACTCATTCAACAATCCGTGGTGCTGGGTATCCGGATTGGCATTCCACTTGCCGCGACCATGCTGCTGGTCGATTTGACGCTGGCCATTTGCAGCCGCAATTCGCAGTTACCCCTGAGTCGTTCACTTTACCTGATTCGGGGAACACTGGGGCTGGTCATGCTGGCCTTGACCCTGACAGCCATTCCGGAAGTCATCGTCGCTGCGACGACCTCGTTGTTGTAATTTCTGATCGCAGTCTGGAATCGGAACGGGGTTACTTTCTGATTTCTCTCACGGCAGGACCCAGAAAATTTTGAGGGGCCTCGTGCAGGCTATCAGATAGGGAGCTGGTCTGAGGTCGGTCAGCTGCATCCCTTTTGACCACTCGTCGAACGGGATTTCCGGAATCGGCGGATTTCCGTCTACCGGACCCTCTCCGATCGAAACGACTTTTCGTGTCGCGACATTAATCACAAGCCCGCAAGGACTTCTGCAGTGCTGTTCAGCGTCGAGTCTTGAGTGTTCGCGAGACGCGTTGCTGACGCACGGATTTCAGCGAACAAGGCTTTCTTCCCGAATCGAACTATTTAATTGATTGTTCGGCATCGATCGTGCTCTACTGTCTGCTGACCGAGTCTTGCTTCATTGAAGTTAGTCGTTTGACGAGATCCGATGATCGGTTCATTTGAGGAGGAGGCACCATGCAAGTTTCAATTCACAAGATCCTGTTTCCGACGGATTTCAGCGCACCGGCAATTGAGGCCCAGCACTACGCGCTAGCGCTCGCTGAACGGATGGGATCGGAATTACACCTTCTGCACGTGGTGGTCCCGCCCGTCCTTCCATTCCCCGATGCGACCACATCCTGGACGATGCCGGAAACGGGCGTCACCGATCTGATCCGGCACGCCGAACAGCGGATTGCAGATGAGGTCGCGAGCTGGCCAGAAGAAAGCCGTGTCGTGACGAGCGTAACGACAGGTTACGCCGTAGACGAAATCGTGAACTATGCGAAAGCTCATGATATCGACCTCATCGTCGCAGGTACTCACGGGCTCTCTGGACTTTCTCATTTACTCATGGGGTCAGTCGCAGAAAAACTGGTTCGGGTTGCCCCTTGTCCGGTCCTCACCGTTCGGCCGGGAGGTCATCAGTTTATTTCCGATGCTCACGAAGTCGCCACATCGGCTGGCGCGACCTAGAGTGCAAACGGTGGGGGACTCGTCACGCTCGCACCCTCTTTTTCGCTGAGGGTGCGTTGGGCGATCATGCAAACTCCTGGTTGGTTCAATTGTCCTGCGGTTTTCTCTTACGTGGGGATGACTGCGAGTCGACCGGCACTGAGGGCACGCAGTGAACCGGTGTCCTCAGATGAAAAAGAGAGGATGTTGATCCACCCACGCCTTTTACACGTTTCTAACCTACGGATGACACAAGAGTTGTCCGGCTTGATTTCAGTGTCTGTGCGGTGCCACAATCTGGATGGTTGAGTATCCGTCCGCATCGTTGACCTGTCTCGATTACGATCTGCGACGGCAGAGAGACATCACGCGTCCTGTTGCCTATACGGAGTTTGAACTATGTCTACCGATTCTTCAGAGTCCCTCGTCTCAGTTTACTCAACACCCCAGGCATTCGATGCCGCACTTGTGAAAGCCATGCTCGCGGATGCAGGGATCGCCGGATCGGTGGAAGACGCTAATGGCCCGTTTCCAGGGATCTCAGCAGTTCCCTGCCATGTGTATGTTCCTGCCGAGTACGAAGCGGAAGCGAGAGCTTTAATTGCGGAGCATGAAGCAACGCATCGTGAACGCGTCGAAAGTGAGTTCGAAGAAGTTGAAGCGGAAGATGACGAGCTGAGCGACGTGTAGCCGAACGCTCTTTCGTTCCGTTTGCGCTCGTCCCGTTCTGGTCTTTCTCCACGTGATCCATGCGTGACCTTTTCAAGAAACACCTCGTTCACGTCATCGACTCACACACCGGCGGAGAGCCAACGCGTGTCGTGATCGCGGGGGGGCCTGATCTCGGAAGTGACTCGCTTGCTGAGCGAAGAAACCGCTTCCGGGATCACTTTGATGATTTTCGTTCTTCCGTGATCAATGAGCCGCGCGGGTCTGACGTGCTGGTGGGAGCACTCTTGTGTGAGCCGGTCGACCCGCTGGCGGTGGCAGGCGTCATCTATTTCAACAACGTCGGCCCACTTTGGATGTGTGGGCACGCCACCATCGGACTTGCGGTCACACTCGGCCATCTTGGCCGGATCCAGGCGGGAACGCACCGGTTGGAAACTCCTGTCGGGACGGTACTTTTCGACTACGACGGAGCCAACCGTGTCGTCTTTGACAATGTCCCCAGCTACCGCTTCGCGCAAGGGATCACAATTGACGTTGAGGAAATCGGCCCCGTGACCGGCGACGTCGCCTGGGGAGGAAACTGGTTTTTTCTGGTCGATTTCGCATCGCTGCCAGGGCTAACGTCCCGATTGCCGGGGGTATCCGTCCCATTCCGCTTGTCAGAAGTCGACCTTCTTACCCAAATCGCGCAGCGTATTCGGCGGGCTCTTCGCGAGAATGGAATAACGGGCGCAGAAGGGGGAGAAATCGACCACATTGAATTCATCGGCCCGCCCGTCGACCCGCAGAACCACGGCCGTAACTTTGTGCTGTGTCCCGGAGCGGCCTATGACCGCTCACCGTGCGGGACGGGGACGTCAGCGAAACTGGCCTGTCTGGCAGCGGATCGAAAGCTAATGCCGGGAGAAGTCTGGCGACAGGAGAGTATTCTCGGGAGTGTCTTTGAGGGGACATTCCGCTACGAGAACGGCCACATCATTCCCCGAATTGCCGGAACCGCCTACATCACGGCGGAGGCAAATCTGATTCTTGACCCGGCGGACCCATTTCAAATGGGAATCACCCCCGAGCGGTGCAGTTCCTGAAGAAATGTGGTAAATGAACAGGAACTTATTTGTCACCTTTTCTGAAATGAATCGAGTTCGCTGAGGAGTTTGAGAGTTGAGTCAACGCGTGGTCGTCATCGGCGGTGGTGTCATCGGAGCGGCCTGCGCTCACTATCTCAGTCAATCCGGTTCTCGGGTCACGATTGTCGAAAAGAAGACCATCGGCAGCGGAGCGGCGCATGGCAATTGCGGATACGTCTGCCCGAGCCACATTCTTCCACTGCCCGGTCCCGGCGTGATGAAGAAGACGCTTAAAGCGATGATCAGTCCGAACTCGCCGTTTTCCATCAAGCCTCGGCTGGATCTGTCGCTGTGGCGGTTTCTGCTCGAGTTTGCCCGTCACTGCAATATGAAGGACATGCTCGCATCGGGCGTCACCCTGCAGTTGATGCTCAATTCGTCCAAGGCTCTTTACGAGGAACTCTTCGCCAACGAGCCCATTGATGCGGAATGGCAGATGTCCGGCATCCTCTACCCATTTCTGCATCAAGCGGGGATGGAGCACTTTGCCGAGACGAATCAGATCCTCAGAACTCACTTCAATCACGGTGCCGACCGCTACGATGGCGATGCGGTGACAGAACTGGAACCGGCTCTGAAACCGGGACTTGCGGGGGGGTGGCATTTCCCCGGAGACGCTCATTTGCGCCCTGACAAGCTGATGTCGTCGTGGAAGAAGCTGCTGGAATCTCGTGGTGTTGATGTTCGAGAACATCATGAATTCCTGGGCTTCACGACCGGCCGTCAGTTAGCAAGCAACGGTCATCCCGCAATTACTGCAGCCAAAACATCCCAGGGCGAAATCGAAGCGGACGCCTTTGTTGTTGCTACCGGTGCCTGGACCCCGCTGCTGAACCAGCATCTGGGATGCAAGGTTCCAATCCAGCCCGGAAAAGGCTACTCGTTGACGATGGCCCGGCCAGAAAAGTGTCCCCGCATGCCTCTGATCTTCGAAGAGCATCGCGTCGCCGTGACCCCATGGCCCTCTGGCTATCGTCTGGGATCAATCATGGAGTTCGCGGGATACGATTCGTCTCTGAACCCGCGGCGGATTGCCATGCTGAGGAGCGGGGCGAGCCACTATCTACATGAACCAACGGGCGATCCCGTGATCGAAGAGTGGTTCGGATGGCGCCCGATGACGCCAGACAGCCTGCCCATCATCGACCGCAGCCCCCGCGCAGAGAATGTCTACATTGCCGCAGGACATAACATGATTGGGGTGTCGATGGCGACTGCGACTGGCAAACTAATTTCTGAACTCATCCACCGGCAGCCAACGCATATTCCGGTTGAGCCAATGTCTGTTCGCCGCTTCTGATTGCAGTTTTTTTTCAGTTCTTGTTGACAAAGCTGACCGTCTGGTCGATACTTTACATACACGAGCAGTTTGGTGATATATTGGATGAGGCCTCAGGCCCACCTCGTATTGAAAAAATCTTGCTGACCGGCAAAGTCCGGAGGTATGGAGTAGAGACCAGGGAGGTCTCGATGCGTTGTTCTCGCCCTGAACGCGACTGGCCTGTTGCGCCATTCCAATTTCGAAAAACGGCTACCCGGGTAAGGTTTGTTTCCTACCTGGGTACGTCTGCCCGAGGCTCCTTCGCCGGAGCCGGTCGTCAAGACGTTCGTTGTTCTGCGGAAGATTGTCCGTCGTTGCCACTCGCCCATTCCTGGATGACTCATCCCGTTCACCGGTATGCCGCATCCGTCTGCAGTGAGTGTTGTTGCTGAGTCCGAGGCGACTTCGTACTCGCCCGAACTCAGGCGTGCGCCCTCTTCTTTTGGCGCGCAATCTGGGTGGTGATCCCGGTTTCATACGACGAACCCTACTTCTTTCTATTGCGGGACAACATGAATCGCTCTGCTCCTTTCACGCATCTCGGCGCAAACTGTCGCGGTCTGCGGATCCGAATTGGACTATTGGCTCTGAGTTTTTCCGGCTTTGTACAGCTTCTTCCACTTCATGCAGCCGACAACCGGCCTTCGGACGATCCGGCCAAGGTTGAGTTTTTTGAGAAGAAAATTCGTCCGCTCCTGCTGGAGAACTGCATCAACTGCCATTCCGCAGAAAACGGTGGAAAAGGTGGATTGCGAGTTGACGATCGAAATGGGTTGATTGAAGGAGGTGGGCGCGGTCCTGGACTCGTACCGGGCAAGCCCCAGGAAAGTCTTTTGATCAAAGTCGTGCGACATCAGGGGCTGCAGATGCCCCCCCAAAAGAAACTGACGGATGATCAGATTGCGGATCTGGAAAAGTGGATTCTCGACGGTGCGACCTGGCCGGCTGTAGAGATTCCGGATGATTTGACCGGCCCCAAACCCGAGTACGATGAACTCAAACGGAATCACTGGGCATGGCAGCCACTCAAGGCCGTGGTGCCACCCACGGTCACAAGCGAAGCGTTTGCGGCCAATCCCATCGACCAATTCATTTTCAGCAAATGGGCCGAAGCGGGACTGCAGCCAGCCCCGGATGCCGACAAGATTGCACTGATTCGTCGCGTTACCTTCGACCTGACCGGACTTCCCCCCACCGTTGATGAGATTGACCGCTTTCTGAGTGATGATTCTGACAAGGCTTTTGAGAAGGTCGTCGATCGATTGCTGAAGTCTTCGGCTTATGGGGAACGATGGGGGCGTCACTGGCTGGATCTCGCCCGTTACGGCGAATCCACTGGCTCGGCACGGAATATCCCTCTGCCCCACGCCTGGCGTTACCGTGATTACGTCATCGACTCATTTACGAACGATAAGCCCTACGATCAGTTCATTCGTGAACAGATTGCCGGGGACCTGCTTCCCGCCAACTCTCCGACCGAAAAAGCAGAGCAACTGATTGCGACGGGCTTTCTGGCGATTGGCGTGAAAGACGTCAACCAGCGGTTCAAAATCCGGTTCATCATGGACAACGTCGATGAGCAGATCGACACGGTTACCCGTTCTGTTCTGGCGTTGACCGCAAGTTGCGCCCGTTGCCACGATCACAAGTTCGACCCCATTCCAGCGGTCGACTATTACGCGCTGGCAGGGATCTTCCAGAGCAGTGACTTGTGCGCCGGTGTCAGAAGCAAGATGGGGGGCGGCGGTCTCGATTACTACGACAACACGTTGCTGCTGCAGGTGGGGGCCGATGCCAAAACCGATCCGCAACTTGCAGAGAATATCGAAGCGGCGACGCAGGCGTTTGAAAAGGCACGTGCCGAGTTTGAAGCGATTCGGGGCACACCAGAAGGTCTCGCAGTCGGTCCTAATGGCAAGCCCAAACAGCAGGCGTTCCGGGCACGCATGAACAAGGCTCAGCAGGAACTTCTCGCACTGACCGATCCTGCCGTAATTGGAAAAGTGGCATACGGAGTCCGGGATGGAAAGAAGATCAGTGACACCGAAGTCCGCATCCGTGGCGAAGCCGAACTGCAAGGCCCGACGGTTCCACGTGGCTTCCTGAGTTTGCTCGAATGGCCTGAACAGCCAAAGGTGAATCCGAAACAGAGTGGACGTCTGGAACTGGCCGAGTGGCTGACGAGTGAGCAGAACCCGCTGACTCAGCGAGTCATCGTTAACCGGATCTGGCAGCACCTGTTCCAGCGCGGGATTGTCTCGACAGTGGATAACTTTGGAACGACTGGCGACAAGCCCTCGCATCCGGAACTTCTGGATTACCTGGCGAAGCAGTTCGTTGACGAAGGCTGGTCGGTCAAGAAGTTGATTCGATCGATCGTCCTGAGTCATACGTACCGGCTCGGTGCCGATTCCGTCAGCTCCAATCTGGCGATTGATCCCGGTAATCGGTTCCTGTGGAGACACAGTCCTCGCCGCCTGGACGCGGAAGAGATTCGCGATGCCATGCTGGCCGCATCGGGGCAGCTCAATCCCGTCCGTCCTGAAGGGTCGCCAGCAAAAGACTTCAAAGTGATCGAAATGAGGAACAATGGTCCGGAAGCTCGCAACCTGAGCGAACAGGCACTGGCCAGCGTCTCACGCAGCATCTATCTGCCGCTGGTGCGTGGTGTCACTCCTCGCTCTCTGGAAGTCTTCGACTTCGCAGAACAGGGAATGGTGACCGGCAGTCGCCATACAACGACGGTTCCGACCCAGGCGCTCTACCTGTTGAACGATCCGTTCGTACGTAAACAGGCACTCGCGCTTGCGGAACGAGTTGTCCAGCAGCCGAACCTCAGCGATGTCGAGCGGGTCAACCTGGTCTACAGACTCGCGCTCGGCCGCCAGGCGAATCCGACAGAGATCGAACGAGCCACCGGGTTTGTTGCAGAGATCGAATCTGCCACCCAGCCGGCCTACGCTGCGGCGGACGGCAACCTGGTTGCCGATGCCGCAAATCCTGCTACCCCAGCGACGTTGACCAAGGGGCCTCAAGGGAATTCCCGACCGCAGGCGGCAAGTGACGCGACGGCGGCAGCGGTACTTCCGGTGATTCCTGCGAATCCCGACGACATCGATCCTGTCGATGCACCCGTCAAAGAAACGGTGATTGAAGCCAGTGATGCCAGGACAGCGGCCTGGTGGAGCTTCTGTCAGGCAGTCCTGGGAGCAGCGGAGTTCCAGTATCTGAAGTAACTGATTACGCCGACACGGCAGGTTCTGCATCGAACATTTTCAATTCAATCCACGAGACAAGGTTTACGAATATGAGCTCAGAACAATCATCGATCATCAATCCCTACTCGATCACACGTCGTCAGGCACTGAAAGCGGCGAATGCCGGCTTCGGTTATCTGGCCCTTGCGAGTCTGCTCCGCGAGACCGCTCCTCGTCAGGCAGTTGCGTCTCAGCAGGCGACTCCTGAACGCCCTCTCGCACCAAAGCCACCGCAATTTCCTGTTAAGGCCAAGCGAATCATCTTCCTCTTTATGGAAGGGGCGATGTCACAGGTCGACACTCTTGATTACAAACCTCAGCTTCAGGCCGATGATGGGAAAGTCGGGCCAGGGGGCGGGACGCTGACTGGTTCCAAGTTCAAGTTTTCGCAGCATGGCGAAACGGGAACCTGGGTCTCCGAGCTGTATCCGAATTTGGCACGCCATGTCGACAAGTTGTGCTTCCTGCGGGGACTGCATACGGACACCCCGGCTCATCCACAGGCCGTAATTCAACTGCATACGGGAGCGGCTCAAGCGCAGTTGACCCGGCCTTCGATGGGGGCCTGGCTGATGTACGGCCTGGGAACAGAGAATCAGGACCTTCCCGGGTACATCACGATCAATCCGCCACCGAACTTTGGTGGTGCCGTGAATTATGGAAGTGCCTTCCTGCCTGCTCACTATCAGGGAACCAAGATCAACGACAGCGGTTACTTGCCCAACATCAAGGCCGAGACTTCGACGTCACTACAGCGTCGTCAGATCGACTTGATTCAGTCGATGAATCGCGATTTTGGTGGGAATCCCGGTGCACCTGATCAACTGGAAGGAGTGATCCAGTCGTATGAGCTCGCGTTCAAAATGCAGGGGAAAGTGCCTGAACTACTGGATATTTCGAGTGAACCACAACACGTGCTGGACGCCTACGGGGTGAAGCCAGGTCCGCAAGGTGCCTTCGCCCGACAGTGCCTGATGGCTCGGCGTCTCAGCGAAGCGGGGGTTCGGTTCGTTGAGATCTGCCAGCCGGGGTGGGACCACCACAACAATCTGCATAAAGGGCTGATCAAAAACTGCTCGGAAACGGACCAGCCGACTGCCGCGCTACTCGCCGACCTCGAGCAACGCGGGATGCTCGAAGACACGCTGGTGCTGTTTGGCAGCGAGTTTGGACGCCTGCCGACGGCGCAGGGGCAGGATGGCCGGGATCACAACATCACGGGCTACCCGATGTGGCTGGCTGGAGCCGGGGTCAAGCGAGGCTTCTCTTATGGAGCCACCGACGAATACGGACGACTGGCTGTGGAAGGTCGGATGCACACCACGGACCTGCACGCCACGCTGCTCGCCCTGATGGGACTGGATCACGAGTCGCTGACCTATGAATACGCGGGACGTGACTTCCGATTAACGGATGTCAAAGGGAACGTGGTGCGGGAAATTTTCGCGTGAGGGAATTGAGTCCCCGGGAAATGGTAGCAGTAGCGAACGGGTCAATTATTGAAAGCGGCTCGATGCATCTCCAGTCCCATCAGAGTAAGGAAGCTGACGTGGAACCTGATTCCAACCGCCAGGACGTCGTATTGCACGAGATTGTCCGAGCCCTGAAGGGGCTTCAGTTCGGGGAAGTAACCGTAACCATCCGGGATGGACGTGTCGTCCAGATCGATCGTGTGACTCGGAATCGACAGGTCCTTCCCAAAAAGACCTGAAGGGATTGGTTCTGTAAAAAATATCTGCACTGCAGTGTTTATAATGGACGAGACGAGAAGTCCGCCATGCCGTAAGACTGCGAGGACGACGGGCAACAGCCTAAGTCCCCGCATGGTGCTCAAGGAGATCTGTATGCAGGCGGCAAGCCGCCAGTCAAAAGCACTGAATTACCACTGAATGAATCGTAGAGACACGGTGAGGTGCTCGCTCGTCGTGGAACGCCAATCATGGTCTCACCCGTATCGCCCGTACCTCCTCAGGAGGGCGGGCAACAGGTGGGCCATAAGAGGTTGAATGAGGGATGAACGGGGTCTGGTTGAGTGACGTCAGCCGCACAGAACTTCTTTCCCTTCAATCTGCCGGGAATCACCTGCAAAAGTACGACGCAGAATGTGATCCTCCGGCCGGGCCAGTTCCAATTCAGGATATCCATCGCTTCTTCATCTTCAGTTCGCGCGAAAACTTGGTGGGCTCACCTGTCGAGTACCTGGAGTTGAGTTCGTTAACTCACTCTTCTCCCTGGTGGATAGAGGCGACGTGACAGCCATCGTCACGTTGGGACGGAGCGCGAGAAGTCTGACAGAAGGCGTTATTCCCTGGGTGCGATCATCGCTGTTGTCGGTAAGAAATCGAATCAAATTATTAACCATTATTCATATGTCTATCTCATCTTGAATTTTGAAATGCTTAGGAGAAAGTAAAAAATGTGGCGAGAAACGATGACCGCGAAGTCAGCACAACCGGGTGTGCTTCGACAGCCACTTCGAGCGGAAGTGCGGGGACGTGGATTCACTTTGATCGAACTGTTGGTTGTAATTGCGATTATCGCTGTTCTGATTGCCCTGCTGCTGCCGGCCGTTCAGCAGGCGCGAGAAGCAGCCCGTCGGACACAATGCCGCAATAATCTCAAGCAGATCGGCCTGGCGATTCATAATTACCTCGACATCCATGATCGATTTCCGCCCGGTCACTACTGGTCGAGTAACACGAAAGACAACGGTGGAACTGGCTGGCTTTGGGGATCTCACCTGCTGCCGCAGATGGATCAGGCACCGCTTTATAACACGATTGATTTCGGTTCGAGGTGCTGCCTGGAGAATCCCGTTACACCGGGAGAAATCAACAATACGATCGCGGTTCAGGTACCACTCCCGTTCATCATTTGCCCTTCGGACGTTGCACCGAAAGTTGCGGCAACGCCCGCGGCGGATGGAGTTCACATGCAGGCCGTCACGAGTTATTGCGGAAATGGAGGCTCGTTCGATAACAGCCACTACAACGAAACCAGTACACAGTTCGCGAATGGGCTGTTCATGCGCAGCCGACTTCCCTCAGCAACGGCGACGACGCCCGTCTGCAAGAAGCTGAGCGAAATTACGGACGGCACGTCGAACACGATTCTGACGTCGGAGTCGTCATGGTTGTCGACGATCAGTGACGAAGGGGCGGCGGGCCGAGTCGGTCGCAAGCGATTCTACGGATCGGCTGCAGCATCGAACCGGAGTATCAATGAAGGTGTCGCAGCAATGAATCCGCCGAATTCGGCGGTTAACACCACCATCCGTCGCGCAGCGTCCAGTATGCACGTCGGTGGGGCCTTCTTCGGGATGGCTGATGGCAGCGTCCGGTTCATCAGCGAAAACATCAATCACACTGGCCGGACCTGGGCAAAGCGCAACACACCGAACCCCAACGATCCGTTTGATTCGGTTAACGGTGGGGCTGCTTACGGTCTGTACCAGCGGTTGTGGTCCATCGCCGATGGCCATCCTGTTTCCGAGTTTTAACTTGACTGAAGTAGCACGTCCGCATTCGTTGCAGTGCGGACGTGCACGAATTTCTTTTTGCTTGTGCAGCGGATCGCTGTCAATTGGTGACGAAGCCTGTTGGCCGGGACTCGTGGGACGGGATGACTCAGTTTCATGCGTCACTTCAGGCAGACAGGTCTTGAACATCCTCCAGCCATTCAGAGGACGATGATGGATTTGATATTAAGAAACAGACCGAACGTTCGACGCGTTGCTACGGTTCTCGCGCTCCTCTGTACATTGCCTCTTTTCAGTGGTTGCAGCGGCAAGAAGATGCGAGATGGCTTTGTTGACGTTCGCGGAACAGTCACACTGGATGGGGATCCACTTCCTAATGCCCAAGTCACGATTGAAACGACGAACGGCAGCAGCTTCGCCAGGACTGATCGAAACGGAAACTACATCGCCGAGTACAGCAGATCATTAAAAGGGGCGGGGGTCGGTGATGCGACTGTCCGAATCAGCACCAGGGAGATTTTCCCCGACGAGGATGTTTCTGGTCTGGAAGTTGATCCTCGCTCAGGTGACCACATCAAGCCGGAACTTGTACCGGTGAAATACAACAAGAAATCAGAGCTGAAGATCACGATCGAAAACGGGGGCGGGCCGTACAACTTTGAACTGGAGTCAGATCGGACGGGATCGTCCTCCGCAGGGAAATGAGGGGCATCGGCCCCGGTCGGGCGATGCTGAATCAATTCATTTTGAATAAAGCGACCGCACAATCGTGTGGGGTCCCGCTGCTCCGCCCCCTTTGCAGATAAACCTTACGAATAAAACGTTACGAAAAGGATGCCGTCTATGCGATTTCGTCGATGGGCCGTCAACGTGCTGGCGGCCGTTTGGGCCGTCTCGGGTTCCATGTCACATCTGTCTGCGTCTCCTCCCCGGAAGCCGAACATTCTTTTGATTGTCGCCGACGATCTGGGCTATGCGGATCTCGGATTTCAGGGAGGCGCTGATATTCCGACGCCTGCGATTGATTCGCTGGCGGCAGGCGGGGTGCGATTCACCAACGGGTACGTATCCGGACCTTATTGCAGTCCGACTCGTGCTGGGCTGTTGACGGGCCGATATCAGCAGCGGTTCGGGCATGAATTCAATCCTGGGGGAAACCGCGCGGGTGGCAACCGAGGAGGCGGCAACAGACCCGGCCCCAACTTCAGTGGCAAGGGGTTACCGCTCGAAGAAACGACGTTTGCCAATCGATTTACGGACGCGGGCTACGTCACCGGACTGGTGGGAAAATGGCATCTTGGTGGTGGCCCGGAATACCACCCCTTCAAGCGGGGCTTTGACGAGTTCTTCGGATTCCTGGGTGGGGCACATACCTACTTTGACAAGGACAATGCCGAGATTCTGCGCGGAACAGAAAAGCTCACCGAACCGACCTATTTGACGCAGGCATTCGGACGGGAAGCCGTATCGTTCATCGAACGACACAAACAGGAACCGTTCCTTCTCTATCTGGCGTTCAACGCTGTTCACACCCCCATGGAGGCTGAAGAAAGCGAACTGGACAAGTTTGACGAGATTAAGAACGAGACTCGTAAAACTTACGCGGCGATGCTCTCGTCAATGGACGATGCCATTGGCAAGGTTCTCAGCAAACTGAAGGATGCGGGGCTCGAAGAAGAAACACTGATTTTCTTCATCAGTGATAACGGCGGACCGACGATGCAGGGGACCACCATCAACGGCAGTAACAATGCCCCGCTCCGAGGCAGTAAGCGTACGACGCTCGAAGGTGGTATTCGGGTTCCCTTCGTCGTCCAATGGAAGGGCAAACTTCCTGCCGGCAGCGTCTACAATCACCCCGTCATCCAGCTCGATTTCCAGCCGACAGCGCTGGCGGCCGCCGGTGTGACGGTGGACCCCTCGTGGAAACTGGACGGGACCAACCTGTTGCCATTCCTTGACGGGTCACAGAAGGGGATTCCCCATGAGACGCTGTATTGGCGATTAGGCGATCAAAACGCGATTCGCCACGGCGAATGGAAGTTGGTGCAGTACGACCTCAACGTGGAAAACTACCCCACGACGGGTGTCTCGACCAGGAAGCTCTTCCATCTTCCGACGGATCTGAATGAATCTCATGATCTGTCTGAGAAGTACCCGGAAAAAGTGAAAGAACTGGAATCGCTGTGGCAGGAATGGAATAAGCAACTGGCAAAGCCGCTGTAATTTTGTGGCTGAACCCGGGTGATCGAAGCATCACGGGGCGGGGGAGCTCTTCCTGAGCCGTTGAAGTTGCACCACATGACAACTCAGCGGCTCGGAAGAGCTTCCATCGTCTGTCTCTCGCGCAATGGCTGTGCTCGCTCACTTCTCAGACCAGCACGCTGAGCGATGGGGTGCAAACCCGGAGGCCGCTGCCACTGCTGAGCGAACTGATTTCTCACTGGAAGGTCATTGCATGTCGAAAAAACTGTTCCGAGCGAGGTCGCTCACCCACTGGCTGTTCATCTCTGCATGGATTGCCATTTCAATGACAGCAAGTGCTGCGGAACCACGCCGGCCGAATGTGCTGTTTATTGCGATCGATGATCTGAATCATTGGGTCGGACATCTGGGACGCCATCCGCAAACCAGGACCCCGCATATCGATCGGCTGGCGGCTCGAGGAGTCCGCTTTACGCACAACTATTGTGCTGCCCCTGTCTGCAATCCGTCGCGCGCCGCGCTGATGTCCGGTCAACGCCCTTACACGACGGGTGTCTACGACAATAACCATGACTGGCGGACTGTCATCCCCGAAGAAAAAACTCTGCTCACGACGTTCAGGAATGCGGGTTATGTCGTGAAAGGGGCAGGCAAGATCTATCACGGGGCGTATTCGCGCCGCAGTGAATGGGATGATTACCTCATGAAAGAAGGTACGGATCCAGTCCCTCAGGGAGACACTGGGGTTGGGGGGATTCGTTTCGCTCCACTTGATTGCGATGACGAAGATCTACGGGAGTGGAAAATCGTCCAGTACGGAATCGAGGAACTGGCGAAGACTCATGAGAAGCCGCTACTTTTGACGGTGGGGCTGCATAAGCCGCATATGCCGTGGAACGTCCCGCGAAAGTACTACGATCTGCATCCGCTGGATTCCATTGAGCTTCTGCCCGTGCAGCCTGATGACCTGGGGGATGTCCCTCCCGCCGGTTTGAAGATGGCCAGACCTGAGGGGGACCATCAACAGATTCTTAAGTCGGGCCGTTGGAAAGAGGCTGTTCAGGGGTATCTCGCCGCGATCTCGTATTGCGATGCCATGATCGGGCGTCTGATTGATGCTTACGACAAATCTCCCGAACGAGACAACACGATCATCGTGTTCTGGAGCGACCATGGCTGGCACCTAGGTGAAAAACAGCATTGGCGCAAGTTTGCCCTGTGGGAAGAGGCAACACGAGCTCCGTTGATCTGGGTTGTTCCGGGACTGACCCAGGCCAATGCCGTGTGCGATCGAACGGTTGATCTGATGAGCGTCTATCCCACTTTGACTGACCTCTGCGGCATCAAGACCCCGGCACACGTGGAAGGCCGTACTATCCGGACCTTGCTGGAAAACCCGGCCGCACCATGGGAGGCTCCCGCGCTCACGACATACCGCTTTGGCAATCACACGATCAGAAATGAAGGGTGGCGACTGATCCGATACGCGAATGGTGATGAAGAATTGTACGACGAGACGGCAGATCCCTACGAATGGACGAATCTCGCCAAGGACCCGCGTTTTGCGAGCCGGAAGGCAGAGCTCGCACGGTACCTTCCCTCGCGGAACGAACCTGAGATTCCGTCTGCAAAATGAATGTCCAGCCGTACGCGAAGAGCAGGTGCTGCAGCAGATCGAGAACGGCATCGCAGCAGACAGTGGTCCTGGTTGAACGTCGCGTAGTTCCTCTTCTCGGTTGAATAGCGTAAGCGAAGCCCATGAGTTAACTTATGAAGTCATCGGATGGGATGCTGGCGATGGACGCTGGCGGAATCAGATTACTTTGGAGAGGTTTTGCTATGTACTCGCGACGACAAGTCTTGGCTGCGTCCGTTGCTTCGACAGTTCTCGGTACCTCACTCTTCGCTGCTGACAAGGATAAAAAATTGCCAAAAGTTTACTTCGACATCAGTATCGGCGGGAAAGAAGCCGGCCGTATCGTCATGGAACTTCGCTCTGACGTCGTCCCCAAGACGGCGGAAAACTTCCGCGCTTTGTGCACGGGCGAAAAGGGCTTTGGATTCAAAGGCTCGTCCTTCCACCGCGTAATTCCCGACTTCATGTGTCAGGGGGGGGACTTCACCAACCACAACGGAACCGGTGGCAAATCGATCTACGGGCAGAAGTTTGCCGATGAAAATTTCCAGTTGAAGCACACCGGCCCCGGCATTCTGAGCATGGCCAATGCAGGGCCCAACACCAACGGTTCGCAGTTCTTCCTGTGCACTGCTAAAACCGCCTGGCTCGACGGCAAGCACGTCGTCTTCGGTAGCGTTGTTGAAGGTATGGACGTGGTGAAAGCCATCGAAGCCGTGGGTTCCGGATCGGGCCGTACTTCGAAGAAAGTCGTGATCGAAGACTGCGGTGAATTGAAAGACGAAGCGAAGTAAGCCTCTCGTTCAAGATTCCGAAACAAACAAAAGTGTCAGTTCTCGCGAGCGCCGCATCCCAGCCATGGCTGGGATGAATCGCTGTGCGAAGACTGACGCTCTTTGTTTTCCAGCGTCAGAAAATGCACGGCCCGGCAGGTCCTGCCTGTCACGTGTCGGTGCGATTGCGGCTCACTAACCCAGTGTGCGGCCATTTCAGCTCGCCGCAATGCCGATTGATTCATCCCCCCCTGTTCGCTAAGTTGACGGTATGGTCCCCAAATTTATTGCCAGACATCGCGTTGAATTCTTCGAAACCGATCTTGCTGGGATCGTGCATTTCGCCAACTTCTATCGGTTCATGGAACAGGCTGAGCATGCCTTCTTCCGTTCGCTGGGGCTCAAGATTCATGGCAATTTTCCTGACGGAACGGCCTTTGGCTGGCCGCGGGTTTCTGCGACATGCTCGTTCAAATCGCCGGCCTATTACGAGGATGAGCTGGATATTTCGGTAACCATTGTGCGAGTCACTCGGCGGTCATTAACCACATCGTACGAGTTCCGGCGCGGCGACCTGCTGTTGGCAGTGGGTGAAATGAAGACCGCTTACTGCATCATTCCGGCGGGAGCTAAACTCCAGTCCGTGGAATTACCCGACGAGATCTATGACAAATTGAATCAGTCATCCGGCGATTCCACCGTCGCCGATACGATCACTGTCTGATTTTCGCAGTAGAGCACCCGCAGAGCAGCAGTGGATCAGTTGTCTCCGCGAGATTCCTTTCGTCTACTGCTGGAAGGCGCTGTCAAAGTGCAGACGTGCAGGAGGGAGTCATCTGGCTATGCTGCTGCCATCCGTATTTCGCCAGACCCATTTTCCCTGAATCATGGTACCGCACACGTGACTTTTCAGGTGGAACAGGGTCTGTCCGAAGTTGGCATCCTGAATCTCACCAAGTGCAATCGACGTCAGGTTTGCGGCCGTCGGTGATGCGTTTGATTCGGGGTCGAGGGCCGTTCGGCCCGTGATGGAGCCGGCTTGCAGAAGTTCCCAAGGGGAAATCTCCGGGTGGTGCCGCGCCAGGAACTGTAATTCGGCGAACAGGCTGAGATCAGGGTTCGATGCCCGACTATCGGTTCCAATAGCAACGCGACCTCCCATCTTCAGCAGACGCCGCCACGGATGCGGATCATGCCCAAATGCGAAGTGGGTGCGAGGACAATAGACCAACGTCATTTGCGGCTGCGCTGCGATAAAGCGAAGTTCTTCGTCGTTCAGGTAGTTGCCATGGACGATCAAGGCACGCGGTGCTTCCGCCAGTACATGCAGATAGTCGAGTGCCCGACGGGGAGTGGGAAACAGGTTTTCGTTCCAGATGCCGAAATCGCTCAGCAATTCCCGAAACTCACCGCTCTGAGAGGTAAGGAGTTCCAGTTCGCTGCTGGTTTCCGCCAGGTGCATCGCGACCGGACAACCCCGCATGCGGGCAATTGCGACCGACTCCCGCACCAGGTCCAGATGTGTGCTATACGGGGCATGCGGACTGATCCCGGGAGAAAGCTTCCCGGCGGCGGTTTCGACGACCGATCTGGCGAGCTGCACCTGTTGGGAGACTCGTACCGGGGACTGGCCGAGAACTTCCTGAAATACAACAGTCGGACAACCCGCTGCGGCGTAGTCGCTGGCCGACCAGCCAGTCGTGGCAATTTCGCCGATCAGTGTTGTGCCAGCGGACAAACTCTCACGGATTCCCGCACGAATGGCATCAGCGGTGGAGTCTGGATGAGCCTGTCTGTGCTTTACGACTGAGCGGATCCAGTCGGTGAACCGGCCGTTTGTGGGGATGGGCTGGGAAAGCAGACTGAATTCCAGATGAGTGTGTGCATTCACCAACCCGTCGACGAGAGCCACGCGGCCCAATTCCACTGCCGAGTGGGACTTTCCGGGGACAACATCGACCACGTGGCCCTGCTCGATCTGCACCGTTACGTCGAAGTGCGGAGTTCCACCCAGGCAAAAACAGGCCACGTGGTAGGATTGAGGTTGGCTACCCGCGGGGCTCATCCCGGCTCTCCAGATCGATGATGGTTTGACTCTCAAGGAATATGGCCACTGGTGCCAGCCCGGGGTGGTGGCCACTTCAGCCAATAAGGCCGGCCCAACGAATGCACTCGCAACCGGGACGGGGCAACGATGGGACGTGACGGGTTGAACGAACCACGCAAAGTATCAGACAGAGACCGGCTTTTGGGCCACGGCAGCATCGAGGGCTTTGTAGGCACCAAAGTCATTGAACCAGTATCGTTTGGCTAGCCGATAAGCCCAGCTTCGCTCGGGGATCTCCTGCCCGGGACCGTACTGAGACGGACGGGATTCCATCTTGCGGAGTTCCTCGAGAGCCGTCTTTCGCGCTGTCTGATCGCCCGCCTGATGACTCACAACAAGCTGATGCAGGACATCGGGTTGCTCGAGTACGATACAGCCGCGAGTGGACCTGGCTGCCACTTCGCGAAAATCTCGTAAAAACTCAGACTGGCCAATGACGTCACGAATGTGACGCTTGTCGTGAATGGATTCTTTGGCGAACTGAATGATGGGGCAGGGCTCGATCCCACCCCAGGGATTAATGTGATGCGTTAACCCGGAAGCAGCCGGACACAGGGCTTTCCCTTCCCCATCGTAGTAGGCGTCAATGATGCCGATCGGCTTGCGGACCCGCATTTCGACGACGAACCGGCGGATACGCAGTTGTTGCTCACGCGTCAGCGCGAGTTCCGGTTCCGGCTTTGGTCCCATCGGCCGGTAGACGTGGAACCACGAATACATGACTCCCATTTCAATGAGACGATCGAGCCATTTTTCGTTGACCAGATCGTCGATATTGGTCTGGCAGACACTGGTGCACACGCCTGTGATCACCTTATTGTCCAGGCAGTTCTGCAGTCCCTGCATCGTCTTGGACAAGACTCCGGGGCGGCCACGCCGCTCGTCGCTGATGATTTCCGTCCCTTCGACGCTGATCAGTGGAGTGACGTTACCCAGCCTTCGTAGTTCGGCAGCCACCTCCGGAGTGATGAAGTGGCCATTGGTGAACACCTGGAAATAGCAGTCAGGGTGTGCTGCCAGAATTTCCAGCAACTGGGGATGCATGAACGGCTCCCCGCCGACGATTCCGAAGAATCGATTGCCTGCTTCTTTGGCTTCTGTCAGCAGTCGATTCATCGATTCGACATCGATGATCTGCTGCTTGGCCGCAACATCGACCCAGCATCCCTGACACCGCAGGTTGCAGCTGTTGATGACGGAAATGTAGATAAACGGAGGGA
Source organism: Schlesneria sphaerica (assembly GCF_044336245.1). Classification (NCBI taxonomy): domain Bacteria; kingdom Pseudomonadati; phylum Planctomycetota; class Planctomycetia; order Planctomycetales; family Planctomycetaceae; genus Schlesneria; species Schlesneria sphaerica. Next base: position 1,540,762 of record NZ_CP172346.1, on the reverse strand, counting down.
AGAACTCGCCTCGTTTGAGTCGGCGTTTGAATCGCTGGACGGACAGCATTCCCTGAAAGCCAAAGTTGTAAGCGAGTTTCCACAACAGGCGTTTGTCGGTTTCCAGAAGAAGGCGGCGGGCCATGCGAAGATACATTGAAACTGTTCCTGACGCGGACGCAATCCGCAAATTGATTGTGTGGCGGCATCCTCGACGCGACACGGACCGGTAACGAGCGGGCGACGTTTGACACCCGCTCTCACAGCTTAACATAGTAGACATCGCCGCTGAAGCGGCTTCAAGTAATGGGCCAGTCGCATCCGGGTGACCACACGATGAGTTCGAGCAAGTCAGAACGACCCGCAATCCTGGGGGGAAGTCCGGCCTGCCCGGCAGGGCCGCCTGAATGGCCGCAAAGTGATCCTGCGATCAGCGAGGTTCTGACGCGTCTTTTCGCTTCAGGGGACTGGGGGCGTTACCATGGTCCCCATCTGCCGGAACTCTGCCACAGACTGGCCGAGTTCCATCACGTGGAGCACGTTCTTCCCTGCAGCAGCGGCACGGCCGCCGTTGAATTGGCGCTGCGTGGACTGGGAGTTCAGGCGGACGATGAAGTCATTCTCGCCGGTTACGACTTTAAGGCGAATTTTCAGAATGTCCTCTGCCTGAAGGCGACACCGGTTTTGGTGGACCTCGACCCCGAGACATGGCAGATCGACCCGCAGCAAGTTGCCGCTGCGGTGTCGGAGCGAACGCGGGCGATTCTGATCTCGCACCTGCATGGCGGAATCGTGGATCTGGTCCGCATTCGGGATGTTGCCGCATGCCACGGAATTCCAATTCTCGAAGATGCGTGTCAGTCCCCAGGGGCGATGTGGGGGGGGAACCGAATCGGCTCCGCGGGCGACGTCAGCGTTCTGAGCTTCGGTGGCAGCAAACTTCTGACTGCGGGACGGGGAGGTGCCATTCTCACGAATCGTCCTGAAATTGCGGAACGGATCAAACGCTATACGCAACGAGGCAACGAGGCCTATCCTCAATCGGAAATGCAGGCCGCTCTCCTGCTGCCGCAACTACAGCAGTTGGACCGCCATAACGAGATCCGTCGTGAATCCCTACGAATGCTCTGTTCGGACGAGCAACAGATGAAGGGGCTGAAGGTGCTGCAGCGGCCTCAGGAAGATCTGCTGCCAGCTTACTACAAAGTGGGCATTCGATACGATTCAACAGAGTTTGGAGGACTCTCCCGATCACTGTTCGTTCGCTCGATGCGTGCGGAGGGGATCGCAATCGACGCCGGATTTAGAGCCCTGCATCTGATCCACGCCAAACGCCGTTTTCGTACTCAGGGCGAGTTGCTGGAAGCGACGCGAGCGGACCAGGAAATGGTGGTACTTCATCATCCGGTTCTGCTGCAGGGAGACAGGGGCATCCGTGACATTCATAAGGCGATTGAGAAAGTGCGTGAGGGGGCCCCTCTGATCAGGGAACAAATCCGGGTAGAAGAGCCTGCAGAGTCCTTCTTCATCTGAAATCGTTCTGGGGCCACGAAGTTGCCTGCATTCAGTTCACTTGAAACGTCCGGTTTGATCTGATCAAAGTGCGTTGGGCTTGAGAGGATGCAGGTTGCTATCCGGTTCCCTTGCCGTTTCAATCGATGAATCGGCGATGCCAAAGGCCCACCCGGGGATATCCCTGTTCATCTGATCGCGAAAATTAATATTGCGAAAATTGAGATTGAAGGTACAGCAGGAGCATTCGAGGTCATCATGTCTGCGGAACCGACATCAGAATCGCTTACGATGGCAGACGCCGTCGCCAGGTGTCAGCGAATCTTCGCTCACGCGTGGATGGTTCGCACCTTCGTTAAACACAGCGAGGTTATCGAAGATTTCCCAGAACTGATGACCATTGTCCGCGCGGTGTTCGACACATCTCGCGCATTGGAGACGGCCATCAGTCAGCCGGCCGATTATCTGAAGATGCTGCGAAAGAAATTTCCCAAGCTGCGTACGGCAGCAGCGGAGTTTCGCGAAATGGCGCCTCAGGCATCCGACCATACGAATTTTCGCCAGGCGGTGATTTCGATGGACGGATGTATCGATGAACTTGAATTGATCCTGAAATCCTTCCCGACGGCAGCACCCCCTGCGATGCCCGCGAACTTTCGCCCGCCTTCCAGTTCGGTTAACCTATCGACAACTGCCGACACGCCGCCCGCCGATTGATCCTGCCCTCAGTTCATCCCTACAGATTGGTTTTCGGTGCGTGGTTATGCCTGATCCTCTTGTATTTATGATGGGCAATTTTGAGGCCCCCATTCCAACGGACCGTCAGTACTTTGAGTCCCATCTGTGGGCACAGCCTGTCGGAAATTTGTTGCGGGTTGGCTTTACATCGTATGCCGTTCGATTACTTCAGGATGTCTATTTTCTCGACTGGCAGATCGATGCGGATACCTCAGTTCGTCGTAAGCAGACGATTGGCGAAATCGAGAGTTCCAAGGCTGTCTCCACCATGTACGCTCCGGCGGACGGTCGGATTGTGAGGTTTAACGAAGCTCTTTTAAATGACCCTTCCCTGATCAATGCGGACCACCATGAGCGAGGGTGGCTGTACGAATTCGAAACGAACACTGGATTGCTTTCACCCGAGGACTATATCAAGGTTCTGGATGCTGGTTGGGAACAAACGCAGCGCGTGCTGAAAAATCAGTTCAACGAATGAAAATGCAGAAAGGGCCGTTCCTTGGCTCGTAAAAAGGTCACAGTCGTTATCTCTCAGGCACCCGGCAAGAACCCGGTGAAGAGACACCTTGAAGAAGAGATTGCGACTCAATTGATTCTGTCGGGAGTAGCCGAGGTTTCGGTTGTTCCGCACCTGTACGATCTGACCGCGGACCACACAGGAATGCTGTGGCTGAAGTCGCTGAAAGGGGATCTGATCGTGCTGGGATGGCTCTACCCGAGGGCCATCCGCTGGGTGCTGGACCGCAACGGAGTCAAAGGCAAGGAAGGGGACTCCCGGCTGAATGCCGCGGATAGTGACGAGGATGACGAGGGCGAGGAGGGAATTCCTCCAGAGGCTCCACCGGCCGATGAAGGGGCTTCCCGCGCCATCGGAGCACTGAATGTCCCTGACCGGACGATCTTTGCGATTGACCTGCGGACCAGTCCTGACGCAAAGACGTACCTCGACGAAATCGAACGACTTTCTCAGGTCATGACCGCCCCGCTTGTCCAGTTAAATGGATTCGGCGGTATTCCCGTCATTTCGTCCAAATCCAGCGGGGCACCCACCAATGGTGTAGTCACATCGGGACCGTCCGTTTTCAACGGCGAATCTGCCGCTCTTGCCAGCGGCAGCACTGATCCCACTGCCAACGGTTCGGGCGATGTCAATGCGGATGGACCAACAGTCATTCCTGCGGAAGGAATCCGTCGTCGGTGGTATCCCGTTATCGATTACAGTCGCTGCACAAACTGCATGGAATGCATCGATTTCTGTCTGTTTGGCGTCTACGGTGTCGACCTGCTGGATCGAATTCTGGTTGAGCAGGAAGACAACTGCAAGAAGGGATGTCCTGCCTGCAGCCGTGTCTGTCCCGCCAACGCGATTGTCTTCCCGGAGCATAAGACACCCGCAATTGCCGGGGCCGCTGGGGGCCTTGTGGAAGACTTCAAGATCGACCTGTCAAAGTTATTCGGTGCTCCGACAGCACTGGAAATGGCGGTCCTGGAACGCGACGTCGAGCTTGTCGCTGATGGGCGTTCTGCCGTGGGTGCTTCCGTCGGACTCCCCAAACGACAGGCTGAAGCGTCATCAAAACCGCGTGACGATCTCGACGATCTGATGGACGATCTCGACGCGCTGGATGTGTAGTATCTTGAGGCCATGGGAGTCGGGGTTGCTGTGAACGATTGGGATCGAGACCGTCTAACTCAGGGCTATCAACTCGCTTCGTCTGCTTTAAAGGACGAAGCGGCCGCTGAAGGAACGTGGGTCGGCGAACTCTCTTCGTCCCCCCTTTCCACTGCCACGGCCGTTGTCGCCCTGCAACTGGTCGGTCGTGATCAACCGCAACGTCAGAGCGAGTTCAAGGATCTGATTTCTCAAGGATTGAATTGGCTCGTCGAGTGTCAGAACTCGGATGGCGGGTGGGGTGATACCAGCCTGAGTCTCAGCAACATCTCGACGACTACACTCGTTTACTCCAGTTTTCATCTCGCACAGTCTCCCGAGAAGTTCGGACCGGCTGCCGAGCGGGCTCGCAACTACATCGAATCCAAGGGGGGATTCGACGCCATCAAACAGCGGTACGGAAAGGACCACACCTTTTCAGTCCCGATCCTGACGCAGTGTGCTCTCGCAGGATTAATTTCCTGGGACCAGCTTCCGCCGCTGCCGTTTGAGCTGGGTGTCTTTCCGCACTGGTTCTATCGCTGGATGAGTCTGCCCGTCGTGAGCTATGCACTTCCTGCCTTGATAGCGATTGGGCAGGTCCGACATCATCTGGCGCCGTCACGCAATCCCCTGATTCGGATGCTTCGCCAGATGGCGGTCAAGCCGACACTTCGCAGGCTGAAGACACTGCAGCCGGAAAGTGGCGGATTTCTGGAAGCAACTCCCCTGACGAGTTTCGTCACGATGAGTCTTGCGGCGATGGGCCAGTCGGCTCATCCCGTCGCTGAGCGGGGAGTCGACTTTCTAATCGCGTCGGTCCGACCCGATGGAAGCTGGCCAATTGATACGAATCTGGCCACCTGGGTTACCACTCTGTCGATCAACGCACTGCGTCCCGAATCGATCTCACCCGAGCAGGCAAAGTCTGTTTTGAGCTGGTTACTCAAACAGCAGAATCGTGTTGTCCATCCTTACACGAATGCGGCACCGGGGGGATGGGCCTGGACGGACCTTTCCGGCGGTGTCCCTGATGCAGACGACACGCCGGGAGCAATCCTGGCACTGCTCAAGCTCGATGAACTGGGATCTGGCGAACGGTCACCCGAACTGGCGCCGGCGCTGCGTGCAGGAGTTCAATGGTTGCTGGACCTGCAGAACCGTGACGGCGGTTGGCCCACCTTCTGTCGGGGATGGGGAGCGCTCCCGTTCGATCGCAGTGCTCCCGATCTGACGGCACATGCCCTGCGTGCCATTCATGCCTGGCAACTCTGGCATCGCGCACAACAAGCACATTCCGCGGGGCCGGATCCGCTGCTGGAACGGGTCGAACAGGCAGCATCCGCAGGGTTCGCGTATCTGGCACAGACACAACATCCGGACGGAACCTGGCACCCGCTCTGGTTTGGTAATCAGTTCGCTCCTGATGAGGCGAACCCTGTTTACGGGGTGGCCCGGGTACTGGCTGCCTACCGCGATACGAATCGTTTGCCGGATGTGGCTTGTCAATTTGCCTGTGACTGGTTGGCGGACGTCCAGAATGATGACGGCGGATGGGGCGGAACTCGAAACACCCCGTCGTCTGTGGAAGAAACCGCACTCGCCGTCGAGGCACTTCTGCCGATAGAAAAATACGCGGCACGGTGTCGGCGGGGCCTGGAATGGCTGCTGGAACGAATCGAGGCGGGTACATTTCGGCAACCCACACCGATCGGGTTGTACTTCGCTAAGCTGTGGTATTTTGAGCGACTTTATCCAATAATCTTCGTTGTCTCCACTTTCGCTCGGGCAATTGATCGATCGGAACGAAGGGGAGCCGAACGACATCGAGCAGGCAGTGAAGGACTTGTCCCTCCCTATCCACCTCGGATGGGAATGCCGAAATGAAAATTCGGAATAATTCGTAGGTGTCACGACGACCGTCCGCGGCAGATGGCCTGATTTGGGTTCGTAAAAGGTGAATTTATGCTCGAGGCGACAAACGCAACGCTGGACCACAGCCCTGAGTCGATCAACGTTTCCGAGAAACCCGCTGTCGGGGCCGGATCCACAGTCGATGATCAGCCGCGACGCAAGCGAAGCACATCTCACCTGAAACTCGTCCCTGAATCGCTAGAGTTGCGAGAAGGTCTGCGAGAAGAGGCGGAACGCTACGTCAAGCATCTCGATAAAAGCCGACCGTTTAACAAAGCGGCTCTTGAGGAACATGCTCGCAAACTGCTTGCTCTGAATAACCAGCCCGAAGGGTTTCTCGGGTTTACCATGGTTGTGCTGGGAAACGCGTTCTGGAAGCAGCAGTTTCTGGCGATCCCGTTCGAGCGACGGTTGCTGTTGTTGCCGCATTGCCTGAAGCACGCCGAAGGATGTCCAGCCGACTACGATGAATTTGGTCTCGACTGCGAGAAATGCGGCGCCTGTTCCATCGCCGATTACAAAGTCCGGGCCGAGCAACTCGGCTATAAGGTTCTCGTCGCGGAAGGTTCCCCGATCGTCCTGAAGATCATCGTTTCGGGTCATGTGGATGGGATTCTCGGCGTGGCCTGTCTGAATGTGCTTGAAAAAGCCATCGACAAGGTGCTGCTGGCCGGGGTCCCCTCCTATGCTGTCCCGCTTCATTCGGGTGACTGCAAGAATACAAAACTCGACGAATCGTGGGTCTGGCACTGTCTCGATAAGTACGAACCTCTCGAAGAATCTCGCACGTCGGGATATGTTCCGATGATGCGAGCCTCGAACAAAATGTTCGAAGAGGAGTTCGACGAAGTGCTGCCGGTTTCACGGCAGGGAACCGAGACCGGTGACCGGCTGTTGGCGGAAACGGAAACGTTCGCGCGAAAGTGGCTCGTGAAGGGTGGAAAACGACTTCGCCCTTTCATCACTCTCGCCGCGTACGACGCCCTGACCGGGGGAACCCGTTTGCAGGCTGCCTCGAGTGACGAACCTTCGACGTTCTCACTGGAAGTCCGCCGGACTGCTTTGGCGATCGAAGCGTTTCACAAGGCGTCACTGGTCCATGACGATATTCAGGATGACGACCCGTACCGCTATGGCGAAGAGACCCTGCATCGCCGCTATGGGGTCGGGACAGCCATCAATGTCGGGGACTACCTGATCGGTCTGGGATACCGCCTGGTCAGTCAGAGCCGACGGCAACTGGGTGCGGAAGCCGCCAGCGACATCCTCGATCGTCTGGCAAACGCTCACTTAAAGCTTTGTGAAGGGCAGGGGGCTGAACTTCGCTGGACGGGTGCGGATGTCCTGAAACTGACAGCCCTGGATGCCATGAAGCTGTACGCGCTCAAAACGTCTCCCGCGTTCGATGCCGCACTGTATGCAGGACTGCGGATGGCGGGGCCCGTCGATGCCTATGAGGCGATGATTCCCCAATTCTGTCGTCATATCGGGGTGGGATTCCAGGTTCTGAATGATCTGCAGGACTGGGAAGAAGGGGTTCCAAACAAGATCGTTTCCGGACGAGATGCCGAGCTGGCCAAACCGACGCTGCTGATGGCATTGGCACTGGATGCTGCCAAAGGGCCAGTGCGAGAGGAACTTGAGAAAGTGATTCTCGACCCGCTGACCTCTACCGAGCGTTCCCATCGACTTCGTCACTTCTATCAGAAGCTGGGAGTCTTCGACCGGGCCCAGGCGCTCGTCGACAAGTGCCGTAGCCGTGCGGAAGCACTGGCTGATGAAATTCAGCCAGAACCGCTGCGCCAACTGCTCTACTTCCTGATCGATACGGTGCTGGCGGATAACGCTGCACCGGCGCCACAGATCAAGCTGGTCCCGCTGATGGCGACGCTCCCTGTGGTCAGTAAGACTGTTGGGGCGACGTGATTCAGGCATGGCGCACCCGTATCTGTTTCGACTTGATGAACGCGTTGCGCGCGGGCTCTCGCAATGGGAGCCCGCCGATCGAGAACGGCATCGCCAGTTTCTGCTGAGTCAGCAGAATCCCGATGGAGGATTCGGCGGCCGGGGGATTCCTGTCGAGTACGCGAATGAAGAACCGGACGAGCGGGAATCCGACCTGTACTACACAGCGTTTGGAGTCCGTGCTCTCTCTGCGTTGCGCCTCTTCACGGCCGAGGACGCGCGGCGAGTCGCTGCTTACCTGGACGGGGCCCGTCACCAGAACGCCAACGTGATCGACGTGGTGAGCTGGCTCTATTCCGCCCTGATGGTCCAGGCGACGGCAGGGATTGACCTGCTGGCTGCGGCGGATTCCGACTGGCCTCAGGCACTGGCGGCACGCCTTGAAGGCTTTCGCTCGTCTGATGGGGGCTACGCCAAAACGCATGAAGGAGCCATTGGAAGCACCTACCATTCATTTCTGGTGGCCCTTTGCTACGAACTGATTGGTCAGCCTCTGCCCGCAGCAGAGAGCCTCGTCGAGTTCATCCGGTCACGACAACGCGATGACGGGGGCTTTGTCGAAATCGCTCCGATGAAGCGAAGCGGCACGAACCCGACCGCGGCGGCGATCGGCGTATTGACGCTGCACTCAATCATCGGACCAAATCTGCGTGATGACGTCTTGGGATATCTGAACGACGTGCGCAGCGACGAAGGGGGATTCCAGGCCAATTCCCGAATCCCTTTCGCCGATTCGCTGTCGACGTTTACCGGGTTTCTGACGTGCCTTGACCTGCACGATCACTCGACGGTCGATCCTAAGCGACTTGAGCAGTTTATCCTGGCCCTGGAACACCCCACTGGAGGTTTCCGGGCAGCGACCTGGGACCAGTCTACGGACGTCGAATACACGTACTATGCGCTGGGGACTCTCGGCTTGCTCTGGAGCGAAACTCCGCTGAAGCGATAGCTGTGGCAAGCCAAAAAAATCGCCCTGACGCAATTGCGACAGGGCTTGTGACCGCAGATTCAATCAACCCTGCTGATTCAGCACGTCGATGATCTTCTGAAGGTTGTTTTCCACAACCACCGGGCTATTCGCGTACTCGGCCCGCTCAACACCTCGTTTGCCCAGTTTCTCGCTGAACAAGGCTTGGTCGCCGGAATGATAGGCGACGGTCGCGTCAGGATCCTTGAGCTGGTGGCCAGTCAGGATGCAGACAACGCGGTCACTTGGCGCGATGACACCTTCTGCCCGCAGCTTTCTGGCCCCGGCGACACTCGCGGCACTTGCAGGTTCACAACCAAATCCACCGGCACCAACCTGTGCCTTGGCGTCCAGAATTTCCTGGTCCGTCACCTGTCGGACGACCCCGTCGCACTGCTGAAGTGCACGGAGACATTTCTTCAGATTCACAGGGCGATTGATTTCGATGGCGCTGGCGAGTGTTGAGGCCTTCCGCTTCTCTGCATCCATAGTTTTGAAGAAGGCGTCTGTCGTGCCGTCGTCGGACATCCCGCCGTCCCAGCGTACTCCACGTTCCTCGTAAAGCTGATACAGGGTATTGGCGCCGGCCGCGTTGATCACCGCCAGTCGCGGGATACGATCGATCAGGCCCAGTGCTTTCAGTTCCGTGAACGCTTTGCCGAAGGCTGAGGAATTACCGAGGTTTCCGCCCGGGACGACGATCCAGTCGGGGACTTCCCAGTTCAGGCTCTCGAGAACCCGATACATAATTGTTTTCTGGCCTTCCAGACGGAACGGGTTCACACTGTTACACAGATAGATTCCACGTTCACCCGCGACCTCACGGACTCGCTCGAGCGCATCATCAAAGTCGCCGAGAATCTGCAGCGTTTTGGCGTCATAGTCCAGTGCCTGCGACAGCTTTCCGTAGGCAATCTTACCGCTCCCCACGAAGACGACGACGCGAAACACCTGTGTCGTGCTCGCATAGATCGCCAGTGAGGCACTGGTGTTCCCCGTCGACGCACAGGCTGCGACCTTCGCACCGACCATCCGGGCATGGGTTGATGCCGCTGTCATGCCATTATCTTTGAAGCTGCCCGAAGGGTTCAGGCCTTCGTATTGGAGGTAGAGACCTCCGGCGTTCATGCCGACGTATTTTCCGACCGCCTGGCTTTGCTGAAGAATTGTCTGACCTTCGCCGATCGTGACGATGTCTTTGTCCGCTGCAAACGGAAGCAGGTTTCGAAACCGCCAGACTCCGCTGAAGTCGAGCGGATCGCGGCGATTCGCCCAGCGAGACTCGAACTCGCGCATCGACTTGGGAATGGGAAGTTTGTCCCATTCATAATCGATATCAAGCAGTGAACCGCAATCCGGGCAGGATGTGAGGACTTCGGTCACATCGAAGGTGGAGCGGCACAGGGGGGCGATACAGCGTTGAAACCCGTACATGGATGATGTACTCACGACTCTCTTGTTTACTGATTTTCCAGCGGGAACGAATCAAGTTCATCTCCACTCTAGTTGAGCCGTGGAGTGCAGTGAAGGATTGTTCGGCGGGAAAACGGAATTCGTTTCCTGATTCATCCGGTCGCAACCGGAACAGTCGGACTGGAAATCCCTTGCCGCCTTCTCGATTTACGGCGATTTTCCCGACATGAGTCAGGTTGGAACCGACCGGTGAGGATCTTCGCGGCAGGCTTGCGTTAGGGTTTTTCAGCCGCGCTCGGAAAGGGGAAGAAAGGGGCGTTCCGGCTGGCCGACATAGACGGCACGTGGTCTGATCGGCTGCGGAGTCTGCTGCTGCTCGATGAAATGAGCGGCCCAGCCCACCGTCCGGCTGATCACAAACAGCGGCACGAATAAGTCAGAATCCAGCCCCAGATAATGCAGCATTCGCGCTGCGGGCCAGTCATAGCTGGGCAGAAACTGCTGTTCGTCCCAGACAGCGGATTCAATGGCTGATGAGACCTCTTCCATATTCATTTTGCCGACTTCAACGGCGACGTCCCGGCAGATGGGACGGAGCAACTCCGACCGGGGATCTGAAGTCCGGTAAACTCGATGCCAGAAGCCCGGCATCCGTTCGTACTGTTTGAGAACCGCTCGGACGATCGAGGGTGCGGCAGCCGGAGATTCGACTGCTTCGAGGATGTCGATGGCCTGACGGCCGGGACCACCATGCCAGACCCCCTTCATGGCACAGATCCCCGCGATGACAGATGACAGAAAATCGGATCGAGTTGACGCCACGATCCGTGCACAATACGTCGACGGGGTGAGCTCGTGTTCGGCGCTGAGGATCAAGAAGGCGTCAAGGGCTCGCTCTGCCAGGGGTGACGGCTCGCGATCGGTCAGGCTCCAGTAGAGATATCCAGCGTAGCTCAGATCGTCGCGCGGCTCGGCCGGCTCGAGCCCTCGGGCAATCCGGTGGCGTGTCGCCAGCAGCAACGGGTACTGGGCGAGCAACCGTTGCAGCGTTTCCCACACGTCATTCGGAGAGAGCTCTTCTTCGTAAGCATCCGATAACGCCAGCAGGTTGACTCCGGTCCGCAGAATATCAATCGCAGGGACGTTCAGCGGTAAACGCTCGATAAAGTTGACGATGTCTTGTTCGAGAACGGCCGCTTCGCTCATGACGGCCTGCATATCGGCGAGCTGTTCCTGCGAGGGAAGGTTGCCCTGGACGATCAGGAAGGTCGTTTCCAGAAAACTGGATTCTTCGACCAGCTCTGAAACAGGATAGCCCCGGTAAAGCAGATCACCGTCAATCGACGAAATGGTCGTCTCACTGTTAGTGCGTTTCTCCATGTGTGGGCTGGGAACAGCAGAGTGACTCATTCGCAATCCATTGTAGAAGGGCAACCGGATAATCCACTTTGCACATTCTAGCGCAAAATGGGCCGCGACGAAACGGTCGACAGTGTTCCTTTGCAAACCAGTGTATTCGTTTTGATGGATCACTGGCGTCTATGAATCAGACAGTCACGATCACCGGTTCTGATGAGTGATTCCTGCCCAGTCGTCGGTGCGGAACGGGGATGCGGGCAGTCCGGCTCCGTTGAAAAGATTCCCGTCCGGGTTGTCGCCCCAGGCGTACCGGACAGCAACCGGCGCTGGTACCTCGGACGATGAAACGCGGACGACGTTCCCTTCGATTCGGGCAGTGGCCCAGACGAATTTCTTGTCGGCCCCCGCGATCGCAAAACCTCGCAGGTCGCCCCCTTGGGCAACTAATCCGTCGCCGATGTCCTGAAATTCAAGCTCAATCGTACCTTCCATGACCTTCATCGATTTGTACCGCGGTCCGCTCGCAACGATGTCTTGTCCGTATGCCACCTGAAGTGCAGAAAGGGCGAGTCGCTTGCCCACAACTTGCTTGTTCCGGGGGTGAATGTCCCTCGGTTCGCCAACATCGATCGTCACCGCCATCCCCGTTCGGGGGACGGACAGAGACATCAGTTGCGCCTCGCGTAATTCTGCCCACGCACTCTCTTCCGGTTCGTCCGGTCGATCGGGTTTCGATTTTTCAGGAACGTAGTTGGGGAGTTGCACAAACAGAAATGGAAAATCTCCCAGCCCCCATTGCCGCCGCCAGTTGCTGATCAGCAGGGGAAACAACTTGCGGTATTGAAACGCCCGCCCAGTGTTGGATTCGCCCTGATACCAGATGGCTCCTTTGATCCCGTATCCCTGAATCGGAGCGATCATGCCGTTGTACAGGACAGACGCTCGGTTGGGATTGTTGGCCTGGCTGGGATCGGTGCTCGCGCGTTCGGCTCGTTCGAGGATTTTGGCAAAGTCTTCGTCAGACTTAAGCGCCGCCTGACTGGTCCATGCTTCACAGATGGAACCTCCATGCGTCAGCTGAACCAGACCGATGGGCCGCTTCAGTCGCTGGTGCAATTCACGACCGAAGAAATAGGCCACGGCGCTCATTCCCCCGATCGAATCGGGCGAACATTCGACCCATTTCCCGTCATTGTCGTCCTGCGGGACCCTCGCAGTGCTCCGTTCTGCTTTGAAGAACCGAATGGATGGAAACTTTGCTTCCGCGATCTCTTCCTGATGATTGAGCGATGCGCTGACGGGCCATTCCATATTGGACTGGCCTGAACAGATCCAGACGTCCCCGAACAGGACGTTGGTTAGTGTCACAGTGTTCTTTCCGGTGACCGTGACTTCGACTTGAGCGGGCTTACTGCGGCCGGGAAGACGGAGACTCCAGCGGCCGTCGGCGGCCGTTACCACGTTCGCAGATTCGGGCTTCGTCGTATCACCAGGGTCCTTGGAGGTGATCGTCACCGTCACTTCCTCACCTGGCTCGGCCCATCCCCAGAAGGGGACTTCCTTGCCCATCTGCAGGACCATATGATCGCTGAAAATGCCGGGCAGCTTGATATCAGCCCTCGCTGATGTGGTCACCGCAATCAACGCTATTGCGGAGATGACGGCGATACAGCGAGACGACATACGTGATGTTCCGATCTTGAGCCAGTGAGACATTGCCCGACGGACTTTACTCGTCAGGGTCCCATCGAATTGAAGGAAACACTCTGCCTCGTGGCACGAGTGTATCGTGTCCGGGACAATTCTTGCTATCGTGATTCAAGGGGATACAACGGGAATTCCCTCCCGGAAACACTACGACCGAAAAACTGATTATGCCAGTCCCATTTCTGATTATCGACGGCTACAACCTGATGCACGCCGCGGGTTTGGCACGTGTCTACCATCCTCCGGGCGACCTTGCGAACAAACGGCTGACCCTGCTGGCAAAGCTGGCACGTCGCATGAGCGTGGAAGAGCGGAAACGGTGTACGGTTGTGTTCGATGCACAGGACGCTCCGCGGGGTCTGCCCGCTCGATACACGCATGAAATGATGGTCGTCCTGTTTGCAGAACCGGGACACGAAGCGGATGAAATGATTGAGACGTTGATCAGCCAGCATTCAGCCCCCCGTCAATTGAAGGTGATTTCGAGTGATCACCGCTTGCAGACGGCCATCCGCAGGCGGCGCGGAATGGCGACGGATAGCGAGGTGTTTCTGAAAGAACTCGATTCTCCCCATCGTCAGGTGAGTTCCACGGGAAAGTCCGTCTCGCCAAATTCGCCACGGGAAGAGGATGTAAGCTTCTGGCTGGACGAGTTTGAAGGTGTCAGCCCGCAAGCGATTCAGGATGAAGTCCGAGCAGAAAACGCCGCTCCGAAAAATGATTGGGAGTCGCACGTGGAGCAGATTCAAAAGCAGGTGCAGGACCCGTCCCAACTTGAACAATGGTTGAACGAGTCTGCGCAGTCGAAGCCGCGCGGCAAGCCCAAAAGGCTGTGACAGGCTGAAACAGATCCGCCTGCGAATTTCTGCGGGGTCACGATCTGTTCGACAGTGCAGCGTAGCCTCAGCCGCAGAACCCAGAGACGATTCTAACTTCAATCAACTGGAGACACTCCCGAGATGCAAGCCCTTATTCGTCTTCGTGTGCTTCGGGCAACTCAATCGATGGTGACCACGTTGGTGCTGATCGCATCCGTGGTCGGATCCACTCGTCTGGTGCAGGCCCAGGGTGGGGAATACGTCAAAGCGAATTACACAAAGTACGAGTACCGTATTCCCATGCGGGATGGCAAAACGCTCTTCACCGCAGTCTATGAGCCGAAAGATCAGTCGAAGACTTACCCGATTCTGCTCAGTCGGACTCCGTACAGTTTGAAGCCGTACGGCGTTGACCAGTACCGCGAGAACCTGGGGCCTTCGACGTTGTTCGGCAAAGCAGGCTACATTTTCGTGTACCAGGACGTGCGAGGCCGCTGGATGTCGGAAGGTGACTTCGTTGACATGCGTCCTCATCTGGCTGTCAAAAGCGGTCCCGACCAGATTGATGAAAGTACGGATACCTGGGACACAATCGAGTGGTTGATCAAGCACCTGCCCAATCACAATGGCAAGGTTGGCATGTACGGGATTTCGTATCCCGGCTTCTATACCAGCGCGGGAATGATCGACGCTCATCCGGCGCTTGCCGCCTGCTCGCCACAGGCCCCCATCGCCGACTGGTTTATCGGTGATGACTGGCACCATAACGGAGCCTTGCAGCTTCCGCATGTCTTCAACTTCATGGCGCGTCACGGTCACAACCGGCCTGAACCGTCAAAAAAGATCGATCATCAATTCGATCATGGCACTCCGGACGGTTATGAGTTCTTCCTGAAACTCGGCCCCCTGCCGAATGCGGATTCCCGCTACTACAAAGGGGACGTCCCCTTCTGGAACGAGGTCATGAAGCATGGGACGTACGATGAATTCTGGAAGGCACGAAACCTCCGCCCCCACTTGAAAAATATCCGGCCGGCCGTGATGACGGTCGGTGGCTGGTTCGATGCAGAAAACCTTTTCGGTGCCCTCGAGACGTACAAGCAAATTGAAGGAAGCAGTCCGGGAACCTCAAACATGCTCGTCATGGGCCCGTGGGTGCACGGAGGATGGGCGGGTGGCGACGGTGAATCTCTGGGGCACGTCTCATTCAACGCCAAGACCTCGATTTTTTATCGTGAGAAGATCGAATTTCCCTTCTTTGAGTTCCACCTGAAAGGGGACGGAAAGCTCGCACATCCGGAAGCGTGGGTTTTCGAAACCGGGACGAACCTGTGGCGTCAGTACGAGACCTGGCCGCCGAAAGAGTTCAAACCTCGGACATTCTTTTTCAGTTCACAAGGACAGCTTCGGCCTCAGCCTCCGGAATCCCCCGATGATTCTGGCTATGATGAGTATCTCAGCGATCCGGCACGCCCCGTCCCGTTTATCGATAAAACGGTGATTGGCATGGTTCCGGAATACATGACCGCCGATCAGCGACACGCGTCGCGTCGCCCGGACGTGCTGGTCTACGAGACAGAAATTCTGGAAACCGACTTGCGTGTTGCGGGTCCGATTGAGGTCGAGCTCTACGTATCAACAACCGGTACTGATGCCGACTGGGTCGTCAAGGTGATTGATGTTTACCCCGGTGACTATCCCGATCCCAAAGAAAATCCGTCCGGTGTCCGAATGGGTGGGTATCAGCAACTGGTTCGCGGTGATGTCTTCCGGGGCAAGTTTCGGAACAGTTTCGAAAAGCCGGAACCGTTTATCCCGAACCGCATCGAGAAAGTGAAATTCACCCTCCCCGATATCTGCCATGCGTTTCGCCCCGGACACCGCCTGATGGTCCAGGTTCAAAGCAGCTGGTTCCCACTGATTGACAGAAATCCCCAGAAGTTCGTCGAAATCTATACGGCAAAGCCCGAAGATTTCCAGAAGGCAACACATCGAGTTTATCGCTCTTCTGAAACACCTTCTCAAATCAAAATCCTGAACTAGCAGGCGGACCTCTGGACTGTGACTGTTTTATCTGTGACTGTTCTAAGATGTGAATGAATGATGAGCGAGATCCAGGTTTCAAGCCCTGCGAAATAGATCCCCCTGGAGATCGTTTATGAATAATGTGATTGATGCTCCATGGGGTCGCAGCGAAGGTTGAACATCTGGAATTCCTCTCGGATCCGTTCGTGACGACACGTGGTATTGACTGCGCCTCGAATAATGCCAAGTCGTCCCATAAACGTGAGTCGCCTGGGTCTGCAATCGCGCGTTCTACGTACTTCGCGAATGGATTTTTTGAGAGCCAAATGCAATGATATAACGGTTTGGAAAGGATCTGAATTCTGGAATTGAGACTCACACTGACGGGCTTCGACGTGTGGATTTCAGGAATTTGATCGTTCGAACGAGCCACCTCATCAAGATTCCAGTTCACCTCACAGGAAATTCTGTGTCTATGTCCGAAACCTCTGCCGCGAACGCTTCGCTCAAAGATCGCGTTCAATCGCTCAGGTTACCCCCACCGAACCAGTCGTCTGGGGCCGGCTCAAAGCTCCCCTGGGTGCTCTTGCTGGGGATGACCTGTGCGACTGCCTATCTGCTGTTCGCAGGAAGCCCTCTCGTGAAACAGGAAGGATCCGTCGCTCAGGCCGGCGTCCAAACCTCGACGACAGCCCCCGCGGCGCAGCCGACCACCCCGAAGCCACCTGGACCTCCCGCTTCCGGACCTGTGGTGGAATCCAAGGGCTACATTATTCCGGAACAACAGATTCTGGTCAGTCCGCAAGTGAGCGGACGCGTGATCGAGTTGAATTTTGAGGCGGGGCAGAGGATCGAAAAAGGCTTCGTTCTGGCCGTACTCGACAACACGGAGTATCTCGCCGAATTTGAACGAGTCTCGGGACAGCTCGAAGCCGCACGTGAGAACCTTGCCGAATTGCGTGAGGGATCCCGTCCCGACGAGATCAAGCAAGTGCAGGCGGACCTCGCCGAGTCACAAACCAATCTGGAGCAGGCGGAACGAGACTACAAACGGGCGAGGGACCTGCTGACGAATGGCTTCGGCAATCGACAGGACTTTGAAACGGCTCAGTCTCAGTATCAGATGCTCAGAAAACGGGTCGACAAGTTGGCCGCGACCGCACAGCTCATGATCGACGGACCGCGTCCGGAACGAAAACGTGCTGCAGAGGCTCAGGTCAGGCAGGCGGAAGCCGAAGTTCGACGCGCCAAGTGGCGACTGGATAATTGCATCATCGTGGCTCCGATTTCCGGCACCGTTTTGAAAAAGAATGCGGAACTGGGAAACCTGGTGAATCCGGTTGCCTTCAATGGCTCCTTCAGTCTGTGTGACATGGCGGATCTCTCCAAACTGGAGGTCGAGCTCTCTGTGCAGGAGCGGGAAATTTCCAAGGTGAGAAAAGGCCAGCGGTGTCGCGTTCAGCCTGAAGCGTTCATGGACCGGTATTATGACGGTGTCGTCTCACGGCTGATGCCCATCGCCGACCGTGCCAAGGGAGCTGTCCCGGTCCGTGTCCGGTTGAAAGTTCCTCCTGAAGAGGAAGGGCAGTATTTGAGGCCCGAGATGGGAGCCCTCGTGAAATTCTACGCCGATCTGGTTGAAGAAGAGGAACCGGCTGCGTTCTCTGACCCTGCTCCCGAGACGGGGGATGTTGATCCCGGCCTGACTGAGGGGCCACCAGAGACGTAGCAGACAATCCTGATACGGGCTCGATGCCCCCGACGGCTCACTCTCTAACTGCCTTTCAGACCATACTGTTCACAACGAGAGAACTCACCAAAACCTGACGTCCCCCGTGAGGAATGGATTCTGCGAATGCATCCAGCGGGGATCGGGTTTCTTTCGCCAGCAAGGAATTGCTCATGTCGTCGTCTGATCCGTGCGTCGAAGTCCAGGATGTTCATAAGTCATTTCGGCGAGGAAGCGAACTACTGGACGTTCTGAATGGCCTCAATCTGGTCGTTCAGCAAGGAGAGTTCGTTTCACTGATGGGGCCGTCGGGCTCTGGCAAGACAACGCTGCTCAACCTGATTGCCGGTCTGGATCGACCGACGTCAGGCAGCATTCGCGTGCAGGGAGAAGAGATCTCGCGGATGTCGGAAGGGCAACTTGCCGGCTGGCGAACCCGAAGTCTCGGATTCATCTTTCAGTTTTACCACCTGTTGCCGGTTCTGTCGGCGTTTCGAAATGTCGAGCTTCCCCTGCTGCTGCTACCCCTGTCGGCAGCACAACGAAAGCAGCAGGTGACGACGGCGTTGGAAATTGTCGGGTTGAAAGACCGCATGTGGCATCGTCCGGGGCAGTTGTCCGGGGGACAACAGCAGCGCGTCGGCATCGCACGGGCGATTGTGACCGATCCCGCCCTGATCGTCGCGGACGAACCGACCGGGGACCTCGACGCGAAGTCGGCGGACGAGATTCTGAACTTGCTCGTTGAACTCAAAGAGTCACTCAATAAGACCATCGTCATGGTGACCCACGACCCGCGCGCGGCGGATCGGGCCGATCGCCTGGTCCATCTGGAGAAAGGTCGACTTGCTTCGCAGACCGTGCAGGAAGTCGGTCAGGTCTGATCTGTGGTGCTGACTCTTTTTCGTCGACGTAAGGGCCGGATTCGATTGTCCCATCGCCCCGAGTCGACTGTCTCTCTCAATTCGAATGATCAGTTGATCGCAAGATTCGCTGTAATAATCGCGGGACCCCGCCATGAAATTTTTAGTACTCGTGTTTGAGAATATCGCTCGCAATCCCGTGCGTACAATTCTGACGTCGCTCGGAACGATGATGCTGGTGCTTGTCGTAACACTGGTCTTCACCGTTCTCACGACGCTCGACTATGTCACGAAGGAAAAGAGTGCCAATATCAAGGCGATCGTCACGGAGAAGTGGCAGGCACCCAGCCTGCTTCCTTACTCCTACGCGGCGGGATTGTCTGAAGGGGCCGCAGATCCCAACGATCCGAATGCAGTCCGGCCGCAGGATTCCATGAGCTGGGGCTTTTTCGTCGGCTCAACAGAATCCAATCCCGCGAAACGAGGATACGAGAACCTCTTCTTCGCGTTCATCATGGAACCCGAAAAGGCTCGTACGATGCTGGACGGCATCGATGTTTTGACGGACGAGCAGGCCGCCCCTCTGATCGCAGGGATCAAGAGGATGAACGAGATTCGCAATGGTGTGATCATCGGTCCGGGACGACTCGAGAAGATGAAAAAGCGGATTGGCGATCGAATCACCGGATACAGCCGCAACTACCGCGACATTAATCTGGAAATGGAAATCGTCGGGACATTTCCGAAGGAAGCGACACAGTACACGGACAGCGCCATCATCAATCGTGAATATTTCGAGGCGCAGATGGATGCCTACAAGTTGTCGAATGGGAATAAGCCTCATCCTCTGGCGGACAAAACACTCAGTCTCGTCTGGCTGCGTGTTCCCGATCGAGTTTCGTTCAACAAGCTGACCGAGCAGATTCTGACGGCCCCTTCGTATACGAACCCCCCCGTCAAATGTGAGACCTCGTCGACGGGAATTTCCTCGTTTCTGGATGCCTATCGGGATATTATCTGGGGTGTTCGCTGGTTGCTGGCTCCCGCCTGCATGATGGTGCTGGCACTGGTGATTTCGAACGCGATCAGTATCAGTGTGCGTGAACGCCGGACTGAATTTGCGGTGCTGAAAGTGCTGGGGTTTCTCCCCTGGCAAATCCTGACACTGGTTCTTGGCGAGGCGCTGTTGATCGGAACGTTATCCGGACTGCTCAGTGCCGGACTGGCCTATGGCGTGATTAACGGTATCTGGGGTGGTCTTCCGTTCCCGATTGCGTTCTTCCCCAGCTTTGCCGTTCCGATCGACTGCTTGTGGTGGGGGGCCGGGATGGGGGCCGCGACCGCCTTCGCGGGAAGTTTCGTCCCCGCGATCACCGCCCGCGGTGTGCGTGTCTCGGACGTTTTCTCGAAAGTTGCCTGAGCGACCCGGTTCGCTTCGCCACTGTCACCCGCATAAGCCTTTGACTTATTCCTCAATCTCCGAGGTTTTTGATGTTTGCAGCTTATTTGTTTGCCGCCGCACCCTGGCAGGTCTTCGGCAACTCGTCGCCGGTCATGAAGGGCATCTTTGCCGGAGCCGGAATTCTTCTGCTGCTTCTGCTCGTGATTGGCAAGGTCCCACTCAGTTACAATCTGATGAACCTCAAAACCCGCTGGCTGACGACCCTGTTCATGGTCGGGGCGTTCACGCTGGTGATCGGGATCCAGATTGTGCTGCTGGCCTTCGTGAATGGAATGTATTCCATGACCGAATCCAGCGGTCAGCCGGGCAATGTGCTGATCATGTCGGAAGGTTCGACAGACGAAGCTTTCAGCAATCTGGGCTTTGCGGATGCCACCGAGATCGAGACGCAGGAAGGGGTGGCTCGCGACGAAGAGGGGCGATCCCTTGTCAGTCGAGAGACGTATCTGGGGATTTCCCAGCAGATTACCGATGCAAAAACCGGTCAGGAAAAGCGACGATTCCTGCAAGTGCGCGGTGTCGACGATCCCGCGATGTCGGCCAAAGTCCATGGTCTGAAACTGATGCCCGGCGGTGACTGGTTCTCTGAGGCAGGGGTTCGCGAGATCAATGACAAGGGAGACACCGCGATCGAAGCCATGCTCGGCGCGGGGATCGCACGTGAACTGGGGAACGACCGAACGGAAGAGATGCGTCAGCAGGCGAAAAACAAGGATCGCCTGGAAGCGGGTGATACCTTTCAGATCGGTGATCGCGTCTGGTACGTGACGGGAATCTTTGCCTCCTCCGGTACCGTTTACGACTCCGAGGTCTGGACACGTCAATCGCAGGTCGGACCTTTGTTCGGAAAGTCCAATTACACGACCTTCTGTGTGCGGGCCGACCCCAACTACCGCAAAGATCAGCGACAGAAGCTGATCGAAGACCGAAAACTGGCTGCGCAGAAGGCCTATGATGAGGCGGCAGCCCTGTATGCCACCGACAAGACCGCTCCTAAACCCAAACTGAAGAAAGTTCAGGAACAATACTCCGAAGCGCAGTGGGGGGCCGAACTGCTCAAGGAATATTTTGCGAATGAGTACAAGCAGGCGACGATCAGCCCGCAGGTCGAACAGACGTACTTTGCGAATCTCTCGGCGACCAACGTTCAGTTCCTCGGGATGGCGATGGTCGTTGCCTTGATCATGTCGATGGGGGGCCTGTTCGGCGTGATGAATACCATGTTCGCTGCGATCAGTCAGCGAACAAAAGACATCGGCGTGCTGCGTCTGCTGGGCTTTCGACGCTGGCAGATCCTCGTCTCGTTCCTGCTGGAATCGTTGGTACTGGCACTGATCGGAGGAGCGATCGGTTGCGCCATCGGATCGTTGTGTGACGGCTTCACCGCCAACAGCATCGTGACAGGTGGACCAGGGGGAGGGGGCAAGTTTGTTGTTCTGCGCCTGACAGTCGATCCCAGCACGATTGCGGTCGGCATGTTGCTTGCCCTGGCGATGGGCTTTTTCGGTGGCCTGATTCCGTCTGTGAACGCGATGCGGCTGAGTGCTCTCAAAGCCCTTCGCTGACGTGCGGTGAATTTGCGAGAAGGCGGTGCGGACCGCAGAACGACGCGCTGATCGAGTTCGGCCATTCGGCCTGACCTGTCACAACAGAGAACGATTCAGAAGCGACTACACTCCCCCCCGTGCGCAATCGCTTCCGAATCGGATCTCTATCGTGGCTGGAGGCGGGCACGACCGTCGCTGTGGACGAGTCGTTCTCTCGCAGTCCAGTCATAACCCGCTGTCGCCGAACCGGAAGGTTGTTTCTTCCGTGGCGAATGGATGTCGAGCGGGTGAGCACCGGGGCAAGGTGAAGTTTTTGTTGCCCCGGCTTTCATCGAGTCACGTTCCCGTCAGAACGTCTTGCTCAAGCCCAGCGTGGGTTTAGAACACGTCGAGAACGAAGTGGTGTCCGCTGTGGTAGGGACGCTTTTCGGGGTAGAAGTTGTACCAGCCTTTATTGTAGACCGGGATCTGGCGAGCTTGTGGATACCGGTGGTACAGGCTGTTGTACTGCTGGGGAGCCTGGAAGTTGTGTGGGTAGTAGACGTAAGGGTAGTAGTTGAAGCGGCCCCAGTCGGAAGGCTGCCCTTCACCCGCGGCTTGTGCCGAAGCTCCTCCCACTGTGAACGCCGCCGCAACAATCAACAGAGCCAGAATCGCGCTTCGCATCTACATTCTCCTAGAATGACGGTATCAGGGTCATTCACGAACCTGATTTTTTCAGTGAGTAAGCGGTACGCGGCGAATGGGTTCCAAGTCACGCGAGAACGCTCACCATGTTCATCGGACAGAATCCGGGCAGTACCACAGGAAACTTCGTCAAAATCGTTAGAACCCGTGTCGGACTGCTCTCTCAAGGTTCGTGACCGCTGCCTCGGTGCGGAACACGGAAAATGGCGAGAGTTCTTTTCGCCTCCTGAAACGGAATGCCCTGCAACAAAGGTGAACGCGATCGCGGCACGTGCGACGGTACCAGTTCTTCGGTGAGCTTCTGTCGTGGCGAGGTCGTTCTCGGGCCGATTCTGCTGGAATTTTCTCGCGATTCAACCTGCGTAACCAGTAAGATCTGGCGTATTCAAAAGAGACAGGTAGTTGGCATTCTCGGCAAACGGCGATCTCTCTAGCGCATAAACGCTACAGGCGACGAAGATTGTGAAAATCGAACGCCACCTGAACTGCTAGCATCACGTCAAATGGTACTGGATTCCGAGTGTAATCGAGTTCCAATTTGTGGGGGTGCGGCAGGAAACGCCGTAACGAATGGAAAGCGCCGGCTGAGCGGCTGAGGTAGGTTTTCATGCAGATTGCAGATTGGTTTTGGAACTGGCTCGACACCAGATCGACAGCCGGTTCGGTCCCGTTATCTCCCTCATTCGAATTTGCCGCTCGCCTCTCAAGCCTCAAGCTGGAAGAGCGTCGAGTCCTCTCCGTCACGCCCGTGCTGGCCGGCGGCGTTCTGGACGTTTCCATGACGTCGACTGGCGATACCGCCAAAATCTCGGTCGTCCAGAACGATCAGGGTGTCGCCTCGATTCTGGTGACGGATCAGCACAACCAGACAACCTCGTTTCTGGCGTCCCAGGTGGATTCGATCGAGATTACCGGGGCGGTGGGAACGCAGTCGGTCTTTTTCGAGGGGACTAACACGCTGGATGTCGGTAGTCTGACCGTTCACAACTCCGTCGATAACGTCACTTTCCAATCTGCGGTCAATGTCCATTCCGGTCCCGCGACGATTCTTGCCAGCAACGATATCCAGATTGCAGGGAATGGAAGTCTTACGGCCGACGATCCGAATTCCACGAGCGATCAACTCAACATCATCTTGTCCGCTGACCATGACCTGGTTGTGCAACAACTTTTTGCGACCGGGCGGATCAATCTGAGCGGTGCTTCGCACGTGACGGTGACTGATGGAGCTGCTGCTCACGACGTGCAGGCAGGCAACGGCATCGTCGTTTCCGCAGGGGGAAGTTCGGGGATGTTTGTGATCGAATCCTCGGCAGACATCCAGTCCCTGTCCGGCGGAGTCATGATCACTGCAAACCGGATGGACCTGGACGGAACCGTGACGGCCGACGGACAAATTGTGTCGCTGGCCCCGAATGCGATTCCTCTTTTGCCACCAGCTCCTCCTGCGGGTCGGTTGATCAACCTTGGCACCGACCTTGATGGGCCTGACTATCTGGGCCTGTCGGCCACGGAACTGTCGAATATCCATGCCGACACCCTGATCATCGGAAGCAACCGCACGGGTGACATTGAAATCACCGCCGCGATTGTCTTTGCAGGGGACATGGATGTGACTCTTCAGACAGGCAACCACCAGATCGCTTTTGAGGGTGGTTCGCTGACTCTTGAGGCCGGCAACCTGATCCTCCGTACGGGGGGTGGCGGGGCGGTCGTCGCGGATGCATCGGGTCTGGATCTGTCTGCACATACAGTCTCGATTTACGCGGGGAGCGGGATCGGGACCAGTGACCATCCGTTGCGGATGAATGCGACATTTCTGACGACGATCATGTCGAACACGAATGCGGGGCAGTTTCTCAGTGAATTCGATTCGGTGACGATCGCACCGACGGGATTAAGTGCCGGGGCTGGCACGATTCATCTGGTGGAAGGTGAATTCCTGCTGGGGGGAAGCGAGCGGATCAACAATACAAGTTCAGTGGATGTGGGACCTGCCGCCACATTGAACCTGCAGAATTTTTCTGAAACCGTCGCCAGCGTGTCCGGCAGTGGTTCGCTCGTTCTCGGTACCAGTCTCCTTGATACCACTTCCCTGTCGCTGAACGGAGATGCGACACTGCACGTCGTGATCAATGGTCTCGCCCCCGGTACGGGCTACAGTCAGATCGAAGCGTCGGGTCCCGTTTCACTGGCGGACGCGTCGCTGGATCTGGATCTCGGAACGTCCCTGACGGTGGGGGACAAGTTCACCTTGCTCAGTAGTACCGGTTCCTCTGCGATCATCGGGACCTTTAAGGACCTGCCGGAAGGGGCCACCTTCCATGTTGCTGCGACCACATTTTCGATCAGCTACACGGGGGGAAACAGTGGTCATGACATTGTACTGACCGTTGTGGCGACCCCGACAAATGTCACGCTGGATTCCTTGGGAAATCTGGTTGTGTCTGACTCGATGGTCGGCGGGAATAATGATCGGCTGACGATCCAGTCTGACGTCGCCAACGGGCAGTACATCATTCATGATCCGGTGAATCTGTTCACCACAGACATCCCCGGGGCCGTCATCTCGCCGGATCTGCACACGATCCGCGTCCCCTTCTCGGCGATTCCGGGAACGCAGGTGTTCGTCAACACTTATGGTGGCGATGACTCGTTGACCGTTGATTTCTCGTTGGGAGATTTTTCCCGATCCGTCCATTACGACGGAGGAACAATGTCATCCGCGGGGGACAGTTTCGCTCTGACCGGTGGTTCCACGTTCGGTTCCGTCACACACTCCTTCGGAGACGCGACATCCGGTGAAGTGGTGGTCAGTGGCAACCAGCAGATGACGTATCACAGCGTCGAGACGACCGTCGTCGATTCGCTGACGGCGGAAAACCGCACATTCACGGGGACATCCGGATCCGAGAACATTGAAGTCGTTGCCACCGGCAATCTCTTGAAGATTTCGTCTGACCAGGCGGGTTCCATCACATTCGTGAATCCGACGAAGCTACTGACCATCGCCGGTGGTGCCGGTCATGATGCCATCACCGTTTCGTCGGTGAACGCAGGCTTCCGCGCGTCGTTGTCGATCGATGGGGGGATCGGTACCGATGTGATTCACTTGAACACCGCGCTCAACCTTGGATCGTCCACTGCGGAAGGAAATCTCAACGTCACAGCCGAGACGGTGAATGTTGGTGCGAATATTTCCACCAATCACGGACCTGCGGGTGGAAACGTCGTGGTGACCGGGACGTCTGCCGTGAACCTTACTGCGAATGTCACCATCGACACGAACGTCGCCACGGGGAGCGACGGGAATATCACGTTCAATAGCCCTGTGAATGCAGATCAGATTGCAAACGCGCGCCAGCTCACACTGACCGCTGGCAGCGGAATTGTTTCGCTGCAAAACGTGGGGGTCGCACGGGCGCTCGATAAGTTTGTCGTTTCCAGTGCGGGAACGACTTCCCTCCGGCAGGTGCAGACGGGCGCCGGCGGCATCGCGGTGACATCCGCGCGTGTGGATCTGAGCGGGGATCTGACATCGGTGGGGAATATCACGATTGACGGCCCCATCACACTCAGCGACTCGATTACGATCTCCAGTACCGCCAGCGGTGATATTCAGTTCCAGCGAACGCTTGACGGTCCGTTCGACTTGAACGTTGAGACGGCAGGGGGGACTCGTTTCGGTGGTGCCGTCGGTACAACCGCCGCGCTCCGCTCGCTGACAACGGACAGCCCCGGTACGACGGAATTCTTCGCGGGTGTCACGGTCGTCGATTCGATTCGCCTGAATGATTCGGTCAGGTTGCTCGGCGATGCCGCTCTGACCAGTCAAACCGGGGGGGCGATCAACTTTGCGAAACAGGTTGATGGACCGCATCACCTCACCGTCAATACGGCGGGTGTCACGACGTTTGGCGGAGTCGTGGGGGGCATCAGCCCGCTTGCATCGCTGACGACCGATTCCGGTGGATCGACGCAGGTTCATGCGGATATCACCACCGCCGGGGGAATTCAGTTCCATGATGCTGTCAGGCTGGAAGGTGACGCGACCCTGACCAGCACGACCGGAAAGGATGTTGGTTTTGCCTCGACGATCGATGGAGCCCACCGCTTAAGAGTCAGCAGTGCCGGCCAGAAAACGTTTATGGGGGCTGTCGGTGGACAGATCGCACTGACCTCGTTGACGACGGAAGGGGCAGGATCGACTCGCATCAACGGAGGAATCACAGCCAGTGGAGATGTGAAGCTCGATGATGATGTCAGTCTCATGGCCAACACGATCATCACCAGCACAAGCGGCGGGACGGTCGCATTCCAGCGCTCCGTGAACGGTCCTTACGGGTTGACCGTGAACACGTCGGGCGTGACGCTATTTAATGGAGGGGTCGGTGAGGCCACTCGCCTGACCTCGCTGACGACCGACAGCGAGGGGGTAACCCGTCTCAACGGAAATTTCACGACCTCAGGGGCAATCGAGTTCCGCGACGCTGTGGTGTTGACGGGAAATGTGCGACTGACAAGCAGTGGCGGCGATACGATTCAGTTTGGCAAAACGGTTGACGGCCGATTTGGGCTGACCGCTGTGACGTCCGGGGTCACACGGTTCGACGGGACGGTCGGCGGAAATACGGCGTTGTCATTTCTGACCACCGATTTTCCGGGATCTTCGCAGTTGAATGCCAACGTGACGACGACGGGGAATCAAACGATTCGAGACCGTCTGGAATTGTTGAATTCGGTTACGATGGAGACGACGTCGAGCGGCAATATCCTGCTGTCATCCACGGTCGCAACCAACGGCCATGATCTGACGCTTTCAGCCGAGGGGAACGGGGACGTCACGGCTCAAGCTGAGATGAGTGGAGGCGGGGATTTCAGGGTCAAGCAGGCAGAGAACGTTCGTTTGTCTGCAATCTCGGTCGAGAGCGTGACGATTGAGCAGGCGTCCCAAAGCGTCGTGTTTGGCGGTCGCGTCGAGACAACTGGCTCCGTCTCTGTTACGTCCAGTGGTTCGATCGAGCAACTCGCCACCGTCGCGAGTGGTGGAAGCGTCGAGTATATTGCTGCGGGACCAATTTCCGTTGGACAATCGATTCAGGCGGAAAATGACATCATCCTCGACTCGACCGCGTCCGGCCTGACCGTTGCAGCGGGGGCGCCGCTTGAAGCGGGGCGGCACTTAAAACTGTCGGCAGGGACGACAGTTTCTGTAGACGCCCAACTGACGGGCGAGAATTCTGTCTCGATCAAGTCAATCGGTACCACGACGCAGTCCTCTGCGGCCGAGATCATTTCGGGCAGTGGAGGTGTGCTGATCGAGGTGGGAACGCTGGTAGCGAATGCTAATATCACCACATCGCGAGGGAACGTCGCGATCAGTGGTCCGGTGAAACTGGCGCGTGGTATCGAGATCAGTACCGGCGGTTCAGGCGATATCACTGTTTCGGGCACGATCAATGGAACATCGGCGTTCAATCAGAATCTGACGCTTGACGCAGGGACCGGTCAAATCCAGGTGACGGGACATGTGGGGAATACTGTCAGGCTGGGAGAGGTCCTCATTGTCTCTGCTAACGACGTTCGGTTTGATGGTTCACTGAATTCGTGGACCTATCAGCAGCTTCAGGGAAGTGGGGTCAGCCGATTTCGTGGAGCTGTCAATACGTACGGTGCAATTGCCGGGACGAACGATGGATTCCAGTTTACCGGGGCCACCCTTCGCTTCGACGCTGCGACGTCATCCCTCGATACGCATGGGCGGGATATCGCGTTGACTGCTGACGCGATTCTCTTGCCCACCACTTTTGTGAACGCGAATGGTGCCACGCTCACGATTCAGACGCTATCAGCCGGAACATCCATTGGTCTGGAGGATGCCTCGCAGGACTTGAACTTTACAGACGCTCAACTGGATGTGGTTCACGCTCAGACAGTCGTGATTGGCTCTGGCAATCAGACTGCGGGAATTAAAGTCGGGACTGATGGGGCACTCACGCAGTCGAGTCATTATCTCTGGAAGACGGCGGGAAGCATCATTGTGAATGGCTCGTTCCAACTCGATGCCGACCATGAACTCACCGCGCAAGTTGGAACGGACCTGGAGATCAACGGAACCGGGAGGCTGGCTACCGAAGCCGGTGCAATGCAGCTCTCTGTGGCACGTGACACCCAGATCCGCGGAACGCTGGCAACGGCGAGTGGATCGATGACGCTCGACACGACCCGAGATACAACATTCGGCGCCGCTGGCAAAATCCTCTCGACCACCGGTGACGTGCTGGTGACGACGGGGAACGGGATCGACGGAACTGGGGCCCTGCTGATGGCGAGTGGCAGCCTGATCGACGCGGGGTCGGGACGAGTGGAAATTGACGTTCAGCAGAATGTGACGCTCGGACAGGTGAAGACGGCGAACGGCACGGTCGATGCCATTCGGATTACTTCACACACGGGCGAAATTCGGAATGGGTCAGCCACAGGCGAAAATCTGGTTAATGAAACCCTCGGCGGCGTGGTGACCCTGCGAGCGGTGAATGGAATCGGGACCACGTCACCCACCGGTGGCGACCCCTCCCTGGTGACTCGCGTGAACGCCCTTGATATCGTCAATTCCGCGGCGGGTGACATCCGGATTCGCGAAGTCAGCGACCTGCAATTGCATCGTGTCGATCAACAAGGGGCCGGGAATGTCGCCATCCGTTCCGCTGGAACGACGACCATAACTGCAGGTGGATCCGGCGTTACGGCCACAACCGGGAACGTTCTCCTGTCCGCAGAGGGTACTGCCTCGGACCTGGTTCTCAAGGCCGCTGTGACGACTGCGGGAGGCGATATCAGTCTCAGGGCCTCTCGCGATGTTCTGATCGATGCAACGGCACCCGTTGCCTCGGCGGGTGGCGATGTCGAGGTCGTGGCAGACAGCAATCAGGTCGGAAATGGCACGAGCGGAAAGATCCTGATGCAGGACGGCGCGACCATCCGATCCGGTTCCGGGACGATCGCTCTGCTGGCTGACCAGGATATCACGCTGGGACAGGTTGAAACGCTGAATGCGACCGCGAATGCACTTCGACTTGTCAGTACATCAGGAAGTCTCGTCAACGGAGGCAACTCGGCGGGAGATAACCTGATCGCCGATGCGGCGGGGGCTGTGACAACCATTCAAACCGCGGTCGGCGTCGGAGCACTGCAGCCCATCAATGTCGATCTAGATGTGCTGAACCTGACGAACGGTGCTTCCTCAAACCCCTTGTCGGGTACTAATACCCGGATTCACATGATCGAGAGAGATTCGATCAGAGTCGACAACCTGACTCAGCACAACGACGGTGAAGTACGTCTGGTCGCAAACCAGACAATCACTGTCGGCCAGATCTCGGCCCTTACCAGCGGTGACTCGTTCGTCTCGCTGGAATCGACTGCCGGGGAAATTGCTGCGGGAGGGAATTCAGCCAATCTTCATATCGCTGCAGAGACACTCGTTATGCGAGCTGTCACCGGGATTGGGAGCAGTGCGCCGCTCGTGACCAATGTGTCGAATCTGGCCGCGACGAATACCGAGTCGGGGAACCTGCAGATTCGCAATGTCTCGGGCAGAATTCTCAATATCGTCACGTCGGATGGCGTGGACGGAATCTCCGTTCTGGGAGCAGTCTCCGGAAACCTGATGATTTCCAACACGGCGACCATCAACGTTTCGTCTACCGTTCAGAATGCCTCGGGTGGAAATCTCTCGATTACGGCATTGGGGAATTTTTCCGGACTTGTTGTCACGGCACCTGTGCTGGCAACTGGTGGGAGCGGGAATATCGATCTCATTGCAGGTGACAGTATTAACCTGTTTGACACGGGGGTTGATGCGGATATTCGGTCCGAGGGAAGTGGCGTCACCACGATTCATTCAGGGAACCGTGTCAACTTCTGGCAGGATGTGGTGGTGCAGTCGGGAACCGGATCGATCATCGACGCGCCTCCTCGATTTGTGAATCTTCAGACACCGCAAATCACCGCGGGGGGAATTGCAACGATCACGGGCGAGTTTGGTCGACCCGGCGAGCACAACTTCACCATCATTGTGAACTGGAACGACGGGACCACGACGACCGCCGTCTTTGAGGATCCTGGTGAGTTCCTCTTCACTCACTTTTACAATGCGAATCCAAACAAGGATAACCCTTCCGCCCCGATCCCGATTGACGTGACAGTGATCGCTGATCCGCTGATTCACGTCTACGGTCGCAATACGACAACGAACAATGCTCTGGGCAGTCTGGACTTCACGACTTTACGGGGCTACGCCCCTGTCCCCGGTGAAGGTCTGGGGTCGTTCATTTTTGACCTGACTCCACGAGTCGAGTTGCTTCATTTTCCTGAACCCCAGCGAGTGTGGGACATCCAGCAGGTCTCCTCGCATACTCCGACGGTGGCTCTCGAGATTGTGCCTGTCGCCGAGAAAGAGGGGCTGGGTCTTTCCCCGCGACGCAAGGTCTTCTTTGAGATTGGCAAACGCAACGCGGATGGAACGGGCTGGGAATTTGATGAGGGGATCGAGCTGACCGAGGATTTCCTGGAGCAGATCTTCGATCCCGAATTGATCGAATCAATTCCCGACGGCCGGTATCGCGTTCAACTGCAGGAACCGGGTGAAACTGTTAAGCGGCTGGTCATCGAGTTTGAAATTGTGAATGGAGCCATCGCCGATGGAACCGAGCCGATGCTCGACGATGTCATGCCCGAGTCGCTTCGGTCCGGGAAATCATCGACTACTGAGACAGACGCACCAGACGGGGGTACCACCGGACACGATCCTGCCGATGCACTCGTTCCCGAAAATGATGATCCCCTTGATCCCGCAATCGAAGGGAGTTTCTTCCCTCAGCGGAATTACCCGGTTGAGGGAAATCAGAACGTCGCCCCGAGCCCCCGGTCGGAATCTCAGGAGTTCAGGGGTGAAAACGAGGGTTCTCAGTTTGCCTTCAATCCCGGACGACGTCTGTTGAAAAAAGCAGCTCTTCACCTGCATCAATCGGAATCTGAACCAGTGAATGCGGCATACGACCATCACGATGCGACTTCTGACGAACAGCAGGCTGAACTCAACAACGATACCAGTGTGACCAGGCTGGGTGGTTCGCTGGCGCTATTTGGGGTCGCCTCCACTCTTGCGGGCGCGCAGCGGACGGGGATGCCGTCTGCCGGGACGACTGCGGCAAAGACCGGTGGGGTTCAACTGAATCGCGCGGCGCGACTGATGCGAAAATGGACCTCAAAAGAGGAGGGGATCTAATGATCAAATGTCCCCACTGCAGGCGGAAGGTCCAGGGGCAGGACTTACTCAGCGGAGTTTGTTCTCACTGCAATCGCTCGCTGAGTATTGATGACGAGGGCTCAATCGGTCTGGGTTCGAAGAAGTATTTCGACAAGCAGGTGCGCGACGCGTCACAGCCCAGTCGAATTCCATCGGAACCCATTCGCCTCGACAAGACCCGAGAGGACTCTATCGAAGATCCCCAGGAGCGGGAAGAACTGGGAAACGCCGCGACAATCATGTCCGAAGAGTTCGTGACGGCCGACAGTATCCCTGATACGGGTGAGGACTGGACCCGAGCGACAGCCGTTTCGGCGGATGAAGACTTGAGTGGCGAAGACGGCGGAGCGGCAGCGACTGTTGACTCGGCCAATGACATTGCAAACTCGAATGCCACCGTCGAAACGGATCAGCAGGAACAACACGAAAACGATCTTGGGGCGACCTTTATTTCCGATGACGTGCCGGAAGCAATTCTGGCAACAGAGCAAAGTGACGGAGAATTCGGGGGGGCCGAAGATGATGCTGACAAGACATTCGTTTCTGAGGATGGTTTCGGTGGGCATCTGAAGACAGATGACATCGAAATTCACATGCGCACCTACGTCGTCGAGACGGCGAACGGGATCGATGATGGTGCGGACGCTGACAAGACGTTCATCTCCGACGAAGTGCCGGAAAGACTGATGAAAACGGTCGAGTCGCTTTGGGGACCGCTCGAAGAAGCCGTGCCAAGTCAGCCCTTTTTCCCATCACCAAACAGTCCGACCGTCGCTACTCCGGGGACGCCCAAGAAGGGAAACCCAGTCCCGCAGCAAAAACAGACACTCGTCATCAAAACCAAAGCCTTCTCTGACGTTGCGCCTCGCACTGGAGGGGGAACCCGCAGCAAGGAGGAAGACCCCGAGTATGAGCTTCTGAAAGTTCTCGGCGAAGGGGGAATGGGGATCGTTTACGACGCTCGCCAAACGTCGATCGACCGAAACGTCGCGGTCAAAATGTTGAAACCAAAGACTGCGGAGAATCAGAAGCAGCGGGCCAAGTTTCTCGCCGAAGCGGTTGTCACGGGAGAACTGGACCATCCGAACATTGTGCCTATTTATGACGTCGGTGCGAATTCGGAAGGGGCCCTGTTTTATTCGATGAAAAAAGTTCAGGGGACCCCCTGGCTGAAAGTCATCAAACAGAAGTCGATCCCGGAAAACCTTGAAATCCTGATGAAGATAGCCGACGCGGTGGGGTTTGCCCACGCGCGGGGGGTAGTGCATCGTGACCTGAAACCCGAGAACGTCATGCTTGGTGAGTTCGGTGAAGTGCTGGTAATGGACTGGGGGTTGGCTCAACCTTCCAAGACGTTCCGGAAGTCGAGCAGTATCACTGAAACAAACACCATGGGGGGAACTCCCGCCTATATGGCGCCGGAGATGACCACAGGTCCCATTGAACGGATCGGCCCGGCGAGCGACGTTTATCTGCTCGGAGCCATGTTGTTTGAGATCTTGACAGGGACCCCGCCACACGTCGCAAAAAATGCGATGAAGTGCCTGATGGCAGCGGCCCGAAACGAGATCACTCCGACCGACAAAAAGGGAGAACTGATGGATATTGCCATGCGCGCCATGGCAACCCGTCCTGAAGACCGCTTTCCCGATGTCAAACAGTTTCAGGCAGCCATCAGAGAATATCAGTCGCATTCGGAAAGTGTTCTGCTTTCAAATCATGCTGATGCAGACCTGAAGCAAGCGAATGAGTCGAACAATTATGAAAGCTTCTCGCGGGCTGTTTTTGGATATCAGCAGGCGATTGAATTGTGGAGTGCGAACCGTGCAGCGGTCGCGGGACTGGCACGAGCAAAATTGGATTATGCCGAGTGCGCCTTTCAGAAAGGGGACCTGGACCTCAGCCTTTCGCTATTGGACAAGACGAATTCTGATCATGACGCACTTCGCGGAAAGTTAGTCGCCGCACAGAAAGAACGAGAGGCGAGGCATCGGCGACTGGTCCTGCTGAGACGACTTGCAGCAGGCCTTGCGGCATCGGTCTTTGTGCTGGTGGTCGGGGCATCTATCCTCATCAACCAGCAGAAAGAAAAAGCACTCGAGTCAGAAGCTCAGGCCCGTATCGCCGAGCAAAAGGCGCTCTCGTCGGAAGCGACTGCCCGAACAGCAGAAGCAGAAGCGATTGCCTCGGAGGCGAAGGCGAAGGCGTCGGAAGCAAACGCCAAAATTTCCGAAGCTCATGCGATTGTCTCGGCCAGAGAAGCCCGCGAAGCCGAAAAAATCGCCCGCGATTCAGAACGACGGGCGACGGAGGCGAAAGAAGCCGAAGAGTACCAGGCCTATATTGCGCGGATCGGACTGGCAGCCTCGCAGATCGAGAAAAATGCCTTCGATGCCGCTCGTAAGACCCTGAATGACTGTCGGCCTGGTGCCGGCGATAAACGGGATCTGCGGAACTGGGAATGGGGACGCCTGGACTATTTATGCAGCCAGGCGGCGGCCGTTTTCACAGCCGTAGAACCGGTCGACGCGCTGGCCATTGATGTCGCCGGGAATCGCTTTGCGTCGGGCGGGTCGAGCGGGCAGGTGCAAATCTGGAGTCGCGAAGCCGAGCAGGCGATCACACTGGATTATGACTTCGGACGGGTGAACGCGCTCGCATTCTCACCTGATGGTTTATTTCTGGCGATTGGTTGCAGTCGGCCAGACGGATATCTGCAACTTTGGGATTCGGTTCAGATGAAGCCGGTGGCTGGTCGTAAGTTCGAGGGGCATACAGGATCGGTCCTGAGCGTTTCGTTCTCAAAAGAGGGGCATTCCCTCCTGACGAGTTCCTCGGATAAGTCGGCTCGAATATGGAATGTTGCCACCGGGGCATTGGATCGCTCGTTCTTCGAACAGACGGGGTGGGTCTGGTCCGCGGAGTTTTCTCCTGACGAGTCCTCGATTGTGACCGCCGGGCAGGATGCCCGAGCGATCGTCTACGATCTGACTGGTCAGGGTACGCCCAAAAAATTCCACGGACATGATAAAAGTCCCGTCTACTCCGCGAAGTTCACTCGCGACGGTACGGCTGTGATCTCTGCCGGGCAGGACGGAAGAATTCTTCTATGGCGGCCGGATGAGATCGAAGATTACCGCTTTGATTCGCTGAAAGACGGGCTTTTCCAAGATAAGGTCAGGGCAAGAAACGCGATCATTCCGACACCGAAGTTTAAAGAATTTCGGCTGGTGGATGCGGATGCCAAGATAAAGCCTGTTCGTTCGCTTGCCATCTCAAAGGACGGAAATCATCTCGCCAGTTGCGGCGACGACAACACGATCCGAATCTGGAACATTGCGACCCGTGAAATGGAGAAGCAGATCCGCGGACACGGTAGCGTCGTCCGGTCGTCGTCGTTCCTGCCGGACGGACACAGGCTGCTATCGGCCAGCCACGACCGAACAATCCGAGAATGGGTTATTGACAGCTTCACCGAAGTAAGGACCTTGTTCGAAGGGCATGTCGATGCCGTTCTTGCAGCATCATACTCACCCGATCAAAGATGGATTGTGACCGCCAGCGGCGACCGTTCGGCCCGTATCTGGAATACTGCGAGCGGTAAGCTGGAGCAGGAATTCGGCAAGGATGATCAGGCGTTCGACGCGACCGATTCGGGTCAGGTGCGCCCCAAGAATGAATTTCGAGAGGGACATCTGTTTCTCGTCTCATCGGCTCAGTTCTTTCCGGATGGCCGGCAACTTCTCACCGCAGCGGCGGACAATACGGCGCGCGTCTGGGATGTCGAACGTGGGGGGCAAAGTCTGTTACTCGAGAACACAGGTCGTGCCGCCGCGATTGCGATCTCTAACAACCTGCAGTGGATTGCAACCGGAGGAGGCCGGGTTCCTTCCGCTCAAAAACCGTCCGAGAGCCTCTGGTCTGCCCAATTGTGGAACGCCGCTACCGGAGAGCATTTGAAAACATTCTCCAATGAAAATGGTCATAACTGGGAAGTGGCAGCGGTTGCATTCTCACCGGACAACCGTCTGCTCGCCACGGGGGATGTCATGGGGCACATCCGGCTTTGGGATCTGGAAAGTGGCGCTGTCGTGGGACGACTCGACGGACATGGACGCTACAAGATCTCTGCGATGGCCTTCCTGGAGGATGGCCTTCGTCTGGCGACTGCAAGTTACGATAACACCGTGATGCAGTGGGATGTGAAGTCGGGAAAAGAGATCAAGTCTCTCATGTTGCCTCATCCCGATTCAGTCCTCGCGATGCAAATTATTCCGTCAACTAATCGGATCGTGACCAGCTGCACCGAGCAAAAGTCGATCGGCGAAGGTAAGACTGAAGCGATATCAACATTGCGGTATTGGGACGGGGCGACCGGAAAGTTGCTGGCGACTTCGACACCCTTTGCCGGTACGGCACAATCCATTTCCGTTTCCGGGTCGGGCGAGTACGTCAATGCGGCCAACTCCGAAACCGGCGATGTTTTGACCTGGAGCCTGACGGATCCGAAGCAAGAGGTGACCAAGCTGCTTTCCAGTCCCTCACGAAGCGATCTGCGGTCGGTTGTACTGCATCCTGATGGCCACCAGATTGTGACCATCGGCGGGAGCGACGCATTACTTTGGGATTTGAGCAACCCGCAGAAGCCCTCACTTGTAAAGAGCTTTTCCCAGCATCTGACGGTCGCATCGGCCCGCTTCTCGCCAAACGGAAAGCGGATCGCCACTGGAGGACTGGATAAGACGGCACGCGTCTGGGACATCCAGACGAAACGCGTCATTCGCAAGCTGGAAGGAGAGCAGGGACACAAAGGGCGAGTCAACTCCACCGTCTTTTCACGAGACAGCGCTCACTTGCTGACGGCCAGTACTGACGGCACCGCCAAGCTTTGGAACATCGACACCGGAGAAGTCGTGTTCACTCTCGTCAATCGCAGTGGACCCGATGAACAGGTCAGTCCGATCAACTCGGCAACCTTTTCCGGTGATGGAGAATGGATTGCCACGGCATCCGAGGATGGCAAAGCCAGATTGTGGAGTGTCAGAACGCAGGAATGCGTTCGAACGTTCAGCGGACATCAGGCGGGAGTTGTTTGCCTGGAATTCACAACGGACGGTGCAAAGCTGGTCACGGGGAGCAAGGACAAGACGGCCCGGTTATGGGACGTGGCGACGGGAACGGTAGAGTTGATCTT
This sequence comes from Schlesneria sphaerica, assembly GCF_044336245.1. Classification (NCBI taxonomy): domain Bacteria; kingdom Pseudomonadati; phylum Planctomycetota; class Planctomycetia; order Planctomycetales; family Planctomycetaceae; genus Schlesneria; species Schlesneria sphaerica. The sequence continues at coordinate 1,503,922 of NZ_CP172346.1, read as the reverse complement.
TGAAGGACACACCGAGGAAATCACATCGGTGGCAATCTCGCACGACATGCTGCGAGTCCTGACCGGCAGCGCGGATGATTCTGCAAAACTCTGGGATGCGAAGCTTGTCACGGATTCCGAGGCAGAATCGCAGGTCGCAACTGTAGCTGCTTCATCCGCTCGGCGTGCTACGGAAATCCTGACGTTGATCCGACACAAGAACGATGTCACGTCAGTGGCGTTCTCGCCTGATGGGTTGCAGATTCTGACAGGCAGTCTGGACCGTACGGCAGTAATCTGGCTGGCACGCGACTGGCGTTGAAAAGGACCAGCATTGAGTCCGTTCGACCCTGACCGTGGCAGACGACTGCCACGGTCAGAGCGGACCGTCAAGAGAACGTGAATTCTCTCTGTAAAGCGACAGAATTACCGCCAGTGGATGGAATCAGCGGTAGAAAATGGTGGCGTAATAGCCGTTTGCACCACGAGCCACACCGATTTCGATGGGAGTTCGCTGGCCCCAGAAGCAGGAATTACGAATCGCCTGGTCTGGAGTGGCACCAAAACCGTTTCCTTCGTAGCTGCCGCCACCAAAACCACCCCCCAGATGCTGAACGCTTCCCAGGCGAGCGCTTTGTTCGGCCTTCCACTGTGCGCTTCCGTGTGCTGCAGTCCCGGCGGGCGGAACGACGGTGCCAGTCTGGTTGACCATGCCACTCGTCTGAACTACACCACTTGTCTGGACCACGCCGCTCGTTTGAACAACGTTGTTAGCGACGGGGGCAGCATTAGCCTGCACGACCACGTTAGAAGGGGTCGCGACAGTCGAAGTTGGCGTTACTGCAGTGTTGTAACCTGTTGTGTAATAGGTCATATAACCCTGCTGTCGCATCATTCGATGTCCTCGTGCCTCGGCATGGGAGGCAAACAGAGACAACGCCAACACGACGAACGCCATTTTCACTTTCATCATTCTCGAAACTCCTGCGGACTCTGAAAATGTGGGCAAGCAACCCACGACCGATCACGACGTTCGTGACGGACTTCACTCACACTCACAACAGCGAATCCGTTTCGCTGTACTATGACTCAATCATGCATCCAAATTCATACGTGCGAACAACTGTCACGAGTGCGGTCGATATGACTGCAAATCTGACAGGGTAAGAACGCAGGTATAACTGATCTTATCTTGTAATTAGTGTTAGTTGTGCGACGCGATATTGCCGCACATCAGCGGCAATAATTGCACGCTGATGTTTCCTAAGGAGCTGTGCCTGCACCATCGAAGTGGTGTAAGGTCCACGATACTGCCTGGGTACAAGACGACTCGATTGGTCGTCGATTCATTGGATGAGCGGCAAATGTAACCTGTGGGGTTAATCGCACGCACGACCCCGCAGACATCATGCTGGGGGCGTCCACGAAGGCATTTCGTGGAACCTGAGCATTAAGTTACCAAATCCATCCGGAAAAACTTTTGAGGGTAGGGAAGTCTCGTTTCGGTTGTATCAGCCGCGAACACTCACGTCCGCACTTTTACTCCCCGGTGCCCAGATCCTTGGGCTCAACAGACTCCGTCAAAATTCCATCCAGGCAATGTCATCATCACAATGCCGACTCGCTCATTTCGAGCAACTGATTCTTAACGACGGTTTCCTTCAAGTTCAACCCCGGGAACGGAAATCGTGCCATGAAACGTGAGTTTTGGTGGCGTAACCTGTGTTTTGGAAATGGGTTGGGGTATTGCACGAATTAGGGGAAAAACGTTCAGGGATGCATTTTTCCGGGCAGTATTGCGTGGAAATTGACCCGTGAATTTGGATGAATTGAAAGACTCCGGGACTCATTTGATAGACGATCTGCGTGAGAAACCGCCTTCTGCAGATTCACAAAGCATTTGAATTGAAGACGCCGTAAAACGTTCTGATGTCGTCTGTGTGTCGCAAACAGTCCGGCATTCGACACAGCGCGATTGAGTTGGCTCGCCGTTTCCCAAGTCAGAGGGAGACTGGCTCGGTTCACTTCAACGAAGCAGGCTCACGCTGTGGCTCGCTGCTCAATCACATCGCTGCTGGTCTGGCACGACAGAAACAGTCAAGAAATATCGGCAGCCCCGGGCGGTGTTCTGCCGGCGATGGATTGATCAACGTACGGACGGGTGCAACCCCGTTTTGCGTTCGGTGAAACTCTTGATTACAGGGTGTTTTGTGGACTCGCGGTTTGGGGTTCAACTTTGCAGGACATCAGTTGGGGTGTCCATTGCCAGGTGGCGAGGTGATGTTTCTTGGTCCAAGCTCGCATTCGTTTGACCTGTTCATCCCAACGGCGACTGATCACCAAGGCGCGCAGTTGCAACATTTCTTCCGCGTGATGTTCTCGCCAGAAGACGCCGTTTCCTTTCAGCCGCAGGTTGATGACTCGGCGGATACTGCTTTCAATGGCACCGCTTCCCAGGGGGAGACCGCAGCGACGAAATTCGGCATAGTTCAATCGTCCCGCATCCCCGTGTCGCTGGAGGTAGTTCAATTCGGTTTGAAGTTCCGCGTTGGTGGGTTCGTCTTCAGCAAACACTCGTAGTTCCTGGACGACGTATTCCCATTCTCCGTTACGTAGTCGCGTGCGAAGATCCCGATACAGGGGCATCCGCTGTTCCGTGGTCACGCCGAGCGTGGCTAACGCTCGTGAGATATGATGCACGGCATGGCAGGTATCCAGAACCTGATGAATCACGACCTCCTTCGGAATCCGCGCTTGAGCCACGATTTGATCGACGCGGTCCCAGATCCAGACCGCTCCATCACTGACAAAGGTCAGGCTCAGTGCCTTGGCTGCTCCCAGGCGATGCAAGTGCATGGCAACCAGTTCCGCCATAGCGTCAGGTCCCGCAAACGTCCCATCCATTGTCATGCGTGACTTCTTCTCCAGGCGCCCCTGCTCATCATGAATGAAGATCGTCATCAACTTGGGTTCGCGCCATTCGCCATCGAACGTCCGTTTTGCGAGGCGCTTAGAGCGTCCCGGCGCATCACTGATAATCAAACCGTCTTCGTTGAGTTGTTCTGCATGAGGCGTTGCCGCTCGCAGTTTTCCACGGAGTTTCGTCCGGCCGCCGTCGATCTGGATCGACACACGCTTCCCCGACAGTTCGTTTGTCGATGCCAAAGTTCCAGCACGCCAGGAGGCCAATTCTGCCGTTCGTAGCTTCAGCAGTTTCTCACCGCACTGCTGAGAAATCCGCCGCACCGTTTTGAGATTGAGCGACAGTCCCTGACGCTCCAGTTCCTCACAAGCCAGTTCAAACGAGGGACACAGAGCCGACTGCCGAGAGACCGTACTCTCCAGCCCGGGAGAGACTTTCTTTCCCAGCCCGAATTGCACCTGTTCAATCTGTAGGCCCGAGACTGATTCTTCCTTCTGCAGACCATTCCCGCGACGACGACTCGCTTCACAGTAAAGCGACGTGATCCACATGACCACGCCCCCCAGAAGCCGAACCGACATCTTTCGATCACGCCCCTTGGATAGCGGAATCGAATAGTCTTGTCGCGTCTGCTCGGCGGCAGCGGCAAATTCCGGTGTCTGCATCACGACTGATGCCAAGCCCGCCACGACCATCCCCGCACCCCGCGCGAACTCCCGCTGGACTTCCAACTCAAGGGCTTCCAGACTCAGCGGGTCTCCTTTCAGACGACGTTCCCACTCCCCCAGCTTCGGAAACACCTCGCCACTGAATCGGAAGAGCATCTCCGAAACGGATTTAATAAACTCACCATCCCGACCGTCCAAGGAAATCCCTCCCATTCGACCGCCCTCCATTGCGATCTCGGTGCCGAATCCATCCAATCCTCGATTGGACAACAGCAGGGAAGAATAACACAGACTCAGAGATCACTCAGCAAATAATCACTTCTCCGTACTCGACCGCAAAACGGGATTGCACCCGTACGGACAGAATTTTCAGCGGCGAGGTTTCGTCAGATGGCTGCAGTGTAATCGAGTCAGGGATTGTTAATTTGATGGAATAGTAGTGGCTTAGTAAGACGACGTGTTAGTAGCACGTGGTCGAAGTCTAATATCAGTGTCTTTGATAATGGTTCGGGAATCAAGTTTGAAATGACAGGTAGAAGCATGGTCGGATTAGGGAGCGCGTGCACACCTTTTATGTTGAACGATATTTGTTAGTTGGACCTGAGGCGACGAGTCGAAGGACGGAAGAGAATTCTTCGACTGGAGCTCACGATTTTTCACTGGTTCCGCTTCGGAAAGGGTCAACCCGCATGCGGCCACCGTGAGACGGAATGGAATTCTGGAGAGTTTCTGTGACGGCACTACCGGTCGCATGATGAGGGCTGCCTGAGCAATACGACCACTACCACAATTTGAATGCCGTTTACCGACGTGGTATCATCGCGTATCAACTCTCCACGGTCATCTTTGATTCTCAACCAGCACAAAATTTGACTCTCAGTGCGCGACGAATAGGTAGCGGTCTCGAAAGCGATTGATCGAATTTCAGGTCAGATTTGTTGTGAAGGGACACCATCGGAATGTACACCTCAAAATCACTGGCTGTCGCTTTGGTGCTCTTGAGCATTGCTCGGGTCAGTGTCACCGCGGCAGAACCAGCCCGTCTGAAACTGCTATTTCTGGGGGACGATGGCCACCACCAGCCGGCGATTCGCTTTAAGCAGCTTCAGCCGGAGTTGAGAAAGCGGAAGATAGACCTTGTCTATACCGACGCTGTGAGTGATCTGAATTCACAGACGCTAGCCGAGTACGACGGACTGGTCGTCTATGCGAATATCGACGAGATCTCGGATGACCAGGCCCGTGCACTTCTCGCATTTGTCGAAGGTGGAAAGGGCTTCATTCCTTTGCATTGTGCCAGTTACTGCTTCCGGAATCATCAGGAGATCGTCGGGTTAATCGGCGGGCAGTTTCTCAGGCATGAAACGGGCATGTTCCGGACCACGATCGTGGAACCGGATCATCCGGTGATGAAAGGGTTCAGCGGGTTTGAAAGTTGGGATGAGACCTATGTTCATACCCGACATAACCCTGTGAATCGAGTTGTGCTGGAGACACGGACGGAGGGGGATGCGCAGGAGCCCTGGACTTGGGTTCGGACTCACGGTAAGGGACGAGTCTTCTATACGGCCTGGGGACATGACGGACGCACATTCAGCAATCCCGGATTCGTCGACCTGGTCGAGAGAGGGATTCGGTGGGCGTGCGGTGGCGACCCGTCCATCGTTCCACCCTTTGCTGACCGCCCGCAGATGACCAGTCTGCCTGATGACCTGGCGCCGTTCGAGTATGTCGAAGCCGATGTGCCGTTCTATCCCCCCGGCAAGCGGTGGGGAACAGTCGAAAACGGCCCCCGCAAGATGCAGCTCCCGGTGTCACCTGAAGAATCAATGAAGCACTTCGTGACGCCCGTCGGGTTTCAGATCAAGTTGTTTGCCTCGGAGAAAGATTTTCAGGGAAAGCCCATCTCGATGAACTGGGACGAGCGCGGGCGCCTGTGGATTTGTGAAACGACTGACTACCCCAACGAATTGCAGCCTGTCGGTCAGGGAAGGGACCGAATCCGGATTCTGGAAGATACCGACGGCGACTGGGTTGCTGACAAATTTACGGTGTTTGCAGAGCATCTGAGTATCCCGACCGCCATTACTTTCTATCGGGGTGGAGCAATCGTTCAGGACGGGACCGAGACGGTCTATCTCAAAGACACTGACGGTGACGATCGCGCAGACTACCGCAAAGTCCTCATTACCGGCTGGGGAATGGGAGATACGCACGGAGAAGTGAGCAATTTCCAGTTCGGTCTGGATAACTGGTACTACGCGATGCAGGGCTACAATGACTCGTCACCGGTCTTGACCGACGGTCGAAAGGTCACCTCGTTTCGGCAGGGCTTCTTCCGTTTCAAAGTGAGCGAGTCTCAGAAAGGAAGCGACCCAGCGGCCGCTCCCATTGGAAGTGAGCCTCAGCCTGACCCTGTAGTGACGGAACTCGAGTTCCTGCGTTCAACCAACAACAACACCTGGGGGTTGGGGCTGAGCGAGGAAGGGTTGGTGTTTGGCTCGACCGCGAATGGAAATCCCAGCGAGTTCATGCCGATTCCTAATCGCTACTATGAAGGTGTGCGAGGCTGGTCGTCGACAGTGTTGGAAGGGATTGCCGATAGCAACAAGTTCGAACCACTGGACGCTGACAAGGTTCGTCAGGTTGATCACCACGGGGGATTCACTGCGGCTGCAGGTCACGCCCTCTATACCGCAAGGAATTATCCGAAAGAGTACTGGAATCGGACTGCCTTTGTGACTGAGGCGACGGGGCATCTGGTAGCGACTTTCGTCTTGCGGGACGAAGGTGCGGGATTCCGATCCAAAAATTCCTGGAACCTGCTGGCCAGCAATGATGAATGGTCAGGGCCCATTATGGCCGAGGTTGGTCCAGACGGAAACGTGTGGGTGATCGACTGGTACAACTTCATCATCCAGCACAACCCGACGCCGATCGGCTTCCAGACGGGTAAGGGGAATGCTTACGAATCCAGTCTGCGTGATAAAAAGCATGGGCGCATCTATCGGGTGGTGTACACCGGAAACGAAGCGACTCAATCAAAGTCCTCGGCGTCATCGCAAGAGAACGAAGGCATGATGCAGGCGAAAGCGGTCGATCTTTCGCGGGCCCACGCGAATGAACTCGTCGCCGCGCTGCACTCGCCCAATTTCCTGTGGCGTCGGCACGCGCAACGACTGCTGATCGAAAAACGACATACGGAAGCGATTCCGGAACTCGTTGCCATGATCAAGGAACAATCGATCGATGAGATTGGTCTGGCGACGGAGATAAACCACGCCCTGTGGACACTCCATGCACTCGGCGGGTTAACGGGTGAGAATCGAGAAGCGCACAGCGCCGTTGTTCATGCTCTGAATCACCCCTCTGCCGGTGTTCGCCGGAATGCTCTGCTTGTATTGCCGCGAGATTCCGCGACCATCGCAACTCTGCAGAGAAGTGGCGTACTGCGTGACCGAAACGCCAAAGTTCGCCTGGCAGGATTTCTGACACTTGCCGAACTTCCTGCATCCGCGGAAGCCACTGAAGAAGTACGCCTCGCGATGGTTGCACCCGAGAACTCGGATGATCGCTGGTTGCGAGAAGCATTAATTGCTGCGGCTGCCCGGCATGACTTGATGTTTCTGAAGTCGGTCATCCAGAGCATCGGAGAAAAGTCCCCTGGACCCCACATCGACGTCATCAGGATTGTGGCTGAGCACTACGCTCGGGGGGGCAACGAGAAGTCGGTCGCGTCGCTCTTCCCTTTGCTGGTGCAATCCAGCGAGGGGACCGTGGCGTCGGATCGAGCTACGGGAATCATTTCGGCGATGATCGAAGGACTGGCGAAAGGATGGCCGCGAGGTCAGCAGGCGGACTTTGATGAATCGACGGAAGGGGCTCTTGTCGAACTTTTGAACAAGCTCCCCGTCGCCGATCGTGGCCCCCTGGCGACGTTCGCGACACGGGCAGGAAGCAAGAAGCTGGAAACGTATAGTGCCGAAATCGCGGCATCCTTTTTGACAATCGCAAAAGATGAGAAACAACCGGACGATGTGCGACGCGATGCCGCGGTCCAGTTACTCAGTTTCCGTCGTCTGGATGGTGAGGCCGCAAAAGAGGTCATCGCTCTTGTGACACCTCGGACACCGCCGGAACTGGCGCAAGCTTTCATTGAAGCCGTGAACGCCAGCGAAGCACCCGAAGCGGGTGGTCTCTTGATTGAATCGCAGGCAACATTGACCCCTTCGGTCCGGCCCACCGTGATCCGTCTGCTGCTGGGGCGGGTCGACTGGACCGACGCCCTGCTCGATGCACTGGAGCAGGGGAAAATTTCCATGAGCGATCTCTCACTCGATCAAAAACAGGGAATGAGCGCTCATCCCAACAAAGAACTTGCAGATCGAGCGAAGAAGGTGTTATCGCGAACGGGAGGTCTCCCTAATCCTGATCGACAGAAAGTTCTGGACGAACTGCTGCCGCTCGCTGACCAGACGGGTGACGTGGCAGCCGGACGAGACGTCTTTAAGAAGCAATGTTCCAAGTGTCATACGCACAGCGGTGAAGGGACCCGCATCGGACCGGATCTCACAGGAATGGCCGTTCATCCGAAGAAAGAACTCCTGACGCATATCATCGACCCCAGCCGAAGTGTGGAAGGGAATTATCGCGTGTACTCCGTTGTCCTCAATGACGGCCGGGTGATGAACGGGTTGCTCGCTTCCGAGTCGAAGACGGCGATCGAAATCTTCGATGCCGAAGGGAAGAAGCACGCTCTGCAGCGTGCTGACATTGAGGAACTGATCGCATCGACCAAGTCGCTCATGCCGGAAGGATTCGAGAAGCAAGTCAAGCCGGACGAAATCAAGAACTTACTGGAATTCCTGACTCAGCGAGGAAAATACCTCCCCATTCCGATTGATAAGGTGGCGACGGTTGTCAGTACGAAGGAGATGTTCCACGACGGACAGCATGATGAACAGAAACTGATTTTCCCGGACTGGGCGCCGCGTATTTTTGAGGGGGTCCCGTTCGTCCTGGTTGACCCGCAGGGAGACCGCGTGGCCAACGCGATCATGTTGTATGGGACCAACGGCGATAAGCCCCCGCGGATGCCCAAGCGAGTCGCGCTGACATGTAACTCGGCTGCGACGGCGATCCATCTGCTGGGCGGAGTCAGTGGGTGGGGATGGCCTGCGAGTGAAAAGGGACTCTCGAGCCTCATCGTCCGTCTCAAATATAGGGACGGAGCAGTCGAGGAGCATGTGCTGAAGAATGGCGAGCATTTCGCAGACTACATTCGGCGCGTCGATGTCCCTCAATCTCAGTTTGCTTTCCCGCTCAGGAATCAGCAGATTCGCTACCTGAAGGTGGTTCCTGGACGGACAGATCCGATCGAGACGATCGAACTGGTCAAAGGGAATAACGTTGAGTCGTCGCCCATCGTGATGGCGATTACTGTTGAGACCCCCGCTGCATCTGAAAAGAAATAACGAGGCTCTTCCCAGATTAAAAAATTCGGGAGCCAACCCGGCCGTGGGGTGCACGGCGAGGAAGGCTCCCGAAACTGAACTTGATTGCTACAGCGACAGGTCGTTCGCTCAGGCCTTGGGGCCGAGGCCTGAATGTCTCAGCAGAGCCGCAACCTGGGGTTCACGACCCCGGAAGGCCCGGAAGACGTCCATCGGATGACGGCTTCCACCGAGCGACAGAACCGTGTCGCGGAACCGTCGACCTGTTTCGAGGATCGTGGCTGGGTCGTCGAGGCCCGCTTCTTCAAATGCGCTGAATGCATCGGCACTCAGAATTTCAGCCCACTTGTAACTGTAGTAACCGGCGGCGTATCCGCCACTGAAGATATGCTGGAACGAGCACAACGATCGATCCTCGGGCAACAGGGGGAGAACGCTGGTCTGCTGACTGAGCCGGCGATTAAGTTCGTGCACCGATTCTGATCCGTTCGGGTCGAATTCGGTGTGTAGCTCAATATCCGTCATGCCGAACAACAACTGTCGCAGCGTCATGGACCCCGCGCGGTAGTTTTTTGCCGCTCGCACCTTTTCAAACAGGGTATCCGGCAGGGGGGCGCCCGTCTGATAATGACCTGTCAGTCCCATGAGTGTCGGGCGGTGGTAGCACCAGTTCTCCATGAACTGGCTGGGCAATTCCACTGCATCCCACTCAATGCCGTTGATACCTGCACAGTCAGCATAATCGACCTTGGTCAGCATGTGCTGCAGGCCATGGCCCATTTCGTGGAACAGGGTTTCCACTTCACGAAAGGACATGAGGCTGGGGGTGTCGCCGTGGGGCGGCGTCTGATTGCAGACAAGATGTGCAACCGGGAGCTGGACCTGATCGCCCGTCTTTCGGCGGCCCAGGCAATCATCCATCCACGCCCCCCCGCGCTTGTTTTCGGGGCGTGAGAACGCGTCGAGGTAGAACGAGGCGACGTGGTCTCCGGAAGCGTTATGAACACGGTAAAAGCGGACGTCGGGATGCCAGACGCTGACGTCTGTCTGACGATGGATCGACACTTCGAACAACCGACCCAGCAATTGAAACAGGCCATCGAGCACTTTTTCGAAGGGAAAGTAAGGCCTGAGTTCGTCGTCAGTGTAAGCGTAACGCTCTTCCCGAAGGCGTTCCGCCCAGAAAGCGACGTCCCACACCTGCAGGGGCGAAGTTTCTCCCCGGGTTTCCCGGAGTTTCTTGATATCTTCGAGGTCCTGAACGGCTGCGTCCCAGGCAGCGGTCCGCAAATCTTTAAACATCTGACGGATCGCATCGACGCTGGGTGCCATCTTTCTGGCGAGACTGATCTCAGCGTAGTTCCGGTAGCCCAACAGTTTCGCCTTTTCTTTTCGGAGCGACAGAATTCGCGTGATCAGTGGATCATTGTTGAGCTCTCCCGCCGACGCACGTGTGACGAAGGCGCGATAGAGTTGTTCCCGCAGTTCACGGTTCCGGCAGTGTTCCATAAAGGGAGAAAACAGCGGCGGTTCCAGTGTGATACGCCAGGGACCTTCCGCGGGCGTGGCTGGCTTTTCGGACTCGGTATGGGCCGAGTTCCAGGCTTTGGCTGCCAGATTTCGCAGTGTCTGCGGCCAGCCCTCGGTGTCGACCGGATTTGTGATGTCGAGAGAATAGGCCTTCGTTGCGTCCAGAACGTGATTCGAGAAGTCCGTCGATAACTGTGACAGTTCCTGCTCGATGGCGTTGAAGCGTTCGCGCTGCTGACCTTCGAGCGCAATTCCGGAAAGCTCGGCCCCCTTGATTCGGTCGGTGATGATACGCTGCTGGGCTTCACTCAGACGAGACCATTCATCACTGGATCGTAACTCTTTCAGACACTTGTAGATGGGCTCGCTCTGACTGGCTCGGAGCCCGAACTGAACAACCTCGGGCAGGATTGTCTCGTAGGCGGTTCTCAGTTCGTCAGAATTCAGTACGCCGAACAGGTGACCGACGGGTTTCCAGCCGTATTCGAAGGGAGGGTCCAATTTCTCCAGCTGACCGAGCGAGCCTTCCCAGGTGGGGGCCAGGTGCTGCTCGATTTCCGCCAGTCTTTGGGTGGCGTGGCTTACAATCTGCTTGACGGCGGGAACGATATGCTCTGGGCGAATGGCAGCAAAATCAGGTAATCCCGTGGGGGCCAGCAGGGGATTTTCAGTTTCTAAATTGCGATCAGCCATATCCTTGGATCCTCTCTGGTATGCAAAATAATCGGGGGAGTTTAGACGGAAAACTCGACTTATGCAGCGCCCGGTTTCGAGAATCCCAGTTGATTACGGTCGTTCGTCGGCAAGTTCGCGGGAACATCCTTCCTCGGTGAGATCAATCACGATAAGCTATAGAAGTAAGAGTGCCACGACTTTACTGATGCGAAATCCGATTCATGCCGCTTCCGCCCTCCCGTTCTGATTCTGAAGACAGCCATTTCGACGACGACGATTCAACGCTGGAACGCCTGCAAAAAGTGCTGGCTTCGGCGGGAATCGCCTCGCGACGTCATTGCGAAGAATACATTCGCGACGGTCGCGTGACCGTGGACGGCATGACCGTCACCGAACTGGGAATGAAGGTCGATCCCCAGGCTCAAAAGGTCTGCGTGGATGGCGAGCGGATCAAATTCCAGAAGAAACAGTACTTCCTCGTTAACAAGCCCGTGGGGGTCGTCTGCTCTAATGCCGATCCGCAGGGACGTCCTCGAGTCATCGATCTCCTTCCCCCGTGGCTGGGCCGCCTGTTCTCGGTCGGCCGGCTGGACGAGTCGTCGGAAGGTCTGCTGATCGTCACTAACGACGGCGAACTGGCACATGCTCTGGCTCATCCCCGCTTTCAGGTCGAGCGTGTCTATCGCTGTATCATTGCGGGAATCCCAACGGACGACACTTTCAAGCAACTGCGTCAGGGACTGCACTTCACGGAGGGAAAGTTCCGGATGCGGGACGTTCGCCGGATCAAGACGAACGGCAAGAGCACTCTGGTGGAGGTCGTTCTGACGGAAGGTCAGAACCGGGAAGTTCGTCGATTGTTCGCGCGAGTGGGGCACAAGGTGCTGAAGCTGCGGCGAACCGCGTTTGGTCCAATGAAACTGGGGGAACTGGAAACTGCGGCCTATCGTCCGCTTTCACCTTCAGAAGTGCGGGTACTGAAGCAGTACGCCGCGAGCGATCCGTCCCGCCGTCCCTCCTGGCGCAAGCAGGAAGTTGTTAATCCTCAGCGGAAGCGGATCAAAGGGGTTGGAAAGCCTCGCCGCAAGCCAAGCTCGAGGATTCCCACCGCGAACCGCGGCGGTTCCAGGAACAAACGACCGCGGCGCTGAAGTTGGCTGGTCGAGTCACCCACGTTGCCCCACAACCAGAGAATTCGTACGCAGTAAGGCCTAACCGGTAGAGATATGACTGAGAATCCGTTGGATCTTCCTGGCCTTGTCCCGACAGCCGTTCAGAAGTTTGCGACGATTGTCGAGCACGAACGGATGGCGCGGAACACATGGCGAATGCGATTAGGATGCCCAAGCCTGGCACGTCAGATTGTCCCGGGACAGTTTCTGATGATTCGGTTGGCCGATCGCAGCGATCCGTTGCTGGCCCGTCCGTTCGCTCTATACGACGTGTATTCAGATGCCTCCGGTCAGCCCGAAGGAGTCGATTTCGGCTATGTCGTGGTCGGAAAGATGACAACGCTGCTGGAGTCGATGAAAGTCGGTGAACGCGTGGAAGTGTGGGGACCGCTGGGGAATGGCTTTCCCGTGCCCACCGCAGACCACCTCATCATCGCCGCCGGTGGGATTGGGCAAACCCCGTTTCTGGCTGTCGTCCGCGAAGCTTTGAAACGAAGAGCTTACGGCAGTCCTCACAGAGCAGTAACCAAGGTCCCTTCCAGAATTACGCTGTGCTATGGTGTACGAAGTGTGGAGTACCTGGCTGGCGTGAAGGATTTTCAGGACGAAGGGATCGATGTTCAGATTGCGACGGACGATGGTTCGGCCGGTCATCGCGGATTTGTGACCGATCTGGTGAAACCTCTTCTGACCGCAGCTACGACGCCGACAGTCGTTTACAGTTGTGGTCCGGAACCAATGATGCACGCGGTGGCAAAATTGCTGAAAGAGACTTCGATCCCCGGTTGGCTTTCACTGGAAACACCCATGGCCTGTGGATTCGGTGCCTGCTTCAGTTGTGTCACTCGCATCACGCAAGATGACGGCACCTGGGATTATCGTCGGGTCTGTGTCGAAGGACCTGTCTTCGCCGCTGATAAAGTCGTCTTTGACGTTTGAAAGTATCGCTATGAAATTTGCTTTGGTGATTCCGGACGGCGCAGCCGATGAACCGCAACCTTCCTTAGGGGGAAAGACCCCATTCCAGGCAGCCGCTGTTCCGAATATGGACGAAGTCGTGCGACTGGGTGTCGTCGGCCGCGCGGATCATGTTCCAGCCTCGATGCCCTCCGGCAGCGATGTCGGAACGATGAGTCTGTTTGGCTACGACCCGCTTGAGTTTCATACGGGACGTGCGCCACTGGAAGCCGCAGCTCAAGGGATCGAGTTGGGAGTGAATGACTGGTGCATCCGCTGCAACTTTGTCACGGTGGCCAACGGCGAGATGGTCAGCTTTACGGCAGAGCAAATCCCGACGGACCTCGCGCGAAAGCTGATTGAGACGCTGCAACGTGATCAGTGCGGGAACGAGCACTGGAAGTTCTATGCGGGCGTGAGCTATCGCAACCTGCTGGTCTATCGTGCTCGTGACACGGTTGCTCCTTTCGGCAACAAGACACTCACCACTCCTCCCCACGACATTACGGGCCAGGGGATTGAACCCTATTTGCCGCAAGGCCCGGGGTCTGAACTACTGCGTGAGTTGATGGAAAAGAGCGAAGGGTTGCTCGCCGGCTCTCCTGAAAACCAGCAACGGGCTGTTTCCGGAACGCATACCGCGACGCAGATCTGGCTTTGGGGGCAGGGGCAACGGCCGAATCTGACGCCGTTCCTGGAGCGATTCGGCCAACGCGGGGCGGTCATCACAGCAGTGGACCTGCTACGCGGCATTGGCCGGCTCCTCGGCTGGAAAGTGATCGAAGTTCAAGGTGCCACGGGCTATCTCGACACGGATTACGCGGCTAAAGGACGCGCTGCAATTCAGGCACTCAAAGACGACGTCACTGATTTCATTGTCGTTCATGTTGAGGCCTCAGATGAAGCGTCGCATGAAGGGAAGGCGGACGAAAAAGTTCGGGCCCTGGAACAGATCGACCGGCATATTGTGGGGCCGCTTCACGAGTATCTGCGCTCACAAGGTGAATACCGATTGCTGATCTGTCCTGACCATCCGACATTTCTGCGAACCAAGACGCACAGCCACGGCTACGTCCCATTCGCTTTGTGTGGCACGTCGATTACGGCGGATTCCGCTACGACCTATGACGAAATCGCAGCGGCAAAGTCTGCACTCCGTCTTGATCGCGGCTGCGAACTCATGAATCTGTTATTCAGTCCGGCCCATGGCTGCACATAATTGTCCGGGTCAGAAAATCGTGTTCAGCATGTGGAAATAAATGCTCGAACCGCTGAGCTTAGTCTGCGAACGGCCTGCCGCTCGCAGACTGAGAATTTCGGCAGAGAATCGATGTGACCTGATGTCTCGAAGTTAACGAGCGTCTGCCATTGTCGATGAAGAGTTGCTAGCGGGGCTCTCCATTCCCGGACTTTTCAATTTGCTTGCCTTCCTGGTAGAGCTCCTCCATCTCAGTCAAGCTGGCTGAATGAATATCGCGTCCCGTTTCCTTGAGGCGCCGCTCGATGTATTCGACTCGTCGCTGAAACTTGGCGTTGCTGGCTCGCAGCGCTTCCTCGGGGTTGATGTGCCAGCGTCGTGCGATATTGGCCACGACGAACAGGACGTCACCGATTTCGGATTCGATTCGGCGTTGCTGTTCCGCAGTGAATGGTTCCGGATCTGGCTCGACCGGAACATCCACGTTCGCTTCAACATGGGGAATCTTACCAGCCGGGAAGATTTCAAACGCCAGTTCCGTGATCTCTTCCTGGAGCTTATCGAACAACATGTTCCGGGTCGGAAAGTCATAGCCGACGCGAGCGGCTTTCTTTGAAAGTCGGGCTGCACGGGCGAGCGCGGGCAGTTCGGCAGGCAAGCCGTCGAAGATCGATTGCCGAGCCTTCTCTGATCGTTTAATCCGGTCCCAGTGCAGCGCGACGTCATTCGCGGTGCCGACCTTCACGTCACCGAACACATGCGGATGACGTCGAACGAGTTTGCGAGCAATTACATCGACGACATCGTTGAGGTCGAACCGACCTTGATCGGCTGCAATCTGGCTATCCAGGAGAACCTGAAGTAGAACGTCCCCGAGCTCTTCCACAATTGCTCCGTCGTCGCCGGAGTCGATCGCTTCCAGCAGCTCGTAGGTTTCCTCCAGCGTATAGGGCTTGATTGATTCCAGGGTTTGCTGGCGGTCCCAGGGACAGCCTTCGGGTGATCGCAGTTTTGCGATGATCTCGCAGAGTTCACTAAAGCGGGATCTCAGTTTCTCCAGATCGGGTGGCACTCCTTCGGCGATCAAAGGTGGGAGCGAAGCTGGCTCGGTCGAGTCGGGCATGTTTTGTTCAACTGGAAAGAGAGGTTAGTCGATCCACGTCATAGTAAAGAGCGAGCGCAGAGTTTGGGAGCGCTTCGATCGCGCACCGCGAAACGCCATCGACAGGGTGATTCACGGGAGGAACCGAGTTGCCTTATGATGGGTCGACGGCATGTGCTTCCAGCCACGTTTTCAAGTCAGCGACCGACCGGAAGTCCAGCAGAGCAACGCCCAGGTCTTCGGCCTGTTCAAACGAAAGCTGCTTGACCTGCTGTTGAACGTCGACGGGGATGTCACCGCAGAGTCGACTGAGCTGTCGAACCAGAATTGCACTTCCTCGTTCGAGGCCTTTCTGAAAACCTTGCTCGAGTCCTTTCTCCAGGCCGCGTTCTTCCGCGTGTCGTTCAATGGAAGTGATGTACGGCATTTGCAGTTCCTTCTCGAAAGAAACCAGATCCAATTCAAACTGGCGCGTCAAATCCGGTCGCAGATGCATCATCCAGTCGATCAGACGGTAAAGCTCGCGTATCTCACCCGCATTGTAACCGACGGAGTAAAGATTACGAATAAGCTGAGTTTTCGCATGAAACCGCTCTTCGGGATTTCCTGCCGTTCTCAACGCCGCGATTTGGGCTCTTGCCACTTGAACGGCCAGCGACGTGTCATCCGCCCAATCTGATTCCAGGTGGTCGATCACCTTGCAGACGGGGAACAAGCGGTAGCTGACAAAGCCGCCAAGTTCAAACCGATGTTCACGTGGGGGCCACCGGGGATTGATATCCGCGAGGATCACTAATGTGATGACTTCCTGCCGGAACGTCCATTTCAGGCCGGCATTGTACAGATCCAGTCGTTGTTCGAAGTCAGACTGGAACGCCGTCTGGATTTCCAGATGGCATAAGATCCACTGGTCCTTTCCATCGCGGAGCAGGACCTTGAACAGCAAGTCCACTTCCTGATTGCGTTGCCCTGCCTGTCCGATGATCTGGCTGATCTCTTTGTCGAGCCAGACGGGATCGCAGGACCAGTCAATCGACTGGGCGAGGGAAGGAAAGAACCTGCCCACAAATTGGGGCAGGTGCAACCGTAGGGCTTCTTTCCAGGCTCCATCGTAGTCTCTGTCTTGACGCTCATGCGTTGCGTCTGCATCGTCAATCATGACTATTCCTGCGGCATGTCAGGACTCGGAAACGATCTTGGCGATATCCACAAACTCGTTCTTGAGTGCTTTATACAGTCTGCCGAACATCGGATACGACTTCGTGTAAATCCTCTTGGCTTCGGCCTGAGGATCTGTGCTTGCGACGACTTTGACCATCGCTCCGCACGCTTCGACGACGGACTTGAACTTGCCCGTTCCGGCTGCCGCCAGGAGGGCCGCACCGAAGGCGGGGCCTTCTTCCGTATTAATCAGGCTGACGCGGCGACCATAAACATCGGCCTGCATCTGCCGCCAGAAATCGCTGCGTGCTCCCCCGCCGGACAGCCGGATTTCTCGGATTGGAATGCTCATCGAGTTGATGACTTCCAGTGAATCACGCAGAGCGTATGTCGCCCCCTCCATGATCGAGCGGATCATGTGGGAACGGCCGTGACGAAGACTGAGCCCGATCCAGCAGCCCCGGGCGTGAGGATCTGCGTGGGGCGTCCGTTCACCCGAGAGGTACGGCAGAAAATACAACCCCTCGCATCCCGGAGGAGCTTCCGCTGCCTGTTCTGTAATGAGATTGTACGGGTCAGTCTTCAGTCGTTTGCCGTCGGTCATTTCGGCTTGAGCCAACTGATTGCGGTACCACTGCAGGCTGCCACCGGCAGAGAGGACCACACCCATGACGTGCCACTTGCCGCGCACAGCGTGGCAGAAGGTGTGAACTCGTCCTGCGGGGTCAATCTGGACCTCGTCGCTGTGGGCGAAGATGACTCCACTGGTCCCCATCGTTGCCGAGATGATGCCTCGTTTGACGATACCATTTCCGACGGCGCCGGCTGCCTGATCACCCGCGCCCCCGACGACCGGGACACCTTTCTTCAGACCGAGCAGCTTGGCCGCTTCTTCGGTAAGAACACCAGTAATATCTTCCGATTCAAACACTTTCGGGAGAGCCGACATTTTGATGTCGAGACGGTCGATCAGCGGTTTGCACCATTCTCTGGCCCGTACGTCTAGGAGCAATGTCCCCGATGCGTCACTGACATCCGTTGCAAATTCCTGAGTCATGCGGAAACGGATGTAGTCTTTCGGCAGCAGGATATGAGCGACCTTCGCGTAGTTCTTCGGCTCATGACTTTTCAGCCATACGATTTTTGGAGCCGTAAAGCCGGTGAGGGCAGGGTTCGCGACCATCTCAATCAGTTTGGCGCGGCCCCCGACCTTGTTTTCAATATCGATGCATTCCTGGGCCGTCCGCTGGTCGTTCCAGAGGATGGCGGGGCGAATCACTTCGTTCTGTTTGTCCAGAAACACACTGCCGTGCATCTGTCCGCTGAGTCCAATCCCGGCGACGTCATCGGCCTTGATCTTGCCGGATTTCAGAACCTTTTTGACGGTAATCTGAGTCGCTTCCCACCAGTCTTCGGGATTCTGTTCTGACCAGCCAGGCTTTGGGGAAGAGAGTTCGTACTCTGAAGTGGCACTGGCCAGGATGGTGCCATCCTCACGCATGGCCAAAGTTCTTGTACCGCTTGTGCCAATATCGATCCCCAGAAAGACTGCCATCGTATGCGGTTCCTTGATTCGAGCGAACGGGTAATTGGCGGAGCGAGTTCAGGCAAAAACCTCAAAACGTCCCTCCTCCCCATCTCAAGCGGGCCGAAGGGGAGGTGTGAATTGGCAGGAGCTTGCGGTTAATGGACTCGAGCGTCCCAAACAATTGATAAACCTGTATTATATCGCGAATCGGGTGAACTCGCCACGCAGTCACTAACGCGTGACTGGAATGCAGCTGACTGCGGTCGCGACGGCACCATTCAGTGAATTTGCAGAGGACTTACTTGCTATCAACTCTGCGTAATCCGGGCGAAAGGGCTAAAACATCGCGATAATCGTTACTACCGGACTCGTCCAATTCACATCTTCTCCCCGGAAATTTTCAAATCGGGCAGAAGTTAAGTCGCGGTGGTATTCCTGTGCGAACAGAAGTTCCAGTGACCTCATGAGGAGGTTGAAGCACGATCCTGTACGACGGTTTGATTACTGCTTCACTTTCTCCCATTGCTTATCCAGCTTCTTTTCGGAAACGGAGATGCTGGTTCCCAGTTCCTGGGCAAACAGCGCCACTCGCAATTCTTCGCTCATCCAGCGATAGCTCTCCAGTTCCTTGTCGTAAATGTGCTGGTCTGCGTGAAGTTTCAGTCGCTCGATCCCTCTCCGCCACCGCAGGACAATCTGCTGCTGCAATTGCTGATCTCGCGCTGCGCCACCGCTGGTCAACTTCTGAAGGCGTAGCGAAATTCCTCTCGTATACCGCGGGAACTGCACCAGCCACGGCCAGGGTGTCCGGACCAGAAAACCGGGTGAAAAGAGCTGAGCCAGTTGCGAATGCACATCCAGCCGGGTTGTCTGCCACTGTGGATGAGCGGTCTTTTCCCAGATCCGACGGACTTCTGCATAAGCCTGAAAAAGGGAAGTGAGAAATCCCGTAATCTCGGTTACCGCAGCAGGCATGCGGGTCCGACCAAGTCGCAGACACTCCCGAAACTCGGCGTCACTGCGAGGAAATTTGTCGGACGCCAGGAATGCCCGATCGGCGAGCAGTTCCAGCACCTGAGTTCGAAACGGGAACGGAGGGGGGAACGACTTGGCCGACAGTGCCCAATTCTGCAGCGACGGCAGGTGGTCGATCTGTTGTTTCAACTCTCGAAACACCGTCAGTACGATGAGGCGCCGGACACCGAACCGCATTTCATGCTGCGATTTTTCCAGTGTGTCGAGCAATCGGAGGGAGGCGGAATCTTCCTTATCCATCAGGGTTGGATACCCCTTGAGTGCGACACCGCGGCGCATGACATCGATGACTGGGGGGAGAGTACCGCAGTCCCAGGTCTTGATACCGTCCCGGATCCAGCGAGGATCGTCGGATGCCGAGAAACTCACGGACGCGATCGCGCCGAACTCTTTCCGTAAGGCGGTCAAGTCTCGTCCTGCCGCGAGGGTGCGACCTTCGCCATCTGTGACGCGGATCAGCATTCTCAAGTGGTCGGGCAGCTTAGACTCGTCGAAGGCGGTGACGGGAATTTCGATTCCGGTCACAAACTCAATCCCCTCGACGATCGCTGCTTCGAGCGATTTCTCCCCGAACAAGACTACTTTGGCGACTTCTGCTGCGACTTCTGGAATCGGCACCAGGTCCCGGCGAAGTTCCTTGGGTAATGTCCGAATCAGAGCGACGATCTTGTCCTCGATCAGGCCCGGTACGAGCCATCCAAGTCGCTCGCCATCAAGCTGATTGAGACCTTCCTGGGGAACTGTGATGGTAACGCCGTCGTCAGGCGCACTCGGGTCGAGTCGATACGTCAGCGGAAGCGACAGATTCTTCATCTGGATCGTATCGGGGTACGATTCCTTGGTGGCGACGATAGCATCAGCTTCCAGTAGATCCGCATCGACCATGAGCAATCGATTCTGGTCAGACGGTGCTGCCGAGCGGAGCCATTGCACAAGCCGGTGTCCGTCATTCACATCAGCAGGAAGACGTGAATCGTAGAAATCGAACTGAGCCTGTTCGGCTTTCAGCAGACTTCCTCGTCTGACGCGTGTCTGCAGATCTTCCAGTTGCTTTACGAGCTTCCGATTGTGAATCAAAAATGCTGGGGGCGCCGTGAATCGTGTCGTGACTGACTGCCCGGTTGATCCCTCGGCAGCGGGAACAACCGCCGCTCGAGAACCTCGTGAGGCGGTTGTTTCGCTTCCGCCAGTCCCTTGAGACGGTGCTTGCTTTCCAGCACCCCGTTGCGAGTTCGTGCGATCGGGATTCCGCGACTGATAATTCGAGTAGTCACGTCGTTGAGATGGCTCGGAATCGGAGTCATCTTCCGGCCATTCTCCGTAGACAAGCGCATGTTGAATGAACAGCTCGCGGGATTTCACCGGTTCGATCCGGCTGTATCGGATCCGTCGACGGGGGACCAGTAGCAGTCCGAAGAGCGTCACCTTTTCGTAGGCCATGACGGCCAGTGAATCTGGATCCCAATGCGGCTCGCTATACGATCGATCGATCAGATGTTCCGCCAGTGGTTCAATCCAGGCGGGATCAATCTTGGCCACCGTTCTCAGAAATCGCCGCGTCGTTTCGACCAGTTCTGCGGCGACAATCCACTTTGGTTTCTTCGCGGCCAGTCCGGAACCGGGCCAGAGGTAAGCCTTCATCCCCCCGGCCGCAAGGTATTCCCCACTCTCCGTCTTGAACGCGATGCTGGACAAGTAGCCCGTCAGCAGCGCTCGATGAATGGCACCGACGTCGTGGCGTCGGATGAAAAGGGTGTCGACCTTTTGCGTCGTCGCACTGGATTCGGGTTGTTTGGCCCGTTTTGTAAACGGGTTCGATCCCGCTGTCGCGGAGCGAGTGCCCTGCTGCTTGCTGGAAGATTCGTTCGCATGATTCGCAGCAGGTCGCGATTCCCGCCCTCGCGTCTCACTCGCCATCGATTCCCTGACGATCTGGACCAGTTCGGCGTGCACGTCAATCCACTCGCGCATTCGCGTCCACGACAGAAAATTCTGGTGACAGGCTTTGTGCAGTTGTCCCTTTGACAGCTCCCCTTTCAGCTTGTGATAGAAGTCCCACAGCTTCAGATCACTCAGGAAATCGGATTCTTCGTCCGCAAAGCGTTGATGCGATTCGTCTGCCTGCTTTTGTTTTTCGAGTGGACGTTCACGAGGGTCCTGCACTTCGAGCGCTGACGCGATAATCAGGGCATCGCCCAGACAATTTTCTTCGTGTGCGGCCCAGATAATCCGCGCAATGCGCGGGTCGACCGGCAACCGCGCGAGCTTGCGACCAATTTCCGTCAACTTGTGGTCTTCGGTGACCGCACCGAGTTCGAACAGAGTCTTGTAACCGTCTTTGATCGACTCTGGCTTGGGGGGCTCCAGGAACGGGAATTCTTCAATCTCTCCCAGCCCTAGCGTCTTGGTTTGCAGGATCACGTTGGCCAGATTGGATCGCAGGATTTCGGGAGGCGTGTACCGTTCCCGGCTCTGGTAGTCTTCTTCAGAGTAGAGTCGAATGCAGACACCGGGACCGACGCGACCGCAGCGACCAGCCCGCTGATCGGCGGAAGCACGGGAGACCGGTTCGACAGGCAGCCGTTGCAGTTTGGACTTGGGCGAATAGCGGCTGATTCGCGCGGTCCCCGTATCAACGACGTAGCGGATACCAGGGACGGTCAGCGACGATTCTGCCACGTTGGTGGCAATCACGATTCTGCGATTGGAGGCTGTCTGAAAGACACGTTGTTGCTCGGCCGCGGAAAGTCGGGCATAGAGCGGCAGAATGTCTGGTTTGCTGCCGCCGAAGGTGCGACCACGCAGCGTTTTGGCCGCTTCGTGAATTTCCCGTTCGGTTGGCATAAACAGCAGGACGTCACCGGGGCCGCGTGAGCAGACTTCGTTGACAGCGTCCGCCACCGCCTTGGGCCAGTCCGGTTCATCTCCATTCTGGTCCACTGTCGGGGGACGATAAATCATCTCGACCGGGTAAGTCCGTCCCGAAACCTCCAGTACGGGCACCGTTCCAGCGATGGGGCGGAAGTGATCGGCAAATCGCTCGGCATCGATGGTGGCCGAGGTAATAATGACTTTCAGCTCGCGCCGCCGGGCGACGAGGCGATGCAGGTTTCCCAGCAGAAAATCGATGTTCAGCGACCGCTCGTGCGCTTCATCGACGATAATCGTGTCGTAGTCGTCGAGGAACGGGCGGCTTTGCGTTTCGGCAAGCAGGATTCCGTCGGTCATTAACTTGATGTAGGTCTGTGACGACGTCGCATCGGCAAAGCGGACCTTGAAACCGACTTCCCGCCCGACAGACACCGACAACTCTTCTGCCACGCGAGTGGCGACAGACCGGGCGGCGATTCGGCGGGGTTGAGTGTGCCCGATCATTCCCGCGACACCACGACCGAGTTCCAGGCAAATCTTGGGAAGTTGAGTCGACTTCCCAGAACCGGTCTCGCCGCAGACCACGACGACTTGATGATCCCGAATGGCGGCGGAGATTTCGTCCTTCCGCTGGACCACCGGCAGTGCGTCGTCGAACGACAGTTCGGGAACGCCGCGCAGACGCTGTTCGTAACGCTGGCATGATCTGGCCAGGTCTTCCTGGAATTTTTCCAGCCGCTTGTCGCCCCCTTCCTTAGGTGAAGGAGATGCTGAACTTCCCTTTGCCGGAGGAAGCTGGCTCTGGAAACGTCGCCACTGCTGGCGCAGGCGGTGCCGGTCAACCAGCATGGTCTTCGAAAGGGAAGCTTCGATTTGGGCGGCAATTTCGTTCATGGTTGTCGATGGTCTCAGACACCGGACCACTGGGGGCGGATGGTGCGTGTTTGGGCGTTTGCTCCCCGCCTCAGCCGGGTGGGACGAGGGGTTCGGACGGGAGATTGACGACTTAGGTCCGAAATTGCTTTTCCAACGGTAAGCATTTTCCCGCGAAGAACTTCAGTTTAAGACGTGAAGGAAAATCGAGGAAGGAGTCCGACACAAGAACTTCCCTCGGAGTTCGGATTCCCTGGAAAATCTTGCCGAAAAGGGGCAGATCGCTTGTCGATCGAGGAACTCGTACGGCGACCCCTTCGACCTGGAGCAGATGTTTCTGTCCCTCTCTATAACGTGAAACGGGCCGTTAGCCGGTGCTCAGAGCGCTCTTGTTGCCCAAATAGCCAGCCGTCGTTGTTTCGCAAATCAGTCGTCCAAACCGAAGTCCCGGCCACCTGGCCCCCTGAAACGTGCTCGGCGGGGAGGGGATTTGTGGGCGGCTCCTTCCAGATCAAGCGTCTTAGCGATCCGGCCCTTTCGATCCCCCGGGTGCAAGTGGGCGTTGCAGGAGAAGTCGTGCGTGAAGTTTGCTCAGAACCTAAGAATCGCTTTTCCACGACACAGGGCTCGCATCGAGAATCTGTTCACTACTTCAGGCGAATGCTTCGCCCGTGACCCGCAGTGTAATTGTTGAACTCCTCGCTCAGAGAGCTGGAAAACAGAGGGTTTTCGGCTTTTTGGATGTCTCAATGCCCATGTTCAATTTTTTGGGAATTTGTTCAGATTTTTGACTGGCCAGTCTCTGGGGCAGGTCTACAACCTTAAAGCTTCGACGAATTGCATCGCAGAATTTCACAACTTCTGCCAGGACGCTCAGGATACGGATCCAGTCCAACGATTCGGCGTGGTCCCTTTTCGCCGGGAACGCAGGGCTTTCATCGTTCTCGACCGATCAGATGCGGTCCCATTGATTCCGATTCGAACCCTCTTTTGAACATCTCAGATCGGGAGGCCAGTTCGGCTTCGGTCTCGGTGTTTTTGTCACTCACTTCTGGCGATGCGAACTCAGCGGGCGAATTTGCCACGCGTGATCGCCGCTGCACGCTCCTTTGGACCTGAAAAAATTCGACAGGCGAATTCTGCGCTGTCGGCTTCGACACCCCACATCAGCGAGTTGCGATGGGCCGCTCGCAAATCTTTGTCTGCGTAGAGGGACTGGTTACATGATTCCAATGATGACTCTGAAGTTTGCACGAAGCCTGACGTTACTTCTGGTGCTGAGCACCGCGGCCACTGTCCAGGCAGGACAGATTCAATACATCACTCCGGCTGGATCAACCACAAAGGATGGTTCCGTCGACGCTGAAGCGTTTTTCACGCTCAGCAACGGCAGCCTTCAGCTGACACTGACAAATCTGTTCGCGAATCCGAAAGCCGACGCTCAAACGTTGAGTGCCATCAGCTTTAAGGTCAGTGGCGCGACCGGGTCGGGTGCACTTACGACCACGGGAAGCGGGCTGATCACCAACATCAGTTCCGGGGGGGCTTACACCGCCGGTGTGACGGATCCACTGAACCGATGGGATGCAACCCTCAGCGGGTCCACTGTCGACTTGACGACCCTTACGGGTGGAAAGCCGAACCGTCTGATCATTGGTGCGGACAGCAAAGGCAATTTCGATCCGGCACTAGGGGGCAAATACAGCAACGCAAATCCTTCGATTGTTCAGCATACACCCATGGTTCTCGGGTCGGCGACCTTTGATATTCTGATCAAGGGCATCACAGAGGGAAGCAAAATCAGCGACGTCATTTTCCAGTTCGGTACGGCAGCAGGTTCTAATCAAGTCGCTGGCGAGGCCGTTATCCACCACGCGCCCGAGCCATCGACTTTCGCACTGCTGGGACTTGGGGGAGCCGGCTTCGCCATCCGCACCTACCGACGCCGTAGAGCAGCAGCCGCTGTCTGAGAGACTTCAATTCTCTGTTCGCCAGTCTCACGGTTCGCATGATCCCCCTCCCCGCCCAAATCTTTCAGGCGGGTTGAGGGGATTCTGCCATTGAAGGGCTTCACTGACCGGAGTGGAAGCTGGCCGTCAAAGACTGTTCTGGACTTTTGAAGCGAATTACTCATCACCCCTCTTCGTGTGTCGTCTCGCGACTCGCCATGGGGGGTGGGGGCTTCGTGAGTAGTACCTTGGGCTGATTGACAGCGACGTCTTGTTCAGGCTGTGGCCGGGGTAGGACGAGAAGGACCTCATGAAGGAGGAACAGGGCAATCATCAGGATTGCCAGTGTTCCGCTCGCTGTCGCCAGACCCCACCGGTCGGCGATCATTCCCGTGATTCCGGGAACGACGGCTCCGCCGGACATCGCGCAACCGACCTGAAGTCCTACTGCGGCGGTTGCCAGTTCCTGTCCGAGCCGACTCAGGGTCCTGGTCATCAGGCAAGGAAAAACCGCCGCGAATCCCAGTCCTACCAGACCAAGGCCAAACAGCGACGCCTCGATCGGGAACAGGGAGCCTGCGAACAGGATTCCTCCGATTGACGCCCCGAGAAGGGAATAGCGTACCAGGCGATCACAGCCCACCGTCTCAACGATATTTCCCAAGAGCAATCGACCGCAGAGCAGCCCTGCCCAATACAGGGCGACTGCGGCACTTGCCCCCACCGAGGAAACACCGCGGTGCTCTGTCAAGATGGTGTAGGTCCACTGGCTGACTGCCACTTCCAGCCCTGTGTAAAGGAAGAATGCCAGTATCTGCAGACGAACAATCCGATGTCCAAGGGCCGCCGTGAGACTGATGCTCGAGTCGGACGAGGATGCTGCGGAGGTAACACCTTTCCATTGTGTCACGCCAAGGCGAAAGATCAGTGACAGCGTTAGTAGCAGCAACGCAATCCAGAAATAGCCTTGCCGGTAGGTTTGACCACGTGCAAAGACGGACGCCATCACAAGCGGACCTGAGATGACTCCCGCGCAGTAGAACGCGTGCAGCCAAAGGACGTGCCGAGCCGGAAGATGTTGTGCGGCATAGCCATTGAGTCCTGAGTCGATCGCTCCGGAGCCCACCCCGTGCAGGCAACTGCACAGCAGCACGACGCTCCACCAGGGAGAGCAGGCAAATCCCAGCATGGCCAGCCCGACCATGGCCGTGCTCGCACAGAGAATCCATCCGATCTGCCAGGAACGGCCGAATCGCCCATATGTAAAACTGCTCGCCAGATAACCCAGGCCAGAGACCACCAGCAGCAGTCCGAGAGCTGGCTGCCGAAGTTGATAAGTGTCACGGATTGACGGCCACGCGACACCAATGGCTGCGTCCGGCAATCCCAGACTGATGAATCCCAGGAACGCCAGAAGAACGAGGGACGCCGAAGGGGTCCCCGTGCGAATCGTTTCGTGCGTCGATGCGTTTGGCACTCACCAGTCCTCTGACTCAGGAATCTCGACGGTGTGCTGACATTCTGCAAATTCGTTAGTGAACGCACTGCCGGTGCAATCCGCACGGCAATCGTGGTCTCTTACAAGGACCACTCAAGTACTGTTTTGGACGGCTCTGACCGCCTCTGTACAAGGTCGATGGACCTGTGGAGACCTCTCATTTTGCCTGACGCCAAACTCCCGCAAGGGGCGGCTCATTGCTTCAGAATGCTTAATTTCACTGACTGCCAGAATCGTTAATTTGCATTCAGTCTATTACGACCTAGGTTTCGGCTGCGTGGTGGCTCTGAAGAAGTCATCGGCTTCTCTGAGCGACAGTCTGATTCCGTTTGTCCAATTTCGAGCTGGCGGCGTGCGTTGCTGCTTTTGGATTGCCGCTCGAAATACCGTTCAGGTCTCCTATGAACTCGTTCCCCGTCCAGCTTGTTGCCTGGCTTATCGCTACGGCATGGTGCGCCGTTCTGGCGGTCGTCATTAAGGCCAACCGTAATCGGCACAGGATTTTAAGGCCGCTTCCTCCGGGAACGACTCAGGCAAATCCGCAACGACTCAGTGTCATCGTTCCGGCCCGGAATGAACAAGAATGCGTTGAAGTCTGTATTCGATCACTGTTGAGGCAGGACTATCCGGACCTGGAAGTGATCGCGGTCAATGACCGCAGCACGGATCAAACGGCGACGATTCTCGATCGACTGTCTCGTGAATTTCCCGATCAGGTGCGTGTCTTACACATCGAATCACTGCCGGAAGGCTGGTTCGGCAAACCTCACGCACTGGATCGTGCGATGGCACTCGCGACGGGCAAACTGCTGCTGTTCACGGATTCGGATTGTGAGTTTCTCGCACCATCGGCACTGCGAACTGCTGTCAGCGAATTTGAGAGCCGGGGACTGAACTTCTTTACGATCGGGGCCTGCTACACGATGCCTTCGCTGAGGGAACAGCTTGTTGTCCCCGCCTGTTCGGAAGTCGTTCTGCAATGGTTGCGCCCTGAACGGGTTGAGGATCCCGACTGGCCCGATACCTTCGCCAACGGCGCGTTTATTATGACAGACCGTGCCGCGTTTGAGCGACTGGGGGGCTGGTCTACCGTACGGACAAAGGTGAGTGAAGATTTCGAACTGGCCCGTGCCTATAAACGAGCCGGCTACCGAACGGGGCTCGCGCAGGCTCTGAAATTCTACAATACACGCTCCTATGGAAGCATGCGGGAGTCATGGGATGGCTGGAGCCGGATCCTGGCCGGGGCGCTGACGATTCGCCAGTTGATGATCACGGTGCTGCGGATGTCGATTATGACCTATCTCCCGCTTTGCGCCGTGATTCTCGGGGCGGTACACGTGGTCCGTACGGGTGACTTGGGCTACTTCGTCCGGGGAGCGATGCCGGCGTTTCTGTGGGCTTATCTGTGTCGAACCGGTTTGGATTTCACCGTCTATCGTTTAATTGGTGCACCGGTGTCGGTGGCGATACTGGCTCCCGTGGGCCGGGCATTTGCGATTGCCGCGTCGCTGCGGGCAGCGCTGGCACGAGCGGGAATTGTCAGAACTTACTGGCGCGGTGCGGCCTTTACAGCCAACCGGCTGGTCACACCGCAGTCGCCTTCGGTTGCAGCGGCTGCCCCAAACCGAGAGATTCGAGCAGAATCGGCTGTCGCCCCGCACGCAGCAGTCTCGTAACGGTGCGCTCGATCTGAGGCAGGAAGCCACGGTCCAGGTCAAGGGGATGCAGCACGACGCAGGGACAGGCCTGACGACGAAACCGGTATTGGAGTTGTCCGTACCGGTAGCCGAGGAGGCAGAGAAAACGAATCGGCGAGACGTCCCAAATCCAGGAAGAAAGAGGGAGTTGCTGGCCGTCCGACGTAATAACACGTTTGTACCCGACGGTGTAGTGCATTCCGAAACGTGCGAGTCGTTCCGGGGTCGCCAGTCCAATGTTGTAAGTCGGGGCGATGAAACCTCGCGCGGGTTCACCGAACCAGCGGGTCAGAATCTTCTGTCCTTCTGCCAGTCGCCAGTCCGTTTCGGCGTCGTCCAGCCCATTCATCTCGTCCTTGCCATCGGCAATGCGTGAGACCCAGCCGCTTCCCTTGCGACGAAAATGCTCAAACCCGTGCAGCTGGATGTTGCCGTATTCTGCTTTCACGCGTTCCAGGAATGGCCGGTCTTTTTCTGTCAGTTCCTCCCCATCCCAGCAGGGAACCACGGCGGCTGACATTTGATTTCCGATCAGCGGCGCCAGCGTGGACGTGAATTGAGCCACGTGCCGCTCGTAAATCGGGGCCACATCGTGCAGCATCACGCAAAAGACGCGAGAATAGTCGAGAGTGATTGGTTCGCTCATCATTCCTGCCAGATCGCGGGATGAATTGTCGGTCGTTGACCCGATGACGCCGACGGTGCAGTTTGATTCCCTCTGAATTCGACTGGGGCGGGTTGGCGATTGAGTCGCGACCGAAAAGAATCCGACGAGACGCAGAAATAGAGGACCGCAGACTGTACCTTTGATAAGGTGGGAGCATCTGCTGCAGCAGGTCCATCGAGATCGACCACCCCATCCGTCGCATCCCTGCAACGGATTCATAGCGGGATCGGAAGGGAGGCAACGTGACTCCCGGATCGCGGTCGGTCCGGACGCCGCAGGGGCGAAATTCCGGGGCGATACGGAAAACAGCAGGTCAGGAATTTGGGTCAGGGGGTTGGACGACCCACAAAAACGAACTTTTTCGGGGTATCGGAGGTATTATTGCTAGAGCGATCTTCTTGAGGGAGTCGCGCTGGCCTGGGGCTGCGGATTGAGCCTCCTCTGAGCCAGTGTTCGGTGATGAGAGACGGCGGAGAATTGCTTCAGCGGAATCGGTCGAAACGAGTGCAGCAATTGAATGGACCTATGCGACGGAGTAGATTGAACTTTGGTGAACGGGGAAGAGGAATCGGGACTTTTCTTCCAGATTGCTGACTTCGCGACGAGATACGTCAATACAGGAGCTGCTCGTGAGCACAAATGCATCACAGCCTGAAGTTTTTGAAATGCAGGTCGAGAGCACTCGGATTCCTCGTTCGCTGCTGCTGGCGTGTCTCATCAGTCTGGTTCTGCATGTCGCTTTTCTGGGAACTTTGGGGCTGATTAAGTTCGCTCAAAAAGTTGACCTGATGTCGACCATCACCACCGTCATGGATCAGGAAGACGACGATCCGCTGCAGCATAAATTCGATACAGCGATGAGCGATCAAGTTGGGAACGAAGGGGATACCAACACGTTCTCGGCATCGCAAGAGGCCTCGACGGTCCTGTCAAAAGATGCCCAGGTCGAAATTGAAAAAACGGTCGATTCCAACTTCACCGTCGCCACACCTGTGGTGGACGAACTTCCGCAACCAGCCAAGTCGGACGTGCTGGCGGCAGTGGCCACCTCAGGTGCGACCGAACATGTGGGGGGAGTTGAAGGGGCGATCGACCGTCTCTCGTGGGAGATTGCGAACTCCCTGCGCGAAAAGAAAACGCTGGTTGTGTGGTTGTTCGATGTCTCTCCATCGCTGTCTGGTCGGCGAGCCCAGATTGCGGACCGTGTCGAGAATGTTTATAAGCAATTGACCCAGCTTGATGTCGGAGCGGATACGGCGCTCCGCAGCGCTGTCGCGATCTTTGACGAGAAGTGCACGATCGTGACGGAGAAGCCAGTCGATGATCCCGCTGAACTCGTCAAAGTTGTACGGAAGATCAAGTCAGAGACGAACTCCTCCGGGATCGAAAATACCTTTTCTGCCGTTAATCAGGTTGCGAACAGATATAAGTCGCAGAGCGACAAGCACAACCGCGTCATGCTCATCGTCGTGACGGATGAGGCGGGTTCCGATTCGGCTCAACTGGAACAGGCGATCGCGAACTGCAGCAAGTACCAGATGCGGTGCTACTGCGTCGGTGATTCCGCCCCGTTCGGCCGGGAAACTGTCGAAACCCAGTTCGAGCTGGAAACGGGTGAAATGGTGATCGGGGTGATGCAGAAAGGCCCTGAATCGTTCTTCCCGGAACTGGTCCGACTGGGGTTCTGGGGAGCCAACAGTTATGACCTCGATGACATGTCTTCAGGTTTTGGTCCGTACGGTCTGACACGACTCTGTGCCGAAACAAATGGGCTCTATTTCATTGCGGATAACGGACGCGGCCAGCACCGATTCGATCCCGCTGTCATGCGAAACTATGCACCGGACTATCGTCCAATCCCGATGCTCGAACAGGATCTTCGCAAAAACAAGGCGAAATCGTCTCTGGTGGAAGCGTGCGCCGCCGTCGTTAGTGAGACGCAACGCCGCAAGGTGCTCAGCATTTCGATGCCGCGGCTCGACTTCAAGTCTGACAACGATACGGTGCTGCGTCAGGAACTGACCGAAGCTCAGAAGCCGATCGCGGATCTGGACTTAAGTCTGGACACCTTGTTGCGCGTGCTTGAGCAGGGAGAAAAGGATCGAGCAAAGATCAAGGAAGCACGCTGGAAGGCGAGCTACGATCTGGCGATGGGCCGCACGCTGGCTCTTCGTGTCCGTGCATTTGGCTATAACACCATGCTGGCGGAAATGAAGTCGAATCCCAAACGATTCGAGACTCCGGGCAGTAATAAATGGAACTTAGTTCCGTCAAAAGAAATTACATCCGGAGCAGCCACAAAGAAGATGGCCGCGAAAGCCAACGAGTACCTGAGTCAGGTGATTGACGATCATCCCGGGACACCTTGGGCACTGCTCGCCGAACGGGAAAAGAGCGTGCCGATGGGATGGGAGTGGAAAGAATCCCATTATGACCCTAATCCCGTCATGACCGCCGGCAATCAGAAGGCGGGTCCGAAATTTATCGAAGTCACCGATCCCGTGACCAAGAAAAAGACGAAAAAAGAAGCTCCTCCTGAACCTGTCCGTCGCGACATCTAAGAGCTCCGGTTAGCTCAGGGGAACTCCTGTTAGCAGACTGCTGCAGTCGGAATCCGAGTGATCTACTCATGTTCGAGAGTCCAGATATGAACTCCCACACCCCGACAGACGGACATCCCGAAACCGAAGGTCGACCTGCGTCTCGAAATTTCCGTTCCAGCGTACTTTCTGGTCTGGCGGTTTCATTTTTTATTCACGCTGCCGCTCTCGTGGCATTGTCGTTCATTGTCTTCAAAGGTCCGATGGACCAGTTGCAGATGATTGTGGATTCTGTTTTCACGGATGAACGGGCTCAAGAAGAATTTAACGAAGACGTAGAACAGTCGACCGAAGCGGCTGAAACCGTGAATTACGTTGCGGGGGCGATGGCGACGAGCGGACTGGCAACGGGTGGGAGCGGAGGACCTGTTGTCGCGCAGCAGAAGCTCGAGGAAGCTTCGAGCCTGCAGGAACCGACCGTCAAAGTCAACGTCGGCAACATCAGCCTGCCGGGCCTCAATATTATCTCGGACGATTTGGGGTCGGGGCAGGTGACCGGCGATATCGGACGGGTCGTAGAAGGCTACGGCGCGGCGCTCGGCCAGATGACCCAGGAACTGGTTCGGCTGATGCGAGAACAAAAGCTGCTGGTCGTTTGGCTGTTCGATGAATCTGAAAGTATGACCGACGATCAGAAAGAGATCCGCGAACGCTTCTACAAAGTCTATGACGAACTGGGAATCGTGCAGAAGTCGGATGCCAAGCTGAAAATCTCAGACGAGATTATGCTGACTTCGGTGATGAGCTTCGGCGAGGGAATCAACGAACATACGAAGAAACCAACCTCGAACATCGACGAAATCAAGAGTGCGATCGACAAGATCAAAATTGACGAGAGCGGTGTCGAGAAGATGTGCGGTGCCATCCAGGCCGCTGTTTCGAAGTATCGCCAGGCCGCCAACAGCCAGCATCGTAAACTGGTCGTGATCGTCGTTTCTGATGAGTCGGGTGACGATGGCAATCAGGTGGAAGAGACGATCGCCATCTGCAAAGGGTCTTCCACAAAAACGAATTCACTGCGGAGTACCCCCGTCTATTTCCTCGGGCATTACTCCGTCTTCGGTTACCCCTACGCGCATGTCCTTTGGAAGGATCCTGTCTACGGCTTAAACCACTGGATCGCGATCAATCGAGGCCCCGAAACTCCTGAGCCCGAGTGTTTGCAGTTCGACGGATTGCATGGCCGATGGGACGTGTTTTCCAGCGGGTTTGGCCCCTACGAGCAGGTGCGAATTGCGAAGCAGACAGGTGGAATCTTCTTCATGCTACCTGGCAATGAAGACAACCTCACAAGCGCAGGGTCTCACGAGCAGCGCAAGTTCGACCTCCTGGATATGAAAGAATACCTTCCCGACCTTAGCTCGCGACAGGTTTACATCAAAGACCGCTTCGAGCACAAATTCCGTGAAGCCCAGTGGCAGGTGGTGGCGGCGCTCAATCCCCACACCGATGAGAAGCTGAACATGCAGCAGCTCTGGTACAGCACCGACCCTTCCACCTTCGATAAGCAGGGTGAAGAAACGTTCAAACGAGCCCTGCGCGCAATGGGGATGCTGAACGACCAGGTGCGGGTGCTGGAATCCGTCAAAAAATTGCGAGAAAGAGAAACGTCCCAGCGCTGGCGGGCCAACTATGAGCTGATGCATGCACAGTGCCTGGCTTATCGGGTACGGTTGTTCCAGTTGTTGCTGGCGCTGGACCAACACCGAAAACAGCGACCGATGCCCTCGAATCCCATGAATAACAGCTGGGACATTCACCGCGTCCATGAACTGCTCGAACCAGACAAAGAACAGATTCAGCAGACGAAAGTGGACTTCGACGAATTGAAACGGCAACTCGACACCGCGCGACAAGAGCTTCTGGATGTCATCGCTAATCATCCGCGAACTCCGTGGGCGCGACGGGCGCAATGGGAACTGGATAGTGGATTCGCAATGAAATTTGTCGAATCCTACCGCAATCCGAATTACGACAAGGTGGCGACAAAGGAAATCAAGATTCCGAAGCAGTAGGCGAAAAACGGAGAACGCGATGCCGTTAGGTGCTGCCGGTTCCCGCTGCGATTGCTGGATTGCCGGGGCAGTGCGGTATCCCTTGGCCGAATGGTGATGGAAGAAGGCTGAATGGCGACGGATGAACCGGCTGTAGACTGGTAGTCAATGCGTGAGTCTTAGATGAGCAGCGAACGCAAAGATGTCCCTGAAACTCAACCGGCTTCTGCGTCGCCGCCACCGTTGCCACCCCGTGATGCTTCGAAACCCCACTGGTTTAAGAGTCGTCCCCCCATCGTCGTCGCGACTCCTTCTACACCCCGGTCTGCCAACTGGTCAAGACTCGCTGTAGTCCTCTTCGTGAGCTTTCTGTTCCATACGGGCATCCTCGGGTTGTGTGCGTTGATCGTTCTGCACGATCGACAACTCGTAGAACAGATCTATACGATTATCACCCACCGCGACGACCCGACGGACACGATCATTGAGCCGCCGCTGCAGCAGCCTGAAGAGATCCGCGAGGACTCCCTCCCCGTCGCGGAACTGGTCGATTCCGGGTCCGAGCTTGCACTCGACGAGCCTGGAGAGATCGAACTCGACTTGAGTGACGACCTCGGTCAACTTGTGACAGATCTCAGCGAAATCCCGGGCATCCCGGAGATGAAAGTCGCGGTTGAGACGTCGGGACGGATGTCTGTGCAGGCCAAGCGGGCACTTATGGCCCGATATGGTGGAAATGCGGCGAGCGAGGCTGCCGTTGCGCTCGGCTTAAAATGGCTGAAGCATCACCAGATGGCTGATGGAAGCTGGAGTTTTAATCATTCAAAGCACCCGCAATGCAAGGGGGCGTGCTCGCAGGACGGCAGCTTCGCGGCATGTCCCACCGGTGCCACGGGGATGGCTTTGCTGGCGTTTCTCGGGGGTGGGCACACTCATCAGAAAGGGGAACACCAACGGAGCGTGAAACGGGGGCTGGATTTTCTGCTGAAAGCGGCCAAGCCCACGACGGCGGGTCTCGACTTACGGGGAAACGTCACATCGAATGAAGGGATGTACGTTCAGGGAATCTGTACCATTGCGTTGTGTGAGAGCGCCGCGATGACGAGAGATCCTCGAGTCCGAAACGCGGCAGAACGGGCAGTGGAGTTCATCGCGAAAGCGCAGAATCAGAATGATGGCGGCTGGCGATACAGTCCCGGTGACGCGGGAGATTTATCGGTCTCCGGCTGGCAAATCATGGCTCTCAAGAGCGGCTACTCGGCGAAGCTGAAAATTGACCCCCCAACATTCAGGAAGGCCGAAAAGTTCCTGAATGCGACACAATCGCACGGCGGTTCGCGTTACATGTACACGCCTGACCCTAATCTCTCGGGCGATGTGGAAGGACCGGCAACACCGACGATGACCGCAGTAGGACTGCTCTGCCGGATGTACCTCGGCTGGAATCCCCAAAATCAGCAACTCGCGAAAGGAGTGGCTTATCTGGATCAGGTCAAACCCC
This sequence comes from Schlesneria sphaerica, assembly GCF_044336245.1. Classification (NCBI taxonomy): domain Bacteria; kingdom Pseudomonadati; phylum Planctomycetota; class Planctomycetia; order Planctomycetales; family Planctomycetaceae; genus Schlesneria; species Schlesneria sphaerica. The sequence goes on along the minus strand of NZ_CP172346.1, from coordinate 1,468,888 downwards.
AGCCTAACAACATGTATTTCAACTACTACGCGACGCAGGTGATGCACCATTGGGGCGGCGAAGAATGGACTCGCTGGAACAGCGTGATGCGAGACCATCTCGTACGGACGCAGCACCCGGTGACCGATGGTCATCTCGCGGGAAGCTGGGATATCGCGGACCCTCACGGAGGAGGAGGGGGGCGTCTCTACATGACTTGCCTCTCGATTATGACTCTCGAGGTCTACTACCGACATTTGCCGATCTACAGTAGTGAGAACATTAAAATCGAGTTTTGAACGACCTGTCAGAACAAAAATCGGCTATGGGCCACACTGTGTCTGCAATGTTAAGTCTACAGAGGCGTTTTGTGAGGCTGGCCCGGCAATTCTCTGACGTACTGGGGAACGGCATAGCCGGGAAGCCGGGTACGGAGTTCCGCGAGAATCGACTGACCAGCGGATTCATCAACCTGAAAGTGAGTGGCTCCCTGCACCAGATCGAGTTGATGCAGGTAGTAAGGGATGACGCCGACATTGATCAGTCGCTCGCTGAGCTCAGTCAGCGTGTCCGCATTGTCATTGATCCCTCGCAAGAGGACGGACTGATTCAATGTGGTAATGCCAGATCTGACAAGCTGCCGCAGAGACTGTTCGCAGTCCCTGGCAATTTCCCGGGGGTGGTTTGCATGAACGACCATGATCGGAGTCAGGCGTGATTCTGTCAGCAGGTCGATGAGGGGTTGCGACACACGGTTCGGCAGGACAATCGGCATCCGGGAATGAATCCGCAGTCGCTTGAGGTGCGGGATGACGTCCAATCGGCGGATGAGCTCTGTCAAACGGGAATCCGTCAGCATCAGCGGATCACCTCCACTCAGCAGGACCTCCTGAATGGACTCGTCACGCGACAGGACTTCCAGCGCCGGTTCCCATTCATCGAGCCGACGGGGTTCCAGGTCGTACTGGTAGTGCCGCCGGAAGCAGTAGCGGCAGTGGACAGCACAAACGCCGGTGGCAATCATCAGTGCCCGACCATGGTATTTGTGTAACAGGCCGGGTGCTCGACGGCTTTGCGTGTCTCCGACGGCATCGATGGCGGCCTCCGGCGAAGTCCGGTTTTCGACGTCGAGCGGCAGGACCTGCATCAGTAAGGGGTCTGTGAGGTTTCCGGGTTCCATTCGCTGCAGGAAACTCTCCGGAACGAATAGCGGGAACAACTGCGAGGCTCGGCGGGCCGGCTCAAGAGACTCCCTCGGCAGTCCGAGCCGTTCGATCAGGACATCCGGATCGCGAATGGCCCTTGCGAGAGATTCGTGCCAGGAATCTCGATTCCCCATTTTCGATGAGACGGGTGAAGATTTCTGACGAACCGACGGGTGCACGAGAATGGAATCCTTTACTGGCCCGAAGGCAACCCGTTCGACGGGGTTACGTGCTGAAGGGGAAGAGGCCGGGCTGCAACATATCAAATGGCCGTGATCGATGCGGGAGAGCTCTTGACAGAACGATTCACAGCTACAGCCGCATCTGATATTCTACGCGGCTCAGTTTTGGCAAGTTAATCGACTCCGGCAACGCGTGAGTCAGCGTATCACACCACAAAGAAAAGACATATGGCTCAGCTCAACACGAGCGACTTTCGCAAAGGATCCAAAGTCATCCTGGATGGCGAACCTTACGACATGGTCGAAGTGAACTTCGTGAAGCCAGGTAAAGGACAGGCCCTTTACAAATGTCGGCTGAGGAATTTGATCAAGGGAACCTTGCTCGATCGCACCTACAAGAGCGGCGACAGCCTGGAAGCCGCCGAGATCCGCGTGGGCGATGGGCAGTTCCTTTATAAAGACAGCACGGGTCTGGTCTTCATGGACCAGGGCTCATTTGACCAGTACACGATCCCCCTGGATGTGGCGGCCGATCAGGCCCGTTTCCTGCAGGACGGTGCCGTTTGCTCGATCATGTACTGGGGTGAGCAGCCCATCGGATTTACCGCTCCGGACAAGGCGGTAATGAAAGTGACTTATACGGAAGACGTGGTTCGCGGAAATACTTCCTCGAACCTCACGAAACCGGCCACCGTGGAAAATGGCGAGGTTGTCCAGGTCCCGGCGTTTGTAAACACCGGGGACATGATCCGGATTAATGCTCAAACGGGCGAATATGTTGAACGAGTAAAAAGCTGATGAGCATGACACCCTCCCACAACGGTAAACTGTTTATTGAGACCGTAGGCTGCCAGATGAATATGCTGGACAGCGAACTGGTCGTCGGCGCTTTGCGCAAAGACGGCTACAGCCTGACTGATGACATTCGCGAAGCGGACACGGTTCTGTTCAATACGTGCAGTGTGCGGGAACACGCCGAACACAAAATCTATTCCGCGCTGGGCCGCCTCAAGTACAGCAAGCTCTCTCGCCCGAACCAGGTGATCGGGGTTCTCGGCTGTATGGCTCAGAAGGACCAGGAACTGGTCTTCCAGCGAGCTCCCCATGTCGACATGGTGGTCGGGACGGGACAACTGGCTGAAGTTCCGAAGCTGATCGATGCGGCCCGGGAACGACGTGAACGGTCTCTCGCGGTCAGTCTCGATCGCAAGGAGGGGTCGCGTGCCGAGGTCAGTGACAGTTTCCAGAGCTACGATCCCCTGCGCGAACCCGAGATGCGACCTACGCCGCACCAGGCGTTTGTCCGGATCATGATCGGCTGCGACAAGTTCTGTACCTACTGTGTCGTTCCGATGACCCGAGGACCGGAACAAAGCCGTCCTCCGAAGGACATTCTGCACGAAGTCAAAGTGCTGGCTGATCAGGGAGTCAAGGAAGTGACTCTGCTTGGCCAGACCGTCAACAGTTACAAAGTGAAGCAGGACGGGAAGCTGTTCCGACTTTCGGACCTCCTGGAACTCATCCACGATGTCGAAGGGATCCTGCGGCTGAAGTTTGTCACGAACTTCCCGAAGGACATGACCGACGACCTGCTGCAGGCGGTTCGCGACTTGCCCAAGTGTTCTCAGTACCTGCATGTCCCGGCGCAATCGGGCTGCAACGAAATGCTCAAGCGGATGAAGCGGGGTTACACGATCGAAGACTATCGAGAGATGTTCGGTCGTATCCGTAGCACGATGCCCGGGGCATCCGTCTCGAGTGACTTCATCGTCGGGTTCTGTGGTGAAACTGACGAAGCCCATCAGAAGAGTCTCGACCTGATCCGCGAGTGCCGGTTCAAGAACAGCTTTATCTTCAAGTACAGCCCGCGACCGGGCACCAAAGCCAATGAACTGCTGTTGGATGATGTGCCTGAAGAGGTCAAGCGGCAGCGTAACCAGGAAATGCTGGCTTTGCAGAACCAGATCAGCGCCGAGGACAACGCGGCGTTTATCGGTCGCCAAGTCGAAATCCTGGTCGAAGGGCCCAGCAAATCAGAAGTGAAACGGGGCGATTCCGGTGCGGTGGGTGGTCCCGTCCAACTGACCGGTCGCACGTTGTGCGACCGAATCGTCGTCTTCGATGGGAATCCACGACTGGCAGGGTCGATGACCACGGTTTCTGTCGAAGATTGTACTCCGACGACCTTGATCGGAAGTATTGTCACCCAGCAGATTCAGCACGGTTCATCACCACTGCTGCCGATCCTCGCCTGATGAGTGTCGAACGAGAGAACTGTACATGCCAACTGTGTACAGTTCTCTGAGATCGCCTGCGAACGGAATGTACGTCGATCGTTCATTCGGCGAATAACCGACGCGCCGACGCCGCGAAAAGTCGGTGACGCTCACTCAACGGTGCATGCAGAGCGGGAAGGTCGGCGCGACTTCTCGCTCATTCCCAGCGTCGTACCAACGTCACGGTTTGGAAAGCTCGACATTGGAAACGCCCCGGGTTCCTGTGGGGAAGACGTTTGTACCGAAGTGCAGGCCGCGTGGGGATGTCTCGGATCCGTGTTCGATCCTGACGGCATAATGATACCGAGGCGACTCGGTTGTCTCGTCTACCCGCTCCGGAAGTTCGTCCGGGTCGGGGTTCGAGATGATGTTTCCCTGGATCAAAACATCACGCAGCGGTGGATCGGTCGGTTCCTGACCACGGTCAAAACGAAACACCGCGCGGCTGGAATCTTTCCACATCCAGTACGAATCTCCGTAGCCGAACTGTGAAATCACGTTGTCCGTGATCAGCGATCCGCCATCGACATTCGCTGCAATGGCAGGCTTGCCATTCTCTGACGCTGTGCCGGGATAGGCTCCGGAGCCGGACATGAGTCCGATGGCCCAGAGGGCACATTGTGAGAATTGGTTGCCGGTAATGAGCACGTTACGTGAGCCGTGCATGGCTTTCGTCCCAATAAAACTATTGTGGACGACATTGTTGCTGATGATGACGTGGTCGGAATGGATGTCGATACCCTGCGCGGCATTCTCGATGTGGTTGCCAAGAATCCGAGTCATTTTGCTCTGAGCCGGTCCGGTGACAATCAGTGCCGAGCCCTGGTGCCAGTTGTTAACGTATTCCGTATCCCAGGCCTCCTGAGAGATCAGCAGTCCCCTGGTCGGATTCTTCTTCGTGAACTTCCCGAGTTGATGCTGCGCCTTGATCTCGGGCGTGGGGCGGTATTGAGTTTCGATGATGGTGTTGCCCTGGATCAGCGTCCCCTGGCAACGATCAATGGCGATCCCTGTGCCGTCGATGCACCGAAACGCATAGCCCAAAAGTTCTGCATTTGCCGTGCGATCATCGATGGCAATCGTCATATAGTTACGGACGTCGCAATTGAGAATCCGTCCGTTGCGCACTTCTGAAAAGCGAATCGCGCTGGTTCTGGCTCGATTATCGATGATGCTCACCTGGTCGATCGTAATGTCGTCCCCATCCGAGACGAGCAGTGCGGGGTGCTCGGTATCGAGCTTCCCTTCCGACCGGGTGAGAGTGATTCCCACCACCCGAACACGCCGGGCGTGCTCGATCTCGAGGATGTGCCTTGCCGGATTCGTCATCACGATCCGGCCGGATCCCTTCAGGCAGATGCCGGACCCACTGATTCGCACAGTGGCATCGATAAGATGGTCGCCTGCAGGAAGGTGGATTTCTCCGCCAGGATTCGCATCGATGGCTGCCTGAATGCTGGGATAATCTGCGACCGAGATTTCTGCGCTGACGACCTCGGCGGACATCTGCCGGATCGCAAGGATCGTCAACATGCCGAACTTGAGCCAGACGTTCCACCTGACGGTATTCATGTGCGGTATCTCTGACGGCGAGGGGTCTACTTCGTTCCGTGAGCTGCGGAAGCGGTTGGCGATTTTCGTTGAGCGAGAAATTCGACCAGATCCCGAATCTCCGACTTCGTCAGCTTTTTCACGAGATCCTCCGGCATGCCCGACTTGCCGACGGTTCGCTCTTCAATTTCGGCAATCGGGATTGTGACGAGATGGCCATCGGGCAGGTGCAGACGCAGCCTCTCGTTATTCTCGTCTTTGACGATCCCTGCGAAGACACGTCCATCCTGAAGTGAAAGAATGGCCGTCTCAAACCCCTTGGCGATTTGCTTATTGGGATCAACGAGAGCTTCGAGCAAGTATTCGCGAGATTTAGCGAGGCCAATCCCGGACAGGTCAGGTCCCACTTCGCCGCCCGAGTTGTCGATCTTGTGGCAACGACGACAGGATACGTCTGCCCGACCAAAGAAGATTTCACGTCCCCGATCGGCATTGCCACCTTCCAGAGCCTCACGAAAGTCCTTGAGATGATCCGCGGGCGAACGTTTTGAATTGAACGCCTTGACCAGAGTCAGAATTCGGGGAGTGCCTCGCGTCTCTGCGGCGTTGAGCAGGTCCAAGTGGAGGACGGGGGGGACTGCTCCATTGACCATCTTATCGAGCCACGTTCCGATGACCTCATCGGCATCTTCCCGTTTCAAGCTGGCCAGCGCTTGAACGGCGGATTGTTGTTCCGAAGTCGAGTTTCCTGCCATAATTTCCGCGAATGAGCGAACGGCCCGGGCGGGATCGATTGCAGCGAGAATGCGCCGTGCTTCGCTGCGCACAGCAGGTTGTTCATCTTCAAGGGACTGTTCCACCCACGAGGCAAGTTGCGGACTCTTCAAAGCGTGAAGAGCGGCCAGTGCCGACGCTCTTAAGGGGGTGGGGGACTCCTTGGCATCGCTGAGGATTTCAATGAGATACGGTTCGACGTCGCCGATTGCGTACTGCGTGGCCAGTTTGACGGCCGCTTCACGAAGATTCGGACTGCCCGCGAAATAGGAGTCCATCCACGGCCGAATGACTTCAGCGATGTCGACGTTCCGTTTGTCCAACGGGCGATAGTCACCCGTCACGCGATCCAGCGGCCCTGGTGCGTTCCATTCGGTCAGTTCCGCGAGCGCTTCGATCCGCAGCACCTCGTCACTGAGCGGATTCCCTGCGTACGTGGCGACGACTTCCGCATTCTCTTTCGTTCCCAAGTGGAAATTCGCACTCATCGCTCGTCGGGCGACCGGGTCTGGCAGTCCCGGGTGGTCGAGAAGCTGGGCTAAGGCCTCCAGTGCGTTCGGGACGGGGAGGTCATGGATTGCACGAGCCGCCTCGGTGACGATCAGAGGTTCGACATCGGTCAGAAAGAGTCCCAGGCCAGGGCTGGCCAGGCGACGGAGAGCGACGACGACCCCCAGTCGGATCGAGGTGTTGGGAATGCGTGCAGCGGTCAACAGTTCCTGCGCCGATGCGGTTCCCACCAGGCCCATCACCAGGGCATGTCGTAGTGTCGGGTCGGCGTCGGCATTCTCGGCGAGTGCTTCAAGCAGCGGGGCAAACGCCGGTTTGTATTTCAGTTTTCCAACGGCGATCGCGGCGAGGGATCGGACTCGCAGATCAAGGTCCTTAACCATTTCGGCCAGGATCGGTCCTGCTTCTGTAAAGGCGGCCTCTCCGCAGACTCGGGCCACTTGGGCACGAACTTCAGGTGAGCGGTCCTGCGCGAGTGCCAGAAGCGGTTTCAGAACCGAAGGATCCTGACGGCCGATCTGCCCCAGTCCCCAGATGGCATGCACGCGGGCGAAGAGATTTTCATGACTGATTGCGATCTCTGTCAGTTGCTCGGTATGGCCGTTTGTGGCCATGGCCAATTGGGCTCGCAGGCGAATTCGGTAGTCGGCATGTCCCAGAAGCTGGCTGAGCTGCTCGGGAGTACGCGATTCGAAACCTTCGCTCATCAGAGCTTTGACCTCGCTCACGACGGGGGACTTACTATGTAGCTCGTCGCGGAACCGGTAGATGCGGCCTTTTCCGAGGCCATCCCAGCCGTCGACCCAGTCGGAGACGTAGATTTCCCCGTCGTAACCGAAGTCGATGTCCGTCGCCAGAATCGACCAGACGAACTCTTCCGGGTTCACGAGTTCAAAAGAAGCCCCTTTGGGAACCAGTGAGAAAGTTCGGATTCCGCTGTTCGAGGCTTGTCCACGAAAGTCTGCGAGGAAAAAGTTCCCCCGGTACTTTTCATCCAGGCCCGTGCCGGGGTAGTAGGCCAGCCCCGAGGGACCATCGGCGAAGTGGGCGACGGGAGGAACGATGTACGCCGCCTGACCGGGGTGGTGCACATGCCAGAGCTTTTCCCGATTCCAGGGTCCGCGGTCCTGGGGATACTGATAATACATTCGCCAGCCGGTATCCGATCCTTCGACCAGGTAAACCCACCGGGCACGGTCGCCGCTGTCAGAGTTGTTATCACCGGTGAATAAGTTGCCGAAATCGTCGAAGGCCAGTTCCTGTGGGTTTCGCAGGCCGGTACAGAAGACTTCCAGGTTCGAGCCATCCAATTCACAGCGGAAGACGGCTCCCTGGTCCGGTTTCGCCAGTTGCGTCCCATCTTTGAGAACGATGTTGTATCCACGATCGCCAATACTAAAGTAGAGACGACCATCCGGACCGAGGATCAGTCCGTGCAGATCGTGACCTCGGAATGCCACGCGGACGCCAAAGCCGTCATGAAGCGGTTGCTTCGCGTCCGCCACCCCATCGTCATTCGGATCCGTCAGTGCCCACAACCTGGGGATGCACGTGTAGTAGACAGTTCCATTCAGAGCGAGCAGCCCCGCGCCAGTCCCCTCTTCGATGTGATTGAACCCGTCGGCGAATACGGTGGCGTCATCAGCTCGCCCATCCCCATCCGTATCGACCAGTCGTCGGATGCGATCATGCTCCAGACCGTAGTCTTTGACATGTTCCTTGAGATGCTTTTTGAAGAAGCGAATGCGGTCGGCAACTGTTTGAGCTGCCAAGTCATCGATCACCCAATCCATGTGCCCACGGTTGTCTTCGACCCCTTTCGACTGCCGGAACGTTTCCGCGACGAAAATCCGTCCCTTCTCATCGATGCAGAAGGCCACCGGGTTTGCGAGCTGCGGCTCAGCGGCGAACAGTTCGCCCTGAAAGCCACCCGGAATCTTAAAACGATGGAGCGCCAGCGCCCCTTCCTCGGACTTCTCCTCGATCTTGGGAGAATAGGTTTCCTGAGCCTGAACCCGACCGAGTGTGATCTGACCTAGCGTGAAAATAGTGAAAATGAAGAGGAGGCCAAACTTACGGAACGTCGTGGTCATCGATGAGCGCTTTCTGAGCGAGCCTGGCTGCATTCTGGCAAGGCAGCGATTATGCCGCTCAGATCGATCAGCTACCAGTGAAGTAGCGTTTCAGCCAATGGCTGATCAAAATGAATTGTCCATAATTGGACAGTTGGTCAAAACTCGCCACCGAGACAGGGGCACCACACGGCTGGAATATCCGAAAAATAGCGTAAAAGGTCAAAATTGTGCTCAAGTTCCTCAGCATTTAGGGAACCGAAGGATGCCGGAATTCGTCTGTGGTGTAATAATTGCGAGTGTATGTGGCTCGGTGTGGAACCTACTGCTCTAGTTCAAGGAAGAGAACGATGTTGGTTTTAACTCGCGGCGTGAATCAGAAGATCGATATTGGCGACAGCACGATTACCGTAACCGTTCTGGAGGTGAAGGGTGGCCGTGTCCGCCTGGGGATCGAAGCACCTGCCGATGTCTCGATTCGACGCCGAGAACTGACTGTGAATGTACCAATGGAAATGGTCCCAGAGATGTGCGGACAGTGAAACCTGTCTGTCCGCGTTGAATTCGTTGCAACCTCTTAAATCTATTGGTGGTCAGGCGACACGTCGATTTCGTTCGACGGAGTGTCGCCTTGGACCGCGGAGGTTTGGCAACCGGTAGAAGTCTGCAGCGTACGTGATGCGACGGCCTTGACGGCGTGACGCTTCCGTACCCTCCATGTTGCCCACGAGAGTTGAACCGTGCGCTGAAAAAGCGCGCTCGAGCGCTCTATGAAGGGCGAACTGAAGACTTCCATGCGTCTTTTTTTTAAGGTCTCAAAGCCTTGGTATCACTCTTGTGAGGCGCCAGGTCCCGGCCAGTCGATGAAAATTCATATTCAACTGAGTTTTGTAAGGAAAGAACCTTTCCTCAGGGCAACTGCCTGACGCTTCGTTGCCAAGTCGTAGCTATGAATCCCGTAGTACGCCGCTCGACATTTGATCAGTTTCGGAGCCCTGACTGAGTGTCATGGGCCCAGAACTGCATTTCCCTCCGCCCGGTTCGGAGGCGATCGGACTCACTTTTCACTCGACGGTCACGCTTTTCGCAAGGTTTCGTGGGCGATCCACGTTGCACCCTCGGTAAATGGCGATTTGGTAGGCCAGGAGCTGCAGGGGGATCGACGTGACCAGGGGCTGAAGGTATTCATCAACGTCTGGTACGTAGATGACATCGTCTGCCAATTCCGCAATCTTGTCGTCCCCTTCGCAGGCGATGGCGATGACCGGGCCTTTGCGGGCTTTGACCTCTTCCAGATTGCTCATCACTTTCGGATAGATTTCGCAGCGAGGAGCAATAAAGACGCTCGGTGTGTCCTCGTCGACCAACGCGATGGGACCATGTTTCATTTCGGCGGCGGGGTAGCCTTCCGAGTGAATGTAGCTGATTTCTTTCAGCTTGAGAGCACCTTCCAGGGCCACCGGGAAGTTGTACAGTCGTCCCAGATAAAGAAAATTTTCTGCCGTGTAGTATTTACGAGCGACGTCCTTCACCGCGTCAAAGCACTTCAGGGCCTGTCGGATCTTGTCGGGCATCTCCCGCAGTTGACTGATCATGCGTTTACCTGCGGGGTGCGACAGATGTCGCATTCGACCGAGCAGCAGGGCCAGCAGGGTCAAGACGGTCACCTGTGAGGTAAACGCCTTGGTTGAAGCGACGCCGATTTCGGGGCCCGCATGGAGATAAATTCCGCCGTCCGCCTCGCGGGCGATTGTGGAACCGACTGTATTACAGATGGCCAGGGTCGGATGGCCCTTTCGCTTGCACTCACGCAAGGCCGCGAGGGTATCCGCCGTTTCGCCGCTTTGCGTGATCGCAAAGATCATTGTGCGGTCGGCCATCGGGGGATTGCGGTATCGCAATTCACTGGCGTATTCCACTTCCACCGGAATACGGGCGAATTCTTCGATGAGGTATTCACCCACCAACCCCGCGTGCCAACTGGTTCCGCAGGCCGTGAGAACGATCCGGTCAATCCGTCCCAGCGATTGGGGATCGAGGTTTAGCCCGCCGAATTTCGCGGTGGCCTCCTCATCGTCCAATCGGCCTCGTAGCGCGTTTTCGATCGTTTGAGGTTGCTCGAAGATTTCCTTCAGCATGTAGTGATCGAATTCCCCTAAATCGGTGTCGCGAGAGGTTTGCTCCAGCGCTCGAATGGAGAGTGCAGGGGCACTACCGTCCTGGTGTCGCAGCACAAATGAATCAGCCTTGATGACCGCTGTTTCGTGATCATTGAGATAGACAATTTCTTTCGTGTGACCAACGAGGGGACTCGCATCACTGGCGAGAAAATACTCGCCTCGGCCCATCCCAACGACCAGCGGGCTGCCGAACCGGGTCGCGATGAGTAATCCGGGGACATCGCGGAACATCACTGCCAGTCCATACGTTCCTTTGATCTGTCGGACTGCGGATTCGACCGCACGGACGCACGTCTCCGCTTCAAATGGGTCATCGCCCAGCTTTACGGCTTCTTCCAACTGATGGGCAACCAGATGGGCCGCCACTTCCGTATCCGTGGCGGTGCGAAATACGTAGCCCAGTTCGCGAAGCCGGTCACGCAGAATCGAGTAGTTTTCGATCACACCATTGTGGACGAGAACGACTTCCCCGTTGCCACCGGTGTGGGGGTGCGAGTTTGTGTCGCTCGGTTCCCCATGAGTTGCCCAGCGGGTATGGCCGATTCCGGAGGTTCCGTGGATTGGCAACAGTTTGCAAAGGTCCGCCAATTGTGAGACGCGGCCCGTTTTTTTCCGGATCGAGATCTTGCTGCCGTCCTGGAGAGCGACCCCGGCACTATCGTAACCTCGATATTCCAGCCGAAACAAACCTTCGATCAGGTAGTCGTAAGCCTGCTTGGGACCGACATAGCCTACAATTCCGCACATATTTGCGACCTCCTTCTCGATGTCTGCGTCGAATTCATCCGTGATTAAAAATTTGTCAGCATGGCAGTTTGAAAGGCCTCATCCCTTGCTGTCGGAATCTCTCGTTAGACCGGCAGACGGTTCTCTGTAAGGCTTTTTCGAATAGCGACTTCCAGCGAAATGAGTCCTCGGTTGGCAAGGTGCTGCCAAGGTTCGAAAGGGTGATTTCGCGCGGCTTATAGCAGAACGACGAGAGTCTGTTGAGACGAATTCCGCCAACAGCAACTCTCTGTCATGGACAGACTCTCCGAACGTAAATCGAGTTCTGCGGTTCAGTCATCCTCCTGTGCCGACGCGCGTGAGGGTTGGCATGGTGACATGCGGTGAATAAATGTGTAGATGTTCATGATCGGAAGTTTTCATACGTGCGAGAATTCGAGGTCTGGAAGCGACTGTTTGGATGAAGGGGGCAACGATTTGTTGACATCTGTAAACCAAATCGAGCGAGCGTGTTTCAACTTTGAAACGGCTCGACCACAGAGAAGTGTGGCTCGCCTGATAAAATGTTCCACCCCCAAGGAATACCGTCGAGGAGAGCGGTCACGCCACTTGTTGCGGTTATTTCAGGAACGCAGTGATACTTGTTCGGGATCTATCGGGTATTCAACTGCGGGCAGGATTCCGATTTCTCCGATCATTCTGAGGAGTTGAGCAAGTCATGGATGCGGCGATTGCACGCCAGAACGGCGGCTGCGTTATCGTCGCAAACCCATGCGGGAATTATTGCAGTGGCACATCGATTGCCAACTCGGCTCACGACTTCCGAGCTAACTCCCCCGCATGACGGAGCCTTCACAAGATGACTTGCCCACCGGACTGGTTATCGTCGTTTGCTGATGACGTCACATCCTGCATTCGTTCGCATGATGATCTTGCCCCGCTGGGCTGCCACTTTCACGATATGGACGGGATCTGGGAGATTACGCTCTTTGCGTCCCTGACCGAGGTCATCGGGGGACCGCACGACGGTCGTCTGCGCCCCTCTCCGTTCAGTGTCGACGTGAAACCGCTGCTCGCGGCATTTTCGCATGTCGACAAGGTTACCTGGCAGGCATTGCGAGTCGACCCGAGTGACGAACTGGGACCTCACCTCTCGATTGAAGGGCTCGTCGGGACAAAACCGGTCTGGCTGCGGATCACCTCGATCGCGCCGGAGCGTTTTGAACCCGGGCGGCATCGCCTGGCCAACCAACAGGCGTTCAAGGACATCTGGTGATCACCGCGACGGCTGGTTGATGACAAAAGGACAAGGTGGGATCGTCTCCCCTCCTTGTCCGTGTGACTGACTCTCTGGGTGTTGCGCGGTCTTGACTGGCCTTGCAGGTCTCCGGTGCCCCCGGAATGCCTAAGATCAGAGGAGACGCTTGAGTCCATCGAACATCGTGCATTCACAGCCTCTCGCACTCACACACCGTGACGCTCAGTGCTTTGCAGGCTGCGGAGCAAGCGCGTGCTTCAATGCAGGTTCCAGGCTGGGGTAGGCGAAGCGATAGCCCGTTTCGCTCAATCGATTCGGCATCACGCGAGCGCTGGACAGAAGGAGTTCATCCGCCATTTCACCCAGAACGGTCCGAGCGACGAAGGCGGGCATCGGGACGATTGTCGGTCGATTCAGAACCGATCCCAAAGTCTTGGTAAAGTCGTAGTTCGTTGCGGGACTGGGGGCAGTGACGTTGACCGGGCCCGAAATTTTCTCGTGCGTCATACAGTGCTGGATGGCTCCGACGACATCCTCGATGGCAATCCAGCTCCAGTACTGATTCCCGGATCCAATCACGCCTCCGCCGCCAAGCTTGAACGGTGTCAGCATCTTGGCCAGTGCTCCACCTTTCGGAGAGAGGATCACTCCGAACCTCAGGTTGACGACTCGAATTCCTTCAGCCCGGGCTGGTTCGCATGCGGCTTCCCATTCTTTGCAGAGATCTGCCAGAAACCCGGTCCCCGGTGGGGATGTTTCGTTCAGCAGATCACGGCCGCGATCACCGTAATATCCCACTGCCGAGGCTGCAATCAGCGTTTTTGGCGGGGACTTCAGTTGTGCCAGTGTCTCACACAAGAATCGGGTTGCATCGATGCGACTGGAGCGGAGCGTCTGTTTGAACTGTGGTGACCAACGCTTCTGAGACAGATTTTCTCCTGCCAGATGAATGACGACATCCGTCCCTTCCAGTCTCCCTTTCGGCAGTTCTTTTCGGGAGGGGTCCCAGCGGATGTCATGCGCTTCCTCGGCCTGACGTCGGGTCAGTCGCAGAACTTCGTGTCCCTGGCTTGTCAGAGAAGGTACCAATTCTGATCCGACCAGTCCCGTCGCTCCGGATACCAACACCTTCATGTTAAATTCCTTCGAGAGTTCACGCAGATTTGGCTGAGAAATGGCAGACATGTCTAAACGGTACCAGATTTTAGGCTTGTCGTCGCAACCCGCCCACGAAATGCCGTAACCTCATTTCCTCAATTCTGGTGACGTCGGAAGCCCCTTTACAGTAAGCTGAACGAATTCAAATATTTTCCTGACTGATGCAACACGAAAAGGCACGAGTTTTGGACGAAATCCTGGAAGACGTCGCCTGCACCGTATGTGCGTGTGTCTGTGATGATCTACGCGTTACTGTCCGAAATGGACGGATCGTCGATTACCAACCGTTCTGCTCGCGCATTGGTGACTGGTTCCATCAACAGAATTCGACAACTCCCGTCGCTGCAACGCGATCGGGGGTGGATATCTCACTTGATGAGGCGATTGAGGCGGCGGCAGGTTACCTCCGAAATTCTCGTGCTCCCCTAATCTACGGATTGTCCCGAAGCAGTACGGATGGACAACGTGCCGCCTTGGCTCTGGCAGATCGAATTGGAGCCACGATTGACACAACCGCCTCAGAAGGACATGCCCCCTCGATTCTTGCGCTGCAGCAGACAGGCGAATCGACCTGTTCGTTGGGAGAAATTCGAAACCGGGCCGACCTGGTGATCTACTGGGGATCAGATCCCCTTCAATGGCAGCCTCGACATCTGGAACGCTATTCGATGCGGCCGGGGATGCTCACGCCCAATGGTCGCGCGGATCGAACCCTCATCGTGATCGGTTCGGAGCGCACACAAACGTCTGCCGCAGCAGATCTGATTCTCGATATGGAACCGGGACAGGACTTCGAAGCCCTGTGGACGTTGCGAGGCTTACTGAAGGGAATCGAGCCAGCGCCAGGAGCGAAGACGGGACTTCCACTGAATCAGCTGAAAGACCTTGCGGATCGCATGAAGTCGTGCCGCTGCGGGATCGTGTTTTTTGGATATGAACTTGTCCGCCAGTCGATGGGCCATCACAACGTCGAAGCACTGCTGCAACTGGTCACGGACCTCAACGAGTTCACGCGTTTTTATGCCCGCAGGATGCGAGTGGCGGGTGACGTGTCCGGGGCCGACAGTGTGCTCTGCTGGCAGACGGGCTACCCCTTTAGCGTCAGCCTGTCTCGGGGCTATCCCCGCTATAACCCCGTCGAGTTCTCAGCGGCCGATCTACTGGAGCGTCGCGAAGCGGACGTGGCAGTTCTGGTCGGATCCGCAAGCCTGGAGACTTTTCCTCTCGCTGCCATTGATCACCTTAAGTCGATTCCGACGATCGTGCTGGATCATCCATTCTCGGGGGCACCGTTTGAACCGACGCTCCGCATCACTACGGACGTCTACGGAGTCCACCGGCACGGAATTGCCTATCGAATGGATGAAGTTCCGATCCCCCTGCGGCCGCTCCTTTCATCCCGGTCTCCCAGCGACGGGGAGGTATTAAATCGAATACTCCAACGGCTGTGACTGATTGAGACGTAGTTGCTGCCAGCAATCAACAGTGATTTACCGGTTGAGCTTCAGCAGTCAGCGCGGGGGGGGCGAATGGACTCGGCACAGGCGAGCGGGCACCTGGACTGAGCCGACGTCAGCTCATCCATTCGCATCACTCAACGGCGACTTCCAGCAGAGGCGATTGACACTGTCTGGGGTTGAACACCTTATTCGGTAATGACCTCGGATCCCCAGCCCTCGTATTCGCCGCCGTGTTCCCGGGCCAGGTCGAACAGTTCGAAGGTGATGCGATCGATTGTTTCTCCATCGGCGGGATCCACGCGAAGGAGGCCGACTGCATAGGGGAACTCGGTTGCATCGGGCCGGTCGGGACGGCTGGCCGCTTCATACCCGAGCGCTTCTGCCGCAGAGATGAACGATTCCCTGTCTTCGCTGGTTTTGAAATTCGCATAGTGATCGATCCGACGGGGTGTCGTCAGTGAATCGCCCGCCTGATAGAGTCGGTTAATGATGTGCTGGTTTTCGATCTGCTGTAAGTCTTCCGGGGAAGGGTAGAGAACGTCACGATAGTGCGTCCATTCGGGATCCTCGGCGAAATCGGCTTCGAAAGTGTATTCCGGAAATTCGCTCATGACTGTCGTGACGGAATCCCGGAATTGCTCGGGATCAGCAGTGTAGAAGTAGAACTCGCGCACCCCGTCGGACGTGATTCGGCCCACGTAGCGGACATCCGCTTCAGCGAACGATTCCGTGACGGCGTCTTCAATTTCATTGAGCCGGATATCTTCTTCTTCCGTGGGAAAACGCTCTTCGTCGGGATTGAGCACATCGACTCGCAGCCAGACCAGGAAGGGCTTTTCGCTGATGGGTGCCAGTTCGGCGATACCGATATCCACCATCAGGACAGCGGGATTGTCGTCGACGTAAGTTACATAAATTTCCCAGTGGGAATCGTCGGCAGGCATGTTCATTCCGATTTCGTTCGACGTCATGAAAAACTTGATGCGTACGTGGCAAGCGGCGGAACCTGAGTCATTGTAACGCCGGATGTGCGCGTTCCCTATCCCTCTGTCGACCGACGCCGAACAGGTCAGGGAACGCTACTTTTGCGTCAATGGGCTCAAATCGGCGGGGCCGATTGCGACTTGGTTCGACAAATCTTGTGCTTTTCGTGCTGGACCATCGGCTTAATACCGAAGTTCACAATATCAAAAGCGAACTTGACATCGGGCTTTCCGGAAATCGCCGTTCGCGGATAGAATCCGTGCGAGAATCTTTGCGGGCGTTCTGATTACAGGACGTCTGTGCAGCTTCCCCATCGGTTCAAGGATTGAGTATCAAGCCGCGCTCGTGGAGTCGAGCGGGAGGGGACGAATGGCGCACTTTTTCGAAAAACGCGATTTCTGGGGCAATCGACTCAGCATGTGGCTGGTTGTCCTGATGGCCTTCGCGGCACCGGTCTGTTGGTGGTCAGTGCGACAACTTCACCTCGACAACGAGGTCGAAAAATGGCTCCCCAACGAACATCCCGAACTGCGAGCGCTGCGCTGGACGCATGAAGAGTTTCCGATCGAGGAACGAATCCTGCTGACGTGGGAGGGAAGTTCCATCAACGATCCCCGGCTGGAACGACTCGTCGATCAACTGCTGGGCAAGCCCGACGCCCAGGGAACAAAACGGGGTGGCCTTCCTTACGTTTCCAGCGTTCTCGATCCTCGAGCGGCGCTGAACGTGATGCAGGAGAACGGCATTTCCGCGCAGGACGCCGCCCGTCGTCTCGAAGGGACGCTGCTGGGAGTCGGTCCCCTGAGGCTACGTCTGACAGAAGTAGGCCGCTCGGCCATCAAGAAGACCAGACGCGAGCTTCAACTCGCCACCCGTTCAAAATTCGGTCTGGAACTGGTGATCCACGAGGCCGATCCCGATCTGTCACCGCTCGTGGCCATTCCCGGCCCCGTGGCAGAAGAAGGGGGAACCAGCGAACCGACACAACCGGTTGTTGTGGCCGTCGATGGAACTCCTCTCGAAGAGGCCACAGTCGATCACGACCTGAAAATTTCCTGGAAAGGGATCCGCATCGGCAGCCCTGAAACGGCCGATATCGCCAACTGGCTGAAACAGTATGTTCCCGAGTGGGGCGAAGGGTCAGCGCTGGTTGAAGACAGCTTTTTCGTGCTGGGCTCACCGGTGGCACTCGCCGTCGGAATTTCGGAGGCGGGACTGGCTGACAAGGCCGAGACGATCGCCTCGATTCGCGCGATCTGTGATGTGGCCGGAATTCCTGCCGGCACACTGCACATGACCGGAAGTATCATTTCCGCCAACGAGTTAAACTCGGAAGTCCGCAAGGCAATCTGGAACACGTCGTATCCGCTGATTCAATTTCATCGCAGATCGGTCCTGCTGTCGTCGGCCCTGTTCAGCGCTTTGATGGCCTACGTTCTTGTGCGAAATGTGCGACTGGCGTCGATGATCCTGTTTGTCGCCATGTTCACCGCATTCGGTGCTCTCGCTCTGATCTCTTTCACCGGGGGCTCGATGAACATGATCCTCAGCGTGATGCCCACGCTGCTGATCGTGTTGACCCTTTCGGGGGCGATCCACGTTGTGAATTACTGGAAGCACGCGGCCAGCGCTGACGAAAGTTCGGCGATTGTCGAGTCGATCCGGTCGGCGTGGTCACCTTGTTCACTCGCAAGTCTGACGACGGCAATTGGTCTGATCTCGCTGTCCACCAGTGAGCTTTCTCCCGTTCGTGAATTCGGCCTCTACGCCGCCTGCGGAACGATGTTCTCGCTGTTAATGATTATCTATGGTTTGCCTGCCCTGATGCAGATGTGGGCAGGTCCCATTCCCCGGGAAAAGCCGTCTGATCAAGGGGGCTGGCGATTCTTTGGTCGGATCGTGACGGTGCACCCTGGTTTGCAGTCGCTGCTGGTAATCGCCGTTGCCGTAGCGCTCAGTTGGGGAATCTCGAAGATGCAGACGGAGACGAAAGTCATCCGCTACTTCCCCGAAAAGTCACAGATTGCTCAGGACTACTGGTTCATTGAAACCAATCTGGGTGGTGTGATGCCCGTTGAAACGGTGATTCGTTTTGACGAGCAGGCACAGCGAGATTCGACGTTCCTCGACCGTATGGAACTGGTACGTCAGATCCAGGAAAAAATGTGGAGTCACCCCGAGATCAGTGGGTCGGTCTCACTGGCAGATTTTCAGCCGGTGAGCGAACAACCACCTGAAGACGCGAGTTTTATCGTCAGGACCAAGCATCAGAAGCGGGCCACGATCATCCAGCAACGCATTCGCGATGGGGAAATTCCTGGTGCCCGGTCGTTCTATTCGGTCGCCGAACAGAGCCACGATCTGCATCAGCCGGGAGACCATCGCCTCAACCAGGCGGGTGATGAGCTCTGGCGAATTACAGCCCAGGTCAACGTCATGACCGAGAATTCGTTCGAGAAGATCCTGGCAGACTTGCATCAAATGGCGCAGGAAGTCTTGAAGCTGCAAGCTGGCTCCCACCATTTGATCACGGGCAAAGTCCCTCTGTTTGTTCAGACGCAGCATGCAGTTCTGGAAAGTCTGATCAGCAGTTTTGGTCTGGCGTTCGCCCTGATTTTCGTGGTGTTTACGATCACGTTGCGAAGCTTCCCGGCCGCCCTGATTGCGATGATTCCGAATCTGTTGCCGATCACTGTGGTGTTCGGGGCTGCCTCGTGGATGGGACAGCGGATTGATATCGGCTCGATGATTACGGCTTCCATCGCACTCGGGATCGCTGTCGACGGCACCCTGCACTATCTTGCATGGTTCAAGCGTGCGATGAGCGACGGATCCCGTCGTCGTGATGCGGCCATCCATGCCATGGTCCATTCCGGCCCCGCACTTCTGCAGACGAGCGCCGCTGTCGGCTTTGGCCTGCTGCTTCTGGTTCCTGCTGAGCTTACCCTCATCAGCCGATTCGGTTCCCTGATGGCCAGCATGATCGGGGTCGCACTTCTCGGTGATCTGGTGCTGCTCCCTCAACTGGTTTCGGGGCCCTTCGGCCGGTTTTTTGAACCGAAGCAGGCCGCAAGCGCTTCTGGAGTCTCATCGGCGGAGTTGCCGGTCATCGTTCCTGTTGCCGAGGCAGAGCCTGTGGCACGGGGCGTAGCTGTACCAAAACCTCATCACCACCCGGTCGATCCCAAACGGAAGAAGGGCCGACCGACGGCGTAGAGGCCTTTGATCTCCGGCCCGTTTCAGCGCGAGCAGGCTTCCGAGTGGGCTTCCAAACGCTCATTAACCGGCCTGTCTCATGCCGTGAGACGGAGTCCGGAAATTCGTGACTGTAATTGCAGCCAAGTGAAACCGGCAGGACGCAGCACTCCAGTCACCTCGCGATGAGTGAGCGTGCTCGATGCTGTTCCGATGCTCTGATGAACGCGAGAATGCCTCGGAGGAGGGGGATGCGTTCGGGCTGAGGCGACCTCGGTGTCACGGAGTCCAGACGGAACATCCTCGGACACGGCGACTGCGAACGGGCGGGATCGTCGCTGATCGGGAGGAAACCCTGTTTCGGTTAACGCCGCCCCGGTCGTCGCGAAGCCATGCAACCTGAGCGCCTTACGTGAGTTAGAATCATGCGTAATCGTGGTCGGTGAATTGGTGTGGGCGAGTCCGGGGCAGGGCCGTTCATGGCTCAACGTGAACTCGGGAAACTCCAAACTCAATGGTCGTTGCCCGGCCATTGAGTTTGGTTACTGGCTCGATGCCGGTGCCTGAGAGAGTCAGACAGAGCTATGTGCAGGGCGATTGAAATCGGCTCGGACTGGCAGGTGGTCACGGACTCTTTTCACGAGAGATCGATCGCGAAACGCGTCGACGCGCGGTTTTTCCACTGCGACGGGGCAGGAGTCAGGTGCTGGCAGGCTGTTCGTCGTGATCAATCAGCATCCGCGACAGGGCCACCGCAACAAGGTAGGTCAGAGCGCCGGCCCAGACCACATCGCTCGTGAAATGACCTCCCTGAAGAACACGCGTAAATCCCATGGCAACGCCGTAGATGAGACCGCCTGCAAAGCACGCGCGACGCAACCACGGACGTTTTGGACTGACAACAAACCCCAGGCCGATCAAATAAAACGCGACCGCTGCGTGACCAGATGGAAATGACGAATTCGGGAAGCGATCACTCCCCCACGCACCGACGGGCAGGAATTGTTTATCACCCCCAAAAACCGTGCATTGAACGGGTCGTGGCCGCCCCCACACGGATTTGAGGAATCCGTTGACCAGTAGACCCGGCCCGATGATTAAGAGCAGCGCCAGGAACAGTCCACTCAGGCGAAACTGCTTGATCTTCAGGGGATCCTTAGAATGGAGCAAGTGGGTACCGAAGACCGCCACGACGGCACCGACGACGCCGACAACGATCGGCGGAATGACTCCATTCCGGTAGAACCAGAGCCAGGGGTGAGCCCGCTCGAAGGGCCAGATACCATTTCCTGAATCATAGAACATCGCAGAGACGTGCTGGTCAACGTCCCAGATTCGGATCAACAGACTGACCAGAAGCGTCGCGATGAGCGGACGCCATACGGGCCAACTCTTCCGTCCGGCTGCTGTGACCGTGTGTGGCGACGAGAAATCAGAACGAAGGTTGATGGCGTCGCGCGAATGCGCAGGGTTGATCAGGGTGTCATTCATGGTGATTCATCCCAACTCAAGTGCGGATCACGCCAGAGAGCCAGGCGGAAAGTGCTCCGCCGAATACGACAGGCGCCCAGGCGGCAATCTCCGGTGAGATGACGTAGCTTGCCCCCAATGATTGAAATCCCTGAGTGACGGCAAAAAGCAGGGCCAATACAAACCCGCATAAAGTCGAATCCACCGCCAGGCCGGGACTTTCTCGACGAACCATTAACGGAATCGTGAGCAGAACCGCAATTACGTTGAGGATGGGCTGCATGAACCTGGAATGGACGTACAGGACAATCCGGTACACAGAAGCGAAACCGAAGGCAGGACAGCGAATCCGCTCCAGCAGTTCCCAGGTCGACAGCGAGGTGAAGCTCGAACTTCGTTTGAAGAGCTGGTCGCAGGTGATCGCCGACGCGACAAACACACGTTCTCCGGGAAGAACGACAACCAATTCGCGACCCCGATCCGTCAGAATCCGTTCCACGTCGGCCAGGGGAGGATTCGAGACGACATCTTTGATCAACCAACCGGCGGGGCGGTTCCCCTTCGCGGGATAGAACGTCGCCGTCGGACCCTTGAGAATCGTCAACTCGTTGACGAGGCTGGGGGACGGGAGCGTGAAGAACGGCTTTTCAATTGTTCGATCGGCGACCCTGACCGTTTCTCCGTCGATCGAAATGCGCGTTCGGTGGTCCGTCAGCGATTCGACCTGGGATTGTGAAAGGTCGTTCTGGTGGCGAATCTCGTGTTCACGAAATGCAACGCGTGGAACGAGGAATTCCTGGTTAAAAACCAGCAGGCAATTCACGCCGATCGCTGCGAAGACCATCGGCCTGAGAATGCGATACATCGGAATCCCGGCCGCCAGAAGCGGGTGGAGTTCACCACTTCGCTGCAGCAGGATGAGAACTGTCATGACAGAAATGACCGTCAGGGCCGCTCCGCCACGATCCAGAAACAGAATCGAACGATAGGCGTTCAGCGTGACAATCAGTTGGATCAACCCGAAGGTGCCATTGTCGCCGTTGATTTCCAGCAGTTCATCCAGGTTCTCGAACAAGTCGATGACTGCGACCAGCCCGAACATGGTGATAAAGCACACGCCGAACGTGTGGAGAAAGCTTTTCATCAAGTAGCGGTCATAAGTCATGTCTTGCCAGGATGAACGAAACTGCAATCAAGCCTGTTCTGCTAATTGTCCACAATTGCAGCGGATTACAGGGGAAAGCCAAAAATGGGTCAAGATGTTTTCCCGTGCCTCTCAGTTCGCCTGGTCACCGCAGGATGTGACGATCTCGCGGCTCACCTCATCCTTGCATGTCCACGTTGATTCACGCGGGGTGTATCGGAGGCGATGGACCAAGCGTCAGCAGGAAAACTCGGCACTGCGAGCACGTAGACTCCAGCGATCATGCGGGAAGTTCGCATCCTGAGTCTTGAGAAACGGGTGCAAAGATTAAGGTTTACCCAGATTACGGCCGTGCAGTACGTCAGGTCAGGATTTCGTGGACCACGCTTCCGTGCACGTCGGTCAGTCGAAAGTCGCGGCCGCTGAAGCGGAACGTCAATGATTCGTGATTCAGGCCGAGCAGATGCAGGATGGTGGCATGCAGGTCGTGAATCGTACAGACGCCGTCCACCGCGTGCATGCCGAGTTCGTCGGTGGCTCCGTAAATCGACCCTCCTTTAACACCTCCCCCTGCCAGCCAGACCGAGAATCCTTCGGGATGATGGTCACGTCCATCGCGGCCCGCAGAATGAGGTGTCCGTCCAAACTCCCCCGCCCAGACGATCAGCGTTTCATCGAACAGGCCTCGCTGTTTCAAATCGGTGATCAGACCGGCGATGGCCTGATCGGTATCTAGCGCGTTCTTTTCATGCCCTTTCTTGAGATCGCCGTGCTGATCCCAAGTACCGTTCGAGGCGCCGGGCGGGCAGGTAATTTCGACAAAACGGACACCCGATTCGATTAAGCGGCGGGCACGTAAGCACTGGATGCCATACAGTCGTTGTGATGGCACCTGTGAATTGATGGCATAGAGGGCGTGTGTCGCTTCGGTTTCCTGCGAGAGATCAAGCACATCGGGGACGAGCGACTGCATGCGGAAGGCCATCTCATGGTTTCGAATTGCCGATTCCACGGCATCGCTGCCCCCGAGTTGTTTTGAAAACGCAGCATTCTGTGATTTCAGCAGAGCCAGCTTTGCTCGTTGGATTCGTGAATCACGATCACCCGGCTGGATGTTGTCGATCGGGTTTCCATCGGCCTGGAGCAGTGTTGCCTGATGACTGGCGGGCAGGAATCCATTCGAGAAAGTCTCGAGTCCGCCGCACGGTACAACGCCGAAACTGAGAACCACGAATCCGGGCAGATTCTGACTTTCGCAACCCAGGCCGTAATTCACCCAGGAACCGAGGCTGGGCCGTCCGGCGTTATTCGAACCCGTATGCAGGAACAGGACGCCTGTGGAGTGGATGGGCAGATCTGCCTTCATCGAACGGATCACGGCAATGTCATCTGCACAGCGGGCAATATGAGGAAACAGGCTGCTGACCGGCATGCCGCTTTCCCCGTGTTGTGAGAATTCCCACGGGCTTTTCAGCCATTGTCGATTCCCATTGGCGGTCGGGTTTTTTGAGTCAGTGAACGACTGGCCGTCGAGATCGGCGAGTTTCGGTTTCGGGTCGAACGAGTCAACGTGTGATACGCCCCCGTCCATGAAGCAAAAGATCACGTTCTTCACCTTCGGCCGGAAATCCGGCTGGGGGACCCGCAAGAACTCCGTGCCGGCGGACGTGCTCGTACTGTGCCCCATCATTCCAGCGAAAGCGAGCCAGCCAAATCCGTTGGCCGCCGTGCAAAGCATTTCCCGGCGGGTCAACGGACCTGTCACACGTCCGGGGCATACAGGAATCGTCGGGGCTGGGAGTCGGGCCATGCGGAATTCCACTACGTTAGCCAGGAAAGTGAGGAACAGACCCAGGTGGGAGGCCTCATCTCATCCATCAGGGGGTGCTGATTATATCCCGTCAGGCCTCATGGCTCTCTACGAAACTGGAAAAAATCATTCAAAGGGTCATCGCTCAGTCATCAAAAACGAGTGACGGGAAGCGACTGAGGTTTCATCGGGTGCAGCCAGCCTGGTGTTGGAAACACGAAAAAAAGCGACGTGCCCACAGGACACGTCGCTTCGAATTTCATCAGCACAAATGTGCGATTGCTTTTACTTCTTGGCGGCAGGAACCACCCACACCTTGATCTCGGTGCGGACTTCGGAGTGAAGCTGAATCTTCACGGTGTACATGCCGAGTTCCTTGATCGGACCGTCGAGTTTGACGTGATCAGCATCGACCTGGTATCCGGCAGCGACGAGCGCCTTGCTGATATCGGGACCCATGATCGAACCGTACAGATGGCCTTCTTCGTTGGCGTTGGCTTCCAGCGTGACGCTGTACTTGCCAATGGCATCGGCTCGCTTCTGCAAAGCCTGCATCTTCTGCTTCTGAAGCTCGACCAGTGCTTCCTGGTGGCGCTTGACTGCCCGCTTGTTGGCTTCCGTTGCGACGGTGGCCAAGCCGTTAGGCATCAGGTAATTGCGGGCATAACCGGGCTTTACGCGAACGATGTCGCCGGTGGCTCCCAGATGCTCGACATCAGCGGCGAGCAACAACTCGACCTGGCGAGAAATCCGGGGACGACCTGAAGCAGAGTGAGTACTACGAGCCATATTTAAATTCCGTCACAATTTCACACGGGTTTCAATTCGCTATCCCGGTTGGGAACCCCTATTCCCATCCGATTTACAGTCAGGAACTCCAATCCCCGACAATCGCTAAAACGGCACATCGTCGACTTGGGATCCTGAGTGATCATCAAAGCTGGATGAGAATCCGCCTGAGCTTTCACCCGAGTCAAAGCTCGGTTCTGCGAAAGCACTTCGTGAGGGGCCAGCCGACTGCGGACGACCGCCCGACCGGGAATCTCCCCCTCCACCCTGTCCATCACCCTTGCCACCCAACATCGTCATATTTTCGCCGACAACTCTGAGCTTGCTGCGCTTCTGCCCGGATTCCCGATCATCCCAGGTATCCAACTGCAGCCGACCTTCGATGAGTACCGGTCGCCCTTTGGCGAGGTATTCCCCTGCGATTTCGGCCGTCCGACCCCACAAGGTGACATCAACGAACGTCGTTTCGTCTTTCCATTGATTCGACTGCTTATCCAGCCAGCGACGATTGACTGCCAATCCGATTTCCGTCACTGCTGTGCCACCAGTCGTGTACTTCACTTGCGGATCGCGCGTCAAATTGCCGACGAGAATCACTTTGTTGAAACTTGCCATTTCTCGATTCCCTTATACTCCACGCGATCTGCCCAGACCGAAACCTATCGCGCTTCTTCAACGCCCTCTTCGATCGCAGGACGATCACCACGGGCTTCACGATCAGCCTTCTGTTCGGGGCTGTGGATTGCGCCGTCATGTTGCGTCAGAGCATCAACCATGGCGTCGAAAATCACTTTTGGATGACGCAGCACCAACTGCCGTAGGACAACTTCATTCAGCTTGCTCAAGCGATTCAGCTCGATCATGCTGCCGCCGTCCATCGTAAAGCAGGCGAGATAATACAAGCCTTTTCGCTGCCCTTCGATGGGATAGCAAAGCTTTCCTTCCTGCCATGGGCGGGAAGCGACAACCTTCGCTCCGACTCGCTCAAGCATCCCCAGCACTGCCTTCTGAGTTGAATCAGGGTCTGCAGCGTAGCGGTTGCTGTCCAGCAGAAACATCCCCTCGTACATGTACTCGGTCAAAATACTCTCCCCAAGATCTTCGATCGCATCTGGCTCTTATGGCTCAATTATCGAGATCAAACCCGCGTTTGTCCCAAAACTCTTTTGCGGAATCACGGATGACTTCTACCAGCCGAGTGATTCGAATCCGAATCAGGCATTGGAGAGTTCACGACATTCATGGCTGCCGTGATCCCCTCTTGAATCCACAATTCGATTCCCGTGGCAGCGATTCTTACTGACGCGTCAACCTCAGTATGCTCGTCTTTCCGAAACTTCGTCAATACATAAGCAGCGGCATCCATCTTTTCGGGTGGACGCCCCACTCCAATCCTCAGCCTGGGAACCGTTTCCGTTCCGCAAACATCCAGGATACTTTGCAGTCCTTTTTGTCCGCCCGCAGATCCTGACGCTCGCAGCCGCAGCTGCCCCAGCTTCAGGTTCATGTCATCACAGACAACCAATACATCGGTCAACGGAATCTGGTAAAACTTGACGATCTGCTGAACGCTTCGTCCACTCAGATTCATATAGGTCTGTGGCGCTGCCAGCAGCACCTTTTCGCCTCGATAATTTCCATCCGCCAGCTGTGCCTCGAACCGAAGTTTCGAGCGATCGGCATGCCACCGGTGTGCTAACTCGGCAATCACATCAAAGCCAACATTGTGCCGGGTTCCCTCATACTTCGACCCCGGGTTGCCTAATCCGACAACCAGCTTCATGGTGTCATTCCGAGTTGACCGTGACGTGTTGGCTCTTTTGATGTGCCCAGACTATTTCTTCTTCGCGTCCTTTGCCTCAGCTTCAGCGGCAGGCTTCTTACCAATCATTTCTGGTTCGATTGGGCCAGCTGCTGCGACTTCGTCCTGCACCTTCGCCTGCACAACGTGAACGACGATCGCGTCCTGTGCGGCGTGAGCGTGTGAACCTTCTGGCAGGACCAGGTCCGAAACGTGAATCGCTTTTCCAAGTTCGAGCGATCCAACGCGAACTGGAATCGAGTCAGGAATCTGATAGGCGAGGCAGTCGATGGTGATGGAGTGCAAGACTTGTTCGAGCACACCACCCAGCAGGACGCCGGGGGCCGTCCCCTTGACTTCCAGCGGAACGACGATGTTAACGCGTTCGTTCGGGTCGACCCGCAGCAGGTCGAAATGGGTGATGCTTCTGCCGAACGTATCCCACTGGATTTCGCGGACAACGGCCTTATCGACTTTTCCGTCCAGTTCGACATCGACAACCTTGGCACCCGACATGAGAACAGGCGTCAATGCTTCCGAACTGATCACGACAGAAACTGGCGGCGCGTTATGCCCGTAGATATTGCCGGGAACTTGCCCACTCCATCGTAACCGTCGGCATGCTGCAGAACCTTGTTCCGCACGCGGTTTGACGACTAACTTTGCTTCCTTCGACATGAAAACACGCACCTTGAAGTTAATTTCAAACTCGTCGCCAGTTCAATGTGGGGGCCTTGCCCACGAATACGGCAAACGCGAGGACCGAATAGTGTAACGAAGGTCGAAGTACGCTGCAACGCAATCAGATCCGTCAACGGAATTGTTTTTGCCCAATCAGAGGATTTCTGCCAAAAAAGTCATTTCAGGCTATGGATGACCGAGTCACTGCGCTTGTCCACACGACCTATTTGTCACTGACAGGCAGAAACGGCAACTTTGACAACGACTTTGACGACTTCGCTGGCCACAGGGGGTGTGCCGGCGGCCAGTCCAGGAGCGTGCACGTCGTCAGGATAGAAAATCATGAATGTTCCCATGGGGGCATCGTAGGTCTGCTGTCCTGGTTCGTAGAAGATGACGTCCTTCTCTTCCGAATAGGGTGTCTTGACAGCCGGAGCCGTGGCCAGTGGGGCATGGCCGAATCGCTCGTGTCCACCCGCGACAAACTGCACGTCAATGTACTTGCGGTGGGATTCCCAGACGGCCTGATGGGGCAGCTTGCTTTTGTATCGCTGAACCATGCTGACGATATTCCGTCCGTCGAGTTCGTACTGGCCGCTTTCGACAAACGTGAAATCGGTGCTGCCGAGATACTCAATGGCTCGCAGCAGGGCTGCAGGCAAATGACCATACTTCGCGTGATTGCTGATGTGATCCGTAATCATGATTCGACCTTGTCAACCGGTTATCAGAGCCATGAATGATGCGGCATTTCGACGGCAGTTTCTCCACACTGCCCGGAACTGTCGAAGTCAGTCAATTCCGGCTCATCGGTGGGTCCCGCTGCGGTGCCCGAAAGAGTAGGTTGCCAACCCGACTTAATCCAGCGCAATCGTCTCCCGAAAACTTTGGTATATCCCCGAACCTCGCCTCCCTGTTAGAACCCGATCAGGCATTCCGGCAGACGAGCAGGATGTTATTGCAAGAACCGACTGCGTGAATCCATGCGGCGAGCGGCGAATCCTGCAAGTGCCTGGCGAATGCAGACGTCTGACTGGCAGGAGACGGGAACCGGGGCTACAAGGCCGTAAAACGTCCCAATTCTCACTTGAGACAATCGACACTGTTTTGACGAGCCTGTGGATAAGAGGGATGTCCAGGCGACTTGCGGAAAAGAGGAAGGATCCAGAATGGAACTAGTGGATCGCGTTGTCCTGATCACCGGGGGTGCCCGCGGGATTGGTCAGTCGTTGTGTCGGCGAATCAAGGAAGAACGGCCGAAGGGAATTGTGATCGCTGACCGTGACGAAGCAGCAGCGGCAGCTCTCGCAGCGGAACTGGGGGCAGTGAGTGTCGCCTGTGATGTAGGGCGTGAAAGCGACATTCGTGCAGCGGTAGATCTGGCGCGTGCCGAATTCGGACGCATCGACGTTGTCATCTCGAATGCAGGTGTCACCTCTAAGGGAGGTTTTGAGACGCCTGATGAAGACTGGACCCGACTCTGGCAGATTAACCTGATGGCGCACGTCTATCTGTCGCGCGCGACCGTCCCCGCCATGATCGAACAGGGAGGGGGAGCATTTGTCATCACGGCTTCCGCCGCTGGACTGCTGACGGAAATCGGATCGGCAGCCTATTCCGTGACTAAGCACGGAGCGGTCGCGTTCGCGGAATGGCTCTCCGTGCACTATCGGAATCGGGGTTTGAAGGTGACCTGCTTGTGTCCTGCCGGGGTTGCCACGGAATTCCTGGACCTTGAGGACCCGGTTCATCAATTTCTGCATTTAAGCTCGGTCACTCCCGAGCATGTGGCAGAATGCGTTCTCAAGGCGATGAAGGCTGAAACATTCCTGGTGCTGCCACAACCGGAAGTCAAAGAGTTCTTCCAGTTCAAGACTCAGGACTACGATCGCTGGCTCCATAATTTCGCTCACGTTAATACTCGACTGCAGAAACGCCTGAACCGGGATGCGAAGACCAAACCGGCGGAAGGGCACACGTGATCGTACCGGCGGCGCGCCAGCAGCCCAAGGTTTAAAAGTAGAGCTGCGACCGGATCCAGAAAAGGTCGTTCGATTGAGTGACCCCTCCCTTTCCTGTTGTCACGGGGGTCGCGAACATGGCATGTTCCCAGTCAAAATAGATTTTGACGAACTTATTGATGTACCAGTTGACTCCGACATCCACCAGCCGGGCCTGATTTGTCCAGAGCTTCGGGTCGGCGAGTCCCTCGGTGAAGACTCGCTGATCGAGTGTCATCTCACTGTAGCGCGCGGTGGGCTCGAATGCACCAAATCCAACTCGGCCGGGACGCAGGTCGAAGGGGTGGATGGGATCGACGAGTGTCCGGTCACGAATTGTCTCGCCTGTGATCAGGTACCCTGCCTGCGCAAACCAACCGCTGAGGGGAATCCGGCTCCGCGACCCTGTGGCGGTGGCGTAACTTTCAGATCCCCCTTCATAGGCACCGAGCAGGGTCAGTCCCCCGTAGTACCAGGCCGAATGCACTTCCCACAACGCGCGTGATCCATGCTCGGTCACGCCAGGAGTGAAGGCGAGGAAGGGAAGACTTGCGAAGTTGACTGCGCCACTGTCTCCAAACGCGGCAGCCGTCGGGGCGTTATTCGTCCGCAACGCGGTCGGTGCTGTCGGCTGATTCTCGTAACCTGCATTGACCGAACCTCCAAACTGAAGGTCGCGTAAAGCGAAGCCGCGATCTTCGTTATAAAAAGGCTTGAGGTTCACAAAGGCCATCATGTCCTGCAGGTTGTGGAAGGGCTGGTAACCGTTTCGCTGCGTATTAAACGTTCCGACGGCGTATTCCACGCGATTCTCAGCGGCTGTCCCCCAAACCATTGCCCCGAAACGCCGTTGACCCTCATAGTTGGTCGCGAAAAGGGATCGTTCTGGAGCAAGCAGATCCCAGATGTGAATGCGGTACCATTCATACGTGAACGGCGTCTTGTAGCGACCTATTCGGACCTGGAATGCAGGGTCATAATTGAAGTTTAAATACGCATCGAGCAGGCCGACGCTGTCGTACGTCTGCTGAAACGAGAATTCGTACTGGATTGGCTTTGACAGGTTCCCCTCGAGATAGAATCGAGAGCGGGGATTATAGATGCCGTCGCTGGCGATTCCTCCGGGAACGGGGTCGGAAAACACTTTGCCGTCAACTTGAACCATTCCTCGCACGCCAAAACTGTACTCTCCGTCTTCAGTGACGAACTTGAAGCCGTCTCCATCGAAGTCGTAGTAAGGCTTCAGCGTAAGTTTCCCGCGGTGCCGATTTCCGACTTCCTGGGCTCGACCGGTCGTCGTCGGGTCGCCCCCTGCTGCTTTCGATCCCCCTCCCGCCGCAGGAGGACTCTCTTCACCGTGGTGGCCGACGGGGTTGGTGTAACCGATGTGTTCAAACTCCGTTGGGCGATGCGTCCCATCGTAGTGGAATGGATGGGGAACAGGCCCGGAAGGTTCGAGCAAGCCTCTTTCAGGTTGGTGAATCCGAAAATCCTGACTGGGAATTTCCAGCGGATCGCGGTCCTTCTGGACAGCGAAGGATGAAGGGTTTAAGCGGTGGCTGACGCGTTGATTTTCGCGAAGGAGTTCTTCGTTCTGCCGGGCCAGAATATCGACCCGCCGTTCCAGCCCCCGGAGCATTTCAGCAAACTCGTCGAATGTCTCGGCTGAAACCGGCGTGATATCACTTCGTCGAGGCGGAGTACGAACAGGCGCGGGGGAAGACTGAGCCAGGGCGGTCGAAACGGCGTCTGTGAACAGAAATCCCAGCATTAGAAGCATCGATGGCCGGGCTGCCAGGCGGAGTAACCTCGTTAGGGTGGACGGGCCCTGCTGCCGCAACTTCCGAGACGACTCGTCACGCGTACCGAGGGCGAATGGCTCATACATCATGGCACTTTCGAACATGTTTCCGAAGCAGGGCAACGGGGGCCCTGTCGTGATCACGAACTCGTCTTGGCGATGAGCAACATGGTGTCCGAGCGGTGCGCTTACTCGACGTTTATTCTGGCGAGGGACGGCTGAGCGGCATTTGATAATGTTGGTTATCGGCTGTTAACATGTACCAATTGTA
The DNA here is from genome assembly GCF_044336245.1 of Schlesneria sphaerica. NCBI lineage: Bacteria > Pseudomonadati > Planctomycetota > Planctomycetia > Planctomycetales > Planctomycetaceae > Schlesneria > Schlesneria sphaerica. Next base: position 1,437,611 of record NZ_CP172346.1, on the reverse strand, counting down.
ATGAATTTGACGGGTACCTGGGGAATTCGGTAGATCGACTGTACTTTGGTGCGGCAATCGACCATCTTCCGCGGGACCGGTCTTTGATGCACACTGTAAGATCGCCCAATGGAACGCTGCAAACGGAAATTTCTCGTTGCTGGGGCTCCGTTCTCACACGCCTCCGAGGACGTTGGGAGACTTGCCCGTCGCAGAATCGTACCGCAACGCTGAACGACGGGCGGCTCCTACTCGGGTCCTCAACAACTTCGAAAGATTGACGTGACTGACATCGACGGTTACTCGAGACCTGCAACTCGACGCACGGCGGCACGATTAACGCCGGGGGGGCGAGGGGCGGTGGCGACGATTCGAGTTGCAGAGGGACTTGGCCCTGAGGAGCGGGGAGCGGAATTCCAGGGAATCGACCCCCTGTTCGAAGCGGCAAATGGGGTGGCTTTGAGCCAGCAACCGCTGAGGAAAATCGCCTTCGGACGCTGGGGGTATTCGCACCGCGAAGACCTCATTGTCTGTCGGATCTCGGCTGACCTGCTGGAAATCCACTGTCATGGAGGCAATTCTGCGGTGGAACGGATCCTGAAGGATCTTGAAGAAGCGACGTATCAGGTCGTTGATTGGCAAACACAACTCACACTTTCCGACGACATTCTGCAGGCCGAGTGTCAGGAAACGCTGAGCCGCACCACCACCTGGCGAACGACGCAAATTGCGCTTGAGCAGGCAGGCGGTCTTTTGCGGCAGGCGTTTCAGGAACTGGTCTGGACGACTGATGAGGCCACGCTGCTCAGTCGTTTGGATAACTTGATCCACTGGTCAAACTTCGGGCTGCATCTGTCAAACCCCTGGAACGTTGTACTGACCGGGCGACCGAACGTCGGCAAGTCGAGTCTGATTAATGCATTGCTGGGCTACGAACGAGCCATCGTTTTCGACCAGCCCGGAACAACACGTGATGTTGTTACCGGCGAAACCGCCTTTGAGGGATGGCCGGTCGTTCTCGCGGATACAGCGGGGATTCGGCAAGATGCTCACGCGTTGGAGTCTCAGGGAATCGCTCTGGCCCAGGCCCGCTTGCGCACGGCCGACCTGCAAATCGTTCTGCTGGATCTCAGTCAGGCCCCGACCCAGGACGATTTCGAGTTATTGCGCCAGTGGCCGGAGGCTTTGGTCGTTGGGAATAAGGCTGATCTCTCGATGCAGTGGGATGAGGCGCTGCCGGAGAACGTGTTACAGGTCTCCGCGAAGCGAGGTCAAGGACTCGCCGAGTTGCAGAGTGAGATTGTCAGACGCCTGGTGCCCGAGGTTCCTCCGACCGGAACCGCGGTTCCGCTCAACCCCCGTCAAGTCGCCATTCTCCAACAGGCCCGTAGCGCCGGTGAGATGACCGCCCGCCGAGCAGTGCTCAGCAAGCTCCTTCACGGCGGACGTGACCTCGTGTAGCGGGCGGTGGCCCTCAAGTGTCTGTCTCCTTAGGGCTGCGGCCGCAGAAGTGGATCACGGTGGTCGTCGCCGATGCGATTCCTTTTACGGAAAAGAAAAAGGCAGCAGCCACTTCTGCGAAACAAAGTGACTGCTGCCGGACGGGAGAGGCCTGTTACGGGCCAGATCGACTATCGGGGTTGGTTGATACGTCCTTGTTGTTTTCCGTAACACCAACCGCGACGGACCGCGTTTCGGCTGCATTCCCAGTCCGATTCATCGCGCCATTCGCTGCGAAGATTCTCTTCCAGCTCATCATCCCATTCTTCGTCGCCGTCGAAGTGGCGACTTGCTGCGTAGCCATATCGATATGCCGATTCATCGTCGTCGCTGTAGATGTCGTTTTCCGAATCGGGTCTGGTCTTTGTATTGCCGGGGGGAATTGGCTGGTTTCCCGTCGCTTGTCCCACCGTGTCACCGACTTCCTGATTAAGATCAGGCTCATCCGCACCGAAATCGTGCTTGGTTTGCGTCCAGTCGCGCTGGAAGGCTGCCTTCACCTTTGACCAAGCGGTGTCGTCTTCGTCCGTGTACCAGGAAGGACGTGTGCTCGTAGATGCCATGGTCAGTTCTCCTGAAAGATTTGGTTTCAGTTCGTTTCCATCAGAAAGGAATCAGCATTCGCCGTACCCTCGTCTGTCAGTCCTGCAAGCTCGTCTCTGGTTGAGCTGAAAAGATCCCCGCCTCAAGCAGAAAACGTCGAACGAAGGGGAAGTGGGCAGGTGCTACAGCGACGGCCAATTCGCGGATGGGTCGCACTCGCCCCTCCGCTGCATCGTTGGCCTGCTGGGGACAACCGGGTCGCAAACAATATGCCGTAATTCAAAAGCAGGAGGGGTAATAATCGGCCTCGTGAGGGCAATGCCGGCCTCCAGGGAATCGGGCGCCCGCTATTGACGGCGCGAAATATGCTTCACGCGTGTGAGGGCAGAGAAACTCTCTGGGCAATACGCTACCCTAAAGTGACGTATTTTCAGTCAACGCATCGTATTCATGAAATTGCTCATTGGAAGGTGTTTACTCGATAAGTGGAATTTCTCGCCCAGTGGCCACGGATGGGCGGCGCGCGAAATGTTATTGCGTTCTCAAATCAATGAGCCAGACGCCGAAATGGGAATTCAAAAAATAGATACTGATTCGGCGAAACGAAAATATTAAGGTGTCCTTATTGCGACCAAGCTGTTGGCAAATCCACCAGTTCTTCAGAAACATCGCATTGAGACTCGTTATGATCGGTCAGAATGCGACGTGCAACCTAATTCACCCAAGGACACCGTGAGCGTTTCGAACACTAATCTGAAACTCGACGCTTTACAGCGTAGCGAAGAACGTTATCGGGCGCTTGTGAATACGATAGCACAGGTGGTGTGGTCATGGACTCCTGATGGCGAAGACAGCGGCTTCGCGCAGTCCCGGAGTTGGTGGGAAGAGGTGACTGGCCAGTCCGTCGAGGAACAGCGGGCCAGTCGCGATGCATGGCTGAGGGTGGTCCATCCGGCTGATCGAGACCGGGCCGCTGAGGCGTGGGCAAACGCGGTCGCAGCTAATAGCACTTATGATTCGACGTTTCGAATTCAGGATCAATCCGGCCAGTGGCGTTTCATCCGTGCGCGTGGCGTGCCAATTCGCGATTCGGCGGGAGCAGTTTGGGAATGGGTCGGCACGTTGGAAGACGTGACCATTCAGCGGAACGCAATCGCCGAAAGGGAGCGTCTGCTCGCCGTTGCGGAATCAGAACGGCGGAGGCTCGAGGAAGTCTTTCAGCATGCTCCCTCCCTGATGGCCGTTTTGCGGGGCCCCGATCACACCTTCGAACGTGTGAACGATCAGTGCATGGGGATCATCGGTGGCCGAGATATCCTGGGTAAGTCTGTCCGCGAGGCGTTCCCGGAAGTGCATGGCCAAGGGTACTTCGAGATTCTGGACCAAGTTTACCGGACCGGTCAGCCTTGCGCCCGTGCGAATTCCCGACTGAGTCTGCAAAGTGACGGTGAGATTCAAAACAGAGAGCTTCACTTCGTCTTTCAGCCCACGTTTGACACCGGTGGGAACGTCACAGGGGTGATCGTCCAGGGGATTGATCTGACCGAACAGCGGCGCGCCGAAGCGAATCTTGCGAAGCTGACCACAGAGTCCGAATGGCAGAGAAAGGTGTACGAAACCGTCTTGTCCCACACGGCCGACTTCGTATACCTGTTTGATCTCCAGGGGCGATTCACCTACGTAAACCGACCCTTGCTCGAACTGTGGGGGATAACGCTCTCCGAAGCTGTCGGATGTAATTTCCACGACCTCAATTATCCGCGGGACCTTGCCGAGAAGCTGCAGTCCCAGATCGAGGCTGTCATCCGGACGGGAGAGTCCCTGAAGGACGAAACCCTCTACACAAGCCCTTCGGGCGCGACGGGTTGTTACGAATACATCTTTGTTCCGGTCTTGGGTGAGGATGGTTCTGTCAAGGCGGTCGCGGGTTCGACGCGCGACGTCTCGGAACGGAAACGGGCAGAAGAACGGCTGCGGGCGAGCGAACAACGCTATCGCGCCCTGGTCAATGCCACGTCGGATGTCTTGTATTCGATGACGGGCGACTGGTCGGAAATGCAGCCGATCGACGGACGGGGGTTCCTGGCCAGCTCAGACAGGCCAGTCAAGCAATGGATGGCACAAATCGTTCCCGACTTTGAGCACGAGCGGCTTCAAGCGAATATCAAACAGGCCATCCTGAATAAGACGACGTTCGAACTGGAACACCAGGTGATTCTGGTAGACGGGACACTGGGCTGGACATTCTCTCGCGCCGTTCCCATCCTCAGTTCCGTCGGAGCGATTATGGAATGGTTCGGCACGGCCAGCGACATAACCCGTCGCAAACGAGCCGAATTCGCTCTGAACGACATTCGCTCGCGGATGGAAGCCGCATTAAAGGCCGGGGCGATTGGTACGTGGAGCTGGGATATCCCGGCGGACCGCGTTTTCGGAGATATCAGTCTGGCACGCATGTTTTCCGTGGGGCCGGAAGTCATCAACGGCGAGCCACTCGCGGATCTCGTCAACTCCATTCATCCACAGGATCGAGAGCGAGTCAGCCAGGCGATCGTGGAAGCGGTGCGGGAAGGAAACCCGTACGAAGCTGATTACCGCTTGCGCCGTCCGGATGGTTCGTGGCGATGGGTGACAGCGCGCGGACAGGTTGAAAGGAACGAAGCGGGTGAGGCCATGCGGCTTCCCGGCGTGGTGATCGACGTGACTGACTGGAAGCGAGCCGAGGAACGTCTGGCACGGGTGACCGAAGAGTCTGAGCGTCGCAAGCGTCTGTACGAGGGGATTCTCAGCAGCACTCCCGACCTCGCTTACGTGTTCGATCTACAGCACCGCTTCACGTACGCCAATGAATCACTCCTGAAATTGTGGGGCAAGACCTGGGACGAGGCGATCGGAAAAACGTGTCTGCAAGTCGGGTTCGAACCCGAGCATGCCGCCATGCACGATCGGGAAATCGAAGAGGTCAAACGGTCCAGGACGACAATCCGTGGCGTCGTACCCTTCGAAGGGGTCTACGGTCGCCGAATGTACGAGTACATATTCGTCCCTGTGATCGGTACCAAAGGAGAAGTGGAAGCGGTCGCAGGAACAACGCGCGATGTCACCGAGCGGATGGAATCCGAAGCGGCCTTGCGGGAAGCTGACCGAAAGAAAGATGACTTTCTTGCTCTTCTGGCACATGAGCTGAGAAATCCGCTCGCCCCGATTCGCAACGGACTTCAGGTGATGCGCCTGGCCGAAGGGAAACCGGAGATCGTTTCGCAGGCGCGGGAGATGATGGATCGACAGCTCTCCCACATGATCCGGCTGGTCGACGACCTGCTGGATATCTCGCGCATCACGCGGAACAAAATGGAGCTGCGACGCAGCCGAGTCTCCTTGAAAGAGATCATCAGTCATGCCGTCGAAGCATCAATGCCCGCCATCCATGAATCCGAGCACCAACTGATCGTGCAGGATCTCGGCGAGTCCGTCATGCTGGAGGCTGACCTGACGAGACTTGCCCAGGTCCTTTCGAATCTTCTCTTGAATAGCGCAAAATATACTCCGCGAGGAGGAACAATCTGGCTGACGGCCGAACAGTCAGATAACGAAGCGATCATCTCTGTACGTGACACAGGAATTGGAATCCCGGCGGCGGCGCTGCCGACAATTTTCGATATGTTCAGTCAAGTGGATCGGAGCGTCGAACGCAATATGGGTGGACTTGGAATTGGACTCGCACTGGTAAGGGGATTCGTTGAAATGCACGGAGGGAGAGTAACAGCCGAGAGCGCTGAGGGTTCTGGCAGCACGTTTACCGTTCATCTACCGAAGGTGACAGAGAATTCGGCCAGAAATGCAATGACGGATGCCAGTGCGGGATCAGGTCGAACTCGCCGAAGGATTCTGGTCGTCGATGACAACCAAGATGGGGCACAGTCCATGGCCATGATGCTGCGCATCATGGGAGACGATGTGGAAGTGGCTCATGATGGTATCGAAGCGGTCGCTAAGGCAGAACAATTCTCGCCGGATGTGATCCTGATGGACATCGGACTGCCTCGTATGAATGGCCTGGACGCCACCCGGAAAATCCGTGAAGCCGACTGGGGAAAATCGATCCGGATTTTTGCACTGACCGGCTGGGGGCAAGAGAGCGATCGAGAACAGTCTCGACAAGCGGGGTGCAATGGCCATCTGGTCAAGCCGGTCAACCTCACCGACCTGGAAAAATTGCTCTGATTGACCGGCGGTTGCTGTAATTTCAGCTACTGACTGTTCGTCGTGCTCTGCGTACGTCCCAGATGGATCAGTTCGTCCTGTTCGCCGTCTGGATCTTTTGACAGTGGTTCCGGATTCACGCTCTGGGGGGCCCAACCGCTGTTTTGTCCATAGGGGCGTTGTTCATCGAGTTCGATTCCCCTGTTATCTGGTTGCTGATTCGACGATCGGTCAATTTCGTTGCCGGGATGGCTGTTGGGGCCTTTGGGTGCGGATTGAGCCATGATGGATCTCCTGTTGTGTAGTTGCGGATCGGACTTGTGAGGCAAGCCAGTCTTCGCTTCGGTTCACATCGGCGCCCAAGGGATCGGTACCTTACCCCCTCTGTATGCAGAGGAACTAACCGAAGCGCATGTGGTAAGAGACCCTCAAGGACCTCCTGACCTCAATCACTGGTGAGGTTTTCACCAGTGAGAAAAGCACATGGCATGCCCGGTATGTCAAAATGCATGGGCGGACCGCAGGAGATTTGAGCGGCTCATGATGTCTCAGTCGATCGAACAACGGCTCCGCACGCTCATAGCTATCCTGGCCAGACTGTCTCTGGTGTGAGTCCTGAGCAGTCTCCCCCGCACCAACGAACAGAGCCCCCGCGTACAGACCCACAGCAAACACTCTCCACCTCGTGGCAATCCGCTGCCAGCCGCAGACCGGGAATTGCAGAGCGGCTCATCACCTCCCTGTCAGGTCGCCCTGCGAATTTCCTTCCGACACCAAAATGATGTTCGGATTGAATTCTGGGGAGCGAATCATTCAACTCAATACCGTATGTGCGAACGGGATTTACTCCCAGGGCACGTCAGTAAAAAGGGATTAACTCGGCATCGACAGTTCGAGGTTTGCCTGGAACTCTGATTTCACTGCGGCAAGGGAACGAAGTTTACACTGGCCTGCGACAGCGATCGCGTAGCGACCAGAAGGGACTCTCGATGAGCATCGTGACTGAGAGCGGGGCGGAGAGGGGTTCGACGTATTCCCGTCGAACGTTTATCACGACGTCGCTTGCGATGCTTGCAACAGTCACCACGCGATCGGGTGATTCCTCCCGTTTGTCGGCAGAAGACAGACCAAAGTCTGAGCTGCCCCCGCCGCGGTTTCTTCTGGAATGGGGCAGCCACGGGAAAGAGGATGGCCAGTTCGACGCCTGCGTCGGAATTGCCATCAGTTCCGATGACATTGTTTATACCGCCGAATTTCGCAATCAACGCATCCAGAAATTCACGACGGAAGGAAAGTTTCTGGGCGGATTTGCGGTGCAACCCCATGCCGGTGGACTGACGGTCGATGCTGACGGCAACGTCTACGTGGCGCATTGGAACAGCAACAAAATCGCCGTCTACTCGCCTGAGGGAATGCTGCTGAGGGAATGGGGAACACGAGGAAGCGGCGACGGCGAGTTCCGTCTTCCCGGTTCCATTAGCCTGGGGCCGGATCAACGACTTTACGTCCCGGACCAGGGAAACAGTCGCGTCCAGGTTTTCACTCTGGAAGGAAAGTTCGTCGGCAAGTGGGGATCCCTCGGGAGTGAACCGGGACAGTTTGGCGGAAGCCAGTCGGCGGGGGGAAGGTTTGCGGGACCTCAATTTGTGGCGTTCGATCGTGCGGGGAATGTCTACACGACCGATGCAGCCCTGGACCGCATCCAGAAATTTACACCGTCAGGAAAGTTACTCGCCTACTGGGGTGACGAGAGTGTCGAGCCCGGAGGGTTCGGACCACCCCCTCGGAATAAAGACGGAACCCCCGGGATGGGTGGTCCCATCTCGATCTGTGTTGATGCCCGGGACCGGGTCTGGGTGAGTTCCACTAATAATCGTGTTCAGCAGTTCGCGAATGACGGCAAGTACCTGCGGGGAGTCGGGGGCGAGGGAGCCCATCCAGGGCAGTTTTACCTGCCTCATGGCATCGCGCTGGACAAGAACAGCAATCTCTATGTCACTGATACGATGAATGGCCGGATCCAGAAATTCGCAACCGATGACAAACTCTGATAAGGACGTGCCCGTGTCGCTTTTTCGATGTCTCGCCTTCTGTGTGTTATTCGTTCTTGGCACGCTTCACGACTGCCGTGCTGCGGGACGCTACTTTGTGGTCGAGTATCCCGCCTCGACTGAAACTCGCGGCTTACAGATGGGAGTGACCTATACATTGTGGGTTCCCGATGACGTCAAGACGTTGCGTGGAGTGATCGTTCATCAGCACGGATGCGGGACGGGGGCCTGTCAGGGGGGAGAAACGGCTGCGTATGATTTTCACTGGCAGGCTCTGGCAAAGAAGTGGGACTGTGCTTTGCTTGGTCCTTCGTATCATCAGGCCGAGCAGCAAAATTGCCGGCTCTGGTGTGATCCACGCAATGGGTCTGCGGCGACGTTCCTGAAGTCGCTCGAGGATTTTGCTGATCAGGCACAGCGACCCGAGCTGCGACGTGTTCCATGGTGTATCTGGGGACACTCGGGGGGCGGATTCTGGGGAAGTCTGATGCAGACTCTGTATCCCGAGCGAATTGTCGCCTTGTGGCATCGGTCAGGGGGTGCCATTAACGCCTGGGCGAAAGACGAGATTCCGCGTCCTGAATTTCCAGCAGAAGCGTTTCGGATTCCCACCATGTGCAATCCCGGTCTGAAGGAACGGGATGATCCACGCATGGTGGGAGCGTGGACAGCGGGAACAGGTCTGTTTCACCTCTATCGGACGCAGGGAGCCCCGATTGGATTTGCAGCCGACCCTCGCAGCAGTCACGAATGTGCCGATAGCCGCTACCTGGCGATTCCGTTTTTCGACGCCTGCCTCGAGCAGCGGCTCCCCGAACCGGGATCGGACTCGCAAACCCTCAGGCCGGTCGACCCGCAGCAGGCATGGCTCTCGACTCTTTCGGGAAGCAAGCCGGTTCCTGCCGCCGAGTTCAAAGGATTGGAAAACGAGTCGGTCTGGTTGCCCAATGGGCGATTCGCAGCGTTGTGGGAAGAATACATCCGTGTTGGTTCGGTCAGCGACTCGACACCTCCTCCCGCACCTTCAGCCGTACGCATCCGGAAGAACGAAGATGGGGCGGTCGAATTGACGTGGGAGGCGGAAGCGGATTTTGAGAGCGGGATTCGGTGCTTTCTCATCCGGAAAAATGGAAGTCTCCTGGCCCAATACCCGGAGAAACCCGTCGGCCGGTACGGGCGACCGCTGTTCCAATCGATGAGCTACCACGATACCCCCGAAAAACCGTTACTACCCCTCAAATATGTCGACCAGAATGCGCAACCCGGTGCCGACGCGGTATATGAGGTAGTTACCGTCAACTCGGTGGGCCTGGAATCGGCACCCGCTAAGCCGTAGTTGCCGAGCGACGAGACATACGCTCAATTTCAGTTCAGGGGACTTTGGATCGGGATAGGGGGGAGAATTCTTTGCCGCGGAAGGGGGGAGGGGCCCCAACCGCACCTGAAATCAAACCCTGAAGGGCGTATCGGAGCAGACGTAATTCGCAGGGGCACTCTTGGGAACAATCTTGTCCGCGTCCGTGCGCAGTGGTCGAGTTGGTGGGCTGGACGCGGCGTGCTTGCTTTGTCGATAGGGAAGTGAAAAAATATCAGTTTAAGATCTTTCACCAGCGCCCCTGTGGTCAGCACGGGGAGTTTGAAACGACCGTACAGCCCCTGGGGTTGGTGCCGCTGGGGTTGGGACGTGGATGGAAGTTGTTGGCCTGCAGAGAAGTACGTCGCGGAATCTGATTACTGATGAATGTTACAAATCAATCACCCGTGAAGCCGGCGGTCGCGAAACGGTCTGAACCGACCCCGTCCCAGGTGATCGAACCGACCCCGCCCGACGTAAATTGGCAGGTCCGCCGCGTTGACTCCCTCTCCAAATCGGAATTTGAAGCTCTGGAACGACTGGCTTACGACTACGGAGAATCGCCAGAATCGTATCTAGCGGTGGAACCGGAACGATTTTGCATCCTGTCTCCCGATCATACGGCAGCTTTATCCGTGATCCCTGCGGGACGTTTTCTGCACTGCTCGGGGGGGATTCTCGCAGCCCCCGAAAACCGAAGTCAGTTTGTTCGACAGTTAAGCGACTGGGCGAAGAAGAACAAGCGGGTTGTCGCCTGTTATTCCATTGGTGAGCAAGATCGACCGCACTTTGAGGCGGCGAACTGGGAAGTGTCGAAGTTTGGGGAAGATACTCTTCTTGATCTCGACACACTCAAATGGTCCGGAAAACCCTATGAGTGGGTGCGTAGACAATCCAATTTTTGTCAGCGAATGGGGTTGGTCGCCCGGGAAATCCACCCGGAAAAGCTGGACAAAGAAACTTGGACAAAGCTGAAGGGGGAGCTCTTCGAGGTTTTACGGGACGACCTGAAAGACCGCTTTTACGATCGAGAAATCAATCTTCTCGTCGGTAAACTGCAACCCGATAACCTGCTCCGTCGTCGGCTTTTTGTCGCGGAAAATTCTCAGACGGAACGGATCGAAGCGTTCATCGTCGGAAATCCCATGCGAGGAGGGAATTCGTTAGCGCTGGAGATGTTCCGCAAGCGAAGTGATGCGACGCGCGGAGCGATTCCGTTTCTGGTCAAAGACGTGCTGGACAAACTGCGAACAGAAGGGGTTAGACAGGCTTCACTCTCGCTGCTGATCTGGAAGGGGAGCCGTGAATACACCGGCAATCGCTCTAGCGCGATCTTGCGTTTTGGACTGTTTGCCGGAGATCACCTTGGGAATTTACTCTATAGCACTCAGGGGCTGACCCACTTTAAGACCCGGTTTCGGCCCGAATTGTCGAACTGTTACCTCTGTGTTTCGACACAAACTTCGATCCTGTCGGTCCTGAGCTTCATGTACACCATCGGTGCCTTCCGATTCTCCATCCGCAACGCGGTCAAGTCGATAAGGCACTCGATTACACGCAGTCTGACGCGCAAGAAATCGGACGAATCGTGAATTCTGTGAATTCACGACTGTGACAGCCGTCCTGGAACAATCCTGCACCCTCATGGCATCGTGACCCCTCCCGCTGGGCAGTAGCGGACATCTGTTGAAACTCTGGATTGGGGACGGGGCGCCCGACTATCGCCAGAGCACGTGCAGCCGTTTCAGTGGGGGCAATTTTTGAGCATCCTCGGCCCAGGTGACGAGGACGTGCGATTGCGGTAACTGGTAATACCAGCCGCGCCGGAGGAAGAGACCTGCGGGATGATCTCCCACACGCAGTTTCAGAACAAAGGCGGCCCCTTCCTGCTGAAGGGCCAGTAGTGCAGCATCGACGAGACTGTTTCGATCACTTGAGGCCAGGTCCGAGACCACGACCAGATCCAGGATCCCGACCGGGACCTTGTTCCTTCCGACAATCGGCAGAATGTGAAACGTAACGAACCCTTTTACTTCGCCGTCGACCTGGGCCACGAGAGATTTGCTGAAGCCGTGCAGGCCGAGTTGTCGGCTGAGCGTCTCTTCGTTCCAGACGATTCTCAGGTCACAGTGGGAAGTCGCGCGATTCACCAGCGCCAGGCAGGTCGTTACATCGTCTGTCCGCGCCGGTCGGATTGTCAGGGATGGTCGCGAGTCAACTTTGGGGGGAGGAATCAGTGGACTGACAATGGTCGTGAGGCCACTTTCCCAACGATTCAGGTTCCACTCAGCGGTCGCTTTGGAATCGAGAATACGGATCCAGAATCCGGCGCTGCGGATCGGTGTTGTATTGTCCGTTTGCGACTTCAGCCAGAACCTGGATGCCAGGGAGGCCCGGTGACCGAAGTAGGCAAAGCCAAGTTGAAATCGCAGCTTCCGGTCACGGTGGAAGGCTCGCGACCCCCGATTCAGTGCACTGCCGACTCCCTGTCCCCGAAATTCCGGAGAAACGCTCAGCCAGCTTGCCTGAGAAGCAGTAAACACATCCTTCCCGATGGCAAACTGCATCGGAAAGTGAAGGACAACACCAGCCAGTTTTGCTCCCCGATATGCAGCAATCAGATGACAGCGACGCTGCGGATCATCCATCTGCAACTGCCAGCGGAAATAGTCAGCCCCCCAGTGAGGAACCAGCATTCGTCCCTCGTACGTGGCACACCACTGCTGGAAGACGAAGTCCGACAACTCCTCGGCGGTTCCATCGAATGACCTAACTTCGAGCATTCCTTTTCCCGATCCCTGGCCCGTATCTACAGAACATCAACGAATCAATAATCCGTTCAACACCAGGTCGAGGTGTGCGTTAACGAATTTTGGTAAATCCAACGGCGAAATTTTCTCGAATGTCATCCGCCAGACAGAGGCAAGGATGACCGGTCCGACAACCACGCGAGGCTCGAGGAGTGCGGGGCAAGCCCGAAATTCACCTGCGTCACGGCCGTTCTCCAGAAGTGTACGCAGCAATTTTTCGGCAAATTGCAGCACTTCGCGATAATAGAATTCGACCAGTTCTGGAAACTGGCCACCCTCGGAGACGAGAACTTTAATCACGACCCGGCGATCCGGAACATCGACCAGTTCGCGGTAAAGACTCTCAAGGACCAAGCACAGCAAGTCCGCCGCTGAACCCTGTCTGACATGCAGCAAGTCGTTCAGTTTGGAAAAAACGGGACTGACGTTAGCACGAACAATCTCTTCAAAAATCTCTTGCTTCGTCTTGTAGTAAAGGTAAACCGTCCCTTTGGCGACGCCGGCGCGTGTCGCGATCTCCTGCACCTGAGCGGCAGCAAACCCTTTCTCCGTGAAGACAGAAACGGCCGCTGCCAGGATTTCCTGCGGTCTGGCTTCCTTACGTCTTTGCCGTTTTCGGACTTCGGTCATGCGCTCCACCTGGCTGCGTTATTGTGTTCGAACAGGCTACCATAAATCCCGCGTCAGTTCGCGTCAGGAATGGCCCTTTCTCGGAGCGAACGACGTGGTTATTCCGCTTGACAAATAATGACTTTAAGGTCATTATCCTCTTTAGTGACCGTTTAGTCATTATTGAGAGGCGGCTGTCTGACGCAGTCGACACAATCATGTCAGCCCTTCCAAGTCTTCCACAGACCAGCGCAAGCCCTTCAGAGAAAATTACTTCTGCGAATGAAGATTCTCCGGTTCGCCTGACGCTTCTCTCGGTTGAACGGCAAGATCGCGGGGCTCGACACGGTTCACGGGACACCTGGATCGTGGCGAGTCTCATCGTTTTTACTCTCACGGCGACCGGGATCTGGTTTCTTCGGTCTCCCAATCTGAGAGGTGAGACGCTCGCAAAAGTTCCTGGCAACAACTCGGCCGTTCCTGCTCTACCCCGGATCTACGCTCTCGGGCGGATTGAGCCCACAGGGGAAGTTATCGCTGTCGCAGGTCCAGACGGGGCCAGCGCGGCGCGCATTCGGCGAATGGACGTCAAAGAAGGTGACACTGTTGAGGCGGATCGGATCCTCGCGGTGTTCGATAACGAAGAACGACTGCTGGCGGAACGGCAGACAGCCGAGCGACGGGTGCGCCGGGCAGAAGCCGTCGTGGCACAAACGAGACGACTGGTCGAGTCCACCCGACGGGAATTACTTGCTTCACTGGAAATTGCCCGCGCGACACTCGTGAACGACCGACGTGTGCTGGAACGACTGACTCGGCTGGACCGGAGCAACTCCACGACAAAATCGGATCTGGAACTGGCACAGCTACAGGCGGAATCGTCGCAGCAAAAGATCGTCGAAATTCAGGCCCGGCTCATTCATTATGAAGCCGAGCCGGGTGAGGAACCCGTCGATGTCCTGGTGGCGCTCGAAGATCTGGAGGTTGCAAAGGGATCGCTCCGGGAGGCGGAAACGCGATTGGAACAGGCTTACTTACGGGCTCCCGTCGCCGGAACAGTGCTTGATCTTCATAAGCGAGCGGGTGAGCCCGTCGGCTCGGGCCCGATTCTGGATTTTGGTGCCACAGAAAAAATGGATGTTCGGATCGACGTGTACGAGACCGATGCCCAGCGGATTCGGATTGGCCAGTCGGTGTGGCTCAATTCTTCGGCGCTGGCGCACTCGCTTCAGGGAGACGTTTCGCGGATTTCGCCCCTTGTGAAGCGGCAGTCCATTGTCGACGCGACGCCCGCAGCGAATACCGATGCACGTGTGATCGAAGTCGTGGTTCGCCTGAGCGACGAGGCCAGCGAGGTGGCCCGCAAATATATTGGGCTGCAGGTTCGAGCGGAGTTCGTACCGTGACCCCGTTTCTCACGCGTCTGATGGGACGCCTCCCCATCGGCTGGCTGCAACTGAAGCACAATCGGACCCGGTTGCTGGCCGCTGTAGGAGGTGTGACGTTTGCAAACGTCCTGATCTTCATGCAACTGGGATTCATGAACGCCCTGTTTGAGACCAGCGTCATCACGCACCGGAATCTGGTTGCGGACATCGTGCTTGTCAGCAGTGATTTTCGCTCACTACGGGAAGCCAACCCCCTTCCTCGGACGCGGATGTACCAGGCGATGGCGATTCCCGGTGTGACAGAAGCCACTCCGGTTTTCATGTCAACGATGATGTGGACCGATCCCGCGACGGGTGATACCACAAACTTTCGCGTGATCGGGATCGTTCCGTCCGGAGAAGTTTTCCTCGATGAAAAGTTGCAGCAGCAAGTTCCACTCTTACGCGAACCCGATAGTGCGATCGTCGATCGTCGTACGAGGGATTTCCGTCGCGAAATTGAAACTGTGATTCAGGAGCAGGGGGAGTATCTGATTGAATCGAGCGGTCGTCAGCTTTCACTGCGGGGCGTCTTTTCACATGGTGCTTCCTTCGATGTGGATGGATTGCTGATCGTTTCCGAGCAGACATTTCTCAGTCTGTTTCCCAAGCGGGCCGCCGGAACACCGACAGTGGTTCTACTGAAGTGTGCTTCGGGAACCGACCCTCTGGCGATTGCTCGCCAGATCGACCAGCACTTCCCCGAACGGGATGTGCTTGCGCTGACAAAGCAGGAATTCATTGACGCCGAACAGAACTACCAGTCGCGGCAGACACCGATTGGATTTGTGTTCGGTTTCGGAGTCGCCATCGGTGTGATCGTGGGACTGGTGATGGTCTATCAGGTGCTGTCGACCGACGTGCAGGACCATCTTGCGGAATATGCAACTTTGAAAGCGATTGGGTATTCCCCCCGGTACTTTCTGGGAATCGTGTTCGAGGAGGCTGTTTGTCTGGCCACTCTGGGATTTGTTCCCGGGTTGTGTGTCTCTCTGGTCCTATATGCGGTGGCAGCTCGCGCAACGGCGCTGCCCATAGCGATGACCTGGTCGCGCCCCCTCTTCGTGCTGTTGCTGACGGCCGTGATGTGCGTGATTTCCGGAGCCGTGGCGACCCGGCGACTCAACTCGGCAGACCCCGCGGATCTGTTCTAAGGGAGGCGACCGATGACAGAGGCTTCTGAAATCCTGGGAATGTCTGCAGCGGCGATCGAAGTTCGCGGCCTTTGCCACTCGTTTGGCAAAGGGGAGGCGCAAGTCCGTGTCCTGCACCATGTCGATCTGACGATTCAGCGTGGGGAAGTCATCATCCTGATGGGACCTTCCGGTTCGGGGAAGACGACGTTAATGACGCTGATCGGCTGTCTGAGGTCGATCGAAGCAGGCTCGGTCAAGCTCCTGGGGCAGGAATTGAACGGAGCCGATGCCCGCACGTTGACCGAAATGCGTCGGCGACTCGGCTTTATTTTTCAGGCCCATAATCTCCACCGCAGCCTGACGGCGCTCGAGAATGTCCGCATGGGTCTGGAGGTCCATGGCAAAGCGGGCATGCAGAATTGGTATGCCGCCTGCGAACAGGCGTTGAGGCTCGTCAATATGGAGCAGAGACTTGATTTTCTGCCAGAGAAGCTTTCGGGAGGACAAAAACAGCGGGTCGCCGTGGCGCGCGCCCTGGTGGGGAATCCTGACATCGTGATTGCCGATGAACCGACGGCGGCACTTGATAGGGAAAACGGACGGCTGGTAGTGGAACTGCTCCGCGATCTGGCACATCACCGGGGGACCACGGTTTTGCTGGTGACGCACGATCATCGGATCCTGGACGTGGCGGATCGCATTATTCGCATGGAGGAGGGTCGCGTCGTTGACGCCGTTCAGTCGACGGATGAACTCGTACTCGAAGACGCGCCAGCCTAGTTCGCTGTGTTGGGGATTTGTTGTGTTGCTGAGAAGTGAACTGACAACTCGTCGGTGTTTCGCCGTCTGTTTCTCTGCAGCTGCGTGCAAGTCGGCACCAGCGGGCAGGACTGATATTTATCGCCCGGCTTTTCCTGCGCGTTGTGATTCGAGTATGTTGCGGAACTCTTTCGCCGCCACCGTTGACCTGTGGGGCTGAAAGTCTTCCTGTCCCGTTCGTATAGAGTTTTTCTTGATGTCAAGCACTGAATTTGAGGGGTTGATTCGCCAGTGGGAAGCAGGGCAGATGAGTTTATCCCACCTGGAGACTCAACTTCGCTCTGTCCTGGCGGCGACCGCAGTGACAGCGGATGTCCAGATCGACATGGACCGGGAGCGACGTTGCGGCTTTCCTGAAGTCGTCTATGGACCGGGAAAAACTCCCGCGGCGATTCGGGACGTCTTTCTGAAGCAGCAGACCGCCGGTCAGAACTCGTTCGCGACGCGGGTGACTGTCGAACAGGCCGAATTCGTCCTGCGTGATCTGCCGACAGCCGTTCATAACCCTGTTGCCCGAACGCTGACTCAGCGCAACCGGGATCCCGAGATTCAGGGACGCGTTATCGTCGTATCGGCAGGGACCAGTGACCGACCGATCGCGGAAGAGGCACTTGAGACCTGCCGCTGGATGGGATGCGAGACCGACCTGGTGCTCGATATTGGTGTTGCCGGTCCGCAGCGGCTGCTGGCGCAGCGCCATCGATTAGCGCACGGAGATGCCATCGTCGTCGTGGCAGGAATGGAAGGGGCACTTCCTTCGGTCGTGGCCGGGTGGGTGAGTGTCCCCGTCATCGCGGTGCCGACCAGCGTCGGCTATGGGGCTCATCTGGGGGGGATCGCTCCTCTGCTGGGGATGCTCAACAGTTGTGCTGCGAATGTCGCTGTCGTCAATATCGACGCCGGTTTTAAGGGTGGGTATCTCGCCAGTCTCATCGCCCGGAAGCCAGGGGATGCCACAAGGACCGCCGGATGAGTACAATCTGACTGCGGGCTGACGCGTGACGGCAGCAGGATCATTGGATCCTCTCGACGGTCACGCGGACGGAAACTGCTCGGCCGATGCCTGAAGGATGCGACAGGATTCTATTTGAAAAAGGGATTTGATGGCTGATTTCACCGCTCTGCAGCTTGTCAATTCGTTGCCCGCCGCACCTGCGCGAAGCGATGACGCCCACAAAGGGGATTGTGGGCGAGCCTTGCTGATCGCGGGCAGTCGAGGGATGAGTGGTGCGGCCTGCCTGTCCTCAACGGCAGCACTCCGTGGAGGCGCAGGGCTGGTGACCGTCGCGGTTCCCGAATCGATCCTCTCGATTGTCGCGGGATACGAACCCTCGTACATGACGATCGGACTGCCGGAAGATGCGGAAGGGAGGCTTTCCAATGCCGCTCCGCAGAAATTAGCCGAGGTGCTGTCGCGGCAGAACGCGGTCGCCGTCGGGCCAGGGCTCAGTCAATCCGCCGGGCTGCTCGATGTGGTCACGCACCTGTATACGACTCTGACGCAACCGGCGGTTTTCGATGCGGACTCGTTAAACATCCTGGCGAAGCGGCCGTACGTCCTTCCGCGGACCAGTGAGGCTGCTGCGAGAATTCTGACGCCGCACCCGGGGGAGTTCTCTCGTCTGACCGGTTTGGACATCGAGACAATTCAGCAGAATCGACAACAACATGCCGCGGAATTCGCAAAGCGGAATGGTCTGATCGTTGTACTGAAGGGACAGAACACGGTCATCACCGATGGGACTCGTGTCGCAATCAACGCCACCGGGAACAGTGCGATGGCGACCGGGGGGACGGGAGACGTCCTGACGGGAGTGCTGGTTGCCTTGCTGGCGCAAGGGATGGCACCCTTTGAGGCCGCTCAATTTGGAGTTCATCTGCATGGGCTGGCAGGGGACATCGCTGCGGAGGAAAACTCGAAGATCGGTCTGATCGCCTCGGACTTACTTCGTTACATTCCGCGCGCGTGGCGGGATTTGGGCCGATAGTCGATCCCTCTGTCGGTACGCGAGACAAGCTTAGCCGAGAGACCGGAGCAGCCGAGCCATTCTCAGACCCGATTCGCAGGGTTCTATTCCATTGGCGCCTGGAAAAACCGAGGCGATGCCGTGCCTGCCGTTGCACGTCCGTCCTCCATTTCGCATCGCCCGATGTGAACCCACGGCCCCGCAGCGCTGACTCTCCCTCAATGGTTCGATGGCGTCCCTGATCGCGGAATCAGGATCGATTCCAATTTTGCAGAGGCCGGCCGAATGCAATCAGCGAACGTTTATCTATAATCGCGGATAGACTCGTTGAGTCGGCCGACGCCTGTTCGCGTTCCTGATGCACGACGTGAGATTTCGATGATACGACCACTGTTTTCGAATTTTCCGACAAACCCCCTCGACACTTCATTCAACACCAGGGGGCGTCCAATGGAAACGGAATCGCTCTCACGGTCGGCAATGCTGGCGGGAGTCATCTGTTCGTTCGGGCTGTTCCTCGCTTCAACTGCGCAAGCGGATGATGGAGGCCAGTTCTTTGAATCAGAAGTTCGTCCGGTGCTGGTGGAACATTGTCAGCGGTGCCACGGGGCGAAAAAGCAGGAAGCCGGGCTGCGGCTGGATTCCCGCGACGCCCTGCTCAAGGGTGGCGACAACGGTGCTGCGATCGTGCCCGGTGATGCCAACGCCAGCCTGCTGATTCTGGCGGTCAAGCACCTGGGCGATACGCAAATGCCTCCCAACGGCAAGCTGACGGACAAGCAGATCGCGGCGATTGAGCATTGGGTGCAGGCAGGAGCACCGTGGCCGGCAGCACTGGAAACCGTCGGCGAATCGCTGGCGGACGTGCATCGTCGCCACTGGGCATTCCAGCCTGTCACGAACCCCGCCGTCCCGGATGTGAAAGAGACCACCTGGGAACGGACACCGATTGACCGTTTCGTCCTGGCGCGCCTGGAAGCGAATGGTTTATCACCGTCTCCTGCCGCCGATCGTCGCACATTGATTCGACGACTGTCGATGGATTTGACCGGCTTGCCCCCCACTCCCGAGCGAGTTGATGCATTTGTGAATGATCCAGCAGAAGATGCCTACGAGAAGCTCGTAGAAGAACTTCTCGACTCACCTCATTACGGGGAGCAGTGGGCAAGGCACTGGCTGGACGTGGCTCGTTACTCGGACACGAAAGGCTACGTCTACGCACGGGAAGAGCGATTCTGGGTCCACGCCCCTGCTTATCGCGACTGGGTGGTTCAGGCTTTCAATCGTGACCTCCGTTACGATCAGTTTCTCTTGCTTCAGATCGCCGCGGATCAGGTGGCACCCAATGACTTGAGTGCTCAGGCGGCGATGGGCTTCCTGACGCTGGGCCGTCGTTTTCTGGGTGTCACGCACGAAATCATTGACGATCGAATCGACGTCGTGACCCGCGGAACAATGGGATTGACGGTCGCATGTGCCCGTTGCCACGATCACAAATATGATCCGATTCCAACGGCCGATTATTACTCACTCTACGGCGTCTTCCTGAACTCGACGGAACGTTTGCAGGCGATTGCCGAACCGCCAGTCCGCGATGAGGCGTACGAAGCGTTTGATAAAGAGCTTCAGAAACGCCGCCAGCAACTGCACGACACGCTGCAGCAGAAGCGGACCGAGGCATCTGACCGAGTCCGCGAGCGGGTGACGGATTATCTCGTCGCGCAAACGGAACTGTCGAAATATCCTGAAGAGGGTTTCGATCAGGTACTGGCGGTTACGGATGTGATTCCGACATTTGTCCGGCGCTGGGAAGCCTGGCTCGCTCTGGAAACGCGGATTCAAGACCCCATCTTCGGACCATGGCGACGATTTGCCGCGTTAAAGGCTGACGAATTTGCTGAACAATCGCCGCTGATCGTAAAGGCTCTCAACGACGAACCCGCCCTGGTAAACAGTAAAGTTCTGTCTGCGCTCTCACGTCCTCCCGCGACCATGCGTGAAGTCGCAGAACGGTATGGAACTTTGCTTCAGGCCGTGAATCGGGATTGGAAACTCCATCTGGAAAAGGGGAAGGCGGCGGGATTGCCTGACCCCGCAGCGTTCGATCTTCCTGAGGATGAATCGCTGCGACAGGTTCTTTTTGCGCCCGGTTCTCCCTGTCTTGTTCCGAATGAACCCATCGTTTCGACGGAAGGCTATTTCGACAGTGGCTCTGTGACCGAACTGTGGAGATTGCAGGGGGAGGTGGATCGCTGGCTGATTCAGTCACCTCTCGCTCCCGCTCATGCCGTCACCCTCGTCGATCGGGAATTAATCCGCCCTGCACGGATCTTCCGAAGGGGAAATCCTGCTAATCGCGGGGCTGAAGTGCAGCGCCATTTCGTCTCCGTCGTCGCGGGATCGGAACCAGCTCCGTTTCAACAGGGAAGCGGACGGAGGGAACTCGCTCAGGCGATCATCGATCCACAGAATCCACTCACCGCACGAGTCTGGGTGAATCGTGTCTGGCAGGGGCATTTTGGATCGGGTCTCGTAAAGACCTCCAGCGATTTCGGGATACGAGCTGAGCCACCCAGCCATCCGGAACTGCTGGACTGGTTGGCCCGGCAACTGATCGCCAACGAATGGAGCACCAAGCACCTGCACCGCCTGATCGTCCTGTCCAGCACCTATCGGCAGCAGTCTCTCGGGACGGACGATCAAGCACCGCAAGCTGCTGGGGGAACTAATACTGCGGGACTGGCGCGTGCCATGCAGGTTGACCCTGAAAATCGACTTCTCTGGAGAATGAATACGCGTCGTCTGTCGTTTGAAGAGTTCCGCGACAGCTTGTTGATGGCTGCGGGACGGCTCGACTTACAAATGGGGGGGCGTGCGAGCGACCTGTTCGCAACGGAAGGGACCGCTCACCGCAGGCGTACCCTGTACGGCTTAATTGATCGCCAGTTCCTGGCAGCGACGCTGCGTGTCTTCGATTTCGCGAACCCTGATCTCCACATTCCGCTGCGAAGCGAAACGACCGTTCCCCAGCAGGCCCTGTTTGCTCTGAACCATCCTTTTGTGGCCCAACAGGCCAGAAGTCTGGTGGAACGAGTCAGTCAGGACGGAGTGACTGATCCCGCAGAGAAAATTCGCCGGCTCTATCGGACTGTATTTCAGCGGCAACCCACCCCCGGACAGTTGGAAAGGGCCCTGGCCTTTCTTGCGGTCGACGGAGAAGAGATCGCTGCTGCCGTCAGTCCTGAGTCACTAGCCTGGCAGTACGGCTATGGCCGCTATGACGAAGCGGCGAAAATTTTGACGAACTTTCAGCCTCTGCCTTATTTCAATGGGGCGGCCTGGCAGGGGGGGACTCAATGGCCCGACGCGGCCCTGGGTTGGGTGCAGGTAACGGCCTCAGGTGGGCATCCCGGGAATAATCTGGACCACTGCGCGGTGCGACGCTGGACGGCACCTCATGACGGAACGTTCTCTGTGGAATCAACCGCTGCTCATGAGGTTGCCGCAGGAAATGGAATTCGTTGTTCCATCATTTCCAGCCGACAGGGATCGCTCGCGTCGATTCCCCTCCACAATACCCGGCAGAAAATGGACATTGAATCGATCGAGCTGAAAAAGGGAGACTCGCTCGATTTCGTCGTGGATATCAATGGAGAATTGAACAGCGATCAGTACCTCTGGTCCCCCGTTGTCCGGCATCGATCTGCGGGGAGCGAAGCCGCAAACATTCCGGAAGCCGTCTGGGATGCCCAGCGGGATTTTACTGGGCCCCTGCCGTCGCTGCTGAGCAACCTTGAACAGTTAGCCCAGGTGCTCTTGATTGCCAACGAACTGATGTTTGTCGACTGAGACTCGGTTGATTGCCCTGTGCTGCTTCGCGAAGATAGCCGCCAGAGGCAAGTTTAAGAGCGACGCTTAGTCAGAGGTGTCCCGCGAATCGGGACACTCAAGGAACCGCAATGAAAACTCAAAATGTATTGATCGATGGAGAATGGCGGGCTTCGACCGGCACGAAAACTTTCCAGGCGATTAATCCAAAGACAACCCAGGCCCTTTCCGAGTCTTATCCGGTAAGTCCCTGGGCCGAAGTGGAAACGGCGATCAATGCCGCAGCCAAAGCAGCCGAGGCGGTACGGGGCTGGAACGGTTCTCGCTTTGCCGATTTTCTGGAAGCTTACGCTGACCAGATCGAAGCGCGAACTTCCGAACTCGTGACGCTGGCGAATCTGGAAACCGGCCTTGCGGTCCAGCCGCGACTTCAGGATGTCGAACTTCCCCGTACGACGAATCAACTTCGTCAGGCGGCCAAAGCCGCCCGCGACGGCTCATGGGTTGAAGCCACCATCGACAGCGGGAGTAACATCCGTTCCCTGCTGGGGCCGATCGGGCCGGTTGTGGTCTTTGGACCGAACAACTTTCCTTTCGCGTTCAATGGGATCTCGGGCGGGGATTTCGCGGCAGCGGTCGCAGCAGGAAACCCGGTCATTGCCAAGGGGCATTCGTCTCATCCCGGCACGACCCGCATTTTTGCGGAAGCGGCGCACGAAGCTGCGAAAGCCACTGGAATGCCCGCAGGGTTTGTCCAGTTGATCTATCGCATCGATCACAGTGATGGCGTGAAGCTCGCGTCACATCCTTCTGTCGGCGCGATCGGGTATACAGGTGCCCGCTCGGCAGGAATGGTCCTGAAAGAGGCCGCTGATAAAGTCGGTAAGCCGATCTACCTCGAGCTTTCCAGCATCAATCCCGTCTATTTTCTGCCCGGGGCACTGAAAGAGAAGGGGGCAGCCCTCTCGGAACAGTTCGCGACGAGTTGTCTGATGGCCGTCGGGCAGTTCTGTACCAATCCCGGACTGGTCATTGCTCTGGCAGGACCTGAGACCGAAGCGTTTATCAAGGAGACGGCGGAACGTTTCTCGGCCGCCCCCGTGGGGACGCTGTTGAGCGAAGGGGTTCAGAAGAACCTTCATTCCGGTATTCAGACGCTGGTCAAGAATGGAGCCCAACTGCTGGCGGGTGGTGAGAAGGGGGGCGGAACAGGATTCTGTTGCCAGAACACCCTGCTGCGAGTCACCGGAAAACAGTTCATTCACAACCCTGAGTCGCTTCAGACGGAAGCCTTCGGGAACGAATCGTTGATCGTCGTCGCAGCTAACGAAGAAGAACTCCTGGCCGTCACCCGCTGTCTTGAGGGAAATCTCACCGGCAGTCTCTATACCGCGACGGATGGATCGGACGACCCCCTCTATGACCGGGTTGCGTCGATTCTCCGCCAGAAAGTCGGTCGACTTCTCAATGACAAGATGCCGACCGGCGTCGCCGTGGTCCCTTCCATGAATCATGGTGGGCCGTTCCCGGCGACCGGCCATCCTGGATTCACCGCCGTCGGCATCCCGTCGTCGATCCGACGATTTGCGATGCTGCAATGCTATGACGGTGTGCGACCACACCGTCTGCCTGCCCCTCTGCGAAATGCCAATCCAACGGGAACGATGTGGCGGCGGATCGACGGGCAGTGGAGCCAGGGAAATGTTCCCGAGGCGTCCAACTGATGCCAGTACAGGACCCACCGGGACATCGGTCCCGGTGGGACGCATCTCTTCAATGGTCAGACGCGGGTGCGAGTCCATCGCCCCGCGACATACCGCCACGTGATCAGCACGCAACGTAACAGGTTGTCGGCCCCCATTCCGATCCAGGCGCCCAGCAGTCCCATCTGCCAGTAGACTCCGCACAGGTAGCCAATCGAAACTCGAACAAAGACGTTCCCCAGCAACGCGCAGTAGAGCGGAAATTTCGTGTCCCCCGCACCACGCAGTGCATTCATGTAAACAATGAGCAGCGCGTTCGGGACCTGATAGAGGGCCATCATGCGGAATGCGGGGACCCCTGCGACCGACACCGCCACATCCGCGTGCATCATCGCGAAGATCTGTTGTGCGAAGACGAAGAAAATGACGGACATCAGTGCCGCATAGCCGATGCACTGGCGCACGGCTTCGTGCCCTGCCTGTTTGGCTCGTTCCAATTGACCGGCCCCCAGCGATTGTCCGACCAGCGTCGCTGCGGCGATTCCAAAGGCTTCGACCGGGAGATACGACATGGACTCGATCCGGATGCCGACCACATGCGCGGCGAATGTTGCTCCGTCAAAGCCCAACGGAGACAGCCGGGCAATCACCATGAGAAAGGCAAAATGACCGATGAATGTGCACAGTCCTCCCAATGCCGCGGGGCCGCCGATACGAAGGATCCGCCAGATCGTTTCACGATGAAATTCCAGGTCCGAGCGGATCAGTCGCAACGTTGCGGACCTGCTGAACAGGATGCAAGTGATTGCCGCTGCACCGCAGATGTGCGAAATCACCGTGCCGATGACGATTCCTTTGACGCCCAACGCGGGGACCAGCACCTGCGCTGTTTCGCCCACCACGAAGCCGAAGGTGCACGTCGAGGAAACGATAATGTTGACGACGTTCGTCAGAACAAGGACTTTGAGTGGCGTGACCATGTCGCCCGCTCCGCGCAGTCCGGCCGCGGCGATCAGCGTCCATCCAGCGAAGAACTGGCCGCAGGCGTCGTAGCGAAGATATTCGACTGCAATCCGAAGCTGCTCACCTTCCATTTTCAGAAGCTGAGGAAAGCCAGTGGCCATCAACTGAAGAATCAGGAAGATGATCAGGCCGATCAGTGGCGTCATCGCCAGGGAACGACCCAGGATGCGACGAGCTTTCTCGTGTTCGCCGGCACCCCATTCACGGGCAACAATCGCGGAGGTACCGATGCCGACTAGGCTGAACATCATCGATGCCAGCCACGAGACGTAGGCCGACAATCCAATCGCCGCCGTTTCTGTTTTTCCCAGCCGGCCCGAGAGAAAGACATCGAAGAAGCCGACGCAGAACGTCAGAACCTGTTCGCAGAGAACCGGGATCGCCAAAGAAAACAATTGACGACGGAGATTGTTCGTCGCCAGTGAACCCGCAGAAGCGGGTGAATCATCCATGATCTCTAACTCGAGTTCGTGTTGTCCATCTCGAAAGCCAAAAGCCTGAGTATGTTAGGTCGGGCCGTTCCGGCTGTCAAAACCCGTTGTTGAGGCCCCGCCTGTTTCTTCGCCGGCTGAGACCAAATGGGGTCACGACCGCTTCCGGTGGTGAGCCTGTCGAGTGGCGTCTCTCCTGAACTTTGTGGTACTCCCGAGGGCACCGGTGGCAGTGGAAGCTTCTCAACAGGAGTAGTGGCACGGGTTGCTCTGATGAGTTTGACGGAGAAGTTGGTCTGTGGTGGTACCGCGGGCACTGCTTCGGAGAGGACTCTCGAAGCAGTGGCATCGGTTTTGTGCTCCGCGCGCGATGTTACGTTCGGGGCTGCGGTGTCCTTGGTTTCTGCGACTGAGGACGGCAAGAACCAAGGGACAAAGCGACTCTGGCCTCGCAGTGCGGTGACGGTGAAACGCGTCGTCTGATTTCCCGGCATCTGTTTTTGCTGCTGGTTCACATGATTACGGCGAATGAGTCGTTCTATGGAAATTTTGACGGTCTTCTGCGGACCACGACGCGCCATTTTTCGGGGTGAATGCTTATACTGAGCGGCCGATGACGGCTGGACATGGGCGGGTTGGAGGCTGTGGATCGCGGCGTGATTCCAATCCGAACATCACCTTTATCGCCGTTCCGTGAAAAAAGTCACAATTTACGAGTCCTTGCGCCGACGCGAGACTCTCCCATTCGTTGCTGAACGAGAGAAAAGGTCACAATATGGCCACCTCCCCACTGGCTGGACTTCCGGCACCCCGCGAACTGCTGATCGATACATCTCGTTTGATTGCATTGTATTATGATCAGAGGCCGGATCCTGAGAATAAAGCACAACTGGTCAGCTTCGGGACCAGTGGGCATCGCGGGACTTCGAAAAACGGTACGTTTACCGAGTCGCACATTGTCGCTATCACCCAGGCCCTGATCGAATACCGCAGCAACCATGGGATCACTGGTCCCCTCTTTCTCGGCAAAGACACGCACGCGCTCTCGGGTCCTGCGGAGCAGTCTGCTCTGGAAGTCCTGGCCGCGAACGGTATCGAGACCTGTATCCAGAACGGGAATGGCTTCACTCCCACTCCAACAGTCTCGCACGCAATCCTGTGCTACAACCGCGATCATTCGAGTGGGCCTCAGGCCGATGGGATTGTGATCACTCCTTCGCACAATCCTCCTGAAGATGGGGGATTTAAGTACAATCCCCCAAACGGAGGACCTGCGGACACTGATATCACCGGCTGGGTCCAGAATCGTGCGAACGAACTGTTGAAAGCGGGTATCTCGGCGATCAGGCGGGTTTCGTATGAAGCGGCTCTCAATGCCCCGACGACTACTTCCAAAGATTTCGCTCGCGATTACATCGACGACTTGAAGCATGTGATCGACATGGACGTCATTCGACGTGCGGGGCTGAGAATTGGCGTCGATCCCCTGGGGGGGGCTGCCGTGGGCTACTGGCAGACCATTGCCGAGACCTACGGGCTTGATGTCACCGTCGTCAACCCGCGTGTAGATCCCGCGTTCGGCTTTATGACCGTCGACCATGATGGCAAGATCCGAATGGATTGTTCCAGCCCATACGCCATGGCCAGCCTCGTTAAGCTCAAGGATCAGTTCGATATCGCTTTCGGAAATGATCCCGATACGGACCGGCATGGAATCGTGACGAAATCGTCGGGACTGATGAATCCAAACCATTATCTTGCCGTGGCGATTCGC
Organism: Schlesneria sphaerica; assembly: GCF_044336245.1. NCBI lineage: Bacteria > Pseudomonadati > Planctomycetota > Planctomycetia > Planctomycetales > Planctomycetaceae > Schlesneria > Schlesneria sphaerica. The sequence goes on along the minus strand of NZ_CP172346.1, from coordinate 1,410,454 downwards.
TACTTGTTTCAGCACCGCGCGGAATGGCCGGCGACGGCGGGAGTCGGTAAGACCTGCGTCAGCAGTCAGATGATCGACTGCGTCGCTTCGTCAATTGGCCGGCATCTCTATGAAGTTCCGGTCGGTTTCAAATGGTTTGTCGAGGGCTTGTACAGCGGCACACTGGGCTTTGGGGGTGAAGAAAGTGCCGGAGCCAGCTTCCTGCGAATGGACGGGTCTGCGTGGTCAACTGACAAGGATGGCATTATTCTGGCGCTGCTCGCTGCGGAAATTACCGCGAAAACGGGACGCGACCCGGGTGAGCACTACCGGGATCTCGTTGCCCAGTTTGGCGAGCGGCACTACACGCGGATCGACCAGCCGATTTCCCTGGAGGAAAAAGAAGCATTCAAACGCCTGAAGCCCGCATCGGTTACGTCGGACACGCTGGCTGGTGAAGCGATCACGGCCAAACTGGATGTCGCCCCGGGAAATCAGAAGCCGATCGGCGGAATCAAGGTAACGACCGACGGGGGCTGGTTTGCAGCCCGCCCCTCGGGAACGGAAGCCATCTATAAACTTTATGCGGAAAGCTGTCGTGATGAACAGCACTTGCAGCAGATCGTTTCCGAGGCACGTGAGATCGTCAGCAAGGCGCTGAGCGCCGACTGATTCGGCCGGACAAGTGCCTGCGGTAAGAATGTGAATTGTTGCATAAGTGAGGTCCTTTCGTGCGAACTTTGATATCTGGTGCCACTTGCGTTCTACCTGCCGACCAGGCCCGTGTGGATGTCCTGATTGAAGGTGGAAAAATCCTTGGGATCGATCCCCCCAAAGGGGTTCAGGTGGATGAAACGATCGATGCCCATGACCTGATTCTCATCCCGGGTGTTATTGACGATCAGGTTCATTTCCGCGAACCGGGACTGACACACAAAGAGGATCTCAGAACGGCCACACGAGCCTGTGCCAAGGGGGGCGTCACCTCGTTCCTCGAGATGCCCAACACGCGGCCGACGACAACCACTGTCGAACGGCTGAGCGAAAAGCTGCAACTGGCCAGCGAAAGGTGTCTCGTCAACTACGGGTTCTATATCGGTGCGACCCCCACCAATCTCGCAGAACTTCAGGCGGCAACCCGGACGCCGGGGATCAAGATCTTTATCGGGTCGAGCACCGGTGACCTGCTGGTCGATGAGCAGGCGGCGCTGGAGCGGATTTTCGCCGAGACCACACTGCCCATTTGCGCTCACTGTGAAGACGAAGCGACGGTCCGGGCAAACTCACAGCGGCTGAATGGAGGATCGACCTACGAAGATCACTCGCTGATCCGTGATGAGGCTGCCGCAGTGATTGCGACCAAGCGCGCGATCGACCTGGCCATCCGCCATCGGCATCGATTCCATGTGCTGCACGTCTCGACCGCGGCCGAAACAGAACTCCTCCGCGATCCGCAGGGACTCATCACTGCCGAAGTCTGTCCACATCACTTGTTTTTCAATGTCGATGACTATGAACGGCTCGGTTCACTGGTTCAGATGAATCCCTCGATCAAGACCTCTGCCGATAACGAAGGGTTGTGGCTCGCTCTGAAGCAGGGACGGATTCAGGTCATTGCAACCGACCACGCACCACACACGCTCGAAGAGAAACAGCAGCCCTATCCCAAGTCCCCCTCAGGTCTGCCTGCTGTCGAGAATTCGCTGGCCCTGATGCTCGATAGCGTGAATGCCGGAATCTGCTCGCTGGAAAGCGTTGTTCAATGGATGTGTGAAGCGCCGGCTCGGGTATGGGATATGGTTGGAAAAGGGCGTATCGCTGAAGGCTACGATGCTGACCTTGTGCTGATCGATCTGAACAAGAAACAGACAGTGCGTAACGAGAACCAGCAGACAAAGAGCGGCTGGTCGCCGTGGCATGGCGTCACACTGCAGGGATGGCCTGTTCGCACAATCGTTCAGGGACGCACCGTATTTCTCGATGGCCGATTTGATGAAGAGGTCCGCGGCGCCGAGATTCAGTTTGATCACAGTCGCGGCGGGTACTGGTCCCAATCCTGAATTGACGACCACAACAGTCTGACTCTATTAGCAGAGACGTCAAGCAGCGTCTCTGCTGTCGTTTCCTCCCCGTCGCACTGCAGTACCGGTTCTCACCATGTTGCGGGCAAGGGAAGAAAATAACGGTGAGGAGAAGTTCTCCGTCTCGCGTGTTTGTTGCGGGGAAGCACATTGCTCGGCAGAGGCGGCATCCATTTTACGCGGTCTCATTCTCTGCACTGTGACTTACGAGCGTTGGTTTGAGCGAACTTGCGGACGTCACCCGCGACTACGAATTTCTGCGTATGAACGCCTCTCGCGCGACCCCTCTCGAAGTGTTGCGCGGCGAGCGTCCAAATTGCTCAGGTAGGCTCACTGAACTGAGCCGTCACAGCGCGAAATAGAGCCTGAAAACACCGATTTGGCTCCCCTTTGTGGCTATGGCATTCCAATTGCTAAGTCCAATGACTCAGTGACGTCTTCCTCAGCGGAAGGCCTGCGTGAAAGCCCTTCGGACCCATCACGAGAAGTCTCTGCAGGAGCACATCACTTCAGCCCATGAGAGGGCGAAACCGAATGCTGCTGCAACAGGTGACGAACCCGGCTTCTTACCTCGAATTCAACCGAAGTTGGTCGACGACCACCGACGGGAAGAGTTTTCGACCTTATTGATGTGACACCAGTTCAGAAAAGGAATCGGACATGATGATGATCGCTACCAAACCAGTCAAAAAGAACAAGCACTCATCGACCGCGAATGAGCCTTCCTACCTGCCGACACCTGAGCAGATTGCCCGCGAATGCTGGCTGATCCGGGCCACATGGTCTGAAGCAGAAACCATCCGCCGTCGCGCAGCCTTTCCGACTGACCTGGATTCGTAGCGTTCTACCCGTACGTCTGACCAACCTGGGGTTCAGGACAACCCGTTCGGAACTTCGACACGGAATTGTGACCGAGGGAGTGACGGTGAGTGGTTGACTCAACCAGCCCGTTTTAATGTCTGTGCATTAAACAGACGTTGATAAAGAGGGCAAGTTTTGAGCAACGAGTCATGCGCACCAAAGGCAATCGCCTGACCCCCATCCATTACCAGGACATGCGTGACGAACTGCAGCAGGCTGGGTGTCATTCCGTGAGTGACGATGAAGGTCGTGCGATTTTTGGTGAAATCTCGCAATGTGTTATGAATGCATTGCTCACTCTGCGTATCAATCGCAGAAGTGGCTTCGTCCAGAATCAGAATCGCCGGATCGCGCACAATGGCTCGCGCCAGCGCCACACGCTGGCGTTGCCCGCCTGACAGCCGATGGCCCTTGTCGCCGATCTGTGTCTGGAGTCCTTCCGGCAGGCGTGAGACGAAGTCTGTCACATGGGCCTGATCCGCGGCAGCCTTCAGTTCTGCATCAGTCACGTCCGGCTTTCCATAGCGGATATTGTCCGCAATCGACCAGTCGAACAGCAGCGTCTCTTGAGTGACAACGCCGATCTGTGCGCGTAGCTGCGACAGGTCGACACTTTTGAGATCCATACCGTCGATGCAGACTCGACCGCTGTGAGGGTCACAGAAGCGGGGAAGCAGATTGACAAGAGTCGATTTGCCGCAACCGTTCTCGCCCACGACGGCCACTGTCGCACCGAATGGGACCGTCAGCGTCACGCAGTCGAGAGCCTTCCTGCCCGGTTCGTCTGTGTCCAACTGAGCATAGTGGAAGACGACGTCTTCAAAGTCGATGGACTTGCTGTGACGTGGCAGGGGGAGTGCAGGGCGAGCCGTCTTGACCAGCGATGCCCGGTCCATCCAGGCAAAGACCCGGGTACAGGCGGTCGCTGACTTTTTCAGCTTGGAGTAAACACCCGACAGCTTGCGCCCTGGATCGAGTACCCCGGCCATGCAGGTATAAAGTAACGCCAGGTCAGAGACGGTCATCTCTTCCGCAGCGAGCTGGATTCCCCAGATGGATGTCTTCTGACGCAGAACCAGATAAGCGCCGGGCAGAGATCCGATGAATACCGCGCACATTGCCAGAAATTCGACCGAGGGACTGACGAGAGCGTCAATCTTCAGAATCCGCAGCGCCTTCTCGTAATAGACGGTGTGTTCTTTGGCCAGCCGTCGCCGATGCAACCCTTCGTTTCGATAAGACTGAACGATTCGAAAGGACGAGAAGGTTTCATCCAGCACGCGAAACAGTCGCGACATGCTTTCCATTTGTCGCTGTGCCGCTTTTTTCAGCTTCTTTCCCAGCCCGCCGAACAGCAGAGCCAGAGCGGGGGCGCAGATGAAGGCGAGCAATGTCAGTCGCCAGTTTGCCGAGAACGCATAGGCGATACAGAGTGTTGCTTTGATCGGTTCGACGACGATCTTGCCTCCCAGCAGCACCATTCCATGTGCGACCTGATACAGATCAAACGTAAACCGGGACATCAGCTTGGGCGTTGTTTCCAATGCCAGTGTCTGCTGGTCCAGTCGCAGTGTTGTCCGAAACAGTTGCTGACGAATGGACTGCATGACTCGCTGCACGACGCCGCCGACACACATCTCCTGGAAGTAAGCGCAGGTCTCCTTCAGCAACGTCAGAGTCAGGAGCAGCCCTAGAATGAAAGCCAGAAAGTTGAACGCATCGGTCGGAAGCAGCGGAATGATACGGCGCTGCAGCCAGCTGAACTGGGTCACGTCCCATTGAGCTGTCCGCAACTCCGAGCGCGTCTTGCGGAGTTCCCGTTGCAGTTGCCTCTCGTTCATTTCTGTCGGGCTGCTCAGCCAGACTTTTTTGCTGAGGCGAGTTTCGAGTTCCTCGACGCGGTTAGTGCCTTCAGTGACCTGCTTCTGGGCGCGAGCCAGCTCTGCAACGATGTGCTCATCATAGGTCTGTCCTTCCAGCATGAGCTTCATGGCCGGATAGACTAGCGAGAGCTGTGCGACCGCAAAGACCGCGGTTCCAATCGAGAGGAATACCGATACCACCAGCGCACGACGCTGCCGAAGGACAAACGGAATTAATCGTGCAAGACTCTCCACGGTCACATCCCTGTGTAATCGCTGGACATCTTGCGCCAGCTCTCCACTGTGTCAATTTTCGCGCGGATTAGACACGGAATTCGGGAAAGGGTCTAGACCGGATGAAGGTTGGTGAATCCCGAGACGGTCCAGTACTCCTATCCTCTCTGGGTTCCGCAGCCTGCGAGTGAATATTTTCGAATGTTCGAATGTTGGAGCCAGCCCTTGAGATGCCGCGATGAGGGCTGGGACGAGTGCCGCCAGCGGACGGCTGGTCGGAGCGTGAATTCGGGTTAGAGAAGTTCCAGATGGCCGGTGATCGTGTCGATTCGCTCTGCCACGTCGGGACCAATTGCCAGGCAGGTGCGTGTCGGGACTCCGTGGAATTCTGTTCGTCCACTGTCAGTAATCATGTGGACTTCCAGACCCGCCGCGACCGCCTGGTCGTAGATCTGGAGCAGTTCTTCCTCGCTGTTGGCACGGCAGCAGACCTTGGCGAACGCCCCTTCGAGCCACGTTCGCTCGACGTCTGAGAAGTCGGATGTCGACAGCGATCCCGTTTTGGCCAGTCGGCGAGTCAGAAATGACATCGACGCATGAGCTCCCTGCGCAATCTGTTTACCGCGCCGCATCTTCAGATCGTGACGCATGACGATTACCTGTTTGATCCTCTGGGGCACATCGGTCATCAATCGGTCTCGCAAAAAACAAGGGGCGGAGGATGATCTCCTCTTGGTCCGGTTTCCATTCTTCAAGGGTCGTCTGGCAGACCCATCCCGCTCACATCTTGAAGTGGAATGTCCGTCGTAGAGAACGCCACAGCCAGCCGAAGGTTGATCGCTGGACCGCCATGAATCTTGCGTTGCCACGGAGATAGGGGCGCAGACCAGCGGGGGATTCGTCGAGGATCACGGTGGCGCGGTAAGCGGCTTCCTGCAGTTGTTCCCGCCCGTCCTGATCGGTTTTCGTTGCGAGCAGCCCCCCTCGTTTGACCGACATCGTTTCCGGCGCGAAGTCCGAATGAGCGGTTGCGATTTGCGTGATCGTCCCCCGAAACGTTTGCTGGGGCAGGTGGTCAAACTTGAGCGAAACCTTCAGCCCTTCGTGGATGTCGTAGCGATCACCCTGATTGACATAGAGCGTGGCCTGCATTAAGTCGGACGGAGCAATACTCATCAGTTCCGTCCGCTCTTCCAGGAATGCACCCAGATTCTTCCGGTCGAGTGGCGTTCCCGTCCAGCCGACCAGCCGCGTTTTCTGTATTTCCAGGTTGGGGATCGGTTGACGGGCAGGAGCGATCACATGTCCGGCAACAGGAGCGACAACAACCAGATGCCGGATCTGCATCTCGATCTCGCTCAATTGTTCGTCGATCGATTTCAGGCTCTCTTCCAGCAGAGCCATCTCGGTCCGGTCGTTGAGTGCCCAGGCATTTTTCTTCGACTGTTCCTGAACCTCCCGTTGCAGCGTCAGTCGACGTTTGGCCTCGCTGAGTCGAGGGTCATACAGTACCGCCAGTTGCTGGCCCGCTTCGACATAGTCACCCGGTTGAACGTTCAGTTCCACCAGCTCACCGGGGACCCGGGTTACGACGTGACGCACCTCCTGTGGCTCGATCATGAAGGCGGCCCACTGAATGAAGGGGATCTTGATCATCCCGAGTCCGCCGATGATCCCTGCCAGGACGAGGCCGGACAGGGCGAGCCTCCATTTCTGGATCGGCTTCTCGCGCGGTTGAGTGAGCTGCCTGTATGCAGATTTCGTCATCTGAACCAGAATCCCTGCGATCGAAAAGTAGGCTACGGACTGACCCAGACTCTGCAATCCATAAGGTTTCAGTACGGTATAAAGGAACGTCAGGATCCCGAACAGCACGAACCAGCCGTAAATCTTCGACGCAATCGCATAGAGGATGAACCAGTGCTGATTGGTCTGAGGCATGAATGGATCCGGACGCGGTTCGATGCCCAGACAAAGTGCCGAGAAAAATTCGCCCGTCAGCTTGTCAGCCTTCTGCCGCAGATTGGGGATCTCGAGAAAGTCACTCATCATGTAGTAACCGTCGAGCTTCATCAGCGGGTTGGCATTGAAAATCACCGTGGTCAGCGTCGTGACGAAGAAGACGTTGAGACACAGGAAATGAAACAGGCCCGGCTCAGTCAGCCACCACAGAAAGATCGCAATCGCCGAGAGCACAACTTCGACGATCATCCCCGCCGCACCTATCAGGATTCGGTGCCATTTATTCTTCAGCATCCACGAGTCCGAGACATCGCAATACAAGCAGGGGCTGCCGACCAGCAGCATGACCCCCATCTCGTGACATTCGCTGCCGAACATTTTGCACGCGAGCCCATGACCAAACTCATGAATGATCTTGGAACCAGCCAGCGTCATCCAGAGAAAGAGCAGGTTAGGCCAGCCGAAAAATTGCTGGAAGGCAGGGAGCCCTGCCTGAAAGGCACGAAACTGAATGGCCAGCAGCAGCCAGGAACTCAGCACCAGTCCCACCGCTGCCGCGACGGCAATGGGATGGCACACCCAGCGCGTCCAGGGAACCATCGCCGCCAGCACCCGATCGGGGTCCCAGCCCGGCAACCGAACCGAAAGGATGTTGGTCAGGACACCAAAAGCCTTTTGTCGACGATTCTTCCGCTTTTGCTCGATTCGCGCCGAGGCCTGCCCGGGACGCACACTGTAGGCGAGGCCTTTCTGGTGCAGGTCCGAAACAAGCAACTGTGTCTCTGTTAACGTCGGGCTGATCGCTGGAAATTCACGTATCAGCTCCGCACGAATCGTTTCCAGACTCTTCTGTCCATCCAGCAGATTCAAAACTCGATACTGATCGGCACGAAGGCGGTGGTAGGTCAGGCCGACGGGATCCTTGATCACAAAGTGCGACACCCCCTGGAACTCGATCTGCTTGATCACCAGATCCATCCGCCCGCGCAGCGGAACGGGTCGCTGGCTGGAACGCAATTCCTGGGCAGGCATCGCCATCGACATTGTGGCAGACTCGCGTAATCGAAAGGGAATGAGGTCAGTGCGACGACGGCCGGATCCGTTCGAACTTGGGCCGCGGTCGTTGAGGAAACAGGGACTTGCAAACAGGGACTTGACGATGAAGCAGTAACGAGAACGGCCGACATCCGAGCAGAGACCGACGTTCACCCCGTCGACTTTCGCCCGGTGGGAGTCAGCGGACCTTTGCGGCGACTTGTCCTTCCACTTCGATTTCCATCACCGCTTCGAGGCCTGCTCGCAGTATGTTATCTCGATTACGGACTTCGGCGTAGACTCGGGTCGTTCGGTCAATCGGCTCCGAAACGACGTCGACGAACGTGATCTTCCCTTCAAACACTTCATTCGCGTGCGAGTGGTCCGGGTCGATATTGTGCAGCTTCACGTACACTTTCGCTCCCTGACGGGCGTAAGAGAGGTCTTGAAAGGGGACGTTGCCTTCCACTCGTACGCGGTCCGTGTTCACAATTTCTGCGACGGGATCCCCCTGTCGGACGGCTTCCCCTTTCTTGCGGTAAATCCGGGTCACCACACCGTCGAACTGAGCCTGCACTGAATAGGTCTTCAGTTCTGCCGCCGAGACGGCTGCGTTCAATTTATTCAGACCAAGTTCATGCTCAGCGAGTTGAATGGAGAGTGCTGCTTTATCCGCAGCCAGTCTGGCTTTATCGATTTCAAGCTGAGGGACCGGTTCCTTTCCCCCTTTCTCCACCGCGAGCTGATTTGCTTTCAGCAGTCGATTCAGTTCGCTGTCGGCCGCTGACTTGGCAATCTTCGAAAATTCCAGTTCGACTCCATTGGCCGCTTTCTTTTCGGCCACGGCGAGATTGGCCTGGGCCACTTCGTCGGCGATCAGGGCCACAAGGCTGCCTGCCGTGACGGAATGGCCTTCCTTGAACTCGACCAGCTTCAGAATTCCCGTACGGTCTGAGGCGAGTGTCACCTGATCGATGAGCGTGATGTGACACTTTTCCAGTCTGACGCGTCGAACTCCCGGTCCCTTGGAGGGGGCCTCGTCCGCCGGTGAGGAAGCTGTCAGAAGCATCAGCAGGCCAAGACAGGGAAGCGTGTGCTGTTTCACATTCATCGAAAGATCCTCGGGACAATTCGCAGTGCATTCCCTGACGTTCTATGTGTTAACAGCAAGTGGGGCAAGATCCGACCTCACCGAACGTCAATCGGACGAGTCGGGCGGTTGATCTGTCGACTGCAGGAACTGGCCAGTGACTCTCGGTTATTCTGCCTGATGCCAGGCGATTCTGCGGCGCGAAGAGAGTTGTAATGGAGATAGTGTCTCACGATGCTGATGTCGAGAGAGCGATGCTCTTGTCGTCTGAGGTTCCCATGTTTGAATCTGTCTGATGTCACAACTGACTGCGGAAATTTAAGAATCCCGTGCTGAAGTCTTGCCGGGGCGGTATGGAAGTCGCACCGACGTACGCTCACGTGAAGCTCTCTACTGACCGGCGTCGGGGCTCCGTCTCGGTCCCGACGTCACCAACTCTGGTTCGCGACGAGGAGAAGTTCTGATGATGGCTCCGACCGTTGGTGATGCTTTAGTGGAAGCGCTGGCAACAGCAGGCGTTCGACGGATCTATGGAATTGTTGGCGACAGTCTGAATCCGATTACCGATGCGATTCATCGACACCAGGAGATTGAATGGGTTCATGTGCGGCACGAGGAGTCTGCCGCGTTCGCGGCGGGGGCGGAAGCTCAACTCACAGGTGAACTGGCAGTCTGTGCGGGAAGCTGCGGTCCGGGGAATCTGCACCTGATCAATGGATTGTTCGACGCTCACCGCAGCATGGCTCCGGTGCTTGCCATTGCCTCGCATATTCCGTCCACCGAAGTCGGGCTCGGTTATTTTCAGGAGACACATCCGGACCAGTTGTTCCGCGAGTGCAGCCACTATTGCGAGCTGATCTCGAATCCCACGCAGATGCCGCGCGTGCTCCAGTCGGCCATTCAATATGCGCTGACGCGCCGCGGAGTTGCCGTCATCGTGCTTCCTGGTGATGTTGCTTCGCAACAGGCCCCGGCCAATATGGCTGCTCATCCGGTGGTTGTTGCCAATCCGGTCGTCCGTCCGAATGACTCGGACCTGCGAAAGCTGGCGAGCCTGCTCAACGAATCACGCAAGATCACACTGTTCTGTGGATGCGGCTGCGCGGGGGCTCATGACGAACTGATTGAACTGGCCGACCGTTTGAAGTCTCCGATCGGATTTGCCTTCCGGGGGAAGGAATGGATCGATTACGACAATCCCTTCGCAGTCGGGATGAGTGGCCTGCTGGGTTGGGGGGCCGCTTACAATGCCATGCATGAATGTGAGACGCTGTTGCTCCTGGGGACGGATTTCCCTTATCGCGATTTCATTCCAACGCGGCCGAAAATCGCGCAAGTTGACATCCGTGCCGAACGCCTCGGTCGGCGGGCGACGTTAGAACTCGGTTTGTGCGGGGATATCCGCGCCACGATTGAAGCACTTCTTCCGCTACTTGAACCGAAAACCGACCGATCATATCTGGACGCGATGCTGAAGCAGCACGAAAAAGCCGAACGGAAACTGCGATCGGGTGTCGAGAACGGCAGTGTGCAAACCCCGATTCACCCTGGATTCGTGGCCTCGGTGATTGACGAACTCGCCGATCAGGACGCGGTGTTTACGGCAGACACGGGGATGTGCTGCGTCTGGGCTGCACGGTACCTCAGTGCTTCGAAGGGAAGACGGTTAATCGGATCGTTCGTTCATGGTTCGATGGCCAACGCATTGCCGCAAGCGATCGGAGCTCAGGCCGCGTTCCCGGGCCGGCAGGTCGTTTCCCTTTCTGGCGATGGAGGATTCGCGATGCTGATGGGGGATATCCTGACGCTGGGGCAGCAAAATCTTCCCGTGAAGATTGTCATCTTCAACAATCATTCACTCGGAATGGTGCACCTCGAAATGGAAGTCGCAGGAATGTCTCCTTTCGGTTGCAACCTGACAAATCCCAACTTCGCCGCGGTCGCTCAAGCACTGGGAATGATGGGTATTCGAGTTGAAAACCCAGCCGATGTTCGAACGGCACTCGAACAGGCTCTGGCGCATCCCGGCCCTGCGGTCGTCGATATCGTGACGGACGCGAATGTGCTTGCGATGCCTCCCAAAGCGACGATTCAGCAGGCGGCGGGATTCGCCCTCGCGATGACCAAGATCGCCTTTTCGGGCCAACTGGATGACGTGGCGGATACGGTTGCAGCCAACTGGCGAGAAATACTGTGATCCCCTTCCACTGCGGATAATCCGTCAATGCGGGGGGGGGGGGCGGTGAGGTCTCGTTTCGCCGAGCTGACCCGGCCGGCACGTGGGCAAGGCGTCCGCGCTGCGGAAGATCGATACAAATGTTCAACTTACGGCTTCATCGTAAATTCAGCCAATGAGACGAGTGCGGCGTTGACAATATCGGACTTCGTTGATTCAATAGGATCTATCTCCGTTTAACCTTACATTCACGTGTGACGTAATAACCCGGCGACCCGCCGAGGTCACTTTTATAGCGTTCGATCGTGTCTTGAATTCCGCTTCTTGGTGTTGCTCTTAGCAGGTAAACGATAGAGGCGTTTAGTTGCTTCTTTGCGGCGGTCTTTCTGTCAGTCCGTGTCAGGCATGTGAGTTGATCCGTCTCGCTGTCACGAGTGAGTGAGTGGGTGACTCTGGTATTGTTACGTTAAATCTTTGGGCCGAAGTCTGCGCTGTTAGTGCTTGTCGGCATCTAACCCGTGAACAGTTGGGACTTCTCGTAGTACCGAACTCATTTGTTTGTTTGTGAGGAACTCAACTCGCAGCCCCAGTGAAGGATTATTTCGGATGCGATTTCGCGTGTGTGTAGCAGGTTTATGCGTCCCGTGTCTTCTGGCGATGACATTCCTCAGCGGCTGCGGTTCTGGAGTTAAAAACCGTCCTAAACTCGCTAAGGTAAAAGGAGTTGTGAAGTATAAGGGTGAGCCAGTCACCGATGCGGCAGTGTCATTCATGATGGATGGTGCCCCTCGGGCGGCTGTAGGGCGTACCGACAGCAGTGGTCGTTTCCAGCTTACTACTTTCGATACCAATGATGGTGCGCCGATTGGCACTCACAAGGTGACAGTGGCCAAGGTGGCCGCCCCAACTGCACCAATGACTCCCGCAGACCTCGCAAAAAACGGTCCTCCCAAACCTCCCAAGGGGATGATTCCCGTTAAGTACTCTGATTCCCTGAAGACTCCTCTTCAATACACGATTGAAGAAGGATCTAACGAGAAAGAAATTGTCCTGGAGGACTGAGTTTGTCGCATAGCAAGCGGGCAAGCAGGTTTTATCTTTTTTCATGCTTTCATGATTGCGGAGGAGTAGCCCATGTTCAGGTCCAAGCTGCGTGGATTTACGCTGATTGAATTGTTAGTCGTTATCGCAATTATCGCCGTCTTGATTGCACTCTTGCTTCCAGCCGTTCAGCAGGCTCGAGAAGCAGCGCGAAGAACTCAGTGCAAGAATAACCTGAAGCAACTAGGCTTGGCGATCCACAACTACAACGACGTGGTGAACATTCTGCCGGCGAGTATTACCAATATCCGGGCAGGGGAAGGATGCTGTAGCTTTTCTGGTGTGGGAGCGCTTGTTCATCTCTTGCCGTACTTCGATCAAGCGCCATTGTATAACACGATCAACTTCAATTCGCGTCTGGGGAGCTGGACAGAACCCGTGCCGAGTACGGCACCTGTCGGCAATCGATATTTTGAAATCACTCCGCCGGGGTTGCGCTGCCCCAGCGATACGACACCGACGACATATCCTCTCACCGGGTATGAATCAGGGACGTCGTTTAACTGGGCGACAGCCAGTTATGGTTTGTCCGATGGAGCCCAGCACCACTCATCCTACATGGGATGTACGTCATATCAGGGTAACGTGTTCGGCACAGGAGGAGACGGCCTGGCGAGTAGTTCAAACCCAGCCAATATTTCTGGGATCTATAGTCGCGGAGGTTACGCTGCTCGTTTCCGTGACGTCACGGATGGTCTCTCGAATACAATCTTCATGGGAGAAATCCGTGCTGAGTGTGCAGATCACGCACAACTGGGGTGGGCAAACTCGAACACGAACTTTTACGCGACGACTGCGCCAATCAACTTCGATACATGCACTCCCACTGGGCCCGGTTGCAATAGTCCGATGGCATGGAACACGTCAATGGGCTTCAAGTCACGGCACGTGGGGGGCGCTCATTTCCTGCTGGGAGATGGGACTGTCCGCTTCATCAGCGAGAATATTGACTACATGACCTATCAGAGACTCGGTGATCGTCGCGACAATCAGGTCGTTGGTGAGTTCTGATCATCGCAGGGCCGCTCGACATTCTTGAGTAAAGTGGACGTCGGGGCAGTTCAACGCTGTGCCCGACGTCTTTCTATTCAGGGCCGTGCCAGTGACCCCAGTCTCACTTCCGCTTCATCGCAATGGCTTCGAGCCGTGCCGAGTGGGATCGTGATCCCTGTTTGGTCACGTCCATTCGATGCAAGTGTCTTGCAGGTGCGACATGCCTCTGAGGAGTATGCATTGAGGTCTGAAAGTGACCCGAGCCACTCCCGGGAGATTCAGATTCCCCCACGTTCTGCGTGGACCTGCATTATTCCTCCGCCAGACTCGAGTCGCTGGGCAGGACTTTGTTCTGATCGAGTGCCAGCCAGGCTTTGACGGCATCTTCAACTGTCGTGAAGACACCCAGTCCCCGGACCTGGTCCAGTTTGAGTGTTGCGCTCGTTTCTTGACCGTAGCCGGTTCTGACAAGTGCCGTCGTGCACCCGGCGGCGGCGCCGGCCTGAAGGTCGCTGTCCCGGTCGCCAATCATCAGTGAGCGGGAACAGTCGATGTCATGCTCACGAGCCGCCTGCTGCAGCATCCCCGGCAGTGGTTTGCGGCACTCGCACACCGTCTTGTAGCGGCCCAGCCCCGCCGAGGGATGGTGCGGACAGTAATAGATGCCAGTCACGCGTGCCCCCTCGTCGGCCAGAAGTTGCTGCAGGCGATCGTGGATGGCATGAAGTCGATGCTCCGGAAAGTATCCCCGGGCAACCCCTGCCTGATTCGTCACGACGACCACTTCGATTCCCAGCGCGTTCAGACGGGCAATTGTTTCACTCACCGTCGGGAGCAGTTCCAGTTGTTCTGGCTGCGAGAGATAGTGAACCTCAACATTCACCGTCCCGTCCCTGTCGAGGAAGACCGCTCGTTTCCCTTGTCCGTCATCCATGTTCGCTCCCCGCTTTCAATGCGGCTGTGCCACGATCAGTCGCAATCGCAAATCTCCTTGCGTGTCTGAAGCGAATCGTGGCAATTTCGGGCTAGTGTGCAATAGCACCTCTCACCGCAGTCTTCATGCACACGGTTGCGGAGAATTGGCAGAGTCCTAAAGAGTCGGGAAGCGAACCCTCACACGCGATGTGTGGCATTTTCACGCGATGCTTCTTCCTTCGGAAAACAATGGTATGTGTTCAGGTCAAACTGCTGGTTTCGCATTCCAACTCACTTTTTCGATGGACTCTGTTGTGATATCATTCTGAGTCTGGTCGCGGTGTCATGTCGAAGATCCTGATCTGGTTTCAGTTCGCAATGTGGTTCTGATTCTGTGCTGAAGTTCAGGGGGTTTCGCCGAGTCGTTCGTCGGACTTGCGCGGATTGGGTTTAGGGCCCTCGGAAGAATTCGGCAGGACAGCAGAATCCTTGCAGACGTTTTTATCAGCATCAGTTGGGTCGTAGTGTAGCCAACGTTGCAGGCCGGAGGCCCGCAACATGGCGCGAAGGCAGAATCATCGCGGAATTCACCTTCTCATTTGCTCACGGGCATCGCAAGACGCGGGGATCGTAGCGTGTGGAAGCAGATGGCGGATCGATGGGCACTCGTCACTGGAGCCTCTGCGGGCTTGGGTGCTGAGTTCGCGCGCCAACTTGCCGCACGCGGCATGCACCTGATTCTCGTCGCACGCCGCACCGAGCTCATGGCGGAACTGGCTCAAGAGCTCCATACAAAGCATGGGACGCGGTGTGAGATCATCTCTGCCGACCTCTCCGATCCGGCTGAGCCGCAGCGAGTTCTGAAGGAAATCGCTGCAAAAGGGGTCATCGTCGAATTGCTCGTCAATAACGCTGGCTTTGGTGTGGTCGGAGAAGTGGATCAGGCCGACGTTGAGCGGTTGCTGCAGCTTGTGCGACTCAATATCTCGGCATTGATGGAACTGACCTATCGGCTCCTTCCCCAGATGCTGGAACGAGGACACGGCGTCATCCTGAATGTTTCGTCGCTGTCGGCATTTCAGCCAGTGGCCTACATGGGTGTCTACGCCGCCAGTAAAGCGTTCGTGCTGCACTTCAGCGAGGCTCTGCATTGTGAGCTGAAAGATCGGGGAATTACGGTTACGGCAGTCTGTCCGGGGGTGACGCGCACCAGCTTTTTTGATGTCGCAGGGGCACCGGGCTGGCTGCAGAAGCATTCGTCGCTGGCCGTGGAGCCTGTCGTCAAGTCAGCCCTGCGAGCGGCCGAGCGGCGCAGGCAGTGCGTTATTCCCGGCTGGCGGAATTTTCTGCTGACGCTATTGGTCCGTATCGCGTCGCGCCGCCGAGTGGTAAAAGAATCGACGCGGTTCTTCCGACCTCGCCGTAAGCGAGACAAATAGGCGATGACGCGCTCAACAATGTGCACTGCGTAACGTTGTCATCACATCTCAGGATTCAGCCGGAATCTCACATGCCGGAGTCTTTGCAGACCTACGAACAGGCAATCGAGTACCTGTTTGGCCGAATTAATTACGAACGAGTCCACGCCGAAGCCTATTCCACGAGCGATTTCAAACTCGATCGGATGCGATTGCTCCTCGAACTGATGGGGAACCCCCACGAGCGAATTCCTGTCGTCCACGTCGCCGGGACGAAAGGGAAGGGTTCAACCTGTTCGATGCTGTCGTCGATCTTCAAAGCCTGCGGCTACCGCTGCGGATTGTATATCTCACCTCACATTACGGCGTTTGAAGAACGTTTCACGGTCGATGGGGTACAGCCCAGCCAGTCGGAACTCGTCGAACTGGTGAATCGGCTGCTGCCTACCATTGCCGAAATGGACAATCTCCCCGGTCGAATGCAGCCAACCTATTTCGAACTGGCGACCGCTCTTGCCTGGCAACATTTTGTCGACCGGAAAGTCGATCTGGCGGTGCTCGAGGTGGGATTAGGTGGCCGGCTGGATTCCACCAATCTTTGTCGTCCGCTCGTGACGGTTATTACCAACATCAGCCGCGACCACACCCATGTCCTGGGAAGCACGCTGCACCAGATCGCCTACGAAAAGGCTGGGATCATCAAAACCGGGGTGCCGGTCATCTCCGGAGTGGGCCCTGGAGAAGCACGTGAAATGATCGAACAGACCAGTTGCGAGAGGCAGGCTCCGCTGACGCTGCTGGGGCGAGACTTGGAGTTGATTGAACGAAGAACCGCATCGCAGGGGATTTCGCAGATCGATGTCCGCACGCCGACATCCTTGTGGAAAGATGTTCCGATTGTGCTGCGGGGGCCACATCAGGCGACAAACGCGACGCTCGCACTGGCCGTCGTCGACGAGCTACGCACTCGGGGGTGGAGCCTGCCTGATGCGGAGGTGAAATCCGGACTGCAGGGGGTCAGTTGGCCCGCGCGGGTCGAAATGATCGCTCAATCCCCGACCGTGATCATCGACGCGGCCCACAACTGGGAATCCGCCCGGGCCTTGGTTGCTGCGATGCGGGAAGAACAGTCGCACTCAAAGCGAATTCTCGTATTTGCAGCAACGAAAGATAAGGATGTCGCCGGGATCTTGCAGCAACTGCTTCCGCAGTTCGACACCCTGATTCTGACTCGCTATCGAGATAATCCTCGTGGCGTCAGTGTGGAAGATTTGTCAGGTCTGGTCGAAACCATGTCAACGCGGCCCGCTCATCTCGCACCCGATCCTCTGTCCGCATGGACACTCGCGAAACGTCTGTCAGGCCCCGACGACCTGATCGTCATCACCGGTTCTTTTTTTCTAGTGGCCGAGCTTCGTGAGACGATCCTCGCGGAAGCAAATCAGGCGACGTCGTGCGTCACGACCGATAAATTCGTCGCGACCCCGGTTTCAGCGTCGTCCGGTCGTTAATGGATGCGCGTGATAACTCCACCGTTCGGTAGATGACAGCGGGAACCGCATGAAGGGATTCTCTATTCTGGGCTTCGGGCCGGAGGGGAAACCTGGGGGAGTCTTCTGCCGGGACGCTCTGACCGATGAGGGGCGTATGCCCGTATGCCGTGTTTTTGGTGGACGGGGGACGCAAAAAAAATCCCCTGCGGAGTTCCGCAGGGGACCAGATTCATTGTTCAATTCACTCGTGGACGATCAGGCATCGGCCGCAGGAGCTCGGGTCGTCGGAATACGGTCATCGACATCGTAGGCCATGCCGAAGAATCGCAGTGTTTTGATGGCCCACCAGGTGGGGTCGAGTTCCCACCACTTGTGTCCGGCAGGAGCCACATGGGGGTGAGCGTGGTGATTGTTGTGCCAGCCTTCTCCGTACGCCCAGATCGCCACCCACCAGAGGTTACGGCTTTCATCGCGAACGTCGTAGTTGCGATAGCCCCACAGGTGTGTGGCCGAATTGACGAACCACGTTCCGTGATAGACCATCACCATTCGCACACAAAGGCCCCACAACAACATGGGAAGTCCGCCGATCGCGTACAGAGCGACACCCGAACCGATCAGCCAAAGCGAGTAAGTCTTTTCGAAGAACTGGAGCAGCGGATCACTCATCAGGTCCGGGGTGTACTTCTTATAGAGAGCCTGTTGTTCCTCTTTCGTGCGACGGAGGAACATCCAGGTCAGGTGCGACCAGATCGCGCTGATCAAAGGTGAATGTGGGTCGCCGGGCTGATCAGACCGCTGATGATGCAGGCGGTGTGTTGCGGACCAAGCCAGTGGAGAGCCTTCTCCGGAAAGGGCACCGGCCATCAGAGTGACGAAACGGATGGGGCTGACAAGTTTGAATGACTTATGCGACAGGAAGCGGTGGTAACCCAGGCAGATACCAATGCTGGCGGTGAACCAGTGCAGGAATACGCACACGGCCAGAGCCTTCCACTCGAAGAAGAAGGGGGCTGCCAGAGCACCGGCATGCATGGCGACCATCCAGCCGACGATCACCCAGTCAACCTGTTTCCAGGACAACCGTTCCGGCAACCAGGGTTCCCAGATTGGCGTTTCTTTCGCGATCGCAGGGGCCGAAACGTGCTCACGGGGCACATCACGGAAAGGGGTGTGTTTATCCGACTTCGCGCGATTGGGGGACACAATTGACATATGTATTTTCCAAATCAAAGGTTTTCATTGATTGCCGAGCGAGTCCATTCCTCGGTCACCAATCGCGCTGAACGTCCTGCTTGCGCGCCGAAGGATCTTATGAAAAGATCGGAATTTGTGTGTCAGACGACCGTCATGTGATTGTCAAACTTTTGTCAAAAATGTCGCCACCCTAAAACCCCTACAGGCGGCCGTTCACGTCTTCGTCGATTTACAACGTAAACGACTATACGCAAATATCTTATGCGCATGTTTGTGCAACCTGTCTGGAGACATGCATACAGGCTGAAGGTGTTGCTGAGAGCTACAACCGATTCGTCACCTAAAGACGTAACAGGGCATTCCAGCCGTAAGGTCCCCTGACATCTTCGCGGGAATCCGATCCCGCTCGGAGTTTGAGGAAACAAACTCAACGCAGGCGGTCTATATTGACCAGATTACGGAGAGTGAAAAAGTTGAGTTTTTCTCAATTTTTTCCGCTCGCATGAGCGGGGACTCAAATCTTGCTGAGCGGCATTCCCCCCGTTCGACAAACTGATCCAGGTAGAAATTGAATTCCGCTGCATGGCTCCCGGTATGGGATCTGCCAGCGTTCGGGATTGTGCGTCAATAGTTTGCTTCCGCAACCGCGCGTGGTGGCTGGCCATCGCCGCCTCCACATCAGAGGAAAACGAAAATGGGCATGCTCGATCTGTTCCGCAACTGGCTGGACCACAAACGAGGCCAATTCCGCCCACGTACTCGCCTGGGCTACACAGGAATCGAACTGCTGGAAGCACGACGCGTACTTTCTCCTGTGCTGATGGGGACCACGTTGAAGATCGATGGGACTGCCGGGGCAGATACCATCTCTGTCACCCAGGACTCCAATGGAGTGAAGGTCATCCAGAACGGCGTCGAAACGACGTACGATTCCTCCACAACCATTAACACGATCAATGTTTTGGGTCATGGAAACGATGATCAGATCACCATCAACAGCGTTTTCGAGTCCACGACTCTGACGGTGGACGGAGGAACCGGAAACGACACGCTGATTTCTCCCATCACCGCCAATAACTGGCAGGTCACCGGTCCCAACTCGGGCACCTTGAATGGGAAAGCATTCAGCAACGTCGAGAATCTGGTGGGAAGCGGCCAGATCGACAATTTCCGTTTCGGGCCAGCCGGTTTCGTCAGCGGCAATGTTGAAGGGGGAGGGGGAATTAACACCCTCGACTACTCAAGCCGGACGGCGGGAGTCCTCGTCGACATCGGAACGGGCAAGGGGACCGCGATTGGTGGTCAGTTCTCGAACATGACCAACTTCCTGGGAAGTTCCGACAACACTGACTCGCTGACCGGTTCGAATACCGCGAACGCCTGGCAGATCACCAGCGGCAACGCCGGAAATATCAATCTTCAGAACTTCTTCTCGGGGTTTGAAACCCTGAAGGGGGGAAGTGATGTGGATACATTCAGTTTCAGTCCGACAGGGTTTGTTTCCCGCAACGTGATCGGTGGTGGCGGGGCCAACACGATTGACTATTCCGCTCGCAGCATCGGCGTTGTGACCAATCTGCAGGCGAACACCTCAACCGCGATCGGTGGAACATTCAGCCAGATCAATTCCCTCATCGGAACTTCGGGCTCGGACAATTTGACCGGGATCAATAACACGAACGTCTGGAAGATCGAAGGTCAGAATTCCGGCAAGGTTGAAAGTGTCTTTACGACGACGAACTTCACCGGGTACGAAAACCTGATTGGGGGAACGGTCAGCGACACCTTCAAGTTCTCCGCAGCAGGCTTCGTGAGTGGCAGCATCAACGGAGGCCTGGGCCTGAATACGCTGGATTACTCGGGCCGCACCGAGAGCATCGTGGTGAATCTGCAGACCAATTCCGCCACGGCGGTAGGTGGTGGGTTCCTGCTGATCCAGAATCTTGTCGGCAGCAGCGGTGCGACCCCCAGTGCCTTTGACACGTTGATCGGCACCAACCTCGCCACCGACTGGTCGATCACCAGTGGCAATACGGGTAATCTCAACGGCACGTTCTTCTTCAGTTCCATCGAAAATCTTTCTGGTGGAATTGCGAACGACACTTACCGCTTCCTGCCCGTGGGCTTCGTCTCGGGTGTGGTTAATGCCGGACTGGGAACGAACACCCTGGACTACTCCAGCCGTAACAACGGAATCGTCGTTGGCCTGCAGTCGACGTTGAATACGAACGTGAACGTCTACACCAGTCCTGCCAGTGCGATCGGAGGAGGTTACGCCTACATTTCGAACCTGATCGGCACCTCGGACAATGACATGCTGACGGGGGCCAACTCGACAACCACGACGAACGTCTGGACCATCATGGATCGCAATACCGGGAACGTGAATGGCAACTTCAACTTCACCGGGATCGAAAATCTGAAGGGGGGGACAGGGGTCGACATCTTCCGGATGATGGACCAGAACAGCCTCATCACCGGTACGATCGACGGAAATTTCGGGGGCTTTAACTGGCTGGATTACGGGTCTTACCTGACTCAGGTGACCGTCAATCTGTCCAATGGCGTCGCAACCAATATCGGAAATGTGACGAACGTGATGAACGTCCGTGGTGGTCATGCGACCAACCACTTGACGGGAAATTCTCGCGGCAATGTCCTGCTGGGTGGTGAATCCGCAGACACGATCGTCGCCGGACCTGGCCGCAGTCTGCTGATCGGTGGGGCCGGGGCTGATACCGTTACGGGCTATTCGGCCGACGATATCGTCATCGGCAGCTTCACAGTTTACGATCACGACCTGGCGGCACTCTCGACGATTATTGCCGAATGGCAATCCGCAGACACGTTCGAGCAGCGTGTCAGCAAACTCCGGAGCGGAGTGGGGCAGAACGGCAGCATCCGTCTGGTTGCCGACGCCACGGTGCTGAATGACGCCGCACCCGATGTCATCTCGGGTGGTGCATCAAAGAACTGGCTGTGGGGCCAGCCGGCCGAGTTCGCCGACCTGACTGCTCAGGACATCTACGACACCCCCATCAACAATCCTCCGATCCTGACGGTTTCGAGTGTGCTGAGCTACGCGCCGCTGCAGTCGGCGACGGCGGTGAACACGGCGATCACGATTACCGATATCGACAGCACGACGCTGGTCTCGGCGACGGTTCGAATCGGTAACAACTATATCGCGGGCCAGGATGCACTTGGATTCGTCCCATCGAATGCGACCGGAAACATCACGGGTAGCTTCAATGCGACGACCGGCGTGCTGACACTGGTTTCTCAGAACGGATCCGCGACACTCGCTCAGTTCCAGGCAGCACTTCGCAGTGTGGCCTACTGGAACGCCAGTGCGACTCCGGTGACGTCGCCACGCACGATTGTGTACCAGGTGTTTGACGGAATTGCTTACAGCAACTCGGTCTCGAGTACGGTCTTCTTCAACTCGCCACCTGTGATCGCAGGATCGAGTGTCATCAACTACACCGCGGGGCAGGGACCCACTCCGATCAACACCGGCATCACGGTCTCTGATGCGAACAATGTGAATCTGATGTCCGCCACCGTGAAGTTGTCGAACATCTTCTTCGCTGGACAGGACTTCCTGGAGTTTGTCGGAAATGCCTCAACGGGGAATATCACGGGGAACTATAACCCGGTGACCGGTGTCATGACCCTCAGTGCCGGACCAGGAGGAGCCACCGTCGCGAACTTCCAGTCTGCTCTGCGACTGGTGACCTACCGCAACCTCAGTTTGACGCCGTCGCTGTTCAATCGAACGGTAACGTTCCAGGTGTCTGATGGCAATGCCCTGAGCAACACGGTTAACAGCACCATCATCGTCAGTTAGTGGGCAAGGTCCCCTGTGGCTGCGTCGCACGCCAGGCCATGATGGCGTCGTGGTTCGCAGCCACATCATGGACCCGCAGGAGATCGACGTGCTGTTGTGCGAGACCGATCGAGACCCCGATCGTTCCGAACAATCGCTCGTCGATTTTCTGTTGCAGGATCTTCTGCAGGAATCCCTTGCGGGAGTGCCCAATCAGGACGGGGCGACCAAGCTGCCGGAAGCGGCCGATGTTCGAAAGAATCTCGAGATTGTGCTGGGCAGTCTTACCAAAGCCGACTCCGGGATCAATCACAATCCGCTCCCGTGGGAGTCCTGCTCGTTCGAGTTCCTCAAGCCGCTGAGCAAAATCTTTGCAAAGATCTTCGACGACGTTCTCGTACCGGGGCGAAATCTGCATCGTCCTGGGCGTCCCTTGAATGTGCATGCAGATGACGCCGCAGGGATGCCTGAGACAGACGTCGAGCATCTGAGCATCAAAACGGAGCCCGGAAATGTCGTTGACGATCGACGCCCCCGCCAACAGTGCCTGTCGCGCCACCTCGGCCTTATAGGTATCGATGGAAATCGGAATTTCAATCGCGCCTCGCAGTCGCTCGATGACGGGAACGACACGCCGTAATTCCTCTTCCAGCGGAACCGGGTCCGCATTTGGACGAGTTGACTCGCCGCCGATGTCGAGGATGTCGGCTCCTTCGGAAACCAGCCGCTGTGCCTGTTCCACGGCGGCTTCGACCGGCAGAAACCTTCCCCCGTCGGAAAAGCTGTCCGGGGTCGCATTGAGGATCCCCATGATGAGGGGACGATCCCCCAGTTGCCGGTCGAATCCGGGAAAGGTCCAGCGGCGGTAAGCGGCGTTCTGGGTCAACACGATCGTCCTCGCTCCGGGCTATGTTTTTGATCTGTCGTCCGGGCCGGACATTCGCCAGCGCCGGGCAAGGTATTCCAGGTGAATCGCGTCAACTCAGCGACGAGCCTGTCGTCCTCGTATCAAGAAAAAAGCTTCTAGCAAAAACGGGAAGCAGATCACAGCGGCGACCCCGTCGGGAAGGGAGGAGCAAAAAAAGGGACGACCTTGCAGAATCCGCCCGTTTTGGCTCAAGCATCTGCCGCCAACCGACTGGATGTCACTTTAGGCAAGATACACATGATCTTTCCTGCAACTCCGAAGAGCTTGTTTTCGACAGACTCTGACGGACGATAACAACGTCGCTGGGATTCACTCCCCCGCACGAGCTGTAGAGAACTCTTGCTACACAGTGTGAATCGAGGATCGCCCGCCGGGTGGGTCGGTTCAATCGTTAACTACACGAACGCGGGTCATCTTAATTACGCTGGACAAACAAGGAGGGGTTATGCCGATCTTAAAGCTGGTTCGAGGTATCTCCGTCACTCTCGCCGCGATGGGGATGGTCGTCCCGATGTCGACCATTCAAGCGGCCGAAGCGACCTCGAAGGTGAGCCGCACGGTTCACGCTTCCGTCGCTGCCGACGTTGCGAAACTGTCGACGGGCGAATTCGCCGGTCGAATTGTGGATCACACGGGTGCTGTGGTCAAAAATGCCGAAGTTGTCGTACGCCAGGGGAAGGCCGAAATCGTTCGGACCCGAACGGACGCTGAAGGGATGTTCTCCGTCAACAATCTGAAGCCAGGTGCCTACCAGGTGAGTTCGGGGACGACGGAAGGGCTGTTCCGCGTCTGGAATGAAGAATCGGCTCCCCCTTCCGCCCGCAAGAATGCGTTGATCGTTCTGGGACACAATGGTGCCCGCGGTCAGTATGCCAATTGCGATGAATGCCCTCCGGGTGGGTGGTGCGGTTTCCGCAGCATCGATCCCACGATCGCTCTGCTGACCGCTGGTGTGATTGCTGCAGTGGTCTTGAGCGCGATCACGCTCTCGAAGGTCAACGGACTGGATGACTGCTGCCCAACGCCTACTTCTCCCTGATTCAGATTGCATCTGAATTCGTAAACGCGGCGGCTCTTCGGTAACCCCTTCCGATGACTCCCGTGTAAAAATCAGAAACCGGACGTGACTCTCACGTCCGGTTTCTTTCGTATTCCGGGGTGCAAAAATCCGAGTTCGTGACCGAGGGACCAAAATCCCAAAGCCGATCACCATTGATCGCGAACATCGCCGCAACAACGTCGATCAGATCGAGCAAAAAATCGCGAAGAGGACGTGACTCCTTCCGCCCGTTTCCGGTTGCTGCCAGGCAGTTCAGACGGACGGGTCGTAGATTACCGTAGTCGTTCCGCGTGAGCACCTGCGGGCATGATGGGATGCGCAATCGGCGATGATCCTTCGTGCCGAACGTGATTCACCCAAATCGGAAGTCACAGCCCGTCGAGGCGCGGGTGATCCCTTTCCCGATGGGTGGGTAACGATCAACCCCGTTGCAGCGTAAGATGCACATCACCCATACAAGCTTGAGAAAAAGCAAGCTGGCGACATCTTGAGATGTCGCCAGCCTTCAGGTTTATCCCTCTTGACACCCAGTCAAGAGGTCGCCTTCTCTTTCGGAAATCTAATGGCCGATTCTGCCGTAGCGAGTTACTTGGTCGGGGAGCGCCAGTTGTGGCCCTCACTCTGCAGCAGTTGATCAGCGGCACGTGGGCCCCAGGTCCCGCTGCGATAGGGCTCGGGCACAATCTTGTGCTGGTTCCAGTAATCCAGGATCGGTGTGACGAACTTCCAGGCGGCTTCCAGTTCATCGCTGCGCATGAACAGCGTGGAATCACCACGAAGGACATCCAGCAACAGTCGCTCGTACGCTTCAGGCAATGGCTGGGTAAATGTCTTGTAGTCGAAGTCCATCGTGACGGGATGAATCTGATACTGCATGCCCGGGCGCTTTGTCGAGAACGACAGTTTGATCGATTCACTCGGCTGGATCCGGAACACCAGCTTGTTCGGTTTGGCACCGACCAATGCGCACATGTCGCCGTCACACTCCACCGTATTAAACAGATTCAGCGGTGGGTGTTTGAACTGGATGGCGATTTCGGACACGCGTGCAGGAAGTCGCTTACCGGTTCTGAGATAAAAGGGAACGCCGGCCCAGCGCCAATTGTCCACTTGCACCTTCATCGCGACATAAGTCTCGGTGCGGGAATCCTGCGGGATCCGCTCTTCGCTCAAGTAGCTGATGGCCGATTTTCCATCGACAGTTCCGGCGGAGTACTGGCCCGAGACGACCCAGTTCGAAATATCGCCAGGATTTCCCGGGCTCAGGGCCTTAATGACTTTGAGCTTTTCTTCGTGAAGGTCATCCGAATTAAATAAGGCAGGTGGCTCCATCGCAATCAAGCAAAGTAATTGCAGGACGTGATTCTGTAAGACGTCTCTGAGCGCGCCCGAGTTGTCATAGTAACCACCGCGACCTCGTTCGAGCCCTTGTGATTCCGCGACCGTGATCTGAATATGATCAACATGGTTTCGGTTCAGGAGCGGTTCAAAGATCGAGTTGCCGAAGCGGAACAGCAAGATGTTCTGAACGGTCTCCTTACCCAGATAGTGATCGATACGAAAGATCTGCTGTTCGCGAAGCAGCCGGCGAAGATTACCGCTCAGTTCTTGTGACGAAGCCAGGTCGTGACCGAATGGCTTTTCAAAGACCACTCGCAGCCAATTCTCGTCATCCCGTCCGGGGATCATCTCTGCAGCACCCAGGTGCTCGACCGCGGGCAGGAAGAGGTCCGGCGATGTTGCCATGTAGACGATGCGATTACTGCCGGTCCCCTGTTGTTGCTCGATTTCCTCCAGTTGCTGCTTGAACTGGGCGTAGCCGTCGGAGACGGAAATATCCAGTTGCCGATAGAAGAGTCGATTTGAGAAGCGTGCCCATTGTTCGGGGGTAATCTCACCTCCGCGAAACTGTCCTCCCATCGCTTCGAAGATTTCGTTTCGGAAAACTTCGTCCGTCTTTTCCCGCCGCGCAACGCCGATGATCGGCGAACGATCGCAAAGGAATCCATCGTGCCATAAGTCGAAGAGAGCAGGAAGCAGCTTCCGGGCCGTCAGATCGCCAGATGCACCAAAAATTACGACGCTTGCCGTTTCTGGCGTGGGGCGGTACGTCGTTTTTTCGGCAGGGTCACTGGAGGAGGAAGGGGCTTTGCTTTCCGACATGAGACATTCCTAATAAGGCACACTAACTGCCAGCCCTGGACTGCTGGCCACTGCATGAAAAGACTGAAGGGCTTGCGTGGAACACGGAGCGGGAATCAATTGTCCTGACATTGTCCCCGTCATCCAGAAAACGAAGGCAAGCCCCTGCGAAATGGTTACGAAATGTGTTCGATCACACGGGGAATGAGTCTAGCGAGTTTTTCTCCGCCGATCGCCGCATTGGCCAGAATCTTCGGCACGTCTGCCGGTTCCAGATGGTCGGGCAGACAGAGATCTGTGACGACCGAAAAGCCGAGTACTTTCATCCCGCCGTGAACGGCGACCAGTACCTCGGGGACAGTCGACATACCAACGACGTCGGCTCCCATTGCCTTCAGCATACGGTATTCAGCACGCGTCTCGAGGTTGGGACCTGGTACGGCAACGAACACACCTTTATGCAGGTGAATGCCTTCTTCCAGTGCCGATGCGCGAGCGATCTGGATCAGCGATCGAGTATAGGGCTCGCACAGGTCAGGCCAGCGGGGGCCCAGACGGTCGTCATTTACGCCGCGTAGCGGATTGTCGGGCATCAGGTTGATGTGATCTTCGAGAATGACAAGATCTGCCAGATCCAGCTGCGGATTGATCCCCCCCGCAGCGTTGGTTACCAGCAGTACTTCTGCTCCCAGAGCGCGCATGACGCGTACCGGGAACGTGACCTGTTCAAGACTATAGCCTTCGTAGTAATGGAACCGTCCCTCCATCGCGATGACCGACTTGCCACGAAGAAGACCACAGACCAGCCGCCCCGCATGGGTCGGCGCCGTCGATACAGGAAAGTGCGGAATTTCGGAGTAAGGAATGCTGGCCTGTTGTTCGATCTGTTCGGCGAGTCCTCCCAGTCCTGTACCGAGGATCAAGCCGACTTTCGGGGTCCCCTGCCAGATCTTCCGTAGGTAGGTCGTAGCTTCATTGATCTGATCCCACAAGCACGGCATTCCGGCGACTCCTGTATGGTAACTGAGAGAAATAACTGGGGCGTATCAAAACGCGAAACACCGGTCGGCATGTGAGCCGGCCGGTGCTGCGATCTATTCAACACAACAACGCATTAGACTGCGAAGTGACGATTAGTAATCATCGTCATCGTCGTCATCATCATCGTCGTCATCGTCATCATCATCGTCGTCGTCATCAAAATCATCTTCTTCGTCGTCGAACTCATCGTCATCGAAATCGTCGAAGTCGTCCTCGAGATCCTCTTCGTCGTCGAGATCTTCGAGTTCGTCATCATCTTCAAAATCATCGTCATCGCCGAAGCCATCTTCGTCATCGCCGGGGGCGACATCGTCATCATCAGCCATGCGTGGTGCAACAACTACATCTGTGAAAGCACCTGAGAAGATTCCTCCAGGTGACTTCGGGAGCCAAGAGGCCAGTACGTGTTCTTCTTCGAGCAAGACTCTCGTCATCGGAGCAAACCTCAAATACTCGGACTTTCGGAACGCATCAATTGATACAAGTAAACAGTGCATATATTCAAAAACTGCAAGGCCATTGTTGCCAACCCATCGCTTGCGCTTCCTCAATAACGATCGATTGCTTCGGCCTTGCAATCCAACTTCTTCGTACGTAAAGCCAATTCGATAGAACCATTAGTCGAGTTGTCTTACGTTGTCAAGCGGGGAAGCGGATCGAATTTTCTTTCTGCGGGGATGATCGGTTTTCCCCGTCAGACGGTCTGTCGAATATGAAAAACCACCTTGGTTTTTTGTGCTTCTACGACCATTTGCTGACACGATCGCTCTATTCGGAATTCTCGTGGCAGGACTTCAGGCCCGTTTTGTGAAATTGAGTCAGAGAATGACCGTGACCTCTTAGCATCCGTTCACCAGATCGCCAGGCATCTGAAGCCGACGGGAGCGCACTCGACGATGCTGGAGTCCCTCTTCACGGTGTCCGTGCGGGCTGTGCTTTCCGTCCTTCTTCTGGAAGGACCTGGAACGAGGGGACACTGCCCACCGATGGTCTGGTAAGTGCTGCGGCTGAGTGATCAAGCGGCTGACACCGAAATTGAGTCGTACGGCAGCTCGCGTCGGGAAAGGACTCCCTTGAAACGGAATTCGAATCAGGGAAATCGCTTGCACCAGATACTGCCCGGCCAGCATGGACCCAGAAACCGGGGTTCGCTGTCTGCTGGACCGAGCGGGTTTGCCATCGGTGATTTAGACCTCGAGGACTTCCGTGGAAACGGGTCGGTCTGTGCGACCCCCCTCTGCGGCTTGGTCACCCGGAATTCTGGGCGGTTTCCGACAGCGCGGGGTCCGCATTGGCAAGGCTTCGTAGCCCCGGGATTTGAGTTCCGTGACGAACTCATCAATGTAGCCATGGGTCACCATGACCCGCTCGGCACCCGTCGCCGCAATCGCCGAAAGCAGTTCGGCATGGTCCGCATGGTCGGACAGAGGAAACCCTTGATGAACGCGTCGGACACGGTGACCATCGGGCAGTGTCATCCAGCCCGATGCGAACCCCGTGTTGAAATTCCCGAGATGCGGAAATCCCTGTGTCCAGCGAGCGGCCGGTGGCTGCAGAATCAACGATCGATTCCATTCATCAAGCGTCATGCCTGCATTGGGGGTTCTCACGGCGGGAAGGGGGATTCCGCTTTGTCGGTAAAGGACGTTCACGGATTCGATGTCCCGATGTGCGAAGACGGGACCAATCGACAAGTCGAGTCCGGCCAGCAGCCGTTGCGATTTGCCCAAGGCGTAGCCGAAGAGAAAACTGGCGACGCCCTGCTCCTGATTCGCTTTCCACCACGCATGAATCTTGTCGAACGTCGCCTCTTGGGGTTCCCATTGAAAGATGGGGCGGGCGAAGGTCGACTCAGTGACGAACGTATGGCAGCGGATCGGTTCAAATGCAGCACACGTCGCATCCGGTGCCACCTTGTAGTCACCAGAGATCACCCAGACTTCGCCTTTGTACTCGGCCCGGACTTGAGCCGAACCGAGGATGTGTCCGGCGGGATGAAGCGAAACTTTCACTCCGTTGAGATCGATTGATTCGCCGAACGCCAATCCTTCAATGCGGGCATGCTGTCCCATGCGAGACCAGAGGATCAGTCGGCCCGATTCCGCCGTGACATAGCGCTTCGATCCTCGGACAGCGTGATCGGCATGCGCGTGAGTGATGACCGCAGTCGCGACAGGGGCCCACGGATCGATGTAGAACGCCCCACGTGGGCAAAAGAGTCCTGCATCACTGATTTTGAACAACGGCTCACGCGACATGAGACAACGATTTCCTTTACTGAGTTCCGCTTCACTTTATCCACGCAGAGACTGACGCATTTTGAATGCGGAAGTTCTGACTGTGTATCCCGTCACGGACTCGAAATAGCTCGAAAACTTACGAGGAAGCCTGGCCACGCTACGGGCATTTCGACCCTCGCCAGGCGCTTGTTCCTCGAAGAAGGGCACACGGCAACTTAACGGCATCTCTCGCGATTCACAAATGCGTCGATCAAGTTCCAGCCCGCGACCGGTTCTGTGTTTTTTCGGCCCGCAAATCAGTAGTGCAGCGAATCAGGTACGGGGGCTCTATTTCAGCGAATCCACGAATGTTTCGTACGACCTCCATCAAGACGTCTCTTCAGATCCTGGTTTCCGCCACCTCGGTTCCGCTTTCGAATCGGGTGTCAATCACGTCTTGTCTGACTGCGCGATCTCACCCTTCGCGGGTTCCGCGTAAAGCGAGAGGATTGCCGGCAGCACGATCAGATCGCCGATCATCGCCGTCAGCATGGTCATCACCCCCATGCTGGCGAAGATCCGCTGATCTCGCATGTCGCTGAATGTGACCGTGGCAAAACCGGCGACCAGCACCATGGTCGTCATCAGCATCGAAGTCCCTACCGCTTCGAAAGATGCCCTGATCGCCTGATTGCGGGAACTCGACCGGGGCAGTTCTTCCTGGAACCGTGTCAGAAAATGAATCGTGTCATCGACGGCGATTCCCAGACAAATGGTAAAGCAGCAGACGGTGACGATTTCCAGTGGCTGGCCTGTAAAGACCATCCACGTGGCGCAGATCACGAGCGGAAAGATGTTGGGAATCATGGCAATCAGTCCGATGCGGACGGACCTGAAGACCAGTCCCAGCACGCAGATGATAATGAAGGTTTCGCTGCCCAGGCTGGAGCCCAGATCCAGTGCAATACGGTAAAGATCACGCCAGCGGTGAATTGCTGGCCCGGCCAGATGCAGGTGGAAATCAGGATGTTCGCTCATGATCTGCGCGAGGCGACTCTCGATTCGCTCGAAAACCGTGCTGTACTGAGCGATTCCAATGTCCTGAACTCGAAAGGTGACCGTCGCGGACAGGTCTTCCGGCTTGTAAAACGCCCGCTTGAGCGGTGCAGGCAGCAGCTCGATCATTGAGGCACGTTCTTCCGTGGGGCTGTCGCCGGGCAGTGCATCGAGCAGGCTGCGAATCGAAATCGGCGTGCCGATCAATGGCTCGGATTTGAGCAGGTCGTCGACTGCGACGATCACCTTCAGGACCTCAGGCGAATCCGAGGGAATGTTTGCCGACCAGCGAATCCTCACTTCGGAAAATTCCAGTCCTCCCAAGGCACGATCCATCTGATGCAGGGCCTTCGTCGCTTCGGCTCGTTCCGGAAGGAAGCTTGACCGCCGCTCGTCGGGCCGCAACTGAGAAGCAATTGCAGCACAGATGAGTGTCACGGCGATGCCCATCCACGCAATCGGCTTCGGCCGCTTCAGCACCCAGTCGACGATTCCGGTCACCCGATGCAGGTGCTTTTCGACGAAGCCTTCGTTGTGCTCCACAGGTTCCAGACGGATTCCCATGATCCGGTGGCCGAACACGCGGCGGAAAAACTGAGCTGTCCTTGAGAAGTAGGCCAGGGGAATGACAAGCAGAATCGCGATGACCGTCAGGACCACCCCGAGGACGCAGCTCCAGCCGAATTCCCGAACGACCACGTGTTGAGCCAGCGAGAGGGACCAGAAGCCGATGCTGGTGGTGATGGCAGTCAGAAAGCAGGCCAGCCCGACTTCCTGCAGACCCGCTTTTGCCGCGACTCGTTCACTCATTCCCGCCGCATGGAATCGCCGAATCTGCACCATCAGATGCACGCCGTCTGCCAGGCCGATCAGGCTGAGCATCACTGGCAATACAACGTCGTTGAAGGGATTGTCCTGCACGTTGAAGAAATTGAGAAACCCGACGGTCCAGTAGATCCCCAGGACGGGGCCCAGCGACACAATGACGACCGAGACAATTCCGCGGAAGAGGATCGCCGCCATGACCAGAACCACGCCGTAGCCAATCACGCGAAACTTGATGTTATTCTTTTCATGGGTCTGCTCCATCGTCAGCCGGAGTGGTACCTGTCCCGTCACCGCCACTGTGAATTTGACTTCCGGAAATTCCGCCAACGCCTGTTCGGCGGCCCGCCTGAGGTTGACCGTGCAGTCATCGTCGCTCGTGATGTAAAGCCAGTCAAAATTGACGAGCACAATCAATGTTCGACCGTCTGGCGACAGCAACTGCCCTTTCACCAGGGGATTCGCCAAAGCGTGCTCACGGGCAGCGGCAAACCGGGCGGGTGAGGCCTGTGAGTGGGGAAAAAGGGGTTCGCGCAGACCGAAGATATTGAGCACCGGAACCCGGTCCATCCACAGCACCTTCCAGACGTACGGAAGTGACTCGAGTGACTGGACCATGTGACGCAGGGCCTGAGCGCCCGCGGGTGTGAAGATCGAATCAGACTCAATGACCAGGATCGCATCGGATCGGGTGAGATCCAGTGCTTCGACCTGCGGACGGGGTTTCACAACCGGTTGCTCGGTCGGTGCCGCCGGGGCGGCGGCTGGCGCTTCGTTTACGACGGGCTTCGGCAGGAATAGATTCCTGACAAGGTCAGGGTCGATGTAGCCCACCGTGGCGACGGAAGTGATCAGGACCAGGATCAGTACGGCCCAGATGGGGCGATCGACGATCCAGGCGGTCGAGCGTCCGAAGCTATGCGAAATTGACAATCCAGACCCTCGTTCCGTGTGCTCTATCGTTGAGGCCGGCCCCGTTCTGCTGCTGACCGAATCTCTTCACGACTCAGTTTTCCGTCGGCGTCGCTGTCATACTGGTAGAACGCGTACCTGCGGAAGCCGAGCGGAGTTTCGTGTTTCTCAACGACACCGTCCTGATTTTTGTCGAACCGCTTGAAGAAATCGGTCACAAATTGTTCCACCGATTGCGTGTTGACTTTCTCCGATGCAGATTTGACGATCAGCTTCCGCTTGCTCGCCTGAGGCTCGCTCTCCTGTTGAGAATCCCGTGGCTCAGAGACTTCGAAGAAGGTCACTGCCATTTCTTCCCACGTTTGGTCTCCCCACGTTACGGTCTGTGAGGGATCCGGATTCGCGGGGTTCCCCGCTGAATTGTCGAAGTGGGCCGTAAACATCAATTCGTCGAGTTGATCCAGCTTCAGGGGCGTGGTCAGTTCATAGACATGCTGCCAGTTGAAGTCGTAGCGCGGGACATCCAGCAGGGTCTGGACGGAGTCCCCGCGTCGACCTGCCACCTGAATTGCTTTTCCCCGGACGTGCATGTGCGGGACGATCGCGAGCAGCTCAGCCCGTTTAGGGAACCAGCTAACGCTGGAATGAACTGCAAAGTCGGCCGCATGAGGCGGAATCTCGAACTCCTGATCGATCCCCAGCAAGGTGAAAACCTCGTGGGTCACTTCCGACTCGGGAATGAATGTCAATCCGATCTGAGTCAGGTCTTCCTGCGGAGCTCCGTTGGGGGTGTAATGCATCTGGAAGACAAGTTTGGACCCGGCGGGAACACGGCGGGCGTATCCCGGTGCCATGGTAAAGCTGCGCTGCCCCGGGACGTACCCGGTTACGTATCCCACGCCTCGTACGTCGATCCCATCGGGTGGTCGCACGAAGACAATACAGTGATGGACTGTCGGTCGGTTGCCGGGAATGACCTGCGCCCCCGAGACCCAGCGGTCCTCTTCAAAATGCGGATCGACTACGAAGTATTGATACTCGACCGTTCCAATGGCCGGGACCTTAAATGGCTTGTCCCGCATTTTCAGCACGAGGTCCGGTTCCCGCGACAGTTGCCATCCGTCACGAAATTCCGCAGGCGGGGGAAGCTGTGACTCATCGCCGTAAGGCATTCCGGCTTCCACCCACTCCCGAATCCGTTTCTGATCTGATTCCGGCATCAAGCGTGAATTGCGGAAGTGCCCGTATTCCGGATTGGCATTCCACGGCGGCATCCTGCCGGCAGCGATCGTCTCGAGAATTGTCTCGCCCCACCCTTTGACCTCTTCAAAGTCGGTCAGCGAGAACGGGGCAATCTCGCCGGGCCTGTGGCATTCGACGCAATGCTGGTTGAGGATGCGGGTAATTTCCCGGCAGTAAGTCACCACGGGTTGGTCTGGCGAAGGGGACTTCGGAATCTTCACGCGCCCAATCAGGCAGCCCGTCGTTTCGGTTTGGGGGACACTTACGGGTTTTCGGTCCCGTAGTTCTTCAATGGCGACACGCAGATCCTGCCGTGTCGGTTGCCCACGGGAAACGCCCGGCTGGTACTGATCGTCGATCCGCCCCCGATAGCGAACAGCGAAATCCTCGTCGAGGACGAACACTTCCGCCATGTGCTTTGCACCGAACAGATCGGCCACTTGATTGAGCGGATCTTTGAACAGCGGAAAGGTGACTCCGTATTCCTTCGCGAAGGCGGAGACTTCTTCCTGAGAGTCCTGCGAATTGCTGTTGACCCCGATGAAGCGGACCAGCGGCCGATCGGCCTCTTTCTGCGCCGAGAACTCTTTCTCCAACTGACTGAGACGTGGTGCGTAGAGTCGTGCGAGCGGGCATTCCGTTCCGAGGAAACAGACGACCGTCAGCCGGGCCTTCTCTCGCGGAGAGACTTTGACGGCATTTCCGCTGAGATCGGTCAGGCTGAAAGCAGGGATCGTCAGCCCGGCTCCCGGCAGAGCAACGCGATCCTCACCCCCGGCGACGTTGATGAAAACTCCAAGGCACAACATCCATGGCGACAGGCAACAGAATCGTGACATTTTCCGGTCCTTCTGACACCCAACTTACTGAGCCCGAGGGGGACTCGAACGACGGTGAATCAAGACTCTGCATCACGCCGCAGGATCAAGTCACTGTGTCTCGTGGTCCATCACTGTTATCCGATTTCCAGCAATTTCACAAACTCACCGATTTCATCAAAGTAAGCTTGTGCGTTGCATTCCATGATCCGGTTATGGTCCCCTGCGGAAAATCGAATCAGCTTTTTCTGATCGCCTGCCAGCCATTCCAGGTTGCGTTCCGCATGGGAAATTTCGACCATTCCGTCGTTGACGGTGTGCAAAAGCAACGCCGGGCCTCGATACCCTGACAGCTTTTGTCGGTGATGAAAGCGGCGTCGGGCTTCGTCCATCACATCCTGAGGCGTCAACTCCGTCCCCCTGAGGTCGGCGTATTTGAGAAACCGTTCGGCCGGTTCGGCAATTCCGCTTTCCAGGATCAACCCCGCCGTGGTCGGTTGCCGATGGACAAGTTCGATCGCGTACAGCGAGCCGATTGACCGCCCGAAGGCGATGACTCGTTCAGGAGTCAGTCCCGCCGCTTTCATCACCGCTTCGCCGTCACCGAGCATGGCGACAAGCTGTGCTTCACCGGTGGAGGCTCCGTAGCCGCGGTACTCAACAAACAGCGAGTTCAGTCCCTGTGCTGCGAGTTCTTCCGCCATCCAGGGGACATAGTCGGCCACGGCTTCTCCATTGCCATGGAAATGAATCAGCGTCAGTCGCGCCGGGTCGATGACATGGTGAACACAGGCGAGTTCCGCTCCATCGACGGGAACCATCCACGCTTTGCGGACCGTGCGACTTTGAGGAAAGAGGTAGCATCCGCTCACGGCCGGCAGGTCGAGTAAACTGGTCATTGGATTTCCGTATCCCAAGGATCTTCCGCAAAAAGAACTTTTCCCGTCCACCACAAAAGCAACGGTGCCTTCCCAGCGGATTTCGGGCCTTGCACAACCCCCTGGTCATTGCCTGCATCCTTTCCTGTCGGCCGTGTCCACGGCCGTTTCGGCGAGCGGAAGGTCGACCCGGGGGGACGATGCAGGTCCAGGGGGATAGCTCGATCGGGGAACTGGGGCAAAGGCCCGGTGGCCACCGGACTGGTCTGGACTGGTCCGGACCGGTTTCGGCGCGGATTGGGCCCCGACCTCACCCTTGCACTACTTTCCGCTCCAGGCGGATTTCAATCGATAGACTTCCTGCGACTTGAGCTTTGCTGGCTGGCCGTTCGACTGGACCGATACCGACTGGTCGTCCTGCTTGGCGATAAACGGTACCGGCACGTAGGTGGCACCGTTACTGGCGAAAACTTCCAGTGCGGTCCGATCGGTGAAGATCTGCACGCGTTGTTTGCCCCCGACAAGCGGCGCTGCTGCGCGGTGGCCATTCACGACAATTTCCTGCTTCCCGGCGTCGTACTGAATTTTCGCACCACGAATCTGGAACTCGACCGTTTCCGCCGCATTCGGTTCCCATTCCGCAATGAGTTCAATCAGCTCGGATCTGAAAGTGGAAAGTTTGTCGGCCTGATTGGGTCCATCGCGCAGCGTCACCAGTTCTGGAACCGGAGTCCGCGACAGTCGCGGACCGTCCGGCGTCGATACCAGATTTAAGATGCAGGGAAGTGTCTGGAGATGATTGAATGACATTCCCGGTGAAGGGGCCTGCATCCAGGCGATCTGGATCCGTTTGCCACCGGGAAGATCGCTGAACGTCTGGGCGGCGTAGAAACCAATCCCCTGTACATCTTTGACGCGGCTCGAATCGGCCGCGAACGTTCGACCGTCAAAATCGCCAACGGCATAGACGCTGTTCGCTGCCGTCAGAACCCATTTCTTCCGGGTCGCATCGCCATCGACGGGAAGTTCAAACAAGTCCGGACACTCATACAGGAACGTGTCCCCTTCGGTTCCCCCCTTCACGACGCTTTCCAGCGACCATTCCTTGAGGTTGGCGGAAGTCAGGATGTGAACCGTATGCAGCTTACCCGGTAGTTCCACGTAAAGGACCATGACCCAGCGGCCCGTCGGCTCATGCCAGAAGACTTTCGGATCGCGGTTGCCCGGCGTGAATTCTTTGACGACCGGGTTTCCTTCGTACTTCGTGAACTTTCGTCCGTCCAGGCTATACGCGATGCACTGCACTGTCGGAGAACCGGCGGCGGTGTAGATCAGGACCAGCGGTGGTTTTCCCTCTTTGCCGAAGCCGCTGGTATTCTTCCAGTCGATGACGGCGCTGCCGCTGAACATCGGACCCATGTCATCCGGGTAGAGGGCTTCGCCATGTTCCTTCCAATGGACTAGATCGCGACTGGTCGCGTGGCCCCAGTGCATATTTCCCCAATTCCAGCCGTACGGATTGTGCTGGAAGAAGAGGTGGTATTCGCCATTGAAATAGACCAGCCCGTTCGGGTCGTTCATCCAGCCACGACGGGGTGAAAAATGGAGCTGCGAACGGAGCGGTTCAGCATACAGATTCTCTCCGTCAAGCAGCGTGTCTGACTGTTTAGCAGTCTCCAGTCCCTTTGAATTTTCTGGCAGGAAATTGGCTGTGATGGTCAGCTTTCGACCGGCCCAGGGACTGATATCGAGCGGAGCCCACCACTGTGGTTCGGCATCAGCCAGTTCAATATCGAAGCGACGGACCTCTTTTCCATCCACACTGACAGTGACGACGCGTGATCGAGCTCCAGTTTTGACGGGGAAATGCAGCCACTGATGTTCGGCGACAAGTTCACGAGTGACGTTCTGCACGAGCGGAACGGGTGGCTTGAACAACGGAGCGGTACCGCGGTCGTCCGTCAGCACGATCTGATCCACGTTAATATGTCCCCATCCCCCCTGGCGTCGGTCGATGATGGCGATGACGGCCTCTTTCCCCAGAAACGGGCGAACGTCCCAGGCTGCCGGCTCCAGGCGTTCCGTTCCGCCCCCCTGTGTATTGGGGCCGGTGGCGGTCCTGACGACCTTTCCGTCAACCTGCAGGTTGATACAGGTTTCGTCTTCCCAGCCACCGCCACCAATCAGGAACGTGACGAAATTCCGTTCAATCTTAAATGGAGGAGAAACCAGTTCCCCCGTCGCGTTGTCTCCACCGGTGAACGAATTGACGAGCCCTTTTCCTGAGAAGCCGTCGACGAACATCTGGCCAGCCAGCGCCCCCTGCGCCGGACCGGCCCCGAACGCGGTTCCGGTCACTTTCCAATTGCCGTAGTCGGCACCTTCGAAATCGGCAATGAGCACGGGGTCCGCGGCTTCGGCAAACGGGATCGCCAGAACCCAGGCGGCGATACAAACGGTTGACCAGATCACTTTCACAAACATACTCCTCACAATCCCATCAATTCCGGCGCCGTCAGGAACGCAACTTGGGACGCCATTCATCCTGTGCCAGCTCATTGTTTCGATAGAGTTCGATCAAACGCTCAAGCATCTCGATATCACAACGAAACTGTTCGCCGCGCTCGGTGTCAGACATGCGGCGGGGACGATCCCATTCGCGGATCACTGAAACACTGGGAACGATGTCAATTCCGTCGCGAACCGCTGATTCGACCGATTCAAAATGGTGGTGTTTGGCAAGAAGCGTCTTTTCCGGTCCGAGTACCAGTGTGTAGCCATGATCTCCGTAGGCTTCGGAGAACGCTCCATCGATTGTAATGGCCTTGCCACTTTTCTTCAGTGGTGATTCAGCGGCATCAATTTTGACCGGGACGTGCCCGTTGACGATCAATCCCTGTTTGCAGTTCACGCCGAATTCCGTCAGCACCTTTTCACAGAACCAGGGCTCGTCGACGAGGTTGAAGTAGGGATCTTTGTTTTCGTGGTGGGGCGTCTTGTCGGCGATGAAGTCCCGTTCGAACGTCGCGATACGGTCTTTTCCGAACAGAGGAGAGCGAGGACCGCTCCACAGGTACCACAGCACGTCCAGGTGACGCTGCTGTCGCTGCTCCATCGCCCATGCGATGACTCGTTCCAGTGAGTCGAACAATGCTCGACCACTCAACAATTTGCCGTCGACCGGCATCGGCAGGAATTCACCTTCGGAGGTACAGGGGACGCAGCCATGGAAAATCAGATGCTCGTCGCGCCGCAGGTACATGGCCCCATGGCTGACGAGATACCGAAGTTGCTCGTTCAGGGTCTGGCTGTTCACAAAACTGTACTTCAGCCTCGCCATGCAGAGTTCTTCCTGCGGCGTCAATTCGTAAGGGTGTTCCGGATCAAGTGTGGGAAACAGGTTGTCGCGAAGGGCATATTTCACCCCATCGACGGTCACTGTCCCCTCGGCCTGGTTGATGTGGTGCAGCAGGCGACGATGGTCCAGCTCCCATTCGGGATTGCGGGCGAACATCTGGCCCTCCAGCTTGAACTGCATGATCGCAGCCGCTTTCTGCATCCGTGCGACGATCAGATCCGAACGCATTCCGCTCGATTTGGGCATGAAATGGGCAGCAGGGTCATCTCCATAGACGGTTCGCGCCAAGTGTTCCAGCGGTGTGAGTGGGATACTGTAGCCTTCGTCGAGCTGACCGAGCCGACGGTACCGCAGTGAGACCCGCAGTACGTGGGCGATCAGTGCTTCATGCCCCAGTCCCGCGCCGAGCCATGCAACGTCGTGGTTCCCCCAGACGAACGAGACGTTCGGCTGGTCTCGCAGGTAATCGACAACGCGGTCCCCCCGCGGTCCCCGGTCCCAGCAGTCCCCCGCAATGATCAACTCGTAAATGGCCAGGTTCCGGATCAGCCGACCTGTAATGTGAATGAGATGAAGCGCTCGTCCGCGGCGGTGCATTTCGTCCACCACGGCATCGACGAATTCCTGTCCCCGTCCGTTGCTCGGTTCATGCAGCATTTCGGCGAACAGGTTCGCGTATTCCTGCGGGAAGACCTGGGTGGCGCGCTTGAGGCTGTAATTGGATGCCAGTACGCGGACCAGTTCAAACTGGTGACGTAGTGTCTTCCGGGCAAAACATCTCAGCGCGTCCGGGTCGGTCAGTTTCTTTTCCAACTGAGCCGTGACTTCAGCGGGATAGAAGATGAGTGTCAGAAATTCGGTGAACTCCTTGGGATCCATCCGGTCCTTGAAGAGTCGTTCAACGAGAGGGCGAAGTGTTCCCGAAGCGTTATTGATGACGTGACGCAGCTTTTTATGTTCACCATGGATGTCACTGATCACATGGACTGTCCCTTTGGGAAGGGTCAGAACGGCCGAAAGGCGAGCGATTTCCGCCAGGGCGGAATCGATGTTGGGAAACTGCGTGGCGAGAGCGCGGAGCAGCGTCAGTTCATATCGTCGAGGCCGTTCCTCGCAGTTCCCGCGCTCGCAGGGATGTGATTCATGACCTGTACCCGACATCGTGATTGGACTGCCGTCAACGTTCATCGATCACATTTCCGTCTGTAGAATTCCTTCGACTCGTACATGAGCCGTTCGCTGCATCAGCGTACCGAGCTAGCGACCCAATCTGAAGCTCATCCCTACGAAGAAGTGGGCCGAATTCCGCCCAAACTGGTGTCCACTCCCTGGGAAAGTCCGAATTCCGTACATGCGAACTGTGCTGCAATTTCCAGCCGCATCAAGCTGATCGAGCTGCGATACGGCCCAATCGCGAAAATTGAATCTGCAGGAACTGAGGTGGGCAAATGCGGACCACAATTCAACCGTTTTCTCCGGCTGGGAATGTAAGTTGCAGCGGCGGTGAGGCTCGCAACGGCTGCGGTGAACGGCGATCGTGTCAAAGACAATGTTGTGGCGATTCGGGAATCGCCGTGGTGAGATGCTGCTGCAACCTGTCTGACATTTGAAGTCGAACGCGACACCGAAGTTGCGGACATAGTTGAATGCGGTGGGGAGTGCAGTATTCTACCGCTCGTTGAAACGAACATGAAAAACTAACAAGGAGTTGCATCCGATGTCTGCTAACTCGACATGGTTTCGCTATTGCCAGTATCTGGTTTCTGACCGGCAGCTCGGATTTTCGCTCGATATCAGTCGTGTTCGGTTTAATGAGGCAGACCTGGCATCGTTACTTCCGCGAGTCGAGGCGGCGATCGGTGCGATGGAAACTCTCGAACGGGGTGCGATTGCGAATACCGATGAGAACCGGATGGTGGGTCATTACTGGCTGCGGGCTCCAGAACTTGCCCCATCAGCCGAAATTGCGGCGGACATCCGCCAGACCCAGGGTCGCATTATCGAGTTTGCGAAAGAGATTCATGAAGGGGTCGTCCAGGGGGCGGAAGGCCAGTTCCAGTTCCTGCTGGTGATCGGAATCGGTGGCTCGGCACTGGGCCCTCAATTCGTGGCTCAGGCTTTGGGCTCACCGCTTGACGAGATTCTTCCGTTTTTCATCGATAACACCGATCCTGACGGAATCGATCAAGTTCTGGGAGAACTCGACGGCCAGCTCGGAAGTACACTGGTGCTGGTCATCTCCAAGTCCGGGGGAACGCCCGAGACACGAAACGGAATGCTGGAAGTCCAGAAGGCATATCAGGCGGCCGGACTCAACTTTGCCGAACATGCCGTGGCGATTACCCAGGACGGAAGCAAGCTGCACCAGACCGCCACGAGCGAAAACTGGCTCAAGACATTTCCGATGTGGGATTGGGTCGGTGGTCGCACTTCGGTTCTCTCGGCGGTGGGGCTGCTTCCTGCAGCTCTGCAGGGGATTGCGGTGGAAGACCTGCTGGCGGGTGCGGCGGCCATGGACCGTCTGACGCGCATCACGGACCCCTGGAAGAACCCGGCCGGACTGCTCGCCTTAATCTGGTTTCACATTGGCAACGGCCAGGGTGCGAAGGACATGGTGATTCTGCCGTATAAGGATCGACTTTCGTTATTCAGCCGGTATCTGCAGCAACTCGTGATGGAGTCGCTTGGGAAAGAGCTTGATCGGCAGGGAAAAGTCGTCCATCAGGGACTCGCCGTTTATGGTAATAAAGGCTCCACCGACCAGCACGCCTATGTTCAGCAACTTCGAGACGGGATCGCGAACTTCTTCGTGACGTTCATTCAGGTCCTGAAAGATCGGGAAGATCCGTCACTGGAAGTTGAGCCCGGAATTACCACGGGCGACTATCTGCATGGCCTTTATCTCGGAACACGCGAAGCGCTGGGAGATAACCGGCGCGATACGATCACAATTACGATCGACGAAGTGAATGGCCGCAGCGTCGGTGCCCTGATCGCACTCTACGAACGCGCCGTGGGACTGTATGCAGAACTGATCAACGTCAACGCGTACCATCAGCCCGGCGTCGAAGCAGGCAAGAAAGCCGCAGCGGTTGTGCTCGAGCTTCAATCTCTGGTTCTTGGTCATCTGAAGGGACTGAGCGAACCTCAAACGGCCGAACAGATTGCTGCGGGAATCGAGCAGCCTGATGAGGTCGAATGGGTCTTCAAAATCCTGCAACATCTGGCTGCCAACCCCAGCCGGGGAGTGGTCCAGACCACCGGCGACACTCCTAATCTGGCCAAGTTCCGAGCAGTCTCTTAGCGAACCGGCAACAAAGTCGCCCTGCTCGGGTCACAGACAGCAGGACCGGTGTCCCGCGAATGAAGTTGGTTTCTTGTCAGGCCACTGCTCCTCAAAGCAGTGGCCTGATGCCGTTCGTCAGGTCGCAGATGTCCGTTTCGAGGGAAGTTGTTGCGGGCAAGGGGCGAACAGTTGCCCGTCGCCCGCATTGGCTGAACTTCTCATCAAGCGCCCGCACAGACAAGATTGAGTTTCGCCCAAAGTCCCCTTGCGAGTCGCAAATGGATTGGTTCCGATGGTAGGATCACGGAGTGCAGGGTGATTGACCCGTCAGGCTGGTGTGAAGCGGACGAAGACATCACGCAACGACGTCGGACAGACAAGAGGGATTTACACCATGAAGATCGCGATTCGTCGAATTTTGTTCCCCACGGACTTTAGTGCTCCCGCCAAAGAAGCCCAGCTCTACGCGATGTCACTCGCTGACCGCTTCGGTGCTGAGCTTCATCTGCTGCATGTCGTTCCCCTCGTGATTCCGTACCCTGATGCCTCATTCCCCTGGGTCGTGCCGGAAAAAGAGATGCAATTACAGGTGGATGCCGCTCAGCAGCATCTGGTGAAAGAGCTGGACCCGGAATGGGCGAAAGATCATACCGTGGTGTACAAAGCCGTCATGGGCCTCGCCGTCGATGAGATTCTCGGCTATGTCAAAGAGCACGAAATTGACCTGATCGTCGTCGGGACGCACGGCCACTCCGGGCTGGCACGCATGCTGATCGGTTCCGTTGCCGAGAAACTGGTTCGCACCTCAAGCTGCCCGGTGCTGACCGTCCATCCGACCGGACATCAGTTCGTGATCGAGTCGCCTGAAGAGCGTGCGTCGAAGCTGCCATCCTGATCGGCGAATGCCTCAGACGTTTTCTCTGCGACAGTCGCGGAATCGGGGCCTCGTCTGACGATGACGGGCCGATGACTTCCGAAATCCCGGGTGAGTACATTCTTACCCGGGTGATTCTTGATCGGATCACAAGGACTGTCGGATTCTGCCGCCGAGTCGTGCGAGGAACGAGAGGCGCGATTATCGGTGAATCACTTCCCTGAGTTTTACAGCGAGGCGACGGCCGGCCAACAGGATCCGTTCCTGCGCACTGCGCCGGGCTCGCTGGAGTCCCTCGGGCGGGAAAAGGGGAACGTCGGCGTCTGACAGGGGTTTGACTGCGGAAGGATCCAGAAGCACAAGCGGCAGTTTTCCATCGAGATAAGCCGAAGTTTTGGCGACACGATAACTTTCGCCCGCCCAGTCGCGAAACGTGAGGTGCGTGGTCAGATCAGACGCGGTTGCCTGCTTGAGAGCCGGATCGCGGGCAATTCTTTCTGCCTGTTGCCGGATCTGATCAAAGCGGGAGTCGTCCGAGAACATTTCATCCCAGATTCGATGCAGGTTCTTGGGGGGCGACTCAGCGTCCTTCCGAACCGCCAGCCGGTTACCACCCTGATCGTGATGGGGCGAGTCGGGAAACAACTTGCGATCGACCAGTGCGACGACGTGCATCGGCTGGTGCAGGTCGCCGATGAGGTGCATCAGCCAGGCCATTCGGATTGCTCGATTTTGTGCGTCAGTGACTTTGGGAACTCGCTGCGGGTCCCGACGTCCATCCACGAGAACCTTCATCGTCTGATCGAGTTCATTGAGGATGTTTGACTCGTCCGACAGATGATGCTCAGGAAGTCGTTCACCCTTCTGCCCCGCCGTATACGCGAAATTGACATAGTGCCACGTACTGCGGTGGTACTTATAGATCGGGTGCCGGGAATGATCCTCACGGGTGGATGACTTCGGGGGTCGAACGTAATCGGGCCAGACCGATGCCTTGAGAAAAATCCATTCCTGCTCTGAGACCGATGAAGGTTTCCCCTTTAGCAGCAGTCGTTCACGATGCGGATGCTCATTGAGAATGGCGACAACAGACGCCTGTTCGGTCGGGGTTAACTCGTCCCAGGCGATGCGGGCGATCGTCATGTGGCCCGCATCATTCCAGGCACGTCCCTCACTGCTTCCGCTCAGCAGGAGGAGAAATGCGAGCATGAGAATGACGACTGGTTGCCGGGAACTCGGACGCCGGATGCATTCCCCTGGAGTGATCAGGATGGAGCCCCTCCGAAGCCTGTGCGAAGCTGTCCGCGGGCAAAGATGACTTTTCATATCCGGCCTGGCATGGTGAACGGAAGCTCTAACCGGACTTAGTCGTTGGGAAGGGGATGCGTCATGAAATGTCGCAGGATCGCTTCCAGCAGGGGATTGATGGTGAATCGCTGCACGTCGTGCGGCGGATGCCACCGCTTCCATTCGTGCCCGGCATGTTCGGTGACTGAGATGGGAAAATTTTCGGAAATCCA
This sequence comes from Schlesneria sphaerica, assembly GCF_044336245.1. NCBI lineage: Bacteria > Pseudomonadati > Planctomycetota > Planctomycetia > Planctomycetales > Planctomycetaceae > Schlesneria > Schlesneria sphaerica. Next base: position 1,366,069 of record NZ_CP172346.1, on the reverse strand, counting down.
ACCCAGGAAAATGACCAACGTCTTCTCGACACGCTCGTGGCCGAATCGGGGTTCGACGGGATAGTACTTCTCTTCGTAGCGGAATTCCGGGTCAATTTTGACAGCCTCCTGAGGGATGCCGGTCTCTTCCCACATTTCGCGCAGTGCCGTTTGCAGTTCGGTTTCACCCTCTTCGGTATGACCTTTGGGAAGATCATATCGATGTGGGTGTTTCATGAGCAAAAACGACAACTCGGGCATACGACGGAAGACAATCACGCCGCATGATTTCACTTGAAGCATGAGGTCTATCCCCTGCAGAACAGGATTTTCAGTGTAAACAACAGCAGTTGGCGAGACACCATGGCGCTAACTTTACCGAACGGTCCTGTCTGCGATTGGCACTTTTCAAAACGGACATGGTATAAGGACCGGCATCTTAGAAGCCCAATTCACTGCTTGCAATACGTTCAACCGATGCAGCGCCATGTCACCTCCCACCCGTCAACTTGTGTTTCATGGCACGCATCCGACCACATTGCTGCTGGTCCATCTGACGGTGTTGGCAGTCGGTCTGCTGCTGGTGGTGGCCCTGTCTCGCTATGAGCGACGGCTGTTATCACGGCCACTCGGAATGTGTCTGCTCAGTCTCAGGCTCGCCGTCTTTGTCGTGATCTTTCTCACCCTGTTACAGCCGACAATCAGTTGGACGCTTGAGAAGACAGAAACGAACCGGATCCTGGTCGGAATCGACCTTTCTGAAAGTATGACCACGATCGACCTCCATGCGACGCAAGGGGAAAAGCTGCGAGTCGCTCGGGGGCTGGAAATGGTGGGGAACTCCAGAAACGAAGCACGGATCGAACGCTGGCAGGCCGCTTTTGACTCGGGCCAGCAGCCTGACTGGGTTGACGAGGAGGAAACCGACGATGAAGAACGCCGTGCAGCGCTCGCGAAATCCCGGCGTGACCACTTACGGGGAATCTTTGCCGAAATCGATAAGCTTTCCCGCATCGAGATTGCCCGGCGGCTGCTCGTTTCAACCCGGAAGCCGGTCCTTGATGAACTGGAAAAACTGGGGCACGTCGAATTGTTCGCCTTCGCCGGAAACGCCGAATCCCTCGAACGGAGATTGCTGGACAAAGACCTCGAACTTCCCTTTGCTCAACTCGAACCACAAGCGACGGACCTCTCGGTCGGGATGCAGCGAAGCGCCCAGGGGCAGGGAACCGTCTCAGGAGTGATCCTGCTGACAGATGGCCGCGACCACGCCCACCGGAATCTGACTTCCGTTGCGTCGTCCCTGAAATCCGCCGGCACACCCGTCTATCCTGTCTTGCTGGGGTCGAGCTACCGTCCCAGGGATGTCGCGATCATTTTTCTGGAACACCCGCAAGTGGTCTATAAAGGTGACCACCCCCGGCTACGCGTCACGGTGTCGACGACCGGCTTTGAAGGGAAGTTGATCGAGCTTGAACTGGTCTCGGAAGACGATCCCGACGCTGTTCCGATCAAACAGACCGTGACCGGGAATTCGGGGCCTGTCATCGCCGAATTCGATCTCGATGCCGAGCAACTGGGACGCCACGGTTATATCGTTCGAACACCGGTGCTCGACGACGAAACGAGAGACGACAATAACAGTCGCAGTTTCAAACTGAACGTCGTCGACGACCGGGCGAAAGTACTGATCATCGAGGGTGAGCCTCGCTGGGAGTTCCGGTACCTGAGCACGGCGCTGGAACGGGACGAACGGGTCGATCTGCGTCAGATTCTGTTTTCTCAGCCCTATCTGGGGGTCCTTCCGGAACCGTTTTTTCCGAGTCAACTCATCCTGCCGGACGATCCCCAGAATCTTGAGGCGTCGTCCTTTGCCGATTGTGATCTGGTCATCGTCGGCGATGTTTCGCCCGAGCAATTCTCTGAGGCTACCTGGAACCTGCTGCTGAAATTTGCCGTCGAAGGGGGAACCGTCATCCTGTCGGCGGGACAACGCAATATGCCTTTGTCGCATCGCTCGACCGCGTTGGAACAGTTGCTCCCCATTTTGCATCCGGCTGCAATCAGTCTTGCCGATGCGACTCAAGAAGCCTCTCCGCGCAATCGTGGCCTTCCTCTGCAGCTAACGGCGGATGGCGAGCAGCAGTCGATGCTGCAGTTTGCCCCCGATCTGGGGGACAACATCGGTATTTGGAAGGGTTTGCCCGGCCAGATGTGGGCCATCCTGGGGGAAGCCAGACCCGGAGCGACGGTCTGGGCGACCACCCAGGTCCCCGCCGGTCGGATCGATGGACTGAACACCGACCGCAAGTTCGGGATCATGATTCATCAGTTTGTCGGCGCGGGTCAGGTGGTCTGGCTGGGCATCGACGGGACGTGGCGCTGGAGGTACCGCGTTGGTGATCAATTCCACCATCGTTTCTGGGGGCAACTGGCGCGGTGGGCGGCCACCAACAAGATGTCATCAGGAACGGATTTCGTTCGATTCGGGACAGAAAAAGCAAACGTCGAGATGGGGCAGCCCGCTGTGGTTCGTGCCCTGTGGACGAGGGAGTTTTTGTTGAAGCATCCACAACTCCAGGCCCGGGCTGAGTTCTTCCGGCCAGACGATCGCGACGATAAACCGACCAGTGTGGTTGAACTGAAGCCAGCGTCGAAACAACCTCTTCAGCACGAAGGGCAGATCGCTTCACTGGCAGCGGGAGAATACCGAGTCAAGCTCGCGACCGATGGGGGGATTCTGGGGCAAAAGCCGATTCAGACGACGATCTTCGTCGATCAGAAGGAGAGTCTGGAGATGAGTGACGTGAGCAACAATCAGATTCTCCTTGCTCAAATCGCAGAGGCAAGTGGTGGTCGTTTGTTTCTGCCGGATGAAGTCCACAAACTGCCGTCGATGTTCCGCAAAGCCGAGGAGACGACGTCACAGTATGAAGAAATCACACTCTGGGACCGCTGGCCCTGGCTGATCATCGTCTTCAGCCTGCTCACAACCGAATGGGTGATCCGCAAAATTAATGGCCTGCCGTGATCGTCAGCTGGCCGCGGAATCTCGCGGTCCCAGGAAATCGTCGATCACGCACCACAGGCCCGCAGCGTTTCGTCAGGGGGGCGCGATCCCAGCAACGCGGTCAGGAAATTTTGGAATTGCGGCGTGTCGATTGCTACGATTTCTTCGATCGGCGCAGCTTTCGCCGACTCGATCGTGCGGCCGTGGCATCACGCGGGTGACGGTGATACGTCGTCCAGCGTTGCCAGAGGATCTGTGATCTCCAGTGAGGAAGATTGAGCCATGACGCAACTCACTCCCGAAGGTCAGCGGACTGTCCAAGAATTATCGGACCGCCATGGATTCAGCCCGGATGCCGTGACAGAAATGTTGCTGGCGCTGCGGAATGGAAACGGCTCGATGGCTCAGTTCAGCCATTCTGAGTTCGGGGGCTCGGGCCAGTGGATGCGCGGCGGGATGATCATGATCGGCGATCTGTTCAACAACGGACTGAAAGGCCGCGTCGATGCGTTGTGCGTTGATATCTCGAATCTGCTCACCAATGAACCAGGCTTAGTCGGAAGCGGCAGCTTTCAGCATCAATCGCAGTCGAGTGGTGACCACCAGTCCCACCAGTCGCAATCCGCGAATACGTCACCTGCGGATCACGCTGTTCCGGGTGACTCCCGCTTGTTCCGGGCAGATCCCTCCTCGAACTGGTGGCCAGCGGAATTGGGGTCGCCGACCGCTTCCGGAAGCCAAAACCAGATGCGCTACGCCTACTTTGCGAACCCGCGACGACTGGCCGTTGACGCGGGAGGCGAAGTTTGGGTGTACGACACGCAGGACCATCAGATCGGCGGCTTTGCACAACAGCAAGGGGGAGACCCGTCGATTTCGTTCACGAGTCAATACGGCAAAGTGAATCTGGCGACGCTTCCCGTCATTTCACGCAACGGTCAGACGGTCGGAGCCTCGGAGGCAACGACACGATCGAATGCGGGGACGAATGAAGCGCTCGCGCCAGGTTCCGGTGCACCGACGGACATCTATCAAGCGATTGAAAAGCTGGCGGCCTTGAAAGAGAGTGGGATTCTGACCCCGGAAGAATTCACTACGAAGAAGGCGGAACTGTTGGCGCGGCTCTGAACCCGGCCCTACCTGAACCTCAGGCTGCTTTCGTGTCACCTGAACTTTCCGCAGGGGGTGCGAGCTGTTGCGGAGCGTTGTCTGTTGGAGGTCCGGCGTCCGTGCTGAGGACCTCTTCTTCCATGATCAAGGCCAGGCCTTGAACGACCGCTGGCGGATTTGCGGGGACTTCGGGAACCACTTGCTGCGTGTGCAATCGGAACCGCCGGCTGAGCGACTCGATCCGGCGAATCTCTTGTTCGAGATAATGAACTTCATCCTGCTTTTTCTCGAGCCGAATCCGTAGCGTCTCAATCCGCCGTTCTGGTGAGCCCCCGAACAGACGTGCGATACATTCGAACGTCACCACCGATTGCCACGTACGAAGGGCGACACCGCGCAGTCGATACAGATTGGCGGCCTTGGTGACCTGGTTGAGCCTGAGATGATGCCCCAGCTGCATTGTGGCGAGGAACCCGAAAATTGGCAGCAGGATGATCAGAACTTCCAGGAAATGCTCTTTGCAGTAATCCAGCTTACTGCGAGAGATCGCCGCCATCACGATGAATTCGGCAGTGAAGGCCGACCAGATTAGACCGCTTGCCGCTGCCGTCAAGTCGGCGAAGAGTTCATCTTCCGCAACACGCTGGGCGAAAACGTATTCGGTGAGCAGCAGCGGCAGAACCAGCAGCGCCATGATGACCATGGGAATGCGCAGGGCGGTCTGTATCTTCCGCTCCAGTTCGTACCCGACGCGCTGCCAGCCTAAGTACGGAAGCCAGATTCGCTGATTGGTTTCGTGGTCGTGAGCCGCCAGTCGCAAGGGCGGAAACAGCGCATAGACCCAGTGATATCCCCGATCGCGACTCTGTAAGCGTGTGGCCCAGTAACAATCGACCCAGTACGCCGGATACAGTCCGACGAATCCAAGCAGGCAGCCCGAGACGATCGCTACCTGTTCAGGATGATCGATGAAATGGAACACACCTGCCAGCAGAAGCAACGAAAGGATCGACAACCAGAACATTTCTGGTGCAGTCCGTTCGTCCCAGCGGCGCAGTTCAGCACCGTCTGACTTCGCTGCAGGTTTACCGAAGTTCACAAAGGCATCCTTGCCGGGTGAATCAAATCCTGGCGGATTCTCTCACGGGGCGGCGAATGCGACAAGAGGGGTATTGCCCTTGTTTTCGCTCCTTTTGAAGCGGATTCACGCCAGAATCGCCGATCACCACATCACCAGTTTGCCATCCAGTGTGCGGATATTGACAGTGGTGCCCGCTTCGATCGGCGGCGGCACGTCCTTCTTTTTCGAATTCAGCACCAGGGAACCGGATTGATTGCCGTCGAGTTTGATCGTTCCAATCTGGGTCCCCGTCACGAACACTGCGAGTACCGTGCCGGGAGGGAGTGGCACGTTCGTGACTTCGATTGTGGTGATCTCCTGATCGGGTCGCCGGGCTTCGTTACGAAAGGTGACGTAACGAGCAGATCCTGATGCGGCAAAGTGACCACGGCATCCGACGAGGGGAATGCGTGTGTCCGCTGCCGATGCGAAGTTGACGAATCCGATTGAGAGCGAAAAAAGAGCGGCAAAATAGATACGAAGCTGCGAAAAACGAAGAGTCATAGGTGCCCCGAGAAGTGGGTAGTGAAGTGACGGACGAAGCATAAGAAGGAACTGTTTTGAATTCCATGAACTGACGGTCAGATTCTTAATAAAATCTGAAATCTGTCGCTTCGTCCGCTCTTCTCAACCACTACGCCTTCAATTGCAGCAGCTCTTTGTAGAGATGGTGTATGAACAGAGCGTTGTCGCACTGCAGGTACTGCATCGCTCCCCCCATTCGAGAATAGCTTTTGCAGAACCTCAGGTAATACGCGGGATTCGTCTTGGGTGGTTCGCCCTGAGTCCAGTCCCAGCCCCCGCCATCCTGAAGATCGACCACGTAAACCCGATGTCCGGTCACAATGGATTTGCCCGACTGCAGCCGCAGGTTGTTGACGCAACTGAGACTCTTTTCAAACACCTGAGGGCCCATAATGGCGGAACCTACCGACAGTACGACGCCGCCGTCCAGTTGGTCCACCGAACCCCCAAACAGCTTGAAGTCCCGTTCTGCGCCGCGACCAATCGCCGCTCCGTTGAAGACGGGGTGATTCGAGATAATGTCGTAGCCGATTCCCGGGTGGATCGTCACGGGGATCCCATGGCGGTAAGCCTGAGCAAGAATCGAAGCGTACTTCCAGCGGTGTTCGACAGTCACACGTCCTGTGGCCCACCCCTGCTGCTGAATCGCCTGCAGCAGGTCCGCCCGGGCTGGTGTGAGCGGGTCGGACGGTGACGCAACAATGGCATCCGTCAGTGCCTGAACCGTGGGCAGGGTGACCCCGTCTTCATGGATCAGTCTTCCGAGCGCCTGTCCATACCCCAACCCGTCCAGGGCTCCCGCCATGATGGCCAGATGAATGTTGGTCGCTGTTTCGTGCCACGTGCCAAAGGTGCCGGTCCCGACGTTCATCTCGACGCTTTCGGTCGAAGCACCGAACCAGGCATATTCCCAGTCGTGGATTGTCCCCGCCCCGTTCGTGGCCAGATGTGTCAGCCACTTCTGTTCCATCATCCGTTCCAGAATCTTTGCGGTACCGTTCCGGAGCAGGTGAGCTCCATAGATCAGCATCACCGCCGCGTCCCGTTTGCGTGCGGCGAGCAAGCTTTGGGCACAGTCCTTGATCAAGGGGACCAGGCGTTCAGGGCAGGGTCGGGGTTCGGAATCGGGGTCAATCAGGATCTCATCGGCACGGGTCAGGCTCTGCCGCTCCGACAGTGGAAACACTTTCAGTTTGCTGAGATCGAGTGGTTTGACGGACATGGGACTACTTCTTGAATGACTGATCGCTGTCATACACGAACCAGACGCGGGGACGTGCTGTAAAGCCGAAGTTCGGTGTTGCAGGCGGGGTTTTACTGAACCGACAAAGTCAACGTAAGGGCGCACCCCAATCAAGCCGTACCCGCGTGATTCCGTTGACCCGCCGGTCGATCTTGATCGACAAGTCGTTTCCGTTTCGTACGGCGAATGTTTCGCCGAGCGAAACAGAGCTGCGGCGCGGGCCCGGTGACACTCATCGTCGCACCGGGCCCGCCGAGTCTGATCGGTTTGCCGCTGATTTCAGAGCATTGCAGCGGCAGTGAATCTTCATCAATCCCGGCAGACGGCCATGGCTTCGATTTCGATGAGCAGGTCTTCGAATGCAAAACCGGATACGCGGATCGCTGTCACGGCAGGGCCAGGCTCGGGATAGAATTCCTTCTGGATCTCGGCGATGGTTTTGCGAGTCTCTTCCACTTGAGCCCAGTCGCCGGGGGCGTAGTAATAGATGTAGAGCTTGGCAACGTCGGATTCGTCCAGGCCCCCTTCTGCAAGCACATTATGGATGAACTGGAAGACATTGCGAGTTTGCGTCGCCATATCCTTGCCGACCGCCTTCGCCCGATTGTCGGCCGAAATCTGTCCACCGATGAAGGCGAGATTCCCGATCTTCCACCCCTGTGTGAATTGTGTATTGGGGATGCTCCAGTCCCAGTGGTTATCTGGCTGCAGCCGCTGTTTTTCTTCGCCCAGAACGCCGATCCCTTCGACCTGAATCAGTTCCTTTGACTGAGGAAACCCAGTGATCCGCAGTCCGGCTCCGGCGGCCGAGGGGACCGACATGTATCGCCGTCGGACGTTTGTCATCTTTTCCCAATAGTCCGTGACCTGGCGTCCCTCGCCAAAGAAGCGGAAGTAGGTGTTCTGGCGCATCAGGCTGTGCCGATCGCCTCCCGCCAGCCTGAGCATCGTGTCCAGATTGCGGAAAACTTCGTCTGTCTGGATCTCGATATCGCCATCCCCCAGGATCTCTCCCCGGTCGTTGAGCGAACGCTGTCCGCTGACAAAGATCATGTCGCCGACCTTCCACCCCTGAGAAAACGGCAGTTTCTTTTCCCAGTTCCAGTGGCCCGCAGGCGTCAGTCGTTCCTTCTCGGCACCAACCACTGCCCAGGCGTCGACCAGAATCAAAGCCCCCTCGCGATCGAGGTTCACGCGGATTTCCGTCGTCGTCGGGCCGGGGTCTTTGAAGTAAGGGATGCGGACTTCGTCAATATCGGCCAGGCACTGTGCCACCGTCGCGTCATCACCTTCGCAGAAGAAGTAGATGTTATGTTTGACGACATCGTCCATGGTCGCCCCGGCCAGGGCCAGGGCTTTCTTCATTGCTTCGAAGGCATTCCGTGTCTGCGTCTTGATATCGTTCCCGACGATCTCGCCCTGGTCATTCAGCGACATCTGGCCACCCACGAAGATCAGGTTGCCCGCTTTCACCGCCTGCGTATCGTTGCTGCTGCTGGTGCCGGAAAACGAGTAGAATTCTTTGCCCACGGAAGTTCCCTCAGAAGTGAATAGAGTCGCCCGGATTGGTTCCCATTCCCGCAGCAGAGGGCCCGATATACGGACACAGGAAATGCCGCACGTGAAATGTTCGCAGGATGAGAACTCGCGCAGCAGATTTTCTCAATCGTAACCGACCGGAAATCTGAGTTTGTGCGGCAGATGCCTCTTTCCGTTATCCGAAGCGACGCTCAAATTCGACACGGTACTCAGCCGGGAAATGACTCACGGGGGCCATCTCCCGAAAGGAGCGTATCCCGAAACGAGAGAGTGCAGATTGCCCTGCGCCCCCGCCGCTACCTTTGATGTCACGTCTGCGCAGGAGCATTCGTGGTTGGTGATGGAGAACTCAAGTTCCGCAGAACGTACGATAACCACGGTCGTCGGGTGAAGGTTCCCGGTACTTCTCGTTCTCCGGACTGAGTTCGAAAGGCTTCTCCAGCACGGCCAATAAACGGTGCAGTACCGAGAAATCGTTTTGGTCTTCGGCGGCGGCGAGTGCCTCTTCGACCCGGTGATTGCGGGGGATCACAGCGGGGTTCGCGGATCGCATCTGTTTCATGACGACATCTCGCGGGCGGTTCTCCTGCTGCAGTCGCTGCTGCCAGCGGGTGTGCCATTCATTGAATTCCGCTTGGTCAAATAGCGGGTTCGCGGGAAGCTCGTTGTTCGAGAGATCGCGGAATGTGTTCGTGAAATCGGCCTGCGCGGACTGCATCCAACTGAGCAGTGACTGGACAAGTTCAGCATCGGACGGGTCGGACGATTGTAAACCGAGTTTCGCACGCATCCCCGCCAGCCAGGCTTGGGTATAGACTTCCGGGAAGGTCGCCAGGATTTTCGTCGCAATCGCGATGGCTTCTTCTTCTGACGGCGAAAACAGGGTCAACAGGGCCTCGGCGAGTCGGGTCAGATTCCACTGGGCGATAGCGGGCTGGTTGACGTACGCGTAGCGGCCCGACTGATCGATCGAACTGAAGACTGTTTCCGGCTTATAAGTATTCATAAAGGCGCACGGACCGTAATCGATCGTCTCACCACAGATCGACATATTGTCGGTATTCATCACGCCATGCACAAACCCCACCAGTTGCCAGCGTGCAATCAACCGGGCCTGTCGATGAAGGACTTCACGGAAGAAGTCCTGGTAAATCTCAGGTGACTCATTCAGTTCGGGGTAGTGACGCTGGATCGCATAGTCAGCGAGTTGCTTGACCGGCAACTCGTCCTGCCTCGCGGCAGCGTACTGAAACGTACCGACGCGGATATGACTGGCGGCAACGCGCGTCAGGACCGCGCCCTGCAGTCGCGTCTCTCGAAAGACGTGTTCGCCCGTAGTGACGACCGCCAGACTGCGCGTCGTGGGGATCCCCAGCGCGGCCATCGCCTCGCTGATGATGTACTCCCGCAGCATGGGGCCGAGAGCGGCACGACCGTCGCCGCGGCGCGAGAAGGCCGTCGGCCCCGATCCCTTAAACTGGATGTCAACGAGCTGACCTGACGGTGTACGGTGTTCTCCCAACAGGATCGCGCGGCCGTCTCCCAGCATGGTGAAATGAGCGTACTGATGACCGGCATAGGCCTGGGCCAGCGGCTGAGCACCCGTCGGGATGACCTGACCTGAAAAGAGGGCCGCGAGGGTTTCTGGCTTTGCATTCGCCAGATTCAGGCCAAGTTCGGCAGCCAGCTTCTGATTGACGATGGCCACACGGGGAGCCGCAACCTTCACCGGTCGGGATGAGACATGGAACAGCTCGGGCAGTTGTCCATAGGTGTTGTCAAACTGCCACCCGAGCGAATCGAGTTCGGTTTCGATCTCACGTTCGTCTGTCATGTCGTTCCTTCTCTCGTGTCGCCTTGAAGAGACGAATGTCCCGGCTGCAAAGCTCGTTCACCTGCCAGCCCCATGCCGATGATCAACGTGCCGGGGATCATCGGCGATCGGACGGTTGTCCGCCAGAGAGTCACCTGCGGGGGCAGAGCGTTGGTGTGCGAATGATGTTCCTCGCACAGGGATTGTCTGCCCTTCGCGAGGTTTTCATTGATTCTCTGAGGACAAACCTCATCTGAGGCATCCCGAGGTGACGGGGGGGCGCGACCCGGGGATGCCATCGTGGCGAACGTCACGAGATGAGCATGTTCCCCTGGACCTCTGCGGCTCCCTCAGCCACGTCGAGCAGGCGATCGACTGCACCACTCAGGATGTTGCCCGCCACCAGGTTGGATCCTTTTCCTTTGACTCGAATCGCCTGCGACATCGCAGGCTGCTGACGTCGATCGGCGATCGTGTTATTCGAGACGCGGCATCGGGTGCAGTCTTCCAGTTCCACACCCCGGTGCAGGGGATCCAGAATCTGACAATCCGAGACCGAACTGTCTGAGCAGCGGACGAACGTGATCGCGGCTCCCGAGTCCTTCGAACCGGCGCACAAACGCTGAGTTGTCAGACTGCTGACCACGATATTGTCGGAATCTTCAAACCGAATTCCGTCCTTACGGGGCTCATTGTCCAGACCACGCCACGAAAAGGCATTGCCAGTCACAACGATGCCCGAACAGGCCTGACCATAAACGGAAAGATCGGCCGAATCGTAGATCGTGTTCCCCGTGACCGTAACGCGCGACACGTTCAGCAGTTCTACGGCGCGCCACTGACTTCCCAGCACATTTCCGGTGATATTAATCAGATGTGCGGTATCGGCTTTTTGAGCTGGAGGAGTGTCGGCGGGCTGAGGTCGCTGCACGGCCGCACCCAGAACGCGGATGTTCGCTCCTCGATCCTGCAGGGTTGCTTGAATCGTGTTGCCGCTGATGGTGACTTCGCTGATGATCCCGTCTGTGGCGTCGAACAAGATCTCCGAGCCGCCCGGATGCTGATCTAGAACGTCAGCCGGAATCTTGTCGCCTCCGGCTGTCAGATTGTTGTACTCGATGTCATTTCCCACGATTTGCAGATTGTGGACATCGCCCCCCAGCGACTTGATCCCTGCGACTTTGTTCCAACTGATGTGGCACCCGTGAACGATGATCTGGTGCAGATTACAGCGGTCGAGAAACAATCCAATCTCGTGATTGTCGTAAAGGTTGGAATCGGCCAGCAGAAAATCGCGATTGCGTTCGACGAGATGGACGGCGATCCGGCATTGGCGGATCAGTACCTGAGAGACGACGCACTTCATGGTCTTGCGGAGTTCAATGCCGACGGACTCGGGGTGCTCACCGACAATTTCGACGCCGTTAATCGTCGGAAATCGCTCTTTCTCCCAGGTGTGTGGCTGGACTGTCCGGGGCGAGGCCGTTCCTTGATGATCACCGATCACGCGAATGGCGGGGCCGGGGCCTGCCATGACAATCTTCGACGTTCCTCCTTCACCTCGAACGCCTCCGAATCCCCGCTTCGTCAGATCAAGGATCAGTGGCCGGGTGATCCGGTATGTCCCCCGGTTCAGTCGCAGCACGCCGTCACCGGCATCCAGCGTGTGCTGCAGCGCTGACGTGTCATCAGCAACACCATCCCCAATCGCCCCAAAACCGAGAACGTTCGACATTCGAGCAGCCCCCTTGAACTCATTGACTACGCATCAAGTTGTTGACAATAAATGGAAAACGCGTTCCCACGGACGTCAAACACTTTACGGTGTTTCGCCGGACAATCGAATCGAACCACGGGAGATGGTCCAAGTCATTTTCCTAAAAAGTAGTGCTGTCGATCCCGCGACAGGAAAGCCGAATCGCCATCTCTCACGCCGCTTTTCCAACGCCCGGACCAACGTCACTCCCGACTACCAGCGATGGGAATGACCGCCCGAATCGTGCCATGCGTCCGATGGGAAAAGTGCAGGTAGTCGGGGAGGTTTCTGATGTCACCAAGTTGCACCCTGTTTGATCATCACGACGCAAACGGATATCGTTCTGGGCGATGAGCTGTACATCGACGCTGGGTGCAGGACTCGGGGCGTCATGTCTTAAACTGAGAACCTTGGGTTGTCTCCGGGCACGAACCGCCGGACTGTTGAGTAACCAAACCATGCACATCGCTGTACGACGTATCATTGTGATTCTCTGCTTCGTCGCGGTGGGAACAATCTTCGCCTGGCGCTGGTGGAACGAACAGGTGGCTGCATCCCAGATGGTGGGGATTGCTTCCGCGAATGGACGGCTGGAAGCAGTTCAGGTCAACGTCTCTGCCAAAGAACCGGGGCGGATTGTTGAGGTCCTGGTGAACGAGGGGGATCTGGTTCAGCCTGGTCAGGTGATGGCCCGCATCGACATTGAGACATTGAGCGCGGACCTCAGCAAAGCAAAGGCTGATCTGGCCGAGGCCGAATCGAACGCGACCGTGGCCAAGTCGACGATCGAGAAGCGTGAGAGCGAATACAAACTGGCAGACCTCAACTATGCCCGGCAGAAGGATCTGTTCGAAAAGAAAATCTCGACGAAGCAGGACTTCGACGAGGCGGAAAGCGACGTTAAAGCCAAACGAGCCGCTCTCGAGGAAGAACGTGCCAAGCTCGAGACGATCGCTTTTTCGGTGAAAAGTGCGACGGCGGTAGTGCAGGGGATTCAGACCCGGATCGATGATTCCACGCTCACTTCCCCCGTACTGGGACGCGTCCTCTACAAACTGGCTCAACCGGGAGAAGTCCTTCCTTCAGGGGGGAAGGTACTGACGCTGCTGGATCTGTCGGATATCTACATGGAAGTCTTCCTACCCTCGCAGGAAGTGGCTCGGATCCGGATCGGTGCCGATGCGAAGATCACACTGGACGCCCTGCCTGGCTATTCCGCCTCGGCACGGGTGAGCTTCGTCTCCCCGGAAGCGCAGTTCACGCCGAAACAGGTCGAGACCAAAAGTGAGCGGGATAAGCTGATGTTTCGCGTCAAGATTCAGGTTCCGCACGAAAAAGTGCTGCCCTACATCGACCGGATCAAGACGGGGGTTCGCGGCGTGGGCTACGTCAAACTGGATGACGACGTCGAGTGGCCCCCCTCGCTGCAGAAGCCATTTCCTCCGCCACGTCCTGCCAAGCCTGCCGAATGAACAGGACGGAGTACCGAATCTGCCCTTGGGTAATTGTGCTGCTTAATGTGGCGGAGGATGCGAGTCCGTGAGTATTCCCAAAGTGCCACCTGTCGAATCAGGCCTTGCGACCAGTGCCGCGGTGCCCGTTGTTTCCGTTCGGAATTTGACCCATCGTTACGGGCGTACCGTCGCGCTCGATGGTCTCAATCTGGACATTCCGGCAGGTCAGATGATTGGACTGATCGGGCCTGACGGCGTCGGCAAGTCGACCCTGATGGGACTTGTCGCTGGGGCAAAGAAGCTTCAGTCAGGCGACGTCACCGTTCTTAACGGTGATATGCGGGACGCCGGCCACCGGGACAACGTCTGCCCGAAAATTGCCTATATGCCTCAAGGCTTGGGGAAAAATCTGTATCTCGAACTCAGCGTTTTCGAGAACATTGACTTTTTCGCCCGACTGTTTGGAGTTCCGAATTCGGAACGAAAGCACCGCATTGACACGCTGCTCAAGGCAACCGGGCTGGCACCGTTCCCAGATCGACCAGCGGGCCAGTTGTCGGGAGGGATGAAGCAGAAAGTCGGTCTGTGCGGCGCGCTCATCCATGATCCTGATCTGCTCATTCTGGATGAACCGACCACGGGGGTGGATCCCCTCTCGCGACAACAGTTCTGGAAGCTGATCGATGAAATCCGGGGTAAAAGTCCGCAGATGAGTGTTCTGGTCTCGACCGCCTACATGGACGAAGCCCAGCGGTTTGACTGGATCGTAGCGATGGACGCGGGGAAGGTGCTGGATACGGGAACTCCTCAAGAGATCATGGACCGCACGCGGACGAGCAACCTCGAAGCGGCCTTCGTGGCGCTGCTACCCGAAGAAAAACGGGGGGACCGGCAGGAACTGGTGATTCCGCCGCATGTTCCGACCGGGGGCGAACCGGCAATCTTCGCACGGCATCTGACGCGCCGCTTCGGGAAGTTTGTCGCGGTGAACGATGTCAGCTTTTCGATTGATAAAGGGGAGATTTTTGGCTTCCTCGGTTCCAACGGATCGGGAAAATCGACCACGATGAAGATGCTCACCGGCTTGCTTCCCGCCTCTGAAGGGGACGCAAAGCTGTTCGGCGAAACGGTGAACGCGGGGAGTATTGAGATCCGGAAACGGGTCGGATACATGTCTCAGGCGTTCTCACTCTATGGAGAGCTGACCGTCCGGCAGAACCTGGCGCTCCATGCCCGCCTTTACCACCTGCCGACGTCCGAGGTCGGGAAGCGTATTTCAGGCCTGGTCGAGCGGTTCGGCCTGGTCGAACATCTCGACCATTTGTCAGACCAGCTTCCGCTCGGTCTGCGGCAGCGTTTGTCGCTGGCCGTTGCCGTTCTGCACGAACCCGAAATCCTGATTCTCGACGAACCGACCTCCGGCGTTGATCCGATCGCGCGAGACGAGTTCTGGGAACTGCTGATCGATTTGTCACGCAAAGACAACGTCACAATCTTCGTCTCGACCCACTTCATGAACGAGGCCTTGCGCTGCGACCGGATCTCGCTGATGCACGCGGGGACTGTGCTCGCCTGTGATACACCTCAGCGACTGATGGAAACCCGGCAGACAGACGATCTGGAAGTGGCGTTCATCTCGTACATCGCCGAAGCGGAAGGGGAACTCGAAACCGCGCGCCAGCAGGCCAGCCCGGCGGCCGACGATCACGCCTCGAGTGGGCTCGCGGCCGAATCGGTTCCCGGGGGATCGGTGCAGCTGGCAGCCCACCAGGTGGGGTCACGCGTGTCGCTGAACCGCATGCTGGCCTACAGCCGTCGCGAGGCGCTGGAAATCCTGCGTGATCCCGTACGTCTGGCGTTTGCGTTCATCGGGTCCGCCTTGCTGATGTTTGTCTTCGGTCTGGGAATTTCCATGGACGTCGAAGACATTCCGTTCGCGGCGATGGATGGGGATGACACCCCCGAGAGTCGTGCTTATATCGCCCAATTTGAAGGTTCCCGGTACTTCCTGCGGCGAGTTCCGGCGTCAAGTGCGGACGAAATGCACCGACGGTTGATTGCGAACCAGATTCAGGTCGGGATCGAAATTCCTCCCAACTTCGGCCGCGAAGTCAAACGGGGCGGTGTCCCGGAAGTTTCAGCTTCGGTGGATGGAGCCAATCCCAGTCGGGCAGAAACCATCAAGCAGTACGTCGAAGGGGTGAATGCGAACAGCGTGTCCGAGTATGCCAGTCTGCAGCCGGAAGGGGGCACCGCCGCGAGCCAGATCTCGGCCGACATTCAAGCCCGGTTCATGTACAACCCGACCTTCGAGAGTATTTATGCAATTGTGCCCAGCGTTCCTCCCATCATTCTGATTCTGATCCCGTCGATCCTGATGGCCGTCAGTGTGGTGCGCGAAAAGGAACTCGGATCGATCATCAACTTCTATGTGACTCCCACGCGGAAGGTTGAGTTTCTGCTGGGGAAACAATTGCCCTATGTCGCTATCTCGATTGTGAACTACGTCATTCTGATTCTGATGTCGATCTTTATTTTCGACGTTCCGATCAAGGGCAGTTTCATCGGCCTGACGCTCTGTGCTTTGGCGTATGTGATCGTGACCACAGGGATCGGAATGTTGATCTCGACCTTTACATCGAGTCAGGTCGCTGCCGTGTTTATCACGGCCATTCTTACGATCATTCCCACAATTCAGTTTTCAGGCATGCTGCAACCCGTATCGACACTGGAAGGTTCTGCCAAGATGTTAGGGACGATCTGGCCCACGACTTACTATATGCATGCGAGTGTCGGAGCGTTCACGAAGGGTTTGGGACTGGGGTCGCTGCTGCTGGATCTGGTCGTACTGCTGGCTTTTGTTCCGGTCCTGCTCAGTATCTGTGTGGCGGCCTTACCGGGACAGGAGAAATAATGGGTCGGCACCTGTCAAACATCTTCTGGTTAGGAACGAAAGAGTTTCGCAGTCTGCTGCGTGACCCAGTACTGGTCGCGTTCATCATTCATGCGTTTACGTTCTCGATCATTACCGCCGCGCGAGGGGTCTCGTCCGAAGTCAATAATGCGTCGCTGGCGTTTATCGACGAGAATCATTCGACGCTTTCGCGCGAACTGATCGATGCCTTTTATCCACCCCGTTTCAAGCGACCGGTCGAGATCGCACCGGCGGAAGCCGATACGGGCATGGATCGGGGACTGTATATGTTCGTCGTCGCCATTCCCCCCCGCTTTGAAGAGGATCTGATTGCCGGACGCCGGACCGAAATTCAGATCAATATCGACGCGACAGCAATGAGTCAGGCGAGCATCGGAGCAGGTTACATCCGCAACATTATTACTCAGCGGACGTCGTCGTTCCTCCGGCGCACAGACAATCGAGTTTCTGCACCCGTGAATCTCGTCGTCACCAAGGCATTCAATCCGAATGGTGAAACGTCCTGGTTCACCAGTGTCGTCATGATTATTAATCAGATCACGACCATTTCGGTCATTCTGACCGGTGCCGCGCTGATTCGCGAACGGGAGCGGGGCACGCTGGAACACCTGCTGACCATGCCCTTGACCGCCTATGAGATTGCATTGGCCAAAGTCTGGGCAAACGGTCTGGTGATTCTCTTCGCAGTCGCCACGTCGCTGGGGCTGATCGTGCGAATGACGCTGCATGTGCCGATCGCCGGTTCACCCCTGCTACTCATTTTTGGTGTGGTGCTGTATCTGTTCTTCGCGACCGCCCTGGGGGTCTTTCTCGGGACCCTCGCCCGGTCGATGGCGCAGTTCGCACTGCTGGTCATTCTCACCAACATCGTGCTGCAATTGCTTTCGGGAGGAACCACTCCCGTCGAAAGTCAGCCAGAATGGCTGCGCTACATTACTTTTTTCTTTCCGTCCCGTCACTTCGTGGCGTTCTCCCAGGCAATCATCTTTCGAGGGGCGGGGCTGGAGACCGTGTGGCCTCAGTTCGCAACTGTGGCCGCCATCGGAATCGTTTGCTTTGCCTTCAGCATGTCGCAGTTCCGTCAATCGATCTCCGTCAGCCGATAGCCGGTTCACCCCGAGGGGGGGGCGTCGGGCCTGGGAAACGCGGCGGAAGGTGGTGTCCAGTTGGACTTCGCTGTCCAATTTCCGAAACCAGTTCTGGGAAATCTGACCTCACCTGAACTGCCTGTATGTACATGTTGTGTGCGGTATGCTGCGCGAGGATTCTCTTAACTTATTCAGTACATGTAGCTTGCGCTTGTTCAAGCTGCGTGCCGCAAGATGCCGTCAAATCTGCGCCGACCCGAACCAGGGGGCCTGAAAGACGAAATTATGTTTCTCAAGCGAGTCTCATTCCGATAAACTACCATTCATGGGTGGAGTGAGATTCCTCGATTTCCCTCCTCCGTACTGGTTACCAGTGCGCAATGCATTCAAGAAGAGTTGGTTAAAGCTGTGCGACGAAGTCTACGAAAACCCTGGTCCGTTGCTGTTGCGGTAACAATGATTGGCGCTGTGTCCCTGAGTCTGTTCGGGGCGGTCGATCATTGTCATGCTGCCGACGATGACTCGTCCGTCGTCACGTTCGAATCCGACATTCAGCCGCTGCTGACGCGCTACGGCTGTAACTCGGGTCCCTGTCACGGCAAATCGCGCGGCCAGAACGGTTTCGCGCTGTCGCTGCTGGGATTCGATTCGGACTTCGACTATGCCGCCCTGGCGCGTGAAGGGCGAGGGCGACGAGTATTTCCGGTCGCCGCAAAAGAAAGTCTGCTGCTGAGAAAAGCCGTTGGGCAGATTCCTCATGGTGGCGGCAAACGGTTTGAAATCGACAGTCCTCCTTACAACGAAATTGTCGCCTGGATTCAGGGAGGGATGCTGCGGACTCCGGAGGACGCCCCTCAACTGGTTCGCGTGCAGATTGAACCGTCGAGCTACTCGTTGGGACCCAAAGAGCAATTCGCCCTGCGAGTGATTGCCGAATACTCAAACGGGTTTCGTCGCGATGTGACAGAAGCCAGTGCCTATCAGACCAACGATAAAACGATTGCGGCGATTGCTCCCGCCGGGGACGGCATCGTGCAGGCAGGGCCCATTCCGGGCGAAGCGGCTATCATGGCGCGGTACATGAATCACATTGCCGTCTGCAACGTCACGATTCCTCTGCCGGGGAACGTCCCCGATGAGGCCTACGCGCAGCTTCCGGTGAATAACACCATCGATGAATTGGTATGGAAAAAGCTGAAGCTGCTGGGGATGCTGCCATCGGCTCCCGCGTCTGACGCAACCTTCCTGCGGCGGGCGACGCTGCGGATCATTGGACGAATTCCGACGCAGGAAGAAACCAAAGCATTTCTGGCTGACACAAATCCGGATAAGAAACGGATCCTGATCGACAGTCTGCTGGAACGGCCCGAATACGGAGATTTCTGGGCCAACAAGTGGGCCGACCTGCTGCGTCCCAACCCTTACCGGGCAGGGATCAAATCGGTCTGGAACCTCGATGCCTGGCTTCGCGAAGCTTTCCGCCAGAACATTCCCTACGACCAGTTTGTCCGTGAACTGCTGACCGCTCAGGGAAGCACCTGGAATAACGGAGCGACGGTCATTTTCCGCGACCGTCCTGAATCGATCGAGATTGCCTCGTCTGTCAGCCAGTTATTTCTGGGAGTGCGGCTGGAATGTGCCAAGTGCCACCACCATCCGTTTGAAGTCTGGAGCCAGGATGATTTCTATGGCTTTGCCTCCTTCTTCTCTCGGGTTGGCCGCAAGGGAGAAGGCCTGTCACCCCCGATTTCGGGTGGTGAGGAGGTCATTTTCACGAGGCCTTCCGGTCAACTGCTACATGGTCGCACGGGATTGCCGGTCGCTCCGAAAACATTGACGGGTGTTCCCCTGACCCTGGGGCCGGAAGATGATCCGCGTGAAGTCCTCGCGGCCTGGATTACGGATTCGTCCAATCCCTACTTCCCCAAAGTCATGGCGAATCGGATCTGGTCTGAAATCATGGGGCGCGGACTGGTTGATCCGGTCGACGACCTGCGAGCCACCAATCCCGCCACGAACGAAGCATTGCTCGAACATCTTTCGCGGGAGTTCCAGCAGCAGGGCTACGATATTAAGAAGCTGATCCGCACGATCGCGAACTCGTACGTCTTCGGGTTGAGTTCTGTACCGACCGAGCGGAATGTCTCTGATGTCAAAAACTTCTCACGGTATTACCGTCAACGGATGCGGGCTGAGGTCTTGCTGGACGCCGTGAACGATGTGCTGGGAGTCGAAGAAGAATTCTCGGCCATGCCGCCGGGGTCACGGGCCATGCAGTTGTGGACTTACCGGGCTTCGTCAGTCTTCCTGGATACCTTCGGTCGGCCGGATTTGAACCAGGATCCCCCCTGCGAACGGTCATCCGAATCGACAACTCCTCAGATTCTGCATTTAATGAATTCACCGGCTTTGAATCGAAAGCTGAGTGTTGATACAGCTCGACCTGCGAAGCTGGCCGCCAGCGACAAGTCGAACGCTGAGATTGTCGATGAGTTATATCTGCTGATTTACAACCGCAACCCGAGAGAAGAAGAACGATTGGCGGCGTTAGAGTATCTACCCGAAGGGGATCAACGACGACGCGCGATCGAGGATCTGTTCTGGACGCTGATCAACACACCCGAGTTCTCGTTTATCGACTGAACTGACTGATTAAAAAGAACATCTTAAAAAGAACATCGGATAAGCCAGACACGAGAGAAGGAACCCTACATCCATGACGATCAATCGAAACTGCGAAGGTATGAAACGTCGCGACTGCCTGAAGCTCGGTTTGGGCAGCCTGTTTGCTGGCGGATTCGTGGATGCACTGCGGGCTCGCGTGGGGGCCCATGAAGGTGCCTCCGCAATCGCCCCGGTGAAGACCAGTTGTATTCTGGTCTGGCTGGATGGCGGCCCCAGTCACTTCGAAACCTTCGATCCCAAGCCAGATGCTCCGTCAGAAATTCGCGGCGATTTCCAGCCGATCCAGACCAAGATTCCCGGTGTCCTGTTCTCGGAGAATATGACGCGACTGGCCGCCATCAGCGACAAGCTGACGGTCATTCGCTCGGTTCGTCATGACCAGAACAATCACGGTGCGGGAAACCACTACATGACGACGGGGGCTCCGACCCGAATTCCCGTCAGTTGTGGTGCGTTCGTCAGTTTCCATCCCAGCATGGGATCGGTTGTCTCGTATGAACGAGGAGCGAAAGACGGACTGCCACCGTACTTCTCACTGCCGGAAATGGCCCGTTCAGGGGGACCCAACTTTCTGGGGGCTCGTCATGCTCCATTCGTGATCAGCGACGATCCCAACAACGAGAAGTTCAGCGTTCGCGATGTCACGATCCCTCGTGATCTGGAAGACGCTCGAGCGTTAAGTCGACGCAGTATGCGGGCCAGGCTGGACCAGTTCGTCCGTTATCACCATGAAGCGGCCGGGGATCCGGTCGTGGGGACCGACGAAAACTTCCAGCAGGCTGTCTCGCTGATGACATCGGACGTCGCCCAGCGCGCGTTTGAAATCCATCGCGAATCCGATGAAGTGCGACAGGCCTACGGTCGCAACTCATTCGGTCAGCAGGCACTGCTCGCACGCCGCTTGATCGAAGCGGGAGTCCCCTTTGTCACCGTTTACAACGGGGGATGGGACCATCACTCAGATATTTTCCCCGCTTTCCGAAAGAAGGGGCAGAATCTGGATTCAGTCGTTGCCACGCTGATCGATGACCTGGATCAACGTGGTCTGCTCGAAACGACGCTCGTTCTCGTCATGGGAGAATTCGGACGTACTCCGGCGATCTCCACCTTGCCGGGATCGGCGACACCGGGCCGTGATCACTGGTCGAGTGCCATCTCGATCCTTGCAGCCGGTTGCGGGACTCCTCGCGGTCAGGTCATCGGAGCGACTGACCCACGCGGCTATGCAGCCGTGGAAAAGGTGTATGCCCCTGAGAATCTGGTTTCCAGCGTATATCTCAAGATGGGAATCGATCCGGACAAGATCCTTTACAACGGTGCAGGTCGGCCAACACACCTGGTCAGCGATTCTCGCCCCATCGCGGAATTGATGTAATTGAATCGGACTGGGGCAACCTGTCGGTGAGGACGAGTGACTGTTATGACCTGTCGGTATCGCGATCCTGCTCAGCGTTTTTTGTCGAATCAAACTCGAACTTCGTGCGGAAGTCGGCTCGGAAAAGCCAGTCAGAGGTTTTTCCTGGGGGCCTGCCTGGGCCTGGCTTTTTGCTTCGCCCCGGCGGCGGAGGCGGCCCCACCGACACTGACGCACCTGTTTCCGGCAGGGGGCCAGCGCGGATCGAAGGTGGTTGTCACCAGTGCCGGCACGTACAACTGGCCGGGAGTAAAGATCTGGGCTCCGGGGGTTGAAGCGGTACCGACAGCCGAGTCGGGCAAGATCGAGATCACGATCCCGGCTGACCTGATGGCCGACCGGGTCTGGATTCGTTATTACGACGCGGAAGGAGCTTCGGCTGTTGCTCCATTCCTGATCGGCAGTCATCCTGAACTCACCGAGACCGAGCCGAATAATCGATTGGGGGACGCGACGAAGGTCGAGCAGCTTCCCATGACGGTGAACGCCGCTCTGAAGGATGGGGCAGATGTCGACAGTTATGCCGTTCAATTGACCGCAGGTCAGACGCTGGTTGCGGCCGTTGATGCTAACACCCGTCTCGGCTCTCCGATGGACTCGATTCTGCAGGTCGCGTCTCCGGACGGAATCGTACTGGCCGAGAATCATGACGACTTGAAGCTGGACCCCCGGCTGACATTCACCGCCCGGAAGGACGGAACCTACATCGTCCGCATGTTCGCCTTTCCATCCCAACCGGATTCGTCGATCCGGTTCACGGGGGGGGCCCATCTGATCTACCGGCTGACGCTAACGACCGGACCTCTGGTGACTCATGCCGTGCCGTTGTCGGTCCCGCTGTCCGACCCGGGCCAACCGAGCATCGCTGGGTGGAATCTTCCCGCGCAGTCCCTGTTGAACGTGGTTCCATTCGGGGGGGCAAGGCTGGGTGATTATCAGGAATACGAACTGAGCGATGACCTGCGCCGCTCACCCGATGCCCGCATCGGTTTTGCCTCCCTGCCCGATTTCTCGCTGGCAACGCGGGTCCGTCTGACACCCTATCCCGCGGTGACGGATCAGCCTTCGCTGGAAGACCGCGAACCGTTCCCGGTGACGGTTCCCGTTTCTCTGACAGGTTGCCTGAAGCGGCCGAAGGTTCCAAATCGCTATCGACTTCCACTCCAGAAAGGACAGCAGATTCTGATTTCGGTCGAAGCCCGCAGTCTGGACCTGACACTCGATCCCGTGTTAACCCTGACCGATCCGACCGGGGCTGTCGTTGCCGACGTGGATGATTCGGGACCCACCAAAGATTCGATTATCGGACATACCGCGGCCCACGACGGGGACTACATCGTCACGGTGGGAGATCGCTTTCGGAAAGGTGGAGACCGCGCTTGGTATCTGCTGACAATCCGGAACGAGCAGGCGGACTTCGAAGTTTCACTGGCCAGCGATTCGATCGTGCTGGAACCGGAGAAGCCGACGGAAGTCACCGTCAAGATTATCCGACGGGCGTCCGCGGCTGAGGCGGTGGGACCTGTGACAATTCAGGCGGCCGGGCTTCCGACCAGTGTCACCGGATCTGCGGTGATCTCTGAGCCGTCTGGTCCGAGCGCAGGAGAAGTGAAGCTGACGCTGACTTCCAATGGCGAAGCGTTTTCAGGTCCAATCCGGATCATGGGGACTACGACCATGCCGCGAGAGATTGAACGATCCGCCAGGGTGCCCGGTCGCCTCGGAGTTCAACTCGATTCTGTCTGGCTGACGGCGACCAAGAAGCCAGAGTAAGTTGCCGGGATCATCCGGGCAGTCTGGATTCGGCCTCGCGACTTTCCATGTGAGTGAATCAGGAGCATGGAAAGTCGTGCGTCACGGCGTGACTGTCCCGGATTTTCCGGTGCTCTCGTTCTCTCCATAAAAATACGAGAAGCCGCTCCGTCTCTGGTCGAAACAGAGGAGTCTGACGCAGTGGCAGGTCTCCCGATGGGTTCTTCCTGCACGATGGACGTGACAGAGCCAACCGCGGCCAAGGTGTCCGTTTTCCATCTTTGCCGCGCAGTGTGTGTTGCAGGGGGGCGATCCGGCCTCTCGGGACGCGGTCGCGAATGCTCCGAATTCGTGCGCGCCTGTGTCGGAAAGTTTGCTTTCAACCGTCGCTCAAGTGTTGGAGCCTGAGGCTCGCCCTACGGTCAGATTGCGTCGTCACCCCAGGTCTGTTTGTCGGGCTAAGAGCCCTGCAGAAGTGGCCGTTTCGCCGGGACCGGACGCACACTGAGCGGGTTGAAACCGATGCGGCCCGTGCCGGACGAGACCTTTTCGGTTCCGGGTGTCGGCACTGACTGACCCCAATCTCTCGTGGAAACGATTTTCGAACTGCCAGTCCGCTTATCGCTGCGTCTTGCATAAGCCGCTCATCAGCCAAATTGGTCTTGCGGAAAACTATTTGTGTTGTACGATAAACTAAGTAGTCGTCAGGTGTCGTGTGGGTGGTGTCGCGCAAGGAGGATCGAAAATGGTGGCACAGGCACTTTTGCAGAGGTTGTCAGACGTGATGCCGAAGTCGATCGATTGGGCCTGCGAAGGGCTCATTCCGTTCGGCAAGCTGTCGCTGCTGACGGGAGAGCCGGGAATCGGTAAGAGTTTTCTGGCTCTGCACCTGGCCGCCATGGTGACACGGGGCACGAGTGCTGTGTCTGGAACTCCCGGTAGCGAGGGGTGGCAAGGCGAAGCTGACAATGAGTTCGGAAGCAAACGATGTTTGGAAAATCGGCCTCGATCAGTGGTCGTGTTGTCGGCCGAGGATGCGGCGGACGATACCGTGCTGCCGCGCCTGGCCGCTGCCGGGGGCGATACGCGGTGTGTATATGTGCTGAGAGGGAGCGAACCGGGTGAAAGCCGATGTGTCTCGTCGACGGACGAGTCGTCCCTCGCGGCTGAAGATTGTCCGCCGGTAACAGATTGTCGTGAACCCCGCTTGTTTCGGTTGAAGCAGGATCTGTCGCGCCTGGAAGAGTCATTGGAAGAGCTCGCCGACGCTGGGGAAGAGATCGGGTTAATCGTCATCGATCCGATTGATCGGTTCTTCGGGCCGACGGACAACAGGCGAGACCGCGTTGAGGTCGTGTCTCGGCTGGTGGAACTGGCTCATCGAACCGGTGCTGCGATACTGGTGGTGACCAACGTCACTGCAAAAACTGGGAGTCGCATTCGATGTGCTGCCTACCACGAACTAATGAATGCGGCACGCTCTGTCCTGTTGGCGGCCGAGGACCTGGAACATCCAGGCCAGAGACTCCTGCTCCCGGTGAAAACCAACCTCACGGCGACTCCCGCCGGACGGGCTTTTGTGATCGACGAAGGGCGGCTTGTCTGGAACAGCGAAGCAGTTGCCCTCTCAAGTGCTGACTATCAGCATCAAATGGCTGTAAAACTGAAGAATCCGCTGGTCCGCGAAGAGGTTTACGAGATTCAGCGTGTGACACGCTGGCTGAAGGATCAACTGACACCGGGACGCGCGTCGTCAATCTGGATCCGCAGTAACGCCAGCTACTACGACATCAGCTATTCCACGCTGCGGCGTGCTTTCAAGAGCCTGGGATGCCGGGCGATGAAAGTGAAAAATCAGTGGTTCTGGTCCCTGCCCGGCCAGGACGGACCCGCCTGTGAAGAATTGCTTGAGGAACCGCTGGTTTCACCTGAGGGGGATCTGCTGGGGATCTACCGGGAATCGATGCCCTACTGGCTGCGGGAAGAGTTGGCAGCAGAGGAAACAAAGTCGGGAACGCAGGCTACGCAGTGGAGCGATCCTGCGCCGCAGCAGACGACCTCCCCAGAATTCGGGGGGGACGAGGAAGATGCTCATGAAGATGCCCACGAAGGTGCTCAATGCCTCTGGCCATTTTCCGAACATCACCTTGAGGCTGCTCACCACGCTGTTCATGGCGAGGAATCGGCCGTCAGCCCGTCGCGAGACGCGGGGCTGGAAGATGTTCTGGTTGGCAGTTCTGCAGATTCCGGCAGTTCGCAAAGAAATCAATTTTTGTATTGAATCTGTCGAAGTGATTGCCGACACTTTTGATTGCGGGCTCCGAAAAATACAGCGAAAATGCAGGGACAAGGTCTCTCGTCCCATCCGCCTCCAGGGTGGCGTGGGGGGCCGCGTCGGTTTACGCAGGTCGTTGATTTACCGCACCGCCTTGTGAACGATGAAGGGACAATTCTGTATGTTGGGGTTTCTCGTTCCGGTTGGTGGTGGCGATCCGATTCCTCTGCTCAAGCCTCAATTGATTGTAGGCCGTCGTCCCAGCTGCGATATCCGGCTGGATTTTGCGAATGTCTCGTCCCATCATTGCCGTCTGGAATACATCAACGGCTACTGGCGGGCGACGGACCTCAGTCGTAACGGGACAAAGGTCAACGGCGAAAGGATCGAAGAGCGATTTCTCCAGTCCGGTGACACCCTGGCATTCGCTCGTCACCCATTCGAAATTCAGTACACTCCCGATCCGAACGGTGTTCCTCCGACGATCGAAGACGTCGATCCATTTGAGATGAGTCTGCTCGAAAAAGCCGGCCTAGATGTGGGACGGAGCAGCAAACGAAAACAACCCCCTCAGCGGCCTCCGTCTCCCTCGTATCCCCTGCCCAGTCCTGATGCCATCACGCCTCCGACCATTCGTCTGACAGATGGTCCCGCACGAAAAACGGACGATGATCAGGCGCTGGAGTGGCTGAACGAGTCGTGACCGTCGATGAAACCGGGGTTCAATTGCGCGGGCTTTGTCGTGCCGCGTTGAGTTGGAGTCGCGACCGAAATTGCTATAAATGCGGACCGTGTTTCGTGTCTTGCAGAAATCTCTCTCAGACGAAATTCAATGCCAGAATCCATCCCTTCGCTTTCGCCATTTCAGGTCCGTGAGTGGTTTAACGCCTTGCCGAAGGATGACTTTGTCGGTCAGCGAGTCCTGTTGATCGTCCCTGACGCCACTCGAACAGCACCGCTGCCCTTGTTGTTCGACGCCCTGTTTCGTGAGGTTCGTCCCCACTGTCAGTCGCTGGATGTGCTCGTCGCTCTGGGAACTCATCCCCCCATGTCCGACTCACAGATCGCACGTCTGCTCGGGATTGACGACGACGAGAGGCGTCGGCTGTTCTATCAGTTGCAAGCCTTCAACCATGAATGGGACCGACCGGAACGGCTGCTGACGCTGGGGACGCTGACAAAGCAGGAAACCGAAGAACTTTCTGGAGGCTTGCTGTCGCTGGAAGTTCCAGTCCAGATCAATTCGCGGATTAAGGACTACGACCTGCTGCTGGTACTAGGGCCGGTTTTTCCGCACGAGGTGGTCGGGTTCTCGGGGGGGAATAAGTACTTTTTCCCGGGAATCGGCGGACCGGAAATTCTGAACTTCTTCCACTGGCTGGGAGCCCTGATTACCAACGCAGGGATCATCGGGGTGAAGGATACACCAGTGCGCCGCGTTGTCGATGCTGCTGCGTCGATGATTCCCCAGACGCGACGGGCGATCACGTTTGTGGTCTCGTCTGACAACAGTCTGCATGGACTCTATTACGGGACTCCGGAGAGTGCATGGAGCAATGCGGCGGATCTCTCGAGCCAGGTTCACATCAAGCGCTACGATCGGCCGTTCAAACAGGTTCTCTCGTGTGCACCCCCGATGTACGACGAACTGTGGGTGGCCGGGAAATGCATGTACAAGATGGAACCGGTCGTGGCCGATGGGGGCGAATTGATTATCTATGCGCCGCATCTGCACGAAATCTCGGTGACGCATGGCAAGTTGATCGAACAGGTGGGCTACCACGTTCGCGACTACTTCACCAAGCAGTGGGATCGGTTCAAAGATTACCCCTGGGGTGTGCTGGCGCATTCGACTCATGTTCGTGGGGGCGGCACCTACGAAAACGGCGTTGAGACGCCACGAGTTCAGGTCACGCTGGCCAGCGGGATACCGGAAGAGACGTGCCGCCGGATCAATCTTGGCTACCGTGATCCGAAGACGATTGATGTCGAGTCGTTCGCCAACCGGGAAGACGAGGGGGTTCTGCTCGTCCGGAAGTCGGGTGAGTACTTATATCGACTTAACCAATAGTGGACTGGCTGGCCATTTCTGGTGATCGGGCGTTCTTGTCGGACATTGAACTTTGAACTGAAGGTGGATGGACGAATTTCCAGTCAGGTTGATGTCAGGGTTTGAAAACTGCCTGTTGTTTTGTTAGGGTCACTCAATAGCGTCAGTGTCATTCATGGACGGATACGTCTGAATCAGATGGCGACGACGACACAATGATCGCCGCTCAATCCCAAGGAATCACGTTATGATTCGTCGTCACGTTTGCGCCAGCCGGCCCGCACGACAGGGCTTTACGTTGATCGAACTGCTGGTCGTTATTGCGATTATTGCAGTTCTGGCCGCCTTGGTACTTCCCGCGGTGCAGCAGGCACGTGAAGCAGGACGACGGGCACAGTGCCTGAACAATCTCAAGCAGATTGTGCTCGCGATGCACAACTATGAAAGTGCCTTCCGGTGCTTCCCCTCGGGGTTCATTCAACCAGGGACGGGAGGGGGCCAGATTGGAACTCTGCCCGAACCGGCGATCGTCGATACGGTGCTGAATCGACAGAAAATGAAGACGACCGTCACGCAATGGTACATGGCTCCCGAATGGGGCTGGCACTCGTTCATCCTGTCGCAAATGGGTGAGGGAACGATCAATATCGACTTCGCTCAGCCCAAGTTCGGCTCTAACAATGTTGCGTCGCCGAATGAACAGTATCTGAGAACAACGATTCAGTCATACCGCTGCCCCAGTGCTAACTCGCTTCCCTCGTCCAGACCCGGCTCGGGAATGTCTCAGGGCTGGGCCTATGCCACCTACCGTGGAAATATGGGGGCCTACGACACCAGTACCGCAGCCAACAACGCCCCGAAGGTTCCGAATGGAATGCTCTACGATGGCAGTTCTGTGCGGATGGGGGACGTGACCGATGGTACGTCGAACACGATCATTCTCGGCGACAGCCTGTACGGTTTCTGGGCGGATGGCTTCAGTTGCTGCGTTCGTGTCTGGGACGATCCAGCACATCCCGATGTGTGGGATGCCTACTGGACAGCCACCGCAGCGAATTCAGCCCCTCTCCAGTTTTTCAGCTTTGGCAGCGGTCATAACGATCTGGCCTGCTTTGCACTCGTCGATGGTTCGTCGAAGGTCGTCTCCAAGAAGGTGGACCTGAATGTCTTTAAGGCCGTTTCCACGCGAAATGGTGCATTACGGGCATACGTCTCCGGAGTCGATATCGAAAACGTGACAGACAATTGGTGATCTGATATTTCACGCAATCAGAAAAACGTAAACCCGGTGTCCTGGATACCGGGTTTCTTCATCTCACATACGACTTAGCCGACCATCATGCTTTCGATTCTTGTGAATGGCGAACAACAGTCTGTTGCACCTGGTTTGACAGTTGCTGAGCTGCTGGCCAGTTTGAAGCTGAATCCCCGGTTTCTGGCGGTGGAATTGAATCGACGAGTTGTCCCGCGGGCCGAGCATAGCCAGACGAAAATTGCCGCTCATGATCAAATCGAAATAGTCACTCTTGTTGGTGGAGGCTGAACCGCGACGATGACAGAACAAAATGGTGCACCGCTGCGTCTGGGAACACACTCACTCCGGTCAAGGCTGATCGTCGGGACTGGCAAGTACGAGACCTTCGAACTGATGCGTGAGTGCCTGACGATCAGTGGGGCCGATGTAATTACCGTCGCCGTCCGACGTGAACGCCTCGTGGATGCATCCGGCCGGAATATCCTCGATTTTATCGACCTGTCGAAGTACACCATTCTGCCCAATACCGCAGGGTGCTTCACCGCAGAAGACGCTGTCCGTACTGCCAGGCTCGGTCGTGAGATCCTGCTCGGACTCGAAAATCCGGGGGCGAGCTGGGTGAAGCTGGAAGTTCTGGCCGACAAGAAGACACTCTTGCCGGACCCGGTTGCAACCCTGGAAGCAACCAGGGAACTCGTCGCGGATGGGTTTGAGGTGCTATGCTACACTTCGGACGACCCGATCATGGCGCGCCGTTTGAAAGAGGCGGGGGCCACTGCAGTGATGCCTGCAGGGAGTCCGATTGGAAGCGGTCAGGGAGTGCTGAACCCCAATAACATTCGCATCTGCCTGGAGTACTTGAAGGCGGATGATCCCGACTATCCTGTGATCGTTGATGCGGGGGTGGGAACCGCCAGTGATGTCGCTTATGCGATGGAACTTGGCTGTGATGGAGTGCTGTTGAACACGGCCATTGCGTCGGCGCAAAACCCTCCGCAGATGGCTGAAGCGATGCGGCTCGCCTGCCGTGCGGGGCATCTTGCAGCCGGTGCAGGACGGATTCCCCGCAAGCTGTATGCGACTGCGAGCAGCCCGGAATCGGGGCTGATCTCAAGTCAAAAATGAGTGCCGAGGTGGGCTTAAAGTCCACCTTGTTTAACCAGTCTTCGACTTCGATAGGTTCCGTTTTTTGCTTACGTTAAAGACATCCGGCGGCGATTTCTGGCGACGCTGGAATTCGCTACTGTAAAGGCTAATGGACGATTGTCGGCAAGCTGGGATAGGGCTACGATACTAAGACGAACCACATGAAGAGCCCGACTCGGCGAGGGCGATTCGCAGGACTTCAGCGGTTTGTGGCCCGATTCGAGGTGCATGAGCAATGAACGACCGTCTGAATTGGATGCATCTATCGGTTTCCGCAGGGCGTCTGTTTTCGACCCATGTGCGGCTGAGTATCTGGCTGGCAATCGTCCCCTTGGTCGTCTGTCCGCGATATGGCTTCACGCTGGGGATGACGTTCTCGGGTTTGCTGCTACTGAGCGTCCTTCTTCATGAATTTGCGCATGTCTTTACCGCTCGCTGGACCGGTGGGCGAGCCGATGAGGTATTGCTGACTCCCGTCGGTGGTCTCGCTCAAGTCAGCCCGGCGCGCGGGGCCTTCGGGATGGGACTCACTGCCGCGGCAGGGCCTGCGCTCAACCTGCTGATCTGCCTGTTTGCCTTTCCAGGATGGTACGCACCACAGACATTGCCGTCGTCGCTGAATCCGTTTGTCTTGCCGATCGGCTCACTTCAGGCTGCAACCATCTGGCAGGACATCGGACTGCTCCTGTTCACGGCCAACTGGATTGGGTTTTTAGTCAATCTGCTTCCCGTCCTGCCCCTGGACGGCGGACACATCCTGCGTGCTGCACTGCTGACCCGGATCGCTCCTGAGTTCGTTAATCGGACCGCAATCAATATCGGAATCTTTGTAGCGATGCTGATTCTGATTGGTGGTGCTTCGTTCGATAACAGCCAAGTGGTGCTCATCGGTACCTTCGTCCTGACCATGAATCTCATCCAGTACTTCCAGCTGGAATTGGCTGAAGCACTGGAAGCAGCGGGGCCGAGTGATGATGACCTGCTGGAGGATGATGAGACGCTTGAACGATCAAATACGGTGTCGACTCGGGAATCTCTTCACGGCCCGCTCGAAAGCTGGCGCGAACAGCGACGAGTCAGACGCGAACAACTCGAGCAAACGCGGCAAGCCCAAGTCGAAGAAGAACTAGACTCGCTACTCGCTAAAGTGCACGAACATGGATTGCACTCGCTTTCCGAGCAAGAGAAAAATTCGCTCAAAAGCTGCAGTGATCTTCTCAGAGAACGGAGTAAACACGGCGACTGAAATCGCCGCTGAGGCAATTAAGGAAGCGAGCAGCGGGTTTACTTCGTGAAGTCGACTCTCCTAAAATTGCCGCCATCAACGGATGATACGCATTGGCGTATTGCTCAAATTTCTCGATTCTGCGACAACGATTCCTAAGTCATGGTGGCCTTGTGAGTCGTTTCAATTCATAGCGGCAATGCGGGTCACAGGACGAGTCGCATTCAGGGATGTTTTCGTCGTGTATGAGCCACCATCTGAACAACTGGTTCGACAACTGACAGAACTCCAGTTGTGTCAGCCCAGCGATCTTCGCCGGGCCCGCGGCCGCGTGAAACGACTGGCGTCGGACCTGCCGGCATTCGATTCCGTCTGGATTGACTCGCTGGTCCAACTACGCCTTTTAACTCCCTATCAGGCCCGCCAACTGGAAATCGGACGAGGGGACTCGCTCCGCGTTGGCTCGTTTGTCACCATCGATGAACTGGGACGAAGTCACCGAGGCTGCACACTGCTGGTCAGACGACTCGATCGACGAGAACGTTGTGTGATCAAGCGGCAGCTTGTGGACGTAGAGAGTGCTTCCGACCTTCATCGCGAGATGACGATCGCTGCCGGGCAGATGAAGGGGTTCGCGCATCCGAATCTGGTTGTTCCAAACGAAGTTCTGCCGCTCGAACAGAAATCGGTTGATCTGGTCTGCCGTTATGTTCCCGGACTGCCTCTGAACCAGCTGCTTGTGCGCCGAGGTCGATTCCCCGCGACAGTCGTCTTCGAAATTGGCAAGCAACTTCTGGAAGGTCTTTCGGCTTTGCATGCCCGATCGATTCTTCACGGCGACATTCGGATGTCGAACATCCGGCTCACGGATAACGGTCTTGCGGTACTCGTCAACGGAGCCATCCAGCCAGTACTGCACCCGTTCATGACCATTCACGATGATCTGACGCTGGATCACTACGACGGAATTGCCCCGGAGTTGATCGGGACGGGGGCCTCCCGGACAGTCAGTTCTGAACTCTACTCGCTGGGCTGCGTGCTGTGGCAGTTACTGACCGGTCGGCCGCCCATCATTTCCGCTGATCCGCTCGCCAAAATTGCGGGGCATCAGACGCGGACCATCGACGATGTGAGAGTCTGGGCACCTGATACTCCAGTGGCACTCGCTGAATCCATTCGTCAGTTGACCGATCCCGATGTGGAGATGCGTCCCCGCAGTTTCGAAGAGGTTCTGCAACATTGGGGACGCGCCGGTTCGTACAGTCGTTCCCGGTTGCGACAGTTCAAACGTCTGTTCGACGGTGCGGCTCCTCACTTCATGGGAGCTCCTTCGTCTGATCGGATGAGTGGCATTGTCTGGACTGCCGCAACGGTTTTCGCTCTGGTCGGTGGTGTCGCGACCTTCTACGAAAACGGTCTGCGAAACGAACTTCTGAGTATCGCCAGGAATCTGGAATCTGTTGCCTCGACGACGGCCGCACCAACGAACGGCGTTCATGAATCGATCAAGGAGGAATCGGTCGATTCACCGAAGCGGACTGCCGTGAAAGGACTGCTGCCGTTACCCGCCCCAAGTTCGGACGGCATCGTGCTGTTGACGGAGCGCGGACCCTACGAAGCGTCGACCCGAGCGGCAGAAGGACAACTCATCATCCGCGGGGCGGCTGGAGTGGGAGCAGAGATCCAGATTGGAAACTCGCCGTTGACCCTTTCGTCAAGTCAGGTCATTCTTCAGCACGTGACGATTCGGCGTTCCGCCATCAGTCGCTCTGGCGCGGACTCGCTGGTCGCCATGGTGATGGTGCGATGCAATCAGCTCAGCATCTCGAACTGTGAATTTCTCGGAAGGACGGAGGGATCGGAACGAGATGGTGAGGTTGGTGAGAGTGTTACTGCTGTCGCCTGGAAGCCTGCTTCGTCCCGAACCTTGGGCACCAGCTCGATCATGGTTGATAACTCGGTCTTTCACGGCGACGGTGTCTCGATCGTGCTGGCACAGACGCCGCAAGGGGTGCAGGTCGAGAATACACTGAAAACAGGTGGGGGAGAGTTCCTCGCACTCGGGCCCAAGAGTGAAGGTGCAGCAATGCGGCTGGAACTCAATCACGTAACGCTCAGGAGTTCCGGACCTCTGCTGTGGATGGCGGGTGAATCTGCACGGATTGCCGGGTTAAAACCGATTGAAATTCAGGCGAAGAATTCCGTGTTCCATCTGGCCGACATGAATTCAGGATTGATCGTCGTCGACGATGACAAGATCCGGAAGGATTCTGCCAGTTCGGTTGTGATGAACGCGGATGAATCGGTCGTTGAACCGGGGACGGTTCTGTTGGCGACATTCAGCCCTCAAGAGAACCGGTATCTGCCGGTCGACGCCGATGAGCAGTTTGATGGCCTGGTCGCGAGTGAGATCAAGTTTCGAGGCGAAGACGTACGAAGTGCAGAAGACGGGGCCATTGCACCGATTCAGGGGCCGCGAACTTCTGAAGACGCACGACCCGGAATCGAACCGGCTCGTATCGGCAACTCCGGGGACTGATCTTGGGATAGCCTCATTTCAGGCGAACTTCGATCTGTCAGCGATGATTGAAAAAGAACTGTTCTCAAAGGCGAATGTCCTCGACGGTTGAAAACCGACGAGGACATTCAGCGAAGTGATGAAATTCGACTTTTCATCAGGCAGATCAATCAGTGCAGGACAATGGCCCGGCCAGGTCCACCGTGACAGTCACGAATCTTGAGTGGGGCGAACAGGAAGTAGCCATCACCAGGAATTTGACCCAGATTGTACAGGAACTCAACACCAACCATTTCGTGAGAACCCAGAGCCCAATAGGTCATGAGGGCCTGACGGGGGTCGACACCTCCGAGATCAGGTGCATCAGTGCCGACGCAGCGGATCCCTTTCTTTTTGAGATAGACGATCGTTTCAGCGTCGGGAACAGGCCAGCCTTCGCTTTTTCCGGCCAGCGGATCAGCCCAGACGCCGGCATCGTCTGGAGCAGGTTTGAAATGCCGGTCAAGATGTCCGGTGTAGAACAGCACAACCTGTCCTGGCTTGAGTGGACCTGACTTCTGCTCTTCCGCCTGGATGACCGCTGCGGTGATTTTGGGACTGGCTGGCCAGGACTTGGCGTCAGTTGAGCCGACAAGTGACCGCACGTCGATGACACGAACGGGCCCGCAGGTCCATTCCAGAGGGATCTTTTCGACCGTTAAATCGCTGGTGCCGCGAGGGCCAAATTTTTGTTCGTACTCTTCCAGCCAGCCACGAACCTCGGGGGCATACTCGGGATGAGAGCCAGCTTTGGGAAGGGCGAAGGCGGGTGGCACGACGTGTGTACCGGCCATGGCATCCATCAGGTGACCATGGTGCCACAAGTCGAGCGATTCAGCGTAAAGAAAATCAATTTTCAGATATGGCTGTCGATGTTGTCCGGTGCCGAAGCCTGGATGGGTGACAGGAAGATTGGCTGCCAGCACGGGCGAAATGTCGATGGCTCGCTTGTTCCTCGCCGAGTCTATCAACCGTTTAGGCAACTTGCCTCCTGCAATCGTGAATGCGCGACCTTCGCTGTAGGGACCTCCCTGATGACGCGGACCCATCATGATGTAGAAGGAACCCGTTTCGGGCAGTTCGCCCAGATTCGTCGCACTTTCCGTCCAGATCATCCCGTGTCGCAGGCCGGCGTAGTGAGTCGGTTCGGCAAGAGTTGGAAGGGGGCCCATGCTGGCACTGTCAGTCCCCAGAGTCATGACACCGCGTGTTGCCAGATATTCCATGCAATCCGGATCGGGGTCTGGGTAGCCCGGGGCCTTCCGGTCAATCACATCCGAAATGAACCGCGTTCCTTCCGGGAACGGGCGGTAGTACTTGTCAGAGTAGTCGCTTCGGAACAGAGCCACATCGCCGAATCGCAGGGGGCGGTGTCGCGACTCAAATCGCTTGACGAACTCGGATGTCACCAGAGGACTGACCCCCTTGGGGGCTTGATCCAGGAGTTCCCGTGTGTCGATCACACAGGCTTCTCCACCAAACTGCCAGGCTTCGATTTTTTCCGTAAAAGCCAGCCCCAGCGGCCCCGACTTGGGCCCTTTCAAATCGGGACGTGTGACCGAATGGGGCGGAACGTCCAATTGTGTCCCGGTGTTGCCGTCAACGTAGATCGAATCAATGTTGTAGGCCGAATCCGGGCCAATCGTCCGTTGGTGGTTCAACTGGAAGCGGGGGAAAGGATAAGTCGGCCACGTGCACGGGTATTCCGGTGCAATCAGGAGCGAGTTATCGATAAATCGAGTGACTTCCTCCCGGGGTGTGACCGACTGGGCCGAAAGTGGTGGTGTCCCTCCTCCCGATACGAGGAGGAAACACACACAGAAAGTACCACGAAGAACCTGGAGCGCTGGTTTCATCAAGGACCGTTTCACTTTCCATCTAGAGTTGTGGGATCAGGCGCCGTACTTCTCTAATCGTCCCGCATGTGCCATGGCGAGCAGCATCAGATGCTTCGCTTCAAACTGCCCGAGGCCGCCATGCCGACACTGCGTTTCGCCGAACTTTGTCGAACCGTCGAAGCGGCAGTTTTCGGCCGACAGCAGGACTGGCACGGGATGCCAGCTATGCGACTTCATCTTGCTCGGGGTGCTGTGATCCCCCGTCACCACGATGACGTCAGGGTTGAGTTTTGCAATGCGCGGGATCGCGGTATCGAGCTCTTCGGTCCGCTGGACTTTGAGAGCGAAGTTGCCGTCTTCGCCCGACGAATCTGTGTACTTCCAGTGGATGAAGAAGAAGTCGTAATCGTTCCACGACTTTTCCAGGCGGGTCAACTGGTCGTCCAGAGTATGGCCTGCATCGAGGATATCCATGCCGACCAGTCGTGCGAGACCACGGTACATCGGATAAACCGCGATGGCACCCGCTTTCATGCCGTAGACTTCCTCAAATCGCGGGATCTGAGGCATTGTGTCGATGCCGCGGAGGGTCAGGAAGTTGGCCGGAGCATCATCCTTGAGGACAACCCGAGCCTGCTTCAGAAATTCGGCTGCGACTTGTGCAGTCTTCGCACTCCCGGCGGAACGGGCGACGGGTTCCAGCGGGGGAACGCCAGTCTTTTGCGGGTCGGTGTCAGCGACATCGCCGCCCAGTCCTTCTCCCCGGAAAATCAGCACGGTGCGGTAGCCTTCACCAGCGCGAACGAAGACTTCTGCGCCGGGAACCTTGATCTGGTTCAGTTTCTCGCTGAGTTTGCTGCCCACTTCTGTCGGGATGCGTCCTGCGCGGCGGTCGGTGATGTTGCCGGCGGCGTCAAGGGTGCAGAAGTTGCCTCGAATGGCAACGTCATTGGGGCCGAGTTCGAAATCGATACCAAGAGCTTCAAGAACGCCCCGTCCGATTCGGTACTTGATGGGATCGTATCCGAACAGGCCCAGGTGGCCGGGACCGCTTCCGGGCGCGATGCCGGGGAGCATCGGGGTACTGAGGCCAAGGGTGCCACGGCGGGCGAGTGCATCCAGGTTGGGCGTATTGGCCGTTTCGAGCTCTGTCTTGCCGCCGGGTTCGAGCGGCAAGCCACCCAGACCATCACCTACCAGCAACACGATCTTCGATCCGTTGTCCTTTTGCAGCATTCGAGTCAGTTCATGGGGATCAGTCATTTGGTAAGCAGTCTCAATCTAAAGCAAGAAGTTGGTGGGGAACAACGTCAATGGTGTCACGAACGGTACAGAGGGGCGAATTGTCGGTCGAAGACGTAGCTCGTGCAAGCGAATCTCCACCGGAACTTAAGTCGAGATGGAATCAAAATGGAAAAATGTCAGGGATATTGAAAAATCTCCGACCAATCCCCTTTTTTTGAAGTAGTTTGCGCCGGTTTCCACTAGCCCAAAAGTCTGCATTTCTGCTACACTTCCCATTCTTCGATTCTGCGGTAAGGCGAAGTCGTTATTCGTCAACAGATTCGAATTGGGCACTTTCCTGGCTCAAGACAGCGGACGATCGCGTCTTTGATCCACGGTGTTGATCTGAGGCGTACTCGATCATTGCCGCAACAGTACGGCGGGAATTGTATGGTTGATCGGAATCTACTACGTGAATTTGACATCAGCGACGAAGAACTCGAGCTGGCGGCTGACATCTCTTTAGCTGAAGCGGAACACCTCGAAGAGGGAAGCCTTGACCACCTGTACAACCGTCGCGATGAAGGTTACGACGTCAACGCCGTTCTGGAAGGAACCGTCGTTCGCGTCGAAGGCGAAGAGGTTCTGATCGACATCGGATATAAGAGCGAAGGTATTGTCCCAATCGACGAGTGGGAAGTTCCCCCCGTCGCCGGTGACAAGGTCTCCGTTCTGCTCGAAGAAATCGAAGACGAATTTGGTCTGATTCTGCTCTCGAAGAAGAAGGCCGACCGAATCCGCGAGTGGGAAAAGGTCATCAGCACGCACAAAGAAGGCGATGTCGTCGCCGGAAAAGTGCTGCGAAAAATCAAGGGTGGATTGCTGGTCGATATCGGCGTCAACGTCTTCCTGCCAGCCAGTCAGGTTGATATCCGCCGTCCCCAGGACATCGAATTCTATCGCGACAAGACGATTGAATGTTTGATCCTGAAGATCGACGAATCACGCCGAAATATCGTTGTTTCCCGCCGACGCCTGATCGAACTTCAGCGTGAGAAGATGAAGAAGGATCTTCTCTCGGAAATCACTGAAGGTCAGTTGCGCAAGGGAACGGTCAAGAACATCGCCGACTTCGGTGCGTTCGTGGACCTGGGCGGAATCGACGGCCTGTTGCACATCACCGACATGAGCTGGGGCCGTATCGGTCACCCATCCGAGATGGTGAAGATCGACCAGGAAGTCGAAGTCATGATTCTGCACGTCGATCGCGACAAGGAAAAGATCGCGCTCGGCCTGAAGCAGAAGGAAAAGAGCCCCTGGGACAACGTCGAAGGGAAGTACCCTGTCGGCACCAAGATCCGCGGCGAAGTCGTCAACGTCATGTCCTACGGTGCTTTCGTCAAACTGGAAGACGGCATCGAAGGTCTGGTCCATATCAGCGAAATGTCCTGGACGAAGCGCGTCAATCATCCGACCGAACTCGTCAATCCTGGCGATGAAGTCGACGTCGTTGTGCTTGGAATCAACAAGGACAAGCAGGAAATTTCGCTGGGCATGAAGCAGGCTCAGCCAAATCCATGGGACGAAGTCGCTGCCAAGTACCCACCCGGTGCTTCCGTCAGTGGTACCGTCCGCAACCTTACCAACTACGGTGCATTCATCGAGTTGGAAGAAGGTGTCGATGGATTGCTGCACGTCAGCGATATGTCCTGGACCCGTAAGATTTCTCACGCGAACGAGATGCTGAAGAAGGGCGATCCGATTACCTGCCAGGTGATCTCGGTCGACCAGGAACGCAAGCGAATTGCGTTGGGTCTGAAGCAGCTTGCTGGCGATCCATGGGAAACCACGATCCCCGAAAAATATCAGCCCGGTGCTCAGGTTGTCGGCAAGGTCACCAAGATCACGAACTTTGGTGTCTTCGTCGAACTGGAACCAGAACTCGAAGGCCTGCTGCACGTTTCAGAACTCTCAGACCAGAAGGTCGAGAATCCCGAAACATTCGTTAAAGTCGGACAAGAGCTTGACGTTCGCATTCTGCGAATTGATTCAACAGATCGCAAAATCGGTCTCAGCCGCAAATCAAATCTTGATTTGAGCGGTTCCGATGATGCGAAATCGAGCGAATCGGCTGCTCCTCCGAAGCCTCGTACAGAGCTGAAAGGTGGTACAGAAGGATCCGCAGGTCCGCTGTTTACCCTCGGCGGGGGCGCAGAATAGTCACAAACGGGCAGTCGGTCGTCTGACCCTTGCCAATCGGATTCAACGCTCGCCTGTCAAGCAAAAGAAGGCGAGTTTGTTTGAAAAAAGTAACGGTCCTTCGGTACCACCCGAAGGGCCGTTTTTTTGC
Source organism: Schlesneria sphaerica (assembly GCF_044336245.1). Classification (NCBI taxonomy): domain Bacteria; kingdom Pseudomonadati; phylum Planctomycetota; class Planctomycetia; order Planctomycetales; family Planctomycetaceae; genus Schlesneria; species Schlesneria sphaerica. Next base: position 1,326,726 of record NZ_CP172346.1, on the reverse strand, counting down.
GCCCCTTGCCAAGTTTCTCTGATCGAAACGACCGGTCGAGTTAGCTCTGATAGAGGATTTCGCGGCGCTCTACCGATAACAGAGATGGGCTGTTGTCCAGCCGCATCGTTTTGCCACAGGAGGTGGCGTCTATGTCCCGATGACTCTCCTGAATGGCAGACACATTGAGATGGCCAGAATCACCCGTTACCGCGAGTCTTCTTCCGCAGCTCAAACGCCCCTTGAAACCTACCTTCAAGAGATCAACGAAACTGCTCTACTGACCGCAGAGGACGAAAAGGATCTTGCACGACGAATAGCCTTCGGTGAATCGGCCGCCCGGGACCGAATGGTTCGTGCTAACCTCAGGCTCGTTGTGAATATCGCCCGCGCGTATACCAATAAAGGCTTGCCGCTGCAGGACCTGATCGAAGAAGGAAACCTCGGCCTGCTTCGGGCTGTTGAGGGCTTCGATCCGGACATGAATACGCGGTTCAGTACCTATGCCAGCTACTGGATCAAACAGTCGATCAAGCGTGCGTTGATTAACACCGGGAAGACGATCCGGATTCCTGCGTATATGGTCGAGTTGCTGACGAAGTGGCGCCGCGCTACTGCCCAACTGGACGAAAAACTAGGGCGACCGCCGACCCAGGAAGAAGTGGCGAAGGAACTGGGGCTTCCCAAGAAGAAGCTCAGTATCGTCAAGGAAGCCATCCAGCTCTACACGTCCATTCCTCAGACGGATGATGACGAGGGTGGATGGCAGATGAGTGACATGGTCGCGGATCAGCGTACGCGTGCTCCTGATGATGATATGCTGGATGCGGACAACCTGAAGCACGTCTACCGTATTCTCGAGACAATGGATCCGCGTGAAGCGACGATCGTGCGAATGCGATTTGGTTTGGACGACTCCGAGCCTAAGACGCTGAAGGAGATCGGTGAGACACTTGGACTCACCCGGGAACGAGTTCGCCAGATCGAAAGCGACGTGCTGAAGCGGATCGCGAAAGAGCTGCTGGGCGAATGATCGAATCTGCGGTGCTGCTCGTACGGCGGCGCGTTCTCTGGAACGATGTGCCGCTCGTGGTGCCACTTCAAGATCGAGACTAACCTGCGACCTTCCAATTGTCAGCGATAAGCTGGCGGATGCGTATTGACATATTCTATCAACAGCCGAAACTGGCGACGTCGCGGTTGTGACCACGTGAACGCGCTTGGCGATGGGACTCGCGAACGTGTCACGTCCACGGTTTGGCCCGTTTGAGAGACGGTATCTCTGCTTCGTTTTTTCGTTGTGGATGATTACGAAGGCAGATGGCTGTGTCGAAATTCCCACAAATCGAAATGACGATTCCTCTTCGGCTTCCGCACGAAAGACAGAATCGCTCTACGCGACGCCGACGGTGCGAGTGTTGAAGGAATGTGACCCTCGTTCTCGCACTGATTCGGCGGCGATTCGAATGAGCCCCGTCGTACTGTGATCGCGTCGAGCATTATTCGATCACGGCATTGGGGTCGGAGCGGGGGGATTATTCCGATCCGATTCGGTTTTTGACGGTGACGGAAGCGGATCTTCGCCGGGGAGAAGTGGGTTCAGTTCGTCCATCATCTGGACGTCGATGTTCCGTTCTTCTCGCTTCGTGCGAATCGTCGGTGGTGGCATCACCTGACTCGGGAACGTGTAGGGAGTCACGGGGGGATAGAGGTAGCAGTCGTCGTACCGGTCATAGCAACCGTTATTGCAGCAGCGTCGGCAGAAGTGTGAATTCAGCGGACTGCACCAATCGGGCTTACCCATACGAGTCAGGTCGAACCGAGGGTTGTAGATTCGGTCGACGTAGAGGTGCGTGTCATTGATGTCATCAACGACATTGGCGTAATGGTCGAACCAGGGGCAGCATTGACAGCCCGAGACCAGTGTGAACATCGCCGCGGCAATCGAGATCCATCCAGACTTCATTCGCGTTCCCTCTTTCCGCCAACAGGCATTTGTGGGGATCGACCGACCGGCGGATGTGCTTGAAGTGTTTTGGCCTTCCTGAGGTCGTTGGGGTCGCGAAAGGAAGTACAGATTCCCAGGACTGCCTAGCCCCTAATGAGAAGGGTGACTCTTTTCAGAGATTCCTCTAAGATTTTCTCAAGCTCGACCGAGCTGAACAAAATTTTGCCACCGCCAGATCGTATCCCGATTCAAGCAAGGACGCCGGATTGACTCGATTTGCACTGGAAGCCTGGGATTCAGGCCGCCTGACCGTGAATGGCGCGTTTGTACCATTGCTGCAGCGGCATGGCTGGACAACATTCAACCGCATCTGGGAAGAGACGGCCAACGCGGCGATCGCAAAAAACCTGCGGACCGACCGTGTCACGTTGTCGTTTTCCCTGAACGACGAGGGAAGCGAACGCAAGTTTTACATCAAACGGCACTCGCGATCGTCATGGAAAGAGTATGTCAAACCTTTGCTGCGTCTGACCTGGCCGATCCTCGGCGCGCGAAACGAGTGGAATGCGATTCTTGCCTTCCACGCGGCGAGAATTCCCACGATGGTTCCCGTCGCGCTGGGCGAATCGGGATCAAACTCCTTCCTTGTGACTGAGTCACTCGAGAACTGTGAAAAGCTCTCGCGACGATTCGCAGTGGACAGTGAATGGCCGGTGACACCTCCAGAACGGACTCAGATCCTCCGCAATGTCGCCCGGCTCGCCCGGCAGATGCATTCGGAAGGAATGCATCACCAGGACTTTTATCTGGGACATCTGATGCAGTCCCGATCTCAGCCTGAATTGATCCATATCATCGATCTGGGGAGGGTTCAGCGGCAACGGCCGCTTGCCCAGCGATGGATTGTCAAGGACCTTGCTCAGCTCAATTTCTCGGCCGCAACGGCATCCACGCGGGAGCGACTTCAGTTCTTGAAAGGGTATCTCGATCGCCCGTTAAAAAGTTCCGACCGACGATTGATCTCGCAGATTGAAAGTAAAACCGCCTCAATCGCCCGGCATTCACGGAAGAACAAACTCTGAAACTGCCGGGACACGTTTGTTCCGAACATGCCACAGGGAACATAGCCGGAACCTGCAGGCAGTGAGTCGTTGAGTGTTTGCCGCAAGTTCCATAGATGTCGATTGATGTATTCGGGTTGGTCTGAGACGATCTGAAAAAACGTGTTCCATAAGCGGATGAGACAAGCATGGCTCAAGCGTACACTCCGGGATTGTTAGTGTCACGCGGTCGGCATTGGCGATGCCGAAGGGTGCTGCCCGTCCCGGGTGATGTGGTCGTCAAAGTGGGGGATCACGTCAACGCGCAGGACGTGGTCGCCAGGACCTTTCTGCCGGGCGATGCCATGCCTCTTAATCTCGCCAAGCGGCTCGGAGTTCTGCCGTCGGAACTCACCAGGGTGATGTTGTGTGAAGAGGGCGAAAAGGTGTCGCAGGGGCAGGCACTGGCGAAGTCCAAAGGCTTTTTCGGATTCTTTCAGTCCGATTTCCCTTCGCCGATGGGGGGGACGATTGAGTCGATCTCGAAGGTGACGGGGCAAGTCATCCTGCGCGGCGAACCGATCGCTGTGCAAGTCCTCGCGCACCTGACTGGCGAAGTGACCGAGGTGATTCCGAATGAAGGTGTGGTCGTCGAAGCCGATGTGGCCGTCGTGCAGGGGATCTTCGGAATCGGGGGCGAAGCATACGGACACATAGAGCTTGTTGCCGATTCGCCTGACGAAGATCTTACGGAGGAATCGATCCAGCAGAAACATTGTGGTCGGATCGTTGTGGGTGGGAGACGGGTCACCGGTGAAGCCGTCCAGAAAGCGATTGCATTTGGAGTGACTGCGGTCATTGCCGGTGGGATCGATGATCACGACCTGCGTGAGATTCTCGGTTACGATCTGGGTGTCGCGGTCACCGGCACGGAGAAGCTGGGAATCACGGTCATCATTACCGAGGGGTTTGGCGACATCGCAATGGCTCGCCGGACATTCGAGCTGCTGAGTTCTCATGCGGGGCACTTCGCAAGCGTGAATGGCGCTACCCAAATTCGGGCGGGGGTGATGCGACCTGAAATCATTATCCCCCTCAAGAATCGACTGGAGGCCCCGTCCGGTGAAAAGATGCAGGAAGGGGGACGTCTTGAGATTGGTTCGCCAATCCGCGTGATTCGCGAGCCGTACTTCGGTCTTCTTGGCAAGGTGACAAAGCTGCCGCACGAGCAGGTCAAACTGGCGTCTGAATCGTTCGCTCGAGTTGTTGAGGTGAGCCTCATGGATGGATCTGTCGTAACAGTCCCGCGTGCCAATGTCGAATTGATCGAGGGGTAAGACATGGAAACCGTGAAAGAATTCCCTCGCCTCAAACAGCCTTCCCCTGGTCGGCGGCGACGAACGTTCGACCGACTGCCGCTTCGTTTCCTGCTGTTGCTGGGAAGCCTGCTGGCGACAGCACTGACAGGACTCGTCGCGACCCCGGTGCTGACAGCACAGGAATCCGTCGTCGAGACCGAAGAGACAGTTGAGGAGGTGGCAGAAGAGAATCCCCCTGCCGGGCAGCGACTGGTTGATCTTCCCAAAATTCCGTTTTTCTTTTTGACGGTCGGGATCTGCACGACGGTGATCGTCTGCACGGAACTGGCGCGACACGGTCGCCCGTTCTATGTCCGTCCGATAGCGGGTCTGCGAGCCATTGAAGAGGCCGTAGGGCGCTCGACCGAGATGGGACGGCCCATGCTGTTCGTTCCGGGCATTCAGGACATCAACGAAATTGACACCGTCGCCGGGCTGACAGTCCTGTCGAGTGTGGCAAAGGTGGCGGCTGAGTATGACACGCCGCTGGAAGTTCCGACGACACGCGCACTCGTGATGACCGCAGCGAGGGAAGCCGTGCAGGGGGCCGCATTAGCTGCAGGCCGGCCCGACTATTTCAACGAAGAGCATGTCTATTATGTCACTGACGAGCAGTTTGGTTACGTCGCATCGGTGTGTGGTTGGATGTATCGTGAGAAACCGGCTGCCTGCTTTTATCTCGGCAAGTTCTATGCAGAATCACTGATTCTCGCGGAGACGGGTAATGCCGTCGGTGCCATTCAAATCGCTGGCACTGCGGAGACGGCTCAACTTCCCTTCTTCGTCGCCGCATGTGACTACACGCTGCTGGGGGAGGAACTGTTTGCAGCTTCGGCCTACTTATCAGGTGAGCCTGCTCAACTCGGGATGCTGAAGGGACAGGATTTCGGGAAGCTGGCTGCGATTGTCCTGATCGTTGTCGGCAGCCTTCTGGCAACATGGGATTCGATTTCGCCTCGGCCCATGGAGGGAACCGACTCCGCCGCGCATCGCCGGACGTACTGGATCACCGATCTCATTCTGAAGGGGGGCTGATGTCGAAGTTTATTCCCGTGCTGATCGCCGTCCTGGCAGGATGGGTGATGATGATTGCCTATTTTTCCCCTCGACTGTTGTCCTCGCGACAGCTTGCGGAAGAGTGGTACACGATCGTTGCCACCATCGCGATGCTGTTTGGCGGTGCCAATCTTTGTCTGCACCACTTGAAGAAAATTTCCGACCGTGAAGCGGGGTGGGGCTTTTCGGCGGTGACGCTGATCGCATTCACCGTGACGGTCGTTGTCGGTTTGCTGAAGGTGGGGGTCGTACCCGAGTCGGTCAAGTCGCTCAATCGACCCTGGTCGGGTCAATTTCAGCAGGAAGGAAGTGCCTTCTGGTGGATTTACGAGTACCTGTTCAGTCCAATCGTCGCGACGATGTTCGCCATGCTGGCGTTTTATGTCGCGTCTGCCGCATTTCGTGCTTTCCGCGCCAAGAATGTCGAAGCGGTGTTGCTGCTGGTCACGGCCCTGATTGTGCTGGTGGGACAGACGAAAGATCGAGAGATTACGTCACTGTTTCTGCCTGCACCCTCAGACGGAACTGCACCTTACGTCCCGATCGGCGATCTGACAGAGTTCATTCGCAAGACCTTTGTGACTGCGGGACAGCGGGCGATCATGATCGGCGTCGCCTTAGGAGTTGTTGCAACCTCACTGCGAATCCTGCTGGGCCAGGATCGAACCTACCTGGGAGGGGATGAGTGACTTCCAAACTTCTGCAAAAGTTAAATTCACTCGACCGTCGGTGGATCTTTCTGGCCATGGCGATCGCAGTCGCTGCTCCGATTCTGCTGCAGGTCGGATCTGATGAGACCCCGTCGACTCCGACGCGGCGTCTGTTCGACCAGGTCGAGGCATTGCCGGAAGGATCTCGCATCCTGATGGCTCTGGATTTTGATCCCAATTCATCGGCCGAGCTTTCGCCGATGGCATTGGCATTCACCAGGCACTGCTGCCTGCGAAAGCACAAGGTCTTTTTCGTGACGTTGTGGGGAACGGCACTGCCGATGATCGACACGACAATCAAAAATGTGATCCAGACAGAATTCGGGTCTGGAGACCACCCCTACCGCTACGGTGAAGACTATGTGAACCTCGGTTATCTGGCGGGGGAGGCGGTCGCCATCAATCAACTGACATCAGATATCCGCAAAGCACGCTCACAAGACGTTCAGGGAAACACTCTGGATGGTCTTCCCATCATGAACGGAGTGACGAGCCTGAAGGATATGCAATTGATCATCAATACGTCGGGGGGCTTCCCCGGCGCGAAAGAATGGGTGCAATATGCGGGAACGCCACATGGGATCCCACTGGCGGCAGGTTGCACCGGTGTTCAATCAACGCAGATGTTTCCCTACTACCCTGACCAACTGATCGGACTGGTGACCGGGATCCGGGGGGCCAACGAGTATGAAACGATGCTGGCCGCCAAGGCTCCAGTCCCTTACGCAGAGATGAGAATGCGTCCCGCCAGTCTCCGCGGTGGTCCTCAGCGATGGGCTCATCGCCTGATGATCGCTCTGATCGTGTTGGGAAATGGAATCCACTTTGCAAATCGCTATTCAAGGAGGGCAAATTGAATCATCGCGAAACTGCAATCTGGACATTTCTTTTTCTGGCAGGGGGATTGGCGCTGGTCGTTCGAGCCGTCTACTCCGAAGCGGGAGTCGGTCAGAAGTATGTTGTCCCGGTCGAGGTCGTCGGGCAGATCAATCCCGGAACTCAAGACATTATCCCCGTGGAGGCAGGCGAGGCTGTCGACTCGGGAAACATGGTAAAAAGTGTCCGGTATGACAAAGCGGCGAAAGATCAGATCAATGCAGTGTGGAGTCCATCCCGGACGATTGGCGTCTGGACAGCGGCCCTGCTGACGCTCTGCATTTTCTCGTACCTCTACCGGGACAATCTTTTTTACAAGCTCGCAGAGTCGATCATTGTCGGGGTTTCTGCAGGGTACTGGATCGTACTGAACTTCTGGGAAGTGCTGGTTGCCAAAGTTCTCGTTAAACTGGCGCCGGACGTGGCTTCCTACGCTTTCGTACCCGACATCCCAGCGAATACCCTGCCGGATTATGGCTATGTAATCCCGGTCATTCTGGGGGGCCTCGTATTCTGCCGCTGGATCCCCAAGCTTACATGGTTGGGACGCTGGCCGCTGGCCTTCGTCGTCGGAACAACGGCGGGGCTGAAACTGTTGCTGTTCCTGAACGCGGATTTTGTTCAGCAGGTTCGCAGCACGATTCTGCCGCTGATCGTGTTTTCTGAACAGGGTGCATTTGATTGGAAACAATCTGTTCAGAATGCTGTAATCGTCGTGAGCGTTGTCGCCAGTTTGTGCTACTTCTACTTTTCCGTTGAGCATAAGGGACTGTTTGGACGTCTGTCCCGCTTTGGGATTTGGGTTCTGATGATCAGCTTCGGTGCTTCATTTGCCCTGACCGTGATGGGACGAATCACACTGCTGACGATGCGGTTGCAGTTCCTGTTCGATGATTGGCTTGGTTTCGTCAAAATGTAACTTCATGGAGAAAAGTGACCGCTATGAATGGTCGAGAAGCGCTGAAACTGTCAATCAATATGGCGAAGTTTGTCTGCATGGGGTACCTCGGTGACTTGACCGAGGAGGAACTGATGAAACGCCCCTGTGAGGGGTGTAATCACATCAAGTGGCAAGTGGGGCACTTGATCGCGTCAGAGCATTCGATGATTTCGGGGATCGCTCCGGGGTCAATGCCAGAGCTGCCTGCGGGGTTTGCAGAGAAATACACCAAAGAAACTGCGAAGAGCGATAACCCGGCTGACTTCCATTCCAAGGACCAATTGCTGTCGACATTTGAGTCTGTCCGCGCAGCAACCCTGGCCGCTCTGGATAAGATCACAGATGCGGATCTGGATAAGCCAACGGGAGTCCACTACGCGGAGACCGTCGGTGCGATGTACGAACTTCAGGGAAGTCACTGGCTGATGCACTCGGGTCAGTGGGCCGTGGTTCGCCGTCAGTGCGGACGTGCCCCGCTATTTTGAGGCGAGTTCCCGGTGGGACATGGAAGGCGTTTCGGGTGCAGCGTGCGGAGCCTCGGCTGCTCGAAGCTGCACCGTAAACGTACTTCCCTGTCCTACCTGACTGTCGACCTTGATGCTTCCGCCGAAGAGTTGGCAGAGGTGTTTGACAATCGAGAGACCCAGGCCCGTTCCACCGACTTCACGAGAACGGGCGCGATCAACCCGGTAGAACCTTTCGAAAATCCGGGTCTGGTACTCTTGTGCAATACCAACGCCTTTGTCCTTGAATTCCAGATAGATCCACTCTGCATCGCGTCGCGACTCGACAGAAACGACGCCACCCGGCAACGAATAATTAATCGCGTTGCTGATCAGGTTGTCGACGATGGTACGCAAACCTTCCGCATCCGCCTGAGCCCAAACTTCATTCTCAGTGCAGGATGTTGTCAGCGTCAGTTGTTTGGCCTGGGCGATCGTGAGATGGGCATCCGTGCTGGCTTTCAAGATGGCGTTGGCTTCGACGGAATCAACGTTGAATACGTGCTCGCCAGATTCAAGACGTGCCAACTCCAAGAGGTCCTGTATCAGATCGCTGAGTCGTCCTGATTGCTCAAAGATCCGTGTAACGAAAGTTCTTCCGAAATTAACGTCTTCCAGGGCGCCGTCGAGCAGCGTCTCTGCACACGCGGAAATGGTTGAGAGAGGAGTTTTGAGTTCGTGTGAGACGTTCGATACGAATTCTCGCCTCAGGTTTTCGAGTCTTCGCAAGTCGGTCACGTCGTGCAGGACGAGAACTGCTCCCGGGCAGGGGGTTCCCGGCAAACGTGATGCAACTACAGCGACAATGGACTGTGTCCAGGGGACTTCAAATTCCATCCGCTGTTGATGCCGGTTTTCACTCAACGTCAGTCGGATGAGATCATGAATTTGTGGCAGGCGGATGGATTCCCAGGTACGGCGTCCGACGACATCGAACGGTTTGAGGTTGAGCAGGGTAATGGCGGCCGTATTCGCCAGCAGGATCCGCTGGTCGGTGTCGATGGCGATCACGCCTTCGACCATGGCCTCCAGAATCGTCGCCAGTCGTTCATTCTCACGCGTGATCCGTTGTTGGGTCCGCTGTGATTCCGTCAGGCGGGTATCAACGCTTTGGACCATGTTATTGAAGGCATTCGCCAGACCGCTCAGTTCGTCGTCCGCTTCGAGAATGACCCGTTCGGGTAATCGGCCATTGGCCATTGTTTCGGCGGCGGATGTCAGTTCGACCAGCGACTCAATCGAGCGAGAAATGAGTTTGGCGGAGATTGTGACTCCCACCACCATCAGGAGCGCCGATGCGAAGAAGTATCGCCAGCGGAGCGTTGAAAGCCCCTCGACGGTCGAGGGAACAGAGAGACTCACCAGCCACAACAGGATGAGACCCAGTAGCCCGAATCCCATCATGCAGAGGATGATGCGTCGAAGAAGAGGCGATTGCAGCATACTTGATCCGTTGGTTGACGCTCGATTTCCGACCGACGTATGCTAGCGAACGTGCCCGAACGAGAAAATGCGCCCGATGCGATTCCAATGCGAAGAGAAGCGTTGAATCAGATCGGGAACGACCGATGTTTCGCACTTGTATTCCGCAAAATGAACAGGAAATTCGTGATGAATCGAACTGTCTTCTCAGTCTGTGTTGGTCTGGCGCTGTTCTCCGGTTTTTCCAGCGTTCTGGCGGCTGAACCAGCGGTCAACCTCAAGGAGGGTGATGCGGCTCCCAGCTTCCAGGTGACCGATGACACGGGCAAAGAGTGGAAGTCGGAAGACCACTTCGGCAAGAAAATCGTTGTTGTCTATTTTTATCCCGCGGACATGACCGGGGGCTGCACGAAGCAAGCTTGCGGGTTTCGCGATGATATGAAGGAACTCGCTGACAAAGGGATCGAGGTGGTCGGCGTGAGTGGCGATTCGGTGAGAAATCATCAGCTGTTCAAGAAGGCTTATGACCTCAACTTTCCTCTGCTGGCTGATACAGAGGGTAAAGTGGCCCAGAAGTTTGGTGTCCCGGTGACGCCAGGTGAGAAAACCGTGAAGGCCACCATCGAGGGTAAGGAAGAAACACTGACGCGCACTGTCACCCCCGCGCGCTGGACGTTCGTGATCGACAAGTCTGGCAAAATCGCAGCGAAAAACACGATGGTCAAAGCTGCGGAAGACAGCAAGGCGATTCAGGAACTGATCCAGACTCTCGAAAAGAAGTAACGCGGATCACCGCACTTCTTATGCACTCCCGTGAAACGGGTCTGGATTGGATTGTCGCACAGGGTGAAACCGCTACAAGCCTCCTCAGTCCACGGCGGGTTCGCTGGTGGGGGTGTCTGGTCCCCCTGTCTCGGGATTCCGTTTGACAGCCAGATTTCCGAATGATTTGACAACTTTGCCTGGTATTGCGCGCAGCTTGGTACGCTGCGTTTTCTAGTGGAGCATCTCATGACTGCGGAACCAAGGATCGTCCTCAGTGCCTTTGCCGATGAAGCGGCGAATTCGAAGACGGCCATCGAGCAATTGTCCGTTCTCGCGGCTCTCGGCCTCAGTTATTACAGCCCTCGATTCGTCGATGTGAATGGTTCCGGCACGGTGAAGCACGTGACCGAACTTGATGCCAGCGAACTGGAACGTCTGCGGGCGCTTCATCGTGAATACGGGATGCATGTGGCCACCATCGGTTCGCGTCTGGGTAAGGTCAAACTTCTGGATGTGGATGACGGTTCGCATAACAGGTTTGTCCCTGACAAGCAGTATCATGAAACCGACGTAGCGGCGACGATTCGCGCAGCGCAGGCACTGGACGCCAAACTGATTCGGGGCTTTTCGTTTTACCACCCGAAAGGGGAGAGTCCTGATGCCTACGTGCAACAGGCCGCGGATCGACTTCGTCCGATTGTCGAGCTTTGCGCAAAAGCGGGACTGGTCTACGGTCTGGAGGTCGAAGCGAATCTCGTTGGACAGAACGGTCGAACGCTCGCAGCACTGGCCGAAGCTGTGGGTCACCCGAACCTCGTATGTATTTTCGACGGTGGCAACATCTCGTCACAGAATCTGACGCCGCTGGACTGCCTGGCCGAGTACCGTGCGATGCGAGACCACCTGGGCTGGGTCCATATTAAAGACTACCGCGTCGATCCCAACCTGAAGTGGACGGGAGTCGTTGACGAAGAACGACTGAAGAACTTCGTTCCCTGTGACGTGGGCGATTCGGGTCACGATCTGATTATCCGCGATCTGCGTGAGCATCTTCCAAAGATGACCGAACGGATGAAGAAGCTGGGAGCACCAGGTGTCTTCCTCGAACTCGAACCGCATCTGAAAGGCGGCGGGCAGTTCGGTGGATTCAGTGGTCCCGATGGTATGGGAGTGGCCGTCCGATCGCTGTGCCGGATGTTAGACTACCAGAAGATCGGCTATGATTTACGTGGCTTTGAAGACATCGTCGCCGCACGGGGATTCTGAGCCGCGTATTGGATCCGGGGTTACCTGGCAATCTCACGTGGAGCTTCCCATGAAATCGCGACGGTCGTCGATTCATCTTTGCTGTTTTTTCTGTGCCGTTCTCAGCATCGTTCTGTTGATCGTTCTGTCCCGCGGGGCATTCCTGTCACAGGCATCGGCTCAGGAATCACCTGCGAAGCAGGATTCTGCCGAGACCAGCAGCAAGGCAAAGGGGCGGTACCAGACTCGCAGGATCCACGATCCGAATGGGACCGGCAAGTTCTACATGGGGCGCGAGATTGCCCAGGTGATGTCCTTCCACGGCGCTCCGTGGTTGGAGAGGCCTGAACGTGAAGAAGAGGAACGGCTCAGTGAGCTGGTCAGGCAGCTCAAACTGCAACCCGGTCAGGTTGTGGCCGATATCGGTGCTGGATCAGGCGTGATCACGATGAAGATGGCCGAAGAAGTCGGTCCCACGGGAAAGGTCTTCGCCGTTGATATTCAGCAGGAGATGCTGGACCTGCTCGGAGACAAACTGCAGGACAGGAAGATTGAGAATATCGAACTGGTTCTCGGGACAGACAAGTCTCCCAAGCTGGAACCGAACAGCATCGATCTGGCGCTGATGGTTGACGTTTATCACGAGTTGGAATTCCCGTTCGAGATGTTGGTCGAGCTTTCCTCGTCGCTCAAGCCGGGGGGACGTATTGCACTCGTAGAGTATCGTCGAGAAGATCCGGAAGTGCCGATCAAGCTTGTTCATAAAATGACCGAAGCTCAGGTCAAAAAAGAGATCGGTCAGCCCGAATTCGGGCTGAAATGGAAAGAAACCATTGGGACGCTACCGCGGCAACATTTGATCGTCTTTCAAAAACCCGCCAAATAGCGATTTCGGAAGTAAAACGTCATGGATGACGCTCAAGTCGAGGATTTTGGGGACACCAGAGTCAGTCTGAGATCCATCGCCATCGTACTGGGGATCTATCTGGTTCTGGCCGCAGTTCTTCCTGCTGCTGACGATGAGGTCTACTACTGGACCTGGTCTAAAGAGCTCCAGTGGAGCTACTACGATCACCCTCCGATGACCGCAGTCCTGATTTATCTGTCGACGGCGGTTTTCGGAGACTCCGTATTTGGATTCCGTGTTCCTCCCTGCGTCGCATCGGCAGTCGTCGTATACGTGATTGGACGTCTCACCAGATGTCGCCTGTTGATGCTGGGCGTTCTGTTCAGTCCACTCTTCACCATCGGCGCGGTCATGATGACTCCCGATTCGCCGTTGATTCTATTCTGGGCCCTGTATCTATGGTGGCTGGTAGAACTGCAACAGCGGTTGGCTCCTGAGGCGGGAGCAGAAGGTTCTGTACCGAAACCGGTGAAGATCACCTGGGGGTGGTGGACCCTGGGGGGCATCATTCTGGGCTGCGGGGTGCTCAGCAAATACACCATGGGACTGATCGTCCCCGCGACATTTGTCAGTCTGCTGTTGTCCCGACGGCGATTGACAGACTGGATTTCGGGGTATGTCTACCATGGTGTCGTTTCCGCAGTCGTTGCCTCTCCGATTCTCATCTACAACATTCAGCAGGGGTTTGAACCGCTTCTTTTTCAGTGGAAGCATGCTGCTCAGACGACTCCGAACGCACTTCGTTCCATGGTCGAGTTTATCGGCGTACAGATCCTGCTGTTCGGGACGTTGCCGTTCTATCTCTTCCCGTGGGTGATTAAACGATTTCTGACTCTGTGCCAGAATCCACGGCTTCGCGCATGCAGTTGCCTCTACGCACTGCCGCTGGCGTTCTTCGTCTACAAGTCGACCCAGACTCGTCTGGAAGGAAACTGGGCGCTGGTCTGCTTTATCTCGTTCTGGCCGCTCGCTGCCGTCTGGTACGATTCAGTCCGCGCGTCGAAATTCTGGCACTGGTCAACCGCGTCTGCTTTTTTGCCACCGGCGATTGCTGTCGTCGTGATCTTTATTCATCTGGTGTCGCCGCTTTCCATTGTGCCGGTCAAACTTGATCGCATTCATCGGCAGTTCGCCGTTGATGATGCGACCGCAGAGGTGGCTCGGATTATTCAGGAACGTGGCGAAAAGATTCCGGTATTCGCCGATTCCTACCAGATGACGTCGTGGTTGCGATTCCACGGACTTCCCGCACAGCAGGTCGATGGAGCGACCCGGCCGAGTCACTTTACCCGACCTCCGCGCCGGCTAACGAACGTCGACCGGGCCTATGTTGTCACGAATTTGCCGTTGTCGCCAATTTTGACGGAGGGATTTGGGCTTCCGGAAGTCGTGGCGAGCGTTCCGATGCAGGTCAGGGGGGTAACCGAAGGGACTTTGAACATTCGATTGTACCAGAAGCCGAATCGGAACCCCGTGGGCGAACTGGAAGTTCCCTGAGTTCACGTCAATGGTTGTGAATGCTTCGCTGCGTTCGGTAAAGTGGCGATCGTGTCATACAGCATTCGACGCAATGAATGCTCAATTGAGCCGGCCCTGATGGAGATCAAACGATGCAGTTTCGGATGTGTTCGCTGGTGGTGATTGCTTCTCTGTTTGTCAATTCGCTGGCGCACGCGGTCGATATCGAGTTCCCTGATGCAAACCTCGACACCGTCATTCGCGAAATTTTGAAGAAGAAGCAGATCGACAAGACAGACAAGTCGAAGAAGATTACAGACGAAGATGTGTCGACGATTTTCTTTCTTGAAGCCCCCAACCGCGGAATCGAAAGCCTGGTCGGCCTGGAAAAATGCCGGAATCTGGCACTGATCAAGCTGACCGGAAACAAGATTAAAGATATCAAGCCGGTCGAAGAGTGCGTGAATGTTCAGTCGATCGATCTGGCAAAGAACCAGATCACCGACTTCGCTCCGCTCGGTAAACTGACCAAGTTGCAGTACATCCAACTGGACGACAATCAGATCCAAAGTCTGGAAGGTGTTCAGAATCTGAAAGCTCTGGGGGCGCTGTACCTCAGCCGGAATCAGATTACGTCTCTCCAGCCGCTGGCCGAATTGCCCAAGCTTCACGCGCTGTATCTGGACAAGAACCGCATCACCGACGTGACTCCGCTGAAGGGGCTGCGATGGCTGGAGCGACTGGATTTGAAAGACAACCAGATCAAGGATATCTCGGCATTGGGAGACATGACCGAATTGCGGTTCACCTTCCTCGAACGGAATCAGCTGACGGAGATTCCTACGCTGGTCGAAATGGCCAAGAAAGACCTTGCGGGTGAACGTCGATTTGCCCCTTATTGGAAGCTCTATCTGGCTGGCAACCCTTTGAATGACGCGGGGAAATCACAAGCCGCGGAACTTGCTAAACAGGGCGTGCGAGTCCATTTAGAGTAGCGCTAACGGGGCCGGTGTCCGAAAGACAAGCAAATGACGGGTGACGGCTGGCCGGTAAGATTCTTGTAAACCGGAGGAAAAGTGATGCTCTCGTGCTCGGACATCGAAACGAGGCATCAGCTTTCTGACACTGTCGCATCAGGCTTCTGACACATTCATTCGCAGCGATAACGCATCTGGAACAGTCGACCTGAGTGTCAAAGGTCATGCTTTTCGTGAAAAAGTCGGTACCCGAGGGTGACTGGCGTGGTGGGCAGCCATTCCCGAAGTCTCTATGATGACGTGCTCGGCTGGAAAAATTTGTCGAGTAGCCTTGTCACACGGAAGGCTTGAGGCCGTTTCCGAGTTGTGACTGGGCTGCGTCGATGCTGTAAGGGTCTCCAGCGTTCGAATCTCGCAGGATGTCGTCGAGCTATGAAAGTTCTTGTTGTCGGTGGTGGTGGGCGTGAGCACGCCCTGGTCTGGAAGCTGAAGCAGTCCCCTTCGGTAACGCAGTTATTCTGCGCCCCGGGGAATGCCGGAATCGGACTGGACTGCACTAACGTAAACATTCCTGCCACCGACATCCCCGGTCTCATCAAATTTGCTCAAAAAGAGAAAATCGATTTGACGGTCGTGGGGCCCGAAGGTCCGCTCGTGGCCGGAATTGTCGACGATTTTCAGAAGGCGGGCCTCCGAATCTTTGGTCCCTCTCGCAAAGCGGCCGAGCTGGAAGGATCGAAGAAGTTCGCGAAAGAGATCATGCGGAAGGCAAACGTGCCTACGGCGGATTTCCGTGTCTTTACGAATGCGGCCGAAGCCATCAGCTACATCGAAGAACGTGAAGAGGGTGAAAAGTTCGTGATTAAGGCCGACGGCCTTGCCGCGGGCAAAGGAGTCACCGTCTGCTCAAATAATGATGAAGCTCGTGCGGCCATCAAACGAATGCTGATCCAGCGTGAGTTTGGCGAGGCGAGTCAGCGGATCGTCGTCGAAGATCGACTCGAAGGAGAAGAAGCCAGTCTGCTGGCGTTCGTGGACGGCAACACGATCGTTCCTCTGGAGGCTGCACAGGATCATAAAGCGGCACACGACGGGGACGTGGGACCGAACACGGGTGGAATGGGGGCATATAGCCCGACTCCCGTTGTCACGATGGATATCGTCGACACCGTCGTCGAAAAAATCCTGATCCCGATGGTTCATGAGATGAACAAGGAAGGGCGCCCCTTCCGAGGCTGCCTGTATGCGGGCCTCATGCTGACGAACCAGGGTCCCAAGGTCCTCGAATTCAATGTTCGGCTGGGCGATCCTGAGACGCAGGCGGTGCTGTTCCGCTTGAAGTCGGACCTGGCTAAGGTCATGTACGCCGCCGCCGAAGGAAAACTGGACCAGATCGAGCCGCTGGAGTGGGATCCGCGCCCCTCTGTCTGTGTCGTCATGGCATCGGGAGGATACCCCGGGGACTTCGAGAAAGGTCATCCCATACGGGGCCTCGAAGAGGCGGCCCAGGTTCCAGAGACGAAAGTCTTTCATGCCGGGACCAAGCAGGTAGGTGGACAGATCGTCAACGACGGTGGGCGAGTGCTGGGCGTGACGGCGATCGGCGAATCGATCGCCGAAGCCAAGCTGCGAGCATATCAGGCCGTGAAGTGCATTCGGTGGGACGGCGCATGGTGCCGCAAGGACATCTCTGACAAAGCCAACCGCTACTGATCGATGCGTATCAATGATTCTCGGATGGCAACAGTGAGCCCCGTGTGGCTTACTGTTGCCAGACCCGAGTCAGTTTGGATCCGACAACAGGGTGACGACGCGAGGTTCCTCTATCTCAATGGTCGTCGCGCCGGGAAATGATCATGACCGCCGATGGATCCGAACGACCGCCACGACGCACCCGCTATCCAGGAAAGAATCCCCGCAACTTTCACGAGCGTTACAAGGAACTTCAGCCTGAGCGGTACCCGGACGAAGTCGCTCATGTGGCCGCCCGCGGACGTACTCCAGCCGGAACTCATCGGCCGATCATGGTCAAAGAGATCCTGAACCTCCTTGCCCCTCGGCCAGGTGATTTTGCAGTCGATTGTACCTTGGGATATGGGGGTCACGCTCAGGAACTTCTGCAGGCAATCCAGCCGAATGGCCGGCTGCTGGGTATGGATGCAGATCCCTTGCAACTGCCGAAGACGGAAGCCCGACTTCGGGCTCTCAATTGCCCTGAGGAATCGCTCATTGTCCGGCGGATGAACTATGCTGGGATTTCTCAGGCGGTGCTGGCGGAATCACCGGAGGGCGCGGATGTGATTCTCGCCGATTTGGGGCTATCGTCGATGCAGATCGATGACCCGGATCGGGGCTTCACGTTCAAGTCGGACGGTCCTCTTGATATGCGGCTCAACCCGCAGCATGGACAACCGGTCTCGTCGATGCTGTCGAAGCTCAGCGAGAAGGAACTGGCTCGAATTCTCGAGCTGAATGCGGACGAACCGCAATCCGTAAGGCTGGCCGGGGTCATTCTTGACGCCCACGCGGAGTACCCCTTCAAAACGACGACCGATCTGGCCAACGTGGTGACCGAGTTCGTTCGCAGCCGTCGGAACCGAAGCGAAGATGATGTCAAACAGACGTTGCGGAGGGTGTTTCAGGCGTTGAGGATCGCGGTCAATGATGAGTTCGGAGCGCTGGAGGCATTTTTGAGACAACTGCCAGTCTGCCTGAAACCTGCGGGTCGGGTCGCCATCCTGACGTTTCATTCCGGCGAAGATCGCCGTGTCAAACATGCCTTTCGCGACGGATTGAGAGACGGTATCTACAGCCAGATACTGGAAGAGGTCATGCGGCCTTCGCCTGAAGAGCAGCGGGCCAATCCCCGGTCATCGTCTGCCAAGTTACGCTGGGCTGTGAAGGCCTGTTGAGGGGCGCGGAAAATCGTTCAACATGGCTCATCTCGTTTGGGATGGAATGAAACGATCCCACTGTTTGAGCAAGTGAGCGTGGGGGAGAGAGTGAATAGAAACGCGGGTCGCCACTTTGATTCAAAAACATGAGGTGATAACATGTCGGCACTGACGGTAAGTTCCGCGTGAGCCAAATTGCGACCCCAAGTCGTCTTGGCGGTTGCCAGACGCAGCTCTTGAGATGAATTACCGTCGTTTTGACTTCTGATGTGAGAAAAATGGAGACCACGATCGCCGAGTCACAGGCAATTCCTTCCGGGCGGCTTTTGCTGGCGATCGAATCTTCCTGCGATGAAACTGCTGCTGCGGTCATTAATCGTGACCGAAAGGTCCTTTCGAGCGTCGTTGCGACGCAGCACGAATTGCACGAGCGATTCGGTGGCGTCGTACCAGAGATCGCCTCACGAGCACACCTTGAGCGAATCCTTCCGGTGATTGACGAGGCGCTCCGGCAGGCCGACGCCAAATTGTCCGACCTCGGAGCGATCGCCGTGGCAACGCATCCGGGACTGGTCGGATCGTTGCTGGTCGGGCTGACTGCTGCGAAATCCCTTGCTCTCGTTCTCGATATTCCGTTGTTGTCGATCAACCATATCGAAGCTCACATCTATGCCTGCCAGATGGCGGCGGGTCGGAACGTGTTTCCTGCAGTCGGCTTTGTCGTGAGCGGGGGACATTCGAACCTTTACGACTGTATTTCGCCCGTGGAATTTGAGCTCCTGGGTTCGACGACTGACGATGCTGCAGGTGAGGCATTTGACAAAGTGGCGCAGATCCTGGGGCTCGAATATCCCGGGGGACCGCAAATCGAAGTGATTGCTCGAAACGGGAATCCGAAAGCGGTCAACTTCCCTCGAACCTTCGTAAACAACTCGCGTCTGGACTTCAGCTTTAGTGGGCTGAAAACGGCGGTCTTGTACGCGGCCAAAGGAACACCGGGCGCACGTGCGCAGCCTGAACCGCTGACCGAACAACGGATCGCTGACCTGGCTGCCAGCTTTCAGGCGGCGGTCGTTGACACGTTGATTGCAAAGTGCGATCAGGCGCTGCAGCAGACAGGTCGTCAGCGGTTGCTCGTCGGGGGCGGGGTGGCGGCGAATTCGTTGTTCCGGCAACGCCTGACAGAGCTCTCCAGATCCCGCAAAATTGAGCTGATCATTGCTGAAAGAGAACACTGCACGGACAACGCGGCCATGGGTGCACTAGGGTGGGAACTGTGGGAACGCGGTCTCACTTCCCCCCTGGATTTGGATGTTAAACCTGGACTCGTGCGAAGAAAGTCCAACTGAACCTGACAAAACTTTCCTTTCGATTGACGAACAATTCCAGCTTCGACGACACTTTCGATCTGGAAGAACCGATGGCCCTGACACGTCCTTAATAGAACCCCTTAGAAGAACGAACATGCTTGGAACCCAACTCACTCCGTCGCAGTATCTCAAGCGTTGTGCGGAGGTCTTCGACACACTTGACGTTTCGCAGATCGAAGGCCTGGCAAACGACATTTATGCCGCCTACGAACAAGGGCGATTCGTGTTCCTGATCGGCAATGGCGGCAGCGGTTCAAACTGTTCGCACTTCTGTGAAGACCTCGGCAAGAGCACCCTGGATCGCAAGGATTTCACCAACGATTCGGTCAAGCGGCTCAAGGTTCTCAGCCTGACCGATAACACGCCGTACATCCTGGCTTGGGGCAATGATGAAGGGTTTGACCAGGTCTTTGTCCAGCAGTTGAAGAACTTCGCATCTCCGGGCGATGTGCTGATCGCGATCAGTGGCAGCGGAAACAGTCCCAACATTTTGAACGCCGTCGAATGGGCGAACAAAACTGGTCTCACCACGTGGGGCATCACCGGATACACCGGTGGGAAACTCAAGGACCTCGGTAAGAAGAATCTCCACGTTCCGCTGGACGATATGGGAATGGTTGAATCCGTTCACCTCGTCGCGTTCCACTGGATTCTGAATGACATTCACGGTCGGATCAACAAAGTCGGAAGGTACAAAGTCTGAACCATGAATACTCTACCGACAGGGATCCAGGGGCTGATTCTGATTGAGCCCAAAGCATTTGGTGACGCTCGCGGTTTTTTCTTTGAGAGTTATCAGAGAGACCGTTACCGCGAAGTGGGAATCGGCGAAAGCTTTGTCCAGGATAACGTGTCTCGCTCACGCAAGGGGACGCTGCGAGGGTTGCACTACCAGATGGTGCAACCACAGGGGAAGCTGGTTTATGTCACCCGCGGCGAAGTCTTTGACGTTGCCGTCGATATGCGACGAAGCTCACCTACGTTCGGCAAATGGTTTGGAGCGTACCTGAACGACGAAAATCATCGACAGCTCTACGTGCCTCCGGGCTTTGCTCACGGGTTCTATGTGACCAGTGAGATTGCGGATTTCTCGTATAAGTGCACCGACTTCTACAATCCGGCCCATGAACGGACGCTCTTGTGGAACGATCCCGCGGTCGGGATCGAGTGGCCCAAGGAGATCACCCCCATTCTTTCGCCAAAGGATGAACGGGGGCTGCTGCTCGCTGATGCCGAGGCCTATCCGTGACGAATGGTGCTCCGCGAGTCGCCCTGACGCTCGGTGACGTCGCAGGAATCGGGCCCGAAGTCGTTGTCAGCTCGCTTGCCGACAAACGCCTGCGGGAAACGTGCCGACCTGTTGTCGTTGGACATCCTGCCGTTGTGGCCCGGGCACAACGGCAAGTCGGTGTTGAGCTGAGCTTTGTCGACGTCGCATCCCCGACAGAGATCGACTGGTCTCGTTCGGAAATTCCCTGCTGGAACCCTTCGATTGACGAGGTCGCCCA
This sequence comes from Schlesneria sphaerica, assembly GCF_044336245.1. NCBI lineage: Bacteria > Pseudomonadati > Planctomycetota > Planctomycetia > Planctomycetales > Planctomycetaceae > Schlesneria > Schlesneria sphaerica. The sequence goes on along the minus strand of NZ_CP172346.1, from coordinate 1,305,770 downwards.
GGTTCCGGCGGGGAAGATCGATGCGCGAGCAGGCCGTGCAGCATATGATTACCTCGTCGCAGCCACACGTGCGGCCCTGCGGGGCGAGATCGATGCCATCACGACGGCTCCGTTGAACAAAGCAGCATTGCACGCCGCAGGGCTCAATTTCCCGGGGCACACCGAGATTCTTGCTCATGAGTGCGGCGTCCATGACTTTGCCATGATGCTCTACCTTCCTCCCGGCGAACCTCTAAAAGGGCCAGCGGGTTTGGGTGTCGCGCACGTCACGCTCCACACATCGATCCAAAGCGTTCCCGGGCTTCTTTCGACGAAGCTCATTTACGAGACGATTCATCTCGTCTCCAATTTTCTGATACAGATTGGCTGTTCCTCTCCAAGAATCGGTGTCTGTGCACTGAATCCTCACGCCGGGGAAGAGGGACTGTTTGGTGACGAAGAGTCACGGCTGATCGCCCCCGCTGTTGAGTCTGCAGTTCAGTCTGGAGTGAATGCCATTGGACCAATACCTGCCGATGCTCTGCTGCGACGTGCTGTGCAGGGGGAATTTGATGGAGTCGCCGCGATGTACCACGATCAAGGGCACATCGCTTTGAAGCTGATTGGGTTCGAACGAGCTGTGAACGTGACGCTGGGCCTACCCGTCGTGCGGACAAGTCCCAGTCATGGGACCGCATTTGATATTGCCTGGAAAGGGCTGGCGCGAACCGAAGGATTTGTGGAAGCCGTGCGTACCGCTGTGCAGTTGGTACGATCGAGGGCCAATTCCACTGCTCAATAATCGCAGTAGCTGAGACAACGATCGCCCAACAGGCATCGAAAAAACGGACGACCGGCACCTGTTGCTCTCGCCGAGCAGACTACTTTTTGCCTAGAGCCCGCTGCTGAGCGAAAAATTCCTGCAGAATTCCACGACAATCGTCCTGCATCACGCCACCGAGTACAGTTGCTCGATGGTTAAGGCGGGCATCGTTGGTGATTTGGTACAGCGTATGGCAGGCGCCCGCTTTGGGATCAGTCGTGCCGTAGATGACGGTTGGGATCCGGGCCTGGACGATCGCTCCCGCGCACATGGGGCAGGGTTCCAGCGTGCAATACAAAGTGCAATCGAGCAATCGCCATGAACCGAGAGCTTCTGCGGCCTGAGTGATAGCAATAATCTCGGCGTGAGCCGTCGGATCTTTGAGCTGTTCACGTTGATTGCCCGCGGCGCCAATGAGCCGGTCGTTGTGAACAATGACGGCACCGATGGGGACTTCGCCCTCACTGAATGCCTGGCGAGCCATTTCGAGTGCTTCATGCATCCAGCGGTCATGCGGGTGAAGCGGTTCTGACAGAAAGTCCATCTCGAAAGTATCTCTCGCAAAACGCCGGCGGCGGAACGCTACCCCTTCCACACCCAAGAATCACACTTATGGCTGCTCCAGTTACGGCCTGACCCGGTTCATGGTCATCCCGCCGCAGAAGAGGTAGCGTCTCGACGCCGGAACGCACTAGTATCTGACGGAACGCATTGAAGTCAAGTATGTCCGGCAGAAAGTCCTCATGACGACACGATTTCTCTCGCCATCGATCCATAAATTCGGGTAAAGCAATCTTTTACGTGCTCTTTCTGCCCCGCAGAGGAGAGGCATTGAAGACGGCGCACGCACGCACGCGTCTGAGCTACCGAGTCGGCTCAGCCCGTCCTGCCAGAAGCGGACCGGCTGCTGCGACGGCTTCTTTCACCAGAGCACCCATCGTCGATCGGGTTGGCTCAACGTCGACTCGTACCCCTTGTGACCTCAAGTTTTCTGATGCCGTGGGGCCGATGGAGGCAATCACACATGTCCGATTTGCAGCCTGGAGCCACTTTTCCCGCAGTCCGTCCTCGTCAGCCACTGCCAGGACGTGGTTCAATTGCTGTGCACTCGTGAACAGGATCAGGTCAAAATCCCCGCCGATGGTCCCCTGGATGGCAGAACGCAAGGGGGCGAGGTCATGGGGAAGTGCCCACTGGTAGACAGGAACAGGGACGACTATCCCCTGTCGGGACTCCATCGCCTTGTAAAGTTCGACGCTGGGCTGGCCATATTCCTGAATGGCAATTCGCCGACCTGCCAGCGGTCCAGTTGATTCGAGCAGTTGATAGATTTCCCGCCAGGTGTTTGGTTCTGGAGCACGGTGATCGATCCGGACGTCCCATCCCCGCAGGACCGCTGTCGGTTTGGGGCCGCGAACGACGACAACCGTGCGAGCAAGTGCCGCGAGGAAGTCTTCCCGCGAATACCGTGTCTCGACCGCAGACAGCAGCGCCGTAGCGCCAACTCCTGTCATGAAGACCACGATATCGATGCGGCCAGCGACCAGTTCTTCGACAAACTCGAAGACTGCGGGGTTGTCGTCCAGCGGGATTTCCCGCATGGATGGAGCGATGGTCGCTGTTGCTCCGTTTCGTTCGATCAACGATTTCATCTCAGATGCCCGGCGGCTCTCGAAACTGCAGACTCGCAGCGGACGTTCATTCGGTGATGGCATTGAAAAACTTCTCCGCGAGCGCCTGTTCGGAGGCCGGATCGCTGTCTCTGAATTCGTGATTTCCTGCGGTCTATCCTAGCAGATGCAGACTTCTCTCGTGAATTCGAAGTCTCTCATCATTCAAGCGTTATCCCCATTTACGGAATTTCTCACGTCGTGTCTTCCCGCCTTGCTAATCGTGCGGGGAAATGGGTATTTTCAGACACCACGTCTACGGCGAATGTCTGCTGAACTCGGATGCGTGTGCTGGCAAGTATCCCGGACAATCGGAGTCGCGAGTAATTGAACCAGGATCCAACGGACGCAGGCTGGAAGGGGTTTGCATGCTGGCAGTCGATGTGCAGGATTTGAAGGTTCGTTACGGGAAGCTGGAAGCAGTGAAGGGGATTACTCTTCAAATTCCTCCCGGCGAGGTTTTCGGCTTCATTGGTCCAAACGGAGCAGGAAAGTCGTCAACGATTCGGGTGCTGGCAACATTGCAACCTGATTTTCTGGGAGTGGCCAAGGTCATGGACCTGAGCATTCGCTCAAAGCCGCACCAGGTACGCGAGCAGATCGGTTACGTTCCAGACTTTTTTGGCGTTTATGAAGATCTTACTGCGAGAGAATATCTGCACTTTTTTGCTGCGGCGTACCGCTTACCCATGTCTCGACGGAAGGCCGTCGTTGACGATGTCCTGCAGTTGACAGATTTGACGGGGAAGATCGACTCACAGGTCGATTCGCTCTCTCGAGGAATGAAACAACGCTTGTCCCTGGCGCGAGTCCTCTTGCACGACCCGGCTGTTTTGTTGCTGGATGAACCCGCTTCCGGACTTGATCCCCGTGCCCGAATTGAAATGCGAGAACTGTTGAAGGCTCTCAAGGAAATGGGGAAGACGATCATCATCTCCAGCCACATCTTGCATGAACTCGCTCAACTCTGTACCCGGATCGGAATCATTGAAACAGGACGGATGGTGGCTCAAGGGTCGGTGGCTGAGATCTATCAGCGACTGGGCGTACTGAAAATTGTTCACGTTCAAGTGGCAAACCAGTCGCCTGAGTTGATCGAGAAACTCCGCGGGATCAGGGGAGTTACTCATGTTGACGATCAGGTGGATCGAATCTCGATTCGACTGGAAGAAAGCGTGATGGAAGTCGAGGATCTACACGATTTCATTCATTCACAAGGGGCACGAATCCGGATGTTCCAGCCTGAAGTGATGGACATGGAAACCGCGTTTATGAAACTGACGGAAGGTCAGACGGCCTGACGCGTCACCTGTTGGGGACATGACCGTCAGGTTCGCCTTTGTGACCAAAACGAGATTCCATCCATATGAAATTTGACACCTCTCTGATTGGGGCCGATGGTGTGAGTATTCTCGAACGCGTCAGCCTTCCGCTGCTCACGAAGGAACTGATCGAGCAGTCGCAGAACAAACGAACTTATCTGCTGAGGGTCGTTTATGCTGTCGTTCTGTATGGAATCGCCCTGTGGCAATATCAATCGTTCACTCAGGGGGGTGGAACGGCAAGTTTGATGAACATGGGGCAAGGGAGAGGGCTGAGCGCACAGCTCATGATGATTCAGCAGCTTGCCATCCTGATCCTGGTCCCCGCGATCGCGTGCGGGGCCGTGACGGTGGAAAAAGAGAAGGATACTCTCGCGCTGCTGCTGCTAACCCGACTCAGCCCGCTCACAATTGTCTTTGAGAAATTACTGAGCCGCGTCGTTGCGATGGGCACATACCAGCTTCTCTCGCTCCCTCTGTTTGCGATCATCTACGGAATCGGGGGCGTTGAGATTTCCGTGCTGATCTTCTCCGTCGTTCGATTGGTGGGGATGACATTTGTCGTCGGATCGATCTCCGTACTCTGCTCGTCATGGTTTCGAACGACATCCACCGCCTTCATCATGTCCTACGTGATGGTGGCGTTCTACTGGGGGGCCCAATCTGCTGTTTTTCAGATTACATCCGAGGTGCTGGTGTCAGTGGTCGGGATTTTTCGTTCAATGCCGCTATTCTGGCTGGCCGTCATCACGGGAGCGGTGATCGACGGCGTCCTCAGCCTGCTCTTACTCAGGTCCGCAGCGCGTTTGCTCGTCTCACGGGCGTTTGTTCCTCCTCGAAACATGGTGCTGGAATGGTTTCGTCGAGCCGATCGCTTCTTCAACGATCTCAATTCTCGCACCACTGGCGGGGTGATCCTTGTGAAGGATGACCAATCTCTTCCCCTGTTTCACCCGATCAGTTGGCGTGAGACGCAAAAGAAATCTCTGGGGACATTTCGGTATCAGTTTCGCGTGCTCATGCTGTTGCTGACACCTTTGATCCTCGTGATCGCTTCGATGCTGATGGATGGTCGAGGCGATTTCACCAATCCCTTCCGGGGCTTTCCCGCATTTTTCTGGACCGTATCCATTATCTGTCTGACGATCCACGCTTCCGGTGCGATCGCTTCCGAACGTATCCGCCAGTCATTGGATGTTCTGCTCGTGGCCCCGATCACTGCTTCCGAGATCGTTTTCGAAAAACTCTCGGGAGTTCAAAGGATGGTCAAGATCCTCACGGTCCCGTTTGCTGTGTCAATCTTGTTCCAAGCCATTTGGACCGGGTATGTGATGCAAGACGGGGTGAGGACGCCCGGCTCAAATTTCTGGAGAGAAATCACCTCGGCCACGCTGGGCCCCCTGATCTATATGCAACTGCTTGTGTGGACCAGCTTCTATCTTGGACTGCGTTGTAAGACACAGATGCAGGCGGTACTGGCGACATTGATCCTGGTTGTCTGTGTGTGTTTGATTCCCATCCTCGCAACGCGTTTTGTGTACTTCAACTTTGGCCGGAAACTGCCCTTCATTGGATCGCTCAGTCCACTTCAGATGGCCTTTCCTACCTTCGACTTTTCGCCCGACTGGATTCGGACGCGTTCGGACCCTGGATTTGCCTGGATCACCTTGGGCCTGCATTTCGTCCTGTTCAGTCTACTCTGGTGGTGGATGCGGTGGATTTCACTCTCTCGGTTCTCCCGCATTCTCGGGCGGTCGGAAGGGCCTGTTCACGGATCATCCCCGAATTACAACCGGGGCCCCGAATTATCGACCTGGCCCTCATCCGCCGAGGGGTAGAGTGAGCAATGGGCCGCCTGATCGAACATCGGATTCCTGCACCGCGAACAGAATCTCGTAGATCGCCATACTGGCACGTGACTGCACATCATTTGGTGCGATGTAGAACCAGTAACCCCGGTATTTGACTGCGATCTCCGATTTCTTTGGCCGTCGTTTGCTGCTGCACACCTGAAACAGCCCCTGAGTCACGTTGGTCCAATCGTAAAGTTGGCCGGATCCATCGGCCGTCATGGGTGCGATGCCGCGGGTGACGTGTTCGTCAGGTATACAGACCCCTTTCGACAGGAACACGCCAATCTGCAGCATGGAACGCATGTTGACGAAAATCGTGTCACCCGCAGCGAGGTCCTCTTCATCGACGATCCCAGGTTCTCGTTCAGGATGGTCACCACTCATCTCTGACTTGATCTTATAGGTGCTACGTCCAGGCCGCAGACGGAATATCTGTGCGACTTCGAGCATCTCAGGGGACATGCGGTCCTGTTCCCGCACACGTAATACGAGCGTTTTTTCGTACTTATGGACCGTCATCCGATCCTGATCAACTGTCCGAAAGACGTAGTTTTCTTTCGCGGCGTTCACCAGATCGGCACCGCCGATACGTTCCATGGCAATCGGGTCGGAAATATCGTCTGAGTCTTCCAGTTTTCGTACAGTGAGCTCGATGGCTCCGCGCTGTTCCAGATCGCCGAGTAATTGGACGCCACGACGAAATTCGAAGTTGTCGTCAGGTCCATTGGGGATCATTGCAATGGAACGCGCCGCATTAGGGACGTCATTGATGTCATTCACGGCCATCAGCATGAACTGCTGGAAATTGGCCCCTGCATTGACGACGCTGAACAGCTCGGCTGACAGCGGCTGAAGCAGAGATTTTGCCGTTTCCTGTCCAGTACGTGGGTGGTAGCTGAAGGTGGGAGCGTCGCGGATAAACCACTCACCCAGCCCGAGATTACTCATCCCCGGCCCCGACCCGTCGAGTCCGTAGCTGTAGTTGCCGCGCCCGCTCATCTCGAACTGGCTCGTGATATTGCTCAGATCCATAAAGATGGGCGAGTCAGCGTAGCGCAAGCGGACGATATTCAGCAATAATTGCTCATCATTGGTGGACCGGTAAACCTCGTTGTAGCGGGTTCTGGTGACACTGAGTGCCGTCGGGCCGAGGCAGCCGGAAAACGCGAAACTCAACGCGAACGCCGTGACGAGGCAAACGCTGATACCTCGTCTCTTCCAACCTTCTTGAGTCCTGCTGCTGGTACCAAACATGCGATTCCTGTCGATGAACGATGATGTGATCGATCGCAGGATGTCGCAGACCCACGCTGCGTAAAAGGGAGACACTCTGACTCTGGTATCGGCTCAATGCGCAGAAAACTTGACTCAATCGATAAAGACGTTCCATCCCGAACAAAGTGTCCAATCCACCCGGTCCGACCGAAATCAGTTTTCGCGTCGTGACCTGTACGCAGACGGTGACGGTCGTGACTGCAGAAAGAAAATTTCAGGACTTCGAGCGCTCGGACGGGCTCAGCGAATCGAAGTCTGATTTCAGAAAACGCCGATTGAAGAATCACGTTGATGCGGAGGATCGCCTTTTGCCCGGTCCAACGTAAAATGCCGTTAGGGAGAATGATGAACGGATTCGAGAATTTGTAATTTCACGTCTGGTTTTTAACCCCGTGATCCCGTCAGAATGTCGGAATCGGTCGACATTGACCTGTTTGCTAACCTGGTTTCTTTTTTCCCGCGGAGTTTGATAGATGGCCCCGAACAAGAAGTATCTGAGCCTGGAAGAAGCCGCAGCTCAGCTCGGGATCAAAACGGAAGACCTGATCCGACTGCGGGAAAAAGGCGAAGTCAGAGGATTCGCCGACCGGGGAACGTGGAAATTCAAGGCCGACGATGTGGCGGAATATCGCCGTCGCCGGCAACCCGATTCGGATCCGGACCTCCAGATCATTGATGAGTTCGGGGATGCGGATGATTCCAGTCAACAGGCCACTGTGATTCGCAAGGGGTCACTAACAAACTCCGACAGCGATGTGCGACTGGTAACCGACGACTTCGGTAAGAATAAAGGAATCCTGTCCGGCAGCAGTTCGGACATGCCCACGATCAGTCTTAACGATTCCGACAGCGACGTCCGTCTGGTCGAGCCCATCGGTTCTGCCGCGGAGGGAAGTGACAGCGACGTTTCGTTGTTTATTCCTCGAAGTGGTTCAAAGTCCGATTCGGACAGTGATGTTCGGATGATCGATCTGCCCGACCCGGGGAAACGACCACACGCGGGAATGAATTCCGACAGCGATGTTCGTCTGGCGACGACCGATAGCGACATTCGGTTGTCGTCATTCTCAGACAGCGATAGCGACGTGAAACTGATCGGCCCCAAGGGGGGCAAAGACAGTGATAGCGACGTTACTCTCTTGTCGAAGAAAGGGGACGTCCCGGGGCGTGGAAATGCTGGACAGGGCGATAGTGACTTTAACCTTATCGGTTCCGCCAGGTCAGACTCGGTACTGCACGAGGGAGACGATTCCTCCATAACATTGGCTGGCGATAGCGGAATCCAGCTTGCCGGTGATAGCGGCATTCAGCTGATTGGTGGCGGAGACAGCGGCATTCGACTCGGGGCCAGCAGCGGAATCCGTCTCGGCGGAGCCGACAGCGGTATCCGACTCGACGACGACAGTGGTTTGCAGCTTCAGCGACCCGCCGACAGCGGTATTTCACTCGAAGGAGCCGACAGCGGCGTCCGTCTGGCGGACAGCGGGATCAATCTTGGTGATGACAGCGGGATTCGGATGAGCCCCGGCAGCGGCAAGTCCTTCGATCTCAAATCTCCCGGTGGCAAAGGGAAGAAGGCCGACAGCAGCCTCAAGTTGAAAGGTTCATCGGCACCAGCCAGCGACGAACTCGGCGATACCTCGCCGATGAACCTGAGGGAATTGAGTGACGAGGATCTCGGAACGACGTCCCCGCTATTGATGCCGATGGATGATGACGAAGCGGATGCTTCAGACTTGGAAGCCTTCAACGCCAGCGACACGTCTGAACTTCAGGCGTTAGGAGATTCTGACGACAACGTCGTCCACTTCGAAGATGATGACGACGCCCCTCCGATTGCGCCAAAGCGGAAGCAGAAGACCGTCGAAGAAAGTATTTTCGATGATGGTGAATCGCTCGAAGAGCTTGAGGTCTCCGATCATGACCTCAGTGGCGAAGAGGATATTGACGATCTGGCGTTTGATGAAGACGAAGACGGGTACGACGACGGATTCTCTGCCGGCTCTAGCCAGCTTGGGTTCGGTAGCTCGCAAAAACTGGCACTGCCACAGGAGGTCGAGTGGAGTGCAGGATACTGCACCCTGCTTTTCGCTTCCGTTTGTGTCCTCGCTTTTGGCACTTGCCTGTCCGCTGACCTGCTGAGAACCGTCTGGGCCGGATCGGGTGACTCAGCCGTCTATCCAGGATTCGTCGGAATGCTTGCTTCGCTCTGGAAATGACGAACCGGTTTGCATTCCGTTAAGTTCCAGTAAAGCGGACCCATCGAGGAATGGTGAGAGTTCCCTCGGCTCCCTGTGGGGAGTCGTTAGACTTCGTTTGAAAGCCTCAAAACGACTTGAGTATGTCTCACAGTCTCTGCATGAGCGTCCTCGATCGTGCTTGGATCGCCAGAAACAGGGAATCGAAGAAGCGGTATCGCCAGTGCGAGCCCGGTCGCGCCGAGTCCGGTCCGCACACCCTCGAACGCAGCGGTTGAGAGTGTGCGTAAGGGTTTATAGATCGCGAGGAAATCCGATCGCAGCAGACACGGTCTCGCTACAGGCGAAGTGGCCGATAGCGGGACGGCTCGTAAACGTGGACAGAACGGAGTCATGCTCGGAGACTCAGAAGGGAAGAAATCCTTTTTCTCTGAGTTGCTGGATGTTATCCGGTGCGCTCTGTAGAACGCGTTGGACGGCATACTTCAGTACTGCGAATCCGGCCAGGGGGACAGGAGCTGTCAGAATCGCGACCCGCTCTTCCTCTTCCTCGTCGAGTTGCCGGGAAATCTTATCAATGGATTCCTGCACGCTGTCGCTGACGACCTTTCGCTCGCTCGACTGATTTCGAAATTTCAAGTTCGAGAACGAGGCCGTACGAGCCAGAACAAACTGTGCAAGATCTTGATCCGAAGCGTCGCTGAAGAAGTCTTCGAATTCAGGACCGACGCTGTCCGGCGTAATGATCATGGGCCTCGCGATTTTGATGTTGCCGCGAACAATGTTCACAGCCTGGTCCTCTTTCGGTCCCGACAGGATCAGATGATAGGGGAGGTCCGTTTCCCCGAACGTGAACAACGAGTAACGGACACCTCTCACGATCGAAACAGCGTCCCACGCAGTGCGAAATCGTTTTTCATTCTCAAAACCATCCCATGGAAACACGCGATCTCTCCTTGTCAGGCACACCGCTGTTTCTGCGAAATCCGTGCAGACCACGTGAGAACCAGGCGGGGGTATTGCATTTCGAGAATGCGGCGTACGCATCTCTTAAACTTAAAAAAATGATCAAACTCGAACTGGGGGAAGTCGATAGTTGATCGGAATCCCAGCCCGAAAACAAGCAGCGTCCTGCACCTCAGAGGGCGTCGACTTACGAGTGGACCGCTTTGACGAATTTGGTCGATCTTGTCGTACGATAGAGTCGCATCGTTCCTGGGGCAATCTGTCGACGTGCTCCCGGAAGCGCAGGGGAATTTTCAGGCTGTAAATTCGGCCCGGGGGCTCTGCTATGCCGGATTGGATTCACGAAAAGTTCTTACTTGAACGAAATGGCAGTGCCTGCTATCGTCATTGATTCTGGCAATTGAACAATTCAGCAAATTTCATTCGACAAAAGACGACGGGAGAGTGCGCGGAATGGGAGTCAAGAAAACTGGAAAAGGACGACGGAAACTCGGCCGGAAGAAGCGAAAAATGCGGAGCAAGATTCGCCACCGCAAATAAGGTGACTGTCGTCGGTCGCAAACGAACCAGCTTGATTCCAGCGCTTGCTTGAGTCTTTGCCAATACGGAGCCCCCATCGAATCGATGTGGGGCTTTTTTTGCGTATTCTGAGTTCGATTTCTCAGTGGTGCGGGGCCAAGACAGGTTTTCGGTACCTCACAGCGAGGGTGGATTTGCGAAACGCACGGGCAGGCAGTTGCGAGGCCGCAACAGGCAGAAGTGTTCCAGCGACCCATTCCATCCAATTCCGAAACCGAAACTTCTCTGTCGATTTAACGTGAATGGGATCTGCAGAAAGGGTGTAGAGGGAACGCCGAAGTCTTAATGGCAGATGAAGTTCGCACAAAATTTGATTCATGAAACCCTGGCCGGTTCGCCGCTGGGCGTTGAGCGATCGAAGAGTTGAAGGTACCTTAGCTGTGCCGCTCATAAGCGATTGCTTGTCTCGCCGCCGATAGCCCCGCCTGGATGCCTGCCGTGAATTCCGCTGTTGGACTCGACTTGCTGCCCCCATTCGATTTCGATCCACGAACCCGCGTGGTGTTTGGATCAGGGACCGTGGCCCAACTGGGGCAACTGGCGAAGGATCTGGGGGGGACCCGGGTCCTGTTTGTAACTGATCCGGGGATTGAGAAGGCAGGGCACGCCGCCCGAGGCGTGTCCATTCTGAACGAATCAGGGCTGTCCGTGGCTTTGTTCCATGATGTTCAGCCAAACCCGACCACCGACGACGTCGACCACGGCCTGCAAATCGCCCGGGACCATCAGATCGATCTGATCGTGGCCATGGGTGGCGGCAGTGCGATGGACTGTGCGAAGGGAATCAATTTCCTTCTGACCAATGGCGGACAGATGCGCGATTATTGGGGTGTAGGAAAGGCAACCAAGCCAATGCTACCCTCCATTGCGATCCCCACGACCTCGGGAACGGGAAGCGAGGCACAGTCGTTCGCTCTCATTGCTGACGCAAAAACGCACATGAAAATGGCGTGTGGCGACAAGAAGGCTTCCTGCCGGGTCGCAATCCTCGATCCCGACTTGACGCTCAGCATGCCGGCCGGTGTTACCTCGGCGACTGGCATCGATGCAATCAGTCACGCTTTGGAAAGTTACGTTACCACGAAGCGGAATGCGATCTCGCAGTTATTTGCACGCAGGGCCTGGCGCCTGCTCGCGCAGGCGTTTCCGATTGTCACGTCGATCGCTGCTGGCAATTCATCCGCTCCAGGAACGAACGGAGAAGCGACGGGAGAAGCACTCGTTAATTCCTCGCTGCTCGTCGCAGCTCGAGGGAATATGCTGCTGGGGTCTCATCTGGCTGGAGCCGCCATCGAGAACTCGATGCTTGGGGCCACTCATGCTCTCGCAAATCCATTGACCGCTCATTTTGACGTGACGCATGGGCTCGCCATCGGGGTGATGTTGCCTCACGTCATGCGGTATAATTCATCCGTGGTGGGATCAAGCTACGGCCGGCTGGCCGCTGATGTGGGAATCTGCGATGTCGACGATCCCGAAGCGGGCGAGAAACTGGCAAACGCCGTCCGAAAACTCACCTCTGCCGCTGGTCTTCCTTCCACGCTAAGATCATGTCAGGTTGATCGGTCTATGCTGCCTGTGCTGGCTGAGGAAGCGGCAAAGCAATGGACCGGAACTTTTAATCCGCGTCCCGTCAACGCTGCCAGCTTACTTGCGCTTTACGAAGCTGCTTTCGAATAGAAGTCCGTCGAGCGAGTTCGCGGAGTGTCACAATGGAAAAATTCATGTTCACATTCGGTCCGCGAAGCCAATACCAGCAGGATCGCGTCGCCCAACCTCGATCAGGAGGAATTCGGCGAGCGTTTATGCTCATCACTTTTGCGGCGCTCTCACCCCTTCTGTGTGCTTCTTCATTCGCGGAAGAGAGTAAGGTGGCTCATCCCAGCCAGACCAGTTGGTCTTCGTTCCGCCATGATCTCTTACAGTCGGGTGTGGCTACTTCGCCGTTGCCCGAGCAACTAGAGAAGCTCTGGGAAATCACCTTAGGGGACCAGATTCTCGCCACTGCCGCGATTGTTGGCGACTTTGTCTACGTTCCCTGCCTGTCGGGGGAACTAAGCTGTCTCGAAAAAGCGACTGGGAAGACTGTCTGGTCCTACAAGTCAGTCGAAAAGGTGGAGCCCAATTCTTTCGCGCCAGGCTTCAAATCCTCTCCCACCGTGACCTCGGATGCGATTTATCTCGGTGATGAAGACGGTGTCTTTCACGCGATCAACCGCGAGACGGGGGAAGGCTTGTGGAAGTATGAGACGGGGGGGGAAATCTACAGTTCCGCCGCTGTGATCGGCGATCGAATCCTTTTTGGATCCTATGACAACAGTCTCTATTGCCTCAATGGGGATGGGACACTGGCGTGGAGCTTTGCAACCCAGGGATACGTTCACTGTGCACCCGCCGTTGTCGAAGGGGTGACGTTCATTGCGGGGTGCGACGAGCACCTCCGGACGATCGAGATCGAGACAGGAAAGCAGCGTGCTGACCTGCGACTCGAGACCTACTTGATCGCGTCGCCTGCTGTGGTAGGGGACATCCTTTATGTCGGGACCTTCGCAAGCGAAGTGGTGGCAGTCGACTGGAAGAAGCAGGAGGTGATCTGGCGCTACCGACCTGGAAATGGAGATGCCCCGTTTCATTCCTCCGCAGCCGTCACTGAAAAGCTGGTTGTTGTCGGAGGACGCGACAAGCTCGTTCATGCCATCGATCGGATCACCGGTAAGAAGGCCTGGACATTCCCCACGCGGGCGAAAGTCGACAGTTCGCCAACCGTCGCCGGAGATCGCGTATTCATTGGATCCAATGACGGAAATCTCTACGAAATCAGTCTCCAGGATGGAACCGAGCGTTGGAAGTTTAATGCGGGTAAACCTATTTCTGCCGCTCCCGCGATCGGCGAGGGAGTGCTGGTGATTGGGAGTGAAAGCCGGGACGGCAAGGTTTACTGCTTCGGGAAGAAGTAGCCTTTTCAGATGGTCGCGGATGAAAATTTCGATGCGCGACGAAAAAGACGTAAGGCTTCGTCGGGAACCGTCGAGCAGGACAGGTGCCCTTGCTCAACAACGCCTGTTCCCAGTGATGACCTCTCATGAGGGGGAGATCCATGACTGTCGGAGGGCGCAGGAGCCCTGAGTGCCCCTTGGGCGTGGCTTCCCCATTCCCGCGTCACCCTGGCGAATGGGTGGACAATTGCAGCAGAGTGACGTTGAGTGGATCACATATTCGTTTTAGCATCACTGACTTCGCCGATGACAGAATTCAGTGCCCCGTTCAGGATTCCATCATGCTGATGGTCTTTGGAGTAAATCCGAAAGATACAAAAGCTGATTGGCAATGCGCGAAACAGGTCATCGTCTGAAAGCCCCTGCGGGGTTCCCACGGCAGGGTCCAGCAGGAAGTTTTGACCACTGGCAGGCAGGCGACTGCTCGGTCGGTGATAGTGTTTCGCAACGTCGATCTTCAGTTCGAGATCTTTCAGCTCGCGGGGCAGGCGTTCCCGAACTCGCTTCAGGACGAGGTCCGGTTCTGAAAAGATGGTCGTTCGCTCGGCGGTTCCGGAGTGGAAATTGAGCGTCCGCTCACATGCCATTTTCCAGTGTACCTCTCGACAAATCACCTGTTGCCAGCGTCGGCCAAGGTCCTTCAATGTCGGGTCAGCACTGTCAGCCCATCTCTGGACATCAACCATGAACGTGGATTCGGTGAAGCGACGGTACTCATTGAGCTTGTCGAGGGGATTGCCGTCAAACAGATGTGGCATCGATTCCGGAAACAGGTCTTCGAGCGCCAGATCGACGGCCCGGACTGTTCGATGGAAGTAGATTGTGCGGAACAGGTTCGCGCGTGTTTCAATAAAATTGATCAGTGTGGGCAGACCACGAGCGTGGATCGTCAGCCCCGCTGACGTGAAGAATGTGTAGTGCAGGATGCGATTCAGATCGAAAGCCTTGGTGTTGTATCCGGACATGTACGCGTCGCGCAGGACGAAGTCCATGTTGTCCACCGTGTAGATCCCGCTGAATAGAGACCGCAATTTGCGTAACCAGTCGGGATGTCCCTGCTCAGCCTCCATACCTGGCTTCGGGCGACGGATCAGCCACGAGATCTGCTGGGGATCCAGTTCTTCCAGCGGCTGCAAGCGCCCGTTCGGATTACGGCGAATTCGGCGGAGAATATCAGCGAGCTCTTGCTCAATGACTGCGCTCCCGATGTCTTCGTGCGTTACCCCGAACTGGTCGAGGTAGTGATCGTCGAAGAAGTGGCCGAAGGGGCCATGGCCCACGTCGTGCAGGAGGGCAGCCATTCGCAGCAGGCTCTCGACGTACGCTCTCGATGGAACATTACGGCAGGCCTCGCACAGCGACTCATACCAGTGATCGATGGCGACGGAAGCCAGGTGCATCGCACCCAGGATGTGCTGAAATCGCATGTGTTCGGCGGAAGGAAAGACCCACCATGCTGTCTGCAACTGGTGAATGTGCCTCATCCGTTGAACCCAGGGATGGTCAATCACATCCTGCTCTGCCGCCTCTCCTGGGGGTAGCCCGGCCCGTGCGATGAAGGGGATATAACCATGGACGGGGTCGTGAGAAAGACTCTCATTCAAAAAATCACGGACCATGAGGCAAACCTATTAGAGCCTTCGGAACGACAACAGTCGGACCATCTTAGCAAACTCGTTGTCGAAAGGCTCGACGCCAGGACGGTTTGCGGATTGAGGTACCCGCGCCATCACTTGTTGAGACGGCAAGAATAGTGACAAGCATTCAGCCAGACAGTCTCGTCAGAAGCATTGCTGCGATCAGAGCAGACTAGTGTTCTGCAATCCGGCCCGAGACGTCATCTGTGGGTGTCGTATCGAGCGGGGCAACATTCACATGTGCTGCATCCGGCTGCGTCCATGCAATCTCGCATTTACGTAGCAGGGCCAGAAGCTGCTCGCGGGAATGGACATCGAGTTTCTTAAACACGCTGCCAAGTTGCGTGCGTACGGTGTGTGGGCTGCGAAAAAGCTGACGGCCGATCTCTTCGAAACTCGTCAGGCCACGACAGACCCAGCGAACGACTTCCAGCTCCGCGGGGCTGAGTACGCTGAGTCGATCATCGCCTACCGTTCTGACGGATCGTGCCGTGAATCGAACTGTTCGGCCGGATTGTCCTTCTTCTGCGTCTGCGTCTCCTTTGTCCTCCAGAATGCTGGCATCCGGGGAGACAAAGTAGAGTTCCAGCCCACCCAACGTAACCCTGTCGCCTATGACCGCCCGTGTTTTCTCGTCCGGAATGAGGGGAACCCCGTTCAACTGAGTTCCTCCCGAAGAGTTCTGGTCTTGGATCCAAAGCCCGTCTTTGTCAGCGCCGACGAGAGCATGTTGGCGTGACACGTGGATAAAGGCGGCCGGTACTTGAATATCACAATTCGGAAGTCGCCCAATCACTTGGGAATGATTGAAGATTGGGGCTCGCCACTCCTGCGGAGAGACGTTTGTCATCAACAAAAATGCGACCGCAGATTGCACTCAAGATGTCCTGTAAGAACCAGCAATAACCAAGTCCGTCCGTCTATGGGCAACGTCGAAAGGAGGTCCTCGTTGAGGATCCGATGCCAAAGCAATCCTCGGTCGGTGTGAAACGTCCACTCCGCTGTTTTTCGTTGATTCAGGAATACCACCCAGCTTCACGAATTGCCAGCTTTTTGTGCCTTTTTACCAAAGATACCAAGCCTTATTAGTCAAGACAAACACGCCAAGAATTGCGTTTGTAACAGAATGCGTCAGCACACATGCCCAAATATTCATGGTACGTATGTAAATAAGATTTACCAATGACCCCCAGACGAAAGCCCCGAACACCTCGGGGTGGACCGCGGCAAACATGAGTGAAACAACCAGAAAACTTGTGGTTGTGAATACCCCTTCGGGCACCTTTTCAAAGTCGTCTGAAATCAGATATCGAGATAGAAACCCTCGCCAGAAGATCTCTTCCACGAGTGGGACAACGATTGCCAGTTCAACCAGGCGGACTGCGGTGAAGGCGATCTGCAGAGGCGTCGGTGATCCGTCTACAAATGGATTGAAGCCAGCTCTCGTTCCCTGTACAGAGATGATCGCATTGTGAATAACTGGGACTGCGGATTGAGCGTATACCAGCCCTATCCAAATTCCGAATCCGACGATGCCTCCTGCGACAGCCAGTCCGAAACCCCGGGTCGAAAATTTGGGGTAAGACTTTCTGAACAGGATGAGTGCCCCCGTTGCAAGTAATCCCTTCAACGTACAAATCAGCATGTAAGTAGCGGACTGAGAGTCCGAAGGTTCAAGCATGGCCGGCAAGAGGTAGAGGCAAAACGGTAGCACGTATGAGATCGCGGCCATCGGCTTGTTTTTCCCAAGTGACAGTGAATGACTATCTGCATCAATCTTGTCTGCGGCCTTGTCGGGCAACCGTGACGTTGTGCAAGCGAGACTAACACGACCGCGTCGCACAGGTACGGATTTGGCCTCATTCAAGTGAAGCGAGATAAAAGCATACCCGGTTTCCGGAGCGTAAAAAACAAGGAAAGCCGCCCCATAAAGAGCGGCTTTCCCAAATTTAGCAGTCGCTGACGGATGTCGTGACCACTTTGATCAAGCAATCAGCGGCCAGCAATTAGCAAGCTGCTGCATTGCGTCGTCGGTAAGCCCGAACGCCCAGACCAAGACCACCGAGAGCCAGCAACGCAAAGGTTGAAGGTTCTGGAACAGTCGTAAACGTCCCTGAGGTTGCGAAGGTCACGAACTGTGGGAAATCGTTACCAGCTGGAATTGGCTGGTTAGCGAGCGTAAAGTTCAGGTAGAACTTACCTTCGGTTGGGGCATTGACGCCCGAGGTGAAGGTGTGAGTATCGCTAACCCATGCGACCGAGTTGTTACCTGAGCGGGTCAGGGTCGAGGTGCCTGTACCGGACAGCAGCAGGGTGCCCGTCTGGTTAGCGCCGGAGTAGATGTTGAACGTGTGGTTCAATTCCAGTTCAGGACCAGCGGTCGATGGACCAGTAGGGGTACTGAAGAAGGACAGGTAGCCCTTGGTGAATCCCTGAAGACCAGCAAAGTCTGAGTTAGACAGGTTCAGGCGAACATCGTAAACGGTGTACCAGTTGGCTGGATTGCCAACGAGGAAACCGGTCGAGTTCACTTGAGTTTGGGAGACGACGTCATAGAAAACGTCAGCCGAAGCTGGAGCTGCAACGCCAAACGATGCAGCGGCGACGACGAGACCCAAAGCCAATTTGCGGAGGCTGTTTGCGAACAACATAGATCTTAACCTTCTGTAGATTGAAACTCTTTTTGGAAAGTCCATACCCGGGACTGCACAGTGCGCCCGAAAGTACAAACTCAGCCCATGAATCCGAAGAAATTTGGGGCAATCCCCATCAACTCAACACAATTAAACTGAGAAATTGTGAGGAAGTTGCCTCGGAGGGCGGAAGAGTCCTGAAGAAGGTGCATCAGGAATTTGCAGAAACTCCCCCCTCCGCCAGTGCAGAAGCAGAACGGGATCGGGGAGCGCTGAACGCAGTGTTAAGAGAGCGGCATAAACAGGAGGAGCGCTTCCGCCAGAGGTGGAAGTCGATGAAGAGGATGTTCCGCCAGATCCCTGGAATGTACCCGGGGCGAGAATCAGTTCAGACTCAGGTGGAACCTCTTCATGACCGTGCTCGATTGAGTCAGCAACTGGGGAATTGGCCTGAGCACCGACGATAATGTTGACGGGCTCAAATTCCGTCCAGCTCAACAGCCGGCTGTAGAAAGTACCCTGATCATCGATCAGGCCTCGCAGTTGCGACGATCCTGCGTTCTCGATAGGAGTAATTAGTTCTGCTCGAACATCCGAATTACCGAATCCTGCAAGAACCGCGAATCCAAGGACCAAAACCCAATCAATGTGATTGGCATGTCCTTTCCTGATTCGGGTGCGAGTATTCGACATGGTTCAAGAGTCCACGATTACTGAATCACAGCCCCTATGGCTTTTCGACATCGGTTCACTCTGCCGATTTTAACTCCTCTGATATCGGCAAATCAAGCCAATTCCAGAGATAAGATCTCAGTTTTTAAAAATTTGTACACTATGATTGCTCAAGAAAGTTTTGACTGCGCTGACTTTACTAAGAAAACCTGTTCGGGAGTCGGGGCAGATTGCGCGTCGTAATTTGCGATTCTCGCCACCCGATACGCTTTTTTCGCAGAACTTTGCTATTGCTGCACACCGTTCCTGGGATGACTTGGCGCGAAAAGATGTCTATTTCTGGGCAGCCTGCTCCTGGAGCAAGCCCAGTAACTCTTTCAAGAACGGGCGCTCGAGCGGGTGAAGTTCGTGTTCCCGCAGTGAAAGCTGTTGTGCACGTTGAATGGCCTTGCGAGCGGCGTCGTGTTGTTTCAATGCTGCATAAGCTCGGGCAACGTGGAACCGTCTTTCTGCGGTCTCACGCTGGCTAACTGCTCCTTCAAAGTCCCCGACAGACTTTTCGGGGTGACCTGACGAGAGATTGATGAGTCCACGCGAGTCCAGAAGCACGTGGACGGGTCCCCCTGCATCGAGTGCCCGCTGGATGAGACCGTGTGCTTCGTTCGCGTCGCCCCCGGTCAGTGCGAGCAGCACTGCGAGATTATTGAGTGCCGGGATATTCTTTTCGTCACGCGACAAAATCGTGCGATAACCATTCAGGGCTTCCCCGTAATGACCGCGCCAGCTTTTCAAATCTGCTGAAATTAAGGGGATCAGCGGCGAATCGGCATGCGTCGAAATATTCGCATCGATCAAGGACTGAAGTCGGGACATCTGTGCCGTTGTCGCTTGGGGATTCTTCATCATCGCCACAGCCACACTGGCGATCCGCATGGGGGAAGATTTGGCCCCGTGCTCCTGAAGCAGATCCAATGCGCGATCGATCTCACTCGTCTGAACGAGAAACTCCGCCAGCGCGAGCATCTCTTCCGGTCGGTCCTCGATATACTTTTTATAGAGAGCCTCCGCTTCGGCGGCGAACTTGGCGGCTTCGGATGACTGGCCCATCTGCTCCAGTCGCCGTCCGAACTCTTCCAGGCTTTTTGCCGCCCAGAGCTTAAATTTCACGGTCGAATCGGCTTTGGATGGGTCGATTGAACGACTGTTTGCAATCCCTTTCAGCAATCGAACGACATCAGCATATTGCTCTTTGCGAAACAAAAGTTGCGCTTCGAGTTCCGACGTTGAAAGTTCTTTCGGCGCAAGTTTCTGCAAAATGCCCAGGTACAGCTCCGCTTCCGTCAACTCCCCTGACTGCAGGCTCAATTGTGCGTATGCGTTGTAGTAACGAGGATCGTCCTTTCGCGTTGTGATCAGCTTCTTGAGCTCATTTCTCGCTTTCGGCCGATCCCCAGCCTGCACATAGAGTCGTGCGAGCAGGAACCGGTCGTCTGCAGACGTCGCAGAGGACGGGTTCTGACGGAGCAGTTTTTCCAGAATCGCCACCGCCTGCTGCTGCTGGACTGTTGAAGCCGTGTTTGCCAGGATGACGGCCTTCAGGTGTGCGTCTTCGACGGAATTGGGATTCACTGCGAGATGGCGTTCGACGATTCCCAGAGCTTCCCCGAGCTGATCCTGCCCTCCTCGACTCATTAAGACCCGAGCCAATTTCCGTTGAACTCCGGGAAGTTGATCGGTGTGCGACATGTCGCCGGAACTGGCAACTTTTATCATCTTTCGCAACACAGCTTCAGCGGAAGAGTTATCGCCGACTTTCATCAGATAATCAGCCAGGCGATGACCGATGGTCAGACTCTGGGGTGTTTTGTCGTAGGCGGTTTGGTAAATCTGACGAGCTTGTTCGAACTTACCTGCCAGTTCATAGCTTAAGCCAATTGTGAGAGGCGCCTGTTCGCCAGACAATGCTGTTTGCTCTTCAGCAATGATGGAGTCCACCTCGTTCTTCTTTCCCGACAGGACCAGCACCTGCACGAGACCGATCCAAGCCTTGGGATCGCTCTTATTGAGCGCAATTGCTTCGCGGAACTGGGGCTCGGCCAGCTTGTAATTTCCCAGTGTCGCATATACCTGACCTAGCCACAGCGGATCGAGGGCCTCTTTCGATACACGAACCAAGTCCTCAGTTGCTTTGAGCGCTTCCTTGCTTCGGCCCAGTTCCAATGCGATATCGACTTCTGCCCGATGCATTTCTTCGGTAAACGAGACGTGCGACTCTTTTAGTTCGCGGATCAGGTTCGCCGCCGCGTCGAACTTCGACAGCTTGAATAGCAAGGCAAGCGTACGACCGGATACAGCTGTACTTCGGTCTCCGAGTCGAATTGCCTCGAGGTAATAGTCGGCTGCCTGGTCGGGGTCCCCAAGCTGTTCGCTGATTTCACCCGCAAGTAACGGGATACGACTCCAGTTCGGGGCGGTTGTCTTGGCCTTACTCAAGTGGGCGAGGCCCTCTCGCCGCAGTGTTTTGGCGTCGCTTTCTGAGGGGGCTCCGTTGCTGGAAAGGGACAGTCGAAGTGCCTGGCCGTAATGCCAAACAGCTTTCTCGCCAGCAATCCCCTTCACTTCTTCCAGAACACTCGCCATGAGGTCGGGCTTCTTCGCACTGAGAGCGATGTCGAGCAGAGCAAGGCGAACGGGAAGATTTTTCGGTTCTGCTGCGGCGATTTCCCGCCCCAGCTTTTCCGCTGTGACCTGATCCCCTGCATTCGAGAACAGGGGCACCAGTCCACCGGCAAGTTCCCGATATTCGGCATCGGTCCATTTGCTGTTCTTTTCGGCGAGCTTCAATAATTGGGCGATTGTGTCGGGCCCACGGTGCCGCATCACGTAGCGAGCCTTGATCAGCCTCAATCTCACCGTGTCGCCGAAATGTTCATTGGCCGATTGGATGAGCTGTTCCGCCTTGTCCCACTCACTTTGCAGCAGGGCCAGCGAGATTTCCGCTTGCCATAATTCCATCGAATCGGTTTTTTTTGCGCGGGCTTCTGCGACGACTTTCTCTGCCCCGGCCACGTCATCATGGGCCAGGTGCTTCTCCATACGGAACAAGGCCACCTGGTCCTGGAGCGAAGGCTCTCCTTCCATGCGCAGCAGCACTTTGTCGAATTCATCCCATGTCGCGGGGTGAGTCAGGTTCCAGGCGAGCAACGCCTTTACCAGACCAATTGCCGCAGGCAC
This sequence comes from Schlesneria sphaerica, assembly GCF_044336245.1. Classification (NCBI taxonomy): domain Bacteria; kingdom Pseudomonadati; phylum Planctomycetota; class Planctomycetia; order Planctomycetales; family Planctomycetaceae; genus Schlesneria; species Schlesneria sphaerica. The sequence goes on along the minus strand of NZ_CP172346.1, from coordinate 1,283,933 downwards.
AGGAGCTTTCGGCAGCGTGAGGAGCTGCTCATATTCCGCAATAGCTTCAGACAGTAATCCCGCGTTGGACAGGGCGTTCGCCAGTTCGAGGCGTGACTGAGCGTAGTTGGGATCCAAGGCGACGGAACGCCTCAGGGAAATCAATTGCTGATTCAAAGACAGTGTTTCGCCATGGGCCATTCCAAGCCAGAATTCAGCGTCTTTAGCAAGGTCGGGGCGATCCCGCAGATTGTTACGAAACGATTCGATCAGATCGATGGCAGTGAGCCAATCCTGTCGGTAGATCGCCGACTTCGCTTCGAGGTAAGCAACCAGTTCACGCCGGTACTTTTCCTCACTCAATCTGCGAATCAGGCCCTCTGCTTCGCTGAACTTTCCGAGTTCAATCGCAATATCGGCGAGCGACCACTTGATGGGAAGATTGTCTGGCGCAGCCGCCACACCACGCATCAGGACGTCGAAGGCCGCTGGCGTATTCTTTTGCATCCGCTCCAGTTCTGCGAGCGACACATAGAATCGGTGATCGGTGGGATAAACACGGATACCGTGTTCGGCGTGCTCACGAAGTTCATCCAGCTTGTTGCTGGTGTAGGCTAGAAAAATTGCCAGTTGGCGAATGTCAGCATTATCAGGATCAAGTTTGATTGCCTGTTTGATGTCCTTCTCGGCTTGCTCCAGCATTTCATCTGCATTCTGCAGTTCCAGTTTCCGGGAGGATTTGGGTTCTGCAAGTCGCTCGGCCAGCCACTGTGCCCGATAGTAGTATGCCATCGGATCGTTGGGATTCTCGGTGACCATCTGGTCGATGACGAGATTTGCATCTGAGGCCCGATTCAACCTCTCATGGCGCAGCGATGCGAGCATGGTGTACGATTTGAGATATGTCGGATCGGCCTCAATCGCAGTTTCCAGGGGCCGCTCCGCCTCGTCGAATCGATTCAAGGAAAAAAAGCATGTACTGAGCTGGGTCAGTGCCTCTGCATCCTTGGGATTCTCCTTCAGGAGATATTCTTCGATTTGCGAAACCGCTTCGGAATAACGACCGATTTGCAGAGAGGTCCGTACCAGATGCCGACGGACGTCCGACCGGTCCGGGACCAGCTTGAGAGCTCGATCCATCATCGCATAAGCCTGATCCGGACGGCCTGAATCCTCAAGCAGCTGTCCGAACAGGATCAGACCTTCCGGGTCTTTCGGTGCCAGCAGGACATAACGGCGGAGATAGGCGGCCGCAACGTCCATCCTGTTTTCTGCCAGGGCACGCTTCGCGGCTCTCACGTAGGCCTGTGAATTGCGCGACATCTGGAAGGAGTGCAGAAGGTACAAACCTCCAGCCAGCCCCAGAAGACTGATCATCAACACAAGGATGAACCTGAGGTTCACCGTGCGTAGGATCTTTTGGAGTCTTCGCTTTCTCGACTTTCTGCCTGAGCGTCTGAGCGTCGCGGACAACGGTGAAGCCTTAACAAAATCTTATTCGAGCAGTTGGTGCGGCATCGAGTGTTGCGTCAAAATCAATCAGATTGTTTATGGTCGTAAGTATACTAGCCGTTAGGGAACGTCAACATGCAACTGTTCTTTCAATTTATTTAGAAATTGACGCTCGATGGGATGCAGGTCCCGCTCCACCAGACCAAGTTGAACTGCTCGCTGTAAAGCGTCCTTTGCCTCTTTCAGCCGATCCGTTCTACTATAACCCACTGCCGCGTGGTATTGCTCTTCGGCCGTTTCCTTCTCGTCGATGGCTTTCTCAAATTCTAGAACTGCCTTATCCGAGTGTCCAGCAGCGAGATACACCATTCCTTTAGTGTCTAAAAAGGCCTCGTTTCTGCCCCCGTATTCAATGGCCTTGTCAATCAGACTTAAGGCTTCCCGGTGACTACCACCAGTTAAAGCGAGGACATACGCGAGATTGTTCAGAGCAATTGTATTCTTGGGGTTGCTTGCGAGCATATCCCGATAGATTTTCATTGCCCCTTCATAGTCACCACGCCAGCTCATCAGATCGGTCAAGGCGAGCAGGAGCGCGACTGAATCAGGATTCTCTTTCAACTTCTGTTCGACCAACCGCTGGATCACAGCGAGTTGATCGGATGTCGAGAATTTGTTTCGCATCACCTTACGGGTGATTCCCGTGACTTGAGCGACGGTCGCTTCAGAGAAATGCTCCTGGAGAAGTTCCAGTGAGCGGGCGACCTGTTCCGTAACTGCCAGGAACTCGGCATATGCCAGAATCAGGTCAGGCTTCTCGACGATGAGCTGCTCGTAAAAAGACGTCGCTTCTGCGGCAAACTGCCTCGCGAGATCCGCCTGATCTTTATCCTGTGACAACTTCGTCGAGTAAGTCTCAAATTGCTTGGCGGCCCAGTACTTTCTAAATGTCGCAGCATCAGGTCGTTCGTCCGGTGTCGCCTCTTGTGTGCCGACTTTCTTGAGCAGTGTCGCGACCTCGTGGTACCGATTCCTTGCAAACAGAACCTGCGCCTTCAGGTCGAGTGTGAGCAAGTCATTCGGCACCAGTCTTTCAAGCGTTTCCAGGTAAACTTCTGCCTGCGGAATTTCTTTTTCCATCAAGTTCAATTTCACGAACGCGGCAAGGAAGCGCGGATCTTCTTTACGATCGCTGATCGATCGCCGGAGCTCGGACCGCCACTTCTTCAGGTCCCCTTCCATTTGGTAGAGGCTTGCCAGTAACCAGTGATCATCTGGCTGGAACTCGCCCGGCCGTTCCTGATTAATCAGATCTTCCAGGATCATGATTGCCTGGCGTCGTTCAATGGAGTTTGCACCACGCGCGTAGATATTGGCCTTCAGCCGCAGATCCTCAACTGTGGCAGGGCTGACTTCAGCGAGATTCTTATCGATCTGAACCAATGCCTCTGCTACGGCCTCACGCTGGCCGTAAGTAAGAAGTGCGATGACGAGATTTCGCCGCAGCCAGAGTCGCGTCTGCTGGTTGAGGGCGGGTTTGCCAGAGGATTCCTGCAGCATCTCTCGAATTGCGACTTCGGCCTCTTTGATCGCGCCCCACTTTACGAGGAATTCGATCCATCGACGGGTCAGCTCGGAGTCCTCCGGTGCCTTCTTGAGCGCCTGTTGGAAGTGTGTCTGGGCCAGATCTTTGTTGCCCAGAGCGTCGTAACATTGCGCTAGCACAAGATCGACTTGGTCGGCCTCGAGCGTTTTTTGCGCCTCGGCGATGGTTGCCTCCGCCTGGTCGATTTGTTTGTTCTGAACCAGCGCCCGTACGAGACCGATCCAAGCTTGAGGTCGATTTTTTTCTACAGCGGTCACCAGCCGAAACTGCTCAATTGCAGCCGGATAATTATCGACGTTCAAATAGACTTGCCCCAACCAGAGCGGGTCCTTGAAGTTTGACTTCCCGGAAACGAGCTGGGCAACCATCTTGCGCACCTGGTCTTTGCGGCCACGCTGCAATTCGACCGCGATCTCAGATTTCACCATGTCCACAGTGAAAACGGACTGGGAATCTTTCAACTGCTGAATCAATTTTTCAGCATCATCGAAACGATTTGCGCCGATGAGCAGTGTGAGGGCACGACTGGCAACGGTCGGGGACCTTTCACCCATTCGGATGGCTTCGAGATATTTTGAGATCGCCTGAATCGCGTCGCCGCGACGGTCGTGAATTTCGGCGGTCAGCAACGGAATTCGTTCCCACGTCGGCCGGATCGCTCGGGCTTTTTCCAGGTGTCCCAAGGCGCTCGACCAGGCTTCAACATCGTTCGTCTCTTGTGCCTTCAGCACCAGACGCTCGGCTTCCCCGTAATGCCAGACGGCTCCTTCACCGACCACACGGCGAATTTCGTTGAGCACCCCCTCCATCAGGTCCAGGCGCTTTGCGCGGCGAGCAATATCCAGCAGTAGCAGGCGAATTCGCAAATTGTTCGGCTGCTCAGTTGAAATCTGCAAAGCGAGACGTTCCGCGTCTTCAAAGTCATTTGCGAGCAAGAATAATGAGGCTAACCCTTCCGCGAGCAGTTGTCGGTCCTGTGCAGAGTATTCCGGAAGGGGCGCCGACAGACTGCGAAGCTCTGTGATCGCCTCGGGCGAACCACCATTCTGAGCGACGAGTGCCCGTGCTTTCATGAGTCGCACAGCGACAACATCGCCGAATTGTTCCTCTGCACCGCGAACAATTTCGTTGACTCGGTCTCGGTCGCGACCCGCCAGTGCGAGATCAAAGTCAGCTGACCAGAGGTCAATCTGATCCTTATGCGACTCACGCGCAGCAGAGATCGATTGCACGGCTCCGGTGTAGTCTTGCGTGACCAGTTGCCGCTGCATGCGGAGAACGACGAGCGTCGCCTCCTGGCTGCCGTCAGCATCGATTTTTTTTAACACAGCATCGAATTCACCCCAGCTACGTCGGTTCGCGGGCAGCAATAAGTTCTGCCGTAGCAGTAGCTTGGCCAGTGCGACATGAGCCGAAACAGGGGCATCAGAACTTGCGCAAACTGTTTGAAGCTCGTTAATGGCTTCCGTGATCTGATCAGCAGCAGCCAGGGATTCCGCAAGGGCTAGACGTGCCGCGTCCCAGTCCGGGTCGCTGGCAACGGCCCGGCGGAAGCTTGCGAGTTGCTGGTCAGGAGAATTGATCTCTCGGTAGGCCGTGCCGAGCCAGAAATCGACGTGCCGCAGATACACGGGCCAGCGGATCAGTCGCGGACGAACGTTTTCGAAGGTTTCAATGGCTTTCGACCAGTCGCCCTGCAGGAACGACATGCGCCCCTCAAGATACTCGACGAGAGCGTCCGTAAATCCACCCAGCCGAATCTGGGCCAACGAATTTCTGGCGGCGTCAAATTGACGTGACTCGATGAGTAAGCGCGCGAGGTTCCATTGCAGATCAAGATTCTTGGGGATTAACTCTGCGCCCCGGCGAATGGCCTCGATCGACGCTTCCATGTTTCCTGCATCAGCTTCCAACGCGGACAGCATCGTGTAGAACTGGGGATTGGAAGGGTGCTTTTCCAACCCGTCTTGAATGAGTTTACGAGCTTCTTCGAGACGATCAGTTTGCTGTGCGATCTGGGCTGCCAGGATGAGCGATTCAATGTCTTCAGGTGCGAGACGCAGAGCTTCCCGAACATCAGAATCAATCTGTTTCAGCGTTGCCTCGACGTCGAACTCAACACCGCGACGCGACTTGAAAGCGGTCCGTGAGTCTAGAAAGTGCCGGAACAGCCACTGGCTTCGAAACGAGTAAGCTTTGGCGTTATCTGAGTTATTGGCCACCATCTGGTTCAGCGTTTCCATCGCGCCTTTCAGATTGCCAAGCTTGGAAGCCTGGATGGACGCCATCAGAACGTATGGTTCCAGCCTCTTCGGAGCGTCCTTCATGGCCCGTTCGAGCGTGATTTCGGCTTCAGCGAATTCAGACAGCCCGATCTGGGCAGAAGCTAACTGCTCAAGAAGCTCTCCGTCGTTTGGAGAGTCTGGCAACAGGTGGTTCTCCAGATGCTCAATCGCATCGTGGTAGCGAGCAATTTTCAGGCAGATCGTGACAAGTCGCCGACGCACATCAAGTCGTCCGGGGGCTTTCTGGATAGCCCGATCCAGTGCATTGAATGCCTGTGGAAGCTGATCCTGGTCGGCGAGCTCGAATCCGTAAAGGATCAGCCCTTCTGCGTCCTTAGGCGCCAGCTTGATGTATCTTCGAAGATAATTCAGGGCATCATCGGGGCGGTCTTCAGTCTGGGCACGTTTCGCCTCGCGCATGAAGACATGTGCGTTACGACCCATCTGATATTGATGGAGGAAGAACAGGAGGACCGCCAGAACAACCGGTATGAAAACCACACCTGCCAACCAGCGCAGATTGATCTTGGGCATTTAAGGGCGCCTATCACTTATTCAAAGGCTGAATGGAGTTCACACGAGCAAGATCACCGCTGGGTTTGACCGTGATTTCAATCGATCCCAATCGGTGCAATACAAAACAACTGACTGTGAACAACACTCTCAACAGATTTGACGCCGAAAGCGGAACTAAAGTTCCGTTGACCATTGATAGACGTTCTTGGCAAATTCTTCCAAGGTTGGAAGCACCACATCGAGGTCATGACCCGGAGTTTGCAGCATGAATTTGATCGTGGCCGGCCATTTTTTCTTACCCCACAAGTCACGGTGCACGCTTCGCGCTTCTGATGCCGTGTTAAATGTGGCGTGACCAATCTGGTACCAGTAGCCCACCACACACCGCTCACCATCACGGTCAAGGAGCAATACGCACATCGGCCATGATCCTGATGGCGCGGTGCATTGCACGGTCCGCTCCGTCACGATCCTCCACCCCGCGTTCGTGTAGCAGATCTTCGGGCTATGAGGAGCTACGGACGCGACGGTCTCGGGGCGAACCCACGCAGACGCGTGCAGGATCACAGAATTCCCATTGGGATTTTTGTAGTTCCGGTTAATCGAAGAGTCTGCGTTCAGGATGATGGCGACGTCCTCATCTACGGGCAGATCCGTTCCGACGTATCCGTCAAGTTCAATCGGGAACGTTTCCAAGCCCCGGCTGAGGGGCTGGACTTCGAAGGTGTAACCCGATCGAACCCACCATGTCCCGACAAATCCACCCACCATCAACAATGCCGCAAGCCAGATCCGACTGGAGAACTGATTCATCATAATCTTGCTCTAAAGGGCTCAAACGATTGCGATCGAATGAAGCCGAGTTCAATGGACCGAAGCAGAATCACTCATCGTGAAAACATTACAGGGCGCGACATTCTGCGGGTCGATGAAATGCGACAGGGGAATCGTCGACAAAAGCGAGATCTGCGACAAACCGATTGTACGCCGCAGATCTCATCTGAGCAGACTACATTGCACTTGTTGATCGCGAAGCCGCAATTCCCGTTGACGCGATGCGCCGCTCTGGAGGCGCCTCGTACGAGTTATAGTAGTACCCGCCGTTGCTTTCGCCAGATACCACACAGCCAAAAATGTTAATTCCATAGTCTGTCAGGATGCTGCGGGCACTGGCGACCTGACCCAATTGACTTCTGTCTTTAAGCACTGCAAGGATCACGCCGTCCGTGTGCTGACCGACAAGCCGCCCATCGACGACAGGAATCTGGGGGCTGCTGTCGACAATTACGAGTTCGTACTCGGCTCGACACTTATCGAAGAAGTCATCCAGCGTTCCGTTGGCGGATTCTCGCAGGAGACTTCCTGGGACGTTACCCGCCGTCAGCATACTCAGGTTCGGCCAGTCCGTTTCGATGACTGCTTCTTTCAAGTCGACTCCGCTGCGAAGAACATCGCTCACGCCGGGGCTGACGGGGAACTTCATTCGTTGATGCAGTACCGGTCGTCGCAAATCGAAGTCGACGAGAAGTGTTCTGTGTCCCGAATCGGCCAGGCTGCGTGCCAGTTGCTCTGACAGCGTCGATTTCCCTTCGCCCGAAACGGCGCTGGCGACCATGACGATGCGGTTGCCCTCACTGGCGAGCTTGCGAAGCAGCATCGCTGTTACGCCTGCGACAGACTCAGACATCCGGTCTCGCCAGACCTTCACATCTGCTCCGGCATTCGGATCGTACAGCTTCTTCATGATCTTGGCCGGCACACGGGGCAGAGATCCCAGAACGGGCAGGTTCATGTTGTTATTAATGGTTTGGACATTGTTCACCGGGTTACGCAATGAATCCAGGAATACGAGCAGGCCCATGGGGGCGAACAGACCAAACGCCCCCCCCACAATGACCAGAGGAATTCGTCGTTTCGATTCACCCACCGTAGGGACACCCGTCGATTGGTAGCGAGTGATTCGAGAGGCCGACTGCAACTCGATGGTGGTCCGTTCGATTTCCTGTGTCACCTTGTCGACGATCGGGTCGAGGTTGGTGATCTCTTTACGCATCATCTCAACTTCGATCGATGACCGACCGAACTTTCTCGATTCTGCTTCGAGCAAACTCATTTCGTCACGCAGTTCCTGGGCGTGTGCTTCAAGTGCCTTGATCTTGAGCGGCAGGTTTTCACCTTTAGCTGGCATTCCCGAAGTGGCCATACCGCTTTGAATCAGTTGTTTCACCCTTGCCTTACGCTCTGCAAGCTTCGCTTTGGAGTCCTCAAGCTGCTTGCGATACTTCATCGAGTACGACTCTGCAACTTTGGGGTCGTACCGCTTCTGGGCGAGTTCGATCTTGTGTTCGTAGCCGGCCACTTCTTTCGTGTATTTGACAACGTCTGGATCCGTTTCGATCGCTTCGTTCATCATCAATTCGTTGTCAGCGCTCGTGGTGTCTGCGACTTCCTCTGCCGCCTTTTCTGTCGCTGCGCGGCCGAGCTTGCTGAATTCCTCTCCAGTTGCCGAGGGGTTCTGCGCAATCAATTCGCTCTTGGCCCGCAGGAGCTCGAATGTGACTTTAGACAGTTCCTGTCGCAGGAAGCCGAAGTGAGAGATCACACTTTGCTGTGCGAGGTTGATGGTGTTGGTATCGCCAGTTCCGAATTTCTCAACCAGCGTCCCAAGATTTCCCCGTTTGGTTCGAACCTTCTCCTCAGCATCGCTCAAAATCTGTCGCAATCGCTCAATTCGACTCAGCCGTTCCTGTCGATCTTTTTCAACGACGTCTTTCATGTAGACATCAACGACCGATTTTACGATGCGGTGGGCCGCGACGGGGTCCGTGGACGTGAACGTCACGTTCATGATTTCCGCGTCATCGGGATAAACGACTTTTAGATTCTCCTGCAACCAGCCAATCGGATCGGGATTGTCAGCGATCTGCTTCAGGCTGGCGACTTCCGGGTCTTTGATGGCCTTGTTCAGCGCCGTTGGCTGAAGCAGAAGCTGCCGCTGTGTATTCTTGTAGTTTTTGAGTTCGCCGTAACCATTCTTGCCCTGGTTATCGACAGTTTCGAAAATCAGCGGGGTGTGATTGGGTGAAACCCGGACGATTTCCGTGGCGGTGAACTCTTTGGGGTTCAGGACCCACATCAGAGCAGCCAGCGGAACACTGAAGAGGATTCCGAGAACAGAACCCAGGAGCCAGTTCCGGCGGATTGAGTGCAGGTAACGGGAGAAATCTGCACCAGCAGCCTCGGGAGCTTCGGCGATAACAGGGATCGGCTCAATTTCGGGAGCGACCTTAATGAGCCGAGTGGGTCGAGCAGTGGCTGGAACAATCTCCTGTGGCAGTGAGAACTCTCTGCTGGGGCCGTCGAGATCGTCATCGTTAGTCAGATTCATTTGCATATGGTTCCTCAGCTCCTCGCAAGAATTGAACGAGCTTCTCGACCCATCTCAATACTTTGCAACGCAATCACGAACACCGGCTGGACTCTCTGTTATCAAGCGGTAACAGCCCGAGCTCCTACTCTCGACTCATCGAGTTCCTCTTGGAACAGTTTGGAAAGAATGACGTATTCTCCCCAGAGCATCAGCAGCCCAACCGGCATCATCAACCATCCCGCAAGATCGTGGAAAATCAATTCCGCCATTTTCTCGTTGCCGAACTCATAGGCAACTGCGGTGAAGAATATTCGGAGAACATTGGCGCCGATTGCAATCAAAGGGGCGCTAAGAATGAACATGTACCGCACCCACGTTGGATGTTGCACGACGATCGCGGCACCCGCAGCAAGTGCGAAGAAGGACGTCATCATTCGCAATCCGCTGCAGGCCTGTGCGACCCCCAGCGGCTTTTCCGTCAACCAGATGATATTCCCCTCGGAGACGGCTGGCACCCCAGCGGTCTGAAGGAGAAACGTGCTGCAGACAGTGGCGATAGACTGAAGAGCACCGCTGAGGATATTTCCCAAGCCGGCTGGAAGTGGAATCATAAACACGAGGAACAGGACGGCAGGCCATGCCCAGCGAGCCGCATGCCACCCCCCGCAAATCAGCACCACACCTGCTACGCAAGGGACGACAGCGGCTGCCTCAAGCGAGATCATGCGGATGTACACCCCTGTGCACCGAGTGAGAGTGCCCAGGATGATGAGGGCGCTGCCCAAAATCAGGGCAGACCATGTGACGGCGGGCAACGGGATTGTCAGCATTCCCTTACGGTGCCACAGAAGCCAGGCGGAAAAGCAGGGGACCAGAATCCCATGGGAAGAATCTGGACTGGTCATCCAAAGGCGGTACATCCATCGCCACGCTGGGATGTCGCTGCCCCCGAGCGCCAAGACCAAGAGAAGGCCCGCAACAATTACGCCAGCCGAAGGCGTGCCCAACTGGCTGAAGCCTGAAGGTGATTCCACCGAGGTTCCTGCTGGCGTGACTGGGGTAGGTTCGGGCACTTTCGTCTTTCAATTCTTAGGAAAACGGTGTGACAATTTGGAGGACGACGATATCGCTGGTGTGGGACTGACCAAAGGATCCGCAACAGTGTCGTCGTTCAGCCTCAGGCGCTCGAGTCGTTGTAATCGCTGCAAATCTCGAATCAGGAATCTTCAGCGCTCTGTGTTGGGCAATATTTTATACTGTGAAAATTCAGGGGGAAAGTAGCGGCGGTACAGGCTCGAAATCGAGTCTGAAACTTCGCCGATGATACCATACAGATGATCTGAAAAAAGGAAAATTCAACACAAAGCTAACGGGAATTGCAAAACTTCAGCTTTACGACGTAGCGCCCAAGGAGATAAATCGGTGCCCTTTTTCCCATCGATCGGGGGTTTGTCGGACTTGGTGAGCAATATATGGGCCAAGTGAGTCAATTTCTTTTGGAGAGAGAGTTTCGGGTGATTGTCGATTCGATTTCCAGTGTCTCATCTGCGTCGAGTCATGCGGCAGTGGCGTGATGGCAAGTCGCACCCGCCGCCTCGCACGTGAGCGCTGGGGCGTACTCATTCGCCTTCTCTACGCATTTTCGTTGTGTGGACCCGCGAGCGACGCTTGCGGGTTCTTTTGGGACGTTCTTGAGCATAGAATACAGTGTAATGGTCCACTTCTGCAAAGGGTGGCAATAAAATTGATGCGCTCAGGTCTGGTGTTGTTCTAAAATGACTACATTGCGGCGAGGGACACTTAGGCAATTTGGACAACATTCAGGAGGTGTATCTGCTAAGACACAGGGACGGTGGCAGCAGAGGGAACGGCCCGTTTCCCACTAGAGACTGTCCACGAAGTCCCAGAGCAAAGAGAACGGCCAAGTGTGGTCAAATTGCACAGCTTTACAACAGAGAAAGCGGCTTACTCGCTTGCTCGCTCTAATCTTTTCCTGTGGATGCAGTTTGTGCAGATTAACACAATGAATCAGGCCGTTCGAGTTGTTCGATTTGCCCGGATGTGGAGAACGGAATCTCGGTGAGGGCCCCTGTCAGAGGGAGGGGCACGTGGGCTGGGCTCGAAACTTTGCGAGAGAACGGAGGGGAGCCGTGGAACGTGAAGCCGAGTGGCGAGTTAGAGATTGCTCAATCGGCCACATCAGGGTCGAGCACGCCAGGAATCTCGATGTGCGAGAACAACGCCCTATCGAATAAGGCTGAAAATTGCCCGGTTAGGATTCGAACCTAAACTAAGTGAGTCAGAGTCACTCGTGCTACCGTTACACTACCAGGCAGGCGGCTCCCGTGGAGCGTTGCGTGGGCGAAGTATACTGCCGGATCTTCTTTTGCCAAACCCGATTTCGTATTTTTTATGAGAAACTGCTGAGCCTGCTTTGACAGCAGACCTTAGCGTGCCGAATTTGCCTGTTTTTCAGGCAGTTATGACGATTTTCACTGAGCCGAGGGGGATTGCGTCGGATCTTCCCCTTGAAGGGAGATGAAATCTTCTGTGGATTTTTTGTGCTGGACCCGAACTTCCATAGCGGCTGTCACTTATAAGGGCGTCCTCTGTCAAGATCAGTCGCACATTCAGGCAGCGTCTGAGGGAAGTTTGCCTCCCAACTTTCGGCATTCAGATTTGGCTCCCCCGCGAGCTCCGTACCGGTTGATACTTACAATGTGGAGAGCTTAGAGGACAGGCGGGTCGACAATCGCGACGGCGAAGCCCAAAATCCCGCCCAGAGTGTCCGAGTCGGCCGAAGGTTCCTCTCCCAAACCCGGATGACTTCAACTTCCTCGCTTGTCTGAATTTGAGGGGCGGAGGGTTCCTAGAGCCCAATGGTCTTCACATTCGTTCCTGAGCGGGCCAGCTGCAGACTGCTGGATCTGCCGTTTATTTGTATCTCGTCACCGAGGCTTCCAACTCCATGTCCAATCCCATGCTCACGCAGACTGCCGATACTTCAGAAGCGGAGGTTCCTCGGGGCGATCTGAAGGGGATGAGAAACTACATTGAGCGTGACGCTGTATCCGGGTTTCTCGTTTTTCTGATCGCATTGCCACTCTGCCTTGGTATCTCGCTGGCGAGCGGTTTTCCGGCGATTGCGGGGGTCTTCACGGCGATCGTAGGGGCGATCGTCACACCGCTGATCAGCAATTCAGAACTGACGATCAAAGGACCGGCGGCCGGGCTGATTGTGATCGTGCTTGGTGCCGTCGCCGATTTCAGAGTCATCCTCGGTGACGCGCCCGACGCAGGAACCCAGGCCTATAAAATGGCTCTGGCGGTAGGGCTCGTCGCCGGCTTAGTCCAGATTGCGTTTGGTGCTTTCCGCATGGGCTTTCTGGGAGAGTTCTTCCCGAGTTCGACCGTGCACGGAATGCTCGCGGCGATTGGCGTGATCATTATTTCCAAGCAGATACACATCGTTTTCGGGGTGATGGGACTCAATGGGGAACCTCTGCATCTGCTCGCAGAGATTCCCAAGTCAATCGTCCATATGAATCCTGAGGTTGCTTTGATTGGGTTGGTGAGTCTGGCGATTCTTTTTGGATGGCCGCTCATTCGCAACAAGCGAATTCGCCGGGTTCCCGCTCAAATTGTTGTGATCCTCGTCGCAATTCCGCTGGGGTATTTCTTCGATTTGTCCCACGAACATACCTATTCCCTGATGGGACACAGTTTCAGCCTCAGCGAGCGGTTCCTTGTGAATGTTCCCAAGAATCTACTGTCGGCGCTCGCAAGTCCGGACTTTTCTGCCTTGAATCATCTGGTCGCGTGGAAGTGGGTGATCTTGTTCGCCTTGATTGGAAGTCTGGAATCGCTGCTGAGTGCGAAGGCAATTGATCTATTGGACCCTTGGAAGCGAAAGACTAATTTCAACAAGGATCTGCTGGCGGTGGGATTGGCGAATGTTGTCGTCTCACTGATCGGGGGATTGCCGCTGATTTCGGAGATTGTTCGCAGCAAAGCCAACATCGACAACGGGGCGCAGACCCGTTTCGCCAATGTCTGGCACGGCGTGTTCCTGCTGGCCTTTTTGGCGCTTGTTCCTGGCTTGATCCACCAGATACCCCTGGCTGCTCTTGCCGCGATGCTCGTCTATACGGGTTTTCGGCTGGCTCACCCGCGGGAATTTCTGCATGTGTACCACATTGGCAAAGAGCAGTTTCTCATTTTCGTCTGCACTCTTGTCGGCGTGCTCGCGACAGACCTGTTGATCGGAATTGCAATCGGCATCGCGGTGAAGTTAATTGTCCACTTGAGCAATGGCGTTCCCGTTCGTTCTCTCTTTAAGCCTTATCTGGATATTGAAGAGATCGGCGACCGGACCTACCTGGTCAGGGCTTACGGTTCGGCCGTCTTCAGTAACTGGATTCCGTTCAAGCGACAGATTGAGGACATTGGTCTGGTGCGGCATAACAATTTGGTGATCGACCTTTCTGAGACGAAGCTGGTCGATAGCAGTGTGATGGAAAAACTGCATGCCCTGCAGCAGGAGTTCGAACAAGAGAAACTCAGTCTGACGATCTCTGGTCTGGATCTTCATCGTCAGCTCTCCGTTCATGAGTTTTCAACTCGTAAACGGGGGCTGCGCTCGATGCGACGACTGACAATTGTTGCTGATGCTCTGCTTCAGGAGCAACTCGTTACCAAGTTCGTGGATCTTGGTGCGTCGGGTTACACGCTCATTCCCTGTGTCGGGGCGGGGCGGCGATTGCTCGCAGAGGCATCCTCGCCGAACCCTGCGCTCGTTCGAATCGAGGTCATTGTCACGCGGTCCGTTTCGGAAGGACTGCTCGACTACCTGAGACGTGATATTTTCAATGAACATCATGTGACCGTGTGCGTCGAGAATGTCGACGTCATTAATCCGGATCAGTTCTGATTGAGGATATCCGGGTGGACGGGTTTACAGCGGAAGTCGCACGAACTGGCTTGGGTGTCTCGCGTGTGGCAGTCGTTCTGAGGCGATTCCACGCAAGCTTAGTCGGTATCGAGTGCCGAATGGGTTGTTTCCTGGCTGATTCCCAGCAAGATTTGCAGTCCCATGACCACTCGATCTCGGTCGCACGCGTCTCTCCAGCGGTCTCTGAGCCGAATCGCCAACTCGGGATCACTCGCGATCAGATTGTCGACTCCTCGCCGGAGCTGAGCATTGATCTGTCGCTCTCCTTTTATTCCCCAGACCATGACCTGTCGGTTGAGTTGCTGGGCCGAACGAATCATCTCGTCAGTGAGATGGTCGGCCCGAACACTGAGTGCATCCACATCAAAGCGGTTCACATCGCCGATCGACTGACCCACAATGATTCCCACTGGAATGCGAGGATGGAATTGACGCACCTGATTAAGTGCCTCGTCACTGAGTGAAGTGATAATGCAGTGCGACTCGAAGCCCTCTTCACGAACGATGCGCGTTACCGCTTCAGCGAGTTCTGCAGAGGGGCCGAATACCTTGAGCTCGATGTTGACTCGAATTTTGTCGCGGCAAAGTCTCAGTGCCTCCGTAAGCGTCGGGACACGGGTTTGGGCGAACTCTTCAGAGAACCAGCGTCCGACATCCAATTTCTGAACTTCTTCAAATGTAATTTGACTCAGTCGGCGTGAGTCACCTGCCACTCGTCGCAAATCGCGATCGTGCAGCAATACGACAACTCCGTCTTTCGTTTGATGAACATCGATCTCGGTGTAGTCAGCACCAATGTCGATGGCCCGCTGAATCGCCGCCAGAGTATTCTCCGGAGCATGCGCGGCAGAGCCTCGATGTGCGGTCACAAGTACTGTGCTGCGAGTCGCGACCCGTTCCGCGAGAAGAATCCAGAATCCGACAGGAACGAGAATGGTCACAGTTGCCGTCACTGCCGCGGCAATCCGGACCCGGGTTGCAGTGAAGCGTTCGACGGCGTGATCAGGAGATCGCGATGCTGCTGATGAAGCGATCTCCCGAAGCGGATGATCAGAACCACTTATGTCATGGTAGACGCGGTGAATCAGTAATGAAATTGCCGAATTGGAGAGGAATGAGGCGAAGCCGATCAATCCTGACTGCACGATCAGTAGTGATGCCAGAAGCGGCACCGAGTCTTTTCCAAGATGTGCCAAGAGCATATCGGCACCAAACTGGAAGACGGCGGTGAGTATCGCTCCGAGTCCAAAACTCACACCACCCCAGCAAAGCAGAAGCAGTGCGATCCGGGACCGAACACCGCGCACCCGTTGGCGACTGGCAGCAAGTGCTGATCGGGCAGGCAGGGTCTCAAAAAGGACAATCGGCAGGGCGAGCAACCATTCGACAAGCAGGAACGCCCCGCACACCGTCATTGTTGCCAGCAGTGTCATGCCCGCAATGGCGGCTTGCCAGAATGCAGCGGGGCGGACTGTGAGATAATAGTAAATGTCATGCTGCGTCAGGAGAACGAGATAGGTCAGATATGCGGATGCCAGGAGGGGGGCCGCCAACAGGGTCAGAACACTTAATTTGAGCAGTCCCAGTCTGCTGATCCGCCAGAACGAACTCATCAGGGGCGTCAGACGGTCGTGTCCCCCTTCGAGAGGCGCAGACTGGGGCCGGTGCCGCATTCCGATGACGACGAGCATTCCTGCTTGTTCCAGCAGAATCAAAACGGCAGTGGTCGCACTCAAGGTGACAGCGTAGGCAGCACCCAGTGGAGACAGCAAAAAATTGAAGATGTCCTGATTGCTGACGGCGACTCGTCCCGCTTTGAAGAGCAGGAACGAGAGTGCCATCGCGATCAGTGGAACGATCAGCCAGGCCCGGACCAACTGAAAGAGAACATCAAAAATCAAAAGTTCTCGCCAGAGCTGACGAAAATCCTGGATGAGCCCTTTGAGTACAGTGACGGGATCAAGAGATGGGTTCATAAATGGAAGGCATCGCTGGCGGGTCGAAACGATCAGACAAACAGGATGTCGTCATCGGAGCGATTACTCAGAATCACAGGCAAGAGATTACAGCGCAGCGCTCAAATCAGCATCCATGATTGCAGAGATCTCCGCAGCACGACGATGTGGCGGAGGCGAGTGGATGCGAAGGCCTGCTATTGAGTACCAGTCGAGCGACGACAATTCCGGTAGTGTTGCAGATGCAACCTCGCCGCCCGCGAACTGCTCCATTCAAGATTCCGTGCTGCTCGTCAGTATGCGGGCGACCTGGCGGAGCGAGGCGAACATTAGTCGGGACTCTGCGTCAGAGTTGGGCGGGAATACAGGGGGCTTTCAACAGTCTGGACGCGCGGCGTGCGGAAATGAACAGTTGGCAGCGCCGAAACGGCGTCGTCCAGTTCAAAATCCAGTGCCGACTTCGCGCCCTGAGCTTTAGCAGGGGCAGTTCGTGGTCGCGAGTTGGGACCCCAACGACCTTCGAGAAATTCTCCCAACCAGCGATTTCGGACGAAGGCCTGATACGTCAAAAGAGACAGTCCGACTGCGATGGTTCCCGCAATCACAAACTTGCCCAGCGCGGGAACTCCGGTTCGAGCGATCGCGATCTGTGTCAATCCTACGAACGGCAGATGAATGATATAAACCCAGAAGGAGGCATCGGCCAGATACTTCATGACGACGTTGTCGCCGAGCCTGGATTTCAGAAATAACGCGAAGAGGCCATGGGCGGACAGAGAAGCAAAGATCGCGAGCAGGCCCGCCAGCAGCACCCGTTGCACCCCGACGAGCGGCTGTTCGACGTGCTGGTGAATCAGGGGCAAAACTCCCAAAAACGTGACCCCTGCGAGAGTCAGATAGAGCAGACTATGGCGGCCATTGGTGCTGCGAGTACGCCACATAGTCACTCCTGCAGCGAAGTAGATCGCGTAGTAAGCCAGCTTCGAGCCAACGGGAATAAATGTCTGGTAGAAACCTAGGACAATCCGGGGATCCAGGTAAAGAATAATCGCGGCCGGGATGACGGGAATCATTGGCTTCCACACGGAAGAGAGAATGACATCGACTCCAGTGAGGTCGTCAGCGGCGGTATTTGTCAGGGATGGGAGGCTCGTAACAGATCGTTGGACCAGCCACGACGCACCCCCCATCAGCAGGCAGTAGATGTACAAGTAGTGCAGAAACCAGAAATGTCCAAAACCGTAGAGTTCTGCTTCGAGTTCCTTGGGGATCCCACTTCTCCAGATAAAGATCGTGCGAGGAGCGTACAATCCATCGGCGATCCAGCCCATCGACCAGATCAGCAGACACGTGGGCAAAATAAAGGTACCGGCGGCCACCTGAGTAACCATCAGTCTTTTCGTACGACTTTCAATGAACTGTTTTTCGCCACGGGAAAGAAGTGGGCCGACCGAAAAGTAGCCGGCCAGCAGGAAGAAGAGGGGCATCAGAAAGCATTCCGTACACCACGTCAGCACATCGACAAAGTCACTCGGATGGACATCCCGAGCTGGCCAGACCAGGTAGGCCATGGGGTTTGTCATGTAGGGAATGCCGGCGTGAAGCAGCACCACAAAAACCGCTGCAATCCCCCGTAGCGCATCCAGTCCGGACTGACGCTGAGGAGCAGAGGACGTGCAGGGAGGGGGCGCGCTAGGGGACTCGAGTGGCATAAGCGGGCCTCGCGGGATTTTCGGGGCTTGCTGTGTCAACTTGAAGCTGACCGTCAGGGGCGCTGAGGTCAGTCATCGCAAAGTGCGTGAGCTCGAGATGTGGATGGATCGACGATGCACTTCACAGCATTCAGTTAAAGAGTACATTTCTATCCTGGTGAGCTTTTGTCTCACTTCCTGCGGAGTGCAGCATCGGGCCGAACAATCACGTTCTACAAACGGATTCTCTACGGAGATGCTGCGATTCAGATCGTGCAGGAGTTGGACCGGCCCGAATCTCAACGCGACGAAGTTCGAGATCGACTGTCACGTTGCTGGGGGTGAATGAATTCCACCACGGAATCCACTAGACCTTAAAAATTTGTAATCAACTACTGCCAGTTGTTGCAGAATTGAGGGCGAGATAGGTCCAAGCGGTTGGTTCTGAGGAAGCAGAGTGATCGTATGCACCGTAATGTCGGTGCAGATGATCCTACTGCTGCAGACGCGATCAACTGAAGGCAAGGTCCAGATTCACCGCGTCAACCGTTCGTCTGTCCACTCTCCGAAATAATTGAATCCGCGTCCACCATGTTCCTCTGCAACCTTCGCCACGAGGAGGGCCTGTTCCCGATCTTCTACTGCCACTACCAGGATGACGTCACCGTGTTCAAGGGCCAGGACACCGTCTTTAAGCATCTTTTCAACGGCTTCTCCCCACAGAGATCCTTTCATCATTCGAGTAAACAGCTCTGTTCCTGTCGGGCCGCTCAACACCAGGATTCCCGATCCGGATATCCCCGCCATGATCAGCTCCTCCACAACGACGTCGCACACGTCTTCAGAGGAAAGGAACCCTATGGTGTGTCCTTTGGGGTCGGGCATTTCCTGATCAAGATCTTTGAGTGGTGCAACCAACATTACTAGCTCCTTAAAAAAGGGACACAACGTCTGTGAGGGCAATCCGAGGTTGGCTCCATTCACCCTTTGATAAATTCGGGCAAAGGTTGAGGTGAACTGCGATGCGAGCGACCGGGGGCAAAGGACTCCGGTCGCTCGCGATCGCTGTTCGAATGAACTTCAGTATCCGGACGGAAGTTCAGAACGCCATCAGATGGCTTCGCTGTTGATTGTCGATTCGGCCAGTTCCGTCAGCTTCTTGTTCGCGGCCCCTTCTTCATCGAGCGTTTGCTGCAAGAGGTCGGCAGCGTTATCGAAGCCGAGTATGTGAGCGAACGTACGGACACAGCCGTAACCGGCCATTTCATAATGTTCGACACGCTGGGCGGCAGTAATAAGAGCCGCGTCCATGACAGAGGGATCCGCATTCTCGGACATCACCTCAGATCCTTCTTCGATTAAGCCCTTCATGGCCTTGCAGGTTTTCCCCTTAGGGCTCAGCTCCAGTTCCTTGAAAATGGTTTCCAGTCTCTCGACCTGGACCTTCGTTTCTTCAAGATGATCGAGAAATGACTGCGCCAAATCGGGATCGGAAGCAGCCTTAGCCATTTTTGGAAGTGCTTTCAACAACTGGTTTTCTGCGTTGTAGAGATCCTTCAATTCGGCTACGTAGAGGTCCTGGAGGGTCGCGAGTTTCATGATTATCCTTCAAATATGAGGGTTAAAAAGATTTCTTGCCTGCTCTGACGAAGTGAGACAGGCAAGGATTCGGCTCCGCCGGCTCGACTGGCCTCCAAGCCGAAATGAAGGGTGATCTCAGTAGCGGGAGTTGCCGGTGACGACTTCACCTGACACCGTAACGTCGCGTCCTCCCGCCTGTTCGATGACATGACGAGCTCGGTTGAGCTCCTCATAGTCTTCGGAATGGACGGAAATCAGATAATCTCCCGACTTGACGGCTTCCTCGAATCGTGCAGCGTCGTTTTCCGAAACACCCATCCCGATCAAAGCACCGGTAATTCCACCGACGGTCCCGCCAACGGCAGCACCGCTGAGTGCAGCCATGATTGGACCGGCCGCAATAAAGGCTCCCAGCCCCGGAATGGCGAGCGTTCCGATACCAGCCAGCCACCCCAGTGTTCCGCCCAGCAGCAGGCCGGTTCCGGCCCCTGCCATCGCCCCCTCAGGAGCGTTCGTGTCGTGTCGATCTGCGAACTCGCGGGTGGCGGTCTTGTCCGCAGTGACGACCGAAATGTCGTTATTTGAAAACCCTGCCGCTTTCAGGTTGCGGATGATTGTGTCGGCCTGATTGGCCGATGCGGTACAGAAAATGGAAGTTGACATTCTAATACCTGACTTTCTGTTCGAATAATTCGTTTTGCCAAGACACCGTCTGTAAGGCTTTAGTTGGTGACAATTTCCAGCTGGCTGTCCACCTTGTCGGCGCCAGCGACCTCAGCAGCAATCTTCTCCACCGCATCCTTTTCTGCCTGCGATTCGACGCGGCCTCGAAGGCTGACCTGACCCGACTGGGTCGTGATCATCACGTTGTGTGCCTTCGAAGACAGGTCGGAATTGACGATCCGCTTGCGGATGTCTGCCGTGGTGTTGATGTCGCGCTGGTTTTCATCCTGATCGAATGGCGTCTTGTCATTGACACTCGTGCCTGGAGTGGCCGGGGTGGTGGAAGATGACCGGTCGGCGGGGTCACGCGTAGTTTCCGGCAGAGCGGGACGATTCGCTGTCACGGTAGTTGATGGTTCGTTGGTCTGCGTCGTGCGTGATGAATCGTCCATTCCGCAACCGACGGCGAACCCACCCAGGCTTCCTAAGAAAATTAGTGCCCACTTCTTTGTAATCATTGCTAGCTCCTTGTTAGTTCGGTTCTCGCCTATTCAGACATGGAGTGGATCGAACCACTGCTGGAGGAAGTATGTCGCAAATGGTAGGCCAGTCGCCTGAAGTTGAGCTCAATTCTCAGCGAATTCTTAGGGTTCTGGACCCTTATTGAAGAGCCAGTAGGCAACTAAGAATCCAGAGTAAACGATTCTGCTGAAGAGGATTCGCTACCTGGCACAATCAGGCAGCGAATGAATTAATGCAGTGAAAAAACAAGGCGCACGGTTTGGTGTAACGCGAATTCCGTCTCAGCCCTGAGTCAGGTGATTGGCTGATCGTCGTGCAAAGATGAATGAATGTGACTTGGTTTCGACCATGAAACCACGGTCCGGGTCAGGACGTATCCTGCATGCTTTGATAGCGTGCTGCTCAAAAAGACCTGGCGCTGCCGGAAGTCGGTATGAAGCGGAGAGAGTGTGCGTTGGCTGCTGGGGCGCTGGGAGAAGATGGCGTCGTGACTCGTGCGCAGCCGCGGTCTGCTGAGAAGAGGGCCCATAGACCCGAAAGTCAGTTACGAAAATCCGGGGGACTTCGCCGGGCCTGGATCCGGGTAGCAACAGACTTCTGTTCAGGTGATGAAGTGATCCGAATCTGCATTCCTGCTTTGAGGTCTTCCCGCTTCACTGTCAGACCCTCCAAGGTGACAACCAGCGAGGCACCAAATGTATACGTCGAGATTTCGCCGTTGATATCGAGCAGGCTGATCTGCTGATCGGTAAGACTTGCCAGCTTCCCGTCCTGTGTATTGGCGAAGGCTTGTTGCTTATCGAGCGCCTCGATTTCGATGGCGACTTGTTTATCTGATTTGAGTGTCGTTACGCGGATCTTCATTCCATTTTTAAGATCACTCACGTTGCAGTCTGAGCCGTCGCACGACACTTTGAGTTCCAGAGATAGAAGCAGAGATCGCTCCTTTCCCTTGGTGTCAGTCATTTGGAGTTTGTGGTCAGCATGCCGGATGAAGGTCCCGACAATCGTTGAATCTCCAGCAGCGTTCGCCTGAGCCGAGGCCTCACAACACAAGAGAAACATCGCGAAGAGCAACGCACTCGCGAAAGTTTTCGTTTCTGCAAACATGATTGCTTCCTCCTGTGTTTGAGCCGGTCACGATGTTACGCAAAAGATTCGAATGCACAAAGCCGGGGCCATATTTCTGCGGCGATGTCAAGTGGTTGAGGACGGATGCTTACAATGCAAGCACCTGCCGGCCGAATTGCATTTCGACCGGGCAGGTGCCGCAGCGACGGTTTTCACCAACGGGCTATGGAGTGCTCTGCCGACGGAAGTCGAGTCCCGGGTCCTCCTTCGGAGCACCAATCAACTTGAATTTGAACCTTCCGTCCTCGCCGGGTTCAATGCCTGCGATGAGAGAACCACCGTCTTTGCTCTCAAGAGCGATGACATTTCCCTCAATGGTGTAGGTCCCATCAAATTGATTGGTCGTATCTTTGTGCGCAAATTTCCATTGAAATTTGCCCTCGTTCTGGATCTGAATCTCGAACGTTGATCCATCGTCGCGTGTTGCCTTCCAGGTCCCGATCAGGGATTCCGGTTTCAACGGTGGGATCGCGGGATCCGGTTGAGCTCCGCTGTCACTGGTCGCTTCAGGGGGTTGAGGAGTCGGTGTTGTGGAGCCATCCGTAGTGGCGGCAGCTTCTGGCTTCGCCAGCATTTTCAACATATCTGCTGCAACACGGTCGTTGGGGACGAGGGCAACCACCTGTTTCAACTGGGGGACTGCGGAATCAGGGTAACCATCCGCAATATAGTGATACGCGAGCAGGAACTTGGATGCTGCGTCATCCGGGTGCTCGCGGGTGAACGCCTCCAGGGCTCGCAGTTGTGTCGTGTACGTCGCCACATCCGAGTACATGCTGCTCAGCGTCGTCCAGTTCCAACCCGGGCCTACGGCCAGAACAGCGTGGATGGTCGCAGCAGCCTGTTGATAGTCTTTCTTCGCAAACAGAATCAAAGCTCGGAACTCGTGCATCACCGAGTCATCCGGACATTGAGTGAGGCCTCGGTTGATCGTATCCAGAGCCGCGTCATGGTTGTTTTGTTTGAATGCAGCGACGCCGTCATCAAACGCCTTCTCACAAGCGGAATTCTCCCCCGAACCCGTCGTTGAACGACTCTCTACCACTGATCCGTCGTTGACGATCACGCTACTATCGACCGGAGTCGTGCCTTCGATCGTGGCGCCCTGATAGTAAACGGGAATTGGCTGGGTGTAGGCGTAATTCCCCAATGATCCGTAGCTCGATAAGTAGTAGGGGTTACTATATGCAAGATAACCGCTGCCATAGGCCAGAGACCCGAGCCCCCATGCTCCTAATCCCCACCCGAGCGGGCGGTAACCATAGCCATACATCCCGTATCCAGGACCTCGCCAACCATAGGGGCCGTAGCCATATCCTCCGTAGCCCCCCGCCAGGCCGTAACCGGGTCCAAAGCCGAAGCCCGGTCCGAATCCTCGTCCGAAGCCGCCATAACCTCCGTAACCGTTCCAATAACCACGGTACTGAGGATGACGGGCATAGGCAGGGCGATAATTGCTACCACCAAGGTTAATGGGACGATTGTTGATATTGATTGTATTGCGACCCACCCAGGAGCCCTGGCGACGATCACCGAACTGATCGTTTCGGAATCGTTCGCCGCGGCCAGGATCGGTTCCTCCGGGTCGCTGGACGTTGCCTCCCGGACGGTTGACCACATTCCCCTCGGGAAAGCGATTTCTGAAGTCGTTTCCGACGTTGCCCCGGTTATTTCGATTGAAATCCGGGCGCGGATTGCCTCCAGGGCGTGGGGTAAGATTGGTGATGTTGCCCGGCCGGTTCCCGGGGTTCGGCTGGGTGAAGGACGGTGAGCGAGGACCGCTCGGGCCGGGATTCGGCCGGGCAATATTTCCCCCACCGATCGCTGGACCGTTTCCGGGGCGGACGACATTCCCCCCGCCGGGACCTCGGCTCACACCAGGGTTACCGCCGGGGATGCCACCAGACGCTCTCGGGATGGATGGCGGACCGCCGCGGCCTCCGCCAAAGTTTCCGCCACCTCCTGGCGGGCCACCGCCCCCCGGTCGGCCCCCTCCGCCGCCGCGTGGACCCCCAGGCCCACCACCAGGGCCCCCGCCACCGGGGCCTCCTCCGGGTCTTCCGCCACCACGTCCACCTTGTGCGAGCAGTTCAGCGGAAGCAACTGCGGACATGACGCTGCAAACGATGAGCGTTTTCCAGATGCTTGTGTTCATTGCAGTTCTTCTTTTCTGAGTCTTGATGATTTGGAAACGGTTCTTCAGGCCACTGTGCCTGGGACTGATCATTTGGAATCGGTATGCGCTGCGGAGTTGGCCATATCCGGTGTGGGTGCCCGTCGTACGATCGTGACTGGATCACTATCAGGAAGTTTGACTCCACTCACTTCATGGTCGACAGACTGCCAGATGATGGTGTCGTTGTTCACACAGGTGTAGATACTGGTGCTCGAAGCGGGTTCCCCTTCCGCCGTGACTCCAGTCGCTTTCAATTTCCAGCAGTCGTCGTCCCGGTACCAGTACCCCTCGGCATAGCCCCCTTCCGAATCGAAGATCCAGGTTTTGAGTTTCCCTGTGAGCGGATCCCAGCCAATCCGCTGAGTGCCATTCATGATTTCCTGACCTTCAACATGGATCACAAACTTTCGCAGCAGGAAGTTCCCTCGTTCTGAGGGCTCACACGAAAAGAGCACGATTGACTCGTCGCTCTCGTCGATCCAGTCTCCCTGAAGCCATGAGAGCTGTTCTAATTCGGAGCGGTGGCGACGGCTCGTCTTAAAGGGCTGTTTACGCAGACTGGCGATTTGCCACTTGCCGTCGATCCGGGTGTAGACCGTCGTGTACCGGCCGACGATTCCACTTTCATCATCGTCCCCTGGCATTTCAGTAGGGACGAAAAGCGTATAACCGTCCTCGACGGCGAGCCCAGGGCCGATGAATCGCACACTGGTGGTGCTGAACTCAAGCGAGCCATTCTCGTCGTCCGCGAACATTTCGGCGAGGAGATCTCGGATCGTTGAACGTCCTTCGAAGACTTCACCGCGCTCATCGACGTATTCAGCCGATTCGGTGAAGAACTCCGCCGCCTCTTCCGCTTTGGCTGCACTCAGCGCCTTGACGAAGGATTCGCCAACGGATCGGACTTCAAGATCAGATTTTGAGGCTGCGTCGCTCGAAGTTAAGGGGTCTTCGACCGCTTTGGTCGATTTGGAATCAGATTGCGAAGCAGGGGAAGCTCGGTCATCCGAGGCAGGACGGTCAGTGCTTTTCTCGTTGGGGGTTGATGGAATCTCAGTTTTTTTGTCCTCAGCTCGTAGCGGCTGTGTACCTGGAAGCCCTGGCTCGAACGCCGTAGTAACCATCGCAAATAACAGTACGGAGTAAGTTCTACGCATAGGTGATCCTCATCGATAGGGGAGACGTGCGGGAACGTGCGGAAGTCAGCCAATCCGGCGGCGACCTCGGGCACTCGCATTTGGTTATTTCCGAACTGCTGCATTCGGTGCGCCGATGTCCAATGGAAAAGACGCATTCCGCGAAGCTGGAGTGAGGAATGAGCGAGAGAAAACCGGCCGGTACGATGCGGGAATTCAGCGAGAGAGCTACTTACTCTTTGTCGACGACAGGGTCAGTTTCAGGGGCGCTGCCTGGTAAGCCGGAGTGCTTCAGGTCGTCCGGTTTGTTCCGGCGGCTTTGGCGGAGTTCGGACAACTGGTCGCGGGTGAGCAGCTTTTCGATCGCCACCAGTTTGTCCGCTTCCAGGGAGAGCAACCGCGCGTGGAAGCGATGGATC
This sequence comes from Schlesneria sphaerica, assembly GCF_044336245.1. NCBI lineage: Bacteria > Pseudomonadati > Planctomycetota > Planctomycetia > Planctomycetales > Planctomycetaceae > Schlesneria > Schlesneria sphaerica. The sequence continues at coordinate 1,258,500 of NZ_CP172346.1, read as the reverse complement.
TCTCGATTAAGCGAGCGCAGGCGGTAGCGATACTTCTCCTCTACTTTCTCCGCTATCGCTTCCTGTTCGGGGGTCAGAGTGATCCCCACTCCTTCGATGGCTTTCTCGACAGGATCAGAGGGCTTGGCAGACGTTGGGGAGGTGCGCGATTCAGTTTCAGTCGCCGACGTTTCCTGCTGGGCCGTTCGACGGCGAAGTTCGCGGATGCGAAGCCGTTGCTGTTCCGTGAAGTTGTCTTCGATGGCGGCAAGGAGTGAACATTCGACTGCAATTGTCTGGAAATACCGCTGACTGAACTGCTTCCAGACCTCGTGGATGGACTGGTCGTAGTCCTGAATGACACGCTTAATTTGCTCTTGTTGCTTGTCCGACAATTGCAGCCGAACCAGGTATGCGGGGATTGTATCCGCTGGGAATCCGGGCTGACTGGCCTGGTCAGCACGGGATTCTACGGCCGCAGGCGATGGATCAGTCGAATCGCTCGCCCCTGCCATACTCAAACCAGAGATGCTCGCGATCAAAAGAAGAGTGCCGATGCGCCGAAAACGCCTCCTCCCGAGGAGGGTGGTCAAAAGCAGCGGAGTAGCTCGGTTGGGAAACAGCAGCATGATCGTCTCCTTTGCGGTTTCAACGACGACATCCTCGCAACATCAGTCATTGCTTTAGAGCGAGGCTTCCTGTTGCAAATTCTGTCCCTGAGATGTCGGCGCCCGTAAAAAATGGTGAAGTCTCGCAAAATTGTTTGCCGGACCCATTTTCTTCGGTGTCCCCCTGACTCCGAGGGGCCTCGGCCGCAGTTTTTAGCGAGCGGCTATCTGATGCAGCCCGTGGTTAGGTTGGGTAGACGGCGGGATGTAGCGAGTTTTTTGGAGAGGAGTCGTCTCGGCAGCTTTGTGCACACTTGTGGAACTGGCAGTCCTCGAAGCGACCGCATGTCCATTAATCGGGCTTAATTCGTCAGGAGCGAACCGCGAAGGAGGGGTGCGTCATGGCGATTGTGACGGGGGCGAAAATCCCCTGTCAGGAATTGACGACTTCCTCTATGCTGCCAGCCACTTCAGCATGCTCATGGACGGGCAATTCATGTACTCGAAAACACTCTGGTGTGCGGTCTGCATTTGGGTGATCGTGGCGGGTTGCCGCACGATCACACCGGCGGGACGCGCCAAAGTCATCAATGAGCCTCCGGAAACGAGCAAGAACGATTCGTCTGCCGTACCCGCCGTCGGTATCTGGCGAGCTCCCGGGCTGGAATCGAAGCTGTTACAGGCGTCGATGACCAGTGATGATTCGGGGGTCGATCTGATTCCGACAGCGACTCGAGAATCGCGTGCTCCATGGGGACGCCCCGATCTGGGAAGCATCTACAGTCGGACGTCGAAATCAGACGAGTACCAGCGAAATCCGATTATTGTGATTCCCGGAATTCTCGGCTCAAAGTTAGTCGACGAATCGGGGCGGCGCGTTGTCTGGGGCGAATTCGGCGGAAATGGAATTGATCCCTCCACCGTTGAAGGGGCCCGGTTACTCGCGTTGCCCATGGGGGAAGGGGAGGCCCTGAAAGACCTGACGGATACAATCGAAGTCTCCGGGCCCCTCGACACGTTGAACGTCCGCGTGTTTGGGGTCCTCTTTCAGATGGCGGCGTATCGGGACATCGTGACCGCCCTCGGAATTGGTGGATATCGGGATTCGCCGGACGAGTTAGACCCGCAGGATGTGCGCTGCTTTCAATTCGCGTACGACTGGCGGCGTGACAATGTCGAAACAGCGGCGCAACTCCATCAGTTTATTCTCGAGAAGAAAGCGCTTGTTGAAGCAGAGCGGCAAGCGCGATTTGGAGACGATGCGGAACCCGTTCGATTCGATATTGTCGCTCACTCGATGGGAGGAGTGATGGCCCGTTACTACCTCCAGTACGGTGATGCCCCTCTTCCTGAGGACGGCAGTCTTCCGGAGATCAACTGGAAGGGGGCTCAGTACGTCGATCGTCTGGTCATGGTGGCACCGCCGAACGCGGGTTCACTTCAGGCGGTGGAGTATTTGACTCAGGGAGTCCAATTCTCGAGATTCTTTTCCAAGTATGAGCCAGCGCTACTGGGGACGATGCCGTCGGTTTACCAACTGCTGCCAAGGACTCGACACCGTCCGGTGGTCTCAGGTTCCCGGCGTGAGACCGTGGACCTTTATGATCCTCAGGTCTGGGTTCACGCGCGATGGGGTTTCTTTAACCCGACACAGTCAGAGCAACTGCGATATCTGCTTCCCAATGAACCTGATCCCCTGCGCAGGCTGGAGGTGGCGTATGGTCACCTTGCCAAATGTCTGCGACGTGCGGAACGCTTTCACGCTGCCATCGACGTGAAGGTTGATCCGCCCGAAGGAACGACCATTCATCTGATCGCCAGCGATGCGCACCCCACTGTTTTTCAGTACGCAATCGACAATCGAGGGGCGCTCTCCCCCACAGCACGCGTGGCGGGCGACGGACTTGTCACGCGTCACAGTGCGTTGATGGATGAGCGACTTTCGGACAATGGGAAGTGGGCACCACGCTTGAAAAGCCCCATCAAGTGGGACAGCGTCACATTCCTGTTCACCGACCATCTGGGCCTGACCAAGGACCCGGCCTTCACGGACAATGTTCTCTATTTGCTGATTGAGTCTCCCCGCTGAGGATGAGACAATCGCGGGGATGAAATTTGGGGCGCCCGTGAAGTGGCTCCGTTAGTCGCCCTGCGAATCGCTCGCGCTCGGCCGCTCAGGGGCTGCTCGATACGGCCAAAGGAGTGACAGCAATCTCAACAGGGCTCATGGTGTGAATCCCCCCGGGGGCGGTCTGCCTGCATGGCGGGTGAAGGCCCTGTGAAATGACAGAAGCCGATGCGGGACAGTGTCCTGCATCGGCTTCTGTTTGAGAGGCTCCGGTCGGAGTCGAACCGACGATGACGGATTTGCAATCCTTTCCGTGATCCGTTCGGTCTTTCCATCGTGTCCGTAGATGTCATGTTTTCATGGGTATTGCAGAGTTTTGTCGTTCTTCGTCGATCCGAAAACATCCGAGTTTATACAACAAATCACACAACAGCTACCCAACACGATTCCTCATTACAGCACACAGTACGCCGCGTTTTCTTCCCATCATGAATGAAACCGCTTCCCCAATTCTGGACGTAGCGAACGACACCCTGTGCTGCTCTACGACACAGTATTCCGCCGTCTCTAAAGGTTCTTTTTCCTCGAACGCCTCAACCTTTTCCATCCTCTCCACGTAGAAGCTCCGCTCCTCCCCCTTATCCAGATCCTCGCCGGTCACCAGGTACCGGCCCCGTAACAGCGTTGGATTGAGCGCGACCCACTGCTCTTCCACTGGCTCTGCGGCAGTATCTCGGATCGACGTGATCCGCAGCCTTCGCGGCTCGAGCTTGCTTGTCACGTTTCGGAAATTGTGGGCCGGGTACTCGAAGCGAATGCACGCACCAACAACGATGAGTTTCCGCAGCTCCTTTTTCATATTTCCCTATCTCCTTGCTCAGGCCGATTCGGACTCATCCGGGCGCTTGCGGCAGCAGAGCGGCGGCCAACCCCAACAAGGATTTTCGGCTCCATCCGGTTAAACCCGCCCCGTCAGTGGAGCGGGAAGTTCAGTTTGTTCAGTATCAAAAATCGTTCGCGGCCAGCACCTGCAGTTGATGCAGTTCGAGGCCGATGAGTTCCGCTGGCAGGACCTGCACATGCGAAATGGTTTCGATGTCGAAGCCGATTGATCCGTCGGACTGGGTAACGACTGTCAGACAGATATCGCGTCCGATCCGGATGGTTTGGCCGGGTGCTAGATCCAGTAATTGCATGGCGAGCCCTTTCGGTTATGGATTCGCTGGAATTGGTAATAAATGCAGGTCAAGGTGTTCTAAAGTCGCTGATTTCAGTTATGGATTTTGCAGGCGTTTTGGTGCGTGGCGGCGGCACGCTGGGCGAGCTGCTGCAGGTCGCTGAGGCACACGGCCATCACGACGGCCTGCAGGATTTGATGGCGCACCGATAGCGCAGCGAGTTGACGTAGCATGGTTTGCTCCACGAATTGGATTGAGAGAGTGCGGGGGTTTGCGGCTACTGGAACCGTCAGGGGAGACGATTACCGAGCACTATGTTCAGATCGCGTGAGGTGCGCGGGATCCTTGGCAGAACGAGAGGAGCCAAGATCGCCAGATAGTCTCGAGGCTGCTGGGTCGAGTGAAACATCTTCGTTGGTCCAAGTTCCCCGATAAGGTACTGCCGGGGATTCGGCAGCAGCGGGGACCGTCTTGGAGCCCATCCTAGGGCAGGTTCACCGTCCGTCGGTGATGTGGTCGGCGAAATCGGCAGGGTAAGAAACCCCGGTTCAGCACCCTGCTCACGCCGAGCAGTCACGACCACGGTAGACAGAATATCTTGCCGTTCAGTGATGTCAATCGAATAAAGGGAAACAAATTTGATGGATTTTGGGGAACAGGACGACTGTTCAAACGTCGTGTTTCGCTACGCCTGAAATGATTGGGACTTCTGTCGATTTGTTGACAATGGGAGCATGATGGTCGTTGATGAACGTTGACTTCAGTTGCCTAGGGTTGACTGCAGTTGCCCGTAGTTGCCAGATTCTGCGCGGTTGACCTTGATATACCTGACGATGCTAGCTAATGTCTGGGCGCCTAAGACACACAAAGACGCGGCCGGATTTCAAAAGAATTCCGGTCGCGTCGTCTTTTTTGCTCTTGCGTTCAAACCAATGATCACTTAATGGTTTGGCTTGTGAGCACTTCTATCTGAGTATAGAGCCGCAGTGTGTCTTAGGCGTCACACTCTTGCCAATTCTCGGCAGATCCTGCTCGTATTAGACAGCGATATCGAACGGACTCGATCATCGCGATTTGCGTCATTGCAGGATGACTAAATGCGAAAGATTTGTGTTGGGAAAGTGGTGAAGGCCAGTGTGGAAAAACAACTGGCTCCGCACGGAATTCCTTACCCAGAATTTCTTGGTTGGATCCAATATCTGGAGCCAGCAATCGACGATCGCTCAGTCGATCTCATCAGACAGCGAGATAAACATGACTGGTGGTGGGAGTGCCGTGTTACGTTTGAGTTTCGCTACGAGAAGTACCGAACAGTTTGGGAACTGGATCGTTCGGAATCTGGCTATGATTTGTTGGATCTAAGAGTAATTCGTTCGAGGCCAACTCCGAAAACGGTTTAACCAGGTCAATTGTCTGCACAAAACTAATGATCACAACAGGGGCGGCACTCTGCGTACTCTTGCCGTGCACGATCGCGCTGCGTGGAGTCCCATGTCGGCCAAGTCGACAGCCACTGGATATTGCTTTCGATTTCGCGCTGCGCCAACAATATGTCCGTCATGTCCGATTGGCTAATGCCACACGCAGACTTATCCGCCTGAGCCTTGAAGCTGGCGTACATGTGGCGAGTCTTCTCGGCAACGGGTCGAAGAATATCTCCGGACGTTCTCAGGTCAACATCTTCATCATTCTCAATTTTTTGTGAGAAATGCTCAACGACCGATCGCCACTGACTCGCAATCGCAAGGCAATCAAGTGCGAGTTCTTGGAGGGTTTCACAGAATTCGGAGCGTTCTTCCCGCTCAACATCTTCTGCGACTTCATTCACTCGCAGTTCCATCGATTTTGCACGTCTGATAGTTGGTGACTCTGCCACAACCATAGATCACAGTCCTGTCCAGTTGGCCCATTCATGGTCCCGACGCCGGGCGGGTTGTTACCCTCCAAGCGGATTTTTGTCAATGTCCGCATCTTGCAGAGCAACTTGGATTATTCCACCCCCTCAACAATTGTCAACAATTAGCGGCAAGAAACGCAGAACGACGCAAATTCCGCAAGTTTCATATTTTTCCGCAACCCTCCTCCAGCCACGCGTGGGCGGACTCAACGACCGTGCCATTCCATGACGTGGGAAACACGCGGTAGAGACGGACTTCTGCGATCGTCATCTTCTTCCAGTTACCGCGCGGCTCCCATCTGAGCATGACCGTATCCCCTGCGCGGCAGGTCATCCACGTGATCTTCGACGACAGCAACCGGCAGCAGGTCGTCTCAGTGTCGGGCTCGTGCGGCCACACGAGGACCTGCGTTTGCTGCGTCGATTCCGGCGCAACGAGGTCCAGGCTGATCATCAGGACTTGTCGTTTCGTGGTCATGATCCGCTCACGTTGCACGCGGTGTGCCGAGACATGGCGACTCCGGGGTCTGGCGCTCGATCGGCGCCTCTGCCAAGTTCGGCCAAGTTCTGCCAACCGGGTTCGGCCAGTTCAGCCACCCCTCTGCCAAGTTCGGCCACGCGAGTTCTGCCACATGCCGGAACGTGTTGCAGCGAGGAGTGTTAACCTCTGCCACGAAGTTCGGCCACGGTTTCCCCCTATAGCGCTACGCAGTCTTCTCTTGCTCTAATATCCAAACCACTATTCTGGCGCTATTTTTCTCACGAATAGTGCTTTCGGCGCGAAATTGGGAAGAGAAGAAAGCCGCCGGAGAAATGCGGCTCGGATGGGAAGGCCTTGCAGTTCGGCCAAAACTGCCGCTCCAGGGCTGCATCAACACCAGGTCCGAGAGAATGCACGTCCGGGCGCCGAAACGCCGGAGAATCGATCCTGGCGACGAGGATCGAGCCTACCGCCCGCTGATGACCGTCTGCGGCTCATCGTCAATCCAGACGTCCACTTTGACGCCCCGTTCGCGCATCGCGTGGAGTTTACTCCCCATTTCCGTGAAGACGATCGGCAGGACGCAGTCGTGCTCCCTCAGCATCGATCGGATCTCGGCGCGGGCCTCGTCGGTGTCACGTCGGGCAGTGACAACATAGACTCGGTGGCCTCGAGACTGAGCGCGAGCGGCGAATTCGGACCAGAGATCCGGCGCGGCGTTGAATGTCCCGTCCCAGTCGATGGCGAAGATCTGCGGACTCCCTGTTTGTGTCATCGTCACACTTTCCTGATCTGCTCCAACGCCGCGTCAGCCCACTCCCGCATAACGGCCTGCTGAGGTTCGCCGGGCAGGTCCTCGCCTTTGAGCCATCGGCCGACAGATTTCGGACTGACTCCAACGACCGCCGCGATCGCACTCGCGGACCGAATCATCGGCGCGGGGTGGTCGCGAAGTATCTGCACCAGGAGTTCGCGGGTTGCGGACCACTCGGGGGACTCGACGTTCCGCCGCTTACCCTTCGGCCAATGTCCTTTCGGTTTCGCTTGTGGCGCCACTGTCTCATCGGAGGTCATTCGTTATCGTCCTCGTTGTCTGGATCCGCTGGCCTGGACGGAAACGCCCGGGACACATCCCCTGGCCACTGGATCTGTGCGTTCGGGTGCCGCGGGTTGGCATCGACGCTTATCGTGCCGATCACGACAGAGACGGCCAGGTGCGTCACGTTGTGAGTCTGTTCCCCCATGACGATCGTGCCGAGTCGGTGGCTCGTCGCGCCGCCCGACGACGGTACAACGCCGATGAAAAGCTCCTCGATCGACCGCAGGTGATCCGGCGCGAGGATGTCCTCGGGCAAGCAACGACGGAAAAAGTCCGCCAGTTCGTCGTCAGTGGCGTCGTCCGGCCACTCCAGCGGAAGCGGAATGGCGATTCGTAGAGATCCGCGGCGGACTGCGTATTGTTTGCGCTGGCGCCCGGAGAGGCGGTAGTGGGGGTAGTGCATCATCGGTTGTTTTTTTCTTGTTGTCATACTCACTGTCATACCCTGACGTCTCAGACACGAAGCCTCTGAGAAGGCTTTTCCACTTGAAGAGTCAAGTATGCACCTCCTGTAGCGCCGATTGTCTCAGACACGAAGCCTCTGAGCGGGCATTGTTACCGGGTGAAACATGAATCCGCCCAGACTTTGTCTCAGATACGAAGCCACTGAGCAGGCTTTGTCACGGCCACGCATATCAATCGATCCTTCGCCAGCATCCGGTCTCAGATACGAAGCCCCTGAGAAGGCGTTTTCACCGGAAGGTCATTTGCGGCGTCCCACCCCCTCCCGTCGTCTCAGAAACGAAGCCTCTAAGTAGGCTTTTCCACGACATTCCCTTGATGGCACTCCTTGGCCATAATCTTGGTCTCAGATACAAAGCCTCCAAGCAGGCTTTTCCACCACTTGCCTCGAATAGCTCCGGTAGGGACTCGAACCCGTCTCAGATACAAAGCCTCCAAGCAGGCTTTTCCACCGCAGTCATTCTGCGGCCTTTCCCGACTTACGGTTACGCCTCGTCTTGCGAGGGGTCGCGGAATCCCCCTTATCATTCCCGCCGCTTCCCCCGCCGTCACCGACTCCCGAGCATGATTTCTCGACGTCGAGAGCTGCCCGTGTTCGCAACGTCACTAGACCTCTCGCAAGCTGATTCCGTGCGGCGTTTTGATCCTGGTCCCAGATCGCGCAGCATTCTGAGCACTGATGAATAAATGACTTTCGGTTGAAATCACCCACGTGACCGCACTTGTGGCAGGCCATTGTTACGTGCTTGGATGGTACGGTGACGATCTCAACAAACTTCTCGCGGCACATCAGCACGAGCCTGCCCGGGCTGGCGATGCGGCCATTGTTCCGTTGCCCTGTTGTCATCCCCGGCGCTTCGTCGATCTCGGGCTTCGCCAGCATGTCCGTCCATTTTGTGTCGGTTATGACAAGCGTCCGGTATTTCAGCGAAAACTGCTTCGCCCATGTGCGGTAGATCTGGTCTCGCCGGGCAATCACGCTCCGCCGTTGGTTCGCCTGCCACTGTGCAAGGTGTTTATCCCAGTTTCGCCATGCATCCAGTGACGTCCACAGATCAAACTCACCGGGAAACTCATCGACGACTGAGGCCATTGCAGCAATGCGTGACGTCTTGTCGAGTTGCAGGTACTGATCCCGGGTAAGACCGATTCGTTCGATTCGCTTATCAAACCACAGCCAGCAGAGGTCCGAAAACCGACTCTGGGACGTCCATTGATCGATAGATCGCCCACGCAGACGACCCTCATCGTCTCGACTCTCGGATGTTGCGAGCCGCAGCCAATCCGGCAACTCATGATCGTGCGAGTGAAACTGCTCGAGCCACGTTTTCCGAAACTCCTCCAGTCGCGTGTCGCGGACAGACATCAGGCCACCTGGCACGCCCTCACCGCTGTAGAGATCAGGAGGCAGGATTAGTTCGCCGTGTTCTCCGTCGTCGCCGACCCATGTGGCGACTCGTAGAGACTCGCCTGTTTCAGTGTCGATTTTTCGCCAGCCGCAATGCAGAGCAACTACCCCGGTTTTCGGCAACGCAACGGTCCCGTCCTCTGGGATATTGACGGTGATCCGCAGTGACCACTCGTCGAGTTGTCCGACCTTGCGACAGTGGATGTAGGACCAGACGATCGTTGCGTTGGGCGGTAACGGGCGGTGGAAAACGACCGGGAACTCAGCCCAGATCGGATCACGCCCATCGCTGCCGATCCGCAGAGACGCAACTCCGTGTGCTCGCAGGCCTCGAGACTTGCCACGAGTGGCCAACTCCTCCTGGTTCGGTACGTGCAATTTTAGCCGCCGATCGTCGCCGGACATCGCGTCGTCTACGGAGAGTCCGCCCTGGAGTTGCACGGCAATCGTGCCCTCTCCGCAGTATCGTGCGAATCGTGGTGGAGCCCCCTTGTTGAAATCCTTCGCCGCGTCCTCAATCGTGAGATAGGTGCCCCAAAAACAGCCGCACGTTGCGCGAGCGACCTTGCTGTCACGTTCGTAGACGCGCTGCCCGCCGTCGATCTGTGCCGCCTCCGCTAGTCGCAAATATTCTTCCCTCAAGAGCGACTTTCTCTTGGCGGGGCTTAGCGAGTCCGATTCTGGAATCGCCTTTTCCGCCTGGTCCCACAATGGGAGTTGTAACTCTTTGAGTCTCTTGTACGAGTCCGCTTTCAGCTGCTTCGCTGCGTCATACGCGGCTTTTGCTGCGGCCTTGGCGTCGGCGAGTTCATTGGCCATCTCCGGCGATGCAGGTACCTTTTTCCGGGCCTTTTGGGAGACAGCCTTGATCGCCTTGTACGCAGCTTCCACGCGAGCCTCAGCCTCATCGACTACCGCAGCCGCAGCAGCGTACTCGGGAGACAGCCGCCGAATTGTTTCCTCGGACGCGGCACGGCGGGCCAGTTCGATTTCCACCAGCTTATTGCGATACCGGTGAGCAGCGACCATCTGCTCACGCACGGCAGTCGCTTGCGTGGCCGGCGGGTATGCCTTGTAGACGTAATTCCGGGTAGTCATGGTTTGCTCGTTGCGCTGGTTAAATAGATGCTCATGCGGGCAGGGCGGTTTGTTCTAGTCGCCGCTCAAACTCGCTCGAACTCTCCCCAAGCATCCCTGGCGTTGACGTTGAAAAGGAACTCAAACGCCTCGGATTGCTCGTCACTCAACTCGACACCGCAGAGTTCCGTCGGGCTGCATTTCAGCGGCTTCGGTTCCCACTCTGGCAGCACGGTGGCGTCCTCGTTCTGCTCGAACCACTTGTCAGCCTCAATTGCTCCGGATCGACGCCCGTGAGCAGCGGCGATGCTAACCTGTTCGTTTGTGAGAACTGCGTTTGCTGTTTCGATATTCATGGTCGCGTCTTTCGATGTGAGAGAGTTAGGCCCCGAGCACCATACTCGGGGCGGTTTAGTCCGTTCGCTACGCCAGTTTCAACTTCGATTCGTAGTACCAATCGCTGTCGTACTCGGCCTCGCCTTCCTCGTCCTCTCCGATCTTGTACTCGACCTTGTAGCGTCGCTCTTCAAGATCTTCACACCATTCGCAGCCGATGACCTTCGCTACGGTCCCATCTGGAGTGACAACCTTATCGAGGTAATCAAACTCCCTGATTGTGTTCATCTGGGTGAGCGGTTCGCAATCGAGGCAGTCTTCAGGAGAGGCCAGCTTCCAAGCGTCGTAGCCGGGGAGTACTTCCACCATGATCAGAGTCTTTCGTTCGGGCCGCAGATTTGGCTGCGGATGATGTGGGCCGCGAATTGTGTCGCGGATGTTTTGCAGTCGCGTTGACTGCGACGGGTGCATTATCGGTTTTTCTTGCCTTCCGTCAATAGGGTCATGCGATAAATCTTGAAATTATTTTGAGGAATTCTTCTTTGTCCTGTTTCGTTGCCTGCCGTCGAACACCGGACTGCACGCGCAACCGTCTCAAATATGAAGCCTTTGAGCGGGCTTTGGAATGGCGCAGCAAGAACGGCGGCCACAACTGCATATTGAGCAATCGTGACCGCCGTTGGTGCTTGTGGCATTCACTCGGATAATCTACGGGCGAGACTCGCGTTCGCTCGTTCAACCGCTTCGGTAAGTGTGCCGTCGAGTAACTCCGCCCGTTTTCGTTGATGGGCCAACTCGCTTTCACCCTCATAGGATGACACCGACAGAACATAACTCACGGCGATCGCCACAGACATTGCTGCGACGAGCACCAGCGATTCGTAGACTGGTACCTTCATAATTAGTACGCAGCCTGATCGAGTGTTTGCTCACGGAAGTTTACACCGTTCTGGGTGCAGAGTTTGGCGTAAACGGCTTTGTCCATCTGCTCGTTGAGGAATTTGGCCGATCCGTCACCGAAGGCAGCATTGACGCCACCAGCGTGATTAGATGATGGACGAGGAGCCTGCCCAACAGCAGCTGAAAGATTTCGGTTGATCATCCAGTCGTCTGGATTGGTGCTCGTGTCGTACAATCCAGACGATGTAGCGAGCGTTCCAGCAACGAAAATGCCTGCGATGGGGGCAGCGCTGGTGACCGGAATACGCATACCAAAACCAAGGTGATTGACTCCAAATCCGCTGATTAGATCTTGGGAGCCAAACCAGGGCCCAGCCTGAAGATTCTCGGTCACGAGGATTGTTGTCGTGCTACCGTCAAGCATGCTGTCCATTGATCCCGTGTAGTGAGGCGATCGACGGAAGAACACGCCAGTGGCAGTCTCGACAGACAGGTCCTGCTGATCCAGCGTTGCCGGTGATCCGCTCGCTGTAACACCGTCAACCGAGAATCGTCCGTCACCGTTCCAGTCGATGACGAACGGGTTTTGGTACGTACCAGCCTCAGATCCCCACACTGTCGAAGGCATGAACCCAGCGTTAACCACATAGCTGAGTCCGCCTGGCTTCTGGTTTGAGTCGTTGTCATCTGGGCACGTAAATACTTTGACATTCACTTGGTCAGCTGTATTGATCGTGAACGCATCGCCGGATCCGGTGGACACAGCATTTCGGCGAATGTTCTTGAGCAGGGCAGCGTTATCGAGAGCTGGCAGCAGTGCGACTGGCCACCCCACACCGTAGATGAATCCATTGTTCGACTCGGTCGCGAGGTTGTCGGCGAGAGCGGGGAAATTTCCGTTTCCAGAGGTCGAAAACGAAATAAATGCCATACCGACCTGACGAATGTTATTGAGACATTCGACCTTCCGCGCCGCCCGCCGTGCTGATTGCACAGCCGGTGCGATCAGCGATGCGAGTACCGCGATGATGCTGATCACGACCAGCAGTTCGATCAGGGTAAACCCGTGCCTTTTCGACTTGATGACGCTGAGTGACTTTTTCATGAGATTTCCTTCAGGAAATGAAACAACCCGTCAGGCGTGGTCGAACGCGATGACGGGCTGAAAGACGGGTTACCCCGGCAGATTGGATTGAACACGTTCGACCTCGTGTCCATGTGCAGATATTTTGGTCGGCGTTTCAGCGGAAAGTCAATAGGCGAAGTGTGTTTGCTGCGGAATACGTTTTAAGACAGACTGCCATCGTGTACAGTGGTTTGTTGGCAGAATGCCTCAGCCATTCGGACCTGTGATGATAATTGTACGCTTTTGAATCTTCAGTGGAGTTTCAGGCGGATTGTCTTATCCATTCAGTCCGCACATACGTTCCAGAGCGTATTTCCCGCAACGATGCCGATTTGGAGGTCCGACGGTGCAACGGGAACACATCCTCGCCGCTGACACTGGATCCCCGAGGCACTGTTTGCAATGGTGATTGCCTCCGCCCAGGTGTCGCCCAGGCAACGTCGCCAAGCGAGGGCCGCGATGAATTGGTCTCCTGCCCCGAGAGCGTCAACGGCGTTGGACACGGTAGAGGGTACGCAGGTCCATTTCTCGTCTAATCGCCATCTTAGACCGCCCGGGCCACGTTTTTCGATCAGTATCTCGGGCTGAGGAGCTTCGGCCGGGATCTCGCGACTGCCCCCGCAGATACATTCCACTGGGGCGATGATGGGCGTCGAAGCGATCGGGTCAACGAGGATCGGAACTGCCAGTTGCGAGAGTCCCCGCATCAGCGATTCGCCGACCACGCCTTTGCCGTGGTCGGCGACGATGATCGCGTCGGGAGTAAATATGCGGATCGCCCTGAGCCACTGGTCAACATCGTTCTCGGTCGCCACCTTCCGTTGATCGAGGTCGATTCTTGGTCCGGTCAATTTCCCGTCGACGAAGAAGCGGCGTTTTATGCTGGGCTCGCCAAATCCAAGTAGCGTAGACTCACATCCGAGTGCCCGACACATCGCCGCGACATTACCCGCTCCACCTGGTCGCGATTCCGTTCGCTCGACACGCAGTACAGGCCATGGCCCCTCCTGGCAGATCCGTTCGCAAACGCAGTGCAGATCGATATCCACCATGATGTCGCCGATTACGGCAATTCGCGGCGTCATACTACCTCCGATCGTGGGCGTGGTTCGGGGAGATCCCAGTCCCATGCTGGGTTTTGCAAGTGGAACGTCCCGAGGTCGCCGCTGCAGTGGAGTTCGCAGTATCCCCAGTCGGCAAACTTTTCTGCTCGGAGTCGCTCCCAGCGTTCGCGTCCGTGGTATTCGCCACAGATGAAACCGATTTTCGGCAGGAGTGTGGTGTTTCTGAGAATCGAAAATTCGCTTCCCTCACAGTCCAGTTTTAGACAATCGATGCGGGGGAAGTCATACTTCGCGACGATCTCTTCCAGCGTCAACTTTCGGATCGGACGGTCGTCGTTCCAGTAGATCTGATCAGCGTCGGCATCAACGGACGTGACGACAGATCCGCCCGTCGCAGTGCCGCCAACCGCCTTGATGCAATTGTGTAATCGAACCTCCCCGGCCTCATACGTGCAGGCCGCCTGCTCCACATCTGCGATCAGTGCGGTATTGACTTTCAGTAGGTCGATGTTTTCCGGACAGACCTCCACGCAGACAATCTTCGCGGCCGGGCTCCTCAGGTGAAACATCTTGGCGAACGTCCCAATGTGGGCGCCGATGTCAATCACATATCTCACCGGCCACGGCGTCAGATTACGGACCCCCAGTTTGTACCCATCATGGACGACCACTTCCCCCACGACGTCACAGTCCTGAGCCCCGAGTGCCCCGTCTCTGACCTTGATTCCGCAGCATTCTCCGTATGGCATTTTCATATCGGACTCCGTTCGGTAAGGATCCTGATTCGTTGTTCGTTGGACAGTCCCGCACAGTGGATGACGAAATCCCCGGGCTGCCACGCGTGGGATCCGGCCGGGCATTCTTCGCCCGCGTAAGAGTTCATCGCGGACTGCGGAAGCATTTTGACGCGATCTTTGATCTTCCAAAGCAGCCACATGAGCCCGTTTTGTTCCCATAGTCCGTTCGGCCAGTCGAACTCGTGGCGCCGTAGCAGCAAATCTTCGAGGATCTCGCGGACGGCCGGCACGGTGCGGATGAGCATTGCGCCAGAACTGAGCCCATTGCGGTCGCAGGTGAGGACGACGTCGGCTTCCAGATCAATGAGCGACTCCAATCTTGTCGCGGAGTCGGTGATGCAGGCATCCATGTCCAGCCACCAGAGCCAGTCGGCACTGTCCCAGGCGTCGAGGAGAGCGTTCAATTTGCCCCATGCCCCCTCGTAGTGTTTCTCGATGATCTGGTACCCGTGCCGCGCCGCGTAGGCTACTCGGTTGGGCATGACGATTGACGCGATCGGGTTGTAGGCATCGTCCCAGTTTGTCACGAGCGTGATTCGTGAGGGGGTGATCGTGGAGTCTTCGGAAGCTGACCTTAATTCAATTGGCATCCGTTCAAAGTGGGTCCACTGGCCCTTGAAGACTCGTTCCTCATCGCCTTTCGAACACTCACAGATGACACCAAACTTACCGGAAATTGAGATGACTGTCCGACCGCGTTCCTCACGGGCAAACCATCGTTGTTCGCAGTCTCCGCGACCGTCGCCGATTTTTCCATCTGGCAGGAGCTCGATGCGTCGTTTGTCGTAGCCGATCCGGGCGTACTCGTAGACTCCGGCGAGCTTGGTTGACAGTGACTCGTGCATTTTTCTGTCCGTCCCTGAAAGAATCAGCAGTGCCTCGTGCGTAATGTCCTCGGCCGTTGGTTCGTCGCCTGCGTAAGTCACGATTCGCCATCGGTCCGCACGCTGCTCCCAGTGCTGTTGATGGCGAGCCGATGCCAGGTAGGTCGCGTTCGGGCTCGGCAAACAGACCCTTACCGGATGCAACGACCGAAAGACTCCGAGGGCCTTTACGTCGGTCATCGCCGCGACGTGGAATGGTCCCGAGTCCACGCCGATCATCAGGTCCGACAGTTCGTAGAGGGCACATAACCTGTCAACGCCGATATGCCCCCACGATGGCTTAATCCCCTTGCATCGCTCATGCCCGACCATTGGGGCCCGACAGTCGTAATCCAGCACGATCACGGAGCCGCCAGTCTGGTTGATCAGATTGACGATCACGTCGAGGGCAACGTCTGCTGACAGCGACTTTCGTTCGTGCCAGTTGGTCCCCCGCGAGTGAATGCAGATGATCGGTTTCGGCATTCCATCGAGAAACTTCCGGGCCTCTTCGCGAGCCTCTTCTGTAATGTGTTCGGTGGCCGATATCCGGACTGAGCAAAGTTCGTCCCAAGCCTCGTCCGCAGTGAGCCCCAGAGGCGGCAGCGCGGGGTGATGCAGTCCAAATGCGACCTTGTTTTTCTCGGCGTCTGACGCGTCCAAGTTATCGAAATCGTGCGGGTATCCGTAGACGTGATTTGGCAGTTCCCCTGACGTGATGGTGTTCACCTCGGCAACTTGCCAGACGAATTCCTTATTGTCTTCGACTTGGACTGTTACATCGTATCCCCGGGAGCGATAGAGCTGCACCGCATGCGCGAAATGCACGACATCGCCGAGCCCGTGACGGTCGAATCGAAATTTCACGCACCGTTCGTCTGACTGCATCGATCCAGAATCCTTTCCATGATCATTGTGCTGCTGATCTGCGGGCCTTCGAGGATAACCACTCGCCCACCGTACGAATGGACGATCGCCGCCTCAGGCATGTTCGCTTCTGAGTAGCCTGGCCCTTTGACGATCACATCTGGTCGGATTCGCTGGATCAGTTCGCAGGGGGTCGATTCGTTGAAGATGATCACTTCGTCGACGGACTTGAGTTCCTGCAGGACGCCACTTCGTTCATCCTCAGAGCAGATCGGTCGCAGTGGACCCTTGAGACGACGGACGGAATCATCGGAGTTGAGCCCGACGATCAGTTTCGACCCCAGCGCCCTGCATGCTCGAAGAAATTCCGCATGTCCAACATGAAACAGATCGAAGCAGCCGTTGGTGAAAACGATCATGTCCGCACCGTCCTTTTCACGATCGCGACGACTTCATCAGGGGTGATCATCGCCATGCACTTCGCGGTCGGAATCTTCAGTCCAATCACCGGGTTTTCGCAGAGTGAACCGTCTTTTTCGTCGCCGTCACCGAGCGGGACAACTCTCGAACGCCAACACCCGTTACTTTGGCAGCACGGCAGGGCCCCCATCGTGTGGAGCGTGTGCTGCTTGGGATAGTTCACGAAAGTGACTGGTTCCCTTCCCCCGGCCAAATAGACGTAGGGTTTTTCGAACGCCGCGCAGAGATGGAGCAGATACGTCACCGGCCCCACTCCAATCGACGAATGATAAACCAACCGGTGCAGCATCCGATGGGTTGTTTGCCCAACCAGATTGATGCAGCGCTCGAGGTAATGGTGGTTGTGGGTTTTCTCTCCAATCTGGACCCACTGGATTACGCCGAGAGTGCGATCGATGACTTCTTGGTAGTACTCAACGGGCCATTGCTTGATGGTGTAATCACATTTTGTACCAGCGACCAGTACTCCATAGGGAACCTTGCGACCGTGGGTGAAGTGCTCTTGGATCATCGTCGCCCATGACCGTTCCTCATCGGTCAAATAGATGCTGGGGCGGTTCACGCGAGCATAGAGCGGCCGTCCGATCTGCTCTCCGAGGAATTCGGTGTAACAGCTCGCAAAATTGATCAGCGTCTGGTTCGACCGATGAATCTGCGGGTAGTGCATCTCGATCGATCGGGCTTCTGGGTCGTCGTCCCGTATCGGCGTAATCCACGGATTGTGCTGCCAGATGTCCGGGACAGGTGTTCTGACGTCCGTCAGGTACTCGCCGGGGTAGGTCTGATGCAACGACTCAACTGCGATCGTCATGGTCATGACGTCGCCCGGCGAAAGTCGGCAGTGGAGGATGAGCTTTTGCGGTGATCGCGATTTGTCAGTCATTGGAGTCGCACCAGATCCCTCTGCAGCATCTTGATTGCTTCGTTGCAATCATCGGACGGGAAATTGACCGTGGTGCGATCGAGATGCAACTGACCGTCCTCTATTCGCCAGATTGCCACCATCCAGCGAGCGGACGAGGCCGCTTTCTCGATCTCATTCAAGACTCGCACCTTTGGTGCGACAGGCATCGCCGCATCGATTTCCGCTTGCGTTGGCAGGCGTGGCTTTGCCCGCCGACCCGCCGCTTTCTTCACGGGCTTCTTAGTCGCTTTTGATGGTTTCAAAGCTGCTGCTTTTTTCACTGGTTACCTCACCATTTCTTTTCGGGGCAATGCTCTGTTTTCAGGGCGAGCTTATTCATCACCTGCTCTTTCTCGTTGCACTGACAACCGCATTTCGTGCAAACATTTTCTTTCAGGTGTTCGCAGGATTGGCAGATCTTCAGGAGCTTCGAGATTTCTCGTTTGGATCGGGTGGGGAACCCCGCGCCACCCCAGCGGATCAGTGCGGACCCGAAATTCCATGTCCTGATGACAAGAGACGGCGACTCGCTTTTCGGCACCTCGACAAGCGGATGATCCGCAAGACATTTCTCGTGCGAGGCCTTCAGCGCCGCCGCGGCTTCGGGTTGTCCCGCTGCTTCCATCTGCTCCACGAGCAGCCCTAATCCGGCACATTGATTTACCATGAGACTGACCCCGTGAGAGTCGCCGGGCACCCCGTTCCAGGTGGCGAAACTGACCAAGTAAACGTCTGCCCATTGACACACGGCACACCACTGGCTGTGTAGATACAGAGCGGCGACGTCGAGCGAACGTAGAAGAACGTGAACATATTGTTGAGCAGTGTTGCCGACGTCTGAAACGGTGGTAGAGACCCAGTATTAAACCAGTTGGTGCAATTCGTCGGGTGTCCAGTCAGCGTCTCAGACGTGCCGCCGTGGGTCACAGTTAAAGATGGGACAATCAGCGGGCTCGCGGCACACGGAACATAGCAGGGAGTTTCTGGCGCAACACTCGTGCGACTCATAATGCAGTTACCGCAAGCAGCCTCGACTCCGCCGCTAAGAAATGAACAGCAGCATGAGCAGTCGATACTGGAACTGGATCCACTTGGGCTGGGCGAACTCCGAGAACTCGAAGAGCTCGACGAGCTTCCGCAGCACGGTGCGCTGCAAGGAGTCGTATAGACTGCCATTAGCAACACCCCCTGACCATCGCAGTCGTTGTGGATAACGTGCCCCCCGAGCATGACACATGAGTGACCACTTCAGTGCACCCACACCCGCTGCCACTGCTCGTCGACGGAACCGACGAATGCGATGATTGGCTGCTCGACGGAGACGACCTACTCGAACTCGACGAGTAGCTCAAACTCGACTGGGCCGAGCTGCTGTAGGACGAGCAATCTTCGTACGATCGCGCGAAGGTCCGCAGAAACATTGATCGCTTCGGGGCTCCGCCGTTGTCGCTGTGCCCCTGTGCGAAGAATCCTTTGGTCTTGTCGGTGCGTGTCAGCACCCAGCTTCCAATCGACGGACCCCACTCTTGGCCCGGGGCCGGATCCCCTGCGTTCTCGTCGATCGAGACATACAAAAAATTGTCGAAATAACCGCTGCCGAAACCGTCCGCTCGGATCGTTTCGGGCCCCGTGACCATGATGTTGCCCGGCAATCCGCAACCGTACTGCGTGACCAGCGTGTAACTTTCGCGGTCCGACGTATTTGATTGAGCGGTCGTGACGACGCCGACGGCAACGACGATCGACCGAGGCGGAATGTCCATTCCGGACACGTTGAGGATTTTCACTCTGTTTTTTGGGGATAAAGCTGTCATTTAGGTATTGTTCACCCCCAGCAATCGCGTTTTCCGGTCCTGAATTTCCGCCAACAATTTCTGTTTTTCCGCAGCGTTCATCCGACCGTCCCTCTGACGACGCTGTTCATAACTCGGAATGTCAAAATTGTGCTCAGTCCCCCGACTGATGATCGTGTCCGCCCCGCTTGGAGAGATGCGATAGGTGACCTGAGCAATCGCCCCGTCCATGTCGATCGGGTAGAGGCCGTAATAGACTTTGGATTCGCTCGCGACGGTCTGGAATGTCTGCGCGTATGCCTCGAGGTAGTACTCGCACTGCCGGCGGACTTCGAGCTCATTGTTTCGGGGTGTTGACGCGTGAAGAGGAACCCCAAAAGCGTCGTAGTCGGTGATCCACCAAGGCTGGATGTCGTTCTTCACGATGGTGAGGCAGAAATCGGGGTTGTTCCCAGACCCGATGTGCTTTCGCATCGAATATCGAATCGGCTGCCAAGTTACTTTGTGCCTCACGTTGACCGTGCAGACCAAAAACATCCTCGCTGCGGAAAACACGTACTCATCGCGAAACCCATCGCTGAACGCCCGCGGATTCATGTAATGCAGCATCGGTTTCGACGTCGTGATGATCGTTCTGTCGGTGTCGATCGGATCCACCGACACGGTGAACGAGGCCCGTTCCTCCGGTGCGTAGATCGTGCTCTCCTGGTAGTCGAGTCGCGTCCCGGGGGCGTGATTCCCGTTGTTTTCGCCCAACTCCCCCCACCACTCGCCGAACATGAGCGCCGCCCGGCGATGCTCTGCGCCGTAAGGGTCGGTGTACGTTTCGACAAGCTCATTAAACGGCAGTAACTGCTTTCGAGTAACAAACCCATCATACCCCGGGAGATAAAACTCCTTTTCGCCTTCTTCGGTGGTTCGTCGCGCGACGTTGGCGGGCGTCTCATTGATCCGAAAACACCGATGCAGCGTCTGCACACCCAATTCTCTTGGGCTGATCTCAGATCCATCGGCCTGCCGGATCCGGTCCGGAGACAAACCGGACTGGTACCACGGGTCACGAAAGAACCCATACCCGTAATCGTGCGGGTCGATGACGTAGCTCAACTGGTCGAGAGACTTCCACGCCTGGTTAACGTCTTTTCCGCATGGCTCCAGTTCCAATGCACATTGGTATGAGATGGGAGCAGTCACGATCTCGATGTAGTCCGGAGTCTCTTTGGGATCGATGCCCGATCCGTGATCGTTGTACGGCCAGCCGTTGTCCGGCAGGTCCGCTCCAAAGCCTGTTTGCACGACAACCCAGGCGCCGTCGGATCTCCGGGGGACGATTCGGCAGCCGAGTTCGTCGCAAAGGTTCGCAAGTTCTTCCGCTGGCCGAGACCACTGCCAATCGACGTCGGGGCGAGCGAGGTTCGGGAGAGCACTCACATCAAACCGAGTCACGCCCATGGCCTGAAAGCAAAGTGTCGCCAGTTCTCGTGGCGTCTTCTCGTGCGCCGGATCCACGAAATTATTGGGCAAGCGAATGTTGTACCGACCGACAATCTTGTAATAGGCCCACTTCCATCTTTCATCCAAGAAGCGAACCGTCGCAACCTTCCCCCCTGTCCCTTCATCGTAGTCCACTCGGTCAACGTGCATATTTCGTAGCGTGACGACACTGTCACCGTACTGCAGCACGATGTCGCCGTCCGGTGCGGGGATCCCGTATTCCGGGTGGATTTGCGCGGTGAACACCGATGGCGCAATACCGCTGATGTCTGTTCCTTGGAACGACTCGTAAGCACCGATTCCGGGGTACGAAAACGTCCCCTGCGTCCCGTCCGTCATTACGTGTATTCCATCGTCGCGTTAGCGCCATGGCCGACGTTCACCGTCGTCGCGCCGTTCGTTGCCAAGGTCAGAGTTCCGGAGTTAATCGATTTTTGGTTGTCGTTGATCGTCACGTCTTTGGCGTAGACGTTGATCGGGTTGGTGATCGTCTTTGCCCGAGGGTCGCCGTCAGCGTTGAGGGTCGATTTCCCGTAGAGATTGATCGTCCCGATCGTGCCTGTGGTGTTGAGATTGACCGTTCCCGCGTAGCAATTGATCGTTGTCACCTCGACCGCGTCGTGCAGGTCCACCACGCCCCCAGCGACCCCTTGACTCAGCGTTACGACGTCAGAACGACTGCCGAAGTACCCGCCGTTTTTCTCCACGACGTCGAGGGTTGCCCCGGGCCCCACGATGATTGATGCGTCGGAAAGGGGACTGGCTGCAAACCCTGATTTGATGGATGGGATTTCGGCAGTCGTGCCCTGATAAAACGCGACTCCTACGTCGCCTTTCGTCACGTCCAGTTCGGTCGCGGAGTCACCGCCCGTGATCAGGACAACTGGCGTCCCTTGATCTGCTCTAACCCCAGAGTTGAGCACTCGGATAACCGCATCCGTGGACCCGAAATCGAGATTGCACCGCGAAATATCCGCCGAGTTGCAGATCAGCGTCCCGCCGTCGAGGGTGAGGCTCGTTGGCCGATACTCTGCGTAAGTCGTCGTCGAGTTATCCGAATTGATAAACGGCAACCCGATCTGTCCCGAGTACCCGCGTTCGACTGAGACGACGATGCCCGTAAGCGTTGTCGAAAGCCCGTACTTGCAGGCCACCGACCCGTTGTCGAAAACGAGCGTGTCAGAGTTTGCAGGAGCGACCCCACCGGACCAGTTCAACGCGTTTTTGAAATCGTTTGGCCCTGTCGCTGGAGTTGTGTTGGTGATCGAAAACGATGCTGCTCCGGAAGTTCCCACGCTGATCGTGTGCGGTTTCCCAGGAGTGTTTCCGGTCAGCGTCAACGAAGTAAACGGGCCCACTGTCGGCAGTGTCGCTGCAGTCAACTCCGTAAACTCAACCGGTGGCGACGGACTGATCGCTGACAGGGCTGCTCTGAGACCAGCAAGAACCGTCGATACCGTCGCCGCTCCGTCCGCAACGTACTGCACCGTCTTCGAATTGATCGTAACCGTGTAGATCTGGCTGATCACGGTCCCTGACAGGGAAATCGTCCACACATCCGCGATCGCCGCCGCGTTCCCAAGCCATCGTTTGATTGCCATGTCTCGCTTAACCTCCTACTCGTGGCCGTCCGCTGAACGGACCGTCTGACACGAATGTGTAGTGCCAGTCGCAGCCGTACTCGATCGGTTTGCCCTTGATTGTTTTCACCGGTGCATATCGCACCTGTTTGGCGCCTGGGACCTTTCGCAGCTTGTCGGGCCATAGCGGTGGCATCGGTCCCACGTTCGACGCCTGTTGCGTCAGGGTCCCCTGTTGAGTTGCGTAGTACCATGACCGCTCAGTGACATTCTGCAGGATCGGCGGCCCCTTAGCTGGCAGTCGCTCGACCTGGATGGGCCCGCCGTCGATGTCGTCGAAAATCAGCATTTCTTGAAACGAGAGGTACCCGCCTGGTGTCACCAAATAGTCTGCAGCCAGGCCGAATTCGTATTTCAGATACGTCGCGCCGTGAGCCCCGCTGATGTCACCGTGACTAATCGGCTGATTGACCCGGACCCCGCCGACGGCGAGATTGTTGTCGAGCATGAATGTCGTCGGGTTGCCGTTGTTGTCCAGCATCGTTGCGGAGTAACCGTCATTGGAGTACGCCAGCTTTAGCAGTGCCAGTTCTGCGAGGATCTCCGCCTCTGTCGGGCGGATGATTTTTCCGCGAAGGGACCATTCCGTGGTGAGCAGGTTCGCTCGGCCCGTCTCACTGCGCGACAGCGAGCGGCGGACGTTATTGAACGCGACCGACTGCTTGTCGTGAAAGTATGGGCCGTATTGAAACTGCTGCATCGATTACCACCACGCCTGAATTGATTGGCCTCGCATCGTGCGGGAGAGCCGGACCTGGTTCTCCAGCTCAGACAAACGCTGCTGAGTCTCGTTCACCATTTTCGCGACCTCAGCGACCACCTCGAGAGACTTCATCGAGGATGCGACTGCTGACTTGACGTCCTGCACGCTCGCCTCCATCTGCCCCGCGAGATTGTCCTCCGTGGGTATCGCCATCTTGGCTTTGAGATCGGCCTCTTTTTCTCGCAGTTGTTCTTCGCTGCGGTCCCAGTTTTTCAAAGGATTTTTGTCGTGCTGCGCCCGGGCCTGCTCGTCGATGATCGCGGTCCCCAGCCCCATCGACTTGCCGAGTTGCATCTCGTGAGGCAAGAGCTGCTCGACGGTTTCGCCCGCTGCCTGTTGTGCCTTGATGCGGGACAACTTTTCGTCGAGCATTCGGGCCCGAGCCTGCTCGCCGTATGACGACGCTCCGAATCCTACTGCGTCCTGCCTCATCCCCTCCTTGTGGTCGCGTACCGCCTCATAGGCATCCTGCTGTTGCTGTTTCGTAATTTTGTACTGTTCGCCGAGATTGGTCGTCTTCTGCTGCTGCAACTGGACCTGCCGCGCCTCAATCGACGCAATCTCTTCCGCCGTATCCTTGAGTTGCTGGGCGGTCGTGAGCTGCTGCTGGCGATACTGCAGCTGCAACTCCTCAATGTTTGAGTTCTGCTGCTTACTGTTCGCCAGGCCGAAATAGGCCCCCGGAGTGTTCTCTGCCTCGTCGAGCTTGGCCCCGATCGTTCGCAACGTCGACGCACCAGTCTCTTTGATCAGGTCCATACGAGCCCGGGCGGATTTCTCGGCCTCCGACAGGTCGTACTCCTGGGTTCGCAGATGTGACATCTCGTCTTTGAGTGCCGCTCGTTGCTGGTCCTGCCCGGCGTTCCTTTCCGCGCGTGATCTGAGTTCCGCCTTGCGCTGCGGAGTGATGTCCGTCCGCTCCTCCATCTCTCGCAGACCGGCTTCCCTGGCGAGA
The DNA here is from genome assembly GCF_044336245.1 of Schlesneria sphaerica. NCBI lineage: Bacteria > Pseudomonadati > Planctomycetota > Planctomycetia > Planctomycetales > Planctomycetaceae > Schlesneria > Schlesneria sphaerica. The sequence continues at coordinate 1,234,261 of NZ_CP172346.1, read as the reverse complement.
TTTGCTGGACGGTTTTTCAATTCCCGGAATGCGTCGACGTTGGTCTCAACGTTCGCGCGAGATGCCCAGTAGCTGGACTGCGCCTGCATGTCTGCAATGCGACGGCCGCTGACGGTCTGAGCATCCGCAATATCACGTTGCCGACCGCCATGGAGTGACGTTTCGGCGTCCTTGATCGTCGTCATCCAGACTTTGATCGCTGTGGTGAGCCCCCACAGTGCCGTCGCGGCAGCCCGTGTATTTCCTGCGACTTCCGCAGCGGCCTTCGACTCCTCCTCCCTCGCGGCGTCCTCTTCTTCCTTTTTTCGCTTGGCTTTTTCGGCATTCGTTGCACGAACTGCATTCGCGACGTCGTTGTCAAAGACGTCCTGCCTCTCCTGGGCGAGTTGCTCCCGCTGCCGTCGACGCTCCTCCTCATCCCTTCTGTGGGCCGCGTCACGCTCATTTTGCGCGATCGTGGCATCGCGAATTCTCCGGTCGCTTTGCTCCCGCGTCGGGTAGATCGCCCCCTCTTGCGCGAGTCGTTCGGCAAGGTCGTTTGTCGCCCCTCCAGCCGCGAGGATCTCCGCCGCGAATGTGCCTGCTGCAGGACTGCCCCAGTTCCGGCCACGGCCCCGCCTCGCTCCGCCACCGCCTCCAAATCCGCCCGCGCCACCGCCTCCGATCCCACCCCCGCCCAAGCCACTGAACGTCCCGCTGGCGGTCTCGCGCGCGGCCGCGAACGCAGCTTCCATTTCCCGCTGCATCGCTGCAGCCATCGACTGCACGTCTCGTTGTGCGGCATTCAGCGCTGCGGAAAACGTCGACGAGTCGCCCGGCTGGATGGCGACTCTGATAACGACGTCTCGATGTGTTTGGCCGCTCATGTTTCTTCAACCCCACCGACGGCCGCAATCATTTGCCGTCGAAACCTGTCTTCTTTCCACTCGCGGAACTCGCCCTCAACCTTGCGGATGATCGCTGCGTTTCGCCTAACGATCGGATCGTCGGGGAATTGGCTGACCGCCTTGCATTCCTGGTAGTGCTCGTAACATCGCTGATTCTCCGGCCACAGCGTCCGTTGCCTCTCTGGCGATCCTTTCGGACATCCTTGCCGCGACTGGCACGGCGGCGGGCAGCCCATGTGTCTCAGTTCTGGTTGCCCGTCTCGCCCCAGGGTGACCAGACCGGTGTCTTCGTACTGGTATTTGAGACATAACTGGCAGTCTCGTTTTGCGATTCGCGGGTGCCACAGCAGCAGGCGGCACCCTGAGTCTAGTTTTTTGCGAGTTCCTCGAGGGTCGGCGGCGAGGGGACCTCATCGGGAGATTGACCGTCATTTTCCTCGGCCGGTTTCGGATCGCTGACCATCGAGCCGCGAATGATTGAGTAGAGTTTCGAAAACACTTGAGACTTCATTCTCGCGCAGGCATCTGCAGAGACCGGCACGCCTTGCCCACTTCGGTTTGTCAGATCCCAGTCCGAAACGTGCTCCGCGACAAACTTGCATGCCAGCGACTCAGCTTGCAGAGCGCAGGTCGGATCGGTTTCCTCGTTCTTCATTGCGATTCGGCACTCCGCATCGTGCTTGATCACTTCCATGCGGGTGGCGTAGCGGTAGGAAAACGAGAGCGAATCATGCAGTCGTTCCCCTGACTTCGCAGGTTCTGCAGATGCGATGTAGCCATCGTCGCGGGTGTATCCATCATCAATGTAAGTCGCTGGCATCTTAGTTTGTGCTTTCAATCAGTATTTCAGGTCGGTAAAGTGGTTTGATCATGGTCAACGAAAATCGCCCTCATCAGCGCATCGAAATGAACATCAACCCGATTGAACCGGCGTTGTTCGACGTTCTGCGGACCATTCGGGACACTCCCAGTTCCACACTGCAGGAAAAACAGTTGGCAATCTGCTGTCTGCACATGGGGCTCGCACTCAATGAGCTTCTCGGGAAACTGGAATATGGGGACGTAATTATCTCCAACAACATCAGCGAAAAGCCGCTCTCTGACTTTATTCGCTAGTCGCCACCGTCAGTTCGGCAGCGTGACTACAAGTTCTTTTGTCGTGCTTAGCCCGTAGCACTGGTAATTCAACGGCAATCGCAACTTGCTTCGTCCTGGGATTTTCACCGATTCGGCCATCGCGACGAGTTGCGCAAACGTCATCGTCAGGATGTTTGACCCATTGGTGAATGCGAGACTCGCCGCCCGCCCGGTTTTTGCCCGCGTATCTGTTTGCAGGACGACTTCCGTCGAAGTGAATTTCGTCTGCATCCCCAGCGTGATGATTCGGTCTGCCGGCTCCAGGTCAGTCGCGGTCTGCCCCTGCATGTACGTCGGATCGATCATGTTGTCGATGATCAACTCGAATCGATCGATCGAGTAAGTGAGTGAGTTGATCGTCACTCCGCTTCCAAGGTCGTACATCATCCACGGACGGGCAGTCAGGTCCATCGCTGGAATGCTCGCAGACGCAAACGTGCCCGCGTTTCCGATCGTCATGACGGTTCCGACGAGATCGAGCTTCAATTGCAGCTTTCGTCCGGGTGACGCGGAGAACGTCGCGCGGCTGACCTTCGTTGTAAACGTGTTGACCTTCGTCGTGTAATCGACGAGGAGATAGAGAAACGGGAGCGTATCCGCGAGTGCGTACGTTCCACTGCTGCTCGCCGTCCCCATGATAAACGGCATGATCGTTTCGAGTTCAACGGGCGTCGGCTCGAGCACAATTGACCCGCCGACCGCAATGTTACCCTGTGCCAGTCGCTCCGCTGCTCTGGTTCGCGTCCCACGAAGCCCGTCGTCCTGCTCAATCGGAATCGTCTCCGCCAGATCACAGCTCACAAACTCAAGTCGTGACGACGACGAACTGAATGCCGTCGTGTTCGCGATATTGGCCATCGGCTGCATGGCGAGCGCACTGGCCCAGCCCATTGATTCCGTCATGATAACTACCTCTCTTTACGCTGCTTTGGCACCGGCTTTGGCCTGTATTCGCTGATTGATAACGGTCGGTTTTCGGGATCTGTAATGTGGGCGAACACCGCTTCCCACGCCATTCGCTGGATGTGCCGCAGACCGTCCCACGTCGGCAGCTTGACGCCATTCTCCGCGTGGATCCGGTGATATTCGGCGTAAGCGGTGCGTCCGGATTTCATGGTGCGGATTCTGCGGTTGGCGGTTTCTTTGATGCCTTTGCGGCAGCCTGATCGGTTCCTGGTTCGGCCACTTTCGCACGAGGTTCCGTAGCCCATTTCTGAGCACACGCGATAGCCTCTTTGACGGTCTGGAACGGTCCCCGGACCTGCCCACCGCGATGGACCGTCGATGAAAAGCCCTCTTCGGTCTTGTCGGATGGCTCGCTCACAACTTGGAAACCGTTAATGTCCATAGTTCCGTCCCGTCCCCTCAAACTCTGATCACAATGAATCAATCGTTGCCCGGGCCACTCGTTCGCACAGATCATCAAGGGTCTCGTCGCTCATCCCCACCGCCGGCCGCGCTGGCATTCGCGAGGTCCCCGTCTCATGAAAGATTGCGTACTCAACATCTGTCCCGAACATCAGCCCGTGCGAGTTGGTGGCGTTAATATTCCCCGGCCCGTCGACGTCAATCAGCGATGACGCCAGATCGCCTGTGTCCACTAAGATGTATGCGTGCCCCTTGCGTCGTACCGTCGACTCCGCGAGCGGTGCCCACGGTACCCCGCCTGGTGTCGACTGAGCCCGGAATGCGACCTCTTCACCTTGAGCAATGACCTGCTGGAACTGCTCCAACATCGGTCCGTAGTCACACCGCTGCACGACTGTTTCCATATCGTGATAGAGCGACTCAAACGCCGATGTGTCTGCCGTTGCCATAGGTGTCAAAAGTCCGGTGTGCTGAGTTCTTCGAGCTTTCGATGCGCTGTGTTGTGATGTGCAGTCGCCGCTGCTCTGTGCAGCCGCGCCGCTCGCTCGTGTGCCTGTTTCTGCTGCGGATCCTTCACCCGCTTGGCAAGATCTTCATGTGCCCGGGCATGTTCCGCGTGCTCGTTCGACGCTCGCTTATTCAGGTGATCCGCTGCGTCGTGACCGTGCTTCGAAATCTGTCGATGTGTGGTGCTCGCTGCCTGCGCGAGCGGGCCCTTTCCCCCAGTAGCCGCCTGCGAGGCCTGTGCGGCTCGCTGGGAGACCGTCTCGGCATGTTTTGCCATCACAGCGCCCGGAGCGTCTTTCCCTTTCTGTGCAGCCGATCGCTGGTGAGCCGTCGCTGCTGCTCGGTGGATCGACGCTGCGTTCGCGTGAGCTTCTCGGGCCTTGGGATCTTTGGTTGCCTTGGCGATTCGCTCGTGCTCTGCCGCGTGCGATGCGTGCTCTTTCGCGAGGTCCTGATGCTCACTCGATGGCATCAGTTCGCCGCGTTTCTCCGCCACCTTTCCGGTGTTGCCTGCCGCTTGCGCCAGAGGCCCCTTACCTCCGGTCGCGGCTTGGGTCGCTTGTGCTGCTCGCTGGGATGCGGTCATCGCGTGGCGGGCGACGACTTTGCCGGAGACGTGGCCGTTCGATCCACCGTTTCGTGTGGATCCACTGCCGCCGCTACTTCCACCTGATCCCGCTGAAGATCCACCGCTACTGGTCCACTTGCCGTCATCGGCCCGGGCTTGATTGGGGTCGTAGGACTTGCGTTGCCGCTTTCGGCCGAACTCGGTTGAGCCCGCGAACCGCTTGAATCGCGTTGCGGGAGGGGTCACGCCAGTGAATACAATCTTTGTCACGCTCGCGGCTCCTGGAAGAACACTCGAACCACCATGCCGCTGACAAAAGCATCCCTGTCGAACCACGCTCGCGGCTCGACGACGTTCCCCGGCTCGACGTCGAGGTTGTAGTTTTGTGGGAGGCCGTCGAGGGACCGATTTTTCATCGCTCGCCGGATTGACTGCCGCCACGCGAGACGCTGCTCCAAATCCGTTACCGAAGGCTTTGCGATGATCGCGACCAGTGCGCCGTAATACGCTCCATCGCGTGCGTCTGTTTCGTCGCCGACACGCTCAGGCCCGTAGGGGGAGATACTGACGAACGGAAGTGGGATCTGGCCATCCAGCGAAGTCGCAACCTCTTGAATGACCGTTCCACCGGTCAGCCCTTCGAGGGACAGCCCGTCAATGATGTCTTTGATCGCAATGATCGCGTCGTAGTGATTGGAGAGTCCTGCCATGTCAGCCGATTTCCTTTCTCACGACGCATTCCCAGACTGTGCGGACGGTCTTCAGCCGAGCTGCATGAACGCGATACGTCGCACCAGCACAGGTGATCTTGTCGCGAGGCCGGATCTCTCGTCCCTCGCCCTGAGAGTTTAATTCGTGATCGGGGACCATCAGCAGAGTTTCGTTACCCTGGAGGTTCACGCCGCCGTAAGTCGTCAGAGCGACGTTCACCGGCTTGAGCCATGCACCATGAACGGGAATCAGCGTGACCGTGTTTGAGTCTGGGTTGAGCGCGACGGTAGCCGGGACCCGCTCGGGGACCAACGCCATCAGCGATCGTGCCATTGATCTCGGTATCACGACTCACCTCTCAAATCACGATTGACCGGAACAGGCCCAGCGTCGACGTCACCGAACCGATGGTCTTTGCCACTTCGTCGCTCGCCGCGAATGACGCTGACGCGTCCTCGTAACTCGCCGACTGAACCCCGCCGCCGAATTGGCTTTGGAAGATCCCTTTCGCTACCAGCGAATTGACCGCCATCACCAACGCTGGGGGGATCTCGGCATACCCCGCCGTGTACTCAACAAGGATGTTTCCCTGAGCTTTGGAGGGCAGCGATTGGACGGTGCCCGCAACTCTCGCCGGCCACGCTGCCCAGGAGCCGCCGATCCGTCGCAGAATCCCCGATGAACCCTTACCCCACTGACCTGCAACCAACGCGTAGTCCACGCCGGAAACAAGATCGTTCGCAGATGGAAACGCGTTCGCCGGATCGCCGAAATAGCCGCCCGAATCAACGCAAACCCGTTGAACCGAGATCACCGGGTACTGCCGCAAAAGTAGCTCAACAGTCCCGTCACCGGAGTAGTACTCCGTGTACTCCTGCTGCTCGATGTTGCGGCCGAGGAACCGCGTTACGTAGTCGGAGATCCCGCAGATGAACGCTTTGATCTGGTTGTCGCGTGTGGTGTCCGCACGGGGGATTCCCGCCTGGTCCTTCACAGCGTTGAGAGTCGTCAGCGTCATTCGTGGTTACTTCGCGGTTTTGGAAGACTTGCTGGATGGTTTCGGCTTCTCGACTGGCTCCGACTGCTCAGTGGGTGTTTCGCCGCGAATCGCCACCGCAGCGGCCTCCCAAGAGTCCCTCACCAGTTGCGGCACATTGGCCCAATTCGGTGAGGGGAACGACCTCCCGGCATCATGCTTCGCGCGAAACGCCTCGTAGCCGACTCTTCCGAATGTCATTGGCAACTCATCCATATCTGATTTGTCCTGGTCGGGACTGAGGGCTCGCGCAAATGAGCGAAACCCTGCGTCGGTGTTACGAGTAAGAGGCATGATGACTCGGGGAACTCCGGGAATCCCGATCAGTTGGACGATGGGAGCAGGTTCATCGACCTCGCCCGTTCGAGCACGGCGGGGAACATGTGACGAGCCAAGGCGACTTCCTGTTTCCCCCACTCGTATTCGTCATACGACTCGGCCGCGACATTGGCGTTCAGCGCCTCGTGTACCCGCTTCACGTCCTTCAAACTCCCCAACGCATGGGACATGAGGTTAATCGGATGCGTCCGTTTCAAATTGGGAGCGAACGCTGCATCAAGTGCCGTTACCCACTCGTTCGCATCCAACTTTCCACTGAGAGCGTCTTTCGCAACATCGAGGAACAGCCTGGCATCGCGGAAACAGGCCACGGCCATGCCGCGACTGAGACCGTGTTGCGTCGATCGCTCACTGGCGAACGCGAGGGCGACTTCCTGGAGCTGGAGAGCGTCGTCGCCGGTGACGGAATTTGAATTATTTTTGTCGGCCATTTGAATTCTCGAATGGATTTGTCAGAAAGGTTAAGGCAGGTATGGACAAGAGACATCGCGGACTTTGCAAAGAGCTGATCCGCGATGAGTAAACAGCATCGTCCGATCAGGTAATCACGGTCGCAGGAGCCGCTGCACCGGGATATTTCGGGCCGAACATCATGATCAGTATTCCGCCGAGAACGGGAGAATCCACAACTTCCGTGCACTGCAGTCGCACGTACTTGAAACCACCGGAGATCAGTGCGTCAGCATCCACTTCGATTTCATAGAGCTGGCTGGATCCAGCAGTGGTTGCAAATCCCGAAGCAGTCGCGGTCTGGATCGCCCCTGCCGAATCGCCCGTGGGCGTGGCGCGATAGCGGAACGGAACCGCCGTCGCTCCTGCCCCTGCCGCCGAGGTGCAACCCTCAACGGTAATCGTCGATGTGCCGGTGGTTCCAACGCCTTTGTGGATCACAAAGAGCACCCGATGCCACAGCTTGAGTGCCACGGCTTGGGTCACCCCGGCGGTTCCCGCATTGAAGTCCGCCACGGGGTCGAGGCCCTTGACGACATGGCAATGCTCCATCACCAGACTGTTAAACAAATCCATTTTGAAAACTCCACTAAACGTGATTGATTGACCGAACTTGAACGCGACTGAGACCGAGCGGCCTCACAATCGACGATTAGCGAGCTTCCAACGCGACGAAGCTGGACTGCGTGTTGGTCCCCTTGTATGGGGTGATCGGGCTGTTCTCCCAAGGCGCCGCGTTCATTCGCATGGTGAACCGCAGGGCGAGCTGATCGGTCAGGAACTCAACGTGGGTGGACGTTGCTTGGTTGATCCCGCCCTTGCTGATCGAGAGAACTTGGCTCAGGTCGGCCAGCACAATGTCGCCCTGATCGCCCAGGGTTGGGCAGAACTCGATCGGCTTGATCGGTCGACCGCCGAGGGTTCCGTAAGGAGCCCCTGAGAGTCCGGCAGGTGGCATAAACACGAGCTGCCCGGAGTAGGTTCCGGTCGCCAGCGTCAACTGCATGAGCTGCTGCATACAGTCCTGGTTGATGTACCAGTTGGCGTTGCCGAAGTTGGGCGCGAAGAACCGATTCTGCATCTTGATGATGTTCTGCGCGACGATCGTGTCGGCCGTCTGAGGACCGCTCTCCTTCGAGATCACGAGCAGTGCTGGCGAATTGTTGATCCCCAGCGGCTTTCCGATGGCATCGCCGTTGAACAGTGAGTCACCGATCATGAAGTTGAACTCTTCGCCCGCCTTGCGGGTGACGAACTGTTCCAACGCCTGACCGCCGTCGTCGATCAACTCTTGCGTGAGATAAACCACAACGGCGAGCTTGTGCAGCTTCATCTGCACTTCACGAACGGTCGGCTTGCTCTGAGTGATTGCCTGCCCTTCGCTGGTCCAGTAGCCTCGCAGGCCCCCGTGCCGACTGCCGTTAACTCGCGACGTCTCAGCATTCGCGAGGAACGTCATGTTGTTGCCGTTGACGGTGTAATTGTCCGTCTGGGCAAACAGATCATTGGCGTAGACGTGCTCAAAGATCTTTGAATTGAACTCTGGCATGACAGTGAAACCACCGTCTGACCCGACGCTCTCTGACATCCCCTGGATCGCTTTGAAGTGCGTCCGGCATCGATCGCGGAAGTCTGGCGATTGATGCCCATCGAACCCGCTGCGAACGAAGTCTCCCAGTGACTTGAATTCACCCCAGGGTTGGTAGCCTTGTCGAATGAGGGCTTTCATAGCGGCCCGCGACTTCATTCGTCGTTCTGCGCGTGGCCCGTTCAGATCGTCGCGTCCGGTAACGATCGTCACCGATTCGTCGGTTTCCTCAAAGTAGCCGGTGACTCGCCCTTCGGCATCTCGCCGCACGCCGGAGTAGTCCGGTTTGCCCTGCAGGGCCTTCAGCTTCGCGCTGTCGGCCTTGAGCGGAGCAATCATCTTGGTGAGTTCGGTCACTTCTTTCTGCAATTCTTGAGTCGTCTTAGCCATCGTCATCGATCCTTCAGTCGTGGGGTCCGTCCGTCCATTGTCTTGGGCAACATCGCCCACGAATTACGTTTTCAGCGCGGCTTTTGCGTCGTCGATCATTTTTTGCAGTGCCGCTGCGTCCTTGTCCTCTTTCGTTGCGGCCCGAGTGCCCTTACCGCCACGAAACGCCTTGGCCTGCGTCACCGTTTCAGTCAGCGAGGCCGCGAATTCAGCGAACATCTTGCGATACCGCTTTGGGATCGACGTTTCACCCGTCAGGGCCTTGAGCCGCGCGGCAACACCTGCGACCTGATACCGACGCGGCTCGTCAGTCAGGAGGAACGACTTCATTTCCGAGCCGTCCAACGACCCGTCACCGTCAGCAATCGACACTTCCGACAGCGACTTGGCCCGTGGGTAGTGCTCGCCGTGCATCCCCTCGATTGCGAGCTTTTGCTCATCAAGGGACTTGCAGACCGAGTTGAGTCCAGACCGCAGGGCTTTGTTCTCTAGCGGCTTCATCGAGCCTTTGGTCTTGCCGATGAGGTCTTTGAGGGCCGAGTGAACAGCCCCCAGGAGCAATTGCCCGTGCGGCTTGCAATCGTCCTCGTCACTGCCCAGGGAGCTGTCATCCTCATCGTCGCCAGTGAGGGCATCTGCGTTAGGATCGACGTCATCCGCTTTCATTGCGGAGTCATCAGACTCATCTGCATCGTCCGGGATGCCATCATCGTCTGCGTCACTGTCGCCGTCCGTGTCGGAATCGCCGTCGCCGTCAGTGGACGTGTATTCGGCGGTCTCGTCGTCGTCCGAGTAGTCTTCGCCTTCCCCGGATTCGTCGAGTTCGTCGTCCAGTTCATCGTCGTCTCGATCGTCTGCCATTTTGCTTGCCTTTCCGGAGCCGAACCCGACCCCCAGTTTTCGCGGCACCGGTGCAACCGCCATCAGTGACTTCATGATTGACGGGGACAACTTTCGCCCGTCGATTCGGCTATTCATGGCCTTCGCAACTGCGTCGGGATTGACCCCGATCGCACACCAGGACCACTCCTCAAGTTCCCACTCGTCGACGATCAGCAATTCGCCGTGGGTCTTGTCGTATTTTTTGCGGGCTTTGATCGGGGTCTCACGCACAGACGTGCTGCGAACAATCCCCTCGTCGATCAGCGCGAAGATTTGAGCCGCTTCCCTATTTCGCTGGGAAAAGTAGCTCGTCGCTTTGACTTCGTGGTCGCTGATCCTGATCGACAGCCGCCCGGACGGGTCGTTGCTGGTCGCAATAGGGACCTTGATGTCTTCGAGACCGTGGCCCCAAAGGACAACGGGATTCTTCGCGTAGTTTTCGAGTTGGCAACCACGAGGAATCAGCACATCGCCGACTCGGTCAGGTGTTGCCGTCGAGATGATCGCTGTAGCGGACATCGCCGCACGATCAACGTAGGGCCGCAAGCGGTCACTTACATGATTATCAATCCCAAGAGAGTTCGTCGCCGGAGCGAATTTGTAGAGAGAACCCACCCGAGGGCGTGGCCGTGCGGACACGATTCTGTCCAGGTCTTGCCGATCGATGGTGGTAGTTCTGATTGCCATGCCGGGGATTAGACGCATGGCGGAAAGAAAAGATAAGATACGAAGGACGGTCTTTTACAAACCTTTGTAAGACCGACACGTCGCGACAAACCTATTTCAGGTCAGAACACGGCGTTTTGACCGCTTTACGGCAGATCGGGCAGTATCGGTATTGCACCACGGAGCCGTTCGCACCGGTGACGGTCGATCCGGCGACGCACGGCACACGGCATTCGGTGCAGATGGGCTGTACCGCCATCAGGTACCACGGTCGCCACGCTCGTTTCTTTCGCTCGCTGGGGACTGTCAACACTCGTGATCCTTCACGGGGGGATGTTCTATTGCGATCGTGTGGACGGGACAGAGCAGATCAATCTGCAGATGATGCGGAACGTTGGTCCGTCGACAGGTACACCCAAGATCCTTCGCCACCTGCGTTCCGACTGCGAGATTCCCGTTGAGCCTGTCAAGTGCAATTTCTCGCGCTAGAATCACAGGCGTCGGCAGTTTGTTATCAGGTTCGTTCGGCATGACCGTATCCTATGGTTGCTGCTGCTCGCTCTCGTATTCGATCCAACACCGGCAACGCGGATGACAGGGCGGCCCCTCAGCGTACCTCGACGGCCAGTCTTCTCGGTTCACGCCGTCATTCGGTGAGCACGTCGGACAAACTCTTGTGTCTCGTTGCGTCCGCCACTTGTCGTGCTCACCGAGGCCTTGGACGACTTCCACGGCAGCCTCTGACCCAGCGTGCTGCCCTCGCGTCACCTCGTCAATCGCGTTGGCTTCGATTCGCTCGGCGCCGAACGTCTGGTCGAGAAGTCTGTCCACGGCCTGCCGGAGCAGTTCCGCTGGCGGGAGCGGCGTTCCGGGGGGCGACACTGGCACTCGTGGCGTCCTAACCCGATCGTCATCAACCCTGGCAATCGGGATCTGCGTCTCTTCGGTCGCGCCATCATTCAATCTGGCGATGCGTCGGGCTTCCCTCGCACTCTGCCGCTCTTCCTCCTGGGCGATACGTTCACGGATTCTCATCAGTCCGTTCTCGAGGCGTTCCCGTGTCGATTCCGTCCATTGCGTCGCAAACGCCTGGGCCTGCAGAAGCGCCCAACCTGCCGCCGCAAGTCGCGACTCTTTGTTTCGCCACCCGTGATACCATGCCGCCGCGCCGAAAATCATCAGGAGTATCGCGTAGGTGTGATCCCGAGACTCTTCCTCCATCCTGTCCCAAAACGACTGCGGGACGTTTCCGATGTCGGGCGGATGTCCGAGCCACGCCCGAAACTCGTACATGTGCCGCCGCGCGACCCTGCCGAATCGGCGAGCGAATTCCGCTTCGAGTTGGTCGCGGTTGGGGAGTTCAGCCATTCACTGCCTCTGCTTCCCGTTTACTCGCGGAACTGTCGATCCCCAAAAACGCCATCACCGCCGCCGACGGCTTCTCCTCGTCGCTCAGGCCCAGCTTCACGGCCCGCTGTCGCAGCCGGATCTCCCGCTCGAGCCCAGAACGGATTGAAGTAATGACGTCCGACGTGAGGAGCTTCTCGGAGTGCTTTTCCAGCTCAGAGTTGAACGCGTCCTCGTTGACGCCCTGCAACTCTCGTGAGTGCCCGATCGCGTCGGAGTCCACGGATTCAAGTTGCACTTTTCCGTCGACGAGTTCGAAGTGCAGGGTGCAATTGAGCCGCGTGCCGTCGGAAAGCTTCAACTTCGTTTTGATAAACCCGTCCGGCCGCTCCGCAGTGATGTCCATATCGCTTAAATCGGTCCGCTGCGGGGCTCGGACGGTGATACCTGACGCGATGGCTTTCTCGAGGTGTGCAGTGGAGGCAGTGGGAGAGATGCCGCTAAGGCTGTTGCTGGACCCACCGGAAGCGAACTTCCCGTCGTCATCGCGTGGGTGCTGCGATTCCTCAAAAGATTTTCGATAAGACTTCTCCCGCTGGCCGATCTGTTCGGACACTGGCTTGCGAGTGTCGCCAACCTCAATCCATTGCTTGAACTGACCCATTGTCATGGGGGTGATGGATCCAAGCCCGCTCCAGCCTTTGGAGTAGCAGGAGAAGTACGCGTCCCGTGCCTCTGCCGTCGATTCGTAGCCGATCATGCACTTGTGTTCGTCAAACTCGCCATCCTCATTGACCTGATCAATTACGAAGACAATTTCGGACTCAGGATGAGGACCGATAAAGACGTCGATATGATCCCCATCTGCGGCCGACTCAGTTCCTTTGATGTAGCCGTAGTGACACCCCATCTTGACAGACCATTCGTTGCCAGCTTTGTCTGTGCCAGACCTGGTACCGCCCTTCGGAGTCTCAATCGAAACCCTCAAGCCCTGGATTGTTACGTGACCTTTGCGATAGTTCCCCGCCTCTCGCTGTTGGTCTGACAACGGGGCTTCGACTCGTTTCGCTGCTCGATCGATCTCTTGTGTCAGGCCCTTCACGCAATTCCGCAGCCACGCACGATCAACCTCTTCGACCGCACGTAGCGCCGCGAGGTATGACGAGGACTTGTTTGAGAACGGCGTTCTGCGAGCGAACAATGCCTGAGATGGCTTCTTCGAGGGCTTTGGTGCGGGCTGCTTGTTCAGCTTCCCGGGATTCGCTGCAGGGATATCTTCGTCGTTCCGTTCGTCTCCATCAGGATCTTCATCATCCTCATCCCCGTCGGCAGATGCAGGCCCGCCAAAGGGTGAACCGCCGTCCTCGTCGCCCTCTTGCTCCTCCTCATCTCCATCTTCGTCTCCACCTTCATCATCGTCGAACAGCCCCAAGCTGGGCCCGTCGCCGAGCTGGAACCCGCTGCCATCGTCGCCACCGTCGAGGCCTCCGCCCATGCCGCCCATCATCCCGCCCGCAGGATCCGCAGCAGGCGGCTTGCCGACGATCTCTTCGCCATCCTCGCCTTCCAACGGCGTGTAGCCTTTCTTGGCTCGGATCTCATTCCGCGTGAATGACTGCGACGACACCATCGAGTCAAACTCTTTGTTTTCTGTCTCGTCGTCATCGAGTGCCGCGGCCTCGTATTCAACTGTGATCCCCTCTCCAAATTGAGGCGCGAGAAACTCCGTATCCGACTCGGCCAGCATGTCGCACAGCGGCTGAATCGCAGCGTGGCGGGTCTGTTTCATCGAGGTGAAATACGCGGATCCGGTCCCAACCTCCTGAATCCCCGCAGCCACCGGTGAGACCTGGTGCAGGGCGAACACCGATTCGCGGAAGTCTTTGTGCCCGGTCTCGTAGGCCATGTCTTTCGCGTCCGCGCCAACAACGGTGACGTCCGTTCCGTCCGGAGCCCAGAGGACCTTCGCGTGGTTGTAGGGGCCTGAGTACTTTTTGTTGAATGCGAGTTGGGCCCGATCGAGTTCATCCTTGTCCACCGCACCCGCCTCCGCTTTTCGCGACACGACAATCGCCGGTGTCACCCCATTCCGTAGATGTGCCGACCGCGCGACGGCAATATCATTCGCCCCATCAATGAACGTCGCTCCGGCCATCACTGGTGACCAGCCATCCCCCAGCCACCACGCGTGAGGATATTTAATATCCTGCACCTGCCGAGCGTCGACGGTCGCCCCGAGAAGCATGTAAATCCCGGGCATTCCTTCAATGAAACCGTTGTCGTCCAGCGGCACGTAGCGAGACCCGTTCATCGAGACCCGCCAACCTCCCCGCGGCATGTCTCGCGTGGGGTTGACCCACGTGGCCATCGAAGTGGGAATCACGTAGCGTTCGCAGGTCTGCCCTGCCTGGCTTGGCACGTTCCAAATGAGACAGCGCCCCGTGAGACGGAGTTGCTGAGCCTGCCGGTACCGGAACGCCGCCCCTGATTCGTGCGGGTTTGGGCGCTTCAATAGCTTCATGAGTGGGTGACTGGACGGCAGCGGATCTGTTTCGGTGTCGTCCTGTCCGTAGATCGACTTCCATCGGCTAAACGATCCTTTGCAATGAGTGGCAAGAGCTTTCCGCCGAGCCTGCTTCGACTCTCGATCATCCCCATCGTAAAACGCGGTGACAGTTGCCCCGGCAACCTGCGTCGCGATCGCATGCACGGCGATGTAGTTGAATCCGGTGTTGTGGTTCGCTTCTTCGCGGTGATCTGAGGACCAGCCGCCGGAGTTCCCCGCGCCACCCAGGGCACGCCGAAACCCATCGTCTGAAGCCAGCTTGTCGTCTTTCGATGGCTTCGGAGTATGAGCAACTGCCGTCGATGCCACTGCCGACGAATTCGGCTCCGCCCACAGGGGGCCCGAGACGCGATTGAGGAGATTTGTGAACCAGCCCATGATTTACCGTCCTTGATTGCAGATGCCTGCGAGGGTCAGTTCTGCGGGATCCAAACTTGTTTCTTCAGAGTCAGTTCGTTGAACGCGTCCGCCAGTGCATCGATCTCATCATCGGGAGCGCCGTCCGTCGGGAACGCGTCTAGGCGACTTAGCAGCCCTGGAAGCCACGGTCCCCGCAGAGCCCGAACGTTGCCCGCGTTGACCTGTGCCGCGAACCCAGTTGCCCGCTTCTGCTTGTCGCCACTCACCACGTCGGCCCGCACATCGAAACCGCTCAGCATGCGAGTCATCCGCGCCGCCTCAGCTTTGCCGGCCGCTGCTGGGTCTTGCGGGACTCGCACTTTGCACTTGTGCCGACCGTCCAGACCCGTCGTTTGGCAGATCATTTTATCCCGATAGCTCGCTTCCCATTGCCCGCGAACGACGTCCGCGATGTAGAAGAATCCATCATCGTCACGGCCGATCTTTGCCCCGACAGTCCAGTCGCCATCACCATCGGTCGCGGCCAGATCCCATGCCCGGCAGAACGTGAGACCGATCGGCAGCGCGTCTATCATCTGAATCTGACCGATCTTGAAGAACATCCCCGCCTGACGCTTCGCGTTCCAGTTGCCATCAGCGAGTCGCTGCTTCTCGACATCCTCGAGGTTGAGCAGGTTCGCCTTGTAACTCCCGGGCATGCTCGGATTATCGGCCAGCTTCGCGGGAATAAACGTCAGCGACTTTGGCTGAGCGGTCTGGTCATCGTGATTGATCGGCAGATCGGGACGGCCGTATCTATCGACAAGCTCTTGCTTCGAATCGCCCCAGATGATTTCGCCACCACGTTGGATGAAGTATCGGATCACTCCCGAGCGTTCTGGGATCGCAAGTCCACTCACAGGATCGATCCACCAGTCCAGTAGCCGTCGAACCCACCCGCCAATAGGGTCATCGTCCGGCACCGGATTACAGGTCGCTCGGATGTACGGATCCACCCCCGACTTCGTGCGGCCTCGAGACATCAGGTAAAAGAACTGCCGCTGCGTGAAGTGTGTGACCTCGTCGAACCCGAGCATCGCGACCTGCGAACCCTGCCACGCCATCGCGTCCGCTTCGTACTGCAGATGCCGGAACGCCACTTTCGCACCGCTGGGGAAGATCCACCTCAGCGAGGCCACAATTGGACGAGCCCCCAACTGTGAATAGATCGATACCGATTCGTCCCACAGTGCCCCTTCGTTCGTGATCTGCGGAGATGTGCGGCGGAAAATCACTGACCCAAACGTCGGGATGTGCGTGTACCGTGCAGCTTCGACCAGCAAGGCCCACGTCTTCCCGCCTCCTGCCTGCCCACCGTAGAAGCAGATATCCGCCTCCGATGCCAGAAACGCCGTCTGCGGCCCTGGATGCGGCTCGAGATAAGAAACTTCGTATTGGTCTGTCGCTGAACTCATTTCTGCACCGCGGTTGATTCAATCACGTTTGTTGGCATAGGACCGCGACCGTTGTCTGGCAGCCGCATCGCCACGATCCGATTGATGGTGATCTGCGTCGTCTCCTGCTGAATCGCTGCGTCGGTCCGCTCCTGAATCGTCAGTGACATTCCACCTGGGACATGTGTCGGAGCACGGTTCAATTTGTCGTAATGGTGCTCGTCGACTTGATCCTGTCGCTCGATGGCCAGCAGAACCCGTGCTGCCTGGATCGCCAGAGTGTCCGCCTTGACCCGGTCAGACTTGTACCCGTCTGGTGTGATGACATCGACCTTTTCCCTCTCAAGGATCTTGTGCAATCGATTGAGGATCTGCCGCCGCTTGTAGTCGCTCTGCCGCCACCGCCCCTTTACCATCCGCTCCGCCAGTTCCAAGTCCGCTGACAGCGTCTTCGGATCCTGGAGGAAGTCCGAGGTCAGTCCGTCGCTTGGGCCCTCCGGTTTCTGTCCCCGTACCGCATCAGGCGCGGCCTCGCTTCGTTCGACTCGTGAAGACTCAAGGTCGCTATGTCGTTTGGCTCCGGACGACTCAACTTGATTGGCTTCTGGCGGGCTCTCGCCCACCGACTCCGCTCTCGCCGCTTCGGCCCGTCTCCTCTTTGCTGCTCGTTGGCGTGCGTTCACACCGCCCCCTTCAACTCGTCGCCCGCGTCACATCCGGCACGACGCCCAGCCCCCCGCCGATTGGCGTTGAAACCTGCGTCGGCGTCACGTACTGACAGTCCCAGATCAGATCCCTGAGCGCGAGCTGCGCCGTGATGCCTCCGCTGATCGTCAGCGTCGCGTGTCCGACTGTTGCCCCGACAACGACGAGGCTCGCATCGGATGCAGTGACGTCGTCATCCCCATTGAAACGCGTCAGCCCAACCCCTTCGACAACTTGGATCATCGCGTCTTCGTCGGAGTCTGCCTCCTTGCGCTTGGCTGTGAACGTGAGCTTTGTGCGCGCGGAAATATCGCCCATCAGGGGGAGCGCGACCGCGAGCGTATCCCCGCGAACGATGGTGATCTGGCCGGCGATGATCGAAGCCTGGGCGACGGCTGCGGGGATGGTGATGTAATTGTTGATCACCGTAGGGCTGCCGCCGCTACCGAAGTTCCCCAAGCCCCCAGTCAACAAGTGTCCGATTGTCATCATTCACTCCTTGCAATCGCGGTCGGATCCGGTGATCCCGTCAGAGTGAACGCCGCGGCGGTCGTGGATCCGTCGAGTTTCTTCACTGTCATGGTCCCACCTGCCACGGAAGCATTGCTCGCTTTCTGGTGCAGCAGCATGATTGCTTCTGTAAGCGTTGGCTCTTCGCCTTCCGCTGCGTAGGACTCGGTCATTGGAGTCGTGAGGACCGCTTCTGCGATTGCGGCTGGATCTGCTGTGCCGCTACTCGCTTCCAGGATCGCATCCAATTGGTCGTCGAGATCCGCTGAGGCCAGACCTAACGCTGATCGTGTGCCCGCCGCGTCCAGGGGCGCTACATAGCTTGCCAAGTAGCCAGCCAGCGCAGCCAGAATCGTTCCCGCCGCTGTTGAACCAGTGATGATCGCGTCCCACACAGCTTCTACGATTGCCTCGACACTTGGCACAGCCGCTGTGACCGATGCTTTCATTGTCGATGTTAGGTCCCCGGCCAAATGCACGACTGGCGAGACCTCAATCGTGTCAACGATGACATGCTTCCCGCTGGCTTCCCCGCGGATCTTGATCCGCCCCGCTGAGGCGAAGATCGCGTCGGGCACATCGAGACGATAGACCCCTTCGCCCCGTTCCTTCACTCCCCCGGCCGCGTAGGCCGTCGTGATTGTGGCCAGGTCTGTCGGTGCAGGAAATGCCACATCCGAGTTGGCTCCCGCACGCGAATACTTGAGCGTTGGAAATGTCGCTGCGAGCAGGCCCGTCACAGGCAGGCCCGTATCATCGACAATCTGAATATCAATCGATTGGCTCGTCACGCCGCTATCAAAAATCATCGTCGCCTCCTTCGTCTCAGCAGCAACAAGCCGCCTTGTGCGGGCTGAATAGCTCCTGCCGCCCCGATGCCTGTGTTGCTGATTCGCCGTCCGTTGAGATCGCCCGGGATCATCGCCATACCGGCCGGAACACGATTCAGGCCCGGGCTACCTGGCTGCAGCGAATAGTCACCATTTCCGGCGCCTGATCCCGCCACCGACTTATCCAGCGTGTAGCCCATCTGCTGGCTGCCGACGACCGCGACGTCGATGCCGAAGAAGTCGCGGGGGAACAATGAGATTTCGTAGCGGTTACCCCAGTTTCCAACACCGTGCATCCAAGCCCAGTTATCGACGCGGGCTGAATTTTCGATATAGCCCCTCAGACCAAATCGAACTCCAGTCGCTGAAACGGTTGCCGCTGCGGCCATGACTGCGGTTGTGGAGTTCGTGACAGACGAGACGGTCGTGTATCCACCAGGGACCCCCTCCAACGCGATGATCTGTCCAACGTCCCCCGCGACGAAGTTTGCCGTCGCGCTGGTGATGGTCGTCGTGCCATTGAGCACACCATCGGTGAGCGTCCGATTTGCATTATTGAACGGATCACACTTTGCGTTGTCGTCACGGTATAGGTTGAAACGCGAGAACCAGTTTTCTCTCGTGAACCGAGAGTTTCCGCCCTCGTGATAGTTCCCATTCCTTCTGCGACCCGAGAACGAATTATGCGCCTCAAGGATGTTGCTGACAGAATTGGCGTTGCTGTTGTCGGCCGCGATCTGCACCAGGGGAATGGAACCCGTCGACCCCTCGGCTACGTTGCCGACGACTGCGAGGCCCTTACTCGAACTGGACGTCAAGAATGCCGGGCTGATCCATAGCCCGCTGAGTCCGTAGCAGGAGTTCCAGGCGACGATCGCGTTATCACTAAGATCATTCGTCGACCCCGACTCCACGAATCCTGTATTGAACTGGATCCCTTTGTTGCCCAAAGCGCAATACATGTTCGACGAAACCCCGCCCGTCACGGCAGAGGCGTCGTTGCCCCGCAGCAACGCGAATGCACCACGGTTAGCCCCGAACGGCTTGAATCCCGTCACGCTGCTCGCGGTGACGGTCGACTGAGTAACCCAGCATACCCGCCACTGGTACGCAAATGACGTCGACGTACTGCTGAGCGTGCAGGAGTGCAGCCACAGAACGCCCGCAGTTGGGCTGCCCCGAAGCATCCCGGCCCCGGACCCTGAAAAGCTAACGTCCATGCATTTAAGGTACCCGGCGAACGAAGCATTGGTCGCAGTCGAGAACACAACACCCGCTTCCGTCGCCCCGTTTTCAAGGTCGGCCCTGATGATGCACCAGGCCTTTGTGTTCCCGCCGGTAAATGACCCCGGACCGGTATAGGTCCCGTTCTGCATCAACAGCTCACAGCCATTCAGGGAGTTGTCACCGTGGTTGGCGTTTTTGTAGGCCTTCAGGGCAGTCAGAGCAGTGGCAACGGTCTGAAATGGTGTTGTCCTGGCCAAAGCAGGGGTTGCTTGAACTGCTGCCCCAACTCCCGACGATGCAGCGTCAACGCTGGCATAGGCGGCGAGGACGTTATCTTTGTCGAGGAGGAACATGAGCGGTGACAAAGACTCCGAGGGAGCATCGACCCCATCGGCACTGGTGCGGGTATCGATACACGATGCAGCATCTCCCACCCAGGGGAAGGCTTTGGCGTGTACCGTGATGACGTCCCCTTGAGTGAGCGTTGCCACGGGAATCGTCGCTGAATACGTCCAGACTGCGTGGGCATCCCCGGCATTTCGCGGCGAGAGGGTCATTGACCGCACGGTCTGCGTGGGAACTGAGTTGCCGTGCTCGTCCGAAGCGTCGAACTTTACGCACGCCACGGGCAATCCGTTTTCCGCGAACGAATGGAACACGACGAATTCGACGGTGACATTCCCGGTGACTCGCTCGAAACCGCACCAGGCCCATCGACCGATACATTTCGGATAGGGGACGGTCGAATTGTTGGCAACACCAAACGAGCTTCGCGCTGAGCTACTTTGCCCACCGCCTGCCGTATTCGTGACAAACCCGCTCAACAGTGTCGCTACTGGATCCGTGCCAGAATTACCCCCCCCAGCCTTGTCGCGGGCATACAAGTAATTGTGAAACGCGATGCGAGCGGTGAGGTTGCCCCCTCCGCTCGTCTCATCAAGCGTGGCATTGTCGGGCCACGCCTTCCGAACGCACTTGGTCCCGTACAGTGATCGAGGCTTGGTGACTGCGACCCCAGCGTCATTGAAGCCCATCGACGTCACCGCGATGACAGCCTTCGCACCCCCAACGGTTGCATTGTTGGTTCCAAGCCCGTTCGCGTACGTCGCACCCGTAGCAAACCCCTCAACGGTCAGATCATAGGACCAACCATCTGCCCGGCTCGGCATCGAAACAATGTCGCTTAAAGCCATTACTGTTTAGCTCCCGCTCCACCGATCCGGATGAACTTCCCCGCTGCGGGACTGTCATCAACGACGCTGAAATCAAACTCTGCCGTTGCGGGCAGGTATTTGACGAAGGTGCTTTCCGGCTTCACGACGGTCAGCTTGTCC
This sequence comes from Schlesneria sphaerica, assembly GCF_044336245.1. Classification (NCBI taxonomy): domain Bacteria; kingdom Pseudomonadati; phylum Planctomycetota; class Planctomycetia; order Planctomycetales; family Planctomycetaceae; genus Schlesneria; species Schlesneria sphaerica. The sequence continues at coordinate 1,213,420 of NZ_CP172346.1, read as the reverse complement.
CATGTGTTTTTCGCCTTCGTGAACGCGAAGTTATTCGCGGTGAGAGCCCCATCCTTCGGCAGGTTGTACGATGGCGCGATGTTGTCCCGGACCATGACGTTCGCAGGAGATGCGAAGAGTCCGATCCAGCAGGGTTCGGCTGCGACGCCCTGGTACACGACGGTGTTGCTTTCAATGACTGAGTCGCTGTAGCCGTATCCGGTGATGGCATGGAATGCCGTGCTGAGAACGGTATTCCGCCGAATGAACACATTCGAGGCCTTGCCGTCGAAACTCACGATTCCCTGAAATGTCGCGGAGCTTTGAGCAGGAATCGCGTTGAAACGGTTTGTCGAGAACGCGACAAAGTTGTTTTCGATCAGGATGTTACTCATCGGCCGTTCATCGAAGTTCCACCCCTGCATCCCGTCATGGTGGAACTTATTGGACTTCAGGTCATACAGATCGGTGATCCGATTTCCCGCAATCCGCAGATCGCTCGCCGTGTATTCGATCCCATCGTTGATGAAGTACTCGATCGTGTTGTTGAGAACCCCGATTCGGTTGCCTTCGACGTAGACACAATTCTCGAGCCCCGTCAGGTAGCACTTCGAGACCGTGAGATCCGTGCCACGCAACCACAGGCCGTAGAACGGACAGCGTTTTTGCCACTCGGCATCGCCCCAGGTCGATGGATCGGCAGCGGTTCGAATCGAGCAACCTTCGACCGTCACCCCTTCAACGTCCGTCAACCGAAAAACGATCGTCCAGTCCGGCAGAACCGCGTCCGGAGTCTGCACCGTCAGATTCCTGAACGTCCAGTTTTTGAGGCCCGGACCGCCCGACAGTTGTGAGAGAGTCGGCTTCTGCCGGTCTGCGGCTTCGATCGTCACCGACGATAACGCCGATGAAATACGCACCGCCCCATGATCGCCCGACATCAGGCGAATGGTATCGCCCGATCTGAGCGGAGACTTTGCATTGCTGAGGGCACTCTGCAACGTCCCCCAGGGCTTCGCGGCCGTTCCGTCCCCCTTGATACTCCCGTTGACCGGGTCACAGTACCAATCCGCAGCGGGCCCGTTCGCTGCGGTACTCACAATCAGTAGGAAGACGACAGTTCGTTGAATCGCTCTGAGCATCAGAAACGTCCCTTACTTTAGTTTGACCAGTTGCGGCGTACGCAGTCGCTCGCGGTCAAACCCGGTGACTCGATCGACCTCGTTGCCCGCCTTGTCCAGGTAGACCAGACAGGGGAGACTTTCGACTTTGTATTCCGCTTGCAGGCCTCGATGCCGTTCCACGTCGATCATGCGGATATCTGCCTCTGGCGATTCCGACATCGTGAGCCCGGCCGCTTTGACCTTGGGAGCCAGATACGCCTGTTGGGTATCACAGACACCGCACCGCGGAGCCGTGAAGAACAGACACTGCTCTGGCCGGTCGGGGGTTTTCTTGCTGGTGATTACGGGCTTGCATGCAGCCTGTTGCACGGTCCGCCTGACGGTGAGCGAATCCCACGAATCCGGCAAGTCGTCGGATTGCGTGACAGTTCGCCGCTGCAGGGCCGATGACCAGTCTGGCTCCCGTCCGATCGCCCCCACAGTCGGAGATGTCGGAGCCCGTCTAACGGTGGCGACGGCGAAGTCGATGGGTTGCGCGTCGGCGACGTTCGAAAGCAGCACTGCCGCCAGTGCGATCAGGGCGGCGGTACTTCGTCGCCCGACCCCGCCCGAGATGAAAAGGACCGAACCAGAGATCACTAACAGCGAACTGGCGAGCAACAGAAATCCAGTCATTTGAGGTACCTCCCTTTCTGGGGGTTGCGGAGGTTCGACCCCAATGGATGTCACGGGGGATCGAACGTCGCGACGTCGTAAAAGATCCTCCCAGCGAAGCGACTCGGCCGGGAATCCGTCGAAACTGCTGAAGGCCCAGGAATCGCCCTCTCGGCAGATCCGATCGATATCAGAGAAGCGAATCCAGTACCCGCCAGGTGGCTCGCCCTGCAGCGGTTGAGGATGAGCGTTCGGACCCCACGAATTGAGGCAGTAGAAGTACTTATTGGATCCGGATCCGTCGTAGCCAATCAGGCATTGCTGATGAGCCCAACTCGTGTTTCGGTTTGCGACCCTGCGGCCGTCAACCGTCCCGATGCTGGTTGTCCCCCACCAACTCGACGCAATGGTCACCGGATACCCGTTGCAGATCGCATCGCGGGCTTCGGCCGCAGACTTTACTTGTGCGATCGACTTGACCAGAAACTGCTTAGCCTCGTCGCGCGCCCATTGCGGCGGGCCTTTATCCCCCCACATTCGGGCAATCGATCCCGAATACGGCGGGACATCTTTGGCATCAGCGCGAAGAACGCCATGCTTCTGGACACCCTCCGCCGCGTATGCTCCTACGGATCCATCACCGCGGAAGTTACTCCCGTGAGCTCGCCCGACGATGACACGACTGACGCCGTAAATGTAAGGCGGGTACGCATCCCGGAATTGAAATCCCGGGGGACCACGGACCAACTGATACGCCTGCAGGTAGTTCACCGCGTTTGCGGCCCCCCACGAGACACAGTCGCCAATCTGCTGGGGGATATTCGGTGCGTGGGAACCACGGACAGCCAGCATCGCGTCCCACAGCCGGACGTTTTTTGTTGTGTTGTCCTGCCCGTCCGCACCGACAACGACGAACGGCGGCAGGTCAGCCGCAAGCAGCTCGGACTTCTCCGCGTGGTTGACTTCGAGCCCCAATTGATCCAGGGGGACCGAGGGGATGGCGGCGGGCTGCGGCAGCAGAGTCCAGCCAATCCCCAACAGTCCCGCGAGGACCAGACCGGCCCCGAATCCCTGCAGCAGTTTCGATTGACGATTCAACTTGCAAACCTTTCTTACATGTTCGAGTTGTCAAGGAATCCTTAACAACTGACCTCAGTCCCGCAGATTAGAAAGCGTCCGCACCTTGGCTTTGTCCCAGTCGATCGCCTCGTCTGGCGGGGCCTTCTGTGCGTCCCGATAGAGTTCCGTGATTTCGATGACACTCGCCTCCCGGAACGCGTCCAGTGAAGCTTCGACGTGTTGATCCACGGCGTCGGGACCTGCGTCGGGATGCTTCTCCCGGAAGGCCTCGGCAATATTCCGCCGCATCGTCTGGGCAACTCGCCCATCCGGACGCCGATTAATGGCCCTGTGCTGCTGCAGGATGCTCGCCAATAAGCAGTTCTTGATCAGCCCCATGAGGAACGGAACCAGAATGGCAATCAGTGCCGGATCGAACTGGATCGTCTCGTCGTTCCGGGCGAGCATTTGATCCTCAATTTCGTTCGAAATTCGGTGTTTCCAATGCACGATTTTCTCCCGTCCGGAATCCCGCATCACTCGTACGGCAGGACGAGAGCAACCCGCCAGCCAGGAGACGCACAGAATTGCCGAACACGCCAAACGTCGAGTTATTCCAGCCACGTCAGACACCTACCCTTGAGACATCGAGCACGACACAACCGCACTACTTCACCGCCCGCAGTCCCGTGACGGCCTCCATGAGCATCGCTCGCCATCGATCGACCGTGGCAAGCTTTCCCGCTTGATGCAGAGCCTGCATCCGGGCAACAGCTTTCGCTCGGAACTCCACATCCCAGGCAGCACTGGTCGAGGCGTCAAAAGCAGGGCCAACGGCAGAAAACACTTCCAACGGCGTCCGTAGAGCCCCCGCCGCAATCTGCGAGGCAATGGCCTCAAACGCATCGGCGAGCCGCGCCGCTTCCGCCGCTCGGTTCACGGACACCACGGAAAGAGCCAGTGCCTTGATTGCCGCTGGTAAACCATCAAATTCGCCTGGTGGCAGATCCGGGACCACGGGAGTCGGGACCGGGGCAGGAGGAGCTGGCGGAACTGGTACTGGCACAGGGACCGGTACCGGAACAGGTACCGGGGTCGGCTGAGGGTTCGGAACGGGAGTAGGCACGGGTGGAACGGGCGCGGGAGGTGGCCCGGGAGTTGGTTCCGGTGCAGGTGGACATGGCATCGGACCGGGAATCGTGATCGTATGCTCGTGGTCCGAAATCCCGTCCGCATTGGCCACCATGACCCGCACGAGGTACCTGCCGGGAAATGTAGCCACCCGAACGGTCTTACCTCCTTCCAGCACGGTCAGTTGCTTCCGACCGTCGAGCTTCGGCCAGATCCTCCATGCGAACGTCGTAGGCTCACCCTCCGACGTGGACGCATCCAGAATGACTTCCTCCCCCGGTTCCGCTGATCGCGGCCCGGAGATTATCGCCCGAGGCTCAGCCGCCGCCGCCGCACCGCTCAGGCAGACAACAGCCAGCAGACCGAGCAGCTTTCGATTCGTCGCGCCCCGAAAGTCGATCTCCGGGAAGTTCGGTAACGGAGGATCGACTGGCGGAGCTGGGGGGGCAGGTGGCGGATTGACCGAGTTCTTAATCTCGGCCGTCGCCAGCTGTTGAAAGATCTGACCGGCAACAGAGAACATCTTTGATGCGCTGTAGAACGCCGCGGCAATGATGACTCCATTTTCCAGCGACAGACCACCGACTGTAGTGGCAATCACCGCCGCAGACACAGACAGCGTCATCAGGATCGTACCTAGCGCCGACGCATAGGTTCGATAACCCGCCAACTTACTCAACCAGGACATGGCCGGGACTCCAAAAACGAAAAAACCTGCTGCAAGAATTAACCTGTGCCCCCAACCACGCGATTAGGGAAACAGGTCAATCCTCCAGCAGGCTTTGTTTGGAGCCCTTAGACTGCGAGCATTGACACGGTTAGTATCGACATTGACAAGTCGACTGTCAATTGCTCTTGCGATTAGTGATCGTCAACCTGCGCGATCTGCTCGACACTGAAAGACGAAACCGACTACTTCCTTTGCAGGTTTTAACTCGAATCGAGACTTCTTCCCCGCCCAGCGAGATAATCGCGACCTCTCCGAATTTGACGTTGCGCTCAACTCGGTAGGTCGGACTACTCGCTGATTCGATCTGGTCTGGTGGTTCGTTACGTCCTTGCATTATGTCCTCCACTCCTTTGTCTGATCGCGACAAGTTATGCGATGTCCTCCGAACCGATCCTCAGGAATTAGATGACTAGTGTTCGGGCTGAGCGTTAATGAAGTTCAAGATTCCGTTACGCCATGCAGTCCAGGTTTTCACCGACTTAGCATGCGCTTCGAGCGATTCTGGTGAAGCATTCAACTCAGACGCCCGCTTCAACAAGTCGATCGCAACATTTAGATCGCAGTACGAAAGGCGTTGGCGAAGGATCCCACGAATGTAATAAAGACGGCGCAAGCCTGGATCTTCCTTGTCCAATCTGGCCAGTCGGCAAATGCCGCCAAGTTTCTCCCACGCAAGATTCACGCTTTCTTCGATTGGAATGTCGCTGGCACCGAACCGAACATATTGATCGACAGCAACTTTGATTGCTTCCATTACCTCGTTCACGGAGAAGGTCTTAATGAGCCGCCGTAAGTCGGAAACGCCGTTTTTCGTTAACGCATATGGGTGAACTCGCTGATTCCATTCCTCTGCGATGCGATCGGTCGCGGAATCGCTCAGGTTTGAAAGACCTTTTTGCCATTCGAACATCAACTCCAACTGTTCTCGTCTGGCTTGCAGTTCCTCAAGTTGAGCGCGCTGCTTGTCAAGAACTGCGGTATCTTCAAGGCGTCGATCCGATTTTCCGGCGTTACAGTCTTTGCACGAAGAGATCAGATTCAGCAAGGAATTCGTGCCACCCTTCGAAACCGGTTCAATGTGATCCACCTCAAGCAGCACATCAGGCGCTTTTCTGCCGCAATATTGACACGTGAAAGCATCTCTTTTGAGAACCTCAAATCTGAGTGCTTTACCTAGCGTTTGACGTTTGGCCACAGCCGTTTTCCTCATGCCGCGTGACAGTTCCCGAGATCGCTTGTATTTACCTAATCAGTCGTCGCACTCTTTTCCACCGATGATCCGCTTTCCACCTCTCGCAATCCGACGATCCGTCAGATTCGGCTTCGACATATCTGGATCCCGCTCGGTCGTATCCCATTTGCAGTTTTGCTCATTGAAACGCCGATCAAGCCGCTCGGACTCCCTTCGTAGTGACTCCGCAGTTTCCGGTGTCCGAATGACGCCATAAGCGTTGTTCGCGGGGTCCCAGGTCTGTCCGGAAATCCCTTCGATCAGCCTGATTAGCTCCTCCTGTCGGTGCATGTGACGCACGTGTATGAACCGGTGGTATCGATGCGCCATATCCGACCGCAGCCAGCAGAACCAATCGTCGGCTCGATTGTGGGACAGCTCGATCGCAAGCTCGTCTCCGCTGCATCCTGGGATGCAGTCGCCAAACCACAACGTCCAGTGCTTCTGCTCCCTGTTTCGTGGGTCCGGCGTGTCGTACTTAAAACCAACGGAACGGAGCCATTCGTCAGTGATATCGCTCATCTCACTGCCCTCTTCAACAACGGGCGAAACCAGCCGACAACTATCCTGACCGGTACATTCACCTTGCGGGAGATCTGCCCGATCGTCATCCCCTCGCCAACAAACATGTGTGTCGCCTGCATGCGGGCCGCATCGGAGTAATGCCGTGCCAATGCCCTCGCTTTTGTTTCTGGCATAGTCCTTTCCTTCCCTGAATAACCCTACGCTGCAGGGCAAGACCTGCGATCGAGGTAACGCTGAATGAGCTTTTGCAGACGGCTCACATCATTCTCTTTCACTTCCACGCCGATGTGCGGATCCACGATGCTCTGCGCTTCCGACGATTTGATCCCCAGCACGTCCATAATGGGCGGGTCGCTGCCGTCGTCGGTCACCAAGAAGAACACGCTGACAGGGTTCTTCTGCCCCTCGCGGTCGAGTCGCCAGATACACTGCTGGTGGATCCCCGGAGACCAGTCGAGTTCGCCGAACACTCCCGTACAGCAACGATGCTGCAGGCCGTCGACTCCAGCACCGCTCCTCAGTGACATGATCAGGACGTCGGTTTCGCCGTTGATGAACCTCGCCTTCGCAGCTTCCTTCTGCGTTGCTGACTCGCTGCCGGTGTACATGGCGGGATTCAGATCTTTGAGCTGCTCGAGCCAGATCTCGTACACCTCTCGGTGCCATCCCCACAGAACCACCGGTTCGCCGGCTTCGACCATGATTCGAGTGAACGCTGCGACTGTCTTGGCCTTGGCCACACCGGTTGTCTGTCGCATCATGATGTCCAGCTCGCGGGCTGCGTTGCCGCGCTCGATAAAACTGGCCGTGGTCGCCTTGATGGCCAACGTCCGGGCAAGATCTTCCACCGCAGCAACTGATTTCTCGTCGTAGTCGACGTGCTCCACGATCCTCGAGACCTTCGGCAGCTGCTGGCCGACGTCCGATTTCAGTCTTCGCAACAGGACATGCTGCTCTCGCAGGTAGCTGCCGAGGGCCTTTGGCTGCTTGATCCGGTATTTTCCGTTGCCGAGCGGACTGCACCACTCCCGCTCAAAGTCCTCCCAGGAGCCAAGGATTGAGTTGTCGATGAACTGCATGATGTGCCACATCTCATCGCCGTAGTTGTAGACTGGAGTGGCCGTCAGCCCGAGATGGTAGGTCGTATAAGCGGAGAGGACTTTGCACGCCGCCCCCTTGGCTGTACCCGCCCCAGTTCGCAGCGATTGCGGCTCGTCGTAGGTGACGGACTGAAAGAATCGCGTCGCGAAGATCTCGGACCACCCCGCCACCTGACTGATTCGGTAGACGTAGACATCCGCTGTCGGCAGTTTGTACGGGCGTCCCTTCTTGATCAGGTGGACTCGAAGGTGTGTGAACGCCTCGATCTTCTCTTTCCACTGCCGCTGCATGTGAGCGTCACAGACCACCGCGGCAGGCAGAGCCTTTGGCTCGGCAACCATAAACCCCGCTGCCGTGTAGGTCTTACCGAGCCCCCCTTCGTCGCCCAGCAGGAGGTTCTTGCGTCTCCGAAGTACTTCGATCGCCTGCCATTGGTAGGGCCGGAGTTGCTGGCCTTCGCGCAAGTTGGCGGATCCAGTCGCCACGTACGCCGGCATCAAGATGCGTCCAATCTCTGACTGTTGTGCCAAGTACCCGCTGCGACCCTTGAGCATTTCCTCACGGTCCCGTCGTGAGATCTCAAGCGGGTACCTCTGCATAAACCAGTCAAGGTCCGTGTCGGTGATCAGATCATGTGGCAACTTGTACGCAGTGGCAGCGGCCTTCGGGATGCGAGGAAACAGTTGCTTGAGCCTGATTGAGACGTGCGGCTCTGCCTTCTCGATCACCCATGCGTGCGACTGGTGGCACAGGCGGACTTGACCAAACGTCCTCATAGCCAGCCCTCCGACAGCTTGACCAGGTACACGTCCTTGCCCTCGATCTGTTCTGGTAGCCCGATGCTCAGATTGGATGCGAGGATGAGGACGCTGATACGGTCACTCTGTGCGTACCTCCGCAACTGCCGGTAGACATCCTTCTTGCTCGCCCCGCGCAGTTTGATTTCGATCCCGACGCCACCGACCAGGAAGTCGACGATATCGTGCTCGTTCAGGCGGACTTCACGCTCAGCAGCAATTTCGTGCTGCGCGAAGGATTTCGCCAATTCGGCTTGTGCCAGCTTCTCGGCTGACAGGTCAAGCTTCACGGATCGCAGGACTTCGATGATACGTCGCACCGTTTCGATCTGAGGTTCGTCAGCAATCACAGGTCGGCTCCTTCCGATTACTATCAAAACAATGACTGTTGCTTCGGAATAGCTTCCGATTCGGCCTTAGCTTCTGGTCTGATAAACTCATCCAACAGAAAGTACCTGCTCTTCGTCAGGCCACCTACGTACTCCGGGAACTCCCATTCGCCGACGATTCGCCCTACTTCAATGTGATTCTTGGTCTCAAAGATCGACGTGTACGGGTAGGGGCCTTCTATGCGGGGATGGACGTCAATCGTCATCGCGCAGATCGCTTCGAAGAATGTGTCGCGATCAACCTCTGTAGTAGCCACGTTCATGACGATCCTCTCTCTTCTTATCGCTTCAAGTTGACGCGTCCCCACGAATCGAAGCGGCTTCCACTTCAAACTTAAACACGTACGCATCCTCCTCCGAGTCCTCGTAATGGCCCTTGAGAATCTTGGATGCCACAAAGCCAGACGCTGCGAAGAACAGTTGCGCGTCCAGATTCGATTCCCGGACTTCCAGAACGATTGACTTACGGCGATAAGGGCTGAGTTTGCTCACCAGCTTCCGCACCATCTGTGAGCCAATACCACGACGTTGCATAGATGGCATGACGGCGAAGTTAAGGACGTGCAGACTTCGCTTCTTTAGATTAAGTTCATAGAACATGTAGCCAACAATCGTGTCATCCCGCTCAGCGACCATGCCGATGCACTCTCGGTGCCTCAGGCAATTGTGAACGTCTTCTTCGGTCCACGGGAATTCGAACGCCAAATGCTCGATTGCCATGACCTCCGGCATATCACGGCGGATCATCCATCGGATTTGGACATTTGCCACTCGGTCTTTAATTTGTGCCTCAGTCATCGTCGTTCAGCCTCCAATTCTTGTTGTTCCCGACGTTGCCGAGTGGCCACACCCTTCAGTGCCGCATCTCTCCGCAACCTCTTTACGATCCAGCTTGGGAAATTCTTCCGGTGCTCAATTCCTCGAAGATCCGTCACGGGGTACCACCAAATGTTTCCGCTCTCGACGTAGACAGCGACCAGATTCGGCGGAACTTCATCGCTATTGCACACGATGCCGTGAAAGCCTTTCGCGTCGTTGAACACGACGAGACCGACCGGGAACGCGATGGCGCGAGTCTCCTTCAATGCCTGCTCCGCATTCTTGAAATGCGAAACCAACTCGTTCCAGCAGGTTTGGGAGAACTTCGGAGCCCACATCGATCACGTTCCTTTCTAGTACCGCTAATCGTCCTTAGCGGATATCTAAACGCTGCCTGGTCGTGCGAGTGAGTACTTATTTCCCCGGACTGCGAACCGCGACGGGTTGGCATCCAAGGCCTGCACAACCGATTCGACATCGAGCTGCAACTGTTCTGCGATCGACTCAGGCGAGGCCTCGCCGGCTGCAGACAGATAGACGGTCACCTGCTCGAGAGTCGTCCGCGTTCTCTTAGCATCAACGACACGAACAGATTCCTGGGGCTCCTGCTCGTCTGCAAAATTGTTCACGACCACTGTCTGCGGCGCGGAATCCGCCCCGAGCATCTTCAACAGGAAGTTCGCGCTCGGAATATGGCCCTGTTTCGCTTTCTCTACGAACGTTCCCACGATCTGCTGCAGATCGTCCTTTTTGATCGTTTCAGCTAACACATTGTCGAGCATCTGCAGGCCCGATGATTTCACTGTCGCACTAATCGACGCGAGTGTCATTTGCTTTGCCATTGTCCGCTTCCTTTCTGATTCGAACCGCCAGTTCCGAGAGACCGTAAAAGTGTGAATTACAACCCTGACCGCCGCGTTTCCCACGCTGCCCATTTGGCAACTTAGGAGACCGAATAACGAGTCCCCGCCTCATGAGATGAGCTAAATAAGACCCCTCGGGATCCTTTGATTTCAGACTTGATCGGGAACCGTGCCACTCCAGTCCCATCAACTCGCAAAGTTGTCGCCGATTGAGGAGCCCATGCTGCCCAAGGAGACTGAGAATCTGCACATGTCGCGGACGTAGATTTGCTGGCCACCCAGCATCCGCTGCAAACTTTTGAAAAGCTCGCTTTCGCAACTCCCCGAGTGACGTTACACCCTGGGTTTCAAGGTGCTTCTTTACTTGCAATGATACCCGTTGCCGATACCTGTCCGATCTCCCTGCAGGACGCACACCAGCCTGTTTCATAAGCGTCGAAACGTAACGGCGATTGACGTTCAACGACCCGCAAATTTCCGATTGCGACATGCCAGCAGCCACGCTCTCGACGAGAATCTGCTTCCAATTTGGTGGAATCTTGCTCGGTGGCCTTTTACCTGTAATCCCCATCGCGAAGGCTTTTCGGTGAATCGCTGACACGTCTCGACCAAGATGTGCTGCGATTTCTCGCGCCGGCATCTGTCGGTAGTTCTGGCGAAGATACTCCTTCTCGCCTGCTGAGAAGTTTCTTCCTGTCAAACATGTAGCGGCACTACTTTGCATGGTCTCTCCGTTACGGAACGTCACACCCCCGCCAGTTCCAGTTGACGCTCCCGTCGCGTGGTCGATTTCGGCTCACGCAGCCACGGGCAGTTTGCGGAGACGAGTGCCGCCGCCCCCCGCGAAATTATCGACGATCATCCACCGGCGAGCGTGCAGCTTGTTGACTGGTAACTTTCTCAAGATTTCCCTTTCTTGCGCTTATTCAGCGTGCGGCACAGATCCTGGCACTGGGCTAACGTCGCGACTTTTCCCGGGTGGACTTCCTCGGTCCGCAGTCGATCGCGCTTGTGTCGTACTGCTTGGAACCAGTTCCCGTGGGACCGAGGCACCCATCGACCCGCATCCAGGTCGGACATCACGTCCGGTTCATCTCGTTGCTGGGACATGCTGTCCGCCTCCCTCTCAATAACTGGGGTCGACCTGCGAATCAGACTGCTGCGGTACCCGCTGAGGCTGTCCACCCGTGGTGATGTACCGGAGGTAGTCGCGCAACTCGTTCACGATCTCCGTGGGGACGTCGGCGGAGACTGACTCGTCGATGAGCCATCCGACCTCGGATTCGATGGCAGCCTGCAGGGAGACGTGCGAGAAGTCGGGTTGCAGTTCCGGCCATTCGTCGCCGATCTGCACCGGTTCGCTTGCCCCCTCAATTTGGACGATCAGATCCGACGCGATGTAGTACTTGCCGTCCGGACCGATTCCCACGTTCAGGACGCAAGAGGCCGCATCGTTCTTGATTGGTACCAGATAGTCGTCTGTCTCGGTGAAGACGCCCGCCTCGTCGACGTAGTGTTTGCTCGATCGCTGCGAATCGAACAGAGTCGGCTGACGCACTTCCGCGGGCTCAGTTTCGTCGGATTCACCGCGTTCCGGGTTCTCGGACTCATCCCGGCTGCTCTCGTCGGTCGCATCGCCCAGGGGTGTGATTCGACAGCTTCCGTTCGATTTCCAGAACGTGTCGAAGGCGTCGACGAGCGTCAGTTCGTCCTTCGGCACAAAGCAGGAGAACTGCCAGTCAGTATGCGTCCGGACGTACCGTTTCACCTCGGTGATACAGGTGATGATTTGCGACATCCCGGGCAGGTTCGCCTGGTCCCACTCGTTGGCCTTCCGCAGGCCGAATTCCAGTTCAATGCGCGTCCAGCCCCACAACTCATCGGCTCGAGACGGACTGATCTCCTCCAGGGGGACCTGGAACGTCATCTTGATCTTTTCTTCGCAGTCGTCGCCGTCCGGTTTCGTCGGGCTTGGCTTGCCGTACTTGCACCGCATCAATGAGCGACGGACCACTTCCTGCTCAGCTCGGTAGGGTGCGATCTCGTCCAGCAGTGCCTTGGACGCGAATGGTTGCAGACAGGTTGGTACCGGTGAGAGCACGCCTGTTTTTCGACTGTTGCACCAGCGAGCGGCGATTCCCTGTTCTTCATCGGAGAGGGCCCGCCACTGAGTCTCTTCGATCAGCACACCGACATTGTCAAATGCGTTCATCAACTCGGCGAGGTCGACCTGCCTGGCGACGACGTCGGGATCGTCGAAGTTGTGGCCGTTAGTTTCCTCTGCAGGTTCTGCGTGGCCAGGATTGTCAGCTTCCGCATCCGCAATGACTTTGTCGGTCTCGTCCCATCCTCTGTTCCACTCGGCAAACAGAACCGGTTGATCTGTGTCGCTGTGAGGATTACTTCCTCGCTCCGCGCCTTCAGCGGAGGCGTTCGCGCCCGCCGTGTACGCCGAGAGTTTTTCTGTCTTGGTTGGCGCTTTTGGCTTTGCTGTTTTCGTTGCCATCTGGTTGAGTCCGTTCGTTGATGAGTGTTGCGCAAGAATTTAAAAGACTGAGTTGGTCCGACAGTTATTGGGCCACCTCCGGGAACTGTCGGACGCGAAGAGCTTCCGGCCATTCGGAGGGATCGCCACCCTTTTTGTCTACAGGCGCCATTTCTGCGACTTGACCGTAGACACTGGTGCAAATGGGCTTCGATCCTATTTGCTTGTGAAATACAGGCACGTTGGCCACTCGACATTGATTGATGATTGACTCAATCCAGGCGTAGTCGCACGACCTGGCGTTCGGTCCGCTTTCTCCGCCAACGATTACCCAGTTCAGATACGGCACCTTCATCTCACCTCCGTTGAACGAGTGAGGTTCGAGAGGAGACCAGTTGCGTTCCGTCTCGTTTTCGCCCCAATACTTCATCCGGAAGTCGATTGATCCGAGTAGAGGCTCAAGTGAGCAGAACAATGTGATATGTGGAGTCACCCATCGCATTGGGCGAAACTCTCGCATGTTCGTTTCAAATGTCGCTTGATCTGATGCGCTGAAACCAAACCAGACATTACCCGGCAACGCGTTCAGCGGACGACGGTACAACTCCATCCACTGACTATCAGTGGCGAGTCCGTCATCATCGAATTCATAGTCGTCCTCGACACCGATTTTCGCTAATCCGGCGCGATCAATGATCGATTCGGCGATTGGACACTCGTGACAATGACAAGATTCTTCCTCGCCCCTCATTTCATTGGCGGGATGATTGCACACCCACTCCAAGTCCTCGGTGTCGCCGACGTATCCGCACTGGTTGCGCATGCGAATATCGTCCATGTGGATCACATCACCTTGCTTGAATGGTCGGCGGTCAACGTCCGTCCACCCAAAAGCCAACCGTGCCGATCTCTCACGCACATACTTCAGAAGACGACCAGGGCGTTTTGTCAGAACAAGATGTGTGTGCTGCGGTGAATGCCACATCGCATCAAAGCACTTGTCGATCATCTCGTCCGGCACGAAGTCTCCGAACAGATCTGACATGTCGCACCAGAAGTACCGGGTCGGCTTTTTCCGTTTCCGCACTTCGTCGAGTTTCGTTTCATCAAGCCAGATCTCCACGTCGTCGCGTTTCTGGCCGCTCCCGAACGACGGCATTTGAAACCGTCTCTGCAAGTTTGATGCGTAACAGTTTGCACATCCTGACGCGATTTTTTCGCAGTAATGACCAACAGCCCCCGTTGCCGTATGTCGTGCGCGGATAGGGTTCAAACTGTGATCCGCCCATTCAATCGTTGTTTTTCCCATCACCGTACTCCCAAAATGTTCGCGAATCTGCCCGCCGCAATGGATGCATCTGTTTCCGACAGTTTCTTATTCATCGCAGCCTTTTGGCCCTCTGCCTTCGCCACGTAGTACTCGAGCGACTCATTCGCTGACCCGTCGAGATTCGACGTTCGCGCCCGGTACTCCGGTGGCTTCGACCGGCTGAGCAGTTCCCGCGCTCTGTCCATGTCCTCATTGCGGACGACGGCCGTCCACGGGACTGGGACCAACTGCGTCCCGCGTTTGACGTTGCGGATGCCGTTTCGCATCGTCCAGGTAAACAGCGCCGCAGGCCGGATCTTCTCGAGGTCGCAGCAGTTCACAGCCAGCCCAACGAAATCCTGCCACTCGATTTCGCGGACGCAGCCGAGCTTGCGCGCAGTTCGGAACGTCGCCTCCAGGAACGGAACGCTCAACAACTCTTTCGACGTTGTGTTAGGCGGAAGCCGAAACTGTGAACGCATGGAGTCGGGGGGGGCACCAGGTTGGCTGGCCGTGAGCGGTTGAGATCGCACGCTGGTCGGGGCGTGCTTGGTGGGATCTGCCGCAAGAGAGACGGTTCGCTCGGTGTGGTGCCTGGCCTCACTTCGCTGAGACACCCCCCGACTCGATGAGTTCACTTCGTTGCGGACTACACTGTCGGCTCGAGTGAATAAGTCAGGCTGACGACATGGTCGATCTTGAATACTTTGAGGATGTACTGCCCGGGGAGATGGATCGCTCGCATGGCTGCTTGTTGAGCGTCGCCGCTGTTCAGGTACTTCCCGCACAGGGTGATCACTCGAACGTGCTCGGCGGGATTCTCCGGCGACTGCAGGAACACTTCGACGCGGTAGTTGCTCATCGTTATCCCAATCAAAATAGGTTTGTCGCGGATCGTCCTTTCGTCCGCGAGGCGATTTCACCGTCGGCCGAGTGGCCGACATGACTGTCTGGATCAGAGCTCCGATGATTGCGACGGTGCGGGAGAGCAGCTTTGGCTTTGTGCCTGTTCGCTTTCGAGAGTGAACGTCCACCCTTTCGAGGTCACCACCCGCCGCCATTCCTCTCGTTTCGCCGCGGCTTGCTGCAGCGTCATCCACGCGCTGACACTCACTGTCGGCTTCCTGTACCGGTTCTCGGTCAGCGACCCCGGCAGGAAGTTCATCACAATTTCCGCTCTGACTCGGTATCGCATAAGAACATGCCCTTCCACGTCCGCCAGTGACCTCGATCGCCCCTTCGGAACGGAGAACTTCCAGTCGTCGCCCTAGAGTTCGGACGGAGATTCCGCACTCGGCAGCAAGCTCCGCCTGCGTCCCCGTCCACGGTCCTGCCGCAGACAGGTGCGCAATGACGGACAGCACTGACTGTGCGTCCTGCACCGATGATGGCCTCCGAGCCCCTGACACGATCCGTCACTCTCCGTTGTTCGTCTTTGTTGCTTGCTGTCGGGTCCGACGATACGTTTTCACTGCACTGATCGATCTTGCGATCTGTTCGATGGCGTACTTCGCGTGACTCCGATGGCCCTTTGCGCCGGACTCCGCTGCGAATTCGAGTCGCCCGAGAAGGTTCGGCAGCACGAGATCTCTTTCGAATATGTCCAGTTCGCCAAAGTCATCCATGAGGCGGTCGACTTGTTTGGATCCGCTCATTGGAAAAGCTCCCTCTGTTGGCGGTTTTTCCTACGTCGTGGCTTCGGTGGACTGCGTTCTGATTTCGGAGCCCATGGTGTCTGCAACCGTTTGACTCCGAGTTCGGCGTATTCCGAATTGGCTTCGATGCCGATGAACTCACAGCCCATGTTGATGGCCACCTGACCGGTCGTCATTGAGCCGCCGAACGGATCGAGGACGACTGGCCGAGCGGGTTTCCTCGACAGACTGCTGCAGCAAGTTTGATGGACGGACTTGTCCGACAGCGTGACCCATCCAGGTCGCGACGTGTCCGATGCCTCACAGTCGCAGAAAGCGCATCCGCAGGTAGGCAGGTACTCATGCACCTTTGTCACCGTCGAATGCCGATTCGGATCTCGGTTACCGCAGATCGACCCGCTGTGCCGTTCGTAGGGCGACCCCTCGTCGTCAGATACCCGATTCACCTTTGAATTGTGCCCGGGCCTTGTTGGCACCCGCTCAGTTGTTACGACAGGGGCAAACTGCTTCCCGCATAATGAGCAGCACCCACCTCGAGACGTTCCAGCAATCAGACATCGTCGGACCAATTCCGTTGGGTACGTGGCGAAGTGGGCTTCTTTGTACGACTCGGAGGAAATGCGCCAGACCGACCGCATGTTTCGCGTGGCGGAATCATCTGACGCTCTGGGGCCAGATTGCGTTCTATCACCGCCAGAACGCTTACCTGTTTTGCCAGAATCGAACCGACTTCCTGCCGCCCCTCGTACAGCAGGCTCCTTCGACCCATCCCCATCGCAAAAATATGTCGACGACTTCGTGAACATGAAAATCTGTTCATGGCTTTTCGTGGGACGCCACGATCCTTGCTTCAGGGCACCGTCACGGAATCGCCAGCCGCTCACTGACTCCGGCATTGGTGAAGTCTTCGCCCAGATGATTTCCGACCGTAGAATCCAGCCGTCTTCCTGCAACGCGAACGCAACACGCCATGGAATTCCGATCGCATTGCCTGACCGCATACCGAAGTTCATTCGATTCGGTTGGGTATTGATCATTCCTGCACGCAAAAACCGCTGACCCTGATCACCCCCTCCGGGTGAACGCCCTACTGATCCACCGCCCGTTGCATACGAATCACCTAGGTTCAGAAACAGCACTCCGTCGTCCCGGAGAACTCGCTTCACACCGCAGAAGACATCAACCAACCGGCAGACGAACTCGTGCGGAGTCTTCTCAGATCCAATCTGCCCCTCGTATCCGTAGTCCCGCAGTCCCCAGTACGGCGGCGACGTCACAACGCAATGGACGCTGCTGTCGGGGATCTGCCCGAGGCCCTCCATCACGTCGCAGACGTGGATCGTCCAGTGCTCACCGCTGAGTGTTTTCACGGTTACTCCCTCGACAGCGGCATAATGACGTGGAGGTAATCGCCCTGGCTGAAGAGCACGCGGTCATCCGCTGCAATCAGACCCACTTCGATCGATGTTTCGTCCAGGCCCTTCAAGTACTCGCCGAGGTACCGGCCATCCAAGGTGATCGTCAACTCCGGGCCGTCGTAACTGATCGGCATACGCACTTTGGCCTGCCCGATCTCCGCCGCCCCGCTGCTGACGACGAGCTCGGTTTTCGTGAACTTCAGGTCGACTCCGCGGCTTTCCTCGTTCGTTGCGATATTGGCTTGGCGAACGAGGCTCGCGACATGCTTTGGGATCAACTGCACCCTCGAACGGAGGGAGTCCTGGGTTGGGACCACTTTCCTGTAATCCGGAAACCGTCCCTGAATAACCTGACTGAGGATCGTGACGGGCCCCGACCGGAAGGCAACGTCATTCGTCTGGATGCTGATGTGGCACTCGGTATCATGTATCGATTTTTCCACGAGCTGCATCGCCCGTTTAGGAATGACGGGGATGATTGTTTCGACATGCCCCTCCACGCCGCTCATCGCTGATACCACGCAGAGGCGCCGGGAGTCGGTCGCTGCGAGAGTTGTCCGGTGTGGCCCGCACTCAATCTGGATCCCGCCCAGGGCGTACCGCGCGGAGGCCTCGTCGCAAGCAAAGATCGTCTGCCGAATCATCTTTCGCAGCGATACAGAGTCGAGTTTGAAGTAAGACGATGCCTTAAACGCTGGGACCGGCGGAAACTCCTTGGGATCGGCGGTCTGGAGGTCGAAGGTCGCGGATCCAGACTTGATGTGCAGCTTGCCGTCGGAAGGGGTCAGTTCGACGGCTTCCACATTGAGCTCTCTCAGCACAGACAGCATTCTTGCGGCAGGGATCAGAGACTGGCACTTCTCGGCCGCGACGTCGACTTGCATCCGCATGTGGACTTCGCCGTCACTGGCCGTCAGGGTGATCTGGCTACCATCGCTGATGAACAGGACATTTTTGAGGATGTCCTTCGTGGTACGCGCCGAGACGCAGGCCGCGACGGTCGCGAAGGAATCTGCGAAGGCCTTCAGGTCAAACTCAATCATGTGCGTGCTCCATTCGGTGTAGGTACCCAACTGATCAGCACGCCAGCGAACGGCAGCCCATGGGCGGTACGGTGCCAATCCTGCATCTCGTTGAACGACGCGAATCCGTCGGCAACGGCGAGGCCCTCACACTGGTCGGGATTCAATTCCCATTCATCCAGGAATGCGCCTGTTTCGGTGATCTGGATCGTCTCGACCTTAGAACAGACTTCCTGTCGCAGGGTGCGCTGCTTCGACCGGTAGGCTTTCCCACTCCAGCAGCGGAGCGACAGTTCATCCCCGGGCTTAACGGGATTCACTGGTGCCCGGCGGATTGTGTGACGTTTGTCGCCACTCTCGACGCGCGGCACGAACCGCTCTTGGAACATGAGTACTTTCATCAGGCCCGTACCTTTCGAAACACGACACGGCTCTCCGAGTCGGTTTCCTCAGCTCGCTGCAGGATCCGCCCGGAACGCTCGACGACGACGCCCGTTGAAAATGGCTCCGAGTACACGTCCACAATCCGAGCCAACCAGGCGGCATGACAGAGCGGGACATCGCCCATCCCGTTCCAGCGGACGCACCAGCAGCCGAGCGTCTTGCCCTGCAGGCCGAGAAACTTTTCTCTGTTCAGTGGCTGGGTGTTGAGCACGTCTTTCAGGTGACGGGTGTACCGAAAGAGCCACTCGATTTTTTCGGTGAGCGTGAACCCATTTTCGAACTTAAATGGGTTTCCAAGCCCGCTGTTCGGCCAGATGAGACCCTCATGTTTCCCCTGGCGAATGAAGAACTCACGGCCCACGTAGACATTCTGCGGGTCGGCCGTCCACTCGTCGGGGTTGAGGCCTCGCACGTTTACGACCGTGGTGTTTCGCAGGATTGTTTGTGTCATTCCAGAACCTCCGTTTTCCGCTGCAGAGTCACTTCGCAGCTCTGGCCTTCTTTGGCTTCTTCGCCTTGCCGTTGATGGCAATGTCCACGCATTCCCGCTGCGTCTCATTTGTTGGTTGGTCGTAGCCCACGATTTGGAGAGCCACACGAGCCAGTGCGTAAGCGTCGTACTCGTCCGATGAACCGAACTGGACGCCGTACTTGGCCGTCATCGCCGCAATCAGGGCTGTTTTGTCGCCCGCGCCTCGTCCCGTCGCCCACTTCTTCAGGCTGAGCGGGTTCACCTCGATGAGGCGAAAGGACCGTGTCAGTACGTACCGGAGGAGTCCACCGTATTCGACTCGTTCGTTCGCTCCAGGCATGTTGCTGCCGAATGCGTAGCCCTCGATGCAGATCATCGTCGGCTTGAACGCGTCGCCGATTTTCTTGATCTCCCAGACCATCTTCTCGTACCGGTCCATTCGAGCTTGTGCCGATGGGCCGCACGGTGGCGTGGAGACGATCGTTTTCGATGCGATTGATCCCGCTTCTGTCAGGACGATTACGCCTGTGCCAGAGAGCGAGGGGTCGATTCCGATGACGTGATTCATTGGGACTCCGTTCCGATTTGCGTGAATTGCGAGATCGATCCTGCATCGCCGTTCTGCTGGCTTGTTCGCTTTATCTTTTCCGCGCAGGTGGTCGACTGACCTGTGCAACGCTGCCAGCTTGGGTTGCAACCAATCCCCGTCTCGTCCGCGAGTGTTCGTGTCGGGCGATTACGGATCGATCTCACAAATGCAGGGCGGCGGATTCGAACCACCTGTTCCAGGAGAGATAAAGCTCCCTCATCCCTGCGCGACGCATTTGGTTGCGTCCGTCCCCCACGGACAGCCACTAGCGTGTCCTGCTGCAGCGTGGCATCCGTGGTCTGTCCTGAGTCCCGCGGAGAGACCAGGGTCGAAAGGGCTGCAGCCGGGTTGTTCTAGGATGCAGTTGTGGACTGCTGGCTTGCCTTAAATTTCAGGAACGCTTCGTACTGTTCTGGCGACATTTGCGGCCCTGCCGCTTGTGCTACAGGAGGCGCTGTTTGTCGCGGGAGAATTTTCACGACAATGGTCTTCATCTGGTTCGGACCGGCTGTAATCGTGATCCACTTCCCGATCGCTTCACTCGGGCTGGTTCCAAACAGTTCTTTCAGTGTTTGGCGTGAATCGCGGCTGACCCGCAGCCACTTCTTGTCGTTCGTGAAGACGAGCACCGCCCGCGGCAGATCATCCCCGTATTGCTCGAGCTGGATCGAACCGATCTGCAGAACCACCTCTTTGCCCATGCAATGTTCTGGTCCCCAGTACTGATCGGGAACCACTTCTTCCCACGACCTGCCGTCGTGGCTGACGTCTTTGTAAACCGGTTTATTTTCACCAATACTCACTTCAGTACCTTTCACCACGAAACAAGAACCCCAGACTCGACACGCATCGTGTCCGGACCAAGTGCCCACGCGGGCAACTGCCACTCCTCTGGACTCTCACTGCCAGGCCAGACATTCGCTTCGCGACATTCCGCGATTTGTCTGAGCAGTGTTCTGTATTGGGTCCGACCAATGTTGATCGCCTCAGCACTGAGCGGTGCGGCTTGCACGTCGTAGGGGCTCGACGTTTCGACGGCGGTGATCGTGAACGTGTGCTCCACCCCGGTCAGTTGCTCGAGCCCGTCCAGGTAGAACGCCCCTTGTCGGTGGTATCCTCGTCGGGCAATGACGTTATGGAACTGGCTGGCATCCGCAGTTGTTTTGAGGTCCCCGACAAGTCGCCGGTCCCGCTGCAGGCAGTCCACGCGACCTTTGCAAAGCAGCCCGGTCTCTTCGTCGATCCAGACGATCGCGACTTCGTTCTGCGTCTCTGTACGCACGGCCAAGTACTCGCTCGCCCGCTCATGTAGGGACAGGGCTCGGACGACGCCGAGCATGGTGTTGAACTCGGTGTCACTCACGAAGATCTTGCCGGCGTGCTTCTCTTTGAAGTCCGCCACGAGTTCCTTGTAGGCCTTGGACCCACGCGGGCTGTCGTACATGGACCCATCGGGCTTTCGCACTTCTGCGGCAAACTTTGATTCCGGCACGACTGCGTATTGTTGCGATATCAGCAGCGGCTCGAACTTGCCCGCGTGGCAGAGCGTGCCGAGCCGCATTGGCGGAGTTTCTTCAACAGGCTGCTGCGCGTTGTAATGAGCCATTGACTTCGCCGCCGCGTGGAGGCTGCTGTTGCTGATTGCCGCCCACGAGAGGTACTCATCGAACGGGATATCGCAGTAGATTCCTGGCTTTGGACAGGCTTCGATTAATGACATTCGCAAAGGCCTCCGTTGTCGGCATAGGGCCCGTTTGGGCCTTTTGGATCTTGGTCGCTGTAATGCTGACCTGGGATTCCGTAGTGCGATTCGCCGTCACCACAGCAGTCGCAGACAGCGACGTCATGCGCCTCACTGCAGACCCCACACGGCGGAGCAATGTGACATGAGCAATCGCCTAGGATCCGTGGATCTGGATGCTCTGCCAGCCAGTCCGAGATCGCTGCGGGATCGTCTCGGTTAACCGTTTCTGGCAACTGGTCCACATTAAGGAAGCCCGTTCCATCACAGCGGGTGCACTTAAGACTCATCACGCTCTCCCCTGACAGATGGACCAGACATAACCTGCGGCAATCACCGCACACGCTGACAGCAGGATGTGCCCCGGCTCCATCAGATCACCTCCGCTTCCAGCTCTGCCCCGACATCGAATGACTTGGAGCTCTCAGCGGTGAACACGATCAGGTCGGTGGTCGAAACGTGGTCCGCGATGATCTTGCGGTTGGGGCCGTCGAGTGATTCCCAAGCCTCTTGTGGCACAGCGAGTACTCCACGCTGCCCCTTTCGCTTGAAGGCTGCGACGGCCAGATCTAGAGCCAATCGCCACCGTTCCCCGTGGCTCAGATCTGCGTAGTAGCACTCGGTGCGAATTGGATGAGGCACGATAATGCGGAGTTGCTCGTCCAGCTTCAGCCCTGGCACGAGCGACTTCACGCCGTTTGCCAGTACGTCGAGCGTGGACGCTGCCGCATCGCGGAGGAACTCGGCACGCTGAACGGCGGCAGCGCGTTGCGCGTCGAGTTCCTCCGCTTCAGACTTACGGGCGAGAGCGTTCCGGACCAACACCCCTGTTTCGCTGGCCTTGCGGGCGGCTTCAACTGCGGCAGCCGCGGCGGAAATCGTCGCTTCGCTGGGGGCCTCGATGCTGTTGGTTGCCTCGAGAGTTTCCCGCCACCCCGCGATAGCTGCTTCGTGCGACTTCGCGCTTTCGTGTGACGCCACAGCCAGAGACAGTTCCGTGTTTGCAGCTTGGAGGTCGGCTTTCGCTTCCCGGAGTTTGTTTTCCAAGTCGGTCACGACTCGGGCCATGCTGTCACGATCTTCGGTCGCCCGATCAACTCGGTCAGCCGCTTCTTTAACTGACTGACCGGTATATCCAGCCACAGCCTTATTCAGTGCAGCTTCGGCCTGCTGACGGGCCAGTGCGGTGCGACCTGCTGCGTCAAGACGCTCTTTCAATGCGGACTGTTCGCGAATCGCAGTTTCGAGCCGCTGTTGCAGGACTTCGCGGTCGTGTTCGGCGTTCAGGTCCAGCCCGTCGAGTGATGCCAGCTTGGATTTGACCTCACCGAACAGGCGCTCGGCTCGTTGGGATTGGAGGCGCGAGGCCGATTCAAAATCCCGCTTAATCTTTGCAGCCAGTTCAACCGGGTCCGTTGCGGCCAGCGATTCGGGCTTCACGATCTCCAGGAACTCGGCTGGCGTTTTCGTGAGGCACTCGAACATCTTGGGATCGGCTTGAAGGCCAGCGAGTGCGACGAGGGCCTTGAGTCTTTTGCCGTCGGCTGCGACAGGATCTTTGACGTTCGGGTCAACGAAGTCCGCGATCGACAGTTTGTCCTCAACAGCCGTGACCAGCAGGTCGCCTGTGCGGCGATTGGTCCCGCCACGCCCAACCTTGATCTGCACCCCGAATCCGATCGCGGTACCGCCGATCGTTCCGTCGCGTGATTCAAGCCTGGCCTCGCCGCGGGTCAGGGCGTCGATTGCCTCCAGGGCCGTTGATTTGCCCCGGCCGTTGCACCCTCGCAACACGGTGATCGTGCCGGGTTTGGCGGCCAGCTCAAGGTGTTCGATGGGGCCGATGTTGTTAATAACAATGCCGGGTTCCACTACTGCAGAGATCATTTGGACAGCCTTTCAGGTTTGGTTGAGTTCGCGGAGGACACACGCCACCGCCTGTCATGCCTGTGATTCGTCGCTCTGTGCCTCTTCGTCTTCGATGTGCTGCGGCAGTTCCCCGCGCCGCACGTTCATTTCTCGGGGAGCATCGATCCCGAGGCGCACAGTGTTGGGCCCGATGCGCACCACGGTGATCGTGATGTCTGGGCCGATGTGGATCTTTTCACTGGGCTTTCTGCTGAGCACTAACATTTGGTTTCCCTTCCGTGGGTTGTCTGTGTCTGCGCGTACCTTCCACGCAGACTTTTTGGACATGTGTGAGAAATGGGCGCCGCCTGAGTCGAACAGGCTTTGGTTTCTTGAATTCTTACGGGGTGGTTATCCGGCTCTTTTTCCGTTACCGGGAACACCGATTCCTCCCACCTACCGCCAACCCACGATTCACCGAGCCGAAGCCAAGTGGTCGCAGGGCACACCGTTGTGCATCGCGCCCGTCGATCTGGGTCTTTCCCCCTGATCAGTAGAGCCACCCTGCGATGCCACGCTGGGAGTATTGGCTGACAGTACCGCTGTCAGTCGTTTGCTCGTGAGTGGCGACTGTCGACTCGGTCGCGGAAACACTTGCAATAGGGGATGTCAGATTCGAACTGACGACCTTTTGGTTATGAGCCAAACGAGCTACCAGGCTGCTCTAATCCCCGCTGTAACCGGCTTTGAAAACCGCGACTGAATCCATGTCGCCTCGCCGCCGGTCAGGAGCTGCTGTCGCTCCGACATCCGTGATTCCATAATTCGTTGTCAGTGTTTGATTCGCCAGAGGAACAGAATTCCGATCGCGTCGAGCAACATCCACACTGCCATGGCGATGAGGGCGATTTTCATCGGAGAGTCCTTTCTTCGCGGGCGTGATAACCCGAAGTGCGGTACGAAGATTTGCGTAACTTTTGGCGAAGCTGGAAGAACTGTCTTGATTTGCTGCAGACGCAGCGGAATGATGGCGGCGTCACGGAGTTGACTGCGTTTCCGCCACGGACGCTTTAAGAGTCCTCGTCCAACCCGGCCACGGGCAGCGATGCGAGGTATTTCAGATAGTCGGCTCCCAAGACCCTCACTCGTCCGCCATCTTTGCGGACTACGAGTCCCCGGCGTCGCATCTCTGACACACCGCTTCGTGTCGTCCCCAGCCGCTCGATGAATCCCTCCATAGAGAATGACTCACCAGCTTCAACATAGCCGGTCGCGGCAGACGCCTTGCGGTTGCCCGACTGCTTTCGAGCTTTCGTTGCTTTCTGGATCGACTTGATCTGTCCTGGGGTTCTGGTCGACGTGACCATTTTTTACCTCCGGTGTGTTGCGGTTGTCCGTTGCGTGTGTGAGGAGAGTTTACAAATAAACGCCTTTGAAGCAAGCGACAAAGGCTATGTCGCACAACATGGATTGCGCCATAGCACACACAGAACGGACAAAACGTTTGTCGTGCATTAGACTTGCGTTTCGCAATTTTTTTCAGATTTTTTTTGAGAACAGCGATGCCCAAGAAATGGAATGTGATGGGTCGAGACGAGTTCGACCAAATCGTAAAAACCGTGCACGAGACTCACTCGGTTCTCACTGCGATCACAAGTCGTTTAGTGCAATACAACTTAGAAGAATTCTTGGCCCCATGGTCCGCTAAGTCGGTCGATCATCTTGCGGCGGTGGCCTCGTTCGCAACCACGTTGCTGGCCGACATTGACAATCAGGGGCTGGCGAAGAAGTTCAACACAGAATCCCGAACCGAGCGGGAAAAGAAGCGTGCTGCGAAGACAACCCAAGCTCGCCGCGAACGCAGTTCAAACGCCCGCAAAAAAGGCGGTTAAGAAGACCACGAAGAAGAAGGGCCCCCTATGAGCAGTCGCGTGACCGAACTGAGCCAGCCACAGCTTTCCAGAACAGTGGAATCTTTGATGGATTCAGCGGCTTGCCTGACGTCTGTACTGCAGCGAATGGTGCAAGATGACGTGGACATGATTCACGTCCGGGGATCCGATCGCCTTTTTCAGATCGCACAGGAGCTGGCCGAACTGTCGAAGGGGATCGAACAGGATTCCCGATCGACGCTGCCACTGAGAAGGCTTTGAGGTCTCCATGATCAGAGATCAAGGAGTGATTAACGAGACGCTCGTGGGAAGGTTAACTCTCGCGTTAATCGTCACTTCCAGCTCATCGAGCCTGCACTGCCTGCCCGCAACGACAAAACAGGGCATCAATCGAGATTTGAATATGACAGGATCGCCTTCGATGTAAAATCCATTTTCTGGAGCGGCTTTCGATGCCCGGTATTCGCTTTCAGCTTCCATTGTATGTCTTCCTATTAAAGGACTTTTCCGGAGCGGTCTTTCTTTCAGGCGGAGAGCACCTGTTCCTACCTCTTTTCACCTCACTTGAGGATGCGAAACTTTACCGAAAACTCAGTCGAGTTGAATGTCAAATTGCGATCATAGACACCCTTGAATCGCTCAGGCTGTTTATCACGGCGCCACCATCTCGCACAGGACCGGACAGTGACACTCAATTCATTGTCACGTTCGATCCGATTGCCGACAGCGTCTCAGACATACCTGGATTTCCAAAAGACGTTTTTCTACGTGATCTTAGAGCATGAAAAACAAAATCACCGTCTACGTGATGGACTACGGTCGCGACAAGTTCCTTCTGCAGTGGAAGGACCCCGTTACCGGAAAGCGAAAGTCGCAGACCAGTCAATTTTCGACGAAAGCCAAGGCCACGAAGGAGGCTGGTCAGCTTGAGGAGTCTCTGAACAACCGATTACCGACCGGAACCGGTTCGATAGCCTGGGGGCACTTTGTTGAAGAGTACACGGAAAAGCATCTCCAGTCCCTGAAAAAAACATCACAGGACCGCGCGGAAGGAGTGCTGTCGGTCTTCGAAGCAAAGGCGTCGCCCAGGTTCCTGCGAAACGTCACGGGGTCGGTCCTGTCGAGTTACTGCGCGACGCTGCGAGCGAACGGCCTTTCTGAAGCCACAATCGCCACACACATGAGAACGCTCCGTGCAGCTCTGCAATGGGCCTTGGATGCGGGTCACATCAAAGAGATACCACCCATCCCCAAAATCGCCCGCGCCCGAAAGAAGCGAGCCAAGGGACGGCCACTGACAGACGCTGAATTCTACAAGTTCGTCGGTGCAATCCAGGACGTCCCTTCGATCTCGCTCAAAGCGAGAGAGAGCTGGTGTCGCCTTCTAATCGGGATCTGGTACTCGGGACTGCGACTGGGTGAAGCCCTGGCCCTGACCTGGGGGAAGGTTGGTCGCCATGAAACAGCACTTTGGATCGACATGACGGGAGAATTTCCCCTGATGGGAATTGTCGCCGAGTCGGAAAAGGGGTTTGAGGATCGCCTGCTACCACTCACGCCAGATTTCGGCCGATGGTTGCTCCGCGTTCCAGAAGAGAAGCGACATGGGTGGGTGTTCCCAATCACGAAGCACCGTTACCCGGATGTCCGGAATATTCGGTCTGTGAGCAAAGTGATCACTCAGATCGGAGCAGCCTCTGGAATCACCGTGAACTCACAAGGTAAGTTCGCCTCAGCCCACGACCTGAGACGCAGCTTCGGGCTTCGGTGGTCCCACAAATCCTTCCCAGCAGAACACAAGGAATTGATGCGGCACGCCAGCATCCAGACCACCGAGGACTATTACGCATTGCACGAAGCCACTTCCTTCGCCAAGCGACTTTGGGCGGCAGATGCTGCCGATCGTACAACAAAGCGTACAACAGCCCAAAACCTGTCTGATGACGATAAAAAGAAAAACCCCTGAAAAATCAGGGGTTTTTCTAAAGGCTCCGGTCGGAGTCGAACCGACGATGACGGATTTGCAATCCGCTGCCTTAGCCACTTGGCTACGGAGCCGACGAGTGATTCTATCGACGAAAGTGGCGGATGAGTTGAGCCGGATGGTTCACTTTTCAGAAAAAACCGCTCAATGTTCATAGCCCTCGCAGTCGGCATCGGAAATGTAGCGTCGAGGATCCGACCCGTCAAATGCCTGACGCGGGAAATGCTCGTTCCTGGCAAATCTCACCTGTGCCTTCCACCTAAAACTCGATCGAGTCAGACATTGCGATGAGAGGGCTGTCGGGGAGCCTGGGGGCCATTCCGACGCCCGTCGTAATCTTCAATATGCGACGATGTCTGCAGATGTTCAGTGCAGCAAGCCGGCCAGAAAAGGGGTCGCCGTCGGTTTGTAAATCCGTGCTCGAGAAGATCGCCAAGAATCTGTCTTGGGCGGCCAGGATCGGCCGATTTTGCCTTGTCGTCGTCCGGTCGGAGGGGCGCGAGCCGCTTTCGCAGCGGGCCGGAGACGCAATTGCCAGAACTCGCGCCGCTTGCTTCAAATTCGGTGAGCCGCGTACGTCCGCAACTCGGGTAAAAGTAGAAACGCGGGGTGGAAGACGCCTCCGGTCGCGACTAGCCGGACTCTCTTCGTAAGCAGACACCTGCGTCTCATCAGAAGGGCCCGAGGATCGCGCTGGCAGGCCGATCCTCGGGCCGATTGCTGACTTCCGGAAGTCTGAGAGCCGGGTTTACTTAGCCGCTTTGCGCTCGGTATTCGGAAGGAACACCGCCAGCAGGCCGAACAAGGGGAGGTAGGAACAGATATGGTAAACAGATTCGATGCCGATCTGGTCTGCGAGCCAGCCCAGGACCGCCGCACCCAACCCCGCCATGCCAAAAGCGAAGCCGAAGAACAGACCCGCGATCATCCCCACTCGTCCGGGAACCAACTCCTGGGCGTAAACCATCATGGCCGTGAAGGCGGAGGCCATGATCAATCCAATGGGGATCGTCAGCAACACGGTCCAGAACAGATTCGCGTACGGAAGCAGGAGGGTGAACGGAAAAATTCCCAGGATTGAAAACCAAATGACCGTTCGGAAACCGAGCCGATCGCCGATGGGGCCTCCACCAATCGTTCCGGCGGCAACCGATCCAAGAAAGACAAAGAGGTAGATCTGTGCTGTCGCGACGGGGATGTCAAACTTATACATCAGATAGAAGGTGTAATAGTTGCTGAGGCTCACGAGATAGAAGTACTTCGAGAACAAGAGCAGCATCAGAATGACGAGAGCGCTGATCACACGGCCTCGCGATAACTGAGATTCGGTATTGTGAGCGTTCTTCTTGGGGTTGGCCCTGTGTTCTGCCAGCCGGACCCCGTACCACTTGCCGATGTTTGTCAACAGGGCCATTGCCGTGAGGGCACCAATCGAGAACCACGAAATACTGAACTGCCCTTTCGGAACGACGATAAACGCGGCCAAGAGTGGTCCGAGCGAGGACCCGAAGTTACCGCCGAGTTGAAAGAGAGCCTGTGCGAACCCATATCGTCCTCCCGAAGCCAACCTCGCAATTCGAGACGCTTCCGGGTGGAAGATCGAGGATCCCAGTCCAACCATTCCGGCAGCAAGCAGAATCGTGGCAAAGCTGTTCGCGATCGCCAGCAAGTTTAACCCGAGCAAAGTGAATCCCATCCCGAAGGCAAGCGAGTAGGGGGCGGGATGACGGTCCGTGTAGAGGCCGACGAGAGGTTGAAGGATTGAGGCGGTCAACTGAAACGTGAACGTGATCATCCCGATCTGAAAGAAGCTCAACGAGTAAGTCTCTTTCAGCAGTGGGTAGACGGCAGGAATCAGCGACTGCATCACATCGTTCAACATGTGCGACAGACTGAGACTGATCAGAATCGCAAGTGCTGTCGTCGGCGCGGACTGCTCTCGTTCGGGGATTGTGGCGTCAGTCGGATTGATGGTGATCGGCGTCTGCAATACCGACCCAGTGGGAGACTCGTCTTTCAGAATAGCACCTGCGGTGTCATGAGTATTTTTCTGTCTGCTGCTGGTGGATAAGATTCGTGGGGCAGCCAATCGCTGTCAAATGAGCACAATTAATCCTAACGCAGAGCTCAGGAGGCAATTCGTGACGGAAACTCGAATTCGAACCAGAGAAAACGGGCCCTTAGTGATCACCGGCCCAGTCACTCTGGTTGACCACAAGGGACAACCATTCGATGTCTCGGGTTCGGAGAATATCGCTTTGTGCCGGTGCGGTTCCTCCCGGCGACGCCCCTTTTGTGACGGCACGCATCGAACCACCGGTTTTCAGGCGGCAGAACTCGCGCCGGCGCCCGAAGCACAATAGTCGTTTCCGTCTCGTTCCCATGATCGTAGGACGAGTCCTGCTGTCAGGCCACCCCGCAAAAGTGCGTCGAACTCCAACATTCGGCTCGGGACGTGAACTCCTGTTCTTGTCGTGCGCAATTTGACGAAATGGGGACATCTCACGCATTGAGTGTTCTTGCCAACTGGGCCGCGATGTTCGAAGATTGCCGTGCTTGCACGACCGGTTTTGAAACTGCTTATCAACGAGACAATTCATGAACTGGAAAAGCCTGTTGAAATTGCTTGCCGTCATCCTGGCCGTCTCATTGAACGAGTGCCGGGCGGAAGAGGCCCACCGCAGCCCACTGGCTCTGGCGATCTCTCCCGATGGCACCGTCTTGATGACCGCAAACCAGTCATCAGGGACAGTGACTCTGGTTGACGTGACCGGGCAGCGTGTGCTCAGCGAGCTTCCAGTCGGTCGCCATCCCTTCGATGTGGTCTGGGTAAGTGATTCGTTCGCACTCGTCAGCCTGTTACATGACGATGCGGTGGCGGTCGTGAAGCGGGACGGTTCAGCGATCAGTCTTTTCAAGAAGTTTGCCGTGGGGGACGAACCGTCTGGTTTAGCCATGCTGCCTGACCGTAGCCGCGTATTTGTGGCCTTAGGTGGTGAAGATCAAGTTGCGGCGATTCAGGTAGAAGCCTTGATTTCGGCTGACTCACGCCACGAAGAGGTGGCCCAGGACCGACCGGTTTCACGAATTGACGTTGGCGGAATTCCCCGGACACTCGCGGTTTCTCCGGACGGGCGGTGGCTCGTTACGTTCTGTTCCGTTCCCTGCGAGGCGTTCGTGCACGATACCGCGACGCTGAACCAGATCAGTGCTCGCAAGATTTTCGATGGCGGCTTTAACCCCGGCAAACCTGTGATCACGGCGGACTCGCAACTCGTGCTGTTGCCGAGTGCCATCAACCGTGCGTTTTCGGTGACGGCAGGGATGATTGACATCGGCTGGGTGATTGACAACCGCCTGACGAAACTACCACTACCGGACGGAGAACCAGGTGATCAGAAGCAACTTGGCCTGGATATTCGCGGCAAGGCTGTGGGAGATGCAAACGCCGTCGCGCTGAGTCCTGATGGAAAGTACATCGCAGTGACGTGCGGTGGAACTCATGAGTTACTCGTACTGGAGTATCCCTCCATCCCCTGGCCCTCAGGTGATCCGGGCGATTTCCTGCCTGAAGTCTTGCGAAAAGATCCCTCTCGCTATCGACGGATTCCGCTCGGAGGTCGCCCTGTCGACGTTCAATTCCTGGACCAGCGACGTGTCATCGTTGCGAATCACCTTGGCGATTCCCTGCAGGTGGTGGATCTCGAGGCGGACCAGGTTGAGAATATCTCGCTGGGGGCGCCTGCGGAGATCAGTCTCGTCCGCCGGGGTGAGATCGCGTTCTACGACGCCAACTGGTCGATGCACTCCTGGTTCAGCTGTCATACTTGCCATACAGATGGTCACACTTCGGGGCAGGTGTTCGATACGCGAAACGATCGAACCTATGGCACCCCCAAGCTGATCCCCACGTTACGGGGGGTGGCAGAGACTGGGCCTTGGACCTGGCACGGCTGGCAGACAGATCTGAAAGACGCGATGCGCCGTTCCCTGATTGAAAGCATGAGTACCGAGCGGGAAATTGCTGACGAAGACGTGGCAGGGCTGGCTGCATACCTCAGCAGTGTGAGTCACCCGGAAAATCCCCGGGCCAATCACGATTCACCTGCCATCACCTTGGGACGCCAGCTGTTTGAAGGCCGGGCGGGCTGCGTACAGTGCCATTCGGGAAACAACTTTACGACACATGAGACCTTTGACGGTGCGGTTATCGACCCCAAGGATGCGAATAAGCTCTACAACCCGCCGTCACTGCGCGGGGTATCAGCTCGCCGGCGCTTCTTGCATACCGGAAAGGCGAGATCACTCGAACAGGTCCTGAAACAGTACCATCGACCTGAGGATGTCGTCGGTGAAGCACTCAATGACGAGGAAGTCACCGCGTTGGTCGAGTATTTGAAAACGCTGTAGTCAACGGCTTATCTGGCTGTGATTTCGCCCCCCGGCTTGACGGAGTTGTTCGCTGGTCGTCATGATTGGACAACTCTGCTTCGCCAGAGCCGTCGAAATTTTGCGGCGATTTTGATCAAGCTGGCAACAGTTCTTGTTCTGAGAGTTGCAAGGCGGATTAAGCCTCTCACCCCTTCACATCTCTTCCCTCGCGAAGTTCGGGTCAATCGACCGTGACCTTGAAATTCGCACTGGGTAACTCCATATGGATAATCCGTATTGATTAATGGAGTAGAGAATTCGGCTTTGCCGAACGAGTGCGGGTGGATGAGCCAGAGTCATCATCGAGTCATCTGTGAAGCGGTATCAGGAGGAGAACGTATCGATGTTAAAGCGTCTTGTTGCAGGAATGCTGGCTGTACTGCCCACATTGCTTTGTTTCACACTTCACGGAGCAGAAGCGTCCAAAGTTATGAAGATCACCACGATTGAAGGCATCAGTGAATACCGACTTGAGAACGGTCTGAAAGTCCTTTTATTTCCCGACCCATCGAAGCCGACAGTCACTGTCAATCTCACCGTTTTTGTGGGATCTCGCCATGAAGGATATGGCGAGGCAGGAATGGCACATCTGCTGGAACATATGCTGTTCAAGGGAACTCCGGATCATCCGAGTGTCCCCAAGGCGCTCCAGGCTCGCGGAGCCCAGTTCAACGGTACAACGTGGCTTGATCGCACGAACTATTACGAAACTCTTCCTGCCAACGATGACAACCTCGAGTTCGCGATTCGCCTCGAAGCGGATCGAATGATCAACAGTCATGTCAAGGGCGAAGATCTGACCTCGGAAATGACGGTCGTCCGGAATGAGTTTGAGCGGGGAGAAAATAACCCCCACAGCATTCTGGGTCAGCGGATCATGAGTGCCGCGTTCAACTGGCATAACTACGGTCAGGCGACGATCGGTAATCGTGCAGACATTGAGCGTGTTCCCGTCGAAAATCTTCGCGCGTTCTATCAGAAATACTATCAGCCAGATAACGCGATCTTGATCATCGCGGGAAGGTTCGAAGAGGCTCAGGCGCTGGAATACGTGGGGAAATACTTCGGGGCCATTCCGAAGCCTGAACGGAAACTCGATCAGACGTACACGGAAGAGCCACCCCAGGATGGCGAGCGGACGGTCACGCTTCGTCGCGTGGGTGACGTCAGCGTCGTGGGAGCTGTCTATCACATCCCGTCAGGTGGACATCCCGATTTCGCTGCGATCGATGTTCTGGAATCGGTCCTGACGATGACTCCGTCGGGTCGGCTGTACAAAGCCCTTGTCGAACAGAAGAAAGCAGCCAGTGTCTCCGGCGCCGCGTACGCTCTACACGATCCCGGTGTCTTGCGATTTATGGCGGAAGTGGCCAGTGGCAATACCCCTGAATCGGTGCTCGACGGACTGTTGGACACGCTTCAGTCGGTCATTGATCAAGGGGTCAAAGAAGAAGAAGTCGAACGCGCCAAGCAGCGATTGATGAAACAGCGTGAGCAAGAGGCGTCAGACTCTCAGCAGTTGGCCATTCACCTGAGCGAGTGGGCTGCACAAGGGGACTGGAGACTTTACTTCATCTACCGCGACCGTCTGGAACAGGTTACGGTAAAGGATGTCAACACTGTTGCCCGCGCCTACCTCCAGCCCAACAACCGAACTGTTGGGATCTACTACCCGACGAAAGAGGCCGAGCGGACCGTGATTCCGTCTTCGCCAAATCTGGCAGAGATGATTGGTGATTACCAGGGGCGGTCTGATACGTCTGCCGGAGAAGCGTTTGATGTGGATCCCGCCAAGATCGAGGCTCGTACGAAACGGACTTCGATCGATGGAATCAAGGTCGCACTTCTCCCCAAGAAGACACGCGGTAATACCGTCTTCCTGCGGTTGAACCTTCGATATGGCGATGAACGGTCGCTGTTCGGGCTGGGGAAAGTCGCCGAGTTCCTGCCGTCGATGATGACAAAGGGAACGAAGCAACTGACACGGCAACAGTTGCAGGATCAGCTGGATAAGAATCTGGCCTCACTTGGCTCTTCCGGCTCGGCAGGCGATGCGACGTTTGTGATTCAAACCAAACGCAATAATCTTCCTGCGGTGATTGAACTGCTGCGACAAGTTCTGCGAGAACCGGTCTTTCCCGCCGCTGAACTCGATATCCTCAAGCAAGGGCATCGGGCCGATCTTGAACAGGGACTGACCAATCCACAGGACCTGGCACTGAAGGGAGTGAGACGTGCCCTGAATCCGTACCCCGTCGGCGATGTGCGCTACTATCCGACAGGCGAAGAAGAAATCGCTCTGACAGACGAAGTCGATATCCCCGCCGTCAAGAAGCTGTACTCCGATTTCCTCGGTTCGCATGCCGGGCAATTGGTTGTGGTTGGTGACTTCGATGAAGAAGAAACCATGAAAGCTTTGACGGGGATGCTGAAGGGGTGGAAGGCGAAGCAACCTTATGAGCGAATCGCTCGCACCAGCGATGTCGAAGTCAAGGCCGAGGTCATCAAGATCCTGACTCCCGATAAGGCGAACGCCTTTTACTTCGCGGGAGGAGTGCTGCCCCTGCGAGATGACAACCCGGACTATCCCGCCCTGCTGATTGGCAACTACGTCTTCGGTGCAGGTGCTTTGTCTTCTCGGTTGGGTGATCGGATTCGGCAGAAGGAAGGTCTCTCCTATGGCGTGGGATCGTCGCTTGCGGCGAGCTCTCTCGATACGCGAGCGACCATCACGATGTACGCGATCTATAATCCTGCGAATCTTGAAAAGATCGTGTCGGGGATTCACGAAGAACTGGAGCGACTTCTGAAAGAAGGGGTTACTCAGAAAGAACTGGATGATGCCCGGCGTGGTTTCCTTCAGAGTCAGGAAGTGATGCGGACAGAGGACGCCAGACTGGCTCAGATTCTCGAGTCGACTCTCCTTGCCGACCGAACCATGGAGTACTACAAGACTCTTGAGTCGCGCATCAGCGAACTGACACCAGAAACAGTCCTTGAGACACTAAAGAAGCATATCGATCCGAAGTCGATTCTCACGGTGGTTGCAGGGGACTGGGAGGCGGCGAAGAAGAACGCCAAGTAACAGCTTGTTCTCCACCGCCGGAATAATCTTGTGCTCAGGTTCAATCGAATCTGGTCACTAAAACGGTGGGGGGAGCGATTCGGATCGAGTCGCGTAGGCCGGGTGCCGCCGAGTTGGGCAGGCACCCGGTTGTGCCGAACTCATGCATGGACAGAGAAACGTTGCTCTCGTTCTGGAGGCAGGGCAGGGTACCTGAAATCGATCTGAACGAGCGCCCCTTCGCATTGCATGATTACGCAGCAAGAGACACACTCAACGGATGAGGCGTACGGGCGAATGTTCGTGCGGCCGGGCAGTTTCCCCATACTGTCGTCTGCAACCATCGGATTGGGACGCACCTGATTTTCGGATAAAAGTTACTATGAAACGACGCTCACACATTCATAATTCGTCTCTTCGCGCCGGATTCACGCTGACGGAAGTGCTGCTCGTGCTGGCGATCCTCGGTGTCATCGCAGCCATGGTCATCCCGAACCTGATCGGTCAGCAGAAGGTCGCGATGATTCGGCAGACAAAAGTGAACATTTCCGGGTTTGAGCAGATCGCAAAGCAATATGCCATTGCCCACGACGGAGATTTCCCACCTGACGTCAATGCAATGCTTTCTCCTGGTCAGAGCGCGGATGGTAAGCCGCTCGCCCCATTCGCTGAAAAAATCCCCCGTGATGCCTGGAATCAAGCTCTCAATTACCAGTACCCGAACAGCAAGTCCTCGGTGGACAAACCCGCAATCTGGTCGTCGGGACCGAACAAGCAAAACGAAGACGGCTCGGGCGACGACATCAATAACTGGTCCGAATAGTCTGACGATTTGCGGTTGGACACACTATCCGTGCAGGATTCGTTGCCCGACCCGAATTTGACGAACAGCAGACAAGCCCATGTGCAGGTTATTCCGGAGGAATCCGGATCATCTGCACATGGGCTTTTTTCATTGCGTTTGACTTCCTGTGAGAGCGTCCCAAACGCGAACTGCTCTGGTGCAAGTCGCGTTTGTCGCAGTCGCATCCCTGTGAGTTCGCTGTCATGAGCACCCGCTATCGTTATCGTCTGCCCAAGCAAGGGGCGCGATCGACGGTAAAAGCATCGCTTGACGAAGCAGAAAATATTTCTGAATCGTCCGTCGATTCTGACGTTTTTCTTCGACTAAATGAGCAGGGATCCCATGCACTCGGGACGGACGTTACCCAGTCCTCCACTGTGCGGGACGATGAGATCGATGGCCTGAGGGATGACTGGAAGCGGGGAATTTCGCTTGGCTCGCCTTCAATCTGGCCGCGATCCGATGCGTCTCAACGATCCCGGTTGAACCTGGAAACGTCTTTCATTTCAGTCGAGGAAAAGAACATGAGCAGTAGTGTCCAGCCAATCCCAAAAGGTCGTGCAAGTCTGATTCCGCACATCGTGTGTGCCGGCGCTGCCGAGGCAATCGAGTTCTACAAGAAAGCGTTCGACGCGAAAGAACTCAGCCGCATGTCCTCTCCGGATGGTCGCCTGATGCACGCAGAACTGGAAATCGGCGGAAGCGTCGTATTCCTGGCGGATGACTTCCCGGAATACTGTAATGGGAAGTCAGAATCCCCTCTGTCACTGAAAGGAACTCCCGTCACGCTGCATCGCTACGTTCCCGACTGTGACGTGGCGATTGCCCAAGCGGAAAAAGCGGGGGCAACAGTCCTCATGCACCCAGAGAACATGTTCTGGGGCGACCGTTATGGTGTGATCGTCGATCCATTCGGGCACAAATGGTCACTGGCAACGCATCAGCAGGATCTCACCCCGGAACAAGTTCGTGCCGGAATGTTCGAGGCCTTCGCACAGGCACCTCAGGCGCCCGCTTCGACCTGATGTATCTCGCCGGGATATCTGAGAGAGGGCCGAGCGGATTTTGACTTGCTGCCGCAGGCTTTCCGCTCGTGCTCTTTCCAGTCCTGCATGCCTGCTGGTATTAATCAAAGGGGCATCGTTGGAATCACGGACAATTCACTGCATCCTGCGATCGACACGTGAATATGTGGCTCAGCCGTTTATGGTATTCTGAGGCCGCACCTTGTGTCACCGGTCCAGGAGTTCACGGCATGGCAGTTGGTAGTGATTTTACACGCGTTAAAGTGGGTGTCGTGGGGCTTGGTCGTTTTGGTCGACTCCACGCACTGACGCTGTCCGGATTAGCCGAAGCAGAACTGGTCGCTGTCGTGGCCCGTCGGCAGGAGCGTCTCGATCAGCTTCGCGGCGAGTTGCCCCAGGTACCAGGATGGCTTGATCTGGATCGCGCCATCGCCGAATCGGGGGCGGAGGCGTGGGTTGTCGCGTGTTCCACGAGCGAACATGTTTCAGTCACGAAGCGACTTTTACAAGCGGGGCGAACTGTTCTGCTGGAAAAGCCGATTTCATCAGATCTGTCAGAGGCGGAAAGCCTGATTCCTTACGTTAAGCCCAATTCTGCCAATTTAATGCTGGGGCACATTCTGCTCTTCAACAGCGAATTTCGGCAGCTGCGTGATGAAGTCCATCAGCGGGGGAAGCCGGCCTATATTGATAGCGTCCGTCATCGGCCCGCCTCGATCGTGAAAGATTTTCCGGGCGAGAACCCTCTGGTCGCAGCCATGATCCATGACTTGTACTCGGCTCAGGTACTGATGAATTCCGAGGAGCCGTCACGGTTTACGTGCCAGTTTCACCGAACTCCCGAAGGTGCCATTGATCTGGCATTGGCTCAATTGCAGTGGCCGAGTGGCACTCTGGCATCCATGGTCGCATCGTATCTCACCCCCGGTGGTATGGCGCCGCGAGGGTTTGATCGATTGGAAGTCTTTGGCAGCGGCTGGGTGGCGCGGATTTCCCCCAATCCCCGTCCCATTGAAGTCTGGGACGATCGGGCACACTGGCCGATGGCTCTGGAGATCCGAACTGATACCACAGGTCCGACGGGGATGATGGCAGAAGAACTGCGCTGTTTCTGTCGGGTTGCCGGCGGCAGAGAAGCCGTTCCTGCAGGAGCCACTTTTGAGGACGGGCTGCAGGTGCAGCGCTGGATGCACAATCTGGAAGCCGCGGGACTTTCTCGGGGGTGACTTCAGGTGGCACGTTGGCGACAGGAAAAGGTTTGAACACTTAAAAAAACACCGCATGAACTTTTGAAGGTTCATGCGGTGATGCTGAATCAGGCTGCTGAAACACCGCCACTTGGCGGTCGATCAGATCGAAATCCGATCAGGGATTCCAGTTCTGTGCATCGATCCATGTATCCGTGCGGAATGGAGAGGCGGGGAGACCGGCTCCGTTGGCCAGATTGGGTTCCGCAAGTTGGTGCCAGCCAAATCGAACCGCGACTGGTGTGGTCACTCCATCAGCGCTCACCACGACCGTTTCACCTTCGATCTTCGCAGTTGCTTTGACAAACTTCTTGTCGTCGCCAGCGATCGACCACCAGGAAAGTTCTTTCCCGTCCTGGGACTTCAAACCTGCTGCGTGCGCGAAGGTCACGATCGCTTTGTTGCCGTCAATCTTCACCGACTTGTAGAGTGGTCCCGAGAACTCAAGGTTCTGCTGACCATAGGTGTTGGCAAGAGCCCACAGCGACAGTCTCCGGCCGACTTCCTGCTTGTTGGGCGGATGAATGTCGTTCAGAGTTGTGATGTCGGTCAGAACCGCCATGCCAGTGTTCTTTACGGCCAAAGTTGCCGTTTGAGCTTCCCAGATTCCGGCCAGACGGGTTGGATCGCCGTCGTATTTAAACGGGGCAAGCTGTGCGAACAGGAACGGGAAATCGCGGTTACCCTCCTGATTCCAGACCGAGCGCCAGCCTTCGATCAAGGCTCGCTTCAAGTGATAGTACTGCATTCCCTGGCCATTGTTGGATTCACCTTGGTACCAGAGGAATCCACGAATCCCGAAGGGAGCGAGAGCGTGGATCATTCCGTTGTAGAGACCGGTGTACTGGTAGTTGCTGTTCAGGGGATGTCCTGGAGGGCCTTG
The DNA here is from genome assembly GCF_044336245.1 of Schlesneria sphaerica. Lineage (NCBI taxonomy): Bacteria > Pseudomonadati > Planctomycetota > Planctomycetia > Planctomycetales > Planctomycetaceae > Schlesneria > Schlesneria sphaerica. The sequence continues at coordinate 1,174,665 of NZ_CP172346.1, read as the reverse complement.
TTGGACTGGTGGAACCGCCTCACCGGGCTTGGCTTCAGAAATCTGCTTGGTATAGGCCTTGATTGAGTTGGAGAAGTTAGCGAGCTGGTCGGCGTAGGCATTGACCATGTTCACCATGTCGTTTTTCTCAGCGGCCAGCTCAGGGATCGCGGTGTATCCGACAGGAGGAATCCATGGCTGAATTCGCGTCCCACCCCAGGCGGTCGTAATAAGACCGACAGGTACGTCGAGCTTCTGATGAATCTCGCGACCGAAGAAGTAGAGCACTGCGGACGAGCCAGCGACGGTTTCGGGAGAACATTCGACCCAGCGAGCGTTCACATGCTCAGAAGGTGTTCCAGCAGGAACAAGCGGAACGATGAACAGGCGGATCTTGGGAAACTTCGCATTGGCGATTTCCTGGACGCCATTGAGCGACGCACTGACAGGCCATTGCATGTTGGACTGGCCCGATCCGGCCCAGACTTCACCGATCAGGATGTTGGTGACCTTGATCTCATTCTTGCCTTTGACGGTCATTTCGAAAGGACCGCCGGCTGTCTTGATCGCAGGCAGCACCACCTTCCATTTCCCCGAGGCGTCTGCTTTGGTCGACTGACTGGCGTCGCCCAAGGTCACGGTCACTTCTTCGTTCGCAGCAGCCCAACCCCAGATCGGCAGAGGGATATCCTTCTGCAACACCATGTTGTTACTGATAATTTCCGGAAGCTGGACGTCCGCCCAACTGACTGAGGAACTCATCAGTAAGGCCACAATGGCCACCATCAGACGCGATCGCTCGTTCTTCATACTCAGTACTCTTCAGGTTTCGGTGGATGATTCGATGCCTGTTGCATCAGGATCGACGAATGGTAACGCAACCGTGTGGACTTTTTCAGTCATCGATCCTGAGAAATTTGAAAATGAAATTCGCAGTCGCAGGCGATTTTATGCGGTCGATTCGCACTGACGATTGCTCAATCGGACAAGACTGCTTCTCATCGACCACGTCAATGACCCTGGTTGACGTGGCCGGCCTGGTGGGAGCATTCGCTGCTCTCATTCCTTCATCGTTGTCTTTTAAAATCGATGAATCCAAGTTCGACATCGGTCCGAACCAGTTGGACTCGCAGTCTGCGACCGACATCCATTCCTTCCTGACCTGTGATCAGTCGGCCCTCGATCGGAGGGTGCAGGATTCTGACCCAGGTTTCCTTCTGATTTGCGCCAGTGACGATCGCGTCAAAGACAGAGCCAATCCGTGATTCCAGCAGGAGTGCCGCTGCGGATTTACGGACTTGTCGTTCAACCTTTTTGGCTGCGTCTTCTGCCTCGGTACAGCGTTCGGCCAATTGTTTCAGTTCTTCATCGCTATAGGGAACCGGACGCTGATCGAGTGCCGCCTTCAACAGTCGCTGCGTGATCACATCCGGGTATCGTCGATTCGGAGCGGTCGAGTGCGCGTAGTCACCGACCGCCAGTCCGAAGTGACCGGGAATGTGGCCATCGACGAGTTGGGCAGCATACTCACCCGGTCCCAGGAGCTTAATTACACTGAGTGATAAGTCGGGAAATGTGGTCGGATCAGTGGCTTGCGCCCAGACGAGGAAATCTTCCAGCGCTGTGGAACTGGGATCCCGGGGGAGGAGATGACCTGCCTCCGCGGCAAGATCGACAATCCTGTTCCATCGCTTCGGCTTGCTGACAACTCGACGAAGGGACGGAAACTGGTGTGCCTTCAGGAATCGGGCCACGACACCATTGGCAGCGATCATGAAGTTAGAGATGAGATCCTTCGCACGATTGCGGCGATCGAGCACCAGATCTTTTAACGTATCTCCCTCGAATACGGGCCGCGTCTGGATCGTTTCGAGGTCGAGAGCCCCGTACGCCTGCCGGACGGCCTTCAGTTGCTGTGCCATCTGGTCCTGAAGTCGAATGTTCTCATCAAGCCCGGGGACAGCCTGGACGGGAACGGGAAGTGGCCCGCTTCCGTCCAGCCATGCGGCAACGCTGTCATACGCGAGCTTCGCGTGATTTCGAACCGTGGCCCGATAGATGTCCGAGTTGCACAGTCGGCCATCGGAATCAAAATCCATCTCGACCACAATAGCCTGCCGGTCTTCGTGCAGGTTGAGTGACGTCAAGTCGGTCGATAGCCGCTCGGGCAACATGGGGAATATATGACCGACGGCATAGACAGATGTCGTATTCGCCTGGGCGTGCTCGTCAAGTGGAGATCCTGCTTTGACGAGCGCATCGACGTTGGCAATAGCGACCAGTACCTGAACTCCACCCTCAGGAGTTTGTTTCGCAAACGTCAGTTGGTCGAGGTCGCGCGAGTCGTCGTTGTCGATCGAACACCAGGTGAGATGACGCAGATCGCGAGTCGACTCGGTCTCGACCCCGGCGGGCCCCGGTATCGATTTCACTTCGTCGAGGACGCGCGGAGGAAATTCGGGCACCAACCCTCTTTCATGCATTATCCGATATGCAATCTGTCTGAGGCGGAAGCGATGCGGTCGAGCATCAACATGGGGCATAAGGATTTCCAATAAGCACTTTGCGCTAATAGCGAGTCTTGTTCTGATTCGAGAATTGGCGGTGAAACATTACCATACTGACATACCGCAGAATACGCGTGCGACTTGCGACAACCTCCGCGTGGACAAGTGGAACAGGTGATCACCCGGTCGGCGAGCCTGACCCGTGTAGATTGGCGTCAACTTGCTTCACCTTGTTATAGTCCCCTTCCCAGCCCCACGTCGGCACTCAAGGCCATCGGCGATGTCGGTTCCGCTTCGTGTGCGATGAGATCCTCAGTCATGCAGGTGGCACTTTCATTGTCACTACCGAAGAGGGGGAATCCGGTCACCCGTCAGTGCACCGTGCTGGACAGGTTTCGTGAAAATTGGCTTCCTTTCACAGTGATGACGCTTATGAAAATTGCTCTGAGTCTGTTGGCCGTCCTGCTGACTTCCACACTGGCCAACGCCGAAATCGGAATCATCTCGCCTCAGGAAGCATTGAGGTTGATTGAGTCGACCGAAGCCTCGAAGAGGCCGCTCGTGATCGATACGCGAGGGGGGTATAAGGACTACTTTCGCGGTCATCTCCCGACAGCTCACCATTTGAACTTTGACACGCTGCGGGGCACTGACAAGGGAGTTCCGGTCCAGTATCTGCCGGATGATCTCACGAAGGCATTGCTCGTCAGGGCAGGGGTTAATCGTGATCGTACTCATCTGATTTACGCGACCGGGGACAAGCTGCCAAACGATGAAATTCTGAGCGCAAGCATGGTCGCGTACGTCCTCGAGAAATTTGGTGTGAAAGACATTCGGATTGTGGACGGCGGTCTTCCCGCCTGGCAGCAGGCGAAACTGCCAGTCACGCAGGAATATTTCGGCAACCCGTCAGGTATTCTTCCTGAGAAGGGAGCCCCCGAAATTGGCGTGACTGTTGAGGAAATCTTGCGATTGAACAATCAGCCTGGAACGATTCTCGTCGACGCACGACCACCCAACGAGTACCTCGGCGATGACGACGTGTGGTTGCGAAAAGGACATATTCCCGGTGCCGTCAGTTTCCACTGGGCTCGTCTGATGGATTCCGACAACACTCATCAATTTCTGCCGTTCGAGAAGGTGAAATCGAACCTCGAAGCTGCAGGAGTCACCCCTGACAAGGACGTCATTGTCTATTGTGGAACCTCGCGTGAGGGAAGTCTGTTGCGGTTCTATCTGAAGCACGTTGCGAAGTACCCCCGTGTCCGGCTTTATGAGGGATCGTGGAAGGAGTATTCCTCGCTGAAGCACTTGGAAGCCGAGACTAAACCCAATCCGGTTCGTTGAGGTTCCTGTCGTGCTTATTCTGATTCTTGTACTGGCCGTTGGTTTCGTCGCTTTTACAAACGGGGCGAATGCCAATTTCAAGGGCGTTGCGTCGTTGTACGGTAGCGGTACAACGACCTTACGCACCGCGCTGTGGTGGGGAACGGCAACGACATTTGCCGGGTCCATCGCAGCCGCCTTTATTGCGGAAGGCTTGCTCAAAAAATTCAGCGGCCGGGGCATCGTTCCGGACACGTTAATCGAGTCGCCCGAGTTTCTTGCCGCCGTCGCTATCGGAGCGGCACTCACCAGCTTCTTCGCGACGCGACTGGGTTTCCCCGTCTCCACGACGCATGCACTGGTCGGAGCACTCATGGGAGCGGGACTGGCGGGAAACGGCACGGAAGTCCATTTCGAGGCCCTCGGAAAGAACTTTTTGTTTCCACTTTTTTTCAGTCCTGCTGTCGCAGCATCGCTGGGGGGAGTTTCGTATCTCATTTTAAAATGCCTCCGTCTCGCGCCCGATCATCGGACGCGAACCCTGGACGTCCTGCATTATCTCAGCGCCGGTGCAGCCAGCTTTGCGCGAGGACTCAACGATACGCCCAAAATGGCCGCACTGCTTTTGACCGTTCCTCATCTGGACATGCGCTGGGGCTATCTAGCGGTCGCAGTCATGATTGCGCTGGGAGGGTTGCTCGACGCGGACAAGGTGGCGGAAACGTTGGGGAAAAAGGTGACGGCTATGAATCCCGGTCAGGGCTTCGCTGCCTCGCTGGTCACTGCAGGCCTGGTCACGACAGCAAGTTTCCACAGCTTGCCGGTGAGTACGACGCATGTCAGTGTTGGGTCGTTGCTGGGGATCGGTGTCGTGACTCGACAGGCCCACTGGCGCAAGGTGGTGGAAATCCTTGTCGCCTGGGTCAGCACGGTCCCCTGCGGAGCCCTCCTCGCGGCTATTGCTTACTTGATGATCTCTCGCGTCTAGGCGAGCGGTGGGCAGACGTGCTTTTGTTTGTCTTTCGGCAGCGGCGTGTCGGTATGTTGTTATGCAGCTTTAAATCTATGTCCTTTTTTCTGCTTTCTTCTCGCAATAGAATTGCGTTCCGTGGCCACTTCAATTTCACCGGACAGGAAGAATGCAATGTCAGTCATCAATGCATGGGTCGGTAAGTCAGCAGGGCAGAAGTTCGTTCGCGAACAGATCGATATCGGCTCACTCGGGGCCGAAGAGGTTGAAGTTCAAGTCGAAAACTGTGGAATCTGTCATTCTGACCTCTCCGTATTGAATGATGAATGGGGGATGTCGCGATATCCGGCGATCCTGGGGCACGAAGTCATCGGTCGTGTCGTTGAAGTCGGTTCGGCGGCCAAAGGACTGAAAGTGGGGCAGCACGTTGGCATCGGCTGGAATGCCGGAAGCTGTCAGCACTGCCGATCATGCAAGTCGGGTTCACATCATCTTTGTGCACAAGCTCAGCCAACGATCATCGGCCACTATGGCGGTTTTGCGAGTCGAGTCCGGTCGCACTGGTCTTGGGCAATTCCCTTGCCGGAAGGGCTCGATTCAAAAGAAGCGGGCCCCTTACTCTGTGGTGGTATCACTGTCTTCAATCCCTTGGCGATGTATGCCAAGCCTACTTCTCGTGTCGGCGTGGTTGGCATTGGCGGGCTGGGGCATCTGGGACTGAAGTTTGCCAAGGCGTATGGTTGCCACGTGACGGCTTTCACATCCAATGAAAGCAAGTTCGACGAGGCCCGCGGATTCGGTGCCCACCAGGTGGTCTCCAGTCGCGACGCCGCTGGCATCCAGAAATTGGCCGGAACGCTCGATCTGCTGATCATCACGACCAACGTTCCTCTGGACTGGGACAGCCTTATCGGAACGTTGGGCCCGAATGGCCGGATGCATTTCGTGGGCGCCATCCAGCAACCGGTTCCTGTCTCGGCCATCCGGTTGATCTTCGGACAGCAGCAGGTTTCTGGCTCCCCTACAGGTTCGCCAGGGGCGATCGAAAATATGCTCGAGTTTGCGGCTCGCCATAGTATCACTCCGCAGACGGAACATTTCCCGATGGCCCAGATCAATGAAGCGTTCGACAGACTGAAAGCAGGTAAGGCGCGCTATCGCATCGTGCTGGACGCCGATTTCTGATGAATCGCTTTTTGATCAAGGTCGAGTTCCTTCACAGTGTTCCTTCGCAGCGTTGCATCGACGGAATCGTATTTTGGGCCTGCGAATTCCGACAGGGTGCATCGGGTAAACGCTCACACGAAGGCTCTAAAGCTTCGGAACTTGCATAGACGTTCGAGATATCGTTTCCCGGTTGTACCGCGCTCGTATAACCGCATCTGGCGAAGGATCTCACGGGGAATCGGCGACGGCTTCGGGCTTCGTTGATCTGCTCATCCGATTGGGGTGAACCCATTTGATGACAGTTGCATCGTGGACAGCCTGGATCGAAGTCCCCCCGCCTGTATTCCATTCAGACTCCAGTTTTACCCTGAACCGTAAGTGGCGAATCGCCGGCTGACGGCGTGGTGAGGATTTGCGCATTCCCTTGTTTTCGATAGAATTGAGTCTCTCTCATTAGTTGGACTGTCAATTGATCGAAGGCTCATGAACCGGGCCTGCGGCACTGCGAGAACACTCGAATGAACCGACCCAGGCATACCCGGAACCGCTGTCGTTTGCCTGCCGACTTTCGTTTGGCCCGCCCTGCATTGGTCGTCGGAATCCTCATCTTCACGCTTCGTGGTGCATTACTATTTGGCGCAGATGCAGAGTCCGAACAAGTCGATTTCGTTCGCGATATCCAACCAATCCTTGCTTCACGATGTGTTGATTGTCACGGCGAAAAGTCCTCTAAGAGCGGTCTTCGCCTGGATGTGAAATCGACTGCGCTGGCAGGAGGGGATTCCGGAACGGTCATCCTTCCAGGTGAGAGTTCCCGCAGCCAGTTGCTCGAGCGAATCCGCAGCACGGAGGCCGACCGGATGCCTCCGGAAGGTGACCCGCTTTCTCCGGCGGAAATTGAACTGATCCAACGCTGGATCGATCAGGGAGCAGCCTGGCCGGACGGCGTGGACAAGGCAAAACTGGCTGACAAGTACGACTGGTGGTCGCTGAAGCCGCTCGTCCGACCCGGGATTCCGTCCGCGGGCCAGCAGACCCGTTTCAGTTCGCCGATTGATGCGTTCATCGTCGCCCGGCTGCAGCAGAAAGGGCTGCAGCTTTCCCCTGAAGCAGATCGCCGTACACTGGCGCGACGCCTTTATTTTGATTTGACTGGGTTGCCTCCTGATCCCGACGAAGTGGATGCATTCGTTGCCGACACGGATCCGAACGCCTACGAAAATCTGGTGGACCGGTTGCTGGCTTCTCCGCACTACGGCGAACGCTGGGCTCGGCACTGGCTGGATGTCGTGCACTACGGTGATACCCATGGCTACGACAAAGACAAACCCCGACCCAATGCATGGCCTTATCGCGACTACGTCATTCGTGCATTCAATACGGATAAGCCGTATGCCCAGTTCATTCAAGAGCAGCTGGCTGGCGATATCCTGGCCCCGTTTGATGCCGATGCTGTGACAGCCACCGGTTTCATCGCCGCCGGACCGTGGGACTTTATCGGCCACGCCGAAGTCCCGGAAAGCAAAACCGACGGCATGATCGCGCGAATGCTCGATCGCGATGATATGGTCTCGAACGCGTGCAATACATTTCTCAGCCTGACAGTGCAGTGTGCCCGCTGTCATAACCACAAATTCGACCCTGTCGTGCAGGAAGACTATTATCGCCTGCAGGCGATTTTCGCGGCCCTCGATCGAGCCGACCGGGCGTACGACATTGATCCCCATGTCGCCGGAAAACGAACTGAACTTCAGGCTCGCCAAATTGCTGCGAGAACTCAGCTCCGTCAGCTGGAAGCGAATGTGAAGGAACTTGGCGGAGATGAACTGGAGCAGCTTAATGCACAGATTGCGACGGCGAGCCAACCAGCAATACATCCCCTCGCGGCTCAGTTCGGCTATCACAGTCAGATTGAATCGACTGCGGATCAATCCAAATGGGTTCAGGTTGATCTCGGGCAATCCGAATCGATCAATGAGGTACGAATCGTTGGCTGTCACGATGACTTCAATAACATCGGTGCGGGATTCGGCTTCCCGCTGCGACTGAAAATTGAAGTCAGTGATGACGAATCTTTTTCCGGGTCTGTCATCTGTGTTCGAGACCACACACAGGATGACCTGAAGAATCCAGGCGTCACACCGCTGCGAGTGACCTTCCCCGAAGTGCAGGGGCGATTCGTCCGGGTGACGGCGACACGGCTTGCAGAACGTCAGAATGACTTCATCTTTGCGCTGGCGGAATTGAGTGTCTTCGACGGGACGGGAGCCAATCTCGCTCAAGGCAAACCGGTGCGGGCACTCGATTCCATTGAAGCACCTCCTCGCTGGCAAAAATCCAATCTGGTCGATGGCTATTTTGTGGGTGTCGAGCCGTCGCACGAGAGTTCTCTGGCAGAACTCTCTCAACTCAGGGAAGAATTGCTGAAGAGTAAGATTGATTCGTTGATGCGGAAGCGACTCTCGGACGTTCAACAGGAAGTGGCTGAGACAACCTCCCAGCTTGCCACGCTGCCCGCACCGCATCAGGTGTATTCGGGGATGGTCTATTCGGGAAGCGGGACGTTTACGGGGACCGGACCGTCAGGCGGGAAGCCACGCCCGATCCACGTGCTGGCCCGTGGTGATGTTCGTAAACCCCTGAAAGAAGTCGTACCCGGAGTCGTCCCGCTTCGTCAGGATCAACCGGGAGAATTGGTCCTGCCCGAAGATCATTCCGAAGGTCAGCGGCGGGTGGCGTTCGCCCGGTGGATTACAGCGAATGAAAATCCGCTCACCTGGAGATCAATCGTCAATCGCCTTTGGCTCTATCATTTTGGACGGGGAATCGTCGATTCTCCCAATGATTTCGGACGCATGGGCCAGCTTCCTTCTCACCCGGAACTTCTTGACTGGCTGGCTGTCGAATTTCGGGATGGGGGACAGAGTTTCAAGCGATTGCATCGGCTCATCCTGTGTAGCGCCACGTATCGACAGAGCAGTGGACTTGATCAAGGGGACTCTCAGCCGACCTCTGCTACGCACCCCGGCGCTACGGAACCGGTGAACCCTGCGGCGGTGGATGCCAGCAACATCTACCTCTGGCGAATGAACCGGCGCCGACTGGAGGCGGAATCGGTTCGAGACGCGGTATTGCACATTTCGGGCAAGCTGAATCCTCATCTGGGGGGACCTGCCTTTCAGGACTTTGTCGTCGAAAAGCCCGAACATTCGCCTCACTATGAATATCAGCTTCATGATGCAGAAGATCCCAGGATTCATCGGCGTTCGGTTTACCGTTTTCTGGTTCGTTCCCAGCCCCAACCCTTCATGACGACACTGGATTGCGCCGATCCATCGATGAGTGTCGACAAACGGAACGAAACCGTCACCGCCCTTCAGGCACTTGCCATGTGGAACAACCGCCTGATGCTGACGATGGAAAAGTATATGGCACAACGCGTGGCCAGCGAGCAGCACGACCTGACAGGGCAGGTCCGGACGGCGTTTCGACTGGCACTTTCCCGTTCGCCAACTCCAACGGAACTCGACGAACTGGTCACCTATACGGAATCGCACGGATTGGACAGTCTCTGTCGCGTCCTCATGAATCTCAACGAGTTTGTTTTTATCGATTAACGCCGATCAAAATCAGGTCACTTTTTTCGATCATTCTCCAACACTCTGCGTCACAAGTTCGTAGTCACAGCGGAGGATGACTGATTGCGAAACACAATGACGCAACCGGACAACAGTCTTTCCGGACTGGAAGACGCCGCCAGTGCGACTCAAGAGTCGCGGCTGGTGGAAGAGGCGCGCCGTGGGAGTCAGTCCGCATTCGGTGAACTGGTTACTCGCTACGAAAGAAGGCTGATTCGGGTCATTTTGCAATTTGTCAAAAGTCAGGAACTGGCAGAAGACCTGGCTCAGGAATCCTTCCTGAAGGCCTATCAGCGATTGGCTCAGTTCGACCCCGCTCGGCGCTTCGGTCCGTGGTTGTTTCGAATCGGTGTGAATCAGACATTAGATTACCTCCGCCGGCGAAAGCGGCGCGGGTGGTGGTTGCTGTTTTCCGAGCGAGGGACGGAACGAGATCCCGATCCTGCCGTTGCTGATCCGCGGCAGCAGCTGGATCTCGAACAGGAAGTCGCTGCGATCCTGGATCAGATTCCGGAAAACTACCGGATCGTTCTGATGCTGCGAGAATTGCAAAACTTTTCCACTTCGGAAATTGCAACGATACTGGAACGTAAGGAAGCGACTGTCCGCTGGAGGTTGGCTGAGGCCCGCGCACTGTTTCACGACTTGTGGGTCAAACGACGGGACGGGCAGGGTGGAGATGCGAACGCTGCTGAAGGACTTCGCCCACCAGTGGAGGGCGGCATTCAGACGGTGAATCGCTCGGAAAAACAAGACAAATTTGACGGTAAAGAATTGCCAGGTGCATTCGATCCCCCTCCGAAATCCGGGGGGCAGAAACGACGAAAGGGTAAGGAATAATGGATTGTCGGCGTGCAAAAGAACTGCTTTCCCTTTGGGTAGGTCAGGACCTGCCTGATGCGGCGAGTAATGCCGATGTCGCCAGTCATTTAACGCAATGTCGGGATTGCGACCGGCACTTGAAGAGTTTGCAGGCGAGTATGGACGTGCTGCAGGCGTGTTCATCTCAGGCACGTGCTCCCGAATCCCGATCTGCCAGTCTGTGGCCGGGACTGGTCACAAAAATCTCTGACTGGGAAGGATCGCGTCGACGGGATCGTTTCAATGGTTGGGTCCCGGCGACCGTAATGAGTCTGGCCGTGATCCTGATGGTCGCTGTATCGATTCCTTCGATTCATCAGGTCTTCTTCGGCGAAGACGTCGCCGAGTATTCGATGCCTGATCGATTTCTCGATCCAGAATTTGACATGTTGCGAGATCCTGAAGGGACGATTTCCATCCAGAAAACGCATCAGGTCACGCCTGTCAACTACGAAAAAGAGTCCTGGTGAACACCTCCTCGATCGCGGGCGTCGAAAACGGGCCGCGATCACTTCGTTTCTACCGGTGCGGGAACTGATGTCCCACCGGTTCCCGCCTCTGAATGACCCCGCTCTTTCTCCTTCGCACGACAGCGTCAATACCCGTGCCTGTCTCCGTGACTCAGGGTTTTCGCTGCCTAATGAGAGGACCTGTTCCTCCGCCGCTCAACGGGGCAGCCAACTTTGAACCTCGTCGTTCCGCCGTTTGAATTCTTTCAAACGCGGTGTCGCTGGGCGACTGTTGTCGACAGAAATCAACCGACTCGCCTGGAGCGCGCCCAAACATTCCAACCCTGCTGTACCGCGCTGTCAGGAGAGGTGAACTTGCGATGCACCTCAAGGGGAACCTCACAACCCCAATTAACAACTCGTTCATCTTCGTGAGCATTGCTCGCCAGCGAAGTCCTCCATTCCACTGAGAACGCGGTAGAGGAGCACGATCGATTAACGTGGTATATATCCCGAAGAGCACTTTGAGCAGACGACGACACCATCAGCCCCCCGCAGCGACCTCGCGACGTTCTGGTTCCGGCTTCTGTGAAGGGGTGGGCGATGGAAACACGTTCCGCGGTGACAACGCATCGGCGGGACCTGGTTCTGGTGGTGCTTCAGGTTCATGTGGCATTTGAATGTAGGTGGGGTAAAGCAACCGCTTCGATTCCGCCAGCAGGAAGTCAACATTCATAAACGGATCCGGGCCGACATCGTGCCACCGGATCTTTCCATCCGCATCGATCAAGACCGTGGCGTGAAGAGGAGCTTCTTCGAAATCATCAAAGGCATGATAATTCTTGAAGGTTTCCAGTGAGCCATCGGAGAGAAGTTTGAACGGCATCTCCCCATCGGATTTGTAACGCTCCTGCGATTTCTTCAGGTTCACAACATTGTCTGAACTGATGGCAATCATCGAAATCCCGGCCGCCTCAAAATCCTTGTACTTGGGAGCGAATGCCTTCAGCTGTTCGGCACAGTGCAGGCAGCCATAGCCCAGGTAAAAAATGGCGATGAAGGGCTTACCTCGGAAGTCGGCCAGCGAATGGAGTTGTCCTTCCCCGTCGGGCAGAGTCCACGACGGTGCCGCACTTGGTTGCCATGTAAAGGGGCCAAGTGTCGTCAGGTCGGGCAATTCGGCGGCGTTCCGAGCGACGGGTAACTTCTGTCGCCAGTCAGTACCAAACCCGAACTCGTGGGCGATGGGCTGTAGGCGAGCGAAGGGAGGCAAGTCGAGATCGATCGCTCCGGAAATTGCACGGAGTGATTCAAATGTCTGCCGGGCCTCGTCTTTCATCCCCTGCCGCCACAGTAATTGAGTCAACGCCGCCAGAGGTCGGACCTGATTCTTGCTCTTTCCGACCCAGTCTCGCAGTCGCTTCAAGGCGGCTTCCGTTTTTCCGGCCAAGACCTCGATGTCCGCGAGATAGGCTTCGTCAACGTCGTGTGCTTTTGTCAGCCGTTCCAGACCAGCGGTATACTTCGCCTGTAAGACCATGATCAGTCCCTGCAGCTCGTCGACGGCTCGTTCGAGGATGCGCCGTCGCTCTGCAGTGGGTTGCATTGCCTCTTTCTTCTTCGCTTCGATGGCTTTGGCGTCGGCCCCTTCGAAGCGAGCCTTCGCGACCGCTTCATCGGCTGCCGTGTCTGCTTCATGTCGCAGTTTCTGCAGGCGTCGCTCGAGAATTGCCAATTGGATTCGGCCGTTCTCGACATCATCTTTTCGCAGATAAGCCCGCCCCAGGTGACGGAAATATTTGATCTGTTCTGTTTCGTCTTCGGTGGGGGGAAGTTTCTGTGTCTTCGCGTCAGCGATCAGTGCGTCCCACAGTTCGAACTGGGAATAGATCTGAAACAGTCTCATTCGTCCGAAGTGAGCACTCTTGCCGCCGGGAAAACTGTTGTATTTCGGATGCTGTGGCAGCTCGATGGTGTTGCGGGACAGCGTGATTGCATCATGCACCCGGCCGATGTACTGCAGGTTTCTGACGAGCCACTCATTGTTGTGGGCGAAGTTGTGAATCCGGTCGGGGAAGATCATGTCACGCATCATGTAGGCATGATCGGTGCGAGCCGACGCTTCCTGGTGCCAGACGGCGTCGAAATAGCGATTCAGCTCACTGAACGTGTGCCCGGACATGTGCCACATATGGGCAATCCCCGGTGCTGACAAGCCACACCGTTCCGCCGAGTTCACCGCCAGGGTTGCTTTATCATTGTCCCACAGATGAACCCGGTAGTGATGGACCGGGTGATAGGGATTCTCGGCCAGCACCTCTTTCAGAACGGCGTCAATTGCGAAAAAGCTCGCTGCCTCCAGATCCCCTTTGTTCTGCCACAGTGCCTGACCCAGCATCGCTTTGGCTTCCAGGTCATCCGGGTAGCGATAGATGATTTCCTCGATCGCGTGGACGTAATTCCTGGCACGGTCCTTCTTCTTTTTCTCGTCCCCGGCGTCAGCCTTGTACCAGGCGTCGAGGGCGTCGATGTAGCGCCGTTCGCGATCGGTCGCTTTCTCTTTCCGTTTGACGGCCTCGGCGATGAACCCTTTCGCACGGCTGGCATTGTTGGTGTTGGACAAAGCCATCCCGAAATAGGTCATCGCACAATCGGGATCGAGCATCGCCGCCTGCCGGAACGAGCGTTCGGCTTCGAAATACCAGAATCCGTGCAACTGCCCAATCCCCTGATTGAAGAACTGCTGCACGCGCGGCTGAGCCGTTGAAATGGGAAAGGTCACCCGACCGGTGGTCCCGAGTAGCGTTGCGGCCCGCCGGGGGCCTTCGTCGAAGGCTTCGCCGTGCATGGAGTGACCCGGAGCGGTGACATTTGCGGGGGCCAGAGCATCCGAGGGACCGGCCGATTCTGCATTCGACAGAGCGACGACTGCAAAAACGACGAACGCATTGATCGACATAGCGGACCCTCCTCAAACTGCACGAGCCTCTTGCTGATTTCTTCAGCGACTCCGCCGCCGATCACATCGGGAATCAATTGCACCAGGCGCGAAACAGAGGGGCGGAGATCGCTGTCCCAACCCGTCTCACGTTTCGGAGTCCCTCTCGGTGAAAGCCCCAGACGGCCAACCCGAACACGTCAAGAATACCTCGCACCGCTCTCGAATTGCCAGCCCCGGACCCGAATTGCGTGCTCTGCCAGGGGCTCTTTGGCAGGACAATTCGTACTATCCCGGATTTCTGAATCGAGTAGTCGAGAGGAAAGGCAAATCTTTTCCCGGCAACGATTTCAGAGTTGACTCACCTTTTCATCTGGGTTGTCTAGAGGAGGTCAAACGACAAGAACCCAGAACCGTCCTGAATTTGACCCCTGCAGAGGTGACCGCCAACGCATGATCCCTTCGCAACCGTTGTGAAAGCGACTTTTCAGCGATTGCTGGACCCCCCAGTTGCGGATCTTCGGCCTGCGGCTGACGTGGGGGAATACGCTGAGTCACCCTTTCCAGCTCACCTGCGATGGGAGGGGGAATTCGTCCGGTTCAGGGGCCGGAAAAAACGACCCGATCGTAGAAGTTTGCCAGGTCATTGAAAATCACAAGAAAACAGTGTGAACCTTGCGACAAACCCAAGTCTCGCTATACTGTCGCCCCGCTCCTCGCACAACACGAGGAACCCAGCCCAAGTGGCGGAACTGGCAGACGCGCTAGGTTGAGGGCCTAGTGGTAGCAATACCGTGCAGGTTCGATTCCTGTCTTGGGCATCTTGAAGACCCCTTCGCTGTAACACCTGTTGCAGCAAGGGGTTTTTTCATTTCTGAATCGATTCTTGCTACCTGTCGGGCTGGCACGACGGTGCTGCTCGAAACCAGCAATCGGTTCCAATCTGGAACCGAAACCAGGAGGGTAGCGCCATGGCAAGACCTCGATCGGCGATTCCCCAGCTTTGCATTGATAAATCAAGAAATCGCGCCTGCTGCAAAGTGAATGGGCGATTCGTCATCTTGGGGCCAGCGGGCTCAACCCAAGCTCGCAGCAGAACAACAGGGATACAGCATATTCTGTTGACTCAAAGAAGTTCTGGGCAAGCTGGATCTGAACACCAATACGTGGCTGTGTCTGGTCAGAAAGTTCGGCAGGCTGTTCTACAATGTGGCCGGTCGTCCGCAGACGATCGAGCTGACGCGCACCCGCATCGGCCAGCACCGACACTACGTTCGCCGCGAAACACGCGAAGTTTTCTCCTGACGCAGAAGTAATGCGCCACAGAGTTCTCGATTTGAAGCGATCGTTTCTAGCGGTCGCCGAAGTGCTTGCGCTGCAAGTGACTCGGGGCAGGCGAGCGTGAACTGCAACCGTAACAGCACGTAGGCTGCCATCAATTTGCGGAGTGCGCCTGGCGTCCGTTGACGTGCCAACGGTCGTAATCCTGAACGTTTCAGACTGATAGCATCCAGTATTCGGCTCTTGCCCCAAAAAAGCAGTGTCCCAATACTGTTCGGCACGAGAATTGATGTGGCTCGTCTGTATCCTGGATTCGTTCTTTCTGTAGCTGTTCACGCCCGGTCAATCCCGCGAAGCAAGGAGTTCGGCGCGACGTGAGACTAGTATTTAGTGGTTGTCGATTAGGATGTTTATATAGGCGCGCACCCGTTCTCATCGCGGAATGTAGTTCACGCGGAACGGATCTCTTATCAAAGACTCACGTCAGGAAGACGCGGTCTTAAGCTTATCGATGTGTCCTTGGATCTCATCGAAGTCGACCCAGCCGATCAGGTAAAAGCACAACAGCTCAAACGTCCGCTTGGTCGGCATGCGTCCGGTGTAAAGCAGAATCAAGAGGCAGGCGATGAGCGCGGAGTAAATCTGAATCTCGACACCTTGCTGTCGGGTACTCAGCAGGTGGCGGCAGCCCAGCAGGTGCTTGAACATGCGGAAGAAGAGCTCGATCGTCCAGCGAAGCTGATACATCTCTGCGATCAGTTCTGCGGGGACGTCCAGCAGATCCGTGGCGATTCTCAGGGTTCCATCGCTGCTGGGGGCTGTACTGGAGAACTTGCGTCCCCGGCGTCGACCGCGGCTGGTGTGAGCGGAGCAGCGGACGGAGATCAGCCTCAAGGTATGGTTGGTTCGTGTCTTCTTGTGTCGCAATTCGATGATTTGGTCAGCCTGAACTCCAGCAGCCGTCGCTTCGGGCGTGAGCGGTCGTTCTTCAATTGTCTCATACGCCAGCCTGTCACGGACTCGACAGACATAACTGCTTCCAGCGTTATGGATCTTATTCCAGAGTCGGAACGTCATGTAACCACGATCGATAACATAGCAGTGGTCTGGTTCGATTGTCCGCTCCAAAACTTTTCGTTCGTCCGCATCTCCCTTCGGGTTGGCTGAGGTGGCTTCAATCCGCTTCGGAAGACCACGCAGGATTTCAAAATGTGTATGCAGGCGATAGCCGCACGTTGGTTTCTCGGAACAGTTGGTGATCCAGGCGAGTCGGGCGATCCGTGCCAAGGTGGGAATCACTGAACCATCCACAGCGACCAGAGTCTTACCCAGCCCTCGGAAGCGCTCCGGGGCTGGTGCGTCGGGCAACTGGTCAGCCAACTCGCGAGCAATCTTTTTGAGCGGTTCAGGATCAAAGAGCTTCACCGATTCGGAGAGGGAGCCCAATGACGTTCGAGGGATCTTGAGTCTCTGCTGGATCTTCTTCAGCTGCGACACCTGCTGCAGGCCACGCAGCGAGTCGACGATGGGAGAATAGAACCAGAGCAGCACCAGCGTGCAATACTGGTCCATGTGCAGCTGTCGATTTCCCGCTGTATCCCGTGCGGTTCCAACCGCATGTAAACGCTTCAGGAAGGGCCTCAGCACCCGAAAGTACTTCAGACCATGAATATTCTTGGCCGAGATCTTCGGCGCTGGTTCGTCATCCGAGTCGGGAGCTTGCTCTTTTGGCATCCGGGCACGCTGACATGGCAGATAAACTGACCAAATGACGGGCAAAAATGCCCCTCTGGCATCTTGCAATCAGTATCTTGGCCATGCGCAAATGGCGTGCCGAACAGTATTGGCAGTGTCCCTATGCGGGCGACCCGCACTTTTCAGGGGAAAGCCTGGTCCCATGGGTGTAAGTGAAGTGACGCGACAAGTCACCACGCTACGGTGCACGCCAAATACTCACTGAGGACCATCCTGACAGCAATGGTAGGATCGAGGTCAACTCGATATCGGTAACGTCGTTCCTGGATTACTTCCCAACCGTTCACGGTAAAACGATCATGACCATCGCCAACGGCCCGCATGAATGCTCGACTTCCAATCTCTGGCCACCGTGACAGATTCGTCGACGGTGATTCAAAGTCCGCATATTCGTCGTCAGACATCAGACATAATGGCCGAAGTGTTAACATTTCCGGCTCCTCGAACATTGGATCGCAATTCTCGTAGGCTACATGTGCGCGTGCGAGTTTCATGATGACATTGGATGCACGTGGAATGTCGACTTCCCAAATTAGTGCCCCTTCGTGATTTGCTTTGCACTTTGCGCGGATTTGCGTAGCTAGAGCTGGCTTGCGTGACAAGATCTTCTTGATTTTTTCTCTATTAAGCTTCTCCGGTTCTGTTGTGCCGGAGATTACACATTCAATGCAACAAGCCAAGTATTCTTCGTCCAGTGAAAAGCTACTATTGCAAGACAAACACGCGTCGACCCCAGGGAGGCAGTCTGGATATGGTTCGTCCAGTAGGACTTTAGACGGAGCGTGGTCGAACGTCGCCGCTGCACACCCGCAGAACGCGCAAATACCTACGAAACGCTGATCGGAAAATAGTTTTCTTGGGTCCATTCAACTGTTCTCACGTGTCCCTAACAACTGCTGGCGAATTTAAGTTTGGGCGATAATCTCATTTGAAACCAGCTCGGCCATCTCTGGCAGAAATGTCTTGCAATGGTTGCAGAGTTCACTGCAAAACGCCGGGGAAATATCAATTTCGTCCATCGGGCAACTCAAGTTATCAATGCCAGTCTTGATGCGATCCCAGATGAACTTGCGAACCCGATCTTTTCTATCGTTCAGCTTCTGATCGTTTTTGTCGAGGTCGCCCTTTGACGGTCGGATATCGCCATTGTAGTGGACGATCATGTTTCGCACTTCGCGGATTTCGTCGAGAACTTTCCATGTCTGAGGCATCTCGACTTTATTTTTTTTCCAGAAAGCTTCGACTTTGGTTACATCTCTCAAAACCTTCAGTTCGTTCTCAAGAGCCTTTTGGTCCTTTATTGTTTTCTCCGCAAAGGTCTTCGCCAATTTGATCATTTCAAGTTCGAGTGCTGACCAAATCGCCACCAAAAAACCGCGATAAGCCAAGTCAGGCAAACGATTATTCGCCAGCCACATTGAAAAGCGCGATGCTTCGAATGCCGGTATGTTGTCTTCGTAAGATCCCGAACTGAACATTTCTGCAAATTGGTTAGCCGCATGATCGCCAGCTTGGTCAATGGAAGGTGCGATTTTCGTAATGCACTCTGCGATCCCATCGAATTCAAGGCCGACTGACCATTCGTAGGATTTAAGTTCTGAGGGGTTCATTCCCAACGATTCCTATATTGCCTGTTGACTGAAGACACGCGATGGCGCTTCCGTGTTCGATGAAATCCTACCACAACAGCCAGGGCGTGCCGCTCTTGGACTCTAAGAAGAAGCGTTACATGGCAAAGCCCGCTGCCGAAGGGGGCGGTGCAAGAACAACAGGGATACAGCATATTCTGTTCAGCATATTCTGTTGACGATTGCTACACAAGCTCGATAGCCTTGAAGTCGTTGGAGTGAATTGCTCGGGTTTTGCGATTGAATTGGAGGCGATTACATGGCTCGGTTAGCGCGTGCAGAGGTCTTTGCGCCTGACGAGGTGGCGGTTGTGCATGTGATGAACCGGGTTGTCCGGCGGTGCTTTCTATTGGGAACTGATTCCCTGACCGGCAAGAACTATGACCACCGGAAGGGGTGGATTGAAGATCTACTGAAACGCTATGCCGCCTGCTTCGGGATCGATCTACTGGGCTTTGCGATTCTTTCAAACCATTTTCATCTGATATTGCGGTCTCGGCCGGATGTGGTGGCGACCTGGAGTGATGAAGAAGTTGCTCGACGATGGTTACTCCTGTGTCCGATCCGGAAGGATGATCACGGGAATCCCTTGGAGCCGAATCAGGCCGAGTTGGATTTCATTCAGAACGATGACCGCAAGCTGGAACTTATCCGCTTGCGGTTGTCAGACATCGGCTGGTGGATGCGGTTGTTGTGTCAGACGGTAGCGATGCGCGCTAACCACGAAGATCAGGAGATCGGCCGATTTTGGCAAAGCCGTTTTCGGGCGGTGCGGTTACTGGACGAAGCTGCTCTCGTCGCGTGCGCCGCCTACGTCGACTTGAATCCGATTCGTGCGGCGATGGCCGACCGGCTGGAGACCAGCGACTACACCTCTGTGCAGCGCCGGCTTCAGGCTCAACAACCTCGGTCGGCCTCACGAGAGACCACCAAACCGAGCGATGCCTCAACAGCGGAGAAGAATCAATCCCGCAGTTCGGCCAGCAAGTCTGACGACACGACAAAAAAGCACCAGTCGTCAGTCGATCAATTTCTGGCGCCGCTGCCACTGAAAGAGCGGGATGGCAAGATAGGTCCGGTTGCAAACCGTACAGGAGCCCGCTGCAGTGACAAAGGCTTCTTGCCGATGACACAGGACGATTACCTGCGGTTACTCCGCTGGACGGCAAAGCAGCTTCCGCTTGATAAACGGTCCCGGTCATCACCTCAACTCAAAGAAGTTCTGGGCAAGCTGGATCTGAACACCAACACGTGGCTGTCACTGGTCAGAAAGTTCGGCAGGCTGTTCTACAACGTGGCCGGTCGTCCGCAGACGATCGAGCTGACGCGCACCCGCATCGGCCCGCACCGACACTACGTCCGCCGCGAAACACGCGAAGTTTTCTCCTGACGCAGAAGTATTGTGCCACAGAGTTCTCGATTTGAGGCGATCGTTTCTAGCGGTCGCCGAAGTGCTCGCGCTGCAAGTGACTCGGGGCAGGCGAGCGTGAACTGCAACCGTAACAACACGTAGGCCGCGACCAGTTTCTGGAGTGCACCTGGCGTCCGTTGACGTGCCAACGCTCGTAATCCTGACCGTTTCAGACGGATAGCATCCAGTATTCGGTTCTTGCCCCCGAAAAAGCAATGTCCCTATGAGCGTTTCCTGTGCTGGCGCACAGTGTCCCCCTTGTCCTTCTCCCCGACAAAGTCTTTACACCTATCAATCGACGCGCCAAAGTCGAGGCCCGACCGTTAACTACTGAACCCGCCCCTGTTTCCATTCCCCTTCGTTTCAGTTTCCCCTCTGGTGGGAAGGCCTATTCAAGTTTCCGAATCGATTCCAGCAATATTCGATCGAGTATTTTCGACTTTCCAATTTTCGCTCGCAGTAATGGTAAAGCTTCTCTCGCAGTTGGCCCAATGTTTCCGATTGCTTCAGCGGCAAACCATGTCGTGTCAACATCCGCACGTCCATTTTTGACAACATCCTTCAACTCTCCGAGAACTGGAGCACTCAATGGGCCCAAACGAGATAGCGCCCTCGCTGCCTCGCGAGACACGAAGTCATCCGGGGATTTCAGCAGCTCTGCAAGTGGGACTAGCACAATGCTCGCAGAGTTCCCAATTTCCCCCAGACCCACCACAGCATTCGTCGCTGCAAAACTATACTTGCTTTGGGCTATGACTAATAGCTCATTGGGGTAGCAAGCATTCAACGGATCTTCTTTGGCTGCTCGGACCAATTTCTTAATTCGTGCATGAACGAGCTGGCGTTTTATTGGTGAATCAACAACAAACACCAAAAGTAAAACTAGTGCACTGCCAACAATCAGCGCAACTAATGACAGTATTACACAAGTTCGACGGCTCATTTGTCAATCCGATTCGAATATGTTGACGAGTTTGTGCTATAGTCGTAGTGGATAGGGCGTCCTCCCTGACGGCCATATGAAGAACAACAGGGACTCAGCATATTCTGTTCGCGAAGAACTGCGTCGCTTTTTTTAAAATGTCACGTTCCATCCGTAGGAGCTCGACTTCGCGGCGCAGTCGCGCCAGTTCGGCTTCCTGGGCCGTCTGCTGGCCTTGACCGGGAAAGGCCTGCTCGCCTTGCGCAGCGAACTGTGCTTTTCACTTGTAGAGCAGCGTTTGACTGATACCCAGGCGGCGCGACACCTCGGCCACGGACAACTGTTGACTGCTGATCAGATTCAATGCCTCACGCTTAAACTCCGGCGTGTGCTTCCGACGTTCTCTCGACATACTCTGGACTCCTCTTGGGAAAGAATACTCGCTTTTCCTCGCGCCCACATTTCATGGGCAAGTCCAATGCGGTTTTTGAATGGTTGCGCCAAGGAGGTTTTGACGCGGGCATTCTCCAAAGATAATTTTGATTCGATGACTTTTTGGATAAAAGGTAGAACATAATGCGCACAGATCGGTGGGTTGGCGTGGTACTCATCTTGTGGGTTGTCTCAATAGGAATCTATGCTTTTCTGAATCAAGTCATGATGAGTGAGTTGAAACCGCATCAACAACCACCGTGGGCGAAGTCTTTTGGCGAATTCCTCGATTCATCGGGCCTTGCGCTACTAGGTGTGTTTGTCTGGTTGGCCGCTGCATTCTACGCATATGCTGGCGGACCCTTGACATTGCTTGTCATGGGTATTGTGTACATTTGGAGAATGTTCGGCCGCAATTGAAATGCGCACCATGTCGGTGGATGGCCTAGAGGCAGTTTCAAAACCGGTTCAAACATATCATTACGCAGGCGAGGTGGAAAAGCCTTCGAAGAGATGTGGGTAGTATTCTTGCCGGACAAGAAGCCTTCTTTGATAGCCTGGCCAACTGATCGTGCGTTCCACTTTCCAGCGACTCGCATATCTCCTCAGGCTTCGCCCGTCTTGTCGAGACGGCTTCTTCCGGCCTTTTCGGTGGGGTGTGATCTGCTCGATACCTCGCAGTTTGGGGGGGTCACGAACCCCATCCGCATCGGCAGCCATGTCGTACAAAACAGCCATATCGTACAGCAGCCTTTCCGGTCTCTGGCCAGCAACTTGAATGTCGACCATTGTCTCGATCGTGTTGCCTTCGGCGACCTGTGCAGAAATGGTGAACCCCGAGATGGGGACGCCGTTACCGTCCGTCATCAGCATGAGCTTCATTCCTTTGCCCTTCTTGGTCTTGCCAACCTCGGCGCCCTCTTTATTGCAGGCGAAAAGGCGCCATTCACCCATTGCCTGCGACCAGTTCAGCCGTTTCTGTCGATCAAGGGACTTCAGCAGACGCTCCCACGTTTTGACCATGATTCCTCTTTCCGTCCACTCCTTGAGCCTTCGCCAGCATGTTGCAGGAGAGGGGTATCGCTCTGGTAAATCTTGCTATCGTCCTCCGCTCTTCAGGACCCACAGAATTCCCTCCAGACAGGGTCGAGGCTCGACTCGTGGTCGGCCTCCCAGTGGGGATGGAAGAGGGTTCGCAAACAGATCTTTGATGGAATTCCACTGGGCATCATCGAGAAAAGGCTTTGGGACCGTCCTGGACCCTGTCGTATTCGGCCGCCGTCGTTGGGGCCACATGGACAGGGTAATTCGCATGTAAGGGACTCCTTTCTCCCTTACCGGTATGCAAATTGCCTGCCAGAGTCGTTATTGCAAAAATAGGGTTTTGAAACTGCCTCTAGTCGTTGCTACGCCTTCTGTGCCGACGCGCGAAGTTGCCCTGAACGACATCATCGAACGGCCGAGCGATGCGGTGACACGTGCCAAGCCCTGCGCACCATTTGAGGGGTCGAGCGTTGCGGACGATACCTCCAGCATGATTTTCGGCGTGAGTCCGCCTCACTAAGAATTCATCTCCCAAACTTCGTGACAGTGGCCATGCGCGATGACTCACAGACTTCCACTGTGCGTTGAGTCTGGTCGAAAAGTCTCACGAAGTCGTGAAAAGTTGCTGATGACGTTACACATGCATACGAACTTACCTGGTCAATCTTGTGGTACTGTGGGGTTTTGCCAGTTTTCGTCGAAGAAGCCTGCTTGTTGGCGTTCTTCAGGAAAATCGCCGGACCCCGGGTTCCAGTCCGCCGCATTGGCTGTCATCTTCATGACCCCCCAGTCCCCTAGTCGAGGGAAGAGCAGGTAATTGAGTGAGGCGAGTTCCCGTTCGTGGAAGCTATGGCCACTGTTGATGACCAGATAGCGATCACCGGCATCGGGTAGTGGGTTGGCAGTGATCAAGACTGGTGCATGGTCGGTGCTCGAGTAAGTTTGTCCGGCGATCTGAAGTTGGGTCGGGGTCCAAGTCAGCGGCAGGGAGGGGAGCGCCTGGCGAAGCAGCGAATTGCTGCCTGGATCACCGAACAGGATTAGATTCTTCGTCCGAAGATCGTCTGCCGTGATGTCGGTATCGTCCTTAATCGGAAGATCTCCTCGCATGTAGCGGTCCCACTCGTAACGAAATCTTCGTAAGCTGGCGTCACACCATGCTGCGACGGAAGGGTTCCAGCTTTTTCCGGTCCCTCGCACGCAAATGAAGGGAGTGGTGAAGGCGTCATCGATGGGCCCCTGAACACCAGGACGCTTCCCGGTCAGCACGACATCTTCGCGATTGCCATCACAATTCCAGCGACCAGCCGTCTTGGTAAGCATTAGCTTACGACTTTGGCCAACGGACGTGATTAAGGGCAATGCGATATCCTGACCGTCGATCCGCAGCGTAGACGCTGCGTCTTGAAGCATCGGGGGGCCAATCGCCAAACGACGCACGTTGAGCAGTTTGCTCACTTCGACAGAACCATCCGGGCTGGCGGTGGCTTGAACTTCTGTACGGCGATAGTGCTCGTCCAGCGCAAGAATCTCGAGCCAGTGGCAGCGAGAATACTTCAGCGTCCAGGTCACAAAACGGAGGTCAGGGAGGCCACTTCGACGTCCCGCATTGACAGCGATTTCAATCTGCCGCATCTGTTCACGGAACGTCACCGGATCCCGCACATGTCCCGTTAATGGCGAGATCAGATTTGTGAGCTGGAGCCCTTCGAGAGCGACCGCTTCGTTCATTCTGACATGAGTGAAGAAACCGGGGTCGAGGCCGCCAATTGCCGCGACTGTGGGGACGACTCCGATGTTGGCGGCGAAGTCGACCGAGTCCAGCATATGCAGTGTTCTCTCCTGCCACGGAGGTAAAGGATCGACTCTCACCCAATTCGGTGAAATCCCTTCGATTCGGGAAAGGGTATATGTATCAACGTAGCCCGCGTACGGGGCGATGGCGGCAAAATAACCCGGGCGTTTGAGCCCGAGATGCCACGTCCCCGAGGCCCCCATCGAAAAGCCACGCAGAACAATCCGGTTCCGGTCGATTCGGTAGTTTTGGCAGGCAGACTCGATTGCTTCAAAGACGTCACTTTCTCCGGCCCACCGGTAACCATTCTCGACGCGACCCAGGGGGAAAATTTCGATATATTTGTTTGTCGACGCTGTCGCAGTCTCGCTATCTCCTGCATCAAAATGTGCCTGAAGGCGAATTTCACTCATCCCGACCGGCTTCGAACTGCCATGCAACACGACGTCCAGTCGCATCGGCGTCGTCCCGTCGTCGCTCTCTGGAACAACGACGCCATAGGTTTGGACCGAGTCGTCGATAGCGGAGACGAACCCTCGCAGCACTCGTCCCTTTTTTGCCGCCCATGGCTCCTGGTTCGAATGCAGGAAATCCATGCGCTCTTCAGCGCGTTGAAGCCACTTCTTGATGGTTGAGACATCTTCAGCGGAAGCTGTTTCCGTTTCGTGTCGCAGTGCCTGAGAGACACCTTTTAGAAACAGCTCAGCATCGACGGTGCGATCACGGGCCTTCTTTCGCGAGTCAGGTGCCAGACCTTGCTGCAGGCGGGCGAGTTTCGTTTGAAGACGCTGCAGTTCTTGAACGATGAAAGTTCGGTCATCGGCGGGCAGTTCAGCAGGGAGTTTAAACGGTTGGTTCTGTCCGTACAGGCACGCTGCAGAGAGGATGAAAAGTATGCACGCCAGGGCGATGGCTCGGTAGGAATTGTGAGAAAAGAATTGAATTGCATGACTTCTCGGCGGGGCTGAAAAAGTTGTGGAGCGACGCTGCACGATGGACGTGGGCTGAGTGTGATCCGCCGTTTCGACGTCGTGGCGACTGAAGACCGGCTCTTTGTACGGTTTGCCAAATTCACTGAAACTCACTGTCAGGTTCCTTATCCCGTTCGATGATAAGTTCGTCGAGAAACCCGCGTTGCTTCTGAATCTGAGGAGTCGCCCAATTGACGATTCAGACTGCGTTAAACATTTTTGACGCGATACAGCCATGTCAGTCAGGCTGACAACGAGCAAAGATTGATGCAGCGCGCTGCGATTGGCCCAGGCAAAACTGAGAGGTTTGAGAGTGCGAGGGTGATCACGGCCCGATTTTAAGGTGACCTTTGAGGTATGTGTCGCGGATTTTGTGGAGTTCTTTCCAGATTTTGGCTTTTCTGGTTTGGGGTGAGACGCAGGCGAACAGGTAGTTGCGGTTGCCACTGGTCCAGGTTTGGATTTCGATGTTCAGCGTCTGGGGAGCGCGGGTGGCGAATGGTTCGACCCAAGTGAGTTTGCCCTGGTAGACGTGCGTGCCGGCCGGAAAGGATCCGTCCTCGGCCTTGTTGGCGTCCGGCTCCTCGTTCTCGAGGTCGAATGTGAACTTTTCCGGATCGACATCCGGACGTGCGCCGTTCAGAACGGCGGTGCACAGGCCGCGGTAATACTTCAGAAACTCGTCCTTGATCAGGTCGTCCTTCAGTTCCGGCTTCTTCTCGAGTTCGAATACGAACGCGTAGGTGAAAAAGGTGTCCGAGGAGGCCTTCATCATGCCCGGAGCGAACCGGATGTGCTCTTCCCCTTTGAGGGTCATTTCAGGAGCGAAGCCTGGCGGGAGGGAAATCGTTTCGCCACCCCATGAGTCCGGTGCAACCAGTTTGAACTCGGCCGATTCATCAGCGGCAAGCAGTGTTCCGACCAGGACGAGACTGAGTGCCAGGTAACGCAGCATGGAAGATTCCTCGGGACGGGTTCGATCTCATCGACTCATGGTGAGGATATGTGATCTCGGATCTCATGTCATGTGCCGACTCGCTACGTGGCGCACTACCCTGGAAGTGGGGCAGAAGGATTTTTTCCTCAGTGCTGCATTTTCCGAGAAGTGTCATCGAGGCTGAGCTATTGCGTCAGCCCGTTCGGCAACTCGGTCAGGTCGTGATAACCGATGATCTGGACGACATCCGAGAGTTCGTTGTTCAGGCGACGTAAATGGCCGAGGCTGACTCGACGGGAGTGATCATCATCTGCTCGAGCGGCAGCCAGTGCAGAGACGGGGTGGTCATCGGTGGTGAGTTCTGCCCGCAGGTAGTAGGCGTCACCCGCATGGAGCATCCACTGCTTGTCCTGCCTGATCGCGACGCCACAGTGGCCAGCAGTGTGGCCGAAGAGAGGGACCAGCAGGACCTCGCTCGAAAACCCGAGAGGAACAGATCGAGCGGAGAGTCCCAACCAGTCGTGTTGACTCTGCGAGACTGGTTGCCAGCGGGGAGAATGTGCGAATTGAGTTGGGACATACCGGAGTGACCCTGATTGCACATTCGCCAGCTCTTCCTCCGCGAGATGCACGGTGGCATGCGGAAAATCAGCAAGGCCCCCCGCATGGTCCGGGTCACAATGAGTCAGGATAATGTGACGCACATCGTTGGGGGAGAACCCAAATCTCTCAATGCGCCGTACGGCGGTGTCGTGCTCGTTGAACTGAAATCCCGCCATCTCGATCAACGGTTGGCCAAGTCGTTCGAGCGGACTTTGAACGTCGAGCAGTCCGATGCCCGTGTCAACGAGAGCCAGTCCGTTCGGGTCTTCCAGTAACAGGCAGTGACAGACGACGGTTGGATAGTTGGCGACGAGGAGTGTGCCGCAATTGAGATGGTGAATTCGGATCATCTGACTCACTCGAAAGATGTTGAGTAAGGCTGTGTTAAACACTACTCGGAAGAACAAGAAGCCCCATGGCCTCGACGGTCGTGGAAGATCGTGGCTCAGGCACGACAATAACTACCGGTCATCGCACCAGGAGCATTGCTTACGGCAGGCGAGTCCGCTTGTCAAACGGCTGCGGGAGAAATGAATCGGAGCAGATCGATCGGTTAGTGATGCGGTCAGCCATGCCGGGGTTCCGAATGTTAGACGTGTCTTCGGGTGGTGGGTAAGGGGGATGGGGACACTGCATATCCTGTTCTCTTCGCTACGCTGTCGCCCTCCAGAAGATCGAGGACGATTCGATAACGGATCTTCAATTGTCCGTTACGGCATCTCCGCATGTTCTTAAGGATTCGCCGCTTGTCATGACAACTCGAGCTATGAATAACTCCTTCATTGGGAACCCCTCCTCGAATAATTGGTTCCAAACCAAGCCCAATTATACCCTTGGAGCGATTCCACTTATCAATTACTGACCGAGCATATTCGCGCACGGTGATTTGTCAGTCAGTCACCGCCATCGCTGCTTTCGGAGTTGCCAACGGTTACCTTACGACACTCGCACACATACGAAATGAATTCGTTTCTCCACCAATACTCTGTGCTTGCGTTGTAAACCATTTTAATGCTACAACGCGAATTCTCCTTAAAGAGATCGCACTCCCAACAATCGTGCCCGTAAACCGGACACCCGAACCCAACAACAGAAGGGGGAGACACTGAGATCGCGTATCTACAGTCCACTCCAGATTGAGTATCTGACCAGAGGTACGGTAAGTAAATGCGGTTAACTATGTGATCCCAATGCAGCTGCCCTAAATCCGTAAGAAGCAAGAACGGGCTCTGATTCCTGTCGAATTCGAGTTCAGAGACTCTCGCTGTAGTTAACTTTCCATCAATTAATTTAAACCAATAGACTTTACTAAGATCTGCTGCTGTTGCTGGGCGAATAAAGCCACGATCAGTTAGAGGCAGTTTCAAAACCGGTTCAAGCATATCATTACGCAGGCGAGGTGGAAAAAGCCTTCGAAGAGATGTGGGTAGTATTCATGCCGGACAAGAAGCCTTCTTTGATAGCCTAGCCAACTGATCGTGCGTTCCACTTTCCAGCGACTCGCATATCTCTTCAGGCTTCGCCCGTCTTGTCGAGACGGCTTCTTCCGGCCTTTTCGGTGGGGTGTGATTTGCTCAATGCCTCTCAGTTTGAGCGTATCACGAATCCAATCGGCATCAGCCGCTTTATCGTACAGCAGCCTCTCGGGTTTCTGGCCAGCAACTTGAATGTCGACCAGCGTCTCGATCGTGTTGACTTCGGCGACCTGTGCAGAAATGGTGAACCCCGAGATGGGGACGCCGTTACCGTCCGTCATCAGCATGAGTTTCGTTCCTTTACCTTTCTTGGTCTTACCAACCTCGGCGCCCCCTTTTTTGCAGGCGAAAAGGTGCCATCACCCATTGCCTGCGACCAGTTCAGCTGTTTCTGTCGATCAAGGGACTTCAGGAGACGTTCCCACGTTTTGACCATGATTCCTCTCTCCGTCCACTCCTTGAGCCTTCGCCAGCATGTTGCAGGAGACGGGTATCGCTCTGGTAAATCTTGCCATCGTCCTCCGCTCTTCAGGACCCACAAAATTCCTTCCAGACAGGGTCGAGGCTCGACTCGTGGTCGGCCTCCCAGTGGGGATGGAAGAGGGTTTGCAAACAGATCTTTGATGGAATTCCACTGGGCATCATCAAGAAAAGGCTTCGGGACCGTCCTGGACCCTGTCGTATTCGGCCGCCGTCGCTGGGGCCACATGGACAGGGTAATTCGCATGTAAGGGACTCCTTTCTCCCTTACCGGTATGCAAATTGCCTGCCAGAATCGTTATTGCAATAAAGGGGTTTTGAAACTGCCTCTAGGCTTCTCACAGCAGTGATGGCATCATCCTTAGTAATGCTTGACACAGACAGATCCACTGCACAATTGCTTTTTTTAAAGACATCTCCTTCGCCGGTCGAGACCCTATCATATGCCTCCAAAAGATCTTCTGTAGTAACCATTTCGCATGCGATCACCACCAATGTAGCATATTGCAGTGGACTAAGATTGCTCAAATGTAAATAGACGCTCATGCGGAATGCATATTCATCACCTTGCTCTGCACCATAGATGAAGACAGGATTCATGGTGTCAGTGGGCGCCCAAACAATACCAGTGAAGGGCGCTTCAAAAGGTACCAGTTGAAGACAAAGGGGCTTTTGTTGTCTCGTGACTCATTTTCTTCACAGAAAACGAGTGCATGGGGACGCAATGGCTTATCAACTGGGCATGGACAAGATCTTATCTATTCAGCAGTTACACGCGAGCGGGATGTCGGAGCGTGGAATCGCATTGGCTCTGGAAGTTTCTCGAAACGCTGTTCGGCGTCATTTGTCGGAAATCGGGGCAAACGATACCAAAGCGCCCACCGGCAAAGCGCCCACCGGGTCGGAAGGTTCAAACGATACCACGGCGCCCACCGGGTCGGACGAGCCGGCCAATCACGTTGCAGAGGGCGTTTCCCGGAGCCGTTGCGAGCCCTTTCGTGATGTCGTTTTGTCGAAGCTGGAGCAGGGTCTGGACGCTCAGCGGATCTATCAGGATTTGGTGGAAGAAAACGGCTTTGAAGGAAAATACTGGTCGGTCCGTCGCTTTGTGAAGCGTCTGGGAACGTCACGGGAATTGCCGTTTCGGCGAATCGAAGTCGATCCGGGCTGGGAGCTTCAGGTCGACTTTGGAGCGGGTCGCCCGTGCCCTGATCACACAGGAACGTTACGCAAGACCCATGTCTTTCGGGCGGTCCTCAGCTATTCGCGAAAGGGCTATACAGAAGCGGTGACGCGTTTGACCACCGAGAGCTTCATACGCAGTTTGGAGAATGCGTTTTGGAGACTGGGAGGTGTTCCGAAAACCGTCGTCTTCGATAACGCCAAATGTGTCGTGCTGAAGGCCGACTGGTACGATCCGGAACTGCATCCCAAGATCAACGAGTTCTGCAAACACTACGGCTTCGTGCTACTGCCCACCCGACCAGCGACACCTCGGCATAAGGGGAAGGTCGAACGCGGCGTGGACTATGTGCAAGAGAATGCCTTGAAGGGAAGAACCTTTGAAAGCCTGGCACAGCAGAATAGCCACTTGGATCATTGGGAGAAGACGGTCGCCGATACGCGGATTCATGGAACGACGAAGAAACACGTCGGAGTGGCCTTCGAGAGTACCGAGAAGCCTTGTTTAAAACCGCTTCCGAAAGATCGATTCCCGTTTTATCACGAGGAACAGCGCAAAGTTTCTCGCGACGGTCACATTGCGATTGAACGGGCCTATTACTCGGTTCCACCGGAGTACCTGGGTCACGATGTCTGGGTCCGCTGGAATAGTCAGACGGTTCGGATCCTGAATCAACGCATGGAAAGCATCACGGTCCACTGCACGAAACCAGCTGGCCGATTCAGCACATTGAACGAACACATCCATCCTTCGAAGACTCACATGATCGAGCGCGGGCTCGAATATACGCTACGAAAAGTGCGATTTTTAGGGCCTCACGCAGCGCGTTGGGCGGAAGCCACGATTGAGGCTCGCGGTATTCCCGCAGCTCGAGTCCTTCAGGGATTGTTGAGTCTCACGAAGAAATATCAGACGGAACAAATCGATCGAGCGTGCGACACGGCCTGGCGCAGCCAGGCGTTCAACTATCGCGTGATCAAGCGGCTGCTGGAGAACCAAACAGCCGCCCAACAGCAGACCATGGAGTTCGTGGGCGACCATCCGATCATCCGATCGGTGTCGGAGTACAGCGATTTTATTCAACGTTCCCTTCACGGAGACTAAGATGATGTCTGATGGTTTAACAAACATGCTCAAGAAGCTTCGACTATCGGGATTGGGCGATTCCCTGGAAATTCGATTGCATGAGGCCTCGAGTCGTGGCCTCACGCACCGCGAGTTCTTAGAGTTGATCCTTCAAGATGAATTACTCGTGCGGGATGGCCGACAGATCTCACGCCGAATCACGTCAGCCTGTTTTCGTGATGTGAAGCGGTTGGAAGATTTTGATTTTGGTTTCAATTCCTCGATCAAAAAGAACCGAATCTTCGATCTGGCGACCTGCCACTTCATTCGAGACAAACGTGATGTACTCTGGCTCGGACCTCCTGGGACAGGGAAGAGCCATCTCTGCCAATCGATTGGTGTCGCTGCGATCCGATCCGGCTTTACAGTGTACTACCGCTCGATCTTTGACACGGTCCGCGACTTCCTTCACGACGAGGCGATGGAGGGCCACGAACGGATCCTGCAGCGATACCTCAAGCCCGATCTGTTGATCGTTGATGACATGGGAATGAAGCAGTTGCCGAAGCGATCCGGCGAGTACCTCTTCGAGATCATCATGCGCCGCCACGAACTTCGTTCGACCATGATGACGAGCAATCGCCCCTTGGATGATTGGGGCAAGTTGATCGGTGATGTCCCCAGCGCCACGGCCATTCTTGACCGCTTCCTTCATCGCGCGGAGATCGTGCAAATCACCGGCAAAAGTTATCGATTAGAGAATTCTGAAAAAGGTTCAAAAAGTACCAAAGCGCCCACCGGGTCCAAGACCGAAGAATAAGAGGGCAAACGGAACCATTTCAGACAGAACCACTCAAAATGGTATCGTTTGAGGCGCCCACGACTGGTATCGTTTCAAGCGCCCATCGACACATGGCGAATACTTCCAAGAGGCTGATTGGAGGGGATCCACAGGGGTAACCGTTCACGGCCTGTGACGGCCGTGTTCAGTGTTTGTCGAAAAGCGATGGTGCTTGTTGACCAGAGAGACTTGCTTCGACAGCCTGTGTGAGCCACTCATAGACGGATCGTTTCTGCAGGCGGCAGGTTTCCGAAACGGTCAGCATTCGTTCGATGAAGCGACTGCCCTTTTCGCTCTGCGTTCCGAACGAGAGCTTTCTGTAGATGACTGCGGGCCGCAGTGCGCGCTCCGCGACGTTATTGGTCGGTTCGATGCCTTCGACTTCAGTAAAGGTCCACAGCCACTTGTGGTGATTGGACAACTCGCGGCACGGTCCGACCAAACGCTTGTTCCCGCTGGAGACTCCGCGAAGCAATAGGCTGTTGACCTTTTTGCGGAGGGGCCGCACCTGAGTTTGAAAGGTCTTCCACGAAATGGAACCCGACTGATACTTGTGCCAGATCAGGAACATGTGATCGACCCGTCGCATTAAGTCATGGCCGAGACGTTTGACCTGGTGGTCGTGATGATCGATCAGCGACTGGAAGTCTCGCTTCAAATGAGCCCAGCACCATTGGAGCCGCTCCGCTTGCTAGTACATCTTTGCCCGGTCGCAGTTGATGATCCCTTTGAACTGATCGCCGAGAAGTTTTGGCAGCGCCGTTGCCGCTCGGCTGGCGAAGATGGCAAACACGGCGAACGTCGAAGAGACCGCCGTCCACAACCAGGCTTTCTGATTGGCCTGTTTCGTCGGAGACTCGTCCATGTTCAACTGTTTTTCGTTCGCCAACAACGCCTTCAGGTCCTCGTACGGCCGTTCGAGAGCCTGTGACACGCGGTTCTGCATTTTCACGGTGGCTGCTGGACAGCATGGCATGTTGAGCAGATCCGAAAGAAACAGGGCCGCACGGCGTTTACTCTGTCGGAAGTGCCCCATCAACAATCCCGTGAATGCGAGCAGCTTTGGACCAAACTGGCCGCTTGGCACACCCGCAGGCAATGCGGCACATGTGCTCGTTCCGCAGCGGCGGCATGTCCGTCGATGTCGCTGGTATTCCCAAATCATCGGTTCGATCTTCGGCAGTTCCCAGACTTGATGGCGAATTGGTTCCGAGTCGGTTCCGTCAAGGTCTTCACCGCAACGTCGGCAGCTTTCGGGAAGCAGCGGAATGACTTCCTCACAACGTTCGATCGGAACAAGCTCGCGAACAACACGCTTGTGTCCTGATTGACCACCCCGCTTTTTCTTCGACTTTGGTCTCGGCTTCGGCGTGGGCCTGGCATGCGGATGCTGAGTCGACGGAGGAATCGATGAATTCTGAGGAGACAGTCGATTTACTTGCGATTTCAGATCATCAATCTCCGCTTGCATTCTCGCAATTTGAGCCTGTTGAGCGTCAATCGTCGACAGCAGTCCCGCAACAAACGCTCGCACTGCGGGCGTCATCTCGGCTAAAAGCTCAGCAGGTATCTCGGGCGTCGGATTCATGAGAATGGTGTCTCAAATTCTCAACTTCCTGGAAAGAGCAATCCCGCCCCGTGAACGGTTACCCACAGGGACACAGCATATTCTGTTGATAATTGCTACACAAGCTCGATAGCCTTGAAGTCGTTGGAGTGAATTGCTCGGGTTTTGCGTTTGATTCGGAGGCGATTACATGGCTCGGTTAGCGCGTGCGGAAGTTTTCTCGCCCGATGAAGTCGCGATCGTGCATGTGATGAACCGGGTTGTCCGGCGGTGCTTTCTCTTGGGGACTGATTCCCTGACCGGCAAGAACTATGACCACCGGAAGGGGTGGATTGAAAATCTACTGAAACGCTATGCCGCCTGCTTTGGGATCGATCTGCTGGGCTTTGCGATTCTCTCGAACCACTTTCACCTGATCCTGCGGTCTCGTCCGGATGTGGTGGCGACTTGGGATAATGCGGAAGTCGCCCGACGGTGGTTGCTCCTCTGTCCGATCCGGAAGGATGACTGCGGGAACCCGCTGGAGCCGAATCAGGCCGAGTTGGATTTCATCCAGAACGATGCCCGCAAGCGGGAGCTGATTCGCCTGAGGTTGTCCGACATTGGCTGGTGGATGCGGCTGTTGTGTCAGACGGTGGCGATGCGCGCCAACCACGAAGACCGGGAGATCGGCCGATTCTGGCAGAACCGATTTCGGGAGGTGCGCCTTCTCGACGAAGCGGCCCTCGTCGCCTGTGCTGCTTATGTTGACCTGAACCCGATTCGCGCGGCGATGGCGGATCGACTGGAGACCAGTGACTACACCTCTGTGCAGCGCCGGCTTCAGGCTCAACAACCTCGGTCGGCCTCACGAGAGACCACCAAACCGAGCGATGCCTCCACAGCGGAGAAGAATCAATCCCGCTGTTCGGCCAGCAAGCCCGGCGACACGCCAAAAGAACACCCGTCGTCAGTCGACCAATTTCTGGCACGGTTACCGCTGGAAGAGCGGGAAGGGAAGACAGGTCCGGTTGCAAACCGTACAGGAGCCCGTTGCAGCGACAAAGGCTTCTTGCCGATGACACAGGAGGATTACCTGCGGTTACTCCGCTGGACGGCGAAGCAGCTGCCGCGTGAACAACGGAGCCGAACATCGCCTCAGCTCAAAGAGGTTCTGGGCAAGCTGGATCTGAACACCAACACGTGGTTGTCACTGGTCAGAAAGTTCGGCAGGCTGTTCTACAATGTCGCCGGTCGTCCGCAGACGATCGAGCTGACGCGCAGCCGCATCGGCCAGCACCGACACTACGTTCGCCGCGAAACTCGCGAAGTCTTCTCCTGACGCAGGAGATTCCTCGAATCCAGTCGTCGCCGAACAGCGATCGTCTCTGCCAGGTTGAGAGAGATCTGTGCAGCACAAGTCTCTGCGCAGAAGAGACCATACCCATTGCGCGAAAGCAGTGTGATGATCCACTTTCAGGGCACTGACGGGAGCACCTTAATTTCAAGGCGGTGACAATCACAATGAGCCCTTCAGCCCGTGGAAATACTCGGGTCCCTCCGCGCCTCGGTCTCACCGATTTGAATGACTTTGAGTGAGTTTGGTCCGCAGATTTCGCGGATTTTCGCAGATGAAATTCTGTTCTTGGAATTTGCGACAACTGCGGATGTTGTCATTGGCTTGAGGAGTGGCAATGGATGCGTGTCACTCGCCCAAGAACGGCAGTGTCCCCATGGGCCTGTGCCCCGGATATGATCTGGTTGCGGTTCGGCATATGTTCGAACGGTCGGCCCTTCAGGCCTGGTGATGTTTCGTCGAATCACATCCCAGCCCGATGGGCTGGGCTATGGGAATGGATGGCCCTTTGGGCCGGATGTGGACATGGGGGCTGGAACACAGCACGGGGGCTGGAGCACAGTCTACTCTGTTGCGCTCGATGCGGTTCAGCGTTTGATTCTGATGCCTGAAAGGCATCCACAAGCCAGCCCAGGGCAGAGCGTCGCGGCAAAGCCGCAAGCGCCGCCCTGGGTCAGGGGCTGTGTGTCTGGGGCAAGGTCTTTCATTTCGAACGTCTTGTTTCGTGGGATTCGGTGGCGTTCATTTTGAATGGTGATTGTGCCCTTAACAGGGCGGAGGAGGCGCTACTCATCACCTACTCAGGGCGGCGCTTTGCGGCTTCGCCGCGGCGCTCTGCCCTGGATTGATATCTGATGGCCGTTCAGGCCGGGGACGGGGAGGCCGCATAGATCCTGTACTCCGCGGTTGTACCGGATTTCATGTTTTGCCTGGATCGCTGCCCATCTCTGAAAGAGGTCACGTGTTGCGGGGAGACTGGTTCCGGTCGGGGTGGGCTGATTGGCTTCGCGATGAATCGGTTGTTTGTTCCAAAGGTTTGGATACTTGGACTCGCCGGATTGCTGTCTGTTGCTGACACTGCTTCTGCTCGAAGATCCGCTGTCAGCGGGTGAGCAACGCCGAGACAGAGCTCCAGCGGTCTGGAGTCTGCGCGCGAAGGATTTAGATCCGCACCTTGGTCAATGAGTTCAAAGGATTTTTTGCGCAGGAAAACGGTGATAAGACGGCACAGGGGAACAACACCCACCTGTCGGAATCTGAGGCGGCAATGAGAGGGGGGTGGAAAGGCTGATGTACTGTGGTGACATTTCGTTGGATTTTGAGTGGACGAGATGAAGCGATGGGACGCCGCAGGTATGAACGCCACGGTCACCTGCAGAGGAGTCATGGTGACGAGGGGAACGGGGTGGCCAACTGGCCAAACCTTGGCCAGTCGGCTGGCCAGTCCCATGTAATTATGGTTAAACGGTTTGAGTGCTTTGAGGGGGACTGGCCCGGCTGGCCAACGTTTTTCGAGATGTGGCTGACCATCCCCTTCAGGTCATCGGGAACAGATTTGGGAAGTCGGCACCCTGAGACGGAGCACGGACCAAGCACAAGATCGGTTGGTGCAGGGGGCCCCCGAAGGGGGGGGACTCTTATCTCGGCTTTATACGGAGCCGGAGATTGAGTCGATTGACGTTTCGCTCTTTGACAATTCGTAAAGTGTGGAAAAAACGGAGCAGGCACCTCAAATCAGACGAGTTCTTCGGTGAATTCAGGTGAGCCCGGAGCCAGTCCCCGTTTTTCAACAGGCTGCTACGGCTCACGGTTCCGGTCATCACGGTCTGTAGAGAACTTGCTTCTTCGAGATTCGCAACATGCCAGGTAAAAAAGGGTCGAGCCACGTTCGCGGGAACGTGGCTCGACGGAATCATCAGTTGATCTTCGGTTGTGGCTTCCTTTTCTGACTCGGTCGTGCCGTTGTCAGAGGACCGGGAAGTTGCACTTCACGTGAAATCAGTCTTCGTAGTGAACCACGACGTGTTTTCCGACAGAGCGGACGGACACGGAGTACTTGCCGAAGTCATAACGGAGTCGGCTGCCGTCGCGGGAAACCTTCACGCGCTGTGGGTCACAGGGGGGGACGCAGATCTGGACGTTGACGCAGGTTTTGCAGCAGGCGTCTCGGTTACAGGGATCGGGGACCTGAACGATCATGGGGACCGCACCCGGAGCGATGTTCCGGACTGCGCGGTAGCGGACGTTCTGGTAGATCTCGGCGTTCGGGGCGGCCAGCATGAAGGCAGGTTCGCTCACAACCGAGGCTGGAGTCCC
This sequence comes from Schlesneria sphaerica, assembly GCF_044336245.1. Lineage (NCBI taxonomy): Bacteria > Pseudomonadati > Planctomycetota > Planctomycetia > Planctomycetales > Planctomycetaceae > Schlesneria > Schlesneria sphaerica. Next base: position 1,137,788 of record NZ_CP172346.1, on the reverse strand, counting down.
ATACTGAACGGTGCCGGGGATCGGGTAGTTACCGGTGGCCGGTGCCGAGTAGGGGCTGGGGGTATAGTTGCTGGAACGGTTTGGGGCGTAGGCCGGTGGGACGGTCTGATTGAACTCAGGGTCCGGAACGGGCGTCAGCGGTTCAGGCATGGGGATGCCGCCCGACTGTCCCAGTACCGACGGGGCCAGTGAAAACGGGAAGGCCCCTCGCACGGACCGGCTCTCGCCAGCACTTACGACGGTCGCGGCGAGCGCGACTCCAAGGCTACACAACAGCGCACGATTCATTGTTCTACTCCTTACTCAAAATTCAGCGGATCACCGAGCTGCGGCGGTTCTCAGTACGAGTCAATAAGTTCAACACTCTGTATTCAACTCTCCTTCAATGGCCAGTTTCATTGAAGGATTCAGGATGCCTCGCGAAATACGATTAGTGAGTTCAGGTGGGCTACGCAAGAGGTGCGGCCTGTTCGACGTCCCGCATCAGGCGATGCCAACGCGTTCAAATTCCGACTTCTTTGCATCCTACGACAGCCATTCCTGTCTCGAAAATCGTTCAGTTCGTTCATTCTGTCAGGCTGCAAGTTGTAGTCCAGCAAGGTGAAGCGAGTATCCATCGAAGTTGGCCGATTCACCTGCGGTGATTGCAGGAGTTGACGCTGGTAATCATAATACCGGCGTGTTACACGAGAGAAAATTTTACTTTTGTTCGCAGGAATCTGGCAGAACTTGAGCCGGCCTTCGACGAGGATTCCGTCATGTGGCGTTTTCGAAACATTGCCAGCCCGCAGGGATCGTGGGGGTGGCAATCGCGTGGAGTCTCCGCCATCGCTTTGACCGCGATTTTGAGTCTTGTCATCGGACAGGTGGCCCTGTCTCAGGGTGGCTCGAAGGAGAAGTCAGCGAACGTCCGAGTTGACGCGAAGGGGCGGAAGTTCGTCAACAAGATCCCGTATGACGTCTTCTTCGACGATCCTCTGGATCTGGTTCGGAGCAATTCGAGTCCCGTTGCTCCCAAGTCCGATGCTGGTGCGTCGGACCCGGCACCGAAAACGGGTTCACCCCCTTCGGCGCCCGCAAACTCTGGCACCCCTGCGGCCATCACGGCGTCAGGCAGTCTGGAGTGGGGAAAACTGATTCCCATCGAAGAACTTCAAGGCGAAGTGAAAGCCGTTCGAAACAGCCTGACGAAATCGATGTCGAATCAGGGGAGTTACAACTCCAACTTTCAGGAAATCGCGATCGACGGATCGGAACTGGCCGCCCTTGCGGGAATTATGCAGAGTCACCCCGAATCAGTGACGTGGAAGGATAAGGCGCATTTCGTGCGCGAGTTCGCCGGCCAACTGAGCACGTCTGCGGCGGGACTGGGTAAAGAAAATTTCGAAAAGACACGATCGGCGTTTCAGCGGCTGACGTCCGTACTGGACGGTTCGATTCCGCCTGACGCGGGTGAAGTTCCGTCAGCCCGGGAATTCAGTGAGGTGGCTTCTCGCAAACGCTTGATGAAACGGATTGAGCGGGCCAAGAACTTCCTGAAGCAGGACGTCAACAGCGAAGCCAAGTTCAAGAGCTTGTCCGATCAAATCCGGCGGGAAGCTTCTCTCCTCACGGCATTGGGAACAGTCATTACCACGACCGGGTACGATTACACGGGTGAGGACGAGTACCAGCAGCATGCCAGAACATTGATCGACGGCGGGCGGGAGGCCTTCTCTGCCAGTCAGGAAGAAGCTTACGATCGTTTTCAGGAGGCAGTCGACAAAGTCAATAAGTCTTGTACTGACTGCCATGCGTCGTACGGGAACGGGTAAGGCGGTGTCGGCGTCCCCTGCTGTGCGATCCAGCGCGTGTCGGGCGGTTCGGCGCCGAAACAGGCGTTTTCACTGTTCGCGAGTCGGTTTGAAATCGTTACCCTCAGTCGATCAACTCGAACCACGTTTCTGTGAGCACAGGTGACGACTCGTCTTGAATATCTTCGTGATCGACACATCACCGAATCAACAAGAGTAAGGACTACTATGAAATCCGCGATGCGGTTTCCTTTGCTGACAGGGATGGCCTTGGCGCTATGCGTCTCGGTTGCGGTTCTGAGAGCTGATGTGATCGAGTTGAAAACTGGTCACAAGGTGGAAGGGGATGTCCTGAAGCAACAAGCGGAAACGCTGTACGTCGATATCGGGGTGGACGTCATCAAGATTCCGCTGAGCCAGATCAAGTCGCGGGTGGCGGCCGGTGAATCGGCCAACGTGCCCGAACAGGTTCATAAGCACCGGCTCTATCGAACGGCTCAACTTCCCCGCCGCAGCATCAAAGAGCTGACGGAGAAATTTGGAGAAGGGGTGGTCCTGGTCCAGACGCCGGGGGGGCTTGGTTCTGGTTTTATCGTCAACGAGAACGGATTCTGCGTCACGAACTATCACGTGATTGAACGTGAGACCCGGATTGCGACGACCATCTTTCATCGTGAGAAAGACGGGTCGTTCAATCGGCGGCGGATTGATGACGTGCGGATTGTCGCTTTAAACCCATTTTTCGACCTGGCACTGCTGCAAATCCCGGTGCAGAAGGATCTGGCCTTCAAGCCAACATTTCTTGCGGAAGATGATGATTTGCAGGAAGGAGAAGAGGTTTTCGCCATCGGCAATCCTCTCGGGCTGGAACGGTCCGTTTCACAGGGAATCATCGGGACCAAGAATCGAAACTTTCGGGGTCAGGTCTATATCCAGACGACTGCAGAGATTAACCCGGGGAATAGTGGAGGTCCGCTGTTCAACTCTCGCGGCGAAGTCATCGGGGTCACGAATATGAAGCTGTTATTTGCTGAAGGTCTGGGCTTTGCCATTCCGACGCCTTACGTAAAACTGTTTCTGGACAATCATGAAGCCTTTGCATTCGATCGCAACAATCCCAACACGGGCTTTCGCTATCTCGATGCACCTCATCGCAAGGTGGCCGGCGAGCCAAAGGAATCAGAGTAGTCTGAAACCGGCTCTCGCTGGCGAGGGTCATCAATTCTGTCACAAATTCTCTCTTCGCATGTTGTTGACTTCAGACGAACTTGCGAAGATGAGACAGCCTGTATCGAGAATGGGTTTCGTGGGATGAAAGTCCAGAGTAAGCCTGTCAGGATGACTGCACACGGCGACTTTGGCTATTAAAACTCTGTAAGGGATTGGACTTTTCATGAATCGACTATGGTTCCGCTCGATCGCACTAGGGCTAGTTTTCGCCCAGGCCATTGCCTTCGCGTCAGTTTGCCGGGCGATTGATTCTGCTCCGGGCGAAAGGCTGCTTCCCAAAGATACGTTGCTGTTCTTCTCGATTGCCGACGTCCCTGAATTCGGAAAGCAATGGGAAAAGTCGTCGATGGGTCAGTTGCTTCGCGACCCTCAGATGGCCCCATTCCTGGAAGACGTTCATCGGAAGATTGATGAAGCTTCAGGCGAGATGGAAAAAGAGGTTGGGGTATCGATCAAGGATCTGACCGAGTTGCCTCAGGGCGAAGTCACATTCGCAATGTTTGAGACACCGGCTCGCAAACTGGGGTTTGTCCTGTTGCTTGAATACGGCAGCCAGCAGGCGACCATCGACAAGCTTCTCAAGAAAATGGACGAGGCACTGGAGAAGGAAGAAGCCGAACACGCCACCGAAGAATTTGAGCGTGTCAACATTCATGTTTATACCCTGAAGAACCCCGAGCCAGATAATCCCTTCAAGACGATCACGTACTTTGCTGATAAGTCGTTTCTGGTTTTCAGCAATGATAAGGACGCTCTGAAATCGGTGCTGGAACGCTGGGAAGGGGACAGCGAGGAAGTTCTTGCTCAGAACAACGAGTACAAGTACATCCAGTCTCAGTGCAGCGGTGACCGGGCCGATTCGCTGATCAAGTGGTATCTGAACCCGTTCGGCCTGATTCAGACCGGTATTACTGCCGCACAGGCGACATTTCCCCAGGCCGGTTTGGCGGGTGCGTTTCTACCCATGTTCGGGGTCAATACGCTGACGGGCTGGGGCGGGAGTGTCAACTTTGAAGATTCCGACTTAGCCGGTGTGGCCTCCACCTACATCTATACCGGCGAAAAGCCGACCGGGTTGCTGGGCTTGTTCCAGTTCCCCGCAGCACAACTTGTTCCGCCAAACTGGGTCCCGGCCGACATTGGGTCCTATTCGGCTGGAAACTGGAATGTGAATGAGGCTTACCGATCGATCGAAACGCTGGTTGATCAGTTCCAGGGCCGCGGAGCGACCGCTCGATTCCTTGATTCGGTGGCGGAAAAGGGGCCGATGATTCACCCCAAGAAAGACCTGCTCGATCATCTCGACGGCAAGATCCATATCCTGCAGTCTGAGACAAAAGAGAGCGAAGACGACGATGGGGCACCGACTCCGATGATTCTGGCCGGATTTGGTCTGAAGGATGCCGGCAAGATGAAGAAGACGCTCGCCGCGGCAGTCAAGGCGGGTGATTCCAACATCGAATCTCGTGAGTTCAATGGCGAGATCATTTACGAAATTTCGCCACCGAATAGCGATCAACCTGTTTCGATCGCGATCACAGAGGGGCAACTGGTCGTCACCAACGACACCCCACTGCTGGAAGGAATGATGCGAGGTCAGGCGAGCCGCACGACGTTGGTCGATTCGGCCGATTACAAGCAGGTGTCCAAACACTTCCCCGCAAAAGCATCCATGATTTCGTTTCAGCGGACCGAAGCGCAGTTCAAAACCTACTACAACATGCTCAAAAACTCGGACAATGTTCTGGAAGGGATTGATGTCTCGAAGTTGCCTCCCTTCGAAGTCATCGCCAAGTATTTCCCACCAAGTGGCGGTTACACCGTCCCCGATGCCCGTGGAGCAAAGTCTGTGACCTTCTCACTGAAGCAAGCTGACTAACCTGACGAATTTGCAATGAAAATTGGAAAGCCCGAGACAGGTATCGGGCTTTCTTTTTTTTAACGTCGTCGTCATTGTCTCGTCTCAGCGGCCTGATGCTGGTTGAGGACTCACAGCGAGCAACCCAGTCAGATCGAGGTCGTGCAGGAGCGAGGTCGCACGTGTCACTGGTGACCGATAAATCCGAAACCAAGTCTTCCAGTCCCGCCCGATCCGAACCCGCTGCGGCACCGGATACCGTGAGCGTTGCCGATGCGGCACTTGCGACGAAACGGTTTGTTTTTGTGGATGGACTGCGGGGGCTGGCGGCCATGGGGATCGTACTTTTCCACATCTGGTGGTACGAACCCCCGCCGTATCCCTGGTTGGATTCAATTCACTGGATCGTAGACGCCACATTCATTCGGATCCGAGCAGGTGTGCAAGTGCTGCTCGTCATCAGCGGATTTGTGATCGCTTACACGTGCAGGAAGACCTGGGTCACACCGCGCGAGGTCAGTCTGTTCACCCTCCGCCGGTTGATCCGACTCGTTCCGGCTTACTGGTTCACGCTGGGGTGCGTGGTGCTGGTCAATCTTGTCTGCGACGCCGCGGGGGATTTCGCGTCCCCGTATGAAGGGGAACTCACGATCGCGCGTGTCTCGGCTCATCTGACCTTTCTTCAGGACATTCTGGGGCATGAGGCGCTTAGTGCGGGGATCTGGACGATCTGTATTGAGATGCAATTCTACGTGGTCGCAATTCTGGGGTGGGGGATTGCTCAGCATTTTTTCCCGCGCCCCGTTCCGTCGGAGCCGCGTCCCTCGGCCTTTGCCCTGCTGGCGGTGTTTGCGCCACTTGGCTTCGCCTCACTCTTCTACTGGAGAATGCTGGAAAGTACGACGCCGTGGGTCATTCATTTCACTTGGATGTTTTTTCTGGGGATGGCCACCTGGTGGACACTGGATCGAAGTCTTCCCAGATTCTGTTACGGCATCATCGTCGGAATCGCACTTGTCGAACTGGCCTTCGATGATGAGTGGTGGTACGAGAACAGCGTCGCCCTGCTGACGTCGATTTCAATTTTTGTAGCGGGCTCGTTTGATCGACTTCATTGCTGGCTTAACTGGCCGTGGCTGCAGTATCTGGGCCGGATTTCCTACAGTCTTTACCTGATCCATTTCCCTGTCTGCCACCTGGTGATCACCATGGCGTGGAAGTTGTTCGACGATCAGCCCACCTCGAATCAGGCATCGGCGATACTCCTGTCAGCTCTTGGACTCAGTCTCGTCGCAGCTCATGCGCTTTACACATTCGTCGAAGCTCCCAGCCTGAGACTTTCCGCGATTTTGAAACGCACAGCGACGTGATCGTGCGACTCATTCACTTCCTCAGGATTCGCTTCTTCAAGATGGGTGAAGATCGCCAAAGCTGAATTAATCGTCATAATTGGTCGGATGTTCAGATGCAGGGCCCCATTTTGAAAGGAAAATCGGGGTCGCTTAATCAAGAATCGCACCAACCATCGAGAAACTTCGATAGGAAAAGTTCTGACGGCGGCATAAACTCATGTTCATTTGTCAGAAGCGGTTAGCAACTTCAGAAGGCTCGTCAGATGCAGAGTGCTGCTACGTGCTCAAAACAGCTTGAGGGCGGAATTCAGATTCAGGGACTGCAGTTTGGAGAACTTGAATCAGCCCGCCGTGAGTTCGAGAGATATCTCAAAGATCTGAACCTCCACCAGCATGTCACGACGGTGAATGATCCCAGGTCGCTTGGGGGGCTGCTGGGATTCCATCTGCGGCAAGGCGAGTCAGTCAACCTGGCTCCGTCTGGTGACACATCGCAGCTTTGCCAGAAGTTGCATCTCGACACGGTTACGAATCCGGTCGATCTCGAACGGGAAATTGTGCTGGCGATGCTGCTTTGTCCAGTTCCGTTTCAATTCCCGAGCCTGGACGAACTGATGTCGTCCATACGCATTCGCAAGAACATCGTGATGGCAGCGCGCAAAACGTCGCTCTCGTTCGCGACTGACGTTGCGGAGCGACCTGCAGAGTATTGGACGTATGATGAGGACCATGGATTCATCCTGCGCCCCGGTGTGTCATTGATTGCCGCTTTGCAGAAGACGACTCAACCAGAGGTCTCAGGAGTCCGTTATACATTCTCGTGTCGGCGAGCCGCAGAGTATATCTGCCTGCTGGCAATGACGACCGAAGCAAAACTAACGCATCCGGAGCTGTATCAGGATCTGCATCGACAAGCGGAAAAACGTGCGGTCAAAGGGGCGGAGTTCGAGCGAATCTTTCTGCGGAGAATCGGTTCTCCCAGCAATCCTCTGCCCGTGAAATTTTTCGTTCCTGGTGATCGGACCTGGTTCCGCAATCCTGACCGGGAATCGTCTGAAGTGACCGGGTACGAAGGGAGCTGGACCTTTTACTTAGGGAACGGACTCTTCGCGGATTTCTGGCGTCCCGGACTGGTTTACACTCTCACTACGAAATGTCTGTCGATCTATCATTGGCGCAACTCGACCTACCGTGACCAGAACGGCGAATTGCAAATCGACGAATCTCGTGTCGAAAGTCAGGTCGATGCGACGCTCGCCGACCCCGTCGCCACGGCAAAAATTCTGGACGAGATGCTGCAACTCCATGAACCGATGGACGTCTTCAGCGGGGGCTGTGTTGAACCTCATCGCGAATACGCTCGACTGATCTGCCGGGGAACTTGTGACCTCGTATTGCCGGACGTTCATCGTTCGGATGACGACTGCAGTTCATTCCGCTCCTGAGAAGGCGAGAGTGCGACCGGGGGCGAGTGAGATCTCAGAATTTGCTTCCTCGACGGATTACGGTCCGTTCTAATCCTGGTGGCGTACACATGCTGTGTGGCCGCTCCGCAAAAGGACTTGGAACGCCCCTTTCAGTCGAGGATTCTCTCATGGATGCTTCTTCCTACCGTGCCACTACGCCCTCACACATTTGGCTGTGCCACTTCCTTGAGATGGAACTGCAGAACGCGGAACTCGTCTCGCTCCGGAGAAATGGTCAAGCTGGCTTAGATGCGTTGAAGGGGGATTTGCGCTACGCGAATGCTCTCGCACTATTGGACGCATTGAGTGCTGAGCAACAGGATCGCGCCAATTTCATGATGGCAGCCAACGATGTCAAGCAGAGTTGACATGTGGCAATAACGCACGGTCGGAACTCACGATCGCATCTACGGTTGGGTGCCGAAATGACAGTTTTGGAACACGCGGGCGATAACCTATACACAGGAAACAGCTTCTGAAATTCAGTTTGGCCTAGCAAGAAATTTGAGAATCCATTAGACGACTGCCACAAAGGTGATTTTTCGTCTATCAATCTCTTCTCGACTGAGGCCATGATCAATGAGCGGTGACACCAGTACGCTAGCCGGGGGCGCGCAAAGTGACGCCGTAGATAACAACAAATGGAAAGACGGGCTGGAATGGTCAGCCGTGCTCTGGATCGGGTTTCTGCACCTGGGAGCGTTGCTGGCGCCGTTCTACTTCTCGTGGGTCGGACTGACGTTATTTGCATTCCTGAGCTGGGTGACTGGCAGTCTGGGAATCTGCATCGGTTTCCATCGTCTGCTCACCCATTCCAGCTTTGAGACATACCGGCCGATTCGCTGGTTCTTCGCACTCTGCGGGACGCTGGCCGGGGAAGGCCCCCCAATCATGTGGGTGGCAGCCCATCGAAAGCACCACCGTTTCAGTGATCAGGAGCATGATCCCCACTCGCCTCGTGACGGCGCCTGGTGGAGCCACATGAACTGGATGTTCCCGCGGCACGGATCACAGCACTGGGCTCAACTCTATCGCCAATATGCTCCGGACCTGATGAAGGACCGATCGCTGCGGCTGCTGGATCGAGGTTTCCTCTGGATTCATCTCGGCCTGGGAATCATCATGTTCGGTGCTGGTCTGCTGATCTGGGATCTGAACACAGCGATTTCTCTTGTTGCCTGGGGCATGTTCGCCCGGCTGGTCTACATGCTGCATGTCACCTGGGCTGTGAACTCGGCTTCGCACATGTGGGGATATCGCACTTACCAGACACGTGACAACAGTCGAAATCTGTGGTGGGTCGGGATCCTTGCCTGGGGCGAAGGGTGGCACAACAACCATCACGCGTTTCCTCGCGTTGCCTGCCATGGACACCGCTGGTGGGAAATCGACATGAGCTACGCAATTGTCGGTATGATGAAACGGACTGGATTGGCGTGGAATGTTGTGAAACGCCCAGCCATCTCTCATGAGGCAGTATCGACGGTGCAATTCGACATCGAAAATGAACTGGTCGTCGATGAAGCCGTAAAACGAATCTCGGCTTGAACCGGTAACGCCTGAGAGACACGCCCTCACCAGCGTCCTGAGGATCGGCTGGCTGATCCGTCGAGCGGGCTGAACAGCTCCTTTGTGCTGGAAGCCTCACGTGGTCGTCCCAGATCGCGGGACGACATCGCTTGGCAGACACGTTGTCCAGGTGCCGCGATTACTTTTCTCGAACAACGCGGAAGCTCGAGCCGTAGTCGCGACCCGACGGCAATTCACTATGCCTTCGGGCACATCGCAGGTGAAAGGGGGCATCGTAGAACCCGCCCCCTCGCAGGACATGCGTTTCCCCTTCCACGGGACCGAGCGGGTCTTCGGTTGGTGAATCTTCGTAGTAGTTCTGCTCGAAATAGTCCGAGCACCATTCCCAGCCGTTTCCGTGCATGTCGTACAGACCGAAGTTGTTCGGCTGGAACCGTCCGATGGGGGCTGTCCAGACGAACTTGTCGTCTCCCGACACGAAACGGGAACGCACGTCCGCATCGGTCGTCCCTGGATAGAAGAATTTCAACCGACTGTTGTCGGCGCTATTGGCGTGCTTTACGAGTTCTTCCGGGTTATCCCCGAAGGAATATTGAGACGAGGTTCCAGCCCGACAGGCGTATTCCCATTCAGCCTCGGTCGGAAGCCGGTACAGGTGCCCTTCTTTCGCCGTCAACCAGTCACAAAAGGCGACCGCGTCGTCCCAAGTGACATAAATCACAGGATGGTTGAGTTCGATTTTCCAGGCGATCGGATCCCAAGGGCGGAATCGCAACGACTCAATGAGGTTGCCCTCTTTGTCGAATCCCCAACTGGGGTTTCCATCGATTTCCGCGTCAATTTTGTATTTGGAATCGTGATAGAACTTCAGGAACTGGTTGAGCGTTACTTCGTACTGCCCCATGTAGAACGGCTTGGTGATCTTCACCTTGTGTCGGGGAAGTTCGGCCATCATCCAGGTGCGATCACAGTCGGGGAATTTACGGAGCGTTTCTTCGATATCTGCTTCCGCCCCCATTTCGAACTCGCCGGCGGGGATTTCGACCAGTTTCATATTGATCGAATTGGAGATGACGTTTTTGTCTGGCGCCTGAGCCGTAAGTTCAGTCGACACAAACAAGCAGGCGATTGTCGCGAGCACCCCGGTAGCTCCGCGTCTCAGATGATTCCGCATGTGCGGCGACCTTCCAAATGAAGTACCAATACAATTTGACAGCAGTTCCAGCGAGGACGCCGAATTGTCTCGCCGCTGAGGATGGCGTCAATGGGCAGAAACTTTCGGCCGCTCAGTATCCGACTTCGTCTCAACGAGTACAATTTCCAGCCGAAAGCCTGCACGACTCTGGTCAGAAAGTCCACCGTTCCTCATTTATCGTCAGCACGCGAACTTATGTCGCTTTTGCATCCCGCATTATTGTTTGGATTGGGACTGGCTGCAATTCCCATCGTGCTTCATCTCCTGTTGCGCGCCAAACCCAAACGGCTGATTTTTCCTGCATTGCGACTCATTCAACAGAATCGTCGACAGAACGTCCGTCGGTTGCAATTGCGACATCTCTGGCTGCTTTTGTTGCGAGTGCTCGTCATTGCGATGATCGTCTTCGCACTGACGCGCCCCTCTCTCCCGCCCGCCAACTACGGCTTGATCTGGCGCGAGTGGCTCACGTTGCTGCTGGTAGCCGGACTGGCACTGACGACGTACTTTGCGGTCCTGCATCGCTGGAAGGGCCGGAACTGGTCGCGGAATGAGTGGCTGACTCGGCGTACCTTCCTGCGAGGTGGCCTTGGTACCGCCGTGGTCCTGGGGTTGCTGCTGGGGGTCGGCGTCCCCTACGCGCGGCGAGTTTCAGCCGAAATCAAAGATCCGGTGCCGAAAGTCGCCGATCAGCTTCCCGTGGCCGCGGTCTTACTCTTCGACAATAGCCCGAGTATGAGCTATCGACAGGGGAACCAGAGCCGACTGCAGGCGGCTCAGCAAATTGCGTGCGATCATCTGAGTCGACTTCCCTCAGGAAGCAAGGTAGCTGTGACGACATCTCATGACACAACGGCGCCCGCTTTCTCGCTTGACCTTCAGGCGGCTCGGAGCCGAATCGATGCCACGGAAATCAAGACGACCTCTCTGTCGTTAAACGAGCGTCTGAGAACCGCGCTGCTGGGGCAGGAGGACGACCGACGTCGCATCACGGGAGAACAGTCGTCCCTTCCCGCAGATAAACGGCAGGATCGATATCTGAGAGAGATTTACCTGTTCACGGATCTGACCCGTTCCGCGTGGCGCGAGGAAACTTCGACTGCGTTGCTGGACGAACTGGAACGGCTCAAGACGGTCGCTGTGTATCTGATCGATGTGGGTGAGCCGACGCCGTCCAATGCGGGAATCACCGGGGTGAGGCTGTCCCGCGAAACGGTTCCCGCCGGGGGCCCCCTGCGACTGGAGGTCATGCTGTCCGCCGTCGGGGCCGTGAAGTCCGATCTGACAGTTGAGTTTCTGGTGGGAGGTCCTGACGGGAAGCTGCTGAAGCGGGGTCAACAGTCCGCCCAACTCGAAAAAGGTGTCGAACGGCAACTGACGTTTGAGATTCCCCAGGTTGCTCCCCCCTATCAGCAGGGCGAGCTCCGTATCGTGGGATCTGATCCGTTGGCCATCGATGACATGGCGAGTTTCACCGTCCGAACGCTGCCCCCTCTGAAGGTGCTTGTCGTCGCTGGATCCAAAGATGCGGCATTCTACTGGCAGTCTGCGCTCGACTACGTTGCGTCTGCCCGCATCAGTGACTTTCGGACAGAGTTTCGTCCGGTCAGTCAGCTCGGCGGCATCGATTTCAAAACCTTTGACGTGATTTTTCTGATCAACCTGCCGTCACCGGATCAGGCACTGTGGAAGCGGTTCCAGAGTTATGTCGACGCCGGCGGGGGATTGGGAGTGTTTCTGGGAGCTCCCAGTTCTGTATTGAGTACTCGCCCCGGTTCCAACCAGATCGATCCAGTTTCATATAACACTTCGGAAGCGCAGAGTCTGCTTCCGGCAAAGCTTGTGGCCGTGACGACTGCGGGGGCCAAGCCTCATTACATGGACTTGCGGCAGACGCAGCACGTACTGCTGAAGCGGTTGGAAGAAACAGGAGTATTCGCCGAATTCGGTTCGATGGAAATTCGCCGTTACTGGAGGGTTGATCCTCACGGTGCTGCGGTGACGGTGGCGCGGTTGGATGGGCAGCAGGGATCACCCGTGTTGTTGGAACGACGCGTGGGCCGCGGCCGGGTGATGCTCATGTCGACCTCCATAGATAACGAGCAGTGGAATGATCTCGTCGGGACGGCGTTCTCGTTTGTGTTTGCCGACCAGTTGACTCAGTATCTGGCTCAGCAGGCTTCGTTCCGGTCGAATTTTGTCGTCGGTGACGAAGTTGCTCTTCCCTTGGAACGGGATCAATCTCCCCAGAAAATCGTCGTCCGCATGCCCGACTTCAAGCAGCGAACAGAGGATGCGACGGCAACAGCAGGGATCTTGAATCTGAAGGATCTGACCACGATTGGTTCCTACCAGGTTGATTCTGCCGCAGGGCAGCCCGACTTTCACAGTGGATTCAGCATCCGCCTGCCGGCCAGCGAAAGCGATTTGCGACGGCTGGAAACGAACGATCTGGACTCAATGCTCGGACAAGGGCGTTACGCGGTCAGCCGCGATCCTCTGAGTCTCGTTCGCACAGTCGCCACCGGACGCATGGGGCAGGAAATGTACAGCTTTGTTGTAGGATTGCTGGTCGCTGTTTTTGCGTTGGAACAGTTCACGGCTACGTATTTCTATCGAACGGATGAAGTCTGACGAGGGAGACAGGGGCCTCAAAGCGGGTTTCCCTGTTCCGCGACGCGGACGACAACTTGATAAGGGGAACGGAACTGGTGCTCCATTCGAGCTTGGCTGTGTCTGATGGACAATGCGGCAGTTGAGATGGCTGAGAAGACCCAATAGCAGACTGAAATGCAATTCCTGCCGGAGTTGATACGGAATCCCCAATGGCCTCAGTCTTAACGGCGACAATTGCGACAATCGATCTTGCTCGCAACTTTTTTTGCGACTATCACCCGTTTCTCCCGTAATTCAAACTCATGTCAAACTTTCGGCAGTCCACCGGAGCCCCTGTCGGGAACGTCGGTCGAGCGGTTCTGCTCGCCATGGCGCTCGCCCTGTCAATCGGTTTTGGTGCCGCCATTCTGCTGGATCCCGATCCCCGAGGTTTCGGGACTCATCAGCAGTTTGGGCTGCCTCCATGCACATTTCGACTGTTATTTGGTGTCCCATGTCCCGGCTGTGGAATGACAACCTGTTTTTCTCACTTCGTCAGAGGTCAGTTCGCGGGTGCGGTTCGCGCCAATGTGGCCGGAACCGTGCTGGCCATGGTCTGCGCGTTACTGATTCCCTGGTCAGTCTGGAGCGCTGTTCGAAGCCGTCTCTGGATGGTGGATGAACCGGTCACTGTGGTCAGTGTGTTGATGCTAACGGTTGGCGGTCTGACGGTTGTGGTATGGATTGCCCGCCTGCTTCCGCTGATCTGAGAATGCTCTGTTCAGGGCAAGTTCAAATAGACAACGGGCATTTGCCCTGCAGGAAATCTGTAATCAACGGATCTCGCTTCGGGAACGAAGTCATTCGGCGAAGGATCGCAAATGATGAATGAAATCTCGTCCTCTCCAGATCGGCGCGAAGCCCTGAAACGGCTCTGTCTGATCGGCGCAGCAGGCTCGCTTGTTTCCGTCGCAGGTTGTTCGAAACTGCTGCTCGGCGGCGGCAAGATTCTGTTCGGTGATCCCAAGATCACTTCCGAATTCACGACCCTCACACGGATCGACCTCAGCAAAGGCGAACATACGGTCGCGGTGGTCTGTTCGACTCCCGAGTCAGTCGAGTCCAACGCATCGGCACTGAAGCTCGATGTGATCGACGGCGTTTCCCGGCGACTCAAGCTGAATGGCGTCAAGATCATCAATCCCGACCGGGTTGCCGACTGGGTGGAAGCCAATGGCGGCATCGGTTCCGATCTGACGCAATTGGCACAGGACTTCGAAACGGATTACATCGCCTGGATTGATATTCAATCGTTCGGACTGCGTGAACCCAACAGTCAGAACCTGCTGCGGGGCCAGACGACGGGATTCATTCGTGTTGCGAAAGTCGAAGATGTGAGTGGATGGCGACGGCCCATGATGGCGTACACACGTGAGTTCGCTCTGACCTACCCGCAGCATCAGCCAATCTCTGAGACCGGTCGATCCATCATCGTATTTCACAAGGAATATGTGGCGCGACTGTGCGATATGCTCGCCGAACGATTCTACAACCACCGACCCGGGAAGAGCTTCTAATTGGGGGGGGCTTCAAAGTCGTGCGAACTTTGACTTCTTCTTTGGGTTCGGAGTGCCAGGCTCACAGCACCGGTGGATCAATCGCTTTTCAGACTGCGACACATTTCGAATTGATATCAAACCCGTCAACACAAACGCCATGAACAAACTGGAATCGCCGTGCACGTCAGTGCTCGGGAGTGGTCCGACGAGTTTTCTCTCAGACCACTCAATCGTTCGGTCCCCCGAAAATCGGGGATCGAAGAAACACGATCATTACCGCACGGTCATTTAGTAACTCAAAGGCAACCTTATGCGAGCGATCCTCAATCGATTACCGACGTTGGTGGCTGCACTACTGCTGTGTTGTGCCGTCAGTGGCTGTAATTACTTCGTTGTCTTCGGTTACCTGCTTGGCGGTCCTCCCTCGATCGAACCGAAGTTTGATGAAGAAACAAAGGAAAGCATGACCGACAAGGATGTCCGCGTGGCGGTCGTCTGCTTTGCCCCCAATGACATCAAATACAGCTTTGAAAGCATCGATCACGAGGTGGCTCAGTACGTGTCGTGGCAGTTGCACGCCCACAAGATCAAGGTCGTTCCCCCCGATCTCGTGAAAGGCTGGCTGGAAGAGAACAAGGATTGGGATAAGCCCGAGGAAATCGGAGCCGCTTTCAAGACGACCTACGTCATCTACATCGATCTCAACGAGTTTACGCTGTACGAAGAAGGGAGTCCTAACCTGTATCGCGGACGGGCCGAATGCATCGTCAACGTCTGGAAGATGGACGAAGACGACCACGCAGAACAGATCTTCAGCGCGGAAAAGACTTCAAAGTACCCCGTGCATCAGCCGGTCAGTTCCAGCGACAAGACTTACATGACGTTCAAAGGTGAATACCTGACACGTCTGAGTGATGAAATCGGTCGATTCTTCTACGAATACTACGTCGCCGATGAAATCGCGACAGCTGGCGGTTGATCGACTGACCCGACCACACATCAGGTACCGAGAAAGCAGCCAGGGAAGTTTTCCCGGGCTGCTTTTTATTGCGCCTGAACGACGGCGACTTTGCGGTGCCGAACGCAACAGAAGATCGGTCGTTTCACCGAGAACGGGCCTCACCGACCCGTCGGGTTGCTTGCGGGGATGGCCATCATCTCACGGGCAAATTCATCTAGCAGTTTCAGTGTTGCATCCCGCTTCTCACGGCGAAGCCACGTGCCGTAAGAAACTCGAACCGCAGGGGCAGGGAGTGGCTTCGCCCACGCCAATCCGTCTCCGCTGATCATCACTGTGGTCTTGTCCGCGAGAGCCCTCGCACGCAATTGAACTTCTGCTTTTCCCTTTGAGCAGGTCACCAGCACATACTCATCGCTGATGACACCCGATTTTTCTCGTTTCCATTCCGACTTCGACAGATGTTCCACGAACGAGTCGGCCGCTTTGGGGGGCGAGATACCGGGTAGATCATACGTGATCTGTTTTTGATCGGCGTCAAATTTGACATTCGTTGCTTCTTTCGGGACCGGGATATCCGCCGCTTCAAAAAGCGTCTGCGCCGAGGTGGAAGCTTCGCCGGACTGTTCCTTCAATTGCCATGAGTTTCTTTCCGCATCGCCAACGATGACTCGCGTTTGTCCTGCGGAGAGCGACTTAAGACGCACAATCACTTCCTGCTGCCCACGCACATAAGGCAGCCATGCCCTGTCTTCCTCTTTCGCTCTGCCTGTCAGCCGCTTCAACCATCCCTCTCGAGCCATTTCGCGGTCATAGAATTCGATCGATTGATCCAGGTTCATGGTGGTAGTGGCGACCATCTGCAAGTCGGTGGATGAATCAAATTCGATCCAGCCAGCATCAGGAGGGATCGGCAATGACTTGGGCGTGACCGAAACATTCATCTGAACGGCCAACTGGTCGGGCGCATCAGCAGAGTATCCAATCATCAGCGAGAGCGTACTTCCACGATTGAGCAATGAGTACAGGCGCAAGTCCGGTTGCTCAAGACTGGAGGCGTTCAACCGATTGAAGGGAGTCCATCCCTGCTCGTGCAATTTTTTGAGCAACTCGACTTCCAGCTCGGTCATATCCGCTTTGGAGCGGTACGAAACGAAAGAGAACGAATTCCAGTCACTCGGGGAAGGGATTGCTGAGACCCGCGGCAGTGTGCGAACGTCGAAGTGACCCGCAAAATGCAGATTGACCGACAATGCCCCCTCCGGTCCGGGTACCTGTCCCGGTTGAAACGCGACGGAAAGTCGACAGTGATCTTTGGTAAAGCTGAGTCCCGGCTGTGTCTCGTTCGCCTCAGTCGACTCCGTCCAGCCGAACAGGGGTAGTACGTATCGGTAAAACTGCTCGACTTCTTCCTGGGAAGCGGTGACCTGATAAGCGGCGATTCCAAAGTCGCTCCATTGAGGTATGCTGCCGGGAAAGCGGGGGAAGGATCGGATATCGATGACATTCTGCAACTGAGCGGATGAGGCAGGGGTTTGGCTGTCCGCCGAGATTACCGCGACTTCAGGAAGCGAAAACGGTTCAATTTTCAATATCGTTGCCGACTCGTTCGTTCCCCAGATGCGAACTCGACCGGTCTCAGACGCAACAATCAGTGCACCTGCGGGATGCCATTTCAAATCTGCCGTCCTGCTACCAGTCGCGTCCAGGACCTGCACCGTCTGACCTGTGATGGCGTCGAAAATCCGCACGGTCGAGTCCTGGTCCACGACAGCAAGTTGTTTCCCATCGGCCGAAAACGCGATCACACGTGGCGCCGGGTCGTGCAGGACCAGCGGCGAACGTTCTTCTTTGTCGATCTCCCAGAAATGAGTTTTCGAGTCGGCGTCAGCGAATGCGACAATTTTTCTGTCCGGCGATAGGCCGAATGAGGAGTGAACAACCGGGCCTGTTGTGAGCAGAGATTTCCGCTCGCCGCTGGGAATGTCCCAGAGGCTGACTTCGCTTCCGGCAATGGCGAGCAAGTCATCGGTGACGAAGCCAAGGGCCGACAGCTGGCGATCACTGACTTTCAGTTTTTTGACGCTTTTCCCCGTGGCAGTCTCCCAGAGCCGCACTTCGCCATCGTAACTGGTTGTGGCAACCCTCTGCGACGAGGGAGATACTGCCAGTTGCATTAACCGTCCCTCATGTGCGCGGATCGCGGTCGTCTCGGATTGTTCGACGAGCTTCCAGATGCGGAGCATCCCTTTGTGATCCCCGGCGGCGAGGAAAGATCCGTCCGGTGAAATCGCTGCAGAATGGATTGGGCGATTCCCCTCTTCTCCTTTGACCTCGGCGAGCAGATCAATTGTCGGCTCGGTTTCTGATGTGTTCCAAAGGGTCAGCTTTGCTCCTCCAACGGCGAATCGGCTGCCGTCGGGGCTGAGGGCGATGCATTGGACAAGGGGATCCCCAAAACCGTCTCGACACGCAAGCAGACGAAAGGGTGTGCGCTGAACGTTACCCCAGCGTGCGATTTGATCGGCGGAAGGGGGGTGAAAAGCCTTCCTTTGCGTGGCTGCCGTGGCCGCACTCGACCCCGCGACGGGGAGACTGTGGACTTCCGATCCAGACGCCTCAGGTGTTCCTTCGGCGACTTCGTTTTCCTGTTTGGTTAAGGGATCAGGCCCGACTCGCCCCGATCGTTCTTCTTTACTGTTCTCAGCCGTCCCGACAGGAGTGGAACTGGGGGAATCGTTACCCGTGCTGGCCGTTGTTGGGACAGACGCCGGTGCATCCGCTTGAGTTTCGCTCTTGCGTACTTCGGCGGATTGAGAGGCGGGCGCAGCTCCCTGCGGCGCTTCTGTACTGCAGCCCGTCACTCCGAGTACTACACCAGAGAGTCCCAACAGACTCAGCAGAACGGCCGCCGGCTGGAGAACGAGAAAGTCGCATACACGCATCGCAAAACGCCCCTCACCACGGAATACCACAGACGGCCCCCTCCGAACCATTACTGGTTACGTGCAGGCGACGCCTGTCTTACTTGGACGCGACCACATACAACAAGGTGGTCGAGCTGATCACCCTATCGAAGTTCGATGAAATCTTACTTCGGTTGCGAAGCAGATTCTTCTCAGTATGGCTGTCAAACGAAGGGGTTACGTTGCTTATCGAGACATCCTGCGGGGGTTGTCGACAAGAATGCGCGTGAGATGCTGGCTTTGACGAGTGGTGGAACTGTTCCGAGAACGTCACCTGCTCGTACGATGAGGGCCTATTGGACCCAGGAGAGGATCTTAAGTCGAAGACTGACCCTGAATGGATGAGTGAGTCGGGAGTGGAACAAAAGACAATGACTCAGTGTATTCAACCGTGTCATTGTCTTTGAGTGGTGCTCGGGTGGGTTACCGTCGTGCTTACTTGTTTCCGAGCTTCGTCGGTTGAGCTTTGAGCGGCGGCAGTTCGAAGTCGAACTGGCCCCCTTCGGACGGGACTGTGACTTCACAGGCTGGTGCTTTCCCCGTTTCAAATTCGGGTGCTACGAATTGGACTGCGCCCAGTTCGTTGGGATGCTTCGGATCCTGCTCATCCGATTGGTCAGGTGCGGGGGACCCGTCCGGCATCTGATAGAGCGAAAACATGACTTTGTACTCGCCCGGTTCCAGTCCGGGCTTTCCTTTGAAGAATTCGATCTTGTATTTCCCCTCGGCGTCTGTCACTGCCTCGCGGCTGTTCAGGTTGGTGCCGGGCTTCGGGACGAATCGAACCAGTCCTCCTTCGAACGGTTCATCTCCCGCGGTGACCACACCGCTCACGGGGGCGAGTTTCGGGCCAGCGGAACCGCCGCACCCAATGGTAAAGACGAGGCTGGCCATACAAGTCCAACGTACGGCCAAGGTTAACGGTGTCATTTCCGACTTCTCTCTCGTGGCAGGTCATCGCCTGCAAGGACTGAAAAAAAGGCCGGCCGAAATAGATTGCTATTCAGCCGGCCCAGATCGACGTCACCCACTTTCAATACCGGTCCCAATAGAGAGACGAGCATCTTTTGTGGTACTTCGTTCTAATTAGAATTCGCCGACCACATTGCCATCGTCGAGGACGGCAAGGTTACGTGTCAGCCAGAAGTCCATGTTCTCGCTCAGGAATCGGACCGAACCATCACCGAATAGAGCCTGAACGCCACCAATGTGCTGGCTGAACGGTTCGTCGTTAGGGCCGCAATTGTTGGTGGTCCAGGGACAGTTAGCTGGCCCGCCGCGTGGCATCTTGTTGTTATTGATCAGAGGACCACGGTTGGCTGGCGGACCGGAAATGCCGGAACCGCTATCTGGATCGGCCCAGCGTCCAGGAACGGACGAGGGAGCACCCCCTGCTGTTCCGCTGGTCTGTGTGGTGTCGGTTCCGGGATAGATATTGTTACCCGTTCCCCCAAACACGGCTCCCAAGGCGTAGCTGGTGGAGTAGACCGTTTCCGTACGACCGTTGGCTTCGATGATCGCCATCGTGTTGCTGAGACCGTCGGTACATTCCGAAATCTTATTGTGGAAACCGAGCAGTGAGTCCTTTTCCCAGGTCTGCTTACACTGTGGTCCCGGACAGGCGGTTGAGTTGCCACGCAGGTTGCTGTCGGTCACGTCGGAATAGGCGATCGGCATATAGTCTGTCAGCCCATATCCGAACGGGTCAGCCTGTGTCGACCCGTTACTGGGGCAGAGGAACGCCCCAATCTTGGTGCTGGCCAAGGTCTTGTTCACGGAGTTTGCAGAGTTCGTGTAGTGCAGATTGAGGTTCATCGCGTTGTAGACGGTCGACTGATCGATGAACGGCAACATCTGCGTGAAAGTCGAGGCGGGGGTAAATGACCGGAAATTGGCGCTGGTAAAGACAGTGAATTCGCCGGACGAAGGGAAGCACTGGAACGTGGATTCATAGTTGTGACATGCCAGACCCATTTGCTTGAGGTTGTTCTTGCATTGGGTGCGGCGAGCAGCTTCACGAGCCTGCTGAACGGCGGGCAACAGCAGTGCGATCAGGACGGCGATGATGGCGATGACAACAAGCAACTCGATCAGAGTGAAGCCAGCCTGCTTCGTCCGTCGACCAGACGGTGCGCATCGAGCATACGACTCAGACATCAAACGAGGCATTCAAAAAACTCCATAGGTACATTCGGATAAAACACAATCGCAATCGGCGAATGATCGTTCCCATGACTGTGTGACTGGTCACCCTGAGTCCCTCTCGAGGCGCTTCGTCCGTTCAGTCGCGATACGTGACAGTTCTGATTCCTGCTTCAAAGATCGCCGTAACGCGTGTTCATTGGTGGTCAGTCAGTCAATTGCGTGCGGCAGCTTATTCCTGCAAAAAGAAAGCTCGATGAATGAACTGTGAATAATTGAAGAATTGTGGTTTCCGTAGTGTTTCTTCGTTTGGAGCCTGTATTGACGATCTCGTCACTCGCAGACAGCTACTGATCTTCATGGCTTTTTCACAATCTCGGGCGGTGTCTCTACTGCCGCTTGGAAGCAAGAGTTATGCTCATCGGAGTGTTCGAGTTGGTTCAAAGAGAGCGGAAATTGTCGAGGGAGCAGTCGGAAGATGCTGGGGAAGCTCATCTTCGGAGGGCAGTCATGGCTGATCGTGTCCATGGGACTCTTTCTGTTGGGACTCATCCTCGTCATCTGGCGGTATGCACAGGGCAGTACAGACGGGGTGACTCGCTGGCTAGCGCCCTTATGCAAAATCATGGGACTCCTGCTGCTCGCGGTCTGTCTGCTTGATCCCCTCTGGAATGGTCAGCGGGTTCGACCTGGCGCAAATCTGTTCGTCGTTCTGGCAGACGACAGTCAAAGCCTCACCATGCGCGATCCCGGTGCGAGCACCACTCGGGGGGAGCAACTGAAGCGTCTGCTCAACGTCGAGCAGGAAGGCTGGCAGGTCCGTCTCGGACAGGATTTTGACTTACGGCGGTATCAGTTCAATTCCCGTCTGCAAGGCGTTCCGGATTTCTCGGGACTGGATTTCCAAGGCTCGCAAACGAGTCTGGTTGCCGTCCTCAATGGGCTCAAAGAACGTTTTCGCGACCGGCCTCTCGCGGGAGTCCTTCTGTTTACCGACGGAGTGGCGACCGATGCGAACGACCTGAACCTTGATCTTGGCGGATTGCCCCCTGTCTACCCTGTCGCGCTGGGGATGCCCTCGCTGTCAAAGGCGATTCCAGACCTGTCCGTGTCGCATTTAACTCTCAGCGAGACGGCGTTCGAAGATGCGCCGATCACGATACAGGCCGATGTGACGTCAACCGCGATGCCGACCGCCAAGGTCACTGCGGAAGTCATTGACGAAGGGGGAATCGTCGTCCAGCAGCAGACACAGGCCATCTCCAATGACTCGGGAACTCTTCCGTTTCGGTTTCAGATCCGACCGACAAAATCGGGCGTCTCGTTCTATGAAGTCCGGGTTCGAAAAGAAGATGAAGCAGGCAAAGGTCGCACTGGAACTCCTGCAAAAGAGGAGGGGGCTGCCCAGGATCTGCTCGTACCTCTCGAAGACGCGTCCTCGATCGAGCCGACACTGGCCAATAATCGCCGTCTGATCGCCGTCGATCGTGGCAGTACGAAGTACCGGATTCTTTATCTGTGCGGTCGACCCAACTGGGAATACAAGTACCTGAAACGGGCGATTGATTCGGACGAACAGATCCAACTGACGGGTGTCATTCGGATCGCTCGCAAAGAGCCGAAATTTGACTGGCGCAGCAAGGCGGGTGAAGTCAGTAATCCGCTGTTCCGTGGCTTTGAAGGAAAAACAGAAGAAACAGAGCGGTACGATCAACCGGTTCTTGTAAGGCTGAATACAAAAACCCCCGAAGAACTTGCCGATGGATTTCCCAAGACTCTCGAGGAATTGTATGAGTTTCACGCCGTCGTGATTGATGACCTTGAAGCCGAGTTTTTTTCTCCTGACCAACTGTCACTGCTGGAACGGTTCGTCAGTGAGCGCGGGGGGGGGCTGCTGATGCTCGGAGGAGCCGAGTCGTTCAGACAGGGGGGATATGAGCGGACTCCGGTCGGTCGGATGTTGCCGATCTCGCTGACGCAATCTTCCGCCGCCACAACGTCGACCGGCTATCGTCTGTCGCTGACTCGCGAAGGTTGGCTGCAACCCTGGGCGCGACTTCGATCGACTGAAACAGAAGAGCAACAGCGACTGCTGGAACTGCCCAACTTCCTCACGCTCAATCGCGGCGGAAACGTCAAGCCAGGTGCCACGGTGATTGCAGAGGCTGTCGATGCGTCAGGTCAGCAGCTTCCCGGGCTGATCGTTCAACCGTTCGGACGAGGTCGCAGTGCAGCGATGATGCTGGGTGATCTGTGGAGGTGGCAACTCGACCGTACAAATGATCAACGCGAGAAAGATGATCTGGGGAAGGCGTGGCGACAGACAGTGCGCTGGCTGATTGCTGACGTGCCCGAGCGGGTGGAACTTCGGCCCGTTCCCAAGGCCGATCTCGGTGTCCCGCTGATGCGGCTTGAAGCTCGAATTCGCACGAAAGAATTTCTGCCACAGGACAATGCTTCCGTGACGGTCACCGTGAAGTTGCCCGACGGTACCGTCGCGTCTCAACCGGGTGAACCTTCGCTGCAGGAACCGGGATTGTACGAGGCGACCTTCGCCGCAAGGCTCGCAGGCCGGTATCGAGCGGAAGTCGAAGTCATTGACCAGGAGGGGGAACGGCTGGCGCGAGCGGAAACGGGGTGGGCCGTTGACCCGTCGGCCGACGAATTCGCACAAGTCACACCCAATGTCGCATTTTTGAAGCGAATCGCCGAACGGACGTCGGGTGAAGTCGTCCCTCTGGATGGACTTGAACGGTTCGTGGCATCGCTGGCGGGCCGTAAGGCACCGCTGACGGAAGCCTACACGATCCCCTTATGGCACCAGCCCTGGATGCTGGGGCTGATCGTCGCCTGTTTGTGTGCGGAATGGGGGCTGCGACGATGGAAAGGACTGCCCTGATGGAGAACTCATTCGGTCATATCGTCTCAATTGTGAAGACAACCGCGGCAAGGTTGCTCCCATTCCAATGGCTGCTCATGATCGCCCACGTTCGGTCGTCAGCGTACCGTATGGATTTCTGCACTGCGGCCCTGACGGGAATGTTGTTCCTGACGCTGTCGACAACGGAAAAAGTGTGGGCGCAATCGACTGAGAACGTCCAGCCACACTCTCCTCCACAGTCTCTGATTGTCGTGATCGGTGCCTCTGGAACACCTCAGTTCGAGATCTCGTTCTACCAGTGGTCCGAACGCTGGGTGGCTGCTGCCAGGGAAACGGGGGTCTCGGTGACCGTGATCGGCCGGCATCGAGGGGAAGTGGCGAATGAGGTCTCCGACTACGACCGCCTTCGCGATGCGATCCACAAAGAGAACAATGATTCACAGAGCGAACTGTGGATTGTCCTGATTGGCCACGGAACGTTTGACCGACGCGCGGCAAAGTTCAATTTGCGTGGGCCGGATCTTTCGGCGGATGAACTGAATGAGTGGCTGAAACCGATTCGCCGACCCATTGCGATCATCAACTGTGCCTCCGCCAGCGGTGCATTCATTCCCGTCCTGGCCAGCCCTAACCGAATTGTGGTGGCGGCCACGAAATCGGGAACCGAGGTGAATTTTTCCCGCTTCGGTGATTACATGTCGCAAGCCATCGCAGATCCCGCGGCGGACCTCGACAAAGACAATCAAACCTCTCTGTGGGAGGCATTTCTGATGGCGTCTCGACGGACGGCCGAGTATTACGATTCGGACGGACGGATTGCCACCGAACATGCGTTGCTCGACGACAACGGAGACGGCAACGGCGTGCGTGCAGACCAGTTCCGTGGTCTGAGCGCGATCGTAAAACCCAGCGAAGCACCGCCGCAGGACGGACGACGGGCCCACCAGTGGCACCTTGTCCCCAACTCACTTGATTCCGCGTTGCCTCCGGAAGTGAAGGCGGAGCGGAACAGACTTGAGCTGGCGGTTGAGCAACTCAGGGACCGGAAGGGCGACTTGCCCCGGGATGACTACCTCGCGGAACTCGAACGACTGTTGGTGGAACTGGCCGAACTGAATGAGCGACAAGAAAACAACGGTTCGCAGTAATGTCGCGTCCGGTGACAGAGCCGTCTCTCGGAACAGGTTTCACGACAAGACGTTCGTCGTTTTGAAGCGAATCAACTCGTGAGATCCGAGCCTCGATATTGACGACTCACGAGTCTTGTGGCCCACCCGATTCGTATCCTGTGAGTCATTTGCGCATCGGACTGTCCGCGCTCGCTGGGGGCGATGACAAAACTTAGGGAGTTGTCAGGTAGACGAACAGCTTTCCGTCTTTGGACCAAGTCTGGTTGATATTGTTTCGGTTTCGCGGCTGCTTGACGTACCGCCGGGCTGGCTCGTCGCCATCAACCGGGATTTCGAAAATCTGTTCGCGCCGGCCGGGAGCCGCAAACCTTGGGAACATGATTCGTTTCCCGTCGGGATGCCATGCCAAATTCGTCCGCACATCTTTGCCACTGCACCGCACACGAAGTGCGGGGCCGTCCTCCATGATCGATGCGATACAGACGTCGATTGTTCCATCCGCTTTTCGAGCTTTGAAACAGACTCGCTCAGAGTCCGGGGACCAGACGAAGTTCCATTCAATGTACGAATATTCAAATTTATTAGAGTCAAAGAGCATTCGCTTTTCGTGCGTCTTGTGGTTGAGCAGGACCAGGTTCCCTCCCTTGGTATAGGCTGTATATTTTCCGTCCGGCGAGAAACAGATCGACCAGCCTCGCGAATCGATCAGCTCTTCGTCATCTTCGATCGCTTCGACGTTACGGATGTAGACCCCGCCAGAGTATTTGGAGTATCCGATTCGGCGGCCGTCGGCCGACCAATGAGGAAGGCATCCCGATCCCAGGTCGAGCACTTCATCAGATGCCAGATTGATCAAAAGCACGTGCGCTGCGGCGTCATTCTGGCCCTCTTTTGAACCATCCACGGCCAGCCACTTCCCATCTGGAGACAACTGAGGCGACCCAATGTTCGGATACTCAGGGATCGTCACAAGCAGGACGCTTCCTTCGGAATTTTCAACTCGAAGTTCTCGTTGTCGATCCGAAGTGTTGCTTGTCTCGAATTCGAATTCATCAAGTGAGAGTAAACGGTCGTGATTCGTATCCAGCCGCTGGAAGTACTCCGCACACAGTGCTGTCAGGACGATTCCTGAATCGTAGCGGAATTCTTCAAAACTCAGCTTGCCATCTTCATTCTTGTCTCTAGCCTGATTCCAGATCACCAGCAGATTATTAACGGGGCTGAACTGGAACTCAGATAAAGAAAGCGAACCATCCCGGTTGTCATCGAAGGCGGGGATCAGGAAATTCGCTACGGGAAATCGCTCTGCGGGCAGCAGTTCCAATTCGTCCACTGAAAGCACGCCGTTGAAGTCCTGGTCACAATTCAGAAAGACTGTGACGGGGTCCGTCGAGTGATTGCTCTTCGAGAATTCCTCAAGATCAAACTGCCCATCGTGATTTTTGTCGATGAGGTCAAACCAGATCTCTCGATCAGCGAACCCTGGACCGAGCACATTGAAGTAGTCGGCTTTGCTGACCATTCCGTTCTCGTCTTTCTTCAAACCGCGGAACATGATCCAGTCCAGAATTCTGCCGGTGTTCGACCGGAGCTGAATACCGTTCGGTGTACAAACCCCGAATGCGATATCGAGAACTCGTGCCACTTCATCGCGAGAAATAAACTGATCCCGATCTAAATCCCAATCGACGAACGTCGTGGAGTTCATTCCTCGCACTAAGGATGCAGGAGTCCCCTTCGTAAATTCGGCGCTGCTGAGTCGGTCGTCTGAATCCGTATCCCACTGGTTCCATTGATGGAGAAGCAATTCCCTTTTTTCCGCCGACAATTGAATGATAGGATCCGGAGTCATCCCACGCTGTTGATCCGCCTGTCCGAAGGGGACCGTCACGAACTCGCTCAGGTTCAAACGTCCATCGCGATCAAAGTCAAATATGCGAAAATTACGTTGAAGTACCTTCTTGTCCGCACCACCACCGGAAACAAATTCTTCCTCTGAGAGTGCTGCATTCTGATCTCGGTCTCGCTTTCGAAATTCACCAGCCCGGGGATGGTCGTCATTCGCGATGAGTGAGGGGTCAGGCTGGAAGACCTGCGCGCAACAGTGACGCGGCGCCTCACTGAAAGCGAATAAGAGCGCGAACAAAAGTGTGAAACTCAAACAACCTCGATAGTTCACAGCGAATGGCGACGTCAGAAAGTCCAATGGCTGTACTCGACCGTATCGCATCACGCTGCCACTTCCGTTCATGTTCTATCCCTGCTGGAAAACGATGATTCTGACTGAACGCAGGATTGGAAGATATCGCCGCACGTAGTAATTAGATAGCCTGGTGGTGTTCGAGGGAATAGTGAGATGAACTTGAGGGATTATATGAGAAGTTGAATGCGCTAATCCCACCTTATAAGTAGCGCCATTATCTCTGAATGGTCTACTATTGGGATTTTGTTCGATTAAATCACCGTTGCACAAGTCATTCAGAGGCATGAACGGGGAAAAGGATGATCGCCTTGCGGACGATGATTGAGAACGGAGCGAATGGCTTGTTGTTCTTGAGGGGCCCCGCCTACGGATGCTTCCGGGCCGGTCGATGCGAAGAGGCCTCAAACGTGGCGACGCGAAAGTACCTATGGGGCTGATTCGTATCAGGTGATTTAGCGGGATCCCCACCCGAAAATTCGAGCACGAATTGATTTTGGCTTTAGAGACTCAATTTCACGCCGTCGATCGTGGCTGCGGCGAACGGATGCTGATTCCGCTGGACGGGATTCTTCGGTGTTGGAAACGACACGAATCGTCGAACGTCGTCCGTCTGCCGAAGGGGCATCGGGGACGGGGGCATCGTCATCGTTGTTCGTATCGGGTTCGGGCGGAACGTCGTCGATACTCTCTTCCAGGGTCGGCAATTGAATCTTGTCGTAGTCGATCGCGGGGGGCTTGTCCCGAAGATCCTTTGGACGTTTCAAATCAAACTTTTCTTCTGCGGGCTTTTCTGACATGGGGTAACGTTCACCGTTCTCGCCTGGGCGAGTCTCCGCCGCATAGCATGAATCGACGAAGAAGCGTCCCAGCGGGCCAATCGAGCCGTAGCGTTCTTCGTAGAACGTCACTCCGTGGGTTTCCAGAATGGTTCCACTCTGCCGTTCCAGTGTGGCCAGCGTCGTGTTGTAGTTCGCGAGTGAATTGGCTTCGTTGGAGATGGCGTTCCCCCAGTCCGTCACCGCTTGCAGCACGTTGATCAGAATTCCGTTCCCGGTTCGGTACTTGGCAAGTTGATAATCGAGGTTCGTCTTGGCCGCTTCGCGGACCTCGCGGTAAGCAAGATAAAGCTCGTAATACTGGTCGAGACTACGGATGTTCGTGGCCAGAATATGAGCCGCGTTGTGCAGGCCCTGGTGAAGGTTAATCCGGTCGCGGGCAATGATCAGTTCCCGTTGCCGCAGGGTGGCGCGGGCCTGACGCAGGCCCAGCGGAACAGAAAAATTGACCCCCAGTGTCCAGTCCGTATGCTCCCCGGCCCCCGTCCGAATCGGAGGTCCGGCGGGCGTGGTTCCTTCCAGCCCGTTCCAGCGGTACAGGGCGACTCCGTCTAACTGAGGCAACGCCGAGTTCCTGGCGAGAGTAATCTGCTGCTCGTCTGCTTCGATGATCAGTTTCATCTCAACCAGATCAGGCCTGCGCTCGGCGGCGATCTCGAGAAGTTTCGACCAGTCAGGATGGAATCGTTCGTCCGTGGGGGGCGTGTGCGGAATGAGCTGCTTGCCATCCGACGGAGGCATCCCGATGAGGTTTCGCAGTGCATCTTCGCGTTGAATCATGTTGGCGCGCGATGTGACCAGGTTGGCTCGCGTGTTCGCCAGTGTCACCTGCACCTGAGACAAGTCGGCTCGATTAACGATGCCCAGCTTCATCTGAGTCTTGATGTAGCGCACCGTCTCTTCCAGTTGTTCGATCTGTTGTTCCTTGGACCAGACGTCGGTTCGGGCGGCGACCAAGGTCCAGTACCCTTCGATGACGCCACGCACCATCTCCTGAACGGAATCTTTCAGCACGAAGAAGGAAAGCTCGGTGTTGATTCGCGAAATGACAATCGGAGCCATGTTGGCTTGGATGCCTGCCCCCCGAAGCAGTGGCTGCGTGTAGCTGAGGACCGTATTGGTATCCGATTGCGGGTTCAGCGGGCTGAATTGAGGCCGAAATCGGCGATCATTGACGTTCCAGCCAATTCCCGCAGTTCCCCCTAACGCATTCAGTTTCGTGAGGTTCGTCGAATTGGCGAATCCATCCGTGATGTAGCCGTTCAGCAGCGTCTGTGTCGGATCGACAGGGTCGAAAACGGCCTGAGGATTTTCCAGATGAGTAAATGCACTCTCGGAGGAGAGGACTGGATCGAACCGGGCGTTGTTCTGGTCGATCGTGGTGTTGGTGATGGCGGCGTCGTAAATCGTCTGGCCGCTCGATGTTGCTGTGGCGCCAGTCAGAATGCGCACAACATCGGTTCGGTTCAAGGAAAACCGAATAACGTCATCCAGTGAAATGGGACAGGGTTCCAGCTCTTCTGTCGTGGAGACGGTCGGCGGGGGAGGAGAATCATAGATGCGATATTTGGCAAGCTGGGAAGGATCTCGCACCTGGATTGACCGTTGTCCCGGCATGATTGTCGGAAAAAGGTGCTGCGCCGGGGCAGACTTTGCGGATAAGGCAAAGCTCGACGCCACGACTGCGATCAGCCAGTATCGATGATTGGACTGCATACCGAAGCACTCGCATCAAACGACGAAATCTCTGGTAGTTCATCGTCTGCCGAAGAGGCGCGAAGCGAGGGTTATTCATCAAGTCCGGACTGTAACACTTGTAACGCCTGGCGAAAGTCTGTCGTGTCGCAAACGATGCCCCCATCGCGCAGCACGACGACCCGTTTGGCATTTTTTGCCACATTAGCGTCGTGGGTCACGAGAATGACGGTGATTCCCGCAGTTTCGTTCAGCTCACGGAACAGCGTGATGACTTCGCGGCTGGTTTTGGAGTCGAGGTTCCCGGTAGGCTCGTCCCCCATCAGGATCGCAGGCTCGTTCACCAGAGCGCGAGCGATCGCCACCCGCTGCTGCTGTCCTCCGGAAAGCTGACTCGGGTGATGGTCCAGCCGACTGGCCAGTCCGACCAGCGACAATTTCTCAATGGCACGACGATGGCGTTCGGCGGCCGAAAATCCTTTGGCATACAGAAGAGGCAGTTCAACGTTTTCCAAGGCCGAGGTGCGATTGAGCAGGTTAAAGTTCTGGAAAACGAACCCAATTCGCTGATTCCGAATTCGCGCCCGGTCATCATTGGACATCGTGGCGATCTCTTCCCCTGCCAGCTTGTAACTCCCCGAGGTAGGCCGATCGAGACACCCCAGGGTGTTCATGAGAGTACTTTTGCCCGACCCGGAAGGCCCGATCAAGGCGACATACTCACCCTGCTCAATCGTCAGCTGCGCATCCTTCAACGCATGAACCTGGACTTCACCCAGGTTATAGACCTTGCAGACATCCCGAATCTCAATCAACGCCACGTCAAAAACCTTTGATTCGTTCTGGGCCCAAGCCCACAGAGTTAAAGAGTATCAAGCTGCACAAAGTCAGGAGTGCCGGGTGCGCAGGGGACGGTCTAAACGATATTGGCATCGACGAGTCTCGTGAACCAGTCGCCGAGACATTGACACATCCACGTGAGTGTCCATACGCCAACGCCCGCCGACGGAACAGCCATTCCACCGCAAAGCCACCCAACCGGTCAACTCACGCAGCCTGACGGATGCGGGAAAGGCTGGTGACGTGCGATTCGATCTGTGATCGGAAGCAGTCGTCTGATTCTCGAAAACCGACTCAGAGCGTAGGGTCGCTCCAGCCGTCGTCGATGGCGTAGGCTTCGACTTCGAAGGGGTTGTCGAGGTAGGCGTTGCCGCCCCGCCATTGGATCCAGAAACTGGCCATGATGTAGGCAGGAATGAAGAATGGCCCCCAGCGTTCGTACTGATGGACGTGGACACGTTCGTGGCGGCGAGTGCGGTACAGGGTTTCTTTGTCACAACCGAGAACGACGTGACCCAGGGTGATCGCCGCGATGGGACCGCAGATCCAGAACGGCCGCTGGAGTAGTGCCGTCAGGCGACCCCCGTAAGCTTCGAGCACTCCGTCCACATATTGAACTTTGCCCCCCGTAGCCAGCGCATAAGGAACAAACAGCAGTCCCACAAAGCTGCCGGGAAACGCCCAGACATACAGAAATGGTGACCACCATCGCCTCACAGAGAGACTCCTTGACATCGAACAGGCCGATCTGGAGTGAGTCAGCCTATCATTCTATCTCGTAGCGAGGGACAAGCAGAAGCGACGCTGAAAACCATCGCGTTATTCTGCAAGAACGCCACGTCGTGTCGATCGAATTTCCGTGACTGGTCTATTTGTTCCTTAACATTGAATCCGAGCCGGCCGGGTAAAGCGACGACGAATTGGTCTGGCCACGTTCTTCGCTCATCGTTGACCTGCAAAGACGAACGGCCCGTCACCGGAAATGGGCGACAGGCCGTCGAAGTCGAACGAAAAATCTGAGAGTGGAGCGGAGGGGAGTCGAACCCCCGACCTCTGCATTGCGAACGCAGCGCTCTCCCAACTGAGCTACCGCCCCCACTGACGGCACTGTACGTCGTCGGCGAGGAATGTAGCAGAAACGATTTGGACTGCAAAAGCCATCCAGCAGATTCTTGAGGAATCGGGCGACTCGTGGTGAGGTGACGATGGTCATCCGGGGGGAATCGCCGTGGCGACGGCAGACCAGATGTCGAGTGACGCGGCGCAGTTGGTGGTCTTGTAGATGGGGCAGGGACAGACTGCGTGGATTTCCTGTTGTGGAGAGGCTGAAAGCAGCCGTGAAGCGCGGCGGCAAGGTTGCTCGCATTTGCAATCGCGAGTATCGTTCTGTTTTACTCGTTTCAACAGCGGGACTTTCGGACAATTGTGACCGGCATCAGGCCGCCGCGTGCGGGTTTGGTGTCCGGGTTACGTTGATTTGCAAAGCCTTCCGCGCGGAAACAACCGGCAAAATAGAGTCAGAAAGTTCAGGAACATGAGTGTGACGGAACGAGTTGTGATCATCGGATCCGGACCAGCCGGATGGTCGGCGGCAATCTACGCGGCGCGAGCGAATCTCGAACCGCTTGTTTTTGAAGGCGCGATCACAGACGAAAACCGGATCCGCGGGACATTGCCGCTGGGCCAGCTTTCCATGACGACCGAAGTCGAAAACTATCCCGGGTTCCCTGCGGGCGACCTGAGTCCTTATCTCAAGTCATCGCTTCCCGAAGCGAATGTCCCCTTCCGTGATCCTCACATGACCGGGGTCACCGGTCCTGAACTGATGGAACTGATGCGGCAGCAGGCGAAGAACTTCGGCACGCGGATCGTCACTGATGACGTCGTGTCAGTCGATCTTTCCAAGCGTCCCTTCACGTTGAAGACCCTGGAAGGCCAGGAATATACCGCTCATTCGCTGATCATCGCGACAGGAGCCCGCGCAAACTATCTGGGCCTCCCTTCGGAAGATCTCTACAAGAACCGCGGAGTTTCGGCTTGTGCCGTCTGCGATGGGGCCTTGCCACGCTTCCGCAACAAGTCGCTGGTCGTGGTCGGGGGCGGTGACAGCGCCATGGAAGAAGCCACCTATCTGACCAAATTCGCTTCGACGGTGTACCTCGTTCACCGCCGGGGAGAGTTCCGTGCCAGCAAGATTATGGCTCAACGCGTTCTCGAGAACCCCAAGATTACGGTGAAATGGTTCACCACCGTCGAAGAGGTGCTGGGAGACGAGAAGAAGGGTGTGACGGGCGTTCGTCTCAAAAACCTGCAAACGTCGGAGACAGAAGTTCTGGAGGCAGGGGGGATGTTCTGTGCCATCGGACATACTCCCAACACCGACTTCCTCGCGAAGCAGGTAAAAACCGACGACAAAGGTTACATCGTGTATTCGCTCCCCTTCCGCACGAACACCAGCGTGGAGGGCGTCTTTGCTGCAGGCGACGTTGCCGACAGTTACTACCGTCAGGCGATTACGTCGGCGGGCACGGGATGTATGGCGGCACTCGACGCAGAACGATTCCTTGCGACGCAAGGGGTACACTAGAGTCGGTTCTCCGGTGCTCACAAGTGGTGCCGGAGGAGGGAAGACTCCATGCCCGATCCGCAGAGAGTTGCATGTCACGAGTCACGCCGGCCGACGCCGATCTGTGTTTTCCACGGCGGCCGGACAGCCGGCTCAGTGCCCGGACCCAATGCTGCTCTCTCTCTGCTGCCTCGATTTGAGGCCACTGTGGATGATCGTTTACAGGTAAGGTTAAGGCCGCGTTCGCGAAAACGTTAATGGAAAGTGATTGCTCATGTTGACAGAAGCAGGTTGTCGGGCACGTCGCGCTCAGCTTTGGAAAAGCGTTCCTTCCGCCGTGGAGTGGCTGTTGATTGCTGATCCGCGCCATGTGCTGTATCTGACCAACTTCTGGATTCATCCGAATACCTTTTCGTCAGGCGAGCGTTGCTGGTTATTGCTGGAACGTGAAGGAAAAGCGACGCTGCTCGGCGACAACTTCTCGTTGCGGAGTCGCGCTGCGGATCCTTTCATTGACGACGAAGTGATGGTGCAGTGGTACGACCATCAGCATTCGGTCATCAACCGTGACCATGCTTTGCTGAAGGCCGCCGAACAGATCGCCGACCGTCTTTACGGCCGCAACGGAGTGGTCGAGGCAGAGTGGCTCGCCGTCGGTGCTTTCGAACTGCTGGGGCTCGACCATGAGCAGCATTCGGTCAAGCGAGAAGCGAAGGATCTCCACAAACCGGGCGCCGTGGATTTGGGAACAACACTCCGTGCTTTACGACGTCAGAAGCATCCCGACGAAGTCGCTGTACTGAAGGAGTGTATGCGCGCCGGGGAAGCGGGGATGAAGCGATTGCGAGAGATTGTCCGGCCTGGGATTTCTGAGTTCGAAATCTTCTGCGAGGTTCAGAAAGCAGCGACCGAAGCGGCGGGACGTCCTGCCACAATTTACGGAGACTTCCGCGCAGCGTCTGCGTCGCAGCCCAAGGTCGGCGGCTTGCCGACGAATCACAAGCTGGAAAATGGTGAAATGTTCACTCTGGACTACTCGGTGGTTCTGGAGGGGTATCGATCCGACTTCACGAACTGCCTGACAGTCGGTAAGCCCAACGCCGAGCAGCAGCGACTGTTTGATCTGGTTTCTGCCGCGCAGCGGAACGGTGAAACGGTCTTGAAGGCAGGGACGCGAGCGAGTGCTGTCTTCAACGCGGTCAATCAGCCGATTCTTGAGGCTGGTCTTGCGGACAAGTTCGCTCACCATGCCGGGCACGGGATTGGACTTGCCCATCCGGAAGCACCGATTCTGGTTCCTCAGGGGGATGATGTACTGGTGGCAGGCGATGTGGTGACGCTGGAGCCAGGGCTTTACGTTGATGGAATCGGCGGGATCCGTATCGAGCACAACTATCTGATCACAGACACCGGCTACGAACGATTAAGCCAGCATGAGATTTCACTGACCTAGGGAAGTGCAATGTCAGTCCCTCTGATCCGGTTCGACTGCGTGTCAAAACAGTTTCACGCGGTGAAGGCGCTGAGCAGCGTCAGCTTTGATGTTCGACAGGGTGAGTTCCATGCCCTTTGTGGCGAGAATGGTGCTGGTAAAAGCACCCTCATGAAGATCCTGTCGGGCGTCATTGGGGATTACGAAGGACAGATTGAACTGGCGGGAAAGCCCCTCCGGCTGCGGGGGACGCGCGATGCCGAGGAACTGGGGATCAACATTATCCACCAGGAATTAAATCTGGTGGGGGAACTCTCGGTCGCTGCCAATATCTTTCTGGGACGGGAACTGCGGACGGGCCTGGGGTTCATTGACGACCGTGAAATGGAACGCCAGTCGGCGCGGATCTTTCAGCAACTCGATTGTCGAATCGATCCTCAAGCGTTGGTTGGATCACTGCGGATCGGTGACCAGCAGTTGGTCGAAATTGCCAAGGCGTTGTCGCAAGGCCTGACGAATCGCCCTGCGGTAGCCTCGGCAGCGCGGCCAGCAGAAAAGAACGATCCGAAAGCTCAATCGCCAAGCGATCACGCTTCTGAGGCCACTCCACGAGACTCATTTCCGGAGGATACGGCACATTCCCCGATTCTGATTATGGATGAGCCGACAAGTGCCCTCACCGAGTCAGAAGTCGAGCGACTGTTTCGGATCATTGGGCGTCTGCAGAGTCAGGGCGTCACGATCGTCTACATCTCGCATAAAATGGACGAGATCTTTCAGCATGCCGACCGCATCACGATCCTGCGTGATGGCCAGGTTGTGAAGACGCTTGATCGTACCGCCACTCATCCTCGCGAGGTCACGCATTTGATGGTCGGTCGGGCGATTGAAGCGAGCGATGTCGGAAAGAATCGGACGGCAGGAGACGATGTCCTGCGTGTCGAGAATCTTTCACTCCCCTGGCGAGGACACGTCAGGCAATGGCGACTCAAGGACGTGAATCTGTCGGTGCGGCGAGGTGAAGTCCTGGGCGTCGCAGGTCTGATGGGGGCTGGCCGGACCGAACTGCTGGAATGCCTGTTCGGGGCGAGCAGTGAATCGCCTCAGGGACGGATCGTGCTCGACGGGCGCGACGTTCAGTTCTCGCACCCGGACGAAGCTTTGTCCGCAGGAATCAGTCTGGTCACTGAAGATCGAAAGCGCTACGGCATCTTTACCGAGCTGACGGTGCGTGATCATATTACCTTGTCGTCGCTGGACGATGTTGCGGCGATGGGTTTTGTGGGACAGGCCGCAGAAAGAAAGGCCGCGGACGATTCGATTTCGGCACTGAGGGTCAAAACCGCAGGGCGCGAAGCGTCGATCATGAGTCTGAGCGGGGGCAACCAGCAGAAGTGCATCATTGCCCGAGCACTGAGGACCCGACCGAAGTTGCTGCTGCTGGACGACCCGACGCGCGGGATCGACGTCGGTGCGAAGGCCGAGATCTATCGACTGATTGATGAGCTCTGTGGACAGGGGCTGGCCATTATCATCACATCGAGTGAATTGCCCGAACTGATCACGGTCAGTGATCGTATCCTCGTGTTGTGCGAGGGACGCGTGACTGCGGAGTTCTCCCGGGGGCAGTTCACGGAACAAAAACTGATGGAAGCAGCCACCGCATTGGCAACGTGAGCGGTCTGCTGGCTTCTCCACCCTCAAGCAATCCGCAGCACCGTTCGGCTGTGATTCCATCTTCTACGGGGCATTTGCGCGACTCGACTCCTCCGCGGCTTCCAGTTTACGTCGGAGCGGATCAAGCTCAGAATTTGCCGGTTCCAATGAAAAACGCTGCATGAAGTTGAGTTCATGCAGCGTTCAGAGAATCAGTCACCGGCACAGAGCTGTCCGGGAATCAGGATTCGACGACGAGTCGGAACGAATCACCCAGCAGGTTGACCAGTTTGCCGACGAAGCGGGCGGCGTCGGCCCCGTTGATCACGCGGTGATCGTACGAGAGTGACAGCGGCAGCATCAGGCGTTCGACAACTTCGCCGTTGCGGAGCTGCAACTGCTTCTGGCTGCGGGACATTCCCAGAATGGCGACTTCTGGATAGTTGACGATCGGAGTAAAGGCGGTACCACCGATACCACCGAGGTTCGTGATGGTGAACGTGCCACCCTGCATCTCGCTGACCTGGAGCTTACGATCACGGGCTTTGCCTGCGATTTCTGTCAGTTCTGCTGCGAGCTGCAGGACGGTCTTCTTGTCCACGTCGCGGATGACAGGGACAACCAGACCGTTCGGCGTGTCGACAGCAACACCGATGTGGTAGTACTTCTTCAGAACGAGTTCCGCCTTGGCGGAGTCGTAGCTGGCGTTGAACGCAGGGAATTCTTTCAAGCAGGCGACGACCGCTTTCAGTGCGAGGGCCGTCATGGTCACTTTGGGTGAACCCTTCGGGGCCGATTCGACGAAGTGCTTGCGTGCGGATTCGGTTTCGGTGATATCCGCGAGGTCATGCTGGGTGACATGCGGAATAATCTGCCATGCGAGACTGAGATTGTTCGCGACGGTTTTCTGCAGCTTGGTGTACGGCTGACGTTCGGTCGGACCAAACGGGGCGAAATCAGGCAGTGGTGGTTCCACAAGCCCGCGTCCACCACCCGAACCGCTCCCAGCCACAGCACGGGCCACGTCTTCGAGTGTGATTCGGCCGCCGGAGCCGGTGCCGGTGATTTGTTCCAGGTTCAGTCCGAGTTCTCGGGCCAGTCGGCGAGTCGCGGGACCGGCGGGGAACGGGATGTCACGCCGCGTTGAAGGTGTACTCGTCTTTGATGAGACGGCCTTGGCGATGGCGGCTTTGTCGCCACCGTTTCGGTTGGCGGCACTGGAGGACGCTGCACCCTGATCGGTCTGGAGGACCGAGGCCAGCTCGTTGGCCACGCTCGGCTTTGCCGAAGCGGAGGTCGATCCTGTTGGAGTGGTTCCCTTGGAGTCGAGGGTCAGGACGGCCTGTCCCGGCTTCACGGTGTCTCCCTTTTTCACCAGAATCTTGGTGACGGTACCTGCATGCGGACAAGGCAGTTCCATGACTGCTTTTTCCGTTTCCAGCTCCATCACGATCTGGCCCGCTTCGATTGTGTCGCCGACAGCGACGATCACAGAGGCAACATCGGCACTCTTGATGCCGTCACCCAATAGTTGTTGTTCGACTTTGAATTCGATGGTCATCGGAAGTCTCGTGATCTCTATAAGTGGGGCGGTGCCCATGACAACGTATTTCAGACATCTGGCGCACAAAGGTCATGTGCACTTCAAAAAATTTAGCAACCGGGCGTTCTGTGGATTTCAGCATTGAGCGGGATGAAGCGTCCCAACCTGCTGAGCCCGTCGAAGCGGGCTCAGCAAGGGGTGTCTCACTCAATCCGATCAAGCGATGGCGGGGTCGATCTTATCAGGATCTACTCCCAGGTCTTTCAGAACCTGGGGCAGTTTCTTGGCATCGAACTGACCTTCGCGGCTGAGTGCGACCAGGGTGGTGTAGACCACACACTCAGCATCGATTTCGAAGTGCCGTCGCAGCGTAACGCGAGTGTCGCTGCGGCCGAATCCGTCAGTGCCCAGGACGATATACTGTCCCGGCATGTAGGGCCGAATCTGTTCCGCGACCAGTTGAACGTTGTCGCTCGAAGAGATGAATGGACCCTTGAGACCTGCCAGCGTCTGTTCCAGGTAACTGGCCTTAGGCTTCTGATCGGGATGCAGGCGATTCCAGCGTGCGGCTGCCTGGGCATCTCGTTTCAGCTCGTTGTAACTGGTCACGCTCCAGACGTCGGCTTCGACACCGTAGTTCTCTGCGAGAATTTTCTGGGCTCGAATGACGTCGCGGAGGATCGGGCCACTTCCGAGAAGCTGCGGCCGAGTGGCTCGCTTCTTGGCAGGGACCGCGGGATCCAGCGGGTAGAGACCCTTGACGATGCCAGTCTCGACGCCTTTCGGCATCGCGTCAGGCATCTGATAGGACTCGTTGTAAACCGACAGATAGTAGAGGATGTCTTCCCCTTCGGCGTACATCCGTCGGAGACCATCCTGAACGATGACGGCCAGTTCATAACCGTAGGCTGGATCGTAGGCGAGCAGGTTTGGAACAGTCGATGCGATCAGTTGGCTGTGACCGTCTTCGTGTTGCAATCCTTCGCCGTTGAGCGTCGTGCGACCCGAAGTTCCACCGCAGAGGAAGCCTTTGCAGCGTGAGTCTGCTGCCAGCCAGATCAGATCGCCGACTCGCTGGAAGCCGAACATCGAGTAATAGGTGTAAAAGGGAACCATGTTCAGGCCAATATTGGCGTAAGCCGTTCCTGCGGCGACAAACGAGGCCATTGCTCCGGCTTCGTTGATCCCTTCCATCAGCACCTGGCCTGTGGTCGATTCCTTGTACGACATGGCCGAGCCGGCATCGACAGGGGTGTAAAGCTGTCCCTTGCTGGAATAAATTCCGTAAGTCTGGAACAAGCCTTCCATCCCGAAGGTACGGGCTTCGTCGGGAATGATGGGAACGATCCGCTTGCCGATGTTCTTATCTCGCATCAGCACGCGAAGAATGGTTCCCAGAACCCCGGTCGTGGAACGATCCTTGCCGGCGTCGCTCATCGTTTCGACAAAGGTCGCGACATCGGGAATGGCCAGGCGATCTTTGGTCGGAGTCCGTGCGGGCAGGTATCCACCGAGCTTTTTGCGATGATCGTGCAGGTACTTCATCTCGGGACTGTCTGCCGGTGGTCGGTAGAAGATCGCGGACTTTGCCTGCTCATCGGTAAACGGCAGCTCGAACCGATCTCGCATCGCCAGCAGTGAGGCTTCTGCGAGTCCCTTGGTATTGTGAGCGGTGTTCTTGCCTTCCGCTTCACTACCGAGACCGAAACCTTTGATGGTATGGGCGAGGACAACGGTCGGAGCACCCTTGAATTCGACGGCTGCTCGCAGGCCGTTGTAGACCTTCAAGGCGTCATGTCCACCGCGTCGCATATTACGAATCTGCTCGTCGGTCAGGTTTTCGACCAGCTTCAACAGCTCAGGATGCCGTCCGAAGAAGTCTTTGCGAATAAATTCGCCCGACTCGACGCTGTACTTCTGGAATTGTCCGTCGACAACTTCGGCGAGTGCCTTGGCAAGCAGGCCCTTCTCGTCGGCTTCGAACAGTGCGTCCCATTCGCTTCCCCAGACAATCTTGATGACGTTCCAGCCCGCTCCGCGGAAGATTCCTTCGAGTTCCTGAATGATCTTGCCGTTGCTGCGGACGGGACCGTCGAGTCGCTGCAGGTTACAGTTGACGACCCACGTCAGATTGTCGAGCTTTTCCCGCGAGGCCATCGAGATTGCGCCGAGGGTTTCTGGTTCGTCGATTTCACCGTCGCCAATAAAGGACCAGACGCGTGATTTTGATGTCTCAAGCAGATTTCTGTGCTGAACGTAGCGCAGGAAACGGGCGTGATAGATCGAGCAGATCGGGCCGAGACCCATGGATACCGTAGGGAACTGCCAGAAATCGGGCATCAGCCACGGATGTGGGTAAGATGAAAGCCCCTGGCCGCGAGGAAGTTCTCGGCGGAAGTTGTTCAGGTTTTCTTCGGTGAGGCGTCCTTCCACGAAGGCCCGAGCGTACATCCCAGGTGATGAGTGTCCCTGGAAGTAGACCATGTCGCCCGTGTGGTCGGCGGTGGGGGCATGGAAGAAGTGGTTGAATCCGACTTCGACGAGAACGGCCGAGGATGCGAACGTCGAGATGTGTCCGCCGACGCCGGAACCGTTCTGATTGCCTCGCACGACCATCGCCATGGCGTTCCAGCGGATGATGCTCCGCAGTCGTCGCTCGATATCTCGGTCGCCAGGGAAGGGATGTTCCGCTTCCGGCGGGATTGTATTGACATAAGGGGTCGTCAGTGCCGGCACAACGGGGACGTTTTGTGCCTGGGCTCGTGAATAGAGCTGCGTGAGGAGCTGACTCAGCGCTTCCGGCCCATAGCGATGCAGCAGGTCGTCAACCGACTCCAGCCATTCGTCCATTTCCTGTGGATCGATGGCTGGTACGGTAACGTCTGACACCTCATCCGTGGGATTTGCAACGTCAGCCGCCTGTGGGGATTCCGTTCGTCGAACTGCGGGAGCAGCTTGTAGTGTGCTTGCCATTTTCTACGCCAACCTCGTCTTATTTCAGGCTCGCCGATCAAGAGCGGGCGAATCACTTTCACCAGTAACTCAACAATATCGTTCAGCCGGATAACTGATCCGCGGGTTATCGCTCAAACCCATACGACACCGCATCGTAGCAGGTCATTCCGGGTCTGCACAGATTGCCGTGACAGTTCCAACCCTCTCTATTTGGTCCGTAACGTATTCAAGCAGAAACCGGATCATCATGCCAACCGCAAATTTCGCCGCAGTCTGGAGTAATGACCGTTTCCGCGGCGGAAATGGGCGGCGGCAGACGTGTCCGATGTTGAGTCGACTGTCTTTGAAACGAGCAATGAGTGCCACAGTGGTTCGCTGTGCTGTTCCGATACGTGTGCGGACGAGAGAACTCGAACCGCGAAATACTGAAAATTATTCAGAAAACCTGTCGCGATGGGGGCCGTCGGGGGGACCTGTGCAATGCGAGCCAGCCGGCGCGATTGGTCCGATTCCCGAATCGCGGTAATGGCCTTGAAAAGAGCGATCCGGATTGAACGATGATCGCCGGATCGAAAAGTCGTGCGTTCCGCATGGTCCACAAGATTGGATCGGAACCTTTGAGGGAGGCGTGAATCGGCAGGCGATTGTGGAATTCCGAAATCCAATGACAGACGCCTCCTTCCGACCTTGGGGCGAAAGGAGGCGTCTACGTCGCTGGCTTGTCTTGAGACTCGACCCTCCCGCTCTGGATTCAGGCGAACAGAGGACCACGCGGTCGACTACTTGAAGACGGTTCGCTTCCCACTGAACTTTTTCAGCTTTTCCAGATCGATATCGATCCCCAGACCCGGAGTGGTTGGAATTTCCAGGAAGCCTTCCGCATCGATCCGGAAGGGACTGGTCGGAAGCTCTTCGATATAAGCACAGGGGGTCAGGTACTCGACATACCGTGCCACGGGGATCGCCGCCGAGAACTGCAAGTCGGCTGCGAGGCCGACAGCGGTATTCCAGCCATGCGGGACGACGGTCACATTGTGATCGAAGGCCAACGCCGCAATCCGGCGAGATTCCGTCAGACCGCCGTTCTTGGTGACGTCTGGCTGGATGATGTCGACGGCGCGTCGTTCCAGCCATGGAGCGAACGATTGGCGTCGCGTGAGGACTTCGCCCCCGGCGATCGGCACGGGCGAAACACGTGTCAGTTCAATAAATCCTTCGATGTCATCGGGTGGCAGAGGTTCCTCGAACCAGGTGATATCGTAGTCGGCGAGCATGATGGCGGTTTCACGGGCCCAGTTGGTTCCGTGCGGCCAGAATTGTTCGCTTCCCCCCGCATCAACCATCAGCTCAACATGTTCGCCGACGGTATCACGCGCGGTCTGGACAAGCTTTTCGTCAAACTTGCGGCTGCGGCGTCCGAAGGGCCGCCAGCCCATCTTGATCGCTTTGAATCCACGTTCAACAACGCTTTGCAACGTTGTCTTCAGTGCCTCGGGTTCGTCGAACAGAATGGAGCCGTAGGGCTTGATCCGCTGACGGTAATTACCGCCGAGCAGGCGTGAGACCGGCTGGCCACAGGCTTTGCCCATGATGTCCCACAAGGCGATATCGAGACCGCTGATGGCGTGTTCGACGGATCCCCCGCGTCCCTGCCAGAAACTGGACTGGCGCAGCAGCTCGGAAACGCGTTCTGGCTCGACGGCCGATTGACCTTTCAGGAGGGGCCACAAAAGTGCGACGGCTCCTTCAACCAGCGTGCCGGAGGTAAAACAGCTTCCCCATCCGTACAGCCCTTCGTCGGTTTTGACCTGCACCAGCGTGTGGAGATTTTCCTGCGGTTCATGACCTTGCGGCCATCCACCATCAACCGTCGCACCCGTCAGTGGAACAACTTCAACTTCTACAATCTTCATTGAACTACTTTTTATCATCGAGGTTAAACTTCATCCCCGCACGGAGGACGTGCACTGATAGATTCCGCACCGCTGCGGCTGCTCCCTGGGTCAGTTCTTCACGACTGGCCCGGCGACCGTCAATGACAGTCACATTATTGCTTCCAATCACTTCGAATTCGCGGCCGCGCACGATGGCGGCCGTTTCTTCGTCGATACCAATTCCCAGCAGGTCCGGGTGATCAATAGTCGCCAGAGCCAAACGATTGAATCGGCCCTTTTGCAGGAAGTGCTGATCGATGATGACATCGGGCCACAGACCGAGGCCATTCATCAAGTACGGGGCGGTGCCTACTTTCAGGCTGTCCAGGTCAGATCGACCGCCGATCATCACCTTGGACATCACCGCCGCTCCTGCGCTGGTGCCAGCCACAACCGCTCCTTCTCGATAGCGACGTTGTACCACTTCTTTCAGGCCGGTTCCCTGCAGGGAATTCATGAAGACTCCCTGAAGCCCGCCCGGAATCCAGATCAGGTCCGCATTATTCAGGATTCTCCGGGCAAGGGCCGGCTTTCGGGAGTCGATCAAGTCGACCTGCTGCGCGTTTGTTTCTTGCCACAACTCGACCGAATCAGGACCATTCTCGGGATTTGCATCGGCGATGATGGCCACGCGGGCTTCTTCACCACCCGCGAGTTCAAGAGTTTTCTCACGGATTTCTGCAGTCGTGAAGCCCCCCCCGATGACGACGAGCGTCCCGAGTGGTTCTTTGTCATTGGCGGTCATGACACCGGGAGCCGCGAGCAGCAGTCCCAACAGGAATGTCCACCTCATGCACCGCCTCCTGCAAGTTCCGAACTCTTTACCTCGATCCGGTCACCACCACCGCAATTTCAACGACACATCTCAATCAACCTGAAGCCTGATTCTGCGGCGATTCACCGAACAGGCCATCAAGGCAACTACAGCACCGTGACGACCATTCAGTTGCTGCAATTACGGATGCCTCGATCAATCGTTCGTTCCGCTCCGGCGGGGTCCCCCACGATTGGGTCGCAGGGGGCAGTCGTCGAGGGGTAGATCGCACGCCGCTTCTGCAGTGACTCAGGAGATCTCGACAAGCTTTCCGTTGTTTCGAGCCGATTTTAGACACGCGTCGAGGACTTGTTGTGTCTTCAGTGCGATGTCTGGCCAGCTTTCGTCGATTTTGCCTGACAGCACAAGCTGCGAGAAGTTGCGGAACAGGTTGGTTTCCTGAGAATTCACCCATCCGTCGCTGTATTCGGGAATCGCAACGCGACGAGTGTGGTCTTCCATGTGGAAGTCGCAGCTCTTCTGATTCAGTCCGGCATTTGTCACTGTGAACGCGACTTCGTTGCTGAAATAGGGAACAACAAAGTCCCTGACTTCGACGTAGCCTTTCGTTCCGCCCACGTTCGCCCATTGCTGAGTTTCCGTCAGGAACGAACAGTAGAAGCTGGCAGAGACCCCGTCTGCGAAGAAGAGTTCACCCGAGAACTCGCTGGGAACAGGGCTGCCGCTGTCGGCTCGTTGAGCTTCCGTCAGCATTCTTCCACTGACTCGCTGTGGCATCAGGTAGTTCATGACCCAGAGTGTGAATCGGATGTTGTACCAGCCGAGATCGCCCAGGCACCCCAGGGGCTCGAGTTCGCCGCTCACTCGGATATTGTTCTGAACGAAGTCGTCATTCGCTGTAAAGCTGAAGTGGCTGGCGATCCGTTTCAATTTTCCAATGCTGCTGCCGTCGTTGAACGTCTCCCGAAGTTTGTTCAGCCGCTGGCTGTGCATGAACATTACGCCGTCCATGAACTGGACCTTGTTTTTCTTGCAGGCGGCGAGCATCTCCTCGACTTCCGCCGAATCGATACCGACAGGCTTTTCCGCCAGTACGTGCTTTCCGGCTTCGGCTGCGCGGATGACCCATTCCTTGCGGAGGCCAGTCGGATTGGGGATATAAACGGCGTCGATGTCTGGCCGCTGGAGAAGTTCTTCATAGCTTCCCAGCGCAACGGGCTTCGGAGTTGCCGGTGAGTGGGCACTGCATTCGTCGATGAACTGCTGTGCTTTTTCGACTGATCGACTGGCGACTGCGGTGACAACGGCGTTTTCCGCGTTGTAGATGGCGCGCCAGTTTTTTCGAGCGATATTGGCAGCAGAAAG
This sequence comes from Schlesneria sphaerica, assembly GCF_044336245.1. Classification (NCBI taxonomy): domain Bacteria; kingdom Pseudomonadati; phylum Planctomycetota; class Planctomycetia; order Planctomycetales; family Planctomycetaceae; genus Schlesneria; species Schlesneria sphaerica. The sequence continues at coordinate 1,093,333 of NZ_CP172346.1, read as the reverse complement.
AATGCCCCAACGACAGACACGACTACTCATGATGCTGACTCCTGTACTCCGGCAGTTTCCGATGATCGGTGCGTAGGATAGCAACCCGTGGCAGTCTTGTGGATGATACAACCCCAGCATTCAGATGAATGCGGAATCGGCGCAGTGGAGGTACGGCCGATGTTCGCCAGGAAGCTGTGTGCCAGGAAAGAGTCGAACCGGAAAAGGTGTCACGTACAATGTATGATCTGATCGGTGATTTGCACGGTCACGCGGATGAACTGGAGCAACTGCTGCATCGACTGGGGTATCGGCAAATCTATGGCGTTTATCGCCATCCTGAGCGAAAAGTGCTGTTTCTCGGTGATTTCATTGACCGTGGACCGAAGATTCGTGAGGTGCTGCAGATCGTCCGGTCAATGGTCGAAGACGATGCGGCGCTGGCGGTGATGGGAAACCACGAGTGGAACGCACTCGCCTATCACACAGAAGATCCCGAGTCTCCCGGCGAATTCCTCAGGCGGCATACGCCAGGAAATGTGCAGCAGATCAGTCGCACGGTGGATCAACTGAGTCCCGCTGAACTTTCATCATACCTCGAATGGTTTCGGACGTTGCCGATGTGGCTCGACCTGGAGGGCCTGAGAGCGATTCACGCGTGCTGGGACGATTCTGCGATTGCGGTGGTGCAATCGGCACTGGCTGAGTCTGGCGGCGTGACAACGGACTTCCTGAAGCCGGCCTCGACGACCGGTGCGGAACTCTATTACGCCGTCGAAGTCATTTTGAAAGGGAAGGAGGCCGCCCTGCCCGACGGGGTCTCATTCCTGGACAAGGATGGTTCTTCGCGCGTGCATGTCCGGACACGCTGGTACCTGTCGCCGGTTGGCCACACGTATCACTCGTATGCCTTCGAAACTGCGGGACTGGACTGCCACCATCCTCTGGAAAACACCACGATCGCGCAATCCATGCCTTATCCGACAACGGCAAAGCCCGTGTTCATCGGCCACTACTGGCTGCCGCACAAGCAGCCTCAGATCCTGACAGACAATGTCGCCTGCCTGGATTTCAGCGTGGCTAAAGGGGGATTCCTCTGTGCATACCGGTGGGATGGCGAAGAGAAGCTGAGTAACTCCAATTTCGTTCGCGTCGATGTGGAGGAGTGAGCCTCCACACAAACGCGATCCGAACTTAATCCTCCGCTCGGCCATCATCACTCATTTTCACGATGAGCGGGTCGAATCGCGCGACCGTTTCCACCAGATCCTGCTGATCCTGCATCACGTCAAGGATATTCTTGTAGGCGTAGGGGACTTCGTCTGCTCCTGCGGACAGAACCCGCACACCTTTGTTCTCCAGATCTCGCTGGACGGCTCGCCAAGAGTATTTCTCACGTGCTGCGGTGCGACTCATGCGACGGCCCGCGCCATGCGAAGCGGAATTCAGACTCGCCGGATTCCCTTTACCACGGACAACAAATGCCGGATCAGCCATGGAACCGGGGATGACTCCCAATACACCTTCCCCCGCGGGGGTGGCTCCTTTACGGTGCACCACGACGTCGCGCCCGTTGTGGTTCTCGATCCACGCGAAGTTGTGGTGATTTTCGACGCCAGCAATGATCTTTCCACCCACGATGAGTGAAACAAGTCGGTGGATGACGTCGTGGTTCGCAGCGGCGTATTTCCCCATTAACGTCATCGCAGCCCAGTACTCCTGACCTGCTTCACTGTCGAGGTCCAGCCATGCCAGCCGACCGAAGTCGACGTATTGGCGAGGCAATAGAGCTCGAGCGATGTTGCTGTAGGTATCGCAAACGGACGCACCGGTTCCGCGGCTTCCGCTATGGCTGAGCAGGGCAACGTACTCCCCTTTTTCCAGTCCTAACTGTTCGTCTCGTTGCTCAAGTGTGAGTCGTCCAAATTCCACAAAATGATTTCCGGACCCGGATGTTCCGAGCTGCTTCCACGCCTTGTCCCGGTTTTCGCGCGTCACTCGAGAAACCGTCCAGTCAGCGTCCATGACCGCGTGCTGCTGAGGCCGCTCGTGGACGGATCCAATTCCAAATCGTGTCCCTTTATCGAGGGCATTCTTGAAGCGATAGAAATTGGCGTCCAATTCCGTTGTCGGAATATCGAGGATCGACAGCTTCATGCGGCACGCGATATCCACCCCGACGGCATAAGGGACCACGGCATTTTCCAGTGCCAGAACCCCCCCAATCGGCAGCCCGTAACCCAAGTGCGCGTCAGGCATGATGGCGGCGCCGACCGCCATGGGGAGTGCACATGACTGACGCATCTGTGCGTGGCATGCCGCATCGATTTCCCGTCCCCAGACTTGATATTCAATGGGGGCGGGGCGAGTGAAATTCGCGTGCTCGATGATTTCCCGGGCGAGCCGACCGAAGTACGGATGTGCGACGAAATCCGATGGCTCCGCCAGCACGCTGCTGATCAACTTCTTGATTTCCCGCCCGCGCAGCGCGTCTTCCTGCACGGCACGTTGAATTCCTTCAATGGCCGCGCCGATGCAGAGGTCAGAGACCCCAAGTTTGCGAAGTTGTGTTGTGTTCATTGCGAGTACTCCCTGATGACGGGTTCGAGACACGACTCGACCGCATCTGGTTACGATAAATTCGTGCGACTTTTCACGACCAGTCAAAAATGTTCAGACCGTCGTCGAATGGTCCCTTGCTAAAAGCTGTTTGAAAATGCTGCTTCAAGTTCGAACGAACTACGCGGCTGTCGATGGATCATTACCGCGATCTTCATTCGTTCGGGTTGGATTAACGGGATTGCGACAGTGAAACATCTCAAGACTGAGAATTCCTTAAAATTCCGTATCTCATCCTGACGTATCAAGCGTTGCCTCTCGGTCTGCGTACGGATAGTTTATGGCGGATCGTGATCATCTTCGAATCATTCTCATCTCAGGATGTACACCGAATGCGGATTGGCCGTCTCACCCCTTCGTTCCCTGACCCCAGCCCAGATTTGATCCGCACAAACAATTTTAGCAAGATTTGGCGGAAGAGTTTTGCGCATTGTGCCCTTGTATTTGTCTCCCTTTTCTTGTTTTCCAGCGGTCTTAACGCCCAGGATGCGACTCATGCAGCGGTGGGGGAAACGGCACATGACGAAGCAACGGAAACCGCTCATCCTGAGGGAGCGGCAGCGACCCATTCAGGCGGCAGCGAAGCCACTCTGGTACTGCCCGATCTCAATGGGGCGAGGTTTCTTTTCAATTCGGTCGGCGGACGAGACCTGCTGTGGCTGGGACTGATCGTCTCCGTGGGAGGGATCGTTTTCGGTCTGGCTGCCTCGTCTCAGCTCAAGAATCTTCCCGTGCATTCGTCGATGCGAGAGGTTTCTGAGCTGATTTACGCAACCTGCAAAACCTATCTTCAGACTCAAGGGAAGTTTCTCTTCACTCTGTGGCTGTTCATTGGGGCGGTCATCATCGTTTACTTCCGTTACGTGGAAATGCTGGAGTGGTCAAAAGTCGCGACCATTCTGGGCTTCAGCGTGATCGGAATTCTCGGAAGCTACGGGGTCGCCTGGTTCGGAATTCGCGTCAATACGTATGCCAATTCACGGACGGCCTTTGCCAGTTTGACCGGCGCTGCGTTCCCTTGCTATGCGATTCCGCTGAAGGCAGGCATCAGTATCGGCATGCTGCTGATCAGCGTTGAACTGCTGCTGATGCTGATCATTTTGATGTTTATTCCCGGCAATTACGCGGGCCCCTGTTTCATCGGCTTTGCCATCGGCGAATCGCTGGGTGCTGCAGCACTTCGCGTCGCGGGCGGGATCTTCACCAAGATCGCCGATATCGGCGCTGACCTGATGAAGATCGTATTCAAAATTAAAGAAGACGACGCAAGAAACCCTGGTGTGATCGCTGACTGCACTGGCGACAACGCGGGTGATTCAGTGGGACCTTCGGCCGACGGATTTGAAACCTATGGTGTGACGGGAGTGGCACTGATCACCTTCATCCTGTTGGCGGTGAAGGATCCGACAGTGCAGATCCAGCTTCTGGTCTGGATCTTCATGATGCGTGTGATGATGGTCGTCGCATCCGGGTTGTCCTACTTCATCAACGAACAGCGAGCTGCCAGGAAGTATTCTTCGCTTCCCAGCTTCAACTTTGAAGATCCCCTCACTTCGCTGGTGTGGCTCACCTCTCTGATCTCCGTCGCACTCACCTTCATTGTGTCGGCGGTGCTGATCCCTTCCCTGGGTGGTGATACGACTTTGTGGTGGAAGCTGTCCATCATCATCACCTGTGGTACGCTGGCAGGAGCGATCATTCCCGAAATCGTCAAGGTCTTTACTTCAACCGAATCGGCCCACGTGAAGGAAGTTGTAACGTCGTCAGGTCAGGGAGGTGCGTCGCTGAATATCCTGTCGGGTCTGGTCGCGGGGAATTTCAGTGCATACTGGCTGGGGATGGTCATCCTTGCCCTGATGACCACTGCGTATCTGATTAGCCTGCGAATCGGTGAGCAGATGATGCTGGCCCCCGCCGTTTTTGCCTTCGGTCTGGTCGCGTTCGGCTTTTTAGGGATGGGGCCCGTGACCATTGCCGTCGATAGTTATGGACCGGTGACTGACAACGCTCAGTCTGTATTCGAACTCTCGACAATCGAGTCGTTGCCTGGGATTTCTCAGGACTTGGAAGCAGACTTTAAGTTCATTCCCGACTTTGAGCGTGCCAAGGAGAATCTCGAGAAGAATGACGGGGCGGGCAACACGTTCAAAGCGACTGCGAAGCCCGTGTTGATCGGCACTGCAGTGGTTGGGGCGACGACCATGATCTTTTCGATCGTACTCAGCCTGACCAATGGGCTTCAACCCGAGTTGCTGGTCAATCTGTCAATACTGTACCCACCTTTCCTTCTCGGTCTGATTGCGGGCGGAGCTGTAATTTACTGGTTTACGGGTGCATCAATTCAAGCAGTCACGACCGGTGCGTACCGCGCTGTAGAGTTCATCAAGCGGAAGATCAAACTCGACGACAGTGTTAAGAAGGCTTCGGTAGAGGATAGTAAAAAGGTCGTCGAGATTTGTACGAAATACGCTCAAGAGGGGATGTTCAATATCTTCATGACGGTCTTCTTCTCAACTCTCGCATTTGCTTTTATAGAACCGTACTTCTTCATTGGATACCTGGTTTCGATTGCGCTTTTCGGGCTGTATCAGGCCATCTTCATGGCCAATGCCGGGGGAGCCTGGGATAACGCCAAGAAACTCGTCGAAACCGAACTCAAGGCCAAAGGGACAGAACTGCATGACGCTTGTGTCGTGGGGGATACCGTCGGCGATCCGTTCAAAGACACCTCGTCAGTTGCCCTGAATCCGATCATTAAGTTCACGACTTTATTCGGTCTGCTGGCCGTTCCTCTAGGCGTGTCGATGAACGCGCAACTCGGCAGCGTGGTAACGACCCTCATCTCGTTGACACTGCTTGCCATTTCGATGGCGTTTGTGTATCGCTCGTTCTATGGAATGCGGATCCACGTCGGTGAACCGATCGAAGAGTAACTTGCAGATCGCATTGGATGAGCGACGGGGGCTGGATTGGTTAAGATCATCCAGCCGGCGGCGGATGTAGAGACGGTCGCAAGGGAGGTTGGCGCAGTCGAAATTCTGAATTTCTGTTGAAATGATTTTTCATTGATTGCTGATCGCCTTAAATCGAGTTGATTCCATGTCCGCCGCATCGTCTGAAATTCCGTTACCCTCCCCTTATGTGCGAGGTCCGCTCTGGTTCACTCTCCAGATGATCCTGCAGAATTTTTTCTGCTTCTGGCTTGGATACCGTGCAACTGGCTATCACGCATTGGAAAAAGAGAGTGGCGCGCTCATTCTGGCGAACCACCAGAGCTTTCTCGATCCCCTGCTGGTAGGACTGCCACTGCATCGTCCCATCGGTTTTCTGGCTCGGGAAACGTTGTTCAAAGTTCCCGTCGTGGGGTTCATCCTGCGAAAAACGCATGTGATGGCGATCAACCAGGAAGCACCGAGTTCCACGAGCTTGCGAGAGACCGTTCGGGCTCTGCAGCATGGCTTCCTCGTGGGAATTTTTCCCGAAGGGACAAGAACTTACGACGGTAATCTGAGTGCATTCAAACCTGGATTTGCTGCGGTGATCCGCCGGGCAAAGCGACCGATTTATCCGGTCGGGATTGCAGGTGCCTATCAGGCGCTACCTATTAAATCCTGGTTCATTAAGCCGACGCGAGTTCGTGTGGTGTTCGGCAAACCGATCACAGTCGAGGAGCTTGAACCGTTTACGCAGCGCGGACAAGATGCCGCACTTGTTGCCCTGGTGCGTGAGCGCATTACGGCCTGCTGCGAGGCGGCCGAAGGATGGCGCAAGACGGGGCAGCCACCGAAATCGCTCCCTTAATCTCCGTCGGCGAATGCGTTCAACTTTCAACTTTCAACTTTCAACTTTCGACTTCGATCTGAGAACCAGAGGATAGCGCGGTTTCGAATGCGATCGTCGAACCTCGGTTTTCTGCGCTCCCTCGATTCTGGTGGATCGGTCGGACGGTCGTCACAACCAAGTCGCCGCAAAATCAATGGCGTACTGGTTGATCATCAGAGTCAGTTCGTGGACGGCTCGTTCAGCGATGCACGCACATGGCTAAGTTTTCAAGACACGCGGCGATGATGCTTTGAATTTCAGCCCGTGCACGAATCTAACCACGTCGATGAGTCAGCTGCTCGATCTTGCCGGTCGTGCTGGTTAGGGAAAATTTACCACAATTCGACTCGCGTCACCCGGCACCCGTTGCCGAACAAACCATTAGGCTTGTTTACGCAGACATTGGTTTAAGCGCCTGCTGGAAGGGGGCTCTCCAATGTGCAAGTCTTGCCCAGTGTCCTCAGTTTTTCTATCTGACTAGATCGCGATGGAAGACTGCAGATATCACGAGGGGGGTATGACGAGGTCGCTGCGGATGGGCGGGGTTCCTCATCTTGACTGGATTGCCTGTTCTCGATACGTTCGCAGCGCGCAGGAATCATTTCGACGGGGGCTGTCGCGGAAGGAGCGTCGCGGTATGGAGCACCGGTTGCTGCCGAGTTAGACCGCTTGGACTCGAGAAAGTATCACACGCTCCGTTGCTTGGAAGCGGGCAAAAGAGCGATCGGTCCACTGAAGCAAGGCAAGGACGCCGATGGCTGGATTTCATACACACATCACCGTCAGCACTCTCGTTGGAGCAGGCTATGCCTACTTCGGAGCGACGGCCCTGGAACTGCCCATCTCGACTTGCCTGATTGGCGGAGGACTCTGTTCCATCTCGGGGATGATGCCCGATCTCGACAGCGATCGAGCGGTTCCCGCGCGCGAGACACTCAGTTTCCTCGCCGCAGTGGCTCCGATGCTGCTGTTCTATCGGTTCGAGTACGAAGGACTTCCCACAGAGCACATTCTGCTGTTCGGTGCACCGCTCTATCTGCTGATCCGATTTGGATTCGGCGAAATGTTGAAGGTGACGGTCCACCGGGGAATGTTTCATAGTATTCCGGCGGCTTTCATCGCGGGGCTGATCGCCTATCTCATCTGCGATACCGGGATCAGTCTCGGACGCGAGTTCAAAGGCTTCGGAGCGGTCATCGGGTATCTAGTCCACTTGATTCTCGATGAGATGTGGGCGGTCGAGGTCCGCACGGGCCGAATTCGCTTCAAGAAATCATTTGGAACGGCCCTAAAACTGTTCGGCAATGTGGGAAGTGCGAACTCAGCCACGTGGGCACTCTTGATTGGTCTGACGATTTTTGCGGCCAATGATCAGGGGCAGCCCGACATTGTGGCTCCGTTCCGGTACGAGGATCCGCAAAAGCTGGTTCCGACGGACACCCCTTTCTATTCCACACAAGCGATTCGAAACGTGAGTGCGCCGCGAAGTTCCCTGATCTTCCGTCAGTCTTCGCAGCCACATCGGGATCAAAGACCTCACCGGGATATTGGATATTAACGGCAGCCTATGGAGCGGGCATCGCAATGACGGCGCTTCCGGGCAGGCCATTGGAGCGATCAGAATCGCCTTCGTCGTGGACGATTAGTCGAGAGCAAGGATTGAGATCATGACGGGATTGGGCGGGGTCACAGTATACGACGGGGTGATGGCGCTAATAGTCTTATTCACCACGGTGCATGGCTTCTGGAAAGGAGCCACATGGCAGATCGCGCCCATTATGTCCCTTGTTCTGGGCTATATGGTCGCAATGCCCATGTCCGTGACGATGGCTCACTACTTTGGTGATCCTCCGCAGAACCGGTTGTTTGCTCTGGTCACGATCTATATCGCCGTCTCAATGGTGGTGTATCTGCTGGTGCGATCCTTCCGTGAAGGGATTGAACGAGCGAAGCTGACGGAACTCGACCGGCACCTCGGGGCGTTGCTGGGGGCCCTGAAAGGGGTTCTGCTGACGCTTTCCATCACCGTAATCCTGATTATCTATTCGACGGTCGCCCGAGACCTGATCCTCAAGTCCGAGAGCAGTACGATCGCCGCGAAGATCATCAACGCCGTCTATCCAATCCTCCCCAAGGCGATGCATCAGATTTTGCGGCCTTATCTGCGTCAGTTGGACAACGAATTGCCGCTCGACCTGAATGTTGATGATGACGGCCAATTGAACAATACGCTTCTGCCGGAGCGTCGTATGTCGTTGACTCCGACAAGTTCGGCGACCGGTACATCGACCGGTTCGGGACGCTCAAGCTTTGATGATTTCCTGCCCGATTCACGCACTCGGGATGAGGGCGACGACGATGACGACTTGTATGGGCTGCCTCCGGCCCGTACACCGCGTCGCTCAATCGTGCCTGTCGAAGAATACGATTCACGAAGTATTCGTGAGGCGGCAACGCGTACCGACCGTCGCCCCGCGAGTCAGTATGACTATGACTTCGTTGAACCCCCTCCGCGCGGGCAGCGACCCCTGGTGCCCACACCGGCCGATGCGGATGACGACGATCCGTTCCTTCCGAAACGGCGCTAACCCAGCCTATTCTTAATTGCTCCGGGCGGTTCACGACGTGAACCGCCCGGAGCAATTTTTTCGTGCCTGGCCACGACCAGGAGCAACGCATGGTCGCGCGCTATTGAAGTGTCCTCGATTTCGTCTGCGGAAGTACTCGGCGATTTAACCGACCAGGCCTGCACGGAGTGCAAGGCATTTTCTTTGCGCACTGTGCAGTCTGGGTTGGCTCTGATCGACGCGTGCAGACGAATTCGAGTGGAGAGTCTACTCAGCGATCGTTGGTCTCTGCGATGGATCGCTGAGCCGACGAGGTTAAGCCCCGGTATCGTAAAACTGCCCTCCAGCACGTAGCGCGAGCATGTGCCGATGTCTACAGCGCGAGTACGGGCGGCGGCGAGCCACAGCGGCTCGCCTGCTACAAGGCAGCTCTCTTTGCGGGCCGTTCTGAGCCCGAAGGGGGTTAGTATTTCCAGATAGCCAAATGGCCGGGCGCAGAGATTTGATCCCGCTGGGCCGCGACACACGTTCGAATGTAGCGGTTGTAACGAATTGGTCGACGGCGAAAGAAATACGCAAGTTGCCATTATCAAACGATTTGGGCAGAAATTTCGGTCGAGCAGGAATTATCGGCCTCGTTGAGTTTGATCGTGGGGTAATCCTGTCTAAATCTACGTGTTGCCCGCGTGCAACACTGCTACGCGACTTCTATACTGTATGACTTCAGATTGGCGCACCCACGAATCAGGGCATGTAGATTTCGAAATGCATCACACTTCACAGGTACCGCTCGGGAGCTGGTCTGCGGCCGGCGGTTCAATAGCGATCGACTCCACGTCAGTTTTGGAGGCGGTAAGTGATCTTGATTCGCCACTGATGATCGTCAACACGGTCCAGGGACTCGGTCTCGCCCGTGGCGGTGACGCCCAGTTCGGCTCGAACGCTTCCAACCCCCAATCGTATCCCATCCTGGGAATCGTGCCTCCCGTTCGGATGGAGATGCTGGGCGATGCCACGTTCCGGCAGGACCATGGGCTCCGTTTCAACTATGTCTCCGGCGCGATGGCTGCGGGAATCGGGTCGGCTGAGATCGCAGAAGAAATGTCCCGGCACGGTATGCTCGGAATTTTTGGCTCTGCGGGACTGGGACTCGCGCGGGTCGAAGAAGCCATTGATCGGTTGATTCCCGCCAGCAGACAGACTGTGGGAGCCAGCGACCACCACTCAACTGGCACGACTCAGCGAGTCGGCTTCAATCTCATTCACAGTCCAAACGATCAGGGGTTGGAGAGGGCTGTCGTGGATCTGTATCTGCGGCGGGCCGTCCGACTGGTCGAAGCCTCGGCGTTTCTGGACCTGACGCCCCACGTGGTCCGTTATCGCCTGCATGGGATTCATCGTCGTCCCGACGGCACGATCCACACACCCAATCGTATTATCGCGAAGGTGTCACGAATCGAAGTGGGCTCGAAGTTCTTCGCTCCCGCTCCCGCCAGGATCCTGTCGCAGCTTGTTGAACGAGGTGAGCTGACGGCTGAGCAGGCATTGCTCGCCGAATCGGTTCCGGTCGCTCAGGACATGACAGCAGAAGCCGATTCCGGTGGGCACACTGATAACCGGCCGGCGCTGACGCTGCTTCCAACCATTCTGGCTCTCCGTGACCGGGCTGCGGCGACTTACCGGTTCTCCCAGCCGCTGCGCGTGGGGGCAGCAGGGGGAATCGCCACTCCCGCGTCGGCCGCTGCCGCATTCGCGATGGGGGCAGCCTACATCCTGGTGGGGTCGGTGCAGCAGGCCTGCGTCGAATCAGGAACCTGCGATTCTGTTCGTCAGATGCTGGCGGAAGCAGAGCAGGCGGATGTGACGATGTGTCCCTGTGCAGACATGTTCGAGATGGGGGTCAAAGTGCAGGTCCTGAAGCGAGGAACCATGTTCCCCATGCGGGCTGCCAAGCTTTACGAAGTCTACCGGGTGTTTAAAGGGATCAACGAGATTCCAGCGGGCGAACGGGAATGGCTCGAGAAGAATCTGTTTCGAATAACTCTGGAAGAAGTCTGGCGGCAGACCGTCGACTATTTCAGCACCCGCGATCCGGCCCAGATTGAAAAAGGGGAGCGTGATCCCAAGCATCAGATGGCGCTTATTTTCCGGTGGTATCTGGGGCAGTCCTCGCGATGGGCGAACTCGGGTGAGCCGTCCCGGAAGCTTGACTATCAAATCTGGTGTGGGCCCGCAATGGGGGCGTTCAATGAATGGACTCGTGGAACATTCCTGGCTAAACCGGCGAATCGAAAAGTGGCGACCGTTGCCTGCAATTTACTTTACGGGGCGGCGGTCATGCAGCGATTGACCATGCTACGAACTCAGGGTTTTGGGGTTCCTCCCGAGGCTGCCCGCGTCGAACCGCAAAGTCCTGAAGTGCTTCGATCGCGTTTCGGATTTTGAGGCGAGGCTGAAAACCTCGCTCTTCACTGCATCTCATTTCCTTCTGGTCTGACAGGTCTTATGAATCGTCAACAATCCCCGAATGAGCCCTCTGCCACTCAGCCGCCTCTCGCGATTGTGGGAATCAGTGCCCTGTTTCCCAAGGCTGCCAGTTCTGAGGAGTTCTGGTCAAATATCCGTCGTGGAGTAGACGCCATTACCGAGGTTCCTGCCTCGCACTGGAGCCCCGATGAGTATTTCGATTCAAACCAGAAGACACCCGACATGACGTACGCGCGACGCGGCGGCTTCCTGTCGCCTCTGGCGTTCGATCCACTGGAGTTCGGTATCTCTCCTAACAATCTTGAGGCGATCGATACAAGTCAGTTATTGGGGATGGTGGGGGCCAAGCGAGCACTGGAAGATGCTGGTTACGGCGCGGGGCGCAAGTTTGACCGGTCTCGGGTGGGATGCATTCTGGGTGTCACGGGAACACTGGAAATGGTGATTCCTCTTGGTGCTCGACTCGGTCACCCTCGGTGGCGTAAGGCGCTCAAAGACGCGGGCGTCGCTGATGACGTGGCCAATGACGTTGTTGAACGGATTTCCCAGAGCTACGTCCCGTGGCAGGAAAACTCGTTCCCGGGTCTGCTGGGCAATGTCGTTGCCGGACGAATTGCAAACCGGCTGGACCTGCACGGAACCAACTGCGTGGTCGATGCTGCGTGCGCCAGTTCGCTGTCTGCCATTCACCTTGCCGCGTTGGAACTGTGGACGGGGCGAAGCGATATGGTGGTCACTGGAGGGATCGACACCTTCAATGACATCTTTATGTTCATGTGCTTCAGCAAGACCCCTGCATTGTCGCCGACGGGTGATTCGAAACCCTTTTCAGACGAGGCAGACGGGACGATTCTGGGTGAAGGGGTGGGCATGGTCGTGCTGAAGCGACTGGCCGACGCCCAGCGGGATGGGGACCGGGTCTATGCCGTTCTGAAAGGGATCGGAACGTCGAGCGATGGAGCGGGGAGTGCCGTCTACGCGCCCAAAGCAGAAGGACAGATTCGTTGTCTCAAGGACGCCTATCGCGTTGCAGGGGTCTCGCCCGACACGATCGAACTGGTGGAAGCACACGGGACGGGAACGAAAGTCGGCGATGCAACCGAGGTCACCGGCCTGATCGACGTCTTTAAGTCGTCAGGACGACAGGGGACCTGGTGCGCCGTGGGGTCCGTCAAGTCGCAGATCGGGCACACTAAGGCGGCCGCAGGTGCCGCTGGGGTGCTGAAAGCGGTTCTGGCGCTGCGTCATCGAGTGCTTCCTCCAACAATCAAGGTCAATCGCCCTCCCGCAGCCATGCTGGAACCCGGTTGCCCGTTTTATGTGAACACAGAAGCCCGGCCGTGGTTGAAATCAGACAAGCATCCCCGCCGTGCCGGTGTCAGTGCGTTCGGCTTTGGGGGAAGCAACTTCCACTGTGTTCTGGAAGAATCGCCGCAGCAATCGGACGAGGCAGAATGGGACGGCGATGTGCAGGTAATTGCCCTCTCTGCCCCCAGCGTCAATGACCTGCTGGGTGAAGTCCGTACGAAGATGGGATCTCTGGACGGATCGGACTGGCGGCAGGTTCGAGGACTGGGTGCCGCGAGTCGAAGTCAATTCCGGGCGACCGATCCACATCGAATTCTGTTTGTCGTCGAACGAGACAAGACGGACCTGAAAGGGGTTCTCGCCAGTGCGCAGACCATGTTTGAGCGTGCACCCGAGAAAGCGAACTGGTCCACCCCGGACGGCGTCCATTACGGTCGTGGTGCCGCGGCCGGAAAGCTGGGAATGCTTTTCCCCGGCCAGGGGTCTCAATACGTCGGGATGCTGCGAGAACTCGCTTGTCGTTTCCCCGTTATGCTGGATGTGCTCGCCGAGGCGAATGAAGTCTTCGCGAATGCTGTGACGCGGAATGATCAGGCCCCCCCGGACGAACGTCTGACGGATCTGATCTATCCGTATCCCGCGTTTTCGCCCGAGGGGCGTTCGCGGCAAGACAGCGTGCTGCGGTCGACGCAAATCGCTCAGCCTGCGATTGGAGCAGTCAGCCTGGCGGCGCTGGCAGTACTGGACCAGTTTGGTGTTCATCCGGAAGCGGTGGCAGGACACAGTTATGGTGAGCTGACCGCGCTGTGCGCATCGCAACGGTTCGGATCCCGTGCGCTTTATCGGTTGTCCATGCTTCGCGGAACGTTGATGGCAGCGGCCCAGGAAGTGGATGGTGGTATGCTGGCGCTGGGGGCGCCACTAACCCAGATCGAGGCGGCGCTCAAAGAACTTTCGGTCGATCTTGTCGTGGCCAATCACAACAGTCCGACTCAGGTCGTCCTGTCCGGTCGCGTTCCCGAAATCGAGCGAGCCACGGAACTCTTCGCTCGTCGAAATATCCGGGGCAAGAAGTTGTCGGTCGCTGCGGCCTTCCATAGTCCGCTGGTGGCGTCTGCCAGCCGAGCATTCCGACCTGTTCTGGATGAAGTCGAGTTCGCGCCGTCTCGCATGCCGGTATATGCAAACAGTACTGCTGCTGAATACCCCGCAGATCCGAATGCCGCGCGGGATTTGCTCGCGGCCCAGCTCGCCCGGCCGGTTAACTTTGTCAGCGAAGTGGAACGGATGCACGCCGACGGGGTCCGCACGTTCCTGGAAGTAGGTCCCGGTGGGGTGCTTACGGGACTGGTGAATTCCATCCTGCAGGGGCGTGAGTACCGTGCCGTCGCAATCGATTCTTCCGGTGGTAAGAGAAGTGGTGTCGTCGACCTGGCCAACGCACTGGCGCAGGTCTCCTCCGTCGGGCACTCCGTTCGGTGGGACCGCTGGGATCCGAACGGCAAAGCCGCATCCGCTCAGACTGAGTCGCGGCGAATGACCGTTCCGATTACCGGTGCCAACTACGTCAAACCACGCGCACCAATTCCGCCCCGAGCGACGGCTGCCTCTGGGGAAACCCCACGACAGCCTGAACAGCCACCACACAAGGATTCCAAGGGATCGGCCACGATCGCTCCGCTGCCAGCGGTGGAAGCGCCGACCTTGCCGCAGCCGACTCCGCAGGCCATCGTCGCGCCTCGCGCGGCAGCCCCCAGCGTACCGAGCCCGGTCCCCGCTGCGGCTCCCGTTTCATCCATGTCCTCTGAAGTCAGTCCGCCGATGAAGTCCACTCGCCCCGCCATTGCAGAGAATCTGTCCAGCGTCGCCAGAAAGTCGCGTGACGCGAGTTCGCTGGCGACGATTCAGCAGTTGCTCGAAGCGATGCAACGGATTCAGACGGAAACCACCCGGTTGCATCAGCAGTTTCTGGAAGGCCAGGAAATTGCGTTCAAGACATTCGAGCGTTTGGCGCTGGGACAGGTCGGCGGTGAGATGGCGTCAAAACAGGCACCGAATTCTCCGCGTCCCGCTGACACCCGTGCTCCCCTGATTCCGACGCGCGCGGAACAGTTGACGAGGGAAGCATCGGCGACGGCCTCGGTTCAGCCACCCGAGGCTCGCACCGTCACGTCCGAACCTCGACCAGCGAAAGTCGAATTGCCATTGCCCGCTGCGGCTTCCCTGCCGCCAGCCGTGCCGCCGGCTTTTGCGGCTCAGCCGAAGAGCGTGACTCCGCCCGTCGGCCAACCGTCGGTCAGTGCATCCGTAGCGGCTCAGTCCGCCCCGGCTCAGCAGTTTAAGGCCGCACCTGAAGCGAAGTCTGTTCCCGTTTCCGCCCCAGTGAACGAACCTGCTGCTCGTTCTCAATCTAATGAAGTGATCTCTCGACTCGGGTCAACGGTCCTCGCGGTTGTTTCCGAGAAGACGGGATATCCGACGGAAATGCTGAATCTGGAGATGAGTCTGGATCACGATCTGGGCATCGATTCGATCAAACGAGTCGAGATCCTGGCAACGCTCCAGGAGCGACTGACCGACCTGCCCTCGTTTCAGCCGGATGAACTCGGGGCACTGCACACACTTCGCGATGTTGTGATTCTTGCTGAAGCGAGAACGTCATCCGCTCTTCCAACCTCACCCGCAGTGGGGCAGCCGCCCACGGTTCCGATGCAGGAACTGGCCCCGGTCGAAACTCCCTTGCCACAGTCCCGATTGATCGAGTCCAGCGGCTCGGACCTCGCATCCCCGTTGGGACAGACAGTCCTGGAAATCGTGTCGGAAAAGACCGGCTATCCGACCGAGATGCTGAATCTCGATATGAGCCTCGATCATGATCTGGGGATCGACTCCATCAAACGAGTTGAAATCCTGTCAGCCCTTCAAGAACGCGTCCCCGATTTGCCCGCATTTCAGTCTGATGAACTGGGGGCGCTGCACACGCTCCGCGACGTCGTCGGACTCGCTCAATCCCGTTCGGCCGGGGAGAAACCGCACGTCGCCGTGATCGAGCCGCACGCTGGACCGATTGAGGCTGCTGTGCCGCAGACCCCCAATGTGAGTTCAGCCGTGTCGGCACCCGCACCGGCGGCTTCGTCCTCTGGATCGCTGTTGGGGCCGGTTGTGCTGGCCATCGTATCAGAGAAGACTGGCTATCCCACCGAGATGCTGAATCTCGAAATGAGCCTTGATCATGACCTCGGAATCGACTCGATCAAGCGAGTTGAGATCCTGTCGGCGCTGCAGGAGCGGATCCCTGATCTACCCGCATTCCAGCCCGACGAACTGGGGGCGCTGCACACGCTGAAGGACGTGGTGACTCTGGCCGAAAACCGGTCAGGGGGGAGCGGCATCCCGTCCGCTGCCGTTGCGGAAAAAGCCTGTGAACAGTCTGAAACCGAGTCCGTTCCGGCGACTGCGGTCTCGCCAGGAAACGCGATAAATTTACTATTGGGACCCGTCGTGCTCGAGGTGGTCTCGGAGAAGACGGGCTACCCGGCCGAAATGCTCAACCTGGATATGAGTCTCGACCATGATCTGGGTATCGACTCAATCAAGCGAGTCGAGATCCTTTCGGCGCTGCAGGAACGGGTCCCAAATCTTCCCGCGTTTCAGCCGGAAGAACTTGGAGCACTCCATACTCTGCGGGACGTGGTGACGTTGGCGGACGCTCGCACGAACTCATCACGCGGAACTGCGCCCGAGACCACGGGGCCTGTCGGCGCAACTGCTTCTTCTGTGAATGTGACTCCACCGGCCACTCAGAAAAGGCCCGCATCAGAGAAACAGGGATCATTAGAACTTGCACCGATCGTGCTGGCTGTCGTCTCAGAGAAGACCGGGTACCCGAGCGAGATGCTCAATCTGGAGATGAGTCTGGACCATGACCTGGGGATCGACTCGATCAAGCGAGTTGAAATTCTTTCTGCTCTGCAGGAACGGGTACTGGATCTCCCCGCGTTTCAGCCGGACGAACTTGGCTCACTCCATACCCTGCGGGATGTGGTCACACTCGCCGATGCGCGGACTAAAGGAGCATCTGTCAGTGCGGCTTCTGCAGACGTGACAGTCACCCCTGCGAATTCGATTGCCGCACCGGTGGAACCTCTGACTTCGGTGAAGAACGAATCCGCATCGCTGTGGCCGATTGTGCTGGAAGTCGTTTCGGAAAAGACGGGTTATCCGACCGAGATGCTGCATCTCACGATGAGCCTCGATCATGATCTGGGAATCGATTCGATCAAACGCGTCGAAATTCTTTCGGCAGTTCAGGAACGAGTTCCCGATCTTCCCGCGTTTCAGCCGGACGAGTTAGGGGCGTTGCAAACGCTGCATGATATCGTGAGCCTGGCGGAAGCACGGGTCGCAGCGAGCAGTACCGCTGTGGCGACCCTGTCGCCTGTATCCCATGCCGCAGTGAACGCTTCCGCTGTTGTCCAGGTCGTGCCCTCTCCAGCCCCGGCCCCGGTGACCGAACGTCCCTTGGCTGAACGCCAGCTTGTGCCAAGTCCCCGGATTCAGCGCAGCGTCGTCCGACCTGTTGCTCTGGCGGCCGCGTCCGCACGACAAAAGCTCAAGCTGATGTCAGGGGGCGAAGTCTGGGTGACAAATGATGGGTCTGACCTGGCGGCGAAGGTCGCCAGCGAACTGGCGCAACAGGGATTTCGAACGCGCCTAATTGAGCTGGACAATTCCGTGCTTCCCGAAGTGCCTGAAACTCTGGCGGGGCTGGTGGTGATTGCGTCTGCGGGAGGGACAACAGACAACCAGTTATGGTCCGCTGTCCGCTGGCTGCAGCAAGTTGGCCCCGTTCTGCGTCGGAACAGCCGTCATGCAGCGACGTTTCTGGTGACGGTTTCTCGCCTTGATGGACGTTTCGGTTTCGCAGGTTCGCGGCCACTGCAGAACCCCGTCTCCGGCGGACTGGCGGGACTCGCCAAGTGCGTCGCACGCGAGTGGCCCGACGTTGTTGCCCGAGCGTTTGACCTCAGTCATGACTGGTCTTCAAATCAGGTGGCCGCCGCGATGCTCGTCGCCGAACTGGTTCACGAGGGACCCGTCGAAGTGGGGATCACTCCCAGCGGTCTCTTTTCATTGAAGATTGCCGAGCAGACGCTGACCGGCGTCCTGCAGAATCCTCCGATTGACCGCGGTGATCTGGTTGTGATCAGTGGGGGGGCCCGCGGTGTGACTGCGGAAGCGGCCTTCGCGATGGCGCAAGCCTGGAAGCCCCGTATTGCCATTCTCGGTCGGAGTCCTGAACCTGCTCCCGAGCCGGAATGGCTGGCTCGCCTGACGACGGAAGCCGAAATTCGTCAGGCGGTGATTGCTCGCGCTGTTCCCGGTTCAACTCCGAAGGTCATCGGACATCAGGTCCAGCAGATTGTGGCGAGTCGTGAGATCGCACAGCAGTTGCACCGGCTTGCTTCGGTGGGCATCTCTGCGGCGTACTACTCGGTCGATGTGCGCGATGAACAGGCTGTGAAGAAGATCCTGTCACAACTGGAACGTGAGCACGGGCCTGTGCGCGGAATCATTCACGGAGCCGGCGTGCTGGCCGATCAGAAGATCGAAGACAAGACGAAAGAACAGTTTGACCGGGTCTATGGCACCAAGATTGATGGACTGAACGCGTTGTTGAAGGGGGTTGATCCCGAAGAGCTGAAGTTGCTCTGTCTCTTTTCGTCGTACACCGCCCGCTTCGGTCGCGTCGGTCAGCTCGACTATGGAATCGCAAACGAAGTCCTCAACAAGCAGGCCCGGCAGTTCGCGATTCAACATCCGCAGTGTCGAGTGGCGTCGTTCAACTGGGGGCCGTGGGACGGTGGAATGGTTCAGGGGGGGCTGAAGAAGCTGTTCGCCTCAGAGGGAGTTGGTCTGATCCCCCTGCGGGACGGTGCTGAAGCACTCGTGTTCGAGTTCCAGCAGGCGACGAGTCTCCCTGTCGAAGTCCTGATTCTCGCTCCCGTTGAAGAAGGCGCTGCTGCTGCACAGAAATCCGCGACACGGGCTGATCCAGCTCAGGCTCCCGCTTTGAACGGTGTCTCTCCTACCGGCGGGAACGCTTCCCGGAAGGGACAGGATGTCGTCGCCCCTCCACAGTCGTTCACGACGGATTCTCCTGCGGAGATGAAGATCGATTTTGAGCGTGAGCTGGACCTGTCGAAGTATTCCTTTCTCGAATCACATGCACTCGGCGGAAAAGCTGTGTTCCCCGTAGCAATGATTCTCGAGTGGCTGGCCCATGCGGCCATCCATCGAAACCCGGGACTGGAACTCCGCGGATTCAGTGACTTCCGCGTCTACCAGGGGATTCGACTGGGGGCACACCAGAAGTACTCCATCAAAGCGCTCTCCGGAAAAGCGGTGCGACGGGGTGATGTGTTTGTGGTGCCGGTTCAGTTGCTCGGCGAACGTGACGGACGCGAAGTGCTGCACGCGGGTGCGAATGTCGTTCTGGCGGCATCCTATCCCGCCGCTCCCGGAACAACGCCGCCACTGGAAGGGGCAGGATACCCCATGAATCTGACAGACGCGTACGAGCGGAGACTGTTCCACGGTCCTATGCTGCGGGGGCTGCAGACAATCGAGGCCTGTTCGGAGCAGGGGATCACTGTGACGACCCGGACGGCTCCCGCGCCGTGGTCGTGGATGACTGATCCTGTTCGCGGCAGTTGGCTGGCCGATCCGCTGGTGATTGACGGGGCGCTGCAGGCGATCATCCTCTGGTCGCAGGAATTTCGTGGGAAGCCCTGCCTGCCCTGCGCCGTGAAGAATTACCAGCAGTTCCGGCGCACATTCCCTAAGGATGGCGTTCGAATTGTGATCCGAATGCACGAGGCCGCCGCGCAACTGGTTCGCTGTGACGTCGATTTTGTCGATCTGGATGGAGTTCTAGTTGCTCGCATGGAAGGTTGTGAAAGTGTCGCGGATGCATCGCTGACATCTGCTTTTGCAAATAACCGACCGGAATAGGAACGCAAATTGATCTGCCATTTCCTCATTCGTCGTATTGGCCTTCCCGCAATCGCATATCTGCTTGTGGGATCGCTGGTGTGTGCTGCCGAGACTACCAAAGGGCTCTCCGATATCTCGCTGGTCGATGTGGATTACCACATCCAAGGGGAATACGTCGGTTCGGCCCCACTGGGTGGATACTGTCAGCCGGTCGGATTGCAGGTGGTGGCACGCGGGGCAGGGGAGTTTGACGCGCTGCTCTATCGCGGAGGATTGCCGGGAAATGGCTACAATGGCAGCCCAACTTTGAAGTTGACTGGAACATGGGCGGGGAACCGGGTCGTGCTGGGGGGAGAAGACCTCGTTATCGACCTGCAGACCGGCTACGCGGGGGTCGTGAAGAACACGGCGGGGCAGCGATTGAGCTATCTGCAGCCGATCAAAAGAGTGAGTGCCACTCAGGGAGCCTGTCCACCACCCCATGCGATTGTTCTATTTGACGGAACTCATACTGACAGGTGGAACAAGGCGACGGTGACCCCCGACGGACTGCTGGAGATTGGCTGCGAAACAAAAGAGACGTATCAGAACTTCACGCTGCACGCCGAATTTCGCACCCCCTACATGCCCCATGCTCGTGGCCAGAATCGAGGGAACAGCGGCTTCTACCTGCAGAAACGCTACGAAGTTCAGGTGCTGGATTCCTTCGGTTTGCAACCGCAGTTCAATGACTGCGGTTCGCTCTACCGGTTCAAAGCTCCCGACCTTAACATGAGCTTTCCCCCGCTACGCTGGCAGACCTATGACATCAATTTCTGCGCCCCTCGCTTTTCCAGTGACGGACAGAAACTCTGCAAAGCCCGCATCACGGTCCGACACAACGGCGTCGTCATCCACAACCAGTTAGAGCTTGAGAATAAGACCGGGGGAGGCAGTGTCGAAGGCCCGAATCCACTCCCGATCCTGTTACAGAATCATGGCAACCCGGTGCAATTCCGAAATATCTGGCTGATCGATCACGACCGGCCTGTACTGACCTGGAGACAACGATGAGTTCGGCTGTAGAAGCTGTCCCCGCCAAGCCCGCATCCGGCCGGCTCGCGTCTCTGGATGCCTATCGCGGCTTTGTGATGATCTGTCTGGCTGCGAACGGGTTTGGTCTGGCCGCGGCGGCTCGAAACTTCCCGGACTGTTCGATCTTCCAGGCAATCGGTTATCAGTTCGAGCACGTCGCCTGGGTGGGATGTGCCTTCTGGGACCTGATTCAGCCCTCGTTCATGTTTCTCGTGGGCGTGGCGGTCCCCTACTCGCTGACGCGACGTGAAGCTCAAGGTGAATCCAGTGGCAAACTGGTGACTCATGTTCTAATTCGTTCGCTGGTTCTGATTCTCTTGGGGATCTTTCTGTCATCGGGCGGCCAACCTGTCACGAACTTCACGTTCATGAACGTGCTGACGCAGATTGGTTTGGGATATCCGTTCCTGTTTCTGCTGAGAAACCGGGGTCTGGCGATTCAAGTTGCGGCTGCGGTACTGGTACTGGTCGCATATTGGGCCTGGTTTGCACTGACCCCAGTGAAACCCGTAGACGATCCCAAAGACATTCATCTGCCGGAGAATTGGACACTGCTCACCGGGTTTGAAGCTCATTGGCAAAAAAACGCCAATCCGGCAGCTACGTTCGATCGCTGGTTCTTGAATATCTTTCCTCCCGCAAAAGATCCTGCCCGGGAAGCACCCACGACGGTGACGGGAACTGAAGGGGAGACGGACGAAGGGGCGAGTGGTGAATCGGCAATCGAGCCAGCCCGGCCGGGATTGTTGGGACAGATCGGGGCTGTCTTGCGGCGGCTGGTCACGCGTCCGGAACCCTATGTGTTCAACAGCGGCGGCTATCAGACACTGAATTTCATCCCTTCGTTTGTCACGATGTTGATTGGACTGATGACGGGCGAGTTCATCAGACGCAATTCGGGTCAACACGCCAGAGTCTTCAAGGCCCTGCTGACGGGGGGGCTGGTACTGTGCGCACTGGGGTGGGGAATTCACGCGTTGGGTGTCTGCCCGCTGGTCAAACGGATCTGGACGCCAAGCTGGACATTGTTCAGTTCGGGTCTGACGCTGCTCATGCTATCGGGCTTTTACGGCATCATTGATGGTCTCGGCTGGAAAGCCTGGTCATTTCCGCTAGTTGTTGCCGGAATGAACTCCATGGTCCTTTATCTGTCGGGGCAATTGCTGCGCGGCTGGACAGCCGATTTGCTGAAGCGGCATATCAATGACGATCTGTTCAACATCTTCGGTGAAAAGTACGCTCCGATTGTGCAGGCCAATCTGGTGCTGCTCTGTTTCTGGTTGTTCGTTTACTGGCTGTACCGGCAACGCGTTTTCATCAGGGTTTGAACTGTCGAATCGCGCCACGCTCTCATCAAAGATTCCGAAATGTATGACGTTCTGCTGAAGGGGGCCCGTGTCGTCGACCCTTCCCAAGAGTTAGACGGCTGCTTCGATGTTGCGATTCTGGGAGGCCGAATTGCGGCTCTCTTAGATCCGGCGTCAACGCCCCTCGAATCGGCTGCGGCCATTCGGGTCGTGGATGTCCGGGGGAAGATCGTCGTCCCCGGCTTGATCGACTTTCATGTCCACGTCTTTCCCGGGGTAAGTCACTTCGGTATCGATCCTGATCCGACCTGTCTGGCACGCGGAGTCACCACGGTTCTTGATTTCGGAACTGCAGGGGGACTGATTTTTGATGGCTTTCGCCAGTTTGTAATTGATGAAGCCCAGACGCGCGTGCTGGCATTACTACACATCGCAGGTCAGGGTTTGATCGGAAGCGTGGGCAGCCCTCCTCTGCTCGGGGAACTGCACGACCTTCGATACTGTGACCTCGATACCCTTGAACGGACGTACTCGAAGCATCGCGACGTGATTCTGGGGGTCAAGATCCGCTGCACTGCGGATCTGGCCGAAGGGGGACGCAATGAGGCGGGTGGACTGGAAATGGCCCGAAAGGGGGCCGACCTGCTGAACCTGCCGCTGGTCATTCACAGCCCGAACTCCAGCCTGTCCATCGAGCATGTGCTTGACCGCATGAAACCAGGCGATGTCCTAACCCATTGTTACCACGGTAAGGATTGCGGTCTGGTTGATCAGAAACTGAAAATTCCTGCTACGATTCGCGATAAGCTGCAGTCGGGTGTGCTGCTGGACGTGGGGCACGGCTTTTCCAGTTTCAATTTCAGCGTTGCTCGAAGTCTGCTGGATCAGGAAGTGCTTCCCGATTTCATCAGTAGTGACATTCACTTCTACAATCTGCACGGTCCCGTGTATGACCTGTTGACGACGATGGACAAGTTTCTGCATCTGGGGATGCCGCTGGCCGAGGTCATCCGGCGGACGACGCAGACACCGGCAAAATTCCTGGGACGTCAGGATGATCTGGGGACGCTGAAGCCCGGTGCCATCGCTGACATCACTGTGCTGGAACTTCAGGAAGGGGAATTTGTACTCGAAGATTCCGAGGGGAACCGTGAAATCGGACGCCACCGACTGGATGCGACGCATGTGTTCCGATCGGGCAGACAGATTGGCGTGCTTCCGAAACCGTCGCCAGCAGTCGCTCGGGCTTGAGTCGGAGATTGTCTGCAGGGGATCCGGGCAGACTGATCGAGCCTGCCCGGCTGTCAAATTGCCAGACCCTTCACGGGGTGCCGGAGTCGCATTCTCTTGATAAGGTGCTTGGGGCCGCCTGTCGCGTTGCAAACGGATGGGGTTCAGGTAATCTTTTCCTCGAATGCCATCGCGCGGACCACTGTGAAAACCTGATCAGAACTGTTCTTCTCGTACTCGTGACTCGCATTCCACTGACCGAACGCCACTTTCCGAATTGCTGCGACATATCTCTGGCTTCAATGCCGGACTGCAGCTGATAACTTCGTCCGATACCAACTGGATCACCATGTCGATTCCTTCGCTGTCATTCGCTACCCAGATCGCCGATGTTACGACTTTTACGAATGCGGAGTTTCTTCAAGCGATCGAATGGGATCGGAACGCATCCGACGCAGTGAAAGAGGCGGCACGCCGGGGCTCTGTGGCGGCCTTTACGAAGGCTTGGCACGCCAATCGCCGGGTGACAGGGGCAGGTCCCCGAGCCAGTGCAGGATACGGTGAAAAATCCATGTGGTCGCGACAGGCCTACCCCGAAGAGTCGGGACTGGTCGCGATCATCTCGCGTGCTGCTGGATTGCCCGCGAAGCGGGCTGGTAATTCTGCACGCCGCCCCGTCAACAAACCGGCCGCGACCTGGCAGCAGACTGTGCAGCCTGTCGTCGGCGAACTGATTGACGCGATCTCGTCTGAGGAAACGCGGCCACTAGCTCTGCTGGCGGCGCTGGAACTGCTGGATCAATCGGGCCATCGTCTTCAAGGAGAGCAGTTCTTCACACTGTGGCGAGCGACCTTGACGGAACTGATGAACTGGCCCGCGGCGAACCTTTCCGATCCAACGATTCCGCCCGACGTGCTGCTGGTGGAAAATGGAGAAATCCCCTTCGTTGGGGGGCTGGTGTTCCGTGACGTGGCCAATTCCGTCAATCTGACCAAATCCGGCCGCAAGCAATTGTCGAAGGAACTGGTCGAGCGCACCGACACGGATGGGACTCCGCATGCTGATATCATTTCCCGGCTTTCGCTCTGGCTGGCTCCGCTGATTCGGTCCACCCTCGCCAGTGAGCGATTTGGAGTGACATTGTGGTCCGATGATCAACGGCAGCTACTGGGTAACGTCGTCGATCGCGCGATTGTGCTTTGTCGGCCTGATGGACGTGGGGCTCTCGCAAACGGTTTAGGTCTTGATTCACTGCCGGTGGTCAGTGCCGCGGCAGGGCTGTTCGGACTGAGTCTGGTCCATTCGACAGGGGCTTACCTGCAGGCTGTGCAGCGTGCGATTGCGGGGAAACCGCAAAAGAGAAGTCGCAGCGAGATTGCCACGATGCCCTCCAGCCAGTCGGATTGGGCTCGTTTCGCCGTGCTCAGAAGTGACTGGAGCGTCAATGCAGACAGTGTTGCCATCACGCACCATCGGTCGCTTCCGCAACTGGACGTCACGGCGCTGGGGCGTCCCTTCATTCATGGTGACTGGGCGCTGAAGCTGAAGATCGGCGATGCGGATATCGAACTGGCGGATGAGTGGTCCTGCGTCTGCTGGCAGTCCGATCCTGATGCCGACTTTATCGAACTGCAGATGTCCGGCCCCGGACGCCTCAGCGTTGAACGACTTGTGATGTTATCCCGAAAGGAGCGGTTTCTGTTCATCGCTGATTCTGTGAGCGGGATTCCGATCCTGAACTCGGGATCACGAGGCCGCCCGGCCGGTTCTGATATCAGGCTTCCCGGCAACCGAACACCCGCAGGGACGCGACAACGAATTGAGTATGAATCGCGACTGCCGTTGTGTGAAGGAATGGTCGCAACCTGTGCGGGACCGACCCGAGAAGGGAAGATTTCAGGTTCCCGATTCAAGGCACGTGTCTTTCCTCTGGGGATTCCTCAGGACCGGGTGCTCAGCACTCCCCACGAGTTTTCTGTCGAAGGGAATGATCTGGTTCTGAAGCACGTCGCGGAAGGGGAAGGGTTGTTCGCGCCGCTGCTGTTCGTCTGGCATCCGGAACGGACTCGTGTCGATGCGACATGGCGGACTCTGACCGTTACTGAAGACGGCCGCGTTGTGGGACCGGATGCAGGGGTCGGTTATCGTCTGAAGCTGGGGGATTTCCAGCTGATGATCTCGCGGAATCTCAAAAAGACCGGTTATGCTCGTGCCTGCCTGGGGCATCATACGTTCAATGAAACGGTTGTTGGAAAGTTCGATTCGAACGGGGACATTGAACCCATTCTGATGGTTGAGTAGCAACGACTCGAACAACTCTTTGTTTCTCTAATATGCAAGAATGCGTTGGGGCCCACGGACCTGTGCGCAACGGTCAACTTGCGCAGTGAGGGTGATCAACGAATAGGGATGCTTGCGCAGAGCCCGGGTTCTCGATACGCTGCTGCTATTGCCACTCGATGTAGACTATGAAACGCGTTATTGGACGAGAACCATTCGGTCTCGTCGCTCGAGATAAGTCCTCTTTCGACGCCGTCACTGCTTCTTTTCGTTACATGGACGTGATTTCGGGAACTTTCTGTCTCCTCTTCCGTCTGTATTCGTCATCACAGACCCATCGAACGCAAGAACAACACACATTTTCCCGCACGGGACATGAACCCGGTTTTCGGACGAGGGAAGTTCCGGGACGATCAGGCTTCAGTCCAACGGCATGCCAGTCGGAGATCACCAGTCGAGGTGCGTTCGCCGCGAACTCACCTCGCATCCGCTTACCTCTTCTATGACAGGTGCAATCATGCGATTTCGCGTCGTTTATGGAGTTCTGGCGATGGCCTGGATATCGACTGCACTTGGAGGTGAAATCGACTTCGTTGAAGATTTTGTTTTTGCGAAGGACCGTGCCGAGGTTCTTAAGCAATTGATTCCCGGGACGGAAGACCACAGTTATTACAGCGCTTTGCATGCGATTCAGACCGAGCAGTATAAGGGGGTTGAACAGATACTGACCGAGTGGGTCAAGCGGCACGGTGAGACACAGCGAGTCTGGGAGATCCGGACACGGCTGGCTCTGGCTACCTATGATAAAAATCCCGAGAAGTCGCTCGAATACCTCCGAAATCGACTGGGGATTCACTACTTCCACCAGAAGGAAGAACTCAACGCCGAACCGAACCTCCCCTCGTCCCTTGATCCCGGACAGATTTCACGCGAGGCCTTCATTAATCGCGCGAACGCCGTCACGACAGACAATACCGAACTCTTTGAAGAATCCGCTCTGGATTGGCTTGTGGGGTATGAACTTGGTGCGAACCATCGTCGCAGCCTGCTATCACGTCTCACACGACCCGATTATCCCAAACTGGTGAAACAGGTCATTGATGACCTGAACCAGGACGATTCAGGGGGCTTTGGTTCGCTGGCGATTCACCGCCAGATGCTGCTTCCTCAACTGGAAGAGATCGTTAAAGCCAAGCCGGAATTATTGAATCAGCAACAGTTTGTGCAGGCCTATCTCACCAAGCTGCAGCCTACGGCTGACGAAGACTGGCAACGTGATCCCAAGCTCCGGGCGGCCTACCTCGAACGGCTGACACGCTTTGCGGATCGGCTTTCCCCCGTTCACAACACCCTGAAGGCGCACGTACTTTACTATCGACTGGTGCTCGATCGACAAAACGGGGAGTATCGGAAAGACCGGTTCATTGAGTATCTCAAGTTGCCTCGACGTGTTGGTTACCTTTCCCGGCGGATGGCAGAATCCGATGCAGTGAAGAGATTCGCCGGCGATCTGACGAATAACTATGCGGGTGTCACCCTGCTGCCACCCATCGGAAATGATGAGCCTCTTGTTCGCAGCTACCTGCTGCATCTTTTGCAGGGTGAAGCCAGTACAAAAGAATTCGAGCCCTACATTAACGATGTCTATCTGAAGCAATTGTTTGCCGAAGTGAAAATCGTCAATGGACTCGGCAACGCGGAGCAGTGGTCTGCTCTCTTGCCCGCCGCTCAATTCCAATCGCTCAAAGAGCGAGTTGACCTCGATTTCGCTGTGACGAACAAAACACAG
Source organism: Schlesneria sphaerica (assembly GCF_044336245.1). Taxonomy (NCBI): domain Bacteria; kingdom Pseudomonadati; phylum Planctomycetota; class Planctomycetia; order Planctomycetales; family Planctomycetaceae; genus Schlesneria; species Schlesneria sphaerica. The sequence goes on along the minus strand of NZ_CP172346.1, from coordinate 1,065,874 downwards.
TTTGCACCGGACGAGCCTGTCAAGCTCGAACTGTTCATCAAGAACGTGAATACGTTGATCGTGAAAGTCTTCGAGATCAACACACAGGCCTACTACCGCCAGAATCAGAAAGAGGTCGACACAGACATCAGTCTCGACGGACTGGTTGCGCATGTCGAGCAAACACATCACTTTGATGAATCACCGCTTCGCCGCGTCCCCCGAAAGTTTGAATTTCCCCAGCTTGATCAGCCCGGCGTCTATATCGTCGATTTCATTGGGAACGGTCGCAGCAGCCGGGCGTTGATTCGAAAAGGGCGCCTGCGTCATCTTGTTCGGACGATCCCTGAAGGACAACTTTTTACGATTCTTGATGACAAGAACGATCAGGTCAAAGACGCGACGTTGTGGCTCTCCGGGCATGAATATCGGCCCGGTTCGTCGGGAGAGATTCTGGTTCCGTTCAGTTCGGAATCCACTCGCCAGGCCATCGTCCTGACTCACAATGGCTTGGCGTCGCTCGATCACTTTCAGCACGCAGCGGAAAACTATTCGCTCGTGGCGGAATTTTATGTTGATCGGGAATCCCTGCTGAAAAACAAGAAAGCAGAATTGGTAGTCCGTGCCGGACTCACGCTGAACGGAACACGGATCTCGGTCAATCGTCTGAAAGACGTGAAGCTGAACATTACCTCCGTTGACCTGGATGGGATTTCGTCCTCGAAAGAAATCGCCGAGTTCAAGCTGTTCGAAGATCGCGATTCGACCCACGAATTCCCGGTCCCGGCTCGACTGGCCTCCTTGACGTTTTTAATGACAGCGAAAACAAAACGTCAGAGCGACGGAGGTGGCGAAGTCGACCTGAATGCCACGGATAATTTTACCCTGAATGGCGTCGACAACACTGACAAGATTCAGCAATTGCATCTGGCACGATTCGATGACGACTATGTGCTGGAATTACGAGGTAAGACGGGAGAGGCGCGGGCATCGAGGCCCGTGCTCGTCACGCTGAAGCATCGCGACTTCCGACAAGCTCACTCTGTCTCGTTAAAAACGGATGCGGGCGGTCGAATCCAGTTGGGACGCCTTCAGGACATCGTGGATATCTCGGCCACGGTGGGCGAAAACGAGTCGCAGGCATGGCGCGTCGCAGAGGACGCACACACTTATCGTCAGTCGGTGCACAGTCAGGTCGGGGAGACGATTTCGCTGCCGTATCTTCCACGGACGGCTTCGGCACGGCTTAATCAAGGTCAGGACAAAGCCCTGGCGCCGACACGGGATGAACTTTCGTTGCTGGAAGTTCGAAGTGATGTCTTTTCGATCGACCGCTTCGAGAACCTGTCGATCCAGGATGGAATGCTGCGGATTAAAGACCTTCCCGCAGGTGACTTTGATTTGTTTCTGAAGGGGACCGGAAACCGCATCCGGCTTCGTGTTGCCGATGGACCGAGTCGACACGGTTACGTCCTGGGGCGGCAGCGTCAGTTGGAATTGCCCCCCGGCGCTCCTGTCCAGATTGCGTCGATTAGTCCCGTCGAATCAGGACTGAGGATCCACGTCACGAACGCAACTCCACTGACTCGCGTTCACGTGTACGCAACACGGTACCTGCCCGAATACGGGGTCTATGCAAAGTTGAGCCGGGTGCGCTGGGCAGAACCGTATCTCATCCAGCAGAGCCATGCCGACTCGGCCTTCCTGACCGGGCGTAACATCGGGGACGAGTATCGCTACATCATCGACCGACGATACGCGTCCAAATTTCCCGGCAATACCCTCGACCGTCCGTCGTTGCTGCTGAATCCCTGGGCCATTCGTGAAACTCAAACGGGAACACAATTGGCGGTTGCAGGAGATGACTTTGCTGCCGCAGGGCCTCCCCCTGCAAGTGCCATGGCACGCGACGAATCGACGCAGAATATCACTACGCCACAAACCCCTCACCGGACGAATCTGGACTTTCTGGCGACCGGCAGCGCGGTTCTGCTTAATCTAGCTCCAAATGAGAATGGACTGATTGAGATCGAACAGGAACTGCTTGGACCCCATCAGCATATTCACGTTGTTGCTGTGGATCCGATCAACACCACGTTCCGCAGTATCAGTCTGCCCGAGAAAAAGGTGAACTTCCGGGACCTGCGACTGGCATCGGGTCTGGATGCCAAGGGGCATTTTACCCAGCAGAAGCAGATTTCGACCCTCGCATCCGGTCAAACCTTCGTCCTGTCCGATGTCACGACATCCCGATTTGAGGCTTACGACAGTCTCAAACGCGTTCTCAGACTCTATGCAACTCTGAATAACGATCCGAAGCTCAATGAATTCTCCTTTCTGCTGGACTGGCCAACGCTGAGTCAGGAGGAACGTCGGAAGCATTATTCCCAGTACGCGTGTCACGAACTGTCATTCTTTCTGTCCAGAAAAGACCCCGAATTCTTCCGGGATGTCATTCGACCTTACTTGGCCAATAAAAAAGATAAGACGTTCCTTGACCAGTATCTCCTGGATCAGGATTTGGGTGAATTTCTTGAACCCTGGAAGTTCGCACAGCTCAACGTGGCTGAACGAGTCCTGTTGGCGCAACGAATCCAGGAGCAGCGAGCAAGTACCGCCCGACATATTCGTGAACTTTACGCGTTACTGCCCCCCAATCCGGATCACTCCGTGAGACTTTTTGAGACGGCCGTCAGGCGAAGTTCGCTCGAACTCGGCGATGCGTTCGGCGTGAAGCAAACGGAAGACCAACTCCGCATTGAACTCCACTTCTCGAACGGATTAGGGGGATCCCTCAACGAGGGTGCGATGGGCGGCGCCGGTGGCATGGCCCTGGGCATGGGCATGGGGGGGGGAGCTGAGGCCCGGTCGGATCTAAAATCTGAAAAGTTAAAAGCGGGAGCCTTGTTCAAGCGACGACATGGAGGTAGCTGGGCGGACGCCGACAGGAAAAAGGACGAGGCGAAAGACTCGCCAGTGGATGAACTCAAGGAGAACTTTGGCCGCAGCCCGGCATTTCCACTCCCGTATCTGCGCGATGCGGAGGCCTTCGACGTCGACGATGTTCGTCAGTTGTATCGGAAGCTGGAGAAGACGAAGGAGTGGGCCGAGAACAATTACCATCGTCTGCTGATCCAACAGCAAACTGCGGGGCTTGTCTCTGTCAATGGCTTCTGGAATGACTATGCGAACCATGATCCAGCGGCTCCGTTTTTGTCGAGGCATCTGGCAGAGGCGTCACGCAACTTTACGGAAATGCTGTTCGCCCTTGCAGTGCTCGATCTACCGTTTGATTCCCCCGACCATCAAACGGAGTTCGATGGTCCACGCATGACGCTGACGTCTCAAGGCCCGATGGTCATATTCCACGAAGAGATTCGACCTGTTGCTGCTGCCGATGGGACGACCAAGGTCCTCGTCAGCCAGAATTTCTTCCGTCATGGCGATCGCCTGCGGATGGAAGGTGGCGAGCAGTTTGACAAGTTTATTCAGGATGAGTTTCTGACTCAGGTGGTCTACGGGTGCCAGGTGGTGCTGACAAATCCGACGTCGACTCGGCAGAAACTGAGCGTCCTTTTGCAGATTCCGGGCGGCTCGATCCCGGTTTCGAATGGACAACCCACCAGGACCGTGCTGGTCGATCTTGAACCATTCCACACGCGGACGCTCGACTACTATTTTTACTTTCCTGTCGCCGGTCAGTTTCAACACTTCCCGGTCCATGTTGCCCGGAACGAAGTGCTGATCGCTTCTGCTGAACCCATCCTCTTTAACGTGGTCGAAAAGCCAACGAGGATTGATACGGGGTCGTGGGACTATATTTCTCAATATGCCTCGCAGGACGATGTCCTGGCATTCCTCGACCAGCAGAATATTGCTGCACTCAACCTGGATCGAATCGCCTGGCGGATGCGGGATCGCGACGTTTTTGCAGCGACGCTCGCCAGACTGACTCAGCGACATCTCTATCAGCACACACTGTGGTCATATGCCCTGATGCACAACGACGTCCCGCGAATTCGGGAGTTCCTGCAGCATGCTGATCAGATTGCTAACGATTGTGGTGGGCGTATCAAAAGTCTGCTACTGACGATCGACCCCGTCGAGCGGAAAACGTTTGAGCACCTGGAGTATAAGCCGCTCGTGAATGCTCGAGCCCATTCGCTGGGGAAACGGCGACAGATTGTGAATGACCAATTTCATGCTCAGTATCACCGCACGCTGAAGCAACTCTCTTACGAGAAAAAGCTCGGGTCGCAGGACCTACTGATACTGACACACTACCTGCTGCTGCAGGACCGGATCGAAGAGGCGCTGTCGCTCTTCGCTCAAGTTGATGTCGAGCAGATTTCCACCCGAATTCAATATGATTACTGCGCTGCCTACCTCGACTTTTTCAATGATGACCACAAACGGGCACGGGGAATCGCTTCCCGGTACAGCGAATTCCCGGTGGACCGCTGGCGGCAGGCGTTTGCCTCGATCATTGCTCAGCTTGACGAGGCCGAGGGGCAAGGTGTTGGGCCGGTTGACGCGGAAGACCGAAATCAGCAGCAGAGTGTACTGGCGGCGACAGAGCCTGCGCTCGAATTCGTCGTCGAAGCGCGCCAGATCCGGCTGGAGACCCAAAATCTGAAATCGGTGACGGTGAACTTCTATGAAATGGACGTTGAATTGCTGTTCAGCAGCAACCCATTCGTGCAGCAGTTCCGCGGTGAGTTCAACTCGATCAAACCAAACTCGACGTTGCAGGTTGAACTGACCGCTCAGGAAGGGAGTCAGCCCGGCACTCCACGAGTGGTCTCCAAAACAGTTCCACTTCCCGAGGCGCTCCACAACAAGAATGTGCTCGTGGAAGTGGTCGGAGCGGGCCTTGCCAAGTCACACGCTTACTATTCGAACTCGCTGACGGTGCAGGTCATCGAGAACTACGGCCAGATCAAAGTGACGCGGCAGAAGGATGGACGCCCCGTTCCCAAAGCCTACGTCAAAGTGTATGCGCAACTGTCCAACGGCGATGTTCAGTTTTACAAGGATGGTTATACCGATCTACGGGGGAGATTCGATTATGCCTCTCTGAGTACGGACGGACTGGAAACGGCGACGAAGTTCTCGATTCTCGTCCTGAGCGATGAATTCGGTGCCACGGTGAAAGAAGCGACACCGCCGAAGCAGTGATAGCCGTTCCGCAATGAGGTTCGTGCCGACGAAATCGCAGAGATGACTTGGAAGTCAACGAGGTCGCTTGAAGGGATGGAAAGGGCTGGGAGCCTGCTCCCTTCGCGTGAGAACAAACCGCCAGAGATGGCGGTTTGTTTTTTCAGAGGCGTCCGTCTCAACTGTTGGGAGTTCGGTTTACGCAAAGGTAGAACGAACTGCCTGCTGACTCAGCGATCCGGGTTGACTTCATTGGGCTAACGTATGGATAATGCGTTATGCGTTTTCAGCGACCAGTCGGGTGAGGCACTTTACGCGGGGAAATCGATGCTGACAATTTTTGGCCGCCGTCCATCAACAGTCCGAGGTTTCTGTGACGGTGTTTCCCGCCGGGATTTCCTTACTGTCGGAGGTCTGGCCCTTGGCGGTATCAGTCTGGCTGACACATTGCGTGCCGAGTCGCTGGTGAAGAGCGGTCACTCGCATAAGGCCATCATCAACATTTATCTTCCCGGGGGACCGCCCCACCTGGACATGTGGGATCCAAAGCCTCTGGCGCCGGTCGAGATTCGGGGCGAATTCCAGGCGATCCAGACAAATGTTCCCGGCATTGAAGTCAGCGAAATGTTCCCGCGGATGGCCCAGATGATGGACAAGTTCATCCTGGTCCGTTCGTTGTCCGATTCCGACGGGGCCCACGATGCGTATCAGTGTATGACTGGGCGTAAAAAGGGTGAGCGGCAGCCTGCGGGGGGATGGCCACAGGGGGGAGCATGGGTTTCCAAAATGCAGGGACCGGTCAATCAGGCCATCCCGCCCAACGTGGCATTGATGTACCAGACCGGCAACCGGACATGGGGTGAGCCAGGCGATGGTGGATTTCTCGGCGTGGCACATGCGCCATTCAACCTGTTAGGCCGTGAAGCACGCAGCAGTGCGGAAAACATGGTGTTGCACGGTATCACGCTCGAAAAGCTGCGCGACCGGACATCTCTGATGCAGTCACTCGATAAATTCCGTCGCTCTGCAGACCAGCGAGGCCAGATGGAGAGTATGGATGTCTATGCTCAACAGGCGATGGGGATCCTGACCACGTCGAAACTGGTCGACGCTCTGGACCTGTCGAAGGAAGATCCTCGCATCGTGGCACGCTATGGGAAGAGTAGCGAAGCGTTCCAGCGCGATGGTGCCCCGCCGATGATCGAGAATTTTTGTGTCGCACGGCGACTGGTGGAAGCAGGAGCTCGTTTTGTCTCTCTGAACTACAGCCGGTGGGACTGGCATGGTCCCGACGGAATGAACTATCCCAAGTGTCGTGAAGAATGCCCGCTGCTGGACCAGGGCCTCGCTGCACTCGTGACTGATCTTCATGAGCGGGGACTTCACCGCGATGTCTCGGTGGTCGTCTGGGGCGAATTCGGCCGTACTCCGAAAATTAATGAAAACAACAGCCGCGACCACTGGCCGCAAGCCAATACCGCGGTCCTGGCCGGGGGCGGAATGCAGTCAGGCCAGGTCGTGGGCTCTACGAATCGTAACGGCGAGAGCCCGCAGACGCGCCCCGTCAAGTTTCAGGAAGTCTTTGCCACGCTCTATAAATGTGCTGGAATCGACGTTCAGAACGTCAGAGTCTTCGATGTCTCTGGTGTTCCTCAATATCTCGTCGATCAGGGCAACGAACCGATCGCGGAAGTGATGTGACGCGACCTGCCAACGACGTCTGATCGCCGCAGCGACATTGAGCGTCGAAGAACGCTGGGACCAGGGTGAGAATTTCAAGCCGGATTCCACGAGCCGCGACCGGGTGATTACCGATCGCGGCTCGTCGACGTTGAAAACGGCCGGCGGCTGGAGCAACATACTGATCAAACGTCTGAATGAGATCCAGAGTTGGAAGGAGGCGACTCGAGTACCGTCTGGTCGGATGCGTCTCTGGAATGCACTCTATCGCAGCAAGGTCCAGAACTCGCATGATTCAACACCCGATAGTACTTCCAGTCCTGCATTGGCTGCGTCGGTCTGCCCTGGTCGTGATTGCCGCATGCGGCTGTTTACCACCTTCACTGGTGTCGGCGCAGTCTCCGGATTTCGTTCACGACATCGCTCCACTGCTGCGTAATCACTGCGGAAAATGCCATATCGGTACGATCAAGGAAGGGGGACTCTCTCTCAATTCACGCGAGTCGCTTCTCGCGGGGGGAGATGGAGGCATCGTTGTCCGGCCTGGAAAAAGTGGCGAGAGCAAGCTGATTGACGTCGTTACGACGCGAGATCCGGATCGGCAAATGCCCCCTGACGGACCTCGCCTGACGGACAAACAACTACGGTTGCTGAAAGAGTGGATCGATGCCGGCGCCGAATGGGACGACACCTTCGTCTTTCAAAAGTCGACGTATGAGCCTCCGCTGAAGCCGCGACGTCCGGAATTGCCTCCTGTCGTTGATGGGCGGACAAATCCCATTGATCGACTGATTGATGCCGAATTTGCCAGGAGACAGACTTCGCGTCCGGGCCCCCTGGATGACGGTGCGTTTGCCCGGCGAACGTCGCTGGATCTGACCGGGTTGCTTCCTTCGGTCGAGTCGCTGAATGCTTTCCTTTCTGACACGCGTGCCGACCGTCGTGAACGCTGGATCGAGCAACTTCTGTCGGATGAAACAGCCTATGCAGAGCACTGGTTGTCGTTCTGGAATGATCTGCTGCGAAACGATTACGGAGGGACTGGATTCATTACCGGCGGCCGGAAGCAGATCAGCAACTGGCTTTATCGAGCACTGATCGACAACAAACCCTATGACGCAATGGTGCGGGAATTGATCGCTCCGTCCGCAGAATCCGCTGGATTCTCTGAAGGAATTCGTTGGCGCGGCACGGTCAGCGCAGGCCAGACGGTCGAAATCCAGTTTGCTCAGTCGGTGGGCCAGGCCTTCCTGGGAATTAACCTCAAATGTGCTTCCTGCCACGACAGCTTTATCGATCGCTGGAAGCTGGACGAGGCCTATGGACTGGCGGCGATCTACGCAACGGAACCGCAGGAGATTCATCGGTGCGATAAGCCTGTTGGTCGTCAGGCCGTTGCCAGTTGGCTCTTTCCGGAATTGGGGCAGGTGGTCGCGACAGATCCTCAGCCCGAGCGATTGAAACAACTGGCCGGCTTAATGACGCACCCTGAGAACGGGCGTTTCACAAGAACGATCGTCAATCGCCTGTGGCAGCGAATGATGGGACGAGGGATCGTGCATCCTGTCGATGCAATGCAATCAGAGCCGTGGAACGCGGACCTGCTCGATTTTCTGGCCAGTGACTTTGCCGATCACAAGTATGACTTGAAGCAAACTCTGAAACTGATTGCGACCTCGGCCGCCTATCAGTCGCAGTCAGAAGTTGTCGGCTCTGGAATTGAAGAATCGAATTATAAGTATGCCGGTCCGCGTGCCAGGCGGCTGACAGCAGAACAGTTTGTCGACGCGGTCTGGCAACTGACCGATTCGGCTCCACGTCAATTCGATGCGCCCGTCGTTCGGGGTAAAGCTGCAGGTGTCAGTGCCGAATTGAAAGCACTCTCCGGACAATGGATCTGGTCGACTCGGGATGCGTCGGCCGCTGTTCCCCATACCGATGCAATTGCCGTCCGGAAGCGATTCTCATTGCCAGCGGCACCACTTCGGGCGGGAGCCGTTGTTTCCTGTGATAATTCGTATGTTTGTTACGTTAACGGTGCAAAGGTTTCAGCATCGGAATCGTGGGAACGGATCGAGGGAGTTCCGCTTGAATCGGTGTTGCAGGCGGGTGACAACGAGATCCTGATTGTGGGCCGAAACGGCGGCACCAGTCCAAATCCTGCCGGGCTTTTCTGCGAAGTCTTTATTCGCTTGAGTGATGGTCAGACCCAGACCATTGCCTCGGACGGGACGTGGGAATGGACTGCAACGTTGCCTCCTGCAGATGGCAAATATGTCACTGTCCCGACCGACTGGAGACCGGCTGTCGCTGCGGCAGACCAGAACTTGTGGACGAGTCGCGTTGGCGGTGATCTGCTGCTGCAACTGACGCACGTCGCGATTAATCCGCTGCGAATGGTCCGTTCCTCGTTACTGAAGAGCGACTTCCTGCAGCGGACACTGGGACGCCCCAACCGGGATCAGATTGTGACCACCCGGCCTAATGAACTGAGCACGCTCGAGGCGATTGACCTGAATAATGCTCAGACGCTGGCAGAGAATTTGTCACGCGGGGCCAAACACTGGATAGAATTGACGGGTGGAGATGCCGGCCAGGTGGCAGACGGGTTGTATCTGGCCATGCTCTCTCGCCGACCGACGTCCGAAGAACGGTCGATCGCGCTCGACGCGTTGGGAACTCCCGTAAACGAACAAGTTGTGCAGGACCTGATATGGGCTCTGCTGATGCTGCCTGAGTTTCAACTCGTCCGTTGATTGTGACGGAAGGTATACTTCATGAAGCCGTTTAATGTGATTGACGAACGTGTCCCGGAAGAAGTTCTTCGCCGGACGTTTCTCAAGCAGCTTGCCGCTGCGAGTGCGGCGGCGCTTGCGGTCCGGGAACCACGACTGATCGGTGCCGAAACGACTGAGCATCCCACGGCAACAGCAGACGCCTGCATTCTGCTCTGGATGGGTGGAGGGATGGCCGCTCCGGACACATTTGATCCGAAGCGGTATGTTCCGTTTGAAGTCGGTGTTCCCGTCAAAGAGGTCGAGAGTACATTTCCTGCGATCGATACGGTCGTCGACAATATTAAGATCACAAAAGGGCTGGAAAATATCGCCCGAGTGATGGACCGGGCAACGCTGGTTCGCTCGCACGTGCTCCCCGATCTGGGAAGCATTCTGCATTCGCGACATCAATACCATTGGCACACGGGTTATGTGCCCCCCCAGACAGTCGCTTGTCCGCACATCGGGGCATGGATGGCTCGCGTCCTCGGGCCTAACAATCCCGTGATTCCTCCTTTCATCACGATTGGTCAGCGGCTGGAGGGGGTGGGTGAGTCAGAAGAACTGAAAGCATTCACGACGGCGGGCTTTTTTGGCAGCGAATTTGGACCGATGGTCCTGCCGTATCCCGATGAAGCGGCGCAGTCAGTCAGACCTCCCAAGGGGATGGAAGGGGGCCGATTTGAGAGTCGTGAAAAGCTGTTCCGAAAGCTGCTCGACAGGTCCCCGCAACGTGATCGAATGAGCGATTTCCAGCAGCAGTCCTATCTGAGGTCGCTCGACGGTGCTCATCGGTTGCTCAGTTCCAAAGATCGGGCCGCGTTCGATCTCGAGCTGGAACCTGGCGATAGTGCTGAACGATACGGCAGCACCCGGTTCGGGCGGGGCTGTCTGCTCGCCCGTCGACTGGTGGAATCCGGGGCCCGCTTTGTGGAAGTGACCACGGAATACGTCCCCTTCCTGAATTGGGATACGCATGCGAACGGGCATGAGACGCTCGTCCGCATGAAGCAGGAAATCGACCAGCCGATTGCCAGTCTGATCCTTGACCTCGAAGCCCGGGGATTGCTGGATCGGACCCTGGTGATCATCGCGAGCGAGTTCAGCCGGGACATGATCATGGAAGGGAAGCCGGGATCGACAGCGGGTGATCAGACCACTTTCCCTGTCGAGAAGCTGTCTGAGATGAAGCACTATGGACAGCACCGGCACTTTACGGGGGGCTCGTCCGTGCTGATGTTCGGAGGAGGAATGCGTAAGGGTTTCCTTTACGGAGCTACCTCGACGGAACGACCTTTCGTTGCGGTCGAAAACCCGGTCAGTGTGATGGATCTGCATGCCACCATCTTCACCGCGATGGGGATCAGTCCAAAGACTTCGTTTGATGTGGAGGGACGCCCCTTCTATCCGACGGAGGATGGAAAAGGAAAAGCGGTTCGTGAGTTATTCTCCTGAACCATCGGAAATCGAGATCAGGTTGTTTGTGGTTTGCCTCAACTTTGACACCTTCCGTCGTGATATTTGTCACCGCTAAGGTCGGCCGCAGTGACGAGCCGGTGAAGGGATGATGAAGACCCGACTGAGTGTCATCGCGAAAGAACGCTGAAGGATTCACCGTTTTCGGCCCTGACATCGTTAAATGATCGAGATCCAGATACTCGCCCCAGGAGCAAGCTAATCCTATGTTCGAAGCGCACCTGCCAATGACGCGTCGGTCTCTCCTTGAGCGGTCCGGAATGGGGATGGGGGCACTCGCCCTGGCGGGCCTCTTTCACGATCAGGAATCCCGTGAGGCACGCGCGGCATCCGGGGCAGACGCCGCGGTGACTGAAACAGAAAAGAAACCGCATTTTCCGGGTCGAGTGAAACGGGTAATTCACTTCTTCCTGAATGGTGGTCCGTCTCACGTCGATACCTTTGATCCGAAACCGGCTCTGGAAAAATATGCGGGTCAGCCGGCACCCGTGAATCTGACGACCGAACGGAAGACAGGGGCCGCCTTTCCGTCCCCTTTCAAATTCCAGAAGTACGGTCAGAGCGGGCTGGAGATCAGCGAGATCTTTTCCAAAACGGCCGCCCATGCAGACGACATCGCGGTGATTCGCTCGATGTACGCTCATGTTCCCAACCACGAACCCTCGCTCATGCTGATGAACTGTGGGGATTCCGTTCAGCCACGTCCCAGTGTCGGTGCCTGGGTGCTTTACGGGCTGGGAACAGAGAATCGCAACCTCCCCGGCTTCGTCGCGATGTGCCCTAACGGCCTGCCGATCAAAGATTCAGAAAACTGGCAATCAGGGTTCCTGCCGGGTGTCTATCAGGGAACGTATGTCGATCCCCGACACCAACTGATTGACAAGTTGATCGAGAATATCCGCAGCCCGCACGCCACGGCGGGAATGCAGCGGCGGCAACTCGATTTGCTCAGGTCACTCAATGCCGAGCATCGGGACGTGCGGGTTGATACCCGGCTGGAAGCCCGTATTCAGTCCTTCGAACTCGCGTTCCGCATGCAGACGGAGGCGGCCGAGGCCTTCGATATTTCGAAAGAGCCGAAGCACATTCAGGAACTTTACGGAGCGGGAGTGCACGCCCGGCAGACGTTAATCGCCCGTCGGTTGCTCGAACGAGGGGTGCGGTACGTCCAGCTCTGGCATGGAGCCGGGCAACCATGGGACAATCACTCGGGGATCGAAACTGCGCATCGCCAGCTTGCAGGAGAAATTGATCAACCCATCGCCGCACTGATGACCGATTTGAAGCAGCGCGGAATGTTCGAAGATACGCTGATCGTCTTCGGTGGTGAGTTCGGTCGGACTCCGACGGTGGAACTGGCCGGTGACGGGAAGGCGCTACTCGGACGTGACCACAATCACTATGGCTTTAGCGTCTGGCTTGCGGGTGGTGGCGTTCGAGGCGGGACCGCTTACGGAGCCACCGACGAGTTCGGGTTCAAGGCGGTCGAAAAGCCGACCAGTCCCCACGACCTGCATGCGACTATCCTGCATCTACTCGGCTTTGATCACGAACGGCTCACCTATCGCTATGCGGGACGCGACTTCCGCCTGACCGACGTGCATGGCCAGGTGATTCACGAAATTCTGTCCTGATCGATGAATTTCGTTGATGACTTGTTCCGGGACCGGACTTGGCAACGATTTCTACTGCCGCTGGATTCCTCTCCGGCGCTGCGTCTGACGGGCTGCGTCTTGTGTCCGCTACCGCTGGACTCGTTCGTAAGTTGAAGGTCGCTAGATTACGGCAGTTACCGTAATGGATCTGCGTCGATGAACACATCACATTCCGGGACCCAGCATCACGGGGCTGCTGCGGCTCAACCAGACTCCGCCGCCTCGCTGATCACGCTGCGATGGCTTCTGTGGGTTTGCTTGAGACACGATGTTCGTCGATACTGCCGTCTCATGGGATCTGTTTTCGCCTGCGGCACCTTAACGCGGAGTTTTGCATGGTTCGTTTTCTGATCGCACTGAGGATCGTCTGCGTTATCAGTGGGTTGAGCGGTCTCGGACAACTCGTCTCCGCGACAGAAAGTACCGCAACGTATTCTGTCGGTGTTTCGCAGGCCGACGTGACGCCGGAATACCCCGTTCGGTTATCCGGTTTTGGATTCCGCAGAACCGAATCCGAAGGGGTGACTCAGCCCATCTGGGCGAAAGCATTGGCCATTTCGGCGAATCCGCAGTCCGATCCTGTGGTGCTGGTGACGGTCGACAATCTCGGAATTCCGGCATCGATGTGTGATGAAGTCGCGTCACGCCTCAAGACGAAAGCAGGGTTAAAGCGAGCAAACCTCTCGATCACGGCTTCGCACACGCATACGGCCCCGATGCTGCGTGGTGTGGCTCCGACGCTGTTCAGTGTGCCGATCCCGGAAGACCACTGGAAGCAGATTGATCGCTATACGCAGTTCCTGACCGATCGCATTGAAGAAGTGGCGCTGGAAGCCCTGGCGAACAGGGAAGAGTCGAAGCTGACCTGGGGGATCGGGACAGTCAAGTTCGCGATCAATCGACGACAGCAGGGGGGGCCCGTGGACCACGATCTTCCAGTCCTGGTTGTGACGAGGCCGGATGGAGTGGTCCGAGCCATTTACGTCGACTACGCGTGTCATTGTGTGACGCTCTCTAACAACAAAGTGAGCGGTGACTGGGCGGGGTACGCTCAGGATTTGATTCAGCGCGCATTTCCTTCTGCTATCGCTCTGGTGTCAGTCGGATGCGGTGCCGACCAGAACCCGAGCAGCGGGGTGGTGGGCGACAGGGCCGATATTGCCATGCAGCAGGGGGCCGAGATCGCCGCTGAAGTGAAACGAATGATCAGAGGCTTTATGACGCCGGTCCAGGGACCGATCCAGGCCGTGCGTGAGTCGGTTCCGCTTGACTACGACACGCTTCCGACACGAGCCGAATGGGAGAAGCGAGCCGAGAAAGATGACCCTGTTGGATATCAGGCGCGCGTTCAGTTAGAGCGGCTTAACCGCGGGGAAAAATTGCCGACGACCTTGGACTACCCGATTGTGACGTGGTCGTTCGGTGATTCGCTGGCAATGGTCTTTCTGCCGGGCGAAGTCGTTGTTGATTACTCGTTGCGGCTGAAACGGGAATTGGATCGGATGCGCATCTGGGTAAACGCGTATGCAAATGACGCCCCTTGTTACATTCCCTCTGAGCGAATTCTCAGGGAGGGAGGCTACGAAGGGGGAGGGGCGATGGTCTACTACGACCGTCCCGCGCCGTTTAAGCCGGGACTCGAGGATCGCATTATCCGTTCTGTCCGAGGTCAACTCGACGAGAAGTTTGCAGCCCGCTTCGATGCCGGAAAGACGTCGGGAACCCTGCCGAAGTCTCCGCACCAATCCCTCGCTGCTCTTGAGACGACATCGAATCTGAGAGTCGATCTGGTTGTGGCAGAACCTTTGATCGCTGATCCGGTTGCGATCGATTTCGGACTGAACGGCGAATTGTGGGTCGCGGAGATGAGCGACTATCCCAATACCTTCATCTCGCTTCAGGGCAGTGAAGGTGGCGCCCCCACGGACTCCGTACCTCCACCACCGGGTGGACGAATTCGACTGGTCCGCGACACCGATGGTGACGGGCAGTTTGATCGATCGACCATCTTTCTGGATAAGATTGCTCAGCCGACGGGAGTCACCGTCTGGCGAAAAGGAGTGCTGATCTGTGCCGCTCCGGATCTGCTGTATGCGGAAGATACCGACGGCGACGACAAGGCCGATCTGGTTCAGAAACTGTTTACCGGCTTCGGAACTTCCAACAACCAGGCACGTCTCAACAGCTTGACCTACGGTCTGGATGGCTGGATCTACGGTTCGTGTGGTCTGTTTGGTGGGTCAATTACGAACCTGGCTGGCAAGACCGTCGAATTAGGTGATCGCGATTTTCGGATCAAACCCGAGACCGGTGAGATTGAAGCGGCCACTGGCCGGACTCAGCAGGGGCGAATCCGCGACGAATTCGGGAACTGGTTCGGCTGCGATAATTCCACGCTCGGTTATCACTACCCTCTGGCGGAACACTACCTCCGACGAAACCCTTACGTGACTTCACCCCTCAGTCGCGTGAATCTGGCGCAATCGGAGGAGACGCGTCGGTTGTATCCCGCTCGTCCTGATGCTCAGCGATTTCAGCTCAGCGGAGCACCCGGCACCGTGACCGCGGCGTGTGGAATCGCTGCCTATCGGGATTCGGTTCTCGGCGCGGACTACCAGAACAATCTTTTCATCTGTGAACCGGTAAATCTGCTGGTTCACCGCTTCGCCCTGAAGCCCGCCGGGACGTCCTTTGTCGCAGAACGTCCGGCGAACGAGGCGGAGACGGAATTTTTGCGATCGACCGATGGATGGTTCCGTCCGGTTCAGGTCGTCAACGGGCCCGACGGCGCCATCTGGGTCGTTGATATGTACCGCTTCATTATCGAGGATCCTCGTTGGATCCCCAAACCGGAACTCGATCCGCTCGATTTGAGGGCGGGAACGACACTGGGGCGAATCTACCGTGTCACGAGTCAATCCGACCAATCCAAACCAGCGACACGAGCACTCCCTCGCACTGACCGCTCTGGAACCACGGAAACCAAATCCACGCTGTTGTCGGTCTATCAGGAGCGGGAACTCCACGACGTGATTGCTAGCGGCGGAAAAGGGACCCGTACGATCTCTGCCGAACGGGTCAAGTCGTGGCGCGACGAAAGTCAGCAGGGCAATGCCAACCTGCGAGTGATGAGCTATCGCCGACTGGCCGCGGCATCGCAACTCACTGCAGCCGATCTTCAGCGTGCATTCAACGATCCTGACCCGCGGGTCCGTGCAGTGGGCCTGGTGCTTGCTGAGGAGATGACCGAGAAGGGAGCACTGATCGATTCGCTACTGAAACTTTCGGACGATGCTGATCCCCATGTGCGGTTGCAGGTGGCTTGTTCATTGGGTGAGTGGGAAGACCGACGAATTGGATCGACACTGGCGAAGATGGCCTTGCGTGATGCGGGTGATCCCTACCAGGTCGCAGCGATTTTCAGCAGCATCCGACCGGGAGACCTGCAGGCGTTTACGACAACCCTGTTCGATGAATTGAAAGACGGAGAGCCACCTCCGTCGCTGATGGCACCGTTCCTCGCCACAGCCGTCGGATACGGTGACGACGGTGCGATCAAGTTGGCGCTGGTTGCTGTCTCGAAAGGCCTGGATCAGCAACCCCGCGCCTGGCAATTGCGAGCGGTCACAAACCTGGTGGAATCTTTGCGTCGGCGACCTGCCGATGCGGGGGGGGAGCAGGTGAAGCGGGACGATGAGGTAATGAACGTCACCCGCCGGATGCAACAGGCGGCTCGCAGTTTGATCGCGGCCGAGGGGGCTGACGATGAAACTCGCATCGCCGCGATTCAGTTACTCGGGCGCGACCCGATGCAGCAGGTGGATGACGTCGCGACACTGACCCCGTTGCTGTCTTCTGCTGATCCGCCGAGAGTTCAACTGGCGGCAGTAGAAGCGTTTGAGCGGATCGCCACAGACAACGTTCCCGAAATTTTTGCAGAAAGGTATCGCGAACTTTCTCCGTCCGTACAGCCTCGAATTGTCGACGCGTTCCTGGGACGTGGCAAATGGACGCCCTACTTCTTTGAAAAAGTGGCCGATGGTACCATTCCCGCGACCTCCATTTCTGCGGCTCAGCGCCAGGCCCTGATTTCCCATCCAGTCCTTGAAATACGCCGGCAGGCGGAAAAGTCTCTCGCCGCCGGCATTAATAACGACCGGCAACAGGTGGTCGAGCAGTATCGCGAAGCACTGACGCTGAAAGGGGACAACGAGCGTGGGCGGGCTCTGTTTGCCAAGACCTGTGCCCAATGCCACCGTCTCGGCGATGTCGGACACGTCGTCGGCCCCAATTTGGCCATGGTGGCCAACAAGTCTCCTTCGTTTCTGCTGCAGGAGTTACTTGATCCCAATCGCAATGTGGA
Organism: Schlesneria sphaerica; assembly: GCF_044336245.1. NCBI lineage: Bacteria > Pseudomonadati > Planctomycetota > Planctomycetia > Planctomycetales > Planctomycetaceae > Schlesneria > Schlesneria sphaerica. The sequence continues at coordinate 1,048,787 of NZ_CP172346.1, read as the reverse complement.
TACTCGCTACATCGGTTACCTGGCCGTGACCCGGGAGGGATTGATCCGGACAGGACTCCTGGCGAGTGAATCGTCAAACAGCGTGACGCTGCTCGGTCCCGAAGGGAAGCAGTTCACGTTGCTGCGGAAGGAATTGGAAGAGCTGAGAGCGACGGCAAAGTCGCTGATGCCGGAAGGTCTGGAAAAGGACCTGTCACCGCAAGCTGTCGCTGATCTGATTGCACTTCTCAGTTCCGTTTCGGTTCCTCCGAAGCAGGCGGAAGGAAATACGCCAAAGACGGTCCGTCCAGTAGAGGGACGTTTGTCTCTGCTTGCCGCAACGGCCGCGATCTATGGCAATGACATTGCTTTCGAAACTCCCTATGGCAATATCGGATACTGGCATGGGGTGAACGATCACGTTGTCTGGTCGATCGACCTGCCCGAGGCAGGCGTCTTTGATGTCTACCAGGAGTATGCATGTGATGGCGGTTCTCAGGGGAACGCATTCCGAATCGAATGCGGTGAAAAATCTCTGACGGGCGTCGTTCGGGGAACAGGTGGATGGAGCAACTACGTCGTAACGAAAGTCGGCTCACTGTCACTCGACGCCGGCGCACATCGGCTGCTGCTCCGTCCGGACGGAAGTCATGTCAGCGGGGCTCTCATGGATTTGCGGGGAGTTTATCTGATTCCCGAGGGGCAGCCGTTCGCTCTCGCCAAGGTTGAACCTGTTTCTCCGGCCACAGACGTCAAGGAATTTGCTCGGCAACTTCTTGATGATGTGCTGTCCGCAGACGACCGCGCCCGCTGGATCACAGAGAAGCCCGAGCAGGCGAGTGAAATTGTTGCGGCACTTGTAGCAGACTTGCCTGACGATCAGGCCGAAGAATATCGCAGGATTCCCTGGATCTGGCGCGTCGCCATTGGCTGTGGCAAACGAGCCGAGGGAGATCCGCTTTTCAAGCTGTTAGAGGTTTCGCTTCCGAAAGACGGAGAACCGCTTCGGGACTGGCAGGCGGTCGTCGTTGGAGGTGGAATCATCAATGGCATCAGCTTGAGCGGAGGATGGCCCAAAGGGCGAATTCTGGAAATCCTTAAGGACTCGCCCGATCTGAACCAGCGGTGGAAGAGGTCACTGGTTCTCGCCTCAGAGATGAGCGACAACGAACGCGTTCCGACGGGAACGCGATATGATGCACTGCGAATGATTGCTGTGGACGACTGGAATCGACGTCGCGAGCAACTGGTGAAGTATCTCGCAAAGGGCGTCGACGCCGAACTGCAGATGGGGGCGATCAGCTGTCTGAGTGATGTCGAGTCTTCAGAAGTCGCTGACCTGCTGCTGGGCTGTGTCGAATATGTCAACGAGCACAATCGCACGCTCGCCCTCGACGCACTGCTGCGGACTGATCGCCGTGCAGAGAAATTGCTTGATGCGATTGCCGGTGGCCAATTGTCAGCGGCCCGGTTAAGTTCCGCACACCGAAAATCACTGCTTGAGTCGAAAACGTCATCGATCAGGGAGCGGGCGGTCAAGCTTTTGAAAGAATGATGGGCAATCAATGAACGAACTCGAACTTGCCGAGCGACTCCCGGCGACTTTTGGCGTCTTTCGTGAAGGTGTTGATCGGCAGTTACATACGGGCCTGCAGATTTATGTCTCGCTTCAGGGCGAGATCATGGCTGATGGTGGATTCGGACTGTCCGCGCCAGGCCAGCCGATGACATCAGAGACGATCAATCTGTGGCTGAGTGCGGGGAAACCGTTGACAGTGGTCGCGATTCTGCAGCAGTGGGAGCAAGGTCGACTGCGACTGGATGACCCCGTGGTGAAATTCATCCCGGAGTTTGCGGGGGGAGGCAAGGATGGGATCACCATCCGCCACATACTGACTCATACCTGCGGTTTCCGAAATGTCGAAACGGGCTGGCCCGAAGCGTCCTGGGATGACATCATTCGGCGGATCTGCGATTCGAGCGTCGAACCCGACTGGGTGGTAGGACAAACTGCGGGGTACCATACGGCATCGAGCTGGTTCATCCTGGGTGAGATTCTCTCCCGGCTGATGGGGCTTTCTTATTCCGACGCGATGCACAAGGGACTGTTTGAACCTCTCGGCCTGCGACAAACATTCACAAGCCTGACTCCCACACAATATGCGGAATACGAAAGCCGGTTGGGAAAAATCTACACCCGAGAGGGAGGGGGTCTGCAACTTCTGGACTGGCACGAACCGGCCCGTTGTGAAAAGCCCTCTCCGGGTGCGAATGCGCGGGGGCCGATTAGGGAACTGGGCTACTTTTACGAAATGTTGCTGAATGAAGGACAATATAAGGGGCGGCAGATCCTGACCCCTCAGACCGTGGCCGCCATGACTGCCCGGCACCGGGTGGGGGAATTTGATCTGACGCTTGCACATAAGGTTGACTTCGGATTGGGCGTGATCGTGAATTCGATTCGCTACGGGGCGGAGACCGTTCCATACGGGTATGGCCCCTTTTGTTCGCTCCGTACCTTCGGGCACGGCGGGGCGCAATCATCCCAGGGATGGTGTGATCCGGAGCGTGGCCTGGTCGTCGCCTATTTCTTCAACGGACGTCCCGGCGAGGGCCAGCATGGACGCCGTCTGCGAAAACTGAACGAAGCGATTTGTGCCGATTTGCAACTGACCTGAAAACAGGTGCTGGCACACTCACACTGAAGAGTAATGAAGAGGAGCCGACTTTAGCGTCGGCAGTTCCTTGGGTACGATTTTCGCTTATCGTTGACGGACAAGGATACTTTGCTTTGGGACACGTACGATTGGTGGTTTGCAGGTCAACACGTGGATGGTCGAGCCTCACGGAGTGAACGGATGAATCACTTATCGACTGGTTTTGATGTTTGAGTAATCAAGAGTGGTTCAGAAGTAGAGCCTTGGTGGATGTTTTTGAGATAATCACGCCAGCGCCAGTGCTCCGATGCTTTATATCGACAGGCAGATTTGAACAATAAGGGAGTCTGCGTACCTTGTATCGAATCTCCTCACGTTCCAAACCGAGGATCGATTCAAGGTGTAAGACGAGGGGCCACTCGAAGCGTGGATACGCGACTGCATTCGCAGTCCTTATGCACTGCGCCCCGACTGGCTCTGGTTCGTTGTCACACTTCGAGCGACCTGATTTTCACAGACAATTTGATTGTAAGAGGCTGCCGCTGAAGGCAAGATTGGCGGTATTTTCGTGTGGACACAGCATGACTCAGGCAAACCTGTGCTGGAGAGAGTGGCTCAATCGGTCTGAGATGGCCGTCTCCGCCATGTTGCGCCGAATCTGCGTCAAGTGGCGGATCGGTCAACGAACAACCGCTGTGGGTCGGGCGGATGGTGCGGAGCCTATGTGATTTGGCCCGTTGCTGATTCACCGGAACGAGTCGCCAATGGAATTCGGGCATTGAGGAACTGAGATGAAAGTGATTGTCACCGGGGGGGCTGGCTTTATCGGCAGTCACATCGTGGATGCGTTGCTCGAACGAGGCGATGTGCCCGTTGTCATCGACAACCTCGAATCCGGATCGAGACGTAATTTGCCTCCGGGCGTTCCCTTGTATGAGGCTGATATTCGCGATCAGGATCAGGTTCGCAGAATCTTTGACGAGGTCAGGCCCGAAGGGGTTTGCCATCAAGCCGCTCAGATATCGGTCAGCAGGTCGATGCGTGAACCAATCTTCGATGCGGAAGTGAACGTACTTGGCCTGCTGAACATTTTTGAGAATGCGTCCCGAGTTGGTGTGAAACGCGTCGTCTTTGCCTCGTCAGGAGGCGTGCTCTACGGAGATGTGACGTCCCCCGCGTCTGAGGATTTTCCGAAGAAACCAAAATCCGCCTACGGCATCAGCAAGTGGGTCGGCGAACAATACCTGGAGTTTTACGCCAAGGAGCGCAACTTGCAGGGGGTCGCCTTGCGGTATTCGAACGTCTATGGACCACGTCAAAGTCCCGAAGGGGAAGCGGGGGTCACGGCGATTTTCATCAGGCGGACCCTGGATGGAAAGGGAATCACCATCAATGGTGATGGGAAATACCTCAGAGACTTTGTTTATGGTCCCGACGTCGCACGAGCGAATGTCGCAGCCTTACACACGGACCTGGCCGAGGATTTCGCTGCGATCAATATCGGGACCGGACTGGGAGTCGACATCAATGAGCTGGCTCAGATGATCGCGGATTGTCATCTCGATGATTTAAGGGACCAGGGGCAGGCGGGCAGAACCATAGAGATTCAGCATGGCCCTCCTCGCATCGGGGATTTGCGCTCCAGTCTCGTGTCGCCGGTGCTGGCAGAGCGGCTACTGGGATGGAAACCGACTGTTTCACTCAAGGAAGGATTGCGGGAAACCGTGCGGTGGTTTGGTAAGCAGCCGAGCGAGTCATGATCGACATCCGTTCCGAGAGGTTCCGTTGCAACTGTCATATGGGAATTGCGACGAGTCGTCTCAATTCCCACATCAAATTCAGCCGTGGGAAAGTCTGACAGATTCTGCGGAAGCCGCATGAATTGGAACGTGACGTCGGGCCAAGGCAGAGACGGAAATTAAACTGTTCATCCATTAGGATTCACAATGCTTGACGCGAAGCTTTCGCAGATGATCGAACAAACTGGTCAACAGCACCTGTTGCGTTTTTGGAAAGAGCTGTCCGCCGAACAGCAGAAGCTCCTGGCAGCGCAGCTTGCGGATCTGGACTGGGATCTCGTCTCCAACTTCGCAAAAAAGGGAACCAGTCCGCAGAGCGACTTTGAGGAACGAGCCCGCCGGGCCGCTCCTCCTGCGTATGTAGTCAGGACGCCGAAGAGTGCCGCCGACCGGGATAAATGGCGGGCCGCTCGGGAAATCGGAGAGAACGCACTCCGCGAAGGGAAAGTCGGTGCCGTGCTGCTGGCTGGCGGCCAGGGGACTCGACTCGGATTCAAGCAGTCCAAGGGCCTGTTCCCGATTGGTCCCGTGACGAATCAGTCATTGCTCGAGATCCTGGCAACCAAGTTAATCGCCACGTCCCAGCGGTACGGCACCACGATCCCCTACTTTGTGATGACCAGCGACAAGACGCATGACGAGATCGAGGAATTCTATCGCCGAAACAATTACTTCGGTCTTGATCCCAAGGATGTGTTCCTGTTTCCCCAGGGCTTTGCACCGTCCGTCGATTTGAAGTCCGGAAAAGTCCTACTGGCCGACAAGGGAAATCTCAGCATGAGCCCCGATGGGCATGGGGGATTGTTCTCGGCCCTCTGGAAGGCAGGGCTGTTCGGCGAGATGCAACGAAGAGGGATTGAATACATCTTCTCGCATCAGGTCGACAACCCGCTGGCGCGTGTTTGCGACCCTGAATTCATCGGTCTGCACCTGATGCATGAATCAGAGGTCTCAACAAAGGTTGTCGCGAAAACCGGACCTGACGAGAAGGTGGGCGTGGCCGTGGATATCGACGGCCGGACGCAGATTATCGAGTACAGTGATTTGCCCAAGGACCTGGCGCAGGCACGTGACGCGGCGGGTGATTTGAAATTCTGGGCAGGCAGTACCGCCATCCATCTTTTCAATCGCAGCTTCCTCGAACGGGTCGCGACATCCGACAACATTCTTCCCTGGCATCGAGCCATCAAGAAGATTCCTCATATTGATGACCAGGGTAACGCAGTGGAGCCGACCGTTGAGAACGGAGTGAAGTTCGAACGATTCATCTTCGACACCCTGCCGCTCGCGAAGGTGGCGCTCATCGTCGAGACCGTCCGCGATGACGAGTTCGCGCCGCTGAAGAACAAAGAGGGAGAGTTCTCTCCTGATTACGTGCGTGACCGGATGGTTCGGTTAAGCAAACGCTGGTTGAACTCGATCGGCGTGAATCCTCCAGACGATGTCGCGGTTGAGATCAGCCCCCGCTTTGCTCTTTCACCGGAAGATCTGTCGGCCCGTACCGGCGAACTCGCTGCGGTTCCATTCGATAGTCCCACGTACCTTGGCCCCAAAGACTGAACTCTTGATCGACTGCGTTGTCATTTCGGAAATACCTTTCATGAATTCGCCTTTGACCATCGACGATCCGCTTGTGTTCGATACGTTTTTCCGCCCACAGGTCTGGGGGGGAAGGGGAATTCAGTCTCAACTGGGAAGAGCGCTTCCCTGTGAACTGCCGTACGGCGAGGCTTGGGAACTCAGTTCACTTCCCTTGCATGAAAGTCGGGTGCTCGAAGGGAAAAATGCCGGCCGTCCACTTGCTGAACTGTGGACGAAGTCGCGAAAGGAACTGACGGGCGGCGGAGGTCGCGATGTCTTTCCGCTGCTGCTGAAATGGCTCGAATGCAAAGAACTCCTGTCACTTCAAGTCCACCCTGATGATGCGATGGCGCAGCGGCTTCTGAACGAACCTTACGGAAAATCAGAAGCGTGGGTCATTGTGTCGGTGGAACCGACCGCCCGGATTTACGCGGGACTTCAGCCCGGCGTAACCCGCGAGGATTTCCTGACGCATATGAAGGGGGGGACGGTCGAGCAGTGCTTGCATTCGTTCGTACCACGTCCAGGTGATTGCGTCTCCATCCCTGCCGGGACGATTCACGCTGCGGGAGGAGGACTGATCATTGCAGAAGTGCAGCAGTCCAGCGACGCGACATTCCGCTTATTCGACTGGAACCGGCTGGGGCTGGACGGCAAACCACGTCCGTTGCAGATCGACAAGGCGGTCGATGCGATCAACTGGGACCAGGGCCCCGTTTCCCCTGTCGTTCCTGAAAAAATTCGTTGTGAATCGTCAGGGCTCAGCGGAGAACTCCTTGTCGACGGCGTGGGCTTCCGCATGGAACGCTACACATTACACCAGCCAGGTGCGACGCCGCATTCGGGTGAGTTCACAGTCTGGATGGTGCTGGAGGGGGAAATGTCGTTGACAAATTCCGGTACAGGGTATACCCGCGACTTCCAGAAGGGGTCGAGCTTCATGATTCCGGCGAGTGCGGGACAGACGCGGCTGAGCCCGAAAGAAAATGCGGGTTTGTTGACATTACTTTGTGTTCGCCTTACTTAAATGGCCGTGGATGAAACGGAGGTCCAGACATATCTGGAGGTTTCGCGACCACTTGAACCCCCCATCACGGATGAATAAAGGGATTTTAAGTTGAAGATCGTAGTGATCGGGACCGGATATGTCGGATTAATTACGGGGACCTGCTTCGCCGAAAGCGGCAACGACGTGATTTGCGTCGATGTGGACAGTGAAAAGATCCGGAAGCTGAATTTGGGTCAGATTCCCATTTATGAGCCCGGACTCGATGAACTAATTGTCCGCAATGTCGAAGCAAAACGTCTGCGGTTCACAACCGAGCCTAAAGACGCCATCCCACAGGCCCAGTGCGTCTTCCTTTCTGTAGGGACTCCTCAGCGAGACGACGGCTCCGCAGACCTGGCCGTTTTCTGGAGTGCGGTCGATTCGATTGCCCCGCACCTTTCCCACGATGCGATCGTCGTGGTCAAGAGCACCGTTCCCGTGGGAACTAATGCTGCTGTCGCGCGTCGCCTGCAAGATCTGCTGGGCCGCACAGTCCACGTTGCATCGAACCCGGAATTTCTGAAAGAAGGCTGTGCTCTCGAAGACTTTATGAAGCCGGACCGGGTTGTGGTCGGTGTGACACGGCCTGAAGTGGCTCAGGTCCTGCGAGAATTGTATCAGCCTTTCCTGCGGACCGAGCACCCGTTCTTGGTGATGAACCTGGAAAGTTCTGAGATGACGAAATACGTCGCGAACTGCATGCTCGCGACCAAGATCAGCTTCATCAACGAAATGGCGAACGTCTGCGAGAAGGTCGGTGCCGATATCAACCACGTTCGCAAGGGGATCGGCCACGATCAGCGAATTGGTTTCGCATTCCTGTTCCCCGGTGTCGGGTACGGCGGCTCGTGCTTCCCCAAGGACGTGCGCGCGATGATTCGCGTCGCCGAACAATCGGGGATTGAGCCTCACATTCTTGAAGCTGTCGATGCAGTGAACGTTGCTCAGAAAGAGGTCTTGTTCCAGAAAGTGCACAAGCACTTTGGAGGAGAACTCAAGGGGCGGACCATCGCCATCTGGGGGCTGGCTTTCAAGCCTCGGACTGACGATATCCGCGAAGCCCCGTCACTCATTCTGATTGACCGACTTCTCGCGGCAGGAGCGACCGTGCGGGTGCACGATCCTGTTGCCATGGAGAACGTTCGCAAGATCTACGGAGATCGACTCACCTATTGCCAGACTCCTTACGATACGTTAGACGGTGCTGAAGTACTGGCTATCGTTACGGAATGGAATGAATTCAGAAATCCAGATTTCGGTGTCATCCGTGAGAAGCTGAAATCTCCTGTCATTTTTGATGGTCGAAATCTGTTTGATCCAATGAGGATGACTCAGTTAGGATTTCATTACTCCGGGATCGGGCTGGAATCAAAGACCGACGCCAAGGATGGGGCCGGCAGCAAAACAACATAACTATTCCATGAGGGAATTGAGGTTTTCCAGCAATGCGATCAATTCTTGTGACAGGAGGGGCTGGATTTTTAGGCAGCCATCTTTGCGAACGGTTACTTGAGCGGAACGAGAACGTCATCTGTCTCGACAACTTCTTCACCGGTCGCAAAGACAATATCCTGCATCTGATGGGGAACCCCCGGTTTGAATTGATCCGCCACGACATCGTTCACCCCATCGTGCTCGAAGTCGATCAGATCTATAACCTGGCCTGTCCCGCATCACCTGTCGCCTATCAGTTCAACCCCATCAAAACAATCAAGACCTCGACCGTTGGCGTGGTCAATATGCTGGGACTGGCCAAGCGATGTCGCGCCCGGATCCTGCACTGTTCCACGTCTGAAGTCTATGGCGATCCGAGTGTTCATCCCCAGCGGGAAGACTACTGGGGGCATGTGAATCCGATCGGCCCGCGAAGTTGTTACGACGAAGGGAAGCGTGTCGCCGAGTCGTTGTGCATCAACTATCACCAGGAACACGATCTGGCCGTCCGGGTGATCCGGATCTTCAATACCTACGGGCCGAGAATGGACCCGAATGATGGACGCGTCATCTCTAACTTCATCACACAGGCGATACGCGGCGAACCGATCACCATCTACGGCGATGGCTCTCAGACGCGATCATTCTGCTATTGCGATGATCTGATTCGCGGGATGATGCAGATGATGGATCAGGACACCGAAATTGGCCCCGTCAATCTCGGTAATCCTGATGAGTACTCAATGCTGCAACTGGCCGAAGAGGTATTGAGGGCGATTCCGGAATCCAAATCCAAGATTACGTTTGAGCCCCTTCCCAAGGATGATCCAAAGCAGCGATGCCCGGACATCACCAAGGCGAAAGCCGTACTCGGCTGGTCCCCGACCGTCGGTCTTCGCGAGGGTTTGGCCAGGACGATCGCCTACTATCGTCAGGAACTTTCACGGGCCAGCTGATTCAGTATCACCACCGTCGAACTGGCCTCGCTGTCGCGTGCTATGCGAAGTGAATCCGAGCATCTGATATTTCACGGGAACCTCCATGATGAAGATCAAGATCGGCCAGATAGGGACGGGGCACGGACACGCGTCGGGAAAGCTGGAGGTTTACCGGAAATCCGACGACTACGAAGTTGTGGGGGTGGCGGAACCGGATGACCGGCTGCGGCGGAAAGCGGAGTCGAATCCCGCTTTCCGTGATGTGCAGTGGATGTCAGTTGAGCAATTGCTGAATACCCCCGGGCTTCAGGCGGTCGCTGTCGAGACAGAGCCCCGACACCTGCTCGCCCATGCGGAGCAGTGTATTGACGCCGGAATGCACGTTCATCTGGATAAACCCGCGGGCGAATCCTTGAGTCAGTTCCGGCGGATTCTTGATACTTCTGCTCGGCGACATTTGTGCGTGCAAATGGGGTACATGTACCGCTACAACCCGGCCGTCGTCCTTTGTCGGGATCTGGTGAAGAAGGGCTTTCTGGGTGATCCGTTCGAGGTCCACTGCGTGATGAGCAAGCAGCTGGACCGCGCTGCGCGCCTGAAGCATGCAGAATATCGCGGTGGAATGATGTTCGAACTCGGCTGTCACTTGATCGATATTGTGGTCGGTCTGCTGGGGGCACCCGACTCGGTGTTACCCGTGACAGAACACTCGTCTGACCAGGCTGATGAACTACTGGATAACATGCTCGCGGTGCTCAAGTATCCGCGCGCGATCGCTTCGGTCAAATCGTCAGGGCTGGAGGTGGAAGGCTTCGCACGGCGTCACTTTGTTCTGTGTGGAACCGAAGGAACCATCCATATTGAACCGCTCGACAGTCCGAAGGTGGTAAGACTGGCTCTGTCGAAAGAGCGGGGAAAATACCGAAAAGGGTACCAGGATGTCCCCGTCGAGTCTTATCAGCGCTATGTTGCCGATGCGGCCGATTTCGCGAAGATCATCCGGGGCGAAAAAATGAGTGACTGGTCTGTCACACATGATCTGGCGGTACAGGAGACTGTGCTCCGGGCGGCGGGGTGTCCCACCGACACGTGACAAATCTTAGTCAGCCCGAACGTCGGATTGAGTCAACTCGCATGGTCCGAGCACGACACGATTGTTTTGTGATCCCTCTGATTTGAAAGACGGCAATGAGTCTTCAGCGACGTGAAGAGATCCTGGCCCGGTTGCGCAAGAACGTTGCCGCAGGTCGACCGATCCTGGGTGGAGGTGCGGGAACCGGACTGTCCGCAAAGCTGGAAGAGGCGGGCGGCATCGACTTGATCGTGATCTACAATTCCGGCCGGTTTCGCATGGCGGGCCGTGGGTCGCTGGCTGGAATGATGCCGTACGGTGACGCCAACGCGATTGTCATGGAGATGGCTCGCGAAGTGCTGCCCGTCGTTTCAAAAACGCCGGTACTGGCGGGAGTCTGCGGCACCGACCCGTTTCGATTGATGCCCCAATTTCTGCGGGAGGTGCAGGAGGCTGGTTTCAGCGGGGTTCAAAACTTTCCCACCGTCGGATTGATCGACGGACAATTTCGGCTCGGGCTGGAAGAGACGGGCATGGGCTACGATAGGGAAGTCGAAATGATCCGCATGGCGGGGGAAATGGGCTTGCTGACGACACCCTACTGCTTCAATGTCGAAGAGGCCGAGGCGATGGCCAGGGCGGGTGCCGACATTTTGATTCCCCACATGGGGTTAACGACCAAAGGGCTGATCGGCGCCTCGACAGCGGTTACGCTTGAGGACGCGGCGCGGCGCTGCCAACAAATGCACGATGCAGCGAAACGGATCAAACCAGATATCCTCGTCCTGTGCCACGGGGGGCCGATCGCCGATCCAGAGGATGCACAGTATATTCTTGATCATACTGAAGGAATTGTAGGGTTCTATGGGGCGAGTTCCATGGAACGACTTCCGGTTGAACCCGCGATCATCGACCGGATTCGCGAGTTTTCCGAGATCCATTTCCGCCTGCCATCCTGAAGTTCGGAACGGGTATACTCGGTTCCCGCAGTTCCTCAGGCAGCGACAGTTGCTGAGGGGCGAGGGAGTCGATACCCTCGCGATGCTGTCGAAAATGCAGCCTCACGAAGAAATTGCCGACCAATGGGATCTCACCCATTGCGTAGTTTTCCGGCGAAGGAAATTGTTGCTTTTAGGAGAGCTCTGAGTATGACCGACGTTGCCCCCATTCGAGTTGCGATCACCGGTGCTGCCGGCCAGATTGGCTATGCGTCCTTGTTCCGACTCGCCTCGGGCCAAATCTTCGGGGCCCATCGCCCTGTGATTCTGCACCTGATCGAACTTCCTGCTGCGGTCGGGGCATTGGACGGGATCCACATGGAACTCGACGACTGTGCTTTCCCGACACTGGCCGGGGTGCAAAAGTTCGACAGTGATCATCTCGAAGACGCATTCCGTGATGTCAACTTCGCGATCCTCGTCGGCAGCGTTCCCCGTAAGCAGGGGATGGAGCGTTCTGACCTCATCCGTATCAACGGCCCCATCTTCACGAATACCGGCAAAGCGATTCAGGCCGCAGCCGCCAAGGACGTCCGGGTTGTTGTCGTCGGAAACCCCTGTAACACGAACTGTCTGATCGCCATGTCGCACGCTCCGGACGTGCCACGTGATCGCTGGTTCGCCATGACGCGTCTCGACCAGAATCGTGCCGCCGCTCAACTGGCTCAGAAGTCCAATCGACCCGTCGCTTCGGTCACCAATCTGGCGATCTGGGGTAACCATTCTTCGACGCAGTTCCCAGACTTCCTCAACACCAAGATCGATGGCAAGCCAGCAACCAGCGTCATTTCCGACCATGCCTGGTTGAAGGGTGACTTCGTCACGACCGTTCAGCAGCGCGGTGCTGCCGTCATCAAAGCACGTGGTGCTTCCAGCGCTGCAAGTGCTGCCAATGCTGCACTCGATACGGTGAAGAGCATCGTAACGCCGACCGCCGCGGGTGACTGCTTCAGCGCCGCTGTCTACTCGGACGGAAGCTACGGAATCGAAGAAGGTCTGGTCACCGGTTTGCCGCTCAGCACTGACGGCAAGAACTGGCGAGTTCTGCCTGGTTTCGAGATTGATGAATTCAGCCGTTCGCAGATCGACAAGACCATCAATGAATTGAAGCAGGAACGCGATACCGTTCGTGACCTGCTGCCCTGATGCATCGAGCTTTCGCAGCGTGCGATGCATTGAGTGCATCGCACATGTCGTTGCTCAACCGGACATGATCCCGTCTGCCGCTGGTGGACGGGATCATTTTGTGTGTCGTGGGAACGCCCGAAGAACTGTTCTTTTTGCCTGAGTCTATGTCGATCAGCGGAGCCTTCATGTCCCCTCGGATCGTTATCGTTGGTGGGGGGTTGGCCGGTCTGGCGGCTGCCGTGGCCTTAACGGAACGCAATTTACCTTGTCTGGTGCTCGAATCCCGGATACGGCTGGGAGGCCGGGCGAGCTCTTTCCACGATCCGACAACGGGTAGTGAGATTGATAATTGCCAGCATGTCACGCTGGGATGCTGCACCAACTTTCGCCATTTCTGCGAAGCGACAGGCTTGGCCAGTTCCTTCCGCAGGGAACCTGCACTGCACTTCGTCGGGCCTTCCGGCAAGGTCGATCGCTTCGCCGCAGGACCACTTCCAGCCCCGCTGCATCTTCTGGGGGGATTCGCCAGCCTGTCGTATTTGTCCTGGCAGGAAAAGCAGGCACTGGCACGAGGGCTGAAAGCCCTGGCGAGACCGGTCAGTTCGGCGGATGAGGCACTCCCTTTCAGCGAGTGGCTGAAGCAGCACCGGCAGCCGACGAACGTCGTCAACCGGTTCTGGTTTGTGGTGCTGGTCAGTGCCCTCAGCGAGTCGCTCGATCGGATTTCGGTGACGCATGCGAGGAAGGTGATCGTTGATGCGTTTCTTGCCAATCGGGATGGGTGGTATGTGGATATTCCCACCGTCCCCCTCGAAACGCTCTACGGAGGACTTCTGGTCGAATGGCTCACCTCGCGTGGGTCCCAGATCCGACTTCAAACAGGCGTCGAAAAATTTGAGATGGCGGGTGAGATTGTATCTGGGGTCCGTCTGAATTCAGGAGAAATCGTTGAGGGTGACGAGTTCCTCGCGGCGGTTCCATTTCATCGAATCCGGTCGTTGCTGCCGGACGCTTTAACTTCCCATCCAGACCTGCAGGGAATCGAGCAGCTCGAACCCGCACCGATCTCGAGTCTTCATTTGTGGTTTGATCGACCGATTACGGATTTGCCTCACGCCGTCCTGGTCGATCGACTCTGTCAGTGGGTCTTCAATCGCACACTGCTTGGCAATACTCCTGCGAGTACTTTGCTGGCGGGCTCGCAGGGGACGGATGTGGTTGAAAAGTCGTTCTACTACCAGATTGTGATCAGCGCCAGTCATCAGCTTGGCGGGCGGAGCAAAGAGGATATCCAGCAGGAAGTCTTGAAAGAATTAGCGGAGGTCTGGCCGGAAACGGCAAATGCGATCCTGCTGCATTCGCGACAGGTGACCGAGCATCGCGCTGTTTTCTCACCGGTCCCCGGAATCGATGGGCTCCGCCCTGCCCAACAGTCTCCTGTAGCAAATCTTCAACTGGCCGGTGATTGGACCCGTACCGGCTGGCCCGCGACGATGGAAGGAGCTGTGCGAAGCGGATATCTCGCCGCCGAGAATATTCTGTCGCGACTCGGTAAGCCGAAGAGAGTGATTCGTCCAAATCTGAAGACGGCTTTTTTATCGCGAGTCATCTACGGGCTGCCCGCTAATGAACCGGGATAAAAGTCAGTATCTTTCGTGTGGAACTCGATGAGGTTCACGAGCGAGCACATTTCCGAAACTTGCCGGCGCGGGTTACGATGTTCGCAAAGCAGGTGCCGCAAAGTTGCGAAGGTCGTGAGTCGCGAGTTCTTGAACTGTGCAGGAATCTGTCGCTGGGGATCAGTCAGGATCGTAGAACGGCAGGAAACACTTGAGTGTGGCAAGCCCCCAGTCAGTGGCTGCCACTGATCGAGTCGTTACCTGGAAGTGTCCGACGATCTGTCCTCAATCCTCGAATGCCGACGGAATGAGAAATTGAAAATGGAGTGAATTTGTGGCTGTGCCGATCCTTCAATCTCTGTTGCTGGCCGATCACGTTTATCGGGACCAGGCGACCGGTAAGCACATCATCTGTGGTGTCTTCTCAACCATCTTCTTTACCCCCAACACCCATCTGAACTTCTCGTCACAGGAAAGTGGACCGGTCACAGGAGGGGGCTCGGGTGGAGGTCATCCGTTGGAACGAGGTCCCGGTGGATCGGGAGAGGGTGGGGAAGGGGATTCTTCGAGCCGCGTCCAGCCCATTCAGCAGTTGATGCAGGCAGGATCCCCGTATGTTTACTTCAGTCTGACAGAGCTTTCAGAACGCAAAACATTTGAAGTCCGGTATGTCGAACTTCGAGAGAATCGGTCCTTGTTCCAGGCGGAAGTCGCCATTGAATGCGATGATCCTCTCAAGACGATCGAGGTCTCACTTCCACTGCCTCGTTTGCCACTGGTGGCGTTGGAAGAGCGTGCCTATGCGCTTGAAGTCCTTTGCGAAGGGCAACTGCTTGGAAGCCACCGTGTGCTGGCCCGAATGACTCCCGGAAGTGCACCTCCAGGCTTGTGACAAAGTCGCGCCACTTCTGTCATCATGGTTCCATATTTGTTCCTCTGTACGACAGGATTCGTGCAAACTCAGTACTCGACAATTCTTCACCACTAGAAGGAGTGAGAACCGTGACCATGGACCGCAGAGATTGGATCAAGCACGTTGCAGCCGGATCCGTTGCAGCGATGGCATCGAATTTGACTTCCGGGAATGGCGCTGATGCGATTGCCGCATCGCCTGTTCCTCGGGGAGAACTGATCGGGAAAGAGAATGAACAGCCGGGATCGACAGACTGGCAGTTGACCCGAGTTCGCCTCGACAAGAACCTCGGATTTCGCAGCCCATTCATCGAAGGCTACTGTTCTCGTCAAAGCGTCAAGGCGAACGAGACCATCGACATCATGGTGTCATGTGATCCGGTTCGACCCTTCAAAATTGAAATCTTCCGGACGGGGTACTACGGGGGAAAAGGGGCACGGCTGATGCAGACGCTGGGCCCGTTCCCCGGTAAGAAGCAACCGATGCCTGCCCCGGGTGAAAAGAATCTTCATGAATGCCGCTGGGAACCGACAACCACGCTGACGATTCCCGCCGACTGGACCAGCGGCGTCTACCTCGGACGGCTGAGCCTTGTTGAGGAAAGTCCGGATGCGGGGTACTGGCAAAGTTATGTCGTCTTCATTGTGACCGACGACCGCCCTGCTGACATCCTGGTCCAGTGTTCGGACAATACCTGGCAGGCCTACAACCAGTGGCCAGACAACTATTCTGTCTATACGCATCCAAAAGGGAATCAGGGGCCGTGGGCCGACGTCAGCTTTGACCGGCCTTATGCCAAGTATGCACAGATCTACGAAAATCCGCAGTCGATTGGTTCCGGTGAGTGGCTTTGCTTTGAATTCCCCATGTCGTACTGGCTCGAGAAAGAAGGATACGACGTCACCTATTGTTCAAACAGTGACATGCTGACTCCGGATCGGGCTCTAAAATGCAAGGCCTTCTTGAGTGTTGGACACGATGAGTACTGGGACATTCGCCAGTATGAAAGCGTTGTCAAGTTGCGTGATTCCGGTGTGAACCTGCTGTTCTTTTCAGGGAATTCCGTCTGCTGGGTGACTCCGCTGCGGCAAGGCTTTGACGGTCGTCCTAATCGCATCATGTTTCGTGGTGGCCCTTATGGGGGTGACTATAAATATGCGGAACTGCGTGAAAAACAGCATGGACCGTTCCCTCATCGCGGTCCCGATGAGGGCTATCTGATCGGATCCCGTAACGTCGAACCGGTCAACGGTGGCGGCGACTGGATCTGCACCAAACCGGATCATTGGATCTTCGAAGGAACAGGCATGAAAGAAGGGGACCGTATCCCCGGGCTGATCGGCTGGGAGTATCACGGTGAACCGCCAGAAGACATCCCCGGTCTCGAAATTGTCGGCAAGGGGACGGCACTCGTGGGAGGAACCCAGCCTCAGCACTGGACCGCCACGATCTATCCGGGCCCGAAAAATAACTTTGTCTTCAATGCGTCGACGATCTTCTGGTGCCAGGACTTATCAAGTCCTCCAGGGCACATGCTCCCGTGGTCCCACTGGAGTCGTCCGCACGGACCGGATGAACGCGTCCAGCGAATTACGCACAACCTGTTGCGTCGTGCGATCAAGTAGAGACAGTGCTGGATGTCCTGAAAGAGAAGTAGCCGGTCTGACGGACCACGGTCACGCAGTGGTCCGTCAGACCGCAATCTGAAAATGAGTTTCTCAGGACGTCTCACACAAAAGAAGAAGGGTCAGCCCGCAGACCCAAGTGGTCCGTCGGGCTGACTCATTTACAGGCTCACGATCGATTTCGTACGGAGGTCGTGGGACTGTGCTCGTTTCTGATGATGACACATTTCCGGGCACTCAGGCGATCGGGAAGGGAACACCGAACGACTGGGTGAGAAGTTCGGGGTCGTGAGGAATCACTTTCCTTCTTTCATCGTGAGACACCATCGCATGTAGGCTTCGATCCACGGATCGAGATCGCCGTCGAGTGTCGCCTGAGGATGTGACGTCTTGTATTCGGACCGGTTATCCTTGCAGTAAGACTCGGGATGCAGCACGTAGCTACGGATGGTTTCACCGCCGAAGCCGATCCGCGACTTCTCGCCGCGGCGTGCCGCGTTTTCCGCTTCGCGCTTATCCATCTCGATCTGGTACAGTTTGGCGATCATCATCTTGCGAGCAAGGGCTCGGTTCTGGTGCTGACTTCGCTCGTTCTGACACTGAACCACCGTGTTGGACGGAAGATGGGTCAATCGAATGGCCGAGTCGGTTTTGTTAACCTTCTGGCCACCCGCACCGCTCGCACGACAAATGTCTTCGCGAATGGTCTTGGGGTCGTCCCACTCGATCTCGATCGAAATGTTATCGTCAAGTTCCGGAGTCACGTCGACAGCGGCAAACGAGGTTTGTCGCCGATGAGCAGAATCAAAGGGGCTCATCCGGATCAATCGATGAATCCCAGTCTCACCTTTCAGCAATCCAAAAACGTAGGATCCGCGAATCAGGATGGTGGCGGAATGGATCCCTGCTTCTTCCGCGGGAGAAGTATCCAGAATTTCGGCGTCGAAGCCGCGACGTTCAGCCCATCGCTGATACATTCGCATCAGCATTTCCGCAAAGTCCTGCGCGTCCGTGCCTCCTTCACCCGCTTGGATGGCGACGTAGGCTGAATTCCCGTCTTCTGGAGCGGACAGCATGGCTTGCAATTCGACTTCGTCGAACTGCTGTTTAAGGCGGTCAACGGTCTGCTGAATCTCGGCAATGGTTTCGGGCGATTCGTCTGCTTCGGCAAATTCCAGCAGAACGGCGAGATCTTCGGATCCGGAAAACAGCTCATTAATCGGCTTGAGGACGCCGTTCAGCGTCTTGAGCTCATTCACCTGAGCCTGTGCTTTGTCCTGGTTGTCCCAGAAGCCTGGCTGGCCCATGGCGTCGTTGATTTCGGCAATTCGGCGATTCTTGGAATCGCAGTCAAAGAGACCCCCGCAGATGGAGGATGCGTTCAATCAAATTCTGGCAGTCATCTTTCAGATCATTGTCCATCGCAGTACTTCAATTCTAAAGAGTAAACCGTCGTTCTCACGCGGAGAATCGGCGATTAAGGCTAGAGTCAGAAAGCCATTGAGCACCTCGCAATCGGACGCTCACGTTGGCCTTCAAATCGTTCACGGCTCGGGAATTATAACTGCTGCCCGGAAATCGGACCAGCCGTCTGCGACTCCGTCATTTCTGCAACGAATTGAGGAAGTTGGCCATCGAGTCCCAGATCTGCTGGCGAAAAATAATCACCGCAGCCAGACCTCCGAATACAAACGCCAACCAGAGAATGAACGTCACCAGCCCCGCCGTTCCCGATACCAGATCTTTGAGCCAGCGAGTCCATGCGCGGCGGTCGTACTGCCGTCCGATCTTGTCGAATTCCGATTTCAGCCCGGCGGATTTTCGCTCGGCCTTCTCTTTGACCAGACGTCCTTCGACGGCTCTCTCAAACTCGGGGTAGAAGCCAATCGGGACAAAGCTGTCGACGGGATTTTTTTTGATCCGTGCCTTCAGATCGATTATCCCGGTTTTAAGCGCCGTCTGGAGCTGCAGAGTCGTAAACCTTCCCAGAGTTTCTTTCCCCTGCGGAGTCTTGTACTGGACGATCCACTGGTCCACGGGTGAAGTCGTTCCCGCTTTCGTGGTTCGTGCTTTGATTTCATCTTCGCGGTCTGAAGAGGGCGGAGTGCCCCCGTTCGCGCGGTTTGAAATGGGCGACGAGTCAACGCGCTCACCAGGCGATGTGTTCGCTTTCTTCGCAGCGGCGGATTGCACGACGCGGTCCGCAGTTTCGATGAAGCTCAATGAGGAGTTTTCCAAGCCCAGTCCCGCCAGTAATTTGATGACTTCATCGCAGTCTTTCATGCGATGGGCCGGATCCTTCTCGATCATCTTGCCGATGATCAGGTCGAGCTTGTCAGGAACTTGCTGATTGAGTTTGCGGGCGGGCGGGTACTTCCCTAACTCTTTTGCCATGATCACTTCCATCACGGATTCGCCCTTGAAAGGGAGCTGTCCTGTGAGCAGGTGATAAAGCGTGATGCCCAAGGCATAAATGTCTGACCGACGGTCGACGTGTTTCGCGTTTCTCGCCTGTTCGGGGGCCATGTAGTAGGGAGTCCCGAGGCCCATCCCGCTGGCAGTCATTGAAAGGTCGTCGTCCAGTGCTTTGGCCAGGCCAAAGTCCGCCACTTTCACCTT
Source organism: Schlesneria sphaerica (assembly GCF_044336245.1). Classification (NCBI taxonomy): domain Bacteria; kingdom Pseudomonadati; phylum Planctomycetota; class Planctomycetia; order Planctomycetales; family Planctomycetaceae; genus Schlesneria; species Schlesneria sphaerica. Next base: position 1,029,377 of record NZ_CP172346.1, on the reverse strand, counting down.
GCCGTTTCTGGTGAGCATGATGTTGTCGGGCTTGATGTCGCGGTGAATGAGGTTCTGCTTGTGAGCGAATTGCAGGACCTCTGCACAGCGCAACGCAACATGCAGTGCATCACCGACGGATAACGTGCCCAATGAATTGAGCCATTGCTGCATACTTTTGCCATCGACGTATTCCATCGCGACATAATGCAGTCCATGGTCGTCGTCGACATCAAAGACGCGGACGGCGTTATCATGATTGATCCGCGCCATTGCGCGGGCTTCTTTCTGGAAGCGGCCGATGAAGTCGGCTTCCCTGGCCAGCGTCTTGGACAATACTTTGACGGCAGCCTGACGGCCGAGCTTCGTGTCTTCCGCGAGATAGACTTCTCCCATTCCCCCCTGACCCAGCTTTTTCAGCAGCCTGTACTTGCCAAGCTGGGACGTTGCCTTTCGTTTCGGTTCGCTGGCCGAAGCCGTTTTTTCTTTTTCTGATTCCATGCGTTAGCCCGATGGTCGTACAGAAGGAGCGACGGTAGGAACGAAATGGCGAACCCCACGAGGGAAGAATCTGGATCTGATTATTCGCAGCAACAATCCTGATTGGAATGAAATTCCAGGATTTCCACCAGAATTGCCACGGAGTTTATCCCGTGATTTCGGTCAGTTCGACGGCCCGATGTTCCCTGGCCGAACGGTAGCAGGCTTCAACGAGAGCCATCGTCTTCAAGTTGTCTTCAGCGCTGATTTCTGGAATCTGATTGTCTTCGAGGGCACACAACAGCTGAGCCATCGGACCGACGAAGGCATCGGGGAACCAGACTTCATCCCACCGTGGCATGTGCCACTGCGGGGACTGCGTTGTGGTGTAATCGAGCGTGCTGGGAGTTCGTTCCGGGTAACTTGGCCAACCAATGGTGCCTCGCGCCATGCCGGATGTTCCTTCGACCCGCCAGCGGATGCCAATGTCGGCGGCGGATCCCTCCTTGGATGGCCCTGCCCAGACGTCATCACATCCCATGGCTCGCAGCCCGTTGGCATATTCGAGAATGTACAGGCAGATTCCGTCTTCGTGTGGAAATGTCGTGCGGGGATCGGGACGCACGCTCGCGTAAACCCGCACCGGGTCGCCAAACCAGTACCTGAGCGTGTCGAGATGATGAATACTCATGATCCGCAGCGTCACCCATCCCTGTCGGGACTGCCACGGCATCCAGTGCGGAATCGCGCGCATGTCGATGGTCGCGAGAACCGGTTCACCCAGCTTGCCACTGTCCAGCAGCGAGCGACACGCTCGCACCGACTGGTCATACCGCATGTTCTGGTTGACCGACAGAGTGATTCCTGCTTCGCGACAAAGCCGCACAGCTTCAACCGCCTGTTGGTAGTCGACCCCCAGCGGCTTTTGAGCCAGCACCCCGCGGATGTGATCTGCGTGAGTCACAATCTGCTGGATTACTGAAAGCTGCAAATCGGGGGGAACAGCAACGTCGACGACTTGCACAGCCGGGTTGGCAAGCAGCTCATTGTAGTCCGTGTACACATTGAGAATGCCATGGCGATGTGCGACGGAATCGGCCTGTTCCTGTCGGCGTGCAGCGATCGCGACGGGATTGAATCCCGCTTGCCGATACGCAACCAGATGACAATCGGACATGATGAAACCGGCACCGATACAGCCGATCCCTACCGATTTGTCGCGAGGGAGCCGAGGACGAAATTCGAGGTTGGCACAGTGATCATCAGACATGACGGTTCCTTCACCAGGCAGTTGAATCTCTGCAGTGCGCGGCGCGATGATACCATCGCCACCCATTCGCAGCCCTGCAGGAACGAGTGGAAATCTTCAGTCTGGCGATGTTGCCCAACCTGCTTCGTTCAGACGTCACCACGCAGCAGCCAGGCCGACGGATTCTCAATCGCCGAGCAGACGGTCTGAAGGAAACGGGCTGCGGGGGCGCCGTCAACGATTCGATGATCGAAGGTCAAGCTGAGTGTCAGTTGATCACGCGCAACGATCTGGTCGTCCACAACAACCGCTTCCCGCCGGATACGTCCCAGGCCGAGAACCGCCGTTTCAGGCAGATTGATAATCGGCGTGAAGGAATCAATTCCAAAAGAACCGAGGTTCGAAATGGTGAAGACCCCTCCCTGCATCTCCGAGACGGTCAGTGCTCCGGCACGAGACTTCTCAATCAATGCGGCAGACTGCTTCGCCAGTTCAAATAAACTGGACGAACTGACATTCCGGACGACGGGAACAACCAGGCCATCGTCCGTGTCGACGGCAAGTCCAATTTGCAGATCGGACTGTGGCGATGGAACGATCCATTGATCCCCTTCTGCTCGGGTCGCCAGCGCTAAATGCTGTTTCAGGGCCAAAGCAACCAGCTTGATGATGATGTCGTTGAACGACGGAACCAGGCCGTCTGTTGCTGCTTGTTTGAATTGCTTTCGCAGGCCGACGAGGTTCGTGGCATCAATCCGCGATGTGAGGGTCACGGCAGCCGTTTGCTGCTGGCTCGCCATCATTCGACTGGCGATGGTTCGACGGCGCGATGTCGGAGAGGTGCTCACGCTGCCTGCGGCTGCTGCAGGCGTTTGCTGGCTGGCTGACAGTCTGACATCCGCTTCACGGACTCGACCATCTCGCCCTGTTCCCCGCACGCGTCTCCAGTCGACACCCAGTTCCGCGGCGGTCCGTCGGGCTCGAGGACTCGAGAACTGTGAAACGACAGCGTTTGCCACTCGGGCTGGCGACGGAATGGTGTGATGAACGTCATCAGCGGTAATTCGGCCTGCGGGACCAGTCCCGCCGAGCGACGCCAGTTTGATCCCCTTTTCACGTGCCAGCCGGCGGACCGAAGGGGGGGCCGCGGGAGAGTCATGTCCCGTCGCCGGCACAGTCACGGATTGTGCGGTCGCTGGAACAGCGAGGGGACGCGCAACGGATGCTTCTGTGGCAGGGGGGGCACTCTGCTGAGGAGCGGACGGTCGAGGCGCTGACGGAGCGCTCGCGACCGAGTCTGGTATGGCTTCCCCTTCTGCGACGAGGTAGCCCAGCACCGCACCGACGGGAACAATACTCCCCGGTTTCGGCGCGCTCGCAGGAATTCGTAGGAAGCCTTCATCGACGGCTTCGATGTCTTGAGCTGCTTTCTCACCTTCCAGCTCGAATACGGCCTCACCTGCTTTGACGTAGTCGCCCTCCTGCTTCAGCCAGCGGACAAACGTTCCTTCTTCCATCGACCAGCCGAGACGGGGAACTGTGATCTCGAATGACATATTTCGATCAGCCTTGATGACGTGAGTGAATGGGCCGAATACTCAGGATCAACCGCAGACCGGTGGCCATTGGTTCTTCACCGGACCGCACTGTGTTGTCCGCACGACGTTACTCATTAATCAGTTCTCGGATGGCCTGAGCGATCGCGTCTGCATTCGGAATGACGGCGTGTTCCAGCGGTGGGCTGTACGGTGTCGGTGTGAAGGCGCCGTTCAGTCGTTTGATCGGAGCGTCCAGATCGTTGAATCCGCGATCGGCAACCTGCGCGGCAACATCGACAGCGAAACCACACGGGGCAAACCCTTCATCGATGACCAGCAGACGGCCTGTTTTCTTGACGGATTCCAGAATCGTATCAATGTCCAGCGGCAGCACCGTCCGGGGATCGATCAACTCCACAGAAATCCCTTCGGTCTGAAGTTTATCGCAGATCGATTGAGTCAAGACGACCATCCGGGCCAGAGCCACAACCGTTACGTCGGTCCCCGGGCGAACCACGGCTGCTTTCCCGAATTCGATCTCGTATTCTGTTTCCGGCACGGGACCTTTCAGTGACAGGATCTCGCGATGTTCAAGAAACAGGACGGGGTCATCACCGTTCAATGCCCGCTTGAACAAGCCTTTGGCGTCGTAAGGATTTGATGGGACGACGACCTTCAGCCCGGGGATCTGTGCGTACATTGCATAATAGTTGCCAGAGTGGTGCGTCGCTGCGGAGTGACCGATGCCGATGCAGCCTCGCAACAGCACGGGCATCTTCAGCCGACCGCTGCTCATGTACTGGATCTTCGCAATTTGATTGACGATTTCACCAACGCCATCAAGTACGAAATCAGCGAACATGAAATCGATGACAGGCCGGGTTCCTGTCATGCCGGCGCCGCAAGACAGGCCCACGAAACCTCGCTCACAGATCGGGGTATCACACAGGCGGACTGGACCGTGCAGAGCATAAAGCCCCGCGGTCGTTTTGAAGTTGCCGCCACGCTGCCCGATCCCTTCCCCCATCACAAAGATTTTCTCGTTCCGAGCCATCTCTTCGGAGAGCGCTTCATGCGTCGCCTGCGTCATGGTGATTTCACGAGCAACATTCGTTGGACGTGTGTTAATGATCGGCCGTCCCGAGGGGGCAGGCGTCTCGGAATAGACGTGTCTCGTCGCCGACTCGGGGCTGGGCAGGGGGCTCTCTTCCGCAAATTTGCGAGCCTCTTCCACGAGCGATTTCACTTCGGCATCGATCGCATCCAATTCGGCGGCGGTCACGATCTTGTCTTTGATTCCCTTCTCGCGCAGTCGAAGGAGGGGGCAGCGTTTTTTCCACTCTTCGACGTCTTCGCGCGTCCGATAGCCAAAATCGCCCATCCCTTCGGCATGGGCCCGCGTTCGATAGGTGACACACTCGATCAGTGTGGGACCTTCGCCCGCTCGGGCTCGAGCGACGGCCTCGCTGGCAGCTTGATGGACCTCCACGGCATCGTTGCCATCCACCGTCAGACCGGTCATTCCGTACGCCGCAGCACGGCTGCCGACGTTCGGGTTACCAGCCGCATACGAGAACGGAACTTCGGTAGCGAACTGGTTGTTTTCGCAGATGAACAAGACCGGCAATTTCCAGATGCTGGCCATGTTCAGGCCTTCGTGGAAGGCGCCATTATTGGTGGCGCCGTCGCCGAAGAAGGCGACAGCCACGTTGTCTGTTTTCATCAACTTGAAGCTGTAACCGCCGCCGCAGGCCTGCAGAATACAGGGGCCGACGATGCCGCTGGTACCCATCATGCCGACTTCCGGGGAAAACAGATGCATGCTGCCGCCGCGCCCTCGCGAACAGCCGGTTTCGCGCCCGAACAGTTCGGCGATCAACTCACGCGGCGGCATTCCCTTCGCCAGAGCATGACCGTGGCCACGGTGAGTACTGAAGACGACGTCTTCATGACGCAGGTGAGCGCAGACTGCACTGGCAATCGCTTCTTCACCGACGTACGTGTGACACGCACCGTGGATCAGGCCTCGCTGGTGACATCGAGCCAGTTCCTCTTCCGTTTGCCGGATGACCTGCATTGTCCGATAGAGCCCCAAATACGTCTGCTTCGATGGCGAGTTGGTCATCTTTGTGTTGAGATCCTTATGGAGTCAGCAAACAGAAACTGGACTGAAAGCGAGCCTTTCGGGGATGGCAGTACCCTGGAGGGATCAAGTGGCCGAATCCGGGTAACGCCGAGATCCTCCCCCGTTCATGGCGAGGTTTCCGCCATCCATGGGGATCAGTGCGCCCGTGATCCAGCTCGAGGCATCGGAAGCAAGCAGAACGGAAAGCCCCTGGATATCGTTGGGGTGACCGAATCGTCCCGTCGGAATGCCGGAAAGGAACTTCTGAGCCAGATTGGGGTCTTCGGCGATCCGCTTTTCCAGGGATGGATTCAAGACTTGAGCGGGAAGAATGGCATTCACGCGGACGCCGTGTGCGGACCACTCAGTACTGAGTTCACGGGTCATCTGTGCAACAGCGCCCATGGCCATACTGTAGGCAATATGGCCTCGACCGAGTGCGGTGAGGCTGGCGAGTGAGCCAATATTGACGATACTCCCCTGGCCAGCCGAGATCATGCGCCGACCCGCTTCCTGACACATGCAGAAACGCCCAAAAACCAGATTCCGCCAGGATTTTTCGATGTCTTCCAGCGATATCTCTTCTGGCTTTCCGAGCACCCCTTCACCCGCGACGTTGCCCAGAAAGTTGATCTTTCCAAATTGCTCGTCCAGCAGGGCGAACATTTTGCGAATGGAGTCCGGGCAGGAAACGTCACACTTCACGGTGACAGCTTTGCGCCCCAGTCCGCGAATCGCGTCAGCCGTTGCTTGAAGTCCTTCTTCGTTGAGATCTGCCAGCAGAAGGTCCGCCCCATGCTCTGCCAAGGCAAGTGACATCGCTTTTCCCAGACCACTCGCCGAACCCGATACCAATGCCACGCGTCCCGAGAGATCGAAAAGTGATGCCATATACTTGCCCTCATTCGGTAAGAGAATTGATGACGACGCAAATCCTCAGACTCTGTTCTTTTTCCGCCAAGACAACTGAAAAATTACGATATGCCCAGTAATTCTTTCAGGATGGGCCACTGTTTTGTGACAAAAACCAGATAGGACAGACCCAGATAGAATACCGCGCACAAGACCATGCCTGTCTTATGATACCATCTCGGCTGGATTTGTTTGGGAAGGAGTGTTGAATTGACCCATAACAATTGAAATGCAGTAATACCCAGCGCCAAATTGTTGAGGTTGGCGATAATCAGCGTCATCAGTTTGGGTGTACCATAAGTACTGAAGAGGTACGCGGCCACCAGCGTCCACAGCACGTACGAGAACAGGATCGTGTAGTAAATGTACTTCACCTGATCGTCGCGCATGTTGTCTCGCGCGTGCCGGTTGGCAGACCAGATGATGTCCGTCCAGCGGCGGCTGAAATCTTCGACGATCGACATCTGACTTGGGAGCAGTACGGTCAGTCCCACGAAAAGGGTGATCGTCCATAGCAAGCCACCCAACTGTGGTCCTAAATTCGGAGCGTGGCGGATGCCATCCGCAGTGATCATCGCCTGGGCCCATTCCAGCTTGTCTGTTTGATTATACAATCCTGAATGTGCGGCGAACTGAAGGGAGAGCAGAGCGGGTAATGCCATTCCCATGAAGCAACCGGGAGTCCAGACCAGGATCTGGTCCGTCAGAATGTATCGCCACCAACCGTTCCACTTTCGCAGATTGTCCGGGGTGATGAGGAATACCTTCCCCAAATGACTGAGAGTGATATCACGTCCCCCTACCGCACTGGCGATGGCACCGACCTGACTGCCCATTCCCCAGCCCTTGTCACGGACGTAGTTACTGTAGGTGGAATTGGCCAGTCCACCGCCCCCCGCGTAACCAGCGAAGGCTCCGAGAACGGCAATGTTCCCCAGTTCAATCATCGGCCATGTGCCAGTTGACCACATCTGTGTGAACACGTTCGCGATTGCATCCTGCCCATCGATTTTGACCGGAACATTTCCGAATCGAGCGAATCCACTCATCACGTTCCACCAGTGCAGGGGACTGACAAACAAGATTCCGATCGCCAGACAGAAGCCCAGCACAATGACGACTTTCGCCGTCATGACTGCCTGAAGCATGTTATAGACCTTCCCCCCAATCAGTACTGGGAAGGCGACAATCAGCAGACAGGCATAGGCAAGCATCGTCACGAGGTTTCGATCCTCGGCGCCGGGGGGACGGTCCAGCCAGATTCCCGCCATGACGGCTGCGGCATTGGTTGAGAGAGCAGGGATCAAAGCCGAGAGGTTGAGGAAGAGGATGACGGAAACCCAGAAGAGCGGGCCGGGTCTTTTCCGGAGAAAACCCGTCATGACAGGCTCGCCGCAATAGAGTGCGTAGCGGGCACATTCAATGTTATAGAAGACCTGAAGCACGATCGCGACTGTTGCGATCCACATGAGGTTGCCGCCGTAACGGGCTGTGACCTCCGGGCCAAGCAGCCATTCGCCGCCTCCAATCTGGATGCCCATCATGACGATACCCGGCCCCACGAAACCGGCCCAGTTTCGCAGTCCCAATGGTTTCGGTTCGGGTAACTCAGCCAAGTCCCATGCCGGAAGGCACGTGACCGGAAGGTCTGACGTGTTTGTCATAAAAAACACACCGAATTGTTAGGGGATGGAGATTCCGGCGGATACGGTAACCCAGTGAGTCGCGGGAATCAAACTCGCGAGCAGAACTCGTCTCAAACTTTGTGGTCACAGTGCCTCGACCATCACGGCACTGCTGAAACTTGAGCCCCTGGCGTTTTCGAGTGATGGGTGTAAACGCCTCCAGGGTATTCAATGGTGTCTGTTCCTCTTTTCGTCAGAAAAGACCTGAGCTTCCGTTTTCCCAGTTTCCCTGTCATTCGGTTACGACAGCTTTAATTTGGGTTGGCGTGCTCAAGAACGTCGCGAAAAGTTCGAAATCGACAAGAGTCGGGAAGCGAGATAATTTAATCGAGAGGCTGCGACACACACGGGATCGTTCGAAAAGCGTATGCTACCGCACTCCACTGCCGGAATGTGCTCAGGACATTCCAGTAGATACCGTAGACCTGGGCAATCATCGATGGCTACCGGGCTCTCCTGAGTGATTGCCGGTACGCGATCGGAATTCGGGATTAAAGGAATTGAAGATGCGAGTCTGGCCAGGGCACCCCTATCCGCTGGGCGCGAGCTGGGATGGAGCGGGAGTCAACATCGCGCTCTTTTCCGACAAAGCGACCAAGGTGGAACTTTGCCTTTTCGACTCTCCGCATGACCTCGAAGAGAGTCAGCGCATCGAGCTCACAGAACGCACCTACAACGTGTTCCATGGTTATTTTCCAGATCTTCGACCGGGGATGCTTTACGGATTTCGCGTACACGGACCTTACGCGCCCCAGAATGGCCTGAGATTCAATCCCAACAAGCTGCTGTTTGACCCGTATTCTCGGGCCGTGGGACGTCCCCTGAAGTGGGATGATTCGTTGTTTGGCTATCGGAAGGACGATGCACTGGGAGATCTGTCATTTGATGATCGCGATTCAGCTCCCTTCGCTCCTTTAAGTCTGATCGTCGATACCGCATTTACATGGGGAAAGGACGAGCGGCCCGATATTCCCTGGGAGCGAACGGTCATCTATGAACTGCACGTCAAAGGCTTCACGAGGTTGATGACAGAGGTTCCCGAGAAATTACGGGGGACCTACGCAGGTCTGGCGAGCGCACCTGCCATCGACTATCTCAAACGCCTTGGCGTGACCGCGGTTGAACTACTGCCGATTCACTTTCACGTCGATGAAGAATTTCTGACAGATCAACAGCGTGTGAACTACTGGGGCTATAGTTCGCTCGGTTTTTTCGCTCCCGATCCACGGTATTGCGCGACGCAAGATCCCGAGTTAATGGCTCAGGAATTCAAATCGATGGTTCGAACGCTCCATTCGTTCGGCATCGAGGTCATACTGGATGTGGTCTATAACCATACAGCGGAAGGAAACGAGCGGGGACCGACGTTGTCGTTTCGCGGCATCGATAATACCAGCTACTACCTGCTGGATGCGGAAGAAAAGCGCCGCTACATGGACTTCACGGGCTGCGGAAATACGCCCTACATGCGTCATCCACGCGTTCTGCAACTGATCATGGACAGTCTGCGGTATTGGGTTACCGAGATGCATGTGGACGGATTTCGATTTGATCTGGCCACGACGCTCGGACGCCAGTTCCACAACGTCGACTCTATGAGCAGTTTTTTCAACATCATTCATCAGGACCCGATTCTATCCCAGGTCAAGCTGATCGCAGAGCCTTGGGACGTTGGTGAAGGGGGGTACCAATCCGGCAAGTTCCCTGTGATCTGGACCGAATGGAACGGTCGATATCGTGACTGTGTCCGGTCGTTCTGGAAAGGGGACGGCGGAATGGTGAATGAACTGGCCACACGACTGGCAGGCAGCAGTGATCTCTACGAAGACAACGGACGAAAGCCATCTGCGAGTATCAACTTCGTCACGTGCCATGACGGGTTCACGCTCAACGATCTGGTCAGCTACAACACCAAACACAACGAAGCAAACGGTGAGGGCAACCGTGACGGCAACGACCATAATCTGAGCTGGAACTGCGGAGTCGAAGGTCCAACTGTTGATCCCGAGATCCTCGAGCTGCGTGCACGACAACAGCGGAATTTCCTGGCGACCCTGTTTGTTTCGCAGGGGGTCCCCATGCTGCTCGCGGGTGACGAACGGGCCCATTCAGCACAGGGCAACAACAACTGTTACTCGCAGGACAATTTCCTGTCGTGGCTCTCGTGGGACTTCAAACCGGCTCAGAAGCGGCAGTTAGACTTTGTCCGGCGACTGATCCAAATTCGCAAAGAGCAGCCCGCACTCTCGCGTCGCCGATTCTTCAAGAGCTCCGTTCAGGGAGACGATGTTGACGACATTTACTGGCTCGACAACTCGGGCCACCGGATGAGTGAGGCGGCGTGGAGTGATACCTCGCGCCGGTCGCTCGGCATGCTCCTGCTGGGACATTGCAGTCAGATCGATGAGCAGGGGGCCTGTATCATCGGTGATAACCTGCTGGTCCTGCTGAATGCGGGAGAAAGTCCGGTGCCATTCACGATGCCGCGAGCGGTCCAGAGATTCAAAGCCATTGACCGGCTGTTCGATACATACCATGGTTCGACCGACATCGTGAAATACGAGACCGCAAACCCCTATGTCCTTGAGCCAAGAAGCATGGCCCTGTTCCGTCACAGGATTGGAGATTGACCGCGAACGCAGTTGTCCGCGCTCGTTCCTCTCGCATTTCTTGCAATGGCCGACAGAGGATGTGTACGCGGAGCCGGTGGAGCAGGACCGTCGACATTAAACGTCAGGCCTGAGTCTCCCATATCGAAAACTGGCTCTGGAGGCATCGAGTCGTTCGATGCGTCTGCGCGCCAGTTTCGAATGGCGGGATTTGAATTGCCGGCCCCGCTACGGGGGCGGCGTTGGCTCCGCGGTTTCTTCACCCCTTTTCGAAACTTTGCGTCAACGATCGCAATTGGGTCAGTTGGTCAATCAGCCGAGGCAGTTCTGAGAGCGGGACCATATTGGGACCATCGCTCAAAGCCTTGTCCGGGTCAGGATGGGTTTCGAAGAAGACACCATCGCAGCCACTGGCGACAGCGGCACGGGCGAGGAAAGGGACCATGTCGCGGCGACCACCCGTGGTGGCGCCACCGGGCAACTGAACACTGTGCGTGGCATCAAAGATGACAGGTGCGCCGAACGACTGCATGACAGGGATGCAGCGGAAGTCGTTGATCAGCCGACCATACCCGAACATTGTTCCCCGTTCGGTGAGCAGGACATTCTGATTTCCCGAGGCTTCGCACTTTTTGACGACGTGAACCATGTCTTCAGGGGCGATAAATTGCGGCTTTTTGACGTTGATAATCCCGCCGTGTTGAGCCGTTGATTTTGCCACTGCTTCCACCAGATCGGTCTGTCGGGCCAGGAAGGCGGGGATTTGCAGAATCTGACAGACTTCCGCCGTCGGTTCGGCCTGCGCTGGTTCGTGGACATCGGTTGTGAGAGGTAATCCCGTCTCTGCACGAACCTTCGCCAGGATTTCCAGGCCCCGTTCCAGTCCCGGTCCGCGAAAACTGTCAACGCTCGTGCGATTGGCCTTATCGAAGCTCGATTTGAAGACGATTTGAACGCCTTTCGACTCCGAGATCTCCGCCAGCTTCCTGGCGATCTGCATGACAAGCTCTTCGCTTTCAATCACGCAGGGCCCCGCGATGAACAACAGGGGAAGACCTCGACCGCATTTCCAACGCCCGACCTGGACGGGATTATTTGGCACAATAGCTCCTTCTAGAAATGTAGCGACTCCTCGAGTTCGCCGGTGCTCCGGTCCGATGTCGCAGAAATGGTGTCAATCGCGGCCTCTTTTGGGCTGCAGGTCCATTACTGCACTCGACGTACTTCACGGGCGATCCAGTACCGAATCTTATCGACGGAAAGAGATTCCCGCGACTCCGGCTTGAGCCAGATCAGGAGACTCGCTTCGAACACGACGCGTCATGACGACGTGGGAAATCCTGCGGCTCGTTCGAAGTAGAGTCCCCTCCGGGAACGATTTGTCACGTTCCGAGTTGTCCGGTCCACGTCAGTAACTGTTTCCAGAACGACGCATAATCGTGTCCGACTTCGATCCCCTGTGACTGAGCAGCCTGACCCGTGACGCGGGGCAAACCCCAGTCAACAAAGCCCCCCACCCAGTGAGGAGCGACGTCGCTGAGGAACGAGGCGGTTCGGCCTTTCCCGTACTGACCGGTGACCAGAGCGGGGTACTTCTGATCTGGCGTGAACGACCAGCCCGAGTTGCTCGAGCCTGCGGAATTCGATGTCCCGGCGTATGTCACCTTAAAGGTGTGAGCTTCCAGGACCACTTTGGAATCGGGTTTTGGTGTCACGCGGTTCATCCCGCCAATTGCAGGAGGTCGCGTGAGCCACGGCAGGCCGCTGATGGCGGGATGCTCGGTTGCCGGGACCAGCCACGCGGATTGGTCAAAGTTCATTCTGTCATCCTTGGCCGCGATCTCCACGGGCAAGGCGGCCGCCAGAGGGGTCCCGTTCCAGTCACCGCCGAATCCGTGATACGACTCCCACCCGCCGATCATCAAGAGCCCGCAGCCTTGCTGAATGAGCTTGAGAGCCGCTTCCTGGCATTCTGGAGCAAAGTTGGCGGCCGGGTAGTCGCTGAGGATCAGCAAGGATCGAGGTTTCTCAAGGTCCGCGATACTGATTCGCTGGTTGCTGGGGATGTACTGAAAATTAAAGTTCCAGGTTGTCAACATACCTGCCAGATAGGACGCGGCGCCGTACAGGTCAGTGTCGCCGCAATACAAAATCGATCCGCTCACAGATTCACTCTCCCGAGAAAAGTAGGTGCGCAATCTTAGTGGATGGCGCTTCCCGCCGTCTGCCCCGCAATGTCGCTTCCGTGGCTGGAAATGTCGATCGCAAGATCAGAGCAAGGTGAAAAAGTGCGGCAGAATAATCGCGGATGGCCAGTTTCATTGATCGAAGTCCCGAAAACCCCGCCGGTGAGCTTGCAGACCTGGCGCAATTTGGTTGTATTGATCCCCTCGCCTAGCACTGTAATTGCCCCCCGCGAATAAGGCTTCCCTCAATGCATGGATTTGAAACTGCAGCATCGCCAGAAGAACCAACGCGCTCTTCAACTCCCTGGTGGAAAGATCTGTCACGCTATCACTGGTTTGTGCTGGTTGTGGCAGCGCTCGGTTGGCTCTTCGACACGATGGATCAGCAGCTTTTCAACCTGGCTCGCGTTCCCGCGATGCGCGAACTGCTCGCACCGGCTCCCGGTGTTTCCCCAGCTCAGGCGGACGTTGAGTTCTATGGCTCAATTTCCACGTCGATCTTTCTGCTGGGCTGGGCGACGGGCGGTCTAGGCTTTGGAATTCTGGGTGACCGGATCGGCCGAGCCAAGACGATGCTCCTGACAATTCTGCTCTATTCGGCCTTTACAGGACTGAGTGCTCTTTCCTGGGACCCATGGAGTTTTGCCGCGTTTCGATTTTTGACCGGCCTGGGTGTGGGTGGGGAATTTGCCGTTGGTGTGGCACTCGTAGCCGAAGTGATGCCCGTTCGGGCGAGACCATTCGCGTTGGGGTTACTCCAGGCACTGTCTGCTGTGGGAAATATCTCGGCCGCGGTGATCAGCCTTGTTCTATTCGAACTCGAAGAACGGGGGGCGGTGGGGAGCGCCTGGCGAATCATGTTCGTGATTGGGGCCTTGCCCGCGCTGCTCGCGATCCTGATTCGTCGACGATTGAAGGAGCCTGAACAGTGGCAGGCCGCTTCGGACGAACAACTCCAGAAGCAACTTGGATCGTACAGTGAACTGTTTGGTAACCCCACTTGGCGGCGAAACGCGATTGTCGGGCTGATCATGGCGGCGTCCGGGGTGATCGGACTGTGGGGCATCGGATTCTTCAGTATCGACCTGACCCGGTCCGTCTTCCGCAAGTCCTTCGAAAACGACCTGCGCGTGGCAGGTGAGGCCGAGAAGGACCGGGAATTTATTCGACTGCTTGTCAGCAAGCCCCAGTTACTGAGCGAGGCAAAAGCGGTCCCGTTCCCCAATCAGTTGTTGTCACCGGCGGCAGGAAATAAAGACGCTGAAGTCATCTACTCTGAAGTACAAAAGAGAGTAAAAGCCGGGGAAACGCCGACCGCATCGGAGATTGCCTCGAGCCTGTCCAAAACGGATGACGAGCGAGCGCGTCGGTTGGAATATCTTTCAGGCGAAGAAGTTTCAGGCGATGCCGCCGCGGTCGAGGGGCATACCGACCGCATTTCGAAACGAGCGAAGAAGCTGACGAATCAGTTGGGGCGTTGGGCGGCATTCACATCTGTCATGCTCAACATTGGTGCCTTCTTCGGGATCTATGCCTTCACCTACGTCACCTATTACACCGGTCGCAAGCCCGCCTTCGCGGTCGCTTTTGTCCTCGCAATGCTCAGTACAGTGATGGTGTTCGGGTACCTCACCGAGTTCAGCCAGATCTTCTGGATGATTCCCATTATGGGTTTTTGCCATCTCGCTCTGTTCGGTGGATACGCCATCTATTTCCCCGAGCTCTTCCCGACGCATCTGCGCAGCACAGGGACTTCGTTCTGCTACAACGTGGGGCGCTTCGTGGCGGCGTCCGGACCGTTCGCTCTGGGAGCTTTCAGCAAGTTCGTGTTCCACGGGTATGAGGAACCGATGCGTCAGGCGGGAGTGACGATGAGTGCCATCTTCCTGATCGGATTGCTCGTTCTACCATTCGCCCCAGAGACCAAAGGCAAACCGCTACCGGAGTAACGTTCTCCCGAGGTATCTAAAGCTGTCGATGGGGATCCGGCGTTTAAGTTCTGAAATTGGCGGTCTCATCAGGACGACTGATGTGATTGTTCAATATGATGAGTTGGAACCTGGAAACGCTTGAAACCGGATCCCGCGCCCCTGGCGGCGTGGGATCCGTCTCATTGAGGCAGCCCGGGCGATGGTTCCTGCGTCCGCATGCGGCAGAGAGGCGAACATGTTTCTGGTGCGATCCGAGAGCGCACGCCCTGGGGTCGGGTGCTCAGATCTCAAAACTGGCTAACATTCGATCAGAACGATCGACTCACTCGGAAGCCAGTTTTGAAATTTGAGTACCCGAGCCCAGTTTGTTGAAACGCCTCTCGCTGACCCACGTCGGGGCTTGGTTCCGGTCTACAGAATCGCGAGTGCCTGCTTGGTGCGCTCAAGTAATGGCGAGTCAGGTTCGCCTGCGCCTCGCAGGTAGTAGACACTCGCGGCCATCAGTTGCGGGCGAACGGCTGGGCTGGCGTACGAAAAATCTTCGAAGGCCGAGGCCGCAAACTTGAAGTCGTGCGAGTCCGTCCCCTTGGTGAAGATCAAATGCCGGGCTGCATCGAAGAACCGGGCGGGATCTCCTCCATGGCGACTGTAAGCCAGCACCTGCGCGGCTGCCGTATCCCGATTCTGTCGCAATCCATCGAAGACCGCTTCAATGGACGGTGGAACTGCATCGCTCGGTTGGAATGCGTCGATGTTCGGCTTATCGGGGAAGCGGCCACGTTGCCGCGTCCCCTCGCGGAACAACGCGATCCACGATGCCGCCTGCAGCAACGCGACTCGCCGCGTTGAATCGTTTCCACTTTGTCGAAAGATGAAGAACAGGGCGTTAGTGGCTGTCGTCGCGTGAAGGGGGACAATTGCCTGTTCTCGCATCAGAAGCTCTCCGGCTGCCAGCAGGATGGCATCCCACAGAGAGCTTGCAGCCACGCCTCGATTGAGTTGAGTGACCACTGCCTGGGCCGCTTCTTCCGTAGTGGCGACGCGCAAGGACTGAACCATTGACCGAGTGACGTCGGGGTCGGGTTTGCCGTCCATCCAGTCACCGCGGATCTTGCCGGCCAATTCCCGATTCTTATCGTAGGGGGCGGCTGAGTCCGTGTTTCCCCCATTAAGCAACCCGTAGACGAGCGACCGCATCACTGGCTCGGCATGTTCCCAACCGATCAAGTCCAGCGTGCGGCCCGCACAGGCTGCAAAGATCGCTTTATGCCCGATGTTTTGCCAGTCTCGAATCGCGTACGGCCAAACTATTTCCATAACTTCGGTGGAACTGGCGGATCGGCAAAGTCCCGCGATAGAGACGTCAGCGGCCGCTTCGTCCCAGCGGTCCATGGCCTCGATGAAGCGTGCTCGTGACTGAGAGGCCGAAGGGACCTCTGCATCGCGAACAGCAGATAAGGTCCAGTCTCCTTCTTTGACGTCCTGGGCCTGCGCGCCTTTGAAATTATCGAGCGCCCAGAAGAACGGAAGAAGACGATCGGCCTGCGATGCATCGAGCGAAAGTTGATGGGCCGCACCCATCACCATCACCGCGTGAAATTTGAACCCGACTGGGCGGGGTTTGATATTGCGGATTCCAGCGAGAAAGAGACCTCCGACGAGTTGCCGATAGGGAAGTCCGTTTTTGAGTTTTTCAACCGCCTGCTCCAGAATCTTCTCGCGTGGAGCCTGCTCAATCCAGCGGACGACTCCTTCCATTTCGGAGCGGAACTGGACAATTGTGGGATCTATTGCCACGTCTTCCGCTCGGGCGGATGTCAGTGAATTCAATGAGCACCAAGCGGCGCTGCCAGTGACGAGCGTACCACCGAGGTCACGGAGAAACTCGCGACGATCAATTGGAAACATGCTGTTCCTTTCCAAGCGGATGGAATCATCGAGCGGAATGGCCCACCAATTTGCCAGTGTAGCAACTGGATGAGCTGATTTCCTGATCCAGCGTGCGCTGGGAAGATTTTGACACGAGTTTGATGAGAGGACTCTAGAGACCAGTCCGTTGGATCCAGGGAACATTTCGCTGAAAAAATGGCCCCTTAAAAAAACGGGCCTCTTTCGTAGCTCGGGTCTTGTCGGGGTTGATACGATGCGCGTCTAATCCCACATGAAGCAGGATGGCAGCCAATGACGGGCGAATTTACCTCTGTACCGACACCGAACTCGATTCGACGTCTCAACCAGATCATGGAGACAATGCGCGAATTGAGTTTGCAGACTGACCCGCAGGCCATGGTACGCGAGTACTATGAGCGGATGAGGCAGGTCAATCCGCAAATTGATCGACGCCTGGCCATGAGTCGGCGTGAACTCTCCTATCCGGACTTCCTCATCACGCGATACAGCGAATGGGAAGATGATATCGATCCCTGGAAAGAGCCCGAGCGTTTGCCCTTACTGTCTGGTGGAATCCTCGCTGAACTGATCTACGGAAACGAACCGCGGATCATCAACAACCTGAACGTGTCTCCTGACGATCCTGCTTACGAATATCTCGAAGGACAGCACTCGCTGCAGGCGATCCCGCTGCTCGACCAGGGTTTGTCGCTGAACATGTCCCTGCATATGCGGCGGGTCCCAAACGGCTTCTCGTATGAGAACCTGCCCGAATCAGTTTGGCTGGCAAACTTGTTCGGACGCGCCACCAGTACTCTCGTCCTGGCCGAGCGACTGAAGGAAGCTTATGAAGAGATTGATCGCGAACTGAAAGCGGTCGCCCGGATTCAGCGGTCGCTGCTGCCGATCAAGCTCCCTCAGATCCCCCGGATGAAACTCGCGGCGTCGTACCAGACAGCGCGACGGGCCGGTGGTGACTACTACGATTTCTTTCCACTGGGGGGCGGGCTTTGGGGGCTACTGATCGCGGACGTCAGCGGCCATGGAACACCGGCGGCCGTAATGATGGCCGTAATGCACAGTATTGCGCATACGTTCCCCGGCTCGACGATTACCCCGGGGGCGATGTTGAACTACCTGAACGATCGCCTGTGTCAGCACTATGTCGGTAACACCGGCACATTTGTGACGGCATTTTACGCTATCTTCGATCCCCAGACACTGCGGTTAACCTACTCGTCAGCTGGTCACAATCCCCCGCGGCTGCGACGAGGTGACTCGGGCAAGATCAGCTCGCTCATTCACGCGCAGCATTTTCCGCTGGGCGTGATGCATTCTTTCCGTGCAGTGGAGGCGGCGATTGATCTACGTCCTGGAGATCAGTTGGTCCTATACACGGATGGGATTGTGGAAGCCGCAGGACCCGACCAGGAACTTTACAGTCTGTCACGACTGGACCACGAGATTTCGAACACATCTCTGGATCCTGAGCAGACGGTTCAGACGCTGCTCAATTCGGTTGCTGAGTTCTCGTGTGGAACACCCGCCTCGGATGACCGGACGCTCGTCGTAGGCACGATTGTCTGACGGAGCTTCAAGACAATTTGTGAAAAGGTGAGAGAATAAAACGTCGCTGCCTGTCTGTCTCGGGCCTGAAACAAGAGTGACAGCAGGGGCGCTTGACTGACCTGCTGCTGTCAACCCACATTACCTCAATTGTCGAAGTAACTGACCGGTTGCGACTGACCACTCGTGAATGGTCCCCTCGAAGCTGGCCGAGACCAGTGTCTGATCGTTAGGGCCAAAGACCAGACCTCTTACGATTCCATACTGACCTTTCAATTCTTTGGGAGGCTGTTCGGGTTCGGAGAGATTCCAGATGCGAGTTTTGTGATCGAATCCCCCGCAAGCCAGTTGAGTTCCATCGAGCGAGAACGACACTGCCCGTGCGAACATGAAATCGAGTCGCTGATGCCAGACCTGCTTACCCGTGGTCGTATCGAACACAATCACGTCGCCGTGCTGATTTCCCACGGCAAGATAGCGACCGTCACTGGTCCATTCTGAGCAGCAGCAGAATCCCGTCAGCCCCTGCAATTCCACTTTCGACTGCCCGGTTCGGGAATCACAGAAGTAAGGGGTCGCCTGGTCTGCCGAGACGAACAGGCGGTTTCCATCGGGAGAGAGGTTGTTTTCGACGTTCAATGGCTCGAGAGTGAACTCATGGCGTTTGGGTTCTTCGTCTCGAAGTTCCCACCCAATGGCGTTCCCTTCGAGTGTCATCACGATCGCGTACGTTCCGTCCGCAGAGACGTTGACGGTGGCAGAAGTTTGAGACTGCGTGCCGAACTCTTCGGAGATGAGAATTTCTCCTCGTCGAAAGATGTCGACCCGGTGGTGAATGGCTCCCCCTTCAGCCCATTCGGAAAGATGTGCGACGACTGAGTTCCTTTGGGAGGCGTCATAGGCGATGACTTCGGGAAAAATGGTCTGTTGCGTGACGTCTCCGGTATCGAGAGAAATTTCGTCGTGCTGGCCTCCCCAGACATGAGCCAGGACAGCCCCGCGTTCACGGTCGACGTTCAGTGCCAGGACGGGAAGCAGCTTTCTAGCGTTTGGCTGTTTGTCGGCGGCAAGATGAACCTTCATAAATGCCGAGGACTGCCAGAGACAGACGGTGACAATAGAGACTGCGGACGCAAGGACGAAGACCTCGCGTAAGGCACCCAAACAGAAGAACCCCGTTCGTTGATGTCGGGGGCTACTCAGATTCAGGCGGGGCCGATGGACTAACACAAGAAACTCCCTAAACTCTCGGAAAACTCTTGAGACGCACTCACTTAATGGCTGACTCGTTCAGCCGGCGTGCGCAAGTTTTCTGCAAAAGCGATCTACTTGCTTCAAATTGTGGAGAATGATCGCGTCGACTACTGCCTTATTATCAGGCTCCTTGTCGGGAGTGTGAACAACGCAGACCGCATGCCACTTCTCGGTTGGGATTTCCGAAGTGCTCGTAAGTTGTTTTTAGGTATATATTTCTGATGCTGTGTGGCTGTTTCAAAGGGAGTGATAGTGAACAAAAGCTTCGGCAAGCCGCAGAGGTGAACTCGGGGAATATGCGATCTTGTTAAGCGTTCTTGCAAGCAACATGAACAATTCTATTGCGAAGGTGTCCGTTTATTTGAGGCGGCCTATTGAAAGGGGTCCTTGTGTCTGCCCGAGTGCTGGTAAAATAGGCAATCATTCGCGCACAATAGACGCACGAACCTCGCCCGTGTGACATTGGATCCCACGACTCAGCTTTTAATCCTTGCGCCAGAAAGTGCGTTCTATGCGTTCCCGCGAACTGGTCATCTGTGGCCTCAACGCCGTTCGCTCTCGTTTCGAAACAGCGTCCAGCACGGTGAAACGGCTTTTTTTCACTCTTCCCATCGCACCGGAGATCGGTGACCTTTGCAGATGGATGGCCAAAGAACGGCTTGTTTACCGCTGTGTTGAACCCGAAGAACTTGAACGCATTTCGGGGTCCATCCATCACGGCGGGGTTGTGGTAGTGGTGCAACCGCCCCAGATCCGCTCACCCCGCCTGGATGAAGTCCGTCAATGGGCCAGCAGTGGTCTTTCGCTGCTGATTCTTGACCGGGTGAGCAACGTGCACAATTTAGGTGCAATCATCCGAACGGCCGCTTTCTTTGGGGTCACAAAGCTGATCATTCCCGATCATCCTCAGGCGGCACTGCCGACCGAGGCGACCTATCGCGTCGCCGAAGGGGGGCTGGATCACGTCGAGGTCTTCTGTGTGGACCATCTACCTGGCTTTCTGCGAGCGATCCGCCCCTACTACTTTATTGTCGGTGCTGCGACCCGTGGTGGTTCGCCCACAAAAGGAAGAAACCAGGAACGGCCCTATGCCATCGTTTTGGGCAACGAAGAGCTTGGGCTGGATCGGGAAGTGATGAGTGCCTGTCACGAGCTGACGACCATTCCCGGATCCGGGTTTGTCGAGTCTCTGAATGTTTCTGTCACGGCGGCGATCCTTCTGTGGGAACTGATTCGTTCGCCTGAACGCCCTGATACTCCTCGGTTTCCTAATGGACCCATCTCGGGTCGAGCGCTGTAGTTTATTTCATCAACCTATTGTCCCATCCCATCTGTCGGGTCCGTTTATTCCTTCCCAAACGCGTGATCCTAAGAATTGGACTCGTCTAACACAGTTCGGCAATTCTGACAGCTTCTCGCTGATTCGATTTTGAGAGAGCCAGCGGAATTTGCCGATCTAGGCGACAGGATGAGGTGACAAGGTAAACAGGGCGACCTTAGGCTCGGTCTCTTCAGGGAATTTCCACTGAATTGAGTTCTGCGCGGGAATCTACGCGCTTTGGCTCATGCAGGCGGACCTTGACGGTCGATCCTATTAGATAACGGACGAAGCCCGTTTCAAACCTGCAGACACCCATCGTGACTACCACTTTGACGAGCCGTTCTGACAGGGATTAAGGGACCGATTGATGAGATACATAACCTGGATCGTCGTAGCGAGCTTGCTGGCGCTTGCTTCCGACGTCAACGTTGAAGCCTCCTACTGCGGGGCGGCGAGCTACAAGAATTGTGCTCCAGCAGCATGTGCCCCCTGTGGTGATTACGTGGCAGCCAAGAGCTGCTGCGGGACCAGTTATCAGACAGTGCGTGAAACCGTCTACGATCAGAAGACGATCACCTGCTGCCGAACCGTGTACGATCAGTGTACGGAACAGTTTCCTGTGACCTGCACACGGACCATTCACGAGACCTGCTATCGTGATGAGTGCTACACCGTTTGCAAGCCGGTCTACCAGACCTGCTACCGTGACGTTTGCTGCACGATTCGCAAGCCGGTCTACCAGACCTGCTACCGCGATGTCTGCTGCACGATTCGCAAGCCGGTCTATCAGACCTGCTACCGCGACGTCTGCTGCACCGTTCGTAAGCCGGTTTATCAGACCTGCTACCGCGACGTTTGCTGCACCATCACCAAACCAGTTTACGAAACGAAATACCGCGACGTCTGCTGCACGACTTATCGCACCGAAACCGAGACCCGCTACCGCGACGTCTGCTACACCGTTTGCAAGCCAGTTTGTGAAACCAAGGAAATCCAGGTCTGCACCGGCGACTGGGTGACTGAGACAAAGCAGATTCCGGGCCCCGTGGTGAAACGGCACACCAGCAATCCCGGGACCTGGTCGTGGGATGCTTGCCTCAACCGTTGCGTCTATCAGCCAGGCTGCTGCCAGACGGTTTGTGAACAGACCTGTCGCACTGTCTGCTGCCGCCGCTGGGTTCCTCGGGTTGAAACCCGCACCATTACCTGTACACGGATGGAGCAAGAAGTCCGTCACTGTCAGCAGCCTTACACGGTCTGCCGCAAGGTTCCTGAAACCGTCGTCAAGCAGGTTCCTTACACCTGCGTCCGTTACGAACAGCACACGGTGACCAAGAAGGTTCCATACACGACTTGCTCGTGGACCTGCGAAACGATCACCAAGAAGGTTCCTTACACGACCTGCACCTGGACCTGCGAAACGATCACCAAGAAGGTCCCTTACACGACCTGCTCGTGGACCAGCGAAACCATCACCAAGAAGGTTCCTTACACCACTTGCACGATGACGCAGGAAGTTCGCACCCGCCGCGTTCCTTACACGACTTGCCGTCAGGTTTGTGAAACGAAAATGGTGACCCGAACGAAGTGTGTCCCACGTCAGGTTGTCGAAACCAAGGTGATCTCAGTGCCGCGCACGATTTGCCGACGCATCCCCGTTCAAACGGTTTGTGTCAGCACCCCCTGCCAGGGTGGTGCCGTCGCAGTCCCCAGCAGCAACTGCGGACACTAACCACGAGTAGAACGTCTGGTTTGGAAAACGGTTCTGAGGGACATCCCCGCCCTCAGAACTCCAGACCCGGCCGATCGGAACTGGTCAGAACGGAAAGCCGACTCATTTGAGTCGGCTTTCGCTGTTTACGGGCAAGCTTTTTTGAGCAACCCATGAATGTAGACGTCGCCATCCAGCAGCTCAACCGATGGGCTCTCCAGCGAAGCCAACTCAGGAACGAAATCGATGCCGCGGCCCCCGATCGGAGTGAGTGCCTGAGTGCCTCCCACGAGCTTGGGGGAAATGAACGCATGAAGCTCGTCGATTAATTGATGTTCGAAAAACGCTCCATGGATTCCGCTTCCTCCTTCGATCAGCACGTTCGTCATGCGCCGTCGGCCCAACTCAGCCGCAACCGCTGTGACATCGCAGTGCTGTCGCGAGTCCTCGCTAACGACGACGACTTCCACGCCCGCCTCACTTAATTGCTCGCAACGCTCAGGGGCGGCCTTTCGGGTGGCAAAAAGGAGGACGGGAACTTCGCTTGCGGTGCTCACCAGTTGAGACGTCAGGGGCAACCGCGCGGCTGAATCGATCACGATTCGAACAGCCTGACGGGGGCCGGCTGGACGCGCAGTCAAGCTGGGATCATCGGCCAGGGCCGTCCCGGCGCCGACCAGAATTCCATCCATACGTCCGCGCAACTCATGGACGACGTTCCGTGAACGTTCATTGGAAATCCATTTTGAATGGCCCGTCCGGGTGGCAATCTTGCCATCGAGTGTCATGGCCCATTTGGCGAGAAACCAGGGGCGTTGCTGTGTCATCAACATCATGAAGGGAGCGACGAGACGGCGGGCTTCGTGTTCAAGAATCCCTGTCTCGACTTGTACCCCGGCGTTCAGCAATTCCTGAATGCCCCCCCCATCGACGCGGGGGTTTGGATCTCGCATTGCGGTGACGACTCGTCGGATTCCCGCCGCAATGACGGCTTGTGAACAGGGAGGGGTCTTCCCGAAGTGACAACAGGGTTCGAGTGTGACGTAAAGAGTCGCGCCTGATGCTGCTGTGCCCAGTCCTTCGAGTGCACGAACTTCCGCGTGCGGACCGCCGTAGTATTCGTGCCAGCCTTCGCCCAGAATTCTGCCCTGGGGGTCAACGACGACGGCCCCGACGAGTGGATTTGGTTCGACACGACCAAGACCGCGACCTGCCAGTTCCAAGGCGCGTCGCATCATTTGTTCGTCGAAGGGGCGATTGCTCGACATCGACTGCTGCTTTGCCAATCTTCAATTCAATGTTTTCGGGCAGGGAGGGATCCCGGCCGGTTCAAAGGGCTTTGAGAAAGAAGAGAGCAGCGGTCTGGCCGCTGCTCTCTTCTTCTGTCGCGATTACTGACCGGGCAGCCAGAGCTTTCCACCGGCCTGAGAAGTCTCGTTCTGGTCGGATGTCCAAATACCCGCAGAACCGGCTGCCCCGCTTCCGCTGAGGATTTCGATCGAACTCCACGGGGACGGAATATCGAACGCTTCGAGTGTCTGTTCGATGTGGGGGCGGATCTGCGGCACCTTCGGGCCGTAGTAGGTCACGAAGCGATGCAGCAGTTGCTGCAACTTCGGATCAGTCGGGTCTTCCAGACGAGAAGCCAGTTCCGCGAGGTCCCAGGTCCATGCCTGCTGGAAGGCCGTTTTGCCATCCTCAACGCGAAGCTTGCGACCTTGATCAATCCACTCGAAGGCTTCGTCACGCTGTCCGAAGATCGAGCTGAGTTCTGCCAGCGTGCGCATGATTCGAGGCATGTCGAGGTGGTCAGTCAGATTCGGCCGGGCAACCGCAGCTTTGAGGACCTGATAAAGCGTCTCATCGTGCCGGATCAGCATCGATCGGTTGACGACCGTCAGCAATTGCTGATCGCTGAGCTTGTCGATCGGAAGCCGGTGCATCTGCATGACGGACAGGCTGCCGACATTCGTCTCAGGGGTGACTTCAATGGCGGGAAGGGGCTCGATGTTCAGTCGCTTGATTGCTGCAGAGAGAAGTCCACCACGCCCGCGGACCTGACCTGCGGCGTCCAGAGCGTATACGGCTCCCAGCAGCGCGACTTTGTAAGCAGGATCCTTCGCGGCTTGTTCGGGGGTATGGCCTTCCAGGGCACGCAGTGGCAATTGAGGCCACTTTTCGGTGATGACCGTATCCCAGAACCGATTGAAGAGCTTCTGCCGCTGCACGAGGGGCGTCTTCTTGGGGAGATACCAGTTATTGTCGAGGAAGTGGAACTCTTTGGGCGTTCTTCCGACAACTTCGGGTTCGCCCGACGTCGTTGACCACGTTAGCAGATCACCCGCAGCAGCTGAGATGATCGACTTGGCGCGATCGATTGTGGAACCGCGAATTCCCGCGATCACAATCGTGGCAGGGCTATTTCGCTTTTCATCAAGGTCATCGACCACGACTTTGGCGAGGATATGCGGGATTTGTTCCAGTGATATGTTGGAAAAGTCGTCAGGGACTTGATCCGTATCCAGAACCACATAGGCGGCAGCGGGTGTTCTTCCTTCCGGATTTGTCGGAGGTTTCACTCGTTCGATACTGGGGTGCTTGTCCAGTTCGGTGAGCAAACGGGAGACGGAACCGACTTCTCCCTGATAGACGCATTCTTCAATCACATCTTGAGTCGTCAGCTCGTCCAGCAGTTGTGCCAGTGTTTCGCATTCGATGGCCACCGCCAGGTCTTCGTATTGTCGCGCTGCGCGATGCAGGGCCTCGGCCGCAACTTTTTCATCCCCGTCCCAGGCTCGGCAGAGACCGGCGGAGTGCCAGAATTCGGGGCGGGAGGAATTGTCATTCGCCAGCGTCGTGAATACGTCGGCCGCGGTGCTCCAGCAACCGACCGCCGCGTACTTCTGTGCCTTTCGCACTTCTTTCTGGACTTCGAGGTCAAGTCCCGGAATGTTGGGCAGTAAATGTGAGCCTCGCATGGGATAGCTGAGGCCGTTTTCGCCGTCCAGTTCCAGCAATTGAACGAACAGTTCCTGCCGACGTTCTTCCGGGGTCAGACGCAGAGCCAGAGCCAGGTGTTCGCGAGCGGCCATCATCTGGCCACGTTGTGCGTAATCGATGGCCATCGCGTTGGCCAGGTCGCTCACGAGTCCCGGGAATTTCTTGGCACTTTTCTGGAAAGCACGGTGCACAGCTCGCTTTCCGGCGCTCAAGCCTTCCATGCGAACCATTGCCGCAGCGAACAGAGCGATCGCCAGTTCGTTGTCTGGTTGAGCGTTCAGAAGCTGCTTCAGCACGTCACGTGCGCCAGCGGGATCGTTGAGGTCCAGAAGGACCATGGCCCGTGTCGTTCCGACCCACGGGTTGTTGGGCACCTTCTTTTCGAGTGCTTCCAGTTGTTGAAGTCCGACTCGCGGCTGGTTCCCTTCAATCAACCGGCCAATACGATCCATTTCTTCGGAGATGGCGCTACAGCAAAACTTAAATTTCTTCCCGCTTCCGCATGGACACGGTGCATAAATATCGACGGACATGATCAATGTCCCTTCCACAAA
The DNA here is from genome assembly GCF_044336245.1 of Schlesneria sphaerica. Lineage (NCBI taxonomy): Bacteria > Pseudomonadati > Planctomycetota > Planctomycetia > Planctomycetales > Planctomycetaceae > Schlesneria > Schlesneria sphaerica. The sequence continues at coordinate 1,003,387 of NZ_CP172346.1, read as the reverse complement.
TGAGCGATGGTATTTCCAAAAGTCGACGCCTGTCGGGGCGTAGAATCTTCCGAAACCGCGGGCGCGGTTAAATCGGCTGCAAAGCGAGCCGAATGGGTTACGAAATCAGGTCGACGTGCGCAAGAATCCGACACATCGAAGAAGGCGAGTCTACCAAATTTGTCCTGCTTTGACAGGGGACGAAAGACGTTTGAAGGTCTCTGTGCGCAAATTGGAAGTGGCTTTGGCTGCAAGATGAAACAGACGGTTCCTCGTTGCCCGTTCCACTCGATTTCCACTCGCGAATTCCCTTTAACGGAGCTGGGGGATCGTTGCGTCCGTCCAGTTGGCAGAATGCTGCAGAGCACGATCTGAGGTCGGTGTGGTCTCGGCAGATTCCTCGGACTCATCCACGTCCGATTCCTCTTCCTCGTCGTCCGAATCCCATCCACCGACGGGAGGCAGCATCTCGTCCGACTCGTCCACGGTTCGAACCAGCCTTGGCTGCGACTGACTGCCAACCCTGCGAGCCGTCTGGGATGCAGGGACCACCTTCACAATCTGTGACACTTCAAGCTGACGGTCGTCGGCTGTACTGAAATTCAAGTGCAGTACCAGACTGTTGTGCTTTGGCCGAGTCTGAAGCGGCAAGGTGAACTGGTACCCCGAACTTGTGAGACCTCGGGTCCAGTGTTCACGACATTCGTCAGCAGAAAAGTTCCAATACCCAATTTCCTGTTGGGAAGAGGGCGCCTGGGGATCAGAGAGTCGAAATTCGACATCGCCGGGAACTTTAAGAATGTCACCCTCGGCGTCGACAGGAACGAACTGAATGACAACGGCGTCGTCACCCGGTTGATCGTCCTTATTCAACCCGCCACTTGCCAGCGAATGAATATGGACTCGATCTATTCTGGCAGCGAGTGAGGTCAGGGGCTTCGTATCCCCGTCCTTAGGAGTGAGCTCGGCCTGGAGCCGCTCCGATTCCAACAGAGCTCGCTTTAACTCCGCCCGCGTACGGGCGATTTCGTTCTCCGATTCCGCCAACTGAATTGCCTGCTCGCGGATGCGAGCCTGCAGCAGGTCAGTGTCCACTTTGCCCGCACAGCCGCAAGAGGCCAGGCAAGCGAATATCAATGCCAGCATTCCGCGTTTCATTTCGCCATCCATGGCAAATCGGTCTGACGGCGAGCCACACGGCCCGCACGCGAGCGAGAAGCTATCGGCAATCGCAAAATCTGACAACGGCAGGTTTTGCCTGTCGAACGGCAATCACGACAATTCCATGAAGTCCTGGTCGATAGTTCGTCACCAATCAGGAAACGCTTAAGAGAATTCCTGATGTATCGGAGCGACAGAACATTCTTTTAATAGTCATTACCGGTCGTTACCGGGTCGTTGAGGCGCCTGTCGTAGCAGATGGGCATCGTCGGTCGGGAGATTTTGTGTGGAGCAGGCCGCATCAAGAAGTTCGTCACCGCGAGCATGCGACAGAGATGCACTCGATCGAAGCTGAGTCGATTCGACCAGAGCGGCTATTGAGAAAAACGACGGTTCAGCGTTCTGAGCATGGCCTGCTCAAGATCTTCGTCACGCCCTTTGTTGATCCATCCAGAGGGGGTTGCCTGTCCCACGACCGGATTCAGGTCACGCTGCAGTGCACTGTTGTCGAGAAAAGTCGCACCCCCGGCGAAATTGGCTGCCTTTGATACGTCTTCCAGTTCCTTGACCGCCTCAATGCCGACCAGATACCCACCAGGCGCGGGGGTAAAACGGACAAAGGCTTTACGGCGAATCGACTGCAGGCTGCTTTCCCATCGGTTTTCTGCCCCGACAGTGTCCGGATGCCACGGTTCCAGCATGCTGGCACCAGTCTTGTAACGGGTCTCGATGACGCCCCCCAGCTTATTTTCCCGTTCAATTTCGAAAAGATAGTCGTGGACGACATCCACCGTCCGTTCCCACGCCTCTTCCGGATTGTTCGCCCGCACAAAAACGGGGTTCGCGATTGGCGGACCTTTTGCGTCAAGCGACACACAACCGCAAAGGGCAGTGGTCGCCAAAGCAATCAATCCGACAGGAATCAGTCGCTTTAACATTCGAACACGGTTACTGGGTTGATGATTTGGCATCGTGAGGGGGCTGCGCGAGGAATGTGGCAGGAAATCCATTTTTGCTCAAGACCGGTTTCAACTGGCATTGACTCGAGGAAACCCTCAACAATTGATAATCCATGTTCCGGGACGCGGTATTACGACAAACTGACGAGCCTGGGGGGAGTGCGAGGTTTTTGAATCAAAGTTTCTCTGCCAAAAGTTTCCCGGTTATCGCATCGTATTTTCCCCACGTGTGACAAATCACATGCGAATTCTCGAAATGTCTTCGCTGAGGGGATCGCATCCGCGGAGACTCCCTGTTTGGGGAAGAGTTCCGAATTGTTCCCATCCTGATTCTTACGGAGGCTGTTCCGATTACGAACAATCTGTGCCAACCCACACGGACTCGTCAGGGGCGAGTTCGTGGGCAAATTGCCGTTACTTGTTAAACTATATCGGCACACGAAACTCTCATTTTAAAGCTACTCGATCACTATGCGCCAATTTCGACTTGCTGTTGGGACACGCTGTTTTGCTGAACCGCTTCTTGAATCGATCAAGACGGCGGCCGAGTTGAATGTGAAAGGGGTGCAGTTCGATCTCCGCTACGAGCTGCGAGCATCCGAAATTACGTCAACCGGACGCCGTGATCTGCTGCATCAGATCAGCGAATACGGTCTTATCGTGTCCGGGGCCGTCTTTCCCCTGAATTATCCCCTGTTTGAACAGGACAAGCTCGACGTTCGAATTGCAGCAATCCGCGATGCAATGAAATTTGCTTATTCATTGAATTCGACTGTGCTCTGTTTGCGTGTCGGGCGAATTCCGGAAGAGGCGGAATCGAAAGATCGACAACTTCTGGTTGAAGTGCTGAGTGATCTGGCCCGCCATTCAACTCATATTGGCACCACCCTTGCCATCACACCGACGAACGATTCGGCAGAGACCCTGCTGAAGTTGGTGCAAGAGATCAAGACGGGATTGATCGGCATCGATTTCGACCCCGCTCACTTTGCCATGACTCGTCGTCCGGTTGCAGAATCGCTGCGCATTCTGCACGAACACGTCGTTCATGTGCAGCTGCGGGACGGAGATTCCGGAATGCGCGGGGGTGAAGAACGGGCTGTCGGGCGGGGGAACGTTGACTGGATTGAAGTCTTTGCGTTGCTGAGTGAAATGGACTATCGAGGTTGGTTGACCGCCATCCGAACCGAGGGGGACGATCGCGCCTCTGACATCCGTCGCGGCCTGGGGCTTATCCGACAGAGTCTGCTGGGTGGCTAAGACTGGTTCCGATTGAGAAAATGACCTCATCGCCTTTGCGTTGAAAGTAACTATGTCGAAGCTTTACATCATGACGGTGGTTGCTGCAAATCGGACTGGCATCCTTGCAGCCCTGGCGAACGCACTTGATGAGCTGGGCGGCAACTTGCGTGACGTCAGTCAGGCGGTCATCCAGAAATTCTTTGCCATGATCATGGCGGCTGAGTTTGCCGACGACCAGGACCCCGAGGTGATTGTTGAGCACATACGTGCGGTCTGTCGGGCGTTCGGTGCTGATGTGACTCTGCGCGATCCTGAAAAGGACATGGGCTTCGACGGAGCTACCGAGCCAACGCCAAAGGAACGCTACGTTTTAACCCTTGCCGGGCCTGATCGGCCAGGTGTCCTGCGGTTTCTGGCACATCGGCTCGCCCTGGATGGAATTGATCTGGTCGATCTGCAGGGGCGGCTGGAATGTCGTGACAAAGAATCACAAGCCAAAATGTTCCTGGCAGCGATGGAACTGTCGGTACCTCCAGGTGTTGACGCGCTGCAATTATGTGAAGAGCTCCGCAATGAATTTCAGGCGGATGGTATCACTGTTTCATTACAGCATCGTCGAGTGATCGCCGCACTGGCGCATCCAGAACCAGTTGGCTTCAACACGGTCGTTTCCAACGCGGTCGTCCCGTGACGTTCGCCCACGATGTTCGGATGGGAAACGTTTCCCGAATTCGTCACCAACTCAATCCTCTCCGCAGAGTTCCACTATGGATCAATTAACAGGGTTCTTTTCAGCCCTGCAACAGTTGCGACAGTTGCCGCTGGATGTGCGCACGGTCACACTGGGTATCAATATCTCGGATTGCGCGGATCGCAATTTCCATAAGCTGTGCGAAGGGATCTATCATCGGATCATTTCAAAAGCAGGGCGGCTGAATGCCGTCTGCTCGGAAGTCGCCGCGCTGACCGGGGTTCCGGTCCTGCAGCGTCGATTGTGTGTCACCCCGATCGACCGGGTTGCGCAGGGATTTAATGCGTCGGACTTCGTCAACATCGCCAAGACACTGGATGGCGCCGCGGCCAACGTTCACGCTGATCGAATCGGGGGATATGCCGCGGATGTCCAGCACGGGATGACGCAGAGTGCCCGGCAGTTGATTACAAGCCTGCCGGAAGCACTGACCCACACCGAGCGTTTGCGTGCAGCCGTTCATGTCGGCTCGACCGAGAATGGCGTGAACATGGACGCGATCTCGCTGGTGGCCGAGACTCTGCTGCAAGCCGCAGAGGCGACGCGGGATCGTAATGGTGACGCAGCCGCAAAACTTGCGGTGCTCGCGAACGACTCGACGGGGCACCCTCATCTGACAGGAGCCTGCCTCGGCGACGGCTGGGGTGACCTGGTCGTCCATGTCGGAGTCGGGGCCGCGGCGATCATCCGTCATGCTTTGGAGCAGCGGCTGCTTGAGAATCCGAATTCCCGGCTGGATGAGTTTGCTTCGGTCATTCAGACGGCCGTGTTTCAGGCGACCCGAACGGCGGAACTCGTTGGCCGTGAGATTGCCAGCCGGCTGGGGGCGGATTTCGGCAGTATCGACGTCACATTAGCGCCCACTCACCGTCCCGGAGACAGCGTTGTCGATTTACTGCCTCTGCTGGGAATCAAACGCGTCGGTGCTCCTGGGACGGCCACAGCCCTTTCGATGATTCTCAGCGCCATGCGTGCAGGTTCGGCTTTCGCTTCCTGTTCTGCAGGGTCTTATTCCAGAATCATGCTGTCTGTCCTGGAAGACGAATCGCTGGCTGCCGCAACTCAGTCAGGAACGCTGACTTTCGACCAGTTGTGCATGGCCGCCAATTCCGGCGCCAACGGCCTGGACCTGATTTGTCTTCCGGGAGATACCGACGTTGCCACACTGGCGGCGATTATCTCGGATCAGGTCTCCTTTGCTGTGCTTAACAGGCGTCCTGCAGCGGTACGGCTAATCGTCGTTCCTGGGAAGGAAGCCGGTGAACTGGTTTCCTACAATCGAATGAAGGGAAGCACCGTGATTCTGCCGGTTCGAGGAGCGGGGCTGTCCCATCGATTCATCGAACATGGTGGGCGGTTGCCCCCGATCCGCTGACGCTTCAAAACTTTGCTTTCTATCCCGCTGAGGGATTGGGAAACGCGTCGGCGTCACTACAATCCCATGACGATCAGTTCCGCCGGCGGGTTGGCTGCGACGAGAATTCATTGCCGTTGCCAACCCTGTTGCCTTCCAGCACGATCCGGCGTTTCGAACACGCCATGACCCATTACTGAAATTGAGACTGCAATATGCCTTTCCGTGACATGCTCGAGACTTTCCCCAATCCCTACCCGACGCGGGACTACTCCATCGAGACGATCTGTCCCGAATTCACCTCGCTGTGTCCCAAGACCGGACAACCAGACTTCGGCGTGCTGACTTTAACGTACGTACCGGACCAGCTCTGTTACGAACTGAAGTCGCTAAAGCTCTATCTCCAGCAGTTTCGCAATCACGGGGCGTTCTATGAAGCGGTGACAAACGAGATTCTGGACGATCTGGTCGCCGTGACAAAACCTCGATCCATGACGCTGGTGGGGGCTTATACTCCCCGCGGCGGAATTCGCACCAACGTCACGGTGACCTACAAGGCTCCCGGGAACAAATAACCCGATTCAGTTGCTTGCCGGCGAACTCGCAATTACCGTAACGGCCGTTACTGGAACCTGGTCCTGTTTCCATCAGACTCGAGAGGCTTCTATGAATCGCCGAAATACATGGTTTCGCGTCGTTTGCTTGACCGGTGTTGCTCTTACGGCCTTTGCGCTGGGGGGATTTGCCAATCAGAAGGGGCAGCGAGATTCGAACTTCGCCAGCCAGACGATTGATCTGGGGATGGTGGTCAGTGACCTCGATAAGTCGCTGAAGTTCTACAAGGATGTTCTCGGTTTCACTGAAGTCCCTGGCTTCAAGGTTCCCGGCGCGTTTGGACTCGATACTGGCCTGTCGAATAACATTGATCTGGACGTCCATGTGCTGGTGCTGGGCGAGGGGGAAACAGCGACGAAATTGAAGCTGATGCAGTTCAAGTCGACGCCAGGGGCCCGCGTGGACAACACGTTTATTCACTCGTCGTACGGTTTCCGCTACCTGACAATCCCCGTCAAGAATCTTAATCTGGCTGTGGAGAATGCCGCCAAGGGTGGCGGCAAGCCGATTGCAAAATGCCCGGTACCCCTTCCTCAAGGCTTCCCCGCAGGTTTGGCGCTGGCCAACTATCGTGATCCCGACGGGAATCTGGTCGAACTGGTCGGTCCCTGGTCTAAGAAGTAATCCGGCCTGACGCAAATGCCCGCTCTGGTGTGAGCATCGAGCCGTCGACGATCCGAACATCGTTCAAATCGTTGTGCTGGTCTGGTCTTCGGGAAAATTACTTCAACCGCAAGTCAGATAGGATGCCTGCTGCTCAGTCATGGGTAGCAGGCATTTTTCATGACGGCGATCAGTTCCCTTTCCAATTCCAGTTCATCAGGAACGATAACGCGCCGGCACTTATTGAAGCCGTCTGTTGAATGTGCAAACATCTCATTGCGCCGGAGTTTTGTCGTTCCTGCGGGCAGCGAAAGCCACCACATGTTGCTTCACCTGGTCAGGTCCGTCGTCACTACGGGCTCGACTGGTTCGACCGCTGCATCAGTTCGGCACAATGCGCTGATTACAGTCAGAATCATTCGCGCCGAGTGATGCACGAGAGCCCTCTGAACTTCGCTGCCGGTTCTCCGTTTCAGTTAGCAACAGGAACCGGAAAGGCCCGCAGCCGCTCGCTGACGATTGTCGGATTGGGACGCAACGACCCGATCACACTGGCGAGCGCCCCCTTCACGTCCGGGTTTTCCGTGTTCTTCCAACCTGCGTGGACATTGATAACTTCATCTTTGGTGAGCATCAGGCCGAACTGCTGGATGTGGTAGGCCAGTTGGTTCGCCGCCGTCTGCCGCACGCCGTCAATCATCTGTGGGTTGACGGCAATGTCTGCAAGGCGTCGCTGCGCAGAGGGGGTTCTGACTCCAGCCAGCCCGATCAGAGCATTGGTGGCGATCGCAGGATTTTCGGTCGCGAGGACCAACTCGTTTTCCACTTGTGACAAATCGAAAATTTTCGAGAGGCTGCCGCTGCCGATCGTTGCCAGCCAGTAGGCCGCGGTACTCATCTGCAGGTCACGCTCTTGTGGCGTCAGCGGATCTGACTTGACGGACTTGATGAACGGGAAGAACTGATCCAGGAAGTCAGACACGGTAGCGGATTCGGCGATGTAGGTTGCAGGTGCCGAGCGAGTGACCAACCGGGTCAGGTCATCCGTCAGGTCGCCGGGCCCGTAAAGGACGATCGGCAACTGAGACGTCCTGGCATCCGCGCGAAAGTTTGACAACGTCTGGGTTAAGTCCCATCGCTGAACATTGACATGGATCAAGACAACTTCGACACCGGTAAGAGTGGAAGCCAATTCAAAGCCCTGACGTCCGGATGCGGCCATATCAGCGGCATATCCACCGCTCGACATGTAGCCCATCACCGCACTGGCACGGTGAACGTCCGAATCGATGACAATGGCTCGAGGTTGATTCACATCCGTCAGAGCCCGGGCGAGGATCCCGACAATTCGATTGGAGCCCGAAAAGCCATGTTTCGGATCGAGCTTCAGGATGGTCGTAGCAGCTGTGAACTGCACCCGTGGATCGGGAGAGTTCAATGCAGCCAGTACGGGCGACTTCGTCCCGTTTCGCGATATCAGTTGCTCTCTCGTCCCCAGTTGTCCCAGGATCTCGAGTGCAGGCACCGCCGTGGATGGACGTTTTGCGTCGAGCGCCTCGGCAAGCACCTGTGCCATCGTCTCTTCACCCGCTGTCAGGCCCAGATACATGGCCGTGCCGGGAGTACTCACTCGTGGTGTATCCCAGCCCTGACGCAAAACTTCGAGCCCCAGGAGTGCGGCAAGATACTGGCGCTGTGGTTCGGGTTGTTCGGGTGACAATGCCAGAGATTGACGTGCGAATCGGGTCGCCACGTAGAGTGATGCCAATTGTGGTGAAATCGCCTTATCGACCACCGTCCCGACAGCGTCACTCCACGTCCACAGATGGACATTGCCGTCATCATCGACGGGAAGAGCCTGAGGAGTGCGGTAATAGAGTCGTGCCAGACGCCGCAGTTCGTTGGCTGCCGTCACCGACGAAAACTGCAGTCCCAATTTCGGGTATGACTTCAGCAACTTCGACAGTGCATTCTTCGCGGAAGTCTGCACGCCTGCGGGTTGCTGTTCATCAAATGCGGGAAACCAGAGATAGGGGATGGCTTCGGGCGATTTGAGATATCCTAATGCGTCGATAATGGCAGCCCGGACTCGTTCGTCCGGGGTATCCATGGCCCCAGTCAAGGCAGGGACGACCTGTGGTCCCATCCGCACCAGTGCCAGCAGCAGCGTGTCCTGCTGATCGACCATCTCCTGAAGCGACATCTGCCGCAAAATCTCGGGAACAACTTGGATTCCCGCATTTCGGAGTTCCGCTGTGGCGAGTGCACGTTCGGTTTCATTAACCGATAATCGCTTGATGAGGGTATCAACAAACGCCGGGTCAGCCGCCTGAAGTCGCGCAGCGGCGTTGAGACGATCGAGCAAGTTCTGTGAGTTCGGCTGCAACTCTTTAAAAAGGGAAAGCTTCACGAAATCACTCGTACCGTACTTGTCACGCAGTTGGATCAGCGTTTCGTTATCGGGTTCAGTGGCTTCAAATTGCTCAAGATAGAGTCGAGCAAGATCAAGCCGGGCCAGATCGGCCGTGAGAACTGCTGCGGCGAACATCTCTTCCGGAGTCGTCGGTTCTTTTAACAGCGGCGAACGTTCGATGGCTGGCTTTGGGGGCGAAGGCTGGGCCCAAAGAGTTGACGCACCGGATAGTACAAAGACCATCCAGGCGACGAGAATTGGTAACATAATCCGAATTCGGGCCATTTGGCAGACTCCGCTTGGGCACTTCGTTTCCGGGCCCAATCCGTTGGGCGTCATTCGCAGTGCTCTCTCTCAAAAGAGACCCTGATCTCATTTACCGAACGTGATCGATTGAGGATGGCCTCGCGATGACGAATCGGATGTATCACGAAACAGAGTAGTCTCGCAATCGAATCGACATCCCGGCAACCACTGCATCGGGAATAAGCGGTACGACTGCTTCCAAATAGCGAGTCGGTGTCTCGTTGTAACCAACACTCCAACTGGAGGAACTTTGACGGTTACATCGTTCTTGACGTGTATACTGATTTTGTCAGTTTAGAGTTCAGTGTACGGTGATCTCTGCCGAACCTGATGTCGATCAAGGGGACGGCACCGCGAAAGATGGTTTCAACGTTTGAGCGTGCACCGGGTGGGGAATCCGGGATGAACAGAGGGACGCGGCACGGCGGTTCAGGAGCATCGGAGAGGCACAGTATGGCGCCGTTTGTCAGCACTTTGGAGAGGACCACATATAACCGTCACATCACATCCTTCACATCGCGTATCTGGAACCGATTGCGGTGCCTGATATGATCGAGGCCGCTATCCGAACAATCGAACAGCATTTTGCAGGTGAGCGTTTCATGTCACACCGCGACTACTGGAATTTCTACTCGGCCGGGCGCATCGTTTTTGGATCAGGAATTGTTCGCCGGCTGGCTCAGTTCCTCGAACCCTGGAAGCCAAAACGAATACTGCTTGTTTCGGATGCCATTCTCGCGAAGTTTCAAATTGTCGATCAGGTCAAAGCTCCCCTGGAAGCAGCCGGGATCTCCGTGACGATCTTCGATGGGGGGGAACCTGAGCCCTCATTCAAGACTGCGGATGCGGCGATTGAAGTGGCGCGCGGGGCCAAACCCGATGTGATCGTGGGTGTCGGTGGAGGAAGCAATCTGGATCTCGCCAAAATCGTCGCGACCGTGCTCACGCACGGCGGAAGCTACCGCGACTATTTTGGTTTTGGAAAAGTCCCCGGCCCGATCATTCCGCTGGTCTGCATTCCGACGACAGCAGGGACGGGGAGTGAAGTTTCCCACGCCGCAGTACTGACCGATACTGAGGATCAGACCAAGATCAGTTCGCTCAGCCACTATCTCCGTCCGGTCTTGGCAGTCGTCGATCCAAAGCTGACGTTAACTTGTCCTCCCCGTGCTTCAGCCGATAGCGGTATCGATGCCCTGACGCATGCGATCGAAGCTTACACGGCAGTCCACTATCATGAACTGGATGTCCCGGCAGACGAACCCTTTCCCTACGACGGAAAACAGCCCATTGGTGATTGCCTGGCGGAACGGGCGATTGAACTGGTCGGAAAGCATCTGGTTACCGCCGTCAACGAACCACAAAATCTGGCAGCGCGAGAAGGTATGGCTCTCGCGGCGACATTGGCGGGGCTCGCCTTCTCGAATAACGCTGTGGCTCTCGTCCATGCACTGGAATATCCGATTGGCGGAGCTCTGCATTGTTCTCATGGCGCGGGAAATGGTCTGCTGCTCCCTTACGTGATGCGGTTCAACCTCCCCTCCCGCTTACCTGAATTTGCGCGGATTGCGGAACTCCTGGGGGCGGATACCAAGGGGCTTTCGACGGAAGCGGCAGCGGAACTGGCAATCACTCAAGTGGAAGCGCTGCGAAGTCCCATTGGTATTCCACCCCGGATTCGCGACTTGGGCGGGACGCGCGATCAACTTCCTGTTTTTGCCCGGAAATCGTTTGGAATCAAGCGACTCATGCTGCTGAATGGACGCTGCCCAACAGAACAGGACCTGCTCGAGATTCTTGAGGCCGCTTACTGAGAAACTACGCACGGATTGCCGATCGAACTGCCTCGCCCCGCATTCGCAACATTTCCTTCACGGCGACAGGGTCCGAACCCTCGGCAAAGACAGTGCAAATCGGCCAACCTGCATCGATCGTTAATGGAACTTGGGGGATATCTGTCACGATGGGGATCTGCCACGGGTCAATTGACCGAAAGGAGTGGCGAAGATCCGGGGCGGATATCGACTCTACAGCGTACAAAATCTGTTTCGCGACGATCCTTCGTTGATGGTTTTCGTTCGTACCGTGGTCTCGACCTGACTCAACCCGACCTGATACAGCTTGACACGACACAGGCTGCGGTGACAGCAGCGAACGCCCCGACGCAAGTTCAAGCACTTCCACCGATGCTGTGTAACGTGGGTTGATCTCTAACAGCCAGGCCTGCTGAGGATCCTCGATGAAGTCAAAGCCGACCAGGCCATTCAGACCTGAGGTCTGACTGACAATCGTCGTGACAATTTCGGTGATCGACCGCACGATGTGATCGGGAAGATCGGTCACGGGGCCGGTCGAGCCGCAGTAGGAAAATGGAGTCGGGGCGGGCAGGGGATTCGCCCAGCGAAGTGCGCGAGTCGCTCCCAGCCAGGCGGGCGGTTTCCCCTCATCACAACGAAACAAGACAGACAGTTCGCTGCCGGAAACTCGACGCTGGAAGTAGTGAGGCTCCACGAACGGGCTACGTTCCGCCACCTCGTCCCATACCCGAATTTGACGCCCACCCGCGCTCGAAAGTGGCTTTTGCAGCCAGCAGCCATCGGGAGGAGGTGGCGCCGATTGGCTGGCCACGTCCAGACAGGGAAGTCCCGCTGCACGCAAAACTGAGGAAATCCAGGACGGATTTCGGACATGAGCCAACGTTTCCGGGTGAGTTCCGATCAGAGGGCCGAGATTCCGGTTTTCTTCGAGGAGGCGCGCGAGAATTTGCGGCTCGTTTTCGAGAGCTCCGCAGTACATCCAGCCGTCGGCACGAATGTGGGCCAGGTCGTCTGGCAGGCTTTCCGGGTAGCGACGGACGGGAATTGTTTGGGCCGTCTGCTGCAGGTCCCAGTCGACAAAAAAGTCGGCACAGATCGGTCGCCAACCAGCTCGTCTTACCGAATCGGCGGCCGCTCGAGTGCTGCCACCGATGATCAGGATCTGACGAGATGACATGGTTGAATGGCTTTCTTGGGACAGGAAAGAAAAGAGTCGCACGCGTGTCGTTGATCCTGCCCGAGCACGATCAGGTTACCCGTGCAAGGTGCCGTTTCGCGGTTGAAGCGGGCAAGGGAGTGACTCCGTCGGGATGGCTTGGGCCGAGCACGATCAAGTCGCCAAGTAGCTGGAAAATCATGGTATGGATGTGGTATCACAACGGCCAATTCTCCGGCATCGTGCCGCAGGATTCCGGTCTTGGGATCGGCTCGCCTCTGCGACTGCGAGGTTCTGAGTCGTCGACCAGAAATTACTTTGAATGAGGATTACAGCATGTCGTTCTATGTTGGTGAAGCCCTGTCCGGTGACGGTAATGAAATTGCTCACATCGATCTGCTGATCGGCGACAAGTCGGGGCCCGTCGGCGTTGCCTTCGCCAACGCTCTGGCCAATCAGAGCTCAGGTCACAGCAATCTGCTGGCCGTGTTGGAACCAAACCTGGCTGTCAAGCCAGCCACCGTCATGATCACAAAGGTCACGATCAAGGGTGCAAAACAAGCCGTCCAGATGTTCGGCCCTGCTCAGTACGCTGTCGCGAAGGCCGTTGCCGACTCCGTCGCTGAAGGCGTGATCCCCAAGGATCAGGCTGAAAAGCTCTGTATCGTTTGTGGCGTCTTCATTCACTGGGAAGCTGCCGACGACAAGAAGATCTTCCAGTACAACTACGATGCAACCAAGCTCTCGATCGCTCGTGCCATGAAGAGCGAGCCAAGCGCTGACGAAATGGTCGCCAAGAAAGAAACCGCAAAGCATCCATTCTCGGGTGTGTGAGTTTAAACGCTGGCGATTCTGCTAAGTGATGCGCAGGCCCGTGGAATCTCGTTCCACGGGCTTGTCTTTCTTTCGAGCCTGACGGACGTCCGAGGTTGTTGCTTATTTCCGGGGTAGGGTATGGCCATGAAAAAGATCCTGATTCAACTCGATACTGATTCCTTGCCCAGCAGTTTCGACAGAGTTGTCGCCGTCGATGCGGGGGTGGATGAACTCTTCAGCTATGGTGGTGTGACGCCGGACAATGTCGAGACCCTTGTCCACGGAGCCATTTTCACGCGTAAGCCGTCCGATCTGGTCAATACAGCCATCTTCGTCGGAGGAAGCAATGTGGCTGCCGGTGAGGCGCTCCTCAAAGCCGTCACGAAGTCTTTGTTCGGTCCATTCAAGGTCTCGGTCATGATGGACTCGAACGGTTCCAATACGACGGCCGCGGCAACCGTTCTTGCTGCGTCCCGACATCTGGACTTGTCCAAAACGACCGCTGTCGTGCTGGGAGGAACCGGGCCTGTCGGTTCCCGGGTTGCTCAGTTGCTGCTGCAGCAGGGAGCCACCGTGCGACTCGCCTCCCGATCTCTGGAGCGCTCAACCGCCACCTGCGCAGGGCTGAAAGAGATCGCTGACGTGAGTAAGCTGAGTCCGCACGAATCTCAGTCCGACGCCGGACTCGCTGCTGCCTGTGAGGGTGTCGATTTGGTTGTCGCTGCGGGAGCGGCCAAAACGCGTCTGATCAACGCCGAACAACTCAGCAAAATCTCAACCCTGAAAGTGGCGATCGACTTGAACGCGGTCGCCCCCGCCGGAATCGAAGGGATTGAGGTCATGGACAAGGCCCGCGAAGCCGGACAAACAATTCTTTATGGCGCGGTCGGGGTCGGGGGAACAAAAATGAAAATCCACTATGCTGCCGTCCGGAAACTGTTCACATCAAACACCTTAGTGCTTGATACGGCTGCAATCTACGACTTGGGAGCGTCTCTTTCCTGAGGCCTTTTGCCTCCGCAATGATCAATTCATCACCCTCGCAAGTTGCCAGCTCGACGTAACTTGACTCCGTTCCTGCCTGAATTCCGGATGAGCGAAAAACGACTTGTTGACGGACTCATGTTTGGCCGAGAGAATAAATATGTTGCGAAATTCCGTGTCTCGGATTCGCAGCGTGATCGGCGAACGTTGCCGAAAGGGATTCCCGCATGCGTCCACTCATCCTTTTTTCTGTGCTGTTTCTGGGGACTCTGATTAGCCCTCTCCCATTGCACGCGCAGTTCGGCGGCGGTGGTAGCGGAGGGGGTGGTTTCGGAGGAGGCCGGGGTGGTGGCGCGGGGGGGGGAGGATTTGGCGGTGGCGGTGCTGGCGGCGGCCTCGGCGGAGGGGGACTTGGTGCTTCGGGCATGAGTGCCGGTGGCATGGGCGGCGGGGGACTCGGTGGTGCTGGCGGACTTGGCGGAGGTCCGGGGGGCGGTGCCGGCGGGGGCTTCGGCGGTGCGGGGGCGTTCGGCCAGGGGAATATGAACAACGGCATGAATGCCATGGGCCAGCAGGGACAAGGGTTCCTGGGGGTCAATACTAACCCGAACAACTTTCTGGGACGCAACGTTCAGGGGCAGGGCCAGAACGGAATGATGAATCAGAATATGGGTGGCAATCGTCGCGGTGGTGGCAACCGCGGTAACCCGAATGGCGGGATGTTCAATAATCAGCAGCAGCAGGGAGGTATGGGCGTTGGCTTCGGCGGCGCACAGAGGCAGGCTCCGCCGATCCGGCCACGTCAGAAAGTCGCCTTCGAGCATACCCCCGCTCACTTGCCCACTGTTTCGACAAAGCTTGAAACAAAGCTCAACAAAATGACATCGTTGAAATCCAGCAATGTCAAACTGAGTGTCAGCCCCGAAGGGGAAGTGGTCCTCCGCGGTCAAGTTGCTTCCGCCGAACGGGCGAAGGTGGCGGAAATCATTGCTCGTCAGGAACCCGGCGTCCGGAAAGTTCGTAACGAGCTGACTTATCCGGATACGACGCAGACTCCCTGATTGCAGTTTCTGAAGTGCCTGAGATCCTCAAGGACTTTCTTACAGACATTGCCCGGCCAGATTTAATTGCCATTCAATTGTTACGGACGGCCGTTGCCGGTCCAGGAAACAATGATGCCGTCTCGAGTCAGATCGACTGGTTCGGATGATACGTCGCCACTTCAGGGTACCGCCACGCTCATGCGTTCTGCAGGATCTCTGTCACGACGCGTCCACTGACATCAGTCAAGCGGAAATCACGGCCGTTGTACCGATACGTTAACCGCTCATGGTGAAGACCTAACTGGTGAAGAATCGTCGCGTGCAGGTCGTTGATACTGACCCGGTCGATGAGTGCTTTGTAGCCGATCTCATCCGTTTCACCGAACAGGGTTCCCCCTTTAACGCCTCCCCCGGCGAACCAGGTGGTAAAGGCGTGCGGATTGTGGTCTCGACCGGTTCCACCCTTCTGTACGAGCGGCAGGCGACCAAATTCACCCCCCCAGACGACCAGGGTTTCGTCGAGCATTCCACGCTCGGCCAAGTCCGTCAGCAATGCTGCGATCGGCTGATCTGTTTCCGCGGCAAAGCCGGTATGGTTGCCTGCGATATTCGCGTGACCGTCCCAACTCCGTTCGTTCTCCATTCCGCCGGAGTAAATCTGCACAAAGCGAACGCCCCGTTCGACGAGCCGTCGAGCCGTCAAACACTGCTTCGAGAAGTGAGCGCACTTGGGGTTGTCGAGTCCGTACAGCTTCTGTGTCGCTTCTGATTCACTCGCAAGATCCAGTGCTTCGGGGGCGGCCATCTGCATGCGGTAAGCCAGCTCGAAGGATTCAATCCGCGCCGCCAGTTCTGACTCGGCCGCATGTCGATCCAGGTGAGTCCGGTTCAGCGTGGCCAGAAGATCGAGTTGCGATCTCTGCTGCTGGTCAGACATCCCCTGTGCCCGTTTCAGATTTTCGATCGGATCGCCTTGAGGTTTGAGTGCAGTTCCCTGAAAGACGCTGGGTAAGAAGCCGGCACCCCAGTTTTGAGCATGTCCTTTGGGAATTCCCCGTCCCAGTGTGTCGTACATGACGACGAAAGCGGGCAAGTTCTGGCTTTCACTCCCCAGACCGTATGTGACCCAGGAACCGACGCAGGGAAAGCCCTGCCGGGACATCCCGGTATTGATACGAAACAGAGCAGGGGAGTGGTTATTGGAATCAGTCCAGCAGGAGTAGACGAAGGCCATCTTGTCGACGTGGCGAGCCATCTGCGGAAAGATTTCGCTGACCCAGGCACCACATTCTCCATGCTGTCCAAACTTGAAGGGGGATTTCATCAGGGGGCCCCCCTGACCAGCGAAGAAACCCGTGGTCTGATCGAATCCGACAAGCTCAGTGCCGTCCCGCTTCTGCAGTTCTGGTTTGTAGTCCCAGGTGTCGACCTGGGACGGTCCCCCATTCATGAAGAGCCAGATAACCGATTTCGCCTTGCCAGGGAAATGGCCGGGACAGGAGGCGAGCGGATTCACTCCCGAAGACGTCGCAGCATGTCCCAACCCCCCTTCCTGGGCCAGCAGACTTGCCAGCGCGAGGGAACCGAATCCATTCCCAGCCTTCGCGAGGAATTGTCGACGTGTCGAACCCCACGGCAGCGGAGCAGTTGGAATGTGTGTCGACATGGGATCTCTCGCGAGCTTTTTGAGGAGATTCAACTGGCGTGACTACACGATTCTATACCGAATCAAAACGTCCGACGTCCAATCTGCGAATGTCAGTGATACGTGCCGAAGAACGTGGATGCCGACTCGCGAGAGCATTTCAGGAGAAGCCGATCTGGATGTTGATGCAAAGGAGAACAGGGAGCAGCGCGGCACTGCTCCCTGTTCTGAATGTGATTCGCAGAAGGCGAACTGATCGCGGCGATCGTCGTCTCGATGTCCTTCCTCACGACTTTTCATTGATGACGGGGGGCTCTGCGGGCTTCGGAGCGTGCGGTGCCGCGTGGGGCGTGAAATAGGCGACGGTCACAATGCAAACCGCCATTCCCATGATCCCCAGCCAGAGACGTGGGTCGGCCTGGGTCTTGGTTGTCAGCACCGCGACGATGGCGCTGACGGACACAGCCGTCCCGAACACGATGGGCATCACGACTTGAGGCATCGCGGTTCCTCCAGTGAACATGGCCAGCGTCAGCGTCAAAGCTCCCCATGCTCCCAGCGTACCCGCGGCAAATCCCCAGATCGTCCCTTGCCGGGTGAACGTAAAGGCGTCTCCTTTGGCAAACATGCCGACCAGCCCACCGATGATTCCCCAGAGCAGGTATGCCACGCCGATCATGACGTACGGTTTGAAGGGGCTCTTCTCGAATGCACGCGCCTGACCAAGCACGGGGCCATACGTTCCCCAGAACAAGCCAGTCAAAAGCGCGAATACAACAGGCAGAAGACTTTTCATTTCACGGGTCTCGAATTCGTCAAATTGTCCGGACGGTTGGTTGCAAATGCAGGGCAATCTTAACGGAGAACCACGGATTCTGCACGTCCCGTAGAGGCGACTCATCGACCTTCACGCGATTCAACCTGGTCATGTTAAGTGGGGTTGAGACGCTGCTTTACCCGCACCGCTACGGCTGCGGGGCTGGCACGTAAACGCAGAATGCCCCCCAACCGGGGGGCACTTGAATGAATCACATTGTTGACGGTGAACCGCGAGGCCCGGTCAGTCACCGTCTTCTCATCGGGTCGAGCGGCCTGCCACTGGAAATCGGGAGCCGCGCTGATCGGGGGCGAACCTGAGCGAGATTCTGACGGGCTCCGCTTTAATCAGCTCTTCAAGTCCAGCTTGAGCGGCGAGGGGGCAGATGTCCCCACGCTCACTTTGAAGCCTGATGTTGTCGGTGAGTTGTACTTTTTCGGGATCAGGGACTTTGCCTGACCCATCTTCATCGTCTGCGCCATCGCATCTTCCGGCTTCAGATCCGCCGAGACGTTACGTTTCTCGACTTTGGTGACGGCGACACCATACTCACCAGTCATCGCGCCGGGGATCTGATTTCTCGGGTCGAAGTACGTCTTAACAGTAAAACGGCCTTCTGCATCGGTCACGCCTCCTGCAGATCGTAACTTCGGGTCGCTCGGGACCAGGACCACATCGGCTCCTTCCAGCGGCTTGTCATTCAACGTCACGACTCCGGTGACAGCATATGTTTTAGGAAGCTTGCTTCCTCCACAGCCGATGACCAGCAAGGCCATCAAGAGTACCAACAAAGAAAAAATGCGCACGACGGTCCTTTCTTTTCAGAAGGATTTAACCAAAACCAGGTCGACTGCAGGCGAGGTGAGCGAGCGCTTCTCCAGGCCTCCGACTGCATCATAAGGGGAGTGTTAAATTTTCCTCTGCCGTACGAAGCGTTAGCGACATTGAGTTGAAAGCGTTTCTGATCAGGTCCTGGCCACTCTGAATTGATGATTCCAGGATGGACGATGCTGCCAGATTTGCCCCGGTGAAATGTACCGCACGCACCAGCAGGACATACCGCTGGTGATTAGAAATCGCCGATCACGCCCCCATCTGCCTTGTCTCCGAGGCGGGCGTAGGTCAGCCGATCGATATTCTGTCCGATAAAGCGAACGGAGCCGTCGCCCAACAGAAACTGGGCGCCACCGACATGCTTTGACTTGAATCCGAATGTCGCATTCCAGTTGTTGCCATTGTTCGAAAAACAGGGGTTCGACTCGTAGCCCGGTTGTCCCGGGCAGGTGGGAAAGTTGATCGGGGCTGTTGTGGCGTACCACAGTGATTCAGGCCAGGCCCATCCCCACGGAGAGTACAAATTACATTCCATGAGAATTTCACCCATGAGAATCGTATTCGAGGTTCCATCGGAGAGCTGACTGAACTTCGCTCCGTACGGCGAAAAGTATCCCCGTCCGAACGGTCCGGAGATTTGCCCGCCGTTCCCATAATCGGAACGAACATTTCCGCGATTGAATGGATCTTCTCCGTCACCGTCGTTGTCGAGTCCCATTCCCGCCGGATAGGTTCCGGCCCATGTCGCCAGATTACAGCCTGCATTCGACTGAATCTGTTGGGCCCCGATACTCGGAGCATAACTGCAGCGGGCAGCGCCTGTGCTCGGATCTTTATCGCCCCCTCCCGTATCGCTTGGGCAGATATAGCTGGTAATGAGGTGGTCACAGACTCGCTTGCCGTTTACAGGTTCAAGAGTCAGGTTGGCCGATAAGAAATTAATTCCATTATATAGCGGTGCCTGATCGATGTAGGGAAGAATGCCGATTAGAACACAGAGATTGTTTCCCCGATATCCATCAGTATAGCCCGCATCATACTTATTGATCGGGAGCATATTGAATGTGTCGTGATAGTTGTGCATAGCGAGACCCAGTTGCTTTAGATTGTTCTTGCACTGGGTTCGTCGAGCCGCCTCTCGCGCCTGCTGCACCGCGGGAAGAAGCAGGGCGATCAGCACTGCAATAATCGCAATCACGACTAAGAGTTCAATAAGGGTAAACGCTTTGCGTAAGGATCGGAAAGACATACGCAGTCACCTCCAGAAAAAAAGGAAAACGGAGAGCATGACAGACGTTGGCCGTGTGAAGAGAATTATCCGGCATCAGGTACTTGATGCAATTCGGATGAGTGGGAGTAACGGCGGCCAAAACTCAAAAACCGTGATGGTGCAGATGAACAGTATTGCATTCCCCCGAATGGGGACTCTCACACGAAGATTAATAGAATCTTAAATAGCAAAAACCGGGTAGCAGCTTGCAAGAATCGATGGGCAGGTCAACGGGCACGTGGCGTCATGACGGCGTATAACGGTGGATGGTTTCATCTACGCCTGGAAATATGACGGGGCTTGCTTCTTTGGACACGTCAGTGAGACGAAGAATCAAATGTCCGTCAGACCTGCGGCGGGGGCGGACAGTCGCCAGGAGGATCTGTTACGCGGGCAGACCTCTGCCATAAGCGGTTACCTGTCCTGCCTCCAATAAGTTGAATCCGATGCATGTTGGCGAGCCGATCTCGGGCCGGCCCGTCGGAACCAAGATCGTCGAGGCCCGTGTTGGGTGGCAGATCGAGTAGCGGAAGCATCGCGCAATAGGGGCTCTGCCACACCGAGCGACTGCTCAGATCACGACGGTGAAACAAGAGTCAGCGATCTCACCCTTTTGAGGACGCATGCAGGGTGAGATCAGATTGGCGGTTGCCGATCCATAGGCTGAAGAGGCGAGCCGAATCTCGTAAACCTCAAGAAATCGGTCGATTTTACTCTGTTTCTTTGTTTCGAGAGGGCCACATCTTTTTCGCTCTGCATGAGAAGGGCAACCTTGTTCGGCTGAGGGGGGAGAACTAGAATTGTCGATCTTGGTCTGGCGAAGGTTTGTGGCGGGTCATCTCTTTGAAAATGGACTCGCTGTCCGTTAGGACACGCTTCAGCCAGGCAATTCAGGCAAACATCTCAGGAGAAGTATTGTGACGGTGAAGGTCGCGATTAATGGATTCGGCCGTATCGGACGTTTGGTCTTCCGGGCGATGGTTGAACAAGGCCTTGTCGGCAAAGATCTACAGGTCGTCGCCGTGGGTGATCTAGTCCCCGCTGATAACCTTGCCTACTTGTTGAAGTACGACACGACGCAAGGCCGTTTTGCTGGTGAAGTCAGCTCGAAGAAGTCGAGCCCTGACAAAGCGGAAGACGACATTCTGGTTGTCAACGGACACGACATTCACGTGGTCAGTGCCAAGTCCCCTGCAGAATTGCCCTGGAAGCAGTTCGGCGTTGATATCGTGATCGAATCGACCGGCCTGTTCACCGAAGCAGAAAAGGCCAAAGGCCACATCACCGCTGGCGCCAAGAAGGTCATCATTTCGGCTCCTGCCAAGGGTGAGGACCTAACTGTTGTGATGGGCGTCAATTGCGACAAGTACGACGCGAAATCGCATCACATCATTTCCAACGCGTCCTGTACGACGAACTGTCTTGCACCCGTTGTTCACGTTCTGCTGAAGGAAGGTTTTGGCATCGAGGAAGGTCTGATGACCACCGTCCATGCCTACACCGCCACGCAGAAGACGGTCGACGGTCCCAGCAAGAAGGACTGGAAGGGTGGCCGTGCCGCCGCTCAGAACATCATCCCCAGCACCACCGGCGCTGCCAAGGCCGTGGCATTGGTTTGCCCCGAAGTCAAAGGCAAGCTGACCGGTATGGCGCTTCGCGTCCCCGTGCCAACGGTTTCGGTTGTTGACTTGACTGTAAAAACCGTTAAGGAAACAAGTTACGCAGAAATCTCTGCCGCCATGAAGAAGGCCAGCGAGACCTATCTGAAGGGTGTGCTCGAATACACCGAAGACGAAGTGGTCAGCAGCGACTTCATTCACAGCAAGTCGTCATCGGTCTTCGACAAAGGTAGCGGTATCGAGCTCAACAACCGCTTCTTCAAGCTGGTCAGCTGGTACGACAACGAGTGGGGTTACAGCAACCGCGTTGGCGATCTGGTGAAGCTGGTCATCTCGAAGGGTCTTTAGTCGATTGAGTCGGTCGCGATCTGGACAGCCCGTTCGCGGTCGGATTCAAGAAACTTGAGAAACAGTGTGCGCGTGCCGCACTTCAAGTCCGAAAGGTCCATCGAATACGGTTCCGGCACTGAATGAATATGGCATCCCGAATGGCTCAGAGCCATTCGGGATGTTTTCTTTCCCGTCTTCATGATTCACTCCCGTTTTGCCTTCTTTATCAGCGGAGAACTCGCTGATCGTGATGAGAATGCCTCCGCATGTGCGTCCGAGGCAGAGGATTTTTCATTGCAAACCCCGCACTTTCGTTTGGAGTTTGGGGCCTCTCTCGCCGTCTTGCTGATTTCCGAGCCCTGTGTGAGTCTGTAGGTCCGGTGGCCCGAATGGGGTGGTCCGCCGGGAGACGTTCACCACAGACCTCCGCTGCTGTTGGTCTTTGTCGATACTTTCCAACGCGTGGAGCATGCGATGGGGAGGGCGGGGAATGGGTATCAGGTGTCTCTCTTATCCGTGCGAACTCTGAGTGATTCGACGTACGGAGGCGATTCCGCCAGCGAGAGGAAAGGCGGAAAGCTCTCCTGCCAGAGCGGCGACGACATTCGTCTTGCGGCAAAACTCGCCGATGAAGTAAAACCCCGGCGCAAACGGGGCAAGATTTTCCGGCCTTACTGTTTACACATGCAGTCACCTCTCTGACCTGGACGATTCGAACAGCGTCTTAAACTCATCCGCCGACGGAACCTTTCTGACGAATGGACTATCACCTTAAACCACTGGGTAAAAACTGTGCTGCGACGGGTAAACCGCTCGTCCCCGGCTCGGTGTGCCACTCGGTATTGGTTGAACGTGAGAATGGACTCGTTCGTCTGGACTTTTCCGACGAGGGGTGGACTGGTCCACCAGCGGGGCACTTTGGCTGCTGGACCGTCGAAGTCCCCGCGGCAATCGATCCCAAACTGACCAGGATCGACCCCGAAGTCGCGATGCGGTACTTCGAGCAACTGAGTGAAGAGGCAAGTCCGGTTCACGAGCGAACCCGTTATGGGCTGGCGCTCGTGCTGCTGCAGCAGCGGAAACTGAGGTTGGAGAATGTTCGTTATGAAGACGACCGCGAGTTCCTGGAACTGAGTGGTGTTCATGGCGAAGGGACGTTTGAGGTCTTCAACTACCATCTTGGTGATGCGGAATCGCAGCAGCTGATTTCAGAACTGAAAACCCAACTTTCAGCGGAGTGGCAGGGATGACCCGATTTACAACCCTGTCACTACCCCTCCGCAGTCCGCAAAACGTCGGCTCGGGTGTGGCGATTGCATGCGCCGTGAGACGACATTCAGAACAAGCAGGTCGCCCACGAGCACTTGCTCTCCGACTGATGTCGCTGTCTTTGCTGTTGTTCGTCGCTGGTTCGCTTTCGGGCTGCGTCTCAGGCCGTGGAATTATCTGGAAGCGGGCGCGTGACCCGATGGCCGGGGCACCTTGTCTGAAGAACGTCAGCAACCCTTCCATCGAAGAAGTGGTCGCACACCTGAATCAGAACACGGATCGCATCCATAGTTGGCAGGCGAAGAAGGTGAAAATCCGTGTCGACAAGTATTCGTTCAATGGAATGCTGGCCGTCGAAAAAGACCGGAAATTCCGCCTTCAGGTGATGTCGATGCGAGGAAAGGAGGTCGATCTTGGTTCCAACAGCGATCGCTTCTGGGTCTGGGCTCGCGAGATGGATCCAGGATTTGTGACCTGTCGGCACGAAAACATGGACGCCGCTCGCCATCAGATTGGTATTCCTTTCGAACCTGACTGGTTGCTGCAAACGTTGGGCGTTGCGCCGCTGCCGACGACCGGAGTCACTATTGAAACTGACCCGGAATACGAGCAAGCCCGGCTGATCGAGCAGATCGTCACTGCCCACGGGCTGCCACTGCGACGTGTGGTGCTGGTCGATCTCAAGAAGGGGATCGTGATCGAGCATAGTCTCTACAGCAATGACGCCACGCGCCTCGCCCAGGCCAAACTCGATGATCATCGACTCGACCCCGCCTCTGGGGCCGTACTCGCCCACCAGATTCGGTTGGACTGGCCGCAGACGAAGATGACTTTGACGATGGATCTGGGAGAAGTACAAATTAATCCCACCTCCATTCCGGTGGATTGCTGGGACTTACCCGAGTTCCCGCATACTCAGGTGGTGCACCTGGATGCCAAAATGCAGCGTCCATCCATCGCGGGGGAGCAGAGCAGTCCGTCTACAGATCGCCTTGTCCCCGTAGAAACGTTCCGTTCTCATGAGTCACATAATTTTCTTCGCGGAGACGATTACCTGAACGAAGAAGATGTCGAAGTGGTCGACGATGACGTGACTGACGATTCCTTTCAGACGATGGAAGCCGATTCAGAAGAAGAAGAAAAAGAGGAGCGGTTCCGAGAATTTCGTGATATCGCGCGGGAATCGGACGCGTCGCCCTATTGACCCCGTCTATGCCGGATAACCGCGGCGGGCACTTCTTCAGACGATTTAGAGGCTCAGACGGTACCACTTCACCAATCGAAACCTGCTTGATTTTGACTGCACGCCTGAACAAAAACATCGCCCACAGGAGCGGTTTCAGGTCCCTCATCCTGTGGACGATGCACGTCAGAGAGGCGGCAGCATCGATCAAGCGTCTTCATTCGTCGCAGGTCTAACGCAAAACGGGACGAGCTGCCCGGTTATCGCGGAAATAAACCTCGGCGGGAAAATCGTACGGTGTACCTGTCAGCTCATTCCACCCGTCGAGTTGTGCCGGCTCGAGGACCGACCGCAGACCCTCGTTGAACTCGGCACGGCCCTGATTGTATCGCTTGAGCACCTGGTCAGGATTGGTTGAGTAGTCGCGACGCCACGTCGTCATACGGCTATCCCAGTCTTGCTCCAGCTTCCGCAAACGTTCCAGTTGGGTATCGTTCAGCCGGATACGGGATCGGACATCCTCATCATTGAACGCGCTGATTCCGCGATGCTGCCAGTAGAGCTGATTGTATCTTCGCCGCAGGGCAGGGTCTGAGATGGCCGTCGATGTAGATTGATGAACTCGTCGATTAAAGTCCGCCCGAAGCTCGTCTCGAATCTTTGCGCGTTCAATGTCTGTGGCAGCAGGATCGATCTTACTCATTCCCTGCTGGTATCGTTCGAGTGCCTTCTGGTAGTTGGCTTCCAGCTTCTCGTATCGGCGGTCGTCGAGGTCCAGTTCACGGCGGATTGCAGGATCGCTGAACCAGGGTTGATCGGGGACCGACCAGTCCGTGCTGGGTTCGACCACAGTACGCGTATTGAGCGGCTGATCCGTTGGCTCGACCTGTCCAGTACAGATCTGTGCCAACTTCAATGACCATAATCCAACCATTAATCCGTATCGGAGTACTCGTAAGCTCATGGCATCCTCGCATCTGCTAGTAATCGGGAACTTAAGATGTGCCATACTAAGAATGATGGCACCTGATTAGTGGGGCGAGGTGCAAAGAATGTGCCCCCTAACATAGCTGAAGGTTGTCGCTCAGGATCTCCGGGAAGTGATCGGGAGCATTGAGTGACGTGGGGGCTCGCCATTGAGGAGATGCGAGGCTTGCACTCGGCGGCGTGGCCTGTTGGATCTGTAAGCCCGAGGAACTCCCGCAAAACGGGGCATGGAATATGCGACACGCTTTGCCTGACGACGCATGGTTTCGCTCAATCGACGCGTGCGGATACGGCGAGGGAGCGAGTCCAGTCAGACCGAATTACATTTGAAGTGTTGATCAAACCACGGGATGCAAGCCGAATGGTGCGCCGTTCCGGCCGCTACAAGAGGGGGTGCAATCCCGTTTTGCGGTCGAGTACGGAGAAGTGATTATTTGCTGAGTGATCTCTGAGTCTGTGTTATTCTTCCCTGCTGTTGTCCAATCGAGGATTGGATGGATTCGGCACCGAGATCGCAATGGAGGGCGGTCGAATGGGAGGGATTTCCTTGGACGGTCGGGATGGTGAGTTTATTAAATCCGTTTCGGAGATGCTCTTCCGATTCAGTGGCGAGGTGTTTCCGAAGCTGGGGGAGTGGGAACGTCGTCTGAAAGGAGACCCGCTGAGTCTGGAAGCCCTTGAGTTGGAAGTCCAGCGGGAGTTCGCGCGGGGTGCGGGGATGGTCGTGGCGGGCTTGGCATCAGTCGTGATGCAGACACCGGAATTTGCCGCTGCCGCCGAGCAGACGCGACAAGACTATTCGATTCCGCTATCCAAGGGGCGTGATCGAAAGATGTCGGTTCGGCTTCTGGGGGGCGTGGTCATGTGGATCACGTCGCTTTACTGTGAAGCGAGTCGTCGTCGCGGGAATGGTCTGCAGAAGGAAGAATCAGTCTCGGGCCTACAGATTGAACAGGTGCAATTCGGGCTGGGAAAGAAAGTCTCTCCCGGGCTGGAGAGTACGGTCTCTCGGCAGTCGGCTCTGTGTCCCTCGTTTGAACTGGCTTGTGAGGAACTGGAGCGTCAGGGACTGTCGCTCAATCTCAAAACGGTGCGGCGGATTTCTCAGCAGTGCGGTGAGAAACTGCTGAAGCTACGAACGGCAGAATTGGCCTCCTGGCGTGCTGGAACTTTGGCATCGACAAACGAACTGTCGGGGAAGCGTGTGTCGATCCAGATCGACGGCGGCCGGACGAAACTCCGTGGAAAACTGCGAGCGGCAACGCCTCATGCAGAACAACTCAACGAAGACGGTTTGATTATCAGTGATGCGCCGGGACGCTCTAAGCGCCTCGCAAAACGGACGTTCGATGGCGAATGGCGCGAACCCAAGTTGATGACGATCTTCATTCATGATGAGCAGGGGCGCCTGGAGAAGAAGTCACGCATGACAATGGATGGGACGTTTGCGGGACCTGACGCTATGGCGGAACTGGTTGCCATGCACTTGCATCGCCTGGGAGCAGCCAAGGCACTGAGCCTGACCTTTGTCAGTGATGGAGCGGTCTGGATCTGGGACCGCGTCGATCAAATCGTGGCTCAAGCGCGGATTCCGAAGGAGGTCGTGATTCATCAGGTTCTGGATACCTGCCATGCCGTGCATCATATCTCACGAGCGTTAGCCACGCTCGGCGTGACCACGGAACAGCGGATGCCCCTGTATCGGGATCTTCGCACGCGACTACGTAACGGAGAATGGGAATACGTCGTCCAGGAACTACGAGTGTTTGCTGAAGACGAACCCACCAACGCGGAACTTCAAACCGAATTGAACTACCTCCAGCGACACGGGGATGCGGGACGATTGAACTATGCCGAATTTCGTCGCTGCGGTCTCCCCCTGGGAAGCGGTGCCATTGAAAGCAGTATCCGCCGAGTCATCAACCTGCGGCTGAAAGGAAACGGCGTCTTCTGGCGAGAACATCACGCGGAAGAAATGTTGCAACTGCGCGCCTTGGTGATCAGTCGCCGTTGGGATGAACAGGTCAAACGAATGCGAGCTTGGACCAAGAAACATCACCTCGCCACCTGGCAATGGACACCCCAACTGATGTCCTGCAAAGTTGAACCCCAAACCGCGAGTCCACAAAACACCCTGTAATCAAGAGTTTCACCGAACGCAAAACGGGGTTGCACCCACAAGAGGAGCAAGAATTATGAGCGCACCGAACGATGAGCGAATCATTACAGCAATCGAAGCGGGATCCCTTGAGGTGCACGCACTTCCGAAACTGGTACCCGATACCTCTGCCGAAACGGAGGTATTTCAAATCGTTCTCACCCTCTCCGGTGATGAGATTGCTCGATTGGGAGTCTGGAAGACATCCTCGGGCGGTGTGTTTGGTGACGGGGCTCCGCGCGTCAACGTGATGAACAAAACGATTCATGTCCTCGCAGGAGATCGAATGCAGGGGAGTTTTGATATCGAGTGTGAACTCCCAACGCAGGCGGAAGAAATCGCCGAAGCTCTGCAGGAACAGCTGACGAACGCCTACGACGAAGTCGAAGTAGAGATCGTAAATTCGTAGGTATGGTGCACTTCCCAATCAATCGTCCCTCACAATGGCATAGCCTTTCGACTCTCATTTGATGTTCTTTGCAATCCAATCTTCCTGGCCCGTTTCATTCGGCGAAGTTGGTCGCTACGGCTTGGCTCCCGCTTCGAACCGCGGAGCGGGAATTACCCATGGATCACTCTTGGGGTCCCAAGGTCGAGACCAGTAGTCCGAGAACGTCAGTGAAAACATGATCAGCAGCCAGAAGAACGCGATCGTGATCACCAATTTCACGAGCGGCGTCTCTTGCTTAATGTGCATAAACACTGCACCAATCAAGACGGCTTTGAGCGAGGCGATGGCCAGTGTGATGGCGATGTTCCATGGTCCTGCATCGTACCGAGCGGCGAGCACGGTTGCCGCCAGCAGGACCAGCAGCATTCCATAGACGCGGAAGTACGTCCCCACCACGGTCCGCGTGTGCGATATCATGGGTGAGCTCCGATCAGGTAGAGCAGCGGAAACAAGAAGACCCAGATCACGTCGACGAAGTGCCAGTACAGGCCGATCATTCGAACGGGCGTCGCGAATTCTCCCAGCAGTCCGCCTCGCATCGCTTTGACGAGCAGTACCAGCATCAATCCGAGCCCGATCACCATGTGCAGCAGGTGGACGCCTGTCATCACGTAGTACAAATCGTAGAACAATTCGGCCCCTGGGCGCGTCGAGTCGACGTCCCAGCGGAAGGGAAGCCCCATTAATGGCATCAGCCCATGCTGATATTTTCCGTGGTATTCCCAACCTTTGATCGCAACGAAGAGGGTTCCCAATCCGATCGTCGCTGCAAGTAATTGCGTCAGCTTGCGCTGGTCACGGGATTGCGCGGCATGCACCGAAATCGCGACCGTCAGACTGCTGGTCAGCAGAACTGCCGTATTGACTGTGCCCCAGACGACGTCCAGATGGTGACTGGCAGCGGCGAAGGCCGCTTCATCGTTCAGCCGATAGAGAAAATAGGTCAGAAAAAGACCCGCGAAGAACATCAGCTCCGTCGCCAGAAACAACCACATTCCAAGGTCCGCGGCGGCTCGTTGCTGCTCAAGATCATCGAACTGATGCGCCAGAGGAGATTCGACATGGGTGTGGCTGTCAATAGTCATCGCAATCCTTCCTCAACCTGTTGATTGTCGATTGCGGGATAGTCGTAGGCCTCATGTCTGACGACTGGCGTCCGTGCAAAGTTTTCTGTAGGCGGCGGGGACGGGGTTTGCCATTCGAGTCCGGCCGCTCTCCAGGGGTTGGCAGAAGCAACTTTGCCATAAAAGAGCGACCAGATCAGGTACGTGAGGGGAAACAGGTATCCTACCCCTAGGATCGAGGCCCCCGCCGACGACATCACATTCAGCACCTGAAACTCAGGTGGATAGATGTGGTACCGCCGAGGCATTCCCAGATAGCCCAGAATGTATTGAGGGAAGAAAGTGAGGTTGAAACCGACAAAGATCAGGATCGCCGAGAGTCTTGCCCACCCCTCCGGGTAAAGGCGGCCCGTCATTTTCGGCCACCAGAAGTGAATGGCCCCGAGGTACCCCATGACCGCGCCGCCGACCATGATGTAATGGAAGTGGGCCACAATGAAGTAGGTGTCGTGCACATGCACATCGACCGCCAGCGCCGCGACGAACAGTCCGGTCAGGCCTCCCATCGTGAAGAGGCCTACAAAACCCAAGGCGTAGAGCATGGGAGTGTCAAAACTGATGGAACCTTTATGCAGCGTTGCCGTCCAGTTGAACACCTTCACTGCGGAAGGGATCGCCACCAGATAACTGAGCATTGAAAAGACCAGCCCGGCGTAGATCGACTGTCCGCTGACAAACAAGTGGTGTCCCCAGACGAGGAAGCTGAAGGCCGCGATGGCGAAACTTGAAAAGCCAATAAACTCGTATCCGAAAGGTCTTTTGCGACAAAAGCAGGGAATGATTTCGCTGACGACCCCCATGCTGGGCAGAATCATGATGTAGACGGCCGGATGCGAATAGAACCAGAACAGATGCTGAAAGAGGATCGGGTCACCACCCAACCGGGGATCAAAGATGCCCAGTCCCAGCAGTCGTTCCAGTCCTACCAGAACCAGAGTGATCGCCAGTACCGGGGTGCCCAGCACCATGATGATGCTGGTGGCGTAGATGGACCAGATGAAGAGGGGCAGGCGAAACCAGACCTGTCCCGGAGCACGCATCTTGTGGATGGTGACGATGAAGTTCAGGCCCGTCAGAATCGATGAAAATCCGGTGATGAAGATCCCCACGGCGGTCGCCATGACGTAGGTATTGCTGTAGGTACTGCTGTAAGGAGCATAGAACGTCCAGCCGGTATCCACGCCCCCCGCCAGCAGGGCATACAGCGTGAATACTCCTCCCACCATGTAGACGTACCAACTCAGCAGGTTCAGGCGAGGAAACGCCAGATCGCGCGCCCCGAGCATCAGGGGGACGAGAAAGTTTCCCATGACCGCCGGAATCGACGGGACCAGGAAAAAGAAGATCATGATGACACCGTGCGCGGTGAACAGCTTGTTGTAGGTCTCGGACCGAACCAGGTCCGCCTGCGGGGTCATCAGGTCCAGGCGGACCAGTGTCGCGGCAATCCCGCCAAGCACGAAGAAGGCCGTGATCGACACCAGATAGAGCAGGGCGATCCGCTTGTGGTCCGTCGTGAAAAGCCATGAGCGGACGGTGTACCCGGAGTTCAGATAGTGCCGTTTCGGCAACGAAACTGACTCGGGAGAAACGGATGTCGGACGATCGAGTGCGGCTGTCATGGTTTTGCCAGCGATCTGATGTAAGTGATCAAATAGATAAGTTGCTCTTCGCTAATCTGCCCCTCATAACTGGGCATCAACGGTTCGAATCCGGCAACAACTTTAGCGGCCGGCCTGAGGATCGACTCGCGCAAATAGGTTTCGTCCGCGGGCACGCTGCTGCCATCAACAAGTTTGACGTCGCGTCCGAAAAGGCCTTCCAGAGGGGGGCAGCGGCCGGTCGCCCCCTCCGGACGATGACATGTCACACATCGAAATTCCTCATAGAGCCGTTTACCGGCCGCGAGGGGTGATTCCTGCATGTTCGAATTGGCAAGCCATCGTTCGTACTCGGCCGGCTCCATCACGATGACGCGTCCGATCATGCGCGAGTGATTCGTGCCACAGTATTCTGCACAGAACAAGTGAAACGTCCCCGTGCGTGTCGCCTCAAACCAGCAGTTGGCGTATCGGCCTGGCACGACATCCCGTTTCGTACGAAAGGCGGGGACAAAAAAACTGTGAATGACGTCTTCGGAGATCAACGTCAGTTTGACCGGGTATCCCAGCGGAACGTGCAGGTCGTTGATCTCGCGCTGTCCGCTCGGATGCTGGAACTTCCACATCCACTGCTTTCCGACGCCGCGAATCTCTATGG
The DNA here is from genome assembly GCF_044336245.1 of Schlesneria sphaerica. Taxonomy (NCBI): domain Bacteria; kingdom Pseudomonadati; phylum Planctomycetota; class Planctomycetia; order Planctomycetales; family Planctomycetaceae; genus Schlesneria; species Schlesneria sphaerica. The sequence goes on along the minus strand of NZ_CP172346.1, from coordinate 972,242 downwards.
CATCATCCGGGGGACGGTATTCGGAATAATACAAAGATGCTCCCCAGGCAAAGATGGCCATGGAGATAAGCAGCGGAACCACCATCCAGAGAATCTCGAGCCATAACGAATGGTCTTCCCCCTTCGATCGATCAACCTGCTGGTTTCCCCGTCGATATTTGATGGAGAAGTAGACGATCAAAACGGCGATCAGGACCGTGAAGAAGGTCGATACGCTCAACAGGAAGTAGTAGAGCAGGTCCACGCTCGGCGCGAGTGTCGAGGCTTGCTCTGGCATTAATCGGAATCCGTCGTCGATCATTGCTGCTCCCGTAGGTGAGGATCGAGTTCGGGAGTCTTGAGCGGCAAGGCCAGGTCGGAATCTCCCTGGACCAACCGGGAACGAGCACACTCACGTCGATACATGCGGTACAAATAAGTCCCAAGAACGAGTGCGGTGAGAATACCGGCCCAGCGCAGCAGGCCCGCGATGGCCAGACCATACTTTCCCGTCAGTGGATCGTAGTGGTAACACAGGAGCAGAAACTGTTCGACCGGTGACCCGATCGCTCCATTCGAGCTTTCAACCAGTCCCAGCCGAAGGTCGTGGGGAGAGTATTCAATTCCGTAAAAGTAGCGCGAAACCCGTCCGTCCGGCGTGACGATCATCACCCCGCTGGCGTGGGCGAACTGGTCCGTCTCTTCGACGTAGCGGTAGTGAAACCCGACGGTATCGGTGAGTCGATCGATCAGCGCCTGGTCGGCTGTCAGAAAATGGATTCCTGCTTCTGCCTCTGACTGGCGTGTCATTCGGACGTACTGGCGTTTCTTCTCGGCTGCCAGTTCGCTTCCTTCCCGCGGATCAAAGCTGACCGCGATAAAATCATAATCCACGCCGATCTTCAGCGGGATCGCGTGGCTCACCTTGAAAAAGCCATTCAGCACCTGGGTGCACAGCATGGGACAGCGGTATTGCACCAGTGCGAGGACGACAGGTTTCTCGCGGAAGAATGCGTCGAGTTGGACTTTCGATCCATGTTCGTCGACGACGATTCCGTCCAGTGGCAATTGGGCGTTCAATCGCTGTTCAATTCCCACATCGCGCAGTAACTCGGTGGAGGGACTTCGACCGGCAGGCGAATTGTAGGGGCCTCCCGTTGCGAATCTTTGAGCCAGTGCGGATGAGCACAGGATCAGATCACAAAGCGCGATGCCCAGAACCCACACAGCGCAGGTGCCGAATGTCTTGCTCCAAACAGGGTTTTGCGGGTGTTTCATGGCCGGGGTTCCTCCTTGGCGGTCGGGCGAGCGGGCCCTTCAGGTTCGGGCAAACCCTGTGTGGCAAGAAGCTTGATCGCTGCCTCCACCGGAACGTGAACCACCCCCTTTTCCCGGTCGATCCATCCGTAACTCGTCAGATGTTTCAGCTCAGCATTTTTCAAGTCCCTTAGTTCGACGGAGGGTTGGGGCTGGAGCTGCGGTCCGGAATACGTGACATCCGGGGTGAGTGCGCTGACTTCCTGTCGGTTGCGCTGAATTCGGGATTCCATGGTGGAATACATCCAGCCCAGTAACGGCATGACCAGCGCGACCATGGCGACAAGTCCCGCGCCGAAGCGGCCAATCAGGCTGGGGCGAACGTCAGACGTCTCGTGGCCCGGATCGGGATGGGAGTCTACGTGAGAGTCGTGGGCGGGTTGCGTCATGGAGACTCTCCTTCCAGTAACGGGTCATAGATTGGCCGCGAAGTCCGCTCGACGAGTCGCCAGGAAAAGAGAGTCAGCCAGATCCCTCCGAGCGCCATCCAGGTGACGACGGAAGTCCAGTCAACCCGGAGACCGCGATAACCAGCCTCGTCCTGCTGAAACCCGGGCGCCACGGTCCAGTAGAGATCCACGTACCGCATCAACAGCAGCAGGCCGGCTATCCCGCGCAGGTACTTTCTGTCCCGTTTGATTGTGCGAGACAGCAGCAAGAAAAAAGGGACGACGAAATGCAGCAGGACCAGGGAGATCGCCAGGTGCTGCCATCCGCCACTCAGTCGATGGACGTACCAGAAATTTTCTTCGGGCAGGTTCCCCGACCAGATGACGAGGTACTGAAAGAACGAGCAATACGCCCAGAACATCGTCGAGGCGAGCAACAAATTGCCCAGATCATTCAGACGCGACGTTGTGACGAGCCGGGACCAGGGATAGTACGACTGAAGCGACGTGATGACCAGAACCGCGAAGGCGAGTGCCGCGACTCCCTGACCAGCCACCTGAATGAGAGCGTACATCGTCGAATACCAAAGAGGTTCCAATGACATCGACCAGTCAACGCATGCCAGTGTGAAGGTAAACCCGAAGGCAATGAACCCCACGCCGCTGGCGGTTTGCAGCCACCGTGCCCGTTCGGAGTCGGGATCGCGCTCTTCATTGGGTGACCAGCGATTCAGGAACAGGGTGATGGCGATCCAGACCGCGAAATAAATCAGTGCTCGAATCTGGAATCCGGTGACGGTCAGATAGGCGGACTTTCGCATCAGGACCTCGTGATGATGCACATAGTCCGGATTTGTCCAGGGATAGATTCCAGTCACATCCAGCCAGATGGGGACGAAGAAGATCAGGAACAACGGAACGGTGTCGTATCCTGCCTCCAGACTGCGACGTATGGTTCGACCCCAGCCACCCCCCGATAAACCGTGGATCATGGCGATGGAGAGTGACCCAAGTGCCAAACCCAGCCAATAGAGGAAGGCTGTCAGGTATGACGGATAAAAGTGTTCTCGGTCGTAGAAGTACGCGAGTATGGATCCGAGCAGGCCCAGCCCACCCATCATCAGTCCCCAGGTTCTGAGACGATGGACAACCGGCATGAACTCACGTGGAGCCTTCATTCCTGTGGCTCCTCCTGAGGGACCTGGATTTGGTTGCTCAGTTCTGTGGCTGAGAGTTCCTTCCGGACTTGTTCCGGAAGGTCTTCAACCTGTGAATGCTGACTCCTTTGAAGTGCCCGCAAATACGCGACGATCGCCCATCGGTCTGCGGCGTCGATCCGACTTGCGTAACTCGACATGGCACCGAATCCGTGTGTGATCACATCGAAGAAGTGGCCGTTCGGAACTTCACGGAGTCGGTCAGTGTGGAAAGAAGGTGGTTTGCGGAACCCCCGTCGCACGATGATCCCATCCCCTTCGCCTGATTGACCGTGGCAGACCGAGCAAAAGATTTCGAAGCGGTCTTTGCCCCGGATCATCAACTGAAGTCGAAGCTCTGCGGGTTCGATCGAGTCAAACGGGCTGCCAAACCTGGCCGGATTCCGATCGTACAGTGCCTGAAACGCCGCTTCAGGAATTCGGACGGCGAGTCCGTCTCCCTGCTTTCCGGTGTAAAAGGGCTGATCCTCGCGTAGATTCCCCCGGGCAATTGTCCCTTCGACAGGCGGGCGCGCAGACAAGCCATCCCTGAAAAAATGACTCTGTTCCAGCGGTTCGTAGCGCGGCTGGTCATACATATCGAGACGGTCACAGCCCAGCGTCGCCCCTAGCACCAGTCCCCAGATCAACAGATGGGTTCGCCGATCCGGAAGCCTAAGCGGATTGGCCGAGAAAATCCTGCAGCCGTGCACCAGCGTCGATCGTCTGATCTTCATGGCTGCACCTCATGCACGCGGGATGTTAACTGCTCCAGAAATCGACGTGTTTCATCGAGTCGGAATAGAGGGTCCTTTGCCTGGATACAGAGGAAGAAGCGATCACGCGAGGCGAGGCTGAACTCGGGGACCTCAAACAGAGGGTGGTTGGGATGAGGCAAACCATTCAGCGCCAGCATCCCGAAGAACGTCGCGAAGGCCGCACCCAGCACGGTCATTTCGAATGTAATCGGAATAAATGCGGGCCAGCTGTGCAGCGGACGCCCTCCGACGTCGAGCGGGTAACTGATCACGGACGAGTAGTACAGCATGTAGTACGCTGCACTCCCGCCGATCAGTCCCCCCAGCAGCACCAGGAACGGCAAACGCGTTGGCTTTTGTCCGAGTGCTTCGGAAAGCCCCTCGACGGGAAACGGGGTATAACCGTTCATTGACCGATAGCCGGTGTCGTACGCCTTCTGCGCTGCGTGGATGATCTCTTCAGGATGATCGAATTCCGCCAGCAAGCCGTAGATTTTTTCTGGTTGCGAGGGGATCGCCATGGTTACGTCTCCTCGCTTGATTCGTGGACCAGTGTTCTCAATTCAAAAATGGAGATGACGGGCAGCAGGCGAACGAAGAGGAACAGGAGTGTAAAGAATAGTCCAATGGAGCCGATGAAGTGGGTGTAATCCCAGACGGTCGGGTAGTACATCCGCCAGGCCGAGGGAAGAAAGTCACGATGCAGGCTGACGACCACGATAATGAAGCGTTCCAGCCACATTCCCACATTGACCAGCAGGGATACCACAAACAGCACGGGGATGCTGCGTCGCAGTTTGCGGGACCAGAACAACTGCGGGGCCAGAACGTTGCAGGCGATCAAACCCCAGTAACTCCAACCATAGGGGCCGAGCAGGCGATTGATTGCGAGATACCGTTCGAATTCGTTTCCACTGTAGTATTCAAAGAAGATCTCGGCCGCATACCCATAGAACATCATGCAGCCGGTCGCGAGAATCACCTTTGCCATGTTTTCCAGATGACGGAGCGTGACGAAGTCCTGAAGCGAGTAAATTGATCGCAGGGGAATCATCAGCGTCATCACCATTGCGAAGCCCGAGAAGATCGCCCCGGCGACGAAGAACGGTGAGGAGAAGGTGGTGTGCCACCCCGGCACGATCGCCGCCGCGAAGTCCATCCCTACGATACTGTGGACCGAGACCACCAGCGGCGTCGCCAAGGCCGCCATGAGCAGATAGGCCACTTCATATCGCTGCCAGTGCTTGGCCGAACCGCGCCAGCCGAGAGCCATGATCCCGTAGACAATCTGACCGAACCGATTGTGGGTTCGATCCCGCAGGGTCGCGAGGTCGGGAATCAGGCCCATGTACCAGAAGAGCAGCGATACGGTGAAGTAGGTCATTACAGCGAAGACGTCCCACACCAGCGGGCTGCGGAAGTTTGGCCACAGATCCATCGTGTTCGGATAGGGGAGCATCCAGTAGAAGACCCACGGTCGCCCCATGTGAAGTAGAGGAAACAGACCTGCACACGACACCGCGAACAACGTCATTGCCTCAGCAAATCGATTGATGCTCGTTCGCCATTCCTGGTGCAGCAGGAGGAGGACGGCCGAAATCAGAGTTCCAGCATGGCCGATCCCGATCCACCAGACGAAGTTCACGATCGGGAAGGCCCAGCCGACGGGAATGTTCGTTCCCCAGATCCCGATTCCCCGGGCAAGCAAGTATGCCGTGGCGTAGAGCAAGGCCATCATCAAGGTGAATGAGAGAGCGAAGCCGAGAACCCAGCCACGCGATGTCTTCCGGGTCAAGACGATGGAACTGATCTGGTCAGTGACGGATGCATACGTATGGCCCGGCTCGAGGACGGGAGTTTCGTCGACGGGGGCTGGCACTTCTGCCATGGAAGCAGAAGCGTCGAGCCCCGGGTGGGTGCGGTGACGGCCACGTTTGCGACGACTCATTTTTCCTCCTGTTGTGTTGAGGAACGGCCGTCCCAAGGCGGAGTGTCTTCAGTAGCCAGCCCCGCCAGACGCGGATGCGGGTTACGTAGCCGAGCCAGATGCGTGGTGCGAGGACGCGTGTTGAGTTCCGCCAGCAGTGAGTAATTCAGTGGGGATTTTTTGAGCTGCGTCACAGCACTGGCGGGATCGTTCAGATCGCCAAATGTAATGGCTTGCGCGGGACATGCCTGCTGGCAGGCTGTCACAATTTCACCATCGATCACGTCCCGGCTCTGCTTACGGGCTTCGATCCTCGCGTGACTGATCCGTTGAGTGCAGTACGTGCACTTTTCCATGACTCCGCGACTGCGAACCGTGACGTCAGGATTTCGCATGAGCTTCAGAGACGGTGCGTGTGTCGCGTCGTAATGAATCTCGGCATCGTAGTCGAGGAAATTAAATCTGCGAACTTTGTAGGGGCAGTTGTTCGAGCAGTAGCGAGTCCCCACGCAACGGTTATAGATCATCTGGTTGAGTCCGTCGTGACTATGCACGGTCGCGGCGACGGGACAGACGAGTTCGCAGGGGGCTTTCTCGCAGTGGACGCACATCATGGGCTGAAAATAGGTTTCAGGGTCCGCGATCTGCCCACGGTAGTAACGGTCGATCCGCAGCCAGTGCATCTCCCGACCCATTCGCACCTGTTTCTTGCCGACAATCGGGATGTTGTTTTCCGCCTGACAGGCGACGACGCAAGCATTGCAGCCGACGCAGGCTGTCTGATCAATCACCATCCCCCAGGCGTTGGGTGATTCGGGAGACTCGGGGTACAGAGAGGGGAGTTCATGAGGATGACGCATCTCAGGTGAGATGAAATCGGGGTTCTCTGCGTACCCGGGAAGCGTTTGAATCTGGACCAGATCCCGTCCTTCCATGCTGTGATGCGACTGGGTGATGGATAAGTCGTACAGTCGCCCCGTCTTCTTCAGTTGTCCCCCGGTTGTAAACCAGTCGCTCGTCGCTGGCCGAATCGGGTAAGCGTTGAAGCCCGCGCCGTTTCCAATGCGTCCCGACCGGGTCCTTCCATAGCCGAGAGAGAGAGACAGTGAATCGTCCGGTTGGCCGGGAACGATCAGCACGGGAACACGAATCGATTTCTCCCCGATTGTCAGATCGACGAGTTCGGCGTTCTCAACCCCCAATCGACGGGCCGTTCGTGGGCTGATCAAGGCGGCATTGTCCCACGTCAATTTCGTGATCGGCTTGGGAAGTTCCTGCAGCCAGCCGTTATTTGCAAAACTCCCGTCCCAGATTGTGGGGTCGGGTACAAATGTGACTTCAAGACCCACGGTTGCTGCGTCACGGGCGGTTGTGGTTGCGCGGGTGGGAGTGACCTTGTCCACGAACTTCCATTCGGGACGGATATCCTCTGCGCTCGAAGACGCGATTACACCGTCGTGGACCGCACGGCGCCATCGATCTTCAAAATCGTCACGACCCCATTGCCGCTTCCAGTAGTTACGGACAATTTCGTAAGCGGTCAGTTCGGCTCGACCCGCCAGCACTGCGATCAACTGGTGCTCATCGCTTGTCTCGTAAAGGGGAGCGATAAGCGGTTGCTGGATCGAACACGTTCCGTCACAGGCACAGGCGTCGCTCCATGCTTCGAGGGTATGCGATCGTGGAATGTGCCAGTGAGACTCGTATGACGTTTCGTCGTACTCGGGAGCGAGGTGCACGCGGAAAGGAACTTTGCGGTAGGCTTCCGCGAAGTTCAGTTCCCCGGGAGTGTTATAAACTGGATTACCACCGATCACGATGAGCATTTTTACGTTGCCCTGACTTATTTTCGTCACGAGCTCACGCAGAGAATCGATTTGGTCACCCGTCTCACCTCCGAGAGCGGGGATATAGCGGACCGTCTTGCCGACATTGCCGAGCTGGCGATTGATTGCATGGGCGAGCGCATGAACTGCAGCGGGTTGGCCGTCGCCGGGAATTACCAGGCTGGCACCCGGTTCCTCCTGCAGGTCAGAGAGGAGTGCTTCCAGCCACTTGGCAGGGACTGCAGGGGGGAGAACTTCGACAGGTGTCGCAACTTCGATCCCCAGCTGCTGGGCCAGGATGCGAGCCACCGTTTCGATTTCAAAAGCGCGCAGGGCCAGTCGATGATCGGCCTGGGCTCCCGTGAGACTCGGCGTCGATTCGACGGTGTAGAGTCGGTTCATCGTTACCGCATGGGGATCGGCCGCGCCCGCACGGCGCCGATCGATGAAGTCGCGTGTATAACGCAGACTTCCGGGCATGCTGGTCAGGAAGTCGGCGTCGAGCGAAAGTATGGTTTTCGCCCGGTCAAACTGATAAACGACATCGACCGGTTGACGGAACGCGGCGATGGCACCCGCACGAACATTTCCTCGGCTGACCGGAGAGTACTGAATCCACGTCAGTTCAGGCAGATCCTCGCGCAGCGATCTCAACTGGTCCAGCAGTGTGGGCGAAGTCGTTGCTTCCGTAAGGATCACAAGTCCTTTGCCCCCAGCGGGACGGAGACTATTCAGTTCTAAAGTCAGTTTCGAGAGAAATTCGCTCCACGTACTGATCCGGCCCGCCTTCATTAAGGTCTGGGAACGATCCGGGTCATAAAGTGAGAGGATTGACGCCTGGGCAAAGACGTCGGTTCCCCCCAGACTGGCAGGATGATCGGGGTTGCCTTCGATTTTGGTAGGGCGGCCCAAATGACTTTCGACCAGGAGACCCGTTGCATACCCGCCCCGCGTCATACAGGTCGCAAAGTACTGAGGTTTGCCGGGAATCATGTCCTCGGGCTGCCGGACGTAGGGGACAATTTTTTCTGCCGGTTGTCTGACGCAGCCACTCAACCCGACACCCGCCAGTCCGAGCGAGGCGGCCGCCAGCCGGAGGAAATCTCGCCGACTCGACTCATCCGTCCATTCGCTCGCCTGACGAGGAAATTCGCGATGCAGGTAATCAAAGAACTCGGGAGACTCTGCCAGTTCTTCAAGGCCTCGCCAGAGGGGAGGAGGGTCTGTGGTTTCCAGACGATTGAGCAGGTCATCCAGGTCAAGAGAGCGAACGTTGTTCTGCGGATCGGAATCCGCAGGAGCACTCTGCGAGCGAACATGACCTGAGTCTTTCATCGGTGACATGTCCCACAATCGAGAAGTTGGTGAGCGTCGATTTTGAAGCTGTGCATCAACTGAGTGACCTCGTCCGGTGAGGTCTCGGCCACGCTCCCGAATTGATAGATTTTTGACGGGTCGCGAATGAATTTCTCGGGCTGCCGGTGGCAATCGAGGCACCAGCCCATCTGCAAAGTGTGTGCCCTGCGCATGAGAGGCATGCGGTCTACGCGGCCATGGCAGCTTTCACATCCGATACCTTTGGCGACATGAATACTATGATTGAAGTAAACAAAGTCAGGCACGTCGTGCACACGGGTCCATTCAATTGGTTGACCCGTACGGAAGCTTTCGCGCACGGGTGCGAGCATGGGACTGTCTTTCCAGATCTGGGAGTGACAGCTCATACAGACCTCGGTGGCCGGCACGCCTGCAGATGCAGACGTTTCGACGGTGGTGTGACAGTACCGGCAGTCAATACCGAGTCCGCTGACGTGATGATCGTGGCTGAAGGGAATCGGCTGGTCTCGCACGACATCCGCTTCGGTGACATAAGCCGATCGGTTGAACTGATCCCAAGCGAAGGCAATCGCCACGCAGAGCAACAATCCTCCGAAGATTGTCACCTTGGAAAAGGTGTTCATGCTGCGATGGAAGATCTGAGGCATTGCTCTCGCTTCCGTATCCGTGTCGTCGATCTCGACTCACACCGTGCAGTTCACTCAATCACCGTAACGAAGTGAAATTCAGAATGCGAATAGATTTTTTCGCGAAAACGTCCTGCAGCTTATATTCCGTTTCCGGCTTAAAGTGGTCCGAGAGCCCTCGGCGATCGGATGCCGTGCGACCTGGCCCGACTTAGTAGGAGTAGGCCGAGATGGCAATACGAGGACAGTAGAAGCTCCGCCTCAAAACAAAAACTCCTCGCACCCAACTGCAGGGGCGAGGAGTTTTCTAATCAATCAGTCAGGCAATCTGACGGCACGGCAGCACAGATGAGTACACGTTAGATAAGCACGTGTTAGAAGCTATCTGCGATCGCCTGGTCGATTCCCCCTTCGTAGTTATCGAACCGCATTGATTCGCGACGCCACTGGAGATTCACGACGCCGGTCGGACCGGATCGGTGTTTGGCGACCACGATTTCTGCGAGGCCGGGACGATCTTCAGGGTTATACGCATCGGGGCGATGAAGGAACATCACGATATCGGCGTCCTGTTCGATGGCACCGCTCTCTCGCAAGTCGGCCAGACGAGGACGTTTGTCTTCTCGCAATTCGACACCACGGTTGAGCTGGGACAGTGCGATGACCGGCAGACTGTTCTCCTTGGCGATCCCCTTCAGACGACGGGTGATCTGGGCAATCTGCTGTTCGCGGTTGGTCCGCTTGTCTTCGGGTTCGATCAACTGCAAATAATCGATGATGACGAGTCCCAGATTATTGCGGCGCTTCAGGCGTCGGCAGATCGCACTGATCTGCGCTACCGTACGGCCGGGGGCGTCGTCGATGAACAGCGGCAGGCGGCTCAGTTCTGACGAAGCCTCAAGCAGCGCGTGACGCTCTGCCGGTTCGAGTTGCCCTTTTCGCAAACGGTGACCGTCGAGTTTGGCTCGAATACAGAGAAAACGTTCTGCCAGTTCCAGTTTGGACTGTTCAAGACTGAAGATCAGTGCTGCGGTTTCACCGGCCCCCGCCACCCACTCGGCGATGTTACAGACGAACGCCGTCTTACCCATGGATGGACGAGCTGCGATGATGACCAGTTCTGCCGCCTGGAAACCGTTGGTCTGGCGATCGAGATCTGCGAAGCCGGTCGACAGTCCGCTGATGCTGCCATCTTTTCCCAGTCGGGAATTAATGCGGTCCAGCGTCTCGTGCATGATGTCGTCCATGCCGATTTTAGACGCCGTTTCCTGCTGTTCGAAGATTCCGAAGATACCCTGCTCAGCCCGTTTCAGCACATCGGCGGTCTCGTCGCTCCCCTCATAGCATTCACGCAGCACTTCGGTACAGACGTTGGTCAGGCTTCGCTGGATCCATTTGTCGCGGACGATCTCTGCGTAGTATTTCACGTGCGCCGCGTGCGGAACGGTTTCGAGAATTTCGAGCAGATACGGGGCACCACCGATGTCAGCGAGCTTGTTTCGTTCGGCAAGTTCATCGGCCAACGTGATGACGTCGATGGCTCGTGCATCTTCGCGCATCTTGCTGATGGTGGCATAGAGCAACTGGTGAATGTCGCTGTAAAAGTGTTCTGCACGCAATACGTCTGCCACTTCGTCCATGGCAGAGTTTTCGAGCAAGAGGCACCCCAGCAAGCTTCGTTCTGCCGAAAGATTCTGAGGGGGTAATCTGGCTGCAAACGAGGAGTTATCCGACATAAGAAAGTTTCTTCCTGGTGAAATCGCGTCTGATCTATCTGCGGGCGCAAACCCCGCGTCGCAGCGGGTGCGGGGAAAGACCCGAGGGAATCCGGGGCCTCATCGGTGGGTCGCACGAGTCTTGAGTTTCGACGTGCTCGAGAACCACACCCCGCCCCGGTGACAGAATTCCGAATTGGCCATCACGGAATATAGATCATTTCATTCAGGTTGAAGAGCGAATGAGCAACGTCCTTCCAGATTTCCTGGCTCGTGAGAATTTTTTCCGGGGAAACCTGGTAAAGCTGCGCGAGATCAGCCACCGTTTCTTCAAAGCGGCTCAATTCTGCTGCATCCGGTCGTCGCCCCAGTGCGGTCTGAAACATCATCTCAAGGCGTGACGAGATCGTGTCTTCGCCGTTCGCCAGTAGACGGTTCGCCCAGAATTCGGACTGTTGTATCACGAAAGGATCGTTCAGCAGCGCCAGAGCCTGAGCTGGGACATTGGTGATATCTCGTCGTCCCTGAGTGACCTTTCCCCCCGGAAAGTTGAAGGTCTCGAGGAACTTGGGTCCCTCCATCAAATTGTTCTTGATGTAAAGACTGCGGCGCCCGAGACCGTCGAGCGGGCCGGGGAACAGTCGCCGATCTGCATATTCCTTCGCGCGAAATGGCTGCACACTGGGGCCGTAGAGAGTTCTGTCGAGCCGTCCCGACGCGTTCAGGAACGCGTCTCGAACCGATTCGGCCGGCATTCTGCGAGCGGGGTAATGCTGCAGTAATCGATTCTGTGGATCCACTTCGCGCGCTATTGCCGACGGGTGGTTCGACTGCTGGAAGGTCTGGGACAGTACCAGCGACCGAATCAGTTTTTTCACAGACCAGCCCTGTTCCACGAACTGGACTGCAAGCTCATCGAGCAACTCAGGATGTGAGGGAGGTTCGCCGACGTGCCCAAAGTCATCAACTGTTCTGACAATTCCGGTACCGAACAGATGGTGCCAGACACGATTGACCATCACTCGGGCTGTCAGCGGATTGGTGGCGCTCGCAATTTGTTCCGCCAGTTCCAGCCGACCGCTTCCCGCCGATCTGAATGCCTTCGGTGCAGGTCTTGTTTCAGAACCTGATGTGCTCGTCGACTCGCCGCCCAACGAACGATCCATCGCAAGGACTTCCAGATACCGACGGGGAACGGTCTCGCCCGGACGATGACTGTCACCACGAATGAAAACCGGTTGGTCGATGCCGGGGCCACCGTCTGCAATGCCCACTGCAACTCGGGGGACGGCGAGACTTGCTTCGACCTGTCGATACTCCTGGACGGCAGATTCGATACCAGGCGACAGCGCGCCGTTATTACTGATCAGCTCACGATTGAGCAGAACTTCCAGCCAGCGTACGTCATCTTCCGAGGCGGTGTCGCTGGTCCAGGCCGCTATGGCGGATTGCATTCGAGCCGCATAGCGATCTGCGAGCTGGGACAGAGAGAAAGTGACGTCCGACGGAGCGGTTTCGATAGCACTGGAGCTTTCGGAAGCGGGAGTCTCATCACTCTGGAAGAGTGACTGCAAATGGGTCAGGCCGGGCTTGGGCGTTTCGGGGCTGTCGTGCAGCACCACTTGAGTTACGCCGAAATAGGAGCGGGGGTTTTCCGCCGCCTGCTCCCAGGGGAGCCTGTAATTGGCATTGTCGCCTCCGAGTGCCGAAAGCTGGTCAGGAAACTTGGGGTTATCAAACATTGTCATAAGTTCCGCGTACGTTCGCAGAACTTCGCGATCTTCTGGAGGCGAGAACGTGACCCACTGAAACTGGGGCGACGTGAGCGCTCGATAGTTGGCGTAATTCAACTGGCAGTGGTTTGAGACCAGACGGACGGCGCTGCTGCGTTCGCCCAGTACCTGAAAGCTGATGAATTTCTTGCCGGAGGGGACGACCGGGGATCGAAGCGTCCCGTTGAGTTTGGACGAAAGTGAATGCGTATAGCGACCTGCTGGCAGGATCGATCGGATGACCGACTCGCCGTCAAGCTGCACTACGAATTCGCCATCCTGTGAGACGGGGCCATTCATGGACTGACCACCAAAGCTCCACTCCCCGGCCTCATCATTAGAAAATACGCCGAAGGGGCTGAACTGCTGCTGGTTGAATTCCGAGCGGGCGCGTTGTTCCTGTTCTATTTCCCGACCCAGCGCTTGCCATGTCTCGGTGATCCTTCTCGCGATCTCATCAGGTGTGGTTGCCACCGAAAGTTGCTCTGGAGAGGCGGGCATCGTCGGAGCGGCGGTTCGGCGCCAGACCTCGAACGGTTCCTCCAGAGGAAGTTTTTCCGCCGAGAGCACGGCGACCCACTTGGCGAGGCGTTCCGGAGACAGGCCATTACCGAGTTCGGCGGCATCAGGCTGGTTGGAACGGGTCGCCTGTGCGGCCAACAGGTACCGGGCAAAGTGGCTCGCTTCCTGTTGCCAGAGAGCCCCGAGTTCCTGTCGGAGCAAGGATTTCAATTCAATCAACCGCTGCTTCTGCTTCGCATTCACCTGGGGCGAATCGATGGAATGGCTGACATTTCTCGAACTGCGAAGAACGGCGAGCAACGCGTAGTAATCATTCGTCGAAATGGCATCCAGTTTGTGATGATGGCAGCGGGCACACGCGACCGTAGTCGCTTGAAATGCCTTGGTCAAAGTGTCGATCTGGTTGTCAGCCAGGTCATAGCCAATCGAACGAAGTGTGATGCAGTCATCGTGATTGACTTCACCAAAGCGAAAGAAACCGGTTGCAATCACCGACTCGTTGAATTGCTCGGTCTGGTTCCAGCGCGGTTCGGTCAGCAGGTCTCCCGCGATATGCTCGCGGATGAACTGGTCATAAGGAACATCGTCATTGAATGCCCGAATCAGATAATCGCGGTACCGCCAGGCATGGTGAACTTCATAATTCCATTCGTTGCCGTGTGTCTCTGAAAATCGAACCACATCCATCCAATGCCGCGCCCAGTGCTCACCAAAATGGGGTGATTGCAACAGGGAATCTACGAGAGCTTCAACCGCTTCCGCGGGCAGAGGATTCGTTAATGGCGAGTGGCGACATGCGGCGACGAACTGGTCAATTTGCTCAACCGTGGGATGCAGGCCGGTCAGCACCAGACTCAGGCGACGGATGAACGTTCTGGGATCGGCAGGAGCGGCGGATTCAAGTCCCTGTTCGGCGAGCTTCTGACGGACGAATCGATCGGCGACGGAAGCCGCGTCATCGATATTTGGCAGCGGCGGAACAGTATGGCGAGCGACGGGACGGAGACTCCACCAGTCGCTTCGCTCCCTCATGACCTCATCCCATGAAGCCGTTTCCGCTCGCGCGGCGGGGCGATCCCGTGGATCATAGGCACCCTGTTTCACCCATTCTTCAAAGTCTGCAATCACTGCCGCAGGGAGCTTCCCTTTGGGAGGCATCCTGACTGATTCGTCGGTGTAGCGAATGGCCTTAATCAGCAGGCTTTCATCCGGATCTCCTGCTTTAATCGCAGGCCCAGATTCGCCCCCTTGATGAACTCCTTCACGACTATCAAGAAGAAACTCTCCCGCGACAATTTTTGAGTCAGCGGAGTGGCATTCGTAGCAGTAGGTAACGAGGGCCGGGCGGATTTTGTTTTCAAAGAAATCGCGCCGGGCGTCTTCAGCGGACACAACAGGGGTGATCAACAGTGCAAGGATCGCCGTGACGATCACATGAGTAAATCGCATGGATGCTATCCCCGCCTCGATGTGACACGTGGCTTCCGTTCACCGATTGAAGTGCGCTTACTGATCCGGGATTGCTCAGGCCTGAATTTCCTGGATGACCCGACCTGCGACGTCCGTTAACCGGAAATCGCGTCCGGCATACCGATAGGTCAGCCGTTCGTGATTCAGTCCCAACTGGTGCAGGATCGTCGCGTGGAGATCATGGATGTGGACCCGGTTGTGGACGGCCTGGAAACCGAAGTCGTCCGTTTCTCCGTAGGTCATGCCCCCCTTGATGCCTCCGCCCGCCATCCACATCGTGAAACCATAATGGTTATGGTCCCGGCCGTCGCCGTTTTCGGTTGTCGGTGTTCGTCCGAATTCACCGCCCCAGATGACCAGAGTTTCCTCCAGCATCCCTCGCCGCTTCAAATCCTGGAGCAGTGCTGCGATGGGCTGGTCGATGTCCTTACACAGGTTCTTCACCTGATTATTGTGGTCGTTGTGAGTATCCCAGGGCTGACCATCTCCGTAGTAGACCTGAGTAAAGCGTACCCCCCGTTCGGCAAGCCGGCGGGCCAGCAGGCATCCGTTGGCGAAGTGGGTTGACCCATACTCTTCCCGGATGTGCTGCGGTTCGCGATTCAGGTCGAATGCCTCGGTGGCGGCGAACTGCATCCGGAATGCGGTTTCCATGGCGGTGATCCGCGAATCGAGTTGCTGATCGCCACCCCGTTCTTCCAGGTGCTGCCTGTTGAGCGACCGCATCAATTCAAGCTGCCGCTGCTGCTCGTCAACGGGGAGATGCTTGTTACGCAGGTACGGGATCAGCTTTTGAGGATCGAGGTTCGAATGGTTGATGTACGTTCCCTGGTATTCCCCGGGAAGGAACGCACTGGTCCACAAAATGGAGAAACGGACCGGGCGACCCGGGCAGAGGACGACGTAGCCTGGAAGGCTTTCGTTCTCGACGCCCAACCCGTACGAGAACCATGAACCCATACTGGGTCGGGTGGGAACGATCGTGCCGTTGTTCATCAGCAGCAGCGCGGGCCCATGATTCGGATTGTCGGTATAGACCGATTTCAGCACACAGACATCGTCGATACACTTGGCGAAATTGGGGAGTAACTCGCTGACCTGAAGACCGCTCTCGCCGTGAGCTTTGAACTGATACGGCGAAGCCATGATGCCGGCGGTTTTTCGCTCGGTCCTGAACGAGTCGAGTTCGGATGGGCGTTGACCTTGAAACTTTGCGGCCATGGGCTTGGGGTCAAGCAAGTCAGGCCCGAACGGTCCCCCGTTCATGAAGAGCTGAATGACCCGCTTTGCCTTGGGAACCGTGTGTGGCGCCAGCTCTTTGGCAGATGCCTGGCCCAGCAGACTTGCCAGCCCGATCGCACCGAAGCCCCCGCCAAGTCTTTGCACCATCTGCCGACGATTTACGGGCGCGGCAAATGCGGATTCAATCGACATCAAACTTCTCCAGAGCCTGGGAGGGAGTGAGCTGTAGCAGGTCATCTATCATGACATGCCCGCCAAGATGTCTCAAGCCGGACCGCCTGACTGACCAACCGTTCGAACCGGCTGTGTGTCAGCAGGTGTAGGACTGGTTTGGCTGGCAGATACTCAACCCGTCGATTCCCAGTTGCTGGAGTTCGCCTACGACTTCGTCGTAAAAACCAGGCTTGATGTGGACTGCGATCACCGGAAGTGCGCGTCCCGCCTTCGCGTATTCGATGGCGAACGAAGCAGGAGTCAGGTGCTTTGCCTTGTCGGCCAGCCAGCTCATGGAATTGGGGAAGGCAGCTTCGAGGAAGATCAACTTGATGCGAGGATGGCTCTTCACGCATTCCCAGATGGCCATTGTGGGACCTGTGTCACTCACGAATGCCACGGCGCTCTTGCCGTCGTCAACAATGAAGCCGAATGTGGGAATCACGTGGTCCAGCGCGATCGGGGTCACGGTCAGACCGTGAATTTCCACGGGAGACCTGTCTTCCAGGGGCACAAATCGAATGAAGGGAGATCCATCGCAGGCCAACCGGATCAAATCCGGCCAGACGATGTCGTTGAAGAAATGGGCCTTCAGGTTGTCGATGACATGCTGGGACGCGTAGACCGTCGGACAGTCTCGATCCGGCTGGTAAACGTTGTCGATGAGAATCGGCAACGATGCCACGTGGTCCAGATGGATGTGTGACAGCACGATGGAGTTGATGGCTCGTTGACGTTCGATGCCCGCAAACCCGATGCTCCCCGCATCAATCACCAGATGCTGGTTGACGACGTACGAAGCTGCAAATTGATGGGCCGTGCCTTCGACTGACGACGATAAAACAGTAACGTCCACAGTGTCCCTTACATCCGGTTTGAGCGGCACTGATGGCAGCCGGGGGAATGCGCTGGCACTATATCTGCGATGACGTAAGGCGACAAGCAATCCGGATTTGCTGAGACAACGGAGCGGACGGATGTTCGATCGGCGCTGCTCAGGCCCGGGTGGAGACACACCTGGACCAGCCCGGCCGCACTGAACGGATCTCCCAGAGAAAACACAAGCCTGATAATACACAGGGGTTCCTCAGACAGGCTCGGCGATCGCCTGAGGAACCCCGTTCTGATGGGACGCACACTCTTCGAGTCAGGCCTTGACAAGACCCTCGAGTCTGTGGTTCGACGCTTCTGTTGATCGGGAGCTGGTGGTCGACGGCAGGGCCTGATAATGACGATTGATCAGGTCGTTCTGGAGCCACAGGAGTTTGGCAAACGCTCGGACAGTTTTTGTCTCGACATCTCGTTCCAGCCCCAGACCCAGAATTGTGCTCGTCATGGCGTCTGCCACAAAGCCCATGAGCGCGTTCATTTGAACAAGCGGGACATCCAGCTCTGGAGAACCCGCTTTCGGCGTATGCATCTTCCCGACCATATCCAGATAGGCCACCATCTTGCCGTCATAGGGGCGGGTGACCAGTGCTGCGAGATACCGTCCGAGGTGTTCCTTGCGAAAACGAATCATCTCGTGATCGAGCGAGACATCGGCAATCGACTGGGGGACGGCCCCTTCGTAACCCGTTTGCCGAGGAACAAAATGTCGCCACGTCGCATCGTAACCGTACAGTTTCTCGTAAACGGCGTTGACCAGTCCTGGAACAAGCGGTGCCAGCAGGGGAGCGGAGGCATGAATCGCCGCGATTTCGGCCTCGCCAAAATCCATGAATTCGGCCAGGTACTGAAATCGGTACGCCAAATCCGATTCAAGTCGTGCTTCGTCAATATGCTTCATGGTCATTTTCCTGGAACTTAATCACCGAGCGCAAAGTGGATGAAAGAGTCCACTTTCGACAGGATGCTATGGTGGCCGGAAGTGGATGTCAATGTCCACTTTTGTTTTTCCTCACGTGCCGCTCTTGGAAGAGGCTTCGCATGGGTCAGAATGCTTTATAAGAAAACAGGTTAAGACATGGGTGAAATGGCGGGAGATGTTTCTTCACTGTGGACAAACTTGCGAAGTTTCACCTCGAAATTGCGACGCGAACGGGTTTTTGCGGCACCAAGGAAGATTTCTTTGAGCGGGCACTTGTTCGATCACTCGCTCAATTGTATTTTACCTGTGGGTTAAATAACCGAGTGGTGTAGTTCATCATGTCTCAGGATTCATTAAGCGCCGTTTTTGCGGCTTTGGCTGACCCGACCCGGCGAGCGATCTTGTCTCGACTGCGAGAAGGAGAGGCGTCCGTCGGGGAGCTGTCGCAACCCTTCGACATGAGTCCCCCCGCGATCACCAAGCATTTGAAAGTGCTGGAGCGAACGGGACTCATCAAACGTGGTCGCGATGCTCAATGGCGTCCGTGTCGTCTTTCGGCTGAGCCTCTTAAGGAAGTGCTGCAGTGGGTTGAGCAGTACCGGGAATTCTGGGACGGAGGGCTCGATCGTCTCGACGAGCACCTGAAACAGTTAAACGCGAACGCGAGCAGGAAACAGAAAGGGACTGACCGTGCAGAAAAAAAATGATTTAGCCGTGCCCCAGGTGTTGATCGGGCGTGAGTTCTCTGCGCCGCGCGAGCTGGTCTTTGAGGCGTGGACATCGGAATCGCAGCTTTGTCACTGGTTCGCACCGAGCGGATGTCAGATCCGTTATCGCAAGTTCGATTTCCGTGAGGGCGGGGAGTATCACTCCTGCATTCTGACTCCTGACGGGAAGGAGTGCTGGTGCCGGGGGGAATATCGCAAGATTCAGCAGCCCGAGTTAATCGAGTTCACGATGGCTGTCTCGAATGCTGCCATGCAGCCGGTCGAACCGCAGGATGTCGGGATGGACCCGCAGTGGCCTCGTGAAACGATCGTCACCGTCTTCCTGGAAGAAATCCCGACAGGGACGCGACTGACCCTGCGACAAACTGTTGATGAAGCTCTTGCCAAACGAACAGGGGCGCACCCGAGCTGGCTCAGTATGTTTGATCGACTTGCAGAACGACTGAACTAGCCTGATCAAGCAACGCCGTTTCCTCTGTCCTTGATCCAATTCAATTCTTTCGAAGCTGGACGAGGAGTCGCCGTTAAAAGAACGCGTGAGGCCCTGGCCGTTGTTCGGCGAGTAACAGCAACGTCGCTGCCTCTGCCGGTCAGGTGTGACCGAAAATCGCATGATTGACGGACCGATTTCGTTCGACCACAATTTGCAAACGCCGTTATCGGGAGAAGGACCGATCCACTTCGATTAATTGCATGGCGGTGTTTGAGGACTCTTATGTACGCTTCGCACACCGAATTTCTGGAATCCGCCAATATGAGTTGGGCTCGTTCGACGATGCCGCTGTTTGCTCTGCTCGCACTGTGTTGCGGGTGCGGATATTCCGAGTACGAAGCGCGGCTCAATGAGTCCAGAAAATATTACGCTTACCTGGATAAGATCGAGCAATCTCTGGCCCCCAAGTGGACCGTGGCGGGAAATTTGATTGAACTGCGGGTTCCCCTTCAGTTCACCCTGATTCCTCCCGCCGCACCGATTCAAAAAGAGGATGGGACGATCGAACAGCCGACGATCGATCCTCGTCAGCCCGACTATCTGAATCTGACTTTTCCCGAACTGTTCGGGGCGTGGGAGTCGACTTTTCAGGTGGGAAAAGGGAATGGCGTCACCGAGAATCATAAGGGGTACATCTACGCGCTGAGCAACTACTGGGAACTGGCGGGTGAACACGCGACCGATGCGGGTGAATTCGTGAATGCGCTCAAAACGTATCTCAGTGATCGACTCCAGATTCCCGTCACGGACGAAGCCCCTCAGTTGCATCCAAAAGTCTCCCCCTCGTATCAGGCTCAGGCGGCTTTTGATGTTTGCAGTTTCAAGGGGAAAGAGATTGACGGGACGAACTACACTTTTGAGGTGTATTCAAAGAAGCTGGGAAGCGTGATTGGCGTGCTGGTTGTCGTTCTGCCCGAAGGGATCGAGAACGCTCAGAAGGTCAACGAACGCATTCCGCTCATGCTGGAATCGTTTAACTTTACTTCTGTTCCCCCGAAGGCAGGTGCTGACAAGAATGCTCCTGCACAGGGAAACCCTGCCGTTGTTCCGAACGCGGGTTTCTGAGCAGTCTGATTGGCTCGCCCCGGCAGAGTCGGTGACAGCCTGATCGGGTGGTGGATGAGTTTGCCCCCAAGCACCATTTGCCTGAAGCAACCTCTCGTGTCGTTGGCGAACGCGCCATCCACATCGTTGGGACGCGTTATCGCCACCGGGGCTCAGCGAACTTTCACGACCGCAGAAGAATTGCGGTTGACGTGAACTCCGTGCAATCCAGCTTGAATGCGGTGCGGGCTGTCATTGCGGTACGAATGTTTGGATCGAAGGGTTCTGGCAGCTGCGGCGGCAGTGGGCTCGTGACGTCCCAAACGCGCGAAGTAGATGCGAAACACTATTTTTTATGGGATTCGGCAGAAATTGCCGAAGCGAAATTCTTGAGTCAATTCTTTGGAAATCGATCATTTTTTCGAAAAATGATCTTTCCCAGAATTTCACTCTTCGCGTATATCACGCCACGCACCGACGGACGACATCCGAGCTGAACGGCTCTCCCACCGTACCCAGCAATGTCCAACGGTCACATCTCACCTCTCCAAATCCCGTCTTCTCGAAAATTGGTTCAAAGGAACACTTTATGTTCAGCAAGATCGCGCATGTCATAGCAGGTTTGATGTTGACCGTCTCATCGGTCGGATGTTGCTGCCTTGGCGGGTATGGCTACGGGGCCGGGTATGGCATGAACCGGTGTGCTCCGTGCAACAATGGTTGCTCACCATCTGGCGGCTACCTTCCCCAGACTGGCAGCCTTTACCAGAGTGACTTCAGTCAGGCTGCGTTTGCCCCGGGTTACACGCAGGCCGCCTTTGTTCCTACTCAGACCGCCACGGTGATTCCAGGAGCGGTTCAGGGGGCAGCAATTTATAACAGTGCCGCGCTGGTGCCAGTGAACGGCTTGCCGACCTACTGATCGACTTCAGCGACTGTTGTGCCTTGTGCGAGTCTGGAGATGAGAAGTTTTCAGTGTTCAATGATTCGCTTCGGGTCGAGCTGACTCTCAGACCGTCGGAGCGTCTCACTGAACACTGAAAACTGACGGGAACTACTTCACCTCAAGTAGTTCGACCAGGAAATGCAGGGTTGATTTGGGAGGAATTCCCGGTCGACCACGTTCTCCATAGGCAAGGTTGTAGGGGATTTCGAGTTCGATCATTCCCCCTTTGCCAACGAGTTGCATTCCCTCTGTCCAGCCTTTGATGACGCCGTTCAAGGGGAATTCAATCGGAGTTCCTCTTTCGTATGAGCTGTCGAAGGTCTGTCCATCATCGAACCAGCCCCGATAGTGAACTTTGACCGTGTCTTCAGCGGTCGGCATGGTTCCCGACGACTTACGGCGGATTCGATATTTCAGTCCGTTTGGTGTGGTCGTGAATTTTTCTGGTGCGTCTTTGTCTACAGCCCCTGGCTCGATTGGTTTTGGCGCCGGTGTGACTTCGAGCAATTCGACGATGAAGTGCAGCGTTGATTTGCCGGGAATCGTCGGAGGGGCACCCCGTTCGCCGTAACCAAGTTCGTAGGGGATTTCGAGTTCGATCATCCCCCCCTCGCCAACGTGCTGCATCCCTTCAGTCCAGCCCTTGATCACGCCACTCAGCGGAAATTCGATGGAATCGCCGTCGGCACCGTAGGACTGATCAAATACTTTGCCGCCATCCAGCCACCCCTTGTAATGGACCTTTACGGTGTCCCGGGCAGTCGGCTTGAGGCCATCGGACTTCCGCAGCACGCGATATTTCAGCCCGCTCTTGGTGGTGGTGAATTCCTTCGGGGCATCTTTATCAGCGGCCCCGGGTTCGAGCGGATTCTTCTGAGCGGCATGCATGGACGGACTTTCTGAGAAAAGAGCGAGTGCCAGGACCAGGCTCGCGGCCAGGACGTTTCGAAAGTTCATTGAGACCTCGCGAAGGAGAGGGACGAAGGTTTCGGTCTTTCATTCGGATGAACGACCGCTACTTTTTAACGTTCAGCAATTCGACAATGAAGTGCAGCGTCGAATTGGGTGGGATCGATGTTCCGAAGCCGGCATTTCCATACCCAAGCTCAGGCGGGATTTCGAGTTCAATCATTCCCCCTTCACCAATGAGCTGCAGTCCCTCGGTCCAGCCCGGGATCACGCCAGTCACGGCAAATTCAATGGCCTTGCCCGTCCGTCCGTACGACGAATCGAAGATCGTTCCGTCGTCGAGTGATCCTCGATAGTGAACGCGTACGGAATTACTGGCGGTCGGCTTTTGTCCATCGGACTTGCGCAGAATGCGGTATTTGAGTCCGCTTTCCGTCGTGGTGAATTCCGTGGGGGCATCGGGATCGGTTGGGCCGGGCTCAACTCGAATCGTATCGGGGGCCTGCGGGATTGGCGGAAACTCGGCAGGCGGGGCTTCGGGTTCGCAACCGGCGATAGAGATCATGATGAGCAGGGCAATGAGGCGTTTCATACGGGTGGATTCTCGTCAGAGGAACAAAGTTTCCCAAATTTACAATCAGATCGTCTCGCTGGCCGACCGGGCAGCCGAAACGTATCATCGGCGACAACTCGCCGATTTACCACTCTGTGAAGGGATTGATCATGGCTCCTTGGCCAATTGGTGTATTTACCTCTGTGGACGCCGGACTTGGCGTTCATCTTGATGTCGCAAAAGAACTTGGAATTCCGACCGTGCAGGTTCATTCCCCACACGCGGGGACCCGGAATCAGGCGGCTGCAGACAAGTTTTTGTCTCAGTGCAAGGAATCCGGAATCACTGTCACCTGTGTGTTCGGCGGATTTGAGGGCGAAAGCTACGCCGACATTCCGACGACGACCGCGACAGTCGGACTTGTTCCGGAAGCGACTCGCGCCGCTCGCGCAGCAGAAATGAAAGAAATTTCTGACTTCACCAAGCTGCTTGGCTGCGAAGCGGTCGGGATGCACATCGGTTTCGTCCCCACTGACCGCAACGGTGCCAACTACAAGGGGCTGATTGAAGTCACCCGCGACCTGCTGGATCACGTCGCGAAGAACGGTCAGCGACTGCACCTGGAAACGGGGCAGGAAACGGCCGAGCATCTGCTGGAGTTCATCCACGACGTCCAACGTTCCAATTTGTTCATCAACTTCGATCCCGCCAACATGATTCTGTACGGCAACGGGGATCCGATCGATGCATTGAAGAAGGTAGGACACCTCGTTCGCAGCGTGCACTGCAAAGATGCCAAGTGGGCCGCCGAAGGGGTGCGTGGCAAAGAATGGGGAACCGAAGTCGCTCTGGGTGAAGGAGATGTCGGTATGGAGCGATATCTCAGGACCCTCAAGGAAATTGGCTACACCGGGCCGCTGACGATTGAGCGTGAAATCGCTCATGACCGTGAGCGTCAGCGACGGGACATCGGAACCGCAGCGACGCTGCTGCAGAAACTGCGAGCCGAGATCCTGTGACGCCCAGGCCGCCATTGTGGAAACGCTGCCTGACGGCTCCTTTGATCCTGATTGCATCGCTGGTGATGTGGATCGAGGAGTCGTTATGGGAGTGGTTCAAATGGCTGACAGCTCAGATTGCCCTCCTCGCGTGGGTGCGAAAGATCGAATCCTGGATTCAGTCTCTTTCCCCCTACGCGACGATGGTCGTCTTCTTTGTGCCGCTGCTCATTCTGATTCCCTTCAAACTGGTGGCAGTCTACTGGATGACCAGCGGTCACTGGATTACCAGCATCGTCGTCATCATCACGGCGAAACTTGTCGGAACGGCGATCGAAGCGCGGATGTTCGTCGTCTGTAAGGCGAAACTGCTTACGATTCCCTGGTTCAGACGTCTGCACGATGGACTGGTCGCGATCCACCATCGTTTGCAGGAAGCGCTGCACTCCCTGGCCATCTACCAGGCCGTCCGTACTCTGCTCATCCACGTGAAAGCGCTCGCTAAGTCTGTTCTGCATCGCATGCGCGGTCGCTGGCGGATGTTGCGTGTCTGGTTTCAGAGAACCGTGAAACCCTGAACTCCCGCAGGTAACAGCCCAGCAGCACCGGGACCGTTCAGCGGCGCCTGCTGGACTGTGTTGAGACCTGGCGGAACAAGCGATTGGCTCGGTCAAATGAGCCCGACTGCTACTTTACGAGATAGATCTTTCCCCGAAGTTGAATCAGTAATTGCTGACCCTGTGCCTGCTGACTCAGGATTTGATTCTCTGTCGGGGTGTTGGCCTCGACCAGTTTGAAGTAGGCTTCGCTGAATCGTTCGATCGTTTCAATTTTTTCGCGGTCCTTTTCCATGTCCACCTCGGCCGTCTCGGGGGTGACCAGGATCTGGTCCAGTTGCCCGGGCCGTTTGCGAGCGTAGACTGATCGGTTACCGATCTGACGGACGGAATCCGTTGCGACGATTGAATCGGATTCAATATCCACGTAGGAATTCAGAGAATACCCCGTGGTTCCCCCGGCGCTCGCGCCAAGAGCGCTTGGTCGGGCAACCGGTCCGGGAATGCCCCCCGCCCCTGAGGGGTGTGTTGCGACTTCGGCATTACTGGCTTTCTGGTAGAGCCCTTTCGCGAATCGCTGTGAAACGCCCCCCATTCCCGATGCCTCATTCAGTTTGGTGAGGTTGTTGCGTGTCCGGTTCACTGCATCGGCACTTGCCAGTGAAGGCCGCACGGTTTCATCCGCCAGGAACGAGGTGTACGGGGTCAGAATTCCATGCCGGGTCGACAATTCCACCAGCTCTTTGACCAGTTCATCGTTTTTGCCTACCAGGTCCAGTTGATCGATGATTTCGCCAATCCGCCGCATCGCCCAGATCTTCTCAACGAAGGCGTACGACTCATCATTGCTCTTTTCGATCAGATCGGCCGGAAAATCAAAACGCTGTTCCTGTTTGCCGACTCGTCCGCTCACCACAACTTTTGCCGCGCCTGGCTTCTTATACCGACCAGCGATCACAAGTTGCTGTCCTTCGAACAGATCGAAGTTTGTCTTGGGATACAGACGATTGACGGGGGGGCCGTCCTCTGCTTTCAGCGTATCGAGTTCGAAACTGACTTTTACATCCGTCAAAACGGGTGAGCTGATGTTGCTGTAGACAGTGCTGACGTGCGTTTCAATTTCTTCATCGGGTCTGACGTATTCCGAAAGACCAAAGCCATCGCGTGAGATGCGGTCAAGTAAACGTGAGTTGACGTCATAACCCACCCCGAATGTCAGGATTCGCGCACGAACGCGATTCGCTTGCCGGGCGGCCTCGGCAATCTGGCCTTCGTTGGTCGTGCCGACGGTGGGGAGCCCGTCCGTAAGAAAGAGAATATAACTGGGTCGGGAATCATCCTTCAGTTGTTCCAGTGCCGTCTTGAGAGATCCGGCGATATTGGTGCCACCGCCGGGGTAGAGTCCTTCGACAAAGCCAATCGCCGCTCGTCGGGTTTCGTCAGTGTATCGTTCGAGTTCTGGTCGGAATGATTCGATGTTTCCGTCGTAGGCAATAATGTTGAATAGATCTTCGCTACGGAGATTGTTGAGGACAAACTTGATCGCCGCACGCGCCTGTTCGAATTTTTTACCGCTCATGCTTCCTGAGCGGTCCACAACGAACAAGACAGTCTTGGGAGGGCGTGCCTCATCGATCGGCTTGACCTGGGGGCTGGCCAGCATCAGGAAGTAACCCTCATCCGATGCGGAGGGACGATAGCTGATCACCCGGGCCCCTACGTCACCTTTATCAACGTCATACATCAGTCGAAAGTCTGTCGTGGGGACGTCATTCGTCCGCGAATAACTGATGACTGCGTTTCTGGCGCCAGGCCGCTTGATCTCGATCGCGTGGGTCGGGGAATAGATGTTTTTGATATCAATAGTCGATTCAATCGCAACCTGGATATCGACCTTTTCGACAGCATGCGATGTGTATTTGGCGGTGCTGAGTGGAAAGAGAAAATCGGTCAGGCCTCGATCCTTTTCCAGTAGCTGATGATAGTGGATTGCTACTTTGCGCTCGGCACCCGCCGGCACGGGGAAGACACTCGTCTGGAATAATCCCATGCCCATCCATTCGAGCAGTGCCGGATCTTTGTTCGATCGGACAATCGATTCGTAGACAGATTTGGCTTCATTGGCGGGCAGCAGCTTTCCGGGCATTTCTTTCCCGTCGACAAGCAACGTCAGCTTATCAATTGCACTGTCATGGGGCAGAGGGAAGAGAAACTTGACTTCGATTGGGTTGCTACCCATATTCACAAACGTCTGTGATACCTGGGTTCGAGCGACCTGGTCCGTGATGCGAGAATGAATTGCAAGCTCTTTGATTTTGTAGGACGCAGAACTCACAACCGGGGTTGATGGTGGGTGAGGAGGATGATGTGGACGGGGGAGCGGAACAGGGGAACTTGTAATGATCAGGACCCCTTGGGCAGCAGCGACGGAGTGCATGAGGCCTGTTATGATGCCCAATGCAAGAAACAAGTAACGTTTCATGGAGCCCTCCTGAACAAGACGAATTTCTGAGGCCGATGTGAATGGTCGTCGTGGCGAGAGGATGCAAAGGCCCGACGTTGTTCACCTGGATCTTCGACGTGACCTGTTGAGGAAAGTTCCCGTGAGAACCCGGAAATCGCCAAATGCTCTGGATTTGACTTCACTGCCATCGACCACTCTCCGGATTGGGTTCCCGAATCGTCTCCATTTCCGGACGAGGGTCTTTAACTCCCTGACACGCCTTCGGAACGGGGTGAAACTGACCCAGATCCGTTGAACATGGCGCCATCCGCTTTTACTAAAACACATTCCTGTGTTTGCCACGTTAAAAATTTCGAGAGACCTGCACACATGCCTTCCGATGCTCAATCGATTCTCGAGACGCGCCGTAACGAACTACTCCATCACGAATTGTATCAATCCGTTCAAACTGTCGAGAATCTCCGATGTTTCATGTGTGAGCACGTTTTCGCAGTCTGGGACTTCATGTCACTGCTGAAGCGTCTGCAACAGATTGTGACCTGCTGCGAGGTTCCATGGCTTCCTTCAGCAGATGCGTCGCTTGCACGGTTTATCAACGAAATCGTCCTGGGAGAAGAGTGTGACGAGGATGGGACTGGCGGATATGCCAGTCACTTTGAACTGTATCTGAGCGCCATGGACGAAATCGGCGCCGACTCGCGTCCGATTCGTGCCTTCGTCAAGAAGCTGGAAAATCGTGTGCCCCTTGCCACTGCGCTGGCCGAGGCGGAAATTCTTCCCAGCACTCGCGAATTCGTGCGGACCACAATCCAACTGGCAACGATCGGCCAGCCACACGAAGTTGCCGCAGCATTCTTTTACGGTCGGGAAGATATCATTCCTGACATGTTTACCCGATTAGTGGAATCACTGCCTCAGCAGGGGGTGAGCGTGGGGAGACTTGAGCATTACCTGCGTCGCCACATCGAACTCGACGGCGACGATCATGGACCGCTCGCCGAAAAACTGGTCACCCGGCTCTCCGCCGACCGGCCCTCGAAAAAAGACGAAGTGACAGCAGTCGCGACGCAGGCGATTTCGCAGCGAATTGCGCTGTGGGACGGGATTCTTGCTGAAATTCGACGCAGTCAATGACGACGCGATCTATTCTGCTCGGATTTGGATGACCAAAGTTGAATGCCCAAAGTTCAGGGCCAGCGATTAAGCGGACTCACTGGAGGATTGCCACCCGTGAAGATTACCTGTGAAGATGGTGTCCGCTGACGCAACTCCGGTTCCGTTCGCTCAGGCGTGCGGTGTGGCTAAGGCACTGAAGGTGACTCAAACTAGGAACTCGGTTCAGAATGGGTTGTTGAGTCGAGCGGGTCTCGGGTATGGTTCCGTCACCCTGAAGGGGCGCGTTCAAACAGGTCGAATCGTTTTGTGAGGGCGGTACATGCAACGTTGTCTGGTTACGGGTGGAGCAGGATTTATCGGCAGCCACCTGTCCGAGCGTCTGCTGGAGAAGGGTTACGAAGTGACAATCCTCGACGACCTGTCCACGGGCCGTCGTGAAAACCTGGTCTCGATCGAGAACCATCCTCGACTGACGATTCGTACGGGATCCATCACCGACTCAGTTCTGCTCGCAGAAGTCATGACGAATGTCGACGTGATCTACCACATGGCCGCCGCAGTCGGGGTGAAGCTGGTCGCCGACGATCCGGTTCGCACAATCCAGACGAACATCTATCCCACGGAAGAACTGTTAAGGCTTGCTGTTCAGCGAAAGCAGCGCGTCTTCATCGCTTCGACCAGTGAAGTCTATGGCAAGAACGAGAAGGAACGCTGGACCGAGGAAGACAACCTTGTGTTCGGGCCAACTTCGCGCCCCCGTTGGGCATACGGCTGTTCGAAAGCCATCGACGAGTTTCTGGCACTGGCGTTTCATCGACAGTTCGGTTTACCGGTCGTCATCGGCCGATTCTTCAACGTCGTTGGCCCTCGGCAGGTGGGCCACTACGGAATGGTCATTCCCCGCTTCGTGGATGCGGCGCTCCAGGGTGGCCCGATCGTGGTATACGACGATGGCCAGCAGATCCGCTGCTTTGGCCACGTTCGAGAGATTGTTGAGGCTGTGATCGGGCTGGTGGAGACCCCCGCCGCTCATGGCTCGGTCTATAACATCGGTAGCGATTTCCCTGTGACGATTCGTCAGCTTGCCGAAGAGATTATCCAGCGAGTCAATCCGGCCATCAAAGTCGAATATCTTCCTTACCGAGAGGCCTATGGCGACGATTTTGAAGATGTTCGCCGACGCGTGCCTGATGTGTCCCGTCTGGAAAACATGCTGGGCCGTAAACCAGAGATGTCGCTGGGAGAAATCCTGGATGACATCATCCGCTGGAAGAGAGAACAACTGACTGCAACAACCCGGTAATTCGCTGGGGCAGATGGAAAGGGAGAGGTTTCCCATCTCACGAGAGGGAACTTGTCTGATGACCAGTCTGCCAGGATGGTCCAGCGACATCGCCGAGTTGGTCATTCGAGAGGTAGAGACGCCGATTCTGATGACACCTTTAACGCCGAATCCTGTGCTGATTGATGACGCTGAACTGCTGCATCTGATCGCAACGCCGCGACAGCGTTTGTTTTCCAGCTTGAACCGGGCATCCGCCTTTACACCCTTGATCGTGGTGTGCTGTGCGCTGCCGGCATTCCTGCTGCTTTCGCACAACGGATTGAACGAAATCGCCTCGATGTGGGGATTGCGAAGTCTTGCCGTTGCCAATGCGAATTCGCTGGAAGAACTGCTTCAACCGGGACTCAATGACGCCGGGCAGCCGTTGCTGTTTCAGCCACCGCTGGCAGCTTGGCTGAACGGGTTTGTGGTCCGAATCCTCGGACCGGCTCATCCCCTTTCGCCGGCGCTCGTCTCATTGCTGGCTACAGGCGCGGCGATCTGGCTGGTCACGCGGTGCGCGTGGCGGATTGGGGGCGCGAATACCGCTCTCATTTCGGCGCTGCTGATGTGCAGTCATCCTCAGGTGCTGGAATCGTCCGTCGTACCGACGAATACCGCCATCGGGACTTGTCTATTCCTGGCATCCGTATTCGGTCTGCAGCGTCATCTCGAACGGAAAACATCCCTGCTGTCACCGAGTCTGCTGCTCAGCAGTATCACATGGGGATTTACCCTGCTGGCGATTGGACCGATCGCACTGAGCCTGCCGCTGGTCTTTATTCTTTTTAACTGGACTTCGCGCCGTACCTGTCGGAGGCAACCGACCGAACCGGCGGCCGATTGTGTGACGGGTTGCTGGACATCAAAACGATCGCTGCTGATCTTCATTTGCCTCGGCCTGTTGGTCGGTGGCTGGTGGGAGGTCATGATGCTCTCGAAATATGGGCTGGCGTTCTGGCAACCCTGGTGGGCGTGTGTCCCCAAAGAGTGTCTCGCAGGGGTGGCTTCGGAATGGCAGTCGACCGTCTGTCCCCTCTTACAGCAGTCAGGTGGTGAGTGGATTGTGCAGACAGCGATGGTGCTCGGCTGGATGTTGATCGGCCTGCATCGCACATTGCGTGAGCGACGTCATTCCGAAAATGACACCGCACGACACCGCTTTCAGCTTCTGCTGCTGTGGTGGGCGGTCATGCTGGCAGGGCGTATTCTCGCGGAAATTATGGGAATGGTCTGGTTCCGCAATACATCCATCTGGAATGTGGCACTGGTCACCCCCACGATCCTGCTCGCCTCGTTAGGGTTCGGAACCGTCAGTGAGCGACTGATTTCCCGCCGCGGGGAAGGGGTGCTGATCGTTCTCGTAGTGGGATTGATCGTCTGGCGACTGACTCTTTCTGAGCTGACCAGCGTGATTGCAGGTGGAGTGACCGCCACAATTCTGCTGTTCGGTCCAATCGTGGGTGCATCCAGCAGACAGACCCAGTCAGGCTGGTCAGAGGGAACCTGGCGCCATCTCATGCGAGTGACTGTCTACGGGTCGTTACTGGCGTGCTTGTCGGCAGGGTTGGGGTTACGAACTTCACGACTTGATGACGAAACCCGGTTGGCTCATTTGAAAGAACGTCTGATTACGCTGCCAGACGTCCGGCGGATCTCACTTGTCGCCTCACGCGACCCGATTCCCGTTGCGCTCAGCTACCTGCTTCGTTGTCGCTGGCCGCATGCAGAAATGGTGTCATCCGAGGGCTGGGACGTCGGGATGTCGAACGCCATGGAGAAAGAAGGGCAGATGCCGGCATCCCGGTTCCTGGTCCTTGAATGGACACGACGCGAAATCCGGATGTCGGCCGACGCCAGTCAGTATTGGCAAATGTCTGCGGTCGGAGAGCCCATGCGCTTCTATGGTCGCCGATTGTCACTGGTGTTGATCGAGCCGAAAACCTGATCCGGTTGATCTGATCCGGTTGCTGAACTGTCGTAGATGTGCCAGGCAGTGCTCGCGCGTCGTTGGCTGCAAAGTGCGAGGGTCGCAGCAGTTTACCGTACCCACTATCTGGGATCGAGCATCGGAAAGAACTGCTCGTAACCCATTTCGATCAACCGTTTCTTCAGTAATTCAATCCGCTCGGACTCGGGCAGACCGTTGAAGACGCTGAAAAGCACGCATCCCATCACAATACTGGTCACACGGACCACGCTCATCGGAAGCTGAAACGGAGTCAGATCTGCAAAGATTTCGTCGGCACTGCAGTATTCACCGAACTTCTGTCCGTTGTAGAGCATTTCGACTCCACAAAAATCACCCGCCCATTCGTAGTCGAACGGGCCATAGACCTTGCGCCGGTGTTTCACCCAGAATCGGCTGCCGTTGAGATAGACGCCATGACTGCCGGACACGATCAATTCTCAGTGAAGGGAAAGGGGGTAAACGAGCGAATCGGGTAAACGATAATCTGAGGGTGGTCAGCCTTGTCTGGTTGTTACGAGCGGAACGGAGTCTGATCGCGACAATTCGTCTTCAAAATGAGTCATCATTGCTTCATTCGATTATGAAGATCGCCACGTTTTCAGCAAGATGGATCGTTCGTGCTGTTGAGCGACTTCGGAAGTGGTCGATACGATCAGCAAATCGATCTTGAGTGAGGCTGGGGCAGCATCGGCAATTGCTGCTGGTCTCGGCATTTTTCCCGCTGCGGCGAGTGACAAATGAAAACGGCTGCCCTGCAAAAGCTGCGAAACAAACTGGCTCAGGATTCGTCCGTCTTCGGGCTATGGGTTACCCTCGAATCCCCCAGCATCACGGAAATTGCCGTGGGCCTTGGTCTCGATTGGGTGGTGATTGACGCCGAGCATGGACATCTGGATTGGAAAGAGATCGTCGAACACATCCGAGCGACGGTCCGCAGTGAGACCGTTGCTCTGGTTCGAATCGCCGAACTGAACTCGGGCCTGATCAAGCGCGCCCTCGACATTGGGGCTGATGGCGTCGTCATCCCGTGGATTGAAACGGCGGATCAACTCCGTCAGGCGGTCAATTTCGCGAACTACCCCCTTGAAGGGTCACGCGGGATCGGGGGCGAACGGGCCACCTGCTGGGGACAGTGTCTGGCTGAACATACGGCTGACGCGAACGAGAACGTGCTGGTGGTCCCGATTGTGGAGACCGTGCGCGCGATCAGGCAAGTCCCCGTCATGTGTCAGGTGGACGGAGTGGAATTGATGTTCTTCGGGCCGGCCGATCTCTCCTCGACGGCTGGGCATCGAGGCCTGTGGGAAGGTCCGGGTGTGGCTGATCAGATTCATCAGGCGCGCGAGACGATCCGCCGCGCCGGCCGTCATTGTGGCGTGCTGGCGACTGGTCCTGATGATATCAAAGCGCGGCAACAGCAGGGCTTTCGCATGATTGGCCTGGGGATGGACGCGGGACTGCTCGTCCGGTCCCTCCGCTCGTTGCTGGCCTCCGTTGGACGAGACCGACTGATGCAGTCGTCACTGACACCGACGGAAAAGCCGCTGAACCCCCCACCGCTGGCCCGCCCTCCCGAATCGATGCGGCCTGATCGGGACGAAGTCATGTGTGATGTCGGAAATGGCCCTCGCGCTGAAATTGCCCAGGGGGTGAACTTCGAGTGTCTGGTCGGGCGGCATAACCAGGCCCGCAATCTCACGACAGGGATTGTCACATTCGCCCCCGGTGCCGTATTGCCTTACCATGATCATATCTTCACTGAGTCGATTACTCTGCTGCAGGGAGTAATGACCGTCGAGGTGGAAGGGCGGTCTTACAGTCTCAAAAAGCTCGATAACGTGGTCATTCCTGCCGGACTCGCCCATACGGCACGCAATGTGTCCGCGTCAGAACCCGCAGTGTTGCACGTGGCGATGGGGACAGATTCACCCAGCCGGACACTTGTTGACAAGTTCTTCTCACGCCGCGCGATGCCCGAGACTTCTACCGGAATGCCGGGGGCAGAACGAGTCAATCGCTATGCCACGGCCCCCCGTGTCGTCCCCGGTCCGAATGCCGAATTCATCGATTGCTTTAACGCGTCTCTGGTTCCCGGAATCGAAATGAGCGGTGGATATGGATTGTTTCATCCCGGGGGGCGACTCCCCGCGCACATTCACGATTTCGATGAGTCGATCTGCATTATCTCTGGAACCGCTACCTGCGTCGTTGAAGGGCGAAGGTACTCGATGAGCGACTGTCAAACGGCACTGCAGCCACGCGGACGAGTCCACTACTTTATCAACGAATCCAACGGACCGATGGAGATGCTGTGGGTCTATGCCGGACCAATGCCCGAACGCATTATCGTGGACGAATCGTGCGCAACTGTTGCGGGGAATCCCTGGCGGGCCACGCCCGCAACTGCACCACTGCACCGCTAAACGAACCTTCCTGCGGGGACGCGATTTTTCGAGTTTGTCGATTCCAGACCGTTGGCCTTCCCGAAGCCATGGTCGCTCACGTTTCCACCGCATATCGCTCGCCTCAATCCGACTTCAGCAGCAGGACTCGCAGCGCGGGACCGTTTCGCACGGAGCCGGAGTTGGGTAGCATGAGGCGACGTCTGACGCGCCAAGCGCGGGCGGTCACTCGAAGCAGGACTTCGGGTGTATCGTGTGAGGCCCATCGAAGAATTTTATCCCCGGATGAAATGACCGTCTGATGATGAATGTCGATCCCGCGGACCATCGCCCATCGCGGGCGGAGCAACTGCTAGAGGCCGCAGAGAATTGCGCCGGGGGTTGCCACTGGCAGCAGGCGAACGCACTTTTTCATCAGGCCATCTCGTGCGATGACACGCCCGCCAGTCGTATCGCGTACGGGGCCTATCTTTATCGACGTGGGCATTTTAATCACGCCATCAGCACTCTGATCCCGGTTCTGGATGGGACAGATCTGAAGGCGATTGGAATCGTGTGTCACAATCTGGCCGCGATCTACCGCGAAGTCGGCGAAGTTGACCTTGCACGCCGTTTTCAGTGGCGGTCCACACTCTTGCGGAATGAATCTGACGCGGACGAACTGTTGGCCATGGCCAATGATGCGATCGCCGTAGGGCGTTTGGAAGCGGCCAAGCCCCTGGTTGCGGCGGCGATTGAACTCAACAGCGATGAGTCGGCGGACTGCAGTGACGGGGACCTGATTGCGACGCAGGGATTGCTGCAAGGGATCATGGATTCGCCGCGCAGCGGGTTGGTGACGCTCTTCTGGGCGTATCAGCTTCACAGGTCTCACCGAGACCTGAAGCGGATGGGGACCGACCTGCTGAACATGGCCAACCTGTTCGGTGAACTGAAGCGATTCCGAGCGGAAAAGTCCTGCCTGCTGCGCGCGATTCGCTGTTTCGAGAATGTCAGCGCGCATGATCTGCTTCACCGGGCCCACGGGCGGCTCGAACGGCATGTTCGAATGCATCTGCTTCGCTCGTTCAACAGCGAACTCAACTAGGCCAAAGCGACTCCGGTTCGTCAATCTCTGCCGCGGCTCACCGTGCATCTGTCGCCGACTGATGCACGGTGAGCGGGTGAGTCGAATGGACAGATCGGAAGCGGACTCGTGCCGACTCGTTCCGCTGCGGAAGACCGTGTATGTTATGCAGTGAGCGGAGATGACGGTTTCATCCCCTGAACGTTCAAGAGGAGTCTGCTGATGCTGGCGGTTGTGTGCAGTCGTATTGGATTTGGAAAATCTCTCCTGGTGCTGGGAGCATTTTCGGGGCTTGCCTTCGTCTCAGGTCAGGCTTGCCTGGCTCAGGAAGACAAAGACTTGGTCGTCGTCACCAAGGCGGTCATTGACGGTGTGGGGCCGGACTGGCGGCCACTTGGCGAAGCCGATTTCGAGAATGTGAATACCGATCCAGATACCTGGACCTGGAAGGAAGATGGCGTTCATTGCAAGGGAACACCTGTCGGCGTGACGCGGTCCAAGAAAAAGTACACAAATTTTGAACTGGTCGCGACGTGGCGGCATCTGAAGTCGGGCGGAAATTCGGGGATTTTCGTCTGGGCCACGGAAGAAGCCCTGACAAACCTGAAACCGAATTCGTTGCCACCCGGGGGGATCGAAGTTCAGGTGCTCGATCATGGATATGCGGAACAATATGAAAAGCAGACTGGCAAAAAGCCTGACTGGTTCACGACCAATGGCGATGTCTTTCCGGTCGGCAAATCTGACATGAAGCCGTTTCCCCCGGTCGCACCGGATGGCAAGCGGAGCTTTCCTCGCAAGAACCTGAGTAAAGGTGTGGGGGAATGGAACCACTACTACGTGCGGGCGATTAATGGTGAAGTCCGATTGTGGGTCAATGGCGAAGAAGTCTCCGGCGGGACGAACTGTGAACCGAAAACGGGCTATCTCTGCCTGGAATCCGAAGGGTCACCGGTCGAGTTCAAGGGAATTCGAATTCGGGAACTTCCCTGATTGACCCGTGCGCATGGGCGACTGACTCCGCGTTTCGATTTCCAATCCTCTGCGGACGCAGTCGCCCTTCATCGGGGGACGACCAATCTCAGCGTTGAGTTTCTCGGGGCCGCTGTACCGTGGAGTCAGGGCGCCCCTTCGTGGAATTTGTGTTCAGGTATGGGCTCTTAAATCGCGTCGCGCTAGAAGCAGGTTCCCGTGACCATCGATTTCCACTGTCCTCACTGCGAAAAGTTTCTCAAGACGACTGAGGACAAAGCGGGACTGCAGGCGAAGTGTCCGGGTTGCGGCGGCGTGATTACCATTCCAGGCGCAACGGGGGCTGAACTTCCCCATGAAGCGACGAGCGAAATGAGTCCTCCTCCCGTTCCTGGCGGAACGGGAAGTCAGGTAAGAGAGTGCCCCGTCTGTCGCGCCGAGGTTTCCGACAGCGCAATCCGATGTCGGACTTGCGGTGAGGTCTTCCCCAGCAGATCGGTGATTGTGGCGGGACGCCCGGCCGGTCAGCGTGAAATCCGGCCTTTCCCACCCGGGGAAGTGATTGAGGAAGCCTGGCGGATCTTTATGCAGAAAATGGGGCTGATGTGCGGTGCCCTGTTTGTAATGGTCTTTCTGTGCTTGATCGCAGGAGGCTTCGTCTTTCTGCTGGCTGTCGTTGCAGGATTTCTGTCCGACACAGGCAACGAGGTTGGTGCGGCGGTCGGCTGGACCTGCTTCGGGATTGGCTACCTTCTGCTGCTTTTCTTCAATCTCTACCTTCAAATCGGCTACATGATCCTGTCTTTGAAGGTGGCTCGTGAAGAACATGCAGAACTGAGTGATCTCTTCACCGGCGGGCGTTATGTCGTTCGAGTGCTGCTGAATTCCCTGGTGTTCTCTCTCATCGTGATGGTGGGATTGGTCCTGCTGGTCGTGCCGGGCGTGCTGGCCTTTTTCATGTTGTGGCCATTCAGTTACCTGATCATCGACAAGAATTATCGCGGTTTAGAAGGTCTGAAACGGGCCAAAAGTCTGACCGAGGGGAATCTCGGCTCGATCTTCCTGATCTTCTGCGTTGGTTGCCTCGGCAATTTGGCCGGTAGTCTCGTGTGTTATGTCGGGATGTTTTTGACCATCCCTTATGTCTGTCTGCTTCTGGCTCTCTCGTACGACCGAATGTCGTGCCAGACGCCTCTTGCCGGTGAAGCGACAGCATCGATCTGACCCGCAGCACAAACTTTGTGTGGCGTCTAAGGGCCTGTCGCACTGATCAGTCTTTACCAGGTACGACACTGTGACACGGGCTGAGAGAATGCGACTTCTCTTTTCGATTCCAACCACGAACGACTCGTAGGGAGATCTGGGATTAACAATTGGGCACCGAAGGCTACCGAAGTATTGAGCCTGATTCGTTTCTGCTCGAAATTCTGACTTCTGTCGTCGCCTTTGTCTGGCATGTTCATTCGCCCGATTCGCTTTCACGCCCCTTTACTCTTCGCATCGACGATCGCTATTCTGAAATGTGAATTTCTGGTGATTGCAATCCCTTGTCTGAACTCGGAACAGATCCCATGAGACTTGTCAGATCTCTTACTCTGGTTTTCGCAAGTCTGTTCGTTGGTCTCGTCTCTGCTGAAGAATCAGGGACCGATCACAAGCCCGTCAGTTTCTACCGGCAGGTGAGGCCCATTCTTCAGCGACAGTGTTCCGGGTGCCACCAGCCAGCGAAGCAGGGGGGCAACCTTCAGCTGGTCTCTTATGAGCTGCTGGTGAAAGGGGGCGAGAGCGGGCCGTCGATTGTTCCGGGGAAGCCCGAAGAGAGTGAAATTATTCGCCAGATCTCGGGTGACAAGCCGGAGATGCCTCTGAACAGTGAGCCGCTCGCCGCTGCCCAGATCGAGATTATTCGGAAATGGATTGCGCAGGGAGCCCGGGATGATACTCCGGCGGTCGCGCGGGACGAGGTTTCCGCGGAAGCTCCGCCGATCTATACGACGTCCCCTGTGATCACGGCGCTGGCGTACTCGCCGGACAGTTCACTTCTGGCGGTCTCGGGCTACCACGAAGTCCTTTTGCATAGCGCCGATGGCGCGACACCTGTGGCACGGCTTGTTGGCCGCTCTCCGAAAATTACATCGATTCAATTTTCGCCCGACGGGACCAAATTGGCTGTTGCAGGCGGCGCACCGTCGTTGTTCGGTGAGATCCAGTTATGGGATGTGGCGACTCGAAAGCTGATTCGTTCGGACACCCTGGGCGTTGATACCGTCTACGGGCTCAGTTTCAGCGATGACGGGAAACTCTTGTCGTACGGAACTTTCGACAATCGCGTGCGGGCTCTCCAAGTGGAGGACGGCAAGCAGGTGATGTCGATGGATGCGCACTCGGACCTCGTCTTCGGGACGACGTTCTCGCTCAAGAATGACCACGTCATCAGTGTCAGCCGGGATATGTCGATGAAGCTCACGGAACTGAAGACCTCACAATTCATCGACAACATTACCAGCATCACCCCCGGAGCATTGAAAGGGGGCTTGATGGCCGTCCAGCGACACCCGCGCGAAGAGCAGGTGCTGATTGGAGGGGCTGATGGTGAGCCGAAGCTGTACAAGATCTTCCGCACTCAAGCCCGCCAGATCGGCGATGATTTTAATCGGTTACGTAGTTACTCGCCCATGCCAGGGCGAATCTGCAGTTTGCAGTTTAACGCCAATGGGACCCGGTTCGTGGCAGGAAGCAGTAATGCCACGGTGGGAGCAGCCCGGATCTACCGGACTGACTCGGAAAAAACGGAAGTCGAACTGAAGGGGCACAGCTCGGGCGTGTTTGCTGTGGCGTTCCGGCCCGACGGACTTCAGGTGGCGACGGGTGGACTGGATGGACTGGTGCGAATCTTCAACGCAGAAACAGGCGAACTGCTCCGGGAATTGATCCCCGTGACCATCACTCCCAGCGTAGCTTCACAGCGCTGAGAAGTCCTGAAGGGAGTGGACCTGTGGAGTTGCTTCTCTCGGTTTTGGGCTTTCTCTTTCCGGCCACCTCGGGAACGATCGGCCTGACCCTCGCTCTTGGGGGTGGTTTTTCGGCTGACGCGTCCTTTGACGAAGTTGAAATGCTTGCACAGGTCGCCCCCGAAGTGCGGATAGGGGTTGATTTTGACTTTAATCACGTCGAGGTGGAAGCGGCAGCCGACTGGGATGCACAGAGCCAGGGACTTCTTCCTGACCTGCTGGAGGGCCTTGCCGAGGGACTTTTCAGTGGCTTGTTTGGCGTAGATCCCGTCGCAGAAATTCTGGGATTATTTCTGGACAGAGACGAGGCAAACCCTTTCGTCGATGAGATTCTCGGCGAGTATGAGCCGCTTCTATTCACGGAATTGAACTTCGTGCGGATCGTTGCTTCCGACCTGACAGTCGCCGAAAGGAAAAATGTCCTTGCCGCCGCTCAGCGAGGGTTAAAGGAAGCGTATCTGGTTGCTTCCAGGCACCATGCCGGATTGCTGCAGACAACGGATGGCCTGGACAATGGCTCATCCGATTCAACGAGTGCATTGCGAGCAGGACTGATCAGCAGTCTGAAAGCCGCCTTACCGGAAGACAAGTTTAGCCGCTATGTCTTCCTGTCGGAGTTTCATCAGTCACAACAGAAGCATGCGGCGATCCTTGACATCGTTTCCCGATTGGATGGTGAGCTCATTCTGACTCAGGCACAGAGGGAATGCTTGATTAATGAGCTCACTTCACATTGGAAGCCAAGTTGGGCGTGGCGATGGAACTTCTTATGGATTGACGAAATTGCACCAATTCCCGATTCCATTATGCAGAAATGTCTCACTGAGGCCCAGTTGGATGCATGGGAATCGCTCGCCCACAACTTTTTTGAAGTTTCGGGGAACATGCTGGAATTTCCAGAGCGGGACGAATGGTGGACAGAGACGGATGCGGCGGACCAATCGAGTTCATCAGACCAATCTGATGTGGAACTCGATTCAAAGGGAGCGGGGTTGAATACTCCTTGACGCGACGCCGGAAGTGCCTGACCCCCAAGCGGGCGGTCGGCACTGTCTATCGGCGGATGGTGACTGGGAGCTCAACGGAGCTTCCACGTCTTCCGGGCAATACCGCTGCCCGTTTGAGAAATCAGGCTCGTCGGAAAGTCTGCTCACCCGTGGGACGAGCGAGTCTCACGGGAACGGACAACAAGGGGAAAAACGGACAGCAAGGGGAAAACAGTCTCTTCCTGCCGGGACCCGCGCGTGAGCCTTTCTGGCATTATTTGGCGGGCATCATGGGACTTCAAGCGGACGTATCAAAAAGTGCATCGACGAACTGTTCTGGGTTGAACAGTTCAAGATCATCAATTTGTTCACCGACACCGACGTATTTGACGGGGATTCCCATCTGCTGGCGAATGGCAACGGTAACGCCCCCTTTGGCGGTTCCGTCGAGCTTAGCCAGCACGATTCCGGTGCAGTTTGCGGCTTCGCTGAAATGCTGTGCCTGATTCAAGCCATTCTGCCCGGTTGTGGCGTCGATGACTAAGAGACATTCATGCGGCGCACCGGGTATTTTCTTATCAATAACCCGGCGGATTTTTTCCAGTTCTTTCATCAGATTGATCTGATTGTGTAGGCGACCGGCGGTATCGATAATTAAGACATCGACGCCACTAGCAAGTGCCGCCTCGCATCCCGAGAACGCCACGCTGGCGGGATCGGTGCCGCTGGGACGGGTCACAATTTCGCATCCCAGTCTCTGGCTCCACATCGTCAGTTGTTCCACCGCCGCTGCCCGGAACGTGTCGGCGGCAGCGAGCATGACGCGCTTCCCGCACGATGTCAGTAGCTTGGCGAGTTTCGCGATCGACGTCGTTTTCCCGGTACCGTTCACACCCGTGACGAGAATCACGGTTGGCTTCGTATCTGCAAAACGAAGTGGCGAAAGGGGTTGCTCGGGGTCCCACTTCGTTCCATCGGTTCCCTTCAGTAGTGAAAGAATCGTTTCCTTGACGGTGCCCCAGAGTTCGTCCAGCACGACGGTGCGGCCGAGGTATTTCTTGCGGAGTTCGGCAACGATCAGTGCAGAAGCTGCGACCCCCATATCCGTTCGGATGAGCCGGCCTTCGAACTGTTCCAGTTTCGCTTCGTCGAGGATTTCGCCGGACCGGAAAATATCACGGACGTCCGTCAGCAGCAGTTGCTTGGTGCGCTGCAGCCCCTGCTTTAGCTTCTCAAAGAAACCCATAATTTATACTTCTCACGTAGCCTGCCAATCTTCAACCTAACCGGATCATAGGTTCGCGTATGGGGCAGGGTAAATCCAGTCAGACGCTACCAGAAAGAGGATCAATCGGACTTCACGAGTTCATAGGCCGCTGATACAATCGCAATACTTCACTGCCAACTGAGCGCGCCAGCCCCGTTTGTGAAGAGCTGTGCCAGCCAGTCTGCCCTCTGCGAGTCTTCCGACGACGAAGTTTCTCCCTCACTGGCTGAATCAGTCGGCCTTTCCCCTGTTTTTTAGTTCGCTTCCTGCGTGGAAGCCCGGTTAACGAGTCGCCATGAAAACCCGACGGAATGACATTCGCAACATTGCAATTATTGCTCACGTCGATCACGGCAAAACGACACTGGTCGATTGCCTGATCAAAGCCAGCGGTCAGTTCCGCGAGTCGCAAGTCCAGCAGGACTGCATTCTGGATTCTAACGATCTCGAACGCGAACGCGGGATCACCATTCTCGCCAAAAATATCGCCCTGAACTACATGGGCACTAAAATCAACATTATCGACACCCCGGGCCACGCGGATTTCGGCGGAGAAGTCGAACGCGTGCTGCAGATGGCAGACGGGTGTCTGGTGCTGGTTGATGCTTTCGAAGGCCCCCGTCCACAGACCCGATTCGTGCTTCAGAAGGCACTGGAAGTCGGCCTGCAGCCAATCGTTGTTGTCAATAAGATCGATCGTTCCGATGCCCGCCCCAATGACGTGTTGTCCGAAACATTCGACCTGTTCGTCGAACTCGGGGCCGATGACGCGACGCTCGATTTTCCTTACATTTTCGCAAGCGGCCGTGCAGGTTTCGCAACCCACGATCCGAAAGTCTACGGCGACACGATTCAGCCGCTGCTTGACATGATCATCGAAAAAGTGCCAGGGCCCGTCACGAATGTGGACGGGCCCTTCCAGATGATGGTGACTTCGCTGGCCTATTCCGAATTCGTTGGCCGTATCGCGACCGGTCGTATCGTCGGTGGATCGATCAAGCCAGGCCAGAAAGTCGTCTTGCTCAAGGCCGACGGTTCCAAGGTGGCTGATCAGGTTGTGACGGTCGAGGTCTTCGACAAACTGGGACGAGCCACCGTCGAAGAAGCCACGGCCGGGGATATCGTCGCCCTGACCGGTCTCAAAAATCCTGAGATTGGTGATACCGTCGCCTGCCCGCTCAATCCGATCCCGCTGCCAAGAATCAGCGTGGACGAGCCCACATTGTCGATGCTGTTCACGATCAATTCCTCGCCGCTTGCCGGAAAAGAAGGGGGGGGCAAGTTTCTCACCAGCCGCCACATCCGTGCCCGGCTGATGCGAGAACTGGAATCGAACGTCGCACTTCGCGTAGAAGAATTTGGCGACAAGGACGCTTTTAAGGTTTCGGGCCGCGGCGTGCTGCATCTGTCGATTCTCGTTGAAACCATGCGACGTGAAGGATACGAACTGTCTGTCGGCAAGCCGACCGTCATTCGCAAAGAAGTCGATGGCAAGATGTGCGAGCCATT
Organism: Schlesneria sphaerica; assembly: GCF_044336245.1. Lineage (NCBI taxonomy): Bacteria > Pseudomonadati > Planctomycetota > Planctomycetia > Planctomycetales > Planctomycetaceae > Schlesneria > Schlesneria sphaerica. The sequence goes on along the minus strand of NZ_CP172346.1, from coordinate 929,825 downwards.
CGAAATTCTCGTCATTGATGTCCCCACGGAATTTGTGGGTCCTGTCATGGAAATCTGTGGCAATCGCCGCGGTGAACTGATTGAAATGTCGGGCAACGATGCCGGTTCAACGCATCTCGAATTCTCAATCCCTTCACGTGGTCTGATCGGAATTCGAACCCGAATGCTGAACGCCACCAAGGGTGAAGCTGTGATTCACCACCGCTTCGAGCAGTACAAGCCGGTCGAAGGAACACTGCCCCATCGTCAGAACGGTGTGCTGGTATCGCAGGAACGAGGCAAGGCCGTCGGCTTCGCTTTGTTCAAGCTGCAGGAACGAGCGGAAATGTTTGTCGCACCGGGCGACGAAGTCTATGAAGGGATGATCGTGGGTGAGAACTCACGCGATAACGACATGGTCGTGAATCCCATCAAGGAAAAGCAGCTCACCAATATGCGGGCTTCAGGATCCGACGAAAACATCTCTCTGAAGCCACCACGACGATTGTCTCTCGAAGCGGCGCTGGAATATATCGAAGATGACGAATATGTCGAAGTAACGCCGCAGGTTGTTCGTCTCCGTAAGATCCGGCTGACGGAACAGGAACGCAAACGCGAAGTTCGCAGTTCTTCAAACGTCTGATCCCTGCCAGGTAACGTGTCCACCAGCGTCGCCTCGTCGAATTCCAGTTCGATGAGGCGATGCTCTTTCATGGGTGTGCCAAAAACGCAGCCACGATTTCGGTCCTTTGGTCCCCAGGTCGGACTGGGGTGCCGAGATCAAACGAGGCTGCCTGATCCCGAAAACCGTCACAATCGATAGGATGTTCCTCACATTTTCCCCTTCGGTAATCCTCAACATGGATGACGGGGATTTGTCAGATCAGTTTTACCGGACGGAGGGCTTCCATTCCTCCAGCGGGGTCGTAAACTCAATGAAGGGATGGATTGCATCGAAATGACTGGGACTTCTGGTCGATGTAAGACTCGTGGAGCTGTCAGAGATTGATCACATCGACGTTCGGGTAATTCATTATGAAGTTGCGAGTGGGTTGGCTGAGTGTCGTCGGCAAACGCGACAATAATGAAGACGCGTGCTACGTAGACCCCCGTAACCGATTCTTCCTGGTCGCGGACGGGATGGGAGGCCAATCAGCGGGCGAACGGGCTAGCGGGCTGGCGATGGAACTCGTTCCCCGGAAGCTGCAACTGATCGACTTTGAAAAATCCACGCCAGAAGCCGCAATCAAGATCATCGATGAAGCGATTACGCAGGCCAACTACGAAATCATGGCCCTGGGCGAACTCGATCCCAAACTGAAAAACATGGGGACCACGATTACGTTCATCGTGCACGTCGCCGGAACGATGTTCGTGGGGGGCGTGGGAGACAGTCGGGTTTACCTGCTGCGGGGCGATAAATTGCAGCAGCTTACGACCGACCACTCGTTGACCCAGGCGCTGATCGAAGCCGGTACGTTGACTCCGGAAGAGGCAGTGAATCACCGCTATAAGAACGTCCTTTACCGTTATCTCGGTTGCAAAGAAGGGGGCGCCGGCACGAATCCGAAGCAGGTTCGCCCACAGGCCGGAGATCGGTTTCTGATCTGTTCTGACGGGGTCACCGGGGGCGCCGATGATTCGACTCTGTGCGAAGTTCTGGCACGAGGGACCGATCCTCAGAAAACTGCGGAAGCCGTTGTTCAGGCGGCAACCGACGGTGGATCGAAGGACAATATTACCGGTGTTGTGTTGTTCGTCGACCAGGTGTAGTTCTTCCTGAACACATCGCTCTCGCATCGGCGAACAGTCACTTGCCGGCGCATCGACCCGCTTTCATTGCAGTAAATTCTTCTGTCACTTCGACTTGGAAGTCAGCTTGATGTCGAGAGGCGCGGCCTGATGCCCCTCGGTCACGTCTCGCGTCTGCTGTGCCGATTCTGACCACTCCAAAGGAATGACGCTTTTTCCTTTACTGCCGACGTGGGTGATCCAGACACGCGACTTGCCGACCGCCACCCCTTCAATCCGATCTGCAGGGACGTACATCATGCGGAATTCACCCCGCTCGTCCGCAGTCCCCACAGAAGTCCGAATCCGTTCTTTCTTTGAACCTGCCATTTCCGTTTCAAGTGGCGCAAAGTAGATGGTGGCCCCCTGAAGCGGTTTACCGTCGAGGGTAATCGAACCTCGAACGTAACCCAGTTTGGGTAGTCTCAACTGACTTCCGAACATTCGGTCCGCACCGAAATAGATTGCGCACGTGAGTACAATTCCACCGACCAGGACTCCCAGTCCCTGAAAACCAAACTCCCGGAACAGCATGAAGAAGTCGAATCTTTGCTTTGCATCGGCATCGCGCTGGGCCGCTTCGGCGGTGTGATTCTCTTTAATTGCCTTCTTCATCATCCGGGCCGCAGTTGCCAGATCGACTTTTTCGGTGGCGGGCCGCGGTGTGTGGGGTGCTGGTGTCACTCGATTATGTGTGCGGTGCACCGTGGGCGAACGGAAGGTGTCATCGGAATCCCCCGGCAGCGCAATGTCGTCTCCCCGGCTGTCACGTTTGGTTGCAGGCGCTGGTCTGTCGTCGTCAATTTTGGCGACGCTGGGTCGTTCGGTCGGAGTTTCCGGGAGAGTCTTCGTGGGGGGAACTGGTGTGTTGGAGGGGGGAGAGTTATTCAGAAAACTAAACGGGTCGAAATTTGACGGAATCGGTTTGGGGCGTGTCGTGACAGGAGTTTCAGTGACCTTGAATTCACAGGGGCGCGGCGAGCTGGTCGTCGTGTGAGTCGCGTGAGCAACGAGTTCGGATTCACCGGTGGGAAGTAGCGTGAGCATCATGACCGGAGGGCATTCCAGGTCAGCGAGTTCCCAGTCGACGACAGTGGCCGTGGACGTCAGGTGAACTGTGTCGGAGGATGCCGAGGTCTCGCTGGCGAACTCGCTCAGATCCGGCACGTCGCTCGATTTCCTGCCGTCAGCCCCTTCCGGGGCTTCCGACGCGCTGTGCATCTGGTGCTCGGCAGAGGTCTGCCCATTCAGATTCTGTGGCGTTTCGTGAGCCGTCTGGGAGGCTTGAAGTTCACCGGGGGCAGAAGTGGTTAAACCACTTGTCGGGGTCACTGATTCCGTTCGTGTACTGCCGGGGTCGACCAGGTTGGGGGGGGAATGGTTATTGTCTGGTACAACAAACGGGTGCTTGCATTTCGGACAATGCGCGGACGAGCCAGCGAGTTCGTCCTTGATTTTCAGCACCGACTCGCAGTGCTCACACTTCAGGTGAATGGTCATAGCGCTCGCTTTCGCAGATCGATCGTGGAGACGATACGCAGACGGATTGACAACCGCCCCCGCTTAGGAGGTCATCGAAAATCACCCGGCGCGGCAGTCCTGCAGGGGACAAGGGGGCGCGGTGATTGTGGACGCGACGAGTTGCCGAGCTCCGGGGATTCGGCGAGGGCCTTACGACTCGTCGCGATGAGAGAAGAGACGCCGATTCTCGGGTCAGAATGGGATATTTACCGGGGCTCCCTGGCTCATATTTCCCAGGTTCTGCCATGTCCGCAGGTCGATATTAATACCCACCATTTTGACACTGCCGTCGGCGAGCAGAACCTGTACGACTTGATCGTGGGCGCTGTCGGCTTCGTCGTACCACAATCCACTGTGGGGGGCGATGCGGTTGCTGTAGAGAGTGGCGGGACCACCCCAGATCCAGCCATCGCTGCTGCGCAGGTTCGGCGGTCCAATATTGGAGAACAGCCGACGCTCTGAGACCATGATCACGTTTGATGTCCCGTCCGTGATGTCCCTGAATGCCACGGCCGAATTGACACCGAAGATGCCGATATTCGATTGAAACTGCGTGAACAGTGACGTGGAAACGTTCTGACCGTTTACGACACCTACCGTCACAGTAGCGCCGAGTTGTTGTGGCAAGAGCCAATAGGTCTGTCGATCGGTGGAGTCTGTTGCGTCCTCATGGAACGTGATGCCCGATCCTGTGCAACCCGCGTAGTCATTTCCCCCTTGACTCCAGGTGATCCCCGGGGTGGGAGCCGCCGTATCAATCCTGTCGCAGGCGGAATAGGCCGCGGTTGCCTGCATCTGGCTCCTGCGGCTGGGGCAGTAGAAAACAGCGATCTCTGTTCGTGGCGGATAGATCAGGGCCAGGTCCTGAGTCTGGAAACCAAATTCCCCATTCGTCCGAACGTTGTCCCCAAAGAAGTAACTGTTGTAGAGAGGGGCCTGGTCGATATTGGGAAGAATGTGCAACATCCAACTGGTGCCATGCAGGCCAAGATTGTTGGTGTTACGAGGTTGATACGTCCGTGCTTCAGCCGGATTCGCGTATCGCCCGACGTTGTCAGTCAGGAATGTATTGTTGATCTGGCCTGGCGGCAAGACTCGATGCACGTCGTGGTAATTGTGCAATGCCAGGCCGATCTGCTTCAGATTGTTCTGGCATTGGGCACGCCGTGCCGCCTCGCGCGCCTTCTGCACGGCAGGCAACAGCAGAGCGACCAGCATTGCGATAATCGCAATGACGACCAGAAGTTCAATAAGTGTGAAACCCTTTCTGCGCTGTCGAGTTGGCATGACGATCTCCGTGTTGAGTAAGTAAAACGAACAAGGGATAAAACCTTCGACTGATGGATGGTGATGCGATGTGGACGAAGCTCGTCATAGCGAGATTCGACAGGGGTTCATGACTGTACAAACCGTGGCTAGCTCATTTCAGATTCCTCGATTCTCATCTTGTTAACCCGGGAACTGCGACGCTATCGAAATTGTTCCGGTACGGTGAACAACCGCTGGGAATGAATGTACACTCATCGTCGTAGGAAAATTGTTGGATAGTCAAGCAGTTTCTTTGAAGTCGCGTTTGGGCTGAGCAGGAATTCGCTGTGAATTTCACTTTTGTCGAGCGATCGATATCCTGATCGCCGTGTAACGGCCCCATGGCGCGGGCCGAATTGAGACTGAAGCAGAATTTCAATTTGAATCTGGGGAGCCGACTCGTATGCGCGTTGTGACGTTTGGTGAGGTGATGTTGCGCATGATGCCACCAGGTTGGTTGCGTGTTTCGCAGTCGCTGCCGGGAAGTCTCGACGCCACATTCGGTGGTGCGGAAGTGAATGTGGCAGTCTCGATCGCTCGACAGGGTGGTCAGGCGGCATTCTGCACGGCACTTCCCGATAACCCGCTGACCGACGCGTTCGTGGCCCAGCTCCGTTCGTTTGGTGTGGACGTCGATCTGATTTTGCGGACCAGTGAGGGACGTTTCGGTATTTATTTTGTTGAGAACGGTGCCAATCAGCGGGGTGGGACGGTTATCTATGACCGTGCCGGTTCTTCGATTTCGATGACCCCGGCGAGTACCTATCAATGGGACACAATCTTCAAGGGAGCGAGCTGGTTTCACGTGACCGGGATTACGCCGTCACTCAGCCGTGAGGCCGCCGATGCCGCACTGGCCTCCGCCCGGGAAGCCACACAGCGAAAAATTCCGGTTTCATGCGATCTGAACTTCCGTAAGAAGCTCTGGAACTGGGAGTCTGGTACCAAACCGGCCGCACTCGCACGAAAGACGATGGAGCAATTGCTGCCTCACGTCCAGGTTTTGATCGCCAACGAAGAGGATGCTGAGCAGGTCCTGGGAATCCACTCTGCCGAAACAAATGTTGAAGCCGGGGAACTGAATCTCGAAGGTTACCAGGGTGTGGCCCAGCAGATCGTCGAGCGATTTCCAAATATCCGCAAGGTGGCAATCACACTGCGGGAAAGTATCTCGGCCAGCCACAACAACTGGGGCGCGATGCTGTACGACGCTGAACAGAAAAAAGCGGTCTACGCTCCGACGGATGCATCCGGGACGTATACCCCCTACGAAATTCGAAATATTGTTGATCGGGTTGGTGCGGGAGACTCGTTTGCCGGGGCTCTGATTTTTGCCCTTCAGACGCCAGAGCTGGCCGAGTCGGCTACGGCTTTGCATTATGCGGTCGCAGCAAGCTGCCTGAAGCACAGCATTCTGGGTGATTACAACCAGTCATCCCGGGCAGAAATCGAAGCCCTGATGAAAGGTGGTGGTCGAGGTCGGGTCAGCCGATAGGCTCATTGTGTTGAAATGACAGTCGCGATTCAGACCGCTGAGTGCGGGACGTTTCAGTATCCGACTCAAGGAACCGCCAGCCGCAACTCGGGTGCGGTGGGGCGAGTTCAATTTGATGATTCGATGACTGTCACAAGTTTAGTGCCTTGTTGACTGCGGTGAGACCACGATTCACATCAGTCAGCACGATTGGATTCGGCTGGATCTCTTGGCCGTCGAGACTGCTCCGCGTATGCTTACGGTCTTCGACTTCCCCCGGCATGGAACCGGAGTAGGCCGCCGAGATGGCTTGCCGACTGTTTTTGCCCCCTCAACTAATTTTCGAACGACCAGCAATAACCATGTACCGAGTTCTCATCACCGACGATCTTTCCGCTGCAGGTCTTAAGATTCTTCAAGAGACACCTGGCATTGAAGTTGTCGTTCGCAGTGGCAAGCACACACCCGAGCAGGTCCGTGAATATCTTCAGGACTGTGACGGGATCATCATCCGTAGCGCGACAAAGCTGACTCCGGAGATCCTCAAGGATCAACCGCGACTGAAAGTGATTGTCCGCGCTGGCGTGGGAGTCGATAATATTGACCTCCCCGCGGCGACCCGCGAAGGGATCGTCGTGATGAACACCCCGGCAGGGAACACGACCTCCACCGCCGAACAGGCGATGGCTCTGTTGCTGGGACTGGCTCGCAATATCGGTCCCGCCGCCGGGTCCATGAAAGCCGGCAAGTGGGATCGCAAAAGTTTCACGGGAACTCAGCTGGCCGGTAAATCAATTGCCGTCATTGGCCTGGGACGAATTGGTCTGACGGTCGCCCGACGCTGCATCGCCTTTGAAATGAAAGTTCTGGGCTACGACCCATTCCTGTCGGAGGAACGAGCCCGTGCGGAAGGGATTGAACTCTATCGTGACATCGATGATCTGGTCGGCAAGTGCGACTTCTTGACCGTTCACACGCCGATGACTCCGGAAACGGAAGGCCTGATCAACGCCACCCGCATCGCAAAGATGAAGAAGGGTGTGCGACTGATCAACGGTGCTCGCGGTGGTATTATCGACGAGAAGGCTCTCTTCGACGCCATTCAGTCAGGGCACGTGGCTGGCGCTGCACTGGACGTATTCGTCGACGAGCCGCCCAAGGACTGGAGTCTGGCTCAGTTGCCTCAGGTTCTGGCCACACCTCACCTGGGTGCCTCAACCGAAGAAGCACAGGAACTCGTCGCTGTGGAAGCGGCCGAGATCATCTCGGGTTTTCTGGTCAGAAACGAAGTTCGACATGCCGTCAACATGGCTCCGATCACTGCGGCCGAGATGACGGATATGCAGCCTTACCTCGATCTGGGCCGTCGCCTGGGTCTGCTGCTTTCTCAATTGAACAAGGGTGGCGTACGTGGCGTGCGTCTCCAGTTCAAGGGTGAAGCCGCGAACAAGAAGACCAAACTGATCGCCAATGCCTTTGCCGCCGGTCTGCTGTCGAATGCACTGGCCGACAACGTCAACATCGTCAACGCCGAGATGCTGGCGAAAGAACGCGGAATCGAAATCAAGGAAGAGCTGTCTCACGAAGTGGGCGATTTCTCAACTCTGATTTCTGCGACCGTCACGACGGACAACGGAGAAATCACTGCCGCCGGAACCATCTTCGGCAAGCAGTTCCTGCGACTGGTCCGTGTTGATCAGTTCCACCTGGATGCCTACCTCGACGGCTTGCTGCTGATCTACAAGCACATCGACAAGCCGGGTGTCATCGGGTTCATCGGGAATATCTGCGGTAATCACAAAGTCAATATCGCACATATGGCCCTGGGACGTGAAAGGAACGAACCAGGTGGCGACGCGATTGCCGTGTTGAACCTGGACAATGAACCCGACGCCGCCACACTGGCAGAAGTGGCCGAGCACAAAGCGGTCACCGGTGTGCAACTGGTCAAGTTGCCCAAGGCCGGCGAACCGCTCCCCTGGTTGGTAAGCCGGTAACCTGCGAGATGTTCGGACCCGATTTCGGGGCGAACTGCACTTAATGCGAATCCGATCATTCTGCGATAATCGCTTCGATGATCGGATTCGCTCTTTTTTGGGGGGGTGGCAGAAGGAGCTGCCCCTTGCCGATGACCAGGGATGTTCCAGACAAACCGGGAAAATGAATTCCCTTGAACCAGCCAAGACAGCACAGCCTGTTCTCCGATGACGAGATTCCCGCCAACCTCGAAAAGTGGGAAGTTGCCGATGCGGCCGACCGGCTCGTCGCTGACGTCGTATTTAACCGTCCGTTGACCACCATCTTCCAGTATCTCGTTCCGGATGGGTTGAGAGATGTGATTGGTCCGGGCCGCCGTGTTCAGGCTCCATTTGGTCGCGGAAGTCAGTTGATCACAGGTTACTGCGTCGGGTTAGGAAACACGGTCCCGCCGGGACGCTCGCTGAAGTCCATTGAGTCCGTTCTTGACCGCGAAGCGCTGATCGACGAACGAATGCTCGAACTGACCCGCTGGATTGCGGATCGCTATCTGTGCGGCTGGGGCCAGGTTCTGGAAACGGTGATTCCGAAAGGTGTGAAGTCCAACGCGGGGACGCGCGAGGTCACATTTTTCTCCCTTTCGCCCGAGCTTCGTCGAAAGCTTGGATTATCAGAACCAGCCGCTGCGGGACCTCCCGTTCCCGACACGCGCACCGGGACGGAAGTGACGGAGGGCGATTCCATCGTGGCCTCCGGTTCCGCTGTTCCGGTCCCCGATTTTAAGCCGATCCTGGACGAACTGAAATTGCGAGGGAAGCAGCGCTCGGTGGTCGAAGTTCTGGCACAACTCAATCGGGCCCTCCCGGTCGACGAACTTTCGACGCTGGCCCAGTGCGGGATTTCTCCCATTCAGTCACTACGTGAGAAAGGTTTGATCGTCACGCAGCGGGAACGGGTCTTCACGGGTAACACCGAAGTGAACACCGAGCCGCGCCGGGAAATCACACTGAATGAAGACCAGACGGTTGCCGTGAATACGATCCTGGATTGTGTTCGCTCGGGCGAGCATCGGACGCTGCTCTTGCACGGTGTCACCGGAAGTGGGAAGACCGAGGTCTACATTCAGGCTATTGAGGAAATTGTCAGCTACGGGCGCCAGGCGATCATGCTCGTTCCCGAGATCAGCCTCACTCCGCAGACGATTCGCCGGTTTCGCAGTCGCTTCGCCTCTGTCGCGGTTCTTCACAGTCACCTGACGGATGCAGAACGGCATGGCCACTGGAAGCAGATTTCCAGTGGGCAGGTTCAAGTCGTCGTGGGAGCTCGCAGTGCCGTGTTCGCACCGACGCCGCAGCTGGGACTGATCGTGATCGATGAAGAGCATGAAACGAGTTTCAAGCAGGACAACACGCCGCGCTACCACGCGCGTGAAGTGGCGCGTAAGCGGGCGGAAATGGAACGGGTTCCACTGATTCTGGGGTCGGCCACACCAACGCTGGAATCGTGGCAGCGAGCTGTTGACGGTCACGACACGCTGATCTCCATGCCAAAACGGGTTGCCGGACTGCCAATGCCTCCTGTTGTGCTCGTTGATACTCGCAACGATCCCGCCATCGGGAAGGGGGCTGCGATTGGACGTGCACTTTTCCAGGCCATGAACCTGGCACTCCGCGAAGGTGGACAGGTCATCCTGTTCCTGAATGTCCGCGGCTACTCGTCCGTGATCTGGTGCCGAGGATGCGGACAGGGGATCAAGTGCCCGGACTGTGATATCACGTTGACGTGGCACCGCGAGCGAGCCCTGGCGCTGTGCCATAGCTGCAATTTTTCGACAAAACCTCCAGCTGCGTGCCCTTACTGTCAGCGCCCCGGCCTCTCGTACCTCGGGCTGGGGACGGAGCGGCTTGAAGCCGAAGTCCGTGCTCGTTTTGATCACTTTAAGTGCCTGCGAATGGATAGCGACACCATGCAGCAGCGTGGTGCGCACGACATTGCGCTGGAAAAGTTTCGACATGGCGAGGTGCAGATTCTGCTCGGGACGCAGATGATCGCCAAAGGCCTCGACTTTCCCAACGTGACGCTGGTCGGAGTCATCGATGCTGACACGCTGCTGCACCAACCTGACTTGCGCTCTGCAGAACGGACGTTCCAACTGATCTCACAAGTCGCTGGTCGTACGGGTCGAAGCAGTCGAGGTGGACGGGTGCTCGTTCAGACAGCCTCACCATCGCAGTATCCGATCCTTCGAGCGGCAGAACACAACTACATCGGCTTCGCTCAAACGGAGCTCAGCCACCGGAAAGTGCTGAATGCGCCTCCCTACTCACACCAGGCGAGAATCATTCTGCGGGGACCGAACGAGGCCGAAGTGAAAGAGTACTCAACCAAAGTGGGAGAACTGATCCGTGCTGCGGCGAAAGAGACTCAGTCAAATGTCCGCGTGCTGGGTCCGGCACCTTGTCCCATCACCCGACTGAAAGCCAATTTTCGTTACCACCTGCAGCTTGCAGCACCCGACCTGCAGGCCCTATCCAAAATCTGGGAAGTTGCTGCGCCCGAATTTCCACCCCACCCGAATGTCGAATACCAGGTCGACGTCGAACCCCAGAACTTTCGGTGAGGATCGCCCAGGAGAATTGGGTCATTGTTGTCTGGTACTCAGCGAACATTGTCCGCGGCAAAAATTTCCGCTGTTCAGGAAAAGTTACGACGCGGAGGCCCCGGACGAGAGGACTTTTAACGTTTCTCTCAAGACAAGATCCGCCGCGGCCCATTGACGTTGTTCACGGAGAGTTGCACCCGGGAATTGCGTCATCGCGTCAATGTTCGTGAGGTGATGTTCGAAAATCTGTGCCGGCTTATTCCGGAAGCCGACCCCGATGTACACGAGCCCATCTTGGGCGCTTGGAGCGCCCGGTCCCAGATGCCCCGTAATCGAAGCGGCCATTGTTGCCTCGGGAGTTCGCGCGAGAACCCCTTCCACCATCAATCGTGCGACACATTCACTGACCGGACCGGGATCCACGAGGATGTCCGGTGGAACCCCCAGCCACTTTGTCTTCGTATCGAGACGATAGACAACAGCCGATCCACAATGAACACCGGACACACCCGGAACCCGTCCGAGGACTGCCGACACCAATCCCGCCGTACAGCTTTCCGCAAAGATGATCCGCTGCTGCTGGCTGATCAACAGCCTGGCAACATCATGAGCCTGCTGGTCAAGGGGTTGTTTCATGGGCTGTCCTCGTTTCAATCGTGTGCCGGAGCGTTAATCGTCGTTGAGAAATCGTACTGACTCGCAAAATCCCGGGTCGACAGTCCGTCTGCAATTCCTTGGGCGGTGAGGCGTGCACAGTCCAATGTGGCAGGGATCGCCGCTTCCAGCCTTGGCTGATTTCGCGAACAAATCAATTCAATGTCAAGTTTTCACGGACGGAGACGCAGGATCTCAAAGTGGCCTGATTCGCGAATTCCAACATGATAACCTGGGTAGACTTTGTCGAGGACGGCTCGATGTTCGCTCAAAAAAATGTGGCGGGCGGTTCCGTCTCGAAGCTCCTGAAAAGCTGGGAAAAACTGAGTAAACAGGGTGCAAAAGCAGAGTTTCCCTGCGTTTTTTAATCTCTATCGGGGTCGTAGCGAATGTGCCGATGAATCCTCCGCTGGACTTCAGGACGCGATCGGAAGTGAAGGGAAGTCCAGGATCAGTGGCACCTGGTTGTCATTGCAGTTGCTCGCGGTGGAGAGGGACAGTCGCCTGACGGCGCTGTCGTGATCGGTACAACGGGGGGGAAGATAGGTATGCCACACTCGATCCTGCGGGGGAGATGGCTGCGCTCGGTGACGGCAATTGCAACGCTGTGCATCACGACAGCGAGGAGCGAAGCAGGCGACCGCCCCGAGATCACCGAAGCGTTAACGCAGGTCAACACCAAGGTGACCGCCCGCGATCTTGAAAACGACGAGAATACTGCTTACCCGGGATTAACGATCGTCAAGAATGGATCGTCCTCCAGCGCCATCCGTAAGCAGGCCATCGCGGACCTGGGACTGGATCGCCTGAGTGTGAACAGTCAGCGGAAGTCGCAGTCGCTGCTGAAGAACGTAGGGATGTTCCGTCGATTGCCGACAATTTCGTTCGAATGTGATCCCGCCGTTTACGAGTATTTTCTGAAGAACCCGGATGTGGCCGTCGCAACGTGGCGAGCGATGGATATTTCCCAGTTTCAGCTGCAGCCATCGGGGCCCGACCAATACCATGCCGATGCAGGTGACGGATCCGTTGGTGAACTGGAACTGCTGCTGCATACCTCATCCGATACGATGATTCATTGCGATGGGGCATTCAAAAGTCCGCTGCTGCCAAAACCGATTCTTGCACGTTCGCTGATGCGGGTTCAGACCTCATTCGCAAAAGAGCAGGACGGTCGGATTATCGGGACCCATTCCGGCGATGTTTTCGTCGAATTTCCCTCGCAGGCGATTGAAACGGCAGCACGAGTGATCGCCCCAGTCAGTCACAGTATTGCGGATCGAAACTTCAAACAGATGACCCTCTATGTTCATCTGATGTCGCAGGCGATGGTGAAGAACCCGGGATGGGTCGAGCACATCGGCAATAAGCTGGAAGGAATCTCCGAAGCCAGAAAACGCGAATTTCTGGAAGTCTCGGCCCGCAGTTGCGGTGAGGCACGGCGAAGGTTCATCGCAGCAAACTCCAGCTCCGGATTTACTCCAGACGAAGTGCTGACCCCATTCCGACAATGGAATACTACGGGATCAGGCCTGGGGGCAGCACCCGTTGCACCCCGCGGCACATCCGGTCGGTCTCCGGAAGTGACCAGCCAGGTCATCCAGGCGACATCCAGAAATTGATGAGATTGATTCGTGGCAGTGCGACCCGGCCTGCCGCTGAACCAGCAGCCCGATCGCCTTTGAGCGGTTGGGCTGCTTGCCTTTTATCGGCGTGTTAAATGGATTCTCGGCCGAGAATTTCCTCGACGAGTCCCACTTCGCTGGGATCCAATTCAAACAGGGACTGCACGCGTCGATCGATCTCGAACTCAACGGATTGCTGCAGAGCGAGTTCGTCACTTCCTTCCATCGTTCCCGACCGGAATCGATTCTGCGACAAACCCAATCGAAGATCGACTAATTGCACCAGCTCGTCGTGACAACGACGTTGGTGTAAATCGCTGAAGTCAATCCGCGGAACCGGTGCCTGTTTCAGAACGTGACCATTCAGTTCAAGTCCGATGCCACGGCGTTTACTGTGATTCGCGAACCAGGCCCACAGGACTCGGCTGTTCAGGACCGCGCAGACATAATTCAGGTGCTCGCGCGTCTGGGGGCGGGGAACCCAGACATTCGTGCTGAACGGGACATAGCAGGCGCCCCAGACCGGAACGATACTTGGTCGAACCGCCATCTGAAGGACGACCAGTTTATCGGATAGCCAGACTCGTTCCTCACGGGGCCAGTGCAGGTGCCACCAGGAATTTGTCCCCCGCTGGGTCTCGCGCCGCGCTTCCAGAACGACCCGGAAACGAGCAAGGTGTTTCTTCAGATTCGGAAAATCCTCGATATCCGGACACGTTGCCGGGGTCGAATAGATCAGTTGCCGCGATGCGTCCGGCGAACATCGGTAACGGTCGAGGTCACAAAGATCATGGTAGGGCCGCAGCAGGCTCAATTCTGGGGGGGTGAGACCCAGATCCCCAACTTCTGCCGGGGTGAGCGAGAAAACGCCTTCGTCCTGAATCCAGCCGAAGGTTTCGGCCGGCTTGGGAAAACGGACAAGAGTACGCCGATTCAGTGTTGCTGGGTTCTCTGCAATCCCCTGTCTCACTTCGCCAAGCTCGCCAAGTCGCGGAAACTTTTTCAGCTTGGTGAGCAGTCCGTCGTGGGAGGGGAAGACATCGATCCGGTCGCCGGGAAAGAGTTGTGATCGGGACTTTTCGAACCGGATCATCTGGCCGGGACTGTCTGACAACGAAGTTGCCAGAACCGCTCCAGACTGTCCCGCGATTCGAATGACCGTGTTTCGATCGGCCGGTCCCCGAGTCAACTTAAATATCACATGCTGTCCTGTGACTCGGGGGAATACGGGAGTGTTCCTAAGTAACAGAATCTCATCCACGCGAACTTGCTCACGCAGGGCGGCAATCAGCTTGCTGGACCCGCTTCCCTGCAGCCAGTAAGCATTCGTGATGTAGGAAAGAGTTCCACCTTCCTTCAGCAGATGAATTCCGCGAAAAACAAAGTAGTACCACAGGTCCATCCGGGCTGACTGGTGGTGACGCCCCCAGCGTGTGCGCTGGATGAGATCGAGTTCCCTTTTGTGGTCACGTTCTCGCCGGTAGGGAGGATTCCCGACCACCAGATCGAACCCGCCCCGTTGTTTGATGCGTGGAAATTCTGTTGGCCAGTCGAAGGGCGATATCCGCGTGCGAACCCCCTTTGAAGGGGAAGCCCGACTCTTGATCGAGCACTTCTCCGAAAAAGTGGCACCAATCAGCGAATGTCCCTGTTTGAAATTGGATTCCAGAAAGTGCCAGTCGACTTCCTGCGCCGTGGGGCGTGTTTCGGGAGCTGAGGAATCAAGCAGGACCAGCCAGAGAATTCGTCTCGCAACTTCGATTGCTGCGGCATCGAAGTCGACGCCGTAGAGGTGTGTCAGCAGAATCTGGCGGCAGGTATCGAATGAAAGGTGTGGCCCGGACTTTGTCTTGATCAGGGTGACACTCGTTTCAGTCTGCCCGGATTCGACAAGTAAACGCAGGTACCACGCCAGTAAACGGCGATAGGCGGCGACGAGAAACGCTCCACAACCCGCCGCAGGATCGAGGAGGCTGTGTTCGAGGGCATCTGCGGTGGTGCCTTTTTCTAATCGCTCGTCCAAAGTCAGCCGCAAAATTTCGTCAACGACCGGTTGCGGCGTATAGAAAGTCCCCGTTCGCTTACGAACTGAAGAACGGGGACGCTTTCGATCGGTCTGTCCTGAGTCACCTCGCAGACTTACCAGCAGTTCGTGAATTTCACCGAGGATCTCAGGCCGGCTCGTTTCATCGAGGGGGCAACGCTCAACAAGTGACTCCAGCCCCCGTGGCGGAAGCACTTCGGCGGAATGGAAATCAGGGAGAGGAAGCGAAGCCGTTATTTCGCGAACGCTCAGCAGCTTTCGGAAGGCGGCCCAATCAACGATCGATTCGGCGGGGTATGCTGGTGTGCCCGGCGAGGAATTGGCTTTCGGAGGAACTTCGCCCCGCCGAAGTGACTTGAACGACTGACGGCACCACTTCCGCAGGGATTCGTCCACCGGTAGGCTCGCTGAGTGTGTCTTCGCGCGCTGAGATACACCACTACGTTTCAGCTTCAACCGGTGCGAACGCAATCAGGCCTGTCCGCACCCTTGTCCCTGACCGCAGGCGGTGATCTGCTCGGCGAGTCTCGACGAGAAACCCGTTGCCTCAACATTGGCTGGGCAGATTTCCGAACGCGTCACTTTCCGGCCGGGGACAATTTATCTGACTGCAACGGGAGCGAGACTGCAACCTTACAGATCCGGAAGGTTCGCGGCGGATGACGTCTTCGGCCATCTGCCACACGCTTCGCGGGGGGCCGACGCAGGGAGGGGAAATTCCCGTGAGCGCGCGTTATCTCAGCCGTGGGGTGATCGTCAAATCATCGACCCACAATTTGCCCGTCGCTCCGTTCAGACCAATTCGGACGATCATTTCGCGGGCTTTGAGGGGGACTGCGATCACTTTCGTGACCGTGGTCCATTCCTGCGTTCCCGTCCAGGGGCCGATGACCGGGTCATCGAAAGACCGTCGATTTTCATCATAGAAGTGAAATCGGACCGAAGCGAACTCGTGGTCCTCACGGCCACTTCGAATGTCTTCGGCCTTGTACCGAACGCGAACATGCAATGCGCTGATCTTGGTTCCATCGATCGCGGCTGCCTGTAACCCCTGCGAAAGTCGTCCCGATTCCGGGGACGAGAACAGCAGGCAGCGCTTCCCTTCGGGAGCACCGATATCGACCAGGGTGGTCTGGCGCTGGTAGTGCCAGTGGTCGGCGTATCCGTCCTCGTTTTCATCAAGTTCGAAGCCTCCGTTAAGAATCCGTGGGTTCAGCGGATCGGGCTTCACCTTGCGTTGATCTTCTGATTCCCCCGTCATGGGCACGAAGAGTGTGGAGATCAATTTCTTCTCTTCGAGCTTGCCGTCTTTCTTTTCAAATTGGTGAAAGACCTGCTGATAGCGCTGACCAAGAGGCACCAGCAGACGGCCTCCTTCTTTTAGTTGATCGATGAGGGGCTGCGGAACGTTTTCCGGTGAGCAGGTCACGATGATCTTGTCGAAGGGGGCGTACTCTTCCCAGCCCAGATAGCCGTCGCCGATCTTTGTCTTCACGTTGTCGTATTTGAGGCGACTCAATCGTTCGGCGGCAGACTTTCCCAGTGGTTCTACGATCTCGATCGAATAAACCTCTTTGACCAGGTTTGCGAGAACCGCCGCCTGATATCCGCTGCCCGTGCCGATCTCGAGAACGCGATCTTCCGGTTGAGGATCAATTGTCTGAGTCATATACGCCACGACGAACGGCGGCGAAATGGTCTGCTTGAAACCGATCGGCAGCGCCGCGTCGGCGTAGGCCTCGGCTCGATATTTGGGTCCGACGAATTCGTGACGAGGAACCTGTCTGAGACTTTCGAGCACGCGTTCGTTCGTGATTCCTTCCCGTTCAACGTATTCGCTCACCAGAAAATATCTTGCCTCTCGGAAAGGGTCCTTCTTCTGGGCAACGGCAGTCTGGCCTGCTCCTACGCAAATACCAAGGGCCAGCAGTCCCGCTGCAGTCAGTGTTCCCCGTCTGTGAAGCATTGTCAGCTCCTCTCAATCAATGAAAACCCAAAGTGACGATCCATGTCACTCAAATGCCGACCCCGCGCTGATCGATCGGAGTCTGTTTACGCGGAATCTAAACAAATCAGTGAATCTTCACGAGACCGAGTTGTCCACTTGAGTCACTGATATCCAGATCGTCAGTGAGGAACTCCCCCACCGGGGTTCGTGGAGGAGGTACGTTGTCGAGCGGCTCTTCCGCTGAGGCCAGCGTAAACGACTTGTTTTTGCAAGAGGGGTCTAACGGATTTCCGCTGAGCAGCAGTTCGACGCGAGGTCGGCTACTTGACCGTCTGCTCGAAAGACTCATACGATTCATGCTGACGGATATGGTGCCGTCGTTGAATTCGGATAGGCAGGAAAAACTCCGCAGGGGAGGTGGTTCTGATGAGATCGACCAATTTAAGATGGGGCGTCGCCCTGTTGTCACTGGCCTTTGTGGCCACGTCGGAAATGAAACTGGAAGCAGCCGGTCCGGCAACGGCCCAGCAAGCCATGATGCAGACTCAGTCGGCATTAAACGATGCGTCACTCGGCTGGCATCGGGGCTGGGGTTGGGGCGGCGGATGGGGCTGGGGTGGACCACGTTTTGGTGGCTGGGGATATCGCGGCTGGGGCGGTTGGGGTGGCTGGGGATACGGTGGCTTTCGCAGCTACGGGTATGGCTATCCCGGCTGGGGCTACGGTGGATTTACCTATGTTCGCCCCGTGATTTACACGTACCCCGCGTACTCCTATCCGGTCTACTACACGAGTCCCTCGTACTGCTGTAATTACAGCTACGTCTCTCCTTACCAGTCGTCTTACTACTGCGCATCCAACTCTTCACTTCCTGTGAGTTACAGCGTGGCAAGTTATGACAATCCTTCGCAGCCGGTGCCCTACACCTCGACGCTGGCAAGCACCCGGACTTACAGTTCCCCACGTGCTTCGACCGGTGCTTATGTGGCGAAGACCTTCAACGGAAACTCTGACAGTGTCGTCGTGAGCAGCCGACCTGTTAACAGCCCCAGCTACTACGCTCAGGTGAAGCAGTCCCAGGCAATGGGTTCTAACCTGAGCATGGAACGAGTCGCCGCGAAGACCAGTCATCAGGCTCCGCTGCCGCCGCTGCCGAATCCACCTGTCTCGTATGCGCAGGCAATCAAGAAATCAGAACCGGTCCCATCCCGGTTTGTCGCCGCCAAGCCATCTGCTCTTCATCAAGAGTATCTGGCTGCCTCGGCGAACGTCAGCGCCCGAAAGCGAATGGCGAACGAACCCCTGATTGGTTCCACCGACACCCGCAACGGATACTCATCGGCTGCCAGACTGGCTTCGGGTAGCCTCGACTGACATCTCAATCGCTTCACGATTCAGAGAACCGAGCCCTCGGCAAGCAGATTTGTTTTGCCGGGGGCTTGTTCTCTTTCCAGGGGGACTGCTCGATTTGGCTCGAACCCGTCAAGACAGGATCGAGTCGATGGCATGTAAGAATACGTTCAGCGGGCTTCGAGCGTCTCACCCGTTGAACCTTCCTCGGGGGTACCAGGCTACCGGTGTGCGATCCGCAAGAGGCTTCCAGTGGGCGCAGATTCATGATGACGAATCCCGCGTTGAAACCGCCAAAAACGATGCAGGGCTCACAATTACGGAGAGTTCAGATCGCGAGCCCCAGTATCCCCTCCGTTCCGGGAATATCTTGATGATTCCGCCGCGGGCGCCATTGTGACCCGCCACGGCTCTGATAGCGGATCTCTTCTCAAAGTGTCCGATCGTCCCGTTGGCGCGGGAATGGTGCTTCGTGTGTAACGTAGCGGCACGGAGATACTGTGACTGCTCAGCGGATTTACAACAATGAATAAGGCCCGGCTCGATTGTTCGAGCCGGGCCTGTTTGTTGGATCTGAGTTCGCTGGACATCGCAAAATCAGTCTCGTTCGAGCTGACTTCGACGGTCTCGCCACTCACTGGGGTGCTCTTTCACATACTTGGTCAGGAACTCGAAGATGTGCTTGCGGAGGTTGGCATTTCTTGTAACGAGATCCATTCCGCTGAAATTTGCTTCGTATTTCCACAGATACGGTGGATCGTTCTGGTCGCCTTCCTTCTCTTTGTCTTTCTTGACGACAAGCAGGTCAAAAATTTTGTTAGCGGCCGAGACATCACCTGCATTTTTTTCAGAAACGGCAATCACGACCGGTCGTTTCAGAGCCCGAATGACGGGCATCGATTTGGTCACTGTCAGGCCGGGGACGGTCGCGTCGGGCGAGATCAAAGCGAGTGCCTGGACATCCTGCCCCTTGGGCGTTCGCCCCTCCAGAGTGGGACTGTCGTCGAAAGGGATTTTGCCCCAGTCGAGTTCCGTGTAGAGCACGGCGACTGCGGCGCTGAAATCGGAACCGACGATGCCCAATTTGTTCATGTTCAGGTTCTTCTTCTGGTGTTCTTCCATGATGAAGTCTTTGACGGCTTCCATATCGAAAGCCACCATCGCCTGATAGTCGTTCTTGCTCAGTCCTCCCTTTTTCGGAAAGGGGCTCTCACCATGTCCGCGAAGATCGACGGCGATGACAGCGAAGTCACCTTTCTGCTGCAGATCGGTCGCGAGTGTTTTCCACTGCTGGCGGGTCCCCCGCTTGCCATGCAGCAGGACGATGACCGGCGCATCCTGCCCACCGAGAGACTTGTAGTAAGTCACCTTGATCTTGAAATTGTCAGCCGTGACCAGGTCACGGTCTTCGATGGTGTGCTTTTTGGCTCCCTGAGCGAACAGCGCCGGTGACGTTGATGCCAGAAGGATTCCCAGAATCACTCCAGCCCACACTCTGGCCACTCCACGCGATCCCTGGGATCGGAGCGAGCAAAAAGCGGATAAATGCGACGGGGCATTCCACATATGAATCTCCACGATCAAGCGAGGCAGCATCTTCAAAAACAGAATGACACATCAGAAGCCCAAAGCAACTCGTAGTGTGAGTACTTAAGCTGCTCCAAGACGGGTTTCACTGTCATCAACTGACGGTTTCACAGAACATCAAATGCCATTTGAAGTTCCGTGGCAAGTCAATTGACGGTGATAGCTTCATATGTCAGTGTAGAATTGTCGAAAAACGGGGTCAATCCGCGCTTACGGCGCGATTGCACAACTCGACCAGAATTCTTTTCAAATAGACGGTTTAAATGGCTTCCAGCCTCGGATCTGCGTGTCGCTGTATCACATTTCTCTCGGACTTCGGCATGCGAGACACTTATGTCGCGCAAATGAAGGGTGTCGCTCTCGGGATCAATCCCGACGTCCACCTGGTCGACCTCACGCACGAGATCCCCCCGCAGGACGTCTTGCTCGCGACATTCCTGTGGAGTGATGCTCTCGACGCATTTCCGGAAAATACAATCCACGTGGGCATTGTGGATCCCGGAGTGGGGAGCGATCGGAATCTGATTGCTGCGGAAATTGGTCCGTTCAGAGTGGTTTGCCCCGACAACGGACTGATCTCGGTGTTGCTGCAGCGCGAATCCGTTCGACGAGTCGTCAAGCTCGATCACCAGAGCCTGTGGCGGCGGACGGTTTCCAGCACATTTCACGGTCGCGATATTCTGACTCCCGTCGCCGCAGCCTGGAGTCGTGGTGTTGATCTCTCTGAGTTGGGAACCGTTTACTCAGAGCCCCTGGTCACACTGCCGCTCGCCACCCCCACGTTCAGCCAGTCTTCGATTGCCGGACGAGTCATCGATGTCGACCGTTTTGGGAACCTGATCACGAACATCGCCGCGTCCCTGCTGCCTGAAGTCCGGAACTCACTGCGGTTTGAAGCAGGGCCCTGCCAGGTCCATGAACTCTCCCGCTGTTATGCCGATGCGCCTGTCGGAGAACCACTCGCATTGATTGGGAGTTGTGGTCGATTGGAATTTGCGATTCGGGATGGGAACGCGGCAGAAGAATTTCAATTGAGTCGGGGTCGTCGCGTTGTGGTGCGGTGGTAAGTGTCAGTGGGGACCCGGCGATGTGGGATCGCGCGTGACTCTTGGACGCTGTGAGTGTTCGGAATTCGATTGGTGATCGGCTATGATGCGGGCCGAAGCACAGGACAACCCACGGACATCAGTCGCAAGCCACTGATGAGAAAGGAAATGGAATACGATGGATCGCTCAGGGACGCGGTGGCTGGCGGTGATGCTCATGGGCATTGTGGGCTGTGGTCAGTCCCGACAGGACGTGGCGGAACCTTCACCCGCGAATGTCACCGAATCCACGGACAAATCACCGCCAGCGACTCGTAACGACAGGGGTGAAACGGCTTCTACTTCGGCAAGTCCGAAGGTCGGTCTGGTTGCGACAGCACAGGATGGGTCTGCGGAAGCGACGTTCCAGCGAACGCTGCAGTCATTCCAGGACGGTCGGTTTGATGATGCGTTCGAGTTCTTGCCCCCCTCGTACCAGGCAGACGTCGACCAGTTGCTTCAGGTGTTCGCTGAGAAGATGGATCCCCAGGTCTGGACGAACTCGTTTGAACTGCTCGGCAAGATTGGTCGAGTTCTGAAGAGTAAAAAGAATCTCATTCTCGACATGGACGGAGTGAAGCGACTCCCTCAAGTTGAGTTAATCAAGCCGCACTGGGATGCGATTGCGGGTGGGATGAGTGATCTTCCTTCGAGCGACTTCGGCGATCTGCAACGGCTGAAGCAGACGAAGGTCCGACAACTGCTCGGCTCGGCCGGGGGACTGTTTCGCGGACTGCCGCTGCCTCAGTTTGGGGATATTCAAGTCACCACGATCAAATCGGATTCGAAGACCGCAACTCTGTCGTATCGAGAGAAGAAGGACAGCGAACCAAAAGAGGTCGAATTTGTCCTGATGGAAGGAAAATGGCTGCCGAAATCGATCGCCAGCGGATGGAGTGCAGGTATTGCCGAAGCACGAGCTTCACTCGATAAATTGCCTGAACGGATGGCTAGCTGGAAACCGGTCATCATCTCTCAGTTAGAGAAGGTCGAGGGAATGATTGATCAGTTGCAGGCGTCACGGACGAAAGAAGAGTTCAGCGCGGCCGTGGCACCCCTGTTCTTCACGATCGCGTATGGGGCCCAGCTGGCGCAGCAGGCGGTGCTCGAATCGACGGCGGCTGCTCGTGCAGCGGATGTGGTTCACTGCGAGATCAACCGAGAATTGAATGACGAAGACCTGACGAAGCTCAAGGACGTCGTCGTTCAGTTTCTAGGAGAGAGCGGAGCCGATGCCGAGTACGAGCTCATTCCCAACGATGGACGAACGCGTTGCCGGTTCACCATGGTGACGGACGCCGCAGCAATGGCGTCCGTGCTTGCCAAACACTTTGACACGGCGACAGTCCGCCTGGACCTGGAAAGCCGCACCGTTCACATCGATTTCAAATAAGCTGCTCTAGCAGAAACGAGACTTATCATGTCCCCGCTCATCGTTTCTCCCAAACGTCGATACCTGGTCAATTTCAATCTGAAGCGGGTCCCTCACCTGTTTACCGATGTGCTGGTGATCGGTGCCGGAATTACCGGGATCCGGGCTGGACTGGCGATTGATCCCCGGCTGAATGTCGTGCTGGCCACGAAAGACCGGCTGAAGGAATCGAACAGCGCCTACGCTCAGGGGGGAATCGCGGGGGTGTTTGACCCTGTAGACGATTTCGCCAATCACGTCGCGGACACGCTGGCCGCGGGCAAAGGGCTATGTAATCAGGACATTGTCGAGACAGTCGTGCGGGAAGCCCCGGCACGTATCCGTGAACTTGTTTCGATGGGCGCCCATTTTGATCAGGCCGACGGGGAAATCGCCCTCACGCAGGAAGGGGGCCACAGCCACCGTCGTGTTGTCCATGCCCTGGGAGACGCCACGGGCAAAGAAGTCATGCGGGCCTTAATCGAGCAGATTCGCAGTGCGCCGCAGATCGATATCTGGGAAAATACATTCACCATTGATCTGCTGACTCACGAAGGCGAATGCCGCGGAGCCTTGGTCTGGAATGCCAGCCACGGAAAAACCTTCGTCTGGGCCAAACAGACGATTCTCGCGACGGGCGGAGCGGGTCGGCTTTACCGGGAAACGACCAATCCCGAGATTGCCACAGCGGACGGGCATGCGATGGCCTTTCGCGCGGGGTGTGAACTTCGCGACATGGAATTCATGCAGTTCCATCCTACCGTTCTCTACATCGCGGGATCGTCACGGCACCTGATCTCAGAGGCGGCTCGTGGGGAGGGGGGACTGCTGCGTGACTGCTTCGGTCATCGCTTTATGCCCGATTACGATCCGGCAGCGGAACTCGCTCCACGCGATATCGTCAGTCGGTCGATCACGCGGCAAATGGAAAAGACGCGGCATCACTGTGTCTACCTGGACCTCACACACCTTCCGCACTCCCTCGTGATGGAGCGGTTTCCGCACATTCGGCAGGTTTGTGCGCAATTCGGCCTGGATTTGTTGCGCGATCTGATCCCGGTTCGGCCGGGGGCTCACTACATGATTGGTGGTATCGCCGTCGACGATGAGGCAAGAACCTCGTTGCCGCGACTGTGGGCTGCGGGGGAAGTAACTTCCACGGGGCTGCACGGAGCCAACCGTCTTGCGAGCAACAGTCTGCTGGAAGGACTTGTGTTTGGATTGAGAGCCGGTCGCAACGCCTCGGCCGCAGCCTGTGGTGAGAAGGATCAGTTCACGGCGATGGCGATTACGCCCGACAAGCTCCCCTCAGTTCCGAAAGGAGACACACTAGGGGTGCTGGGAAGCGACTTCGATGACTCGACACTGAAACTCGATGACTTGCTCAACTCGCTCAATAGCGAGATGTGGAGAAAAGTAGGGATCGAACGGAATGCTCCGGATCTGGAATCAGCTCTTCATCAGATTGAGTTCTGGGATCGGTACGTGGGACCGCACGAATTTTCGATCACAAAGGGATGGGAGTTACAGAATCTCCTGTTAGTTGCGAGGCTGATGGTGGCGGCGGCGATGGCACGCAAGGAAAGTCGCGGCACACATGCCCGTAGCGACTTTCCTCAAACCGATCCTGAACAAGCCAGACACATCAGTCTGGTCGCAGCAAAGTAGCGGGCCACACATGCGCCGGGCGGTTGAGAGGCCGGCCTTACGAGGCCTCGACCCACTTTCCAGTGCGAATGTCGCGGATCAGCTCCAGAAGTTTTCGCCATGCCAGTTCATGGGAGGCTTCGTCTGGACCTCGATATCACCATTCACGCACGTCTGACAGGCCAGTCGCAAATTCTTTTCATTGCCAAGTCTGGCGAAGAACGTCAGCGGATGCGCCGTCATCGAAACCTTTTCGAACAGGCTTTGTGACGAACAGTTCTCAACCCCTTTTTTGACCATAACCTTGCAGCTCGTGCAGAGGCCAAAGCCCATGCAGTTCACGTAATTATGTGGGGTGGGGTAAAGCTGTACGCCCGCCTTGAGTGCCTCGCGCCGCAGGTTGGCCCCCGCAGGAACTTCGATCGATTTCTTCTCATTGACGAATGTCACGGTCGGCATCTTGCTGCTCTTTCCCAATCGAGATGTTGACGAACGAATCAGCGATAACGTGAATCATATTCACGAAGGGAAGTTCAACGCAATCGATCGTCGAGCAGCGGCGGACCAACGACAGCGGGAGTGCGCTGTACATGACAGTGCACAGTCCCGAGAACGAGGCGCAAAGCCTCGGTGATGAGAGATCGAGCGAATCGCTGCAACGACTTGATCAAACCAGCATGAGTGCGGACGACCCGGTCGGCAGGAACCGGCGCCATTCCTGAATCATGCGCTTGTACTCGATTCCAACGCTCCTGGGTTGACGGTCGAGATCATACAGGCCAACCGGGTGGACGTTGTTATTTTCTTCCCGCAGCGCAACGTCCCAGTCGATTTGGTCCGTCAGACTGTACCAGGTAAAACCGACGATGGGGACACCATCTTGCCGCAGTCGCAGCATCGTATTCCACTCTTTCCACAACCACTGAACGGATCCCGACTCTTCGCGGATGTTCGTTTCCGTATGCATCAGGGGGAGTCCGTAGCGGTTGTAGTAATCCTTGGCAATGACGTAGTACCCGAAGAACTCGCCCGCGGCGACGGTTGAACCGTCAGAACGCAAAAGATGTTCGTTCGTCACGTAATAGTCAGTTCCCATGATGCAGCGGAACTTGTAGTCCTGGTTCATAAAAAAGTTGTAATCGCTCTCCGACATCCCATGCTCAGTCATATAGCGATAAATCGGAGCACTAATGACGTGACCGTAGGTGAGATCGAGCGGGATAAATCGCCGCTCGTTGTAGAACTTGGCAGCCTTGACCAGTTCCGGCCCTGCCGGGTGTGTATATTCGCTGGACTCGCTTTGAATGAAGACGGCGTCTGGGACAGACTTCAGAATCGCCTTCATCGCGAAGAGGTTGGCTTTGCAGAGATTGATCGTCGCTCGCACGAACGATTCGTCATCCGTTCGCATTTCGTTCCACCAGCCATACTTGGCAGAGAAGAGAGCCGTAATCAGTATCTCGTTGACGGGAGTCCAGTACTTGGTTCCCGGATAGCGACGAGCGACTTCCCCCGCATATTCGGCGAACAGTTGTGGGAAATCTGTATTCTGAAAATTACCCACCCAGTCGGGAACACCAAAGTGACATAGATCCAGAATGGGAAGGATGCCCATCTCGTCCATGCGATTCATCACATCGTCGAACCATGACCAGTCATATCGCCCTCGGCCGAGAAACACCTTATGGAGCGCTGGCCCCCACCGGAGGTAAGTGATATTGAGATCTTGCACGAGTTGCAGGTCCTCTTCCCATCTCTCGTAATGTCCGCATTTTTCCATTTGGTCGATGCGTTTGCCGCCAGCGATGGTCGGGTAGCTGTTTTCGATACCCGTAGCGAACATAAAACCGTGCATGAAGACCTTCCGTAGCAACGAAGGAAAAAGCAGGTGCGCGCTGAACGATCAGCGCGCACCTTGATCCCAATTGACCTACCCAACTGAGCGATTCTCAACCTTTTGCAGGAGGGGTATAGACCTGCATATCCCCTGGCCACCAGCGCGCCTGGAAATCCCGACGGAACTGTGCTTCGCCGGGTTCCAGGTCACCGGACACTTCGATTGGCTCCAGGGACGAACCCGCCGTACGTTCAAAAAAGAGGGGAACCTCGGTCAGAGGCTCGGAGTTGGAAAAATTGGTATCTGCCAGATATTCGGTCGTATTCATTTCGCTTCCTATTGTTGTGAAATGTTCCATCTGCTGTTCGGCAAGTTTGATGCCACCGTGTTTAGAGTTGCTGTCGAAACCTACAGCATGTGGCTGTCACGCAGATAACGAGAGATCGCGACCCGCCAAGGGGACAAGGTGATCCCCCTCTCACTCGCGATGGCTCGGTAGGCCGATGGTGCTTGACGAGTGGATTGGGTTGGTTTCCGGACAAAGACCCGAGGTTGTTCAAGGCGAAGTCTGCTCGCCAGTTCTGCCGCGACTTCTTCAAGTGTCGCGACCCCTTCCCCCGCGAGGTGCCAGATCCCTGAATTGCCATCGATTAACAGGTCGAGCCCTGTGTTCACGATCTCGGGAAGATAGGTGAGGGACATGGTGATCGGGTCAAGGCAACAGGGAACCCCATCGTTGAACGCCTGTACGCTCCTCCTAAGGAATCCATTCTTCGCCGAGATATCCAGATATGCGCCCGGGCGGACCAGCAGTGCATGAGGTGCCGTGTCGAGAATACGAAGCTCCGTCTGGAGTTTCGTTCGTCCAAACTCGCAGATCGGGTTCGGAGTATCACTCTCCCGATAGGGTTGCTCCCTTTCGACTCCAAACACCGAAGAGGACGAGAACGCCATCAACGGAAGATTCGCGGCCCGCGAGATCGTCGCAAGTGCCCCGGGTTCATTCAGACTACGGGGGTCGCTGGCTCGCGTGCGGTATTTGAGTAATGTGTCTTCGCGCGACTGACCTGTATAGATGATGGCCCAGGGCTTCGTGCGCAACAGCACGTCGTCGATGTTCCGCGGGTTTGAGAAGTCATGCTTCGATCGGCTGATTGCCTTCACGGGTAGACCACGGATCTCACAGCAAACTTTGATCGAGCGTCCCAACATATCCCCATTGCTGATCAGCAGAATTGGGGGGCCCTTGATCGGCTGTCGACGGGGCGAAGTCTGTGGAGGTCGAATCAAAAAGCGGATGTCGCGCCGCCACCAGCCATCCCCTGCCAGGACCGGATGTGAGGGCTTTGTTCCTGAGGCGAGTTCTTTTGCCAGCTTCGCGACTGCTGTCGGGCGCGGAACAGGTCCCCGGACGTCGAAGGCGCCCGATTCATAGTAGCCCGCTTTGCGGGTGAGCAGAGAGTTCCAGTCAAACGAACCCAGGAGTGCCCAGGCCGTTACGGCGCGGAGATCGACTCCGTCCTCCTGTCGAGCTTCGTGGGCGTGGTTCCAGACTTCGTTCAACCATCTGAGTTGCTCTTCACGCGTGCAACCAATGTGAGCTTCCGTGATGGCGATTGGAGTGCGGTACCGTTTCCACGCCTCCTGGACCAGTTTTTTCACCCCCACAAGGCCTTCTCGTCGCACGCGCACCGCTTCGATGTCAGCGTAGACGTGTTTGCCGTTACTTCCCCGGCAACCGATCGGGTACCTATGGTATCGCCGGTCGAGATACCGCTCGCTGGTCACATAGTAATTGATCCCGAGGATATCGGCGGGAAGCGGATTGTCAGCGAACCACCGGAGGGATTCTTCGGGCACCCCCAGCCATTCAAAGTAAGATCCGATGGGGTGATGTCGATCGACGGCTCCCGCCAGCAAGTCAAAGGTCAGCCAGCGACGCTGATTATCGAAGTCAGCCTGATATTGCAGGGATGGAGAGGCAAACGTCTTCCCGAGATCCTCTGTCTGAATCAACCGAGCCTCAGGATTCACTTTTCTGATGGCGCGCATCGCCAGTACCGTCGCCTGACACTGGTTGAGCATAGCCAGAGCGAATGCTCGGCTGTCTCGTTGGTGAGGATACCAGTGACCATAAAGAGCGCTGAATCGAGCCGTGGTGAGAGGTTCGTTGACCGGGGTGTAGCCTGTCACCCACGGATACCTCGAGGCGAATGCGAAAGCATACGCCTCGAGTCCCGTAGCAAAACTATCCTTCAGCAGATCGACTCCGTGCGGGCCGCTGCCGTGATGGACTAAACCTGCAATGGGGGCGATATTGAGCTGTTTCAGTCGCTGAAACCTCTCATCGATCCATCCCCATTCATAGTGGGCCGAAGCAGCTGGCGACGCCCACTCCCAGAGAGCAGGGTACCTCACGACCTTGATACCCAAGGCGGCGATCCGATTCAAATCGTCGACTCGAACCCAATGTCCCGAACGTTGGAACTGATCATGGAAGTCGTCTCCGACTCGATTACGAGTGCATTCCAGGCCACCCCAGAATCGGAGCCCTTGATCGTCAAGAATATCCATCTTCTCAATGCCTCGTGAAAACCGGCGTCATGTAAAGGTGACTGCTCACACGACTTTGACGACTTCACCGGGTTGCAGAGAGTGACCATTCGTCTGATGTGCAGCCCGCAGGCTCAGTGCCTTTTCTGCTGCTTTCTTGCCCGCCAGAAACGCGTGATCCGAATTGTAGTACTCCCATTCGCTGTAGCGCCCGGCAAGGATGACGTCATGCTGGCCCAGCCAGTCACGAATCAGGGTCACGTTTGCTGTACGAGCGTGGTCATAAAGGACGTAGGCGTGCGGCATATCAATTTCTGCTGTTGTCCAGATCTCATCGTGGGGCTTGATGATTCCGACCTTGCGGCAGTCGTCGATACATCGCTGGATCAGTTTTTCACCCTCATAAGGAAGTGGTTTCGATTCGGCCCGGTAAGTGATCTCACATGTGATCCCAAATCCGCCGGGGGGGTTGCAGTGCGGACTGGCGTTCCCCTGCACAAAGATCCGGTGGAACACCGTGTCCTCTGGATAGTAGATCCAGTGCTTGTCCGTCACCGCCTCACGCCCGATTCCAATGTGGACGCAGCGAACCGAGATGTAGCGAAGTCCTGCCGCGGCCTGCTTGACCTCTTCGGGTGCTTCGTCCCCGGCAAGACGAACCAGCACGGGGAGTGGCATCGTGCTGATCAGTTGATCGTAAGAGATCACCGATCCATCCCGCAAAGTGATCTGGTGCTGACTTGGAGAGAAGCCCGCTACATCCGCGTTCAAACGAAGCTGACTCTTAATATGGGGAATGAAACCATCCATCAGCGCCTGGAACCCCCCACGAAGGGGATAGCCGAACCGTGCGTTGGGTCCCATCGGTTTGGGCACCGGTGAAAGTGCACCATCGATCATCTCTTCAAGGTCAGGCATGGGAACTCGGCCACCCAACCATGACGTTTCCATCTCGGTCAGCGGAACGGCCCACAATTTTCGGTTGTAAGGAATGGCGAAATGTTTCGCGATCCCCTTACCCCAGACCTGATAGATAAACTCTTCAAAGTTCGCGGGACCGCTCGGCTTCGGGGTTTCCGTTCGTTTCGTCGACAGTTCTGCCGTGCTTTCAATGATCCCATCGGCACAACAATCCTCCAGACGATTGCGAGCTGTACCATTGCTCGGTCTATCGACGTGGTGCGATGCGTCATGGCCATTTCGCAGTACCTGCGTACCTGCGTCGCGAGAATGTCCATTACTCCGGTTTGTCCCATGAGTGATTCCGCTGTGCCCATTGGAACCGCTGTGTGCGTCGCTTTCACGCTGTCCATTCGACGCTTGCGTTCCATTCGTCGAAGAACCGTTCTTAGCCTGCAGGCGACTGACGGTGGTGACGCTGCCCTGGGCGTTTCCGTTCAAGCACGCGGCCCTTGTCACCCGTTCATCCTTCTGCGTCTCAGACGCGTCCGTCTCGTTGGTCGACCCGAAACGAGCCTCGATCGCTCCCATGATACACTCCCGGATGACGTCAGGTGGGAGGCCATAGAGTGCACCTTGAAATGGATACCGTGTGAACACGGCTTTGCTGTAGACCCATGCCTCCCGGTCCTGCCAGTGGACGTTGTCTCCCAGGAGCAGCTTGTACATCTCGTGCACATACGAATCGTTGCTGAACATGATGTGGCCAGCAAAATCGAACGTGAAACCGTCGACTTCGATCGAGCGGCACCATCCTCCGACGGTGTCATTCCGCTCAAGCAGTAGCGCATCTTTCCCCAGGTGGTAGGTCGCACTTAATCCAGTAGGGCCGGCTCCCACGACGACGACGGGATGGTGCGAACTCACGGGATTGCCGGCGCGTCCAGGGTGCACTTCCTCCGTGGAGTTGGATACCGATGTGCTCTCTTTCTCGGAACTGATCGCCTCCGTGATCAAGTCTGCCATATGACGGACCGTTCTATCCCACGAAGTGGCCTTCAGCACTTCATCCATGCGTTTGACTCTCTTGTCTCGTTCCGCATCGGATTGTTCCAGTGCCGCCACGCAAGCCGCTTCGAACTCGTCAACGGTATCGCCGAAGTAAACGATGTCCGAGTAAGGTTCTACGACGTCCGTAATCGATGTACTGACGATGGCTTTCTCAGCAGCCATGTACTCGAGGGTTTTGGTGGGACTGATGAATTTCGTGGATGCGTTCTTCGCGAAAGGCAACAGACTGACATCCCAGCCGCTAAGGTACGCAGGAAGCTCTTCGTACTTCCGTTGTCCCAGATAATGAATGTTTGCTGCGTGTGGTAACCGGCTCGGCTCAATTTTCACCACAGGGCCGACGATGACAAATTGCCATTCGGGGCGTCGCTCTGCTAATCCCGCCAGCAGGTCGACGTCGAAGCGTTCGTCGACAACGCCGAAGAAACCGAGCCGTGGATGTGGCAGCGAAGCCTGGTCGTGCGGTTCCTCGAGCGTCTCCTTCGCTTTGCCGAAGTGTGCTGCGTCGACACTACTGCTGAAGCAGTAGACATGAGGATGTCGCGAACACTTGGCTCTGTAGAGACTGGGCCCCCCGGTGAACACGAGCGCCGCTTTCTGAAGAAGTTGGTTCTCAAGTTCCAGCAACTCGGGTGGGGCGTGCAGGAAGGCGGAAAGTTCATCCATGCAATCGTACACCACCAGCGACGGTTGCAGTGATTCGAGCAGGGGAACAGCCATCGGTGTATAGCACCAGGCGACAGGATCATGAAGTGACTGGGATGACTTCAGCTGGACGATCAGGCTCTGCAGTGCGGGAATCTGATTGGGGTGAAAGCCCCCGTCTCGCACATTGGTGACAGGAGTGAATACGAAGAGGTTGGGACCCGCTTCGGTAATTCTCCATGACGGAGTTGCTGATTCATCGAAGACCGGCTCTTCGATGTAGAAGACGCGAGTATCAGAGGCCAGCCGACTCAAAATATGCTGAGGTCGCTGCCACACAAAACTCCATCGAAGATGGCAGAATACCACGATGTCATATTTCAAGTTCATCTATCATCTCCACTGAAGGGATACTAGTACGACGACTTGCCGATCGGGCCGCAAAGTCTGTTCCGTGCCATCCCTCTCGTCACACTCCGCGCCGCCTTCATTTTCATTTCATGTGAAGCGAAACTGATCCTCCATCTGCATCATCTCAGCGGATAAACTGATCACTCTTAATGAATTCCGACCCATACAGTCATTCGCCAGCGAAGTATGGAAAGAGAATGCTCATTCCTAATTTGCTCGATCGTACTGCCTACAGCCCATTGGTGATTGACGTGCGATCGCCCACACTGGATTAAAATCTCACAGTGTATTCATCAATTCGTCATTCAGAGCACCAAGCGGCGCATTGGTTGCACCTCAGCCGCGCGGGCAAGGGGAACGGTCATTTTCTCAGAGGATGCGACGATGAGAATTCTCGTGACGGGCGGGGCCGGGTACATCGGCAGCCATGCAACCCGGGTGTTCCTCAGTCGAGGACATGACGTCGTGGTCTATGACAACTTAAGTCGTGGACACGAAACGGCAGTACCGCAGGGACGGCTGATCGTTGGTGAACTGACTGACAGGCAACTTCTGGCCAGTACACTAAGAGAATATGACGTCGAGGGGGTCGTGCATTTTGCCGGCCTGACGTATGTGGGTGAGTCCGTCGAGGACCCTGCTATGTACTATCAGACTAATGTTGCGGGATCATTGAGCCTGCTGGAAGCAGTTCGCGCTGCGAACGTGCGTCGTGTCGTCTTTTCCAGCACCGCAGCCGTCTACGGAATGCCGGATTCATGTCCCATTCAGGAAGAGAGTTCACGGTCACCGATCAACCCTTATGGCCGCACCAAGCTGATGGTGGAACAGATACTGGCCGACTATCAAACGTCTTATGGAATCGGTTTTGTAGCCTTACGATATTTTAATGCAGCGGGGGCGGACGCGAGCGGTGAACTCGGCGAGGACCATGCTCCCGAGACGCATCTCATCCCGCTGGTGCTGCAAGTGGCACTAGGGCAGCGTGAATCAATCGCTGTCTTCGGCAACGACTACGACACTCCAGATGGGACCTGTATTCGGGATTACATTCATGTGAACGATTTGGCGGATGCACACCTTCGCGCACTGGAATGGCTCGAAGCCGGGAAAGCAGCGGCCTTTAATTTAGGGACAGGCCGCGGCCACAGTGTTCGCGAGATTATTGACGTCTGTCGAGCGGTCACAGGGAAAGAGATACCTGAAGTCATTCGAGACAGGCGTCCCGGGGATCCGGCGCGACTCGTCGCCAGTGCCGAAGCGGCGCGGCGTGAACTTGGCTGGAAACCTCGACATACCGAAATTCAAGATATTGTCGCGACCGCGTGGCACTGGCATTCCCAGCGTCCTGCCGGTTACCGCACGTCACTTTCAAATGCCCGGCCGTAAGCTCGACGTTTTCGAAGATTTACTAACTGTATGTATATGAGGTCGCTAGCACGCGCAAATGGACCCGGCTTTACGACACCAGAGATCCATTTAATCGAGGTGCAGTTTACCGTCTCGTGTCGCCGATGACCGAGGGACATGTTCAGCGGAGCAATTTCAAGCTGGCTGCGCGGCGCACCACTTGCAAGTGGTCCCGAGTTGCCTCATCCGCCTGCAGCGATGTCTGCTCCGTCGATGTACCCACCCTTCCTCTAGTCCAAAGGACCCCGGCATGTACCATCACGTCAAGAAGCTCATGTACACAGTCGACGTTGGCACTCCCGACCCCCGTTTCGGCAATATGCTGCTGGAACAGTTCGGTGGCGCGAACGGGGAGTTGGCTGCCGCGATGCAATATTCCATCCAGGGAATGAACTGCGATGATCCGGCGCTCAAAGACTTGCTCATGGACATCGGCACAGAAGAGCTTTCGCATCTGGAGGTCATTGGTGCTCTTGCACGATTGCACCTCAAACCGACGAAGGAAGCTCGCGAGGCCGCAGAAGCCGACCCGCTGGTGGCCATTGCGGGAGGTGGCGGAGTCTGCCTGTTCAACTCACAGGGAAATCCCTGGACGGCGGACTATCTGAAAATTACTGGCGAGCTGGATGTCGACCTGCGCAGCAACATCGCCGCTGAAGCACGAGCGAAAATCGTTTACGAGCGACTGATCAATTTCAGTGACGATCCCGGCACGAAGGACGCCCTTCAATTTCTGATGACGCGCGAAATCACCCATCTGAAAGCGTTCACTTTGGGGCTCGAAAGTCTGGGTAAGAACTATCTGGACATCGGAGTGATCCCGCCATCGGAGGAAGTGGTGAATGTCTACTTCAACGACTCCACCGGCCAGGGAGACGAAGGGGAAACAGACAGCACTGGTCCCTGGAACGAAGGGGACGAGTGGGAAGTCGTTGAATCGCCGGCGTTCGAAGATACTTCCCGGCAGGATCAGGTGAAGAATCTTGCCCGACAGCGAAAGACTCGTACGGCAAAGAGTCTCAACGGTCGGAGCAAACGGTGATGCGGACGATTGGTCCCTAAATCCCTGCGCATTGCTCGCCCTTCAATCAGCGTCCAAAGATTGGGACAGGGGATAGAAGTAATGCCTCAGCTCAGCGTGCGGAAGATCCCCCTTCACGGAGGGGCTGCACGACTCTTCGCTGTTACCACATCACAATTCGGAATAGTGGGCGGCAAGGTTTAGTGCAGCGGGGGATTCTTGGCACGGAGTCGGAGCGATTGGATCTTTCCGTCATCTATGTTTCGCCTTTCATCGCGGCGCGTTCAAGCACTTCTCCCGCCGACAGGTGCCCCCAAGCAGCAAAGGGGAACTGGGTCACACCCATTCCCTGATCAGGTTGCCTTCGATCAGGCGCACTGGGCGGCCGTCCGGGCTTTGGACGTGCAGATCCAGAGGAAGGCCAAGCTTGTGATAAATGGTGGCCACCAGGTCTTCACTGAAGTATTGATTGCGAATTGGCTGCCCACCTTCGTCATCGGTGGCGCCGACGATACTGCCGCCAGGGATGCCGGCACCGGCCATGACGGCGAAACCGGCAGAGGCCCAGTGGTCACGGCCGCTGGCTGAGTTGATCTTGGGGGTACGGCCGAAATCGGTCAGCCATACGACGAGGGTTTTCTCCAGCATTCCCCGCTGCTCAAGATCAATCAGCAACTGAGGCAGGCCCTGATCGATCCGGGGGAGCAGATGACCTTTGAGCGCACTGAAGTTGTTCTGATGCGTATCCCATCCTCCGTCCGAAATCGTCACGAAGCGAACACCAGCCTCGATCAGTCGACGGGCCAGCAGGCACTTTTGCCCGAACGAGTTTTTACCGTATTGTTCGCGTAGTTTCGGGTCTTCCTTGTCGAGTTCAAATGCCTGACGTGTTTCCTGTGCGGTGATCATGTCGAGTGCGGTCTTATAGTTTTCATCCAGCGCATCAAAGTCAGTTGGCTGGACGCTCGTGCTTCGTTGCAGCGAATCGACCATCCCCAGAACGCGTTTACGCCGATCGACCCGTTCGTTCGTAATACCACTTGGCGGCGAGATGTCGCGAACCACGAAATTCTGGGCATTGGGATCCGCTAGGATCTCAAACGCGTTGTGTTCCAGTCCCAGGATGCCCGCTTTCCCGCCACCAAACGAGCGATCGACGGCATTGCCCAATTGAATGAACGGGGGCATCGCCGTTTTGAAACCCATCTGGTGGCTGACGACAGACCCGATGGTGGGGTAGTGCATGGCAGGATTAAATGGACGTCCCGACATGACGTGCTGGTCAGCCACCCCGTGACTGCCGTTCATGGGGTTCCAGCTTCGCAGCAATCCGTACCGCCCGATCTCTTGCGCCATGCGAGGCACAATCTCTGTAAACTGCACGCCCGGAATGGCGGTATCGATGACCCCGTATTCCCCTTTGACATTGATCGGGGCCTGAGGTTTGGGATCAAACGTGTCGTGATGACTTGTGCCCCCCTGGGTCCAGATCAGGATGCAGTTGACATCCGACGAATTTCCACGTCCCTTTTTCTCTTTCGACTCCGCCTGTGCTTTTGCGGCGAGGAGATGAGGAAGTGAAAGTCCCAGTCCGCCCAGAGTGCCCACCTGCAGAAAATTCCGTCGCGAGAGACCGGTACAATTGCGATCCGTTTCAGGACAAATATTCAGCAAGATAGACTCCCCTCGGTGGCAAGTTTGTCGCAGGGGTCCTGGTCAGAGAGTTTTCATAACCCTCCGCACTACGTCGGACCCGATCCGCGACTGCCAGTCTAGGCGAGCCGACGGGCTGATATCAAGAGACTCTTGCGCATCTTGAGAACCGTGCAGCCTGCCGTTTTCCGAAGGAAAAGCTCAATTCCCTTTACCGGTCATATTCGTCAACAGGTTACGGGCGACCTGACTGACCTGAGCCTTGATGAACCCGGGCGCCAGCTCTTTGATCTTTGTGCCGACCGACATTAACTGGTTGACGACCTGCCAGGCCCGCTGCTTGTCGTATTCACGGTGCAGTGACCGAACGAGTGAACAGGCTCGAGCTTCATCCAGCAGGAGCGTGATAGTCGGGAGCAGGTATTCCTCGATCCCAAAAACACGCCCATTTTCGCGGTCACTGCAGACGGGAACGACGGAAGCGAGGCGGTCAGAAAATGTCTTCCGTACGAACTCCAGGGCGTCGCGGATATTCCGTTCTTTAGGGCGTTGTGGATTCTCCCACGAATAGGGTGGCGCCCATTCCATGATGGGACTGAGGCCATCGATCTTCGAGACGACGCCGACAATCGCCGGGGGCTTAAACCGATGACGTTCACGAAACCACGTATCCAGTTGATCCAGAATCGCGACGTCGGCCTGCTTTGCCGGGGATCGCACATCCATCACGAGCAGAACCAGATCCGCGTTCTTGACCGCTTCAAAGGTTTCCGAGATCTGCTGTGACGTTGCGCCTGAGTCACTATAGCCCGGTGTATCGAGCAGGATCAGTCGATCCGAGTGCTCATTCATCCGCAGGTCGTAGCGTGTCACATCGCGTGTCAGGGGCAGGATATCAACGGCGGCCCGCTGTTCCCCCAGCAGGCAGTTGACGAGGCTCGATTTACCGGCTTTAACCTGTCCGATGACGGCGATCGTCACCGTCACTGCATCCGGCAGGACGGTTGTCTGGTTGTCGGGATCCGTGACGGGAATCGGTTCCAGCCTGCGCATCGCAGCGCGGTACGCGGCGGATCCCCCTCGGAGACGTCCACTGTTGAGCTCAATCAGGTAGAAGCCCAGTTGCCGGATAAAAAGCGCGTAGAAGGTTCCCAGGATGTTTGTCTGAAGCTGTTCCGAAAGGGGATCGACAAACGCTTTGGAAACGGCAAAGCGTGCCAGACTGGTGGGATTCAGAATGACAGAGGCGAGCCAGCCGAAATTGTTCGCCGTCCGCCACCAGGCGGGAGCATTCGACAGCATCCGCCATTGTGAAACGGTAACGAGATGGCTTCCCGGAATGCTGTTACGGAGCGTCGATTCCAGATCTTCTGCCACCAGTTGAATCGTCGTCAATAGTTCGACGACCGATGCGGCTCCGAGAGGATCTTTCGCATTGGGGTGGTAGTGTTTCGCAAACTCCGTCGCCAGTTCGATCGATCGAGTCGTGTAGAACTGGGGATCCGCGAGCTGTGTGGCGGTGAAGTCAACCACTCGCTTCTGCTCGGCTTCGATGAGTGCCGCGGCGGCGTGATCGCGGGGCGTCCAGTGAATCTTCGAGCCAATCTCGGGAAGCGGCACCTGCACTGGTTTGGCAAAGCGGTGCAGCAGCCAGGCCGAAGTCCAGCAGACGGTGATCGTCCATGAGAGCCAGAACCAGTTCCCGGACACCCACAATAGCCAGCCACTCACCCCTGCAATCAGAATCAGTGGCAGCAGGACGAGCACAGAAAAAACGATAAACGGCCATCGAGACATGTTTGCTAGGTTCTCATCAGGAAGATTTGCATCACTTCTTCTGCCGGCTGCTGTTTTTCCTGGTTTTGCCGAGGAATCGCGGTGGTGGTGCGACTTCAAACCGTTCAAACAGCTCTTCAATCTGCTTGTGATATTCGGGAATCTGTTTGAAGTCGCTTAGTGCCTCCTCGCCCCGCAGTTCCATGGATTTTCGGATCAGGTAAATCTTCATGCGGGCTGCCGACTGATTCATGATCCATTCGCGTTCCGCCGGCTTCATCTCTTTCAAGATCTGAAGCTTCTCGTCCTCGGTAGGAAATTTGACTTCGTCACGAGCCTGTTTCATCACTCCCAAGAGCAGCATCCGGACCATGACGTCGCGTTTGGAGTTGGGATTCAGTTTGCTGAACGTCTGCGCCGTTTCCTTGTTGAGCGATCCAATCATTTCCTGAAGCAGTTTTTGTTCCGGCCATGTCTGATAGTCACCCCCTGTCGACTGGACACTGGCGTGGATCAAAGGAATGAATGCCGCCAGATCCGGATTCTCGAAGGCGGGCTGCATGTGCTGTTTGTCGAGATCATCTGTCAGAACTTTCAGCACCGACTTCAAATCTTTGGGGACCAGGGCTTCGCGCTTCGTGAAGACTGTGTTGAGCTGCTTGACGTTTTCGTCGGTCACGAGTTCCGCTGCGATCGGCGGATTGGATTCGACGGGCTCCCCCGGTTCTTCCTGTTCTTCCTTGAATTTCCGGACCAGAGCGAATCGATGTGAGAGGTTCGATTCCTTCTGAAGTTCATCCCGCTGAGTCGGCGTCAATGTCTGGACCCAGACGGAATAGGTCTGAAGCAGGGTTGCGAGATTCCCTCCACTGGCCGCATCGGCTTTCAGTTCGCGATGAAGTTTGCGGAAGTGCTCTTTCTCGGCATCGCTGAGCTTGCGGAATTCGGCGATGTTGCGGTTCAGCCGATCCCGCTCGATGGGGGACATTTTTTGTAATTGATTGGCTCGTGACGCAATCAGTTGACGGTCCACCGCACGACATGGATGGGGCGCGACGAGTGTCAGCAGAGTCATCAGGAGGGGGACTCGAAATCTCATGACTTACTTCTCCTGCGGATCATCGAAGAGGCTGGACCGTTTCAATTCCCTGAGGAATTCGATGTCCTGGATTTCCTGATACTGGTCCAGATTCTCGATCGTTGGCAGATCCAGCAGCAGTTCGTCGTTCGGGTTGGGGATCAGATGCTGTGTGAGGTACAGGCCGAACCACGTACAGAGTGAGATCGCCAGCAGCCACATGGCCGCGATCCCTGTCCGGCGAAGGTGAATAAACCAGGGCTGCTCCCGCAGGACAAACGGCTTTTCCAGTGCTTTCAGGTGCGACAGCGTCTTGTCCGCAAATTCAGGCGATGCATCAATCGTGGGCAGCAAGTCGAGTAGTTCCCAGGTCCGCGAGAGAGCTTCGACTTCATGACGCGCGACAGCGCTGTTCGCCAGTATCTGATCGATTTGCCGCACCTGCTCGTCGGGGAGTTCTCCGTCGAGATAGGCGACCAGATCCTCGCGTTGCTCAGCATTGAGTCGGACGGTCTTTTCCATGGTGCTTCTTGAAAACGCCGGGACGTAAAATGAGGACTATTTGCTTAGCTGCATATAAGGCGCAAGCGCGGTTCTGAGGCTATCTCGAGCACGAGAGAGAAGGGATTTGATGGCGGGAACAGACATTTCCATCGTCTCCGCGATCTCAACGTAACTCATCCCTTCAAACTTGTGCAGCAGGACGGTCAGTCGCTGGCTTTCGTTCAGTTCGGCCATCGCCTTCTGGACGATCAGTTGCAACTCCTGCTTGTCGACCTGGCGGGCAGGCATCAGGGCGGACTTGTCGGCGATTGCCTGGTCGCCCGGACCGACACTGGTCAGTGTGACCGAATCGCTGGCGGGAAGCTGCACTTCTTTTCGCTGGGACTTATGCCGGTGCGAGTTCATCGCCAGGTTATTGGCGATACGGAACAGCCACGTCGAAAAACGGGCTGTCGGCTGGTATCCATTACGGGCACGGTAGATCCGCAGAAAGACTTCTTGCGCCAGATCTTCTGCAGCTTCCTGGCTTTGCGTCATGTGGCGGAAGATTGTTGTCAGGCGGTTCTGATAGGCCCTCACCAGTTCCGTGAACGCCGTCTCGTCCCCCTCTTTGACGCGCAGCATCAACTTCACCTCGGGGTCCTGCAGGAACCCCGATTCGTCGACGTTCTCTGGGGAACTTTTCGTCAGACCCACAGTTGAAAGCCCTTCGTCTAACGGTTAACGCCGATGCTTTATCACGTCGCTACTGCTGGGCCGATCCGGATACAGGACCGGCTGATCTCGCTGACTGTACTCCGAAGCAAATCATGTCAACTGGTGCTTCGCGAGGGAAGGGCAGACGCGACGACCCGCTTTGATTTGAGCGGTTGCAACAGGAAACCAGCCCGTCACGCGGGACGGCAGACGTCTCAACGGACCTCTAACTGACGCTTCGATAACTGCAATTTTTCAGGCAGGAATTGCGCGAGAGGGGATCGCGTCGAAAAATTCAGAGCGGAAATCGAAATCGCGTAAGTAGCACTGTGCGTGAACGCGGTCGTTCCATAATCTATGATTCTCGTTCGAACTGAACTCGAATGACGTCCCTTTAGCCGTATGGATGCAAGATGCTCGATCTGCAGTTTGTCTGTGAAAATCTGGATGCTGTTCGCGCGAACTGTCAAAACCGACACGTCAACGCCGATTTGGACCGTCTCCTGGAACTCCGCGAACTTCGAAGCCAACTGATCGTGGCTGTCGACAAGGATCGCCAGCGCCAGAACGAAATTGCTCAGGCGATTCCCAAGGAAAAGTCTCCTGACGCAAAAAAGGCCCTGATCGAAGAAGGGAAGTCGCTCAAGCAATCGGCGCCCGCCAATGAAGCTCGGTTGAAAGAGGTCGAAGCAGACGTTCGGGCGGCTCTCATGACCATCCCGAACATGACACATCCCGTCGCTCCGATCGGGGAAGAGGCCGATTCGGTGACCGTGCGCACATGGGGACAAAAGCCCGAGTTCTCGT
Source organism: Schlesneria sphaerica (assembly GCF_044336245.1). NCBI lineage: Bacteria > Pseudomonadati > Planctomycetota > Planctomycetia > Planctomycetales > Planctomycetaceae > Schlesneria > Schlesneria sphaerica. Next base: position 889,460 of record NZ_CP172346.1, on the reverse strand, counting down.
TTAAGCCTCTCGATCACGTCGCCCTGGCGGAAAAACATGGACTGATCGATCTCGAAGCAGGCTCACGCGTCGCCGGACATGGATTCTATTTTCTCAAGAACGAAGCCGTGCTGCTGGAACTGGCGCTGACACAGTTCGCCATCCGCAAGCTCGTCGAACACGGCTTCACACTTCACACGACGCCGGATCTGGCGAAACTGGATGTGCTCGAAGGGACCGGCTACCAGCCGCGGGGGAATGAGACACAGATCTACTCCATCGCCGGCATGGACCTGTGCCTGGTGGCGACGGCCGAAATTCCACTGGGAGGAATCCACCGGGACCAGATCCTCGACCTCGACAAACTACCACTCAAGTACGCCGGCGTTTCGCACTGCTTCCGTACCGAAGCGGGTGCCCATGGTAAGGCGACCCGTGGTATCTACCGCGTCCATCAGTTTACGAAAGTCGAGATGTTCGGCTTTACGGCTCCGGATGTCGCGGCTTCTGACGCGCTTCATGCCGAGATCGTGCAGATCGAAGAAGAGATCTTCCAGGGGCTGGGAATTCCCTACCGCGTGCTCGACATTGCATCGGGTGACCTGGGAGGATCAGCCTACCGCAAGTTTGATCTCGAGGCCTGGATGCCAGGACGAGGGGAAGCGGGTGAATGGGGCGAAGTGACCTCGGCGTCGAATTGCACCGACTTCCAGGCTCGTCGGTTGGGAATCCGCTGCAAATCGCCTGACTGGAAGGGAACTCGATACGTCCACACACTGAACGGAACCGCCATCGCAGTGACGCGTGCGATCATCGCGATTCTCGAGAACTACCAGCAGGCAGACGGCAGCATCGTCATCCCGGAAGTCCTGCGTCCGTGGGTTGGTAAAGAGAAAATCGGCTAGAGTCGCTGCACCTGCCTGTGTCTGATTCCATCTCGATTCGAACAGCGGATGGAAAGCAGAGGAGGGAGGAGCTGAGTCTCATTTCCATTGTCGGGGGGCAGAGCATGTCGTGCTCTGCCCCTTCGACTTTTCGAGAGTTGCGATCCCATGAGAGGCAGGACAGAATCAGTGTAGAAACTCTGCGAGGTCACACTCCCGTTCACGGGGTTCGGATTGGGAATCCAGGTTGAGCACGGGACCCGACAACACTACCGCAAGTCACGACTTTGATTCTGCGATCACGCCGTTAGGAACGAAAACGCGAACCGCCTGGGAAAGGACGCGAAATTCTGCCGGTGTCTGCGTCGTGATCTCCCCGTCCGTATTCAGCTTGCGAGGTCTACTCGTTTCAATCGTGAACTCTGTTCCCCTCAGCGTCCGAGCATGAGGCGATCGCGACAAGTCACCCCGATACATCGCCATCAGCAGCGGAATGATCTGCCACCAGCGCTGAATCTCGAGACTGTAGAAGTCCAGTCGGTTGTCGACGATGCTGGCATCGTCGGCAATGGTCAGACCCCCGCCGTAATAACGTCCGTTACCAACCGCGATTTGAATCGTTCGTACCTGTATCGATTCCATCTCCGAGCGAATGGAGGCGGTGAAGGGCCGCGACGCCACGATGACCCGTGCAGCGGTCAGCAGATACGCCAGAATTCCCCAGCGACTTTTGGAGCGTTTGGAAAGCTGCTCTGTGACTTTGACTGAGACTCCCAGACTCGCAACGTTGAAGTAATGTTTTCCATTGACCCACCCGACATCGATCGGGTGCATTTGACCTTCAAGAATGACCTGACACGCCGCAGCGGGGTCCGTAGGAATTCCCAGCGTTCGTGCCAGATCGTTGGCTGTTCCCGAGGGGACGATTCCCAGTGGAACCGAGCATTCGACTAGACCATCGAGGGCGGCATTCAGGGTCCCATCGCCCCCCACGATGATAATCTGATCAACGTTATCACGGTGCTGCCGGATGAGTGAAACAAGCTGATCGACGTCTGGCGGAGACTCTTCGATAAGTTCGATGCCGTTCTGTGAGAGCTCCTTGGCAGCCGCATCAAAAGCGGATGCACCATTGCGTGAGTTACAATTACCAAGCAACAACGCGCGGCACTTCATCGTTCGATCGTCCCCGTCTCATTCAGGCGGCAAGAGACCAATGACCGCTCGGGCTTACCTGATTGGCAGTACGCGGCCATGGGGACCATTAAGCAATTGTGTTGCCAATTGGTGGCGCGCGGAAATCAGGCCCCATTCGGGTGCGGTGATCGCTCAATTCAGCCCACCAGTGACGCGTTCGCATCCTGCGCGGAGGAAAATCCACCACACAATTCATCAGCGGCGAACTGTCAACATCGTCGACCGGTAAACCGTTGCGTGGGGGATGTACCTGATATCAGAATCGGGAGGCCCCGCACATCCCGTCCAGAGGGAGGGAAATACGCTCGATGGTGCAAAGACGGGGCTCTTCAATCCGTGCGAATCTTCGACGTCCGTAACGGGACCGAACAATCAGGGATCGGACAGCGATTGTGGCTCAGCCTTGATCGATGTCCGTCGTCGTCCGTCGTACAGATCACAGGACGAGCGAACGATGCAGTTCGGAATTACGGACATCGTGATCACCCCAATTCTGCTAGGGCAACTTGGTGATCAGTCCTTTGTAGGCACGCGTGGTGTATCCGTTGCAGTAAAAATCTGGACTCCGCTCACCGTGGGAGGAATGGAAGCCGTTCGCGGGGTGTTCTGCCACTGGCCACTTCAGCGGCAGCCAGGGTGCACGATTGGTCTGCGTCACCAATTGAGGCCGGCTTCGATTCCAGGTGCGTCCTCCTGCGGCCGCAGGACGGCAATCGGTCGTCAAAATCAGTCCAAGAGCGATCATGGTGCTCAGCAAAACCGGTTTCCGATTCATCATTTTGCCCTGGATACGCACGAGGAGGACTGACTTCGAACAGACCTTCCCTCCATCGGCAGAATCAGCAGGTGGACCTGATCAATTATTCGCACGTCATCAAATCGCTTGCAGGAAATTGTGCGTGCCGGCGAACGATCCGTGTGGCGAAAAGTCCACGTGCCGCAGCGCGCGCGTGGGGATTCGGCTACGTGCGATCTCCTCCTTTACGGCCGGGTGTTTGCATTTAAGTGGCTTGATATCAATGAGTTGAGAAGAGTTTCGAGGGCGATTTGTCCTTCGGCACTCGATTTGTATGAGGGTGGGGCTGGGCTGCGTGCGAGAGCCGATTCTCCTGCAGGAGTTCGTCTTACGGTTCCCGCGAGGGAGTGCCTGGATTCTTGAGTAGAGCGAAATGACAAAGCCACTGATTGTCGTCCTGAGCAACGACCAACTCATGGCGTCTGAACTTCCCGGCCTCTTTCAGGGGCGGGCAGAAATTCGCGCGTGTGGATCCTCTGAGGAATTGCTCCATCTCGCGTCGACCACGCCCCCCGCGGCGATCGTCGCCGACTTTCGTAATGCTTCCAGTGGCGGGCATCGCGAAGTTCAGATCCTGGACCAAATCATCCAGCGATTACCTGCAGTTCGTCTCGCTGTCGTCACATCCGTGCAGTGCCCCGAACCGCTCCGTCGACGTGCGGCAACGACAGCAATCCTGCTGCTGGTGGGACGCCTGGATCGATCAGCGCTGCTCGAGGCGTTTGCGCCGCTTTTTTCTTCTGACTCTGCAGTGATGAATCACCACTCCAGTGCTCAGACAACCTTGTTGGGGCAGGGGCTGAACATTGCTGAGACTCCGCCGCTCGGAGCGTTGATGGGGATCAGTCGTCGTTTCGAAACGAATTCACCGCAATTGAAACAGATGCTGGCCGATCTTGAGATTGCTGCCCGGCACGACGTGACAATTCTACTGATCGGCGAGACCGGCGCAGGCAAAACGTTCCTTTCGCGCCTGATTCACGAGGTCTCCCCTCGCCGTCACGATCCATTCCTGCCCGTCGCCTGTGGCGCGCTGCCGAGCGATCTGATCGAAAGTGAGCTTTTCGGCCATTCCAAGGGCTCATTCACGAGTGCTCATCAGGACAAAGAAGGAAAATTCATCGCTGCGCGCCGTGGCTCGATCCTGCTTGATGAGATTGACGCTTTGCGGCCGGAACAGCAGGTCAAGTTGCTGCGTGTGATCGAAACCGGCGAATTCGAACCGGTCGGATCGAATGAGACGCTGGTCTGTCAGGCCCGCTTGATCGTGGCCAGCAATCTTGAACTTCAGCAACTTGTCGAAGCCAATCGATTTCGTCCGGATCTGTACTACCGCTTGAACATGTTGAAGTTCGTCATTCCCCCCCTGCGGCGGCGTCAGATTGACATTGTTCCGCTCGCGAAAAAGTTCATCCGGCAATTCGCGATCCGGCATGGCGTACGGATCGAAGAGATCGATCCGGGGTTGTTTGACTCGCTGCTGGAGTATCCCTGGCCAGGCAACGTCCGCGAGCTCGAACACGTGATTCAGCGGGCCGTGATCTATTGTCGCGATGGCCTGTTGGCGAAGTCGCACCTCCCTTCGCATATCCTGTCCGGAAACGCGGGGCCGACGAATGATCCTACAGTGGAACTCCCCCGGACGCCGTTCGTCGATAAATCGATCGATAGTACGCTGGGACGCCGCGTCGCCTTCAATGAAAAGGAAATCATTGAGCAGTCGCTGTTCAAGAACAGTTTCAGCCGAACGAAGACAGCCCTGGAACTCGGTATCAGTCGCGTCACTCTTTACAACAAGATGAAGAAATACGGTCTGCAGCACGAGAAGCGTTGAACCGTTCGGTCTCGGGAGCGGCGCGTGACCCCTTATGCGGGCCGGATGGTCACGGCGCAATTTCCGGCCAATCCCTACGCTGTTTGCTGGTCCTAGGATGTCGGCATGACCTGACCCTTTTGCGCCGCAGTCGATTCTCCAATCACCCGCAGGGCCGGGAAAGCGGCGCAGAGCGCGACGCCATGTGGTCCGTACTTCCCGAGCAAGAGCCCACTCGGATGAGCAACTCGGGACGCGACCTCGTTCTGTTGAGAAATGGCCTGCGGGGACTCGCAGGCGTGGCGTCTCGGCGTCTGACCTCGAACTGACCGACAGTTCCCCGGCACATGACGTGGGCGGACGCTGCACAAGCCCATCCTTCCTGCGAGTGGGGGGCCTGCATGAATGGCGTATCCAGCGAAAATTGCAAACGTCGGCCGCGCTCATTGCGTGACGATCCGCCGCAATGCCGATAAGCTGCTCTGTTGAAGGCGAATCAGGTATGCAAGGACCTGGGTCTGTGGTTCGACCACTGCGGTCAATTCCCTCACATTGAATGAAGGATCAATTTTGTCATGACGGGTTACACAGTTCACACGGGGTCGACGAAGAAGTTTTCAGCAAGCTGGGATCGCATTTTCAGCGGTTCACCAACGGGCAAAAAGACCGGCGAACAGGCGGAATCCAAGAAGGCCCCTGCCAAGGTGGCCAAGAAGTCAGCCGCACGGAAAGCTCCTGCTTCTGACATGAGTCTCCCGGTGAAGAAGTCGGCTCTGAAAAAGGCCGCAGTGAAGAAAGCGGCGCCCCGGAACAGTAAACGAGGCAGTTGAGTCAAGTTTTAGCGATGATGCCTGTTATTCCCGACATCAGCGATCTGAGCCCGGTTGCGACGCTGTTCTGTCTCATCTGAAGCGAATCGTTCGCCGATAGGAATTGTGTCGAGAATCCTCTCCCGGCGAGATCATCGAAGCAGAAGCCCCCACCGCTCGCTTTGGATGGTTTTCCCCGGTTGAATTGTGACACCTTCCCGATCGCACGATTGGCCAGGCTTCCCACGGACGGTGACGAACCGAGCCGTTTTCATAGAACAGCCGTCGGCAGAGACTACTCTGCCGACGGCTGTTCCACTTTACCGCTTGAGGGTCAGGGCCACGTCGCAAGCGAGCGAGCACCCGCTGCCAACTTCCACGACTTTGAAACGGCCACTTGAAACGCACAATTTCAGCGGTGTTTTCATCGGGTCTGTTCACTCCATGGCAAAAGACCTGATACATTCCTGACAGCTTTTGTTTCGAGATTTCACCGAGGAACATTTATCCATGTCGTCGGACGCGAGCCGCAAGTTCGGATTTGAAACCCGCATGCTCCACGCAGGTCACATTCCCGACCCGCATGTCGGCGCGCGTGCAGTTCCGATCTACCAGACCACCTCGTACGTATTTCAGGATGCGGACCAGGCAGCGGAACTATTCGACCTGAAGCTTTACGGCAATATCTACACCCGAATCAGCAACCCCACGACCGCCGTCTTCGAAGAACGGCTGGCGTCACTGGAAAATGCGACAGGCTCGGTCGCACTGGCGAGTGGCATGGCGGCACAATTTGCCGTATTCATGACGCTGCTGGAACCCGGGGACGAGATTGTCGCCTCTTCGCAACTCTACGGCGGCACGGTTACCCAACTGACTCACACGCTCAAGAAGCTGTCGGTCACCGTCCGGTACGTCGATCCCAGCGATCTGAAGGCGTGGGAAGCGGCGATCACACCGAAAACGCGCTGTCTGTTCGGGGAAACGATTGGTAACCCCGGCGGTGCGATCCTCGATCTGGAGGCATTAGCCGCTCTGGCGAACAGCAAAAAAATTCCGCTGATCGTCGACAACACCTTTGCAACGCCCTACCTCTGTCGCCCGATCGACTGGGGGGCAACAATCGTGACGCATTCGGCGACGAAATTTCTGGGGGGGCATGGAACGAGTATCGGCGGCGCCGTCGTCGATTCGGGCGAATTTAACTTCTCTCGCTTTGCAACGATTGCAGATCCGTCACCTTCTTACCATGGCCTGCGGTTCTATGACACTTTCGGTCATTACGGCTTCCTGATGAAGCTGCGGACGGAAACGCTGCGGGATACCGGGGCCTGCATTTCACCCATGAACGCCTTCCTGCTCATTCAGGGACTCGAGACCCTCTCCCTGAGAATGGACCGCCACGTCAGCAACGCGATGGGTGTGGCCAGTTTCCTGTCCGAGCACCCCAAGGTAGCCAAGGTCAACTATGCGGGTCTGCCGGATAGCCCTTACCACGATCTCGCGAAGAAGTACCTGCCGAAGGGACCGGGGGCTGTCTTCTCTTTTGATCTGAAACCGATCGGTGGAGACGCCCGCGAGGCGGGACGTCGCTTTATCGAAGCACTTGAACTGTTCTCACACCTCGCCAACGTGGGGGATGCCCGCAGTCTGGTTATCCATCCGGCATCAACCACACATCAGCAACTCAGCGATGAAGAACTGACGGCCGGCAGCGTCGGACCTGGCCTTGTCCGATTGTCCGTGGGACTGGAAACCTTGGAGGACTTACTATGGGACTTGGATCAGGCGCTAGCTGCACTATAAGCCTGAATACGGCACTCACGTCCGAGCAACAGGCGATCTATCAGGATCCGCGTGTCATTCGTGAAATTCTGAGCGAGGCAAAAACCATCGCGATTGTCGGTCTATCCGCCGAACGGCAGAAGGCGAGCTACTTCGTAGCCACGTATCTGCAACGGGAAGGGTACCGCGTGATCCCGGTAAATCCTCGTGGGGGAACCATCCTCGGCGAGACCGTCTACCCTGACTTGCTCAGCATTCCCGAGAAAGTTGACCTGGTCGACGTCTTTCGTCCGGCCGGAGAACTTCCGACAATCGTCGATCAGGCAATTTCCATCGGGGCGAAATACGTCTGGACTCAGCTTCGCATCATCCAGTTCGAAGCGGCAGAAAAGGGACGTGCACACGGCCTGAAGGTGGTGATGGACAAATGCGTCAAGATGGAGCACGGTCGGTTCTCGGGCAGCCTTCACTGGGCCGGGATGAACACCGAAATCATTTCGGCCCGCCGCGCCAAGCGGTGATGCTTCAGAGATAGAAAAGAGCGTGAGAGATAGAAAAGAGCGTGTTGACCCATTCCGGGGACCACAAACCAGGAAAGTTTATCCCTGAATGGGGCCTCCGCCACGCCCCCGCAAGTTCCTGCTGCTTGCGTGTTCACGCGGTATGAACGGCTGCGTTGCTTCCCGCGATGTCTGGGTTGCAACGCACTGCAGGTCTCTCTTTGATTACTGCGAACGATCGTTGTCAAAGATCACTGTGAATACGTGCCATCTTCCGTCAGAACCATTTTGTCGGGGTACATGTCGATCACGGCCTTATCGAATGTCGTGGTCCAGACGTGGCCGTCCATGTAGAGATAGTTTGCTGCACCGTTATGGCGTTTGTGCGCCATCCAGGGCTCAATGATCTCGGTTCCCAGCCAGATGTCATAGTCATCCTGTCGGGGATCATCCCCGGCCGGTGGCGTAAACGCGATCGCATTCCGCTCGGAGAAACAGGCAAAATTTGAAAGTCCAATCTGGACCTGAAATCGTGAGAAGGTCCAGAAGCCGTATCGCCTGCTTTTATGACTGAGGAGCGAGTTCATCAGATAGCTGGTCCGGTGCATGATTCCGTCGACTTCGTCTGTCTCTGGCGAAATGAACGGCGCCGGTCTGGAAGTGTCAGTCGGGCATCGATAAATGGCATTCGAGGCGACATTGATCCCTTTGTTTGCCACCTCCTCTTCCGATTCAGCGGCACTGCCAATGAAAGGCATAAGCTTGTCGGCCCAATAGATTTCTGCAAACGAGTCTGACATCCCACTGTTGGAATCGACATCGGAATCGTATGGATGATGTAAGAAGAAATATCCGTTGTTCAACTCGTAGTATTGATGCACGGCCAATCCAATTTGCCGAAGATTGGATTGGCAACTCATTTTACGTGCTGCTTCGCGTGCCTGCTGGACAGCGGGCAGCAGCAACCCGATCAGCACGGCGATGATCGCGATCACGACCAGAACTTCCACAAGGGTATATCCTGTTCGATCCCTCTCGAGTGCTTTTGGAGACACGAGTTTCAGTTGGACCATCTTGCCGGGATCTCGCTTTCATTCAGGATCTCGCTCTCAGCACCACGACTCTGCCAGCGACGTTGCGGCATCATAATACCGTTCGGTCCGAGCGATACGCGTTGCTTTATTTCGCGCGGTAACGAGATTTGCAAGGGGCTAGCAGAATGGCTGAATCACAGAGAGGGACTGCCAGTACCGTCCCCGTCGGTCTCGATGCGGGGCGTCACACCAGACGACACATTGGCGTCGTGAAGCGGTTTGGAATTCAAACCTCGCTGTCCGGTTTGAGAGACGGCGTCAGTTCGCAAGTTGGCGAGACGACGCCGACATCTGAACTTAAGCATTCCGTCCTCTTCTTACCGAAGCGGTTGCGACAAATAGTCTTGACGTAATGGTGAGTGTTTTTTATATTGTGGATGGGCAGTGCCTTGATTCCGACAACGTAAACGTTCCTGCATTGTCTCCGCTACTTGGTTTTGTCCCTGAACGGTGTGTGAGTTCCTCCCTCCGGTCCGGTAGGTCCGTGTTCGTGGGATCGAGGTTGACGCTGAGAATCCGCGCGGGTGCAGGGTCGCGGGCCGTGCTTACTCATGAAGCGACAACGCCTGCAGTCGGGGCGTTCCGGAAAGCTGCCGAATTCAGCTTCGACCTCGGTTGTTCTGGTGCAACCGCCTGAAGGAAGAAGACCTGAGGCAATGAACGCCCTCAGGGGATGAAGATCGTTTGCTTTGGGGTCACGTTCGCACCGCAGGGCGAAGTACAGCGTCCGGGCAAAGCGTCACCCCCCGCGTAGGAATTTCATTTTGGTGAGCCCATTTTGAGAACGGAGAAGGCAGGGATGGGTGTGGTTCCGGCAAGTTCTGGGTGTCGTCCGGTTCCCCAGCGGAGCGGCGCACCTCGATTAGGTGCTCAAGATGCTCAAGGTGCGCAACCTTGAGCATCTAATCAAAACTCTGGAAAAACAGAGGTTTGGACGAATAGGTGCTCAAGGTGTTCAACAGCGTGCAGCGCGCATTTCGTCGGCCTGGCTGGGCTTGTGAAGTTGAAAGAGGGAAGACTGAGCGAACAGGGGGGACTCTCTCCCCGAGTTGAGGTTTGTTCAGAAACCTGTTTCAGGTCTCTGAACTGTGTGATGGAGACCAGGTCACCGTCGTCTCTGCTTTTTCACAGGGATGGACGCAGCGGCTACAGAGGTCTGCCGGAACGCCTTTTCGATCGACGCAAACGGCGTGACCTGCTGCCGTGACAATTCGCTTAGGCGGTTGGGTGATGGGACTTGTGTAATCCGCGCCTTTCGCATTGAATACTCGCGATGCTACATGCTCGCCCAATTCACTCCAAGAAGGACATCTGACGCGATGGAGATTCGCCAAACTAACCGACCGTTGACACAAGTGGAATCGGATTGGTTGGTCGTACCAGTCGTTGAGTCGGCCGAACTGCCTCAGTCACTGGCCGAACTCGATCAGGCTCTGGGCGGGCTCTTGACGCGATTGAAGACGGTCGGCGATCTGACGGGGAAACTGGCGTCCACCTTGGCACTTCGGGGCCTCAGCGGAATTGGTGTGAGCCGATTGCTTTGTATTGGTCTGGGTAAAGCGGAAGACCTGACCATTGCCCGCGTTGATAAAGCTCTGATGACGGCGGCGCGAGCTATTTCCGATAAGCCGGGGACGCGAGTCGCATTTGCCGTCCCGCACGAGACAATCGGCGCAGTCTCACCGGAGGCGTTTGCGACGGCCGCCACGACCTGTGGAATTGTGGGGTCGCAGGGACAGGATTTGTTCCGGACCGAGCGCAGCCGGCATCCGTTTGCATCGATCGAAGTTGTTTCGGCAGATGGTTCGTCACTGGGTGAAGCGACCGAGCGGGGACAAATTGTTGGTCAGGCGATTAACCTGACTCGCGATCTCGTGAACCGGCCCCCCCAGGAAATCACTCCGCTCGGGTTTGCCAGACGCGCACAAGCCGCAGCGGAAGAGGTGGGACTCCGAATTGAAATTTTGGAGCAACCTCGCCTGGAACAGGAACGGATGCGATCAATGCTGGCGGTGGCTCAGGGGAGCACCGAGCCTCCGTGCATGGTCGTGCTTGAACACAACGGGGGTGGACCGAATGCCCCTCGGCTGGCACTGGTGGGAAAAGGTGTCACCTTTGACAGCGGCGGGCTCTCGTTGAAGCCAAGCGACGGCATGTTGACGATGAAGTGTGACATGGCGGGCGCCGCGACCGTCCTGGGGGCAATGACCGCCATCGCCCGGCTGAAACTTCCCGTGAATGTCGTCGGCTATATGGGAATGGTCGAGAACATGATCAGCGGCTCGGCATTCAAGCTGGGCGACATCCTCACCGCACGGAATGGCGTGACGATTGAAGTGCTGAACACGGATGCGGAGGGACGACTCGTCCTGGCCGACGTACTCAGCTACGCCGTCGATGCGGGGGTCGACAAAATTGTCGATCTGGCCACGCTGACTGGTGCTTGCGTCGTGGCTTTGGGCGAAGACGTGTCTGGAGCCTTCACGAACGATCAACCCTGGTGTGACAAGGTTCTGACCGCAGCGAAGACGACGGGCGAAGATGTCTGGCAACTGCCGATGTGGGATTTGTATGAAGATCTCATCAAGGGGGATGTCGGCGATATTAAAAACACGGGAGGTCGCTGGGGCGGGGCGATTTCGGCCGCACGATTCCTGCAGCACTTTGTGGGGACCAAGCCGTGGGTTCACCTGGATATCGCCGGCCCCGCCTACGCTTCCTCGAACAAGGGGCATCGTGAGGCGGGAGCGACCGGCCATATGGTCAAATCCCTGATCGAACTGGCTCGTCAATTCGGGGCATGAACCTGGCCGGCCTCAACGTGTCGGATGAGTATTTCATAACTCTAGCGTGCGACAGACTTCGAATCATGATCAGCATCGTCGACTACGGAATGGGGAATCTGCGGAGTGTTCAGAAAGCGTTTGAAAAGCTCGGCGTTGCCGCGCAGATCATCACCACTCCAGAGCAGGTTGCGGATGCTCAGAAGCTTGTACTGCCGGGCGTGGGGGCCTTTCGGGACGCGATCCGTGAACTCGAACGACTGAAACTCATCCAGCCAATCCGGGAACACGTTCGCCAGAACAAGCCGTTTCTGGGGATCTGCCTCGGCCTCCAAATGCTGTTCGATGTCAGCTTTGAGGACGGCGAATGGAGCGGGCTGGGAGTCCTTTCTGGGGATGTCGTCCGCTTTCCGTCGCTGCCCGATATCAAAGTCCCTCACATGGGCTGGAATACTCTGCAGACAACCGGACATTGCCCGCTGCTGAATGACATTCCCTCTGATGCATCCTTCTACTTCGTCCATAGCTACTACGTTCGACCAACGGATGATTCCGTGATTGCGGCTCGGACCGAGTATGGTGTCCCGTTCACGGCGATGGTTCAGCGGGGGAATCTCTTCGCCACTCAGTTCCATCCGGAGAAGAGTCAGAAAGTGGGACTGAAACTGCTCGCGAATTTCTCTTCCCTCTAATCCGGGTCTCAGACGTTGCGGACCCGGTTTCCCTGTGATTGATCACTCTTTTGTTTCAGGAAACACAACGAATGCAGCAACCGCCCGCTTCTCGAACGCTTTGGACGTGGTGGGTCTGCGGACTGTTGCTCTGTGCGAGTACGATCAACTACATGGATCGCCAGACACTGGCGAATGTCTCTGAGCGGATTACCCGTGAATTCAGTCTCTCCGAGGCCCAGTACGGTTACCTCGAGACTGCGTTCGGGCTGGCGTTCGCGACGGGTGCACTGGTGTTCGGGATCATTGCTGACCGCACGAATGTGCGGTTTCTTTACCCTGCGGTGCTGTTGCTCTGGTCATTGATGGGCTTTCTGACGGGTTTCGTTGAAACATACCTGGGATTGATGTTGTGCCGTCTGCTACTGGGCTTCTTTGAAGCGGGGCACTGGCCTTGCGCCCTGAAGACGACTCACCGTCTGCTTCCCCCCGAAAACCGTACTCTTGGTAACAGTGTGCTGCAGAGCGGAACCGCAATCGGTGCGATTGTCACTCCGTTGATCATGTTGAAAATGCTGACCGATGCACCAGGAAGTTGGCGACCGGTTTTCCAGATTATCGCGGCAGTCGGTTCTGTCTGGTCGATTCTATGGTTCTTTTCGACTCGCACAGAGGATCTCGCACCCGTTCCGACGGTGACGGCCGTCGATGGTGAATCGGCCGTCGATCAGGACACCTTTCTGTCGGCAGTGTTCAGCCGTAAGTTTCTGATCATGGTCATCATGGTCGTTTCGATCAACGCGTGCTGGCACCTGTTCCGCGTCTGGATGCCAAAATTCCTGCAGTCGGGACGTGGCTACGAAGAACGTTCAATGCTCAAGTTCATGTTCTGGTACCATACCGCAACGGATGTCGGCTGTATTTCCGCCGGACTGCTGACACGCAAGCTGCATCAGTTTGGGTACAGCGTTCATCGTTCCCGAACCACGACATTTGGAATCTGTGCCTTGCTCGTCGCTTTGGGGGGATTGATTCCCTGGTTGTCTGCCGGGAATCTGTTGTTCGCGGTATTGATGCTGGTCGCCTGTGGTTCGCTGGGGCTATTTCCGTGTTTCTTAACCTTCAGCCAGGAACTGTCGACGCGGCATCAGGGGAAGGTCACGGGACTGTTGGGGACGATTGCCTGGTGCACGTCATCACCCGTTCATCCGCTGTTTGGACACATTGTTGACACGACCAAGTCCTATGACCTCGGTATGGCGCTGGTTTGCGGGTTGCCAATGCTGGCTTTTTTGGTCTTGATCACGCTTTGGCCCGCAAAAGAAGCAGAGATTCAGTAGTATCAGTTGGTAGCGTGATTCACGACGTGACCTGTGCGAGGACTCAACATGTCCCATGAAACCGTTGGCCGACCGATGGAAATTCTGTTGGTCGAAGATAGTTTAATGTTCGCGCGGATTGCGATTGGTGCTTTGAAGAACGGGCGGATTCTGCATCGATTGACGTGGCTCAGTGACGGAAGTGAAGCATTGCAGTTTCTAAAACGGGAAGGCAAGTATGCAGCCGCTCCGCGTCCGGACCTGTTGCTGCTGGACTTGAAGCTCCCTGGGATTGATGGTGTCGAACTGCTGGCCCGGGTGAGAAGTGACGAAGATCTCAAGTCGCTTCCCGTGGTTGTAATGACGGCGGACGGTGAGCAGGCTCAACTGGGCGAACTGTCCGTTGAGGCATTCCTGACCAAGCCGATGGACCTGGCCAAGTTCATCGAAATTGTTCAGAAGCTGTCGAGTTTCTGGCAGGCGGATATGGTCTTGCCCTCCACAGACCATCACGAACTGACCTCTCGCACGCCGCTTCAGGGCCGGTAACTGGATTCGCAGAAGAATAGGCTGCTGGTGAGGACGAATCGACTCGCACACCCGATGCAGCGCCCGGTGCACCATGGTTTGCTCAGCCAGCAATCAGACCACTGAAGATTCGCCGGGATGTCTCCGACAAACAGCTCGATCTGGAACTGCCCGCTCCGGTCCAGTGCCGTCGGGAGCACTGAATTCCGGAGCAGCAGTTCGATACATTCGGGCCGCAGATCAGTTTTCCAGCTGAAGCCCTGCCGCTTCGGTAATTCTGTCAAATAACGAGCGACTGGTCGTGTAGTGGATCGACTGAACAACATCGCGGGGACCGGCCAGTTCGACAGCATTCGTGACATCGGCATCGGTCAGAATGACGGGGGAAGCCGCCAGCTTTCGAGCGACGGTAAACAGCGATTGATCGCGAGGAGAGAATTCATGCCAGTCTCCATCGAGGGCATAGATCTGCTCGTCAGTCTGACCGGCATCTCGAAGCCGTTTGTAAGCATGTCCCACTGCGTACCACGCCCCATCCTGACGAGCGACAATCCATGCCAGTTGCCCTTTCAGCAAAGGAGAGAGATCGCTTTTCTCATCGGCAAGGCGGATGGTGTTCAAGTGACGTGTCCCTTCACGAGGGAAGTTCGCCAGGAGGCGTACCCACTGGGGCAGCGGCCCCTCGGGCGCGGCACCGGCAAAATTGGTTCGTGCCTCATGCTCTTCGACAAGAGGCAGTCGCGCCTTTCGACTTCGGGCCTGAGTGAGGGCGCGTTCGACGTCCGTCCGGGATTCCAGAGCGGGACGGCGACTGATGGTGTCTCGAGTGGGGGCACCTGTCGCGGTATCAAAGATGATCGGAGCGACGTTGCTGATCAGTTTCTCAAACGACGCGCTGGTAGGAGTGAGATATGTTCCACGGGGAAGCGAGAGGTCTTCGGTGTTTCGGGAGTAGCCTCCTTCGTCCTTTCTCTGCGGGACCGCAACGGCTTCTTTCCAGCGGTTACTGACATTGTTCCCGGAGACCGAAATCACCATCTCAAGGATCTGTAAATCCGTGTAAAAGCGGCGAAGCGACTGAATGTCGGCGTCGCCAATGGCATACGGTTGAAACGAGAGCTTTCGAGCGAAAGCGAACGCGGCCTGTTCAGCAGGAGTATGCCTGGACCAGTCACCGTCGAGTGCGGCAATCTGGTCTTCCGTGAGCCCTGCATTAAGCAGCTTCGATTCCTGATGGCCAATACAGTACTGGCAATTGTTGGCGCGAGAGACGATCCAGAACAATTGAGTTTTGAAGGCATAACTCAACGTCATGCCGGGTTCCTGTTCAACGTTGGGGCCGGAAGCGCGTGGAGTGCGGCGCGTTTCGACCCAGGGGGTGTAACGATGCCGAATGACCGCTTCATAGTCGTCGGCGCGATCTCCCAATGCCTGTCGATCTGCATCCGTCAGTTCGGGCATCGGGATGCGCGGTGTACGAACTTTGACGTCTTCGATCAGCCGCTTCATTTCCGGCCGGGTCAAAGGGACGGGCCGCGGGGCCGTTTCCGGAGCCGCAGCGAGAAAGATTCCAAGAGAAATGATGGTCTGGTTCAGCATGGTCGTAACTCTTTCCAATCGATATTGGATCTATGTGATGCCGGTCAGGAATGAGGGGCGCGTCGGTCACCGAGCTTTCGGCAACCGCGGCCTTGTCGCCCGTGCAGCGACAAGGCTCAGGGATGAAAGCAGCGACTTCGTTGGTGAGCATGTCAGAATCGCGGGGCTCGGTTGGAAAACCTCGCGGGAAATGTTGGAGTGCTTACGGTTAGAACTCGCCAACGATCTCCCCTTCCGCTCGAGTTCCGAGGGCTCGCCAGACGCTGATGGCGATGTTCGACGACACGAAGCGGACGGATCCATCAGTCAGCATCGAGTGAACTCCTCCCGTATGCAGGCTGTTTGCCGTTCCCGCCATGCGACTGGGAGGAAACCGGCAGGTACGATCGTTCGGCGGCAGGATATGCATATAGTAGGTGCCGTCGTTGTTGCTTTGCAGCCAGGGGACACCGACGTTGGAAACGCCCTGGAACGAGAGGTTCGTCACGTCGATCGCACGGCATTGTTCCATCGCTTCGTCAGCAGTCGCGGGATATGTCCCGGGACGAAAATCGTCGGTGGCAGGGGTGCTGACTCCATTGTTTCCATCCCCCAGTCGTTTCTCGGACATCATGACGGTGTTGCTGGCACCATCCGTGACGTCGCGGATCCCGAGACAGACATTCGTGATCATCACACCATTCTGCTGCGGCATGCCATAGTTGGTGCTGCCGACAGTCGTGCCAGGTGCACCGTTCAGGACGCCAGTGCCGATGTTCGTCCAGTAGTTGTTACGGCCGCCCGGAACCAGCGGCATGGTATCGATGTCAGAAGGACAGCGGTAAGCGGGGATGGTCTGAGCGTAGACGACGGCGTTATTAGCGTGCGAAGGGGACACATTGAAATCGATCAGGTTGTAGACATTCGATTGATCGATGTAGGGCAGGATCGCTGCATGCGGAGCAAATTTGCTTCCTCCATTTCCCATGGGGAAGACAGTGAAGGTGTCATGGTAATTGTGAAGTGCGAGGCCTAACTGCTTCAGCATGTTTTTGCACTGTGTTCGCCTCGCTGCTTCGCGGGCCTGCTGTACGGCAGGCAATAACAAGGCGATCAGTACGGCGATAATCGCGATCACGACAAGGAGTTCAATCAATGTAAACGCACGGCGAAATCGGTTCATGGCGATGCCTTGAAGAGGTTGAACTAAAAAAATGGCGAGTCGGTTAATTACGAAAATCAAAGAGAACGAAGGTCTTGCTCATCAGCGGACAGAGCTCGGCGGATCGGTCGCCGAGGGGATGGCAGGCCCCCCGACGGATCGGCAGATCGACCACGCTGTTAAGGGGGCGCGCGGACAATGCGGACGTAAAGCACTCACGATATCCCGCTGCAGTGGTGCAGCGCTGCCAGTGCGGTGCTGTTCCACCCAGGTAAGGACAGATCGTTTCCCGCAGGACCATCCGTAGATTGGCCGATGGGAGACCAACCCGTCGGTCGATGTTTTCTACCGGTCCTGGAGTCGGGTCTGAGTTGCTGCCCGATCGAGTCACGAGCTATCGCGCCAATCAGGTAGGATTGCGGAAGAACCAGTGAAACAACAGACAGAAACGTACACTCAATTCCTGAGGGAATTTGTGAAAATGCCGAGGCATCAAGTGTGTACGGAAGTGCTTAGAGCGTCCACGCGAGACAAGGGGGACGGAAGATTCCTGAAGCGGCACCCGTTGATTCTCGCTCAACAAATGTGCGCCAGAATGAAGTGAAGTTCACTTCCGCGAGGAGCGGGTGATTGGCGAGCAGGACAGCCTCATGACCGTCTAAATGGTTTGCAGCGGGTGTCGGGTTGACAGGCGTAGGAGCGTGCCGGCGACATCGGGGGCCATTGCACACAGGACGATGCGGTGAGTGATCCCTGCCGGGCAAACGAACTAGCGTCAGCACGTCCGAAGAATGTGAGTCCAATTCAGGTGCATCGCTGAACGGCTTCTCTGGCTGCATCCAATAATCGTGCGAATCCGGATTGGCGTGGGAGAGATAGTCTCCACAAGATCCGAAAACGACTTCGGACTTCAGCATCGCAATGGCTAACAAGACGCAAAAATTTCCTAAACCTTTGCGGCTGTTGGTCTGCTTCGATGATACGCAGAACCATCGCATGTCGTGTTGCCCGGACGGAAGTAGCTGTAGGGACGAATGAAATGCCCGAAGCGAGTCAGCACCTGTGGAAATCAGCTCGGACGTTATGGAAATGGGAGGTGCGAACATAATGTTTACCCCTCCCATGATCAAGACAAATCAAACGGATTTGATGTTTTTAGGATGAACATTGAGCAAGGGGTACCGTTTCAACTGGCCTGTTGAGAGTTTTCAGATTTGTCTGCTGAAACATCAGGCCGGGTAGCACCTGTGATTGATATGGACCAATTTTGACTCGTCTGGTAACTCTCGCCGCCAACCGGCCATTCTCCCGCCGGTGACACAGACCATCCAAGTCACAATTCGTTCTCCAATCACCAGCGGGACAACCAAAACCGTGCCGGACTTCGTACGAAGTGCGCGTCAGACCAGGGGCATTCTCTGCCTCGCGATCGTTGTCTGCGCATGGGTCGCGGGGTGTGCGTCCTGGCGTGGTACGGAACCGGTCATCGAGAATCAGTTCGTCGTTCACTACAACCGCCTGGCTGAGTCGATGGCGGCACCGAATCCCGAGCTTCAGCCGCAGGCTCCCGCTCCCATGATGGGGCCGGGGCGAAAGCTGGTCCCGCCTTCTTCCGAGGATCGCTGGCCGATCACTCTGGCGGAAGCAGTTCGGATGGGGGTCGAGAATAATGCCGTTATCCGGCAGAACGCGCAGTTTATGTCACCGAATAACCCAATCTTGCAAGGCCCCGACTCGGTGCCGTCGGTCTTCGATCCAGGGATTCAAAACGCCGGGGTGCTATTCGGTTCTCGCGGTGTTGATGCCGCTCTCTCTGATTTTGACCCTCGACTGACTTCCTCCATCAAATGGAACCGCTCAGAGAACGCCCAGAACTCTTTGTTGCTTCCTCCACCCGGAAATGTGCTGGCGAGCGAAGGGGCCTTGTTCCAGACTCGGTTTGATCAGCAGCTGCTGAGCGGCGGGGTGTTCGGTCTTTACAATACCTGGAACTATGCGCAAACAAACCAGCCCGCTCAGCTATTCGCATCAACCTATACGGGCCAGCTCGGCTTCGATTTCCGTCAGCCCCTCTGGGCGGGTGCCGGTCGAGAATTCTCAGCGATTGCGGGACCCTTGGATCAGCGAGCACGTGGTTTCAGCTACGTGAACCAGGGTATCGTGATTGCTCACATCAATAAGCGACTGTCCGAGATCGATCTGCAGGAGAACCTGCAGAACCTCGTTCGCGAGATTGGTGACCTGTACTGGGATCTTTACCAGAACTACCAAGACTATGAATCGGAAACACAGGCTTCGAAAATCGCGAAAGAGCTGTGGGACCGTGCCGTAGGGCGAGCGAACATCGATCCCGGGATTGAGGAGGCTCAAGCCGAAGACGCTTACTACGAATCGAAGTCTCGCGAAGAACTCGCGCTGTCGAATTTGTTCCTCACCGAGGCCCGACTCCGTCGTCTGGTTGGGTTGTCCCTCGACGACTCACGGATGCTGTACCCTTGTGATGAGCCTCGGGAGGAAGAGCTCTCGCTCAGTCGGGCGACGTGCCTTTATGAAGCACTGGTCAATCGGATCGAGTTGTCGCGTCAGAAACTGAATGTTCAAAGCCTCGAACTTCAGCTCATCGCGGCCCGGAAACTTGTTGCACCCAAGCTCGACTTTGTCGCGGGATACGGACTGAATGGGTTTGGTGACAAGTTTTACAGTACGACAACGTCCGACTCGATGAATACTCGACAAGGTTTCAACAGTGCCGTGACGACCATGTTCAGCGGGAAAGAGACGAGTTGGGACTTCGGTTTTCAGTACCAGCTTCCGTTATGGTTGCGACAGGAAAAAGCCCAGGTTCGGCAACTCGAGCTTCGGATTGCAAAAGGGCGGGCAGCGCTTGCCATGCAGGAGGACGAAATTGCTCATGAGCTCAATACAGTACTGATGACGATTGAGCGGGCTCATTCCATGTCAAAGCTGACACGCCGACGATTACAGGCAGCGCGCCGGCGCGTGATCGCTGCTGAAGCAGATTACGAAGCGGGTAATAAGAGTAACGACCTGGCTCTGCGGGCAATCTCAAGCCTGACACTGGCTCAAGCGGCTTACTCCAAGAGTATCACCGAGTACAACAAGTCGCTGCGTGATCTCTTATTCAGGACGGGGCGAATCCTGCCTGCAGATGGCATTTCTCTGCTGGGGACCGACGGCCTTCCGATGGTGCCAGATGAACGGCCAAACGATTTCTTCTACCTTGCAAACCCTGATTTGACCCCTGCCGCAGATGGCGCAGAGACTGCCGACGAGACAGATGAATCCGAAATCCCTCCTACACCGAGTCGATCAGTCAGCGGAGCGGATGACTTGGACGAAGACTTGCCCGAGTCCATGGATAACAGCGTAGAAGATGAGTGAGTTTCAATCCGACAGAAGCAACACGAATGAAGGGAAGCGTTAGCGGCTTCCCTCAATTCGATGTTCCTGTTCCTCAGATGTTCCTGTTCCTCAGATGTTCCTGTGATTCAGCAGTGCGAAAGTCCTTTTTTTGAAGGATTTGGACAACTCAGGCCACAATCTCGTCGATGGGCTTACCGAAGTCCAAGTCCAGTCTTTTGCGACCGGGAATTTCGAGACGCCGTGGGTCGAGCCCCATCTGCTGCAGCACCGTCGCATGGAGGTCAGTGACGTAATGGCGATCTTCCACTGCATGGAATCCGAGTTCGTCCGTTTTTCCGTGCGCGATCCCCCCTTTGATTCCGCCACCCGCCAGGGCGACCGAGAATCCGTAGGGATGGTGATCTCGCCCGTCGGATCCCTGTGCACCCGGTGTGCGGCCAAATTCTGTTCCGATGACGATCAACGTTTCGTCCAGCAGACCTCGCTGCTTGAGATCTCCGATGAGACTGGCAATGGGCTGATCGATCTGGGCGCACAAGGCACTGTGTCCCGCCTTCAGACTGCCATGGGCATCCCAGGCACCCGCTCCCCCGTTCGAACCATGAAAGATCTGAACGAAACGAACACCTTTTTCGACGAGACGGCGGGCGGCCAGGCATTGTTCTCCGAATGGTTTCGTGGTGGCGTTGTTCAATCCGTAAGCCTCTTGCGTTGACTGCGTTTCTTGCCCGAAGTCAACGATATCAGGGACGGCAGCCTGCATGCGGAACGCCAGTTCATAGGACTTGATTCGCGCAGCCAGAGCCTGGTCGTCCGGATATTCGACGGAAGAAATACGATTCAAGCGACTGAGAAGTCCGAACTCCCCTGCCTGCTCTTCGCGATAAACGTCAGGACCCGGCGAAGCGAACGGCAGTGGGTTCTTGGGATCAATGGCCAATTGGACTCCGGTATGTTCCGGGCCGAGGTAATTGGCGCCATGAGCACCAAGTCCACCGCAGCAATCGGCGATCGGAGTACCCATGACGATAAACTGCGGCAGATTCTCGTTCAAAGTGCCTAAGCCGTAATGAACCCATGAACCGATGGTCGGGAACTGACCTTCCAGAACGTGCCGACCTGTATGGAACTGGAGTTGTGCCCCGTGGTTGTTGTCCGTTGTCCACATGGATCGAACCAGGGCAATGTCGTCGGCATGCTGTCCCAGGTGAGACCACCAGTCAGAGAACTCCAGACCGCTCTGGCCATACTTCTTGAACCCTACCTGCATCTCGTAAATCTTGGGATGAACTTGATGCAGACCTTCGATCAGTTCGCGGAGATTCTTTTTAGAGTAAGGCGAATCGAGGAAGTGGTGATAGGGAGATTCTGCAAATGTCTTACCAGCCCAGGCATTGAGTTCGGGTTTGGGGTCGAACGACTCCATCTGACTCATACCGCCGACTAGGAAAATCCAGATGACACTTTTTGCCTTCGCGACATGGTGCCCAAGACCATCAGGAGCTTCGAAGGGAATTGTTGAATCAGCCCGCACGATGCCATCTCGCGAGAGCATCGAACCCAGTGCGAGGCCGGTAAAGCCCATACCGACATCTGCGAGAAATGATCGTCGATTTAGCGGGGAACGAAATTGAGCAGATCGAGCTGGAGGTACCATGGATGCTCCCTTAATTACTTTCCACCGCAGCCCTCAGGTTGAGGTGATCTGTGATTTATTCCGTAAATAATGTCGTCAGCGGATCGTGATAAAGTCATTGTGATTGAGGAGGACATGGACGAGATTTTCACGAACGCGCTGGTCAGGTTGATCAGAAGGAGGAAACGCCGATGCGGTCCCACCGCCGAATTTGGATAATGTGGCCTGTCCTCGCAAAGTCTCCGTCTGCGTTGCGAGGAAGTTCACGCATTCATCGAGCTCAACTTGGGCCGGCTGGCGGTTGAGAATTCGTTCGAAGGCTGTGGTAACAAACGCTTGCGCCTGAGCGTCATTGGGATATGTCGCAACTTCCTCAGAGAGCTTCCGTGCGAGTCTCCGCGATTCCGTCAATGAGAGTGGACTATTCGCCAGGGCCAATGCCTGCTGAGGAACAATGCTTTCGCTTCTTCGATAACAGTCAACGACATTGGGGCGGTCGAACGTATCGAGGAACGTCATCTTTTTTTCTTTACTGTTCCGGAAGTAAAGGCTACGGCGAGGGATTTCCATGCCCGATGCCTCGTCCAGTTCCGGGCCCCCTGAAGTCAGATCAAGACGACCTGAAACCAGAAGAGTTGCGTCACGAACCACTTCTGCTTCCATCCGACGCGGGTTGGCTCGCCACAGGTAGTGATTGTCCGGGTCGATGGACCGGTTCTGCTCAGTCGTCGGCAACACGACAGACTGCTGTCGGTAGGTGCGGCTCATCACAATCCGTTTGTGGATTGCCTTCATCCGCCATCCGTTCTCCATCAGTTCGACGGCAAGCCAATCGAGAAGTTCGGGATTCGTGGGGGCTTTCCCGTTCAATCCAAAATCGAAAACCGTAGGGACCAGGGGCTGGCCAAAGTGTCGCAACCAGATGTGATTAATCGCCACACGGGCCGTCAAAGGGTTGTTTTGACTGCCGATCCAGCGAGCTAGCGCCAGTCGTCGACCAGTGCTGGTAACGGGATAGACCGGTCCGAACCTCGTGTAATCGGTCGGCGGCTGTTTGAGAGCTTCGATTGCCGTTTCGCGGCCCTTGATGGCAGTCGCCAGGGCCGTTTCGGCAGTCGTAATGGCATTTGTGTTGGCAGGATCCTTTTTTGCTTCGGCGAGTTTCAGTTCAGCGTCGGTGAGGTTCTGTTCTGCCTGGCGAAGGTTGTAGTCACGCTCGGCCAGTGCAGCGATCCGCGTCAGGTCTTCACGATTTTCCGACGGAGGAGTTCCATAGTTCGCTCGATCAGCCTGAATGCGAGCCTGGGTCCAGAGAAGATTGGAAAGTGCCGTCGCGGCACCTCGTTCGGCGGATTGCAGGCGTAGTTGTTCAATGCCAGCTTGTTGAGCGAGCGTCGGGTCCTCGGGTTTTTGAGCCAGCTCCTGTTTTACCGCTGCAAGTTTCTCGCGTGCGGCGGTGAGTGCATTCTGGGCCCCGTCAAAGGCTGCTTGCGACTGTTGCGAAGTCTCCAACTGCTGGAACGGTCGCAATCCGGGGTAATAGGACGTTGCGGGAAGCGGAATCGGTTCAATTTTGAGATCGGTCTTGCCAAAGATTGCGGGAAGTGACGCAGGGAGAGGTTGTTCTTTGTCGAATTCCTTCTCATTGCCACGTCGGAAGAGGTAGGTTTGAGCATCGTGCCGACCGTCGTACACATGCACCAGCCCGTCTTTGCCGATATCGGGTTGTCCCACAACGCGATCGGTCCTGACATCATGCGCCTCAAAAAAGGCTCGAAACTGGTAATACTCTTTCTGAGCCAACGGGTCATACATGTGGTCATGGCACCGGGCACAATTGAGCGTTGTGCCCAGAAAGGCCTTGGCTGTGTGCTCGATTGTTGCGTCCAGCCAGACGTTGCGATTGAACGAGAACCAGTTGCGGACGAGATATCCGGTTGCGCGGCGCACTTGAGGATCTTCGGGAGCAATCTCGTCGCCCGCGAGCATCTCCTGCAGCATCTGGTCATACCCTTTGTCCGCGTTCAGCGATTCGATAATCCAGTCGCGCCAACGCCAGATGTGCGGCTTGCTCTCGCGGACTTCCTGCCCATACCCGTCCCAGTCGCTGTAACGCCAGACGTCCATCCAATGCCGTCCCCACCGTTCACCATATTGAGGGCTGGTCAGCAGTTGATCGACGACCCGTTCCCAAGCCTCAGGACTATCATCGGCGAGGAAGGCATTCATCTGTTCCCGCGTGGGGGGCAGTCCGATCAGATCGAGATAAACTCGCCGCAGCAGCACATGCTTCGGCGCCATCGGACTGGCCGTCAGGTGATGCTGCTGATGGCTTGCAGCGATGAATGCGTCGATCACATTTTCCGACCAGGCAGGGTCAATTCCCGTGGGCAATGGGGCACGGACTGGCAACTGATACGCCCAGTGCTGAGCGGGGTCCTTCTGAGGTTCTTCGTGGGGGGCCAGAGCCCCGTTCTCGATCCATCGTTTAATCAGGTCGATCTGCTCAGGCGACAGCGGCTCTCCCTCGGGCGGCATTCGAGAGACACCTTCGGTCCCTTGAATGGCCGAGAGGATTCGGCTCTGACCTGCATCGCCTGCCACCAGTACCGGACCTGTGGCTCCTCCTGATTTCATGAGGTCGACGGTATCCAGCCGCAGATCGTTTTCCTGCTTTAATGAGCCGTGACACGAGTAACAGCGACGAGAAAGAACAGGCTTGATGTCTCGGGCATAGTCAATCTCGTTCGACGCAATTGCCTCGACGGGAATCCAGAACAGAAGCGACCACGCGAGCATACTTCGAACTTCGATCACAACCATATCTCCATGAGGGAGTGCAAGCCGCAAGAGCTCGACCGGATCCCAAACTGTTCTCGTCGTATTAACCTTATTTTATTCGTGCGTCACTTGCCAGTTGGAAAGGTTCCCGCAATCGTGAAAGTAATCAACCCTCTGTTGAGTACTTTTCAGCGAGATCACTGATGCGATTTGCTTTGAGCCAACTGTTGCGTCTGAATTGGGCAGTCCTGCTGGTTGCGATGGTTCTGATGGCCGGCGTGTCTGTGGCGGAGGAACCGGCTGCGAGGCTGCTCGGACTGCCTCTGGTATTCCAAGATGATTTTGAAACCGGTGATCCGGCGACCCGTTGGGAACCCAGCGACGCCAGGGCCTGGAAGCGGATTGAGCAAGGGCCAAATGCGATTTGGAGTCAGTTTCAACACATCGAGACGAAGACGCCGGTTCGCTCACCGTTTAACCGATCTGTTGCGAAAGATGTCGTCGTGGGGAGTTGCGTACTTGATGTTCGCCTTCAATCGACTTCAGAAGATTACCCACATCGTTCTTTATGCCTGTTTTTCGGTTATCAGGATCCGGCGCACATGTACTACGTCCATCTGGGCCAACAGGCGGACGATCACGCGAATCAGATCTTCATCGTGAACGACCAACCTCGTAAAAAAATCTCAACGAAGACCACGGCGGGGACACCCTGGGACAAGGAATGGCATCACGCTCGTGTCACTCGCGATGTAGACAGTGGAAAGATCGAAGTCTTTTTTGACGACATGAGCGAACCCGTCATGACGGCCGTCGACAAGACTTTCACCTGGGGACAGGTGGGAATCGGATCGTTCGACGACACGGGCAATTTCGATGATGTCCTTGTGTATGGGAACAAGGTCGCTCGCCCTGAAAAATAGTCTGCTGCGGCTGGCGGAAGCGAGTGAGAATTCCGCTGGTTCGACCCATCCACGCGATTCACTGACCCGCTTTGACAGATCTCTCCCGACCGATACCCGGTCTCTGATGAACCATTGGTAGACAGGAGACCGGCGGAGCCAATTCCGTGGAACCAAGCGACATACTTGTCGAGCAGACCTGTTGTCCACTTAGGTACCAGTCGCAAGTGGGCCAAGTCGCGTATCCCACGTCACCTGCCGAGCGGGTTCCAATCCCTTTGGAAGCGGATGAAGCGCGGGATGCAGCGCGTGGGCGAGAATCTCGAGACTCTCAACCAACCTTGGTCCTGGTCGACTGAAGTATGCGTTTCCATCCATCAGATAGATGCGTCCATCGCGTACTGCGGGCAGATTCATGAATTCTTGATTACGGGCGAGAATCGGAAGGTCCTGGCAAGTTCGCTCGACATCGAATCCGCAACAGGCGATCACGACGACTTCGGGACGCGCTGCGACGATTTCATCCCATCCAATTGTTCTTGAAGGTTTGCCTTCTTGTCCGAGGACTTCTGCACCTCCGGCGATCCGGACGAGTTCCGGTGACCAGTGCCCGGAACTGAAGGGAGGATCAATCCACTCCAGCAACAGCACGCGCGGTCGGTTAGTGACTTGCTCTGCCCGTTCCCTGACAGCGGAGACGCGTGCCTGAAGTTGCGCGATGGCGTCTGCCGCTTGTTTTGTTGCACCTGCAGCGCGACCGACGAGATCCAAACATCCGAAAACTTCAGAGAGGGTCGTTGGTTCCAGATTCACGACTTGAGGACGTCCCGGAAGCGTGCAGATGGCGGCATTCACTTCCGACTCGGCGACGGCACAGACATCGCAGAGTGCCTGCGTCACAATTAAATCTGGTTTGAGCCGACTCAGCACTGGAAGATCAAGGGTGTAGAGGGCTTTCTCGGTTTGCAGACGCTCGCGGACGAGATCATCAATTTCACGGCTGGATGCATCCGTCGGAATCAGTGTCCGGGTAACCTTTGGCAGCGAACGAACGGGAAATGGATAGTCACACTCATGCGTGACACCGACCAACTGGTCACCCAGGCCCATCGAACAGATGATTTCAGTCGCACTGGGAAGGAGTGACACGATTCTCATGGCAGTTCGATAGTCCAGGGGATGACGAGCAACACGGTCCGTTGGTGGATTGAACCGAACAGGCGGGTCACGGTAACGGATTAGAAATCCGAATGAGCCTGACAAACGGGATTTTGCACCTTGGAACTTAAGGAGCAATCTCTCCCGGCTGAAGTCGCAGGTTCTGTAGCATCGAATAGAGGATAATGTTGGTCCCCAGTTTGACAGCGTCTTCCGGGAGGTAGCCCTCGCAGTTCCCCGATGTTTGACGTTCGAGTGCGCAACTGATGTCGTAACGGCTGTAGATCACGCTATACCGACCATCGACCTCGATTCCTTCCAGGATGGGTTCAGTGGCTCGAGTCGTGAAGTTGCCTCCCACCGTATTTTCACCCCCCTCCGCCGTACGGCGCCTCAGCAATCTGATGTCTTGCCCGATCTTTTCCGAAAAGAGTTCGTGAGTCACAGGAATTCGTTCCAATTTGCGATCGGGGTAGACCTGCTTGATCAAGTCGCGAAATGATTTGTCGAATGGCTTCGCACCGCAGCACGAATCTGCGACGAGGACGCCTCCGCGATCGAGATACAGTCGCAGTTGCTGACGCTCATCCTCGGGAGTGGTGAACCGGTTCCGGCCGTGCATGTAGAGGATCGGATAGCGGAAAATGTTCTTGTCAGACAGCATTAAATCACGGGTTTTCGTCGATGCCGCCATTCCCACACTTTCATTGAGGGAAGTCAGCAAATTGCGAAGCGCGCGCGGTGCCGCGTTCCAGGCTCCTTCATGCTTGATCTGAGCAATCTGGAGCAAACCCCGCTCGATCTGATCGAGTTCACCCTTGTTTTGTGCGACCTCTCGAACTTGAGTTTTGTCGGGTGGTTCACGACCCGTGGCGTAGGCCATGACGTTGACGCCAATCTGTGTCGCACGGACGATTTTGGCTTTGAGCTGCACGTTTCGATTGGGAGGATCAACCTTCGCCCAATAATCCCACAAACACCCCAGATCTTCGGGTGAGTACATAATCGACGTACGACATCCGAAATCAACGCCGTAAAGCTTAACGCCATCCGGCTGCAACGGGTGTTCGATCCGATAAACCGGATGATCGGGAGGAAGCAGTTTCAGCTCACCTTCTCCTGGGGGAACGATCTGAGTGACGAGCTCACGAAAGCTGGCCTCGAAGTCGTCGCCCTGACAGGTAGGGCAGGCAAAAATGAAATTGCCTTCTTCCAGATACTCTTTGATCAGTTGGGTTTCGGCGGGAGAGAACGACAGCCGGCCGGGTCCTGTGATGAACAGGACGGGAGCCTGCATCATAGAATTGATCCCTCCCGTCTTCACCGCCCGAGCAAGGTCGAGGTCCTGGGACGTCAGCAATTTCGGCCATCGAGGCATGCTGCTGATCAACTCAGTTAAGTTTCTGACATCTCGGGGATGGCGATTCCAGTTGTTATCCAGCAGCACGTTTGGGTTATTGGGATGTCGCATGCCGTACTTCAGCTTGTTGACGAGAACGGGCGACAGACCTTTAGACAGGAAGAGCAGAGCCAGACTGGTGCCACAGACAGGCCGACTTTCGTAGGTTCCGGTGCCGACCCAGTGCCCGTCGACGGGATTCTGAATGGCGAGAAGTTTGGCTGTTCCTTCACGGTACCAGTCATAATCTCCGAAGAACCTCTGTCCCGTCAGTCGTCCCGCGCGTTCAATCCCGTAGATGTAATAGAGCAGCCAGGAATGGCCGGGGCCACCGGGATTATGGTGGACTGAAAAACTCCGGCCGAGCCAGTTCAGTCCGTTTTGAATCGCCATATCATTGGGCCGTTCATTGCAGCAGGGGGGGCTACCATCCGCGGCAACGTCGGCATCGGACAGGAGCATCTGTTGAATAATCGCGAGTGAGGCGACGCCAGCGACGGTCATGCTTCCACTGCTGCGGGGCCTGCCGACGTCGCCGTCCGCGCCCCCTACCAGATAGCCCCAACCCCCATCGACGGGACTCTGATTTCTCTCCCAATAGTCACGCGCACGCTCCCAGGTCCGTCGGCTCACACTCGCACCCGCTTCGACTGCTTCTCGCAAACCAAGGATCGCGAATTGTGTGTTGCTTTGATCTCCCAGATTTTGAGAGACATTCTTTAAACCGTAAGACCAGGCACCGACGTTATTGGAGGTGATCTGCCCATTTTCCAGACGCTGTGCCAGATCAGCAATTCTTACAGCGTCCGATTTCTCTTTGGCGGCCGATAAGGCCATGATCATGAGCGACACCTGGTAGGTTTCGTTGCGTCCTCCGAAATCGTCCTGGCTGCGGGAACGAAGATACTGCAGCCCCCGGCGAATGGTCGGGTCTTGTGCGGTCATGCCCGAATTGAGCAGCGACAGCACGCACAGACTGCTGATCCCGACCTGGACTTCTGGCTCCGCAACCCAAGACCCATCCTGTGCCTGTTCCTGAATCAGAAACTTCTTACCACGCTCAATTGCCTGTTTGACTTCGTTTTCGGCGAGATCAGCGCACTCTGCCACGGGCAGGGACGAGATGAAGAGCGCAAGGACCAGACACCCGCGACCTACCATCTTAGAGTACAACGGAGTCTGCCTGACGCCGGGAACATGCGCAGAAAAAACATCTGAAACCTGCGGCCTGTTTGCAGCGCACCTGTGTGGCGAACCACCGCCTCTGTCTGAGTCCATTCTCGAATTCCGTTGCGCGGTACCGATGAAGCTTTTCAAGGCGGAATCCTTCACAAAGCGACTCCTTCGACGACTTGCGGAGTGCGACAATCGATGCCGTTGAAGCACATCCAAGCTGTCGTTACAGGATTTCCTGCCTGGTCCATGAGTGGTTGCGACCTCCGTTCGCTGGCAGCAGTCCGGGAAGATCGATGATGGCCCTCAATACAACGTCGTGACATACGCTACGGAACTGAGGGGATTTCCTTCTTCGCTCGACCCCATCCGACCGTATTGTGCCCACGAAACCAGTCCCTATCTTCGCGACAAAACCGCAGAAAGCAAATGCTCAAGCGATCTCAAAAGGAAAGGGGATGACTTCTGAGATCGTCTTCAAGCCCAGGGCAAGCATTATTAAGCGATCCACACCGAGAGCATTGCCCGAACAGGGGGGCAGGCCCTTTTCCATGACGGTGAGCAGGCGACTTTGCTGCGGCAGGGGACGCAAGCCGACCGCTTCGCGTATTCGGGTCTGTTCGCGTATTCGATCACGCAGCGTGGTGGCATCGGTCAACTCGTCATAACCGTTGCACAGTTCAATTCCGTCTAGGTAGAGCTCAAAACGATGCGCTGTCAGCCCGTCATGAGACAATCGGGCCAACGCGGCCTGACTTGCCGGATAGTCCACGAGAAACGTGGGTCTCCCTCGGCCAAGTTCCGGTTCAATCAGCTCGGCTAGCAGAAAATTGAGCCAGCCGTCTCGGTCGTCCAGGTCGAGCCCGGGAGGGGGGACCAGTTGATTCGTGCTTGCGATTCCCCAAATCTCGTCCATGGAACAGCTTAAGACTTCAGTCCCTAGTCGTCGGATGAAGGCCTCACGGTACGTGACCTGCTCGAAACCGCGTGGGTCCATGACTCGGTCATAGAGTGCGGAGGAGTCCGCTGTGGGGGTAAAGCCGGGAAGTGCGGTGGTCGCAGAGATGACTCGTTGAACGAGTTGCTCGGTGGTACTCATCAATGCCTGAAGGTCATCGCCTTGTCGGTACCATTCCAGCATCGTGAATTCCGGATTGTGACGTTGCCCCGATTCGCCGTTACGAAAGACTTTTCCCAGCTGATAGATCGCACCCGCTCCTGCTGCCATCAAGCGTTTCATGGCGAACTCGGGCGACGTCTGCAGGTATCTGGCGCTGCCGTCCGTACGCCAGTTGCATCCGAGTGGAATCCAATCCGCCACGAATGGCTCCAGCCATGCATCGACGACGGTGTCGATCGATAGTATCGGAGTTTCGACCTCGAAGAATCCTTCGTGGTCAAAAAAATCCCGCATCACTTTCAGCAATCGAGCCCGATGCCGCAGGACGCGAATCGACGCCGTGGGCTGAATGCTTTCTGACGCTCGGTTGGAAACGGCTCCCATGGCTTCACACCACCTCCGCCTGTCTGCGGACAAGATCGTTGACCACTTCGATGTGCTGGTTCAGGTCGCGATGAAGTTTTTGAGGTGACGATCCGTAGCCCAACCGACGAGCCAGAAAATGGAAATCCTGGCTCGAAGGACCGGAGACCGTCAGGTCGCGCGCATCACCCCGGACCATACGCAATGCATCGATCAGCCTGCGGAAAAAGCCATACGCGTTTCGCAGAGCTCGATAGTCTGATTCGGTCAATACCCCCGTTCGATGCATTTCGTCCATCGCGATGCGCGTATTCGTCACCCGCAGACTCGCGTGCCTTGAGCCGTGGGTAATCTGCATGGCCTGAACGAAGTATTCAATATCGACAAGGCCGCCCGGGCTAAGCTTCGCATTGAACTCGCCGGTCGCAACGAGCTGTCGGACCTGCCGCTCTCTCATGGCCCGCATTGAGGCGAAGTCGAAAGGAGGACCGTCATACAGGAACTTATCTCTGAGTGAGATCAGTTTCTCTCCAAGTCCAGGGTCCCCTGTGATCGGACGCAACTTTACCAGCGCCTGACGTTCGTAGGGCCAGGCAGCGCCTTGGGGATCAAAGTAACGCCGAAATGCATCAAGCGAGACTGCCAGTGGCCCAGATCGTCCATATGGACGAAGTCGCAGGTCAATTCGGAAGATCCCTTCTTGTCGAGCCCGGATGGCATGCACGCAGGATTCGACGAGTCGCTGATAGTACGTCGCATTGGCGATCGACTCGCGTCCGTCGGTCATCCCATCTTTGTCATAGACAAACAGCAACTCGATATCAGAAGCAAAACCGAGTTCGCGGCCACCGCATTTCCCCAGTGCGCAGACGACCATCGAAGCTCGATCACCATCAGCACATTTCGGTACCCCGTACCGATCGTGAAATTCGAGTTCACTCAGTTGCAGACTGGTCGAAACAACCACCTCGGCAACGTCAGTCAGCTCTTCGGCAAACCGATCGAAGTCTCCGCATCGTCCAAGAATGTGGCGGAGATCAATTCGGAACATTTCGCGGTCCTTGAACGCGTTCAAGGACCGACGACGTACTGCCGGATCATCGATATCTGCCAGCTCAATCGCGAGGTCACGCCAGAGCAAGGATTTCGATTTCGCTTCTTCGATTCCGGTGATGTCACGCAGGACCGGAAAGAGGTTGGCATATTGCAGCCGCAGGAAATCTTCCCACAGGAAATCGCTCACCCCAAGGACCTTTGCCAGCGCAGTCAGGACTTCAGGCCGTTCAAGCGACGAGAACTGTTCTGTCCAGTCTGGCTGCTGGAACAATTCGCCCAGGAATGAACGAAAGTGGATGAGAGCAGCCTCCGGGTTCGGCGAGCCTGGAAGCAGATGAGTGAAGTGCTTAATCAGCACAATCGCTGCCTGAAGCTCCTGCATTCGCCGTTCATCGAGGATCTTGCCACGTCGGGCAGCGTCTGTGACATAGAGAATATCCGCTGCGACATTGAGGTCAGTACTGACGAACATCCCTTCGATGGCAATTCCGCTGAGAGCTAACGCGTTCGTCAGTTCATAAAGGAAGCCAATCGTGTCTTCACCACGGATGTGCAGGACTGTAAACCGCTCATGCGACTGGTTGTCGAAGCTGACTTCCAGTGGAGCTGGCTTTGTTGCCAGGTCGGGCGAGTCTTCCAGTGCGTCTGCGACCCGTGACGCAAGGCGTCCCTGGGCTTCATGACTCAACCCGGATTGTGCGAGTTGAACTAACTCTGTCAGGTCAGATTCGTAGCAGTTCCAGACTTCGGACATGACTGCTTCGATTGAAGACCGAACGGTGAAAACATCGACAAACTTGCATTCGCGAGTTTTGGCCGCGTCCCCTTGAGTGACAGGCTCAGCAGTGGATGCGATCCCGTTGACAATGTCGAAACCGTAGACAAACAATAATCCGCAAATGAGTGACAGTTCCCCGGGGTGGTCGATCCCCAGGACTCGGACACGCCATGAACCTGCACCATCCGACTTGGCGAGAACGATGACGGGCTTCTCAGAAGTCAGCGTTTGCAGTAACGCCTGATGTTCGTGACGTTCTTCTTCACTGAAGACCGTCTCTTGGGTGAAATCAGTCGCCGACTTGCTCGTGAAATGAGTCATGACGGAGTCGCTCGTTGAGGTGCGAGTATCGCGTAGTGATCGACTGCTGATCTCTTCCAGAGGCATACCATCCGGGGCGGGGGGCAGGTACTTATTAAATACTTTACGGATGGCACTACAATACTGTCTATAATGGACGAGAAAGTGCTCGCCGTCTCGGAAATCCAGCCTGCGCGCAAGAGCGGTCATTTCCTGCGGATCAGTTGGCAGCAAGTGTTCCTGCCTGTTCTGGAGCAGTTGCAGCGAGTGCTCGATCGTCCGCAGGAAAACGTATCCGTCCGTCAGGCAGCGGTATTCGTCTGCCTGAATCAGGTCGACATCAGAAAGTCGCACCAGTGCATCGAGCGTGTTCACCGTGCGGATGTGTGGGAATCGCTGCCCATGCACGAGCTGCAGGGACTGGACGATAAACTCAATGTCACGGATCGACCCGCTGCCTGATTTAACTTCACCGAATGCCCGTCCCCGTCGTTCCAGGTCCGCTTCAATCTGCCGCTTTGAAGAACGAACACTTTTTCGGACATCTTCTTCAGAGTGTCCGACAATCAGCGGTGCTGCTTCTCTCAGTAGTCGGGCTCCCACTGAAAAATCGCCCGCTACGACGCGCCCCTTGAGCAGTGCCTGCTTCTCCCAAAGCTCTGCCTGATTTCGGATATACTGGAGGTAAGCAGGGACTTGCACGACCAGTTCACCTGCCCGTCCCCAGGGGCGGAGCCGCATGTCGACTCGGTACAGGAATCCTTCACCCGTTGCATCCTGAAGGGCTCTGATCAATCGCTGGGCAAGATTAACCGCCGTTGCGACAGTCAACCGCGCAAAGGGGGAAGAGCCGGAATTCCCAAGTTCAATGCCGTCACCGCTGCCTCTGGTCGAACTGCTGGACTCGTCGACCGGTTGGAAAAGAAAGATCAGGTCAATATCGGAACTGTAGTTCAGTTCCTCCCCCCCCAGCTTTCCCATCGCGAGAACCGAAAAACCTTTGGGATCGACTTTCATCTCGGTCGAAACGAGTCTCAAACACGCTTCGATTAACCCATCCGCCAGCAAACTTAGCTGAACTGTTGCCGTTCGAAAGTCGACCAGGCCGAATGCGTCGCAAACACCAATCCTCAAAAGCTCTGATCGCTGATATCGACGCAGCGCATCGAGCTTCCCCGCCATTGAAGAGTCGTCCTCGGCAGCTTCGAGCGCCTCGTCCGTGAACTCTTCGCGAGATTTGACGTCGGCCAGAAGACGGTGCTGAACCAGACGTCGCAAAGCGCTGGGATCACGAAGCAATGTCTCCGTCAGATACCGACTGCTGGCGAACAGCTTCACCAGCAATTCCAGCCCCCGTGGCTGCTCAGTCAGAAAATGGTAAAGCTCGGCTCGATCACTGACTCGCAGTACGTAACGTTCAAAATCGACCAGCAACTCATCTGCGTCGACCATATCGGAAATTGTATTCAGCAATCGCGACAGGCAATCAGCAGCATCAGGAGGGCCGCAAAGCGCTCTCAGACGGGAAAGGGCCCCGGGCACATCTCGAAAACCAACGCTTTCAAGATAATCCTGAAACTCCGACTGTAACGTGTCGTCTCCGTCGGCCAATGATTGCAGATATTTCCTCATACGCACAAATTACCAGATTCGCATTGGGACTGCGAAGTCGCGCCGCTTCACAAGTCTGACCCAGCAGGCCATTCACGCCCCGCTCGAATCGACAGGTTCATATGGGCGACGCACTTCCCCGGAACACGACCTGGAAGTGAGGCAACATTCTTACCCAGATGCCGAGACTTCTCACAAGATCGCGGTCTTCTACCGTACCATCTCAATGGCTCCGAAGAAGGGTTGAGCGGGGGAGATCGCTCGATATCAGGGTGGAAGTTTGTCAGACTTCTTCCTGTATTTCGTCGCTGTGGAATCGGACATCGATCAGGGTTGTCACTCCATTTCCCGTTTTGGGACCATGCCCCTTTCGAAAATGGATCCGCCAGACCACTTCACCCGAGAGATCCTCGATGCCTTCCTGGGAAGGAGCGAATGTTTCAAAGTCTTCCCCAGGAGCCAACAGTCGACCCGTTTCGTGACCGGCGATCCGCCACTCACTCTCTGCGGGGAGACGGTCGAAATGGTAGTAGCGACGTCCTTCTTTCAATTTCTGGTCGCTGGCTGGAAAAATGACGTTGAACGCCAGGACGGAGTCAGCCTCAAGTCTGAAATACATCAGCGTCGGATCGAGAGGCCTGATCGACTGGTGGGGCGAGACGTTCTCGAATCGAAACCAAAGTTTCAGCACGGGATCGGAAGGACTGCGAACCAGTACTTCGTTACCAGTGTAGTGCGAAAAATTGATCGGACCGCGACTGACTCGCAGAGGGGTCACCACGATGTCGCCATATCTGCGCGACTGGCCCAGCCGCAATTCATGCCCCGCTGGCAGATCGTTTTCGGGTAAGGGCACAGCGACCGTTCCACCCGATTGCTGCACGCTCAGAAGGTCTGGGAGACTTTCAAGTTGATGGGGTTTGCGAAAAAAATTCTGATAAATGACATAGATCGTGAGCAGGCTCGCGTAACTTGCGACAACGACCAGCCAGAACGCCAGTCGCGACTGTTGAGACTCTGTCGGATTGGCTCCAGTTTCTTTCCTGGTGACCGTCGCTTTGGACGCTGGACGAGGAGTTACTCTGTCTAACGAACGAATCTCCGTAACGGCAGGACTCCACACCGCATCTGAGGTTACGCCGGCCGTTTCGACGGCTTCCGACGGAGGGAACTCTTGTGGCTCACCAACACTGAATAGTCCCAGCGGAACCGCCGCGGAGTTGCCACCTGCCAATTCCTCGCCGCACTTGGGGCAGTTTCCGACGATGTCGTCCGTTTCGATGAGGAAAGCTTCCTGGCACCGTTCGCATCTCACTTCCCGGGCCATGAAACTCCCCTGATCGATAATGGGTTGCGTGCGAGGTGGTTCGTTGATCAGCCTCCCCGCTAATTCGTACCAGGGAATTGTGACGGTCTGTCCGTCCCGTTGCAATTCGCTTTTTGCCCCGTGGGTTACGATACCAAGCACGGGAACCTCTCCTCGGCGCGATATCTCCTCTGCATTGGTTTGACTGGATAAATCGCCGTCTGCCGGGGTCGGTTGATTGAGGACCACCCCAGCCACGGCGAGTCCTCGTGCGCGAATCGCTTCGATGGTCAACAGAGTATGGTTGATCGTTCCCAGACCGCTGCGTGAAACGACCAGGATCGGAACTCTCAGCTCCTTTGCCAGATCTGCGACCGATTGCGACTCTGTCAGAGGCGAAAGCCATCCACCCGCCCCTTCGATGAGCACAATCTCGGAACCATGGAAGCCGTAGGCCCCCAGGACCGCAGCGTCGAAATCGACAGTCGTTCCTTCGAGTCTTGCCGCAACCGGCGGAGCGAGCGGTGCAACGAATCTTTGAGGGCACACGATCGATTCCGGCCAGAACCGGTCCGTCGCGTTGCTCAATCGTTCGATGTCTTCCCAAAGTAACTTTGAACCTGTAACAGCTCCCGTAAATGACTGTGTCGTGCGATCCGTGCCCGAAAGAGCTGGCTGAACGGCGATCGCACCTGAACAGACCGGCTTGTAGGCGGCTGTGCGACGTCCGTGGGAAATCAATTGACGAGCGATGATGCAGGTCACATGTGTCTTCCCCACGCTGGTGTCAGTCCCAGTGATGAAGAGACCGCGAGGCGAGTTCGGGCGCGGTATGGCGTCAGTCATAAACATTCAATCGAAGCGGGTCTCGGGAACACGTTTTTCTCAAGTTCCCCCGCGCCGGGTTCCCGCCGACACGCGGTTGCAAACGGAAGTTACCCCGCCCTTGTAAATTCTTCCAGAACTGGTCTTGACGGAAATGGCAAATTCCAGTTGGCCTCTGGGCGTTTTCACGAGGAAACCGCCTGTTTTCATGCGATTGAACGGAATCCGCGAATAATTATGCGCATGAAATTTCGATCTGGCATCGCGGTTGCATTACACACCTCACATCAGGTTGGTCAGTGTCGATCACCTGACACTTACACTGCGTCGAATCTGAGACAGATTCGTTATTCAAAGGACTGTGAATTATGCTCGTACTCACGCGAAAGAAATCAGAATCGATCTCGATCGGAAACGATGTTGTCATCACCATCACGCAAATCGGTTCGGGGAAAGTAAAGCTGGGAATTGTTGCCCCTGATCACATTCGGATTCGTCGCTCTGAACTCGTGCGATTCGAAACCGAGCCCGTCGACGGATCGACTGAAGATTCGAAAGCGAGCACCGATGCCAATGAGGCGGTTACGGAAATTGTGGTAGCGGAAGAAAGCGCCACCGAGTGCCCCGTCGATTTCAGCACAGAGTACGCGGCGGAAATCGAAGATCAAATGTACTGCGTTCTCGCGTGAACTTGCCGAAGACCGCTGAAGGCGGTCGTGTTCTGAAAGGTGAGTCTCTGCCCACTTTGCAGAGCAGGACTCAAGAAGCATCTTGCCATTCGGGACTCATGACAGTATCCGCTGGTAGGGTCGCTAGCTCATTGCTTCAAACTCGTCATACGTCATTGACTCGCGCAACTTCGAAATGGAGTTGATTGCAATCTGCCGGACGCGTTCTTTGCTCAGCCCCGTCTGTTCGGCGATGTCTGCCAGGCTTTGACCAGCCGGTTGACCATTCAGTGCGAAGCGGGCTGTCAAAATCTGTCTCTCGCGATCTGAAAGGCTCTGCAGGAGCCGATTGACCGTTGTGACACGTAGGTCATGAGTGGTCTCATCCGTAGTGGGCAATGTTCGCCAGTCGGGAAGATTCTCCAATGAGGGAGCATCTTCACCGGGCTCAATCTCGGTGCTGAAGCGACTCCGTTTGAGCGAACGCAACATCTGATTGCGAATGGCCCATGTTGCGTAAGTACTGAAGCGGTTCCCCAGACCGATATCAAATAATTCCACGGACCGAATCAGGGGAACCATCCCTTCACTGATCAGATCGCCCATCAAATCCAGGGAATTTGTGAGCTTCTTGGCCAACGCGACAATCAGTCGCACGTTTCCTTGCACAATTCGGTTACGAACTTCCACGGCTGCATCCAGATCCGACTCAATCTGTTCAACCAGAGCAAGGTCAGGGCGTCTCAGATCAAGCCGCCGCCGATTCCGCTCTGCTCGAAACTTGAGGAAGTTCATCTCTTTAAACCAGCACTTCTCTTCTTCAGGCGATAGCAGTGGCGCATCGACCAGGCCGGATACGAAAACGATTCCCACTTTCCCATTGGCTCCTCCAGCGGACGTCTTGGCTGCCGGGGGGCAGGAGCTTTGTATTGCAATTTCGGCTCGAGGGGAGTCGAAATCGGGGTGAGGCACAAATTCAATCGACCGCTCCATCAGCTGTCGGATCCGCTCGATCAGTTCAGGAGAGACGGATTTCGGGCGCACCCGCGGTGAGATTTTCTGAACATTCCTGATCACCTCACGCCGAGGTTTCGTGACAGGCTTGGAGAGACAGCGCGACCGAGACATGAGACAATGACCTCCGGTTGATATCGCGATACAGAGCTCATCTGCACCGCATTTTCACTGATAAGCAAGCGCCTATGATCGAAAATGAGAAAGGTGAACGGTCTCTCGCTCGCATTCTGCGGTTTGCGACGCCGTCCCCCCGGCTCAATCAGCCAACCGGTGAGTCTCTGCGAAATTAACTCAAGCGCTCCGCGGAAAATTCGAAGCTCGGCTTTCGGGAATGACCGACGCTCGCGGAATCATTGTTTCACACGCCTGACAAGGCCAATTGGCCTGCTCACGCTGCGATCGAATGCCCTGCGTTCTGAAACGAACGCGTGCCCTCTGCTCGATTTGTTTTACAAAGCGGCAGATCGATCGGTTCTGTTGCAAAACACCTGAAGCTCCAGAAAATCGCGATGTGCCGAAGGAGGCCGGGATAAAAACAAAATTTCCACGAACGCCAACGCTTGACTGATTTCGAAGTCCCTGATACCGTTCCGCACCGCAGTGCCGAACAAAAAAACTGCGAAAAGAAATGAAGTTACCGACTCAATCTGCCGATTGAAACGGCACCTTCAATTCCAACGAGGGGGATTAGCTCAGTTGGGAGAGCGCTTGCATGGCATGCAAGAGGTCAGCGGTTCGACCCCGCTATCCTCCACTTGATTTAAGTTCAGACCGAATCGGTAGTTACGATACCTTGCGACGTTCGCGAGTGCGGTAAAAACGCCTTATCAATCACGGATTAATTCCGTGAAATGAAAAGGAGTCGCACGTGGGCCGCAAGAAGAATTTGATTCCGTCGATGTTCATCCACAAAGCAAGTGGACAAGCTCGCGTCAGTATCAATGGACGCGAGTATCTTTTAGGCCCGTATGGTTCGGAAGAGTCGCTTCGTCGGTATGCTGACGTTCTGTCTCGCCATGCTGCTGGCCTTCCACCTGTCGAAAAGTCCCGAAAGGTTCCCCCAGTTGATCCGGGGAGAAGCGTTGTCGAACTTTGCTTGAAGTTCAAGGATGAAGGGCTCGCACGCTTTTCAAAGTCTGAACAGCACTGCCAGCGGGCGGCGATGCGGGTATTGCGGCAGATGTTCGGTGTGACTCCAATATCGGAGTTTGGTCCCCTGCGATTGCGCGTCGTTCGCCAAGCGATGGTGGACGGTGATAAGAACCTGAAGGATGCAGACGGAAAGCCTTGTCCACGCAAACCGTGGAGCCGTCAGACGGTCAATCGACAGGTGAAGCGGATACAGGCCCTCTTTCGATGGGGTGTGTCGTGGGAAATTGTTCCCGAATCTATCGCTTCAGCTCTATCAACCGTCACAATCTTAACGAAGGGGGAGACTTCAGCCGCCGAGGCAACTCCACGCAGAGCAGTGGCGGCCGAGGATATCGCCGCCGTTCGAAAAGAACTGAAGCCACTTCATCAAGACGTTCTCGACCTACTTGGACTGACCGGAGCCCGTCCCGGTGAGTTGGTAAACCTCAGAATGAAGGATCTCGACCGAACTGGCGACGTCTGGCGGTCAGACCTCGCGGCGCACAAGACTTCCCACAAGGGGAAGAAGCGGACACTTTTCTTCAACGCGACGGCACAAGCAATCCTATTACGGCATCTCAAAGACGATCCAGAGGCACGAATTTTCCCCTGTCGCCGGGATAATTTCGGAACGGCAGTGAAGCGGGCTTGTGACAGAGCGGGAGTTGTACCGTTCGTTCCTCACGAGATCCGGCACACAACCGCCACGAAGTTGGTCGATGAAGTCGGGCTGGAATCCGCTCAGCGGCTGCTGGGGCATTCAGACCAAGCGATGACCGAGCATTATTCACGGATGGCGAGTAAGCAGGCCATTGAAGCGGTCAAGTCCTTAGGCTGACCACTACCTCTACTGCCACCAAAGCAAAAGAAGAACCCCGACTAGCACCCTAGCCGGGGTTCTTCTTTTGGCCCTCCAATTATTTCCGAAAATCTTCCGAAAAAGCGGCCAAAACAGAAAAAGTCCCGTAGCCATCACTACATTGCCCGGGCATAACCGTGTCACTATGACTCACCGGGAGTCATTACAGGTAGCCTAATCGCGAAGGGAACTAATGACTATCGACACGTCCAAGGAAGCACTAATCGCGTTCTCCCAAGCCCGGGACTGTTTCCCGGGTCGCAGGACTGTAAGCCTGGCGACACTCCACCGATGGCGCCTTCGGGGTGTTCGCGGCGTGAAGCTCGAAACTTGCCTCGTGGGAGATCGACGGTTCACGACCCGGCAGGCCATCAGCCGGTTCATCGAGGCTCAGAACCCCGAGCTGGAACCCGTAGTGATCAGCTCGACCCAACGTCGAACTCAGGCCGAAACCGCTAACCGCATCTTGGCTCAGGCTGGGATTTAACCCAGCCGTCAACACGGCAATCGGGTGTTCCGGTCGCCAGCAGAGAAAATAGGACGGCAAATGAGCCATCCAGTATCGAAAGGATTCGACGATGTACTTTGAGAAATTCCCAGGGGTTACGGTTCACCCACTGGCCAGCGAAGCCACAAAGGCAAAGGTGGCAGAGTTCGCGGCCGACAGAGAGAAGCGCGAAGAGCGGAAACGGAAGTGGTCCGCCAGTTTTGCCAAGGTTGAGCAGACCGACGATGATGTCCTGGCCGCGAAAGTGAAAACCGAATGGAAGGCCATTCAGAAAGACGATGAAGCTGAGTTCATCTCATTCGCCAAATGGATTGAGTCGCACTGTATTCCAGAGCTTCACGCTCTCCATACCGTGGAGTGTGAACGGCTGCCGAAAATTGAATCGGCGGTTGTTGAAAAGTTGGTTTCGATTGGCTTTACGCACGAAAGCCGGGGGGCCTACCCGAAGGCAGCGATTAGTCAGCACATTACCGTGCGAGACCAAAAAGATTTGATCGCTGGCATTGAAGAGACTTCAGGTAACCTTCGCGAACTCATAAAGAGTTGTACCGCAGCGTCACAGAGAATCAACGAACGGCTCGCCACTGCTCGCAAAAAGACGCTCGCGATGTTTTAAGGGGTAGCGACTCCCAAAAGGGCAAGGCCCTAGCCCCCTGATCTATCTTCATTCTTCAAACCCGAGTCAATCACCGACTTTTTTTACAGAAAGAAAATATGACATCCGTCATGAAAAAGAACCAAACATTCCCGGCTGGGAATCCCGAGATGAACTTTGAGGCCCTTTCAACAGAACTGAAGGAGGTTCCCGTGGTGATCATCGCTAGAACCCAGGGCGAAGCCCTTCACGGCTACTGGGGGCGATGTGTCCACGATTTTGCCGGTTACTTTCCCCCACCCGGACCGGTTGCTATCGACTACGCTCATGACGATTCCGATTCCATCGGCGTCTGTGAACTGTCGATCGAGGGCAATCAATTAATCGCACGCGGGAAAATCTGCCCGTTCACGGCCGATGATCAGGCTAGCCGGGTGATTTACCAAGCCTCTAAAGGAATTCCATTCCAATCATCTATCCGCATGGCAACCGATG
Source organism: Schlesneria sphaerica (assembly GCF_044336245.1). Taxonomy (NCBI): domain Bacteria; kingdom Pseudomonadati; phylum Planctomycetota; class Planctomycetia; order Planctomycetales; family Planctomycetaceae; genus Schlesneria; species Schlesneria sphaerica. The sequence continues at coordinate 847,497 of NZ_CP172346.1, read as the reverse complement.
GGCTTGTGTACGATGAAGTCGCGGACGGTGAGACGGTCGAAGTGAATGGGGAAATATTCACCGGCCCCGGCCATGTGTTTCGACGTTGGAGCGTAGAAGGGGTTGCGATCCTCAATTACGGTTCGGACGCCGCGACTTCCGTTCATTTTGACGATCCGGGTGACCTGACGGCAACAGATTTCCGGGCTCGCGGGCGACAATTCCAGCGGGCTTTCGGCAGGGAACAGGGTGCGGAGTGGTTCCTCCAGGGGTTGACGTTTGCTGCGGCCGCCAAACTCTTCCAAACTCAGCAGGCCGCTAGAGGGAAAGCTGAAATCAGCGCACTTGAAGCGGAGGCTGCCCGACTGAGGGGGGAGCTCGCGGAGGCGAAGAAAATAGCTGAAGCCGCTAAAGCAAAGCGTGGGGCGGCCAAAGAGGATGACGAAAAGGAATTCCGCCGCTGGAAGGCCGCGAAGGCAAACTTCCGGCCGGGACAAGCAAAGCCAGTCCCGGTGAATAAGCCCGCCCCTGCGAAGAAAGCCTTCAATACCTTTGGACGGACAGACAAGCAACAGGCTTTCGTTGATGCCGTCGCCGCACGGATGCCCAAGCGAGGCTAGGCCCAGGAAACGGAAGAAGGGGTCAGGCTGCGAACCCTGACCCCTCTCTGACTGCTCGAAGCAATCTTCTAAATCGTTGGGGGAATGATGCCACAAATCAGTGTTTCAGGCAATACGAGAATCAAATTATCACACGACGGGCAGGAGTTTCTAGACGTCCGCCATCGTGCTTCACATCAGGCGGCCGCACTCCGTGCACGGGCTGCCGAGATCGAAGCGGGGATAGAAATCTCTGATCGGCTGTATTGTCAACTACTCGCAAGCGATTGTGACGAAAAAGCGTGGTCTGCTCTGACTGTCGCGGTCAACAACCTTCAGAAATGTATGGAGGATTGACCCTAATGGAATTGACCGATATTCAAAGGTCCCTGCAACTCTTCGCACATGAAGCCGGATTGGTTGAGATCCGGGCGCTTGGTTGCTGGGACTGGAAGCCCGATGTTCTGTCCACGCAGAGCGGATACTTCGACGCCCAGCACCTGGCGGAAGCCGAACAAGCAGCCCTTCATCTCGAGACTTCGTTTCACGCGTCGGGGGTCTATGTCACGCTGAACCCGGCTTCACCCGACTTGCTGGCCCGGTCAGCCAATCGAGTGAAGAAGGCACAGCGGGATGGCACGACGAAGGACGGAGAAATTGTCTCCCGTCGATGGATGCTGATCGATATCGACCCCACCCGGCCGGCCGGGGTGTCATCGACCGACGCGGAACTTGCCACGGCACAAGCTCAGGCACGGGAGTGCCAAGAGTGGCTTCACGACAACGGCTGGCCGTCACCCGTGGTTGCCATGAGCGGGAACGGGTGGCACTTGCTTTACCGGGTGGACCTGCCGCCGGACGACAAGACGATTGAACTTTGCCTAAAGGCCCTCGCGGCGAAGTTTCCCCAGGTGGACACATCGACTTTCAATGCGGCCAGAATCACAAAACTGTACGGCACACTGGCCCGGAAGGGGGATTCCACCCACGACCGGCCGCATCGTCGAAGCAAGCTGGTTAATGTTCCCGACAATCTTCAAGTCGTTCACGCCGAATGTTTGAACTGGCTGGCCAATCAAGCCCCGCAGAAGCCCGGAACCAGTGGTTCCCAAGGCAGCGGGGATTCCGTTGACCTCGCCTCATACCTTCGGAATCGTGGCGTGCCGGTCATTCGTGAGGATATCTGGAACGGGGCTCGGCGATTCTTCATTCGATGCCCGGGAATCGAATCCCATTCGTCGAAGAATGCCGATTCCGATTGCTCGATCTGGCAAGACTCGTCGGGCATGCTCGCGGGAAAATGTTTTCACGATAGCTGTGGTTTCAAATCCTGGAGTGATTTCACGGGCTACTTTGGGCAGGTGAAGCCCGAGGATTTTCCGAACCCCGTGCCGGTCGTGGCTGGGGATATTCCGGCAGTTGACCCTATGGGCGGGGAGCCAGTCCCGACCCCCACAGTCACGGTCACCTCCGTGAGTCGACCAGCAGTCAGGAAGGCGCCGGTTGATCCCAATAAAATAACAGATGAATTTTTTGAGATCCCCGGCCTGATCGGAGAAATGGTCAAGCACCACAAGCAATTCGCCCCACGCCCCCAACCTGCACTTTCACTGATCGCGTCCGAAGTTCTGGTTGGAACCTTCTCAGGACGCAAAATTCAAACGGAGTCAGGGCTTCGAACCAATATCTATGGAATTGGTTTGGCGCCGTCCGGCAGCGGAAAGGAACGGCCGAGGGCTGACAATATCGCCGCTGTCACCCAGGCGGGATGCACTCAGTATCTTGGGGCCGAAAACCCATCATCGGATGTGGCGCTAATTGGAGAGCTGGAAGACCAGCCGAGTTTGCTTATGCAGATTGACGAAGTGGCAAAATTCTTCGCCACGACGCGGGGACCGTCCGCGAACGTCAGTAGTCACCTGAAGGCCCTGAACACCAAATTCCTTGAACTGACGGGAGCAGCGCAAAACCCGGCTTGGGTTCCGAAGAGTTGGGCGGATCGAAGTAAGAAAAAGACGATTGCATTTCCGCATCTCTGCATCTACGGGACATCGACGATTGAGGGCTTCTGGAACTGCGTCACAAACGCTGACGCGGCTGATGGGTTCCTGGCCCGAATGCTCGTTGTTGAAGCCGAGGAACATCACCCCCGGCTTCGAATGGTGAAGAGTAGTCCCATTCCCCAAGTGGTTGTCGACATCCTCAAGGATTGGGACCGGTTTGTCGCCGGAAAGGGGGATATGAGCGACAAGGAACCGTCCGCTGTAGTCGTCCCAAATGATCCCGACGCGTTCGAACGTCTGTCGGATCACATGAACGCGATCGAAGACCAGTTGCCCAAAGACCCGAAAGAACATCGCCCTATTTGGTCGCGATGCTCTGCTTCCGCTCAGAAGCTGGCCCTGATATTTGCGGCCAGTCGTGGACCGTTCGGTATTCGAGTCACACTTGCCGATGCCGAAGCGGCCGTCCGGCAGGCCAATTGGTCAACCCGACTGATGATCAATCGGATCTTCTCACAGGTCGCAGACAACGAGGAAGACCGGAATAAGAAAAAACTCCTCAAGATTATTCGAGACCATGGGCCAGCCCCGCTTTCAGTCATCACCCGGAAAACGCAGTTCCTCACGGGCTACGTTCGGGACGGGATGCTGAAGGACCTAATCGCTGCGGAACTCATCGAAGCCACAACCCTGCCCGCTTCAAAACGTGGTGGGCAGGGGACGACGGTTTACAGTTCCATCGCTTGAAACGACCTGCTGAAGCGTCACAAGGGGAGAGACACTTCATAGTGGAGTCAACAGTCACTCTTGAAGCGTCTTCCCCTTACGGCCACAAGGACTTAAGTAGTTACTTCAATAATATATATTCATTGTATTCTCTCCCCTTTTCCTCTGGTTTTCAGGTGCTTTAAGGACACCCACTTGAAATTGAAGCAACTGGAAGACGGAATGTCTGAAGTTGAGAGGCAGCAGGGATTCCGGCCATCGCGTCTAAGCCCCTGCCCTTCGTGCCCGATGACTGGCTCACGGAAGCACGGGGGACAGCGGCTAACGCGAACGTCGCGAACGGAATCGAAAGCTAATGGGTGGGAGTAAAAGGGTCCCACTGACGGAACTGAGCGAACCCTAACTACGTTGGTCCCCCCTGACTAAATACAGACTTTAAGCTTGCGCCGAATCCCCGGGATTTCATGCAGCAGATCCAAAAAAGCTCGCGGAAAAGTGTTTCTGTTGTCTCACCCCACCAACTCGTAAGAGGAGCTTCACCCAAACCAGCAAGAGGACCCATGAACAACTGACACCTGATCGATTTCCGACCAACACGCAATTGAACCGAATGCCCGTCAATGTTTGGCGAGCGAATTTTCTCAACTAGAAATTTTTGCAAGGACGCGCACATGCCAGCACTACGTATCGACCTGGACGACCAAGCAACAGACGGTCTTGAAGAGCTGAATGCCAAGCTCGAAGAAATGGCGATCGCTTCACAGAATGCAGCCGATGGGACCGACATTTTGACCGAAGCCCAACAGCGGCAGGTTCTGGTTTTACATGAGCAGAGAACGGGATGGTCAACCCTCGCAGACACGTCAATTGATGCCCTCGCCCGAATCGGCGACGCCGGAGCGAGGGCCTACAGTGCAACAGCCCAAGCTGCTGGCGCCGCAACGCTAGCGACAAGCGCATTCGCATCGTCAACCGTCCTTTCAATGGGCATCGTCACGGCGTCAGCAATCAAAGCCACAGGTGCGATGGCCGGTTTGGCCCGTATGGGCACCAATCTCGCAACCGGAACTGCCGGGCTGGTTGCTAATAAGATGGCATGGGACAAGATGGGTGACGCGGCGCAATTCGCTGGAATAACCGCGCTGAAGGCAGCGTCCGGCTTCGGCCCTCAGATCCTGGGGGCAACGATCGCAGTTGAAAGTTATCGCGCCGTTCTGGCACGCACTGGACTAAAAACAGTTGAACTGGCGGACGGAACAAAAGTTTTAGAAAGCAACCTTGACCGAGTGAATCAAGCCGCTGGCAAATTCGGCGGGGATATCTCTCGGGATATGTCGATGGCAGCGGAAGGAATGAAAGATCTGCTGAATGTCGTAATCCCCTTCCCGGATATCTGGAAGGAAGTCGACAAGATTGCGACGAAGTCGGCTGAAAACCTCATTTCCAACATTGGCATGCTTCAGCAGGGGTATAACGACGCAACGATGGCGAGCGAATCGTGGGTTCGTCAGTTGCTGGGAGAAGAGGCTTCCGCGATTCGGAAATCGATCGAGCTTCGACGGGAACAGTACGCGATTGATAAGGAAGCGGCGGCCAAAAAGGCAGCGGAAGCTCCATTCCAAGAGAGACTGAACCAAGTCAACGCTGAAGCAGCCGCGCGGGCGGAAGCTCGCGGAGAAGCCGAGCGAATTGCCAGCCTAAAGACCGTTCAGGCCGTCGATGCCGAAATCAAAAAAGTCCACGAACGAATGGAATCCCAAAAGACTTCGCTTCGATTCACGGCTGAAGAGGCGATGAAGTCGAATAACCAATTGATCGCCCTGGAGCGTCAACGGGAAGTTGCAGAGAAGGCGGCTTCAACGAAGCGGTCTGAGTATCACAAAAAACGGACTGAAGAGTACACCGAGGAGATGAAAGCGGTTGACGCCTTGATCTCCCGGCAACGGGAAGTCTACGACCTGGAGGTTAGTCGTGCGCGAGCCCGGGCAGGATTCCAGAAAGAACTACTCTCAACACAGAAAGATGAAACGGTACAGAGCGTGATGGCGGCGGCTGAAGCCCAGCACGAACAAGACAAAGAGCGGGTGGCCGCGAGACTCAAAGCCCAGGGGGTGACCGAGACTCAGATAAAGTCTCAACTGGCCGAGCTGGACCAGCAATTTGCGGCCACCGCCCACAGCGTCAAGATGCAGATGATCGCGGACGAGTTCAAAATCCGTCGAAACGAGCTGGATAGAGAGCGGCTGGAACTCGAAAAATCCGGCATTAATGGCATCGAACGAGAAAAACGCCTGTCCAAAATCAAGGCAGAGGAAGACAAAGCGATTTTCGAGGCCCGAAAGAAGGCGATTGCCGAGCAAGGCAACCTGGAACGAACTCAGAACACGATTACCGCCAATCAGAGGCGAGCCGAACAGCAAGCCTACATTGCGGCGGAAGAAGAACGGCGAGCCAGAGCTAAGGCCGATCGCGATGAAGCGCTGAAGAAAGCATTCCCAACGCAAGACATCTTGAACTCAACCGACCCTCAGAAGGTCCTTGAACAACTTCGAGCCGACCGAGCAACGCGGGAGCAGCAGGCCCAGGCTGAGCGAGATTCCGCCCTCGGCCAGCAAGCCATGTCGGGCGACAAAAAGGCAATCTCCCAATGGAACCGCAATCAACGGGCGGCTATTAACCGTGGGAAGAATTCCGCGAATCGCGACTTCGAGAATGGAAACGTCGGTGAATCAGAGTTTCAGCAGGCCCAAGCAGAGGTTGCCCTGCAAAGCTTAGCAGGGCTTCAGCAGCAAGGCCGAATTTCCCAGCAGGTGGCCATCGGTTTAGCGGAAACACTCAACGCGGTCACGGCAGAGGCAGCAAAAAACGCCGCCCTTCAACAACAGGTGGAACGGCTGGTTGCTGCAGCCAAGGGGATCAGTCAGGGTGCGAAACGTGCGAATGATAGTTACAGGTCGCAGATGGGATCATTGAACTGACGGGACGGGATTTCAGGGGGCTTGCCGATGGGGTAAGCCCCTTTTCTTCCCTTTGATGGCCCTCGTCACCGTGTAATCGTCGGGCTCCTTGCCCGGTTGAATGCTCCGGCTGGGGAGCTTTTTCTAAACAATGGCATGTACCATTGAGCCAACCAATTGCGAGACGAGTGTACCGGCGTTAGCCTTGTGTGCCGAAAGGTGGAACAAACGATGGCCGAGTACGCGATCACAGATTACCAATTCGAAGCCGTTACGCGTGACCAAGAGGGCGAGCTTGCGGCACTTCTTGAGTTTAGAGTCGCCGATGCTCAGTCGTCCGACTACCTGAAGAATGTCTGGGAAAAACTCTCTAATTCACTTCGCAATCACTATAAATTTCACAGCAATGATGGCAATTGCCCTTCATGGGTGAATTGGAAGCCTTACGATTGGTCGAAACAGAATTGCCCTGCTCGCCAAAAGTTTGTTGCGTGGCATGAGGGAGTCGTGGCTGGCTTCCTGAATCTTCAGCCGAATTTTCCATCCCAATTCAGCCCTGGCAAGAATGTGATTTACATGGAGCATATTGCCGCATTTCCGGGCTTCCACTCAACTCACCTTTGGCATCGAAAGTTGTCACATATTGGCATCCCAATGCTGGGTTACGCGACCCTCCAAAGTGCGTTGCAAGGATTCTCGGGCGTGATTGGGCTGCACGTCGATGGCGGCGCGATGAAGTTTTACGAAAGATTGCCTCAGATTTTGGGGTTTCCTGTTTTTCACACTGTGAAATACGGTGTGAGTGCCCCCCCACCACGGGTAGAGCAAGCGAAAACGCAAGTGTACCTTGAAACAATGGTGGAGGCTGCGGAAAAGCTATTGGAGATACATCGTGTCTAACAGAAGATTGCCAAAATGGGCAAGATCTGTCGCAGATATCAGGGATTTCGAAGACTTGGATTGCACCACTGGGGTGCAGCCGGATTTTGCGCCACGGCTATCGATCCGTGTGATTCCGACATCAAATAAAAGCTCACTGACTGCAACAACCCTCAGAGATGTCTTGGATCAAACACAGAGGATTGTCACCTATTCCGCCTACGAGGTCGTAAATGGCGTGCGGTTAGACTTCTCAGACCTGCGCCAAGTTGACACCAAGATTGTTGAATTTGCCACTCTTCAGGTAGAACCGTTTGAAGAGGGAAGCTTCATCATTCCTACAGCGATGAAAGATGCACCAACTTCAATAAAAAACAATGTGGCTGAGCGGGAGTACACATGCAATGAGGTGATCCAGCGATTCTCTGAAGTGTTTCATGGGATTGGAGACCAGAGCAAGCAAGCGTCAATTGGGCTGATCCAATCAATTGAGAGCTTAGGTGCCATTCTTAATCGAGAAGCGGAACGAATTGAATACTCCCCCATTGGAATCCCAGGGGAGTCGGAAAGGCACAAGGTGATAACAGTTGATCGCGACTTCATACACAAGGTGTCTGAAGTCCGGAAACAGAGAACAGACCCCAAGGATGTTGCCGATTCATTGAAAGGAACCCTGGTCGCTGTCGACATGGCGAGAGCCACATTCAAACTTGAATTATGGCCAAGAAAGACAATCCAAGGGACATTCTCACCGTTTATGGCAGACGTGATGGCACAATCCCTTCGGAAAAAGGTGAGTGTTGAAGGTGTGGTGCAATATGTTAATGAAACACCGAGAAGCATCCGTGCATTCTTCGCAACACAAATTGAAGGAATTGAGTGACTTCAGAGTGGGAAGCGTAGGCAGTGAGGGGTTCACTTCATATCGACGGCATTCGACTCAAGCCACGCTTCAAGGCTTGAAAGCCGATAGCGAACTGACTTGCCAAGCTTATGGTACGGTGGCTGACCTTCACGCTGAGCGTGGCGCCACTGCACAAGAGTGCCAGGAGAAATCCCGAGAAATTTCGCCGCTTCAATGCTGGAAAGCATTTCGTTCCGGGTGGCCGGAGCCTGCTCTTCCGGGCTCGATTTCTTAGACCGCATTCCGATCCCCTTCGCTGCCGTGTGAACTTGCCCTGCGAAATTATCGGCGTTTTTGAGTGAAAGAGATTGGCAAAACTGGCGGACGATTTCACAGGCCGCACGCTGCCGCGATCTGAGCGCGAAGGATGATGGTTTGTCGTCTCGTCGCGACCGGGGCTTGGAACGCATCGTCGGGGCTTGGAAAACGTGGTGCTGAGCACCACGTTTTTAGATTCACCATCCGCGACAATCGCGAGTACCGGGCCGACTACGCAACCTTCGAGGAGTATTGCAAGAAGCGGTGGAACCGTGGGCGGTGGGTAATCAACAAGCTAATCGAAGCCGCCGAGGTCGTTAACAATTTGGGTGAAAATATCACCCAAATTCAAAAGCTTCCGTGCAATGCAGGACAAGCCGCCGCCCTCGCAAAATCCACCGACACGCCAGAACAGCAAGTCGAGGTCTGGAAGGCTGTCGTTGAATCGGGGAAGCCGATCACCGCTGCGGTTATCACGAAGATTGCTCAGCGTTGACGACGCACTGATCCACTGCCGCACTTTGGGCATCGCTCAGAAAGGTCGGTCCCGCGTGGATACCAAGTTCCCCTACAGGAACTGCACGTGTTCAGCTGGCGTTTTGTGTCCTGAATCTGTGGCCGTAAGTCTCGTGGCCTGGCTGATGGGGGCGAAGGCGAATACACGTATGGGACCCGTTGAGAGTATTCCACACTGGTTGAAGTGTCTGGCAGAGGTAGGGCAGCAGCGTAGATCGACTCAAGGAATGAGTTAGACTCCGATGCTGGCGTTATGTGGGGCTGTTCGGCGATGACGGGAATCATCATTCTTTCGCCACATTCGGGGCATTTACCACGTTTGCCAGCATTGACATCGTCAGTCTGAAGATCAGCCCCACACTTGCTGCATGTCACCTTGATCATACTTCCCTCACGGTACCTTCCCCGTCTTCTTCGGCGTGAACGGTTTCTTCGCGGCGGCTTTCTTCGCAGTTTCGTTCTGCTGTTTCATCAACTCTGCGTGAGACGGGACCCCTGATGCGTACGCACGAAGCTGAGTTTTGACATCTGCCGTTGTTTTATCGACCCATTGAAGAACAGCGGGAAGAAACCGGTTCAGGGTTGTAGACCCATGTATTAAAGCGTGTGGCATTCCCTGCTCGCGCATTGCGGCGGCGGCGGCTAGCATGGCCGCTGAAGCTTCTGAAAGCTCGCGAGCGATCGATTCAAATTCTTCGGGGGTTCTCTCGTTTCTTGCCATGTAGGGATTAGACCGCCAAGGCAGGTGATTGAAAATCCGATTCCAAGAAATGAATCGGAAATGAAAATGTTTTAGTCAAAACTTGTTGACAGCCGATTCTGCCGGTTGTACTCTTTCCCCTACCACACGAAGCGAACGTCCTAAATATCCTGAATCAGTTTCAACCCTGCTGGGGCAAGCTTCGTGTGGTAACGAGCGATTCCCAGCAGGGTTTTTCTATTCCATGACCCGGTAAGCCGTCACGCTGCCAAGTGGTCAACGTCGAATCTTCGCACCAGTCCTGAACGCCCTTCCGGGCTCCCGGTGCGCCCACAACCAAAAGGAGTTTTCGCCCATGCTCTGCGATACCGGCACGCCCACACGTAACCCCGAGGCCATCCCCCTGGCTCGCGAATCACGCCAGTTAAGCTTCATCCCTTCACCTGATGAGATCGCGGCCCATTGCCTCGTCATTCAGGGTGAATGGTCGGATGAGGAACGAATGCGACGGGAACGGGGTGAAATGGTCGGCAACTTCACCGGCAAGTCAGCGAAGTTGAAGTAGCCCCGATCCCCTTCTGATCACCCCTCAAACGGAGTTGCCTCCTAATGACCTCGAACGCACTGTCACAAGCCAGCCCGACCTGCCAGTTCTGCCGAACAAAACTCACTTGGCACCCCCGCCAATGGAATTCCGCGTCGTCTGTTCGCCTGCGAACCTGCTGCAGTAGTGCGAAGTGCAAGCGGGCAGCACGCCAAGCAGGGTAGTAGACAACCCGCTTTCTTTCTGGTTCTCAACTCTCCTCTTTCTGACCGCCACTTAAAAAGGAACCGTTCCGATGTATGCAATGCTGACCGCCTATCGCGAAACCGTCTCAGTTGAATCTATTCCAGCGCTCGATATGGATCGCGGCTTTGAGTTGACTGCCAAGGGGCAAGCCTACCTTGATCGCCACTTCGCTGAGCGGGAGGGAAGGCCACTCACACTGGCTGACGATCCTGTTGACGTCGAACGATGGAACAAAAAGCCAGAGTTCCAAGCCAACCTAAAGCCATACGAGTTTTCCAGCCTGGACGAAGTCACAAACGCCCATTGGTTTGAAATTTACAGGCGTCTGGTCGGTCACTCGGTGAGGATGATCAAGAAGTTCGGCGCTTTCGACTTAGTCCCCCAGCACGTGGCGGCCAAGGTCATCGAGAATCTTCAGGACGGAACCTACGACTGGGATTACAGGATTCAACCCAACCTGCTGCAGCACACGTTTTCAGTTGCGAGGGGGGTTATCAGGGCCTCCGCCCTGAAGTCCGCAACACCAGCCAACGAGGGACCTGTGCGACGCCATCGAAGACGTGGATCTGGCATCACTCGGAAGCTTGCCAGAGTCGAGACGGTGAAAGGCGTCATTGAGCAATTGCCGACGATTGCGCTACTCGTTAGCCGGTTGAATGACCTCCTCAACCCGGTGGCCGAGCCACAGAACCCGCCCACCATGTCTCCAGTTGGGAGGATCGCACGATGATCGGTAAAAAAGAACTCGCCAAGCGAAAGGCTGAAGCGGAACAAGATCGACAGCATGCCGCCAACTCGAAAGCCGAGGCCGAGCGTGAGATGTTCTGGAAGGACCTCATCCGGTGGGACCCCCGCTGTTCGCACTGTCAGACAGGATTGTCCACCCACCGGAATGAATCCGTATTGGTGATCGACCGGCTTTCATGCCTCACCTGCGTCGAAACCGTCAAAGTGGCCGCACTGGCCGACAACCAGAAAGGGCTTGAAGTATGACTATTGAGGAAATTGAAGAATCACTGGCTCGCGAGATCCGGCGGCACGAGGCCCTAAAACGAATCGTCCAGATTCTCGACGACCTGGACGAAGACGACCGGGAATGGGTTTTGGAAAAAATGGCAGAGTAGCCCCATCGTCGTAAGTTGATGGTTGTCAATATGTAGAGGAGACATTCACGCTGAACCGCTACAAATTGTGTTTTTTCTGCTGGACAATTCAGCTGCTTGGCCTACGATCAGATCAGAGCTGCAATTTCGCAACTCAGGATTCGGGCTTTTTTTAAGGAGATTGGCATGAGGCCCACAGGAGTAATTCCCACGTTCAGGCTACGGGATATTGAGGTTGGACGGGGACCGTTAAAAACTGGCCTGGGTGGTTTTGTGTTGGCAGTCGAAAGTTATGCCACGATTGGAATCGCGAGTCTGAGCGGAGTCGACTACTTAGGTCAGTCGACGAGGCCACTGACGCCAGGAGTAGCAGGCGGGACAAACGAGGTTATTCTAAGGTTTCAGGCGAACCACCGAGGCCCCGCTTCAATTGTGTTGACGGAAAGCGGACACAGCTACGAAACCGGCCTTCCGGTCGACGAGCGTGAGATTGCTGTCGATGTTCATATCTGCTGAACGTTAAGTTAGAAATCGGTGCTGTCATGGATGACATGAGGACGCCCGCCAGACGTTTTGTTTGGGGGCGTTGATTTTTTTTATGTGACAGGCAATCAAAGCTTTCATTTCACGGAATGACCTTCGATTTTCCGTGAAATCGCCGATATTCCGCATTTCGAAGCTACAAAATGAGTCTCGATGACACTTGACGATTCACCACATAAACGCGAAAATACCCCTAGAAAATAGGTGTTTTTGCTAAAGTGACCATCGATTTTAGACTGCATGGCATGCAAGAGGTCAGCGGTTCGACCCCGCTATCCTCCACTTGTTCTAAAGTAAGTCTGAATCGGGATTTGTGATTACCGGACCATGTGGTCCGTGCGGCTTCAAACGAATGGGAATCGGTGCAATGGTGCACCAAAACCCAGGAGAGTTGAGAGTGCCGCGTCCACGAAACTCGATTCCAAAATTCTCGATTGATCGCAACGGCCGCGCCTTCACAAAGGTTGACGGCCGTTTTGTTTCTTTGGGCCGTGGTGATAACCCGGAGTCGAGGCGGCGATACGCTGTCCTGCTCACCGAGCATACAGGTCTGGCAGCGATTGCATCCCCAGCGACTGAGAAGAAGCCTGCAGTCACGGTCAACGAACTGTTGCTGCGGTTTGTAACAGAGGAACTTCCGCGATACTCCACATCAGACCGTTGCAATGTGCTGAGCTTGATGTTGAATGCCGTCTTTACAGCGGTGGAAGTCGATGACACCGACATCGTCGTTTACCGAACGATAGCCACGTTCTTCCCGCAGCACGATTTCTGATGCAGCGATGATGTGCTGGCGGCTGCGGTAGTTGAGCCGGAGGGTCACGCTTCCTACATCGCCTCTCCTCGAAAGAGTCCGCAGCAACTCCGGCTCCGCTCCAGTGAAGCCAAATATGGACTGATCTGGGTCTCCAACCGCGAAGAGACGAGTCGCGGGACCTTTGGAGGGAAAGCACAGCGATAATACCAAGCGATGAAGCGGCACCCCGAGGTCTTGGTACTCATCCACGACCAGGATTGGAAAGCGTGCCTGAAGTACCTGTCTCACCCAGGCGTGCTTCTCAATTAGCCTCCTTGACCGAGTCGGGACACGCTTTGCTTCCACGCTTTACGATGTTGCCCGCAAGCCGCTGAGCGTAACGTCCTTTTCCGATCTCCTCCATGTCGCTGAGAAATCGTCCTTCGTCCAAAGATTGAGGGGTCGTTTTCCAACCCTGGCAGCCTGCGGTATCACACTGCCGGGGCACTCGGGAAGGGGGAAAGGATCTGGATGTTGGCGAAGCTAAGCACGCCTATGTCCACGGACGCGACTGGATCGAATACGTCCTGAACTCTCAGGATCGTCGGAACAGCGGTTCGTCGGATAAAACCATCTGACCTGGCTCGTGAACGCCATCCTTAAAGATTGCGGAGGGGCCTGCCTAATGGCCAAGCGAACATCCAGCTCAAAGTCCGTCCCGAAGAAGGTGCCGAAGGTCCGAATTGTCCGACCTTCCGGGCGACCGTTCCAACGTCGGTATGACTGCCCCGTCGAAAAGCGAGAGATTCGCATCAGTACCGGAACGCGGGATGAGGACGAGGCCGAACCCCAGAAGGCGGAATTGGAGGCCCGACTTCTCTTGGGGCTGGAAACCACTCCCGATCGGAAGCCAGTGCTCGGTCCCGAGATGGATTGGTCGGACTTCCGGGAACAGTATCGAAGTCTGCATCTGGTCACCGTCCGAGACCGAACTGCCGCCGCTGCGGAAAGCCGGCTGGACATCGCTGAGCGGATTCTCAAACCTCGCACGCTCGGGGATGTTGCCGACTCCGTTGCTCTCCAAAAGCTTCAAGCAAATCTCTTGGCGGGTTTTCAGAGCAAAGGTCACAAGCCCCGTTCCGCTCACACGGTTAAGGGGTACATGGCACACGTTCTGGCCGCTCTCAACTGGGCCTACGTTCAAGACTGGCTTCCCAACGCTCCGAAGGTCCGCAAGATCAAGACCTCGAAGCAGAAGGTCATGAAGGGACGGCCCATCACGACCGAAGAATTCCAACGGATGTTAGATGCGGTGCCAGGCGTCGTCGGCGAACTCGCTGCGGCATCTTGGAAGCACGTGCTGCATGGACTCTGGACATCAGCCCTGAGAATCAACGAACTGATGAACGTCTCTTGGGACCAGCCGGGGACGATTCGCCCCAGATGGAAAGCCGGAGTTCATCCAGTCTTGGAAATCCCGGCGGCGATGCAGAAGAACGACTCGGAAGAGGACATTCCGCTGTTACCGGCATTCGAGGCGTTACTGCTGGAGACGCCTGTCGATCAACGAACCGGCGGGGTCTTCGAGCCCCGATCACTTCAACCGATTCTTGGACGCGGGGTTCGTCACTCACGGCCTGAAGGTGACTGGGTGGGGCGAGTCATCAGTCGCATCGGCAAGGCCGCAAGAATCGTCGTGGAGGAAGGGAACCCGAAGACCGGACGATCTGAGAAGTACGCGTCGGCTCACGACCTGCGACGATCCTGCGGCGAGCAACTACGGGAAGCTGGCGTTCGCCCTCTGGTGATCAGCCGAGTGATGCGGCACGCTTCGTGGGAAACGACGCAACGGCACTACGCACCTGGTAACGTGCAGAGCGATGCGGAAGTACTCACCGGTATCCTGAGAAAGCCGGATAGAACGGGAGCGACGGCGAAATACTCCGACCGTCCGGACAACTCAAAATCAGCCCCCTGAGGAAAAATGTACCTAGTGCATTGTCACCCATTGAAACAGGGATTGCCACAATCCGTATTTTACGAGAATCTGCAGGGCACAAGGAGGTGTGCGATGCAGAAGAAGTACATCGTTCGGTTGAACGACGAAGAACGTCAGGTCCTTCGGGAAGTCATCGGCAAGCTGAAGGGATCGAGCCAGAAGGTGAAACGAGCTCAGATTCTGTTGAAGGCCGATGTCGAAGGTCCGAACTGGTCAGATCGTAAGATTGCGGAAGCGTTCAACTGTCGGACGCAAACGGTGGAAGATGTTCGCCGTCGATTAGTGGAATGCGGTTTCGATGAAACATTGTGTGGTGCGAAGCGTGAGACGCCAGCGACGCTAAAGCTGTTGGATGGTCACCAGGAGGCGAAGATCATCGCCTTGCGTTTAGGACAGCCGCCGAAAGGCTACGCGAACTGGACGCTGCGATTGTTGGCTCGTAAAGTCGTCGAGTTGGAGATTGTCGACTCCATCAGTCACGAAACTGTCCGTCGTACACTCAAAAAAATGGTATGACTAACCGCAAGATTCAGTACTGGGTGATTCCTCCCGAAGCCGACGCCGAATTTGTCGCGGGCATGGAGGATGTGCTGGATGTTTATGGGAAACCCTATGATCCAAGCTGCCCGGTGATCTGTATGGACGAGCAACCGGTCCAGCTTTTGAAGGAAACCCGTGCATCAATTCCCGCCACGGCGAAGCACGCTAAGCGGGTTGACTATGAGTACGAACGGGCTGGCACCGCGAACATTTTCATGTTCACGGAACCACTGGCTGGGTGGCGCGAAGTGACCGTCAGACAGACCAAAACGAAAATCGACTGGGCTCTGGAAATGGCTCGTTTGCTCGAAGGTCGATACGCGACGCACGAAAAGGTTATTCTGGTCTGCGACAATCTGAACACACATACGAAAGGTGCGTTTTACGAGGCATTTGAGCCGGACCGCGCTCGCTCATTCGTCCGACGCATTGAGTTTCACCACACGCCCAAACACGGCAGTTGGTTGAACATCGCTGAGAATGAGCTCAGTTCTCTGACTCGACAATGTGTCTCAGGTCGACGCTTCCCTGATATCAAGACCCTTCAGAGTGAAGCCACGGCTTGGTCTGACGACGTGAACTCAACACAACGAGGGGTGGATTGGCAGATGAAGATTGACGATGCACGAATTAAACTAAAATCCGTCTACCCACGTTCTTTGATGTGACAATGCACTAGGTACATTTTGAGGGTACATCGTCGTAAGTCATTACGCCCGGGAGGATTCGAACCTCCGACCGACGGATTAGAAATCCGGGGAACTCTTGCGAATGTATAGACGAAAAATGCGATTTTCAATCCACTGGCCCCAACACTGGCCCTGGCTTCTCGAGTTCCGTTGGAATCGCTTCACCGGTTGATCCAAACTTAGCGAGAATCATCGCCGCATGGCCGAAACTTGCTGAACCGCTTAAGCAGGCCGTGATGACCATTATCGAGAATGTATTAACGTGATCGCACGTAGTATGGAATTGAAAGTTTTTGCAAATCGGTAATTCCAAGATTCTCGGCAATTCTGAGATTTTTCTGCGAACTTATTGCTAGGCTCGATCATCTAAAGGGCAACGGCGATGGCGTTCATCGTCGCCGACCAGCAGTTTTAAGGAAGAAACAACTTCAAAGGTCTTGCGGATCATGATGTTTTCACAGCTGATGTCCGATTGCAGACAGAGCGATACCAGGCGGTTTGCCATACCGGCGAACCTCTTCGGCACGCAACCCGTGCGCCCCCAGATTCGGCAACATCTTGCCGGTAATCCGGGGAATACAGGTTTGCGAAGCGAAGAATCCTCGTATCCCCTGCGCTCGTGACATCGGCCCTAAGCCCCCGCAAGCTCTCAAAGCCCGGTGTCACACAGAGGACACCGGGCTTTCTGTTTTGGCGAAGCCAAACAGCCAATACGGTGCCGAAGGCAAAGTTCCGAAAGCATATCCGGGCTGGTAGCTGAGACGGTTTAGCGCCTGGCTGAAGACCAGGAGAGAAGGATTCGAGCGCCTTCCGGCCCACATCAATCAATCGTTCCGACGATCACGGAGATCGTGCGCAGACAGACAAGGCCCGTTCGACTTCTGGTGAGGTTGCCAGTCTTTCAAGCTGGTTAGGTTGGGTTCGAATCCCACACGGGTCAATCAACATTCGGGGTGAGGGGCACCGGTCGCCCGCGTGTCTTGGGCACACGAGACAGTCAGTTCGATTCTGACCATCCCGACTGCGCTTGGTGGTGTAACGGAAGCACGTCGTTCTGATAAGGCGACAGCGGTGGTTCAACTCCACTCCAAGCGATTGAACAAGGAGCGAACTATGGAACGAGACATTACGAACAAACGCAGCCACGCCCTCATCCGGGGTCGTGGTGTAACGGCAGCACAGCAGACTTTTAATCTGCCCGGCGGGGGTTCGAATCCCCCCGGCCCCACTGACTTCTGGGCCTGTAGCTCAACGGTGAGAGCAGGCTCCTTATAAGGGCCAGACGACGGTTCAACTCCGCCCAGGCCTAATGAAAGAAGTGAATGACGGGATCAAGGTGTTAGCGGCAGCACACTCGGTTCTTACCCGAGCAAGTGACGGTTCAAGTCCGTCTGGTCCCATTTGAAAAGTTGCACTGGTCGTTTTAGCGGCGAAGACTCCGCACCCGTAATGCGGCGACGTGGGTTCGAGTCCCACCCGGTGCTCTGCAGGTTGATCTTTAACAATTCGGCCAGGAATTCACGCACCCATGACGTAGCGGCAGCGTACCGTCTCGCCAGGGCGGAGGTGCGGGTTCAACTCCCGCTGAGTGCTCTTTCGTTCGCGTGGATGATTCGTCGTGACAACGACGGTCGATTCGCGATGAACGATTATCAGCGTGTGGGAAAGTTTGGAAATCCGCGTGCCTCGGGCGCACGAGAACGTCGGTTCAAATCCGACCACGCTGACTGAAAACATTGCGGTGGAGTCCGTGCTGGTACGGGTCCCGGCGCGCCGGGATTAATCGTCACGACACAGGTTCGATTCCTGTCGCCGCAGCTTGATAAACGGAAGTCATCCGGCTGGATGAGGAGCCTGCCTCGAAAGCAGGTGTCCCGACGAATCGGGATTGTGGGTTCGAGTCCCACGACTTCCGCCTTAAAGAAAAACATGTGCCCTTGGCCGAGCGGCAGAGGCATCAGCATTCCAAGCTGGACAGGCGGGTTCGATTCCCGCAGGGCACTTTTGATTGGGTCGGTAGCTCAGCGGCAGAGCAGGTGCTTGTTAAGCACTCGCGCGTGGGTTCGAGTCCCACCCTTCCCTCTTGTAGTGCGGGGTAGTCGCTGTTGGCAGCGATGCTGGGCTTTGACCCCGGAGGCGCAGGTTCGATTCCTGCCCCCGCAATTTGTGAACTTCTCAAACGTCGACGTGTCATTTGACGCATAACCATTGCGGGATAGTCGCTGCTGGTAGCGATGCTGGGCTCTGAACCCGGAGGGACCAAGCCAAGGGCTCGGTGCCCGGTTCGATTCCAACTCCCGCAGCTTGCAGATTAAGGAAGTCATCCGGCCGGATGAGGAACCTGTCTTGAAAACAGGCGGCGAGTAAATCTCGTTTGTGGGTTCGAGTCCCACGGCTTCCGCTTGCTGGCGACGAACATTCGGGCTCATGGTCTAACAGGAAGACATCGGTCCTGCAAACCGAGGATTCGGGTGCGATTCCCGATGAGTCCACTTTTAATTTGATCCCGTGGTCCAGCGGCGACGACGCCTGGCCTACACCCAGGTAACGATGGTTCGAGTCCATCCGGGATTACTTTGTTGAAACGCCCAGGTACGCCAACAGGTGAGCGACTCGACTTAAGATCGAGTGTTTGCGGGTTCAAATCCCGCTCTGGGCATCAAGACAGACATGGCTCGGTAGGCAATCGGCAGACCACCTTGGCTTAGAACCAGGGATGCTGTGGGTTCGACTCCCACCTGAGCTATTAGAAAGAAATACGTCCTCGCGGAGCAGCCTGGAATGCTCGCTACCCTGTCACGGTGGAGACGTGGGTTCAAATCCCATCGAGGACGCTGATTCGGCACGGTACGCAATCTGGCAAAGCGGCGAAGCTCAAACCTTCGTGGTCTGTGGGTTCAACTCCCACCCGTGTCATTTGATTGGGTCGTGTTCCCCACGGCGGCCTGTAAAGCCGTTGTCACAAAACAAGTGCGGTGGACGACGAGAGGTTCAATTCCTTCACGACCCATTAACTATGGCCCGTTCTTCTAGCGGTTCAGGATGCTGGCCCCTCACGCCGGCAACGCGGGTTCAAATCCCGCACGGGTCAATGACATGGCCAAGTGGTGCAACTGGTAGACACGCGACGCTCAGAACGTCGTGCCCTTACGGGCTTGGGAGTTCAACTCTCCCCTTGGTCACTGCAGGCAGGACAGGTGTCCGACTGGCTTTCATAGGGCCGAGATGTCCGGATCGTTACCGGGGTCTGCAACTGCAATCGATTATCGCCGGTGGGCCAGCGCTCAGCGGAGTTTCATAAGCTCCGACCGCCAGGTGCGACACCTGGACCGGCTAATTTCGCCTCAAGCAGTGATGAAACGAGACGACCGAGTACGCAAACTGGAAAAGCGATCAGGTCGAGAGCCTGATGATTTTGTGGGTTCAATTCCCATCTCGGTCAATTTGGTCCCGTGGTCCAACGGTACGACACCAGCCCGACATGCTGGCGACGATGGTTCAACTCCATCCGGGATCAATTGACGAACATGGTCTGTAGGTGTTGCGGCTGCACGCGTTCTTGGTAAGGACGAAGCTCGGGTTCAATTCCCGGACGGACCTCTTGAGATATGGGCTCATGGTCTAACGGCACGACGCTAGCTCGGCAGGCTGGCAATCCGGGTTCGATTCCCGGTGGGTCCACTGATGAATACGGAAGGTAGCCGGATATGGTTGGCCGGATCGCACTGCTAACGCGACTCTCCCTCACGGGAGATGAGGGTTCGAATCCCTTGCCTTCCGCTTGTTTTTGGCCTCGATGGTGAAATGGAAATCATGCTCTGCTTCTAACGGGGAGTTCTGGGTTCGATTCCTGGTCGAGGTATTGAAGTCAAAACGGAAGGGCAACCCGAATGGTGACGGGAACCGGTTGGAAGCCGGTCGAGCATTTTTAATGTGCCTTGCGGGTTCAACTCCCGCTCCTTCCGCTTTCGGATGGTGAAATGGAAATCACGCCCTGGTCCTAACGGGGAAATCCGGGTTCGACTCCTGGTCCGAGAATGCATGGTGTTCGTGGTGTAGTGGTTTGCATGTCGGTTTGTGAAGCCGAAGGTGACGGTTCAATCCCGTTCGGACACCCTTATTAAATAGGAGAAAGATCGTGGTCGCGATGTTGAGTCGACAAACACTGGTACTAAACCGGAACTGGCAGCCGGTGGGCGTGGCTTCGGTGGCACGTTCAATGACGCTGGTGGCTGCCGAGCGGGCGCGGATCGTCGATCCGACTGACTATCAGCAGTACACCTGGGCCGATTGGGCGAAACTGATTCCTCAGCAGGATGAATTGTTCGTCCAGTCGTGACGTTTCGGATTCGGGTGCCGGAGGTAATCACGCTGACCGAGTATGACCGAGTTCCCTCGAACGCGGTCACATTCAGTCGCCGGAACATCTACAAGCGAGACAGGTTCACCTGTCAGTACTGTGGTGGCCAGCCGGGGAGCGAAGAATTGACTCTCGACCACGTGCAACCGCGGTCGCGAGGTGGAACCAGCACATGGGAGAACTGTGTCTTAGCTTGCTTGGAGTGCAACAAGCGAAAAGCTGACCGTACGCCAACTGAAGCGCGCATGCCGCTGCGGAAGGCGCCGGTTCGACCAACGTGGAAACCACTCTATGCACGGCATGACGTGCGAATTGAAAGCTGGTCCAAGTTCCTCAGTGAGGCATACTGGACTGTGGAACTGGATGAATGACGACCGCCGCCGAGGCCCTTCGTTAGAGCTCGGCGGCACACACGAGTGATGCTCCTGGGAGAGCTGGCAGCCTCCAAAACTGCTGGATGGGGTTCAAATCCTCACGCTCGTGCTGACTGCCGACGTGGCTCGATCGAGAAAGGCGTCCGCCTTGTAAGCGGAATCATGCTGGTGCGAATCCAGTCGTCGGCCCTGTTTGTCCCGATGTTGTAGCGGATTGCATTGGACTCTCCGAAGGTCCAGGCCCTGGTTCGATTCCAGGTCGGGATATTGATGAATTGATGTGATGCCCTGCGAGTGTGGAGGATGCATGACTGTTTTCGAAGCAGTCGGGCGAGGTTCGATTCCTCGGTGGGGTATTTTGATTGTTATTTGTCCTTGGAGTGTGGTGGATGCACGCGACCCTGCGAAGGTCGTAGACCAGGTTCGACTCCCGGCAAGGACACTGATTAATTGACGCTGAAGCCACACGGCGTGGCGGCGGCCTGCAAAGCCGTATCCAATGGGTTCGACTCCCATCGGCGTCTTGACACAATCAACTGCCGGTACGGACTACATCTTGAAAATGTGCAACGTCTGAACCATCTCCTCGTTGAACGTGTCATTGATAAACCTCAACTGCCTGTCGGGACTACATCAACACCCTGTTAAGGTGTGCCTCACGGCACGATGTCTTGGCGATTCTTCGTTGAGGTCTTTGTGAACTGATCAAACAAACGAACGATCCAACTGCCATTTGGGACTACACGTAACTGACGGCCTTAAAGTAGCGACGTCGGGCGACCGACTGGTGATGCGGTTCGAGTCTCATGAAGATGAAGCCGCGCGTCCACTGCCGAACCATCCTGGTTCGATAAGGAAGGCGTCTCAACAAACCCCTCGGTTGGATCTTGGACTATAAAAACTTCCGCCGCGAGGCGGAGGTGGATTGACTGCCGGTTTGGAGCACATGCTTTGAGAGCCGTATGTCGTGGGTTCGAATCCCACCAGCGTGGCAACTCGCTGTGGCGGAGTGGTCAAACGCGGACGTCGCCTCGCAAGAGGCGTTCTCTGATTGAAACTTCGTTGGGACATGCCTTTAACAGATCCTTTAGAGACACACTCGACTGCCGGTTTGGAGTACATGGTTTAGCTGGTTCGAATCCTGCCCGGGCCTCTTGCAGAAGGTCAGTCTCGGCCCGGAACTCTGGCCATAACTTCGTCGAGTGCTTTTGAAACAACGATCCAACTGCCGTGTTGGAGTACATGCCACCAACTTAGACGGTGGGGCAGGCATGCCTCAGTCCCGAATGGGATCAGGTCGCTCTGAACAATCTTCGTGGGATCGCCGTCACATTTCGTCGGGCTCGGATTCGATCCGTTATGTCACAGGAGCGGTGTGCTCCTGGCAGATCGATCTGTCTCGACTGTTCAGGAAGGAGGCCACGATGGCCAACAAGTCGTTGTTTTCGAGTTTGACGTCACTATTGCCGCGTGCAACTTCGCAAAATGACGCGGGCGGACCGGCGTACGCGTTGGATCCGAAGCACGCGCTGGCGCAATTGGCAGCGACAGGTTGCTTTAACGGGACCTTCTACGCGGATGCCGACAAGCAGCTTGATACGCTGAAGTTACTGGTGACCCAGGTGAACGACAACGTCTTCCTGGCGAAGCTGGCAATCTACAGCCGCGAGCGGGCGTACCTGAAGGACATGCCGGCCGCGCTGGCAGCAACATTGGTTGCACGCGATGCCGTCCTGTTCCACAAGGTGTTCGATCGGGTTGTTGATAACGGTCGCGTTTTGCGGACGTTGTTCCAGATGATCCGTTCGGGTCAGTTCGGCAAGAAGAGCCTGTCGAGTTCATTGCAGCGTGCTTTCCAGCGCTGGCTGAACACGGCCTCGCCAGAGAAGCTGCTGTCGGCATCGATCGGTCACGATCCGAGCTTGCGGGACATCCTGCGGCTGGCGCGGCCGACACCTGTGGACAATGGTCGGCGCGCACTATTCGGCTGGCTGACAGATAAGGAGCAGTCGAAGTGGGCACCGGCTGGTGAAGTCGATTTGCCGGAGCAGGTTCAGTTGCTGGTTGCGTTCCGCACGGTGGAAACAGCCGAGCAGCAGATCGCGCTGTTGGATCGACTACACGCTCGCTGGGACTTGCTGGCCGATACGGCGAAGGGTTCCAAGGTTTGGGCGGCGATCGCACAGACGATGGGACCGCAGGCGTTGCGGATGAACCTCAACACCCTGCAGCGGCACGGTGTGTTCGAAGACATCGCGATGGTGCGGACGGTGGCTGACAGGTTGGCGGATGAAAACGAAATCCGTCGATCGCGGCAGTTTCCATATCAATTCTTCGCGGCGTACCTGAATGCATCCGATGAGGTGCCTCAGGTGATCAAGTCTGCCTTGCATAAGGCGACGGAGATTGCGTGTGGTAACGTGCCGGAGTTGCCGGGACCGGTCGTAATCGGTCTCGACGTTTCGGGTTCGATGCAGTCACCTGTCACGGGAAACCGTGGTCGCGGTGGAACGTCGAAGATGCGGTGCGTGGATGTCGCAGCCCTTGTGGCAGCGGCCATCCTGCGGCGTAACCCGGACAGCATCGTCGTGCCGTTCGACACACAGGCATTTGATGCCAAGGTCGATCCGTCCGACTCGATTTTGAGCCTGGCGGACCGGCTGGCGAAGTATGGTGGCGGTGGAACGGATTGCTCGTTGCCGATCCGCAAGGCGAATGCGACCTACGCAAAGCGAAAGTTCGCAGGAGTCGTGTTGGTCAGCGACAACGAGAGCTGGGTCTACCAGGGTCGTCCGTACTTCTATGGTGCAAATGGCTCGACAGGCGTTGTTACGGAATGGCAGCGGTTCGTGCAGAACCAGGTTCGACTCCATGGTGGCGACATCACGGGGCCAAAGCTGATCTGCGTTGACCTGCAGCCGAACGCAACAACGCAGACTCCGGAACGGAGTGATATCCTGAACGTCGGCGGCTTCAGTGACGCTGTGTTCGAAGTGATTTCAGCGTTCCTGACCAGTGACGCCGCTCGCTTCGTCGCTGAGGTTGAAGCAGTGACGTTGTAGATGAAGTGCCGAAAGGCATTCGAAAGAAAGCCCGGTAGGCTGGCGCGAGCTGGTTTACCGGGTTTTTCTGCTTTTTGTGCGAAATGGATTCTGTTTGCAAACTCAGCGAGGATTCATGCAATCACATGGCCAACTCGCTATTGGTCGACACCCTGCAGCGGCACGGTGTCTTCGAGGACGTCGCGATGGTACGCACGGTGGCTGAGCGCCTGACGGATGAATACGAGATTCGTCGGTGGCGGCAGTTTCCGCTGCCATGCCCGTAAAAGACGTAGAGGCAGTTTCAAAACCCCTTTATTGCAATAACGATTCTGGCAGGCAATTTGCATACCGGTAAGGGAGAAAGGAGTCCCTTACATGCGAATTACCCTGTCCATGTGGCCCCAGCGACGGCGGCCGAATACGACAGGGTCCAGGACGGTCCCGAAGCCTTTTCTTGATGATGCCCAGTGGAATTCCATCAAAGATCTGTTTGCAAACCCTCTTCCATCCCCACTGGGAGGCCGACCACGAGTCGAGCCTCGACCCTGTCTGGAAGGAATTTTGTGGGTCCTGAAGAGCGGAGGACGATGGCAAGATTTACCAGAGCGATACCCGTCTCCTGCAACATGCTGGCGAAGGCTCAAGGAGTGGACGGAGAGAGGAATCATGGTCAAAACGTGGGAACGTCTCCTGAAGTCCCTTGATCGACAGAAACAGCTGAACTGGTCGCAGGCAATGGGTGATGGCACCTTTTCGCCTGCAAAAAAGGGGGCGCCGAGGTTGGTAAGACCAAGAAAGGTAAAGGAACGAAACTCATGCTGATGACGGACGGTAACGGCGTCCCCATCTCGGGGTTCACCATTTCTGCACAGGTCGCCGAAGTCAACACGATCGAGACGCTGGTCGACATTCAAGTTGCTGGCCAGAAACCCGAGAGGCTGCTGTACGATAAAGCGGCTGATGCCGATTGGATTCGTGATACGCTCAAACTGAGAGGCATTGAGCAAATCACACCCCACCGAAAAGGCCGGAAGAAGCCGTCTCGACAAGACGGGCGAAGCCTGAAGAGATATGCGAGTCGCTGGAAAGTGGAACGCACGATCAGTTGGCTAGGCTATCAAAGAAGGCTTCTTGTCCGGCATGAATACTACCCACATCTCTTCGAAGGCTTTTTCCACCTCGCCTGCGTAATGATATGCTTGAACCGGTTTTGAAACTGCCTCTAGCCCTTCGAGCCTGATCGTTATGCAGTCCGCACTTTTGCCAACAATCATTTTCAGTCAGTATCATCCCGCGATTCTGCAGTGAACCCATCTGCGCTGGGAAATAGAGTTTGGCCTGAACTTTCAATTCCACTGAGTAGAGACGCAAGAAACTCTTCTTCACTCTTCGCATTCTTTTTTAGGTTGCATAAAACGCAAGCGGCGGTGAGGTTCTCGATGTCATCGTTCCCCCCAACGACAACGGGAACGATATGGTCAACGTGCATCACGTCTCCGTCAGGGCTTTCCAACTTGCATTTGCAATACCGACATTTCCTTTCGGACTGAATCCAGATCTTCTCCCGCTCCTTGTGGGTGAATTGTCGACGTTGCTGTAAACGAAGATTTGCTTCTCGATCAAATGCTGATTCGCCGTCGCTGTGGCGCTGCTTAAGGATCTGAATATCTCGATAAAAATGTCTTCGGACAGTGACTATTTTTTTCGCAACACGTCGCAGATCGCGACCGGCACGGTACATCTCTATCGTCCCGGCATACACTTCTTCTGAGGAATACCATTCCTCCTCGTTCCAAGTTGGAATTGATTCTGGTACTGCTGCGCAATCTTGTAGAAACTTGTCCATGAATCCCGATACCAGCGTAGCGGAACCGTCCGAAGCGCGCCTGAACAATCGTTCGAGGTACATAAGTTGGCCGGTGAGTTTGTTCATCATCACGCGGTATTGCGCGACAAGCTCTCTGAGTTCCTTGATCTGTTGATCCTTTGGCAACTCAGGCTCTGGAAGATCGAAGAGTTGACCTTGGTGGGACATGAGTTCTCAATAACAAGTTCAACTTCGCAATAAATCACATCGGGTTATGCGAGTTCGCTGCCGTCGAAAAGCGTGCAGGACAGAACCGATTAATTCGACGGAAGTATGTAGCCGATTTCGCGAAGAATCAAGGAGTTTCAAGTTCGACGAGTAGAAACCGCCATTGTGGATCGAGTCAATCACCGAGTAGTTTTGGATGAACCCTTTCTCTGTTGAACATGACATTTACAAGCCTCAACTGACTGTCGGGACTACATCAACACCCAGTTAAAATGTGCCTCACCGCATTTTGCCTTGGCGATCCAGCCAGTCAAGTGCCATGACACCAAGCTGTAAGCACGCATGACACCCGTACAGTCCTATGTCTTGTCTTTGTCAGTCTGTGTCTTGCAATGCACCCCCTGGTTGCTCCGTGACGAATCCAGCGCGTGTCTGATGTCCACGAAGGTAACTCCGACAGAATAGTCGGCAATCGATTGTGTCTGGAGTTCCTCAAGTGTTGTGATCTGACGGGCTTGATACGCATCCATGTCTTGGACCATCGACGCATACCGATGTTCGACGGGCACGCGGCATACTTCACGTGACACCGAGCAATCGCCCCAACACATTTTGCAATCTGGCAAGCGCAGCCACAGAGTCCGTGATTTCCTTCCGTAACTTTGACCGATTTTGTTCGTATGTTGCCAACCACTCCAGCGTCGATTTGAGCTGGTTGATTTCACGGTTGACGCGCCAGATGGCTTCGGCACGGCTGTTAGGTTCTCGGCGTTTGCGCCCGGCTCCGGACCGCTTGCTGGTCCAGTGGACGGTGTCACGAATTTCGGCCCGCAACGCGAGGCACGATAGATTCCCTCGCAATGTTTTAGCGGCGAACCTTTTGCGCTGACGAGCATTCGGTAACCGAATCAGCTCATCCAGATGGCTCAGAGTGATGTGGCGACCACCTACCTGCATTCGGCAGAGTTCGAGCAGTTCTGGGCTCTCCTCTTCAAACTCCGTCGCGAGCTGGATCGACTTGTACCAGGTTGCCGACGTCGGCAGCAGCCTAAACTCGGCGGCCAAGCCTGCGAATTCATTTTCCGTCACAAAGTCCATGCGTTTGAGCTTACTACCTAGCCGGAAATACCGTATCGCGAGATGGTCTCCGGGCGTATTTGATGGGATGCCTTTTCTTTTGATCGCCATAAATTCAGTTCATCGAAATAAAGGTACGAACAGGCGATTCATTCGCAGTGCGCACTCCCCAGGCCCCCACTTGCATGGCCCACCGGCACTCCGTCGTTTATTTACTGAAGCGGAAGTCACGCCAGTTTTATTGGTAACAATAAAATCTAAGCATGGGCGGGTCTGGCTTCAAATGAAAAACTTGTCGACAATCCCACGTTTTCCTCTTCCAGAGCGGCGCGCAAACGTAGTACAAACGCGCTGAGAACAGCGGTCTTGGGGCCTTCCGGGGCGCGAAAATGGAAAAAAAGACGTGGAAACGGCAGAGATTTGTTCAGTTGAGCCCGTGTCCGACACCAGATCTCCTTTGGAAATGCATCCAGAACACCGATCTGCCGTCACTTCTGCAGGTCGATGAGGCATTTGTTGCCGCTCGCGCGATTCACGAAGGCGACGCTTTCGTGCGGGACGAACTCGAAGCGCGCGTCCTAGCAAACCAATCGCCGGCCGAAATTGCCAATCGGATGCGCATCCCGGCGGAGGTCGTGACTGAGTATCAGGATTATTTTTTCGACGTCCGCGGACGATTCCATATGACAGGATGGATCGCACACGAGGCGATTCGACGGCACCCCTCGGGAGAGCTGCTTGCCGGTGACGTCGGGCCATTTTGGCGCTGGGTCGGTTTCAATTTTGGTCCAGAAGCCTTGGAATCTTTCCTGACAGCGGTCAGCGTGGATGTACTTCGAATTCAAGGACTTGACGCGTATTGGCAGCGAGGTCTGCCGATCAACGTCGATCTCAAGCTGCTTGTTTTGATCTTACGACTCCCGTTGCCGACAACGCGAGCGGAATTGGTTTCGTGGCTTGAAATGCAGGAAGAGTTATTCAGCCTGCAGAGCCTACCGGTCGACGATCTGTTGACCCCGTTGCGACTGGAAATGCATCCATTCGGTGAGCCGGAACTCGCGGTTTCGACATTTGAAGTGGAAGGCCGGGGAGCCGAAGATGAGTTTAAGGTATTCCGGTTATTGAAAACCATTTTTGATGTCAAACAGCGCCGCGTAGAACAGGCAAATGTGGCGTAGCACAACGGAGGGACTCATGGCTTGGGAAACAAGGAAGAATGGAAGGCGGTACTTTTACCGTTCAAAGCGAGTCAAAGGCAGCGTGAAGAAGATTTATTTCGGATGTGGTTTCCAAGCCGAGATGGCGGCTGAACTGTTCGAGGCTGCTAAGGAGAAACGGCAAGTCAATCGTGAACGTCTTAACGCCGCGAAAGCCGGATTGAAGCTCATCCCCCGGCAGATGGAACAGCTCCGAAGAGGGACGTTTGACGCCGCCGATGAATCCGCACACCAACGTGGAGAAAGAGATTCTCCCCCTCCGCTACCTACCCCGGAGACCGTCATGGTCCGTGCGCAGGCATTGCTCGAAGCCTATCGGTCCGGTGACCGGAACGCTGAGACACAGTTGACGGAACTGATCGATCGATATCCGGGTCTCATGCATCGTATGGGAGATGTCGCTTCGCTCGCGCGTGCCAATTGGGTCTCGCTGATCGTGGGCAAAGACAACGTCTTTCGGGCGGCCACCGTTAAGAAACTGGAGCACATGCGATCCCAATATCCTGTAAACGACGACCCGGTCCGTCAGCTTCTGGTGGAGCGAATCCTTGCCACTTGGCTGCAGCTGAACTACTTAGAAGCAAAAATGGCTGCCGTTCGTACTGAAGACATGAAGAACTTTGAATACCTTTCTCGGCTACAGCAGAAGGCCCAAAAACAGCATCTTGAAGCCATCCAATTCTGGCAACAATGGCAGACAAATCAGGAACTCAAGAATTAAATGGTTTGTTCTGACGCAACAACCGTCGTCGTTTTAATACGCATCCGCGCGTCTCAGCCGCGATGTCGTACCGCCTTCAATTAACCTTCGGAGCGAGGTTGAAATGAACGTGGTGGGTCAATTGGCACCGGCTACGCTGACAGTTTGGACCGGCTCGCGTGCGTGTGGCTGTTATTTGGTGTTCTGAGCCCCTTGCATCGATTCCGACAGTACTACAAGTGGCGGTTCCTGTAGTGTATTGTTCTGTTGCTGACTCACCTGGTGGACCGTGATTCGTTGTTCGAATTCAACGTTCTGCTGCATTTTCATCCCGACCTCCAACAGCAGTTTCGCGGCCGCAAGCCGCGTCGCATCGTCCCTGGAGTCACGGCAAATTTCGTCGAGAGTTGCGACGGCGGTGAGCATTTTGTCGGACACCGAAGCGCGAACCCGCTGAGAAATTTCGCCGCGAATCTCACTGATTCGATGCACGAACATGCTGTCGGTACGCAGCCACGTTTTGATGATCTGTGACGCAGTACCAGTTTTCTTCGCGGCTTCGTCTTCAGAGAAGCCAGTCGCGAGCGCCAGTGCGGCGGCCTCGCGAATTGGCCCTAAAACATCCGCTTCAGTCCTGATTGAAGATTTTTTGGTTCGCATAGAACACCTCCCTGCATCAAGACAATCAACCTGCCTGCGTTAAACGGCTCCTTATGATGGGATAGTCTTACTATTCACACAAATGAATGTAAGGCGTGATTCCAAGGGTTTTCAAAAATGCTCAAACAGCCAACCGTTACGCGGAGTTTTGCCCGGACGCCGAATTGATCGAAGAAGACGTTATGAGGCGGGGAAATGCAGATTTTTTTTGGGGGGGATCTACACTCCGAGTTCATTGATCATCCGTGTTTGGACTAGCTTCTATCAAGTCACCATTGATTATCGACCGAACACAAGTGCTGCTCGATCTATCTGGCGCCGAGTGGTAGGATTCGGCCCACACTTTTTTAAATGGAAGAAGTGACTTTTCGCAATGATTTGATGGAGGTGGGTTATGTCAGTCCCTGCCGGTGGCCCGGCGACGATCAACGGAATCCTCTACCAGATGCTCTGGTCGTTGCTCCGCGCCGTACGGCTCTACACCTTGGACTGCGACAAAGATTCTAAAAGCGGTAGTATACAACGAGCGCTCCTCGTACTTGAGCCACTGAGAGGGGGCGGCGATCTCCAGCAGGTGCGGGGGCCAGCGCGCATCGTCGAGCAGTTGAAGGCGCGCTCGGATGAGGGGACGTGGTCACTGCGAGAAATCATTGAAGAAGTACTGCCGGACCTCTATCTTGCATATGACTCGTCAAAGCCCGAAACGGAATACCGGTTCGTGACCGAGGGGAGAATGGGTGGGTGGACAGATGTGCTCACTTTCTTTCGAGGACTAAAGAAGCGGACTCCTCCGACCGGAGATGTACTTTCTGGGCTTGATAACAAGAGGCAACTAAAATTTCGTGGTGGATCAACTGCTCCGGTATCGCCCCCTCCGCCGGGTACCGTCCCTCCCAAACCCTTTTGGGACCAACCCCACTACACTGAACGATCTTTATTCGAGAAGATCGTGTCCGAGGTAAGAAAACGCAAGGCCGTTCAGGACCGCGAGACGGAGGAGTCCACGCGCCTCGGGGTCTGGCACCTCTTGGCAAACTTCTCGATTGACCCGGGGCAAAGCATCGAACAGGTACAGAAAGAGGTGGATTCATTGCTTTTGGCTCTCGTAGACTCGGATGTTTCACTTCGGGAGAAACGAGGCGCGATGCTCAGTCGACTGGCAGAGCAAGCCGCATTAGGTGGCGCTTTGATTGAGGCAGAATCGTTTCTTCGAGAGTTCGGCATAAACTCTGTTCCGTTGACCAATTGGGCGCGGCTTCGGATGAACGCCCGCAGAAATCTCGATAGTCTGCTACAGCGGCGCGGCTATGAATCGTCAGAGGACGTCCGAACCGAGCGAGGAAAGAAACTCTTGTCCGAGTGGCAACCGCAGGTACCGCTGCTCGCCTTCGCGGGTGAGAGCGGCGAGGGTAAGTCGTGGCTGTTGAGTACGCTCGCTCGTCTCTCCGCAAGCGAACAACAACTAGTGGTCCTTGTTTCAGGGAGCGGCGATGCGGAGCGGGACTGTAAGAATGCGGCTGACGCGTTTTGGCGGCATATCAAAGGGAACGACCAATCCCTTCCGCTAGACCGGATCGCAGCCCGCAGGCGTGAACTCTTTCACGACCGCGTCGATAACTGGCTCACACTTTTTATCGACGACGTGCAATCGTCCCAGGAGGTCCGGCATCTCGTGATGCAGCCGTGGGAAGAGTGGGGCATTCGGCTGGCTATCTCTTGCTCTCCGCCAGTCGCCCGCACATTCCAGCAGTTGGCGGATAAGCGAGGAAAAGTAATACAGGTCGGTGACTTTACAGTACAGGAACTCCGTACCTATCTCACGTTGCGGCTCGGTGACGGTGGAGGTGAGATTCCGTACGACGTTTTGTCCACCCTTCGACGCCCACTTCTTTCTCGGCTCTACTGCGACATCGCCAAGCCCGGAACTTGGAAGTCGATAAACGAATACGGACTGTACGAGCGATACTGGCTCCGCCTGTTCGAGAATGAGCAGGGTGAGTCACCCCTCGACGCAGTGCCACTTCGGAAGCTTGCCCTTTCAACCGCCCGTGGGGCACCGTACCCGTGGACCGGAGAGCAACTTAGCGCAGTCGGGCTCGACAATTGTGCCATCCAACGCCTATCTCGCGTTGGATGGCTTCAACTAGCCGGTACAGACAGGTATCGCGTCTGGCATGATCGGTTGCTCAACTGGGCAGCGGCCGAAGCGCTGGTCTCACAGTTTGACGCCGGGCTGATCTCAGCCGAAGACCTCACGGCGGAAATAAAGCGGATTTTTATCTCATCGGGTGGCGGTGGGGCCGTCACATTTGGCTACGTGCCGATGGACGTACTCTGGCTTCTTTCCGCCCCTGACCGATCTGCATCCGCGGTGGTCGATCACATAATTGAAGCAATGGAGAACGGGCCGTGAAGCACCATACCATTCTCTACGGCCAACTTCTGCCAACACTCGGTAGTCGTATTGTACCAGCATTGTTTCGAAGGCTGGAGGCAGTTGCGTTTGGTAACGATGTGATCCTGATTGAGGACGTCGCTAAAGCTATCGGAAGGATCATTGACGGAGAGACCGGGCCAAGTGCCACTGCGATGCTCGATCATTCCTCGCCGTTCGTCAAGCGAGCGGCCTTGAAGGTGCTCACCCTTCGCCCACATGCCCCCGCTTTAGATCGGCTCTGGGTCATTCATCGAGAGATCTTGGCCGATCGGAGTCGGTTCATCCGCCCACACGAGCATCCAGCGGAGGCATCCGCAGATTCGTTCGCAGCGTTGAGGGAATGCGTTAAACTTAACCCCGCGTGGCTTCCCGAAACAATTTCCACCGCCACGGCGAGTGATCCGATTCACGTTCTCGCCTCTCTAGTTTCGACGACCGAATACGAAAACTTGTGGCATAAGTGCAAGGCTGAGTTGTTCGCGAAAGTGAGTTCGGAACATGAACTTCCGTTAGTCGTCAACATATTTCACTACCGAGATTCTCAGTACGTCGATTGGCTGCGCGAGAGGATCGATCGGCCTGCACAACTGGTTGGGCCTTGGGCACTTCGTGCTCTTGCACGGCTTGCCCCGGATGCGGCTATCGCCGAGTTGCCGCGTCTTCCCATTCAATTGCTTTCGCCTACTAAGCGGTGGTGCTTTTCCGAACTGCAGCGCCGTCGCCCGGAACCGGCGAAACATTACATCCTAGAGTTGCTCCGTCGCCCACAGCCTGAAATTCGGGCAGCAATGGTCTACCAGCGGCAGGAAGCAGCGGTGGACACCGAAACGTTCACGGTGCTCCTCGAACTTTTAGAACGGGAGCTCGACGTAGAAATAGCAGCAGCTCGTGATAACTCATCACCCGATTTCTATTCTCTATTAAACCTCATCAGCGATATGCGGTATCCGCACCACCTTGCTGAGTTTCGCGCGAAAAAGAACAGTTCGCTGGCAACAAAGCTCACCGATTGGCTGTTGCGCCGGGGACCGATTCCAGGCGAATTCGCTCGCCCCGACCAGGAGTTCGGATTATCCATACTCGAGCGAATCGGTGGGGACGGTTTTACCCGAGTCGTAAACCTCTGCCTTGCTTCGGAGAATCCCATAGCGCGCCGCGAGGCATCGGTCCTAGCCTTCCGTCGGCCCGATACAGAGACGAGAGAACTCCTGAAGTTGATCTCGCAGCGACCTGATCTCGACCGAGGCGTCCCGATCGAACAAAGCATTGCAACCCATGCACTGGCTGTAATGGGAGAGTACCGGCTGGTCATCGAAGCCGTGATACGGTGGGGACTCGATATCGTTTGCATTGACCTCTCGCAGCAACTCACTGGCGAGGCATTTTCTGACGCGGACGTGGCTCCCGCACTTGAGGGTGTTCGAGAAGTGAAGGTACCGCCGGGGGTGATTCTTGCGCTCGGCATTGCGGGCAGGCGCGAACAAACAGACGCGATTCGGCGGATCCTTCTCGAAAATGAACCTACTTCAGACACCGGCTACGCCGCACTTATCGCCCTCACAGCACTCGGGGACAAAGCTAACGACACTGTGACCCTCATGGCCCGCCACCTCGCGGTGGCGGAACACAGAAATACTGCGATAATGGCCCTTCGCCGGATTGGCACCGATGCAGCTTTGGAGGCGCTCTTATCGCACGTCGAGTCGTCTTATACGGATGCCCTAGCGCTTTCTCTCCTTTCCGACAAGCGAATCGAAGGCCGAACGGGACCTCTTCTCAAAGGCCGTTTAGAGCAGCTTGACGGTCCTGAGAAGACTGAACTTCTCGCCAGGCTCGTTCTCTCGGTGCAAGATCCGAAGGTGCTCGCCACGGTGCTCGACGAGCAGTTGTCTCAAAAACTCTTGTATGACGCAGCCATCGCACCAGATCAGCAGATGATCGTGACGGGGGCAAAGGCTGCGAGCATCCGTGCATTAGCGAAGTTCGATGCCGACACTGCATTCGATGCAGCGAAGATGGCTCTTCAGTCGCCAACCGCTCGCGACCGCGATTTCTACCCATCTCTGTTGGTCGAGATCGATCCGTATGCAGCTATATCATTCCTTCTCCTGATGGCCCAAACCGAGAAACACGCCGCGATCCGTCGTGCGATCGGGCGAGCGTTGGCCGTGCTGCAGCCAATGCAGTCCGACCACTTGCGGAAGACACTGAGTGACTGGCTGAAAGACAGTGATCCTCGTCGCCGAAAGGCGGCGATCGAAGTGCTCAGTTACGTTTGCGCGCCGGGCGATCTACGCATCAAGATCATTAGGGAGCTTCTCGATGATGCGAGCCAGGATGTTGTGCAGGCCGCTAGCCGAGCCCTCGATTGGACGATGTCAGTTGAGGCAACGTCGGAACTCGTCAAGGCCGTACTCCAAGAATCAAATCTTTTCCGGAAGTGGGTCTTGCTAGACGCCTTAATTGGGATTGCTGACCCAGGAGATAGGCATCGAGATCCGCCTGATTGGTTCCGTAAGATTCGTGCGACGCTCCCCCTCCTATGGAAAAAGTACCTGGACACTCGCGTGGCAGAACGCAGGAAACGGCTGCTCGCGGCCGACAAAGACGACTAATTACATCTCTCACGCGAGGACCGCCCCACATTCAACGATACGAAAGATGAGAACAGCCTTGATAACCCAACGGTTGGTTGTCTCTCAACTCCTGCTGTTAGCGGAGCACTTCGGCGGTCTGGGCCGCTTTCCCAGGGGTAAAGTTGCGTCGACCACATCAACGAAACATCGACTGATTCAGTAACTGCCCCCTAATGATCCTCTGCAAACATGCACGGAATTCGGTTTAGCTGCCGAAGATATCAATACGGCTAACGTGCAGGTTTCTTAACCTAAGAGGCGCTTCTCGCTATTCGATTCAGCGGATTCCTCGCGCAGCCTTCGCGAACGTGTCCCAGATTTCATGAAAGGGCTCAAAACCTATCCATGAATTTCCGGGGACTGTCTAATGATCACCACGCGAGAACAACAACTGAGGGAATCTCTGAAACGCTTGGCCGCGATCCACGCGGCGGAAATCTCGATTCTGGAAGAATCGGTCGCGATCCTGCAGTCGGAGCTGGATGCTCTGACGCATCCCAACACGCCGGTCGCACAAGGTCCACTCACTCCGTCGCAAACGGCCGATCCTCGGATTGATTACGGTTTAATGTGTGTGGAGTTTCAGGGGAGGCATTGTTTTCTCGGGAATACCCTGATGCTCAAATTCTTCGGGCGATTGGCACGCCGTCCCAACTGCTACCTTAGTTACGAAGTCCTGCTGAATGACGTCTGGAACGCCGTTCGTGAGTCGTCCTCGGTTCGCAGTGTCGTGAAAGAACTGCGTGGGAAGCTCCGGGCGGCAGGCATGTCGAAGTTGTCAGACGTGATCGACGGCAGTGTTGCTCGGCACTACGGGTTGATGCTAAATCGCCTCGCGTAACCAAATCCCACAGCTTTCCCACAGCTTTCCGCCGCGCAATCCCACAGGTCCGTGGCAGAATGTTTGCATGTTCAATCACCTGCATGGAAGGCATTTCCGCGCCCCTTTTCCCTTGATGAAAGCCTTTGGCTATGACTCCCCCACAGGAACCCCACAGCGTGCCCGCCGCACAATACGTGCGGATGTCGACGGAACATCAGCAGTATTCGACCTCTAACCAGGACGACATCGTTCGGGACTATGCCCTGAAACGCGGCTATGAGATTGTCCGGACTTACGCCGATGAGGGAAAAAGCGGTTTGAACGTCGCCGGTCGGGAAAGTCTGCGACGGATGATCGATGACGTACAATCGGGCAATCCTGGGTACCGAGCGATTCTCGTCTACGACGTCAGTCGCTGGGGGCGGTTTCAAGATGCCGACGAAAGCGCCTATTACGAATACCTGTGCAAACGAGCTGGCATCGAGGTCCACTACTGCGCAGAGCAGTTTGAGAACGACGGCGGACCAACCTCCACGATCATCAAGAGCGTGAAGCGCGCGATGGCGGGCGAGTACAGTCGCGAGCTATCGTCAAAGGTCTTCAAAGGACAGTGCAGACTGATCGAACTCGGATATCGCCAGGGAGGTGCTCCCGGGTTTGGGCTCCGGCGCATGCTGATCAATCAATCGGGCGAGCCCAAGGGAGTCTTGACTCGTGGGGAATACAAAAGCCTTCAGACGGATCGTGTGGTATTGGTGCCAGGCCCCGAGGACGAACTTCAAACTGTACGACGGATCTACCGATGGTTTATCGATGAAGGTAGACCTGAGTCGGAAATCGCGGCAGAACTCAATGCCGAAGGCTGTCTGACCGACTTTGGTCGACCCTGGAATCGAGGAACCGTCAGACAGGTGCTGACGAACGAGAAGTACATCGGGAACAATGTTTACAATCGGACGTCGTTCAAACTCAAGAAGGCTCATGTCGAGAATTCGCCCGAGATGTGGGTCCGTAAAGACGGTGCATTCCCGTCGATCGTAACACCAGAGCAGTTTTTCGTCGCGCGGGGGATCATTCAGGAACGGAACCGCCGACTCTCTGATGACGAGATGTTGGCCAAGTTGAAGGCGTTGGCAGCCGACCATCCCACCCTTTCTAGCCAGTTGATCGACTCTACTCAGGGCATGCCGCTCAGCGCTTCGTATCGGTCGCGGTTTGGAAGTCTGCTCAAAGCGTACCAACTGGCGGGTTACGTTCCGGCTCACGACTTTGAATATGTTGAGATCAATCGTCGGATCAGGTCCAAGCAGCCTCCGATCGTTTTTGACCTGGTGAACCGACTCACACAAATTGGGGCCACGGTTTCGCGGGACGCCAATTCCGGCCTGTTGGTCATTAACGGCGAGTATAGCGCGGCTCTTGTGCTGTCGCGGTGTCTCCAAACTGCTGCTGGCTCGCTTCGATGGCAGATCAAGTTCGCCGGAAAAATCATGCCTGACATCACGATTCTTGGGCGGATGGATGAAGCAAACCAGCAACCTGTCGACTATTACCTGCTCCCGGTCATGGACATTTCGGTCCCACGACTCTTGTTGTGCGAGACCAATGGTGCATTCCTGGACACGTATCAGTTCGACAATCTGGAATTTTTTACGAACTTGGCAGCTAGACATCGTCTGGAGGTGGCAGCATGAATTCCGACTTTGACCCGCAGATCCGACTGATCCCTGTAAAACAAATCGTGGTGCTGAATCCGCGTCAGCGCGGAAAAACCAAGTTCGCCCAAATCTCTGCCAACATCGCAAAGCCTGGCCTGAAGAGGCCAATTACAGTGTCGCACGTTGAAGGCAAAAATGGCCATGCAGTCTACAACCTCGTATGCGGGCAGGGGCGATTAGAAGCGTACATTGCCCTTGGCGAACAAGAGATTCCCGCCGTTGTGATCGATGGATCGAAAGAAGAGCTTTTGCTGATGAGTCTCGCTGAGAACATCGCTAGGCGGCAGCACTCGACGGTTGAACTCGTGCGTGAAATCGGTGGACTTAAGGAGCGGGGATACTCGTTCTCTGAAATAGCCACCAAGACCGATCTCGACATCAGTTATGTCCGCGCCATTCTCCAGCTTTTGGCGAAGGGCGAAGAAAAGCTGTTGCAGGCGGTCGAAAAAGGTCAAATTCCAGTCAGTATCGCAATCACGATCGCCACGTCGGACGATGCAGGAATCCAGCGTGCATTGACGGAAGCGTATGAGCGGAATGATTTGCGAGGAAAGGCGCTACTTCAGGCCCGGAGACTGATCGAAAACCGCCGCAGCAAAGGCAAACGCGTCCGGAACGGAAAGCGTCCGCCAGCGATTTCACCGGTTTCAACGAACGATCTCTTGAAAGCCTATCAGAAGGAAACCTTTCGGCAGAAGCTGACGATCCAACGTGCCAAAGTCTGCGAAACACGCCTCTTGTTCACGGTAAATGCATTGAAACAACTCTTTAAGGATGAACACTTCGTCACGTTGCTTCGAGCTGAAGGACTGGACTCGCTGCCACAATACCTTGTTCCCCATGTGCTGGGGGCGGAGTCCAATTTATGACACATCGCGTACGTATGGCATGCGAATCATCCATCATCATGGTCCCGATCGACCGCATCCTGCCCACCCGTAAGATCGAATCCGGAACCCGGAAAACGACAAAATATCGATGCATCGAGGCCTCCATCCGCGAACTAGGTCTCATCGAGCCACTCGTCGTATACCCCGAGCGCAAGACGGCATCTCGATACCTCTTACTCGACGGACACGTTCGGTTGGAGATACTCAAGCAACTGGGCCATGACGCAGCAAAGTGCCTGATTTCCGTCGACGATGAGGGGTTTACGTATAACCACAAAGTGAATCGGCTCTCTGCCATCCAAGAACACTTCATGATCCGCCGCGCGATCAAAAACGGCGTCAGCGAAGCCCGGATCGCTCGGACACTGAACCTCGATCTGGCCAGCATCAAACAAAAGCGCGACCTACTTGACGGCATCTGCCCGGAAGCAGTGGAATTACTTCGCGAAAAACGTGTCAGTCCGAGCGCCCTCCGTGAGTTCAGAAAAGCCAAGCCCATGCGGCAGATTGAAATGGCCGAGTTGGCATGCGCATCCCACAACTACTCGTTGGGCTATGCAAAATGCTTGATTGCGGCGACGCCGCAGGATCAGCTCAATGAATCTGAACAACCCAAAGATGTGAACGGCCTTTCGGCTGAGGACATTTCTCGAATGGAACGAGAAATGGAAACGCTTGGGAGAGACTTCAAGCTGATCGAGGAATCGCACGGCAAGAATACGCTTCAACTGGTCGTCGTGATCGGATATTTGAAGGGGCTCCTCGATAACGCCAGGATTGTCAGGTTCCTATCCCAAAATCACCGAGAGCTGTTGTCGGAATTTCAAAAAATCGTCGAGTCTCGGGTGCTCCAGGATACGCTAGGCGACGGAACATAAAAACAAACAGGTTCGTCTTAAGTTGCACGTTCGCCCAGATTCGAACCTCACTCCCGAAAGTATTTTCGCAGATGGTTCCGCTTGGTTTCACAGGTGATTCTCAATTGTTCCAAGAAGTCCACGGACGCGTGCTGCAAGCCACGGCTCAGAACCACGCGCGATCTCTCGTGTCGTTTGCTGCCAATTGTTAATGAGGCCCGCAAATTCAGATCGCTGAGCCCCCGCAAGGAGTCTGACGATCGGACTTGCAATGTCCGCTGCCATCGTGCTGACAAAAGTTCCAGCCAACAGAAGTTCTTTACGATCGGGCTCGGCAGCCTTTTCACATTCAAACGCGAAGAAGTGCGGGAGTCGGACCAGCCACTCGTCGTCTTGTTGAAGCTGCCAATCCGTCAGAAACGAGACGAGATTGTGGAGTGATGCCAACGGAAGCCGCTGAAACACCGTACGACGCCATTCATCGTCATTCAGCAGATCACGGACGGTCGATTCCGTGAAATTTGGTTCCATCACCCAGCGACAAAGATTTGCGCAAACGAAGCCTGACGGTCCATCGGAAAGTTCTCGAAGTTCCGAAAGAATGTTTGTAACTCCGTTCCCTTCTTCGATTGCAAATCGAGCAGCGAGCATCTGCCGCGCAGCTTCGATATCTTTATCATCACTCGGAGAAGCTGGAAGTGCTAAGTGTGACGGCGATACCGGGAGCTCAAATGCATAAACTGAGTCGCGGCGTCCAATCACTCGCAAAGCCCCTGCGCAGGTCGCAGAGGTCAGCCTAGTGAGTAGAAACCTCCCGTACTCCGCACCGTTGTCGCACTCGGGGAAATCGCTGAATCGTCGCACGGCTGTCGCCAGAAGAGCGTCACTCCAAATAAATGGGTTGTAAAGACTCGCGATTCGGAGTGGTGTCGGTGCCATTCGGGACCGGGCCATCGACCAACGCCGCTGGGATATTGGAATTACGTTTGCTCGCAGAAATGCACATCCCTTCATTATGTGAGAAGAATCTCCGCGAAATAGCTGAGCGACTGTTTCAGTCATCCAGCAGGCCGATGTGGCAACAACGTCGCTATTAAGTCCTGGTGCCAATCCCTCAAGATGCATTTGAAAATGCTCGAGCAGGTTCGCTCGTAGCCTTAGGAGGCAGGACTGTGTGGAATTCGAGTCAGCTTCTGGGCTAGAAATGACACTGCGGACAACAGTAATCAACCGCTCAATTTCCTCTTCGCGAATCCATTGTGGATGCTCCAAGAACGCATGAGCAGCATGATATTGAGCCAAAACACTGTGAATGGAATCAGCCCAACCCCAAACTGCCTTCCACAGATCGTGCCCTGGGTGAAGCGCATCCCATGCTGCAATCAGCGAACCGGCTGACAATTCACCCGCTAAGGGCAAGTAGCCACAAAATGCGAGATATCCATTCAGCGCGCTATTCAGATCGTCAAGTGACGACAATTCGTTGAGCTTTGTTCGAATCTGCTGAGATTCCTCGATTGGATTTATGATGGTGGGCCTATCGTGTTCGAAACAGTTCGCCCTCGGCCAAATAACCTTATTGAGGTATTTCTGGTAACTCTGATCAAACCCTTCCTGCGAACTCTGATGTACCCCAGCGCAATTTGCGCGGAAATCGAGTTCAATAGCGTCCCGCAGCAATAGGCCAGCAGGTATCCAGATCGACTCATCAGCGTCCATCAGTGCATCTGCGTTCTTCTGAAGAAGGTCGAGAACATAGGCAGATACCCAACATTCCTGGTTAGATTGCGCAGAGAGAAAGTGTTGGTAGGCGGCTCGCCGAATGTTCACATCTTGTGAAAGCAGATGTTCCGACACTTCAAGAATTCCAGCGTTCTCATTCTCGACAATAACTACGAGCGGTCCATCTGGAAGTGGCAACCGCTGGGGGTGATCAGTTTGGGTCAAGATTCGAACGATATCCCTGGGGGTCGTCTGTACGATCTCTTTCGTCCATTCCCCGAGCTTCCGAAAACGCATGATGACGTGGCCAGCGACCGATTGACCGACGCGATGACATAACGCTATTCGTTGAATGCGCTGGCGAAAGGCCATCGCGATCTCATCCTCAGTCATATCGTCCATCGGCTGCTTCCGCTGCGGCCTCATAAAACTCGTCCTCAGTCATTCCCAAATGGGCCGCCATGAGGCGAAGCGCTTCATTTGCCCGTTGAAGTGGTTCAACAGCGGCAAATCGAATCATCGCCGTCAATAGGAACGCCTTTGGAGTTAGGTTTGCCAGCCGTCTTCCCACTGGGGAATACAGCATTCCTCGTGGAACGGCTGGAAGTAAACTTCCAACACACCAGACAGTAACCGCCCTTAATTGCTCAGCTGTAAACTCCGGATCACTCCAAAGCGATCCAAGAAACTCCACGCAGAGCTCCTTCCACGCCATGTAATACTTGAATGCTACTGGAGTAGGGAGGTCTGCATTTTCAGGTCCACAGAACAAACCGGGGTCTCGCATGGATTCTTGAACATACGCGGCAATATCGCGGAGTTCTGGACCAGGAAGATTATCGCGCGACCGGAGTGCAGCGATAATCAGGTGCCGCGAATCTGGCAAAAGGAAGCGGTATCGCCAACGCATCATTTTGATAAGATCTCCGCAGACGTCCTCGGCAGTAAGACTGCCGCTTGATTCAAGCCCGAGAATGAGAAGATCTGCACCAAAAGCCGCGTCGGACACTTCTGGGTTTTGATTCAGGACCGCCGACTGTAACAAGCGATCATCAGCCAATAAACGAAGACGCTCGTCCATTGCTAAAGTCAGTGCGTCTAGAAATGGGGAGGGCTCCTCACCGTCGTCTTCGGAATCGCGATCGTGGCTTAATGATCGAGAATCGCGGTATTCCAATTTGCCATCAGCTCGGAGCTGATTAATTTCCTTCCACATTCCCTGATGCGAACCAAGGATGGAACGCTGGAATTCATAATCCTGGAGTTCATGTAACTCATTGTCGTAATCGTCGCGTGCCACACACCAGTCGACGGTCGGGAGCAGTCGTTCAATCCATGGGTATCGTGCCATAGTGCGCAATGTGCCAATTGCGAATAAGATTCTGCGGTCAAGCGGCAGTTCCCGATTACTTTGAGTTGGTCTGTGGCAAACGCGAGCAAAGTCGTCAAGTTCTTCAGATGTGAGTCGCTGTGTTACCCGCAGAAGTTGTGCGACATCGGCCATCGCAAAGCGTTGATTCTCCGCGTCATCGTGGTATTCATCGACAAGTGGGATTTCCCTAGTGGTATCGCCATCTCCAATCACCGTGATCAACCGTCGTTGCACGAGATCCTGAATTAGTCGAAGTTCCTGCTCACGCGATGGCTGATGCGGTGCCAACCGCTGAGCATCGCGAACTGGTAAATCTCCGTAGGAGGTGGGAAGAACTAGCTTTCCAAAATAGTCTGCCGCCAAGTTCAGTCGGCCCAGCCGATGAAGCGTAATAATGGCCGAAATGTCGGCCACAACTGCCTCGCCCGACCGCGGTGATCCGATTCGCAATACTGACGGACGGCCGTTTGAATCCCTCTGCACTGAAAAACTGTTGGTCGCATAAATGGTCCACTCGCCTCGTGCCGAAACATCGTCGGATAGCCAGCGGAGCCGTTGAGTGCGCCGGTACCAAGCCTGGTCTGCGACTGCACCCATCAGTGCTTCTGCGGCGAGCCATGGAAGCTTGCCTTTGGCCACTTCGCTGAAAAGCGATTCGCGCTGACGAAATCGCTGGGTGCCCATCATCTTGAGGTCATCAAGCGAAATCGGTTGAAATAAAGGTTCCTGGAGCTGACCGTTGTGCTGCATGGACATCAGCTGGTGGAAAGCTTGATGCGCTTCCCCATCTCGGCCGGCTCGGTACGAGACATCCATGTAGAGGACGAGGAATCTGACATTGCTCCAAAAGTCGTCGCGTATTCGTTGCAGATCGTTGAACGCATCCGCTGGACGGTTCAAGCTTTTGAGAATTTCTGCACGTAAGCCGATAATCTGAAGTTCCGGATGTTCGAAATCAATTACGGTGTCGATTGACGACAGCGCTGATTCTGGGTCTCCGCTTCGTACCTGACAAAGCGCTAGATTTACTCGATTTCTGGGTTCATTCGGATTCAGTCGAGCCAGTCGCTCGTACAACATGCACGCGTCTGAGAAACGTCCCAGCCGCGTATGCGCAAATGCGAGTTGCTCGAGAATTCTTGTATCATCGGGTGACTGTTCTGCTGCAAGGGTCAAAGCGCGTACCGCCTGATGGAATCGGCGCTGTTGCATACTCAACCCGGCGAACCGCGTCAGCAGGTCTGGATGAGGCATCAGTTGGCTGACCCGCTCCCAGCATTCCGTAGCCTTGTCAACGTCGTTCAACAACTCGTGAGCTTTCGCAGCAATTTGCCACCAGACGGCATCATCATCTTGTGGGTGCGCATTCAACTCCTTTAACGCTTCATCAGGCTTGTTCTGCTTTAACAACGCTACCGAGTCAAAAAGCAGGCGATATCTATTCGGAGTTCCCAGCAGTCGATCTACTGTCGTGCGAGTTCGAGCTAAAGCAGCCATATCCAACGCACTTGCGGTTTCAAAGAGCGCCTGACACAACTGCTCAACGGCCTCATCTCCGCGGTCGCGGGCCATCTGCTGAAGATCGATCATCGAATCGAGCGACGGTCGAATTCGGTCGTAAACCTCGCGGTCCAAAAGTGCTGCCACAAAATGGGCTGAGAAGCTGTTGGGGTGTTCGACCCGAATTCGACCAGAAAGTCCGGATGGCGGTTCACAAAGCTTCCGAAGCACCAGTTGAGCTAAAAGCAACGGCACGGGGCGACACTTAACCATCGGCATGACGAGGTCTGTAATCTGAGAAAGCTGTCCCAACAGCCCGTATACGTTCGCCGCAAATTCGACCGCGACGCGCTGCACGGAACTTTCAACTCGCCCGGACAACCGTACCGGTGTTACAAGTGGGTTTAGCGTTGCAATGACAAACTCAAGCAACAAACGGTCTTCGTCCGAAAGCCCTCCTTTTAGACTGAGTCCGGTGTGTTTGGCGTCTTGCAGGATCTCACTGAACACTGCGTCCGCAACTGCAATCCGGCACCTATTCAAAACCCAAGATTCTTCACAGTAATCTAGAGCAAATGCCAGAAGCGACTTTGCCGATGCCACATCCCTCAATGCGACATTCGCATACACCGCCAAGTCGATCCACTTGCAATGAGGTTGCTGGCTGGCCGCGAGATCAACGACGTCTTGAAAGCGATGATTTTGGACCAACAACAGTATGGCTGCGTGTACCCGTGCGGGATTGTCCAAAACCCCAATTCGGGCCAGGCCAGCCTCAACTCCTATCCTCATTGAGGTCTCGAATGCAGTCAACGACGCAATTCGAATTGCATGATCACTCCCCCGCTCAAGTTCAGCCATCCTGAAGTTCCTTGAGCAACTGTTGCAATTTGGAGAGGTCGGCCTCACCTCCACTTGCCCGCAATTCAGAGATTTTCCCCCGTTCGTATTCAGCGAACAG
Organism: Schlesneria sphaerica; assembly: GCF_044336245.1. NCBI lineage: Bacteria > Pseudomonadati > Planctomycetota > Planctomycetia > Planctomycetales > Planctomycetaceae > Schlesneria > Schlesneria sphaerica. Next base: position 803,193 of record NZ_CP172346.1, on the reverse strand, counting down.
CAACAGTGTTTCAGTACGTAGAGATTTCGACCATGACTTTCCTGAATTCTCGAAGCTTTGCGTCAATTCAGCGATTAGTTTTACAACGTCTTCCTGCTCGAATCTTCGTCGCGCATCTTTGATGCTGTCGACTAGTCGCCACACGAGATCCTCGTCGACCTGGCGCGGTCCGTTGCCGACTCCTTCATGAATCTGTGGTGCCATCAGACGAGCATCAATTACCGCCAGAAGCTTCTCATCCAAGACTCCCTGATTGATGATGATATTCCCGCCTGCGGTTAGTCCCGAGATAGCGTACGGGCTATTGATGAAACTCAGATTTTCATTCTTCGCGGTGATCCCTGACCTCGTCATGAAGAGTCCTTGCTGGCCAGCGTCGATCCAGGCCAGGAACAGCCCAGCTATTAAGAACCCTAGAACGACGACTGAAGATGTCTCAGCGACGAACTCGAAGGCTCCGATCTCTACGAAATTGGCCTTGGCTTCGAAGCTCGGAACAAACGCCAAAGCCCCGGCGACTCCAAAGCAGATATTCGCGCGACGCCAGTATCGATAGCGTGGATTGAAGTGCAGGACGGCGACAAAAAGCAGAGCGCCCCCCGCAATTAGCCACACCAACTTTGACGTCGGGAAACACCACAAGAGAACAACGAGAATTATACCGACGATCGAGACGCACAACGCGACGATCCACCAACGATCGCTTTCTGATTTATTAACTTTAAATTCCACAAAGTTACCTTAGGCTTACTTCTTCAGTGAGATTTTGCCGGAATTCATGTCATTCTTCCTCGAACCCATAGTCCGTGAACTTCAGCGTCCGGCAGTTTTCGGTTACGTCGCGGACGAGTTTGTCGCTGACTCCGTCCGGGAATTTGGCTTGGATTTCGAGGGTGATTTCGACTTCGGCTCCGGCCAGTCCGGTAAGGTGCTGAATCACTTCCTCAGCAATTTTCGCGGCATCGCGTCCCAAACGTAACGAGTCCAATTGGGCGGAAGCGTGGAAGCGTGTGATCTTCGGCGGTTCGGGAGGCGGGACGGTTCGACCAGTGCCGGATAACGTCAATGTGCCGGAACCGGTCCCGGCGGGAACGACGGCGGGGCCCGGCTTATGGCTTGTCGATCCGCCCGTAACAGAATCGGCTTGTGCTGCTGCAGCGGCCTCACAGTCTTTTGCGAGCTGAGTTGCCGCCGCGTCGGGTTTTACCAATAGCGTCCGATCATCAACAATTACACGGATCGACGTCCCGCATTTGAGGCCCTGATATCGTTTACGTTGCTCGTCCCATGCTTCAGCGTATGCGAACGATTCTTCGTTCCAAACCAGGCTAGAGACACCCTCTTGAATCGCAGCGATCAAGACCTGTTCATCACGCAGACGGGGCAGATAGAGGTATCGTGCCGTGTACTCTGTGAGCTGCTTTATGCTGACGTGATTGTCGGTCCAGAGAGGGATGCGGTCGAGTTCCGTGCGCAGACGCACGGCCCCCATTTGAATCAGAAGTGATTCTTCGTTCTTCAGCTTTTTGGAGGCTCGCGTGGCGAGGCTATCCTGACCTTGCAACTTGAGGTCGGTCCAGTCGACATCGCCTTTAGGGTCTGGTTGCCCCGGTACCAAAAGCCATTGATACGCCTCGACAATCCGCAAATCGACGGCCTCATTGGCGCTCTTGCGTTTGGTTTCCGCCTGGCGGGACTGAAACTGATCAAGGTTCAACGTGGACTTGTCGTCAAAAATAGACGACCAGGCGAGAAATTGGCGAACCGCCTCTTCAAGTTCCCTCAGGCGATTAATGTCGCCTGCCAGAAAAACGAGAGTGTTCTTGTAGTTTCTGGGCGACGATCCACGGGATTCGAGAATGGCCGCAGCTTCCAGTCGGGCGGGGCTGCTTGCATCTTTACTTGTATGGGCGAACTCTGGTCCCAGGATGACGAGCCGGGCCTCTTTTTCGTCTGGAATGTCGCTGCTGGGGGCACACGCATGGACTTTCGAGAAATCGGATCTCGTGCGAGCTTCTTCCCGAAGCCGCTTGACGATCTCGTCGGACACTTGATCATCGCTCAGTTGACTAGCGCGATCGTCTGCCAAACGGGCAACTGTGGGTTGAGTTGAGTACCAGTAACGCGTTCCATCCACGTACAAATAGGTGGCCCGATCAGTGAGTCGGCGGAGTGCGTCTCCGAAGGTGGCTACCGCCTCGCCAGGCTGGACGCAACCGAGTTTTACCTGCCGCTCGTCGATCCCTTTATGGGCGGCCCGCAGGGTAGGTGCCGATCCCATGTAGATTGTTCTGGAAACACGTCGGGCTGCGGAGTAGCGTCCCAGGTTAGGATTATCCCGGTCGAGCGCCAGCGGCAATGAATTCGCGCCGTCTACGTCTTTTTCGAGGACCGGCACCCAATGGTCATCAAGATATCGCGTCAGCTCGAATTGCACGATTTGATCTTCAATAGGCACGGTTCCAGGCATGATCAGCAGATTTCCGTCCTGGCGCTCCCAGAGGGAATGGATTACCGCCGCCATGAGCCGCAGGACACCGCGCGTTCGCTGGAATTTATCGAGAGTTGACCAGTCGTTATACAGGCGGTCAAACAGTTCTGGATGAATGGGATATGCCATTTTGATCCGACGTTCGTAGTCCGCCTCGCGGCATTCCGTGGGGAATTCTTGTTGCTGTGCGCCGTACGTATCAACGAAGGCGCGAGCGACAGTATCGCGGGCGACGTACTGATCGCCGGACAGTGGTTGGAACAATCGGCGGCGAACAATTTCGAATCCTTCATCGGGACTGGCGGGGCGCCAGGACGCTTCAACGCGACCGATTGCGTTTTTGAGTCGAGCTAACGCTTCTCGGCCTCGCTCGCCGCCGACTTCAATATCGGTGACCCCACGTCCTTCTTTTTGATGTGGACTTTCGGACGCTGGGATGCTTACCACGAGCAGGGTGTTCTTGGCGGCCTTGGCAGCTTCACTCAATGCCTGGGCGAACGTGAAGTGCGTCTCGAATGAACCAGCGGGTAGATCGGCGGTCGTATGCAATTGCCGGGCGTAGGCCACCCATTCGTCGATCAATATGAGACAAGGGCCGTATTTAACGAAGACTTCTTTGAGCGAGTTACCGGGATTGGTAGCCTTTTCGTCATCTTCCTTAATGAGTTTATAGCCTTCTTTGCCGCCAAGCTGCCAAGCAAGTTCACCCCATACTGTCCGAACAACGGTGCCATCCGGCTTCTTGTGCGGTTTGCCTGGTGAAATCTGCGTCCCAACAAATACAGCCCGGTGGACATTCTTAGGGAGTGAGTGGTTAGATTCTTTCACCAGTTCCTCAGCTCCCGGCAGGTCTGCCGGAGATGCGCCCGAAAACAGGTGATAGAGCGCCAGCATTGAGTGGGTTTTGCCGCCACCAAAGTTCGTTTGCAACTCCACAACTGGATCGCCCCCATCCCCATTCAAGCGAAGGATTGCTTGGGACAACAGTCTTCGAAGTCCTTCGGTGAGGAACGTCCGGCGGAAGAATTCGGTTGGGTGCTTGTATTCGTCCGAACCTTCACCCTGATACACCTGCCACAAGTCGGCTGCGAACTCGGCTTGTTGATAACGTCCGCTGGCCACATCGGGATGAGGCGTGACGACTTCTCGCCACGGCTTGAGACCGCCCTGCGGCTTGCCTTCGGTTGGTTGGAAGGACTTCTTGCGCATCTCCTGCCGACGTTGCTCGTCGAACAGCGATCGCATTAGGTCCATCCGCATTTGCCCGACTTCTGTGGCGGCATCGGCGGCTGACACTGCATTTAGCAAGCGTTCCATTGAGTCGAGCGCCCGGATCGCATCGTTGCTGCCAAATTGCTCATTATGAGCCCAGTTGTTTCGAACGTCACGTAATTCGCTAACAATACTGCGTTCACCGTGGCCCAGTGTGTCCTTAAACACTGCATTCCACTGATCCCAAAGGACGCCGAGTAATGTCTGTGGATCATCTAAATTGACCGGCTTGGACTTGGCTCGACCTCCGCGCGGTCCATTATTGGGCAAAACCGATTCCCAGTTGTCGCCGAGTTGTGACTTCAATTCGCGTTCAACGAATGGGCGCAGACCGGCCGCCAAAAAGTCCAATCCCTTACCTACGCGTTCACGATTAGAAATTGCCATTTCTCAGCGGCCCATCAGTTGAAGAGTTCTTGTTGTGTCGAAGTTTGCCGGGTCTTAGTAGAACGAGCGAGCTTTGTCAGTTCCGGCCAGGCGACCACGAGGCTGTTGTAGGCCAGCGCGTCCTGCGCCCATTTCTTGCGTTCACACGTGGAATAGAGGCGGTACGCAAGATCACGGGATATCTCTGCGATGCCCCCAAGCTGACCGACCAATTCGGCCGCTCCAGTCTCACCTCGCCGGTCGAGACGATGAATTAAGTGTTGTGTGACTTCCCACACGGTTAGACGCTTATCGGTCGCGGGATTCCAATCCACGGGGAGTTCGTCGCGTTTGACGAGCCGTACTTTGCCCGCTCTGGCAGAGATGATCCCGGCCTCTTCCAATCCGTTGACGGCGGTGTTCTTGGCCTTACTCAATGTCTCTGCGTCTCCGAAGGGGCCTTCTTCCATACCGAATTGCTCAAACCACGCCAGCGCCCAACGAGTGTCGCCATCGAATTCCCCCTCCTGTTCGGCGAGGACCTCATCAAGCGACTGGTTGATGAGCCCCAACGCAGTACGGACGGTCATCGGCGAGCCATCACTCTCGAGAACCTTGGTGTAGCGTGTGAAGATGGCCATTCCCGGTCCAATCGCCGCCTGCGCCAGATCTACTGGCGCGATATTTCCACGTTGCAAATTCCGCAGTGCTTCCGGCAACTCATTTCGCAGCGTGGTAATGAATTCTTTACGTGTGGCTAGTGGGGCGGTGGCGGGGCGGGGCCGGCACACGAGAACAATAGAAGAGGCAAGTGCGTTGGTACCGATTCCAACACTACGCGCTGTTCGCTCAGTTCGGACTGGCCAAGTCCCAGAGATCGCAAAACCAGAATGAATCAGCCCCCCCAACATGGTCTCCCAACCCGTTGAGGCCGTTTGAATAAGGTCAGCCTCACCCCGCGAGTCATTTTCGTCATCTGTTTCGGCTTGTTTGAAAGCGTAATAGACCGTAAGGGGGTATTCAGATGACTGAACAGCTCGCATCCTTACGAATGCCTCACCCAGTCCGTGCTCGAAAAACTGTTGCGCCTTGCTTCTGTTACCTCCGTGTCGAAACGGAGTTGCAATCAACTCCTGAATTTTTGGTGTAAGCGCCGTCGCAAACAGCGACGGGTACACCGTGCGAAGCGACTGTCGAAGCCAGACGTAGAAGAAATCCGACAAATCAGCATAGCCAATATTGTCGTAATACGGAGGATCTGTGGACACCATGCACGGCTGCCCAATCGACAAGTCAGATGTCGCGTCCAGCTGTCTCACTTCACAAGAAGGTCCCTTGTGTGACGCAGCGAGGACTTTGGCAACGAAGGCAAGATTTCCAGTAAAGTTTCCGCCAGACTCACTGAATGGATTCGCCTCAGCAAAATCCCACGTGATTGGTAGAGCTTGCTTCGTAAAGGCGTGCCCTACCAACTCATTCTTTGGTGCTGGACTCCAAGTAGCGATGGTACACCAGAAATCGGCGGATCTACTAACTCCAAATGCAAGATACGTAGCAACGGCATCTGCATACGGCATGCTCTTAACAGCTGCGTTGTCCGCGCTCTTGCCTTTTGATAATAACAACTGCTCATCGTGGTCGATTACTTTTCGCACGTCGCCAATGAGGCGCGACAGTGTCGTCAGGGCAAGAAGCTGTCGATTCGTAAATAGTTTGAAGTGTTTATTCATTCCGTAGAGCTGCACTCGGAATCCAAGTGCTTGATCAGGAATGTCTGTTTCGGGGACATCGTTTGGGATAGCCGAGAGAGCAATACGCTCTTGCGCTTCGGTGGGGCAGAAGTAGACACGTTCGCGAATTCCTTCACATGCGACGGCCATGAGTCGGTGGTGAAGGCGGCCTTCTTTCCCCTCGGAGCGGACGTATTCCAGTGGAATTGATTCGCCGCTCAAGAGACATGTGGCACCCGTGCGAACGACTGTTCCCACGTCGGGCATGAAGCCATCCTTGGGCACACCCATCTCAACGGTGAAGTGATATGTGTTCCTTTCCCTGTCTACCACTGGCTTCACGAATACTTCTTTCCCAGGCTTCTTAGCGAGCCAAAATGACCGCACAAGTGGGACATGCATCCCAGCACAGGCAGGATTCGGGCTAGCCACGGTGCGTGCCCAGATCCATGCAATAACACTGAGCGAACGTCCGATGTATGGAAGCAAATCGGGTCGATTCCTAGCCATCTCGGCCGTGACTTCGATCTTCGGATAAAAGTGTCCGATGCGCTTCTCAGCTTCATCCCGAATCCACTGTCCGTAGTACCGCACGTCCTCGGCAAGACCCGTTGCCCCCGGCCATTCTATTTCGACGAGAGTCTTAACTTTCTTAGGTTTTCCTTCAGTAGATGTCAGCTCGCCACGAGCTTCCGGATTCACTGGCGATCGTCCCGCGAACTCCGGAGGGATCTCAATGAGCGCCTTGTTGATTAACACTGGAACTGGATTCAAGTCGCTGGCATAAGCTCGCAGCCCTAATCGCTGGGTTTCGAGCGGAATCGAACCTCCCCCGGCAAAAGGGTCAAGCACCGGTGGCGCATGCTCCACCAGGAACTGATTCACGACTTCAGCAGGCGGAAGTCCTGATACGTCGAACTTGAAACGAACTCTTCCGACCTTCGTGTCGAGGCCATTCGGTATAGGCCGACAGTGCCCGCGAGTCACAAGGTTGTAGATTGTCGTGCCTAAACCAATTGTTGCGTCCTTCTTCAAAACCCCAGTCTCTATCAGACGTGAAGCCACGCATCGCGCAATCTCGGCTCGCGCGGTGCGAATCACGTCCGCGTTATTGGAATTCTCCCACATCACTAGTTCTTCGATGAGGTTGAATAGATCCGCCCGTTTGATTCCAGCCGCTTCTTCATCGACCGATCCATCAGGTTTCAGATATTGCGGATCGCTGTCCGGGTCATCGACCAGCGATGAAAACAGCACAGCGCGACAAGCGGCCAACGGACGCCGCGCCCACCAGAGGTGCAACGTGCTGGGATGTCCGTGCCGAATTGACTTCTCCCGCGCTGACTCCGTATTGATGGCGGCCAGCGGGAGCGCAACTTCGATCAACTTCTTACGATATGTCATGCTGCTTAAACTTCTTCCGCTTCGAGGTCGGATGCCTCAGTTATTCCCGTGACTCGTTTGATTTCTTGCCACAGGCGATTTTGCCGCCAGGACAGAAACGTCTCATAGTCGTCAGTCCAGAAAGGTGATGCCTCACCAGTGGGCAGACAGTGCGAGGACAGCACTGCGTCGAATGGAAAGCCCGGCGTTTTTTGGATGTCGGTCAGATAGTCCGAAGGTGCCCGATTGCTAATCATCTGGTTGGTAGTGCGATCAATGAGTGTTCGGTTGAGAACGCAGTCGCGTGTTCTTGCAAGTGATACACCCTTCTTTGCCAAGAAATCGTCCGGAAAGACATGGTGATCATCGATGCCCAGTTCGCTCATCAAGTTGCCGGTAATGACCGCCTGTGTGTGGAAATCGCGAGCGCCGGTACCGCTACCCAGAATCAGGCAGATCGTGCCGCGGTAAATTGATCGTTGTCGCGGAGTGACATCTCGCAGTGACTTCGGATCGAATCGAACGGACTTGACGGACTCTGGTGGCGGACCGCCTGCAAGCCACGCAATTAACTCACCAACGTCCTTGGCCGACTGGCTGTTCGGCGCACTTTCGTAAGCCTGCCCGAACACGGAAGACCAGAACCATCGTTTCAATTTCTCACGATGAGCACCAGCTTCCGCGTTCTTCGGCATCCCCGATTTGGCCAACACCGCTGCAAACGGAGCCAACATCGTTTGATACGGTAGCCACTTCGGCAACATGACTTTGCAGTCATCCCGCAGAATTGTCAGCGTCAACGCCATTCCGGACACGACCGGTTGCCACCATTTGTCGATGTCTCCTGGAGCAAGATTCAGAACATCACTGCGCTTGCACGAGGGAGCCTTACGACTTGCTAAGGCGATCGATTGAAGCATGTAATAAGGGTCAACTTCGAAATCTCCGATGATCGGCTGCGTGTCGCAGGCAGCCTGCCAAAGTTCTCGAAGTTTGATTTGGTGTGGCCAGAATCGAGCCGTCAACAGCTCAAAGACACTGAGCTTGACCCCAGTGCGGTTCAGGGTCTCGAAGATCGTGCAGAGGGCATCCGGCTCAGTCTTGTCCGAGAGTGTGACCACAGGGAAGTGATAATCATCGATTGTTTTGATCCACTGATCGTTGATCTTGGTGAGGGCGTCCAGCATTTTCGTGCGTTCGTCCGGCGGCATTGGATTTGTGACTTGCAACAGCCATTGAAGGAAACCTCCAGCGCCGCCCTTCAGAACACTCAGTGGAAGAATTAGCTCCTGAGCTTGCAGGTCGATGCTCTCGATGGCCTTGGACCACTTAGTCGAGGCACGCACGTGAAAGATCGATTCCTCGAAGTCACCACCGTCCAGCAATGTTTTCAAACGGAGATAATACCGATGCTCGCCAACACCGTAGAACGCCTGATAGAGCGAGGTGAGCCGCTGCTGCCCATCCAGAACCAAGAATGTATGCTTTTGCCCGCCAAGACTCGGCGCGCCTTCGAACTCTCGAGCAGCAAAGACGCGTTTGGCGTCACGCACGCGTAGAAGGCTGCCGGCCGGATAGTTGTTCGCAATCGAAACAATCAACTCCTGCGTGGCCCCCGGTTCCCACACGAAATCACGCTGGAAATCGGGTAGCACCATCGTGCGCGAATGAACTTCGGCCAGCAGGTCTTTTAATGCTCTGGGATTGGTGTCCTCAAAAAGACTCATGCTGGCTCCCGTAAATGCGTCAGCGATTGACCTGTCCACCATACCGGTTGAGTCGCCGAACCGTGGAAACATCGCAGCGTATGATTCAACATTGTTCCTCCTCGAAACTGCCTATTAATGCCATCAGATCAGTGAGAATGGCTTGCTCTGCTTCGATGATCTGCAATGTCATACGTGGGCCCTCCGCGACCAAATTGTCGGCTGCAAGTGACACATTACGACGAACGGCTTCGATCATTTTGTCGAACTCACGCGCTAGCCAATCGTTCAGCCCCCGCACACCACTCAAGATGGCATCGCGCGCATCGTCGAACATAACTTGAGCCACACGGTGTGCATGGGTGGCTAGCGTCTCCACCATCCGTTGTTTCATTCCGGAACCGGATTCATTAGCAGCGTCGTCGAAGGCGGCCTGCATATTTGCCTTGACCCGGAGTGGAACCGTTTCATAAAGCGTTCGCTGTTCGTGTTGGATCTTGCCCTCCATATTCAGCTTTGCCTGTTCTAGAATCTCACGAACGATGCGTTCCGTTGTTTCGAGAATCCCGTCGAGGCTGCTCGTCATTGATGGCGACACTTCAGACGACTCTGAAAGTGATTTTGCGAGTCGACCGCGACAATCATCAGCACTCCGGACCAGGCGATCCGTCCATCGCTCGAGCGTTTGGATCAGCCGTTCACCGAAAAAATCGGACCAGGCGAATGCCACACCGTCCAGTACTGGCTTTGATAAGTCCGATGGGAAATCATTTCGGCCGTTAGCGCCAACATGCGTGCCACCTCGACGGCAGACCGCTCGAAGTGTCCCCCAATGTATCCGGCTCCAGCGGGCAATCGTCTGATCGAGTTCAATTCTCGCCCGATCTACAGCGCGTCTCACTCTCTCCGACAAAAGCGACTGATCAGCGTCCAGAGCTTGAACCAAGTGTTCTTTTGTATTTTCGAGGTCTCTTTCGAGAAACGTCTGAGCGGCTTTGACGGCCGCCCTCACTTCCTCTTGGCCACGCTCACTAACTTCAGCTTGTGACTTCAATTGCGTTTGCTGTGATTGCGCTTCTCTTCTGATCTCGGCATGCAGATTTTGGAATTGGCGATAGAGTGACGCGCAATGAGCAGAGCGGCCGTATGCCCCACAGATACTTCGCATATGGTCAACGAGAGCTGGAATTTCTGTTTGAACGACGTCGTGAAATCCCGCGGATGTTGTGTTGGCAAGTCCGTTGAGTCGCAGAAACTCTCGGGAGGAAACCGTAAACATCTTTGAGGATTTGAGGCGCGTCGCAAGCTTTGTGGCAGTCGCTCGATCTTCCCGAGCCATTTCTCCAAGCCGAAAGGCCAAGTCGTCTAATTGGCTAGAGACGACATTCCGTACCGCTTTGTTTCTTGCGGCGACGACCTCCGTAACCTCTGATATTTCATCCAATCCGAACTCTTCGATGCCCGTTTCCAGATCGACATCGTCAGCAGCAGTCCCAACGAACGTCAGGGCATCTGATCTTCCGTCCATAACCACTTGCCGTAGAAAGTCGTCCGACTGCATCAAGTTGATTGCATCTCGTGTGAGGGCTCGTTTGATATTGAAAACCAGCCAAACAAAGCGGCATGTTTTCAGGTGAGTTTTGGTGACTTCCTCGCGTGCCTCATTGGGATCATTAATTCCTGGCAAATCGACCAGCTTGGCACCATCGCGAAGGGGCTCAAATCTTCCTCGAATGGAAACAGTTTTGACGATTGGCCAAAACCGATGTTGAGAATCCAAATAGCGCGCGACCAATTTGCGAAATTCCTTCAGGTCCGGCGAAGCGAATTCGGTGACGCCGGTATCGAGCGCTTCGCGGATCTCCGCAGGTTCGCAAAGGTTAAAAGGGTCGAATGTGCTTGCCGAAGAATCGTCGTTGGAACTGTAGACCGCCAACAGTTTATCGCGAACAGATCGGGACATCTGATTCGTAAGATCAAACCCATTCTGTTCCGGAGAATCAGCCAGTGAAGTTTGCAAGTCACGAAGATCCGCCAGGAGCAGACCGACCTCTTGTTCCCAGGCGTCACGCGACACGAATTCAATTCGGGCGTGAAAAGGCCCCTCGTCGAAGCTGACTTCGCAAATCGCTGCGGTACATGCGCGCATATTGCTGACTGGTAAAACGCGGGCGCCGATCAATGAATTCAAGAGGGTGCTTTTACCAGCACCTGTCCCGCCCACAAGTGAAATTGCGACTTCGGGGCGCAGCTTTGTCCCCTCAAAAATCTCGTGAAATCGCTTGTTCCACTCAGGCCATAGCGAACGCAACCGTTCATTTCCTCGCGATTCCACGAATGCCCGAACAGAATCGTATGCAGATTTTATGCGAAGCTGCAGTTCTTTTGGTGCGATCGGTTTGGTTGGTGGAGATTGTGTCATGGGTCTCATCTTTGAGTCCGTACGTCATTCACAGTTGGCTGCTATTCAATAATCGACATCATTAAGGAACGATTGCCTTTTCAAACAATTGGCACGCGGCGTAATCTTGGCCGTCAATTCAAGGTGGTCCCGTACTCGTTCCTCCGGCGCCTGTGTTTTCATGGGTGCTGATTCGCCCTTCGTCGGCAGACGGCGCCGGTAGGGTGTGCTCATTTTTTGCGTCCTTTCATTCGCGTCTTGACCGGTTTCTTTTCCTCAATGGCCGGTAGTTTCGCCTGTTCGTTGGCCAGTTCGTAGAACTCGTGGAGCTTGGTTTGGAGCAGTTTCTTGTCAGGTAACCGAGTCTGATATTCTGAGACCAGTGACGGCGACATCGACCGACTCAATGCATATTCGACGACTTCGTGGTTCTTCGTCGCACAGAGAAGCACGCCGATGGATGGCTGTTCATGTGGCTTTTTCACGTCCCGGTCGAGAGCCTCCAAATAGAACTGAAGCTTTCCCAGGTGTTCTGGCTCGAACTCAACAACTTTGAGTTCAATGGCGACCAGGCAATTAAGCGCGCGGTTGAAAAAGAGCAGATCGAGGGCAAAATCCCGCCCGCCGACCTGGAGTGGGTACTGGCTGCCGACGTAGCAGAAGTCACGACCGAGTTCGATCAGGAACTTCTTGAGTTGTTCGACCAAACCTTGTTGAAGGTCGGCTTCGGAGTACTCGGGCGGAAGGTCGAGAAACTCGACGAGGTAACTGTCCTTGAAGACGGTTGCTGCGTCAGGGTGCAGTTCTCTCAGCGGTGGTGAGAGTTTTGTCGGCGAAAGGGCCACACGCTCGAACAAGGCTCCTGCGAGTTGCCGTTCCAGTTCCCGGCTGGACCATTTCTGGGCACACGCCATGCGCAGGTAGAACTCACGTTCCTCAGCCCGTTTTGACTTGCCCAAGATCAGTAAATTGTGAGTCCAGGACAATTCTCTCAGCAGCGCTGAGAGTTTTGGCTGATCGCGGTAAGTCTCGAAAAACTGCCGCATCCGCCATAGGTTTTGAGCGGAATAGCCCCTGACTGACGGAAAACGCCTTTTGATGCAGTCGGCAAGAACCGCGACTGTGCCTTGCCCCCAACCATCGTCGGCAATTTTCCGAGTGATGTACTCGCCGATGCTCCAATACAGCTCGATCAACGTGGTGTTGACGGCTGCAACAGCCCGTGTCCGTGCGGCATCGATCAGCCGAATGACGACATCGAAGTCGGCTGGGGACGGAGGACTCGCCGTGACCTGCCGTGCGAGGCTCTTCTTTGTTCCCTTCTTCGGTGCCTTGCTCATGCAGGCTCCTTTGCCAGAGCCAGCAATCTGACGAGGTCATAATTGACGCTGGTTGCCTTGAAGTCGGGCTCCTGGTCGAATGGATTGCGAACGTATCGCACCTCTTCTCCATGAGGATCGAGCAAAACCACGGCCAGGATGAACTGCTCTGGTTTGTTGAGACCCGTCAGGATTTCGTTCTTGGTGATCGTAATGGTCGCCGCGCCGCGAACCCGAGCTTTGACCTCGATGAAGCGCAGCAAACCCGTGTCCGGGATGGACGACTCCATGTCATAGCCAAGATTCTTTTCGCTTACGTCTCGCGGGATGAACCCAAGTTGGCGTTCGGTCTTCATGACGGCTTCCATTCCGCGACGCTCGGACTCCTCGGTACTCAAGGCGAAGGCCGGTGGCTGGGATTCGCCTTTTCCCATCGCCTTTCTGAGCAAACCAATAGGGACTATCATCGCGCCACCAAGCACCACCGGCGGTAGCGGCGAGAGCTTGCGCTCCTGGTCTAACTCGGTCAGGCGTTTTTGTAGTCGCCCCGTTAAATCGTCAGCACGCTCACGTGCCTTACCGGAATTAAGCTTGGCATTGACCTTGCCCGCGAGTTCCTGGTCCTTAAGCATCGCAGCCCTGTGATCCCAGAAATTGATCTCTTTCGTCAATCGATCACGAACTGCCGCTTTTGTTTTATCGATAATGTTCTCTTTGCGAGAACGAACTTCTTGCAGGTGATCAGGCACAAGATGCAGCGCCGCATGGTCCATAGCCTGCGATTCAAGATTGGTCCGCATCCATTCGGCAGTCACCTGCTTATTAATTATTTCGACTTCATCACTCGTTGGGGGGCGATAGTCGAGATATGGCGCCGGGCCAGCGTTACGTGTGTTGCCTTTTTCATCGACTTCGACGAACTGTAGACGCTTTGAAACAACCCTTCGGTTTCCGTTTCGGTCGGTTCGCGCATCCTGAATCGAATGTTCCAAGTACAGCAAAGCCCTCGGGCATTCACTCACATCGGACTCGTCAATCAGGACAGCGCCACGCTTCAGCAAATCACGATGGCGTTCAATAACCAAATCGAGTGTCGCGTCCAACAAGGGATGGCCGGGGCAGACAAACGCCGCCAGCGGCTTTCCAGGGACGTTGATCAGGTTTTTGTCGAAGGTGATGCGTTCGTAACGCTGGAGAACAGGAGAACTCCGCCCAATTTCGCGATCCCGATTTCGAATGACTGCTGGGACGTGTTTGACTTCATAGCGTTTAGGTTCCCGCTCGTGAACAGTGCCCCCCAGCAACTTGAATGCTTCCATGAAGAACGAGGCGATGAAATGCGGTTGCAGTCGCAGAGCTTCCGCACGCTCCATCTCTTCACGGATGGCGCGGACACGACTGACATCCATCGAATCATGCGTCAGCGCTCGCCCTTCGATTAATTCCCGCAGGCGATCGCGTTCTGCGGCGTTGTCGACCGCTCGAAAGAACTCGGCTTTCCGCCCCGCATCGTCGCCATAACGAACCGCTTCGACCAACAGTTCGCGGAGCGGACGATCGTTGAATGTTAATTGACCGAGAACATCGAAAACCTGCCCTCCCAGGGCGGTGCGCGCTTCTTCCAATTTTTGCAGCAATCGACAGTAGACTTCGCCCTCACGAGTTTCATTGGCGACCAGATTCCACAAATGGCAGACTTCCGATTGGCCAATACGATGAATTCGGCCAAATCGTTGTTCCAGCCGATTGGGGTTCCACGGCAGGTCGTAATTCACCATCAAGTGAGCACGCTGCAAATTGATACCTTCGCCTGCTGCATCAGTGGCGATCAGGATTTCAACTTCCTTATCGTGCTTAAAGGACTCTTCCGCTTTCCGACGCTCTTCACGACCCACTCCGCCATGAATGATGGCGACTGTCTCGGGACGGCCGAGAAGTGCTCTGATTTTCTCGGTCAAGTAATTCAACGTATCGCGATGCTCGGTGAAGATGACAAGCTTTCGGCGGTGACCAACCGCATCGAACATCTCAGTGTTGTTCTGCAAGAGTTTTGATAACTCGTCCCATTTCCGATCCGTGCCAGACTGACGGACACGCAATGCAGTTCGTTCGAGATCCTGAAGTTGAGTAATCTCAATTCGGAGTTCTGCGATCGTCCTGGCCGCAGAAGCCTGGTCAACAATTTTTTCCTCGGTTGCTTCCAGCTCTTCGTCTGGCGCATCATCAAGATCGTCAAAATCTTCGGAGGTGAGCTTTGGCAAGTCAGCAAACAGGTCAACACCGGCTTCGGCACCGCGTTTTAAAAGCTGTTCCTCGCGAAGTCGCTTTTCAAGCCTTTCGCGACGGCGGCGAAGCGACTGATAAATCGCCTCCGGGGATGACGCCAGGCGGCGTTGCAGGATCGTGAGTGCAAAGCCCACTGTCCCCATGCGGCCATTATTTTCCAGCGCCTCGGCCCGGTTGAATTCCGTGCGCACGTAATCCGTGACATCCTTATAGAGGTCAGCTTCCCCATCCGAGAGCGAGTAATTGACAGTGTAAGCGCGACGTTCGGGGAACAACTTCGTTCCATCGAATTTGAGCAACTGTTCTTTCACGAGTCGCCGCATCATGTCGCTGGTATCCTGAACATGGATACCGTCCCGGAATTTTCCCTCGAAACGGTCGCCGTCGAGCAAAGCCATAAATAACTGAAAATCGGCTTCTTTCCCGTTATGCGGAGTCGCGGTCAGCAATAGAAAATGCCGCGTCAGTGTCGAGAGCAACTGCCCCAGGTGATACCGCCTCGTGTATTTGACTTCATTCCCAAAGTACGTCGCGCTCAGTTTGTGAGATTCGTCACAAACGATCAGATCCCAGTCATCAGTCTGTGCCAACTTGGCCTGAACGTCTTCGTTTCGACTCAGCTTGTCCAGACGGCAAATAGCCAACGGGTTTTCGCTGAACCAGTTGCCAGTGCGCGCCGCCTCAAAAGCATCGTTCGTCATAATTGAGAACGGCAAATGAAACTTGCTGTCGAGTTCGTCTTGCCATTGCTCCACGAGGTTGCCGGGACAAACAATCAGACAACGCTGGAGATCGCCGCGTGCCACCAGTTCTTTAATGAACAGGCCCGTCATGATTGTCTTGCCCGCGCCGGGATCGTCAGCCAGCAAGAACCGGAGCGGCTGCCGCGAAAGCATTTCACCGTAGACCGCTGTGATCTGGTGTGGGAGCGGTTCAACTAAAGAGGTATGAACTGCCAGCATCGGATCAAAAAGGTAGGCTAAACGGATGCGATTGGCTTCCGAAAGCAATCTGAACTGTTCGGGATCACCGTCAAAACTCCAGGGCCGCCCACACTCCACAACTTCGAGCGTTTCCTCGCGGTCTCGGTAAAGCAACTCGTTGCCGAGTCGTCCGTTGCTATCCTTGTACGTCACTTCGATGGCAACAGTTCCGATCCAGCGCACATCGCTGATTGTGACGTGGCCATCGGGCAAGATGCCGCGAACAGCCGCGCCTCGTGTGAGTTGTTCAAGTGTCGCCATGCGTCAATCACGCTCCCGATTCTTCTTTACGGTCGACTCACCTGTATCGTTCGGTTTCGCTTTCGCCAGCCATACGTACCGCCAGCCCTGTTTGGTTTTTTCCGAGCGGATTTCGTGCCCCAGTTCTCGCAAAGCAGCCACGATGCGAGAAATCGTCGGGATCGAAACGCCAACGGCTTCCGCAAGCGCCGGGGTGGAGTACTTTCCAGTACGAACCAACCGAAGCACCGTCTCAAGCCTTTGGTGTATCTCTATTGTCTGTCGATAACGCATGTGCGTCGCTCCGTCATTGAAGCGAACAGCCTATCCCTCCGTGATAGACTTCACAAGCGGGTGGAGGTGTGGTGCCTGTATGTTCAGCACCATGCTCGGCGATTTCTAATAGCTAAAAGAAGACTGACCATGGGCTGCCGCAAGGGCAGCCCATGGCTTTTGCTGTTTAGAAATCAATTGCCACAGCCGTAGCCGCTTCATTCCCATTCGACAGCCACATTCCATTCAACAAGCTCGTAGATCGTTTGGACCAATCTTTCGGCGTGCTCACGGGCGGGTTCGTGATGGCGTTCTGACGAGGCCGCGGTTTCGATCAACTGTTGGGCGTGAAACATTGCTGCGTCCCGCATGATTCCTTGATCGCCCCATTTCCAAGGTAACCATGTTGTTTTCTCAACCGACCAGGTTTTGGTCTTGTCGTGATTAACCCGCGCCGAAACAACCCGTAATTGTGGTAACCGAATCGTCGCCGATTTGGTCTCGGTGTCGACATCGAAAAGCGTGGCCTTCGACATGTCGCACGACAACAGCGCATCGCCACTGATTAACCACACTCCGCGGTGCCCAGTCCCCTCCGCATGAAGGACGTCCGTAATGTGAACCCGAGTGGCTGCAAGTTCGCCGATCTTTTCCAGTTGTGTGACGGTCGGCATTGTGGCATGGGTTTTGATCCATTCAGGCGATCGTTGCTGTAGCCAAATCCAGAATGACATGCCTGCAACGACAGTCGCCAGGATTGCAACCAGCCACCAGAGGACCGGCGTGATGATTCGTTCAGTCAAGCTGATCCCTTTCATGAATAAGTTGTTGATTGGGAGTGATCGTCGTACGACCGTGATATTCATTGTCCAAGCCCCGAAAACGGATCGCCCGACCGGCATTGACCGGTGCGGGTGGCGTTTTCGAACCACCCTCGCTGGGTTCAGTGGACTTTGAGGCCACAGCCTTGGTTTCGACGGCAGCGGGTTTCTCGGGGCGTCGACTACAGCCGGGAAGCAAAGGCAGGACGAGCCATGCAATCGAAAGAAGGACTGCCGAACAGGCGCGAGCCGTTTTTGACTTGGACCTACGAAGCCGATGGGCGGAGCGAACAAACCTGCGGTGAAACGCTCCGCGAAACAGAATTCGCTTCCAGCGAACTCGTCTGTATCGTGACATGAGTGCTCCTTATTGATGGAAGTCATCGCACAGAGGGTGCAGCGGGAATGGGTAGATCGCACGGCGTCACCCCACCCAACGCGAACACCGATCGCGGTATCCGCACGTGGGGCAATTCATCACGTTCGGTACCGGATAAAAAACACCTGACTTGATGCCCAACCAGACATTCTGAATCAGCCGCCGAATCCGCTCGATCTTTTGTGATTCGGGAACAATGGATTTCAGTTCGATGGTGGGCTCCTTGGTTTTGGTGATGACGGCAAACTGCAGGCGAACCGGTTTGTTGGCCAGCTCCCGCACGAGTTCGTGGTAAATGAGCAGTTGGCCTTCGCTCGCCGTTGCATCGTTTTCCGACCAGCGTGAGCGAGATGTTTTGAAATCCGTCACCACCAGTGAATCTGGGTGCTCGATCATCAGATCAATCCGCGCCTGAAGGTCCGGGCATCCGTCGATCACTGGTGCCTGCAGTTGCTCTTCGATGCCGAGAATCGAACCGTCCGGACGGGAAACCTGGCTGTCGAGAAATGCCCGGAACATCCGCTGTGCCAACTGTTCATGCCCAATGAGACTTTCGTCCTTGCCAAACCGAACATTCGCCAGATCCGTCGCGATCCAGGTCTCGTGATAGACGGCCATCAAGGCATCAATTCCCAGTGATTGGCGGGCTACGAGTTGTTCCCTGAAAAATGCCTCCAACGAGGCGTGAACGGCAGAACCAAACACGAGGTTAGACGACACGAACGCCTCGGGAAGTTGATCCAGATAATGAAACTGGTACCGGAGGGGACATTTGAGATACGAGCTGACGGCACTCCAGCTGAGATAGTTCCGCCCCGTCAATTGCTTAGCGATTTCAGAAGCCGAACAAGCCGGTTGATCGAGAGTGATCATGCCTGCCCTCCCGGCTTGGTCGCCGCCACGGAAGTCGATTGATTGAGATCATCAATCAATCGGCTGGCCTGAGCGATCGACAGATCTTCGGCGCGGAATACCTGGTATTGGTCTTTCAAGCGGTCTGCAAGTGCGAAACCTTGTCGGGTGGCGATGGCGTGGAGGGCACGTACCTGACTGGCCGTGGCGGCCCGTGACTTGCCCGTGACCGCATGACGGTTCGAGCCGGACGGCGAGTCTGGAGTTCCAACTGGTACTTGCCCGTTTGTTTGAATGGCTTTTGTTGTGGATGGTGTTTCCGATTTTCGGGTCTGGCCCGCCAGTTCATCGTTGACGGCCTGTCGGCAGGCCAAATAGGCCTGCTGGATCTTTTCATGCAACCCGGACAGGTCGTGAAATAACATCGCTCCGTCGAGTTCCAGTTCGATGTCGCAACTGGCACCCAGCGAACCGAAATCGGGCTGACCGAGTTTCTTGGCCAGACCGACTTTGATCGTCATCGGCATAACAACTCTCCTGTGAGGGTGAATGCAAACAGCCTGCCAGACTCGATCGGAATCTGGCGGGCTGGCGGAATGGTTTCTTGAGGCATGTGGCTTATGCGTCGAGCAGCCTCAGTTGCTGCAGCGATCTCAGCGTCGACTGAACGAGCAGGCTTTGCTTTCGTTCCTGACGGATTTGCTTGGCCAGCGACGACACACTCCGCAGAAGGATTTGTAGTTGGTCGCGCAAATCGATCACTTGCTGAAAGGTATCGATTGGGACGACGACCGCCGGATCGGGATTACAGCGACTTCCACCCGCACCAGACTTAGCATCCTTCTTATGCAGCAAACGCTTCACCCGATTAATTGGCGGGTTGATCGTCGAGCCCGTAGTCACGGATTGAATCGTCTGCTGATCGTTGGCCACTTCCGCACGCGTCCGAATCGCACTGGATTCCAGTCGAATCGCTTCTGGATCTGTTTCCAGAGCTCCCTTATTTTCCAACAACATCCAGACGTAGCTACGCGTCTCATCCTGGCAGAGACACGCGGCGTCGGGGCCAGCGAATCCGATTTCGCGGAATCCCATCTCCAACGCGCGTAACAGGTAGCCGCGGTTCGTTTGCAGTCGCATTTGATCGCCCCTCCGTTCAGAGCGATTCAGTAAGAGTTCCATCAGTGGGGACTGATTGTCCTTGCGGGCTCGCACGACGACGGAACCGTTCAATTCCAGCGTGACTGGTCGCTCGGATTGATCATCGGCAGGCAAACGGTCAGCCGTTTCTGCCAGGAATTTGGCATCGGCCTCAGGAATGCTTAATCTGGTCCTGATGGCAGAGACCACCGGGATCGCGCGAGCGATCTCCGGAAATTGTCGATCTGCCACGATCGTGTGATGGATCGTCCAACAGCCAATTTTCACCGTGACGCCCTGATCGGTCCGGCCGATTTCGACTGCCAGGTCCGTGGGCAATTCACGGCAGCCATACAATTTGGTGCTCGGAATGAGCAGTTTTTCGGACCACGGAAACTGAAAGCCTGACTGCACCAGCAGCTGCCGACTATCGGTGGCGGCGATCGATCCTGACGAACCATCGAGCTGCAAACAGTCCAAGGCATAGCGAGTGGAATTGGATTCCGTCGTGGACATGGCGTCACGGAGCGCGGCCAGCAATTTCGGCGAATTGGCGGCCAATTGTGGCGCAAGCGCGGGCATCTCAAGATCTTCGGTTACCTCATAATCTCGCTGTTGAGGAATGCCGCGATCGGTCCATGTCACGAGAATTCGGTCATTGCCATTCCGTCGAATTGTCACCAGATCAGGATTCTTGGCTTCACAGTCTGCCAGGAATTCGGCGGGCACTGTTACTTCAGCAGGTCCAAATTGGCCAGAAGCTTTCAACTCTGCCGACACCGTGCCGTTGGTCGTCTGAAGTTGAACCGTATCGGTCGAGGCGAGAATCCGCACCGAACCGCTTTGCCGCGTCCCTGGCTTACAGAGACCAGCCCGACGAGTGACGGCACGGAATTGATGGATTAAGGAACGAGGTATCGAAATCATCAGCACACTCCATGAAGAGATTTGTGGAAAAGCAAGTAGCCATCACGCGGGACCAATCCCGGTGATGGCTGGGTTTGATTCTTTTTAGCCGTCAGGCCGCTTGATGCGACTGGCGATCACGAAACATGGCCGTCGCCTGCTCGGCCTGGATTTGATCCCAATCAATCATCAGTGCTTCCAGGTCGTCGCTTTGCAGGGGCAACTCGTCGTCGACCAGGCTAAATCCCCGATGATCAATCAAATCGTAATCCTCACCGGTCGCTCGTGAGACAGCACGGTTGAGTTGGTTCTGGGTCATGAAATACTCACTGTTTGTGAAATGCAAAAACGAAAGCAGCCGCAGCGGAACGGTTCCGGAGCGGCTGAAACAGAAAATTCGGCAGTCGGCTGTGTTGCCGATGCCACGGTATTTTTGGTTTAAGAAATCAGGTCGAAATCACTTTCTCGTGCGAACCATCGTCTGGATGCAGCAACCGATTTTGAGTCAGCCAATCGACTTCTGCCGCCAAAGCATCGCTGCGTCTGGCAAACGGCCCCAGGACGGGTCCATCGATGATGTGTGCAAACCACTGTCCGTCCGCGTCCGGTTCGACTTGACTGGCACGAGTGATCGTTGTTGGCCCCAGGATTCGGAAATCTATCGTTTCGGCGTAAATCGCCGTCACGGTACCATTCGGAGCAACCACGAGATCCATCATGCTTGCTCCCGTGATGGTCGGATGATGGAGCGGCGCGGCCGGTCGACCATCAAACCATCGAGTGTTGCCTGCACTCCTGCCAGTTGGGATGCGACTTGCTGGCGACGATTCTCGCTATCCCGCAATTGCTGCGGTTCCACACCTCCGAGGATACGTTGCGCCTGCTCGACCAACTGGTCCAGATCGCCGTTGGAGCGGATATTCAGTTGCTGAAACCGCGAGAAAAAGTCCCGGAGATTTTCCACGGCACTATCGCGAAACACTTTCGGTTTGCCGTCTTCCTGACCAGACAGTCGTTCGGCCAGGTGGTTCACCAAGCGATTCAATTCGGCAACAAAGGCTTCTTCGGCCAATTGCACGGCTTCATTAAAACGGGATGTCACGCGCTGGCATTCTTGCTCGTACAGCTTGGGGCTCAGTCGTCGCAGGTACTCAGGCGGTTCCACACTCGGGTAGTCCCACATGATTCCGAACAACCCCCGAAACGTCAGGGGATAATCGGATGGGTCGTAGAGTGAGCCCAGACGCTCCCGCGCTGACGCACGGAGTTCGTCGAAGTGCCGATTAAGAATGTCGACCGCCTCATCGAGTTCCGTTCGAAACGCTGTCATCTGCCGGTCAAAACTGGCCACATCCGCCTGCCGAATCAGTCGCAAGCCTGGTTCCGGGAACGGCAGGGAAATGCTTTTCCAGTGGCTCACGATACGGCCACGGATCGCCGTGACGGCCTTGAAAGCGGGATGAGAGGAATCCAGCAGCTTTTTTCCAGCCGACAAGTACTGTCCCTGAGCGCCAAACGACTCGGCCGCCTGTGCCTTCTGATCGGCATTCAAGCTTTTACGCGTGCCGAACCAGGTGAAACTGACGCGCACGGCGGCCATGTTGGTTCTGAGCTGCCGAGCTGGATCGAGATCGGCGGGACGAACGGTTTCGGTGTCATCAAGTAACAACGAGGGCATCGGATTTTCCTTCTAATGGAAGATTCGTAGCAAAGTTCGCCGGATGCGGAGCAACCTACGGCGGTCAATTTGGCGGCAAGTGCTAATAGAGTCTTATTCTTTATTGTTGCCAATAAAATGTGAGGATTAGAACTGGCGCGGACAGAACGCAGATCCGTTTTGGAAAATGGCCAGTTGTTAGTTTTTCGAGGGATCGTGCTTCACCTTACGCCGAGTACCGGCGGTGGAAGCCAACGTGTACTGATACAGGCCCGTTTGATCAGCGGAGAGGCATCGCCCGCTGGCCCACTGTCGGAGCCGAGAGACCACCTCTGCGGCCGTTTGCGCGACCGGAACAATCAATTGGGCAGCTTCCGATAATGGAATATCCAGAAGTGCGCTCAGCCGCGCACAAGATTTGATCTCGGCCCCGGACCAGTTGGTATCGGCAGGAATGGGCTGATTCGGAGCCACATCGTACTCACGGCGGTAAATGTCCCAAATCATCTGGCGTTCTGCATCACCGGGAAGATCGATGAAGAACACGGCATCCAGACGCTCGGCACGAGTGAATTCCGGCGGCAATCGGCTGATGTCATTGGCAGTCCCGACGAAAAACACGTCCGACTGATGGTCGGCCAGCCAGGTGAGCAGCGTCCCGAAGAGTCTGGTCGACACGCCAGAATCGCCGGTCCCTCCAACCCCGGAAAGTCCTTTCTCTAACTCGTCGCAGAACAGAATACAGGGGCTCATTGCATCTGCGATCTTGAGTGACTGTCTCACGTTCTGCTCCGTCTGGCCCACGAGCCCGCCCAACAGAGCCCCGATATCCAGCGTTAAGACCGGGCGTCCCGTTTCGTTGCCCAGGGCGCGACAAAAAACGGACTTTCCGCAACCCGGTGGTGAGAGCAACAGAGTGCCTCTTGGTTTCACCTTCCGGCCTGGTTGTAAGGCTCTCACACAGAAATCCTTGAGCGCGGTCAGTCCACCCAATCGAGCAAAATGTTCCTGTCCGCGATGGAGCGTCAGCAGATTTTGCTTCTTGAGCGTTTGAGCTTTGAGATCCCAGATCTCTTCGGGATGTAACCGGTCGTGACGTGCCAGTGATAACGCAAATGCCCCCTCGGCTTCCGCTCGTGTTAATCCAGATGCCGCTTCGAGTAACCCTTGCCAGGCTGTCCCTGTTGGCCGGATGTCTGGTTGATCGGCCAGTAATTCGGTCGCGATCTGGCTCAATTGTTCCGGCGTCGGCAGGGCATGTTCGATGATGATGAACGATCGTTCGAGTTCCAGCGGAATTTGCACCACGGGAGACAAGACGACGACGAAAAGTCGGCGCTGTTTTCCTGTCAGTAGCAAGTCGAACAACGTCTGTACGATCTCGATGCCGTTGAGAAACCGGTGGAAGTTGGGCAATACCAGCAGTGTCGTCTGGGGATTCTGATCCCCGGTGCTTCCCATGCTCGGCAAGGCCCGCAGTACCGCGAGTGGATCGTTGAGTTCGGGGGCGGTGGCGTTCGGGTCTCCCGGAAACTTCATCCCCCGGGCGATATCCCAGGTGATTACTTTCCACTGCTGAGCCCGAGCGTGGTCGGTCAATTCGCGTTCCGCTTCTTCTGGCTCAACGGTTTGAACCCAGATTCCGCTGAAAGCCGCGTTGATGTAGTCGGATAATAGGTTCACAAGGCTCATCGGTTTGGTCCTCCGGGGCTGGTGGGTTGTTATAAAGGGCGGTTTTGACCACGAAACGAAAAGCCCCGCGACACGAATGGTGGGCGGGGCCTGCGTCGGAGAACTCTGACTGGCGAGTTCGATTACTGACGGACGGTCGATTGGTACTCGACGGCTGAGTGGCATTCGCTCGTCAGTCGCTCGGTGAGTCGCAGTCCGAGAGCGGCTTCAAGCTGGCGGCTGGCCTGTCGGCAGCTCTCGCCTGTGAAACCCTTGGTCTGTAGGGTTGTCTCGCCTTTCGGCGAAACCGTGATTTCGATGATTTGGCTCATTAGAATTGCTCCAGATTGCGGATCTGCCGTTGGATGGCAGTGATCTTGCGCTGATGTTTTTCAAAGGAGTGAAGCGCGCGTTTGAGTTTCGTGGTCCAGGCCACGAGTGCCGCCTGTTGACGTGCCAGTTGTGCTTGTAATCGTGGTAAACGTGTCGATGCGGGGGCGGTCGCGGGACTCACTGGACGAATGACGCGCCGACGTGGTTGGGTCATATGATTTCCCCGTGATGTGCCTGGATGGTCATTTAACCAGCGACGGCGATCTGAACACGGATCGAGCCATCCGCGAGTTGTTGCTCGGTAACGGAATGCCCTTGCCGACGCGCCTCGATTTTGGCCTTTTCAACAGCGTACGCTTGAAGGAACCGATCAAGTTCTCCGCGGTCACCCCAGCGGCCCCCAAAATCATCGTATTTCAGCTCTCCGGATTCGGTCTGGCAGACGACCGGATATTTCCAGCCAGGCAACTGGACTGCGAGGCCGGTCTCCTGGGCGGAAAAAAGCCGCACGGTACAGTTGATCGGCGCAGAGAGCTTGAGCCGAGTACAGGCAGCGATCACAGCAGCCGGATCACGTACTTGCGCTTGAATTGAAACCAAATGCGACACGGCGGTCTCCTTCAATAAAAAGTTGGAATAGAACGCGACTTTCCGGTCGTTGAGACGATCGGACGCGATCCAAAATTGCGGCCCAGATGATGACGAGCCGAACGAGACCACTGAATGCCGATGGCTAAGTGATCTCTAATAAGGTATGACGCCACAAACCCAAGAATTTAGCGCACAGCGTGTCAGTGCGTGAATTTCGAATTATTTATGTCGACACCATGACATCATTATTCTCTGACAGCCTCGCGCATAACGAGGCGGACTATGCGACGGTCGTATCATCTTGAACAACACACTTGATCATAGTCACTGGCGGCTTAATCATGCATTCCCAAATCGGCTCTCCGCCGTCAAGTGCCTTACCTTCCCAGTAGGCTAGAAGGTTTGCTTGGGAATAATTCGTGTACGTCAACAACCGCATGTCTCCGCGGTGAGAAATGCTTTCCGCCTCCACTTCCCAAATCGAGCCAGTAAGCCCGCTCTCCATCAGTGTTGCTTGTCGGAAGGCGAGCGCTTCCTTGAGGGTAGCGACGCCAAAGAATGCTTGGTAACGAGATAGTATGTGCGGAAAGTATTTCAGTCGAACTTTCTCGCATTCCCATTCGAGACGGAGCTTCGGCTGCGGCACCTCTCCAAACGGTTGTTCGGGTGTCATGTGCCGATACCCGAAGACAGACAACCCCGAGGGGAACGCACGCCTCCATTCTTCGTAGGCTTCTGCGTGTTCCGCCCCGTCTGCAATTTTGATTGGTAGCAAGTCAAAGATATACCCAGTGGTGCAATCCTTGCAGCCGTGGTTCAGATGATAGAGTGTGACCATCGATCAGTCCTTCACTATGGGATCTGCTGACTTTTTGTGCTGGCGGGCGGAGATGAAGAGTTTCGCCAGCTTTGAAATAGCGTTATCGAAGAGCGTGCCCGCGCACAAGTGAAGAGTTGTGCGCGAGATGCTCAAATCGCTGTACCACGTTTCTGATGGCGTGACACTGGTTACTACGTGCCGTAATCTGTGGCCGTTTTGAAATCGGCTCTGCGATTGGATGACGCAACAAAATGGGACAGGTTTTAAAAGCGTCGGACGTTGGTGCGATACGCACTGGTTTCGTACTTGGAAACTTTTTTGCGGTCACTAAAGGCACTGATCTGGAGATCCTCGCCAACGCCACTTCTCGGTTCACTCCCCTGCGAATTGGCATTGATAGACTGCCTTCGATTATGGCGACGGCGGCCCTGGAGCCACATATTTCCCAAAGAATTCAGTCAACAATCGACTCGATCAGGGACGAGCTAGATCATGCGACAGAGTTGATTGAATTCGCCGGTCTCGAAAGATTTTTCAACACCATTCTCAATCATCTTCTTGCGCTATGGAACGATCTGAAGTGCTCGGGAACTGAACCGTTCAAGACTTATTTTTCCCTGGGGGTTACTCTCGGGTACAGTCAATTCGAACCGTTTCCACAAACCACGAATCCGGACCCTACAGAGCGAGAATTAATACAAGCGTCTCTACGTTCAAGTCAGTGGCGCTTCATGGCCCCTCATGATCTCGAAGCCCACCTTGATGCAACAGGCTTTTCGCTCGAAACGTTTTTACCAGCCGACCAAGTGAACCTCGTGAGAGAGAACGGGATCGAAGGGATTCTGGAGCGTTATTCACTTTGGGCGGTAATTGAGACCCGGATAACCCAACTATTTTTATCGATAGACGACACCCATCACCGCGCCGGGAACCAGGCCTCAGTCAAACGGATTGCGGGAATTGAATTCGGAACCGACTTTAGCGTACCAGTTGTGAGGACCGTTGGTGGGCGCAGAATGCAAGTGGACCTGACGGAAGCAGAGTTCAAATTACTCAAATTGTTCTTTGACGCTGATGATCACAAGGTCACAAAAAAGGACCTCGACGAAGCTTGGGCAGGGATAACTAAATCGGCACAAGAACAAGGCAAAAACACAATCAATGCGTTCATCAGCAAGTTTAACAAATCCAAGTTGGACCCGATCCAACTGAAAATCAAAGCTATCCGAAAATCCGAAAACCCTGTGCGCCAACTGGTTGATCTTCCGAAAGCAGATAAAAACGTAAAGAAGCCAATTAAGCGATCAAACACGTCCAGAAAATAATCTGTGCCGGCTTAAGGCCTGAATTCACGGGTGCAAGCGAACCACGATCTCCCCCGTTCGCCAGACGCGCATTTGCAGTGGAACTGTGTATCGCCGTGCCCCATTGTCCAACGAATGATGACATACGTGTCGAAAACTCACCTTATACTCACCTGAAACTCACCCGATCCTTGAACTTTTGAAGCGCCCTCCTAATTGCAATTTGTCGTTTTCTGTACGACCCTGGAAATTGTTACGACCATCAATCGACGGTCACGGTGACCGGGATGATCCGAAGCTGGATTGCAATATTCAGCTCGAGATGCAGGGACGACAATGACAGTTACGACCAACATCGCGATGTCAATGCGACTCGAAGTGGATTGGATCCGCTCCGCAGTTCTTTACCGTGATGAAATCTACACGTGGCGAAATGGAATTTATGCGCTCGTGAGTCCCGAAGAATGTGTTCGAGCCGTCGCGGCGCACATTGAACGGAATCCACAGCTGCTTGGCGACGGTCGAACGGAACCTGCGCCATGGCTGCTGAGCGCCGTCCTCGCGTTCATCAAGTCTGGACTTCGAGATGTCTCTCACGTTCCCTGGAATACGTTTATCGAAGAATCAGCGCGACGCGAGCATGGTCCGTGCATCTGTGTACCCGCTGGGATTCTGAAACTCTCGGACTTCGTTCCTGTTCACGAAAGACTGTTACCACAAACCTCGGATTTCTGGTCGCGCGTTCAACTGGCTGTGACTCCGGACTTCACTGCATCGTGTCCGAAATGGCAGAGCTTCTTGCAACGAACATTCGCCTCTGATCACGCATGCATCGATCTCCTGGCAGAAATGTTTGGCTACGCTCTCTGGCCGACATGTGAGTTCGAGACGTTTTTCGTCTTGTTCGGGCCGTCGAATTCTGGAAAGAGCTTGATCCTGAAGACTTTGATCGCCCTAGTTGGCTCGAACAATGTGGCTAGCTTTCCGTTGTATAAGCTGAGCGATCGATTCTCCCTTGGTGAAATCGACGGCAAACTTGCCAACGTCGTGACTGAAGAGTCATTTGAAAAGAAGATCGATACCACTTTGCTGAAAGCTTTGGTGTCGGGCGAAAGGGTCACGGTCGAGCGGAAATATCACCCACCACAATCGATTCCTCTGACGGCGAAATTCGTGATGGGCACGAACGAGTTTCCAGTGTTGCGGGACGAATCGGGCGGTATCTGGCGTCGCTTGTGCCCAATCCCATGCCCCCACGTCGTTCCTGAAGCCGACCGAAATCGCAATTTGTTTAACGAACTCATGGAAGAGTCGCCGGGGATTCTGGCCTGGGCGGTACTGGGCCTGGCGCGGTTGCTCAGGAATCAACGCTTTACTTGTTGCCAAAGTAGTACTGCTCAGATCGCCAAAAGCCGCCTCGCCTCAAATCCGATCGCCCAATTCATTGAAGAAAAATGTCTCTTGGTGCGGGGGGGGCTCTGTAATCGCCAACACCTTTTTAACGTCTATTGCGAATGGACACATACGAATAAGTTCCGACAGATCAATCGCTCCGAGTTTTATCGGTCAGTCGAATTGATCGTCGCCCAACCAGTCCGTCCACGGCGTGAAGGTCGCGGCGGCCCTCGGTGCTTTTGCGACATCTCGCTCAACGACGCACCACACCCGGCACAAACAACACCCATCTCCGATGGTGCCGTTATTCATCGTCGGAACATCTTGCAGGAGAGACAATAATGACCAAATACCATCGAGCCGTACCACGAGCACCACCTAGTTTCGACCTTTTCTTATTTACAGAGCTTTGGAACGAAGAAAAGTAGAAACCACCTGGTGCAATAGGTGCGCGAGGTACATTTTTCACGTCACTTTGAAAGGATCACACAAGTGACCAATATTCTGATGGCCCGCGAAACGGGTGCTGATACGGGCCTCTTGGCCTCCACGTCGGTGTGGAACCCTGGTGTTTTGTTCGCATCGATCTTTACGCTGGAATGCGAGGTGTCGCAAACGCACTTCACGAAATCAGAAAATCGCCGGTATGTTTGCCTAGGCAATGGCTGTCCAGCGTGTGCCGCAGGCGAGCGTTCCACGAAACACACGCTCATCCCGATCTTCAATCTGAAGAGCCGCAGGGTTGAAGTTCTGATTCTCCAGATGACCGTAGATGGCCCCCGCGACCGCGTTGTTGACTTCCTTCGCTCTTATGAGAAGGACTTGGCAAACAGGGT
Organism: Schlesneria sphaerica; assembly: GCF_044336245.1. NCBI lineage: Bacteria > Pseudomonadati > Planctomycetota > Planctomycetia > Planctomycetales > Planctomycetaceae > Schlesneria > Schlesneria sphaerica. Next base: position 774,038 of record NZ_CP172346.1, on the reverse strand, counting down.
GGTGAAGATCACGAGTTCGGGTAGCGGAGAAATCTCCGTCACCCCCCTCACTCCTAACGCAGATACTGACCGCGGCCCGGTCGCGTGCCAACGCTTCGCTGAACGGCTCTCCAAAGGGGAGATCCAGCTTCACAACTGCTTTACGTCGCTCACCCTCGATGAGATCCGGCAGCTCCCTGAGGTTGCTGCTGTTGGATCTCTTCCGATTGCAGGCGATCAGCAACTGGACTCTGCCGAACACGACGGCAGCAAAACGGTTCAAAACGACCCTGCGGCCGTGCGTACGGACGAGACCAATCGTTAGACACAAGTCAAACCGAGCTTGATGCTCAGTCAGTTGATGCGGTATTGCAATGAAGACGACGAGTATTTTGATACCTGGCTTCGACAAGCTGGTGGAGGCAGAACTGGATCGGCGGGCGCGTATGACACGTCTGGAGCGTTTGCCGGTCTCGGTCTCTTGCCTCACTAGCGATATTCATATCATCCACACTGGCACCGACGCGGCCGACTTGGTGGATCAATTGGAAAGTCAGCCGGTCACGATGATCGGAATCGATACGGAATTTCGCTTTAGCCATCCGGAGATTCTCGTGTCTGGGAAGGAATACACCGACCCCAGCCGAATCGTACCTCTGGTTTGCTCCGTGGCCGTATTGTTGAACGCAGGCCCCCAGTTGGATTCTTGCCAAGTGGGGGCTCTCGTTCGAGCTGTTTTCGATCTTCGAATTTCGGCCGTGTATCCACATTTGCAACGCCTGCTCGACTTGCCGGTGTCTTGGGTCGCACATTCTGCATGCGCTGAATTCCATTGTCTCTGGGCTTGTGGTATTCGCCCGACCGAAGATCGCTTAACCGACACGTTCCTGGCCGCAGCATGCTTGACAAGCGGGGAGTTTCATTTTCGAAAGAACTCGGCGACGAGCGATAAGCAGCCAGGTGCCGAAAAGCAAAAAGAGAGACTGGCACATGCACGGAGTCTGATCGGTCAATGTCAGCGGTACGGTCTCCGCCATCCGTATTCCAATAGCAAAGACCAATTGCGAAAGAAATTCCTCGAACTCGGTCCACAGGGCGAGTTGACCAGTGACATGGTCGAATACGCGTCCGCAGATGCCGAATTTGCAGTCAAGCTTCATCTTGCTCAGCAATCTGACATTGTCCGCCAAGATCTTCAGCGCCATTTGATCAGCGTGGAGTATCCCATGGCTGGAGCTGTTGCTCGCATGGAGCTTCGAGGCATCCCACTCGACCTTTCTGCGGTCGAAGAACATACGAAACCGCTAGGGGAACTGGTTTCTGAATATGAAGTGCGTCTTCACGACTTTGGTGTCGAGCCTGGGTCGAGCGCTTCGTTCCTATCGAAAATGGAATCAGAAGGGCTTGTGGAGCACTTTCGTGAGGGGACCAAACTCACAACGAAAAAGGAAGTTCTTCAGCGTGCGGAAGACGCCGAAACACACCCGGCTTGCCGATTGTTTCGGAAGCATCGCGATTTTCGCCGGATGATCTACTTTCTGACTCAGTTGAAACGGCTTCAAGGGGTCGACGGGCGGATCCGTTGCAAGCTGGATCAGATCGAATCTGCGAGCGGTCGAATGGCCTCTCGACGACCCAATTTGATCGGGTTGCCTGCCGTGCTGCGTCCAATCATAGCATCACCCGATAGTCGAGAGCAGGCCGAATTAGATTTCTGCCAGATTGAAATCGGCGTGGGAGCGGCTTGGTGGGGTGACGACAATCTGCTCGCGCTTTACAACCGAGACGACGCGTATTCTGCCGTCGCGCAAGAACTGTTCGCAAACATTCTGTCTAAAGAAGACTGCAGAATCTCCGCATCTGAGTTTAAGGTGAAACATGCTGGCCTGCGTAAAAAAACAAAGGTAATCCTGCTCGGCCTCTTGTACGGAATGGGTGCGGTGGGATTAGCACATCGTTTGAAATGCAGCGTTGAGGAAGCAGCGTCACATCTTGAGCGGTTGTTTGAGTCTTTTCCGAAGGCTCGCCGAGGGGCGCAGTTAGGGATCGAACACAGTATCAGCCGAGGTTACGCGACTTCAGTCTCGGGATTTAAGCGTTTTCTTCACGATTACAACAACCGTGATCGAAATGCCCTGCGAAACCACCCAATCCAAAGCAGTGCCATGGTGATCTTCAAAAAGGCGTTGTTGAAGGTGGATCGCGAATTTCGGGGTACTGATGTCTGGGTGTTGTTGCCACGCCATGACAGCATCCTTATCGAATATCCGATTGAAAAACGGGAGGCTGTCGTCGAGAGGGTAAGAGCGTTGATGATCGAAGCTGTCAAAGAAGTCTTCCCAGAAATGCAGCCTCGCGTCGAAGCAAAATTCGGACGCTCCTGGCCCACCGAACGAACCCTGTTCGACGAGTTAGTGGCGATTCGCAAAAGCCGTATCGGACATCAGGATTCCGATACGTTGAAGCGGCCAAAAGTAAACTGATCTTCGCGTCCAAAGATGTCATCCGGCAGATGGACCTGGAACATTGCGCTTGATTTGCAAACCGAGCCAGATGGCACGGCGGTTACCGATATCCGACCTCATTGGCTGTCGATGAGGCAAAAATGGAAGATGGAATTTCAAAAGAGGACTTTGCGATGTCTGCGGAGACATTCTCAAACGCACAACCGATCGACGTACCATTGCTGGTTGGCCGGCTCGGAGCCGCTCGATTGTGTGGGGTGTCATCGGCCAGCTGGGATCGTTTGAACGCGTCTGGCAAAACACCAAAATCGATCAAACTTGGCGGTCGTGTTGTCTGGCGGCGAACCGATCTGGAGGCTTGGATCTCTCAAGGGTGTCCTGATCGAAAGGCTTTCGAAGCTTTGATGGCGCAAGACCGCTGACACGGCCGGGAAACTGATGCTTTATTTTCAACATTAAGACTCGGTGCAAACCAACCGTCTTGCCGGGCATCGGTAACATTACTCAAACTTGGGTCGCTACAGGCGCTTGTCGTCTGCTTGAAAAGCAATCTTAGGCGTCTCGGCGATTCTCCTCGAAGGAACTTAGCCTATGGCTTCTCTGTTCAAACGTACCTACACGGTTACAGACCCCCAGACGGGGAAGAAGACTCGGCGCAAAACCGCGAAATGGTACGGAAAATACAATGATGCTGATGGGAACTCCCAACGCGTCCCGCTCTCGACAAACAAAACCGCCGCTGAACAAATGCTCGCTGATCGGGTCCGCCAGGCGGAACTCGGCAAGGTCGGTATCATCGACCCGTTCGAAGATCACCGCAAACGACCATTGAAGGAACATGTCGCTGATTTTCAGCTGCACCTCGAATCGAAGGGAAACACTCCAGACCATGTTTCTTTGACCGTTGCTCGTATCCAAGCTGTATTCGCGGGATGTCATTTCCGTCTTATGGGACAATTGGATGCTGACAAGGTTTCTAATTGGCTGATGGCTCGCCGTAACGACCCAGACACGAAAAAGCGTTTCGGCATGGCGACCAGCAATCATCACATTGTCGCAGTGAAATCATTCGGGAACTGGCTCGTAAAGTCGCAACGTTTGGAACGCAATCTTTTCGCCCATCTTTCTCGCCTGAATGCCAAAGTTGATGTTCGAGTCGAACGTCGGGCGCTCGATCCAGAAGAACTCACTCGCTTGATTGCTGTGACCGAGACAAGTAAGTCAACATTTCGTGGCCTGACCGGACCGGATCGAGCCGCACTTTACCTGCTCGCAACGATGACGGGGCTCAGGGCGAATGAACTGGCCACGCTTAAGTTTTCAGCTTTCTACTTCGCGGCCGATCCGCCGATTGTCAAAGTGGACGCCGCAAACGACAAGTCAGGGCGGGGGGCCGAATTGCCGTTGCACGGCGTCGTCGTCAGTCGACTGTCCGCGTGGATGAATACACGCCAGCGGCAGCCGACAGCCCGCGAAGACAAATATGCCGATCAGTTTCTCTGGCCTGGAACATGGCCGGAGAAGGCCGCTGTGATGTTTCGCAAGGATTTGGCCGAAGCCCGAGCATCATGGCTCAAGGAAGTCGAAAACATTCCCGACAAGCTCGAAGAGCGAACGAAGAGTGATTTTCTCAAACCCGAATCATCAACGGGCAAGAAGGCAGATTTCCACGCCTTGCGCCACTCGTTTATTACGTTGCTCGCGTCGTCAGGCGTTCATCCCAAGGTTGCCCAGCAGTTGGCTCGACATTCGACAATCACGTTGACGATGGACCGATACAGCCATACTCGGTTGGTTGATTTGAATGCTGCGGTGAAGAATCTGCCGGCGCTGGCCCCAACTGAGAAACTCATGCTCCCGCGTCCGTCGTCGGGAAGCATTGTCGCGATTGAAGTTGCAGGCGATTCCACTGGCCCTCCCACTGGCCCTAATTTGGCACCAACCAGTGACAAAAAGGCGTCCGAGTTGATAGCGCGTGATGAAACGTGGAGCGTGGCGCGAGCAAGTGAGAAAGAAGTAACTCCCCAAGAAAACATGGTTCTTGAGGAACCTCGCCAACGCTTGATGACTATTGATGAAAATACGCCCGGAGGGATTCGAACCCCCGACCGACGGATTAGAAATCCGTTGCTCTATCCAGCTGAGCTACGGGCGCAAGTCCTGTTTGATTGGGGCTTGTTGACATTGAACAAACGCAAGTTTAGCATTCGACAACCGAATTCGACAACCGAGAACGCGTTTATTCAATTTCGAGAACCCTCCGACAACCACGGGGCGAGCGATGCGAGCGGTCAAGCCCGAAAAGCCGTACAAGGATTTCCCCCTTACGGCACATCCGAACGGCACGTGGTGCAAGAAGATCAAAGGCAAGCTCCATCACTTCGGCGGTTGGGCCGATCCCACTGCCGCTTTGGACAAGTATCGTCATCAAGTGGACGATCTGCAAGCGGGCCGGGAGCCATTACCGATGGCAACCGACGAACAGTTGACATTGATGGATCTCTGCACTGAATTTCTCGATTCGAAGGAATTGCTCGTTCAAAGTGGCGAACTGTCGCGGCGGATGCACTTTGACTATTTGAATTCGTGCAAACGTATCACCGCGATTCTCGGAAAAAATCGGGTTGTCGAAAATTTGAAGCCGAAAGACTTCGACCAGGTGCGAGCGAAACTTGCCATGGGAGCCAAGGGGCAAGTTGGGAAAGTCACCCTCGCCAATCGAATTCGCCTGGCTCGCATTCTTTTCAAGTTTGCGTCCGACCAGGATCTTATCGAGGCACCTCTGAAATTCGGTCAAAACTTTGACCTTCCAGACAGGGCGTCATTGCGGGCCGAGAGGAACAAGCTACCGCCGAAGATGTTCGAAGCAGCGGAACTGAAAAGAGTTATCGACGCTGCAAAGCAACCATTGAAATCTATGATTCTTCTGGGGATCAACTGCGGATTCGGTCAAACGGATTGTTCGACGCTTCCCCGATCGGCTCTTAACTTGGAAACATGTTGGTTAAAGTATCCCAGACCCAAAACCCACATTGAACGACGATGTTTTTTATGGCCGGAGACTGTGGCCGCGCTTCGCGAGTGGTTTATTCAGCGACCGGATCCAAAGAGCCCTGAGTGCTCTGATTTGGTGTTCATCACAAAGTACGGCGCTCCATTCGTTCGTTTGGGTGAGAGTGGGGCCGTATGCGATGCAGTTGGAGGGGCATTTTCCAAACTCTTGGTCAAGTTGGATTTGGGCGGGAATCGCCGAAACTTCTACAGCCTGCGTCGTACGTTCGAAACTGTCGGAGGAGACTCGCGGGATCAAATTGCTGTAGATTCAATCATGGGACACGCTCCTGACTCAGATGACATGGCGGCAGTCTATCGACAGCGAATCGATGACGAGCGTTTGAAAGCAGTCGCGAATCACGTGCGACGTTGGGTGTGGTCGACGTCCGTGAACATTACTCAATAGCCGTATGATCGAACAAGCGAGGCGCTACCCGGCAGGGGAAGAGGACCTGTTTCAGTCCCTGCGCCTCGCTTTGTATTTCTGAAACGTCACCAACGAAACGGGTGGCAAGTGAGTGAAGCATCGCTCGATAATTTTGAGTATATCTCAAGACATAATGCCCAATTCTTCCGACTTGTTTTTGAAGGTGTCTGGAAGCGTCGTGTTATGAGCTATCTGATATGTTTTGGCCCAACGGCCGGCGCCAACGCATATTTGATAGATTTGGCCGATGGATGGCTTCAGCCGTGGTCAGACGAGATCGTGAAACTCAATGGATTGCAACACACTCCTGTGGTCGTCAAACCGTGGGCAGACAACCCTGAACTTGAGATTATACAGACCACCGCAAATGCATGCGGAGCAGCACTCTTGCACGTTTGTTGGAACATAGTGTTTCCGGATAAGCCGAGAGACTTCCCCAACTGGCCGAACGGAATTCTTGAGTACATCAATGACAATTTCGAGTCATTATCAAAACGCGTTGACAATCTCACATGCTTAGCGAACTACTCTGAATGGACTCGCTTATCCGCAAACATCGACGTAGAAAGAATTACGTTACTTGATCGCATTGCCGTAGCGGGCCCGCGTGACGGATGGAATAGGGGTGTGAAATCTACGATCGCAACTATTGACAGCGATCACCTGACCAGCCGCGGCACTATTTCTTGCGATTGGTTGGCCATCAGTTCCGAACGAAAACCCGAATTTTTCCGATTGATTGAATCTGAGGGCGGAGTTCGTTTTGGTAATCGTGATACGAGTGATGGTGATGTAGTTCCGACTGAGATCGGAGTATATGAAGGCGAAAAAAGGGCTGGAGACAATGAGCCAGATCGACGGAAAGAATCTCCTCGACCGACAGTCGTGAAGGGTGATCGGCCTCATATTGTGCTCGACAAGGTTCCCATCCCCCTGACACCCGAGCAGGCCGAATATCTGGATTGCTTGATCAATTCGTCGGAGCGCATGACAAAAGGTGATTACGACAATCTGGTTCCGGGGGACAACCGACCAGATCGCATCATCAGATCCATGCCGGAAGAGATCCAAAAGAGGATCGACACCCACAAAACCAAGGGCTCTAAGTGGGTTTGACGCAGTCGCGGCAGAAACCATCCGTAGTCACGCCAAAAATAGGCCGTGGCTACGCCAAGCCAAGAAATAAAGAATGGCGACCAGTTCGGTTTGGTCACATTCGGAGTTTTGGTTATGGCAACCGCGATTCGCCAACCTGCGTTAGCTGTTTATCTTTCACCGAGCGCTATCGCAAAAAGCCGTGGGGTAAACGTCTCCAAGGTCTTGGCTTGGATTCATTCAGGTGAACTTAGAGCAGTGAATTACGCTGCCCAGAATGGTCGCCTGCCACGATGGAAGGTGAACCCGGCAGATTTAGAGGCATTTGACATTGCCCGCTCCTCAACGAAGGAGGTGGGGACATGCTGACGCCAGTACTCACCATTGACGAGGTAGCAGCGCGTCTCGGCGTCGACAGAGATGCTGTTTCCAGGTTCATCGCGAACAAAGAGCTTAAGGCAATCAACGTAACTCGCGATAGAAATGCCCGTCGACCGAGTTGGCGAATTCGCCCAGAGGACCTTGAGGCATTCGAGCTCTCTCGACTCTCGATTCAGTCACCGAATGCCGGATCCACCAAACGCAAGCTTCTCAAAAAGCCGTCCGCTGCTAAGCGGGCGTGGTTCTGAATAAAAGCTCTACGCCGTCACCTGGCGAACGTCCGGTCAAGAGTTTTTGGTGGCCCAGGACGGAAGCGGAACCGTCGATTGAGATCAGATTCCAGTTCCGCAATTCACTAACGGAGTTTCATTTGATGTCACTCGCATCACAACGACCCCTCTGCGACTTCACTTCGCCACAGAACTCCCCGCGCAATTCGGACGCCTTGTTGATGGCGGCCTGTGCCTCACTTGCTGCAGGTCCAGCCCCCGGAGCGATCGGCGAGGTTGCCATGGGGGAAATGATCGTCATCGGCGGGCGACCGTCGCACGGCAAGTCCATGGTTGCCTGCAACTGGATTGACGCTTCCGCGAGCCATGGGTTCCCCGGCCTGATCATCTCGGAAGAAATGAGCCGCGAATCACGTTAAACGAAAAACCACGGGCTGCAACCCGTGGCACGCCCAGTCAAAAACCACACTTTTGAAAGGACACGCGTCATTATGCCGATGGATGTCAAACAATCAACCCGAACGCTTCGGGGAATATCGCGACCACGTCCAGTCTCCCCCGTTCCCTCACCTGCTCGCGCTCTAATTCAGGCCCAGGGCGATTCAAGTGCCGTTCCCCACGATGTCAGGGGGATGCTGCGCGCAGCGATGGCTTTTCACCGCAAAAGGCTCGGGATCGACGATCAGGGGAACATTCTGCATCGCGACGACGAAGCCCACTTCTCAAGGGGACCCATGCAAATCGGAAGAATTCTCTCAACACATCCCGTAATTCTTGGCCTTCGGAGGGGCTAATCAACATGGCACGCATTCGCACGATCAAGCCAGAATTCTTCACTTCGGAACAAATCGTCGAGTGCTCGACGAGTGCTCGACTACTGTTCGTCGGCTTGTGGTGCTTCTGCGACGATGGGGGAGTCCACCCCGCGAGCGTCAAGCGTCTCAAGATGGAGGTTTTCCCAGGCGATACCGTGACCGACGATGAGATTCAGGGCATGGTCCGGGAACTCATATCCAACGGACTGCTTGAGGAATTCGAAGCTGGAAACGAGCGATACTGGCATGTTTCAGGCTGGGATCGTCATCAAAAGGTAGATCGCCCCACCATCAAATATCCACGTCCTGACGCTCCGAATTCGACGAGCGTTCGTCGAGGGCTCGTCGAGCAATCGACGACGCCTCGCGACGGAATGGAGTCTAATGGAATGGATAATACATATAGGGGACCGCAAGCGGTCTGTTCGTCACCTGGTGAGATAAACCAACAAACCGAACCTGCACCAAGTCCGAAAGCCACGCGGTTCCAAAAGCCGACCGTGGCCGAAATTCAGGACTACTGCCGCCAGATCGGTTCCGAAGTCGATGCCCAGTCGTTCGTGGACTTTTACGAGTCGAACGGCTGGAAGGTTGGCAAGAATCCCATGCGGGACTGGAAAGCCGCATTCCGCAATTGGTCGAGTCGCGACCGTCAGCGCGACGGTCCAGCCATGCGTTATTCAGACCGGACACTGAAGGTCCCCCGCGTTCCAAAGATCCACGAGACAAAAGTTAACTCACTTGGACACATCATTCGATGACGACACAACAAGCTGAACCGGCGTCCTACGCTGGGCGAGTCAAAGCTGATCAGGCAGAGAAATGGTTGATCGCAACACTGTTGCTGAATCACTCCCGCTACATCGTTCGAGTTGGAGAATTCGACGGAACCCAGCTGGTTCATCCCGCTCACCGCGCCATCTGGAAGGCGATGGAGGAGCTTCATTCGGAAGACATCCCTGTTGATGCGGTCACTGTCCTCGAAAGAGTGTCACAGCTGGGGATGCTCTCAGAGCTACCTGACGGAGCGATCTATCTTTTCGGTCTGCTCGAAGAAGCTCAGGGTTATGTTGAAGACCATGCTGAAGAATGGTCCCGGATTGTCGTTGCCCGGGCAGCCTATCAGAAGCTGATTTCGGACCTGGACGAATTGAAGAGACTCGCGTTATTCGAAACGGATCTCGATGGGATCCGGTCCAGAATCGCGACACTCTCCACACCCTTTCCGAAGGAGCGACGGCGAAGAACGGTTCTGATGCCAGACGCCGTGGCGGAGTATTGCGACCGTCTCGAGACCGGGACGGGAGAAACGTTTCATATCGGGATCCCCGCCATCGACAGGGCCATTGGCGGGGTGGCCGCGGGAGAAATGGTCGTCATTGGGGGCCGTCCCTCCCATGGGAAATCCATGGTGGCTTGCAATTGGATCGACGCGGCCGCGAGTCACGGTTTCCCCGGGCTGATCGTTTCTGAAGAAATGAGCCGCGACATGCTCGCGCAGAGGGCGCTGCAGGGGATCATGACGACACCGAAATCAGAGTGGGGAACAGACCTCAATCGGCTACGGTGGGAAGTCAGCGAGCACTATCGCCACCGGGCTCCCATCGCGGTTTCCGAGTTCTGCGGGACGATGGATGCTGTAGAGCGTGCTGTGGCTGAGAGTGTCCAGAAGTACGCAACGAAGATCGTGGCCATCGACTACGCCCAGTTGATCAAAGTGGCGGATGCAAAGACCCGTTACGAACAAATCACTGAGGTTTCGATTCGCTCAAAATCACTTGCGAGAAAGCATGACATCATCGTGCTGTTGCTCGCGCAGCTGAACCGTCAAATCACCTCCCGGGCAGACGCCACGCCGACGATGAGCGATCTGCAGGGAAGCGGGCAACTCGAACAGGATGCGGACGTGATCTTGTTCCCTTACTGGCCTGTGATGATTCAGTCGGACTACGAGCGTCCTGACGAATACCGCATCTACCAGGTGAAGAATCGTAGCCGGGGAATTGCTACTCCGATCATCCAACTTCGAATCAATGCCGCTCGTCAGCGCCTCGAAGAGTGGGTCCCTGACAGTGACTTCCCTTCCGATCCGTGGGAGACGGCCAACCGATGAACCTCGAGCGCACTTCATCAAATCGATTGGGTCTCCGAATGTCTCGAGCCTCGTCAATCGTGACGAGTGAGGCCTCTGCGGCCGGGATCGTTGTTCTTGACGATGCTGCAGGCAGTTCCGCTTGTCGCTGCTGACTCAGCGATTCACCGAGGCTTGAATACTTCGAACCACCTTACTGAAAGATCGACAATGTCGAAGACCGTTAGATCGAATGGACTGAAACGGCCCTGGCTGCTGTCGGCATCAAGGGACCTCTGCGATCGGCTCGAATACCACCTTTCGAGAATCCTTCAATCGGATCTCGCCGCTGAAGGGGCTGCAACCGCGTATATCGTCCTGCTCGACGAAACCGAATACGAGGTTCATCCCGACATCGGGGGATTGAGCTGTCCGGAACTCGGTTGGATGCTCTGGCATTGTATCCCGGAATACCGCCGAAACGGGATTGGGCCGACCGTCCTGCTGGCTGCCGACCGGAGTGATTACAGGCACGTGGTTCTAACGTGCCGTGCGATTCACGAGATGGCCCATCTATTAAGCTCGCCTTCGATGCTTCGCAATCCAGACAGTCCACCTGAAACCAAAGTTCAGACTGGCATCAGCCTGTCTGAGACGTTGCGACTGCATCCAGATAAGTGGCCTGCATACTCAGGTAAGCCGGCCTGGGCTACTCATGGCCTTCAGTTTCTGCGGGCCATTCTTCACTTGCAGGAACGCATGTACTGCCGAGGCTGGGAAATCCCGTTGTCCTATCTTGGGGACTGGAAGGGATACGGGTACCGCACACCGATCGCAACGTATCTGGCAGCCTTGCAGGACGAAATCGATTCCCGGCGGGACGAACCGATCCGGCAGATTCTCTCGTCTCGCTGTCCAAAAGACTTTTTGAAAATGTGGGCTACCGATCTCGCTGCTGTAGCGTCGACGTGAACCCATACACCCCCGTTTCCGGAAAGGGAACACATGCTTGGCTTTTTTGAAAGACTGGTCACCAAGAGCCGCTTGGCCTCTGAAAAGAAGACTATGACCTGGCGGCAGTTGGTGATTGACATTTGCGACGGGAATGAGCCTCCCGAGGATGAGGTGATCGAGGCACTTCAGCGGCTCGGTAAAACGATTGAGGATCTGCGGGAGTCGGTCGCACTCCTCGCTAAACGGCGAGAGTGGAGCGAAATTGCCCGAAAGGGTGCCGAAGCCAGGTTGAAGCTCAACTCCATCGAGTCTGAGAAGGCCCCACACTTAGCAGAGTTCCAAGCCGCTGAAGCAAAGTTCAATCTCGCAATCAATGAGATAAATGAGAGATCGAGTCAGCTGCGTCTGGTGGCAGGGCAAGGGGATCAAGCTCGAATTGAACTCAGCAAATCTGCGACGGATCCGGCTATCCAACAGGTTATTGATCGATGCGGGCCTCGCGTTTCCGAGCTGAACCAACGATTGGAACGGATCGGGGAAGAATTGAGAAAACGAGAGGGAGATTTGGAACGTCTTGAAAGCAGACACGGGAAAACTGATGAGTTTGGTCAAAAACGGGATAACTCATCTCCCATCGCCATAGTCAACTCTGAGCTTGCCAACTTTCGGCAACAAAAAAAAGACATCTCTGCAGAGATGGCAGAACTGCAGGCTGAGCAGAGCCAAGCGAGCGCAATGCGGCTTATTCCTGAATCGATTGCTTGAAGTCCGTTGAACATGAAGCAGCCCCCCGTCGATTGGCCGGGGGCTTCTTCCTTCTGCGCTTGCGGCTGCGAGTGGATCATTTTGCCGCATCTCTTGCGGGAACATGGAGTCGAAAAATGAGTGACCAAGCACCATCCAAAGCAAGCAGATCTGAGCTGCGGTTGTGGCTGCAAGCAATTCGTAATGACTGGGACATACCTGCAGCGAAGCTGGAAGAAATCAAATCGGCGGCAATTGCGGCGACTCTGACTGGCAGCACGCGAGAGCAACTTGCGGGCGCCGAAGTCCTGATCGCAATTTACGGAAAAACACCGGCGTAGGCGCAATTGCCCCCTATGGTCCCCCGAGTCTACACCGCAAATAAATAAAAACTAGTACCGCGACTGCTGTGTGATCAGTATCAGACCCAGTTGGCTTGGGAAGGACCCGCAGAAATCTTCGGGGCTATGGAAGGGAAGTATTTATGGACAAGCTAATCAAGATCGAGCGGCGCGAGATTGCGAATTGGGGATCGTCAGACACGGTCTCGGCTCGTGATCTCTATACCTTCCTTCAGGTCGGCAAGGACTTTTCGACCTGGATCAAAGCTCAAATTGAGCGTGCAAAATTGATCGAGAATTGCCACTTTGTCACAGAAAGCGTCACTCCCCCGAAAGGGGGAGTGGTTCGGGTTGAGTATCACCTCACAATCGATGCTGCCAAGCACTTGGCCATGATGTCGGGAACCGATCGAGGTTGTGACGTGCGGGACTATTTCATCGAGTGTGAACGGCTCGCACGATCGGCTGCACCGCTTGACCTGGTTCAGCTGCTCAATGATCCGGTTCAACTGCGATCGATCATCTTGAGCACTTGTGATCAAATCATTGATCAGCGTCGGCTATTGAGCCAGCAAGCTCCCAAAGTCGCTGCACTTGACCGAATTGCCACGATGAGCGAAGGATCTCTCTGCGTGACTGACGCGGCCAAGTCCCTGGGTGTAACGCAGAGCTTTCTTTTCACGTGGCTGAGCAGCCAGAACTGGATCTACCGCCGCTCTAATTCCCGCTGGATCGGATACGAACGCCGAATCAAGCAAGGCTTTCTTGAGCACAAGGTAACCCCGGTCGTTAAACGAGATGGAACCGACAGTCTGAGCGCCCAGGTGAGGATTACACCGAAGGGGCTCGCTGCAATTTCTACGGCACTCTCACGGCCAAATCCCAATGGGTCTGCTGAAGTGAGCGCTGCGTCATAAATCTTGCGGCGACATTTGCCCGCGACCAAATCCGATCGTAGGAGCAACCTGCACCAAGGGTTTTGGGAGTCCGACTGCATGTCGCATACATCCGAATTCGAGCACAAAAGTAGGAGTTACAATCTGATGCAGGCGAAAGGTGTCACACCTCACCAGAAGCGGAACACGATGATTCCAGAGTATGTGCCCACCCCTGCGGAGATTGCCGAGACTTGCCGGTTGATCCGCGCCGGCTGGTCCCATGACGAATGGATCAAGCGACGGGTGTCGATGCCGCGCGAACCGGATCGAGAGTACCAACCTGGCGTCCAATGAAGCACCGGGCCTACACGTCGATTTGCATGCCTTGCTGCGAATGTGACGGAAATTTCAATCGTCGTAGGAACTGTCAGTGCCCGAACGTTTTTCAGACGTGTTTCCTGCAAGAAAATCCTAGGAAGTTCCGACGACTCCATACCGAGTGAATTCAGGGTTGGCGATCTTCGCTGCTCGTACGCAGACGGCGGTTCAAAACCTCATTTTCAGTCTTCTCGCGAGTCCATCCCCCTTCAATCGCTGCTGCGGACAGAGCTTGGTCGTTTTTACAGATCCATTTGATGTCTCGCAGGCGGATTTCCTCATCAGCGAGGATTTTCCTTCGCGTTGTTATTTGGGCTTCTAACCGGTTTCTCTGGATTCCCTGCTCCGTAGACATCTTCGCGACTGCATACTGTTGCCAGAATACTTCACGGGCTCGCTCGTTGAGAGTGGTTGGGTCAATCCCCAGTTCCGTTGAACACCATTCCTCAAAAGCCGATTCGTCGGGCATCTCCCCCTCGGTGGCATCGAGTTTATCCGAAGCGGTGTCTACGTCTCCGGTCAATTCGGCTAGGAAGTCAATCGTTCCTTCTGCCGTAAGTAAGAATGAAGTGTTCTTGTCGGCACCATTGGCGAGAACGGACGTTTCCCGAAGAACAGATCTCGTCGCCAATGTGAACGGTCCCTCCTGATCCCGGCCGTTGACGAATATGCTTTCCCCGGGGAGGATCTCGACCAGGTCGGATTCTTCGAAGATCGCACCGATCGACGCTTGCCAGCTGTGGCCATTCTCAGCCATTTCCAGCACACGTTTGACGGAAGGACTCAGCTCCGGGTCAGCAGTGATGACGCCGCCCAATACCAGGGTTTGCCCGTCGTTCACAATCTCGTCCGGGTTGGTTTGCCCCAGAATCATATCATCGCTTAAGTCGTGCTTGATCGCGATCGGGATTGCCCCCTCCGCTTCAAGCCCCTCCAGGTCAACCACAATCGGATAGTCAAACCCGTCGACATGCAGTTTCCCACCGGTGTAGGCAACAATCTCGAAGTGCCTCGCCTTCTCAGTCACTACCGGCTCAGTTCGGAATTCGGCGTTCATATCAACGAATAGGGGCATTTGCGGGATTCCTTCAATAACGAGAGTCTTGAATTTTTCTCTGAGTGCAACGCCTTGCTGGAATGCTGGTCTCCACAGAAAGTGGGCCCGATCATTCCACAGGTTAACTCGAAAAGATTCCGTTGCGCGGATCCGAGCAGGTGCCAAGTCATCTCATTTTTATATACGGCGCAGAGCGTTCCGACTCCTACCGAAGGTTCGTATGGCATCGTGAATGTCGACACTGAGACGGAAGGCAACCTAGGACGAAACTGCCTGAAGGAGTGGATACTCTGGAATACATGGGAAACAGGGTAAATTGCCAAAGCCAGCGAAAAAAGAATCGAGATTTGAGTTATGTTCAGTGGCACCTTGGGAGTTTGATCGTCTGTTCAATGAGCGTCATTGCAGATGTCTGCAAGATCCCCAAGAGCCACTTGACTTGGGCTGGATAAACGTTGACGCGCTCGTTCGTGACGGAAAAGACGCAACTCTTCTCCAAAAGTGGGACGAGTTTATCTATTAGTCCCCCGCCAGCATGTGAGAGCGAGTTTCTAACTTCTCTTGCGAGCTTCAAATCGTCAGATCCCCAGCACTCCAAGTCGATATTTCGTTCAAACTCTTTCTGGAGTAAGTTGAAAAAGGGCCGCTCGTTCGCTCTCAGATTTTGCAGATTGCCGACACGTTTCAACACCCGTATCAGGAAATTCTCGTAGGCATTCCACATAGCTATGAAACAAATTCTCTGAGATCCCCAGAGTCCAAGTCGGTATACATCACTGCCCAAATATTGATTCCATGCTTGATCGACGTCAAATTCGACTCGCACTTCTGAAACAATTTGACGCTGTTCGATTCCGAGCTTGATAATCATCTGCACGAGTTCTTGCTTCAGTACCGCGTCTCCATTGAGATTTGGAACCTCTCGTGCCAGTCTTGCAATCAGGCCCTCTAAAATCTGAAGCATTTCCGTGTTTGGCTCGTCAGATTTCGAAAACCCATCGTGGTAACCCTTGACATGGTCGATAATTGCAATTGGCATCCCGGCGGTGTAAACGGCTGATTGCCAGTCAACAACGAGATTGAATGCCAACGGAGCGATTTTTACGGCCTGGCCTGCAGACTCAAGGAACATTGCGGCCCATCCGTCTGGGAAAACGTTCCGGTACTCTTCCATTCTCGTTTCTAGCGGATCGGCGTACGACATAACGTTTCGACCAACTGCCCGGCTTGTTTCCTCGTCTTGTGTCATTATCTACGCTTTGTTTTTGTGGACTAAATAGTGACAGATTCAGCATCACAAATCAGTGTTACCCTTTCAGAAATATTCAGCAATCGACGCTGGAAGCACGTCGAGAAACTGAAGTGCCCCGTCTTGTAATAGCACGAGAAGACTTTGTTGAAGAGGAGGTTCAAGGTCCGCTGAGCATCTTAAGAGCGCGCGGCATCCTCGCGCATCGCTGATAGATCTAGTTTGAGATATTGACTGCATTCAGTTGCTGCTTGAACTCCTCAACTTTGATCCTCGCGGTGTAGACATATTCGACAATGACACGAAAAAAGTCATCGATTACGACCACGTATTCTTGTGGGATATCTTCCTCCCCTTCATGGACGCCAATGTTCCCTAGTTTTCTCAGTACCGTTGAGATTTCTGAGAGTGTCGTTGGGATTTCCCCTCTGTCTGCGAGGTTCTTCAGCTTCGTAGCAAGATTTCTTCCTTCTGCGTTCCTGTCATTACAGATCGCTTCCATGGCTCGCCGGATCAGACCTGCAAAACCGTTTGGTGAATGCAGCTTGATCCGTGAAGCCTCTGAGTAAATCTTCTGAACAGAAAATGGCACACAGACGTCAAGCACGCTTAGTCTTGGCCAGACGAGCTGGAAGTCATCAGTTTCAAATCGTTCAATCGCACCGATCGAGTGCAGTTGGCGCCAGTCAAGTTGCCGATACAGAAGCACCTCAGAACAGGTTTGACATTGGAGAAGAAAGTAATGGTGGGAGCTGTCTCTGGGAACGACTTTCGAGCAGTTGCCCACGAGAACCTGTGGTGCATCGTTACCGCAGTGGGGGCAGTAGGTCACCCATTTTTTGTCAGGTAAGTCCATTCGATAGCCTCAAATTACGTGATAGGAGTTGTGGACGTGGTTTTCATTACGTCAGATGCGACAGCAATCCCATTGAAATATTCAGAATGGCGAATGCTGTGGCAGGGCGGCCCGGCTCTGCTGGACGTCATGGATCTCAGGCCAGAACAACAAAATTTGTTGAGTTGGTGCGACGGCGTAATCCCGCGCAATGAGAGTGGGCTCAAGCATTGTCGCATCTCTTCAGTTTTCTGGCGCAGGTTCCAGACTGCTGAAGAAAGTCGCAACCTCTGACATCAGCGAAGCCCATCTTTCGATTGCATGATCTTGGTCATCGCCTCTGACTCTGCATCGTATACACAGCACCCGGCCCAACGAATCGAACTGCTTTAGGATCTCTTCGAAGGCAAGAACGATATCCAACCCTCCATCCTGCAGGAGAACGAGGGAGTCGGCTCTTCGAGTGAGGAATTCCATTAATTGGCCACTCAGAACGTACAAGTCTTCGTGGCATGCAAATCCTAATGTCTTTCCGAGTCCGATCTGCAGATATGACTTGGCCAAAAATGGAAGTTGCGCCCCGGTGAAATTGTGATAAAGGGACAGGGGCTCATTCTGTTTGACTGTGCAATTGCATCCTACCGTCGTGAATGGAATCACTGTTGTATTTATCGCAAGCAAAATTTGCTTCCAATGCGGATATCGCTTCACCTCTGGCAATTCATCGACTCTTGAAGGTTCTTCTCGCAAGTTGATCCATGTGTGTCTCGTTGCTGAGTCTCCATCACCCCTGGTATCAAATGGAATACGCGAACCCTTGACTGAGAACGTGATTGTCACGGGAATTGGACATGAGAGGGAAATGTCTCTTAGCATCTTACGAATAGCCTCGTGCGGGTGAGAGATTCCGGTTGTGACAGGACGGTCCTGGAAAACGTCGCGTGTACCTTGACAATTTGCAACTTCGATGGCAAGAATGCCGATCCTTAAAGAGCCTTGCCAGACTCTGCAATCCTGGCAGTCAAAGTGAAACCCTTAAACCTAAGTGAAAGAACAAAGCCCGTCCCTCAACAACTGTGCAGGAACCGCGAGGACTGCGGAGCGGCTTCACTTCCGCTCTAGGGTCAGTGGTTGAGGGCCGGGCTTCATTTTCATCCCCCTCTCGGGATGGAAGAAAGGACATACCATGTCCAGTATCGCAACGCCCATTTTCCACCCGGCAGCCCATTCCGACTTTTCTGCCCCCCTTCAGATCGAGGCGGTTGACCGCGATCAAGGTCACGAAATTGCAGGGCCTGGTGACGGAGTCCCTCTTACTCCGATGGAAGTGACGCAGGCAATGGAGCGACTGAAGCAACCGCGCCTGGAAGCATGGAAGGCACAGAGGTCCTGTGGGGTCGTGACGATCACCAATGTGAAATGGGAACCGTCAGGGCTTCGTTCGTTGCCTCCCTCACTCACCAACGGTCTCGGGATGGGCCTCTCTGCCCAATTCGCAATGGTCTATAACCAATCGGAGACCAGCAGACTCCAACGCCGATGGGCCGTTGTGACGAACCGGGGGACGGTCTTGTTCTTGTCGGGGATTCTCCCCCAGGATCGACCCGTTAACCCTGCTGACTTCCCTCCGTGCGTGATGGCGAACCTGACATACGCGGAAGCTGAGTCGACTGCAGATACAGAGAATCGCCCGCGGCTACGGCTCGCCCGGATTCCTCGTCAGTGGACGGTCAGTTTGCGGCGGGCCGATTGCGCTGATGACTCACTCGCAACCCAGGAAGGGAAGGTGAAGTGATGAGCCCAGAATCCCAAAACCGCCTATTCGAGGGCACTCTTCCAGAGGCCGAAGCGGCAAAGTTCCTTGGCCTGACGATCAGTCAGCTACGCACCAAACGCAATCGGGGTACAGGCCCGGCAGTGACACGTATCGGTTCCCGGGTACGGTATTACCTTCCTGCCCTGGAACGATGGCAGCGGACGCAACCGATACTCGAGCGCACCTCCCGGCCGGCCGCGTCCGCCCAGGGCCTGATTTCTGATTCCCCTGCAGAGAGTGAAGTCTTCTGGGTCGATGACGAAAAATTCGCTGACCAGGTGGCTGCAACAAGAAGAGCAGCGGAACTGTCTGAACTCAGGGACGAAGTCGTGACGGTCTACATCAAGAAAAGCTTCTTCCACAAGAGGCGGCAGTTCGCTCGGGTTTCCCCTGAAGGAGTTGTCACACGATGAATTCAACAACCAAAACGGTCGACGTGTGGCTCGTGGCAGGGATGAAGTTCCTGAGCGAACGGGAAGCCGTCTCAGCAGCTTGCCGCATCGCTGATCTCGGTGAAACTCCGGTCGAAATCACGAAGGGAGCGCTCACGATCGAGGCCTTCACTGTCGTGTCGGTCATTCAGCCCCGTCCGTGCCGCGTCTGCGGATGAACCCCAGAAATTGGGATTTCCCCCCGGGAGCCCCAGGGGCTGACGGGTTTTCAAAACGATTTTGAAGAACTGCGGCGGGCTTCAGGCGCCTGAGTTCATCAGAGGAGCAGTAAATGACCACGATCGAAGAAGTTGAAGCCTCCCTGGCAAAGCAGGTGGAACGCCATCGAGTTCTGAAACTCATCCTCACCGCACTGAACGAGCTTCAGAAAGAAGATGAGGACGGCGCCGAATGGGTCGTTGAGCAGATCAACGAGGGTTGACCTGCGGACCTACTTGGCGGCGTCGACTGAAACGGAATGCGAGCCCTCTGCGGAATGCTGGATGGCCGCTGACAAGTGATCTTTTACAACTCAATGCAGAATTATCTCCAGAACAGACGGAGCCTGCGTCCGCAATGTCGCGGTTCCGTCTGCTTCGTGGATCGGTAGCCGGAGCGACCCATCCGTCATTCCGTAAGGCTACGATTTTCGGTGGTCTATTGGGGTGAAATAGCGGTTTTTCGGCACGATTTTGAACTTTTGCGGATCCAATTCCATGCGATGTAATCGGGTGTCGGTTCGGCTAAGGATACTTCCGATGACCACTGCCAAGTCCTCCGGCATCCGTGCACCCAAATAAACGTCTGTGAGGACATGTCTGGCATATCCAAAGACCTTACACTTTTCATTGTGAAGCAGCCGCCACTCAGCTTCGTAAGTCCAACATTTGGCTTTTGTTAGAAACGCTTCTGTAACATGGAGAAAGTTTCCTCTGCTGATCTCTTGCAGGTCAAAAACAGGCATCGATTCGCGGTACTTAACGGGCCTACATTTGTTGGGGTTGTTAAATGGCTCAAAACTTGTGTCAAATGCCAGGCAAAAGCCGCGATGGGATTCGGCGTAGTGACCCCACATCAGTGGATTATCAAGAGATTCCGTGAAACAACTCACTCCCCTACGGTTCTCCAGCCTGCTTGCAATTGCGGGTTCGAGCCCTTTCCCGGCGTGCTCCACAATCTTCTCTTTCGGCAGCTGTGCGATTGATGTTAGTACTTTGGCATCAGAACCAATTGCAATTGCAATTTCGATTGCCTGTGCAGCGTCCATGGATTTGAGAGCCTGCTTGACCTGCTCTACAACGCCGTCCACCGCGCAGTCGAATGGGTCATTGAATGTCAAAGGGTCCGCAAACCAGATATTGCCAGCTGCAAGATTCAAAATCGCCTGAAGTGTCGCTGGCTGATATTTGAAAAGCCGCTTTGGTACAGGACGGTCTCTGTCACTGCACTCTTGCTCAAGATCATGTTCATCAGACATACGACATCCATGGAGTGAAAGCGGTTGTCGTCGACAACCGAGACTACCGAAAACGGAGGTCTTACATGGTATTTCACGGTCGGTAAAATAACGAACAAACCCCATGAAACATAGTGTTTTCAGGGGTTTGGAACATCCCGCCATTCGCTATTAGAAATCCGTTGCTCTATCCAGCTGAGCTACGGGCGCAATTCTTTGTTCTGTCTCTTTGTTGGTTCCAACGTCTGACGTCCGCTGGCATCGCCTCACGGTCTGGCAGAGGTTCCACGTATTGTGAACGAAACTCAGGTTTTGTGCTGATGGGATGAGCGGCTCATTTTTGCCAGAATTCATCTGTCGGCACAAACTCCAGCTTTTCTAAGCTCAAGTTTCGGTGAAGTCTACAGTTTCTCACGATTCGGGCAAGCCAGCGAAGCTCTGTCGCGAGGTCCTTGGATTTCTTTCGCGGGAACCATTGGGTAAGGGCGATGGGGGCAAGTTCCAATTGTTCGGCTCGTTGACGAAAACCAGCGGCGTGAGGGGCGACTGGCTGCAACGTTGAGAAGATTGAATTTCACGCCATGAGGGGGCCTCGCAGTGGAAGGATTGCGAGTCACTCCGTTGTCCAGGTCCCAACGAGTGAGCGAGTACTTGGGGGAGGGAAGTGGGATTGGCCCGTCGGAATCCCCTTTTCCATTCTCGCTCCCGCCTGCTTCTGTGGCGGGTGCGTGAGGACTTCGTTGACGGTCGCGGCGGTCAACGACAAAAAAATGGCCTATTCAGCAAGTACGAGGCGGGAACTGGAGCGGACGCAGGCGGTTCGTGAGCGATGTCAGTAGCGGCATCGGTAGTAGATTACCGCTTCGGTGCAGTGACGACATCACTTCCCGATTGTTAGCGACTCCAGTTCCAGCTTTTGTCGATTCGTGTCGGCTGCGGTCTTTACTGGTTTGGGGGTCGGTTTTTGGGGAGATGATGGAGCCGGGGCGTTATATGCGTCCTGCGTATCGAGACAGAGCTTGAAAATCTGCTGCATGAACAGATTGCCCAGGGAATTGGCCGTTTTCACGTAAATGGAGAGCCATTCTCCCTGGCAACCGATTCGTTGTTTGAATTCGTCCGCGGCCGCTCCGATGTGGATGACACGAACGCCCGGTACGAGCGCGTCCTGGATTCCTCGATAGACGATGTTGAAATACAGGTCGGTATCACGATTTGAAGCGTCGTCCAGTCCCATAACGATCAGCGAGTGCTGACCCATTCCCGCCACGGCGCAGCCGAAACCGACGATTTTTTCACCTTTGCGAATGATCGTGTAATGGGAGTCATCGGGCATCTGCCGTGCGAGTTCATGAAAGAACGATAGGGGGATTCGTTCGAACTTGACGTCAGCTCGTTCCAGGACTCTCACATACAGTTCATAGACCTCGGGAGTGATGAGGTGCTCAATGCCGTCGCGTCCCAGGACCTGTTCGCACGTCAGACCCGCTTCGTCGAAACGGCGGAAGCTGCGTTTGATATTCTGCCGCGTGGAACTGTTCCGGCTGGCCAGGTAATTGTCGAAGGACCCGTACTCGCCCTCGAGGTGATACGCATAGACACTTCGGGCCTTGAGAAAGCCAAATTGCGAAAGCCGATCCATCCGCTTCGCGAGAGCGGGAGGGAACTCTTTGAACGAGATGAGTCGGCAACGTGCTTTTCTGGCAATTTTGATTGCCGTTGCATCGAGCGCGGTGAGCAGCGCCTCGTCGTCGACATTTTCGGCAATCGCCAATTGATGATCGCACATGCTGATTGGCAGACCGCACAGCAGGATTGGGAGTCTCATGAACCCCGACCAGACCCGTCTGACCCGCGAAGCCAGATTCTGGATGGTAGATGGGGCCATCATTGATCCATCGACCATGAATCGAGAGAAACAGGTGGCAGCGACGGCACGTCCATTCTCATCCCTGAAAATGGCGTACCAGATTTTCGACTCGGCCGCGAAAGAGATCTCTACCGCTTTAAGGAACCGGGGATCGAGTGAGATATTGTTGGTCTGGCGGCAAATTTCCCGCCATTCCTCTTGATCAACGTCATCGATCGATTCGTAGAGTTCACACTGGTATGTCGTCGGCTTCATCTGTTGTTTCCGCCACATATTGCAGGCAATTGCGGGCTACTCAGCGGCGCTCGCATGAGTTCGCTTTTTCCACAATCGCTTCCAGATCAAGTTCATCGTTTTCAAGGGACTGATTCGCAACAGCCCACAGGCCCGAATTGTCGCGAATATATTTGCGGGAGAGATTCCGGGTGCGGTGCAAACATAGCTGTTAGAGTAGTTTGGACGGAAGCGGCTCTTGAAGTGGTCGATACCGTCCAGGTCAAACAAGACAGAGAAGTGATTCCGGAAGTAGGTCAGGCTGTTCCGTAGGAACGGCTTGTCACCAGGAATCGGATCCTCACAGTTTCTCGCCAGAGCAATGCACAGGTTGAGTTCCTGGACTCCTTCAGTCTGCATCCGCAGTGCAATCTGGTGGAACAGGTAGGGGACAGTGCCTCGAACACAATCGGCGCGGTGACGATAAATTTCGGTGGACCAGGATTCACCTCCGTTCATCGGGTTGCAGACCACGTACCCTTCGATTCGACTGCCGTCGGCCTGTTCCGTCCGGGCGACGAAAAGTCGCCGGAATCCGAGCTTGTGGGCGCCGAGGGAGCCGTCGAAGAAAGTCAGCTCACTGACCTGGGGCTTCATTTTCATTGTGTCCCGGCACACCTCGTCCAGTTCCCCCAGGATCTCGGTCCAGGCATGCTGAGACAATTCTTGGGGCCGAATTTCTTCGACCGTGACGCCGTGTCGGATGCAGTAATTCGTTTGCCGACGGACCCATTCAAAACTCTTGCCGGCAAAGGTGACCGTTCGGAGGTTGATTACGGCATCTTCGCCAATCTTATTGGCGATGTATCCCTGAGCACGGAAGACAGGTAAATCTTCTTCGGGGATGCAGAAGAAGCTGGCGCGCCAGTGGCGGGAATTTGTGAATTCGAGAAATTCCCGCAGCAGCTTTGGGCGATCTTCCGGAGCAGCGATCAACCCGCCGCTAATCAGGACGTTTCGACCATAGCGTTTGTAAGAGACGACTCCGTCTCGGTTGCTTGACCAAAACGTTTCCCGTCCCGGAGCTGTCGCCAGATAGGAATCCGGCTGATGTCCATGTTCGTAAACGAACTGCATCAAGGGAGAGGCGGCGACAAGCGTCTCCGGTCCCACCGACATTTTGACTAACGGAAGAACGGGCTCGAGCGTGAGCATTTCAGCCATATCATTTACCTGTCAAAATCAGCCTGGGAGCAAAGCGGCGACTGACGGACGTGCAGTCGTCGGAGTCTCTACGAATCTGAGACGATTCAGGACCCGACAGTAGCGCGAAATACCCCAGACCACAGGTTTGCATACGAAAACAATTACGCAAAACCTACAACCGGCGCACTCGTTACAATCGGTATCCATTGGTCAAGGAAGACGAAACGCGAGGAAACGATGTTCCAATACCGCCGCAATCACCTGACTGGAGGTAAATCGAATCGGATTTCAGCAAAAATCCGTTAGAGAGAGGTCCAGAACAGCCAGTCAGACGACCAGATTTATCGTTCGCACCTGCAAGGGCTATCCATCGCCAGTTCACGAAACATACAGCCGCAGCCAAACTGCCCGCCCGTCGTCCACCACAGTCGTTACATTGGGAGAAACCGGACCAAGCTGGACTTCGAGCTTGTCACTTTGGCTATGCAACACAGCGAGACACCACATGCCAGAGTAGCGAAATATTCGAAATAATCTCGCATAATTCTAAAAGTCGCCCAAACTTTTTTGGAAAAGCCTGCCATGTGGAAAGCCCAGCTCCGCGGATGCGATATCCTCTGGTTCACACCTGAGCGATCGGAAATTCGATGATCCTGCATATCGATATGGATGCCTTTTATGCCTCCGTCGAAGAACGGGACAATCCGTCCCTAGTCGGTAAGCCGGTCATCGTGGGCGGATCCGTGGAAGGGCGGGGAGTGGTCGCGGCCGCCAACTACGTGGTCCGCGAGTTTGGTGTCCACAGCGCGATGTCCGCGGCCCGGGCCCTACGCCTGTGTCCACATGCCATCGTGATTAAGCCACGTATCGAATACTACGCGGAAGTCTCTCGTCAGATTCGCGAGATCTTCGAGCAGTTCACGCCGCTGGTTGAGCCCCTGTCGCTCGACGAGGCTTTTCTCGACGTCACGGGAAGTGAAGACTTGTTTGGATCCGCAGCAGAGATCGGCCGCAAAATCAAATATCGGATCTGGAGCGAACTCAAGTTGACGGCGTCGGTGGGGGTCGCCAATTCGAAGTTCGTTGCCAAGATTGCCAGTGCACTCAAGAAGCCGGACGGCTTCGTCGTGGTTGACGAGGATGCGGTGCAGGCCTTTCTCGACCCACTGCCGGTAGGACGGTTGTGGGGAGTAGGAAAGGTGACGGGACAGGTCTTTGACAGGCTGGCGATTCGTACGATTGGCCAGTTGAGACAGATGCCCCTGAATCGGCTGAAGGAACTTTTTGGGACCGCAGGGGAGCATTACTGGCAGCTCGCGCAGGGAATCGACGGCCGCAAAGTTGTTCCAGATCGGGAAGCAAAGTCAATTTCCAACGAGACGACATTTGCGGAAGATATTTCTGATCCGGCAATTCTCAGGGCCTGGCTCGTTGACCTTGTCGAACAAGTGGCCCGTCGAATGCGACGTCACGATCTCAAAGGACGCAGTGTCGAGATTAAAGTCCGATTTCCCGATTTCCAGACGGTAACGCGGTCTTTAACCGTCACAGAACCGACGAACATCACCCGGGAATTACTGGAAGCGGGGCTGGAACTTCTCTTGAATCGCCTGCCTCAACGGCAGCAGCCGATCCGATTGCTGGGGTTTGGCGTCAGCCGGTTTGATGGTTCGGAAAAATCTCAGCAGTTGCTTTTTGATCAGCCCCATCGCCAGCGTCAGCAGCAGCTGGATCGCATCGCCGACCAGATTGCTGAGAAGTTCGGCAAGTCAGCTATTCATCGCGGGACTCGGCTCGACAAGTCCGGAGATTAGCTGCTGACGACGATCTGCTGATTTGCCCGCGGTGTGGATTTACGCGGTGTGGATTTACGAATCGTGTCGCTCAGGACGGGTTCTATGGGTTGCTTCTGAAGGGCATCCACAGCATTCTGTCACATCAATGGATATTGTTCCCAAATTGTCTACGCGGTGAGGATATTTCCTGATGAATTCGTCAGTGATTCGAGCTTTTTCGGTGATCGCTTCATTTCTTTTTGCATTCAGCCCCCTTTTCGCAGATGAGGCATTTCAATTCCGCGTTGAATCCAATCTCAAAGCGGGGGTGGCCAAGGTGGACATCACGCCGCCTGCAGATACTCCCGTGGTGGGGCACGTTCGGCCTACGAATGGGGTGAGAGATCCTCTTCGAGCCGGCATCCTGTTAATTGCCAACGAGCAGACGCAGGCCGCGATCGTCACGGTGGATCTCATTGACGCACCGACAGAGATGGTCGAGATGCTGCGGGATGCAATCTCGCATGGGACAGGAACGCCTCATGAGAATGTGCTGGTGGCAGCCTCACACAATCATTCAGGGCCAGGCTGGGTCCGTGAAGCAGCCTGGAATCGAGAGACCACGGCGAAGATCGGTGCTGCCGGGGCCGCAGCTGCCAAAGAAATGAGACCGGTGACGATCGGCTATGGCGAAGATCGCATCGACTTCAACATTAACCGACGGAAAGTGATTAACGGGCGCGCCGTCGTGCGGTTGAATCCTGAAGGCCCCTGTGATCATCGTGTGAAAGTCCTGAGGATCGACGACGGTCGCTCGCTGGAACCGATGGCGGTATTGATGCACGCGGTCTGTCATCCGTGTGTGTTTACCTGGGGAGATAAATTGACTCCACCGTTTCCGGGTGGTTTCCCCAAGATCACAGCCGATTTCCCGGGAGAAGCTCAGACGTTTGTGGAAACGATCTACGGTCCGAAAACCAAAACCCTGTTTTTGCAAGGGTGTGCCGGAGACATCAGACCGAATCTTCCGGGAGTGCCGTATCGCTGTGGCGACGAAGCCGATATCAAGTGGACGGGGCGGAACCTTGGCTGCGCCGTGGTCCGTGCTGCAGATCGAAGTGTGGTGCGGGAAGAGCTGTCGAAACGCAAAACCATTTATCCTCTCAAGTGCGCCACAAGCATCATCGAACTGCCGGGCAAACAGGAGAAGCAACGTTGTGAGCTGCAGGCGCTGCGAATTGGGGATTTCCTGCTGCTGACGATGCCGGGCGAGCCCATGGTGGAATATGGTCTTCAGATTGAACAAGCGATCGCTGACCGGGCTATTCCAATTGTCATCGGTTATGCAAATGGAAGTCTGGGATATATCTGCACCGCCGAGTCTCACCAGTACGGTGGTTATGAGCCCAACATGTCGCCACTTCTGCCGGAAGCCGAACCAATCATCCTTGACGAACTGGGACGACTTGCAGACAAGGTACTGGCGGACGTGTTTGAGTCCTTCAAGCCGACGAAATAGTCGTCCGTTCTCCGCTCAATTGACGTTGTCCGAACCGCACCTACCTGATGACAGTGAAGAGACAAATGCCTCGAATCGTGATTGCCGAATGCAAACAGGAAGTTTCCACCTTCAATCCCACCAGCAGTTGTTTTGAAGATTTCCGCATCGTGCGGGGAGAGCAGTTGCTGTCACATCATCGCAAAGTTCGCGAGGAAGTCGGCGGGGCACTTAGCGTTTTCGACGCAGATTCAAGTGTGAAACTGGCACCCACATTCGGGGCAAGTGCCAATACGTCAGGTGGGGTTCTGACGGCGGAAAGCTTCAAGCGATTGTGTGATGATTTCGCGAAGTGTCTTCAACAGGCAAAAGACTCGGGGCCGGTCGACGCGGCCTATTTCTCGCTGCACGGAGCGATGCAGGCTGCTTCGGAAGATGATCCGGAAGGGGCCTTGCTGGAGATTGCCCGCGGAATCCTTGGGGAATCGATCCCATTCGTCGTATCGCTCGATCTCCACGGCGTCCTGACTGACAAAATGTTACGACTGAGTGACGCCGTCGTGGCCTTTCATACTTATCCGCATGTGGACTTCTTTGAGACGGGTGTCCGTGCGGCCAGACTGCTGATGAAGATTCTGGCCGAGGGAGCACGGCCTGTGACCGCTCGCGTAAAAATTCCCGTGCTGGCACGCGGCGATGAAATGATCACAGAGGCGGGACTCATCCGTGAGTGCATTCAGGTGGCAAAGGAGATTGAATCCACGAAGGGAGGCCTTGGGGCCAGCGTCATGTGGGGTAATCCGTTCACAGACGTTCCTGAACTGCGAAGTAACTGCATCGTGGTTATGGATGGTGATGAAGAGGGGGCCAAACAGAAGGCGACCGACATCGCCCGGATCTTCTGGAAGCATCACCAGAAGATGCAGGTTCCGCTGACCAGTCTCTCCGACAGCATTCGAATTGCTGCCGAAATCCCTGAGGGGACCGTGATCCTAATGGATGCCGCAGATGCCACCAGCTCCGGCGCGTCAGGAGACAGCAACGCCATCATTCGTGAAGTTGTGAAGCAATGTTACCGTGGGCGGGTACTGGCTCCGATTGTCGACCCCGCAGCAGTCCAGCAGGCCTTCAAGGCCGGCGTTGGTGCAACGATTCAGACGAAGGTTGGGGGGGCGGTTGACTCGGCGCGCTTCCAGCCGCTGGAGATTGTCGCGCGAGTTCGACTCTTGTCGGATGGGAAGTTCTTCAGCGAGTCCTTCGGCTGGCCCTGGGATTCCGGAGACACTGCCGTACTGGAAGCCGACAACCTGACGCTCGTTGTCGGAACCCGGCCCGTCAGTCTGTTTGATCGATCTTATTTCTATGCCAACGGTCAGGATCCTCGGCGGTTCAATCTGGTGGTCGTGAAGTCTCCGCACTGCGAACATCACATGTTTGCGGACTGGTGCGCGAAGTTGATTAACGTTGATGCTCCGGGATCGACCAGCGCGAATGTGAAGTCATTGGGTCACAAAAAGTGCAGCCATCCAATGTTCCCGCTGGATGTTGTGCGTGAGTTTGAGCCCGTTGCCGATGTGTTCCGTCGTTCGTGATCAAGTCGTCTGACGTGTTTCTGATGTGGTCCGAACCCCGATATTGCCTTTATTCGATAAGGTCGAGAAAAGATGAGTCAGACAGACGAAGCAGCCCGACGTACGTATTGGGCTGAACAGATGGAGCGGGGCTATGACATTGTCCAGCTTCTCTTAACACACCCCGTTGAAGAGTGTGGAGAGGGCTTCGCCTCATTGCCTGAAGCGGCCAAGTCAGCGGGCATCGAGATGCAGTTCTCGACCTCAAAAATTGCAGATGACCTCGAACGCGTGTTCTTCATGCGGGAGAGCCTGGTTAGCGTCGTCATGGCCGTTGGTAAAGCGATGAATGATCGGGGCTGGATCCTGAAAATCGAGGATGCCTTCCGTTCGTTAGAGATGCAGGGCCAACTCGTACGTAAGCCAGAACTTTTCGACGCGATCCTGAATAAATGCATCTGGGAGAACGGTGGCGAGATTCCGTCTGCTGAACTGGTCTTCCGTCGTGCGATTGTTTTAATCGCGAACATTCCGAAGATCGGGACTCACATGTCAGGTTCGGCCATCGACGTGTCTGTGTTCTCACGCGAGGATGGCAGCGAAGTCTGGCGGGGCAATCATTATCTTGAGATGAGCGAACGGACGCCGATGCGGTCTCCCTTCGTTGAGCCCGAAGCACTTAAGAATCGCCTCGAAATCACAGCCATGCTGGAATCCGAGGGACTGGTTCATTTTCCCTACGAATTCTGGCACTTCAACAAGGATGACGCTCTGGGACACGTGCTGAGGAATAATCCGTCCCCGGCCCGATTTGGTCCCGTTCACTGGGACCCCAAAACGAACCGTGTCACGGCAGTCGACAACCCGTTAACTCCCCTCAATCCGCTCCCTGTGATCCAAAAGGAAATTGACGCCGCGCTCGAGCGTGCTCGAACTCGCCAGGGGACGTAACGATTACTCCTGTCAGCAGGTGCTCGCCGACAATCCGCACGACTGGCAAAGTCACGCATGGGCGTGATACCCGGATGCCGATGAGCGGGTAGAGAACCCTGTCGAGCGCTGACTGTTGGTCAAAAATCTCCAGTTACTGCGGCCTGTTTGTCGATGGGAGTAACGCGGAAATGGCTTAAAGAGCCGGGGGAATGCTCGTGCGCCTCCGGTTCTGTGCCGAAAGAGTGGAAATCGGTCCGTAAAGTTGCTGTTTTTTCCCTAATTTGCCAGAATGCGCAGTCTATTGGGGTCTGAGTGTGATTTCAGGCCGACTCTAGATTGAACGCACCCGGCAAAGACTTGGACGATCCGTTCCCGTAGAACAGGAGTCCTGGGTCGCTGAAGAGAACAGACGAAGGCTTTCGCATAAGGTTGATCGATGAGTGTTTCGTTAAGCCTCGCCCTGCTCGAAATTAACAATCTTGCGCCATCATTCATGGTGGCGGATGCGTGCTCGAAGGCGGCCAACGTCCGCATCCTTGGCATTGAAAGCACCGACGGTGCGGCTCAGTGCATCAAGTTGGTGGGACCGATCGCCGACGTTCAAGCCGCTGCAGACCGAGGTGTGGAACTGGCAAAGCGGATGGGAAGTTCTGCCTTCTTTTCTGTTCTGCCTGCCCCCTTGGAGCTGACTTACAATTTGGCCGACGCGAAGCCCGCGTTTAGCCCTTTGCTCGGTGGATACGATATTCGCAAACCCAGAGAGAATTCCATGTCGACTACGAATGCACTTGGACTGTTGGAAACACAAGGTCTCGTCGCTGCTCTGCACGCCACCGATGACATGTTGAAGGCCTCGAACGTGACGCTGGCTGGTAAGGAAAAGATCGGTGCCGCTTACGTGACGATCATGATCCGGGGTGATGTTGCAGCCGTCCAGACCGCGATTGAAGTCGGGCGTCAGACGGTTGAGCGATTGGGTGGCAAGCTGATCCTGGCTGATGTGATCGCGCGGCCGCATGCTGACCTGGCCTCGCTCCTTCCGTAATTGATACGAACCGTATTTAATACGAAGTTCACTCGAGCTTTGTTTTGAGCAATGAGATGGGGGCTTTTGTTTCAGAAGCCCCCTTTCTCACGCTGCACGTTCGGAGAATTGGCTCGGACCCCACGGCCGGTCCCTTTCTGCGGGATTGTCTTGAGCAGGACTCGGTCCGTACGATCTGATGAACCGCTCGGATCGATCATTGAAGGGGCTTTCTGTGATTCCCCTTGTTCCGTATATCAGCAAACGGCTTCATCGCGATGACCACCTCGTCATCCGCAGAGCCTGACGATGAAACGACCTGTTGGTCGCGCTGCCTCGCTCAGGCCGATTCGGTCGTTCGTCCGCCGCGACGCACTCCTTTGACGCCCGGAATCGCCGCAATGAGTTTGCGAGTGTACTCATTCTGCGGGTTAGCATAGATATCGTCCGAGGGGCCGTACTCAACGATTTTTCCTGCGTTCATAACCGCCATCATGTCGGACATGAATTTCACTACGCTCAGGTCATGGCTGATGAAGACGTAGGTCAGACCACGTCGTTCCTGCAGATCCTTGAGCAGGTTGAGTACCTGGGCCTGAACCGATACATCCAGCGCGGACACGGATTCGTCGCAGATCAGGAAGTCCGGTTCCACAGCGAGCGATCGGGCGATACAGAGTCGCTGCCGCTGACCACCGGAAAATTCATGGGGATAGCGGTGCAAGTGCTCGGGCAGAAGGCCGACCTCTTCGAGCAAATGTGCTGCCCGATCTCGACGGTCTTGAAGGCCGCTTCCGATCCGATGAACGCTCATCGCTTCAGTGATCATCGCTTCAACGGTCAAACGCGGATTGAGTGAGCTATACGGGTCCTGGAAGATAATCTGCATTCGTCGTCGCTGCCGACGAAGTTCTTCACCTCTCAGGCTCGTCCAGTCCATTCCGTTGAACGCGACTGTCCCTCCGCTGATGGTCAACAGTCGCATGATGGCACGGCCGGTGGTCGTCTTGCCACAACCGGATTCCCCCACCAGGCCAAGGGTCTGGCCCTTGTAGACCTTGAAACTGACACCATCGACGGCTTTGTTATAAGCGACAGTACGGCGGAGCAGGCCCTTTTTGATCGGATAGTAGACTTGCAGATTTTCGACCGCTAATAGCGGCGATTCACTTTCCGGAACGTGGGTCACCGCGTCGGATTGGCTGCCTGAAATTTTAACAGCAGTGTCTGCTGAGTCCGATGGTCGCAGCTTGGCCAATTCACTGTGTGGGTGAATGAGGCGCCCTCGCCCACGCCCTTCAATTTCAACCAGTCGCGCGGGACTCAGTGGTTTTTCCGTGATGACAAGTTGTCCGTCAGCGTTTCTCACTGTGTCCATGTAATCGGACACGACCGGAAGTCGTCGTCTCGTCGTGTCCAGTCTTGGTCGGCAGGCGAGCAGTCCGTTTGTGTAGGGGTGACGCGGGTTGGCGAAAATGTTCTCCACTTTGTCGTATTCGACAAGTTTACCGCGGTACATCACGGCCACTTCATCGGCGATTTCTGAGATGACTCCCAAGTCGTGAGTGATGAACAGGATTGCCATTCCCCGTTCGTCCCGTAACTTGCGAATCAGATCGAGAATTTGAGCCTGGATCGTGACGTCAAGTGCTGTGGTGGGCTCGTCTGCAATCAGCAGCTTTGGATTGCAGGCGAGTGCCATGGCGATCATGACACGCTGCTTCTGGCCCCCAGACATCTCGTGCGGGAATTTTTCGATCGATTGTTCGGGATTGGGAATCCCAACCTCTGAAAACAGGCGGCGGGTTCTCTCCATGGCCTCGCGACGGGTTACTTGTTCATGGAGGAGGATCGCTTCGGCGACTTGAGCACCGACGCGATAGACGGGGTTTAGCGAGGTCCCGGGTTCCTGAAAGATCATGCTCAGTTCATTACCACGCATGTGCCGCATCTGTGCGCGTGGCAATTTGACGAGATCCTTACCGAGGAAAACAATCTTTCCCCCTTCGATCTTCGCACCGACATCGGGTAGCAGTCGCATGATTGAGAGCGACGTTACCGATTTGCCGGAACCTGACTCACCGACCAGACCCAGTGTGTGCCCGGGGCGAATTTGTATCGACAGGTCATCGACGGCTTTGACGGTACCGCTGTCTGAATGAAAGTAGGTCTTGAGTCCAGTGATCTCGAGCAGAGCCGTATCCGTCATGGATTCCTTCCCCTTCCAAACATCCCATGCTGTTGATGATCATCGACACCTGTTTTGTCGTCTGAATTGAATACTCTTCGACGCAGGTGGCTTTCGTCATACGCCCCATGTTACGGTTTTTATGACTTCGGTACATTCGAAACTTCATCCACCGAAGTCGGCTTACAATCGAACTTCACTCAAACCGCCGTCCCCTTTGAGAATCAGCCCTCAGGCGATCATAAAACCCCGTCAGGTCATCAGGAAACGGTCGACGGAAGTAAAGTTCTTCTCCCGTGATGGGATGCACAAAGCCGAGTTCCGCTGCGTGCAGAGCAAGTCGGGGTGCACCGCTCCGGTCCTCAATCATTGGGGCCGCAAAGGGCTGCCGGTACTTGACATCACCACAGACCAGATGCCCTCGCTCTGAAAGGTGAATTCGGATCTGGTTTGTTCGCCCGGTTTCAAGCTGACATTCCACCAGTGAATAGGCCCCCAGGTCTTCGAGAGGGCGAACATGAGTGACTGCGCGTTTGCCGATTTTGGGGTTGTTTACGCTTCCCCGGCGCCCGTCACCCCGATCCCGAACCAGATTCGATTCAATCGTTTCCTCGATTGGGTGACCGTGTACGATAGCCCAGTAAATGCGATGGGCGGTGTGGCGTCGAAACTGATTAATCAGCCCGTCCTCTGCTTCCGCTGAACGAGCAATCACCAGCAGGCCACTGGTATCCCGGTCTAGCCGGTGGACGACGCGAAGGGCCGGCATGCGGAGATGTCGTGACCGACCAGGGGGACTGCCTTGCTGCATTCGCCGACCAAGCAAGGCCGCTACGGCTTCTTCCAGAGAGGGTTGTAACGATTTCTTGTCTGCGGACCAGCGTTCTTCTTCTTCACGACGATGCGTCATCATTCCCGAAGGCTTGGCAACGACGACAACGTGCGGGTCCAGGAAGAGGATCTCTACGTCACTCGGTCTGGGAGTCGCCACGGGACGAGAACTCAGCGCGACGACATCGTGTAATTTGAGTCGACGAGCCTCTTCAAGACAAAGAACCCCGTTGACGGACACGTGTGATTTTGCCAGTTGCTGCCGCAGCCTCGACCACGACTCCCCCGGAACAGCAGCCCGCAAAACGGCAAGCACCGTTTTGCCAACGAGATCTTCGGTGACTGTAAACTGGATGGAGTCTGGCATAGAGACGAAACTGTTCGATGAAAAGCCAGGGTCCAGCGATCGAAATCCCGACGCTGGACCCAAGAGGAATTGACGTTCGGCCGATGAAACTAGATCGACTGCACCGGCTGAAGCGGTTCGAGAGTGTCCCTCGATGGCTCGCTACCCAGCATCGTTCGGTCTGCCAGTGGGCTGAACAGAACGGCTGAATAGAAGAGGGTACTCAACAGCGAGTATTTCACATAAGGGAGAGCGGCTACGTAACAGGCCATTAATCCGGCTGCCGTGTGCGGAGGTGTGGTCTGTGTGTAGAAGTAAGCAAAGTTCGTTACGACATAGAACAGGACCTCGGCGAAGACACCCTGGCGGACAGCCGAGGCAACGCGAGAAAGGCCGGTCTGGCGATTGAGGCCCGCGCCCATTACGACAGCAATGACATTGCACAGGTAAGCACACCAGCGATCGCTGGGGAACGCCCATGAAAATTGACCTGTGGCAGCCCAGATGGCCAGATCACTTCCGAGGAGTGCGAGCAGGGGCAGGCCGAAGCGGGAGCGGCGGTCATTCATATACGCCCCCGAATAGAGGCATACGGCCATCAAGGGCGAAAAATTCCACGGATAGAAAAAAGCATTGGAATCCGTCTTGATGTCGTACGAAGTCAGGACGTACGGCACCACTCGCAGAACGATCGTAAACGCGACAAGTCCCAATAGAAATTTCATTCGTGGTTGCATCTCGTACCCTTCAATTGATGTTCATCGCCGCGGAAGAAATGAGGTCATTCCATTTCCGCGAATAGAGTGTAAGCAGGACAGCAAACTTTCGCGAGCGAAGTTTTGTGTGAATGCCCGAAAATCATTCGAGCGGATCAGGCAGCGGTCCATCCTGAGTTAACGGGCACTTGTGGAGCGGACATCTCGGGCGTGATTGACTGGTCTGTAACATTTCCAATGGCCCGACAGCTCGCCACGCACGGCATTGGTCACAGTACAGCCCGGGGATCAGCGTCGGCTCTCCAGTTTCTGGATTGTACTCCGGTGAAGCTCTGGCTCGCAGCAGGAATGCCTCACCTGTTTTTGTATCGACATAGACAAATTCTTGCAGTTGATCATCGGGGATGATGGACGAACTGGAAAAAAGCCGGGCAAAGTAAATGGCTCCGCCAGCGAGCAGCACCAGAGCTGTGCCTATATAAACCCGCTTGTCTGGCAAGATAATCCTCCTGATCGGAACGCCGGTGATCGCTTTATGTAACAAGTCTTCATTTCGCGCTTATTCGCGATCATAAAGCTCATCACGCTTGAGCGGGTCCGACAGGTTTCCGTCGCTGATGTATCCAATACGCTTGGCGTCCATCTTATTGGCTTGAGCTGCGGACATGAAATTCGTGCCAGGAACCTGAACCAGAAAATGACGGCTCCGCGATTCAACGTGCCCATCGAGAAATGCCACATTGGCCGAGTCGGAATGACGGAAGTGCGTCGTCGGAAAGTTCTGGCTGGGAGGTTCCAGTAGCCAGATTTCCTGAAGATTCAGGGCGTAATCGATTTGAGCAGTGTCAGCGAAGACAGCGGTCTGAGTCATCTGCTGGACGTCGCGCAACTGCCGGAAGTCCGCACCAACTGTGTAATTCGGGTAGTTCGAGAAATCATACTTGGTGCCGTAGCCAAGGTATCGACCGTTGTATCCATATCCGGACGAGATCCGGCCGAACCGTGTTGAATCGACCTGCGTATCTCCAAAGTCGGGGCACTGGAATGTGGCGTAACTGGTTTCTGTGTAAGGTGCGAGCGGTCCTTTGGTGAAGTCGAGTTGCTTACGCGGGTCTGGCTCGTCGTAGTTGACATTGCCGAACCAGAAGCGGGCCTGGCCAAGGCTGGGGTAAGCCGCTGCGTTCGCAATGAATCTCGCGTCATCAATGCGATAGCACGGAAGGACGCCTGCATAGGTTTCCGTATAATTATGTAATGCTAACGCGAGTTGCTTGAGGTTGTTCTTGCATTGGGTCCGTCGGGCCGCTTCTCGCGCCTGTTGAACGGCTGGAAGCAGAAGCGCAATCAGCACTGCAATGATGGCGATGACAACGAGCAGTTCAATCAGCGTGAATGCGGGTCGAATTCGGTTGCGGGCTGTCAGGCGGGTAAGGTGAGTGGTTCCCGGGAGTGAGGAACCCGGCGTCGTGCGCACTGTGTGCGTGCGGTCTGTCATGACAATTCTCCGTTGTCGAGAAGTAATCGCCAAGAGATCCACGGCAAGCGTGACGACTGCTGTCTCAACGCGCACCCTCTGACCCGGAACGGAGCGGGGAAATTGCGTAGAATGCCCCTAGGATGTGGGGCCAGGAGTCAACGTTTTCGTTCGCCGCGAACTCGTTGGTATTCGAACGGACATCTGGGCAGGTCTTCTGGCTACCGGATCTTACTACTGACCGCGCCTTCCCAAGCGAGTGGCTCAGTGGCGGTTGCGGAGTTCGTCCCCGGATACAGCGGCGGGACCGCGACGGATTCTCACCGTCTTCCCTATTCTTCTGTAAACACGTGTTTACAGACACCCATGTCTGGCCGGAAATCCTATCGCGTAGAGCGGCAATTGCAACTGTAAAATCGACACATGGTCGATGCTGGCGCCATTCACAGGCCTGCCGTCAACACGTCAGTCATAGATGAGCCTGAAGCCGTTTGACCAAGCCTCAGAGGCTGTTCTCATTTACACGAAAGGGAGCGTTGCGGGACAAACCGGCATCTTCGTTCGGCTGTCATTAAACAATGAAGCCTTTGCCTCACTCGAATGGCCCAGGGGAAGTCGGCCCGACAGCAATGCGACGTCCTTACACCCCGTTATTGCCAGGGTTGACGAACCGCAGCAGCTTCCGTCCCCAACTGTTAAGATGCTTGTAACAAAACCAACCTACGATACACGAAATCACTTCGATTCTCGTCTCTACAAGGATGCGAAAAGCGATCCGCCCGCTGATGGGGCACGGCATATTGACCAAAACCGATGGAGCGTAGCCCGTGAAATGGGCAATTGCAAAGCTTTCTTTCCGCTTTCTGAGCAGGAAACTTGAGCACCGCAGGAGCGCAAGGTCGAGTGATCAGGCAAGCGGGCATCACGTTCGGGTCAGGGCATCTTGGTGTTATTTTTTGGTCGACGAACTTTTCTCCCCTTTGTAGTGGGGATCCTTGGCCCAGTATCCTGGCCCACGGGTTCCATCCTTGCGTTGGCGTCCGCGCACCCACTTGTATCCCGGTCCGGGAGGATCCGGGCGTTCTTCTTCTTTTGCAGTGGGAACGGGGAGTGCGGGGCTCGCCGTCCCTTTGTCGCTGCTGACAACAGGAGGAGGACTGACCGACTTCCCGGCCAGGAAGCCAAGAGTCAGGCCCAACAGAAAGCCAGTGATAAAGGCGATGGCGACAATGACCAGTTTTGTGATTTCGGGAAGTGACTGCCAGATTCCCAGCGGACCACTCGTTTGGGTTCCTGATCCCGACGAGTTTCCGCCTCGCATTCTCTCGAGACAGACGTCGCAGGCAATCGGATCGAGTTGCGTCACCGACAGAAGTTCTTCCGTGCCGCATTCCGGGCATTTCCAACTTCGTTTGCCAGCGGCTGATGAAGACATGGCTCTCCCAAGCGATAAAACAGGCGTAACCGTCAATCAAATTCGTGTTCAGCGAGTATTCCAGCGTCAGGGCCCGGCTGAACCGCGTCGTGCGGTCAAACGGGTTTCGAAGCTGATAGGACCGGCTCATTCCCGCAAGGCGTAACAGACGTTCAACTCAGTCGATACCTCGATGGACACGCTTCGTCAATTGGCTCTCCTTTCATTGAAAAACTCTCTCATCGATCATCGGCAGATTACGCCGGGCGAATCGGAAAAAGAGCAGGAAAGCACATCTTTCGTCAGGGATGTTGCGAACTAATCCTCGGAACCGTGAAGGACGTCCATTGTCCGATACCAAAGGTGACCGGGCGCCGAGGGGGATTCGAACGGCTTGCATGTCCTGCACGTGACAGCCAAACTTGGAAATCCTGCATAAGACCCATGAACTGCAAACTCGTTGGTTGTGATGATACCGGTACCAAACACCCGACTCTCGCCGATTCCAGTCCCTTTCCTGCTTCAGTTATTCGCCTGGGCCATTGGCTTGCTGGTCTGTGTGGCGGGGATGTTGAACTTCGTTGCGGAGTGGAACCCTGCCGTCGCGACCCTTCAGTTTCTGTTTTTCGCTTCCGCACCCGTCTTGTGGATGATCGAACGACGCCGGGGTCCTGCCCGCTCTGAGCACGCGGAAGTCGACGCAGGTCAGAGGCGTGGTCTCTTGCAGGCCTGGTTGTATGCCATCGCTGTCGGTGTCACCTCGTTTCTGACTTGTTTTCTGGTTGGGCGCGAGATCGTCGATTTACCTCCCGCTTACCATGATGAATACAGTTATGTCTTTCAGGCGAAAACACTGTTACTGGGACGCCTCTCGGTCCCCAGCCACGCCACTCATCCCGAGTTGTTCGATCAGATGCATGTTCTGAACGAAGGACAGATGGCGAGCCGGTACTATCCGGGAACGGGAATCTGGCTGGCTCCCTGGCTTGTCCTGAATCATCCTTACCTGGGGTACTGGCTGGCAAGTTCCCTTGCGTCTGTGTTTGTCTTCTGGACGGGTTACGAATTGGGACGAATTCCGGTCGGTCTGGTCAGTGGTCTGGCCTGTGCCTTGTCCCCCGGTGTTGCCCTTTTTTCGAACCTGCTCCTGGCACATCAACCGACACTCCTTGCGCTGAGTTTTTTCCTTTGGGCTTTTGTTCGCTGGCAGCGAACACAATTGCCGATTGATCTTTTTTTGTCCGGTTGTGGGCTCAGCTTTGCCATGATTTGCAGACCTGCGACTGCGGCGGGGTTTGGTCTCCCATTCGGGGTTGCGTTTCTGTACTGGTTGCTGTCTTCTTCGTCCCGCAACGCTGGTTCGCCCCATTCACGACGAATTCGAGCATTGCTGGCGATCGGATTACCGCTGATGATGGGCTGGTGCGTGATGGCCGTCTATCACAAGGGAGCCACCGGATCCTGGACGACCTCGCCGTATCAACTCTACACCGAAATCTATACTCCTCGTCATATCTATGGGTTCAACAATGTGGAACGGGGCGGGCAGATCCCTGCGACAAAAGTGGTTGAGGCCTATGACCGCTGGGCGGAAAATCTCACGCCGCAACTGGCCGCACAGAATGTTCGCGACCGACTGGTTACCAGTTGGGTGTGGGCGTTCGACCTTGTTCCGCTGATCGTCAGCAGCCTGATTTTCTGCGGCGTCATCTATCGACTGGATCTTCGCTGGGTTGCCGTGGGGCTCTCGATCGTCTCATTGCACGCCATTCACATACCCTACTGGTATGTCGGCATCATGGGATGGCACTATGTCTTTGAAAGTGTTCTCGGGTGGTGTCTGATCTTGGGAGCCGTCACGGACGTCCTGTGTCGCCAGTGGTCAGTCATGGGACGCTGGCTTCTGCCCAGTTGGTGGAAGGCGTTCCTGTGCGTGTCCATTCTTGCAGTCTACGTTCCCCTTGGCTGGATCGGATTGCCTGCTTCTTCGGCTCCTCGTGTTGCTGCGGGTATCGCTTCCATTCGCTTTCCGCGCCGGCAGTATGCTGAGTTCAATCGCTGGCTGGACAGAGGCGTTCAGGAACGTCCCGCCCTCGTGCTGATTGAAACCGATCCTGATAATCAGCATGTCGATTATGTGGTGAATTCGCCTGGGCTGACTGATCCCATCCTGCGAGGCCGCTTTCGCAGCAAGTCGTCTGACGTCCGACAGATCCAGGCTGATTTTCCAGACCGAACGATTTACCTTTGTGATCCCAAACGCCAGACGCTTGAACGACTCCGATAACTCCCGTTCACTTTTCTGGTTATTGCCGGTTCGTCGTGGGGCACCACTGCTGAGTCGCGGCCTGGGGCAGAAGAACCACGTCGTCGACCGACTTCGAGCCTCAACTTATTGAGGTTCAACCCGTCCGACTCGAACGACACCGTCGGTCAGGCTGGCGGCATGGCTCAGGAATCGACGATCTGCGACAGGAATCGCATTTCGCAGCCGGACCGAGAGCGCCCCCGGCTGCGATGTTGTTCGTAATTCTTTCAGGTAATTGACGAGAACTTCACGAGAATCCTCGCTGTGCTGGAGCATAAAGTGTACCCAGGCCCACGATTCCTGGTAGTCGTTCCGATCGAGTTGTTCGACCCCTTCAAGGGTTTCTAACCGATCGAGATTAGGCTTCCAGCCGCTGGCGATTTCGGCGGCGATGTTCATGGCGTATTCGCGGTTCAGCCCTGCTGGCTGTGAGGTGACTTCGAAATATTCGGCCAAACCTTCATCCAGCCAGAGCGGCACGTCTTTGAGAGTGGCGTGGAGCACTCCATGAGTGAACTCATGCCGCAGATCCTCCTGGATTCTTTCACCCCAGTAGGTATAGACCGCCAGTTCCCGGGAGGTCCCGACGAAATAAGCCCGACGGGGTGGGAGTCGCGGATAGTGCGTGTGGAGGTAGTTGGCATAGCGCGCCTCGTCGCCGAACAGGTAGATGACGACGGGTTGCTTCTGTTCGGGCAGATCGAGCAGCGTCAGGATTTCGTCCCGAAGTCGATCAAGGTCTTTGAGTAACTCATGATTTCGCGACAGCTTAATGTCGCTTTGAACGACGAGGTGTTCGTTTTCCAGGGAATACTTGGCTGGCAGTCCTGTGACTGGACGCGTGGTCCGGCACCCGGTCACCGCCATCACCAGCACCACCAGCAGTACCGGAAGACGGAACTTCAGCCTCTCCCGCGAAGTTCGGGGGCATCCCCTCGAATCAGTCGCGAGCACCATGCTGTCGCCCTTCTCTGGTTCTTGCTCAGGTTCGGCCATTCGAGCCTTCACGAACTTCGCCTTGCCGGTAAGGCAACATCGCCTGGAAGTTTTGAAAGTAACATCATTGCAGAATCTGCAAAACCGGACTAGAGAACTTGATCCCGAACCAGACGGCAACGCCCCGCTCAGTCGACTTTCCAAATTCAGGATATATGGTATTGATGCGAAACGGCTTGTGGTGATTCCACTTGGGGTGTCAGCACCTGCCCGAGCGTGCAATCTGCGCCGCACCGTGCGGTATTCTCACGCATCGCATGCCCTCCTGGCTGGCATTCCTCCATCTGGAAGGAGCATCTTGGTTGGGCACCTTGGTTGGGCACCTTGGTTGGGCACCTTGGTTGGGCACCTTGGTTGGGCACCTTGGTTGGGCACCTTGGTTGGGCACCTTGGTTGAGCATCTTGGTTGAGCATCTTGGTTGAGCATCTTGGTTGAGCATCTTGGTTGAGCATCTTGGTTGAGCATCTTGGATGAGCATCTTGGATGAGCATCTTGGATGAGCATCTTGGTTGGGCTGAAATGGCTTGCAGTTTCCAGGCATTCGCGGCTCGTACTCTCGCAACACGCATCGAAACCTTGTGATCCTGCGACGCCAGGCGCACAGAGCTTCCGCACAGCGCCTTACTGGTGCGTAAAGGCGGTTTTTTAATGGTGCTCAATCGCTGCTGAGAGATTGCAGTGATTTGGTCGACTTTGAACTCTCAGTACGACCCGGGTGGAATGGCGGCAAATTGACAGGAGATCCCCCGTCCCGGCTGTTGCAACGGTTGCTGCTCAGTATAGCGAGAATGCGACAAATGTCAATGTCGTTGTGTTGGCGCGGCGGTTCGCGGTGCAATGGACTGGGGCCGGGACTCGCCCGAGGTAAACAACAGAGATCGCACTGCAGTCCGTAGAGGGGGAGGTACATTCCCGCTTGGGAGTTGGGGCGTTGTGCGGCGGACACTCGTAACCCCCACCGTACGCTGAGAACGGGGCGAATAGCGTCACGGTCAGAGTGAGGATTGCCGGACGTAACGACTCCGCAGGGTATGCCAGAGAGATCCTTGCCGGCTGCTGTTTTCCGTTCCGGTGGCTGGCCCGGCAGGGGGGAGCAGCGTGAAAGAAATGATCACAAGCACTGCGGCCGTCGCCAGCAGGCTCATTCGAACCGTTCCATTGCTGGCCAGATAGGTGACGTAAGGTTCGTACCATTCGTGGATGGGGGCGGGATCGTCGGCCGTCGACGGCATCTTGTTCGCGTTCAGCCGCAGTTCATCGTCAACGGGAATCACCTCTTCGCCGGGGCCGACGGCATCGAACTCCATCCGCGTCAGTTCGGCAACGAATTCCTTGTCATTCTCCAATGCGTGGACAACACGGCTGAGTTCTTCCGTCTGGGCTTCGAGTGCGACCAGTTTGCGCTGGTTGACGTCAAACTTGCTGCGAAGCTGAAGATAAACCGAATACTTTGGAGCCAGAGAGACCAGTCCGAAAAGGATTGCCGCTACAAGCAGGCACAACCAGAAAATCAGCGAGACCACCATTCCGGCGACAGTCTCGGTTCCGGGTTCGGCTGACGGATGAAGTCCAGCAGCGACTGGCGTCATAGCTCAATGACTCGTCGAACAATGGTCTGTGGGACAGCATGCGTCTTTTTCTCAAAACGCCCGTGAGTGATCCTGCATCGGATTACCTGCGCAGGCAAGTCCGTATAGCACCCCCGTTTGTCACGGCAGCGTGTTTCCCGACCCACTTCGGGGGGCCGGAATCTGCCGACGACATCAGAGGCTGCATTCCTTTCCGGCAGGAACTCACACGACGATTATGCATCGTGTAGCGGCTGCTCCGAACTTGAAAACTCCTGAAGCTGCTCGAATAACCGGAATTCGACCGGCGGGAATTCCGTTCTATTTCGGTACCGCTGAAAGCCGTTCGATGGGCTGTCGGTGGACGGTCGTGGCGGTTTTCCCCTGAAGCAAGTGAATCCGGTCGGTGATTTTCCGGACGGAGTCCAGGGTATCCGCGACTTCCAGTGCGAGTTCGCTCCGGTACGTATGACCCGGCTGCACGATGGGCAATCGGCCTCTTTCGCGTTCGAAACCACGGAAATTGGGGAAGACGATTCCCGGTTCGAGGCCCGTCACGTAACCGTCGGCTTCGGCGACTGTGTTTTTCCACACCGAGAACGTGGGAAGCTGCCGGGTCTGGAAATGAACCGCAAAACCGGCATGACCGCTCGCGTTTGCCAGCAGGGCCGTTGTCCAGCCATCGCCCCCCCCAATGGGAGTGTGAAAATAAACCTGTTCCTGAAATCCGGCGACGGGAGCTCCGTAGATCTGGTAGTTCTCGATCCCCTGTGCTGCCCGGGCATCGCGTGGTGCAACTTCGATACTGGGGACTGCGTAGGAAGCATAGGGTTCCAGGAAGGGCCGTCCGATATTGATGTGGTAGAGCAGCGAAAGTTCAGCCGGTTGCCCCCCCAGGTTCGTGATATCGTCGGTGATCGAGCAATAGTTCGATCCCGCTTCCAGCCGGTAGGTGGTTGTGAGCCGCCAGCGTGCGCCGAACATGGATGACTCGTCAACAACCCCGCGCAGCTCCAGTGAGCCGGGACCTGTGGTATCGACACGGACTTCCACACGGTGTGCCGGCAGATTGGCAATCCGGCCATGCAGTGTCAGCTTCTCACCCCGATCGTCCCCCGGGGGGCCCAGAAACGCGAGACCACAGCGGCAGAGCAGTTCATTGAATCCATGCAGCCAGCCGATGCCACCCCGGTCGAGCTGGTTGACGAATTTGGGATGAACCGGCCGTTCGACGGGAGACTTCCATTCCAGGGGCAAGTCGTTGAAGCGGCCCTTCCAGATTCCCATACCGCGCGTCGGCAGAATGCACAGCGAGAGATGGCCATTATCGAGTTCCACGACATCGACGCCATCGGAAACACCTCCCCGCAGCGTCCGCCAGCGGATGGACCAGTGGGGTGAACCGCGCAGGTCCATTGTGTTATTGGGGCGCAGTTCACCGTGATCGAGATGGACTCCGGCATCGGCATCGGTGAGAACAAGTGTCTGGATGGTCATAAGCTTCTCAACTCAGGGAGGTCTCTGAACGAACGGGATACCCGACTGACGACGTTCGTTCGTGGATTGACGGCCTCAGGCGACTTTGTTTATTCCGGACAGAAAACTTGGCAGCCCCCGAGGTGACGTGCTCAAACTCGGGTGACAGCAACGCGTTGAGAATGTACAACAATGACTCTGTCTTCGCGATGTTCCCCTGTTGTGGATTTGCGGAAACGTTTGTTCACCGCATGAGTCTTGGAGTCCGCATGATCCCCGAGGAATTTGACGTCAATAAAATTCCGTACTCTGAGCACTGGTATCAGGGCCTGAAGAGCACCTTAGGAGTCGCCGCTTGTCGACAGTTGGGTCTTTACGCGATACCCGATTCGTTTCTGCTTTCGGTTGTGATCCCAATCTACAACGAAGAGCGAACGCTGCGGACGCTGATTGACCGCGTTCGTGCGGTGCCGATTCGGAAGGAACTGGTGCTGGTCGAAGACTGCAGCAAAGACAATACGCG
Source organism: Schlesneria sphaerica (assembly GCF_044336245.1). NCBI lineage: Bacteria > Pseudomonadati > Planctomycetota > Planctomycetia > Planctomycetales > Planctomycetaceae > Schlesneria > Schlesneria sphaerica. The sequence goes on along the minus strand of NZ_CP172346.1, from coordinate 729,451 downwards.
GCAGATTCTGAAACAGCTGGAGGAAGAAGCGGCGAACAACCCTGACCCGATGAACGCCATCAGCGTCACTTACCATGAAGTCAATAAAGGTAAGGGGGCCGCTGTCCGTACAGGATTCTCGCGTGCGACGGGGGACGCAATTGTGATTCAGGACGCTGACCTGGAATACAATCCAGCCGAATATCCCCGCCTGTTGCATCCCATCATCGAAGGTGCGGCCGATGTCGTTTACGGCAGCCGGTTTCTGGGGGACCAGGAACACCGCGTCCTTTATTTCTGGCATTCGGTCGGAAACAGGGTTCTGACGACGATCTCCAACGCGTTCACGAATCTGAATCTGACCGACATGGAGACCTGCTACAAAGTCTTCACCAAGGAAGCGCTCGCCGACATCTGGCCAACGCTGAAGCAGAACCGATTCGGGATCGAACCCGAACTCACGGCAAAAATCGCACGCCGCCGGTTACGCGTGTACGAAATGTCAATCAGCTATCACGGACGGACGTACCAGGAAGGGAAACACATCGGCATGAAAGACGGCTTCCAGGCTCTGTGGTGCATTGTCAGATACTGGTGGAAAGATTGATGTTTTCCAACTTGGTTGAGACTTTGTCCGAGCGACCTGTCATCCGATAAGCCCTCGCACCATCGCCAACGACCGAAAACTGGCTACAATCTGACGATTCATCATCGCCGCATCGCCTACACCCGGACATACTAATGACCGATGACACATCGAATAATGGTTCAGATTCCCCCTCAACCCGGCGTGAACCACGTCGTGAAGGCGGGGGCTCGATGTTTTCCCCTTCGTGGGGAATGCTGCTTGCCGCAGGGATGCTGATTGCATTCATCCTCTTCAGTCTGAAACAGCCCGTTGCTTCATCCGTCGACTACGTGTTCGTCTGGAAGGAAGCCGAAAAGCAAAACATTGACTGGGTCGAGTTTCAGGGAGACCGTGTCCGTGGACACTGGAAGAAAGTTCCCGAATCGCCCGACAGCAAGATTCCCAAACTGACCGATGACTTCGAGCTGAATCTGCCCGTCGCTGAAGACCATGAACTGAAGAATCACTTCATGGCGAATGGCGTAAAAATTAAGGCCAAATCCGCCAGCGATTCGTTCAGTTCGCGTGATTTTATTTTCCTGCTGATTCAGATTCTGCCATTTGCATTTCTCTTCTGGTTTTTGTGGTCCATGATCCGCAAAAACAGCGACCCCTTTGGGTCGGGGCCACTCGGTAGTTTCATTCGCAGTCCCGCCAAACGCTTCAAACCAAACGAACAGCAGACGACATTTGACGACGTCGCTGCGATGGAACATGCGAAGCAGGACCTGCAGGAAGTGGTCGAGTTCCTCAAGACACCTGGAAAGTTCCAGCGTCTGGGGGCACAGATTCCCAAAGGTGTGCTGCTGATGGGCCCCCCCGGGACGGGGAAAACATTGCTGGCACGAGCGACCGCCGGGGAAGCGGGGGTTCCGTTCTTCGCCATCAACGGATCTGAGTTCATTCAGATGTTCGTCGGTGTGGGGGCGAGCCGCGTACGTGACATGTTCCGCACCGCAAAAGAGAGTGCTCCGTGCATTCTGTTCGTCGACGAAATCGATGCCGTCGGCCGCATCCGCGGTGCAGGCCTGGGAGGCGGACACGACGAGCGTGAACAGACGCTGAATCAGATCCTCAGCGAAATGGACGGCTTCCAGCAGACGGAAGCGGTGATTGTGATCGCCGCCACGAACCGACCCGACGTGCTCGACCCCGCACTCCTTCGCCCCGGACGCTTCGATCGCCACGTGACGGTGGACCGTCCCACCAAGCAGGGACGTGCGGCAATTCTCAAGGTGCATAGCCGCAAAGTTCCACTGAGTGATGACGTCAAACTCGACGTCGTTGCCGCTGGATCGATTGGGTTTTCCGGTGCCGAACTGAAGAATCTCGTGAACGAAGCGGCGCTCAATGCCGCACGGGCAAATCGAGATGCCGTCACTGCCGAAGACTTCGACCAGGCGCGCGACAAGATTATCATGGGACCAAAACGAGAAGAAGTTCTGGGACCAAAAGAACGCGAGATGACGGCTTACCACGAAGTCGGTCACGCACTGCTCGCATGGCTGCTGCCCGAAGTGGATCCCGTTCACAAGATCACCGTCATTCCACGTGGTCGGGCCTTGGGTGTTACGCAATTGATGCCAGACGAAGATCGTTACAACGTGGGCGAACAGCGGCTGCACTCGCAACTGGCGTTCATGCTGGGGGGCCGTGCTGCCGAGAAGCTCATCTTCAACGAGTACTCCGCAGGGGCCGAAGACGATCTGAAACGAGCCACCCAGATTGCCCGCCGAATGGTGACACGCTGGGGGATGAGTGACGTCATTGGGCCGGTCGCCTTCCGGGATGGTGAAGAGCATCCATTCCTGGGCAAAGAGATGGCAAGCGAACATCGTGAATACAGTGATGAGACGGCACGTGTCATTGATTCCGAAGTTCAGCGGTTCCTGCTGAAAGCCAACGAGCGGGCGGTCAAGATCCTGACCGAAAATCGTGACAAGCTGGATTCCCTGACGAAGGCGCTCGTCGAACGAGAATCCCTGGACATGACCGAAATCACCGCCATTATCGGGCCCCCCGTCAGTCGCTCGGGTGAGATGGTGGCGTTGTCAGACGCTTAATTCACCGGTGGGGTCACCACGACCACATCGCAGGTACGATTCGGAAACCTCGGCCGCAGGCGGCAAATAATGACGCCTGCGGCTTTGGCAATTTCGGAATGATCATTCCCCGCATTTATGAACAAGGCCGTGGGCGACGTACGGCAGGTCCTGTCAATTTCACGCATCCGGAAGAGACGTTTTGAATCAGATCGTCCCGCCCCGATTTCTGTTTCGCTGGTCGTTCACCGCCCGCAAGCTGGCGAATCTGCCACGCTCGTCCGGTCGCCTGCTGGATCTTCCCGATGACTGTCTGTTGCCGTCGTTGAGTGAACTTGAGCAGCGTCGGGATTTCGCGACGGTTAAGCTCGCCTGGAATGACGGTGGTCTGGCTCTGGGCGTGGAAGTGAAGGGCCGTTCGGAACGCCCTCAATTCGTCCAGGGTGAAAATCAACTTCCGGACGGAATCGGGCTGTGGTTCGATACACGCAATACACAGACTGTGCATCGCGCCACCCGCTTTTGCCATCACTTCGTGCTCTTACCCCTTGGCGGTGGACCCAAACATACCCTTCCGGTCGTCAAGGCGTTACCCGTGGCACGTGCCCGAGAGGACGTAGCACTGCCCGATGCTGCACTTGTGCGAATTCAGTCAGAAGTCTCGTCGACCGGCTACTGGGTGGATGTCTGGTTTCCTGCCGAAGTTTTCTCGGGTTTTGATCCCGGGGCCAACGACAGGATTGGATTTCACTACGCGATTCATGACACGGAACTTGGGAATCAGAACCTGGCGGTGGGGAGTGAATTCCCGTTTGAATCGGACCCCAGCTTGTGGCAGACTGTCGAACTCGTCCCTTAAAATGGGCGACTGACTGTCTGTCGTTTGCAGGATACTGAGCGTAATAAGAGGTGGATTAAGTCGATGCTGAAGGAACACGCAATCCAGATCCGGGTTCGCTATTGTGAAACCGACGCGATGGGGTTTTTGCACCACTCGCAGTTCTTTAACTTCTTCGAGCAGGGGCGAACCGAACTGCTGAGGGCTCAGGGGGGCTGCTACCGCGATATGGAAGAGTCTGGACTGTTTCTGGTCGTCGTCCGTTTGCAGTGCAGCTATCACTCGCCAGCCCGTTACGACGATGTGCTGACGCTGACCACGAAGGTCGAAAATGTTTCGGCTGTCAAAATCGAACACAGCTACCGGCTGCATTGCGGCGATCGCCTGCTGGCCTCGGCGTCCAGCACACTGGCCTGCGTCGATGGAAGTGGCAAGATTCAGCGACTGCCCGATTCGGTTGCCGAAGACTGATTCCAGTGCATAACGTCAATCCGTCCGTCCCTCGCTCTGCTCGAACTGGAGCGAGGGTTCCCTTTTCTCTCTTTTCATTGATCATCCACGACCGAGCAGCATCTCGCACCTTCATTGAGCTCGGGGCTTCGGCAGCTATGTCCGCAATCACGGATTTCTGGTATCTGGCGAAGTCGGGAGGACGGCCCATGGCCGCCCGGGTGGCCCGCTGGAGCGGTCTGGCGCAGCACGTTGTCGAACTGTCCGAAGACTATTCCGGACTCACCGACGATGCATTGCTGTCTCTTTCCAAAGAGTTGCGTTGGCGATCGAAGTCAGGTGTCCCGCTCAAGGTGCTCTTGCCGCAGGCCTATGCCTTGGTGAGAGAAGCTGCACGGCGCGTCCTGGACAAGCAACACTATCTGGTGCAGATCATTGGTGGAATCGGGCTGTTCGAAGGGGGACTGGCCGAGATGCAGACGGGTGAGGGAAAGACACTCACTGCGACGCTGCCGACCTATCTGCGGGCACTGCCCGGTCGCGGGTGCCATGTGGTGACTGTCAACGACTATCTCGCCCAGCGTGACTGTGATCTGATGGGACCTGTCTACGAAAAGCTGGGGCTGACTGTGGGCAGTGTCGTCTCGTCCAGTCAGCCGGACGCCCGTCGGCGTGCTTACGCGAAAGACATCACCTATGCGACCAGCCGTGAGATTGGATTCGACTTTCTGCGAGATCGATTGAAAGTCGGTTCCCGGCTGGATGAGGCGTACCGTGCTCAACTGTTTGAGGCAGAGTCTCAGGCGGAAGCGGGGCCTGTGCAGCGCGGGCATTATTTCGCGTTGATTGACGAAGCCGACAGTGTCTTGATCGATGATGCGGTCACTCCGCTGATCATTGGACTGGAACGTGAAAACACGCAGGAAATTGAAGAGCTGCTTCACTGGTCCCGTGATCTGGTTCCGCAGCTCACGCTTTCCCAGGATTATCTGTTTGACCCGGGTAAGCGAACCGTTGAACTGACCAACGCGGGGACGCGGAAGGTTGTTCTCGCACTCAAGCCAACGCGACTCAGTTCATTCGACACTGAAAAACTTTATACGAGTGTTGAGCAGGCGCTGCGAGCCGATTACGCGTACGAGCGAGGGCGGGACTACGTCATTACAAAAAAGAAGGAAATCGCGATCGTCGACGAAGGGACCGGTCGGACACTCGATGGTCGCAAGTGGCAGGCAGGTCTGCATCAGGCGATTGAGGCCAAAGAGCGGGTTCCTATCACAGCGGAGACAGGTGAAGCGGCCCGGATCACCGTGCAAACTTTTTTCCGCCGCTACGAAAATCTGGCTGGGATGACAGGGACCGGCATCCAGGCAACTCGCGAGTTTCAGCACACCTACGGCCTGGGAGTGACCGTCATCCCCACGCACAGACGCTGCATCCGGCAAGGGTTAACTCCAAGAATCTTTCTCACCCAGGAGGCCAAGCGTCAGGGGCTGATCCCGGAAATTGAACGGCTATACCGACTGGGGCGGGCCGTCTTAATCGGAACCCCTTCCGTCGAAGCCTCTGAAGTTCTTGGGAGAGAGCTTCGCAGCCGAGAGATCGATTGCCAGATTCTGAATGCGCTGTTCGATGATGTCGAAGCGGAAATTATTGCGCAAGCAGGTCAGCCGGGGCGAATTACAATTGCCACCAACATGGCGGGACGGGGGACCGACATTCACTTGCACCCTGCGGTCAATGCAAGTGGCGGTCTGCACGTCATTGCAACGGAAATGCACACGAATCGGCGGATCGATCGTCAGCTGGTAGGTCGAGCAGCCCGTCAGGGGGATCCCGGTTCCTACCAGTTCTGGCTTTCTCTGGAAGACGAGTTGTTCCGATATCTGACCGCCGCACAGCTCACCAGGCTGCGTAACCGGGCTGCCGCCGTCTCGCGTGGTGGAGAGCTTGCTCCGAGTTGGATTCGCCCCTTCCGCCAGCTCCAGCGACGCATCGAAAATCAGGAACGCAAGTACCGTAAGCAGTTACTGAAACAAGAAAAAAGCCGCGAAACGATGTGCCGGGCGATGGGGCTGGATCCTTACCTGGAATTGGCGGAATAGTGGATTACAGGGCCGGTGAACCCGGAATGTCTCGGGAAACGAATTATTCCGGGTCGCGACACCCTGAAATTCTTTCGGACTTTTGGCTATACTCTTTCATTGCAACGAAATTACCGGATTTTCATGAACTCACCGCAGCGGCAAACACGATCCCACTTAATTTCCCTGTTCGAAGAACTGGGTTTACACCCGCGCGGGGATCTAGGTCAGAATTTTCTGATCGATCTGAACCTGCTGGAAATGATTGTCCAGGAGGCGCGACTCGGACCGGACGACGTGGTCCTAGAGGTGGGGGCCGGCACCGGGGGACTGACGACATATCTCTCTGCGGCAGCAGCGGTCGTCTCTGTCGAATATGACTCGAACCTCTACAAGCTGGCGTCGCGTGCGGTCGAGGGACGCAGCAATGTGACTCTCCTGCACACAGATGCACTCAAAAGCAAAAACCAGATCGCCCCGGTCGTGATGGAGGCCGTTCGGCGGGAACTGGCGGTCGATCCCAAGCGGCGGCTGAAGCTGGTGGCAAACTTACCTTACAACGTCGGTACCCCGATTATCTCGAACATCATCGCCAGCGACCTGCCGTGGGAGCTGATGGTGGTGACGATCCAGTGGGAATTGGCCGAGCGAATGGTGGCGAAGCCCCGAACCGGAACCTACAGCGCATTGTCGGTCTGGCTCCAGGCCCAGTGTGAGCTCAAGCTGTTGCGGAAACTGGGGCCCAGTGTTTTCTGGCCCAAGCCGATCATCGATTCTGCCATTTTGAGAATCGATCCGGATTATGAGGCCAAAGCGAAGATCGTGAATCGGGGCGAGTTTCAACTTTTTCTAAGAGACATCTTCACCCAGCGCCGTAAATTGTTGCGAGGGGTGATTGTCTCGCTATTCAAGCAAAAGCTTTCAAAAGAGCAGATCGACGAGGCTCTTGCTTCGATGCAGCTTTCTCCGGAAACCCGTGCCGAAGAACTGGATGTGAAGCAGCTGGTCGAACTGTCAAACCAGCTGCAGCGTCGAGTCATCGAAAAAAGACTGCAATAATCCAAGTTGATCATTGATAAAGAAATGTCGTTAGAGGTCGTGAGGAGGCTAGGAAATCATTATGGAAGATCGTATCGCATACAGAGGAATCACGTTCGACGATGTCCTGCTGGAGCCACGGTATAGCGAAGTCATGCCCAATGAGGCCGATGTTGCGACCCAGTTGACGAAGAACATCCGTATCAATGTTCCGATCGTCAGCAGCCCGATGGACACCGTGACGGAAAGCGAAATGGCCGTGGCCATCGCCCAGGAAGGTGGCATGGGGATCATCCATAAGAATATGTCTGCCGAACATCAGGCGATGCAGGTGGAACGAGTCAAGCGTGCTGAGCACGGTGTCATCGTGGACCCGGTGACACTGCCGCCGGAAGCGACCGCCGCTGAAGCGTGGGATATCATGGAAAACCGCAATATTGGCGGCGTTCCTGTGACCCGTAACGGTCACCTGATGGGCATCCTGACCCGTCGCGACCTGCGGTTCATGCTTTCCGGTGATATGGACAAGCCTATTTCGGAACTGATGACCAAGGACAATCTGGTCACGGCGAAAGAAGATACGACTCTGGCCGACGCACAGCGGATCCTGCTCGAAAACAAAGTCGAAAAACTGCTGCTGGTCGATGAGAATAACCTGCTCAAGGGTTTGATCACGATTAAGGATATCGACAAGAACCTTCGCTACCCACGAGCCGCCAAGGATTCACGCGGACGATTGCGAGTCGGCGCGGCGATCGGTGTCGGTGACTATGAGCGAGCTGAACGCCTGATTCAAAAAGGGGTCGACGTCCTCTGCGTCGACAGTGCTCACGGACATTCCCGCAACGTGGTCGAAACCGTCAAGGAATTGAAACGTCGCTGGGAAATCGACGTCATCGCGGGAAACGTCGCGACGACAGAAGGGGCCAAGGAACTGGTCCGTGCTGGTGTTGATGCCGTGAAGGTCGGTATCGGGCCCGGTTCGATCTGTACGACACGGATCATCGCCGGGATTGGAGTTCCGCAACTGACCGCCATTTCGAATGCATCGAAGGCGATCGTCGGAACGGACGTCTCCATCATCGCCGACGGTGGTATCCGCTACAGTGGCGACATTACCAAGGCCCTTGCCGCTGGTGCCCATGTCGTCATGCTCGGCGGACTGCTGGCAGGACTGGATGAAAGCCCTGGCGAAACAATTCTTTATCAGGGTCGACGCTTCAAACGCTATCGCGGGATGGGCTCGCTCGGGGCGATGGTTAAGGGAAGCAGCGAGCGGTATCGGCAGTCCAACGCGGACGAACAGCGAAGTTCCGGCCCCTCAAAGCTGGTGCCTGAAGGGGTCGAAGGGCGTGTCGCCTACCGCGGGGCTCTTCCCAGCGTGCTTTACCAACTGATCGGTGGTCTGCGTGCCGGGATGGGTTACTGTGGCGTGCAGACGGTCGCGGAACTCAGGACGCAGGCCCGCTTTATCCAAGTGACCCCCGCTTCGGTTCGGGAAAGTCATCCGCATGACATCTCGATCGTGGAAGAGTCACCCAACTATTCCGCGGAACATGCCCGCGAATAGAAGCGAGTCTGATCGGGGATGATTCGGCAGGAGTGACGCTACCCGCTTGATCCTGCGCCACTCGTCTCCGGACAAATCTGATCTGAAGACATTTCTCGTAACAGGGAGATGGGGTGGCGCACGGCTTTCCCATTGAGATGACTATGAGCCTTTTTCGACCTGAAATTGATCGACTTGCCGGCTACATGCCGGGGGAACAGCCACAGGATACGGGCTGGACGAAGCTGAACACCAACGAGAACCCCTATCCGCCATCACCGCGGGTTCTCGAAGCCATCAACGAAGCGGCACGCGGGCGATTGAATCTGTATCCGGACCCGCACGGGACAAGGTTCCGGAAGGCGGCGGCTGAGGTTCTGAACGTCGATCCCGACTGGATCCTGCCAGGAAATGGCAGCGACGAGGTCCTGACGATTCTGACTCGATCCTTCGCCGGGACGAGTGATCAGATTGCCTTTCCATATCCCAGCTACATCCTTTACGAAACGCTGGCTGACCTTCAGGGGGCGCGACATGTGCGACTTCCACTGGAACCGGACTGGTCGTGGAATTTCGAAAAGGTCATGCCAATTGTCGAGCAGTGCAAGCTGGTCTTCATTCCGAATCCCAATTCGCCTTCAGGCAATCGCTGGACCTGGGATGATCTGGTGTCGCTCACTCCGCGGCATGGTGTTCTGGTCCTGGACGAAGCCTATGGAGATTTTGCCGATCACCCACATCGGGGCGAACTGCTGAACAGCACCATCGGGACGCGACTGGTGATTACCCGCACGTTCAGCAAAAGCTACAGCCTGGCGGGGATTCGATTCGGGTTCGCGATGGCACACCCTTCCATCATTTCGGGTCTGCGAAAGATGAAGGACAGCTACAACTGCGACGCGATCTCGCTGGCCGCAGCCACGGCCGCCATCCAAGACCAGGAATGGATGCAGTCCAACGTCGCCCGGATTCGTACGACGCGCGAGCGTCTTAACGCGGCTCTTGCGTCTCTTGGGTTCCACGTCGTCCCCAGTCAGACCAACTTCGTCTGGGCAACGCATCCCTCGGGGGAACATAAGCGGCTGTACGAAGCCCTGAAGGCGAAGAAAATTCTGGTCCGCTACATGACGTTTCCTGACGTTTCCTGGGCCAATGCTCAAACGCTCGATGGGCTGCGGATCACGATCGGGACCGACGACGAGATCGAACTGCTGATTCGTGCTCTGACGGAAATCGTTTGATTCATTTTCGTATCTTCCGCTGACTTTTACAGACTTTCCGGACACTGACCCATGACGCGCATTGCGACCATTCAACGCAAAACGGCCGAGACCGACATTCAACTTTCGCTGAACCTGAATGGCAGCGGAAAAGCCAAGATTGAGTCGGGGGTCGGTTTCCTGGATCACATGCTGACGCTGTTTGCCAAGCACGGCCAGTTCGATCTGGAAGTCGCGGCCATCGGCGATCTGCATATCGACGACCATCATACGACGGAAGATGTCGGTATCTGCCTGGGCAAGGCCCTCGCGCAGGCGGCTGGTGATAAACATGGACTCACCCGCTATGGTTCGATGACGCTCCCCATGGAAGAGACGCTGGTCACATCCGCTCTCGACTTAAGCGGTCGCGTCAAGTTTATCTACAAGGTTGAGTTCCCGACGGAGAAGATTGGGCAGTTCGACACAGAACTCGTAGAAGAGTTCTGGCAGGCGGTGGCATCGAACGCCCTGATGAACCTCCATCTCGTTCTCCATCACGGGACCAATAGTCACCACATCGCCGAGGCAATTTTTAAGGCGACGGCCCGAGCCCTCCGCCAGGCCACCACGGTCGACCCTCGCCAGACCGGAGTTCCCTCGTCGAAGGGAACTCTGTAATCGTCTCGTGCAACGATGCTGTTCAAGGGGGGGAACGCCCCAGGCAGGCTCCACTTGCGGGGTTACCGCAGTTGCTGAGGGGAACCCCGGGGCAACGGCATCGGATACGAATGTGAGTAAAAGAAAAAGGGCAGGGGGATTCCAGTGGATCGACCCTGCCCTTCGTTCATAGATTGGTGAGCCAAACTATTTGGATTTCGCTTCGGTCCAGCGTTTGACTCGCAGCGCGTTCGCGACTCGATAGGGATCGTCGGACGATGTTCGATCAAATGTGGCAATCGCATCGGCATACTGGCCCAGTTCGGCGTGACTTTGAGCCAGCAGCGTTCGTGCGGGGAAGAACCATTTTCCCTTGCGGTCATACTTCTTGATGTAGTCGGTCAGCAGCTCGACTGCCGTTGCGTACTCACCCAGTTCGTACTTGCAGAGTGCGGTCCAGTAGAAGGCATTTTCGGAAGCCATTTTGTTCACGACTTCGACGTCGGGCGGGTTCCGCTCGACTTCAAGATGCCGGATTCTCAGATAGCGAGCAGTCGCCTCAGCGAACTTACCGAGCAGGTGATCTGATCGATAACGCTGGAACTTCCGCTCAGGCGTGCCGATCGTGAACTTGCCATCTTCGTGAAAATCGACGGGAATGGGGACGCTGAACGGTACCGTTAGCCGGTTCCATTCCAGTTGCTTCTCCTCGGCAATTTTCTTCATTTCTTCAGCCTGCTGACGCGGATATGGCCAGAGCTTCAGACTGTCGACGGACCAGTTACCCGCCTTGGCGACTCGTTGCAGCAAGCCCGTCCGGCCAGCTTCATCGCTCAGCGGATCGTACAGAATGCATAAGTCGCTTGGGGGAAGAACCTGTTCCAGGTCATGCATCCGTCGGCACCAGAACTCCATGCCGGTCATCACATAAACCGTGGCATCGCGTAGTTCATCTGCGGTCAGTCTGTAAGGGTCTTTGATGGCCATCTGCTGAAGCCAGTCGGGATGTTCGAGGATTTCGGCCAAGGTCGCGACCGAATCACGGGCAGTGTCCTCTCCTCCTCCAATAGGAAGTCCCAGTTGAAGGTCGAAGAGATAGACCTTGCCGTCGAGAATGACACCCAGCAACCACTTGTCGCTCGTCGACCTGGTGTCGGAACTGGCTCGCAGCACGATGGTGTCGATTCGCATCTGACGGAAAATCTCGGCACAGACCCATGCCCGATCCTCGGCGGAGCCGAGCCCTAACTGCATCACAAGGTACGGCTGCATCTGCAGCTCGATGTCGTCATCCTTCCAGAGGGCAACGTTACGACAGACGAATTCGACGATCGCCACAACTTTTTGCAGTTCCGACTGGCCTCGGTCAGACAAGTATCCTGCCAGCACGCGATGGAACATGGCATCCCGTACGTGTTGTGCGTCGATGGCGTCAAATTTTGCCTGATTCAGCCGTTCTTCCTCTTCAGGCTGGACCCAGCCGGACGGAGTGGTCACGGGTACGGATTGTTCAGCAGCAGGCTCTTTTTCGGCTCGCTTGTACCGCCATGAATTGAGCAGACTGACTGGCTTATCGGTGGCGGCATTGATTCCGAAGTTTTCCGGCCGAAGCTGATGGACGGCACTGGTCAGAACGTCGTCAGAGGAGGCTGTTGAAGTACCATCCTTTTTGCTATTCCCCGAAGAATCGACTCCTGAAAAAGGAGCCTTCACGACGCGCGGCCCACAACCTGGAAGTAACAGTAGCAATAGAATCAGGCAGAGAGAGTTCAACGAACGCATGTCACCGGCTCGAAAGTGGGAAAACGATCACGACTCTGACATATACGCCGAGCCGATCAAAAGCGTTGAATGACAATCGGAAACCCATCGACGGGATTCCCGTTCAGGCACGCAACTGGCAGGGCAGCAACGGAACAGAGAGGGTAGCCGGGAGGGATAAACAACGCAAATCTGCGTCGCAGTCTTTACTTCTGTCGAATTGGACCTGCTGGTGCTCCAACTCGTTTTCCCCGACCATCGTACCGAAGGGATGAGACTCAAGTTGTGAAAAAGTCCGCCAGAATCGATAAGTCAACGAATACCGTCAGCCTGAGGCCTCTTCCTAACAGCATCCGTATCGTGCGAAAAGAAGGTCGCAAAGTCTGTGACGGTCCTGGGGGCAGGGGTTGCCCATTCTCAGTCTGTCGGGGATATTCGATTTCTTTTACGACTTTGAGCCCCAAGGTGGCGATGAATGGCAACAGAGAGCTCCCTGCCGCGGAAAGGGAAAGCAGGACAGATCACGTTCGTGGTAGCCTGTCTGATCGCGCTAATCTGGTTCCGAAGTGTGTACGTTTATAACGTAATCAATATTCCCCTTGGATCTGACGAGTACTTTCAAATTTACTCCGCCAGCCAGTGCATCACTTTCAGTCGACTGTCACTGACCCGGATCGGCGATCAGGCCGATGGCCGACTGCGATCCTGGGGATCGGGGCGCGTTCGACCGAATGTCGCAGGAGCAAGGACGTGGGCCCAACTTGACATTGGAGACGCAGAGTTTCAGGTCGAAAACCCGGGCAAGCCGTTCGGTACGGCCAGCTTCAACTGTTCTCTCCGCACGTCAGATGGAACCTACCGCGGAATCTTCTCGTCACGCGCGTTCCCTTATTGGGCTTTCGTGCTGCCGCTGATGCTGTTCGCGGGGTATTTCTTCTACAGAGAATACAGAAATTCAGCTCCGGCTCTGCCTCTACCGCGTCAGAAAAAGCAGCGTAAAAAAAAGTAGTGCCTGTGATCCGAGCTCTCGCCCGGGAGTCACTTCGAATGATCTCCGTCCCCCCCCTCGATTGCCAATTTGAATCTGTCACATGCCTCGCGTGCTGCTCAAGACGTCGACGGCGATGATATTCTGATCACCGCCGTCGATCCCCGCAGAAACTCGTCGTCTCTTCTATCGTAAATTCGAGAGAAGTATTCGTCTCGATTTCCAATTAAAACTCGCCAATAATTTCTCCCGAAGCACGCGACGCCAGGCCCTGGTAGATCCTCAGATCGATACTGTTACTGATGAATCGAACGGAACCATCGCCCAGAACGAACTGTGCACCACCGACGTGATAGCTGGCGAATTCGTCAATGTGGATCAAATCACGATTCGGGGTGATATCGGTGTCCCCCAGGATTCGAACGATCGGATTCTCACCCCCACTCACTACTCCCGTCCACGTATAAAGCCATCCAGCGCCCGGCCGGGAAAGGCGTTCGCCCACCATCAGCGTGTTGCTCAGACCATCCGTCACGTCGACAAACCGAACGAAGCTGTTCAAATAGAATAGTCCGTCGCTGCGGCAGGGGAGTCCCGGAGCCAGCCCGTTGCAGAAATCGATCTCATCTGACCCGAACACGCCCGAGTATGTTGCTCCAGCGATTTCCGCGAGCGGTGTTTGTGTTCCTGCTGAGGTTATCGTCCATACTCGCGGTCCAATATCAGAGGGACAGCGGTAGACGGCGACCGAATTCGATCGGGGAGCAGCATTGCCTGGTGCGAGGATTGACTGACCGAAATTGATGGCATTGAAGAGTGGGGACTGATCGAGCTGCGGCAGCAGTCGCGCCGCCCAACTCCAGCCGTTCACTCCTTGGACATCAACCTGGTTTGAAGTGACGCCCACCCATCCCGGGGGAATTGCCTGAAAGTTGTCGTGGTAGTTGTGAAGTGCCAGCCCAATCTGTCGGAGCTGGCTTTTGCATTGAGTTCTTCGTGCGGCTTCTCTTGCCTGTTGAACTGCGGGTAGAAGCAGGGCGATCAGCGCTGCGATAATCGCGATCACCACGAGCAACTCAATCAACGTGAAGGCTTGCCTGGCAGATCGACGAATGAGACGAGACTTTTGCTTATTGAAAAACATGAGAAGGTATCCTTCATGAAAAACAGGTAGACGTTCGACGCATCCCTGGATCAAGCGAGATGGCGCTGTTATGCGGATGCACGCGGGTTTTGACTCGGTGAGTCCGTAGCGGTGCACTGGTTCGTAGAGCTGTCTATGTCCGTCCGTGCCGGAGTGCAGCCATGACCAACCGTGCAACGACCCAGCTACGGCGACCGAAAGTCGATCTGGATGTTCAATCGACTGGGTTGGCGATCTGGACCACGTCCCGAGAAACGGACGACCGCGTTAAGCGAGCAGCGATATTGCACTCTGAGGGGGCGATAAACGCCTCTCACCGAGGAAGGAACATCCCCGCGGACGGCGGGATTTGCGATTAAATCTGCCAGCGACAAAGCGCAATCGAGACAGATCGCGCGCAAGGATGCGGCAGTACGCAGTTGCACTCCGTGAACGGCGACAACAACGGTGTGGTAAGACCGAGCTGCAGGCGAGGATCACGGAGAATGAATTGAAACGCCAGACCATCCAGTCCTGTATAGCGCATTGCGCTGATTGCACAATCACCGAAGAGGGAGTCATTCAATTCGCACGGTACCGATGGATCTTCCGTCCTGATCGGTCCCCGGTCGATATCGTCGTTGGGACGGACACCCAGCAAGACAATGTGCCAGGCATGTCCCTCGGAAAGACTCTGAATCGGCGTGCCGCGACACTCCCCATCCAGGTCCGGACAAAGGACTGGAAAGTGCAATGCGTGCAGTATCAGTATCCAACCGATGAAGTATCTCAACTTGACGTCTGCTCCTGCACCGATCTTAGACCTTCACGTGATTCGGAGGCAAGGGTTGCTGTGGTTACCGATTTCGTCATAGAGACGCGTTGCTGAGCCGGTCCCGCCCGCAGCAGAAACGAAAGGGCTCTCGAAGTTGCGCCTGTCTTGAAGTAATTGAGAAAAACCCCCTTGCGAGAGGTTCTGGCAGTCAGGACTCGATTTCGCACAGACGTCCGGGTGCGGTGACATTTTCCAGCAGCATCCCGATCGTGGCCCTCTGTTGCGGATCGGGATTTGGAACTACTACGTGATTGGGAATCTGAACACAGTCGTCCGGAGCGTAGAACTGGTCACTGGCAAAGAGCGTGTCGGCAAGGGCCGCCGCAACCGCTTCCTCCGCAGTTCTTCCTGCGTAGACAGTTCGATCATCGACCCGGTAGGCATGGAATTCTGTCACAGTGACGGCCTTTCTCGTGATTGGTAACGCATCTTTTTCAGAGTGCATAATCTCCTGCAAGTGGCACGCCACGAGTGCCAGGAGTTACCCCTGCCATGCTGTCGAGCAGAACCATGGCGCCGAGTGGAAGGCATTTTAGACAAGACTCGAGTCCTCCTCCGCCGGTGCGAGTCGCAGACGCTCCACGCGAATCCGCTCGACTATCGGATCAAATTGAAAAGCGTTAAAACGGGACGCGCGCTCTGGACTAAGAACTGAGTCCAAGTCAGTAAACAGTCGACCTCGACTCATAACACTCTACAGGCGAATCAGCATGCCCTCCAAAGCACAACGGATCACAGGTTGGATTCTGACGGGACTGGTAGGACTGTTCGTAATTGGAGCCAGTGGAGTTCCGAAGTTCATCGATTTCCCCGGCAAGAACGAGATGATGGACAAGCTGGGAATTCCGTTGCCACTGCTTCCTGCGATCGGCACCCTCGAAATTGCGGTGACATTGATTTATCTTATCCCTCGCACGTCATTTCTCGGTGCGATTTTGTTAACTGGCTATCTGGGTGGAGCAGTGTTCACGCACGTTCGCGTTGGTGACGCCTGGTTCTTTCCGGTCATCATTGGCGTGCTGGCATGGCTTGGCCTGGCACTTCGTCAGCCGCTCATCTTTGGACTGGTCCAGCATGCGACCTGCGTTTCCTGCACGACGCCCAGGGACGGGGAATCTCCCCCGACGACCTGATCTGGCGGCTGCGACTCCATGATGACGTCCCCGACTGGGCTTGCGCCGCAGAGGCCGATGTCGCCATCAATTTGCTGGTTAAGAGGTTCCTCCAGAAGTACCAGACAAACTCTCAGTCATTTTGCAACCGGCAAAGCAAACATGGAACCATCGTTGGCCCTTCGGTAATTGTGGTCACTTGAGGCACACCATCCGCGTTGTAGAATTATCGAAACACGTCTTGATCACTCATCTGTAGAAAGAAATCACATGGGACTGTTCGGCAAGCTGCGCGGCGAGTTAATCGACATCGTCGAATGGATTGACGATAGCCGGAATACGCTTGTCTGGCGTTTCCCCCGCTACCAGAACGAAATCAAGCAGGGAGCACAGTTAATCGTTCGCCCCGGTCAACTCGCGATCTTTGTCCTGCATGGCAAAGTAGCCGACGTGTTCGAACCGGGTACACATACCCTCAACACTCAAAACCTGCCGATCCTCAGCACAATCGCCGGCTGGAAGTACGGCTTCAATAGCCCGATCAAGTCTGAGGTCTATTTCGTGACGACGCGACAGATCACGGATCTGAAGTGGGGCACACCCAATCCGATCATGTTGCGTGACCCGGAATTCGGACCAATCCGCCTGCGTGCTTTCGGTGTCTATGCCCTCAAGGCCGTGGATCCCAAGGCATTGCTGACAGAACTCATCGGCACCGATGGTATTGTCGAGACGGATGAAGTCTCTGAACTGATGCGGTCAATCATCGCGTCAGCCATGGCGGACATGCTGGCCGAAAAGCAGGTGGCGGCGCTGGATCTGGCATCCAAATACAACGAGTTCTCTGAGCAACTGCGAGCCTATGTGCAGGAACGCATCGACGACGAGTACGGTCTGGCGATTCCTCAGTTAATTATTGTCAATATCTCACTCCCTGAAGCGGTAGAACGTGCTCTGGACACGCGGACGAGTATGGGTGTCCTTGGAGACATGACCCGGTTTCAGCAGTACTCGCTCGGTGAAGCCATGCGAGAATCGGCAAAGAACGGCGGCGGAGGCGAAGGTCTCGGACTGGGCATGGGGGTCGCCATGGCAGGTCGGATGATGAGTACTCCGGGCATCGGCATGCCCGCCGGCGCCGCAGCCAGTCCACCACCCCTTCCTGCCTGGCACGTAGCGGTCAATGGGCAGGCTCAAGGGCCGTTCCCATCCGAGCAGGTTCAACAAGGGATCGCCGCAGGCCGAATTACTGCGGAAACACTCCTGTGGGCTCCACAACTCAGCGGATGGACAGCGGCCTCCCTCATCCCCGAATGGGCCGGGAGCTTCCAGAAAACTGCGACACCCCCTCCATTGCCGCCGCAGTAAAACTTGGAATTGAATCGCTTAGGTCACTGGGGAATACGTGACGGGGGACGACGATCTGTCGTCCCCCGTCGTTTTGACGCATGCAGTCTCGAGTTGATCTGATCTTGCCTCCGCGGATGGAAGTGATTCTCGCGAGCCTACGACATGGTGCCGTGATCAGGGCCAGAAAGAGCGATGCACGACGGGGGCACACATTTGCCCACGTCGTGCATCATGCTGATAACTTAGACGGAACCCGTTGCAGGGGCGGCAATCGTTTCAGTACTCGCCTTCGTCGGCTGGACGTCGAAGAAGCGTGAAACCCGTTCGGCGGAGGGAGGAGTTGTCATGAGACTGACGACAATCCCCGTTACCGCCGAGGCGAAAATACTCCAGACGATGGGATCAATTCCCCACACGTAGTAGGGGCGGAACAGACCGGGAAGTCCGATCTTCGGATCAGGGCCGAGAATCGAGAGCGCCAGCTTGGCGAGGGAATTATCTCCTGCAGCCGATGCCCAGTTTTGAATCCAGCCCGCTGAGAACAGACCGAAGTAGAGCAGGAAGCCAACCAGCATTCCTGACAGCATTCCTGCGGCACTCGTTCTGCGCCAGTAGCAGGCCATGAGGATTGGGGCGAGGAACGAGGCACCTCCGCCTGATCCACTGACGATCACCAGAGCCTGCAGATATTTCGGAGGATCAATGTTGGCGATGATCGCGATGGCACCGACTGCCAGCATCGACAGATTGGTCGCTCGGCGGACCTGGGCTTCCGTCGCGATGGGATTAATGAAGCGAACGTAAATGTCCTGCACCAACCCTGATGAAATCACCAGGATGAAGCAGCTTACGGACGCCATGATGGCACCAAAAGGTGCTGCCAGGATCAGGCCGCTCAGGAATGATCCCAGTGGCAACCCGTCTGTGACCAGCATCGACATTCGCGGAATCACTTCATCGGGCTTGTCGAGATTCGGCAGCATCGTTCGCGCTGCAATACAGGTCATCACGAGCGGGATGTAAATCAGACAGTTGTAGAAGCTGAGCAGTGCGATGGACTTTCTCATCACCTCGGTGCTTTCAGCTGCCATCACGCGGACCATACTGGCAGGTGAGACCATGCCAGCGAAGACCCAGATAAAGAACATGGAGAGGGCAAGACCCGGCGTCAGGAATTGACGTCCATCGGTACTGTGCCCCGGGCCAAAGGCGATCTCCGGCGATGTGTTGACGATCGCCGTTTTTGTGGCCTGTTCGAGACCTCCTGCCATCGGAACGGCGAGGCAGACTAGAATCATCACGCCGATCACCATCATCACGCTCTGGAAAAGGTCGGTCCAGACAGAAGCAAGGAACCCGCCGATCAGCGTGTATCCCACCACGGTTACGGTAAAGACCACCAGTCCGATGTAATACTTTTTGTCAATCGGCTTGGATGCAGGCTTTGCAACGGCTTGGCTTTCCACGGCGGCATCACTTTCCGCGCCCTCCGCCGTCGGTGGGGCCGCTTCTGTCGGAGCGGCAGCGGGTTCGTAATCTTCCGAAAGTGCCAGGACCCCCGAACCGGGCCAGGCATGCTTCATGATGGTGGCACCCGCTTTGAACTGAGCGAACATGGTGAACGACATGAAGGTGATGATCATGATCGACGAGACCAGGCCGATCCGTGCGTCACCGAAGCGCTCTCTTAACAAGTCCGGTACCGTGAATGAGTCGGTCATGCGGCTGAGCTGAGCCAGTCGCTTACCGACGACAGCAAATCCCATCAGCGGAACGATCATATAACTGCCGATCCACAGCAGCACGATCCAGCCGTGGCTGTACGCCAGGGCGGGGAATCCCATGAACGTTCCCCCGCTTTGGACGGTCGCCGTCAGGGCGAGGGCCCACGCCCCCAGGCCGCGGTTCCCCAGAAAGAATCCCGTCAGAAATTCTTTCTTCTCCATCGCCTTCTGTGCCAGGGTTCCCAGCCAGACCGAAGCGGCGATGAACAGTAGCAGCGCCAGCAGGACACTGTATCCGGGGTCAATGAGATCGGTTGCTGCAATCATTTGACAGTTGATTACCTAAACTTTGTGAGGGGCGATATCCAGGACCATCCTCTTCGCTCAAAGTCACAGCACCGATGCTTATTCTGAAGGATCGGTCTGAAATTCTCGCGGCTGGCCGGACAGAAAGATGCAATACAAAACGAGAGCAGAGAGCCGAATTCGCAGAGCAGGACCTTCACCTGAAACGAGTCCGGTGAGGGATGCCCGAATGCGTTGCCGATGTGCTACCCGTTGCCGCTTTCGGGCAACGCGTCGTCAGTCATGAAGAGGAAGGCAAACAACGTCGAAATGATCGTGCAGACGCCCCATGGCAGCACAATGCCCCAGAACACCCAGTCCGGGAATCCCATGACGTATGTCAGAGTCTCGGGATCGCGGCTATACCCGTAAGTAAAACAGTATCCCAGTGAGAAGATGGTC
Organism: Schlesneria sphaerica; assembly: GCF_044336245.1. NCBI lineage: Bacteria > Pseudomonadati > Planctomycetota > Planctomycetia > Planctomycetales > Planctomycetaceae > Schlesneria > Schlesneria sphaerica. The sequence continues at coordinate 709,344 of NZ_CP172346.1, read as the reverse complement.
GCGGCCAGCCAGATGGCAAAGGCCGCAATGGCTTCACGTCGGGCTGCTTTCAACAGTGGTAGTTCTTGGTGTTCAGACACGTGCAGATTGTTCCTTTAAAATCGCCGCCGGACCATCGACCACGGCGAGCGAACTAAGATTGTCATCGGGATATCGATCGAGCTTAGCATTTCAATTCGCCTCTTGCCGCGAGCCTTTGTACCCCTTCAGCGAGATTCGAAAGCGACTCATGCAAGGTTAGTGCCAATCCGTTTGATTACCTCGCGGGATGCTGATCCCATTCGAAGCAGACCGTACTACAGATCCGTTCGTGTCGGAGGTCCTCCCCCGGAAGGGCGAGGCTTACCGATCGCCCACGTGAACCACCGTCTCTCGTGTTTCCCCTCCACTCATTCCATGCTGTAGTTCAAAACTCGAACTGTCGATGTCCTTGTCTACCGCTTCAATCTCAAACGCCGGATGACCGACGTCACTCCGTTGTCGATTCGGAGTTCAGTCAAGGGCGATACACGCCGGGCAGCCAGCCGTGTATGTATCGAGCATCGCGTTTCACCAAGGCCGTTGCCGGCCGTCGTACTCTGAATCGCCTTGTGAGCGACTTTATGGCGAACCCTGACCATCGGGCGTCACCGTCTCAATTTGAGTCCTGTTTCAGTCATTCGATTCGGACGTTTCAAGACATTTTGAGCACATCAGTTTGCAGAAACAGTACAGCGTACATGCCAGAATCAGCGACCAGGCACTCAGCATAAAAATCCAGGCCATCATCGTCATGTTGTGATTGTCCTCTCTTCCGCCGACCGTCGCTTCCAGGCGATCCAGACGAGAGCTCCGAATCCCGCAAAGGATGCCAGCATCATCAGACGATCGGCCGTCCGCGCAATTTTCAGATTCTTGTTGAACGTGAGTTCCTCAGGAGTCGCGTCTGGTTTCAGTTCGACGTCCCGATGGAGGAGTTTGCCCACCATACTGTCGCTGGCCCATTCGAATTTCTCTGGAGAAGACGTTCCGAGCGACTGCACGTATTTGTCCCAGCCACAGCTCGGTTTAAACGTCGAAGCCAGCAGGATGACGATCAGCAGGGTGGGAGTGACATATTTCATCACCCAGAAGAAGAAGCGGGGGACTTTCAGATCCGCCCCTCGCATCATTTCCGCCCAGCCTTTTTCGACTCCGAACACCCACGAAAACAAGACGGCTTCGCCGACTGCCATCAGGACAAGGCAATACGTCCCACCCCAGAAATCGAACTCATCAAAAAAACTCTGCGAGTTGAAAATGGCAACCGGGATGGCCATAGGCAGCAGCATGCCTCCGAACGCCAGAGCACTTTTGGCACGACTGAGTCGGAACTCCTGCTGAAGGAATGCCATGATGGGTTGTCCCATGGCCAGCGAACTTGTGATTGCTGCGAAGAACAACAGACCGAACCACAAAAATCCCGCCGCAGGGGCCAGGGCGCCCCAATGGTTGAACAGTGTCGGAAACACGTTGAAGCCAAGTCCAAACCCGGATCCGCTGGCGACTTTTTGTTGAACTTCCGCGAGTCCCAGGTAGGCCACCGCAATCGGAATCAGAATGGATCCCCCCAGAATCACTTCACAGAATTCATTCGTCCAAGCGCCCGTCGCACCGTTCAACGTGACGTCGTCGTCTTTTCGGAGGTATGACGAGTAGCAATGCATCGTCCCCATGCCGATCGAAAGCGTGAAGAAAATCTGCCCTGCCGCGGCTAACCAGACGCTGGGGTTGGTCAACGAATCAAATTTGGGTTCCCACACATAGTTCAATCCGACCAGTGCGCTTTCGACTGCGTGCGGGTCGGATTCTGGGGTGATCATGAGTCCCCGAATTGCCAGCAGGGTCGCGAAGAGAATGAGAACGGGCATACCGATCTTCGATACGATCTCGATCCCTCTCGCGAGTCCGCGTGACAAGATCGCGATGTTGATGATGATACAGGCCGCGAAGAAGATCATCCCGACAGGGCTGATTGCCAGGATTGAATTGGGGGTATGCCCGGTCAGCCAGTCGAAATATTTTTCAGGGCTCGTCTCTTTGAACCCGTTCATCAGTGAATAGCCGGCGTAGGCCATGCACCAGGATTCAATGTAGAGATAAAAAGCGGCGATGATCAGGTTCGACCACAGCCCGAAGATTCCGAAGTACTTCCAGAATCGCCGCTTCCCCATGGAGTCGAAGATCCCGGGCGTCGAATGGTGACCAAACTGGCCACCATATCGACCCATCGTCCACTCGATCCACATCAGTGGTAGACCCAGCACCAGAAACGCAACCATGTAAGGGATCAGGAATGCGCCACCGCCATTCTTGACGGCCTGGGCGGGAAATCTGAGAAAGTTTCCCAGTCCAACGGCGTTTCCCGCCATGGCGAGAACCAATCCTATTCGAGATGCCCACTGCTCACGTTTCGGTTCACCGCTCATCAACGTCCTCAGTCCTGTACGACGGCTTCTTCTTTAACAACTTTTTGACTTGAACGGTGACGCCACCATTCCCAGACCGGCGGAGCCACTGAGAGAAGCACGATCGCCACCATGACCAATTCGAAGTTGTCTTTGACAAAGGGAATATTTCCGAACCAGTACCCAAGCAGTGTAAAGATCAGCACCCAGACGATACCGCCGACGACGTTGTAGATGAAAAACTGGCGGTAGTTCATCGCCCCCAGTCCCGCAACGAACGGTGCAAATGTCCGGATCAGAGGAACAAAGCGAGCGATAATGATGGTCTTGCCACCATATTTTTCGAAGTACGAGCGTGTCATCTCGAGGTGCTTCGGCTTCAATCCGGGAACGGTCCCGCTGAACGCGCGAGGACCCATCCAGTGGCCCATCCAGTAGTTGACCGTGTCACCAACAATTGCGGCAACGATCAACAGGGGAATCAACCATTCCAGCTTCAGACTTCCCGCCGCCGCAAAGGCACCTGCTGCGAAGAGCAGCGAATCCCCCGGGAGGAAGGGCAACACGACCAGACCGGTTTCACAGAAAATCACCGCAAATAAAATCAGGTGAGTCCAGACACCATACTCTTTGACCAGCTCCATCAGCTTGTCATCGAGGTGCAGCAGAAAATCAATCCACCACTTCAATCCCGCTGGTGCCGCATCGGCAGCCGCAAGCAATGTGGAAGGGATCGCGTCAGTCATCTCAAGCACGGGCAGCATCAGCAATACTTCAATCCAGTTGGCCATCGCGTTCGTATCATCCTTAAAAAACGCGTTCTCGCTTCTTCCACAGGGTCGCACGATCGTGCGTGAACTCGCTCGCCTTAAACTTCTCCAGAGGCTTCCGGGGAAATTGGATAAGTGACTTTCGTACGGTTCACCTACCTGGTGGGACCAAGGCAAGGTCGCTCAGGCTGTGATCGATCTTCCCCCAAAATACCGAATACCGCGCCTCGCAAAGTTCAAGCACCGGGCCGAACCAGTCGTCCCGATCCGGTGTCATCCCTCGGCGAGTCCCGGTGACATGGAAGACGCACGGCGCGCTCGTCTTCCGTATCTCACGAATGAAACCACGTAATGTAGCCCTTATCCTGAAAAATTCCCAACATGGAAATGACGGCCATGAACGTGAAGAACAATCCGCCAAAGGCGAGAATCGCCACGCGAGACCGAGGCGGCTGAAGTTCTCTGGGGAGAAGGGACCGGTTAATGAAAATCACGTGGATGCAACTGAACCCCAGTGCGTAGTTGTAGACAATCGTTGACCATACCGTCAGTTGTGACGGGTCCACGAACAGTAACATGCTCAGGCCGACACCCACATAGACCAAGAGAACGCCGAAATAGACCTTGCTGATGTGCTTGGTTTCGACATTCCGAAGACTGGGCAGTCCTGTCCAGAAAACATCGATCCAGCGCCGCAGAACACCGTCAGCGGTCGTCGCCATACTCGTCCCGAGCACCAGAACTCCACAGAACAGAGTCGTGAACCAGACAATGTAGTTGGGCCAGGGACGCTGAGAGGCTTTCACCCCCAGCAACATGTTCTTCTCGTCCTCTGTTTCAACCTCTCCCGTGACCACACGGCCCGTCACCGTTTCGGCGACACCGTTCGCTGTCATTGCCGCAGCCAGATACTTTTCACTGTCTTTGAGCGGCTTATCTGACGGGAGGAACTGAACGGAAAGCATGCTCGGCAGTGCCAGACCGATGAAGCAGGCGGGCATCCAGATCCAGAACTGCTCGCGAGAAACGTGGCGAACCCACTGCTTCCAACGGGCGAGAGATTCCGTAGTGAGCGGGAAGACCATCCCCGTGTGAGACAGCTCAATCGGCTGACCACCGATGATACTGGGGACTCCGCCGACGTGTTTCCCCATCCCCCAGCCTTGTTCCCGAGTGAACGTGCTGATCGGGGTATTGGTCAACCCTCCGTTACCCGAGATGGCGATCATGGCCGTCAGGAAGCCGATCCAGGTCAGGTCGATCCTGGGAAGTCCACGTCCTTCTGCCAGCGACACAAACACATTGTCGATATTGTTCCCGCGGATCGAATCGGCAGCGTCGATCTTTCCGTCCTTATTCTTATCAATCAGTCCAACGACGGGAACATTTCCAACCTTGAAGAAACCGGTGAAGATTTCATTCCAGGTATCCCAGCGTGAGTAGAACAGGGCGAGAAAGACCAGGAACGAACCGACAAAAATCAGCTTGAAAGTCATGATCCGTTTGATCGAGTCGTAAACCTTTCCACCGCAGGTCAGCGGCAGCATCACGATCAGAAAGACGAAACAACCCAGGAATTTCAGCAGGCCAGCGTTCGCTTTCTGGTCGGGAAGTTCACCTAACAGGATCGCCGCCAGGGGAATGGCCGTATTGGCAGCCAGGTAAGGCAGGAACGAACCGCAGTCGAGCACCAGGTAAATCGGTAACCAGAACTTGGGACCCGGCAGCGTGCGAAACTTACCCGTAAAAATGGGTTCACCGGTGTAGAGGGTGTACCGGCTGATTTCGACGTTGTAGATCACCTGCACGAGAATACTGATCGCGGCGAGCCATAGCAGCCCCCCGCCGTAGCGAGACGTCACCACGGGACCTGTCAGCCATTCACCTCCACCGATGGCCGCCGATGCCATGACCAGTCCGGGGCCGAGCAACATGGGCCAGTTACGCCAGGAAAACGCAGGAGCCTGAGGCAGTTCTCCTCCGTCCCAGCGTGGCATCTGCTTAGAACCGGGGTAAGGAGGAAAGCTTTTCGACGTGGTGCTGGATTCTTCTAAAGGTGCTTGCATGAACGCTTTCAACCATCCGAGGGGCGCTAGGGTGGCAACGCGGAGAATCCGCACGAACTCAAAATGGTAATCGCTGTTGTGTTCAGATGCGAGCAAGCTGCCGATCAACAGAAATCTTTTCGGCCATTCCGTTTACTAATTTTTCGGGGTGTGTCGATTTTCGGCCCCGAACAAGCCCAATCTAGTTCCTCGTCGTCGAATCGGGCTGATTTACCTTGACGGAGGTATCGGATACCACTTTTGCAACGGCCGATTCAATCAATTCACGCAGCACACCCAGGTCAATGTCGGCCAGTCGTTTGACGTAAAGACAGCCCTTTCCCTGTTTGAACTTGCCGAGCGACTGCAGGAGAGGGCCGAATTCCGTTTCGAGATCACAAGAGAGATACAGGCTGAATGCAGTCTTTCGCGGCGAAAATCCAACGACAAATGTGTCTCCTTCATGCCCCGTGGGATACCGGTAGTGATACTCCCCAAATCCGATCATGCTGGGCCCCCACATCCGTGGAGACTCACCCGTGATCTGCTGCATCAACTCCAGCAGACGATAAGAGTCTTCACGCTTCTGAACATCGGGAACGGCCGCAATGAATGCCGTGACGTCCTCCTCTGTCGGTCTGGTTTTCTGTTCGGACATCCCTCTTTCCTTTGCAGAAAAAATTCCCCGGGGCGATCCAAGTCCAGCCCGGGCGTTCAAGCCGCTTTCACTGCTCGCAACTTGAAAGAGTCTATTCTCGTCAGTGGACTGCCGGGGCGACCGCAGGCTGTCCGGCATTTCGGGGGGCGCCTCGCCCCCACACCGCTGCGGGCTTCTGCCCAGCGAGACATCTCACGTCCCCGATCGTGCAAGCCGTTGCGTGCGAACCAGGTCTACTCCACGAGGTGGATCGTAACGTTCTGCCGCTGACCATTGCGCAGCACTGTCAGCGAAAGATCATCCCCGACGCGGTAGTTCAGTTTGACGTGCATATTGAACTGCCGCGTATCCCCGTGAAACGGCTTTCCGTCCAATGCGATGATGACATCCTTTTCACGGAGGCCGTCATCAAGTGCCCGCTTTCCTCCCAGGCTGTCGAGATTGATCCAGCGAACCTCCATCGCGGTCTCGTCCTCCGGCAGGCCCAGTTTCCGTTTGGCATCCGCACCGAGAATCGGCACCCATGCCTGGAAGCGGGGTGGCGCATTCCACATCGAACCGCGCCAGGAAAAATCGTACTTCTTCCAGCCGTCCTTCAGTTTCACGTCGTGCATCCCGGTCTGGCTCGTTTCGATCCTCACCGTCGCGTCACCCAGAGGGAGATGATGCAGGACCCACTGCATGTCGGCGATGGAGGTGATGGGCTGACCCTCCATTCGGACGATTTCTTCTCCAGCCTTCAGGCCCGCGGCCGCGGCGGCGGAGTTCTCGATGACTTCTGAAATCCGGATGCCACTCTTGCGGTCAATCTTCAGGCCAATGTTGTCTGGAAGAGGGTACTTCAATAACAGGTCTGGGCTGTACGTCCCGGAATCGAGGGCATGCTGGTGCTCGGCATCGTGAATGTTGTGACAGTGAATGCAGTTCTGTCTGGTTGTTTCTTGAGCGTACTTGGCAGGATTTCGCAGGCCCGGTAGCTCCAGAGCACTCTTCACCTTCCTCGCTGGACCGCGCTTCCCTTTGAGCTCTTCCTGGTTGCGGGGGTATTCCGCATGCAGCTCCAGCACCCGCTGCATCGTGTTCGTCAGTCCTTCGATCGAGTTGTACGCGTCTGATCCTTCGCTGCTTTGTGTGCCGTAGCGTGCATAGACGACGCCGTCTGCGTTGAGGAACATTCCGGCCCAGTTCAAATCGTGGTCGAACTGGAAGAGTGAGAGATCGACTCCTTTCATCTCGACCTGACGAACAGAAACAAATTTCTCTTTGGCCAGTTCGCGCACCCCTGCGTTACCACTCGCAACGTCTGCGTCAAAGGCCGCGCAGTCCTTGCAGGGGACGCACCGGAACGTGACGAACAACGGCTTGTTCAGACGGCGGGCTTCGTCCATCCCTTGCTGGATGTCGTTGTAGACCCAGACATCCGTCAGCGAGGCATTGGTATCCTTGAGACGAGCCTTCAACCCATCATCTGCGTCGCCAGTGGCCATCATCGAGCCGACCACCGCTGTCGCAATCAGGCCCTGCCATAATGTTCTCATTCGTCGATCCTCATTGTTTCCGGGCAACCGGGTGACATTCTACATAGAAAAAACGAGTCACCCGTCTCTGACGTACTGGTGTCGTTAGGGTTTTGCCAGGGATTGGTCGAATCCGCCTTCGCATCCCTTAGTTCGATCGCATTTGGGATTCATATCTACGGCGTCGACCTGAGGAACTGCAAGGTCCCGCCACGTTCGATCTCATGGTGCCGAATCCAGTGACGGTCCAGCGGCTGATCGTTGATCCTGACTGTCTGTACGGAGGGACTCTCTGCCCCTTCATTTTTCCCTTGTAATTTAAGCCGATGGGGGCCGACTTTGAGTTCCGCCTGATCCCACAGCAGCGTTCCAAGTTCATACCGATCGGTCCCCGCCACCGGAAACAGTCCGAGCGAGCTGAGTACATACCAGGCTGAGAGCGTCCCCCCGTCGTCGTTCCCATCGAGTCCGTTTGCCCCCGTCCCGTACTTGTTCGCCAGGATCCATCGGACCCATTTCTGAGTGAGATCCGGTCTTCCTGCGGAATTGAAGAGGTACGGCGCCAACAGGTCGGGCTGATTCCCATGCCAGTAATAGGCGTTCGGTGTGATCCCCACTCCAGTGGGCGATCGAGAAAAGAACTGGTCGAGTTGTTCCACGAACGCTTCCGGATCGGGAAAGAGGCTGACCAGTTCGGTCGCCTGAGGAGGAATTCCCCAGCGCCACTGCCACGCACTCCCTTCCACATAGGCATGTGTCATCGTTCCTGAGAAATCAACATAAGTCAGCATCTCGGGATCAAATGTCTGAAAGCTACCGTGGGAATCCCGAGGCTGGAAGAAACGGGTGTCCGGATTCCAGAGCTTCAGGTAGTTCCGCGAGCGTTCCCGAAATGTCCGTGCGTCGTCAGCGTATCCGAGCGAATCGGCCAGTCGCGCGATTGCGTCATCCGCGTAGCTGAATTCGATCGTGCTCGCCACCGACTTTTTCATGAGATCGCCCGGACAGTACCCGTATTTCAAGTAGTGTTCGATCCCGACACGTCCCGAAAACAGCGATCCGGGGGGCACGGGCGCGTGCGCGGTTTTCACCATCGCGGCATAAGCCTGCTGGATATCGAAGTCCCTGATTCCTTTCAGATACGCTTCGGTAATCATGATGTCTGCCGGGGTCCCCAGCATGGAATTCGTGTATCCACTGCCCGACGGCCAGCGGGGTAGCCACCCCCCATGTTCTGCCATTTTCAGCAGAGACTTGATCATGTCGGCCTGCTCATCGCGGGCAATCAGGTTGTAAAGGGGGTGAACGGTCCGAAATGTGTCCCACAGCGACAGGTCCGTGTAGTAAACAAAGCCGTCGGCCTGATGGACCTGCCCATCGAAGCCGCGATAACGTCCATTCACGTCACTGAACGTGGTCGGCATCTGGAACGCCCGGTAGAGTGCTGTCGTAAAAATCGTACGTTCGGACTCCGAACCGCCCGAGACTTCGATTCGCCCCAGTTTCTCTTCCCATTCCGTAACTGCCCGTTGCAGAGCCTCGTCGAAGCTGACGTTACCCGCTTCCTGTTCCAGGTTCTGACGAGCCCCCTCCAGGCTGACGTACGAAATGCCGACTTTCAGCTCGACTTGTCGACGGGTCGGATCGACGTCGATCTCCAGATCAACTCCAATGTCATCTCCTTCGATCTCTGTGCCGCCGGCCTGGTTCTCGGCGTCACCGGACCAGGTCGCAAAGGTTCGAATGGGCCGATTCACTCGAGCAACAAAGTAAACGCGAAGTCCCCCGTAGCGCTTGGAGAAGGTTCCATGCGTTTCTGCGGAACCTTCAATTGCCCCCGTCTCGGGCAGAATGCGAACCGACCCCTCTCTACAGGCTCCTTTCCCCAGAGCACTCGTGACGTGAATCAACAGGTGAGGGGACTGAGCCCGAGCGAACGTGTACCTGTGAATTCCGACGCGGCGCGTCGACGTCAGTTCGGCCAGGATTCCCAGCCTGTGCAATTCGACACCGTAGTAACCCGGAAAGGCCACTTCGTTCTCGTGCAGGAACGGAGTATTCAGCCCCCGTCGAATCCCCTTCGTCTGCTGGGAATCACAGGGCAAAACCAGAAAATTTCCGCCGTCGGTCGCCCCCGTTCCAGCCAGTCGAGTATGGCTGAATCCGAGTATCCGCGAGTCCGAATAAAAGTACCCGGACGTATTCGCTGCCCGGGTACCGAATGTCGAGACCGTATCAGGACTGAGTCGTACCATCCCGAATGGAAGTGTCGCCCCAGGGAAATTGTTCCCGCACAGGTAGAACAGGCCTCCTGTCCCAATGAAGGGATCCACGGATCGCCCCAACCGTCCCGCCTCAATCGCCGGTGCCGGTTTCAACAAGGGTGCAGGTGCAGCTTCATCCCCGGCCCCAGAGACAAACCGGGGGCAAGCGAGGAAACAGGCCACGACGGCGACGTAAGTGATCACCGAGGATGGCTGGCAGGAATCACAAGCTCGATTCACGGTAAGTCACACCCCGAAAGCCGGAACGAACTGCTCAACGCAGTGAAACTCTCACCACCCCAGAAAGCTCCGTCAACACACGCCCGTCCACAAAAACCAGCAAACCGCACCGAAAAACAGCCGCTTTTAATAGAGCAGTTCTTTCCCAAAGTAGCCCTGGCGCTCCGCGACAGGAAACCCGAACCAGTATCGCGCCAGGTTTCCACCCCATCCCAGCTCAATCATCAGCCCCCCAACAAGAACAAGTCGAAATTCCCGTTCCAGATGTTTCACCATCTTGACGGAAACTCACAGCCGGATAGGATTTGGCAGTCCATCATCCATTGGTTGTTTCTGTGAGACGAAATCAGGTCGTTCGAACCCCAAGTTCAAGACTTGATCAATCTCACCAATTCGGCCGAAGGAGGACCTCGGGGGCGATCGGATTCGACTGGATTTGCGAGGTCTGGGTGGCGTGCCGTGGTTGATCAGTTGGCCACGTAAAAAGCTGATCAAAAAACAACTGCTAACAAGCCGTTGACCCTGGCTGCCTAGTGTGGCCTTGACTGAGGAATCCCCGCCTGTGGAGTCCAAAAGTCAAATGTAAAAACGGGCTGGCCCCTGGTCAATGTGACCTACGCCAGGGGCAAGATTCGTGGGACACTGATCGCCAGAAGCCTTCGTTCGTTGTGGCTTCAGCGATGACTTAAACAGCGGACTACGCACGTAGATATCCTTTCTAAGGGATCTCAGGACGGGGGTTCAATTCCCCCCGCCTCCACTCCAGCAGGGGACGTCTCATTGAAAAGTGAGGCGTCCCCTTTGCATTTCCTCTCTCAACAATCAGGGCTTCGGCTATCGAATGGAGCGCAGTTGCCTGGCAACCTCAGACTTCAATGCCGCCAATTCTTCTTCGTCGAAACCCGCTGACGAAAAACAGATCTTACCGTCCGCCCCAATGAGATACGTTCGAGGAATCAGTTCACTTGCGTAAAGCGAGTAGGCAATGCGTTCTGGATCGGGTGCCATTTGAAACGTGTAACCCTGTTTCAATCGGAACTCGCTGACGATTTCAGTGGCTTCTTCACGACCGATGACAATCAGGGCGAACTGACTGTTGTTGTGGTGCTTGTCCCAGATCTCTTGCACGTGCGGTAATTCCAACAGGCAGGGACCGCACCAGGTCGCAAAGAAATTCACGAGGATGACTTTCCCTCGGAGATCGTCCAGAACAAAGTCTCGTCCATCCGTATCCGTGAGCGAAAACGAAGGCGCTTGATCGCCGACTTGTACAATCGAACTGGCATAGTGTCGCTCCTTGATGATTCGTTTGGTCGCACGGCCCAATCTCGGCAGATATACGTGATACAAGAGAGATTGCTGAACGGCCACACAGATTGGAAATGCAGCAAGGCAAATTCCAAATCTGAAAAGGCGCTGCTTTCGATATGGCCCCCGCCAGCCAACAATTCCGGCGATAAGATACGCAGCCGCCAGTCCCAATGCGACGAGCGAGCCGAAAAGCAATGTTGTCGTCAAACCGTTGTAGACTTCGCGGCTCATTTTGTGATCCGAATGCTTATAAATTGAGCCGGAATCCAATGCGACAGGTTTCTTCACGATGACTTTGGCGCAGCATATCACCGTTTACAACCCCCTACGAAAATCCCGTTGCTGCAGATCATCGTGTGCAGATCATCGTGTGAGGAGCAGTCAGCCCTGTTTTGCAGGATTTGATTTTCCTCTGGCCACCCGGGCCAGCTGGCCAGAAAGACTTAAATAGTGATGATGAAAGCACATGGGACTGGCCACCGACTGGCCAAAGTTTGGCCAGCTGGCCAGCCCGTGACCTCTCGCCGCATCCAGATCATCAAAACGCGTCCGATATTCGGGACCGTCAAAGCCCGTGGCAGCGGCAACCTGCCGCTGTAACGCATCCGCACAAAATCCATCGCAGCGATCCCCTGATCCCTTTCCAACCCCGAACCCAGGCGATCGCCCGCTCCGCTCTCTCAACCTCACCCGAGCAACGCGAGTCACCGCCGCAGCGACATCTCCCTTACACCGGTGATATTTCGATACCGGAAGAGCCAGTCAATTCATGCTGGCGCCTTTACGCAGTGCATTCCTCCCTGCCGCCAGATCAATCGACGAAGCTCAAGTCCGCGAATGCTCAATCCCACCAATGCAGCCAACGATGAAACTGATCACCCCGGCCACCTCATCCACATTCCCGTGAACCGCTCTGCAAGAAGACCCGATGGAACGCCCGTCACTTGATTCCGAAGGCTGAGATCTGAATCGACTCGCTCCTGAAGCTTCTCTCGCTCTCGGAAAACGTCCCGCGAGAAGAGTGTCATCCGCGGAGACCAGCGCTGCGAGCCCAAACATCCAAACCCTTGGAATCTTTCCCGCCAGCGACTGTGGACAAGAGAGTCACGGGGACAATGCATGTTTGCCGTAAGTGACAGACATTTTTCAACGCTCGTAGGGCTTTCCGTTTCGATTATCGGTCATACCGAGCGCAATGAATTCCGGTCAAGTGACACCAATGTTGGTTGTCACACTACGGGGACCGGGGGGCTTGCGTCTCGATACGATTTGTTGTCCCCAGGTAAGTTCTTACACCCGTCCTCGAAAAACTCACTATTGGTTTCAAAGGTTGGTACAATTGGCCAGAGCTATTGGGGTTTCTCACGTTTTCCGCAACATGCGACAGGTCAAGTAGGGCGAGTCTGTGGCCATGCTGAAAATGCCATCGCGGGAAGAAGGTGCTGGTTGTCTCTTTGGTCTATTGGGGGCGCTAGTTGGCCCCTCAGTCATTCTCCAACTTAACCCGCCTCCCCCTGGAATGAGTTGTGGTAACATGGTCATTCCGGTCGTGTTTTTCGGATGGATACTCGGCTCAGTTATTGGGATGGTCACGGGAATGATCCTATGCCGATTTTTCCCGCGGTCGAATGGTGAAAAATAGGACGACATCTGTAGGGTGACGTCTTATCCAAGCTGGAAAAGGGCCACGGAGGCACTGCACGTTTGCCATAGGGGGCAGACATTCTTGAACGGCCGTAGGTCATTCTGTTTCGATTTTCGGCCACACTGAACGGAATGGATTCCTGTCGCTTGAAACCGAGGTGTCACACTGCGGACTCGGGTGGGGATTCTTGGTTGCCAATCTGACGTGCTTTGTCCCCAGGTATGATTGCTCGTTCCCGATCGACGACTTTCGTCGCACGCGCCTCTACAGCAACCCCCGCGTGGATCGAAATCCACACCTCACCTGCGAGATGAGAGAGCCTGACGAGGATTTGCTCCCGGTTTGTGTCAACGAGAAATGCGGTCTTCCGCAAATCGACCGACTCGTCGTCTCTGGAGCAACAGCCATGAGGAGAGCACCGTTAATGGAATGACGATTGTACCGTATGTCATCCTGATCCCGATGCCTGTCGCAATGCGATCTGGACCGTAGCAGCCTTCCGTCTCTAACAGTCGCATATCCGGACCATAGTTGATTTCCGAGATGCTTCGACGTGGAATCGCCAGAGCGAATTGCGATACAGCAGGCAGGTCGTTCGACGCGGACTGCCACAAGCACGGCCTGCTACCGAGCATCCCCGATGCGCGTCGACTACGTCCGCTCCACTGCAAACACTCGAGTGATCCTGACGCCGAATGGATGGTGTAGATCTGGCAGGAAGCAATTTCAATTTCATCGATGATCGTACAACTTCGTATTTACCCCCCCCAGGAAGACGAGTGACACCGCCAGCATCGAAATGCCGAACACTCGTCGCCAACGCGTCGAGGCGCTAGTCATGGTTCGGGCAATTCGGGAGTTCGTTGAAAGTGCGAAGTGTATCCCGCAACAGAAGATGCTGCGTCACCGTTGGCTTCCCGCAGGCTCGTGTGAGGTTTCTTCCGTCTCAACACGATATGCTATGTCCCCAGGTATGCATTTATCGAAGGAGAGAATCAACCAATGGCGAAAAAGACAGCGGCACCCCTGACGTTCGAGCGTTTCTTGCGCTCCATCAAAGTTGACAAATCGCATGACCACGCAGAAGTGCTCCTGCTGACCTGCATCGATTTTCGGTTCTTCACGCTCATCGCGAAGGAGATGGATTGTAAAGGGCTCACCGGAAAGTACGACCACTTTATCCTCGCCGGGGCAGCCCTTGGTGCAGCGCTTGATTTCAGCGATGCCCACCTGCCTGAGCCGAAGCCGCCCGAGTGTTCCTGCAAGCCACTCTTGCCCCGGCTGCACTGGCAGCAGGTCTTTATCGAGCACGTGCAGATCGCGCTGAAGCTGCACAGCACCATCAATCGCATCATCATCATCGAGCACCGCGAATGCGGGGCCTACAAAGCCTTTCTGAAACCGGAAGGCTATCCGAAGCCAACCCCCAAGAAAGATCCGGAGCGGGATGCTCACAAGGCACAGGCCGATAAGCTGGAGCAGATCATCAAGGCTCACTTTCCGTCACTGAAGGTTGACAAGTGGCTTGCGCAATTAAAACCTGACGAAGTCGGCCCGCTAATGAAGCACACGCCGGACGCACGCGATTCGTTGCTGATTGAATCGCTGAGTTAGCAGTCGCAGGTTGGCCCGACCGCCTGTTCAGGGCGGTTGGGTCGCGGAGCGACATGATGTGATACCATAAGTGTTCCCCTTTTGGGATCACCGCACGCAGTTTTCCTCCGTCGACCATGGTCGAAAGACGCATTTACGACTCTGAGAAGCAGATCCACTTCGTGACGTTCTCGTGCGACAAGAGACGCAAGCAGCTACAGCATGATCAAGCGAAGAAGATCGTCACTGGCAACTTGGTCAGTCGACTGGCGCAGCATCAGGGGCTTTGCCTGGGATTTTCATCAAGCCGGGTCACGTCGATGCTCTCATCTGGTTCACTGAAACGTGGCAATAGAGCCCGTCCCTAAACAAGTGGAAGGAGCTGACTTCGAAATCATTGAAAACTGTGTCGCTCCAGCGTTTCCAGAGCGACTGGTCCCAGATTGACTCCACCAAACCCATCTGGCAGGCACGCGACTACAGATTCAATATTGGGACGCGGGTCAAGGAGGACGAAAAGCTGGACTCCCTGCACATGAATCCCGTGCGGGCCGGGTTGGTGGAACGAGCCAGGGACTGGCCGTGAAGTTCGGCTCGCTGGTGCCCTGAGCAGAAATCTGTTGGTTTACGGATTCGGTGGCCGCCACGCTTGGAAGCGGATGATGAATTCACCGCGGATCAATCTGTCATCGCCAGCCGACGATATTGCATCTTATGCCTCCGGCACCTGCCCGCCCTCGCCAGGCGGTCGGGCCACCCAGAGATTACCCTTCTAATCAGCTTCCGGTAAAACTGTGAATCTCGTTGAGGCGGGGGAATCAGAGATGGCTTGATGGTATGCAATGGGTGAGCCCGATGGCTGGTTGCCAAGGTTCACCAATGAACCATTTAATGATGATCTTTTTAAATTGAAGTGATTCGACGCTTCGTTCAGTTCTATTCGGTTCTGCATGACACGAATCGCCTCAACGGGCCACACTGCGGGCTTGGATTCAATCTGGCACATCAGAGGGAGCGGGAGAGTGCGTGAGTTACTTCGGGGATGGCGACGTAGGACGGCTTTCCTGACGCTGATGCTGGCCTGCTCGGTTACGTTCATCTGGTTCCGAAGTTTTTTTGTGCTGCAAGTCTTGAATATCCCCATTGCTGCGGATGAGTATTTTCAAGTCTGCTCCACGTCCCGTAATGTCAGCTTTAGTCGCATGTCCATCACTCGAACTGGTGAAGATGCAACGCGCCAAGTGAAGCTGTGGTATTCCGGCGACATTGAGCAACAGCATGGACTAAATCGAAATCTGGTGCATCTCCAAGTTGGCAAAATCTCATGCTACTCTTGGCAGGCTCCTTCCAAGGTGTTGGAGAGTGTGGCTTTTGATATGTCAGTTGGAACAACCGGAGCGATGTATCAGGCGGAGGGAACGTGTCGGGCCATCCCTCACTGGTTAATCGTCCTGCCATTGGCTTTGATTTCCGCCTCCCTCCTGCTCAGCAAGTCCGGCTCACAAAAGGAAAAGGGCTCATCAGATTGACGAGTCCCTGTGTGCTGAACAGTCTTGGCTTTTTCCCTGATGGGTTGACGTTCAACGGCGCAGGAGTTTCAGAGGCAATGTGCCACGGGGGACACTGTTTGTTTGCTGTCAGTAGGCGCTGAAACGAGACAAGTGCACGGCGCATGAAACGGTACCAGTTGCGACAAAGGGGCTGTTGTTTTCCGATCGTGAACTTTTCTGAGCAGAAATTCACGAATTGGCAACGATGGCTTATCAACTGAGTATGGACAGGTCTTTATCGACCAAGACTCTGCATGAGAGCGGGTTGTCTGAGCGAGCGATTGCGGAGTCGCCTGGCGTATCGCGAAACGCTGTTCGGCGTCATTTGGCGTTGAAACGGCCAAACGAGGCCACAAGTGTCTAACCGGATCAATGCAGGATGAGGTCGAACGGCGTCACTGGCCACGTCGGAAAAGCAATCACGATTCCAAATATGGTGATCAAGCAGATCAGCAATGCGACGAACAGCACGTAATCTTTTCGCGTGAAAGAAATCTCCCACCAGCAAAGGATGAGGAACCCCAGCCATCCCGCGAGAATCATTAGCATCCACCCGAATACGAGATATTTCTCCTGACCTAGCATGGTCAGCATGTCGTATGGAGGCCTGTAGGGAACTCGCACATATTCAAACAACAGCCACTCGACGACGGCAAATAGAATCGTGGCAGCGACGACGCATTTGCGAGCCCACGTAAACGTCTGTTCTTCAGAGTCCCGATCGGTCATTTTTGATTGTTCCCGGGGCAACCTTCTCTGGTGAAAACTCTCGTGAGTCAATGAGCGCAATTTTAGGGACAGAGCCAATTCTGTCCGGCACGCAGTTTGCGCATGGTCACTCTACTGACAGTGAGATGACAGAGATGCAAGGTTGTTTGTCGTTTGGTCCGTTTATCTGCCGTACCCTAGCGCCTCGAGGCAGGTAGATCAAGTTCCCGGTCGGAGTGACGAACCTGCGCCTCCCCCCCTGCACGGGCCGCAGCAGGGAATCGGCAATTGATCTTCGACCAATATTGCACGCAGGTGATGATCTGGTTCTTCTCACCCTTCGTTGATTCACTGCGTGGCCTGCAGCAGGTATCGCAACTAAAGAAAATCCAGCAGAGACTCATGATTCGTCAAGCATACTTGGGGGGCTTGTCAGAGTCGCTGAAGATTTGCGACCCCGTACCACTCGGGTGGATTGCTCGGGAGTCGACTGACCAGTTGTCCGACGCGCCGGATCAGGAACGTTTCCGAATGCTGGGCAAGACCCTTGTCGCTGCGGATGGCTCGGTGGGTAATACTGTTGGGTGAGTCCGCCCGGACCCTCTTCACTTCGGTGTCGTCTCTTCGTCTGGGCGAGTTGATTGCGTGACTTGAGAAAGTATGCCGGGCATCGACGCGCGACGGGGAGGGGAGGGGGCACCTCCGGGTTACCCGGTGCTTGAGGAGAACTGCACTTGCGCAAGGCTGAGAAACTCTGTAGCATGGAATTCGCATCGAATTCAGTGCGAAAGGACCGACTGTGCTCAATCTCCAAACCGGCATCGACTCGCTGACAAACTTTAAACGGCAGACATCCAGTTACCTGCAGCAACTGCGCGCCTCGGGCACACCGATTGTTCTAACGGTCAACGGCAAGGCCGAAGTCGTGGTGCAAGACGCTGCCGCCTATCAACGATTGGTGGAACAGGCCGCGAAAGCGGAACGCGAGGAGACGGTTGCAGCCATTCGAGAGGGGTTGGCGGATGCGGAAGCAGGCCGGGTTAAGCCAGCGCGCAAGGCGCTCAAAGCGCTGGCTCGGAAATACGGCATTCCGACTCAAGGCGAATAAGGAGATGTACCGGGTCGTCGTCACCGAAAAGGCGGAAGCAGATGTCGAATACGTCCTCAAGTGGTTTCACGATCAAATGGCGACGGAGGCCGGCGGACGATCTGGCAGGCACGCGACTACGGATTCAACATTGGGTTGCGGGCCAAGGTGGAAGAAATACTGGACTACATGTACATGATTCCCGTTCCGGCAAGGTTGGTGGAACGAGGCAGGGACTGGCCGTGGAGTTCTGCTCGCTGGTACGTTTGACAGAATTCTGTTTGCTTACGGATTCGGTGGTCGCTTGGTTTGGGACCCGACCGCCCTCAACAGGCGGTCGGGCCACTCAGCGGCAAACATTCTTACCCGCTTGTAGATCTTGGTTGGTGCAATTGTGGGTCACACGCAACGCAATGGATTCGTGTTGAGTGACACCAAGGTTGGTTGTCAGACTGCGGGCGCGGGTGAGGTTTCTTGCGTGTCAATGTGATCTGCTGCATCCCCAAGTATGTTCATACAACATATACTGTTCGGCACGCGGGAGTGAAATGAGTGTGCTGGAAGTGCGAAGGCATAACCAACGTTCAACTACCGCGATGTTGCAACCGGCGGACAACCTTAGTCAAACTTCTGTATGATGAGCTTACGAATGATTCCGTGCGCTTACTGTGAGTTGAACTGCGAACCAACGCGGGAGCACATCATTCCCGCCTGGTACATTGAGTCCGTCGGACGTCACACTCTCGAAACATTCAATGCTCGAAACCCCGTGAAGCAAACTCGCGGCGAACCTCGAATCAAGGATGTTTGCGAACATTGTAACAACGTGGTTCTCGGGGCGCTCGACCAATACGGAAGGGAGATGTACGACGCATTCTGTTGTAATCCAGTATTTTTAGGTGATTGCTTGGAGTTCGTTGCGGAACTTCCTGTTCTTCAACGATGGCTGTTGAAGCTCTGTTACAACAGCGGTCGATCTCACAATTCTGATGTGACGATTCTGAAGGAATATAGACAATTCATCCTAGGGAAAGCTCCTTGTCCTGGTGATGTCCGCCTCTACGTGCATGTGATCTCTCCGACTGACCTCAGAACGCAACCACCATCTGCGGCACGAAGTGCCGCAAGCGATGGCGTGTGGTCAGCAAAATGGTTTCGTTTCACACAAATGCGTCGCCGTAGCTCTCCACTTATGACGGATATAGTGCAGAGGCAGGTGTACATCGATGGATTGTGTTTTTCGCTCTTCGTTCCAGCTCCTGGTGACGTTCAACACACTGATCAAATGAGAATACTGTTGGCCCAGTTCGAAGAAAGCTTGCCAACGGCCCAACTTGTGCAAAATTCACGACCGATGTGTCTGGCGACGTCGGCAGATCTGCATGTAGCTGCAGTGATGTACCCGCACTTGGATCACTATCCGACACGTTACGGACTTCGTTCCGAATCGGAGAAAGCGGGTTTCGGTAACATTCTGGAACGAATGGCCAAGGGTGATGTAAAAAGACTGCTATTGTATGTTACTTCGGAAGAGATTCAAACGCAGGACACGTCATTCTGTCGAGCTAGTCTGGCCGATATAATTTCAAGTCGTGAATCAGCAATGAGCGCGATTGGCAACGTGGCGTTGTTCACTGACGACTACGACGACGACCCGAGAGAACTCTGGGAGATTCCTGAGGCTCGTCAGTTTTTTAAGAAGCTTTTCGATGAATGTCCGTTTATTTTCATGCTTGCATTGCCCGACGCTGACAGTCCACTGCGGATAATAATGCTGTGTTACTGTCGACACTCGACAGAAGGCAACACGATTGCGATCGATTCTTCCGACCTTAGTGACTGGGTGCAACCCCGTTTTGCGTTCGGTGAAACTCTTGATTACAGGGTGTTTTGTGGACTCGCGGTTTGGGGTTCAACTTTGCAGGACATCAGTTGGGGTGTCCATTGCCAGGTGGCGAGGTGATGTTTCTTGGTCCAAGCTCGCATTCGTTTGACCTGTTCATCCCAACGGCGACTGATCACCAAGGCGCGCAGTTGCAACATTTCTTCCGCGTGATGTTCTCGCCAGAAGACGCCGTTTCCTTTCAGCCGCAGGTTGATGACTCGGCGGATACTGCTTTCAATGGCACCGCTTCCCAGGGGGAGACCGCAGCGACGAAATTCGGCATAGTTCAATCGTCCCGCATCCCCGTGTCGCTGGAGGTAGTTCAATTCGGTTTGAAGTTCCGCGTTGGTGGGTTCGTCTTCAGCAAACACTCGTAGTTCCTGGACGACGTATTCCCATTCTCCGTTACGTAGTCGCGTGCGAAGATCCCGATACAGGGGCATCCGCTGTTCCGTGGTCACGCCGAGCGTGGCTAACGCTCGTGAGATATGATGCACGGCATGGCAGGTATCCAGAACCTGATGAATCACGACCTCCTTCGGAATCCGCGCTTGAGCCACGATTTGATCGACGCGGTCCCAGATCCAGACCGCTCCATCACTGACAAAGGTCAGGCTCAGTGCCTTGGCTGCTCCCAGGCGATGCAAGTGCATGGCAACCAGTTCCGCCATAGCGTCAGGTCCCGCAAACGTCCCATCCATTGTCATGCGTGACTTCTTCTCCAGGCGCCCCTGCTCATCATGAATGAAGATCGTCATCAACTTGGGTTCGCGCCATTCGCCATCGAACGTCCGTTTTGCGAGGCGCTTAGAGCGTCCCGGCGCATCACTGATAATCAAACCGTCTTCGTTGAGTTGTTCTGCATGAGGCGTTGCCGCTCGCAGTTTTCCACGGAGTTTCGTCCGGCCGCCGTCGATCTGGATCGACACACGCTTCCCCGACAGTTCGTTTGTCGATGCCAAAGTTCCAGCACGCCAGGAGGCCAATTCTGCCGTTCGTAGCTTCAGCAGTTTCTCACCGCACTGCTGAGAAATCCGCCGCACCGTTTTGAGATTGAGCGACAGTCCCTGACGCTCCAGTTCCTCACAAGCCAGTTCAAACGAGGGACACAGAGCCGACTGCCGAGAGACCGTACTCTCCAGCCCGGGAGAGACTTTCTTTCCCAGCCCGAATTGCACCTGTTCAATCTGTAGGCCCGAGACTGATTCTTCCTTCTGCAGACCATTCCCGCGACGACGACTCGCTTCACAGTAAAGCGACGTGATCCACATGACCACGCCCCCCAGAAGCCGAACCGACATCTTTCGATCACGCCCCTTGGATAGCGGAATCGAATAGTCTTGTCGCGTCTGCTCGGCGGCAGCGGCAAATTCCGGTGTCTGCATCACGACTGATGCCAAGCCCGCCACGACCATCCCCGCACCCCGCGCGAACTCCCGCTGGACTTCCAACTCAAGGGCTTCCAGACTCAGCGGGTCTCCTTTCAGACGACGTTCCCACTCCCCCAGCTTCGGAAACACCTCGCCACTGAATCGGAAGAGCATCTCCGAAACGGATTTAATAAACTCACCATCCCGACCGTCCAAGGAAATCCCTCCCATTCGACCGCCCTCCATTGCGATCTCGGTGCCGAATCCATCCAATCCTCGATTGGACAACAGCAGGGAAGAATAACACAGACTCAGAGATCACTCAGCAAATAATCACTTCTCCGTACTCGACCGCAAAACGGGATTGCACCCTAGTGACTTCATGAAAAAGGGCTTCAAAGCGATGAATGAAGTGATGCTGCGTCTCGCAATCAGTATTGAAGTTAATCGAGAGGTTACTGACAAGATTCTGGAGACATTGCAATTCAAACGCTGACGTACGCGGTCGAGAGTGCATCGATACAACTGAGATCAGACGCCGGTATCAACGGCGGAATCGTCTCTAGGGTCTAAAGTGGACGGACTTACTCGGACCTATCGGAATCGGGCATGTGGGACTGTATGTCTACGGTCCCTCATCATGATCCGTGCCCATATCTGGCTTCTGGGCGAGGGAATTTTGCTTCTGGAGCCGGATGAGGTTTCCACGCAATGTAAAGGCACCGCCAAGTCTGGCTGGAATTAAGGCGTAGTGATTCGCGAAACTGTTCTAGGTTCGCATCGATATGCGACCGACTTGGGATGTGTCGATTGAGGCGACAACGGGCAGATCTGTCCGCCAGTATCCGAGAGTGATCTGAAATGACGCTATTGAAAATGAAGCTGATCGTCATCCGATCGAGCGATGTCCTTCGATGTGCAGCGTTCTACCGTCAGTTGGGGCTGGAGTTCACGGAACATCGGCACGGTGGCGGACCCTTGCACTTTGCCGCTGTGCTTGCAGGCGTGGTTTTTGAGATTTATCCGACTAAAAAAAGTGATGACGTTGACAGGACTACTCGTCTTGGCTTCGTTGTCCCTGACATTCATACTTCGATCCTTGCGCTCCGTTCGAGTGACGTTAAAATCGTCGAAGTACTGGAACAGACCGAATGGGGCCAGCGTGCCGTTGTGCGAGACCCCGATGGCCGGTCCGTGGAGTTGTACGCCGCCGAAACGCTTCCCTGACTGTGAGTCAAGAAGACCGTCCGTGTCTCAAACGCAAGTCGCCTTGGTGCACAGACGTCGCGGTACGCTTAGTCAACATTTGAACTTTTGGTTTGACAGTCAGTGAATTGGGGCCGACTTCCCTTCCGATACGTCCCTTCGTGGCGCGTGTGGTTTCTTGGCTGGTTCTGATTTCCATGAAGGCAGGGCTGCGGTTCGGGCCGCATTCCGGTCGTTTTATTGTGACGAGGCGGGTAGGCTACGCTCTGTCCTTGATCCCTGGAATGGAGTTTCAGGGACTCACCTTGGTGGGTGATTTTCATTGAGCTTGTTGGTGCTGAAGCGGGAAAGTTGTTGATGTTACGAATTGATTGCGCTCGGGGTTGGTTGATTGCTGCTGCACTGGTTGGGCTTTGGGGCTCGTGTGTGTTTGCGGATGAACCTCAGAAGAATGCGGCGCCGGCGGACGACTTTGCGTTGAACCTGCATCTGATTCATCCGGGAGCGGACAGTTCTCCTGGTGACCCGAACGCGGCGTTCTGCCTCGATGGGACGTATCATCTGCACTATATCCTGCGGCATCCGTACAAGGACCGCGAATCGGTCAGCTTCGTTCATCTGACCAGTTCGGACATGCTGCACTGGAACTGGGAGACGACGAAGCTCCAACCGGCATTCACCGGGCATGGAATGTTCAGCGGGACGGGGTTTCTCACAAAAGAAGGGAAGCCGGCGGCGATCTACCACGGTCACCTGTCAGGCCGCAATCAGATTGCCATCGCCAAGGATCGAAGGCTCTCAGAATGGGAAAAGCCGTACGCGGTACAGGTGACCAATCCCGACGGGTCTGAGGCGAAGATTGAGCACTGGGATCCGGATTGTTTCCTGATTGGCGAGACCTACTATGCAATTTCAGGCGGAACCAATCCTCCTTTGATGAAATCAACCGACCTGAAGCACTGGACGCTGGTGGGCGATTTTCTGGCTCACGAACTTCCCGACGTCGCCATCGGCGAAGACATTTCCTGCCCGAACTTTTTTCCCATCGGTGACAAATGGATGCTGCTTTGCATCAGTCACACGCTGGGATGCCGTTATTACATCGGTGACTGGGATGCAAAAGCGGAAAAATTTGTGCCGCAGACTCACGGCCGGTTGAACTTCCGCAGGGATGATCAGCCGGTCTATGGACTGTTTCAGCGGACGGACTTTTTCGCACCCGAAAGCGTGCTGACCCCTGACGGTCGCCGCGTGATGTGGGCCTGGCTCACCTCCATCGGCGAGGACAATAAGTACCTCAATAAGACCATTCAGTCGCTGCCACGAGAATTGAGTCTTGCGTCAGATCGCACGCTGCGCATCAAGCCATTAAAGGAACTGGCCACGCTCCGCGATGCGCATCAGGAACTTCGGAATGTTGAGTTATCGAATGCGATCAATGGCCCCTTTGATCGTGTTCCGCCGATTGCCGCTCCGGAACTACAGACGCTGATCAAGCACCCCGGTGACACGTTCGAAGTTCGCATCGTGATCCCTCGTGCAGAGGTGGAACGGAAGCTGTTTGGGTTTGTCCTGTTCTCAGACGGTAAGGACGGGGGCTTGCCCATCCTCTTCCGTCCTGAAACAGGGACCATTCGAGTCGGAACGACGGACGCACCTTTCAAACCCGCGGACCTCGATCCGAACGAAGACGTGGAGCTGAGGATTTTCGTTGACCGCTATCTGGTCGAAGTCTTCGTCAATGACCGACAGAGTCTTGTCGCGGTCCATGAAGTCCAGGATCCGAATGCGCAGATCGCCGGTTTTACGACGGGAGCCACGACCCGGCTGAAGAGCATCGAAACCTGGACACTCAAGCCAACGAATCAGGGCTACCTGAAAGCGAAGGAATCGAAACTCTGGGAACCGAACAGGCAGGCGAACGACTAGGTGCGTTAGCAGTTTGGAGATCCACAGATGCCGGCTCGCGACCGTGAATACGTCGCTCACCACTTTCAAATTTTAACAAATTATTGAGCGGCGAGCAGAAAAACGGGGGCCGGTTCCTCCGTCTGCGATAGAGTTCCGGCTGACTGGTTTTTCGGAGTGACCAGCAATCTTACGATTGCGCGGTGCCTAGCCGTCGACAGCTTGAGCGGACCTCTCTTTGCTGCACAGCATAAGATGCGACAGCGACGTTTGTCTTGCAGTCGATCATTCACCCTTTGTGCATCGATGAGCGAAAGACGCGGGAGAAAAATCCTTCAGCGTCGCGCCGTTGGCGTGTTCAGGGAGCGGCCTGGACCTGGAACCTCCCATTCGCATCTGTTCGAGTTTCCTGCTCGAATTGGAGATTTCTATTCGTCAAGTCGAAAACGTTATGACCGATTCAGCATGATAAGAAATGAATTATCACCGAATGGTGGAATGCGTTCGCTAATCAACATAATACTCGTGACACTTCTGTAACGCTCGTCGACGGACAAGGTGTTCCGTTCAGCGCGTTCATTCGATTGAAGTTCGAATTTGTGCAGCGAGATGGGTGCTCACTCTGTCTAAGGCTCGGAAAATGAGAATCGCACCGTTTGCGTTCCTGGTCGCGGCGCTGTTCTGCTTTCGCGGCGACGCTCAATCCACGAAGGAAGTCGCTTCACCTCCGTCAAACGCTGAAACACAGGAGAGCGACCGAACCGACCAGAGGAAGGAGGAGACTGCAAAAAAGAAGGGGGAGGAGGGAGACGGCGAGCCTGCGTTGAGTCCGCTGGTCGTTCTTTCCGAGGACAAACTGAATGAACTGCTCGACCGGCGTACCGACGGTAGCGCGGGCCTGACATTTCGCGACTTCACAAAGATTTTCCTCGTTCAAAGTCGACTGAATATCGGGGTAGGCGTCGGATTGATCGCTGAAGACAAAAAGATTTCTCGAAGTGAGTTACAGCCAGCGTTTCTCCAGTCCTATCAACCGACGCTGCGGGAATTGCTGGATTCAATCGCGTTACAGACCTTTTCGGAATGGCGGTACGACCGCGAGAAGCAATTTGTTCAAACGGACCAGGTTCAGGACGAGCCTGTTGAGGGGGTGGTCAACATTCATTTCCGGCGAGTCAAACGTGAAAAGCCGTTTAAGGTCAAGCTGGCAGAAGACTGGCGATCAGAAGATAAAGGTCATTGGGTGATGTATATCCCTCCTGAGTTTCCAGTTGGAATGGATATCTACGAGTTCGGAAGATATTCAACGAATGAGGACGACAAGAATGCATTCCTGGAAAAGATTCGGGATGAGGTCGCACTGGAGTGGGCAAAGCGAGTGAAGCCGAAGGCAGAAAAGGAGGAGATGGTTTCAACGAAAGTGGGGAAGTATGAATCGCTTTTCTTTGAAACACTGCTCAAAGGAAAGGGCAGGAAGGTCCAGTGGCGGCAATGGGTCTTTATGGCGGGCGACCGCTGCTTCTTTATCGTGAGTACTATTCCACTTCATCTTGATGACGAAATCCTTCCTGACGTCGAGTCCATGGTACAGTCATTCGAAATGAGCAAGTGAACGAGAGACTACCGCGTCGAACGAGGATCGATGCCGTTACTTTCCGAAATTATGTTCGAATCATCGACGCAGGTGGACCCCTGTCTGTCCGTCTCTACAAGCCAGCTTCAACCTCCTTTTGCTATTCAAGCCAACTTGAAACGTTCAATTCATGGAGCTTCCGGCAATGGCACGCTACGTCGGTTGGATGGGGCTTGCGCAGGTTGGCATTGTTGTCGTCGCGTACGTGGTCGTGAATTTGATGCTTGATATTCTCGGGTATCCGGAAGCAGCACTCGTAAGGTGGAATCCCATTGCAGTTCGATTTTACCACCATGGAGCAGGACTACTCATCGTACCGATCCTCTGGGTACCCTATGCCCTGGTTTGCGAGCAAATCGACAGAGGATTGTTCTCTGCGACACTGGCAATGATTTTTGGGATTCTTTTTCCGCTGCTCATCCTGGTTGCGTTCCTGAACGCAATTGCTACACCTTACGCTCGGCCCCTCTTACGAGCAGCGCCGCCACTGTCGCAGTCGGTACATCCCGGCCGTTGAACAACGACTTTGGCTGCATGGGACTCGTTTCAGTCACCGTCATTGAAGTAGCGGCACGTTGCACATTTTGTGAGGAATCGACCGCAACCTCACGGCAGCGATTGATGCTCTGATCCAATTCACTTCTGCCGAGTAGGCATTTTGGTGAATGATGTACTCTCATCGAAAACGCTGTCGGTCAATTCGATGACTGTTCGGCCAGCTTTTTCTCGCGGCGGATGCGGAAGTCGTTGAGGTCTACTTCGAGTGAGGCCAGGTCCTCGTCGGTGAGCGACTTTCGTGTGTCGCGGAGCATTTTCATGAAATGAGCGATCTCCTCTGTGGCTCCGGGGTAGCCGATGTTCCCCTTGTCACTGACGGAAGTGGCGAGGACCTCGCCAGCGGGGCCCATGATGATGAACCAGGGATGTCCATTGGCGTTGGGGGGACGGTGTGCTTCTGAGACTTTTACGCCGTCGGACATTCGCAGAGTGTCGATCTTCACGTCGACAAAGTCTTTTGCAAGTAACGATTCATGATCCTGGACGAACTGTGACAGAACCTTACACCAGCCGCAATAGGGGTCAGCGACGCGAAACAGAACTCGTTTGTCGCTGCTTTTCGCGAGTTCCAGTTTTGAAGAGAGCAGTTGCTCGGCGTCGACCTTAGGTACAGCCCATTTGGACAGGAAAGCGGTGACCAGCGCAGGATCGTGTCCTCGTCCCTGCTCCAGCGGCTCGGTGTCCTGGTTGGTCAGAACTTTGCCCTCTTGATCGACGATTGTCAGGTGCGGAAATCCCTGGACGCTGTGGTCGCCGGTATATTCCTTCATCAGTTTCTCATTGGAATTCGAGTCAACAAGAACGAGCTCGTACTCTTCGTTGACGATCTTGGCGACTTCCGGGACCTTGGTGAAACAATCGTGAAGCAAGTAACACCAGCCGCACCAGTTTCCGCCCCATTCGATAATGACCTGCTTATCATCGCGTTGGGCACGTCGGATCGCTTTCGCGATCAACTCCTTGGCATCGGCAGTTTCATCGTAGATGGGCCTTCGCTTGGGTTTTGCGGGAGCTGCCGCTTCGACCGGAGTTTCCGCCAGTTCACTGCTCGTGCTTTCAGACGAGAGTGCCTGCTGCCTTGGGGTTTCTACGGCAACTGTGGTCGTCGACTCTTTGGATTCCGCCTCGGCGACGGACTGCGCTGTAACTGCTGTTGCTGGAGCAGCAGGCGCTGCAGGTGACTGGCTTTGACGGTTCGGCTCAGCCACGCTTCCACATCCGATCAGACCTATCGAAATCGGAGTAATCAGGAATGACAAGCTCAGCATCGATCGGACGATTTGTCTCATGGGAAGTTCCTTACGACGGGAATGCCGACAACCGGGCGTCGTTGCTGCGAGGACTGCGGGCTTGGGAGAGTGTGCCCGAACGACTCTCACTGACAAAGACATTATGCCATTATTCCCGCCGAGAAAGCGATCCCGTCTCAGAATAGTCGTTTGGGGGGAATGATCTCCGGCACCGCTCCGGAGATCTTGATCAAAGGTCAATTCACTCAACGAAGAGAGATGGGGAAGGGGAGTGGGGATACCGAAGCCCGAAACCACCTGGATGAACGCGGGTGAGGTCGGATCTCATGTGATTCGATCCGACCTGTGCGGGTGGTTTACGGGCCTTCGCGCTGGTGCACGGCACGAAGTGTTGAGTTGCACCCGGGGCTACCAGTCGATTGCCAACTTGGTCCATCGGATACCACATCGTCCTTGTTCGACCGACCAGTTGGTGGCGAGGATGGTTCCGTCCTGCAGTTTGATGGCTGTGGGGAAGCCGAACTGAAAACTATCCAGTTCGTCGACTCCGGTTGCCCCCTGATTCGGACCGTCACGGAAGTCACGAGCGTCGTAGAGCAGGCCTTCGTAGACGACGGTCCAGGAAGTTTCGGTGAAGGTGACGAGCGCCATCACGATTCCCTGCTGACCGTAGCGGCGATTGTAAAGCACCAGCAGCCGATCTTCGCCCAGGGGGAGGAACGACAGGGTCTGGCCGCGGATCCCCGTGGACTGGGGGTGACTCCAGGTCCAGCCGTGATCGTGCGAAATGGCGAAGCTGTTGGGTTGATCGTGGTATTCCCCGAGAGTCACCGTCCAGGCCGTTCCCATGACCGTTCCGGGGGTGATCTCTTCGAACTTCTGTTCCCAATACCCGTGTTTGTCGTTCGGATCTTTAAATGCGGTTCGCAGATGCGGCCAGGTTTGCCCCCCGTCGTCAGAAATCGCGAGGACGACCTCTTCACCCAGACGCTCCTTCGTTGCGAGGACGGCACCGGGAGCGAGTAGGCGGCCGGAGGCGAGGGGCCGAATGGAATGTGAAATCTCCATTCGGTGAGCCGGCATCGGGACCGGCTGCGGCGAGGACCACGTCTGGCCGTTGTCGGTTGACTGGCAGAACAGCGTCTGGCCTTCGCGTTCTCCGTAGCGTTCATCGGGGCTCCCCAGATAGCGCGTCCCGTAGGCGTAGATCGTCTTGCCATCAGCAGAGAGACTGATCTTGAGTGAGTTTGCAGAAGGGGGATCGATCGTTGCCGGGAGCAGATGTCCTTCGGCCTTCCAGGTTAAGCCACCATCCGTGGACCGAGCCCAATCGGTACCTCCGTGAACGTACTGGCCCCCCCCGACACTGAACGCACAGAGGATGTCGCCATTCGGAAGTTGCACGGCCTGCGGAAAGGCCGACTCTCGTTCATCGACGCGACCGGTACTCAAAATGCGAATTGATGGCAAAGCAGACTCCTTTTTCACTGATACGAATGCGCCGCTGGCTTCCTGGTTCAGCACACGGATTTGCGGAGCGTTAAATCGAGGGACAAATTACTTGTTACTTGCAGGAATTCCTGGATCATGTCGAGGGAACTGCCTCGGGCTCAGGTCGTGGTTTGGCAGGGAGCAGGCAGATCGCCAGGATGATCCCACTGAGAATGAACAGGGCACAGACAAGAAAGCTGAGGCGAAAACCCAAAACAGTGCTGTTCATCCCGAACGCTGTCCATCCGGACTGCTTGACACCATCGACGATGGCTCCATACAGATAGCCTGCCGGAGCCGCCGGAACCATCAGCATCGTGACGAAAGCCATGTTCCGTCGTAACTGGTCGCGGCGTGACGCGGAAACGATGTAGTTCGGGGCGTAGACTCCGACGAGTTCTCCCGCACCGTGAATGCCTGAGGCGAGGAGGTAGAGCGGTCCGGTCACCAGCATCGCCCAGATCTGGGACAACAGAAAAATAAATGACGTTGTCACGACTCCAAACCGGGGGCTTGTCCGAATCAGCAGCCACCCCAGCACCACACCGGTCAACATCTTGAAGCTGAAACGGAGCATGTTCTGCACCCCGGCGGACTTCTCAGGAAGGTCGCCGAGCAGTTCTTTGGCATAGAGATTCATATTGGAAGGAATGACGTTACCGGCATAAGCAAGTACCGTCACCAGTGTCGCGATCAGGAGTACTCGCTGCTGTAGGATCGCACGGAAGTGATAGATCAGGGCCACGGCAGCACCACATGCCGCGACGTATCCGACTGCAGCCATCGTTCCGGACGAGGCGACGCCAGCGGAAGTCGGGTTCGGGTGTGACGAAAAATGCATGAGAACCACCGACGCGAACATCAGGGGAAGTCCGACAAGGACGCCAACAACCGACGAGACGGGCTCTCGCTCGACCTCCTTTTCCACGGGAGCAATCACGAAGAGCTGTGACAGAATTGCGGCAAGAGCCATGATCGGGGCCCCGGCACCGAAGAGAATGATAAAGTTTCTCGGATACTCGAGGCCCGTAAAGTGCAAGCCGAACAGATCGCCACCCATCAGGGCGGTCTGTACGAAGGAACCCAGAACGGCCAGCAGGGGACCCGCCCCAAACGCGAGCCCCAGGGCGATGCCGCGACGTGACTCATCAGAACCCCGGGCGATGACTTCCCAGAGAAATGCCACGGCGGTGGGGAGTACGGCACCCGACACGGCTCCCTGCATGATGACCATGGCGAGCTTTGTCTGATCTGAGGCTGATGAGGACAGGGTGATCGCCAGCGCCGTCAGCATTAAGGCTGAGGCTCCGTAACAAAGTGACAGGTTTCGTTTCAGTGAAGAGACGCGTGGTGAGAGCCAGGCGATCAGCGCCGGCATGGCGGTCATGGCAAAATACAATGTGCCCGGCAGGTTTGAAGTTCGCGCGTCCGCACCAAGCCGATCGCAGAGTGAGGCCTGCGTGATTCCCACGTACAACACGGGAGCGGCGAGATACTGGGTACCGGTGCAAAGAGCGAACAGGATCAGATTCCAACGCTGCTGCGGCCAGTTCAGGGGACAGCTTTGCAAGGCGTCGGAGGTGGATGTGTCGCTCATAGAGTCTCTTTAGAGAGGCGGTCGGAACCCCGCGTTAGCGGCCATTTTTCACAGCGAAAACCTGCGATCACTGTGAGACGATGTCATCATTCCCAAGGGAAGGGCAAAGGGTGGTTGGGTCGGGCTTTTCAGGATTTCAGTGGCAGCGTGACCGCTTCTCCTGTTCGAGCAGAAATCAGGCAGGCCTCGCAAATCTCGACGGCCGCGCGTCCTTCGGCACCTCCCACCTTGGGCGGGCGTTGCTCGCGAATACTGTCGATGAATTCCTGAATGACGCCGATGTGGGGGAACAATCGGATCGGCGACTTCGGTTCCTTCAGGTAGTCGAAGCGTTCTGGCGTATAGATCCGCTCCCACTTTTCGCCCTTGCCCAGGTCAAGATATTCGAAGTTTTCCAGATCGAACATGGCGTCGCGGCCGAAGCACTGGAAACGAACCTCACTGCTGGGGAGGCTGGGGTCGGCTAATTCTCCCGTGATCCACATGTGGGCCATGATGTTGTCTTCGAACACGATTTGCGCCATGACTGACAACGGGGGGCCGGGGATATCGCTGTAGGTCGTGGCCTGGGCGAAGACCTTAATCGCGTTTCGTCCGGTGAGCCAGCGAAGGAAGTCGGTATTGTGAGAGGCCATCCCCATGAAGAGTCCGCCCCCTTTGGGATCGGACATCCACGCCCGATCCTTGAACAGGTCACGCGAAAGACTCAGAGGAAATGCGGAGACTGTGCGGAGCATCTGCACGGGACCGGTGGTTCCGTTGTCGATCAGTTCTTTCGCCTTGTTGGTGATCTTGCGGTAACGCTCCGTCTTGACCACGCTGAGGTTCACCTTGGCCGCTTCGCAATCCGCGATCATCTGGTCGCATTCGGCCACCGTGGGGGCCATGGGCTTTTCGACAAGCACATGCTTTCCCGCCGCCGCCGCTTTCTGAGTCAGTTCCACACGAGCGATATCGGGGGTGGCTAGAATGACAGCATGCACGTCGTCTTGAGCAAGCAGTTCTTCGTAGGAAGCGATGGCGGGGACGTCATAGTCTTTGGCGAGTTGTTCAGCCCGACGACCTCCCGAAATGGCGGCCAGGCGACAACCTTTGGCATGGTTGGCAACAACCTCGCTGTACGTCAGGCCCATGAAACCGCTGCCAATCATTCCGACGCCAATCGTCTGCATGAAGTATCCTCGAATCGTTGGAGAATTTTCGTGTCTTGAAGCAGGTGTTTTTGAATGGTCCCGTGACAGAGTGCTGCAGCATACCTTTGCGTCGCTGAATTTCCGAACAGGCGCATTCGCAGCTTTGCGGTGGACATCAGCGATTTGCCAGTCATCTCAATGATTGCGCCTGCAGGGGAGCACGGTCCTTTAGCAAGAGGGGCCGCGCTCTGATCTGCAGGTGACGCCGTCGCGCGAAGTGCGAATCAGGCGACGTGATTACTTTTCCAGTTTGAGTTCGACACGCTCAATCTGCGGGTAGCGGTCGCCGTTATCGGAAACCAGGACGGCTCGATACTGGATGGCTCGATGATCTGCTGCCACCGGGACAGATTGTTTCTCGATGGGTGTCCATGCAGCTTTGTCGAGTTTCGATTTGTCCGCAGCCGATCGAACGGAGAACTGAGCCAGCGTCTTTTCTGGCAGAGTTACCTTCGCAGAAAGACTGACACTGTTCGCCTTGTCGTACCACTCAAAGACGCGAGATTCGAATGCGTGGCGGTACTTGCGGTTGTAAATGTGACCGATGTCGGCTGCCCAGAGCAGGTGAGGTCCGTTCGTTGGCAGCTTTTGAATTGTCGGATTCTCGAATCGAGCACCATCGTTGTAGAAGACCTTCGACAGAGTGCGGTGGTCACCGTGTCGGGTGTGGCAATTGACAGCGAGGTCAATTTTGCCGTCCCCATTGAAATCGCCAGCGAGTGAGTCATTGACCGAATCGGCAAAGATTGTCGTCCGCTTGCGCGTTCCGAAGCCGGACTTACTTCCCCAGTAGAGATGGCAGGCGAGGTCCTCGCGAGTCAGCTCGCCGCTGTGCTGGGGGGAAAAAATGTCGAGATAGCCGTCGCTGTCGAAATCGGCGATGGTTCGTCCCAGCGGAGAGAATCCAGGCAGCCACTGAGCATTGGCGTGCTGATAGCCCGTCGGTTCTCCCCAGAAGATGACCAGTCCCATATCGCGGTGGCCGGAAACGGGATCGTTGTAGCTGGCGGAAAGCAGGTCCAGCCAGCCGTCTCCGTTGAAGTCAGCCGCGTCCACACCCAGTGGTCCGGAGATTTTCAGACGCTGCTCCCGACTGGTGTCGTATCCTTCAGGGCTTCCCCAGAGAATGCGGACGCAGTCGAGCGACCGTGAGGTAACGGCGATATCCAGCCAGTTGTCGCGGTTGAAATCCGCAATCAGATGCTCCTGAGCGTAGCCCCCCAGAACAAGGACGGCGCGGCGTTTGGGCGAATAACCGTCTGCTCCGCCGTAATAGATATAGAGTTCTTCCGGTTCACCTGGATGATCGGGGCCGAATGGTTCGAGCACCAGATCGAGATATCCGTCGCGATTGAGGTCAGCGACGCCGCTGGTCCCCAGAAAGTGTTCGTGCAGTACCGTTCGTTTGGTCGCTTTTTCCAGTCCCTCCGGAGTACCCCAGAGGATGTTCGCACCGAGTGTTTCATCGCTGTGAGCATGTTCTCCGGCGTGTCCCGAGTTGAGGATGATCAGGTCAGTAAAGCCATCGGCGTTGAGGTCTGCGGCACTCGATTCATAACCGCTGTGAAACGGCAGCTTCCAGAGGTTTTGCGGGTCGAACCCTTGCGGGCTGCCCCAGTACATGTGCAGGGGGACTGCTTCGTCCAGTTCTCCCCCGATGCTGTTGCAGAAGACGGCTCGAGCCGGGAGTTCTTTTTCGGCCGGGGCGACGGCAACGTGCAGTGTCCCTGACGTTTGAAAGCCTTTCTCACCCCGCTTGAAGTTTCTCTGTCCATCACCAAACCAGGGAAATGATTCCCCATTGAAGGTGGTCTGCCCCTGATGCACTGCGACAGCCAGGTCGATGTTGCCATCACCATCGAGGTCTCCTGCTGCCGTGGCAACGGCAATCGGGGCTTCCAGATTCGTGACCCGGTTTGCGGCATACCCTGAGGCATCCCCCCAGAAGACGCGAACGACGTCGTTCGCGTTCTTGCCGACACCCGCTTGCTCGCCTCCCGCCGCGCGAGCCTGATCGAATTGAGTCAGCACGATGTCGGCGCGTTTGTCCTGGTCGAGATCGGCAATTGTGATTTGCGTCGCCGGGAATGCAGGAATTCGTACGGGTTCGGACCAGGTCCGTCCCTCTGCTGACACGACTAATGTCAACGCTGCTGCGGAGGACCCGACGACCAGGTCGTCTTTGCTGTCACCGGAGATGTCCCCCGCGCTAAGGCAAGTGGAATCAGCCATTGGAAGGGTGACTTCGGTCGAGGTCGGCGACCACGGTTTTGCCTCTGGCAAACTGCTCCAGATAAGAGAGACCTTGCCATCGGACCTCAGGATTGCGAGATCACGTTTTCCATCCTGATCGAAGTCTCCGGACGCCAGGTCTGAGGCCCCAGGAATTCCCAGATCGTGATATTCCGTCACGTTGAATCCGGAGGGGCTGCCCCAATAGAGGCGAATAATCCTGCCCGGGGGCTGCTGCGGCATCCAGCGCGAACCCCCCAGTACGGCGATATCTTCCCAGCCATCTCCGTTCAGGTCCACGATATCAACGGAGGCTGCTGCCTCGATGGGCAGAGGTGAATTGATTCTATGCGACGACCATCCATCGGGACCGCCCCAGGCGACCATGACGAAACGTCGATTATGATGGACTCCAATCGGATTAGGACAGAAGACAACATCGCTGTAGCCGTCATGATTTAGGTCAGCAATCGCACATCGTTGGGACCCCTCGACGGTGATCTCCGCTGTCTGTGTGGTGCGGTCCTTCGCAATGGTCCCCGCGCTGGCGGGGAGCATCTGGTACGTGTTGTGCGTGCAGTTAAACAGCAGGTCCAGGTAACCATCCGAATTCAGATCGAAACGGTTGATGGTGCGGAGCGTGCCATCTTTGGAGGGGTAAAAGTTGTGACCACCGTCGTCAAACTTGCCTGCGACGAAATCGGCGTGTAAATCGTCGACGAATTTCTGAGGCTCGGCAGCAAAACCGAGCTGATACGCGAGAATCGTGAAGAAGAGTGCTGCATCATGAACGAATTTCCGCTCCGCCATTCGAGAATCTTTCGCGAGGTGTTAGTGGAGTACGCTGTTGACGTCGTTCGCAGTGGGTATGTGGTTTCCCGAAAAGAAGTTAGCTCGACAGGCTGCAAAACAGGGATTTTGAGGCAGCGGGTCGCTCGGATCAAGGATCTCATCGTGGCAAACTTTGCTGCCACGCGAATTTGATTTCAGATGTTACGTGGATTGTCGACGAAATACAATTGTTTTTCGTCGACGGATGCATTAGCTTCTTCTTATGGTTACCAAGCTGAAAACCGTCCAAACGACGGCCATTTATGAAAATCTCCGGCGTCGACTGACCCATGGTCAGTTAGCGGCGGGTTCGCGACTTGTTGAAGAAAAGTGGGCCGAGCTTCTGGATGTGAATCGCAGCGCCTTACGGGAAGCTCTCAATATGCTCGCACACGAGGGCTTGCTTGAGACGGGGCCGAAGGGGGGATTTTTCGTTCCCGTCCCGACGCAGGCGGTTCTCGATGAGATTCTGGAAGTGCGACTTGCGATCGAGGTCGGTGCATTAGAGATCTTGCGAATCCGCGGCTCCATTCCCCCCGAAGGGTTAGAGCAGCTTCAGCAAATCTGCGGACTGATGCAGCAGTTGCTCGATTCGGGCTTTGAATACGGTTACGCCGAAGCGGATCGCAAATTCCATGAGGTGTTGGTGGGGATGGCGGGGAACTCGCGACTGGCTCGTGTTTATCAGCATGCTCCGCTGCCAATTTCCCCATTACCGGAAAGTTCTGAAGAGGGCCGTCGGGAGAACATGCAGCAGACGTTGTCCGACCACCGCGAGCTGTACCGTCTGTTGACGGAAGGGGCCGTGGAAGAGGCAATAAGGCTCTTGCGTCGGCATCTGCTGGTAGACCATCGAGAAATTGACAATCCGAGTTCAGGGGAACAGGTCGAGGCAAGCAGGAACGAGTAGCGAGGGGCTCAGCAGGCCACGAATTCGTGGCTCGCCCGCTCGAGGTTACTGTGACTCTTCATGTTCGGAAGGAATCAGATATCGCGCTTAACTGATCAGTATCAGTGTCCGTCATAAGCTGCGCCTGTCCGCCATAAGGTGGGGCGCCGTTCTGACGACGGGCACGTAAATCTCATCCTTGTCGCCCGTCGGAAGACTGTTATGCGAGATTCCCATCACCACAACGGATGTCGTCGCAGCGATCATCCCGGTATTGACCGGCGCGAACTTCTTCATGCAGGAGCGCTCACACTCCTGGGGACGGGTCTGGGTGATCTGCTGAAGCTCGAAGCTCTGGCAGGCACCTCAGCGAAATCGGCTCCGGCCAAGTCTGTCATTTTCATTTTTCAGTCGGGTGGGCCGTCTCAGCATGAGACGTTTGATCCAAAGCCGGAAGCGCCTGAAGTCGTGCGTGGCGAATACAGTTCGATCGCCACGGTGAATCCCGAACTCAGGGTTTGCGAGTACTTACCGAAGCTGGCTCAACGTGCGAATCTGTATTCGATCGTCCGTACGATGTACCATCCGTCGGATCGACAGTTCCGCAATGAACATAGTGCGGCCATGTATATGGTCAACACAGGCTATAATTCTCTGCCACCTGGTGAGAATACCAATTCGATTGCGATCCAGCGGTCTCGTCCGCTGGAGTGGCCGTCGATCGGTTCGATGATCTCGTATGCGGTCCCTCCCTCGAGAGGTTGTGGGCTGCCACCTGTTATCGAAGTTCCTCGAACGCGTATCAGCTCGGGGGAATCCATCACCCCCGGCACTGCTCCGGGGATGCTGGGGCCGAAGTACACACGGTGGCGAGTCCATCTCGCACCACCGTGTCACGCACCCGATGCTGCAGGCTCGTGTCCAAACTGTTTCAGTCACGATCAGCCTGATGACCCCGATCGGCAACCCGGTAAGCTCCCGAAGTCGTGGTATGACAATTCGAGCTGTCGAAATCCCGATTTTGTCCTGCCCGATCTGGGAATGGGGCAGGGAGCTGTGGTTGAGCGAGTCGAGAACCGCGCCGCGCTGCTGGCTTCGCTGGATCAGATGCGGCGCAACCTCGACAGCTACAACAGCGTCCAAAAGTACGATGCCTACCAGCGTCAGGCACTGGAGCTGATTGTTTCGCAACGGGGAAAGCGTAATCCGTTCGATTTGACGCAAGAGACTCCGGAAATGCGCGATCAATATGGTCGCGAGGAATGGGGCCAGGCTCTGCTTGTTGCACGTCGACTGGTGGAATCCGGCGTGCGGATGGTGCAGGTCAATCTGCGAGGCTGGGATACGCATCAGAATGCATTCCGCGACTTGAAAGGAAAGTTGCTTCCTTCGCTGGATCGGTGCCTCAGCGGGTTCCTGGACGATATGCACGTACGGGGACTGCTAAGCGAAACATTGATTGTCATGTGTGGAGAGATGGGCCGGACGCCGAAGATTTCGCCAATTGCTGTTGGCGGGATCAACGCTGCGGGTGTTCCATTCACACCCGGGCGGCATCATTGGGGCGACGTCTTCCCCTGTTTGTTTGCCGGCGGAGGCGTGACCCCGGGACTGGCGATTGGCAAGACTGATCGCGAAGGGGGTCTGCCCGTCACTGAAGGTTATACGCCGGCCGACATGGCC
Organism: Schlesneria sphaerica; assembly: GCF_044336245.1. NCBI lineage: Bacteria > Pseudomonadati > Planctomycetota > Planctomycetia > Planctomycetales > Planctomycetaceae > Schlesneria > Schlesneria sphaerica. The sequence goes on along the minus strand of NZ_CP172346.1, from coordinate 671,804 downwards.
GCGACGATTTTTTCTCAAATGGGCATCGGGCACGACGAAGAGTTCCCCGATATCGATGGACGCCCATTTCGCATCTATCAAGGGAGTCCTATCGCCAGCGTTCTCTAATCATCAGAGGCTGCACAGAAACGCCGCACGTTGCAGCCTCTCATTTCATTTCTTTGCGCTCAAACCTGTCCAAGTTTCTTCACTTTGTCTATTTGGAGGTTGTCCCATGTCGCGCCAAAGGTCTCGCGGTTTCACACTGATCGAATTACTCGTGGTGATCGCGATTATCGCGGTCCTTATTGCACTGCTGCTGCCTGCGGTGCAACAGGCACGAGAAGCTGCCAGGCGGACCCAGTGCCGCAACAACCTCAAGCAATTGGGGCTGGCCATGCACAACTACAACAGCAGCTTCAACGTCATGCCTGCCGGACGTTACTCTCTCGCCGGGACCCCTTATCTAGGGCATAGCACTCAAACGATGCTGCTTCCTTACTTCGATCAGGCGAACCTTTACAACGCGCTGAACACCAATGTCGGATTCAATTCTCCCCCGAACTTTACAAAGCTCTCTTTGACAGTCCTGCCCGGCCTGCTGTGCCCGAGCAATCCGGTGACCGAAGGGGTCAACTGGACCGGTGGGACGAATCCCGATGGGGGGGATCCGAACAACGATACTGCTCGGACCCATTACGAAGGGATTTCGGACACCGGAACCGGACGTTTTGCCCCGCTGAGCCTTGTCATCGACAACGGGAACGGGATGTTCTATCACGACTCCAAGGTCACGTTCCGCGACATCACTGATGGTACGACGAATACCCTGGCGTTCTGCGAAATCATTTCGCAGGGACCTGGCACCTACTCCTGCTGTTCCTGGATTGCTTACGGCGACGGGATTGGAACTCAGAACGGGATCAACGCACCGTTCCGTTCGACCCCGAATGGTCAGCCTCCTTACCAGCACGACATGTGGGGGGGGAACGCCTTCAGTGGCCCCGCCAGTTACCACACCGGTGGTGCCCACTTTGTGATGGGGGACGGTTCGGTTCGCTTTATCTCTCAGAATATCTCCCAGGTGACTTTGTCGGCACTGACGACCAGAGCCGGCGGCGAAGTCCTGGGTGAGTTCTAAACAAGGTTTTGCCAGTGAGGGGTAAATACTATGCGTTGGTTTGGTTTGCTGTTCGGTGTGGTCGCGATGGCCGGGTTGTCGGGCTGTGGAGAGGCCGGGCTGGAACGGATCGGCATGCACGGAATGGTGACATATAATGGAGAGCCCATCGAGGATGGGGAGATCTCCTTTCAGCCCGTCGAAGGGACGAAGGCTCCCCCGACATCGGCCATCATTACCGAAGGGCGGTATCAATTGCCTGCCAAGTGGGCGCTGGTGCCAGGGACCTATCAGGTCGCGGTCGTTTCCTATCGTGTAGCACTTGATGACAAGCTGCCCGGCGGCGCCCTTGACCGTCCACCCCCATCGGGAGGTATCGAGGTCAAGGACCAGCTCTTGCCGGAAAAGTTCAATACGAAGTCGACGATTGAGCGGATCACAGTCGAATCGGGTCAGGGACCCGTCGAGCAGAATTTTGATCTAGTCGACAATGATCCGCCGAAGAAGTAGACGTTCATTTCTCGAAGCTCAAGTGGCATCACGGGCTCGTCTCTGACGAGCCCGTGTCGCTTTCCGCGGTGCCCAAATTCTCCGTCGTCAGGGTGTAGGATGAACAGAGTTCTGCCACGGTGAACTCGCACGTCCCATGGCGTCATGTCCCGAGAACCCGCTTCTCGCCGCAGGAGCACTCGCCTTTCCTGCACAATTTCGGAAATTTCTTGTTCGAGGAACTCGCGGGGGGAAAAACACGTCGAGTGATGTACGCGCTCCGCAGAGCAGCCTTCGCCCGATGTGCTATTGGGAGCCTGTGTTTGAAATCGCACTCGATCAAGTCCGGTCCCGGACGATTAGGCGCGATGACTAGTTGCGAGTCCCTTTGATCTATCGAACCACCAGATCACAGGTTGTGAGTCGGCCAAAAATCCAAACCTTGTGGCTGCTGCACGCTCGTATCGCTGAAAACTGGTCGCGTCAAAATCGACTGGTGCATTTCCCCTGGGTGCTGCAGAAATCCCGTGATGTTCTGGTTGCCGGAACTGAATGCACGATGAGGGGGCTTCGAGTCAGCAGAGGCGAGTCGACAGTCGACTGGTTCGATTATCTTTGAAAAAGTGGTAGTCTGACTCATCTCGTCAGCATATGATAACCGGCCGAACCTTGGCTGAAAGAGCGTCGGCCGTCAACGTGCAGGACCGATCACAACAGGTCAAATGCCTGACGCGAACATGACTCACTGACGACTTGGCGCTTTCGCAAACGGGTCTCGTCGGCACGTACGTCTGTTCAAAATCGACGACGGCCGATACAACGCATCCTGACAGAATGTCGACCTGACAACTCGAAGCTGCAACTCGGACGGGAATGGATTCCGGCTCAAAAGATTCTTCATGCTGCAAGGTATGAAGTTGAGGTTTGGTGTTGGTGTAACGTCGCTATCGAACAGGCCCCGGATGGCGGCGGGTTTCGTCGAGGGCTCTGGCAGCTTGGTTGGGGAGGCAAGGAATGCCATTCTTAACGAGAAATGCAGTCGGCTTACTTTTCGTCTCTGCGTTGGCAGTTGACGTTCAGCCGATGACGAAGGCCGAGGATGGAGTTTCCATTATTCGGATTCCGTCCGTTTCGAAAATTGTTGATGAAGACCGTTTTCAGGAGCATGTCGTGGAATTGACTCCGGTCGCCTCGGGCAAGCTGCTGAAGTACGCCGTGAAGCTCCGAGCCAAAGACACGCGATCCGCGCTGGCTTCAGGAGTCAACGTCGCTGACGGCATCCTGACGTGCGCGCACGTTGTCGAAGGATTCTCAGAATTCACAGTGGAATGTGATGGCGAAGCGGCAACCGCACGTGTCGTCACCGTGGATGAACAGCACGACTTGGCGCTGCTGTCTGTGAAATGGACTCAGCCTCACGCAGAAGCTGTGCTGACTAAGACCAGTCCTCAACCGGAGGAACAGCTTACGAGCGTGGGCCGACAGAAGGATGGGACATTTTCGGTCGAACTTCATTCGCTGCAGAAAATCGAAAACAGGGAATATCTCTATACCAACCCGCCCCAGGAAGGACGGAGTGGATCCGGGATCTTCAACTCGGATGGCAAACTGGTTGGGATTGTTCTGGGCAAGATCGTTGATGTTGAACCGTTCATCGGACGGGCTGCCGTGGTCGAAGATGTCAAGAAATTGGTGACTGCGAAGCGTGCGAAGATTAAGGTGGCGAGTCGGCGGAGTGACAGCCCGACTCCCACGGTGGTCCGCAAGAGCTTGCAGTAAGTGCTTCTCAACCTTTGCAGAGCCACTGACTCTCTTCAAATGCCGGCAACAGGGGTGAAATGATGTAGACCCCGAAACTCACGACTGGAGTTCCAACGGTTCGCCGGAATCGATTCCGGTGAGCCGAGCAAATACTGATGGAGACTGCGCCGCGATAATCCTCGCCTCACCCGGCCGACGGTTGCGGTGGGGCAAGTTGGCATAACGACTGACGAATCATGAATGGCCGCTCGAGATCCCGGCGATCGCCGTCTTCGTCCCTGTTTCCGTGCGCGTCGAATCCTCCAAACGCGTTGGGGGGATTGTTCCACCCTCGACTGTTGTCAGGAGAGACTGTCCATGCGACCGGACTCGGTCACGTCTGAGCACTGGTGGAGCGATCGATTTCTCGACGGCGGCGTTCCATAGCCAGGTACGGAGATTTCATCGCTTCGAATCTAAAAAAACACTCTGCCTTCCGGTCGAAAACAGGAAAGCAGAGTGCGTCGATTCAGAGATTACGGAGCAGTTTTTCGGCAAGCATGTCCGTTCCACACCTGTGGCGTTCGAATGCTCGCTACTTGCGGCGTTCTTCGCCCTTGGGGGCTTCCTTGAAGAGGCGGGCGTTGATGTTCTTCACGGTTTCTCCCCGATTGGCGACCGCAAGTTTCCCCGTCAGCTTGATCGTCTTGGGTGGACGACAGCCGGTGTCATTACATGCCTGATAGGTAATGGAGATTTCCATTTCGTCCATTTGTCCGGCCGCTTTCTCAGGAACCGTTACAACTCCGCGAATTGCGACTTCCCCTTCGTACACGTCCACTTCCGCCTCTTCTCCTTCGAACTTGAATCCGTGGCCCTTGGGGTACTTGGGATCGGAGAGTTTTGCACCGGCCTTGGATTTGAAAGTAACCTTCGTGGGAATCAAATGCTCCTGGCTGGGCGGGTTCGCGTTGATATGCCAACCCTCTTTCACGTCCAGCAGGACGAGAAACTGGCTGGTCCCACCGGGGGGCAATTTGTCGGTCGAGAGGTACGCCCGACCGGTAACCAGTTCATCCTTTTTCGGACGTTCTTCTTTCTGGTCAGCAAGTACGACCAGCGGTTCTTTCGACGCGGCGGGCTGCTGAGCGGCGGCGGGTGTGACCTCGGCTGTCACTTCACGGGTGTCCGCCCCTTTGGTTTCTCCCTCGGCTTCGAGTAATTCGGTCGCTGCGAGGGCGAGATTGGCCAGTCCGCGAGGGGACTGTTCCATGCTCGACGCAAGCAGCTCAATTGTTGCGCGTGCCTCTTCGCGGTAGGCCTCGATTCCGGTCAGTTTTGACAGTCGGATCAGGTTTCTTGCGCTGACACTGTTTCCGGCAGGCAGCACACCGTCATAGGAATTTTTTGTGCGCGCCAGAAGCTCTTCGTGATGGTGCGATGTGAAGAAGAACCCACCGTTCGTTTCATCCAGGAACAGGCGCAGTTGTTCGTCCTGCAGTCGCTTTGCCGACTTCAGCCATTTCGAATCTTCAGTGGCGTCGTACAGAGCGAGCAGACCGTCGATGAGAAATGCGTAGTCGTCCAGGTAGGCATTGAGTTTGGCCTGATTGCCCGTCCAGACGTGCAGCAATCGGCCTTGGGGATCACGCAGGTTTTCGAGAAGAAAGGTTGCTGCTTTCTCGGCAACCCGAACGTATTCGGGGTGCTGAAGCGGCGAGGCGGCGCGGGCGAAGGCGCCGATCATCAGTCCATTCCAGCAGGTCAGCACTTTCTCGTCACGAAGTGGTTTCTTGCGGAGATTTCGGACAGCCAGCAGCTTCTTGCGGTCAGCGGTGAATTCATCGAACTCGCTATTGGCCAACCCTTTCCCCTCGTCCTGAGTGGCGGTGGCCGATTTCGGCAATCGCCGTGGGGAAAGCCGAAGCACATTTCCGTGTTCAAAATCTGACAGGTCCTTGATGCGATACGCTTCCTTGAAACGTTCTGCGCTGTCACCCAGGATATCGTCAATTTCGCTCGCTTCCCAAACGAAATACTCCCCTTCGATTCCATCCGTTTCAGCATCGATTGCCGAGTAGAATGCTCCTTCCGGGGATGTCATTTCGCGTGTGACGAACTCCAGGATCTCTTCTGCAACCTGTTTGTAAACGGGGTTGTGGCTGGTGCGAAACCCTTCGACAAACACGTCAGTCAGCTGAGCCTGGTCGTACAGCATTTTTTCAAAGTGGGGGACACTCCAGCGACGATCGACAGAGTAACGATGGAAGCCTCCGCCAACATGATCGCGGATTCCGCCACAGGCCATTTGAATGAGAGTCAGATCCAGCAACTGGGCCACTTCAGGGTTCGGCGTTCTGCGCAAAACCTGCTGAATGAAGTTCAGCTTCGTGGGAGTCGGAAACTTGGGGCCCTCTGGATTGCGGGCATTGAAATCAATGCCGCCGAATTCCGGATCGAAACTCGATGCAATTGCCGCAAAGGCGGTAGAGGTCAACTTGTCGTTGATTTCAATTGTCTTTAGAGCGATTTTGGGTCGCATCAGACGCTGGGTTTCGTTGGAGATGATGTCGGCGTTTGCCAGCATCTGTTCATGCTGATTCTTCCAGACGTCGAGCAGCTTTTCGAGAACCGTCGGGAATCCCTGGCTCCCCTCAGAATCCTCCGGGGGGAAGTAGGTACCGCCCGCCACAGGCTTGGCGTCAGGGGTGAGGAACATCGAAAGGGGCCAGCCTCCATTTGAAGGTGACCCGATCATCTGAAAATAGACCTGCAGGGCGGTCATGTAGATATCATCGATATCAGGGCGCTCTTCGCGGTCAACTTTGATGCAGACAAAGTGTTCGTTCAGCGTCTTGGCAATCGCTTCATTGCTGAAGACGTTTCGCTCCATCACGTGACACCAGTAGCAACTGCTGTAACCCACGGACAGAAAGACCAGCTTGTTTTCTTTTCGGGCTTTCTCGAACGCTTCCGGACCCCAGGGGTACCAGTCGACGGGATTGTGAGCGTGGAGCAGCAGATAAGGGCTGCTCTCAGTGGCGAGGCGGTTAGTGCGCTCGGCCTTGTTGCCGGGTGGGGAGGCTTCCTGCGAAGCCAGGTCCCGTTCGCACAGCACTGCCGATCCAACCAACCCAATCAGGGTCACCAAAACCCGACGGTCAAGTCGCATATCTTGCATTTCGCGTCCTGCCTTTGCCGATTCCATGTCACAGTGAAACTGTACAGTGGAACTATAACGGTTTGACGATACAGAGGTTCGGAACTCCATCAAGGCCCCGACTTTGTCTTGATTCTAATTTCCCGGAGGCGACGCCGAAAGGGGACAGCAGCGCTGTCAACGTCGATGTTGTACCTGAATTCCCTGAAGGGGAGGGCCTGCGCGCGGGGACGCGGCTGGCTGGAACCATCGATGACAGCGGTTTGGGGGGGAGACTATTCGAGTCGGCGTCTGAAGTGGACACCGTAGCGGCGGGGGGACTTTGGAGGGATCCGGGGCGGGCTCGCCGAACTTCATCGGGGAGCCGGTCCGGTGGATTGCAGCGAGTCAGTGTCGCAGTGATTGACTTTGACTCGCACGGCCACTCCTCCCTGTTCAGGACAAGCAGGAGTGGCACGCGGGTCATTTCGCAGTCAGTGCTGTACGTCGAGAAAACGAAGGGTCTTCTGAACGATCAGCCTGTCGACTGCTCTCTCGCAGGTGTGAGATTACTTCTTTGCTTCTGCATAGCGGCGAGCAACTTCAGGCCAGTTGACGATGTTCCAGAAGGCGGCGATGTAGTCTGGTCGGCGGTTCTGGTAGTGCAGGTAGTAAGCGTGTTCCCAGACGTCGAGTCCCAGCAGTGGCGTGCGGCCTTCCATCAGGGGGCTGTCCTGGTTTGGGGTGCTTTCGATGAGCAGTTTGCCCTTATCGAACGACAGCCAGGCCCAACCGCTGCCGAAGCGGCTCGTGGCGGCCGCGTTGAATTTTTCTTTGAACGTGGCGAAGCTGCCAAAGGTGCTGTTGATCGCCTGGGCGAGTTCGCCGGTCGGTTCCGCTCCGGTGTGAGGAGCGAGAATGGTCCAGAACAGCGAGTGATTTGCATGTCCGCCTGCGTTATTGCGGATGACGGTGCGAATGTCTTCGGGAACGGCTGCCAGGTTGCTGATGATTTCTTCCGCCGATTTATTGGCGAGTGCTGGCTGTCCTTCGAGTTTCGCGTTGGCGTTGTTGATGTAGGCCTGATGGTGTTTCGTGTGGTGAATCTCCATCGTCTTGGCATCAATAAACGGCTCGAGCGCGTTCGTCGCATACGGCAATGGTGGCAATACGAAAGCCATAATAATCTCCTGAGTGAAATCGGTCGTTCAGAATGATGCAAACGGGGCAGACTTGTCGGTTCTTCTCGTGCAATTTTCCTGCCGTGATTCTAGGTGTTCCCTGCAGTGAAGCAAAGCAAGACGGCGAAGTGACTCTGAACTTTCAGCATGGAGGGTGGAAATCGTCCGGGAGCGAAATCGTCCAGGGGCGGATGTTCGATTATCGGAATCTCGGTGAACTGAGTAGACGACGCACACTCTCGCACGTAGAGTCTTCAACGATTCGCATGCGAAGGTGAACGGGGATTTGTTCGTTTTTTGTGGATCGAAACGTCCTTGCGTTTGTCCCGCCGGGCTCACGCAAGCGTTCGAGTTCCGTTGTTCGAGCAATCCTTGCGGTCGCTCCTCGAGTGTGAGCTACGTCGTTCGGCTGCCGTCGGTGGAAACGGCAAACGAGTTGCGACGCCTGACGGTCCTGAACCCACTACCACGCTTCTGGTTCATCGGGCACTCCGATGACACCGGGAATTGCCACGGAAACACCGATGAAAGTTCAGCAGTTTCTCGAACACCACGGCCTTAATCAGAACCCCTTCAGTCAGGAAGACGCCCAGACCGATCCGCTGTTTCAGAAGCTGGGAGCGGATGGCACCTTCCATCCTGCGTGGGACAAAATCTACGGCGATCCATCGACCCCCTCCACGGCCGTTGTTTTCGGTGAGAAGGGGAGCGGTAAAACGGCTCTGCGGCTTCAGATTGTCGAACATACCGCAAAGTACAATAAAGCAAATCCCGATCACCGGGTCTTCATCGTCGATTACGATGACTTCAATCCGTTCCTCGATTCCTTCAACGAGAAAGTCGGCTGGACTGGGGCCAAACCCGAAAAGACGCTGCAAAAGTGGCGTCTTTGGGATCACATCGACTGCATCCTTTCACTCGCCACCACGGCGCTCGTTGATGATATTACCTCGCGCAAAAGTTCCTCGGAACAGGGACCGTTTCACGCTTCGGCAGAAAAAGCGGCGACGTTGTCACCCAGTAACAAGCGAGACCTGCTGCTGCTGGCCTCGTTTTACGATCACAGCACAGACAACGCGCAGCTGACTCGCTGGTCGAGCCTGCGTCGGAAACTCGGAGTATCGAACTGGCGCAGTTATTGCGATTTCACTATCGGGCTCGCAACCACTGGCGTCCTGTTCGGTCTGCTCGCTTACTTGCAAAAGCTGGATCAACTGGGGCGGTACTGGCCCTGGCTGGTGCTGGTTGCCGGGTGGGCACCCTGGCTATGGAATCAGTTCAAGATGGCCACGCTGGGCTGGAAGGTCGCCCGTCAGATTCGCGTCCTGGACCGCCCCGTTAACCAGCTGCGATCTGTGTTGAGCCACTTCGATAGCAAGGATCTGGTCGGACAGCCCATTCCGTCACGTGACCGCAGCGACGATCGTTATGAATTGCTGACGAAACTCCAGAATATTCTGGAGGGACTCGGATTCGATTCGATCACCGTGCTGGTCGATCGAGTCGATGAACCCCACTTGATCAATGGTTCCCCCGAGCGGATGAAGGCTCTCTTGTGGTCGATGTTCGACAACAAGTTCCTCAAGCATGCGGGTATTGGTTTCAAGCTACTGCTGCCCGTCGAAGTCAGCTTCTACCTGACGCGGGAAGATAAGGAATTCTACGAAAAGTCACGGCTCGACAAGCAGAATCTGATTCGCACTCTCGAATGGACCGGCGAATCGCTGTTTGACCTCGCAAATGACCGGGCCCGTGCCTGTAACACGAATGCGGACAAGCAGGTCTCGATCAAGAACTGGTTCGACGACTCCATCAGCGAAGCGGAACTGGTGGGTCATCTTTCAAGACTGCGAGTTCCCCGGCATCTGTTCAAGTTTCTGCATCGACTGCTGGTCGAACACTGTCACCGATACACGGACGAATCGCCACAGTGGAAGATCAATCGCGAAACGCTGCAGTCATCCTTGGCGCTCTACCTGCGCGACCTGGAAGCCTACGATCGCGGTCTCGGAACGGGTTGATCGCAACGAGTTCCCTTCGGGAGCGGAACAGGTCTTTCTGTTCCGCTGGAAACCGGGCGGGACAGGGTGGCGGACGCGACACGGTACGCAATTGACACGACAAATCAATCAGGATTCTGCGAAACGCCAGTGTGTTGCAGTGGCTGGCTGCCCCATCAACTGGCGGCTTTTTTTGCCGCTCAGCCGAATTTGACGACGTAGCGTGCGAGGGTTTCGTCAAGCTGCACACGACTCTCCGGTCCCGGTGATCGCTTCAAATTCCGATTCGGGGAAGGGGCCTGAGGGACGACTCATGCCAATTCCCGCAGTGGTCGATTTCTTTTCTCGCTGACGGGACCCCAACTAAGACCCGGCATCCCGTGCATCCGTCTTCCGCTGACGATGATCAATTCAGTACCGATGGGCCGAGGCGGTGTGGTATTGTGAGAATTGTGTCTGAGCCGACTTGGCGATTTCTTACTTGAAACTGACAGAACAAATGAGTGATTCCTGGATTGCTGATCGGATGCATCAGATCGATGCCTCTGGCATTCGCAAGGTCTTCGACCTGGCGGCGACGATGAAAGATCCGATCAATCTGAGTATCGGACAACCTCACTTCGATACGCCCGACCCGGTCAAGAAAGCGCTGATTTCTGCGGTCGAGGGGGGAAAGAACGTCTACAGCGTGACTCAGGGGATCTCTCCCCTCCGGGAAGCGTTACAGGCTCGAGTGACTGCGGAACTGGGGCATGCCGACCGTCAGACATTCATCACCAGTGGAACGAGTGGCGGGCTGCTTCTGGCACTTTCCGTCCTCGTGAATCCAGGTGACGAAGTCATCGTATTTGATCCCTGGTTTGTGATGTATAAGCATCTGGTCACGCTGGCTGGGGGAACCTGCCGCGTGATTGATACCTATCCTGATTTTACCATTGATCTGAACAAGGTCCGTGATGCGATCACACCGAAAACGAAGGTGATTCTGTGCAACAGCCCCTGCAATCCCACAGGGCATGTCGCGACGGAAGAAGAGATGAAAGGGCTGGCGGAACTGGCCGCCGAAAAGAACATCTGCCTCATTAGCGACGAAATCTATCGCGTCTTTACGTATGAACAACCCTTCGTCAGTCCGGCAAAGTGGAACGACCAGACACTGGTGATCGACGGATTCAGCAAGTCTCACTCGATGACCGGACTGAGGCTCGGGTTTGCTCACGGGCCTTCCCATCTGATCCAACAGATGATTAAGTTGCAGCAGTTCACCTTCGTCTGTGCACCGCAGCCCGTCCAATGGGCGGGGCTTGCAGCAATGTCGTATGACGTTTCGCATCACGTGGCCGACTATGCGAAGAAACGTCTGTTCCTGATCAACGAGTTGAAAGACGACTACGACATTCGTGGCAGTGGCGGGGCATTCTACCTGTTCATCAAGTCGCCGAAGGGGACCGGCACCGAGTTTACGAAGCGGGCGATCGAGAATGGTCTATTGATCATCCCCGGTAACGTCTTCAGTCCGCACGATACTCACTTCCGCGTCAGTTTTGCAGCCGAGAACGAGACGCTGGCGCGTGGCGTCGAAGTACTGAAAAAGCTCGTTCGCGAGTGATCCGGGGCTGTGGTAGAAAGGGGACCAGCAGCGTCCTGTCTGCTGATTGAATCTGTACAAATTCGAACGGCATTGGATAGCGCGGGAGTGATGATCGCAATGCAAAAAAGCCCGGCACCATCGCGTGATGATGTCGGGCTTTGATGGGGCACGTGGGCGAGTTCATTCTCGCTGACACGCGGCTGAATGCTACTGTGCAAATTCGGGACGACGGCGGTTCAACTGATCCTTCAGGCGTGCGACGATGCTGGAATGCATCTGACTGACGCGTGATTCCGACAGTCCCAAAGTGGTACCGATTTCTTTCATCGTCAGCTCTTCATAGTAGTAGAGGATGATGATCAATCGCTCATTGCGGTTCAGCCCCTTGGTGACGAGCTTCATCACGTCACGTTTCTGGATGCTGTCGGTGGGGTCTTCCCCTTTGGTATCTTCGATGATATCGATTTCGCGGACGTCTTTGTAACTGTCCGTTTCGTACCATTTCTTGTTCAGGCTGACGAGATTGACGGCAGAAGCTTCTGACTTGTGCTTGTCATACTCTTCCATCGGCAGGCCCATCTTCTGGGCGATTTCTGCATCTGATGGAGGACGGCCGAGTTCGGCTTCCGCTTCCTTGCGTGCCGCTTCCAGCTTGCTGGCTTTGCTACGGACAAGGCGTGGTACCCAGTCCATCGTGCGCAGTTCGTCGAGCATGGCACCGCGGATACGGGGGACGCAGTACGTTTCGAACTTGACGCCGCGGTCGAGGTCAAATGCTTCGATGGCATCCATCAATCCGAAGACTCCGGCGGAAATCAGATCGTTCAGATCGACTCCGTCGGGAAGCTTGGCCCAGACCCGTTCAGCGTTATATCGGACAAGCGGAAGAAATCGCTCGATGAGAGCGTTTCGCAAGTTCTGATTGGATTGATCTCGCTTAAAGTCCTGCCAGACCTGGGCGATTTCTTCGTCCGTTGCAACCTTCATTACCATCACACCCTCCATGGTGAGCAACCGGCTTCCACAGCGTGATTCTCTGTGGACGTGGCGTCGATGCCCGCGCTGTGGTTATTTAGTTACCAGTATTCAATTCAAGCCGATTTGCGCTGTTGATCCGATTCTGGCTGAACGCTTCCACCTTCCTGGTGGACAGGTCAGACGTCCTCTGATCAGACACTCCGCCATATCCCGTTCAATCATTATCGGCACAAGGAACCCTTCCATTTGAACTAATTCACTTTAATTCCCCCGAACGTCATAACCGGCCTCTTCTGGATCAAAATGGAAAATTGGAAAAGAAGAAATCAAGATTTACGCGGCAATCATCAACTGAGTGTCTCCACAGGAAGGTAATTGCCTCAGGCCAGTGACTCGATTCGACATGGTTGAGCAAGGGCTCCCGACGGCTTGTCGATCCGGTAATCGTGGCATCACCGGAAGTGAGCTTTTCGATTCCGCAAGGTCAGGGGCACCTCGCGTCTGCCCCCGATCGATAGGGGCGTTAAACGGATCATTCATGTGCAAGGGTGTTGGCATCATCTGAATAAAGCTGCTGTTGTTGTGATTGGAGCGTGTCAAAGTACGGACGATGACTGTTGATCGAGCAACGGGGCGAACACCGTCAGCTGATCTACCCAGCCAATTGCAGTAGGCTGCGAAATTCAAATTTTGGAGTTGGGGAGAAAATCGTCGGCGATCTTGATTCGAGGGAGCGTCGATTCAAGATTGGTGCATGAACCCGGTTGGGCCTGGGTTCTGCTCTATCCGTTGTCAATTGCGCTGCAGTTGAATGGGAGGATTCAGTTGCAGTGATCACGTCATGGCTGCGACCAGCGGGTGACGTTTTTGTCCATCGAGGGGCCTCTTCTGAGGAATCTTGATGGAGTTGATTGGAACTTGCCCATGCGGCTGAACCACCGTATCCCGGGAGATCTCCTGCAGGCTGAGTACTGCAAGTTTGGGGAGCGAGCTTTGGGTGATTTGCCGAAGGACGGGGCGAACCTGTGCCGAGCAGACGACGACTGGAAGATATCCTTCGCGAGTCAACCGGCTTGTCTGACGTGAAAGTTCGTGAGTGACACCTTCAATGATTTGCGGCGTTAACTTGATTGAAAGGCCTCGTTCAGATCCTTCAAAGCCGCCGCAGAGAACGTCTTCGAGCGCCGGATCGAGAGTGATTGCATGAATCACTCGATTGGCATCGCGGTACTGTTGACAGATTGTGCGACTGAGGGCATTGCGAACGAGTTCGGTCAACGTCGTGATATTGGTGGTCTGATCTGCGTAAGTTCCGAGAGTCTCCAAGATCGTTTCAAGGTCTCGAACCGGAACGTTTTCTCGCAGAAGATTGCAAAGGATCTGGTGGACTTGAGCTGGTTTCAGGAGCGTTGGGATCAGTTCTTCGACAACCTTGGGTGAGGTTCGGCCGAGTGTTTCCAGTAGCTGATGAACATGCTGTCGGGTCAGCAGCTCGTCTGCATGTGTTTTGACGATCTCGGCCAGGTGAGCCATCAGCACGACGGCGGGCTCGACGACCTTATATCCGCAGACCTTTGCATTCTCGACTTGCGATGACTCAATCCATTTCGCGGCGCGACCGGTGGATGGTTCGATGACGTCCTGGCCGTTCACCTCGCCGCTGACCAGCCCGGTGTTGACCGCCAGCAGCATTTCGGGGCGAAGTACGCCGGAGGCCACCGTGACATTTCGCAGCTTGATTCGATAACCGCAGTCGCTCAATCGCAGGCTGTCGCGAATTTTGACCTTCGGCAGGATGATTCCCAGCTCCAGCGCAATCTTGTTTCGCAACTGAGTGACCCGGTCCATCAGGTCGCCCCCTGCATCGGGGTCGGCCAGCTTGATCAGGCGAAAGCCGAGTTCGAGTTCGATTGGTTCAATGGCCAGTTTATCTTCTGGACGCTGCTCACGCTTGAACTGAGCGGGCGAGACGGAATGTACTTGAGTCGAATTTACTGCCGGAGAGCTGTTCGCAGAGGCCGCGGCTTGGGTTTTCGACGAGGTGACTGATTTGACGCTCAGTCCGATCAGAACACAGCCGACTGCCAAAGTCGCCAGAGGAATCATGGGCAGGCCGGTGAAGGCCAGAGCGGTGGCGAAGGCCGCTGCCAGGAAGAGTGCCGTGGGCTCCTGGAACATCTGGTGAGCCGCATCGTGCGACAGGTTCGACTCGCGAGAACTTCGCGTCGCCAGTAACCCTGCAGCGATCGCGATCAGAAATCCGGGAACCTGCGAGACAAGACCGTCTCCGATAGTCAGGGTTGAGTAGACTTCCAGTGCATTGGGGATGGACATGCCATGCTGAATGACGCCGATAGACAAGCCGCCAACAAGATTGATGACAGTGATCAGGACGCCAGCGATCGCATCACCGCGAACAAATTTACCGGCTCCATCCATGGCGGCATGAAAGTCTGCCTGGTCGGTCAGTTCCTGACGACGGAGTCGGGCCTGTTCCTGAGTGATCGTCCCGGCAGCTACGTCGGCATCAATCGCCAATTGCTTGCCGGGGAGGCTGTCGAGCGAGAATCGTGCAGCGACTTCGCTGATTCTTGTGGCACCCTTTGTGACGACCACAAACTGAATCACCACGATAATTGCAAACAGGATCAGGCCAACGATCAGTTGCCCCTGAGCGACGAATCGTCCGAAGGTTTCGATGACGACGCCGGCGGCCTCTGTTCCTGCGGTGGGCCCCTGAGTCAGAATCAGGCGAGTCGAAGCAACGTTCAGAACGAGCCGAACCAGAGTCGTCACCAGCAGCAGTGACGGAAAGACACTGAACTCCAGTGGTTTACGGACAGAAATCGTCGTCAGCAGGATCAGGACGGATGCGGTCACGTTGGCGGCGAGTAAGAGGTCCAGGACGACTGGCGGCACGGGGGCAATCAGCACCAGGACGGAAAGGACCACCAGGATTGGAAAAACCATTCCCAGGGAACTTCCTGCAACAGAGTGCGGACCGTGTCCGACAGCAGTGGTCATGTTGACTCCACGCAACGAAATGATCGCGTCGCCGAAAGTGACGTGATACGAACGAATTGAATTGGGAAAAGGAGAAGTGCGGGCGATTGATAAGAGAAAGAGAAATGTCTGTCCAGATGAATGGGATCTGTTCGGTGCCCGATTCTACGTCACCATTCCCAAACAGGAGTGACTGCAGGCAGGACTTGCCGGAGCGCCGCCCGAAAGCGTTCAAAACGAGCTAAATTGGCCGCAATTAAGGAATTTGTCTCATTGGATGCGAGCTGACGGAGCTGAATTTCCACTCGCTGCCGGGAAAGCGAGCTGAATGTTGAGGGGAGACTGCATACAGAGAGGGCAATTTATCGAGCGGGAACATGGGGCGTCCCGCACCGTTACCTCTTATTTCTCTGAACAAATTGACACTGGCCCAAGTCACAACGCGCACGTGTCGCCAAAACCTCGCACACGGCTGAGAGCCACCTTATGGCGCCAGAATTGCGCCGGCTCACACATCTCAGGGGATAACCCAGCTTGTTGAAGTTGAGATGGGCACCGTATGTTGGCCATATGACCTGAATTACTCAGGTTGAGAATCCGGTGCCGTTCTGCGCATTTGTCGCAGTTGATCCAGTCGTCGCTTCATCTCTGTTTCCGCGCCCCGCTCAACCGGTTCGTAGTAACTGCGATCGACTCCCAGATAATCCTGAGCGATCCAGCCCTCAGGGGCGTCGTGCGGGTATTCGTAACCCTTGCCATGCTCGAGTCTGGCTGCACCTTGGTAGTGTGCGTCCCGCAGATGGACTGGGACGGGCAGCAGTCGTGAATTGGTGACATCCTCCATCGCAGCGTCGATGGCCTTGTAAGCCGCATTCGATTTCTGTGCGAGGGCCAGATAGGTCACTGCCTGGGCGAGAATGATTCGGCATTCCGGCATTCCGATGAATTCCGTGGCGGCTGCCGCGGACTGGGCCAGGACCAGGCCGTGGGGATCCGCATTACCGATGTCTTCAGCAGCCGAGATCACCAGCCGACGTGCGACAAACCGGGGTTCCTCGCCCGCTGCCAGCATCCGGGCCATCCAGTAGATGGCTGCGTCCGGGTCGCTGCCACGGATACTCTTGATCATGGCGCTCGCTGCGTCGTAGTGATCATCTCCATCGGCGTCGTAGCGAATCTGCTTTTTCTGGATCGATTCTTCGGCCGCGGCCAGATCAAACTCAGCGGTCTTCGGATCGAGCGACAACACGCCGATTTCCAGAGCGGTCAACGCCCGGCGGGCATCGCCATCGCAGACGGTGGCCAGAAATTTCAGCGCCTCAGGTGTCGCTGTGACTTTTTTTGCTCCCAGACCCCGCACGGCGTCTTTGAGTGCGGCTTCGAGCAAGTAAACGACATCCTCCGTCGAGAGGGGTTGCAACTCAAAGATCTGGCTGCGGCTCAGCAAGGGCGAAATCAATGCGAAGAAGGGATTGGCCGTCGTCGCTGCGACAAGTGAGACAATTCCATCCTCCACATCAGGCAAGAGGACATTCTGTTGCTGTTTGTTGAAATGGTGCAGTTCGTCGATGAAGAGAACTGTCCGGTTTCCGCCAGTGGAAACATCCGCGCGTGCTTTGTCGAGCACGTCGCGCAGCTCTTTGACTCCCGCAGCGGCAGCGTTCAACGAACGGAATGTTCGCTTGGTGTGTTGGGCGATGAGTTCGGCCAGGGATGTCTTGCCTGTTCCCGGTGGCCCGTAGAAAACAACCGATGAGATTCGGTCCGCCTCCAGCATCCGGCGGAGAAGCTTGCCGGGGGCGAGGATATGGTGCTGTCCGACAAATTCACTCAGTGTTCTTGGTCGCATCCGCGCGGCTAAGGGGCGAACCGCGTTGCGATGCTCTGCTTCCAGCCGGTCGAACAAGGCCATGAAAAATCGTCTCGCTGGATAAAAAGAAGCCTCCGCCAGTGCCGTTGGAACGCTGAGGTTCTGAACCCAAAGGATTCAGGGGGGAGCCTCATGTCCGGGTTGTGTGAGCCGGGAAGGCACCGAAGTGCGATCGCGGATATACACGCGGCCGAACTAGAAAACTCCCGCATGAAGAAGTTGTAGGGTCAACGCACAAGCCCCGTATCGAACACGGCAGAGGTTTCTCGAATCCCGAAGGATCCGGGATCGATGCTAACGAGGGGCAGGCCCACATTCAAGACGAATGGTGAGCGCAGTGTTCGAACGATCGCCGTTCAGCGGACTCACACTCACGCGCCTCAGACACGCCCCAATTTGACGCCGGTCGGTAACTGATGGCGGTGCAAGACTTAACTGGAATGTGACTGGCTTCGTCCGAACCGAGACGAGATGAGGGCGATCGGAAAATATTCTTATGAAAAACCGGGGACGCAGGTCTGCATTTCACGACACCGCGTAGGTTCTCACAAAGTCCTCATCGACGGTGATTCCCAGTCCCGGACCGGTCGGTACATCGATGAGACCGTCTTTGAGAGGGAACGAGCCCTTGGCGATTCCGTCGCGCCACGGGTTTTCGGACTGATCGAGTTCCAGAAGGGGCGTGTCAGTAGGCAGGCCCCAGTGTGGGTCGGGCAGCAAAGAGACAAGGTGGGTTGTGGCGGCGATCAGGACGTCACTCCCCCAGCAGTGCGGGATGCAGCGGATGCCGGAAAGGGCAGCAGTCTCGGCGATGTAAAGGGCTTCGGCCAGGCCTCCACACAGACTGATATCGGGCTGGATAATGTCCATCGCCCGCCGGTCGATCAGATCCTTGGCGCTGGCTCGGGAGTCAACCACTTCCCCCGCAGCCAACGATAAGGGGAGCTTCCGACGCAATTCTTCATACCCGGCATAGCGAGGGGACTGGGGAAGTGGTTCTTCAAACGCTTCGAAGCCGAGTCGATTCAAAACATTTCCCATCCTGACTGCCGATTCCAGCGTGTAGGCCCCGTTTCCGTCGGCCATCAGCAGAATGTCGGGACCGACTGCGTCTCTGACAGCTTCAGCGACTTTGGCTTCACGGGCGACGGAATATCGTCCCAGTCGCATTTTCATCGCTTTGAAGCCGAGTTTCTTCTTCTCGACTGCCTCTTCGGCATAGTGATCTTCCGGCTGAAGGCCTTCCAGGTAGTTCATGGCCGATGCGTAGGCGGGGATCCGGTCGCGGAGTCGTCCACCGAAGAGTTCTGCAACGGGTAAGTTGAGGGCTTTTCCTCGCAGATCGTTAAGGGCGATGTCCACTCCCCCTACCGCAAGTCCGTTTCCGAAGTTCGCTCCCCACATTTGCCGCCAGAGTCGACGGTATTCAAGGGGATTTTTCCCAATGAGCTGAGGGGCCAGCACCTCGTCGATTGCCGCTCGAATGCCCCCAATCGGAATGGTTTCGCCCCAGCCGACCAGTCCCGAGTCGGATTCAATTTTGACGAGCAGGACTTCTCGCGTGGAATCGAGAGGTACGGAGACGGACACGCCGAAAGGACGCTTCAAAGTTGTCCGGAGCAGATAGGTTTTGACCGAAGCAATTTTGAGCTTGGGAGCCCCAGAAAGCGCTGCCTCTTCGGCAGCTCTCAGCGGTTCCGGAAACCTTCCTCTCCCCATTGCCGAGAGGAAGGCGCCGGATGCCATCGCACCAGAAACCAGAAAATTCCGTCGATTGGTTCGAAATGAATTCATCCGAAAACTTCCGTTGAGGTGATCGAATCAGGGGCGACGACAAGGATTGTCCGGGTGTGTAGAGCTACAACTGCAGAGCCTGAAATCATTTCCGACAGCAGGACAGGGAATAGTGAAAGGAGTCAACGATCAGCAGCCGTTACGTTGAATGATTTATAGACATTGATTTATGCGAGGCTACCCTTGTCAGAAAGGGGCTGTCAAACGCACTCACGGAGCAATGGACGCCAGACGACAACCTGGCTGCAGAAGACCACGCGTTGTCCCAAGGCAGTCCGTTGGTGCTGTCAGCGAAGACGACGCGTTCATCACCGTCGGTCAATGCCCTGAAAAGGCGGAATCTCGTCGCTGTGGAAAACTTCTGCTATTCTATCGGGCTTCATCGGTGCGCCAGAACGACGGGGTTCACTCGAGGTTGTGCCCGGTAAGGGAAGAAATAGTCGTAATCGGATACTTTTTTCGGAAGATTCACGTGGCGTTGATCGTACAAAAATTCGGTGGCTCCAGTGTCGCGGATGCTCAAAGAATCATGTCCGCAGCCAAGCGGGCTGTAGACGCGAAACGAGCCGGCAACCAGGTTGTGATGGTCATTAGTGCTCGTGGAGACAAAACGGACGAACTGATCGACCTCGCCCGCCAAGTCAGTGAAGTTCCGCCTCCACGGGAAATGGACATGCTGCTGGCGACCGGTGAGCAGGAATCTGTCGCCCTGGTCGCTATGGCGGTTCAGGCCTTGGGTGAACCGGCCATCAGCCTGACCGGTTACCAGATCGGTATCCTCACCGATTCGACCTATACGAAGGCACGAATTCGCGAAATCAAAACAGACCGCATGCGGAAAGCCCTTGCCGAAGGGAAGATCGTCGTCGCCGCTGGCTTTCAGGGGATCGATGACGACTTCAACATCACGACCCTGGGACGGGGCGGAAGTGATACCACCGCGACGGCGCTGGCGGCGGTGCTGGAAGCGGATGTTTGTGAAATCTATACCGATGTCGAAGGGATCTTCACGACCGACCCGCGGATGATTAAGGATGCTCGCAAGCTTCCCCGGATTTCATACGACGAGATGCTGGAACTGACCAGTCTCGGCGGCGGAAAGATGCACTCGCGTTCCATCGAGTTTGCCAAGAAATACCGTGTCCTCCTGCAGGTGCGGCCTGCCTACACGGACGGCGAAGGAACACTCATCGCACCGCCTCAAGAAGGCACCGTTCCAATGGTGACCGGCGTGGCTCTCGTCAAGAGCGAGGCGATCGTGAATCTGCGTCAGCTCCCCGACCGCCCTGGGGTGCTGGCAACTCTGTTTACCAAGATGGCCGAACGTCGGATTCCGATCGACATGGTGATCCAGGACATCGCCGAAGAAGGGATCGCCGAGGTCACCTTCACCGTTCCGCAGGACGATCTGGCCGAAGCACTCACCGCGGCCGAACAGGCTGTACGGGCCTTGGGATTCGGGGAAGTCCATCACGGCACAAACGTCGCGAAAGTCTCGGTTGTCGGTGCGGGAATGCGAACCCACACCGGCGTCGCAGCTCAGATGTTCAAATCGCTTTCGGATTCGGGCGTCAACATCCAGATGATCACGACCAGTGAAATCAAGATCTCGGTCCTGGTCAACCGCGACCAGCGTGAACAGGCACTGAAGTCCGTTCACGAAGGGTTCCAACTGGATCAGGAAATCTCGACCCCGCCTGCAATCGGCTTTGCACAGATCGGAAAACCCAAGTCGCACGTTTCGCGTGATGAACTCGAACGAGACGTCGTTTCCCGACTGGCCAGCATGGAAGACATCGTTGTCAGTGAGGTTCAACTCGACACAAACCAGTCCCGGATCACGGTTCGCAATATTGCGGATCAGCCTGGAGTGGCTGCCGAAATTTTCGCGGCGGTCGCCGAAGGTGGCGTGATGGTCGACCTGATTGTGCAGAATATCGGACACGGTCATCAGGCCGATATCTCGTTCACCGTCCCGCGAACGGATCTGGAACGCTGTCTGCTATTACTGCGTGAACTGGTCGAGCGATGGCCGGGGACCAACGTCAGCTTCGAGAAAGAAATCGCCATGCTTTCAGTCATGGGGATTGGACTGCGAAGTCATACTGGCGTCGGCGAGAAGATGTTCCGCGCGCTGGCTTCCGCGGCTGTGAACATTCAGATGGTCAACACCAGTGAGATTCGAATCAGTGCGGTCGTGGCTCCCAAGGACGCCACAAAAGCACATACTGCCCTGCTGAATGTTTTTGGCCGGGAACACTGAGAGTTCCGGTATCGCTGAAGCCGATTTCACGGGATCCTGCAGTCGATTGCGGGGTCCCGTGATTTCATAAAAGCCGTCGGCAGAGGTGAATTTCACTGTCTCAGACCTGCAGCAGTCCAGTTACCGTGATTACCGCATCCTCAACATCGAGTCTGGCTCCGTTTGCTGTCACCGACGATGGACTTGGCCGCATTCACTGACGAGTCGTTTCAGAAAGTGTTACCGCGAGGAATTACGGCAGGAGACCGAACGACCATGTTTCACTTCCTCTGGCGACTCGTATCCGGCTCCATGTCCGAATTTGTCAACGACCGTGGTGCCCGTCTCGGAGCGGCCCTGGCGTTCTACTCAACCTTTTCCGTTGCACCGTTGCTGGTGATCTCAATCGGTATTGCCAGTCTGTTTTTCGGAGCCGATGCCGTCCAGGGACAGCTCAAACAGCAGTTGGATGGACTCGTCGGTGAAGACAGTGCCGAGGGGATCCAGGCCATGATCACTGCGGCGAGTAAAGAAAAGCATGTTGGCCTGGTCTCTTCGATCCTCGGGGTCGTCGCGCTGCTATTTGGAGCGACAGGAGTCTTCGTCGAGCTCAAAGATTCGATGAATACGATCTGGGGAGTGAAAGTGAAACCCGGCCTGGGAGTTTGGGGACTGGTGAAAGACCGGGCCCTTTCGTTTGCCATGGTCCTGTCAATCGGCTTTCTGCTGCTAGTTTCCCTTTGCCTCAGCACCCTGCTGTCGACCATCAGTCACTGGATCGATGTGCCCGTGTTGTCGCCGCAGATTGTCGATTACGTCAGCTCTTCTGTCGTGATCCCGATACTGTTCATGTTCATTTTCAAGTTCCTGCCGGATGCGCACGTGAAATGGCAGGATGTCTGGATCGGTGCCATTGTGACGTCGTTGCTCTTCACATTCGGCCGGTACTTGATTGGATTGTACCTCGCGAAAGCGGCAGTCTCGTCGGCGTATGGGGCGGCCGGATCGCTGGCTGTGTTTCTGTTGTGGACATATTACTCGTCGCAGATCCTGTTTTTCGGTGCGGAGTTCACGCAGGTGTATGCCCAGTTGAGAGGTCATCACATTGTTCCCACTGAACATGCTGTCACGGCAGAGCCTGAAGAACAGCCGGATGGAACTTGAGAGAAGTCTCGACTCTGAGTCGCTGCTGTCGAGTCAATCGCTGCAGTCGAGTCGCGACCGGCCCGGTTGATTTATCACGCTTCTGGAGGGCCCTGCAGCACGAACGATTCGTCAGGAAAAACGCGTTAAGAGAAGGAGCGCGCCGACGGCCATTACCAAGCCGACGATCTCAAGTGAACTGAGACTTTCCTGAAAGAAGACGACTCCCATCGTGGTCAGCAGGAGAACCATTGAGACAGAGTAGACCATGCTGACGGTCGCGAGCTTGAGGTGCTTCATCACGAACAACCACCCAAAGGCGGTGGATGCGTACAAAACGAAACCGACGTAAAACCAGGGGGATCGGAGGGAATCCTTCTGCTGGCTCGCCAGTTTCAGAAAGTAGTCCCCACAGACTCCGACAATGCTGAAGGCCAGAGTGACGATGATCGCCAGGTTCGACTGTTGCATTGGTCACAGTTCTGTGAGGAGACTGTTCTGCTACGGGCGATGAGTACTGAAGCTCTCAAAAAACATCGGGAGCCTCGTGAATCAGAGTTCGTACGAAGCGCTCTGCTTAGAGGGAACGATTTCTCGCTTCCCGTGAAACTATCCCACCAGTTCTGGAATCGGGCGATGGCCGTCGATCAGGTAGCGTGGTCGTCCCCCCGGATCGCGTACAGTGGCGGTTTCGACATCCACCCCCAGATTGTGATAGAGCGTCGCGAGAACTTCGCAGTAATGGACAGGGCGCGATTGAGCCGACTCAGCGAGCCGGTTCGTTGATCCGATCACTTGCCCCGTTTTCATCCCCCCGCCAGCCAGCAGTGCACAACTGACCTGCGGCCAGTGGTCGCGGCCAGCGGTTGCATTGATGCGAGGTGTTCGTCCAAATTCACCCCATGCGACGACACTGACGTCATCGGCCATCCCTCGCTCGTGCAGGTCGTCGACGAGAGCCGTAATTGCCTGGTCGAAGACAGGGAAGACCTTCCTTCCGAATGCAAAGTTGGAACCGTGCCAGTCAAAATCGGCGAACGAGACGGTCACGCAGCGGACACCCGCTTCGACCAGTCGTCGGGCCATCAGGAATCGCGACACGAGCGCCCGGTACCCCAGGTTAGAGTAGGGCAGAATCTGAAGATCATCTGCGCCGTATCGTTCGCGGACCTTGGGGTCTTCCCGGTCCAGGTCCAGTGCCTGCATCACACGACTGGAAGTCAGGACGTCGAGTGCCTGATCGACATGGGTTTCCATGCCGCCGATATGGCGGTGCGCATCTGCCTCGTGGCGGAAGCGATCGAACGACGTTAGCAGCATCCGGCGATCATCCATCCGTGGTGCCAGACTTTCGTTGAGCACCATGTTGGCACGCGTGTCGCCATCAGGCCGGAAGGGCTGGTGGACTGATCCCAGGAAACCCGGTCCTCCCACGTTATAAGGGAGATGCTGCATCATGTCCGAGAGATCTGCGACGGCAGGAACCGCTCGATGTGTCTGTCCCTGCAGGGCCGAGATCATCGAACCAAAGTGGGGTGCTCCTCCGGGAATTTTGTTTCCGTAGGGGGCCCCGGTAACGCACAGGTTTGAGGCGTGGGCACCATCGGACCCGACAAGTGACCGGATGATCGCAAACTTGTCCATCCGCTGAGCCAGTCGGGGCATCAGTTCGCAAATTTCGATCCCCGGGACCGAGGTCGCAATCGGATCAAACTCTCCCCGAACTTCCGCAGGGGCATCCGGCTTCAGGTCATACATGTCCTGGTGGGGCGGGCCCCCCGGCATATAGATCATGATCGCACTGCGTTGACGGGAGGTCGAAGGCTGATTGCCGCTCGAAGAATGTTCCGCTTGTAACAGGCGGGGAAGTGTCAATCCCCCCATGAAGAGACCGCCGACCTGGAGGAAGGAGCGGCGCGTGACTTTGTCACAAAAACGCGAGATTCGGGGGCCCGTCAATGTCAACATCAGCAACTTCTCCAATCGCAGGACATCAGTTGTATCACCGCATAATACATCAACCGTCGTTTACGGGAAACGTTCGTCGGCAAAAAACCAGCCCGCCTCTCTTTGTCCTTGCGAATGGCGTTGTTCGTCTCCCCTGGGGATTCGCCGGAACGCGACTATTTCTTCGGCAGTCTCTTCACAACGGATGTCGCTCGATCAATCCACCCCTTCAATTGATCGTCGTCTTCGACCGCCGGCGGTTCGACCAGGACCCAGTTCCGCATTCTCTTGCCAGTGATATCGAAAGGACGAACAAACGGCTCCCGAAGTGCCAGTTCTGACTCCTCTCTACCAAGCCGTGCAATCAGACAATCCTTTCGAACGCCGGTGAGCAGGTTGCCGTTCAGCAGGAAGCACAGGCAGCCGAACATTTTTTTCGGTTCGATCCCCTTTTTACGAGCAAGCATGTTCCGGATACGACTCGCAAGAATTTCATCGTAGGCCATGAATACTTCCAAAAGATACGACGCATCTGGTGATCGAGTGACTCGACCCTCCCTGTTTGAGCAGGGCAGGGGCGGAAGCTATTTATGGTCTGAGTCGTGAGCGGGAATGGGATATTGAGTTCACGTATCGTACAGTTCGCGGCAGCGGGCGTCTTTCGAATTTGCTTCCCTGATTTGTGCCTTGACTTTGGAGTATACTCGAGAGTGTAAGATCTCGACCTCAATTGAGGTCCGCCCGGGGGTCTACGAAGGGGCTGTCGATGAAAGCGATGAAAATTGGCGAGATCGCCAGACTCTCGGATACAGGGATCGACACGATTCGGTTCTATGAACGGCAAGGTCTGCTGCAGGAACCCGAACGCCGTCCGTCCGGCTACCGACTTTACTATGAGAGAACTGTAGAGCGGCTGAAGTACATCAGGCGCGCGAAGGACCTGGGGTTCACGCTGGCCCAGATACGCGAGTTGCTCGACCTGTCGTTCGTCAACCCTTCCTGCTGCGAGCAGATACGCCAGCGGGCCGAAGCGAAAGTTTGCGACATCGAGGAGAAGATCCAGTCACTTCAGCAGATGAAACGTTCACTCAGCAAGATTGTGAAACGCTGCCGTGGGAATGGAACCTCCCACGATTGCCCACTCGTTCATAAGTCAGTCGAATGAGCTCAGTCACCGACAATAGACCTCCAGCAGGGGCTTTTCATGAAGCGATTGTGGACCGCATTTATCCTTGTCATGGTTCTCTCCTTTCTCGTGCTCGGCTGGATCGGGACTCGCATTTACCAGGAGATGCCCCCGATTCCGTCCAAAGTCACCACGACAGAGGGCCGGCCGCTGATCGACGAAGGTGAAATTCAGGCGGGGCAGGGTGTCTGGCAGTCACTGGGCGGGATGGAAGTCGGTTCGGTCTGGGGGCACGGAAGTTATGTGGCACCCGACTGGACTGCGGACTGGCTCCATCGCGAGGCGGTATTCATTCTTGACCGCTGGGCCACTGCGGACTTTGGAGCCCCGTTTGCCGACCTCGACAGTGAAAAACAGGCTCAACTTCAAGGACGGCTCGCGAAGATCATTCGGACGAACACCTACGATCCGTCGACCCAGACCATCCTCATTGATCCTGTTCGAGCGGAGGCGTTTGAATCGAATCTTGCGCATTACTCGGACGTGTTCATCAATGGTCGAGCCGACTACGCCATCCCCGCGGGAGCGGTGAGCAGCCCGGATCGCCTGCGGAAACTCGCGGCATTCTTCTTCTGGACATCGTGGGGAGCCAGTACGAATCGTCCGGATCAGGACGTGACGTTCACAAACAACTGGCCCTATGAACCACTGGTCGGCAATCGTCCAACCGGCGATACGGTTGTCTGGACTGGCGTGAGCATCATCATGCTGCTGGCGGGGATTTCGGCCATGGTCTGGTGGCACGCGGCCAAAAAGCACGAAGAGGAAGTGACGCCATTGCCTGAAGCGGACCCCCTCGGTCAATGGGTCGCCACCCCCTCACAGCAGGCGACGATCAAGTACTTCTGGGTCGTCTCGGCTCTGATTCTCGTGCAGATGCTGCTGGGGGTTGTCACGGCCCACTATGGGGTGGAGGGGGATGGTTTCTACGGGATTCCCCTGTCGGAGTGGCTGCCGTATAGCGTGACTCGAACGTGGCATATTCAGATGGGCTTATTCTGGATTGCCACAGCCTGGCTGGCGGCGGGATTGTTCATCGGACCTCTGGTCAGCGAACACGAACCACCGGGACAGCGATTGGGCGTGAACATTCTGTTCGCAGCGCTATTGCTGGTCGTGGTGGGGTCGCTGACGGGTGAACTACTGAGCGTTCACAATAAACTCTCGGACACCGTGTCGTTCTACTTTGGTCACCAGGGATATGAGTACGTCGATCTGGGGCGCGTCTGGCAAATCGCACTATTCGCAGGTCTGCTGCTGTGGCTGGTCCTGATGATTCGAGTGCTGCTTCCGGCATTGCGGCGAACAGGCGAGCAGAAACAACTGGTAACGTTGCTGGCAGTAGCCAGCGGCGCGATCGCTTTATTTTACGGCGCGGGGCTCACTTGGGGGCAGCATTCGCACCTGTCGATGGTCGAGTACTGGCGGTGGTGGGTCGTGCACCTCTGGGTGGAAGGCTTTTTTGAGGTCTTCGCCACGACCGTGATCGCCTTTTTCTTTATGCGCCTCGGCCTGGTTCGACCCGGCATCGCTGCTGCCTCAGCCTTATTGTCGGCAACGATTTTTCTTTCGGGGGGCATTATCGGAACTTGTCACCATCTGTACTTTTCCGGAACCCCTACGGTGGCGCTCGCCTGGGGATCCGTGTTCAGTGCCCTGGAGGTCGTACCCCTCACACTGCTGGGGTTTGATGCCATGGAAGACCTGCGTCGGTCACGGCTGACGAAATGGGTGGGACAGTACAAATGGCCGATCTACTTCTTCGTGGCGGTTGCCTTCTGGAACATGATCGGTGCGGGCTTGTTTGGATTCATGATCAACCCGCCGATTGCCCTTTATTATATGCAGGGGCTGAATACCACGCCGCTGCATGGACATGCCGCTCTGTTCGGTGTCTATGGCATGCTTGGGATCGGACTGATGCTGGTCTGTCTTCGAGCGTTGATTCCGGGGCGCGAATGGAATGACGGGTGGCTTCGCTTCTCTTTCTGGTCGCTCAACGTTGGGCTCGCAGCAATGTGTCTGCTGAGTCTGTTGCCCGTGGGGCTGATGCAGACCTGGGCCTCTGTCGAACACGGGTACTGGTATTCACGTAGCGCCGAATTCATGCAAACCGAACTCATGCAGTGGCTTCGCTGGCTGCGTGTTCCCGGTGATACGGTCTTTTTCCTCGGCGCCCTGGCTCTTGTCTGGTTCGTCGCAGGATTGAAGACAGGCCATTCATTCCGGAAGGCGGAAACTCCATGACATCCTGTGATCTCGATACTTCCGTGCCAGACTGGATTATTGAGCATCCCGAAACACTGACTGTGTTTCAGAAACTGGGCATTGATTCTTCCTGCGGCGGAAAGTCGCTCAGATACGCGTGTCAGCAGGAAGGGCTCGATGCCTCAGTCGTCCTGGCAAAGCTGAATCAATGTCTGAGCAGCGATCAATGAGCCCGATGCAATTGCTTTGAATAAGGAGATCGATGATGGCGATATCTCATGCACACCCGGGCGAAGTCATTAACGTACAACCTCTCGGGAAAGAGCTGGCAGCTTCTCAGACACGGACGTTATTCAAGTCAGACAATATTGAAATCATTCGTCTGGTCATGGCGGCGGGTAAGGTGCTGGCAGAGCACAAGGCTCCGCGAGACATCACCCTACAGTGTCTTGAAGGGGTGATCGCCTTCACCGCAATGGGAAAAGTTCAGCAGCTCTCGGCGGGGCAGATGCTTTGTGTCGCCGCCGGAGAACCCCATTCCGTGGAGTGTCTTGAACCCGCGTCGTTTCTGTTGACACTCTATGGTCCCAAGTGAAGGAGTCGACCGATTGAGGTTCTCTCTGTTCACGAAGCTGAGTATTACTTATTTGGTATAGTGTACCTCTCGACGGGATCGGACTGGAGGCACCAACTTTCACTCCTCGGGTTCACCGACCTTGATACACTATGGTGCAGGGTCGCTCGTGGTGACACGGGTACTGTGTGACAAATGCCGTCCAAGCGTGTTCAGGGACTTAAGGCATGACAAGGCCCGTGCTGCAATCGATCCAGGTCGGGTTACCTCGGAAAATGGGGCTCGAGGGTGCCACTGATCCCATGGACCGACCGTGGACAAGCGGATTTCAAAAGTCCCCGGTTCCCGGTCCGGTTCGAGTTGGCAGCACGAACGTGGAGGGAGACGGTCAGGCGGATCTCGAACACCACGGGGGGCCCGACAAGGCTGTTCTGGCCTATTCCGCAGATCACTATGCGCAATGGCGGCAGGTCCTCCAGAAGCCGAATCTTCCCTTCGGCGCATTCGGAGAAAATTTCACGATCGCGGGATTGAATGAGACAACCGTTTGTGTGGGAGACATCTGGCAACTGGGTGACGTTCGACTTCAGGTTTCTCAACCCCGGCAGCCCTGTTGGAAACTGGCCCGACGCTGGCGGATCAAGACACTGGCGCTGCAGGTTCAAGAATCGGGCCGTACCGGCTGGTACTTTCGAGTTTTGACGGAAGGGATGATTACCCCTGGATTGGGATTTCATCTCCAGGACCGGCCGTATCCGGACTGGACGATCGAACGGTCCAACCGAATCATGCACTTTGAAAAAGATGATCTGCGAGCAGCGGCTGAGCTTGCCGCGCTGGCTCCGCTGGCGACAAGCTGGAAATCCACGCTGACAAAGCGAGTCGAGAAAAATGCGAACCCCGATCCCAGCAAACGCTTGATCGGTCCGAACGACCATGGATGATCGTCGCGCTACGATCAACATCCAGTCAGGTGTCTATCGGTGTTTCTCGAGGAAGTCTCTCAACGCGATCGCGCTGTTGTGCTCCTGGTCATGAGACGAATACACCAGGGTGACCGCACCCTCCTCAGACTTCGCTCGCAGGGTCTCCAGCGGCGTCTGGTTTTGTCTCAGTTCCGCCCAGTAGCGTTGACGGAATTCGTCCCACTTCGCCGGGTCGTGCCCAAACCATTTGCGAAGTTCCGTGGTGGGAGCAATTTCTTTAAGCCACAGATCGATTGCCCCCTTCTCCTTGCTCACCCCTCTCGGCCAAAGTCGCTCAACGAGAATGCGTGTTCCATCCTGACTGGATGGTTCGTCGTAGACACGTTTGAGAAAGATCATCACTCGCATCCCAGTTATCAGTTCAGTGCGGGGCACTTTCTCGGTTCCTGCTGCAGGAAAAACGAGGTACCGAGAAAGTACTTCCCCCGCAGTGCTGAGTCTATGCGAGTCTGCAGTCCTCTCCTGTGGGCAAGAATATGCACTTCGAGCAGTTCTGCCCGCCACTTCCCTAAGCGGTGACAGGAAGGCTGAGTTCGACTTTGATCCAGCCTGCGTTTCGCTTGTCAAATTCCTTGTAGGCTTGCAGGACGTTGGTCAGCGGTTCATGTCGTGCGGGAAGGACGGTAAGTGGATCGAGTCGTTGAGAGCTGACCATTTCGACAAGTTTCGGCAGGTACTTACGGTGAGGACAGTTTCCCATCTGGATCGTGATGTTTTTGTTCATCGCAATACCGATGTTGAAGAACTGCGCTGTCTGAGGGTAGACCCCGACGATGGAGAGGGTTCCAGCCTTGGCGATCGATTTCACGGCCCAGTCCAGTACCTGGGACGGGGCATTACCGGGGATCCAGTTGTCGCCGTCTGGCCTCTGGCGCGGAGCGACTTCAGCGACTTGCTCCCGATGTCGGGTTCGTTCCGAGGAAGGGAGCCACGAGGCGATCAGTCCTTCTTCCGGAGCGACGGCATCGACGCCTACCGCGTCAATCACTCGCAGTGCTCCAATGCCGTTTGTTTGCGAGAGAATCGAATTGACGGGATCGGCCTCATTAAAATTGATGGGGATCGCACCGAGTTTTTCGGCCGCTGCAAGTCGGTCGGGCAGAGAATCGATCGCGAAGATCTTACCGGCCCGCATGAGTTTTGCGCTGGCAATGCTGAAGAGGCCCACCGGGCCGCACCCATAGACGGCAACACTGTCCCCCGGTTTGATCTCGGCGATGTCCGCAGCAAAGTAGCCTGTCGGAAAGATGTCCGAGATCAGGATCGCCTGATCGTCACTGACATTCTCCGGCAGTTTCACCAGTCCCGCGTCCGCAAGCGGCACGCGCGCGAACTCGGCCTGCAGTCCATCGAAGGGGCCGGTGGTGGCGGGGCCACCGAAAAAGGCCGTTCCCGCCTGCTTTCCATGCGGATTCGCATTATCGCATTGAGAATGATACCCCGTCTCACAGTATGAGCAGTGTCCACAGGCAATCGTGGATGGGATGACGACACGGTCGCCGACCTGCATGTCGACCACGTCGCTGCCGACTTCTTCGATGATGCCAACCCCTTCGTGGCCCAGGATTGTGCCTGGTACCATGCCCGGCATTGTTCCACGGATCATGTGCAGGTCAGTGCCGCAGATGGCGCTCGCGACAAGTCTGACAATGACGTCCGTTGGTTCTTTGATTTTGGGTTCGCCGACGGTTTCAAGGCGAACATCTCCCACACCGTGAAATACTACAGCCTGCATTTTAAGAGATCTCCTGAGGAAGACTAAGGAAGCGAGGTGCCGCACGCACGGATCAGCGCGTGTGACGACGATGGATCATGCGGCTCCGAAGTTCATCTATGGACGCGGAAACGCAGAGGCGGACTTTGGGGGACAGCTCCGCAATGCTGCAGATGGCCCCTGCTGCTACAGGGGAATGTCGGGGACTTATTCACCGGAGCCAAAACATGCCAATATGGTTGTTGTTCATTCAATTCGACTGAGCGGTTACCAACCTGAGATCAACTCTAATCAGCTCATTCACACAATTGATCCGTAGACGACTCCGGCGAAAGGGCGCCTAACCCTCTCTGGAAGATCGCGTTACCAGATTCACTATTGCAGACGTTCCCCTCCAGCCCTACGCCATAGACGCCACGGCAGGGCTTGCGACGTATCCCTAGTGCATTTCAATCACCAGTATCAGAAGGCTTGTTTCAGGTGGCGGTCATTAACCATGTCTCTGGTATTGGTGACGGAACTACTCTCGCAGCACACGTGCGGTGAGGGTGCAACTGCTGCGCCGCCGAGGGGAGAGCGCCTGCGAGAGATCGCTCGGAAAGCCTCGAGTGATGGACGTGCGGAACCGGGGAGACCGCGCAGAGGATCGGAACCTCCTGGCCCGGCGAGCTGATTCTGGAACTCTGACATTCGGGTTGATCACCGTCCGTCGCTGTTCATCACTTTCAAAGCGACGCCGCGGGCTTCGCCCAATGTTCGCGATATTCCCGTGACAAGAGCTGTGAGGCTTCCGCATCGTCTCGAATCGTCTCGGTGGCGGGGTCGAAGTTCAGAACGCGGCCCGTGCGTGTGGCAATGTTGGCCAGGTGGCACAGCGATGTGGACAGGTGATTGATCTCGATATCGGCGTTCGGGCGTTTCCCGGTGCGGATGCAATCGAGGAAGTTCTGATGGTGTGCGGCGAGATCCGGGCCCGCGCCGGATGACTCTTCAATGAGCTTGTTCTTCGGACCCGTCAGCCGGAACCTGCCGGACTTGCCCATGATCATCATGCCGGATGTTCCGAAGAATGCATTTCCATTTTCGAATCCCTCCTGCACGCAAGGGGACCAGATTCGCTGTTCGTAGACTAGCTGTTGGGGTCTGCCCGATCGCGATGCCCCGGGATACTCGAATGCGACGTACTGGGTATCTGCATGCTGCTGGTCGTCATCGAAGAAGCATTTTCCCCCCAGAGCGGCGATGCGACTCGGATGAGTCGTGACGCCCAGGCCCCACCGGGCAATATCGATGTCGTGAACTCCGTCATTTCCAATATCTCCGCAGCCAAAGTCGTACCACCAGCGCCAGATTCCGGGCAGGAAGTTGGATTGGTAGGGCCGTTCGGGGACCGGCCCCAGCCAGAGATCGTAGTCGAGATTCCTGGGTGGTTGTGAAGGCTTTTGTCGTCCAATGCTGCCGCGAAGCTGGCTGTTCCACGCCTTGGCGACGAGAATTTCTCCAATGATTCCGGAATTCATTTTTTCGAGTGCGGCGGCAATGAAGGGCGTGCTGCGGCTCTGCGTGCCGACCTGCATCACCACATTGTTCTTACGGGCCGCCTCGATCATCAGCCTCCCCTCACGCAGATTGTGTGAGCAGGGTTTCTCAACGTACACATGCTTTCCCGCATTCGCGGCGAGAATTGCTGCTGGCGCGTGCCAATGGTCCGGAGTGGCAATCCACACCGCTTTGATGGCACGATCATCGAGGACTCGTCGCATGTCAGAGACGACCTGAGGGGCATGCCCGGTCTTCTGCATAATCGTCTCTGCCGCTTTAGCAGCACGGTCTGTGTCGACGTCACAGACATAAGCGAGTCGAACGGACGAATTCCCGACCAGTTGGTTGACGTGCGCCATCCCCATTCCGCCGGGCCCGATGATCGCAACAGGCAGGGGCTCTTCTTGACGATCTGATGAGTCCGCAGCAACTCCTGCTGCGGCATAGAGCGACGCGGCAGCGACCGACCCGACTGATTGACCCAGAAAATCGCGTCGTGATTTGGTCATAAGCTCACCCTTGTCAGAGCACCCGGAACGGATAAGAGGTCACTGATGAAGAATGCTACCGAATTCGTGTCCAATCTGTAATGACACCGGGGATGGCGGATTGACAATCTCGGCAATGTAAAAGGACCACGGCGTGCGAACAAAAACAAAACCGGAGGGACCAATTCGATTCCTCCGGCCTCGTTCAAAATCATGCGGTTCGCTCAGGCTCGTGAATTACAGCGACTCGAACGCAGCGGCGATTCCCATTCCGCCGCCGACGCACAAGCTGGCAAGTCCCGATTTCGTGTGACCCGCTGCGATCTGCTGAGCAAGATGGACCGCGAGCCGTGCACCGGAGGCACCGATCGGGTGGCCGACTGCAATCGCTCCGCCAAAGGAGTTGACCTTCTCAAGATCGACCTTCAGTTCGCGCTGGCAGGCGAGTGCCTGAGCAGCAAAGGCTTCGTTGATTTCGATGCGAGCGAAACGATCAACGGTCCAGTCATGCCGCGAGCAGAGCTTTCTGATCGCGTGTACCGGCCCCAGCCCCATCCGCACCGGGTCACAACCCTGCACCGCACCGCCAGAGAGTCGTGCCAGAATGGGCCAATTGTGCTTTCGGGCGAACTCGCCATTAGCGACGACAAGCATGGCGGCGCCGTCGTTGATCCCGGAAGCATTCCCTGCAGTGATTGTCCCGGACGGATTGAATGCCGGTTTCAGACTTGCCAGTTTGTCGAGCACCGTGTCCGCACGGGGGTGTTCGTCTTGCGTTACCTTACCGACGGGAATCACTTCGTCAGCAAAGGCATTCGCGGCGGCTGCGGCGGCATATTGCTTCTGGCTGCGTAGCGCGAACGCATCCTGATCACCTCTTGTGATCTGATAATCCTGCGCAAGTAACTCGACGGAAACACCCATGTGCTTGTGGTCAAAGCTGTCGACCAGTCCATCCTGCAGCAATGAGTCGACGAGAGTGCCGTCGCCCATCTTGTAGCCTTTCCTGGCCTTTGGCAGCAGGTAGGGGGCGTTCGACATGGATTCCGTCCCGCCACACAGAACAGCATGACTGTCGCCCGCGCGAATTGCCTGGGCGGCCAGCAGGACAGCCTGCAGACCCGAGGCACACATCATATTGACCGTGTATGCGGGAACTTCCAGCGGCAAACCAAGTTTCACGCCGACCTGACGCGCCAGGTTCATGCCGAGTCCCGCAGCGAGGACATTCCCGACAATGACCTGATCAATCAGTTGACGATTGATATTCTGAAGGGCGGCCTCGCTCGCCGCGCAGGCCAGCTCAACGGCAGACAAATCCGCCAGCCCGCCAAGAAAGCGTCCGATGGGAGTTCGTTTTCCGGCAACAATGACAACTTCTGTAACCACGTGAATTCCTCTTGATGATTCTGTGCGACGGGTTTGCTGTCCGGCGTCGTCGCGGGTGCTGCTTAATTTCTCTGAAGATCGTCCCAGCGGATTTCCAACGCGACGACCCCGAACAATCCCCCGGGCAGTCCTGGGGATTGGCCGGGATCAAAATCAATCTCGACTTCCAGCGTATTGAACGAGTTCATGTTTGACGTGACCTCGACTTCGATCGACCCTCCCTGAGCGTCGAATTCGCCGAGCTGACGTTGATTCAGGCGGATTCTTGTCTCTCCTCGAATGCCTGAAAACGCGAGGAAGATACGCTCATGCGGCTCAAGATTGGAGGGCCGGTGGAATTTTCTCTGGAATCGAGCTGTTCCGCCCTGGTCGCCGAAAAGCTCTCGCCACTCCTTTGGCATTGTGTGCGTCTCTGGCTTTTGTTCGGCGTCCGAGTGGAGTTCATTGACCTGCGGAGGGAAAACTTCCCAAGGTCCTTTCAATTGAATTCGATGTGCAGGCATTCAATTCCATTCAGCGTTTGGTGACGCATTCGTCAAAGTTCAGAAGGGTTTCCACGACGACAGCCAATGCCGCAACCTCCGTGGGATTGAGGTGTTCGTTTCGCGGTGTTTCACCCACGCTGAGAAATTCTCGTGCGGCTTCCGGCGCGGAGGCGAAGTACCCCTGCTGATCCCGATAGAGACGGGTCAGAATCTGCAGCTCATCGGGTGACGGCTGGCGCGAGAGAACCTGACGGAACGCTTTCCGCAGTCGCGACTCAACGCTGTCGGTCTCGTCGCGAGTCAATATCTCTGAAAGTACGCGAGCGGCTTCCACGAACTGCGGATCGTTGAGCAATACTAAAGCCTGTAGCGGCGTGGCAGTTCGTTCGCGCCTCGCCGTACAGACTTCACGTCCCGTGGCATCGAACGCCAGCATGTTGGGGGGTGGGGAGGTCCGTCGCCAGAATGTGTACAAGCTGCGGCGGTAGAGTCCCGGGCCGTGCGACTGAACATAGTGTTTGCCCGTGCCTGCTTCTTCCCACAAACCGGCTGGCTGGTAAGGCATGACGCTGGGGCCCCCGATCTCGGTCACCAGCAGCCCACTGACAGCCAATGCGTTGTCACGCAATTGCTCGGCCGAAAGTCGATACCGGGGGCCGCGGGCGAGGAGTTTGTTGTCAGGATCGTCGATAAGCAGTTTCGAATCGCCCGGCTGAGAGGACTGCCGATACGTGGCGGAGAGCACAACCTGTTTGCAGAATCGCTTCACATTCCATCCATGCTCGACAAAGTCGCGGGCCAGCCAGTCGAGCAGTTCGGGGTGCGAGGGGGACTGTCCCTGGCCACCGAAGTCCTCGACGGTCACCGTCAGTCCCCGTCCAAAAAAGAGACTCCACAAGCGATTGACCGCGACGCGACTTGTCAACGGATGCTGCGGACTGGTCATCCATCTCGCCAGTCCGAGTCGATTGCGAGGGGCCTCTTCGGGGAAGGGCAGAATGCTCGATGGAACGTCGGCAGTGACAATGTCGCCCGGTGCGTCGTAGGCGCCCCGTTTGAGGATGCGCGTCTCTCGTGGCTGGGGTAGTTCGACCATCGCCATGATCTGGACCACGTTCGAGGCTAGTTCGTTCTCTTCGCGGCGAAGCCGAGTCAACTCACTTAAGGCTTGCCTGTAAGGTTCATCGAACCGCAGCAGATAGTGCTCAAACCGGGCCTCTTCGGCCAGCGTTGACGTTTCGGGAAGGGGAGCTTGGCCCGGCGGTGTGACCTGCCGGCTGAGACCCAGAACTTCCAGTGCAGACAGTTCCTGATCAAACACGAAAAGTTCGTCGATCGCGCCGCCCCGAAAACCGACATCGCGCATCCGTGCTCCTAATGAGAGTTCGATGGGTTGAGCGACGTAATCACCCGATTCCTTTCGGTACCGGATATCACGCGTCAACTTGTCACGGACGACGCTCAGTCGAGCGGGTTGTCCGTTGAGGTAAATGTGCACACCTTCAGCGTGACTGCCGCCGTCGTACGTCACGGCGATATGGGTCCATTCGCCCGCTCGAACCGCCTCTTCAGACTCGACCTGGATGGCGTTTCCGGGCCAGAAATGGATCAGCGAGAACTGCAGTTTTACGTTGTCAAGTACCATGGAGTACCCACGAAATGCAGCGTCTTCTGCCGCCAGACACTGGTGCAGCAGAATAACTCGCGGCTTCAGCTCCGCTGGCTTGATCCAGACTGAAATGCTGAACGGGGACGTTCGACCATATTCTCCGGAACCGGTTCCAGGAAACGCGTCGTCACCGCCAAACTTGATTGCTTGACCGGAAACCCCCTCAACCAGGGTGTTGTCGCCGTTCGGCGTCGCGCTGTCGAAGGAGAGATGCAACTTCGCGACAGGCCCCGTCTGTCGCTGCGGCTCGTTGGGGTTCGCCGGTTGCGGTGCTGCGTCCGTGGATTGACCGACGAACTTTGCGAGCGTGGTTACGTCGGTGGTCGTGAGTTTTGAGAGGGGATGATCTGCGAACCGGCTGCTCGCTTCCGTGCGGATCTGTTTGAGTCCTTCTTCCCGTTGTCGGATTTTTTCCTTCAGCGCGATGTGCCTGGACTTTTGATCCTCGTTGTAGAGCGGAATCGTGGGTGTGGGAGCCGTTTCGGTGAAGTGCGAATACAGTCCGTGTTCGTCAATATTGGCGAAGAATGCGGCCAGACTGTAAAAATCGGCCTGAGAAATTGGGTCGTACTTGTGATCGTGGCAACGGGCACATTCAAAGGTCAGGCCCAGAAATGCAGTTCCATTGGTCACGACGCGATCGGCGATGTAGGACTGACGGAACTCTTCTTCCACGCTCCCCCCTTCATTCGTCTGACGATGCAAACGATTGAACGCTGTCGCCAGCCGCTGGTCGGGAGTGGCATCGGGAAGCAGGTCCCCCGCAGTTTGCCATGTGATGAATTGATCGTAGGGCAGATTGTCATTGAACGCGCGAATCACCCAGTCGCGCCAGGGCCATAAGTGTGTGTCGCGATCACTCTGGTAACCGAACGTGTCTGCATAACGGGCGACGTCGAGCCATTCATTCGCCATACGCTCACCGAATTGCAGCGATCCCAGCAATCGATCGACAACCTTCTCGTAGGCTTGGGGAGAACAATCGGCGAGAAACAGATTAAGTTCAGCGGGTGAGGGGGGCAGACCGGTCAGATCAAAACTGACGCGCCGCAGCCACGTCTCGCGAGTCGCTTCGCTGGCATGCGCGACTCCTTCTTTCGTCAGCCGATCCAGTACGAATGCGTCAATGGGGGACTTGACCCAGTCCGATGTCACCCCGATGGGAGGGATCGAGATCTGTTCGGGAAGGGGAATGAAAGACCAGTGTGGCTGATAAACTGCCCCTTCCTCGATCCATCGCCGGAGTAGATTTTTCTCGTCCAGAGTGAGTGGTTTGTTGAACTTGGGCGGTGGCATGATCGTGTCGTCGTCATGCGAGAAGATTCGTTCCACCAAGGGACTCTGGTCAGGTTCTCCCGGCACTATTGCGCCGGCGGCCATGGCTGCGTCTCGCTGGTCCAGTCGCAGATCGGCTTTTCTGGCCAGTCTGTCCAGTCCATGACAGGCGAAGCAGCGGTCAGAGAGAATGGGACGAATGTCCCGATTAAAGTTGATCTCATCACTTGCGGTACAGAACGAGCCATTCAACAGCGCCAGGGACAACATCGCGATGATCTGGTGACGCTGATTCAATGCAGATTCGTGCTTCATTTTGGATCCGCTTGAGATTTCGGGAACAAAACCAAAGTATCTCGCATCCAAGTCACTTTCGCCAGCAATTCAAGCGATGTCCGCAGCCCCTACAAAGTCAAAAACAATTTACGATGGGAGTGCAAACGTTCTTCGCAGAGCCTTTGAGGTACCTGATTCCAGCGAAATTCACCCTGTAACCGTTCGCAAGCGGCCATGGAAGCTGCGGTCACAGGTGCGATCAATCACAGTGCCTGTGCGGCCGGGAGAATTCGGCATCTGTGACATCTGGAAGACAGTCAAGTATACTGGCACCTCGGGTCGGGAGGACCTGCTTTCCCCATCTCTCAAGGAATGGTTCCTATCATGTCAAAGTTGACGTTCCTGCTCAGTGCGCTCTTTTTCTGCGTTGTCTCATGGTCGGCGCTGGCCGAGGAAGCGGGGGATCCTGTGAATCGCAGTGCGGTACGGAAAGAGTTTGAGGCCGGAAACTTCAAAACAGCCTATGAAGGTGCCCGCAAGTTGTTGCTCGATGAGAAGTCGGACGCCGCGAAGGTCGGCGGGGACCTGGCCCTCGCGGTGCAGTCTCTTCAGAACCTGGGCCGGACGAATGAAGTCGATGAACTGATTGAGGCCGCCGTCAAGACGCACGCCTCCAATTGGCGGTTTCTGGCAGATGCGGGTCGACAGTACGGCGATGTCCTCGTTCACGACGGTTTCCTGATCGCCGGCAAGTTCGAGCGGGGATCCCACCGTGGCGGTGGTCAATACGTGACGGCGGCCAATCGTGACCGAGTTCGGGCTCTTCAGCTTTTCCAGCAGGCCCTGCCATTGGCGCTCAAAGATCCCGACCATAAGGAGGTGGGAAGGCTCTTCATCGACTTTGCTCAGCAGATCAACCGCGTCGCACCATGGAAGTTGCAGACGCTTACCGATCTTGCGGTATTGCCCGATTATGAAGAACAAAGTCCGATGCGCTGGCGAGGGAGGGGGCCATGGGATGAGAGTTCCAAAGGTGCCCCGGTTGATGCTGAAGGTCATCCCGTTCTCCATCAGCTTCCCGCGTCATGGGAGGCTGCAACGACCGACGGAGAACGCTGGCGCTGGGCGCTGATGCAGGCAGTCGAATTTGATAAGACGCTGCAAAACCAAGTCGACTTTTCCTTCGCTCAGTTTCTGCATCAACATTTCGGCGTCCAGACAATCGCCTGGTTGCAGCGGGGTTCGGGACGAAGTGACGACGTGGATGAAAGCGGTCCCTTCGTAGTACAGTCACTCAGCGACGACGAGACAATTGCGAAGCTGGCGACGGGCGTGAAACGCTTCAAGCTGCCCGATGAATTCAACCCCATCAAGCTCTTTCAAACGATTGCGAATCGCGAGCAGAAAGACAGCTACTCGCCTGCTGCGGCCGATCAATTGGCACAGATTTACGAAGATCGTCGACAGTACAAGAAAGCGGCTGCCTCCTGGACGTCGGCGATTCAGAAATTCGGTGCGCAAGAACATCGTCAGCCCCGACTGGATCAGATCGTGAAGAACTGGGGGCGGTTCGAGAATCTGACGGTGGCACCTGCCGGGCGCGGAGCCGTAGTCGATTTCCGTTTCCGCAACGCCAGCGAGGTCTCATTTGAAGCTCGTGTCGTGAAGATTGATAAGCTGCTCGAAGACGTGAAGAGCTACCTGAAATCGTCTCCCGCTCAGCTCGACTGGAGTAAATTCAATATCCAGGATCTTGGCTATCGCCTGGTGACTGAGAACCAGACAGAGTACCTGGGCGAATCCGTTGCCACCTGGAAGCTGGATCTGAAGCCAAAGCCGGATCACTTCGATGATGTTGTTACAGTGACGACCCCGCTCCAGAAGGCGGGAGCCTATCTTCTGACGGGACGTCTGAAGGACGGCAATGTCAGCCATGTCATCGTCTGGCTTGCGGACACGGTACTCGTGCGAAAGCCGCTCGATGGAAAGTCGATGCATTTCGTCGCCGATGCCGTAACAGGCCAGCCGATTGCAAATGCCAATGTCGAGTTTTTCGGGTGGAAGCAGACCCCCGTCGACAAGAACCAGTCACGCTGGAAGTTGACCACAACGAATTTCTCTGAGTTTACGGACGGTAACGGACTGATCTCGCTCCCCTCGAAGCGAATGCCGAACGATCACCAATGGATGATCGTTGCCAGGACGAAAGAAGGGCGACTGGCTTACACCGGCTTCACGCACTCATGGTGGGGACAGAAACATGATGAGGAGTACAACGCGAAACGCGTATACGCCATCACGGATCGGCCGGTCTACCGCCCGGAACAGACAGTGAAATTCAAGTTCTGGATTCAGACAAGCAAATATGATGTGGCTGACAAGGCAGAGTTCGCCAATCGTGAGTTCAAGGTCCTGATCAGTAATCCTCAAGGAGAAGAAGTCTTTCAGAAAGTCTTCACGACGGATCATTACGGCGGGCTCGAAGGGGAATTCCCGCTGCCGAAAGGTGCGATGCTGGGAACGTATCAGCTTGTTGTTCAGAACGAATTCAACCAGGGAGGTTCGTTCCGGGTCGAAGAATACAAGAAGCCAGAGTACGAAGTCAAAATTGATGCGCCGACGGAACCCATCGCACTTGGCGAAAAAATCACGGCGACAATCAAGGCAAAGTACTTCTTCGGTGCTCCGGTCACCAAGGCGAAAGTGAAATATAAGGTTCAACGATCTGCGCATGACAGCCATTGGTATCCCATCGCCAACTGGGACTGGCTCTATGGACGTGGATACTGGTGGTTCGCGTCGGACTACACCTGGTATCCGGGCTGGAGTCGCTGGGGCTGCGTTCGACCCAAAGGATGGTGGATCGGTCACAACCCAGCTCCGCCCGAACTGATCACAGAACAAGAGGTAGAGATCGGCGAGGACGGAGAGGTCCGTGTCGAGATCGACACCCTGGCCGCGAAAGAAATTCACGGCGACGAAGATCACTCCTACACCATCACGGCAGAAGTGGTGGATGAGTCACGTCGAACGATCGTCGGGACTGGGAATGTTCTCGTCGCCCGTCAGCCTTTCAAAGTCTTCACCTGGGTCAACCGAGGTCACTACCGTGTCGGCGATGACATTCACGCTTCGTTTCAGGCCCACACGCTTGATAATAAACCCGTCAAAGGGACAGGAGAGCTGACGCTCTTTCAGATTTCTTATGACGCGGATCAAAAGCCGGTCGAAACAGCGGTGCAAAGCTGGAAACTGGATACGAACGAACAAGGGCATGCCCAGCAACAGATCGCGGCAAGTAAAGCGGGACAATACCGTCTGTCGTACAAGCTGACCGATTCGAAACAGCATTCGATCGAGGGAGGATATGTTTTCGTGGTACGAGGCGACGGCTTCGACGGACGAGAGTTCCGCTTCAACGATCTGGAACTGATCACGGACAAGCAGGAATACGCACCAGGTGACACTGTCAATTTGATGGTCACGACGAACAATCCAGATGGTTGCATCGTGTTGTTCATCCGCCCTTCGAATGGAGTCTACCTTCCACCGAAGGTGATTCGCCTGAAAGGCAAGACGACAGTCGAAGAAGTCGCGGTGATTCAAAAGGACATGCCGAACTTCTTTCTGGAAGCGTTTACGGTCTCGAACGGCAAGTACCATCAGGAG
Organism: Schlesneria sphaerica; assembly: GCF_044336245.1. Classification (NCBI taxonomy): domain Bacteria; kingdom Pseudomonadati; phylum Planctomycetota; class Planctomycetia; order Planctomycetales; family Planctomycetaceae; genus Schlesneria; species Schlesneria sphaerica. Next base: position 630,127 of record NZ_CP172346.1, on the reverse strand, counting down.
ACTCGCGAGGTCGTTGTTCCCCCGGAAAAGCGGATCATCAACGTCGAGGTGCAGCCATCCGCCACGGAGTACCAGCCGGGTGCTGATGCACGGGTGCACGTGAAACTGACCGACCCGACCGGCGAACCGTTCGTGGGATCCACTGTGCTCACCGTTTATGACAAGACCGTCGAATACATTTCAGGTGGAAGCAACGTACCTGAGATCAAAGAGTTCTTCTGGAAGTGGCGTCGTAACCATTTCCCGCAGGGCGACAACACCCTGGATCGCTCGTTCAGCAATCTGATCAAGACTGGCGATATTCCGATGAATGACCTCGGAGTCTTTGGCGGCCTCGACGCAGGAATATCGGGCGATCGCATCGTCTTCCTTTCAGCGGGCAGAGGGCGTGCAGCAGGCGGTCAGAAAATGATGGCAGCACCTGCCGGGGCCATGATGCGGGGAGCGATGCCCATGCCTGCCGCCATGGAGGCGGACTTCGCGTCAACAGGGTCCGTAGAGACGCCGGACGGAGCTGTTGAAGGTGCGATGCAGACTCCCACAATCCGTTCGAATTTCGCCGACACGGCGTTCTGGACGGGTTCGCTGACGACCGATCAGTCAGGTATGGCGGAAGTCAGCTTCAAGATGCCCGAAAGCCTGACCGGCTGGAAGGTGAAGACCTGGGCGATGGGACTGGGCACGAAGGTCGGACAAAGTGAAGTCGAAGTTACGACCAGAAAGAATCTGCTGGTCCGCCTGCAAGCTCCACGATTCTTCGTCGATAAGGACGAGGTCGTCATCAGTGCAAACGTTCATAGCTATCTGAAGTCTGCGAAGTCGGTGGAAGTCACGTTGGCCGTCGACGGCAAGCTTCTTTCGCTGATCGAATCGAATGAACCAAACGGCGGAGAAAATCGCACATGGCCATTGAAGCAGACGATCTCGCTCGAACCGGGAGGCGAGCAACGCGTCAACTGGCGCGTGAAAGTCGCGTCCGAAGGGGTGACTGAAATCACCGTCAGTGCTTTGACAGACGAAGAGTCTGACGCGATGAAGCTATCATTCCCGGTCTATATTCATGGCATGTTGAAGACCGAGTCGTTCAGTGGAGCAATTCGCCCGACGGATTCTGCGGGGCAGGTGACGTTCGTCGTTCCCGAAGCGAGGCGGCAAAATGAATCCAGGTTGGAGGCAAGGTTCTCACCGACTCTGGCAGGAGCGATGGTCGACGCACTTCCTTACCTCGTCGAGTACCCCTACGGGTGTACCGAGCAAACGTTAAATCGTTTCCTGCCGACGGTGATCACGCAACGACTGTTGCTGAAGATGCAACTGAATCTCAAGGACATTCAGGCCAAGCGGACCAATCTGAACGCTCAGGAAATCGGCGATGATGTCGAACGGGCAAAGGGCTGGAAACGCTTCGATCGAAACCCTGTCTTCGACGAAGAAGAGGTTCGATCGATGGTCAAGGAGGGACTCGAGCGACTGACATCGATGCAGGTGTCGGACGGTGGTTGGGGATGGTTCAGCGGCTACGGAGAACGCTCGTGGCCTCACACGACCGCCGTGGTGGTGCACGGTCTACAGGTCGCAAAGGCAAATGATGTCGCGATTGTCCCCGGCGTGCTGGAGCGGGGAATCGAATGGCTGACTCGCTACCAGACTGAGCAGGTCGAGAAACTCAAGAACTGGGGCAAGAAGGATGTTCCGCAAAAGCAGCATGCCGACGCTCTTGATGCGTTCATCTACATGCTGCTGCTGGAAGCAGATGTTTCCAATAGTGCGATGGATGAGTTTCTGTTCAGAGATCGAGTTCAACTGCCGGTCTACGCGAAGGCACTCTACGGTTTGGCCCTGCATCGACAGCAGCAGACAGACAAGCTGAAAGTGGTGCTCGAAAACATTGAGCAGTTTGTCGTCGAGGATGAGGAAAACCAGACCGCCTATCTGAAGCTGCCGCAGGAAGGGTGGTGGTACTGGTACGGAAACGACATTGAAGCGAATGCGTACTATCTGAAGTTGCTGTCGAAGACCAATCCGAACGACCGGCGTGCTTCGCGGTTGGTGAAATACCTGCTCAACAATCGGAAGCACGCGACATACTGGAACAGTACTCGTGACACGGCCCTGTGTATTGAAGCCCTGGCCGAGTATCAGCAGGCCAGCGGAGAAGACAAGCCGAACCTCACTGTCGAAGTCTGGCTTGATGGTCAGAAGCAGAAGGAGGTCAAAATCGATGCCTCAAACCTCTTCACATTCGATAACAAGTTCGTGCTTGAGGGAGACGCTGTGACGACCGGAAAGCACACACTCGAACTCAAGAAGCAGGGAACCGGCCCACTTTACTACAACGTCTATCAGACCAATTTCACTCTGGAAGATTTCATCTCTCGAGCCGGTTTGGAAGTCAAAGTGGATCGCAAGTTCTATAAGCTGACTCGGGTCGAAAAGAAGGTCGACCAGCAGGGAGCCCGAGGCCAGGCCGTCAAGCAGCAGGTTGAAAAGTTCGAACGAACAGAACTTCCGAGTCTGAGTGAGCTGAAGAGCGGTGATCTGGTGGAAGTGGAACTCGAAATCGAAAGCAAGAATGATTACGAGTATCTCCTGTTCGAAGATCTGAAGGCCGCCGGGTTCGAACCTGTCGAAGTTCGAAGTGGCTACAACGGGAATTCGATGGGGGCCTTCGTTGAGTTCCGGGATGAACGAGTCACGTTCTTCGTCCGACAGCTGATGCGAGGTAATCATTCGCTCAGCTACCGATTGCGGGCCGAAACTCCCGGTCAGTTCAGCGCTCTTCCTGCAAAAGCAAGTGCCATGTATGCGCCCGAGCTGAAAGGGAACAGTGACGAGATGAAGGTGAAGATCATCGACTGATTGGTGCCAGATTGACTGACTGAAACGACCCCATTCGAATTCGTTCACTGCGGCATTGCTTTTCTGGCGATCCGCGGTGAACGCCGAACTGGGGTCGGTCTGTTTTCTGATACGGAATCGCGTGGGAAGAACAGCGAATCGAAGGAAAAGCCTGGTGCTGAGACCACTCAGGGGCGACCGGATCTGCGGCACCCAGTCCTGCCGCAACATTTCCGCAGGTATGGAATTCGAATACCGCCGACTGAGGCCCCGAAGGATTCAGTGGCAGAATGGTATCGGTGCCCAATTTTTTGAGACCTGGTTATAATGCCGACGAAGTACAGCCGATCTTTCAATTGCGGAACGGATGCGTCAATTGAGAGCCGCAGTGAGTCCTTCGTTTCATGAGGAACTGGTCGCTTACGCGAAAGCAACAGGGATCACCTGCAGAACATTGTTCGAACTTAAAACCGAGTAAGCAGACGGGGAAAAAGACGACGTGTTGGACAAATCGAGAGAGTGGCCTTGCTCGTGCCGCCGTCGAGTTGCATCTTCTGCTCACACGAAGGAGACGGGCATGAGATGGGCAGGCAGCACTGCTTGAGCCGTCCAGTCACTTCAGCGAAATCTTTGTCAGTTGAATCGCGTGCGAATCTTCATCACTGTTACGGCCGTATTTTATTTGAAAAGGTGCGACGGTCGCCCATCCTGGCTCTCTCCGTCGCTGGCATTGACTGGTTCCCCGCAATCTAACCTCCATCCTCTTTAGAGAGTCACCGAAAACGATGTCTACCGGCATTCCTGCTCCCGTCGCTCCCCCCCGTCGAATTCTCATGGGCCCTGGTCCGAGCGATATTCATCCTCGCGTGCTGCTGGCGATGGCCGCTCAAACGGTGGGCCACCTCGATCCGTACTTCCTCCGGATCATGGATGAAACCCAGGGGATGCTCCGACAGGTTTTCCGCACGCAGAACAAATTGACGCTTGCTGTCAGCGGAACGGGCAGTGCCGGGATGGAGACTGTCGTTGCCAACCTGATTGAACCGGGCGACAAGATGATCGTCTGCGTGAATGGTGTGTTCGGTGGTCGAATGGCCGATGTGGCAGCCCGGTGTGGCGCCGTCGTCATCCAGCTTGACCGCCCTTTTGGAGACATTTTCACGACGGAAGAGATTGAGAAGGCGGTCAAGGAACACCGTCCCAAAGTTGTGGGAATCGTCAACGCAGAAACGTCGACCGGTGCCTCTCAACCCGTCGAGGACATTGCACGCGTCTGTCACGAAAATGGAGCCCTGATTGCGGTCGACTGCGTGACTTCACTGGGCGGTCAGCCCGTTGAAGTTGATGCCTGGCAGCTGGACGCCGTCTACAGCGGTACGCAGAAATGTCTCAGTTGCCCGCCGGGGCTGGCACCCGTCACATTCAGCGATCGTGCCGTCGCCGCCATCGACGCGCGTAAGACGAAAGTCCAGAGCTGGTATCTGGACATGCAGATGGTGAAGGATTACTGGGGAAGTAATCGTGCCTACCATCACACGGCGCCGATCAACATGAACTATGGCTTGCACGAAGCGCTGCGAATCGTTCTTGAGGAAGGCTTGGAAGCTCGATTCGCACGGCACACGCGGAACCATCTCGCGCTAAAGGCAGGCATCAATGCCATGGGGCTTGAGTATGCGGTGAAGGAAGGGCAGCAGCTGCCCATGTTGAACGCAGTTCGAATTCCTGAAGGAGCTGATGACGCTACGGTACGAAAACAACTCCTCAATGAATTCGGCATCGAAATCGGGGGGGGACTCGGACCGATGAAGGGAAAAACCTGGCGCATCGGGTTGATGGGTTCAGGTTCCAGCGCTGCAAACGTCCTTGTTTTCCTTGCGGCACTGGAAAAGTGTTTGCGGGATCAAGGATTGAAAACACCTCCTGGAGCGGGTGTCGCTGCCGCCAACGCCGCATTCCGTCAGTCCTGATCAGCAGGACGACGAACTTTAGAAATGGAAATGGGCACGTCCCGGACGTGCCCATTTTTTAATGCCTGACAATCCCTAGGGCCATCGCGATGCTCCCACGAGGCGCGTGTTCCCATCGTGTCAAATCAGAGGGACTTTACGCGCGATGTGGTTTCCATTCGCCGCTGAAGACTTCTGTTGCCGGGCCCGTCATAAAGACGTCACCGCTTGCGGACCATTCCAGCTTCAGATCTCCACCGCGAAGATGCGCCGTAACCGACCGTTCTGTTCGACCGGTCAGTGCGCCGGCGACCGCTGCCGCGCAGGCACCGGTCCCGCACGCCATCGTCTCGCCACTGCCCCGTTCCCAGACTCGCATGTTGAATTCCGTGGGAGAAATCACCTGAATGAACTCGGCATTCACCCGGCGAGGAAAAGCGGGATGCCGTTCGATCATCGGTCCGATGCGCAGCACCCAATCGTCATTCAGTTCATCGACAAATGTGACGCAGTGGGGGTTGCCCATCGACACGCAGGTGACAGAGATAATCTTGCCACCGACGTCGAGATCGACATTCTTCGGTGGATCACCCGGTAGTAACGTCGGGATACGGTCTGATTCGAGAATGGGGGCACCCATATTGACTCGAACCTGCTCGACGAGCCCATTGGATCCCGGCGTGAGTTGCATCTTCAATACGCCACGCAGCGTTTCGATGTTCAGTTCAGGCTTCTTCGAGATCCCTCGATCGTAAACAAATTTGGCAACGCACCGAATGGCGTTCCCACACATCTCAGATTCGCTGCCATCGGCATTGAACATTCTCATGCGGGCGTCAGCGACTTCGGATGGGCAGATCAGGACGATGCCGTCACCGCCGATTCCCGTATGTCGATCACTCACCGCAACCGCTGTTGAGACGATATCTTCCGGGATGGGCTCCTGAAAACAATCTACATAAATGTAGTCGTTTCCTGCCCCATGCATCTTTGTAAATCGCATACAGTCTTTCTGGTCGGAAATCGACGGCTGGCATTCATTCAATCTCGTGGGACGAACAGAGCCTGATCCGTCAGTCTGGCGAAAACGAGTGCGAGTGACCGGTGGCCCGATCAGATCATTTCACTGTCGCGACGAGTGGCGTGTCAAAGACCCGCGTGCCGGAACACCCTTTACCGCAGTTGGTACTGATATCTTCTTCGTACAGTTTTCTACCCGCTTCGGTGGGGTATCGTCCGTCCACGCACGCCTGACAGAGCGACGAAACGGGCAATTCGATACTGCGGGCGATGGCACCACGCGACAGATATCGCAGGCTGTCTGCACCAATGGCATTCGCCATTTCCTGCTCAATCTCGGGGGTCAAGTCTTCGCCGGGCTCCAGGAACCTGGGGGCAAAAAGCTGTCCGGTCGTCGACATGTCGATGCCGTAAAAGCAGGGAGCGACGATCGGGGGGCAAGCGACACGTACGTGCACTTCTTTAGCGTGACCACGTTCCCGCAACTGCGAGATCAGAACTTTCATGGTGGTCGAGCGGACGATCGTGTCTTCCACGAGCAAGATCCGCTTCCCCGCAAGGACTTCCGGCAGGGGGGTATATTTCATCCGGGCTTTGTCTTCGCGGTTGGTTCCTTCGATGAAGGTTCTTCCCATGTAACGATTTCGGATCAGGCCTTCGAGGCACGGGACACGAAGCGTGTATGCCATGCTGTCGGCAGCAGCCTTCGCGGTGTCCGGGACCGGGACGACGATGGTATCGCCATCATCCAGAGGACACACCGGATTGTTCCGCTCTTGTCTGGCGAGTTCTTCGCCCAGTTGCTTTCGAGTCAGATAAACGCTGCGGTCGTCGAGAGTACTGGCGACATTCGCGAAGTAAATCCATTCGAAAAAGCAGTGTGCCCGGCTGGGACTGGCAACGAACTGTTTGACTTCCAGCTTGCCATTCTGAATCAGTACGGCATGCCCGGGCGGGACATTCCGAATCGATTCCTGTTTGAAACCAAGATTGGCCAGGGCCACACTTTCACTTGCACATGCGAACAGTGAACCCTCGACGGCATAGCACAAAGGCCGGATGCCCAGAGGATCACGCGCGGCGAACATTTCGCCCAGAGCATTCATGAATACGACGTTCCATGCTCCGTCAAGTCGCTCGCTGAGGTGTGAAAGGACTTCCAGCAGCGTCGGCTGACGGTCACCCGACAGCAGCTGGGAAATAATGTGCATCAGCACTTCGGTATCGGTGTCACGAGCGAGATGGAAGTTCGGCTGAGAGAGGATTTCTTCCTTCAGTTCCTTGTAGTTCGCCAGTTGGCCGTTGAAGCCAAATGCGAACCATTTGTGCTTTTCGATGTGATGGCGCTCAAAAGGCTGTGCATTGCCGCGATCGTCCCCGCCACATGTGGCATAGCGTACATGTCCAATGGCGGCCAGTCCTTCGTACTGATCCATCAACTTCGTGGCTTCGTTCTGCTGGTTCAGATTGAAGACCTCAGTGACCGTTCCCACGTCCTTGTACGTGTCGAGCAAACGGGCGTGCCCGGGGCGGTAAACTGTCATTCCCGCAGCGAGTTGTCCGCGGTTTTGAATCTCCAGCAGCAGCCGTGGCATATGCCGTGACACTTGGTTGGGATCTTTTTTCGGAGCCAGTCGACTGGTCTCTCCCGGCAGATGGTAGATCGCGGCAATACCACACTCGTGATAGAGGTCGGCCACAGCGTTTCCTTGGAGAAGGGATTCTTGTCACGTGACTCAGGTTCCGGCAATTATTCTACACCCGAACCCAAGTCTCGCCTTGAATCTTTTGACAGCATCGCGTTTGACAATATCAAAGGAATCAATCATTTGACTCATTCCCAATGGCGTTTATCGGGAACGTACGAAAGCATCATTTAACAAAACGATGGGGATACAATCCCTGTGCCAGAATCCTCAGGTGCATGATTTTCACAGATAATACTCCGTACCGAGTCGCACTCCAACCATCGGACGAAGAACTTCTCGGGATCGAGACAATCATTTCGGGTTGACGCAACTCCGCTCGGCTTTCCCTGCCGAAACTCGCAGAGAGAGCGTTGTTTGCAGCCACTCATCAATATCATCCGTTCCGTTCGAAAAAACGCTCCAGCACCACATAGCCCGCGTGTGTCAGTCCAAGAGTCGCGTAGACGTTCAGTGCCGCTGCGTTGTGCTCTTCTGCGTAAAGCCGAAGTCCAATGACCCCCGGAGTCTGTCGTGCAAGTTCCTCCAGATACTGGAAAAGACGTCGAAAAACGCCGCGCCTCCGAAACTCCGGCAGCACATAGACGCTTTGCAGCCACCAGATCTCACCGTTCCTCCAGTCACTCCACTCCCGCGTGTGCATCAACTGTCCGATGATTTCACCCCCGATCTGGGCGACAAAATAGCGCCCATGCTGGGGGTTTTCGAGCAGAGTTCGTACCCCCCTTGTGATCTGGTCGTGTGACAGCGACTTGTTTTCGGTTTCGTGAGCGAGCCGCTTATTGAATTCCGAGATGACGTCGCAGTCCTCGGCGACAGCGACGCGAATACGGATGTCAACCTGATCGCCCAAATTCTCTTCCATCCTGATATTCCGTGCATTGGGGTGACGAAAATTGAACAATTCGCTTCGAGTTTTCGATTGAGTGTTTCGCGAACTCGTGATGGTGTTTCTTCCGGCCTGAATCTCTTCCCGCTGGCAAGAGGATTTAGGAGGTTGAGGGCGTTGCAGCAAGTCCTCTGATTGAGGGTTTATCTCCGTCGACATCCAGAACGTGGTGGGATCGACTCGCGCTGGCAGATTGCCCAGTTTCGTGGGAGTGCGTTCCTATGGTAGAGAGGGGGGGAGTTGCGGAGCAGACACCACGACCTCGTTCCTGTCAGAAAACCCGATTGGACACTCTGGGATCGACACTGCCCTGTCTTGTGCGGAGGCATTGATTGAACGACCAACGCCCTCCAGAGGCCATTCTCCGTCGAATAGCAATGGCCGGCCGTTGTGCGGCAATCTGCCGTTACTCTGCAGCGTGCTGGAGGAGCTGGGAATGAGTCACGGGTGGAAGCCTCGCAGCGCGCAGGTCGGTAGCTGAAATTACGGCACTCGCCGGAATGCCAACCGGTTTCCCCAATTGATCCCCCGCAGGAAACCACCGGAGAACGGGGCCGCTCGCCCTGGCCATTGCGGCCGAATTGAGATGGGCACGACTGCGAACTCCGTCACCGCCACGATCGAGGGAATTACGAAGTACGACGTATTCTGACACTTGAAGTGTAAGTGCGCTCGATGTGGCCTGACCTCGCGGCATGGAAGTCGATTCCACAAGCGATGCAGGCAGACTCCGCTCTGAACCGAAGGTGGCAGAGGCACGACCGGTCCGCCCTGTAGGTACGTTCATGGGAGATTGGCTCTGGATCTTTGCTGAATGGGCCAGCGGACTCCTGCACAAATGTAGAGGATCAATTTGAAGAGGATGATGCTTGCCCGCCGTGAAGGACGAGTCCGGATTTGTTTGAGATTTTAGGAAAACGTAATCAGACGATATTTAAACTTTCGTAAGATGATGGGTATAGTAGAACCCACTGGCATTCGCCCCCTTCTTAATCTGATCTTTCTGTCATCTGATCTTTCTGTCGATATTCAGTTCTGATTCATGCTTTGACGCGCGAGGTAGGCGCCCTATCCCGACAGCGAGTGTTCTATCGATTCTTGAACAGGAGCATTGTTGAATGTCTTTGACAAATGGAAGAACGCCGAGGCGGCAGCGAGGATTCACACTGATTGAATTGCTCGTTGTTATTGCGATCATCGCCGTGTTGATTGCACTTCTGCTGCCCGCAGTGCAGCAGGCGCGCGAGGCGGCTCGCAGGACGCAATGCAGGAACAACCTGAAGCAATTGGGGTTAGCTTTCCACAACTATGAAGGGACTTTTGGCAACTTTCCCGGTGCGCTGTATGTGGTGAGCGAACAGAGTGGCCCCAGCATTGGCCAGGGAGTCGACAACCAGCCTGCCGGCAGAGCGGATTTCAATGTTCACGCTTGGCCAGAACTGATTCTGCCATACATTGATCAAACAAATCTTTACAACACGATTAATTTTAATGTGGCGATGGGATTCGGCTCAGCCACGGGCGGTGCTCCACCCAACTATGGCAAAGGGGGAACTTACAGCGGTACCCAGAATTTTGCTGCCATTGCCGGTTCGGTGATTCCCTCTTTCATTTGTCCCTCGACTCCGCGATCAGGAAATCTTCGGCCAGCTTATCTTGATGATTGGCTGACGGACGAGTTCGGTTCACCGATGTACCATGCAGGAGGGGCTCTGGACTATGTCGGTATGGCTCCTGCCTGGACGATGAATCAAAACCTTGGTGCGGCAGGAAACTTCTATACCGGGGCCATCCTCGATTGTGAGACCGGAGACGGTGGGCCTTACAGCTGCGGGGTGAGAATCTCTCAGATCACGGACGGTACTTCGAACACTTTGATCTGTGGCGAGTCTTCCCGACCGGATTCCAAAGAATATGCCATGGGTAAAGTTGTTGGAAATCTCACCGATGAGGACGTCGGGTTGATGGGTGATGCCTGGAACGACTGGCAGCACTCATCGGGGCACTTCATGAGTGCAATCGCTCCGGGAAGTATCCGTGGTGCGAAGGCCGACGGCGATTGCACCATCAACTGCAATAACAAATGGAACTTCTATAGCTTCCACGTGGGCGGTGCCCAGTTTGTGATGGCCGATGGAGCCGTCCGATTCATCAGTCAAAACGTTGATCGGCTGACCATGAATCGAGTTTATATCATGGCAGACGGTGCCCCAGTGGGTGAATTCTAAAAAGACTTCACATCTCGACAAACGATCCATCCGTAGGGGGCAGAGTCTGCCTTCGTCATTTCAGTTTTCAGTTCGGACTCAGGTCCTTGCAGGGAAACGCAAAACGAACGAAGGTGGAAACTGGCCCCTTGTTCCTCAGTTGATATCGACAGAGTAAATCACAGCGTCCCTTCTGCTTCGACGAAGCAGGAGGGATCTTACCACAGACGGAATCAGTTGCTTCGAGAAAAAGGACCCGGCAGGGAAATGACGGCAATTAGAAATCTCTTTCTGGCTTGTGCTTTGACTTCCCTTGCTTCAGGCTGCGGGAATGGCAAAGCGGATATGTCCGAGGCGCGTCTGGAGAAAATGGCCGGCGGATCTCTGGAGAAAGTGGTACCAACAAGCGGGATCGTCACCATCGACGGCGAACCCCAAGGAGGCGTGAATGTCTATCTTTACGATAAGACGCCGACAATCGTCCTGAAAAACTGCCGAACTGACGATGAGGGGCAGTTCTGTTTTACGTCGTATCTCTCGTGCGATGGACTGAAGCCGGGTAAATATAAACTTGGGTTTGAGTATGTACCGAAAATGAAAAAGAACGGCACCGGGGTCGATTTGTTCAGCGGCAAGTACAAGAATCCGGTAAAAAATGACTTCAAACTGATCGTCGAAGAGGATAACCCGCAGACGGAGTTGACGTATGAATTGAAATTGAAATAGTCGCTCACGTTCGGATATGGTGGAAGGGCTACATCCGTTTGTGTGACTCGATCGGCTCAATTTCAAAAAGTGACGTCATGGCGGTTGCACCGGTTCAACCTGCAGAAGGTCCTCCAGGGTTTCGGAGAGAGGGGGTTGGATCCAATCATTCCAAGCCCGGCGGGCAATGGATTTTCAATCCTTGGATCGATGCCCTCTTCATCCTGCTGACTCCTCTGGTGGCGTGGCCGGCAGTGCTGATACTCAGTTCCTCGTCGGAACTGATGTCGGCAGAAACTCTGTCGCTCATCGTCACCGCATTTTTTGCGACTGGGCACCATCTCCCTGGTCTGATCCGCGCTTACGGCGACCGGGATCTCTTCCATCGATTCCGCTGGCGCTTTCTCATCGCGCCGCCTCTGGTTTTTCTTGCCTACTTTCCCCTCTACACCTATCACTACAATCTTTACCGACTGATCATTCTTGTCTGGGCGACCTGGCATGGGCTGATGCAAGTTTACGGCTTTGTCCGTATTTATGATGCCAAAGTCGGCTCGAATTCAACGGCGACCGCCTATTGGGACTGGCTCGTCTGCCTGTGCGGATTCATCACTCCGCAACTGTTTCGTGACGAACATGTCGGGACGACACTCGGTCATTGGTATTCCGCGGGCGGACTCTGGCTCTCTCTTCCCGTATTTCAGGCTCTCCGCTGGGCAAGTCTCTTCGTATCAGCAATCGCGTTAACCGGGTTTTCGGCCAAGTACATTGCTCAGATCGTCCGTGGGAAGCAGGTCAGTCCGGTCAAGCCGCTGATGTTGGCGAGTGGGATCGGATTGTGGTGCTTTATCATGCTGTCGGTCGAGAACATGTTGATTGGGGCAGCCCTTTTCGACATCTGTCATGATTTGCAATACCTCGCTATCGTCTGGATGTTTAACTGTCGTCGAGTGAGCTCAAACGTCAATCTTGGGCGGTTCATGACGTTTCTCTTTCGACGTGGCATGGTGCTGCTTTATCTCAGCCTGATTACGGCCTATGGCGCCATCGCGTTTGCAGGGAGTCTGGTTCTGGACGGTACGCTGAGTCGAGTCTTTTACGGGCTGCTGTTCACCTCGACGATCCTTCACTACTACTACGACGGTTTCATCTGGAAGGTCCGAGATACGACAAATCGATCTGGCCTGGGACTGAGCAGCAATGGGGCGTCCGCATCGCAGCGGTCGCTCGCCCATAGCGGCTTCTGGCATCTGCTGAAATGGAGTCCGGTGATCATCGGCCTGGTCATCATGTTCGCAACGGATATGAGTGACCCTGAGCTGACAACAGCGCAGAAGAACGACCTCGAACGAGTCTACGGCCACTCATTGATGGGGAAATCCGTTCTTCCGAAAGGGGAACAAGAGAGGATTTGGCTGTCCTCTCACTTCCAGCAGACACAGGCGATTGCGGACATCATTCCGGATGACATCAAATCCCAATTGAAGGCGGCCGTCCTCCTCGCCAATTTTGGCCGCAATGATGAGGCCCTCGCGCGATTAGAAAAGATACTCTCCCGCCACCCCGGTCACAGTGAATGCAATCTTCTACTCGGGGGAATTCATCTCTACAGAGGCGAAGTCGACAAAGCCTCGCAGTACCTGGAAGCAGCTGTCGATTGCGCGACGACAGCGCGGGATCGTGGAGCTGCCCATATCAAGCTGGGAGAACTTTCCGCTTACCGCGGCGATCAGGAATCAGCTCAACATCATTTTGCTGAAGCGGTACGCAGTGATCCCTCACTGCAAAAAGTTGTCGATGGAATTCGGTCCGCCAACCAGAATCGCTGAAGTGACCTTGAACTTTAGTCTCAAACATTGGCGACCCTTGCGTCCTCACGTTCGCTCATAGGCCACGGCCCAAAAGTACCTCCTTTTCGGCTCCTGATGCCTCGTAATTCAGCTCGGCACATCAGCAGAAGAATGGCGACGGGCGGCCCATTCCGGCCGAAGGACGAAATTTCCAGCAGTGAATCTGACTGTTGGGTGATTAACCCGTCTGATTCTTTCAGTTGAACAACGAAGTTCGACAGACGTAAAATTGGCTCCGCTGCAATCCAGTTCGAGATTCTAACCTGAGGGACTTCGCATGATTTTTGGAACTCGAACGGCGATGCAAAAAATGGCTCGATATTTTGTGCTTTTCAGTCTGGTTCTCGCCCCCATGTCGCTCTGGGCTTCCGATGCGGCGACATTGGTCACTCCGGCCCCCAACAACCTCGAAGTCCCCGCGAAAGCACCGGTGGAAAAATCGGTTCAAGAGTTGGCTGCGACGGTGAAGAAATCGGTCGTCGTCGTGACGTTTACCGGCCGTGACGGACAGAGGCAGGGACTTGGAACGGGTTTCATTGTCTCCGAAGATGGCCTGATCGCGACGAATCTGCATGTGATTGGGGAAGCACGGCCAATCCGGGTGGAGTTGCTCGACGGTCGGAAATTCGATGTTGCGGCCGTTCATGCAACCGAGCGGTTCCACGATTTGGCTCTTTTGAAGATTGACGCTACCGACCTGCCGGCGCTCCCGTTGGGCAATTCTGATGAATTGCAGGAAGGACAACCCGTCGTCGCTATCGGTAATCCACTGGGACTGGAACGGAGCGTTGTCAGTGGAGTCCTTTCCGGACGCCGCGAGATTGATGGTCGGTCAATGCTGCAGATTGCTCTGCCGATTGAACGGGGAAATAGTGGGGGACCTCTACTCGACCTTCAGGGACGTGTGCATGGGCTTCTAACGATGAAGTCGTTAAAGACCGAAAATCTCGGATTTGCTATTGCGGTCAATGCTTTGAAACCGCTGCTTGAAAAGCCGAACCCGGTTCCAATGTCTCGTTGGCTGACCATTGGGGCAATGGACCCGGCGGAATGGACCGTACTACCCGGAGGCCGTTGGCGACAGCGCGCGGGCCAGATTGTCGTCGATGGAATGGGGGGAGGGTTTGGAGGACGCGCACTGTGTCTGGCGACTGAACCAACGCCGCCCGTTCCCTATGAAGTTGCAGTGCAAGTGAAGTTCTCACCAGGCGATGGCGCAGCAGGTCTCGTCTTCAATGCAGATGGTTCCGACCGACACTACGGATTTTATCCCAGCAACGGCGGTCTCCGTTTGAGTCGCTTTGATGGGCCCGATGTTTTTTCCTGGGCCGTTCTCAGAGAAACTCGCTCACCCCACTTCAAAAAAGAGGGCTGGAACTCGCTGAAAGTTCGCGTGGAAGCCGAAAGAACCCTCTGTTACATCAACGGGGAACTGATCTTTGAAACGACCGATTCTGCTTACAAAAGTGGACGAGTTGGTTTGTGCAAATTCCGCCAGACTGAAGCCCAGTTTAAGGGATTTCGCGTCGGCGAATCGCTCAGCGAACCCCGCATCTCCACCGAGTTACTGACCCGGGTCACCTCGACGCTGGATGCACTGCCCGCAGACGATGAATCGAAGGCTAGGGTCGTCAGGGAACTTGCCCGGGAAGACTCGAGTGTGATCGATATCCTGGATGAACAGGTCAAAGCTCTCGAGTCACGCGTCTCACAGCTCAAGCGTCTCGCGAGCGACATCCACCTGACGCGGACGCTCGCCGATTTTCATGCGGCGACAGCGGCAGAGCCAGTCGATCTGCTGCGGGGGGCGTTGCTGATTGCAAGACTCGATAACCCGGAACTGGAGATCGAAAATTACGTCGCGGATGTCGAGCGTCATGCCCGGCAAATCAAAGAAGGGCTGCAAGCGGACGCTTCCGAATATCAGCGGTTGGCGGCTCTCAATCGATACCTCTTTGAAGAACAGGGATTTCACGGAAGCCGGACAGACTACGACAATCGTTCGAACAGCTACGTAAACGAGGTTCTTGACGACCGGGAGGGGCTTCCCATCACTCTTTCGGTTCTCTATATCGAAATCGCGAAACGGGTGGGGCTGAATGTCGTCGGTGTCGGAATGCCCCGTCATTTTCTAGTACGTCATGAACCGCGAGAAGGTTCCTCTCAGTTGGTGGATGTATTCGAAAGAGGACTTCTACTAACCCCCGCCGAAGCTCAAAACAAGTTCGAGGCACTCAGTGATGTTCCCTGGCGTGACTCGTACCTGGACACAACGACTCCGAAAGCCATTCTGGAACGCATCCTTCGCAATCTCTTCAGTAATGCTGCTGACGAGCAGGAGATTGATCGGATGATTCGTTATACGGACGCCATCCTCGTCCTGTCGCCAAACTCGGGGCAGGACCATTTCTATCGCGGCGTGCTCAGCTTCCAGGCTCGCCGCTGGCATGACGCACGTGCGGAAGTGGAATGGTTGATGACTAACGATTCCAATGTCAGTCGAACCGAGGTCGAACGGCTGTCGCAGGCCATCGAAAGCGAGTCGCAGAAGTAGTTCACGCGGTCCGTATCGGGATAAGACCGTGCGATGACGGCGGCCTAGGGCGTGAGACAGGCTTCCTCTGGTGATACCATTTGCCTTCCATCCCCGACAAACACGAAATACAGGCAGTCCCCGCGCCTCCAGTGGCTTGGGCTGCCGCCTGACAATTTTGAAGACAGTAAGTTCCTGATGCACATCGTCCACTACATTACCCGTCTGATTGTCGGCGGTGCACAGGAAAATACGCTTCTCACCGTGGAAGACCAGCATCATCTGCATGGTGATCGAGTCACGCTCATTACAGGGCCCGGAATCGGACCCGAAGGTTCGCTGGAACCTCGCGCTCGGAATGGTGGGATCGACTTGCGGCTGATTTCCGCATCGCAACGGGCAATTCATCCCTGGAACGATTGGCAATCCTATCGAGAACTGCTGCGACTCCTTCGATCCATCAAGCCGGACCTGATTCACACGCACTCTTCCAAGGCGGGCATTATCGGTCGATTTGCGGCAGCCCGTCTGAAGCTTCCCTGTGTTCATACGATTCATGGAGCGTCATTTCATTTCGGGCAGAATCGACTTGCCTTTCAGGCCTATCAGCAGTTAGAGCGATGGGCGGCCCGAGCGACCGATCGATTCATTTCCGTCTGTGATGCCATGACGGATCAATACGTTGCCGCAGGGATTGCTCCGCGCGAGCGGTTCGTGACCGTCTACAGCGGGTTTGACGTGGATCCCTTTCTGAATCCTCCACGTTCTCCTGAAATCGTTCGTGCGGAACTGGGGCTGAACTCAGACCACATTGTGATTGGAAAGGTGGCTCGCCTCTTTCCGCTGAAGGGGCACGAGTACGTTCTCAAGTCCGCGCAGGCAATCGTTGATCACTGCCCTGCGGTCCGTTTCCTGTTCGTTGGAGACGGCATCCTCAGGCCAGAGTTTGAGCGAGAGCTTGAAGCCAGGGGACTGCGAGACCACTTCGTTTTCGCAGGGCTGGTCCCTCCCGAACGGGTACCGGAACTGATTCACGCGATGGACATTGTCGTTCACGCAAGTGTTTGGGAGGGGCTCGCGAGGGTCCTTCCTCAGGGACTGATTGCTGGCAAGCCGGTGGTGAGCTTCGATATTGATGGAGCAAAAGAAGTCATCACGACTAATCAGACAGGGTTTCTCGTAGAACCTCGATCGGCCCCCGGGTTGACGTCCGCTTTATGCCAGCTTGTCGATGATCCCCTGCTGCGGAGACGACTTGGTGAAACCGGGCGAGCCATGTTCACGGACCGCTTCCGGCATCAGACAATGACCCGGGAAATTCGCGAGGTCTACGCCTCTGTGCTGGCGAACCGCCGTCCGTAGTCCGTTTGCGATCACGTCGTCATTAACTTCATCCGCGATTGAAACAGGAACACGACCGACCCGCAGCGCCGGTCGGCCATGTTTATATGAACTGAGAATTCAGAGTCGTTCGTTCTTTTACCGTGAGGCGACGGTTCCGTATTTTGGAAGGACCTGGAATTTCTTCTTGATCACCGGGCGACCTGCCGTCTCGATGTTCAGGGTGTAATCCCCCGGCCGAAGTTCATTGGGAATCGAGAAGTACATATTGACCCGGAACATTTCCCGTGTGGCGATTTCTCGCTTTTTGTCGACGATCCGGTTCTCTTCATCACGAATCTTGCAATCGATGACCAGGTCTTCGTGGGGCGGGATCAGACTGCATTGGGCGATCATGTTTTCGCCCTGTCGGAATGACGTTCGTCGATTGGCAACGATGTCGCTGACAAGGAACGTGCCCATGTCGACAGCGAAGAACTTGTCAAAATCACGCTGTGGTGTCACCGGGGCCAGAAGCTGGCGAGCTCGTTCAGGCTCGATCGCGGTTAACTGATAACGCCCTTCCGGACGACGTTCTCCATAGGGATCGAACTGGTGTTCGATCTGAATTCCGGCCAATGCGACCAACGGGAATGCGGTTGCGAAGACGATACGTGCAGAAGATTTCCATTCCGGGCGACTTCCCATCGCAGACCGAATTTCGATGAGCTTCTGCTGGGCAACCTTCAGCCAGCTTGAGTGACGGATCTTTCGTCGCAGCCAGGCACTTGATTGTTGGACATCGTCTTCATCGATGAAGGCCATGTAGGTGCAGTAGCAGACCATCGGGAACATCAGCAGGCCCAGGGTCAGGGTCGTCATAAAGTGAAACAGCACCCCGATGGGCAGCACGATATGTCGCCAGTAGCTTTTCCACGAACAGAAGATGAACATCAGTTCGAAGACGACCGTGACATAACCAAACGCGACGAGCATTACCGGATAGCCGGCAAGAATTTCTCCCAACCGGTGTTGGTAGTTGAGATGTGTCAACATCCAGTACTGCAACTGATCTCCCGTGAAGAACGCCGGGGTGTGAAGTTTGGTAACGCCCGCACCAAAGTAGACGACTGCAATGTGAAACTGCATCAGCCGGCGTGGCCAGGCGGCAGACTTAGGGTACGCGAACCTGGGTTTTGTGGGATCCAGGTTCTGGCGTCGGCGAGCCATCCAGGCGTCGACGGACCAGATCGAACCGGCCTGAGAAAGCGAAAGGATTAGCAGCATATGCGTGACCATCGCGGTGTACTTCGTCATCGTACTGACGCAGTCCAGCATACTGAAGTAGGTCATCAGAACGCAGGAGACCACGGCGGACGCTCTTGAGCACCAGCCGATGCTGAGTGTCACCAGCGAGAAAATCAGCATCGCGTACAGTGCCGCGACGACGGTGCCCGAGAATTCCGGCAGCATGTCGATATAGCCGAATCCGACGGAAACCTGAGCGGTCGCTCCATCGGCGGAATAAAGCTCGCGACAGACAGACCATCGCGGCAGGACCATGCCCATCAGTACCAGCGGCAAACAAATGCGACACAGTGCCAGTCCGAAGGGGACCTCCTCTGCGTAGAAAAACTTTCGAATCCGATCAGCGGCTTTCTCGGTACTCATCATTTGTACGACCTCTTCTATAAATGCCCCTGCTTGACCGCTCGTGCTTCGTTCAGCTCGGTCAACTGTCAACGCAGGCAGCGTGGTGCTCTTGCCCACACTGACGACTGATCTTGCCTGTCCCGACGAATTCGGCGGATGCGAGTGCTTGAGTCAGGGACGCCCCCAATCCTCCAAGCATCATGAAAAACTGGGCTGCTCAACGGATTTCGCGTCGGGACGATACGGAATGAATCTCTGTTTTTGCCTGATGACGTGATTAGTAGTCTACTGCTTCGGAAGACAATCGCTGATGTGGTGTGAGCACATAATGATCGCGGCCCTGATGCAGATCCCGGATCAACCGTGGATTGTCCGCAACGGTGCTGGTCCGCAGGTACGATAGATAATCGGGGACGTTGCTGATCACGTCGCCAAATTCGTTCATTTCAGAGCGCTGCCAGAAGTAGCTGAAGGGTTCTCGTGGTTCGTCATAGCGCTTGTACCACGAGTAGTCGGACATGTTGTACTTCTTCGCCCAGACCTCTTCGATTACGACGATTCGGTGAATTGGCTCGTGTTCGGTGCGTGCAAGTGCGTTGAGAGCCATTTTGCGATGGGAATTTCCCAACACATCGTAGTGCGTTCGGGGCAAGTCCCCATACGGCATGAACTGCTTCCACGGACCCGGAGCCAGTTCGTATAAGGTGCCGCTTTCACCCTCACCGACTACGTGATAGCGAATTTCATGCGACGACCAACCACAGAACATGTCCCACACAAAGTAGTACATGACAGGGTGCGCAGTCGACGCAAAGTTCATCGTTTGCGCGCCGAGTCCTGCGAAAATCGCCGTGAGGTAGACCCCAATGACGGCGTTGGAAAGCCAACCTTTCATGATGTTCCCTCCTTGGAACAGCGACAAATGTGCGCCAGAAGCGGCGGCGAATCGTCGCAACCTGCGAGTCCTGCCGGTCGAATGCGGCGGAAGCTTACCTATTGGTCCAATTAGGTCAAGATCAAGGTGATTCCCTCAAGCTCCGGAACGCCTGATTCTTCGTTTCTGGAAACCTGCGTGGTCAATCTCATCGTAATCCCCCTCTGCCGAGGACGGGGATTGAGCAAGCGGCAACGCGGCTGGTCGGCTCTGAGGCCTTTGTTGCAGGTTTGTACTCTGGTGAGAGGTGGTCTGCCGGGGTCGCGAGGATTGCTTTGGATTCGGAAACGCCCGGGCAGTGCAGTTCGATGAGGAAATGCGGTTCTCGTGTGCCGTTGGTATACTCGTGTCGCTCATTGCGGTTGGCGTAATGGAACGCCTCTCCGAAAGTGACTTTTCGTGCAAGGTGCCGAGATGATTCGATGGTTTCTCGCTTTGGGAATGGGTATGGGAATGCTCGCGGCAACGAACGGTGCTTCCGCGGTCGATGAAGTCACTCCCAACGTCGTGCTGGGGATTCACGGCGGGATTGGCGAAGACAAAAAGGACATGACGCCTGAACTCGAGGAAAAGGTGCGTGCCGCACTGCATGCCGCCTTGAAAGCAGGGAAAGCCAAGCTGGATGCAGGTGGATCAGGACTGGACGCCGTCGAAGCCGCCATCCGAGTCATGGAAGACGATCCGGTGCTGAATGCCGGAAAGGGAGCCGTCTTCACCCATGAGGGACGAAACGAACTCGATTCGTCGATTATGGATGGCAAGACGAAAAAAGCGGGGGCGGTCGCCAGTGTCACCATCGTCAAGAATCCCATCTCGGCTGCCCGGGCGGTCATGGAAAAGTCGAAGCACGTCATGCTCATTGGCCGAGGTGCAGAAGTTTTTGCCACCCGGCAGGGACTCGAAATCGTCGACCCCGCCTATTTCTGGACCGAGTTCCAATGGAAAGCCATTCAGGACGTCTGGAAGAAAGAAGCCGAAGCGAAGAAGCAATCAGGCGATGCCTCGGACGCACTGGAGATCCCGATCGCCAAGCCCCATTACGGTACCGTGGGGGCTGTGGCACTCGACAAGGACGGGAATCTGGCTGCCGGCACGTCTACAGGGGGAATGACGAACAAAATGTTCGGTCGAATCGGCGATTCCCCGATCATTGGTGCCGGTACCTACGCGGACAACGAAACGGCAGCGATTTCCTGCACGGGACATGGCGAGTTTTTCATCCGTTATTCCGTCTCCCACGAAATTGTGGCTCAGATCAAGTACAAGAAAGTCTCGGCAAAAGAGGCGGTCGAAGACGTCATCAACCGGCAGTTGAAAGACATCAATGCCGAAGGGGCCGCCATCGTTCTCGATAAAGATGGAAAGTTTACGACGGCTCGAAACAGCGAAGGACTCTACCGCGGCTGGATCACTGCAGACGGTAAGGTCCAGGTCCGTGTCTACGACGAATGATTTTCTATCCCTTCATCCACGAGCGTAATGCTCTTCACAAAGCGGTGCGTGGCAAGATCGCCACCACCGCTTTCGCACTTCCGGACACCGTCATGTGCCGGCCCCTAATCGGGTCAGGGGGCCGATCCTGCCGTCCGACGTATTGTTCTCCGCACGTCCAGAAATTAACCGCCAGAGCAGGGCATCGCTCCAGGCGATCACGCCAGAATCGGGGCGATCGGCGATCCATCGCAAATCGTGAGCGGCCGGCCCAGGCTGTCTCGAAGCTGAAGATGAGGATCGATTCCCAAGCTGTGATAAATGGTCGCCACCAGGTCCTGTGGTGCCGTTGGGTTGGAGGCAGGATACGCGGCAAACCGGTCGCTCGAACCATACACGGTCCCTCCCCGGACCCCTCCCCCAGCGAGGACGGACGTAAAGCAACTTGCCCAGTGGTCGCGTCCGTCCGCTCCGGCTCCCGCTCCTCCGACGACTCCCTGACCGATCCGAGGGGTCCGCCCCATTTCTCCCGTCCAGACAATCAGTGTTTCGTCCAGCATGCCCCGCTCCTGCAGGTCGTCGAGCAGGGCACTGAAGGCCTGGTCTGTCACGGGGCAAAGTCTCGTTTTCAGGTCAATAAAGTTTCTGTTGTGAGTGTCCCAGTAAACGCTGACATTGGTCAGTCCGTCGTTGGGCCAGAACACGGTGACGAAGGGGACGCCTGCTTCGACGAGTCTCCGTGCCTGAAGGACCGATTGTCCATGCACGTTCATTCCATATCGTTCTCGAACGGAGGCCGGTTCTTGTGACAGATCGAAGGCCTCGACGGCTCCCTTGGACGAAAGCAGGGTGAATGCCCGTTCGTAGTGGCTGCGAGTCGCCTGGACGAGCTCGTTGCTTTCGATCTGGCCGTCTCGTTCGTCCATTACGCCCAGCAATTCTCGGCGCAGTGATGAGCGAGTGCTCGGTACGTCGGCCAACAGTTCGAAGTCGCCGACTTTGTAGTCGGGTTTGCTCCCGTCCGCATCGATCCGCATCGGATCGAAGGTCGGACCGAGCCAGCCAGCCCCCTGCCCATGCGATGATTCAACGAATCGCGGTGCACCATTCGGGACGACGGGCATCATGGAAATAAACGAGGGAAGAGGGCCCGTACCACGACCCAGTTTTGATACGACAGACCCAATACTCGGCCAATCTTCGCCTAACCCGGCGCCGCGTCGAGGCGTTCTTCGTCCGGTGAGAGGATAGTGAGTCGCGGAAGTATGATCGACGTCGTCATGGGTCATCGACCGGATAACGGCGAGCTTGTCCGCCCGCTGGGCCAGCAGCGGAAGATGCTCGCAGATTTGCAGGCCCGGGACATTCGTGTCAATCGGCCGAAACTCGCCACGGTATTCGACCGGGGCAGTGGGTTTCATGTCCCATGTGTCCTGATGGGCAGGTCCCCCCCACATGAACAGAAAGATACAGGCCTTGGCCCGTGGACGATTGCCGATGGCCCGCTCTTCTGCCATCGCCTGTCTCAGATGAAACCAGCTCGGCAGGTCCAGCCCAAGTAAGCTGAGGCCGCCTGCTTTCAGGCAGTCACGTCGATGGATCTGCTGACACTTCGACATCTGCGCGTCCTGTTTTTGAAGGCTGAATGACCAGCGCGGGCGACCTGAGTCGGTTCCTCATTCCGGAAGCGTGAATGAGATCCTCGCCGGGAACTCTCCTTTCACAGAAAGCCCGGTCAGACCGTTTCGCACCGAATTATTCAGGGGTTCATTTTAGGGAGGCACTTATGGCGTGTTCGCCAGAAGCGACCTGTCACTTCGCAATGCAAATCAACATTTGCTGATCTGTAGTGTGGCCAGTTCTGAGGCTGAAAACAACACCAAACAGTCCAAGGCCGCAGCGATGAAATCAACATTCAGGTGGGGCGAGCAGAGTCATATTCTCGCATGTCAACTGCCGTGTCAGCGGTTGTTCACCTGTTCTTCTCGGCCAGCGGGACCGCAGTTGCAACTCACGCGCATCAGTCGTCTGGGGGGCTCGCCCATTTTCAGTCCAAGAAGGTCTGCCGATGGTGATTGCGGAGCCGATCTGCGGCGCGGGCCGAACCGTTTTCACCTTTGTCGTGCGGCTACTTTCGAATCACGACTTCCGAACCTTTGACGAGGAAGTTATAGACTTCGATCACGTCTTCGTCCCCAAGTCGAATACAACCACGTGACTCGGCCTTTCCGATCGATCCGGGATCGATCGTCCCGTGGATCCCATAGCTGTCACCGAGGTCGATCCAGCGTTCGCCCAGCGGATTAGAGGGATCGTCAGCAGCAATCACTTTTCCATCCGGGCCGGTGTACGGAGGATTCACCACCTTGTTCAGAACGGTGAACTTGCCCACGGGCGAGGAATTGTCTTTACCCGTGCAGACCATGTAGCGCTTCACATAGTACCCCTGCAAATGCACGATCAACTCAAAGCGGTTCAGTTCGACGACGGCGGCGAAGGGCCCCTTCAGCACTTTGAGCTTTTGGCCAATCTGAATGCGTCTCGGTTCAGTTCGATTGAGCTTTGCGAGGTATTCCCACGACAGTTGATACTTCTTTGCGATCACCTCCAGCCGGTCGCCCGATTGAATCACATAGGGTTCGATGAAGTGCGGCTGGCTGTCGAAAAAGATGGACTTCGCAGCAGCGTCAATCTTTTCCTGAAGTTGTGGACGGAGCTCCTGGTGGTTCCAGTACAGTTTTGACAGTATGCGATGAGCTGCCAGGACTTCTCCCGCGGCAAGCTTTTCTTCCGCCGCTGCTAACTGTTCTGACACTCCCCCCTGGGCATCCTCGGTCGTACTGTCAGACTCACTCGGGGGATCTGCGGGGGTTTGATGAGCCGCAGCGCTCACCACACGCCGCGGCTGCGCCCCCTTGCGTGGCTTCGGACTCGACTCCGGGACCGGCTGGCCTGTCCCCTTCTTCAGCAGCCGGATCGGTTTTGAGTTCTCAACCAAGGGCTCCCCTTGATCCGAGTCTGGTAGAGTCAAGGCGGCAGGTTCACGTGACGCGACCTGCTCGGGCTCTTCCTGACGCGCGACGGGAATCACCTGTGAGTAATCCTTTTCCTCCGTCTGTCTGGTCACAGCGATGGTGGAATCCAGATCAGGTTCTGACTGTTGTTCGAAGACGATCGATTCGTCTTCACTTTCGTCGACGGATTCGACTTTCTCTTGTGCGGCGCGGCGTTTACTCGAGGGAGAACGATTCGGGAGCGGCAGTGGTTCCCGCTGCGCAACTTCAATCCCCAGTGTGCCAGTCTTCGCAGGTGCGATGGCGAGGGGGATGTATCCTCGGCTCCAGGAAAAACCAATCGCAAGACCAACGCTAAACACAAGGCACGTCAGAAATGGCAAGTGATTGCGGAACATAGAGCGTCTTCCGTGACGAAATGAGCCGGCATCAGCAACCCCGCAGACACCGTCCAGCCGTACTGAATTGAACGAGCCTTGAGGGATCCGAGTTCGTACTGAGGAAACTGAATGAATGTGGTTTCAGTTGGTGTGCCCGCCGAAACAGGCTTTTAGCACAGGTTGGAAATTGCATCTACACGAATTTCAGCACGGGAAGAGCCGAACATTCCGTCGAATCGATCTGGCACCGATCGTCCTTGCCTGATTATTGCGGAGACTCCGGCCGTGACAGGCAGACCCCCGCCAGGTGGCCTCCGAATCCCATGGAGACCTTCCATGCCTGATTGATGTCCCACTTTCGAGCCTTCTGCGGAGTCAAGTTGAGTCGGCAATCCTCGTCCTGCTCTTCCAGATTCACTGTCGGAGGAATCATCTGATCATGAATTGCGAGTGCCGTCGCTGCCAGTTCGACACTTCCCGCCGCCCCTAAAAGATGCCCCATCCCCCCTTTCAGGCTCGAACACTGGATTCGCCGCGAGGCATCGCCGAAGACTTCCCGAATCGCCCGGCACTCCACAACGTCGTTTGTCGCTGTTCCGGTTCCATGCAGGTTGATGTAGTCCGGGATACGGGTCCGACGACTTAAATCAGACAAGAGTCGTTTCAGTGACGATCCGGTCGTCTCAAGTTGTGTCAGGCTGTTGGCGTCGGACAGGATCTGTCCCTCACGCCATTCGGCGTAGTAAGTGGCCCCTCGTTCCAGAGCCAGATCAAGTCGCTCAAGGATTAGGCAGGCGGCTCCTTCTCCCACGACAAATCCACTTCTCCGATGGTCATAAGGGCGACACGCTGACGCGGGATCGTCGAGTTCCCGCGATAGAACGCCGAGTCTGCGGAACGAGCCGAGCAGGGCGGGCTGCAGCGAGGCATCCGCACTGCCGGCCAACACAAGGTCACAGTCACCGTTTCGGATCAGTTCCGCACCGCGCAGGCAGGCCGCAAGTCCCGTTGCACACGCCATCACTGGGCATAGCACGGGACCGTAGCCACCGATCATCTGACGTAGGACGACCGCCGCGCGGTTAGGAAGGACGTCCAGCCATTCACCAGGATTTGCGGGGAGATCACCTCGTGCGAGATCAGCTTCGAGATCATACGGTTGTCCCAGCAACTGAGTGTAGGTGTGGAGGCCTCCTTTGCTCGTTCCAAACACAACGCCTGTTTCATAGCGGTCGAGACTGACCGAATCGAGTCCCGCGTCGATCAGACTTTCATGAGCCGTCGTCAGGGCCAATTCGATCAGCGGTTCGTGATGACGAAATAATCGTGTCTCGGGAAACCGCACCGGGGCTCCTGCCAGACGAGGTTGCTCGCTCGGCCAGTGCGGGGGGGAGAGCCAGCGAGTGACACTCTTTCCCGACAGCATCCCCTGCCACGTCGATTTGCGGTCAGGGCCATACGGGGTACACAAACCGATCCCGGTGATAACGATTCGGCAATTGTCGCGAGCTGGCATTGAACGGTGTGGTCTAGACCCGGCGGCTTGATCGACAGACTGCGTATCCCGCGGCAGCCATCAGGGCAACAACAACCGCGCCTTCAACATAAAACGGGCGCGACTGCTGTGCGGAATTGGCAGGAGGGATCACGGGGGGCGCCGCAGGGCCCTGGGCCGCGGACTCATTGACTGCGAGGCACAAGCCGATCGACAGGCTCAGCAGAAGGCATTGCAATCTTGTCGTCACAATCAGACTCCGGCCAGATGACACCCACGTCCTCGTTCGTTCCGCCCTCAGACGAAGCGGTATCATACGGAAAACACGTCGTTCGCAACAGGTGGCAGTTTCAATCCCTCAGGACCTGGCGGGACACTGCATCGGCCGCATCGGAAACGGGGCAGGGGGACCCGGTCGTCCACGTCGCTACATTCCCATTCCGCACCCCGGGTTTCGTATCCCGCCGATCGAAATCGCTTCGCAGCAGGGCCCGCCTGGTGAGTGTGAGACATCGCAGTTACGAGGACTTGCTGGCGACGATCTCACACTCGTTCCCGATTCCAGAGCGGTCCACTACTTCGCTGCGGCCGGTGCCGCACCGAATTCTTTTCCGTTTTTCTTCATCGCCGCTTCAAAGGCTGTGCGCGCTGTTTCCCAGGCGGATGACATCAGCGGGATATGACAGCCCCCCTGGCCCTTGCAGGAATTCATCCCGGGATTCTCTCCGCAGCCTCCTTGGCCTTTGCAATCGTTGTGGCCACCGCAAACGGAGTCGGCCACACTCGCGCAGGTCCCCTGTCCGGCACAGGCATTCTCCTTGTCGCGGCCCAGTCCCTTACATGAGTTCAAGCCGCGACACGTGTGCGGCTCGTCCATGATCAACGCTTCTGCTTCAGGAGTCAGGTTGATCTGGTTTGCTGCTGCCGCCGCGCCGGGAGCGGCTGGGGCTGCTGCCGGAGTTCCCGCTCCTCCCCCACCATTGCTGCAGCCCAGGTTCACACCCGCGACCACTCCGCAAAGTGCTGCCAGACTCAGTTGCTGAAACTCTCGGCGGTCCATTCCGGGCTGTGTCATGTGATCTCTCTTCCTTTGGAAATCGTCCGCCCTTGCGAACTACGATTTCAACCACGAGCTGTAATCCAATACTCTGTCTGTCGTTCCCGTCCGTCATCGCATCAGAAGGGATAATTGGGGACAAAGTTCCACTGGCCAGGACCAGTGGAACCCTGGCCGAATCTCTGGTGCGAACCGACTGTTACAGAAGTTCTCGCACGTCACTGACCGAGCCAGCGATGGCGGCTGCGGCAACCATCGCGGGGCTCATCAATAAGGTACGCCCGGTCGGACTTCCCTGGCGACCCTTGAAATTACGGTTACTCGACGAGGCACAGACTTCACGACCCTGCAGCTTGTCCGGGTTCATGGCGAGGCACATCGAGCAGCCCGCTTCGCGCCACTGGAATCCCGCGTTCTCGAAGATCTTGTCCAGGCCTTCCTGAATCGCCTGTTCACGAACGACCTGCGATCCCGGAACCACAAGTGCCTTCACGCCGGGGGCCACTTTACGACCCTTGGCGATCGCTGCCGCTTCCCGCAGGTCGGAAATTCGACCGTTGGTGCACGAACCGATGAAGGCGACGTCAATCTTGACGCCGCGAATCGGCTGCTGCTCTTTCAGATCCATGTACTCATAGGCGTCCTTGATCCCCTTCTGATCGTCCGAACTGAACGACGACACGGCGGGCAAGGTCTCGTTAATTCCGACCGACTGAGCTGGGTTGATGCCCCACGTGACGGTCGGTTCGATTTCGGAACCGTTAAACGTCACGTAGTCATCGAATTCGGCATCTTTCGGTGATGCGAGACTCAACCACCAGGCGGCCGCTCGCTCGAAATCAGCACCGGCAGGAGCGAATGGACGCCCCTTGATGTAGTCGACGGTGGTCTGGTCCGGGTTGATGTAACCGCACCGGGCTCCCCCTTCGATACTCATATTGCAGACGGTCATTCGCTCTTCCATCGACATGCGATCGAAGACTTCGCCGGCGTACTCATAGGCGTAGCCGACACCACCCTGCACGCCGAGCTTGCGAATGATGTGCAGGATCACGTCTTTGGCGAAGACCCCGGGGCGAAGTTTTCCGGTCACTTCGATCTTTCGCACCTTGGGACGGCTGAGTGCCAGCGTCTGCGTTGCGAGGACATCGGCAACCTGACTGGTTCCAATACCGAAGGCGATCGATCCAAATGCCCCGTGCGTGCTGGTGTGACTGTCACCGCAGGCGATCGTCATGCCCGGTTGAGTCAACCCCTGTTCGGGACCGACGATGTGCACAACACCTTGTCGTTTATCTTTGAGATCGAACAGACGAATGCCGAACTCGCGGCAGTTCTTCTCAATCGCCGACATCATTTCTTCGGCCAGGCCGTCCGCGAACGGACGAGACTGCACGTCAGTAGGAATGATGTGGTCGACCGTCGCCAGTGTCCGTTCAGGATAGGGAACCTTCAGCCCGCGGTCACGCAGGATTGAAAACGCCTGAGGGCTCGTCACTTCATGGATCAGATGAAGTCCGATGAACAGTTGCGTCTGCCCTCCGGCAAGCGAACGAACGGAATGGAGATCCCACACTTTATTGAATAAGTTGCGACGGTCGGTCATGTCCTGAAACTCGATTTCCTTGAATGAAAAATAACGGAAACGTCCCACAGTCTAGCAAGTCCGCAGCGGTCATGCGAATGCTGTCGCGGCCAAATCCCGCTGACAAACCACAACGCATCACTTGGCAGGGTAAGGAGATCCCAATCCCTTTCCAGTTTCACGTGGCGCGGCCGGAATTCAAGCCGCCCCCCAACGCCGCGAACCGTTTCATCTACCGGCAGAGCGTTTCTGTCCTGGAATGGCCAAGCATGTCTCCGTAAAACGCATTTGCCAGTGTCGTCCTTCCCTACCGATTTTGACACGGCACCCGCCACGCCCCCCCCCGCGAATCGCTTCAACCCCGCCAGTGAAATGCGCGCTGCACGCGGTTGAGCACCTTGAGCACCTTATTGACCAAACCCCTGTTTTCAGGCATTTTCAATTAGATGCTCAGCTTGAGCATGTTGAGCACCTTGAGCATCTAATCGGTGAGACCGTTTTCGGGCGGGACGGAGTGCTGGTTCTCTTCGTAATCCTTTTGCATAAAACATTTTATGATTCCCATGGTACAGGCGGCAACAGATTGCCACCCTGCGTCAGGGTCCCTCTTCGGGACAACATCGGCTCGATCCGTTCACGCCGTCCGATCGCCAGATCCTCACCAACGCACTGTCCGGCGCCACTTCAGAGCACCTCCAACTTCGCAACTGCATCGTCATCCGCGACAGGGCCGCGGTCTTCTGTCGGATCTTCGCAGTTCTCTCCCCTGAGGAACGGTCGCGCAGGTCAGTAAGCGGTGGTGACCCTTTTCAATTCCTCCGCAAGATTCAGTCGATCATAGCATTAAGAAGTGTTGTCGCAAGTTGTCGTTTCCAATCCTCCGAACGCCGTCTGAGACTCTCTGGGCGAGAACGGTTGGGTCATCTGTACGTGAGGGATGTGGCAGGAATCTGCTCATTCCGAAAACCGTGTCTCGCGCAGTTGGTTCACTGAGTCGCTCGTTGAATTCTGTAGTGTCTTGAGTTGGAGGCGAGCATAACGCTGCCCCCCCACCCCCTGTTTGGCTCGCCGGACCCTCCGTTTCGGGATAGAGTCTCGTCGTTCGCGTCTGACAGTCTCGAAAGGACGAAAAATGCCTAATTACATCTGTTCCACGTGCGGCACGCAGTACGTCGAGACACGGCAGCCCCCTGAGTCCTGTCTGATCTGCACTGATGAGCGGCAGTACGTGAAGAAGTCGGGCCAGCGGTGGACCACGGCGTCCGAACTACGGCAATCACATCACACCACGATCAAGCTCGAAGAGCCGGGGTTGATCAGTATCGGCATCGAGCCTCAATTCGGGATCGGGCAGCGAGCGTTCTTTCTCCGCACACCGCACGGAAACGTCCTCTGGGACTGCATCCCCCTGCTCGACGGCGCGCTCGTGGAAATGCTCAACGCCATGGGAGGGCTGGCGGCAATCGCGATTTCGCACCCGCACTACTACTCCAATGTTGTGGAGTGGAGCCGCGAGTTCGGGAACATTCCGGTCTATCTGCACGCAGCCGACCGACAGTGGGTCATGCGACCCGACGACTGCATCCACTTCTGGCAGGGAGAGACCCGGCCACTGCTCGAAGGGCTGACGCTCATTCGTTGCGGCGGACACTTCGCCGGGGGATCCGTCCTTCACTGGGGAGCCGGCGCAGAAGGGAGGGGAGTCCTTCTCTCCGGGGATATCATCCAGGTCGTCGCGGACAGGAAGAGTGTCAGTTTCATGTACAGCTATCCCAATCACATTCCCCTTGGCCCTGCAGCAATCCAGCAAATCGTGAACGCAGTAGAGCCGTTTCCGTATGATCGAATCTACGGCGCGTTCTGGGATATGGTCATCGAGCGGAATGGAAAAACCGCCGTCAAATCCTCGGCAGAGCGGTATCTGCAGGCGATCAGCCATTGATTGCAGTTTAAGAATCGCACCCTCAATAAGCGGAATTCCCACTCGCAATCACTCGGCCTGAAAAGCCAAAACAAGTCAGCCCGGAGCAAAACGCCGCGACGAACGTCGCACAGCGACGGCTCGGGGTAGCTCCAACATCAAATGTCCAACAACGGCATGCGTACGCGTCCCCCATCGTGGGTTTTGTTCTTCTTCCTGGACTGAAAGGCCAAGACATGACAGCCCGGGGCAAAGCGCCGCGGCCAATGCCGCAGAGCGCCGCCCCGGGATAGTTAAATGGGTGGGCCACGCCCTGTTAAGGGCACAACAAAACGAAAACGGCAGGGAGTCGAAGACGAGTTGCAACCGAGAATCAAAACATGAATCTGGCATGCTCCAATAGTTGTGCGACGTGCTCCGACGCGACGTGCTATGCCCCAATTGACGCTACTCATTCGTAAGCGCACGGTGAAGTGCATCTTGAGCCATGCTTTAGTCTGAGTGGGTTTTGTTACCCTTCAGAGTGGAGATGGCGAGATGTCGCAGGTTGGTTCACGGAGTCGGGAGAAGGAGTCGTACTGGCGTTCCCATTGGGAGCGTCAGTCGTCGTCGGGGGAGTCGATTCGGGGCTATTGTCGTCGTCGCGGGCTTTCGGAGGCGACGTTTCATTACTGGCGGCGTCAGCTCTCGAGTCTCGATCAGGAGTTAACTGTTCGGCGGACCACTGATCCGCAGGTCACCCGCCCGCAGGGAACCGGGATGGCGTGTGTCCCAATACTGTTCGGCACGCCATTTGCGCATGGCCAAGATACTGATTGCAAGATGCCAGAGGGGCATTTTTGCTCGTCATTTGGTCAGTTTATCTGCCATGTCAGCGTGCCCGGATGCCAAAAGAGCAAGCTCCCGATTCGAATGACCAACCAACGCCCAAGATCTCGGTCAAGAATATTCATGGTCTGAAGTACTTTCGGGTGCTGCGGCCCTTCCTGAAGCGTTTACATGCGGTTGGAACCGCACGGGATACAGCGGGAAATCGACAGCTGCACATGGACCAGTATTGCACGCTGGTGCTGCTCTGGTTCTATTCTCCCATCGTCGACTCGCTGCGTGGCCTGCAGCAGGTTTCGCAGCTGAAGAAGATCCAGCAGAGACTCAAGGTTCCTCGGACGTCATTGGGCTCCCTCTCCGAATCGGTGAAGCTCTTTGATCCTGAACCGCTCAAAAAGATTGCTCGCGAGCTGGCTGACCAGTTGCCCGACGCACCAGCCCCGGAGCGCTTCCGAGGGCTGGGTAAGACCCTGGTCGCTGTGGATGGTTCAGTGATTCCCACCTTGGAACGGATCGCTCGACTCGCCTGGATCACCAACTGTTCCGAGAAACCAACGTGCGGCTATCGCCTGCATACACATTTTGAAATCCTGCGTGGTCTTCCGAAGCGGATTGAAGCCACCTCAGCCAACCCGAAGGGAGATGCGGACGAACGAAAAGTTTTGGAGCGGACGATCGAACCAAACCACTGCTATGTTATCGATCGTGGTTACATGACGTTCCGACTCTGGAATAAGATCCATGACGCAGGAAGTAGCTATCTCTGTCGAGTCCGTGACAGGCTGGCGTATGAGACCATTGAGGAACGACCGCTCACGCCCGAGGCGATCGCAGCAGGAGTTCAGGCTGACCAAGTCATCGAATTGCGACACAAGAAGACACGAACCAACCATACCTTGAGGCTGATCTCTGTCCGCTGCTCTGCCCACACCAGCCGCGGTCGACGGCGGGGACGCAAGTTCTCCAGTACAGCTCCCAGCAGCGATGGAACCCTGAGAATCGCCACGGATCTGCTGGACGTTCCCGCAGAACTGATCGCAGAGATGTATCAGCTTCGCTGGACGATCGAGCTCTTTTTCCGCATGTTCAAGCACCTGCTGGGCTGCCGCCACCTGCTGAGCACCCGACAGCAAGGAGTCGAGATTCAGGTTTACTCTGCGCTCATCGCCTGCCTCTTGATCTTGCTTTATACCGGACGCATGCCGACCAAGCGGACGTTTGAGCTGTTGTGCTTTTACCTGATCGGCTGGGTCGACTTCGATGAGATCCAAGGACACATCGATAAGCTTAAGACCGCGTCTTCCTGACGTGAGTCTTTGATAAGAGATCCGTTCCGCGTGAACTACATTCCGCGATGAGAACGGGTGCGCGCCTATATAAATATCCTAAGCGACAACCACTAAATACTAGCCTCACGTCGCGCCGAACTCCTTGTCTCGCGGGATTGATCGGGCGTGAACAGCGACAGAAAGAACGAACCCAAAAAACAGACGAGCCGTATCAAATCTCGTGCCGAACGGTATTGCGTGTGTCCCTGGTGGCTTCTTCAGCCTTATGGGCATCTGGTGAGCGACCGTCGCTCGGGCACCAGCAGCTTCTACCGCTACGACGCCATCCAATCCACCACTGCACTCACAAATAGCGCCGGTACAACAACCGACGAGTTCCGCTACAAGGCCTACGGTTCGGTCCTGTACCACACCGGAACCAGTGATACGCCGTACCAGTACGTGGGCGACCTGGGTTACCGCCAGGACCCGGATACAGGCTCGCTCAACCTCCGGGAACGGCTGTACGCGTCCAAGACCGGGCGATTCGAATCCGAAGACCCGCTCAGGGAAGACGCGGGAGACTCCAACTTCTACCGCTATGTCGCCAATGATCCGATTAACAAAAATGACCCGAGCGGGTTGAACTTCATAGATGGTAAACGCAAATCCATTCCTTTGGGAACTCCACCCGTCCCAATCGGGGACAACGTGGCCAATGCACAATCGAATGGAATAGTTTACGACGGAATCGACAATTTTCACGGCCTAACGTGGTGGCAAAAGCAGAGGCTAAAGTCTGCTGTGCGCGTAGCGATGTGGAATGATCCTCTTTTGTCACCGGGGGAAGCCTACCAGACTGTCGGAATCCCCGTAATTTACGACGGCCAACAGGCAGCACCATCAACGCCCCCGTCACCTCAGCCTGCACCTCCCGCACCGGAACCCGCCCCGCTGCCGCCTCCGCCACCACGTCCGGGTTCAACTCCTGCGCCGCAACCGGACAATGACTTGAAAGCGCCCGGGAATCCCAGTGACTGCAACCAACCGACGGCACAAGGGAATTCGAGCGATACTTTGGCGTCGCTCGATAGCTTCTTCGGATGCTGGGCTGATTCTTTGACGTTTGGCTACAGTACAAAATTACGAGAATTCGGATATGGACCACAAGCGAATGCCAACCTCACCGGTACGCCATGCAATGTGGGATATGGCTTGGGTCTCGTCCACTCCCTGTTCATTGGCGGAATCGCGAAGGGCGCGTCATGGGCTTTGAATGTCGCCCAAGGCTATGGGACGCTCGGCTTCTTGGATAGCACAATTAAATCGATGAATGGATTTTTGAAAGGGGAGTTCACCCTTTCAAACATCGTCGGTATACTTCCATTTGTTGGTCGATATCTTGGTAAGAGTATACCTTCTAACCTGCTCAAAGGACTGAGTGATCGACTCAAAACACTCTTCGATAGGCTAAAGGGGAAACTGGGACGCAATGCTCCAAATGGCAAAGTCACACTCAATGTTGTTGAGGGAACTCAGACTGCTCCTGCCAAATTTGTTCGTACACTAAAGCCGGGGGAGAAGATCCCTGATTTGATTGCTGAGGGGAAATCCGCAACGTGGGTCAACGAAGCCGAACATGCTATTGTCAGTCTTACTGGAGAAGGAAAGATTCGACGGGTTGTCGTAAGTGGCGGGCGAGATGGAATCGACTTCATTCAGAAAGATGGCAAACTCTTCTTCGAGATGGACGGTAGATTGGTCCAAGTCAGGCGAGTGTTGGGTCACACTCACCCACGGGCAACGGGGCCGTCTCAAGGTGACTTGGATGTAATGAAGATTTTAGGGCAATCTCGGTCATACATTTTTGAAATTGGAGGCGAACCCGGTGGGACAATCGTTAGGCCGAAGTGAAGTATTCACAGTCAAAGATTCTTTCGAGATCAAAGATCGGCACGGCACCGGCCATTGCGCCGGAGTTGTAGTCGTATTGGATCGAAGGATTGACTTAGACCCATCATCCCTAAACGGAAAGACCGCTGTTATCGTGCTTCCGAATGATGTGGAACTTTGCCTCACGGTTGACGAAGCCAAGGACCATTTGGCCGCTACAAGCCTTTTCTTCAAAGGAAAGGGACTTCATGAGGTTCCACTCGGGGCAAAGGTCTCGATGTCAACTCCATAAAAAGCAATTCGGGACTCAGTAGAAAATCGTGCCTACTTGTCCTCGGCCAAATTGTGGCCGCAATTCGTGCCAAATTCATTGTATAAGGGGGTGCGGGTGTTGTGAGGGTGGCTAAATTTAGCAGTTTCGACTGATTTTGTAGCAGCGAGTTGCTTAATGGGCGGCTCGCCAGTCATCGTCGGCGAATTTATTGCAGGTCTGGTGTCAGCATGCTGAAGTGAGTTGACGCCGCGAAGTCGGCATACTCACCGTCGAGTTGTTCTTTGGTTCGGCTTCCGTCGTAGACCAACACTCGGTAGCGGAATGTCGCCGACTTGCCGGGCATGGATACGCCCATGGGGACACTGCTTTTTCTGGGGTGAGAGCTGAACACCGGATACTATCCGTCTGATACGGTCAGGATTACGACCGTTGGCACGTCAACGTACGCCAGGCACACTCCAGAAATTGTGGCTGCCTATGTGTTGTTACGGTTGCAGTTCACTCTCGCCTGCCCCGAGTCACGTGCAGCGCGAGCACTTCGGCGACCGCTAGAAACGATCGCTTCAAATCGAGAACTCCTTGGCGCACTACTCCTGCGTCAGGAGAAGACTTCTCGGGTTTCGCTGCGGACGTAGTGTCGGTGCTGGCCGATGCGGCTCCGCGTCAGCTCGATCGTTTGCGGACGACCGGCCACATTGTAGAATAGCCTGCCGAACTTTCTGACCAGAGACAGCCACGTGTTGGTGTTCAGTTCCAGCTTGCCCAGAACTACTTTGAGTTGAGGTGATGTCCGGGGTCGCGTTTCACGGGGGAGTTGCTTTGCCGTCCAGTGGAGTAACTGCAGATAATCCTCCTGTGTCATCGGCAAGAAGCCTTTGTCGCTGCAGCGGGCTCCTGTACGGTTTGCAACCGGACCTGTCTTCCCTTCCCGCTCTTTAAGCGGCAACGGTGCCAGAAATTGATCGACTGACGACGGGTGTTTTTTTGCCGTGTCGTCGGACTTGCTGGCCGAACTGCGGGATTGATTCTTCTCAGCCAATGGGGCATCGCTCGGTTTGCTGGTCTCTCGTGAGGCCGATTGAGGTTGTTGAGCTTGAAGCCGGCGCTGCACAGAGGTGTAGTCGCTGGTCTCCAGACGGTCGGCCATCGCCGCACGAATCGGGTTCAGGTCAACATAAGCAGCACAGGCGACGAGGGCTGCTTCGTCAAGCAGGCGCACCGCCCGAAATCGGCTCTGCCAGAATCGGCCGACCTCTTGGTCTTCGTGGTTGGCGCGCATCGCTACGGTCTGACACAATAACCGCATCCACCAGCCGATGTCGGACAACCGCAAGCGAATCAGCTCCAGCTTGCGGGCATCATTCTGAATGAAATCCAACTCGGCCTGATTCGGCTCCAGGGGATTTCCGTGGTCATCCTTCCGGATGGGACAAAGGAGCAGCCACCGTCTGGCGACCTCCGCATCGTCCCAAGTGGCAACCACATCTGGCCGAGACCGCAGGATCAGATGAAAGTGGTTCGAGAGAATCGCGAAGCCGAGCAGGTCGATCCCAAAGCAAGCGGCATAGCGTTTGAGCAGCTCTTCGATCCACTCCTTTCGGTGATCATAGTTCTTACCGGTCAGCGAATCGGTCCCCAGCAGAAAGCAACGGCGAACAACTCGGTTCATGACATGCACGATCGCGACTTCATCGGGCGAGAAAACTTCCGCACGCGCTAACCGAGCCATGTCATCGCCTCCGATTCAATCGCAAAACCCGAGTAATTCACCCCAACGGCTGCCGACTTCAAGACTATCGAGCTTGTGTAGCAATTGTCAATAGAATATGCTGTGTCCCTATAGCCCCTGTACCCCGGTGGTCATAGTTCTTGCCGGTCAGGGAATCGGTCCCCAGCAGAAAGCACCGCCGGACAACCCGGTTCATCACATGCACAACCGCCACTTCATCGGGCGAAAAGACTTCTGCACGCGCTAACCGGGCCATGTAATCGCCTCCGATTCAATCGAAAAACCCGAGTAATTCACTCCAACGAATTCAAGGCTATCGAGCTTGTGTAGCAATTGTCAACGAAATATGCTGTGTCCCTGTTTGTTTCTCTGTGGAGGGCGGTATGGAGTTCTACTATTTAACTGGCGAGAGGATTTGCGCTGGAGACGCTGTTCTCGCTGGCGGTAAACAGGCGATTGTCGAAAGCGTACTACTCAAGAATACTAACGATGCAAGAAACTTTAGCTGTTATGAGACAGGGGGCGTTCTTTTGGCGTTTCAGGATGGCGATCTCCAGCTTATTCGTGGTAATACATGGTTAAGTAGTAGGTAAAGGGCGAAAAGATGTATTTTTCACTTTACGTGTCAACAGAATAGGCAGCGAGGGCGCGGGGACACTGCATGTTTGCCCTTTGCTGTGTCACTGTTGGATTGCATTAGTGAGTGGAGAGCGTTTTAACTATGGTTTTTGGAAACAACCCTGAGTACCTGTTCGAAAAGGTCATCTCAAACGCGCCATATGCAGGCCCTTCCGCAGAGGTTATAAGTGTTACGATTGACGATGTTGTAGATGATCCCCCATCGACAGCCTGGGCTGATGTATTTGCGCAACTGCTGTTCGCATGTCACGCGGGCGTAGAAGAATCTATAAATTTGGACTACAAGTTTGAATTTCTCGCGGAACGTGTGCCCACTGTGATCGATAAGATTGGATGCGGTGAGGTTTGCAGTCTGGCGCTCGAACATTTCGCCGAGAAACTACAGAACACATTTCCACTCGACGGCAATTTTAACTCTGATAGTCAATTCATATTGGGTATTAGGTGGGCAGTATCTCGCGATCACCTGTTATTTGGAGCGATTCTCTGCGACGATTCATTATCGAAGATAGTTAATCGAGTAAATTTCGTGAGGCCGTCCGTCGTCAATTGGGTCATGAATGTCACAACATCTAGTCGAAGCGCGAATTTTGTGGCATCAGCGATCAATAATGCGATGTGCACAGTGAGCCGGCCGCGGCTTTACGACGAACAGTGCTTTCTTGATGGCGTGAACAACCCTAACATAAGGCGGAAGCATTTCGAATGTGCAAGCGATGAACTATTGCTGTACTTTACCCAGGAGCAGTTTGAATTGGCCGCAGCGATCGTCTGTTGAAGTGGGCAACGCGGACACGACGTGTTCCAAATGACCCGCGAAACGCGTAACTGTTAAGCTATTCTGGGCTTTTCCAGTGGCCAGGGTTTGGTAAATTTTGAGCATCATGGATGATGTTGCGTTACTCAAAGAGCAGGTAGCGGCTTTGCTGCATCGCGTGGCGAAGTTGGAAGCCCAGGTTGCGGAGCGTGATGCTCGGATCTCGGAATTGGAAGCAGAGCTGGAACGGGTTCGCCGTCAGGGTTACAAGCCACAACCCAATCGCAAGCCGCCTGCGGGAAACAAGAAGCAGGATCGTTGCAAGAAGCCATTTCGGCAGCATCCCGGCGTGTTTCGTGATCCGCCGAAGCTCGATGAGATTCCTCCCGGTCAAGTTGAATGTCACGAGGTGGTGCTCGACGCGTGCCCCTGCTGCGGCAGTCGCCGAATCGAGCCGACGGGCCGATTTGATGATCATCTTGTCACTGATATTCCTGAGCCAAAACCTGAATACCATCGCTATCGGCGACATGAGTATCAGTGTCGGGACTGCGGAAAAACCAGCCAGGGTCGTGCGGAACTGGAACTGCCGGGCAGTCATCTGGGACCTCGCGCAAGGCTGCTGAATCTGTATTGCCGGGCTCATCTGGGGATCTCGCTGGGCAAAAGCTGCGATCTGTTGTCGCAGTGGTGGGGAATTCCGTTGAGTCGGGCAGGAGCACTGGGACATCTCGCTTGGGGCGGCAAGCTGTTTGCTCCCGTTGTGACCGATCTGCTCGATCTGTTGCGGCAGCAAAACTTGATTCACGCCGATGAAACCGGCTGGCGCAT
Organism: Schlesneria sphaerica; assembly: GCF_044336245.1. Taxonomy (NCBI): domain Bacteria; kingdom Pseudomonadati; phylum Planctomycetota; class Planctomycetia; order Planctomycetales; family Planctomycetaceae; genus Schlesneria; species Schlesneria sphaerica. The sequence continues at coordinate 591,421 of NZ_CP172346.1, read as the reverse complement.
CAATGGCAAAAACGTCTGGGCCTGGTGCTTCTCGAATCCCAAAATTGCCGTCTACCTGATTCGGCATTCTCGAAGCGGTGCCGTAATTCGCGAGGCACTGGGAGACTCGCTGCCCGGTGTCTTGGTGACGGACTTCTACGCCGCCTACAACGCGATGGAAGCGACCAAGCAGCGCTGCCTGGTCCATCTGCTGCGAGAACTGCACGACCTGCGCCAGAAAGTCCCTGCCATCTGCACAAAGCGGATCATCGAACCACTGATCGCCTTGTTTCAAGAGGCAATGGCACTCGGCAAGCAGCGCGATGAACTGTCGCCGAAGGCTTATACTCAACAATGTGATGCGATTTCAGACCGCTTCGGGGAACTGGCAACGACGATCAGCACAAACACCCATGTTAATCGCATACTCAAGCGATTGCGAAAGTATGCAGATGAACTCTTTACCTTTTTAGATCATCCACACGTCCCCCCAGATAACACACCGGCCGAACGAGACATTCGAAGCGTCGCCGCCACGCGTGCCGACGGAGGAGTGAATCGGACGGATTGGGGTGCGACAGCCTTTGCAAATATCAAATCAATCGTTCGGACATGTCAAAAGCAAGGCTGTCAGTTCCTTCAATACGGACTTGAGTTGATCCGTGCTGTCCAAGCCCGGCAACCCACCCCACTGCCGGTCAGTCAGAACTCCTCTTGAACCACCCACATCCCTCGGGAACCAAGCAAGTCACGATCTGAATCGTCCCCATCATGCGGGAACCGGGGCCGGTGCGCTTAACAGTTACCGAAACGCTGGAAATTGCCGCTGACCCGCCGGTGGTTTCCGTACCAGTTGCAATAGGAGTCAGTTCTGTATGGGATTGAACGTGAGGGCCTGGAGCGAAGGCGCAGGCGTCTTCTCCGGAGCCGTAGCGGAAGGACCACACGTTCGCGTGAACTCCGCCGGGGTCTGATACCCCCGCGAACTGTGAGGTCGCACCTCGCTGTACTGACGTTGCCACGACAAGGCTAAGCTCGCTGCAAAACGCAGTGATTCAGGAAGAAGCCAAGGGGAGACTTCATGTTTTCGATGTGAACAGCGTTCTCCATGCTTTGGACCGGGTCAAGGGGAAAGTCAGTCACACGGAACACAATAGATTCGTGTCGAGTTCCACCGAGGTTGGTTGTCACTCCGCGGCCTCGTGTGAGGTTTCTTTCGCGTCGAGAAGGTATGCTCTGTCCCCCGGGTACGTTCTCCGGGGTATGCTCTACGCCGCTCCCGTTTCTTGTCGTTGAGCCCGATTTTCCTGTTGAAGCTAAACTGGAATGAAACCGAAGACCATCGATATCGAACTGACCCCCAGCGAACGCAAACTCCTGATGCGGCACGGATACCCATTTGAGGGGATCGCAAAGGCCCTGCAGCGAGTGGAGTCCAGTAGAAACATTGAATTGATTCCGATGTCCCCCTTTGAACTCGAAATGCTGATCGGAGACGTCTGCCGTTCGATTAACCGGATGAGAATTGGTCGCACGATGGATCAACTCATGGAACTCTGTGACCGCTTGGAAGTGGCCGAGCGACTGGGCCATGGCATGCTGGACCGAATCTAGCGGGCGGTCCGCTGTCGGAACGCGGGGCTGACAACCACTGCCGTCCGCGTCCCTTGCCAGTAATTTTTGGTTTGCGCCCCAAAAACGACGACTCGTCGGTGTTGCCATCGGCGGAATTCTGATCGTTGTCAGTTGCGACGGCAACTACTTGCGGCTCAGTCAACCCGTTAGCCTGAAATCCGGCCGCCGGGGCCACCCAGCACTGTAGAGACGCACGTTGTGTTGAACAGGCCGGTGCGACTCCTCCGGTTTTCAACGTACGACGTGACGTGTACCATCGGCACGACACTGTGTTGCTCAAATGGCGAACTGACCAGAAGACGATTGAAGTTCCCGCTTTCAAAAGAAAGTACCACGATGAGACACGCCCGGTTGCTGTTCTGTCTGCTTCTCTCACAATTCACTTTCGGCGCATTTGGCAGTGCTGATGCCGCTGCCAGAAAAGAGCTGAAAGCGGGGGCGGCACGCGTCGTCATCAACCCGGACATGGGTGAGCTCATCGTCGGCAATTTCGGAATGCCGCCGGCCACGCAAATTCATGATGACATCACGGCGCGTTGTCTGCTGCTGGACAATGGAGAGGCGCGACTTGCATTTGTGATCGTCGACAGTGTGCATGTTCCACGGGGGATTTTCGACGCGGCACGGGCCCTGATTGCGAAGGATGGCGAGATCCCCCCCGTCGGACTGATCATGTCATCAACGCACACGCATTCCGCAACGTCCTCAGGCGACTGGATGCTCAAGAGCGACGCCCTTTTTAACGTTTACCAGCAGCGGGCCATCAATGGGATTTATGAGGCCGTCAAACAGGCGAGCAGTCATGTCCAGCCAGTACGGGTTGCCTGGGGGAGCTTTGATGAGTCATCTCACCTCAATAACCGAAGATGGTACGTCTCGGATCCCGCGCTTCTGGTGAATCCGATCGGAGGGACAGATCAGGTTCGCATGAACCCTCCGGCCGGATCAGCGGCTCTGGTTCGACCAGCCGGTCCGGTGGATCCCCAGTTTTCCTTTATCAGTGTCAGGACACTGGATGGAACACCGCTTTCTCTACTTGCGAACTACTCGCTGCATTACGTGGGAGGTGTGCCCAGCGGAGTCATCTCGGCGGACTACTTCGGGGTTTTTAATGATCAGATTGGAACGTTGCTGAATGGAGGAAATCCCGTTCCGGGATTTGTGGGACTGTATTCCAATGGGACAAGCGGCGATGTGAATAACGTCGACTTCTCGGGCAAAAACAAGAAAGCATATCAACCATTTGAAAAGATGACGGAGGTGGCAACTCAACTTGCCGAACGAACGGCCGTCGAAGAGAAGAAGCTGCAGTGGCACGACTGGGTGCCGCTGAAACTTGCCGAGACGGAACTCGTTCTGCAGGTCCGTCAACCTGATGAAGCACTTGCCAGGCATGTGGCAGCGGTCCTTACACGCCCCGAAGGAGAAGCGGGGCGACACGGTTTGGAAAGTGTCTATGCTCGCCGGATTAAAAGCCTGATGGATGGACAGAAAGAGATTTCGGCCAGGTTGCAGGCGGCTCGGATTGGCGAGCAGGTGATCACTTCGATCCCGTTTGAAGTCTTTGCAGAAATCGGCCTGGAGATCAAAGAAAAAAGTCCCTTCCCGGCCACGTTCACAATTTCGCTCGCAAATGGGGGCTATGGCTACCTTCCCACGCCTGCACAGCATGCGGTCGGTGGCTACGAAACCTGGCTGGGCACGAATAACGTTCAGTTGGATTCATCAGAAAAAATCGTCGAGCAACTGCTGAAGCTGATCGACACTCTACAGTAGAGAGCGGCGTAGGGGGCACCGCATTTCCTCGTTCAGCATCGCCCGGCGAAGATCGAATTGCAGCAAGCGAATGAGTCCCGGAGTGCAGCTGTTGTTCGTTTCGCTAGCCGGAATGGTCGATACATGTCATCCCGGGCTCTTTGCTGTTGTCACCGCGTCGCACTGCCACTGTGCTGGCCCATCACTGCGTGTCAGGCAGTAGTGGGATTCGATGCGTAACGAGGCGCCGGAAGCAGGCAATGGGCACATTGAATGGATGCACCTTTGATTTGAGAGAGAGTGCTGAGCTGGGGCATCGCCGAACGAAAAGCTGCCTCTGCAAACATCGGCCTCCGAGGAATAACTGGCTTGCCGTTAGGCTGCGAGAATGAGAACTTCCGCGGGGGATTCTTGGTAACATTTGAACGGTTGATCAACATTTAGAAAGCCGGTCTTCCTGTTCAACAAGCCTCGCAGGACTGCGGAACGTTCTGAGAGAGGCGCGCAAGCGTTAACTGAACAGCCTAATCCATGGATTGCTACGAAACACACATTACTGTCGACGCCTGCAGTCCTGAAGTCGCAGAAAGGGTGAGCGATTGGGCCGCTCGGTCTCGGATGAAGTGGACCCACATTTTACTTGAAGGCGGGGAACGACCGTCTCAGCCGATGATCACTTTCTGGGGACAGGGGGCCGTTGAAGAGCAGCTTCGTGTCGCCGCGCAGGTTGGGCAGGAGATTGCTCGGTGGGGACTCTCTGTGGTACGGGTGAAAGTTGAAACGGGTATTGAAGGGGACGAGGTTCCTGAGTGCACATCGGAGGCGTGCGACCGCCTGACTCAGTACTTCGAGCATCATATCAAAGTTGTGCTGTCGGATTTCGAAGCTGTGGATCTGCTGCGGCAGCGGGCGGCAGAACGTGGTGCCCGACTCTCCCAGAACATCAGGCGTCAACGTGCAGATGGGACGGCGGAACGATTCGTGACGCAGAGGGTTTTTGGCCTGGGGCGCGTCGACGCCAGCTCGATACTGAACCAATTGCTGGAGCGACTGCGGGAGTCAGGATTCTGTATTGCCGAAGTGGAACAAGAGTATGTCGTCTTCGACTCGAATCTGGCCGTCGACTCAGGCTGGCTCTGATCCTGAAAGGACTGCCGCGTGTCACTGTTTGAAATCTTGAATCGCTTTCTGGGGAGGAAGAATTCCTCGAAGCAGCCAAACCGTCCGACCCACCCAGCCACTCTCCGTATCGAACTTGCCAACCCGGAGCTCAATCGGCCCATTGTGTTCGATCCGGCATTGAGGCAGTTCACTGCGCATCGGGCAGGTGAACCTGCCTTCGAATCTGGACTTGAAGCGGACATCTGGCATTCCAGTCGCCTGGCAGTCCTGCAGCACATGCTCTGCGTTGTCCGTCAGTCTCGATGGAGCCCGCACCTGATGCTGCGCGGCAGTGCCTTGATGGTGAGTTGGTTTGGGGAACTGGCTCGTCGTCCCGGCGATCTGGATTGGGTCGTTCTTCCCGCCGAGTGGAAAGCCCACGGAAAAGAGTCACGACGCCTGATCGCAGATCTCCTCGAGGGGATCGAGGGGGCGTCGATCGGCGACGAGATTCTGGTCCCACCAGACTCGCACGTGATGGAAGATATCTGGACTTACGAACGCGCCTCAGGGATCCGCATTGTCGTCCCGTGGAATCATACCAATTCCAAATACAACGGATCCGTTCAGATGGACTTCGTTTTTCAAGAAGAGTTTCCCTCTGAGCCACTCAGCACTGCCGTGTCAGTTGGTGATTTCCCGCCTGTGGAACTGTTGGCAGTGAGCCCTCACCAGTCGCTTGCCTGGAAACTGCTTTGGCTTACGTCAGATTCCTACCCGATGGGCAAGGATCTGTACGATGCCGTGCTGCTCGCCGAAAAATTCGGAGCAAGCGTGGACATTATTCGGGAGACCTTTCGCGTTGCCGGGGCAGAACCGACTCAGATCGAACAAATAGGAGTTCTAAGTGAATCGATAGAGTGGAATGAGTTTTTGAAAGAACATCCTCATGTCACTGGCACTGCCGGGGAGTGGCAGCAGCGTCTTACAAACTCTCTCGACTCTGTTTTTAAAAAACGCTGAACCGGAGAGGAAAATCTGTCGTCGGACTCTGACATGATTCCAAGGCGCGAGACTTTCCATTGAGAGCCATACGCCGGATTGATTCTCGAATGAAACTCAGATCGCTCATTATCGTTATTTGTGTCGTGATTGGATGCGAGTCAAATGCGAAGACTCAAAGCGGAAATCAGAGAGAACGGGCGGATCAGGGGACTCGTTTTTTTGCCACGCAAGGCAAGCTCAGGTCTGTACAGATGACGCAGACGCAGTTGTTTGAAATTGCTCAAATGGGCCACTGTCATTCGTCCAAAGATAGGCTTGCGAATTCAATCGTGGCCGCCACTCTCATGACCGCAGGTCCTGCTCAGCTCGACTGCGCACTTCGTCTGGCGGAATGTGAGGACGTCGAGGTACGTAAGACTGCTCTTCTGCTGGCAGCCAATTATCTGCCGAGCATCCCGGAAGCGGGGCGAAACAGCTTGAAAAGCGTTGCGAATTCGGATGCCGCTATGCGGGCTGCGATCATTTTGTCCGAAACCCGGTTAGATGAGCTGGCGATCGGGGCAGTCGATATTTCTGAATTGGTTCGTTCGGCGGCAGCCCGTCGGATCGGTTTTCTGGTCGCGACCCGGAACACCGACGAACTCTCCGCGAAGGGCGTGCTAACCCGACTCATGATCGACGACGACGTTCTGGTTCGGACAAACGCCGTGCTCGCCTGTAGAGAGTTCAGTCCGGCAGCGATTGTGGACCTGCGTCCAATACTCGAGGGGCTGATGCTTGATACCCGAGAGGAAGTACAGATTGAGGACTTGCTGGCAACCGACAACGATGATTCGCTCGTTGAAATGTACTTTCCATCAGAATACCACGGTCATCGCTGGTTGCTTTCGCGCTTTGCGAATGTGCTGGTGCAAAGGGCGCCCAATACAGCTCCCCCGGTCGGCTACGAGCCCTATATCGATCTCACAGGTCCAACCACGATCGGGTGGCGAGCGCTGACGGTGATTAAAGTGCTGGGGGCAGACGATTCGAAAGGTTTCATTGATCGAATGCGAAAAGGGTTTGATCCGCTTTCCCAGCGGCCTCGGGTGCTTGAATGAATCCGTACCAAAGGGCACATGGGGATAGCAGCGCGGGTGTCCCGAAGATGGCGTCGCCCGGATCCATCACATCGCTGGATGGGTCGGCCTTGATCGATTACGTTGCTGGGTTGCTCTGCAATCACAAAATACTTTGCGAACCTGTCGGCGGCTCTCCGTGTCGACGCTGGGCGTTTGAGGTGTCGTGGACATCGGTGGCGGTGTTCGATTGGCTTTTCGTCCGTGACAAACCGGAGGTGCAGCATGTTGACAAACGACGTTCATGATCAGGTGTTTTTTCGAGACGATGAGTAAGCGGCGTCGGGGATTCCCTTCTGAAAAGCAGGTCAAACGTGGCGTGAGGGTGGTGCACGGTGACAAGCTGCTGGAGGAAAAGCTGGGCAGAAACGACCTTTGCCCGTGTGGCTCCCGCAAGCGGTTCAAGAAATGCTGCCTGACAACAGGCTGCTTTCGACGGCGTGAACCGGCACGACTTTTTTCAAAGAGTGACGTTGGTGAAAGTTCGAGCAGGTGCCCCTTTCCGGCGCCGTCGTCGGAGGGGGGCGATCCCATTTTGGGGCCTCAGTTCATGGAAGCCGTGATATTCATCGGTCTGCAGGCCTCGGGGAAATCGTCGTTCTTTAAAGAGCGATTCTTCCGTACCCACGCCCGCATCAGCCTCGACCTGCTCAAGACCCGCAATCGGGAATGGCAGTTCCTGCAGGTTGGTCTGCAGACAGGGCAACGGCTCGTGATTGATAACACGAATCCCACACGTGAAGACCGTGCCCGGTTCATTCGCCCCATCAAGGAAGCCGGATTCCGCCTCGTAGGATTTTACTTTCAGTCTCACATCGATGGCTGTCTGGAACGAAACCGCGATCGATGTCCGGAAGAACGAGTGCCGGACCTGGGGATCTGCTCGACGGCAAAGAAGTTGGAATTGCCGAGTTTCGAAGAAGGGTTCGATCAGCTGTATTACGTCCGACTTGATGCAGGACAGTTTGTTGTCGAGGAATGGCAAGATGAAGTTTGACGACCTCGATCGGAAGATGCGGGTCTACGAAACGGTCGCCGATTATTGCGTGCTACCGGGTGTTCACATGGTCGCCCGCCTGGATGGTCGTAGTTTCACTCGTCTGACCAAGGAAATCTGCAAGTTTGAGGCACCCTTCGATCTACGGTTCCGAGATTTGATGGTCACGACGGCTGAGGGGCTGATGACCTGCGGCTTCCGGGTGATCTATGCCTATACGCAAAGTGACGAGATTTCATTGCTGTTCGATCTCGATGAGCGGCAGTTTGGACGGAAGTTGCGAAAGTTTAATTCCACGCTGGCAGGCGAAGCGAGCGCCCGGTTCTCGCTGCTGCTCGGGAATGTTGCGACGTTTGACTGCCGTATTTCGCAGTTGCCCAACATCGGCCTGGTAGTGGATTACTTTCGTTGGAGAAATGAGGACGCGGCACGCAACGCGATGAGTGCGCACTGCTATTGGATGAGTCGAAAGCAGGGGCTCGATCAGCGGGCCGCTACCGCGAAAAGTTACGGACTGTCCGTGGGTCAGATGAACGAATTTCTTTTCCAGCAAGGGATCAACTTCAATGATCTTCCCAACTGGCAAAAGCGAGGAGTTGGACTTTCCTGGGAGTCGGTCGAACTGGTGACCACAAATCGGAAGACTGGGGACGAAGTCGCGGTGCGGCGACAACGGATCAAACGCAACTTCGACTTGCCGATGAAGGATGAGTACAGTCGGTACATCGAAGCCCTGATCACGAAGCCCGCCAACGACGAGAGGGCGGAAAAGATCAATCTTTCGTAATCCCGTTGGAGCTGACACAGGATTCGCGCCATCTCGGGGCCTGGAATTCGAAGCGATCGTTCGCCGGGTTCACACAGGCCTCCAGCGCAGCCGCGGGATGTGACGACGGGTCGATACGGACGGCCTGTAAACGTTCCGCAGGGGATTGGGAGCCGCAGACGGTCCCGACAGTTGCTGACCGAGGCTACGGCGCAGCCGAGAATCAGCGGCCAAGAAGCCTGTGAGGCCGCAAACGAACCACGATTCCGTGGTGCAGTGGAAGAGTGATCCCGGACTGTTGTCTGCGGTAGCGGGGGAGAAGTGGTCTGCGATACGATGCGACTGCTTTTCACTTTGAACTTGCAGGATTGTCAATGTCGATCTGGTCACCGCTCCGTGGGCATGCCGAACAAAAAGAAATGTTTCGCCGGACGATTCGCCGTAACCGGCTTTCCCAGGCGTATCTCTTCGTCGGTCCCTCGGGAATCGGTAAACGCAAGTTTGCTCAACTGCTGGCGCATGCACTGTTGTGCCAGAATCCCGGTGAGGACCCGCTCGAAGCATGTGGCCAATGTGCGGGCTGCAAGCCATTCCTCGCGGGGGCTCATCCTGATTTCCTCGCCGTCGGGTGTCCCGAAGGTAAGCGAGAGTTGCCGATTGCTTTGCTGCTGGGGCCTGAAGAGCGGCGAGGGCAGGAGGGGTTATGTCACGATCTCTCTCTGGCGCCACTTCCGGGGTCTCGCAAGGTCGCCATCGTCGATGACGCTGACACGATGAACGATGCCAGTGCGAACGCGTTTCTCAAGACGCTTGAAGAGCCCCCTGAACGGGCCATTCTCATTTTGATCGCGTCGAACCTGGATGCACTCTTATCGACGATCCGATCGCGATGCCAGCTTGTGCGGTTCTCGCCATTGGAAACCGAGGATATCCGTGCGATGCTGATCGAGCAGCAGTTGGCTCAGTCAGACGACGACGTCAACTTTGCGGCCGCACTGAGCGAAGGGAGTCTCACCACGGCCACGCAACTGCTGGAGCCTGAGCTTCGTGAGCTGCGAACACTGCTGTATCGGCAACTTGCGCAAGTGAGTTTCAGCGGATTAGGGTTGGCAAAGTCGCTGCTGGAGGGAATTGGCAAGATCAGTTCCGAGACATCAGTGCAGCGGATCAACGCCCAATGGCTGATTCGGTTTCTCGTCGAGTTCTTTCGCATGGCGGTGTGGCAGATCGGCCAGGGGCCGACCGAGTCGGTTCCATTTTCGGCCGAAGTGTCGCAGTTTGTGAATCGACTGATGACCCAGTCAGACGATGTCGAGGTCGTCGGGGGGCTAATTGAACGGTGCGTTGAGGCCGCGATCCATGTGGATCAGAACGTGGCGGTTCCGCTGGTGCTGGAATCGCTCTGCCAGGACCTGTCACGGTTGTTGCGTCTGGCGGCTCCGGCGCATTGATGACCGCTGCGCGCGACGCTCCGGGCGGGGAGCGGGAATAAAAAACGCTGCCTGTCCGGGGGAGGGACAAGCAGCGTGGATGCCGGCCGCTGGAACTGATGCGGCCGGAGTCCTCTTACGATTCCCGAAAGGGGACGTGGCTGAGTTATTTGGGCGTGTCGGCCTCAGCAAGGGCTGTTTCGACGCGACGATGCTGACGCAGGTCATAGCGATCGCCCGATTTCAGGATCGCGAATTCGGGTGTTTCGATTGACGAGTCCGTGGGGCTGTCGAAGACGGTGACCTGATGTTTCCCTACCACCTGCATCGTAGAACCTCGGACGATGAGTGCGGTGGATTCGTCAACACCCAGGCCGATCAGCTCGGGATGAGTCTTCTTGAGTTCCACCATTTCGTTATGCCGTTTGCGTTCGGTGAAGTGCTGGTCGATGGCAACTCCCGGGAGAAAACCGAACCCGCGGTCGTAGCCTTCGCACATGATCTCTTCATTTCCGAGTGGATTACCGCGGACGAGATACTCACCCTGAATCGTCGCACCGGCCGAGGTTCCACCGATGACCCCACCTCGACGCAGAACATCGTGGAACAGTTCCTCGACATTGGTGTCCATGTAGGCATCCACCAATCGCCACTGTCGGCCACCGGTGAACCAGACTCCGCGAGCGGCTTTCAGCAGAGCAATCAGGCTGGGGCTTGAGAGTTCTTCGCCACTTCTTGCGTGCAGCATGGTGACGTTTCTGGCACCTGCGTCCTGTAGCCAGCCGCAGACTTCGCGCTGCTCGGGAGGATAGTCACCCAAGGCATTCGAGACGACGACGATCGGGGCTTCGATTCCTCCCGCCGCTTCCAGGAATGAGTCGATGACTTCTTTCGGGGTGGGGCCACCCCCAGCGATCACCAGGGTTCCGTTCTGAACATCGGGGACGTGACGGTCGGTTGACGCGATGAGCGTATCGACACGTGAGTTTGCGGCACGCTTCAGCGCGATCAGGTCGGCCTTATGTCCGGGAGTCAGTGACTCGATACGGGCAGGCCGTTTTGTGGAAGGGGACAGGCAGATCGAGACGTCGGATTCGCCGATGACTTCCAGCGACCGCCCCTGCACGATCAGGGCTGTTCCTTCGTCAATGCCGAAGCCAACCATACCGGGACGCAACTGCAGGGCGCGCATGAGTCGCTCCTGGCGGTTTCTCTTCTTGAAGTGCTGATCGACGATGGTTCCGGGCAGGAACCCGAGTCCCGAAGAGAGCAGTGGCTCGACTTTCCCGTCGGCAATCATGCTCCGCGACATAATCGCGGCTCCTGCGGAAGTGCCACCAATTACGCCACCGCGTGCTAAAACATTGTGCAACCGTTCTTCGGTGCGGGTACCGACGTAAGTCTGCGCCAGCCAGTTCTGATTTCCCCCGATGAACCAGACGGCGGTGGCAAGATCGAGAATCTGGGAGAAATTTTCATCATCTGCTTCCATTCGTGAACGAGTGTGCAGAATCTGGAGAGATGCGAAGCCATTATCGGCAAGCCGGTCGTACCAGCCTGACATGCGTGCGTGAATGTCGGTATCGGCGATCACGCTGGCTGAGGGGATAATCACGACATGGGCGTCAGGACCACCCCCGAGCTCGATGAAGCGGTCGAGGAGCGTATGGGGCAGAACCCCACCACCACAGATGACGAGCGACCCGGACTTCGTATACAGGGGATCGTTTTCCGTCTGGAAATCGGCGGCGTGCGACTGTGAGGACATGGTAGTGAACACGCTGAGAAACAGCAGAGTTACGAGTGCACAGTAACCGTGTCGACGAATGTGCCACGAGTGGCTGAGTTGAAGCCTCATCATGAAGTCCAGCTCCTTAGAAAAAATCATGAAGAATTTCACGGCCTTCGCATCCGTGCGATCACACAAAAATAGGTTGATCTGTTCGGGTGTGCAAGGTGGCTTTGGGCATTCTTACCGCAAAATCGTTCCTGAAATATTCGTCGGAAAAGTTTGGTTGATCGATGAATTTTGACAGACTTCTCTCTCGTCTATGAAAATTACGTGCCCTTTTTCTTCTCGAGAATGTTTTTCCAGATCGGCCCGTAGGTCTCTTTGTCGAACGGAGGACAACCTGTCGGAGACTGACCCAGCGGGTGATCTTTCGTTCTCATCATGTTTGTACAGTACGAAAAGGTGCGGCAGGTGGTCTTACGACTCAGCCGTCCATGCGTCTCAAGTTGCTGTACGAAGTCGGGTTGTGAGAGCGTTGCCCGCCCCAAACCGACAAACGAACAACGTTTCTGCGTCACGTTTCCGGCAGCAATATGAATCGCGAGCTCCTGCAACCAACTATATGCACTTCCCACAACGTAAACGTGGGGTAGCGAACGCTGGATCAGGGCCGTGGCCTCAAAGTGGCGTAAAACGCCGATTAATGGGTGTTCGGGAGCGAGATACCCATCCATCGGCGGATAGTCCGCAGGACGGAGGACATGTGGGTTCGCATAAGGATTTCCCATAGTGACATTGAGCAGTGAAACGCCCTCTTCCGCGAGCCAGCGTGCCACCTGCAGGGGCTCATCCGGTTTCCAGCGGGTGTGATCGTGTGGATCAACGCCGAAACTCGTCATTAGGGGCCCTGTATGAGGGACAGGGATGCCTACGCCGTCAGCATCTTTGCGATAGGGGATGCCATCGTAGACACCGATGCGTGACCCGATTTCGATGGAAGGAACTTCATCCCGGCAACGTCGGATGATGTTCCGTACCAGCCGGGTTCGATTCTCGAGGCTACCGCCGTATTCGCCTGGCCGGTTGGTCGCGGCGAGCAATTCCGACAGCAGGTATCGATGGCATTGTTTGATATCGATGAAGTCACAGCCGATTCGGGCAGCCAGTTTCGCCGCAACGAGGTACTGGTCTTCGATTCGCTTCAGATCATCATCACTGAGCAGCGGGAACGAGGCGTCAATCGTTTTGCCGGTCGATTTGTCCAGGGTGAACGGATCGAGCAACGGATCGTGCATGGCGATCTGTGGACGACGAAAGCAGTATCGTCCTGAATGCGTCAGTTGGAGTCCGATCACCAGGCCGCTGTCGGAACCATAGACGTCACGGTGAGCAGCGCGACAGCCGTCCAGCATCTGCTCAATCGCACTGGCGCTCCCTTCATGCAGCCAGAGCTGGCGGGGATTCATTCGGGCATCTTCTGCGATGGCTGTCGCCTCGCCCCAGATCAGCTTCGCGCCCCCACCGCCGAACCGGCGATAGCGACGGTAGGTCAGTTCGTCAGGGGCTCCGTCGAGTGTCCCGTCACACCCTTCCATCGGCTGGATGCAGAACCGATTCCCGACATGCAGCCGGCCGACCGTCGCCGGTTCGAAGAGAGGTGAGAAGTCGGCAGACGAGGGCAAATCGCTCCCCAGTTCCTTCGCCTTCTGAACCAGTTCGTCCGCGGTTTTGAAATGAAAGTAGCGTGCCATCGAAATTTGCTCTTGGGAGACGAGCCCGACCGACATCCGGGATGCGCACTTGTGCGGTGAGCGCGGCAAGGCGCAACGCCAGGTCCGGTCCGACGGGGCAACAATGCGACGTCGGGATCATACCGGACTGGCGGTCAGAAATCGCACGCCGCACGTTCACGTCAGGGCTGCGTCAGGATTCAGCCTGAGAATTCGACCAGAGATCCTTCAGGAACTTCTGGAATGGTTTCGAGTTCACGTGTTCGCGCCGGGTGAACCGCAGTTTGACTGCGTCTAGGCCCGCTTTGTCGCGTGGGGCGACTTCCGGATCAATGCCGAATCCCGTGATCTGTCCTAACTGAACCGAGCCCGCCGGAACATAGATCATGCATTCCAGAGCGGCGGGCCGCTTGGTCACCAGACTGACGATCGGGGTCTTGCCGCGGGTGTAGTGCACGACGACCTTGTTCGTCCAATCGACTTCGACAAACGGCAGCAGTTTCTCAAGAAGCGCCGCCATGTCTTCCAGTACGGCCGGTTCCCATTCGATGGTTCCCTGCAGGAAGCCCTTGCGCATCAGGTGCCACTTTCGGCCCAGTTTTTTCCAGGGGGTCAGGTCTTCGAGATTGAGCGCTTCGGGGCGCGCACGACTGACGAAGGCCTCGATGGCTTTCGACAGGAATCGTTTGAACGCGGGACTTTGTGTGTCTTCCGGAGCAACAATCGAGATCGTAATGTCTTCGAATGGACCGTTGGTCGAAGGCCTGATCCGCACACGTGGCTGACGGTTATAGACCGGAATGTCGTCCAGATCGTTGACATCTTTCAGGGCCAGTTCTGCGGCAAGCGTTTCCTGGACGAAGGTTCGTTTCGGCAGTCGGAACTTCAGCGTCAGCAGCCATTCATCACCGGTATAAGCGTGCAGGAACCAGCCGAAGCTACGCGTTTTGGCAGCGATCTCAACGGTGCTTCGTTCTTTCCAGTCAGGCGGACTGAACTCGTCTGTTGCCTCGATTGTCTGGATCAGGCTGGCGAGGATGCTTCCTTTCCAGCGACGCGGTCGCCCATTATTGGCCAGGCCATCCACGGTATGCCACTTGAGGCCGTCGACCTCCCATGGCATCCTGGCATCGGCACCAATTTTGGATGGGTCGAGATCGCCCGACTGTTTCTTCCGAGCGGCTTCCGCGTCGAACGTCTCTCGGTGGCCTCGTCCCCCTTCTGCCAGCACGCCGGCCAGAACCTCGCCCGTAAAGCTGCGATGTGCGGTCCGGGTCGATGAACCGTTGGTGGTAGCGGACGACGCTGCATGGGCGAATTCGCCTGCCTGCTGGACGACGTCTTCGGGAGTCCCTTCCGCGACGATCCAGCCCCCTTCGGCTCCGGCTTGCGGTCCGATATCGACGATCCAGTCGACGGTTTTAATGACATCGAGGTTATGCTCAATGACAACGACCGTATTTCCCGCGTCGACGAGGCTGTTGAGAATCTTGAGCAGTTTGCGGATGTCGTCGAAGTGAAGACCTGTCGTCGGTTCATCAAGTAAATACAGGGTCTTGCCCGATTGGGGGCGAGACAGTTCTGCCGCCAGTTTCACGCGCTGTGCTTCGCCGCCGGACAAGGTCGGGGCGGGCTGTCCCAGCGTAAGATAGTCGAGTCCGATCGCGGCCAGGACGGACAGCGGGCCGCGAATTTTGGGAATGTTGCTGAACAGTTCCAATGCCTGCCCGATCGACATTTCCAGCACGTCGGCGATGCTTTTGCCGCGATAGGTCACCGCAAGCGTTTCGGCGTTATAGCGCTTACCCCGGCAGGTATCACACTCCACCCAGACATCGGGAAGGAAGTGCATTTCGATCAGTTTCTGACCGTTCCCCTCGCAGGTCTCGCAGCGGCCACCCGTTCTGTTGAAGCTGAAGCGTGTCGCACTGTAGCCACGGACCTTGGCTTCGGGCAGTCGCGAGAAGAGTTCACGAATGTGTTCGAAGACACCTGTGTAAGTCGCGGGGTTGGATGCCGGGGTGGTTCCAAGCGGTTGCTGGTCAACCACGATGATCTTACTGAGAAATTCAAGTCCGTTCAGTTCGTCATAGGGACCCGCCTGCGCCGTGGCTCGATTGAGCTTTCGTGAGATGGCGCGGGCAAGCGTATCATCGATCAGGGAGCTCTTGCCACTGCCGCTCACGCCGGTCACTGCGGTCAGGGTTCCCAACGGAATCCGCAGATCGACGTTGCGGAGATTGTGCTGACGAGCACCCAGCAGTTCCAGCCAGCCCCCACCGGGTGGGACCTGATAGGTGTCGTGAATACTGCCGGGGCGACCGCTTTGGGGCGAAGCGACGACGGACAACGTTTCCGCAGGGGGGGCGGCCGCGCTTTTCGACGCTTTTTTCCGGGACTTTTTCGGTGCCGGACCTGTTTGTGGTGTCTCGGTGGAGGTTGCCCCAATTCGCTGCATGCGGCGTTCGAGCGGAATTTTGATCTCTTCGCGACCCGAAAGGAATTTGCCGGTTAGCGAGAGTTCGCTCTGATTGATTTCCGCAGGAGACCCCTGGGCGGTGACCGTACCCCCGAAGCGTCCGGCACCCGGGCCGAAGTCGTAAAGGCGGTCCGCGGCTTGGATCACTTCGCGATCATGCTCGACCATCACCACTGTATTGCCGAGATCTCGCAGCTTGATGAGTGCCGAGAGCAGGCGACCGTTGTCGCTGGGGTGCAGCCCGATGGTGGGTTCGTCGAGGACGTACAGGACGCCGGTCAGGGCGCGACCGATCTGACCCGCCAGGCGAATCCGCTGGGTTTCTCCGCCGGAGAGTGTGGGGAGAGTTCTTCCCAGAGTGAGGTAGTGAAGCCCGACATCGACGAGAAACTTCAGCCGGGACGTGGCTTCGTCCAGCAGGTCACCCGCGATTCTCTTCTGCGAAGGAGTCAGGTTGAGATTGTTCAGGTACTCGAGGGTCTCGCGCAGAGGGAGATCGCAAAGTTGTTTCAGTGTCTTGCCCACGTTTCCGTCAAGATGCGAATGGCTCGTCCGGGAATCGGCGGGGGGCACATCGGCGGCGATCCCCTTGCGCGGGGTCATCAGTTTCACCGCGCTGGCGTCATCTCGCAGGCGACTTCCCTGGCAGGCGGCACAGGGGACTTCTCCGACGAGTTCGAAGAATTTCATACGGTATTCGTAAGATAGACTCGCTGCCTGCTCGATTGCGGGATAGAGACCCTTGTATTGAAAACGAAGGGTTCCACGGGGCGACTTGTCCTTGGCTCCTTTCTTTACGGTCGAGGCCTGATCGGGCGAACCGAGTGACAATGGAATCCAGGTGTCGCCGGTACCGAACAGGACGGCTCGCTGCTGGGCGGCATCGAGTTGCGAGAAAGGGACATCCAGCGGGATGTCGCATTCTTTTGCCATCGAGGCCAGCATCTGTCGGAACAGGGGAGATTTCGCGGGATCGGGCCAGGCACTGACCGATCCTTGTGCCAGGGACCGGGTCTGGTCCGAAATCAGTGCTCCCAGATTCGTCCCTTGCTGAACGCCGATCCCTTCACAGGAATGGCACCAGCCGAGGGGGCTATTAAACGAAAAGTTATGAGGTGCCAGTTCCTCGAATCCCCGCCCGCACGATTCACAAGCGCGGAAGAGGCTGAATGGCTGCACTTTCCACTTTTTCTCATCGCGGTCTTCATCGACGAATGCGACGCGGATCAGGCCCTTACCGATGTCGAACGCCAGTTCGACCGATTCCGCCAGACGGGACCGGCCCGCGCGTGAAAGCGTAATGCGATCGACCACGATTTCGACGTTGTGCTTCCGTTTGCGGTCAATTTCGGGGACCGAATCGAGTGCATGCGTGACGCCGTCGATGCGAACGCGACGATAACCTTGTTCGGCAAGACGTTCCCACAGCTTGGAGTATTGCTGGCCGACGGTGACTTCCTGCGGAGCAAGAATCAGAACTCGTGTTCCCTTACTGGCAGCGGGCGCGGTCTGCCCGTCTGTTGAGGAAGCGTCATCGGCGGGGACGGTCTCGAGCAGTCGCTCGATGACATCATCGACAGTTTGCGACTTCACGGCGATGCCGCAGTCCGGGCAGAACTGCGTTCCGAGACGCGCGTATAGAATACGGAGATAGTCGTAGATCTCCGTGACAGTCCCGACAGTCGAACGGGGTGTATTGCCGACCGTCTTCTGTTCGATGGCAATCGAGGGTTGCAGTCCGTGAATGTGTTCGACGCGCGGCTTGGGCATCTGACCCAGGAACTGGCGCGCGTAAGAGGACAGAGATTCGACGTACCGGCGTTGTCCCTCGGCGTAGAGGGTGTCCATGGCCAGAGAACTTTTTCCCGATCCACTCGGACCGCAGAAAACACTCATCTGGTCTCGCGGAATCTTCAGGTCAAGGTGTTGAAGGTTGTGCTGCGCAGCACCACGAACGACGATCGACGTGTCTGCACCATCGGGTGCCTCGCTGAGCGCAACCGACGTCTGCCACCGGGGTGCACCGGCGGCCAGTGCTGAGTAAGGGGCGAGGGCAGTCACTTCCTCCTTGTTTGCGTTGACCTTTGAAACCTTCTTCTTACCGCGGGGCGTCGAAGCAGGAACCATGCCCGGCACTGTTTTCAGTGCTCGTCCTGTGTGAGATTCCTCGCAGTTCATTACCTCTTCAGGCGTTCCTTCGGCCAGAATTCGTCCACCACCGGAACCCCCTTCGGGGCCAAGGTCAATGACCCAGTCGGCCGTTTTGATCACGTCGAGATTGTGTTCGACGACAATGACGGTATTCCCCGCCTCGACGAAGCCGTGAAGCACTCGCAGCAGGTGTTCAATGTCGACGAAGTGCAGTCCGGTCGTCGGTTCATCCAGAATGTAGACCGTCTTGCCTGTCGAGCGTTTACTCAGCTCTTTCGCCAGTTTGACTCGCTGTGCTTCGCCACCGGACAGTGTTGGCGACGGCTGACCGAGCTTCATGTAGTCCATGCCCACATCGTGAAGCGTCTGGAGCGACTTCACGAGTTTGGGATGGTTTTCGAAATGCTCAAGGCCCTGCTGAATGTCCATTTCGAGGACATCATTGACGCTCTTTCCCTTGAAGCGAACCTCCAGGGTCTCTTTGTTGAACCGTTTCCCCTGGCAGACGGGGCAGGTCACCCAGATATCCGCGAGGAAATCCATTTCCAGTTTGTTGGCGCCATTCCCTTCACACGCCTCGCAGCGTCCACCCGGGACGTTGAATGAGAACCGTCCCGGCTTGAAACCGCGAACTTTCGATTCGGGCAACTGCGTGTAGAGGTCTCGGATCAGATCAAACAGTTTGACGTACGTCGCGGGATTGGACCGGGGGGTTCGTCCGATCGGACTCTGGTCGATGTCGATCGCCTTATCGATCTGTTCAAGACCCGTCACCTGGGTGTAGGACCCCGGGTTGCCGGTTCCTTTATTAATATCGCGGTTGAGGACTTCCCACAGAATGTCATTGACCAGTGAGCTCTTTCCGGAACCGCTGACCCCGGTCACGCAGATGAACTTCCCCAGGGGAAATTTCACCGAGACATTCCGGAGATTGTGGTGGGTCGCTCCGTGAATCTCGATCGCATGACCATTGCCTGGTCGGCGGACCTTGGGAATCTCGATCGAACGACGACCGCTCAGAAAGGCACCGGTCGCACTTCGCTCTGAATTTCGAATGTCTTCGACAGAACCCTGGGCAACGATTTCACCCCCACGAACGCCGGGGCCCGGTCCGAAATCGACGATGTAGTCAGCCGCCTTCATGGTTTCGTCATCGTGTTCGACGACGATCACCGTATTCCCCTGATCACGCAGATCCTTCAGGCTGTCCAGCAGCATCACGTTGTCACGAGGATGCAGGCCGATTGACGGTTCATCGAGGATGTAGACGACCCCCACCAAACCGCAACCGATCTGCCCGGCCAGCCGGATTCGCTGGGTTTCCCCACCAGACAAGGTCGGGGCGGTCCGGTCGAGCGTGAGATAGTCGAGTCCGCATCGCAGCAGGAAGCTGAGCCGGCCGCGAATCTCCTTGAGGGCCTCCTCAGCAATAAACTGACCCGTTTCCGACAGTTCCAGATCGCCGAAAAATTCCCACGCGGCGAGTGTGCTGAGTGAGCAGACTTCGGGTAGCGACAAGCTTTCCACGGCAGTCGCTACCGTCAGTTCACTTTCTCGCGCAGGCTTTTTCCGTTTGGACGTTGCAGTTGGTGTCGCCTGTGCAGCAGAGGGGGACGCGAACTGCTTCTCACGCAGCGTCCGAAGTTCGGTTCGCGCGAGGGACGCACTTCGGGAGGTGAGGCGATAGCTGCTGGCCTCGGGATTCAGTCGTCGTCCCTGGCAACTGTTACAGCCTGTCTCATGCATGTACTTTTCAAGTTGCACGCGCCGCATCGGATTGCGCGTCTTGCGGTATTCGTCCAGAAGTTCCGGGATGAAACCCGCGTACGTTCCGCCCCGTTTCCAGGTGTTACCGCCCGACTTATAGGTAAAGGTGATATTTCGATTGCCGGTTCCGAACAGGAACAATCGCTTTGCCGCTTCGGGCAAATCACGCCATTTGGATTTGAAGAAGCTGTCTTCAGCCAGCCCAAGATCAACTTCAATTGCGCGCCCAACCCCTTTCAAAATATGTCTGCGCCACTTCCCGACGGCACTGAGTTTGCCCAGGACAACGATGGCCCCTTTCTGGATCGAAAGAGAGTCGTCCGGGATCAGTTGGTCGATCGCGAAGTCAAAGCGTACCCCCAGCCCCTGGCAATCGGCGCACATCCCCTGAGGACTGTTGAAGCTGAACAACTGAGGGGATGGCTGCTGGTAGCTGATTCCACAGTGAGTACAGGCGTAGTCACAGGAATAGAGCTGGTCGAACGGGGAAGGGGGATCTTCCGGCGGTTCCTCTTCAGTCGCCTCGCTCCGTCCTTTCTTGCGGCTGGCGGAACTGCTTTTCGTGATGACGGCATCGGTGGAAGTTGCTTCGCTGATGGAGCTGCGGGGGCCTTCGCGCAGGCCCATGTCGGGTTCGCGCGAGATAATCAGTTTCCGCTCGGCCAGATTGAGTGCCGTTTCAATGGCCTCTGCGACACGGGCTCGAGGCGTCTTTCCGGCGATCAGTCGATCGATCACAACGTCGATCGTATGTTTCATCTGCTTGTCGAGCTGCAGATCGTCGGTCAACTGGACAAGTTTGCCATCGACACGCGCGCGCAGAAATCCTCGCTTGAGCAGATCGACGAACAGGTCCTTGAACTCCCCTTTCTGTCGTTGCACCAGGGGGGCCAGAACCTGGTATTTCGTTCCTTCCTCGAGGCGCAGGACACTATCAAGGATGTGGTCCCGTGTCTGAGCGGTAATTGCCCGGCCGCACTGATAGCAACTGGGGGTTCCGACGCGTGCGTAAAGGACGCGTAAATAATCGTAGATTTCGGTGATCGTACCGACGGTGCTGCGTGGGTTGCGACCACTGGCTTTTTGCTGGATTGAGATAGAAGGGGCCAGGCCGGTGATGGAATCGACGTCCGGCTTGGGCATCTGTCCGAGGAACTGGCGGGCATACGACGAGAGTGATTCGACGTACCGGCGTTGTCCTTCGGCATAAAGCGTATCGAATGCCAGTGAACTTTTTCCCGAACCGCTCACCCCCGTCATGACGACCAGTTTGTTGCGGGGGAGTGTAAGACTGACGTTTTGCAGATTGTGCTCGCGGGCACCACGAATCACGATGTCGGCAGCGGGCATGAGCACCACAACGATAAAGAGAACAGGCAAGTGCCTGAAGATGTTCCGAAGACCATCACAAGTATAGGAACCGCTCCTCGCGCTTCAACACTCAAGTACCTGGACGGCTGTCGGAATAGGCTTTGTGGCGATGGCGAAGCTACTGGCCTGCGAGGGCGGTGATCAGGCTCTGAAGTTCGTCGTCCAGTGACATATCCGTAACGGCTGGTTTTCCCGCCCGATGGTACCAGTACCGGGCATTGCCGAGGTCTCCTTCCACGCGGTGCAGGTAGGCGTGGACCCAGGCTGCATTTGAAGACCCGTCGTCCTGAACCAGTTCGTGTGCCCGGTCCCACGCTCCTTTCGCGGCGTGCCAGAGTGCTTGTACCGGCACGGACAGCCCGCGAATTTCGGATTCTGTCATTTCTGTCAGGGATTGCTTCATTCTGTCCGTCTCCTTCGATCCTGAATGGGGGCCACGGCCGCCGCTGCGAGTGGAGACTTTATCGGACAACGCCCGCTGAGCGTACTTACTTGACGGACAAAATGATTGTGTGAGACTGGTACGAAGTCCTGTTGGTTGGCGACTTGTCAGAAGCCAGCGACAGCGAGGTCGATAAGCGGTGGGCGTGGCTGCGCACTCGTCAGGCACTGTTGCGGCAATGAACCGGCCGACGACCGTTTTGACAGAACGTGCCGCCGAGAGAAGAGCATGCAAATTCGCCAAACGTTGTTCCTGATGCTGGTCAGTCCACTCGTGTGGGGTGCGTCATTCGCTGAAGAACCTGCGTCCCGCTACAAGATTGTGACGAAACGCGAACAGGATCGCGTAGAGGTCACGTCCGATGCGGGCAAAGTCGTGTTCTCAATTCGCAGTCCCAACGGGATTGGTCAGGTGAACCTCAGCCGACTCGATGACAAGTGGCCGGACGTCGTAATGTTCCGTCTGCATTTGAGCGGACTGGAACGGTTTCAATTAGCCGTGGGCCAGGTAAAGCTCACCGGAGCTGTCTCAAGCCAGGATGGTTCTGTCCGGGTGTGGCAGGGTGAGGATGAGTCGAAGCCGCTCGATCCCCAGAACCCTAACTGGATCGAAGTCCGCGGGGTGGGGCGAGACGGTCAGCCGACAAAAGTTATTCCTCTTAAAGACGGCTACTTCGAGATTGCTGTTCCCCGGAGGCTACTTGCGGGAAGCGACAAATCGATCAACCTTTCGTGGATCGACTTCTATCGAAACTGACGCGGATCCCTGCGGTGAGTTTTCACGCGACCGATTCCTGATGAGTCAGCACACGTTGGCAATCTTGAATAAATAGTATATATACTGATCGGTCGATCTGGTGCCGGGACGGTTCAAGCAGGGCGAGTCAATTTCAATTTGTCAACTCAGAGGTGGTGCCGTCACCGCGCTGATTCGCGGCGAAGAACGTGTTCTCATCCTGAAATCGGCGAATAAAAGGTATATTTCTTCGTTGGTGCATCGCAGCGACGGGGCGTCAATACGGAGCCGCATGAACGGGCTTCAGCAGTCAGAAACAGGCGGTTAGCAGTCAAAACAGTGTCGGAAACAAGGTGCACGTGATCCGGAGAGCCTCTGACGATGGCAGTCAAACCGACCGACTTTTCGAAGCACGATCAGGAGATCTGGGACGAGGAGCTGCAAGACTTTATTCCCGACCGTGTTTTCGACGCGCACGTGCATTTGTTTAACCCGGTCCATTTGCCTGAGGCAATTCGCGAAAAGCACGCTTGGGGCTACACGGACCTGGCCACGATGCAGCAGTGGGCCGAGCGACTATATCCCGGCCGCGAGACTCACTTCCTGTCGTTAGGTACCCCCATCGCCGGGATCGATGTCGCCGCTCACAACGAATGGTGCATCCAGCAAATCAATCTCGACCCCAATTCTCGCATGAATCGACTGGTGACTCCCTCCTGCTCGGTCCAGCAGATTGAACGGGACATCCGTGAAAAAGGGTTCATCGGGCTGAAGCCATATCGCGTGTTTTCGGTGACCGGCGATATTGCGCAGTGCCGCATTGAAGAATTTCTGCCACATGAGCAACTGGAATTGGCGAACGAACTGGGGCTGTGGGTGACGATGCACCTGTCCCGGTTCCATGGATGCGGGGACGAGGAGAACCTGAAGGACCTGCAGGAGTACACCTGCCGACGCTATCCCAAGGTGAAGTGGATCTTAGCGCATTGCGCTCGCAGTTTTACGTACTGGCCAATTCGCAAGGCGATTGAGCAACTGCGAGAGATGCCCAACATCTGGTACGACGTATCAGCCGTGACGGATGTCCGTCCGATGATCACGCTGTTTACACGTGAAGATCGTCGTCGGATTTTCTATGGTTCTGACGGGGTCGACGCGACCTACTTTCGCGGGCAGTATGCGGCGTTGGGGCGTGCGTGGCAGTATGTCGATACAGATCAGCTCGATATCAAATTCCCCCATTGCGACGGTCGGCCAATCCTGGCGGTCTACGAACAACTCCTTTCGATTAAGCACGCGGCCGAGATTGCTCAATGGTCGCGCGACGATATCGAGCATCTTTTCTGGAAGAATGCGGCAGCGGCGTTCCAGATCCGGTTCAGCGGCGATACCTCGGCGATCTCTGGGGAAGCCGGGTCGCAGACACAAGAGGTCTATCAGCGGGCGAAGCTCAGGATCCCCGGTGGAACTCAGTTGCTCAGCAAGCGGCCTGAGATGTTTGCGCCCGGTCGTTGGCCCGCCTATGCCCGTGAAGCGAAAGGTTGTGAAGTCATCGATCTGGATGGGCGACGGTATATCGACATGACAACCTCCGGAATCGGAGCGTGCCTGCTGGGCTATGCCGACCCTGATGTCACCCAAGCGGTCCAGCAGCGGATTGCGCGGGGTTCGATGTCGTCGCTCAATTCCGCCGAGGAAGTGGAGCTGGCGGATCTGCTGGTCGAGCTTCACCCGTGGGCGGAACAGGTTCGGTATGCGCGTTCGGGAGGCGAATCGATGGCGATTGCCGTTCGAATTGCCCGCGCCGCAACTTCCCGGGACAAAATTGCATTCTGTGGCTATCACGGCTGGTCAGACTGGTACCTTGCCGCGAACGTCACTCCAGGCGGGCCAAATGATGGACTTGGGGCTCACCTCTTGCCCGGTCTTGCGCCGAATGGTGTCCCCAGGGGACTCGCAGGGACGGCTCTTCCCTTTACTTACAACCGGCTGGATGAACTCGAAGATCTGGTCCGAAAGCATGGGGATCAGCTCGCCGCTGTCGTGATGGAACC
Organism: Schlesneria sphaerica; assembly: GCF_044336245.1. Taxonomy (NCBI): domain Bacteria; kingdom Pseudomonadati; phylum Planctomycetota; class Planctomycetia; order Planctomycetales; family Planctomycetaceae; genus Schlesneria; species Schlesneria sphaerica. The sequence goes on along the minus strand of NZ_CP172346.1, from coordinate 567,174 downwards.
GACGCGGTCTCATGATCCCGCTCCCGGATTTCTGGAAGGTGTCCGAGACCTTTGTCACCGCTGCGGGGCAGCGCTGGTCTTCGACGAAATCTCGTCAGGATGGCGAATGCATCTGGGCGGCGCGCATCTGAAGTACGGAGTCTTTCCTGATCTGGCCGTATTTGCCAAGGCTATTGGTAATGGTCACCCGATGGCGGCGATCATCGGCCGGCGCGAAGTGATGGACGCGGCTCAGACGTCCTTTATTTCCAGTACGTATTGGACTGAAGGAGTCGGGCCGACGGCGGCACTGGCGACGATCAAAAAACTGAGAAGGGTCGACATCGCTTCCCATACCACGCGAATGGGAGGTCTGGTGCGGGACGGCTGGCGGTCGCTGGGGGAACGAACGGGAGTCCCGGTAAAGGTCTCAGGGCATCCCGCACTTCTGCACGTCGGATTTGAGCACGAGCAGGCAGCGGGGCTGGGGACGTTACTGACGGCGAGAATGCTCGACAGAGGTTTCCTCTGCGGGGGTGGTTATTACCCCAGTTTCGCTCATCGAGAGCGGCATTTGGAGGCGTACTTTGCGGCACTGGAACCTGTGTTTGGGGAGCTGGCCGAAACAATCGAGCGTGGTGACGTGACCCGGAGACTGCAGGAAGCGGGAGTTTCCGTGCGGCATTCCGGGTTCGCAAGACTGTCATAGGTGATCTCCGATTGTGATCGCGAGCCTCGCTCGCGTCGCTTTCGGCAAGACTGGCGGCGACCAAAGAAAGCAGGATGGCACACCGATGTCAGGGATGTTGATATGACGACTGAAGTCTTTTGACGTAGGGCCTGGAAGAGAGCGATTGATGGTGAGTCACGAATCGGCCAGTCGGCCGGAAACTCAAGTCCGGGAACTGGCTCGAATCATTCGGATGCGGATCCAGTCCGAGCAGTTGGAAGAGGGGGCGCTTTTTATGACAGAAGCGCAGCTTGCTGATGAATATAAAGCCTCTCGCACGGTGACGCGCGAAGCGGTCAGCCGACTGCAGGCGCTGGGGATCCTGGAAGGACGTAAACGGAAAGGCCTGATCGTCCGGCGGCCGGATCCACTGAGCCTGTTTCAGCACAGTCTTCCCTCACTGGTGACGTCACCGGAAGACTGGCACGACCTGGGACAGTTTCGTTACGCCTTGGAAGTCGGAGCCATTGAACTGGCGATCCGTAACGCGACCGATGAACAGATTGAACGACTGGCGGAAGTCGAGGCCGAACTCGAACAGGCGGTATTGAAGGATCCTGCCTCGCCGGAGTCCGTTGAGCTGGATATCAAATTTCATTCGCTGATTCTGGAGATGACGGGGTCCCGGATGATTGCCGGTATGCAGCAGATTCTGGTGCAGTTCTTTCAAGAGTCACCACCGACCAATCTGTCCCCTTCGGCGGCCGAGCGAGTATGCTGGGAACATCGTGAGCTGTTGAACGCGATTCGGGACCGGGATGTCGAACGGGCCCGATCAATGATCCGTATTCAGATTCGATCTACGCTCGATTCCGCATCGAGTGTGAGCAGTGGTGAGGCGACGGACGTTTCGCATTAACCGCAACTCGACAGGCTATGGGATGAGTGACCCGGATCAACAAACCGGGATCAACAAACATTGAGTTCGATAGAAGAGAGCCATGAATCATCAATCTTTTCGGAAGTACTCACGACGTGATTTTTTAGTTGCTTCCAGCGTGGGCCTGGCGGTCAGTTCGTTCGGCCGGACGCTTTCGGCAGCATCCACGCCATCCTCGCCGGGCCGAAAAGTTGCGAAGTCGACGATCCTGTTTTTCCTGTGCGGGGGGGCGTCGCATCTGGACATGTGGGATTTGAAGCCCAAGGCTCCACTGGAATATCGGGGCCCCTTCCAGCCGATTGCCACGTCGGCGCCCGGAGTGCAGTTGAGTGAGCATCTTCCTCTGCTGGCGCAGCAGGCCCACCATCTGGCTCTGATCAATTCCGTGGGAGCGACGGTCAACACGAATGATCATCACGCTGGGTACTACCACAATCTGACTGGCCATGTGCCGGACCCGACATTTCTGATTCAGGGGAATAATCGCACTCCGTATCCTGATGACTGGCCTTACATGGGAAGTGTGGTCGCATCGCGTCGTCCGCAAAGGCCGGGCCTGCCGAATGCTGTATCGTTGCCTTACAAGCCGAGTCAGGCTCCTTACACGCGGCCCGGCCAGTTCGGTGCCAAGCTGGGAGTGAAGTTCGATCCCTTGTTCGTATACGGTAAAAACGACAATCCGACGGAATTTCAGGCGCCGGACCTGGCGCTGACGACCGGTGTGACCTCCAATCGATTCAGCCAGCGGAATGGCTTATTGTCGGGGCTGGACGCCGCTCGGCGCGATCTGGATCAGTTCGCCAGTGTGCATACCTGGAACGATCAGCAGCAGCGCGCGATCTCTCTGTTGTCGTCCGCGGCAACGACCCGGGCCTTTGACGTTTCTCACGAGAAGCCAGAGACAATTGCGCGATACGGCAAGACCGTGAATGGAATGAGTCTACTGGCGGCACGCCGACTGGTGGAAGCAGGGGTTCCCTTTGTTACGGTCTTCTGGTCGGAAGAGAACGATGCCGTAGCGAAGAAGTGTCTGAGTGGCGGTGGTTGGGACACCCATGGCAATAACTTCGGCTGCTTGAAAGAAGAACTGTTGCCCGAGTTCGACCGGGGATTCTCGGCTTTGATTGAGGATCTGGCTGATCGGGGTCTATTGGATGAGACCCTGTTGATGGTTACCAGCGAGATGGGGCGAACTCCGAAAATCGGCGATCCTCGCTCGGGAGGCGTCAAAGGAGCTGGGCGCGACCACTGGACTCACTGCCTCACCGATGTCCTGGCTGGCGGGGGAATTCGAGGTGGTCAAACATTCGGATCGAGTGACCGGTTGGCAGAATATCCTGCCAGCCGACCCGTCACGCCTGCGGATGTGACCAAAACCGTCTATCACGCGATGGGGATCGAGAATCTCGAAGCGTTCGACAACCAGGGACGTCCGTTTCATCTCTTGGAAGAGGGACAACCGCTGATTGATCTTTTCTAGGGGAATATTCTGTTCGATCAGGGACAGGGGCCGCGGAAGAGGAGCAGACCTGAATGGGAATTGGGACGGCCCCGGCGACCGCCCCGTGTGAAAAAGCAGACTACGATTCTTGCTCTGGTGTGTCGTTGTCTTCCTGCTCAGCAGGGACGACCTCGTCAATACCATCGTCCAGCCAGCCGAGGATGTCGCCTGTTTTGATCGGGCTATCTGCAAGCTTCTCGATCGTGACGACCCGGCCCGACATTTCTGACAGGATGTCAAACGTCACTGCCGGGATTCTGAGTTCGACAATAAAGTCGCCCGCCAGGATCAGGTCCCCCTCGTCCACCAGCCAGCCACTGACGCAGAGTGGCTCGTTGTCACAGCGCAGATCGGGAACAAGGATGGGAATGCGCATGTGATCTCATTTCCTGGGGCGAAAGGCTTTGATACGTGTTTCATCCGTCGTCAGAAAGGGGCCTTCCAGCAGATCGATACAGTAGGGAATCGCGGGAAAAACGGCGTCGAGGCATTCCTGAATCGCGCGTGGCTGACCCGGCAGGTTGACAATCAGAGCTTGGCCGCAGATGCCTGCTGTCTGGCGCGACAAGATCGCGGTGGGAACTTTTTCCAGTGACACTTTGCGCATGAGCTCACCAAAGCCCGGCATCATCTTTTCGCAGACCGCCTCGGTCGCTTCGGGAGTCACGTCGCGCAGGGCGGGCCCGGTTCCCCCGGTGGTGATCACCAGACAACACTTTTCACGGGTGCACAGTTCACGCAGGGTTTCTTCGATAACAGGTCGTTCATCAGGAATGACTCGGTCGATATGTTCGAAGGGGCTGGTGAGCACATTGCTGAGATACTCGCGGATGGCAGGGCCACCTTTGTCTTCGTATTCTCCCCGGCTGGCTCGATCAGATACGGTCACAATTCCGATGCGGATGGCCTTCATGCGAATGCTTTGATTTTCTATCTCGAGTAAAAAATGATCGGTCAGTGACCATGATTGGTCACTGACACAGGGCAGTGCACAGCAGCAGATCAAGTGCCAGCGTGAACTGGACTCGGGCCGACGAACCGAGCCTCGCCAGCGAGTATTACAGGCTGACTTCCGGGGCGTTGATCAGTTCTTCATGTCCCCGAAGCTCATTGATTTTGCGTTTGACCGCTTTTCGGAGTTCCATCCACTGGTTCACTGCGGTGTGAAACTCTTCCGACACCTCTGCCAGTGCAGATTGTGACTGCGATCCATCTGCCATTGTTCGCTGCAGTTCGATGATGGCGGGTTCGAGCTTTTGTTTCAAGAACTCGATACACCCTTTGGACAAGCGTTCGATCTCCTCCGCGAGATGCTTGACTTCGTGGCGGTCGTCGTAGCGTTCGGCTTCAGAAAGCTCTCGCATCATGGTCACTTGAGAATTCGATTGACGTGATTCGGCGTTGACCAGACGACCGAAGGGGTTTTCGTCATGTTTTGCGGCGTTCGATGCCCGTTCGGCTCGCTTTAATCCTTCGCGGGCTTTGTCGAAATCCGGGCGAACTTCCAGAGCCTTCTTGAAGTAGATGATGGCCATCGGGAGGTTGCCGGAATCCACATAGAGATTCGCGAGATTCTGATACCCTTCAGCAAACTTGGGATTCAATCGAGTTGCTTCTCGATAGGCCGAAATCGCGAGCTGCAACTTATTCTGCTTTCGCTGTGCAATTCCCAGATTGAAGTAGGCTTCGACGCAACGCTTATCTTTCTGAATGGCCTTGCTCAAAACTTCGACCGCTTTCTGATGTTCCTTCATCCGATTGTAGATTGCTCCCAGGTTCGTCAGGTGACGTGCCTCCTGCGGTTGCAGCAGTGTCAGCTTGAGGAAGCGGTCTACGGAGGTGGCAAGGTCCCCTTCGAGGTAGGCAATTGTCGCAATCCCTTCATGAGCATCAATGCAGTCGGGGTCGACCTCAATCGCTTTGTCGTAAAGCTCTTTGGCCTGTTTAAGCTGCTCGAGCTGCAGGCAGTCGCTTGCCAGTTTGCAGAGTCCCTGGGCTTTGGCATTACTCATGTTGAAGAACCTCTGCCATTCGATGACTGGACTTGAGTTCACAGAACACAACATGCACGAGCTGACTGTGCAGAGATCACGCTGCGAAGCCTGCTCGGATCGGTGGCAACTTGATTCAGGGCGAAAAGTGAGGAGGAGTCGTTTTGAGTGGTGTGCGATTATAGAGCGAGTGCGCGCGATTCGTCAAAACGAGATCAAATATCGCTGATGCGAATTTGCGAGCTCGGGCGAGAGCGGAGGGGTTCCCGGGATGGAATTGATTTCACTGGATGACGAAACCCGGCGGCTTATCGAGTGAAGAGATTGGCGGTGTGGGATCCGGGAGGGGAACACTCAGCGTCCTGGCTGTCCCCTTGTTATCACTGTACGGCAGCTTGCATCAGTATGTCGGTCAGACGTGCGAGTCAGGGCTCGACAGTCATTCCAGTTCTTCTTCGAGGTCATCGTCATCGGTCGAGCGCATACTCAGCGAGATGGCTTCCAGCACTTTGCGAGTCTGTTCCAGTTCGTGATCCGTTCCCTGGTAAAGGACCAGAATGGTCTGGTCACTCGTTTGGAACGCCCTGAGGCACGCCGAGTTGATCAGGTCGTAGCACTCGAAATCGAGATCACGTCCGAGTGCGGGGAATCCGCAGAAGCTGCCCACGACATCGACGACATCGATTCCCTCGTAGTCCTGTTCGAATGCGGCCGAGACCGTGTTCAGCACCTCCTCGGGATCGGGCCGGGAAGGGAAGATCACGGCCGTCCAGAACGATGTTCCGGGGCTTTGCACAGTGATGGTCACTTCTTCATCGCTGGCTTGCTCATCCAGGCTCCAGGTGGAAGGGAACTGGAACTGAATGCCGAACTTGCTGTAGTCGTTGAGCTTGCTCGAGGGGGCAGCGTGGCCGCACGTTTCATGATCGTGATGGTCGTGGCCGCACCGATGCTGTGGTTCACTCAAACGGGGATCTCCCAATGCCTGATCTAGAGAATTTGCAATTCCGCAGCGCGAGAGACGACTGCGGGGAGTACCGGGAAGAGTGAATCAAGGGTTGTTCCGATTTCACGATTCGAGTACCTTGGTCTTACACTAATGGTGAGACAGTCAGGCGGCAAGCGGCCTCGTAAGAGATTTCGCTGCTCGACTCTATTTCAAGAATGGGCTAGCTGGGGGACATTCATTCAACTCCGGTAGCATCTGCTTTTCGGAGTTCTTCCGAAGTCCAAACAGCGTAAGAAGAGGAGATAATTGTGGCGTCTGTTCGAGCTGAAGGTGTTGCGGAAGCGCTGTTTGAACTGAAACGACTGGACAAACTGGCGACTTACACACAAGTCGCGACTCGGGCTGGATTCAAGCCCGGCGCGGGTGGCCGAACGCTGATGACATGCCTGGCGGCTGTTCAACGAGACTGGCCCCACCTGCACTGGTGGAGAGCAATTCCCGATGATCGGATGCTCGCCAAAGAATCGGAGCACGCCAAACAACTGATCTCCAGCGGGTACGAAGTCTCTGCCGCTGAAGGGCGCAAGGATATGGTTACGGTCGTGACCATGGATGATACCCTCTTCTCATGGGAAACCCACGTTGTGGCCTGAGGTCTCGTCTGGCGTGAGATGCCTCTACGGCACAATCTCGCCTGACATGCAGGCGGGTTTCTGCAACAATTGATCACAGCCCGACGGCTTGAATCCGTCGGGCTGTTTGTCTTGAATCAACCCTTTCGCCGTCCGAAGACCCTTACAAATTATTCAGGAATCAGGGCATATGACCGGTTCGCTCGACACCCTGCTGGATTCAGCCGACGCAACATTGTGGGAAGTAGTGACGACAGGTGAAGGTCCCCAGGGATCGCTTCCACTGACAGAAGAGATGTTGCTGAACTCACCCAGCGGCGATCTGTTCGGGCTGACTCAGAATGCCGGGATGGGCTGGAATCCGTCAGAACTCCTGCGGAAGCAGTTTCTGATTCTCAGTACGCAAGGGGGAATTCGCGGCGAAGACGGTAAGCCAATCGCACTCGGCTATCACACTGGCCATTACGAAGTCGGTCTGCTGATGCAGGCTGCTGCCGAAGAACTGAAGCGGCTCGAGACACTGCCCTTTGCCGCCTATGTCAGCGATCCGTGCGACGGACGCTCACAAGGAACGGTGGCCATGATGGACAGTCTGGCTTACCGGAACGATGCCGCAGTTGTATTGAAGCGGTTGATCCGCTCATTGCCGACGCGACGGGGAGTGATCGGGGTTGCGACCTGTGATAAGGGGCTTCCCGCCATGATGCTCGCGCTGGCGGCGCAAGATCAGCTCCCCTGTGTCATCGTCCCTGGCGGCGTCACGCTTCCTCCCGCGGTGGGGGAAGATGCGGGGAAAGTCCAGACGATCGGTGCCCGTTTCTCACATGGTGAAATCACCCTCGAAGAGGCTTCGGATGCGGGTTGCCGCGCCTGTGGTTCACCGGGAGGGGGCTGTCAGTTTCTGGGGACCGCCGCCACCGCCCAGGTCGTTGCCGAAGCACTAGGGATGGCGCTGCCACACTCCGCATTGTCACCTTCGGGACAGCCCATCTGGCTGGATATTGCGCGTCGATCGGCACGTGCCGTCTTTGAAATGGAACGCATGGGTAAAACCACGCGTGATATTCTCACTGCTGATGCACTGCATAACGCGATGGTGGTTCATGCAGCCTGCGGTGGCTCAACGAATCTCTTGCTGCATATTCCCGCGATCGCCTTCGAGGCCAAACTCAAGCGGCCGACCGTCGAAGACTGGATCCGACTGAATCGGCAGGTGCCGCGACTGGTTGACTGCCTGCCGAATGGTCCGGTCGGCCATCCGACGGTGCGATTCTTCCTGGCGGGTGGAGTACCTGAAGTGATGCTCCACTTGCGAGAACTTGGCTTGCTCAAACTCGACGCAATGACGGTTGCCGGCAAGTCGCTGGGTGACGTACTTGAATGGTGGGAGCGTTCCGAGCGGCGTGTTCGTCTTCGCGAACTCCTTGTGGCTCGCGATGGGGTTGATCCCGACACGGTAGTCATGTCTCCCAAGGCCGCTCGTGAGCATGGATTGACGAGCACTGTCACGTTCCCGGTGGGAAACATTGCTCCTGAAGGCTCCGTCATTAAGAGCACCGCGATCGACAAAAGCGTGGTCGATTCCGACGGAGTCTATCGCAAGACAGGGCCGGCTCGTGTGTTTACCTCAGAACGTGCTGCCATTGCCGCGATCAAAGGTCGCCCGCTGCGGACACCGAAAGAGGGAACTGCTGCTGCACTGCGAAGTGCAGGGGGAGTTCCCACAGAAAATCTGGCCCCGATCAAGGAAGGGGACGTGATCGTCCTGATGTGCCGTGGTCCGATGGGCTGCGGTATGGAAGAGACATATCAGATCACTTCGGCGCTCCGTTATTTGCCCTTTGGGAAGCATGTGGCCCTGATCACGGATGCCCGGTTCTCAGGTGTCTCGACCGGTGCCTGTATCGGTCATGTCGGCCCGGAAGCGCTGGACGGCGGTCCGATTGGAAAGCTGCGGGACGGTGACCTGATTCAGATCGAGATCGACACCCGCAATCTGACCGGATCACTCAACTTCGTCGGGACCGACGGCTGTGAAGTGACCCCGGAAGAAGGGGGGATGATCCTGGCGGAACGCCAGCCGACACTTCCACTTCATGCTGATCCGAATCTGCCACCGGAAACAAGGCTCTGGGCATTGCTGCAGCGGGCCGGGGGAGGAACCTGGGCGGGGTGTGTTTATGACGTTGATAAAATCGCGGCCGCGCTGGAAGCGGGATTGGCGAGTCAGGAATGAGCGGTACTGTCTACCTGATTGATACGTTCTCGTTGATGTTCCAGGTGTTTCACGCAATCCCGCCGATGACCAGTCCGGCGGGATTGCCGACGAACGCCGTATTCGGCTTCAGTCGAGATCTCATCACGCTGTTGAAGGTACATCAGCCGGCATGGCTGATCTGCGCGATGGACTCATCAGGTCCCGGGACACGCGACGCTCTCTATTCTCAGTATAAAGCGAACCGCAAGGAGATGCCGGAAGACCTTCGCCCGCAGGTTGAACTGCTGAAGGAAGTCATCCGGGCATTCAATCTTCCGCTGATCGAGATGTCCGGCTGGGAAGCGGATGATGTCATCGCGACGCTAACCCGACAGGCCGTGGAACAGGGGCACCAGGTCCGGATTGTGACGAGTGACAAGGATGCACGGCAGCTGCTTGGCCCGCAGGTGCAGCTCTACAACATTCGCAAAAACAGCTATCTGAATGAGGAAGGCCTGCTGCTCGACTGGGGAATCCGCCCCGATCAGGTGGTCGACTTTCAGTCTCTTGTGGGCGATGCGATCGACAATGTTCCCGGCGTGCCGCTCGTCGGTCCTAAGAAAGCGGCTGGGATGCTCAAGGAATTTGGCACGCTCGAGAATGTTCTCGCCAATGCGGATAAGGCGGCCGGGGCGAAGTTGCGCGAGAATCTGAAAACGTATGCGGACCAGGCATATCTCAGTCGTCAACTTGTTCGCCTCAACCAGCAACTTCCCATCGACTTTTCCTGGGATCCAGCCCAGCGACTGTCACCGGATGTCGGACGGCTTCAGGAAATGTTTCGCCGGTTTGGTTTCCGTCGGCTGATCGATGAGGTCGCTCAGTTCGCTCCCCCCGCTGCGAAACCGGAAGTGAGTCCGAATAGAGGATCCGCCGGAGTGGCCTCCAGAAAGGCCAGTCCCGCTGGGAAGGGACAACGGTCTCTCTTCGACGATGATGAGCCTCTGCCGGAAGAACCACTGCCGGAGTCGGGCGAAGCAATCCTGGAAACGAGTGAGACGGATATCCCCGACCCACTCGTGCCGGGTGGTGGGCCTGACCCTGTCTCGCGCGTGTGGCACATAATTGACACGAACGAGACATTCGAAAAATTTCTTGAACTGCTGCGTGGCGTCTCCCGCTTTTGCGTCGATCTGGAAACAACGCATATCGATTCGATGCGTGCCGAAATCATCGGCTGGGCGTTCAGTTGGATCCCGGGAATTGGATATTACCTTCCCGTGCGCGGTCCGGCAGAAAGTCGACTGCTCGATCCGGATCAAACCCTTGAAGCGCTGCGCCCGATCTTCACGAACCCTGATGTTGAGATCATCAATCAGAATCTGAAGTACGATCTGACAGTGCTGAGCCGTGCCCAACTGAAGGTCGCGCCCGAGCAGATCGGTGTCGACACAATGGTGGCGGATTACCTGCTCGACGCCGGGGCCCGTTCGCACAGTCTGGAAGTGCTGATCTCGAAGTATTTAGGAATTGATTCGATTCCCATCTCGGATCTGATCGGAACGGGCAAGCAGCAAAAGAATATGATCGACATCCCCGTCGATAAAGTTGCTGAGTATGCGTCGGAGGATGCCGATCTCACCTGGCGACTTGCCGACATTCTGACAGAGCAATTGAAAAAAGAAGGTCTGTTCGATCTGTACTGGGATCTGGAAAGACCGCTGATTTCAATTCTGTCCGAGATGGAACAGATGGGGATTCGCGTGGATGCGGCGGAGCTTCAGCGGCAAAGCGAGGCCATCACTGAACGTCTGAAAGAGACGATCAAGGAAATCTACGAAATCGCCACGCACGAATTTAATATCGACTCGCCGATCCAACTGCGAAAAGTTCTGTTCGAAGAGCTGCAGCTTCCTGTGCGGAAGAAGACCAAGACAGGGCCCAGCACCGACCAGGAAGTGCTGGAAGAACTGGCACTGATTCATCCCCTTCCCGCAAAGATCACCGAGCACCGGCAACTTTCCAAGTTGAAAGGAACGTATCTCGACGCTCTTCCCGAACTGATTCACCCCGTCACGGGCCGCATTCATTGTTCGTTCAATCAGGTCGTGGCTGCCACCGGGCGATTGAGTTCCAGTGACCCGAATCTGCAAAACATCCCGATTCGAACGTCCGAAGGTCGCCAGATCCGGCGTGCCTTTATTCCGGGGGCTCCGGGATGGAAGCTGGTCTGTGCGGACTACTCGCAAATCGAATTGCGGGTGCTCGCCCATTTCAGCCTGGACGAAGCGCTGATCAAAGCGTTCGAGCAGGGCATTGACATCCATTCGGCTGTTGCTGCGGATGTCTATGGAGTCCCGCTGGAAGAAGTCACATCCGATCAGAGGCGCGTGGCCAAGGCCGTCAACTTCGGCGTGATCTACGGTCAAAGCCCGTTCGGATTGGCGGCCGTATTGGGAATCGAGAAAGATGTTGCCGCAACGTTTATCGGCCACTACTTCGAGACCTATGACGGCGTTCGTCGATTTATCGACGAGACCATTGAATCATGTCGCACGACCGGGTTTGCGAAAACCATTCTCGGCCGACGGCGGGCGATCGAAGGGATTCGTCCGGTGCGTGGTGCGAACATGAGTATGCCCGAGCGGACCGCCATCAATACGGTGATCCAGGGATCCGCCGCCGATTTGATTAAGCGGGCCATGATCCAGGTTCAGTCGCGGTTGAAACGAGAGCAGCATCGAGGACGAATGCTACTTCAGATTCACGACGAACTGGTCTTCGAGGCGCCGCAAGAGGATGTCGCCTCATTAGTCGACCTGGTTCGATACGAGATGGAGCACGCTATGCAATTGCGGGTTCCGCTCGTCGTTGATATCTCCGCGGGTGATAACTGGCTAGACCAGGATTCCGTTTAACCCGAAGACGTTCACCGGATCAACGCCCCCTGCGTGAAGCGGTAATTTACGCGAGGGGCCGAGGGGGCAAGTTTTCGCCAAGCCTGCGACTCAGTCAATGAGGTTGACTCGCAGGCTCAGCAGGGATCTCGAGGTAGAGCAGGTCCATCGCGCTGTAAGCGGAGGACCTGCTCCTCTGGGATAAAACCCTTCGGATCTCACCGCAGTTGTGACCTCACCGTGGCATTGGTGCTCACTTGGAAAGTTCGCGGACAAAGATGTTCGCGAATTCGATGGGGTCTCCATGGTGCTGCAGCGCCAGGGGGCCGCGTTCCGCGATTCCGGGAAGCTGGGCGTTCTCAATTACGAGTTTGCCGTTCAGCCGCACCGTCAGGCGATCCCCTCGCAACGTAATGTAGAACCGATTCCATTCGCCGATGGGGTTGTCGGCGACGATCTTCGGTGTGACGCCAGAACGAACTTCCGCCGGCTGCGCCGCATCGGTTCGATAGCCGTAGACTTCGCCGCTTCCGCAAGGACGGCACCACATATTGACCTGGCTTTTACTGCTTCCTCGCAGGTAGATCCCACTGTCTCCCGCGTCATCGACTTCGATTTCCACCGGCTTGCCATCGGTTCCGATCTCTTCGAGTCCGCTGGGCAGGATCTTCGGCCATTTCCGTTTCACGGGTGTGCCAGTCCAGCGCCAGTCACAGATCATCTCGAGATCGCCAAACTCTTGCTCGGTCCACAGGCTGGGATCTTCCGCATCGGACTTTCCGTCGTAGATCAATTTCCAGTCCGACGGCTCCCAGTGTCCCTGATGCTTTTCTGTCGCCTTCCAACCGGTGAGGTCAAGGCCCGTATAGAGTGACTGGAATCCGGTTGCTTCCAGTGCAATTTCTTCGGGCTTTGGATTTGTGGAAGGGAGTTCCTTGATTCGGACATTCTTGAAATGGCACTCCGAGCCTTCGGATTCCAGGCAGAGATAACCCTTACGAGGTGTGCAGCCGGTCCCCCCCGAGACTTCCTTGCCTTTGACTTCCAGCTTGATCGTGCCGTTATTGCAGGTAACCCGGTAGTGGTTCCATTCAGGGGACGGCTTGCAGCGTTTTTCACTGGGAAGGCATCGTTCCCAGCCCCCCGGATGAATTCGGTCCGGCTTCATGCGGGCTCCCCAAATCGGAAAGATATCGCCGTGGCTGGTGTAGTTAGCCGTTTCATGCCCGTCCAGAATCTGTACTTCGACCCCGCGCGAGAAGGGGACGCCGATATGCGTGATCGGGTCGGCCCAGACGAACAGACCAGCGTTTCCGCCCGCTTTCATGTGTCGCCAGTCGAGTTCGATGATGAAGTTCTCGTACATTTTCTCGGTGCGCAAGGTGCCGGTAGGGATCCCGGTGCTCACGATGAGGCCATCTTTGACACTGAATGTGGACGGGGCGACATTCACAGGGACCCAGCCCGTCAGATCCTGGCCGTTGAACAGAGGCTTGAACCCATCGTCGTCTGAAGCAAGTAGTGGATTCGACAGGCAGAGAAACAGCATCAGGCAGAGGCGACGCATGGTGAGATCCTGGTGGTAAGTGGTGAATTCGTATCAGAGGGTGTCAGTTGCACGAACCAGAATGACTAAAGATTGTCGGACGAACTTAACAGGCGATTAGCTACATCGTTCCGCGACCGGGGCGCGGCGAAGTTGCATCGATGGTGACGGGCTTTGGGTAATCGTCAGGCTGTTTCGCTCCGCGTGATCGCCCAAACGCGGACGGTCGTTCAATCGCCAGATCAATGGCTTCCGTGGTGAGCCAGGGGCGGGACATGTCAGTCTCCGTCGGAACGACCAACTGCATCGGTACGACGACCGTGAAGCGGCTTCCCTTACCGAATTCACTTTGCAGCCCGATACCCCCGCCCAGCAGTTTCGAAAGTTCACGGGTGATGGACAGCCCCAGCCCCGTTCCTTCGAATTCGCGGGTGAGTGGGTCATGGCCCCCCGCAACGGTGGATCCCTGTCGGAATTTTTCGAAGATCCGTTCCTGATCTTCCAGAGGAATTCCAATTCCCGTGTCTTCCACGGTCAGAACCAGCCGGTCTCCCTGGCGAGAAGCACGGACACGAACCCGGCCCCCTTCCGGCGTGAACTTGATCGCATTCGACAGGAGGTTGTTCAGAATCTGCTGCAGTTTGCCCACGTCCTGGAAAACGGGGGGAAGATCGGGTTCGATATCCCAGCTCAGATCCAGGTTCTTCTTTTCAGCAATCGGCATCATGGCCCCGACGACACGATCAACCAGTTCAACAACGGACGTGTTGACGGGGTGCAGTTCCATTTTGCCGCTTTCAATCTTGGCGAGATCGAGAACGTCGGTGATCAGGCTGAGCAGCGTGCGACCTGAAGATAGGATGTGAGCCACGAACCGCTGCTGCTTTTCACTCAGATTTCCGGGGTTCGTCATCAGCACTTCACTGAATCCAAGAATTGAGTTCAGTGGAGTTCTCAGCTCATGACTCATCGTTGCCAGAAATTCGTTCTTCAGATTATTCAGCTCGAAGAGTCTCAGGTTCGCCTGTGCCAGCTCATCGACTTTCCGTTCAAAGCCGCGATTGAGCTTCTGTAAATCTTCCTGAACTGTCGTCAGGTGACGCAACATGCGATTGAACGCCTGGCTCAGTTCTTCAAATTCGTCACCAGTGCGGATGTCGGCACGTTGCTCCAGGTCACCTCTCGTAATCGCGTCGCTGACCTCTTTCAGGTGGAGTACCGGCTTTACAATGACGTAGCGAACAATGACGTAAGTTGCGAACCACGCCAGGGCCGTCGTGATGATCGCCGTGGCCAGCAGCACAGCATTGTTCCAACTGATATCCCGATTGATCTTGGCGAGCGGGTACGAGATTTTGACGATCCCCAAGACATCGTTCTCTTTGAGGTTGGGGTTCTGGTTGTGCTGGACATGGCAATCCAGGCAGAACGTTTTCGCTTTGACTGGGGCATAGTACAGGAACTGAGGAATATCCTTTTCGAGAGTGACCTCCGTTGGCCATTCACTCAGCGCATTCGGGTTGGTCGGAGAGAGTCGCTGAATCGCCTCATGGTCCACTTTTTCGATGGGGCGTGACGCAGCGTCACTGATGTCAGACGATTTCAGTAACGCCCAACTTTGCTCTTTTTGAGTCTCTGGTTTCAGATCGCGAACCATCACGGCAAAGTTGCGATGTTCGGCCGACTTGCGGTCGAAATACTCGGCATGCTTTGCCACGATCGCGGTGGGAACCAGGTTGCGCGCGACCTCGAGGTTCTGTTGCGAAATGATTTTCTGGGTCTGCTTGGAATAGAAATAAAAGCTTCCCGAGATCAGCAGCAGCAGGCCTCCACCAAAGAGCAGGCGGCACTTTCGTTCGAGGCTTGTTTCCCCCAGCAGACGCTTCAACGTTCGATACGACATGTCGATTCCATCCTCACTGACGAATTCGGCACGGGCTGAACGGCAGGATCCCACCCGCCGTCAGATCGCTCGAAGTTCCGTGAACTCGATTTTCCGTGAATTAGAGTCTGAATTGCCATACGGGGTAAAGGTCGCCGCTGTTTCTGCACATGGGAAATTACGTTTTACAACTCGGCTGCCCCCGGTTCCGCGTTGGCCGGTCAGATGCCACGTTGGATTCTGCTGTCGCAAAACAGGGATTGGACCTGCGGCAACCTCGAAAAAGCAGTCGCCGCGCTGAGGTGAATGGGAATGAAGAGGCAAATTGCTTGAATGCATTGAACACACCGACACGCGAGGGAAAGCGGATATTTCACGATCGTTGAGGGAAATTCGACGGTCCGCCAACGGTACGCGCTTCGTCCCGGTCAAGCGAATGAGTGGCAATCTCGCTTGCGAGAGGATTAGAGTGAATACCGGGTGTGACATAACACACGGTGACCTAGAACAACTCTCAGACAGCGAGCGGAGGGACAGCAGATGATCGAGATCCTTTCAGGGGTTCCCGAACACACGGTCGGGTTCAAAATCAGCGGCAAGCTGCACGATGAGGATTACAAGACGTTCGTTCCCCTGGTCGATGCCGAGATTGCCAAAGAAGGAAAAGTGAATTTACTCGTTCAGTTCCAGGATTTTCAGGGTTGGGATCTAGCCGCATTGTGGGACGATATCCAGTTCGCAACGACACATTGCACAAAAATCCAGCGAATCGCGATCGTCGGTGAGAAGTCCTGGGACAAATGGATGGCCCGCATTTGCAAGCCGTTCACGATGGCCAAAATCCAATACTTTGAAGTTTCGGAACTGGATGCCGCCAAGTCATGGCTGAATCATGCCTGATCCAGTGGTATTCCTCGCCTCGACATGACAGCAGTCAGATCTTCGGAAAACATGTCTGGATTCGAGCATGAATGGCGTAGAAGCGGACGAGAAGCCTCGCCATGTGGTGCGGCTTCCCGTCGTCTTAGTGCAAGTCGTCCGCTCACTGCAGGGATGGGTTGCGACCTTGGGGGATTGTGCCGAATTGACGGCGTGTACGGCCAATCTTGAATCATTTCGTTGTGGCCACGATGTGAATTTCCGGAATAACCCGCAAATTGCGCTCGACTCGCTCCTGATGCCGATTCATCAGACAGGGACCCTCACATCCTTCGGCGATCATTTCCGATAGACAGCGACGCAGGCTTCGCATTCGGTACGCGGAATAGGCGGACCCTGCACAGGGATGGTGCCTGATTGATAGCAGGGACGCTGATCGATGCGATGCTTCTATGGAAAACCCGCGCGAATACTCGGATTCTGGCTCGCACTGGTCGTGGCCATTGAATCCACCATCAGCTTCGCCTATCAGCCGTATGATGACGAAGTGATCATCGAGCCGAAGAGTGCTCCTTATCCCGACGAAGGCGACCTGCAACCCGATGTCGACTATGTGCCGATCGACGCGCTCGTTCCACTGCTCTCGGAAAGCGCGTTAGCCGCCGGGACCCCTCCTTTAGAAGGGCCTCTGTTTTCGCGCAAAACTCTGACGGGTGAGTGGGCCGGAGCACGGACACGACTCCGCGAAAGTGGGATTACTGCGGATCTGAGCACCACACAGTTTTACCAGGGAGTTGCGTCGGGAGGGCTCAATCAAGTCTTCCGCTACGGCGGGCGTAACGACTACTTCGTAAACATCGATGGTGAAAAGGCGGGCCTATGGAAAGGGGCGTTTGTCACGCTGCACGGCGAATCCCGCTACGGAGAAACCATCGATAAATACGGTGGCACTTTTATGCCACCCAACTTAATGCTCGACGTTCCGCAAGCTTACGGATCCGTAACGGCACTCACCGAATTCAAGCTAACTCAGTTTCTTAGTGAATCGTTTTTGGTCTATGGCGGTCGATTGAATATGTTTGATACATTTGTGCAGCCAATCACGGGGGCGACTGCTCTTAATGGCTTCATGAATACCGCAATGATGTTCAATCCTGTTTACGCCCGAACAGTCCCCTATTCGACGTATGGGGCTGGGTTTGCAGTGCTGAAAGACCTCAAACCGGTCTTCTCCGCAGCCGTTGTCGACACTCATAACACGCCTACCGTAACGGGATTCAATACACTTTTCGATAACGGCGTGACGTTGCTTGCAGAGCTCAAAGTCCCCACACAGTTCTTCGGAATGCCGGGACATCAGGGTGTGGCAGGAACGTACAGTACAGGAAGTTACTCAGACCTGGAGCCAACGCCTTACTTTGATCCAATCGCCGGTCTGGGGCTCATTGCCAGCAAGCAACATGGGTCCTGGTGTTTCACTTACGGCTTTGATCAGGCACTCTACACCTCCCCCAGCGATCCACGTAAAGTCTGGGGAGTTTTCGGAAATTTTGGGGTCTCTGATGCGAATCCGAACCCTGTTCCCACATTTTTCAATGTGGGGCTGAGTGGTACCAGCCTTATTCCCCAGCGGCTTCAGGACAGTTGTGGCTTCGGCTACTACTATGTCGAAGTTTCTGAGTCCTTGAAGGACCTCGCACCCAGGGTATTGCGACTTCAGGACGAACAGGGGGTTGAGTTGTATTACAACTATCAGGTCAATCCGTGGTTCCATGTGACCCCGGATATCCAGCTTGTGTCGCCATTCCGTGAGCGGGCAGAGACAGCGGTGATTGCAGGCGTACGTGCCAAGGTCGATTTCTAAATCACCGAGCCCAAAACCTGTTTGGACCCTGATTGCTGGCACCCCGATTGACGTATTCTTGCAGCGGCCGGGGTGACATCATTCACAAGAAGTTTCCCATTGTAGGATAACCCTCTGGCCAGTTCTCTGCCGCTGTGCGCGATTGCTTGGAGTCCTTTCGGTCTCAATACTCGGCCGGGCATGGATTATGCAGAGTTCTTAATCAATTTACGGTTGCAGCGCCGTCTTCGCCGCCGCCAAGCAGCTAGGGTGAAAGGTGCGTTCGCTTTTTACTTGGGAAATGCGGACGGCCGGGCAGTTGGTAATACGTTCGATGAAGATTGAACGATATCAGGCATTACCGTGATTCAATCCCTGTTTTCGGGGATCCCGGCACAATGGAGTAGGCTGGCAAAGCGGCTGCACTCGGCGAGTCTGTGGCTGTTATTCTCCGCCGTAGAATCGCGAGGGATTTGACACCTGGTGGTGGTGTTGACCGCGTGCAATGTGCCGTCCAAAGGCGTTGAGGATCGCAGGGGGCCGCGCTGCTGTTCCCGCAGCTCGCCGTTTGGGGTGAGGAACTGAAGTGGAGTCGCGGAAGCAGCCCAGAAGAATGCGTCTTCAACGTGATGGCAGCCGGCCATGGCGTAAGAAGAGAGATTGAGACGGACGATCGCGTCCAGGTGCCTCAAAGTCAACCGGGCTTGCTGCAGAGCTCAAGTTAATGAGGCTGCGATACTCGAATGTCGCCTGTGGAATATTCGAAATCAGAGCGGAGAGGGTGGGATTTGAACCCACGATGCCCTCACGGACATGCCGGTTTTCAAGACCGGTGCAATCGGCCACTCTGCCACCTCTCCGTGCATTGTTTCCGTTGGTCGGGAATCTTAAGTTCTCAGCCTCAATTGGTCCAGCCAACGGGGCGTGTTTCCTGCCCCGAAGGAAAGATTACGGCCGGCTGCAGTGAAAACTGACCTGCGGATCGGCGAAAACCGCTTGCTGAATCCGTCTCGTGAAGTCTCATGAAGCGTACCTGGCAACTTACTTCGGAATGCCACTCGCCACTTCACTGGCGGACTGGACACGCGTTGTATAATCCAGGTGAATCGGGTTGTGATCTCCGTCTTTAGCCTGTCAATGGAAAGTGACAGTCCTGCGCAGCGATCTCAGGTGTGGGGGGAGTTCCACTTGGCGCCAAGTGTCGCGAAGCCCTTGAAAAGTAGGGTGCCATGCCTGGCAGACCATCGGCTTCGAGGCTTGGTCGACTGTTGCAAATTCCCCACAACTGCAGGGCTGCTACCAAGTCGATGAGAGCTCGTTAGATGTTATGGCTGCAAGGTTGATTGTTGTCTACGCTAGCGCAAGATTGAACATTAATGCTGCTCATCACTACCAGAACTTTAGCGTCTCGTAAGCACTTTAGCGTCAAGATGTTGGATGTTACTTGACATTCAACATAGCACCTGCTTCTATAAAGCTTTTACCAGTCCCCAATCTAGCTTTAACGGAGAAAAACCATGGCCAAGAAACAAGCCAACTCAGAATTCAATATGTCCGAAGCCATTCGTGACATACTCAAGGAAAACCCTTCGCTCAGCAGCAAAGAAGCGATCGACGCCATTCTTGCTAAGTATCCTTCCGCCAAGATTAACAAGAACAGCTTCTCGGTTGCTTTCTACACCGGTCGCAAAAAGCTCGGTATCAACTCCACCGGTCGCGGCAAGCGAATCGCCAAGCGCAAGTCACTGGGCGGCGCCACCACCACCGTTCGTTCATCGATTGATTTTGCAGCGCTGCAGGCCACCGCAAAGTTCCTGAGCGAGTTCAGCAGTGCGGAAGCTGCGATCGAAGCGATCAAGCAGGTTCAGGCGGTACAACTGAAGTAGTCAAAACGGACGCTTCTAGAGAGATCGCTTTGACCTTCTGGACACCCGATTTTGCCAGAAGAGGCGGTCATCCGTAAGGAACCCCATCCTGAGCGCACAACGCAAACAATAGCGTTCGTGCTGTCGAGAAACGTAGATCTCGCCGTTCAGGATCAGGTGGAACCAGTCTTGCCCGGGGTGTTTCGAGTAGCAATACACCTTTTCTGAATCTCTCTTAATCTCGGCTTTCCAGTCCTCATTGTCAGGCACATAGAGCCGATGATCCGGGATTGGGTCGTAGTTTTTCAGTTCAGAAGCATCGTTCCTGTCCGAGGTTCCCGCTGGTGTCGCGGGGGCTGCTGCGGATGATGCGGGCTTTTCTGTGGCGGCCGCGTCGTCTGCCAGGTGATCTCTATTTTCCATCTTCGTGCTCATCGCCAAACTGTCTGCCCCAAGGCTTGGGGATGCTTCGCAGCATGAATCCGCAGAGCTGGTGCGTGCGGGTCACTTCGCTCAAAACTCGCAAGCCATCATGCCAGGAAGCTCATCGGTTTGCGAGTCTTAGCGGTCGCTAGCTCTCTTACGCAAGTATGATTACGGGTCATGTTCTAAATATTAGATAAGTCATGACGTATGAGTGACAAGAATCTAGTTTGTGCTGTCATCTTGTTAAGGTAGAAGTGGCGCAATTTGCTGTGTCAGGCGGTTTGTCTTAGTGTGGCCCATTCTGTCCAAAGACCGTTATTCGGCGGTGCAATTGCTTGTAGATTGGTGAGTTCCGCCTGTATTCGCCAGCGCCGCAGACACGAGCGACCCGTCTTCCATGGGTGTGCTGCAGGAGTGATCGACTGACTTGTCTGTGGTTTATTCGGGCAGTGCTTTCCCCTTGGTTTCTGGCGCCACCCAGATCAAGATCATCCCAATCACGTAGACGAAGCAGACCACACTGCAGGCGACCGGATATCCACCTTTCAACCCGGCAAACGTTTCGTAGCGATTCACAAACGCCAGCAGCGAACCAATCTGAAGTGTGCCGATGGCTGCGAGGATACGGCCAAAATTGAAGCTGAAGCCCTGTCCCGTCGCTCGTACATTCGTTGTGTAAAGTTCTGGAAGATACAGTGGCAACCATCCATAGAATGAGGCTGTAAACGTTCCCAGCAGGAACGCCGCAAAGAGAAACTCGGCGTCGAATTGAGAATGAAACTGGTAGAACCAGAGCACGGATGCCATCGACACGAAGCACAGAGCACAGTACGCGATGCGGCGACCGACCCAGTCGCCCAGCATGGCAGCCAGGATTGTACCGATGATCGCCCCCACCGCAGTGACAATCTGCGTGTATTCACGGGGGTTTCGAGTAATGGTCTCATGAATCCACGACGGCTTCGCCGCGGTTGCAGCCATCGCCCGCTCATCAGCCGCTGGTGTTCCTGTCGCGTCGACTGGTTTGACGTTCTGAGTTAATTGACCGGCCCAGGACATGGCCCACTGTGTGGATCCCCAGGTGCCAATCAGTGCGATTCCGCTTAAGCAGGCTCCGAGTAGCATACGGCGAATCGTCTGGCTCGTCTGGTTGGCTGCGTCGCTCGAGTTCGCATAGGTTCGCTGAAGGAATCGTACGACCGGGTAGATATATCCCAAAGTGGCAATGACCAGTCCCATGAATGTGCCTGCGAGACGCCACGTCGTGTTGATTCGTTCGTCGGCCCAGACCCAGACAATCAGACCAGGGCCGATTGCTCCCACCAGTACGCCGATCAGGTCAGACGCCACCCAGTTTGATGTGGAACCGCGGTCATGCTCGCGTTCCCACTTAGTCGATTCTGGCACGAAGAGGCGAAAGAAAAATGTCAGTCCGGCTGGAAGCGTTCCCAGCATCATCATCAGTCGCCAGCCTTTATTCGCGACAAGCATACTCACCGTGGATTCAGGAAGTCCGGTCGAGGCGAGTAATGACTCACACTGAGTCAGGACTGCGGCTAAGCCGATCCCGATGATTCCGACGAGCAGGTAGCCGGCATTTGCTGCTGCTCCGATCAAGCCTGCCATTAACGCACGAGAGCGATTTGGCCAGACTTCCATCACGAGTGCGACGCCGAGGGACCATTCGCCGCCCATTCCCAACGCTGCAATAAATCGCAAGATTCCCAACTGGATCGGCGTCTGAGCAAACCCGCAAAGACCAGTAAAGAGCGCATATGTTAACACGCTGAGGCTCATGGCCCGGACGCGTCCAATTCGGTCTCCCAGCCAGCCGAACAGGACGCCGCCCGTTGCGGCACCCACAAGAAACACAGCAATGACTAGACTGAAGTAAAGTCCAACCTTTTGTTCCGATTCGGGAGAGGGTTGGGAGATCCCCAGCAGATCCTGGATGGCGGCACGGCCCACCATCGAGAATACACCCATTTCCGCTCCGTCAAACATCCAGCCTAATAAGGCAGCGATCAGGGCCATCCACTGGCCAAAGCTGGTGCCGTTTGTCGAAGTGCTATCCTGGAGTGAGTCTTCAATCGTCCGAGTCGAGGCAGAGTGGGGTTCTGGCGCGTTCAACGGAAGGTCTCTCAGTTGAGGTGGGAAAGGAGGCGGATATATCAAGCACTTCGATTGTGTGCTGACTCACTGTCAAAGGCAATTCACACGCGGGATTCTCCTTGACCACCCACTTGATCGACTCCTATGATCAATTAAGTGAGCAGGTGTTTCGTTCGGGTCACGGAGGGCGTATCACTCGTATCGATTGTGCCGGTGAGAGGCTCACCGGAGGAAGGCCGCGAAGGGGGTTTTGCCAGCGTAAAAGTCGTTTCAGGCGCAGAAAATCATCACAAACAATCGGTGGAAGAGCGGTTCGTAAATACTTGAGAGAATCTGCTGTCGTCCTGGCTGACATCGCGTCGATATTTTACCAGCATGGTTTTTCAAGAATGAACAGTGCGGCGGATGTACGAGCGCGAGCGACGACCTGAAGCTAACAACGACGTCTCCGCTTCCGCTAGTCCTCCCGATGAATTGAAGTTGCGTTGAGTCAGCGACGCCCGAAGAGAAACACCCAGACTGCGTTTGCGACAAGGATCTCATAATGAATACGCTTGGCAAAGTCTTCGCATTTCTGGTGGTCATTGCGGCCATCGCCGCTTCGATCCTCACTGCCAAGCTTGTCGAGGTTCGCAACAGTTGGACGGCGAAAACCCTGGCCGCAAGGAATAAGTTTAACGAGACTCAACCCAAGATTGAGACGCTCGAAGCTCAGATCGACTCGCTGCAGAAGGACATCTTCCGCTCGCGCGACCTGTGGGGCAATTTCTGGCCGATCGTGCAGACGAATGTGGTCAGTCCCGATGGCGCAGTGCAGGTGAATGTCGGATCTGCCGCCGGAGTCCGTGAGGGTTTGCAACTGCACGGGTTTGAGCTGCTGCCCGATGGAACGTCGGTCTATCGCGGCTCATTTGTGCCGGCGGAAATCCAGCAGAACGGGTCTGTGCTCAAGCCAAACTGGCGCGCCACACCCGCCGAAGTGGCGACCTGGGGCAAGGCCGGAAACTGGCGCTGGCGAAACCTGGTCCCACCCGGCTACACCGAAAACTTTGACAAGCAGCTCACGACGATCCTGAAGCTCGAGGAAACACTCGGCGATCGGATGCTGACGCTGAAGGGGCAGGCACAACTTCTCGTGGAAGCCAACAACAAGCTCAAGCTGCGAGAAGCAGAGCTGCTTGGAGGCGAAGAGCTTGCTGGCGGAGATCAGCTTGAACCGGAATACCGGGAAGGGCTCGTCGCAGCCATGGAACGTACGGAAGAGGAACGGAACGAACTGCTGCTTAAGATTGACGATCTTCGTCGTAAGGTTCGAAGCGTCAAAGACGACATTGATCGGATCCTGGTGGAAAATACCGAACTGACAAATCGACTGCCGCAACCCGGAACCAAAAGCGAGTTGTCGCAGGCGAAGTGAATTAAAAGCGATTAAAGAGGTCTACACGGACGATGGGCTCTAATAACCGCGACTACATGCGCGATGAAATCGGCTCGGGACTTCCCTCGTGGGGGCATGATGTTCCAACCACAAAATGGTTGATCATCGTGAGCGTAGGTCTGTTTTTTGCGCAGACGATTTTCACTCATGACGTAAGTCTGGATGATTCAGCGGTTCCACGCGTCGCGGTGGCATCTTTGCGGTCCTCGGTCGAGCCCGTTGCTCAGGCGATGTTCGCCGTGACGAAGTCGTATGCTGAAGAATGGCTGCTGCTGGAGCCGGATAAGTTACTTCACGGGCAAATCTGGCGGGCGGTGACGTATGTCTTCTGTCATCCGCGTAACGCACCGTTCGCGATTGTCTTTAACATGATCGCGTTGTGGTATCTGGGTTCCAGTCTGGAACGCATGTACGGATCCCGCGAGTTCTTGTGGTTTTATCTCGCGTCCGCTGCCTTTTGCGCCCTGATCTTCGCGGCGTTCAGCCTCAAGTTGTACCTGCCGCAGCCCCTCATAGGGGCGAATGCGCCTGTGCTGGCGATGCTGGCACTTTACGCCACGCATTTTCCTCGCAGGGAGTTGCTGTTCTTCGGCCTGATACCAATCCAGATACGCGTTCTGCTGCTGATCTACGTGGTCGTCGACGTGTTTCAAATTCTGCAGGCCTTCAAGGGCGAAGGACCCTGGACCCGGGTTGCTTACATGTCCGAGTTGTGGGGAGCTGCATTCGGGTATCTCTATCGACAGCAAAACTGGCGACTCGAAGGCATTGCCGATGTATTCGATTTCGGCAGATTGAAACGCTCGCTACGCCGAGCGACGACGTCCCGGAATCTCAAAGTGTTTCATCCGGAAGTTTCGACTTCGGGGCTCGACGAACAGGTTGATGCGATCCTTGCCAAGATTCACGAACAGGGATCAGAGAGTCTCACCGAACGCGAACGCTCGATCCTCAAGCGTGCGAGTGAACAGGCCAAACACCGGCTGTAGCACTACGAGAATTCACACGCTGCCGATGGGTGTCCAGCAATTTGAGTGTGTGGGATCTGGATCACTCAAAACAGGCTTTGCTATCGCGGTGACTGTCCGTTTCAGCGAGCCGGGTTCCCTGTTCGCCGATTTTCGATCAGGGGATGAAACCGGCTACTGCGGCAATTCACTCTCATGCCTCTGCCACAGTCAATGCGCGCAAAAAAAGTCCGCTCTCCAGGCTGATCGCCAAAGGGGAGCGGACAGATCTCTCAGCTAGTGGCGGCTTCCGGAATCACTTGATTTCGAAGATCGCTTCGACTTCGACGGCGGCATTCGTAGGGAGCTGGGCAAAGCCCAGTGCGCTGCGAGCATGGTAGCCGTCGGTTGTCTTGCCGAAGATTTCGTGCAGCAGGTCTGACGTTCCGTTGATCACGAGGTGCTGCTCGTGGAATTCCAGCGTCGAGTTGACGCAGCCGAGCACCTTCAGGACGCGCAGTCCGTTCAGAGTGCCAAATTCGTTATGGACGGACCTCAGGATCTTGATCGCACAGTCCCGCGCTGCCTGGTAGCCTTGTTCCACGGTGACTCCTGCTCCCAGCTTCCCTTTCAGGTCGCTGACGTGACCTGAGGTGATGAGCAGGTTACCCGAGCGAACGCACAGGTTCAGGTAGCCTGGTTCGATCTTATTGAAAGTCAGACCCAGCTTTTCGGCGGTTTCTTGAGGTGTCATCGGTGCGTTGATCCTTCGTTGAAGTTTCCAGGTGATAGATCAGGATGTGGAAAATGACGCATGTCACTTTCCGGGATTCCAGCGTTTCCAGGCGAGCCCCGGTTTATCGGCACGGAACTGGACCAGCCGCGTATGCTCGACTTCCGTGACGTAGACGGTGCGACCGTCAGGACCACCGAAGCAGAGGTTGCTCGGTTTATTTCCGAGTACATCGATCTCGCGAAGGAGCTTGCCAGTCGGAGTCAGTACCGCAACGGTCCCTTTGCCGTGGCGTGTAATATAGAGGTTTCCGTCAATATCGCAGCGCATCCCATCGAATCCAAAGTCGGGAAATCGGTGAATCAGCTTTTTCTCGCCCACGGACCCGTCTTCGTTGATCGGGAATGACCAGACATTTCGATGAGTTTCCCCATCCACTTTTGCGGTTTCACAAAGGTGCAGGGTCTTTCCGTCGGGGCTGACTTCGATCCCATTCGTCGTTCCCATTCCTTCCGCAAGACGCTCTGTTTTGCCCTTTGTGTTTATCTTCCAGAGCTGGCCGGTCCCCTGATCCCAATTGGGATCGCTGGCGTAGAGTGTTCCGTTCGGATGGATCGCCAGATCATTCGGCTGGTTCATTTGATCATTGTGGGCGAAGACGTCGATCTTGCGTGTCGCCATATCGATTTTCAGGACATTGTGTGCGACATAGTCCGCGACGTACATCTTCCCCTGCTGGTCGAAAACAATGCCATTTCCGGTGCTCTTGCCTGGCAGAGTCACGAAGATTTCGGCTTTGCCCTGAGGTGTCACTTTGCCGATGGTCTGTTGCTTTTCGAAATTCACGACATAGATGTTGCCTTCACGGTCACACTGAGGGCCTTCGATGCCGGGGGTGAACTCGTTTGGCTGGGTCAACGGCGTTGCGACAAACAATTTCTCGTCAGTCTGACTAGCGAGAAGCAATGCCAAGGCAAACTGCAACATCTCGGGAAATCTCCTGGTGCAACGGGGTCGTATCGGAAGAAGGCATATCCTGCCGTCGAGTATCCCATCGCGTCAACCGGTGCAGCAGAATTGGAAGCATCGATTGCGATTTCAGAAGCCCCATCGTCGCATCTTGGGATCCGTTTTCTCCAGACGACTGAAGGACTGCTCTCCGCCCTTCGCAAGGCGATTCGCTTGCTGCCGGAGAAGGATGGCAAGTCATCGCAGATCTCGGCTAATCCGGGATTTGACGGAATGACGACTGTCGTTGACCACGCTCACTGCTATCATTCAGCAAACCTCGACCGCCGAGTGCGGTGATCCTGATGACGCTGGACGACTCATGCAGCTTGATGACACGATTTGCTATTGCTTCCATATCTCCAAGCGGAAGATTCTGAATTTCATCCGCGTGCACCGGCCCCGTCGTGCCAGCCAGATCAGTGAGTGCGGCGGAGCGGGAACGGGGTGCGGGTGGTGTGTGAACTATCTCAAGCGGTACTTTGCCGAATCTCAACAGGATGCGTCGAACTCACCTGGGACGACAGAGGATCTGACGGCTGCTGACTACGCTCGTCAGCGTGCTGCCTATATCAAGGCAGGGCATGGTAAGCCTGCAGCGGGGGCCGTACCGTTACCGACGGATGAACCACCGGAACTTTCGGCGGGTCAGCAGTCGGAGTGAAATGGGGCCAGACCCAAACCTTGGGGCACGCGGGCGGATGAAAGCCGACTTCGTGGCGCATTTTGACGAAGCGAACGAAGAGCGACTCCAACCGCTGCGAATCTCGATCTGCCAAATCGTTTAAGCGACTCGCGAGCGGAATGGCCGCAGCACTCGCAAGCTGCTGGGAAGAACTTCAGTCCCTGGTTCCTTTCAGCGGAACGATCTGAGCTTCAAGTGTCGTGGTCTCCAGCAATGCGACGGTGGGTTTGCCGTAGGACCAGCCGCTTGTTTCTCCCGGGTTGATAAACAGCCGTCCCTGCTCGTCGTGGGTGATGCTCGGTTTGTGAGTATGTGCATAAATAGCGACATCGAAGTCTCCTTCGACACCGCGCAGTGATCGATCCATATGAGTCACGAGGATGCGGCGTCCATCGGGAGTCTTGAAACCGAATGGAGGTTCTCCGATGGTGCCGACGATCCGCATTCCGGCCGTGACTCCGGTCTTGTTTCCTTCATTGTCACCGAAACATCCGACGATTTTGCATTTCAATTGGCGCAACGGAGGAACCGCGAAAGAGGAAACGAGATCTCCTGCGAATACGACCAGCTGACAGTCGGCTTCGTTGAAGACCTCGACCGCGCGGCGAATGTGGTCCAGGTGGTCGTGGCTATCCGCAAAGATACCAATCAGCATCAATGAAACCTGCTTTGTTTGACGGCTCGTGAAGTGTGCTTGATGTCGCTGCCGACTGTGTCACAACGAGTCAGAGACAGGGGAGGGAACCGCCTCCGACATCCTTGCCGCACCTGCAAGGGGGCGGTAGCATACGAAGACATCTCGCAGAAAAAATTTCTCACCGATCTGCTTTACGAGGGAACGTAACCAGTGGCTTATCTTCTGGCTCGCACGTAAGGAAAGCAACCGTGGCCAACGCGACAGGCATGGAGATCGAACGGCTGAAGGAGACGGCGAAAGCCATCCGGCGGCTGATCATCACGATCACCACGGAAGCGGGAAGTGGCCATCCGCCCAGCAGTCTTTCCGCCGTTGAAGTCGTCACCGCCCTGTACTTCGGCGGCTTCCTGCGACATCACAAAGAGAATCCTCGAGACCCGCTCAGGGACCGATTCATTCTCAGCAAAGGACACGCGGTTCCTGTTCTGTACTCGGCCCTCTGTCAGGCAGGCTATTACTCAGTCGACGAAATTCGGACGCTGCGAAAGCTGGGGAGTCCCTTTGAGGGGCATCCCAATATGAAACGTCTAGAGACCATGGAAGCCTCGACTGGTTCACTGGGGCAGGGGCTCTCACTGGGGGTGGGCCATGCGCTGGGCTGTCGTCTCGATGGAATCGACGCTCATACATACGTGATGCTGGGTGATGGAGAGATGGGCGAAGGGCAAGTCTGGGAAGCGGTCGCGTCTGCCGAGAAGTATCGGCTGTCAAACCTGACTGCGATTGTGGACCAGAACGGTTTCCAGCAGACAGGCTCGACAAAGGACGTACTGGATCTCAAGCCGTTCGCTCCCAAGTTCGAAGCGTTCGGCTGGCACACACAAGTAATCGATGGAAACTCGATGGAATCCGTCGTCAGCGCCCTCGAGACAGTGAAGTCTGTAACGGACCGGCCGACAGCCATCATTTCTCAAACGAAAAAAGGATTCGGAATCCTGCCGATACTCGAAGCGGCAGGAGACCTGAACTATCATGGAAAACCACTCTCGCATGAGCTGGCTCAGCAGGCCCTTTCACTGTTGAGCTGAGCGAGAACAAGCTGAACTAAAAAAATGTCATGGCATCAAAGGAGCATCCATCGGGATTGACGTGAGCTGGCGAAGGCATTCATCGTGAACGATGGATGCATCTGACCATGACGTTCGAACGCGTGATCAGATTGACCCAACAAGTGAAGGGCGGAAACTGACGATGGCAATTGGCGAAGCCGCAGGTCTGAAGCTGGGAAAGGCGTCCCGAGATGCTTTTGGCGCTGCGCTGAAGGAGCTTGGGAACGAGTTTCCCAAGTTTGTCACCGTCGACGGCGATGTCGGGAATTCAACCCGGACGGAAGTCTTTGCCAAAGCATTCCCCGATCGAGCGTTCAATGTGGGAATTGCGGAATCCAACATGGTGGGTGTAGCCAGCGGGTTGGCCTCTGCCGGCAAGATCCCGGTCGTCAGCAGCTTTGCGGTGTTTCTGCTGGCCAATGCATTTGACCAGATTCGGATGTGCGTCGCGTATCCGGAAGTGAATGTCAAACTGGTGGGGTCGCACGCAGGAATTTCGATCGGCGAAGATGGTGCTTCGCAGATGGGGATCGAGGATGTAAGTCTGGCCTGTTCGCTTCCCGGCATGACCGTCATCGTCCCCGCCGATGCGACTTCGACCCGAAAGGCGACTCGGGCGATGCTTGAGCATGTCGGGCCGGTTTACCTGCGTTGCGGGCGGATCGAACTTCCCGAGATCTATCAGGCTGACTCCCCGTTTGTGATCGGGAAGGCCAACACAGTGAAAGAGGGGGACGACGTTACGATCATCGCCAATGGACTCATGGTGGGTGTTGCTCTTGATGCGGCGGCACAGCTTGCAAAGGGTGGGACCAGCGCACGAGTCGTCGACATGCATACAGTCAAACCGCTGGACGAAGCGACGATCTTGCGAGCGGCCAAAGAAACGGGTCGAATTGTCGTCGCGGAAGAGCACTTGATGACGGGAGGATTGGGGGCCGCTGTTGCAGCGACGGTCGCACGAACCCGTCCCGTTCCCATAGAATTTGTCAATCTGGGGGATCGCTATGCCGAGAGTGGCGACCCGCAGGGGCTTTTGCAAAAGTACGGATTAACTGCGGAAGCGATTGTCGCGGCCGTGGAAAAAGTTAAACGTCGCTGACGGCAGTGGCGTGTCACATTGCAGAGACCCGGTGTCGATCGACACCGGGTTTCTTTTGCAAAAAAGGTAACATGGTCGTGGTGGCTTACCGCCAGTTTCGAAACTTTGATCCACCGCAGATTTTGCGGTTGTGGAACGAGTCTGGATTGGGACGTGGCGCGGCAACGGGGATCAGTTGTGATGAGTTCGACGGCCTCGTCATTGCTCAGACCTACTTCGACCCTGCAGGCCTGATCGTGGCCACAACAGACAACAGACATCTTGTCGGCTTCGTCCATGTGGGCTTCGGGGCAGACGAAACCAAGTCGCGATTGTGCAGAAAGACAGGAGTCATCTGCGCCGTGATCGTCGATCCGCAATATCGGCGACAGGGGATCGGCAGGGAACTGATCCGACGGGCTGAAGAGTTCCTGCGGGAAGCCGGAGCGGAAACGATCTACGGAGGGGGTGCCGACCCAAACGATCCTTTCTACGCAGGCCTGTACGGCGGAAGTCAACCAGCTGGATTTCTGGAATCGGATCCAGCCGCGGCACCGTTCTTTCAAGCGATGGGATACGTCCCCTTTGAGCGGCACCTGGTCTTCCAGCGTAAGTTGGGCCCGGGGGGGCCCGAAATCATGTGCGTTCGCATGTTGAATGCGAAGCGACAGTCGAAGCTCGCCGCGGCAACGGCCTACGAACCGAAAGACTGGTGGTGGTCGACACGCCAGGGGCGACTCGACTCTATGCAACTGGGATTGATGCCCAAGGCGGGAGGATCGCTGCTCGCCCGAGTTTGTGTCGTCGGCCTGGATATGTACACAACCAGTTGGAAGATGCGGGCGATTGGGATCACGGGACTGCACGTCTCAGAACATCAGCGACGCAAAGGGTACGGCCAGCTTCTGCTCGATGAAGTCTGTCGCAGGGTCCGTGATGAAATGATTCAACTTGCCGAGGCCCACGCGAAAGAAACGGATACTGCGGCGATCGCCGTAATCAAGTCCGCTGGCTTTCAACTCGTCGACGCGGGGGTGGTCTACAAAAAGGCTGCCGGTGCGGTACCGTCGACCGAATGACGCCCGTCGGGAGTCCGTTCGGAAATCTCGCGGGTCAGGCGACTTGAACCAGTTCGTATGTCACCATCTCTTTCGGGTCAACGATGGAACACAGTGATATCCAACTGGTACGAAGGAAGGTCGAAGAAATCTACCGGGTCGAGTCGCGTCGCGTTCTGGCGACGCTGATCCGGCTGGTGGGCGAATTTGATCTCGCAGAAGAAGCCATGCACGATGCATTCGCTTCAGCGGTCGAGCAGTGGGGACGTGACGGTATCCCCAATAATCCCCGTGCCTGGCTGGTATCTGCGGGACGATTCAAGGCGATTGACGTCATTCGACGTCGCTCGCGGTTTGACGCGTCACTCCCCAAGCTGGCGGTCAAACCGGAAGCCGCTGCGGAGATAGAAGAGGATGTCGACGGCGGAGGTGTGGAAGATGACCGATTGCGGCTGATCTTTACCTGCTGCCACCCGGCCCTGTCGTCGAGTACTCAAATTGCGCTGACCCTGCGTGAAGTCTGTGGTCTGACCACGGAAGCCATTGCCACCGCGTTTCTGACGACGCCATCCACCATCGCTCAGCGAATCGTGCGTGGTAAAGCGAAGAT
The DNA here is from genome assembly GCF_044336245.1 of Schlesneria sphaerica. NCBI lineage: Bacteria > Pseudomonadati > Planctomycetota > Planctomycetia > Planctomycetales > Planctomycetaceae > Schlesneria > Schlesneria sphaerica. The sequence continues at coordinate 535,559 of NZ_CP172346.1, read as the reverse complement.
TCGCGATGCCAGGATTCCCTATCAAGTCCCTTCGATGGAGGACCTGCCGGCTCGATTGGACTCGGTTCTGGCCGTGATCTATCTCGTCTTCAATGAGGGATATTCGGCTTCCTCGGGTGAATCGCTGACGCGAGCCGATCTCTCGGGAGAAGCAATTCGACTTGGTCGGCTGCTGATGCAGTTGTTGCCGGATCCCGAGGTGATCGGCCTCGTGGCACTGATGCTGCTTCATGACTCGCGGCGTAAGGCTCGTACGGCAGAAAATGGCGATCTGATCCTGCTTGAGGATCAGGATCGCAGTCTGTGGAACTGGCCACAGATTGAGGAAGGTCACCGGCTGGCCGAGCAGGCATTTGCTGCCCCGATGCTGGGCGTCCATGCCATTCAGGCCGCGATCGCGGCCGTTCACACCTCGGCTGCGGACACCACATCGACAGACTGGGCGAAGATCGTCGCGCTGTACGACTTACTCCTTCGAGCAGAGCCTTCGCCGATCGTCGAACTGAACCGAGCGGTTGCCGTCGCGATGCGAGACGGGCCACAAGCAGGTATCGAACTCATCAACGTGATACTCGAACGCGGGCAACTCGCGAGGTACCACCTCTTACATGCGGCCCAAGCCGACCTCTATCGTCGGTTGGGGCAGAAGGTGGAGGCAAGAAGTTCCTATGAATCGGCGCTCAAGCTAGTCTCTCAGGAACCAGAGCGACGATTCATCGAAAAACGGCTTCGCGAACTCGATTCCTGAATTCAAACGACAAACTGTCGATTGTTCAAATCGTCAGTCGACTAATCTGCAGACAGAAACGTGATGATCGATTCACGCAAATTCGTTTCGTGATTTCCCATTCCTCAGATGCGAAAGGCTGCCATCGTGCGATTTATGCTGCTGATTTACTCGGAAGAAGGCTGCTGGGCCGAGGATGAACGAGAAAAATGTTTTCAGGAATCGACCCAGATCGCCAATGCGCTCCACAAAGAGGGGAAGTTCCTCGCCGCTTCGCCACTTCTGCCAGTTTCCATGGCGACCAGTGTACGAGTTCGCGATGGCAAACGATCGCTGACCGATGGGCCCTTCGCCGAAACTCGGGAACAACTGGGTGGTTTCTTCATGGTCGAAGCGAAAGACATCGACGAAGCAGTCGAAATTGCAGCTCGGTTACCTGCGGCGAGGAAAGGGACTGTCGAGGTAAGGCCCGTCCATGAGCTGGAGGGGCTTCCCGGTCGACAGGTGGGTAATTCGAAATAATTTTTGTCGAAGCTGCCAGTCTTCGTCGACTAAGTTCACGAGTGAGCAACCCACGTGCAGGAATTCCTTCGATGAAATACATGTTGCTGTGCTACGACGACGATGATCTTTGGAGGCAAAAAGGTGAGGACGCCTTGAAAGCCGCGATGAACGAGGCGGTTCAGCTGACTCATAAACTGAACGATCGCGGTCAGTACATTGATGCTTCGCCACTCCAACCCGTGGCGACAGCGAAATGTGTTCGGGTCCGCGATGGGGTTCGAACGGTGACAGACGGTCCGTTCGCTGAAACAAGTGAAGTCTTGGGGGGCTATTACCTGATCGAGGTTGAAAATCTGGATGAGGCGATTGCCGTGGCAGCCCAGCATCCGGGTGCCCGAATCGCGACGGTCGAAATTCGCCCGTTACGACAACTCGATGGTTTACCCGGCCCGGTCTGACCGCGGGAATTGCTGAAAGCCTTTTGGACGCGGCAGAGACTCTTTGCAGTTATGGAAAGACCGATGAGCCGCGACTCCAGCGCGTTGTTCCGGAGAGGGGCTTGCTCACGTCCCTCGATTCCCACATTTCTTAAACCAACTCGTGGTGCCTTGATCACGCGGAAGCCGAGAGAGGTCGGCTCCGTTGTCTGGTCGATGTTCTACTCTGAATCCGTGTGCCCTGCGAACTTGAATTGCCAAGGAGATTATCAATGAAGGTGATTGTGATGGTAAAAGCAACAAAGGACTCAGAGGCCGCCGTCATGCCCGATGAGAAACTTCTTGCAGACATGGGGCGATACAATGAAGAGCTGGTCAAAGCGGGAATCATGCTTTCCGGTGAGGGCCTCCACCCAAGTTCAAAGGGGGTCCGCGTTCGCTTTTCCGGCACCAAACGTTCTGTCATCGATGGTCCTTTTGCAGAGACGAATGAGTTAGTCGCAGGGTTCTGGATGTGGCGCGTGAAATCCATGGAAGAGGCGATCGAATGGGTGAAACGATGCCCCAACCCCATGCTCACCGATTCGGAAATTGAGATCCGTCCCGTCTTTGAGGCCGAGGACTTTGGTGAGTCCTTCACACCGGAACTTCGCGAGCAGGAAGCGACGCTCCGCGCCAAGGTGCTCGACCTGAATCTGGATCGATTCGAGGAGGGCCGGGAAATCCACGTCGCCGGGCTGAAGCAGGTTCACAATCTGCAGTCGAAGCATCAAATTCCCGATCAATGGCACAAGTTCGTACCGGACATAGGCAAGGTTCCCGGTGCGATCGACGGGTGCACTTATGGCGTCACCTGGAACTGTAAGGAGAACGGCGATTTCGATTATCTGTGCGGTGTTGAGGTCAATCCTGAGACGCAGGACACCGGGGACTTTTCACAAGTGACTCTGCCCGCCGGTCGCTATGCCGTTTTTACGCATCGTGACCATGTCTCTCGGCTTGAGGAGACGTACGACCGAATCTGGTGCAAATGGGCTCCCGATTCCGGACTGAAAATCCGCAAAGCGCCGTGCGTGGAATGTTACTCCCAAGATTTCAACGCCGAGACGGGGTTCGGTGGGACGGATATCTGGATTCCCATCGAGGCATAGATCTGGCGCATTCACTGTCCAAAGTGACAGCTCGTCCGCGCGACAGGCCCCGCACGATCGAGCTGACAGAGCAGTGAGCGCATCCCGCGTAGAGATCTCTGGTCGGGAGAGGGACGAAGTGAATATCCGCCCGCGGCAAGGCTTCGATGGGCTCTCCGTTGCAGAGCCCCGGTTTTTGAGGAACGAACTTCTATGGTTACTAATATCATCCTTGCCGTCGCGGCCATGCTGGCGGTGTTTCTGGTTGTCGTCGCGCTGCGGCCGTCGACTTATCGTGTCTCACGCTCGATCAGCGTCAACGCGTCGCCCGCGACTGTTTTCGACCACGTGAACGTGATGCAGCGTTGGCAAAAGTGGTCACCCTTTGAAAATGTGGATCCGGCGATGAAACGGGTCTTCGAGGGGCCCGAGGCGGGGGTCGGCGCTGTCTATCGGTGGGAAGGAAATCATCAGATTGGAACAGGCAGCAACACGATCGTGGAAAGCCGTCCGAACGAACTGATCCGGTTCAAACTCGAAATGCTGAAACCGCACTGCGGCACCAACGACGTTGATTTTCAGTTCCAGCCGGATGCCCAGGGGACAAAAGTGACCTGGACAATGCAGGGGAGATTGAACTTCATTACCAAGATCTTAGATTTGATCATCGGCATGGATGCCATGATTGGCAGTCAGTTCCAGGAGGGGCTGAAGCAACTGAAGCTGGTTGCAGAGAATGAACCCGTCTAGGAGATCTGTCGGAAGACCAGGTTGAATGCCCGAGCCTTGAAGCCGTGAAACGGCTTTACCGTGACATGGTTCGCTCGCAGGAAATCGAGCGATTGCTTGACCGGGTAGGCTTCCACGTAGACCACTTTTCGGATCCCTGCATCGACGATGTATCGTGCACACTGAAAGCAGGGAAAGGTCGTGCAGTACAGGGTCGCTCCTTTGGCGGAGTGAGATCCCAATGACCGGATAGCACGCTCCTCGGCGTGAATCGCCGTACAGATTTCCATGTTGCGACTGGGAAAGAACGACAGCTTCAAATTCTCAAGGCAATTCGAACATCGATACGGCTTTTCGATCACCGGATGGAGTGTGCCACATTTAGGGCAATGTACATTGCGCCGCGAATCGAGGCTCTTTTCCATCTCCGAATCTTTGTAACAAAAGCCGTACTGGCTTTTGCAGGGCATCATCGGAGTTGGATTTTCATTGTAGCCCACCGCCAGCGTCATTCCGTTCTCGCCGACGATGGCCGCGCCGACGAAGCGTTTCAGGCAGGCGGACTGATGCGACTGGGCGTATGCGATTGCCATTGCAACTTCGCTGGACGTCGCGGCGCGTCCGGTTCCGCCGGACCTGTATTCGTGAGCTGCCCGCATCAGGTCGACGTCAGAACGGATCTCGCTCCAGACTGCTTTCTCGCGTGCCGAAGCACCCCCTTTGTCGTCTTCGTTCAGGACGACGTAGTCAGCAAACTGGACGCACCGGTCAACCTGCTGGCCATGGTCAAGTTCCTCGTCAGTATCGCGCGCATCGTCTCGATCGAAGTCGGCCTGGTCCCCCTGATATTCGGCCATCAGCCGGTTCCATCGCGTCTCCTTACTCGCCTGAACGGCGATCAGGAAAAAGTTCGGTGCGAACCGGTGCATCAGCTCTTTGGCTTCCTGCAGATTTCGAATGCTGTCAATGACCAGATCGCTTGTCCGGTCGCGGACTTCCCCTTCGTGCAGAATGCCATTCACTTTCAGTGTCTGCTTCACCCAGTACGAGGGATCCTGCGCGCGAAATTCATTACCGATATCCTGGAGCATATGGCGCTTGTCATAAGTCCCTTCAGCCAGTCGGCGCGCTTTTTCCTGTCGGATCACATCCGAGATGCGGAACTTCTTGAACCCATGGGCTTCAAATGCATCTGCGACGGTCGAGACCCCGCTACCGATCGGACCGGTGATTCCGATGACTAACCGAGCCATACTTTGCCATTCCCATAGTTACGGTCACACTGACGAGTTTGAAATCACCCGAGCAAAACCGTTGCTCGCCCCGAACGCCCATCCCCTTATCGCGCATTCGGGTGCAACTCTTCACCAGCGTCGCCGGGGTGACCTTGGTCAGGTTCTGTCGCTGATTCCTTACTGAAGTACCCGTTCTGGAATTCAAGACAAGAGTGCACCGGTTGCATCGGATACTTCGCCCATCGCCGATTCATCAATCCAATCTGGCACATCAAAAACCGGGAGCCCCTGCCCGAGTGGACCACTCGCCGATGCTGGCAGCATTCACAAAGGCTTGGCAGGTGCTGCACGTTGATCCTGTATTCAATGCAAGTCGACTGGAGATCAATGGCTCTCAACCGTGAATAGATCGAAATTTTAGATTGTTTCCACTACCAGTAGTGGTGTTGTGTTTTGTGTAGTCAACATATCGATGTTGCGGCAGAGAGTCAATTGACAGAAAGCTGATCTGATGCTATCCGCAGCCGACTGATCCCGCGCACAATCACTGACCTTGCATTGTGCGTCGCCACCCTCACGCAAATGGCAGAGGGATCCCCGCTCCATCAACGTCGGAATAATGGGCATGCGCGAACAGAGAGAAGTAAGAGGCGTGAGAACTGTTCTTGTGCAGGAATGTGTGCGGTCGCGACAACGGCGTGGCGAATTCGTTGTGGATGTCGGCATTGGTATCTGGCGACTGTTTGAAGCTGATCAATGCGGCAGTGATCTCAGATTGAAATCGCTGAATTAGAGGATTTGGTTGCTGATTTCGAAGCCAAGGAGAATTCAGTGAACGAAGATACGAGCGGCATGATCATTCTCGTGACGTTTTTGACCTCCATCGTACTCAACTTCGTTTTCTACTTCGGCGCGTTGAGGAGACTGTTCATACCTCCGACTCCAAGTCCCGGGTATGTCATGATCGCTGTCTTTGGAGGAGTTCCCGGGATCCCGGCGGTTTACATTTGGGGATGGATTAGGCATCGTCCGGCACGGCTCGGAGCATTGATGCTTGGGTGGACCGCAGCAATAGGGATCCTCGTGGGACTGACGACAGTGTTGAATTTTGCCGAAGGCAAATTTTCTGACGGGCTCATTCTACCAATTTGTACTGTTGTGCTCTTTGTGAATGGCTATTTGGCGGTTCGCATCCTCATACCGTTCTTGCGTGGTGATGGGCGGATGCGGGCTGTGATGCGCGATTTGTCAACCAGCAACGTGTGGAAGCTTGCCGAGCTGCAAGAAGAAGCATTTCCGATTTTGCGGTTGTTGTTAGAAAATGACTATTTACCATATCGCCTGGCCGCTATCGATTGCCTTTCCCTGATCGGTCCATCGGCGGTGCCGTTGCTCGAAGAGATTTGCACTCAAGGCGACACGGAAGAAGCCGCTGCTGCACGAAGCGCTTTACTGGTGACAGCTAAGTGATGAGACCAGGGGTGGCGAGCTATTGGCAACTACTTCGACCAAACAGGTCGCGTTTACATCAACTTCTGGCAACCACCTGACAACTCTAACCACGCCCGCCTTCGCAACAGGTCTCACAGATGGTGTGGCAGCGGGAGCACTGCAGCTTGGCTCGAATCTCGAACAGTTTGCCACCACACGCAGGGCAAACGGGTTCTGCCGGGCTAGGAGGAAGGCTGGGGGGAGCAGAGGTTTCCGTTTCGTGTTTCATCGCGATGCGCACCTGGACCAAGATCTTGCCTGCACCCTGTTTCATAGAGTGTTGTACGACACCGCTGCAGGGTCAACCTGTGTCGCGTTTCCAGTATCCCGGTTTGTCCCCTCCTGCGTCGTGCGAGGTGGCCAATTCCGAGCGAAGTGAGCACTTCAGCACCTGATCAGTCTTTCTCAGGCTCACTCGCCAAAGCTAGCACTCCCGCGAGCATTCGTTCGAGAACGAGGCCGCTAAGGCTCTCGGGACGTAAAAAATGGGATGAAAAATCATCCCATTTCCTGTTGCCGAATTCTGCGAGGGAGTGACATCCGCCGACGAGAATTTCCCTCGCGGAGTTTCTCAGATTTAGCGCTGGTCAATTGAGTGATAGGCACGTTCGACCGGTCCAATGTAGTTGGAGGAAGGGCGAATGATCTTGTTGTCGCTGAGTTGCTCAAGGATATGAGCACACCAGCCCACGATGCGGCTTGCGGCGAAGACGCAAGTGAACATGTCTCCCGGGATCCCCATGTAGGACTGCAGGCTGGCAGAGTAGAAGTCGACGTTGCAGTTCTTGTGAATACTCGTTTTGACTGCCTGTTCCATGGCCAGCGAAATGTCGTACAGCTTGGTGTCGCCGGTCTCTACGCCCAGACGGCGGGAGAGATCCTTCAGGTGAATCGCCCGTGGGTCTTCGACCTTGTAGACCGCATGTCCGAAGCCCATGAACTTGCCCTTCTTGGCACGAACGGCTTCGACCCAGGGGACGACATTTGCGACCTCGCCGATTTCCTGAAGAGTCTTCAGAACTTCCGTGTTGGCCCCTCCGTGCAGAGGACCCTTCAGGGCTCCAATGGCACCAGTCACGGAGGAATAAATGTCAGACAACGTTGCGGCGATGACACGAGCCGCGAATGTGCTGGCGTTGAGCGCGTGTTCCGCGTGCAGAATCAGGATCAGGTCCATCGCTTTTTCGGCGTCTTTTGATGGAACCTTGTCATTCAGCATGTACATGAAGTTCGCGGCGTGGCTCAAGTCATCTCGCGGAGCGACAGGTTCCAGACCAGCCTGAATTCGCCGAATGGCCGCGACAATCGTCGTCATTTCCGCAGTTAACCGGATCGCCTTTTCGAAATTGGCGTTCGGAGAATTATCTTCGGCGGTCGGATCGTAAACGCCTGACATCGAGATGGCGGACCGCAGAGCGGCCATCGGGGGCGTGTGCTTGGGAAGTGACTTCAGGAACGTCAGAATCTGAGGTTCAATTTCACGATGATGGACCAGAACTTTAGTGAAGTCGGCCAGCTGCTGTGAGGTTGGCAATTCTCCCTTGAAGAGCAGGTAAGCGGTCTCTTCGAAGGTGCTGTTTTGCGCGAGGTCGTGAATATTGTAACCGCAGTAGACAAGTTTCCCCTCATCACCATTCACGTCGCAGATTTTCGTATCGGCGGCGATGATACCCTTCAATCCACGGGTCGCCGCTTTTTCTGCAGCGATTTCTTTTTCTGATGCGGAGGATGATACAGCGGCAGTCATTGACGGTCTCACTGGTGAAGCAACGAAAGGGCTGAGGAGCACGGTGGGGAAGCAGTGTTACGGACGCTGCACAATCAGTTTTCCATGCCGAAAATACTTCCGCAGAAGATCGACTCCGGCTCCCGTTTCAAAAAAGTATAACACTCGACCGCTACAGATCAACGAACGGTGACACAACTGTGGCAGAGGCATCTGGTTTCATCGCGGTTCACAGTTAGCGTTTCGGAAATCCGACTCGGATTCATGAACTTAAACCGGCGGGTGGCGTCTCAGCGGTGGAGGAGAATGCCTTGTCCAATTCGGTCAGCAGCAGGTCCAGGCGAAACGGCTTATAGAGAGCCAGTTTAAAGCCCATCAGCAGTGCTTTCACCATGCGGTGAGCACCGTCGTAACCGAATCCCTTCATCAATACTACGGGGATAGTGGCGTTAATGGCGCGAATTTTTTCGAGCGCCTCGATCAGATTGATGTCGGTCATTTCAGCATCGTAGAGCACAACGTCATAGTTGAAGCTCTTGATCATCAGCAGAGCTTCTTCCCCGTTGTGTGCTGTCTCAACTTCACAACCGAACCTGGCCAGAAGTTCATGGCCCGCTGCACGAACAGACTCATCAGCATCGGCGATCAGAACGCGCTTCCCGCGCAATTTCGGTTTCGAAAACGCCTCCCCTCCCATCGGCGCTGAGACTTGCGGGGCCACCTTCTCGCCGATGCCGAAGATCAACTGACGAATCGTGCGGGTCTGCTTCAGCATTCGCTGAAGCCGCTCAGTCGCCTGAGGGTCAAAACCAACGAACTTGTTCTTCAACCAGGCAATGTCGTTCAGAATTTCATCCACTGGTCGAGCCGCCTCACGCAACAGGACGGCTGAACTTTCTGAGGCCACTGTCGCCCGCTCGTAGACGAGCAATTCCAGCGTGTTCAATGCAACTGACAAGTCACGGCAAAAGAGCTCCAGGAACTGCTGATCCTGCTCGGTGAATGCGTTCGCATGTGTACTCTCGACGTTGAATGTACCGAGGACGCGATCGTGACGTTTGATCGGCACGGTCAGCGAACTGCTGGCGTTGTCGATTCCGGTGAGGTACAGCGGATCGTGAGATGTATCGCGACACAGATAGCTGTTGCCTGTCGCGGCCACATAGCCGGTCACGCCGTTATCTGTCGGCAGCGCATAAAGTTCACGTTCGGCCGCCTCTGAGAGGATGCCAACATGCAGCAGCGGTTCAAGCCGATTGGTCCGTTCGTTCAGCAAGCGGACTTCAATCGTTTCAAACTTGAGAACGTCCTTCGTATGGAGGATGATTTTTTCTCGCAGCAGCATTTTGCGAGCATCGACCGACATTGAGACCAGGTCTTCAGGAGCGATGTCCCCCAAGTCCTGACCTGCTTCGTGGATGGCGGTCAGCTTTTCGCCCTGCTGATGCTCTTGAGAAATGTCGCGGACAGTCACGACGACAAGGGTCGGATCAATACCCCCTTCAGGCAGGATCGGAGCGGCGACAACGTCAATGTAAGTCGATTCCCCGATGCGGTACTTCGTTCGGGCTGTCATGCCCGAACCCAGTGCATTGTGGAAGGGAGCAAAATCGGGACCGACGATATGAGGCGTCGCGAAGGCCTCATCAAATGTCAAACCGACAGGGGAAGGCGAACTGTTACCCTTGCGTCCCGTCATCTCGGTAAAGCGGTCATTACACCATTGGATTTTCAGATCGAGGTCGAGAACTGCAACCCCTTCCGGCAGGTGCTTTACCACGGTCTCCAGAGCCATCATGGTGGGGAGATGCTGAAGTGTCTCACCCAGGACCAGAGCGCCCTGAAATTCCCCCTCGGGAGATTTCGTCAGCCATCCGGTGTTGTCGTGGCTGCCGATCAGGGAGTCGGCCGTTCGTACGGATTCCCAAAGGGAACGTCCGGCGTCTTCGTTGGCACCGTAAACTAATATCCGAGGAGTCGTGGACACGAGGCGTAGCTCTCCCTGCTCACTCAACAAAATCGAAACCGAATTATAGAAGCGTCAAGTGCAGCCAGCAACATGTTACGAGATCTCACGACTAAAAATTCGGCTTTCCACTCGGCGGACAAATTGAGAGGAATTCGATTGTACTTCCTGACGAATTTCAGTTGATCCCTGTGCAGAGGTGTGTCAAATCGGATCCAGTTACACGAAGAACGGGGATGAGGAGTTCGCCAAAATTGGGTGAAGTTGGAAGTCGCTCAATGTGGATTCTCATCTCGAATCGGGATCCCAACGCCCTTTGGTGAACAGCGCTCATCACCGACGAAAACGCGACGACCGCGGAGTTTCCCCATCCGGCGTGATGATTCGCGTCTCATGGTTTGCCTCGCTCGATTGGTGCTGAGGATCCTGTCAATTGTCACATCGAATGCGATCCGTATATTCGAAATCGTCTGCTCCACCGTCCTGCTTGAGGAATTCGCCGATTCCTGACGGCACGGGCATTTTGTGCCGCGGCTGCAGCAGCTTGCCGCATAAGTTGCTTTCCGGGACACCGTCAACCGGGATTGACGCTTCCAGAACGTGATCAAATCAAACGCAGGACGTCCGTACTCTCACGCGAGACAGCCCGCTGGAGAGACTCAATCGTGTTACTCTCGGTTTCCTGTCACTATGATGGAGCGAGCGCCATCGTCACGCGGAGTACGAATTTCGGAGTAGGATTGGAATCAGGAGTCACGTTGGATTTCGGGACGCTCAGATCTCCGTAGTCAGGCGCGGTCCAGACCTGACAGGGGCCCCGTGCTCGAGGCAAACTTATCCACTTCTAATCCGAGCTGCTGGAGCATTGAGACGTAGAGGTTGGCCAGCGGTGTGTTCTTGTGGGAATCGAACGCAAGGTATTGGCCATGTCGGAAGCCCCCTCCGGCGAGGATTACCGGCAGGTTACGGTTGTCGTGGCTGTTGGCATTTCCCAGTTCGGAACCTAGCATCACGATCGTCTGGTCGAGTAGCGTCTTATCCTTTTCTTCGGTGCTTTGCAGCTTGCTGAGAAATTCCGCAAACAGTTTCAACTGCGCTGTCTCGATGACCTTCAACTCTGAAAGGCGGGCTGGATCCTGGCCATGATGTGAAAGATTGTGGTAGTCCTGAGTAATCCCTTCCAGGGGGGGAACTGCGTTGACTCCAGGGCTGTGCAGAGTGATTAATCTGGTCGAATCGGTCTGGAGTACCAGATGGATCATGTCATACATCAATCTGGTTCTGCCAATAACATCTGCCAGATTGGGAATGTCTCGCGGCGGTTTGACGTTTACTTGCGGTTTGGGTTTTCTGGCCCATTCTTCCGCCTTCACCAGTTTGGCCTCGGCCGAACGGACGGCTGTGAAGTATTGATCCAGTTTATCGCGGTCGCGAGCTCCCAAACGGCGCTGGAGTGACTTGGCTTCGCCCAGAACCGAGTCCATGACGCTCTGGCCGTCCTTGATCTTCTGAGTCTGTCGTTCTTTGTCGGCGGGGCTCCCTTCGAGAAACAGACGAGAGAATATTCGCGATGGTCGGGACTCGGGTGGGATCTCGACCCCGCCGCGTGAGAAACAGATGCCACGACCAGAGCCGACCGCGAGTGCCAACGAAGCGAAGCGAGTGGCACTCCCGATCTGTTCGGCTGCAACCTGGTCAACAGAGATCGTGTTCTTAAAACTGACACTCGTCGGCTTCGGTGCCGCTGTCAGGAATGAGACGCAAGCGAGATGTCCTCCGTCCACGTCGGGGTGTGATGTTCCTGATATCAGCGTGAAATGGTCACGCAGGTCTTTCAGCACATCAAGATAAGGCGTTGTGTCGTAGTTAATGCCCCCATTTTTGGGGAACAGGTTGGGGGCGTGGAATCCGAATCCCTGGTCGATCAGAACCATTCTACGCTGGTTGTTTGCCGGGCCGTTTGTTTCCTCCTGAGCAGCTTGCATCACATCCAGCAGCGGTAGAAACAGGGAAATCCCCATCCCCTTCAGAAAGTAGCGGCGATCGATGGTTTGCATCTGGAATTTCTTTCAGGGATTGGACGTCTGTGATGACAGTCACTCGCAATGGGGCCAACGTCATTCTGGTTGAGTGAGTTCCTCAGTTGCATACGCGAACGGGATCACCAGCGACGGAAGGTGTCGCTCTGAACGACCTCATGGATGAGGCTGCGGAATCCATAATTTTTCGCTTCAGTCTTCTTCACGATCTCACTCACTGCCTCGCGATCCGAGAATTGAACCTTGCGTCCCAGACTGTAAGTCAGCAGTTTTTCGGTCAGGCACTTCGCCACGCTGGTTTTATCTTCTGCCAGGATCTTCTTGAATTCCGTAATGTCTTTGAATCTGCGTCCATCCGGCATCGTTCCGCTGGGGTCAACCGGTCGACCCGTCTTGTACTGGACCGGTTTAAACCTGATTACCAGGTCAACAGGAGTTCCTTCTCCCAGGCTACGATAGGCTTTTCGCATGCCTCCAATGGGATCGAACGATTCGAGTGCCAATCCGGGGGGATCAATTTTGTTATGACAGCCAGCGCAGGACTCATGATTTCGATGGCGCTTCACCTGTTCGCGAATTGAGACCGCGCCTCGAATATCGGGTTCGATCGAGGGAATATCGGGAGGAGGTGGTGGTGTCGGCTGACCCAGGATGTTATTGAGAATCCACACGCCGCGCACGATCGGCGATGTCGACGTCCCGTTGGCGGTCACTTTCAGCACGCTGGCCTGTGTAATGACGCCGCCACGTCCGCTTTCCGGCGGAAGTCGAACGTGCTGCAGCTTTGCACCACGAATCCCCTTCAGTCCATAGTGTGTTGCCAGACGTTCATTCAGAAACGACCAGTCGGCGTCGACGAATTCGACAACCGACCGATCATCATGCATGATCTCATGAAAGCAGTAGTATGTTTCTTCCAGCATGGAATGACCGAGCATCTCGTCATACTCAGGAAAAAGCGTCGCGTCAGGTTCGGTAAAGTGAATATCACGCAGGTTGAGCCACAGTCCTGTGAAGTTTTGTACGAAGCGTTCTGCTTTGGGATCCAGCAGCAGTCGCTCAACTTGTTGTCTCAGGACATCGGGGCGATGGAGTTGGTTAGATAAACCCAGCGCGAGCAACTCGTCGTCAGGACCAGAGCTCCAGAGGAAATAGGACAGCCGGGATGCAAGTGCAGTGTCCGTGATGAAATCTGGTTCCTGCCCATTTGTCTGCTCGAGGGGTTCCTCTCTCAAGACGAATCCTGGTGAGCACAGGACCATTTTCAGGCCGACGCCGATCGCGTCTTCGAATGGCTTGTCCGCGTCAAGCGCCGCTTGTACGAGTTTCAGTGGGGCATCAATTTCGTCCGGAGTGACTTTTCTTCGGTAGGCTCGAGGGAGTAGTCGTTCGAAAATTTTTCGTGCGTCTGCAATGCCGGGCGAGCGCGACCTGACCCCTTTGAATAGCTCCTTTCTGCTTCGGGAAGGCCATTCCTCAAGCGGTCCTTGAACAGAGACTTCTCCGATCGCCAACCCGGGGCCTTTAAATCGATCGGGTCCCACGAGGGGTGCTGAGAGTCCATAAGGAGCCACACGGTAGGTATGACCTTCTTCGAGGTAATCCTCGAATTCGATCGTCGTCCATTGGTCACCGGGGGGAATGTCGAAGTATTCGACGAGGCGTACCGGACCTGCACGACGGATCACATCTCCACCATACACGGCCATGACGAGCGGTTCGTCAGTCTGATAGACCTTGGCCTGAATCGTGACGCGGTACGTTCCCGTCGCTTTTGCCTGCCCCGCGATAAAACACATGGGACAGTCCAGGTTCTGGAATGCGACGAGTCCGCCGTCGTCTATTTTCACGAACACCCGATTGAGGGCGTGAGTCGCAAACGAATCTCTGGACATCAGTTTTTTGACATCGATCGTAAGCGGTTTACTCGGGGGGCCCATGATTTCACGGACCGCACGGTCTGCCGCCAAAAGATAGGCTTCCAGGTGCTGAGAAGAGATCGTCAACACATCGCCCACCGTATCGAAACCAAACGCCGTCGGATCGTCTGGAAAGAGGTCCTTCACTGAGACGCGAATTCCGAACAGGTCGCTTAGCGTATTCTCATACTCGACGCGGTTGAGCCGCCGGAGTCCCGATCGCTTCTGCGCGAGTTCTGATTGCGTCAACTGCTCCGCGAGATGCGAGGTGAAGACGTTGATGGCCGAACGATCTGGCGGGACTTCACTTTTTGGGGGCATTTCGCGGCGCGAGACCCGATCATGGACCCGCGACCAGATTAGCAACAGATCTGGATCGTCCCAGTCGTCTTCCAGGCGATCCAGATTAATGCCACCCTTCTGCACATGGTCGTTGTGGCAGCTCGTGCAGTGTTGAGTGAGGAAATCATGCAGCTTCCTGTCGCTGGCCGTCGCAGACGACAAGCAGAGGGATAACGCAACGATCCCCAGGAACAATACTGAAAAGAGTCTCTCGGATGACAATCGGCCCTCGCTTCCGTTCTTGCAGCCGTCTCTCGAAATAGCAAGATGAGCGAAATCCAGGTCCGAATCAGATTGACTTGAACTTCAGTACCTCTACACGGCTACTTTCGATTCAACTTGCGTTCACTGTTTTGTGTAGCGAGATTGTACGAGTTGCAGGTGGGGCAAACAACCGTCGAGAACGTTCGCCATGACTCCCCCCTTGACATGGCGGGGGCAGGCAACGGCTCTGTATCAAGCTGTAGGGGGACCGAGGGGCGATCACGGAAACGACGCCATCCGGTGAGCAGACTTGTTGCTGCAATACGGACGCCACAAGGTCAGAAGGGGGGCCGCCACGATCTGGCAGGCGACATCACAACCTTCCTGGCCTGAGCCGACTCTCATCAATACGGTCTATAAATGACTGAATCCCCCATTTCAATGAGGGATTCAGCTTCGAGTTCGTGCCCTTAACGGATTTAACAATGCGGCGGTTTGGGATTAAGTCTTGAGACCCAGTCTCTCGCCTGCGTAACGATCGGCGACGGCTTTGGCGCACCATTCTCGATTCGCGAGGTACCACTCGACGGTCTTCTTCAATCCCGAATCAAACGACTCGAGAGGTTTCCAGCCGAGTTCGCGCTGAATCTTGGCGGCGTCGATTGCATAGCGCTGATCGTGGCCTGGGCGATCCGTCACGAACGTGATCAACTTCTCGTGAGGACGATTCTTCGAATCAGCGACCAGTTCGTCGAGCAGTGAGCAGATGGTTCGGACGACGACTATGTTCTGCCGCTCGCTGTTGCCTCCGATGTTGTAGGTTTCGCCGATCGTGCCCCGTTCCAGTACTGCGATCAGGGCGCGAGCATGGTCGTCGACGTACAGCCAGTCGCGAACGTTCTGACCCGTTCCATAGACCGGAAGCGGCCGACCTTCCAGTGCCGAAGTGATCGTCAGGGGGATCAGCTTTTCGGGAAACTGGAACGGACCGTAGTTGTTTGAGCAGTTCGTCACCAGGACCGGCAGACCATACGTTCGGTGCCAGGCTCGCACGAGATGGTCAGAAGCTGCCTTGGACGACGAGTACGGCGAACTGGGGTCGTAAGGTGTCTCTTCTGTGAAGAGCCCTTCGTCTCCGAGCGACCCGTAGACTTCATCGGTGGAGATGTGGTGGAAGCGGAATTGCTGCTGTTGATCTTCGGGAAGCGTCGCGCGGTATCTCCGGCTCACCTCAAGCAGGTTGTACGTTCCAACCACGTTGGTCTGGATGAATGCGCTTGGACCATCAATCGACCGATCGACGTGCGATTCGGCTGCGAGATGCATGACTGCATCCGGTTTATGCCGTTCGAAGACGCTTTGCAGCGCGGCGGCATCGCAGATATTGACTTTTTCAAAGGCATAACGCGAATCAGACGCAACGGACTGCAGCGTACTCAGGTTTCCTGCATAGGTCAGGCAGTCGACGTTGACCACCGAGTAACCTGTCTCAGCGATCAGATACCGAATCAACGCGGATCCAATAAAGCCAGCGCCGCCAGTAACAAGCAATTTCACAGATCGGTCTCCTGGACCAATGAAGAACAAAGGCGAAGTTGGAAAATAAGGCCCTGAATCAGATTGCAGCGTCTCTGCGATCACTTTCGCAGAAAGTTTCCCGTGAGCGAACGATCGGATTAGCGTTTATCTCCGCTGACCAGATCAATCAGGTACCGTCCATAGTTCGTCTTCGCGAGTGGCTTGGCCAGGCGAAGGACCTGTTCTGAATCAATATACTTCAATCGCCACGCGATTTCCTCGGGACAGGCGATCTTGAGTCCCTGACGGTTCTCGAGCACGGACACAAACGTGGAGGCTTCGAGCAGCGAATCGTGAGTTCCCGTATCCAGCCACGCGCTTCCGCGACCGAAGATCTCGACCTTTAACTGCTGGCGTTCGAGGTAGACCTTGTTCACATCGGTGATTTCGAGTTCGCCGCGTGCGGAGGGCTTGAGGGATTTGGCGATCTGAATGACTTCATTGTCATAGAAATAAAGTCCTGTGACCGCATAGTTTGATCGCGGAACTTCGGGCTTCTCTTCCAGAGAGATGGCCCGTCCTTTGCCATCAAATTCCACGACCCCATAGCTGCGAGCGTCTTTAACGTGGTAGGCGAAAACCGTAGCCCCGTCACGTTGTGCGTCGGCACTCTGAAGGGATTGTACCAGGTCATGACCGTAGAAGATGTTGTCTCCCAGGATCAGGCAGGACGGGGACTTGCCGACGAAGGGAGCCCCGATAATGAAGGCCTGAGCCAGTCCTTCCGGTTTGGGTTGCTCCGCATAGGAGAATTCCATTCCCCATTGCGAACCATCGCCCAGCAGTCGCTGAAACAAGGGCAGGTCCTGTGGCGTGCTGATAATCAGGACCTCGCGGATCCCCGAGAGCATCAGCGTCGACAACGGATAGAAAATCATCGGCTTATCGTAGATTGGCAGAATCTGCTTACTGACGACCTGCGTTGCCGGATACAAACGCGTGCCTGAGCCCCCGGCAAGAATAATTCCTTTGCGGCGGTTCTCGACGTTCTGCGACATGAGCTTCTCTTGTTTAAGTGTTACTGACACAACCGCATCGTATCATCGTTCCGGGGCGTTAATCAGATTCGGCGTGAATTAGCGCCGCTGAAACAAGGCCTCGTAGGCTGCCAGAAGTTTAGGTACTTCATATTTCCATTCCAACTCGTTCTGAACGCGTCGTCGACCGTACTCGCCCATCTTCTGGCGCTGTTCCGGGTTGTCCAGCAGCGAAACAACCTTTTCCGCCATGTCGACGGGGTCGTTGTGCTTCGCGTACAAGGACGCTTCTTGTGCGGAAAATCGCCCTTCCGTCAGATCGAATTGAACAATCGGTTTTCCAAGGGCCATGTACTCCATGATTTTATTCATGGTCGACTTGTCGTTCATGTCGTTCGCGACATCCGGATTAACGCACACATCGGCTGTATTCAGCATTTCAAGGAGCTGCTGATCCGGAACGCGACCGGTGAAAGTGACGTAGTCCGCCACCCCCAGTTCCGCAGCATAGGCTTTCATCTCATCGAGTGAAGTGCCCCCTCCGACGATACCAAAATGAATATCGCTGCGGTTCATGTTGAAAACAATGTGGCGAACCGAATTGAGCAGCAGATCGATTCCTTCCTGCTTCCCCATCACTCCGACGTATCCCACCAGAAAACGTCGACCGCATTTGAGCGATTCAACGGGTGGAACTACTTTGAGTCGATCCAGCATCGGTCCACTGCGAACAACGAAGACACGCTGGGGCGACATTCGTCCCCGTTCGACGGCGATCTTCTTGTAAGACTCGTTCGTAGCGATCGAGACATCCGCGACCCAGAAGGTCCAGCGCTCCCACGCGAGCATCACTTTGTAGAAGAAGTCCTTGCGACCGAATTTCGCCATGTACAATTCGGGATTGATGTCATGGTGGTCGAACAGGAATCGCTTTCCGAGCAGTTTGAAAAACATCCCGATCAGAAAGATGTTGTCCGGCGGATTACAGGCGTGAATTGCATCAAAGCCGCGGGTGAACAGTACCTTCCAGGCCAGAAAGAACTCCCAGAAGAGAGCCGTTGAATATTCAACGGCGTAACCGAGAGCTCCGTCCGCTTCGAGAGGCAATGGGTGTCGATAGATGGCGATGCCATCGATCATTTCATATCGCTTCTCGTAGCCTTTGCCAGTGGGGCAGATGATCGAGACGGTGTATCCCGCCGCGGTCAGCGCCGATGCCTCTTGCCAAACGCGTCTGTCGAACGGTGAAGGTAGGTTTTCGACAATGATCAAAACACGTTGCTTCTTTTTTGCCTGACTGAGTGCAGGCGCTGCTTCACCAGCAGATTCCATCGTATTTACCCTGTTGGCTCGTCGCATCTGTGATTCGGACCAGGTCGACCAGCACTTGATCGCTCTTCAATTTGTCGAGGACTCCGCGGAACTCAGCGGAGCCATTGCCGACGACGATGGTCTGTCCGTGTGCAAGTACACTATCCATGTCGCTTTCCAGCAAGCGACTGATGTGGGGGATGTGATTGAGGATGTAGTCCCGGTTCGCACCGACGAGGCTGGCGATGTTAACGTTGCGATCATAGATCTTAACGTCAAATCCCTTGCCGATGAGCCGTTCGACCAGCTCGACCAGCGGACTTTCCCGAAGGTCGTCGGTTCCTGCCTTGAAGCTGAGACCGAGGATTCCGACCTTGCGGTGACCCTGCTTCGTTACCATCTGGTAACCGATGTCGATCTGATTCTGGTTGCTCGGGAGGATCGAATTGAGGATCGGAAGATCCAGGTCCAGGCTGCGAGCCTTATACGTCAAGGCACGCACGTCCTTGGGCAGACAGGATCCACCGAATGCGTATCCGGGCTTCATGTAGTAAGGAGAAAGGTTGAGCTTCGTATCTTTACAGAAGATGTCGAGCACCTTGTGACCGTCGAGTCCGATCGCTTTACAGATGTTTCCAATTTCGTTGGCAAAACCAACTTTCAACGCGTGCCAGACGTTGTCGGAGTACTTGACCATTTCGGCCGTGGCGACATCGGTCCGGATCAGAGGAGCGTCCAGGGAGGCATAGATGCTGGCGAGAATATCACCGCAGCGTGCATCCGTTTCACCGATGACCGTCTTGGGAGGATGGTACAGGTCGTAGACCGCTGTACCTTCGCGGAGGAATTCCGGGTTAATGCAGACTCCAAAATCGACCCCCGCTTTCTTACCCGATGATTGCTCTAGGGTCGGGATCACGACATTGGTCATGCTTCCCGGCAGCATGGTGCTTCGGACAACGATCACATGGTATTCAGCCTTGCTCCCAATCGTCTTGCCGATCTGTTCACAGACGGATCGAACGTATTTGAGATCCAGGCTACCGTTGATCTGGCTCGGGGTACCGACGCAGATCAGCGAGAGTGCCGTCTTATTGACTGCTTCATGGACGTCCGACGTTGCTCGGAGTTTCCCATCCTTCACTGCCTTGGCGATGATTTCGCCGATCTGAGCTTCAATAACGGGAGTCTGTCCATTATTGATCAGGTCGACCTTGGCCTGCAGCGGATCGACGCCGATCACGTCATGTCCATCCTGTGCGAGACATCCAGCCGAAACGGCTCCAACATAACCCAGTCCAAAAACGCTGATTTTCATCGAGAACTCCGAATCTGATTTGAATGCCACACTTTGTTAGCGGCGAGATTGCCCTTTCGCCACTGTACAGTTGGTTTGCGCGTGACATCTTTCCTGGAAAATTGCTCTGTGCCGTGTCTCGAATCACCCGAAGCTCGATGACCGATTTGTAGTACTATGAATTGCCGACGATCGATTTCACTCAGGCTCGCGACGTATCGTCGCGTTCCCAACGGTAACCCTTTAATTTCTTCAACTGGCGGGAAGCACGCATCAACGCGATCATTTTCACGAAAGTGAAAACGCCAAGTTTGGGCCACATGAGCGGCTGCTTCAACAGGTTGCGATATTCGTCTCGCCCCGTATCTGCTTTCTCCCACTCATTAAACTGGCGCATCAAGTCGGGAAACCGCTGGGCCAGTTGCAACGACCCCAATTTTGCACGTGTCTTAATTTTGATCAGGCCTGCAAAACTTGCGGGAGGCGTCACCGTGAAGTCGCAACTTTCGACTGTCTTACGCTCATCTGGCGTAAAATGGGCATGCACGAACGAGTCATCTGCGATAATTTCGGGAAATACTTCGAAGCGCCGTCGTCCCTCTTCGGATAATGCATACAATCCGGACCCGATCATGCCGCGCGTGTGGTAGGGCGTTCTGAGCCATACGTCGTAAAACGCCCGGATGAACCATGGGCGCCCGGTCAGATTGACGCGCATTCGTGGTGCCGCGGCGAGCTGCTTATTGTCCGTGAGCGCCTCGGTTAACTTCTTGACCGCGTCGTAACTGAGAAGAATGTCGGCATCCAGATAGATGCGGGGAAACGACCGGGCTGCTTCATCGCCCATGTTCAAAGCCAGCGTCTTCGATCCGCGCGGCGTTTCGACGACGCGCACGGGCGGTCCAAAGGATCTTGCGATTTCTGCAGTCCGATCCACGCAGCCATTACAGCAAACAATCACATCGAGCGCTGTCCGATCGGCACCTTCGAGCAAGTAGCTCAGGGCTCGTCCAATAACGGCCTCTTCGTTGTAGGCCGGAATGATAATCGAAACCATTTTGGTTCTCTCGGACTCCTTAAAAGTTTGCACTCGACTGTGTCGGCAGCACGACCGGATGCGGTCGTATCAGTGAACCGGCAACTTCAACTGTTTTGATGGAGCAACTTCGTCAGCTCGGGCAGCCTGCGTTGAACTTCCTTGATCGGTAATAACCACCACTGCGATGCCTGGAGCTTCGCGATGATCTCAGGGGGAAAGCGATCTCGGATTCGTTTGGCCGGATTTCCTGCGACAATGCAATAATCCGGAACATCTTTGGTCAGGATGGCTCCCGCCCCAACAATGGCGCCATTTCCGATGCGTTTGCACCCCGGCAGGATGATCACACTGCTGCCGATCCAGACATCGTGTCCAATATCCAGGCTTCCTCCGGGAAGGTCGATTGGCTGAGCGTTCTCGGTCGCTCCCTCATAGAAATAAGGGTGAGTGGACAGAGTGTCGACGGGGTGGTTCTGCAGATAAGTTTTGACCCCCTCAGCAACAGACGTGTAGCGACCGATGGTGACCCCGCTACGGAAGGCAACAGGATCGAAACAACTGCCGTAGGAGTGAGGACCAATTTTAACACCGTGATATTGCCACATCAGCTGACGGGCCGTGGCCGACCGCATCGGATTCTCAATCCGAATAATCACGCTCAGCAGGAACGTTGCCAGCCGCAGTCTGCGGGGGCAGCCCAGCAATCGATAGACAAGAATAAACAGTGGTGAAAAAAAGGATCTTTGTAGTTCCGGCGAATCAAAACTAAACGACGCTGAATCCGTCGTTTCTATTTGAACCGCCTTGGTCTCTACTGTCCCTGACATCTTGTCAATTTCCTTCCTACGGATCTCTTTGCGGAAATTCTACTTGCGTTGCTTGGTGCAACTCGGGTTCATTGGAGGCAGCGGGAGCTTAAACGGAATCCCTTTAACCATTCGGACATCGTCACGAACCGCTCGTTCGTTTGTCTTAAACCGGTCTTCGTCTAGTTTGGTCCCGCAACACAGAAAACAATTCTTCACAGTCCCGTCGCTCGTTTTACTGAGACTTCACCTTTGAAGGCGTCTCTCGTCGATGGGACGGCATCGCTTAACGTGCACGCGTGACAGCTGTCTCTTTGATCTTTCACAACCATCTGGTTGCTTCGTTGCACCTGCACGTCTCACGGACGAGATTTCTTTTCTTACCGGGTCACCTAGCCGATGCAAATCGATGTCAATATTTGCCACCTTATGAATCCATCCCCACTTCCAGGCAAGTCCGCTTCGCACGGTGCCGTGCAGGGGACAAACCAGATGGAATTGACCTGCGAGCCGTCAAGTTGACGACCTGTCCCTCAATGTTCACGCTGGTATCCTCCCCACCACGAGCCTGGTTGAAACACGATGGGACCGTAAGCTTGCGTCAAATCTTTTCCGCGACTGCTGCGAAGAAGGGTGCTGGCAACGGTTCCTCCTGCAACGCGAATGAAGGCGTGCAACCAGACCAGTGTGCCGCCGAGTACCACCTGCGGGCGGTTCCAGTACTTGCGGAAAAAGTGCATACGGGACTGTGCGATCAACAGGATTCGTCGGGGGCTTTGTTTTTGACCACCGCCCACCAGATGGATGATTTGGGCGCGGGGAGTCATCAGGACGCTCCACCCCTGCTTCTTCAGTCGCTGGCACAGGTCGAGTTCTTCAGAATACATGAAGAAACTGGTGTCAAATCCCTGCAACTGGTTCCACGCATCGCGTCGGACCAGCATAAAAGCTCCGGTGAGGGTATCGACTTCTCCCACTTCCGTAGCTCCTTCCGGTAAAGCCCCGTTCAGGAATCGGCCTCCTCCGAGCGCGCCAGCCGTCAGCCGGAAGAGGGTGGGAACGTACTGACGGCAGCCGGGGTCGTACGAACCGTCTCGCAGTCGAGTGACCCCGCCCACTGCACCAGCTTCCGGGTGCGCCACCGCAGTGCGGTACAGTTCGCCGATCGCATCGTCAGAGACAATGACGTCAGGGTTCAGCAGCAGGATGTAATTTCCCACGGCGTGTTCGGCGAGAAAGTTATTGCCCTTGCCGTAACCGAGATTCTCCGAGTTCTCGATGATCCGAACCTGCGGGTACTTCTCTCTGACGAGATCTACCGTACCGTCGTTCGAGCAGTCTACGAGCAGCACTTCGTATTTACATTCAGAGGACGTGTACTTGTAGACGCCGCTCAGACAGTCGTCGATCAGGTCTTTCGCCTTGTAGCAGACGATCAGGATACTTAAATCAACCATCGCACGCATTTCCCAATCCAGCCAGACTCTATGCAGAATGAAACCGTTGGCTACTCTTCAGCCACACCACACCACCCCACACGAATCGACCCGAAACAAACACTTTTCTATGACGAACAACAATTAATTGTCAGGAGATCCGCAGCTGCAGATTTACATGTACGCCATTTCTTTCGATCGGCGGGCTGCTGCCATCTGCTGAGTATGAGGCAACGCGGTGTTCACTCCTCGCTTTTTCAGGCTCGCTACAGCAGGCTGAACCGCTGAGATCGCCAGCGTGTAGGTCCAAAGCGTTTCGATCTGGCCAAAGTAGGTCACACCGATGAAGTTGACGATGTGGACCAGCAGCGCCACACCGATCGACCATGCCATCAGAGCGTCGGCACTCGAATTGTTCACTTTTCGCCAGAGACGTCCCACATTTGAAAAGGCGAACACAATCATTGTGATGAACAACGTCAGTTGAACGATTCCACCCGAAATTCCCTCGGCAATGTACTTATTGGTGATATCGTTCGCGTAAATGTTCCAGTGGTCGATATGCGCCGTTCCGCAGAGTGCCCACTCCGAGAAATACTCAATGGCGGCGTCGAGAATCGCAACACGGTGCCGTCCTGTATTTCCATCGCTGAGAGTAATACGACCAATCAGCGTGTACACGGGCTTGAGCATCACTCCCTGGAGCGCAATGAGCGCCAGCACAATCCCCCACCTGACTAGCCGCATGTGTCGCCGTATCGGGAAGCAGCAAAAGGCGAGAATGCCCGAAAACACCCCCACAATGGGCGTACTCGAGTTACACAGAGCGATAATCACCAGCGATGAACCAATTCCCAGAAGTGCGAAGACCCGACCGAATCCGGGCGATAGGGCACGCGATACAAATAATTGAACGAGTACTGCATAGAAACAACCTGCCAGAATCGGGTGCGCGTACGCACCTTGACAGCGCAGTTTCCCTTCACGAATCGCAGTAATTTCGGGGACCCCCCCAAAGACGGCGAACATATTTCTCTTCGTGGTGGATTCCACAATAAAGAAGCACATCACCACGGCACCCGTTATGGCAACCCCGGGAATCATGGCGCGAATATCGTCAAGGTCTCGGACCAGACAACGAACGAGAAAGTATGTTCCCATCGAGTCAAAGGTGTTACCAAGTTTGAAAATGACGGTGTGAAAACCATGGGAGATGATGAAAAGGGAGAATGCGGCCATGTTCCAGGCGATGACCACGTAGTCAAGACGATTCCAGCGGAAGTTGCGGTATTCACCTCGCAGCAGAATTCGCGTCCAGGTGAACATCACCATCAGTCGCAAGAACGAAAAGTCGATTCCAAAAATCACCAGGCGTTGACCGCTCGCGATCAGCGAGGCACAAAGGATCAGGACGACCATGGTGTACCTGCGCGGCACACACAGCATCGCAAATCCCAGCACGAGCAACAGTGTAAGGCCGAGCGGATGCACCGTTGTGGTGTTCGCATACTCGGGATTACCTGTGATAAATCGATCGTGGTTCATTGCACCGTGTCCTCTGTCTGATGGGAGATGCGTCCGACTCATCCTTGAGATGAAGCGAGCGATTGGTGTCTGCGTCGTCAAATTCGCTGGAATCTGCGAGTTCTACAAATCTACAAATACGGTTTGGATGGGCTATCTGCCAGACCCAGGGCGAAATCTCGTCTCGGGAGTCTTTCTCAGGGACTCGAGAAAAATCCTTTTCCGGATTCGATCGAGCCTCACGCATCGCTTGAGTAGGGGGGCCGGGTCTCTGCAGCGGATGTCTCATCCTGGCCTTCCTTCAGCGGAAGCCCGGGGAATTCCGAGTAACCCTGGCAACGACTGGGGTTTGGCGAGTGACGGCCGGGACCCTCGGGAACGCGTGAAGTAGTGTGAGTGGATGTGGGGGGCTGAGAAGGGCATCTTCGTGACAGGGAAAACAAACGTTTTCCGACGTGGCATAGGTGCTGGAACGAATCGCACGTCGAGCGATGAGATTCCCGGTTTCAGCCGGCTTCGAAGGTTTTTATCGTTCCGAAGCCGATTCAAGGCCCGGCACCGATCGACACTGTTCATGACTTCTCAACGTCTTGGTGAATAAGGTTTCGCTGGAACCGCGAAAAGAATGGTGTCAGCCTTTCACGTGCTTTAATGACGACCGGACTGTTCGGGTCAAAAAAGGTGACGGCCGCAATCGACGCCATGACTCCCGCAGCGACCACCGTCACGGGGACGACCATCCAACCTGCTTCGGCGCCGCCGATCATCTGGAAAATTCCCATTGAAATCGCAATCGCCAGCAGCAGGAGAACTGTCCATGTCACCAGCGTCAGATCAAAAACAGATCGACGGTAAGCGAGCGAAAGCATCGAGACGACCAGCGAGATGATCTCTCCCAACAGGCCCGCAATCGCAAGCCAGCTCAGGTCGGCTCCCATGCTGGCTGCGGCGATCGCGATGCCGAAACCCGTGCAGCGGGCGACCGTCGTCAGCAGTGTATTGAGCGAGTCGCCGTAGGCGAGAGCTCCGAGTGTCGGAGCCAGTTTGAGCACGCGAACTCCGGTTCCTGCTGCCATCCATCCAAAAAAGGCGGCGACAGGAAGATACTTCTCGCCAAAGCAAAGCGTGACGGCCGCGGGCCCGGCAATGATGAGCAGCACGGTCTGGGCAATTGCCACAAATCCAACGATTCGCGTAATCATGCGAAACCGGTTGTTAAATCGTTCGGCGTCGTCCTGCTCTCTGGCAAGAACGGGCAGGATGATTGTCGTACCAAGCTTTGTCAGCAGCATGATTGGCATGAACGTCACTGATGACGCGATCATGTAGAGACCGACATCGGTCATCGTATATGTGGGAAATGCCGCAATGACGAACCGATCTCCATAGTTCAACAGCATCATCAGGACACCGTTGATCAGCAGTGGCCATCCGAACTTCAGGATACTGATTCCATTGGTCCGATCGAGGCCCAGTCGATAAGGACGCTCGTTGGCAATGTGGCTGAGGATGGCGACGACGGATGCTTGAATCAGAATGACCCAGAGCATGACCGAATAGTTGTTCAGCCAGATCGCAAGCGGCCATGAAGCGAGAAGAGCCAAAACCTGCGATAGTATTTCGACTCGAACCAATGGGCCGAACCTCATCGCGCGGTGATACCGCCACAGATCCTGATGCCAGACACCTCGAATGAGCGGAGCCAAGGCCATCAATTGAAAGGCCCAGGCAGCGTCAGGGACGCCGAACAGACGTGCCAGCGGTCCTCCGAGAAGTAGCAGGACGGCGGCTGTGATTACCCCGCGCAGCAGAGTGTAGGTATGAGCGTTTGCCTGCAGTTGGGGGTCATCTCCGTCTTTCGACTGAATCATCAACTGGTTGACATTGATGTCACTGGCTGACTCGATGACCTGCAATGCGAGTGCGATCGTTGATGCAATCCCCATGTCCTCGATACTGAGGATTCGACCGATGACGATGTTTCGGCCGAATGACAACCCCATCGAGATGAGCTGGCTGAGCCCGACCTGCATACCGCCAGAAATCATGCGCTGTTTTAAGCTCATCTCGCGGCAGCTCCTGCAAGATAAGAAACGCCTGACTCCTGAACCGCTCGAATGAGCCCGAATCGTCGCTCAACGACACGAAGTGCGATCGTCATCCGCGAGGTCGGGGACAACCGGTCCGACGTCTGGCAGAGGAACTCACGTCGTGCCAGTGATGAGCTTTGGCACCGTGCAGCGCAATTTGATTTCGAGCGAGGCTCGCGTTTGGTTCCTTTTCCGATTGACTTCACAGGGGAATCCGTCGTGTAAATGTTCCGATGATTTTGATGTTGATTCTCTGGGCGAACCGGAGCCTTCAACCGCGACGCCACGACAGCCGATGAAGGCATTGTCAGCGACGAAAGTAGTGTTGAAGTGACACCGATCATGAGGAACCCGTCATATTTTGCGGCCGGACGGATGGGGCGAGGATTTTTCCATTCAGGTAACATCTTCGCACGACCGCTTTGCAGTGCCCTTGCAGAATGCTGTCTCTTGAGGCAATCCTTCCCCAGAAACTTTCCACTTGGAGCTTGAAACCCAGCATAAGAGAGTAGGGTGATATTTGCATCCAACTTAACGGGTTCTTTGATCTCGCTTGAGCGAAAGCCATGCCAATGGCCACAACGGATTGCCTGCTCAATACCTGACTTCGCATCAGGCGCTGGATGTGAATGCCTCGCAATTCGGGATGTTGGCCGGCAACCTGAATTACGCACAGCGACAGAGTGCAGCGCGGAGACACTCCGATTCCAGGTCAGGTGTACTTCACGAAATGATGTGTCTCGAGTCATCTCATTCTTCGATACGGCAGCGACGATGACAGGCACCGTTGTGTCATGATTTGAGGGCGTGAGCGATACGGAATTGTCGTTGATCGCAGAGTTTACTGAGAAACCGAAACGCCAGTTACGATTTTGCCGTCTCAACAGCAGGTTGATCCGCGAGCACACTGAAGAACCAGGCAACCAATGCTGGCTATCCGGAAGATGCCTCGGTCTAGTAGTGTCCGACGTATTCATGCCCGGCATCCCGAGCGGACTTCTCCTGTTGAGCCAGTTCCAGGTCTGAATCCACCATCATGTCTGCCAGGCCTTCGAAAGAAACTCGCGGTTTCCATCCGAGGGTAGTTCGGACCTTGCTGGCATCGCCAAGCAGATAGTCCACAGATGCAGGTCGCAGATAGCGCGGATCAATTTCTACAAAGTCGCGGTAGTCCAGGTTAACGCGGGAAAAGCATCGCTCGCAGAACTCACGAACTGAGTGCGTGACGCCCGTGGCAACCACGTAGTCGTCGGGGCGTTCTTGCTGGAGCATCAGCCACATCGCCTCGACATAATCACCGGCGAACCCCCAGTCCCGTTTCGAATCGAGATTCCCCAGATACAGTTTGTCTTGCAGGCCCACCTTGATTCGTCCGACAGCCCGCGAAATTTTCCGCGTTACGAACGTGTCACCTCGTCGAGGTGATTCGTGGTTGAACAGGATTCCACACGACGCGTGAAGATTGTAGCTCTCACGATAGTTCACTGTTATACAGTGGGCGTAGACCTTTGCCACTGCGTAAGGGGAGCGAGGATAGAAGGGGGTTGATTCCGTTTGCGGGGATTCCACGACCTTCCCGAACATTTCCGAACTGGACGCCTGATAGAAACGGATCGGCTGTCCTGAGTGTTCCTGCGTTTCCCGGACCGCCTGCAGCATCCGGGCAGTTCCCAGTCCCGTGATGTCAGAGGTATAGATGGGCTGATCGAAGCTGACTTTCACATGGCTTTGGGCAGCCAGGTTGTAAACTTCGCTCGGCTGGATTGCCTGAATCAGCTTCGCAAGACCGCTGCCGTCAGTCAAATCGCCATAATGCAGGAACAGGCGGCTTCGGGCGTCATGGGGATCCGACTGCAGATGGTCGATACGTGCGGTATTGGGCGAACTGGCTCGTCGGATCAAACCATGAACTTCGTAACCTTTGCCCAGCAGAAGTTCAGCGAGATATGAGCCGTCCTGTCCTGTGATCCCCGTGACAAATGCACGTTTCGCGATAGTAGACAATTTTACTCCAGGAATTTTCCGTGTATCACCTCGACGAATCGGCGACCGGAGCACCAAAACTCCGGTCGGTGAGACACTCCATTACAACCTTGATCGAACCCAAGTTGGGAAGATAACACTTCCCACACCTCCGGGTCCACAGGCTCAGGCCGAACCTTCTCGGAGCAAAACCGTTCGAATCGTTCGCAGGATGATGTACAGGTCAAGCCACAGTGACCAGTTTCGAATGTAGTACATATCCCAGTAGATTCGCATTTCATAGACGCCGCTGTTACGGCAAGTGACTTGCCACATCCCGGTCAGCCCCGGTCGCACTGAGCAGTACACGGCGAACTCGCGAGGATAATCGGTAATGTACGAGGCATCGTATTCAGGAGAATCCACGATCGGACGTGGGCCGACAACACTCATTTCTCCGCAGAGAATGTTCCATAGCTGTGGCAACTCGTCGAGACTGGTCGTTCGCAGGAAACGTCCGATCCATGTCACTCGCGGATCATTTTTCAATTTGTGAGTTTCTTCCCACTCACGACGAAACTCGGGGTTGCTCTGCAGGCACTGCTGCAGCACCTGATCGGCGTTTGGCACCATTGTCCGGAATTTCCAGGCCTTGAAGTTCAGTCCTCCACGACCAACGCGCTTCTGACCGTAGAAGATCGGGCCCGGCGAGCTCAAACGAATTGACAGAGCGATAAAGAGAAGAAGTGGCGAGAAGATGAGGCAGACAGTGCCTGCCACGAAAATATCAACCAGACGCTTCAGGAACAGCGTGGAAGCACAGTGACGTGAACTGGAGAGAAGCAGCCCGCAGGAAGCGCCAATCGTATGCGTCCGGTCCCACATTCCGCAGTCGAATCCCCCCAGGGAAGAGAGGAGAACCCGGTTGGGAATCGCATGCAGGAACGCATCGACTTCGTTGTCTTCATTCCAGGGCTGATCTGCAGTGGCAACATTCCGCTTTGCAACCAGAATCCATGTTGCTTTCGATTTTTGGGCACATTCAAGAATGTCGTGCACTGGCAGGAATGGAACACCTTTCGAGCCAAGTTCGCTTTCAGCTTCCCAATACTTCGCGGAATCCAGAAGGACCGCCACCGGGCGAAGGCCGCGGTCTTCCGTCGTACGGAGGCGGTGAAACATTTCTTCTCCGACGGATGCAGAATCTGCATAGACTAGAGCGGGAGCACCCCACCAGTTACAGCGACGGGCAAGTGCTCGGGCGACGAATCGTGATGTTGGCAGCAGCGGGATCACAAGCAGCAACGTCAGGACTGTCGAAATGATCAAGTAAGGGAACGCACCAGGACGCTGCAGAATTCCAAAGCCCGCGAAAATAAAGAGTGCGGTTGCGGCGGAGCGGACGAGTTGGCGGAATTCGACGGCACTACTAATGCCCATCGCAGGGTACAAGCCTGCAAGCTGAGCGATTGGGAAGAGGAGAAGTGATGCGAGCAGCGCCGTTTCGCTGGTCACCATCGAAGCGGGCTGGCCGAAAACTCTCTCAACCAGAGTTGTTGTCCCGTAGAGCAATACCCAGAGCGTCAGAAAGTCAGCCACAATCAGGGGGATCGACGTCAAGAAGCACTGTACGAGTGAACGACTGGCCAGCATGCGAGAGGCTTGGGCAGCCGCCGGGCTGACCCGGCAGGATGTCACCAGAGACTCAGCGTGCGTCCGATAGACCCGAGGGAGCCGGACGTAGGGGCGAAGGCTACCTTCCTTTGCAAATACTTCGGGAGCATGCGGTGGATCGGAAAATACCGGAACAGGATTGACCATTTGCATCGCAGTATCCATGGGTAAGAACTTCGTTGGAAGCCCGAAAACTCGTCCTCGTTTTCCTGGCTTGTCCGAATCTCTTATTTAGGCAGCTCGTAATGAGCTTGGGGGCAGGTTTTGTTTAATCGAAATCGTCATACGCTACCGAATCGGCAAAGTCATTCAATACGCATGAAAACGTAATCTGCATCCACTGCTTGTCTTGAATGAAACCGCAGTGTTGGTTGGGAGAACCACTTTTTCATAATTCGACCATAAAAAATGACCGGAATCTCGAATTCCCAAATTGTTACGCATTCCCGAGGTTCTTCCACAACTTTTGTTGTCATTATCGCGCGGCTTGCACCGCATCGTATAGACCGCACGTCGAGAACTAGCGGTGGATCCTCTCTTTTTCACTTTCGCATTGCGCAAAATTAAGGCAATGCCTTTCAGAGAAGCGTTGACCTGAAATTTTCATTAAGCCCTTCGGGACTCTCTCGCGTCACCAATGTAACAACGACCAGAAGGCTGCACAATTGGGTGGCTTTCGGCTTAACGTAGATTTCAAATTTCATTGGCCAAAAACTCCCGGTAAAGACTTTTCCTACTCCTGGATCGATCACATTGAGGCGACGTATGTACAGTCAAAAGTGCCGATCGCGTGAATGTTCAGTGGTGGTGTTATAAATATGAGTACATGTGTGAACTGACTGCTTCAGGTTTTCGACCAGTCCGACAAATGATTCTCTGGCAATGTTTTGCGAAAAATGAGAAGCGTCGATGTTGGCAAAATCAGCCGGCAGAGTCGGAGCATAATGCGAGTCACTCTTAAGACCTCCCTGTCGCCGGGTATCAATTGCTGTTGCGTCCCATTTTCCACGTTGGTGTGATTCAAAATACAGCTCGTCAAGTTCAATTCGGCCCGACAAGCTGGTTTTGTAAAATTCGACCTGGTGGGGCTGAATCTCGTTGCCACATCAGGTGAGCATATGGCATGCCAGTATCCGTTAGGGGCTTTATGGGGCCAGATCCGATCATTCTTCTTGCGAAAATGAAGAAAAACTGCGCAGCGAGCGCCTGTTTTCAACGCAACTTAAAGTTGCGCGAAGAGCTAGGGTGGGAAGCATAAATCGGGGCTGCTGATTCGGTCATTTAAAGAAGATATGCGACCTCGCCCTTCTCGTTGAGTCGCTTCCTGGCACGGTCTTGCCGAAGCTGATCCGCTCCTTCCGCACCACACTTTGGGTGGTTTGCTGTTACTTACATTTTGTTCAGATCGGACCCGTGTGGTGTCGTCTGGAAGAATAGGGGGACTGGGGTGAGTCTTTTGGATAGTCTCAAAACTCTGCTGAGGGGGATTCTTTCGGAACGATAGACCGTGATGAATTCGCCGATTGTGTCACTTGTTGAGTTTCGTTTGAACGCAATGGTGTCGAAGGCACTGTGCCCGGCGGCCCAATCATATCAGGAGGGAAAGTCCATGAATTTTGGACGTCACGGACGATCACCGATCGTTTTGGCAATGCTGCTCAGCCAGGTTGTCGCGGCCGGATGTGTAACGCCACCGCAACAGCGTCTCTTGCAACTGCAGGGGGCCAGCGTTCCGCGGGAACTCGACAAGGTCAATCTACCCGACTACGTCGTCGAGCCGCCAGACATCCTGCTTATTCAGGCAATGCATACCCTTCGTTCACCGGACGCGAGACTGATTCCCGGGGATCGCCTTCAGGTTCGACTGAAGAACGGGCTTCCCCTGGATCTGCCTGAAGACGACTCCATCAGTCAATCACAGCGAGACGCCGAACTTCAGATCGAGCTGGGGTTCAAAGTTCTCGCAGGTAACTACCGCGTTGAGAGTAGCGGGGCTTTGGACTTCGGGCCGGTTTACGGAAAAGTCCACGTGGCCCAGATGACAGCAGCGGAGGCCGAAGTCGCGATCACCAGACACCTGATTACCAACGTGGGGGTCAAATCCCCGGAGTTGTCGGTGGAACTGGTGGACCTCGAGGCTCCACAACCTGTTTCCGGGGAACACCTTGTACGTCCTGACGGACGTGTATCCCTCGGGATCTATGGGGAAGTCTACGTGGCCGGAATGACCCTTCCCGAAGTTCGCGCCGCCGTGACACAACAGTTGGCAGAAAACGGGATTCAGGATCCCAAAGTGGCAGTTGACGTCTCAACGTATAATAGTAAGACCTACTACATCATCAGTGACGGTGGCGGGTTCGGTGAGCAGGTCGCACGTTTCCAGTACACCGGAAATGAGACGGTCCTTGACGCCATTGCACAGATTAATGGTCTGGCCGAAGTCTCGTCCAAGAAAATCTGGATTGCTCGTCCTTCACCATCGGATTCCTGTGCCGCACAGATCCTGGAAGTCGAGTGGGAAGACATCACAGCGTTGGGGCAGACTGCGACGAACTATCAATTGATGCCGGGTGACCGAATCTATATTCAGGCCGACCATCTGGTTGCCCTCAACAACAAGATCGAGAAAATCGTCGCTCCTGTTGAACGACTCCTGGGCGTGTCGATCCTCGGGTTCAACGTTGTCCGAAACTCCAAGGGTGTCTACCCGATCAAGTCGATTGGTGCAGGCGGGGGCGGCGGGAATTTCTGACGAATCCCTCCTTGCGGTGTTGATTCTGATAACAGGATAGATCTTTCCCACACGGTAAATCTGATCGATAGAATTTACCGGGGCGTTCTGATTCACGTTCGGACAGAGAGGGTAAGTCATGCGAACAACAACTCCGCTTCGATTGGCGAAATTTTGTGTGCTCTGCATCACAATGAGTTTGATCGAAGTCTCCATTGCCTCGGCACAGCAACCGAAGAACCGGTTTGGTTCTGAATTCCGGAACAGGCCTACTGTCAGTCCCTACTTAAGTATTGTGGACAGCGGGGGAGCAGCGAATCTCTTCAATATTGTCAGACCACGGCAGCAGGCTCAATCGCGTGCCAGGGACTTCCGCCGGGAACTGGATTCTGTGGAATCCAACTTCCAGCAAACGCAAAGATCGTCGACTCAGCCTCCGGAATTTTCAGCTCCGATCACGACGGGGCGAATGGGACCAACCGGGCACGGGGCAGGGTTTGGTGATCTGGCCGGTTACTTTGGAAACCAGGGCGGTCGCGGGTCGAATGGTGCGAGCAAGGGTAACGCTGGTACCGGTCGGGCCGGGTTCGGTGGGATGGGAACAGTCGGCTTCGGTGGTGGCGGCAGTGCTGCCTACGGCGGAGGGTACGGGGGTGGCTATGGGCCCGGTATCTTCGGTGGCGGGGTTTATGGTGGAAATAACGTCTTCGGTGGTGGTTCCCCCTTCATGGGTGGCTTTCGGTGATCTGAGTCAAACGAGGGTCACTGCCGTCTGATTCGCCTGGTTGAAGAGAACGAATAGAACGGAAACTGGATTAACTCGCTCGGTTTTCGAATTGAATTTCAGGAAAGGATTCCTCCTGTGGTCACATATTTTCAGGATCAGAGTAGCAGCAGGTTTGCTGGCTGGGCCAAGTGGATGATGTTCGCAGTTCTGATCAGTCTCGCACCGACCGGACGCGGGATTGCACAAGAAAGCTTCCATCCGTCGGTTGCGACGACGCAACCCTCGATCAATATTCCCTGGTGGCACAGCCTCTACTACAAGTCAAACGGGATGTCCCGGTACGGTTACGGGTTCGGCAACATGACTCGTAATGTTCAATGGCGACTGCCGATTAATCCCCCCATCAGCAGTCCAAGTTACGGATACTTCCAGCCTTGCTGGCGACAGGTGCCAACGGTCCGGCGGTGTGTGACTTGTGAAACGTTCCCCTCCAACCGGGAAGTCCCCCACCTCGACAATCCGACATACTCCAATTCGCTGCCCCCCACCCCGACCATTCCTCCTGCACCTGGAGCATCCGAGACCGATCGATTGCCGAGCCCGCTGCTCGAAGCGCCTGACGAGCCTGAGTCGGCCGATCCGACTGAAGCTCCCAAGGCATCCGATGACGATGACTTTCGGTAATGGGAATGAGAAACGGTCGCATCGTGGTTCAGCATGAATCGCGGCCGTTCTGTCTCTCCCTTCTCGTGAATGAACAGTGATCAAGCCGTTAAGGGGGAAGGCGAGTTACATCCGTTCTGGGGGGGCTGGCTGAAAAGGGTGAATCGGGTAACGTCGCATTCTAAACCGCGGCGCGGCTTGCTCAACCTGCCCGTGCGACTCCAGAGTTTGTCCGGAGAATGGCCACACGAAGGTATGGGGATGGGTAGAGAGATTCTCAGGTAACCAGATGTCTCATTTCCGCGCCCCGTTTTTCTCAGTCTCCTCTGAATTTTTCGTCACCCTCGCGAGGAGAGAAGCAGGGTGATTGATCTGTGCGAGCCTGGAACTCACGTCTTAAAAAAATGACGCCGCTGCTTGGTGTGGGATGTCAATGTCAGGCCAGGCGCGCGGGGCGGGAAGCCGTCGCCAAAAGTCTTGAGTTTCCATGGATATCCCCGGCCAGAGCCGTTGGGGGGGGAGAACTGGCAAGAGGTGATCGGTAGTCTGCAGTTCTGAAAACACTCGGACAAAACCCTCATTGGATGATCGGTAGAAGGCTCGTTCTCGGTGGCTTCGTCGACATGGCTCTTTTCGAGCTATGTCGACGAAGCCATTTTGCATTCTGGCTGCCAGATCCGGTGATTGGAAAACGGGACGCCGGGTGGTGGCCGGGGGAATCTCCTGCCGCAGTCGCAGGTGATTCAAATCGGGGTCTGGCGTGCGGTTTCGTTCCGCGGGTCAGGGCCGGGGCGCAAGCCGATAGCAGCCTGTTGTGGAGTCGTACGTCACCCCTTCTGTGTTATAGAGGCACTGATAGAGAACATTTCTAAAGTTGCTGCTCGACGACTTATAACCGGATGAGAGGATCCGGTCGCTCAGTTGGGCCATCGAGTAGCCCTTCTTGCATTTCCGGAGAATGGTCAGCACATGTGAGCGAAGCGATTTGCCATTCCGCAGACGCCTGCGATGGACGGTCCGACCGGTACCCATGACTTTGACCAGTTCGCGATCGATTTCATCGAGTTGTTTCTGAAGTTCGTTTCGACGCTTCGCTAATTCGATTGCCCTGACTTTGCGATTTTCCAACATTGCTTCGAGCTCTGAAACCGTCATCACGCCTGCTGCTTTATCCATGGACTTTTGACTCCTGGGCGCTTCGGATGATAGGGAATCGTACCACGGCTGAATCCGGAACGGGGGTGGCACAATCAGGAACGAATTGAGAGTTGGTGTGTAGAACTTTTACCTCAAAACCGGACGGATTCCAATTATCCACGTTTCCGCTCGCGGGGCATGGAATTTCTTATTCTGTTCAAACGAAGGCCCCGGGGGCAAGTCGTACGCCTTCGAACGGATCACGCGACCCTCAATGCACTTCTGACTTATCCGCGCTGAAGGATGCCTCTTGTCGCGATTTTGAGGTTCGGCTAGGATTCGAATGGATGGGTGCGGGCCAGCTACGCTGCGAGAACGGAATGCTCCAGCCGCGTCCAACACGTTCAACGGTTTCGAAAATCCTCGACCAAGCGGACATCTCTTATGAAGCACTACGTCCCTTCGCGTACCGTCGGAATCATCACGGTCGGCGCCGTCTTGCTCGTTGCTACGACCATATTCGCTCAGCAGTTCGGCGGAGCTCAGGGTCAAGAGCAGGCAACAGTCAAGCTCGTCTCAGAAATGATTTCCAAGCATCACATTTCACAGAAAGGGCTTGATGACAAGATTTCTGAGATGGTGCTCAAAAGATTCGTCAAAGAACTGGATGGCCAGAAGCTCTACTTCCTGCAAGCCGATATCGACAATTTCTCCCGTTACCGCGACCAGCTTGACGATCTGCTGAAGGTGGGGCAGATCAACTTCGCTCATGAAGTTTTCAAGCTCTATCTGCAGCGGCTGGACGAGAGGGTCGAAGTGGCTCACTCGATGATCAACGCCTCGCACGACTTCACGATTGATGAGTCGATGATTATTGACGGCGAACTGTTGAACTGGGCTGCGGACACGAAGGAACTCAACGAACGATGGCGCAAGCGAGTGAAGTATGAACTGCTCTCGATGCAGTTAGACAAAGTCACTCCCGAAGAAGCTCGTAAGCGCCTTCACAAGCGATACGACACGTTGAAGCGAAACGCTCACGACACCGAGGACGCTGAAGTTCTGGAAATGTTCCTCTCGTCCGTCGCTCATTGCTTCGACCCTCACTCAAGTTACATGTCACCTCAAACCGTCGAAGATTTTCAGATCATGATGCGGCTCAGCCTGCAGGGGATCGGGGCGGCTCTTCGTTCGGAAGATGGGATGACCACCGTTGCGTCGATCGTTCCCGGCGGTGCTGCTGAAAAAGATGGCCGTCTGAAAGTCGGCGACAAGATCATCGGTGTCGGCCAGGAAGATGGTGACTTCCAGGACGTTGTCGAGATGAAGCTCAATCGCGTCGTCCGACTGATCCGTGGTGAGCGTGGTACGAAGGTGCGACTCAAGGTTCTGCGAGACGCCGGGCCAACGGAAACGATTGAGCTCGTCCGTCAGACAATCGAATTGAAGGCATCGGAAGTCAAAGGCGAGATTATTCAGACGGGTGAGCGACTCAGCAGCGGTCAGAAGATGAAGATCGGTGTCATTAACATCCCGTCGTTCTACCGCGACTTCAGCGGTGCTCAGCAGGGTAAGGATGACTTCAAGAGTACCGCTCGCGACGTTGAGAAAGTGCTTGACGATTTCCGCAGCCAGGGTGGTGTGGATGCTGTTGTTGTCGATCTGCGGATGAACGGTGGCGGTGCACTGAGCGAAGCCATCGAAGTCACCGGCTTATTCATCGATCACGGACCTGTCGTGCAGGTGAAAGACACGAACGGACGAATCAAGAGTCATGATGATGAAGACACCGGGGTTGCTTATTCCGGCCCTCTGGTCGTCGTCTGCAATCGACTCTCTGCTTCCGCCTCCGAGATCTTCGCTGCCGCCATTAAGGACTACGGACGAGGAATCGTGGTCGGGGACACGACCACCCACGGCAAGGGAACCGTGCAGAATGTGATGCCCGTCAGCAGTGCAATGTTCCGCGCTCTGGCAGGTGGCAAAGATCGTGGGGCTTTGAAGCTGACAATCAATCAATTCTATCGCGTCAACGGTGACAGCACTCAGAATCGTGGCGTTGAATCCGACGTCGTGCTGCCGTCACTGATCGACAACATGGATCTGGGAGAATCGTTCCTGGACAATGCACTGGAATTCGATCATGTCGAACCCATTCGTCATGCGATGCTTCCTTATGTGACGCCTCAGATTGTGATGTCGCTGCGTGAGAACAGCCAGCGCCGTGTTGCCAGTGACGCCAAGTTCCAGCAGGTCCAGAAGGATATCGAACGATACCTCGCACGGAAGAACCGAAAGTCAGTTTCTCTGAACGAAGTCACCCTTCGTGCAGAACGCGAAGAAGACAAAGCGGCCCGTGAAGTCGAGAAGGAAGAGGAAGAACACGAAACGAAGGCTGACACGGCTCCTGTCTTCGCCAAGACGGAGTACAACGACGAACTTCTCCGAATCACCGAAGACTACACGTCAACGCTGAAGTCGCAGAAGACCGCCGCAACCAGCCGTGGAAAAGTCGACGTTACGAAGTAAAGCTGAAGTGGCTTCCGCTCAGTTTTGATGATTCCCAACTTGCCGTATTGCCAGGCTGCAATACGGCAAGTTGTGCTTTTATAACTGGCAAAGAGTCATTCATCAGAGTACCATCCCTGCTGCCTGAAGCACCTGCTTTGAATACCCACCTTCCATTCAACCTGACTGCGGCATGGCCGCGGTTTGCTCATGGCCATCATTGAAGTCAGCCAACTCGCCAAACAATATCGAATCTACCGCAAGAATGCGGGCTGGATGGCTTCTGTCACGGGTTTATTTCACCGCGACTATGAGGTCGTTCGTGCTGTCAAAGATGTCGGTTTTCGCATCGAACGTGGCGAAATGGTGGCGTTTCTGGGGCCGAACGGAGCCGGGAAAACAACGACTCTGAAGCTCCTCTCGGGCCTAATCTATCCCACATCGGGAACCGCGACCGTTCTCGGTTACGTCCCCTGGCAACGGAGCAACGCGTACCGCAAGCGATTCTCGCTGGTGATGGGACAGAAGAATCAGTTGTGGTGGGATCTTCCCGCCCAGGAATCGTTCATCCTGCATCGCGAGATCTACGACATTCCGCACGACGAATTTCAGCGGCGTCTGGATGAACTGACCGATTTGCTAGAAGTCCGGAAGCTTGTCAAACAACCGGTGCGCGAACTCTCGCTGGGCGAGCGGATGCGGATGGAATTGATCGCGTCGTTGCTGCACTCGCCCGAGGTACTCTTGCTTGATGAACCGACGATCGGTCTGGATGTCGTTTCGCAACGAAAGGTTCAGGGGTTCCTCAGGCATTACCAGGCGGAACAGCAGATGACGGTCTTGCTCACCAGTCACTACATGAAAGACGTTGAAGCACTTTGCCGTCGAGCCATCATCATCAATGAAGGCGAGATCAAACACGACGGGCCTCTGGCTGACATTGTGGACCGGTTCAGCAGTGTCAAACAGATTCATCTGCAGTTTGCCGGCAGTGAGATTCCCGAAGACATCGAGCGATTCGGCAAGGTGTTGGAGCGAGTACCGCCGCGGGTCAAGCTGGAAGTCCCGCGTCAGGAGATTCCCAAGGTCTTGGCGGCTTTACTGGATCGATATGCAATTGAGGACGTGGGAGTGCAGGAGCGACCGCTCGAGGACGCGATTGCCGAACTGTTTACTCAGAAGACGAGACCCGCATGAGGACTCTGTCATCATCTCTGCGTGTCAAGTGGTGCATCCTCAGGACCTCGATTGAAGAGCGTCTTGTTTATCGGGGCGACTTCGCTTTCGCGACACTCGTGCGGTTCCTGCCAATTGTCACACAAGTCTTCCTCTGGGGGGCCATCTATCAGGCATCGGGCCCGAAGGATCCACGGATCATTAATGGCTACACGTACGGAGACATGGTCGCTTATTCGCTGCTGGTCATGGTAGGACGGGCATTTTCGTCGATGCCAGGATTGACGACGGGGCTCGCCCGTGACATCCGCGAAGGCTCGATCAAGAAGTTCCTGATCCAGCCGATTGACCTGCTTGAATATCTGTTCTGGCATCGTGTCGCGCATAAGCTGGTTTATTACGCGGTGGCATTTTTGCCATTTGCGTTTGTCTTCTGGCTCTGTCGCGACTACCTGCACGGCTGGCCGGATGCCCCCATGCTTCTAGGATGGATCGTGTCGCTGCTGATTGCCTTTGCTGTCGGATTTTTGATCGAGAGTCTGATGGGGTTGATCGCGTTCTGGTTTCTGGAAGTGAGTTCGCTCGTATTTGTTTACATGCTGCTCAGCTACCTGTTATCGGGACACATGCTGCCGCTCGACTGGTTGCCGGCACCCTACTCCGACGCGATCCAACTGCTTCCCTTCAAATACCTCGCATTTGTCCCTGCAGCGATCCTGCTGGAAAAGTACAGTCACCAGCAGCTCTGGCTTGAATTGGGTAATGGAATTCTCTGGATCATCGCACTGTGGGGGATCAATCGCCTTGCGCTGGCAAAGGGAGTTCGGCGATACAGTGCGTTTGGGGGATAGTGTTTCGAATCCGACACTTATCGTATTGAAATCTTTGTTCCACCAGCGATTAAATGACCATACCATCGTCGGCCGATCTTCGTGAAGAAACCGCGTCAGCCGTCTACGGGCGGATCTTCTGGCTCGCCTACCTCGCCAATTCTGCACTCGTCATGGCCAACGCGCTGACGTTCCGATTCGCGGAACTGGTTCACTTTCTCGGCGGATCGGAAACGATTGTTGGGGATATTGTGGCGCTGGGGACACTGATCGCGGTGATCGTTCGCCTGAGTGTTTCGCACGTTCTTGATGATTACGGGACGCGACGAGTCTGGCCTGTCTGTTCCGTCTTGTTCATTCTGGGATGTGTCTTGTTCATCGCAGCCACATACGCTTTCTGGTTGCTTTATGTTGCACGCGTCACATTCTTTGTCGGTCTGACGGGAATGTTCGCCTGCTCCATGACCCACATCCAGAATCACGTGCCCCCCAACCGCAGAACGGAAGTCATTGGGAATCTGGGAAGCAGCGGGTTCGTCGGGATGATCCTGGGATCGAACGTCGGTGACTGGATCCTTTATCTGGTCACGCAACCCCGTCTCCAGTTTCTGATTCTGTTTGGGGCCGCAGGACTGATCGGGATCGCGTATTTGATCATTGTCATCGCGCTGACTTACAACGACCGGTCGGAAGTGAGGGATCCATCCCCGATGGCCTTCCGATTACTGTTTCGCTACTGGCCGGGGACAGTCGTCATAGCGGCGATGACAATGGGACTGGGGGTCACTGCGACGCAAACGTTCCTGACGCGATTCGCGACTTCGCAGCACATCGACGGGATCGGGTTTTTCTTTACAGGCTACGCGATCTCTGCGTTCGTCTTTCGTCTGCTGGTGCAGAACTGGAGCCAGACGATTGGGCGGCACTGGATGCTGGTGCGAGGGCTGATCGGTCATACGGTGGGACACTTTCTGCTCGCATTCGTGGCCGACGCATGGCAGTTGATCATCCCTTCAATTGTTTGTGGATTTGGTCACGCCTTGCTGTTTCCCGCCGTTGTCTCGTTGGGCTCGGGAACATTCCCAAAACAGTTTCGCGGAGCGGGGACCGCGATTATTCTCGGATTCACGGACTTCGGTTCGCTGGTGTTCGCCCCCGTACTCGGGCGGATTAGTGACCAGTTTGGTTTTCCCGTCATGTACGGCGTTTCTGCGGCTGTCGCGCTGACGATGGCAATCGGGTATTCCGTGGTGGCCATTCGCCATTCTGATGAAGAGTCTCGCTCGTATGCCACCTGATGCTTTCGTTTTCTTGAAATATCAGAATTCCATCGACGAGCTCTGATCCGTTAGTGTAGGTTCATGGCTGCCTGGTGTTTTGCTCGACCACCTACATTCAATGGAGCCTGCCATGCAGTCTACCACTCGTCGGGGATTTCTTGCAGATGTTGGCCACAGCATGCTCGCCGTCGGCCTGGGGACATCACTTGCGGCTGATCTGGGGTTTTCGACCGCCTTCGCGGAAGAGGGGAACGATTCGATCAGTCTCGGATCTCATCAGTCCCTGGTGGAACTCATGCGGAATACCCCCGCTGAGAAGTTGCAGCCTCTGCTGGCCCAGCTCGTGGCCAAGGGTGAGACTTCACTTAAGGACCTGATTGCGGCGGGGGCATTGGCGAATGCGGTCACGTTTGGCGGATGTGACTATGTGGGATTTCATACGGCCATGGCGATGATCCCAGCTCTGGAAATGACTCGCAAGCTGCCGGTGAAACGGCAACCACTTCCGGTACTCAAGGTGCTCTACCGCAATTCGCAGCAGATTCAGAAAGCAGGAAGTTCCTCCCGCGAGGCGCTCAGGGCATTTCACCTGGCCGAGCATCTGGCAGAACACGCATCCGACGCTGACCTCGGGGTGCAAATCAGGAACGCTTGTCGCGACGTCGACAGCCAATTGGGTGAACGATTGCTGGCAAAGGTCAGCAAGTCTCCCCGCGATGCGTTCAACGCCCTTCAGCCTGCAGTTCAGGATGACATGAACGTGCATCGCTTTGTATTCGCTTATCGTACATACGGGCTGGTCGGGCTGCTGGGTGATGAGCACTCGCAGACACTGCTCAGTCAGTGCGTGCGGCATTGCTGCGACCATGAACGGATGCGTATCGAACATAAACAAGCGGATCCGCCCATTCGAGCGTTATTGCCGAAGCTGCTTGATCAGTACCGCCTGACGGACCGACCGCTGGGACAGCGTGATCCGGGCGACACTGCGGTGCTGGAACTGAGCCATGCGATTTACACGGGACCACGGGATCGGGCGGCCGAGGCGGCGGCTGCGGCGCTGGCCGAGGGAATTTCTCCTGAAGTCGTGGGGGAAGCGATTTCGCTTGCTTCCAATCTCTATGTCTTGAGGCAAGGGAGCGATAAATCCCGCGTTCACGGTGACTCGGCCGGCGTGCACTCTTCAGACGCAACGAACGCCTGGCGGAACATGGCACGACTGGCAGAAACCCGGCACGCAATTTCCGGATTGATCGTGGCGGCCTATCACGCGGGAATTCAGTCAGCGCCGTTCGACACACCCGCTTATCCCCTCGACGAACACTCGGCGTTAATCACCGTCGATAGTCCCGAGCGGCTCCTCGCTGTGACGGAAGACGCCATTCGGAACAACGAGCAGGGACTTGCGACGGCAGCGATTCAGGTCTACGGAAATCGAGGGTTCGAGGTGGATCCGGTGCTGAACCTGATGCTGAAATACGCCGTCAGCGAAGATGGCCGACTGCACGGAGAGAAGTATTTCCAGACCGTCTGCGAAGAGTACAAGACAACTCGCCCGGCCTTCCGCTGGAGGCAGATCGTAGCACTCGCCCGCGTGACCGCCAGTTCGTACGGGTACAACCGGGAAGATAAGCACGGCTTTCGAGCGGCGGGCTACGAAGAGGCCTGTCACCTTCTGGGAGTCGAGGCCTGACCCCGTTCCGATGTGACGTGAGACGCCCGGGAATAAGCGCGTCGTCTTCACTGGCGAGGAAGCTGCGCGCTTGATTTGAAGTACCGTTTCGCTGAACCCCTCGGGTGGACCGAACGCGTCATGCGCCGGGAAACGGACCAGTCAACATTTTTCCTTGTGACAACGATTATTTTGAACGCGAGAGACTGCGAGCTTGCCTTAACCGTTGTGGCGTCGTCGATAGGCCGTTGGTGTTTGTCCCGTCTCCTGACGAAATACCACCGACAGCTGGCGCCCTTCGGTGAATCCGGAAAGCCGGGCTACCTCGGACATGGGAAGTTCGGTCCCTACAAGCAGTGATTTTGCACGTTCGACGTGTCCCCGGCGGATTTCCTGGGAGATCCCGCGTCCGAGGGTTGTGAGGAATCGCCTTTCCAACGACCGTCTTGAGACAGGAATGACTTTGAGGACATTTGCTACGCGAATCGGTTGGTGAACGTGGTCTCGAATATAGCGAATCGCGGCTGCGACGATCTGGTCTTCCATACACAAAATATCTGTCGATTGACGGGCCACGACTTCACGCGGGGGCAGTAGCATTGCCCTGTTCAATGGCTTCCGGCGACTCATCAGCCTGCTGAGCAAGAAGGCTGCTTCATAACCGATTCGCTCAGAGGGAAGAGCCACACTCGACATCGAGGGACGCGTCATCTCGCATAACAAGTCATCGTCGTCGACGCCGAGAATGCCGACGTCCTCGGGAACGCGCAGGCCCGCCGACCGACACGCTTCGGAGACCTTCACCCCTTGAATGTCCTGGCTCGTGAAGACGGCAACCGGCTTCTTCAGTGACCGCAGCCAGGCTGGCAGCTCCGTGTTCCAAGACCAGAGTCCTGTAGGATCAACCTCAGCCAGGTCTTTTTCATAGAATGTGTTGAGGGTACAACCAGCCGCTGCCAAACTCTCGCGAAATCCGGATTCACGACCGACTGAAAAATCGTGATCGGGATAGCCGACGTAACCGAAATGTCGAAAACCTCGATCGAGGAGATGTTCTGCGGCCATCCGACCCACCAGGAGGTGGTCGACCGAGACACGGTAAATGGGTTGCTCTGGAAGCACCCCCGAGACATTAACGACGGGCTTTCGCAGCGCAATCAGCGCTTCAGCAAGCTCGACGCTGTAAACATGAGCGATGAGTCCGTCGAATTTTACTGAGCGCAAGCTCTGTACGGATTGCGAATCGGGAGACAGGGGCGTGAAGATCCAGTCGGATCTCTGCTCGGCGAAATGCTTGATTCCTCGCAAGATATCTCGGTAGTAGGCCAGGCCATAGCCAAATACGAGCCCGATTCGCTGCAAAGCAATGCTCCATCCGACAACGGATTTGTCGCAAAAAGACAAAAGATTTACGCGGAGTGTCATCGTGATAAATCACGCAGAAGAGTTCAATAGGTACTTCAGAAACAGTGATCGCGGTGTTGGACGCATCTCGTACGTCATGACGCGCGGTCAACGGTAGCCATTCACTCGGCCTTAAGGCGAGTAGGTTTGGGAAGGTGCATCGAAGATGTCTGGTGGCTTACATTCATGGATTCACACCGCCCATTTAGTGGCGCTGACGGTGATGTTCGTCGCGACAAATCTGGTGATCGGTCGAGAAC
The DNA here is from genome assembly GCF_044336245.1 of Schlesneria sphaerica. NCBI lineage: Bacteria > Pseudomonadati > Planctomycetota > Planctomycetia > Planctomycetales > Planctomycetaceae > Schlesneria > Schlesneria sphaerica. The sequence continues at coordinate 491,028 of NZ_CP172346.1, read as the reverse complement.
TTCCCACGGCCTCGAGCGCGCCGGATACCTCATCGTTTTATCGTGGCGTGAATCTGAACGGCCCGCCCGTCGTCATTGATGGCAATCAATGGGAGGGACACGAGGCAAAATGGCTTCAGTGCAACGATCGCGCTTTCGAGAATCAACTCGTGCCGCTTGATCCTCCGACGGACCCGGAGCGGACAAAAATGATTCGCAGCAGTCGCTGGGGTGGGAACGAAGTGACGATCAATGATATCCCGCCGGGACGATACACCGTCTATTTGTACGTCTGGGAAGATAACGATCCCGAGATCTATCATGTTTCAATCAACGGTGCGGAAGTGCTGTCGCGTCATAACAGCGGCCGAGCGGGGCATTGGGACAAGCTGGGACCCTGGCTCATTAATGTGAAAAATCAGCAGATCAAAATCACCAGCAAAGGTGGAGCAGCAAACTTTTCAGGAATTGAGGTCTGGCAGGGAGAACGAGACAGTTCGACCGAGCCATCGACTGCTGAGGCGGAGTTCTTCGAGAAGCGGATTCGCCCACTTCTTGTAAACCACTGTTACGAATGTCACAGCTCAGAGTCGAACGAAGTTCAGGGGCGCCTCCTTGTCGACTCGCGATCTGCCATGAGGAAAGGAGGGGACCGAGGGCCCGCGATTGTGCCGGGCGACCCTGAACTCAGCCTGCTGATCAAAGCCGTGCGGTATGGGGAGTCTCAATTGCAAATGCCACCAGACCGAAAGCTGGCGGACCATGAGATCGCGGATCTGGAGCATTGGGTGAAAATGGGAGCACCCGATCCACGGACGCGGGCCACGAAAGTTTCCCATAAAACGATTGATCTGAATTCCGCACGGAGCTTCTGGTCCTATCGGCCACTCGTCACGACCGTGGTGCCGACACCGACGAAAAGCACTGCTCGAAACGAGATTGATTCGTTCATCGAGGCAGAACTCGAGAAACGGGAACTCACTCCACTTCCCTTGGCCGACAAACGGACACTGATTCGACGGGCGACGTTCGATTTGACAGGACTTCCGCCGACTCCGGAGGAAATCGATGCGTTTTTGGCAGACTCGTCAGAACACGCATTTGAATCAGTAATCAATCGCTTGCTCGAGTCACCTCACTATGGAGAACGCTGGGGACGACATTGGCTGGATGTCGTGCGGTATTCCGATTCCGCCGGTGACAATTCCGATTTTCCCATTCCTCAGATGTACCTGTATCGGAACTGGGTGATTGACGCTTTCAACCGAGATCTACCCTATGACCAGTTTGTCCGCGAACAACTGGCAGGTGACCTGATGGAGTCGAACAGCTGGGATGAGCGAAACCAGCGCGTGATTGCGACGGGGTACCTCGCCAACGCCCGACGTTTTGGATCGCGCGTTGATGACTATCCGACACATCTGACCATTGAAGACACCATCGATAATCTGGGGCGGACATTCCTGGGCCAATCAATCAACTGTGCTCGCTGTCACGACCATAAGTTCGATCCCATAACGATCGACGATTATTATGGCCTGTATGGCTTTCTCAGTAGCACGCGCTATCCATGGCCAGGAATCGAACTTGATCAGATGCAGCGTGACCTGGTCCCTCTCGTTCCCGCGGAACAGGCCCGCAACGCTTTGATCGCTCATCAGAATCGCGAGAAAGAACTGGAAGCCGAACTGGCACGACTCGAGAGAGAGCTGTCTGAAGCAGACAACGCCAATAGGCCAGCCTTGAAACAGCAGTTGGCCGCGGCGCGTAAGCAAGTTAATCGACACAAGAAAACTCTCCCCGACATCCCGTATGCGTACGCTGTTGCCGAAGGGACTCAAGTCGATGATGTCGCGATCCAGTTCAAGGGGAATCCTGAAACCAGAGGAGAAGTGGTCCGTCGCCGGTTTCCGACTGTTCTTGGTGGACAGGAACTGTCCGTCAATGATTTATCGAGTGGTCGCATGGCACTTGCCGACTGGATTGTGGACTCGGCCAATCCGCTGACATCACGGGTCATCGTGAATCGAATCTGGCTTCATCATTTCGGAAGGGGACTGGTTACAACGCCAAATGAATTCGGGAAGCAGGGAAAACCACCTTCCAATCCTGCACTGCTGGACTGGCTGGCGAGCCGATTCATCGAGTCGGGATGGTCCATCAAGTCGATGCATCGGCTCATTATGCAATCTCGCACCTATCAAACTGAATCGGTTCAGGACCCGGCCACGATACCGGGTGATCCTGCGAATGAGTTCTTATCAGGATTCCACCGCAATCGGCTGGATGCAGAGACGATTCGCGACACATTGCTGTTTGTCGGTGGGAATCTTGATACTCGATCCGGGGGACCGCATCCATTCCCTCCCAGTTCAGAATGGGGTTTCACACAGCACCACCCGTTTAAGGCGATTTACGAGACGAACCAGCGAAGCGTTTACCTGATGACGCAGCGAATTCAGCGACACCCGTATCTTGCGATATTTGACGGACCCGATACGAGCGTCAGTACGCCCCAGCGAGCAACGAGCACCACCCCGCTGCAGTCCTTGTACTTCATGAATAATTCCTTCGTTCATCAGCAGGCAGAACTGGTCGCCGCACGATTGAGAAGCGAACGATCGGACGACAGCTCACGAATCGATCTCGTCTATGTCCGACTACTGGGGCGTCCACCATACCAGGAGGAGCTTTCCGCCGGACTTCACTATTTGAAGGCTGTGAATGTCGTGCTGGCCGAGGCGGGCAAGACGAGCGAGGAATCGCAGGCACAGGCTTGGGTCTCGTATGTCCGCTCCCTGTTTCTCTTGAATGAGTTTGTCTATGTCGATTGAGCGTAATTGTCACAGAAGGCCACGCTGAGAATTTGAGGTTTCCAGATTGAAGATGTAAGACAGCGAAATTCTTATGGGATCAACCGTTGTTACGTGTCGACCGTATGTCCGGAAATGTCGTTTCCGCCCGTCGCCGGATTTCGTTTCTGTCCGAGCGTCGAGACATAAATCTCGCTCGCTTGGATTCATCTCCTGTACTTGAAAAGACTCAATCATGCCCGGATTCACGCATGCTCCGACGCGGCGCGAGGTGCTTCAGTCGCTCGTCGGTGGTTCCCTTCTGTTCCCCGGGATTCTCTCGGAACTGCTGTCCTCCGAAGTCCAGAATCCCGCGCCACTCGCCCCTCGGTCGGCACATACTCCGGCGAAAGCGAAACGGGTCATCTTCCTGTTCTCTACAGGGGGCGTATCCCACATGGATACGTTCGACTACAAACCCAGGCTGTTTCAGGCCGATGGCAAAACGATGGGGGTCGGGGGCGGACTTTCCAATCAGCAGCGTGTTCTGCTGCGTCCCAAGTGGGAGTTCAAGCCCGGGGGGGAATGTGGAACACTGGTCAGCGATCTGTTCCCTTGTCTTCGCGAATGTATGGACGACATTTGCCTGATCAGGTCGATGAAGTCTGATGACAACGAACACTATCAGGCCACGCTGGCCATGCACACAGGCTCGTTTTTCTTTTCTCGACCCAGCATTGGTTCCTGGGTCAGTTATGGGCTGGGAACCGAGAATCAGAATCTTCCCAGCTTCGTTGTCCTGGCTCCGCATCTTCCCTATGCGGGGACGCAGGTCTATGCGAATGACTTTTTGCCTGCCTACCATCAGGGAACTCGGGTCGTTCCGGGCCCCGACCCCATCTCTGATCTCCGGCCCCGCACGAAAGTACCGCATCTACAGGAACTGGAATTGAAGTTGGCCCGCGATCTGAATGACGCTCACTTGCGACGGCATGCCGCTTCATCTGATCTGGCAGCACGGATGCAGTCGTTCGAAACCGCATTCCGCATGCAAACCGAAGCTCCTGATGCCTTTGACTTATCGCAAGAATCTGACTCCACGCTTGAGATGTATGGCCTGACACGTGGACAGACGGATGGTTTTGGTTGGCAATGTCTCATCGCGCGACGGCTGTCGGAACGGGGAGTCCGATTTGTGGAATTAATCGACTCAGGCTCATCGGGCAATTGGGATTCGCATGGTGACATGGCTGAGCATGCACCGCTTGCAAAAAAGATCGATCAGCCCATTGCCGCACTGCTGAAAGATCTCAAGCGTCGCGGCATGCTGGAGGACACACTGGTCGTCTGGACCACTGAGTTTGGTCGGACTCCCGGCGTGGATGGGAAACACGGTCGCGGGCACCACAGTGCCTGTTTCTCGTCCTGGATTGCGGGGGGATCCGTCAGGGGAGGCACCACGTATGGCGAGACTGACGAGTTGGGGGCGACGGTCGCCAGCGACCAGGTTCATGTTCATGACTTTCATGCGACCCTTCTACACCTGCTGGGATTTGATCACACGAAGCTGACCTACCGCCATGCGGGGCGCGACTACCGACTTACGGATGTGCATGGCAAAGTCGTTCAGGGCATTCTGTCGTGAACGGCTGGGACAACTGCAAACCTGACCGGGGCACTCATCGAAGCCGGATTGCTGCGACTCAAATGCCGCGCTGGCGCTGCATTCCTGGTCCGTTGCATCGTGCAGGAGCTACGTCGCACGTATGATCTTTCGGGAGGCCGTACGCTACCCGGCCCTCTCCGTGCGAATACCTCTTACTGCTGTAAGTTCTCTGGCTGAACGTCTCCCTATGCCCAATTCATCGAAAAAGTCGATTCCCTCTCGCCCATCGACGATTGATTCGACGAGTAATCCGCTGACGACGCGAACGGTCGATTTAAACTCAAGCGTGAACTCAATCATCATCCTGGTTCTTCTGGCGGCAGCCGCGACCCGTTTGGCCAGTGCGCTGGGGGATCTGGCGATTGATGAAATCTGGTCGTGGTACTTTGCCAGTCAGGCCATTCACAAGCTGTCCGATGTCTTCGCGCTGCGGCACGACAACAATCACTTGCTCAATACCATTGTCATGTACACCTTGGGGCCAGCGGTCCCGGACATCGTCTATCGTCTTCCGGCAGCCCTGGGTTCGATCGCTTCCGTAATCACCGCGACTTGGATTGCCGGGCGGCGCGGCAACGGAGTCAATTCCCTGTTCACTTCTGTCCTCGTGGGAGCCTCTTATCTGCTGATCCTCTATGGCTCGGAAGCGAGAGGTTATTCGTACGCGGTCGTATTCGGTTACTTGTCGTGGTTCTGTCTGCTGCGAATGGATAAAACGCGGGATTGGCGGGATGCTCTTGGATTTGCACTGTGCGCAAGTCTCGGATTCCTCGGTCATCTCACGTTTCTATACTGCTTCGCCGGATTCGCTGTGTGGGGATTGTGGAAATGGCTTGTGCGACCTTCCTGGCTGATTCCCATTGCATTTGTTCCCCCGACGACCGTGGCTGGACTGCTTTATCTCTATTTCATTCGCGGGATGGCGATTGGGGGAGGGCCCGAGTCGACGTTGATTTCTGCGTTGATCTCAACCCTGTCGCTGGTCTCAGGAGGCCCGATGTATGACGATCTGGCTTTGCTGATGGCAGGCCTGTCGACGGTATGGCTTGCTGCCGGATTCGTCCACCTCTGGCGGACGGACCGGGCCATCGCCTTGAGCCACGTTACCATCATCGTCGCAGCGCCGGCGATCGTGCTGTTTTTCACGGGACACCAACTGATTTATCCTCGGTACTTTCTCATTCCGATTGCGTTCGCGTTGCTCGTCATGGGGGATGTCAGCGCCAGTTGGTGGAAACAAGGAGGCCGATTCGGACAGTTGTGCACAGTCGGAATGGTTGGGCTATTTCTGGTCGGCAACGCGAACTGGACTCGCCTCCTCATTCCTGATGGTCGCGGCGACTATTCAGGAGCGATGCGCTGGATGGCACAACAGACGTCCGAACCTCCGGCCACGGTCAGCAGTGATCATGATTTCCGGAATGGTCTGATCTTCGCCTATTACTCGGAACGCTTGTGGTCGAAGGAACCACCACTGCGGTACCTCGACCAGCGCACCCTGCAGGGACGTCCTACTGACTGGCTTATTCGTCACAATTTTGAAGGGGATCCGACGCTGCCCTCGCAGCTCGTCGATCCGGCCGGGAATGCGTATGAACTGCAGAGGGTGTTTCCGCACCGCAGCCTGACAGGGTGGAACTGGAGGGTCTACCGCAAAAGCAACGCGAACTTGAAGCAAGCTCAATTTCGATGAGTTGCTCCAAGTTCGCGTGGTAAGCCGTCGGCCTCTGATGAGTCGCCCGCATACTCCAATTCGATGCGGACGACTTGGGATGTGTGCTGCTAACCGGGCAGCAGATCAACTCATCAGGTTATGAAGAGCCCCCGTGCTGTCGCCCAGGAATGGAACCTTGACGTCCATCCGTTCGAGCATCGAGAGCCACAGGTTGCTGATGGGGGTCTCGTTCGGATAGCGGATGTGACGTCCGGTCTGGATCGTACCACCACCTTTTCCTGCCAGCAGCACAGGAAGATCGTCATGGTTATGAGCGTTACCGTCAGAGTTGGCACTGCCGTACGCAATCATACAGTGATCCAGCAGCGTCCCATCGCCTTCCGGAATCGATTTCAATTTCTGAAGCAGGTACGAGAACTGTGTGACATGGAACTTGTTGATGTCGCGAATCTTTTCCTTCTTCTTGGCATCGTTCCCGTGGTGTGACAGTTCGTGATGTCCTTCGGGGACCCCGATGAATGGATAGGCCTTGTTGCTCCCTTCGTTGGTCAGCACAAACGAGCAAACACGAGTCAGATCTGTCTGGAAGGCAAGGACCATTAGATCGCACATCAGACGCACGTGTTCCTGGAAGTCGCCGGGAACTCCAGCGGGTACTGGATAGTCCGGCGTTTTGACTTCCGGCAACGACGCCGCGCGTGCGATTCGCTGTTCAATGTCGCGGATTGAGCTGAAGTATTCATCGAGCTTCCGCTGATCGTTGCGGCCAAGTTTTCCGGCCAGTTCTCGAGTGTCGTCGCGGACGTAGTCGAGAATACTTTTACGAAGCTGATCGCGCTTGGCTCGATCAGCACCAGCACCGGAACCGAACAGCCGTTCGAATACCAGCTTGGGATTCACTTCCTTGGGGTTAGGCTGCGTGGCGGAGCGCCAGGACATCGTAGATGAGTAGACGCAGCTGTAGCCCGAGTCGCAGTTACCGGCCATGGCACCTGCTTCGCAGCCGATTTCAAGCGAGGGCAAACGGGTCTGATCACCGATACGTGAAGCGGCAACCTGGTCCACCGAGATACCATTACGGATATCGGTTCCGTCCGTTTTCACGGGATGGGCACCTGTCAGGAAGGAGGCAAGAGCCCGTGCGTGGTCTCCACCGCCGTCGCCATGAGCCCGGGCACCATCGGCCGTCAAACCGGTCAGGACCAGCAGATCATCTTTGACTGGTGCGAGTGGTTCGAGAATTGGTGTGAGATGGAAACTTGATCCTTCCACGGCTGGCGTCCAGTCCGCCATGTTTTTTCCGTTGGGAACGTACACGAACGCCATCCGGTTGGGCGCCGTCTTCGTTACCGAAGCTTCTTCTGCCCAGGACGACAGGGGTCCCATAATCTCCAGCCAGGGCAAGGCAATCGCGGTGCTCATGCCCTTCAAGACGGTTCGTCGCGAAATGGGATCTCGTTTCATCTTCATTTCCAGTCTGTCCCCTCGTTTGGCAGATCGCCCCGCGAGAGTGGGTCACGGATTTGTCATTCGGGCTGCACTTCGAAAGTCTTCGAGAGAAAGTCTTTTCGAAGTCTCGCACGACGAGCGTCGACATCTCAGTCTTGCACCAAAATCAATCTTGCGCCACCGGATCGCTTCCCCGCCGCATCCGGAAGGGATCGCTTTTCACTATCTCAATCACGATTGTTGAGAACCGATTATCTTTCTCCAACGCTTCCTGAATTTTGACAACGGATCTACGGTCATAATATTCCAGTCCGCGTCCCAATCCATAAGTCATCAGCTTTTCTATGAGGTTTCGTCCCACTTTGGCCTGCTGCTCGACAAGAATCGCCTTCAATTCGGCCGGGCCGTTGAAAGATTTGCCGCCTGGCAAAACTCCAGCGGTTTCAATTGGGAATTCCCCGTCTTTTTCTCGGAATCCTCCGATTGCATTATAGTTCTCAAAGGCAAAGCCCAGCGGGTCCATTTTGGCGTGGCAGTTGGCACATGCCGGATTGGCCCGATGCTGCTCCAACCGCTGCCGCAAGGAACCTGACAGTTCGGCATGTTCACCTTCAGGCAGTTCAGGAACGTTCGGCGGTGGAGGAGGAGGGGGGGCCCCGAGAATCTGCTCAAGAATCCACCGTCCCCGTTTCACGGGTGAGGTCCGTGTCGGATTCGACGTCACGGTCAGCACGCTGGCCTGCGTCAGAAGCCCCCCGCGAAGTTTGTCGGGTAGCGTTACACGCACAAACTCGGAGTTGCCTCCGCGGCGACGAGGTTGTCCTTCAGCAGGTGCGGGCATGATCGATTCGAGCCCGTAGTGCCGGGCCAGCGGTCTGTTCAGGAACGTGAAGTCAGCGTCGATGAGATCATTGATGCTGCGGTCTTCGTTAATGATCGCCTGGAAAAACAGTTCCGTTTCTTTCAGCATGGCTGCTTTCAGCTGATCATTGAACGTCGGAAACTGCTTCATATCCGGTGCGACAGTTTTCAGACGCCTCAGTTGCAGCCACTGCATGGCGAAGTTTTCCACCAGAGAATCTGACTTCGGATCCTGAAGCATTCTCCGAACCTGAGGTTCGATATTCGCGGTCAGTTCGCCGCGGCTCGCCAGATCGAAAAGCTCCTGGTCTGGCATCGAACTCCACAGGAAGTATGACATCCGTGATGCAAGCTGGTACTCGTCCAGTGGACGGGGCTCGGGGCTGTCAGGACGGTCATCAAGTTCCAGTCGGAAAAGAAATTTGGGGGAAACGAGCACAGCCATAAACGACCGCTGCATGGCCTCCTCCCAGCTCAATCCTTCGTCCAGTGAGTGGAGCGCCAATGCGACAAGACGATCGACTTCCTCTGTTGTTGCGGGACGTCGGTACGCGCGTGTGGCTAATCGGCTGAGGATCTCACGTGCCTGATCGGCCTTCGGAAGTTCCGGGTTGGTGGCCAGCAATCGCCGGTGAGAAGTTGGCACCATGTCGAGTGGTCCTTCGAACTCGGACCATTCAACGAACAGTGTCCTCTGTCCTTCTTCCGGTTTCTCCGCAGCGGGGTCGGTGAACTCGTTCAAGAAGGCGATTGAGATCTTATGTTCACCCGCAGAGACCTGGATCGGTTTGGCCTCGTAAATGACCTTGTCCTTGTCGACCCCTGTTGCCTTCACTTCGACCGTTTCGAAGGAATTGTCGTCGATCTGGAATGCCGCTTTGACGGGCTCGTCACCGATCTGACGTCCCCAGCCACGGAAACGGAGCTTGTACTCGCCGTCGACGGGCAATTTGTGTGTGATCGACAGCTTGCCATTCATCTCGAGACTTCGGACCCCGACTTCGCGGAACTCTTCTTTCTTCGTGGATTGAAAGAAGGTGGCTGCCGTTCGTCGCTTGGGCGGTTTGGGTGGTTCGCCAACAAGAATCGCTTTTTGAACGATCGACTCGGCCGCAGCCAGATATCGTTCCATCAGTACGGGCGACATGGTCAAGACGTCACCGATATTGTCGAATCCGTGACCGATGTCGTCGGACGGAAAATCCTCAGCAGGGTTGAAATCAATAAAAACCAGATCGCGAACGGTGTGGTTGTACTCCGTCCGATTCAACCGCCGGACGGTCACGCGGCCGGGATCCGGTTTGGCCCGTAAATCGGCTTCATTAAACAGATCCCGTACGACATCGACAAACCGATCAATCTCGGCCTGTTCCGGGCGGGGTTTATCCGACGGGGGCATGGTGCCGTTGACGACCATGTCGATCACGTTTTCCCACACAACACGACGTTTGGTGAGCACGTTCGGATCATTGTCGAACGCAAGGTTCAGATCGGCATTGGGGTCCTTTTCGCCGTGACATTCAACACAGTGCTTCGCCACAAAGGCAACAACACTCTCCTGAAATGAAGTGGCAGGAGGAGGCGTTTCCTGAGCGAGGACGCGTGCCGAATCGTTCCCGGCCACAGCCAGCAGGAATGCCAGTGTGAGGAAGAATGCCGACGGGAGAGGAATGTATTTCATGCTGTTTAATTCGCGGCAATTCAGGAGGGCGTGACAATGCACGAAATCAGGCAGGTTTCACATTAAACGTTGTATCGATAATCTCCTTCGCGTGCCAGCACCGTTTCCTGCGGCTATCCGATTTTTGCGGCATCGAGAAGTCTCTTTTTTCGGGCAATTCATGCGTCGAAACGGCTGTTCACTTTGCAAGCCAGCTGGGTGGACTCGCTTTCAGACGATCGCGGATACGAAGTAATCGTTCCCCAGCCGCTTTCAGTGTTTCATCCTTTTTGGCAAACATGAACCGCACCTGAGTATGACCCCGTTCACTTGGCCGGTAGAAGCTGCTGCCCGGTACCGCCGACACACCGATTTCGCGGATCATCCAGTTCACAAACTCGGTGTCGTTGGTGGCTCCGAACCCCGAGATATCCGTCATCACGTAGTAGGCCCCTTCGACGTCATTGAACTGGAATCCCGCTTCTCGCAGATAGGGGAGAAACAGGTCCTTCCGTTGACGGTAGCCGTCTTTCAAATACTCGTAGTAGGAGTCCGGCAGGGCCATCGCCGCTGCACCGGCCATCTGCAGTGGATGGGGCGCTCCCACCGTCAGGAAGTCGTGCGCTTTACGAATTCCATTGGTCAGTTCAGCCGGGGCGATGCAGTACCCCAGCCTCCAGCCGGTGATGCTGAAAGTCTTCGACAGCCCGCTGATGGTCACAGTTCGGTCCTGCATCCCGGGCAAGGTCGCAATGCTCAGATGAGGCTTGTCGGAGTAGTTAATGTACTCATAAATTTCATCCGCCAGGGCGTATGCATCATGCTCAATGCACAAAGACGCAATCAGATCGAGCTCAGCACGTGAGAAAACGTGTCCGGTTGGATTGTTGGGCGTGTTCACGATGATGGCCCGTGTCTTTGGTCCAAACGCTTTGCGCAACTCGTCCGCATCGAAGCTCCAGTCGGGTGGATTGAGGTGGACCCAGACCGGTTTGGCCCCGGTCAGCAGCGCATCCGGACCGTAGTTTTCATAGAACGGCTGAAAGATGATGACTTCGTCGCCGGGATCGACCAGTGCCATCATCGTTGCCATCATACATTCGGTGGCACCGCAGCAAACGGTGATGTTGGTATCCGGATCGCAATCGATTCCATTGAATCGCCGGGCCTTTTCCGCGATGGCACGTCGCAATGGCGGCGCACCCCAAGTGATGGCGTATTGGTTGTAGCCGTCGTGGATCGCGCGGCAGGCTGCCTCTTTGACTTCCGCTGGAGCGTCGAAGTCGGGCATTCCCTGACCGAGGTTAATTGCATCGTATATTGCTGCCAGTCGCGTCATCTCACGAATGACAGACTCACTGAAGTATTGAACCCGTTGTGCCAGACCCACGCTTTGTCCTAATTCGACGAAAGAAAGAGACGATCCACTCGCCAGGATCCCGGCGCAGCCGGTAAGCGGAGTTCGCAGATTACCGTTCAGGCAACTCCGTGTCCGCGTCGTTGCTCTTGTGCTTCGACGCCCGCAATTCTGAATCCTGACCATCGAAATGGTGGTCGATTGCAGTCAAATTGTCGAGCGGTACGACCGTATCAAGCCGGCCGGAGCAACACGCCGCGAGTCGTGACATGACTCGGCGGTGAGGACAGTAAAGATAGATGACCGCGCGGCGCTGATATTGGCATCAGCGCCTCGCGGTCGAAGTCCTTACCCGACGATGCCAATGTTGATGTAGGCATGGACGTGGGGGGCTCCGCGGAAGTGCCAGACCAGTGACGGCCCTTCGACGCGCCAGATGTCCCAGACTCGATCGTTCAACAGATCACCTTCCTGGTAGAAGGCGAAGTGGAGTTGTTCCATTCCCCCCGTCGCTTTCAGGATGGCGAAGACTTCATCAACGTCTTCCTGACGGTAAGGAGCCAGCAGGACTTTCAGCGTCTTCTCGACTAGCTCTTGCTGGTCCCTGGTAAGAGCTGTATAGGCGATCCCGGGGTAGGTCTTGCCCGGTCCTTGAAGAGCGACAGCCGCTTCGCTGGGAGCCTTCGTAATGATGGCTGCTTCGGCCTGTTTTGGGTCGAGCGCTTTGAAGACTTCGTTGACCTGCTTGGTCTGATAGAGGAACAGGTTCTGATCAGGATCTTCTTCGCCGTGGCCGTAAATAATCGGGCCGCCAAACGCGACCTTATCGACGCTGTCGCCGTCTGCTCGCAGAGTCAGGTGACGACCAGTCAGTTCAAACTGGAATGGTCCCGATTCAGGATTTCCGAATAGGGCGATGCTGTATCCACCAAACCCGCCATCGTCATATTCCGTCTGTTTTTCCAGACGCTCGAATCCATCGGGACTGGTCACGTTGCGGACAATTTCCGTGACGAGCTTCCGCTGAGCGTCGGTATAGAAATCGTCACGGATAATCGGCTTGGTGATGTGCCAGTTCGCACTGATGCGCTTGCGCAGTTCGTGCTCGAAGGGAAAGACCAGAACTTCCTTTTGAGCTTTCGACAAGGATTGATAGAGCTGCGCCACGCAGGTCTCTGCAGCGCTTTTAGGAGTCGGTGCGGCCCAACTGAATTTGGGAGACAGTCCGGCAGCAGCCGCGGCCCCCGTGACGACGGCACCGCCAACCGATTGGAGAAAGGTCCGTCGACCAACGATCAATTCTTCACCCGCAGATGAGGATTCAGCAGACGAAGGTTCGGGTTTAAGCATGAGATGTCTCCCTGTATGCCAGCGTAAAAATCACGCGCGAGTTCCTGGAACGCTTCAAGCATCGATTGCCCGAGTCACCAGCAAGCAACCAGCTTAACCAAGCTTTGCATCATCGCCTATTAATCTTAACCTCACATGAAACAGAGCGGAACACTTCAAAAATCCCCGATATTTCTCCCCAGGAAACCAGTCCCCAGCAGGGCACAACCGCAGAATCAGCGGTGTATGCCGAGTGCTTCTCGTGGGATTTCTCAGTGGATCGCGCTTGCAGGCTAAGGCGTTCCTCGTGATACTTCGCTCGCACCGTGCCAGAACGAAACAACTGATCGCGATGAGGGGATCGCATCCGATTGTGACACCACGTTGAATCGACGACCCGGCAGACGAAAGTACTTTTCACAAAACAGCTTGGGGCTGTAGCTCAACGGTCAGAGCAGAGGACTCATAAGGAAATCTCAAAATTTCCTGAATTGCCTGAAATACCGCAATTTGTAGCGTTTCGGTGATTTTTAGAGAACTTGAAAAACCCCTGAAAACCCCCGGTTTCCGGTCGTTTCGGTGGTCGCGACCACCGGGCCTTTTCAGGGGATCATCGCTCCTCTGCTCTAACGAAAAAGCCCCATCCACCACATGGCAGACGAGGCTTGAACCATCAGGGTTAACTACTCGTTCAACTTGTCCAGAACCCATTCCGCCCCATCGGGGTCGGCTTCCCGCAGTTCCTCCAGGGCTTGAACGATCAGCTTCAGAACCCGATGGCGTTCAACCTGCTCTGCCAAGCTAGCTTCGACTTCTTCGATTGTCATGCTTCAAGCCCTTTCTGGTTGTCGGCCAGTGCGGCCACTTTGACGGTTTCGACGCAGGTGAGACACGAAAGCCGGTCGATCACCAATACGGATTCATTCCGGTGGGTGGACAATCCTGTCTGACAGTGCGAACAGCGGGGGTCCCACCGGATGAGATCCTTCCAGAACATTTCACGCTCAGCCTCGGCTTTCGAGTTGGCGGCATGCTGTCGTTCCTGTTCCGCTTCGGCTTTTCGCTTGGCGAGTTCCTTTTCACCCAGCATTGAACCCTCTCCTATTGTTGCCTGCTCCAATCGCTTCCAGCCACCTTGGCGAACGGCGCTCACGCACTTTGGGCAGTACAACTTATTCCGGCAGCAGCACGCCGAATTCGGCAGCTGGGACTTCTCCACAAGCCGGATTCCGCACGTCGTGCAATGTGGATTTTCGAACATCAATTGGTTCTTCGCGATCAGTTTGAGTTGTCGTCGGGTGAACTGCCTGGGCTCGTGGTTTCTCATCTGGATTCCGTTCGGTTGGTTGATCGTCGGATCATGCCGCCAGTAAATGACGGTGGGAAAATGGTTGTTGCGGTGACGCGCTGAGTTTTCTGCCGTCGCTGCCATTGGGCTTCGATCGCGGCTGATGTCCTGGGATTGGTGACTGTCTTCGAACCGCTTCCGCTTCTGCTCACGCTTCACCTGCCTTCGTGTTGTCGGCTTCCGCCTTGATGGTTTCACGAACGGCTCGACGGCAGGTTCTGCACGCCAGACGGTCAACGATTAGGTGGGCTTGGTTCTCGGTGATCGCCGTTTCGAGCCACTTACCGCATCGGCAGCAGGCGGGGTTCTCTGCCATCAGCCGGGCTTTCAACTGATCCTGCTGCTTTTCGTAGCGGAAGCGATTGACCTGGGCTTGGCCCTTTGTTGTCAGCTCGGGTCGAATGCTGGCGATATCGAGCCCGTTCCGCCTCCTAATCTTTCCGATGCAGTTCTGGCAACTGAGTGTGTCACCAACCAGATGGGCGGAATCGTCCCGAAGCGAAACGTCCGTCAGGTGAAGCCCGCAACCCTTACAGGTGGGATTGGCTTCCAGAAGTTCCCGCTTCCGTCTGGCTCGCGGGGTCTCCGGCGTGTGCTGCTTGGCGGGGGCGGGCGTGAAGGAAACGAAGACAGGACGGGTTATCAGCATGGAGCCACCATCCCTTCTGTCGTCAGTGGACGAACAGAAACCGTCCACGACCTGGGAACGTGTGCGACTCTGTGTCGCTCCTCGTTCTCGGACTTCATCAGGAATTCTGCCCCTTCGAGTGTGTAGCCAACGCGGACGCATGGCGGAAATGCTGTCGGGTCGCTCGGTCGGTCTTCATCAGGGATGCCGGTCAGAATCAGGATATGACCGTTCGTCATGACCACTGCCCATCGGCCCCGCGTCTTGGCTTGCTGGGATCGATTGAAGGTGATCGCGAATTCGATCGCGATTGCTTCCTCCATATCGTCGGTGAGCGACGGCGGGAAGGACGTTCGCTTCTTTGGTTGCCAGTTCAATACGTCGAGCGTCACGAGCCCGAAAGCGTTCGTCTTGGCGTACTCTCGCCAGATCTCCTTTTGCTCTGCTTCGCGGGTGTTGAAGACCTTCGTTCCTGGGGCGGACTGAATCACGTAGCCTGTCATTTGAGACTCCTTTTTGGCTGGTTTGTGCGTTCGTGCGTGCGGAATTGGTGGTTGAATCACTTCAGCTTTGATGACTTGCCGGTGAAGTTGCCGACCATTTCACCCCGTTCCCGTCGCATTCGTTCCTCATCCGACCATTCACCCTGAATAGCGAGACAATGGGCCGCGATCTCGTCAGGCGTAGGGATGAAGCTTAACTGGCGTGATTCGCGAGCCGGGGGAAGGGGCTTGGGGCTGCATGTGGACGTACCGGTAGCGCAGAGCATGGGCGAAAACTCCATTTGGTTGTGGGCGCACCGGGAGCCCGGAAGGGCGTTCAGGGCTGGTGCGAAGATTCGACGTTGACCACTTGGCAGCGTGACGGCTTGCCGGGTCATGGAAAAGAAAAACCCTGCTGGGAATCGCTCGTTACCACACGAAGCTTGCCCCAGCAGGGTTGAAACTGACTCAGGATATTTAGGACGTTCGCTTCGTGTGGTAGGGGAAAGAGTACAACCGGCAGAATCGGCTGTCAATCAGTAATTTATAAAACTGACAAAATTACTTCCGGAGTAGTTTCCACCCGAAATGGACTTGGTTTTAATCCGTGGATGGCGCGCAATCAAAAAACTCCAGAACAGATCGAAAGTATCGCTCAACGGCTCATTGTTGCGTCAGAAACCCTAAAAATGATCGCAGATTCGATGCGAGAAGGTGGTATGCCAGACGCATTGATACATTCGACCATGCCGGAAAACACCCATATCCCAGCCATTGAAGACTGGGCAGATAAGTTAAAAATTGACGTCCGATCGCAAATTCGATCATACGTGGCCGGAGTGCAGTCAAAGGCAGAGCTTAACAAACAAAAAACTGTGACTCAGAACCAAGCGGCCGCCAGGAAAACGAAGAAGAAGCCGTCCACGCCGAAGACCGCGAAGAAAGTGGTGGGGAATCGAATTGGCGAAGAGAAGGAATGAGATTCACTGGTTATCCCAAAGAGCTGTTTATTGGGCCTTCAGCGCAGGGCTCGTTCTCGGCTGCGTGTTGGCCACCGGAGTCATTGCATCTGGCGTGTTGGAACCACGGCGAACACACCTTCAAGGAGAAGCGACTGATCTTGGTTGGGGACGGTTTCCCGAAAAGCCGCAACTGGAGTTTATTGCTCCTCAGGAGGCATCGCTTCTGCGGTCTTTCGTCTACATAGACCCAAGGGAAAAGGTGTGGGTAGCAAAGAAAGGTGATACCACAAACGGAGCTTCAATCCCCCGAGCTCTCTGGAGTATCGTCGGTGGACCATTCGAGGGGAACTATCTCAACGCTTCGATTGTCCATGATGCTGCTTGCGTCGAGAAATCCGAATCATCATCGGATGTCCATCGAATGTTTTATGAAGCTTGCCTGTGCTCTGGCGTAGAGGAGAAAAGGGCAAGGCTCCTCTACGCTGCTGTATTGTACAGGGGCCCACGCTGGTACTTCATCACAACAGCATCTAGTGATTCATCAACGATCGTACGTGACGTTGCTACGGCTATCATGACAACTCAGGAGGCTTCGCGACTTGAGAGTGCAATCGGGGACGGTGAATTAACCCTCCAAGAGATTGAATCCGGTGAGGGAATGGTGATCAGGTCCATCCTAGGCGATATTCCTAGTGGACGGCGTATTTCGCCAGCCGCCAAAGCACAACCCAACGCAACACCAGCAAACTCACCTGCTCCTCCAACTGAGGCGCCGAAGCGGGCTCAGTGACCTGTCATGCTAATATCTCGCACAATTCAGTTGAGGTCACTCACTGCCCGGACGGCATACGGATTATCCCTCCCGCTAGCCTTGGCGTCGCGGGGCCCGTAACCGCTCGTCAGAATCTTTAACAGCTTAGGCTGGGCTTTGAAGTATTTGCCATCGACCTTTTTAGGCTCGATCGCGGTTTTCGGCTTACTATCTGCTATCCCGCGAGGGAATGGCACGGAATTTCAGGTAGAGCGGGTTGGCCAATAGAGACGAAAGCAGTTCGTCACCATGCATCAAAACTCAGGCAAGGATTCGCAGATGCCGCCGAAAACTTTTAGCCAGGTCGAACTGTCTGAACGACTCCGTCCGATCGTCGAAAGCTTTGTTTCGCTGTTGGCGGAGCAATTAAGCGTCCATGCCCGGAGTGAGAACAAGCCAGCGAAGCTTTCCACCAGTGAGGCAGCCAGCTTCATTGGGATCACCTTCGGCACTCTATCCGGGTGGCGATCACAGGGACGCGAGAACCAGCCACGGTACTACAAGACCGGAAGTCGTGTGTGGTACAAGAAGGCCGATCTGGAAAAGTGGATTGAAGCGAACGCCCACGAGTGATGACGCACCCCTCACTGACTCCGCTCCCAATCCTCACGCGGGCAAGGCTCCTCACCGATCCGCAGCATGTCTTCGACGTAGGTTTCCCAAGCCTCATCTGAAACTTCCCGGCGCCGCGACCACTGCCATGAACGACCGGACACATCGTCAGGAATGCTGATCCTCAGAACAAGCGTTTCGGGGTTCCCGCCGCGTTCAACCAGCCAGTGCCGACCGCAGCCAGTGCAGATGAAGAAATGCCCCGCGTGGGAATCTTCCGTCGCGGGGGCGTCCAGAACGATCCGTTCAGAGCAGGCCCAACATGGCAACGACCCCGCCAGGGCGAGCCAGTTGATAAGAGGGGCGGAACGAAGTGATCCGATCGGCTTCCAGGGGATGCAGCGGTCGCATCGAAAAAGAAACGAAGTCGGCGTCTGGTTGTCCATCTTCGATTCGCTGACATTATGGGACACGGAATCGAATTATGGATAACAGACGGGGTCTCTTGCCGCAATCGTCGGGTCAAGTGACACTGCTGGCGCGAGTTTCAAGCCAGCACGCCAGAGGGGGCGATACCGTGTGGGGGTTCTTTCGGGGATGGAAGCGGAAAGTGGGATGCGTGACGCTGTTGATGGCGTGTCTTTTCACAGTGGGATGGTTTCGCACCTTTTGCGGGGGCGATGCAATCGACACTGTACGTGTTGCTGTCGTCTCGTTAGGTGGGTTGATCGTGATCGTGTGGCATGATGATGGTCGACTGGTTTTTCCCTATAGGATTCATTTTGACGCGGACGAAGCGAAATCGGAATTGAAATCACTTCAAGATCATCTCACTGGATCAGAGCCATCAGAATTTTCCCTCGGATTTCTGGAAATGATAATAGACTCCTACTGTACCGTGTGGGTCGTGCCGTACGCCTATTTTGTCCTCCCTTTGTCCCTGGTTTCCGCCTACCTCCTGCTCAGCAAACCCAACCCACGAAAGGAAAGGGGCTCGCCAGAATGACGAGCCCCTGAATTCCCCTCCAACCAGATCAGTTCAATGATCCAATCTGAGAGCGTGCCGAATCCGCCCCCCGTCTCGCCCCTTGCTTCATTCCACGGGCCACTGCCGTCAACTGCTCAACCGATTGCTGCAGCGCGTTGGCCCTCGCGGCTTCCTGTGCCAGAGTGTTCATAACCTCCCCGAGTGCCTGGGCAGTCTGCTCCGAGATCCTTTGCTGCTGCTGAAGCCCCGCCAGGCTTTGTTGGGCAACCTCAGCCTGGGCCTGAACAACTTCATTTTCGTTCAGGTTCCCGTTCTCGAAGTCGCGGTTGGCTGAATTTCTCCCTCGATTCATGGCCGCTTGCTGATTTCGGTTCCATTTGGCGATTGAGGCCTTGTCCCCAGCCATTGCTTGCTGACCAAGAGCGGAATCCCGTTCTGCCTGTGCTTGTTGCTCCTGCAATGATCGGTTGGCCTGCAGCTGCTGCAGAACCTTCCGGGGATCAGTTGAGTTCAGGACGTCATTAACAGGGAATGCCTTTTGGAGTGCCTCGTTCTGAAGGGCCTTTGCCTTCTCCCGCTGCTCCTGCTCGGCCGCCAGCACTGCCTGCTGCTGGGCGAGCTTGTGCTTTGCTGTAATGGCGTCCTGTTCGCGTTCGAAGCGGCCCCTTTCCTCAAGCCATCGCTTGTTTGTTTCGAAAAAGAGCCTATCAGCGTCCGACTTCAGCTTGATCAGCTTCTTGTTGTACTCGACTTCCGAATCATTGGAGCGGTCTAACTCAGCCTTCTGCCGATCGATATCGGCCATCTTCTGACTGAGTTCGTCGTGCATCTGCTCAGCCTTGGCGGTGTGAATTTCCGCAGCAAGTTCTATATCCATCTCAGCCATTCGCCGCTTGATCTGTTCCTCTGTGGCTCCCTGAGACTTGAGCCGATCGGTTACGAGTTCCTTTTGAGCCTCGCTCTGGTCTTTTGCGGATTCCAGGGCAGCCTGTGCAGCTTGATTTCGCTCTGCCGCGTCCAGGTCCCGGCTAAACCCCGCTTTCTCCGCAGCCCGTTTCATTTCCAGGTCGTGAAGTTCCGTCGCGGATTTAGCCTGCTCGTCGACGAGCTTCTGATATTCCTTCTGCTGCTGCTGGAATTCGTCAGCCTCTTTCTTTCGGGCATCGGCGATTGCCTTGCTGGTCTCAGCCACAATGTCAGCCCGGCGCTTTTCCAGGGAAATCATCAGATCATTGACACGCTTCGATTCCTCGGCCGTGAATTCAAGGTTCGTCCCCTGGGCGCCCATCTGCTCTTTAATCTTCTGGATCTCAGAGTCGATGGCCTCGGTTGTCTTGATGCTGGCGATTCGCTGAGCCTCCGCTCTCGCGTTAGCCCTGTCCTCAGCCTGCTGATGAATCCCGCGAATTCGCTCGAAGTGTTCCTTTTCTTTTCCCCGCTGAACATCCATTTTGGCGTGCCAGTCGGAGAGCTTCCGCAACGACTCGATTTCCTTACGATAGGCTTCCCCACCGCCTTCGGTCATCTCGACGTAAAACTGACGCAAAGCCAGGGTGGACTCATCATAGGCTTTCGTTGCCAGGTTCGTTCCTGCAACCATCTGCTCAGTGGCTTGGGTTGCGGCCGCGTCGATTTGTTTCCAGATTTCGGGGAGATGCAGCAGTTCGCTTGCGACTGCCACCACGGACGATCCGGCCTCTGACATGGTTCGGCCAACTGTGTGGCCGAATTCCCCTACGGACTCATTCACGCGGTCAAGGTTCGTCTGAATCTTCGTGGTCCCGTCCGCCAATTCGACGGTCTGCTTTCCCGTTCGATCCAGAATCGCGGAGACACCCATCCAGCCGACTTTCGCGGCGATCAGGGCCGTACCAATTCCTGTTGCATATCGAAATGCGGCCGATCCAGTAACCTCGGCAGCAACCGCGACGGCCTTCCAGCCCGCTCTCTCAGCCGCGAAGAACGCTGCACGTTCAGCCAGACTATCTTCGTCACCAAGTAGTCTTGTCGCCTTAATGGCGGATTCAGCAGCCCCCTTGATCTCGTCATACGCATCAAGCCCCGCTTTACCAATCTTTGCCAGTGCCGTTGCTGACGTGGTTGCCAGTTTGAGCCAACTGGCTTGCGTGTCTTCGATGGCGGCCTGCTGCTCTAGCTGGGCATCGGTTAAGGCTTCCGCTCCCTCAGCAGCAATCTCGGCCGACTCGGCCGTCTGCTCAAGAGTTGCGTTCAGTTGTTCCAGGCCCTCCGTGGCCTGATCGTTAAGATCGATCGTTAGTGCTGGCATGTGCGCGTCCTTGCAAAAATTTCTAGTTCAGAAAATTCGCCCGCCAAACACTGACGGGCATTCGGTTGACCAACGACGTGTTGGTCGGAAATCGATCAGGTGTCAGTTGTTCATGGGTCCTCTTGCTGGTTTGGGTGAAGCTCCTCTTACGATGGGCCGTCCTGGCTAAACACAGACTTTTTGTTTGCGCGAAATCCCCGTGTTTTCATGCAGCAGAAGGCGAAAAAAACTGGCGAAAAAGTGTCTTTGTTTAGTCAGTATGGCACAGAGTAAGAGGAGACTTTTCCATTTCGTCGGGAGGACCCATTCAGCTTCCCCATCAGCATTCGATTCTCTTCGCGAGGATCGCGTTAGCCGCTGTCCCCCGTGCTTCCGTGAGCCAGTCATCGGGCACGAAGGGCAGTGGCTTAGACGCGATGTGATTTACACCACCATTGCCTTCCGTGTTTCAGACATTCCGTCTGACAGTTGCTTCAATTTCAAGGGGGTGCCCTTAAAACACCTGAAAAGCATGAGGAAAAGAGAGAAAATACAATTCATATATATTATTGAAGCAACTACTTAAGTCCTTGTGGCCGTAAGGGGAAGACGCTTCAAGAGTGACTGTTGACTCCACCCTGAAGCATCTCGCCCGACAAGTCACTTCAAGGGGACGTTTCAAGCGATGGAACTGTAGACGGTGGTATCTTGCCCACCCCGTTTTGAAGCGGGTAAAGTGGCCTCTTCTATCAGCTCTGCCGCAACCAGATCCTTCAGCATTCCGTCCCGGACATACTTGGTGAGGAACTGCGTCTTCCGGGTGATGACTGAAAGCGGGGCTGGTCCATGGTCTCGAATGATCTTGAGCAGTTTCTTTTTGTTCCGATCTTCGTCGTTGTCTGCGACCTGGGAGAAAATTCGATTAATCATTAGGCGGGTTGACCAATTGGCCTGCCGTATGGCCGCTTCTGCATCGGCCAGGGTGACTCGAATACCGAACGGCCCGCGACTGGCAGCGAAGATCAGGGCCAGCTTCTGAGCGGATGCAGAACATCGCGACCAGATTGGGCGATGCTCTTTTGGGTCTTTCGGCAACTGGTCCTCGATCGCGTTCATGTGATCAGACAGGCGGTCGAATGCGTCGGGATCATTCGGGACAATCACGGCGGACGGTTCCTTGTCGCTCATGTCCCCTTTCCCCGCGACAAACCGGTCCCAATCCTTGAGGATGTCGACGATCATTTGAGGAACGGGACTGCTTTTCACCATACGAAGCCTTGGATGGTGTTCCTCCGCTTCAACAACGAGCATTCGGGCCAGGAACCCATCGGCCGCGTCAGCATTCGTAACGCAATTCCAGAAGCCTTCGATCGTCGATGTCCCGTAGATGCAGAGATGCGGAAAGGCGATCGTTTTTTTCTTGCTTCGATCCGCCCAACTCTTCGGAACCCAAGCCGGATTTTGCGCTGCTCCCGTCAGTTCAAGGAATTTGGTGTTCAGGGCCTTCAGGTGACTACTGACGTTCGCGGACGGCCCCCGCGTCGTGGCGAAGAATTTTGCCACTTCGTCAATCTGCATAAGCAAACTCGGCTGGTCTTCCAGCTCTCCAATTAGCGCCACGTCCGATGATGGGTTTTCGGCTCCAAGATACTGAGTGCAACCCGCCTGGGTGACGGCAGCGATATTGTCAGCCCTCGGCCGTTCCTTTCCGCTTCCCGACGGGGCCAGGCCAATGCCATAGATATTGGTTCGAAGTCCAGATTCGGTTTGAATTTTGCGCCCTGAAAAGGCTCCAACCAGAACCTCGGACGCGATCAACGAGAGTGCTGGTTGTGGGCGCGGGGCGAATAGCTTGTGGAACTTGACCATCTCCCCGATCACGCCTGGGATCTCATAAAAATCATCTGTCATCTTGTTGGGATCAACCGGCGTCTTCCTGACCGCGGGTCGATTCACGGCTGTAATAGTGACCGTGGGGGCTGGGGTTGGTTCCTCCCCCATCGGATCAACTGCCGGGATATCTCCGGCCACGGCGGGTACGGGATTCGGGAAGTCCTCGGGCTTCACCTGTCCAAAGTATCCCGTGAAATCGCTCCAAGATTTGAAACCACAGCTATCATGGAAACATTTTCCCGCGAGCATGCCTGACGCGTCTTGCCAGATTGAGCAATCGGAATCCGCATTCTTCGACGAATGGGATTCGATCCCTGGGCATCGAATAAAGAATCGCCGTGATCCATTCCAGTCATCCTCACGGATGACCGACACGCCACGATTTCGAAGATAGGAGGCGAGGTCGACCGAATCCCCCCCACCTTGGGGACCGCTCGTTCCGGGCTTCCGCGGGGCCTGTCGGGCCAGCCATTCCAGGCAATCGGGGTGAACGACTTGGAGATTGTCGGGAACCTCGACCAGTCTACTTCGACGATGCGGCCGGTCGTTGGTGGAATCACCCTTTCGGGCCATCGTGCCATACAGCTTCGTGATTCGAGCAGCGTTGAACGTCGATGTGTCGACCTGGGAAAACTTCGCCGCGAGGGCCTTCAGGCAGTTTTCCACCGTCTTATCATCTGCGGGCAGATCCACGCGGTAGAGCAAGTGCCAGCCGTTTCCACTCATCGCAACTACGGGCGAGGGCCAGCCGTTCTCGTGAAGCCACCCTTGGCACTCCGTTGCCTGAGCTTGAGCGGCGGCAAGTTCGGCATCGGTCGACGACACCCCGGCAGGTCGCGCGGGGTCAATGTCGATCAGCATCCATCGACGGGAAACAATTTCTCCGTCCTTCGTCGTGCCATCCCGCTGGGCCTTCTTCACGCGATTGGCTGACCGGGCCAGCAAGTCAGGTGAGGTGGGATTCAGGGTGATATAGACGCCCGCCGCGTGAAACGAAGTCTCCAGGTGAAGGGCAGCTTGTTTGGCCTCCGCTAAGTGCTGGACATCGAAATATCCGCTCTGCGTGGATAGGACATCGGGCTTCCAGTCCCAGCAGTCAATCGCCCGAATCTCTATTAACCCGCCGTCGGTCGAGAAGAGTTGCAGGGTTCGTTGAATGTCGGTCAGTTCCATCGGGTCAAGCCTCCAACTTGGACTGAAGGCTGTTCACCGCGACACTCAGAGCGAGCCACGCGTTATTACCACAATCGCTTGCTAGCAGCTGGCAATACACCTGATCGCAGATCGACACTCCCGCTTCGATCTCAGCAGCCCGTGCCTTTAGTGCCGCCGCCTGATGTGCTGCACGATTACGGGTATCCAAATATTCTTGCCCATCGTGCGAAATTTTCGTCTTGCCGATAACGTTGTTTTGGGTCATAATCGTTGCTTCCATGCGAGTGAAGTTCGTGTGGATTCGAGACACGGGCGGTTGTGGATTGGTCCCCACAACCGCCTTTTTCGCTTCTTATCGCCGTCGCAACGCATCGAGTTGCTTTTCAATCTGATTAGCGAATCGATTCATACCTTCCGATCGGCCATTGATGCCCCCACGCTGTGATGGCTTCGGATTGGCTGCGGGTGCGGATTCCGGCTTGCTCGGCTCCGTGCTTAGTCCCGGGCAGTCATACACAGCTTCGAACAGACGGGCTCCAAGCCGGTACTCAGTTTCACTGAATGGTTTCCAGGTGCCCGCCTTGAACACAACCGTCCCGTCCGCGTTTGGGGCGGGCTTCGTCGCGTGGTGCTTCTTCAGTGCGTCCAGTGCAACACGAACGCGACTGGCCTTACCCCTTCCGAAATTCGTCGAAGATGACCGGCTAACCGCACGTTCTGCATCGTTCAGCATCTCAGTCATCACCCTAGGGCTAAATCTTTTCATAAGGACTACCATTGCTTTTCGAGGTTTGTTTTAGAAGAAGGGGCGAGTGATCCCGCCCCCACGAGAACGGCTGGCTGTGTGAGAGATCAAAACATCGCTAACGTTTTTTTGCGAGCAATTGCAAGCCGCTCATTGATACGATGCGAGGCGGCAGTGCAGCTCTTCACAAGCTCTTGAAGAGTGCTCTGGAAGCCCTCAATTTCAGTGATCAAGTCTTTTTGGTCCCGAACGGTAACATGCTGGTTTACTGCAGATCGCGGGTAAGCCCCGCGGCCCTCAAGTGAGTTCGCAAAGCCGATCGAAACGAGCTTTTCAACAACAGCCGCTTCAATCTCCGCCAGCCGAGTGAACTCCACTTCGTGGATGGCCTGAAGCTCTGGAATGCAGTGCGACTCAATCCATTTAGCAAATGAAGTGAATTCGGCTTCGTCGTCTTTCTGAATGGACTTCCATTCAGCTTTTACTTTCGCTGCCAGGACATCATCGTCGGTCTGTTCCACCTTGGCGAAAGAGGCAGACCACTTTTTCTTCCGCTCGTCGCGTTTCTTTCTGTCGGCAGCGATCTCTGCGGCCTTCGTTTTCGTTTCGTCGCTCGCCAGTGGGTGAATTGTGATCCCCGGGAACTGTTCAAAGTACATTCGATTCCTTTCGATGTGGACGGCTTATTTGCCGTCCTGTCTCTCTGCTGGCAACCGGAACATCCGATTGCCTTATTGTTCTCAGGTAAGGCTTGCCTCAAACCGGAGAACCTCGTTCAGGTGAACTCGTCTCGCTGAACCAATCTTGACCGCCGCAATTCGGTTATCATCAAGAAGCTCGTAAATCTTTGATCTCGACAGTGACCACCGGCTGGTTAACTCCTCAATCGTGAATAGCGTCTTCCCTTCAGTTGGTATCGCTGCTGTGCCCATAGCATTCCTTTCGTTAGTGTTGCTTCACACACAATAGAATCCGCACGCGTCCATACGGCCCCTTTTCCCCGATGAATGTAGTGATGCCTAGACCTCCTGGTTCGAATCTAACCGCAAAGGTGTTAGATTTAGAAAAAAGTGTCAGAAGTAAGACTTCACGGGCGCGGGATATCGCTTCCGCCAGGACGATTGCTTCAGGCGATTGTTACACCATCTATATCCGCGATCCCTATTGATTCTGCGTGTCGCATAGCGGCCTCAAAATCGGCGTCCATTCGAGCTTCTCGCGCTCTAAGTGTCGCTCGGGTAGACAAGCAAAACGGCAGCGCGTTGCCATTTTGCGGTTCCTGGGGTTTGGAAGTCGTCAATAAACCGATAGCATCCCGAAGACTGAGTGACGGATTCAGATCTCTTTTCGCTCTGATCGTTGACCAGTTGCTTGCGATCCGCATATATGACCGTGCTGTCCGTGGCGAGAATGAAACATTCTCTTGGACCCAGACTTCAAAGCCACCATGAGGGAGCATTCTCTTGGCGTCCTGCAGTGCCTTCCCGGCACGATACGCAAAATCAAGGGCGTCGCTCGCCAGTCGTTCAAAATGTTGGTGGCACGTATTTGCTGTCGTTGCCAGTTGGGGCAGTGTACTGAGTGGTATCGCTGTGGGTTTCTTCAGCATTTAGGGGGTCCTGGTTGATAGTGAGATTTCAGAAATAAGACTTCACTGGTGCGGGATTTCGCCTTCGTCTTGGCACTGGCTTCGGCGCTGGAACGGTTGTTCGCGCCCGCTCGAAGTCTTCCAGGGCTTCGGGTGAGATCAGCCAGCGGGGTTTGCCGCCGTTCTGGTTGGATCCGGCTTGAATCGCGATCAATTCTCTGCTTGCGATCCAAGCTAAAATTTTCTCAACCTTGCACCTGAACCGTGCAGCCACTTCTTTGGGCGTGTAGTGGGGTGTCAGCATGGTTTCACCTCGCGATTCTTCGGCGTCCGGACGAAGGAAAGATTGATCCCGAATTCCGTCCGAAGCCTTCGCAATGCTTCTGCCCTCATCGTGAAGTTCCGCATCAGGTGGGCAGCCCGGCAGATCACAATCAGTTCCGGCAGTCCGTTCACATTTGTCATTGGATTTCCGTTCATTGATTTCCCTTCCGCTTGAGTTTTGTTCGGCCCTCTACAGTTCCGGTCGCTGTTCAGCCCCGAACAAACGAAAAAAGCCGTTTTCCAGTTGGAAAACGGCAAAAGAATTTTTTTCTTGTTCAGTCTGAACAAACTATTCACCGAATTGGTTGCCTTTCGGACGGTCCAATTTCGCTGCATGCCTGAGTTGTGACAGTCGCTTCCACACCTGCGTTCCGGTCACAGTTGCTGCTGAGTAACCAATCCGCGACGCCCATTCGCGGGCTGTCCATGTTTCCGCCGCTACTGGATTAGCAGCTAGGGCAGCTATCATGAGTTCGTTGGGCGTCGACTTCGTCTTCTTTTCCAGTGTCGCTGCGGCGACTGCCTGAACTGGACCCCTCTTGGCAATCCGCCACCGGAGCAATTTTCCGATCCGAAACGCCAAATTAAAGTCCATCACATCTCCGTCAACGATCCCAAGATTAAATTCACAATTAGCAACGTCCCGCCAGTCCAGCCCCGACAACCCGGCCTCAATTCCAAGCTCACGGTAAAGTCGCGGGATGGCTTCTGCTGGGTTGTAGCTCAACTGACCATTTCCACAGTCATAGCGAGGATTTTCGTTCTCAGAATCCCCCGCTGCTGGAAACACGAACGCTTCAGAGCAAACCTGAGCTTCGAAATTTTGGCGTCTCTTATTCTCTTGCTGGTCTTCTTGTTCGCAGGCTTCCAAAAAACTGGCAACCTCGGGCGCCAGGTCCTCATTAGTGTCACTCATGTTGGATACCATCCCTCTAGAAGTTCAAGATGCCTGTTTCTTGGAAGCCTTCTTCACTGGCTTCGGCCAAAGCCATGCGTGGATGTGGTTCGTAACCGCCAGGAGTCGCGTGTCTTCAACCCGCTCCCGGTAAACTGATGACATATCGTTCGCTGGTGGCGCGTGACCCATGATTGAATCAACGGCAACTTGATCTTTCGAGCCCCCGCCAATCGTCTCAAAGGAATGCCTGAGGGAATAGAACCCACGTCGAGAGCCCGCCAACTCCAGCTTCCTGAGAATCTTTCCAAACTCCTGGGCAATACCGTCGATATTTGTACCTTTCGCAGTCACTCGAACAAATTCTGATCCCTTCTTCGTGATAAAGATCAGTCCGGCAAGATTGTCGCTGTGTGGGGCTCGTGGCTTTGCGATTACTTCCCGCAGTGACTCTACCGTTTCCGGCCAGAGCGGGCATCGTCTCTGAATAGCCGTCTTTGAACGTGGGTGACTAACCCAACCGCCGTCCAGATCCAACGACTTCAGTCTTAGTCGAGAGCAATCCATCTGGCCAAATCCGCAGTTAATCCCAAGTAGAACCATCGCCTTCAAGGGTTGCTTTGCAGTGGCGAGCAGGTCGCGAATTTCTGATGCCTCAAACATTCGCTCTGGCTTCGATTGCCGCTCTGCCCTCAATAGCCTTGCCTTCGGCTTCTTGAAGGATTCCCCAAACTTCAGCGGACGGTCAATTAGATCCTCACTCGACGCGAAATTGAAGATTACCCGTGCGTGCTGCACTCGGTTTGCCAGGGTGACTAAACCCACTCCCTTCGCGAACCGACTGCGAAGCCGTTCAAAATCGGCTGGCCTCAATTCTTCTACAATCTGCTGCTTCCCGAAGACCGCGAGTAGCTTCAAGCAAATTCGCTTGTAGCCGTGGAACATGACGTTCGACAGCTCCCCGCTTTTCACCCGGCTTTCCTTGTTCGCCAAAAAGTAGTCGCACAAGTCGACCAAGGTCAAACGGTCGTCATCCGTTCTTTTTGGCGTCCTTCCCGCTTGCAGGTCGTCGCGTTCGTCGAGATACTTCGACCACGCGGCTTCAGGGTTAGACAGAACCCCGAAGTAGTGAAGCTTCCCACGGATCTTTTTCGCGTACTGTCCGTTGGCCCGTGGGTAGAGTGAAAACCCCTTCGGAAGTTGGGGTTCGGTGGTCTTTTTTGAGGGCATTTTGAGAGTTCTGGTGGTCGTAACGGTGGTCGTCATATTTTTGACGGTTGCACAAAAACGCGGAATACTCTACAAAATAGCACACTTGGGGCTGTAGCTCAACGGTTAGAGCAGAGGACTCATAATCCTTTGGTTCTGGGTTCGAATCCCAGCAGCCCCATTTGACTTGCTCGTCAGGTCTGTTGCTGAAGGCTGGCGATCCGCTGTTCTTCGGGGAACCAGTACGGATTGAAATGATCGCATCGCATTTCCTCTGGATGAGGCGAAGCGTGGTTCGGCGCGATCCTCAGAACACGCGTCGTGTGGGATGATCGATTCTGTGGAGACAGAACGCTGCGGCGAATGGCTCCGTCATCCTTGAGTCGGGCTGGGAATTGAACCGGAAAACAATCGATCCTGGAGACAGTATGACTCTCCTAGTAGACGTAATTTCTGATGTGATCTGCCCCTGGTGCTTTATCGGCAAGCGACGCCTGGAAAAGGCGATTGCGGAATATGGGAAGCCTGTGCAGGTGCGATGGCATCCGTATCAGCTCAACCCGCAGATGCCGCGCGAAGGCATTCGTCGTCAGGAATACCGCCAGAAGAAGTTCGGCAGCCTGCAGCGATCTCAGGAACTGGATGCGCAGGTGATTGCGGCGGGGAAAGAGGAAGGAATTGCCTTTGACTTCGATTCCATCGAGACGACTCCGAACACGCAGGACGCTCACCGGTTAATCTGGCTGGCCGAGCAGGAAGGGATTCAGGACGCGGTAGTCGAGGGTCTGTTTCGTGCATATTTCACTCAAGGACGAAACATCAGTCTGCAGGCTGTGATTTTGGATGTGGTGACCGAGGCGGGATTGGACCGCATGAAGGCCGAATCCGTGCTGAATGGTCAGCAGGGACTCGATGTGATCTTGCAGGCGGGTGAGCAGGCAAGGCGACTCCATGTGACGGGAGTCCCTTGTTTCATCATCAATAGACGTATGATGGTTTCCGGGGCACAGTTACCGGAAGCTTTTCTGGACGCATTTCAACAGGCAGGTGCTGACGACTGATGGTTCCGTTTATTCCCGCAGCAGGCTTGAAAGACAAGTTCGGTATCTTCGGTCATTTCTACTCGGTGGAAGTCACCCCGACGTTCTTCGTCGAATGCCGCAGCGTGCTCGAAATTATTGCCACGCAACTGGTGCCGAAACAGTTGTCGTTGATATCGATCCGAAAGCCCGACGCTGTTTTTGTCATGATGAACCCCGGTTCGTCCCGTCCTCTGGTCGAAGTCGACAATCGCATTCACGCTGAAGCCATCGAAGACCTTGCCATCTCTCTGGTCCCGACGAAGCCTGACACGACTCAGTATCAGGTGATGCGGCTGATGCACTTTTGCGACTGGCGACACGTCCGGGTGCTGAACCTCTCTGATCTTCGGTGTTCCAAGAGTGTCGAATTCTTCAAGCAATTCCGGCAACTGGAAGCTCTGCACTCTTTTGATGCCCATTCGTTGTTTTCCAGCCGCAGGAAACGAGAGCTGACGTCTAAACTGACCCGGGAGCGCACGATTCCCATCGTCTGCGCCTGGGGACTGGGGGCGGAGCTCGACCCGCTGATTGAACGCTGTCAGTCGAAGTTCGACAAATCGAGAATCGTCCGAGGGTTAGTGCAGGAAGGGACGACTCACCGATACCTGCACCCTCTCCCTTCGCTGCAACGTCAAAAGCTGTTGTGGGTCAATCAAATGGTTGAGCAATTGCGAAGGGACTCGATGCAGGCCGACGTGGGCTGAGGCAGTTCGCGGATTCTGTCGGACTTTTCCCGGTTGAGTGGTGAGAACTCACTTGTCTGAGAGCTTTAATCCGTCTTTTTGATCCACCACCGCCAGCGTCAGCCGTCCGGAATGAGTCTTGTCTTGGGTGATGCCACCTCGCGCGACGAGGAAGTGGCCATCGGCGAGCGGAACAATTCCCAGGGAGCAATCGAACTCGAATCGCTCCACTTTGGTTAATGCCGTGTCGGCTTTTAGAACCGCCGGAGCCATTGCGGGGGCGCTCGCTGACTTGGCCCTGCCGTAGCATCCAAACCACCAGTCGCCATCAGCGAACGCGGCAGTCTGGATTCCGAGGTTGGTGTGACCACTGGCGAGAACGTGTTTTTTCACGAATTTGAAGTGAGCGTCGTATTCGTAGGCAAGATTTTCACTCACCCCATCCGGCAGGCCCCCGACGACCACAAATCTGTTGTCGTGGCAGGCGATCCCTCCCGCTCCATGGACGACTTCCTGGGTGGGGTGCTTTGCAAGAAGTGACAAGTCTCCTGCGTCGTAGACGTAGACCCACGAGTCTGCATTGCCATTGGGATCGTTGAATTTTCCCAGATTCACTGCCACGTAGACTTGAGACTGATGGAAACAGAGGTCACCGTGATGATTGGCAACATCCACGACCTTGAGAACCTTCCCCTGTTGATCCGTCTTAACCAGCTTCGTGGTGAACGACCAGAAAATGGATTCAGCCTCATCCGTGCACACTCCCTGGAGATGATGTGGGTAAGTTCCTTCGCAAATGACAGGCTGGAAATCTCCTGCAAAGGAAACTGTCAGGGACATCAGAAATGACAGGATGACAGCGAGCAGCTTCATGCAATGTTCTCCAGACAAATGTCATTCAATTCGAGGGGGGACATGAGGGCGACTTGATTTGGGTACCCTTTTTTTGTAGAGCCACAATACCCTTATTCACACGAAAGGTCAGGGGAACCGGTGCGCCCAGGACGGACCGTCAGGTTCAATTGGAAAGAGGCCGAATCGACCGACGCCAGAGCAAGTGTCATGACGGCGATCACGTTGCCGGCTGCCGCCTCGCGAAAGCGATGTCTCGTGCGGGCCAATTGGTGCTATCGACGAGGGTGAAAGAAATACCATCCCAGGGGACTGAGGATACCCCAGAGGTAAGTGACTCTGACTTCGTCTCTTCCGAAAGCTCGGCGATCGTCCATTCGCTCAAGCGGCAGCCAAACGATCAGAAGCATGTGCAGACAAAGCAGCAGCCCAAAAAGCGACTTGAGAACCTGCCGCGCAGGCTTCACGGGTGGTTTCTCGCTTTCCTTAAGGTGGTGGCCGACCAACTGGCTACCGACGAAAGCAAATGTCGCCGCAATCGCCGCGACATGGGACGTCAACGTCAGTTCTTTCGCCACGGAGGTTTGGTCGAACAGGGCGTCTGCCGCAGCAGTCAGTCCTACCGCAAGGATTCCGAACGCGGTTCCAACCAGTCCCCAGCTTCGATTTAGCGTTCGGAAAAGGTTGGCCATGGTTTCCTTTATGCCGCTGTTTCTGGAATTTGAATTGAATCCGGCACACTACTCTATGTGAGTCGCGGTTTCATCCGAATTTCGAACATGCCGACCTTGCGGAAAAACAGGAGACCGGAAGGCGAATGCATACGGATTGTTTCGAACATCGATGGCTGGCTTTACGACATCTTGTCCGATGTTCCGTCAGACCCGCGTTGTGAGAAATACCCAACAAAAAAGACGTTGAATGCTCGGGAGCAGGCGCAAAAACTCAGGGTGGGAAAAGAAAAAACCGGACGGGTCTGGGGAGACCGAACGTCCGGTTGTGTGGAGAATGAATCTTGCGATCCTTGCTGGAGGATCGTTTGATTCACGCTTAAGGGCGAGGAGTAATCCCGCGATTGCCGCGCGTCATGCTGAGGTAAATGATCAGCATCAGCATTGCACCCCCGGTCGCGATGAAGAGCCCCCCTGCATGCACCTCGGGGTCACCGACTCGATAATTGAACACCGCCGATGAGATGAACCCACCGACAATCGACCCGACCATCCCGAGGATCATCGTAAAGAAGAGCCCCATCGGTTGCTCACCCGGAACGAGTGCTCGAGCCAGGAGTCCTGCCACCAAGCCAATCACCATCCAAGAAATAAAGTCCCACATGTAAAATCTCCTTCATCTGAGTGCGGCGTTAAGTTTTCGAGACTGCGAACGTGCAGGGACATGGAAGCAATCTGCATGCCATCCGCAGGCAGGTGGACTTGCCTCGTTGCAGGGCGATGATCTGCTCCGTCGTCCCCTTGTGAGGGGGAATGGTAGGCGCGCCAGAATTCCATGGGGCTATCTTCAGCCGAACAGTGACCTCAGGCTCAGCAAACTCCCTGTTCTCACGAGCGAACAAGTGCTCCGATGAACAAGTGAGGAGATGATCTTGCTGATTCATGCGGATCGTTGATGTTGTGGCGTCGCTCATGAATCTCGCGGCGACCCTTCACCCACTGCCAATCGGCAGTGGGTGAATTGAGAGTATGCCCGATCCCGTTCGTTCAGTTTGAACGCTGACAATTCAAACAACGCGCCCGTCTGACCGAAGAGTGACCATTCTGCTGGACCGCAGTGGCGGCGAGTACCGCTCGATGGGGCAGGGCACTTACCCTGGAGGTGAAAACGAACAATCAGTGATGTGTTGGTGAGAGAGCCCGGTCGAACGCTCCTGATTTACTCGAAAATTAATGGCTGTCACGTTCGGAACCAAAAGAGCGTGTACGTTCTGCGGCTACGATTCAATCCTTGTCCGCCTGTGCTGCATCATGGGAAGGGCTTGCGGAGGTCCGTATCGGTAGTTTTTCCTGAAGCAAGCTCGGACCCCCTGATGTCGTCGTCGGTCCAAAATAACAACGTTGTGAAGTCGCCTTGGACGTTCCGGGGGTCTATTCCGGAATCAGGGAACTCCGTTGGATCGGGGTCCCTTCCCAAGTGGCCTCGTCTGCCGCGCGGTCGTAAGTCAGGATACGATGGGCACTCCCAGGCGCGGGGGCAACATCTTTTTGAGGGAGCCACTTGCGGTGATCCGTGATGGTCTGAGCGACTTCGGGCTGAAGTGCCAGGTTATGCCATTCCCCGGGGTCATGCTTCGTGTCGTAGAGTTCTTCACTGCCATCGGCGTAGCGGATGTACCGCCACCGCTCACTGCGAACGGCGTGGTTCCCCTGATTGTGTGATGTGATGGCGGGTCGCTCCCGTTTCGTCTCCGGATCCTTAAGTTGAGAAACCAGGCTGATCCCTTCCAGGTCATGGCGAGGAGGGAGTCCGCACAGTTCAATCAGCGTCGGATACATGTCGAGCAATTCGGCTGGCTGATGACAGCGACTGGCGGGACGAACGCCCGGTCCAGCGAAGATCAGCGGAACGCGCGTGCTGCGTTCCCACAGCGAGTTCTTTCCGGTGATCCCTTTCTCACCCAGATGCCAGCCGTGGTCACTCCATAGCACGATTACGGTGTTATCTCGCAAGCCTGCCTCATCAATCGCATCGATCAGACGACCAATCTGTGAGTCGACGAAACTGGTGCAGGCCAGATACGAGCGGACCAGATTTCTCCCCTGATGATTCTCGTCAACCCATCTCCATCGAGGTTCCGGCAGTTTCCAGTGCAGGTACCAGGAAAAGCGCGGGGTATCCGTACGGTCGTCGGGTTTAATCAGAGGGAGAATCTGATCGTCGTCGGGAAAGAGGTCAAACCACTTTTGAGTGACGTAGCAGGGGACGTGCGGCAGAAAGAAACCGGTCGCCAGGAAAAATGGCTGATCCTTCGGGGTAGATCGAATCTGCTCGACGGTCCAACTCGTAATCTGGTAGTCACCTTTATCTTCGTCTCGATGCGGGAAGACCCCCCAGTCCATGAGCGGGTGATCCCCCATGGGCGTGGGGCCGATTAACTTCCTCGGAGGCAGCGGCCCGATTGAGCTGCCAGGACCTATCGTTTCAAATTCTGGCTGTCGACCTTCCACCGGTCGGATATCTCCGTGGAAAATTTTCCCCGTCGTGAGTGTTCGGTAGCCGTTTTGCCGGAAGTGTTGCGGTAGGGTCACTCGATCTTTCCAGGCATCGACGGCTCGGAAGGAAGGGACGAGTCCGTAGATGCCCGTCGTCGTGGGCCTGAGACCGGTCAGGAGACTTGCGCGGGAGGGATTACAGAGCGGAGCCTGGCAATGAGCATTAAGGAACGTCGTCCCGCGTTCGGCGAGTCGATCGATGTTCGGCGTCTTCGCGAGGGGACGCCCACCGAGAACGCCGATCCAGTCGTTCTGGTCGTCGATGGCAATGAACAGGACATTGGGTTTCCCGGCGGAGGCGACAGCGGGATGAAGCAGTAAACCGATCAGGGTGATGAGCGTGGCTGCCACGAGATACGATCGGTTAGACGTCCCGTGGCCGTTCTCGAGTGAGTGGTGGGGGAGACAGTTTGGCATGGGGTGACGTCTCATCAATTCATTGCTCGCACGGTCAGTCCGGTTACGACGGTCGACAGACGGCCTTCCAGTCCTTCCATCGGGCGGATACTCCGATCTATTGCGCTCCATTTTTTTGGGGGCGGCTCGCGTGTGTCTTCTCGTCAGCCCCCTATCTGACCATCTCGATGAGTCAATGAATGCGACGGACTCGAACGAGCGCACCCCTGACACGTTGAACCGTTAGGCGAGGATCGATTGGATCACTTGTCCGTTGGTCACGGCATGGGGCCGTCCCTGCAGGTCATGGAACAGGGTTTCGGGCGCGATTCCCAGGCAGTGGAGGATTGTTGCGGTCAAGTCTTCGGGACCGACGCGTCCTGACTTCGGGAAGGCTCCAATCTCGTCTGACGCCCCGTAGACGGTTCCCCCCTGAATTCCCCCGCCGGCGAGTGCGATCGAGAAGACGGCACCCCAGTGGTCGCGACCTCCGGAAAGATTCATACGGGGACTGCGTCCGAATTCTGACATGCAGACGACGAGCGTTTCCTCGAGCAGTCCACGATCTGCCAGATCATCAAGCAATGCTGAAACCGCGTCATCCGTAGGAGGGATCAGCACATTTTTCAGTCGGTGCGTCTCATTGGTATGCGAGTCCCAGCAGGGATTGTCTGTGGGTTCGTCAGGGCCCCGGTACCAGTTGACCTGGACCAGTTTGACGTCGGCTTCGATCAGTCGCCGGGCCAGCAGGCAACTCTGTCCAAACTGAGTCGTCCCGTAACGTAACCGGGTTTCGACAGACTCGGAACTCAGGTCGAAAGCGCCCCGAGACGTCGCCGATGAAAGGACATCATAGGCACGCTGCTGCTGTTCACCAAAAGCTTTCGCGATGCTGACTTCATTCGCAGCAGACAGGGGACGTTCCATCGTGCGGACGAGATCGCGACGAAGCGAGAGACGCCCCAGTGAAATGTCCTCAGGGAGTTGAAACTCGGCAATCCGGTAGTCCGGTGACGCCGGGGCACAGCGGAACAACCAGGGATCGGCGGGGCGGCCGAGCATTCCTCCGTCCTGGCCTGGCCAGGTTGATCCGTCCGTGTTGAAGATGTGGTGAGGCAGGCGAACGGAAGTGGGCAATCCGCGTGCAGGGGGGGATAACCGCTGGAGGAGAGCTCCCCAATTTGGCCAGTCGTTAGGAGCCCCCGGGTTGACATTTTCTGCATTCATCGGGGCGTGAGGCCGTCCGGTCAGCATGTAGTAGCCGCTCGACGAATGGGCATTGTCATTGGTCGAAACCGCGCGCAACACCGCCAGTCGATCGGCTCGCATCGCCAGCTTCGGCATCAGTTCGCCGTAGTGAACCCCGGGAACAATGGTGGGAATCGATCCAATCTGCCCCCGCACTTCCTGGGGAGCATCCGGTTTGGGATCCCAGGTGGAATGCTGCGGAGGGCCGCCCATGAGAAAGAGGACAATGCAGGACTTCGCCCGACCGGCTGAGGCGCGAATCTGGTCTTGCAACCCTTCTCGCGCAAGAGCAGTCCCCTGCGGCATCAGGTGAGACAGGGACAGGCCGCATGCACCGATGCCTCCGATACGCATCAGTTCCCTCCGCGTGACGGATGAGCGGGAACTGGTCGACCGTGACTCAAGGCTGATCATCTGGAATCCTCTTCAAACGAATTGGATCGCTCTCGACGTTATCCGCAGGAGCGCTCCGCAGAAATGGCCGGCATGAAGATCTTGTAGTCTTGTCCATCCTTTTTCTGGCAGGATGAACGATGTGACTGATGGTCTAACCGATCAGCTCACGGATGGGACGAGCATCGTCAGGCATCACAGGTATCGGGCGTTCGTTGATATCCCGCACGAACTCGTGGGGATCGATTCCCAGGTTGTGGTAAATCGTGGCGAGTACATCCCGGTAGTGGACCGGACGGGATTCGGCATAAGCGGCGGTCTTGTCCGTCGAACCGATCACCTGCCCCACCTGCATTCCGCCACCTGACATGAGAACGGACTGAACTGGAGCCCAATGGTCGCGACCGGCATCCTTATTGATTTTGGGTGTACGACCGAACTCGCCCCACACAACAAGTGACACATCGTCAGCGAGTCCGCGCTGATAAATGTCTTCCACCAGCGCGGACAGACCGGCATCGACGACAGGCAGGTTGTTTCTGCAATGGCCGAAGTTATTGCCGTGTGTGTCCCAGAATCCATAGGCCACGGTAACAACCCGTACTCCTGCTTCGACAAGCCGTCGAGCGATGAGAAGTTGGTCATTCCACAACGGAGCACCGTCTCCCTGATGCTTGGACGATCCCAAGGCGTAGCGTGCCCGGGTCTTGGGATCCTCCTTCTCGACATCAAGCGCGTCCAGCAGCTGCGACGAAGTCAGGACTTCGAAAGCACGTTGATAACTCTGATCGAGATCATTCATTCCGCTGCGATCGGCTTCCCGTCGAAAGGCGTCGAGCCCTTCGAGCAGTTTCTGTCGACTATTGAACTGAGCCGATTCAATGTAGCGCAGCTTCATACTGGCAAGGTCTTCGCCATCGGCACGAGTCTGGTGGTACTGGCTGCCGAGGGAGCCCGCACCCGTGCTGTTGTAAGGTCGGTGCTGCATTGTGGGAAACAGGTCAACGAACGGAGGAATCAGAGGGCTCGAAGGGCCTTTGATCTTAGAGACGAACGAACCGAAGTTGGGATAGTGGTTTCGCTGAGTCTCACCCATGGTGTAGCCGGTGAGATTCTGAAAACTCGAATGTTCGTCGCGCTGTCCGACGACGGAGCGAATGATCGCACAACGATCCATCACCGTCGCCAGCTTAGGCATGAGTTCGCAGACGTCCAGGCCTGGCAGCGAAGATGGGATCGGGGAAAATTCGCCTCGGATTTCCGCGGGGGCGTTGGGCTTTAAGTCGAATGTGTCCTGATGAGGAAGGCCCCCCGAGAGGTACACCATAATCACGGCCTTGTGAGACCGTTCTGTCCCGCGCGAATGCTCTGCACGCAGCAATCCAGGCAAAGTCAAACCACCGACGGCGAGGGAACCCATCTGCACAAACGATCGACGACTGATCTTGTCACAAAAACGTCGTCCAGCACCCGCAAACAATCGCATATCGAACCCTCTCCTCAACCTCAGACTTTCGGCATCGCATCAATCTTACTGCATGCACCCGCGCAGAACTACAGCAACATCGGATGAACTCGTCCATCTTCCCACAAAAGTACGGGGGAAAGCGAGTGTCCGTCCAGGCCAGCGCTCGCTGTCAGAAGCGGCAAAACTGGACGTGCGCGTTCCTGTTTCAGTCACCTCGGCGAGTCAAACCTGCGGCGAGAGAGGAAATTGTTCCGTTTTCCGGTTAACCGCACCGGTAAGGAGAGCGGCTCATTTCAGCCCACAGGGCTAACTCTCGTGTGGCAGGGACATTACGGCTCGAGCCTATCATGATCCGCTCGACAGCTTCGGGTTCCTGTCAGAAGAATTGCGAAAGACCTGATTGCAATCAGACACGGCATGGCACCTTCCGTGGTATGATCGTGCGTCGACGACGTCAGAAAAACTTCGGTCTGGTTCCCGTTGCGGAGCCCCAAAGAATGTCGCAGGCCAATCTGCAGGGGGCAAAACGGAGGCCGAACGCCGATTCGACTTGGCGGCAGAGGACTTGGGCGTCTATCAACACTTTCAGGATCGGTGGGACGTCAGGAGGGTAAAAAGATGCGATCTGATGCACGTCGCAGAATCGTTGCCAAACTGGTTGCAGAGGCGGATACGGAAAACTCGGGCGACACCCTGTCGTTGCCGGGGATTGGCGATCCATCTCTTCCCGACGTGTGGACTCCGGAACTGGTTGTGAGATCTGGGTACACGGGCCCCGCGACAGTCTGCTTGCTGGCTGCAGAGGCACGCCCCCTTGATATCGCTAACCTCAGTCCTCAGGGGGAACATCCATCACTCGTGGTTTTTCCCGCTTCGCACCGTGGCGAGGGTGAGGGGGGATCTGCCGAGCGCACGACCGATGGCAATCACTTTTGCCTCATTCTTTCTCCAGAACTGGTGGAACGTTTGGTAAGTCTGGGAATCGAGGACGTTTCATCGCACTTTCGAGGGAAGTCCATTCGCGTCAGTGGAACGATTGAGCGACAGGAACAGGAGCCTCCACACGTCGGTCTGCTTTATCGAATGGCAGTGATTTCGCTGGATCAACTCATTCGCATCAGTCCCGCCGGCGCGGATGAAACGTCGGTGGGGAATGGACTGAAACCTCGTGTGGCTTTGCCACAGCGGTAGCCGCGAAGCCGCGTCAACCGTGGCTACCCTGTGTGTGTATTCGGATCGGGTCGCCTTGGTTGCTGCTTTGAGCTACCAAGGCGGCGGAGCCGCACGAGGTTTTCGACAAGCGGAATCCGACATTGCGGTCTTCAGAGGATCTTGGGTTGAAGCGGGATACCTGTTCGATTGATTGAACCGGAATTGATCCGTGCGGCGCCGCCGAATTCGCTGCAGGTGGCCCACCGCTGACGGTCTGGAAGAAAGTCCCAAGCGTGTAAATGACTCGTGAGTCACTCAGGCCGTCCAAATTGAGTCAAACATGGGGTCACAGTGAAAGATTTCGGTTTTTTTCCCAAATTGATCGGTTAGGTTGACTTTTTTGATCATGTCACCTGTACGAGTTATTCGATAAATACCAGCTAAATCTAATTGTACTTCGAATCATGCGGTACCGCTTCTGACGCCGATACTGGTTGTAGGAGATTCACGAGGCGTAACTCTCACAGCGGTTATGCCTCGTGTGCTTCCGGAAACAGTTATACAGAAATGTATCGGTAATCCCACGGATGGCAGTATTGGCAAGGATGCATCCCATGAGGTGGAGGCGATCGATCCGATGGATCAATGCGTTGTTGATTTCCAGCGCCCTGGTTGGTTGTCGCACCGCGAGGCCTGTCTCTTATTTGGGAGATGCAGAGCTTCGGGACTACGTCGACCGTACGACGGCGATCGAGTATCCGATTATTGAAGAGCAAACATCTCCTGATGTCGTCAACACGCAGCGGCCACACACTGTTCGCGATCGACATGAAGACGAAGTCTGGGACATGAGCTTGATGGAAGCTGTCCATCTGGCTGTGCAGAACAACAAATTGATCCGAACGCGGTCGAACGAGCAGGCAATTCTGCAAGCTCCAGGCACTGCACCGTCGGTCTACGATCCAGCCATCCGCGACTCGGGATACCTCTTCGGTAACCGTGGTGTGGAAGCGGCTTTGGCAGACTACGACGCCACGTTCACCAGTCAGATGTTGTTTGGTCACAATGAAGCGGTCGCCAACACGACGATTCCTTATCCCGGTTTCGTCAGTCGAAACGACTCTGCGAACTTCACATCCAGCCTGGCCAAGACCTTCGCAACCGGGGGGTCGCTCGCGTTCAACAACAACTGGACGTATCAGGGGACGAACGCGGTCAATCCGATGTTCCCTTCGGCGACTTTGTTCCCGTCGAACTACGTGGCGGTCTCACAGGTTCAGTTCGTTCAGCCTTTGTGGGCTGGTTCGGGCGTCGAGTACAACCGAATTGCCGGTCCTGCACGCGCCGGACTGACAGGTGTGACCGGGGTGTCCCAAGGGGTGGCCATCTCGCGTATCAACACAGATATCTCGATTGCTGATTTCGAGAATTCTGTGATCACCATGGTCAAGGACGTAGAAGACCTCTACTGGGAACTGTACCTAGCCTATCGCCAATTCGCAGCCGAAAGTGCCAATCGGGACAGTTCGCTGAGAACCTGGCGTGAAGTCAAAGCCAAGATGGATGTGGGTGCGACGGGGGGTAACGCCAGTAACGAAGCACAGGCTCGAGAGAACTACTTCAATACGCGAGCCAACGTCGAAAATGCGTGGGGTAACATCCTCAGGACTGAGAATGCGTTCCGTAAACTGATGGGACTGCCCGTCAACGACGGTCGAATCATTCGTCCGGCGGACAACCCGCTCGAAGGCGAATACCTCATTCAGTGGGAGTCTGCATTAATCGACGGGCTGACTCGGCGTGTCGAGTTGCGGAAACAGAAGTGGGCCATCAAGAGCTTGCAGCTTCAGGTCAAAGCTGCTGAAAACGTGATCAACCCACAGTTGAACTTCATCTCGTCATACCAGCTCAACGGCTTCGGTGAAACACTGCTGTCGAACAGTTCAAGCGACGGTATGACAGAGAAGGGGTACAATAGTGCTTATGGAGCGTTGACCCGCGGCGATCAGTCAGGGTGGAACGTCGGTCTTCAATTCAGTATGCCGATCGGTTTCCGTGCCTTCCGTGCTCAGTTGCACAACCTCGAACTGCAATTGGTCAAAGCCAGGGCAGGTCTGGCCGCACAGGAACTGGATATCAGTCACGAACTGGCTGATTCGATCCAGAAGGTTGACCTGGCCTATATGACGGCACGAACACATCTCGACCGCAAGATCGCTTCGGAACGTCGTGTCCAGGCGACGACGGCGGAATACGAAGCTGGTGTACGAGACGCAACTCTCGACCTTGTCCTTCGTGCTCAGGCCAGTAACGCGGCCGCAGAAATCGCCTACTACACTTCGCTGGTGAATTACAACAAGGCGATCACAGAACTGCATCAGCGACGCGGAACCCTGCTGGAAAACGATGGGATCCGACTCGCCGAAGGCGAATGGAATACGTATGCCCAGCAGGATGCGGTTCGACGGGCATGGGCACGCAGCTTTGCCTTCCCTGCTCCAAACCTGAAGACTTTGCCGCCCGAGTATGCCTCACCGGTACCCGTGGATCAGACGGAAGTCTATCCAGGAGCACCAGCGGGCTTTATGGGGTCAGGTTACATGGATTCAACGCAACCTGACGAGTACGACGAAATTCTGCCGAGGCCGTCGGACTTGGATTCCGGCGACCCCGGAGATCTTCCCTCACCAATCGGACCCAACCAGATCGAATAAGATCGATTAAGTTGAGTCAGTCAGCCAGGATTCGATGTTTGAACTTATCGTTTGAACATCGAATCCTGTGCATTTCCGCGGGACAACAAGTACGCCAGAAGATCAAGCACTTCGTTTTCGTTCAATTGCTTGAGCAAGTCTTTTGGCATCAGCGAAACATCGGAAAGCTGTTGCGATTCGATGTCGCTCTTTTTGATAGTGACCAGCTTGGTCGAGTCTTCAGGGTCGACGAGAATCGTGATCGAATCAGCGGTCGCTGCAACGATCCGTCCCGTGTGCGTCTTTCCGTCAGCGGTCTCGAC
Organism: Schlesneria sphaerica; assembly: GCF_044336245.1. NCBI lineage: Bacteria > Pseudomonadati > Planctomycetota > Planctomycetia > Planctomycetales > Planctomycetaceae > Schlesneria > Schlesneria sphaerica. Next base: position 448,897 of record NZ_CP172346.1, on the reverse strand, counting down.
GATCGTCGTCTTGTACTGGTCCGAGACAACCTTGCTGGGGTCGATGATCGATTCGGCAAGATCCTTGAACGAGAACCGTCCGGCAGCCTGGGTCAGGTCGTGACCCGTCGATCCCCCGTCGCCAGCAAAGCGATGGCAAACGACGCAGCGTGCAGCCCTGTACATTTTCTCGCCGTTCTTGAAGTCACGACCACGCAATTGAGTGGCAGACAGGGCCACCAGTTCATCGACGGTGTAATTCCGACCTGGGCCCACCGGCTTCGGCAGTTCCGGGGCTTTGTAAGCCTTCCGTGCGCCGCTGGCTTCCAGCACGATTCGTTCTGATTCGGGCAATTGTTCAAATACCGAATTTTCGATGTTCGTCAGGAATTTCTGGTAACTGACACCCCCTGACCAGGAATGGGCTTTCTCGAACCACGAAAAGTACGTCTTTCGAGCTTCCAGCGTCCAGTGAGACTTCAGATTTCGCAGCACGTAAGCGTAGTAGTACTGCTGAAGGTCAGGAGCATTCGCGTACATCGCTTCGATGGCTGCACCGTACTGCTTGTTTCTCGCGAGAACTTCGCCCAGATCCGTGATCTCGACGACTTTCTCTTTGGTCAGCAGCGGAAGAATCTTCTTGATCGTACCGGGTGATTCGACGAAGACCATCAGGTTCGCCAGTTCGCGATTCAAGGCATTGCTATTGGTGGGGAAGACAGAATCCAGTCTTTCACCAATGAGCGCCTTGGTTGCCGCATCGGGAGCCCCAAGTCGGACGAAAGTCAGTTGCAACGCACGCAACAGTCCAAGCTGCTGGGGTTCGGTCAGGTTGCGGGCATCGATACTTCCCAAAGCCATCAGGATCTGAGGAAGCAGGTGTGGCTCACCCTGTCGAGCCAGGCCGATACAACCGGTGATGATCGCATCGGGATTCGTTGCAGAGAAGACCTTGTTCTGCCACAAGTCGACAGGCAGTCGCTCGAGGCCAATCCGGGCAGCGAACCGGATGTGCCGGTCTGCGTGACCAAGGTGGGGGACCAGGAAGTCGACTGCAGCTGCCGGCTTTTCCGAATTGGCCACATGATAGGTTTCGATCTTGCGTCGCAGGGCACGCAGTTCAGCATCGCGGGTATTGCGGGCATCAACAGGAGCTGTCGACTCTTTGCCGACATAGGTGACTCGAAAGAGTTCCGATTGGGTACCGCGACCACCAACGGTGAAGTACATCGCCCCATCCGGATGAGCGACAACGTCGGTCAGAGGCAGCGGCGTTCGCGAAATGAATTCTTCTTTTGTGGCCTTGTAGCTGGCACCGCTGGGCTCAATATGGACCGCGTACATGGTGCCGAAGGTCCAGTCGCAAATGAACAGGGCTTTCTGGTACTTGGCGGGAAACTTGGTCCCATAACCGAACTCAACACCCACGGGCGAGCCAGGTCCGACGTCAACGAGTTGAGGAAGGCTGTCTGGATAATAGGTTGGCCACTTCGCGGTACCGCTGCGCCAGCCGAATTCACTGCCGCTGGTCGCATGCACGACGCGGGTCGGACGGTACCACGGTGATCCGTAGTCCCATTCCATGTCGGCGTCGTAGGCGAAAACTTCCCCGTCGGCGTTAAACGCGAAGTCGTACTGATTGCGGTAACCGGTCGAGAACACGTCCCAGGTCTTGCCATCAGGATCGGTAATTGCAATCCATCCGCCTGGTGCAAGAACACCGACAGCGTGTCCCCCTGCATCCCACTGACGAGGCATCAGTTGATCTTCGTCCCAGTTAGGAACGGAACGGCTGGTGACACCTTCGGGAAGGGTGGCTCGCAGTTGCTGCGGTCGGACACCCGCCATGGTTTGCGGAGGGGAGTTGAGCGTGACTTCAAACGGCAATTTCGTGTGGTTGCCGGCGTCAACGTAGATCGATTTGCCATCGGGAGAAAGACGCAATGCGTGTGGTCCGTGCTCGCCACCACCGGGGATGTCGCGCAGCTTGATGACTTCGTCGTACTGGTCATCGCCATCGGTGTCCTTACAGCGATAGAACGCTGTGGGAATATCGCCGCTGTTGACAATGACGTAGAGGCTGTCGAAGGCACACAGCAGACCCTGTGCACCGGAGAAGGTCTTCCCTTCGAACTTGATGTCCAGTCGCTCGACCTTGGTCGGAGCGCTGCTGCCAATGGGAGGAGGAGTGATTCGGCACAGTCCCAGCTTTCCCTGGTCGCTGACGATCAGTCGCCCTTTCGGATCAGTCGTGATGCTGACCCATGAACCAAGTTCTTCCTTGGGGACTGTGAACAGCCGCTCGACCTGGAAACCAGGCAGCAGATTGAACAGGTCACGAGCCGGTTCGATCGAAAGATCGTCCAGCATTGCCTTACCACCGGGATGATCTTCCAGTTTCAGGACCACCTTTGCGGCTGTGGACTCTTTTGACTCACGCGAGTTCGAAACGGTCCAGGAGTTATCGGTGACGACGTAGCGAACCTTGCCATCGGCACCGGTGATCGCCAGTTTCGCCACGAAGCCTGCAGGGCCGCCCGAGTTGGCGACTTCTGCTTCCAGGAGATTCTCACCCGCTTTCAGGCTGGCTTGAATGTCAATCTGTTCGGGACGGGTGAAGTCATCGCTGGAGGCGATCTTCTTGCCGTTGAGATAGACCGTCATGGAGTTATCGCACGTCGCTCGCAGCCACGCCGACTGTCCACCGCCCTGAAATGTTTTTCGGACAACGTAATTCTTTGCTTCGTCAGCGCCCCAAATCCAACTGGGCGCGGGGCCGTCTTTAAAGAGTGTCGCGGCGGGAACGGCGGGAGTCGGCTGAGCCGAGTCGGGCTGCCCCTTTGCCGGAGCAATCTGAGGAATCTGAGTGAAATGCTTTCCGTCCGTCGTTTCGGCAGTCAGCGCAAATGATTGCGTTGCCAACTGCGAAAGGATCGCGAGGGAAAATAAACGAGTGGCTCTGAAGGACATCGACAATGGTTCCTTACAAAAAGAAGCTGATCAGAGAGGGGAATCATGGTTACTGCAACACGGTTCGTCCACTCAACCAGATCCGGAAAACGGCTTTCAGAACGAAGACTTATAACTCTTTCACCGTGTCGAGGATTCTCGAGATGATATTGTCGACCGTCTGACCCGCGGCTTCCGCGCGGTAGTTAATGAGGACGCGGTGCCTGAGGACCGGGGCGGCCAGGGCGCGAATATCTTCCCAGGTGACATTCGCCCGACCTGCCAGCAAGGCTCGGGCCTTTCCACCAAGGATCAGGTACTGAGCAGCGCGAAGCCCCGCACCCCAGGAGACATACTCGTTGACGAAGTCAGGTGTGTTCGCCTGATTTGGGCGGGATGCGGCAGCCAGGCGCACGGCGTATCGGACAACATCTTCCGCCACGGGAACTTTTCGGACGAGCGCGTGAATCTGCTGGACGTCTTCACCCGTGAACAGGGCCTCGATCGCCTCGGAAGGGGCGGAAGTGGTGCGCGCCACGACGGCGACTTCGTCATCTTCGGGAAGGTAGTCGATCACGACATTGAACATGAAGCGATCGAGCTGAGCTTCGGGAAGGGGATACGTCCCTTCCATTTCGATCGGGTTCTGTGTTGCCAGAACAAAAAACGGCTCTTCCAGTATGTACTTTGTTCCCGCAGCCGTGACCTGGTGCTCCTGCATGGCTTCCAGAAGTGCGGCCTGTGTCTTGGGAGGTGTCCGGTTGATTTCGTCGGCCAGCAGCACGTTGGCGAAAATGGGGCCCTTTACGAACACGACTTGCCGTCGTCCGGATTCGTCCTGTTCAAGAATCTCGGTCCCCGTGATGTCTGCGGGCATCAGGTCGGGGGTGAACTGAATTCGCTGAAACTTCAGATGAAAGACCTGAGCGATCGATTTCACAAGCAGCGTCTTGGCCAGTCCGGGAGCTCCGGTGATCAGACAATGGCCACCGGCGAACAAGGAAATCAAAAGTTGCTCAACCGCTTCGGATTGCCCGACGATGGTTTTTGCAAGTTCCGTGCGAATCCGTTGCCGACTGGTTCGAACCAGTTCAAGCACGCGCATTTCGTCGTCGTCAGCAGGAGAGAGTCGCGTCACGTTCACAAAGGGCTCCGACGTAGTTTGAAGAGATGATCTCGATTCGATTAGTGCGTCATGGCATAGAAGATGATATTGATCCCCAGAGGATAGGCTTTCTTCTCGGAAAACTCGGTGAAGTACCAGGGGTCTTCACCTTCCCGTTCCCAGCCGTCTCCGAGGTCCGTGTTATGACAAATCAGAGCCATCAACCGCCCCTTGTCATCGAAGATGCCGCGGTAGTGGGGCGTCCTGGCGTCCTCACGTTCCCAAGTTCTTCCAGTGGAACGCCCATCCATGGCGACTCCGATGGCAGGAATCTGTGGTTTTTCTTTCAAGTCATAGACGCAGTGGAAAATGGGATGTTCAAGGGGCAATTCCACTGGTTCGCGGTCAGGAAAGACCTGTTTCATCGCCTCGTAGAGTGATCGCCACTCGTCTTCTCCCCAGAAATCATCCACCATCAGAAAACCACCATTTAACAGGTAGCGTCTGAGTGCTGCGATTTCGTCAGGTGACAAATAGATGCCACCAGGTTCGATCAGATAGATGAAGGGGTATCGGAACAGATCCGGATCGGTCAGACGCATGATCCGGCCGTTGGGGTCGACCTTCATCGATGTTAACTGCTGGAGACGATACGAAAGATTCAGGTCCGCGTCGGGGAAGTCAGTCAACCAGGAGCCCGGCCGACGCATTGAATCATATTCGATGCGAACGAAGGTGAAGACGTCGTCTTTGAATGCAGGATCCACTTCCCAGAGAGGTACCCCATTGCGGTTGTCGGGCACAGACGTTTCTAATCGTCCGCTGAACCGCCGGGAAAAGGAGCGATTCTGGGCATACGTCAGTCCGATGACTCCCATAACCGCCAGCAGTAGCGCGAGCAGACTGATCGCGGAAACGAAACGTTTCATGGCGGGTTTTCCTGAGTCGGTCGGTGGCTCATTCATCGAATCGGTTCCGCTTTCCCTGCAATCGGCTCAACAATCTCGTGTTTTTCATCCCGTCGCCCTCAAGGCATTTTTGTCGCGTCGGTAGGAACGGGATTGGCCTCGGGGGCCGTGTTTGAAGGAGGCTCAGTAACTGAATCAGGAGGGCTTGCTTCGGCGGGGTGGGTCCGCACAATTTTGAGAAGTAGCTTTTGCGCCTCGCGATATCGGGGGGCCTCTTCGAGGGCTGCAAGAACGTGCAACTTCGCTTCCGCGTCCCCTTGCCCATTCAACAATCGCGCCAGACGGAAGTGAGCTTCTGCGGGATCTTCCGGATCCATCAGGAGAACCGCCCTTAGTCCCTGAATGGCGTCTTCGACGATACCAAGCTGCTCGCTGGTCATTGCACGTGCTCGCTGGGCCTGAGGAAGCAGAGGATTGACTTCGAGCAGTTTGCGAACGCTGGCTGCGGCGGCAGCCCAGTCACTGGCGGCTGTCTGCAGATCGATTAAACGGAGCAGGGCTGACTTGGCGTCATCTGTGTGAGTGACGTATTGCTCCAGGACCTGACGTTCCTCGCCGGTCTCTTCCAGTTCCCGGTGGATCGCTGCCAGCAGGATGTAAGCGCTGTCGAGCCCCGTTTGCTCCGGGTACAACTCGATCAACTTTGTGAGTGATTTTTTGGCTTTGTCAAACTCGCGTTTCATTACCATCTGATCCGCAAGCATGGTCAATCCCTGGATACTGGTGGGGTGATCTTCTACCCAACGCTCCAGTCGCTCGGGATCGTCATCATCCCGGATGGCCGACAAGTCATACTGTTCCCAGTCAAGTTCCGGAGCGAGACGCCGGGCCATTTCAAGGGCGTAGTCATGAAACTCGTGATCGATCTGATCGAGTGATGACGTGTGCCGCTCGATCGAAACCTCGACAGGAATCCCGGCCCCCAGATCGCCAAGGATGTTTCTCATTGAATCCAGGCCATACTTCTCAATCAAGAATTCCACCAGCAGGGAGGACTGGTAGTAGGCGAACTGAAGATCTTCTGGAGTGTCCGGTCGCATGAACGTGCCGCTCATGTCTCTTACGGATGAGACTCCCCGGTCGAGAATCCGCTTGCGGTGTTTGGGTGACATCCGTTGTCCCCACGTCGCTCCTGCCTGACGCTCTTCGTAGACGGAAATCCCTTCGCTGAGCCATCGCGGCATACGGTTTCGCGTTTTTTCCAGTGTGACCACGTGACAGAACTCGTGCCATAGTACGGACTGCCAGTTGACCGGAGTGTCCTTCTGGGAGGCGGGGCTATTGGCCGTGATGACTTTGCCGAAACAGACCCCCAGGAAACCATCCGCTCCCGGCAGCCCGAATGTTCGGACCGCGAAATCATTGGGATCCGGAAAAATCTCAACGGTAATCACGCTCTGCAATTCGATGCCGTACTTGGGACAGAGTGTGTCCTTGGCACGCTTCAATAGCTGAAGCACATCGTGCCCGTAGATAGCGGCTTCCGTTGCTTCCATACGGACGCGAAAGCCATCTGCTTCCAACGTGGTGAACTTGCTCAGTTCATCACGTAGCTGCATCAGGTTGAAGACCTGTACGTCATACGCATCGTGCTTCAATGCCAGTTCGCTCAGCTTCCACCCTTCTTCCTCATCTCCCAGCCGAAGCAGGTCCTGAGCGAGTTGCACGCGCGCCGGCTGATAGCCCGGATCGAACTTCAGCGCTGTCCGCTGATGCTCTGACCCCTCTGCAAACCGGTACTTTTGTGAAAGCTTCCGTCCAATCTGATAGTCGACAACGGGATTTTCAGGCCAGGGTGTGAGAGCCCGTTCCCGGTACTCCGCTTCCTTTTCTGGCTCATTGTTCAAATGAGCCAGAACTGCTCGGTAAGCCCAGATCAGGGGATTGGCCGGATTGATTTTGAGAGCATCTTCCAGCAGGCTCGTGGCATCGCTATACCGCTCGGCATCAATCGCCTGTGCCGCTCGATGCAGCATGGCGGGGACGTGGTGGGGGTTGAGTCGCAAAGTCTCGGAGAGGTGGTGACTGGCAAGTGGAGGCTGCGAACTTTCGATGGCTCTCGCCATGCCGAAGTGCACGTCAGGATCGTTTGGATGCGCTTTCAGGCCCTCCTGAAATGTCTCCGCGGCGACTGCAAAGTCTTTTTTTGAAAGAGCCAGCTCACCGCTCGCCAGAATGGCACCCCGGTGGCCCGGGCTGACTTTGAGAGCACGGTCAAAAAAAATTTCAAGGACCTGCCGGGCGTCCGCTCCTGTCGCCGCAGCGACTTTGCCCAGCGAGACCAAACTGTCAGGATCACCGTTGTAGCGCCACGCGGCGCGATTGACGATGTCCGCCATCTCTTCTTGCCACTGCGTCCCTTGATCGACATTGCCCGACATTCGAGCCGGTTCGATACCACCCTGTCGCAGTCGGATGCTCCAGGCGTAGCGCGTCAATCCTCCCGAGATGGTCTCAAACGCGTCCTTGTACCGGCCGGTTTGCATCTCGGCTTCTGCTTTGAACGAATACCATTCTTCGCCGAAGACGCGGTCATCAATTGCTTTCGCCGTGACTTCAATGCATTCGTCATACTTCCCGCTGATCAGCAGTTGGCGGGTCGGCTCGACTTCTGCGGCCACCAGGAACGAGACGGGGCCAAGCAGACTGGCAACGAGGCAAAAGTAAAAAATTGCTGTGAGGGCACCGTTTCTTCGAGGGAAACGACGGGGGACTTTGCACCCATGATCCGATGTGATTTCGGAGACCGTACTCGCTGAGCTTGTTTCGCGCGCGGGGCGCCCGGAAAGAGGGCGGATGCAATTTCTCGCCAGGTCACAAGTTCGTACGGCCTCGGGCATTCACGGTCCTCCTGATGAACTCATCCGAGTATAGCGATGGTTCTTTCCTGACAACAGCACGGCGGAAATGGAAGAAGCGGTGACTGAATGCCACCGCTTCTCTTCGATTGGACAGTACTCAGAGGGGGAGCCACGAGGTCTAAGAGTCCGTGGCAGCCTTCTCTGTCCGATCCTGGTTAATCAATACCGCGCGCTGTATCCGCTATTCAATGAATGCCTGCCGATGGCAGTTCGTCTACAGCGTGGGACGATTAATATTCCTTTGCATTGATCCACTTCATCATCCGGCGGAGCTGCTTGCCCGTTTCTTCGAGCTGATGAGTCCGCTCGCGCCGCTTGATGGCCTGGAAGGTTGGCTGATTAGCACGGTTTTCGAGAATCCACTCACGTGCGAACTGGCCGGTCTGGATCTCATGCAGAATCTTCTTCATTTCGGCCTTGGTCGCATCGGTGACGATACGAGGACCGCGGGTGTAGTCACCGAATTCTGCCGTGTTCGAAACACTGTACCGCATGTAGTTGAGTCCACCCTGATAGAACAGGTCGACGATCAACTTCAATTCGTGCATACATTCGAAGTAGGCCATTTCGGGCTGGTAGCCAGCTTCAACCAATGTTTCGAAGGCAGCCTTGATCAGAGCACTGACACCACCGCACAGCACAACCTGTTCGCCGAACAGGTCAGTTTCGGTTTCTTCAGCGATCGTGGTTTCGATCACACCACCGCGAGTTCCACCGATCCCCTTGGCGTAGGCCAGGGCGAGCTTGCGGCTGGTTTCTGACGCGCCGGGGGTCAGGGCGATCAGGCTGGGGACACCGCCCCCTTTTTCGTACTCAGCACGGACGAGATGGCCGGGACCCTTCGGGGCCACCAGTGCAGCATCGACCCCTTCGGGGGGGACGACCTGACCGAAGTGCATGTTGAAACCGTGCGAGCACATCAGCAGTGCACCGGGCTTCAGGTTTGGCTTGATTTCGGTGCGGTAGATGTCGCCCTGAACTTCGTCAGGCAGCAGAATGTTGACGAGGTCAGCCTGCTTGGTCGCTTCGGCGATCGAAACCGGCTTGAAACCGTGGCTGACGGCCAGATCGTAGTTCTTGCTGCCAGGACGCTGTCCGACGACGACGGTGCAGCCGCTGTCGCGCAGGTTCTGGGCCTGTGCGTGGCCCTGGCTGCCGTAGCCAAGAATTGCAATGGTCTTTCCCTTCAGCAGGGACAAGTCGGCGTCGTCGTCATAATAAACCTTGGCGGCCATCGTTGCTTCTCTTCAGAAAAAAGGAATTCTCGGTCCTACCGCTGGGCTGCAACTGCCGATCAGTTGCTCGCAACGGTACTACAGAATTGGAAATCAGCTTTCCACTATCTCAACCGCTGATGGCGGCTTCTTCTTCGTAGGCGGGAGGTGGTTGAAGTGCGTCTTCAACCGACAATGATTTTTCCCGGGCCAATGCGATCCGGCCGGTCCGAACCATTTCGATGATCCCGAATGGACGCATCAGTTCGATAAAGGCGGTCAGTTTGCTCTCGGATCCCGAAATCTCGATCATCACGTGCAAAGAACCGACGTCGACAACTTTTCCGCGAAAGATTTCAACCATTTCACGGACATTGGAGAGCTGGTCACCTGCCGTCGACACCTTGATCAACATCAGATCACGTTCGACCAGATCCTGGTGCTGATAGTCGACAACCTTGACGACAGTCACAATCTTTTCAAGCTGTTTCCGGACCTGGTCCAGAACCTTGTCATCACCGGCGACCACAAAGGTGATACGCGAAAACTCAGGCCGCTCGGTCACGCCGACGGCCAGACTTTCAATGTTGAATGCGCGCGAGGCGAGCATTCCGGAGATGTGGGCCAGCACACCCGGCTGGTTCATCACCATCGCGGACAGCACATGCTTCATCGAACAGGGACTTTCCATGGAGTCTTGACGATCGAAACCGCCAAAAAACACTTTTGATTGACGAGGCTGTCGCCTCGATCCACCACCCGACGGCGGCGACTTTGGTGTTGATTCAACCCTCGACTCGCCAAAAAAATAACTCGTACACATTTGGCGGAGGGTCGACCATCGTAAGCACCGATCGACGCGGAAACAAGTTAAGTGGAATATTGAGGCAACACAATTTCTCAAGCTCAACCGCACAATACGGTCTGCATGGGCGTCAGACACGCCCACTCACTTCCGTGTTCATCCTCTTGGGAAAACTCATTCTCAATGAGAGGCCGCAAGGGAAGTGAGTCTGGTCTCTGAAATCGGCCCTGGCTTGGCAGGATGCATCCGCAGATGACCGATCGAGCCGATCGCAACCTGCGAACGATGGCCATCGTCGACCCGGCCAGAGACTCCTCACCAGCGAATACCGCCAGAGAGGAGATTAACGACTCTCACCACTGAATCGGGCGGACCACCTCAAGTATCAGCAGCAACCCCAATACGATTCCACTTAACGCCAGCCCGCGGACGACCCAGGGGGCCTGAGCGTCACCAAATTGACGGATCAGAAATGCACCTTTTCGGGTGTGTTTCAAGAACCAGTCGCTTTTCACCGCGAGCAAGGCGCAAAGGAGGCAGATCAGACTGCCAACCATAACGTGATCTGGAATCATAAAATACGATCGTCTGGAGGTCGCCGCAGCGAAGTGACACTACTGTGGCTGGGCTTCGCTGCTCAGGTAACTGACAAGGTCTCGCACTTCCTGAATGGAAAGCCGGTTGAGCAGACCTTCGGGCATCATGGAAACCGACTGCTGCTGCCGGTCTTCGATGTCCTGCGTTGCGACGACCACTCGGTCCGTTGCGGTTTGCAGTGTAATCGTGCTCGCGTCTTCCCCCTTCACGATTCCATTGATGACTCGTCCGTCCTTCAACTCGACAATCGTCACGCGGTACGCATGCCCCACGAGTGCGCTGGGGTCCATGACATTGATCAAGATGTAATCGAGATCCGTTCGCTGAGCCCCGGTGAGATCGGGACCAACCTGTCGCCCTTCCCCAAAGAGTGTGTGACATGAAGCACAATTTTTCTGGAAGAGTGCCCGTCCGTTCTTTGGATTGGCCGTTTGTGGGTCACCTTCAAGAACCTGCTTCTTCATCGAGGCAATCTGCTGAGCTCGTTCTTCAGTCGACGGCTTTGCGCCAAACAACTTGTTGACCAGTTCCTTCAACTTCGGTTCCTTGAACCGCTGTAACTGACGGATGTCGAATTCCGACAGATCCTGTCGATCGATCTGACCCGCGTCGACCGCCGAGACGAGAGCCAGAGCAGTCTTTTCACGAGCCGTTAGCGTGCTGATCGCGTCGAGTTTCTCTGCGTCGGTCAACAACGCGTACATTCCAAGCAGGGCACTGCCCACTTCTTCTCGATCAAAACCCGCCAGTCCTCGAATGGCTGAAGCCCGCAGTTCAGAGTCACCAAGACGGTCAAGCAGCAGGTCTGCTACTCCTGGACGCCGCGTGGTCACGAGGTCGGCGAGTGCCCGCTCACGCTGGGCGGCGTCAATTTTGTCATTCTGCACGATCTTGACGAACTCGTTGTAAGACGCGTCGCTCCCCTGAACGAGCGAAATGCGGTGACTCAACTCCCGCACGTTGGCGTCGGAACTCATCGCATAGCGATCGGCAACCGCGGCCCAGCCGGGATCCGCCTTCAGATCACGTCGTCCTTCGATGGCGGAATAGAGCCCCGTCAAAACATCACGCTGCGTGGCAACGTTATCGTCCGACTCTTCCAGCCAACGTAAGACGGGCGCGAATCGGGGGGATGGCCGCGTGGCCAGATGTCGTGCGATAAATTGACGCAACTTGGGAATTTTCGTCTGCAGCGCCAGTGGCAGAACTTCATCGTCCGCGAGCGAGATCAGAGGCTCGATGCCATACCATGTCAGCAGGACAAGGTTCGTATCAGGAGCATCTGAGGCATGGCTGACAAGTCCGGCTGCAATCGCCTTTCGCTGATCGAGTGGCAGGCGTTGAAGGCCAGAGGCGAGCTGCAAACGAACGTAAGGAGACGAGTCTCGGCGGGCAAGTTCCGCCAGACGCGAGACTACTTCAGGAGAAGCGGTTTTCTCTTCCAGGGCCAGGCGCACGCCCCAGCCACGGTGGGTGTCATCGCGTGAGCGGAGCAATGAATTCAGATTGTACTCATTCAATTCGCCAATCGCATGCAGTGTCCAGGCATACTGCAGTGATTTCGACGTTTGACCGTTGCCGGCATCGATCATGAGTGCATCGAAATCTTTGTTAAGCCGGTTACGGGCCTGCGACGACAGTTTCTTCTGAACCGATCGTTCTTGAAGAATTCGACGTGCCGAGTTGGCCCGAAGTCCGTCCTTCATCGACAGCAGATCAATCAATTGATCGTCAGAGAGCTTGGCAAGATTCCCGTAGGCGGGGTGATTGGTTCCGTAAGTGACCTTGAAAATTCGGCCATTCCCGCGGTGGATTGTCAGATCGTCGTAGTTGTGACATTCGCCCGTGTCGGACCAGTCAGTGAAATAGATCCCGTCCGGACCCTGCTTGACGCAGACGCCACGGAACCAGGGATCACCAGACGGGGCAAAATCCGTCTGATGTCGCGCGACATAGCCTGAGGCGTGGCGTTCCAGCAAGTCACGGTTGAGACGCTGACCATGGATATTCAGCGTAAACAGATTGTTGTGGTATTCGGCGGGAAACTGGTCGCCGACGTAAATCATGGCTCCCGAGTGGGCATGTCCCCCACCGGCCTCACCGTGCTTTCCTTTGCCGTCGCGGGAACCTTCCCAGGTCCCCCCCGCCCAGTGGATGTGGTCAGCACAAGTCTGCATCAACTCGAACGTCATCGGGTTAAAGTCCTGTCCAAACATCCGCTTGAAACGGGAGCCCGGGACCACGTGAAAAACGTGTTCGATGACGCAGTTTGTCAGAAATGCTTCTCCTCGGTCGTCAAATGCCAGCCCCCAGGGGTTGGTCGTTCCGTGAGCAACGACTTCGAAATCGTGCCGCACGGGATGATAGCGCCAGATTCCACAATTCATCGGGACTCGCTGGGCGTCCGGAGTTCCCGGCTTGCCGATACGGGAGTTCGAAAGGATTCCGTTGCAACCGTACAGCCAGCCGTCGGGGCCCCAGGTGAGGCTATTGGCCACGTTGTGAATTGCCTTCACGTCGAAACCGTCCAGAAGCACTTGAGCCGGTCCGTCTGGAACGTCATCTCCGTTCGCATCGGGAATGAAGATCAGTTTAGGAATTGCGGTGACGAAAACTCCGCCGAAGCCGAATTCCACAGAACTGAGGTTGACCCCTTTGTCCAGAAAGACCGTCCGCTTGTCGAACTGTCCGTCCCCGTCAACGTCTTCGAGGATCAGGATGCGGTCCGTTCCTTCAGTCACGTTGGCAGGCTGCCACTTGGGATAGGTTCGGCATTCGACCACCCACATTCGTCCTCGATCATCGAACGTGATCGACATCGGCTGCGAAACATCGGGCTCACCGGCAAACAATGTGGCCCGGAATCCTTCCGGAAGCGAAATGCTGGCAGCCGCTTCTTTCGGAGGGAGAGGTCCATCGGCCGCAGCAGCCAGTCCGGGGACCATGAACAACATCATCGTCATCAATGCCGAAGATCGAGTCATCAGTTCTCTCTTTCAGGGGTGAACGTAGTTCGCAATATCGTAATGACCCCGGCTGGAAATGTTGAGTGACCCATGTCGAGCGATTTTTTCTGAGAGCAGAAAGGTAAAAGAGTTGAGCCCGGCGGCATGTCGCAGCTTTTGCGGCCGGTGTCCGAGACGGCAGAGTCAGATCGGAATGGCTTTTGTCGGCGTTGTCCCGAATGCTCGCCCCGGGCTCTCGCGCCGTGGACTTCAATCGATGGGGGCGTTCGGGAGACCCAGAGGCCCAGCCGGGCTGTTGGCACGGGCCGAGCCTTCAAGGTTGATGTGATGAGCCGGTGAGGGGGGAAATGGAGGAGGCTCAACGCCGTCAGTCCAGTCGTCCACATCAGAAATCGCGTGACAGGTGTGGACCGCGACTTCTTTATTTGGCGACTGGACTGATGCAGTTGAGCAGGCTGATTTCTTTTGGGTAAAGCCCTGTCGGCATGCGGCAGGACTGAAGAATGTCGTCCCGCTTGCGACGTCTAGATCAGTGAGTCAGGCCCAGGCTACGGCGGCGGCGATAGGCACCCACGGCGATTCCGATACCGCCAAGCCCTAACAGGGCGAAGGAGGATGGCTCGGGGACATTGGCAGGAGGCTGGATCGTTGTGCTGAAGGTGTGATTGTCGCTTTCAAAACTACTTCCCAATGGATTGGGATAGATGTTCGTAAAGACGATTTTGTCAAAAACATTGCCCGCATCCGTCGAGTAGAAATTCACGAAGACATAGGGTTCTGAGGGGTTGGCTCCGAGGAATGGAGCGTTGGGATTCCCGTAGTACGCGGGTGAGAGCGAGGAAAGGTATGAAGCTGTCGCGGTGAAAGTGTCAACCAGAGTGTTCCCGAGGAAGAACTCGATCTTATTGGCGGCATCCGCGGCCGAGATCCACATGCCGAAATAGGCCTGCGGCGCGTTTTGGGAAGGATCGCTGGTCTTCGTGAGCGTCAACGTGACGGGAAACTGATCCGTGACATTCAGATACTGTCCGTTTCCCCCTGCACCACCGTACTGGTTTGCAGTGTTGTTGAATTGATTGTTGGTATAAGTCGCGGTCAGGTCTCCTGGCAGGTTGAATGTCTGAGAACCATGGTAGCCCGGATTCGCCGAATCGAAGTTAATGGTGGTGGTGTTCACCGCGCTCGAAGTCTGCACTCCGGCTGCTTCATAGGTATGGACTAATCCCGCTTCTGTGGACTGAAAAGTGAGGGAGACTGCCGCGAAGGCAATTGCCAGCACCTTGCGGTAGGCTAATAGAGGTAGACCTAAATTCGAAGTTGGATTCACGTAGTTCGCCTTCTGTTAAAATTGGGCACCGCCTCGTATGAACGCACTGCATTCACTCGAGTTTCGAAATGGGAGGGCCGCTTTCGGCCAACGAAATCAACGTATGTAAGGGCGTGTGATGCCCACGCGACAACACGTCCTATCCCACCTCGCGATGCGAACTGGCGATGGAAGTGCGCGGCACCACCAATTAAGAGAAGCTGAACGTAAGCGCAATTCAGCTTGTTCAGTCACCTCTGCAGAGGGACCTGAACGGATGATGCTAGGAGGGTGTTTCAAGGTGGCCAGCGGAATTTTAAATTTTTTCTGCGATTTCGCGGAAAGTGCCAGATAACGCTTAAATTCTCGACATGAACCGGTCCCGCATTCTTCACGGCATAGCCGATGCGACGCGGTCCTTTCGGCGCTCAGTCAACCCGTAGCGCACAACGTTTTTATCGTAGATGACAGATAATTTGCCGAGGGCGGGACGGGTGGCACGATAGAGCACGGTGCGTAGAGATCCGCCACCCCCGGTCTTATCCCACTCGAACGACGCGCTGGCTATTGAATTCTGGTGAACTGCGTCCAAGGGGATGAGAGGACTACGCCGAGTGTTCGGGATCCACTAACTTCAAATATGCGGTTTCCAGACAATTATCGATGGATTCTGCGATGAGAACGGCTTCTTCGTGGGTTGAACACTGGACTTCAAAACCGTCCGGCATCCCGGGGGATGGGAAGATTTCTACACTGCGGCCGTCACGTGACGGCCTGGCAAAGGGACGATCAGCTAAGAGGCAGCCGACGGAATCGACCTCGGCCCCTTCGATCAGAATCCTGATGGAATAGGTATCCTTGTTCGTATACGGAACGGCAGAGAGCTGTTCTGTTTCGATGGCTCGCAAAAACTGATCAGCGTTCGCAGGCACAATAGAATCCCTCCTCAGTGCGCCGCAACCTCAGCCCAACGCAACGTCGAACCTCGCGAGCCCGACGCGGACGAGAAATCTTCCATCAATTGTTCGTTCAGAGACCAATGTGTTCGTCAATTGACTGAGGGGACCGGAATTCGGCTTCGTTCGCGGAGCGGAACCAGAAATTCCAGGTGTCCGTCCCCTCGATCAGCTTCGACCGGAATGAGGTCATCGTCAGAGAAGCAGGCGTCGTCCACAAGCTCCAGCAGCCTCTGGATCGCGGCTCCAGGCAACCATCCCCCCGCTGTAATCTGTGGTGCGTTATTGAACCAGGCCGTCCAGTGGCTGAGCTTACGCTCGACAGTAATCTTGACGAACATCTTCATGATCTTTTTCCGGAATGGGGCAGTGCCAAGTATCAGCGAGATTCGCAGTTGTCATGCCAACCCCTACTAACCTCGCAAAATCGATCTCGATAAGGCAAATTCATTTAAGGAATTTGCCTTATCGAGATCTTTCAGCCAGCTGCGGAAAAAAGAGGAGTCGTTTGTTCATTATGATTGACTGTTTGTATCGGCAAGTCGCAAGCCAACAAGTGCTCGCCTTTCACAGATCGCTTCACTGCGTCTGAAGCCTCATTGAGAACGCCCGAGCGGCAGACGGGCTCTGCTTTCTCGCACGAGCTAGACCACTCCCGTCGAAGAGCAGATCACCCGATCGGACAGAACTCTCAGCGGAAACCGTCGTCGATCATGAAGCGAACATCTCCGTGATTGCCTGACATCGCCCAGAAGATGAAGATGAGGATTGTCACGAACAGGACTGCAAAGCCAATCTTCACCCAACTGTAAGGTCGATGGCCAGAGACTTCTCCTGTCGCTGCATTCATCATGACCTGATAGGTCTTTCCACGATAACGATAGGCGAGCAACCACACGGGGAGCAGAATATGTTTGAAGGTAACCGCCGAGTAGTTCGTTTGCTGTGAGTGGACTTGCTGGGTGTCTCCCCCAATCCGCTGGCGGACTTCCATCGATAATGAGGACTCAATTCTCTGCCGTGCAAATTGAAAACCGTCGTCCAGTTCAACGTCATACGTACGTGAGTAGAATCCTGCGAGAACTTCCGGGGTGAAGGGAATCATTCGGTCCAGTGGCCAAGGCTCAAGCGCTTCCACCAGATCAAGATGTTGTTGCCCGACAGCAATAATGGGGACATCGTCGAAAAACCGTTGAAAGTCTCCGCTCCGATACGTCCACCGGATTCGTTGTTCTGTTCGCCGGTTGTTTCCTTCCCCCACGGTGACGAGATAGATGTCTCCTCGCTGTCCCGCGTATCGTGTGTAAGTCATGGAGTCATAGGTGAAGAAGGGCATGTAGACCCCATTGAACTTGCCTGTCACTCCCTGCCTCAGGAACTCATTGGGAGCCCACCACAGTGACTTGACCCATGCTCTTAAATTGGCTGCTGCCGTCGCCTGGGGTATCAGAAAAGGGAGGACGCCGTCGACAGGAATGCGACTGACCGAGTCATGGATATTGTCCCGCTGCAGCGGAGAAGCGCAATACGGGCACTGTGAACTGGTCAATGTCCCCTGAAAGATAACGTCGGCGCCGCAAGCGGAACAGCGGATAGCATGCTGTGTGTTCTCATTCTCGGCCTCTGCGCCCTCTTTCTCCTTGATCCTCTTCAGCCGTTCGAGCATCTCGAGGTAGTCCCGTTCGACGATGGGGACATCTCTGGGTGGTTCGATCTGCTTGATGGCCGCACAGTAGGGGCATTGGAGACTTTGCTGGCCGACGGAGAAGACAAGATCCGCGCCACAGCGGTCGCAGGGAAAGATGCGCCCCTTGCCTGCGTCGATCGATTCACCCGGCTTCCGACGAGGAACTCGCGGCGGGTTCGACGAAAAGTGGCCTTCCAGATCAGGTGGAATCGGCATGCTCATACGACTTCTCTATCGGGAACGACGAATAGGGACTTGTTACCACCTGTTCGGACAATCACGTAAGGCACCGGACCTGTCGAGGCTCTGACCTCAGTCCTGACTGGAGCGACGATGGTAGTCAAAGAATGGCGTTCCATAGACTAGCGGCAACCCCGATGAACTTCGAACGAGGTCCTTGTATCCACCCCGTGAGCGCAAGAGACCGCTGAGGGATTTTCTCTCGCTCGGGTTGATGATGATATTCGTGGTTGAGAATGCCGCACCCTCAGAAGCATGTTACGACGTCCCGTTCGTCTCTTGCGCATTGAGTGACACCCAGAGCAGTTGTCCCGATTCTATCCCTCGCTGGGCAAAAACCTGCTGGTGTTTTGCTGCGCAGGAATCGCTAGAGGTGACTTTTCGTTTGGTTGACCACTGCATGGCGCGTGCTCAGGCCGCTGGAGTTACCGGGGCGGGCAAAGGACGACTGTGGGGTAACTCAATCTCGATGGCGAATTGTCCAGTCGGCTTCGAACTGGTTCTCAGCAGAGATTCGCCCTTCGGTATCGGACGTCGACCTACTTCTTTTGGGGAAGGCCGAGGGCGTCGGCACAGTGCGGGTCGTTGAACATCTTCGTGTGGTCATGTTCAACATCCCCGGCAATGACCAGCTTCCATCCAAATGGCCACTGCCGGTCGTCAGCCAGTTTTTTTGCCGCCTTGAACGCGTTCTGACCACGCTCGAACCGTGTTAAACCCTGGACATCGGCAGCAGGCGTGACGTCCAGGTATTCATCCCGTTCGATGTCTTTGGAACCCAGGTAGAGGGTCAGTGGTTGAGCGAGGAAGGCCTTCATTTGATCGTCGGATTGAAGGTGCTGCGGAAGCTGGCCAAATCCGAGTGGGAATTCCGCGCTGCGGCTGGGAAAGAGCAAGGTCCCCGGGTTGGCAGCGACGATCCGCTTGGCGCCAGTATTGACGAACCCCGTGGTCCTCATCAGAAACTGGCCTCCGCCGGAATGGCCGATCAGGTAAAGCGGCATCTCCAGTCGTGCTTCCCTTCGGCGAATCTCCTTCGCGATCCGATTGATGTATTCGCCCGTCCATTCTTCCGGGGGGGCAGCCTCGACTTCCCGCATGATGCCGCCGAACTGATACTTCCGCTTCGGAAACGTCGTGTCATCGAACTTCGGGGCGACAATCAACGCTCCAAAGCGATTTCCCATCTCCACCGAGTCATCCCGGTATTCATCCGCGTTTCGCAGGACACCATGAAAAACCATCAGCAATGGACCGTCGCTGTAATCCGCAGGCTTGTAGGTGTAGAGGGGGATGGAGACCTCCCCAAACTGCACATCGACAACAGATTTTCCGATCGGTAGCGGTTCGACATCCGCGAACAGCAGACTCATCATCATCAGCACATGCATCAGTGCGAATTCCTCAAATCCGTGATCCCCATGAAAGCCGCCGACGTAGAGACGGGAGTTCCAGGTTGATCATTTCGTCTCGTCACATTCCTGCAGGGCCATCACTGCGAAGGCCGTACCAGCGTGAGTAATATAATGCATGCTGTCTGCGTGGAGCGACCGAGTGAACCAGCGGCCACTTTCTCGCTGATGTGACTTCAGCCATTCAATTCCACGCTGGATTCGGGGATCATCCGCGGCCAGGCCACTGCGACGAAGGATGTAAATGACAAAGCCCGTACCATATCCGTCACTGCTTTTCAGATCCTGCTCTTCTCCGTCGGCCCGTTTCCAGTCACCAAGTGTCGCCAGCCCCCACCCGCCATCCTCTTTCTGCAGTGCCAGCAGTTCGCCGACAATCGCGGCGGATTCCTCATCGGTCAGAGTTCCCTTCGCGTAAGTGTTTCCCCACAAGACCATCGCCCGATGATGGAGCGTGGTGCCGGGATTCTGCTTGAAATACTCACGTAACTTCGACAATCCCAGTTGTGCGGATTTCGTTTGAGCGTATCCGTCCGGTGCGACACCGATGGCGATGGCAGCCAGAGTCGCTCCGTAATGATCGTCGGATTCCATCGGTGGCCAGTCGCATTTGATCCACGTGAATCCCCCGTCCTCGCGCTGCAGCGTCAGCATCCGGTCGAGAGCCCGACGTGTAAGAGGATGCAGTGGTTTTTCACTCAAAGCATCGTTGAAAGCCAATGCCGCTCCGGCAGCAACAACCTCAGCGTCCCAGCGAGGTCCTTTATCTTCCCAGCGGTGAGCAACGAGTTCTTCCGCGAACTGGCGAACTTCCGCAGAGGCCTGGTCCGCTGTCTCATGGGTGGGGCGAACATACAGATACGCAAAATTGGTATGACACGTGAAGCACTTTCGTTCCTTCTGCCAGGTCAGGGCTGCCGAGTCCAGAAAGGAAATCGCTTTCTCGAGAGAGAAAGATTTTGCAAGTGGTTCGTCGCGACGGTTTTCACCCGGCGAAACAGCGCTGGCGAGCGTGATGTTCTCTGCCGAATGGGCGATCGGGATCGTCAGACCCGCTACTGCTGACAGTGTTGCCAGACTCGCGACACAGCCAAAGACACCGCGAAGGGAGATTCTGATATGCATGAGGCCGTCCCTTACATTGACCCTGTGGAGGGAACATTCACAACGCGCACAACTTGAGTCACGCTACAGTCGCAACCAGAGAATGTCACGTTCACACGATCATGGTGTGCGAGTTTTCACGTTCACGGGCAGGATCCCGTGCGCGAGGGACGTGAACGTTGAAGGAACGGAATCGCGAACGGCAGGCGTGCTCACTTCGAAATCCCCGAAATGCAGATGGCCCCCGTAGAAATTGCTCGGCGGAGCATTCTACAGGGGCCAGGCAGTCTCAGGTCGACAACCACATTGTCATGCTGACATCTTCGAGTGGCGTGCGAAATCGTCGGAGTGCGGCGTCACGCAGAAACCTCTCACGCTGCGCTGCGAGACAGAGCGGTGCGCCACGGTGCATGTTCCGGCAAGTGGCACACTGGCGTCTGTTCCAGACAAATCACTAGTAGCCGACGCCGTACAATGCAGGAGCGTATCCCACGCGAACACGGCCGAGCGGACCGATGTAGGTGTATGGGGCGACTCCGGGAGTATAGAAGGTGGGGGCCGGAACCGTGGCCGGAACCACGACAGGGGCTGCGACAACCACCGGAGGAGGCGGAAGGTACCGGGGATCGAAGTAGGGACGCGGACCGATCACGGTTGGATAAGCAACGACCGGCGGACCGTACGGAGCGGGATAGTAACCCCAAGGCTGGGCTGATGCCGTTTTGCTGAACATCAGGCTGAGCACTGCGATTGCAAACAACGTTGCACTCATTTGCCGAACTCGAGACATCGAACTTCCTTCAATACAAAAAGTGAACGTGGTAGCCTGACCAGGGACGCAAGGAATCAGCGGGCATCCGGGATTGGTCCTGACATAACGCCAAACCAGCGGCAGAAAGATTTTACGGCGCGGGGATAACGACTTGTCAAAAGTTGCACCTGCTGCTTCGGTAAGAAATGTCTCTCTTCGTCCTACGCGGACAGGGCACAGCCTCCTCGATAGTCATCCCGATCAATCGTCCTGCGAACTACAAATTCGGCGAAGCGGCATTCGCCGTCAAGGCATCGCCACCTGCCTGGAGGGGAGATCCTGTTGCCGGATTTCCGACTTCGTTGACAGCACGAGGACAAACGAATCTCCGCAGGGTGATCGGCGGCAGCAGCGCACGTTCCCGTACAGCCTCACGGACCGCCTGTGGGCATCCGCTGGCTGTACCCGCCAGGAACTCGAAGGCCTGTTTCCAGGCGTGTACTCCTGCGGCTGTCAGCAGATTTGTAATACAGTGGCGTGGGGCTGATCGCCTACCCGTTCAGGCGGTCGAGCAGCAGCGGTTTTACTTCCTGAAGGACTTCGCGAATCCAGTCAGGGTTATCCAGGAGCAGTCCATCAGGTGGTTGCAGTAATTCCGAGGGGAGTTTTTTCGCGAGGTCTTTGAGTTCATCGATCAATGGCGAGATCGCGGCGGGGTCACGATCCAGTTTTTCGAGGTATTGTTCCAGCTCGCCAAGTGGTCCATCGGTTCGGGACAGCTCGGACTGACGCAGTGGCTCACGGGTACGGAACTTGACCTGTTCCACCCAGATCTGTTCATGAGAGACTCTCGCTGCCAGGCTGCGGATTTCTGCCGTCACGGCAGTGCGGTGGCTTGTCAGGTCCCGATGAGCGACCGTTGCGCCTGTCAGCTCGACACGAACACCCAGTGGCAACCCTTTGTTCCTGTTGCAGAGGGCGAGGAGTTCGTCTTGCAGGGGGCCATAGATGTCTCTGGCCTTCGCGAAGCTTTCGCAGGGAAGCGTGACGACCTCCCAGCGAAAAACGTCAAGCGGATGGAATTTGACCTGCGCCTGAAATTGCCTGTCCACTGTGACGACGAAGCAACCCCGCGGGCCGGGCTCGCGAATATGGCGTCCCTGAATGTTTCCCGAGTAAATGCCAGACGTCCAGAGGTCAGCGGTTGTCTGTTCGGGAACAACAGTCCGCTTGTGAATATGTCCCAGTGCCCAATAGTCGTAACCCTTGGACCGCAGGTCCGTCGGCGTGCACGGGGCGTAGGTGTCGTGTTCTTCGGACCCGCTCAGACTTGTATGGAGCATCCCGATATTGAACCAGTGCGGGACAGGTTGCGGATAGTGCGGAACCATGTTCTGCAGTTCCGCCCGATTGCCGAAACTTCGTCCGTGAATGGCCACTCCCAGATCATCAAGCCGACGGGTCTCTGCCATCTCGTGCGACAACATGATGCTCTGACCGTCTTTGTTGGCGGGTAGCCGCAGACTGCGAGTCATAATGTTGGCGGCATCGTGGTTACCGGCGATCAGGTAAAGCTGAATGCCCGCGCTGCTCAGCTTGTCCATCTGCTTCACGAAAAACAGTCCGGTATTATAGTCGGACCAGTTTCCGTTATAGAGATCACCTGAGATCACGACAAAATCGACTTGTTCGGTCAGTGCGAGAGCGACAAGTTTTTCCAGAGCCCGCCGAGTCGCTCCTCGAATGAGATCCACCGGCGCGACTTCATAACGCTCCAGTCCCTCCAGAGCACTATCCAGATGTATGTCGGCCGCATGCAAAAATTTCATTCGTAGACTGACCTTCAATGTCTGAACGTTTTCGTCGGATGTTGACCGTCGCAGGCACGGCACCCCTCTGTTGCTCTCCCGCTCGCCCATCGGCAGGAGAGCGACTCGTCCGCTGGGCCGATGGAATTCGTCGCCCGATCTTCAGAGTGCAGAGAAGAGACATTATCGCAACGTTCCGTCGAAACGCGAGCAGACCCGCATCGGATTGATCAGCGACTGCCACAACTTGCGAGAGGTGCCTCCAGCGGAATTTCGACGAAAAGCTCACCGACAGTCGATTGCTTCAGGCGAGTCCAACGTTCGTCCGAGATCATCGTAGGGACGCCACGTTCCCATTCCGTGCCAAAGTCGTCTTGAATCCGTTTGAAGGGACCTTTGAAAAGAACGCGCCGGCTCGGCTTCGTCGCGGATGCCGTGGTCGCCTCACGGACTGGCTCTGCCCCTTTGGCTTCTGAAGCAAGAAGGGGCCGCGTTGCTTCCAGCTTTGTCTCCCGCAGGGCATGTCCCTGGAATTCAAAGCAGGGGGCCGTGCGGAATGTCGTCAGTCTCAGATCTTCGAACCCGGCCAGCTCCAAAGCTCGCATCAATTCTGCTCGCACAGGAACGTGTTTGACGTACGCAGCGGGGCCGGAAAGCTGTGGTGGCGCAGGAAGCTCCTGCTCACAGGTGAGAATATGCAGCGAGACGGTTCCACCGGGAACAATTGCCGCGAAGAGACGTTTCAAAATCTCGTTCACCATGCGTGCCGGTTCAGGGAGATTGAATGTTCCGCGTAGCCGGATTTCGTCGAACTGTTGAGGGGGAACATCGAAAGGGGATCCCATCTGGTGTTCCAAGATCCTCGGCGGGGACTTTTTTAATGCGGGACTGTGCAGCAGGTCACAAGCTGATTCCGCACCGATCACTTGATCCAGCGGTTGGCCTCCGCCGCGGTGATCGATGTCTCCCTCAAGAACGTAGAATTCCCATAGCCGTTTGTCGTCATCGTTGACCCAGAACTTGGTTTGTTTTGCGTAACAGCACTCGACACCTTCTTCCCGTTGCGTCTTGATCCCCAGGATTTCGAGTTGCCGTTGCACCTCGACCAGCGACTTGGCGTCAGCGAATCGAAAGCCGACATGATTCAACGATCCGAACTCCTGTGGCGAGCGAGGTTCCAGCGACAGCACCAGCGGGGGCGAAGCCAACTCAAACTTCGCGTAGTCGGGTCGTTGCTTGGCCGGAGCGGTTCCCAACAGCTTCGTGAAGAAGGGGACTGCGTGCTCAAGATTGGACACATTCAGAGACAGGTGGAAGCGGACAGCAGGGTCAGGTGTCGACATCAGGAATTCTTCTGCAACAGGGGAGAGAGCAGGGCGGGGACCGTGTCAGAATGTGTTGTGGTCGGTGCCTCTTCTGGCCGCGGAACTCGTACGAAAAGAGACCAGATTGAAACTATCATCGCCAGGACCGCCAGAAACTGGAAGACGCCTGAGTAAGTCCCGAACCGGGTAAAGCACTCAGCAAAGAGTCGAGGTCCCAGAGCCGATGCGAGGACCGTCATCATTTGTGACACGGACTGAATTTGACCGAGATATCGTCTGCCGAAGGCCTGACCCCAGACGGTAAAGAACAGCACCGTGGTAATGGTCCCTGATACCCCCATTCCCACTGCGTACATCTTGATTCCGAAGGGAGAGTGCACGTAAGGGAGACACGCGAGGCAGATGGACAGCAGGATCAGACCAGCGGCGAGAAGTTTATTCAGAGAGATCCGTTGACCCAGCCAACCGATGGGAAGCTTTACGAACAGTCCGACTGTGGTCGACAGGGCCATGAGATCGTAGAACGTTTCTTTGGGAAAACCCTGCTGCGTCAAAACCGATTCATTAAAAAGTGACGTTCCTGATCCTATCAGCGCCACAAGCGAAATCGCGATTCCAAACAACCAGAACGCCGATGTCCCCATGGCCTGCCTGAGCGTAAAGCCTTGAGGTGATGAAACGGCCTCCGTAGCGTCCTGATTGGAAGACGGGACAGACTCGAACGATTGCGGAGGTTCCCGGGTGAGCAACAGTGCGATGGGGACGAATGCCACGAGTACATAACCCATCCCGCTCCAGAGGACCCGCCAGTCCTGGTTGGCGTAGTCCCTGGCCGCGATACTGGCGTAGATGAAACCGATTGTCAGCAGTAACGAGTAGACGGCCATCGGCAGACTGATCTTGTCCCGAAACCACTTGCCGACCATGGTGATACTGATGACCGAAAGAGCACTCTGTCCGAATCCACGTGTCAACAGAATGGCAACGGACAAGGTGGGCAGATCATTAATTCGTGTCATCCAGAGCACGGTTGCGGCCAGTGCTGCGATGGTCGCGGTCAGTGTGATCCGCATTCCAAACCGGTCGATCAGCCAGCCGCACGGGAGACAGAACAGCCCGCCAAGCAACGTCGCCCACAAATTGATATTGCTGTACTGGACACGCTCAAGGTGGAACCGTTCTTCCGCCAACAGACGCTCGGTGATCATGCCGAGTCCGTGGGTACGACCGGGCAGCGTGGCGACCATGGCCATGGCCGCAATCACGATGATGACCCAGCCGTAGCGGGAACCCCGGGGCGCGGGTTGGGAACTCGTTTCGCGTGACATCACTCTCTCACTCAATCCTTGTCTATCGTGATTGGAACAGCGTGGGATCGGTTCGTCGTTGTTTACTCGAAGTACACCGACGCGGAAGCTTGGGCGGCACGGTGCTGAGCCAGCCGCTCACGAAATTCGGCGTAATGTGCGTCACGCTGGTCACCCCCGTCGGACACGGCGTTGTAACTCACATAGAACACGCGGCGCATTTGTGTTGAACGGTTCGGTTCGGAACGATGAGGCGTCAATCCATGAAACACGGCAATGTCGCCCGGGTTGAGTGCCAGACAAGTTTTTCGCTGCGGATCGACAACATCATCCGGCAGCATGTAGACGGAGCTATCGTGGGTGAGAAAATCGTTGTGGTAGCCTGGAAAGACTTCTGTGCAGCCATTCTCTTCGGTGCTCGGGTCAATCGGGATGAGAACGGTCAGGAACGTTCGAGGAAATCCCTTCCATCCCCGGGGGATGTCCTGATGGAGCTGATATCCCTGTGCGCCAGGGGGCTTGAAGATCAGTTTCTCTTTAAAGAGACAGGCAGGCTCGCCGTAAAGCGATTCGAGGAGCGCCGCCAGGCGAGAGTCATCGCAAATTTGGGTACAGACAGGTGAGATATCGTTGACCGGATCGAAAACCTCGAACAGGAGCTCGCCTGTTTCGTGGTGCGGCATGTAGCGGCACCGCAGATTCCGAAGCGAGATCAAATCGCGGTGTTCGGTCAGCAGTCGATCCGATTCGTGGCGCAGCAATTCCATCTGATCGGTCGAGAAAAAGTTTCGAATCATGAAGAAGCCGTCCTTCTTCCATTGATCGAATAACGGTGGTGCGGCGACCAAACTCACGTCCGCGGGCAGGGTAACCAATGACGGATCTCCTCATGCATGCTGCTGAATCCAGTCTCACACACGCTGGATTGATGACGAGTAAGTCAAGATGAACGACGTCGTGCGCGATTGGCAAGATAACCGATACCGACTCGCGCTGCTCAGGTCCCCGCTTCAAGTCGGTTAACCAGTTCCTCTCGCAGTTCCTCTTTGGTAATCAGATTGGCAGCGTCGATTGCCTCGTTCTGTTTACCGCAGCCAGAGAGTGCTTCCGCGCATTCGACCGCCACCTGATTTCTCAGCGATTCCTGCTGGATCAGCGGTAACCCCTGCATCACGGCGAAACCATCGCCCGCGTCGGCGGACTGGCGGCAGGCTTCTGCCAGGGCGGCGTCCCGTTTGGCTGCCCCCTGAACCTGAAGAGCTCCCAGTACCTGATCCATCATGTTCGACCTGTCAGAGGGGGTCGAAGTTCCGCATCCTGCCATTCCTGTTATCCACAGCAGGAACAGCGAAAGAAATAAACGAGTTTGCTGTCGGGGTTTGGGAGGAAAGGGCATGTGATCGCTCTTGGAAGCCTTGCGGAATTAACGCAACAACATTCTAATGAATGTCAGAGGATGTCTGCAACTGACCGTATTTCAGCTGGAATTGCTATGAAACGTCGGGCGTTTACACTGATCGAACTGCTGGTTGTGATTGCGATTATCGCTGTCCTGATTGCCTTGCTCCTGCCAGCGGTTCAGCAGGCTCGCGAAGCGGCCCGCCGAACGCAGTGCAAGAACAATTTAAAGCAACTTGGGTTGGCGCTTCACAACTACGAAAGCACCCACTCAACGTTTCCGCCCAATCTCGTCCCGGGTGGCAACTATGCGTACAGTGCGGGGAACTGGGGGGTGCTCGCTTATCTCAGCCCCTACATCGATCAGGCGAACCTCTACAACCTGATGAATCTGAACGCTCCGACTTATGCGGCGACCGCTCCCTACGACATTGCCGACCCGAACAATCAGATTGCTGCAGGGACCATCATTCCGTCGTTCCTGTGTCCCAGCGACAAGTCGAAGTCCCTTGGCGGAGCTTACGGCGTCGCATCCCTGGGGCCCTCGAACTATTGCGGCAATCAGGGAAGTGGTGTTTATGCGTCGGGAAACGGATCGCCGTACAATTCTGACGGCGTGATGTTCGCTAATTCGAAGGTTCGCATCGCCGACATCAGTGACGGGACCAGCAACACTGCGTGTATGTCGGAAAGTATTCTAGGGGATGGGGCAACAAACTCACCCGGACCTGTGCCCCCGAATGGGGCTCAAAAGTCCTATGCCTATCTCACCACATACGGAACCGTGGATGATGCCACTTGTGCATCAGCGTCGATGTGGAACGTTCAGACCCTGCGTCAGTTCCTCTGGTTCTCGGGCGAGATACGTAATACGTCGTACAATCACTACTACACCCCGAATTCAAAGAACTGGGACTGCATTACCAATTCAGCAGCTGCGGGATACACCGCGGTCGGCTGGAAGGCGGCCCGAAGTATGCACGTGGGTGGAACGCACCTGTTGATGTGTGACGGGTCTGGACGATTTGTCAGCGACAGCATCGACGCGCAATTATGGCGGGGAATCGGCAGTCGGAACGGTGGCGAAATCATCGGCGAGTTCTGAGCACTTCCGGCCTGAGGGCGTTCACCCGGACGCCTCATCACGGCTTGACTGGTGGTGAGGGGATTGCAGCGATCCGGGTAACTTCAGCCCCGTCGCAGACTGAGGAGTAACGGACCCTCTTCGGCGGGAATCCATTCCCCCTGCTTCTCATTGAAGCTCGCGAGCCCGTTCCCGCAGAAGATTTTTCTGGATCTTTCCCGTTGATGTTCGGGGCAGAGGACCAAAGACCACCGCTTTGGGAATTTTGAAACCTGCGAGATGCTGGCGGCAGAACGTGATGATGTCGCTGCTCGTCAGACCCGTCTCGGATTTCAGCGAGATGAAGGCACAGGGACGCTCGCCCCATTTTTCGTCGGGCATGGCCACGACGGCTGAATCCAGCACGGCGGGGTGCCGGGAAAGGACTTCTTCAATTTCGATGGTAGAGATGTTTTCTCCACCGGAAATGATGATGTCTTTGGATCGATCTTTCAGTTCGATGTAACCGTCGGGATGCAGGACAGCCAGGTCCCCGGTATGGAACCAGCCGTCGCGAAACGCTTCCTGGGTTGCCTGAGGATTCTTGAGATAACCCTTCATGACGATATTGCCCCGCATCATGACTTCCCCGATGGTCGTCCCATCCGCGGGGCAAGGTTGCATGGTGGCGGGATCGGCGACCATCAGTCCTTCGAGGACGGCGTAATTGACTCCCTGACGCGCCTTCAATCGGGATCGCTCTTCGAGTGGTAAGTCATTCCACTCAGGATGCCAGTCACATACGGTGGCGGGACCGTAAACTTCTGTCAGGCCGTACACGTGGGTGACGTGAAATCCGATTTCTTCCATGCCGGCAATGACCGAACTGGGAGGAGCCGACGCGGCCGTCATGACTTCCACTGTGCGGTCCAGTTCAATCTGATCACGTGACTGGATGAGCAGGTTGAGGATAATAGGGGCTCCACACAGATGCGTGACGCGATGTTGCTTGATTGCATTGATGATCGCTCCCGCCTCCACACGTCGAAGGCAAATGTGCGTGCCTCCGACGGCGCTGAGCGTCCACGGAAAACACCATCCGTTGCAGTGGAACATCGGTAGGGTCCACAGATACACCGGCGCTGCGGTCATGTTCCACGCCAGCAGGTTGCCCATCGCGAGGAGATACGCGCCGCGGTGGTGATACACGACCGCTTTGGGGTTACCCGTCGTTCCAGAGGTGTAGTTCAGCGCGATGGCATCCCATTCATTCGAAGGGACGACAGCGTGATAGTCAGGATCGCCTGATTTCAGAAACGTTTCGTAGTCCATTTCTCTAAGACGATGGCCTGGCCCTTGATTCTGTGGATCGTCGATGTCGATGACGGTCAGAGTACGCCCGGATTTCTTCAGCAGTTCAAGTGCTGGCTGGATTGTCGCCGAAAATTCACGATCCGTGATCAGGACTTTGGCTTCGCCATGTTCCAGGATAAAGGCGATCGTGGAAGGTTCCAGCCGAATGTTGAGAGCATTGAGGACCCCGCCGGTCAGGGGAACACCGTAATGCGCTTCCAGCATGGGGGGAACGTTCGAGGCCATGATCGCCACAGTGTCCCCTCGGCCAATGCCCAGTTTTGCCAGCGCCGACGCCAGCCGCCGACATCGTTCTGCGAACTCGGCGTATGTGGCTTGCTGGTCTCCGTGCACCCAGGCGACTCGTTTGGGGTACACCTTTTCGGCTCGCTGCAGGAATGAGAGAGGAGTCAGGGGGGCGAAGTTGGCTTCCACCTGGTCCAGATTGCAGTCATAGGGGTTGGTTAAAAAAGGAGCGTTGGACATCAATCAAGAGCCCTTCGAAGCCGCAGTATCCACGGCAATATCACATTTTGTCGTGCTTATTCAGTCGTGAGGCGCCACCACAATGCCATCACCGGTTTGGGGAATACTCTATCCAAACAGAGACAGAAACCCGAGCGCGATACGAGAAGAACCTGGAACGATCTGTAAATGCGAGACCATTCCTGCAACAAGCATCGTCTATCGGCTGATTTCCATGTCGGGGCGAGCCTGACGGAGTTCTGTCAGCCCGGAGTCTGTGATCCGTATTCCAGACACGCTGAGCTTGACCAGTTGAGGCAATAGTCCAAGCTCCTGCACACCCTCGTCAGATAACTGTGTGAGTCGCAAACTGAGGTGCGTCAGTTTGGGAAACAGTTTGAGATGCGGGGGACCCTCATCCGTGATTTGACAATCGCCCAAACTGAGGGAGGTCAGATTCTGAAGTGCTGACAAGTTGATCAACGCCACGTCGGTCAGGTTGTTCCCAATCAGGTCCAGTACCTTTAAATCATGGAGATTCGTGAGATGGATCATCGAGGCGTCGGTCAGTTGTGAATACTGCAACTGCAGGCTTTCGAGTTGATTGAGCTGTCCGATTTCCCGGAGATCGGCATCAGTCAGTGGCAGCCTGTTGGCGGTCAGATGCCGAAGCTGTTTCAGTTGGCCTATTCCTTCCAGCCCCGCTTCGGATGGATCGGTTCGGGAGATGTCCAGGGAAACCAGGGCTCCATTATTTTGCAGCTTTTTTAGCCCCGTGCCGCTGATTTTCAAGTTCTGCAGCTGCAAATGCGTGAGTTGCTTCAGAGGGCTGAGTTCCGCCAGCGCGGCGTCAGTGCAAGGAGTCATACTCAGGTCGAGACTTCGCAGCTCCGTCAGCTCCGACAAGTCTCGCAGTCCCGCGTCCGTAATCCGGGTCATCCTCAGGTTGAGCGTCGTCAGGCTTTTCAGTTGTTTCAATTGAGGAAGGCAACGATCGGTCACTTTCCGTCCCTCGTCAGCGTCCCTGAATTGGAAAACAAGGCTTTGAAGCTGAGGGAAGTCTTTCAGCAGGTGAAAGTACTTATCGTTGAACCGGCACTTGTCCTGAAACAGAATTGCCACAACGGGACCACCCGGTAACCCGGGATCCCGCCTGACGATCCCTCCCAGGATTTGAATTTTCTCGATTGACTGGGCCTCATCGTCGGTGGCGTGTCCAGTGATCGGTGCCGCACAGAGAAACGTCACAAGAGCGAAGAGAATCGCCCGCCGAGAAATCATCCAGACCTCCTTCGAATCGCTGAAAACCTCGCACTCACTGATCAGGCGTGGCGATCGGGTTTTCGATAAACCGTCGTGCTGCCGAACGATTCTGACACCAGCGACGTCGTCAGCCCATACAGGCTTTCCGCCGCTCCCAGAATCAGCAGGCCTCCCGGAACCAGGAGCTTGTGAAATTGTTCGCAAAGCTTCTGGCGCGTCGGAGTATCGAAGTAGATCATGACATTCCGACAGAAAATCAATTCAAAAGGGCCAATATCCGGCATGGGATTCAGGAAGTTCATCTGGCGAAACTCGATCATCTTTTTCAATTGAGGATTGATCGTCCAGTGGAGCCCCTGCTGCTGGAAGTATCGCCTGCGCTGCTCTGGTGTGACTCCTCGATCGAGGTCTCGCTCGAGGTAGCGTCCCTCTTTCGCCGTGGTAAGTGACTTCGCCGAAACATCCGTGGCCAGAATCGGAAGCTGTTCGACCTTCAATCCCAGCGCCACGTTCGCGGACAGGTATTCGTGGATGATCATGGCCAGACTGTAAGGCTCTTGCCCAGTCGAGCAGCCCGCGGACCAGATTCGGGCGACAGGAACCCGTGTTCCTTGCTCGCGGCGTCGCCGCAGTGATTCCGCCACGCGGGAAAGGATTCGTCGCCGGAACTCGTCAAAAACGTGAGCGTCACGATTAAACGAAGTTTCTCCGGTGGTGAGTGCCTCAACCAGTTCATCACGCATCGCGCCGGCACCGAGCTGCTGCAGTCGTCCCAGGTAGTCGCCGAAGGATGTGCAGCCGTGCGCCGTCACGACGGGTTCGAGCCGTGTTTTCACGAGATACGTCTTATCGTCCGTCAGAACCAGACCACACAATGACCTGACCAGCGTCTGAACGTCGCGAAACTCCTGAGTCGAGACTTCCATTGTGTCAGCCCTCGATTCCCAGGTGTGCACGTAATGCCGGCCCGATATCTTCAATCGGAAGAATCTCGTCTGCCGCATTCGCAGCAACGACGCTTCCCGGCATTCCCCAGACGATGCTTGATTCTTCATCTTGTACGATGACGTGTGCCCCCATTCGTTTCAGGGTGATTGCTCCGAGAGCCCCGTCGGTCCCCATTCCGGTCAGAATCACGGCCAGCACACTTCCGCCGTAGACAGCCGCTGCCGATCGGAAAAGAACATCAACCGATGGACGACAGCCGTTTTCCGGAGGGGAATCACAGAAGCTCATCACCACTCGCTGTTCTTGCCGGGTCAGGATCAAATGTTTTCCCCCCTGGGCAACATAGACCACACCTGGGCGTGGGATGGTTCCTTCTGTCGCCTCGACAATCTCTGTCCCGCAACGACGGGCGAGGCTGGTCGCGAAGTAATGGGTGAAGTTTTCCGGCAGATGTTGAACGAGGAAAATGGGGACCCGGCACCCGGGGGTCAGTACAGGCAACAGCCGGGCGATCGCTTCAGGACCTCCGGTTGATGAACCGATCACGATCGCGCGAAAGCGGGATTCGTTTTTCGGCGTTGCGGGCTTCTTATCTCGAAGGGCTTTAAAGGCAGGGATGACTTTGCGGCGCGAGCGGAACGCCTTGATCTTCTCGAGAAGTTGCTCCTTGAGCGAGGCCGCGTTCGCCAGGGTATCAGGCCCCGTCGGCTTGGAAATGAAGTCGAATGCTCCTTCTTCCAGTCCTTCGACGGTGATCGCGGCATCCCGTTTGGTGTGCAGACTGACCAGCAGAATACCGATCGTCCGTTCGCGGTTCTGTGCGAGTTCCCTCAATGCCCTCAGGGTCGCGATTCCCCCCATTCCCGGCATTTCGATGTCGAGTGTCACGAAATCAGGCAGGGAAGCGCGCGCGAACTCGACTGCCTTCTCGCCATTCCAGACTGATCCGACGACCCGCACGTCATTCCGACCAGAGAGTGCCTCTTCGATCACGCTCCGAAAGATCCGCGAGTCGTCGACAATCAGAATTTTCAGCGGTTCATCAGTCATTCGACCACGGTGTCTTCTTTGTTGATTTTGAATCGTCCGACAAGTTTGCGTAGCTCTTTACCAATCTTATCGAGGTGCTCTGCAGACTGGTGAACCTTCGAGGCCGAATGGTTTGTCGATCGCGATGCCACGCTGACGCCGTGAATGTCGGAGGAAATTCCACTTGCAGCCTTCGCTGCTTCGCCGACATTTCTCGAGACATCGGTGGCACCTCGCGCGGCTTCCGCCACGTTTCGGGACATATCACCAGCCGCTTTGGCGACTTCAGAAATGGATCGAGCGATGTCTCCCACTCCCTTATTCGCCTCACTCACGTTTTGCGAAATCATAGTCGCTGCCTGAGTTTGTTTCTCTACTGACTGAGAAATTCGTCCGGCAGACGAATTGATGTCCTTAATAATCTGTGAGACATTCTGAATCACCTGGACGGCCTGACGGGTGTCATTCTGCACTCCTTCGATCTTGCGCGCGATGTCTTCCGCCGCCTTGGCGCTCTGGTTTGCCAGTTCCTTGATTTCGTGTGCGACGACGGCAAAGCCTTTGCCTGCTTCCCCGGCGGATGTCGCTTCGATCGTTGCATTTAACGCGAGCAGGTTGGTCTGAAGTGCGATCATCTTGATCGTTTCGGTGACCTTGCTGATTTCGGTTCCGGATTGGCTGAGTGTCTGAATCGTGGCTGTGGCCGAGTCTGCCATACGGCTTGCCTCACCGGCGACCAGTGAGCCTTCTCTGACATCATTCAGGACATCGGTGAACGAACTGGAGATTTCGACCACGGCACTCGAAACAGCCCCGACGTTGTGCGAAGTCTGTTCAGCCGCCGAAGAAATCGTGCCAACGTTGACACTCATTTCTTCACTGGCAGAACTGATCGAGGCGACGTTGACACTCATCTGTTCTGCCGCGGCTGCCATGGTACTGATGTTGGAGGAAAGTTCTTCCGAGGAACTGGCAACGCTCGCCGCATTCAGCGAGGTCGTTTCGCTTTGTGACAGGAGTTGGTTAGAGACACCGCTCAGTTCATCTGCAGACCCGGCGAGGGATTCGGAGACTTTCTGGATTTGAGCAACGATATTTGTGAGCGAGTCGGCAAGAGAATTCGTGGCATCGGACAATTCACCGACTTCATCTTTCTGCTTCAGATGGATTCGCTGTCTCAGGTCACCGTCGGCCATGGCCTGGGCCAGATTGCGAACTTCGAAGACGGGGCGAGTCACCGATTCTTTGACGAGATAGGCCAGAATCGATCCCAATATGACGCCGACCAAGGTCATTCCGATAATCGATCTGAACGCGTTCAGGTAGGCGACATTGCTCATGTCTCGCCCGGATTTGGCCTCCATTGAGAACAGTTCGTCCAGCTTTACGATCCGTTGGACGCAGTCTTCACTCGCCACGCGTGAGGCATTGAGCGACAGAACGACCGATTGATTGTTCGTATCCAGTCGTGACAGAACGATCAGGGAAGCAAGTGACGTCTTGATGTCGTTCAGGCGATTACGGGCATCGACTTGACTGGGGCCATCCCCTGCGGAAGCGACAGGCAGACCATGTTGAATCCGTTCCTGCAGTTCATCCAGCTTTTTCTCGAACGCGAGCATGTCCTCTTCGGCCGAGGCGTTGATATGGCGCATTGCGTTGGGCAGGATCCCCATCAGTTGATCCTGCAACTCATACAGCGTCTTCATTCGCTCCATGACAGAAGCATCGATCTCTGTTTTCGAACTGGCATCATCAACCCAGGACTGAAGGCGTGTTTCCAGGATTTCAACCTGCCGCTGGATCTCAGATCCCAACAGTTTTCTGGCTTTGACATTCGAGTTCTGAACCGCCAAATCCAGGACCTTGTTATTGATTTCCTCTGTTTTATCCAGCGACTTGATGCATTCGTCCACGCTGGTGGTCTGGCCTTCGATCCCCCCTTTGATGACGACTTCCTTTAACCGCCCCAGCGTTTCACGTGCTTCCACCAGGCTGCTGCGGGAATGGGTAGCGAAACTCCTGCTGACGTCGTCATCGGGAGAAAGGACCGCGTTCTTCTGAGCACGGATGCTGGCCAGAACCTTCACGTGGATATCTGACGTGAGATTGAGCTTATAGAACGTGGAATCCACTAACTGCCGGACCTGGACATTGACCGCTGCCAGACGGTCTGCAGCGACCCATGCGACCACGATGATCGTCGAGATCAAGATCGAAGTCAGAATCATCATTTTGCTGGCGAGTTTGAAGTTCTTCACGGTGATACCTGCAACAAGTAGATCAAGTTGAATGCAATGTGATTAAAGTCGGGTTTAGGCGGGACCCGCAAAATTCGTTTCGACGATCCTCAGAAACCGACGGGGATTGAGGATCACCAGAAGCTCTCTGGCCAATTTAGCGACAGAGTCAATCAGGTCGATTCGCCGCAGTTGCGACGTTAATGCGTCGAACTGTTCGACAGTGAACGGTTCTATCTGATGGGGGGTGACGGCATGAATCTCGGCGATTTCGTCGACGATCACTCCGAACGCACTTCCCACTGCAGATTTGAATAGAATCAGGCGACTGCTGTCGGTCTGGGGGACAGCGGGCAGTCCCAGCAGTCCGCGCATGTCGAGTGCCAGATGAATGTGTCCGCGGATATTGACCAGTCCCCGGACTTCATCCGGTGAGTGAGCGATCTGCGTGCAGGTGATCTCGGTGGTGACTTCCTTGACGTCGAGAATATCAACGCCGAACAGTTGCCCATCCAGTCGGAAGGTACAGAACAACTGCCTGGACTCCAAAGTGGTTGGTTTCATCGGACCGCCTCCCGCGAATCGACCATGTGACTCACCTTGCGGATCAGGCGGTCGTGATCCAGTTTGACCTCGTAACTGCTGTACCCGCAGTCTTTCGCTTTGGCTTCGTACTCGGCCCCACTCAATGAGGTCAGTGCGAGAAGCGGTGTATCGACGCCACGTCGACGGACTTCGCGGGCAAAATCCCATCCGTCCATCACCGGCATCTCGATATCCGAAACGATGAGATCGAAGTCATCTTCGGAATTGAGTCGATCGAGGCCGTCTTCCCCGTTGATGGCCGTCACGACCTCATATCCCTCGGCGGTGAGATACCGCTTGACGACTTCCCGGAAGAACGCGGTATCGTCGATCAGCAGCAATCGCTTTTCGCATTTTGTCTCTTTCCGGGATCTCTGGTTCTCTGCAGGGGCGATGCCGAACAGTTTTTCAGCGATATGGTGCATATCCAGAAACAGGGTCAGCCGATCCCGCACGATTGCCGACCCGAGAATGCCCGGTTCGTCGTCGGTGAACTGTTGCAGGTCGAGTGCAAGTGATTCGGTGTCGACAATGCGCGAGACCAGAATCCCCATCGGCTGTGCCACAAACTTGGGCAGGATCAATGACATCACCGGTGCGTCACCGTCAGGCGCGGAAACATTGATGACGTGGTTGAGACGCAGAATCCGAGTCGAAACGCCGTCGACGGTCACGTATTCGAAATTGCCCACTCGTTCAAACTGATGCTGCGAGACCATCTCGATCCGACGAATCTGGATGAGTGGCAACGCGAATCGTTCCTGCGGTCCGTATTCGAAGATGAGGACCCGATGCGCCTGTGCTGCTTCTCGAACCGAAGAGGCCTTTTCGGGTTGGGCTGGCGGTGGCTCGAAGCTCAATTGAGCATGTTCAATGATTCCTTCCACGTCAGCGATCAGCGCCACGCGGCCGTCCCCCATGATGGTCGCCCCGGTGAAGATGCCGACCCGCTTCATGGACGGGTGCATTGGCTTGACGACGATTTCCTGCGTCCCCTTCACGTCATCGACCACCAGCCCAAACCGTCGCCCTCCCAGTTTGAGGACCAGAATGTACTCGATGCGATCAGGGGACTGCTGAGCGGCATATTTCGTCAGAATTTCCGCCTTCGCAGTGACGGAGAAAGGCTCCTTCCGAGTCAGCACTTCCGCGAAGCGCACGACCGGGAGCAATTTGTCACGGAGTCGGTAGACTTCGGTGTTGAATGCCTGTTCGATTCTTTCGCTCGAACGTGGGTGCAGGCAAACGACTTCCTCAAGGTCCCGCTGAGGAACCGCGAAGCTCTCGCCGCCGACGGTCACGATCAAGCAGGGAATGATCGCCAGCGTCAGGGGGAGTCGCAGCGCCGTGGAACAGCCGTGTCCTACGACCGAATCGATGCTGAGTGTTCCTTCCAGCAATTCGATGTTTGTTTTGACGACGTCCATCCCGACGCCGCGACCAGACACTTCGGTCACATGTGCGGCGGTCGAGAAACCGGGCATCAGCACCAGAGCGTAGATTTCGCGCGGTGTCATCCGGGTTAGCTCGGACTCGGTCTTCAACCCCAGCGAGAGTGCTTTGATCTTCACCGCTTCAGGGTCAATCCCCTTGCCATCGTCCTGAATCTGAATATGCACCTGACCATCTTCGTGAGAAGCGGAAAGGACGATTCGTCCGATGGGAGACTTTCCTTGCGCAATTCGCTCTTCGGGCAATTCAATTCCGTGATCGACACTGTTGCGGATCAGGTGCATCAGTGGATCACTGAGCTGTTCCAGAATCGATTTGTCGAGTTCGACATCACGTCCCTGCAGGTCGAGTTCAACCTGCTTGCCGAGTTGACGTGCGAGGTCCCTGACCATTCGCGGATATTTATTGAACAGATTTCCCACCGGTTGCATCCGTGCGCGCAGCGTGACGTCCTGCAGTTCCGACGTGACGGAACTGAGACGCTGAATGATGGCGCGACGGGATCCGTCTTCGTCTGCGAAGGCGAGTAACGCCTGATTTCTGACGAGGGTTAACTCTCCGACCAGCGTCATCATTCGATCGAGCAATTCGACCTGGATCCGCAGAGTGGTCGATTTTTCCCCTTCCATCGACGGCGGACGTCGCGTGACTTGCTGCGATGGCGAATTCGGCGGGGAAGGGGGCTCTGCATTGACTGGATCAAGCTGTCGCTCTTCTGCTGGACCAATTGCCTGAGGTGCATCGAGATGAGTTTGCTCGGCCGTGTCCTCTACCTGCAGAGGTGCAGGGTGGGGGTGGAGGCCGCGGCAGGAGCCCGTCCAGACAATCGGTGCGGATGGCAAACCATTTCGCAGATCAACCGGCGCAAACTGCAATTCTCCCTCTGTGATAGGCCCGAAACTGGCCAGATCACGGAAAAAGCGGACCAGTCCGCCGTTCGTTGCCGACCAGGCGGAGAGATCGACGCTCAATCGCTCACCCGTCGTCTCTTCCGTCGAAGAGGTGTTAGGAGTCTCGTCCTGTGACTGCGCTGAATCCATGACGGCGGGGGCTTCGATGACGGCAGACCAGGTCACGGGGCCATCGGGCAGGCTGTCACGCAGGTTGCACGGGTTGATCGTAATGCGTCCGTCATGAATCCGGCCCTGGGAGATCAACTGCCGGAAGAACGACATCAGCCCTCCAGGATGTGCCTGGCTGCGGGCGGCCAGATCGATTTCCAGCGGGATGGTTTCCCGGTCGATTCCTTCCGTCGAGAGACGCTGAAGGATATCGCTGAAGTCGATCACTGTGCTCTGGTTGGCGTTGTCTACGAGAGTGGCCAGGCGGTCCCGGGCTGCAAGCAGGGTTTCGATCGCCGATGGCGCGACAGGAAGTCGCATTCGGACCAGCAGTGACTCCATCGCATGAGCCAGGTCGTGAATCGGCAGCAGGCCGAGGAATCCAGCATCGCCCTTAATGGAATGGATGGATCGGAAACAACGATCAATTCGCTCGGTTGCGGTCGGATGCTTTTCCAGCGTGAGCAAGGAGTCTTCCACAAGACCCAGATGCTCCCGTGCTTCGATGATGAATTCCTCGATTCGGTCAGTCATGATGGCTTAACGCCCCTCCGATGGATAGAGGCGGGCGATGCCGGTTGCGTCGAGGACTTGCTGCAGATCGGCGACCGCTCCGGACATAACGAATTGAGGGATTCCCTCTTTTGCATGTGAGGGAACGGCTGCCAGAAACGCGATCCCGGTGGCGTCGATATCTGTCGTTTGGGTGAGGTCGAAGCGAATACGACGCAAGTTCGCGTTCAGTGCCGCAACGAACGACCGTCGCGCCAATTCTGCAGCGGCGGTGTCGAATAAAGGGGGGAGCGTAATGGTGATCTCATCGAATTGACTGGAACCAGCGACCGGTTTGAGCGGTGCAGCGGGGGCTCCTTTGGCACGGGGTTGTGAGAGTGCTGCGGCCACCACATCAGAGATGGAGGATGCAGCGGGACCGGCGGGCTGTGCGACATCCGCAGATGGTCGCCTGGGTGCTGCAGGGGCCGGGACTCCCGGGGTCGGTACTGAAACGGGGGCCGAAGCGGACAGAGCAGGAGCTGGAGGAGGGGATGAAGCGGGTGTGCCCGCCAGAACCGATTTGATTTCCGCCACCAGAGGCGTTGCTTCGCTGTCGAACTTTTGCCAGTCGATTCCGGGTGTCTGCGAGGCATTTGCGATCCGGTTCAGCATATCGACACCGCGCAGAAGAACGTCGACATGCTCGGGACGGAGCGTCAGTTTGCCATTCTGCGCGGCGACGAAACTGTCCTCCATCACATGTGCGACCCGTACTGCGGGGTCGATTCCGACAATCCGCGCGGCCCCTTTAATGGAGTGGGCACCTCGCATCATTTCGTCGATATGACTGGTGTCCCCCGGGTCTCGTTCAAGTGCCAGGATTCCCGATGTCAGAGATTCAACGTGCGTTTCTACTTCCGCACGAAAAATTTCCAGCATCGATGAGTCTGTGAAAATCTCGCCACTCATGACGTGCCCCGGTCAAGATCCGTTTGATTTCTGAAAATCCACATGTGTTCTACTTCAGATCCTGGATTGCGGTCGGGTATTCACGCTGTTGAAAAGTCGTTTTCAATCCGTTGACTTTCGCTAAATCACCAAGTCGCTACAGTCCGCTCATTCGGTAGAATCATCACGAAACACAATGTCCCGACAAGTGTAACGATTACTACGCGGCAGGAGCTGGTTCTTCAATCGAGAGCCGACTGCGCTTCCCTGTCGGCGGCGAGGGCCGCATACAGACGTGTCGTAACGAGCGGACGAGCTACAGTCAGAGGAATCGAGCATGTCGGAATCAGCGTCAGTCGAGCGAGCGGCAACAGCAGAAGCCAAGCCATTGGACCGAAAGCACACCGATCATCGGATCCGGGTCCTGCTGGTTGATGACCAGCAGATCGTCGCTGAAGCGATTCGCCGCATGCTGGAATCCGAAACGGATATCGAATTCCACTATTGCGCCGATCCTTCGACGGCATTGGCCGTCGCGAAGGATCTATCGCCGACCATCATTCTCCAGGATCTGGTGATGCCGGAGATTGATGGATTGCTTCTGCTGCGTTTTTACCGGGCCAATGCCGCCACGCGCGACATCCCCGTCATTGTCCTCTCTTCTCAGGAAGAAGCGGTTACCAAGGCCAAAGCGTTCGAACTGGGGGCTAGTGACTACCTTGTGAAATTGCCCAACCGCGTGGAACTGATTGCGCGAGTCCGCCACCATTCCCAAGGCTATATTCACCTGCTCGAAAGAAACGAAGCTTTTCAGGCGCTGCGGGAAAGTCAGCAGGCACTCGCGGAAGACGTGGCCGAAGCGGAACGCTATGTCACTTCGCTTCTTCCCGCAAAGATCAAAACCGACAGCGTCGAGACCGACTGGCTGTTCATCCCTTCGTCGAAACTCGGGGGCGACTCGTTCGGATATCACTGGATCGATGAAGACAACCTCGCCTGCTATCTGCTCGATGTCTGCGGCCACGGGGTGAAGTCGGCG
Organism: Schlesneria sphaerica; assembly: GCF_044336245.1. Lineage (NCBI taxonomy): Bacteria > Pseudomonadati > Planctomycetota > Planctomycetia > Planctomycetales > Planctomycetaceae > Schlesneria > Schlesneria sphaerica. The sequence goes on along the minus strand of NZ_CP172346.1, from coordinate 408,218 downwards.
TTGATGTCGGTCTCAGCGATGAACGTTTTGCGGGCCCAAAGTCTGCCCGGTTGTGATTTCCGAGATGCCAGCCAGGTTCTGTCTGCGCTGAACAACGCGTTTCTGATGGACAACCACAACCAGATGTACTTCACCATCTGGTATGGAGTCTACAACCGGGTCAAGCACGAGTTAAATTATTCAGGTGCCGGCCATCCCCCTGCGCTGCTGATTTCCGGTCCTCCGGAATCCCCCGCTGCGTGTCAACAGCTGGAGAGTCAGGGACCGATGAACGGCGTCGTCGAGGATCTGCCGTATGACGGTGTCACGGTCCCTGTTGAGCCCGGGTCGCGGCTTTACCTGTACAGTGACGGAATTTGCGAACTCCATCTTCCAGACGGGACGATGTGGCCATTCTCTGAGTTTATTACCGCCATGTCCGCCCCGCTGGCGCTGGGCGAGTCGGCGTTGACGCGAATCCATTCCATCGGACAACGCGTCCAGAGTGGTCACCCCTTCCTGGACGATTTCTCGATTCTGGAATTGAAGCTCCTTTAATTGATCCGCCGACCACATTTGACGCGTTAGGGCTGGGACTGACGGAGGGGAACTGAAAATACGGGAAAATTTTGCGCCTGAATAATCCGCGCGGCTCCCAGAAACGTATTCTTTAACGGAAAAGCAATTTTCACGAAAAAGATGACGAAAAAAGCTGGGGAGCAGCCTGTTTCATGACGATGCAAGGGGATGAGTGAAAACGTCGCTTTGTGTTCCGAACCCGCGTGTTCAGGCCGGTGTCTTCTGTGGCAGATGTGCACAGGAATGCAGGTTTCCTGAATTGCAGATGAGGGTCGATCTCTCTCATTTTGATTTCAGCTTCTTTCCCTAGGATTGGCCGAATCAGTTCCACACGTGAGCCGTCTGCAGGATGGCCAGCAACGTCTTAAGGTGAGAAAAGGTGTTTTGATGTTACTCAAGTTGTTACAGGATCAGCAGTTCATTCCTTTGGGGGTGATGGTAGGGATGACCGGCCTTGGCTTGGGAGTAATTTGGAAGCGGTTTCAGTATCGGACGCGACAGCGTGTCCGGGCAGCAGTGGCCGCGTACCTCGCATTGCAACAGTCCGAGCGGACAGTCTGACCGGCGTCACGTGTCGATTCCCGACTGCAGTTGTCGTTTCCATCAGCGGACTGAGTCGGGGATGGATGTTCCGCACGGAACATCCCGCAGAGACAGACGCATTTTCACGGTCGACGATGTCCGTCATTTGTTCAGGACTTGGTCGTGCAGCAGATCGCTTCGGTAAAAATGCGTCTGTCCCTGTCTGAGAATTGATGTTACCCCCCGCCAAGTATTCTTGCTTGCGAGAACACTTCTTGCGGTTTGTGCCGTCGCTCTTGGCGCTTCATCCCCGCCGCAGCGTGCCAGAGTTCATTGGGCATTGAGCTGATTTTGACGGCCTGGGCGTTGGCATTGCCCCGCACTTTCGTAAGCAAGCATCGTCCGTATCTGCTTTTGTCCGTTCCGCGACTTCGCCAACGGCTCGGTTGGGGATCACAAGGTTCCATCCAGCAGGAATTGACTTTCAACGATCGCTCGCCCTGACGGGTGCAGACATTGTGCGAACTGGCGAGCAGTGACGGACAGTGGCAATTTTTCCAGCTCTTCTGCTGTGATCCACTGCCATTCTTCGTCCTTCTTCAGTCGCCCGTCGATCCGGTTCGCTACGAAGCAGATCAGCGTGATTCGATAACGCGTCACACTGTGATTGAACTGAGCCACCTGCGGCCCGAGTTCAATCGTGAGTCCGGTCCGCTCCTGTGTCGATTGGACAATCATTGCATCTGGCAAGGTCGGGCTCTCATGGGGAACCTCAAACCGGATGAAGTCCCACAACCCGGCCCAGCGTTCGTCTGCTGTTCTCCGTCTGACGAGAAACTTCGCCCCATTTCGGACGGCGATTGAAACCTCGGTCACAGCCGTAATGGCGACCTTTGGTTTTGGACGCGGAATCGTCGACTGCCGGTTGGTCAGGTACGCCTGGCAATAGGATTGAACAGGACATTCTCCACAAGCGGGGTCACGAGGCGTGCAAACTGTGGCGCCGAGCTCCATCAGTGCCTGATTGACTTGCCCCGGTTGTTTGCGCGGCAGGATATTCTCGGCGAACGTCCACAGTTGCTCTTGTCCCCCCTTCGACCGGGGGTCTCCCTCGTAGCCCAGCAAACGGCAGTACAGTCGCAGGGTGTTCGCTTCGACGATCGGAGCACGCTGGTCAAAAGCGAACGAGGCAATTGCACCGGCGGTGTACCGTCCGATGCCGGGAAGGGACTGCAATTGAGCCAGATCAGTCGGAAACTGGCCTTCGTGCTGTTCCACAATGACTTTTGCCGCCCGCAGAATATTGCGCGCACGGCTGTAATACCCCAGTCCCTCCCAGTAGCGAAGTATCTCCGTTTCTTCCGCACGGGCGAGTTCTTTCAGATCAGGAAACCGCGCCATGAATCGCTGGAAGAACGGGATGACGGCAGCCACCGTGGTCTGCTGCAACATGATCTCGCTGATCCAGATCTGATAGGGATCGGCAGTTCTCCGCCACGGAAGATCTCTCGCCCGCAAGACGTACCATTCCCGTAGTTTTCGACGGAAGGAAGTGTGATCTGATGAATCCATTCAAAAACCGGGGCAAGGAGGGTGTTGAGTCTGGCGGGAAGTACAGAATCCGACGAACCAGGGACCTGTCGAAACGGTCCTGTATTCATGATACGGACGAGACATGGATTCTACCCACCGAACGGGAACTCGCCCAGTTCCGCAATCCACACGCAATCGCCTCGCAACGGGAAGACGCTTTTGACTTGGGTCAACCTTGGTCTCGCTGGACCAGACTGTGGGGGCGTCACTTTTTGGGGTCGTCACTTTGAGTGCTGACGTACGGATTCAAACGGTTAATATGCACTTTGCGGGTTGTGACGGTGGGATTGTCCGTGGCGTGGGTTGAATCTGACTTGTTGGCCCCGTAACGTGTGATTGGTAAGCTCATGCCTCGGTTTCCTCCTCTCACTCACTGCACCTGCTGATGATTCTGACCGGCGAAGAAATTAAGGCTCAGTTGGGAAAGAATATCATCATCGACCCGTTCAATCCGGCGATGCTGAACCCCAACAGCTACAACCTCAGCCTGCACGACGAGTTGCTGGTCTACGAGGAAATTGTGTTAGATGTGCGGCGCCCGAACCGCTATCGACGCAGTGTGATTCCTCCCGAGGGGATCGTTCTGCGCCCCGGCCAGCTCTATCTCGCCCGGACAGTCGAACGAACCGAGACGCACAATCTGGTTCCCATGCTCGAAGGACGGTCGTCGATCGGACGACTGGGCCTGTTCGTACACGTCAGTGCCGGCTTCGGTGATGTCGGCTTCTGCGGACACTGGACACTCGAACTTCAGGCGATCCACCCGATCCGCATTTATGCCGGTCTGCCGATCTGTCAGATTCTCTATCACACCGTTGTGGGTGAGATTACTGAATATCGAAACGGCAAATACCAAAACAATCATGACATTCAGCCGAGTCTCTTTTTTAAAGAGCTTCAGGCACCGGCCAAAGACCCACAGATGCGACTGGCTTTCGGTCAGGAGATGGCCGAGTAAATTCGTGTCCAACCAGCCGTTCCTGGAAGTGATTCAGTGCTGTAACAGTCACGGAAGCACTCTCACTGAAGCGGCGGTGCGACACAGCAGAGACAACATCAGACGCAGCAGTCTCGACGGGACTGTGTAGACACATTTAGAATAAGGGTCTTGCCATCACACGAGCGAGTGGTCCAGCACGAAAGCGAGAAGTCAAGTCTCGCTGATTGCAGGCAGGCAACCTCGTCCCAACCGGCCATTGGGATGTCGACCCGTGCTACGACCCAGAGTGTAGTACCACGAACCAGAGTGAAATTGCGAAAGTGATCAACGGAGTGCGATGCATGACGAATGTGTCGCCAAACCGTTGGTGCGTGACACAAACAGACAACCGACACCTCCATAGTTGAGCAATCCATCAATGCCGACCCGTGCTCCTGGCTACTTCGAACAACTTCTGTCAGAACGCATTCTCGTGCTCGATGGCGCCATGGGCACGATGATTCAGCGATATTCCCCGGGCGAGGCTGACTACCGGGGCGAACGATTTGCAAAGCACCCGATTGATCTCAAGAATGCAGGCGATGTCCTGGTGCTGACTCAGCCCCAGATGATCGGTGAGATTCATCGACTGTATCTGGCGGCGGGTGCCGATATCATCGAGACCGATTCGTTCAACGCCAACACCATTTCCATGGAAGAGTTCGGTCTCGCCGAATTCACCCGTGAGATCAATGTCGAAGCGGCCCGTCTGGCTCGGGCCGCCTGCGACGAGTTCACGTCCAAAACACCAAAGAAACCTCGTTTCGTTGCGGGCAGCATCGGCCCGACCAAGGTTCTGCTGTCGTTTAATGCTGACAAGCCAGGCTATCGTCCCGTGACGTTCGACCAGATGGTCGCGTCCTACTCCGAACAGGTTCGAGGTTTGATCGAAGGGGGCGTCGATCTGCTGCTTCCCGAGACCTCGTTCGACACACTGAACATGAAGGCCTGTCTGTTCGCGATTGAAGATGTCTTCGCGGAAACCGGTGTACGTTTGCCGGTCATGGTCTCCGGCACCATCTTCAACGGTGGCCGAACCTTAACTGGTCAATCGGTCGAATCGTTCTGGACCTCGGTTTCTCATGCTCCGATGCTGACGATCGGACTGAACTGCGCACTGGGGCCCAAGCAGATGCGCCAGTACGTCGAGACGCTGGCGAATCTGGCACCCAAGTACATCAGTTGTTATCCGAATGCGGGGATGCCCGACGGATTCGGTGGGTTTGATTCGAATCCCGGTGAAGTCGCCGCCAACCTGCGCGAGTTTGCCCAGAACGGCTGGGTGAACATTGTCGGGGGATGCTGCGGCACGAACCCCGACTACATCAAGGCGATTGCCGAAGCTGTCGAAAACGTCCCTCCGCGGCAGGTTCCAGACATTCCGGCCACCTCGGCGTATTGCGGAAAAGAGCGTATTGAGCTTAGTCCCAGTTCCAACTTCATGATGATTGGTGAACGGACCAACGTCACGGGGTCGCGCAAGTTCGCACGTCTGATCAAGGAAGGGAAGTTCGACGATGCTCTGGCCGTGGCCCGCGAGCAGGTCGAGAGTGGCGCGAACATGATCGACGTCAATATGGACGAAGGTCTGCTCGATAGCCAGGTCGCAATGACGACGTTCGTCAACCTGATTTCTGATGATCCCGACGTCAACCGCGTTCCGGTGATGGTCGACAGTTCCAAGTTCAGTGTGATCGAAGCGGGTCTCAAATGCCTCGACGGCAAGGGGGTCGTGAACTCGATCAGCATGAAGGAAGGCGAAGCCGCCTTCCTGGAACAGGCAAAGCGGATTCGACGATATGGCGCCGCCGTCGTCGTGATGGCGTTTGACGAACAGGGCCAGGCGACGGATTGCGAAGACAAAGTTCGTATTTGCAAGCGTGCTTACGACCTGTTGACGACGCAAGCCGGCTTCCCGCCCGAAGACATCATCTTCGATGCTAACATCCTGACCGTCGGTACGGGGATGGAAGAGCATGCAAACTACGCAGTCGAATTCATCGAAGCAATTCGGCGCATCAAAGTTGAATGCCCCGGTGCGAGGACGTCAGGTGGCGTCAGTAACGTTTCGTTCTCGTTCCGCGGTAACGATGTTGTCCGTGAGGCGATGAATGCCGCGTTCCTGTACCACGCCATCCAGGCGGGTCTCGACATGGGCATCGTCAACGCCGGCCAACTTGAAGTCTATGAAGAGATCGACAAAGAACTGCTCGTCTACATTGAAGACGTGCTGCTGAATCGTCGACCGGATGCGACCGAGCGTCTGATCTCGTTCTCGGAAAAGTTCAAATCCGGGACGAAGGAAGAAGCCGTTGCGGCTGTCGAAGAGTGGCGATTTGGTTCGGTGGAAGATCGACTGAAACATGCCTTGCTGAAAGGGATCGCTGACTACATCGACGCGGATACCGAAGAAGCCCGACTGAGCTACGGAAAGCCGCTGGACGTCATCCAGGGACCGCTTATGGATGGCATGAATGTCGTAGGCGCACTTTTCGGAGCAGGAAAAATGTTCCTGCCGCAGGTCGTCAAAAGCGCCCGTGTCATGAAGAAAGCGGTCGCTTACCTCGAGCCGTTCATGGAGGCGGAACGAGCCGCCGCTGCAGCGATGCCGAATGCAGCAGAAGTTGCCGTCGAGGAAGACACCGATCGGGGACGTGGACGCGTGCTGCTGGCGACCGTCAAAGGGGACGTCCATGACATCGGCAAGAATATCGTCGGAGTGGTCCTGCGGTGTAACAGCTTCGATGTTATCGACCTCGGAGTGATGGTCTCGTGCGACAAGATTCTGGAAGTGGCGAAGCAGAAAAATGTGGACGTCATCGGTCTGAGCGGTCTGATTACCCCTTCGCTCGATGAAATGGTCCATGTTGCGAAGGAGATGCAGCGCCTGGGTTTCACTGTTCCACTGCTGATCGGGGGTGCGACGACGTCCGCCAAACATACTGCGGTCAAAATCGCTCAGCACTACGATCATCCTGTGGTCCACGTCGTCGACGCGTCCCTCTCGGTACCAGTGGTCGAGAACATGCTGGATGCCGAACGCAAAGCCGAATTCATCGAGAAGAACCTCTCGTCGCAAGCCCGTGACCGCTCGACCTACGAAGCGATGCAGGCAAATCGCAAGCTGGTGCCGTACGCAGAAGCCCTCAGTCGGCGATTCGCGACGGACTGGTCAACCGTCAGGATCGATTCGCCTGCGTTCCTGGGAACGCGAGTGGTCGATGTCCCCCTGGCTGAACTGGTGCCGTTCATCGACTGGTCACCTTTCTTCCAGACGTGGGAACTGAAAGGGAAGTACCCAAAAATTTTCTCGGATCCGGTTGTGGGCGAACAGGCGAAGAAGGTCTTCGAAGACGCTCAGCAACTTTTAAAACGGATCGTGGATGAGAAACTGCTGACTGCACGAGGTGTGTATGGCTTCTGGCCTGCCGTGACCGAGGGGGACGACATCCTTGTGACGCCGATCAGCAACGGAACGATTGATAGTTCCAAACCGGTCATGCGTTTTTCAATGCTGCGTCAGCAATGGGAACGTCCGGGTCAGTCCGACTTCCGCTCGTTGGCTGACTACATTGCGCCGATTAGTGCTAACCGCCAGGACTACCTCGGTGCCTTCGCGGTCACGACAGGGATTGGCTGTGACGAACTGGCGAACAAGTTCCAGAACGAACTGAATGACGATTATCTTTCCATCATGACCAAAGCCCTCGCTGACCGACTGGCCGAAGCCTTTGCAGAATATCTGCACAAGAAGGCGCGCGAAGAGTGGGCCTACGGACGTGAAGAGAAGCTGACGAACGAGGATCTGATCGGCGAAAAGTATCGGGGGATCCGACCCGCTCATGGCTATCCCGCGTGTCCGGACCACACCGAGAAGACCAAGTTGTTCCAATTGCTCGATGCCGAACGTCAGACGGGTATCAAGCTGACGGAAAGCTTCGCCATGCATCCCGCCGCCAGCGTCAGCGGGCTGTACTTCGCTCACCCCGAGGCACGCTATTTCAGCGTCGACAAGATCACAAAAGACCAGGTCGAAGATTACGCAAAACGGAAAGGGATGCCGATCGAACTGCTGGAACGATGGCTCTCTCCGAATTTGGGATATGACAACTGACGAACATCGCTGACTCCTGTGATCGGCACACACGCAGGCAACCTGCCCCTGTGCGCCGGTCACAGTCTCTGCGAGAACCGCTGGGAAGGAACGCTCCGCGAACAGCCGTCCTTTTAACGACTTGTCAGGGCGAGTTTCCGCGACGCTCGCCACGGAGGGACTCTCACTCGCGGGCCGTCGAGCGGGATGGGGTCAACGGGGTGAGGTTGCAGGAACAAAGATTCGGAGACAGCGCGTGGATTGGGGAGCGATTTGGCTGAGTCTGAAACTGGCCAGCGCTGCGACCTCGATCCTCTTCGTGGCTGGCATACCCCTGTCGTACTGGCTGGCAACAACTCGTTGGCGGGGGCGATTCCTGGTGGAAGCCGTCGTCGCCTTGCCTTTGGTGCTGCCACCGACGGTGCTGGGGTTCTATCTGCTGGTCGGACTGGGACCTCACGGTTTCGTTGGAAAAGCCTGGCACAGCCTGTTTGGAGCACGGCTGCCCTTTTCGTTTCCGGGAATTCTGATTGGTGCCGTGCTGTTCAATCTCCCTTTTGCGATCCGCCCTTTCACAGCGGCATTTTCCGCAATGGACCGTCAACTTGTCGAAGCGGCCTGGTGCCTGGGAGTTTCCCGCTTCGAAACCTTCCGCCGTGTGATCCTGCCGCTCTGCTGGCCGGGAATACTCGCCGGCGTCATTCTGACATTTGCACATACCATTGGTGAGTTTGGCGTCGTGCTGATGCTGGGAGGAAATATTCCTTCGGTCACCCGAACGATCTCCACTTCGCTTTACGACGACGTCCAAAGTCTGAACTACGTTTCAGCAGGCAGGACCGCCGGGACACTGTTGGGATTCTCGTTCGTTGTACTCTGTATCACTCAGTGGCTGACTAACCGGAGTGCTGCGAGATGACGCTCGATCTGGTCGCGAACTTTTCGCTCCAGTACCACAAGGGCCCCCGACTGGACATCGAGTTTACCCAGTCGACGCAAGGCTTTTCTGTGACGTCGCTGATCGGCCCTTCGGGATGCGGCAAAACGACCTTCCTGCGGTGCCTGGCGGGATTGCACCACCCGGATCATGGGGCGATCCAGTTTGGCGACCAGATCTGGTTTGATCGCTCACGCCGGGTTGCCCTTTCCCCACAGCAACGGGACGTTGGATTTCTGTTTCAGGAGTACGCCCTGTTTCCGCATCTGAATATCGCGGACAACATCGGGTTTGGCTTAAAGCAGAGTTCATCACGCGAACGGCGCCGGCGAATACATGAAATCATGGCGCAGTTGGATCTGGCCGGGCTCGAACAGCGGTTCCCACATCAATTGTCCGGTGGGCAGCAACAGCGGGTGGCATTAGGACGAATCCTCGCCCGACGCCCACGGCTGCTGTTGCTGGACGAACCCCTTTCGGCGCTGGATGCCCTGTTGCGGGAACGCCTGCGAGCTGAACTCCGCCAGATCCTGCAGGAGTTCGGGGTCCCGACGATTATCGTAACACACGACCGCGTCGAAGCGATGGCCCTGGCAGACCGTGTGGCCGTAATGGATCAGGGGCGAATCCAGCAGGTCGGAACGGTCGAAGACGTTTTCTCGCGGCCCAGTAATGCCAGACTGGCACTACTGGTGGGGGTGGAAACCGTGGTTTCAGGGGAGATCATTGCCAATGATCAGGGGTTGGCCACCGTGCAGGTCGGACAAACGTTACTGCTGGCCGTCGCTCCATCGGCCGCGACCCGAATGGTGCATGTCTGTATCAAAGGGGAAGACGTCGCGCTGCAGAAAGGCACACCGGGTACCACGACGATCCGTAATCAACTGCGGGCCACGATCCGGTCTCTCACCCCGGAAGGCCCTTTGATTCGAGTCGGTCTGGAGTGCGGTTTCGAGATGACCGCGCTGATCACCCGACCCGCTCAGGACGACCTGAAACTGCAGGTTGGTGATGACGTGACCGCGATGGTGAAGGCTCCCGCCATCCATTTGATCCCCCGGTCCGGCTGAAACCCGCAATCGATTCAGCTTCTTTCGAGGTTCTGTCGCTACAACCGCGTCGGTTTCGCTCTCTTTCCCAGATTCGCAGTTGAGTCCGAATGTGACATCGCACTCCTTACGCAGCCGTTAAAACTTCGCAGTCCTTCCTCGTCGCTTACGGGCCAAAAACAGAGCGGCCCGGGAAATACAGGACGTTTCGGTCATGACCGCTCGCAAATCCGTTCGATGATGAAGAGTATTCGACGAAGGAGAACTCGGTCCGAGTCGATTCGGCGATTCATCCGACAAGATGTTGGAGCGAGACAACAATGCTCAGTCCTTTCAATCCATCTCGCCCATCAATGCCTTCCAGTTCTGGCCGATCGGACGAAATGGTGCTCACGCTTCTTTCTGGATCTCAGTCCATTCAAGTGAACCATGATGGATTCAAAATCGGAACGGGTCGTCAATGCGACCTGATTCTGGAAGATCCCACGATTCCTCGCTTGCACAGTCAGATTCACATTCAATCTGGCGCAGTCTGGATTGAAACCGTCTGTGACGAACTGCACCTGACCGTGAATGGCGCCACCTGTCGACGGATGGCACTGCGTGACGGTGATCGCTTGCAGATTGGTTCGACCCAGCTGTCAATCCAGCTTGCTCCGCAACCCCTCGTCGCCGAAGTCGGTGAAGCGACAAATGAAGGCCTTCCCGAAGACCTCGCGTCGCTTACGGCAGAGGAATTGTGTGATCGGATTCTGACCGAGCAGGCAATCGTCAACGAACTGTCCGCAGACGCCGACAGTGGCTGGGGGGCTCTCGTGAAAGCGATTGAAGCGGTCAGAGAAGTGCCGACATCGCTGGAATCAGAAAGCATTCCTCATGCGGAAGAAGTCCGCGTCTACAATACACTGCTGAGTCATCTTCAGGAGTTGCAAGTAGCCATCGCGGATCGAACACGCGAACTGAACCAGAAAGAGGCCGAGGTGCTCGCCACGGCGTCGATGATGGAAGAGACCCAGAAACGGGTGACGCAGCGACTGGACGTGATCCTCGACCATCTCAACGGTCCCGAGTCCAATGAACTGCGAGCGAGTGCCTGAACCCGTGTCGCCGGGGGATGTCCGTCTTCAGGTGGACCCTGTATGCATGCACGTCGTCGATAGTGAGTAACAAGGTCCGTAAGCTGAACAGCACTTCCGCAAGACGAGGGCCATCGAAGCGAGGCGGGCGAGTCAGTGCTACACTGTCGCCCACCTCCGATCGGCAGATGCCGGGTCTCTCGAAGTTCGTCCATGTTGCAGCCCCGGACTTTGGGGACCGAGCCGACCGGCACAACTGCCGGTCTGGTTCGACTCATGCTTTACCGCAAAGTCGTTCGAGATCTTCGAAGTAGTTGGGATAGGTCTTCGACGTGCATCCGGGGTCAGAAATGATGATTCCGGGAACTCGAAGTCCGATCAGCGAAAAACTCATGGCCATTCGATGATCATCATACGTCGCCACGGTACCGCCGTGGAGCGGCCCCGGGTGAATGGTCATGCCATCGGGGTGTTCTTCCACACGGCAACCTAATTTCTGCAGTTCAGTAACGACTGCAGTAACTCGATCGGTTTCTTTCAATCGCATATGCGCCACATTGCGGATTCGCGTGGGGCCCGTAGCGAACGGAGCGACACAAGCGAGCGTTTGTGCGGTGTCGCTAATGGCGTTCATATCGATATCGATCCCCTGCAGCGGCCGACCCTGAACGGTCACACTGTCGGCATTCCAGGTCACCTGGCATCCCATCTGCTCGAGTGCGCGAACGAAGTGCACATCTCCCTGTAGAGCGTTTGCATTCAGGCCATTGACGGTGATGTTGCCTTGAGTCACTGCGGCGAGGCCGAAAAAGTAACTGGCCGCGGAGGCATCGGGTTCAATGTCGTAGGTCGTTGCGACGTACGTCTGAGGAGTGATCCGATAGACGCCCGCCTCGGGCCGGTCAACGTTGACACCGAACTGAGACATTACGGCCAGTGTCATTTCAATGTAGGGCTCAGAGACGAGTTCCCCTGCCAGACGGATTTCAACCGTCTGTTGAGCACAGGGTGCGGCCATCAGCACGGCACTGAGGAACTGGCTTGAGAGATTGGCCTTGATCGAAATCGTTCCCCCCGGCAGGCCTTGTCCGTGAATAAGGACGGGCGGGCAGTCGTTGCCAAGTTCACACTCGACTTCGATTCCAAACTGCCGCAGCGCGACCACCAGGTCGGCGATCGGCCGCTCTCGCATGCGGGAATTGCCATCCAGACGATATCGTCCCTGTCCCAACGCACACAGCGCCGTGAGAAACCGGATACTGGTGCCGCTATTTTCGAGCCAGAGGTCAGCCGCACTGGTGGGAGGATTTCCGTGACAACCGTCGATTCGGACAGTCCCTTTCGCAGCATCATGATCGACGGTCAGACCCAATCGCTTCAGACTGTCGATCATGACCTGGGTATCGCGACTGTCGAGGACACCCGTTAAATGCGATGTCCCGCTTGCCAACGCTGCAACGACCAGGGCACGATTCGTGAGACTTTTTGAACCGGGCGGTCGAATCGAGCCGTTGACAGGGCCACAGACAGGTTGAATTTCACGAGAGGGTGTCATCTGCAATTGGTATCCTGAGTTGCTGTCGTGACGCATGACACGTCATGGTAAGGCGGTTTTGGCAGGGGGGCGGTTTCGTGTGAAGGAGTAATTTCCTAGCGTCGGGCGATGCGCGTCCGGCTGTTGCCCCGCGACTGCATTCTTACACGAATCACTTCGGGCAGGGCCGTTTCGAGCGGAGTGTCGGTCGTGAGCCGGTGGTAGACGAGGCCCAGTCGTGAGCAAATCCCTTCGATCGATTTCAGATGCGTGGTGAATTTCGCCAGATAATCACGACGGACGGCAGTCGGATCGACGTAGAGACGGCGGTCGGTTTCCAGATCGATAAACAGTTCGGGGGTAGTAAACGTGAAGCTGAGTTCTTCCGGATCCAGGACGTGGAAGACAATCACGTCCTGACCACGAACAGTCAGGCTTCCCAGGCTGACTTCGAGAGTCTCAAGCGGTGCCAGCAAATCCGAAATCAGAACCAGCATGCCCCGTTTATTGAGTCGTTCGGTGATCTGTTCCAGTGGCCGGGCCAGATGAGTTGACGAGCCTTCCGCTGTTTTTTCCAGCGAGACGAGCAAGCGGCGCAGATGACCCGAGCGATAACGAGGTGGAATGAAATCAATAATCTCGGACGCAAAGCTTGCTAAACCGATTGCGTCACGCTGCGTCGAGAGAAAATAGGCGAACGTCGCTGCCAGCGTCCGGGCGTACTCAGACTTGCTGTAGCCAATCGAACCGAAGTTCATGGAGCGGCTGGCGTCCAAGAGCAGCAGACATCGCAAATTGGTTTCATCTTCGAATCGCTTCAGATAATACCGGTCTGTTCTGGCGTAAAGCTTCCAGTCGAGATGCCGCAAGTCATCTCCCTGGGTGTACTGTCGGTACTCGGTAAACTCGACAGAGAATCCATGATAGGGACTGCGGTTGAGTCCTGTCATGAAGCCCTGGACCACGTGCTTGGCTCTCAGTTCCAGCGACTTCAGTCGCATCAATGTCGCGGGATCGACAAATTCCCCGGCCAAAGTCTTCGTGATGGCTGCTGGCACTTGTGAATCCTTTGAACTCATGAAACTGAAAACGGCGACCGCAACAGACGACGGACACGATGATCATATCAGACCGAGAAACTGTCGCTCGACTAACCGACAAACTCTTGGAAACCGCACGATCGGGTCGACGCGGTTTTTGTTTCTGCTTGAGGCAGGACCTTCTGGACGGAGAACTTTACGACTGCCCGATCATCAGACCCGAATCACCGATCTCAAAGGGAACGATGCCATCATCGGCGGCACTGCCTCGATGCTTGGCGACGTGCAGCGCCCGCCGCATCCGGTTGCCGTCGCGGACTTTTCCCATGAGGATGATTGTGTTCGCGTTACACAGCACATCTCCACTTTCGATCGGACGGTCGATCAGGTCGTCCAGTTTGACCTCATGCGACGTGTACAGCAGCATGGTGGCCAGTTTGTTGTGGTCGTAAGCATGCTCGGCAACGGTCTGTTCATTCGCCCGGAAATTGACCCGGAACAGGTCTCGCGCTACCCAGTCGTGATCCTTGTGCAGGATCTGGTGATAGATGTAATCAAACAACTGGAACTGGAATGAATCGCTCGCCCGATCAACGGGTTCGACTCCGTCGATCACCGAACGGCGGACTCCGTGAGCGAAGTTTCCGTAAAAGTACGCGATGGCCTGGTCGAGTTTCTTATTGAGTTCAGCACGCCATTCCTGCCATTGCTCCTGGTCGAGGTCTTGCAGCGTGACTCGTCGGCCAGTTCGATCAAACACATGAAAATAATCTGTCCGGATCGCGTCACGGTTCCAGATTTCTTCAGGAGCATACGAGACATCCAGTGGCCGGGTCTTCAAGACCCAGTCGCAGATCCGTTTGGCGTAGTCGGCATGGTTCTGCGCGTCGCCGCGCGACGTCATATCGAAAAGAATTCCTCGTTCGCCCTCTTGCTTCAGCCCGGCATTGGCAAACTGAAGGCCTAGCTGAGTCTTACCGATTCCCGTCGCCCCCATGACGACCGTCAGTGTGCCAGGAATCAGTCCTCCCCCCAACAGCGAATCCAGTTCCGCAATACCCGTCGAAAAACGTTCAGAAGTCGCCATGAAATTCCTGCAAAAGCACGTGTAAGTGGATAATCAGGCTGCCCCCGTTCCTGGCGTGCGACCAGCCGAACGCGACTCGATTCCACGCGGTTGCCAGCGTTACGACCGTGACGGGGGCGCTGCTGAATGACTGCGAGATTGCGAGTCGGACTGGTGGTACGGTCCCACCGCAGGGTGGATGCAAATAATAGCAACCTGACAGCATTCCGGGAGTGCGCGGCGACACGTGAAGTCAATTCGCCGCCGGTACCGATTCTGAATCCGTTTGCCGCGCCGGGGGCTGCCCCTTGATCGGCTGGCGCGCGAACCACTTCTACTCCTGAAACACGGAATCGATCGACTTGTGGAGGTGTGACACCGGAAACCGGGGGAGTGTTCGCTGGGACGGATACTCAGCACGTCGCAACTGCGGATGTGCGCAAGTCCAATTGTGACTGCCTGATTGCGAACGGATGTCCCGGGGTTGGGGCAAAGGGAATGGCCGACAAGCGGGTTCGTTCTGGAAACTCCCCGATTGTTCGTTTTCCATCTTGAATCCGTCCGTATCTACTATTACTCTAGTACCTACTAGCCGCATAGTAGAGAGGTCTCGGATGAATGTGAAACCGTCGGAGCTGGAGTTACAGGTGCTGGGCTTATTGTGGGAGCATGGTCCGCAGAGCGTGCGGGAACTGTTGCCGCTGTTCCCGGATGGCAAAGAACGTGCCTACACCACGGTGCTGACGGTACTTCAGGGGATGGAGCGAAAAAACCTGGTTTCACATCGGCGGGAAGGGATGGCGTACATCTATAGCCCGCTGGTCAGTCGTGAGCAGGTCGTTCAGCCCGTGCTGAAAACGATGCTGAAGAACCTGTTTTCTGGCAATCCCGCCAAAGCCGTCCAGGCACTGATGGATGCTTCGGATGTCTCGGCGGAAGACCTCAAACAGATTCGCAAGGTGATCAATCAAGCTGCCCGCGAAGCCGAAAACAAAGAGGAGAAACCATGACGATCCTGGTTGCGTGGTTCACCGGTACCTGGGCCCAGTCTCTCTGCTGGGCACTGCTGCATTCGCTGTGGCAGGCCGCAGTCTGGTCTGCATTGCTGGCTGTTTGTTTGACGATGATATCCCGCAATCGGCCTCAATTACGGTATGCGGCGTCGTTGAGCTGTCTGGCTGGACTGGCTGTGGGAGTGCTGGTGACAGGTTCCTTTCTCAGACTGCCCTCTGACCTTATCCCTTCCTTTTCTTCTCCCTCCAGTGTCACGGCGAATTCACTCCAGGAACCGACCGCGACTGGTACTTCACTTCCTGTCGTCTCGTCCCCTTCGGTGCCAGGTGCAGCGAAGGTCTCACCGTCGAGTGACCGTCCATTTGTGCCCATGGAATCCGGCCCCATCCGGGGAATCCCGTCGAGACTCAATGGACTTGTGAGACAGTTCAGTCCGTTCCTGCTTTGGGGATGGTTGCTCGGAGTCGCGCTGAACTTCCTTCAGTGCGTACGTCAAAGGACAGCGGCAGAAACATGGAAACTGGGAGAACCTGTCAGAGAGGCGATCGCGCTGGACATTTTTGAACGGCTCAAGGCGCAGCTTCGGATCCATCGGCCGGTCAAGCTGATTGCCTCGCTGCACGCACATTCCCCTTGCGTCATCGGGACGTTCTCGCCAGTGATTCTGATACCGATGTCGCTGGCCACGGGCCTGTCGCCCGATCAATGGAAGGCGATTCTGGCCCATGAACTCGCGCATCTGCGCCGCTGGGACGACGTTGTCAATCTGGGTCAGCAGGTGATTGAGTCCTTGTTGTTTTTCAATCCAGGCGTCTGGTGGATCAGTCGGCAGATTCGTGCTGAACGCGAGGCCTGCTGCGACGTGTGGGGAGCCCGCGTGACGGCCAGTCCTTTCAATTACGCTCAGGTTCTGTTGGACATCGCCGAGAAGATCACCGCGCCTCCCCCGGCGGCGGTTCTCGGTTTCGCAGACGAGCGTTCCGGATCATTACTGGATCGCGTGCGCAGACTGGTGGAGAGGAATGCTGGGGCACCTACCAGGTTCACCTGGAAATCGATACTGCTCGTCCTCGTTGTCGCCGCCACGGCCATCGCCTTGCTGCAGTATGGGAGTGACCTGGCGGTCTTTTCTGCTGCCAGGCTGCTTTCCGATGGAGAGCGGGTGACAGAGCTGGCCAAAGTGGCGGACGAGATTAATCCTGCAGCCAACATCACGGAGCAGCGACTGATCATCAGTGGAAAGGTTCACACAAGCGATGGTCAACCGCTTCCCAACTTGATCTGGGTCTATTCCCAAACTCAGAAAGGGAATTCGGGAACCGGAATGACTCAGGGCGATATCAAGGGAGGCGAGTCCGACGAATTTCGTGTGGATGTTCCGCCGGGCGAGACATGGCTCCAGTTCATGGGGGACGGATATGCCACGACCATGGTCGGACCCTATCTTTCGGGACGTGTTGACGAGATCAAAGACGTCGAGGTTGTTCTCAAACCGGGAGTTCCCGTCACTCTCCAACTCCGGGACGACGCTGACCGGCCCATTCCTGATGCGGAAGTGATCGTGTCGGCCTGGGAAGGAAATCAGGGATTCGGTCTCTTCAAGCCGCGGCAGACAGATTCCTCAGGCGAGGTGGTGATTCCGCATGTGCAGCCTGATCGACGTCATAGTCTGTCGGTGACCGCACCAGGATTCCAAAGGCTGGACGTTCGCCCCGCTGTCCTCAACCTGGACGCTCCATTAACGCTTCAGATGACGCGAGCGCAGCCGGCAACGGGTCAGGTCCTCGCATCCGACGGTCTGCCTCTGGCGGGTGCAACGCTGCGACGATTGAGGGTTCGACGACTCCAGTTGGTCGACAACACCTGGATGAGTCAGCCTCCTTTGGGAACGACCGATGAGCGAGGGGAATTTACCCTCGACCAGCTCCTCGACGGTTCCATCTATGACTTGCTTGTTGAGCACCCTGATTATGCGCCAGCGATTTTGACGAACGTTCAACCGGGTACTCGGGATCGCGTGATTCAGTTGCAACCGGGAGTCACTGTATCCGGGATCGTTCGGGGTACGTCGCAGCAGCTTGAAGAGCTGCAAAAGAAACACGTTGGTGTCCGATTCTCACAGTCGAAGAACGGTGCGTTCGATGGTGAGAATCTCTCATTCAATCGTCCATTCAAACTGGAATTCGCAGAGGGGGAAGCTCATTTTCAGATTGATCATGTCCCGGCAGGAGATCTTCAGTTCTCGCTGGGTGATCAGCAGTTTCACAAAGAAGTGTCCGGGCCTGTTCATGATCTCGTACTGACATTGAATGAGCCGGCCCGCCCCTTTCAACGCGAAGTCAGTCTGGTGTTTCGTAAGCAAGGCGAGGTCGTCGCGCCGGAAGGACGATTACAACTCAGCATCCGCGATCAGAACCCTGGATCAGCGAATCCTTACGATATTACGATGGCCACGTTGACGAACGGCCACTGCGTAGTACAGGTGCCGGCTCCGTGTGAGATTCGGATCCAGTTGAATCAACTGATCGGGTTTACTCTGACGGATGAGGAATTCGTCGCACGAATCCCTGCAGGAAATGATCTCTTTACCGTCGACGTCCCGGTGGAGCCCGCAGGAGGAGTCAATGGCGTCGTGCTGAACTCTGACGGAACTCCCGCGTCCGGAATTAATGTGGTGCTCGAAGCAGTTTCGTCGCGCTGGACGCTCTCGATGAACCGTGAGAAACGCCAGCTTTTGAATGCGCATTCGAATTCCTCGGGACAATTCTTCCTGGGCCCGGTCCCCTTCGGTTCCCGTTGCGGACTGCGTGCCAGTCGCGACAAGTTCATCATTCTCGGACCACAGTTCACCCTGTCCGAGAAACAACCGCTGCCCCAGTTCAAGCTCGAATTTAATATCCCTGTCAAAGCCACCGTCAGAGTACTCGATCCACTGGGAAACCGATTACAGGGAATTCCCGTAATGATTCGCTGCGAGCATCCTCGTGTGACGACGTCTTGGGGAACTGCGGAAACGACCAATGCACAGGGGGAACTCACTGTTCCGCAGATCAACCCCGAGATGGTCTCATCCTATCGGGCGATCGTCCGGCCAAACAAAGACTACCAGAATGCCGTCGTCACGTTGCAAGGGGATAGCACCGTCGACGTGAAACTGCAACCGGGACTCTTCCTGTCTGGAACACTGGTGAATAAAGCCGGTCGGCCGCTTTCAGGGCGGATCGTCACCGCTGGTGCAGGGCCTTACTTTGGCATCGATCGGAATCGTTACTCGGCAGAATCGCCGACCGATGACGAAGGACATTTTCGATTCAGTAACCTCCCAGCAGAGGAAGTTCGAATCGAGCTGGAGTACGGAAGTGTGGCAGGAGCCGTTCGAAAGTTTCACCCGACAACAGAGGATCAAATGAAACCGATCACAATTGAGAGTGCATACTGAATGGTGCCGATTTCAGAACGGACAGGGGGACCCGCTGATTCGTAAACGAAGGTGAACGTATTCGCTTCAAACTTCATGTGGCCCACTATCGCCATGCCGACTTCGTAAAAACGAACGCTCGCAATGTTCCACCGCCGGTGGTGCCGCTCCAGATTTGAATCTCGTTCGGGCATACGCGAGGTTGAAACTGAATTCCGAGGGAAACGTTTTGGCGTTCCGGTTCAAAAGACTTAGCCAACTTCCTCCTGATGTGCTATCACTGCCGGGACTGTGCGGTGATGAGCAGTCGCCTCGCAGCCTCTCGGGGAGTCGAGACCGATGGAACAGGCTCCCTGACCGCTCGCTCCTGTCAGGATGTAGATGTCCTCATGATCGCACAACGAGCACTACGAACGTGGATCGCGGGTGTCTGCGGGCTTCTGTTCTGCCTCCTGGGACCCGATCTTTCCAATGAGGTACTCGCTGAAACCGAACCGCAGGGGGCGAAAGAGCTGCCCCGAGCCGAGAGTTCGACTCCTGTCCACGACAGCGACATTCTCAATGGACCCGAAATACAGGGACAGCCCACCTGGTCTGAGATTCTTCGGACGGTATTGCTGACGGCGATCCCGCACGAATATGAAGATCGAAAGCACTGGGACAAGACGACGGAAATCTTCGATGGCGTCAAGATCCAGCAGCGCGGTTTCAACATCCGTATGACCGAACGGAAGCGGAGAGTCAATCACGGGGCTTGGCACAAGTTTAAGGTTGAGTTGATCGAACCCGACCGTCTGCTCAAACTTGTCATCGACCAGATTCGCCCCCTCGACGTGGGCCACTTTCAGTTTGACGTCCGATTGGCATCGAAGCTTCGCTGCCGAACCGATTTTGAGCACTGGGTTCTGGGGGTCAAGGGCCTGAACTTTACGACCATCTCCGACGCGGATGTCGAGATCGTTGCCCACTGCGACATCGTGATTCGGGCTGAACCCAATCCGAAAAGCTTCCTGCCTGATCTTGTTCTCGAACCGACTGTGCGGCGAGTGGAACTGTTTCTGCGCAACCTGCGGGTCAAACGGATTGGTGAGATACGGGGCGATGTCGCCAAGGGGATCGGCGAGATGGCGCGGCACGATCTGGAAAACCTGATCCAGGCACAGGAAGGTCGCGTCGTGAAAAAAGCCAATGAGGCAATTCAGAAGAAGCAAAGCAATCTGCGGCTGCCTGCCAGCAAACTCTGGTAACTCTGTCAGCGAATCTTGAGGCTGGCGACACCGACCATTGCCAGCAGCGCTGCCGCGATCCAGAAGCGAGCAACGATCCGCGTTTCCGGTTCGCCTTTGAAAACAAAGTGGTTGTGCAGTGGGCTGCACGCCAGAACCCGTTTGCCCGTCAGCTTGTAGCATCCGACCTGCAGAATAACGCTAAGCGTCTCGACAACGAAAACCCCTCCGACAATCAACAGCAGAAGTTCCTGTCGGGTCACCAGCGCTCCATATCCCAGGAGAGCCCCCGTCGGTAACGAACCGCTGTCACCCATGAAGACCTGAGCCGGGTGACAATTGAACCAGAGGAATCCCAGCATCGCACCGACCAGGGCCCCGAACACGACTCCCAGTTCACCCGCACCGGTCATGTGAGCAATACTCAGGTACTCGGCCATGACTCGATGCCCTGACACGTACGACAGGGCCGTAAATGCGGACCCCGCAAAAATGAGGCAACCGCTGGCCAGCCCATCAAGACCGTCCGTCAGATTGACTCCGTTTGAGCTTCCGACCATGACGAAGGCGGCCCAGGCGATGAACAGTACGCCGAGAGAGAGTCCTGCTTTTCCGATCGGGAAGACCAGTTCCAGCCCGCGCGGCTTTTCGAACTGAACAAAGTAGAGCAGGGTGGCTATTCCTAGCGCGATCACCCATTGCCAGAAAAATTTCTGCCGGACGCTAAGGCCTCTTCCGCGGCCCGTCACCTTGATCCAGTCGTCGTGGGCTCCAATCGCTCCGAAAGCAATCACAACCAGCAGTGACTGAAGCAGATACCGGTTACTCAAATCACCGCAGACGACTCCGGCGACAACGATCGACAGCACGATAAAGATTCCCCCCATGGTCGGGGTATCGCGCTTGGCGGAATGCAGCTCATTCAACCGGGCCGATGCGCTGACAATTCGTTCGCGAAAACGAAGTTTCAGCCATTTGATGGCGTAGGGGCCAAAAAATAATGCGGTGGTAAACGAAATCAGTGTCGCCAGCGCAATACGAATCGTCAGGAAGACACGTGAGTCCCCCGTGGAGACTCCCGCGAGGCTTTCGACGGCGGATCCGTAGTAGTTCAGTAACCAGACGAGCATCGGGGAAGTACGCCCAGGAGATTTCTTGTTGTCAGGGACTGCATGCGGACGTCAAATGTCACGGACGACTGCCGGTTTCGGCAACCGGTTGCGAACAGACCGGCGGTGTCCCGCTGCGGCGATGGTTTCAGTCTCGATTACCAGCACCACAGAGCGACTCTACGAACGCTGCCTTGAACCGTCGCCGC
Organism: Schlesneria sphaerica; assembly: GCF_044336245.1. Classification (NCBI taxonomy): domain Bacteria; kingdom Pseudomonadati; phylum Planctomycetota; class Planctomycetia; order Planctomycetales; family Planctomycetaceae; genus Schlesneria; species Schlesneria sphaerica. The sequence goes on along the minus strand of NZ_CP172346.1, from coordinate 386,795 downwards.
GACAGCTCTGGTTACTGCGGTCTGCAGCGACGGGATCTGCACGGTATTCGCCTGTCATTGCACCGTTGTCCAAGACCGTTGTGGGGCACTCGGAATCCTGCTCCGCATTGCGCATGACGGGCAGGCCATCAAGGCCCGTCCGCTTTGCTGACCGGATCAAAACAGGCTGTAGATCAGTATCTGAATTATCAAAGCCAGCCAAGCCCAGATCTTGAGATCGTCGGTCCATCTGGCCGTCCGGTCACTCGGGTTGGTCTGGTCGGTCGGAAGTTGAACGACCCAGAACATCAAACCGAGAAACAGTCCGATCATCAGCCATCGGGCGGTAGAAAGCGGAATCAGATCGAGTTGCTCTCGCAACGTATTGCCAATCCAGTGAAAGAGTGTCACTTGGCACCTCCTTCCGGAATGGTCCCGCCAATCGCGTAGCGTGTTTTCTCAGGTGGGTCTGATCTCAGGAAATAGCTGAAGACGACGATGAACATCATCGCGACCACAAACGACCAGAACGAGTAATAGAGATACGGCTGTCCGACTTGAAACAGGGGGGGCGTATTCAGCCAGCGGCAAACGATTGGCATATTCATCACGAACAGTCCCACCGAGGTCAGTAACCCCGCGAAGAAGCCGGTTAAGGCTCCATCAGAAGAGGCATGTCGGGACAGCATTCCTGCGAGAAGAACCGCCAGGGTCGGGCCGAGGAAGAATGACAGCAAGGTTTGGAAAATCGTGTAGATGCCGGTGGGAAGTGCGAGCAGCTGGAAGGCGAAATAGATTCCCCACAGGACGAATCCCACCGTCGTCCAGCGTCCGACTGCCAGCATCTGTCCCTCGTCCGCATTTGGCCGATAGAAGCGGCGGTAGAAGTCATTGACGTACAGAGTCGTGGCCGAGTTCAGGTACGAATCGACACTCGACATCAAAGCGGCCATAAACGCGGCAACGAACAATCCTCGAAAGCCGGCCGGCAAGAGCGATCCCACGAGTTGCGGCAATGCCACATCCGCCCGTTCGTGTCCCAACTCCGGGAACTTGACCAGGGCGACCAGACCCGGAAGTGCAACGATGAACGGAATCAGATTCTTGATCAAGGCTCCATAGACATACGAGGCTTTGGCGTCATATTCGGACTTGGATCCGAGTGCTCGCTGGACGATGGTCTGATTGCCCAGCCAGTAACCGGGACCGACGATGAGTGCCAGGCCAAACAGCACCCCCGGCCAGGGGGCGGGAGACCGCGTATCAACGGGTAGGACGAGTGACAAATGGTCGGACTGATCCGCCGGACGGGGATGTCGCGACTTATTTCGGGTCACAGTCGGCTGGCCCGATTTTCTGGCCATTTCTTCCTGCTGCTCCAGTTGCCGGTCCTGCTCGATCGCGATCGCATGGACTTTCTGGAAGAGAGGCGTAATTCCTCCGACGTCCTGAATGCCAATCACAAGGAACATCAGGCAGCCCCCGATCATCACCAGTCCCTGCAGCACGTCAGTATAGACGACCGCACCCAGTCCGCCTGACCACGTGTAAAGTCCGACGAGAAAGGCCGTGAGTAATATGCACAGGGAAACGTCCCAACCCGCCAGGCTTTTCATGAAAAGTGCCGACGCAAGTAACATCACACCCAGATTGCATGCCCCCAGGAAGAGCCAGCAGGCCGCGACCGAGGACCGCAGTTGAATGCTGAATCGGCGTTCAAGGTACTCGGGGATCGTGGTGACACGGCATCGCCACAGGTGAGGGATGACGATGAAGGCTCCAATGAGCATCGCCGGGACACACCCGATCCACTCGAAGTTGCCCATCGCAATTCCGTAGCGGTAGGCATCGCCGCCGACGCCCATCAGGTCGGTTCCCCCGATATCCGTGGCGACCAGCGACATTCCCACGGCCCACCAGGGAAGGCTGCGTCCTGCGAGGAAGAAATCCGAACCGCTTCGGACGTAGCTGCCAACCCACAGTCCCAGCACCATCGTCGCTGCGAGGTACGAGAGAATCACCAGGTAATCAACCGTCGTAAGATATGTCATAGCACCAATCGCAATGTTGATCCGATCGTCGAGTTCCAGTTGCAAAGTCCGGTCCAGTTTGCCGGAACCGACTTGCCGGAAAAGTCATCCTGACCGCGACTATTCGCTTGGGAGCTTACATCCCGCCCTGTTTATCGTCCACGCGACACAGCTAAAAAATAGCCACGAACGGCGTGAGAGATCGGGAAATGATGGCTGCGGACGGAACAGAAGCGAAGCGCAAGGGACAGTATCGCGAGCCGTCTCCAACGAAATGATGCGCAAGGGGAGTGATGCAGAGTTCATCCTCGATCCCGAGAAGTTGCGTCAGGAATCCGGCAGGAATGGGGGACAGCGCGGAATGCGAAATCAATCATACGCAAAGTGAGAAATTGCCCTGAACCCCCGTTGCCACTCGCAGCGAACACAGGGCAGGGTGCTGGTCGGAATGGCCGCGTGGTCCTGCGGCGGAGTCTTGGATTCGCGTTGTGGAGTGGAATCCCGATCATGTCGGGCAGTCGTCCGAGGGATGCCAAAACGCCTCGGCGGCGGTAACGTGAGGAGACCCGTGGAGCCCCCTGTCTTCCGCTGACGTCAATGTCGTTCCTGCGTACGCTTCTGTTTGAATTCCAATTTTTCGCCGGAGTCTGCCGTGTCTCATTTGCGTGAAACAGCAGAGGGATACCTTCAGCATGTCTCACAATCAGTGCTGAGACTTTCCGATGCGGCTCTGAACTTTGTCTATCCACCAGCCTGTCTTCTGTGCGGACGCGAAATTCCGCCAGCGGATGCCGATTTCTGTGACCTCTGCCTGGCACAACTCTGTCCGCCTACCCACGCTGAATGTCCTCGCTGCGGGGCACCTGTGGGGCCCTTTGCGAATCTCGACAAAGGTTGCGGACAATGCCGGCGGGAAAAGTTTGCGTTTGATCGTCTGATCCGACTGGGAATTTACGACGGCCAGATGCGAATGGCGTGTCTTCGCACCAAGGCTGCGGGAGGTGGAAGTCTGGCGCGGGGGCTGGCAACGCTGCTCGTGAACCGCAAACGTTTCGCATTCGAGGAGTGTCGACCGGACCTGGTACTTCCCGTTCCCGAACACTGGACGCGGCGATTTCTGCATACGCACTACGCCGCCGAAGAACTGGCGCGTCACGTTGCACGTCAGTTGAGGGTCGGGGTAAGTCGTTCAATCCTCATGAAGAGTCGACGAACTCCCAAGCAGGCGACCAGTCCGACACCCGTACGCCGTCAGCAGCAGCAGGGAAGTTTTGCGGTCCGGCTGGCGCAGCGGGTCGCGGGAAAACGAATTCTGCTGGTAGATGACATTCTGACAACCGGTTCCACCGCCAGTGCCGCAGCCCGCAGTCTCAAGCAGGCGGGCGCCAGCCAGGTGATTGTGGCGGTCGTCGCGGTCAGTCCGCTGCGGCGCTAGACCATTCGTCAGCGCCGGGCATCGCCCCGGATAATGGGCTGAAGCTCTTCGACGAAGTCATTGACGTCTTTGAATTCGCGGTACACCGACGCGAAACGGACGAAAGCGACATGATCGAGGTGACGGAGCGCTTCCATGACTTTCTCGCCAATTTCCCGAGAGGGGACTTCACGATCGAATTGCTCGTAGAGATTGGCTTCAATTTCTGAGATGACGTTTTCCATTTTTTCGTCGCTGATGGGGCGTTTGTAGCAAGCCTTTTCCAGTCCCGCTTTAATTTTTTCGCGCTGGAACGGGACCCGGGAACCATCTTTCTTGACGACTTTGAGCGGTGACTCTTCGATTTTTTCGTAGGTCGTGAAGCGACGTTCGCAGCCCAGACATTTACGCCGTCGACGAATGACGAATTGCTGACTGGCCCGAGAATCGATGACGCTCGTATCTTCATGCCGACAAAACGGACACATCATGGTTTTCGCTCCCTCTTCACTGGTGCATCGGCACCATCCCGGCCTCGTTCATTGGCCGCTGGCGTTGTCGGCATTCGCCAACGGATCGCCCGTCTGGGCGGCACGGACACGACGACGGAGCCCTTTCGTCCTCTTCACACCGCGGAAAACTGCTCTGCATCGCGATCCGAAGGGTATGAGAACGGGCGCCCGCCTGACCTGCGAGCCGGTTTCATGGATTCAACACGCTCGCCGCAGGTCCACGTTACTACCGAAACCATGAAATGACAATGGGTTACCGCACAGATTTCGTATTCAGAGGATGTTGTTTGCACTCGGTTGAGAAAAAATAACGGCTATAGCGATTGTGAAAATGCGCCGGGCTCTGTTGATCGCAGTGAGGTCGAATTGATTGAACCGACGTCGAATTTCGATCCGATACATCGATCAGACACCGAACGGAAGCCCTTTTCTTGCAAGGCTTTCCGCAGCAATGCGGTGGCAGAGTCGACCTAATCGGAAAAGTCATCGTGGAGCGATGACGGACCGGCTTCCTTCAGGAATCTAACGCGTGTGGCCGTGACGGCTGCTGCGCTGAATTTGCATAGCCAGTGTGAATCAAATCGATTGGCCTCACGCACCGTTGCCCTGTCGCAGCGGACAAAGGGACTTTTGAGGAACAGGACGCCTCACATGAATTTTCGTAACACAATTGGGATTATCTTTGCATTCGCATTTCCAAACCTGGTGATGCCTGTGCAGGCTCAGGTTGTTCCTGGGACCGGGCAACAGATCATTGAAGTCTTCGATGACTTCGAGGATCCCGAATGGGCCTTCAACCTGAACTTGCCCAAGGCAAGCGCGAATCTCGACAAGACCGAACGTCATCCGTCGGGCTTCTCGAACAACCGCTTGTTCCTTGAGAGTCTCTACCGGGGGACTCCCGACTTTGTCAGCCGGGTTGAGGCACCGGCAGGCGGGGTTCCCGGCAGCAAGGGGGCCTTGGGAATGCAGACACTGAACTCGGGGATTCCCGGACAGCGTTCCTACACATTTCAACAGGACGATTTGATCGCGGGAGTTCAGCACAAGCTCGGGTACATGATTCCCGCTTCATGGACCCCCAGCTATGTGACCCACGTCTACATTCCTCCCTTTGATAAGTGGGAACGCCGTCACGGCAGTCACTTTGGCTTCCGCGCCGACTGTACGACGACGATCACAAAGCAGAAGAACGTCGGACGTCTGTTCAAGTCATTTGGATCGACGCGGAAACTGGAGCAGTACTGGCCAGGATTCTTCATCCAACTGAACCTCAAGGAGAAGTCCGGGCAGAGCGAAGACTTTGCGATGCTGCTGATCCGGTCGGATCAGAATGGAAACGACGTTCCCGGTCCCAAAATCACGCGGCCCGGCTGGTGGACGCTGGGTATGACGATCACACCTGACGGCCGAGTCCACTACTACGCTCACGAAGGGGTTGAACGGCTTACCGCTCGCGACCACCTCTACTCGAACTTCCCGTATGGGTACCGCTGCGAGCAGACCAGCACCTTCTTCTTCAATATCGTGAACCAGGATGACGGTCGGACATGGTCGACTCGCTGGATCGTCGATGATCCAAAGGTCTATGTGGCATCCGGCACGTACCGTGCTCCTGCACCACAGCAGGTTGTGAGCAAGCCACAAACCACCGCTTCCACACAGACCTCGGACAGCGCTGGCAAGCTTGCGTCCTCAGAGGGATCCGCACAGAATGGCAACGTTCTGATCACACCTGTTTCGGGTAATCCTGAGGCTGGCAAGGCGAGTCCAATCATCGCCGCAGCCAAAGTGCCAGTTCCCGCAGAGGCGCTGAAGTCAGACGTACCTGTAAAAGCGAAATCAGCCCCCGTCAGTCCCCCTGAATCAACTTCGAATTTGCCGAGTGCTCCACCCTTCAGTCCAACGGAAGAAGAGCACCAAACGGTAAGGCCCGACCTGTTGCCTGAGGAACTTGAAGACCTCGCAGCAACAGAACCTCGCGAGGAGTCTCAGAAGGATTAGTTAAGGGAGTGCCGGAGGGGGAGTGGAAATGCTAAATCTGTGGCTGGCACGACACGGTGAAGCCGTCGACCCTGATGCAGCGGCGAACGACTTCAGTCGAACACTGACCGAAAACGGTCGACGTCAGCTCGCCGGACTGACACGATTCCTGATGGATCGTGAGCCGCCACCAGAATTGATTCTCCACAGCCCCCTCGTCCGGGCCGAGCAAACCGCCCGGACGATTGCCGCGGAAATTGGTACCGAGCGAGTCCAGGTGAGACTGGAACAGACGCTTGCTCCTGGAGTGAATGTCGACCAGTTACTGCAGCGTGTTGCAAAGACCGCAGCCGAGCGAGTTCTCTGCATCGGCCATCAACCTGATATGAGTCGCTGTCTTTCAGAGATGCTCGGCGGCGGCCGAGTGCAGTACTTGCCGGGAAGCATCGCACGCGTTGATTTCGCGGGGCCGATTGTCAGGCATGGCGGGGCGCTGCGATGGCACGTTGATCCGATGTGGTTCACGTAACCAAACGACGGAACTGTGCGTCTTCTGGCCACAATCAGCCTGCCATCCGTACGGCGAAGGTGTCAGGCGGCGGGAATTGGCTCAGCAATCCGCGACCCGTGGCTTCCTGACGGCTGGTTTCCATCAGTGACATGACGGGAATCACCGTTTTTCGTTGCCGTCACCTGATGCGGCCACTCGACCCTTCTCGACCGGAAGGTCACTTCAAGTGGTCGATGATTGCCTGACTGAGATTCGGGATCCGCTGCTTGAGATGCTGGCTCAGCGGTGTCGGTGCCGCTCCCGACTGGATCTCTTCGAAATACGTGTAAAGCGCTTCCCGGGCTTCGGCGGGACCATGCAGCATGAAATGGACGATGCCCCACGAGTCTCGATAGTCATTGGCATTCATGTCCATCAGCTTCCGCTTGGCTTCCAATCCTTCAATATTGGGTTTCCAGCGTGAGAAGCGGATTGCGTCACGCAGCTCTTTTCGGTGCCGATGGCCTTTGACGCGTGAGGCGGCCGGAACCTCGAAGTACTCCGCAAGCCCTTCGTCAATCCAGATCGGCACGTAAGGTAAGGCGTTGTGCAGCAACGCGTGGGTCGTCTCATGACGGACATCGATGTCGAGTTCACTCTGACGATAGGCGTAAACGCGTCCCGCATCGGTTCCAGGAACGTAAAGCGCCTGCCGGTTGACTCCTTCAGGGACCCGAATTCGCAGATACTGGTCATAGCTGCGTTTGCTGGAAAACAAATAGACCTGGATGGGACGCGGCTCACATTCGAGCCGCAGTATCGACTCCAGATCAGCCTGAAGATCTCCCAGATCCGCGACCAGTTCCTGCACGTCGCCGAGCGGAAATTCGGATCGAATGAGGTACGGGTCGAGGTCTCGTTCTTCGACCCAGCGGGAAGCGGTCGAACGATCCTGTCCGAGTCGCCGCGAAATACTGCTTGTCAGGCGACTCCACGGGGCCGCTGTGACGGAAGCAGCCGCCAGGAACACCAGGCACATCGTCAGCGGGGCGTAACGCATGCGCGGAGTATAAACTTGATCGAAATCCGGTCAAGATGAGTGTTTTCGCGTAAGAGCCTGACTCTGGCGGCCTGGTCGTCGCCAGCAGAAATCCTTGCGACAGTCTACTGGTCCGCACTTGGAACGCGCCGATTGACCTGATCTTTGTGGTACCCGATTAGTTCCACGACTGCGGCGTCGCACGCACTGCGACCGGACTCATCTCCGTGGTTGACCACGGCCAGGAAGGCGGCGTTCAGTTCCGGAGCGATCCACGCCATCGCGAACCAGATGGTGTTGCTTCCCGTGTGAGTGAGCACCGTTCCATTCGCCCATTTCCGATCGGTCACCACCCAGCCACATGCAAACTCGTCGCCGCTCACCGGAGTGTGCAAAACTTGAAACGATCCGGGCGTCAGAAATTGGCTGGTACCTCGTGCACCTTCCAGATGCATGCCCACAAAATGTGACCAGTCAGGGAGCGAGCAATGAACAGTCCCGGCAGGCCCCAATGCCGGGGCATTGTCAATTTGCAACGCCTTCTCTTTTCCGTCCGTGATCTGATGCCCCCACGGTTGATCGACCTTTCCGATGGAACCCGGGATGCCGAAACCGGCCGACGGCATCTTCAGCGGCTTGAAGAGATATTCGACCATCAGGTCTTCCCAGGATTTTCCCGTGACTTTTTCTGCCATGTGACCAGCGATCACGTAGCCGACATTGGAGTAAAGGAATTTGCTGTCGGGGGGATGCAGCGGGGGTTCAACGAGGATTGTTTCCAGCAGACGCTGACGCTGCTGGACCCGTGAGCCTTTCCCGAGCGACCACCAGGCAGTATTGGCTGGCAGTCCTGCGCGATGACTGAGAAGCTGAATCACGGTGACGTTGCGATAGTCGGGATGGGGAGCTGGCTTCAGATCGGAAAAAATATCACCGATGGTCGATTCCCAGGTCATCCGTTTCTCTTCCACGAGTCGGGCCAGCAGGGTTGCCGTCATCGCCTTGGTGTTCGAGCCCAGATGCAGCTTGTCATTGATCGTGATCGGTTCCGGCGATCCCGCTTTACGGAGTCCGACACTGGCCACCGCGGTTAGCTGACCATTCTCGATCACCCCCCCCACGATTCCTGGAACGTTGTGTTTCTGGAGGAGAGGTGTCAGCCGGTCCTCGAGCTCTCTGTTCGATGTCAATCGGTTGGGGGGAACTGCTGCGCCTCCCGGCTCCTCAGCGGCGACGGTCAGGGCCGAGACCGCCAGCGACCCCGCCAGCAAGATGAACCAGGAAAGTGACCTGTGGGGCACTGGAGCTGACCGGGACATAGATGAACCTTCGTAAGGGCGAGGAACCCGACGGTCCCTCGCCAGATCGTCGAAGTGCCTGAGGAAGAGTTTCCCATTTTGGCAATCGGGGCTGTCGCTAACGTGGATGTCTCCTGACTACTGTTTACGAGATCAATTCCCGCAGTTGTTTTAAGTGTTTCGGGACAGCGACGAACGGGTCCTCTGTCGATTCATACTCGAGGACAAGAAAACCACGGTAGTGCGCTGCTTTCAGAATTTTCACCACGCGGGCCAGGTCAGTCGGCTGTGACTTTCCGTCGGGGAAGACGTCGACTTTCACCTGAGCATTGATGGCATAAGGAGCGATCTTTTCCAGGTCGCCGTACGGGTCTTTCGTTGCAAAGTTGCCGCTGTCAAAGTTGACCCCGAACCAGGGGGATGGTTTTACACCCTGAATAATTTTCAGCATCTGCTCGGGGGTCGCCGTGATGCCCCCATGGTTTTCCAGCGCCAGGCAGACTCCTTTGGTGGCTGCGTATTCCAGTGAGCGATTGATGCCGTCGATGCAGCGTTCCCGCGCAGCCTCTTCCGTTTCCCCTTTGGGGACATTCCCAGCAAAAATCCGGATGACGGGGGCCCCCAGTGCTGCCGAATGATCAATCCATTCCCGACACATTTGCAGATTCTGCTCGCGCGCCTCACCGTCAGGCAGACAGAAATCATTTCCAATCGCCGTCCCGGAAATATCCAGACCCAGGCGGAACGTCCGCTGTTTCAGACTGTTGAGGTAATCTGGCGTGATGACTTTGGGAAAGAAGTACGCCGTCAGCTCGGCTCCGTCGACGTCATGATCGGCACAGTAATCGATGAATCGTTCCAGATCGAATTTTGCCGCCGCCAGTTGCTCAGGCGTTCCTCGATTCACAAGAACCTTACTGAACGAGTAGGCCGCGAGACTCAGCTTCATGTGCGACTTGCCGTTCCGCTGTATCGGTTCGGCTCCTCGTAGCGAGTTCCCCTTCGAGAGTGCTCCGATGCCGGCAAGACTCGCCGCGCCGGCCAGGGAGCGACGGAGAAAACTTCGACGATTGGTCGACGTGTCAGCGCGATGAGTTGTCATCTTGATTCCTACAGTTGTCAGCCACGGATGGATAAGGGAATGTTATTGTGATCGGGATTTGTTTCTGGTGGAAGTGAGTCACTGGAAATGCAGCGGACTTGTGCCGAAGATGTTCGCACTCGATTCCACCCGTCGCGAAAGTGATCGTAGCCTTGTCGAGGCCGAGCGAAAAAGAGTTGTCTGACAGTTCAGAGTCTGTGCATGGCAGAGTTCAGAAAGTACCGACATCGATCCGGCATCCCGAATCTGCCGCTCCTGAGCGTCCGCCGGAACGCGTGGCGGATCTTCCCGAGAAATCAGAACTTTGCCCCCGCGTATAACCCAGGAAATGAAGCCCTATGACTTCCAGCTCGTCGACTCTCATCGTCGAACAATTGACGAAAAGCTATCCCACTCCCGAGGGGTCGCTGTCGATTCTCCGCGGAGTCAATCTCCAGATGGAACGGGGGGACGCGCTGGCAATTACGGGGCCCTCTGGCTCTGGCAAAAGCACGCTCCTCTATATTCTCGGCGCACTCGATTCGCCGACGTCGGGTCGCGTGGAATTGAACGGACAACAGGCGGTGAATCTGTCGGAAATGGAGCAGGCCCGCTTCCGGAACTCGCAAGTCGGCTTCATTTTTCAGGATCATCACCTGCTTCCACAGTGTTCCGTTCTGGAAAATGTGCTGATTCCAACTCTCGCGGGCAAAGGGGCTGACGATGCCGCTACCGAGAGAGCCCGCAAACTGCTCGATCGTGTGGGACTGGCCGACCGATTGACGCATCGTCCCGCACAACTCTCGGGAGGGGAACGACAGCGCGTTGCGGTCTGCAGAGCACTCATCAATGAACCCGTTCTGCTTTTGGCCGATGAGCCAACGGGTAACCTCGACCGAACGACGGCGGCGAGCGTCGGGTCACTCCTCCTGGATCTCAATCGCGAGCAGAACACGCTGCTGGTCTGTGTGACTCATAGCCTCGAACTCGCCAATCGCTTTCCACGCCATTATGAACTCGAAGAAGGGCAACTCGTCAGCAGGAAAGGCTGACGCGCGCTGTTCGTCTGAAATCATGGCCGAGAGATCCCGTTCGACCGGGCAGGGGATCTTTCGGCCATTTGCTGTCCGTCGCGGTTCGAACCGAGTCAGGCGTCTACAAGTCTGACCGGATCACCCACGCGGATTCGTCCTGAGCCCAGGTTCAGCAAGCGGGTGTTGGTCGCGAGCCGATAAAAATGATCGTATCGCTCTCGCGTGGCCCAGGCAGGAAGTGTCGCCTCGCGCTGCTTGCCGAATGTGACGGCAAATGCGGGAGGCGTCACGGTTCCTGACTGCGAATCGCGCGTCGGGACCACGCACCGCTGACAGGGGTTGGTTCCGCCGAACAGGACGTCGCCCATTAGAAATGGCTGGACTTCGCCTTCGCGCAGGACGAGCCTGTCTTCCCAGAACGGTTCTACACCATCAATTTCAATACTGGCTCGAAACCGGTTGCGGACCTCGTCCAATGGAAGTCCCCCAAACCACTCTGACACGACATTTAATGTCGCCGTACTCACAATGGTTGGTCCATTGGAGTCGGTGTCGTCGGGAAAGCCGGTGGTGTCGTTCTCGACAATCGAGATGTCCTGTGAGAAGTACTCGGTTAACCAGTCCGACAGTTGCTCACCCTGCTGATCCAGTTCACCGGAAAGTGGAAAACTCCCATCGCGTTGAGAGACGTCGAACGTCCGCTTCAGCGGGTCAACCTGCAGTCGCAGTCGGTGCATGAGTGGCGTTCGTTTCGCCGTCATGAACCGGTCAGATGAGTCGACGAGGGCGAATTGGCGATCGTGCTGCAGCGCGCCGCTGGCCAGCACCGTTGCTGAGTCGTAACTCCTGCCATCACAGGACTTCACCGGAAAAATGGTCACTCTCGCGACATGTGCCTGCATCCAGTCCCCCCCCTTACGTTGAACGACAGGCCCACTCCGAACTCTCGGTGTTCGGAGGAGATGCCCGCGCGAAAGTGTCTGCCGACGGCTTGGGTTGCCGTACAGAGTGCAATTCGTTCGGCACCGTCCATGTCTTCTATCAGGGCTGGTGAAAATGGCGATCCGCAAAATCCAGGAAGATGCCCCAGTCTTCACGGTTCATCTCGTGCTTTCCGGGACGGATGTAGTAGCCCAGCGGGCTATCGACAAGAGTGCGCAGTTCCGGCTTTTTGCTGACGCGGAGTCCCTCTGAGTTGAGCAATTGATAGACGGGATGAGCCGCTTTCAGCATCTCGAACTGACCATCAGGATTGGCCCACTGGTCCTCAACCGCGTTGGAGTACAGCACGGGACGGGGAGCACAGAGCGCGGCCAGGCAGTGCTGGTCAAACGGAAGCTTGTCCGGCCGTTCATTGAAGAGCGGAAAATTGTCGCAGAACCAGTGTGGAAATGACGTATTGATTCGTCGAATGGTTTCGACATCTTTCCGGTCGATGTCAACTCGATCGGGAGCCGTTCCCCCACATCCTGCCTGATGAGGAATTGCCAGGGCGATTCGTTCGTCCATCGCGGCTGCGAGCACTGACGTCTTGCCGTTGCGTGAATGTCCTACGACGGCGATTCGCCGATCGTCGATTTTGTCACGATGTTTTTCCAGCAGGAAGTCCACCACCCGATGGTATCCCCAGGCCCAGGCGGCAATCGTCCCGGCATCCGTCGGTTTCGGCGATGTCTGCCCCTTGTCATAAAACGAGGGTTGAATTCCGTCGGCGAAGTCCGCGGTATCCGGATCAATATCGCCGCTATAGAAGCCGGCGAAGCCGTATCCTCGGTCGATGATCAGATCCAGATTCCAGACCTGAGTCTGGCCGCCCCGCCCCTGTTCGGTGGCTCGTTCGTTTTCTGAGCCGCTGCAGGAACGATAAACCCATGCCTCGGGGACATGCACCTTGGGATGGTGAGTGACTGCGTGATTTCCGCAAAAGTTCATCCCCACGAACACGGGGACTTTCGTTCCCGCGGGGACGTTATTCGGCAGCACCAGTATCACATGCAATCGATGCTTCAGGTCGGGACCGAAAAACGCCAACCGGCTTTCGCTGATGGTCGCTTTCCCGTCCAGAAATGCCGGATCAGTGAAGCGAACTTCTTCGACCACCCACTTCTGCGGCCTGGCAGGGAGATAGCCGTACATATAGTGCTGGAACAATTCCTTCAGCTCAGGTCGTCGCTTGCTGTTCCAGTCCGTTGCGGACGTGATCTTGGTCCCGTCCAGCATTTCGAGCGGATCAGGAAGCTCTGCCCTTGCAGGCAGAGCTTCGAAGGCCGGGAAATCCGCAGCCCTCACCGGTATCATCGAAACCAGAATTCCCAGCAGTACGAACGACCCGATTCTGAACGTCATAGACTCACTTTCAGCACAAGACTGTAAGCCAAAAAACGCCGTCAGCTAGAATGAGTTATCCCTGTGGGATAGTCAGTTCCACCAGATCAGACTTTTTGTTCTGCAAGTCACGGGCAACGTTCGCATCGACGAAGTCGCTGTGGCAGGAAGCCTTGTCTGCTGCTGGCGGCGTCATCACCTTCTTGGTCTTCGCAGCCAAGCGGTGGATTTCATCGGGCGACAGAACCCCTCGCTTGGCCAGAATCTCCTGTTGCTCTGGTGAGAGCGCCGCAGTCACTTTCGCCTTTTCCCACTTGTACTGTTCGTCCTTGCCGGACGAGAATTCAACGATTTCCTTACTAATGCGGACACTGCACCAGTCGTGACCGCACATGGCACAGAAATCGGTGTCGACGTCGAGATCCTCGTCGTGGTAGGCCCGTGCTGTATCGGGATCGAAACTCAATTCGAAGTGTTTCTCCCAGTTCAGTGCCGCTCGTGCCTTGGTCAATTCGTCGTCACGATCGCGAGATCCGGGGATCCCCAATGCCACGTCTGCGGCGTGGGCAGCAATCTTATAAGCGATACAGCCTTGTTTGACGTCGTCTTTTTTCGGCAGTCCAAGGTGCTCTTTCGGTGTGACGTAACAGAGCATTGCAGCGCCGTGGTACCCCGCGGCCGTGGCACCAATACAACTGGTGATGTGGTCGTACCCGGGGAAGATATCGGTCACCAGCGGGCCCAGCACGTAGAACGGAGCACCGTGACAGAGTTGTCGCTGAAGCTTCATGTTGAATTCGATCTGGTCGAAGGGGACATGTCCCGGACCTTCAACCATGACCTGAACCCCTTTCCGCCAGGCACGCTCGGTCAGCTCGCCCAATGTCACCAGTTCAGCCAGTTGCGCCTGATCTGTAGCGTCCGCCAATCCACCCGGACGCAATCCGTCACCAATTGAGAACGTGACATCATACTCACGCATGATATCGCAGATCGATTCCCAGTGATCGTACATCGGGTTCTGCTTGCCGTGCACCAGCATCCACTTCGCCAGGAGGGATCCACCACGACTGACGATCCCGATCAGTCGCTTCTTGATGAATGGCAGGTGCTCGCGCTGCACACCGGCGTGAATCGTGAAGTAATCGACCCCTTGTGCGGCCTGCTCCTTGAGGGACTCAAGAATGATTTCCGGTGTCAGTTGTTCGATTCGCCGTCCGATGATCATCGAATAGATGGGGACCGTGCCGATTGGAACCGTGCTGTTGCGGACGATGGCGTCGCGGCAGGCGTTCAGATCGCCCCCCGTCGACAGGTCCATGACGGTGTCCGCCCCCCAGCGTTCGGCCCATTTCAGCTTTTCGACTTCTTCATCCGTGCTCGATGAAACCGGCGAAGCACCCATGTTGGCGTTCACTTTGGTTTTTGACGCCCGTCCGATTGCCATGGGATCGAGTTTGTACTGCAGGTGAACCTTGTTCGCAGGGATCACCATCCGCCCAGCAGCGACTTCATCGCGCACCTGCTCGGGTGTCAGATGCGGTTCACGTTCGGCAACTCGCGTCATCTCTGGAGTGACGATTCCCCGGCGAGCAAACTCGAGCTGGGTGACAGGCTGAAAACCAGCCGGGGGCTCCCAGGCGTCCGCCTGTTCGTGGGACTGCTGCCCGGCGTCACGACCGTATCCCGATTTGAGTTTCCAGTCCAGCGGCATGAAGTCCCAGGCCGTTTTCTCAGACGGAGCGGGCATTCCCGGTGTGTCTGGCGACGCAAACGTCAGAGCCCCTGCGCGACCAGGTTTTAATGCAGGCTTTAACGCAAAACTGCCAGGAGTCGTCCCCTGAGCCGTCGTTGATGGATTTTGCCCGAGCGGCGGAAGTTGATAGGTGCGTTCTGTCGTCATGCAATATCTCTCTTGAGTTAGCCCGAGTGGCGTAACTGTTTTGCGAGTGGAAAGTCTCACGCCCCGGTCCGTGCGACGGACAGTCAGGTCCTTCTGGCAAGCGTGGCTTGGGCTGCAATAGTATTCCATTGCGGCTCACTTTTCAAAAGGGGGGAACAACTTATGTGATGTGCGAACGTCGCTCGTCCAGTAGAAAACGCTTACTCGCAATCCTTTCCTGATCACGACCTGCTGACCAGACTGCGTTCCCTGTCACTGATCAGCGTTTTTCTCATTCTCACAGGCTCTTTGCCTGCCGTTCGCGGCGAAGTGACCGCTCAATCACAATTGATTCACAATTAATAGAGAGAGGACAGTCTGGCCCAGTGGCTGTCGGAGCGGAGAATGTCCGAAGGATTCCGTTTCGCCTTGCAAATCAGACGCCAAACTCCTCTTGGCGAGAATTCGACTCTGGGTTATCGTTCCGACCTCTCCCTGGACCATGTCACGATCGCCTTTACTGTTGGAGGTTCCCGACGATGATTTCGTCTCGAACGATCATGTCGTGCGCCCTTGCGGGTTCTCTGTTGATGAATCTGGGCTGTGCGAGCTTCTGGCACGATCTGAAACCATCGCGCCTGCATCGCCTTAATCGAGGGGCTGCCCCTTCGCTTGATCCGGAATTCAGTCTTCAAGAGCAACGCAGCTCGACGCAACTTGCCAGACGGCAGTCGCCTGCAAAAAAGTCGTCCATTTCGGCGAACACGGCCGAAGTGGCGATGGTGCGGGCGCAATCGCCAAGGTAAGTCCGGGATGTCGCTCAAACCGCGGGCTGGCTGTATCGGTACTCAGCCCGCGCTGGCGTCGTTCCCTCGCCGCAAGGCCTTCGTGTTGATCGAGACGGATTTCCGGCTGTACCTCGCCGTATGGTGAGGGCAGGCAGAAATCCGTCTTTTCATGCGGCGCTTGTTTCTCTGTGGCAGGTCGGTTTGCGGGGGCTCACCGTCTTGGGGGTGGGATCGGGCTGCAGTTCTCGCTGGAGTCATCACACGGCGGAGCTTTCCTTCGGTCGCTTCGTCTGGTTCCGTCGCGCTGGTTTTCTCTATGCGGTCTTGAACTCCAGAAGTGTCTTCAGGTGTACGGATACGCACTCTGCCAGCTTCTGAATGTGGTAGCCCCCCTCGAGACAGCTCACAAGACGTCCGCCGCTGTAGGTCTCTGCGACGTCGATGACCATTTTTGTCAGTGCCTGGAAGTCTTCTGTCTCCAGTCCCAGTGACCCGATCGGGTCAAGGGTGTGCGCGTCAAAACCGGCACTCACCAGGATCAGCTCCGGGCGACATCGTTTCGCGGCGTCGTTCAACAACGACTCGAAGCCGCTGAGATAGTGTTTGCGGGAGGTTCCAAACGGAAGTGGCAGGTTGAATGTGGCTCCCAGGCCTTTGCCGGTTCCGGTTTCGTCCTTCTGACCCGTGCCGGGGTAAAATGGCGAGCGATGAGCGGAGAGAAACCAGACGTCATCCCTCTGATAGAAGATGTCCTGCGTTCCGTTGCCGTGATGCACGTCCCAATCGACGACAAGAACGCGATTCAGGTGGTGCTGCTTGATCGCGTGGTCCGCCGCCAGGGCGATATTGTTGAACAGGCAAAATCCCATCGCGTCGTCTGCCAGGGCATGGTGACCCGGCGGGCGGATCAGGCAGAGTGCTCTTCGGTCATCATCCGCTC